>NZ_CP147403.1:2025000-5655960 GCF_037201795.1 Metabacillus rhizosphaerae | reverse complement strand
TGACATCATCCCAGTTTAAAACATTTGAGCTTTCGCCATTAATAATTGCAGTTGAACGATTTGGAGCGGAAGCATCCATGATTTTTCGTTTAATTAAAGCTGTGTTTTCCATTTGGGGACTCCTTTTAACATATTGATTATATTAAGGGTAGAGAGGCTGACCTTTTAAAATAAGGTCAGCTTCAAATTTTTAATACTTTCAGAATTTATTTATTTTGTACTTAGTGACGGTGTCTAGCTCCAGCGCCTAGCCCCTCGGGGTCATAAGTCACTCAGGAATTGAAGACAAATAACGTCTTCTATTCCTGAGCGTCTTATGCCTGCCTTAGTCTGATCAAGGCGCTTGCGCTTTTCTTAACAATTAAGAAAGTATAAAATTTTGTACGGTGGATAAGCGCACGACATCCAGCTCCAGCGCCTAGCCCCTCGAGGTCATAAGCTAATTTAGAATTGAAGGCAAAGGACGCCTTCTATTCTAAATCATCTTATGCTTGTCGGGGCTGATCAAGGCGCTTGCGCTTTTGTTCGTTAACTAGCACATGAATCGCAGTCTTCAATTTCACTAGAGGTTGAGCGTACGTAATAAGTTGTTTTCAACCCTTCACTCCATGCAGTCATATGCAGGTCTAATAAGTCTTTGGCTTTAATGTTGTTTTGTACATAAAAATTGAAGGAGATAGACTGATCGATATGACGTTGTCTTGCAGCATTTTGCTTTATGCTCCATAGCTGGTCAATAAAATAAGCTGATTTATAAAACCAGGTTGTTGTTGCATTTAAATCAGGAACTGTAACAGGAATTTTATAGTCTTTCTTTTCTTCTGAATAAACCTTTTGGAAAATTGGATCAATGCTAGCAGTACTTCCTGCGATAATCGATGTCGATGCATTTGGTGCAACTGCCATTAAGTATCCATTGCGAATTCCGAACTTTTTTACATTCTCTTGTAATAAGTCCCAATCGAATATGCTTTCCTTTGATTGATAGCCTCTTTTTTTGAAGTACGAACCAGTTTCCCATTCTGAACCTGCAAAAACGGAATAAGAGCCTTTTTCCTTTGAAAGCTCCATGCTTGCTCTAATTGTAAGATAGGATATTTTCTCATATAGCTCGTCAGCGAACTTAACAGCTTCTTCATGCTCCCACTTTATTTGTTTAAGAGCTAATAAATGATGCCATCCGAATGTACCTAGACCGATTGCGCGATATTTTTCATTTGTTAGCTTTGCTTGCAGAACCGGAATCGTATTTAAATCAATGACATTGTCTAGCATCCTTACTTGGATAGGGATGAGTCTTTCTAAAACATCATCTGTAACAGCCTTTGCAAGATTAATAGAGGAGAGGTTACAAACGACAAAATCACCAGGTGTTTTAACGGTAATTATTTTTCCGTCCTCTGTATAATGCTCCTCAACAGTTGTAGCGCTTTGATTTTGAGTGATTTCTGTACAAAGATTGCTGCAGTAAATCATTCCTTTGTGAGAATTAGCATTCTGTCTGTTCACTTCATCACGATAGAACATATATGGTGTACCTGCTTCTAATTGGCTGATCATAATACGTTTCATTATCTCAATAGCTGGAATCTTTTCTTTAGAAAGTTGTTCGTTATCGACACATTCCCAGTACTTTTGACGGAAGCTACCATTCCCTTTTTCTTCGTCGTAAAAGTCCTCAATGCTATATCCCATTACTTTTCGAACTTCATGTGGATCAAATAAATACCAATCCCCGCGGGCTTCAACCTGCTCCATGAATATATCTGGAATACAAACACCTGTGAATAAGTCATGGGTACGCATTCGTTCATCACCATTATTAAGTTTAGAATCTAGGAATGAGTAGATATCTTTATGCCAGACATCTAAATAAACAGCGATTGCACCTTTTCGCTGTCCTAGTTGGTCTACGCTAACTGCTGTGTTGTTAAGCATTTTCATCCAAGGAATGATTCCAGATGAAACACCTTTAAAACCTTTTATATCACTTCCGCGGCTCCTGACTTTTCCTAGGTATGCACCAATCCCACCACCTGATTTTGAAAGATTAGCAATATCGGTATTACTATCAAATATTCCTTGTAAGCTATCATCAATCGTATCAATAAAACAACTAGATAATTGCCCTATAGGTTTTCCGGCATTTGATAATGTTGGAGTGGCTACAGTCATATAAAGATTACTCATGGCCCAATAGGCTTGTTTAACAAGTTCTAGGCGTCTTTCTTTATGCTCCTCGGCCATTAGTGTCATTGCGATAATTAAGAACCTTTCTTGTGGAAGCTCTAAGGTTTGTTTTGTAAAATCACGTGTTAAGTAGCGATCTGCTAAGGTTCGAAGCCCAATATATGTGAATAACTGATCCTTTTCAGGTTGGATAAATGAGCCAACTTGTTCAATTTCTTCTTTTGTATAAAGATCAAGCAGCTTAGAGTGGTAAAGACCCTTTGAAACTAATATCTCAATTAGATTATTGAAACTACCATATTTTTGATTTTTGTCATATCCACGGTTAGCTGCTGCTTCCTTGTAGAGTTTTGTTAAATAAATTTGAGCGCAAAAGTAAGTCCATTCTGGCTCTTGTTCATTAATATTAGATAATCCCTCTAAAATAAGTAAATTTGTGAGCTGTTCAGTCGTATAGGAATCTCTCTGGAGAAGGGTGTTATTGATCCTGTTAAGATAATTATCTATATATAGTGAAGGGAATTGTTGATGGATACTGCTAATAAATGTAGTAAGTTTTGTTGCGTTAAATGATTCTTCATTTAAGCTATCAATAATGATAGGTGTAGTTGTTGTCGTACTCATGTTAATTCCTCCATAATCTTTTGGTAAATAAAAAAACCGCTCGAGAATGAGCGGATAAAACGACAGTTAAGAAGGGCAGGAATTTAGTTAAGCCCATAATTACTTACTATCGTTTCATCTTCTCAGTCCCCGAAGAAATTGAAACTTTAGCAAGCTTTAGGTAGGTCTCCTGACTTGTGCTCGTCCTACTACGAGGCCTTCCCATACATGATAATGTACAGTGGCTATCTCAGTTCGTCACACTTACAGTTGCGGGGACAGTTCTGGATTTACACCAGATTCCCTTTTCAGCCTTATAGGCGCCTATCGCTTGCAAAGATACAATATATAGTTTTTACGTTTGTGATTCTGTCAATATGTAGTTAATTGTTCTATTTACATAATAAGGCACACTTGCAAATTAATCAACCAATACTTTCTAATTGTCGAAATTTATCTACTTCGATAGAATTTTGGAAGAAAAAAATAAGATCTGACTTACTAGGTCAGATCCGTTAAGAAGTGGTTTTTACTTTACTAAAAAATCCAAAAAGAATCGAAAAGAAAGGTGATAGATACAAAAAGAAAGCAAAAGGTAAAAAGGCGATTACTGGAACACCAAGTGTTTGAGCAAAGAAAGCACCACTTACGCCCCATGGGATCAGTGGATTTATCAAAGTTCCAGCATCTTCAAGTGTTCGTGACAAGTATTTACGCTCAAGCTTCATTTTGTCATATATGCCTTTAAAAGATTGGCCTGGAATGAGAATTGATAAGTACTGTTCACCTGTTAATAAATTCACCCCGAACGAAGATGCAGCTGTTGATAGAATCAGCTGACCTTTTGTTTTAACGCGCTCTATCAATCCATTTAAGAGGGTCGGAATGATGTTTAACATATCGAGTAATCCGCCAAAAGCAAAAGCAATCAGGATGAGTGAAATCGACCACATCATTGATTGAAGTCCACCACGGTTCATCATATTGACAACCTGCGCATTTTCAATTGTGAAAGTTGTACCGTTTTGTAAAACATGAAGGAATTCGCTTAATTTTACTCCTTGAAATCCTACAGCTGTTATCCCTGCTGTAATAATTCCAACGATTAATGCTGGTACGACTGGTACCTTTCGAATGGCTAAAATTATAACTAATACTGGTGAAAGCAGTGTAAGACTACTTATTTGGACATGGGTTTCAATTATATTTATCATGTTTGTCATTTCAGACAGTGATGCTGAATGGATAGGAGTGATTCTCCCAATTATGAAAAAAATTAAAGTTGTAATAAGAATGCTAGGAATAGTTGTTTTGGTCATATGTCTAATATGTGTGAAAAGCTCAACAGATGAAACACCTGATGCAAAATTTGTTGTATCAGACATTGGAGACATCTTATCACCAAAGCAAGCACCGCAAATGATAGCACCTGCTACCCATGGGGCAGGTATGCCAATAGCGATTCCAGCACCCATAAGAGCTACGCCAACAGTACTAACTGTAGTAAATGAGCTTCCAACAAGGCTTGAGATAACCATACAAGAAAATAATGAAGTAATAAGTAAGTAGTTCGGATTAATTACTGTTAGGGCATATACCATTACTGTAGGTATCGTTCCGCTACTCATCCATGCACCAATTAAGATTCCAATTAATGCGAGCACAATTATTGGTTGAATTCCGCTCTGAATACCTTTAATCATTCCTGTTTCTAACTCTTTCCATGTATAACGTTTTATTAACCCAAGAGAAGCCACAACAACTAAACAATTAAGTAAGGCAAGATGTGGTTCTGTCTTTAATACAAATAGACTGGTAAAGATGATGGCCAAAATAAGAAATAAAATTGAAACTGCTTCTTTAAACTGAAAAGTCTTTTTATCACTAATCATATACTTGCTCCTTTATGGCTTAAACGCTTTTATGCTTTTTTGCACAAAAGTACACCACAAAATATTATATCAATCTAATAATATATGTCAATCATTAAAGGTTCTTAATGTTAATGTGTGCTGTTTGATCATTGATTATATGGGGTTTTTGATGTATTGTTTTGAATTTCCACACTTCACTAACAAAAAGTAGGAAGAGAGCTATTTTTTTGAAATAGTAGTTGGGGATTGATTCTGCTAAATAAAAAAAGATAGACATCATAAGTGTCTACCTCATATATAATCATTTAGCAATTAATACAGGAATGTTAGAACGATGTGAAACCTTTTCACTAACACTACCAAATAATAAACGTTTTAATCCACTAATATCACGACTGCCAACAACGATTAAATCAGCATTATGTTCAGTTGCAAATGAAACAATTGCTTCGGAAGGTTCACCGTAGGTAACATTTACATTTCCTTTAATATTATGATGATCCAATATTCGTCTTGCTTCACTTTCCAAAGCCTGTGTTTCCTTACTATGCTCTTCTGTGTCTTTATGTTCGGTTGGCACTGGCATAATTGGATAGTGCCTCATGTCATTTGTTTGGTAACTGCTATTTGTTCCTGGAAAAACCATGTTATCTTCAATAGAATCTCCATTGAAGATCCCTTTTTTATGAATATGAACAACTGAAATTTCTGAATGTAACTGCTTACTTATATGAATTCCTAGCTCAAGAGCATCTTTACTATCTTCAGTTCCATCAAAAGCTACTACTAAATGTTGAAATTCTTTCATTTCGATCATCCTTTCAAAAGCTTTGATGTTATTTCAATACCCTTTTTAAAAAAATGTAATCGTTCGTAACCTTTCTATATGCAATTTATTATTAGAATATCAAATTAAGTAAAAACCCTATGACCACAATAGCACCCACAACCATAAATATCGTTCTCAGCATGTCACATGCACCTCCTAGATGTTTTATTCGGAATCTAATGCAATTAAAGCTTTATTTTCATGGCAGGCTGTAAAACTTGCTGACGTTGTTTTATAGCAGTTGAAGAACAAATTTCTTCGAGATCATTTACGATTATATGTGGTAGAGGCCCATCTATAATGACATTTAAAGCTTGTCCATTTTTTACAGTTAATAAATAGGTAATTAAAGACGGGAATTTAGAAGCATCAATAACATTTTTACCTTTTGAAAGAAAATATATTTTTCCTGAATAAGATTTTGCCAATTGAGTCATTTTTAATATTTGATCAATTCTTAATTGTCTTTTCATACGTAGGTTTATTTTCATTAATTTATTCATATATACCTCCAAAGTGTAAATGTTAGTATTATTTGTTAATGATTAAATACCTCTGTGACTTGAAATGAAAACACAAAGAAGCGAAAATGGTTATATAGTCCCTATGTTATTTATTACCTATTACTTAAAAAAATTGAATCAATGTTAAAAAGCGTTCATCTTTTTTCTAAATGAAGATATAGTAAAAGTAGTGAATGAGAAAGGAAGTTGAAGATGGAAAAAGTAAAGTACATTAGTATGATTACTGCAATCTTCACTCAGATTACTGGTATTATTTTTTTATTTATAAACATAAAAGTTGCATTTGGACTGTTTTATGTTTATTTCTTCTCTTTGCTTTTGTTGCTCTTTGTGTTTATAAAAACTAGAATGGATGAGAAAAAGGAGGATGATAAAAATGATTATCGTGACTACTGAATCAGTACCAGGTAAAGAAACAAAGGAATTCAAAGGGTTTGTAAAAGGAAGTACAGTTCAATCAAAACATATTGGAAAAGACATTATGGCTGGATTAAAAACAATTGTTGGAGGTGAGCTAAAAGAATACACTGAAATGATGGATGAAGCGAGACAAAAAGCGATTGGAAGGATGGTAGAGGATGCAAAGGCAAAAGGTGCTAATGCAGTTGTATGTATGAGATTAGAATCCTCTGCTGTCATGCAAAATGCTTCTGAAATTATTGCCTATGGAACCGCAGTATTGATCGAGGAATAATACTTATCCTAAGCATAAAAATTTATAAAAGTAAAAAGCTGACATTTCGTCAGCCTTCTAGGGAATTCTATAAATTATAGCTTCTTCTTTGCTTGCTCCAAATAATACAATTGCGGAAAGCGTATATGAACAACATATTCATGGAATAGAGTATAGCTGATAAAACCAACGAGCTTCCAATCTACTGCATCAAACATAAACGATCAGCCCCTTTATTGTGTGAAACGAACATGATGAAAAATTTAAGTGCTTAGTAAAGGGAACATTACATGTACGTTTTTATAATATATGGTCAGATAGACTTGTTTGATACATGTAAATTGCCTTGAGTTTTAAATCAGGGACTGGTATTTATCCTTGTGCTTTTCTAAAAAGTAAAGAGGCTGACACAAAGTGCCAACCTCTTTAGCCAATTTATTAAATTGTTATTGTTGAGAAAAACCGCTCATAGATTGTTGAGCCATAGATACTAAACGTTTAGTGATTTCTCCACCTACAGAACCGTTAGCTCTTGAAGTTGTTTCTCCACCTAGGTTTACACCAAATTCTGAAGCGATTTCATATTTCATTTGATCAATCGCTTGTGATGCTCCTGGTACTAAAAGTTGATTAGACGAATTGCTGTTTGAACTGTTTTGTGCCATCTGTCATTCATCTCCTCATAAAAGTTGTATTGGTTGGGTTAGTTGGAATTGCACCAAACATTATGAAGACCTTATTGGTTTCATTGCCTCACTTGGCGTAACCCATTCATGAAAAATTGTTGCTTGCGCTTGCGTTGTTGCTTGATGTTACTAAGTATTATGGATAATTCTTTCGTTAATATTCAAAGAAAAGGTGGTAATTTTTTCTTAATTACTTGCTTCAAGAACTGTAGTTTGAAACAAAGGATGTCTTGTTTTGAATGCAAAGTGATCACATCATCTATTATCTCAAGGCTGCCCAATGTATTCCGCATTTCTTACATAAAATAATGATGTTTAGAGATTCTAAAAATATGTAGTTAATAAAGGGGATGGGTCGATGGAATTGTGTCCTTTATGTAATGGATTGGAGACGCGAATTATCCAATGTCCTAATTGCCAGAGGATCATGGAGGATAGAGGGAAGATCACTGATTATCTTGATGATTATAGTGCATATATGGATATTGATATAATGAAGCTGTTTGATGGAAATGCAAACTCCTTAGAAGAACATAAATGTATTCATTATTTTTATTGTCCTACGTGTCAGCATGAAGAAACAAATGCTATAAATGAGTGACTTTGTTTCACTTTAGAAAAAACAAAAACCCCGTTCATTAGAACGAGGCTTTTTGTCCATTTCTTATTTCTCACCAGCAGGGCGAATTCTTAGTTCAGAATCATTATCGAAGAAGTGGGCTTTATTCATATCTAAAGCCAAATCAAGTGTTTGACCTGGTTTAATGTCTGTACGAGAGTCAACACGCGCTACGAATGTTTGACCATCAATTTCAGAGTAAAGCATAGTTTCTGCACCCATTAACTCAGCAACTTCAATTTTTGCAGTGATTTTTGTATTTTGGGAAGCATCGATAAATACTGGCTCATCATGAATTTCTTCAGGACGAACTCCCATAAGAATTTCTTTGTTTACATAGCCTTGCTCACGAAGGTATTTCATTTTACCTTCTGGAACAACTACTGAAGTAGTACCAAATGAGAATTTACCATCTGTAAGTTTACCTTTAAAGAAGTTCATTGCCGGTGATCCAATGAATCCACCAACGAATGCATTTTCTGGCTTGTCATATACTTCTTTAGGTGATCCAACTTGTTGGATAATACCATCTTTAAGTACAACAAGACGAGTAGCCATTGTCATCGCTTCAGTTTGGTCATGTGTTACATAAATTGTTGTTGTTTGTAAGCGTTGGTGTAATTTTGTGATTTCAGCACGCATTTGTACACGAAGCTTAGCATCAAGGTTAGATAAAGGCTCATCCATTAAGAATACCTTTGCATCACGAACGATCGCACGACCAAGCGCAACACGCTGACGTTGACCACCTGATAATGCTTTTGGCTTACGTTGTAAGTATTGTTCAAGTCCAAGGATTTTAGCTGCATCTGTTACACGACGCTCAATTTCGTCTTTTGGTAGTTTACGAAGCTTTAATCCAAATGCCATGTTGTCATATACGTTCATATGTGGATAAAGAGCGTAGTTTTGGAATACCATCGCGATGTCACGATCTTTAGGTGCTACATCGTTCATACGTTTTCCGTCGATGAAGAAATCACCTTTTGAGATTTCTTCTAATCCTGCTACCATACGAAGTGTAGTAGATTTACCACAACCAGATGGACCAACGAATACGATAAACTCTTTATCTTGGATATGAAGGTTGAAGTCTTCTACTGCAGTTACTTTATTGTCATAGATTTTGTAAATATTATCTAGTCTTAATTCAGCCATTTTTAATTCCTCCCTATTTTTGAAAGCGTTTTAACTTGTTTTCATTGTAAGGGATTTCATAGAAAGAAGTAAACGTACAAGTTGCACGAAAAAAATTAGGCTCTTTTGTGCAACTTGTAAATGCTATGCTAGTTTTCATGACGAACTAGCATAATTGCTAGGAAAATAAAAGTAGCATTTGAAAACGTACGGATGTCCAAACCCGTTTTTTCTAGTAACTTTTCTAATCGATATTGGAGGCTATTACGATGAATAAATAATCTTTTAGCCGTTGATGATGCATTTAAATTTGATTGTAAAAAGGCCTCAATCGTATAAAGAAGCTCATTATCTTCAATTGCCTCTATTAAATGATTAGATAGAATATCCTTTTTAACACTTGATGGAGACTTCATGATCAGTAAGGGTAATCCCTCATAAAAGGTTAATGCTTTTTCGCGATTAGCAGAACGGTGCAAGGTTTGGAAGCAGCTTTGCTCTAAGGAAAATTTGTCTCTCAAAGCATGATCATTTTTTTGTAGTTGTCCTATATAAAAATATGGCTCTACATAAAAATCAGTCGTTAATGTATCACTTAGATCTTTTAGGGATTCAACTTCAAAGGTTATAGTCGGTTTTTCCTCTATAATAATACCATGAGAACTACTTAACCAAATGACAAGTTCGGAGTTAATAATACCTTGAACTGCTGCTTCAAAGTTCTGTTTATCCTCTATTGGTTGTTTTAAATAAAAGTAATAAAACCGGAGTGTCACATGATCTGATGGAAGGGGGGGTTCACCATTTTTACTCTCAGTAAATAGATAATCAAACCATTTACGTTGAGAGACTGTAAAGTGATCTTCATTCAGCAATTCAACTGGTTGAAATAGAGAAGTGAGTAGATCTATTTCTTTTTCTGCTAAGGTAGTTTTAAGAATACCAAAGATTTGCCCAATCTCAGTTCGGAACCATTTAAATCTTGTATCATTTGGATTATATGTAATCGTCATGGCTTCTTTATAATGTTGCATAAGATTTTCTAACATCGGAATGCTCCTTTAGTGCATGGATTCTTTATATCCATTATAGAAAAGATAGCGTAAGCATGAAAGCCTAAGTATTGTAAGTTTACGTCTTAATATTATCTGTAAACCTTTGGAACGATAAAATGTGGTTAAGCTTAGAGTATTAGAGGGGGGCTGCTTTCTATAATTAAGTGAAAAGTAAAAGACTGCAATAATAATTGCAGCCTTATTCCTCAATTTGATGTGGTGGTTCTTCTTTTACTAGATCCCTTGCTTCTTCAATATTAGTCGTGTCTTCTCTCATATGAACAGAACCGCCAGATAATCCTTCATTTATTATTCGGTCAATATCCAAATAAGCTTTGTCTTTCCCTTCATAATTCAGATCTTGTTTTACAGCATCATCTTTTGTTGTCATTTTTAAAACCTCCTCATACACGGTAGTTTGTGCTGGAGGTGCTCTCATCATTCATAATTATTCGTATACATGGAAAAGCATTAGTTCGTGAATTTGCGATTGGATATCTGTTACTACCTCCTTAGGGGGTGTCATAACGCCCCATTCAATTTGTCCATTTTTATGGTAGGTTCCGTCGTAATGATTTCCTCTAAAGTAAAAGGAGATTCGCCAGCCTGGTAAATTTACTTGCTTAAACAAAGGTTTATATTGAAAATGTGTAATCAACCTTTTCGCCCCTTTCCTATAATAGGATTAATACGGCGAAATGCTCAAAAATCCTCCTGAACAAATGTGGTAACATTTGTTAATTTTGTAAACAATTCTACTAACTGGGTTATTCGGTTTTTTTGGATAGTCATTTCATCAAATATCATAGGCTTTGAATTAACTTCAAATAGCATTGGATCTCCTTGAGGGGTTAACCCAACATCCATTGAAAATTCACCAATAAATCCGTAGCTTTCTGTTAGTTGAGCACCAACTGTTTGAGCTAACCAATTTAATTGCGAAATAGAACATTTATGCTCAATACGTTGAAATGAAATAATATCTCCACCATTTGGAACATGAGTGATAATTGAGTGAGCTGCTGCTTTTCGAACCCCAACCCCGAAGATTTTATGTATACCATTGTCAAATAGGCAGAGGATTCTTAAATCATATTTGCATTTGTCAATTTTATCAGTATGGATTTCTGTTTGTATGAGGTACTGCTTGTTCTTTAAAAGCGTCTCTATGTCCTGCACAAAATCTGAGTGGAAATATTTTATCCTTTTATTTTTTCTATGGAGGTAGAAGTGTAATCCATCAAAAGATAGCTTATAAATGCCTTTTCCTTTATGACCCGTTACAGGCTTAACGTAAAGGGCATGATAGGTGCTTAATTTAGAAAGTAAATCGTTCATATTTGTATAAATCCAAGTTTTGGGTAAATAAGCTGATAGTTGCTTTGATTTTGATAGAGAACAATAGCTTTCCCATTTATTAAAAAAACAGGGATTGAAAAAATACTTTCCTTCTTTTTTATATAGTTGTTTAAGAGCTAAAAATGGGGCATGTGTTTCTTCTATTCTAGAAGAAACTTTGTTATAGATGAGGTCAGGAAAGGGGAAGGAAAGCTTCCCCCATTTTTGATCATGATGCAAATAGATATAGCCAGAAACATAGTCCCTATGGACGCCTTCTGTTGTGAAAATAAAGGATAGACCACCAACTTTCATCAGTTCCTTTTGGATCGACTTAAAAACTGAGTGATCACCGCGAAAGGAATCCTCTAGTTTGCCTTTACTTGTTAGAATTCCAACAAGAGGGGAGTAATTAAACTTCTTCATGAATCAATTCCTCAGGATTAAAAATGGCCATTTTGGATAAATATAATCCGTATTCCAGAGATGCCTTACGTGAGAGAATATCTGCATCTTTTAGTTCTGGGTGGCAAAAAATCGATCTGCCAGGCTTTGAATTTGCCTCAAACATCCAAATCCTTCCGTTTTGATCAATTCCCAAATCAAAGCCAATCTCACCGATAAAGCCTTGTATCTTGTCATCAATGACATTACTTAAAATAATTGCTGCCTCTGTTAGGTCATGAAAGGCTTTTACTCGATCCTGTGGCTCAGGATATATTTCTTCGAGTGTTTTAACAGCACCTCCACTATTTAAATGTGTGGTAACACTCCCTTTTCCCGCAACCTTTGCTGCAATAGCCGTGACTTTCCATACGCCGTTTTCATCTTTGTTTGTATGGATTCTAAAATCAATGGGCTTCCCATCTAAACGAATCAATTTAATGCCTTGTTGAGCGAGATAACTAGAAAGAAGTCTGTCTTTAAAGGACGCCTTTAAGAAATGTTCAATGGAAGGATATTTTCTTAATCGATTAACTTCCTTTTCATCTCGATATCTAGAATAATATTGATTATCCTCACGTGAATACATAAGGTGATAGACTCCTAGACCTAAGCTGCCGTTTGCAGGCTTTAAATAGATGCTTTGGAAAGAAGCGAGCATTTCTTCCATTTTGCTAATGGAAGGAGTATGGTAAGTAGCTGGCAAATACTTTGCTACTTGAGTGTCATGAACTAAAAGCTTATGGATTGACCATTTATTAAAAAATCCAGGATTATACCAAGGTATGGAGTATTCCTCAGTTAGGCGTTTTTTTACGAGTCTCAATGCTTGATGATTTTCGATTCGCCGATTCGGCAAACGGTCGTATACAGAATTTGGAAACGGAAAAGTTACTTGTTTCCAGCCATTCTTTCCATAGGTAAAGCCATCTATAGTGCCTTCCTCCCAATTTATATGGTGGGCACCAAATACAAATGTGTAAAGTCCTAGCGATTGATCAAGTGATAAAAATTTAGCGAAAAATAAGGAGCGTTCACCAATCGGACGCAGTATAGATTCAGTAAACCCTGCAGTGAAAATACCAATTAAGGGTCCTAAATGAAGGGTACCATCATTAAAGAAGAGATGTGTTTTTCCATTAGTAGGAAGCATTAGTTGATTTGCCATCACGAGCGGTAATAAGATACTCTCCTCTAGCTCTTTACTGTATTGAACCTCACAAGGAAGCATAAGAGTTCCGAATGATAGTGTATTAACGTGTCCGAATTTCATTGTAGAAATCGGTAAGTGAATGCAATGATCTGTAGAGTTTGTTATTTTAATGGAATATGTTGTACTCATTAGTTCGACTCCTTTATAGCTGCTTGGTTTCGTAAAAAATGACAATAGGCTAATGGAGCTTCAAATAGATTTTCTGCTGCATTAGGATTTGTTTCGATAAGTGTTTTTCTACCTGGTTTTGAGTTCATATCTAAAATCCATACTGAACCATCTTTTGCATAACCAATATCAACCCCGATTTCGAATAAACGAGTTACTTTTTCTTCGAGTGAAGTAGGTAAGTGCGTACTAATCGTTCGAAGTTCATCCTCGAGTAGTACTTTTTGCTTTGATGATAAGGTGGAGGACCAGTCACTGTATGTTAGTGCGTCACCACCACTATTTAAGTTTGATAGAAAGGAGCCATAATAACCTTTGCGAACGCCTTTCCCAACTAAACCCCATTTTCCATGTTTATTTTTTTGGAGAAACAAACGAATATCAAACGGATATCCCTGATTATCTAGGAGTGGAAGTAGCGGTTGAAGTAGATAGGTTTGCTGTTTTAAAAGTTTTTCACACCAACTCGCAAACTCCTTTACGGATTGAAAATCCTTTGTTTTTTTATCTTTACCTTTATGGTAGGTGATCGTAATCGCTTTAGTATGATGTTTCACTGCAATGATCCCGTTCCCTCTCGAACCATTAATAGGTTTTAATAAACAGGTGGTGTCAACCTTCAAACGGTGGAGAATTTGATTTGGTTCTCGTACTAGTTCTGTGTGAGGAAGGTAGCTGCTAATAATCGGATCACTCTGTAAAGATTGATAGATTTTCCACTTGTCTGGTAACCCAAATCCTAAAAAGGTTGTTTGTGGATTCTTTTTAAGCCATTCAACAATTGGTTTGCATTTATAAATCGCTTGTTTTTGATGATAAAAGCAACGATCATAAATAAATGAAGGGATAGGGAACACCTCATTTTTCCAACTCTGTGTCTGTTGATCATATTTCTCACCATTAATCATTAATGTGGAAGGTTCAATTGAAGTAGGCTCAAATCTAACGAATTGAATGTTAAATTGTGCACTACGTTTGGCAATTTCAGTCGCATATCCATTCTCATGTTGTTTATTAACGACTAAAAAGCCTAAAGTCGGTTGTTCCAATTTGGTCAACTCCATTCACTTATTTCTCCTTACTCCTCTAACTTAGATAAAGCGAGGCTTCATGGTTAAATAACTAACGTCTTCTCAATCTCCATTAAAGTGAGATAAAAATAAACAATAATTAATGACAGCACGTGCTGAAGGTCTGATTTTCAACTTTCTCTGATCATCTATTGATTTAGATGGCTTTGTATTTACCTCAATGATCCAAGGATGACCATCTTGATCTAATGCCAGGTCAATCCCGAACTCACCAAACTCTCCACCAGCATGAAGACAGATACAAGTTACAATTTCCAGTGAAAGTTCGGCTAACAGTTTCCTGAGATGAAGACTTTCACTTTTTCCATACAGTTCATTTAAAATACTCTTTATTTGGTAAAGCTCACCACCTCGTGCTAAGTTCGCAACAAACTGGTTTACGCTTGAAACTCTAGCTATGCTTGAGGAAACTTTCCATTGATGAAAATCCTTCTTGTGGCATAAGAATCGAAAATCAAGTGTCCGATCTTGATACCTTTTTAAGTGGATCGTCTCTTGCAGCAAAAAGCCTTCTCTTTTTAGTCGAGGATAAAGGGCGGAAAATAGTTGTTGAAAGCTCTCATATTCATTATTCATTTCACCGGAGAAAGTAGTGTAGTCAAGAAGGTGGGTCCCATCTTCTCTTTCCTTTACTCGAAAAATTCGTTTTCCTTGGCTACCATTTATCGGTTTAATGAACAGATCTTTTTTATCTTTGAGCATATTCTCAAAATTGGATTTTGATTCTAATAAATGACTTTCAGGTAAAAAAGGTTTGAGATGCTCACTAGCAGCTAAAATTTGATGAACCTCCCATTTATTTAAAAAGCGATCGTTAAAATAAGGGACCTTATTCTCAATAAAATCAGACGTAACATGTAAAAATGTTTTAGAGTGTTCAACTTTTCTCGAATGGATACGGTTGTGTACCACATCTGGATATGGAACGATCGCTTCCTGCCACTGATTTTGATTGAAGTAGTACCCTTTTATTTGTTCTTTGTTATAAGTTGATAGAGAAAAAATATAAAAGAAAGCGCCAATTGCTTCGCAACATGTAGCAAGCTCCTTGCAAAACTCATGAATAGACCCAAAGCTTACGTCTTTATCGGTTTTTTTTATTTCGGTTAACAGACCGATCACAGGTCCAAGCTGGAGTTGATCGTAATTGATTAGCTTTCCTTGAAGTGATAAGGAATGTAAAGGTAGGTGAATATCAGTTAAAAGTTGTTCACTGAGAGACAAACTTAGACTATCCTCATTAATAAATACGATTGGACATTTCACAGTATGCATTCCACAGCCAATTTTCAATGAATATAGGTTTTTGGGTAGACCTAAATAGTTCCTAAGTTTTTCGCTCATTTCACATAAATAAGGCTTAGAAGTATTTAATAAAGGTGTTATTTCGATGATTTTTTGTTTCATGGTAAACCCCTCATTTGATCGCCGTACGGACAAGCTCTATAATGTTCATAGGCAGATGTTCTATAAATATCGTATGTTTTTTATGAAGGAATGGGGACGGAACTAGCTTAATTTTAATTGTACTTTCAAACTAGATCGTAAATAGATTTAGTATGGCAATAAAAAATTGTCTAGCTTTAGATTATACGGGGTTTTTAAAAACATTTAATCATCCATTCATTTCAGGTGTGTAATAAGCTATAGGAGTTTGCTGCATAAAATTGGTGAAGTAGTGGAAGGTAGATGAATATGAACAATTTAACAATGACAATAGTAATGATTGTAGTGGGTGCAGCAATAGGTGGAGTAACAAACCATTTAGCAATTAAGATGCTTTTCCATCCTTATAAGCCGCTATATTTGTTTGGGAAGAGAATTCCTTTTACACCTGGGCTTATCCCAAAAAGAAGACAGGAACTTGCAAACCAAATGGGTAAAATGGTTGTTGAGCATTTGTTAACAGTTGAAGGGATTAAGCGTAAGTTTATGCAGACGCAATTTCAGCAACAGCTAATTTCTTGGGGAGAAACTCAAGTTAGAAAGCTTACAAACTCAGACAAAACAGCTTCACAGCTTATTGCTACTTTTCAAGATGGAAATCCTTCTGAGCTAGTAAACTTTAAATTGAAAAAGTTTTTGCAAAGCAAGTTTGTAGGTATAGTGGAAGGCAATAAGGATAAATCACTGCAGGAAATGTTACCGAAGGAAATCCTTGATGATGTATATATAGCTATTCCTAAGCTTGGAGAATTTATTACAGTTAAAGGAATTGCTTATTTTGAGAGTAAGGAAGGTAAGCAGCGTCTAGGTAAAATGATTGAAGATTTTCTTTCAACAAGAGGAATGCTTGGAAATATGATTGGCATGTTTTTAGGTAACGATAGTCTCATTGATAAAGTTCAACCAGAAGTCCTTAAGTTTTTGAAAAATCAAGAAACGAAAAACCTTGTAAGTACGTTAATCGCAAAAGAGTGGAATAACATTCAAGAGATGACGCTTGAGGATATTGATCAGAAGTGGGAAATTGCACAAAAGGGATCAAAAATGGTTGGGACAATTGTTGAGCAATTAAATGTTGATGAGCTGTTAACAACTCCGATTTCCGTTTATTTAAAGCCAAATGAGGAAACAATCCTTGGAGAATGGCTTCCAAAGGTTGTTGAAATGACAACCGGTTACCTTGTTACACATTTAGATGGAATGCTAAAACAGCTTAAATTAGAAGAAGTAGTGCGTGAACAAGTAGAATCATTCCCTGTAGAACGACTAGAAGATATGATTCTTTCAATATCACGAAGAGAATTTAAAATGATTACCTATTTAGGTGCGCTTCTTGGTGGGATTATTGGTGGATTACAAGCTATTGTTGTGATGTTTCTATAAGTAATCTATTGTTTGACTTTTGTAAACATGTAAGAAAGTATTAAACTTTGTACTTAGTTTTGGTGTCTAGCTCCAGCGCCTAGCCCCTCGAGATCATAAGCCACAAATGAACCGAAGACAAAGAACGTCTTCTATTCATTTGCGTCTTATGCTTGTCGGGGCTGATCAAGGCGCCTGCGCTTTTCTAAGTGTCTAGCTCCAGCGCCTAGCCCCTCGAGATCATAAGCCACAAATGAATCGAAGACAAAGAACGTCTTCTATTCATTTGCGTCTTATGCTTGTCGGGGCTGATCAAGGCGCTTGCGCTTTTCTAAGTGTCTAGCTCCAGCGCCTATCGACTATCAAACTTCAGATCATCTCCCTACGATAAGTCAACATCGGTTCGCTTCGCTTACCGTGTTTCCTTTGCCCCACTTTAACGGGCAGTAGAAAAATGATCAAAGAACAATAACTTGTGAGTTAACTGCCCGTAAAAGTCCGATAAGTCTCGCTATCCATTAGGATGAGGCCCTAATGGAAGTCTCGCTTTATCTCAGTCGATGCTCCTCCAGTTTGTACGGCGATGACCAAGGCGCCCTGAGCTTTTCTTAATTAAATGCAAATTTAATAATAGTTTGTTATAGTGGAGGAAGAGCCTGCATGGGTCAAAACTTGAAAGGAGGCTCATCATATGTCTAACAATTTATATGATGTTGCATACAATTTAGAGAAAGCCTTACGTGAAAGTGACGATTTTAAAGCGTTAAAACGACTTTATGAAGAAGTTAATGCAGATGAGTCAGCGAGCAAAATGTTTGAAAGCTTCCGAAATATTCAATTAAATCTTCAGCAAAAGCAAATGTCTGGAGAAGAAATCACACAAGAAGAAATTGAACAAGCGCAAAAATCTGTTCAACTTGTTCAACAACATGAAAAGATTGCTCAACTAATGGCAGCAGAGCAACGATTAAGCATGGTCGTAACAGAGTTAAATAAAATCATCATGAAGCCACTTGAAGAAATGTATGGAAGTCTCTAAGTAGCATAAAATACATAATATTTGTTGTACGAAGTAAGCAGAATGGATCTTTTATCATTCTGTTTTTTTGTACTCTCAAAATTTATAACTTTTCTTACTCAGTTTTGGTGTCTAGCTCCAGCGCCTAGCCCCTCTAGGGTCTAGCTAATTTAGAATTTAAGGCAAAGAACGCATTCTATTCTAAATCATCTTATTGCCCGAGGCTGTTCAAGGCGCCGTGAGCTTTTCTTATTTTGTCTCATACATAAATCATTACTGTTGTTCTATTTTTGCTGAGGGGGACATAACCTCTTAATAGGTTTTTTACATCAGTAGAAGGGGGAACCACAGTGACTCATTATCGGTTGCTAGCATTAAATATCGATGGAACATTGCTTCGTTCGAATGGTCGCCTCCAGCCGTCAACGAAAGAAGCCATTGAGTATGTTAAGGACAAAGGGGTCTATGTAACTTTTGTGACAAATAGGCATTTCCAATCAGCGAAAAAGCTTGCAAAGGCTTTAAAGCTAAATTCATTATTAGTAACTCACGGGGGAGCATTTATTTCAGATAATCTTGATGAGCCTATAGTTGAAAAAAGAATTTCCGAAGAGATGACGTTTAATCTCGTTCAAGTGCTTGAAAATTTCAAATGTAATATCCGCATTACGCATGAACGCTTTTCGATTGGAAATAGAACGAAAATTGCTACAAATTTACTTAGTAAATCAATTCTAAACACATCAGATTCGATGTTTTATCCTGTACAATTTGTTGATTCATTAGGAGATTCGTTAAGAGATGAGCCAGTTGGAGCAACAAGGATTGACGTGCATTTTTCTAGTGAGGAAGAAAAAGAAGAGGCTGCTGAATTAATAATTGAAGCTTTTGATAAAATTGATGTTAGAGTGAATCAAGCGAAAAAGCTCGAGATCGTAAGAAAAGGCGCTTCAAAAGAAAATGGATTACGTGCACTAGCTAGCCATTTGAAAATTCCAATCGAAAAAACAGTCGCGATTGGAGATAGCGAAGATGATATAGGAATAATTACTTCAGCAGGGCTGGGTGTAGCGATGTGGAATGCTCCATTTGATGTAAAGAGAGCAGCAGATTGGGTGACTCGTTCTAACAATCAACAAGGTGTAGCTTACATGGTAAAGGAGCATTTTCGAAAACAACAAAGATTAGATTTTTTGCGTAAAATTAAGGTTGATAAATAAAAAAATCGAAAGAACCTTGATAGACTCGGACAGATAGGAAGCATAGTTAAAAGCTAACGCAAAAGTAAGAAGGGGAATGAAATTGCTTCCTCTTCTTACTTTTTTATAGGCCCATAATCAAATAATTTACCTTCGTAAACGCAAATTAGTTCCTTATGTTTTCTAAAATCATCAGGAGTAACTAATGCCGGCAGTTTATCCCAGAGTTTAATTCCTGAGCGATGAAGTACTTCTGCAACAAATTGTGAACAAAAGAAGGAATTGCTAAATTCCACAGGCTCATTTATGGACACGCCTAGTACACCGATAAGATTATAAAGAAACTTCTTTTGATTCTTTATAAACACATTTAAAACGCGCTTCATTTTTTCAATTTCCCGTTCAGATACTTCGAGCTTATAAATCACACAAGTTGTATTAGGGTATTTACTATAAGTTCCAGTAAAAATATCTTCCTTTACAAATCCCCCATTAATTGGATTATTAGGGTTTTTTCTACCGAAGCTATACATTTCCTTTAATTCCGCATCAAAAGCGATCGAGGCATGATTATAAGGTGCCTTCGTGTACTTTTTGATCGACTTTGTAAACAATGTTCCAGTGTCTGTAAGTAATAGATAAACATAGCTTTTAGATGTCATTTAAATCCCTCTTTAACATTTTTCCATTTTATTCTATTCTTAATTATACATTATGCTTTAATATTGATCATACTAATTTTATTTTGAGTGGGTGTAGAACATGGTTACTACTATTTGGACACTTTCAATCATTTTGCTAGGTTTGTCTTTCGTTAGTATTCTGTTTATTGTTTTGAAAAGGAAAGAGCCAAACAAGGATTTTTCAGCAGTTACTTTAAGGATAAAAACTTGGTGGGGGATGTTTGTTGTTTTTTGTATGGCAACATTATTTAATCCAGCTGTATCGTTGCTCTCGTTAATGATTCTTTGTTTCTTTGGATTAAAAGAATATTTTTCAATGATGAAAACAAGGAAAGCTGATCGGCGTTTATTCCTTTGGTCTTACCTTGCGATTCCATTACAATTTTATTGGATCTATATAGGATGGTATGGCATGTTTATCGTATTCATACCTGTTTATGTCTTCTTATTTTTACCATTGCCTAGGCTAATAGGAAAAGGAACAAGTGGTTTTTTACGTTCAGTGAGCTCGACACAATGGGGATTAATGTTGATGGTTTTTGGACTAAGCCACTTAGCCTACTATCAATTTGCAACACCGGAATATGGAGCAAATCTAGTACTATTTCTCGTCGTATTAACGCAAATAAACGATGTAGTTCATTATCTGATTTCGATTTATCTTGGTAAAAGAAAAGTAGTTCCTTCTGCAAATCCTAGTATTACATGGGAAGGATTTATCGGAGCTGCTTTCATTACAACGATTATTTCTTACTTCATTTATTCTTATTTAACTCCACTTGATTTAACGTTTGGTATTTTGTCAGGAGTGCTTATTAGCTTAAGTGGATTTTTTGGAAGTTTAACTATTTCAGTATTGAAGCGTGATTTATTGATTGGTGATAATGAAAAATTAAACACATTGAAAAAAAGCTATTTAACTAGAGTAGATAGCTTAACATACACTTCTCCTGTATTTTTTCATGTCATTCGATACTTTTTTGATTTTATGTAAGTAGATGTAGAGTAGGGGTTGACAGAATTAACTAGTCAACCCCTTTTCAAGGTATCAGAATTTATTACTTTTCTTACTTAGTTTTGCTGTCTAGCTCCAGCGCCTAGACCCTCGGGGTCATAAGCCACTCAGGAATTGAAGACAAAGAGCGTCTTCTATTCCTGAGCGTCTTATGCCTGCCTTAGTCTGATCAAGGCGCCTGCGCCTTTATTCTTTATACCGCAAATATTGATAATTTTCTGTAGGTATACTTTCAATGATGTTGCCTGCTTCATCCTTAAAAACCTCATATTCGCGATAAACCTCCACGACATAGCCGTCATCCTCTGTCACATCAACTAGTTTTGTTTCTAGAGAAGCTATTTGCTGAGGCTGATTATTTTCCTGCTCAGATGAAGAGGTGGCTGAGGCTATTTCTTCTTCTGGTAAAGGAAAACTTGCAATCGCATCTTCTTTTTCGGCAAAGAGAGCAGAATCAAAGTAACCAATGATGGCAATTGTAGTAACAATAATAAAAATAGGAGCAAATTTTTTCAACAGTTGCTGCCTCCTAATTAATTTGGTTATCACCATTGTATGTTTGTCCTATGTGGGAATATGCCTTATTGTTAGTTGAAAAAGTGAATTAAGACTGGCTATGGAAGGGTAGTAATCCCTATTCAAAGCCAGACTCAATCTCAATATCGTTAAATCAAAATCAATAAATCCATTGTTATTACTTATACACTCCTAACATCTAACATTGACCTGCACGGAGACTTTTCTGTACACTTAAAGAAGTTTTGAAAAAAAGATAAGGTGATTATTAATGAAAATATATATTAAAGGGATAGATGACGAACGTTTCCATAGGCCACTTCGTTTAATCGGTAATTTGTTTTTTGAAGAAACGGAACTCTGCTTTACAGAAGGTGATGCAACCCTTGAGGCAGAGTTTTTCATTGAAGAGAACAACGATGGTGTTTCGATAAAAGGTTTTTTGCGAACGGAAGATGGAGAAGAATTTGTTGCAAGTAAAGACCAACAAATAGCTACACATATTGAGGGCAAGGATCATTTAAGACAAGTGAAAAATACACTATCTTATGTTTATTTGACTATGCTTCAGGATTATACAGGAATGACTCAAAAGTGGGGGATCCTCACTGGTATCAGACCTACGAAGCTCTATCATAAAAAAAGACAAGAGGGTATGCCAGAGCGTGAGATTCACCGAATGTTTAAAGAGGAATATTTGCTTGCTGATGAAAAGATTCAACTGATGAAGCAAATCGTTGAGCGACAATTACAGGTTATTCCTGATCTTGATTCATTGTCAAATGAAGTCAGTATTTATATAGGGATTCCCTTTTGTCCAACTAAATGTGCTTATTGTACGTTTCCAGCTTATGCAATCAACGGTCGTCAAGGCTCAGTTACTTCATTTTTAGGTGGCTTGCATTATGAAATGAAGGAAATAGGGCGCTGGTTAAAAGAAAAAGGAATAAAGATTACAACTGTCTATTATGGTGGCGGAACGCCAACAAGTATTACGGCAGAAGAGATGGATATGCTTTATGAAGAAATGGCCGAAACATTCCCAAATGTTGAAAACATAAGAGAAATTACCGTTGAAGCCGGAAGACCTGACACCATTACAAAGGAAAAGCTGGATGTTCTAAATAAATGGAAGATTGACCGTATAAGCATTAATCCACAATCCTATATACAAGATACTTTAAAAGCAATTGGACGTCACCACACTGTGGAAGAAACAATTGAAAAATTCCATCTAGCTAGAACTATGGGAATGAATAATATTAATATGGATTTGATTATAGGTTTACCTGGTGAAGGTGTTAAAGAATTTGATTATACTCTATCAGAATCAGCTAAGCTTATGCCTGAATCATTAACTGTTCATACTTTATCGTTTAAACGCGCATCTGAAATGACTAAAAACAAGCATAAATATAAGGTAGCAAGTCGTGAGGAAATTAGTACGATGATGGACCATGCAGTAACATGGACAAACGATCATGGTTATGCTCCATACTATTTATATCGTCAAAAAAATATTCTTGGAAACCTAGAAAATGTTGGTTATGCACTTAAAGGACAGGATAGCATCTACAATATTATGATTATGGAAGAACAGCAGACGATTATTGGTATTGGCTGTGGTGCGGCAAGCAAGTTTGTTCACCCGGAAACGATGAAGATTACTCATTTTGCGAATCCTAAAGATCCTAAGTCCTATAACGATGGGTTTAAGCATTATACTGATGAAAAAATAAAAATATTAGAAGAGCTATTTATAAAGGAATAAATAAGGTTGGTTTAAGACTGTAGCAGTGCGATTCTTAAGTGAGAATCACACTGCTATTTTAGGTTATTGGAATTTATTTATTCTTTTTTTAAAATTGGTATCCAGATTTCGCTTTTAAAAGTAGGTGAGGAAACATCTTTATGCTCGTTCCATAGGATTTCTGGACCTTCTGTTTGTTGATAGTTTGTTGATGGAAACCATTCAGAATAGATGCGTCCCCAGATATCCTGTAACGTTTCAGGAAATGGTCCCACTGATTCGAATACAGCCCATGTTAAAGCAGGAACTTCAAGGTGTGTAAGATCATCAGGACACTCATTAGTTGTTGCAACACCGATATAATGATCGAGTTCCCCTTTTTCCTCCATTCGTCCTTCAGAAAAATTCGATGATGCTTGAAGAAGTCCCAAAGGATCAACATTAGAAAGATTCTTAAGTCTATTTATTATCTCATTATTTAAATTTCCCCACATAGCGGCAATCTCAGGATTTACTCCGTGGAAAATAATTGGGACCCTTTTCTTAATACCAACTATGTGAAAAGCATCTTTTTCCTCTATTCGGTAATTCATTTCACTTCCTCCTTTAATTGAAAGTTGAAAGGTCATTCGTGGATAGGCTTTTAGTGATTGACCCTTATTTCTGGCTTCTGACGGTGTTACGCCGTGTAAGCTTTGAAAGGCTCTTGTGAAAGAGTCAGGTGAGCTGTATCCATATTTTATCGCGACATCAATAATTCTTAAGTTACTATTAGTAAGCTCAAATGCCGCAAGTGTGAGGCGTCTGCGGCGGATGTACTCCGATAATGTAACACCCGCAAGGAAAGAAAACATTCTTTTAAAATGATATTCCGAACAAAATGCTAGCCTTGCTACTTCTTTGAAGTCAATATCATTCGTAAGATTTTCTTCGATATAGGTTAATGCTCCATTCATTTTTTCAAGCAAATCCATATAAATGACCTCCCTCTCAACAATAGAATAGCAGGTGTTGTAAGTACCTACCCGACATTTCGTGCACAATTATGAAGGGCTCGTTCACTTTCAAAGTATGTTAGCTATGATACAACATAACAAATGTAATAGTTGCAGCAAACAAAATACACACGATTTAGCACATGAAGAAACTTATTTCCTTTATGATATTTAAAAAAAAGAAGGATTTTGCTATAGTTTCTCCGAAATTGGTATTTTGATATAAAATTAAGGGGTGATTGGGATGAAATATCAAACAGTTGAACTCATAACAGAGGGGAAAACAGCTACATTATATTTGAACAGAGTGAAGTCATTAAATGCAATGGACGTACAAATGATTCAGGAGTTAACAAACGTATTGAAAGAGGTATCAGCATCTGAAGTGAAGCTTTTGTTTATCACTGGCAGAGGTCGAGCATTTTCAGCTGGGGGAGACCTAAAAACGATGTTATCCAATAAAGATGACACAGGATTTCAACCTGTGATGGAAAATATTAAAAACCTGATTGTGACACTTTACACGATGCCTGCTGTAACTGTTAGCTTAATAAATGGAGCAGCCGCGGGATTGGGACTAAGCTTGGCATTAGCTTGTGACTATGTAATGGCAGAAAAACAATCAAAGGTAGCTATGAATTTTATTAATATAGGGCTTGTTCCAGATGGAGGGGGGCATTTCTTCTTAAAGAAAAGACTTGGTGAGCATCGAGCAAAACAAGTTATTTGGGAAGGAAAATCAATAGCTGCTAATGAAGCATTTCAAGTTGGTATTGTTGATAGGGTGTATGAAGGGGATACTGAGGAACAGCTTGAGTTTATGAAGCGGAAAATGGGAGCGCGACCATTAAAGGCTATGATTGCTTCAAAACTTATTTTTAGTAAGCAAGAATTACCTCGATTACTGGATACGCTCAATCTAGAAACGATGAATCAGCTTGAGATGCGCAGAACGGATGATCATCGTGAAGGGGTAGCAGCGTTCTTAGAGAAGCGGGCTGCACAGTTTACAGGTGAATAATATACAAAGTGAAAAGGGCTGAAGCCTTTAAAGTAAGCGATGCCCTTATCTAGGCATCGCACCGCACCAAAATTTTTCGTTAATATTTCCTGAAGGCCTAGTTTAAATCTATATACTCTATTTGCCCTGACTCATGTTCTTTTTCAGCCTGAGTCTTTTTTCCTTCTAGAGTTTGTGAGATAAATGAATAGGCGCTTTTTTGGTCTGTTAAAGTCTTTTCGTAAAATTCAGTAAGCGTATCTGGATCAAAAACAACTGCTCTGAAAGTGTTTCCGTCATTGTTTAATAAAAGTTTCACAGCGTCACCAAATTCCTCAGGTGGTCTTACTTTAAAAAAGATTTCGTGAGTAGATTCTTTAGTTCTAACATTATTTATTTTCTCGATGATTTCTGTATTTTCCATTGTAAAACCTCCTTTTCTACATCCATCATTCTTATTTTAGTATTTCCCTATCATTTTAAAACATAAAAGTGTATGAGTTTTATTTTCATGTTATGTACTTTTATCATTTAATTTAAGGGATACTAACGTCGAGGAGGAGGTGTATGTAATGACAAATATTATTGATGGCATGGATCAAGCAAGGTTTAGATCAAATGCCCCTAATCAAAATAAGGGTCAAAACAGGGAAAAAAAAGAGGAAAAGAAAATGCCTCTGGTTTTAAAAAATCTAAAGAATGGCTCATAATTGAGTGAGAGAGTGTTAATACACTCTCTATCTTTTATCACTGGATGAAGAAGTTTTGTCTTTGTTTTCAAAAACGGATGCCTTTGCCTTTATGGATCTACTTCTATCTAAGGATTGAATACAATGAATACCTTCTATTCTTAAGCGTTTATTAGCCATTTCCTTTTAACGTCCAAATAAAATAAGCTTCCCAGCAGCAGAAGTACATCGATGTGTTTTATCTATCCAATTGTTTTCTTCCAGTTTACGTTGCCCTATTTCCTTTGCTTTCTGCTCTGTTTGAGCTTCAAAGCTTTCATCTAATAATTTTTCTCCACTTTTCTCGAAAACTGTTAAATAGTATAAACCCATTCTCCCATTCCTTCCTGTAGTTAAATACTATCAATATATAATTATAATTCTTACTCCACATTTATTTTCCTGCATGATGATGAAACCTTTTCTTAGTTTAACCGTAATACTAGAAGGTAAGGAGGATGAGTATGAGTTTGAAAATTGAAGGTGTTACAAAGCGTTTTGGTGTACATACAGCTGTTGATCAGTTGTCAATCGTTATTCCTGAACGGGAAATTTTTGGATTTCTTGGTGCGAATGGTGCGGGTAAAACGACGACATTTCGAATGATTTTAGGATTGTTAAATCCGTCAGATGGGGTAATTACATGGAATGATAAAAAAATTTCATATGAGACAAGTGATCAAATCGGTTACCTCCCTGAGGAGCGAGGACTTTATCCAAAGCTTAAAGTAAAGGAGCAGCTTATCTATTTAGGTAGATTAAAGGGAATGTCAAAACATGAAGTGCTGGTAGAAATGAATCATTGGCTTGAGCGATTTAAGGTACCTGAATATGCAAATAAAAAAGTTGAGGAGCTTTCAAAAGGGAATCAACAAAAAATTCAATTTATTGCAGCTGTTATTCATAAGCCTAAGCTTTTAATACTGGATGAACCCTTTAGTGGATTGGATCCAGTTAATGTAGAGCTATTAAAAAAAGCCGTTGTTGAATTAAAGGATGCCGGCACATCAATCGTGTTTGCTAGTCATCGAATGGAACATGTTGAGGAACTCTGTCAGCATTTGTGTATTATGCACAAAGGTAAGCCAATTGTACATGGTTCACTCCGAGAGATTAAACGATCCTTTGGAAAGAAGAATGTCTTTGTCCAAGGTGACTTCGATATGAGTTTTTTAGAAGAAGTACCTGGTGTGACAAAATATAAGAAAATTTCTGAAGGTGCCGAGCTTCAAATTAATAATGAAGATGTAGCCCAGGTTATTTTTCAGGAGCTACAAAATAAGGGGTTTGTCCGTAAATTTGCACTAGAAGAACCGTCATTAAATGATATTTTTATTGAGAAGGTAGGTGCTTCCTATGAATAAGTTTTGGATTATGGTAGCACACACATACTTAAGTAAAATAAAAACGAAGTCATTTCTTATTACTACGTTAATAACAGTATTGCTTATCTTCGGACTATCAAATATTTCTACAATTATCGAGGCTTTTGACAAAAAAGATGAAGCAAAAACGTTTGCTGTCCTCGATGAAACGAATGAATTCTATACAACCTTTGAAAAAAATCTTGTTGAAAGCCAAATCCAAATTGAACTTGAAAAATCAACTCTTTCAGAATCAGAACTTGATAAACAAGTGTTGGAAGAAGAGTTGGACGGCTTGATCATCCTAAAGCTTGATGAAAATCAGCTTCCAACAGCAACAGTGAAGACATTATCTATGACAGATAGTGAGGTTTTTACACAAATCGAACAAGTACTCCAACAGACAAAGCTCGAATTTGGAAGAGAGAAACTAGGGTTAGATTCAGATGAGTTAAACCAATTGTTTACACCAGTTGAACTCAGTAAAGTGGCCTTAGAAGATAATGCGAAAACAGAAGAAGAGTTAAACCAAGCAAGAGGGCTTGTATATGTTTTATTGTTTGTCATTTATTTTTCTGTTATTTTTTATGCAAGTATGATTGCAACAGAGGTAGCAACGGAAAAGTCTTCACGCGTCATGGAAATTTTAATTTCTAGTGTATCTCCAGTGCAACAAATGTTTGCCAAATTAATTGGGATTGGACTACTTAGCTTGACTCAAATGTTTGTAATCCTTGGTGTAGGCTATGCATCCATTAAATCGCAAATTGATAATTTGAATGCAATGACAGGTGGGGTTTTAGGATTTAGTGACATTCCGACATCTACGTTCATTTATGCAATCATTTACTTCCTTCTAGGCTATTTTTTATTTGCAACCCTAGCTGCGTTCCTTGGATCACTAGTAAGTAGAATAGAAGATGTTCAGCAATTAATCTCACCAATGATTTTCTTGATTGTTGGAGCATTTATGATTGCGATGTTTGGATTGACTAATCCAGAAACACCGTTTATTACAATTAGCTCATATATTCCATTTTTCACGCCAATGATTATGTTTTTACGAGTTGGAATGTTGAATATTCCACCTTGGGAAATTGGTCTATCAATTGCTTTATTGCTAGTTTCAATTGCCCTGCTAGCTATCTTTGGTGCTCGTGTTTATAAGGGTGGAGTGCTGATATATGGAAAATCTTCATCTATTAAGGATATAAAAAGGGCTTTGACGATGTCGAAGGATAAGTAGTTTATCTTTATAAACCTATTTGCAAGATAAGGAAATTAATATAGTGCAAGCTAATAGGTCAGGTTATATCTTAATTGAAAATGGGGCTAAACATTAAAAATATGTTAGTTCCATTTTTTTTATTGTTCTACTTCTATCTTAATAATATTGGGAACGTGCATTCGTATGCTGACGGTGGTAAAATAAATGTAAGTAACTAGTTAGGGACTTAAACAAAGGGTGATCATTATGAAAAATTCAATTACATTTATCCATGCAGCCGACCTACATTTGGATAGTCCGTTTGTTGGTTTAAAGTATTTACCTCCTCAATTATTTGAGAAAATCCGAGAAAGCACATTTCTAGCATTTTCTAAAGTAATAACAAGTGCGATCAATGAGAAGGTTGACTTTGTGTTGCTCTCTGGAGATTTATATGATGGTGAAGAAAGAAGTCTAAAAGCACAATTGAAGTTGAAAAAAGAATTTGATCGATTGGCTGAAGTAGGTATCGAAGTGTTCGTAATACATGGTAATCACGATCATACTGGTGGGAAATGGATTGATTTACAGTGGCCAGACAATGTTCATGTTTTCTCTAGCAAGGTAGTAGAAATGAAAACATATCTTAAAAACGAGACACCTGTTGCCCATATTTATGGCTATAGTTATCCTTCTCGGTCCGTACAAGAAAATATGACACAACAGTATAAAAAACAGGGGAATTCCAGTGTTTATCATATAGGAATGCTCCACGGTTCAATAGAGGGAAATAAGGACCATGATGTGTATTGTCCATTTAAAGTAAATGAGCTTATCAATAAAGAGTTTGACTACTGGGCGTTAGGGCATATTCATAAGCGTCAAATACTGCATGAAAAAAATCCAATTATTGCTTATCCAGGAAATATTCAAGGACGACACCGTAAAGAAACAGGTAAAAAAGGGTGTTATCTAGTTGAAATGCAAGATGATACTGCTTCTACCACGTTTATCTCGACTGAAGAAGTCATTTGGGAAGAAGTCGAGCTTTCCATTGAAGGACTCACTAGTGTTTCAGAGTTAATTAAGAAGTGTGAGCATAGTATTGAACAATTTCGTAAAACAGGTTGCTCTACTTGTTTAACATTTGCCTTTACTGGTACTGGGGACATATCAAGTTTCCTACAAACTCCACAAACGATCCAAGATTTATTAGAGGCTCTTAATGATGTTGAAAGTGAAAATGATCAGTTTGTTTGGGTAGTTAAAATACTAAATAAAACATATGAACCCAGTCAAAATAATCCTAACCTTGTATCATTTTTAACCGACTTACATACAACAGTAGAAAATTATCAGTCATTTTCTGAGGTCATACGACCGCTTGAACAGCACCCTGTTTATAAAAAATATATTTCAGAGTTTACGTTAGAAGAACAACAGCAGCTTCTAAAGGAAGCAGAGCAACTTTTACATAGTGAACTTTTGCAGCAGCAAAGTGGGGTGAAAAAGATTTGAAGATTGAAAAGCTTATGATATACGGGTATGGAAAATTTGAAAATCAAACCATTGAATTTACTGATTCAAAACTGCAGATTATCTATGGAGAAAACGAAGCTGGTAAATCGACCATTATGTCCTTTATTCACAGCATCTTATTTGGTTTTCCAACTAAACAACAAACTGGAAATCGTTATGAGCCAAAAAGAGGATCCGCATATGGTGGCTATCTTATGATACGAACAGAGGAAAATCAACAATTAAAAATAGAAAGACGTCCAGGAAAGGCTGGGGGAGAGGTAATTGTTGAATTAGAGGGAGGAACTGTTCAAAAAGAGGAGTATTTACAAACAATCCTAGGCGGGATTGACCTGGAAACATATAAGTCAATTTTCTCTTTTGATATTCATGGACTTCAACAGATTCATAAGATGAACTCAGATCAAATTGGAAAGTTTCTTTTTCTTTCAAGCATCTATGGAGCGGAAGCGCTATTTACAATTGAACATACACTTATAAAGCAGCAAGACATGCTTTTTAAACCTAGTGGAAAAAGGCCGGTATTGAATGAGGCACTATCAAAGTTAAAAGAGAGCAATCGACAATTACTTGAGGCTAAAGGAAAAAACAATGAGTATCAACAGCTTTTAACTGAAAAAGACTCTTTAAAAGAGCAACTATTATCTTTAGATTTAAATAAAAAGCAACAGATTACAAAGCAAAAGAAACTTGAAAAGGTAAAAGCGATTCTTCCACTTATCAGGGAAAGAGATTGGTGTGTTGATCAATTGAGTCTGCTTCCCGATACAACAGGCTTCCCAGAAGATGGCTTACAACAACTTGATCAATTTGTTTTAACTCTCCAGCCGATGGAGGCACAGCTACATTCATTACGAAGTAAAAACAAGCAGTACGAAGTAGAAGCAGAAGAACTTACAGTTAATCATAAAGTATTAACTATGCTTCCGACTATACATTCAATACGAGAGCAGCTACCACTTTATAAAGAAAAAAAGCATAACGAACATTTAAAGGAACAAAGAATTGAACAGCTTAAACATGAAATCAATCTATATAAACAAAGGTTATATCCGCAATTAAATGATGAAGAAGTAAGTAAGATTCATGCGACAGTTCCAATTAAGGAGTCAATAAAAAAGGCCTTAGCAGACGACCAGCATTTAAACCAACGGAAAAAAATGGTAGACGAGCAATTTGAGCAAGCAAAGAAATCTTTAGAAGAAACGGAATGGAAAATAAGTGATCTACAAAAGGATATATTATCAGCTGAAGAAAGAAAGGCATTGGAAAATGAAGTATCTAGAAAAGAAGCATTAAATCCAGCAGATATAAAGGTAGAACATCAGCAAATCTTATCACAAATTCAAGGTAGAAGACGAGAGCATAAGAAAGAGAAAAAACAACGTGTACTCCTAGTTGGAGGATTAGCTCTTTTATTATTGATAGTTTCTAGTTGGTTCATTAGTGAACAAGATTGGCTCATTTCTGGAATTCTGATAATTGGATTGATTGTAGCTTTACTACAACTAAAACGGGTAATTACAAAAGAAGACCCGCTTATTGATCATTTAACAAGTCGGCAGAAAATTCTTGAGCAGGAAATCATATCATTAAAGGAAAGTGGAGAAGATTATCAATCATTGTCCGAACTGATGAAGATACTTGATAAAGACAATAAAATAATTCAAGCATTACATCACGAGCAGCTTTTACATAAACAGCATGAAAGAACGTATGATAGAGTTTTAAAGCTGTATGAGGAATGGGAAGACGATTATTTTAAAAGTACAGAAAGTTCCTCACGATTAGCAAAACTGCTTCAGTTAGAGAAAAGTACGACACCTGACGCTTTATTAGAAGCATTTGATACTTTGCAACATATCCAACAGATCATGTTGAAAAGACAGCAAAATCTTGCAGAGTTACTAATTATTAATCAAGAAATAGTTCAGTATGAAAATACAGTAAATGAGACATTGCAAGCTTGTGGGTTGGAAAAGGATTCAATAGAGGAGGCAGTTTATGAGTTATTCAAGCTATCTAGCTTAGAGGTGGAAAAAAATGATCAACTCTTGAAAATTATGGATAGAAAAAGTGAAACAGAAGAAGCGATAGACACTTTAACGAATAAAATGAACTTTTTGAAAGATGAAAAAGAAGAATTATTAATTAGAGTTGGTGTCGAAAATGAAGATGAATTTCGTAAAATGGCAAAAAATCATCTCAAAAGAGAAGAATTAACTAAACAGAAGATGTGGGTAGAGAAGCAGCTAACTTCAGAAATGAATGTAAATCTTGAAACGATACCAGTTGATGAATATGAGGATATTGATGAAAAACTATTCGAGCTGGAGAAAGTAATTGAATTTAGTGAACAGGATGGAAAGAAAACACAACAAGAATATTCTAGTGTGTTACACAAAATAAATGAGATCGAGCAAAGTGGAACATATTCAAAGCTTAGACATGCAACTGAAAATGAAAAGGCTGTAGTTAGAGAATATGCGGAGCAATGGGTAGTACGAGCGCTTGCAAAGGATCTATTAAATCAAACGGTTGAACGACATCGTGAAGTCAGATTACCTGCTTTGTTAGCTTATATAGAAAACTACTTTAAAAAATTAACATCTAATAAATACAAACATGTGTTTTTGCCAAATAATAAGCAATCATTTATTGTTGAGCGATCTGATGGAATGAGGTTTTTTGCAGAAGAGTTAAGCCAAGCAACAGCTGAGCAATTGTACTTATCCATTCGGTTAGCGCTTGTAAAAACAATAAATGAACAATTTCACTTACCAATTATGATTGATGATAGTTTTGTTCATTTCGACCATCATCGAACCGCAAATATTATGCAGCTTTTACAAGAGCTAAAGCAGGATAACCAAGTCATTTATTTTACATGCCATCAGCATATCTCAAAAACCTACCATTCTAACAATATGGTCAACTTATCAGAACTATATGTAGGATAGAGATAAAGATTTTTTAACCGTTAATTTGTTATAAAACCGTAGGCCGAATAACTATGCTATACTATCCATACAAAACGAATAAGACCCTTATATCGTTCATGAAGACATTAATTAACTTAAATAGTAGCTTAAAAAACTGAGAGGAGCTTTGTTTATGGCAAAAGGTATACTCCATTATGATGTAGGTGAACAAGTAGATGTACATCTGCTTATCAAATCTTCTACAAAGGGGATTGCAAGCAATGGGAAGGCATTTTTAACATTAATCTTACAAGATACATCAGGTGAAATTGAAGCAAAGCTCTGGGACGCTTCCCAAGATGATGAAGCTACCTATTCGCCACAAAGTATCGTTAAAATCTTTGGTGATATTCACCACTATCGTGGACGCAATCAATTAAAAATTCGTAACATTCGTCCAAAGCATGAGGAGGAATCTGTAGACATTGCAGACTTTCTAGAAACGGCTCCAATTGCGAAGGATGTCATGAATGATAAAATCACACAATATATATTCGATATGAAAAATCCAAATATTCAACGACTAACAAGATATTTGTTGAAAAAACATGGGGCTGCTTTTATTGAATATCCAGCAGCAACAAAGAATCATCATGAATTTGTATCTGGATTAGCATACCATGTTGTCTCAATGCTTGATTTAGCTAAATCAATCGCAACATTATATCCAAGTCTTGATACCGATCTCTTATATTCAGGTGTCATTCTACATGATTTAGGAAAAGTAATTGAGTTGTCAGGCCCAATTAGTACGACCTACACAGTTGAAGGCAACCTGATAGGACATATATCAATTATGGTGAATGAAATTGCGAAAGCAGCGGAGCATTTACAAATTGAAGGAGAAGAAGTGGTAGTTCTACAGCATTTAGTTCTAAGTCATCATGGTAAAGCTGAATGGGGAAGTCCAAAACCACCAATGATAAAAGAGGCAGAAATCCTCCACTACATTGATAACCTTGATGCTAAGATGAACATGCTTGACCGAGCACTTGAGCGGGTTAAGCCTGGTGAATATACAGAGAGAGTATTCGCTTTAGACAACCGAGCATTTTATAAGCCAACTTTTCATGAGTGAGATCCGAAATAACTGACATTTATCAGTCATATGGAATATTATTTGCTTTTCCTTCATAAGTATCTGTAAAAGGGCTTGTTTCATTCATTGTGTACAAGTTTTAAAAGGGGGAGCATAGATGCTTTTATTACCATGGTGGATATATGTGTGTATTATCGGAATACTTGTTAGTGGATACATGGCCTTCAAAACAGCACGTGAGGATAAACTCGTTGATCATGAGTTTATCGAGAAGGAAGGCCAAGTATTTATTGAACGAATTGAACAGGAACGTCAAAAGAAGCAAGAAATGTTAGAACAACAAAAAGTTCAAAATGATCAACCAGAAATAGAAAAGATTTCAGCAAGCTAAAATCTATTTATATAAACAGAAAAGAAGAGGCTGATTCATCAGCCTCTTCTTTCTATTTCAGCAAGTGCTTGTATTGTAGAAACACACTGGAATTTACTTTTCTTCAGTGTCAGCTTCTGTCTCAGTGTCAGTTTTCTTTTCAGCTTCAGGTTCTTTAAACAGATCTTTTAAATCCTCATCTTTAACTTCAATGTTTGCATCATCCATTTCTTTATCTAAAACAGTTTGGATTGTCTCTGGAAGCTGCAATTTTTGGTTAAGAACTTCATCTTTTAATGATTCCTTCATTTCATCAAACGGTTTAACTGTTTCGGTTACTTTTATAATATGATAGCCATAATCAGTCTTAACTGGTGCACTTACTTCGCCTTCTTTTAACTTAAAGGCAGCGTCTTCAAATTCTTTCACCATTTGACCTTTACCGAACCAGCCTAATTCACCGCCATTTTGGGCAGATCCTGTATCTGTTGAGAGTTCTTTAGCAAGATCTTCAAATTTTTCCCCAGCTGCAAGCTTATCCTTAACTTCTTTTGCTGTAGCTTCGTCAGCAACTAATATATGGCTCGCTTTGACTTTTCCCTCTAGCGTGTCATAGTATGCTTTTAAATCCTCATCTGTAACTTTTACTTCTTCTTCAGCTGCCTTTTTTCTTAATAGATCTACTTTTAGAATTTGTTTAACGACATCTTCACCTTGCATTTCAACCATGCTTGTAAATTGGGCACCCAATTGTGTTTTATATTTATCAAACTCTGTTTGAATTTCCTTATCAGAAACTTCATATTTTTCACTTAGTACTTTTTCATGAACTAGTTCTGTTAACGTGTCTTCACCAAAACGATCCTTCATTGCTTGGTAAAATTCATCTTTTGTAATATTTCCTGCCTTTGTTTCGACAACAACTTCTGAATCTGCATTGTTGCAAGCGCTTAATGCGAATAGGGTTGTTGCTGCTGCTAGTGCAATTGCTACCTTTTTCATCTCTAATACAACTCCTAGTTATGATATTTAGAAATTTACTCATTAGATTAAACTTGGCTTATAGCCTAGTCCTAATGGCGAAAGACTTAGTTTTCTTATACTATCTGCAGTGAAAAATCTGGATAGTACATGAAATACTATACCATAATGTGACAAATTCAAAAAGTTTTTTCAAGATGGTTCATAATTTGATGGTTTTCATTTTTTTAACGGTCAGTAAAGGCAGTGAAACCTAGCTTCAAAGATTTAAAGCATATCGAAGATTGGGATCTATCTTCACTATAAAGATTCGAACAATGAAACATCTTGATATAAGAAATGTATTAAACTGGGCTAACGTCCAATCATTAGAGAACAAATGACCATAGGATATTTGGAAAAGATAAAGGAGGTAATTTATTATGAGTAAAGATTTTTCAAACAACTTTGCATTACTTGTCGTATTGTTTATTTTGTTAATCATCATTGGAGCTTCTTATCTTTGTTAAAGGCAGACTCGCCAAACTTTGTTGCTATTTACCAGGAAGTGCGGTGTAGTACAATCCGTTCCAATCAACCTTCAACAGTGTTATAAAAGCAACATTCTCGTAGAGAAGAGCCTTGTTAAAAGGTAGCTTCCGAGTGTATAAATTTTTCCACTATAGTGACATATGCCTATTCGAATGTAGGCTTTACAGCATAGGATATTGTAAACATGTAAAGGGGGTGTCATAATGGGCGGAACATATTCAGGTGGATTCGCGTTGATCGTTGTATTGTTCATCTTGTTAATTATCGTTGGTGCAGCGTGGTTATAAGCTAAAAAAATAGCTGACAGGAATTCCTGTCAGCTATCATTTTTGAAAAATACCGAAAAGCAATCTTTCTAAGTAAACAAGATTTCTATGTATGAAGAAATTAGCAAAATCGTGATAAGAACATTTATTGTTCTAAAAACCTTTGTTTGACGGTCTTCAGGAATCTCACGTACTAAGCACAAAGCATTTGTAAGCTTGTTTATATAAAACAAGATAAAGACTGCAAACAGAATGAAGAAAATTAACATATTGAGATCCCCCTTCCCTCATTATACATATTAGATTACCAAACTATTTATGAAAAAGATAGCAATAAACTCTCAGTAAATTGAAACAAATGTAAAAAAGTGACAAGGATCTTACGTCACTTTTTTAACAGTTAGGAAAGTATAAAATTTTGTACTTAGTTTTGGTGTCTAGGCGCTTGCGCTATTGTTATAAGGGTTATTTTTGTACAAGTACTTCATAGCCATCTTCAAATTCTTCAACAAGACACATTTTAGGTGCGAACAATAAATGTTTAATAAAAATAAAATCTGGTACGCAAAGGCCAATATGGAAAGCCATGGCGATACATAAATAGTGTATATACGCAGGAAAATAAAGACTGCCTAAAAATAGAATGGTTGTGATAAAAATGAAAGGTGCAAGTAAAGATAATAGCATGTTACTTTTTTTAATACTATTGCATGCTTTTATTTGGAAAATAGGTAACAGGTAATAAAATTTAACTTTTAATGAAACGCGACATCCACTTATTAGCAAAGGAAAGGCATGCAGTAATTTATGAATTGGAATCATAGTAACCAATAATAAAACAAACATTAAAAAATGTTCGTCTTCAAGATGAACGTTTGGTAATAGTAAATTAATAGGTAAATAGGTTAAAATAAAAACAACTATCATTGTTAGCATTGATATTAAAAGGATTCTGTGTATACCAATGTCCTTTGAAAGATTTATGGTTTTCCAGCAGTTCATCTTCTCACCGTCCAAACTATTGTTAATTCTGAGTACTACCATACTTTACGACGGTGTGATAAAAAAATCAATACGAAAAAAGTAGTTGGAAGCGCATTAATAAAAAAGAATTTTAGAAAGTATGTCTTTATTTGTCGAACGGTCAAAGATCTTCTTATTTTCGCTAATTTCATGGCCATTTTGACAATAATTCAAGAATTGGAAAATAAGATATTTAAGAATCATAGAAGAGGGAGAATTTGTGCCCATCTATTTAGCAAGGATTCATTGCAAGTGAGATAAGATCTGGCTTTTCTTAAACAAGGAAATACTATACAATAAAGGACAATAATGTGTATTGAGAAAGAAGGTTCGACATGGATTCTTTAGAAAAACGTTTGGCTACTTTAGAATATTATCATACATTGATGCTGCAAATGATTGAGCCAAATCGATTTCCTTTCTACCATCTAGTCATGGAAAGAGGGTTAACTCGAGAGGAGATAGAAGAACTTTATGCAATATGTGATGAATTGACTTACCTTCATGAAGAACAAAAAGCGCAAGGATTAGTGATCTTTACAGATCTCCTTACGCAGTTTGCGGGTCAATTGAATGAAAAGCTTGAAATAGTAGAAACTGTTCAAGCATTGTCAAAACAGGGCTTATATAAATCTCTCATGAATGACTTCATAGCCCTAATGTAGTAAGTATTCATCAACTTGAGGATAATAATTGTTCAGACTTATTCTCTTTTTTTATAAGAGTACCGTTATCCTCATATAATGAATCCTCAATGTTATTAAAGGAGCGTTCAAAGATTTCCATGAAGTCATCGCCATAAATGTTACGGATGATGCACATCATTTCTATCATTTCAGGAAACTTCCCATACAAATTTTGAAGTGGGAGAGCCCCTTTAAATACAGAATTCCTGTCTGGACTAAAATCTTCTAAAAGTTGTGAAAGTACGTCTTCCCCTTGCTTTGTAAGTTTAATATACGTATTTCGCTTATCATTAGCCTTTTTAGAAAACTCTAAATATCCTCTTTCTTCCAACTTCTTCGAAAAGTTGAACGCAGTAGATACGTGCATTACTCCGAATTTAGCAATCTCTGAAATGGAAGCCCCATTTAAATGATCAGCAATCCAAAGGATATGGTGCTCGTTGATATTTAAGTCATACGGTTTTATCCATTGTTGCCAATCTTTCTCGATCGTTTTCCATAATGCTTTACTTAGCTGCGCAACGCGTTGACTAAATAATAAGGCTTCTTTCATTGTATATTCCTTTTCATTATGTTTCATCACCGGTCACCCCTGCTCTTCCCAGAATGTATTATTCTCTATTATGCCAATAAAATAAAGATTAATAAAGATATAAATTTACGAAATTTTTAAATATTTTCACAACTCCTTATTTACCAAGACTTCATGGCATAAAAAAAGTGTGTGGAAAGAATTTTCCAACACACTTTTTACTGAAAAACAAAAACATTTATTTCAAAAATTGTAGAAGGGAACGGGTCCGGTTTCTGATTTCACTCATCTATGAAAAAAGTTTTATTGCAAAGTTTTCTCTAGCTGTTTAATTTTTAGCTCAACTTCTTCAATTTCTTTTTGCAAATCTTTTTTATGTGGTTCAATTTCTTTCTGAAATTGATTGATGGTTCTTTTTAAGTCAGTTGAAACTTCCTTGACAACTCCTGAACTTTCTTTAGCCGTAATCACAATTTGATTTTTTAATGCGATGCTCTCGGCCTTTAATTGTTGTATTGTGTCTTCGAGCATTTTACGGTTGATAGTAAGTTGACCTCGCATCTCTTTTCCTGACGATGGGGTAGCCAATAACGTTGCTATTCCGCCAATTATTCCACCAACTATAAGTCCGCAAAATAATGATTTGTTTTTTGACATATTCACAACTCCAATCATTACTAGATATATGTACTTTTCTACATAAATTTAAAACATCCTTCTTAACAAGTTACCCAAACATGACTTCATTAAACATTATACATAGATAAATGCTTGAGAGCATAAATATTTATATAGGACTTGGAAGGATTCTTCTTCGGGAAATTAGGGATAGATATCATTGGGACAGGTTGTCATTTTAGTGTTGTACCCTAGTTGCTGCCACAGTGATCCAAAAGAGGTTGTATAACTACAGGTACATTGTTTAACGGAGCTAGTAACAGCCTAAGGACACAAGCCAGTAAACACTGAAAGGAAAAGTGTATCTATCTGTAATAATGTCTTGTTTATCAAAGGCTGACCAAGGAGCTTCCACATTTCACTAAAAAGGGGGATGAGTATGTCAGGTGTTATCTTTTTATTTTTTGTGATAAGTTTATTACTTTTTATTGGAGCTTTTCATTATTTTAGACTTTTACAGCAATCAGCATCTTATCCGCCAAAAAAGGTAATAAAGCAGAAGGTAACGGTTCTTGCTTCAGCAGGAGGGGGAGCTTTGCTGATTGGTATTCTGCTAATCTATTTTCAATAGATTTAATCTCGTTCTGCGTTAAGACTGGATAGACAATAGAAAAACCCGATCCTTAGGGGTCGGGTTAATATTGTGTGCTATAGGTTTTTTACGCGATTGTTATTCGGTTAGAGCGTTTAAAAATAGCCTGAACAATTGGTAAAATCACAATCATCGCTGCTCCATTAAATAATGTAGCTGGAAGAACAACAGTTAAAAACAATGTTGTGAAGGCGACACCGCCTGGTAATCCAACAATCATTAAAGCTGCAGATAAAAATATTGTTCCTGAAACAATTGTGCCAATAACTGCTAATACAGTTGCTGTAGCTACCTTTTGTGCAATTTTCTTTACTACTAAGAATAATCCGTAAAACACGAATGCTGTAATGAATTTGTCAATAATATTAGGGATTTGCCCACCTGGAAACGTAGTGGTTAACGCAGATAAAATCCCTGTAACAATACTTAGTAATGTTACATTTTTCAGACTTGGGAATAACAAAATTCCTATAAACATCATGATCAGCATCATATCCGGCTTCATTCCATTGTAGAAAGGCGGCATGACCATATGGAGCACAGCCCCAATTGCAGCAAATAACGATAATGTAACTAAAACTCTTGTATTCATTTCTCAACTCTCCTCTTCTAATCTCTTAGCTTTTTTCCCTCCAATAGTGAACTATTTTCCTATTGCAAGAGAAGTTATTTCATATTATAGCAGTAAAAATAAAGAACGTATAGATCTTTTCTGGATGGAAAAAACGAAAAGGTTAACTCAAAATCAAAGGAGCAGACCAATCCAACACAATGTATAGTCTCTAAGGTGATTTGAAAGATGCTATATACAAGTTATGTTTGGATGGGCCAGACCCTTTTGAGTCAACCTCTAAAAAAGGATTATTTACTGATTTTGATTTTTAAATTCAGTCATAAATTTAGCTAATGCTGCACATGCTTCTTTTGGAACTGCATTATAAGTAGAAGCTCTGCAACCACCAACGGAGCGATGGCCAGCAAGACCGATAAACTGACGATCTTTCGCCTCTTGAAGAAATTTTTTCGTTAATTCTTCGTTAGGTAAGGTAAAGGTAATATTCATTAAAGAACGACTGTCCTCTGTAGCATGGGCTTTATAAAAGCCTTCACTTTCGTCAATTGCAGAATAGATGTAGCCAGCTTTTTCTTCATTGATTTTTTGTATATTCTTAACGCCACCTTGCTCCTTAACCCACTCTAATACTAGTGAAAGCATATAGATAGCAAAGGTTGGCGGTGTGTTATATAAAGAGTTACTTTCAGCATGTGTTGAATACTTTAGGATCGTTGGAACATTCGAACGCGCCGTTTCTAGAAAGTCTTTTTTCACGATCACAACAGTAACACCTGAAGGACCAAGGTTTTTTTGAGCTCCAGCATAAATTAGTGAGAATTTCTCAACATCAATTTCCTTACATAAAATATCGCTAGACATATCTGCAATTAATGGAATTGGACTTGTTGGGTATTCATTCCATTGCGTTCCGTAAATTGTATTGTTAGATGTAATGTGAAGGTATGCTCCATCTTCAAGTTCTTCTAAAGAATAATCTCCTGGAATATGAGCATATTTATCTTCCTTACTTGATGCTAAAATGCGTGTTTCTCCAAAAACTTTCGCCTCTTTTAAAGCTTTTTCAGACCAAGAGCCTGACATAATGAAGTGGGCAGTTTTGTTTTCTTGAAGAAAATTCATTGGAATCATTGAAAATTGTAAACTTGCTCCACCTTGTAAAAATAATACTTCATACGTATCAGGTATTCCTAGCAGCTCTCTTAATAAAGTATTTGCACGATTGTGCACTTCTTCATAATCTTTGCTACGGTGGCTAAGCTCCATAACAGACATTCCAGTATTTTGGAAATTCACTAGTTCTTTTTGTGCACGTTCTAGCACTGGTAATGGAATAGCTGCTGGTCCTGCATTAAAGTTATAAGCTCGCAATTTAATTGCCCTCCTTGATTGTACGTAAAATAATACTCATATCCTATCATGAAAAGATAAGGAAATATAGACTGAATATTTTCATCTTTGTGAATGTTAATTATGAAAACGATAACAACATTTCTAAAGGGAGAAAATAAACATATCACCTTAAAATGAGATAGGAAATTTGTCTGTTTCTCTACCATTTTAAACTCAAAAATAAGTATTCTCTTTACGATCGATAAAAATCCATATGGTTGTTAGAATCGTCCTAAACAAAAAACCAAAACTGCTTTGCAATTTTGGTTTGATCATTAATTAAGAGATCCCGTCTTTAATAGAAGTGGCAATTTCGTTAAGCTGTTCAGGAGTATATTCATCTGTGTGAGGTTTCCAAACAGCACCAAATCCATCACCTTTTCCGTATCTTGGGATAATGTGCATATGATAATGGAAAACAGATTGTCCAGCTTTTTCACCGTTATTGTTAAGTAAATTTAAACCTTCAGGTTGAAAGTTATTTTTAATTGAATTCGCAATTTGTGGTACTACCTCAAATACTTTACTAGCAATTTCAGGAGTTAACTCGTAAATATTTTCTGTATGTACCTTTGGAACAACGAGTGTATGTCCCTTTGTTACTTGACTAATATCAAGAAAAGCATAGACGTGCTCGTTTTCAAACACTTTAGCACTAGGGATTTCTCCGTTAATGATTTTACAAAAAATACAATCACCCATGTTTTTCACACTACCTTCATAAAAAATTTTCCAAAGAACAATTTTCAACATCATTTGTATAGCTAGTATGTTATTTTTTCAATTATAACCGTATTTTACCATAGTTACACAGGAAAGCGGAAGCGCCTTGATCAGACTAAGGCAGGCATAAGACGCTCAGGAATAGAAGACGTTCTTTGTCTTCAATTCCTGAGTGGCTTATGACCCCGAGGGTCTAGGCGCTGCAGCTAGACACCAAAACTAAGTAAGGAAAGTTATAAATTCCGAGAATACAAAAAAGAACAGGGTGAATCGAATGATCACCCTGTTCCTGAAGAAGGGAAGTTAAAACTCAAAGTATTGGGATATTATCTTTGATAAACACCTCATTTAACATTTTGTTAAATGCTATCTGATGTGAAAATCACCATTGTTCAAAACGACCATCCCCTTGTTAAGTGATGAAATATGCTTAACAAATATGAGAAATTGTCTTTGACAAACACCTCATTCACAAAATGATTGTAAATTACAAGCTTCTAATTCAGAGAATTACGGCCCGTAGACACCTCATTTCGTAAGTGTTGCTTTATCAATCAATGGTTACAATATAACTTCAATTAAAGAAGTAAATTGTGTTTGATAAACACCTCATTTAACATTTATTTAAATGCTATTTGATGTGGTAATCACCATTGTTCAAAACGACCATCCCCTTGTTAAGTGATGAAATATGCTTAACAAATATGAGAAATTGTCTTTGACAAACACCTCATTCACAAAATGGTTGTAATACAAGCGTCTAATTCAGAGAATTGCGGCCCGTAGACACCTCATTTCGTCAGTGTTTACTTTCAATGGTTAAGAATGTTAACTCCCTTTTGAGAAAAATTGTTGTCTGGAACAAACACCTCATTTTTAAGGTTTTCGTTTGACAAGCTATCCCTTCCTCACTAATTATAATGTCCCTTCTTGAGTTAATTATGCGAAAAAATTATCTCAATTAGGACAAGTGTATTTGATTTTGATAAGATAAAAAGAAAGGCTCTGTTAAAGCTCACTGTTGATTTTAGAACTTTGTTGATTGGAGCGTAAGGCGTGAGACTCCTGCTTAGAGTGCGAGTCCAAGGGAGACCCCGCAGGTGCAAAGCACCGAGGAGGCTCCCGGACCGCCCGCGGAAAGCGAATGCCAAAGCGTAAATCAACAACCAAGTTTAACAAAGCTAAAAGAAAAAGGAGAACAACATAAAAATGACGTTGTTAAAAATAGATCACTTAACTGGTGGATATACTCGAAATCCGGTTTTAAAGGATATCTCGTTCGAGGTAGATAAAGGACAAATAGTTGGATTAATTGGATTAAATGGTGCTGGAAAAAGTACAACGATCAAACATATCATTGGATTAATGGAAGCACAAAAGGGAAAAATCTCAATAAATGATAACACCTTTGCTGATGATGCAGCTGCATATCGCTCGCAATTTAGCTTTATTCCTGAAACACCAATCTTATATGATGAGTTAACGCTTCGTGAGCATTTGGAATTAACTGCAATGGCATATGGATTAGATAAAGATACGTTTGAAAAACGACTTCAACCGCTTCTTAAGGAATTTAGAATGGAAAAGAGATTAAAGTGGTTTCCGGCTCATTTTTCAAAAGGTATGAAGCAAAAGGTTATGATTATGTGTGCGTTTTTAATTGAGCCTTCATTATATATTATTGATGAGCCATTTGTAGGATTAGATCCGCTTGCTATAAATTCGTTACTAGAAATGATGGAAAAGGCAAAAAAACAAGGTTCAGCAATCCTAATGTCAACTCATATTCTTGCTACAGCAGAAAGGTATTGTGATTCGTTTATTATTTTACATAATGGTGAGATCCGCGCTAAGGGAACATTGTTGCAGCTAAGAGAGCAGTTTGGAATGAAGGAAGCTACTCTTGACGATCTTTATATTCAGTTAACAAAGGAAGATCAAGATGAATAGCATTGATGAAATCTGGAAAACAAGGGTTAATCACCATATAAATGAAACAAGGGCATACTTAAAGTATATGTTAAATGACCACCTTCTTTTTGTCTTTATCTTTTTAGCGGCAGGTGGGGCAATAACGTATCAAAAATGGCTTGAGACATTGTCTCCAAATTTTCCAGCCATACTAATCATGACGATTATATTTTCGTTAATTGTGATTTCCTCTAATGTCCGTACTCTGTTAATAGAAGCTGATATGGTTTTCTTACTACCTATGGAACATAAAATGAAAAGTTATTTTAAGAAAGCTTTTTCCTATAGTTTGATTACTCAAAGCTTTATCATTATTGTTGGAATTATTTTGTTTTCACCATTGTATTTTAAAGTAGCTCATGTAAATGGACGTGTGCTACTTATTAGCTTAATTTTGTTGCTTATTGTTAAGTACTGGAATTTGCGCATAAGCTGGAAGATGGGATATTTTACAGATTGGGCGGCTAAGTGGAGTGATCTTCTTGTTAGATTTGCAATGAATGTTTGTGTCATCTTTTTTATCCTTTCCCAACAATACGTATTTGTGCTTGTCCTATTGCTATTAATGGCAGGATATGATGGCTATTTTTCAAAGCTCGTGAAGCCGAAAGCAATTAAATGGGATCAGTTAATCAAAAAAGAGGAAGAAAAGAAACAATCCTTTTATAAAATGGCGAATTTGTTTACAGATGTTCCGAAATTGAAGAAAAGAGCCAAACGACGAAAATATCTTGATTGGATATTGAAGCAAGTGAACTATCATCAAGAAAATGTGTATGAGTATTTATATCTTCGAGCACTACTGCGTTCAGGCGATTATTTCGGAATAATAATAAGACTTACAATTATCGGAAGTATCATTCTAACTTTTATTAATGAACAGCTCGTCGGAAGTTCCATTGTTATGGTTGTGTTTACGTTTTTAACGGGGATTCAAATTATGAGTTTGTATAAGCACTTTGAATTACTGGAACTACCAAATCTATATCCACATGCTGATAAAAATAGATTACATAGTTTTATTAAAATTATTTTCAGGATATTAATTGTACAAACAATTATATATGCTGTTGTTAATTTTATTACATCAACACTTTACATTTTTGTGGTGACTTTATGTGTGGATGTGTTGTTTGTTAGTGTGTTCGTTCTTGTTTATATGAAAAATCGTTTAAATAAGAGTGAAAAGGATGTCTACTAAATGACTTATGAAACGCAAATGGCAGAAGAGGCTAGATTATGGAAACAAAAGCTGATGAGAAAGCCTTCATTTTTAGAGAGATCCTCTAAAAAGGCACAGGTTAAGTTTAATCAATTTATACCGGAAAAGGTCCATCATACCATTACTGAAAGTATTAAGAAGATGGTTCAGGCCACACTTGTAGGTTCTAATATCACTACATTTCCGAAGAAAATTGAAAACCTAACATTTGAAGAACGTGAACAATTAGTTCTAAAATCAATCGATACATTTAAGAAAACAGCTGCGATAGAAGGTGCATCAACAGGTGCTGGTGGTATTCTATTAGGGTTAGCAGATTTTCCACTATTCCTAAGTATTAAAATGAAATTTTTATTCGAGGTAGCAAGTATATATGGTTATAGCACAAAGGAATATGAGGAAAGATTGTTTCTTTTATACATTTTTCAGCTTGCCTTTTCAAGTGAAACACATAAAGAAGAACTTCTTGACCTAATTGAACAATGGGAAACGAAAAAGCACGAAGTAAAGGATTTAGATTGGCGTATTTTTCAGCAAGAGTATAGGGATTACATTGATGTCATAAAGCTTATGCAAATACTCCCAGGTATCGGAGCGGTAGTTGGAGGGGTTGCTAATTACCATTTAGTTCAGCAGTTAGGTGAATGCGCGATGAATTGCTATCGATTGAGGATTTTCTCGAATCATTGAATGGTACTAAAGAGAATTTGTCATGACGTAGCAAAATTGCTTAATTATGGAATTGATTTGTCAACTATATATTCTTTCATAAACAGGCGTAAACCATTTATAAGGGTTGCGCCTGTTTTTTCTATTCTAGCAAGAGTATTTATTGAAGTAAGTGGAACTGCAATGATATTTCCTTATATTTACAATAAATTGAAACTTTACTGTTTTTTATTCGTATAAGTATATGTAACTAGTTACAGGTGACAAGTACTAAGTTGTATTACGGAAAAACATAAAGAACTGAATTAAAAGCTCATGTAAAAATGTTAATGTTTTAGTTTAATACCCTGCATATATAGGGTTTAATTAGATTACTTTTTTAGAAGGGGGAAGCGTGAAAATGTTAGATTTCATTGGAGTACTTATGTTTTTAATTCCAGTATTGATTATTGCAGCACTAGGAGGGGTTGGGTATTTCTTTTGGGTAAGATATCGTTACCGAACAGCAAGGTCCAATCAAGCTTTAATCATCACAGGACCTAAGTTAGGTGATCCTGAGAAAGAAACAAATATCTTCACTGATCAAGAAGGACGTTCAATGAAGATCATCAGAGGTGGAGGATATCGCTTAAGAAGGTTCCAAACATCAACACCTGTAAATCTTACGTCGTTTCAGTTAAAACTATCCACTCCACGCGTTTACACAAATGGCGGTGTACCAATTGTTGCTGATGCTGTAGCGATGGTTAAGGTTGCAGATACATTAAATGGTATTGCAAACTATGCTGAGCAGTTTTTAGGTAAGGATCAAGAAGAGATTGAAGCTGAAATCATTGAGGTGCTCGGAAGTAACCTACGTGCGATTCTCTCTAAGATGACCGTAGAAGATATTAACAGTGACCGAGAGAAATTTAATCATGATGTATCAGAAGTTGCTCAAAAGCAACTAGATTTAATGGGATTCAAAATTACGTCCTTAGGTCTTACAGACTTACGTGATGCTGATGAGGAAAATGGATACTTAGAAAACTTAGGTAGACCACGTATTGCAGAGGTTCGAAAACTGGCTGAAATCGCTGAAGCGAATAGTGAACGTGAAACTAGGATCCATAAAGCGCAAACTGACCAAGAGGCAAAAGAGGAAGAATACAAACGTCAAATTGCGGTTGCCGAATCTAAAAAGGAGAAGGATATTAAAGATGCAGCCTTCAAAGAAGAAACCGAACGTGCTCGAGCGAAATCAGAGCAATCCTATGAGTTAGAAAAAGCAAAGCTAGCAAAAGAAGTAAAAGAAGAGGAATTAACTCTTAAATTCCTAGAACGTGAACGCGCAGTTAAGCTTGAGGAAGAAGAAAGTAAAGTTCGTAAAACAAAAGCTGATGCTGAATACTACGAAACGACTCGTAAAGCCGAAGCTGAGGCTCGTAAAGCTGAAATTGATGGGGAGGCGAAAGCGAAAATCCGCAGGGAAGAGGGTTCCGCTGAAGCTGATGTTATTCGTGAACGAGGTAAAGCAGAAGCTGAAGCCCGTAAGCTTTTAGCTGAAGCAATGGAAAAACATGGCGATGTTATTATCACTGAGAAGTTAATTGAAATGCTTCCGGTATTTGCTGAAAAAATTGCTCAACCACTTAACAATATTGATACAGTTAAGATTATTGATTCAGGTAACGGACAGGGTGTCCCATCCTTTGGGAAGAGCATTACAAGAACGATGATAGACATGCAAGAGCCTTTAAAGGAAATGACAGGAATTGATGTAGCTCAATTATTAAAATCATATGTTTCAAGATCAAATGGCAATCAAAATCAAGGTGTACCTACAGTCACAGCTACAGAGACTTCAGATAATAGCAAGTTAGAAGATGTAACGATAGATGATGATTTTAAGAGTATGGGATCTTAAAACAAATGGGATGACTGTGGTATGAACAATCTCCTAAACTCATAAAATAGTAGCAAAAAACAGGCGCTCTCTTTAATTAGAAAGCGCCTATTTTTTATTTTGGGATATGTGCTAAAACATTTAGTTAAGATATTGCAACAGGCTTATTATTCACTGAATCTAGTTGATACTGAATTGTAGCTTTACATAAAGTTTTTGCAGCAATGAGAAGTGCTTTTTCATCGATATCAAACTTAGGGTGATGATGTGGGTAGGCATTATCTTTATTTGCAGGCATTGCACCAGTAAAAAAGAAAGTACCTTTCACATGCTGTAAATAATAAGCGAAATCCTCACCACCCATTTGTAATGGACTTTCTTCAACCTCATAAACACCAGGTACTTCCTCGGCAACGTTTTTAAGAAAAGCTGTTTCGACAGGATGGTTCACAACAGCAGGATATCCTCTAGTAAATTGATAATTGTATTGGGCACCATTCATTAAACAAGTACCTTTCACGACATGCTCGATCTCTTGTTCAATTTGTAAACGCACAGCTTCATCAAATGTCCGAACAGTTCCAACTAATGTCGCTGAGTTTGCAATGATATTAAAGGCATTTTCTGCAACAAATGAGCCAACAGTTACGACTGCTGAATGAATGGGATCAACCTTGCGACTAACAATTTGCTGTAAGTTGGTAACTACTTGGGAACCGATGAGGATTGCATCTTTTGTTTTATGAGGTTGGGCTCCGTGGCCACCCTGACCTAAGATATTGATTTCAAAGCGATCAGCCGCGGCCATAAAAGGTCCTACTCGGTATTGGATTTTTCCAACAGGCTCACTTGCCCAAAGGTGGGTACCAAAGATGACGTCTACTCCATCTAAGCAACCAGCTTTAATCATTGAATTTGCTCCACCTGGTGCATATTCTTCTGCATGCTGATGAATAAGAACAATATTACCATTTAGCAGATGGCGATTGCTGAACAGAACTTTGGCTAATACAAGTAGTGTTGCTGTATGACCATCATGGCCACAAGCATGCATTACACCAGATACAGTTGATTTATACTCAACTTCTTTTTCATCTTGAATTGGCAGAGCATCAAAGTCTGCTCTTAATGCAACTGTTGGACCTGGTAAATCCCCTTTTATTGTTGCCACCACACCGTTACCACCTACATTTGACCTTACCTCAACACCAAGTTTCTTATAATACTCCTCTATATACCTCGCTGTGTTCACTTCCTTGAAGGATACTTCAGGATGCATATGTAAAAAACGACGGATCTCTACCATTTCTGGAAAATGGATATCTAGTGACGACCATAAATGATCAAGCATAATTTTCCTCCTTATTGATTTAGTGTGTAAATAATATGGTTGTATATCTAGAAGTTGTGTAAAAAGCATATGTCTTGAAATTGAAATGTATTAAAATAAAAAAGGAATTTATATTAGCTCGATTGTAGTTAAAAAGTTTGAAAATTACAAGAATTTAATGAGGGTAGGAGGAATATTATGAAAAAATATTATTTTGCGTCTTTGTTAACACTGGCATTAATTCTACTAATTATTTTTATTAAAGCGAATACAATCAGTGTGATTGACACAACTATCGGGAAGGGATTGTATACCTTACATGATCAACCTTTAGTCAGCTTTATAAAATGGGTTGGTATGCTAGGTTCTACTGTAGGGATTGTAACAGTTCTTTTTGTATCCATGTTATTATTTATCATTTTTCAAAGAAATGTTAAAGCAGCAGTCATTCTGTTTTTATCTGTTTTGATTGGGAATGTAGGGAACAAGCTTCTAAAAGCTCTTATTGGAAGAGAACGTCCGACATTTCCTGAACATATAGAGGACGGCTTTAGTTTTCCTAGTGGACATGTAATGGTTGGACTACTATTATTTGGCATGATTGCATACTATTTAGTGAGAGTAAGTCAAACAATAAAAGTGAAACAAACAATTCTAATATGTACTAGTTTGTTACTGATGATAATTGGTTTCAGTAGACTGCTAGAAGGAGAACATTTTCTTACTGACGTTATAGGTGGTTTCATAACTGGGGGACTTGTATTAATGGGGATGATCTCAATCGATCAGGTCTTACATACAAAAATAGAACGAAGAAAAGGTAAGAACGACGTTGCTCTATAACGTCGTTTTTATATTAACACGTAGGTTCATAAGTTGGTAAATGAAGATCCAAGGAGATGATCACTTCATGAAAAAACTGTTAAGTCTTATTTTACTAATCGTTTTGACACAGACTGTTGTAGCTTGTTCTTATGAAATGGCTGGACAGCCATTAGATAATGTTAGCGACCAAGAAGAAACAGAACAATCTGGGCAAACAGATAAGATTGAAATGGATTTGACAAATGAAAATGATCAAGATCAAAAGGAGTCAAAAGCTAAGAAGCTTCCCCCTGTAAATGAAAAGGACGCTGTTAGATTAATTCGTGAACATCTTGGTTTGGAAGAACATACTACATTGCATGTGGAAATTGATCATGAAGACGGGAATAGGTATGTGGTTCATGTTTATGAGGTTGTGGCACATGATGATATTTCACATACCGCCACATATGGTTGGTATACGGTTACGAAAGACTCTGGGAAGATTGAGGATATGATGGAATAGGACGATAAAAAAACTCCTACTTAACTGTAGGGTTTTTTTTATATTAGTTTAACTATTGCATTATATTGGAAATTAATATATAGTACATTACAACAGTAATGCACTATGTGGAATGAGGTTTGAAAGGAGGCTTGCGCTTGATTTTAAATACAGATGGTACAAAACCAATTTATGTTCAAATAGCAGAATGGCTAGAAACAGAGATTTTGAGTGGTAACATCAAACAGGATGAAAAAATTTATTCACAATATCAGCTTGCAGACATGTTCAATATTAATCCGGCAACTGCTGCGAAAGGATTAAATATTTTGGCTGATGAATTGATTTTATATAAAAAGCGGGGCCTTGGAATGTTTGTTTCTACTGATGCAAAATTCAATATTCTCAACAAACGGAAAAATCGAACGTTAAAAAGATTAGTTAGGGAAATTGTTATGGAAGCAGAGCGTTTAAGTGTGAGTGAAGATGAACTGCTACAGATGATTAAAGCAGCAAATAATGAAGACAAGGGGGATGTTTGATGAAGGTCGTCGTTTGTAATGAGGTATCAAAAGTATATGGGCAGAAAAAAGCGCTAAATAAATTGTCCTTTTCGATAGAAAAAAATAAAATAACGGGACTTATCGGTCGAAACGGTGCTGGGAAAACAACGCTGTTGAAATTAATCGCTGGGTTTATCCATGAAACTTCTGGAGATGTACACGTTTTTTCAGAAAAACCGTTTAACAATTTGAAGGTTTCTTCTAACAGAATCTATATTGATGATCAGCAATACTTCCCAAACTCGTTAACCTTAAAAGACATTCTCCAATCAGCTAGTACATTTTATGCAAATTGGGATAAAGAGCTTGCTGATCGTCTCTTTGACTATTTCTCCTTTCATCCAAAGCAGCACTATTATACTCTTTCTAAAGGTATGAAGAGTACTTTTAATATGATCATAGGCATGGCTGCAAGATGTCCATTAACAATTTTAGATGAGCCAACAACAGGTATGGATTCTTCCGTAAGAAAGGATTTTTATAGAGCCTTGCTAAAGGATTATATTGACCACCCTCGAACGATCATCCTATCTAGTCATCTATTAAATGAAATCGAGGATCTAATAGAGGATGTATTGCTTATTATGGACGGTGAAAAGCGCTTGCATCTTCCAGTTGCGGATTTGAAGGAATATGCAATTGGGATAAATGGTAAAGAAGATATTGTAATGGAAATCGTTCGTAACAGAGAAATTCTTCATCAAAAACGGATAGGTAAAGATGGTATCTATATTGTGGTAGAAAATAACTTTACAGAGTTTGAGACTGAAAATTATAGATTGAAAGGTGTTGAAATGACCTCAGTTGCTTCAGACGATTTATGTACATATTTAACGAGTAAAACGAATGGAGGGATTGATGATGTTTTTAACAGAGGTTAAGTTAGTTGATATAGTGAAGAAACAGTTTATGTATAAGCTAAAAGCATACTTAAGTGTATTTAGTTCATTGCTAACCATACAAATTATTGGAATTCTATTATCAACGACCGGTAGCAGTTCAATTTCAATGGGTACTAGTTCTAATGGTTTTTCACTGAATGTTAGCTATTATACAGGAGATATAATCATTATTTTTACAATGATATGGGCTTTGATAAGTGCAATTATTATTACGACAAAAGCCTATCGAAACGATGACTTTGTTTTTGTGTCTAATCGATTAAGTAGTAACCTTTCAAATATTGTATTTTTACTATTTGCTAGTATCATCGGAGGAATTACAGCTATGCTTTCTGGAATTTTTTTCAAGATTATCATGAACTTTATTCTAGATGATGGAAATGTGACGGCAACATTTATTGGTTTTCAAGAATTAATGGTAGGGATTATTGCTAGCATCTTTTATGTGTTTTTATTAGCATCCATAGGATATGTTATTGGAATGCTTGTGCAATTAAGTAAGTGGTTTACTATTATCCTTCCTGCTTTATTTATAGGTTATTTATTTTTAGGAGTGAATATGAACGGAGAACCAACCTTTATATTGGAGATAGGGAAATTTTTTATAGAGGAATCCTCATTACTCGTATTTTTCTTAAAGGTAATCGTAGCTGCTAGCTTTTTATTTTATGTTTCTATTATTCTGTCAAATAAGATGGAGGTGAGACAATGATTTTAACGTCAATTATTCCAATAGTACTTTTATTATTAATAATCGTAGCAATTTATAAAATGGTTAATGTTATTAAGAAGGTACCATTTTTACAAAAGCTTAACTTGAAATGGATGCTTAGTATTTATGGAGTTCTGTTACTTGTAGCTGTTGGATTATTTTATGTGCTTCCGAATGAAAGACCTTCAAATAAAATTGTCGATAATCAGGATGAACTTGTGAAAGTCGAGAATGCAAGACGATTATTAACGATGGCTGCTTCTGAAGGAAAACAAATAAGCAAGGAAAACATTGAGGGCGTAGAGATAAAAAATCATTGGGATTTTACTTACGAAGAAAAACAGCTTGATGTCACTATATTAGATGACCAGCTTGGAACGTTGTTTACGTTAGTAGAAAGAAAAAATGTAAATGATAAAAGAGTAGAGGTAATGCAATATCATACAAGAACAATTATTGAAAACCTTGATATTACGGATGATATTCCCCCCTTAACTTTAGAATTAGTGGAAGGTGAATTAACGATTAGAAACACACATTCTGTAGATATTCATTTCGGGAAATTCGATAAAGAATTTACAATCACTCAGTTTACTGAAGAAAAGGGCATAGAAGATTCATTTATAGATGAAGATCATATTTGGGGTGAGAATGTACTTTATATTCGTGTTCCGAAGGATGTAAATGTAGAAGGTGACTTTCAGTTTGTCACTCAATAAGATCTTTTATTTCGCTTTTATCAGTAGCATGTAACAACCCTCTAGAAAAAAAACCTATTAGAAATGCCCTTTTTCCCAGTAATATCGAAAAAGGGTTTTTTTGTGTTATGTTTTCTAACATATACTTTATCCTCTTTTTCCACGAACAACCCCTGATATTCTAAAAAACTCAATGTAATCAATCTCTTTTCCATACATTTCTAATTTTTTATACAAATTGCACAAACTTTTTAATCATTTTTAACGAAATATACAATGACAATCTAAAATAAATATATTATCATGTAAGAAATTATAACATTTGGTGTTATTTAATTTTACATAATTGGGAGGGATTAGTGTGGTGGGGGATAGAGGAAGGTTGAAAATTTTTTCGCTTGGCCTACAACATGTATTTGCTATGTATGCTGGAGCGATATTAGTTCCGTTGATCGTTGGAAGAGCATTAAATTTAACAGCAGAACAATTGGCATACTTGGTCGCAATTGATTTATTAACTTGTGGTATAGCCACCTTATTGCAAGCTTGGAATAATAAATATCTTGGTATTGGGTTACCTGTTGTTTTAGGTAGTTCGTTTGTTGCAGTGACACCAATGATTGCGATCGGATCACAATATGGTATTTCTGCGATTTATGGATCGATCATTGTTGGTGGCTTATTCATTTTTGTGTTTGCATCTTTTTTTGGGAAAATAACTAAATTATTTCCCCCAGTTGTTACAGGTTCAGTTGTAACTATTATTGGACTTTCCCTTGTGCCGACAGGTATTAAAAATATGGCGGGTGGAGTTGGAAATCCCGATTTTGGAAGCACTGCTAATCTATTATTATCATTTGGTGTATTAGCAATTATTTTGGTAATGAATCGTTTTTTTAGTGGCTTTGCGCAAGCATTATCTGTACTATTTGGCATCATTGCTGGTACGATCGTGGCTATCTTTATGGGGAAAGTAGATTTTTCAAGTGTTGCAGATGCCTCTTGGGTGCACCTTCCTGAAATTTTTTACTTTGGGACACCTACATTTGAAATTGGCCCTATCTTAACAATGATTATTGTTTGTGTGGTTATCATTATTGAATCGACAGGGGTATTTTTAGCATTAAGCGAAATTTGTGATCAGGAACTTACTGAGAAAGACTTTGTGCGAGGTTATCGTGCTGAAGGGTTAGCTATTACATTAGGTGGACTCTTTAATGCTTTTCCGTATAATACATTCGCTCAAAATGTAGGTCTGGTCCAATTATCAAAGGTAAAAACAAAAAATGTTGTAATAGCAGCTGGGTTCATTTTAATTGGGTTGGGGCTTATACCAAAGATTGCTGGACTAGCAACAATTATCCCGCCTGCTGTGTTAGGTGGTGCAACAGTTGTTATGTTTGGGATGGTGATTTCATCTGGTATCAAAATGCTTGCTGCAGTAGATTTTACTGATCAACAAAACTTGCTTATTATTGCTTGTTCACTTTCTTTAGGACTAGGAGCTACAGTTGTGCCAGACTTGTTTGTTGGTTTACCTCAAGCTATTCGTATTATAGTCAGTGATGGAATTATTACAGGTAGTTTAACAGCTATACTATTAAATTTGTTTTTTGTAATTCGCACAAAGAAAAGTACTGCTACATTTGAAGAAAACAGATCTGCTTCGTGACTAGAAGTGATCAGGGGGAAATTTGGTTCCTTCATAGTCCCACCTTAGATTTATCAGAGGGTAGCAAATTGATTTTATAGCTAGAAAAAATTCATGTTAAATATTTTCAAATGTAATTTATAAAGCTCATTAAAAAGGAGTGAAAAATTGAGGTGGTTACGATAAATAAGCTTAATCAAAGTAAAGAAAATGATTTTGTTGAAATTCTTAAAGATATCTTTGAGCACTCTCCTTGGATTCCCAAAAAAGCATTGCGATACAGTCCTTTTTCTTCATTGGAAGATCTTCACGACAAGATGGTACAAATTGTGATTGATGCACCATATGAGGAAAAGCTAGCACTAATAAAAGCCCACCCTAACTTAGGGACACGGATAGAGATGAGTTCATCCTCTGTCAAAGAGCAAATGGGTGCTGGATTAAATCAGCTTTCACCTGAAGAATATGAGAGTTTTTCCATTATAAATAAACAATATATGGAGAAGTTTAGCTTTCCGTTTATCATGGCTGTGAAAGGTCAGACAAAAGGGGATATATATTCAGCTATGAAACTTAGAGTTAATAATGAAAAAGCAGTCGAGTTTGAAAAGGCGCTATCAGAAGTATATAAAATAGCCCTCTTTCGTTTAAAAGAACTTATTAACAAGTAAAAGGAGATGGGTTTATGAAACAAAAACGAGTATTTTCTTATGGGAAAGGTGATGTGTTTGCATATCGAACATTTTTAACTCCATTAACAGGAGTAAGACAAATTCCTGAATCTGCTTTTTGTGGGAGAAGTAATGTTGTATTTGGTGTAAATGTTAAAGTTGAGATTGCTGGGAATCAGTTACTTACTTCTTTTACAGAAGGTGATAATAGCCTTGTGGTTGCAACAGACTCGATGAAAAACTTTATTCAAAGACATTTAGGGAGCTACGAAGGTTCAACAATTGAAGGATTTTTACACTATGTTGGAGAAGAATTCTTAAAAAAATACGACCATATTGATTCCATTAAACTAATTGGTGACGAAGTTCCATTTGAATCGATAAACAGAGTATCATCTAGTGGATTAACAGAAAGCGATCTCGTATTTAAAAACTCTCGAAATGAAAAAGCGCAAGCATCGGTTGAAATAGTCCGCAATGGTACAGACTTTGAAATTGTAAATCAGAGTAGTGGTTTACTAGATCTGCAATTAATCAAAGTGCGTGGGAATTCATTTGTGGGATTTATCCGAGATGAATATACGACACTCCCAGAAGATAGTAATCGACCACTATTTATCTATTTAAATATCGGTTGGAAATATGAGAATGTTGAAGATTCAACAGGGTTAGATCCAGTTGTCTACGTTTCTGCTGAACAGGTCCGTGATATTGCATCATCTGTTTTCCATGATCTTGAAACACCATCCATCCAATATTTAATTTATTTAATTGGTTGTCGGGTGCTAGAGAGATTCCCGCAATTACAGGAAGTGAATTTCCAATCGCAAAATCATACTTGGGATTCAGTTGTAGAAGATATTCCAAACTCTTCTGGAAAAGTATATACAGAGCCTCGTCCACCATTTGGCTTTCAGCGTTTTTCTGTGACGAAGGAAGACTTAAAGAATAAACAAGAAGTCACAACAACAAATAATCTATCGAAGTAAGGATTTGATACTATGGCAGGTCTTACGACACATATTCTTGATTTAACCCACGGTATCCCGGCAGCGAATGTTACCGTACAATTATCGAGGTTTGAAGGCTCATCCACTTTCATTTTAAAAACAACGACAACAAATGAGGATGGTCGATTAAAAGAGCTGCTTCTATTGGAAGATGAGATCGAAGAGGGAGAATACGAACTTTTATTTAGCATTGGTGACTATTTTCGAACTAAAGGTATGGATTTGTTGGAGCCTGCGTTTTTAGATAAGGTGTCAATTCGGTTCGGTATTGCAGATCGTAGTGCGCACTATCATGTTCCATTACTTGTTTCGCCATGGGGGTATCAAGTTTATAGAGGGAGTTAACTAGAATCTCAACTCATTAATTAAATATCTTTTAAGTTTTTGGATGTGTTTACTGAACTTTTTGTCCGAAAGAGGAGGCGAGACTCAAAGAGGGCTACCCATCCTAACGTAACTCTTATATAGTAGCTTACAACTCATTATAGAGACTATATATTGTGTTGGCGCGGTCTGGCCCTTTATGAGTACAGCCTCACTTATTCGATTGTATTTCCTTACTATTGAAATAGCTGGCTGTTCCCTTGAATTAAAGACTTAATTCTAAAAGCTAAGCGCAATCGTAATGTTTCTTCTGGTTCTTTCAAACTTCTGCCAATAATCTCCTCGCATTTTTCTAAACGATATATCACAGTATTACGGTGTACATAAAGCCGTTTTGCAGTTTCGGACATTTGACAATGTGTTTCTAAATAAACAGCCAATGTTTGAAGTAGTACTTGATGATCTCTTTTTGGTTCATTGGCAAATGCTTGGAAAGTATCAGTATAAAACTTTTTTAATTGATCAAAAGGAACCATACGGAGAATTTCTGGAACCTCCTTAGGTTGGTATATGTCAATAAATTGTTTTTTACCTGACATATTTCCGTAGTAAAGGGCGTCAATTGCTTCTTTGTACGAAACGGGTACATGGATGAGTTGTTCGGCGTAATTACTAATACCAAATGAAAGGTCCTCTTGGAAGTGAGAGTGAATTTTCATTTGTATTTTCTTTAAGAGTGAAAGGAACGGTTGAATAATCTCTTTCCATCCGCCTTTCATTTCCAATAGTAAGAGGTATGATTGATCAATTGTGAAAATGTGTATTTTTTGGTGAAATCGTTGAAGTTCTGACTCAATTGTATCATGAATCAGTTCCTCCTCGGTCTGGTATTGCAGCAATGTAAGATTCTTATCTTCATCATCTATTTTACCAACTGCACAAATATATCGCTGTTCGTTTGCTAGTTTAAACTCCTTAGCCCTGCTGATTACCTCTTCAGTGGTGGTAAATGCACCTTTAATAAAGTTAGTGAAAAACTCATTTTGGATTCGTCTTGTATTTTGCTTTAGTGCATTTTCTTTCATTAATTCAAAAGCAATAACATTTGTTGCTTGTTTAATGGTTAAAATCGTTGAGCGATCAGATAATTGTACAGTTCCTAATACACATAGGTAACTATACTGTTTATGTGTATAAACAGGAAAAAGTGTGATTGTCTCTCGAGTTCCGTTTACGAATGAAAAAGCGGTCATCGTTGTTTTAGGGAAATGAAAATAATGACCTGTGGATATTAACGACTCAAGGTTTTCAGAAAAAGGAAGATTGTGAAACTGTTTTCTTCCGGTTAACTGTAATTGATGATTGAGTAGGACAACAGGTAAGTCTATAAGGGAGGATAAACTATCAAGGATTTTATGTATTCCTTGCCCACTCATAATATGATTTGTAAATTGTTGATGTGTTTGCATGGCATGATGCAGTTCATTCGTGCGAATATCAAGGATGTAACTGAGTGACTTATTTACAATATCACCTAGTGAAGTGTGAATAGGTAATTCTAAAAGTGGGAAGTGGAGTTCATTTGCAAGTGAGATAGCCAATTCTGGTATTTCCTGTAAAAAACGCTTTGTTTTAATTCCTAATCCTGAACATCCTTGCTTGTTCATCTCTCTAATAAGCAGTAAAAGTGAATCGAGATCATCCTTGAAATGAAAGGCTGTTGTAACGAGTAATTCATCCTTTTTTAAAAAGTAAATAATATCAGGAGCGTCCATCATATTTACTGTATTTACTTCGCGTTCAACACCATATTTTCCTGCGATTAAAACTGCGCCATTAAACACGGGAAGTTCTAATAATTCACTTAATCTCATGTTTTCTCCTCCTGCTAATCTGGATGTTTACAAGTTACTTATATTAATAATGAAATTTTTTTAGATACTATAAACAATGAATTTAGTAAATGTTCTACATATATGTGAATGATTTTAAAGGATGTTTATTCTAAAATCAATATATATAACTAATCATGTTATTATTTATAACAATTTATGATAGAAAAAATGAATGGACTAGGGGGGGTTAGGTTGGTAATTAACGAGAAGTCACCTGCCTTATTTGAACAAATTGAAGAGATGGTGGAATGGTTAGGTTCATTCGGAAAAAGCAAAAGTAATGGTGTTACAAGACAATTGTATTCAACTGAGTGGCGATGTGCACAAAAAGCACTTGAGAAACGGATGAACAAAATTGGATTGGATGTCTATTTTGATGATGTCGGAAATCTATTTGGTAGATTACCAGGTAGTCGAGAAAATACAACAACTATTTTAACTGGATCTCATATTGATACTGTCATTGATGGTGGGAAGTATGACGGTGCATATGGTGTTATTGCGGGTATGATAGCTTTGCAGTATTTATATGAAACTTATGGGCTTCCTAAAAAGAATATAGAAGTTGTTTCATTATGTGAAGAAGAGGGAAGTCGCTTCCCGATGACATATTGGGGATCTGGTAGTATCACTGGTGTAAGAACTATTGAAGATGTTCAAAATTTAGTGGATTTACAAAATATTTCTTTTATAAAAGCGATGCAGGATTCAGGGTTTGGTCAAGGTAAGTATCGACAACCTAAGCGGAATGACCTTGACTGCTTTATTGAACTACACATAGAGCAAGGTGAGGTATTAGAAAGAGAAGCAATGCCTATTGGAGTTGTAAGTCATATTGTTGGTCAGAAAAGATATGAAATCACAGTTATTGGGGAGAGCAACCATGCGGGTACGACACCGATGGCTTGGCGTAAAGATGCAATGTATGTGGCATCTGGGCTTATACAATTATTAATTCAGAGAGCAAAAGAAACAAATTCAGATTTAGTAGCAACAGTTGGTCAACTGAATTTAGAGCCGAATATAGCAAATGTTATACCAGGAAAGGCAACATTTACGGTAGATATTCGCCATAGTGATGAGGATGTTATTGACCAATTTTCAAAGAATTTGTTTAAGGAGTTCCAGTCTATTGCTGATAGACATACTACTGATTTAAAAATTAAAAATTGGATGGATGAAAAGCCAACTAAAATGTGCGAGAAGTTGATTGAAATTTCTGAGTTGATATTAACGAAAGATCAAATACCATATAAAAAAATGGCGAGCGGGGCAGGACATGATTCACAAATGTTTAGTCCATTTTGTGCAACTTCTTTATTATTTGTACCAAGTCATAAAGGGATAAGTCATTCGCCGCATGAATTTACTAGAACAGAGGATTTAGAAAAAGGAATTCGACTATTAATAAAGCTTTTATATGAATTAGCTTATTAAAGGAGGAGAAGACAATGTTTGCTTTTAATGAAATAAATACCCCATTACGCACCATAATGACTCCTGGACCTGTTGAAGTGGACCCTAGAGTTTTGCGTGCTATGAGTACGCCGGTACTCGGGCAATTTGATCCAGCTTTTACACAGATAATGAATGAAACAATGGAGATGCTTCGTCAAGTGTTCCAAACAAAAAACAGATGGGCATTTCCAATCGATGGAACATCTCGTGCGGGTATTGAAGCTGTGTTGTGCAGCGTTATTGAACAGGGAGATAGAGTGTTAATCCCGATTTATGGTAGATTTGGACATTTGTTAACTGAAATAGCTGAGCGAAGTGGTGCTGATATTCACATTATGGAATGTGAATGGGGAGATGTTTTCGATCAAGAGGAAATTATAAATGAGATAAAAAGGGTGAAACCAAAAGTAGTAGCAATAGTACATGGTGAAACCTCAACTGGTTGTATGCAGCCTTTAGATAAGATTGGGCCTGCCTGCCGAGCGCTTAATGTGTTATGTATCGTTGATGCAGTTGCAACCATCGGCGGAACAGAAGTAAAAGTAGATGAATGGCAGCTTGATGCAGTAATAGGTGGAACTCAAAAGTGTTTGTCTGTTCCTTCAGGTATGGCACCGATTTCGTATAATGATCGTATCGAACAAGTCATCAATGTAAGGAAAAAAGTAGAAAAGGGGATTGCGACAGAGGATGATTTATTAGATGTCAAGCAGCCAATTCGCAGCAACTATTTTGACTTAAGTCAACTGCAAGATTATTGGGGACCTAGAAGATTGAATCATCATACAGAAGCAACTTCAATGCTTTATGCATTACGAGAAGGAACACGAATTGTTTTACAAGAAGGACTAAAAGAACGATTTGAACGACATCTTCTACATGAAAAAGCACTTGTAGAAGGAATTAAAGCAATGGGTTTGAAGTTATTTAATGATGTTCCCTGGAAGCTGCCTATGGTCACATGCATTAACATTCCTGAAGGTATCGATGGTGAGTCAGTAAGAATGATGTTGCTCAGGCAGTTTGGAATTGAGATTGCTAGTTCATTCGGTCCTCTTCAAGGGAAGATTTGGAGGATCGGGACGATGGGATATAGCTGCCGAAAAGAAAATATCTTGTTTGTTCTGGCTGCTCTTGAGGGTGTCCTTATTCGTCACGGTGCTTCAGTCCAGGTAGGGCAAGGATTACAAGCGGCACTTAATGTATATGAGTTACCTCATTTAATAGTGAAGTAGTGTGAAAATGGATGGTTGCAATAAAAATAAATGTCTGAGTCAAGAGATAACTTAGGAAGATGATTTGAAGTGAAAGCCAATTTCTGTTCATGTGGAGGAACGATGATGATTGATAAATGGAATGCATTCGTAGATAAGGATTTGGTCATTGAACAAACAGCGTCTGGAAAGTTAGACGGTTTAACGTTTGCGGTAAAAGATGTATTTGCGATTGAAGATTATACAAGTGGAGCAGGGAATCCTGATTGGCTTCGAACACATGATCCAGCAAAACAACATGCACCGGCTATAAAACGCCTCCTCAATCATGGGGCAAAGCTTAAGGGGACTACACAGACTGATGAACTTATGTACAGCTTGAATGGTGAGAATTTTCATTATGGTACACCTATGAACCCTGAGGCACCTGGTCATATTCCAGGAGGATCTTCTAGTGGATCGGCCGTTGCCGTTTCTTCTGGGCTCGTAGACTTTTCTCTAGGCACAGATACAGGCGGATCTGTTCGTATCCCTTCATCCTATTGTGGGATCTATGGCTTTCGGCCTACTTACGGTACAGTCCCAATTGAAGGCGTTATTCCTTTAGCGAAAAGCTTTGATACTGTTGGCTGGATGGCTAGGCAACCAAAGTTGTTACTTGATGTCGGTCATATTCTTATAGAGGGTCAAAGTGGGAAGGGGAATTTTAATAAGATTTTCTTAGGGAAAGATGCTTGGGAGTTGTTGGATAAAGAAAACAAAGAGACAATATTAGCTTATATTTCTTCAGTTGAAGAGAGAATGGAAGACGGTGAGTGGATACATATATCAGAAGAGGGTTTAGCAGAATGGGCGAATACGTTTCGTATCATTCAAGGAATTGAGATATGGGAAGAACATGGTGAATGGATTCGTAAGGAGAATCCAAAATTTGGCCCTGGTATTGCAGAAAGATTCCACTGGACAAGTACATTGAAAAAGAGTGAGAACAAATCCCGATATGATTTAAGAGAAAAAATTCGCGAATCGTTATCAAACCTTTTAGGAGAAGAAGGGTTATTAGTCATTCCAACTGCTCCTGGAGCAGCGCCATTGGTTCATTTACATGGAGAAAAAGCAGAGCAATATCGAGCAAAAACCATGCAGCTATCATGTATTGCTGGCTTGGCTGGCTTACCACAGGTTACGCTTCCTCTAACAAAAGTGAATGGGCTGCCGATAGGATTATCTTTTATCGCTAATCACAATCAAGACTTGAAATTATTGAGCTTTGTGAATGAATTTTTTTAGTAAATGAATGTCTGAAAATTCATAAAGAACGCATAGTCTTATTCTACCTACCTTTTACTTCTAGTTAATCTGTTAATCAAGCTCTTAATTACTTGTGAAAAGGCATAAAGTGATATAACGATTAAAATAAGGAGAATTGATATGAAACTAGCAACTGTGTATGCAGAAGGAGAAGAGGTCGCTGCAATTATTTCTGGTGATAAAGTTCTAACAATTAAAACGATAAATGAGATAGCCGGAAAAAGCTGGAGTACAGACCTTTTTAGTATTTTACAAAAGGGGGAATTAGCTGAAATTACTATTTGGTATAAAGAAGAGGGAGGGAATAAATTGGATCAATTCCCTCATTTTTTAGAAGAAATTAAATATGCACCACTCTACCGAAATCCGAGGAAAATCTGGGGAGTCGGTATGAACTATATGGAAAAAGCAATAGAATTGTCAGGGAAGCCGCCGGAAGAAGAACCAGTCATTTTTATGAAGCCAGACACTAGCTTAATTGGTTCAGAGGAATCCATTATGCTACCTTCTCAGTCTAGTGAAGTTACAGCTGAAGCGGAGCTTGCAATCATTATTGGAGAAACCTGCAAAGATGTAAATGTTAAGGATGCCTCTAGAGTTGTCGCTGGCTTTACTACTACTTTAGATATGACTGCAAAGGATATTCATGCTAAAAACCCCCGTTATATGCAGCGATCAAAAAGCTTTGATACGTTTTTCAGCTTTGGTCCATATTTTATAACTGTTGATGAATTTTCTCATATAAAGGATCTTTCTGTAGAAACTGTTTTAAATGGAGAAGTACATCACCGTAATGTCGTTGCGAATATGATGTATCAACCTTGGTGGATTATATCCTTCTTTTCTCATATTATGACTTTACATCCAGGGGATATTATTATGACTGGCACTCCTGGATCTGTAGTGATTCGTGACGGGGATGTGGTTGAATGTCATATTCAAGGATTTAAACCGTTACGAAACCCAGTATCGGGAGTTTCTTAGATAATACATTTATTAATCATAGGAGAGTGAGTATGGAACATTTAGATATCCTGATTAAGAATGGAAAAGCTGTTCTTCCTACAGGTGTAACAGAAACTGATATTGGAATAAAAGATGGAAAAATTGCAATTGTGAAAAAGGGAATAATGAATAAAGCAGCTATAGAATGGGATGCTGAAAATCAATATATTTTTCCGGGAATGATTGATGTACATGTCCACTTTAGTGAACCAGGGAGAGAACACTGGGAAGGGTTCCATACAGGTTCGATGATGATGGTAGCAGGAGGATGCACGACTTATTTTGATATGCCGTTAAATGGAATTCCTTCAACCGTAAATCTAGAGGCATTATCTACAAAAGCGGAGATTGGGAATGAAAAATCCTTTATTGACTTTAGCTTATGGGGCGGTCTTGTTCCGGGAAATGAAAAGGATTTAGAAGCTCTTGCTGAAGCTGGTGTGATAGGCTTTAAGGCGTTTCTTTCTTCAACAGGAAATAAAGAGTTTGAGGCAGTTGATGATCTAACTTTATTGAATGGTATGAAAATCATCGCAAAACTGGGTAAGGTGTTAGCTCTTCATTCAGAAAGTGCTACAATTACGAACTGGTTAAAAGAAGAGAAAGAAAAAGAAGGGAAATTCAGTGCAGATGATTATCTAGAGTCACGTCCGATAATTGCTGAAGTCGAAGCCGTAGAACGTGCCATTTACTATTCAGAACTAACTGGCTGTCCTTTACATTTTGTACACATAAGCTCTGCTAAAGCAATTGAAGTGATTGAGCATGCAAAACAAAAAGGAATGAATATAACGGTTGAGACTTGCCCTCATTATTTATTATATAACCATGAACATTTAAGAGAATTAGGTACGATCGCTAAATGTGCTCCACCTTTACGTGAAAAAGAAGAGCAACAAAATTTAATTTCTCTTTTACTTGAAAATAAATTTGATATGATCTCATCAGATCATTCCCCATGTCCTTATGAATTAAAAGATCCTAATGTTTATAATCTGTTTCAAGCGTGGGGTGGAATAAGTGGCGGACAGTTTACGTTGTTGTCAATGATTGAGCTTGCCTTAAAGTATAAAATACCATTTGAAACAGTAGCAAAATGGACAGCATCAGCATCAGCAGAAAGATTCGGACTTGCGGATCGAAAGGGAAAAATAGCTATAGGCGCAGACGCTGATTTAGCAATTATCACATTAAATGAATCACATACAGTTACGGAAGAAAACTTTTATGCAAAGCATAAACAAAGCTTGTATATAGGACATACTTTCCCATGCCGAATCGAGGGAACTCTTAATAGAGGCAACTTGGTATTTAAAGAGGGAGTAATAGTGGCCCCGATTCCTAATGGCCGTTGGGTAAAGCCATGTGAAAATGCATCAATTAAATCAGTCTAGGCTCTATTGATAGCGAAAAAACCTTTCTTCGAACAGAGAAAGGTTTTTTACTTTTGTAAATTTATTTTCACTAATAAATTTAACTATTTCACATTTTAATAATTTAAAGGAATAAACACCTGAATCTCGAATATAAAAAATGAATAGGCAGTAAAAAAGAGATGGGAGAGTAAAAAATGGAATACAGAGTATTAGGAAAAAGCGGTTTGTTAGTGTCAGAGTTATGTTTAGGGGCAATGACCTTTGGGAAGGAAGTAAATGAAGCAGATTCCACTAAAATGATTCATCGCTTTCTAGACCAGGGCGGGAATTTTATTGATACAGCAGATGTTTATGTAGGTGGGGAATCTGAGCGTATTGTTGGTAAGGCAATTAAAGATCGACGTTCAGAAGTTGTATTAGCAACAAAGGTAAGAATGCGTGTAGGTCCACATCCAAATGATTTTGGTTATTCGCGTCGTCGTATTTTAGAGGGAGTTGACCAGAGTCTAAAGCGTTTAAATACAGATTATATTGATCTATATCAGCTTCATGTTTGGGATAATATTACTCCTATTGAAGAGACAATAAGAACGTTAGATGACCTCGTTAGCTCTGGAAAAGTAAGATACATAGGCTGTTCAAACTTTTTAGCTTGGCAAATGATGAAGGCTTTATCTTATAGTGATTTTCATAACCTTGTCCGATTTATTTCGATTCAGCCGCAATATAGTCTATTAAACCGTGAAATGGATAGAGAAGTACTTCCACTTTGTAAAGAAGAAAACGTTGGTGTGATTCCTTGGGCACCAATTGGTGGAGGCTTTTTAACAGGAAAATATAGTAAAGGTGATGTACCGAAAAGTGGCAGGCTTTCAAATGGTGTTGGGGAATCAAGTTGGGAATATAGATCCAATGAAAAGAACTTTAAAATATTACAAGCTGTACAAGAAGTGACACATGAAATTGATAAGACGCCTGCTCAAGTAGCATTGAACTGGTTATTAAACAAAGAGGAAATTACATCACCTATATTTGGGGCAAGCAGTTTAGAACAATTTGAAGAAAATATGGGAAGTGTAGGTTGGAAGTTAAGTGAAGAACATTGGGATAACCTTGACAAAGTTAGTAAGCTACCTAGTGAATACCCGACAAGATTTCTTGAAAAGTTTCGTAGGTAGTCAGAACTTTACTATTCATAAAATTAGAAAAAAACCGACTCGGATCTATTAATAGATCCGAGTCGGTTTTTTTGTCTATTAAAAGATATAGTGATTTAATACTTGCAGTTTTCTAGCAAGCCCTAGTAAAGGAATGGTGAAGTAAATCTAACATGCTAGATTTTAATCACTAATTTGATGGAATGAAATTATTTCATTTCGAAACAAATAATTTAAATTTAACTACGAAACGAATGGAAAATATTCAAAAGTATTTCGGAATGTCAAAAAACCATGTAAGAATATGTGACAATAACTCCCTTCTCTGAAAAAAATGTTGCTATAATGATCACAATATTCAGATAATAGAAGGGAGTTTTATTAATGAGAAAAACACATCCTGCTTTTGTCATTTTTCTGTTCTTTTTAGGTTGGGTCTTTATGTATGCAGATCGGAATATACTTTCTCCAGTTATGGGGAGCATTGGTGAAGAGTGGGGGTTAGACAATGCTCAGCTAGGTTTAATGTCAACAGTGTTTTTCGCTGCTTATGCTTTTATGCAGATACCAACTGGGTTTTTAGCAGATAAGTTTGGAAGAGTAAAAGTTTTAGTTGTTGGATATCTTTTATTTGGAATTGCAACATATATGAGTGGATTAGCTGCAAGCTTTGGTCTTTTCTTATTGATGCGAGCAATGACTGGTCTTGGTGAAGGTACATATTATGGTTCACAATATGGAATTTCTTCGAGCATCACTCCTAAAAAATATAGAGGGCTAGTCTCGGCTCTTATTAATAGTGGAATGGCGTTCGGTATTTCTCTTGGTTTTATCTCATCTAGTTATTTTACTTACACATTAAATAAAGGATGGCAATTTCCATTTTACGTTTTTGCAGTACCAACTATCATTGTCGCGATTTTAATTGGAATCTTTGTCCAAGATAATCGGGATAAAGAGCCGAAACAAGGAAAGGAAATACAGGAAAAGGGCAGCATCAAACAGCTATTTACCAAGAATCATATTTTAGTTTATATATTAATCTTTTGTTCATTATATGGATTTTTTGGAATGCTGACATGGCTTCCTTACTACTTGCAAACGGCGCGTGGAGTTGAAGCTTCGCAAACTGGAGTCATTGCATCATTAGTACCATGGGCATCCATACCAGGAGCAATTATCTTTGGGTTCTTGTCAGACAAAATAAAAAGCAAAAAGCCACTAATTATCGTATTAGCATTTGCTGGAGCGTTGTGTCAATTTGCCATTCCATATATAGAAAACTATTCTTTACTTCTTGTAGGATTATGCCTTTATGGATTACTGGGGAAATTAGCACTTGATCCAGTATTAATATCATATATGGCTGATATTACACCATCTTCAATGTATTCAAGAGTATATGGTTTTTTTAACTTTAGTGGTATGCTTTCTTCCATTTTTGCACCGTATATTACAGGATATTTTGCTGATCAAACTGGAAGTCTAGAATTCGGTTTTTACCTTTCTGGAGGACTTTTGATCATTGGGGCAATTATGTTTATCTTTACTGACAATAAAGTAAAGGCAACAACCAATTTTAAAACAAACGTAATAAAAAGTAACTTAGTTACGGAGGAGAAAATAGGATGAATAAAGCAATTGTAGGGAGTAAGACAATGGTGGTGAGTCCTCATTATTTAGCATCACAAGCTGGAAATACAATTCTTCAAAAAGGAGGGAATGCCTTTGATGCTGCAGTAGCCGTTAGTGCATGTCTTGCTGTGGTTTATCCACATATGACAGGTCTTGGAGGTGACTCCTTTTGGCTTACTTATAGTGTCAATGATCAAAAGGTGCGTGCTTATAATGGAAGTGGTCGTTCGGGATCAAAAGTAACGCGTGACGTATATAAAGGAAAGAGTTCTATTCCAAATAGAGGGATAGAAAGTATCATAACTGTACCCGGAATGGTAGACAGCTGGGATGCTGTCCTGAAAGAGTATGGAAGATTATCATTAGGGGAAGTACTTGAACCAGCTATAGAGTATGCATTGTCAGGGTTTCCTTTTTCAATGGATCAGCATGAAAATACAGTGAAAAATATAGATATACTGCAAAAAGATATAGATTCAGCTGCAATATTCTTACCCAATGAAACAGTACCTAATATAAATGAAAAATTTGTCCAAAAAGATTTAGGCAACACTTTGAAATGTCTTTCAGTAAATGGAAGAGATAGTTTTTATAAAGGTAAGTTGGGAAAGCGAATTATTTCAAGTTTAAAAGAAAAAGGTGGATTGCTCACCGAGGAGGATTTTGCTGAACATCAGGGTGTATGGATTGAACCGATTTCAACGACATATCGAGGTTATCATATGTATCAGGTTCCACCTAATTCTCAAGGCTTCGTGGGATTAATGGCTCTTAATATATTAGAAAACTTTGATCTTGCATCTTTACAAGAAGGTTCTTATGAATATTATCATTTATTAGTAGAATCATTAAAAAGAAGCTTTCAAGATCGAAATCAATTTTTAACTGATCCGGAGTTCCACTCGATTCCATTACATAAATTACTAAGTAAAGCCTATGCTCAAGAAATGGCTAATTCAATTAAATTTGATAAGGCAAAGGATATTCAGACTCAATCTGTAGGAAGTGATACTGCGCATGCAGCTGTAGTTGATGATGAAGGCAACTCGGTTTCCTTTATTCAAAGTTTATACTTTGAATTTGGATCAGGAGTTGTAGCAGGTGATACAGGGATCATTATGCAAAATAGAGGATCATTCTTTTCTCTTGATTCATCACGAGCTAATTGTCTTGAACCTAAAAAGAGAACCTTTCATACACTAATGCCAGCTATGGCTTTTAAAGATGGACGACCTCGGATTCTTTATGGCACACAGGGTGGTGAAGGGCAACCGCAAACACAAACGGTAATGATTACAAGGATGATTGACTATGGTATGAATCCTCAGCAAGCGATCAGTGAGCCTAGATTCGTCTGGGGAAGAACTTGGGGTGAAGAAACACAAGAACTTAAAATTGAAGGGCGAGTTAGCCTAGAGGTAATCGAGCAACTAATGAAATCTGGACATGGTGTAAATAGAGTAAATGATCTAGATGGTATTATGGGACATGCAAATGCAATTTTAATAGACGATCAGGGCTTTTTACACGGTGGTGTTGATCCCAGAAGTGATGGTGCAGCTGTTGGAAGGTAAAACTATCTGAAGGATATTTTTACACATGATATTTTTGGAAGGCTTTCATCATTTACCTGTTAATATTATACTCATACTATAAATTCTTAAAGGATGGGTCTAATTTGAAAATAGATAATATTGACAGGAAAATACTTGAGCTACTTACTGCTAATGGAAGAATGTCTTACTCTGATATAGGGAAAGAGCTAGATTTATCCAGAGTATCTGTTCGTGAACGTGTTAATCAATTAATAAAAAATGATGTTATTGAGAAGTTTAGTGTTGTTATTAATTCAGAGAAAATGGGGAAGAATGTTTCAGCCTTCTTTGAAGTTGATTGTGAGCCTTCATTCTTAGTAGAAGTTGCCCAAAAGCTTGCTGATAATCCTTGTGTATCAAGTTGTTATCAAATGACAGGCCCGAGCACATTACATATGCATGTTTTAGTTGATGACTTTATTGCATTAGAAAAGTTTATAAATAATGAGTTGTATTCACTTGAAGGAATCACAAGGGTAGAAAGTCATATATTGCTTCGCCGCTTCAAAAGCAGAAGTGGAATGAAATTATAGACATATAGTACTCTCAAGTTACATGACTTATGTAAAGGTTGACTTAAAGCTAAATTCCATTATTTTTCCTGTTTTATATAGGAGAAAGAGAGGGGGGCTTTTGAGTCAATCTTATTTTTTGGCTGTTTTCAGAGAACTTTCGTCTTTACTTCTTATCCAAAAGAGTTCTGTAAAAGCAATAATCTTGTAGAAACAGCCTATTTGTTTATTTCCAAATGAGATTTATTATATTTTTTCTATTTAGTATCTAGAAAATCAATTGTATTTACTATATAATCATAAATAATTAGTTTCGCCTTACTTTGTTAGTTGTTTTTATGAATATTATTAACAATCGGAAATATAATGATCTTAGATGTGAATTTAAAACTAAGTTGAAAAAGAATTAGGGGAATAATAAGTATGTTTTAATCTTACTAGTTATTTACCTGAATTATAGAAAAGAAAAGCAAAGGGGGATAATATGAAGCATCTACAGTTATTTTTAGCCTTTTTTCGTGTAGGAATTTTAGGGTATGGTGGAGGACCATCCTCTATTCCACTTGTACATAAAGAAGTAGTGGATAAATATAAATGGATGAGTGATGATGAGTTTGCAGACGTACTAGCCTTAGGTAATACATTACCAGGTCCAATTGCAACAAAGATGGCTGGTTATATTGGCTACAGAGTAGCGGGAATTGTAGGACTAATTAATGCGACTCTTGCGACTATCGTACCTACAATTATTTTAATGATTTTCTTGTTGACAACAATCTCTTCAGTAAAAGACTATCCTTGGGTTCAGGGAATGACAGCAGCAGTAGTACCGGTAGTAGGCGTCATGTTGGCTACATTAACATGGGACTTTTTTAAAAAATCTCAGAAATCCTTAGGATGGTTAAAGTCTTCTATACTCATTATTTTTAGTTTCTTCTTAATGGAGATCTTTGGATTACATCCAGCCATTTTAATTGGTGGGCTTTTACTCGCAGCTATCATAAAGAAGGATAAAGATCCTAAAAAAGAACGTAAGATTGAAAGGGGTAATGCTTCGTGATTTATTGGGAAATCTTTCTCGCCTTTTTTATCCCTGGAATTCTTGGATATGGTGGTGGACCAGCTTCAATACCATTAGTTGAAAATGAGGTTGTCGATCACTATGGATGGATGAATCTTAATGAGTTTAGTGAAGTGCTTGCCTTAGGAAATGCCCTTCCAGGCCCAATTGCAACAAAGATGGCAGGGTATATTGGCTATCAACAAGGTGGTATCCTTGGAGGAATAGTAGGGATTTTTGCAACTGTAGCTCCGTCACTTATCTTAATGATTTTACTTTTAGGCTTCTTATATAAATTTAAAGATTCACCAAAGGTTAAAAGAATGACCACTTTTATTAGACCGACCATTGCTGTCTTACTTGGGGTCATGGCCTTTAGTTTCTTTTCTACTTCTTACATGGATTCGGGTTTATGGCAATCACTCTTTTTAATTATTATCAGTTTTTTATTATTAGAGAAATGGAAGGTACACCCAGCTCTTGTCATTGTTGGGGCGATGGGGTATGGAGCCATTTTTATTACGTGAAATGAATTCATCATATTAAAAATATATATAGAAAAAATCTAACAAACTCTTAATTAAAAGTCTTTGTTAGATTTTTTTTGTTAAACCTTATTATAACAAAAACATCGCCACTATCGTTGTCACTACCAAACCAATTGAAACAGGTAGAAGATTTTTCCTTGCTAATTCGAATGGGTCGACACCACAAATCGCAGCTGCAGGGATCAATGCCCAAGGAACTAATGTACCTCCACCAACCCAAATAGCGGTAACTTGACCTAACGCTGTGAGGGTAGCGGCACTTACACCGATCGCTGTTGAAAACAATTGTGCAATAGAGCCGGCAAGAGAAATGCCTGAGAAGCCTGAGCCATCGAGTCCTGTTAAAATTCCTACACCTGTTAATGTAACTGCTCCAACCTCTGGAGTTAATGGGACTACATTTGCGAGAGCAACACCTAGATCATTCACAATCCCTTGAGAATTTTGCGGTAAATATTCGCCGATTATTGAGTAAAACCCTGCGTCCCCTAGATAGAAAAACGCGGCAATTGGAATGACTGGCCCAAATACTCTAAAGCCAAATTGAAATCCTTGGATTAGGTAGTTAGTAGATTCTTCAAGCCCTCGCTTTTTGTGTGCTAAACATGTAGTGATTATTAAAATGATTAGTGCAGTTCCTCCAATTAATGCTGTTGCATCCCCACCTTGTAAATTAAGCGTGAACATTATTACCACATCTAATAGAAAAATAAGTGGAATCAACAAAGCGAGGATTTTCTTTGATGTTGTAGATAATAGCTGAAGAGCAGATTCTTGTGTTTGGTAAGTTGGTGAGACACTTGAAAATGGTTTATTAAGCTTAATATCTTTCATTAATATAAAATAAGCAGATATTGTCGTTACAATTCCCATTGTAAGCACAAGGGGAATACTCGCATTAAGAACATCTCCAACTGGAATTCCAGCAGCATCAGCAGTAAGTTTTGGTGCAGCTTGAATAATGAAATCACCTGAAAGAGCGATCCCATGTCCAAACAAGTTCATCGAAATTGCAACACCTAATGCTGGGAGACCAGCTCTAACCGCAACTGGTAATAATACTGCACCAATTAAAGCAACAGCTGGTGATGGCCAAAAGAAAGATGAGATGATCATCATTAACAGTCCTATGGTCCAAAATGCAGTGGTTGGATTTTTAATTACTTTGGAGAAAGGTGCGATCATCACCTCATTAATTCCTGAAATCGTTAATATTTTACTCATTGCGACAATAATTGAAATAACGAGAATGGTTGGTAATAGTTCTGTTATTGCAAAGATAAAGCTATTAAATAAACTGCTAATAGAATCATTTAAAGAAAACGTTGATACTGCCGCAAGTAAAAGAATCCCAACAATACATACAATGGTTGTATCTCGACGAAAGAGCATAAAACCTATGATCGCAATGATAAAAGCTACATAAATCCAATGTATGAGTGTAATATCTACCTCCATTTGTATCACTCCTCAGCAAACGCCTATTGTAGATTTTTAATACTGTATGAATGAGTGAAATAGGATGTGATGTGTTTAGATAAATAATTTTCACTCCTGCATATGGTGAGATTTTGTGGAATTTTAGGGTAATGTTATGTAGAAACAAGTTGTCATTTCCAAGGAAATATTGTCAGATGTGCACAAGATGTCTAATATTAGTAATGTTAATAAAAGGCTGTTTTCGCAAACTTTGTTGCTTTTAAAATAGTATTGGATTGGTTGATTGGCACTCCAGGATGCTCGCTTTCCGTGGGGCGGGCGATGAGCCTCCTCAGCGCGAAGCGCCTGCGGGGTCTCATCTGTCCCGCTACTCCCACAGGAGTCTCGCATATCCGTTCCAATCAACCTAATCAGTTTTGTTCAAAAACAACAATCTTTTAGAAAAGAGCCTAATAAAAGGAACTTTCATGAAAATCTAAGAATCATGCTAAAAATGAAAAAACCTCCGCAAATTATTTGCAGAGGGAATGATAATGATTAGTCAATTTCAACTGAAGTGTACTTTGTGACATAGTGTGGATGTGAAAATGGTTGAGGGATTCCAACACTACTTTTTATACTACCAGTATCAAAGGATTTAGATTTCTGCCAAGCAGTGAAGTAATGTTCGTTTTCCCATAATGTTAAAATGATATAGGTGTCACCTTTAGAAGGACGTAGCACTCTAATAGCGGAGAAGCCAGGTTCTTTTTCGATCAGGCGTGCTCGATCACTAAATCGCTTTTCAAATAGTGGTCTTCCTTCATATGAAACAGGGATATTGTTAAGTGCAGCATATTTTCCATTTGATAGTTTTCCGGTTGAATCTAATACATCATAAGTTTTTGGTTCCTTAAAGATAGACTTTTGCTCAGTTTCGTGAAATAAGACTCCAGTATCAGTGTTTGCCATAAGTCGCAGGTTTTTGTCGATATGTGCTTTAGCAAGTTTAGCTAAATAATCAACAGTCCCATAGGTTATGTAAAGCTTCATCACTCATCACCTCATCATTAAATATGCTTATTGACCCCTTCAGTATACCAACTACTGTTCAACCTTTCCCGATTTTAGTGTTTTTCACACATATACCTGGCTATTATTAACAATACTAAAAGATATAAAGGGGTGATCTGTATGAAAAAGAAACTTTTATTATCTGGACTAACTTTATTACTAACAGTAATCTGCGCTTTCTTAGGTTATTTATTTATTATTTTCATGGGGAATTACGTGCTGGATGAAGAAAAATTAGTGATGGATACAGCTTCAAAACTAACTGACATAGAGGGTAATGAGATTACAAAGCTTTACATAGAGAATCGTGAACTTGTTGATATTTCTGAGATTCCAGACTATGTGCAGCAGGCGTTTATTTCTGTTGAGGACCAACGCTTCTATGAGCATTATGGAATTGATGTTCAAGCCATCGGAAGAGCCCTTTATAAGGATATCCTTGCAGGGGGGAAGGTTGAAGGTGGTAGCACAATTACTCAGCAATTAGCTAAAAATATCTTTTTGACAAATGACAAAACGCTTTTACGTAAAACGAAAGAAGCGATTATCGCGATTAATTTGGAGAAAAGGTATAGTAAATCAAAGTTATTAGAAATGTATTTGAATCAAGTTTACTTTGGACATGGGGCATATGGAATTAAGTCTGCAGCTAAATTGTACTTTAATAAGGATGTGTCAGAGCTAACACTTGAGGAAGGAGCTTTATTAGCAGGTATACCTAAGGCACCTTCAAACTACTCACCAATTGCCAATGTAGATAAAAGTAAGGACCGTAGGAATGTCATTTTAAGTTTAATGGGTGATCAAAAATATATAACATATGAAGAAGTAGTAAGAACACAAGGGAAAACGGTGAAATTGCAAGTAAACAAGAAACAGGAAAGCCCATGGTTAACAACCTATATTGATATGGTTTTTGATGAGGCAAAAGAAAAGTATGCTCTATCTAATGAAGAATTATTAAGGGGAGGATACACCATTACAGTACCTCTTCAAGTAAATATTCAAAAGTCTGCATATGAATTGTTTCAAAAGAAGGAATACTTTCCTGGTACAGATGCTTTTGCACAAGGTGCGTTTATTCTTCTTGATAATAAAACGGGGGGAGTAATAGCTGCAATCGGTGGGCGTGATTATGTTCCAAAAGGATTGAATCGACTAAATGTGACAAGGCAGCCAGGTTCTACATTTAAACCAATTGCTGTTTATGCACCTTCGATCGAAACAAAATTATTTCATCCTTATTCTATGCTTAAGGATGAAAGGCTTAAGTATGGGGATTACGAACCGGAAAATTATGATAATCAGTATGCTGGAAAGGTATCGATGTTTGATGCAATTGTCTCCTCTAAAAATGCAGCTGCTGTATGGACTTTATCTGAATTAGGAATTGGAAAAAGTAAGGAGTATTTAAAAGAGGTTGGGATATCGATTAAAGACGAAGGATTAGCAATTGCGCTAGGTGGGTTATCTGAAGGTGTAACACCAATTCAAATGGCAAATGCTTATCGAACGTTTACATCAAGTGGGAACTTCAGTGAGCATCACATTATTCAAAAAATAACGAATAGAGAAGGAAAGATAATCGCTGAAAACCTTCTGTACTCCCCACAAGTGTACTCCCCACAAACTGCATGGGATATGACAAGAATGCTTCAGCATGTTGTAAGTGATGGTACAGCAAAAAATGGTGTATTTCAAGGTGAAATAGCAGGGAAAACAGGGACAACCTCATATTCTGCAATAGAAGGAGCAGCAAAGGATGCATGGTTTGTTGGGTTTACTGAAAATGTAGTTGGGGCACTCTGGATGGGATACGATAAAACAGATCAAAACCATTATCTGAAAAATGGAAGTTCATATGCTACTAAGTTGTTTAAAGATATCTTAACTGAGGCAAAGTGGGATCAAAACGTAGCATTTAAAGTCCCAGAGGGTGTAAATGACTTAGATAGTCCAATCCGTATTAAAGATATAGAACAGGTTGATGCAAGGTATACGTTTAAGCCACTTGGATTAATTACGTTAACATTAGAATGGGAAGCACAGCGAGATGAACGGGTTGAATATCGAATCTATGAACAAACAGAAAAAGAGCAAAAGCTTGTTGGAAAGGTTACGGGTGAAGGAGTTTTTGAAATTCCTTATGTCAATGTGTTTTCAAACAGTACGTATAAGGTTGCACCATATAATGTCCAAACACATGAAGAAGGGGAGCCTAAACAATTCATTAAACCTAGTTTGTTTACTTCTAATTAATGAGATAAAGTAGGTATTCTTCTGAAGGGGCCATTATCCCTGATATAAGATTTGTTAAGGAAAAAGTTATTTCGACTATTTTTCGACATTTGCTCATCTAAGCTATACAACATTACTTGAAAACGTTATAGTTGAAAGTGTTGAGGAATTAATATAGAATTAGTATTACATTATAATTAGTATTATTTGATAAAGGGGCTTTTCTCCTTTTTTTAAACTATCAAAATTTATATCTTATGGTTGATAGTATAAGTAAAACTAAGGCTTTCGCCATTAGGACTTGGCGATAAGCCAAGTTTTTCTAATAGAAAGGTGGACTTTTTGGATGGCTGAAAAGAAAATCAATGATACGTTTTTAAAAGCGTGTCGTGGGGAAAAAACGGACTATGTTCCGGTTTGGTATATGAGACAAGCAGGGAGATCACAGCCTGAATATCGTGCGATAAAGGAAAAATACAGCCTCTTTGAAATTACACATCAGCCTGAGCTATGTGCGTATGTAACGAGGTTGCCTGTAGAACAGTATGATGTCGATGCTGCGATTCTTTACAAAGATATTATGACTCCACTTCCAGCGATTGGTGTAAATGTAGAAATTAAATCTGGGATCGGACCAGTCATTGATGACCCAATTCGTTCATTAAGTGATGTTGAAAAGTTAGGAGAAATTGATCCTGAGAGCGATGTTCCATATGTACTAGATACGATCAAGCTCTTAACGAAGGAACAGCTTCAAGTACCTTTGATTGGATTTACTGGTGCACCTTTTACAATAGCTAGCTATATGATTGAAGGTGGTCCTTCAAAAAATTACAACAAAACAAAAGCATTTATGTATGCAGAGCCAAAAGCTTGGTTTGCGTTAATGGATAAGCTAGCTGAAATGAGCATTACATATGTAAAAGCACAAATCAATGCAGGAGCAAAAGCAATTCAAATTTTTGATTCATGGGTTGGTGCACTTAATGTAGCAGATTACCGCTATTATATTAAGCCAACGATGGAACGAATTTTTAGTGAGTTAAAAAATGAAAACGTACCGTTAATTATGTTCGGAGTAGGTGCAAGTCATTTAGCAAAAGAATGGCATGATTTACCTTTAGATGTTGTTGGACTTGATTGGAGACTTCCTATCCAAGAAGCACGTACGATGGGTCTAACGAAAACTCTTCAAGGTAATCTTGATCCTGCTATTTTACTTTCTCCATGGGAAGTCATTGAAGAAAGAGCGAAAGAGATTTTAGATCAAGGAATGCAGCAGGATGGATACATCTTTAATCTTGGACATGGTGTTTTTCCACAAGTGAATCCTGAAAATCTTAAGAAATTAACAACTTTTATTCATGACTATTCTAAGAAAGCAAAAGTAAGCATTTAATATTTTTTGTGAAATTAATAACTTAATGATATGAGGAATAAGAAACAAACTAGAGGTGAATCATTTTGAGTAAGAAAAAAATGGGACTATTAGTTATGGCATATGGAACGCCTTATAAAGAGGAAGACATTGAACGTTATTATACACATATACGACATGGTCGCAAACCTGCGCCTGAAATGCTTCAGGACTTAAAAGATCGTTATGAGGCAATAGGTGGAATTTCCCCGCTAGCAAAAATCACAGTTGAACAAGGAGAAAAGCTAGAGCAGCACTTAAACAACATCCAGGATGAGACTGAATTTAAGCTCTATATTGGCTTAAAACATATCGAACCGTTTATCGAAGACGCTGTAAAGCAAATGCATGAAGATGGGATCACTGAAGCAGTGAGCATCGTCTTGGCTCCACATTTTTCAACCTTTAGTGTTAAATCATATAATGGGCGTGCGAAAGAAGAAGCAGATAAGCTGGGTATAACAATTACTTCTGTTGAGAGCTGGTATACAGAGCCGAAATTTATTACCTATTGGGCAGACAGGGTAAAAGAAACATACGAAAGCATGAAGCCTTCTGAAAGAGAAACAGCTGTACTTGTTGTTTCAGCGCATAGTCTTCCAGAAAAAATCATTGCTCATGGTGATCCATATCCACAGCAATTACAAGAAACAGCAGACTTAATCGCAGAAGCGGCAGGAGTAAAAGATTATGTCATTGGCTGGCAAAGTGCTGGTAATACACCAGAGCCATGGTTAGGACCGGACGTTCAAGATTTAACAAGAGATTTATATAAAGATGGTCACAAAACATTTGTGTATATTCCAGTTGGTTTTGTTGCAGATCATCTTGAAGTATTATTTGACAATGATTATGAATGTAAGGTTGTAACAGATGAACTAGGAGCGAGTTATTATCGCCCGGAAATGCCAAATGCAAGACATGAATTTATTTCTTGTCTTGGAACTGTTGTTTTGAAACAGTTGAAGCAGAGTACTATTGTTTAAATAAAACGAATGCCTTGCTAAGTTAGGTTCGTAAATATTTTAAAAGAAAGAGGCTGGGACAAAAGTATTTCAGCCAAAGAAAAACCCGAACTATCATGCGAAATTCTAATTTAGAGTTTCGTAATAGTTTGGGTTTTTTATTTATATCGCTTAATTAAATTAAAAGTTATTCGGCTTTAAGAATGGTCAATTTAGTTATGTCCCAGCCTCTTTCTGTTTATAATTATTTATAGGTGCTGGAGATTATTATATTACAACGGTGAGATTGCTTTATAACATGAACTTTAAGTTAACAGTTTATATCTCAATATATTACCTACATACCCAAAATATATAAAGGGGGCATTCTTTGTAGAAGGGTATAATAAAGTGGCAGAAGTTGACACTAAAATAAATGCTTAATTAATCGAATGTATAAAAGTTTAAAATGCCAATTATTTTTGTTTTATGTACATGAAAAACTAGGAGACAAAAAGACAAAAGAAGAAGAGGAGATACGATGACAAAAGAAATAATTGATACGGGATGGAACTTAGAGAATAGTTATGCTCGTCTTCCGAAACTATTTTTCACTAGCCATAACCCAACCCCTGTGCAGTCACCGAAGTTGATCATTCTTAATGATCAGTTGGCAACATCTCTGGGGTTGAACGTGCAGGCGTTGCGAAGTGAGAATGAAGTAGCGGTGCTTGGTGGAAACCGAATACTAGAAGGTACTTCACCACTTGCTCAAGCTTACGCGGGGCATCAATTCGGGCATTTTAATATGTTGGGAGACGGCCGGGCTCTGCTGCTTGGCGAACAAATCACTCCGCTAGGTGAGCGTGTTGATATTCAACTCAAGGGTTCAGGTAGAACGCCCTATTCCCGCGGGGGTGATGGTCGAGCGACGCTTGGACCAATGCTACGAGAATACATTATCAGCGAAGCAATGCATGCACTCGGTATTCCTACCACCCGTAGTCTAGCAGTGGTAACAACAGGTGATAGAGTAATCCGTGAAAGGGAACTCCCTGGGGCAATTCTGACCCGTGTAGCTTCTAGTCATCTGCGCGTTGGTACTTTTCAATATATTGCACAATGGGGTACAGTCGAGGATCTCCAGATCATGGCTGACTATACACTAAAGCGCCATTTTCCAGATGTTGAAGCTGGTGAGAGTCGATACCTTACGCTGCTTCAAGAAGTAATCAAGCGTCAGGCTGAGTTGATTGCCAAGTGGCAACTAGTTGGCTTTATTCACGGAGTGATGAACACGGACAACATGACTATTAGTGGAGAAACCATTGATTATGGTCCATGCGCTTTCATGGATGCCTATGATCCGGAAACGGTATTCAGTTCCATTGATACTCAAGGTCGTTATGCTTATGGCAATCAGCCTTATATTGCCGGATGGAATCTCGCACGATTTGCTGAAACCTTATTGCCGTTGCTGCATGACGATCAGGAGCAGGCAGTCAAAATAGCCCAGGATGCGATTTCAAATTTTACTAAGTTATATCAAACTTATTGGCTCACTGGAATGAGAGCAAAATTAGGAATATTCAACGAGGATGGGCAGGATGAATCACTTATTGAAGATCTTCTAAGTTTGATGCAGAAATATCGTGCGGACTATACGAATACTTTCCGCGCATTAACTTTTGATCGTCATGAGGAAACAGACATGTTTGGGAGCCAAGAATTTGCTAGGTGGCATGAGCAGTGGCAGGCGCGACTAAGTAGGCAGCAGGAATCGAAGGACTCACAGCAGCAGTTGATGCAAAACAGCAATCCGGCACTAATTCCTCGGAATCACCGAGTAGAAGCTGCACTAGAGGCAGCAGAGAATAAAGGGGACTACAGCGTTATGGAGAAGCTACTTGATGTTCTATCAAGTCCCTATGCGCACTCCCCCGAACAGGCTGAGTACTCCACACTGCCTGCGCAAACAACCACTCCTTACCGAACCTTTTGTGGTACATAATATAAGGGGAGTAGGGATGGCACTTTCTGTTTTTTAATTAGGCTCTTTTCTAAAAGATTGTTGTTTTTTAACAAAACTGATTAGGTTGATTGGTGCGGAAGGTGCGAGACTCCTGTGGGAGTAGCGGGACAGATGAGACCCCGCAGGCGCTTCGCGCTGAGGAGGCTCATCGCCCGCCCCACGGAAAGCGAGCATCCTGTAGCGCCAATCAACCAACCCAATACTATTTTAAAAGCAACAAAGTTTGCGAAAACAGCCTTTAATTATATTAACAGTTAGAAAATGCTACCCATTGGTAGCATTATTTTAATTCGAAGATATTTCCATCAGCAAACTAATTAGCTACAAGCTCTTGAATAACTGTCTCCAACTTAAAAATAAGACTATTGTTAAATTGGAGACAGTTATTGTAAATAAGGTAATATCATGATATATTACTTTTATAAAAAATGACTAAAATGTTCATTTGGTCATTTTGTCTATAGGAGTGAATCATTTGAGTATAAATCGTAAGCAACTTATTCTTGATGCTGCAACTAAATCGTTTACACAATTTGGTTACAAAGCAACAACAATGGATCATGTCTCGAGGCTAGCTAATGTAGGAAAAGGAACTATTTATACTTTTTATAAAAACAAGGAAGAATTATTTTCTGAAATTATTGAAGGACTACTCTTTGATATGAAAGAAGTTGCAGAGAGTGCATTTGATCCACAGTTCCCTTTTTTAGAAAATGTACACCGAGCGTTATATAGTATCTTGGATTTTCGGAAAACGCACCAATTAACAATTAAAATTTTTCAAGAAAGCAATGAGCTAGGAACACCAACGGTTAATGAGGGTGTCCAAAAGGTGGAAGAGATGGTTTTAAACTATATTAAGCAAAAAATTATCGTTGCTATTGAAAATAAGGATATCAAATCATGTGATCCAGAGCTAACAGCATTTATTTTATTAAAGCTTTATGTATCACTTATATTTGATTGGGAAAAACAGCATGAACCACTAGAAAAAGAAAAAATTGCTCAAGTTTTTGAACAGTATTTACTTAAAGGATTGTCGATCTGATAATCCTATATTTTTTGATACTGAATGACTAAATGAATGATTTGGTCATTTTGTAATATAGGAGGTTGTATAAATGTCATTAATTAAACAAGAGTGGAATGCGCTCTTTAAAAATAAAAAGGTTCTTATTGCGGTAATAGGGGTACTATTTATCCCATTAATGTACAGTGGCGGATATCTTAGTGCTTTCTGGGATCCCTATGGAAAGCTTGATCAACTCCCTGTTGCTGTTGTAAATAATGATAAGGGAACAACATATGAAGGGGAAGAGCTTGATGTAGGAGATGAACTTGTAGAGAACTTAAAGGAAAGTGCGAAGTTTGGATGGCGTTTTGTTGATAAGGAGGAAGCGGAAAAGGGTCTTAAAAACCATGATTATTACATGATGATTGAAATACCTGAAAACTTCTCTAGCAATGCGACAACATTACAAGATGAAAATCCACAGCATCTAGAGCTCTCTTTTAAAACGAATAAAGGCTATAACTTTATTTCAGGGCAAATTGGTGAAAGTGCTATTGCAAAAATAAAAGAAGAGGTTGCCACTGCAATAACAAAAACCTATGCTGAAACAATTTTTGACAACATTGAGTTAATGGCAGACGGAATTGGTGAGGCAAGTGATGGTGCCAATCAAATTAACGAAGGTGTCGGAGAGCTAAAAGAAGGCTCCAGCACGCTTGATGAAAGCCTTAATGAATTAGTGACAAAATCTGTTACTTTTAAGGAAGGGCTACAGGAAGCATCAAATGGTTCTTCGAAGCTAGCAAATGGTGTAAGTAGCTTAGATAATGGATTGAGTGGGATGAAACAAGGCCAAGAGAAGTTATATAACGGATCTGTTAAAGCAGAAGCTGGGACATCACAATTAGTAACAGGGTTAAATGATTCTCTATCAGGAATGAAGGAATTACAAGTTGCTCTACCAAACTTAACAAATGGTACGGAAATACTAAAAAGTAGTGCACCTAAACTAGCTGAAGGCACAAAACAGCTGGCAGATGGAAGCAATTCTGCAAGTGTGGGTGCTGCTGCTTTGTCAGAAAATTTATCTCTAGTGACAAATGAAGTAAATGATATGCTCAAAGAATTACAGGGAATGCCCCTCCCAGAAGAAAAGCAACAAGAATTAGTTAAGTTAGCAGAAGCTCTCAATGCTTTAGATCAAGGTGGGAAAGAACTATCTGCAAGCCTAAGTGAATTATCTGCAGGAGCTAATGATCTCAACAAGAATGTGGCTCAGTTACCAACTAGTACTGCAAAGCTTTATGAAGGTACTGCTTCTGTACAGGATGCAATAAATCAATTAACTGAGGGTCAAGAAAAGCTATATAATGGTGCAGTTCAGGTTCAGGAGGGGCAATCACAAATCACAGATGGTCTTAGTGTGTTCGGTGATAAAATTGCTGAAGCAAAAGCAGGAACAACTCAGCTGAAAAATGGTGGGTTAGCGCTAGAAAATGGCATTAGTCAGTTAGCTGATGGTTCTGTTGCCTTAGAAGACGGGTCTGTGAAACTAGCAGATGGTGCTGATCAAATTGATAAAGGCTTAACAGAGCTTTCAGACGGAACAAGTGAGCTTTCAACGAAGCTAGGAGAAGCATCTGAAGATACAAAGGATGCTAAAGGATCTGACGAAATATATGATATGGTCGCTGATCCAGTTAAGTTAAATACAGAAGAATTAACAGAGGTACCCAACTATGGAACTGGTCTTGCACCGTATTTCTTATCGTTAGCATTATTTGTTAGATCACTGCTTTTGACAGTTGTCTTTCCACTACGAAAACCATCAGATGTACCTAAATCAGGATTTTCTTGGTTTATAAGCAAATTTAGTATTTTATTTAGTGTGGCAGTGATCCAAGCAATACTTGCCGATCTTATTCTTTTATACGGATTAGGTATTGAGGTGCAAAGTGTTGGATTATTTATTCTCTTTAGTATGTTGACAAGTTTAACGTTTATCTCAATCGTTCAATTATTGGTAACATCAATGGCTGATCCAGGACGATTTATTGCAATTATTGTGTTAATTCTTCAATTAACAACAAGCGCAGGGACATTTCCTTTAGAGTTACTTCCAAATGTATTTCAGGAAATAAATCATTGGTTACCAATGACGTATTCAGTAGCTGGGTTTAAAGCAATTATTTCTAGTGGTGATTTTGCTTTTATGTGGTCACAGGCTCTTGTTTTAGTCGGATTCTTATTATGTACAATGATAGGAACAATCATTTACTTTACTTTGAAACTTAAAAGAACTGATACAAAACTAACAGCAGAAACTAGATAAACAATACAAGTAGAGGTGGTGAATAATAATGATCATCACCTCTTTTTTAGGATAGAATTAATAGACTATTAGTAGTAAGTTTAAATTGTCATTAAAAAAGGATTGAAAAATAAATGATATTTTCATATACTTTAATATGAAAACGTTTTCAGGTGTCGAACAAGGTGGGCAATATAGAGCCATGGGGAGGGAGAAATTTGTCTACCATAGAAGATGTCGCGAAACTAGCAGGGTTATCAAGGACGACTGTGTCAAGAGTCTTAAATGATCATCCCTATGTTTCAGTTGAGAAAAAGAGGCTTGTTCAGCAGGCGATGGAACATTTGGGGTATGTACCAAACTCTGCTGCAAGAAGCTTAAGGAATCAAAAAACAGGCATTATCGCTGTCTTAATTCCGAAAATATCTACACCGTTTTTCAGTCAACTTCTCGAAAGACTAGAAATGGCTGCTTCTGCAAAAAGCTATCAACTAATCATTTGTCAAACACAATTCTCAAAACAAAAGGAACGAAACTATTTAAATCTCCTTAAAACAAAGCAAGTTGATGGTGTTATCATGACTTCATTTGAAAATGACTGGTCAATTATTGAGTCTTATTTAAATTATGGTCCAATCTTGCTTTGCAATGAGATTGTAGAGAATGCTGAAATTCCAACGGTGTATATGAATCAAGCAAATTGTGGCTATATCGTGGCCAAGCATTTGCTTGAAAGGGGTCATAGACATATTGCTTATTGTTCAAATGGAATTGTAAGTGAAGGAATGAAGGCAAGGGAGCAAGGATTTAAACGCGCGTTAGAAGAGGCAAGTTGCTTCTTTGAAGAGAAATTCTACTTTGAAAATGTTTCTAGTGTTGAGGACGGTAAACGAATTTTTAGAAAGATAGCAAACATGAAGATTATTCCAACAGCAATCTTTACCGGAGGCGATCATGTTGCGGCAGGAATTATTTCTGAAGCTAAAAAACAAGGATGGAGCATTCCAAAGGAACTAGCTGTTGTTGGTTTTGATGACATGGAAATTACAGAGCTTTTGGATCCGATGATTACTACAGTTATACAGCCTGTTGAAGAAATGGCATTAAAATCGATGGAGGTAATTTATGAGAAAATACATAAAAAACAATACCGTTCCTTCGAAAAGTATGAGTTTTTTTCTAAGTTAGCTGTACGTGACTCAACAAGGATGAAAAGAAAGCTAGTTGCGACATTTTAAAAAGAGGTTGACTCAAAAGGGTCTGACCCATCCAAACGTAACTTGTATATAGTAACTTTCAACAAATTGAAAGGCTATATACTATGTTGGAGGGATCAGACCCTTTGTTTTTGAGGCAATCTTTTTTCGTGTGTGCTAACTTTTTTTCTAAATTGTATTAGTACAGATCATCTTTTTAAAGATCTGTTACATGTAGACATTCATTACATGTGTTACCATAGCATTCGTGCTGTTCTTCAATTTCATTTCCACACTCTTTGCATTGTTTTTTCGGTAAGTTTCTGAAAAATTCAGTTAATTTCATGATCATTTGGAATCCCCTCCGTTGTCATTTGTTACCCTTATTGTATTATAACAGCACTAGTTCGTCAATAACTGTTTTGTAACAATTTTTCGAGGAGAAAGGAACTTTTTCGTGTTTAAAAAAGGTATTTTGCACTTTATACAATGTGGAACAATTTTCTGCAATAGCTTGATAATATAAACAGCCAGAAAGAACATTACAATAGTTATTTCTAAGGTCGTTCAAGTGAATTCGTCATAGTCGTTTAGTATAATGGGGATATTGAGGGAAATAGGGAATTTGAAAGGAAGATGAGCACATGAATCTTAAGGTTATAGGCTACTGGGGTGGGTTTCCAGGAGTAAATGAAGCAACCTCAGGATATTTAGTTGAATCAAACGGCTTTCGATTATTAGTTGACTGTGGAAGTGCAGTTTTGTCAAAGCTTCAGGAGACAATTGCAATAGATGATTTAGATGCGGTTATTCTATCTCATTATCACCATGATCATGTTGCAGATATTGGACCATTACAATATGCAAGCTATGTTTCATCATTCATTAAGGGATTCCAAAAAAACATACCAATTTATGCTCATACATTAGAGCGGGAGGAATTTGAGAAGCTTACCTATAAGAATGCAACAACGGGAAAAGAATATGACCCTAATCAGTCATTAACAATTGGGCCATTTACGATAACCTTTTTACGTACAATCCATCCGGCTCCTTGTTTTGCGATGAGGATTACCGATCAGCAATCAACGATTGTGTATACGGCTGATTCAAGCTTTCAAGAAACGTTTATTCCATTTACTAAGGGTGCAGATTTACTGATTGCAGAATCGAGCTTTTATGGAAATCAAGATGGAACAAATGCCGGCCATATGAATAGTAAAGAGGCAGCAACTATTGCAAAAGGTGCTGGAGTAAAGCAATTACTATTAACTCATTTACCTCATTTCGGTGAACACGATCAATTAGTAAAAGAAGCAAAAGAACTGTACACTGGACAGGTTGTACTCGCAAGCTCAGGGTATGAGTGGAGTATAAAGTAATGGAGGAATTTACATGCTTTTTATTGATAATAACGGCATAACAGATCCTAGAATAAATTTAGCAATTGAGGAATATGCGGTTAAATATTTAAATCCAAATGAAACCTATTTATTGTTCTACATAAATGAACCATCCATTATCATTGGAAAAAATCAAAATACGATTGAAGAAATTAATACTACTTACGTTGAAGAACAAAAGATCCATGTTGTAAGAAGGCTTTCAGGTGGTGGTGCTGTATACCATGATAAAGGCAACTTGAATTTTAGTTTTATCACGAAAGATGATGGTGAAAGCTTTCATAACTTCAAAAAATTTACTGAACCAGTGGTCCTGGCACTTGAAAAGCTTGGTGTGAAAGCTGAAATGAGCGGAAGAAACGATATTATTGCAGGGGACGGTCGCAAGATTTCTGGAAATGCGCAATTTTCCACTAGGGGACGAATGTTTTCTCATGGGACGCTATTATTTGATTCAGAAATAGATAGTGTCGTTTCCGCATTGAAAGTAAAGAAAGACAAAATTGAGTCTAAAGGTATTAAATCAATAAGAAGTCGTGTTGCAAATATAGTTGAGTATTTAGATGAGAAAATTACAATTGAACAATTTAGAAAGCTATTACTTCTTAATATATTTGAAGGTGTTGATCAGATACCAACATATGTTTTAACAGAGGAAGATTGGAAGAAAATCAATGAAATTTCTAAAGAACGCTACCAAAACTGGGATTGGAACTATGGGAAATCTCCAAAGTTTAACTATCAACATTCACACCGCTTCCCTGTTGGACAAATTGATGTTCGACTAGAAGTTCAAAAGGGCATAATCGAAAACTGTAAGATTTATGGTGACTTTTTTGGAGTTGGTGATGTGGATGAGGTTGAAAAAACGTTGATGGGGACTCGATACGAAAAGGCAGACCTCGAAAAAGCATTAGATGATTTAGATGTACAGAAATACTTTGGAAATATCGAAAAAGCAGATTTTATAAATCTTATTTATTAAGGTCAGGGCCTACTTTATATAAAGGCTCTGTTAAACTTGGCTGTTGATTATCACTGCAAAAGATGCATTAATTAAGGTATAATATATCCTAGTGAAAAGTAATCTTTAATCTTAGATTCAAAGTAGAAAGAGAGTGTTCATTATGGGCCGTAAGTGGAATAATATTAAGGAAAAAAAAGCGTCAAAAGATGCAAATACAAGTCGTATCTATGCAAAGTTTGGACGAGAAATATATGTAGCTGCGAAACAAGGTGAACCAGATCCGGAATCGAATCAGGCATTGAAAATCGTTCTTGAGCGTGCAAAAACGTATAGTGTACCGAAAACAATTATTGACCGTGCAATTGAAAAGGCAAAAGGCGGATCGGAGGAAAGCTTTGATGAGTTACGTTATGAAGGCTTCGGTCCTAGTGGTTCAATGATTATCGTGGATGCACTAACTAATAACGTGAACCGAACTGCATCAGATGTGCGTGCTGCATTTGGTAAAAATGGTGGAAACATGGGTGTAAGTGGTTCTGTAGCATATATGTTTGATGCTACTGCAGTAATTGGAATTGAAGGGAAAACTGAGGATGAAGTGCTAGAACTATTAATGGAAGCAGATGTTACAGTTTGTGATATTTTAGAAGAAGATGAACAAGTTATCGTCTACGCTGAACCCGACCAGTTCCGTGCGGTGCAAGAAGCATTCAAAAATGTTGGCATTACTGAATTTACAGTAGCTGAATTAACAATGCTTGCACAAAATGACGTATCACTTCCAGAAGATGCTCAAGCACAATTTGAAAAATTAGTAGACGTATTAGAGGATTTAGAAGATGTTCAGCAAGTGTACCACAATGTGGATTTAGGTGAATAAACAAAAGGGTCAGCACTCTCCTTCGTATTGTTTTTCTTAATCAACGGGGTGCTGACCCTTTGCTTTACTATATAACTATGAAAGAAATACTTAACTGACCTTATAGGTGGAATCCTTCTCATAGATTGTATAATCTTTGAACATTCAATATAATAAAGAAAGGATCTTTTTAATAGAAAAATGAATGGCTATTCATTCATTTTAACTAAGGGGTGGGAGAATGAATTTATCTTCACGGCTATCACAAACTGTAAAAGATTTTGGTGACAAACCAGCGTTTATTTTTGAAGGAAAAGAAATGTCCTATCTGCAACTTGAAGAAGCAATAAATCAATTTGCAAGCAGCTTACATGACTTAGGAGTTAAAAAAGGGGATCATGTAACTGTAATATTAGGCAACACTCCGTATTATGTAATCTCTTTGTATGGGGCATTAAGAGCTGGAGCAACAGTCATTCCAATAAACCCAATCTACACAATGGATGAGATTGCTTATATTATTAATAATGGTGATGTGAAAACCGTTGTAACCTTAGATCTTCTTATCCCATTATTTGATAAGCTTGATGCTCAGCTTACAAAGGTTGAGCAGATTATTATTTGTGAAACACCTTCTAGCGAAAGCGAAGGGAAAGTGGATATTACAAAGCTATCAATTTACAGAAAAGTGAAACCGTTTGCAACCATGCTTTCAAGAGGATCTGTTTCTTTTATAGAACCTGAGCTTGATGAAGAAGATATTGCAGTTATTCTCTATACTTCAGGGACAACAGGAAAACCAAAGGGGGCAATGCTGACACATAAAAATTTATATAGTAATGCAATTGATACAGCTAATTATTTAAAAATTTCAAAGGAAGATATAGTTGTCACAACATTACCTATGTTCCATGTTTTCTGCTTAACTGTTTCACTAAATGCACCATTAATGAATGGGGCTACTTTGCTAATTGTCCCAAGATTTAGCCCTGATGCGATTTTTAAATTAACTAAAACACATGGTGCAACAGTGTTTGCTGGTGTTCCAACCATGTATAACTTCTTGCTTCAGCATGAAGATGCAAATCCAGCTGATTTAAGTACACTAAGGCTATGTATTTCTGGTGGAGCTTCTATGCCAATCGCTTTACTTAAGGGCTTTGAACAAAAATTCAAAGTTGTTGTCTCTGAGGGCTATGGATTATCTGAAGCGTCACCTGTCACCTGCTTTAATCCACTAGATCGCCCAAGAAAGCCAGGTTCTATCGGAACAGACATTATGAATGTAAAAAATAAAGTAGTAAATGAACTGGGTGAAGAGTTACCTCCGAACCAAGTTGGTGAATTAATTGTAAAAGGTCCAAATGTAATGAAGGGCTATTATAAAATGCCAGAGGAAACAGCTCATACGATACGTGATGGCTGGCTTTTTACTGGTGATCTTGCGAGAAAAGATGAGGATGGTTATTTTTATATTGTTGACCGCAAGAAGGATATGATTCTTGTAGGTGGTTACAATGTTTATCCACGTGAAGTGGAAGAGGTTCTTTACGATCATGAAGCTGTTGTTGAGGTCGCTGTATTAGGAGTTCCAGACCCGAATTTTGGTGAGGCTGTAAAGTGCTTTGTGGTGATAAGTAATGCTGAAGTGACAGAAAAGATGCTACTTGACTATTGTAAAAAGCATTTAGCGAAGTATAAAGTCCCAAGTTCAATTGAGTTTTTGGAAGAGCTTCCTAAAAATACTACAGGGAAAATTTTACGAAGAGCGCTTAAAGATCAAGTTTTACAGAAATAGTATTTTGATAGAATTATTGCATGGATTAAAAACTAGTAATTAATGAAAATTAATATTTTTAAAAAACACAGATACCCTTATTGTATCTGTGTTTTTTCGCTATTTAGAAGAAAGGAAAATTTGAATTTGCAGAAAAATCAGTATTAAAATATTCAAAAAATATTGAACTATTTTCTTGTTCCTGTATAATTTAATCAATAAAAGCATAAAAGCATAACCGTGAAAAAGTTATTAAAAGGGGGATTAAGTAATGAAAAAGGGTTGGAAATTAGGAGTTGGCATGATGTTAGCTAGTTTTCTAGCAATTTCAGGCTGTGGTAGTAATGAAAATACATCAGATGGTACTGAGGGTTCTAGTTCAGAGGGTGAGAAAACATATACAATCGGAGTAAACCAGATTGTTGAGCATCAATCACTTGATTCTGCATTAGAAGGCTTCAAAGCTGCGTTAGAAGAAAAGGGCATAGATGTAGAATATGATGTTCAAATTGCACAAGGTGATCAAAATAATAGTCAAACAATCGCAAATAATTTTGCTGGAGATAATGTAGATTTAATCTTTGCTAATTCAACGCCAAGTGCCCAAAGTGCATTAAATGCAACTACTGAGATTCCAATTGTCTTTACATCTGTTACAGATCCAATTGGAGCAAGCTTAGTGAAAAGCTTTGATGAGCCTGGCGCAAATATTACTGGTACGACTGATACACATCCGGATGCAATTCCTAATACAGTTAAATTTATAGACGAAAATGTTGAAGGAAATAAAGTAGGGATGATTTATAACTCTGGTGAGCAAAACTCAGTTGCACAAATTGATCTTGTTAAAAAGGCAATGGAAGGAACAGAACTAGAAGTTGTTGAAGCATCTGTTTCAACATCAGCTGAAGTTAAACAAGCAACAGAATCATTAGTTGGTAAAGTTGATTCTTTATATGTAATTACAGATAATACAGTTGTTTCTGCACTTGAAAGTGTTATTGGAGTCGCAAGTGATTCTGATATTCCGTTATTTGTTGGAGAATTAGATTCTGTTAAACGAGGTGGCTTTGCTGCTTACGGTTTTGATTACTATGATATTGGTTTTGAAGCAGGAGAAATGGCTGCTAGCATTTTAACTGGTGAGAAAAAGGCAAGTGAAATTCCAGTTCAATACCCACAAAAGCTTAAATTGCAAATTAATGCAAAAGCAGCTGAAGCCATGGGAATTGAGATTAAGGAAGAATGGAAAGAAGCAGCAGAAATTCTTGAATAAAGGTGAGAAGCTATGTTTACAGCCCTATTTGGATCAGTAGAGTCAGGTTTAATTTATGCGATTATGGCTCTTGGAGTATATTTATCATTTAGAATATTAGACTTCCCAGATTTAACAGTTGACGGTAGCTTTGTAACAGGTGCAGCAGTAAGTGCTGTACTGATTGTTAACGGGGTTAATCCTTTTGTAGCCACATTAATTGCATTACTCGTAGGTTTTTTGGCTGGCTGTATGACAGGGCTACTGCATACAAAAGGAAATATTAACCCACTTTTATCAGGGATCTTAATGATGATTGCCTTGTATTCGATCAATCTTAGAATTATGGGGAAATCAAATGTACCACTATTGCAAGAAGAAACAGTATTTTCTCAGCTTTTAGAGGGCTGGAATAAGCTTGGTATCGATGCTGCCCTCCAACAGATGTTCATTTCAATAGGTCTTGAAGGATTTGTTCCTAAAACATGGTCTGTTGTGATAACTATGTTGATCCTGATTTTCGTTATGAAATATCTATTAGACTATTTCCTAAAAACAGAACTTGGTCTTGCGATTAGAGCTGTTGGGGACAATCAAAATATGATCACAAGCTTTTCAGCGAATACGGATATGCTGAAAATTGTTGGTCTAGGTCTTTCAAACGCACTTGTTGCATTTTCTGGTGCATTTATTGCTCAGTACAATGGATTTAGTGATGTTGGTATGGGGATTGGGATGATTGTAATTGGTTTGGCCTCAGTTATAATCGGTGAAGCATTGGTTGGTACAAAAACGATTGTACGTGCGACGATAGCTGTTATTATCGGAGCAGTTATTTACCGTTTAATCGTGGCAATGGCGTTGCGAATTAACTTTTTTGAAACCGGTGATATGAAGCTAATTACAGCATGTATTGTAATGGGTGCTCTCGTCATTCCACAACTGATTGATAAGCAAAAGGATAAACGTAAAAAAAGCTTACGCAGAAAGAGGGGTGTAGGCATTGCTACAACTAAAGCAAATTTATAAGGTGTTTAATGAAGGCTCTGTTGATGAGAAAGTGGCATTAGGTCATTTGTCATTATCATTAAATGAAGGTGATTTTGTTACAGTTATAGGAAGTAATGGTGCGGGAAAATCAACTTTACTCAATGTTATTGCTGGACGAATAACCCCAGATGATGGAGATGTCCTCATCAAGGATAAGTCAATGATTGATGTTCGTGAGTATAAACGTTCAAGATACATCGGCCGTGTTTTTCAAGATCCAATGGCTGGTACGGCACCTACACTTACAATTGAAGAGAATCTAGCGATTGCTTATTCTCGTGTACACAAACGTACATTAAGGCCTGGTGTTTCATCCAAGCGACGTGTGTTTTTTAAGGAACAGTTAGAACTACTTGGTTTAGGTCTTGAAAATCGATTATCAGCAAAGGTTGGTTTACTGTCTGGTGGGGAGCGGCAAGCTCTTTCATTATTAATGGCGACCTTCACCAAGCCTGATATTTTGCTGTTAGATGAACATACAGCAGCACTTGATCCATCACGAGCTGAGTTGATTACAAACCTAACGAAAAAGCTTGTTGATAATGGAAATCTAACGACATTAATGATTACCCATAATATGCAGCAAGCAGTTGATCTTGGAAATCGACTAATCATGATGGATAAAGGAAATATTGTTTTTGAAGCAGAGGGGAAAGAAAAGCAGGGATTAACAGTTAAATCTCTGTTAGAAGAATTCTCTAAAATTAAGACTGATAGCTCTTTATCTGATAAGGCGTTACTCATATAAAAAAGCCTGCCCCAACATCAGCATCAAAGTGATTGGGGGCAGGCTTTTTTTTCGTTTAGAAAATTAATAAAATTCTAGTACTAAGGATAAGCGCTTTGACATCTAGCTCCAGCGCCCAGCGACTAATGAACTTCACACTCCTTATACGCTAAGTCAACATCGAACGCTCGTGCTCTTCGTGTTTCCTTTGCCACACATTAACGGGCAGTCAATGAAAATAACTGCCCGTAAAGGTCCGATAAGTCTCACTATCCATCAGATAACCCACTGATGGAAGTCTCGCTTTATCTCATACGGAGTGCTCTTTTTTCTATGTCGCTAAACGGGCGCTTGCGCTTTTGTACCTTACCTAAATAAACTAACATCCTTCACACCCAACAAAGCTTCCTCATCAGCGATTATCGTTGCATTTGGATGTTGTTTTAATATAGAGGCTGGAAAGCTTTCAGTTACGTCTCCATTTAGAAGCTTAACCATGGCATCTTGTTTCGCTTTACCGGATGCTAAAAGCAAGATCTCTTTACTTTTATAGATTGATTGAATTCCCATCGTAATAGCTTGTGTTGGAACTTCTTCTATACTTGTAAAGTAACGAGCATTTGCTTCTCTTGTTGATTGAGTTAAGCCCACAACATGTGTTTTTGATTGAAAGGAGGTTCCAGGCTCATTAAATCCTATATGCCCGTTACTACCAATTCCTAATAGCTGTAAATCAATACCGCCATGTTGATGGATCTTGTTTTCATATTCTTCACATTCAGACTGTAAATTAGTGTTCATTCCACTTGGGATATTTATTTGCTGAAGAGAGATATTGATATGCTTAAACAGATTTTCATACATATAGCGATAATAGCTATTTGGATCATCCTTCGATAAACCAATATATTCATCTAAATTAAAGCTAGTGACCTGTGCGTATGAAGTACCGTTTTTCTTATAATCTTCAATTAAGTGTTGATAAACTCCTTGTGGTGTACCTCCAGTCGCTAGACCTAATGTTAATTTGGAAGTATTTTTTAACATATTAATGATATATTGTGCAGCTGCAAGACTCATTTCTTGATAATTTTTAACTTCAATTATTTTCATTAGTGTCAACTCCAGTGTAAAAGATAGGGGACAGTCCCCGGTTAAGGTAAAGTGAAAACATCACATTTGCTTTGAATAGGCGATTTTCCCTTTACACATAGTCATAAAAACATCCATTTGATCATCAAGGACAACGATATCCGCATCTTTACCAATCGATATGCTTCCTTTTCGGTCAAAGACCTTTAAATGCTTTGCAGGATTTTCAGACGCCATTTTAATGGCGCTTTTAATATCACAGCCTGCATATTCCTGTATGTTTTTAAAGGCATCTTTCATTTTCAATACACTGCCGGCTAGAGTGTTTTCATCTAGTAATGCATGGTCATCCTTCACTGTTACCATTTGACCACCTAAATCATATACCCCATTTTTAAGCCATTTTGCTCTCATAGAGTCTGTAATCAAAATCATTCGTTCGTCGGTAATTTGATTAAAGGCAAGGTCAACGATTTCAGGACGAACATGAATCCCATCAACAATTATTTCAACCATTAATTCATTTCTTAAAAATGCAGCACCTACTATTCCAGGATCTCGATGGTGAAGACCTGTCATTTGGTTGAAAAGATGGGTAACATGATTAAGTCCATTTTCGATCGCCTCTAAAACTTGATCATATGTTGCTTGAGAATGTGCGATAGAGCCAATAATTCCTTGATTCTTTAAATGTTGGAGCACCTCACCACCTCCTGGAAGTTCAGGAGCAAGCGTAACAAGCTTAATATGGTTATTAGACAATTCTTTCCATAATTTAAAGGTTTCTAAATTAGGATCTAAAATATGGTGTATTGGTTGTGCACCAGCTTTATCCTTATGAATAAAAGGTCCTTCCAAGTGAATACCTAAAATTTCTGCATTACCTTCTGATTGAAAAGAGTCGATATATTCTCCAGCATTCCTTAGAGCATTCGCAATGGCACTAGGATCTTCAGTCATTGTCGTCGCTAAAAAGCTTGTAGTGCCTTCCCTTGGAAGAGTGGATGACATTATATCAAGAGCCTCTTGCGTAGCATCCATTGTATCAGCACCATTTGCTCCATGAATATGAATATCGATCATTCCGGGTATAATACTAAAACCATCAGGTATGTTAATTATTTGATAATCTGATGAATCTGAAAGATCATTCGTAGGTCCAATTTCTGTAATTCTTCCATCATCTATTTTAATATAGCTATTTTTAATTACTTGATTTTCTGCATAAGTTGTTCCATGTTGAAGCATTACCTTTTTCGAAGATGAATTCATAGCCATGTACTCCTTCTTTTTCTTCTAATTTGATAATTAAAGAATAGCATCAAAATATATAGTTGTCTATACCAATTCAGGAAGTGATACGCAATTTTCATAGAAATAGGACTAAAATCTTATATAAAACAAGAAAATTGGTATAGACATCTATATTATTAAATGTTACTATGATTGTGTTAAACGCTTCCAACTATGAAGGGAGAGATAAGAACACATATTTATTAACAAAGAGTTTAGAGTGATAAATGCTTCATATAGCAGTATTTCCTGCACCAACATTTTTACTACGTTTTAAAATATAAAAAAATTCGATTTATATTTAGTCTCATCTAGATTATGCATAATTGATTGGAGGAAAGGGAAATGATGAAATATTTACAAAAAATTGGTCGCTCATTGATGTTACCAGTAGCAGTATTACCAGCTGCGGCAATTTTGATGGGGATTGGTTATTGGATTGATCCAGCAGGTTGGGGCGCAGGTAGTCCTTTAGCAGCATTCTTAATTAAAGCTGGTTCCTCAGTAATTGACAATATGGCAATCTTATTTGCAGTAGGTGTTGCATTAGGGATGTCTAAGGATAAAGATGGATCAGCAGCATTAAGTGGGTTGGTTGCATTTCTAGTTGTTACAACGCTACTCTCAACAGACTCTGTAGCGATGCTGCAAGGTATTGATGCTGAAAATGTAAATCCTGCTTTTATAAAAATAGAAAATCAGTTTATTGGAATACTATCTGGGATCATCGCTTCTATTATGTACAATCGCTTTAGTCATGTACAATTACCAGCTGCATTGTCCTTCTTTAGTGGTAAACGCCTAGTTCCAATTATGACAGCTATAGCAATGTTACTCGTTTCCGCAGTATTGTTCTTTGCATGGCCAGTGATTTTTACAGGATTAGTTACATTTGGTACATGGATTAGTCAATTGGAGTTTATAGGTGCTGGGTTATATGGATTCTTTAATAGACTATTAATACCAACAGGTTTACATCATGCCCTAAATTCAGTGTTCTGGTTTGATGTTGCAGGAATTAATGACATTGGTAACTTCTGGGCTGGGACTGGAACAAAGGGAATAACAGGAATGTATCAAGCGGGATTCTTCCCTGTGATGATGTTTGGATTGCCTGCAGCAGCCCTAGCTATGTATCATACTGCAAAAACAACTAGAAAAAAACAAGCTGCGTCCTTATTATTAGCTGCTGGTTTTGCTTCATTCTTTACAGGTGTTACTGAACCATTGGAATTTTCCTTCATGTTTCTAGCACCAGCTCTTTATGTAGTTCACGCGGCATTAACAGGTATTTCTTTAGCGGTTGCAGCATTTTTTCATTGGACTGCAGGTTTCAGCTTCAGTGCTGGTCTAGTTGACTTTATTTTAAGTTCAAAACTTCCATTGGCGAACCAACCATTTATGCTATTGCTTCAAGGATTAATTTTTGCAGTAATTTATTATGTATTATTCCGCTTCTTAATTACGAAGTTTAACTTAGCAACTCCTGGTAGAGAGGCAGATACTGATGAAGATCTTGAGGAAGGCGAATCTACAGGCTCAGTAACAACAGAGAATAAATTTGCTGTAATGGCTGAAAAGATTTATGATGGCTTAGGCGGAGATGCAAATGTGACGTCTGTTGACAATTGCGTTACACGCTTAAGAATTGAAGTAAAAGACATGGATGTAGTTGATCAGAATAAGATTAAATCTACAGGTATTCCTGGTATCAACATTGTTGGACCACAAAGCATTCAAGTTATTGTAGGAACACAGGTTCAATTTGTAGCAGATGAAATGGAAAAAATCCGTAAAAGTTAATAGATAAAAAAACATAAAAACTACCTGGTAAGTATATAAATACAGGTAGTTTTTTGTTTACGTTCTAGGAGATAATATTGTATAAAAGTAGGACTATTACTATAATGGCATTAGCGAATATTAGCGAAATTGAAAGGAGATCTATATGTGATTGACAAAAATTCTCCTCTTCCTTTGTACTATCAGTTAGAAGAGCATATAAAACAAACAATTGAATCTGAGGAATTGATGCCCGGTGATTCGTTGCCCTCAGAACGAGAACTTTCGGAAAGCTATCAAATAAGCCGGATGACAGTCCGACAAGCGATTACAAACTTGGTAAATAAGGGATACCTCTTTAGAGAAAAAGGGAAAGGAACCTTTGTTTCAAATCAAAAATTTGAACAAAATTTACAAGGACTAACAAGTTTTACTGAAGATATGAAAGCTCGTAAATTAGTGCCAGGAAATAAATTATTACATTTTGAAATTTTCCCCGCTGATCAAGATATAAAAGAACGCCTTGATCTCGGAGAAGAAGAGCTTATTTATAAAATAAAGAGACTACGTTTAGCCAATGAAGAACCGATTGCTTTAGAGACGAGTTATCTACCAGTTAAATTGATTCCTGGATTAACTCCAGAGATTTTAGAGGAGTCATTATATACGTATATTGAGGATGAACTACATTTAAACATCGGTCATGCAACTCAAACAGTTGAAGCTGCGCTTGTTAATGATGAGGACATTAAACATCTAAAGATTAAAAAGGGTGTTCCAGTTTTACTCATTCAAAGAGAGACATTTTTAGAAAATGGCACACCACTTGAGCTTGTTAGGTCTTCATATCGAGCGGATAAATATAAGTTTAAAATTGACATTGAGCGAAAGTAAAGGAATCTCCACCTACTATATTTACAGGTGGAGCTTTTTATTTTATTCAGGAAACTATAAAATTCTAGTACTTGGATAAGCGCACGACATCCAGCTCCAGCGCCTAGCCCCTCTAGGGTCTAGCTAATTAAGAATTGAAGGCAAAGAACGCATTCTTTTCTATTCTTAATCATCTTATTTGCCTGAGGCTGTCAAGGCGCCCTGAGCTTTTGTTCTTATTCATCAATTCCCATTGTTAATAACTCGATACGTTTACTATACTTTTGAATTAATAAGTGATTATGTTCATCAGCACCAGCGATATTCCCGCTTAAAAAGATAGGTGGTTCAAATCCGTCCTCCACCATCTTTTTAATCGCTTCTGCTAATATCCCATTTAACATAGCAGCCCCGATGACGGTAGAAGATGATGAAAAAGGAACCCCAACTTTCTCATGAGTAAGAATCGCATCTCCCTTTACGGAAAAATTATTAAGGGCGATATCGACAACTTCAGCGAGGAATTTTCCACTTTTATGTCTGGAGGTCTGGTCTTTTGTATAGTTAAAAGAACAAATCCCCACTACAAATGCTCCTTTTTCCTTTGCAAGAAGAGCGACATCAATTGGTACTGGATTTATGCCTGAAGTGGAAATAACAATGACGAGGTCTTTTGGCTTGATATCCTGTTTTTTCATAAATGAAACAGCATAGTTATTTGTTCTTTCCAACTGTGAAGATTTTACTGCACCCTCATGAAGCATTAGCGGTTCAACTAAAATTGGCTTTATCGGGGCAAGTCCACCTGCTCGATAAAACACTTCTTCTGTAAGGATGTGTGAGTGACCACATCCAAATAATTGGATAATTCCACCCTGTTGAATGCTTTCAGCTATTTTAACTGCAACCATCTCCATTGATTTGGCTTCATTCTCCATAACTAGCTGTAATTTTTCCTGTAATTTTGTAAAATATGTTGTTAACATGTTTTCACCTCAAATCAACAAGATTTCTATAATCAATGTACCTTATGTAGGAATGAAATGAAAGTAGTGAAAAAACGCTGTTGTTAGTTATATAATACAAATGTATACTATATTATACATTGTGAGGGAATGGGAGAAATTATGAAATCAATTCAAACGCAAATTGCTGAAAACTTAAAGAATATTCGAAAGCTTAGAGGTTATAGTTATGATCAGCTTGCTCAGGTAACAGGAGTTAGTAAGGGGATGTTATCGCAAATCGAAAAGGGGGAGTCAAGTCCTACTGTAAATACATTATGGAAAATTGCCAACGGCCTTCAAGTTTCGTTTTCATCATTAGTGGAGGAAACAGAACCAACAATATCAGTTGTACGTTTAAATCAGAAGACTGCGGTTTCAGAAAATAATGAGCTATTTCAAGTATATCCTTATTTTCCTTTTGATTCTTCGAAAAAGTTTGAAATTTATTTTATGGAATTTAAGCCAGGCTGTGTCCATACGTCTGAGCGACACCACGGAAGTGTTGAAGAATATGTCCTTGTATGTGAAGGTGAAGCAACAATTTCGATCCATGGTGAGGAGTATGTGTTAAAAAAGGGTGATTCAATGAAGTTTCAGGCAAATCAATCACATACATATGCAAATCATACAGAAGTTACAACAAGCTGTTACTTACTTATTTACTATCCTTAAATAGTGAGTAGATTTTCAATCATAGTTAAGGAGGAAGGAAGTTGGCAACAACAACTCTTGTAAAAAAACAATCTAGTTTTCTCCAAGGAATACAAGGAGGTGCCAGTATAGCAATTGGCTATTTACCTGTGGCCTTAACATTTGGGCTCCTTTCGAAGTCAACTGGGTTATCCCTTTCAGAAACAGTGCTTATGAGTTTAATTGTTTTTGCAGGCGCTTCTCAATATATTTCGTTAAGCTTAATAGCTGTAGGAACTGGTGTTATTGAAATCATCTTTACAACGTTTATTGTGAACATACGTCATTTTTTAATGTCTGCTTCATTAAGTGAAAAGGTTGAAGACGACTCGCTATGGAAAAAGGCACTTTATTCATTTGGTTTAACAGATGAAACCTTTTCAGTTGCATCAACGAGAGAGGGAGCGGTAAATTCAGGCTATTTATTTGGGTTAATGTTTATTTCATACGCTAGTTGGGTTGTGAATTCAGGAATTGGCTTTGTTATTGGTGCCAGTCTCCCAACCACTGTGCAAGAAAGTATGGGAATAGCGTTATACGCAATGTTTATTGGATTATTAATTCCATCGTTGAAAAAACATCGAAAGGTGCTTTTTTTAGCAGTATTGGCCGCAATAATTAATTCACTTTGCTATATAACAGGGATGATCTCAACTGGTTGGTCGATTGTTTTATCAACATTGGTGTCTGCAGTCATTGTTGAACTTATCTATTCGAAATTTACAAAAGAGGTGGATCAGCATGGATAAAACCATTTTGTTTATGATAATTGGAATGGGACTTGTTACATATATACCGCGGATGATTCCACTTGTTGCACTAAGTCAATTAAAATTGCCGGTCTTTGTACAGAATGTATTAAAGAATGTTCCTTTTGCCACTTTAGGAGCATTGATCGTACCAGGTGTTTTTCTTATTAGTGAGGATCTTATGTTTGGTATAATCGGAGCTATTGCCGCAACCTTAATTGCATTTACCGGAGCAAATGTTATTGTCGTTGTAATGGGGGCAATTGGTACGCTTGTTCTATATAGTATGTTGTAGGTGTTAGAATTAAACAGTGTGAGTCTATTTAATGGTGATAAGAAAAGCCTTTCCTTTTCATGTTCTATTTAAAAGGGCTCGAAACTACACTAGAAGTAAGAGCTTGTTCAAGGAGGGATGGCTAGTTGAGGAAATGGTTAACAGGATCAATTTTTCTTTATTTTTTATATGGTTTATTAGTATATTGGTATCTATTCATTTTTTCGGGGACAGGTGTTCCTGCTCCATATGAGGGCTCTTCTGCAGATCCATCCACTTTTATGTCCGGTAGGGAACTGCTGCTATCTCAGGAATATTCAACAATAAAAAATTTCCTTTATTTTGTAACAGTACCATTTGAATGGTTTTTACTATTTGTCATTCTTATCACTGGGATTTCACGAAAAATGCAAGAATGGTCTAATGTGACGTCAAGGTTTTTTAGCTTGCAATCAGCTGTCTACTTTTTTTGGTTATCGCTATTAATATCTGTCATTTCTTTTCCAGTAGAGTTGCTAGGATTTCGAATTTCGAAATCGTATAATATCACAACACAAACATTTTCTGCGTGGATGAAGGATGAATTAATTGATTTTTGGGTGAATTATGCCTTGATGACAGTAATAGTCATTGTACTGTATTGGCTTATCAAGAGGTTTGAAAAAAGATGGTGGCTGTACGCATGGTTACTGTCAATCCCATTTTCAATGTTTTTAATGTTTGTTCAACCAGTTTTGATTGACCCTTTATATAATGATTTTTATCCGTTACAAAACAAGGAATTGGAAGAAAAAATTTTAGCCATCGCTAATGAGGCAGATATACCTGCTGAACATGTATATGAAGTGAATATGTCTGAAAAGACAAATGCACTAAATGCGTACGTAACCGGAATAGGATCAAATTCTAGAATTGTTCTTTGGGATACTACGTTAAATAGACTCAGTGAAGAGGAAATTTTGTTTATCATGGCCCATGAAATGGGGCATTACGTGATGAATCATATTTATGTCGGGATCGCAGGCTATTTATTCTTAAGCCTATTCGGATTATTCATCATTCATCTTTTAATGAAACTCATGATTAAGCAATTTGGATCTTTGCTGAAAATTAATTCAATTAGAGAGTTAACTGCATTTCCATTATTTTTAATCTTGCTAGGGGTGCTGACATTTGCCTCTAGTCCATTAGCAAATACTGTTGCACGCTATCAAGAAAAGTCTGCTGATATGTATGCAATTGAAATGACAAATAACAACGAAGCGGCAATAAGCTCGTTCCAAGAGTTATCAAGAGCTGGGTTAAGTGAGGTAAATCCACCTGCTTTAGTAAAAATATTTCGCTATACTCATCCTACAATGTTTGAGCGAATTCTTTACTTGGAAGAGCATGGGGAAAAAGAATCGGGTAGTGAATAAATGTTCTAATTAAAAGTATGAGGGAATTGCAAGTAAATATTTTTATAACTAGTCATTACTTTATTAGTATTCATATTTTTAAAAGGACCCTGCATAGTATTCGCAGAGTCCTTTTTATATGGACTAAAAAGGCTTTAGCACCATTAGTATAATTAAGACGATGGCAGCTAAATGAGTAAAACCATTGTAAGGAGCCATTTGCTTACTAATCTGAAAATATGAATCTGGCAATTTATCTTCTTTAATACTATTTAATATTTTCTCTAGTTCAGCTAGTTTCTTTGGAAGAATGACAGCAACTACAGGTTGAACCATTATAAATATAACAATAGAAACAATATACCATATTTGGGTAAATAGACTTGGGTTCAGTGCACCCAAAATTAGACCTGTAACTAAAAGAGTAATACTGCCAATCTTAACGATCTTTTCAATTCCCGCATTTACCTTGAAAGCGAATTTAGCTTGGGTTACTGTTTCAGGCTTTTTCATTAAGACTGGCAATGCAAATGCTGCGCCTAATCCACATACTGCTGAAATGATATGTATTAGTACAATAAAACCATAAATACTTATAATACTTTCCTCCTATAAATTTATGAGTTAATAGTAACAGATGTTACTAAATGAAGGTAACCCTTTTATTAAATAAATCTATATTTTTTGATTTTTATAGTATGTTGTCTTATGCCTCATAAGAGCTGTCTAACACCGTTGTAAAGCTTGTCAAAACTTTTTTTGAAATTTATTAAAGAAAATTGTTCCATTTTTAATCACTCTGTTATATATTAGTTTTAGCAATAACAAACTGTATTATAACAATAAAAGTGGGGTGTTCTTTCAAACATGGCAACACAAATGACAGGTTGTAAAATAGTTGGGGAAATGAAGCGTGAATTTCAACAAGTGTTAACACCAGAAGCGTTGCAATTTATTGAAAAGCTTGAAAGAAATTTTGGCACACGTAGGCGAGAATTGTTACAGAAAAGGGTGGAAAGACAGCAGGAGATCGATTTAGGTAAGTTACCTGGTTTTTTACCTGAAACAGAACACATACGTAATGGAGATTGGACAGTAGCTCCAATTCCTGAAGATCTTCAAGATCGTCGTGTTGAAATCACCGGCCCAGTTGATCGAAAAATGGTGATCAATGCACTAAACTCAGGTGCAAAAGTGTTTATGGCTGATTTCGAGGATGCGACTTCACCAAGTTGGCACAATATAATAGGTGGTCAAGTTAACCTGAGAGATGCTGTTCGCAAAACGATTTCATATCAAAATGAAAGTGGTAAAGCGTATCAGCTAAATGAAGAAATTGCTATCTTAAAGGTAAGACCAAGAGGCTGGCATCTTGAAGAAAAACATATTGAGCTAGATGGAAAAAGAATGTCTGCCAGTTTAGTAGACTTTGGATTATTCTTTTTTCACAATGCCAAGGAGCTGATTAAACGAGGAAGCGGACCATACTTTTATTTACCTAAGATGGAAAGTTATCTTGAAGCAAGACTTTGGAATGAGGTATTTTGCTTTGCACAAGACGAATTAAATATTACACAAGGGACGGTTAAAGCAACTGTTCTAATTGAAACAATAATGGCAGCATTTGAAATGGATGAAATTTTATATGAATTAAAAGAGCATTCTGCAGGCTTAAACTGTGGGCGTTGGGATTATATTTTCAGTTATTTAAAGAAGCTTAGAAACTGTGAATCTGTCATTCTACCTGATCGCGCACAGGTCACGATGACTGTTGGGTTTATGAGATCTTATTCATTGCTTGCAATCAAAACTTGTCACAAGCGAAATGCTCATGCAATGGGAGGAATGGCTGCGCAAATTCCTGTCAAAAACAATCCTGAAAAAAATGAAAGAGCATACGAGAAGGTGCGAGCTGATAAAGAAAGAGAAGCAACAGAAGGTCATGACGGTACATGGGTTGCACATCCTGCACTCATAAAGGTAGCAATGGATGTTTTTGATGGGCATATGAAAACACCTAATCAACTTTATCGCAAACGGAAAGATGTTGAAGTTACAGCTGAAGATTTATTAGAAGTACCAGACGGGACAATTACAGAGGAGGGAGTAAGAACAAATATCGATGTTGGCATCCGTTATCTTGCATCATGGCTAAGTGGCCGGGGCGCTGCACCAATCCATAACTTAATGGAGGATGCTGCAACAGCGGAAATATCAAGAGCACAGTTATGGCAATGGATTCGCCATCCACGTGGCATACTTGAGGATGGTCGTAAGCTCACATTTGGACTTTATGACCAAATGAGAGAGGAAGAGGTTAGAAATATACGTGAAGCAGTTGGTGAAGTAGCCTTTCAAAAGGGGAATTTTGAAAAGGCAATTGAAGTATTTGATGAGCTAGTAAAGCGTAATGAATTTATTGATTTCTTAACAATTCCGAGCTATGAAAAGCTTTGACTATTTTAGGAATAATGGGAGCGGTTTATCTTAGGTTCGAACAATTATAATATCCGACTTTTCGCATTGATAAAGTGCATTTAAAATTGTAAACATGGGGGAATGGGAAATGAACGGTCAAAGAATTAAAGCATTACAGGAAAGCTGGGAGCTAGATAAGCGTTGGGAAGGGATTACTCGTCCATATTCTTCAGAAGAGGTAATCAGATTGAGGGGTTCAATCGATATAGAATATACGTTAGCAAGAAGAGGGGCTGAAAAGCTTTGGAACAGTCTTCAAACAGAGGATTACATCCATGCACTAGGTGCCTTAACTGGAAATCAAGCTATGCAACAAATTAAAGCTGGCTTAAAGGCCATTTACTTAAGTGGCTGGCAGGTTGCTGCAGATGCAAACCTTTCAGGAACTATGTACCCTGACCAAAGCTTATACCCTGCAAACAGTGTTCCTAATGTTGTTAAACGAATTAATCAAGCGCTTCAACGAGCAGATCAAATTCAACATCTTGAAGGGGAGGAAATTATTGATTGGTTTGCACCGATTATTGCAGATGCAGAAGCGGGCTTTGGTGGGCAGTTAAATGTATTCGAACTGATGAAATCAATGATTGAATCAGGAGCGTCGGGGGTTCATTTTGAAGATCAATTATCCTCTGAGAAAAAATGTGGCCACCTAGGTGGGAAAGTTTTATTACCAACACAAACAGCTGTAAAAAATCTTATCTCAGCACGTTTAGCAGCAGATGTAATGGGAACACCAACGATCATTATTGCTCGTACAGATGCTGATGCAGCTGATTTGATTACAAGTGATGTTGATCCTGCTGATCATGAATTTTTAACAGGTGAACGAACTGTAGAAGGATTCTTCCGTACAAAAGCTGGCATTGACCAAGCGATTAGCAGAGGACTATCCTACGCACCATATGCTGATTTAATTTGGTGTGAAACATCAGAACCAAATCTTGAGCAAGCGCAAAAATTTGCAGATGCAATTCATGAAAGCTTCCCTGGAAAATTATTAGCCTATAACTGCTCACCATCATTTAACTGGAAGAAGAAACTAGACGATGAAATAATTGCTAAGTTCCAAAAAGAAATTGCTAAAATGGGTTATAAGTTTCAATTTGTAACACTTGCAGGATTCCATGCACTTAATCACAGTATGTTTGAGCTTGCACGTGGCTACCGCGACCATGGTATGGCAGCCTATTCTGAGCTTCAACAACGAGAATTTGCAAGTGAGGTTTATGGATACACGGCAACTAGACATCAACGTGAGGTTGGTACCGGATATTTTGATGAAGTGGCGCAAACAATCTCTGGGGGAACCTCCTCGACCACTGCTTTAAAAGGATCTACTGAGGCGGCTCAGTTTACCGAGGCTTAATAGTATTCAAAAAATAGAAGCTTGGATGACTGTAATCCAAGCTTCTATTCATTTATTTTGGACATATTAACTTCGAAGTAATTATTAATATGTAGCATGAGCCCCTAAAATCTAAGGACTCATGTCATATAATATATTAAGCTGCACATGCAAAAATATGACCAATTTTGTTGGTGTCAATTACCAGTTCCTGTTAGTATTGGTCCCGGTGTTCACTTTATGATTGTTATCGGTTAAAGAAGGATCTCGATCTTTATAATTATTGTAGTCATTTTCACGTACGCTACTACCTTCAATTGGTGTTGTATCCAGCTCTGGAGGAATGTTTTGCTCTCTGTCAATGAAATCATCTTTCTTATCAACAAGAACTAAGATCTTACCATCTTTTACAGATTCATCGTAATGCTTTGCTTCATCTTCTGGAATGCCCATTCCTATGAGCGCTCCTGATAATCCACCTACTCCTGCACCTGCTGCAGCACCAGTCAATGCAGCTACAATTGGTCCTGCTGCTATAATCGGTCCAATGCCTGGGATAGCTAATGCCCCTACTCCAGCTAATAATCCAGTTACCCCACCGAGTGTACCACCCGCTGCAGCACCTGTAGCAGCCCCTTTGCCTGCTTTTGTACCGGTTTCTTCTGAGATATAATCTACATCTTCACGATTTCTACTGATTACGGAGATGTCTTCGGTGTTATATCCTTGATTTTTAAGATCCTCTACAGCTAGAATAGCTTCCTGTTCTGTATCATAAATACCTACAATCTTTTTCTTATGGTTGTCCACTTTTTAACTCCTCCTCATCTTATTCGTATTGATGTTTCTATTAATTAAGTACCCGAAGTGCAGATCTATAAACTAATATTTTTGTTATTTTAGTAGTAGAATAAAAATTCTGCACGTTTGTTATCGAAAGACAAATAGCTTTAATGTTTAAGAAAAGAGTTAAATAAATGAAAAAAATAAAGACCGCCAATTGGCAGTCTCTATCCTAACAAACGTAAAACCTTGTATTCTTTTGATAATGTCATAAATAATGTTTTGTTCTTTGTGTCAAGTGCATCATTAATACGTTCTGCTAGCAAATCTCTTTTCCTGTTAAACAACGCTTCGTCTAGAACCATTTGAATATACATGTCTAATACAGGATGCTCGGATGGAACGTTTTTTGTGTTACGGGACTTCATGATCTCAGTGTAAGACGACTTTTTATTTTTCATTTAAGATCACCCCTGATGCCTTTTTTATATTGTATGGAATTAACAACTGAAAATCAACCGAATAGTTAAAATTTTTAAAAAATTTAACAGGAATATTTTTAGTAAGTATGAAATACAACAAGTTGGAAAAGCTATGGTAAAAGGGTGTGATTTAAATGAATAAAGACAAAGAACTAGAGCTATTACCAACTGCTTTAAATCCTCTTGTTGGAATCGACAGCTACAATGAAAAAATTGAGACTGAGACAATAACTGAACAAATGAACGAGGAGTGACTTCTTTACAGAAATGTTAAGGAAGTCACTTTTTTTGTGTATTTTTTGTAAATTTATAGAAATTCATTTTTGTACATGCTAGATTTGGTATGGGATATATTACCTAATAATTAGAAGAGGTGACTGATGATGATTGCAACGAAAAAGACTGTAGAGGATTACATTATCAATCGTTTTACAATGGCTATTTTACCTGATTCAAACAAGATGAGTACTAGAATCCTTGAGTATGAGGAAGAGTTTGTTGTCGAAAAACGTCCAATGGAAGTAATTGATCAAAGCTGTCGATATTTCGGAAGCAGTTACTCTGGAAGAAAGGATGGGACCAAAAACCTAATGGGAATTACCCATAAATCACCTATCGTTATTGACCCAGCAAATTCGATTTACTTTTTCCCGACTACATCCTCAACGAGACCACAATGTGCATGGCTTTCACATTATTTTATAAAAAATAGCGCAAAAGTAGAACATGATAATACGATTGTAACCTTTTCAAATGATAAACAAATCACTCTACCAATGTCTATTGGATCATTTAAAAACCAATACTATCGCACAGCACAGCTTCGCACAATGATATCATCACGAATTGAATTAGAGCAACGAAAATTGAACATGTTTCTCATTCCAAAAGATGAGAAAGAGAAGAATGCTATTTATGAACAGATGATAAGGGAATTGGATCGTTTCTCTTGGTGAAATTGAATGATTATTAATTCAGAACAAAGGCTATCCAGTTGTTGGATAGCCTTTGTCTCGTATTAGAATTAATAATTTTTTTTACTCAGTTTCGGTGTCTAGCTCCAGCGCCTAGCCCCTCGAGGTCATAAGCCACAAATGAATTGAAGACAAAGAACGTCTTCTATTCATTTGCGTCTTATGCTTGTCGGGGCTGAACAAGGCGCTTACGCTTTTCTTATTACCTAGCATTGACTTTGTTCAAAAATTGCAGTGTGCGCGGGTTTTGTGTGTTACCGAACACTTTATCAGGAGTGCCCTTTTCGACGACAACTCCATTGTCCATAAAAATGACTTGATCAGCTACATCTCGTGCGAATTGCATTTCATGAGTGACAACGACCATCGTCATCCCTTCTTCTGATAACTCCTTCATTACCTTAAGGACTTCTCCAACTAGCTCTGGGTCGAGAGCGGATGTAGGTTCGTCGAAGAGTAGCACATTTGGATCCATTGCCATGGCTCTAGCAATACCAACACGTTGTTGCTGTCCTCCCGATAATTGGTGTGGATACATATCAGATCGGTCTTTGAGCCCAACTTTCTCTAAAAGTTGAAGTGATTTTTTTCGAGCCTCGTCTTTTGATCTTTTTAATACTGTGATTTGCCCTTCCATGACATTTTCCAGAGCCGTAAAATGCGGAAAGAGGTTATAATTTTGAAAGACCATGCCAGTTTGTTTTCGAAAGGAAGTAATCTGTGAAGAGGAAAGTCGCTTCTTTTCGTTAAACTCGATTTCTTTTTCTCCTAAGGATATTGAGCCTTTTTCAGGCAGTTCAAGGAGGTTTAAGCACCGAAGGAAAGTTGTTTTTCCAGAGCCTGATGGGCCGATAATAACTGCTGTGTTACCTTTTTCTACTGTTAAATCTATTCCTTTTAACACTTCTAAATCATTGAATTTTTTGAAAAGATTTTGTATGTGAATCATTGTAAACCTCCATTACTTAGCAACTGTTCGATCATAGCGATGTTCAAGTTTTGATTGCGCATATGAGAGAACCGTACTGAACATTAAATAAATAAAGGCTACTTCTATATAAAGCCATAACGGTTCATACGTTACAGCTGCAATTTGCTGGCCTTTTTGAAAAAGCTCTGTAACAGTAATTGTTGCTGCAAGTGATGTATCCTTCACAAGACTAATAAAGGAATTCCCAAGTGGTGGTATGCTTACCCGGACAGCTTGTGGAAGGATGACTCTTCTCATTGCTTGTGACTTTGTCATTCCAATTGAGAAGGCTGCTTCCCATTGGCCTTTTTGAATTGAAAGAATGGCTGCTCGGATAATTTCAGAGCTGTAAGCACCCTTATTTAAAGTAAAGCCAATGACAGCAGCAGGAAAAGGATCTAGTGTTATTCCAAGACTCGGCAATCCGTAAAACAGAATAAATAATTGAACTAGCAAAGGCGTTCCCCTAAATATCCATACATATAATTTTGCTAGAACCACCAAAGGCTTAAATCCTGAAAGACGAGCAAGAGCTGTTAGAAATGCCAGTATAAGACCTAATACAAATGCAATTAATGTTAATGGAATGGTAAAATATAAACCGGCCTTTAAAATAGGAAAAAAGGAATCACTGAGGATTCCTATAATTCTTTCTGTTCGTTCATCTGCAAACATTACACATCAATTCCTTTACTTAGATACATCAGTTCCGAACCATTTTTCGGAAATCTTTAAGTACGTACCATCTTCTTTCATATCTGCAAGTGCCCCATTGACTGCCTCAACTAATTCATCACTACCTTTGCGGAAAAGGAAAGCATTACTAGTTGCATCTGGCTCCTCATATACTGTTTTAATAGGAAGATCAGGTCGTTGCTTTTTTAAATCAAGGTAAGAAAGGCTGTCATTAATTGTTCCATCAATACGCTTTGAAACAATTAGATCGATTGCTTGGTTAAAGCCATCTACAACTGTATTTGTTGCACCATGTTCTTCTGCAATTTTTCGGTAGTTGCTATCAAGAGATTGTCCAACTTTTTTCCCGTTTAAATCCTCTAAGCTTTTAATCTCGTTGTTTTCTTCATGAACAACTAGTACTGCTTTTGACACAATATATGGCTCAGACATATCATATTTTTCTAAACGTTCCGGACGAATGGCTACCTGGTTAGCAACAAGGTCATAACGTTTAGCATCAAGACCAGCAATCATCCCGTCCCATTTTGTTTCAATAAAAGTAGGTTTTATCTCAAGTCGCTTGAATACTTCTTCAGCTATTTCGATATCAAAGCCGGTTAATTTATCTGATTTGTCATGGAATGTAAATGGTGCATATGTTCCCTCTGTTCCGATTGTAATCTCACCTTTTTCCTTTATTTGATCGTAAAGGGAAGCGGTATCCCCAGTGGTATTCTCATCTTTTTGAGCACCACATGCGGATAGAACGAGAACAAATAGAATTGTCAGGAATGAAATGTATGTTTTTTTCATGCTGTTATCCCCCAGTAAGTTTATAGGTTTTATTAAAAATAACTTTTCTAGAATAATCAACAAAAGGAGCGTTGTCAATTAAGTTGTTTCTCATAGTTGAAAATCAAAATGCCTTAATACATTAGAAAGATAATAATGAAACAAAATATGTAAGTGATTCGTATAAATATTAAATTAGAATGCTTTTTTATTTTTTGCAGAATGTTAAAGATTATGCAGGGTTAGAAAAAGATACGAAGGGAGAAGGCAAATCATGTCTTTTCATAAACGGAGAGAGAAATATAAACAGAAAAGAAAGATAAAAAAGAAGGATGGGAGGTTTACGTTTACTGATTTTCTCACAGAAGCGTTATTTTACTTTCCTGAAATTATTTTGTTTCCGTTTAGGCTGCTTTGGTACTCCATCAGGTTCATTATAAGAGTTTTTGATTGGACATAAGAAAGTAAGGGGGAAACACCTGCTAAAATATAGTGAGGTGTCTCTTTTATTTCCATTGCATAGACAAGTAGCAATTAAATAATCAATTTCTTCTTTTAAATCCCTAATAAAGTGGGAATGGATGAAGTAGGGCTATTTTTGTGGCTTAAATAAATATATTTCTATTAGTTCACATACTTTGTTACGTATTCTTGGATTAAAATAATTGTGTTTTTCTTCATAGCCATTGTAGAGGAAGGAATAAAGTGTAAAAGCCTCATCTCGTTCAACTTCATGTACTTTTATATTTCGTCTATGAAGCTCTTGTCTAATTACAGCCAAATCTTTTTGTGCAAGTTTTAGTGATTCTTCAACCAGTGCTAAATAAGGCCGATGTAGTTTGAATGGACTTTTTTCGATCACTGTTAGGTCACGGTTTAAGATCGAAACAACCATCGGTATATAGATGGATTGTTCAATTGTAGCTCGAATGTCTTTCGGTATTCTGGTCACAGAAATGCTCCTTTCTCAAACAGAACATTTGTTCGTAATTATCATACACGATTAAATTAAACTTCGCAAGTGTACCTTGATCTTTCAAGTTTTGACATAAATGTGTAAAATAGATACCAAAGGATTTATCAGAGGAGTATAATATGAGCCCGGAGACACTACAGGATTTTTTTTCTTTAAAACAATTAATGGAGCTATTTGAAACGTATCGGTCGTTCGGTCCGTTTTTTGCGATATTATTACCAATGTTAGAGGCTTTTTTTCCGTTTTTACCGCTTGTTGTATTCATTGTTGCAAACGTTAATTCGTTTGGTCTTTGGATGGGATTTTTTTTATCTTGGATTGGAGCTTGTTCTGGTGCTATTATAGTATTTATTATGATGAGAAAGCTTGGCGAGTGGAGATTTTTTAAACGCTTACAAGAGAAAAAGGCGATAAAAAAATTGTTAACTTGGATTGAACGGAGAGGTTTTAGCCCGTTATTTCTCATTTTGTGTTTTCCATTTACGCCATCTGCGGCAATTAATGTTGTTGCAGGACTTTCACGTATAAGTCATTGGCAATTTATTTTAGCGGTTTTATCTGGAAAGTTTGTCATGATTTTTATGGTGAGTTTTATCGGTCAGGATTTACATGCACTTATTACACAGCCAACAAGATCCATTATTGTAGCAATTGTCATTTTTTTATTATGGTTTATTGGTAAAAGAGTCGAAAGGCGCTTAAATGTATCGATGACAGTAAAAAAAAGAGGCGATTAATCGTTGTAGGGGGTTATCATGAAAAAGCGGGGAATAGCTTTTACAACAGTAGGAATTTGTTTAATGGCTATTATATTAAAGAACCTTATCTTTGTGGAATATAAAGTAGAGGGAGTTTCAATGCAACCGACGTATGAGGAAGGAAGGTTGCTTTCAATAAATAAGTTGGGAATTTATTTTAATTCACTTGATCGGTTTGATGTTGTTGTTTTTCATCCACCTAATAGTGAAAAAATTTATGTTAAAAGGGTGATCGGCTTACCTGGTGATGAACTTTATTACAAGGACGATCAGCTTTATGTAAATGGAAAGGCGGTTAATGAGCCTTTTTTACCAACGAAGGAGAATCCCGAAGTAACGAAGCAAACAGGAAACTTTACGCTTGAAGAAATTACAGATAAAACAAGAATTCCTAAAGGGTATATGTTTGTTATTGGAGATAATCGCCTTCAAAGTCGAGATAGTCGTCATTTTGGTTTAGTGGAAATGGATAATTTGATCGGGACAGTTGGAGATCGAAAATAGTTGCTAACTCACAATAGGGCTAACTTCTGGAATTTGGAGAAGTTTTCACTCTTTGGGTTAGCACTTTTTTGAGTGATTATTTTGTCGAATTACGTCTAATAGTTGATAAAAGTGAAAAATCGAAGATAAATTTCAAAAATCGAAGATAAATTCCAGGAATCGAAGATAAGTCCCCGAAATAAAGCTAATTTTTGCAATAATTTCAAATAATTATACTATAATGAAATTACGAGCTCTTATCATTAATAGTGAGTTTAATAAGGGGGATGGGAAATGCGTGAGGTTGTCATAACGGCTGCGGTAAGGACACCTATCGGCTTATTTGGTGGCGCTTTCAAGGAGTTGTTGCCTTCTCAATTAGTGGTACCTGTATTAGATGAGGTTGTTAAAAGAAGTAAGCTAAAAAAGCAAGAGGTAGAGGAAGTTATTCTAGGTCATTGTATTCAACGAACAGATGAACCAAATACTGCACGTACGTCAGCGCTTTTAGCGGATTTTCCTGACAAAACAACAGGTTACACCATCCAAAGACAATGTGCATCAGGACTACAAGCAATCATATCTGCTGCAATGCAAATTCAAACTGGCCACTCCAATATCGTGATCGCGGGTGGAGTGGAAGCAATGAGTTCAAGTCCTTATTTACTTAAGCAGCACCGTTTTGGCTCTCGGCTTCAGCATGGACAGGTAACTGATAGTGTATGGGAAATATTGGAAGATCCGATCCATCATATTATGATGGGTGAAACAGCGGAAAATGTTGCAGAGGAATTTACGATTTCGAGAGAAGAGCAAGATGAACTTGCTTTAACAAGTCAAAATCGTGCGTTAGCTGCAATTAATAATGGAAACTTTACAGAAGAAATTCTCCCGATTACAGTAAGATCTAGAAAGGGAGAGGTAATTGTTTCTCAAGATGAAGGTCCTAGAAAGGTAACGAGTGAAAAGCTTGCATCATTACCTACTATTTTTAAAGAAAATGGAACCGTTACAGCAGGAAATGCTTCATCTCTAAATGACGGGGCAGCAGCGCTAGTGTTAATGGCGAGAGAAGAGGCAGAAAATAGAGGATTGCCTATTTTAGCGAAGATTTCAAATTATTCAGTTGCTGGAGTCGATCCAAAGGTTATGGGGATTGGCCCTGTTCCTGCAATTCAAAAGGGGCTAAATTCGTTAAATTGGACGATTGATGATTTGGACGTAATTGAAATCAATGAGGCCTTTGCCGCACAGTATTTAGCTGTTGAAAAACAGTTGAATTTAAATCGAGAAAAGGTCAATGTGAATGGTAGTGGTATCAGTCTAGGGCATCCAATTGGTTGTACAGGATCCCGAATTGTTGTAAGTCTTTTACATGAAATGAAACGACAAAATGTGAAAAAAGGCCTTGCTTCCCTTTGTGTTGGTGGAGGGATTGGTGTCGCTTTGTTTGTTGAAAGAGGGTAGGAAACATAAGGCTGGCGTTCATGTCAGCCTCTTTGTATTAGATGATTTTTAGTAAATAAAAGTAAGATAAAAGCCAATCCAAATAAAATGGAAAATAAAGAAATGACGCTTTGGAAGGATAAAACATTTGCAACGATTGGCCCGAGACTTGCCCCTATTAGTAATGTAAAGGAGTATAGAGAGATTGCAGCCGCTCGTTTTTTAGCAGCCGCTTCTCCAATAAATGTAATAAGAGAAGGGATGAAGACAGCGATAGCCGATACATATAAGGTAGACAGTAAAGTGATCATAACAAGATTATTTGTTAGTAACATCAATAAAAGTGAAATGATAATAATAGACAAGCAGATAAGAAGCATCTTTTTAGCTTTATGCTTTTTTAGCCAGTTTCCGCATAATAAGGATAGGGGTGTCCCAACCAAACCTATACATCTACTATAAAAAAGTGCTTCTTCTTCCCCGGTATAGTGCTGGGCTAATTCATCATAAAATGCAACAAAGGACATTAAAGTAACAAAGGTGATGGATAATCCTAAAATAATGGAGGGCTGTAGCAGTTTGCTAGAAAAAATAGACGTTTCTTTTGAAGAGCTCTTGGTAAAAGAGTGGGGAACCGAAGGGAGTGTAAATAATGTGCTAAAAGCTAGAAGAATATAAATACAACCAAGAAAATAAAAAATCCCTCTCCAATCATAAGCAGCTACCAAAGAAGAACTGATTAGCTGACCAAGGATACCCGCCATTAAAAATCCCATGTTGATAACTGCAATGACAAAGGATCTGCGGTTTGCATGAAATACATCAAAGCAATATGCATAGGCAACGGGTGCGAAACTACCTAATACATAGCCTTGGAAACTTCTTATAAGATAAAAGCTTAATAATGAATTGGAAAAAGTAATAACAAATGTTAAGAGGCTAGAAGCAAGCATTCCGAAAAATAACACTCTCTTCTTTGAGAAGTATTCAGAAATAGGACCAAAGCTTAAAAGACCTAGAGCGTAACAAAATGTAAATAATGTACTTGAAAATATAACCTCTTCATATGTAATTGATAATCCTTCTGCAACAGCTGAGTAAATTGGAATGAGCAAATAAATATTGCTTGCCACACTAGTCGCTGCAATCCACATAAACAAGTCAATGGCTCGATTTTTCATGAAACTCACCTCCTCCTATATCATTATGTTTATTTTAAAGAATCTGTGTTTTATCCATACAAAACTTGGCATGTCCTATAAATAGAATTTCGCTTAAAAGTAAAGTAAAATATAAATAAAGATGTAGAAATAAATCACACATTGTTGCCACACTATTTTAGTTGTGGTATTTCTTTTTTAATATAGGTTCTGTTAAAGCGCACTGTTGATTTTTGCACTTGTTGATTGGAACGGATACGTGAGACTCCTGCTTAGAGTGCGAGTCCAAGGGATACCCTGCAGGTGCAAAGCACTGAGGAGGCTCCCGGACCGCTCGCAAAAAGCGAACGCCAAAGCGTATATCAACAACCAAGTTTAACAGCGCCTAAATATAAAACGTTAGTGGGGAATAAACGTGAGCATTCAATTTATTCTAGGGCGTTCAGGGAGCGGGAAAACTGAAGCCATCTTAAATGAAATAAGAAACAAGCTATTTGAAGAACCAATCGGCCGTCCAATCATTTACCTTGTACCAGATCAAATGACGTTTGGGGCAGAGTATGAATTAATAAAGACACCGAATTTAGGTGGAATGATCCGTGCGCAAACGTTTAGTTTTAGTCGGTTAGCATGGAGAATTCTCCAGGAAACAGGTGGCATGACTCGTCATCATCTTTCAAGCACAGGCATTCAGATGATGTTACGAAAGCTAGTTGAACAATATAAGCAGGAATTTAAAGTGTTCACGAAGGCTAGTGATAAGAACGGATTTATCCAGCAACTTGAAGCTATGCTGACTGAATTTAAACGTTATTGTTTATCACCACAAGAGTTAGATGAATACTTGGCAGGTGCTACAACGGAATTAGATAAAAAGTCATTAACAGACAAGCTTCATGATATGGCATTACTTTATAAACAGTTAGAAATTGAACTTAGTAATCAATATGTAGACTCAGAGGATTATTTACACTTGCTTGCTGAAAAGGTACAGGAGTCAGACTATTTGCGATCAGCAGATATTTATATTGATGGTTTTCATAGCTTTACTCTTCAGGAATACGAGGTTGTTGCAGCTTTAATGAAAAATGCAGCAAATGTGAAAATAGCCCTTACAGCTGATAAGCCATATGAAGAGCATTTACCTCATGAGTTACATTTATTTCAAATGACTGGAAAAACTTACAATAAAATTCTAAAAGCTGCTTTAGAAGAAGGGAAAGAAGTTGACGAGCCAATCGTATTGCGAGAGCAGCATCGATTTACTGGTAATCTCTCTCTCGGGCATTTAGAGAAATTTTATGATACTAGACCAACTAGTGTTTATGAAAAAAAACCTAGCTTGACAATCTTTCAAGCGGCAAATCGTCGTTCAGAAGTAGAAGGGATTGCTCGACAAATTCATACACTCATCAGACAGGGAAGCTATCGTTATCGTGATCTAGCATTACTTATCCGCAATGCAAACGATTATCGTGACGTGATTGAACAAGTATTTCGTGATTATGAGATACCGTTTTTTATCGATCAAAAGCGATCTATGCTTAACCATCCATTAGTTGAATTCATTCGTTCTACTTTAGAGATCATTAATGGGCATTGGCGTCATGAGGCGGTTTTCCGAGCTGTAAAAACAGAGTTGCTATTTCCATTTGAGATGAAAAGGCAAGTAATGCGTGAGGAAATGGACTTATTAGAAAACTATTGTTTATCATATGGTATTCAAGGTTCTAAGTGGACAAAGGATGAAAAATGGCACTATCGACGATTTTATTCACTTGACGATGACTTTGTTGTGACAGATGAAGAAAAGCAGATGGAGGACAAGCTTAACCAACTTCGTTCTATTGTTGTTAAGCCGATCTTAGCTTTACAAAAAAGAATAAAACGCAGCAAAACAGGAAGGGATCTTGCTCAAAGCTTGTATCTTTATTTAGAAGAATTACAAATACCTGAAAAAATAGAAAGTCTTCGTATTAACGCTGAAGAAAAGGGCCTTTTATTAGAGGCGAGGGAGCATGATCAAGTTTGGCAGGCAGTGATCAACTTATTAGATGAATTTGTTGAAATGCTTTCAGATGAAAATGTTTCCTTGAAATTGTTTGCTGAAATTCTTGAAACAGGGCTTGAATCTATGAAGTTTTCATTAGTCCCACCAGCAATTGATCAAGTATTAATTGCTGATCTTGAAAAATCTAGATTCTTCCATGTGAAGTGCTCATTTATCGTAGGAGTAAATGACGGTGTGATTCCGGCAAGACCGAAAGAGGAAGGGATTTTAACAGAGGATGACCGTGAAGCACTGCATTTTCAAGGCATAAATCTTGCGCCAACAGCAAGACAGCAGCTTCTTGATGAGAACTTTACAATTTATATGGCTTTGTCTAGTCCATCTGAACATCTTTATTTATCTTATCCAATGGCAGATGATGAGGGTAAAGCATTGCTTCCTTCTGTTATTGTTAAACGGATTGAAGAGATGTTTCCAAAGGTTGAAAAACAACGACTTTTAAATGAGCCTGAACAGCTATCTTTAGAAGAGCAGCTTTCATTTATTGTGAATAAGAATGTAACCTTATCCTATATTACGTCACAGCTACAATCATGGAAGCGCGGGTATCCAGTTCATCCAATTTGGTGGGATGCCTATAATCACTTTATAACATCGGAATATCAACTGCTAACCAAAAGGGTATTAAGCAGTCTATCCTATCAAAATAAGCCAGAGCAATTAGAAACATCCGTAAGCCGTGAGCTATATGGTGAGCATATTCAAGGAAGTGTCTCACGAATGGAGCAATTTAATAGCTGCGCATTTTCACACTTTGCCTCACACGGCTTAAAGCTGAAAGAGAGAAAATTTTTCAAGCTAGAAGCACCTGATATCGGGCAAATGTTCCACTCGGCGTTAAAGCTAATATCTGATCGATTACAGCAGTTAAACCTAGACTGGAAGGAGCTAACGAAGGATCAATGTGAGCGGTTATCAAATGATGCAGTTGAAAAACTTGCCCCGCGCTTGCAAAGAGAGATCTTACTTAGTTCAAATCGATTTCATTATATTAAACATAAGCTGCAAAAAATTCTTGCTCGCGCTTCAGCTATTTTAAGTGAACACGCAAAGGCTAGTGGCTTTACACCTGTTGGCTTAGAGCTTGCATTTGGGAAGGGGGGCGAGCTTCCACCAATTCGTTTTACTCTTCCAAATGGCTGTACGATGGAGGTAGCTGGTAGGATTGACCGAGTGGACAAAGCAACAGGATCAAACGGTGTCCTGCTGCGTATCGTTGACTATAAATCTAGTGATAAAAATGTTCAACTAACTGAGGTATATTACGGATTAGCCCTACAAATGCTTACTTATTTAGACGTCATTATCTCTAATTCAAGTATGTGGCTTGGAGAAAAAGCGACCCCTGCTGGTGTTTTATATTTCCATGTGCATGATCCGATGATTCAGGCAAATACAATGTTGTCAGAGGACAAGCTTGATGATGAGATTTTTAAAAAGTTTAAAATGAAGGGGTTATTGCTTGGAGACGAGGAAGCAGTCCGTTTAATGGACAACAGTCTAAGTGAAGGAAGTACATCAAATATTATCGCAGCAGGCTTGAAAAAAGAAGGTGGATTCCGGGCAAATTCGAGTGTAGCCAGTGAAGATGAATTCGATTTGTTAAGAAATCATGTCCGCTCTTCATTTGAAAGAATCGGCACGAATATCACGGACGGAATCATTGATATTAGTCCGTATAAGCTAAAGGACAAAATGCCATGCACGTTCTGTGAATATAAATCGGTTTGTCAATTTGATGAATCACTACAAGAAAATAATTTTAGAGTATTAAAAAGTGAAAAAAATGAAGAGGTGTTAAAACGTATGAGAGAGGAGGTAAGAGGTGATGAGTGAGATCATTTCAAAGCCTGAAAATAGTCAATGGACAGATGATCAGTGGAAGGCGATTGTTGCAAGTGGACAGGACATTTTAGTCGCTGCAGCTGCGGGTTCTGGGAAAACGGCCGTTTTAGTTGAGCGGATCATTAGAAAAATACTTTCAAAAGAAAATCCCGTAGATGTCGATGCTTTACTCGTTGTGACGTTTACAAATGCGTCTGCAGCTGAAATGAGAAGCCGTATCGGAGAAGCGTTAGAAAAAGCATTAAAGGAAAATCCATCCTCTCTCCATTTACGTAGACAGCTAACATTATTAAACAAGGCATCGATCTCGACGTTGCATTCCTTCTGTTTGCAGGTAGTAAGGAAGTATTATTATTTAATCAATATTGATCCTAGCTTTCGAATAGCTGATCAAACCGAAGGCCAATTACTGATTGATGAAGTTCTTGATGAGATGTTTGAGGAGGAGTATAGTCGTGAGGACAATGTAGAGTTTTTTGACCTTGTTGATCGTTATACATCTGATCGAAATGATATTGAGCTGCAAACATTAATTCGAGAGCTTTACTTTTTTTCTAGATCGCATCCGACACCAAGTTTGTGGCTAGATCAGCTCACATCTATGTATGATCTTGAAAATGCAGAGGATATTGAGTCATTACCCTTTGTTCAATATTTGCTGCAGGATATTGAAATGCAGCTATTAGGTGCAATGGATCAGCTTGAACAGGCAATGGAGCTAACAAAACGTCCGGCAGGTCCCGCACCTCGTGCAGAAAACCTAGTTGATGATTTAAAACAAGTTTCAGAGTTGTTGAGATTGAAAAATTCATGGGATGAACTTAGTGAGCAAATTAAGACGTTTAAATTATCTCGTGCAAAAACGGTTAAAGGTGATCAATATGATAAAGCCTTAACAGATCAAGTGACATCGTTACGAAATGCTGCAAAGAAACAAATTGAGCAGCTGCGCGATGAAATGTTTTCACGAACACTTAAGAATTACTTACAAGACTTTGATCAATTAAAGCCGGTTGTCACAAAGCTTGTTTCTCTTGTGAAACAATTCGCTGACCTTTATGAAGGCATGAAAAAAGAAAAAGGTATTGTAGATTTTGCAGATTTAGAGCATTATTGCCTACAAATTTTACAAACAGAAGAAAATGGGCCAAGTGAAGCGGCATTATTTTATAAACAACAGTTTGTTGAAGTATTAGTGGATGAATATCAGGATACAAACCTTGTTCAAGAATCGATTTTAAAGTTAGTAACAAAGGATGAAGAAGCAACAGGGAATTTATTTATGGTTGGCGATGTAAAGCAATCAATCTATCGCTTCCGCCTAGCTGAGCCGTTTTTATTTTTAAGCAAGTACAAGCGATTTACACAAACAGCAGAACAAACAGGGATGCGGATTGATTTATCGAAAAATTTCCGAAGCAGAACAGAAGTACTTGATGGAACAAACTATTTATTTAAACAAATCATGGGTGAGAAGGTTGGAGAGATTGTTTACGATCATGATGCAGAGTTAAAACTAGGCGCGACATATCCTGAAAGTGAACTTATGAAAACAGAGCTTTTGTTAATTGAACGAGGAAATGGTGAAGATGCTGAACAAGATGAAGAAACAGGAGTTTTTGACGAACAAGAACTAGAGACCGTTCAGCTTGAAGCAAGACTTATGGCAAAAAAAATAAAGTCACTTATCGATCAACAGTTCCAAATTTATGATCGTGGTATCGATGGTACTCGTGCTGTAACATATCGCGACATTGTAATTCTTCTTCGCTCGATGCCATGGGCACCGCAAATTATGGAAGAGTTTAAACAGGCGGGAATACCTGTCTATGCGAATCTTTCAAATGGCTATTTTGAAGCGACAGAGGTAGCGATTATGCTATCGTTGTTAAAAGTAATTGATAATCCTTTCCAGGACATTCCATTAGCATCAGTGTTGCGATCTCCAGTTGTTGGTTTAGATGCAAACGAGCTAGCACACATACGTACTTTTGATAAAAAAGGAACGTATTTTGATGCTGTTAAAGCTTTATTAGAAAAAGGTTCAATAGAGAATCAAAACCTTTTCATTAAACTAAGCTCGTTTGTAGAGCTTTTACAAGGCTGGCGTGAGCAAGCAAGACAAGGATCTGTATCAGACTTAATATGGCAGCTATATCGTGATACAAAGTTTTTTGATTTTGTTGGTGGAATGCCTGGTGGTAAACAGCGTCAAGCAAATTTACGTGCGCTATATGATCGTGCACGTCAATATGAAGCAACATCGTTTAGAGGCTTATTCAGGTTTTTACGCTTTATTGAACGAATGCAAGAGCGTGGTGATGACCTTGGTGCAGCCCGTGCCCTTGGCGAGCAGGAGGATGTTGTCAGGTTAATGACCATTCATAGCAGTAAAGGTCTAGAGTTCCCTATCGTTTTTATCGCAGGGCTCTCGAAGCAGTTTAATATGATGGATCTTAATAAAAAATACTTGCTTGATAAGGAACTAGGATTTGGCACAAAATTGATCAATTCAAAATTACGTGTAAGCTACCCAACATTGCCTTATATCGCCCTTAAAAAGAAAATGCGAATGGAACTTCTCGCAGAAGAAATGCGTGTGCTATATGTTGCTTTGACGAGGGCAAAAGAGAAGCTTTATTTACTTGGAACGTTGAAGGATCCTGATAAATCGATTGCTAATTGGCGAAATCACCTCTCTCATTCAGAGTGGTTATTACCAGACTTCGAACGTGCGAAAGCGAAAACCTACTTAGACTGGATCGGACCTGCATTAATTCGTCATCAAGATTGTGTAATCCTTAGTGATGGGCAAATGTCTATAAGTGACGAAATCACAAAGCATCCTTCAAAATGGACAATTGAATCCGTGAAAAGTGAGGAGCTTCAAGAAACCTTTGAGGCTGAGCAGAAGTTTAATCAAGATATTCTAGCGGCAATTAGTGAAGGTGAAACAGTAGCAATCGAAAGTGAACAAAAGCAACAGGTGAATGATCAATTAACATGGGTCTATCCTTACAAATCTGCCACACGAAATCGATCAAAGCAATCAGTATCCGAATTAAAAAGACAAAGAGAAATTCAAGATGAATATAGTGATCAGCAGCTGATTAGGAAGCAGGCATCGCAAGCCCTTTTATATAATCGACCAAGCTTTATGCAAAGCAAGTCAATTTCAGCAGCTGAACGCGGAACAGCAATGCACACAGTTATGCAGCATTTGACGCTTAGTGAGCCGATTAGGAAAGATGATGTGATAGATAAAGTTCAAGAGCTAGTTAGTAAAGAAGTTCTTACAAAGGAATTAGCTGAGGTTATTAATATTTCTCAAATTGTTGAGTTTTTCTCTTCACCTATTGGAGCAAGACTCCTTCATGCTAAAAAGGTCTATCGCGAAGTACCATTTAGTTACGCGCTCGAAGCGGAGCAGCTGTATGATGATATGGAAAATGAGCCTGTCTTAGTACAAGGTGTGATTGATTGTTTATTTGAGGATGAGGAAGGTACTGTACTTTTGGATTATAAGACAGATACAATCAAAGGTCTTTTTCCTAACGGTATTGCTGATGCAGAACAGGTACTAAAAGATCGTTATCGTGTTCAAATTGATTTATATACAAAAGCAATTGAGGACATTATTCACCGACCTCTTACTGAAAAATATTTATTTTTCTTTGATGGCGGATATGTAATCGAGATGTAAAAACGTTATTAGGAAGATTAGATAAAAATAGAAGGCATAAAAGCCTTCTATTTTGAAGTGTATAATTTCCTGAGGGTAGTCAAGTGCTTGCACATTTCAATTTGAAAGGATGTAGAACGAATGCGAATATTGCATACAGCAGATTGGCACCTAGGTCGGTCACTAGAAGGTCGCAGTCGCTTAGCAGAGCAAGCACAATTTATCGATGAGCTTGTTAAGATTGTCGAAGAGGAAAAAGTGGATGCTGTTTTAATGGCTGGTGATGCGTTCGATACAGTTAATCCACCAGCCGCAGCGGAGCAACTGTTTTACGATGGACTATCACGATTATCTGATTACGGAAAACGTCCGATCATTGTAATTGCTGGAAATCATGATAATCCTGATCGCCTATCAGCAGCATCGCCATTAGCAGGTAATCATTCAATCCATTTAATCGGATATCCAAGTCACGAGGTTCTAAAAATTGATGTGCCACGTGTGCAACAACAAATGATGGTTGCTGCATTAGCGTATCCATCTGAAGCGAGACTTGAGCAAGTACTTTCAGAAGCACATGATGAAGTGCTGTTAAGAAATAAATATGATGAAAGAATTAGAGAGCTTTTTTCGATTATGAGCAAACAATTCCAGCCAGATACGGTAAATATGGCAATGAGTCACATTCATGTTGCTGGAGGGAGCTCATCTGATTCTGAACGTCCGATCGAGGTTGGTGGAGCGTATACAGTTGCAGCAACAAGTATGCCTGAAGCAGCACAATATGTTGCGTTAGGGCATTTGCATCGTCCCCAAAACATAAACCGAGCGAGTACATTAACGAGATATTCAGGTTCACCGCTTGCCTATAGTTTTTCAGAAATAGGCTATGCGAAGTCAGTAACAATTTTAGATGCTGAACCAAATCAGCCGGTTGTCATGAAGGAAATTCCGTTATCCTCTGGAAAATCGCTTGTGAAATGGAAAGCGAATGAAGGGATAAGTCAGGTTCACAGCTGGTTAGAGGAAGGTCGTGATTCTTCGGCATGGATTGATTTAGAAATTCATCTAACTACAACTCTATCGATCGAAGAGATTCATCGTTTGCGAAAATGGCATCCAGGCTTTATTCATATTCGCCCTGTTTTTCAGCAAGAGTTGGAGGTTGCTACGACAAGGCAAGCCAATTTACCGATTGATCAATTATTTTCACAGTTTTATGAAAAGCAAACAGGCGGAGCAAAGCCAGAGCAGGAGTTAGTCAAACTATTCTTAGAGCTAGTCCAACAGGATGATGATCTTGAGGAAGGTGATGAAGAATGAGGCCGTTACAGCTAACTGTTTCTGGGTTGCATAGTTTCAGAGAAAAACAGATTATTAATTTTGATTCGTTATGTGATGGAGGAATCTTCGGGATTTTTGGTCCGACAGGAAGTGGAAAATCTTCCATTTTAGATGCGATGACATTAGCGTTATACGGAAAAGTGGAACGAGCGATGAATAATACGCATGGGATATTAAACCATGCAGAAGATCAGCTTACTGTTTCCTTCACCTTCGAACTTGAGAACGCCTCTGCTAAGAAACAATATACAGTGGAACGTGTATTTAAACGAACAGATGAAATAAGGGTGAAAACTGCGATTTGCCGTTTAATTGAAGCTGGTGAAGAGAAAATTGTCCTTGCCGATAAGGCGGTAGATGTGAATGAACAAGTATATGGATTACTTGGTTTAACAATTGATGATTTTACTCGTGCCGTTGTTCTTCCACAAGGTAAATTTGCTGAGTTCCTGTCATTAAAGGGTGCAGAAAGAAGACAAATGCTTCAACGCTTATTTCATCTAGAGCAATATGGCGATCAGTTAATGAAAAAATTGAAAAAGAGATTAACAACAACGAAAATAAAACGCAATGAGCTAGAAGCAGAGAAGACAGGCTTAGGGGATGCCTCATCTGAAGCAGTGAAAGAGGCTGAAGAACGACTTAAAGCAGCCGAATTGCTTTTGCAAAAACGAAGTACAGAATTAGAAATTGTCATGAAAGACTATGAGGAAAAGCAAGGGATTTGGCAGCTTCAACAGCAAAGGGCTGATATTGAAAAAGAAAAAATAAGAATAGAAGCAGAAGAAGATTCTATTAAAAACTTGCAAGATCAGTTGAAAGAGGCCGAAGAGGCTAAAGAATTACAACCTTATGCAGAGTCTTTACAAGCACTTAAGCAAGAGAAACAAGAGGCTGAAATCAATCTTGCTACAGCAAAAAAACAGTTTCTTGAAATAAAGGAACAGTATGAAACCATCAGTCGTTCCTATGAAGAAATTCGTAAGAACAAAGCAGATCAGGAGCCACGTTTAGTTACTAAACGTGAAAAACTTCTTCATTTGCAAAAAGTAGAAGAAGATATGAAGCATGATCAAAAGCTATTAAGGGAGTTTCAACATAAAAAGAGTGAACTTCAGGAACAACGTGAAATAAGCAATGCTCTATTAAAGAAAGCACAGCATTTTGTTGAAAAGGCTATGGCTAAGCAGCAGGTATTAAAAGAAGAACAAAAAACAAAAACAATTACAGCAAAAGAACGAGAACATGTTCGGGGAGCCCTAGAAGCAAAACATAAAGTTAAGCAATCACAGCAGATCTTAATGGAAACGATGGAACTAGTAAACAACAAACTAACAGCGATCGATCAGGAAAAGCAAAAGCTCAACCTTATTACCGAACAGGTAACCAATAGCAAAACACAGCTTCAAGGGCAATTTGTCAGCTTAAACCAGCTATATTTTCTCGTTTCTGAGAGAGAAAGAGAGCATGCAACATATATTCATTCTGTAAAAGAACAATTTGATGTTTTGTTAGCTAAGGAGGAAAAAGCGAAGAGTCAAAAGCTGGCCCAAGAGCTTGTTAAGCAGTTGAGTGATGGCGAGCCATGTCCAGTATGTGGATCAAGTAGCCACCCAAGTCCTGTTCATCTTGATGAAGTGAATCCTGCTGAAGTTGAAAAACAATCAGATTTGATAAGGGACCAGCTTGATCGTTTACAAAGCCTAAGTCAGGAGAGTCATGCACTAAAGATCAAGCTCGAAAGTTTATCACAACAAGTAGTCTCAGATTTTCCGTTTCTTCGTGAGCTCAAGCAAATAGACGAAACTAATATAGATAGAGTCATAACGATCGGTCAAGAGCTGACTCATGAACAAGGATACAGTAGATTCCATGCTGGGTTTAAAGCGATCGATCAGGATTATTTACAAATAAAAAATACTTTAGATAAGCTAATGAAACAGGTACGCGAGCTACAGCAGGAAGAGATTAGACGGTCTGATTTTATATCATCAGCAACACAGGATGCAAATGAATGGTCCCGCAAACAACAATCATATCAACAAAAGTATGATCAGGAGTTATCATCTTATTCTGAACGTTTCTCCTCAATGCCTTTAGATAGGCTAGAACAGCTTCAAAAAGAAATAGTAGATAAAGACGAAGCTTTTGAGCAATTAAATGAACGTATTCAAAAAAGTATTTCATTTATTGAAGAGCAAGAAGAGATGGTAAAAGAGCAGGAGAGACAAAATCAAAAACTAACAGAGCAAGAAATAGAATTACTTGCTGAGATGAAAAATCGTGGACAGTTAATCGCTGAGAAACAAGAAAAGCTAAAAGAAGTTGAGGGAAATAAACAAATTAGTCAGCTAATTGAAGAAACAGAGACACAATTAAAGCAATTAATTGAAAGAGAAAACGAGTTGTATCAATCATGGCAGCAGAAGTCTAATCAACTGCACCAGCTTCAAAGTCAGCTTGTGGCTATTGAAAAGTCATATGATCAAACAACTCTTAAGCTTGCAAAAGCAGAGCGAAAATGGATTACAGCCAGTGAAGAAACCTCTTTTAAGACAATTGAAGAAACGCTCGCTGCCGTTTTGCCAGCTGATAAAAAACAGCAAATGAAGGCGAAAATAGAGTTCTATATGGATAAAATCAAGCAGCTTTACACAGACTTACATCGTATTGAAGAAAAGCTTTCGGGTAAACAGCTATCATTAGCGGAATGGGAGCAAATTCAACAAATAAAGGCTGAAGTGAAAGATCAGGTTGACGAAGCAGTTGCCAGCAAGGGTGCTGCTAACAATACACTGCAAATGCTAGTGGAGAAACATGAGCGTTTCATGGTAATTGAAAATGAGCAAAAAGGGCTTGATGACATGCTACAAAAGCTTGAAAAGCTCCAATCTGTATTTAAGGGAAATACCTTTGTTGAATATGTAGCCGAAGAACAGCTTCAGCAAGTAAGCCGTGATGCCTCTGAACGATTAAGGCAGCTAACACGTGGCAGATATGCAATTGAAGTAGACTCTCAAGGTGGATTTATTATGAGAGATGATGCAAATGGAGGCGTTAGAAGGCCTGTATCAACACTTTCTGGTGGGGAAACCTTTTTAACATCACTTGCATTAGCTCTATCATTATCGACGCAAATTCAACTGCGAGGTGAATATCCGTTGCAATTCTTCTTCCTTGACGAAGGTTTCGGAACTTTAGATGTAGATCTTCTCGATACGGTTGTGACGGCGCTTGAAAAACTCCAAGCTCAAAACCTATCCGTCGGAGTCATTAGCCATGTTGGAGAACTTCGGGCAAGATTACCAAGAAAGCTCATTGTAGAACCTGCTGAACCATCAGGGAAAGGGTCAACTGTCTATTTAGAATCTTTATAGGTAAGGGTAGAGATCGTGGCGAAAAAAGAAATTGGAACATGTGAATTATGTAGCAGAAAAGAAGTTGAAACAACGATCCATCATTTAACCCCAAAAGAAATGGGTGGCACATTCCTCCCAACAGCAAAGTTGTGCATTCCATGTCATAAGCAAATACATGCAGTTTACACAAATGAAGAACTAGCAGCAAGGTTATCCACGATAGAAGAGTTGAAGCATAATGAAAAACTAAAAAGCTATGTAAAATGGATTAGAAAACAGCCAGCAAGCAAATTAGTTAAGACGAAAAAATCAAATGAACGAAAGCGAAAAGGTCGTTACTTGTAAGGAAAGGTCTAGCATATGAATGCTAGATCTTTTCTTATTCTGAAGAAAAAGATAATGAGTTAATTGGGGAATTTTAAATATAAAAAGCAGGAGAATATCACTCCTGCTTTCATGTTATTCACTTAATTATTCGCTACCATATTTTGATCTGTAACATCAGGATCAATCATATTTGTTGCACTTATACCGTTGTTAATAATATGAAAATCTCCTGTGCTTCCTCCTCCAGAGCCAGAGGCACTTTTTGACTGGCTTTTTGGAGATAGATAAAAGGAATCTCCGAAGTTGACAACTCCGCCACCTACACTATTAATCTTTATTGGTCCTACGATTGCGGGCATATAAAAACATCCTTTTCGTTTTCGATGGTACTTTACTTTATGCATATATTTTCATGTTTGTTCGTGATCTAACTGAAAAGGAGAAGATAACTTGATAAAGCGGGTTCCTTGCCTTTAGCCTTCTAATCAATCTTTAAAATGACGAATATGTTTTGTACGAGTTTCACACACAATATCTTTTGTTGAGCCGATCTGAAAAACTGCTGAGCTTGAGATGGCGGTAATATTTATTGTGTGTACTGTGATTTTAGGGTTTTTATGGAAAAAATTCGTTGTCACTTGCTCATATAAGATAGGCTGAGGGAATTCTTCTTCAAAAATTTCATATTGGGAAAGGTCGCCTTCTGACCCGTAATACCGCTCTTCTTCCCGTTGAACAGCCAATACTTTAACAGAAGGAGTTATTTCCATAGAATCTCCTATATTAATAACAGAGCTAATTCCAACTGAATTAACATACGCTGTATTTACGTTAGAGTACCGACTAATCATTGTGGAGCCAGTGGCACATAAGCACCAATAATCATTGATTCAGGCGGTGTATCAAATACTGATGAAAGCGAAATTGTGTTTGTATCACCTATTAAAAAAACTGAAGAACTTGAGACACCGACTATTTTAACTGCACCAACCTGCAAATTGTGATTAACAACTGTGAAATTCATATGTGATTCACATCCTTAAAGTAAACTAATCTTAAACTCATACAGAGTGCTCTTGTTTCTCGTTGCTAAACGGGCGCTTGCGCTTTTGTTCTTAGTTAAGAAAGTTTAAAACTTTGTACTTAGTTTTGGTGTCTAGCTCCAGCGCCTAGACCCTCTCAGGTCTACAGCCACTCAGGAATTGAAGACAAAGAACGTCTTCTATTCCTGAGTGGCTTATGCCTGCCTTAGTCTGATCAACGCGCTTACGCTTTTCTTATTATGAATCTTTTGGTAAATGATTTAAAAAGTGATTAATTGAGTTTTCTACATCTTTTTTAACTTGTATCAGGATTTCTTGTTTTTTATCTAAGAGGGAATCATGTTCTGTTAATGGTTGACCATTAATATAATATTGAATTCGGCTATCGATTTGTTTTCGTATATCCTCAATGATATGTCTACGGTGAGGATCATCTATACGTAGATCATATTGTTTCTCGGCTAGCTCGATAAGGCTGACACAATCCGTATTTAAAAACTGATTTATTTCTTCACTACATTGCTGAAGAAGTTGTTCTCGTAATTGTTGTTGAACCCCGTTTACATTCATCCCTTTTTGCTGAACGTCGAAGTTATCAATTTGCTCAGGGTTCGTCGGATTTAAACCGATATTCAACGTTCCATCAAGATGTTCCACCTTTAGTTGGTCAAACTTATATTCTATTTTTTCAATATTTGTGTATGGTTGATTTTTAATTTGGTCAATCTCTGACCTAATATTTTCTAGCAATTCATTTAATTGTTGAATTCTATTATCCTGATGTTGGATATATTGATGAAGTTGCTGTAAGTATTTCATAGTGTCGTAATACAAACTCATCACCCACCTCTAGTTCTTCGCACAATAGTTGATAATTAATGTATATGCAAGGTACAAGAGATAGGTGAATGCCTATTTATTCCACACAAACTAAGAAGTCACCCCCCTGCCTTTAGCTTAAGTGGGTCAAGGAAGCGAAGGTGGGTGGAAACTGCCGTAAATATTCGATTTGTCTCGATTTATTAAGCTGTCGGTGACGTCAGAGGAACAACGAATGATCCTTCCGCTTCAGATACTCCTGTAGGCGCTGCTGTCTCAATCTGTGGTGCTGCTTCTGTAAAGCTACCTGTATTATAGAGGTTTGATAGGGGTTTAATGATTCCCGCACTCCCTATTTGTAGGACAGAAGAATTGCTTACAGCATCGACCCGCAAATAATTAATACAAATTGTTTGATTTATATAGAAATTCATCGTCAACACTCCCTATAGATTTCCTGCAATTGGTTGATCGATTACATCATTGTCATACGTATTTGTAACTGAGTTTTGATTGTAAATGTTAAGTCCATCACCGGTGTTAAAGGAGCCAGCACCAGCAAAGGTTTTAACTTCACTATATGGAGAAATAGTAATTACATCTCCAATATGAACAATACTACTTGTTCCTACACTATTTACTTTAATGGCACCTACAATTGCTGGCATTTTGAACATCCTTTTGTCTAGTTTGGCAAAACACGGAAAAAATTTAATGTGTTTGAACTGATGTTATATACCTTATGAATAATAGAAAAATGTGTGATAAATGCGGAATAATCAGATTACGGTAAGAAGATTCAAATGAGTAGAAGAGCATTCGTAAAGGTTAAGTTAGAAAATATGAATTATCAAGTTTTATTAACTTTATTTTACTTTACTTTAAAGTAGCTTCTACCATGGTGAAAAATTAGTTAGTAACTTGTTTTTGTTTTGTTATATCTTTGCTCCATTTAATTTCCTGTAGCAGTAAGATATCAAGTTCTTGACTGCATTCAATTGTTTTATTAGAGTTCAAGCCATACTGCATTGCTGTTTTAATTAATGCTTTTCTTTTTAATTCAATTTCATTAATAACCATTAACTTTCTCCATCTCTATTCAATATTTAAATTTTTTAACGTCTTCGAAGTAATGAAAACCCTTATTTATAGGGACAAGCTTATTATACAATGGATTTTTTAGAAAATATCATATTCGCTAAAATAACAAAAAAAGATACAAAATTCTACAGGAATTACACGAAAACTTTTGCTTAACTAGTAAAAATTATTAGTAAAAAATTCTAAAATTAGGTAAATGGGGTTATTTGTAACTTGTTATTAACTTAACGGATTAGTTGTTAGATCTTAAAAATTGGGCTCTGTTAAAGCTCACTAGTGATTTTGGAACCTTGTTGATTGGAGCGGAAGGCGTGAGACTCCTGCGGGGAGGCTCCCGGACTGCCTCGGAAAGCGAACGCCAAAGCGTAAATCAACAATCAAGTTTAACAGAGCCAAAAACTAAAAGCTAACACATTATATGAAGCTTTTGATTTACAATATAATATTCTTAGCAAGTAAATAAGGAGGAACATAGAAGATTGATGCCTATATCCACCTTGACCAATATAATCATGTTTTACTAAAGGAAATAAGCGAGTGCTTATCGAATATTCTTACTATCCCTAATGATCAGCTAAATGCAAAATTAACCAGTAATAGAAATCATCTTTATAATGGAGGCTTTTTATGAAATTTGTAACAGCTACAATACATAATGACCAGTTTATTGGCCTTGTACACGGTGATAAAATCATTGATTTGAAAAAAGCAGAGAAAGACATTTTTGAGTTAACATCCTTTCCGAAGTCCCTTTTTGATTGTATCCCCTTAGGTGATAAGTTTGTTCAGGATGTTAAGCAGATTGTTGATAAAATAAATGTTGAAGAGGGATCAGAAAGCTATCTATACCAAATAACCGATGTGAAACTACATTCACCTATCCCGAGACCTACTAAAAATATCTTTTGTGTAGGAAAAAACTATCGTGACCATGCAATTGAAATGGGAAGCGAGTCAGATGTACCAGAACACGTCATGCTATTCTCTAAAGCCCCGACTGCGGTTATAGGACATGAGGATAAAATTGATCCACATTTACATCTTACAAAAGAGCTTGATTATGAAGGTGAGCTTGCAGTTGTGATTGGAAAAAAGGGTAAACAAATAACCGAAGAAGCTGCAATGGATTACGTATTTGGCTACACAATTGTTAATGATATTACAGCTAGAAATCTCCAAAATCAGCACAAGCAATTTTTACTAGGAAAAAGCTTAGATACTTCATGTCCAATTGGTCCTTATATCGTTCATAAATCTGCAATCGAAGACCCTTATGATTTAACTGTTACAACTAGAGTCAATGATGAAGTAAGACAAAATGGACATACAAAGGATATGATTTTTTCAATCGAACATATCATTTCGACACTATCCCAAGGAACAACTCTAGAACCTGGCGATATTATTGCAACTGGTACTCCTGCAGGGGTTGGGAAAGGATTTAATCCGCCTAAGTTTTTGAAACCAGGTGATACAGTTGAGGTTGAGATTGAAGGGATTGGAAAGTTAAGGAATCGAATAATGTAGAGGTCGTTTATTGGAAGAAGCTATATTGATGGCTTCTTTTTTTTTGAATCTTTTCACAATAAATGGTATTTTTCAAGCTTAAATATTACTAGTTATATCCGCTTCATTTCTGTAAGAAAATAGTACAAGAATAATTGCCTAATGAATTAAAACCCTTATAAGATAGAGAAAATTCTGACTGTGTCTTTTGGTCTATATGTAAAGAAAATAGATAAGTGAAATAAACTTTTTTTAAATACTGATTTTATAGCTTCTCAATTAGGATGGAATAGTGCACTTTCGTATGTAATATATAAAACAAGTATGTACTTTCTAAATAAAAACACACTAGTTAAGAAATATAATGAAATAGTAAAATCCACATAAAAAACAATTAAATTTATTATTGTTAAAAAATAGGAATAATTGCTTGTTTTTCAAATTTCGGCAAAAGTTTTTACAAAATATTACTCATTTATGTTAATTTTGTAAGTGACAAAGAGAAAAAAATCAGAAAATTAAACAATTAATTCATTTCCAACACAATTTTGTAGGAAAATTACCTCATGAAGTTTGTCATCAATCATTGTGTCACACTTAAGACATACCTCCTTGAATGATTAATATAGGTCACTACCATTGTTAACTTAGTTTAATCGTTTATCAATGCATCAGAAAAACCATCATCAAGAGTACATACATTTTTCTATATCCATACATATTCAGTTTAATAAGGACGAAAAACCCTCAACTATTATAAAAAAATGATTATAAAACATTAATATTTTAAGGTTTTATAACCAAGTATACACATGTGAATAGTCTATTTAATTATGTTTAATAAGTCATTAAGTAAACAACTAAAGGAGGTGTTGCTTGCCATTATTCGATTATTTAGTGCGTTAACGGACAAAACAAATCTATTAAATCGGAGGTAATTCAATGAATTGTAAAACATTACGTATTCACCGACTTTTCCATCCTAGTTCAAAGCGATCACTATTACTTCCAATAGATCATGGAACAACGATGGGACCGTTAACTGGTCTACTTAACATTCCTGATTTGATTAGACAAGCTAAGGATAGTGGGTATCAAGCAGTCATTGCCCATAAAGGCATCATTCATTGGGCGATGTCCGAAAATCAAGATTTATCTGGTATGGACTATATTTTACATTTGAGTGCATCAACATCAATGGGACCTGACACTGCTTTTAAGCAACAGGTTACTAGTGTAGAGCACGCTTTGCGATTAGGAGTAACAGGAATTTCTGTTCATACTAATCTTGGTGTTTTACATGAGCCTGAAATGTTAAAAGAATTAGGAGAATTATGTGATCAAGCTTATCATTGGGGACTACCATTATTAGTCATGATGAATGTAACAAAAGCTGAACGCACAACCAACTTATTAGACCATGGGAAACGAATTGCTCATGCAGTTAGAGTGGCAGGGGAGTTAGGTGCTGACATGGTTAAAGTAGAGTGCCCTGACCATCTAGAAGTGCTACCTGAAATAATGTCTGCCTTTAAGATTCCTGTGTTAATTGCAGGAGGGATTAAATCAAGTTCAAAATTAGATTGGCTTCAATCTCTTGATGATTGTTTAGAGGCTGGTGCAAAAGGCTTATGTATTGGTAGAAATGTATTTGAAGATGAAAATCCACTAGCGATGGGACTAGCACTAAATGCACTAGTTCATGAGCGTCAATCAGGCAGTGAAGCATATGAAATATACAGGGGACATGAAGTTTTACCGCTTTTTAATTAAAATTAATAAACAGGGGTGAATAGTAATATGGAAATGACAAAATTCAAGATAAGACCAAGAAAAATGACGACTCTTGTTGAGGGACATCAATCACATTTAGAGGAACTTATTCCTTTTTTCGAACAATTGGATAATCAACAGCAAACAATCGAGACTTTGCCGCGTGAGGTAATTGATTCATTTCATGTAAAAGCAATTAATTTAACGCTCAACCATGCTTGGAACAAGAATGACTTTTATAGAGAAAAAATGCAGCAAGCTGGAATGGATACTCCTCATATAAATGATTTATCAGAATTAGCAAATGTACCTTTTTTAAAGAAGCCGGAAATTGCAGGTGACCGGACGAAGCTACTTTGCTGTCCCACTAGTGAGATTGGACAAGTCCACTCGACTTCAGGGACGACAGGGAAACCGATGTACTTATCCTATACTTTAGCAGATCAATTTAAATATGATGTGATACCGAAGTATCCTGTCTTATTTCCAGATAGTGATGAAGATGTTGTAGCTGTTGCTTTGCCATATGAGGTGGCCCAGCCAGGATTAGGATTTCAGCGCGTCTATCAATTTGTATTTGGAGCGACGGTTATATCGATTGGAAAAGGTGGCTACATGGCCCCGGTAGAAAAATCTTTAGAACTAATGAAAGAATATCAAACGACTATTTTAGCAACAACACCATCATATGCGGCTTTACTTGCCGAAGAGAGTGAAAAATTAGGTTATAAATTAGGACAGGATATAAAATTGCGTCGTTTGATTTTAACAGGCGAAGGGTGTTCCCCACAATTTAGAACTCGTCTTGAAGAGCTTTATGGTTGCCAAGCCACCTTCTTCTATGGTTCTACAGAATGCGGGATGATTGGTGTCGAGTGCTCAGAACAACATGGTTACCATGTAGTACCTGGTCATGTGAAAGTAGAAATCATTAATCCACTGACAGAAGACGTTTTAGAATATGGTGAAATTGGTGAGATTGTTGTTACCACACTTATGAGAGAAGGAATGCCGATCATTCGTTACAGAACAGGCGATATGGGTTACCTAATGAAATCCTCGTGTGGAAATGAGATAACTTCAGATATTCTCCATTTACGCGGTAGAAAAGAAAATCAAATTCGCCTTTATGGTGAGGACTATTCACCATTTTTATTAGAAAATATTCTGTTAGAAATACCTGAAGTAGGCATGTGGTTCAAGTTCATCGTATCCAATGAAGAGTTAACAGTTGAAGTTGAACCGTTCAAAACTGAACTTACAGATGAACAATTAATAGATAAAGTGACTTCACATCTTTACAACACTCTTGAATTTAATTGCAAGGTTATCATCAATCATCATATCGAGCGTACGTTTGAAAAAGCAAAAAGAGTCTTTTTTGAATAAATAAAAATCATATTATAATATCAATTTTTTAGAAACAGGTGAATATTCATATGATCATTGATTCTCATGCACATATTTCAAAGCGAACAGCTGCAAAACCAGAAATACTAATCCAAGATATGGATCTTGCCGGTATAGACAAAGCTGTCCTAGTACCAGGTGGTATGCTCGATATTCGGAAGATGTCAGAATATACAACCTTGAGAGAGAGACCTGAGCCAGTTCAACCAGATAACGAATATGTGGAACACTGTGTTGCCTTATACCCAGAAAGATTTATTGGATTTTATTGTATAAATCCATTGACAGATGCTCGTGATATCGAAAGCGAAGTGAAACTCGCTATTCAAAAGGGGTTTAAAGGAATAAAACTTGCACCTCTTGTCCACCCAATGTCATTCCTAGAGGGCAATGTCAATTGGATCGCTGAATTATGTAGTACTTATGATATTCCTTTATACACGCATGTCACTGTCAATGAAGAGACTAACACATTTGCACTAGAATCATTAGTTGCAAAACATCCTAACACGACGATCATAATCGGTCATATGGGGATAGGGGATGTTGATCAACACGCAATTAATTTGGCAAGTGAGTTTCCGAATGTTTACTTAGAAACATCTTTAGCACCAATCCTCGCGCTTAAATTGGCGATCAAACAGGCAGGGGTAAAAAAACTATTGTTTGGGACTGAGTTTCCACTTTCAGATGCAATAGTTGAACGTGAAAAGATTAATCGCCTTTCACTTTCTGACGAAGAGAAACAAATGATTTTAGGTGGGAACTTTGCAAGACTTTTAACATTAACTATACCAATTGAACAAAGGACGTGACGGATATGAATATTAAGAAGGCCTTATTTGATGCAAGAAATATAACTGAAGAACAGATAGAATCGACTCTATTGACTGTAAACCAAAGTATTTCTTTCCGTGGGATCCTATTAACATATGACCAGGTTGAACATTTACCTATTTCACCTCGTTTGGAAAAACATATCGTTGTTGACAATATGGACCAATGTAGAATGTTTGGCTCTGAGGAAGCATTAACGACAATTGTTTCAACCAACTTGAGAGTGCTCCAGCTTGCAAGAGAAGAGGGGTACAAAACGTGTTGGTATATTCGAGTAATCGACCAAGAAACAATGCTTGAAGCTGTTGAGTATGGAATGGAAAACCCGATTTTGATTGTAGATTTTAAAGATGAAACAAATATTCCGTTAGAACTAGTCATTGCGAAACTACAAAACTATGAAATTGAGATTATTAAGCGTGTTGTGAGTACGGAGGATGGAAGGGTATCTTCAGATGTAATGGAAGTGGGAGCAGATGGAATCCTGCTTACCACAACGAACATGGAGGAAATTTTGGATATGAATAAATTCATGCAGCAATCGCGCAATACTCAGTTAGATATTGTGAGCGCAACAGTAACCAAAGTAGAGCATTTGGATGCCGGTGAACGAGCATGTATTGATACGACAAGTTTATTAACAAAGGAAGAAGCAATGATAATTGGGTCGACCTCATCAGGCGGCTTAATGGTATGTAGTGAAACACATTACCTTCCTTATATGAATACTCGTCCATTCCGTGTCAATGCTGGTGCTGTCCATTCCTATGTGTGGTGTCCGAATGATACAACAGAATATATAACTGATTTACGAGTAGGAAACCAAGTCACAGTCGTTGACCTAAATGGTAATTGCCGGTCGGTTAATGTGGGACGAATGAAAATAGAGGTTAGACCACTGTTACTTATCGAATGTGAATACGAAGGCATGAAAATAAACGCAATTGTTCAGGATGATTGGCATATTAGAATATTTGATGGTGATGGAAATCCAAAAAGTGCTACAACCTTTAAACCGGGAGACAAAATTATGGCTTATATGTGTGAGCCTGGTCGACACATGGGCGTTAAGATTTTAGAAACAATAACGGAACAGTAAACAATATGCCAAGGAGGTTGTGATCGTGACAGAACTTTCTAAAGTAAGGGAACAAAAATTTGCACGTTTGCTTGAGTCAAAGAATCAGTCCCTTTTTTATAGAAACAAACTTGAAACTTACAATCTAAACAATGTATCCCTTTATGATCTACCTTCACTTCCATTAACGACAAAAGAGGATTTAAGATTAGCAGAACCCTATGATTTAGTAGGTGTGGCGGTATCAAAAATCGCTCATTATCATGAATCATCAGGCACAACTGGAATAAGTAGTTCATCCTGGTTTACACTTGAAGATTTACAGACAGCTGGAAATCAGTTGAATCAAATGGGGGTAAACCTTAGTAATGAAGATTTGGTATTAATTCGATTTCCCTTTGCTTTATCCTGTACAGCATTTTTAATGCAACAGGCATGTATGCAAGCTTCTGCAGGAATGGTTCCAGCAAGTAGCCGTACTACAATCACACCATATGTAAAAGTGTTAGAGCTCATGCAAAAACTAAATGTTTCAGTATTTGCGGGTTTGGCTAGAGAATTGGAATATTTAATAGAAACAGCGAAAATGATGGGATTGAGTATGCAGGAGGCTTTTCCGAATTTAAGAGCCGCTTGTGTAGCAGGAGAGTTACTTGGAGATCATAGGAAGAAATATTTAGAAAGTAAACTAGGGGTGCCTGTGTACGGATTTTATGGATCTACCGAAACCGCAAACATTGCTTCAATGTGTGAATATGGAATCATGCACATTTCGGAAGAAGATTTCGTGATCGAAGTGCTTAATGAACAGACGAAGCAGCCAGAAAAGATAGGTGAAAAAGGTCTACTAGCTGTAACAACATTATCACATCAAGGGTCACCTATGCTCAGGTATGTAAATGAGGATATCGTAACAGTAAAAGAAACGAAGTGTCGATGTGGACATAGTGGAAGGCAAATCATTGTCCATGGTCGTGCAAAAGAGAGAATTGTAAATTCTAAAGGAACTATTTTAGAAGGTTTAGATATTCACGAAGCTATTTATCGTTTACCAAAAGTCCCATTGATTTGGAAGATTGTTGAATCAAATGAATATTTAACTGCAATCGTTGATTTTGGAGACGACTCTTTATCAGTAACAGAGATACGTAACATGGAGCAACATTTAACAGAATTTTTAGAACTACCTGTAATCGTAAGGTTGGCTAATAAAGGTGAATTAATAAACAGACAATTATTTACTGAAAATACAATTAGCCTAAAACCAGTATACATAAAACTGCAGGAAAAAAATTCGAAAGTTGAGCTATCTCTATGAGTATGATTACATGTGAAAAAGTAAATAAACGCTATGGTGAACGTCATGTTGTGAAGGATTTGAATTTAATCATAGAAAAAGGAGAGGTATTTGGATTATTAGGTCCAAATGGTGCAGGAAAAACAACTTCAATCTCTATGATGACTTCACAATCTCTTCCAAGTGATGGAAATATTATCGTTAATGATCTTAATGCTCAACAGAAACAAAAACAAGTCAAAAAAATAGTTGGAATCGTCCCTCAAGATATTGCTCTTTATCCGATGCTAAGTGCCATTGATAATTTAAAGTTCTTTGGAGAGCTATATGGCATAAAAGGGAAGCCACTTAAAGAAAAGGTATCTAAATTACTAGAGTTAGTTGGTCTGACAGATCGTGCTAAGGAACCGATAAAAAATTACTCTGGCGGGATGAAACGTAGAATTAATATCGCAGCTGCATTAATTCATAATCCTTTGGTCGTATTTATGGATGAACCAACTGTCGGAATTGATCCACAGTCCCGAAATCAAATATTTGATTTGATTAGGTTATTAAAAAGTCAAGGTATTACAGTTGTCTACACTACTCATTATATGGAAGAAGCAACAGTGTTATGTGACCGAGTAGCGATCGTTGATGGTGGTCAAATCATTGCTTTGGGAACTGTAGAAGAGTTAGTGGCTCAAGTTTATGGAGGCGTAATAGAGCTCACTTGTGAAAATGATGAAGAAGCTATTGGTTTATCAGAAAACTTAAGTGATATCTCATTTGTGAAAAATGTTCGGATATCGGAAAAAAGGCTCGAATTAGTTGTTGAGGATATTAATCAAAACGTTGCAGTGTTACTTGAAAAGTTGAATCGTAAAGAGAGTAGTGCACGCGTTACAAATATTATGCATCCCTCTTTAGAGACATTATTTTTATATAAGACTGGGAAAAAATTAAGAGATTCATAGAAGTCATTTAGCTGAAAAAGGAGAATTTTGCTATGCAATGGTGGGCAATTGCTAAAAAAGATTTAAGGATCATGTTAAAAGATCCTGGAGCAATCGTTGTTTTGTTCATGCTTCCATTAATGCTCATGACCATTATGAGTTTTGCTTTAATGCCAGTATTTCAAGGAGGAGAGGGTGAAGAAATCACTCTTCCTATTGTAAATTTAGATCAAACGAACGATTCTGACAAATTAATTGAATTATTGGATGCTACCGAAGGTGTAAAGTTAACCTTTGCTGAAGAAGATGGTACCGAATATACCGAGGAAAATGCGAAACAAGCAGTAAAGGATGGAGAATTTCCTTTTGCATTAATTATTCCAGAGGGTTTTGGTAGTAAGATTAAAAACGGTGAAAAACTAGAGTTAGTATCGTTTGAAGACCCAGCACAAGCCAATATCACCTCAATTATCGGAAGAGCGATAGAAGGGGTAGCACAAGCATTTGAGGTAGAGTATATCGTTAGTCGAATGGTTGATGATCAGGTTGCAGACATCAATCAAATGGTTACTGATGAAATTGAGCAAGTAGAACTTGCGTATCAGAATCAAATTGAAGCATTGACAACTCAATTAAATCAATTGACAAACAATGCAGCTGTACCAGCTTCAGTGGAGGTAGACTCACAAGAAGAAACGGCGCCAGACCTTACTGGAATGAAGGAAGATTTAGTAAATACTGCGAGCGAATCTCTTAGTAACCCAAGTATTACGATAGGAACCTACTCCGCTACAGAGGGTGAGGTAATCGAACGACCTGATGCCTTTCAGCAAAATGTACCGGGTTATACTGTCATGTATGCGTTTTTCATTATTATGTATGCGGGTCGCTCATTTTTAAATGAAAGAAATGATGGTACGTTTAGAAGAATTTTAGCGGCACCAGTTGATCGTTGGCAATTATTTATGGGGAAAATGATTCCAAATTATTTAATCGGTATTGTTCAAGTAGTCGTTCTCTTTGCTTTCGGACATTTTGTCTTTGATATGTCACTTGGTTCATCCTTTACTGGTTTAATCGTTGTGACACTTACGCTTGTATGGGCAAGCTCTTGCTTAGGTATGTTAATTGCTGCCGTTTTTAAGACAGATTCGCAAATATCAGGATGGTCTGTTTTGCTCGCCTTAACATTGGCTGCATTAGGTGGAACGATGGTCCCTTTATTCATCATGCCAGATATCATGCAAAATATCGCATTAATTACACCACATGCATGGGCTCTAACAGGATATCAGGATATTTTAGTAAGAGGACTTGGATTCGAACACGTTCTTGTTAACTCAATTGTGTTACTTGGCTTTGGCATATGCTTCCTGCTTATTTCTTTATGGAAAATGAACTATGTTAAGTGAATAGAGGTGAACAAATGGAAGAGCTTAGTAAAGTGCTATTTGAATTATTGTTGGTTTCGGATGGACGTACAACCGATATGCTAGAAACACTGTGTGGTGAAAGGGTGTATGTTGAAGTTATTAATCAAGAAAAACATGATAATACAATTTATAGAGAATCATTTCTTTACACCGTCAATCAAAATTTATTTGTTTCTCACAACTTTATGATGCTTTATCCAGAACATGTTCCAAGTGAATTTTATCAGCGGATTTTAGAAAAAGAAGAAGTGATTGGCAAGATATTAAAAAATGATGAAGTGCTGTCAAATCGGATTATCACGAAAAATGGCTGGTGTCTACCAACTGAAATTTCAGACCTGTCAGGAAATCCGAAAAAATTAATCTTTGCTGAGGAACTTAATGGTGGAATGATTCCTTTTAAGGAGTATAAATTACACTTCCAATCTAATGAAAAACCAGGGATAAAACTAGTGGAGTACTTTAATCCAAATTTAATTCATTATCGATTGCAAAAAAATCGTTTTCTAAAATCACCAGTAGATGAGATCAGAGCTGAAAAGGTCGGTGGATTAGTATGAAAGCCTATAAACATGTTGGAATTGTTGGGGTAACAGCTGTTGGTGCAGCATTATGTTACAAGGAAATTGTAATCGAAGGGATAAAACGGTTCAAGCACTGCCCGGAAATTTCCATTCATGCTCACCCTCAAAATGAATTTGATGTAGCTGACTTTAACAAGATTACGAGTTTAATTTTAGAATCAATTGAGAATGTAAAACGATCTGGTGCAGAATTTGCGATTATTCCAGCAAATACAGCCCATTACGTTTTCGAAGATGTGCAAGCTGTTTCCCCACTGCCTATACTTAGTATCATTGATCTAACAATTAATGAGTGTCTTAAAAGAAAGGTAAGTAAAGTATCAGTGTTAGGGACGTTCCCAACGATGCAATTTTCCCTTTATCGAGATAAGTTAAAAAATGCAGGAATCCAACTAGTTGAGCCTTCACAAGAGGAGAAGGAAAGATTAGATGCGATAATAGCAGAAGAATTACTTTTTGATCATGTAGATTCAGATACTGTAAAGGAAGCCCAACTCATGATCGAAGGATTAAAAGATAGAGGGAGTCAACTTGTTATTTTAGCTTGTACCGAATTACCGATCATAATAAATGATCATAACTTGGTATTACCTTATATCGATACTACTCGGTTATTAGCAGAAAAGACGTTAATGTATGCTGCAGATCAAATGGATGAAAGTGAGCAATTAAAAGGAAGCGATCAGATACCAGCAAGTTTTGAAATTGAAGTAATGAATGAAAATGATCAGCAAATGTCCGAAAGAATTAGGGAAACTTCTAGTGATAACGTTGATAAGGTTATTAGTGAGTGTAAACTACTTCTAGATCAGGGGAAATTTAAACAAGCAAAAAACATGATGGAAGATGCAGTAAAACAGGAGCCTGTTTCTCCTGAAGCACATGCATGGTTTGCGATCGCATTGGGCAGATTGATTGAAAACTCAAGCGTACTTAATAAAATGAGATTATTACCTATCTTTGAAAGAGAAACGCTCAGGGCATTGGAAATTGCGCCAGACTTATTATTGGCGCGAAAAGTAAACGGGATGAGATTGTTAAATACACCAGAGGCATTTGGTGGTAACGTAAAAAAAGCTATAGCAGAGTTTCAGTACTGCTTACACAAGGGACTTGAGGATGATGAGCTGTATTTTTCATTAGCACAAGCTTATATCAAATTAAAGGATGTAGAAGAAGGAAGAAAGGCATTACATTCATCATTACATCTAAACCCTGAGCATAAGCTAGCTAAAAAACATCTAGAAATGCTAGAAGTTCTTTAATTGGGGGGACTAGATGGATCGTTTGACAACTGTTTTAAAAAATTTTGCACGTTCTCATCCAAATCGACCTGCAGTGATCGATGATAAGACAGCGCTAACATATAAGGAATTATTTGAAAGAGTGAATCAATGGAGCCGTTTCCTAACAGAAAAAGGTGTAGATTCTGGTCATTCTGTCATGATTTTTATGAATAACCAGGTTGGTTATTTAGAGGTGTTCTTAGCTTTAGAGACGATTAATGCTAAAATTATTCCAGTAAACGTTCATTATCTACAATCTGAAATTGAGTATTTAATGGAACTTAATCAGAATGCTTATATGATTACGGAAAATTCTTTTGCTAGTTTAGTGAAAGAAAGTTTCCAAGGGAGAAGGAATTCACTTATTTTTATTGAAGATGTTTATGAAACAGATCTCAACAAATATTCGAAGTGTGAAGTTCCTAAGGAAGAATTTACCTCTCCTCTCCTTTTTTTTACTTCTGGTACAACTGGAAAGCCAAAGGGGATTGTTGTAAGTCCAGAAGCATTTACCTTGCAAATTCCAGCTGAGTATTATCGCGATAATACTGAGTACAATTTGATTATTCGGCCGCTATTTTTTCGTTCACATTTAACATTGGCGATTTCAATTATACAAGAGGGGAAAACACTGGTATTGACAACTAGTAAGTCACAAGAATATATATGGATGTTAACTCATAAATATAACATTCATCAAATCATCTCTGGTCCCAGTGATCTCACTAGCTTAGTAGATTGGTTGGAAGAGAGTAATGAGGAGATGCCAGGAAGTTTGGAGGTAGTCATGACTACTGGTAACCCTACTAGCTACTTGCTTAAAAAGCGGTTAATGGAACAGATGCCAGATACTAGCTTCATAGATTTTTATGGGACGAGTGAAGTGGGCGGGATTTCTTCTATTGATGAAACAGAGTGGCTTGATAAACATGGTTCTGTCGGAATTCCCTCCTTTTTTGTAGATTGTCGTGTTGTGGACGAAAATGGGGAAGAAGTGCCTAAAGGTGAGATTGGAGAGATAAGTATTTGTTCACGATATACGATGGATGAATATTTGAATAATCCTGCCTTAAATAAAAAAACGTTTTATGGAAATTTGGTTCGTACCGGTGATTATGGGTATCTCGATGATGATGGTTATTTATTTCTATCAGGTAGAAAACAAGATGAAATAAATCATGGTGGATTTTCATTTTATTCTGCAGAAGTGGAAGATTTCTTAATCCGATATTCAGGTGTTAAAGAAGTGGTGGTGCTAGGTAAGAAGAATGACACATTTGGACAACAACCTATCGCATATGTTGTGATTGATAAACGATCAAATAAGCATAAAGTGATGAAAGAGATTAAGAGAATGTGTGAAGAACAACTCCCATCGTTTAAGAGGCCCGTTTTCTGGCATTTTCTATCAGAGATTCCGCTAACTTCCGCTAGAAAGCCAGATCGGTTTAAATTGTTATCCCTTACGGAGAAAACTTCGGAAGTACTATTTTAAAAGTAATCTTGTTTTAGGAGGAATCTGTCACTTTTCTTGGCAGATTTTTTTTCAGAGTTAAGAAAGTATAAAATTTTGTACTTAGTTTCTGTGTCTAGCTCCAGCGCCTAGCCCCTTTTGGGTCTAAGCCACAAAAGAATTGAAGACAAAGAACGTCTTCGATTCTTTTGCGTCTTATTGCCCGAGGCTGATCAAGGCGCTTGCGCTTTTCATACGGAACTTACATCTGAGAGGAGTAGTTAATTTCTATGCGCCATTCCCTCCTGCTAAGGATCGCAGAGCTGAAAGGAAAGTTATTTTTTCGCGATTTAAGTATTTGTCTTTTATTTGCAGGTAGTGTGTTATCTGTGCAAATGTATCCTTCCTATTTATATATGATGATTTTAGCATGTAGTTTGATCGGTAGTATTTTCATCTTTCCGAACTATAAGACGACAGCTTTAACATGTTGTGCATTTATAGGAGGATTCGCTGTTTTTAAATTACTTGAGCAGCCTTTAATGGTTTGGATGCTTGAACAAGATTTCCCTTTAGAAATCGCAGTGATCTTAGGAAGAGTATTAGTATGCTCGTATATAGTCTTTCTTTTCCTAGCAGCTTCTTTTGAACATAAAAAGCCAATGCATTATTGGCGTATAGGTAATTTTAGAGAACGTATAGCCTTTCCTTGGATATGGAAAGGATTTGATCATCCCCCAATTTGGCTGTTTATCACAATTTTTTCTCTCATTACAAGTGTGATGTTTATTGTGACCATGTTTGCAATAAAACCAGACTCTACTCTTACCATCCAGCTTGTTATGTATAGTTTGTTATTTGCTTGTATTAATGCACCTTTAGAAGAAATCGTGTGGCGGGGCTTTATATTAAGCCGTTTTGTTGACACGATGGGAACTGTTTCTGCTTTAATTGTTACAAGTGTTGGATTTGGCTTCTATCATTATGCATTAGGGATACCTTTGATAGGATGTATTGGCTTTGCAATAGGAAGCATTTATATGGCTGGTCTAACCTTGCGTTCTAACGGACTACTACCAGTAATTATCTTTCACTTTGTACTTAACTTTTGGATGTTTATGAGTGGTGCGATTACCCATTAATTTAAGAGATTGTTGCTTTAAAAAACAAAAACTATTTTAAGTTGATTGGAACGGATTGCGAGACTCCTGCGGAAGCAGCGGGACAGGTGAGACCCCGCAGGCGTTTACGCTGAGGAGGCTCACCGCCCGCCCCGCGGAAAGCGAGCAACTGGAGTGGAAATCAACCATACGGCACTTCTTGGTTAATAGCAACAAAGTTTGGCGAGTCAGCCTAAATCTATGAAAAGATTTCAAAAATTAGACACATGAAAATGATTCTTTGATGCAATGCATTAATATTTTTGGTGAATCATGCTAAAATAGGGTTGTTTGAACCTATTAAGGAGGAAAAAATTATGACACATGCACATATTACGACATGGGTAGTAGCGATCATCCTTTTCTTCGTAGCTAACTCACTATTTAAATCAGGAAAAGAGAAGCCATTTAAAATTGTTCACATGGTATTACGATTATTCTATGTTTTAATTATTGTAACAGGTATTATCATTGCTTCAGATATTTATAAATTTAGCGGAGAGTATATCGGTAAGATTATTTTAGGTATTTTGACAATTGGTATGATGGAAATGGTTTTAGGAAAGTTGAAAAAAGGCCAACCAACAAAAGTGTTTTGGATCATATTCTTTGTTGTCCTTATTTTAACAATCTTATTAGGACTTCGCCTGCCTATGGGTTTCTGGCTATTTCGCTAGGTTAAAATGAAGTGCTTGCTCTTTATTAGAGCGAGTGCTTTTTTGTTTACTCTGTTGTTGATTTCCGTTAGTAAAAAACGGAAGGTATTCGTTTTCTAACTTTTGGAGCAGAATATAACATATTTATACTAAGATCGGTGAAACTAGTTTTAAATAATGATTAGTAGAACTATGTGTAAGGAAAGAGTGGGGATCCATTTGATATTGAGAGACATTACTACAAGCAAAAGAGTAGGTATTAGGATTTCATTGATTTATCTATTCATTAGTATTGTTTGGGTACTTGCTTCTGACCTTCTAATTAATAGCTATATAACCATGACTTGGGTAAATATCCTAAAGGGTTGGATATTTGTATTCATTAACGCTTTTTTACTGTATAAATTAATTCAAAGAAATTTTGAAATTGTTGCCGAAAAAAAAGAACTTTATCAACAACTTATTGAAAATTCTCTTGAAACAAATCTTATCCATATCGATGGGGAAATTGTTTATATTAATCAAGCAGGTGTAAATCTACTTAAAGCATATAATAGAAAACAAATTATAGGTAAGTCTGTATTTGATTTTATTCCAACTCATGAGAAAGAGAAAGCTACTGCAAGAATAGAAGAAACAAAAACACTTGGAAAATCAAGGCCTATTATTATCACGTATAAATGTCTGAATGGAGAAGAGGTTATTTGTGAATCCTTGGGTTTTGCAACAACCTATCAAGGAAAAACTGCAAACCATATATTAGTCAGAGATGTAACGGAAAGAGAAAAAGCGATTGGGAAAATAAATTATCTAGCTTTTTACGATGAATTAACTGGTTTGCCAAATCGAAATAAGCTTTACGCTTATATGGAAAAAATAATCGGGAATCAAATGGAAGAGGGTTACCCGTTTATTGTGATGTTTATTGATATGGATCGGTTTAAGATTGTAAATGATGCAATGGGACATAGTAGCGGTGATAAGATGCTAAAGGAAGTTGCAAATAGATTGTCGGCTTCTGTTGATCAGGATGCACTTGTAGCCCGTTTTGGTGGTGATGAGTTTGTCATTGTTATACCTTATATGAAAAAAGAGCAGTCACATTTATTTGCTCAGCAGATTATTGAGATGTTTAAACAGCCGATCCATATTGATCAGAACGAGGTTTACACAACGCCTAGTATTGGCATTACTTGTTATCCGGATGATGGTGATGATGTTGACACTCTGATTGAAAATGCAGACACAGCGATGTACTATGCTAAGAAGACTGGAAAAAATAAATATAAAGTATTCACTCAACTATTACGTGATGATCTAAATAATCATTTTACTTTAGAAAATGGACTTAGAAAGGCACTGGAGAAAAATGAATTCATTCTATATTATCAACCTCAACTTCATCTCGAAACGGGTTCTGTCATTGGTGTTGAAAGCTTGATCAGATGGAATCACCCTAAAAAAGGTTTACTTTCTCCAGAATTATTTATTCCGGTAGCAGAGGAAAATGGACTTATTGTTCAAATTGGATATTGGGTGTTGGATACAGCATGTCGTCAGTTAACATTATGGCACGAAAAGGGACTTTCAAATATAACCATGGGTGTAAATATTTCTCCTATTCAATTTCGTCATAAGGATTTTATAAATCATTTAGAAAAAATTTTAACTGATAATAAACTGGATCCTAAGTATTTAAATTTAGAGATAACAGAAAGTGTGTTTATGAACATTGATGAGTCTTTATTTTAGTTAAAAAAATTAAAAGAAATTGGCGTTAAGATTTCGATTGATGATTTTGGAACGGGATATTCTTCTTTAAGTGTGCTGAAGGACCTTCCAATTGATTATTTGAAGATTGATAAATCATTTGTAGATGATCTTTACTCAAATGAGAAAAACATTGTCCAGCCAATTATTGATATGGGCAATAATTTGAACTTACAATTAGTAGCAGAAGGAATAGAATGTAAGGAGCAATTAATGATTCTTAAAGAAAAAAAATGTCATATTGGACAAGGGTATTACTTTTGTAAACCTATGGATGTGAATGTAACTGAAGCGTTTATAAAAAATAATTTAAAATAAAGAAAGCTTGAAAACCCATCACTGGTTTCAAGCTTCATACCTCAAGTTAATAATGACGTCCTCAGTTAATATTTAGACATAATAAGGCTTCTATCATCTAAACTAGTAGTAAATTCTATTCGATCTGAGGAGTGAACTCCCCGCTCAAAGTGATGTTGAACTGCACAAATACAATCTTCATTATCAAATTGAAAGAAGGATACGCCTTTTTTATGAACCTTGTTTTCAAAAAATAAATGTTGATTGTAGGAATAAACACAATCATATGGTGAAAATGATAAGGAGTTAAGATGTTTGATAAACTGGTTAAATGTCTCGTCACGTAATTCCTTTAACATTTCATCTAGTGCAACAGGAAGTCTTTTTCTAATCCGTATGGTTTCCCCTGAATTTAGTGAAAATAAACCAAGCTCTGTTTTCACCTTACCCAATCCCATCCATTTTCCAGGTTTCCACCCAAGTGGACTAAGAATTTCAAAATCATAATCTCGAATCTCTTCTAATAAATGAAGTTCATCATTCATATCATCATATATAACATATTGTTCGTTCGTTACTTCAATCAAACCAATTAAGTACGAACGTTTTTGATTTAATAACAGATCTGTTCGTTTATAAGGACACATTCATTTTACCCTCCAGTGATTGTGAAACATGTAACAAGAGTTTTTTAGTGGTTTATTCTTCGTTTTAGACAAAATTAGCAATGTTTATGCATGATCAAATTTTCTTAGGACAAATCAACAATTTATTTTGTTGGGCATACAATAAAATCTGCGATAGGTAATAGGACGTGATGTATAAAGCTTAAGAAAATTACACTAGGGAGATGATGCTTCAATGTGTGGGATTACAGGGTGGATTAATTTTAAGGAGAATATAGGCACTGCACAAGATACAGTGATAAAAATGACAGAAACGTTAGCAAAAAGGGGCCCAGATGATACGAACATATGGGGAGAAAATCGCGTGTTATTCGGTCATAAACGTTTAATTGTAGTGGATCCGGAATGTGGAATCCAACCGATGACTCGCACGAAAGAGGGGAATTCCTATACAATTTGTTATAATGGTGAGCTTTATAACACAGAGGATATAAGAAAGGTCCTTTTAGCAAAGGGGTACACGTTTAAAGGTCATTCAGATACAGAAGTACTGTTGCAATCCTACATTGAGTGGGAAGAAGAGTGTGTGCACCATCTTAATGGGATTTTTGCATTTGCTGTTTGGGATTCCACTAAGCAGAAGTTATTCATAGGAAGGGACCGTTTAGGAGTGAAGCCTTTATTTTACAAAGAAGAAAATGGCTCACTTATTTTTGGTTCCGAATTAAAAGCAATATTGGCCCATCCATCTGTTTCGGCTGTGTTGGATAAAACTGGTTTATCTGAAATTTTCGGTGTTGGTCCTTCAAGAACACCTGGTGTTGGTGTTTTTAAGGGGATTGACGAACTACGTCCGGCACATGCTCTTATTTATACAAAGGATGGACTAAAAAAGTGGCGCTATTGGAATGTTGAAAGTAAGCAGCATGAAGATACAATAGAGGAAACAGCCGAAAGAGTTCGTTATTTATTTACAGATGCCGTACAAAGACAGCTCGTATCTGATGTGCCATTATGTACATTTTTATCTGGTGGGTTAGATTCAAGTGCGATAACAGCAGTTGCAGCAGAACATTATAAAAAAGAAGGAAAAGGAAGTCTTCATACTTATTCGATTGATTATGAGGATAACGAAAAGTTTTTCAAAGCGAATGAGTTTCAACCAAATTCAGATGCTCCTTGGATTGACAAAATGAGTGAAACATTCAATACTGTTCACCATCGAAGCATTATTACCCAACAAGAATTAGTGGATCACTTAATAGAGGCGACAACTGTTCGCGATTTACCAGGTATGGCTGATGTTGATTCTTCCTTACTTTGGTTTTGTAGAGAAATTAAAAAGGACTTTGTTGTTGGCTTATCAGGAGAATGTGCTGATGAAATCTTTGGAGGATATCCATGGTTCCATCGACCAGATGATCTAGCAAGAACAGCTTTTCCATGGATGCGTTCAACTGATGAAAGAATAAAGTTGTTAAAGCCAGAATGGCAGGATAAATTAAAGTTAAACGAGTATGTGCAAGCACGATATCAGGAAACAGTCAATGAAACACCACTACTTGAAGGTGAGTCAGAAATAGAGGCGCAAAGACGACAACTCTTTTATTTAAACATCCATTGGTTCATGGCTAACTTGTTAGATCGCAAAGATCGTATGAGTATGGGCGCAAGCTTGGAGGTTCGTGTACCATTTGCTGACCATCGTCTCGTGGAATACGTTTGGAATATCCCATGGAATGTGAAAATGCACGGAGACCGTGAAAAGGGTATTTTACGTAAAGCGTTAGAAGGATTACTTCCGGATGAAGTGCTGTATCGTAAGAAAAGCCCATATCCGAAAACACATAATCCAGAGTATACAAGATTGGTAAAAAATTGGCTTCAATCATTAGTCAATAATAAAGACTCGATCTTACATGTGCTCTTAAATAAACAAGCATTAACTAACATTATTGAATCAGAGGGTAGAGCGTTTCAGGTACCTTGGTTTGGTCAATTAATGTCTGGACCGCAGCTATTGGCACACTTAGCTCAGATTCATGTATGGTTTGAAAACTATTCGATAAATATTGATGAAAGATAAATAGATGAAGGGACTGCTAATAAGCAGTCCCTTTCTTTTACAATTTATTTAGGAGGATACAGCAGGGCGATGAGAGAAGCTTTTTGTCATCCATGCACGAGATTTCCAACGATAAAGCATAATGATCCCTCGGACCCATTCATCACAAATATAAGCGATCCAGACCCCAACAAGGCCTAAATCATAGTGAATCCCTAAAATATATGCAATTGGTACAGCAATGCCCCACATTGAAAGGATTCCCATATAAGTCGGGAACCTAATATCTCCTGCAGCCCGCAATGACCCGATGATCACCATATTAAACGCCCTTCCAGGTTCGAGTAGTATGGTTAGGAGGATGAGTGTCCCACCAATTTCTAGAATTCTTTCATTGGAAGTGAAAATTCCAAGAAGAGGGTCGGAAAAAATGGTGAAAATAATCGCCATAAGAGTCGAGATAACAATTCCCGAATATAAACTACTTAAACAACGTTTATAAGCTGAATCATATTCCTTGGCACCAATTAAATATCCAATCATAATTTGTGTTCCTTGACTGACAGCCATACTAAACAACAAAATAAACATCATTAAATTTTGCGTATAGATTTTGGTAGTTAATGCTTCGGTACCAATCATTGTAATAAAGAACGTAATCACCATTTGTGAAGTGTTATATGAAAGTTGTTCACCTGCAGTAGGTACCCCGATATGCAATAGGTTTTTTAAATGATGTGTTGGTAGCTTGAAAAGTTCTTTAAGATTGATTGTAAAGTGAACACGTTGTTTTAACATATAAAGGATCACGATTAAACCGATTATCCTGGAGACTACAGTTGAAATCGCAACTCCTTGAACACCGAGTACTGGGAAACCAAAAGGACCAAATATGAACAAATAGTTACCAATAATATTTATTAGGTTCATTCCGATGGTAAGATACATCGTATCCTTCGTATAGCCGTAACTCTTAAGAATAGCACTAGCAGTCATAATCAATGCTTGAATAAACGAAAATCCACCAACAAGCTGTAAATAGACAGTTGCTTCGGGTAAGAGCTCCCTAGGTAGATTCATAAGCAAAAGGATATCTTCACTTGCAATTACAATGACTACACTAATTATGATACTTATTAAAAGGTTTGCAGAGAGTGATACAGATGATATCCCTTTTGCATCCTTGTAATTATTTGCACCTAAATATTGAGAAACAAGGATAGTTGTTCCTGTTGCAATAAATCCAAACATGACAATTAACAGAAATAAAATTTGATTTGATACACCAACAGCAGCCACTGAGTTATCAGAGTATTGGCTCAGCATAAGTGTATCAGCATTCCCCATCAACATATGGAGCATTACTTCAATGAAAATAGGCCATGTAAGAGCAAATAATGTCATTTTACGATCTTGTCTTGTTAATGACATATTTCTCAACTCCTTTAATTTATACGTTATTAATCCTTACTTAGTTTACAGAGATTGCAGTATAATAGAAAGGGAGTAAAACGATAATTTTTGGAGAAATACGACTATAAGGAAGATCAAAAATGTCCTATATTGAATTTAAAGTTCCACCATTTCCTACTTTAATTACTGGAGGATATGCGGTATTTGAGAAGGGAACAAAACACTTTAGACGGGTTTTCACGGTATTTGACTTGATCTATGTTAAGTCTGGAGAATTGTATATGACTGAGGATGATATTCCATATACAGTTGGCGCGGGGCAATACATTATATTAGTTCCAGGATTTGAACACTTTGGTCATAAAGGCAGCCAAACAAAAACGGAATACTATTGGCTTCATTTTTTAATGCCTTCAAATTATGATCTTGTTGAAAAAGGTATTGAGAATTGGGCTGATATTCAAGAATCGGAGGGCGATCTTGTTACCCCATCAAGCTATCGATTTTGTCTGCCTTGTTTTGGAGAGATTGAGAATGTGAAGTTCGTAGAAAATATATTTGAAAACTTAATGAGTATGAATCATCAAACACCAGATTATCAGCTGAGACAACAACTGTATTTTCAAGAATTCCTTCTCCACCTGCAAAAAGAAGCATGTAAAATCCCAACTGCTGCTGAAAGAGTTGTTGAGGAAACAGTAAAATATATACAGGAACATTTTAAAGAAGAAGTGAAAATGGAGGATATTGCAAAATACCTTCACTTTCACCCAGATTATATTACACGCTGTATGCAAAAAGTTATTGGTGTCACACCAAATATGTATTTAAACCAGTATCGAATGAATGAAGCGAAAAAAATGTTGGCAACAACAGATGACAAAGTTGCCAGCATCTCTCAAGAGATAGGGATTATCGATTCCACTTATTTTTCAAAACTTTTTAAAAGAATAGAGGGCTTAAGCCCATTAGAGTACAGAAAAGTGATCCATCGACGAGAACGAAGAGGGTAAAGACTACTTATTTATTAGTAAAAACGTAAAATCATATGGCTCCAGCGTGACTGAAACATGGGTAGTATGTGCTGAGAATTCTTCCATTTTCCATAAATCAAGTATGGTTTGATCGTGTAAATCAAGTGGTAATGGAAGAGTTTGCTTAGTAGGGTGATTATTCATAACAGCAAGGAAAAGCTGTTTGTCATTTTCTTTGCTATAACATAAATAATTATGTTCATTACTAGCTTCCAAAACTTTAAAAGTTCCTTCGTTTGCTAGAATTGGATAGCTTTTTCGCAAATTTAGTAGCTTTTTAAAAAATTCTAGCATTTCTTGATCTTGCTCCTCTTTATCCCACACCATACACTTTCTACATCCGGGATCCTGCTCACCTGTAAGTCCAACTTCATCACCATAATAAATTGAGGGTGAGCCAGTAAAGCTAAGCTGAAAAGCGGTTAGTAGCTTTACTTTTTGTTTATTCATACGTGCAAGGTTTAAAAGGCGAGGTGTATCATGGCTCCCAACTAGATTAAACGCCGCCTCCTGAACAGTTTTTTGATATTGGTGTAAATAGGCTTGAAGATCAAGACTAAATTGTTCAGCACCGATCGCATCATAAGCAAAAAAGCGAAGCAGGTGATTTGCTAAAGGATAATTCATTACAGCATCAAATTGGTCACCCTGAAGCCATGGCATAGCATCATGCCATACTTCTCCAACAAGGTACACATCTTTATTTACCTTTTTCACAGCCTGTCTAAATTCTCGCCAAAATTGATGATCAATTTCGTTTGCAACATCCAGTCTCCAGCCATCAATTTGAAACTCGCTTACCCAGTATTGACCTACCTCAATCAAGTACTTTTTTACTTCAGGGTTCTGCGTGTTTAACTTTGGCATTGACTTTTCAAATGCAAATGTATGATATTGAAGTGATTCATCTTCCGGTTGATTTGAAGAAAAATGAAACCAATCCTTATAGGCAGAGCTTTCTCCATTAATTAATACATCCTGAAAAGGGGGAAACTCTTCACCGCAGTGATTAAATACTGCATCGAGCATCACCTTTATTCCATGCTTATGACATTCAGAAACTAAGCGCTTAAAGGTTTGCTTATCACCAAATTGAGGATCAATTTCCATATAATCGATCGAATCATATTTATGATTTGAACGAGCTTTGAAAATCGGGGTAAAGTAAATCCCGCTAATTCCTAAATCAACTAAATAATCGAGATGTTGGATTACACCTTCTAAGTCACCACCAAAGATCGTAGTAGTTGTTGGATCAGAACTATTCCAAGGAAGAGTTTCGCTTGGATCATTTTGAGAATTCCCATTTGCAAATCGATCAGGGAAAATTTGATACCAAACAGTGTCCTTAACCCAGCTTGGGGCAGTAAAACGATCTGATGGATGATGAAAGGGAAAACAGAAATAAGCCGAAAAGTCATCGTGAACAGTATTGCTAAATCCCCTTTCCGTATAAAAACTCTCTTGTTCATTACTTTTCAAATGAAATGCATAGCGCAGCCGCCGCTGTGGTGGAATGATTTCTACAACCCAATAATCAAATAAATTGTCACTGCCACTTTTCTGCATTTCAATAAAGGAATGTCTCCATTTATTTCCTTCAAATTCAAAAGGATCACCATAGTAAAGAAAAATAGTATTTATGTCATTACGTTTTGTCTGTATTTGGATATGTATCATATCGTCATTACATGCATAGGCAAATTGATTTTTTGGTCGATGGTAAATGGCCTCTTTAAGCATAATTCCTCCTTCATAATCCATTCACAGATTTTAAGATCTATTATAGAATCGACACATATTTAAAAAAATAACCAATTAAGTTTGACGTGCTATGAGTGAAAACGCTACTCTTAACATTGTAGACAAAATATTCGCGATTATTGGAGGAACGGAAGAATATGCGAAGGCAAGCTTTAAAACTATTACTTATTCCGTTTCTTCTTTTTTACTCCTTACCAGTAAGTGCAGATGAAAAAGAAGAAAAAACATTGCAGGAAGAATTAATTTATTATGTTGTAGTCGACCGTTTTAATAATGGGAACCCCCATAATGATGGGGATGATCTTGATCCAGATAACCCCGATGCTTATCATGGAGGTGATCTAGAAGGAATAATAAAGAAATTAGATTACCTTCAAGAAATGGGTTTTACCACAATTGCACTATCATCAATTTTCGCAAATGAGGCAAGCGGCTATGCAGGAGATCTAATAGAGGATCACAATAAAGTAGAAGAGCATTTCGGAAGCTTAGAAGATTTGAAGCGATTAGTTAATGAAACACATAAAAGAGATATGAAGATTATGCTAGAGTTTGTTGCAGATCATGTTGGACCTAATCACCCGTGGGTAGAGGACGAAAAAAAACTGCAATGGTTTCATTACAAAGTAGAATTAACAGACGTGCAGAATGAAGAGAACAGATTAAAGGGATGGTATAAAGGTTTACCTGATTTAGCCACTGAAAATCCGGAAACTAGAGCCTACTTAATTGATACGGCGAAGTGGTGGGTGGAAGAAACAAAGATTGATGGCTATTATATTGACCATGCTGATACGATTGAACCGGAATTCTGGCAGATATTTGATGGTGAGATTGAAAAGGTAAACAAGAACTTTTATTTACTGGGTTCACTGCTAGATAATCGGGAAGAAACAATATCTGTTTACAAAGAGGCAGGGTTCAATTCCCTCTTAAATGAACGCTTTTTTAAAGAAGCTTCAGACATGTTTGCAAATATTGATCAGCCTTTTACAGACGTATCTAAAGTAGTAGAGCAATCATCAAAAAAGCTTAGTACATTTATAGATAGTGATAACACAGTTCGTTTTACAAGAAAATCAATTGAAAATCAACAACATCCTGGAATTAGATTAAAAATAGCATTTTCCTATATGTACACAATTCCGGGCACCCCTGTTGTTTATTATGGTTCTGAAATTGCAATTGATGGGGGAGACCCTCCAGAAAATCGACCATTAATGAACTTTCAATCGGATGAAGAACTGATTGATTATATAGCTAAGCTAGCAACAATTAGAAAGAGTTTACCAGCTTTAACAAACGGTAATTATAAAGTTTTGTATGAAAAGGACGGAATGATTCTTTTTAAAAGGACATTTGAAGATGAGACAGTTATTGTCGTCATCAATAATACTTCTTCTTCACAAAATGTTATAATTCCAGCTTCTGAAATTGCAGAAAATAAGGAGCTTCAAGGCTTAGTGACAGGTGATTCCTTTGAAGAGCAAAATGGAGAATATGAGTTTATTATCGACCGCGAATTAGCTGAGGTTTATGAATTGAAAGAAAAACAGGGCCTGAATTTACCGCTAATTAGTGTATTTATCGTTGTGCCAGTTTTGTTTGTTTTATTTTTAATTGCTGCAAAGAAACGTGGACAAAAGAATATTTCATAACTGGAAAGAGTTGATAATAAATCAGCTCTTTTAGTTCTGCAAGAGAAGGGTCAGACCATCCATCTCTTTGGTGAGTTAAAAGAACAGTTGGATGGTTCAGACCCTCTTGATTTCGATCAAACTAGCGCTTTAGATTATTACCCGTTAACTATTTTTCCACCGTTCACATGAATCATCTGGCCTGACATGTAAGAAGAATCATCACTTGCTAAGAAAACATAAGCTGGAGCTAATTCTTCAGGCTGTCCAGGTCGTTTCATTGGAGTGTTTGCTCCAAATGTAGCTACTTGATCAGCCGGGAAAGTAGAAGGGATTAATGGAGTCCAAATTGGACCAGGTGCAACAGCATTTACACGAATCCCTTTACCTGCTAGAGAGAGGGCTAAAGATCTTGTAAAGGTTGTGATAGCACCTTTTGTAGCTGAATAATCAATCAACTGCTCATTACCCGCGTAAGCAGTAACAGATGAGGTATTTACAATCGCACTACCCTTCTTTAAATGTGGAAGTGCTGCTTTTGTTAAATAAAAGAAAGAGAAGATGTTTGTACGAAATGTTCTTTCAAGCTGCTCACTTGTTATGTCTTCAATGCCTTGTTGTGGATGCTGTTCAGCGGCATTGTTTACTAAAATATCTAATCTTCCGAATGTGTTCATTGTTTCTGAAACGATTTGCTGACATACCTTTTCATCACCAATATCACCTGAAATAAGCAGGCACTTTTGTCCTTGTTCTTCAACGTGCTTTTTTGTTTCGTCTGCATCTTTTTGTTCATCTAAATAGGAAATAACAACATCTGCGCCTTCTTTAGCAAAAAATACGGCAACAGCTCGTCCAATTCCACTATCCCCGCCAGTAATAATCGCTACCTTGTTTTTAAGTTTCCCACTCCCGGTATAGGTTGAATCATCAAATTTAGGTGTTGGATTCATCATATCCTCATGACCTGGCTGTACATCTTGATGCTGTGGCGGCATTGTTTGTTTCGGTTGATTTTGATTGTTACTCAATATAATTACCTCCTCGAATTAACTGCCGTATAGTAGTATGTGAAAAAACATCTAAAAGTATGTTCTAGTGAAGTGGTTTTGATATTCCCGAAAAAAGGAGAGGGTAAACACACAGTAGGAAATGATGTAGCGATAATAACTAAGAAAACTTGTGGAAATAAAAAAAAGAAACCTGAAACTTAAACGTCAGATTTCTTTTGATATAAAGGTGTAATATTATTGCAAATTCTCCCTCATTTTAGAAAGAATCGTTCTTAATTGAATAAGCTCTTCCTCAGATATATTTTCACAAAGAATTTCGTGAAATTCTTCTGCAATAGGCAGGACATGTTCACTTAGATTCCTACCTTTTTCTGTTAGATATAACCTTTGCGCGCGACGATCTTTTGGACAGATTACCTTTTTCACAAACCCCTTTTGTTCAAGACCTTGCGACATTCTAGCAATATTCGTTTTATCTTTATTTAGCTTAATTGAAATTTCATTTTGGCTGAGTCCATCTTGTTCCCAAAGTAACATCATGACTAAATTTTGTTCTGGTGCAATGTTAAAGGGGGCTAATTTCTTTTTCACATAATTTGTAAACATTAGATCTGAATGATGGATAAATATACTTATATAATCATCTAAAAATAGCTTCATTACATCTAATCTCCTAAATTGTTACTTGTTATGAATAAATTTACTTACAAGTATACCTTATATCAATTTATAGGAAAATAGAATCAGACCAAAAAGTAAGCCTTTTGGTCTGAGGAAGAACTGTTTAAAAAGTATTTGCAGCTGTTGCAGCTTCTCTTATTCCATTTTCAATAATTTCACTAGCTTGTTCAGGGAATTGATTATGTCCTTCAATGATGATGTTAGTAACATTGTTAATACCAAAGAAATCTAAAATTGTTGTGACATAGTTAACAGCCATTTCTTTAGAAGCAGCAGGTCCTTCTGAATACACGCCACCTCTTGCATTAAGAAGAGCAACTTTTTTATCAGATAGTAAACCAACAGGTCCCTCTGGCGTATATTTGAACGTTGTTCCAGCTTGGCATAGATAATCCATATACGTATGCAAAACAGCAGGGACAGCAAAGTTCCAAAGTGGAAATGCTAATACAATTTTATCTGCAGATAAAAACTGGTCTAGATATTTTTTGACAGTGACTGTAGCAACTTGTTCATCAGAAGATAACTCGATACCCTTACCTAATTTAAACATTCCATTGATCATATCTGCTCCATAATAAGGTAAGTTTTCACTGAATAAATCAAGCTCTGTGATTGAATCTTCTGGATGGGATTCCTTGTAGCTTTGTAAGAAAGCCTCATATAATTGAACACTAACAGCCTGTGATACAGGACGTGAATTTGCTTTAATAAATAATACGTTTGACATAATTGTTTCCTCCAATTTTTGTTGTTATAGCAACTATTTTAAATAAGAACTCTGTCTAAGAGAAAACAGAGAAGATGGCAATTGGTTGCTATAGCAACCGGTTGTTTAATTTCATGTTATTTTTTTTGTTCATCAAAGTAGTTGCTACACTTTCTTTTTAACATCCTTGATTTTAGTTAGTTAAACTCTTTATGTCAATTGTTTAGCTCGAGTTCAAAACAATATCCACAATTGAACGAGTCCTTAACTTCTAAGGAATAGTATAACTGTTATTTTAAGAAATGAATTCATGTGATTGTCGGAAGTTTGCTCATTAATTAGACTTAAGACTTTTGATGTAGGTCAAGGTCAATACATGGGTTTGGGTTTACCGATTAAAATAATTGAACTACAAAATCTAAAGATTGAACCATTTGAAGCGAGGATTGAACCAGTTTTGAGCAAAAATGAACCATAGCTTAGCTGAGCTGAGCACCTTGGATGAATCACTAGAACAAATAATTGAACCAGAAAATCTAAAGATTGAACCATTTGAAGCGAGGATTGAACCAGTTCTGAGCAAAAATGAACCATAGCTTAGCTGAGCACCTTGGATTGAATCACTAGAACAAATAATTGAACCAGAAAATCTAAAGATTGAACCATTTAAAGAAAAGAATGAACCAGTTCTGGGCAAAAATGAATCAAGCTTGAGCCAACTGTTTTCAACAGCAAACCTCTCGTTCGTTTTTATAAATTCATTAGAATAAGCCCCGAAACGTAAAGTTTCGGGGCTTTTCTTCAAAAGTATTACATTACATTAAAATATCTTGCTTCCGGATGGGCTACGACGATTGCTGTAACAGATGCTTCAGGCTCCATCATAAAGCCTTCTGTTAGCTGAATTCCAATATCTTCAGGTCTTAATAGCTTAAAGAGTTTTTCTTGATCTTCAAGGTCAGGACAGGCTGGATAGCCAAATGAATACCTTTGACCTTGGTATTTAGCTGAAAAGCGCTGATCCATTGTAAAGTCAGGGGCATCAGGGAAGCCCCAACGATCACGAACAAGCTGATGTGTTCGTTCTGCTAGTCCTTCTGCAAGCTCTAGAGCAAGAGCTTGAACAGCATGGCTTTTTAAATAATCGCCTTGTTCCTTAAAGCCTTGTGCTAACTCGCGAATTTGGCTACCTGCTGTAACTGCAAACATGGCTACATAATCAAATCCATCTTCCTGCTTAGGGCGAACATAGTCTGAGATACAACGGTATGGTAGTTTTTCTTGTCTTGGAAAATCAAATGTTTCCAAAATTGAATTTGTGTTATTTGGATCTAAAATATGCAATTTATTCCCTTCGCTATAAGATGGATAGAATTGATAAGCAACAGCTGGCTTAAACCAATTCTTTTTGGCGCCATCCTTTAATAGGTCTTGAATTAACTCAACTAATTCTAATGCTTTTGGATCTTTCTTTTGCACTAATTCCTTGATTTTTCCTTTTAGTCCAAGATGGTGTCCAATTAGCATTTGCATATTTATATATGGAATAATTTGAGTTAGGTTAATATCTTTAAGCAGATGACGTTTTGTATCAACTGGTGTAAAGATTGGTGCTTCACTAAGGTTGCCACGCTTTTCTAATAGCTCAGTAACAGCTTTCGATTGTGCACTTTTTGGTTTCGATTCTTCAGTAACTGCCGCTTCTTTTTCAGCAAACAGCTCTGGAGTAGTCCGCAATTGATTTGCCAATGATAATCCGTCCATTGCATCTTTTGCGTAAACAACTGGACCCGTATATTGTGGAGAGATTTTCATTCTCGTGAATTTTCTTGAAAGGGCAGCTCCACCTACTAAAATTGGTACGTTGCAATTAGCTTCATGTAAGTCCTGAGCAGTAATGACCATTTGCTGAGCAGACTTTACTAAGAGCCCTGACAATCCAATAATATCGGGATTCTCATCTTTGACTGCTTGAATAAGTGTTTGAGGTGTTACTTTAATTCCCAGGTCAATAACCTTATAACCATTATTACTTAAAATAATGTCCACCAAGTTTTTACCGATATCGTGAACATCACCTTTAACAGTTGCTAATAAAATTTTACCTTTTCCACTATCGTCTTTCTTGTCCATAAATTGTTCTAAATAAGATACCGAAGCTTTCATTACTTCAGCACTTTGTAATACTTCAGCAACAATTAATTGATTGTCATTAAACAAGACACCAACCTCGGCCATTCCAGCCATTAGGGGTCCGTTAATGATCGAAAGGGGATCAGGGTACTTTTTAAGAGCTAATTCTAAATCTGGAAGAAGACCTTCCTTTGTTCCTTCAACGATATAAAGAGCTAGTCTTTCCTCTAATGGAAGAGATTTTACTGGCTTTTTGTTTTCCTTTTTCTTCCCTCGATAAAATGCAGTAAACGCAGCAAGTGTTTCATCCGTTGTTTTAAATAACAGATCTTCTGCTTGCTTGATTTCTTCCTTTGGAATCGAAGCAAAACGCTCTAATTTTTCGGTGTTTACGATCGCATAATCAAGTCCTGCTTGTGTGCAATGGTATAAATAAACTGCATTCAATACTTCACGTCCAACAGGAGGAAGGCCAAAGGATACATTACTTACACCAAGGATTGTTAAGCATTCTGGTAAGTGTTCCTTTATCAGTTGAATACCACGTACTGTTTCATTTGCAGATCCAATATATTGCTCATCACCAGTTCCAACTGGGAAAACAAGTGGATCAAAGATTAAATCACTCGCCTTAAGACCATGTTTTTTGACAAGTAAATCATGTGAACGAATCGCAACCTCAAGCTTCTTTTCAGCTGTTAATGCCATCCCAATTTCATCGATGGTCCCTACAACTAAAGCTCCACCATATTTTTTTACAAGGGGAACAATTGCATCAAAGCGTTCTTCACCGTCCTCAAGGTTTATTGAGTTGATGATAGCTTTACCTTGAGAATATTTTAATGCTCTTTCGATGACATTTTCATCTGTTGAGTCAATAACAAGAGGGGCCTTTACCTTTTTAACAACCTCTTGAATGAATGCTTCCATATCTTCAAGTTCATCTCTGTCAGGGTCTGCTAAGCAAATATCGATAACATGTGCACCATTTTTCACCTGTGCTCTAGCAATTTCAGAGGCTTCTTCAAATTTTTGTTCTGCAATCAACCGTTTGAATTTACGAGAACCTATAACGTTTGTTCTTTCTCCGACAAATAGTGGACGCATGCCATCTTCATAAAGAAGGGCATCGATTCCAGAAACAGTGTGACCACTTGAAACGTCTTCGATGCTCCGTGGGTTGATCGTTGCTACAGCATCAGAGATGGCTTTAATATGTTCAGGAGTTGTTCCACAACAACCGCCTACAAAATTTAGCCAGCCTTGTTCAGCGAAGCCAACAAGTTTTTTGGCAAGTGACTCAGGTGATTCATGGTAATTACCTTCTTCATCAGGTAAGCCAGCATTCGGATAACAACTTACAGCTGTATTCGCTAATCCGGATAATGTACGGATATGGTCTGTCATAAATTCAGGACCTGTTGCACAGTTTAGACCAACCGAAATTGGTTTCATATGCTCTAATGAGACATAAAAAGCCTCAATATCCTGTCCTGCTAATGTTGTACCCATTGGTTCAATTGTTCCTGAAACCATAAGTGGAAGCTCTTTACCTGTTGTTTCAAATGCCTTTTGGATGCCTAAGAATCCAGCTTTTACATTGAGCATATCCTGGCTAGTTTCAAGGAGAAGTAAGTCAGCGCCACCGATAATTAATCCTCTTGCTTGTTCTTCATAGTTATCGACTAAAGTATCAAATGTTGTCCCACCAGTTACAGATAACGTTTTCGTTGTTGGACCCATTGCTCCTGCAACATATCTTGGTTTTTCAGGTGTGGAAAATTTATCAGCTGCGTTTTTTGCAATTTTAGCTGATTCAATATTAAGTTCAAGGGCGAAAGAACCTAGGTCATATTCATCTAAAACAAGACAAGTAGCTCCAAATGTGTTTGTTGAAATGATATCTGAGCCTGCTTCAAGATAGGCTTCATGAATCATTTCAATTGTTTTCGGTGCTGTTAAAGTTAAATATTCATTACAGCCTTCGTAGTCTTCACCACCAAAATCATCAGGTGTAAGATCAGCAGCTTGAATCATTGTACCCATTGCACCGTCAAGTACAAGTATCCGTTTTTTTATTTCATTTTTGATGCTACACATGTGTAATCTTCCTTTCAGCCAGTTGTTTTTCCTTCTCATGGATGTAATTGGTTAGCTCCACTGTAAGGTCGTACTGTAAAAATGGAGTTATTAAATAAATTCCATTAAATAAATCAAATGCTGTATCAATAAGATCCTTTGCAATGGCTAAGCCCTCTTGGCGGGCTTGTTCCTTATCTGTTCCAGCTGCTGCCATTTTTTCACGAATCGAATCTGAAAGTTTAATTCCAGGAATTTCATTATGAATAAATTCTGCGTTACGGCTTGATGTCAATGGCATGATCCCGATGTAAATAGGTGCTTTTAAGTTTCTGGTTTCCTCATATACATCTACAATTTGCTGACTTGAATAAAGAGGTTGTGAGATAAAATAATCTGCACCATGGGCAATTTTCTTTTCAAGTCTGACAACAGCCTTATCTAAGTGACGAACATTTGGATTAAAGGCAGCCGCAACTGAGAAGTTGGTTTTTTCACCTAATGGTTTACCGGAGTAAGAGACACCTTCATTGAATTGTTTAATTAAACTGATTAAATCAAACGAGGAAACATCATAAACAGAAGTTGCCCCAGGGAAATCACCAATTTTTGAAGGGTCACCAGTAATTGCTAGTACATCAGATAGTCCTAATGAATGTAAACCCATTAAATGAGACTGTAAGCCAATTAAGTTTCGATCACGACATGTAATATGAATTAATGCTCTGCCACCTGTTTTTTCTTTTGCGAGTATTCCGGCAGCTAGGTTACTTACCCGTGGAGAAGCAAGCGAGTTATCTGCAAGAGTCAAAGCATCGATACCTGCATGATGAAGCGCTTGTGCCCCTTCAAGGAATTTATTCATTCCAAGCTTCTTCGGTGGGTCAAGCTCAACAATAACTGAACGTTTTTCCTTTACAATCTCCTGAAGTGGAGGAAGTGTGTCAGTATTACTAGATGTGATATTTACTTGTACTTGCTTCGGAACTCTTACCTTTTTATCTGTAACAGGAGCAAGATGCCCTACAGCTTCAGCGATTGCTTGAATATGTTTTGGTGTTGTTCCACAACAGCCACCAATTAGGCGAACACCTTGGTCTCTAAATTTCAGAGCGCTCTCCTTAAAGTAACCTTCATCAGATTCATAAACAAGACGACCTTCATTTAAAGCAGGTAAGCTACTGTTCGGGAATACAGATAGATAGGCTGACTCAAGAAGTGGAACCTCCTCAAGAGATTGAATCATATGGTATGGACCTAAACGGCAGTTTAAGCCAATTACATTTGCACCAAGCTCTTCGAGAGTTGAAAAAGCATCTGTTAATGCTGTTCCATCTTGTAAAACACCTGCTTCATGGAGGGATACATTGGCAATGATTGGTTTATTTGTTTCCTTTTTTGCAATTTGGAGTACTGTTTTCATTTCCTCTAAATCATAGTAGGTTTCAAGTAATAGGCCGTCTACATCTTCATTTAGTAAGATAAACAACTGCTCTCTAAAATTGCGTTTAATTTCTTCAAGTGTATGGGCACTTTTTTTGAAGGAACGAACTCCGCCAATAGTTCCAAATACATACGTCGAAGAAGTAGCTGCTCGTTTGGCAATTTCAACAGCAGTTTTGTTAATTTGTCTAATTTCATCCTCTAGGCCGTAACGTGAGAGTTTAATATCATTTGCCCCATAGGTGTTCGTCTGAATTAGGTTAGCACCGGCTTGAATATATGCTTGATGAACGCGCTTGACATCATCAGGTTTTGATAGGTTTAATTCTTCAAAACAACGATCAACACCATGGGAATAAAGCATTGTTCCCATTGCACCGTCCCCAATTAAAATCTTACTTTTTAAGTCTTCCAAAAAGCTCATAGAAAAGCCTCCGATCTATGTAGTAGTGTGAGGAGAAAAGATGAATCGAAATAATAATAAAAAAAGCCCTCTTAAGAAGAAGGCTGAATGATTCAAAGCTTCCCCTTATCTTTCAAGCATCTTACATGCTTAGCTGGAATTAGCACCTTGGCACTCGGAGGATAAGTAGGATAGATTAAATTGTTTAGAAAGGTTGTAAACCATACTGTTGTTTGTTTTCTATCCGCACCTGCAAGCTTTGTAGATGCGGATAGAAAACAACTTAAGGTTTATTTTCTTCCTTTGAACAATCAACTAAAATCCAGGTCTTCACTCGTTATGGACCGGTTGCTGAAGCTTCATAGGGCCAGTCCCTCAGCTTCTCTTGATAAGATATGAAATTATTGTATTTACTTTAATATATTGAAAAGTGTTACAACTAATTTATCTAATATTATGAAAAATATCAATAGTTAAATGATATTTTGGATAAAATTAAGTGTGGGAAAAGGTGGTAATCAAGTTTTGAAACGTAAAAAAGGCAGTTCATGTGACAACGATTTGTTTGATGAACTGCCTGGGAAAATCATATAAGATTACTTTTGGTAGGAACTTTGACATCCAGCTCCAGCGCTTTTGTTTTTAGCGATAATTAATAAACTGTACGTCAATTGGTAGGTCAGCTTCTCTTATTGCAGCAATGACTTGTTGTAAATCGTCTCGGCTTTTTCCTGTTACACGAATTTGATCATCTTGAATTTGAGTTTTCACCTTTAAGCCAGCGTTTTTAATAAGCGTATTTATTTTTTTTGCATTTTCTTTATCAATCCCAGAAACTAATTCTGCTCTTTGACGAACTGTTCCACCTGAGGCATTCTCAATTTTTTTATACGAAATATTTTTAATTGGTACATTTCGTTTAACAAGTTTTGATAATAGGACATCTTTTAGTTGGTCTAGCTTATACTCATCGTCTGAGACTAAAACTAGTTCTTCTTTTTCTAATGATATATTACTTTTGCTCCCTTTGAAATCATAACGAGTAGCAATTTCTTTCATTGCTATACTAATTGCATTTGTTACTTCAGGGAATTCAATTTTGGATACAATATCAAATGAACTATCTTTCGCCATATTAATCCTCCATTACGTATATAATATGGTTAGATTATAGTAAAATAAAACAATGTTCACAACTTTTTAAACGCTCAGATGATTATTGAGTATAATTGTTTGCTGAAAACGACGTATAAATGATGAGAAAGTGAGAACTAATAATATTTTCACTTAAATGATGAAAGGAACGATAAATGATATGATGCCAGGCACATTTGCAATATTAACGATAGATGAAAAGGTTGATTATGGATACTTCTTAACAGATGGAGATGAGCGCGTACTATTACATAAAAGCGAAGTGATAGGAGAAATCGAGGTTGGAGAAAAAATTGAGGTCTTTTTCGTGATTGATGCTCAAGAACGATTGTATGCAACAATGAAAAAACCACTGATTACGGATCAATCATATGGTTGGGTCGAAGTGGTAGATGTAGTAGATGATATGGGGGCATTTGTGGATATTGGCTTGAGTAAGGATGCTCTTGTTGCAATGGATCACCTCCCGTTTTTAAGAGAAGTATGGCCTAAACCAGGGGACAAGCTTTATTGTACATTAAAGGTTTCAGGAAATGGCCGTTTTTTTGTTCGCCTAGCGACAGAGGAAATTGTTGAACCTCTCTTTAAAGATGCTGATCGTTCGTTGTTTAATAAAGAAATATCAGGAACTGTTTACAGAATGATTGTAGCAGGTTCATTCATATTAACTGAAGAAGGCTATAAAGGTTTTATCCATTCCTCACAGCGAACCGTTGAGCCGCGTTTAGGTGAAACAGTAACAGGACGAGTTATTGACGTGAAGGAAGATGGGACTCTTAACGTCAGTTTATTGCCTCGTAAGCATGAGGCATTGAGTGGTGATGCAGAACGAATTTATGGTTATATGCAAGAAAGAGGCGGAGCTATGCCTTTCAATGATAAAAGTGATCCAGATGATATATATGAACGATTTGAACTAAGTAAAGGTGCGTTTAAACGAGCTTTAGGGCATTTAATGAAAAATGGTAGAGTTTATCAAAAAGATGGCTGGACATATTTTAAAGAACAGCAGGATCAATAAAAATAACAAAACGTCCTCCATTTCTAATTAGAAATGGAGGACGTTTTTTATTGGCGATATGAATATGACGATGGTTCATTTCGTAATAAGTCAATTAACTGACGATTTAAAGCAAACGTTAGGCAGTTTTAAACTGAAGTAAATAATAGATAATATAAAAGTAAGATCCTGTCATACAGGTTCATACTTTTAGGCTCTTTTCTAAAAGATTGTTGTTTTTGAACAAAACTGATTAGGTTGATTGGTGCGGAAGGTGCGAGACTCCTGTGGGAGTAGCGGGACAGATGAGACCCCGCAGGCGCTTCGCGCTGAGGAGGCTCATCGCCCGCCCCACGGAAAGCGAGCATCCTGGAGCGCCAATCAACCAACCCAATACTATTTTAAAAGCAACAAAGTTTGCGAAAACAGCCTACTTTTATAAGTAGATTCATTTCAAACCAAAATCTTGACGCTTTCATAAGCTACAAAATATACTGATTTTATAGAATGTTTAGTATAAAGGATTGGTATGGGATGGAAATAAAAGTGCTTGCAGTTGAAGATGGAATTCATAATAAGTTAAAGCTATCAAGAGAGCAATATGCACATCTAAAAGATAAGAATGTTTTTTCGCTTGGTGATCAAGTATATCATTATGGGAGAATGGACCTACAAACGAATTGTCTAACGATATATGTAAAACCAGAAAAATAACAACCTATAGAACAATAAGGTCTTTCACTTAACATGAGTTGCATGCCTAAGTAAAAGACCTTTTGTTCATTTATGATCTGTTCTCTTAGAATATTGACGTTCACCTTGCTTGCGATTTTTATCACGCATCATGTTTTTTTCATGGCGCTTAGCATTGTTATCTTGTGCCTTTTTATCGTTATCACTAGTATGTGGCATGAAAAAACTCCTTTCAAACGAATATAGCTTTATCATGCCCTTTCCGAGCTTTAAATATGTGTTACTACAACTCGTCATTTAAGAAGAATATCGCAAGAGTACCAGGACCAGCATGAGCTCCAACAACTGCCCCAACATAATTTATATACACTTCATTAGGTGAAAATTCTTTCTCGATCAATGCTTTCATTTCATAAGCAGCTTCTTCATCATCTCCATGGCTGATGGCGATGGTTTGGTTTTGTAAGTTAACACCACGTTCACTCATAATTTCAATAATGCGTCGAAAAACTTTTTTGCGTCCGCGTATCTTTTCAAGAGGAATAAGTTTTCCGTCCTCTACATGAAGTAAAGGCTTGATATTTAAAAGTCCCCCAACAAATGCAGATGCTTTGCTAATTCTGCCTCCACGAGCTAAGTATTCTAAATTATCTACAGTAAAGATATGCTCCATCTTTAAACAATAGTTTTTAACAGCTGTCTCAATTTCACTTAGGCTTTTTCCACTTTCAGCTAAATCGGCTGCATATCTAACAGCAAGACCATGTCCAAGCGAGGCACACTTTGTATCGATAATCGCTAATTCAAATGAGGGGAATTCTTCAAGTACCTCATTTCGAATCATCATCGCTGTCTGATACGTTCCGGATAGCTCCGACGAGAAAGCTACATAAAGACTTGGTATTCCTTTATTTGCAAGGTCTGTAAATGATTCCTTTATTAAAAGAGGAGAAGGTTGTGATGTTTTAACAACAGCACCTTCGCGCATTGCATTATATAACTGTTTAGGTTTTATTTCTATTTGATCTTGTAGTTGCTCACCCTTAATATCTACGCTAAGCGGAAGAAATGAAATAGAATGTTCCTCAAAATAATCTAGGGGTAAATCACAAGCACTATCTGCTAGGATATGTACATTCATTTAAACACCTCATTTGTATTTGCTCATTTTTTAAAATTTCCAATTAAATACGAAAGTATAAGATATCTATATTCCTTCAAAATGCAGTCATGCTAATAAGTCTAATTCATTTTTAGTTTATCATGACCAAATTAAAATACAATCTTTGTATTCATTTTACATGAAAATGGGAAGAACAAAGAATATAGGGACTTAGATTGTAAAGGAGGTCTATCTTTTCATGATTAAAGGTGAGGTAGTAAAAATTATTGTTGTGCTTGTTGGTGCATTATTAAATGCAATAGGTTTGAACTTATTTCTAATTCCTGCAAACGTATATTCAAGTGGTTTTACAGGACTTTCTCAACTGCTTTCTAGCATACTAGAGGAATATACACCTTTTTATATTTCCACAGGTATCTTATTATTACTACTAAATATTCCAGTAGCAATTTTGGGATGGATAAAGGTAGGGAAAACCTTTACGTTATATAGCTTCTTAAGTGTAGCAGCAACAACTGTATTTTTAGAATTAATTCCACTACAATCTCTATCAAACGATATTTTACTTAATGCGGTTTTCGGTGGGGTAATACTTGCTGTTGGTGTTGGAATCACATTGAAATATGGTGCCTCTACAGGGGGATTAGATATTATCGCAATGGTGCTGTCTAGAATGAAAGATAAGCCTGTTGGAACCTATATTTTCATGTTGAATTCTGTCATTATTTTTACAGCAGGTCTTTTGTATGGTTGGGAGAAGGCATTATATACTTTAGTTGCGCTTTATGCTACAACAAGGGTAATTGACGTAATCCATACTAGACATGTGAAGCTTACTGCGATGGTTGTTACAAAAAAGGCAGATGATTTAAAGAAAGCCATCCATTCGAAACTAGTAAGAGGTATTACGATGATTCCAGCTAAGGGTGCTTTTACGAATGAATCAAAGGATATGATGATTATTGTTATTACTCGGTATGAATTGTATGATTTAGAAAAAATAATCAAAGAAGTAGATCCGAATGCATTTACTAATATAATCCAAACAACAGGGATATTTGGCTTCTTCAGGAAAGATTAATGAGGTGTTTTGAATGGCACGATCTATCATACTGTTTAGCATGATGATTATGTTTTTATTTGGTTGTACAGGTGGTAATGAGAATACTGCAAATACACTTGTTGAAGAAAAAGAGGGGGAGGTAAAAGTGGAGATTGATGAACTCGAATTAATGGTTGACGTGAATGTCTTACGTAATCAAGCGGAATTTATTATTACACTAATAAACAATTCAAGTGAAACGAAAAAACTTGATTTTTCTTCGAGTCAAAAATATGAAATTATCGTTACTGAGCAAAATAATCAAGAGGTATATCGTTACTCAGAAGGAAAGATGTTTGCTCAAGCCCTAGAGTCTACCTTAATTAAGCCAGCTGAAAGCATAAAGTGGGAAGAAATATGGGAAGGTATAAAACCTGGTGAATATGAAGTTGAAGTATCTATTTTATCGCAAGATACCGAAGGGTTAATAAAAAAGAAGACTATTCACGTTACAGAAGAAGGGAGCTGACTCATGAGAGTCAGCTCCTTTTCATAAAGCTTGCGCTTTTCTTAAATAGACTCAATTGTTTGCTGAAACTCACGAAGTTGAGCACGTTCGGCATCTGTTGAATTGACAAATGCAGATGACAGTGCATTTTTTGCTTTCATAATCGCTTCATGCTTATCACCTTGAACAGCCCCACTTGCAACAGAACTAGCGTAAGCCACAGATTCTCTAGCTTGTTGAAACAATTGATTTCCCATTTATATCCCTCCAAGTGAGGTATCTACGGCATTATTTGCTTTACGTTCTTCTGATTCTGATAATGTTGTATGGTAAGGGAACCTCTCATCGTGCTTAGTAACTGTATCTTTGCCTTGTTGAACAAAACGTTTTGATTTGTTACGTTTACCCATTGAAAAAGCCCCCCTTTTTAATGGTGACGTTTGTTTACGTCTGTCTTATTGTGTACGAAATAAATGAATATATTAATGGCAATTTGTTGCTGATTTAACACCATTTAAAGGGATAATACATCTTTTAAATATAGAGCAACACCATCTTCTTCATTTGACCGTGTTTCCTTATTAGCAACAGCTTTGAGTTGGTCTATTGCATTGCCCATTGCAACTCCATGGCCAGCATATTTAAGCATTTCTAGATCATTATCCTCGTCTCCAAATGCAATTATCCGTTCAACGGGAATGTCATAATAGGATGCGATTTTTTGTAGGCCAACTGCCTTATTCATCCCTGCTTTAATTATTTCAATAACATGCCAAGGTGCTGCCCATCTTCTGTGATCAACCACCTCAGCATGTACATCCGATAAATAAGTTCTTATTTTTTCAACATCTTCTTCTGCTGCATGTATGAGGATGCTTGTTACATCATCGCCCAGATTTTCTCGTAAATCGCCAATTTTAATGGATGGATTCCCCATGCTAAATACATCTAAAAGCTTTTCGTCATGATAATGGAAATATACGTCATCAATGATTTCAGCTAACATATTATGTATGCTATGTTTTTCAGCAACCTCAATAATTTCCTTTACTACGTTTAGTTCAAGTGTTGTATGATATGTTCCCCACTCATTATTTTTAGGATGATGAACATATGCACCATTAAAATTAACAATCGGTGTAGTAAGTTGTAATTCATCATAATAAATGGAGCTTGATCGAAAGGGTCTTCCTGTCGCAATACAAACGATATGTCCGGCTGCTTTTGCTTTTTCAATTATCTCTTTTGAATACGATGAAATGGTTTTATCGTCCTTTAAAAGAGTTCCATCTAAGTCTAAAGCAATTAAGAAAGGTTTCGTTTCCATAAAGTCTCCTTTTCGTCTTGTTAGATTTTGGTTGCTTTTTATGAAATGCTCGCAAAGTTTTTGACATCTAACTCCAGCGCTAAAGCAGAAGTGAACTTCAAACTCCTTATACGCTTTAGTTCACGTTTAGGAAATTATAAAATTCGAGTACTGTGGATAGCGCTTTGACATCCAGCTTCAGCGCCCAGCGACTAGTGAACTTCACACTCCTCCTTACGATAAGTCAACATCGAATCGCTATCGCTCTTCGTGTTTCCTTTATCTCATGCGGAGTACTCCAGTTCATACGTCGCTAAACGGGCGCTAGCGCTTTTGTTCTTAGTGTATCTTTTTTCCAAGTTTAATGTCTACATGTTACAATTAATTAGTGGCAAAATAGTTAGGGAGGCCGTTTCGTTTGGTTATCGTTGAAAAAATAAATATAGCAGACATTCCGCTATTACATATTGTAAATCATTCACATAGGGATAAAAAAACCCCTGTTGTAATTTTTGTTCATGGTTTTACGAGTGCAAAGGAAAATAACTTACATTATGCTTATTATCTTGCAGAAAAAGGGATAAGAGTCGTTCTGCCAGAGGCACTCGATCATGGAGAAAGAAGTAAGGATTACAATACAAAGGAATTAAGCTTTCGGTTTTGGAAAATCGTTATAAATGAGATTGCAGAAGTGAATACAATTAAAGAATATTTTGAAGTAAATGATTTAATTGATCAAGGACGTATTGGTCTAGCAGGTACATCAATGGGTGGCATCACTACATTAGGGGCATTAACACAGTATGATTGGATTAAAGCAGCTGTTAGTCTAATGGGAAGCCCTTGTTATACAACATTATTAAAAGGTCAGCTTTCCGTTTTAAAGCAAAGTGGTGTGAAAATTCCATTGTCCAATGATGAGATTGATGAACAGCTTTCTCTTTTAGAGCCTTTTGATTTAAGTCTTCATACAGAAAAACTTCAAAATAGACCACTATTATTTTGGCATGGAGAACGTGATGATATGGTGCCATTTGCTCCTACGTATCAATTTTACAAGGACATTATACCAATGTATGAAAAAACACCTGAAAGACTAAAGTTTATTGTAGATCCATTAGCAGGCCATAAAGTATCCCGTGAAGGCGCATTGGCTTTGACAGAATGGTTTGAACGTTACTTGTAGATGTACTTCAAGCAGAATCCTTTAAATAAATTATTTACTTTACTATACTCAAGGTAGAAATAGACGTTGAATCTTAAAAGTTGGAGGAATAACATTTATGGATGAATTATTAAAAGAAAATATTTACGGTGCACTTGAAACGGTTGAAGATCCAGAATTAGGTGTAGATATCGTAAATCTTGGCTTAGTATATGATGTTCAAATGGATGAGCAAGGAAATACAGTGGTTTCAATGACATTAACATCAATGGGGTGTCCTTTAGCAGGAACAATCGTTGATCAAGTGAAAGCGGCTCTATATGATATTCCAGAAGTGAAAAATGTTGAGGTTAAAATCGTTTGGAGTCCACCGTGGACGAAGGACAAAATGTCCAGAATGGCCAAAATCGCATTAGGAATTCGATAAAAGACAAAATCATCAGTGGGTACATGCTCCGCTGATGATTTTTTTTCTTCTAAGAGGAGAAATTCAATGACTTTACTAGTCTATCCTTAAAATCCCCAACAAAAAGCTACTTAACATATACATTTTTACAATTCTTTTATGCAATCTTCTGTATAGATATATAACATGGTATTTTGTTTGTTCCATATTCATTTTCTTATAATTAAAGGATTTTTTTGAAAAATCTATAAAAACATTATTTATACACTTGATTTTATTTTTATACATATTTATAATGAGAAATAATTTAGAAGATATCGAATTTAACAAGAGAAGGTGATTTAGTGAAGGTCGGAATTGTCGGAGCCACTGGTTATGGTGGGGTCGAATTATATCGAATATTATCTAATCATCCACATGTAGATGAATGTATATTATATTCATCTTCAGAAATGGATGTCCCATATAGTAACTCATTTCCACATTTAACTGAAATAAGTGATCATATTTTGAAAAATATTGATGTTGAAGAAATAAAAAGCAATGTAACGGTTTTATTTCTTGCGACTCCTCCTGGTGTATCCAGGACTTTATCACCTCAATTTATTGATTCAGATGTAAAGATTATCGATTTGTCTGGGGACTTAAGGCTAAAAAATAAAAGTGAATATGAAGAGTGGTATAAACGCCCATGTGTAGATGAAAATGTTCTCGAAAAAGCCGTATATGGTCTTCCCGAAATATACAAAGCGGACATAACAAAGGCTAAATTACTCGCAAATCCAGGATGTTTTCCAACTGCAACCATATTAGGGCTAGCACCGGTCGTAGAGAATAAACTTGTTAACGAACAATCAATTATTGTTGACGCAAAAACGGGTGTGTCTGGTGCAGGGCGTAATGCATCACAGACAACTCATTTCTCAGAAGTAAATGAAAATGTAAAAATATATAAAGTACATGAGCACCAACATATACCAGAAATCGAACAAGCGCTTCATACGTTAAATAATGCGATTACATGTATTTCCTTTAACACACACTTAATGCCAATGACACGAGGAATCATGGCAACAATTTATGCAAGTTTAACAGATACGTATTCAACTGAAAAATTACTAGACTTATATAAGGATTTTTATGCAGATTCACCATTTGTACGAATTCGAAAGCAAAATGAATTTCCTTCTACAAAAGAAGTTTACGGATCAAACTTTTGTGATATTGGTTTAAAAGTAGATGAACGAACAGGAAGAGTTACGATCGTATCAGTAATTGATAATTTAATGAAGGGTGCAGCAGGTCAAGCGATTCAAAACTTTAATCTAATGAACGGTTTTGAAGAAACAACAGGATTATATCATGCACCTATTTATCCATAAGGCTATTTTTGAATAATAGGGCGACCCCGGAGGTGCTAAGCACGTAAGAGGCGCCCGGACCGTCCGCGGAAAGCAAACGCCTGCAGCGGAAATCAATCAAGTTTAACACAACAAAAAATAAAAGATGGGAAAAGAAGGAATCGGCGAAACACCATTATATTTCAATGTTATCGCGAAACGGGCCATCTATAATGACCACTGGGGAGGAAAAGGCAGTGTTACAAACAAAGGCAACCACTTGCTATACAAAAATTGAAGATGGATCTATCGTTACACCAAAAGGATTTTCAGCTGATGGTGTTCACGCTGGTTTAAGATATTCTAAAAATGATGTAGGTGTTATTTATAGTGAAGTACCTGCAAACTGTGCGGCTGTCTATACACAAAGTCACTTCCAAGCAGCACCATTGAAAGTAACTCAGGAAAGTATTGCAAAAGAAGAGCGTCTGCAAGCGATCATAGTAAACAGTGCCAATGCAAATGCATGCACAGGTGAACAAGGTCTTAAAGATGCTTACGAGATGAGAGAGCGCTGTGCGGATCTATTTAATATAGAAAAACATTTTGTAGCTGTTGCTTCAACTGGTGTTATCGGAGAATTCTTGAAAATGGATAAAATTCGTCAAGGGATTGAGGAGCTAAAACCACAAGCTTCGAAGGAAGCTGCAGTAGAATTCCAACAAGCAATTCTTACAACCGACTTAGTGATGAAAACCTCATGCTATGAAGTAGTGATTGATGGGGAAAAAGTGACAATCGGTGGGGCTGCAAAAGGTTCAGGAATGATTCATCCGAATATGGCAACAATGCTTGGTTTTGTGACAACAGATGCAAATATTGATTCTAAATCATTACAATCAGCCTTAAAAGAAATTACTGATAAAACATATAATCAAATTACAGTTGATGGTGATACATCAACGAATGATATGGTTCTTGTCTTAGCAAATGGTCAAGCTGGAAACAAGCAATTAAATGAAAATCATCCACAGTGGAATGATTTTAAGGCTGCCTTTCAAATGGTTAGTGAGGAGCTTGCGAAACAAATCGCTAAAGATGGTGAAGGGGCAACAAAGTTAATTGAAGTCGAAGTAACAGGTGCAAAAACGAAGCAGGAAGCAAATGTAGTTGCAAAGAAAATTGTTGGTTCAAGCTTAGTGAAAACAGCTGTTTACGGTGCTGATGCAAACTGGGGAAGAATTATATGTGCAGTCGGATATAGTGAAGCTTCAGTAGAACCCGAAAAGATTGATATTTATCTAGAAGACATTTGTCTTTTTACTAATAATAGCCCACAGGCGTTTTCAGAGGAAGCTGCTAGTGAATATTTAAAGAACGATCAAGTGAAAATTTCAGTTAATCTAGGAGTTGGAGATGCAGCTGGTAAGGCGTGGGGCTGTGATTTAACCTATGATTATGTAAAAATAAACGCAAGTTACAGAACATAAGGAGATCGATATGTCAAAAACAGTCGTTTTAAAATGTGGCGGAAGTACAGTACACCAATTGTCAGAATCATTTTTTCAAAGTTTAAATGTATTGATTGAAAATAACTGGAAGGTCATGATTGTTCATGGTGGTGGTCCAGATATAACAAACATGCTAAAAGCTTTAAATATTGAAACAGAGTTCTTTAACGGACAACGTAAAACAACAAAGGCTGTGTTAGAGATTGCTGAAATGGTCTTAGCAGGGAAGATAAATAAGCATCTAACAAATCTTTTGCAACAAAAAGGACTTAAAGCAATTGGGTTATCAGGTAGTGATGGGCAACTTTTACAAGCTAGCTATTTAGATAAGGAAAATCTTGGCTTGGTTGGTAAAGTAACATCAGTAGATACATCCAGTGTTTCATTACTAATGGATAATGGGTATATACCTGTGATTGCGCCACTTGCACGTACTGTGACATATGAAACTCTTAATGTTAATGCAGATTTAGCTGCTGCAGCAATCGCTCATGCAGTAGGGGCAGAAAAGTTTTTATTTGTAACAGATGTCCCTGGGATATTGGACGGAGAAAAACAAGTAATCGAAAAAATTACACCTTCTGAGATACAGTCACACATTGAAAAAGAAGTAATTACAGGTGGAATGATTCCAAAAGTTCAATCAGCGATGGCAACACTTTCAGACATATGTCAAGAAGTGATGATTGTAAGTGGGCAACAAGCATTTATCGAAAATGACAGTTTTAAAGGAACAAAAATCGTGAGAGAACAGGAGGTCTTGTCATCATGAGTTATTTATTTCCGACTTATGCTAGATGGAATGTTTCAGTTAAAGAAGCAAAAGGATCATGGGTAACAGATGAAAATGATAAGAAGTACCTTGATTTTGTATCAGGAATCGCTGTATGCAATTTGGGTCATGCAGATGATGATGTAATGCAGGGTGTTCAAGATCAGCTTAAAAAATATTGGCATGTATCTAATCTTTTTCATCAGCCAATCCAAGAGGAGGTAGCTAAGCTTTTAGTGGAGCATAGCGATGGAGAAGCAGTGTTCTTTTGTAACAGTGGAGCGGAAGCGAATGAGGCAGCCATTAAATTAGCGAGAAAACACACAGGGAAAACGAAAATTGTGACATTTCTTCAATCATTTCATGGTAGAACTTTTGCAACAATGTCAGCAACAGGGCAGGAAAAAATACAACAAGGCTTTGGTCCTCTTCTCGAAAAGTTCACTTATCTACCATATAATCAAACGCAAGCTTTAGAGGAACTAGAAGAAGATGTAGCTGCAATCATGCTTGAAGTAGTTCAAGGTGAAGGTGGAGTTGTTCCGGCAGAGCAAGAATTTATTGATAAAGTTGCTGAAACCTGTAAACGTGTTGGCGCCTTGTTAATAATCGATGAGGTTCAAACAGGTATCGGCCGAACAGGAAAACCTTTTGGCTATCAACATTATGGAATAACCCCAGATATCATAACCTCTGCAAAGGGCTTAGGAAGTGGGATGCCAGTTGGAGCGATGATTGGTGCATCATCATTGATTGAAACCTTTCAAGCAGGAAGCCATGGTTCTACCTTTGGGGGAAACCCGATTGCAATGGCTGCTGCAAAAGCAACATTGACGAAGATTCTACAGGATGATTTTTTAAACGAAGTTACTGAAAAAAATATATACTTAGTTAATAAGTTGAATAGTATAATAGGAAATCATCCACTTGTGAAGGAAATACGTGGAAAAGGCTTGTTGATTGGTATAGAATGTAAGGAACAAGTTAGTATGATGGTCGATCAGTTAAGAGACAATAACCTACTTGTTTTACCAGCGGGTCCAAATGTTATACGTATGCTTCCACCATTAACGGTTTCATATGAAGAGATTGACGAGGCACTTGGAATCATTGATCAGACATTCTCTACATTAAAGCAATCTGCGGTCGCTCATTAATTTGAGCATTTTTTTTACAAAGTGTTGAATAAAAATACTAAGTTTTTAATATTTATCCAATTAAAGGGTTGTTAGTAGGAAATATAGACCTACTTTTAGAAGTATCACTTTAGCAAACGAGGTGCGAACAGATGAAAGGATATCTCCATTTAGAGGATGGTTCGGTATATACAGGAGAACTTGAACATGGATCAACACAAGACATCAACGGAGAAATTGTATTTTTTACAGGAATGACAGGGTACCAGGAAGTGTTAACAGATCCTTCATATAAGAATCAAATTGTGGTTTTTACGTATCCTCTTATTGGGAATTACGGTATCAATATTACAGATGACGAGAGTAAGCAGCCACAAGTAAAAGCAGTGGTGATCTATGAATGTACATCCGCCTATTCACATTATGAAGCACAATATAGCTTTAAGGAATATTTGCAAAAATGGAACATTCCGATTATACATCATATTGATACACGTGCAGTTGTAAAAAAAATTCGTAGCCATGGCTCTATGGCGGCAACCATTTCACCAACTCTTAATCAGGAAGCTAAGCCATGTGCAATTTATGAGGATGGAGTTTTTGAAGTTACCTCATCTAAGCTGGAATCTTATGGCGAGGGTGAGAAGCATATTGCTTTAATCGATTTTGGCTATAAGAAATCAATTTTAACAGCTTTAGTTAATCGTGGATGCAAAGTTACAACTGTTCCATTGAAGATGATGGATAAAGTTGCAGAGTTAAAACCCGATGGTGTTCTACTATCAAATGGTCCAGGGGATCCAGAGCAGTTATCAAGCTACTTTTCCCAAATAAAAGAAATTGTTTCCACCTATCCAACACTAGGTATTTGCCTAGGACATCAGTTGATCGCCTTATCCTTTGGTGCAAAAACGAAAAAACTTTTGTTTGGGCATAGAGGGGCAAATCAGCCTGTTTATGATTTGAAAACAGATAAAGTATTTATGACTTCGCAAAACCATAGTTATGTTGTAATCGGGGATAGTTTAAAAGCAACGGATTTGAAAACTCGGTTTTATCATATTAATGATGACTCAATAGAAGGTCTAGCACATTCAACATTACCAATTATAACAGCACAATTTCATCCAGAGGCACATCCAGGACCTTCAGATAGTGAATGGATTTTTGATGAATTTTTAGATTTAGTCGCTGCTACAAAAGGAGATATTCTTTATGTCTAAAAACCAATCAATTAAAAAAATAGTTGTCATCGGTTCTGGCCCTATCATAATTGGTCAGGCAGCAGAATTTGATTATGCTGGAACACAAGGATGTTTAGCCTTGAAGGAAGAGGGCTACACCGTTGTGTTAGTGAACAACAATCCAGCAACAATTATGACAGATGAAGAATTTTCAGACGTCCTGTACTTTGAACCGTTAACGATAGAAAGTGTAACAAAAATTATAGCAAAAGAAAGACCTGATGGACTACTCGCTTCATTAGGTGGTCAAACAGGACTAAATCTAGCTATGGAACTTCATGAAGCAGGAGTTTTAGAAAAATATGGTGTTCAGTTACTTGGTACATCAATTGAATCGATCCGAAAAGGGGAAGATCGCAACGAGTTTCGTCAATTAATGTACGATTTAAATGAACCAATTCCTGAAAGCTCAATTGTAACAACTCTAGAAGAAGCCTTTGTATTTTCGAATAAAATTGGCTTCCCAATTATCATTCGTCCTGCTTATACACTAGGTGGTAAAGGTGGAGGAATTGCAAATGATGAGGAAGAATTTAAAAAGCTAGTAAAAAGCGGATTACAAGCTAGTCCGATTACCCAATGTTTAATAGAAAAAAGTATTGCAGGCTTTAAAGAAGTTGAATATGAGATGATTCGTGATCAAAATGGTACATGTATTTCTGTATGTAATATGGAAAACATTGATCCAGTTGGTGTTCATACTGGTGACTCAATTGTTGTAGCTCCATCGCAAACTCTGACAGATCAGGATTACCATATGCTTAGAAGTGCTGCAGTAAAGATCGTTTCTGCGCTTGGGGTTGTCGGTGGGTGTAACATACAATTAGCATTAGATCCAAAAAGCAAGCAATATTATGTCATTGAAGTAAATCCACGGGTTAGCAGATCATCTGCTCTAGCATCAAAGGCAACAGGTTATCCAATTGCAAAAATCGCAGCAAAGCTTGCAGTTGGTTATACATTAGAGGAATTAAAAAATCCATTAACAATGAGTACGTATGCCAGCTTTGAACCAGCACTTGATTATGTAGTTGTAAAGTTTCCAAGATGGCCATTTGATAAATTCAATAAAGCAGATCGCAAGCTTGGGACGAAAATGAAGGCAACTGGTGAAGTCATGGCAATTGAACGGAATCTTGAAGCAGCCATCCAAAAGGCTTGTGATTCACTTGAATTAGACAATATCGGAACGCATTTGCCAGAGCTCGCGGAATTATCAACAAATGCAATTGTCGAGTTAATGAATAAAACAGATGACCGTCGTTTCTTTGCTGTAATGGAGCTAATTAGAAGAGGAATGCCGATTGAAGAAATACATCAACTGACAGAAATGGATCTGTATTTTCTCTCAAGCTTTAAACAGATTGTTTCTCTTGAGCAACAATTGAAACAACAAACAATTTCAACTCTAAATGGTGAATTACTTGCTAGTGTAAAGGAGAAGGGTTTCTCAGACAGGACAATCGCATCGTTACTTCATGCACCTGAGGCAGATGTAAGAAAACTTCGCCTGGAAGTAGGGGTAAAGGCTGCTTATAAATATGTTGATACATGTGCAGCAGAGTTTGAAGCACGCACAAATTATTTTTATTCAACATATTTCGGTGAAAATGAACAGCCTACATTATCAAATAAGAAAAAGATATTAATTATAGGTTCTGGACCAATTCGTATCGGCCAAGGAATTGAATTTGATTATAGTGCTGTTCATGGAATTAAAGCCTTGAAGCAATTAGGCTATGAAGCAATCATGATTAACAATAATCCAGAAACAGTTAGTACTGATTTTGAAACAGCGGATCGTCTTTATTTTGAACCAATTACTCTTGAGCATGTCCTAAATATTGTTGAGTCAGAAAAAATTGATTCTGTCATCGTTCAGTACGGTGGTCAAACAGCGATTAATCTCGCTGAACAATTAGAAGCAGCCGGTGTGACATTGTTAGGAACGGATACTGACACTCTTGATTGGTTAGAAGATCGCGATAAGTTTTATCAATTATTAGATGAGCTTTCAATTCCACATGCTGTTGGGTTAACAGCAAACAATGCAGATGAAGCAGTAAAAGGCGCAAATGAAATAGGTTATCCAGTTCTTTTACGTCCTTCATATGTAATTGGTGGAAAAGGAATGGTAGTTGTTCATAATGAAGAAACATTAACTCAATTACTATCTGAAAGTGTAAATATGATATATCCTGTACTTATTGATCAATTCGTTCAAGGTCTTGAAGGGGAGATTGATCTCATTTCAGATGGTAAGGAAGCTTTTATTCCAACCCATATTGAACATGTAGAGCCAGCAGGTGTTCACTCAGGGGATAGTCTAGCGATTCTCCCATCTCAAAGCTTAACTGACAACAATAAACAGGTAATAGCAGAATATGCGAATGCATTAGTGAAAAAGCTTAATTACCGTGGGATAATGAATATTCAATTTTTAGTAAACGGAAATCAAATCTATATACTTGAAGTAAATCCACGTGCAAGCAGAACAGCGCCGATTATAAGTAAAGTAACGGGTATTCCAATTATTAAGCACGCCACTTATTTATTATGTGGAAAAGCATTAAGTGAACTTACGATAAAGCCAGCTGAAATAAGCGACTGGGTTGCAGTTAAATACCCTGTATTTTCTAGCCATGCTCTACATGATGTCGATATTACACTAGGGCCGGAGATGAAGGCAACAGGTGAAGGTATGTGTGTAGGACAAAATCTTCAAAGTGTGTATCGTAAGATTTTTTATAAAGACTTACAAGATATAACAAGTGTTTATTTTGATATAGAGAATGATGAAGCGATTGAAGCAACAAAGCAAGCGGGTCTTCAAGTAAACACCAGTGGGTATTCTTCTTGGATTGAAGGAAATAAAGGAATCTTTGTTTCACTAATTGACAGTGATGAGGCGAAATTAGATCGTCAATTAGCATTGGAAAAAGGGATGATTCTATTTACAAACCTTGCGACTTACTACGCATGTTTACAAGCGATCGCAACTAGTGACGATACTGTACTATCAATACAACAGCTTACAAAGAAGGAAGTGGTTAAGCAATGAGTAATGTAAAATTAAAAGAGAAAAAAACAGTAGAAAAAAGAGACTTTTTAACACTCCTTGATTATAGTAAGGAAGAAATTCTGAACCTAATTGACGAAGCATTTAAATTAGAGGAGAACCCACTTCAGCCCGTATTAAAGGGCAAAACATTAGCAATGATTTTTGAAAAATCGTCAACTAGAACTCGTGTTTCCTTTGAAACAGGTATGCTTCAATTAGGAGGCCATGCACTATTCTTGAGTAGTCAGGATCTCCAATTAGGTAGAGGCGAGCCTGTATCTGACACAGCAAAGGTATTGTCTGGATATGTTGATGGGATTATGATTCGTACCTTTGGTCATGATAAAATAGAAGAACTTGCTAAGCATGCAAGTATTCCTGTTATCAACGGATTAACCGATCTATTCCACCCATGCCAAGCACTTGCTGATTTAAAAACAATTTATCGCTTAAAAGAAAAGTTCGTTGGCGTAAAAACAGCTTATTTAGGTGATGGGAACAATGTAGCACATTCACTAATGATCGCTGCTGCAAAGGTTGGAATGGACTTTTCATTAGGATGTCCTAAGGGCTATGAACCAAACCAATCTGTTGTAGAAGAAGCACAAAAACTAGCGGCAGAAACTGGAGCAACTATTACGATTACGCATGACCCAATTGAAGCGGTTAAAGATGCTGATATTATTTATACAGATGTTTGGGCTAGCATGGGGCAAGAAAGTGAACAACAAAAACGTTTAGTTGCTTTTAAAGACTTCCAAGTAAATGATCAGTTAGTCAAGCATGCGAAGGAAGATTACCATTTCCTTCATTGCTTACCAGCACACCGTGAAGAGGAAGTAACAGCATCGATTATAGATGGAGAACATTCAGCAGTATTTGAACAAGCAGAAAATCGTCTACATGTTCAAAAAGCTTTGCTGAAGGAACTACTTGCATAATAATTTACGACCTGGCACAAAATGGTGTCAGGTTTTTTTGTACTAACTTTGCTTAGTAAGTTTTGGTGTCTAGCTCCAGCGCCTAGCCCCTCTTGGGTCTACAGCCACAAATGAATTGAAGACAAAGAACGTCTTCTATTCATTTGCATCCTATGCCTGTCGGGTCTGATCAAGCCGCTTGCGCTTTTCTAATTACCATTAAATACAAAAAAAGTGACTGTGTAAATAACTATGTATGAACTCATGAAAATAGCCTGTCTGGAGATACTAAGCAAGTAAGAGAGGGGGGATACGGATGGGCCAACAGCATCGTTTTAGATCAGGTCAAAAAGCACCTAATAATGGAATTTATGTAGAAATAGGTGAAACTGGCGATAATGTAAAAAATCCTGGTCAAATTAGATTAAAGGCAGGAGATCGTTTCCCTGAAACAGCTAACGATAATCGCCAATGGACATATAAAAGAAAACCATAAACCTACCTAAATACAAAAAAAATTCAAAAAACCCTACTTTTAAGTAGGGTTTTTTGAATTTTAGTCGAAAATCACTTATTAATGATGATCATGCTTCGCTACTGGTTCGTTAGGGATAACTTCAGCGATAATAAAGATGACAACGATTGCAACGACAGATAAAATAGTTGCAGCCATAAAGTCGTAATGACCACCAGTCATAGAATTAACAACATATGATGCCATGTGGATTAATAAAAAGCCCCAAAAAAATGTCCAAAAGAAACGCACTGCATTCACCTCTATTTCCAGACAATATCTCACTATATATTATCACATATTAATTCATTTTTAAAAGTATCTTTTTGAATTGTTCATAAACTTTCCATACATGACAAAGGTCTATATTTTCGAGATCTGTGATAGAGTCCCATTCTTTTTAACATAGTATACATACATTATATAAACGGGAAAGGAATATGATATTTTCACAACCTCTTTTCCTTATTTAAAAGTCTAAAAAGAGAAAGGTGGTGGGCAAGTGATGATTACGGAGCGCTTTTTTCAGCTTGAAACGGAATGGAATGTCGTCCATTTACCGACAAAACCGAATGGGTTTGGAATTTTAATATTAGGAGATCGATCAGATTTTGTCGATGAATCCTCAAGCTTTTGGCATCAGCATTATGGACGAAATCAACTTATAGCTGAATTAATGAATCAAGGATACACACTGTTTCATTCAAATTTATATGGTAGTAACTGGGGGAGTCCTCGAGCAGTAACAATGGCAAAGCAGCTTTATCACATGATAATGAAAAAAGAAATTTTAAATGAACGGGTTCATTTGTTATCGGAAGGAATGGGTGGATTAACAGCATTACAATTAATGGAGACCATACCTGATAAGATCCGCTCTGTGGCAATGATGAATCCTTGCCTTGACCTCCAAGCCCATCTTGAAAAGGAAAAAGAGCATAAGTTCTTTTATAAGCGTTTAATAAAAGAAATATCGATAGCCTATGGTGTTGATGGGAAAATGATAAAATCATCATTAAATCTACCTTCAATGCATAATATAACCTCTCAAAAGCCAGTTAGGATTTGGCAAAGAATGAATTTTAACACATACCCACCGCAAGATCATAGCAAAAAATATGAAGAAATTAGAAAAAGTATGGGCAGTCCAATTCAACTTATTTATCATCTCGGAGATAACCCTTACCGAACGAACCAATCTATTATTAAATTCTATAAAGAGAATGAGAAGGTTTTGTAACATGAAACGGTATTTCGTACAGATAAAAACACCAAAAAGGCAAGGGGAGTTTCCTTCAATTTTTGGTGTTTTTTTTTGCTGACTCGCCAAACTTTGTTGCTATTTACAAGTAGTGCGGTGTGGTTGATTGCAGCGTGTTCAATCCTGTATTATTTCACTAAATACTAAATTCAAACCGACATGCATACGATAGAATATCTGTCTATGAGGAGGAAAAGCATGTTAAAAAGAGTAATTATCTTTGGAGCACACACATTTATTGGTTTTGCCCTATGTGAACGGATCGTTAATGAAGGTATTGAGGTGAAAGGTGTACTGTTAGAATCGAGTGACTTAATTAAAAAGCGGTTAATAGATGAACGATTGATGATGGTTGGGAGAAATGCATTGTTTCAAACAACAGAAACCTATGAAAGATCAGATTATGAGAACTCGGTAGATATGATCATACATTGTTGTGATGATAGTGAAGAAACCACTTTGATAGACCAAGATCGTAAACTTTTGCATCAATCGGTAGAAGTTTCAAATGAATTACATGTTCCACATGTCTTTATATCAACAATGAAAAGGGTAGACAAAGACTTGCGAAATAAGCATGTATCTTTTTGTGAACAATATCTTTCCGAAAATAAAGAAAAAAGAATGTTGGTTCACCTTCCAATATTGTTTGGTCCATTTCAACCTCCAACAGAAAAAATCCACCAATTTTTAGTCAAAGATAATAAAGAAAATGAAATTCTGATTATAGACGAGCCTATCCTATTTATTCAAGATGCAGTTAATGCTATTTTTGACTTGTTGACGAACTTTCAACAAGGTAAAACTTATTCTATACATAATGATTTAAAGCAAAACCAAAAGTCAGCCTTTTTAATAAAATTAAAGGTGAATCCGGAATGTTTTAATGATTGTAGATCCGAAAAGTACTTGATCAAAAAACCTACAAGTATTGAAAAAGGGTTAAAAGCACAGAAGGAATTTATTGAAAAGTATAGTGAGATTCTTAAGTCGTAAAGCAGTTATTACTTGTACAATTAAATAAGGAAAGGCTAAAATAAAAAGGATAAGTATAATAGGTACATAATGAAAAGGAGGGTTGCCCATGTACAAAAAGCTCGGTCTTGTCCTTATTTTACTTTTTTCGCTTTTCGGTTGTGGACAACCTACAGCACAAGGGAAACTTCAAAAGGTAGGTCTGCTTGTACCTGAAACCATTGATGATCAAGTTTGGGGAACGAAGGGCTATATGGGCCTTCTTAAAATTCAATCTGAGCTAAAGGTTGATGTATTTTATAAAGAAGGAGTGAATAATGAGAGCGAAATTCGTGCTGCAATTGATGAATTTAAGCAAAATGATGTGAATCTTGTCTTCGGTCATGGAAGTGAATATGCTAACTTTTTTAATACGATCAGTAGTGAATATCCTGACATCCATTTCGTGCTATTTAATGGGAAAGCTGACGGAAAAAATGTTACAAGCTTAAATTTTAAGTCAAATGCAATGGGGTTTTTTGGTGGTATGGTTGCAGGAGAAATGTCAAAGTCTGATAAAGTTGGTGTTTTAGCGGCCTTTGAGTGGCAACCTGAGGTAGATGGCTTTTTTGAAGGAGCCTATTATCAAAATGAAAATGTCCATGTAGAAATTCAATATGTGCAAGACTGGAATGATACATCGATTGCTATTCCACTTCTTAATGAAATGATCAAAAATGGTGTTGACATCGTGTATGTAGCTGGAGATGGATATAATGTTTCAGTCATTGAAAGACTAAAAGAGGAAGGCTTGTACGCAATTGGTTTTGTATCCGACCAATCTGATTTAGGAAAAGGTACGGTGTTAACAAGTACCGTTCAACATGTTGATGTCTTATATGAGGTTGTAGCAAATTCCTTTAATAAAGGTGAGCTTGAAAGTGGAGAATTATTTTTTGATTTTCAGGACGGCGTGATTTCTCTAGGGAAGTTTAGTCCTCTTGTAGACAAAGAATTTCAAGCATCGCTTAAAGACCAAATCGAAGAATATAAAAAAACTGGACTACTGCCAAATCAATTATAAACAGGGTATATCTATTATTGCAAACTGATAACAACTACCCTTTCTTATTAACATGGTAAAGAGGCTTCCGTCCTCTTTCCTTTTATATAAATTAAGGCTGTGTTAAAAACTCACTGTTAATTTTGGCACTTTGTTGATTGGAGCAGATACGTGAGCCTCCTGCGGATTGCGTGCGGGTCAAAAGGAGACTCATGCAGGTGCAAAGCAAGCACCGAGGAGGCTCCCGGACCGCCCGCGGAAAGCGAACGCCAAAGCGTAAATCAACAACCAAATTAAGAGAGAGAAATTATAAAAACAAATGGAGTGAATAAATTGGAACAACATCCTAAAACAATGGAATTTATGCAAATTGCAATGAAGTATTTACCAGAGGCTAAACAAAAGCTAGAAAGTTCAGGTATTGAATTATCGATGGAAACTATTCAACCAATGATGGAGCTTTTCACAAAGGTTATGGGAGAGGCTTATGAATTAGGGAAGAAAGACGCGCAATAAAAAGCAGCTGCCATTTGGCAGCTTTTATATTTTCTTCTTAATATAGTCCATAATTGGAGAGAATTGCTTTAACATTGGTTTTAAATTTTCAAGTGAACTCATAATATCATCGATTTGTTCCATAAGTGTAAAATAATTCACTTCAGCTGTTTTATTTTCATCATGGACGGAATCCCCTTGTTGATGGTTGTTTTCTTTCTTTTCTCTTGATGAAGCTTTAGCTCCAAACATAAACTCACTAAAACGGTCAATATGTGGTGAGTTTACATCTTTTTCGTTATTTACATGTTCTTCCTTTTTCTCAAACTGTCCTTTATTCTCCACGATGTCACCCCCATGGACATTTTATTACTATTAGTTTATGTACACATAAGATTCTCGTTCTAGTCGGTTATACTAAAACATTAATATTGAAAAAAAAAACTGGATAAGATAAAATTAGTACCAAGTCATAATAATTGATATAAACTTTATGTAGTAGGTTTACTACAAGATAATTTTTGAATAAAATACCTAACTTTTTTAAAGGGGTTGCAAATATGAATGCAGGAATTATTGGTATCGGTCGATACACACCTGAAAAGATTGTTACAAACGCAGATTTAGAAAAAGTAATGGATACATCTGATGAATGGATTCGTACGAGAACAGGAATAGAAGAACGTCGTATTGCAGATGATTCAATGGATACATCACAAATGGGCATTTTAGCTGCTGAGAAAGCTCTTGAGGATGCAGGAATTGCTGCTGAGGACTTGGATTTAATTCTAGTTGCAACAGTCACACCAGACCAACCATTTCCATCTGTTGCTTGTATGCTTCAAGAAAAATTAGGAGCGAAAAAAGCAGCGGCAATGGATATTAGTGCTGCTTGTGCCGGATTCATGTACGGAATGATTACTGCTAAGCAGTTTATTGAAACAGGTGCATATAAGCATGTTTTAGTAGTAGGTGTTGAAAAACTATCAAAAATTACAGATTGGAACGATCGTAACACTGCTGTATTATTTGGTGATGGTGCAGGAGCAGCAATCATCGGCCCTGTTAGCGATGGGAAAGGGATTTTATCCTTTGAACTTGGAGCAGATGGTACAGGTGGTAAACACCTATATCAAGATGAGTACATCATCATGAATGGTAGAGAAGTCTTTAAGTTTGCTGTTAGACAAATGGGTGAATCAAGTGTAAATGTTCTTGAAAAGGCTGGGTTAAGTAAAGAAGATGTTGATTTCTTAATCCCACACCAAGCAAACATTCGTATTATGGAAGCAGCAAGGGAGCGATTAGACCTTCCGGTTGAAAAAATGTCTAAAACGGTTCATAAATATGGAAACACTTCTGCTGCTTCAATCCCAATCTCGTTAGTAGAAGAAGTAGAAGCAGGCAAAATCAAAGATGGCGATGTAATTGTTATGGTTGGTTTTGGCGGAGGATTAACGTGGGGTGCGATAGCAATTCGTTGGGGTCGCTAATTAGAAATAACTTATTAATAAGATTCACTTATGTTTATACTAATAAACAATTGTTTTGATTTCATTTTGGAATGAAGGACAGCTATGGTAAAAGAAAATGAAGAATGACGAGAACTGCTTCGTCTATCTTTACATATTAAAAGAACTATCTCAAAGGTGAGGTGCAATTTTTATGGAAAAGAAACGAGTTGTTGTAACAGGTTTAGGAGCATTAACACCAATAGGTAACGATGTTCGAACAACTTGGGAAAATGCAATTAACGGTGTATCAGGGGTCGGACCAATTACACGTGTAAACCCAGATGATTATCCAGCTAAAGTTGCAGCAGAACTAAAAGATTTTGATGTTGAGCAGTTTATGGACAAAAAAGATGCTAGAAAAATGGATCGTTTCACACAGTATGCTGTAGCTGCATCATTAATGGCAGTGAAGGATGCTGAGTTAGAAATTACGGACGAAAATGCTCCTCGTGTTGGAGTCTGGATTGGCTCTGGTATTGGTGGAATGGAGACATTTGAACAACAGTATAAAATTTTATTGGAAAAAGGACCACGACGCGTAAGTCCGTTTTTCGTACCAATGCTAATCCCTGATATGGCTACTGGACAGGTCTCAATAGCATTAGGTGCAAAAGGTTTTAATTCATGTACTGTTACAGCCTGTGCAACAGGAACGAATTCAATTGGCGATGCTTTTCGTGTCATTGAAAGAGGCGAAGCCGATGTAATGGTGTCAGGTGGAGCAGAAGCCCCGCTGACAGAAATGTCCTTTGCAGGGTTTTCTGCAAATAAAGCATTATCGACAAATCCTGATCCAAACTCAGCTAGCAGACCATTTGATCAGGATCGTGATGGTTTTGTAATGGGAGAGGGTGCTGGGATTATTGTACTCGAAGAATTAGATCATGCTCTAGCACGTGGTGCAAAAATTTATGCTGAAATTGTTGGATATGGTGCAACAGGTGATGCTCATCATATCACTGCTCCAGCCCCAAATGGTGAGGGTGGTGCAAGAGCGATGAAGCAAGCTGTTGAGGGTAGTGGACTTAACCTTACAGATATTGATTATATCAATGCACATGGAACAAGTACTCCTTACAATGATAAATTTGAAACATTAGCAATAAAAGAAGTATTTGGAGATCATGCCAACAAACTGGCGATTAGCTCAACAAAATCGATGACAGGTCATCTATTAGGTGCAGCCGGTGGAGTTGAAGCAATTTTTAGCATTTTAGCAATAAAAGAAGGAATTATTCCTCCAACTATAAATTATCAAACACCTGATCCAGAATGTGATCTAGATTATGTTCCTAATGAGGCTAGAAAACAAGAAGTGAATGCAGCTTTAAGTAACTCATTAGGCTTTGGTGGACATAACGCAACGATTATCTTTAAAAAATATGAAGCATAAGTAAAATCCGGGACCTGACCTTTGTTAGGTCCTTTTTCGTATATTAAAAGGATGAGCCTATAAAAAAGAACACTCCTTCTAAAGTTCACATACGATAAAAAAGGAAGGGGTGTTACGATGAGTGTTATCAATACAATTGAGTGGTTAAAGGAAAGTCCAAATCAAATAGATATCTGTAAAAAATTAAGCACTTATTTTACGGATAGTAATGAAAGTGAGATCGCAAAATACTTACATTCATTTGGGATGTATAAAGGAAAACAGCAACATGATAAGTGGATAGATTTCCAGGAAAAAGAAAAAGTTTTTTCATTCGTAAGAGGAGAAGAAAGAAAGCTGAAAATGGAATGGAATGGGCCGAATATTCCAATTTTCATTTTTCCTTGTGATCAGAATAATCGGAAAATCGAAACAGAATATAAAGGAAGATCGGGCTTAGCCTTTAAGGATAAGTTGTTTTTGTTTTTATCATCGGAGACATTAAAAATTGATATTAGGTCATTATTCATTCATGAATATCATCATGTTTGTCGTCTTGCAGCCTTAAAAAAGCAAGAAACAAAGTTCACGATAATCGATACGATGATTCTAGAGGGGCTAGCAGAAAATGCAGTTCGTGAAAAGATGGGGGAACGCAATGTATCTTCATGGACAAATCTCTATTCAGATAATCAGTGTGAACGATTTCTTGAAAGGATTATAAATCCACAACGAGATGTAACTAGAGAAAATCACAAATTTACACAACTTATGTTTGGAACAGGCTTATACCCTACTATGCTTGGCTATGCAGTAGGCTATTATCTTGTTAAAAACTATATGAAACATTCAGGTAAAAATGCAAAAGAGCTATTAGGTACATCTGCTGAAGTATTTTTAACTCATTCAAAACGATAATCTCTTTTTATTAATCATATCTTCATGCCATGCATCATAGTGATAATTAAGGACAAGGTTAAAATACAAAATAAGTGAAATAAATCTATGTATTATCTGCATTGATTGGAATAAATTATTTATTTTTTGCCTATACTGTTTGACAAATGGTACTGAAGTGAGGGGTAAAAATATGTTATTTCTTCATGATGTTTGGGTAAATTGGTTTGAAGGTGAAGAGAACGGGTACAACGTCTGTCATTTTCATGAATGGAGAAAGGATGATAGCGTTGAACTCCTTGATCAGGTCCCCCTTTTAAAGGTTAATTCCTTACTTTTTGACTACATAGAAAATAACTTATCGGAGTTACCACCTGGTCTATTAAAAGATATTTTTCAAAAGGCTTATATAAGAAAAAACCATGAGAGAATTCAACTAGATTACTGCTTTATTGTTACAGACGGAATTGGAATATTAGCAGTAGACACAATTGGATATACCATTCCAATTCGCAAAAGTCGGATTATTCCACGTCAGGAGCAGCTTGTATTTGAAATGGTCAAGGATATTGAGCCTGAAGAATATTCGACTGAATTCATTAAAGATGGATCAGAAGAAAAGGACTATCATATTTTGTCGTTGGCACCAGAGTATGTACGTGGTTTAACAAGAAAAGAACGACAATTAAAACAGCTCTTATTTATGGCTCTTGATCAATTACAAGGGACGAAAAATGCAGCAGAGGTTAAGTATTGGTATACCGAATGGAACCCTACTATGTATGGTGATATTCAGGAAAGAGAATTTAATGAAGTGTGGCAAAAGCTATATGAAGAAACATTGCATGGATGGTCTCATAAGCATATTCAACTATGTGAACGCCTAATTAAGGGACAACCCTTCTTTGAAAAGCTCTGGGATATGGAGCATGAATCAAAGGTTAACTAGTGTGGACAAGCTAAGAAACCATATAAAAAAGACGATGTGAGCTGAATGTTGATTAATGTTCAGCTCACATCGTTTTTAATTTGGGAAAAATGTAGGATTTAGTTGAAGGACTTATGAAAGAGAAATCATGTTGATAAAGTTTTGGGGGCAGTTGTAAAAAATAGTTCCTATCTTAAGTTAAGATAGGAACTATAATGATCTGATATTTCTTTAGACTGTTACATTGTTATGTCATTATTTCCGTTTTCGACCTAATCCCATAGCATTTTCCATTTTTCTCACCATTTTATTTGCAACAGCATTCGCTTTTTCAGCACCTTGGTCTAATATTCGGTCCAATTCATCAGATTCCATTAGTTGTTTATATCTTTCTTGAATTGGTGTTAATGTGTTTACAACCACTTCTGCAACATCATTTTTAAAATCTCCATAGCCTTTACCTTCATACCTTGCTTCAATTTGCTCGATAGATTCATTATTTAAGATGGAATATATAGACAAGAGATTTGAAACACCGGGTTTATTTTCTTTGTCATATTTAACAATTCCATCTGAGTCGGTTACGGCACTTTTGATCTTTTTTTCGATTTGCTTTGGTTCATCTAATAATGTGATAAATGCTTTTTGGTTTGCATCTGATTTACTCATTTTCTTGGTAGGCTCTGCAAGTGACATTATTCGAGCACCTACTTTTGGTATACGTACTTCAGGGATTGTAAAGATGTCATTATATTTTTTGTTAAATCGTTCAGCTAGATCTCTCGTTAATTCTAAATGTTGTTTCTGGTCCTCACCTACAGGTACTAGATCAGTATTATATAGCAGAATATCTGCAGCCATTAATGGTGGGTATGTGAGAAGCCCGGCTGAAACAGCTTCTTTACCTTGAGATTTATCTTTAAACTGTGTCATTCTTTCGAGTTCACCGATATAAGCGACACATTGTAACATCCATCCTGCCTGAGCGTGAGCCGGAACCTCTGATTGAATGAAAAGTGTCACTTTTTCAGGATCTAAGCCAACCGCTAAATAAAGTGCGGCAAGACTTTTAATGTTTTTTCTTAAATTGAGTCGATCTTGAGCAACTGTAATTGCATGTTGATCAACGATACAGAAGTAACAATTATATTCATTTTGTAAATCGACAAACTGTTTCAATGCACCAATATAATTCCCTAAAGTAACTGATCCGCTCGGTTGAATACCTGAAAAAATTGTTTTCATGTTTATCCTCCTGGTTTAATTAGTATTAAGTTTTAATCAAGTGAGTTTTGTACTTAGTGTTCGTGTCTAGCTACAGCGCCTAGCCCCTCGAGGTCACAAGCCAATTATCACTGAAAGGTAACGAACACCTTTCTGTGATAATCGTCTTGTGCATGTCGGGGCTGAACAAGGCGCTTCCGCTTTTCAAATAAAATAAGCCCACTCGTACCCAATTGATAGGGACGATGGACCGCGGTGCCACCCTACTTATTTCTAAACAGTAGAAATCACTTCAATCTTTAACGCAAGATTACGTCTGCACGTACTATTTTCTGCACAGAAGCTCAAAAGTCCATTCCATACTGTTCATTACCTGTTCACAGCAACCACAGGCTCTCTTTTAATGAATCTTGTATGTACTATTCTTTGTCATAGCTTAACTATTTTTTTCTTATTATAAGAAACGGAGTGAATTTTTGCAAATCTTTTCAAGAAAAGGGCTATAAATAGTAAATAAAAAGAGCTACTAGCATGATAGCTGTCATGAGAAGACCACAAAAAAGAATCGAAGAATGATCGAAATTCAATAACTCAGAGACAGGGGTCATTTCATTAATTTCCTTTTTTGATAGCTCTTGACCCTTTGATATAAACATTCTGCGAAATCCATAAGAAATTCCATCAAAGAAGCCACCTTTAACAGTCATGGTTAAAAGTGATAAGAATAATAAAGAACCAGCTATAATAAATGAAATATTAATGAATGATAGTAAAGTTAATTTTTGGTAAATGAAAAAAGAAAGTAAGATTGTTGTACATAGAGACACAATAAATAGAGTAAATGTTCTTTTTTGGAGCAATTTAAACCACTCTCTTTCCAATATACGTTAATAACCATTATATCAAATGAAAGGTGGTGGAGCTAAAAATAGAAATAAAGTTATTCTGATAATGCAATTTGAATGAATATTCACAAGATAGTTGTCGAATTGTGTAGTAAATTGCATTTGGATAGGGAGAATATTTGTTAGATTATGTAACCCTTTACAAGTCAACGCGTTAAAGCGTTTGTAAGTAAAATAGTAAAAGTTATGTAAAGTTAAGTGGGTATTTAGAACTATTTTTTCTCTTGAAAACTTAATATTGTTGCATTTGTGTAAATTTTATTAAAAAAATAAATGCACAATTGTTTGAATACTTGTATAATAACGTTGTAAGTACAACTTGTATAAATAAAAGGGAGGTCTATTAGTGAAAAGGTCGAAATATTTTCTACTTTTAGCTTTAACACTAGTACTCAGTATGTTCTTAGCAGCATGTAACGGTGGCGGGGATACTGGGAAAGAGACAGATACTGGTGCTGATGAAGGTAAAGAAGCAACACAAGAAATTAAAGCATTAGAATCACAAGCGATTCCATCAATGGATAGCGTTATGGCCCAAGATACAGTAAGTTTCACTACAATGAACAATGTAATGGAAGGATTATATCGTCTTGATCCTAACCAAGAAGTAGTTCCTGGTATGGCTGATGGTGATCCTGAAGTTAGTGAAGACGGAACAGTTTACACATTTAAATTAAGAGATGCAAAATGGTCTAACGGTGATTCTGTAACCGCTAACGACTTTGTTTATGCTTGGCAACGAGCAATTAATCCCGAAAATGCTTCACCTTATGGTCCATACATGATGGATGGGAAAATTAAAGGTGCTGCTGAAATTTCTGCAGCTGGAGCAGCGAAAAAAGAATATGATCTTAACACTTTAGGTGTTAAAGCAATTGATGAAAAAACACTTGAAGTTACATTAGAAAGACCAATTCCTTACTTTAAATCTTTAATGGCGTTCCCAACGTTCTATCCACAAAATCAAAAGTTTGTTGAAGAACAAGGTGAAAATTACGCAAAAACTGCGGAAAACCTAGTATTTAACGGACCATTCGTTTTATCTGACTGGGGTGGAAGCACAGCATCTGAATGGACTTACTCTAAAAATAAAGATTATTGGGATGCTGAAACAGTTAAGCTAGAAACAGTTCAATGGAATGTATTGAAGGATTCACAGTCATCCGCAAATGCATTTGAAACTGGTGAAGCTGATGTAACAGGTAAGCTTTCATCTGACATCGTTCCTCAATATGAAGGCGATGAGAGAATGGTTACATGGTTAGAGCCAACAATTTTCTGGCTTAAATTTAACCAAAAAGAAAATGAAGCATTGAAAAACCCAGATATCCGTAAGGCAATTGCCCAAGCAATTAATAAAGAAGATTATGTAAACAGTGTATTAAACAATGGTTCAATTGTTGCAAACTATGCTGTTCCACAAGAATTTGCTAAAAATGAGGATGGTAAAGACTTCCGTGAAATTAATGGAAACGAATTATTACCTTATAATGTAGATGAAGCGAAAAAGGCTTGGGAAAAAGGCTTAGCAGCGATTGGAACAGATACAGTTGAAGTTAGATACTTAGGTGATGATACTGAAAGTGCTAAGAAAACAGCTGAATACATTAAAAACCAATTAGAAACAAATCTTCCAGGTCTAAAACTTAAAGTTGAAAGTGTACCATTTAGCGTACGTTTAGACCGTGAAAATTCTCAGGATTATGATATCCAATTAGCTGGTTGGGGTCCTGATTACTTAGATCCAATGACTTTCTCTGACTTATGGTTAACTGGCGGAGGAAACAATAAGATGGATTACTCTAATGAGAAATACGATAAGTTAGTAAAAGATGCTCAAACAACTTTAGCTCAGCAACCAGTAGAGCGTTATGATGCTCTTGCTCAAGCTGAGAAAATTTTACTTGAAGAAGACGCTGCGATTGCACCACTTTATCAACGTTCTTCAAACGTATTAGTAAATGAGAAGGTTGATGGATTCACTTACCATTTAGTAGGTCCAGAATATAGCTTTAAATGGACATCTGTAAAATAATACGTTTTTAATTAACTATGTCTAACTGTTACAATGACTACCTTGGTTGAAAGAGAGTATGTTGATTGTCAATATACTCTCTTTTCCCTTGCTGGAAAATTGTCGAACTTTGTAGAAAATTCAAAATCTTCGGGAGGTGCACTCATATGGTGAAATACTTAACTCAACGTATATTTTATATGATCATTACTCTATTTTTAATTGCCACGTTTACATTTTTCCTCATGAAAATTATCCCTGGTACGCCTTTTACGAATGCTGGTAAATTATCTGAAACACAGCTTACGATCATGAAAGACAAGTATGGTTTAGATGAGCCAATGCCAGTTCAATATATGAACTATATGGTGAATATGTTGAAAGGAGACTTAGGTGTTTCCTTTCAATTCGATAATGTAGGTGTTACTGAAATTCTTTTAAATAGTATTGGTCCCTCGGCAACACTTGGGTTTCAAGCAATTCTATTTGGAACAATTTTTGGAATTATTTTGGGAGTTATCTCAGCGTTAAAACAAAATACATGGGTTGATTATAGCTCAACATTTATCGCCGTTTTAGGGAAATCAATACCTTCATTCGTATTTGCGGGACTATTGCAATATTATATCGGTGTAAAATTAGGTTGGTTCCCTGTTGCGTTTTGGAGAGGACCAGAATATACGGTGTTACCAACAATTGCTTTAGCGATGTTCCCGATTGCTACTGCAGCTAGGTTTGTTAGAACCGAAATGGTAGAGGTGTTAGAATCTGATTACATTACCCTGGCAAAGGCAAAAGGTGCAAGCTGGTTTGATATCGCATTTAAGCATGCGCTTCGAAATGCATTAATTCCGGTTATCACTGTTTTAGGGCCGTTGGTTGTAAGTTTAATGACGGGCTCATTAGTTATTGAAAAAATATTTGGTATTCCAGGTCTTGGTGAACAATTCGTTAAATCTATTACAGTAAATGATTATCCTGTCATCATGGGTACTACTATCCTTTTTGCGGTACTATTCGTTGTTGTTATCTTAATTGTAGATATACTATATGGAATTATTGATCCGCGGATTCGATTAGCGGGAGGGAAAAAATAATGGCACAAGAAAAAATAACAAAAGACATGTTTACTCCCGCTCAAATAGATGCTAACAAAAGTGAAGAGATTTCAAAACCAAGTCTTAATTATTGGCAAGATGCATGGTTACGAGTGAGGAAAAATAAAGGAGCGATAGTTAGTTTAGTTGTCTTAGTGCTATTAACAATTATGGCTCTTGTAGGTCCACACATTAATGATCATGGATATGATGATCAAAATTTAAAACACAATAATTTACCACCAAGAATTCCAGTGTTAGAAAATGTTAGCTGGTTACCATTTGATGGTGATTTAGAAAGAAGAAATGGCGATGTTTACAATGCCTATGAGCAAAAGAATGTTGACGAATATTATTGGTTAGGTACTGATAGTCTAGGTCGTGATCTCTTTACACGTGTATGGAAAGGAACACAAGTTTCTTTATATATCGCTGTATTAGCTGCAGTTATAGACATGGTTATTGGTGTTATATATGGTGCGATTTCTGGTTTCGTAGGTGGTCGAACAGATAATATTTTGCAACGTATTACAGAAATATTAGTTGGGATTCCAAACCTAGTTGTCGTAATCCTAATGATTATTGTATTAGATCCAGGTATTTTATCTATTACCATTGCATTAACGATTACTGGATGGGTCGGAATGGCAAGGGTAGTACGTGCTCAAGTAATGAAATTAAAGCAACAAGAATATGTTTTAGCAGCTAGAACACTGGGACTTGCAAATGGGAAAATAATTTGGAAGCATCTACTTCCCAATTTAGCAGGTGTAATTATCATTAATACGATGTTTACAATTCCAAATGCAATTTTCTTCGAAGCATTTTTAAGTTTCATTGGTTTAGGGTTACAGCCACCATTAGCTTCATTAGGTACACTTATTGATGACGGTTTTAAAGTACTTCAATTATACCCTTATCAAATGATAATACCGGCAGTGGTTATCAGTTTAATTATGATCTGTTTTAACATGATTGCAGATGGACTACGCGATGCTTTGGATCCGAAAATGCGCGACTAAAAAGGTAGGTGAATAATAATGGAAAAAATCTTAGAGGTTAAAGACTTGCACATTTCATTCCATACGTTTTCAGGAGAAGTACAGGCAATTCGAGGAGTCGATTTTGATTTACTCAAAGGTGAGACTTTAGCAATTGTTGGTGAATCTGGATCAGGTAAATCTGTAACAACAAAAGCGATTATGCGCTTGTTACCTGAATCAAACTCTGAAATTAAGAACGGTGAAATCCTCTTTGAAGGCAAAGACTTAGCCAAGTTATCTAATAAAGCGATGCAAAAAATCCGTGGAAAAGATATTTCAATGATTTTCCAAGACCCGATGACATCATTAAATCCCACAATGAAAATTGGAAAGCAAATCATTGAGCCGATTGTTAAGCATCAAAATTTAAGTAAGAGTGCTGCAAAAGAGCGTGCGATTGATTTGTTAAGATTAGTTGGGATTCCACAACCAGAAGCTCGTTTCAATCAATATCCACATCAATTCTCTGGTGGGATGAGACAAAGGGTCGTTATTGCCATTGCACTTGCATGTAATCCAAAGGTTTTAATTGCTGATGAGCCAACAACAGCATTGGATGTAACGATTCAAGCGCAAATTTTAGAGCTTATGAAAGAACTACAAAAAAAGATTGATACATCAATTGTTTTTATTACACATGACCTTGGTGTGGTAGCAAACGTAGCTGATCGAGTTGCGGTTATGTACGGTGGAAAAATTGTTGAGATTGGTACAGTTGACGAGGTATTCTATAATCCACAACATCCTTATACATGGGGATTAATTAGTTCAATGCCAAGTCTTGATAGTGAAGATGAAGAATTATATGCAATTCCTGGAACTCCACCAAATTTATTACATCCTCCAAAAGGTGATGCCTTCGCACCTCGTAATGAGTATGTGATGAAAATTGATTTGGAAGAGCAGCCACCAATGTTTAAAGTATCTGATACACATTATGCAGCAACATGGTTACTTCACCCTGACGCACCAAAGGTAGAACCACCTGCTGCAGTAAAGCGACGTCAACGTCAATTCCCTGAAAAAAAGGAGGGAAACTAAGGTGGCGAATAAAGAAAAACTAGTAGAAATAAAAAATCTAAAACAATACTTTAACGTAGGTAAACCTAACGAAGTTAAAGCGGTTGATAATATTTCATTTGATATTTATAAAGGTGAGACGTTAGGATTAGTTGGTGAATCTGGCTGTGGAAAATCAACAACTGGAAGAACAATTATTCGTTTATATGATGCAACAGATGGTGAAGTCATATTTGATGGAACGGATGTTCATGGGAAAAAATCAAGGTCACAGCTAAAGGAATTCAACCGAAAAATGCAAATGATCTTTCAGGATCCCCAAGCATCGTTGAATCCGCGAATGAAGGTCTCAGATATTATTGCTGAAGGTATTGATATTCATGGTCTTGCTAAATCTAAAACAGAACGTATGAATCGCGTAATCGAACTTCTTGAAACAGTTGGTTTAAACAAAGAGCATGCAAATCGTTACCCACATGAGTTTAGTGGTGGACAACGTCAACGAATTGGAATTGCTCGTGCTCTTGCTGTGGAACCGGAATTTATTATTGCTGATGAACCAATCTCGGCTCTTGATGTGTCCATCCAAGCACAGGTTGTAAACTTAATGAGAAAACTTCAAAAGGAAAAAGGGCTAACTTATTTATTCATTGCCCATGACCTTTCAATGGTTAAGTACATTAGTGATCGTATTGGGGTTATGTATTTTGGAAAGCTAGTAGAGCTTGCCGATGCTAATGAACTTTACAATAATCCGATTCATCCATATACACAGTCGTTATTATCGGCAATTCCACTTCCGGATCCCGATTATGAACGCACCCGTGTTAGGAAGACATATAATCCAAGTATGCACAATTACAAGCCAGATGAAGAAGTTGAATTCCGTGAAGTGAAGCCAGGTCATTTTGTCATGTGTTCACAAACCGAATTTGCTCAATATAAAAAACAATATTCATAAACAATTTGAGATTGCCTTTGATATTAAAGGGCAATCTTTTTTTGTCGTATTTTAACTTAAGGCTGTTTTTGCAAACTTTGTAGCTTTTAAATAGTATTGGTTGGTTGATTGACGCTCCAGGATGCTCGCTTTCCGTGGGGTGGGATCTCATCTGTCCCGCTACTCCCACAGGAGTCTCGCATATCCGTTCCAATCAACCTAATCAGTTTTGTTCAAAAACAACAATCTTTTAGAGAAGAGCCTAACTTAAAACCTAAAAGTTTTCTTTATCTTCATAGGACATGGTGCATATACTGAATGACAAGGTTTTTTTAAACCGTTACATTAATCCGTAATAGAAATCCTACTTATTAATCTATATAGGCTTGATTATTTTCTATATAATAAAAATAGAAATTAAAATGGGGGATTACTAATGCGTTATTATATTAAGGTTCAAATGATCATCACAATTTTTTTCATATATATTGTCTTTTTGCCAATAAATTCTCATGCAGAGACTAACTTAGGGATTAAACAACATGTACAAAATAAATTACTTCTAGAAGTTAAGACTCTTCCAAAGCCTATCCCAAGGTTTGCTTTTGATTCTGGTTTTTCCTTTTCATATCCTGATGCGGTACGTGGTGTTTATGTAACAGGGCATTCAGCAGGGGGGACAACGTTTGAAAAACTTACTTCCTTGGTGAAAAGTTCAGATTTAAATGCAATGGTCATTGATATCAAGGATGACTATGGTAATTTAACCTACCTGCCAGAGAAGTCATCACCCTTTTATCCAATAAGTAAAAATTATATAAAAGATCCCAAAAAAGTTCTTAAAACGTTAGAAAAGGAACAAATCTATCCGATTGCTAGAGTTGTTGTTTTTAAGGATACTGTTTTAGCGACTAAAAATCCTGAATGGTCGTTTAAAGACGGGGAAAAGGTTTGGAAAAATGGCAGAGGTGAGTCATTTGTAAACCCGTTTCTACAAGAAGTTTGGGACTATAATGTAAATATAGCAATAGAGGCAGCGAAGCTTGGTTTTCAAGAAATCCAATTTGATTATGTTCGGTTTCCGGAAGGCTTTGAGCGAAGAGATGATGAATTAACGTTTAATGAAGGAAAATACGCTAAATCCGATCAAGATAATGTTCAAAAACGAGTAACAGCTGTTACAGATTTTGTCTCATATGCTAAAGAAAAATTAAAACCATATGGAATAAAAGTTTCTGTTGATATATTTGGCTATACAGCAACTCTCCCAGAAGCACCAGGAATAGGGCAAAACTTCTCTAAAATTTCTGAGCATGTAGATGTTATATCCTCAATGATTTACCCTAGTCATTGGACATCTTATTTTGGAATATCAAAGCCTGATCTGGAACCATATCGACTGATTACAGAATATGCAAAATTAGAAAGTCAAAAACTTGCACTAATTAAAAATAAACCAATTTCCAGACCTTGGATTCAAGATTTTACTGCATCCTATTTAGGGAAAGGTAATTATCAACAATACGGGAAAGAAGAGGTTGAAGCTCAAATTAAAGCTTTAAATGAGCAAGGAATTAACGAGTTTCTTTTATGGAATGCTGGTAATACATATACACTAGGTGTTGACTATACGCCTTTAACTAAATGACCGATAGACTCTAGGTTAGATGAAATATCTAGCCTTTTTTCTATGTGAATTTGTACAAGATAAAGAGTAAAAAAGTGAGTCTTGTTTAAAAATAAGTGAGTGGGGCTCAATAAGTTTGGAGAGCAGTTCAATATATGCAAAAAGTGGAGCAATCACGACTTCATCTACTTGTTACCACCATACTTACTTATTAACGCTATAAATGATAAATTTACCATGTTTATCCTGAAAAAAGAAGGGTATATCAAAACATGGGAGAATTTATTAAAGATGAAAACAAAAGGGAGTAGATCAATGAACTGGTATGAGAAGTTGAATCAGTATTTTCCCATTGAAGAAATGAAATCGAAGGCACATATGGAAGCTTTACTTAAAGAAAGAGCTGACATTTATCATAAGGATGAAGGGAAACACCATGTGATGATGTATGCAGAGCTTAATGATTTTATTTTCATCGACTACATTTTTGTTTCTAAAGATGCTCGTGGTGAAGGGCTTGGCCATAAGCTTTTAGAAAAGTTAAAGAAAAAAGGGAAACCAATTATCCTGGAAGTAGAGCCTGTTAACTATGAAGACACAGATACAGAGAAAAGATTAAAGTTTTATCAAAGAGAGGACTTTAAACATGCTGATACCATAGGCTATGAGCGGCGCTCTCTTGCTACTAATGAAGTAAACAAAATGGAAATCCTTTATTGGGCCCCAAATGATGAATCAGAAGAACATATTTATGAAGCAATGAAAGAGACGTACAATATGATCCATACCTTCAAAGATAAAGAGTTATATGGTGAGTCGTACCAGCCTGTTAGCGAAGTTTTGTCATTGGATATGGAAGGTAAAAACAAAAACATTTTCGATGAGTTAAGTTAATTGAGAATGAATACCTAAGGGATAATGGAATAAATGGCTACATAAATTTCATTGTTTAAAAAATATGCCTTTCAAGAACATCCGTAATATTTAAGGTTTCTTAATGTATGTAATGGTTTTGTCACACTTTTAATTTAATTTCTATATGCATACTTACTTTTTTATAGTATAATCAAAATATGATTTCTTATTTAAAGTAATTTTAATTTTAATATACGTTTTGGTTTGATTGTAAACTCATTCTATAATAGAGGAGTGAAGGATGAATGGTCACATTATATACATCACCAAGCTGTACTTCATGTAGAAAAGCGAAAGCATGGTTGGAAGAACATGATATATCATACACTGAGCGAAATATTTTTTCAGAGCCATTGACGAAACAAGAAATAAAAGAAATATTAAGAATGACTGAGGATGGCACAGATGAAATTATTTCAACTCGCTCAAAGACTTTCCAAAAATTAAATATCAACCTAGAGTCAATGCCATTGCAAGATTTATATAATCTTATTCAAGATAATCCAGGTCTGCTTCGTCGACCAATTATTATTGATGAAAAAAGACTTCAGGTAGGTTATAACGAAGATGAAATTCGCCGTTTTCTTCCACGCCGTGTGCGTACTTATCAGCTTAAAGAAGCACAGCGTTTAGTTAACTAAACGGAACTATATAAGAGGCAGATTCTAAATATACACCTATAATTAACATGTTTATATCAATACATCATGTTAATTATAGGTATTCATTAGAGTCTGCCTCTGCTTATTTTAAAAGGTAAGAAAGTATAAAATTTTGTACTTAGTTTTGGTGTCTAGCTCCAGCGCCTAGACGCTCTTAGGTCTACAGCCACTCATGAATTGAAGACAAAGAACGCCTCTATTCATGAGCGTCACAAGGCAAGGCGCTTGTGCTACTCTTATAGTCATGTATGTGAGCAAATAATGCGTTTAAGATTCACTTGTCAACTTGTGAACTTATTATTTGTTGATATAAGACACCTGCAAAAAGAATGAACGCTGTTGTTAAGTAAGGTATACTTTGTGCTAGTAGGGGATGTGACATATAGATGGATTGAAGTTGGTGCTCCTGGGTGATCATCTTTCCAGCAGTATATGCGAGCAGTCCTCCACCAACATAAATGAGCATTGGGTATTTTGTAAGTAAAGTAAGAATGATTTTACTTCCCCAAATTATAATAGGTATTGAGATTAATAATCCTAAAGCAACTAAAACCATATGCCCCTGTGCTGCACCTGCAACTGCAATAACATTATCAAATCCCATTAATAGATCTGCAATCACAATTGTCTTTATTGCTTTCCAAAGTGACCCATGACTTTTTATGTTATTTGTATCATCATCTTTGCCAGTAAGTAAATGATAAGCAATATACATGAGGAAGACTCCACCAACGAGCTGTAAAAAAGGTATTTCTAACAAATAAACAGCAATTAGTGTTATAAAGATGCGAAAGATAATTGCTAGCATAGTTCCGAATATGATTGCCTTACTTCGCTGAATAACGGGTAAATTACGACATGCCATTGCGATAACTACTGCATTATCAGCTCCAAGTATTAGATCAATTCCGATGATCACCAATAGTGATAATAGAAACTCTTGTTCCATTTATAAACCCTCTTTCAGCTTAATGACTGCTCGTACATGTATATGAAATCAATCATAAAATATGATTAAAGAAACATATAGGTAAATAACTGTTTTTGTAAAATCAGAGTTTTTTTATTTCCTTTAAGAACGTTTTATCATAAAATAGGAGTACAAGATTCTTTCATCATTGAAGGTTTTAAAAAGGTGTTGAATCGCCTCATGTTTTATGAGGATGAATTCTAACACTTTCTCTTTATCCACGATTAAATATAGAATATTTTGGGTAAAGTGTAGTAAAGTAAAGTACAACTACCCTAGAGGGGGGTTGTCCCTTCAACATCTTAAATAGAAGGGAAGGTTGAGTAATGGAAATTGAACGTATTAACGAAAATACCGTAAAGTTTTACATTTCGTATATGGATATAGAAGAGCGTGGTTTTGATCGTGATGAAATTTGGTATAATCGTGATCGCAGTGAGGAACTATTCTGGGAAATGATGGATGAAGTTCATGAGGAAGAGGAATTTATGGTTGAAGGTCCTCTTTGGATTCAAGTGCAGGCGCTTGATAAAGGCTTGGAAGTCATCGTAACAAAGGCTCAAGTGTCTAAAGATGGACAAAAGCTGGAACTTTCAATCTCAGATGATAAATTAAAAGAACTACCGATCGATGAAAATATCGAAACATTAATGGAACATCATTTTAATAAACCTGATGACTCAAAAGATGATCAAACGGAAGATTTTGAGCAACAGTTACAATTTGTCTTTAGGTTTAATGATTTAGAAAACCTAATTTCCTTGTCTAAATATCGGTTATCTGCTGAGATGACGAATCATTTATACTCACTTGACCAAAACTATTTTTTATATATCGAGTTTGATGATGAGGTAATCGATGAAGAAATAGAGAATACATTGAGTATAATACTCGAGTATGGATTAGAATCAAAGGTGACGATACATCGTCTTGAAGAATATGGGAATGTCATTGCGAAAGACTATGCATTGAACGTCATTAAAAAGCATTTTTCATAACTAGGAAAGCCGATTTCATTTGGAATCGGCTTTTTTGATCTGGGATTAAAATATATATGGATTAATTTACGTACATAGTAATAAAATATGTGAAACCGCATTTAATATTTAAGAAAAATTAAAAACAACAGGATGATGTCGGAAGACGACCTAAAGGTTTCGTTTCATCTGAAAAAGGGAAGTAAGAATAAGAAAAGTCAAGGTGAAACCAATGAAGAATACATTTCGTTTTTTATTATTTATCGCAGTTATTGCTTCCGTTATTTTACTGACCAAGAACCTATGGGGGGATATGGTAGTTGGTACCGTAAGTGTCCTCTTTACATTATCAATTATTTCTATATGTATTGTCATATTTCTTGAAAATCGTCATCCGTCACATACCATTACATGGTTGGTTGTTTTAGGAGGCTTTCCGTTAGTTGGTTTTTTTATCTATTTACTTTTTGGAAGAAATATTAAAAAGAGACGTTTATTTGAGAAAAAAGCGTTAACAGATGAAAAGGCATTTTTAGAAATTGAGGGTAACCGATCTTCCTATCAAGATAAAATGGAGCATATGGGAGATCATCAGCAATTATTGTTTAAACTAGCCCATCGTTTAGGACATAGTCCAATCTCGTTTGGGACAAAAACAAAAGCCCTAACCGACGGAATTGAAACGTTTGACCATATCTTTAATGAATTAAAAAAGGCAAAACATCATATCCATCTTGAATACTATATTATCAGGCATGATGAGGTAGGCCGGAAATTAAGGGATGTATTAATTGAAAAGGCACGGGAAGGTATAGAGGTCCGTTTTCTATATGATGCTGTTGGTTGCTGGAAGTTATCAAAAGATTATATTAAGGAACTAAGTATGGCTGGTATAGAAATGGTTCCCTTCCTACCTGTCCGGATTCCTTTCTTAAATAACAAAATCAACTTTCGTAATCACAGAAAAATTATTGTGATCGATGGATCTGTTGGGTTTGTTGGGGGATTAAATGTAGGTGATGAATATTTGGGGAAAAACAGCTATTTCGGTTATTGGCGTGATACCCATCTTTTAATTAAAGGTGAGGCTGTAAGAACACTACAAATTATCTTTTTACAGGATTGGTATTACATGACCGATGAAAAATTGTTATCACATACATATTTAACTACCACAATTGAGCAGCCTGAGCATACTGGAGGTGTGCAACTTATAGCTGGAGGGCCTGATAATAAGTGGGATGTCATAAAAAATTTGTTTTTTTCAATGATTATTTCTGCGAAAGAATCAATTTGGATTGCCTCACCTTATTTCGTACCAGATGAGGATATTCTTTCAGCACTTAAGGTTGCGGCACTTAGTGGAATTGACGTAAGACTGTTAGTTCCTATGCGACCTGATAAAAAGATTGTTTATTATGCATCTCGTTCTTATTTTCCTGAACTGCTTGAGGCAGGTGCAAAAGTGTATGAATATGAAAAAGGTTTTTTGCATAGTAAGATCATTATCGTTGATTATGAGCTCGCTTCTATAGGTACGGCTAATATGGATATGAGAAGCTTTCATTTAAACTTTGAGGTAAATGCATTCCTTTATCGGACAGGAAGCACCCAAAAGCTTGTAAATGAGTATGTGAAGGATATAGAGCTTTCTAGAGCAATAAACATAGAGGAGTTTTCAAAGCGCCCATTTTATAAAAAGCTTTTTGAATCAACGGCTAGACTTTTGTCTCCATTGCTTTAATTGAAGGTTGGCTAATGTAAATTAGTCAGCCTATTTTTTATTTTTTAACTTCTAAAACACGATTTCTTAAATTTGAAAGAAGGAAAAAACTATGGATAATAAATTGTATTAAAGGGGGAGGTAATGATGCTTGTTTGTAGCTTATGATGAGAAAGGAATCTTAGTAAATGTAGCAGAAAAAAAGTGGACTAAGCACGGATTAGTAAAACTGAGAGAGCGTAATAATTTTGTTTGTCCTACTTGTTCTAATGAAGTAGAGTTAAAAATCGGTACAATCATAACAGCACATTTTGCACATAAAAAGTTAACAGGTTGTACAATGAAAGGAGAGCCTGAAACGCAGTATCATATGAAGGGGAAAGTAGATTTATTCGAATGGCTGCAAAAGCAATCACTACTTACAGATGTGCAGCTTGAACCGTATATAAGTACAATTAAACAGCGTCCAGATATTTTGTTTTCGAATGGTGATCAAGTCGTTCCGATTGAATTTCAATGCTCTACAATTGATTCAAATTTATTGATAAAGAGATCTTTACAGTATGGAAAGCTTGATATGAAGGTCTTGTGGATATTAGGAGCAAAATTACTAAAAAGAACAGGAACGAAGTCATTTCAGCTTTCCTCTTTTCATTGGCTTTTCGCACGTTCGACAAATTTGCGAGATCCACTTTCCTTATATTCTTACTGCCCAGATTTAAAATCATTTATCATCCTTCATTCGATCATTCCTTTTTCTCCACGATCTGTTATTACTAACCATTCAACATACCCAATTCAATCAATTTCCTATCATAGTTTGGTCAACCAACAACCAAATAAAAAAACAATTATGGCAGCTTGGATTGATAAGATCAGAAGATTTCGACAAAAAGCGTTAAGATTTCAATCAAAAGACACGAGAGCTTTAAATCTCTTTCTTTATCAGGCTAAGCAATTGCCTTTAACATATTTGCCATCTCTAGCTTTTCTTCCCTTAAATTCGAATTACTTAATAGAATCACCTGTTTATGTATGGCAAGGCTGGATCTTATTATATATTGAGGCATTATCATTGAATACCACATTTACATTTCAGGATGTTTATCATTATATAGCAGAGAAAGTCAAAGAAGGAATTATTTCTATTCGAAACTTACTAAGTGTGGAAGTGCATTATTCCTTTGTCATTAAAGAGTATTTAATTCAGCTCTGCCATTTTTCGATCCTAAAGCAAAAACAAAAAAATCTATTTATTAAGCAAAGTACCATTGAATGGTCGAGAAGAATTGAAGAATTATATCGTTCGGATGCAAAACTTAGATATAAATATGACTAGCAAAAAAAACTCAGGTGAATAGCAATTAATTTTTTGAACAAATTAAAAGGGAGATATTAACAAAGAGGTGATCATATGTTTAATAAGAAAAGAAAAAGTAATTCTTTTATGTTTACAGCTTCGTTGCTTGGAGCGGGTGCTGCAGCTTACTATTTGACAAAAGAAGCCATACAGGGTGAAGATAGTGATAGTACCATAAATTCATACTCTTCTAATAATCCGATAGATGATCGTCTGAATGATTTATAGATGGCTAATGCGGAGAAAAACTATCGGAGGAAGAGTATGAGGCGCAAAAGAAAACTACTTCTCATTACAGCATTTACACTTATAAGTTCGATCAGCACCAGCTCCGCATTTGCAATTCATTCTAAAGGGGGAAGCGCAATGGCAGAACAAACTGCAGTAAAAAAACTACCAACTAGAAGCGAAATTAAAACAGAGGATACGTGGAGATTAGAGGACATTTTTGAAAGCGACAAAGCATGGGAGAAAGAATATGAAGAAGTAAAAGCGGCTTTGCCAAAGCTAGCAGAATTTAAAGGTAAGCTTGGTGAAAGTGCGAACACGTTATTTGAAGCACTTACGTATCAAGATAAGGTAATGGAGCGTCTTGGCAAACTTTATACATATGCACACATGAGATATGATCAAGACACGACAAACTCAAGCTATCAAGCTTTAAATGATCGTGCAAGAAATTTATATACACAAGCATCAAGCTTAAGTTCATATATTGTCCCAGAGCTTTTAACAATTGATGAGGCAAAGATTAAACAATTTTTAGAGGAAAAAGAAGAATTAAAGCTTTATGAGCATTCTCTCGATGAAATTAACCGTCAACGCCCACATGTATTATCTGCTGAACAAGAGGAATTATTAGCACAAGCATCTGAGGTTCTTGGCTCCTCTAGTAATACATTTGGAATGTTAAATAATGCGGACCTAACTTTCCCAAGCATTAAGGATGAAAATGGTGAGGAAGTTGAAATAACTCATGGCCGCTACATTCGTTTCTTAGAAAGTGAAGACCGCAGAGTACGTGAAGAAGCATTTAAAGCTGTATATAAAACATATGGTGGGTTTAAAAATACATTTGCAAGTACTTTAAGCGGTACTGTGAAAAAGGATAATTTCAGCGCGAAGGTTCGAAATTATGATTCAGCAAGACAAGCTGCATTAAGCAGTGATAATATTCCAGAGTCTGTTTACGAAAACCTAATTAGCACAGTTCATAAGCACCTAGACCTTCTGCAACGTTATGTAAAGCTGCGTAAAGAAGTATTAAAACTGGATGAAGTTCATATGTACGATCTTTATACACCTCTCATTAAAGATGTAAAGATGGAAGTCAGCTATGATGAAGCACAGGATTATATCTTAAAAGGTCTTGAACCATTAGGTAAAGAGTATACCTCTATTTTAAAAGAAGGTTTTGAAAATCGTTGGGTTGATATTCATGAGAACAAAGGGAAAAGAAGTGGTGCTTATTCATCAGGGACTTATGGGACGAATCCGTATATCCTTATGAATTGGCAGGATAATGTAAATAATCTATTTACACTAGCACATGAATTTGGTCATTCTGTTCATAGCTACTATACTCGCAAAACTCAACCATATCCATATGGTAACTATTCAATTTTTGTGGCAGAGGTTGCATCAACATGTAATGAAGCTTTATTAAATCATTATTTATTAAACACTATCGAGGATGAAAAAGAACGTCTCTACTTATTAAATCATTTCCTTGAAGGCTTCAGAGGCACAGTATTCCGCCAAACAATGTTCGCAGAATTTGAACATATTATTCACCAAAAAGCTCAAGATGGAGAACCATTAACACCTGAGTTATTGACACAAACATATTATGAGTTAAACAAAAAATATTTCGGTGATGACATTGTAGTTGATGAAGAAATAGGTCTTGAATGGTCTAGAATTCCTCATTTCTACTATAATTACTATGTATATCAGTACGCAACAGGCTATAGTGCTGCAACTGCCTTAAGCAATCAAATCCTAGAAGAAGGTCAACCAGCAGTTGATCGTTATCTTGAATTTTTGAAAGCAGGTAGCTCTGATTACCCAATAGAAGTACTTAAAAAAGCTGGCGTTGATATGACATCCTCTGCTCCGATTGAAGAAGCTTGTAAAGTATTCGAAGAGAAGCTAAATGAGATGGAAGAGCTTTTAACAAAAATGAATAATTAATAATAAAAAGGAATGCCGGATTATCTGCGCATTCCTTTTTATATATGGCTGTTTTCTAAGATATTATTGTTTTAAAATAGGTTCTTTGACGAAAACTTTTTAGGTTGATTGGAGCGGATGTGCGAGACTCCTGCGGGAGTAGCGGGACAGGTGAGACCCCGCAGGCGTTTACGCCGAGAAGGCTCACCGCCCGCCCCGTGGAAAGCGAGCAACTGGAGAGGAAATCAACCACACCGTACTCCTAGGTAATAGCAACAAAGTTTGGCGAGTCATCCTTATTTAAAGATATCCATTGACTCTAAAACCCTTTAAACGTTTTCCGATGATTTATGAGATAAAGTGTGATGAAAAGAGTGATAAATAATAGGGGTGATGTAATATAAATTGGGAAAATATCCATAAAGCTTAATAAATTAAGAAAAAACAATACTAAGGTAGCGGTACTTCCGATAATAATCCATTTCAATTTCGAGACACCCTCCTAAAGTATTCTATATTAATTGTATATGATGAAGGATGTCCTTTTATCCCACTTTAACGGGCAGTAAATAAAGAAAAAACTGCCCGTAAAAGTTCGATAAGTCTCTCTATTACTCTCAAGAGTGCGGGAATTGAGCGGAATCTATTGTGACATTTTTGTGAAAAGCCTATCACCTACTTGTCAATTGTCGACAAGATTTGATATAGTAGAGATGTGAAGTTAATCACAAACAAACATTTACCCCTTTGTTTGACCGTGAAAAATTTCTCCCATCCCCTTTGTTGTCGTTAAGACATAAAAAAGAAGACCCTTTACATTGTATAGGGTCTTTTTTATTGTCTAAAATAATTATATATCGTATTCTTGATAGCCTAGTGTTATTTACATAAATTGGTGAACTAAAACAAAAGGAAATGACCACTTTACGAGTCATTTCCTTTTCTGTCTATTTATGATCACCAATATATCTCCAAAACGTACCGTGCTTAGCTTGGATTCTTTCAACAGTTTGAGATAGGACGAGTTTTTTCAACTCTTTTTCTACTTCTGTCATTGTCATATTATAAACTGTAGCAATCTCGGCAGAAGCTACAAATTGATAATGCTTTAAAAAGATCTCTAATGGAGGTGTATGGGACGGTTTAATAGCATCTCCGATCATTTCCTGTAATACTTGTACATACATATCATATGAATAAATGCCTGTTATTTTTAAGCCCTCTTCTTCAACATTTTCACTAAAAAATGCAAGTGTTGGGATTTCCTGCACGTCCATCTCTGAAGTGATTTTTAAATCACATTGTAATGCTTTGGCAGCACTTTGTGAATGTAAATCTTTTTGGAACTCTGCAACATCTAATCCGACTTTTTCTGCAATTTTCATTAACATTTCTTCATCTGAAACATTTTGATTCTCGATAAATAGCTGCTCTTGTAATTTTCTTAAAAAACGAAGACCTGCTTTTTTTCCTTGAAGTTCAGCTGATTTTATTGCTAGTGAAGCAGTGTAAGGAGTTGATAAAGGATTTTCCATCCAAATCTTACCATCACAAGACATACCTGTTCGACTAGCGGTCTTTTCCCAGGCTTGAGCTAATCTATCAGGTCTTTTTCTCTTAGTGATATTTAAGGTTGCAAGACGGCCACTAATAATATGTTTTAGTGTAAAAAGACGTCCGTACTCAATTTGTAGTTTTTTAATCATGGGCTCAAGTGCCCAGCATTCAGGGCTAAGTGGATCAACAAACATATAGATTTCTAAAGGTTTATCTGGGTGCCCACTACAATGCGAGAAAAAGAGGGAGATGTCCTTTTTCTCATGACTGTTATTCATTGTCATTAACCTCTTTCTGAACATTGCCAATTTCAGCGTTCTCTGCAGTATTTACCATATGATGTGCAGTCAGCTGAAGTCGATGGAGAAGAAAATCCCTAAGTTCACCCTCAAGCTCAACTTCCTTCATAGCTTCCTTCATACAGCTGATCCAAGCATTCGCCCTAGTAGGCGTAATCTCAAATGGAAGATGACGTGCTCTTAACATAGGATGTCCGTGTTCTTCCGTATAAATTTGTGGCCCGCCTAGGTATTGTGTGAGAAATTGCTTTTGTTTACGAGCTGTTTCAGTTAAGTCATCAGGGAAGATTGGAGACAGTAATGGGTGTTTTTGTACCTTTCCATAAAAGGAATCAACAAGATGCGAAAGAGTTTCTTCTCCAATCGCCTCATATGGTGTTATGTTTTGTTCAGTCATGTTGATTACTCCTTTAACGTTTGCTTAATGTTGATTAAAGAACCAGATTCATCCTTAAAGCATAAAATTATTTTTTGAAACAAAATCTAACAATGTATTTATTTTAACAAGCGATAATAGATATCTCAAACAAACCGCTCTATCGAATTTGATAATTTAGTCCTATTATATGTTTAAGACAGCTATGTATGAAGGAAAAGGGTATTGAATTCTGCTAAAAGTTACCTTAAGTCTCATGAAAAAGGGTCAGGCTCCCGATCACAATATATAGCTTTGATTAATTGATATGCTCTAAATTGTGATGGAGGTACACAGACTACTTTTTCCATAACTTGCGGTAGTAGGGCTACAGGAAAGGGATAAAAAAATCCCGACACTAATTGAGTCTCACTTTAAGAGTGAGACTCAAACATTATAGGTAGATGTAATTTTACGTACATAATTTTGTGTTTCTTTAAACGGAGGGATTCCGCTGTATTTATCAACGTTACCTGGACCAGCATTGTAGGCTGCAAGCGCTAATGACACATCACCGTTATAACGTGTAAGCATTTGCTTTAAATACTTTGTTCCACCCTCAATGTTTTGAGCAGGGTCATAAGGATCTTGTACACCTAAAGATCGAGCTGTAGCTGGCATTAATTGCATAAGCCCCACAGCACCAACATGGCTTTTTGCAGAAGGGTTAAATCCAGATTCTTGTTTGATCACTGCTCGAATAAGCTTTTCATCAACTCCATATTTCGCTGCAGCTTTCGTAATCAGCTCGTCCATGCTTCCAGATATTTTGATTGAATGTGTTGTTACATCTTTAATAGCAGATAATCCGACTAATTGAGAAGAATTACCCAACATATTAGATAAGGTATTCAAAGAAGTTGCTGAATGTTTTACTGGTGTCTCAACAGATGAAGAATTTAAAAATGATTGCAATAATTCTTGGAAATCTGTTTCAAACACCGAAGCTTGATTACCAGTTGTTTTGTCATTAAAGTTGCGCAATGCTTGTAGCTCTAATAACGTTTTATAGTAATTCAATTTTATATCCAAGCTACCTTACCCCATCTCTTTATATTTTTGCTCATAAAAACGGCGAATTTTATTTTTTGTATGGCGAATTGGAATCTCGAGCTCATTTAAAATTTCTTGAAAAATCACTTTCCCTTTTGCTTCATCCTGAACTTCATATTCAAGTTCAAAATCCTCTACAGTTAAATATCGGCTATGATCAAGGACGAGTAAACCATTTCGATGATTTTTTTCCGCTCGCATCGTTGTAAGGGTTCCAAAATAAGTTATCGATTTGTCATTAATACCTAATTTTCGAAGCTGATCAACAATTTGTCCAGCAAAAAGTTGACCTGTTTTAATCATTTCAGTAGCAGCTTCCTTTGTGATTGTTTGGTGTGTTTCTAACAAACCAATTTTTGCTGGTTCCTTTAATGTCATAACATAATGTTCTTGCTTTTTTCTAATTCTAAGGGCTGCTCCAAGCTCTTTTAGAGAGAACTGAGGAGTATCAAAGTAGTGGTTTTCTTGCTTGATAAATTCATGATCCTCTATATGAAAAGCAGTTTTTATTTTTTGGAATTCTATTTCGGTAAGTAAATTTTTGAATTCAATCTCTATTTCCTGTGACATATCAAGTGAATCCTCTCATAGATCAATTTTATAGTTTCGTGATTTTGTATCTCGTATCAGTTCAGAGAAGACTGATCCTTTGCACATTTCCATTTCTTTTATTATCTCCTGAATCTAATCATCTCGCAATGTTATCATGTGAGTTTTTAATATGGTAAAATAATCATGGAACGCGTAATGGAAGGAGATATTTTTATGAATAAAAGAATTGAACTAACGAAAGCAATGATAGACAATAATAGCCTAATTCTGCATCCTGAATCCAATTCAATCGAAATGCAAGGATTACAGGCAAAAGGACAGATGCTTGTTGATTCTGATCAATTGGCATTTATCTATATTTTAGAAACTGCTGATGAGTTTGTCTATGCTGGATTACCACATACAATTTGGACACAATTAAGAGAAGCAAAAGATAAAGGCCTTAAGGTAATCTTACAAATAAAAGAACAAAATTTAGAATTAGTCGAGTTATTTGATGAACTTGATTATCTGTTAGAAAATATCAAGGGAAATGCAAACTATGGTGAAGAGATGGAGAAAAAGGTTGTTGAGTTATTTTCTTTAACATAATCCATAGACAATGAGTAACTACAAGGATTTTATACTTTGTATTCTTGTCTAGCACCAGTGTCTGCATTTTTTAGGCTTTATTGTGTGGTGGCTTAAGGGGGATTTTACATGCAAAGCGAACAATGGAAATTATTTTTAGCACCTTACAACCAAGCTGTTGAGGAATTAAAGGTAAAATTAAGAGGAATTAGATCACAATATGAACTAGAGCATTCAAATTCTCCAATTGAGTTTGTAACTGGTCGTGTTAAACCAATTGCGAGTATACTTGATAAGTCCAAACGTAAAGGTATTCCAATTGAAAATTTGGAAGATGATATGCAGGATATAGCAGGAATTCGAATGATGTGTCAGTTTGTTGATGATATAAAAGTAGTGGTAAATATGCTAAAAAATAGAAATGATTTAGAGATTGTTGAAGAACGAGATTATATTACGAGTAAAAAGGATAGTGGTTATCGTTCCTATCATGTAGTGGCAAGATACCCTGTTCAAACAGTAGCAGGAGAAAAGAAACTGCTCGTAGAAATCCAAATTCGAACATTATCAATGAACTTTTGGGCAACTATTGAACATTCAATTAATTATAAATATAGTGGGAATATTCCTGAAGACATAAAGGTTCGTTTAAAACGAGCAGCAGAAGCGGCATATTCTCTAGATGAAGAAATGTCCCAAATTAGAGGAGAGGTTCAAGAGGCTCAAGCTATCTTCTCAAGAAAAACCGAAAATGATCGTACATAATGGTCGGCGTTATTTGAAAGTCTTTTTTTTAAGGAAAAGAATCTAAAATATAAAGGGGTAGAATTGAATGAAGTTTGCCATTTCATCAAAGGGAGATCCTGTTTCAAACTCTATAATGCAAAAAATGAAAACCTATTTATTGGATTTTCAATTAGAATATGATGAAGATCGTCCAGACATTGTTATCTCTGTTGGTGGGGATGGTACCCTTTTATATGCGTTTCATCGTTATCGTAGCAGATTGGATAAGACTGCTTTTATTGGTGTACATACAGGTCATCTTGGATTTTATGCCGATTGGGTACCTGATGAAATTGAAAAACTCGTTATCGCCATTGCGAAGACACCATACCAGGTTGTGGAATATCCAATATTAGAGGTTATTATTCGTCATAATGATGGTGGTCGTGAAGCGAGATATTTAGCGCTAAACGAATGTACAGTGAAAAGTATTGAAGGTACTCTTGTGATGGATGTTGAAATCAAGGGACAAACCTTTGAAACGTTCCGTGGTGATGGGCTATGTATGTCTACACCTTCTGGTAGTACTGCCTATAATAAAGCATTAGGTGGTGCGATTCTTCATCCTTCATTACGAGCAATTCAGCTGGCCGAAATGGCATCCATCAATAATCGAGTGTTCCGTACAATCGGATCACCGCTTATCTTACCTGAACATCACACTTGTATGTTGAAGCCAGTGAACGATGTTGATTTTCAAATTACGATTGATCATTTAACTCTTTTACATAAGGATGTTAAATCGATTCAATGTCGAGTGGCAAATGAAAATGTAAGATTTGCTCGCTTTAAACCTTTCCCGTTTTGGAAAAGGGTACGCGATTCCTTTGTAGGGGATATAGGAAGATAAAAGTAGGAAGGTTTTCATAACATGACATTTCAACTAAATTGGAAGATTTTAAGTGAAGATGTTGGCAAAACTGTTTTGGATTTTGTGAAAGAAAAGAAAATCTCAAAGCGTGCTTTAACGGATATTAAATTTAACGGAGGAGATTTATTAGTTAATTCTCATCATGTGACGGTACGTTACAATCTTAAAGAGAATGATATCCTCACTGTTATTTTTCCTAAGGAAGAAAGAGGGGCAGGTCTTATTGCTGATGATGTCCCATTTAAAATTGTTTATGAAGACGATCATTGCTTAGTAATTGATAAACCTGCCTTTGTACCATCCATTCCATCCCGCGACCATGTAAAGGGAACATTAGCAAATGGATTAATAAACTATTATCAACAGCAGCAAATTCCTTCAACGATTCATATAGTGAATCGCTTAGATAAAGATACCTCCGGATTAATGCTTGTAGCAAAGCACCGTTTTGCTCACTCATTATTTTCAGATCAGCAAAAGAAAAAGGAAATTCATCGTACATATGAAGCGATTGTTCATGGAGTGATCGAACAGCAAGCGGGAACAATTACAAGCCCAATTGGCCGTAAGAAAGACAGCATTATAGAGAGGGAAATTTGTGAGGATGGCCAGGAAGCGGTAACTCATTTTCAAGTTCTTCATACTCTTAAAAACAAAACACATATCAAGCTAGTGCTTGAAACTGGTAGAACACATCAAATTCGTGTACATCTTTCGTCAATGGGTCATCCGCTCTGTGGTGATACTTTATACGGCGGGGATGTTAAAGAAATTAACCGGCAAGCACTCCACAGTGCCCAATTATCATTTTGGCACCCTTTGTTAGAAAAGGAAGTACAGTTTGCATCTGAATTGCCTGAGGATATGGAAAGATTGGCTAGAACCCACTAATTGAGTTAGTGGGTTCATTTGTGTTTTAGAGAAGACTATAGCTTAAAGGAAAGCAAAAATGAAGAGAGGCATTAACTAAAGAATAATCTACCCTCTATCTCGGAATCTTGATTCATCATATGGAAGCGTGGAGTCGACTGAAATTAGTTGATCCTCTGGATAACGATAAGCGGTAAGCTTGTTGCCAAATACAGCACCAGTGTCAATGTTAATCGTGCGTTTTAATCGCTGCGGTTCTTTTATTGGAGTATGACCATAAATGATTAGAGCTTTTCCATCATAATGCTGAGCCCAATCTCGACGTTCAGGCGTCCCATCTGGATTCTTTTTACCAGTAATATCACCATATAAGACAAAGGTCTTTACAGCATTACTTTTCTTTCCAATATAGTCCTCTCGAATTCCTGCATGTGCAACAATTAAGTTTCCCTTGTCAAGAACTTGATATAATGGTGATGATTCATAAAGCCAAATAAACTGCTTTTTAACCTCATTTTGTTGGCTATGGGAAAGTGCCTCATATTCAGCAACAGTTGTTTCAAGACCATGTGTAATTTGAACTTTATTACCAAGAAAAAACCTATATAGCTTATTGCAGTGGTTTCCAGGTGAATAAAAGGCATGTTTCTCTTTGACTAAGCGATAAATTACATCAACTACTCTTAAAGAAGCTGGACCACGATCAGTTAAATCTCCAACAAATGAAAGCTTACGACTATCAGGATGTACAGGAATTCCTGAAGCCCAATCATACCCCAGCTTTTTCGTTAAGGCTTCAAATTCATTAAAACAACCATGGATATCTCCAACAACATCAATTTGCACTTTATCACCTCTGATATTTTTTTGAACTTTTTTTGGGGACAGTCCCCAAATGAAGTCCCAAATGTATAAGAATCAGTTTACAATGATTAAATTTCAAGACTTACAAAGGTTTCAATAATTGAAGGGACTGTCCCCAATGGATCGTTATTTTTGATGGATGATATGTAAGGTGTCCAAATGGGGACTGTCCCCATCTCAAATGTCCCCATCTCAAAAAAAATAGTACCCACTAATTAGGGTACCATCTTTTTAATCAAACATGTATTTTCGTGTGCGGGATCTTACGTTTAGGACAATGCCGATTGCGACCATGTAGGTTGCGAGTGAGCTTCCTCCGTAGCTTACGAATGGTAATGGGAGGCCTGTGATTGGTAGAAGGCCAATTGTCATTCCGACGTTTTGGAATACTTGGAATGTGATCATACCGATGATCCCTGTACATAGATAGCTACCAAATGGATCGTTGCTTTCTAATGAAATATGAATCATTCTGTAAATTAATAAGAAGAAGAGTGAAACGACAATACTTCCTCCAATAAAACCAAATTGTTCAGAAATGATAGCAAAAATAAAGTCTGTATGGGCTTCAGGTAAATAGACCTCAAGGTTTGCATAACCTTTTCCCCTAAGCTCCCCAGAACCGATTGCAAGTAAGGATTTTACGAGCTGGAAGCCTTGTTCACCAGAATATTCGTAAGGGTTTAACCAGCCGTAAAATCTGTCGAGTTGATATTCTTTTAAAATATACTTGTGGAAAAAGTCAGGAAACTTAAAAAAGATAATCAAGACTGTTCCGATTGCAAGGAGCGCAGAAGTAACTGCTGTTAAAATGATTCTCCATTTAATTCCAGATACTAAAACAAGTGATGCAATTATTGCACAGAATACCATTGTCATACCCATATCTGGTTGTCTAACTAGCAGAAGAACAGGTGGTGCTGCAGTAGCTGCAAGCTTTCCTATTAAAAGAAAATCATCTGTTAGGGTATTATTAGGGTATTTTTCTCTGTGATCAGCAATAATCTTACTCAGTACGATGATCATAAAAATCTTCATTAATTCTGAAGGCTGAAAGTTTCCTAAAGGCCCAAGCTTATACCAGCTTGTAGCACCTTTAATTGTTTGAACAATTCCTGAAGGCAAAACCTCTAAACCGAGTAACAGCAGCATGCCAAATCCGTATAAATACCATGAAAGCTGTTTAAAGCGATCGTAATCTATAAGCATTGTTACGAAAACAGCTACTGTACCTATCACATACCATTGAAGTTGTTTCATTGAAAAATTAATACCTTGAAGTACTGAAGGGAGTGTTTCTTCTGCACTGTTAATAGCGAATGTACTAATAATCGCTAATAAAAACATAATAAAAATTAACGTATAATCTATTTGCTGTTGAGGGAATTTTTCAGTTGTCATAGTTGATCCCTTTCTAATCTTTAAACTTGAAAATTTCTACATTGTCATTGTATCATTAACCATCTTAATCGATTGTGAACGATTTGCAAAGAATCCTTTGTCACAGAATATGAAAATGTAAATTTTTTATGAATGTTTCGTTGTTCATTGTAATGCGCCACTTATTTCATATAGAATATTATAGTATTTATTAGATGTAGCGCAATATGTAGAATGGATGAAGAATGTGTCGAATAAATGGTATATCTCTATTTTACACTACTTTTTCATTTTATTTATCCCATATTCTATGGAAGTAATTATGACCCAAGCCTCAGGTAATTAATGAAATAGTCTAAGCGGGAGAGACTAAATGGAGAGGAGGACCTATAGTGTCAGATGAAAGAGAAAAAGTAGAATTGGAAGAAGAAGCATTACTAGCTGCGTTATCAAGTCAGAATATGGATGAATTCCGTGAGATTTTTTTAGAGCAGCATCCATATGATCAAGCAAAGCTTTTTGTGAAGTTAGAAGAGGAAGACCGTAATACTGTTTATAAATATCTGTCTCCAGAGGAAATGGCGGCTGTTTTTGAAAATATTGAAGATGATGATGACCAGTATGAAATGTTTTTGTCTGAGATGGATCCTACATTTGCAGCAAATATGCTTGGACAAATGTATGCTGATGATGCTGTAGATGTATTAAATGAGCTAGACAAGGATCAAGTTGCAAGCTATTTAACGATTATGGATGATGAAGCTGCTGAAGAAATCCGCGAGCTTCTCCATTATGAGGAATATACTGCAGGAAGTATTATGACGACGGAGTATATTTCCATTCATGCAAATCAGACATTACACTCTGCCATGCAGATCTTGAAAAATGAGGCACCTAATGCAGAGACCATTTATTACATTTATGTCATTGATGAGGATAAAAAACTAGCAGGGGTCATTTCTCTTAGGGATTTAATCATTAATGAACCAGATACAATGATATCTGAGGTAATGAATGAACGTGTTTATACCGTTAGTGTTGCAGAAGACCAAGAAGAGGTAGCCCGAAAAATGAAGGATTATAACTTCTTAGCACTTCCTGTTATAGACTTTAGAGGTCACTTACTTGGAATTATTACAGTAGATGATATTGTTGACGTAATCGATGAAGAAGCCAGTGATGATTACTCAAAGCTAGCAGCTATTTCAGATGTTGATTCAAATGATCGTGGTCCATTTTCAGCAGCAAAAAAAAGACTTCCTTGGCTAATTATCCTTCTGTTTTTAGGTATGTTTACTGCTAGTCTTATTGGCAGATTTGAAGAGACTTTAGATAAGGTAGCCATTTTAGCTGTTTTTATTCCATTAATAGCAGGGATGGCAGGAAATACTGGTACACAAGCTCTAGCTGTTGCGGTAAGAAGAATAGCAGTTGGAGATGCTGAAGAGCAAAGTACATTTAAAATGGTTTTAAGAGAAGCTGGAACAGGTCTGATAACAGGAACGATATGTGGAATTGTTGTTACACTCGTCGTTTTTGTTTGGCAAGGGGATATCTTTTTAGGAATTTTAGTGGGGATTTCAATTCTAGCTACTTTAACAGTTGCGACGATTGCAGGGGCCTTTATCCCGCTCATCATGCACAGATTAAAGGTAGATCCAGCGGTGGCGTCAGGTCCTTTTATTACAACAATTAATGATATCATTAGTATTTTAATTTACTTTGGCATGGCTACTTTGTTTATGCAATATTTAATTTAGTGGTTATAGAAGAGTTAACATTTTACATGAAGCTTTTACTTTGTTTTAATAAAGAAACACTTTTGGTGAACGATATCAAATAGATAAGGGAGGGATATGATGCATGGTGCATCCGTAACTTCATTAGTAATAGTTATCCTTGCGGCATTTCTAACACCTATTTTGTTACACCGCTTAAAAATGAACTTTATGCCAGTTGTTGTTGCTGAAATCATTGTCGGATTAATAATTGGTAAAAGTGGCTTCAATGCCGTATCAGAGGATATGTGGCTTGAAACACTGTCAATGCTTGGTTTTATTTTCTTAATGTTTTTAAGTGGTCTTGAAATTGACTTTTCAGCATTCGCTGGAGGTAAGAAGAAGGAAAAGCTTCCTTCAGGAAAAAATGCTCCAAATACATTTTTAGTATCGAGTGTCATTTTTGCAGGGATTTTTGTTTTATCATTACTGCTTTCCTATTTCTTTGTCTTGATCGGCTTAATGGATAATGCCTTCTTAATGACGCTGATTATTTCGACGATTTCACTAGGAGTTGTTGTACCGACCTTAAAGGACGCCCAAATTATGAAATCAAATATCGGGCAAATTATCCTTCTAATAGCTGTTATTGCCGATTTAGTAACGATGGTTTTACTTGCTGTCTTTGCGTCAGTTTATGGTGGAGGAGACAGTAACACGTGGTTATTGTTAATTCTGTTTGGAGCGGGTGTTTTACTATATTTCTTAGGGAAATCCTTCAAGAATCGTTCATTTATTGAAACGATGTCAAAAGGAACAATTCAAATTGGCACGAGAGCTGTATTCACACTTATTATTGTGTTAGTAGCTATCTCTGAAACAATTGGTGCTGAAAATATCCTAGGAGCTTTCTTAGCAGGTGTATTAGTTTCACTTTTATCTCCAAATAAGGAAATGGTTCAAAAGCTTGATTCCTTTGGTTATGGATTTTTAATTCCAATATTTTTTGTAATGGTTGGAGTAGACTTAGACATCTGGGCATTATTTAAGGATCCGAAGATCTTTTTATTAATTCCTTTACTTATTATTGCCCTGCTAATTTCGAAGATTGTTCCAGTGCTTTACTTAAAACGCTGGTATGATATGAAAACAACTCTTGCATCAGGTTTTCTATTAACCTCAACACTTTCATTAGTGATTGCTGCAGCAACAATTGGGGAAAGAATGGAGATTATTACTTCTGAGATGTCAGGTGCTCTCATATTAGTTGCCGTTATCACGAGTATAGTCACACCGATATTCTTTAAAAAGCTCTTTCCAGTGCACAAAAATGAAAATCCAAAAATTAAAGTTGCTTTTATCGGTGCGAATCAAATGTCATTACCTGTAACAAGAGAGCTAAACCCAGATTTATATGAAACAACGATTTATCATATTCAGCAAGATAAACTTGATAAACAAATTTCTGAATCATTATTTGAAATAAAAGAATTAAAAGATTTTCAGGTTGAGACGTTAAAGGAACAAAATGCGTTTGAGGTTGATCTGATAGTCGTTGCAACAGGTGATGAAGAAAGAAATGCTGAAATCGCTCTGTTTGCAAAAGATGAACAAGTGAATCGTATCATTGCCAGTGTGGCTTCACCTGAATTAGATGGAAAAATGAAGGAACATGGTATTGATGTTTTCTCTACATTGCTATCTACAAAAACAATGTTACGAGCGCTTATTGAAGCACCAAGTGTAATGCGGATTATTACAAACCAAGAAACAATGCTTTATCAAATAAACTTAAACAATGCAAAATATGATAATATCTTGTTACGTAACTTCCCGTTCACAGGAGATATCATTTTCGTTCGAATCTTTAGAGGAAAGGATTCGATTGTTCCTCACGGGGATACTGATTTAAAGCTTGGTGATCGTCTAATTGTTACAGGCTCAAGAGAGTATGTGAAGGAATTAAAACGAGAGCTTGAGCTTATCTGATTTTCAAATGTATTATCTGAATGTTTAAGAAGTTTTCCTTGAAAGTTAAAAAACATTTGGTATGATAGATATAAGTCAATAATAAGACCGCTAGGGGATCCCCAATAAAGGGGCTGAGATGAAAGTGTTTCTTTTTAAACCCTTATAACCTGATCTGGTTTGTACCAGCGTAGGGAAGTGGATTACGGCATAAAACAACTATGTATGTAAACCACTTTCTTACCCGGAAAGTGGTTTTTTTATATTTTAAGGAATTGCATAAGAAAATGAATTAAGGTGAAAAAGTTGGAGATTCATGTCATATCTGACGGGAAACAGACAGTTTGTGAATTAACAAAACGAATAGTAATGATTCACGATAAAGTAGATTATATCCATATACGTGAAAAAACGAAATCAGTATCGGAAATACTGGAGATTGTCTCGATCTTACTAAATAACGGAGTACCAAAGAGTAAGCTAGTTATTAATGATCGACTTGATGTAGCACTTTTGCACGAAATTCCTAATGTTCACTTACCAGGACATAGCTTTCCTATCGAAAAGGTAAGACGAATGAACCCTGATTTAAGGATCGGTCGATCTGTGCATTCTCTGCAAGAAGCAATTGAATGTGAAAAAGCAGGTGCGGATTATCTATTATTTGGGCATATTTTTCCAACAAATTCAAAACCAAACCTAGCTCCTCGAGGGGTACAACAAGTAGCTGAAATATGTCAAAGTGTAAGAATTCCTGTTATTGCAATAGGTGGAATTATTCCTAATAACATACCAAAGCTATCAGGGATGAATTTAAGTGGCATAGCGGTTATGTCCTATGTAATAGCAAGTGACAATCCAAAGAATGCATTACAAGAATTAAGATTGAGTTTAGTAGAGGTGAGAAACCGTGAAAACACAGTTTGAGGTAGGAATCATTGGTGGTGGTATCATTGGTCAATCGATCGCCTATCAATTAGCAAAAGAAGGCGTATCTGTCCTTATTTTAGAAAGTAATAAGATAGGGAATGGTGCGACAAGTGCTGCAGCTGGTATGCTTGGTGCAAATTCTGAGTTAGAAAATAATGATGCATTTTTTCAATTTGCTAAAGAGAGTCAACAACACTACCATGTATTACGTGATGAACTTTCACAAATATCACAGATTAATATTCAGTTTGTAGATAAAGGGATGTATAAGCTAGCGATGACAGATGCTGAGGCTTCTGCTTTAAAAGATGTTGTGAAGTATCATGAATCAGTGGAATGGCACTCAAAAGAGGTAGTACTAGAGAGTGAACCCACTCTATCAGCAACAATTAAAGGTGCACTTTACATACCAGAGGACGGACATGTGTCACCATACCATGTTTGTGCAGCATTTTCAAAGTCTGCTAGATTACTAGGAGCAACGATTTTAGAGAATACACCAGTACATGAAATAAAGAAAACAGTAACGAATGAGTACACTCTATCTACTCCGGTCACTGATTTTGTATGTAAAAACATTGTCATCGCAAATGGAGTTTGGAGTGGACATTTCTTTAAGAAATTAGGTTTAGATGCTGGAATAACTCCTGTAAAAGGGGAATGTCTGTCTATTAAAAGCAATGATATAGGCTTGGAGAAAACAATTTTTTATGATCATTGCTATATTGTACCAAAAGGTGATGGGAGATTTGTCATTGGTGCGACGATGGTTGAGGATGATTGGAGTACAGTGCCAACAATTGCTGGAATCCAATCACTCATAGAAAAAGTAACACCGATTATACCTAGCATTTCTTCAGCACAACTTATTGATACATGGGCAGGCTTAAGGCCACAAACAATTGATGGAAAACCTTACATTGGTCAACATCCTGAAGGTGAAAATATTTATTTTGCAACTGGCCATTATCGAAATGGTATCCTATTAGCACCGAAAACAGGGTTGATGATTAGAGATCTTATTTTAAATAGGAAACAAAATGAAGACTATGTGAAGGCATTTTCAGTTAATAGACTTCAAGTGCAAACAATGAGGTGAAAAAGATGAGCATTAAATTGAATGGTGAAATCGTAGAATTAAGTGGTGACATTCAGACGATTCAACAGCTATTAGCTTTTTATAAGCTAGAGGATCGACTTGTCATTGTCGAGCATAATCGAGAAATTATTTTAAAAGACCAATATGAATCAACTGATATACAGAACGGTGATGAAGTTGAACTTGTTCATTTTGTAGGAGGAGGATGATAACATGTTAAAAATTGCTGATAAAACATTCCAATCAAGATTATTATTAGGTACAGGTAAATATCCATCATTTGAGGTTCAAAAGGAAGCTGTAGCACAATCTGAGTCTGAAATCTTAACCTTTGCTGTTCGTCGAATGAATATTTTTGAAGAATCACAACCAAACTTTTTAGAACAGCTTGATGTTTCAAAGTATACTTTACTACCTAATACTGCTGGGGCTAAAACAGCTGAAGAAGCAGTAAGAATTGCTAGACTTGCAAAAGCATCAGGCTTATGTGACATGATAAAAGTAGAGGTAATTGGCTGCTGGCGTTCATTACTTCCTGATCCAGTAGAAACATTAAAAGCAAGTGAAATGTTATTAGATGAAGGGTTTATCGTATTACCTTACACATCAGATGATGTTGTGTTGGCAAGAAAATTAGAGGAATTAGGTGTACACGCGATTATGCCTGGTGCTTCACCAATTGGATCTGGTCAAGGAATACTCAATCCGTTGAATCTTCAATTTATTATTGAACAATCAAAGGTCCCTGTTATCGTGGATGCTGGTATTGGTTCACCTTCTGATGCATCATTAGCTATGGAGCTAGGTGCAGATGGAGTTTTATTAAATACAGCTGTTTCTGCTGCACAGGACCCAATAAAAATGGCGGTTGCGATGAAGCTTGCAATTGAAGCCGGCAGACTTGGCTTTGAAGCTGGTAGAATTCCTAAAAAGGAATATGCAACAGCTAGTAGTCCAACAGAAGGAATGATGACAACTTAATGGAACGCTACTCAAGACAACAATTATTTGCTCCAATTGGAGAAAGTGGTCAAGAAAAGATTAAGAATAAGCATGTGCTAATTGTTGGTGCAGGTGCGCTTGGCACGGCTAATGCTGAGATGATTGCACGAGCTGGGATCGGAAAATTAACGATTATTGACCGTGATTATGTGGAGTGGAGCAATTTACAAAGACAACAGCTATACGTTGAAAAAGATGCAAGCAATCGTATTCCGAAGGCGATTGCTACTAAAAACCATCTACATGAAATCAATTCAGAGGTTGAAGTTCAAGCATTTGTTGAAGATGTAACCTCCGCTAACATTGAAGGGTGGCTGGATGGAGTCGATGTCATCGTTGATTCAACTGATAATTTCGAAACAAGGCTATTGATCAATGATGTTTCATTAAAACATGACATCCCGTGGATTTACGGTGGATGTGTTGGGAGCTATGGTCTATCCTTTACCGTGATCCCGAAGAAAACACCGTGTCTTCATTGTTTATTAAAGCATATCCCATTTGATGGGATGACTTGTGATACTGTTGGTGTCATCTCACCTATTGTTAGCATGGTTACGTCACATCAAACTGCAGAGGTGTTAAAGCTACTTGTCGGAGATGAAGAAAATCTTCGCAGTAAGCTAGTATCATTTGACCTTTGGAAAAATCAATATTCTTCGATTAATATGGATCGTTTAAAAAATGATGCATGTCCTACTTGTGGGACAAATCCAGTATACCCATATTTAACAGCTGAGAAAGAAACGAAAGCTGCGGTTTTATGTGGAAGAGATACTGTTCAGATTAGGCCAACAAATGGAAAGCAGATCTCATTTGAGAATATTTCTGAACGTATTAAACCAATAGCAGATGCATTTTTAGAAAATCCATTTTTAATGTCGTTTACATTTGGAGAGCATCGAGTTGTCCTTTTTAAGGATGGACGCGCACTTATCCATGGGACAAAGGATATTGCCGAGGCCAAAACGATCTATCATCGCTACATCGGTTAAGTTGCAAGGAGGAAATTAAGATGACTGTATCTCGTGCATTGACAATTGCAGGCTCTGATTCTGGTGGAGGAGCAGGGATTCAAGCTGATTTAAAAACATTTCAAGAGCTAGGTGTTTTTGGAATGACTGCTATTACTGCTGTTACTGCTCAAAATACACTAGGTGTTCAAGGTGTATACCCGCTGACTTTAGAGGCATTAAAAACGCAAATTGATTCGGTGGCAGAGGATTTATCACCACATGCTATAAAAACAGGAATGCTTTTTAACGCTGACATGATTCGTCTAGTATCACAGCAAATCGTTCATTACGGCTGGGAAAATATAATTGTCGATCCAGTAATGGTAGCAAAAGGTGGACAATCGCTTTTACAAGAAGAAGCGGACGAGGCATTAATTACAAGTTTATTACCTTTAGCAAAAGTGATTACTCCTAATATTCCTGAAGCTGAGGTGTTAACAGGAATGGAGATTCGCACGCTGGATCACAGAAAAGATGCGGCTAAAAGATTAGTTGATCTTGGCGCAAAGAATGTCATGGTAAAAGGTGGTCATGATTCAACAAATGATGTGGTTACTGATCTCCTATATGATGGTCATACATTTCACCTTTTTGAGGGAGAACGAAAAGAGACGAAGCACACACATGGAACAGGATGTACATTTGCTGCTGCAATCACTGCTGAAATCAGCAAGGGAAACAACGTACTTGACGCGATCCAAACAGCAAAGGCCTTTATTCAATCCGCAATAGAGGATCAATTAGGATTTGGTAGTGGTCATGGTCCAACGAATCATTGGGCATATAATAAAAGGAACGTTTATAGGTAATGAAAAAGACTGGCTTTTGCGTTTTCTACACAAATTGGACTTGTTTTTGTCAGTTTGTGTAAAGTTTATGCGTACTAGAGCCAGTTTTTCTTATTTAAAGGCTATGTAAAAAGCTGATTGTTGCTTTTTGCATAATGTGGATGAGTGAGACTTCTGCATTGAAATGCCAGTCAAAAGGGAGATCATACAATCGCAAGACGCAGCGGACGCTCCCAGACCGCTCGCAGAAAGCGAACGCCTCTCGCTGCAACAACAGTCAAATTTAAAAGAGCCTATTTAAAAAGGAGTTAATCGATATGAACATTGTGGAGGCATTAAAGGTATACTTTGTTATGGGTTCAACAAATTGCCGTGATCTAGATCCTGAGAAAACGTTATATGAGGCATTAGAGGGCGGGGTTACGCTTTTTCAGTTTAGAGAAAAGGGTGTAGGGTGTTTAGTTGGCCAGGAGTGTATTTATTTAGGAAACAGCTTAAGAAAGCTATGTAAAGAGTATAAAGTTCCTTTTATAGTGAATGATGATATTGAGCTTGCGATAGAGCTAGGGGCAGACGGGGTTCATATTGGGCAAGATGACTGTGATCCACTACTTACGAGAAAGCAAATTGGACAAGATAAGTGGTTAGGAATATCTACACATTCAGTTGAAGAGGCTAAATTAGCTGTGAGGGATGGGGCTAACTATATCGGAGTAGGTCCAATGTATTCAACAAAAACGAAAACTGATGCACATGCTGTTGTAGGACCTGAACTTATCACACAAATTAGAACATCAGGATTTAGGGATTTACCGATAGTAGGAATTGGTGGGATTACATTAGATAATGCAACGAATGTTTACAAGGCTGGTGCAAATGGAATTGCTATTATAAGTGGTATTAGTCAAGCAGAATCACCAAAGCAAGCAGCTGCTGCTTTTCGTAAAATAGGTGAGTTTGCAAGATTTTAGTGGGAAGTTGCAAAATTCCATCAAATAGTTGCAAGATTATCCTTTAGATTTGCAAGATTCCACTTAAAAGTTGCAAAATTCTACTTCAAAGTTGCAAAATCATCGTCTTATTTAATAATAGGTGCCATTACTTTTCATTCCTAGCACTTCGAGTAATTTAATGCTATAATTATAACCAGGTACTAATAACATGTATTAATATTAGGAGGATGTACATGAGCTTATCACTTAATGGACGCAATATTGTGGTTATGGGAGTAGCGAACAAACGTAGCATCGCATGGGGGATTGCACGTTCTTTACATAATGCTGGTGCTAGACTAATCTTTACATATGCAGGGGAACGTTTAGAGAAATCAGTACGTGACTTAGCTGAATCGTTAGAGCGTAATGATTCAATTGTTTTACCTTGTGATGTAACAAATGATGAAGAAGTAAAAACATGCTTTACTGCAATTAAAGAAGAAGTAGGTGTGATCCATGGTGTTGCACACTGTATCGCATTTGCCCACAAAGAAGAATTGCAAGGCGAATATTTAAATACTACTCGCGATGGTTTCTTACTAGCGCAAAATATTAGTTCTTATTCTTTAACAGCTGTTGCAAAAGAAGCAAGAGGTCTTATGACTGAAGGCGGAAGCATAGTTACATTAACATACCTTGGTGGAGAGCGTGTTCTACCTAACTACAACGTAATGGGTGTAGCAAAAGCTTCATTAGAAGCAAGTGTAAGATATTTAGCTAGTGACCTTGGTAAAGATGGAATTCGCGTTAACTCGATTTCTGCTGGTCCAATTCGCACACTTTCAGCAAAAGGAATTAGTGATTTCAATTCAATCCTAAAAGAAATTGAAGAACGTTCACCATTACGTAGAACAACAACGCCAGAAGAAGTTGGCGATACAGCTTTATTCTTATTTAGTGATTTATCAAGAGGTATGACAGGCGAAAATTTACATGTTGATTCAGGCTATCATATTTTAGGATAAATGAATCTAATTTAACGTTAAAACAAAAACCTAATCCATTATGGCTTAGGTTTTTGTTTTATATAAGAAGAGGAATGTTTTGATTAAAGCGCAATTATTTTTGATGGCTGAATTGCTACCTGGATCATGTGTTTGTTAAAATGCCTCAACAACCTTTGCAAGTTTTATCTTACTTTCATCCATAAGCTCTCTTGCGGGCTGACGCTTAATTACGATCCCGTTTTGTATAAGAATGATTTCATCAGAAATATCAACAGTTACAGACCTACTTCTACTTTTACGTTCCAACAAGTCAAAACATTTTTGGGCTGAATTTGTAATAGAAGGAATTGGATTATTGGGTTTAGCGATAAAAAAGCCTTGACCATAATCAATTCCTAGTTGAATTACATGTTGAAGTTCAGCTTCAGTTTCAATACCTTCAGCGATAATTTCACTATTCATTTTCTTGGCAAACATAACAAATGCTTCTAAAATATTAGACTTTACCTCATTTTGATCGCTTCCACTTACTAACGAACGATCAACCTTAATATAGTCTGGCATCAATTCAGATATCGATTGTAAAGAAGAATAACCAGCCCCAGCATCATCAATTGCAATTTGAAAGCCTTGTTCTCGATAATGATTTAATACACTCCTAAATGCAGCAAAGTCATGAATCGCATTTCTTTCTGTAATTTCAAAAACAACATTATTAGGGTTGATTCCATAATGTTGTAGTAAAGAAATGGTATGACCAGGATTAAACTTGCTATCATAAATCACTTGTGAATTTAGGTTAATAAACAGTTTTTTACCTTGTAAAATACCTTTGCTCTCCTCAAATGCACGTTCTCTTGCGATTTTTTCCAGTGTATATAACAATCCTTCTTTTTCTGCATAAGGAAATAAAAGTGAAGGACTATAAAAAGAACTTTTTAGTGGCCCTCTTGATAAAGCCTCAAACCCATATGTCTGATGGCTATGAAAATGAACAATTGGCTGAAAATGAATGCTGAGTTGTTTCTTCCTAAGGATATCCATAAATTCATCCTTTAAAGAAACCTTTTCACTGATAAAGTCTGTATGTACATTGTTCATGATTTTTCTCCTTTGATCCATCACTACTGAAGGTTATTGTATATTTAGTCATGACGTAGGAAATGGGAAAGAACTAACAAAATTTATTAAGATAACCTTCCAAATATCGATATTCGACGAATGTAAAAGCAGTTAATCATAAGTCGCTCTCTAAAAGTTTGGTTTGTAAGGAATCATACATTTTCTTTTAGTTAGAAAGTAATATGTATTTGTTATGTTTATTTTTATAGATGAAAAATGTAGGGATGTTCTTAAAAGCAGTAACGGCTTCTCCTCTTAAATTTCTACGTAATACGACAATAACAAGAAATTGTTAAGTGAGAGTAAATTTAATGTAAATTTTAAATGTTTTTAGTGGGGCGGTTATTTTAATACACTTTTCACTCAAAAAATGTCATTAGTTGCAGTGAATATGATTTTGGATATTGAAATCAGGTTTGATGATTTATCACTAATCATTAATGGAATTAGGCACATTACCTACTTTTTGTGCATAACATATTGAGTGTGCACATTCTTTAATAATTGGAGGTAAAGAAATGAGCAATAAGCAAAAACAAAAATACCGTATGCAACCTCTTATGTATATTGTCCAGCCAGACAATCAAGACATTAATGTCAATATGCAATCCTTTGTTGTGAAGAAAGCAAAACCAAAGTCAAAGCCACGAGTTGATAGTGTAGATACTAAAGCGAAAACTTTGGTAAAGGAGGCAATACCTGAAGAGAATGAAATTTTAGAAATTCCTGAAGAGATCTCGTCAACTGTTCAAGAAAATCCGGTTCAAGAAAATCCAGTCGAAAAAGAGCAATCAGCGAAACAGTATCGAAAACAAAGAAAACCAATAACACAAATGAGTATTGAAGAGAAGATTGAATTTTTCACAAATTTACCTAAGAATATGCCACGGACACTCTGTCAAATAGAATCAACAGAGGAAAAATATCGCGGTGTCATTATTTCGGAGGTAAATGGGATTGTTACAATTCGTTCGCTAACACATGCCAAACCTATTGAATTACCTTTAGAAAACATTAAAGCAATAAATTTATTAGGGTTTTAAATAATACTTAAAACATAAAAAAGAGGATGACTTAGGGGAGACCTTTGCTATGGGTTATCCTCTTTGTTAAGGAGAGAATGTGAGGTAATAGACCAACTAATTCGCTCCACAAATGCTTTAGTTAACAAGTCTAGGTGATAAGCATTGAATTGCGCAAAAACATGTTAGATCAACTTCAACACAGTTTTTTGTTTTTACTAGTTTCTTAACATCACATACATCATGTGCAAGGTGACCGTGACAATCTAGAGGCAGTAAGAGTCGCAGTGTTGCACAACAATTTCTTATGTTTTCAACTCTAAAAAAAGTAGTTTCAAAGCAGTCGCCACCGACGTTGCCAAAGGCTTTAAATAGAGATCCTTTTTCATTGAATAAGATAAATGGAATTGTATCTCCAAGACTTTTAACAGGGTTAAGGAGGTTGCTATAACAGCTAGTAGAGCACTTTTCGTTAACGGCTTCTTGCTGGTCTAAAATGTTTTCAACTGCATCACATACACAATTATTATTTCGCATCTTTTTCCCTCCCTTTTAACATTCTTACTATTAATATAAGTAGCAAGGTCAAAAAAGGTGTTAGGTCATTAGCCTATCTTCTAACATTGGGGCAGAAAGTAAATTACGTTACGGTTTTAATTTAATTCTTCCATATAAAAAAAGACTGCTGTATGGCAGCAGTCTTTACATGTTGGATTATTTGTGATGGTGATGTTTTCTGTCAGCGATGCGGTCAACTAATTCTGGTGATAGGCATTGAATAGCGCAGAAGCAATCAAGGTCTACTTCGATACAGAAGTCTGTTTTTTCTAGACCGAAGAATCCTTCATCACAAGGATCACATACGCTTTCTGTGTTACCATCCATATCAACCGGACGTAGTAATGACAATGTTGCACAGCAATCTTCTACAGCTTCCACACGGAAGAAGATTGTTTTGAAGCAAGTCATGTCACCTGTAAATCCACCAACATTACCGAACGCCTTGAAAAGCTCACCTTTTTTGTTCGTTAAGATGAAAGGAATTGTATCTCTAGTTGGTCCAGCTACAGGACTTAATAAGTTGCTGTAGCAGCTAGTCGGACAGCTGATTTCTTCTACAGCTTCTTGTTCCGCTAAAATTTGTTCTACAGCATCACATACACAATTATTGTCGCGGTTTTTATCTTTGCAACCCATTGATAAGTCATCTCCTTAAAGAATAGTTATTTGACTTTAGTCCTTAACAGACTATGTGTGTAATGACTAGTTGGTGTGGGTTATCGTCTATTGTTTATGAATCATTAAGAAAAGAATTTAGGTGAATGGTATGTAATGATAAGAAAAGCTCAAGGCGTCTTGATCAGACTAAGGCAGGCATAAGACGCTCAGGAATAGAAGACGTTCTTTGTCTTCAATTCCTGAGTGGCTTAGACCTAAGAGGGGCTAGGCGTTGGAGCTAGACACCAAAACTGAGTAAGAAAAGTTATAAATTCTGATACTACAAAAAAAGCAGGGGGCTTCCCCTGCCTCTAACTGGTCATTAGAAAATGTCAATGTTTACTACTAATGCGATAAGGATTTGTAAAAGAACTTGTAGAGAGATCGCTACATCAGTATCAGTAGTTGTAACATTTACATCGCGTGAGTTTTCAATGACAAGTTTTTGTTTGTTAACTTGCTTCATATCAGCTTGTTGTAATAATTGTTGTGTAACTTGCTCAGCTTGATTGCTATCAGCGATTGTTAAGTTAATAACTAGAGCAATAGCGACTTGTAGTGCAACTTGTAAAGAAACAGCTACTTGTGTGTCAGTAGTATGAACGTTAACGTCACAAGAATCTTTAATAATAATTGTTTCTGATGAAATTTGTTCTGTTTCACTCACTTGTGCTGCATTTTGTTGTACTGTTGCATCGTTGTTAAAGAAATTTCTTCCAGCCACCTCGTCAGATTCAGTTGGATGACAAGAATTACGATCTAATGCTACCCATTCATATGGTCTTGCTTCCATAGTTTTTTCCTCCTTTCAATGTACTACTATTAAATGCTGAAAATCTATTATTGTATAAGACAAACATCTTGGTACTAAAACCCATTTTTAGTTTATTTGTCTTTTCTACTTTTTAACATTTCACGTAATGTCATATTTTTAGGTGCTTCCACTTTTTCAACTGGATTTTCCTCTTTCTTTTCTTTAGAACCTTTAACAAACTCGTCTACTTGTGCTTGAAGGTCTTCTACTACTTTTTTAAGCTGCGCTTTTTGCTCATCTGATAGCGTTTTTTTGTTTTCGTTTGAGATATTATTTTTACTTAAAACGTCTTGAACAAATAGCTGCATCATAGTGGATGAAATTTCTTGTAGATTTAGTTTTTCGTTAGCCATTTCTTTTCACCTCACTTTATTAATGGTAATGGGGGCAAGTAAATCTGTTATGTCGTACCCCAATTCCATAAACAATATCGGTTATCATGCATGTCTAGATGAATACAAAGTGATCGCTCTAGTTACCTAGAACTGGTTTTTTAAAACAAAAGTATGAATATTATAAAATGTCAATTTGAACTAATAGTGCAAGTAAGATTTGGATAAGAACCTGAAGAGAGATTGCAACATCTGTGTCAGTAGTTGTTACTTTAACGTCGCGAGAGTTTTCGATAATAAGTTTTTGTTTGTTTGCTTGTTTAATAACAGAGTTTTGCAATAGTTGTTGGGTAACCTTTTCAGCTTGATTACTATCAGCGATTGTTAAATTAATAACTAAGGCGATTGCAACTTGAATTGCTGCTTGTAAGGAAACAGCGACTTGAGTTTCAGTTGTTTTCACTTCGATATTACAAGAGTCTTTAATAACAATAAGCTCCTCTGAAGCTTGAAGTGTTTCAGTTACTTGAACAGCATCTTGTGTTGTATTTTCATTTTTGCAGTCATCTAAAGCAGACCATCTAGTAGACATAAAAACTCACTCCTTTCGTTAATTAAGAGGTTAGAAGAGAAACACGCTTTTGCCATTTCATTCTATTAAGGACGCGAAGGATCAAGTGAAGGAGATAAATAAAAGCCGTGTTTCCCTTTACTTGTATATAATGCAGATTCACTATCTTTTGAATGAGTAAAACATACAGATGTACACCCATTTTTCAGCAAATGCTCCAAGACGAACATAATGTAAAGACATACACACAGCCAGGTAAAATATTTTGCTAAAGGTGACCTGTACCTACTCATATTTAAGGTATCTTTTCCATACTGTATAAGGATCATGGTTTAGAGGGGGGAGATTGTTGGCAACTTGGCTACAACTTATCATCTTTGCATTCGCGTCCTTTCGATTAACAAGACTACTTGTCTTTGATAAGATAACTGAATTTATTCGTCGCCCTTTCCATAAGGAAATAGAAGAAATTGGTGATGATGGTGCTGTTGAAGTCTTTATCGAAATGAAAGGATCAGGCCTGAGGGCATGGATTGGTGAATTATTGAGCTGCTATTGGTGTACTGGTGTGTGGTGTTCAGCATTTTTGTATGGCATATGGATTTTTTGGCCCCAAGGAGCGGAACCAATACTTATTATTTTAGCAATAGCAGGTGTTGCTGGTTTGATTGAGACTCTAGTGATGAAGTTTATAGATTAGGCAATTCACTTAGAAACAATTACTATTGTTCACATAAAATATGATATAGGGCTACAGATTTACTGGAAATAATAGTGCAGTGGCACAGAATAAGCGCATATTTTTCTTACTTATAAAAACTGCGCAGGAAGGTGGGAAAAGGAATGAGTAAGATTAATCTGAATTCGTCCCTAAGACCAAGTAACTCAAATCAATCCGTCTATACTTCTAAAGCAAAAAAAGTTAAAAAAAGCGGGTGTGGTTGTGGAAAGAACAAGAAGAGTTAATAATCAATAACTTGTTCAGCCTTTACTAAGGATAAAACGTTTCAAGCTTATATACTTGAAGAAGTGACTATTACTTTGAGTGGAAGTCACTTATTTTTTATAAACATTTGAACTGAGTTTTCGGGTCAGCGCAAATTCAGATATTAAAAAAATATATTGAATAATTAGGAATCTGATTTAGGGTTTGCAAGCGAATTCCGAGAACTATAACTTTTAAAAAACCTAATCCTTTATGGACTAGGTTTTTTATACTTACTTGTTTTTAGTTCCCAATAATGATTTTATCAGAAATATTAATTGTTACAGACCTACTTTTACTTTTTAGTTCCAAGAAGTCGATATATTGTTTCGCGGTTTCAGTAATTGAAGGAATTGGATTACTTTGTTTTACAATAAAAAATCCTTCACATAATCAATTCCTAAATCAATAACCCTTTGAAGTTCAGCCTCTGTTTCAATACCTTCAGCAATGAATTCACAGTTCATTTTCTTAGCAAACGTTACAAATGCTAAGAAAATATTGGAATTTACTTCATTATAATCAATTCCAGTTATTGACCATATTAAACTAGTACACATTTATTCTTAACTTATATATCAACCCAATCATTTAATAGATTCTAGAATATCTTAATATTAGGTTAGTGAAATTAAATGCGCATTTTAATTCATCCTGGCTGACTAAAAGTTAAGGTTCAGACCCCTCAACCGAATATATTTATGGTTTGATTAAACCAAAAGCTTTATATAGGTATTGTTAGAGGAATTAGAACTTATGAGTCACATTCTTTAGCCCCTTCCGTTCAACTACAAACTACTGGAAGTTTTTCTCTTCACCTAGGCAGAATTCTCAGTCAAAAAAAGTCTTACTTCGTATACTGTTTTCGAAGAATCAATTTAAAGGGAGTGAAAATACGGTTATGTGTAATAAATGCGACCATAAAGATCACCATAAAGATCACCATAAATGCGACCACAAAGATCACGATAAATGTCATGAAAGTTGTGTTGAAGAAATCTTGGAGGCAATACTGAAGGCACAAAGGAAAGCAGATGGAGATGATGGATGCAGAACTTCATGTAAAGAATCAATTAAAGAACTATTAGGAGAGTCAAAAAAATGGACGAAAAACACGATTCCTTTTATTCTTTACTGCGGTGATTGTGCACCATTCAAAGCATCTGGAGCAACAACAATTTTAACCCATCATAAAAAGAAAAAGTTTGTTTGTATCACTTCTTTCATCTTTAGAATTAAGGACATCAAAGATAGTTGTGCTGTTCTTGAACTATTAACATTTAAATCTGATAAGAAATGCGAAAAAGATTCATATAAGAGATGTGACGAGACATGTTCACCATGTTGTCAAATTGATCATAAAGATGTAGATGATTTAGTTAAAACTGGAATTTGTATAAATGTTGACCTTTCCTGCTTTTGTGCCGTAACATGCTTACCGGCAGTACATTTATAGATCAGGTTAATATATAGAGCCTAGTAAGAAAGCTAGGCTCTATATTAGGTGTAATCTATAAATAGAAAAATGACTTTATATGGGACAGCCTTCACTGCCGCATTTTAAATTCAATTTCATGCCTTTAGTTATTTAAAAAAACGTGGGCTAGAATTATAGCTAAATGGAAGTAGTAACTAACACCATTATGGGTGTTTTTCATAAAAAAAGGTGAACCAGAGTTTTTGAGTTCACCTTTTTAAATAGCTAAGATAGTATAAAATTTTGTACTTAGTTTTGGTGTCTAGCTCCAGCGCCTAGACCCTCTTAGGTCTAAGCCACTCAGGAATTGAAGACAAAGAACGTCTTCTATTCCTGAGCGTCTTATGCCTGCCTTAGTCTGAACAAGGCGCCCTGAGCTTTTCTTAAAGCTATCCTCCAAAAGCTTCAAGAACATCCTTTATGTCACTCATCTCCAAGTCTATGGGTGCATGATGTCGATGGTTAGTAGGGTTTGATACTTGGAAATTATTTTTTTGAGTATACCCCTGTTGCATCATTTTTTTTATTTCTGATAACTCAAACAATATTTCCTCGTTACCCCCATGCATTAGTTTAGGATGAAGGTAACTATTAAGGGCTGATAACAGAAGATGAATAAGTGTATTGTTATTAGTATGGTATTCAATTTGTTCCTGCATTTTTTGGGATACAATATGTGACTCTCCTGTTTTGACATCGATGAATTTGTCAGGAAGAGTTAAAATAGTTTTGTTTATATAATCGGTGAAAATTTCAGCCATCTTGATCACCCTTTAACCTTTGCGGCAACATGAGCAACATTAATCCCATTTTCTTTCTTGAATTGGTTCATTTTCGCCAGGACCATCAGTCCAAGAACATTAAGCTTTTCCATATCTTCTGGGAATAATAAATCAATCGGGCGCCCTCTTTCAGACCATTTCACTGCAGCTTCTTGAATTTCTCTTTGGGCCAATTTTGCAGCTCCACCAACTGCAATATACCGGGCTGCACCTTTGACTTCATTTGAACTGCTACGGACTCGATCGAAATGTTCAAGGTATTTCATTGCCATGGATTTTAACTGCGGAATAATATATTTACTAATATCTTTTCTTACGCCTGCAAACGGTTCAACAAACCACTCCGACTGTCCTGCTGATAATTTTTCTTCAAGCTCAGACCTCGAATCGAATTTATACAGTTCATTTTTACTGATTTTTTGAATGATATTATCTAGAAATTGATTTATTCCGAACTGTTCTCCTTCGACAGAAGCTACAGGTTTATTATTCTTAATGCCTACAAAATCGACTGAATCTCCCCCAAGGTCCCCAATAATGATTCCTTTACGTGATTCACTAATAAGAGATTCATCTTTAATTCCTAACGTTGCTTGGTCACGTGTAAGACCTAAATATGCGCATGCTCCTTCTGCACCAACAATTACATCTTTTACATGTAGTTTGACAACTAACTCCTTTGGCTCAGCAGTGCCTGGTACCTTATGAAAAATAACGGAATGAGTACCAATTAAACGCTGCTTAAAGCTGTCTTTCTTTTCTTTGTATTGAGTGGTAGGTAAAGAAACAGCTAATTGGTCAATCGTATAGGATAGCACAGTTTCTTCGGGGTTTAGTATCACTGAATGATAAGCTGCAAGGGCAAAGAGCAGAATGTAAGTACGATCCTCATCAACTTTCTGATTATTAATAGTAGTTAAACTTACATCTCGTTGCTTAGCAGCCGCCTTACCAATATAAAATATTTCCCTTTTATCTACTATTGCCGGACTTTTCACCTCTACAATAAGGTTTTCTTCAAAGACTACATCCTCATCATCATAAGGTTTTTCATAAAACTCGCCATCATATTGTGCAATGGCATTTGGAATTTGATATTCGCACACCATTCCCTGATCAGAAGTCAAAGCCTTATACCAACTGTTTCCTAAATCAACGGCAAGAAAGTTTAGTCTTTCCATTTTCTCACTCCTTCCTCTTGAATCCTATGCAGATTGGGCGTTACATTGTGCAAGTACTTATAAATATATTTGGGCTTTTTTTTATTCCCAAAATTCCACATTTGTACTACTGCATTTATCCATAGGTTCGCATAGGATAACTTGAACCTAAAACAATAGGAGGTTCGGTTAAATTAAACCTAATTAATAGGAGGAAAAAACAAATGAATAAAGATAAAAATTGTGTAGATGTTAATCAATCTGCTTCGGTGAACCATTGTGAGAGCGTGCTAGTAGATCCTGTAACTACTCCAGCGGGAGCAAGAATAATAAGAGTTCCTGTTACCCTTGCGGAATTAGAAGTTAGTACCAGCCTCGTTGCAAATATACATTTTCCAGACCCTGTTCTTGAAATTAAGGATATTAAAAAGAGGGTGAAAATTGTTCAGTGTCGTCTAATGACACCTCCAGCACCTACAGCTGCACCTACATTCTCTACAGGACCTTTTCAGTTATTTTTAAAAGGATTTGTTCGTAAAAACATTCAATACGCAACACCTTCTCCGCATTCATCAGGGGAGTGTGTATCTTCAGTCATTAAGTCTCTTACAACTGACATTCCGTTTGAATGTGTGACTACTGTTACACTAGCGTCACCAGTTCTATTACCACAAGTAAATACTCGAACAGAATTTGACTTCTTTAGAGAACAAAAGTTAGGACACGGTTTCCCTGAAAAGGATCATCTTCTTTCAAGTGATCTTTCCCAGTTCCATCAGGAAAGTACTCAGTTCTACAATCAACTCCCATTTTGCGAGTTATTAGCAAGTAATATTACAGAGTGGGATGAGGCAATAGATCGAAAACCACTACCAGGCAATGCTCCGTTTGAAGAAGGAACATTCGAGAATATAGTTGAAAAAATGTTCTTACAATTTACAATTAAAATCTTGCAAAATCAGCAAGTAGAGGTTACAGCTTTATAGACTGAAAACAATTGAATCCTTCTAACTTTGGCGAGTGGTGATAGGATTCAGGCGGAAGGCAATATCATGGCAATTCCTCTAGGTAGGAAGCATGGTATTGTCCTTTCTTGTTTATAAAGCAAGTAATCCTCTACTAATATACATATTCCAAGTTCATAAAAATTGATTGTGTAATTAAACACAGTCTTAAAAGTTTTTTATTTTTTTTACTGCTTAGGAAATTGTTAAATTCTTAAATTGTGGATAAGCGCACGACATCCAGCTCCAGCGCCTAGCCCCTCTTGGGTCTAGCTAATTTAGAATTGAAGGCAAAGAACACCTTCTATTCTAAATCATCTTATTTGCCTGAGGCTGATCAAGGCGGTTGCGCTTTTGTTCCTTAATTTATTTATCTGACTTATATGCGCTCAAAAATTCAAGTTTTTAAATTTTTTTTTTTACCTGAACCTTAAGTTTATAGGCATTTATCACTTGTTCATATTGATGCCGATAGGCAAGTGCCCAGTAACATAGTCATTTATCACGCATATGATGCCCTATCTTGAATTTAGGAGGAGACCAAATGTCTGATACAAATAAAAAAATGCATGACTGTAAGGTTTCAACAAATCAATGTGAATGTGATAATAAGCCTCATCGACCACATGTTAGTATTGGAAAAATCATTGCAAAGGTACCTATCGTTTTAGCAGAGCTTACTCTACAGGTGAATGTAGATGCACTTATTGATTTTCCAGAGCCAGTATTAGAGATAAAAGATATTAAAAAACAGGTGAAAATAACTCAATGTAGATTGCTTCTGCCTACAAACAAATTATTTGTAAAAGGATTTGTCCGCAAAAATATTCAATATGCAAGTCCATGCAAAGACATTGAACAAAGTACGTCAAAAACTGTAGCGTCAGATCTACATTCTTATACTGTCGATATCCCGTTTCAATGTGTGACAGAAATCAAGAAATTTTTATCTAAGCCGGTGATGCCAGAATTAAACAAACGTCAAGAGTTTGATTTCTTTGTTTCAAAATCATTGCCTTCAGGTTTTCCGGAAAAAGATGAATTATTATCAAGTGATTTATCTCAGTTTCACCAGGAAAGTACCCAATTTTTTAATGAGCTCCCATTCTGTGAATTAATTTCCAGCAAAATAATTGAATGGGATGAAGCAATAGATAGAGTTCATCTTCCAAACTCTGCACCTATTGGCGAAGGGTACTTTACTAAAGTAGAAGAAAAAATGGTTGTTGATATTACCTTGAAGGTACTGCAAAATCAACAGGTTCGTGTTTCTTCTACAACAAATGATGATTGCTACCATGATCATGACTGTGATTGTGATTAATACTAGATGTTAGCTTCTACGAGAATTGAGTAGCAGGGAGGGGATTGGAGAGGATGCTTAACAGCACCTTTCAGGGAAAATGGATAATAAAAGATATGCATATGAAGGATCCTACCCATTTCGTCGGAAAAGAGATAGAAATTCAAGCGATCTTACAAACAGCATAATGGATCGTGGAGAAGATCAACAAAAGAACAGTAACAAACAAATTTTGAATGTGGATGATGAGCAGTATAAGAATACAGGAGCAACTAATAACCAGGTATCGTCAACTAGCAATATTGATAAACAAATTAATTCAGTTCCTTTAATTTTGCCTCGACCAAAGGTGGAGGAACAAAAGATTAAACTAAAGAAAAATATACAAGAAGAATTTGAATATGAGCATGTGAATGAATTCATGCAACCCAAAACATCATCTAATTTAAGTAAAGCAGGTAACAATAATAAGCAAGAGTTGAATGAAGATGAACTTATTCAAAGGAAGGAAAGAATCTCTTCAATGATGAATCAATTTTCTTCAATGCTCGAAGAATCCTTTTCCTTCCAGGATAAGTTCTCTGTTAAGCGCGAGGAATCTTCATCCTTTAGTGATAAGTCTTCATCTGACAGTGAGGAATCCTCTATGCTGGAGGAAGAGTTTTCAAGCAAGCTTGAAAAAGGATCTTCTTTACTAGATGAGCCTGAATCAAGCAATAAAGAAAATACTTTACTACAAAAAGAGTTTTCAGCGATGCTTGTAGAAGGATCTACCGAATGGGATGAGTCTGAATCAATAAACGAGGAAGTCACATCTCTAGAAAAAGAATTTTCAGCGATTCTTAAAGGAAGATCTCCCGAATGGGATGAGTCTGAATCAATAAACGAGGAAGTCACATCACTAGAAAAAGAGTTTTCAGCGATTCTTAAAGGAAGATCTCCTGAATGGGATGAGTCTGAATCAATGAACGAGGAAGTCACATCACTAGAAAAAGAGTTTTCAGCGATGCTTGAAGGAAGATCTTCCAAATGGGATGATTCCGAATCAATAAACGAGAAAGTCACATCACTAGAAGAAGAGTTTTTAGCTATGCTTGAAGAAAGATCTCCCGAGGATGAGTCTGAATCAATGAACAAGGAAGTCACAACCCTAGAAGAAAAGTTTTTAGTGATGCTTGAAGAAAGATCTCCTGAATGGGATGATTGTGAATTAATCAAAGAAGAAGATACTTCATTAGAAGAAGAGTTTTCCGAGATGCTTGAAGAAAGATCTCCCGAATGGGATGATTGTGAATTAATCAAAGAAGAAGATACTTCATTAGAAGAAGAGTTTTCAGAGATGCTTGATGAAAGAACTCCTGAATGTGATGATTGTGAATTAATCAAAGAAGATACTTCATTAGAAGAAGAGTTTTCCGAGATGCTTGAAGAAAGATCTCCCGAATGTGATGAGTCTGAATCAATGAATGAGGAAGTCACATCACTAGAGGAAGAGTTTTCAGCAAAGCTTGAAGAAAGAACTTCTGAATGTGATGAGTCTGAATTAATCAAAGAAGAAGATTCTTCATTAGAAGAAGAGTTTTCCGAGATGCTTGAAGAAAGATCTCCCGAACGGGATGAGTCTGAATCAATCAAAGAAGAGGATTCTTCATTAGAAGAAGAGTTTTCCGAGATGCTTGAAGAAGGATATTCCGAATGTGATGAGTCTGAATTAATCAAAGAAGAAGATTCTTCATTAGAAGAAGAGTTTTCCGAGATGCTTGAAGAAAGATCTCCCGAACGGGATGAGTCTGAATTAATCAAAGAAGAAGATACTTCATTAGAAGAAGAGTTTTCCGAGATGCTTGAAGAAGGATCTCCCGAATGTGAAGAGTCTGAATCAATCAAAGAAGAGGATTCTTCATTAGAAGAAGAGTTTTCAGGGATGCTTGAAGAAAGATCTCCCGAATGTGAAGAGTCTGAATCAATCAAAGAAGAGGATTCTTCATTAGAAAAAGAGTTTTCAGGGATGCTTGAAGAAAGATCTCCCGAATGTGAAGAGTCTGAATTAATCAAAGAAGAGGATACTTCATTAGAAGAAGAGTTTTCAGCCAAGCTTGAAGAAAGACCTCCTGAATGTGAAGAGTCTGAATTAATCAAAGAAGAAGGTTCTTCGTTAGAAAAAGAGTTTTCAGAAATGCTTGAAGAAGGATCTCCCGAGTGGGATGAGTCTGAATCAACCAAAGAAGCAGATAACTCACTAGAAGAAGAGTTTTCAATGAAGCTTGAAGAAACCTCTTCCGTACTAGATGAGTTTGCTCCTTCCGCTGAAGAAGTCTCATCACTACAGAATGAATCTTCTTCAGTTCAGGATGAGTTTATTGAAGATGCTACTTCAAGTCTAAATAGATTTGACTCTTTACTAGATAAATTTTCTTTAATGCTTGAGGATGAGCATGAGCATGCTTCTAGTCAGGATGGTTTTGAAAGAGAGCTTTTAAAGGAGGAAAATAGGGAGGACGAATCTTGCAAAACTCCTTTAAAGCAAAATCTTTCTGAAAATTGTTCACAAAAATCGCACCTCCCAATAGTAAAACTTCCTGTTTTGCTTGCTAAAACGAACATTGATATCGATATTTTTAATTCGTTAGAATTGTCATTGCCAATAGCAAATATAACTAAAATTGAGTGGGCGATTGATTCTTTAGAATGCCGTGTGCTATTACCTTCAACTACTGTTTTCTTGAAAGGGATACTGATAGCAGATATCCAATATGTAAACGAGAACCCTACACACACACTTCATACAGTAAAGGTTCCAGTTCCATGGGAGAAAATTATTACTATTAAGTGGCTTTACCCTCCTGTCTTATCAGGCAGCAGTCAAAGAGAGTTTATGTTTGGATCACATGATGCTGGAGAGGTTAGTTCACATTACGAGTATTGTCAGATAATTACAGATCAAATTGAATATTCTTTACGAAGTATCAACTTTGTATGGCATGATGAAGTAGGATCTCAGGCAGAGACGCCAAAGGTCTCTATTCAAGGAAGAGCCAAACTTGCTATCGATCTATTGCAGCAGCAGTATATTGATCTTAATTCAGCAGGGAGCTTTCATTAGGTAAATGTATAAAAAGCAAGGGTGCCTCGTTTTTTTATGAGACACCCTTTCCCTTTACTAGTGATTAGCGGCCAATAATATTTCTGAATCTATCGTAGATTGTTTCTGGTTGTGCAAAAGTTCCAAAGCCACCACCAGCTGTAGGAGTTGGAATAGGTGTAGGTTCTTGTTGTTTTTGGAATAATTTAATTCCAAGTACAACGTCCATTTTCTCAACAATTTTATCAAATCTTCCCCAATTATCATGGTTTCTGAAAAGATCCCATTCATCGACTACAGCAAAAAGTAATTTACATTGTACCGGTTCAGTAAAGATCTCAAAATGCAATGAGCCAGTTGTGCAATCATCTGCACCCATGCCGTCAGCTGCGAGTTCTCTTCTTTCAAGAATATTATTTTTAATGCTAAACTCACCAAATGGATATTCAGCAGGTAGTGTAAGAGGTACAATTTGGTAACATCTAAACGGCACATTTACGCTATAGTCTTTTACCCACCCCTGGCAGTCTTCAACATATTGAATATTTTTATGAACGTAGCCTTCAACAAATAACTTTGCAGTCAAATTTGTAGGATCGAAGGAATTACGCACCACTTTACACTGAGTCAATTTAACATTTTTCCGAATGCTTTTAATATCCGTTGCATGTGAAGGGAGCTTAATATCCGCTTCGACTTGTGTTTGCAGTACTACATCCGCCAAAACAACTGTAAGTTCTTCAGCACCTGATACTGCAAAAGGTGTAATATTACATTCACCAGATTTTGAATGTACTTTGTCGCACTCCATTTTTGGAGGGCAATCATCGTGACCGTTGCAGCCACAACCTGTATTTTTCATCATACTATTCACTCCTATAAATTTTTGTTTGTCAAAAAGAAATGATAAGTCCAAAAACGTAGTAGATTTAATGACTAGTTTCTTTTAGACATACTATTGTATATGTCTACAATTACAAATAGGAATGGACTTATGTCGATAGACTTTTACACATTTTTTAATTTAATCTGTTTTATGTAGTATCTTTACTCAGGTATGTAATCCTATATTTTTTTGATTCGTCAAATTTCATACATTAATCTTTACTTACAAATATAAATTGATCCTCACAAAGGTGCATGATAATCATAAATTGAAATTGATAAAAGATATTTTTTATAAGGGAGGGACAAAATTGAATGGAATCACATCCTTTAATTTCTATTATTTTTCCAGCTAAAAATGAAGGTGGAAATGTTAAAACAACTCTTGATTCGTTATTTTCAATTGAAACAAATTATCCATTTGAAGCAATTGTCATTGACGATGGATCAGTGGACAATTGCTGTGATTTTCTTAAAACATACTATAAAAAGGAATATATAAAAATGGTCCGAACAGGGGGGATTGGTGCAGCTAATGCACGAAACTTAGGTGCAGAAAATGCATCAGGAGAATATTTCATTTTTTGCGACGCTCATTTGCAGTTTGAAAATTGGTGGATCGACCATTTAATCGAACCGCTGATTTCTGGGAAAACAGATGCAATTACGCCGGGAATTGAAGCTATAGGAAATTCTCAGTTTATTGGGTATGGCCAAACGTTAACGTCCACTCTTGAAATACAATGGAATGGCAAACAAACCGGACTTTTTGAAACAGCTGTGTTACCTGGAGGATGCTTTGCTATCGCTCGATCTGTGTTTGAAGATGTTGATGGGTTTGAGAAGGGTTTTAAAACTTGGGGGCATGAAGATGTGGAACTTTCTATAAAGCTATGGCTTTTTGGATATCGATGTCATGTTCAGCCTAATGTGAAAGTTTTACATTTATTTAGAAACGCCCATCCTTATAGAGTTAGATATGAAGAAGTTTATTATAATTTACTAAGAATGGCCTATTCTCATTTTAATCCAGCCCGTATAGAAAAATGCAAAAAGATAAAAGTATTTAGAAAAGCACAGCGAATTGAAGTACTTGTTCTGGCTAATGGTGTTGAAACGCAACGAGAAACCTATTTTAAAAAACGAAAATTCGATGACGAATGGTATTTTAATAAGTTTAATATAGATTTCTAGTCAAATAGCAAATTTCTTGTCTTTACTTGAATATTTGATGATATATTGCTCCTAGTAATAAAATTAGTTGAAATAAAGAATATTTCTGATTCCAAAAACAGGGGATTTTAAGAGAACTCCATAAGTTTAACCTTCTAAAAAAATATTGTCTTTTATAGTACCAAAAAAGGTGACAAAGATTTAACGGAGTCATCTTTTTTTGTTTTCGTATTAAACGCCCCTAACAATCTCATAAGCCATCTTCATGCTTAATTGCTTAATATACGAATTGGCATTTTATATTAACTTATTAAACCAACCAAGACCTTCCTTAAGTTCATTTTTAATTTTACGTTTGTAATTTCTGCAATAACGATCCTAATTCAAGTTACTATATCTTTCAATACAATCATGTAAAGGAAATAAATGTGTATTAGTCTAAGTGATGCAGTGATTTTTAGGTAAGAAAATTACTTAGCAGCCTATGTCAATAGAAGGATAAAAACATAAGGTAATAAGAGAAGCAGGGAAGTCTGTCAATTAATTTATTAACTAATCATTTTACGGGATTAATGTCGAGTAAGGATGGGATTAAAAGATAGTATAGAAAGGGTTGAGATCCTGAAATGGAATTATGGAGTCTTGTTTGTAAACGGTTAGGCAGAAACCGATTGATAGTTTTGTTCATGCGAAAAAGCCTGTCAGATGTGTCTTATTCAAATTGGAATATAAAATATAAGAATTATATACTTCAGTATATCAAATCAACAATTCCATACTACAATGATCGGTTGAAACTTCAATGAATCAAAATACCAAATTGTTAATAACGGGAGCAAGTGGTTTCACTGGTTATCATGCATGTAAGCATTTCCTTGAGGTGGGGTTTGATATTACAGCTGTTACAAATAAAAATTCGTTTGACCATAACGGGATTAAGTGGGAGCAATGTGATCTTTCAAATAAAGAAAATGTAAAAAAATTAGTAAAAAAAACAAAACCTCAATATGCTCTTCATTTAGCAGGACAAAACCACGTAGGGCAGTCATGGCTGGATCCGATTTCTTCAATAGAAATTAATTCTATGTCCACCGCATATTTAATTGACGCTCTTCGTCAAGAAAATCCTTCTTGTAAAATCATTGTTGTCGGTTCAGCTCTACAATTTGATCCAGCGTCTATATCCACGCTTACTCATCCCTATAGTTTAAGTAAAACCATTCAAGTGCTAATCGCACAAGCCTGGGCCGTTTTATACAACATGAATATTGTGGTTGCTAAACCCTCCAACTTAATAGGTCCAGGATTCTCAAAAGGAGTATGTTCTATTTTTGCACAAAAAATAGTAGATATGGAGGAAGAAAAAGCAGAAAAAGTTCTTGAAGTTTATAGTCTGAATGCTAAGCGTGATTTTCTAGATGTAAGAGATGCCGTAAGAGCTTATAACACTCTCTTAATAAAGGGAAAACCTGGTGAAATATATGAGGTTGCTTCGGGACAGAGTCGTTCTCTAGAAGAAATCATTAACGGGTTTAGATCCATCACAAATATTGATTTCGAACTTAGATCCCAAGTAAATGATCAGGTAGAAAAACATACCGAAATCAGTTCATCAAAACTCATAGATTTAGGTTGGAAACCATCGATTCCATTTGGTACATCTTTAAGGGATATTCTTAACTTTTATCGTACAACTACTCACGAATAGCAGTATTTGCAGATTTTAAGCTTATGTCCATAACATTAAAGCACTTATTGCATATCTTATTAGTGTGAAAAAAACACAGAAACATCCGAAATGACCACTTAAGATAATCTCAAGTAGGATTAGGGTGGATTTTTATTACATCTTATTTGTAAGGAGGTTGATTAATGAATCCAAAGGTCTCAATAATTATTCCATTTTACAACTGCGCCTACGTAGAGCAAGCAATTCAAAGTGCGCTAAATCAAACCTATAAAAATATAGAAATAATACTTGTAGATGATGGTTCGACGATTTTTACTGAAAAAATTGAACCATATCACGGGAAAATTAATTATATAAGAAAAGAGAACGGAGGCACTGCTACAGCATTAAACCTTGGTATTTATGCATCTACGGGAGAATATATTGCATGGTTAAGTTCGGATGATTATTTTCTTCCTGAAAAGATTTCTAAACAAATCGCTTTTATGCTAAGCCATAAAGCAGAGATTAGTTTTACAAATTATGACATCATTGATAAGAATAATAAAGTATTAATCCCTTTTTGTGGTCAACGTTGTTCGAACCTAAATGATGTTTATAGAGCTTTTCTTAAATATAACATTGTTAATGGCTGTACAGTGATTATGAAGAAAGCACTATTTGATCAGGTTGGGTACTTTAGACCTGATTTGCGTTACACACAAGATTATGAAATGTGGTTCCGTTTACTAGTCAGAGGACATAAATTGCATTACCTAGATGAAGTACTCACTAAATTTAGATCACATGAAGAATCTGGCACAAGTAAATATCAACCGGAAATGAGAAAAGAAATGGATACTATTGAAAACTTTTACCGCCCTCTTCTTGTAGAATATATAAAAAGGTTCTAGTACCTAAATTTTACGAGTTATGTCAGTTAAATAATTTTAATGAATATTTTCATTAAAAAAATTAAGCAATGTATAACTTCTATGAATCACCAAAAAAAGGGGGTAAAAAATATTGTCAAAAATGTCTAAAAAAGAACGAGAAGTTCTCATAAAAAATTTAATCAGAGACCCGATACCGTTATATGGAAGAGGATTTCCTTTAATATTTTTTTGGAGTCCAAAGAGCGGCTGTACTTCACTTGTCAAGTGGTTCCTGTTCCAAAATGGATTACTTCAAAAAGCAATTGATTATGATCCTTGGGTGCATAAATATAGAGCTGAAGTATTTCAAAAGCAGAATAATTACACGACTGAATTAACAGATCAACTTTTGAATGATAAAAATGTTACCTATAAACTTGTTCGTAATCCATATAAAAGAGCAGTCAGTTCCTATTTAAGTACGGTAACAAATGAAAATCTAAAGAATAAAGTATTTCCAGGGATCAATAATGGGTTTTCTTTTAAACAATTCTTATTTAAAGTAAAGGATATCGGAGTGAGTAGTGAACTAATAGATCGTCATATTGCACTGCAATATGTTGAGGGTGAAGAATGTATTATTAAAAATTATTTACACTTAGAAAATTTCAATAATGAAATTAGAATGATAGAAAACAAATATAATTTATTAGCGTCTCCTATTCAAAATATCTCTAAGTCACCACATCATATGGCACAAAATATGACCGATAAGGGGAAGGGATCATTCGCAGAGGTAAAATTGACATTGGAGACTGCTGTAGGATCTTTACCAACATATGAAAGTTTCTATGACGGGGAAACAATCGACTTGGTTAAAGAGCTATTTAAAAAGGATTTTATATCATTCGGTTATAATCCAACAAACTTAAAGTAATCTCACAGTAACGTACATTAAAATAATAAGTGCTGAACTCCAACGTAAAAAATCATGTAAAATAAACGATAATATTTTTTTAACCTTCTATCCGTTATCTTGTAAAGCCGGAACATTTTTCAGTTCCGGCTTTATTCTATTAATACGTATAATTAATTCCAAGGGATACAAGCATATTTATAAAATTACGGCAATAAAGATCCGGATTAAAATGTGTCTTTACATGCTCAAGAGCATGTAAACGAATATGTTCTCGTAATTTATAGTCGGTCATTAATTCTTTTGCTTGTTTAACCGCGTCAGCGACATTCCCTAAGGTGTAATACTTTCCTGTTTGATTATGAATGATTGAACTTCTTACCCCATCGGAATCTGTAGTCAATACAGGGCATTTACAGCTCATAGCTTCAAGAAGAGAATAAGGAGCTCCTTCTACCTTTGAAGTTGAACATAAAAAGCCTCCAGAATCGCCAATGATGGAGTAAAAATCGATCATTTGGGAATTAGGTACATTTGCGTGAAGAGAAAGGTTTTGCTGCAAATTAAGTTGTGTAATAAGATTTTTGAATTCAATTCTTTCATTTGGATCACTTATCGTGGGATCTTCAAACATATGTAATTGTATGTTTGGATTGTATTGCTTGATAAGTAGATTTCCTATTTGAAGAAATTCTCTCCAGTTTTTATTATCTTCAATTCGACCAATCCAAGCAATCATTGGGCTAGGATTTGATGGTATTGATCGGTAGGAGAATTGACTTGTATCAAAGCAATTATTAAAACTAAATTTAGGAATTGAAGGATATAGTTCATCTAATAGTTGCATGATGTGAGGAGTTTTTGGATTTAGAAATCCATTAGCATGTGTAGTGACTTGTGGTATAGCATTTTTAAGCGCAGTTCTCGCTACATTTTTTGGGCCATATCCTTGAATTTCTATAATCATCTTTCCTTGGTAACCCATTGATCTAAATCTAGGTAACGCTTGGAAATCTGAAATGACAACGACAGCACTATAATTTCCCTGGTCTAATATTTTTTTTATCTCGTTGTCATTGTTTGTTATAAATGTTGGGGTGTTATGATCATTTACCAATTCTCTCCTTTTTTCATAATAAAGACAATGACCATTAATTTTGTACTTTTTAAGTGCTGTACACCTTTGCCGATTTAAAGTCTCTACTCCACCACTTGGAACGTAGAAAACAAATAATATATTCATTTCTTTCCTCCTCAAAGACAAATTGTTCGAAATTCCCATGAATGGTTTGAACTAAGGTGAAAACCAAAAGAAACAGTTTATTATTTTCGAGGTTAAACTCAATAATAAACAAGAAAGGACTTCATGAAGAAACATATAGTACAAATGACTTTTAAAATAATCAATAACAAGTTCGCAATTTAGGAATGTTTATGATTTACAAAGATCTATAGATAAGTATTTAAATAGAACATAATACAATTTTATGTAAGTGTGTTGTCAATATTCACGTCTTTTTTTGAAACAAGCAGATAGAATATCAGATCCCGGCAAGGTCTGGATGAAGTGTTGCTTTAGTAGGCATTTTACATCGAACATTCCTTAAAATGTTTTCATAATATAAATAATGAATTTTTACTTACTATGAAAGCTTTATTATATGAAAAATCAAGCCTTCGTTTGAACTTGACCTTATTTTATTATCAACTAATAGAGAACGATAAGTAATTAATGTATAAAGGGGTGTCAAAGCAATGAAGGAAAGCTTCGATAAGAACCAGAACCTGCACAATTTACAGGTTTTGACAGAGAAAGTATCCATTGTTATTCCATTCTATAATTGCAAGTATGTTGATAGGGCTATTACAAGTGCACTAGCACAAAGCTACAAAAATATTGAGGTTATAGTCGTGGATGATGGGTCTACAATATACGTTGATAAGATTACACCTTTTTTGAAGGATATTATTTATCTAAAAAAGAACAACGGAGGTACAGCAACCGCTTTAAACGAGGGGATTAAACGTGCCAGCGGAGACTATTTTGTTTGGCTGAGTTCGGATGATGAATTACACCCTTCAAAAGTAGCGCTGCAATTAGATTTTATCAAAAAGAATAAAGCGATGATTTCCTATACAAATTTTATATGGATCAATTCATTGAATCGCCATATAAGCTCACCAATCAACACTAATCTAGATAAAATATCTTTTTATAGGAGTCTCAAAAGTGGGTGTCCAATTAATGGATCAACGATAATGATAAAATTAGATCTTTTCCAAGATGTTGGTTTGTTTGATGAATCTTTAATCTATGCTCACGACTATGATTTATGGATACGAATTGTTCTAAAGTATGAAATACCGTTTTTAGATCAGCCGCTTACTTATTATAGAGTTCATCGAAAAATGGGTACTAGAAAGCATTTACCTGAAATTGAGAATGAGGTACTTACTATACAAAATCGATATGGCCAAAAACTAGATGAATTGATTGCAAAAGTGGAAGGCGGCTTGTAAAAATTGCATTCATAATAAAACAATTAAAGAGATTTAATCTTCTGGGTGAAAAGGGGAGATTTTTTGGTTAGTTTTGACTTTATTACTTTGACTGGGATTTACAAAAGAAGATATAAGTAAAATTAAGTTTGAGGTATTATGTCGGTTTCCTCTCCTCTAGATGATATAAGTTTAAGATGTCCCAGCCATTTCAGGCTGTGACATTTAATGTAGCTATTATGGCCAAGCTCCTCTCCTAAAGTGAAATTATATATTTTCATTTTTTAGCTCTTTTTGCCATTTGTAATAAAACCGTTATGAATATTGAACATAATTGAGACTCCTGTCTATACATTGGTATTTCACATGAATACTTATATAAAGAGAACGAAGGTACGTTCATGTCATATACCAAAAGGGGAAATGTAATTATGAAAATATTACTAGCTACGTTTTGGCCAGTTCCTCATGTAGGTGGAGTATGGAATTATATGCAACAATTAAAAGCAAAGCTTGAGTCTCTTGGCAATGAGGTGGACTTGTTAGGCTACGGTGAGGGAAATAACTATGTTCACATTGTAAATGAAAACCGAAAGATAGAGAAAATTAAGCTGCTTCCTAACGTTAACGCAAAACTAAATGCAAGAAACAACTGGTCTCTTTATTTAAATACAGATCCATTTGTAAATTATTATGAGTTCTATCGTTATTTATTTGAAGAAGGGGTTACTAATTTAGGCTTGGAAAAATATGATTTAATTCATACACAAGACGTCATTTCAACTGTATGTATTAATCGTATAAGACCCCGCAGAACTGCATTAGTAGCTAGCATTCATGGCTGCGTGGCTCATGAGATAAAGCATTCGGTAACTCAAGATCATAAAAGCCCTACCGCCCACCTAGCATGCTTATATATGGATAAACTAGAACATGATGGGGCTACGTCTGCTGAAGTTACTATAGTTGCAAATGAGTGGCTAAAGAATATTCTAACGAGTGAGTTTTATGTTCCCAATGAACAGCTCAAAGTTCACCACTATGGGTACGACACAGAAGCTTTTCTTAACCGAATGAAAGAGAAATCACCTATTCAGCGTCCAGCTGACAAGAAAGTCATCATTTATGCAGGCCGACTTACTGAGACAAAAGGAGTTCATCATTTATTATCTGCTCTTAGCCAGTTACAAAGTATACGTAATGATTGGGTTTGTTGGATTGTTGGAGATGGAGTAAAGCTAGCAGAATTACAAAATCAATGCAAGACCTTAAAGCTAGAAAACAAAGTTTCATTTTTCGGAAACCGGAATGATGTACCTTATTTATTGTCTATTTCTGATATTTTCGTTCTTCCAAGTCTTATTGAAAATCAGCCTTTATCAGTTATTGAAGCACAAATTGCCGGTAAAGCTGTGATTATTAGCGACGCAGGAGGTTTGCCTGAGATGGTTGAGCATGGAATGACAGGTGTAATTACGCCTGCAGGAGATCCAGCGATGTTATGCATCAATATTAATTATTTACTAGAACATGATTCATACAGAGAAAATCTTGGCTTGAGAGCCCAAAAATGGGGCATGGATTATTGGTCGATGGATAAAGCGTTTCAAAATGTTTTGGAAGTTTACAAAAGCGCAATTTCTAAAAAAAATTTCTAATCTGACAACAATGATTAAGCGCTGGATCAAATTTTAAGCATCCGTACATTCAATTCAGAAACTTACTGTCAAATTCAGTGAGTTTTTTTGTCAATATGTGATTCCGCATAGTTTTTCCCAAAATTATTACTAAAAGGCCATTTACTCCTTTGACAGAACTATTTTAATAGTTTCCCATTCCTCTATAATTTTTCCTTATCTCTTTTACTGGAATCAAATGATCATAAAATTATTTTTTTGATACGGACTTCTAAAAATTGAATTTAATGATCTTCAACCCGTTTTAGGTAAGTGCATAAAAATAATTAAATCTTCTATCACTTTATTAAACTCTCCATTCTAACAAATTGAAAAAATCTGGGCAATACTCTAAACATTTTATTTTACATAATCGTAGTAACGGATATTATTTAGAGTTTTGGAGCTTTGTCACTATCCTTTCCATTGCTTAGACAAAAGTGGAATATTCCTGTGATTTAATAGTTTTCTCCATACTAATATGTAGTTGAAACATAACAAAAATGAAGAGGCCAAATGGGTAGTTGTAGGATTGATCAGTCAAATCCGTGTAATGGATGATGGTATGTGTGAAGTTAATGGTTACTGTAAGCCGAATGGTGAAGGAATTGTTATAAAATCAGATCAAGGATACCGTGTAATGGAGCGTACAGGGCCAAATCAAGTATTGGTATTGGTGAAATAGTACCTAATAGAATTTAATGTTTTTTGGGACAGACATCACCCTTTTGTGAGTTTGTCTATTTTTATTCCTAGGATGTCCTCTATTCTTCTAAATCAAGGTTTAGACAATAGTGGAAAGTTCCAGTTATTTAATAGTTTTGTCCATACATAAGCTTTTTAGCAACATATTATAAATGTAGAAGCCATTCTATTTCATGACAGGAATATGAGTCTACCATACATGCTCTTAGGCATTTCAACATGTTTAATCGTTTTTGTAGTTATGAAATGCTTCTCTTTCTTGTACTATTACTCTTATATTTATTTGTCAATCAAACCTATAAGAAATAGAAAGTTAGATTTTATCCTAATAGGTTTCTGTCTATTCTGGGTTGAAGTTTTATTCAGTTTTTTATGAATCTAGTAAAAAGGAGATGGTAAATATGTCGAATGGATGTAATCAAAATCCGATTGGAACCTGTTCGGAAGCGGAAGGGATCAATACAACGGCCAACGGAGATGCTTCTCATGCCGAGGGATTTAATACAGTTGCAAACGGAGATGCTTCCCATGCTGAAGGAAGTAACACAACCTCAGGGGGGGACGCTTCCCACACGGAAGGGTTTGATACCGAAACAACAGCTGAAACAGCACACGCAGAGGGATCTACTACAACTGCAAGCGGGGTTGCTTCCCACGCGGAGGGATATCTAACCACTGCTGGTGCAAATACTTCCCATGCTGAAGGAAGTGAAACAATATCGTCGGGAATCTCCTCCCACGCGGAAGGGTTTCGGACGATGGCGACAGGTAATACAGCACATGCAGAGGGAAATAATACGACAGCGAGTGGGGTTGCTTCCCACGCTGAAGGGATAGGAACAACAGCAAGTGGTAGAGCATCTCATGCCGAAGGTTCCAGTTCAACAGCAATCGGAGAAAATTCGCACACTGAAGGATTGAATACACAAACAACGATCGGCGGTGTTAACGCGCATGCTGAAGGTGAAGGAAATACGGCCAGCGGTAGAGCCTCTCACGTAGAAGGCGGCGGCGTAGATCCACTTGGGAACCCTGCTCCTAACCTTGCGAGCGGCCCGGCTTCACACGCGGAAGGTATCGGTACCATCGCAAGTGGGTTTGCCTCCCATGTGGAAGGGGGAACTCCAGACATTAATGTAAATCCGGCTCCACAGGCTCTTGGGGATTTCTCCCATGCAGAAGGAGTTGCGACTACTGCCATTGGAGATGTCTCTCATACCGAGGGATTTGAGACTACGGCTAGTGGAATAGCCTCCCATGCGGAAGGTTCCGGTACTTTAGCTAGTGCAGATTTTTCTCATGCCGAAGGCCAGAGTACAACCGCCAGTGGGATAGCCTCCCATGCGGAAGGGGCTTTAACAAACGCGAGCGGGCAAAACTCCCATGCCGAGGGAGCAAGTACAACTGCCAGTGGTCCTGCTTCCCATGCCGAAGGAGCAAGTACAACAGCTAGTGGAGCTTTTTCCCATGCAGAGGGAAATAGTACACAAGCAATCGGAGATAATTCCCATGCCGAAGGGGTGAGTACAACCGCCAGTGGCGATGGTTCTCATGCAGAGGGCATGGGTAACACAGCCAGTGGAATTGCTTCACATGCGGAAGGTCAGAGTAATACTGCCAGTGGAAATACTTCCCATGCCGAAGGAAGTGAAACAACTGCATCGGGGATCTCCTCCCACGCGGAAGGGTTTCAGACAATGGCGACAGCTAATACAGCCCACGCAGAGGGTAATACTACAACAGCAAGCGGGGTGGCTTCCCATGCGGAAGGTTTCGGTACTTTAGCTAGTGCAGATTTTTCCCATGCCGAGGGGAACACTACAACAGCTGCAGGAGCTAATTCGCACACGGAAGGATCGAATACGCAAACGACGCTTACCGGTATCAATGCCCACGCGGAAGGAGAAGGTACAACAGCTAGTGGTGCTATTTCCCATTCCGAAGGGTTACAAACAGTAGCAAGTGGAACAGCCTCCCATGCGGAAGGACAGGGAACCATTGCAAGTGGGCTTGCCTCTCATGCAGAAGGTACTTCAACAAGGGCTATTGTCCAGGATTCACATGCCGAAGGGTTTGGAACTTTAGCAAGTGGAAATCAATCACATGCGGAAGGGTCAGGTACAATAGCCAGTGGATTTAGAGCCCATGCGGAAGGGGAAGGAAATACAGCAAGTGGAAGAGCTTCTCATGCAGAAGGTGGAGCAGTTGACCAAAATGGCAATCCTGCTCCTACTTTAGCCAGTGGGGAAAGTTCACACGCAGAAGGGGTTGGAACGATTGCGAGTGGCTTTGCTTCTCATGCAGAAGGGGGGACTCCAAATATCGCGGCATTCCCTGGTACAGTGGCCAGCGGAAATTTTTCTCATGCTGAAGGATTTAGTACCACCGCCAGTGGTTTTTCTTCCCATGCGGAAGGAACCTTAACCACTGCCGGTTTTGGTCAGGCTTCCCATGCGGAAGGATTTAGTACCACCGCCAGTGGATTTGCTTCCCATGCGGAAGGAGATGATACCACCGCCAGTGGATTTGCTTCCCATGCGGAAGGAGATGATACCACCGCCAGTGGAGCCCGTTCTCATGCGGAAGGACTTAACACAACGGCTAATGGAGAGAACTCTCATACAGAAGGGTCAGGTACAATCACATTTGTGGGTGCAATTAATGCTCATGCAGAGGGATTTAATACAAGAGCGAGTGGGTCTGCCGCCCATGCGGAAGGAAATAATACAAATGCGAGTGGGTCTGCTTCCCATGCGGAAGGTTCAGTTACAGAAGCTAGTGGAACCTCCTCCCATGCGGAGGGAATTGGCACACAAGCACGAGCAGACTTTTCGCATTCAGAGGGGCTATCTACGATTGTAGATGTAGCTCATACGGGTTCTCATATCATGGGTCAAAATGGAACCACGCGCTTCCCCTTTTCTTGGCATCTAGCAAACGGCCTCGCTATTGGACCGACATTAAATTCTGCCGTCATTGAAGGGCTAACGGGAAATTTATTTCTAGACGGTGTTGTACTATCTCCTGCTGCAGCCGATTATGCGGAAATGTTTGAAACAATGGATGGCAAACCGATTGATGTTGGCTACTTCGTAACGTTTAATGGGGAAAGTGATAAAATACGAAAAGCGAATGCAAATGATGATTATATTCTCGGGGTAGTGAGTGCGACTCCAGCAATGATTGCAGATGCAAGTGATTTGCGTTGGCACAATCTCTTTGTAAAAGATGAATGGGGCAGGATCAAATACCATGAGGTGGTTGTACCAGAAATAAAAGATAAAGAAGGAAGAGTGATTCAACCCGCTTTTACAAAAACGGAACCGATATTAAATCCTGAATGGAACCCTTCACAGGAGTATATCCCACGTTTGCAAAGACCTGAATGGATTCCTGTTGGTCATGTAGGGAAACTTCTGGTTCGGGATGATGGCACATGCAAAGTTGGTAGTTATTGTAGACCTAATGATGAAGGAATTTCAACTGATTCAATTGAGGGATATCGAGTAATGAAGCGTACAGGACCAAATCAAGTATTGGTGTTTGTTAAATAGAACCATATATGAATTCAATGATACGAGGGACAGACATCACCCTTTGGTGAGTTTGTCCTTTTATTTACCTAATAAATTGCTTCTATACTTTCTAAGTGGCTAAGAAGAATACTATCTGAATAAATAATTATTCATTTATAATGAAAAATTCTGTTACGCTTTATTATCATTGTTTAGAAAAAAGTAAAAAGTTTCCTATAGATTAATAGTTTTGTCCATACAAAAACGTAATAGTAACATTGCATAAGTGTAGGAGTCATTCTATTGTAAGACAGGAGGAACATCATTATGGGAAATGGTGATTACATTCAAGATTTTGCATTGCTTGTTATATGAGTCTACGACACATGTTTGTAGGTATTTTCAACATGTCCTATCGCTGTTGCAGTTATGAATAGGATTCTTTTTTGATTACTACTAATCTTATATTCATTTGTCAATCAAACCTGGAAGAAATAGAAAGCTACATTTTATCCTAATAGATCTGTCTATTCTAGGTTGAAGTTTTTTTTAGTTTTTAAAAAATCTAGTAAAAAGGAGAGTGTGGTTCCTGTTGGTCTTGTTGGAAAACTTCTGGTTCGGGATGATGGAACCGCAATAGTCAATGGCTACTGCAAACCAAATAAAGAGGGGATTGCCACCGTTGCCGAACATGGATACAGGGTGATGAAGCGTACGGGTCCTAATCAAGTATTTGTGTTGGTTTAATGAAACTTTAAAGTATTAATCTTACTGTGGGCTGATTTTACGTTTTATAGGCTTGCCCTTTTTTCATAATAGGTATGGCTTCTTGGTTCCCTATATGCAATAAACCCAATTCATTTGGCTTATTTACATTTCCCACTATATGTTGCAGAGATAAATAATGGTTCGTTATATTACATGCAAATACCTGTCTAAGTCATTAGAAAATAAAAACTCCTTGTCTATTAAGGAGTTTTGTTGATTTATATGAAATATCCATTAAAAGAATAAAGATTACATCACTAAATAGGTTAGAGTCAGGCTATGGATAAGAACCTAGAATAAATCTTAATTTTTATTCCGTTTTAGCCTTCAGTATGTCAAGGTTTCTTAGATTTTGCACACATAATAATTTTTGAAAATTAAATGTTAAATCCTAGTTTCCTTATTAAATCAAAATCATCTTCTGAAAAGATACTTAAATCATGGTGTTTATATCTTTCCCATGATTTAGGGAGGTGGATCAGACTCGCCAATTGATCAATGTTAAACTTTGAATGGTCCAATTCCAAAAACATTATTAGCCTGCTGATTTCCTTTTGTGGATTAACACATAATTGATTAAAGTTAATAAGTAGAAAGTTCTGATTAAACAGTTCATGTCCTATTCTTATCGCTCTTTCATTGGATGAAAACCAATATTGAAGACTTGATTTCGGATCCACCTTTGAAGAGGGTTTTATGTTATACAAGTCTCCCCAGCGGGAAAGCTGATTTTGATTATCACTATATACCATTTCTAACCCATGGCGTATTACATGTATATACTTAATTTTTTTAAAGTATTTATTTAAGTATTCGATATAAATATGGGTTGGTGGGTTTTTCCATCCCCAGCCAATATATTTAGAATGATTGATTTCTAAGGATTTCAGCATTATTTTTTCAAATGTCTTCAATCGTTCGAAAATGGCCTGTTTATTATTTTTATCACTTTCTTTAAACCATTCAGATTGTCCAAATAACCTACCAAATTCTATATTGTCATTTGCATGATTTAATGGGCCTAGATAATAACCTAGTTCTTTTAATAATTCTGCTACCACTCTAGTTCCACTCCCACCCACGCCTCCAATAACGACAGGTCCAATGAAAATTCCCTTTTTATCCGCCATCTGTCGATTACCCCCTTTTTTACTTAATTCATGCTAAAAGAAATTGCATTGCTTAATACTTCGATTGTTAGTTTTTTCATATTTTTCATTTACTATATATCTATGAAAAAATGAAGGGTTTTGAATAATTAATTTGTTTAATTTCAGTATTACAATAAGTGAAGTCTCTTTTAGTAAGATGAAACAATCTCTTAGATGCGAGCCTTTTCAAAATGTATTAGGTAGGTAACTTATACGAGTTCTGCTGATGTAACATACACTAATAAAAACTATAAAGGGAGAATGATATATGAAAGCTGTCGTTACTGGAGGGGCTGGCTTTATTGGTTCTCACCTCACTGATGAACTTATAAAGATAGGGGTGGAAGTGCATGTGCTGGATAACATGATATCCGGACATTTGAATTATGTTCACCCACTTGCTGTCATTCATCATGTAGACATATGCAGTGCTGAGGCCAAACAAATTATTTTGCAAGAAAAGCCCGACGTCGTATTCCATTTGGCTGCTCAGGCAGATGTTGAACGGTCTATTCTTAATCCAAAATATGATGCTGATGTGAATATTAGTGGAACTATCAACATACTCGAAGCATGTCATGAAGCTTCCGTAAAAAAAATAATCTTCGCCTCGACTTCAGGGGTATATGGAAATTTAGAAAAAGAGCTGATTTCTGAAAAAGACGAAGCGGTACCTGTTTCCTACTACGGCTTATCCAAATTGACAGCTGAGTCGTATATCCGATTATTTTATCAGCTTTACGGACTTTCTTATACAATTCTCCGTTACGGAAATGTGTACGGTCCTAGACAAACAGCAAAAGGAGAAGGCGGAGTGATAGCTGTCTTTCTCGAAAAAATTAAAAAAGGGATGCCTTTATGTATTCACGGAGACGGGGAACAAACGCGTGATTTTATTTATGTAAAAGACATTGTTCAGGCGAATATAGCTGCCATGGAACGAGGACATCAAGAAACCATTCAGGTCAGTACTTCCAAGAGAACATCGGTCAATCACTTATTAAAATATCTGATGCAAATTCATGTTTCTACTATTGATGTTGTCCATACACCAGCAAGAAAAGGAGACATTAAACACAGTTGTCTTGATAATAGCAAAGCATGCCAAATGCTGAATTGGAAACCACAGGTTGATATCTTACAAGGATTAACCGAAACTTATACTTTTTCTCATAATAAAAATAATGTTGATAAAACCTAAAATCAATAATTAGTCTTTTAATCGTTCCAATCTAATTAAGAATATTTTATTAATCTAAATATATTTTTTATCTGAATAATTTTTTAGTAGAAAGAATTTAGCACCATTTAAAAGGAGGGTGAATAGAAACATCCTTTTTGGTAAAGGAAGTGTTCTCAATGTCAGGAGATAATTCTAATCAACTATTAATTTTCCTTCTTACCACAAGTATATATATAGGAGAAACAAATAGTCATTTGAAAATAAATGCTTACATTAATATGTTAATGGTAATTTTTGCGGTACTTCTACTTTAGCAAATAAGCAAATAAGTCTTTTAACATTCTTTATTTACTTGTAGAGGAAGAGATGTTTTTTTCTCTACAAGTTTATTATGTTGCCTTTGGAAGAGTATATAAAATTAGCATTGAAAAAATAAATCTTGTAGGATGCTTTGCGTAATACTTGTTCACTTGAACAATGGACAAGGTGAATTCCCAATGAACGCTAAGTTTTTTTGTAATGAGCAACTATACTGTTTTAATGGCTAAAAGTCATGTAAATGATAAAAAAAGGGCAAACTCACCAAAAGGTGAAATCTGCACAAAATGAGAAAGAATTCAGACAGTTTCTATTTTTTTCTAACAAATGATAACTTTATTAAATCAAGGTTTTTTATGAGTTTAATAGTTTTTGTTTTTCAATCTGAAATTCCTCTTCTGTAAGATAGCCCTGTTCTTTTAATTTTGCTAATTTTTCTAGTTGATCAACTTTGTTGTTACTAGGATTTCGAAAAGCTTGAGGAACGATAACTAAGACTTGATTTTGATTTGTACGCTGCATGACCCTATATCCTTGATTCGAGGCTGTTGCAATCCCTTCATTGTTAGGTTTGCAATAACTACCTGGCTTGCATGTGCCATCATCCCGAACAAGAAGTTGCCCGATTAGACCAACAGCCACCCATTCTGGTCTTCGGGAGCGCGGAAGATATTCCTTGGATGAATTCCAGCTAGGGTTCAACACCGGCCTGCGTTCGGACCTTTGGGGATTGATCACATTGCCGTAAGTATCGAATTCTGAAGGAAGAGCGATGTCTTCGTACAAAACTTCTCCCCATTCGGTGGTCATGTACTTGCTCTTCCATCGCAGCTCTCCGCTATTGGCTAAGACTGCCGGCTTTGCGCTTGTGATCCCAAGTATAAAATCATCTTGTTCATTTGCTATGCGCACTTTATTTTCATCCAAAGTAACGAAGTAGCCAAAATCGATCGGATTCCCATCCGTTGTTTCGAACATTTCCGCATAATCTGCAGCCGGTGAGGAGACCGTTCCATCAATTTTGACGTTGCCATCGCTTAATATTTTAGCGGCCAAACCTGGTGTCGAGGCATCTAGGCCATTAGCCAGGTACCAAGAATACGGCAGCTCGTTGGCTGCACCGAATTTCCCCATGACATGAACGCCTTCCAAAAGGTTCGCATTCGTCGATTGTCCCTCTGTGTGGGAGAAAAATCCTGAAGCGACCGTGTTCACTCCTTCAGCATGTGAAGTGAAGCCGTTAGCAATGTTAAGAGCGCCTTCCGCATGAGAGTTTTGTCCGATCGCTTGCGTCTGATTTCCTTCAGCATGGGAAAGATCACCGGAAGCGACGGAACGCTGCCCCTCAGCATGAGCGAAACTGCCGCTAGCCATAGTCAGATTACCTTCTGCATGAGATGCTCTGCCGGTTGCTTGCGTCTGGTCGCCTTCCGTATGCGAAGATTCACCTTGGGCAATCGTACCTTGTCCTTCTGCATGAGAAACGAGACCGCTGGCAACCGTATTTTCTCCCTCTGCATGGGACGCAATGCCTGAGGCGGTCGTTAGATTTCCCTCTGCATGGGCATGTAAGTTCAAGGCTCTTGTGTTTGAACCCTCCGCATGAGAAGCGTTGCTTCCAGCAATTGTCGAAATTCCTTCTGCGTGGGAAGCCACTCCATTCGCCCTACTAAAATTCCCCTCTGCATGTGCAGTATTAGCTGTGGCCCTAGTCTGAAACCCTTCAGCGTGGGAAGCCACCCCGCTGGCTGTCGTAGTAGAACCCTCTGCGTGTGCCGAATCAACTGTCGTATTAGTCTGAAATCCTTCAACATGAGAAGCTGCCCCGTTAGCAATAGTATTTATTCCTTCAGCATGAGAAGCAGTACCATTGGCAGTTGTATTCAGCCCTTCCGCTTCCGAACATGCTCCAATAGGATTTTGATTACATCCATTCGCCATTCTTATTCACTCCTTTTTATAAAAATTACCAAAAAACAAGTTATAGACGTAAAAACACAAACAAGCCACCTATATGAAGTTATCTGCTTTACTTAGAATGAATAGAAAGATGCCAATGAAGATAAAATGTTGCTTTATATTTCTTGTTGGCTTGGTACAATGATTTTCTAGAAGGGGTTTTTAGTAGACATAAATAGATCATTTTATAACCGTCATTGCTGATATTTAGGTAGCAACCACGAAGATGAATAGATCACTAATAGATTAAGAATGTACCAATAACTCATTAGTATGGAAAAACTCTTTAACTTATAGATATTCTATTTTGACCTGCAGTTAAGGTGAAGAAAGGAGATTCATTTTAATAGACCTAATGTCTATTAAATATAATTGGTTAAGCCTTGAATTCCGTAGAATCCAAGGCGATAAGAATCATAATGTCACTAATTGTGTATGCTGTATTCATTCTTATTCAATATGACAAGGATTTGCCCTTCCATTGTGAATGTTTTGGCTTTTACTTTTCATTCATATCAACTAATAAATAGTTGTTCATCTTATTAGTTGGAATATACAGCTGCATTAAAACTTTCAGGACCCGTACGCGTTGGTGCGATTGGTATTCCCCCAGGTATACTAATAAATGCTTGATAAACCAAAGATCCAGTGTTAGGTGGATTACTGTCTGCACCGGTTAAAGTTATTATTGTTCTAGAAGCAACCCCTAGGACACCTATAGCTGGTGATGTTTCTACAGCTGAATAAACAAGGACACGTCCTGGTCCTATCCCTCTATAAATTTCAATGGCGATTGGTACTGCAACAGTAGCTAAAGAGCTAATGGCAGCTGTTGCAGTAAATTGAACACGTAGATTCGGTCCTGCACCTGATGTGTTAAGACCTAGTGTTCCAAAAAGTGTTGGCGTAGAGGTAACTGGAGCAGCAATTCCCCCACTATAACTAATATTTTGTGAAATTTGCGCGTCTACAAATTGACCCATAATTCTCACCTCTTTTCTAATGATGTACTCTATCATATGAAAGTGAGCATTATTATGTATAGACAAGTAATCTATTATAGAAGAATAAATTTTTCGCAAAATATTTGATATATATAGGATAATATTTTATTTGATATTTTCCGGGATAGAATCAGTTCTTGATTGCTTATATGATAGCTACTCATGTAACATCCGATAATAAATGGTAAGAGGAAGCTGGAATTATTGTCACTCCTCGGTAAAGAACTTCTGATGTAAGATGTAGAAGGGATGTGTTGGATGAGTTTTCCAATGACTTTTAAAATTGCTTCCGTCCTTATTTCATCATGAAAGCCTTGTTTTTCAATTGATAGAATATATTGCATTTAAATTGTAATCCTCTAAATTTTTTTCCCAAAGTAATTTTTTCTTATTGATATCATAGCATGCTAACCTAGTTGGCAATACGCCGTACTGCCCGTTCAAACTAATTGTCCCATTCGGATTAATTTCTCTCGAAGGCCTAATTCTAGAAAAACCAACTAAAATTGTGTCATCATTTAGAGGTTTTATTCCTCTGCACCAACCTATTTTCTTTATATTGTTGGTGATTTCAACAAGATTTATGACCTTTTCTACAATTAAATTATTGGCGTTAACGATTACTATTCTCCCATCAACTTGAGTAAAGTAAATTTTATTTTTATAAACTACTCCATCATGTACAAGTTCTCTGCCGATTGTTATCTTTTTACTTGGATTAGTCAAACACACTGCGTCCTTTTGTAAGCATCTAGTGGCCCATATTTCATTATTTAATTCAAATACAAAATTGGGATGAGATTTATGTGGTTTTGTTGTAGGAACTTTCCGATAATCTGTAATCTTATTAAAACGCTGCCATGGATTTTCACCTAGTACATTCCAACAATTTAATAATTCACCTTTAGAAGAAAGTTCAATAACCATATCTAATCCAGTATTCACCACCAGCATATTACCATTTGCTCTAGGACTTACATGATGAATATCATTGAAAAATGGTAGAGAGAAATACTTTTCAAGTTGGAAATTTTTTGTATTATATATTAAAATCTCAGTAAGAGTACCTACATAAAGCTTTTGCTTAGAAAGAGTAGCAGCTGTAAATGAAATTGACGCATTATTTTCTGGACAAACTTCTGGGGGAGATATATAATCAACGACCTTATTAACAACCTGATTTTTCAATTCTATATCTAAAACAATACCTTTCATAAATCGTTGCCAATCATTTGATTTTATTAATTTTTGTTGAGCCCCGACCAAATATACTCTATTCATCTATCATCACCTTCAATTAAAAGTTTATATTCAAATTTTAATATGAAAATACACATCTAATTAATATAACGCTTTGCAAGAAAAATATTTTCTTCCTCATTATTTTGTGTATAAGAAATTATGATTATGGCCTATTAAACTTTTGTAATAGGATACTAGAGAAAGAAAAAGTAGGATTGGGGAATGTTTTTAGATGAAGTAAACAAATTTAGAATAGAAGATTTTATCTCTATAAATCTTATCTATATATCACTTTCCTAAGGAGTATTGCTAAAAAAAAAATTTTTTATTTACCTACAATTAGCGATTAATAACATTTGTTCTCTAACAATACGGACTTCCGCAAACAGCAGAAGCGAAGCCAATGCAGTTCTTTCTGCCAAGCTTCGCTATTTTTTACTTCAGGTGAAAAATGATGAATCTGTACTTAATTTAATGTTTCTATGACATTTTGATCAGGGTTAATCATTAACGATTGTGCAAGATGGATTTTGTTAATAGGGTTTAGATTGAAAATGGATGGACAGGATGAAATCACGATAATGATACGTGTTTTCCCTGCAAAATGAAGAAAATAGTAAGGTTTGATCTTAATGTATTCTGTCCTGAATCTTATTAGATCGCAAAATTAGTTGCGTGATCTAATGATTCATTGATTTAGCATCCACTCTCTTAGTTCAAATAGCATTTCTTGATAACTTGGAATTAGGTATTGAAAATCTGCTCTTGTTCTTTTAATGGAACGGTCTAGTACAATTTCTGTATCTGGAATAATTTGAACATCATTTTTCCTAAAAATTTCCTGGATCAGCTTTAATAATGTATACTTTGACACTTTCTCATCTGACCCTAAATGATATAATCCAGTGACGTTATTTTGAATCATTGCTTCAATTGCTTTAGCTAATTCGAGTGTTGTCACACCATTCCAAAGCACTTTCTCATACCCCTTTATTTTTCCCTTTTGCTTCATGAACCATAAAAATAGTCCAATGCCGTTATCTTTTACCTCAGGTCCAATAATTGATGTACGAATTGTTAAATGTTTATCACTTATTATTTCTCCTAGTTGTTTGGATTGAGCATAAAACGAGGTACCGTCAGGAACATCATTCTCAGTGTAGTCGCCTTTTGTGCCTGAAAAAACGCAATCTGTGCTAATGTGAATTAACTTCCCATGGTAACGTTCGGTTAATTTGGCTAATTGATGTGGTAATAAGCTGTTTACCTGAAATGCCAGCTTAGTATTAGTGCTCGCATGTTCATTTAATATCCCTATACAGTTGACTGTAATATCCGGCTTTATTGATTCTATGATTTTCTCTAACTCTGTTGAATTGGTTACATCCAGATAAATCCCATCCTTATCGTCTGGATCCCTTGATGTATAGAAGACATTATACTTAGGATTTTGTTGGAAATAAGATGTTATCATATGCCCGGCCATTCCTTTTCCACCAAGGATCATTATTTTCATTAAATAAACCCGCCTTTCATTAATAATTCATTAATCTCAGCTCTATTTAATAATTCTTTGCTAGAATTATAATTTTCTAAACTCACAGGTTTATAATTGGAATAATGTTCTTTTAGGCCCTCAATGTGAATTGTCGGCAGAATAACAAAATATTCATCATCATAGGCAATTGTTGTTTTGCTTTCATATCCTGAAAGAAGTAGCTCATGGATTTTTTCTCCAGGTCGTATACCAAGTGTTTCAATCTCAACATTTTCGGTGTTAGATGCTTCTATTAATACATGGGCAAGATCGATAATTTTTAATGCAGGCATTTTCATGACAAAGATTTCTCCACCAATGCTTTCAAATGTGGCTTTAAAAACTAATTTAATAGCATCTTCAATGGTTAAAAAGAATCGAGTCATCTCCAAATCAGTAATACCAATTTTGCCTTTTTCTCGAATTTGCTTTTTGAATACGTGGATTACACTACCGTTTGTTCCTAAAACATTTCCTCCACGAATACACACAAATTTTGTTTTCGTGTTTAATGTATTAGCATGAATAATCAGTCTTTCACCCATTGCCTTTGATAATCCATAGAAGTTCGAAGGATTTGAGGCTTTATCCGTAGAGATATAAACGACTCTATCCACCTTACAGTGTATAGCTGCATCTATTACATTTTGTGTCCCTATTACGTTCGTTTTCAATGCTTCAATTGGCTGATACTCACAAACAGGAACGTGCTTTAAAGCGGCCAGGTGAAAAATGTAATCAACTCCCTGACAAGCTTCGATTAATGCATCTTTCTCTTTAATATCTCCAATAATAAAATGCAATTTCGGATTATTATCAAATTCTTGCTTCATGGTAAATTGATTTGACTCATTCCGTGAAAAAATCCGAATTTCTTTAGGATTGTATGTTAATAGCTGTCTAACTAATTCATATCCCCATGAACCAGTACCGCCTGTTACCAATATGGTTTGATTATTAAACAATTTTCAGGCCCCCTAGTAAAATTTTAATGACTTTATCTGAAACGTTTATATGGTCATATCCTGCAGGAAATGACCAGTTATTTGACTGATTGGCCATTACATGGACACAGTTCAAGATCTGTTCGGCGTCTATTCCTGACAACATATTACTGCCACATTCGATTGTTTCAGGTCTTTCCGTTGTTTTGCGAATCGTAACTGTAGGAACGTGAAACAAACAACACTCTTCTTGAACCGTTCCGCTATCTGTTAACACGCAATAAGCATTTTTTTCAAGTTTGACAAAATCAAAAAATCCAAACGGCTCATGGAATTCAACCAATGGATGAATCTCTAATTCTGTGTTCGCCTCTAAACGGGACTTCGTGCGCGGATGTATACTACATATCACTCTTTTTTGGTAAGCATCGGCGACCATGTTAATTCCCTTCATAATTTCCTGCAAACGATCTTCATGATCAACGTTTTCGGCACGATGAACTGTAACCAAAAAGTAGTGATCTTTTTCTAACATTAGTTTGTTGAGGATATTACTTTGCTCAATCTCTGCTTTGTAATGTTCTAATACCTCATTAATTGGATTGCCGGATATGATAATACGATGTCGGGGAACGCCTTCGTTTAGTAAATTTTCTTTGCTTTGAGGGGTGTATGGGAGATTAAAGCTTGAAATCGCATCGATAACGCGACGATTTTTTTCCTCTGGAACTTCTAGATCAAAACAGCGGTTTCCGGCTTCCATGTGGATCACTGGAATTCCCATTCTTTCTACTAAAATTGCACTTAGGCCGCTGTTGGTATCCCCTAAAACAAGAACTTTATCGGGTTTTTCCTGCAAGATAATTTTCTCTAATTCTTTATATATAGTAGATAATTGTTCTCCTAACGTGTGTTGTTGATTCAACATGATATAATCTGGTTTCCGGACCTTTAACTCTTGAAAAAATATCTCACTTAGAGATGAAGTGAAATTTTGTCCTGTATGCACTAATATGTGTTTTTCTGCATGATCATCTAATTTCTTAATAATAAGGCTTAATCGGATAATTTCAGGTCGTGTCCCCAAAATAGTCATTATTTTCATCTTACACACCCTTTCTGAAAATGTAGTTTTTCTTTATTTCTATTCCAGAGAAAGCTCCCTTTAACTGTTAATCACTTATTAAAATATGTTTTTATTCGTTTATTGCTATAGGCTACTCTATTAGAATTTTCTCCTTATCAAAGAACAATCAATTGCCTATACCAAATAAATAGCCAGTAGATGTTTAAAACATGGACAGATGTCACTTTTAGAACTTTTCCATAGGCTCTCATCTTTAAATCTAGGTTTAAAGGTGATGGGAATGATCAGGAAAATAGCTGCAGTTAGGTTTTTATAAACGTTGGGTTAAACTAATTTAGAACCACTTTAACTACATGCACTTGACCTAAATAAAATTTCTGATACAGAAAATCATGAATCAAATTCAAACAAACAATTAAAAATAAAAGACAGAGAATTCATCATAATGAACTCTCTGTCTTTTAATAATTTTCTTAGTAGTAAACATCATTATAAACCTATTACCTATTACCTATTGCATATGAACTAGGTTTATAGTTAATAGATATGAAAAGGGGGAAATCTATGTGAGATAGTATGTGTATAAAAGGAGACTACATCAAACTAGGTTAAGGTTAATAAACTTATTAAGGCAGATTACAAGTGGAATTTTGTATAAACCAGAAAAATATGTGAAACATGTGCGGATATTATGTACAGGTTTCAAAATCTGACATAAAAATATTAAGATAATTAATATTAGTCAGGAGAGATCATCTATGACCCTTGATGCAATCATCCTATGCATCATTCTATCCTCCATGTTTATCGTCCTTATAAAAGAATGGCTATCACCTGAATTTACCGTATTTTTAGCAATATCTGCCCTTATGTTAACTGGCATCTTAACCCCAACGGAAGCATTAAATGGATTTTCAAATCCAGGTGTTCACACAGTAGCATTACTTTTTATTCTTGGAGCTGCTGTATCGAAAAGCGGTATCTTGCATGAACTCGTAAATAAGATATTAAGTCCAAAAAAGTCTATTTCACAGATATTATTGCGATTAATGGTACCGGTAAGTGCACTTTCAGCGTTTATGAATAATACACCAATTGTTACGATGCTAATTCCTACTCTTCAAAATTGGGCAAGTTCTAATCATATTAAGCCTTCTAAACTGTTAATTCCATTATCATATGCAGCAATTTTAGGTGGAACAATTACATTAATAGGAACATCAACTAATTTGATCGTTCAAGGGTTATTATTGGAGAAAGGCTTGGAAGGATTCCATTTATTTGACTTTACCTATTTTGGCATACCTTTGACTTTCGCAGGCATACTATATATCGTTTTTATCGGTCACTATCTTTTACCAAGTAGAACAGCAAATATTGAGACGTTTCAAGATGAACAAGACAATTATATTTATGAGTTTGTTATTGAAAAAAACTCTTCATTAATCGGTAAAACGATTATGGAAGCGATGCTTCGTGATTTAAATCAATTGTTTCTTATAGAAATAATTAGGAATGAAAGTATAATTGTTCCTGCGCCAAATGATGAAATACTCGAAAGTGGAGACATTCTTGTTTTTTCTGGAAATCCTGAAGGATTAATGAAGATTAGTCATGTCCTAGGACTTAAACACAATATTGAAAATCAAAGAAATCTTTTAAACAATCATACAATACTTTATGAAGTAGGAATTTCCGATCATTCACCACTTTTATATAAAAAAATAAAAGAAAGTCATTTCCGCTCCAAGTATAATGCAGCGATTGTTGCTGTTAAACGTAAGAGTAAACAAATTACATCAGGAATTGGAAATGTCGTTCTTAAACCGGGGGATACCCTTTTATTACTTGCTAAAAATGACTTTGTTAAGTCATGGACAGATTCTGAGGACTTCTATTTTATTTCTTCTATTAATACGACAAATAAGCAAACACGTTTAGGGAAGATCGTGATCAGTGGCATCCTATTAGGAATTATCTTTGCATCAATCTTTCAACTCTTACCTATATTTACACTCGCATTAATTGCGACCGTCATTTTATTATTAACCAAAATAGTAACTGTTTCTGATGCTATAAAAGCAATTAATTGGAATGTCATTATTTTAATGGGAAGTGCTATTGGAGTAGGTAAAGCTATCGAAAAAACTGGATTAGCACATAGCGTAGCTGCATTTCTTATAGAATTGCAATCTAGTTTAGGAATAATTGGAATCTTGATTTGTTTCTATTTTGTAACATTGATTTTGACTGAGATCCTTAATAATCTTGCTACAGCTGCTTTAATGTTTCCGATTGGTTTTTCCATTTCTCTTCAACTGGATTTAGATCCAATGATGTTTGCCATGATTACTGCAATTGCAGCTTCGTGTAGTTTTTTAACCCCAATCGGATATCAAACAAACTTGCTTGTATATGGACCTGGAGGTTATAAATTCACAGATTATCTGAAAGTTGGTTTACCTTTAAGCTTCATTTGTATGAGTGTTACAATTTTTATCGCCTATTTGAAATGGTTGTAAAATACATTTGAAAGGAGAATGTTATCTTGAGTAATGGTGATAAAGATAATCATGTCGTCTGGCATCAATCACTAATTAGAAAAGAAGACAGACAAAAGCAACATGGCCATAAAAGTTTAATGATTTGGTTTACGGGTCTATCAGGGTCAGGTAAGTCAACGATCGCAAATGCTCTTCAACATGAATTATACAAAAAAGGAGTAAGTGTTTATTTATTAGATGGGGATAATCTTCGTCATGGCATAAATCGTAATCTATCTTTCTCAGAAGAGGATAGAAAAGAAAATATTAGGAGAACAGCAGAAATTGGTAAGCTGTTTGTAGAGGCAGGAATCGTCGTGCTTGCTGCACTTATCTCTCCATTTGAAGTAGATCGAATAAATGCAAGGTCTTTATTTGTGCCGGATGAATTTATTGAAGTTTATATCAAATGTTCACTCCAAGAGTGTGAGCAACGAGATCCAAAAGGACTGTATAAGAAAGCAAGAAAAGGGGAAATTCAACAATTTACTGGGATTGATCAGCCCTATGAAGAACCAAAAGACCCCGAAGTCATTATTGATACAGATAAATTATCAATAAAAGAATCTGTAGAGATCCTTTCATCCTATCTTGTTAGTAAAGTTCGTCTCATGGAAAATACAAAGGAGTGAGTGTTTTGACATTAAGTATTCCTCATGGTGGTACTTTAGTGAATCGAATGGAGTTAAATTTCGATTATTCAACCATTACTACGGAAATTGAAATAGATGTGATGAGTTTATCGGACTTAGAATTGATTGCAAATGGGGCATACAGTCCTCTTCAGGGCTTTCTTGGAAAAGCTGACTACGAATCTGTTTTAGAGAATATGAGGTTAGCTAATGGAGTGATTTGGAGTATTCCAATTACGCTTCCTGTTTGTGAAAAGGTAGCAGAGAAGCTGAGAATTGGAAAAATAATAAAGTTGAAACATAAAAATGATATCTATGGTGTTTTAGAATTAAAAGAAATGTATACACCTAACAAACTAGAAGAAGCAAAAAAGGTTTATCAAACAACTGATGAAAATCATCCTGGAGTCAAAAAACTATTTGAACGCCCAAATGTCTATTTAGCAGGACCTATTACTTTATTAAAGATTCCACCTAAAGAGCGTATTTTTGAACAATACTATAAAACCCCTTTGGAAACAAGAAATGAGTTTAAAAAGAATAATTGGGAAACAGTAGTAGGATTCCAAACAAGAAATCCTGTTCATCGAGCACATGAGTATATTCAAAAAACGGCTCTAGAAACAGTTGATGGCTTGTTTTTAAACCCTCTAGTTGGTGAAACAAAATCTGACGATATTCCAGCAACGATTAGAATGAAAAGCTACGAAGTATTATTAAAAAACTATTATCCAGATGATCGAGTGTGTTTAGCCGTATTCCCAGCTGCAATGAGGTACGCTGGACCAAAAGAAGCTATTTTTCATGCACTGGTACGAAAAAATTATGGCTGTACTCATTTTATCGTTGGGAGAGATCATGCTGGAGTCGGCAATTATTACGGTACATTTGATGCGCAAAAAATCTTCACACAATTGAGTTCTGAAGAAATTGGCATCATGATCCTTGGCTTTGAGCATAGCTTTTATTGCACAAAATGTGAAAATATGGCTACTAGTAAAACGTGTCCACATAATAAGGAAGATCATTTGCACTTATCAGGGACAAAAGTTCGAGAGATGTTACGAAAGGGGATTACTCCACCACCTCAGTTTAGTCGTCCCGAAGTGATTGAAACCTTAATTAATGGCTTAAAAGATTCATAATTAAAAGAGCTGTTTCAATAGAATGGTGTGAGGAGAGGAGATAGGCTTTCTCCCTCTAACCATATTATGGCTTAAACCTAAACTCACCGATTTCATGTGCTTCATTATGAAAATCGGACCCACCTGTCATCATCTTTCTATACTTTTCCGCTAAACTTTTATACCTTTTACTATCTTCTTCGCTTTGTTTTCGATGCCATACTTCTATTCCGTCAATAGCCAATTGCATTAACTCTTCAACGATTATATCATCGTGAATGAGTAGAGGATGTGCTAAAACGGCTACTCCTCCAGCTCGATGAATTAACTCTATTCCACTACTAGGCGAAAGCTCCATTTTATCCTCTGCACATGGTTTCCCATCCCCTAAATAAAGATCAAATACTTCTTGTGTATCTTTAGCATAACCTTTATCCACAACTGCTTTTGCTATATGAGGGCGGGCAATTACATTTCCTTTACTATATTTTTGAATACCCTCTAAAGTAATGGTCATTCCTAATTCACAAAACTTATTTACAATTAATAGACACCGATTTTGACGATGTTTTCTCATTTTCTGCAAAATACTTGATAACTCTTTTGTTTCGTGAATATTATAGCCTAAAATATCAATGGTTTTCCCTTTATATTTAGTGCTTAATTCAATACCTGGAATAATTGTTATCCCTATTTTTCTGGCTGTTTCTATTGCTTCTTGAATTCCATCAAGTGTATCGTGATCAGTTATGGCAATTGTGGTGAGTCCTTTTTGAGCAGCCATTTTCACTACTTCACTTGGGGAAAAACTGCCATCTGAAGCAGTTGTGTGTAAATGCAAATCAAAGCGGCCATTCTCAATTATTTTCAATATCTCCAAATATCCTCGCTCCTTATAAATAAAAATCCAAAAATTAAAAGTCAAATATTTCATTCTAAACGGTCAGCATCTGGATCAGTCTCCATTATAATATCAGCGTCAATTTGTTTTCCATAATGAATAGCCATTTCAAATGCTGCGGGTTCTTCAGGGGTAAGTGAGGTCAAAGTTGGAAAGTTCGGATCTGTTTTATTATTAAGCTTATAAAATTGATAGATTTTATAATTCCCTTGTTCTGGTTTTACCAAAAAAATAGCACCATTTATTATATGTAGAACAAAATATTGGGGAACAAAGATTATTATTTCTTCATCTTTTTAAGACTAGAGGACATAGGGGAAATCCTTCTCCTTTATTTAAGTGTAACAAAAAGTATCCAAGGGACTGACTTAAAGGTCAATTCCTTTGTTAATATTTGGTAGGAAAAGAATTAAGGTATGCCTTTCAAATATATAAAACATTATATATTTTTACATAAAGAGACATCGGATGTTTCATACTAAATGATACGTAATCATGAATGTTTGAAGGAGAAGGTTTATGCCGAGTTGGATTGAGGTAATCATTCGTTCGACCCTACTAATTTTAGGGCTTTTTTTCATTACAAAGCTTTTGGGTAAAAAGCAGTTATCGAAGCTGTCTTTTTTTGAATATATTTTAGGCATTACAGTTGGTGATATTGCTGGAACACTCTCAATGGATATTGAATTACATGTAATAAATGGTGTAGTCTCAATTCTTATCTGGACGTTATTTCCAATTATTATTTCGATCTTTTCATTAAAAAGTAAAAAATTTCGAGACATTGTTGAAGGAAAGGCAACGACATTTATCAAAGATGGGAAAATACTGGAGGAAAATCTCAGGATTGAAAAATATAGTACAGATGAATTACTTGAACAGCTTCGCAAAAGAGATGTTTTTAACGTTTCAGATGTCGAGTTTGCTATTCTTGAAACAAATGGTGAATTAAGTGTCCTGTTAAAAAAAGAAATGCAAGCTGTGAAATGGGGAGATCTCTTTCCAGATGGTTCCTCTGATAAGGTCCCACTGACAGTAATTATGGACGGAACTTATCTAAATGAGACAATTTATAGTGCGGGATATAGTATAGATTGGATAAGAAATAAGCTAAAACTTAAAAGTGCAAATGTAGAAGATGTCTTTTTAGGTCAGGTTGATTCGTCTGGGAATTTATATTTAGATTACTATGATGACGACAAGCAACAGTAGAGAGTGGGGGAAAGTATGAGTTTACTTGAAAAAATGTTTAGTGAGGTATTGGAAAGAAATTATCGCCAGCATGATAGGATTCAAAGGAATGAAGATGAAAGACTTCGCAAAATACAGATTGGCTTGAAGTAGATTGACGAGCTTGCTGAGTCATTTGAACAAAGGATGGACCTGGCTGCTTCTGAAATGGAACAAATGATATTAAAAAATAATGAGATAGAAAAATAATTCACCATAAAAAACGTCCAAACAAAACCTCTTCTTTCATCATATAGTGTAGGGATGATAGCAAAGAGGAGGTGCTTAGCACATGGGTTACGGTTACGGTGGTGGTAACTATGGTTATGGTGGTGGCGGTTATTACGGCAGCACATTTGTGTTAATCGTTGTATTGTTCATCCTATTAATCATTGTAGGTGCATCTTTCTATAACTAATGTAAGAGCCAATTAAGTGTATTGGAAGTACGAGCAATCTTTGCTCGTACTTTCTTTTTTCCAAGAGATTGTTATCACATTTTGCCTAGAAGGTCATAGGATATATCATGAATTAAGGAGGCTTAGAAAATGGATAATAAATTTTTCAAAAACCTTGAGAATAAAACAGGAGTAAACATGAATGATGTTTTTTCTTTGGCTAATTCTTTACAAGGTGCAAACTTTAAAGATGAAAAAACTGTCCGAAATGTGATCCAACGAGTTTCTCAAATTGCCAACAAACCAGTTTCAAAGCAAATGGAAGATAAAATTGTTAATTCCATTGTCAATGGTAATGAAAAGTTAGATTTTAATACAATTTCAAAAATGATAAACAAAAAGTAACCACATATTAATTGTGTAGCTGACCAGCTAAATCAACCTGATTAGCTGGTTTTTTGCTGAAAACATTCTAATTGTGTTAAACCATTCACCTTATTTTCATCTGAATTTCACTAATCTATTCTATCTTTAAAGGGAATAAAAAAGAGGTGATCATAAAATTGAGACAAGTTAGGACTGGGTTAGAAGAATGGAGAAATTTCTTATTAATCTATAAATTTGCATTGGATGAAATCAATACGAAATTGAAAATCCTTAATGAGGAGTTTAAATTTGTACATCAACATAATCCAATTGAACATATTAAATCTAGAATAAAAGATCCAGCAAGTATAAAAAGAAAACTGCAAAGAAAGGGTCTTGCTTTAACGAAAGAAAAAGCGGTGAAACATATTCATGATCTTGCTGGTGTACGGATCATCTGCGCATTTGTATCTGATATTTATAAGATTTATGACATGATTTCTGGTCAAGATGATATTACAATTTTAAAAGTAAAGGATTATCTAAAGGAACCTAAGCCAAATGGATATAAAAGTCTTCACTTACTGGTTGAAATTCCTGTTTTTTTATCAAATCGAACTGAACAACTTAAAGTTGAAATCCAAATTCGCACAATCGCAATGGATTTTTGGGCAAGCCTAGAACATAAAATTTATTATAAATATGATAAATCAGTACCTGTGCATGTAAAAGATGAACTAAAAGAAGCTGCGGAAATGGACCAGTATTTGGATCATAAAATGAAGAGAATTCACGATGAAATGATGGTGTATAAAGTGAAGGAGAAACTAGAGATAACTCGAGTTATTATCTAGGGGATTTTTTACAAAAGCTGTTTTCGCAAATTTGTGCTATATAACAAGTATGGGGAATGGTTGATTTTGTTCAAGAAGCTATTTAAAAAACAACAATCTTTTAGAAAAGAGCCTTACAAAAAATGCTTAGTAAAGTGAGGTTCTACTAAGCATTTCTTATAATTTATTAGGCTAGCGTCAATTTTTAAAATAAAGTCTTAAGAAACCTTGAAGCTACAGCTTTTCTTCCTCGTCTTTTAGAAGGAGTCGAGATGAATAAATGTTCTTTTGCACGTGTCATCGCTACATATAGTAAGCGACGTTCCTCCTCTAGGAATTCATAGTTTCCTTTTCTAGCAGACTCTAGTGCAAAATCATGAGGAATAGAGCCATCTACAGCCCCTACGATATATACATATTTATACTCTAGACCTTTTGATCGATGAATCGTCATAAGCTGAACACCAGCTTCGGTTGCCTGTTTTTGTCCTTTTAATGCTTTTTGAGTTAAGGTCATATGATCAGTATGTTGAAGAAATTCTGTAACTGTAGAAAATTTCTTCGCGACTACTTTTAAATCGTTAAGATCATCCGAACCTTTGTCGATTGCATTTCCTTCATTACCTTGTTTTTTAAGATAGTCATTGAAACCAAGTTCTTTTTCGATGGTTTGAATTGCGCTAGCAGGCTTATCTTTTTTCAAAGCGCTGATTTTTGGAACAATTTTTTTGAGCTTTGCCATTTGAAATGCATGAAGCCCATTTAAATATAATAAAGCATCAACAAGTGAGCAATCATGAAGAATGGATAAGGCCTTCACATCATTAAGAACAGATTGTTTTAAAAATAAAGCGCGGATTAGTTCGGTTAAAGCCGACGGATCATCAGGATCGACACTAAGTCGTAAGTAACTAAGAACACCACGAACCATTTTTCGTTCATAAAATGAACTCTGCTCTTTTTCAATGACGAATGGGATACTCGATTGAACAAATCGTTCAAAGACTGCTCGTCCGCCTGTATGTGTTCGGTATAAAATCACAAACTCTTTAGGCAATGCACCAGCTTCAATTTTTTCTTTAATATCATTGACAATCAAGGTTGCTTCTTCTTCCTCATCATATGGAGAAAAACAAACAGGTAATTGATCTGTCTGGAATTGAGCGTACATCTTTTTGCTTAAGCGCTGTTTATTTTTCGAAATCACTTCATTTGCAGAGGAAACAATATGATGATCTGATCGATAATTTGAGGAAAGCGTAATAATAGTAGCTTCAGGATATTCCTCTTTAAAATTCAGAATAAAGGATGGCTCGCTTCCTCTGAAGCTATAAATTGTTTGATCATCATCGCCGACACCGCATATATTATTTGTATGATTGGATAATAGCTTAATTAGCTTATATTGAACTGGATTGATATCCTGAAATTCATCGATTAGAAAATAGCGAAATCGCTTCTGATAGGCTTCTAGTACACTAGGATTTTCTCTTAACATTTCATAGCATTTTACTAGCATATCATCGAAATCGAATTGGCCACGCTCAAGCTTTTGCTCTTCATAATATTTGTAGAGAGATAATGCCTTTTCTTCCCAATCGTCAGCAGGATGGATATCGGTAGGAGTTTTCATCGTATTTTTCCAATACCCGATTTGTTGGATCGCTTGGTCAAAGGGAAAATCCTTTTCATCAATACCCATTTCTCTGCATGCTTGTTTAAGGTAGCTTTCCTTTTGCCAATCCCATTTTAGTAAATGCTGTCCATTCCACTTTTCTCTGTTGTCATGAAGTAGCATTTTGTAAAAGATACTGTGGAAGGTTCCGATGACAAGCTGGTTTAGTTGGTTTGCTGTTAGCCTTGTGTGCTTGATAAGGCGTTCATGCATTTCTCGTGCTGCTTTTGCTGTAAAGGTAACAAGCATCATTGAGGTTGGATCAATTGCCTTTTCTTCCATCATATATAGCGCTCTTGTTGTAAGGACCCGTGTTTTTCCACTTCCTGCACCAGCTAGGATTAGAAGTGGCCCTTCTATTGTCGTAACAGCTTCTTTTTGTTCAACATCGAGAGGAATCCCGAGTAGTGATGAAGGTGTTTTGCTTTTAAGTGTGAAAGGTGTTCGCCCCTTTAGAACCTGTGGCTCTTGCCATTCTGTTACAGTGGGCTTTTCAAGTGTTGCAATCGACCTAGATTTAGGAATTCGAAAACCGTTTTGTTCAGAATATTCGGCTTCTAAGTTAGGTTGTTGTGTTGAAATCGATTGAATAGGAGGGCTGCTAACGATATCCGTACACCTTTGGTTATCTTCTTTGTTCGTGTGGTAGAAAAAGGGTGGCTTGTTCAATCCAAGATATAATTTAACTGGCAACCCACAAGCTTTGCAACTTACGTTGTCTTTAAGGCTCGCTTCATAGATACGCTGATAATCTTCTCGAGGCAAATTTTCTAAAGATAGATCGAATTCATTCATTTTTGCAACTTTCATGGTGATCCTCCTCCCATAAAGAAATATCTTCGTACGTATATGTAAATAAAGGAATAACAAAAGCGCAAGCGCCCGTTTAGCGACGTATGGACTGGACTGAGCCGTAGGAGATAAAGGAAACACGAAGAGCGCAAGCGATTCGATGTTGACTTATCGTACAGAGGTGAGGGAAGTCCACTAGGCGCTGGGCGCTGGAGCTGGATGCCAAGCGCATATCCACAGTAACAAGAAAAATATAATATTCTAAACAAAAAAATAGGCGACAAAATCTATCTTAACAGAATGGATACATATCGAAAAGGTAAAGTTGCTCGGTTCAAGCGAGGAAATTTGAGGAATAACGAAAGGGAGATGAAAAATGGGTTATATTTTGCCAATTCAACAGGATACGTATATTCAATATGCGAATCGAAATGTCCCCGTTCAAAATCATTATTCACATACACTCCGACCTAGCGCTGTTCAATCGGACATGAAAAAACAGAGATTTGCAGATATTTTAGATCATAAAATGAGATCAATGAAAACGAATAAAAATTCCGAATCATTTACGGTAAAAGGGAAGTATATAGACGGATATGCCTAAACTAGTTGAAATGGGACTATTAGTAGTATAGATAAGGCTGACACAGAAAAAAGTGTCAGCCATTACCTACTTAAAAAGATTGAACGTGTAAACCTGAACCTTCTAGCCATTCAGCGAACATGACTTCTTCAACACGAAAAATGTTGTGTTGTTTTAGCTGTTGTTCTAACCAGGTCATATTAAAACCAGCTTCTATAAGGTTGTCTTTAATGACCTTGCCATCACTAATAAAGGTGATTGGAAGATTAACTTGTTCAAGATTCACTTGTAGATCTTTTTTGGAAGGTGTTTCGTAAGGAGCTTTTTTTAATATACTGACCGTTCCGTCTGTTTCAAGTACTGCGTACTCTAGCTCGCGGATAGAGAATACACCTTTGGACCTAACTAGATGCTGTAGCTGATTGACATCTAGCTTACTCTTTTTTAGACTTTCTTTTAAAATTTTCCCTTTATGAATGATAATCGTAGGCCTACCTTCTAATAAGCCTCGTGTACTACTCCACTTTTGTGTAATCATTTCCAAAATGAAAATGAGCAGTCCCCAGATTACAACTGCATAAATGATTCTGACAACTCCAACCTTATCATCAAAGATTGCATTACCGACAAGTTCTCCTAAAACTAATGCAGAAATAAAATCAAATGTAGTAATTTGGGTAATTTGTGTTTTACCTAATATTTTTGTAATTACAAAAAGTGCAATGAACCCTAAAACTAACTCAATGGAAATTTGTGCATAATGCATGTAATATAACCTCCGATATCATTAACACATGAAATAGTTTTTTCCAGTTCAGCTTTTTTTATGATCAATTATTAGAACTTTAACAAATAAATAATTTGAACCAAAATGGGTAAGAATATCTCTAACTAATTTATTTATCTTAGGAGGAAAAAACATGTCAGAGAGTCATACACAGCTTACAGCACCAGAAATTGCTTCTCTCTGGACTGCATATTTAAATACAAGTATGAGTGTATGTGTTGTAGGACATATGTTGAAACATATTGAGGATCCAGAAATAAAAAAAGCGATTCAGACTACGTATAACATATTTAATGAGAATCTAAAAATCCTTTCAGATATTTTTCAAAAGGATAATTTTGCAATACCAAACGGTTTTACAAATGATGATGTAAAAATGGATGCACCAAAGATATTTTCTGATTCATTTTGTCTTATCTATGTGAACCATATGTCGAAATTAGCGATGCTTGCGTTTAGTGGCTTCGTTTCTGTCAGTGTAAGATATGATATACGAACAATGTTTACCAATGGACTTTCTGACGTTTCAAACTTATATAATCAGACAATTGAACTTGCCCTTTCGAAAGGGATTTTTGTTAGAGCCCCTTATATAGATGTACCAGCTAAAACAGATTATATAGACAATAAGAAGTATTTAGGTGGTATAAATCCATTTACAAAGGAAAGACCGCTAAATGCAATCGAAATTTCGCATCTGTTTTTGAATATCCAAACCAATTCGATTGGGATTGGATTATGTTTAAGCTTTGCACAAACATCACAAAATAAAGATGTTCAAGAGTATATGTTAAGAGGAAAAGAAATTTCATATAAGCATGTTCAGATCTTTACATCAGCTTTAGCAGAAAGCAATCTTGTGTCACCTGGCTCGCCGAATATTAGTATTACGGATTCAACAACACAAATTTTTTCAGAGAAACTAATGATGTTTCACATGGCTCAGTTAAGTGCTGCTGGTACTGGTAACTACGCTACGGCAGCTGCGGCAAGTCAAAGATATGACCTTATTGTTAATTATGAACGTCTATCAGTTGAAATAGGTCAATTTGCAAAATCTGGAGCTGAAATTATGATAAAAAATCAGTGGCTTGAGGAGCCACCAGGGATGAAGGATCGGGAAAAATTGGCAAGAAAAGAAGAAAGCTAATGTGAAAAACGTAAAAACGAGCTTGGTTATCCAAGCTCGTTTTTAGTATGTGAAAAAGCTAATCAATTAGCATGTTTAATCATTGTAACGTGTGGGATACCAGCATCCATAAAAATATCAGATACAGTTTCATACCCTAATCGTTCATAAAATGGAATCGCGTGTGTCTGTGCATTTAACTTAAGTTTGCTGACACCTTGTTCGATTGCAATTTCTTCTAGCTTGTTAACAAGTAATTTGCCAGCACCATTTTTTCTGCTGGATGAAAGAACGCAAATTCTTTCAAGTTTCCCAATCCCATCTAATACACGAAGACGAGCGGCACCAACGGGCACTTCATTGTCATATAAGACAATATGTGTAGCATCATCTTCAAATTGATCAATTTCTTCTTCTTCGGGAACTTGTTGTTCATCAACAAATACTGTGCGTCTTACTGAATAGGCATCCTCGAGTTGGTCTTTAGTTGTAACTTGCTTAACGTTCAATTAATTGCAATCCTTTCCTAGTAAGAATGTTTCATATACGGTCCAAGTTCCGTTTTCTAGTTGATATAGTAGGTGGAAGCGATCAACAACTTCCTCATGCTTCATTTCTAACATTTTAAGACTACCTAATACGTCTGAATGTTCATCATCAGATAAATTTTGTCCAATCGTAATATGTGGGACAAAAGCATATTCTGGCTGACTTTCTAGTGAGCCTGTATGAAGCTTCTCATGTAATTCTTGTAATTCTTCAGTTGGCTCGACTTTTAAATAGATTACATTATTAACCGGTGAAAAAGAACTAACCTTTTTAATCGAAATGGTTAGAGGTGCAGATTTATCAGCTATTTGACGAAGTTCCTTTGTAATCTGTTCTAAGTTCTCAACAGTCGCTTCAAAAGCTGTTTTAAGTGTTAAATGTGGTGGAACTAATGCATAATTTGTGTCATAGCGCTTACGATAAGAATTCACCAAATCTTGTAATTTTTTTGATGGAAAAAGGGCAATTCCGTAGTTCATGTCATTCCCTCCTAATCGATTCTTTTAAGGATAGTATATCAAATTTTTAAAAAGAAACATACGTACGAAATGATAGCAGTTCTTACTCAAACATTTCCCGTAAGATCGGTGTTAAAGCAGGCTGCCAGTACTTCCATGTATGGTCACCATCAAATTCCTCGTATGTATAGGAAAAACCTTTTTCAGCAATAGCTGTTTTCAACTCTCGATTTGGTGTAATAAAGTCGAGAATTTCTCCATCGGTAGTTTTAACGTTTATTTCATTTTTCCCAATTTGATGAAAAATAGTTGGACGAGAAGGTGAAGAAAATTCTTTCACAGCCTGTAACACTGCATCATTCACATATGGTGATTGTAGGATTAGCTTTCCAAATGTGTTTGGATATGCTAAGCCAGTAAGTAATGAAACCGTTGCACCTAGTGAATCTCCGATAAGTGCTCGCCCGTAGCCTACCTGGTAGGTAGGGAATTCTTGATCAAGAAATGGCACAAGCTCATGTGCTAAAAATCGAACATAGCCTGAAAATTTTGCTCCATCTGGATGGTACTTTTCCCTGCGGTCGCCTACATCCTTATAAGGGATTCCAACAACGATAACATTTTCAATTTCTTCATTTTTCATTAAAGCTTCGACCTGTCTCCCTACACGGCCAAGCCGAAAATAATCCTGGCCATCCTGTGCAATAAGCAAGCTGTATTTATATAGTGGTGAAAAATTTTCTGGGAGATAAATTAGTAATGTTAATTCTTCCTGAAGCGCAGTTGAATAAAAAAGATGTTCCTTAATCATACCTGTTTGTTTGCTCATGTTAAACCTCCTGAGGCAGTAACGTTAGCCGAGAATACACGGATAAAATAAAAAGATGTGTAACCCTTTTCTATTTTATCCTAGATTACTTGGCAATCACAACTAATGACTAATATATTGTTTCCTTTCCATTTTCCAAACGATCCTCTTCTTTTGATTATTTACTTTCATTAAAGTCCTTATTATACATAAAGGAAAGAAACCTGAACTGAATGAACAAATTGAGGATATCCAATTCAAACCATTGACATTTTCTCAGATCTTTATATAATAATCATATTAATCCGATAAAAAAGATGAGAATTAAAGAAAAGCAGGTGAGGGAATTGTTTTTATCAATTGAAAAGGTTACAAAACAATTTAAAAACCGTGAAAATAAAGCTGAAACTGTTTTAACTGATATAGATTTACAAGTAAAGGAAGGCGAGTTTGTTTCGATTTTAGGACCTTCGGGTTGTGGGAAATCCACTTTGCTTTCAATTGTTGCTGGGTTAACACCGCAAACTACGGGTGAACTTATTTTACAGGGAAAGCAATTAAAGGGCCCTGGTAAGGAACGAGGAATGGTTTTCCAGCAGGCTGCATTATTTCCATGGCTAACAGTAGAAGAGAATGTTATGTTTCCACTACGCAAGGAACTATCGAAAAAAGATGCACTGGAACGAGCACATAAATATTTATCTCTCGTACAATTAAGTCCTTATGCAAAGCATTCACCACACGAGTTATCAGGTGGGATGCAGCAGCGTGTTTCGATTGCTCGTGCACTTGCAATGGATCCAGCCTTGTTACTAATGGATGAGCCATTTGGTGCATTGGATGAACAAACACGTTCAAGATTACATGAGGTGTTAGAAGAAGTTTTTCTAGAAACAAAGAAAACAATCTTGTTTGTTACACATAGTATCCATGAGGCACTTAAACTATCAGATCGCATCGTTGTTATGGGAACACAGCCAGGACGGATACTAGATGTTATTGAGCTTGACTTTCCAAGACCACGTGAACAAGCGCGTGAGGAGCTCGTGAAATATGAAGACAGAATTAAGGGCTTACTTAAGTCTGAGATTGATAAAGTAATAGAAAAGGAGCAGCAGTATGCAACCAGTCGTTAAACGAATACTTTTTTACGGAATTCTGTTAGTTGTTTGGCAGGTTGCAGTGATTGTATTAGAAATATCACCTGCATTGCTGCCTGCACCAACAGATGTGTTTACATCACTTTACACAGGCTTTGCTGATTTAACACTTGTTTACGATTTAGTGGCAAGCTTTAGACGATTAGCGATAGGTTTAGCCATTGCATTAGCGCTAGGTCTTATCCTTGGTGTGTTCTTAGCTAAATCAAAAACAGCTGATGAAACATTAGGCTCACTTATCATCGCATTACAGTCTGTACCAAGTATTGTGTGGCTGCCACTTGCAATCATGTGGTTTGGCCTTAATGAAGCAGCAGTAACGTTTATTATCGTGTTAGGTGCAACCTTGGTGATGACAATCAACATGAGAACAGGTTTAAAAAATGTGCCCCCACTTTATATAAAAGCGGCACAAACGATGGATTATAAAGGATTTAGCTTGTTTTGGAAGGTCATGTTTCCAGCCTCAATTCCTTATGCTGTAACAGGAACTAGATTAGCGTGGGCGTTTGCATGGAGAGCATTGATGGCCGGTGAATTATTAAGTACTGGACCAGGACTTGGTTATAAACTGAAATTCGCGTCAGATTTTGGCGATATGAGTTTAGTTATCGCGATCATGATGATGATTATGGTCATCGGGGTCATTGTTGATCTATTATTTTTCCAAAGAGTAGAAAAAAGCGTTATGAAAAAATGGGGTTTAGATAATTAAGAAAAGCGGAATGGCCTTGATCAGCCTCAGGCAAATAAGACGCTCATGAAATGAAGGTGTTTTTTACCTTCAATTCATGAGTGGCTTATGACTCGAGGGGCTAGGCGCTGGAGCTAGACACTAATTAAAAAGAGACGGAGGTTTTAACATGAAAAAGGGTATATTATTTGCACTTATATCGGTTTTATTAGTAGGTGTATTGGCAGCATGTGGGACGGCTAATACAGGTTCAAATGGTAGTGGAAGTGATAGTAAAAAGGAAGTAGTAATTGGTTATTTTCCTAATATTGATCACGTACCTGCGATGATCGCTAAGGAAAAAGGGTATTTTGAAGAAGCATTAGGGGAAGATGTAAAAGTAACGTATAAAACGTTTCCTGATGGAGCAGCATTTATGACTGCGTTAAAAACAGGTGATATCCATGCAGGTTTAGTTGGCCCTGGCCCTGTTATGAACAACTATGCAAACGGAGCAGATGTGAAGATTCTAGCAGGAGCATCTTCAGGTGGAACAGTTATCGTTGCATCTGAAAAAAGTGGTGTGCAATCAATTGATGATTTAACAGGTAAAACATTTATTACACCTGGTGTAGGCTGCACACATGATGTTCAAATGGAGACATTCCTTCAAGACTTCGGCATTACATCAGCACGTATTGGTGGAACATTAAAGCATGTAACTGGTAACCCAGCTCAATATGGAGCAATGTTTGAATCAGGAAAAGTTGATCTTGCTGCAGTTCCAGAACCATGGGCATCTATGCTTGTAAATGATGGAGCGAAAGTGATCGTTGATACGGATGAAATTTCTTACGGAACAACACTTCCTAATACTGTATTAGTAACAAGCGGAAAGTTAATTGAAGAAGACAAAGAACTAGTTGCAGCCATTGTAAAAGCACATGAAAAAGGTGTTAACTTTATTAATGAAAACCGTGAAGAGGCACGTGATATTGCAATTAAAGCGATCAAAGATATTACAGATCAAGAGCTTGATCCAGCAATCGTTGACAGTGCTTGGGAGCGTGTAACGTATACAACAGAAGTAAATGCAGAGGTTGTACAAGAATTTGCAAATTCTTCATTTGAGCTTAAATTTCTTAAAGAAAAACCTGAATTTAGTGATCTAATCGATACTCAATTCTTAACAAAGTAGGCGTTAATCGTGAAAAAACTTGTTTTTATCACTTTCCTTGCTGTTCTAGTGTTGGTAGGCTGTTCACAGTCTATCAACCTAGAGGAGCATTTTTCTTTAAACGGGACAGTTGAGCCTTTAGATGCTGTTAATCAAGTTGGAGAAAAAGTAAAAATGTCAGATTATGAAGATAAAGTCTGGCTTTCTACGTTCATTTTCACAAATTGTGATACTGTTTGTTCACCAATGACCGCACATATCGCAACACTTCAAGAGCAATTACAAGACGAAAAAGTAGATGTTGAGCTCGTCTCCTTTAGCATTGATCCAGTACATGACACACCTGAAGTGTTAAAGGGATTTGCAGTACAATTCGGTGCCGATTTTAAAAATTGGAACTTTCTCACTGGCTATGAACAAGCAGAAATTGAATCCTTCTCAAACACTAGCTTTCTTGCGCCTGCTGCAAAACTAGAAGGCTCAAACCAATTCGTTCACAGCACATCAATCTATCTTATGAAAGGCAACACGATACTCGAACAATATGAAGGTGTATCAGAAGTACCGAATGAAAAAATTGTCGAAGATATCAAACTATTACAATAATTGTGTTGCAATCTCAACTCGAATCATGTAAAGTAGTAAAAAAAAGTAAACATTAAAAATTTCATACATTTCTTATCAAGAGAGGCAGAGGGACTGGCCCTATGAAGCCTCAGCAACCGGTTCAAAACGAGTGAAGATCTCGTAACCGTTGATTTGCGAATCTTAAGCGAAACTTTAAGTAAGTTTTTTACAGCACCGCCAGATAATAAAAAATGAATCGAACAAAGCTTCCTTGTTTGTTCGAAGCATTTTTTATTATCTGGTGCAGGCTTGCTAGTGCAAGCCGCAAGCACTTGCGTGCTGTAACAACTTATAGAGTTTCCTAAGTTTAATTGCAATTCAACTACTTTTAAGCTCCACCCAAGATCTTCTACGTGCCAAGGTGCTAAATCCAGCAAGCCACACCAGCATTATGCTTGAGAGATAAGAAGAAGCGCACTCAAATACACAGTCTTCTTCTTACCGGGGAAGGCTTTTTAATTTGTTTTGAAAGTCTCTAAAAATGTGCTTCCTCTCATGTGCATAATCAAGAAAAATAACCTTAACTTAGGATGGTGACAGACATGAGTCAACGAATTGAAACGAAGTTAGCGCAAATTGGAAATCGAAGTGAAAATGTTACAGGTACGGTAAATCCGCCAGTCTATTTTTCGACAGCTTATCGACATGCTGGAATCGGAGAATCAACTGGCTTTGATTATATTCGAACAGGAAATCCTACAAGACTATTAGTTGAAAAGGCCATTGCCGATTTAGAACATGGTGATCGTGGATTTGCATTCAGTTCAGGGATGGCTGCTATTCAAACGATTATGGCATTATTCCAAAGTGGTGATGAACTTATCGTATCATCTGACCTCTATGGTGGAACTTATCGTTTATTTGAAAGAGAATGGAAAAAGTACGGTTTATCATTTCAATATGATGATTTCACAAACCCAGCAGAAACAGAAAAATTAATATCTGAAAAAACAAAGGCGATATTTATCGAGACACCGACAAATCCATTAATGCAGGAAGCTGATATTAAAGAGCTTGCGACGTTAGCTAAGAAACATAATTTATTAGTGATTGTTGATAACACATTTTATACACCTATTATTCAAACACCAATCCTTGATGGAGCTGACATTGTGATCCATAGTGCAACAAAATATTTAGGTGGACACAATGATGTGCTTGCGGGTCTAGTTGTTACAAAGGGTGAGCAATTAAGCGATGAGTTTTTCCAACATCAAAATGCGATCGGCGCGGTTTTATCACCGTTTGATTCCTGGCTCTTAATGAGAGGAATGAAGACATTATCACTTCGCATGAGACAGCATGAGCAAAACGCTCAAGCCGTTTCACAATTTTTAGAAGAACATCCAGATGTTCTCGATGTTTTATATCCAGGAAAAGGTGGAATGCTGTCATTCCGTTTGCAGGATGAAACATTGGTGAATCCATTTCTAAAAAGCCTTAAGACGATTACTTTTGCGGAAAGCTTAGGTGGAATCGAAAGTTTTATTACCTACCCTGCAACCCAAACACATATGGACATTCCATTGGAAATTAGAATGGCAAATGGTGTGTGTAATAGACTACTGCGTTTCTCAGTAGGTGTAGAACATGCTGAGGATATTATCGAAGATTTAGCTCAGAGCTTTAAACAAATGAAGGGGGCTGAAGCAATTGAGCAATCATGATTGGTCGTTTCAAACAAAACTTTTGCATAATGAATCAAAGGTAGATAGAGGTACAGGTGCTGTTAGTGTTCCAATTCACCATTCATCAACTTTCCATCAATTTGATATAGATGAATTTGGGAAATATGATTACGCACGTTCTGGTAACCCCACAAGAGAAGCGTTAGAGCAAGCGATCGCAGAATTAGAGGGTGGAACAAAAGGCTTGGCATTTTCTTCAGGAATGGCTGCTATTTCAACAGCATTCCTGCTTCTTTCCCAAGGTGATCATGTCCTTGTGACTGAGGACGTATATGGTGGAACCTTTCGAATCATAACAGATGTTCTAACTAGATTCGGGATTGAGCATACTTTTGTTGATATGACAGATCTTCATCAAGTAGCATCAAAGATTCGTCCGAATACCAAAGTAATCTACATGGAAACACCTTCAAATCCGTTGTTGAAAGTTACAGATATTCGAGGAATTGTGAACCTTGCGAAGGCAAATAACTGTCTAACGTTTTTAGATAATACATTTTTGACACCAGAGCTACAAAGACCTTTAGAGTTAGGTGTAGATATTGTGTTACACAGTGCGACAAAGTTTTTAGCAGGTCATAGTGATGTCCTTGCAGGTCTTGCTGTTGTGAGGGATACTGAATTAGGTGATCGCCTATACAAACTGCAAAATGCATTTGGAGCAGTACTAGGTGTTCAAGATGCTTGGCTTGTGTTAAGAGGATTAAAAACATTACATGTTCGTTTGAAGCAATCCTCTGAATCTGCTCTGAAAATTGCTGAGTTTCTAAGTGAACATCCTAAGGTTGTAGAAGTCTATTATCCTGGATTAAGCTTTCACCCAGGACATGAAACTCAACGATACCAAGCAGATGGAGCAGGTGCCGTTCTTTCATTCAAGCTTGCTGATGGTGAAGCAGTGAAGACGCTTGTTCAACAAGTTAAACTGCCGGTTTTTGCAGTAAGTTTAGGTGCGGTTGAATCAATTTTATCCTACCCTGCAAAAATGTCACATGCAGCAATGCCTCCAGAGGAACGTGAAAAACGAGGAATTTCAGATGGATTACTTAGATTAAGTGTCGGCTTAGAAAATGTTAATGACCTAATTAAAGATTTTTCTGAAGCATTAGAGAAGCTACCACAAGTTAATAAGAAAGAAAGTGTTCGTTAGGACTGACTCTATTTGGGTCAGTTTTTTTTAATAGAGAAGATAAGCTCCAAAATACATACAAATTGAAAAATGTAACAAACTAAGTTTATACCTCAAAAAGGGAGTTTCTTAAATGAAAAAATTGGTATCATTGTTGTTACTCTTGTTAGCAGTACTACTACCTCCAATGCTTACACATGCTCATGTTAAATGGTTTGCTAAAGTCGCACCTGAAAAGGTTAGTATAGAGGAGATTTTATCACCACTTTTCATTACGATTTCATTACTGTGCGCAGTTTTACTGGCTGTTTTATCTCAGGTGATGAGTAAAGTAATGGATATTCCCCTAGCATCAAGGCTGGATAAGAAGCTAGATAGTTTTCGAAAGTATTCTAGACATGTTTTGAAATATGGGACGGCTGTTTCATTTATTTTTCAAGTCTCATATGAAACGATGTTTGCTCCTGAATTTACGATTCACGATACGTGGCAAACAGTTGTGATGTGGATCATTATTATCTTTTTATTAATCCCACATCATTATGCTACAAAGATTGCCGCTTTGTTTATGTTAGGATTGTTTATTAATGTATGGAGTCAAGCAGGGTGGTTTCATATGTTAGACTACGGATTTTACTTAGCTATTATTGGTGTTTTATTAGTAGGGCGTACAAAGTTAGAAACAGTTGGTTTTCCATTTTTATATTTAGGAACGGGCCTTAGTTTATGTTGGGTAGCTGTAGAAAAGTGGGTCTATCCGATGATGACGACAGATATTATTCATCACCACAATGTTCCAACGTTTGGCTTTGATCCGGGGATCTTTGTTGTTCTCTCGGCGTTTATCGAATTTGTCGTAGGGTACCTATTAGTGGTAGGAATATTAAATAGAGTATTGGCTGTTGTTGTAACGATTCTTTTTATCCTCACTACAACAATCTTTGGTTATACAGAGGTTGTAGGTCATGCGATGATTCATATAGTCCTACTCATTTTTATTATCGAAGGGATCTCATTTTATCATCCGCCAATTAAAATTCATAAAACTAGACTTGATCAAATGATCTTTGTCTCACTGAATTTTTTGTTTGTGTTAAGTACATTTTTGCTTATTTACTATCGATTTGCATAATTTAGAAAGGCTGACTCGCCAAACTTTGTTGCTTTTAAAATAGTATTGGGTTGGTGATTGGCACTCCAGGATGCTCGCTTTCCGTGGGTCTCATCTGTCCCGCTACTCCCACAGGAGTCTCGCATATCCGTTCCAATCAACCTAATCAGTTTTGTTCAAAAACAAGAATCTTTTAGAAAAGAGCCTTTAAAAAAGACTCGGAACAAGTTGTTCCGAGTCTAAATATTTTTATACATTAATTTGTGTGGGCCGATCGGTTCGATCGTAAACACTTCACCAAATTCATGTAGACCCAATTTTTTATAATAATCACTGACTGAAATCCGCGCATTACACCACCATAGTTCAACATTCTTTTCCTTTAGTAATTCTTCACCATGTAATAGGATAGAACTACCTGCTTTTAGTTTGCGGTGATCTTGTAGTGTGGCCATTCCTCTAAGGCGATATTGAAGTTCTTCATCAAAACATGGATGCTTTTCTTTGTGAAAAGAGGCGATACTAATTAACGTCTCTCTAAAAAATGCTCCTAAGTGAAATGAGTCTATTTGATGATCATTCTCAAATTTACAAGCTTCAATCGATTGATTTGGACGTAAAACTTTATGTCTTATTAGATATGTATCTTCTGGGTTAATTTGTCTAATTACTAACATCTAATTCCCCCCACCTATTCTGCTAAAATTATACATAATTATTTTCATTATTAAAAATACGGAAAACTTTTGAAAGAATATAAGAAATTCTTATTGGTGCTATCTTGATGTTTTATATAAGATTTTTATTAAGAATCCATTTAGTTAATCTATTTCCTTACCACTCTATGCATGTACTGAAACTCTAAAACATATATACTTAAATAAGTAAGCTATTACTTGGAAATCGTTAGAAAAACGATTGAAATAGAAGAGTATGACTTAGGATATACAGATTTCAGAATCTTCACAATTAACAATTTTGTTGTTTTTTATGTTAATATAAACTTGTATAATTTTACACAAAATTACAGAGGGGGAAAATTTATGAAAAAAATTCGTAGTAGCTTTTTATTTGTAATGATATTAACACTTACGATGATTATTGCTGCATGTGGGAATGCTGGTAATGAAGATGTTGCTGGTGATGAAGGTGGAAATAGCAGCGGTGAAAAGCAAAACTTAAGTCTTCTAACTGGGGGAACAGGAGGTACATATTATCCACTTGGTGGACAAATTGGAAAAATTATCTCTGATAACACAGACGCGAATATTACACCGCAAACATCAGGTGCTTCTGCTGAAAACATGGAAACTCTAAGAGCAGGAGAGGCGGAGATTGCCTTTTCACAAACTGATATCGCAGCATATGCAATTGAAGGAAAAGAGATGTTCGAAGGTGACCCAATTGACAATATTCAAGCAATCGGTTCTATTTATCCAGAAACGGTACAGCTTGTAACTACAGAGAAAAGTGGAATTAAATCTGTTGAAGACCTAAAAGGAAAATCAGTTTCAGTAGGTGCTCCTGGATCAGGAGCATATATAAATGCCATGCAAATTCTAGAAATTTATGGCTTAACCAAAGAAGATATTAAAGCACAAAATCTTTCATTTGACGAGTCTACAGATGGAATCCAATCAGGTAATATTGATGCAGCATTTGTTACTGCGGGAACACCAACTGGTGCAGTCGAAGCGTTATCCGCACAAAATGATGTTGTGATTATTCCAATTGCTGATGATAAAATCGATGCGCTAATTAAGCAATATCCACATTATTCGAAGGATAAAGTTGCTACTGGAACGTATAATATTGAGGCTGATGTTAATACTGTAGCCGTAAAAGCAATGCTCGTTGTCACAAATGATCTTAAAGAAGACCTAGTGTATGAGATGACAAAAGCTTTATATGAGAACACTGACAAAATTACTCATGCAAAAGGTGAGTTCATTACCCCTGAAACGGCACTAGAGGGTTTAGGTGATATGGAGCTGCATCCTGGTGCAGCAAAGTATTTTGAAGAAAAAGGAATGACAGAATAAAAATTTATTAAGGAATCGATAGATCGCTTTGTGCGGTCTATCGATTTCAATTTTAAGTCTATCTTGATCGGTGGGGTATTAATGAAGAAAAGGAAGACTATTGTTGTATTACTGTGTTTTCCTCTACTACTTTTCATCATTTTTCTTCTTTTTTTTCCTTATAAACAAGTAATTGCCTTCACATACGAAGATCAAGAGAAATTACTTGCCTATTTGTCGTTAGAAAAGGTGAAAACCTTTCAAATAAAGTATACACACTCCATTCATCTCTCAGATGTGCTTGAATCGTATCGTTTATCCGACAATCAAATCAACCAAACAGAGCTTGCATACGAGGACTTTGCAGTCGGGATGCCTTCTAATGCTGAAGGTGACGAGGTATTTGAGGAAATTGATGGTACATACTATATAAAAAATATGAGTCGTTCATTCCCTTTTATTGATTTGAGAATTGGACAAGTGAGAGCGAATCATCGATTAATCTATCAGAATAAGACATATTCATTATCTAATTATATTAAACCTGGAACATGGGTCAGAATATCGCAGAAAAAAATTACGATATGGCAACAACTGAAAGGAGTGAATATTAATGGCTGATAAAGAGGAAATTAAGTATTTAACAGAAGAAGAGCAACAGGAACTAATAGAAAAATATGATCCTGAAGCAGGGACAAGGAAACTAACTGGAATATTGGGTTACATCGCTTTTTTTGGACTTCTCGCTTTTTCATTATTTCAGCTATATACAGCAGTTTTTGGAGTATTTACAGCACAAATTCAACGTACCGTCCATTTAGGCTTTGCATTATCTTTAATCTTTTTATTATTTCCAGGAAACAGAAAGAAAAGGCAGAAAGGGAAGTTTCAGATTACGTGGTATGATGGAATACTAGCTGTTTTAAGTATTGGTGTAGGTGCATATTGGCCATTATTCTTTGAGGATCTTGTCATGAGTGTTGGTCGTTTGACCACCTTGGACTTTGCAGTTGGCTTAATAGCAATCCTTCTAGTTTTAGAGGCTACTAGACGCGCAGTCGGTCTACCAATTATGATTATCGCGATTATCTTCGTACTTTATGGAATATTCGGGGAGTATATGCCAGGATTCTTATCCCATCGAGGGTTGAGCTTGGATAGACTAGTGCAGACCATGTTTTTTACAACAGAGGGAATTTTAGGGACACCATTAGCTGTTTCATCAACATTTATCTTCCTATTCTTATTATTTGGTTCTTTCTTAATTCGAACAGGAGTTGGCCAATACTTTAACGATCTTTCAATTGCAATTGCAGGGAGAAGTATTGGGGGGCCTGCAAAGGTTGCTATTTTCTCTAGTGCCCTTCAAGGAACAATTAGTGGGAGTTCAGTCGCTAATGTTGTAACATCGGGGGCGTTTACGATCCCGATGATGAAAAAATTAGGCTATAAAAAGGAATTTGCTGGAGCAGTAGAAGCATCAGCCTCAACTGGGGGACAATTAATGCCACCAATTATGGGTGCTGCAGCATTTCTCATGGTTGAATTTATTGGAAACGGGATTACCTATTGGGATATAGCTAAAGCTGCAGCAATCCCAGCCGTTCTTTATTTTGCAGGAATTTGGATTATGACGCATTTTGAGGCAAAACGACTAGGATTGCGCGGTTTAACAAAAGAAGAAATGCCAAGCCGAAAAGAAGTTTTTGGAAAGATTTATTTATTAATCCCAATCTTGGCGATTGTTTTGTTACTTATGTCGAACATTACGGTGACACATGCTGCTTTGTATTCAATTCTAATCTCAATCGTGGTTGGATTTATTAATAAAGCGGCACGTATGAAATTCATTGATATTATTTATGCATTAGTTGATGGAGCTCGTACTGCACTGGCTGTTGCAGCAGCAACTGCCGCAGCAGGAATCATTGTCGGAATCGTAACGAAAACAGGTTTAGGTCTAAAGCTAGCAAATGGTTTAATTGAATTGTCAGGGGGATATTTAATTCCAACACTTATGCTGACAATGGTGGCTGCACTCATTCTTGGAATGGGCTCACCAACAACAGCAAACTATGTTATTACCTCCACAATTGCAGCACCGGCAATGATTTTGTTAGGTGTACCAGATTTACCAGCACATTTATTTGTTTTCTATTTTGGAATTATTGCAGATATTACACCCCCTGTTGCATTAGCGGCATTTGCAGCAGCAGGCGTCTCTGGAGGCGAGCCGTTACGGACGGGAATTGAATCATCGAAACTCGCGATCGCAGCGTTTATCATTCCATACATTTTTGTTCTCTCACCAGAACTACTCATGATTGATACAACATGGTTGGAAGTCATTTGGGTTGTTTTTACAGCTATGGTTGGAATGATCGCAATTGGCGCTGGTGTTATTGGATATTGGATGAGAGCCATGCACTGGTTGGAAAGAATCCTAGCTGTCATTGTAGGTTTGCTATTAATTTATCCTGAGAGTATTTCAGATATCATAGGAATTGTTATGTTCGTGGTGTTACTCACTTTACAATATGTGTGGAAACGTAACAATACTAGTAAACCTAAAATGTCTGTACAAGCATAATGTCGAAAAAACCTGATCCTCGACACGAGGTATTCAGGTTTTTTTATTTTCTGGGAAATAAGTCGAATGATGTGAATTGTGTAGATAAAAAACGGGTGCTGTAGTCGTAATTAGAAGATTCATTTTTTAAGTGCAATATTGACTTTTATAGATCTTTTGAATATAATTTAACATGTAGTTTGATAATGTTTTGATCCGATAGTTCAGTGGGAGAACACTACCTTGACAGGGTAGGGGTCGGGGGTTCGAATCCCTCTCGGATCATCAGAGTGAAAAGCTTCAGTTCCTTGTATAGGGATTGAAGCTTTTTTTATTTTCACTTGTGCTAAAACTTTTTCGTAAAAATTTTAAGAATATTTTCTAAGATACATATAATAAGTCTTTTTTACATTTCACTGTATTATTCTTACTCTGACGATAAGTGTTATTAACACGTCTTGTGGGAAGATACTCCAGATTCAATTAGAGCGAGATCTTATCGTATGCGACAACGTGAAGGGATTGGGCTTGCCAAGAAAGAAGGAAAGTTTAAAGGCCGATTAAAGAAATATCATAAAAATCACACAGGTATGAATTATTCAGTAAAGCTATCTGAAGGGAACAAATAATCATTTCTTATTATTAAAATTAACTGAGATTGTGAAAACAATGTACTAAAAATCCGTTAATTGATATGGATCTACTTTCCAAGTTTATTTTATAGACAAAAAAAGCTAAAATATTTATAATTCTAAATATTATATGATTTTAGCTCTAAAATTATAATTCTGTCTATTTTATATAATACTAATACAACTATTTTAAAGAAGGACGGTAATTTTGCTTTTACACCAAAATTTGCGTTTAGAGATTTTATATTATAACCTATTATGTAAACGTTACCAATAAGAGTGCTAAGGATTTTACATAACATTATATATGTTATGTAAATCATGTTATGACTCTATTAGCAATTACTTTGGTTTAAAGGTTATCCCATAAAGTTATATGTAATAATCCTATGTTTGTATGCCTACTTATACCTACTACTCAAATTTAATCTATTATTAGCTTATATTAAATTTTATAAAGGAAAATAAATTTTGCTCTTATTGGAAGAGCAATTTTAGGAGAGGAACATATGCGATTAGTATTTTTTCTATTTGCTTTGATATCTATTCTAAGCGGTTGTGAAGTGGGTAATTCCCCAAAGGAAATAATATATGAGAATATGGATAAAGCAGGAAGGAGTAAAAAAATAGAACGTGATTTACAAACTAATTCCTACACAGTTGCATTAGTTCCAAGGTTTATAGCTAACTCTTCTTATTACGAAGCTGTTGAAGAGGGGGCAATAGAAGCATCTGAAAAGTTAGGCATTAAGCTGATATTTACTGGTGCACCTGTTGATGATTACCGTCAGCAGATACAAGTTATTGAAGGACTGATTAAAAAAAACGTTGATGTAATCGCAGTTTCGGCAACTGATCCTTATAAATTGCTACCTGTAATGGATAGAGCTCGTAAAGAAGGAATTAAGGTGATTACATGGGACTCGGATACGGATTCGACAGGAAGAGATTTTTTTGTTAACACGGTAGACCCTGATACACTAGGAGCAAACATAATGGATAACTTGGCAGCTCGTTTAAATGAAAAAGGAGAATATGCGATTATAACAAATAATTATTCCACTTCAAATACAAATGAATGGATTAAGACAATGAAAATACAGCAGGAAAAATACTATCCAAAAATAAAATTAATTGAAATTATGGTTAATGATGATAGCTATGAAAATTCTTATGAAATTACTAAACTTCTTATTAATAAGTACCCTAATTTATCAGCAATTGTTAGTGTGAGCCCCTTAGGAACTCCTGCCATTACACAGGCAATTATAGATTCAGGGAAAGATGATGTTGAAGTTTTGGGATTATCATTGCCTAAAGATATGAGGAATTATATTAGTGATGGAGTAATAGAAGACATTATACTATGGAGTCCCAAAAAGTTAGGATACCTTACAGTTGCTTTAGCTAATGATTTTCTTAATGGAGAATTTCCAACTGATCAACAGGAAATACCTAATATAGGAAATATACGGGTGGAAGATAATGAAGTTATTATGGGACAACCTATATTCTTTACCAAGGAAAATATTAATCAATATGATTTCTAAAATAGTAGGTTCTCAATGGTGGAGACCAAAAAATTATCAGTTAAGAATGAAATTAATCATTACCTATATTTTATTAACATTAATACCTATGACGGTGTTGGTATATTTTTCTTATCACCAGTATACAAAGTTAATTGAGGAACAAGTGGGGGAAAATATTCCGAAAATACTAGATCAGACGAACAAAAATATTGATATTCAAATGTCTGAATTAGAAGATTTGCCTAAACGTTTGTATAACTCAAATCAAGTATTATCAATTTTGAGAAAGGATACCTATTCAAATCAAGCATCTTTACAGCTTGATTATTATAAAGTAAATAGTTATCTTTCCCTCACGTATTTAACCGATAAAAGTCCATTAATAGGCGTTTTTTTATGGTCAAATGAACGTTTCTTCTCAAGTAGTATAGAACCCTATTCAGGTTTAGAGAAAAAACCAGATTTTAAAGGAAATGAATCTATTGTATTACAGGATCAAATCGACCTTCGTTTTAAGGGAAAACCATCCTTTTTTTTAATGACTAGAAAAATTGAAGATTTTGAAAATAGAAAGGAAATTGGTACGTTAGCTTACGCCGTAAATTTATCCTTCATTCAAGATATTTTAATGGATATTAATAATCAAAATAAAGCAGATATGTGGATTATGAATAGTCAAGGAAAGGTAATCTATCATACCGATCCTGAACAGAATGGATCGATAGAAAACTTGCATAATTATCCTACTATGAATGGGAGCTTTAGTTCATATGTGGATGGTGAAAAACAACTTGTAAGCGTAAGTGAATCTGAAAAATATGATTGGATAATGGTTCATCAAATTCCAATGAAACATTTAACTGGAAAGGCAGACGTAATTAAAGGAGTTACGATTTTATTTTTTGTGATTATAGGCCTGGGGACGGTTGTTATCTCGATTATTTTGGCATGGGGAGTTAGTCGTCCGATCTATAAGTTGAGCAGATTAATGAAAGATGTGGAAAAGGGAAATTTTGACGTTGATCTTAAAGTGGACACAAAAGATGAAATTGGAATATTAGCTAATAGTTTTAATTCTATGATATCGAAAATTCGAGAGCTCATTAAGGAAAAATTCCATATTGAAATTCGCCAAAAACAAGCCGAATTATATGCACTGCAATCACAGATCAATCCGCATTTTATGTACAATACGTTGGAAACGATTAGTATGGCAGTGGAGGATAATGATGATGATACAGTTATCGAAATGGTCACATTACTAGGTAAAATGCTGCGATTTTCATTAAGCAATAAAAACCGTATCGTTCCGTTTCATAAAGAAATGGAACATATTAGAAATTACTTGACTATCCAGAAATTCCGTTTTGAGGAACGATTGAGTTTTGATATTTTATCTGAAATAGATTTGAAGCAATTATACTCCCCTAAGTTCATTTTACAGCCTATTATAGAAAATTGCATAAAGCATGGTTTGGAAGCACGAAGAGGCACACTTACTATTAGGATTTATATAAGAACAGTTCCTGGAAAACAACCTGGTACGAAAGATGTCATTATAGATGTGGAAGATGACGGAACAGGAATCGATGAGAACACTCTTGAAAAGATTCATAGTCTATTAAAATCAGATCCTATTGGAAGACGGGATTCTGGATTTGGAATGATTAATGTACATGCCAGAATATTTATGTTGTTTGGTGAAAGATATGGACTAACCGTGGAAAGTGGTACTTCTAATGGAACACTTATTAAATTCCGTTTTCCTGTTATAGAAGGAGTTGATGAGGTGAAAAAATACGAAAGAAAAGAGGAATATTTCTATGAATAAAATAAAAACAATCATTGTAGACGATGAAGCAAGAATTCGTACAGGTATGGAACGATTATTACAAAGGTTTGGAGACAAATGGGACTTTGTTGGAATTTTCTCTGATGGTATTGAAGTAATAGAATTTTTAAAAGAACATCAGGTTGAATTTGACTTGTTGATTACTGATGTAAAGATGCCTGAAATAGATGGTCTAACGCTTTTAAGAGAAATTAAAAATATGAACGAAGAATATGATTTTTCTTCTATTATTGTAAGCGGATACGACGATTTTCAATTTTTACAAACTGCTATTCGAGAAGGAGCACTTGATTACATTTTAAAGCCGATAGACCGAAAGCAATTATTTGAGGTTCTTCAAAAAGTAGTAAAGCGTATTGAAGACAAAAGACAAGAAACATATAAATTGAAAGATTTAATAAAACAATCTGATAAGCTTACTTTGGTGAAACAGACTCAGTTATTCAGTGAAGCAATTTCATCTGAACCAGAAGACATCGCTACAATGTATTGGGTCAAGAATTTCCCTGAAGGCTTTTATCAGGCTTGTTATGTTAGTGTTGACGAATTTCCCTCTAAAACAAGTAAATATTCTGATGCAGACTGGGGAGCTTTTGCATATGCGACTGAAAATATCATAGATGAAGTTACCATGGAATATAAAAATTCAGGACATCAACAGCTAGGATGGTGGTGGAGGGAGGGGGGATTTCATTTTTGGGTGATACTTTTTAGTTCGAGTAAAGAAAATAACCTTCTTGAAATAGGCGATTCTTTTTCTAGAAAACTTAAATCTTGCCTAAACAAATATACACCTTTCAGTTTTTCAATTGCTCAGAGTAATCCGTTCGAAGATTTATTTATCCTTCCTGAATTAAAGAAACAATTATATTCTTTGATACGTATGAGAATGATTTATGGAGGAAATCAAATTTATTCTTCAAGTTTAAACAAAGAACTGAAAGCAACTGATGAAAACAATTGGCTTGTTGCTAATAACATGAAGGAGTCTGCAAGTAAGCTTACAAGTATGCTTGGTAGATCGGAAACATCTGAGATAGAAAAGGAATTAAGCGATTTATTTAAAAGATTCAAAAAGACACGCTCACCTTTAGAGATTCAATATTCCGTAGAATACTTAATTATTTTTATGTTCAATTTCTATATTAAAGATACAGGGTCAGGAATTGTCCACAGCGATTTGGGTGACATTTTGCAAGCTATTAAAACTGAGTCTAATATAAATCAGCTAGAAAAACTAGTAAAGGAAACAATTTTTCAAGTTCATAAAAAACAACTAGCTATTCAACAAGATCCTTCACTTACTCCAATCATGAAGGCAAAAATATGGATTAATGAAAACCTAAGCAAAAAAATTACACTTCAAGATATATCAGATTATGTCTATATGAACCCCACTTATTTTTGTCAATATTTTAAGAAACAGACTGGGAAAACAGTATTTGATTATATTACAGACCTTCGTTTAGAAACGGCTAAAGAATTGCTTCAAGAACAGAATTTAAAAGTGATTGAAATTGCAAAGTCAGTAGGATATCAAGATTCGAAGCATTTTAGCCGTTTGTTTAAGCAAAGGTGGGGAAGTCTACCTTCTGAATTCAAGAAAAAATATCAAACTAAGGTATAAGGTAAACATAAAAGTTAAAAATAGATTCTTTGGGTGCAAATTTTTATAAGTTAGTCTTAATCTACTTTAATTTATTCATATCTACAAGATTACAAAATTCATATAAAGGAGTATATAGTAAGTATGAATCTAATTAATGTAAATTCTGTTTTATTATTAGTGGTTACTTTTCTTTTGGTCTCAGCATGTGAAAGCATAGAAAAAAGTGATGAGGAGTTTTCAAAACATAAAGAGAGCGACAAAAATGCGGATGAAGGCAATTTTGAAAGTAATGCTAATGTCCCTATTGACTTTGGTGCGTTTTGTGGTGATGTTTGTCAGGAATCTCTGACTATACAAGCATCTAGAGATTCTATTGAAGGTAAAGTTGGTCTTATTGTATCTGGTTTTTTTCCATACGGTTTAGGGACAAGAAGAATGGGAGCAGAAGCGGCGAGAAAGTACTTTCCTAATATGGAACTTATCATTGGGAACGGAGATAATAACCCTGAGATACAATCCGCTATTGTAGATGATTTTATTGCTAAAAAAGTAGATGTTATTGTAATTGATTTAGTCAGAAGAAACGAAGTGAATCCTGCTTTAGATCGTGCTAAAGCTGCGGGTATTCCAATTATTACGATAGATAGATGGACACCGACCAATGTATTAACTCTCATCAAAGCTGACGATGTTGAAGTTGGTAGAAAAGCAGGACAACATATAGTGAGCTTGTTAGAGGGGAAGGGTAATGTTATTGAGATACAAGGTTCAGCCAACTCTACTACGAGCATTGACAGACACAAAGGGATTTTAGAGTCATTTATAGGTTATAATAAAATACAAATAGTAGATAGTATAAACGCTGATTTCCAGGAAGAAAAAGCAAACCATATGATGGAAGCCATTTTGCAACGTTTTCCTAATGGGAAAATTGATGCTGTTGTTTCACATGCTGACGTTATGACTATGGGCGCAATAAAAGCAATTAAAGCTGCTGGAAGAGAAAATGAAATTGTAGTAGTAAGTGTAGATGGACAAAAATCATCTTTAGAAGCAATTGAAGCAGGTGACATCGATGCTACAGTTGCATACCCTATAGTCATGCCTATGGGAATTCTTGCGGCGGCTAAAACGTTAGTTGGAGAAGCGATACCAAAATATATTGAGTTAGAAGCTCCGTTAATAACAAAAGAGAATGTAGCTTTCTATAAAGGAAAAATAGGATACTAAAACTGTGAATTCAATTAAATGAATATTTAACTATTTATATAAAGGGATACCTCAACTAAAAGTGAGGTATCCTTTTTGTTTACCAAGGTGATAAGAGTCAAGGATAAAGTCTTTTACTGGATATCATCTTTACAGAAAAATTTAGTTCTTATATTTATGGTAGAAAATTGCTTATGACTCGGATATTCGGATTGAAAAGAGAAAATGAAAAGGAAAAAGTTCTTACTTTTGAAAAAATACCGAAGTTATTTTTCCTTTTTTTACACTTATCTGAATATTACCTACCCTATCTAAATATCACCACCTTGTTAGGGCTTACATTTTTGGGTATATTTTGATCATAGACGATGTGCTAATCACTCAGGCAAATAAACAAGGATAAGAAAGACATCAAAATTGACAGTTCTTGATTAAATGAGAATAAAGGGGGTGACGAATGAAAAGATCAACCTATAATTCTGACTTTTCCTATGTGTTATATGGGTGAAAAGGAAAGGATTTTATATCTGGGTGCTTGGGCAAAAATCTATTTTAGATAGGAGTGAAAAATAACAGATGATAGTAGAAGACGATCAAGTCCTTATTTCTTTGACCGGAATAACGAAGGAATTTCCAGGTGTTAAGGCACTAGAAGGTGTATCGCTTGAAATACGTAAGGGAGAAGTGCTTGCACTGGTAGGAGAAAATGGTGCAGGTAAATCAACTTTAATTAAGATTCTTTCAGGTTTATATCAAAAGACTAGCGGAGAGATTCGAGTAAATGGAAAAGTTGTTGAAATAAAAGATACCAAACATGCGCAGGAACTTGGCATTAGTACAATTTTTCAGGAGCCTACTCTTGCACCCGAATTAACAGCAGTTCAGAACTTATACCTAGGTCGTGAAATCGTTATGACCGGTTTAAGATCGATGGACGAAAAAACCATGTATGAGGAAACTGAAAAGTTATACCGAAAGTTTTTTTCTACAGTGGAGGATCTTCATGTGCCAGTAAAAGAGCTTGGTGCATTGAAAAATCGCGTAATCGAGATAGCTAAAGCAATTTCTTTTAAAGCTTCAGTTGTCATTATGGATGAGCCAACAGCTCAGCTTGCTGACCATGAAAGGGAAGTATTATTTGATTTCATTCGAACTTTGAAGGAACAGGGTGTGTCCATTATCTATGTATCACATCATCTGCGTGAGTTGTTCCTGTTAGCTGATCGTATGCATGTAATGCGTGACGGAAAAAATGTGGCGACAGTAAATAAGAGCGAAACAAATATTGATCAGCTCGTATCAATGATGGTTGGTCGAGAAGTGTCCAATTATATTGTGAAAAAGGAAGTACCTGTCGGCGAAGAGGTTTTGCGGGTTACCGATTTAAATCGACAAGGTATTTTAAAAAATATAAATTTTAATCTCCGTAAAGGGGAGATTGTAGGCATAGCAGGACTTGCCGGATCTGGACGAACAGAGACTTTACGGGCTGTAGTAGGAGCGGATCCCATCAATTCAGGCAATGTTGAAGTGGGAGGAAAGTCCTGTAAAATAAAATCCCCAAAGGATGCCATAAAAGCTGGTATTGGCCTTCTTCCAGAGAATCGGAAAATGCATGGTGCGTTAATAGACCTATCGGTAAGTCATAATATTACGATGGCCGCTATGGATCGGATCATAGCAAATAAGCTTGTGCTTAAGAAAAAGAAAGAATCGCATATAGCTGAAGATTATGTTCAACGATTAGGAATTAAAACTCCGACAATTCATCAAAAAGTAAGGTTTTTGAGTGGAGGGAACCAACAGAAAGTTATTCTAGCCAAATGGCTCTTCACAGAGTCAAAGGTGTTAATATTTGATGAACCAACCCAAGGAATTGATGTTGGAGCGAAAGTTGAAGTGTACAATCTTATAGCAGAGTTTGTGCAAAATGGAGGAGGAGTTCTCTTGGTTTCTTCTGAACTACCGGAGCTGATGGGTCTATGCGATCGAATCTATGTCATACACAAAGGGGAATTTGTGAAAGAGTTTTCACGTGAGGAAGCCACAGAAGAGAACATAATGATGTACGCTTCAGGAGGTCATACATGATGATTAACTCAAAGGAAATTACTATTGCTAAGAACCCACTATCAATTTTTAAACGTGAAGGTATAGGAGTATTATTCATTCTAATCATAATGTTTCTCTTTTTATCTGTTTCATCGCCTACCTTCCTCTCGGTTGAAAATATTTCAAATTTACTTTTGCAATCTGTATTTGTTATGATTGTTGCTTTTGGAACTATGTTTGTCCTATCGATGGGGGGCATTGATCTATCAGTGGGATCTGTCCTTGGACTATGTGGTGGTGTCACAGGATGGCTGATGATGAGTGGTACAAACATGTGGATTGCTATATTGGCTGGGATGATCTTAGGGGCATTAATCGGAGCATTTAACGGTTTAGTCATCACAAAGCTTCGTATCTCTCCCTTTTTGGCGACGTTCGCTATGCTCTATATCGCACGAGGTCTGTTATTTCTGTTAACGTCTGAAGATCCAATTAGGAATTTGTCAACACCTGGATTTAAGTTTCTTGCTCAGGGAAGCTTTCTCGGAATACCTATGGCTGTTGTCATAACTTTTATCGTATTTGTCATATGTCACTTTCTATTTCATTCAACGAGCTTTGGACGTCGGGTTATAGCAGTAGGATCTAACAAAGAAGCGTCACATTTATCGGGGATTTCCACTGATAGTGTCAAAATTCGAGTATATGCACTCTCAGGTTTACTCGCTGCAGTAGCTGGAATTTTGCTTACTTCACGTCTTACTTCAGTACAACCATTAATGGGTGATGCTTATGAATTAGATGCAATTGCTGCTGCTGTTATTGGAGGTACCAGTATGTTCGGAGGAAAGGGTAGTGTAGTGGGGGTAGTTGGAGGTGCAGTTATACTTGCACTTGTGTCAAATGGATTGGATCTCTTAGCAGTAAATCAGTTTTATCGTTTGATCATTACCGGTTTAATTATTGTGATTGCAGTAGGCGCAGAGCGTTTTACATCAGTGAAAACCAATTAATGGAATTCGTAACTTTTTAACTAGCAACTTATAAAGGAGGGTACGAAATTGGAAAATAAAACTCAAGAATCAATTATACATCCTCAACCAAGCATATCTTCGATTCCTAATAGAATGCTGAGAATGGATAGACAGATCATAGGTCTTATCATTTTCTTAGCGATTATTATGATCGTAATGTCATTCGCCTCTGAACATTTTTTTAGCTACATCAATCTTATGAACGTACTTCAGCAATCTGCGTTCGTCATGATATTGGCATTTGGCATGACATTTGTACTTTCTACAGGTGGTATTGATTTATCTGTTGGATCTATCATCGGTATTTCAGGCGGAATGACGGCATGGTTACTTTTTAACGATGTAAATATTGTCTTGGCTATTGCAGGCGGTTTGTGCGTTGGTCTCATTATAGGTATTGTGAATGGATTTGTCATTACTAAATTAGGAGTATCTCCATTTATTGCCACATTATCTATGATGGTTGTTGCTCGAGGTATCCTATATGTTTGGACTGAGGCGATACCCTTCCGAAGTTATATGAAAAGTAATTTTGATTTCCTTGGTCAAGGACGATTTCTTAATATACAGTTTCCTATCATACTTGCGTTGATAACATTTATAGTTCTTCTATTTATCTATCGGAAAATGCGGTTTGGCCGTCACGTACTAGCGCTTGGAAGCAGTGAGGAAGCGGTAAGGATATCTGGAATTAAAGTAGATTTACTGCGAATTAAGGTCTATGCCTTATCAGGATTAATCGCAGCCATAGTAGGGATTATCCTAGCTTCCCGTCTTGCTACTGTTCACCCAGAAATGGGGAAGAACTACGAGTTAACAGCTATTGCTGCTGCTATCATCGGAGGTACCAGCTTAGCAGGGGGAAAAGGAAGTCTTGTTGGAACTGCATTCGGGGCTATTATTCTATCTTTAATTAATAACTCTTTGAATCTACTAAACGTTGACCCGTACTGGGAAACAATGGTCGTGGGTGCCATTATCCTTATTGCAGTAACGGTAAATACGTGGAGTGGAAACATTAAACAAAAACAGTAGAAAAAAGCTTTGGATTATAAAGGAAATTGTAAATGGAATTCTTTATTGACTTACCTGAAAGGAGGTGAAATAGAGTCTGTTCTGGGGTTGGCAAAAGTCAGCATTAAGCTGAATGTTCTAAAAAAAGCTTTGGGAAATTAAGGAGGTCCAAACACATGCCTTTTGGAAAATTGAACAGAAAACTAATCATTATCTTCGTCCTCATTACATCTTTGATGATTACAGGTTGTAAAAGTAATAATGATACCGCTTCTAATCAATCAAGTAACACTGAATCTAGCGGTACGGCTTATCAATGGGGCGATGAAAATTTTGAGAAGTTTGTTAGAGAAGCAGCAGAAGAAAAAACACTTAAAATTGGATTTACACCTCCAGCCGCTTCTGAATTCTACGATATTATTGAGCATGGTGCTAACACGATGATGAATGAATTAAGTGATCGTTTTGGAGTTGATATTGTATTCGAAATGTCAGCACCAAGTGAGCATCAATCTGTGGAATCTCAAGTTGCTACAATTGAGAACTGGACCGCTAAAGGGTTTGATGCAATATTAGTGAGTTCTGCAGGAGACTTTGACTCTATGAATGCTGTTTATGAGAAAGCAATGGAGCAGGGAACATCCATTTTTATGTTCAATATGCCTGCTGAAATGTGGGATGAAGAAGAATTAAAAGCAACTTCCGTTATCAGCTACAACAACCATTATCAGGCTGGTTATTTAGTAGGTCAGTATGCAGCGGAAAAACTAGAAGGAAAAGGAAAGATTCTTTTGATTTGGGGATTACCTGGACACTGGTCTACCTCACGTAAAAATGGATTTGTTGAGGCTATAGAGCAATATCCTGATATGGAAATTGTTGGTGAACAACGTGGTGACTATGTTCGAGACAAAGGCATGCAGGCAGCAGAAAACCTGCTTCAAGCAAATCCTGATGTGAATCTGATTTATGGAGAGAATGAGGAAATGGCTCTTGGAGCTGTTCAGGCTGTAGAATCACGTGGGCTGAAGTTATGGGACGGAAAAGATGGAATCATGGTTATTGGTGCCGACGGTCTTAAATCAGGTTTTGAATCTATCCGTCAAGGAAAGTTGACAGCGACTGTTAATGTTGGTCCGGTTGATATGGGACGTGAGTTTATTAAATCAGTTTTCACAACAAAAGTTCTTGGATATAGCATAGATAAAATTCAAAATGTTCCAACTGTCATTGTTGATCAAACAAATGTAGATTATGTGGAAGCCTATGCAGATTGGGCACTTAATACAGAATATAAGTAAAACAGTGGTCGCTTATTAATGATAGGATTCACAGATTATTAATATAAGAATTGAGAGGGGAAAAAGTATGATTTCAGAAGCAGCATTAAAATGGTTACCTAGTAGATTTGAAGAATTAATCCGTTATGGAGAGTTCCAAGGGCCTGGCGAAACAATCACGAATGAAGAGTACAAAGCACGCGTTGAAATTGCCAAACAAAAGATTGTAGATGAAGGTTTAGATGCTTTAATCGTATTCGGAGATTGCTACAGAATGTCAAATATCCGCTGGTTAGTAAATTATCGTACAATTGATGGCGTTTATCCACAACCGATGTTAATGTACTTAGTACCTGACCGTGACCCTGTTTTCTTCCTTCCAAGTAGTGAAATTCCTTCAGCACACGGTAGTTCTGCAATGTGTGTGTTAGGAGGAGATATTCGTGAAATTCGTTCAGAATGGGCTCCATTCCTAAAAGAACGTGCTGCAAAAGACAAACCAAAGAAAATTGGTATTAGCGGTTATACGTTCATGGATCTAGAGTTCTGGTTCCCGATTAATGATGCATTCGGTGATGCAGATGTACAACGTTCTACGATTATCGAGCAATTGAAATCAGTGAAAAATGAAGCAGAAATCGCATCAATGAAGCGTGCAGCTCGTGTAAGTAATGCTGGTATCCAAATGCTTATGGATCTATTAAGAGACAGCGAAGGAATTACCGAATTGGAAGCAACTTCTTTGGTTTACGCAGCAATGTTTGCAAATGGTGGCCATGCCATTGCTTATGACATCATGATTCAGGCGGGAGAACATACGGATGTACTCTTTAAACGTCCAACTGAACGTCCAATCCGTCGTGGTGAACTCGTTATGATGGACTACGGAATTCGCGTAAATGATTACGCTTCCGACAATGCTCGTACAATCTGTTATGGTAATGTATCAGATGAAGCGAAACGTCTAATGGAAGCTTGTTCACTTGGGTATGAAGAGTGTTTACAAAAAATCTATGCCGGTATGACAGGAATTGAAGCTGACCGAGTTATTCGCGAAGCGTTTAGAAAGCACGAGGTAGATGAATACTTAGTAGAAGTGAGTGAAGGCCGTACAGGTGCCCATGCTACAGGTATGGATCCTGAAGAAGATATTCCAGAAATCGGGCCAGGTTGTGCTAATGTTCTGGAAGAAGGACAAACCTTTGCGTATGAATTGTCGTTGATTGTTCCGGGAATTGGAGGCGTTCGTACAGAGGATCAAGTGGTTGTGCGCAAAAATGGATTGGAGCCTCTCCATACATTTAATCGTTTCTTATATGTTGATTAAGTAAATAAATTCCATGTAGGATGACTACCTTTTATAACATTTTACTTAATTGGATGAATCAAACGAGAAGCCTGCATGGAATTCTATTTAATAGATTTGTAGTGAGATAAGATTAGGGATATTTTTATAATTATTATTTGAGAGGGGAATAAAAGTATGATTTCAGAAGCAGCATTAAAATGGTTACCTGGTAGATTTGAAAAATTAATCCGTTATGGAGAGTTCCAAGGGCCTGGCGAAACAATCACGAACGAAGAGTACAAAGCACGCGTTGAAATTGCCAAACAAAAGATTGTGGATGAAGGTTTAGATGCTTTAATCGTATTCGGAGATTGCTACAGAATGTCAAATATCCGCTGGTTAGTAAATTATCGTACAATTGATGGCGTTTATCCACAACCGATGTTAATGTACTTAGTACCTGACCGTGACCCTGTTTTCTTCCTTCCAAGTAGTGAAATTCCTTCAGCACACGGTAGTTCTGCAATGTGTGTGTTAGGAGGAGATATCCGTGAAATTCGTTCAGAATGGGCTCCATTCCTAAAAGAACGTGCTGCAAAAGACAAACCAAAGAAAATTGGTATTAGCGGTTATACGTTCATGGATCTAGAGTTCTGGTTCCCGATTAATGATGCATTCGGTGATGCAGATGTACAACGTTCTACGATTATCGAGCAATTGAAATCAGTGAAAAATGAAGCAGAAATCGCATCAATGAAGCGTGCAGCTCGTGTAAGTAATGCTGGTATCCAAATGCTTATGGATCTATTAAGAGACAGCGAAGGAATTACCGAATTGGAAGCAACTTCTTTGGTTTACGCAGCAATGTTTGCAAATGGTGGCCATGCCATTGCTTATGACATCATGATTCAGGCGGGAGAACATACGGATGTACTCTTTAAACGTCCAACTGAACGTCCAATCCGTCGTGGTGAACTTGTTATGATGGACTACGGAATTCGCGTAAATGATTACGCTTCCGACAATGCTCGTACAATCTGTTATGGTAATGTATCAGATGAAGCGAAACGTCTAATGGAAGCTTGTTCACTTGGGTATGAAGAGTGTTTACAAAAAATCTATGCCGGTATGACAGGAATTGAAGCTGACCGAGTTATTCGCGAAGCGTTTAGAAAGCACGGGGTAGATGAGTACTTAGTAGAAGTGAGTGAAGGCCGTACAGGTGCCCATGCTACAGGTATGGATCCTGAAGAAGATATTCCAGAAATCGGGCCAGGTTGTGCTAATGTTCTGGAAGAAGGACAAACCTTTGCGTATGAATTGTCGTTGATTGTTCCGGGAATTGGAGGCGTTCGTACAGAGGATCAAGTGGTTGTGCGTAAGAACGGATTGGAACCTCTTCATACTTTCAATCGCTTCTTATACGTTGATTAATACAGGCCTTTAGAATAAAGGACCCATCCCCCTTATATTTATGCGGACACAGATTATCATTAATAATTACACATAAATATTTTTTTAAAGTGTAATAGTGTTTAATCTGTGTCTTTTTTTTAAGCGTTAAGTTTACGCAATTGATTTATAGGTGCTAGATTAATCACGTGATGTCTATTTGGAGAATTTTCTAATGATAGAAAGGTGATATATCAGTGATTCTGAAAAATATTTTGGAATTGAAAAAAAGTATTAATAAACACAGGAAGGATCTATATAGAATATCGAAAGATAAACGGCTCTCTGATCCGGAGGTGTTAAATTTAAGTCGTCAATTAGATGGAGAGATAGAAACTATGCAAAAATTGATGAAACAAATTCGCTAAGTCTTATAAGCAAAGGTTTTTAATTAAGTGACGACCATGTTTTGCTTTATCTACTAAATTAGGTTGACATAAAATGATGAATTCCACATGATAACATTGCATTTTAAAAAATTAAATAAATAGACTTGTAATTTTTCACTATAATCAATTTTTATAGTTGCGTCCAAAGGATGATCAAAACCATTAAAAAGGGAAGAATCGAGATTGGTGGAATTAGATGAATAAAAATATATATGGCTCGTTTCTTGTTTTGGTTTCCGCCTCTTGTTTTGGTGTAATGGGTATTCTCGCAAAATATGCTTATGCATTTAATATTAGCATAGGTACTCTCTTATTTTTCAGATTTTTCTTTGCAGCAGTATTATTTTGGTCTTGGATATTGTATAAAAAAATTCCTTATCAATTGAAGGTTAAACAAATTCCTATACTATTTATAATGGGGACTGGAGGTTACGCAGCGATGGGTATTCTCTTGTTCACATCATTTTCCTTACTACCAGTCTCATTAGCGTCTACGGTTTATTACTTGTATCCAGTGTTTGTTGTCATCTTAAATAGCTTATTGTCTAGGCAATCGTTTGAAAAATTCCAAATAGTAGTTATTCTATTTTCCTTAATCGGGCTTTACTTTATGCTCGGTGCAGATTTTAGTCAAATTAATATAATTGGCCTTATATGTGGGTTAGGTTGTGCCGTTTTGTATTCCGGTTATATTCTTCTAACTGAAAAAATACAAGCCGACATAAATCTATTTGTTAGTGCCGCTTTTGTGACAAGCTTTGCCACAATAGCATTATTTATATTTTCAATGTTTAGAGAAGATTTTACACTAGAATTCCATTCTTTGGGATGGTTTCCTATATTAGGAGTTGCGTTTTTTTCAACTTTTTTATCTATTCTAACTTTTGCGATGGGAATACAGCGTATTGGAAGTTCAAAAGCAGCGTTACTAAGTATTTTTGAACCGATTGTAACTGTATTGTTAAGTTATTTCCTGTTTCAAGAAATCCTTGCTCAAACTCAAAAATTGGGAATCGTATTAATCTTATTAAGTGCTTTATTAACTAATATCATATGGAGAAAAAATAGTTTAACAAAGAAGGATGGAAAATCAATCCTTTATGAGGTTACAACACAAAGTGATAAGAGATAAATAGTATGTTTTTATGTTTCTTTCTAATAAAAAAATGCTAAGTATTATTGAGTGAAAAATAAAAATAGGAATTTTATTTATAATAAGGGAATTCTTCTTAGTGAAATTACCTTAGAAGGAGGGAAAACTTGAAAAATGGTAGGGACAATTTCAAAAAGACTAGAGTATGTTCAATTAAAACTAGCTATTTTAAGAGAGTATTTGAAAGAGAAAGAGTATAAAGCTGTACTCTTACGAAGGCTTGATAATATTTCATGGCTAACTTGTGGTGATCTTAACGAATTACCTTATAATTTAGAAAAAGAAAAATTCGGATTACTTATTACTGAAGATCAGTTATTTCTCATCGCTAACAATCCCGAATTGTCGCGAAATATTGTTGACGAAATTGCTGGTTTGCAAATTACTGTAGTTCAATATCCTTATTGCGGAAATATCGAAAAAGAGATAAATGGAATAATCGGAAGTGAAAAAGTATCTTCTGATACTGATTTTAGTATTTATCAGACAGAAACTCAACAACTAGAGGAACTCCGTTTTTCAATATTAAGGTAGGTAACTTCATAATCTAGAAGATAAATTAACTATTAAATAAGAATTTGATATCCTAAGCAATGTAAATTTGAAGGTACAGATTATAAACGACCTCTCTCTTATAAATATTATAATTCAGAGCAGAAACACAATTGAAGAGCATCGGAGCGTAGAAGACTTAATATTGACCTTTTTAATGGGTGAAATAATATAATGAAGATTGATATGGTTGTTGGAATTATTGCAACATCTGTTTTCGTGGTTTACTGAATTGTTAGTATTTCAAAAGATTACAGGGGGTAAAATGATCTCAAACATTATTTAAGATAGTCCTTCTATAAAAGTACCTTTTTCATTAACTCATTAAAAAATCTTTATTTTATTTCATATAGTATATGGACAGGTTGTGAAAAATTTAACAGTCATAAGTTCATCTAATATTCCTGAAAGTATCTATATTTTTTATTAAGTTAAGATAAAGGTAAGTATAATGTGTAAGTTTAATTACAAAATTATCTTTACTATCATCTTTCACTACCTCCTGACAAACTCCATAACAAATATCATGCCAGATTCATCTTTTCAAATTTAATAGATTCATTCGAAATATTTTAACATGAAATGAATGTGAAAAAATTGTAAGAGTGATTGCAGCATACCAAAGGTAGTTAAGGTAGTTATTATATATTAATCTTTCGAGGAGATCCACGTATCGCAAATAATGCGAAAGTTAAATGGGGATTGAGCTGTTGGTACAAAAGTGTCACATCAAGCTGTAGATATGCTGTGCTAAAAGAAGGCAATAACTATTATGGTCAAGCAACTGTGGCTGGACAAACCTATCAAACGGCTTATATGCTAATTAAAGATAATAAAGGAGAGGCGATTGGTATTCTCTATGTAGGAGCCCCAAAAACATTTAGGGGGTTTACCTTCTGATCAATTAAATTCCTTCAATAATGGTTTATACAATCGGACTATTAATTAGAAAAGCAAGCGTCTTTTACTGTTGAACTGACAAAAATTGCAAAAATAGTGATATAAAGAATAACAAATTAAGAAAGTACCCAGATTTTATGAGTACTATACTAATCCTTATTCAGCTGAAAAATTAGGGTTATATAATTTATGAAATATCCAAGTTATACATTTGGATATTAATAGGACAAATATGTAACCGATGAATAAATGAAAGTAATTTATACTACCGTACATTCTAAAAAGACCAATATTTACTAATATCGGCTTTAAAATAAATGCAAATATAGCAGCCATTATTATAGCGTATATGTAATAATTTTTCTGATGGTTTAATGTCAATTGATAAATAAGCATGAAAGCCACTGGAACTAAGGCGGTGTCTAATGAAATGCTTGGAAGAGCAGGGATTACTTGATAAGGGTAATGCCAATAACCTCTATTTATGCCGTAAAGATCGATAAATGTAAAAAAAACATGAACGTTATACCCGAAAAAACCAATTAGAAATACTTTGCTCCGATCAATTTTGAAGTAAAGAATTATCAGGGGTACTAAAAGAATAGCAATCAGAATCCAAAATTGCCACGTAAGAGGGTTAGAGTAGTCTACCCAATAATTAATTAATGAATCAGTATTCTCTTTTCTACCATAAAGAATATTGTCAAATTCATGTAAACGATCCAATAATTGTTCCTCCTTATTTTTATTAATTATACATTTAGTATAACCCCAAAAAATTTTCCTTATTATTACTTCGTGCGAATTTGCATTGCTACGGAGTTCACAAAAAAGTAGAGGGCGGATAAAAAGACCAGTATCAAATTGAAACGGGTGAAGGTCTGGAGAAGTAACGTTTGTGTAATCCTGTTTTGTATTTATTCTGAAAAACCATCTTTGAAAGATACGCGAAAGAAAATAACTCATATACATTGTTATAAAACTCCAATAACATGACCATTTATTATACCTAATTAAGTTAATTCCTTTAGCACAGGAGAAGTTGCTGCTTAAACTGAGGAACAACTTGCTTCAATGGAGGAAATTAGCTCTTCTGCAAAAGATCTATCATCCATGGCTGATGAGTTGAATGGGCTCGTTAATCGCTTCAAACTATAATGATAATAGAGGAACTGTTTTCTTTAATAAAAATAGTTCCTCTACTAGGTTATAGGGTCGGTAAATTCATAGCTGTACTAATATTTTGTAAATTAAGTTGAATTTGTTCCTTGGTATTATAAGCATGATACCATCCTTTTGAGACCATATAGTTCGATATTTTTTCATGCATGTCAAGTGCTTCCTCTAGGTGGCGAGTAAGAGTGTGTTTAATTTCAGGCGTACCTGCTTCAGTAACTGCCATTGCATAGTTTCTAACACCACTTTTTGCTGAAATCAATAAGTCAGTGGCTATGACTTGATCAGACATTGCATTCATGCCAGTAAAATTTTCTACGATTGAGTTCATGTTTATTCATCTCCTAAATAATGCATTCCTTGTGCTTTAGATAAAATAGAAGAATATTCATCTAACTGACGACTTGATATCGTAATGTCTTGCTGCATGATGTCTTTTAACTCTTGCTCGGATACAAGAGCTCTCATCGTTTTGGACTTTGTTAAACAGGTTGTTTTAAATGAGGCTATTTCCTGAACCTCAAGCACTTCATGTAAAGCATAATCCATACTTATATTCTCCTTCCTTATGGTTTTAATACGACTTTAATACAATTGTCTGTTTTTGTGTCAAAAATTTCATAACCACGTTTAGCTTCACTTAGTGGCAGAACGTGACTGACAACATCACCTGGATCAATCTTGCCAGTGGAAACTAATTCAAACATGTATGGCATATAGTGGATCATCGGAGCTTGTCCAGAGCGTATATTTACATTACGCTGCATGATATCTCCTAGTGGGAATCCGTTATATCGACCACCGTACACGCCTGTAATTTGGATGGTCCCTCCTTTACGAACGGCTTGGGAAGCCATAACAATTGCACTCATGGCACCACCTTGAAGCTTTAACCCCGTTGCTAGGAACTCCATTTCGGTCATTTTTCCATCCATGCCAACTGCATCAATGACAACATCCGCTCCGCCTTTTGTGATTTCCTTAAGGTAACTTCCTACATTCTCATGGTCTTCAAAATTAACGATCTCAACTTTATTTGTACGTTTCGCATGTTCTAAACGGTATTTGACATAATCTACAGCAATTACTCGTTTTGCTCCTTTTAACCAACAAAACTTTTGAGCAAAAAGGCCAACTGGTCCACATCCTAGAACAATCACAGTATCTCCGTCTTTTACACCTGCATTATCAACACTCCAAAAGCCAGTGGACATTGCATCTGCAATAACACTTAATTTCTCATCAGGTTCTTCACAGGTTTCTGGTATTTTAAAATGAGTAAAATTGGCAAAAGGGACTCTTAAGTATTCAGCTTGACCACCTGGGTAACCACCTGTATTACCAGAATAACCGAAATAGGCCCCCATATCACCATTATCATTTGCATTATCACATTGACTCTCAAGGTTGTTTTTACAATATTGGCATTCACCACAGGCAATATTAAAGGGAATAATGACGCGGTCTCCTTTTTTCAATTTAGTTACTTCTGGACCAACCTCTTCAACGATCCCCATTGGTTCATGCCCTATCACATAGTCTTCTTGCATATTTGGAATCATTCCATGGATTAAATGTAAATCAGATCCACAAATCGCCGTACTTGTTACTTTAATAATCATATCATCGGGCTTTTGGATTTTTGGATCTTCAACTTCTTTCACTTCAACATTTTTGATGCCTTGATATGTTACGGCCTTCATACTGTATAACCTCCAATATTAATGTTCATCGGGTGTACGGTCAAACATACCTTTTCGATTGGTCTCAATAGGAAATAGATTCATGTTTCCAACCATAATTGTGTTTTTGGCAGAAAGCTGATCCAATTTATATTGCTCTTTTAAATCATGTGGATGAAACCATTTTTTCTCAACCATAAGTTCAGTAATTTCTTGATGCATGGCGATGCTCTGCATTAATTGCTTTCGCAACATGACTCTTAAGTCAGGTGAAGAGGTTTCGGTTAAAGCCACAGCCGTATTTCTTACCGCCTCTTTTGCACGAATAAGAAAATCCATTGCAAAAGTTGTATCTGCAAGCTCAGGAACATGTAACGAATTAATCGGGTCTAAATAGTCATTGTTCAATGCTTGTAACCTTCCTTTCAGTTGATAATTGGCGTTGGACGATTTTGTGGGACAGGAGCTTCAAAAGGCGCACGCTGATAAATTGCCTGTAACTCATTTAGTGCCTGGATGGATTGATCAACATCTTTTTGCATTAGGTTTCTAAGGTCTTGATCAAAAGCTAGTCCTTGCATTAACTTTGATTTTGCAACACAAAGTGTTTTAAAGTTAATAACTTCATGTAAGTCCAAAGATTCGTGTAGAGCTAATTTTTGAGAGTCCATTCAAAGTTATCCTCCTTTTTAATCTAGTACTTGGGTATTTTCCCCGACATAGGATAATTAACTCTAAAAACTATTTGTGATAATTTGTAAAAAAAGTTTGGAGGCTACTTAGATGGTTTGATGTAGGATTTTAAAACTAAAGGGTTTTTTCACATACTTTGTTGGCGAAATGAATTTGGTGGACATGCAGTAGAAAAATAGTAATTTGTATTAGTTAACCAAGGCTTTTTAAATAAGCCTTGGTTCTTCTCTAATAAGGAATAAACCCCGTGTTATTCTTATCTAAATCAATGAATTGTTTAAATACAAATTTCCCCATAAATTCATCAATTCTAGAACATATTTTTATTTTAATTGACCACTAAAACTTGTTCTGGTTAATATAAATGTAATTTCCCACTGAATGGAGGGTAAAAGATTGAGGTTATTATTAATTGAAGACGAGCCAGATTCCTTAATGGGAATGAAAAAGGCTATTGATTCTCTATATAATGTTGAAGTAGAATTGCACACCTCAAATAATGCGGAAGATGCAAGAGAGGTCATTTTTAAACACTATCCAGAATTAATTATTACTGATATTATGCTTCCAGGTATATCTGGTCTTGATTTAATTGAAGAGGTTGTAAATAAAGACTACCAACCAAAGGTTATTATTGTAAGCGGTTTTGATGATTTTGAATATGCGAGAAGAAGTATACGCTTTGGTGCGGTAGATTATTTATTGAAACCTTATAGCACAAAGGAGTTTACAGAAAAGGTAAACAGGACTCTTTCAATGATAAAAGAGGAAAAAGAACTACTTCAGTATACTGAGCAGCAGAAGACATTTGCAGAGATTGGAACACGTTCTATGAGGGATAACTATTTAGTCGAATTTTGTTTAAAAAGAACACCTCTTGAGGAACATCTCTATCATAGACTGTGTTTATGGAATATTGATTGGATAGTGAATAAATCCTTCTCACTCCTTATTTTTGATGTAAATGGCTATCCTGACGGGAAACCTTTTACAGAAGAAAATCAATTAAAGACTTTTGTGATAGGAAATATTATGCAAGATGTGATCCAAGATCATATGCACTCACTCCTTTTTAAAGACACTAAAAATCGATGGGTATTATTAACAACTATTGAAGATGCCGAGGAAATAGCTAGGTCCATTCACAAAAAGGTAAAGGAATATCAAAAAATCGAGTTAGCAATAGGCATTAGCACAAAAGTATCGTCATTTGAGGAGATGCATGCAGCTTACAACTCTACACTAAAAGAATTTCAAATAAGCTCTCTAACAAATCGCGAGGACTATGTAAAATCTAATCATCTGATGTCTACAGACCTTACAACCGCTAACCATTTAGCATCATTAGTTATAAATAAGGATGAAGAAAGCATTCGTCAGGTGGTAAAGGTTTTCTTTCAACAGGTTATATTACTTGATGGTCTTGAATCAAGAGACGATATCACGCGAAAAACATTAAACTACTTGTCACAAATCCTTGCAAGTATAAGTGAAAAAACCTCAAAGGAGCTTAAAGATATTCCAATGAGTGTATGGGAAAAGGTTGATGAATGTACCACATTAGAAGAATATGAAGAGGTCTTATCTGAGTATTTAACGAGTGTTGGTCATGAGGTTTCAACACATGCTACCAATTCAATCATTGAGAGAGCCATTCAAATAATTCATTCTAATTACATGGAGAATTTGAGTTTACAAATGATCGCAGACGAGCTATCCTTACATCCAGTCTGGCTAAGTCAGTTGTTTAAAAAAGAAACGGGACAAACATATATGGATTTTTTAACAGAGACGAGGATTAACAAAGCGAAATCACTCCTAAGAGAAACAAGTTTGAAAGTATATGAGATTGCGGAATCTGTAGGCTATCAAAATCTACAGCATTTCGGTACTATTTTTAAAAAAAGAACAAGTCAAACACCCAAAGAGTATAGGTACGGAAAATGAAATTTAGAAAGGTAAGAATAGAAGATAATTTATTTAACAAAATGTTTGTCTTTATAGCCTTATCCATTATTATTCCTTTAGCATTATTAGGTTATTTATCATATGATCGATCTAAGTCTCAGTTAGAAAAGGTTACCTCTCAGCTTCTTCATGACAATATAGAATTGAATAAAAAGCAGGTTAATCGTTTATTAAAAGATGCAGAAATTGAATCAGAAAAAATGGTGACATCTATACAGTTACAAAAGCTCTTGCAAAGTCATCCACCAACATCTTATATAGAAGAAAAAGCTTTTATCAATCGGATCAGTCAACTTATTGCCCAGTTAAAAGGGACGTACGGAGTATATGTCTTTCCAAAACAAATGAAGTATTATCCAAATTATTTGGACCTAATTAATGGAAATGATTTTAAGCCAAGTACGGAAATGATGTTAAAAGCCTTTGATTTGAAAGAGAAAGGGATTTGGTACCATTATTGGGATGAATCTTCAAATAAGCCAGTTTTTACTTATATAAGAGCGGTTCGTTCATCCTATTATTTTGAACCACTTGGTGTTATTGTTCTAAAAATTCCTGATTCACTTGTTCGAGAGGAATTATCCTTCCCCTCATCTTTTGAAAATTATAATACGATGATTGTTGATCAAGAAAATAACATTATTTCTGACGCAAACTCTTCTCTTTATCATGAAAAATTTGTACCAGAAGAGGATTGGAATATTGCTGAAACTCAATTAAATGAGCAGGGATGGAAATTAATCACTGCCCTGCCAAACAAAGAGGTTACAGGAAATATTGAACAAATAAAAAACTTTACTTTGTGGATTGTTGTGATCAGTATATTCATTGTTTCGATTTACCTTGTTTTTATTGTTCGTAATTTTACATTACCAATTAAGGCTCTCGTCTCACATATGGAAAAAGTTCGAATTGGAGTATTGAAGCATTTCCGTATGGAAAGGTCTAGAAAAGATGAGATTGGTCAGCTTGTTGGTGGGTTTAACCAAATGATTACAGGAATGTCTGAACTTATTGAACAAACAAAAAAGATGGAATCTGACAAGCGGAATTTTGAGCTTCAGACATTAAATCATCAAATTAATCCACATTTTTTCTATAATACATTAGATGCAATTAAGTGGAGAGCAGAAAAGGTAGACGAAAAAAATATTGCACTAATGGTAACGAAATTAGCTAACTTACTTCGATTCAGTTTAAATAATAATAATGAGTGGACAACGATTGAAAGAGAACTTGAGCATGCTAAGAATTATTTAGACATAGAAAAGCTAAGAAGTAATCGTTTATTTAAAGTGTTTGTTCAGGTAGATCCAACGATTTTAAAATTTAACGTCATCAAGCTAATCCTTCAACCAATCGTAGAAAATTGCATCAAGCATGGAATTAGTAACCTCCCAGAAGGAAAAGGGAAAATTCTGTTAACAGCTAAGCGTATTGAACAGGATATTATTTTTATTATTGAAGATAACGGGCCAGGACTGACGAGTAACAAATTGGATAAAGAAAAAAACTCAAGTCATGTACATCATGGCATTGGTTTAAAAAATGTTCATAAACGACTTCAGATTCATTTTGGAACTGATTATGGAATAAAAGTTGATGAAGATCATAATCAAGGCTTTAGAGTGATCATTCGTCATCCAGTTCGTGAGGAACAATAGTTAACGAAAGGGGGGAGATTATTGACTAAGTACTTTACTCTCTTGATGTTTATACTTGTGAGCTCTTTTATTTTAACCTCTTGCAATCAACCATTAAGAAAGCAAGAAGAGGGCTTGGAAGAAAATAAAGAGGTCGAGGTGAAAAAGCAAATATCTTTAAATGGTGTTTTTCTTAACACGACATGGGGAGAGGTAACCCAACAATTAGCGGAAGAATATGAGGAGGAAACAGGTGTATCTGTAAATATTGAGTTGGTCAGACGCGACATGATTTTTCAAAAAATGTCTCTTTCGATTGCTGGTAATGCTAGTTATGATCTTTTTAATGTTGATTATAATTGGGTACCTGAACTCGTGTCTACTAATAGTTTACTCCCTTTGGACACCTATATGGTAAAAGAACAAGTTGATACGGAAGTGTTTTTACCTAGAGCATTATCCCTAACACAATGGAACGGAAAAAATGGTGCTTATGGCGAAGGTGGTAATAATTATGGATTGCCACAGACGATCCACCCTCATATCCTTTGGTATCGTTCTGATTTATTCAAAAAAAATAAATTGAAATCAGAGTTTAAAAGTAAATACGGATATAACCTAACACCTCCCAAAACCATGGATCAATTTCGCGATATGGCTGAATTTTTTAATGGGAAAATTGTAAATGGAAAAAAAATATATGGCTGGGCTGGACAAGCTAGTGAAGGGTTTGGCAATGTGCACACATGGTTAACATTTGTCTATTCTAACGGTGGAGATGTCATTGATTGGAATAAGATGACATCATCATTATCAACTCTAGAAGTCATAGAGGCGACAAAAACGTGGATTGACTTACTGCAATTCTCTCCTCCAGGTATAAATGATTATACTTTTTCAGAAGTATCAGATGATGCTGCAAAAGGAAAAGTTGCAATGGCTATTCACTGGTCTTGGGCAGCTGATAAGGTAGATGATCAGGCCTATTCTAATACTGTTGGCCAATGGGATTTTGCCCAAACGCCAGCAATGAAAGCATCTGTACCACATCTAGCGGGATGGACAATTGTTATTCCCAGAACATCAAAACATCCTGACGAAGCATTTAAATTTATGGTTTGGTTAGAAAGCAAACAAAATGATATCAGACAAGCTCAGATGGGTGGGGGAGATCCAGTCCGACTCTCTTCCTATTTAGATCCAACTCTTAAGCAAGTGGAAGTTAAGGGAACTGATGTTAAGAAATTTCGCCGATACGAAGCAGTAAATGAAGCAATGAAGACAGCAAAAGCGCGTCCATTCTTCCCACAAGAGGAACAATGGGAAAGTATTGTAACTGGTTATTTACATGCTGCCCAACTAGGAGAGATGTCAGTTGAAGAAGCATTAACGAAGGCTGATGAGGCTGTAAATGATTTGTTGAGATAATTAAAATTTTTCCTGAACCCTTAGATTTCTGAGGGTTTTTTGCTGTTTAAAGCCTATAATTTCCAACTGAGAAAGCCAACAATCATCCCTGCATCTACACTAAAAATGCATGGTGAAAAATTAATTTAACCATGTTTTTTCGATTTTCAATAACCGGTAAGATATAACTAAGAAATAAACAAGCAATACATTTTATCAAAATAAAAATGATTGCGATTACACATTATTAAGTTAATAGAAAAGAGAGTCTTAGATGGTTAGAATCGTAGATGTTGCAAAGAAGGCAAATGTTTCTACTGCTACAGTCTCTAGAGTCATAAGTAAGCCTGATACTGTAAGAGAGGAAACAATTAACAAAGTATTAAGAGCCATTAAAGAATTAAACTATCATCCAAATGTTTTAGCTCGTCAGCTAAGGACGTCAGAAACTAAAACAGTGATTGTTGTGATTCCGGATATATCTAATCCTTTCTTTTCAAAGGTTCTACGAGGAATAGAAAATCTTGCATCTGCTAACGGATACCAAGTTTTACTTGGTGATGCTGGGAATGATAGTGAACAGGAAAGTCGGTATTTAGATATGCTCCGTCAGAAAAAAGCAGACGGAATGATCTTATTAACAGCAAAAATGAAACCAGAGATTGTCGAAGAGATGGCTAATGAATTTCCAGTAGTGCTTGCCTGTGAATATATTGAAGGATCTTCTATTCCAACCATTTCAATTGACAATGTTAGTAGTGCTAGAAAGGCAACAGAATATTTAATTCAGTTAGGACACCGAAGAATAGGAACTATTTCTGGACCACTTGATAGTGTATTAGGACAGGATCGATTAAAGGGTTTTTACCAGGCGATGGCAAGGTATAGCATATCAGTAGATCCAGTACTAGTACAAGAAGGTCACTTTAATTATGAAAGCGGATTTAATTTAATGAAGAAGTTCTTAGCGCTCAATAGAATGCCAACAGGAGTATTTGCAGCGAATGATGAAATGGCTTTGGGTGCCATTAGAGCCATAAGAACAATGAACCTTAGAGTGCCTGAAGACATCTCGGTTATTGGATTCGATAATATTCATTTTTCCTCTATTTTCGAGCCTGCTTTGACCACAATTTCACAACCAGCTTTTGAAATAGGGTCTAAAGCGATGGAACTATTAATCATGCTAATGGATAAAAAGAAAATCGAGAAAAATCAATATATTTTAGATGACAGTCTTGTCATAAGAGAATCGTGCTCAAAGATCAATAAATCATTACACGTTTAATGTAATCGGTTACAAATGTCGATTCACTCATAACTTTTAAACCTAGTAAACAGGGATAAAAAGTTTATTTTTATAAAGAAAATGTAATGGATTACAAAATAAAGAAAGAAATTAGATTTCATTCATTTTCTCTATAAGTTAAGAAGCGCTAATTTTTAGCTTCGAATTGCGGTTGATTTGTAAACGATTACAAATTTCTGCCAATTGAACTTTAAAGGAGGTGGTTGTAAAAAACGCTAGTTGTACCTTACAAAAGATTAAAGTACATGAAAAATTTGGGGGTTATGAAATGAAAAAGAATTTATTACTTTCCGTGTTATTGCTACTAGTTTTTAGCGTAATAATCGGATGTGGAAATAAGGAAGAAGCACAGACAACAGAAGGAAGCACAGAAAAAAATGAAAATTACCTCTCTGAATCAGGGCCACTAACAATAAATCCTGAGATTCCAGATATAGAAGTTCTAGATAAAGGACCAAATGGTGAACAAGCAGTTTCTGCAAAGTCTTTACAGTTAACTGAGGAAGAGCTTCAAAAAATTAAGGACGGTAATTATAAAGCAGCAATTGTTATGCACTATTCAGGCACAGATTATATGAATGCAGCTGTTGGAGCAATGCAAGACACATTTGAAAAAATGGGAATTGAAGTTGTAGCTGTAACAGATGCACAATTTAAGGCTGAGAAACAAGTAAACGATATTGAAACAGTATTAGCGAAAGATCCAGATATCATGATTTCTGTTCCTGTTGATGCAGTATCAACTGCACCAGCTTATAAAAAAGCAGTACAACAAGGCGTTAAACTAGTATTCATGGATGGAGCGGCAGAAGGTCTTGAAGCAGGTAAGGATTACATCAGTATTGTTTCAGGTGACAACTATGGAAACGGTGCTCTAGCAGCGGACATTATGGCAGAAAAAATTGGTGGTAAAGGGAAAGTTGGTATCGTTTATCACGATGTTAACTTCTTTGTAACCAAAAACCGCTCAGATGCATTTGAAGCAACAATCAAAGAGAAATATCCTGACATTGAAATCGTAGCACAAGGTGGAATAACGGACCCGAATAAAGGAGAAGAAGTTGCTTCAGCGATGCTGACAAGAAACCCAGAAATCGATGGTATTTTCGCTCCTTGGGATGTACCGGCAGAAGGTGTTATGGCAGCTGCTCGTACAGCAGGAAGAGATGACTTAGTTGTGACAACAGTTGATTTAGGGACAAATGTAGCGATTTCAATAGCATCTGATGGAATCGTTCAAGGGTTAGGTGCTCAATTACCTTATGACCAAGGTGTAGCACAAGCCATTCTTTCAGGATATGGTCTATTAGGTAAAGAAGCTCCTATTTATGTTGCTTCTCCTGCTATCGAAGTAACAAAAGAAAATGTACTTGATGCTTGGAAATTAATTTATGGAGTTGAAGCTCCTTCTACTGTGAAAGATGCATGGAAATAATATAGAGGCTATCAGGTTCTTATAGCCTCTATAACCAAAGGAAGGTGAACAAACAATGGATCAACCTATTCTAGAAATGAAGAATATAAATAAAGCGTTTAATGGTATTACGGTCCTAAACAAGGTCAACTTTTCAGTGAAAAAAGGAGAAGTACATGCCTTGATGGGTGGGAATGGTGCCGGAAAATCAACATTAATGAAAATCCTTACTGGCGTTTATACAGCAGATAGTGGAGACATTTTAATTGAAGGAAAACCTGTAAGCATTAAAAGCTTTGATGACGCAAAGGCAAATAAGATCTCAATGATCTTCCAAGAGTTTAGCTTAGTACCAACTCTTACAGTTGCCCAAAATATCTTTTTAACGAGAGAGGATAAGACATCACTTGGGCTTTTAAATGATAAAGAATGTGAAAAGAAAACAGAGGTTCTATTAAAGGAACTTGGGGTTGATATTAGACCATCAGATGTTGTTCAGAATCTAGGAGTTGGCTATTGGCAAATGACTGAGATTGCAAAAGCACTATCTCAGGAAGCGAAAATATTGATTATGGATGAGCCGACCTCTTCGTTAACTCAAACGGAAACGGAAGTATTATTCAAATTTATCAATCAATTAAAAGCAAAGGGTTATGCAATTATTTATATTTCTCACAGAATGGATGAGATTTTCGAAATTTGTGATCGCATCACGATCTTGCGTGATGGTCAATATATTACAACCGAGGATTGTAGTGAAACTGATCTTGATACAGTTATTCAGCATATTGTAGGACAAGAATTTGACCAAGCCTTTGAATATCAGGAGAGGGAATACTCGAAAGAAGCACCGCCGATTTTTGAGGTGAAAAATGTAAGCGCTGGAGATAAGGTTCAAAATATTAATCTTAAAATACAACCTGGAGAAATAGTAGGAATTGCTGGATTGATGGGTAGTGGTCGAACGGAATTAGTCCGTTGTTTATTTGGAATTGACTCAATAGACAGTGGTGAAATTTACGTTGATGGTCAAAAACGTTCAATTAATTCGGCTAAGAATGCAATAGATGCAGGGATTGCATTAATTCCCGAGGATCGACGTGTGCAGGGATTGGTTCTAGAACATAGTGTGAAAGACAATATGATTCTGCCAATCTTATCTAAAGTGAACAAAGGATTGTTTATTGATAACAAAAAAGCAAATGAAATAAGTAATCAACTTGTCAAAAAATTAAATGTTAAAACTGATGATATCTTTAAAAAATCAGGCTTATTGTCAGGTGGAAATCAGCAAAAAATTGTTCTTGCAAAATGGTTAGCAAATAACCCAACCGTTTTATTGCTTGATGAACCAACAATTGGTGTAGACATTGGAGCAAAAACAGAAATTATCGACATTATTAGAGAATTAGCTATTAGCGGCAAGGCAATACTTGTCATTTCATCAGAAATCCCTGAACTTCTTGCTATGAGTGATCGTGTCCTTGTGATGCATCAAGGCAAGATAAAAAAGGAACTACAACGAACTGAGATTAAATCAGAGGAGGATCTACAATATGCAATCCAAGGTTTCTAAAGTAGAAAAAGCAGCATTACCTATGTTTAAGAAATTTGAATGGCGTAACTATATCGTCTATTTTGCCTTCGTAGGAGTGTTAATCTACTTTTCTATCAATTTATATGATGAAGGGTTTTTATCTTCAAGCAATCTTTTAAACATTGTGAGACAAACAGCAACCATTTCTTTAATGGCACTTGCAATGACATTTGTTATTAGTACAGGTGAAATTGATCTTTCCGTTGGATCGATTGCTGCTTTATCTTCATTAGTTGGGGCATTAGCGCTACAGGCAGGTTATGGCATCATAGGCGGATTAATCGGTGGTGTTGGTACAGGTATTGTGGTTGGCCTAATTAACGGTTTACTCGTTACAAAAGTAGCAATTCCCTCCTTCCTAGTAACACTAGGGACAATGGGAGCGATAAAAGGTCTTGCGATGTGGGTAACAGATACAGCTCCAGTTCCAATTGTTAACTCAAATTTTAACTTTATCTTTGGTTCTGGTGATATTGGGCCAATTCCGGTTTTACTTTTATGGACTGTTGTCTTTACAATCATTGCTCATGTTTTACTACGTAAGACGTCATTTGGAAGACAAGTATTAGCAACTGGTGGTAATGAAAGCGCTGCACGTTTCTCAGGTGTAAAAACAATGAAGATTAAGTTGCTCGTTTTCTTAGGAACAGGTGCAATGGCTGGTTTAGCGGGTTTACTTTATGCAGGACGTATGAACGCAGGAAGATTTTCGTTCGGTGAAGGAGATGAGCTTTCTGTTATTGCTGCTGTCATTTTAGGTGGAACAAGTCTTTTTGGTGGAGTCGGGACAATTATTGGAACACTTGTAGGATCCTTAATGATTGGGACAATTAATAATGGACTTATCATTATGGGGCTGGATGTTAGTCAGCAAATGATTATAAAAGGAATTATCATCATTTTAGCTGTAGCTTTCGGTAAAAAAGCAATTAAGAGATAACTAGAGAAAAGAAATCATCAAGAAGAAATGACAGAACAGGAGGATGAAACATGGAAAAAATAAAGGTCGGGATTATTGGTACAGGTTTTATTGGGCCAACTCATATCGAAGCAATTAGAAGACTTGGATTTGTAGAAGTGGTTGCTTTAGCAGAAACAAGTAGGGAGCAAGCGGAAACAAAAGCTGCTGAACTTGGTATTTCACTTGCTTATGGAGATTACCGCGAAATGCTTAAAAATGAAGAGATCCAGGTTGTGCATAATTGTACGCCAAATCATGTTCACTTTGCGATAAATAAGGACATCATTTTAGCTGGTAAACATGTGATATCTGAAAAGCCGTTAGCAATGAACAGCGAAGAGTCAGCAGAATTGTTGGCTCTAGCTAAAACAAAAGATGTTGTTCATGGTGTGAATTTTAATTATAGACAGCATGCAAGTGTCCAAAATTTACATGCGATGATTTCAAACGGAGATCTAGGAAAAGTCAACTTGGTACATGGAAGCTATCTTCAAGATTGGTTGTTATATGAAACCGATTTTAACTGGAGATTAGCCCCAGAGGTAGGGGGGAAATCCCGTGCTATTGCAGATATCGGCTCACATTGGTGTGACACGGTTCAATATGTAACAGGGAAAAAAATCGTAGAAGTTTTTGCTGATCTTGCCACGGTTATCCCTGTAAGAAAGAAAGCAATATCTGGCAGTAATACGTTCAGCGCAGTCAATTATGAGGGGCAGGAGTATGAGGATGTTGCCATCAATACAGAGGATTATGCATCAGTACTGGTTCGTTTTGAGGACGGCTCAAGAGGTGTTTTCACCGTTTCACAAGTAAGTGCAGGAAGAAAAAATAGACTGAGTTTTGAAATAGATGCTAGTAAGAGTTCAGTATTTTGGAATCAAGAGGAGCCGGAAAAATTGTGGATTGGTCACCGAGACAAACCAAACGAAATTTTGTTAGCAGATCCTAGCTTATTCTCGGCAGAAGCAAAAACTGCGATCCATCATCCTGGTGGTCACAATGAAGGCTGGCCTGATGCATTAAAAAATATGATGCTAAACTTCTATACGTTTGTTAGAGAAGAAAAAAGTCTTAAAACAGATAAGCCTAACTTTGCCACGTTTGAAGATGGTCACTTATCAATGTGTATTACTGATGCTATCTTAGAAAGTCACCAACAGCAGAAATGGGTGAAAGTCAAGCAAGAAAAGGAGGTCTACTCATGAAGCTAGGTGTTTTTACACCACTTTATCAAAACCTCCCGTTTGAAACGATGCTAGATAAAGTGAAGGAAATGGGATTAGAAACAGTTGAGCTTGGAACAGGAAATTATCCTGGTAACCATCACTGTGATCCAGATGAATTACTTCAATCACCTGAAAAAGCAAAGGCGTTTATGAGAGCAATTGAAAGCAGAGGATTATCCATTAGTGGACTTAGTTTCCATGGGAATCCTTTGCACCCTAATAAGAAGTTAGCCAATGATTCTCATGAGGTGTGGAGAAAAACAGTTCTTCTAGCTGAAAAATTAGAAATACCTGTTGTAAATGGATTTTCCGGATGTCCTGGAGATCATAAAGAAGCAAAAAATCCAAACTGGGTAACATGCTCGTGGCCGCCAGAATTTACAGAGGTTTTAAACTGGCAGTGGAATGAAGTGATAATTCCTTACTGGAAGGAAGAAGCGAAGTTTGCCAGATCACGTGGTATTCAAGTTGCGTTTGAAATGCATCCTGGATTTGTCGTTTATAACCCTGAAACATTGTTAAAGTTACGAGAACATGCAGGGGATAACATTGGAGCAAATTTTGACCCAAGTCATTTAGTTTGGCAAGGAATCGATCCAATTGCAGCGATTAAAAAGCTTGGACGTGAAAATGCGATCTTCCATTTCCATGCAAAGGACACCTATTTGGATAAAGAAAACATAAAAGTAAACGGTGTTTTAGATACGAAGCACTACAGTGAGATTTTAGATCGATCATGGACCTTTCGATCAGTTGGATATGGACATGAAGAGAAATTATGGAAAGACATGATTAGCACATTGCGAGCAGTTGGTTATGATTATGTGATCTCAATTGAACATGAAGATATGCTGGCTTCGACTGATGAAGGACTAAAAAAAGCAATCTCTCTATTAAAAGGAGCCATGTTTAAAGAAGAACTAACTGAAATGTGGTGGGCTTAATAAAAGCAAACAATTCAACAATGGAGGCGAAACAACAATGTCAATGAAGGCAGTTTTTTTCCCAGGAGATAAAAAAGTAGAAATTCGTGAAGTAGACATTCCAACTCCAGGTCAAGGAGAGGTATTAGTTCAATTAAAAGCATCAGCAATTTGCCGAAGTGATATGAGTTTATATCATGGTACGTCGGTTTTTGAAGGAACGAAAACAGGCTGTACAGTGCCGGGGCATGAGCCTGCCGGAGTCATTACCGAAGTAGGAGCTGGTGTTGGAAAATTTAAAACAGGAGACCGTGTTGCGGTTTATTTAGCAGTAGGCTGTGGCGAGTGTGCTCATTGTAAAAGCGGCTACAAAATGTTCTGTAAAGAATTCAAATGCATCGGATTCGATTCTCATGGTGGAGATGCAGACTACATGGTTGTACCAGCTGAAAACTGCATGAGACTTCCAGATAGCATGGGCTTTGTAACAGCAGCTGTTTCAACAGATGCAGTCGGAACTCTTTACCACGCGCAAAAGAGAATGAATATTTCTGGTAGAGATATTCTTGTGATTTTTGGTATGGGACCTATGGGCGGAGCAGGTGTCATGATTGCAAAAGGCCTAGGTGCAACGGTTATTGCTGTTGACATGCTTGATGAGCGCTTGGAGCTAGCGAAAGAAGTAGGTGCCGACTATACAATCAATGGAAAAAATGTGAATGTGAAAGAAGAAATTAATCGCATTACAAAAGGTTTAGGAGCGGATGCTGCAATTGATTGTTCAGGAAGTCCATATGCTGAGAATGATGCATTGGATTGTGTAAGAGCACATGGACGTGTAGCGTTTATCGGGGAAAGCAAGGAAACAACAATCAAGCCAAGTCAGCAATTAATCCGTAAACAAATCACTGTCATGGGATCATGGTACTTCCCAATTCAAGAGTTTGATGAAATTGCTGAATTCATTGTACGAAAGAATTTACCAGTTGAAAAATTAGTAACACATACATTCAAGCTAGAAGAAGCGGAAGAAGCCTTCCGTATGTTTGACGATCGAGAAACAGAAAAAGCTGTGTTTGTTTGGTAATAAGAAAGATTTATATTTTGCTACTTACCTATTCGGTAATAGCTCGTGATTAAAAATGAATGAGAAACGGAGTTGTTGATGATGAAAATTTCATTTAATACGTGGGTTTATGGCTCTTTTCCGTCTTGGCTTCCAACTTATCCATTGGAAGAAGTAATTAGTCGCTTATCAGCGATGGGATATGATGGAATTGAAATTGGTTGTGCAAGTCCTCATGCGTATCCAGATTTTTTATCGAATGAAAGACGTAAAGAAATTCTTAATCATTTAAAAAGAAACAATCTTAATGTTGCTGCTATGCTTCCTGCTCCAGGGGGCGGACCTGGCTTAAATCCATGCTCTCCATTAAAAGAAGAACGAGAATTTACAATTAAACAATATAAAGATGTCGTTCGACTTGCCCACGATTGGGAATGCCCAACTGTGATGTGGCTTGCGGGCTGGTTTGGCTTTGGAACTACTCAGAAGGACGCATGGAAATATAGTTTAGAAGGTTTACAAGATGTTGCAAAATACGCAAAAGATCTTGGAATTACAATGGTTGTCGAGCCTCAAGCTGCTGACAGTAATTTAATCGAATCCGCTGATGATGCTTTAATTCTTGCAGAAGAGGCTGGTGAATCCAACGTAAAAGTAATGTTTGACACGTTCCATGCCTTATATAGAAACGAGGTACCAAGTGATTATGTATATAGAATGAAGGAAAAGCTGCATCACGTTCATATTTCAGATGATGATCGTTTGCCTCCTGGTCAAGGAAGTGTTAATTTTGATTCCTTACTAAAAGCGTTAAAAGAAATTGATTATCAGGGCTATCTATCAATGGAAGTTGGATTTCATACAAGAAAAGCAGATCCAGATTGGTATGCAAAAACTTCAATTGACTATTTGAAACAAAAACTAGCAGAAATTAAATAAAGAAAATAAAACAGATCATATATACCTTGAACATCTTTTTGGATTCTAGAAAAGATGTTCAAGTATAAGATTTTATTTCATAAAAAATAGGGGGGTTTTCATGAAAAAGATTTTTTTCAAAATGATGATTATTCTATTAATTAGTGGTCTAGCAATTGCTGGATGTAGTCAAAGTAGTTCTTCTCAATCTGGAAATGAAAGTGAAAAGAGCGATAAAAATGAGGTGAAACTTCCTGATTCAGGTCCACTTACGATTAACCCGGAAATTTCAAGTGAACAAGAAATATTAAGTAAAGGTCCTTATGGAGAAACAGCTATTTCTGCAAAGGATTTTCAACTAACAGAAGAAGAAATTGAAAAGATTAAAGAAGGTAAATACAAAGCTGCAATTGCCATGCATTATGCTGGTAATGATTATTCAACTGCACAAATTAACGGTTTAAAATCAGCATTTGAAAGAATGGGAATTGAAGTGGTTGCTGTTACAGATGGGCAATTTAAGTCTGAAAAACAAGTAGCTGATATCGAAACAATCATGGCAAAATCTCCAGATATTATCGTCAGTCTACCAGTTGATCCTGTTTCAACTGCTCCGGCTTTTAAAAAAGCTGCAGATGCTGGTATTAAACTGGTATTTATGGATAGCGTACCTATGGGATTAGAACCAGGCAAGGATTATGTAAGCGTTGTCGCTTCTGATAACTATGGAAATGGTACAGCCGCAGGAGATATTTTAGGTGAACAGCTTGGTGGAAAAGGGAAAGTTGGTATCATTTACCACGATGTTGACTTCTTTGTAAATAACCAACGTCGAGAAGCAGTTGAAACGACGCTTAAAGAAAAGTATCCAGAAATTGAAATTGTCACAAGCAGCGGAATAACAACACCGAACGATGCTGAAAAAGTAGCTTCAGCCATGTTAACGAGATACAACGATTTAGACGGTATTTTTGCCATTTGGGATGTACCTGCTGAAGGTGTTTTAGCAGCTGCACGAACGGCTGGAAAGGAAGATTTAATTATCACAACAGTAGATTTAGGTACAAACGTTGCCTTAGAGATTGCTTCTGGTGGAAATGTAAAAGGTCTTGGATCACAGCTGCCATTTGATCAGGGAGTTGCAGAGGCGATCTTAGCCGGGCATTCTTTACTTGGAAAAGAAGTTCCTCCATTTGTCGCTGTACCAGGTTTAGCTGTAACACAGGAAAATGTTTTAGAGGCATGGAAAATGGCATACCGTCAGGAAGCTCCGGAAGTAATTCAAAAGGCTGCAAAACAATAATTTAACAATTAAATTGTTTTATAACTTTTTAAAAAAAGCGATTATAAAAAAGATGTTCACAAGAGTATATCCTAAATGGGCAAAAGGAGCGATGAGAATGATTAAATACGGTTATAACACACTTGTATATGCTGGTGAGAATATTGAAACTAGTATTGCGAGATTATCAAAATTCGGTTATGACGGCGTTGAATTTGTTGGGGAACCAGGACAAATGGATACTGGTTTAATCAAGGAACTGCTTAATAAATATAACATCTCTGCCTCTACAATATGTGCGATTTATAATGCTGAAAGAGACATCGTCTCCAGTGATAAGCAAACTAGAAGGAATGCGATTGAGTATATTAAAAGCTGCGTTGATTTTGCAAGTACCATTGGGGCACAAGGAATTTCATTAACTCCAACAGCCTGTATGAAAATTTATCAGGAGGCCGATAGAGAAACTGAGCTTAATTGGGCTGTTGAAGGAATTAAAGAAGCAGGCTCATATGCTGGAGAACATGGAGTCAGATTAACTGTTGAACCATGGAATCGGTATGAGAATTACCTTATTAATCGAATGGAACAATCTCTTGAACTTGTCAATCGTGTTGATTTACCTAGTGTTGGGTGTATGGGTGATACATACCACATGAATATTGAAGAGGTAGACATTGCTGATGCGATTCGGCTGGCTGGGGATAAATTATATCATCTCCATATTGCTGACAGTAATCGTGCGGCACCTGGAAGAGGGCATATTGATTTTAAACCAATCGCGAAAGCATTAAAGGATATAAACTACAGTGGTTATTTAACAATGGAATTATTACCTGCTTTTGCTGACCCATTTAATGGGACAAGATGTGAAGAATTCTATGATCGATACACAGAGGAGTCAATCGTTTTCCTGAAAAAATTATTTAAGGAGGAAGTATGATGACACAGAACACAAAGGCTGCTGTACTTAAAAAACCACAAGGCAGTCTTGATAAAAAAGAAATGAAGGCTGCTGTTACTTATGGAACTCAAGATTTAAAAATCGAGTCCGCACCTGTCCCGGAAATAAAGGATAATGAGGTTCTGATTAAAGTGAAAGCTTGCGGGATTTGCGGAACCGATCCACATATATATAACGGACATTTTCCAGCTCCTAAGCCTCTCATCCAAGGCCATGAATTTGCTGGTGAAATTGTAAAAATAGGATCATCAGTGACTAGTGTATCGGAAGGTGACCGTGTAACAGCAGATATCAATATTAGTTGTGGCAATTGCTATTATTGCCGGACAGGTCAGAAGCTCTTTTGCGAGAAGATCACACAGCTAGGTGTCCATATCAATGGTGCATTTGCAGAGTACGTAAAAGCGCCTGAAAATAATGTGTATAAATTACCCGAAGCTCTGTCCTGGGAGGAAGGCGCATATATCGAACCACTGGCATGTGTTATCAGAGGCCAGGAGCGGGCGAATGTCGGAATGGGGGATACAGTAGCTATTATCGGCGCTGGACCGATGGGGCTGGCCCATGCAATTATGGCAAAACTAAATGGTGCAAGCAAGGTCATTCTATCTGAAATGAATAAAACACGTCTTCAAAAGGCTAAGGAGCTGGGAGTAGATTTTGTTATTGACGCATCAGAAACAGATCCTGTCCAGGAAGTATTTAATTTTACTGAAGGAAGAGGCGCTGATGTTGTATTTGAAGTCGTTGGGGCGATTCCAACTTACCAGCAAGCATTACAGATGGTTAGAAAAGGTGGAACTTTGGTTGCTTACGGTGCTGCTCCAGCTGATAAAGTGATGGAAATTAAACCATTTGACATCTTTAGCAAGGAACTAACAATCGTAGGTTCTTATGCAGGTACTTACGGAACATGGACGAAAGCAATCCAACTTATTTCATCAAAAAGATTTAATCCTAAAGATATATTCAGTAAAACGATCACATTAGATCAGTTAGAAGAGGGAATCAAAGAGGCAGATCAAAACAAAGATACGATAAAAATTTTAGTGAACGTCAATCAGGACTAAATTTAAAGGGGTTTATTTCCTTTAAATCTTATTCTAGCAGGTAAGGTGTAATAATTCTCTTGGTTAGGAGTGATTTCTTCTGTATAAATATAGTGCTACCCAGTGGATATATGGAAATGAAGACTTAGAAATCAGTTTGAAAAGATTGAAAAAATTTGGTTACCAGGGAGTTGAATTAGCTGGTGAACCAGATTCAATTGATATCGAGCAAACAAAAAAACTTTTACATGAGTATAACTTGGAATGCAGTTCGATTTGTGGCATTTTTACTCCGGAAAGAGATCTATCCTCATCGAACGAAGCTATTCGGAAAAATGCTGTTGAATATGTAAAAAAATCGGTCGATTTAGCGAAAGCCTTAAATGCCCAAACATTGATTGTTGTCCCAACCTGTGTTGGTAAGCTTTCTTCAGAAACGACTCTTGAGGAAGAATGGAATAATGCTATTTTAAGTGTTAAAGAGGCAGGACAATATGCAGATGAACAAGGAATCACAATTGCTATTGAAGCATTAAATCGTTATGAAACATATTTAGTGAACAACCTTTCATTAGCTCTAAGATTTGTTGAGGAAGTTAATGTAGAATGTGTTGGAATAATGGCTGATTTGTTTCACATGAGCATAGAGGAACGCGACATGAAGGCATCTTTAACGAAAATTTCTGATTATCTAGCACATGTCCATATAGCTGATAACACACGTGAAGCTGCTGGTCTTGGGCATACAGATTTTAAACCCGTTATTTCATTCCTAAAAGACAGAAATTATCAAGGATATATAACGATGGAATTTTTACCAGCTGTTTCAAATCCATACTTAGCATCTGAACTCACCGGAGAAAGCAATATTTTTGACGACTTTACTAGACAATCAATCCAGCACATGAAAAAAATTGTTGGAAATTTTGATAAATGAAAACTTTTATTTTTCAAGTTAACAGTAAATTTAATTGATTTTAGCCTGACAAAGGGAGGTTTTCCAATGATAATTATTCACGCTTATTTCAAGGTTGATCCAGAACAACGTAATGAGTTCCTTGAAATAGCTGGACAAGTAACGAAACATTCTAAAGCTGAAGAAGGAAATATTACTTATCAGTACTATGAAAATCCAGAGCAGCCAAATACATTTGTTTTTGTAGAGAAATGGAAGGATCAAACTGCTATTCAGATACATGAAGAAACGTCCCATTTTAAAGGATTTGTAAGCAAGGTTGACAAGTTTTTATGTGAACCGTTGCAGGCAGAGTTGTTCGAGGCGTCGATTCTGTAGTAATTCAATGATGATTCAATAAAAATAATAAGAAAGTTGAGGAGAAATGATGAAATTAGGCTACCAAACGAATACCTGGGGAGGCGTTGTTGGTCACCCTGCTGGTGTTACTTCAGTAAAAGATTCCTATTATCTTGCAAATGGTTCAACAGAAGAAGCATTAGAAGATATTAAAGCTGCTGGTTATGAAGGCTTTGAACTGTTTGATGGAAATCTGATGCAATATAAAGGGAAAGAAGAAGAGTTTAAAAGACTGATTGAAAAACATTCGTTAGACTTTATCGGAGTTTATACTGGTGGGAACTTTATCTTTTCGGACATTTTAGAAGATGAATTAGTGAAAATTGAAGAAGTTGCTGCTCTAGCATCTACTCTAGGAGCAGAACACCTAGTTGTTGGTGGAGGAGCCGTTAGAGCTAAAGGTATTTTAGAGAGCGATTACAAAGATTTAGGTGAAGCATTAAATAAGGTCAGTCATATTGCTGAAAAATATGGTCTTATTGCAAGCTACCATCCACACTTAGGTACTTGTGTTCAGTCACCTGAACAATTAGATAAATTAATGCCATTAACTGTCATTAACTTATGTCCTGACACTGCACACATTGAAGCAGGTGGGGGGAATCCGCTAGGCGTCATTAAAAAATATATTGATCGTATTCAATATGTTCATTTTAAGGATTTTCAAAATAGAGAGTTTTTACCATTAGGTGAAGGAAACCAGGAATTTGATGAAATGGTAAGAGTGTTAGAAGAAGCTCAATATGATGGTTGGCTAACAGTTGAGCTTGATAGTTACTATGATCCAAAAGCTGGAGCAGAAATTAGCCGTAATTACCTGACAAAATATGAATCTATTAAATCAATATAAGGGTTGTCCAAAACAAGGGGGCTCAAATATGAAAAAGTTATTTTCTATTTTAACAATGGTTTTGTTAGCAATAATGCTAGGTCTTGCAGGATGCAGCCAAGGAAGTTCTACTACCTCTGAAACAAGTGATCAAGATCAAGGTTCAGCAGAAGAAGTCGCAACAGAAGAATCTGGTCCTATCGCTATTAACCAGGAAATTCCTGATCAAGAAATCTTAAGTAAAGGGCCTGAAGGAGAGTCGGCTGTGTCGGCTAAAACACTAGAGCTAACAGAAGAGGAAGTTCAAAAGATTAAAGAAGGTAACTATAAGGCAGCCATTGTTATGCACTATGCTGGAAATGACTGGGCTACAGCACAAATTGAAGGGTTAAAAGCAACATTTTCCAGAATGGGAATTGAGGTAGTAGCAGTAACAGACGCGCAATTCAAAGCAGAAAAACAAGTATCAGATATTGAAACAGTATTAGCTAAAGATCCAGATATCATCGTTGGGATCCCTGTTGACCCTGTGTCTACAGCATCGGCATTTAAGAAAGCGGCTGATGCGGGAGTAAAAGTCGTATTTATGGATAATAAGCCAAATAATTTAGAAGCTGGTAAGGATTATGTAAGCGTTGTATCCGCTGATAACTATGGTAATGGGGTAAAAGCAGCCGAAATAATGGCAGAAGAATTAGGTGGCAAAGGTAACATTGGGGTTATTTATCATGATGCAGATTACTTTGTAACAAAGCAACGAGTTGAAGCATTTGAGAAAACAATAACAGAAAAATATCCAGATATTAAAATTGTAGAACGTGGAGGAATTGTAGCACCAAACGACGGAGAAAAAGTGGCGTCAGGAATGCTCACAAAGAATCGAAATTTAGAAGGCATGTTTGTCGTTTGGGATGTTCCTGCTGAAGGGGCATTAGCTGCAGCACGTACAGCTGGGAGAAATGACCTTGTAATCACAACAATTGACTTAGGAACAACAGTTGCCATTGATATTGCATCAGATGGAATGATTAAAGGCTTAGGCGCACAGCTTCCATATGATCAAGGAATCTCAGAAGCGATCTTAGCTGGATATGGTTTGCTTGGAAAAGAAGCACCTGCATATGTAGCAGTGCCCGCATTAAAAGTAACACCGGATAATGTATTAGATTCTTGGAAACTTGTTTATTCAAAAGAAGCTCCAGATACGATTCAAGAAGCTGCAAAATAATAAAGACAAAATAATTGGAGGGAATAAATATGAAAAAATTAAACGTAGGAATGATTGGCGGAGGATTTATGGGAAAGGCACATGCTCTTGCTTACGCGGGAATGCCAATGTTTTTTTGGCCGGCACCTGCTGTCCCACATCGTCACACGCTTGTTGACGTGACAGATGAAATTGCAAAAGAAGCAGCAGCAAAATTAGGTTTTGATAACTACTCATCTAACTGGAGAGAGGTAGTAGAAAATCCAGAGATCGATATTATTGATATAGTTACACCAAATAATTCACATGCTGAAATTGCCATTGCTGCAGCAAAAGCTGGTAAACATGTAATCTGTGAAAAACCTTTAGCTAGAGATGCTGCCGAAACAAAAACAATGTTAGATGCAGTAGAAGCAGCAGGTGTAAAGCATATGGTCGCTTTTAACTACAGAAGAACACCAGCAGTTGCACTTGCGAAAAAATATATTGAAGAAGGTAGAATCGGAAACATTTTAAACTTCCGTGGAACATATCTTCAAGATTGGTCTGCAGATCCTAACTCACCATTATCGTGGCGCTTCCAAAAGGAAATTGCCGGATCAGGTGCACTAGGTGACATTGGTACACATGTTATTGATTTTGCTCGCTACTTAGTTGGGGAAATCACAGATGTCAATGCCGTATCAAAAACGTGGATCCCAGAAAGACCAGTTCAATCAGGCGGCGCAGACAAATTAGGAACTGTAAAAAGTGCAGGAGATGTTCCTAAAGGTAAAGTAGACGTAGATGATGAAATCACTACATTAGTCAAATTTGAAAATGGTGCAGTTGGAAGCATTGAAGCAACTCGTAATGCATGGGGACGCAATAACTTCCTAACATTTGAAATTCACGGTGATAAGGGCTCAATCTATTTTAACTATGAGCGTCGTGATGAGCTTCAAGTATGCTTCTCAGACGATCCAGGAGATGCAAAAGGGTTCAGAACAGTTTACACTGGACCAGCTCATCCATACGGTGAGGGTTTATGGCCAATTCCTGCTTTAGGGATTGGATATGGTGAAACAAAGATTATTGAAGCGTATGACTTTATTAAATCCATTGTGGATGATACAACAGTTTCTCCTAACTTTGACGATGGATATCGAATTGCTGTTATCAGTGATGCGATTCTTGAATCAGCGGAAAAAGGTCAGTGGGTAAATCTTGATAAAACGCCTGTGAAAACAAACTAAGTATTTTTATTAAAACCGTCAGAAATGATTTTTTTCTGTCGGTTTTTCTACTTCAATGGAAATCTTAAAACTGCTACATTCAATTTCTTTAGCAAGCGCTCTATCTCTAGTTAGATATGTTCGTTTAATAGCATATCATCGATGAACATCTTTAAACTTATATGGTGTAACTGTAATAGAGTGCATGTTTTGTTTTTAATTTCTCAGCCTTAGCTATTACCCAATTCATAGAGGGAACGTAAGAAAGGGAGATTTGTTTTATTTACAAGACTCTGTGGGGTGAATATGTACTTTTTTTATTTGTTGCAAATTTAGAGTTTTATAGCAGTTATAACAATAACTTGTTACTTCTGGGTACATTTGGGTAAATTAATTTAAATGAAAATGTTCAAAAGAAGGGAATGTAGCAAATGTTTGATTATACTGTAGCAACAAATAATAGTATAAATGGAGCAATATCTAGTCTGGAATTAAGTCTAAAGGAAGAAAAGTTTGGGGTATTATGGATGTTTGATATTAAAGAAAAGCTTCAAGAGAAAGGATTGGAGTTTGAATTAGACTATTTAGTTTTAGAAGTATGTAACCCGTATGAAGCCGAGAGAGTATTGAAAGAAAATTTATTAGTTGGTTATTTTCTGCCATGTAAAATTGTTGTTTATAGTGACAATGGAAAAACGAAAATTGGAATGCCAAGACCTACTGCTTTAATAAATTTAGTAAACAATGAGGAAGTAAAAAAGCTTGCTAATGATATTGAGCTAAGATTAATTAATTGTATTAATAAAAGCATTCTAAGTTAAAAAAATTAAAAAAATCAATCATTCCAATCTTTCATTGTATTTTTACTTAGGGGTTTTATGTTTGTACATATAAGAATGTAACAGAGTGATTTATGAAAATTTATATTGTGCACGAAGTATTAAAGATTTGTGGTTTGTTTTTTCTTATAAAGTTGCTTATAAAAAAGAAATTAAGAGGGTGTTGACAATATACCCTACACGGTATATTATGAATCATGTAAGTTGTTCCTTTTGCTACAAATTAGGGAGGAGCCTTTCACATGGTAATATTCTATTTATTTGTGCTAATAAGTATCAACCATTTCTTATTTATAAGGTATTATCCCATTTATGGATTACATGTTATTGATAAGAAAGAGATTGAGATAAATAATCATTTTGCTATTGATATAAGGGATTATAACGAAGCCTATAAGGATCCGGTATATCCAGGAATCAATATTCCAATTGCATACCTTAAAAGATACTACAGTGAAATTCCCAATAATGACCTAGTAGTCGTTGCCTCAAATTGTATGGAAAGAAATGTTGGGGTTCGAATCCTTCGTAAAAAGGGCTTTAAGGTTATTGGATATACAATTCCTTCCCAAAAGAAAATAGTAAATGAAAAACAAATAAGTACAGAAAGTTATTGTTAAAGGAGGAATTGAAGATGGAGTATAATGATCAAATGAAAAATAGAGTAAAGCGTATTGAGGGACAACTTAGAGGTATTTTAAGAATGATGGAAGAAGGAAAAGATTGTAAGGAAGTCATCACACAGTTGTCTGCAGCAAGAACTGGAATTGATCGAACAATCGGTGTTGTTGTCAGTTCAAATTTAGTAGAATGTGTTCGTAATGCTGAGGAAACTGGAGAACACAGTACAGAAGAATTAGTGAAAGAAGCAGTGAATTTACTTGTTAAGAGTAGATAATCAAAGGGTTGACACCCTCTTTCATTTATACTAATATATACCCGTGGGGGTAGAGGTAATTAAGATTAGGAGGATTAATCAATGAATATTGATAAAGTTTTAGATGCAAAAGGTCTAGCATGTCCAATGCCAATTGTTAAAACAAAAAAAGCAATGAATGAGTTAGAATCGGGTCAAGTATTAGAAATTCATGTAACTGATAAAGGTGCAAAAAATGATTTAACTGCTTGGGCTAAATCAGGTGGTCATGAATATTTAAAACATGAGGAAGAAGATCAAATACTAAAATTCTGGATTAAAAAAGGGTAAAAAATTTAGTGAATTATATACCTATAGGGGTAAATAGAGGAGGAAATACTGTGACAGACAAGAAGAAGACAACGATTGTATTATTCAGTGGTGATTATGATAAGGCAATGGCTGCTTATATAATTGCGAACGGTGCAGCTGCCTATGATCATGAAGTAACGATCTTTCACACATTTTGGGGATTAAATGCGCTGCGTAAAGATGAAAATATTCAAGTGAAGAAAGGTTTTATGGAAAAGATGTTCGGCAAAATGATGCCTAGAGGGGCAGAAAAAATGGGATTGTCAAAAATGAACTTTGCTGGTTTTGGTCCAAAAATGATCAAAGATGTTATGAAGAAGCACAATGCCTTGCCTCTTTCGAATTTAATTGAAATGGCACAAGAACAAGATGTGAAATTAGTAGCATGTACGATGACAATGGATTTACTCGGTCTTCAAGAAGAAGAACTTTTAAATAATATTGAGTATGCAGGTGTTGCTGCATACCTTGCAGATGCAGAAGATGGAAACGTGAATTTATTCATCTAAGTAAGTTAAATAGGGGGATATTCCCTTAAGTATTTAAGGAGGATATATATGGAATACATTAACTATTTAGTTATTGCCCTTTTCATTTTTCTCATTCTGAACCGAATCATTCCAGTTAAAGGTATAAGACATATCTCAACAGTTGAATTGAAAAATGAACTAAAAGATAAGAATAAGCAATTTATAGATGTCAGAACGCCTAGTGAATTTAAAGGGAATCGTATTAAAGAATTTAAAAATATTCCACTTCATGAACTCGGCCAGAAAGCTGAGAAGGCATTATCAAAAGACAAAGAAGTCGTTGTGATTTGTCAAAGTGGCATGAGAAGTCAAAAGGCTAGTAAAATACTGAAAAAATTAGGTTATACAAATGTGACAAATGTAAAGGGCGGTATGAGCGCTTGGAGATAAAAGGAGGCTATTAAAAATGAAACAATTTACGGCAAAAGAAGTAGAAAACATGTTAATTCAAGGTCAAAGTGTAAACATCATTGACGTGAGAGAAGTGGAAGAGGTAGAAGCTGGGAAGATTCCTGGTGCCTTTCACATTCCATTAGGATTATTAGAATTTCGAATGAATGAACTAAATAAATCAAAAGAATATATCATGGTTTGTCGTTCTGGTGCAAGAAGTGGTCGTGCTTACCAATTTCTTGAAAGCCATGGGTACAATGTAATTAATATGACTGGTGGAATGCTTGACTGGGAAGGCGAAACAAACTAATTTTTTTTAAAAATAATTATACCCCAATGGGTAATTAGGAGGATCTTTATAATGAACTCATTAAAAACAGATTTATTAGTAGATGCAAAAGGGATAGCGTGCCCAATGCCAATTATCAGAACAAAGAAAGCGATGAATGAAATCGAAGCAGGGCAGGTTTTAGAGGTTCAAGCAACAGATAAAGGTTCAAAGGCTGATATTCAAGCTTGGGCAAAAAGCTCTGGTCATCAATATTTAGGTACACTTGAAGAAGATGACGTTCTTAAGCATTACCTACGTAAATCTTCAAATGAAGAAACTGTTGAAAGAAAACATCCATATGTAACAAGTAACGAGGAACTTGAGAAAAAATTAGAAGCTAGAGCAAACATTGTTGTGTTAGATGTAAGGGAATCTGCCGAATATGCATTTAACCATATTCCAAACGCGATTTCGATTCCGTTAGGCGAATTGGATGAGCGTGTAAGTGAATTGGATAAAGATGATGAAATTTATGTAGTGTGTCGAACTGGAAGTCGTAGTGATCTCGCGTCTCAAAAATTAACTGAAAAGGGTTTTGCTAAAGTAAATAATGTTGTACCTGGTATGATTGCTTGGTCAGGCATAACGTCCACATTAAATAAGTAAGGAAGAAATCTATATTATTGAAGGAATAGAAGTTGGCGGAGCTGTAACATTTTTAGAATTTGCAAGTGATGCGGAAGTAACACTTACTTTCTAAATAGCAATTATTTTTTTAAACTTAAATATACCATAGGGGGTAATTAAGATGGCTGTTAAAGCTATGACTTCAAAAGAAGTAACAAGAAAGGTATTTAATAAAGAAGCATTATTTATTCTTGATGTTCGTAATGAAGGAGATTTTCAAGACTGGAAGATAGAAGGAGAAAATTTTGATTATCTAAATATCCCATATTTTGAATTGCTAGATGGTGTTGAAGAAATTTTAGAAAAGATTCCATCTGATAAAGAAGTATTAGTTGTGTGTGCGAAAGAAGGCTCTTCTGTCATGGTAGCTGAAATGCTTTCTGAACAAGGTTTAGATGTTTCTTACTTAGAAGGCGGAATGAAGACATGGAGTGAACACTTAGAGCCTGTGAAAATTGGCGATTTTAAAGAAGGCGGGGAAATTTATCAGTTTGTACGTATTGGTAAGGGCTGTTTATCATACATGGTGGTTTCAAATGGAGAAGCGGCAATTATTGATTCAACTAGAATGACTTCAACTTATCTGAACTTTGCACAAGAAATTGGCGCAACTATTACTCACGTATTTGATACTCATCTTCATGCTGATCATATTTCAGGAGGTAGAGTTATTGCTGAGAACACTGGTGCAACATATTGGTTACCACCAAAGGATGCAACAGAGGTAACATTCGATTATAGCCCACTAGAAGGTGGCAATACAGTAACGATTGGAAACACTGTTATTGATATTCATGCTTTATATTCACCAGGTCATACAATTGGCTCAACATCATTTGTTGTTGATTCATCATACTTGTTATCAGGAGATATTCTCTTTATAGATTCAATAGGAAGACCAGATCTAGCAGGGATGGCTGAAGATTGGGTTGCAGATTTAAGAGAGAGTTTATATAAACGCTATAGAGAACTGTCAGAGGACTTAATAGTTTTACCTGCTCATTTTATGATCATTGATGAGTTGAATGAAGATGGAAGTGTAGCAGAAAAATTAGGTACTTTATTTGCGGAAAATCATGGTTTAAACATTGTAGATGAAAATGAATTTAGAAAACTTGTTACAGAAAATTTACCACCGCAACCAAATGCATATCAAGAAATTCGTGAAACAAATATGGGGAAAATCACTCCAGATGAAGAAAAGCAACGAGAAATGGAAATTGGACCTAACCGTTGTGCGGTTCGCTAACAATATATAAATTTTTAGGAGGTAATTGAGATGGAAGCAACAAAAGTATTAGATGCAAAAGGATTAGCATGCCCAATGCCAATCGTAAAAACAAAAAAAGCAATAAATGATTTAGCATCAGGTGAGATTCTTGAAATCCATGCAACAGATAAAGGAGCAAAAAATGATCTAGCTGCTTGGGCAAAATCAGGTGGTCATGAAGTAATGAAACACGAAGAAGATCGTGATGTACTTAAGTTTTGGATAAAACAGGGCTGAAAAATAAAGGGAGCCGAGTGCAGGTTCCCTTTTCTAAATAGGAGGTAATAAACATGGAATTAGGGTTTATTATAACAATCTTTTTAATTGGATTTATAGGTTCATATATTTCAGGAATGCTAGGAATTGGCGGTTCTATTATCAAATATCCAATGCTATTGTATATTCCACCTCTATTTGGTATAGCGGCATTTAGTGCACACGAAGTTTCTGGAATAAGTGCCGTCCAGGTGTTCTTTGCGACAATCGGTGGTGTTTGGGCATATCGAAAGGGTGGATATTTAAATAAAACATTGATTGGGTATATGGGAATTAGCATTCTAATAGGTAGTTTTATTGGAGGATATGGTTCAAAACTAATGTCTGATGGTGGCATTAATCTAATCTATGGAATTTTAGCTTTAATTGCAGCAGTGATGATGTTTATTCCTAAAAAGGGAATTGACGACATTCCACTGGATCAAGTGAAATTTAACAAATGGCTTGCAGCTATACTAGCTTTAATCGTTGGTGTAGGTGCAGGGATTGTCGGTGCAGCAGGAGCATTTTTACTAGTACCAATCATGTTAGTTGTACTAAAAATTCCAACTCGTATGACGATCGCTTCATCCCTAGCTATCACTTTTATTTCTTCAATTGGTGCAACTGTTGGAAAAGTAACAACGGGGCAAGTTGATTACGGTCCAGCAGCTATTATGGTTATTGCAAGTTTAATTGCATCACCATTGGGAGCTATGGCAGGGAAAAAGGTGAATACAAAGATTCTGCAAGTTATTTTAGCCTTATTAATTTTTGGAACAGCTATAAAAATTTGGCTTGATATCATTTGAAAAATATAACTCAAGTGTTCCAGATTTTAGAAGGGATTGAGTTCCTTAATTTTATAGGATTAATAAATTAGGATACGGTTCAAGTATATTGAACCGTATTTTTATGGCTGGGCGTTGGCCTTATAGTGTAATATCTAATAAAAAATAATTTGAAATTTTGCTAACGGTGTAATAATTAAAAGGGTTGTAATAAAGCTCCTTTTTTATTGAAATCAGTTAAGTACACTCCTCTCCTACATTACATAGGATAATTAGAAATTTATAATTAATTAATTTGAAGGGATTGAGGAAAATGTACTGTGCACCTTATATGTATCAATATCCTTATTATGTGAATGTACCAATGTATACTTACAGAAATTCTACAGATTATTGGACTGATCATAATGAGGGATTTGGTTCGTATCGGTCATCTTATGGTCATAATAGGATTATGTTAAAAGATTATGGAGCAAACCCATTTGTTATTAATATCAATGAAGCCACTAAGCAAAACAATACGTATCGAACAGCAATATGGACAGGTAATCATTTGCAAGTTACATTAATGAGTCTCAATATGGGTGAAGATATAGGTTTAGAAATGCACCCTAACGTTGATCAATTCTTAAGAGTTGAACAAGGTCAGGGAATTGTACAAATGGGCAAAGATAGAGATAATTTAAGTTTTCAAAGGAGAATTTTTGATGACTCTGCTATTATGATCCCGGCTGGAATGTGGCACAATGTAAAAAATACAGGAAATGTCCCTTTAAAACTATACTCGATATATGCCCCACCAAATCATCCATTTGGTACTGTTCATAGAACTAAAGCAGATGCAATGGCTGCAGAAGAAGGCTATGGTAACGAAAATGGAAATACAGTAGTTTTTGGAAGGACTCCAGATGACTGGTTAAGATATACGGAATTTTTGGTAAAAGAAGGCTTGGAAGACGTTAAAAGAGGAATTAATATGACACACATTCTTCAAGAATTTATTCTAATGGGAGTTCTTGTTGGGAAAGGATATTCTCCTGAAAAAGCATATGAAACCGTAGAAGAATGGGAGCGCACAGGAGAATCTAAAATTTTACAGAAGAGCAAAAAAAATATGTAGAAACATTCATATTTCAACAATTGGTGCTTTTGTTTAATAAAATGAATCTGGATATACATGAAAAAGAAAAGCGACTACCATTATTGGTTGTCGCTTTATTTGTTTAGACCTTGTTCTTTAATTTTTGCATAAATTGTTGATCGAGGAATACCTGTCATATGTATATTGAAAAAATCTGAATGTGATTTTAAATGGGGGAACATACTAAGCAAAAAAGAATGAAGGAAGATACCATGAAAACTATTAAACCAATTAAAGTTGGTTCAAATAAAACAAACACTACAGAAAAACTAACTTCAGCAGAAATGGGTAAACTTTGGGCTACATATATGGGGAACAGCATGGGGAAATGCATTTTAAGCTATTATCTTCAACACGTTGAGGATGAGGATATTAAAACTTTATTAGAAAATGCATTAAAATTAAGTGTAGATTTTATGGAAACAATTGAAGCAATTTTTATTAAAGAAAATTTCCCTATTCCAAAAGGGTTTACTAAAGAGGACGTAAATTTAGGTGCTCCAAGGTTATTTGAAGATGAATTTTATGTTCATTACTTGAAGTATGTTACAAAAGCAGGAATGAGTATTTATAATGTAGCCATACCTCTTGTTTATAGAAAGGATGTAAAAGAATTTTTTAGATATTGTATGGATTCTTCAATGGATTTAATGGACCAAAGCAAAGAAATATTAATGAATAAAGGGCTTATCAGCAAGCCACCATTTATTCCAGTTCCAGAAAATGTGGAATTTGTTCATGAGGATTTCTTAAACGGCTACTTTGGACATGTACGACCGCTACACGCTTTAGAAATTACCCACCTTTACGATAATATTGAGAATAATGTAACGAGTAAAGCACTAATTATGGCGTTTGCACAAGTCGCAAAGGATGAAAAGATTAGGGAATTGTTTGAAAGAGGTAGAGACAGGACATCTACAAATATTGAACGTTATATGCAAATGCTACATAAAGAAAATTTGCCTTCACCATCTTTTCTGGACGATTTAGTTACAACATCTACTTTTTCTCCTTTTTCTGATAAGTTAATGTTATTTCATAAGATCGATATGTTTTCAATAAAAATAAGGGCATTTGGAAATTCTACAGCTGTAAATGGAAGGCATGACATAGCGCTAATGTATACTAAATCATTAATGAAAATTCTAACTTTTGTTCAAGATGCAACAAAAATCATGATTGAGAAAGGCTGGTTTGAACAAGCACCAGAAGCAGCGGATAGAGAAAACTAGTATCTGATTAAATGCTGAATATATCATGAAAATTTGGAGGTGAAGCAATGTGACTGAACATCACATTCAACTTACTTCAGCTGAAATAGCTTCTATCTGGGCTGGCTATATGAATGATAGTATGTCCAAATGTGTTTTAGGCTACTTTTTAAAAACTGTAGAAGATGTAGAAATAAAAGCGGTCGTTCAATATGCTTTTGACCTTTCATCTACACATATAGAAAAATTAACAACCATATTCCAAGAAGAACAAATTCCAACACCGACAGGGTTTACTAATAGTGATGTGAATTTAAATGCTCCCAGTCTCTTTACGGATCCATTTATGCTAGTCTATATAAATCATATGGCTAAGCTTGGTTTACTCGGATACAGTGGATTTGTTGCTATGAGTGCTAGAGATGATATGCGTGCCTATTTTAGAGAAGGTCTTTTGGAAACATCGGAATTGTTTGAGCGCAGCTCAAAAGTTCTTCTTTCTAAAGGATTATTTATTAGAGCGCCATATATTGCTTATCCAACAAACACAGATTATGTAGACAGTAAAAAATATTTAAGTGGTTTTTCTCTATTTAGCAAACAAAGACCATTAAATGCAGTTGAAATATCCCACTTGTTTATGAATATTCAAACAAATATTATGGGAAGTAAACTTGCACAAAGTTTTGCTCAAATATCACCAAGAGAAAATATTCAAAAATGGATGTTAAGGGGAAGAGACATTTCAAAAAAACACGTTCAAGTGTTTTCGAAAATACTTCTAAATAACAATATACAGCCGCCTGTATCGTCGGATATTGCTATTACTGATTCAACCACACCACCATTTTCCGATAAGTTGACACTTTATCATATGGGGTTCATGAGTACAGCCGGAACAGGTAATTATGCAACAGCAGCTGCTGCAAGTCAAAGAAGTGATCTTATTTTTAATTATGAACGCTTATCCCTTGAGGTTGCACAATATGCCAAAGATGGAGCTGACATTATGATTAGTAATGAATGGTTAGAACAACCACCTGGAACGCTTGATAAAGATCAACTTACAAATAAAAAGGAATTAAAGAATTAATTCTTTTTTCATAACAAGTAGATACTTACGGTAGCTTTTAGAAACTAATAAAGAATTATAAATGAGTAAACCGAAAGATATGATCACAAATAGGTCAGAATACAGAACTTTTTTTCTAGCAAGAATTATGTTAAAGCTTAAATTCATATTTGCATAAATTGTGATTGTGGAACGCAGTTATTTTAACTATATCCTTCACACTCAAACCTTTCTATTCTTTCCGCATTAAAGCCTTCTTAACGTCTTTCTCTGCCATTCCCTATATGCCCCGTATCTCTTATCATAATGATAAGTGTTATTTTATTAACACGTCTTGAGGGATAGTTGACTACGTGTTAAGGTTCAAAATACTGATTCTATGCAAATACATCATATTTTAAAGAAAATAAAGGACATGAATTCAATTTTTAACACAGTCCAAATATGATTTGAATCAGACTCTATTTTTCACAGATGGGCCAGTTTATTAAATAAACACAGCAATACACTTGATGAGAAATACTGAACCCCATTTAATAGAAAATGGGGTTTTATTTTTTAGCTCCATATCAAATAATATTGAACTTTAATCAAAAATGTGGTGAGCTATCCTGATTTATTTTTAACGCAATTGCGGATTGAAGGAGGTTACAAATTGTTGTCACGCCTTGTGTTAATTGTTGTTCATTCATATAAGAAAAGCTTAATCGTAAATGATGATTTTCTTGCTCTGTAGGGTAACAAGCTGACCCAGGTAAAAAAGTGATTTGTTCTTTTTTAGCTTCTATTAAGAGGTGATCAGTGTTAATCCAAGAAGGAAGAGTGAGCCAAACATTTAATCCCCCCTTTGGAATAAACCAAGATACCTCTTCAGGTGATTGTTGTGACAGAATCTCTAGAACAAGATCGCGCCTTATCTTTAGAGCTGTTCTTAATTTTTTTAGATGATCCATCATTCTTTTTGAAGTAATAAATGGAATGATGGCTTTTTGTGTAAGTAAAGGACTGCCTAAGTCGGTGTTAGCCTTTGCAGCTAATAGACGTTTGAATATAGAACCAGAAGCAGCTAATATACCAATTCTACAACCTGGCGCTAAAATTTTGCTTAAACCTTTCAAGTAAATGACATGACCGTCTTGGTCCAGACTTTTCATTGACGCGGGAGGTTTTTTTTCAAAATAAATTTCACTACATGGATCATCCTCAATTACTAAACACTGGATACTTCTAGCTAATTCGAGAATTTGTCTGCGGCGTTTTAAGGACATTACAGTACCTGTTGGATTGTGAAACGTAGGGACAGTATAAATTATTTTTGGTTTATATTTATCACACAAATTCTGAAGCAATTCTATTCGCATCCCATCACTGTCAACAGGTACGGTAAGGATTGTTGCACCTCTCCCGCGAAACACATCAATAGCCCCTGGATAAGTCGGAGCTTCCATGACTACCACATCACCTGGTCCAACGAATGTACGAGCAACTAAGTCTATTCCTTGTTGTGAACCACTTGTAACTAAAATATTATCAGGGGAAGTTGGCACGTCCATCCTTTGTAAATACTCAACCATTGCCTGTCTAAGCGCTTTATCGCCTTGGATCTCTCCATACTGTGAGAGAACTTTTGGGTCTTCAGAAAACATCCTATGAATCTCTTGCACTAAATATCGATTGGGTAGAAGTCCAGGATCAATCATATTAGATGAAAGATGAATCTTTTCAGGGACTTGATGAAAACGAGCAAATTGAGACCTAGGTAAATAATCTTGAACGGAAAGCTGCCAATCGTATAAAAGTGTTCCTTCTTTTTTTTCTGCCTCTTCGATTTTTGTCTTTCTTATAAACGTTCCTTTTCCTTGAATAGATGTAATAAAACCATCATGTTCTAGTTTTTGATAGGCCTTTACTACAGTAACTAAACTTACTCCAAGCTGTTTTGAGAGCTCGCGTACAGAAGGTAATTGTAAATCTTCTTCTAAGAGATCTGAACGGATATGATCGAGAATGGAATGATATATTTGCTTCGATAATGAAATGTCAGCATTACGTTGAATTTCAATGTGCATGGGTTAATCTCCTTTAAGTGTTATACATAGGTGTTGAGTGTTATACACAAACGGATGTAAACTATCAGTAAATTATTAAACACATTATAACACTGGAGGAAAATGAGATGAAATATTTTGTAGTCGATGCTTTTGCAGAAAAGGTTTTTGAAGGGAATCCAGCAGGAGTATGTATCATGAATGATTGGATTTCAGATGAACTCATGCAAAAAATAGCGATTGAAAATAACCTATCGGAAACAGCTTTTGCAGTAAATGAAGGAGCACATTATGGACTGAGATGGTTTACACCTGGAGGAGAAATTAACCTTTGTGGGCACGCCACGTTAGCAACGGCATTTATCATTCTAAATTATTATGAAAAGCAATTGGAAACCGTCAAGTTTAATACAATTAGTGGAGAGTTAACTGTAACTAAACAAGATGACTTGTATGAACTGGATTTCCCTTCTGTTCCTTCAGAAGAAATTTCTGTTACTGATGAAATGATTAGTTCTTTAGGGATCGTGCCAAAAGAGACATACTTAAATAGAGATCTTGTTTTTGTACTAGATTCCGAGGAAGATGTGAAAAACGTAAGTCCTGACTTTGCCCAATTAGAAAGATTACCAGAAGGATTGGGTGTTTGTGTGACAGCCAGAGGCAGTGAATTCGATTTTGTTTCAAGGGCGTTTTTCCCTAAGTTAAAAGTAAACGAAGATCCAGTAACAGGTTCCTTGCATTGTAGCCTAATTCCTTTTTGGGCAAAAAGATTAGAAAAACAGAAATTAGTTGCAAGACAACTATCTAGCAGAGGCGGAACTCTTTATTGTAAACATGAAGATACACGAGTCAAGATGGCTGGAAGTGCAGTTCTATATTCAGTAGCTGAATTAAATATTAAGATTTAATTCGAAAGTTTTAATAATTTTTTTTATATATTCATGATAGTGGGGTGAAGGCTTGAGGCGTTTTCATTATAGTTGGTTTATTTTATTAGTTGCTTTTTTATCCATTCTAATAGCAGGTATTATACGGTCATCATCAGGAGTCTTCATCGTTCCTTTTGAAGCCGAATTTGGCTGGGAGCGCTCAACAATCTCATTTGCTTTTGCGATAAGTCTTTTTCTATACGGAATATCTGGTCCTTTTATGGCTGCTTTAATAGAGGTAACAGGCATAAAGAAAATGATGATTTTAGCAATGACAACATTATTGGTCGGTGTTAAAATCGTTGAAGACATATACTTGGTTTTACAGATTATACCAAAACAATTCTTTTACGATAATTTACTATGGAATTAATTACCTGTAAAAATTGTATAATTCAATCCAATGTAAATGAAACGTTTTAAATCCAAGGTATGGAAGGATTTGAGACGTTTTTATGTTGTGTTTGAACTAATGATCAAACTACCAGAAAGATCGACAGCTTGCTTAGGAATTAGTACAAATTTTTCATCAATTAGGCCATTAAATGGAATATGATTTCCAAATAAAACTGGATATAATGACCATCTTTTTGCACTTACCGATTTATTTTCCAAGTCCTTGAGGTAGATTGTTTTATGCGCTTCAAACCCTATTAAATTTTTTTATAATCTAAATCCTAGTTACTCTAAACAAAAGATATTTGCTGTTTAACTACCCTGTTCTTTGGGAATGTGAACTATGAAACAATTACAACACTTAATCGGAGTTTTTAAAGGAGGCAGTATATGATGGATTACAACGGAGTAAGAGATTCCTGGATGGGTTATTTAGGTAGATTACCAGATTTAGTGCTTGCGCTTCTCGTCCTTTTGATAGGATGGATTGTTGCATCACTTATTGCAAAGGCGATAAAAGCTGCTTTGCATCGTACAGACTTTGATAATAAAATGGCACGGTGGATGAGACCAGATTCTGATAGAGACCGAGGTACATCTAAGTCCTTTAACTATTCATCTGAAAGTATTATTAGTAAGATCGTTTTTTGGATCATAATGGCTGTAGCATTTGTTGTATTTTTAAACATGCTTAGCCTGCCATATGTTGCGCAGCCGATCTCACAAGCACTAGGCGTCATTGTCGCTGGGATACCAAATTTATTAAAAGCGGCCCTTATTGCTGTTGTTGCTTGGTTGATTGCATCAGGATTGTCGTTTTTAGTTAAGAAGGCGGGGGGAAATCAACGTTTTCTAGGCTTTTTATCACGATGGAAGCTAACAGGTGACAGCAATCAAGCTAATCATGCAGTACTCTCTGCGTCTAAAGCAGTCTTTTATTTAACACTGCTTCTTTTCTTGCCGGCTGTCCTTGCAGCTCTAGGAATTGAGGCAATTTCAGAGCCTCTTGAAGGCATGTTGAATGGGTTCTTTGCCTTTATTCCAAATATTATAGGTGCTGCGGTCATTCTATTTATTGGATGGTTAGTAGCGAAGATAGTAAAGGAAATTCTCGTGAACTTCCTGCGAAGTATTGGAACAGATCGTCTAGCAGCTAAATTAGGTGCTGAGAAGGCACTTGATAAAAATTCGATTTCTCAGCTGATTGGGACAATTGTTTATGTATTTATTTTAATCCCGGTTGTCATCTCGGCGCTTGAAACATTAGATATTGATGGTATTTCAGAACCAGCGGTTGGAATGCTTGGCCAAATCATGGACATGATTCCGAACATTATTGTAGCGATTCTGCTTGTTGCCGCAGGTTTATGGGTCGGAAAGTGGATCAAAACAGCAATCACTTCATTGTTAGAGCGAGTTGGGTTTAACAGCATCCTTTCTAAAATGGGATTAGGGTCACTACAAAAGAGCAATCAAACGTTAACCATTTCTGAGCTTGTCGGTTTGGCAGCACAGATTGTAGTCGTTCTGTTATTTACAATCGAAGCCTTACAGCTTGTTAATCTTGAAAGCTTAGTTTCTATCTTAACGGTTGTATTAGCTTATATTCCAATGGTGTTAACAGCTATTCTAATTCTTGGAATTGGATTTTATGCGGGTGATCTTGTCAAACGTGTTGTTAAAAGCATGGTGAGACAAGAAACAGAAGGTAAGTTACTTGGTAATATCGCTAAATATACCATCATTACATTAGCTTTCTTTATGGCCCTTAATCAATTAGGGGTAGCAAGTACAATTGTGAATGCTGCATTCATCTTAATCCTGGGCGGATTCACACTTGCATTTGGTTTAGCCTTCGGATTAGGTGGAAGAGAAGCGGCTGGTAGAACATTAAACAAATTAAGCAATAAAATGGAGCAAACGACCATTCATAGCCCTGATCCAAAAGAATGGAAGGAACGTAGGGAACAACCGAACATAAAAACGAGTGATACAAATTTATTTCAAGATAGAAACCTGAAGGATCTGAACAACCCAACGAATTCTCGTAACAATCCAAGACGAGATAAATAGTTTTTTAGACAAAAAAGGAATAATAGATCGCAAATGCATCTATTATTCCTTTTTTTGTTTAAGAGATTGGACTAGAAAATGTTTATTTCGCAGAATATGACGGGTAATGAATCTACAAACTAGTAAAAGTAAGGAGAGTAAAATGATCGAAACGTATTTGGAATCTAAAAAACATGAAATCATTGAGCTTTTGGAGATTCTCGTGAATACAGACAGCGGAACATACAATAAAGAAGGCGTAGATGCTGTAGGAGAAATTTTAATAGAGAAATTTGAGGAGATAGGAATGGAAGTTAAGGTCCATCCTGAACAAAAGCTAGGTAACCATTTGGAAATAAAAGCTTTAAGTGACAGTGATCCGAAAATTATGATCATTGCACATATGGACACTGTTTTTCCTAAGGGGGAAGCTAAAAAACGTCCGTTTAATGTGATCGGAAATAAAGCCTTTGGTCCTGGTGTTAATGATGAAAAAGCGAGTCATGTTCAGGTATTATACGCATTAAAGGCATTAAAAGAAGCGGGATCTGACGCATACAAAAATGTGCATATTATTTTTAACAGTGACGAAGAAATCGGATCACCTGCCTCAAAGCCGTTGATTAAACAGGTTGCTGAAAACAAACAGTATTCAATAGTAGTAGAATGCTCCCGCCCAAATGGAGGGATTGTGACAGAGAGAAAAGGGGTTGGTCATTTCACGCTTGTTGTGAAGGGGAAGAGTGCTCATGCCGGAGTAGAGCCTGAACGGGGAAGAAGTGCGATTGAGGAAATCTCCTATAAAATTCTTAAGCTTCAAGAGTTGAACGACTATGAGGAAGGAATATCTGTAAACGTAGGATATGTTCATGGCGGAACCTCTACAAATACGATCCCTTCTGCTGCAAAAGCTGAAATTGATGTGCGTTATAAGAATGAACAACAGGCGGCAGAGATTGTCAGGAAGATAACTGAAATCTCTCAGAAGGAGCATGTTTCAGGAACCAGTACCAAATTAAAGGGTGATATTAGTCGACCACCTATGCAGAAAACAAACGAGACAGAGCAGCTAATTAATGTTATTCAAGAAGTAGCTGCGGAAATTGATATATCGATCCGTGAGGTAAGCTCAGGCGGCGGATCTGATGCCTCCTTTACGGCAATTGAAGGTATTCCAACTGTAGACGGAATGGGGCCTATGGGAGAATTTTCTCATAGTGAAAAAGACGAGTATACAGACTTAAAAACGTTCCCTAAATTTACAGCACTACTTGCAAAAACGATTGAAAAATTAAGTGGATAGTTTTCTAAAAAGGGCTGTTTCAAGGATTAATATTTCCTTGGACTAAACAGCTCCTTTTATTTTTTAACAATACTAATTTGCATGTTCAAAGAATGTTAAATCGTAACTAGTTCAAAAGACCACTTATAAAAAATAATAATAAAGTAGGTTTAAGGGTTTTTCTTTTGGTGAATAAAAAGAGAAAAGAAAGATAAGAGAAAGTTAGAATGCTGAAATGAAAGTTTTGAAAGCTAGTTAATAGAAAAACTATTCTACTAAAACAAGAATACAGGAGGGTTTCATATGGGAGAAGCAGCAAAAAAGGTATCATTTAAGCAAGGTCACCAAATGAATTTCCGTCCAGCTTATTCGATTCAAGACATTTACGGAGAAGGTATCATCTATAACCCCAAATTATATGCTGAAGATTATCAGCATTATTCAGGAGATTTATTAAGCTTAACTGCTCTAACAGGGAGAGAACTAAGTGTGGTTGGAAACACACCGGTTGTATGTCATGCTGCATGTGCTACAAAATCGGCATTAAGATTGCTGGAAAAATCAGGGCTTCAATTGCCGCCAGAGCTTTATACGTATCGAAATGAAGAAGAATATATTAATGTGCTTAAGCTTCTATCTAAACAAAATAAAAAGATGATTTTTCAATACCCACATCCTGAAGATAAGGTTTCAGCTGAGCTGTATAGGGTTGACCCTAGAGTGTTAGCCTATCTTTGTGATAAGAGAAATATACCTGAACTTGTTCCTTCTGAACATATACCGAAGCGAAGAATGATGAGCTTGAAGCAAATTTTGGAGGAAAAACCGCAACTGCCAATTGTCTTAAAAACAGGTGATGGTCGTCCGACCTCCGGAGGGTATGGAGTCTTGCTTATAAATGAGGAAAAGCAGCTAGAAGAAATTGATGAAAGCTTTGGTGATTTGTCATCAATTATCGTCGAGGAGCATATTCCTTACGAGCAAAATATTTCGATTCATTATATAGCCAACAAAAAGGGTGAAATTGAGTTTATTGGCAAATCAGAGCAACTCGTCACGGATGATGGCAGCTTCTGCGGTAGCTGGATTACAACTGATTATGACGAAAACATAGCTGATATCATTAAAACCGGCTATAAAGTCATGAAAAATATAGCCGAAAAGGGATACGTCGGTGTAGCCGGCTTTGATGTTCTATTATATAATGGGCATTACTATTTTATTGATTTAAATGTCCGTTTTAATGCATCGACATGCGGGCTCTTGCTATATAACGATATTCATAAAAGATTTGGCAAAAAGTTAGTGCGACTTTGCAATTTTGATTGGAACAACAACTTTGATAGTGCCATTCCAATGGCAGAAAAATTCGTAGATAAGTGTCAGTTTATTCCATTAAGCATATTAGATCCCAGATCTTTTCCAGGTGAGGATCAGGTAACAAAGATGATTGGTCTAGTGATTGGCCATTCTTCAGAAGAGGTCGAGGATGTGCTTGAGGAAATGAACAGAGCTGGTTTTATTTTAAAGGAGTAAAGAGAGTAGAGATAGATAGTAGAAAGCGGGATTGTTGCAAAAAGTTCTGACTCTTTGTGACAGCCCCGTAACATTTCAGTTATTTGCCAGATTTACCTACTCCAAAACACATCGTTGAAAGATTGATAGAAGAGGTGCAAGATGTTAAAAATCTTAAATATCCGCCCGATTAGAAGCCCAAACTTCAGCTCTCGGAACCCCAAGAATTCTCCCCTTTTTCCATCAAATTCCTTTACCATAATAGCATTCCAATATGAATGTTAACTTCATCCCCGTTCCTCCTATTAAACGATATACTTTGCCTTAGCATAAAAAATAGCCATTAATTTTTTTTTTTTTTATATTGAAAAACGTGCTAAAATGGAAGAGGTACAGCTTTTCACTGTATAGACTATGAAATTGATCACTTTATAAACATACAAAAATATGAAAGCGTTATCTTTTTTGAGAGGAGGGAATTCTTTGTACTTAAAAACTAAAACATCAAAAATATTTAGAAGATTCTTACTATCTTATGTTATCATTCTTTTATTTCCACTCATTACCGGTTTTATAACGTACCAAGTGTCAATAGATGTTGCAAAGAAAAGCTCTATCGATACGAGCAAGTTGATTTTAAACAAGAGTAAGGAAATCTTAGAAAGCAGGCTAATGGAAGTTGAAAGATTTACTAGACAGATTGCTTTAGAAGATTTTAATCAACATTTAACGGTAAGAACAGAATCTAATCCGATTGATATTTATAGCTTAAGAGAAACCTCACGTTTTATTTCAACATATGCTCATTCGAACGATTTTTTAGAGGATTTTTATATCTATTTAAAAAATTATGATGTTGTATTAAACGATGGTGCAGTTTTTTTTAGAATTAATCATTTCTATGAAACTTACCATTATAATGATCTCTCCTTTGAACAATGGAAAAAAACAATTTTACAGGGGGATTATCAAGGAGAAATACTCCCACTTCGCTCATATACGAGTGAAAATAAGGAGCTTTCTGTTATTACATATCTTCAATCTCTTCCCTTCAATAGCTATAATCAACCATTGGGTACAGCAGTTTTGACGATTGATCAGAGGAAAATTCATTTACTATTAGAAGGGATATCTAAGCAGTATGGAGGCTGGGCCTTTATTGCTGATAAAGAAGGAAATCCAATTACAATAATGGGTATTAATGAAAGTCAGGCCAAAGAAATTGTCAGCAATTATACAAAAGATACAGATTCAATTAACAAAATAATAGAAGATGATACGATGCTATTATCTATACAGTCTGATCTCAATGGATGGAATTATGTTGCAGGGATACCTAAAGAAGGACTAATGGAAAAAGCGGAGGTTATCAAACAAATAACATTGGTTGTTACACTTAGCACTCTGATAATTGGAATGTTGCTTTGCTTGCTTCTTGCTTACCGCGATAGTACACCAATTCATAACTTAATAGATGTGGTTAGAGAGCAAATTGGTCCGGATGCCTCCAAACATAAAAATGAATATGACTTTTTACATGGCAATATTTCGAAGCTAATATCTAATAATAAGCTCTTAAGGGGAGAAATAACGAATCATAAAGATATATTAAAGGATTCCTTTATAAAGAGTTTATTAAATGGAGAATTTTATTATCAAGAAGGGATTAACGATAGGGCAGATCAATTAAATGTAAACTATAGAGGTGAGTATGGATTTGTATGTATTTTAAAAATAAATGGTTATGGTGATATGGAGAATAAAGAGATTCATAATGAATTGAGTGCATCACGTTTCCTTATTAAACGAACTCTCAAAGAATTAGAAACCTCGACCATTGTGACTGATTTAAATTTAGATAAGATTGTTATTATTTTTACTGTTAATAGTGAAAATAAAGTAACTGCACCTGATGAATTAAAACATCTTCTAAATGAACTCAGTTTATCAGTAGCGAATTCTTATCGTATCTCAATATCATCTTTTGTAGGAAAATCCTTTCAGAATTTTAAGGAAATAAGCCGTTCTTATTACGAAGCAAGACAGGCATTAGATTATACCTTTTCTGAAATGAACGAGATACTTTGGTTTCAAGATATAGCTAGAGAAACAAGTATGTTTTATTATCCAATTGATATTGAGCTTCGACTGATAAATGCAATGAAAATGGGAGAAATATATGATGTAAAACAAATAATGACAGAAATCTTTCAGGAGAATTTTTGTGAAAGAGAATTATCCCCAAAAATTGTGGAGCAATTACTTGAAGAAATAAAATCTACGCTTATTAAGGCATGTTACTCTTCTAATTATCAAAGTTCTGAAAAATCAATAAACTTGGTAAATAAAATTTTACAAGTTCATTTAAATCTTGGAATAGAACATGTTTGGAAAGTATTTGAATCTACGGCTGATGAATTCTGTAGTATGATTAATAAAAGGAAAAAAGAATCAAATGACCAGGCAGTAAAATTAATTATTGAGTTTTTGGAACAAAATTATCATGACCCAGACTTATCTTTATACAGAATCTCAGAAAAGATAGGTCTTCCTGAAAAATTTGTTTCACAGCTTTTTAAAGAGCAATTAGGTGAATATGTTTCAGATTATATTGAAAAAGTTCGCATCAAAAAAGCTTCTGAGTTACTTCTTAAGACCGATATGACAATTGAAGAGATATCGATTGAAGTGGGCTATAATTCTGCCCATTCATTCCGTAGAGCTTTTAAGAGGGTTTTACATGTAACACCAAAAGTATATAGACAAGCAGCTAATCAGCAAAATGGAAATAGTCCAAAAGAAATAAGTAAGTAAGTAAGTAAGTTCATATTCTTCTAAAAAACAAATAGAGATTCTCTATTTGTTTTTTTGTTGTTAAGCGTATAATTTTTAAGTGGAAAATTTGAATTAACGTACTGATCCGCATTTACAGGACGAGTGGAATAAAGCTTAACGTCGATTCCAGCTCCAGTTTCTAGCCCCTCTAGGTCTTAAGAAAAATTGGAATGGTAGGCAATAGATTCTCAATTTCCATTTGTCTTATGTTTGTAGAAATGTTTAAGGTGGTTGTGCTTATATATTCCACCTCCACTTTAAAGACAAGTTAGTACATGCAAAATGTACTGATCAAATTCAAATGTACCTTGACGGCTAAATGTATTATTAGCTTTTTTTTTTATATTCTATGTGTGTGTTTATAGCTTAGGAAATGAAAAAAATTTGAACATTGGATATGCGATTTTTAGGATCTAAACATTTTTGATTAAAGGCAAGGAAAGCCTTCTATTCTGAATCTTCTTATGCATGGTTGAAGTATTCAAAATAGGGGCTTTTGTTAAGCATGTAGATTATCTCTATCGTTAATTGTCCTAAACATTTGCAATTGTACCTATGAAGAGGATTAAACACATGTTACATTCTAATCAACTTATTAGTTTTTTGTTTTGGTAGCGTTTACAAAAAAGATAGGAGTGGTTGAGTTGAAAGTCGAGGTAGCAAATAAGACTTCACCTAAATTGAATGGAATACAGGTTAAGTCAAAGATCTTAGGAAATGCCAAAAAGTCATTAAAGAGACATTGGCAACTTTATCTGCTGGTTATTCCTCCGGTTCTATATTTTCTTATTTTTAAGTATATTCCGATGTTCAATTCCGTAATTGCTTTTAAGGATTATAGTGTGGTGAAAGGAATTTGGGGAAGTGAATGGGTTGGATTTAAGCATTTTGAGATGTTTTTTAACAATCCACAATTTTGGATTCTTATTAAGAATACTTTCTTCCTTAGTTTGTATGCGTTAGCAGTGGGATTTCCTATTCCTATAATCTTGGCTCTATGTTTAAATGAAATTCGCAATGGCATGTTTAAAAAGACGGTACAATTGGTCACATATGCACCATATTTTATTTCGACTGTTATTATTGTTTCAATGTTAACATTAATGTTCTCTCCTAGGCTTGGAATTGTAAATCAATTGTTTGGAACCCTTGGGCTTGAATCGATTGATTTTCTTGGTCTGCCAGGGATGTTTAGGGACATCTATGTATGGTCAGACGTATGGCAGCATGCAGGTTATTCAGCTATCATTTATTTGGCTGCGCTATCTGGTGTCGATCCATCACAATATGAAGCGGCAAAGGTTGACGGAGCTACGCGACTTCAAAAAATCTTTTATATTGATATTCCGAGTATCATGCCTGTAGCAACTATTATTCTCATTCTCAGTGTGGGGAACATCATGGCACTAGGATTTGAAAAAGTCTTTTTATTACAAAATCCACTTAATCTTGCTACTTCTGAGGTTATTTCGACTTATGTATATAAAATTGGTTTGCTAAATGCTAACTTTAGCTTTGCAACTGCAGTTGGTTTGTTCAATTCAATTATTAATCTAGTTTTACTTGTTGCTGTAAATGCAACCTCGAAGAAAATTTCCAAAAATGGCTTGTGGTAATAAGGGGGAGTAAAGCAATGTTTAGTCATAAAAACAAAATAAAAGAATCGATTGCTGATCGTTTTTTTCTAACAGGTGTTTATTTATTTCTAACGATCTTATTGGTGGTTGTTCTTTATCCACTAATTTATATTGTCAGTGCATCAATAAGCAGTCCTGAAGCAGTTTCATCTGGTAAGGTATGGTTATTTCCAGTAGACCTGTCTTTTAAAGGGTATGAAGTAATCTTTAGTAATTCACAGATCATAACTGGTTATTTAAATTCTCTATTTTATACTTCTTTCGGTACGTTAATTAGTGTGACATTGACTGTGTTGATTGCCTATCCACTCTCAAGAAAAACATTCTTTGGTCGGAATTTTTTAATGTTTTTTATCGTATTCACAATGTTATTTTATGGTGGCTTAATTCCTACTTATCTTGTAGTGCAATCGTTAGGAATGGTGGATACGAGATGGGCGCTCATGATTCCTAATGCAATTGCTGTTTGGCAAGTTATTATTGCACGTACATTTTTTCAGACTTCAATACCAGATGAATTAGTAGAAGCAAGTGAAATGGATGGATGTAGTGATTTTCGTTTCCTTTGGTCAGTTGTCCTCCCATTAGCAAAGCCAATTATAGCAGTCCTTGTTTTAATGTATGCAGTAGGTCAGTGGAACGCATACTTTGATGCCTTGATATATTTAAAGAATCCAGATCTACATCCACTTCAATTGGTACTTAGAAATATTATTATTTTGAATACAGGCACAGGTGGAATGGATGCATCTGAAATGATGGAAAGACAGCAGCTAGCTGATTTAATGAAATATGCCTTAATCGTTGCTGCGAGTTTACCTGTTATGCTCATTTATCCATTTGTTCAGCGTCACTTTGTTAAAGGTATGATGATTGGTTCAGTTAAAGGCTAATGCATCTTAGTTGTTAATGTTGAAAGGGGGGATGTGGAGTAAATATATGTAGTCAGATTTTGATATTGTCATTCAATTTAATGAAAAGGGGAAGGTTACATTGAAAAAGGCGATGCTTTATTTTTTATCATTATTGCTTATTCTAAGTTTTACTTTAGTTGGTTGTAGTTCAAATGAAAAAACAGAAGTGTCTCAACAAGATGGTCCACTTAAGATAAAGGTTTTTGGTCCACAAAATGCTGATACAAATTTAGAAACAAACTATTTCACGAAACTGGTTGAGGAGAAGTTTAATATCGATTTAGAATGGCAAGTAACAACTTATGATGCAACTTCTGCAAGTGAAGTAAGAAATATAGCGCTCGCAAGTGGTGATTACCCTGATGCCTTTTTCTTAGTTCCTTGGGTAGATCAGTTTTCTCAAACAGACTTATTACGATATGGTAAACAAGGTGTAGTACTTCCATTAAATGATTTAATAGATAAGTATGCTCCAAATATAAAAGAGGTGATAGAAAATCATCCTTATTATGCATCAATGGTAACGGCTCCTGACGGAAATATTTATGGATTGCCACATTTAAATGAATGTTTTCATTGTTCGTATGGAAATAAACTATGGATTAATAAAGATTGGCTAGAAAAATTAAAGCTAGAAATGCCGAAAACAACAGAAGAATTTAAAAATGTATTAACAGCATTTAAGACACAAGATCCAAATGGAAATGGAAAACAAGATGAAGTTCCATTAAGTGGCTCGCCTGCTCTTATTGAATCATCTATTATTCCATATTTAATGAACGGTTTTATTTATGATGATTCGAGGTCAAGATTGACCTTAGAAAATGGGAAGGTCGATTTAGTAGCAAATAAAGATGAATGGAAGGAAGGCTTAGCCTATATAAAGTCCTTATATAAAGAAGGATTAATTGATAAAGGTGCCTTTTCACAAAATATGGAGGCACATCAAAAATTAGGTAATAATGCAGAAGCTCAAATTTTAGGAGCGTCTACCGGGATGCACCCAGGAGTGTTTGTAACAAATTTCGAATATGATATAGATTACGATGCATTGGCTCCACTTAAAGGACCAAATACTGAATATGCAACATATAACTTCCCGAGTACTCCTGGAGGAGCATTTGTTTTAACAAATAAAGCAAGTGAAGAAGCTCAGATTGCTGCTATTAAGTTAGTAGACTATATGTTTACAGACGAAGGACGAATTCTCAGTCATCATGGTGAAAAAGATGTAAGCTGGAGGGAACCTAAAGAAGGAGAAATCGCAATTGAAGAAGGGGTAGAACCTAATTTAGCACTAATACCTTTAAAAGAAGATGAAAAACCACGTAACGATAATTGGGGGGCACAATCACAATATTATCATTCCGGAGAATTTAGAGATGGATTAGTCCAAGCGACTGATATTTATACAGCAGAAGGGTATGAGCGCAGATTACAGGAAGCAACGCATTTATATGAAGGAAAAGAACCTTCTGAGGTTTTCCCACATTGGGCAATTTGGATTGACCCAGCTGTTGCAGATGAAGCAGCAATGATTGAGACAAATATTGTGGACTATATTGAGCAGAATTCCCTACAATTTATTACAGGTACAAAAGACTTGGATAAAGAATGGGATGCGTATGTTAAAGGGTTTGACCAGTTAAACCTTAAACGTTATTTAGAAATTATGCAAGAAGCATATGACAATTCTAGTTTATAAAAAAGTTCAGCTATGATCAGTTGAACAATTGAATAAAAGAACCGATGAAGGTCTCTTCATCGGTTCTATCAGTTATGCGTTAATTTTTATAGTCGCAACCTTAAACAAAAATGTAAAAAATTTTTTTCTGGAGGGGCATATGAAATATAGAAAACTTGGAAAAACAGGGCTAAACGTTCCCGTTCTTAGTTATGGTGCTTCATCTTTAGGTTCTGTGTTTAGAAATATTGATGAGGAAGAGGGAATAAAAACAGTTCATACAGCGGTTGAATGTGGAATGAATTTAATTGATGTTTCACCCTATTATGGCTTAACGAAGGCTGAAACTGTACTTGGAAAAGCGTTGAAAGATATTCCGAGAGAGAAGTTCATTCTTTCCACGAAAGCGGGAAGATATGGAGAGCATGAATTTGATTTTTCAAAGAATAGAATTATTACAAGTGTAGAAGAAAGCTTAAAAAGGTTATCGACGGATTATTTAGATATTTTGCTTTTGCATGACATCGAATTTGCTTCTTATGAACAAATCATAGAGGAGTCAATCCCTGCCCTCAAACTACTAAAAAAAGAAGGGAAAATTCGATTTTTTGGAGTTTCGGGTTTACCATTATCCATATTTGAAAAAGTACTTAACAAAACTGATCTTGATGTCATCCTTTCCTATTGTCATTACTCATTGAATGATAATTCTTTGTTGAATATGCTCCCTCTTTTGGAAAAAAATCAAGTCGGCTTGATGAACGCTTCCCCACTATCGATGGGACTACTTAGCAATCGATTGGTGCCGGAATGGCATCCAGCATCACAAGAAATAAAAGATGCATGTAGCAAAGCAGCTCATTTTTGTAAACAACATGGCGAAGACATTTCAAAGCTTGCTATTCAATACTCAGTAGCGAATGAAAAAGTACCAACAACTTTAGTGAGTACAGCAAGTGTGGAGAATGTTAAAAAGAATATCGAGTGGGCAAATAAACCGATTGATTTAGAGTTTCTAAAAGAAGTTCTAGCTATACTAGAACCGATCCACAATAAAACATGGTCTAGTGGAAGAAGCGAGTATTGGTAATAATTTTTACAGTCGATTATAGGAGGATATAAAATGAAAGCTATTGTTTGTGAAAATCCGAACGACCTAAAAATGATAGAAATGGCAAAGCCTACTTTAAAAAGAGGAGAGGCGTTGGTAACTATTAAGCGGATTGGGATATGTGGGACTGATATCCATGCATATAAAGGAAATCAGCCATTTTTTACTTATCCTCGGATTTTAGGTCATGAATTATCAGGGATCATTGAAGAAGTTGAAAAAAATGATAGTGGTCTAAAAAAGGGTGATCATGTTGCGATTATTCCATATATGTATTGCGGTAAATGTATTGCATGTGTAGCAGGGAAAACGAACTGCTGTACAGATCTAAATGTTATCGGTGTACATATAGATGGAGGAATGTGTGAAACATTATCTGTACCGGTGTCTCACTTGATAAAGATAGATGGAATTTCACTTGATGAAGCTGCAATGTTAGAGCCAATGTCGATCGGCGCCCATGCTGTCAGGCGTTCATTTTTAAAGGAAGGTGACAATGTCTTAGTCATCGGTGCTGGACCAATAGGTCTTGGAGTTATGGCTTTTGCTAAATATAGAGGAGCTCGTGTCATCGCAATGGATATAAATGAAGAAAGGCTTGCTTTTTGCCAGAACTGGGCGAAAGTTGATGAAACGGTTTGCGTAAAAAATGATCCACTCCAAAAAATTCAAGACATTACAAATGGTGACCTACCAAGTATTGTATTTGATGCAACAGGAAACATCCAATCTATGAATCAAGCATTTCAATACGCAGCACATGGAGGATCAATAGTGTTTGTTGGATTGGCAAAGGGTGACATCATCTTTCATGACCCAGATTTTCATAAAAAAGAGCTGACATTAATGGGAAGTCGGAATGCGACGAAGGAAGATTTTCGAGAAGTAATAGAAGCTGTAAAATCATCAAGTATTGTCTTAGAGGACTTAATTACACATCGTTGTTCATTTAATGGAATAGCGAAAGAATTCGAGTATTTGCTAGCTCCGGAGGCAAAAGTAATAAAGGCAGTAATTGAATATGAATAATAAGTAAAAGGGAGGGATCTTTTGAATGATGAAAATTGACGCACATCAACATTTTTGGCTTTATAACGAAAAGGAATTCGCCTGGATAAATGATGATATGTCTGAATTAAAAAGGGACTTTTCACCAGAAGATTTGAAGGTTCTTTTAAAATCTATTCATTTTGATGGGTCTATCGTTGTTCAAGCTAGACAAAGCTTAGATGAGACAAGGTGGCTTTTAGAATTAGCCCAAAAATATGATTTTATCAAGGGAGTTGTAGGATGGGTTGACCTATGTTCACCTGATGTAACAAAACAACTAAAGCAATTTGCTAACAATCCCTTTTTAAAAGGCGTTCGTCATGTGATCCACGATGAAGCCGATGATCAATTTATGCTAAGCGAAGAATTTCAACGAGGCATCAGTGTGCTAAACGATTTTAACTTAACGTATGATCTCTTACTTTTTCCAAAGCATATTCCTTATGCTCTCCAGCTTATTGAAAAATTTCCGGAACAGTTATTTGTTTTAGATCATATAGGCAAACCAGATATAAAAAATAAAGAGATTTCATTTTGGAAGGAAAATCTTACAAAACTTGCAGAATACAAAAATGTTTATGTGAAAGTATCTGGAATGGTGACAGAGGCAGATTGGAAGAATTGGAGAAAAGAGGATTTTAAAGCCTATCTAGATATCGTATTTAATGCATTTGGACCGGAAAGAGTCATGATAGGATCTGATTGGCCAGTATGCACAGTTAGTGAATCCTATGAATCGGTTATGGGAATTGTACTAGATTATGTTAAACAATTCGCTTCTGGTTACGAGAGTCAGATATTAGGTGAAAACTGTTCTCGATTTTATTCAATAAAATAATTAGGGGGAAATCAGTTTTGAAACATAATATGATTTTATTTAATAAGCCTGCAAAGAATTGGAATGAGGCATTGCCTATTGGGAATGGGCGATTAGGTGCAATGATATTTGGCAAAACTTCAGTAGAACAAATTCAGTTAAATGAAGAATCAATCTGGTATGGGGGATTCAGAGATAGAAATAATCCAGATGCATTGGAAAACCTACCCAAAATTAGAGCGTTACTTAAGGAAGGAAGATTAAGTGAAGCTGAAAAACTAGCAACCTATGCTTTATCGGGAACACCTGAAACACAAAGGCATTATATGACCCTTGGTGATTTGTTTCTTAATTTTGGGCATGAAGGGGTTGAAGAATACACAAGGAAGCTTGATTTAGAAAAAGCGATGTTATCGGTTGACTATTCTTTGAATCAAACCAGCTTTAAAAGAGAAATATTCTCCAGCTATCCAGATCAAGTTACAGTAATTCGTGTTACATCAAGTGAAAAAGGATCGATTTCATTTACTGCTAGACTTTCAAGAGAACAGAATAGATATATTGAGAGTTTATCTTCAAAAAGAAATAATAGTCTAGTCATGAAAGGGAATTGTGGTGGGAACGGTGGATCTGATTTTTCTGTTGTGTTATCTGCCTTTGTAGAGGGAGGAACGGTAGATACTATTGGAGAGCACCTAATTGTAAGTGAGGCTGATACAGTCGTATTATTTTTAGCAGCTGAAACGACCTTTCGTCATGCTGATCCAGAAGAAGAATGCTTTAAAAAGATTGATCAAGCAGCGATTAAATCTTATGAACAATTGAAGAAACGTCATATAGAGGATTATTCGGCCTATTATAAACGAATGGAAATTTGTTTAAATGATGAATTAAATGAAGAATTACTCCAATTGCCGATAGATGAAAGGATCAACCGAGTCAAAAATGGTTTAGAAGATCATAAGCTGATAGAGTTGTATTTTCAATTTGGTCGATATTTACTCATATCAAGTAGTCGACCTGGCACGCTTCCAGCAAACTTGCAGGGAATTTGGAACGACAAAATGAGACCACCTTGGGATAGTAAATATACCATTAATATTAATGCACAAATGAACTATTGGCCTGCTGAAGTGTGTAATCTATCAGAATGTCATGAGCCATTATTTGATTTAATTGAACGAATGCGGGTAAATGGTAGACATACAGCAGAGGTCATGTATGGTTGCAGAGGATTTGTAGCACATCATAATACGGATATTTGGGGGGATACGGCTCCACAGGACATTTACCCTCCGTCAACCTACTGGCAAACGGGCGCGGCATGGCTTTGCCTTCATTTATGGGAACATTATCAATTTACTTTTGATAAAGATTTTCTTGATAAAAGCTATGAGACAATGAAAGAGTCTGCTGAATTCTTTTTAGACTTTTTAGTAGAAACGGAAGAGGGATATCTGGTTACAAGTCCATCTGTTTCACCAGAAAACACCTATATTCTTCCAAATGGTCAAAAAGGGACATTGTGTATTGGACCATCAATGGACAGCCAGATCCTGAAAGAACTCTTTCTTGCATGCATTGATGCAAGTGAAATCCTAGGGAAGGACGTACTATTTAGAGAACAATTGGCTGAGGTTTTAAAGCGTTTACCAGAAACGAAAATAGGTAAATATGGGCAAATCCAAGAATGGATGGAGGATTATGAAGAGGCAGAACCAGGTCATCGACATATATCACATTTATTTGCTCTCCACCCAGGGAAGCAAATCAGTGTAACGGAAACTCCAGATCTTGCCAAGGCAGCGAAAACTACTTTAGAAAGAAGACTTGCGAATGGTGGGGGGCATACAGGATGGAGTCGGGCTTGGATTATCAATATGTGGGCAAGACTTTGGGACGGGGAACTTGCTTATTCAAATATTTTAGAAATGCTGAAGCACTCGACCCTTCCAAACCTTTTGGATAATCATCCGCCTTTTCAAATTGACGGGAATTTTGGAGGTACAGCAGGAATTGCTGAAATGCTCATACAAAGTCATACTGGATCACTTCAGTTCCTTCCTGCCATCCCTGAAAAGTGGGATAAAGGGTTTGTAAAGGGAATAAAAGCGCGAGGTGGATTTGAATTAGATTTATATTGGGAAAATGGTTCAATAGAAACGGCTGTCATTCATTCTTTAAGTGGAAATGATTGCAAAATAAACTGGACTGGGCCATATAAGCTAACTGATAAAAATGATAAACCTGTTAATAAGCTACTTGAAGAAGACGGAATGATTTGTTTTCCTACGGAAAGAGATGGTATTTATACTCTACGTATTAAACACTAGGTTGTTTTAAGGTAGTAATGGAAGCGGAAACAATGTTAATTCGCTAGAATTTACATTTTGTTTAAGAATCCAAAAGTACGAGTGGGAATTTTCTTCCTTCATAAAAGAGAGTGTGTAGATAAAAATAACTTATTAAGAACAATAAAGTGAGCAAAGGTTGTCATTTCTGGAATCTAGCATTGTTTTCTCTTTTAATGGGGTGACTGAAAAAATCGATAGAAGGCAGGTATGTATCATGCAGGTAGTGCAGTATAAGCGCCATGAAGATCACTTGTTAATTGAATGTACAAATGGAATGATAAAAATCACTCCTTATACGAATTCAATTATTCGTATCCGTTATACAGTAGAGAAAGAGATTGGTATAAAAGAAAGCCTCATCGTTGAAACAAATGCACAAGAACCTGTTCTATTTTCAGTAAATGAGACAGACAATGGTATCAAGTTTTCAACGAGCGATGTACAAATTGAAATCAACAAACAAACATGTGCTTTAACTTATACGGATTCGTCAGGTAAGGTTTTAACAAAGGAACCAGATCGTGGTGGGAAAACCCTTGTCCCTGTTGAAGTGATAAAATCTGTTTTTGATGAAAATACGGAGATTCAGAATTCAAAAAATGTTGATGGCGCTCGAGCTAAAGCTATTCCAGAAAAACACATCGTTGATCGAACAGCTTATCATACCAAACTCGAATTTGAATGGTCAGATGATGAAGCGATCTATGGCCTAGGTTCACACGAGGAAGGTATTTTAAATTTAAGGGGCACTCATCAATATTTGTATCAGCAGAACATGAAAGCAGTGGTACCTGTTTTTGTCTCTACTAAAGGGTACGGAATTCTTGTAGACAGCTATTCATTGATGACATTCCATGATGATATTCACGGTTCATATATATGGACAGATATAGATAGTGAGATGGATTTTTATTTTATTCATGGGCCTAATTTTGATCAAATTGTAAAAGGTTACCGCCACCTCACAGGAAAAGCACCGCTTTTGCCTAAATGGGCTTTTGGTTATGTGCAGTCAAAAGAGAGGTACAAATCACAAGAGGAGTTAATTTCGACGATAAAAGAGTACAGAAAACGTCAAATCCCTCTTGATACAATTGTACTTGATTGGATGTCATGGACTGGGGAACTTTGGGGGCAAAAATCTTTTGATCCCGAACGTTTTCCCAATCCAACAAAAATGATGGATGATATTCATGAGCTGAATGCGAAACTTATGGTTTCTATTTGGCCGATTATGAATAACGATGGGCCTAATCATGTGGAAATGAAGCAAAAAGGGTATCTTCTTGGGAATCAAGCAACGTATGATGCATTTCGCGAAGAAGCGCGTGATCTGTATTGGAAACAGGCAAATGCTGGATTGTTTTCACATGGCATCGATGCATGGTGGTGTGATTGTACAGAACCCTTCGAGGCAGATTGGGGAGGGGAAGTAAAACCTGAACCAGAAGAAAGACTTCGGATCAATACGCAAGAATCAAAAAAATATTTGGACCCTGGTTTTATTAATGCATATTCACTTCTTCATTCCAAGGGTATCTATGAAGGACAGCGGAAGACAACTGAAACGAAGCGGGTTGTTAACTTAACAAGGTCCGCTTTTGCAGGCCAGCAAAAGTATGGGACGATTACTTGGTCTGGAGATACAGCTGCCAATTGGGAAACAATGCGAAATCAGATCGCTGATGGATTAAATTTCTGCGTGACCGGGAATCCCTACTGGACTTTGGATATCGGAGCATTCTTTGTTTCTAAAAAGGATCAGTGGTTTTGGAATGGAGATTATCAGGATGGCTGTGAAGACTTAGGATACCGCGAGCTATACGTTAGATGGTTGCAATATGGCACATTTTTACCTATGTTCCGAAGCCATGGCACAGATACACCTAGAGAAGTGTGGAGATTTGGTGAGCCAGGAACGGTGTTCTATGACACGATTGTAAAATTTATTAAGCTACGTTATCGCTTATTACCTTATATTTATTCGATCGCTGGTTGGGTAACTCATCAGGATTATACCATGATGCGTACCTTAGCATTTGACTTTATGCATGATCTGAAAACCTATAACATTAAAGACCAATATATGTTTGGACCAGCCTTCTTAGTAAATCCTGTGACGGACCCAATGTACTACAAAAATGGATCAATTAAGATTGAAGATGCTAGTAAAAAACGCCATATATATTTACCTTCTGGAACAGATTGGTATGATTTCTGGACAGACCAACGGATGTTTGGTGGCCAACACATTGAGGCACCTGCTGAGCTCGAAACAATGCCTTTGTATGTACGTGCCGGATCTATTGTACCTTTTGGTCCCAATATTCAATACAGCTCCGAAGAGTTAACAGAACCCTTAGAATTGAAAGTTTATAAAGGGCAAGATGGAAGTTTTATGCTGTACGAAGATGAAGGAGACAATTACAACTATGAGAAGGGGGAATTTTCCACCATACACATTCGCTGGGAAGATGATAAAAATCGACTTGTAATAGAAAAACGTCGTGGCTCTTATCGAGGAATGAAGAGCTCTAGAGAATTGTTGATTACTCTTGTTAACGGTGGAGAAGTTAGATCCGTTCCTACATATTCTAAACAAAAGGTTGTTTACAATGGAGAGCCAATGAGCATTAATTTTAATTAATCAGTCATATTATCTTCCTCCGAAAAAAATATTTTGTATTATAGATTTCTAGATTTAAATAAAATATGTGAACTTAAACTATCTAATACTATTGGAAGTTGTTGGATATAGAAGATTAAAATAGAATTCTTCAGCTCAATAAATCGGTAAATCAAAGATTATGACGAATAGACTTTTGGAGTGATATATGATGACAGTAAAATTTAAAGAATTTCAACATGGTTCAATAAAGTTAATAGATAGCCCTTTTATGGCCCGTTTTAATCTAAATGCTTCATATCTTAAAAGTTTATCAACGGAAAACTTATTACGGAATTTTTATCTTCAGGCAGGATTATGGAGTTTTAGTGGAAGCGCTAGTACTTCTTTCGATAGTGACGATGAAGAAAACGGACCAGAAACATGGCATTGGGGTTGGGAGTCTCCGACTTGTGAGCTTCGCGGTCATTTTTTAGGGCATTGGCTCTCAGCTTCAGCTTGTGTTTTTGGGCAAACAGGTGATGAAGAGCTAAGAGCTAAAACTTTGTTTATCGTTCAGGAGCTTGCAAGATGTCAACAAGCAAACGGAGGAGAATGGGTGGCGGCAATTCCAGAGAGTTATATGGAGCGAATATTAGAAGGACGACAAGTATGGGCGCCACATTATACTGTCCATAAAATATTTATGGGATTACATGATGTGTATAACATGATGGGAATAGAAGAGGCCTTACATATATCAGACCGTTTTTCAAATTGGTTTTACAATTGGACTAAGTCTTTTACAAGAGAAAATTTGGATGTGATTTTAGATTATGAAACAGGAGGAATGCTTGAAGCATGGGTAGATTTATATGATCTTACTGGTAAGCCTGAACATCTAGAATTAATCAAACGTTATGATCGCCCAAGATTTTTTGATGCCCTTCTTGAAGATAAGGATGTTCTTACAAATAAACATGCGAATACGCAAGTAGCAGAAATATTAGGAGCTGCTCGTGCTTGGGAGGTAACTGGAGAAAAACGCTGGCGTAATATTGTTGAGGCTTTTTGGGAGGAAGCAGTGGTGAAGAGAGGAACATATTGTACTGGTGGAGTTTCTTGCGGTGAAGTATGGACACCCCCTCAAAACCTTGCTGCAAGATTAGGCTTAGCCCAGGAACATTGTGTTATTTACAATATGATGCGTCTCTCCCAATTTTTGTACCGCTGGACTGGAGATGTAAAGTATGCTGATTTTTGGGAAAAGAATTTATATAACGGAATCATGTCGCAACAGAACAAGAAGACGGGGATGATTTCATATTTTTTAGATATGGGACCTGGAAGCAAGAAGAAATGGGGAAGTCCAACGAAGCATTTTTGGTGTTGTCACGGAACACTTGTTCAAGCTCAAGCATCTTATGATCAAGGTATCTTTTATAAGCAATTAAATGGAATAACGATTAGCCAATTTATTCCTTCACGAACTAGTTTTAGTTATGAGGGAACAAATGTGAAAATGGAGTTAAGAAGTAGTACGCAGAATGGATCAGGTCCTATTCAGACATTTCATAAAAGTGGATATGAGCAAATTCAATATGTACATGTACCACAAATTCCGAATGATCGTCCTGATTGCTATAGGCATATACTTCATATTGAGTGTGATACACAGGCTGAATTTGAGGTGAAAATTCGTATTCCTTGGTGGGTGCAAGGGGAACCAACTGTGAAAATTAACGGGAAAGTTGGAGAGTATTTTATCCAATCTTCCTTTATCCATTTGAAAAAAATCTGGAAAAATGATCAAATAACACTCGAGTTTCCAAAACAACTTTATACGTCTTCACTGATAGGTTCACAAAATATGGTGGCATTAATGGATGGACCTCTTGTTTTAGCAGGGCTAGTTGAAGAGGAGAGGGAAATTGTAGGAGATCCTAATAAACCAGATACTTTCTTAACTCCTCATAACGAAAGGCATCATAGTTTTTGGAATGATGGAACATATAAAACGAAAAATCAGCCCATAAACTTTAAATTTATTCCATTAGTAGATGTGACAGATGAGAGTTATACACTTTATTTTCCAATTCGAAAATCATAATCTTTATCATAAATTGAGAAATGGAAGAAAAATCAAACTAGTTATCAACTATTCTATCATTAAGCCATTTAAATAGTGCCTTTTTTGATTGTAAATACATGTGATGATAAAAAACATTATCATTTTTTAATGATCTATGAAGCGCGGGAAATATTAATCTTGATCGTTAAGTCTAAAAATAAAAACTGTTAGATAAGGAGTATCTGTAAAAATGTTAAAAGGCATACCAAAAATAATTTCCCCTGAGTTATTAAAAGTATTAATGGAAATGGGACATGGCGATGAAATCGTACTAGCTGATGGAAATTTCCCTGCGGCAAGTCATGGTAGTAAAGTGATCCGCTGTGATGGGAATAGTGCAACAGAGATATTAGAGTCAATTTTAGAGTTATTCCCTATTGACACATATACGAAACACCCCATTGCACTTATGGAGGTTGTTAAGGGAGATCCTGTTGAAACACCAATTTGGGATGAGTACGAATCAATAATAGCGAAACAAACTTCAATAGAGAGTCCCTTTGAATACGTAGAGAGATTTGCATTTTACGATAGAGCAAAAAATGCCTATGCGATAATAGCAACTGGTGAAAAAGCTCTTTATGCAAACATAATTCTAAAAAAAGGTGCTATTTCAGAATAAGTTATGTGAATTGATTATACCTAAAATATGGATCACTAGTAGTAATTAGTAATTTCTAGTTTAAGATCTGCAAGTTTACATATAGATAAGATCGTTGTATATGGATAAATCGGAAATTTTAAGTGTTAAAAAATATAAATCAATCATTTGAAAAGAATTGATCAAAGCATTACAAGTAGAGGAGTGATATTTCATCGCTCATAGTTTAGTCAATCTAATTTAAAGTTATTATTCATTTCATCTTTTAAACAAGTTCTTGTTTATACATAAGAGGAGGAAAGATTATGATTGATAAAAAATATACAAATTATTTAAAAGAAATTGATCGAGTGATTAAAGAAGGAAAGTATGATGATAATTGGGATTCACTTTCGAAGTACGAGTTAGCAAAGTGGTACCGTGATGCAAAATTTGGAATTTTTATTCATTGGGGAGTATATTCAGTTCCTGCTTTTGGAAGTGAATGGTATTCATTCAAGAAATATGTATATTCAGGGTTCAAAAGAATTTGAACATCACGTAAAAACTTATGGTAATCATAAGGAATTTGGGTACAAAGATTTTATCCCACTGTTTAAAGCAGAACGTTTTGATCCAGTGGAATGGGCTGACCTTTTTAAGGAGGCTGGAGCCCGATATGTAATGCCTGTTGCAGAACACCATGATGGATTTCAAATGTATAAGAGTGATTATTCTCATTTCAACGCCTATGAAATGGGACCACAACGCGATATCCTTGGTGAATTAGGCGATTCGTTAGAAGAAAGAGACATTTCATTATGCGCATCATCTCATCGTATCGAACACTGGTTTTTTATGGGCCATGGTAAAGAATTTGATAGTGACATTAAAGAACCGCTTGAGAAAGGAGATTTTTATTGGGCGGCTATGCCGGAGCCAAATCATCAAGATCTATTTAGTCCATCACCGTCTGAGGAATTTCTTGAGGATTGGTTAATTCGCACCTGTGAAATAGTTGATCGTTATCGACCAAAAATTATGTATTTTGACTGGTGGATACAGCATCATGCAGTAAAACCATATCTAAAAAAGTTTGCTGCGTATTACTATAACCGTGCTGATGAATGGGGCATGGATGTTGCTATTAACTATAAACATGATGCCTTTATGTTTGGTAGTGCAGTAGTAGATATAGAAAGAGGACAATTTTCAGAACAGAAGCCGTATTTTTGGCAAACTGATACTTCTGTAGCCAAAAACTCATGGTGTTATACAGAAAATAATGATTATAAAACTGCTAATGAGATTATATGTGACCTTGTTGATATTGTGAGCAAAAATGGTAGTTTATTGTTGAATATAGGACCAAAAGCAGATGGGACAATACCTGATGAGGATAAAACTATATTGTTAGAAATTGGTAATTGGTTAAAAGTGAATGGTGAGGCTATTTATGATAGTAAAGTATGGAGGAAGTCTGGTGAGGGACCTACAGAAATCCAGGAGGGACAGTTTACAGATAGCAAATCAAAAGAGTTCACTTCAGAAGACATACGCTTTACTGTAAATGGCTCTTATCTTTATGCAACAGTATTAAATTATCCGGAAGATGGAAAAGTAAATATCCAGTCTCTTGCAGAAAAAGATGCTTCAAAACTACCTCATTTTCATGGCATAATTAAAAACATTTCCATTTTGGGGTTTGAGGAAAAACCGAGTTGGAATCGTACAGAAGATGGTTTGGAGATTACTACAGATCAAGTTAGTAGCGATAAGCCAGTGGTATTCAAACTATTGATTGATTAATTTTTACATTGAAATAAGTATAGGAAGATATAGAGTATCTGAATAAATTACTAGGTTTGCTTATTTAAATCTAATCTGTCTGTTCTTTTCAATAGTAGGATTGGTTATATTATATGATTAAAATTAAGCGAGCCTTTCCTTGGTTTTTATTGGGGAAAGGCTTGCTGGTTTTCTTGAATAATAAGTGTATTAATTTCAGGTGGTGTCATGATGAATTGTTACAAATATAAAGGAGTTTTAAATATAAATACAGAATAAAAAGTTAACTAAGAAATTGAATATATACTAGAATCATAGAAAGTAAAGAAACTGGATAGAAATGAAAAAAGGAGAAATATGATGAGTCAAACTACTTTAACAAACCCAATTTTTTGGTCAGATGTTCCGGACGTAGACGTTATAAGAGTTGAAGAAATTTATTATATGGTTAGTACAAGTATGCATACCGTACCAGGTTGCCCAATTATGAAGTCAGTGAATTTAGTGGATTGGGAGATTGTCGGATATGTTTTTGACACATTAGAGGAAAATGATAGTCATAACCTGTTAGATGGAAAAGGAATTTATGGACAGGGATCATGGGCTGCAAGTTTACGCTATCATAATGGTACATTTTATGTTTGTTTTTCTAGTAATGATATGAATCAGTTTTATATATATCAAACAGAGGATATTGAAGGCGGGAAATGGAAGCGTTTTACTTTTGAGGGAATTTACCATGATCCTGCTTTGTTTTTTGATGACGATAGGGTGTTTGTTATTTATGGATGTGGAGATATTCGTATTACAGAATTAACAGAGGACGCGACAGAAGTAAAACCAAGGGGAGTTCATCAATTACTCTTGGAAACTGAAAAGGAAGGAATAGGCTTACGATGTGAGGGTTGTCATGCCTATAAGATGAACGGACACTATTATTTACTATTTATAGAATGGCCAAAGGTTGGAAACCAGAGGAGAAGACAAATATGTTATCGCTCAGGTCAACTTTTAGGAGATTATGAGCGCAAAGTGATTTTTGATGACGATATGGGTTACCATAATAAAGGGATTGCTCAAGGAGCCATTTTTGATACTCCTGATAATAAGTGGTATGCCATGTTGTTTCAAGATCATGATGCAGTTGGTAGAATTCCCTATGTATTACCGGTTAACTGGGTAGATGGTTGGCCAATTATTGGGATTGATGGCAGGGCCCCAAAAGATTTTGAACTAAACTTGCCAGAGTCAACCCATCAACCTTTGGTAATTAGTGATGAGTTTGCTTATATAGAAAATAAATTAGAACTTAATTGGCAATGGAATCATAATCCTGACAATAATTTGTGGTCATTCGTTAAACGACCAGGTTATTTAAGAATGGAAACTGGATATTTAACAGACAGTGTTTTATATGCCCGTAATACATTAACACAAAGAACAGAAGGACCAACCTGTACTGGAATTACCTTAATGGATATAACACAGATGAAACCTGGTGATCATGCAGGATTAATTGCTTTGCAAAATAGCTTTGGAACCATTGGCATTCAACTTACAGAGAATGGTGACCGCTACGTAACAATGACGAAAAATAGTGGAGATGGTAGTGAAGAAATAATAGAAAAAATACCATTTCAAGAGAATCTGATATATGTAAAGATAGAATTCAATTTTGAGGATAGCTGTGACGTAGCGAAGTTCTATTACTCGATCGATGGGACTGAATGGATTGAAGTGGGTGATGCATTGAACATGAAATACACTTTAGATCATTTCATGGGCTATCGCATCGGTTTATTTAATTATGCAACGACACAAATTGGTGGACATGTTGATTTTGCTTTCTTTCATTATATGAAGGAAAATAAGGTTATTAAAAAAATTAGTGATAATGTAGTAAAGAGTATTTAGTTTAATCGTCATGAAATATTCTTTTGTAAAGCAGTACAATAACTATATACAGTCTATTTAAACTAATATTTTAGACGTTGAAGAAAACTAGCACATCCATAATTGGGCGTGCTTTTTACTATTTAATGAGCAAACATAGGTACTTAAGGGTTCACAAAACAGAAACTACCAATTGTTTAGTTACGATAAAATAGTATAGTAACTAAACAAGTTTTAACTATGGCAATAATTTTTCAGTAGTTGTTGTGAATGAAATGAAAACGTATACTTTTAGTGGGGATTCTTTTAGCTTTTATTGATTTATCGTATCTAGTTATTAAGGATTAAATCACAAAATCGATAGGATGTGTATAAAAGTATGGAGCTCATACAATTAGCACATTCGTAAAGGAGGATAATAAAATGGAACAGAAAAAAGTTGTTTTGATATCAGGTGCAACAAGAGGAATTGGTCGTAATACAGCTCTGTTTTTTGCAGAAAAAGGATATAAAGTAATTGGAACAGGAAGAGATTCTGAAAGGTTAAAAGAAGTAAAAGAGGAATTAGATACATATTCTTCTGAGCATGTAATGGTATCAATGGATGTAACACAACCTACTGAAATTCAAGGTGTAGTGGATTCTGTAATGAAACAATTTGGACAAATTGACGTGTGGATTAATAATGCAGGTGCATTTAAAGCGATTGGACCTACTTGGGAGGTGCGAAAATCAGATTGGATAAATGATGTCACCACGAATTTATTTGGAACATTTCATTGTATTCAAGCCGTGGTTCCAATCATGATTAGCCAAGGCTTTGGAAGTATTATAAATGTTGTAGGCGGTGGGACGATAGGAGCATTTAAATATGGTAATGGATATGGTACATCCAAAACCGCTGTTGCTAGATTAACAGAGAATTTATCTGAAGAGCTAGATGAAACACCTATTAAAGTATTTGCTTTAGATCCAGGCTTAAATGATACAGATATGACCCGTTATCAAAGAGATACAAAAGATGGTAAACGTTATTTAAGTGATATCGAGGGTTTATTTGAACAGAAGATTGATGTCCCACCATTTCAAGCACCTCAATATGCATACTACATGGCAAATGGAGAACTTGATCATTATACAGGAAGAGTAGTTTCTGTCTATGATCGTTTAGAGACTTTAAAAGAGCATGCGAGTTCAAGTGAGCAGGATAGTTATAAGCTTCGACTAAATAAATAAGACGATCTTTTGTAATACTTTAAGTGAATTTTTTCGGGTATAGTATGATCTCGAGAGATAAAGGATGTGGTCATTTGAACGAAAAGCTTGTAGTAAATCAAGAGAGTAAAAATGAGGAAATTGCTTATGTTATGGGATACTTTACTGAAACGCCTCTAAACGAAGGGAATGAGTTTTCACTGCATTTGGCATACAGCTATGATGGTCTTAACTGGATCCCTCTCAACAACAATAAACCAATACTTGATCCTCAAATAGGTGAAAGGGGACTTCGAGATCCATTTGTCTACAAAAAACAGGATGGTAGCTTTGTTATACTTGCAACGAATATGTGGAATAGTGAGTATATTATGTGCTATGATTCTCCAGATCTTATAACCTTTGAAAATGGTCGTCTTCTTCAATTGAATTCTGAAGGTATGCACTCCTGGGCACCCGAGGTCTTTTTTGATAAGAAAATAAATAAATATGGAATTTTTTGGTCTGATAATACAGATGATAAAAACCGAATTTATGTCAATTACACGGAAGATTTCGTAACTGTGAGTGACCCAATCATTTATTTTGATCCAGGATATAATGTCATTGATGCAGCGATTGAAGAACATGAAGGAAGCTTTTATATGTATTTTAAGGATGAACGTACACCTGATGAGGCTCCAACTGATGGCAAACGAATGAAAGGGACGTATTCAGCTTCATTGGAACCTAGGAGTTTTGATCATAATCAGTACACACGTCCAATAGGTGAACCAATGATCGAAGCATCTATAATCATTAAAAAATATGAAGAGAATAAATGGTATCTTTATGGCGACTGTTATTATCCTGTGAATGGTAGAATGTTTGTTTGGGAGACAGAAGATCTAGCAAGAGGAGAATGGACTCCATTAAATAGACGTGACTATAATCCACCGTTGAATGCTAAGCATGGATCTGTTACAAGAATTACTAAAAAAGAACTTGATCGTTTGCTTCATCATTGGGGAGATAAGCCACAATGGAATCGTCTAAAGTCCTACAACTCTCCGGACTGTTATGTGAGACATGAGAAGTCTTTTGCTCAAATCGCCCATTATCCCTTCGATTCATACAAATCTTCTCAGTGGATAATTGTTCCTGGTCTAGCTGATAAAGCAGGTATTTCCTTCGAATCATTGCAGAATCGAGGTCATTATTTGAGAAATGTAAATTATGCACTTCAACTTGCAAGAAATGATGAATCGGATGATTTCAAGGCTGAAGCGACATTTATTCCAACCAAAGGCTTAAGTGATTCCAGCTGGTCCTCATTCCGTTCATTTCGATATCCGGATAAATTTATAACATTGGATGGTATTTACTTAAGAGTAAGTGATGTTAACAATGATATTGACAAGCAACTTGCTACATTTCAGATTAGTTGGTAGAAAAGTGTAAGAATATTCTTTCTTATTTTTCTAGAAGTTTAGAAAGTGGTTCCTAAATCGAAAATGCTACTTCGAATGTTTAAGATTATATCATTTTAGCCTTAATCTCATGTGGATAAGGCTTTTTTATTTATAAAGCTTAAAAAGTTAAAAGGAAGCTAAAAGTAGTAAGTATTATAGGTGGGTATTCCGTACAAATTCTTAAGAGGAAAAATGGCTAAAGAAGGTAAGTGTTTTATGTGGAAATTATTTGAATATACGTACAATTTATATTAAGATTAATGAAAGAACACTTACGTACAAGAAAGATAATGTTATGTAAGCGATTTCTTTAAGTTGTCTAATTAAAATAATTGTTTTCTGCCCTTATTAATATTTATTAGGTTAATAGATCAACTTATTTCACGCTTAAAAACAATCGCCTTTTTAGATGATTAAATGTAGAGTTAAAGAGAGATGTCTTAGTTTTATCCTTATTACTTTTATTTATAGGTCTATACAGAGAAGTTTTAATAATTTTACAAGATGAGGTGCTCCTATGCCAACGAAATACGACATTGTGAAACAAGAAATTAAATCAAGAATTTTAGATGGAACCTTTCAACCTCACCAAAAAATACCTTCTGAGAGTGAATTAATGAAGCAATTTGAGGTAAGTCGTCATACTGTTCGAATTGCAATTGGGGAGTTAGTAAACAAGGGATGGCTTTATAGAGAACAAGGTGCAGGTACTTTTTGTGCAGACCGCACACATAATAAAAGGTTATCAAGTGTAGGAAGTCAAAAAAACATTGCCATTGTCACTACTTTTATTTCGGATTACATTTTTCCTTCAATTATTAGAGGAGCAGAATCCTTTTTAAGTAAACACGGCTACAATGTGAGTCTATTTAGTACAAATAATGATCATGATAATGAAAGAAGGGTTTTAGAAAAGATTTTAACAGAGCCTTTTGAAGGAGTCATTGTAGAACCTACAAAAAGTGCGACATCAAACCCCAATATCAATTACTACCTAAATATTGAACGTTTAAACATTCCATATATTATGGTTAACGCATTTTATGATGAATTGGAGCCATTAAGCATAACGATTAATGACCAAAAGGGTGGATATATTCAAGCCGAACATCTCATTCAATTAGGACATCGAAATATAGTGAGTTTCTTTAAAACAGATGACCTTCAAGGAGTAAAAAGAATGAAGGGCTTTATAAAAGCTCATCGTAATCATGGTGTCACGATTAATCCAAATGGGATCATAACTTATAATTCAAGTGAAAAGTTAACCAAGCCAAAAGAAGTACTTACGAAACTATTAGACTTAGATAGAGATTCTAGACCTACAGCTATTGTTTGTTATAATGACGAACTAGCCATTACTTTGCTTGATGTACTTCGAGAAAAAAACCTGCGTGTTCCTGACGATATATCTCTTGTTGGCTTTGACAATTCCTTTATGGGAAATCTAACGGAAGTGAAATTAACAACAATTACTCACCCTCAGAGTAAACTAGGTGAGACAGCAGCAAATATGATTGTAGATCTCGTGAAAGAAAAAAATGGTCAACAGAAAAAATCTGCAGAAAAAGTACAATCAGTTGTTTTTGAGCCAAGTTTAATTGTACGGAGTTCAACAGCAGAGTTAAACCTTCGTAAAAAGGTAACCAAATGAAAAGATTAGGTTACCTACTCCATAAATTGAAAGTGATTATTTAAACAATTTTCAAAAAGTTCTTGAAAAAATTTTACCAGTTTCATATAATCAGTTTATAGAAGCATATACGGACGAGTGAAAGTATTGATAAAGGTTTTAAAGAAACGTTCGTACAATCAAGTGATGAGATCTATATGAATTGTGGTAGGAACAGGTATATATTCTTTAGAGTTATATGTAAGCGTTAACAATGATGTTTCTTGGAATGCTTAGACTAGTTGAAGCTTCAAGAACTAGAATTTATTTTGGAGGTGTTTTTGGAACAAGCAAACTTAAAAAAACTTTTTACGAAATGAACATATACTCTTACATCCTCGTTGTCATTTCGTTCCTAACGATCTTTGTCTAAACACCAATGTGATAACAAATAAAATGACTCAACTTTTTAAAAAGTATTAGTAGTTAAACTGTATTTTGAAAAATCTTTTAAGCTATTTAAGTTTTATTAGGGAGGGTTTTCTAATGTTACCTACGTCAAAGAGTACATCCCAAGAACTTGCTATACCGGTTAAAAGACAAAATAAATTGGTTAAATTTCTAAATTCGAAAAAGGTAGTGCCTTATATATTTGTTTCTCCTTTTATTCTTTCTTTTCTACTGTTTTCTTTATATCCATCTATTAAAGCAATTATTATGAGTTTTCAACAAGTACTCCCTGGACAAACGACATTTATAGGGGTATCCAACTACTCGAGGGTTTTTAATCCAACATTTTTAAAAGCGCTATCAAATACATCCATTTACGTTATACTAACCGTCATCATTTTAGTGATAACACCAATTGTTCTAGCTGTGTTGTTAGATTCTAAGATTGTAAAATTTAAGACGTTTTTCCGTGCATCGTTGTTTTTACCTGCATTAGCATCAACAATCGTATCTGGTATGGTCTTCAGACTAATGTTTGGTGAAACGGATACAGCAGCGGCCAATCAAATAATGAACTGGTTAGGATTGGGATCAGTTGATTGGAGATACAATGCATGGTCGGGAATGTTTTTAATGGTCCTACTTTGCTCTTGGAGATGGATGGGTGTTAACATTCTTTATTTCTTAGCTGCACTTCAGAATGTACCAAAGGAATTATATGAAGCAGCAGAAATAGATGGAGCATCAACAATTAAAAAATTCTACTATGTAACTTTACCATTCTTAAAACCTGTTACGATCTTTGTTACGACAATTTCAGTTATCCATGGATTTAGAATGTTTGAAGAAAGCTTCGTGTTCTGGGAAGCTGGTTCACCAGGAAATATTGGGCTAACAGTCGTTGGATATTTATATCAACAAGGTATTCAACAAAATGATATGGGATTTGGTGCTGCAATCGGAGTTGTCTTGATGCTAATCATATTTGTTGTTAGCTTCATTCAGTTAATTTTAACTGGAGCATTTAAAAAGGAGGATGCATAAATGAAAAAGGAAAAAAGTTCTCTTTTAGTTTGGGTTGCTAACATAAGTTTTATCATCATTTCATTTATTGCATTATTCCCAATCTTAAATTTATTAATCTCGTCATTTAGGCCTTCCTCGGAATTAATGCGAAATGGAATTAGTTTAGTATTTGATCCTAGTACGTTAAGTCTTAATAACTATACGTACATCATTACTCAAGGCGGTAATTACTGGAGTTGGTTTATTAACAGCTTATCCATTTCAGCTATTACCATTATCTTATCGTTGTTCTTCTCTTCAATGGTAGGATATGCATTGGCATTATATGATTTTAAAGGAAGAAATCTTATCTTTGGATTTGTTCTCTTTATCTTAATGGTTCCATTTGAAATACTCATGCTACCCTTATTTCAATTAATGATCAATATGAACCTAATTAACACCTACACAGCTGTTATTCTACCAGCAGTCGTTGCACCAGTTGCGGTTTTCTTTTTCCGACAATATGCAATTGGTCTTCCAAAAGAATTAATGGATGCAGCTAGAATTGATGGTGCATCTGAATACGGAATTTTCTTTAAAATAATGTTACCACTCATGGCACCTTCGATGGCAGCTATGGCAATTCTTCAAGGGTTGGGAAGCTGGAATAACTTCTTGTGGCCATTAATTGTCTTAAGATCAAACGATATGTTTACATTACCTATTGGTTTAGCAACCTTATTAACACCATATGGGAATAACTACGATATATTAATCGCTGGTTCAGTAATGACAATCGTACCAATCATCATCCTTTTTATCTTCTTCCAACGTTATTTTGTAGCTGGACTTACTGTTGGTGGAGTGAAAGGATAATAGAAGCGCCAGAGTAAAGAGGTGGATAGTAAAATGAATGGAAAACAGTTTGTATCAAAACTAGATTATATACTTCAGTGGATTTCGCGCCTTGTCATCTTAAATGTATTATGGATTTTCTTTTCAATCCTTGGCTTATTTGTAGCTGGTATATTTCCAGCTACGGCTGCTCTATTAGGAGTAGCTCGGAAATGGATCATGGGAGAACATGAGATAAAAATTTGGAATACATTTAAGCAAATATACCGGCAGGAATTTGCAACTGCCAATATCATAGGGTGGATTTTATCTATCGCTGGTATCATCCTTTTCATCAATTATCAATTGATCAGCAATTCTACAGGTGAACTGTTTTTTGTTATTCCATTTGCGTTTTACTTCATTGTGTTTTTCTATACAATTCTCTTAATCTGGGCTTTTCCATTGCTAGTCCATTACAAGGCTACATGGAGACAACATATTAAAAATGCGATCATTATCGGATTATCCAAAATTCATTATACGATTATGTGTGGGTTGGTGATGGTTTCTATCATCTATTTTTCCCTTAGTTATCCAGGTCTTATCCCATTTTTCACATTTAGTGCAATTGGATGTGGGTCTATGTGGTTTTCATTGCAAATTTTCAAGAAAATGGATCAAGGGTTAAATAGTCAACTAGTAGATAATCGATAAATAGTACCTATATAAATTATGGGTTTTGAAGAACTTCCTAAAAGTCAATAGAATACTAGCCAAAGGTTTAGATTTAACCAGTTTTTGTAAGTGTTCACTAAGTTTTTTGGTTTTTCAAACTTAAGGGAGGTGAGTATTCCAACGTTAAACTTTTTGTTAGCACTCCAGTTTTTGATAATGATAATTAGGGGGATAAAAAATGAAAATGAAAAGTTTGTTATCTATACTTTTGGGTTTATCAATGTGTTTCTTGTTGGTAGCCTGTAAAGGTGGAAACTCAACTTCTGGTGAAGCAACTGAATCAGAAGTAATAGGTGGAGACGTTGAAGATGCTACTGAATTAAAGTATTGGACTTTTGTTGAATTACACATGGAATTCTTTAAAGATGCAGTACCTCGTTGGAATGAACTTCATCCAGATAAACCAATTAAACTTGTTGCTGAAACATTCCCTTACGATCAAATGCACAACAATTTATTATTAGCTTTACAATCTGGGAAAGGTGCACCTGACATTTCTGATATTGAAGTAGGTCGTTTTCCAAACTTTTTACAAGGTGAACCACAACTGTTACCTATGAATGAATATGTTGAACCTGAAATGGATAATTTTATTGAATCTCGTCTTGATATTTATTCGAAGGATGGAAAATACTACGGAATGCCTACTCACGTTGGGGCAACTGTTATGTATTACAACAAAGAAATTATGGATCAAGCAGGTGTTGATATCGAGTCAATTAAAACATGGGATGACTATGTTGAAGCAGGTAAAAAAGTCGTTGCAAACACAGATGCTGTTATGACAACAGTACATACTGGTGACGCAACAACTTTCCAACAAATGATTAGTCAGCAAGAGTCTGATTTATTTGATGCTGATGGTAACTTAACTGTAGATAGTGAAAAGAATGTAAATACCCTTTCTTTATTAAATGACATGCTTTATACACATAAAATTGCAGAGCTAACTCCAGGTGGGGAACCACATGCTGAAGAATTTTATGCTTTTATGAATGAAGGAAAAGCAGCTTCCATTTCTATGCCAATGTGGTATATGGGACGCTTCACAGACTACATGCCTGACTTAAAAGGTAAGATGGTTATTCGTCCAATGCCTGCATGGGAAGAAGGCGGAGATCGTTCCGTTGGTATTGGTGGAACAGGTACAGTTGTTACAAACCAAACAGAGCATGCAGAACTTGCAAAAGAGTTCTTAGCATTTGCAAAACTTTCTAAGGAAGCAAATATTAAGCTATGGACAGTTTTAGGTTTTGATCCTCCACGTTGGGATGTTTGGGAAGATCCTGCTGTTCGTGAAGATAACAAGTTCTATCAATACTTTGGTAACGACATCTTTGATACATTATTAGAAATTAAAGATGAAATTAATGGTATTAAAGTAACCGAACATTATCCAGATGTTTTAACGGAGTTAAATACCAACACATTAAATAATGTCCTAAGACAGAAATCACAATCACCTGAAGAAGCATTAAAACAAGCACAAGAAACTGTTGAGGCGAACATGCAATAATACGTAAATGAAAAAGTATTGAATAAGGGTCTGGATGCAAGTGATCTGACCCTTTTCTCTCAATAAAAATTGATTAAAAATTATTTTTTGTAATATGGAAGGAGAACATTATGAGTAAAAAAGCAAAGATGATCTTAGAAAAGGATTTTAAAATCTCGGAAATTGATAATCGGATCTACGGGTCTTTCGTTGAACATTTAGGTCGTGCTGTTTATGGGGGAATCTATGAGCCGGGCCATCCACAAGCGGACGAAAATGGCTTCCGTCAAGACGTCATTGAAATGGTGAAGGAGTTACAAGTACCGCTTGTTCGTTACCCAGGTGGAAACTTTGTATCAGGTTACAACTGGGAAGATGGAGTAGGTCCTGTTGCACAGCGTCCACGCCGATTAGAGTTAGCATGGCGTACGACTGAAACAAATGAAATTGGTACAAATGAATTCATGAAATGGGCAGAGCTTGTAAACGCAGAGGTTAATATGGCTGTAAATTTAGGAACACGTGGCATTGATGCTGCTAGAAACCTTGTTGAGTATTGCAACCATCCTGAAGGCTCTTACTATAGTGATCTACGGATCTCACATGGTGTGAAAAAACCATATAATATTAAGACATGGTGTCTAGGAAATGAAATGGATGGTCCGTGGCAGATTGGACATAAAACGGCAGCTGAATATGGACGTATAGCACAAGAAGCTGCAAAAGTGATGAAATGGGTTGACCCAACAATTGAGTTAGTTGCATGCGGTAGCTCAAACCGTAATATGCCGACATTTGCAGATTGGGAAGCCACTGTATTAGATCATACATATGACCATGTAGAGTTTATTTCATTACACCAGTATTACGGTAACCACGATAATGAAATTTCAAACTATTTAGCTCTATCATTAGAAATGGATGATTTTATTAAATCTGTCATAGCGATTGCAGATTATATTAAAGCCAAAAAACATGGTAAAAAGAATATTAATCTTTCATTCGATGAATGGAATGTTTGGTACCATAGTAGAGAGCAGGATAAGAAAATTGAACCTTGGAGTGTAGCACCACCACAGCTTGAAGATATTTACAATTTTGAAGATGCTTTATTAGTAGGTTGTATGCTTATCACATTATTAAAGCATGCTGACCGTGTGAAAATTGCTTGCCTAGCTCAACTAGTAAATGTCATTGCTCCAATTATGACTGAAGACAATGGAACAGCATGGAAGCAAACGATCTTCTATCCTTATATGCACACTTCTGTATTTGGAAGAGGGGTTGCATTAAATCCGATCATTTCTAGTCCGAAATATGATAGTAAAGACTTTACTGATGTTCCTTTACTTGAGTCTACTGCTGTTTATAATGAAGAAAATGAACAATTAACAATCTTTGCCGTAAACCGTGACCTACAAGAGGGACTGCATTTAGATTGCGATATTCGTAACTTCGAAGGATATAAGGTGATAGAACATATCGTTCTTGAGAATGATGATATTAAGCAAACAAATTCTGCAAAAGGTACACCTGTTACACCACATTCAAATGGAGATGCTAAACTTGAGAGTGGCATGCTAACAGCTGTATTACCAAAGCTTTCTTGGAATGTTATTCGCCTAGGGAAGCAATAATCATAAAGTTGAACCATATCTTTAAAAGCTCCTTTTAAAGATATGGTTCATTTTGTTTGCAAAATAAACATGAAATCTTGGTGTGTAAAAGAAATATTTCACCAGTATTAATCACCTTAACCTTCGGACATAAAGAAACTAAATGAACACTTGATATAAATTTGCAGGGGATCTTAAGTACTACGTTGTAATGATTACATTAATGGAGCTTTGTTGTTTTTGTATAAAATGCAGGCTATACATTAAAAGGATTAAACTACTCTTATCTCGCCTTTGAGGTAGGGAACAATGCGCTACAAAAAGCGGTAGAAGGGATGAGAGCTCTTAATGTGGCTGACTTCAATGTATCAATGCCAAACAAAATAGAAGTTATTAAATATGTGGATGAACTAGATGATAGTGCTAAATATACGGGTGCAGTTAATACCGTTGTAAATAAAGGTGGTAAATTAATTGGATATAACACAGATGGGAAAGGATATGTGAAAAACCTTAATGCTCATGGAGTAGATTTGAAAGGAAAAAAAGTCACATTAGTTGGTTCAGGTGGTGCTGCGACATCAATTACGATCGTTTGATTCAAGTAAAGTTGCTTGGGTTTTTGATCAGAATGCACCTAAATATCTTGGTGTGGATTGGTCATTGTTATGGGGAGTGTGAAAGGGTGAAGTTTCTTTAAAATTATTTATACTTCATTCTCATAAGAGTTAAACCCTATACAGAACTATTTAAGTCCATCAATGCTTTTACTTTAAAATAAAACAGAGGGGGAGGAAACTCACCATTAATCATCTAATCTCAACTTCTTGTAAAATATCTATTATCCAAACTAAGTCTTTATTAGTGAAAACGCCTAAACCTTTAGTATTAAAGGGTTTGAGGTGTTTTTTTGTTATCACTTAAATCACAATAAGGAAAATTATCCTAACTACCTCTTAACTGGACATAAATATTGCCATTACAGTTTGGATCTAGTAAATGTCTTTATTCAGCAAAATGGCCAGATTGTAGAACAACATACATAGAAAATGATCAAACTTTTTTTCTCTTTTATCAAGGTTTATAGAGTTAATTTAATCAAACTTTATTAAAAGGCTACATCACAACCAAGGTATCAATCAAAAACATATATTTACAATTCAATTGCGTAATCAAACATTATTACTTTATGTCCCCTTTTCTTTGATATTGACATAGGAATAACGATACTACCGTTAAGAATATTTGTAAAATTCGACCTATTCCAATTATTGGTGAATGGGGGTATAGTATGAAATTGGAAGCAGCGGTTATCATCAAAAATTTTATTTAAATCATGCAGGAATGAAAAAATACTGCATCGGAGTTGAGCAATATGACGAGTCAGGTTGAAAAATTTAAAGTGAGTTTAAGGAAGAAGCTCGAGTCTATCTTTCACTTTTGGAATGGATTTATTCAGAACCATCCATTCATTTTACGGGTCTTTACAATTTTTTCTTGGATATCGCTATTTGCCTTCGTACTAAGCTTAATTTTTATGGAAGACTCCAGAAAAATGTTCGTCCAGTTTTTGTGGTCATTTTACGTTATTTTGCAATTTTGGTTGTTATGTCGAAGTAAAACTTTAACTTGGAAGAAATACACCTATTTCTTTTTGGCGGGGGCATGGTTAATCGTACCGTTGAATTCTCTTATCGTCAGTTTCATTACTGCTATTTTCGGCGGGAGGGAACAAGATATATGGAGTCAAGCATTTTTAACCCCGATTGCTGAAGAGGTGTTAAAACTGATCCCCATTGGAGTTTATCTGTTTTTGTCACGACGTGCTTCCACATTGAGTTTAAGCGATTATGCGCTTATTGGAGCGGCAACGGGAGCTGGTTTTCAATTTTTGGAGGAAACTACTCGTCGATTTATTTCTGGAGGTATTTTTGATTATGGTGTGACACTATTTGGAGGGAAAGTGCTTCATTGGGATTTATTCACACTATTTCCAGGCTATTTTGAGGAGGGATTTTTGCCTGATAAAATGTCTGCAGGACATTCGTTGCTAACCGCGATGGTAACGTTAGGAATCGGGTTAGCAGTGCGATATAAAAGTAAATTAAAACGGTATACATTTATTTTTCCTGTTATCCTTTTGGTTTGGGCCATTTTTGATCACGCAATATGGAATGCTAGTTACAATGCTCCGGATTGGTTAACCGGAATTCATGATTTATTAGGAAGTGGATATGCGGCAAAACCGGTATTTTTAATGATGCTCGGTGCTGCGTTACTCATCGATTATTGGGAATTGAACCGAGTAAGAGCGAAGATTCCTATGCTAGATGGGGAAACCCTGATCAATCCTGTTACTGAAATGTGGAATTTATTCAGATGTGTTTTTGAAGACAGACAGCGTTTTGGATACATGCTACTTTTTTATCGAGAACGGAGAGAACTAGGATTTACCTTGTTACACGGTAAAACAGAAGCAAGGGAACTTTTATCAGGCATAGAAGCAAATATTCAGAAGTACTACAAAGCTTTAATTATTGTCTTATTAGCTTTAGTCTCAGTTATGTTTCTAACTGATTGGGGAGTTACTGCCAATGGCTCCGAGGCTTGTATTGCCTGTTTATTTGATAGTCTGCAAAACTGGTGGAACGGTTTGTCAGGTTTGGAAAAAACTTTGATTGTCCTTGGAGCATTTGCTTTAACTTTCCCGTTATTAGGATTCTGGTCGGCAATAGGTGCCGTATCGACTGGAATCGGAATTGCAGCAGGCGGAAGTCAGATTGCAGACATTATCCGCAATCCTAAAAAATACCTTACGCCAGAAATGGCTCTTGCACTGGGAATTGGTGCACTGTTAAGTCGAATTCCTTTTGGGAAAGCCCTTGTAAAACTAGGTGACTCGGTTTCATCGAAACTAAAACATTATTTAAAAAAGATATTTGAATCGTTCACAGGAAAGAAAAGTAAAAGTAACAATAATCATGAACATGACCAGAATTCCTCTAGTAAAAAAGCTCACCAGGAAGAAGATCCAGAGAAAAAGAACGATAGAAGTGAAGATGACTCTGAAGAAAATAAGGAAACGAATAAGAACGATAATAGTGAAGATGATTCTAAAGAAACTAAGGAAGCGAATAAAAATATTACTTTTAAACCAGGATATGATAAACATTTAGTAGAAGTAGTAGATATTGTTAGGAAAAAAGGTAAGGGCGTAGTTGGAGGACATAATCTCAATAATTTCGAAAAGGCATTTAAAGCGAAAGGCTGGGATTTAGAGGAGTGTATTATTTCAAAAAGAAAGCACCCTTCCATCGAGGGAGTGTATGAAATAGAATATGGCTTACCTAAACTAGACATGGAAGGAAAGCTAATACCTGGAGAGCTTAAGAATGTTTCCCATCCAAAAACAGTTTACGACCCCAACATCATATCAGACGAACAGATACTAAAATGGGGAGAAGAAGCCATGAAAAATGGTAAGGTCGTTGGCGCTGGGAGAGAGATAACAGGTGTTTCCTCTAACGGACTCCAATTTAGAGGCTTTATTGATGAATCAGGAGAAATATCAAATTTCTTCCCTACCCTGGATTAATAATGAAGGAGTTGGAAGCATCGTGGAAGATATGCAGCGAAAATTGATAAGTTATTTCTATCACCATATGGGAGACGGTAAATTTTTACGAATCTTAAGAAGTTATGCGAATGGTGAAGGATATGGTACTGAATATGCGAGGTTTGTGTTTGCTGACTATTATGAAGAGTGGGAAGAAGATTATTTTGGTAAAGAAGGTATAGCCTATTACATTGATCGTCCTGCAGTAGAAGAAGACCAAGAGATTATTTTAGATTATCCGACATTCTATAAATATTTAAGAGAAGAATGTGTTCGTTATCTTAAAGATTACCCCCAAGATAAATCTGAAGTAGAAGAACAATTAGAAAGGATTAAAGGAAGATTTAATATACAAGAACCTTGATTAGCTTTTATGCTTTTCAAGGTTTTTAATATGCTTAATCAATGCATCTATAGACGCATACTTAATATGTATTCTCTTTTATTTTTAAGGATTTTTATAAATTAGGTCTTGATAAATCTTATGGATGTGGGCCTTTTCGCCTTATCCTTAGATACTTCGTGTAAAATATCAATTAACACAATTAAATTTGAGTAGTTAAAACGTCTTAAATCCTTGATAGTACGGGAGTTGAGGCGTTTTTTATTATATCAGGAGCTAACGTAAGTGTTATTAACACACATTTTGATAGATGAGTGACAAATTTGAGGATAGCTCCACGGGTGCTTACGTTCTACCCTGGCTACGGTTATCATTTATCGATATAAAAAAGGTCAACCAGAAATATCTGGCATCATATAAAATTAACGGTGGATTTACTACAATATGGAGTAAGTCAGTTACTTATTCAAGTAACTGAGTTAAAGGACAGGATTTTTAACATTATAGATTAGTTAAATTTCGTTAGGTCGGAAGCACTTATCTGCTTACTTCAATTGACTATCAATGTATTAAATGCTTATTATTACTACAAGAGTTTAAGTTTATTATCTTAAAAGAGGGGGTTGGACTAATGAACGTGATATTTAATGTTTCAAACCACTTAATTGATAATACAGAATCACTTGCTGAAGAAATCGTTGATGGTGTTTTGTATAGTATGAAATTAGAAATCCCTCTGTGGGAAAAAAAACAAGCAATAGAAATGTATATTGAATTTATAAACTTTTTAGGCGATTCCCTTATTATCGAGGAAGAGAAAATACCTGAAACTCTCGTTGAATGGAGTAAGAATAACGCAGCTAGACAGGTATCTCCCAAAGGGAAAATTTCAGAAATATTGGTTCGTTACCCACCAACAAGGGAAATTTTTACTGACATAATGACGAAAATTAGCATAGATTTTGGGCTTACATTAGAAGATTATGCTTTCATTATTAAAAGGATAAATAATATGTTGGACATAAGCCTCAATGAAACGGTTTTTGCCTTCGAACGCCTATCTGATGAATATAAAGAGGAGACGCAAAGAGAACTGGCTGAACTGTCAGCACCTATTGTATTAATTAAAGAAGGTATTGCCGTTCTCCCTCTGATTGGTATTATCGATTCATATAGGGCAAATCACATTATGGAAAAAATCGTACCAAAAATTGCTGAACTTCAGATTAGATATGTTATTGCCGACTTCTCAGGCATATTTTTAATTAATTCAGATATAGCGCGGCATCTACATCAAATAGGACAAATGCTTAATTTGTTAGGGATACAAACCTTGACAACAGGTCTACGTCCTGATTTAGCAAAAACAATTGTAAATAGTGGAATTAATTTGTCCGAAATTACTACTTTCGCAAACGTTAAGCAAGCATTAGAAAGCCTCAATCAATAATAAGTAATACATAGCTTAGGATAATCCTTAAATCTGTTCACTTGCAGTCTGCAATCTCCAGCGTTAATTAAAACTAAAGTCTGATAGTTTGTTAAAAAAGTTCGATAGTTTATAAAAAAGATTGATTAAGATTCCTGTTTTAAAATGCAGGAATTTTTTAATATTCTATATTGAGAAACAAATACTAAAGGTTGGAACAGACTTAGTAAATTGTAAGATATTTTCGAGAAGGTAAATTTTTCGATTATTCAATTGGATATATAGTGAAACACATATTCCATGGATAGAGAGGGAGGAAACTCGATTATTCTTGAAAATTAACTTCGTGTAAAATATCTATTATCCAAACCATTTTGCTATAAATTGAACGTCCCAAACCCTTGATTTTAAAGGGTTTAGGACGTTTTTTGTTTGTGTTTGAACTAACGATTAGGAATATTATCCGAACTACCATAGATCAAGAGCACAGTTTTAATTGGTACACCTTTTCGCAATCAGGCTAGATTGGAGAAGATTACTTAGAAAAATGGATATTGTGAAGGATTACACTAAAACCGTTATTAACTTCAGAGCTAGTTGAAGATAAGAAGATGCAGTACAATCCTCACGTAACACATCCCCATAGACCATAAAGGCGACTCTCAATCCTGAACAATTTGCCGCAGATATAAATGCTCTGTTCTAAGTAAATTGAACATTGGCTGTTGGTAATCGGTGTTTCTTCATTTTTAATGTTAGATCTTCTTACATAAATATAGAATTCTATTTTTTCGTGGTTTATACTTCAAACATATTAACAATATTAAGAGCGTTATTTAAATCATTTTGAATAAAATAGCTCTCTAGGGTTCCGTTTAAAGAGTACTCTTTAAAGTCTGGTCCGAGAGAGAGCGTACAGCTATACATAGTTGTATACACGGAGGGAAAAAAGCCCGGGAGATTTTTAAAACAAAAAATCTCCCTGACTTTTTTCCTTTTTTATTACATTTTAAAAAGGATGATGGATGATGATGGAGAATGCTACACTTGTTAAATCACTAAAACTACCTCAAGTTGTTTTTATGGGACTTGCTTGGATGACCCCGATGATTTATTTTACGGTCTACGGTGTGGCGTTTGAATCAGCTAATGGTCAAATGGCAGGCGCATATATTGCAGCCTTTCTAGCAATCTTTTTTACCGCATATAGTTATAGCAAAATGGTAAAAGCTTATCCAATCTCTGGTTCTGCCTATGCGTATACAAAAAATTCTATTCATCCCAAAGCTGGGTTTCTTGTAGGATGGGCACTTCTTATCGATTATGTTTTCTCTCCCATTATTGCGATTTTAACCTTCGGAATTTTTATGAATACCGAGTTTCCCGCTGTCCCTATTTATGTTTGGGTCATTATTATGAATTTCATCCTGGCTGTAGTCAACATCCTTGGGATCAAATTCGCTGCACGCTTAAGCGGGATCTCCGTTCTATTTCAAATCGGATTTATCTTACTATTCTGTGTTTTAGTTGCGAAGGATATTTTAACAGGAGGTAATGAATCCAGTTCCATCTTTTCATTAACTCCATTCTTAAGTGATGAGTCATCGACGAGCGCTGTGTTCTCAGGTGCTGCTGTAATTTGCTTCTGTTTTCTTGGTTTCGACGCAGTAACAACTATGGCGGATGAAACCGTTGATGCTCAAAAAACGATTCCGAAAGCTATTTTTTGGATTATTTTTATTGCTGCTGCTATGTATATTTCAATTTCTTATTTAACTCAAATTGCGTATCCGAATTTTACGTTTACAAATCCAGATAACGCTGCCTACAGCCTTGTTCAACTGATTGGCGGAAACCTATTGAGCTCACTGTTTATTATGGTGTTAATTGTGGCGACCTTTACACAAGGGCTTTCGTCAATGACCAGTGTAAGTCGTTTTTTATACGCACTTGGGCGTGATTCAATTTTGCCGAAAAAATTATTTTCCTCAATCCATCCAAAATACAAAACACCTGTAGCAAATATTATATTTGTGGCTGTTATTTCCTTATCAGCTATTTTTATTAATCTCAGTACAGCCGTTTTATTTGTCAGCTTTGGTGCATTAACAGCATTTATCTTCGTGAACTTATCTGTAATTGCACATTTCTATATTAAGCTTAAAAAACGTTCACCAAAAGAAACCATTTTATTTCTGATTTTCCCTCTTATTGGTGCTAGTTTTATTGGATGGCTATTAACTTTACTAGATACAAATACACTAAAATTTGGCATTACTTGGATTGTAATAGGCTTCGTTTATATGTTTTTCAGAACGAAGTGGTCGAAGGCAACAGAACGAAAAATCATGCTTTCACCGAATACACAAATGAAATTAGAAAAGCATGTAAGATAATCTACCATGTTTGTTGTTTCATAACACCATGACCATTTATGCTGAGTACATCAAATCACAAAACACTTATAAAGGTTTCCACAATCTAGTTGGAAACAAAAAAGCTTTCTAGGGTTCCGTTTAAAGAAGTAATATCATCTTTAAAGCCTGGTCCAAGAGAAAGAGTGCAACCGTAACGGTTGCATACACGGAAGGATAAAAGCCTGGGAGATTTTCATCTCTTTAGGCTTTTATCCTTTTTTTATTTGGCTGTTTTAGCAAACTTTGTTGCTATTAACCAAGTAGTGCTGTGTGGTTGATTTCTGCTCCAGATGCTCGCTTTCCGCGGGGCGGGCGGTGAGCCTCCTCGGCGTAAACGCCTGTGGGGTCTCACCTGTCCCGCTGCTCCCGCAGGAGTCTCGCACTTCCGCTCCAATCAACCTGAAACAGTTTTTCGTTTTAAAAGCAACAATCTCTTAGAAAAGAGTCTTTTATTTTAATTGTCTATCAGTTTTAAAAGTTTTGGTTCCATGTGCTTTAGGCCAGATCTATTTGGCAGGCACCTCGGAACTTTCTAATTAAAAGGGGGATGAATCAATGATTAACACTGTTTCTTCTATTATTACTAAAACTATACCGGCTGGTGGAAAATGGTCAGCCCGCATTCGAAGAGGAAAAGAAATTACCTTTACTGCACTCGAAGATGGCGCAAATTTATCTTTATTACTTTATAACGCGGATGACACTGCTGAACGCTACAATATGCCAGATACATTAAAAGCTCAATACACAGCATTTTTAACAAAAGGAAATGTTCTAATGACTGATAATGGTCGCGTACTAGCAAGTTTTGTGGAAGACACAGTCGGCTGGCATGATACGATCTCTGGATACACTACCCGGCAAATGATTGATGAGAAATATGGAAAAACCACCTATCAAGAAAATCGGAATGAATGGTACCGGAGCGGGGAAGAGAATTTGATTGTGGAACTCTCCCGTAATGGATTAACGACAAGTGATTTATCACCAGTCATCAATTTATTCTCGAAAGTGTATTGCGATGAGGAGGGAAACATGAATTTTGTCGAAGGACATACGAAAAAAGGAAAAACCGTCACACTTAGAACGGAAATGGATGTCCTTCTCGTTTTATCAAATACACCAAATCCACTAGATACCAAACATATTTATCAATCGACACCAATTGAAGTGAAGATAAAGGATGCAGGACCTGTTCAAGAAAATGACATTTGCTTGAACCACCGCGACGAAAACAGACGGGCATTTGAAAATACATGGGAATACTTAACGCTTACTAAAGGAGGAATTCAATAATGGCTGTTTTAAATTATGTAGAAAGTGAACGTAAAGTGGAAGAAGCAATCTATCATAAAAAATTACTTGCAGGAGATGGCTGGTTGTATATATTAGAGCCAGGTCAAGTGTTACGAATTCTGGATTTAGAAGGTAATCAAGCAGCAGACACGCTATTCTATGATGCAGATCATCCATCTGATCATTACAGTGCCATTAATACAATTTTGCGTCAGCGAAATATTTATCTATCTACAGGTTCTGTTCTTTTAGCTGAATCGGGAAAAGAATTAATCAAAATTGTCGCGGATACATGTGGACGTCATGATACCATTGGCGGTGCCTGCTCTGCACAGAGTAACACCGTTCGATATTCACACGATACATTGCCGATGCATAACTGCCGTGATACCTTTATGCTCCAAATGGCTAAATATGATAAACGCACAACCAAACGAGATATTGCTGCGAATGTTAACTTTTTCATGAACGTTCCCGTAACACCATCAGGCGGATTAAGATTTGATGACGGAGTTTCAGCACCCGGCTATTACGTAGAGATGCAGGCGATCAACCGGACAACGGTTGTAATCAGTAATTGTCCGCAGTTAAACAACCCATGCAACGCCTATAATCCAACACCTGTGCAATTAATCATCTGGGATAAATAAGAGAATAAAGGAGCGTGTGATCATGTTTAAAAAAGTACTAATTGCAAACCGCGGCGCTATTGCCGCTCGAATAGAAAGAACCTTGCAAAGAATGGGAATTGGTTCCGTTGCTGTTTATACAAAAGCTGATCAGGATAGTCTACATGTGGACCTAGCAGATGAGGCTGTTTTAATCGGTGAAGGGGTGGCAAAAGATAGTTATTTAAACGCCGATCTTATATTAAAAACAGCGATTGAAACAGGGGCAGAAGCGATCCACCCAGGGTATGGATTTCTAAGCGAAAATGCAGACTTTGCCCGCGCCTGCCAAGAAAACGGAATTGCTTTCATTGGTCCAACTCCGGAACAAATTGAATTATTCGGTTTAAAGCACTCTGCTCGTGATCTTGCGACAAAAGCCAATGTTCCGCTTTTACCAGGCACTTCGCTGATCAGTGATGTACGTACAGCGTTAATAGAAGCCGAACAGATTGGCTATCCGATCATACTGAAAAGTACAGCTGGCGGCGGGGGAATCGGCATGCGAATCTGTACGGATGAACCGGCATTATGTGAAGCTTTTGAGTCGGTATGTAGATTGGCGGAAACGAACTTTAACAATGGTGGTGTATTTTTAGAAAAATATATTCAAAAAGCGCGTCACGTAGAGGTACAAATCTTCGGAAATGAATTTGGTGAGGTGGCAGCACTTGGAGAGCGGGATTGTTCGATTCAACGACGAAATCAAAAAGTGGTAGAAGAAAGTCCGGCTCCTCTTCTCTCTTCTTCTGTCCGTGAAGAAATGTTAGCAGCTGCGAAAAGACTGGCTCTAGAAGTGGGGTACCGCAGTGCCGGTACAGTTGAATTTTTATATGATCCCGATGAAGCAAAGTTTTATTTTCTTGAAGTGAATACACGTCTTCAAGTGGAACATGGTGTAACGGAGGAAGTCTTAGGAATTGATTTAGTAGAGTGGATGTATGCAGAAGCAGCAGGAGAGTTGCGTTCACTTGAAACTCTTTATTTAGCTCCGAAAGGACACAGTATTCAAGCTCGGATTTATGCAGAAGACTGCTTAAATGATTTCCGTCCAAGCGGTGGACAAATAGACCAAATTCATTTTTATGAACAAGCTCGAATTGAAACATGGGTACGTGACGGTATCAACGTCACTTCGTTCTATGATCCAATGCTAGCAAAAATTATTGTTCATGCTGATACAAGAGAAGAAGCGATTGATAAATTAAGCACAGCTCTAAAAGAAACAAGATTATATGGAATAACAACGAATCTACAATATTTAGAAGCTCTGTTACAAGAAGAGGATTGCCGTTCAGGATATGTGCATACACAAATGTTAAAGAACTTTGCGCCAGAGGAAAGTGCTATTGAAGTACTTGACGGCGGGATTCAAACGACTGTACAAGACTTTCCGGGGCGTGTCGGACATTGGGATGTGGGTGTACCGCCTTGCGGACCAATGGATCCATTCTCCTTCCGAATTGGAAATAAGCTGTTAGGAAATGACGAAAGGGCTCCAGGATTAGAGATCACGCTTCGTGGCGGTTCCTATCGATTCCGGGCTGAAATGTCCATTTGCCTGACAGGTGCTGATATGGAAGCGAGGTTAGATGAAAGAGAAGTACCCATGTATAGCGTCATCCATGTCAAACGAGGTCAAGTGCTATCATTCGGTGAAGCCGTACAAGGCATGCGGACCTATTTATTAGTAGCAGGTGGATTAGATATGCCACTATACCTTGGCAGCTCCTCAACCTTTACACTTGGTGGCTTTGGCGGACACGGTGGACGTGCACTCCGAACAGGCGATGTTCTGCGGGTTAGCTCAAATTCTTCACCCTTACTATTCGAACTCCCTTCTGATCTTCATCCTGTTTTAACAAAGGAATGGACGATTGGTGTGATTCCAGGACCGCACTGCACAGAAGAATATTTAATGCCTGACTATCTGGATCAATTAACAACTACGAGCTGGGAAGTTCATTTTAACAGTTCACGTACAGGTGTCCGATTAATAGGACCTGCTCCGCATTGGACACGTGAAGATGGAGGAGAGGCAGGCTTGCATCCATCCAATATTCACGATAACGCCTATGCGGTTGGAACTCTTGATTTAACAGGAGATATGCCAATTTTACTCGGCCCAGATGGTCCAAGTCTTGGTGGTTTTGTTTGTCCGGTTACGACTGCTTCAGCAGAATTTTGGAAAATTGGTCAACTTCATGCGGGCGACCGTATTCGTTTTCAGCTTTTAACATTAGAAGAAGCTAATGAACTGCGTCAAACACAAGAACAATACTTGGAGAGTATTGGAACAAAGAAATGTGAATCAGCCGTTCTTCCGACTTTACCAACAGAAATTGTACCATTTTCACCAGACTATCCAGTGCTTGTTGAGCGGACAGACGGCCGTTTTCCAATGATGATTCGTGCAGATGGTGATGAAAACATTCTGATTGAATATGGGGAAATGGAATTGGATCTTTTGCTTCGTTTCCAAGTACATGCACTCATGCAAGCCATTCAATCCCGTCATGATATTCCAGTGATCGATTTAACACCTGGCATCCGTTCTTTACAAGTTCATATTGATGCAACAAAGTTGTCGGTTGCTGAACTTTGTGAAATCATTCAATCTCTTGATCGAGAGCTGCCAGCGCTTGAAGAAATGGAAGTACCGTCCCGTATCGTTCGACTACCGTTATCATGGGATGATCCGGCTACACAGCTTGCTATTGATCGTTATCAAAACAATGTTCGTCCTGATGCACCATGGTGTCCAAGCAACTTAGAATTTATTCGTCGTGTGAATGGATTGGATGCCATCGAGGAGGTTAAAAAGGTTGTTTTTGATGCCAACTACTTAGTTCTGGGTCTAGGAGATGTGTATCTTGGTGCCCCTGTGGCAACACCAACCGATCCACGGCACCGTTTAGTAACAACAAAATATAATCCGGCTAGAACATGGACACCGGAAAATGCTGTGGGCATCGGCGGAGCTTATATGTGTGTATACGGAATGGAAGGTCCAGGTGGATATCAATTTGTCGGCCGAACCGTTCAAATGTGGAATCGTCTGCGTCAAACAAAGAGTTTTAAAGAAGGAAAGCCATGGTTACTTCGTTTTTTTGACCAAATTCAATTTTATCCAGTTGGTGCGGATGAACTTCTCACTATGCGTGAGGACTTTATTCGAGGACGTTTCGAAGTTGAGATTACCGAAACAACCTTTAAACTTAGTGATTACGTCTCTTTCTTAAATTCAATCAAAGAAAGTGCTGATGCTTTCCGATCAACACAACAGGTTGCCTTCCATGAGGAGCGCGAAAGATGGCGTGAATTGGGTCTTGATGAGTATATTTCCGAACAAGAGGTGACGGAAACGACAGAAGAAGTACTGCCAGAGGGTGTGGAAGCTGTTCGTTGTACGATGCCAGGTAGTGTGTGGAAAGTTCTTGTATCACCAGGAGAAGAAGTGAAAAAAGGCGATACACTGATCATTGAGGAGAGTATGAAGATGGAGTTTCCACAGCTGGCTCCATATGACGGATTTATTCACTCTGTTCTTGTATCACCGGGAGAAGAGGTTCATGCTGGTCAATTAATTATATCCATGACAAAAGAAAAGCGAGGTGCTTCTCATGAAAACATTGAACTTACCGCAAATATTATCCATTCCTGAGCTGAAGGGAAAATATCAATCGAATGAACTTACACCAGAAGCAGTTATTCAGGAAATCGTTCATCGCGCAGAAGCAGACAAAGAATATAATATTTGGATTACTCCGCCTACGATGGAAAGGATTAAACCATATTTAGATCAGTTAAAGCAAATGGATCCAGAGCAAACACCGCTATGGGGTATCCCATTTGCCATTAAAGATAATATCGATCTTGCGGGTATACCTACTACATCTGGCTGCCCTGAATATTCCTTTACACCGAATGAACATGCGACAGTCGTTAAGCGATTGATTGAGGCTGGCGCCATACCAGTTGGTAAAGCGAATCTAGATCAGTTTGCAACAGGTCTTGTAGGAACAAGAAGTCCATATGGAGAAACAAAAAACTCGTTGAACCCTGAATTAATCAGTGGTGGATCAAGCTCAGGTTCCGCTGTTTCAGTTTCACGAGGGATGGCCGCCTTTTCTCTTGGAACTGATACAGCTGGATCAGGTCGTATACCGGCTGCCCTGAACAGTCTTGTCGGCTATAAACCAAGTCTTGGGGCATGGCCGATCAAAGGTCTGGTAAAAGCCTGTGCTAGCTTGGACTGTATTAATGTGTTTGCCAATAGTCTTTCAGATGCTTTGCTTGTTGATGAAGTGGTACGTGGGCTTGAAAGCTCTGATCCATGGTCCAAGTCAATCACGCGTAAATCCAATGCCCTTCCGGAAAAAATTTATCTTGTGCAAGAACCTCCTACATTTTTCGGATCCTTTGCACAGGACTACAAACAGGCATGGGAAAAAGCTGTTGCCCGCATTAGGAAATTGGATATTCCGATCGAATACATCGATGGAAGCTATTTAGCGGAAGCCGCTGCTATTCTTTATGAAGGACCGTGGGTCGCTGAACGCTGGGCGGAATTAGGGGAATTTATTACGACACATGAGAATGCCGCTTTTCCTGTGACAGAAACAGTCCTTCGTTCCGGAGCAAATCCAGAGCATGATGCGTCTTCTTTATTTAAAGCGATTCACAGGCTACAGACATTAACGAAAAAAGCCCATCAGCAGTTAAAAAATGCGGTTTTGGTCATGCCGACATGCGGTGGTACATGGACGCGTGAAGAAGTACGTGAAAATCCAATTGAAACCAACAGTCTTATGGGACTATATACGAATCATTGCAATCTATTAGATCTTAGTGCTGTAGCGGTTCCAGCAGAAGCTGCAGAAGAAAATCTACCATTTGGAATTACGTTGTTTTCAAGCAATGAAAATGAGCATTTGATTTGTGGGCTTGCCGATTTATTTATACATGGTCGCCGCTTTCTACAAAAGAAGGAAACGACACTCGTAGCAGTATGTGGACTGCATATGCGTGGATTTCCGTTAGAAAAGCAAATGTTCGAACATGGAGCTGTCTTTATTCGAGAAACGAAAACCGCTCCGCAATACAAAATGATTAAACTATCTTCCCATCCATCTAAACCGGGATTAATTCGATTGAACGAACCAGGGGCGTCTATTGAAGTAGAGGTTTGGGAAATGCCACTCAGCCAGTTCGGATCCTTCGTCTCTCTGATTCCATCTCCGCTTGGGATTGGAAAGGTAGAATTGGAAGATGGCTCTGAAATACCAGGATTTATCTGTGAAACAAGTGCAGCCAAAACAGCAGAAGATATTTCACATACTGGTGGCTGGCGTTATTCTTTTAGCGACTTTAAAATAAAGAGAGCTTTAAATTAAACAAAGTTTGCTAATTTTATAAGGTTTAAGAAAAGATCCTGTATTAATTTAATCAGGATCTTTTTTTTGCTCTAACACGGTGGTGATTTAGTGATAAATAAACTAGGTTAATATCTTTCATTTTTATATAGAGAAGATTAAGCAAACATTTGCGATGAATAGAATAACGTTCGCTTCTTCATTTGTTGCATAATAAGGTGCCTTTATTAATGGGGGTACTAAATCCTATGCAAATTAATGGCATTAAAAAGCCTACAAAGGTTTGTGTTTTTAGTAATATCAGTTCATGAAAACAATAATAACTCACTAAACGGTCCAATAAACCAAAATAATATATGACTTGAATGAAAGCGGATAATTAGGTATAGTCGTAGTAAGTTTAGTAAATGTAACTAAATATAGTAGTACTGTTAACTAAAGAGGGTGGATTTGTGACGACAATTAAGGATGTTGCGTCTAAAGCTAATGTATCTACAGCGACTGTTTCAAGAATATTAAGTAATGATGAATCTTTATCTGTTGGTGAGGATACGAGAAAACGTGTTATTGAAACCGCAAAATTATTAAATTATAAGCCAGCAAGAAGAAAGAATAGCAAGAGCTCAGAACAGATTCCTAATATCGGCTTAGTTTTAACTAGTTCACAAGAAGATGAAATAAATGATCCTTATTACTTATCGATTCGTCTTGGAATTGAAATGGCATGTGAACACCATAAGTTAAGGATTAATACGATCATTAGACTTAACCAGGATATTGATACAAATAGCTTTGATGAATTAGATGGAATAATAATAGTTGGTTCGATTAGTGATTATGCTATACAAAAAATTAAGAAAAATAAGAAAGAAATTGTCTTTGTGAATTTTGATCCTAAATTGAGCGGTTGTGATGTTGTAATTTCTGACCTAGCAAGTGCAACTGAACGAGTGCTAGAGCACTTAATGAATTTAAACCATACCCAAATTGGTTATATTGGTGGAATGGAGATTATAAAGGATTTTAAAAATAATATTGAAAGTGAACTTGATGATATTAGAAAAGTAACATTCCAAAAGATCATGCATGAGAAAGGGTTGCTTATAAATGAACATGTTCTAATTTCAAGTGAATGGGGTCCAAATGGTGGATACCAACTGATGAAAGAAATGATTAGAAAAGGTAACCTGCCAACTGCAATTGTTGTAGCAAGTGACCCGATGGCTATGGGAGCGTTAAGAGCTCTCCATGAAACAAATATAAAAGTACCTGATGATGTTTCAATTTTTAGTTTTGATGATATTGAGTCTGCTGCCTATTTGAGTCCACCACTTACGACAGTAAAGGTATATCCTGATGAAATGGGTAAAACAGCAGTGAAGTTACTAAAGGACAGAATAAATGGAAGAAAAGTAGCGATAAAAACAGTGTTAGAAACTGATTTAGTATTAAGAGAAAGTTGTCAATACAAAAAAGAGTAAGTAAAATTGGGTCTTAACGAGCTATTTAAGAGACTTGATCTACAAGAAGGCTGTTTAGACAGCCTTTAGGAAAAGGTTTCAAAATCTAAAGCAAAAGTCTTAGTCGAAACCGAAAGCTCCTGGATTTTATCTGCTTTTATGGATGTCCATCACACAAATATAATTCTCAGGAGTGTGAAAAATGAAACGATCAACAAGTGATTTTGAAACGGATTCTCCAACAATTCAAAGCTATTTTGAAGGGACTATTTTGTCAAACCAAAAACGAGGATCCTATGGGTTTCGGTTTCAAGATAGATCCTATAAATATTTAGTTAACCTTTGGAATATTGGGTGGGAATTACAAACTTCAACTGATTATTGTTGGGATGGTAATGAACGTGATGAGATTGGGAAACTTATTTTTCAATACACACTATCAGGTACTGGGAAATTAGAAATAGAAGATCAATCCTATACGCTTCAAGAAGGACAAGCTTTTATAGTCTCAATCCCTAGTAATCACCGGTATTATTTCTCAGGCGGTAGTGAACCATGGGAATATATTTTTCTTACTCTATATGGCCTTGAAGCCGAAAAAGCATGGAGTTATATAACGAAAAGAACGGGACCGATACTAGACATACCTCCTGACTCCCCTCTAATAAACTCAATTTTTAATATTTATAAAGAAACAAGAAAAGAAAATGTTAAAGACGCTTACTATGCATCGGCTTTGAGCTATAGGTTTCTTATGGAATTAATTCGTTTTACAAAAAACAATACCAATCAAGATGTAATTCCAACAAATATTAAAAAGGCTATTACATTTATGGAAGACTATTTGGATCGTGACTTAACTTTGGAAGATATTTCTGAGGAAAGTAACTTATCAAGGTATTATTTTTCAAAAATATTTAAAGAGCAGGTAAAAGTAACTCCAATGCAATATTTAACGCAATTAAGAATAAAAAAATCTACGTATCTACTTTTGCAAACGAATAAGACAATTAATGAGATTGCTATTGAGGTTGGTTTTAAAAACGGAAACTATTTCAATAAAGTTTTTAAAAAGTCACTAGGAGTTTCTGCTGGTGAATTTCGGAAAGATAATGGTCATAATTTTATGGATTACATTGTTACGGAATAGTAGATTGAGGAAGAGGTTATAGATCTCTTCCATTTTTATTTTATGAATACCTTTATGGTTTATGGCAACTCAAGAGTCAACTTTAACTAATTCTACCTCTAAATTTTTAAATTACACTTCATAAAACACTTCAAAATTTTACTTAAAATTCATTTAAATTTTACTTAAACTAAGCGGATTGGAAGCTGATTTTTAATAAATAGCCATAATTCTTAAGCCTGTAAATACCTTGTGTATAAAGGGTGAAAAGAAGTATTAAGAGAAAAATGAACATAAATAATTTTTAGTTAATTTAGTAGAAATAGCGAAAAATTACCCTTAATTCAACAAAAACTTACTCTTGTAATAGTAAACGTTTACTAATATATTGGTTGTAGAGTAACTAAATATGATTTGAGGGGGAACTAGGGTGAAGAAAACAATAGTAGTTATGATTGTTTTATTATTTTCAATAGGATTAGCAGCTTGTAGTAATGAGGAAAAAAGCAGCAATCAAAATAATGGAAAACAAGTAGAACTAACTTTTGCAACTTGGGGAAGTCCAGCAGAATTTGAAGTTTTACAAAAAGCAGTAGATAAATTTAATGAAGAACATGAGGACATCCATGTAAAAGATATAATTGGTATCCCATGGGCGAACTATAATCAAACAATTACGACTAGATTACAAGGTGGAGAAGCTCCGGACGTTTTTTATGTGAATGGACAAAACATTTCAAATTTAATTGAAACAAAATCTATACTACCGATTAATGATTTTATGGAGAGTTCTGAATCCTATGTAAAGGTTGATGAATACCCGAAAGATATCTGGGGCCCGTCAGATAAAGATGGCATCAAATATGGATTCTCTGTAGATTCTAATCCAATTGTTATGTACTATAACAAAAAAGTATTTGAAGAAGCTGGAGTAAAAACGCCTCAGGAGTACTATGATGATGGGAAATGGAATTGGGATGCTATGGAGGAAGTTACGAGTCAATTAGTTGAGGTAGGAAAGTATGGATTTGTACAGGACCCTGCACACAATGCAATGTTGAATTGGGTTTGGGCTAATGGTGGAGAATTTGCAGTTGATGGTGAGGTCGTAGTTCAAAATGATCCGAAGGCTAAAGAAGCATTTGAATTTGTTAATAAAATGATTGAAAGCGGTAACTTTGTATCGGGTGGCACCCTTCCTGAAGGACAAGGGTCAGATGCGATGTTTATGTCTAATCAAGTAGGGATGATTGGCGGTGGACGTTGGTATTCACCAGGTTTCAAAGAGGCTAATGTTGAGTACGATTATATACCTTGGCCATCAAATACCGAGAATAAATTGGAACCAGCAGAAATTGCAACCGCATTCCTATCAGTTAATAGTGATACAGAGCATAAGGAAGCAGCTCTTAAGTTTGCATCTTACTATAGTTCAGAAATAGGACAAGAAGTACGTTTGAAAGGTCAAGGGAATGCAGTTCCATCTGTACTAGGACTCGATCATCTAATTACCGATAGTCCAGAGACAGAACATGCGAAATATTTGTTAGACGCGAGAAATGTTGGTAGAGTAGTTGATTTTGCGGTTAGTATACCTGGATTAAATGATGAATTAAATTCTATTTATCAATTGTTTATGCTAGGTGACCTAACTGTAGATGAAACAATAAATCAGTTAGCGGAAACTAGCCAAAAAATGGTTGCTGAAAATAAAGAATAAAGAATAATTCATTAAGAATAAGGGACCAAGTCGTGTTCCTTATTCTATATTAAATTAAAAAAGGTGATTTAAATGCACACAAATAAAACAAAATGGTGGGGTTATTTTTTTATAGGTCCACAACTCATTGGAATGTTGGCATTTTCATTAATTCCGCTCGTCTCTGCACTAGTGTTAAGTTTCATGGACTGGGACGGTTTTAACTCTGCAAAATTTGTTAGTTTATCCAATTATATAGATCAGTTAAGTAATGATAATTTTATAACAGCTTTAATCAATACCGCTTATTACACGCTTTTGGTAGTCCCAGTAGGGATAGCATTAGCTTTAGTTGTGGCTCTGGGATTAAATAATGTTACGGGAAGTAATGTATACAGAGTTTTTTACTTTATGCCTGTTGTCACAAGTTCAGTTTCTATAGGTGTCATTTGGATGTGGTTGTTGAACGGGGACTTTGGTTTAATTAATCAATTACTTTCTTATGTAGGTATAGAGGGCCCTAATTGGTTAACAGATAGAAAACTAGTCCTACCTTCCATTGCAATGTTAAGTATTTGGTGGGGATTGGGTACAAATATGGTGATATTTTTAGCTGGTCTAAAAGGGATTTCAAAAACCTTTTATGAAGCAGCAGATATTGATGGGGCGAGTCCTTTACAGAAATTTCGTCATATCACCTTACCAATGTTATCACCGACAACATTTTTTATTTCCATAACAACAATTATTGGTTCGTTCCAAGTGTTTGATCAAACGTATGTAATGACAAAAGGTGGACCAGGGAAAGCAAGCTATACCGTGGTTTATCACATTTATGATACCGCATTTGGTCGATTTGATTTTGGGGCAAGTTCAGCTGCAGCTATGATTCTTTTCATTATTATATTAATCTTTACCTTAATTCAGTTCTTGGGTTCAAGAAAGTGGGTTCATTATGAGTGAGAAAATATTAATAACGCCTAAACAATTAACAACAAATCGGACGTTAGTAGCAAGTAAAAGAAAACAGACTGTGTTAAAAATAATGCTTCATCTTCTTTTAATCATTGGAGCTATTGTTATGTCAGGTCCATTTATATGGATGTTCTTAAGTGCTGTTAAACCATTAGATCAGATCTTTGCTGTACCACCGAAGTGGATACCAGAGCCGTTTGTCTGGAGTAATTTTATAGATTCATTAAAGGCAATGCCTTTTGGTAAAGCTTATTTTAATAGTTTTTATATCTCGATCATTGTAGTTGCTAGCCAAATATTGACTTGCTCAATGGCGGCATATGGGTTTGCAAAGATCAAATTTCCGGGTTCGAAAGTGTTATTTATTTTGTTTTTATCAACAATGATGGTTCCTATGCAAGTAACATTAATTCCGCTTTATTTAATAATGGATGCAATTGGATGGTTAAATACACATGCATCTATTATTATACCGAGTGCTTTATTTAACGCGTTTGGTGTATTTCTCCTACGTCAATTTATAATGGGCATTCCAAAAGAAATGGAAGAAGCAGCGATTATTGATGGTGCGAATCCATTTCAAGTGTATGTGAAGGTCATATTACCGTTAATTAAGCCATCATTGGCAGCATTTGGGATATTTTCTTTTATTGGTGTTTGGAATAATTTTATTCAACCATTAACCTTTTTAAGTAGCCAGGAGCTATATACTGTACCACTTCTGCTTAGTTATTTTAAAGGGCTTTATGTAACAAATTGGGCATTAATGATGGCTGGTGCTACTATATCTGTCATACCTATTCTAGTCGTTTATATTATTGCTCAAAGACAGATTATTGAAGGGATAACACTCACAGGAGTAAAAGGATAATAAATTAGTAGGTTCAATGTATAGAAATCAGTTGTTGAGGAACACCTAAGTTATGTGTATTTATATGTATTAAAATGATGATTAGTGGACTGACAAAATTAGTTAATAGATAAAATGGTTCTAAAGGAGACAACTATGGCTATAACTTTTAACAACGATACTAAAACGTTTCATTTAAAAGCGAAAAATACGAGCTATGTTATGCAAATAATTAATGATGGCTATTTAGCTCATCTGTATTGGGGAAAGAAAATTAACGAATATAACTATTCGAATGGAGTACGATATTGGGACCGAGGATTCTCTCCTAACCCGGTATCGAGTGATCGCACATTTTCACTTGATACATTACCGCAAGAATACCCGCAATTCGGAAATACAGACTTTCGAACACCAGCCTATCAAATACAATTAGAAAATGGCAGCACAATCACCGATCTACGCTATCAATCTCATACGATTGTAAAAGGTAAGCCATCACTTGATGGTCTTCCTGCTACGTATGTCGAGTCTGAATCAGAAGCTGAAACATTAGAAATCATCCTATTTGATAAAGTAATTGGGTTAAAAGTAACGTTGCTTTACACAGCTTACAATGATCTAGATGTCATAACCCGTTCAGTTCAATTAATAAATGAAGGCAATACTAACTTGAAATTATTAAAAGCTGCTAGTGTGAATGTCGATTTTCGAGAGCATAAGTTTGAGATGATTACCCTTTACGGTGCTCATGAAAGAGAACGTTTTGTGAACCGTACGGGTTTAAGATATGGGATTCAATCAATTGATAGCGGACGCGGAACGAGTAGTCATCAACAAAACCCGTTTGTCGCGTTAGTAAAAGAAGATACACGGGAAGATCACGGTGATGCTTATGGGATCAACCTTGTTTACAGCGGCAATTTTCAAGCGTCTGTAGAGGTAGATCAATTTGATTGTACGCGTCTTACGATGGGTGTGAATCCATTTGATTTTACTTGGTTGCTAGAAGCAGGTGAGGCATTCCAAACTCCTGAAGCTGTCATGGTTTATTCATCTCAAGGTTTAGGACATATGTCCAGAACCTACCATAAGCTTTACCGGACACGTCTTTGCCGAGGTGAGTTTAGAGACCAGACTCGTCCAATCTTAATCAATAACTGGGAAGCAACATACTTTAATTTTGATGAAGAGAAAATCACTGATATTGCTCGAAAAGGGAAGGATCTCGGAATTGAGTTATTTGTATTAGATGATGGTTGGTTTGGTAAACGTGATGATGATAACACATCCCTTGGAGACTGGTTTGTGGATCAAAATAAACTCCCGAATGGCCTTGAGTCGTTAGTAGAAGATGTCCGCAACATGGATATGCAATTTGGACTTTGGTTTGAACCGGAAATGGTTTCGGAAAACAGTGATTTATTTAGGGAACATCCTGATTGGTGCATTCATGTTCCAGACCGACTTAAGTCAAAAGGAAGAAATCAATTAATTTTAGATTATTCTAGAAAAGAAGTATGTGACGAAATTATCAACCGAGTGTCAGCGATTCTTGCAAGTGCACCAATTACGTATGTGAAGTGGGATATGAACCGCCATATGACTGAAGCTGGTTCAGCCACTCTACCAGCAGAGCGCCAAAGAGAAGTCGCTCACAGATATGTACTCGGGGTATACCGAGTTATGGAGGAGATTACGTCGAAGTTTCCTCACATTCTATTTGAAAGCTGCTCTGGTGGCGGTGGCCGCTTTGATCCAGGAATGCTTTACTATATGCCTCAGACATGGACGAGTGATAATACGGACGCGATTTCTCGCTTGAAAATTCAATATGGAACAAGTCTAGTTTATCCAATCAGTTCAATGGGGGCTCATGTATCAGATGTACCGAATCACCAAGTAAACCGAGTCACATCTGTTGAAATCCGCGGGCATGTTGCAATGTCTGGCAACCTTGGGTATGAACTTGACTTAACAAAAATGACAGAAGAGGATCAACAAGAAGTTATCAATCAAGTCAATTACTACAAAGAAATCAGACCGCTTATTCAATTTGGGGACTTTTACCGACTGCTCAGTCCGTTTGAAGGAAATGAGACAGCATGGATGTTTGTATCTGAGGACAAATCTGAAGCTGTTTTTGCTCACTTTAAGGTATTAGATGAGGGGAATTCTCCTTTCCTATCAGCAAAGCTACAAGGGCTAGATCCAGATAAAAAATATACAATTGCTGAACTTGACGAATCATACTACGGAGATGAACTAATGAATGTCGGTATAAATATTCCGAAAGTCAGAGGAGATTTTACGAGTATGATGTGGAGATTGAAAGCTGAGTGAGATATACTAAGTGAGTAATATAGAATCACGAAGTAATGGGGTATCTAATGTTAAAAAAGCTATCTTTTTCTCTATTAATTATATTCGCAGTGTCTATGTTCTTAATCGTATATATATCTAAAACATTATCAGCTGAAAAACCAAATGTAACTGTTGTTTTAAAAGGTCTAAATTCTGAGTATTGGGAGCTAATGGCAGCCGGAGCAAGAAAAGGATTTGAGGATTTTGGTATAAATGGTAAAGTTATTGCTCCTTCTGATGGATCTACTGTTGAGGAGCATGATCGTTTTTTAGAACAAGTTCTTATGGAAAGTCCTGATAGCTTAATTATAGCTCCTATTTATCCGGATAATATTAGTTCTACGTTAGAAGACTTTGTAGAACAGGATATTCCAGTTATCTTACTAGATACAGATGTTACTTGGGAGGATAAAACTGCATATGTTGGTACTGATAATATTGCGTTAGGTAGAAAAGCGGGGGAGTTACTAGGCTCCCAACTGCAGCCTGGAAATGAAGTTGCCATACTAGGAGTAGATACGAATAGTATGGTGGCAGGTGACCGGATAAAAGGGGCTAAGGTAAGTTTACAGTCTGTCGGAATAGAAATTGTTGCAGAAGGTGTTGATGTATACTTAGAGCCTTTGCAAGTGAAAAAAGAGTTAAAAACGATATTAAAGGAACACCCTAACCTTAAAGGAATTATCGCGACGAATGATGGACTAGCGTTAACTATTTTTCATGCTATTGAAGATCTGGGTTATAAAATGCCGGTCATTGGAGCGGATGGTATTAACAAAATGATTGAATTGATTGAAGAGGAAAAGCTGCCTGGGACAGTGGCACAAAATCCTTATGATATGGGATATTTAAGTGTCGAAGCCGTTATGAAGGTATTAAATAGTGAGAATGTTGAAAGAAATATCGATAGTGGAATCGATATCATCATTAATGGGAATGCAAAGCAACGGTTCGAATTTCAGGAGAGAGTGTTAAGGTAATGGTAATCGGCTAATTCTAATCACTAGTCGAAAACATTGATTTACCAATACTTAATTAACTCAATTCTTTGTTCGGTTAACTTTTATTTATACTCCCGTTTTTATGAGGGCAGTGAAAAACTGACGTCTATGACAAATATTTTTTAAAAAAGAAGATTTCCAGTACTAGTATTGATCTGGAAATCTTCTTTTTTGTTGGCTAATGTTGTTCTGTCGTGTATTTTACCCCATCAATCAGTCAATGCAATCTATAAAAATTTGAATTTAATAAACTTTAAACCAGCACTTTACTTTGAGCCTTACGGGACCAAGTAATTACAGGAATAAGCAACAATGAAAGGATAGCTCCAGAAAGTGATAATGCTGCATAACTTGAATGAGCAACGACAATTCCTGATAACACACCGCCAGAGGCACCAGATAATGCAAGTAAGACATCAACCGATCCTTGAGTTTTTGCACGAATGGATGGATGTGTTGCATCTATAATGAGAGCCGTTCCGCTTATTAAGCCAAAGTTCCAGCCAACACCTAACAATACAAGCGCGCAGATAAGCAATATCATTGAGTCTGCCGGAGCAAAAGCCGCTAGAAGACCAGAAGCGAGAAGTATGGCACCAGCAGCAATAGCCATCGTAGTACGGCCGACTTTATCTACCAGCAGGCCTGTAACAATTGAAGGGAAATACATGGCACCTATGTGAAAACCTATGACAAGCCCGACTTCCCTCAAACCATGGCCATGGTGTCCCATATGAATCGGTGTCATGGTCATAATGGCTGCCATGACAAATTGAGTCAAAACCATAACGGTAGCACCAACGACAACTCCTCTTTTGTTTAACGCAGAGCTTTGTGAACTTGATTCTTCCAGGACTTTACCGTCTTCAACCAGGGCACTTGCTACAGCTGTAGATACGATCAAAGGGTCTGGACGAAGGAAAAGTAGGAGAACCAATCCGGCAAGAATAAAAGCAGCTGCCCCTAAGATAAAGGGACCAGCCAGAGTTGGAACACCAATAGAATCTGCAAATTCTCCCATCACATTGACCAAGTTAGGACCCGCTACAGCACCAAAGGTAGTCGAAACCATGGCCATGCTGACAGCAGTTGCCCGCTGTTTAGCTGTCGCCAGATCTGTACCCGCGTAACGTGCTTGCAGATTTGCAGCGGTACCAGCTCCATAAATAAGTAGGGAAGCGAATAAAAGTAAGACACTGTTAAGTAAGGCAGCGATTATTACGCCGATTGCACCCAATCCGCCAGTAAGAAAACCGGCTGCAAGTCCTGCTCTGCGGCCGAAACGCTGTGAAAGCCGGCCTACAAGAAGTGCTGCCCCAGCAGAACCTAAAGTGAGTAAGGCAACAGGAATCCCTGCAGCACTTTCTGTCCCCAGCATATCTTGAGCTAGAAGTGCTCCTACCGTTATACCGGCTGCAAGTCCTGCACCTCCAAAGATTTGTGAAAGGATCACTATTCTTAATGTTTTTTTATAAAGCTGTTTTTGCTTTTCTGGTGAATCAATATATTCTTGAAGCCAAGCAGGATTCTGTTTTGGCTTGCTTTTAACTACTGTTTCAGTGATCATAAACTGCACCTCTTCAAAAAAACAATTTTAGATTTTTATGCCTTCTCTATCTATCTCTTTTAGGATATTATCGTTTCTCATAACTATTGACTAATCATTAAGAAGCTCATGATTATCAACACAATCATGAGCCTCTTGTCATTTCTAATGATTACTACACACGATAAGTTTTAAATTCTTAATAGACAATTAACATTTTGTCTTTTTAAAAGGCTGTTTTCGCAAACTTTGTTGCTTTTAAAATAGTATTGGGTTGGTTGATTGCAGCGAGAGGATGCTCGCTTTCCGTGGGGCGGGCGATGAGCCTCCTCAGCGCGAAGCGCCTGCGGGGTCTCATCTGTCCCGCTACTCCCACAGGAGTCTCGCACCTTCCGCACCAATCACCCTAATCAGTTTTGTTCAAAAACAACAATCTTTTAAAAAAGAGCCTTTTAAAAATTTAAAATGTGTATGATTGTCCGTCTTCTGGCACTAACACATGTGAAGAGATTCCCTTTTCCTCAATGAAGCTTTTTAATTCTTCTCGGGATAATGTCCAATGGTTAACAGCTTCCATATGGACAGAAATGATTTTTGCGTAAGGAGCAGCCTTATGCACTTCATAGATGTCATCTTTCCCCATTACTAAAGAACCGCCTTGAAGGAATTGATTATCTCCGCCATTTACAACAATGATTTCAGGCTTATGTGTATTGATCTCTTCTTGGATTCCATCATACCATACCGTATCTCCAGCCACATATAACGTTTTTTCACTTGTGTGTTTGAAGACAACGCCACACACTAAACCAGCAAGTTTTAAAATTTCTCCTCTTCCGTGTTCACCTTTCGTTTTCACTAATTGGATACCTTCAAAGACTGTATCTTCTTGTAGCACCTCTACATTTTGAAAACCAGCGTTTCTTACTTCTTTCGCATCTTCTTCATTTTGAACAAACATTTTGATCTCTTTTGGTAATACCTCTTTGGCAGTATCATCCCAATGGTCTAAATGTAAATGAGTTAAAATTACTGCATCAACATTATTAATAATAGTATCAATTGATGTTGGTAAGCTAACTAAAGGATTATTTTGATCTTGTCTTAAAGAATTTGGGAAAGGTGGATAAGTCCCCTTCTCTGCTAAAAATGGATCAATCAAAAACTTTTTACCTGTATATTCAACAACAATTGTTGCATTTCGAATTTGTTGTATATTCATATTCATTAACTCCTTTTCTTTTAAATTTCCTTTGAACAATGTATATTCTATACTGTGACTCATTGAAGATACATAGATTAAATAAAGTGTTTTGGCCGTTTGACTTTATTAATGAAAGGAGTTAAATAAATGTTAGATAACACGGATATGCAAATCTTAGATGAACTATCCAAGAACAGTCGGATAACAATGAAAGAATTAGGCGAGAAAGTCCATTTGACTGGACCAGCTACCTCAGCTAGAGTGGGAAAATTAGAGGATAGTGGAGTTATTGAGGGTTATACAATTAAAGTCAACCAAGTAAAATTAGGTTATTTTATACACTCTTTTATTAATATATTTACAAAAAGTGCCCATCATCAACCTTATCTGTCGTTCATAAAAACACAAGAACAATACATCATAAATAACTATAAAATCAGTGGGGACGGTTGTTATCTTCTCGAGTGTAAATTTCCATCTAATGAAATATTGGATCAGTTTTTGGAAGGGTTAAATGAGCATGTTAATTATAAATTAACGATTGTAATTAACAAATAGTATATCAATAGAGATTGAAAATCCTTGGTATTATTGGATTAAGGCACCTTTTTAATAAAAACATAATTCACGATAAGGAAAAATATCCGAACTATCTAGATCGAATTAAAGTAGAGGGAGAGAAATTTAATGTTTTCTAATGAAGAAAGAGATTCGATTTATAAGGTTATTTATAATAGGAGGGATGTACGAAGTTTTTTATCAACTCCTATTCCCGAAGACACAATACTTAAAATATTAAATGCAGCTCATCATGCACCCTCAGTAGGGTTTATGCAGCCTTGGAACTTTATTTTAATTTCATCTGACAGGACTAAAGAAAAATTAGCATGGGCGGCAGAAAAAGAAAGACGAGCATTGGCTATTCATTATGAAGAAGAAAAAGAAACAAAATTCCTGAGTTTAAAAGTTGAGGGTTTAAGAGAAGCTCCTATTACTATTTGTGTAACATGTGACCCCACACGAGGAGGATCGCATGTATTAGGACGTAATTCCATTCCTGAAACAGATATTTTATCAACAGCCTGCGCTATTCAAAATATGTGGTTAGCTACTTGTGCAGAAGGACTTGCAATGGGATGGGTGAGTTTTTATAAAAAGAATGATGTTCGAGATATTTTGGAAATACCACCACATATTGATCCTATTGCTCTTATATCCATTGGTTACACTGAGGATTATCCCAAAAAACCTATTTTAGAATTAGCTAATTGGGAAAAAAGGCGGTCTTTAGAAAACCTGATCTTTAAAAATAAATGGGGTAAAAACTAATAAAAACCTTCGTCTTAAAGGATGCTATTGTTCAATAAGGCATGGTAATGATCTTCCACGATCTGGCGCTTTTCTGGAATAACAAAAAAGTTCAATTTTTATAATGAGAAATTGAACTTTTAGTATTGAAATTTCCTTAACGTTGTAAATCCGCATTTTCCTGACTGTACCCCATGCCCATCAAGCTAACAAAGTAAATTACTAGATACGAAATGATCCTTGTTTCAAAACTAGCGTGTGATGGAAAAGTAGGCATGCCAAAGAAGCCTATTAAAACGCGATTTTTTCGCTAGGCAGCTTGTCTATGCGCGATTCACCGTCGTTTTTTACACAAGAACATTTAAACTTACCAAACAAACTTAGAGGGCGGCACTTTATAATATTTTTTAAACGCTTTAGAGAAACTGTAAGGATCAGGGTATCCGAGCATACTTGCAATTTCCTTTATCGAATAGCGTTTAAGGTACAATAATTCTCGAGCACGGTTCATTTTTAATTGATAAATGTAGCGCCCTGGTGTCAGACCAAGAGCTTGCTTAAAATAAGAGATAAAATACTTCTCTGACATACTAGCTACTGCAGCAATCTCTTCAACTCGAATTGTTTGATGAAGGTGTTCATGGATAAAATCAAATACAGGCTGAAGCTTAACTAAATCCATGGTCAACTTCTGATTAGTTGGATATTGCACGAATTCCCCACGATATTGTTTACGACCATACTGTTCCATAATCTTAGCGATTAAAATCGTCAAACATCCTTTCAAACGAATCCCTGACATTGGAGCACTACGTTTATATTGGTCATACGTATCCAAAAAAAGCCGAATCTCCTCTTCAACAAGAGTACTATGAATAATGCCAGACAGCTGAAAATTGTCTAGTATTCGAATATGATCCCCGAGACTAAGATCAAAGTGTGTGAATATAAATTTGCAACTGGTACTTAGGGTTGTAGCGGTATAGGTAACTTTTGGAGTGAAAAGAATCAAATCTCCCTCAGAAGCAAGATACATCTCTTCTTGAATTCGAATTTCAATCTGTCCTTCTTGAATGCACCATAAGTCATAATCATTATGTTGTCTTCTCTCAATCCAACTATTGGGATGCGCAACTTCGCTACAAGAATTTATTTGGAGCTTGATGAGCTCTGAAAGTTCGTTGAAAATATCTAAACTATCCATCGGTAAAACCACCCCCATACTTTTAGATGTATTATTGATACTTTTAGACATTTTTTTATTTATTTATTATAACTTATGAATTTGTTAGGATTATCTAATATTACTATTTGACATGAAATGATTACTCCCTTACATTTCTAATTTTGTATGCGCTCTCTATAATTGTAGATAACAAATGTATTGGAGGGGATTTCTATTACTATTCAGAAGCCTAAGGTAGTCGTGTTAGGAGCAGGGAGCTTGTTTTTCGGTCGTCAGTGTATTTGGCAAATGGTTCATTCTAAACATCTAAACAAAGGTACTTTAGTTTTAGTAGATACAAACGAAGAACGGTTAAACAAACTGGTCAATTTAGCCCAAATGGTTGTCGATGCTAATCAAGTAGATTTGAAGATTGAGGGATCGGTTGACCGTAAGCTAGTTCTTCAAGATGCTGACTTTGTTGTACTTAGTTTTGCTAAGGATACAGTAAAGTACAGGGGAATAGACTGTGAGATTTCCGAAAAGTATGGGATAAGAATGTGCTCTGGTGATACGATCGGACCTGGTGGGGTTTTCCGAGCGATGCGCGAGCTTCCTATGATTTTGGAGTGTGCAAAGGACATTGAAGAAATTTGTCCCGAAGCTTGGGTCATTAATTATATTAACCCGTCGACGGTCAATGGAATGGCGTTAAAAAGATATGCACCGAATTTAAAAACTTTTGCTTTGTGTGATTCGCATCATATGCCACATAAGAAAATGATCTATGCTGAACGAGCGGGGATAATCAATGACAAAAGTGAGTACTCCGAAGAAATCGACCGTAAATTCAATTTACGCATTGCCGGAGTAAATCACTTCACTTGGCTGTTAAAAGCGGAGTATGAAGGAAAAGATGTCCTTCCTACTATTGCTGAATCATTGAACCGTTCGGCGGAGACGGAAACAGTAGGTGGTGACACAGGTGCCAAGGCTCTTTACAATGATGCCATCAGCTATCAACTGTATGACATCTTTGGTTATGTTCCAACTTGTACTGCTCATACAAAGGAATATGTTCCTTATTGGCAAGGGCTCGGCAAGCTGGAAGATACGATACCGCCATTATCTATTTGGGAAACGGAAGACCGTTATAAGCGCCATGATGAGATGTGGCGGCAGATTGATAGTTTCCTAAGCGGTGAAACACCAATCAGTGAGTATATGAATACATTTGGTCCGGACCATGCGACAGATATTATTGAAAATATGGTGGGCGGATTAGGGAAACCTTTCTACATTAACACACTTAATCAAGGCGCGGTAACGAATATGAACGATGATTCATTCCTCGAACTGTTATGTGAAGTCACTATGGATGGGGTAAAGCCTTTACCTGTTGGCGAGATGCCTCGTGGGATTCGCGGCATGCAGGAGCTAGTACTGGATACACATGAATTAACAGCGGAAGCCGTTGTGGAACGCGACCGTAAGAAGCTTAGAAGGGCTATTCTGACAGATCCTCTCGTTAACTCCATTGCAGATGCCGATCAAATCATTGAAGAACTTTTAGAGTTGGAAAAGGATATTATTCCTGAGCATTGGTATGCAAAGGATCTTATATAACTAGTCTCGCCGGGATGTTTTTTCATTCGCTTTATGATCCTGACAGCCCAGAACAGACTCTAATTGAGCTTTCTGAAAAAGCATCTGCTAGATGGTCTCTATAATGGTTAGATGGAATTCTTCATAGTATTCAAATACGAAACCTTACAGGGACATCGATGGCCGAGTACCTTGAAAATCTTGTGAAAGGACGCGCATAGCATTTGTTGTTATAAAGGTAGATAAAATAACAAAAGGGGAGAGATTCCCCTTAATCTACAAATCTTAACTTCGTGTAAAATATCTATTATCCAAACTAAGTCTTTATGAATGAAAACTCCCAAAACTTCTATTCTATCAGACCAAAGTCCGCTTATAACAAAACCTCCACTGATTGAAGGTTTACTTTATATGATATATTATTCCATCAGCTGTCTCGCTTCCATAAACAACGCTTGGATAAATTTTTTCATGTTAATACGGCTCTGGTTGCTTGCTTTTTTGCTATTGTCATCTAGCTCCAGCATTTTTTTGCGGACTTCCGAGAAATCAAAAAATGTGGAAGAATAGGCTTCGAATTTTGGATTCATATAATCCGTCAAACCTAATGAAGCGATATGAATGAGCGCCTGGTAAAGAGCGCGGCGGACACGCTGCTCAGAAGCTTTCATTTCTTTCTGGATGTCAGCATCTTTCGCTTGATCTCCCAGCTTTTCAACAGAGATGCCTGCAAAAATATCCTTTAAAGATGGAAACGTGTAGGCAGAACCGAGTCTTTGCTTTTCATTTTGGAGGAATTCTAAAATTTTTAGTAAATCCTCGCTTCCCCCTTCGCCAATCATGCCTAAATCGGAAATTAAGGGACGTCCGGCTTCAATAATATTTTTTGTATGATAGGAGGACACGAACGGAGACTGCGGTTGGCCTGTAAATAAGTTCAACGATTCTTGAATGCCTCGCATCGATTGTTCCAACAGCACCTGCTTGTTTACTTTTTTTAATATGCATGCAATTTCAAGGTGGTTCAGAGGTTTTGTAATGTAGTATTCCGCCCCTAAACGATACGCCTCTCCAATCAGTTCCTTCGTTTCTACTTGAGAAATCATCACAAACTTTCCTTGAAATCCATCAGCAAGAGCACGGATCGTTTCAATTCCGTCCCTTATTGGCATGAGCAAATCAATTAAGACAACGTCTGCTTTTTTTAAAGACAACAAGCCATTATCCACTAACGATCCGTCCTCAGCTTCTCCCACCACGTTTCCTAAATCCTCGTCTTCAATCATTTCTATCAGCATTGCTCGAATGGCAAGATCGTCATCTATAATGAAATAATTCATCTCACTAACCCTTTCTCGACTATCGCATTCATTGGAAGTTCTAATATGAATACGGTTTCTTTATAGTTATCCATAAGCCTGATATGTCCTCCCCATTTTTCAACCGTTTGTTTCACATACGATAAACCGATACCCGTCGAAGGGTTTCCAGCCGCATCAAATTTCTTTGTAAAGCCTTCTGTAAAAATGACTTCCTTCAGCCTAGGTGCAATGCCGGGGCCATTGTCACTGACACAAAACTCCACGAATTGGTCTTTCCTTTTCACATGCAGCGATACGTATCCCTCTTCTTCAATGGCTTCCACGGCATTGGCCAACAAATTATTGATTAATGATAATACCATGTATACATGGTAGGGCGGATGGTCCCCATCTACATGCAAGGAAAATGAAACATCTTTGCAGTTAGATTCTGCATATCGTCTATTGGACACGATCATAATATTACCAAGCTCTTCGATTGTCATATAATCTTGCAGGTTTTTGGAAGACATGAGTTCCGACAACCCAGCATAAATCCGCTGGTTATCTTTTTTGATCTCATGGACGAGACCGGCAATCTGCAGTGCCGTTTGCGCATCATGGCCGCCTTCCTCCCGTGATTTTAACCGACGATAAAAATCATAACACATGCTGGTGATTTCTTCTGCATTTAGCATCGTTTTCTTCAGTTGAACCGATTCTTCATACAAATTTGAAATGAAAAGCAGCATTTGCTCCTTTTGCCTGCGTTGCTCTTTTTCAGCGAATTTTGCTTCTCTCAGCTTGAAAATATTAAAAAAGCCGAGAACGAAAAAGCTTCGAATAAAGGCGATGATAACGAGTTGTCGGGTGGTCAGCAAGGATATGTCCTGATTTGCCAGGAAAGAACGGATCGCCATTTCCGATACGCTTGCAAAAAGCTCGATCAATACCCCTAAAATCCCGATCATAAACGGCTGATCATGCCGTTCATTCAATTTCGTCAAATGAAATACGAACGCGTACATGACGTAATAGAAGAAGGCGGGAAAATGAAGATACATCGCTTCCTCAACAGATATGTCTCGTATCCCAACAGCCAGCAAAAAACGTAAAACAAACACACTTAACCCCGTTAAAATGCCTGCAATATTCGGATGAATCCCCCTCCCCCACAGCAAAAACAAGAAAAAGACAGGCGTCCCCAAACTGACTCTGAATGTATCGTCGAATGGATAAAACTTGAATTCACCCGCAAGAGGCACCGCAATCATCATTAATAGTAAAATCCTTATACGCTCTTTCAATACAGTCCCTCCCCAGTAACTATATAAAAACATAACACATTGTACTAATGGTAAAAAAGGGGAAAGGGTTTTGACTAAGATTTTTAATTTTCCTATTTGCCCTTGTGGGTTTCAGTAGGTTTTAGTTGGTTTTAGTGGGGGGGAGTATAAACTAAGAATAATTATGAAAGCGTTAACAAAAAACAACTAACATTAGGGGGGATTTATTTGAAAAAGTTTGGATTAGCTACACAAATTTTTGTTGCACTTATACTAGGTATCTCTGTCGGTGCAGTATTTCACGGGAATGAAACAGTCATGGCCATTATGGCGCCGATTGGAGACATTTTTATTCATTTAATTAAGATGATTGTCGTTCCGATTGTCATTGCTGCATTAGTAGTCTCAATCGCAGGAGTCGGCGATATGAAAAAACTAGGAAAATTAGGCGGGAAGACCATTCTCTATTTTGAAATTGTCACCACAATCGCCATTGCTATTGGATTACTGGCGGCCAACTTGTTCCACCCGGGTTCTGGTTTAGATACAAGCAATCTTGAAAAAAGTGATATTTCAAATTATGAAGAAACGACGAAAACAGCTGAAAGCCAGGGTTTTGCGGAATCGATTGTTCATATTGTTCCGAAAAACATATTTGAATCCATGGCCCAGGGTGACTTGTTACCGATTATTTTCTTCTCTGTGTTTTTTGGTTTAGGAATTGCGGCAATAGGAGAAAAAGGAAAACCTGTCCTTGGCTTTTTTGAAGGTGTATTAGAAGCAATGTTTTGGGTGACAAACCAAGTGATGAAGTTTGCCCCGTTTGGTGTATTTGCACTGATCGGTGTAACCGTTGCTAAATTTGGCATTGTAACATTAATTCCATTAGGGAAATTAGTGCTTGCTGTTTATGTGACGATGGTATTTTTTGTGTTCGTCGTTCTTGGAATTATTGCGAAAATGTCCGGGACAAGCATTTTTGTTCTCTTGAAAGTGTTAAAAGACGAACTGATTTTGGCATTTACAACGGCAAGCTCAGAGGCTGTATTACCAAGGTTAATGGAAAAAATGGAGAAATTTGGCTGTCCAAAATCGATTACTTCATTTGTTATTCCAACAGGCTATACGTTTAATTTAGACGGTTCATCGATTTATCAAGCAATAGCTTCACTTTTCGTGGCACAAATGTATGGTATTGATCTATCAATTACACAACAGATAACGTTATTACTAGTATTAATGTTAACGTCAAAAGGAATGGCCGGCGTTCCGGGTGCGTCATTTGTTGTCATTTTAACAACACTTGGTTCTATGGGACTGCCACTCGAAGGAGTTGCGTTTATTGCCGGTATCGATCGTATTTTAGATATGGTACGAACAGCGGTTAATGTCGTTGGGAACTCATTAGCAGCAATTGTTATGTCAAAGTGGGAAGGCGAATTTAACCAAGAAAAAGCAAACCATTACGTTGATTCAATTAAACAGTCAGACGTAGCATAAACTTGCCTGAGGATAAAGGAGGAAACACTATGTCAACAATTAGAATAGGTCATAACGTACGCATTGAAAAAGATTTCTTAGGTTCAAAAGAAGTACCTGTAGATGCATACTATGGGGTCCAAACATTGCGTGCGGTCGAAAATTTTCCGATTACAGGCTATCGTATTCATGAAGAATTAATTAAAGCGTTGGCTATCGTGAAAAAAGCAGCAGCTTTAGCAAATATGGATACGAAACGTTTGTACGAAGGACTTGGTAACGTGATCGTTCAGGCAGCAGATGAAGTGATCGAAGGTAAATGGCATGATCATTTTATCGTGGATCCAATCCAAGGCGGTGCAGGTACATCGATGAATATGAATGCAAACGAAGTCATTGCTAACCGTGCACTCGAATTACTTGGAAAAGAGAAAGGGGACTATGTTCTTCATTTAAGTCCAAACACCCATGTGAACATGTCACAATCAACAAACGATGTGTTCCCAACCGCAATTCATATTGCCACCCTTCGTTTACTCGAAAAATTGTTACCTACGATGGAGTATATGCTTGATGTCTTTAAGAAAAAGGCACAACAATTCGACCATGTGATTAAAATGGGACGGACACATCTTCAAGATGCGGTGCCAATCCGACTTGGTCAAGAGTTTGAAGCATATAGCCGAGTAGTAGAGCGTGATATTAAACGCATTAAACAATCACGCCAACATTTATATGAAATAAATATGGGAGCAACAGCTGTGGGAACAGGATTAAATGCAGACCCTCGCTACATCGAAAGAGTGGTTAAGCATTTGGCTGATATTAGCGGCCTTCCGCTTGTTGGGGCAGAGCATCTTGTTGATGCGACACAAAATACAGATGCTTATACAGAAGTCTCTGCAGCGTTGAAGGTCTGTATGATGAATATGTCCAAAATCGCGAATGACCTACGTTTAATGGCCTCAGGTCCTCGTGCGGGCCTTGCGGAAATTAGCTTGCCGGCCCGTCAGCCAGGCTCATCCATTATGCCGGGAAAAGTCAATCCGGTTATGCCTGAAATGATCAATCAAGTAGCGTTTCAGGTCATTGGCAATGACCATACTATTTGCCTGGCATCTGAAGCGGGTCAGCTTGAACTGAACGTGATGGAACCAGTGCTTGTATTCAACTTGCTTCAATCCATCAGCATCATGAACAATGCATTCCGTGCCTTTACAGACTACTGTCTCGCAGGAATTGAGGCAAACGAAAACCGTCTAAAAGAGTATGTGGAAAAAAGCGTAGGGATTATTACGGCTGTTAATCCGCATATTGGGTATGAAGTGGCAGCTCGTATCGCAAGAGAAGCGATTCTAAAAGGTAAATCCGTACGTGAACTATGCTTGCAGTATGATGTGTTAACAGTGGAAGAGCTTGATCTTATTTTAAATCCTTATGAGATGACAAAACCAGGAATTTCTGGGGCAGCTCTATTTGACCGAGATTAAATAAGTTTTTATAAGCCCGATGAATCTTAGAAAATTGGCAACGGTAATTGGTTTGCGAGAGTAGATATAGGTGACATAAAGGGGAGAAAACTAGAGTAAAACCGATATAATATGCAGGATATTACTCTACTATAAGTTCTTCCTTTACTATAATTATACAAAAATTAAACAATGGGAGATATACTGAATGTCAAATTTACGAGAAGAAGCATTAAAGATACACAAGGAAAATCGAGGAAAGCTTGGTGTTCATTCAAAAGTTCCGGTACGAAATGCGGAAGATTTAAGTCTCGCTTATTCTCCAGGTGTAGCGGAACCATGCTTGGACATTTATGAAGATGAAAGCAAAGCGTATGATTACACAATGAAGGGGAATCTTGTTGCCGTTGTTTCAAATGGAACAGCCGTACTCGGCCTTGGAAATATCGGTCCGAAAGCTGCCATGCCGGTTATGGAAGGGAAAGCATTATTATTCAAATCTTTTGCAGATGTGGATGCATTCCCGATTTGCTTAGATACAACAGATCCGGACAAGATTGTGGAGGTCGTTAAATTATTGGAACCGACTTTTGGCGGAGTGAACTTAGAAGACATAGGAGCACCGCAATGCTTTGAAATTGAAGAGCGGCTACGAAAGATTTGTAATATACCAGTTTTCCATGATGATCAGCACGGTACAGCTATTGTAACAGCGGCAGGGTTACTCAATGCTTTGAAACTAGCAAACAAAAAGATAGAAGAAATTCGCGTTGTCGCAAACGGTGCCGGTGCTGCTGGCGTGGCGATTGTCAAGCTGCTGCTGCATATGGGTGTAAAAGACGTCATTTTATGCGATACAAAAGGAATCATTTATGAAGGACGACCGTTTGGAATGAATCCATTTAAAGAAGAAATGGCTCGTATCACCAATAAAGAACAAAAACAAGGAACATTAGCAGATGCACTCGTAGGAGCCGATGTGTTTGTCGGGGTATCAGCCGCAGGTGCTGTCACGAAAGAAATGGTTCGTTCCATGAATCATGATCCAATCATTTTCGCCATGGCCAATCCAGTACCGGAAATTATGCCACAGGAGGCAAAAGAAGCGGGAGCACTGGTAGTAGGAACAGGACGTTCTGATTTTCCGAACCAGGTCAATAACGTACTTGCATTCCCTGGTATTTTTCGGGGAGCTTTAGATGTTCACGCAAAAGAAATTAATGATGAAATGAAGCTTGCGGCTGTTTATGCGATTGCTGGATTAATTGCAGAGGAAGATCTTCATACCGATTATGTCATTCCAGATCCATTTGACCGAAGAGTGGCCGCTTATGTATCGGCAGCTGTTGCTTACGCTGCAATGGAAACAGGCGTTTCGCAAAAGCATGTAAATGTAGAAGAAATCAAAAAGTGTCTATTAGCCCCAGCAGAAGAAACACAAGTTGTTTTTGTATAAACCTGGTTCAAATAAAGGAACACCTTATTTACTGCTTAAACGCTCAATAAATCTTATTTCAAACCAAGTTATGAATGGGTATAGGGGCGTGTAAAGGAATAAAATGATATGGATTGAAGAAGATACCAATTGGTTTAATGCCGATGGTATCTTTTTTATTTTTATATATTTGCAGTTTCTGCTGCTAAAACTAAACAAAAATTATGAATGCGTAAAAAGTCAGCTATAGTAAAACGGAAACCAGAAGGAGCCATTCTACACAGTGATCAGGGCTCTGTCTACACATCTTACCAATATCAGAATTTAGCCAAAGAAAAAGGCATTATCTCCATCATGTCTCGCAAAGGAAACTGCCATGTAATGCCGTCATAGAATCCTTTCACTCCTCGCTAAAGTCGGAAAGGATTCAACACTCTAAGAAGAGCATCATTAATGGTAATTTTTCTTTTAGCATGACAAAATAACACCTTTCCACCACTCTTTTTACTATTTTTTAGTATCCTGCACCTACTATTTGTTTAAGGCTTACATAAATCATCTAAATCTTCGACAATAACAACTTGATGAGTAGCATCCATTTTTATTTCATGCTTATCGCGCTACTGTTATGGTATTCTTTTTTAACCAAAATTATCATAAGTAGCTAATCGATTTGTATTATAACGGTTGGGATACAATAACTCTTAGCTTATAACATAGTTCCCGAATCCAACTCTTACTTAGTTCCTTTTTCCAATATACTCAAGTGAGTAAATGTGTGTTTTCGATAGATCAATGACTTCTTGGATAAAATCCTCTTGGGTTTCTTTGAAGCCATTTTGGATCCAATTACGAAGGAGTCCGTAAAAGCCATAGGCTGTATAACGTTTAAAATAATCCATATTGACAGGGATATTGTTGATTGTTTCAAAAATAAATTGTTCATTATAAATTTTTAAGATCGTTTGAGGGAACCGTGTGTGTAGTCCTGGTAACGTGTCATCGTAGTTAATTAGTTCAAAAAATGTCCGGTTTTTATAGATATAAGAAACGATATTTAAAGATGGTGCTTTTAGCTTGTCTGTATAAACCTTGTGACCAGGTACATATGGTTTGCCTACAGATGCTTCTAACCCTTGAAGCATGGAAACAATTAAATCTTCAGCTAATTCAATTTTATCTGGATAATGGATATAAAAGGTACTGCGATTATAGGCGGCATGATCGACAATGTTTTTTACAGTCACTGAATGGTAACCTTTTTCTTTTATGAGTTCAATCAATGCTTGCTGTATATGTGCTTTTGTCCGATTTTGTCGCCCTGATGTTGTATTTTGTTCGTTATTCATGATAAAACCTCACTCTAAATAGACAGTTTCAACATAAGTGTCTAACTAGTAGACACTTAATGATATCTTAATGATTGTTAAATGTGAACAAAGTAGTAACATTAAATTGTAAGGAAAATAGTACAGATAATCGATCTGTATAGTATCTTTCTTTAGAACTAGGATAGTAATTTTCATACTAGGAGGATGTAGAATGGGTAAATTACAAGATAAAGTAGCTGTGATTACCGGGGGAGCATCTGGTATTGGGGCAGCAACAGCAAGTTTATTCGTTTCAGAAGGAGCCAAAGTAGTTCTAGTAGATTTAAATGAGGAAAAAGGTAAAGCCTTTGAAGCAGAGTTGAAAGCGCTTAATGCTGAAGCTCTTTTTATAAAAGCAGATATTACGAGTGAAGAAGACGTTGCAAATATCTTTAAACAAACTCTTGACGCTTTCGGAAAAGTGGATACTGTCTTCAACAACGCAGGTATCGGCCGTGTTCACCCTTCACATGATTTAGATTACTTAGAATGGCGCAAAACCGTAAATGTTGACTTAGATGGTGTTTTCTTAATAGCACGTGAAGCCATTCGCGAAATGTTAAAAACAGGTGGCGGTACGATTGTTAATACGGCATCTATGTACGGTTTGGTTGGATCACCTGGTTCAGCAGCATATAACGCAGCAAAAGGTGGCGTAATTAACTTAACTCGTTCACTTGCACTTGAATATGCGGAACAAAATATTCGTCTTAACGCATTATGTCCAGGTTTTATTGATACACCAATTATACCGGAAGAAAGCAAGCAAGCTTTAGCGTCAGCCACACCGATTAAACGACTTGGTAAAGCAGAGGAAATGGCTAAAGCAGTTTTATTCATGGCATCAGATGATTCTTCATACATGACTGGTAGTTTCTTAACGGTTGATGGAGGGTATACGGCACAATAATAAATCTTAAAAGCTGTATCTATTGGACAAGATTGAAACAGTAAAGGTATTTAATAATAAGGCTGTTTTCGCAAACTTTGTTGCTATATAACAAGTATTTGGAATGGTTGATTGCAGCGAGAGGATGCTCGCTTTCCGTGGGGCGGGCGGTGAGCCCACAGGAGTCTCGCATATCCGCTCCAATCAACCTAAATAGCTTTAGTTCAAGGAAACTAATTAAAATAACAATCTTTTAGAAAAGAGCCAATAATAAAAGGAGGAAATTTCAAATGAGCAATCGATTTGATGGAAAAGTGATATTAATTACAGGAGCAGGATCTGGTTTAGGACAAGCCTCTGCCTTACAAATGGCAAAAGAAGGAGCAAAACTTTCACTCGTTGATTTAAACGCAGCTTCACTAGAAGAAACAAAAAGTAAAGTGTTAGAGGTTTCACCAAACGCAGATGTCTTGCTTATCACAGCGAATGTGGCAGATGAAAAAGCAGTTGAAAACTATGTAAAAGAAACAGTTGAGAAATTTGAGAAAATCGATGGTTTCTTCAACAACGCAGGGATCGAAGGAAAACAAAACCTAACAGAGGATTTTGGCAATGATGAATTCGATAAAGTAGTTAGTATTAACTTAAATGGTGTGTTTTATGGATTGAAATACGTGTTGAAAGTCATGAGAGAACAAGGTTCTGGCTCTATTGTTAATACAGCTTCTGTTGGTGGTATTCGTGGGGTAGGAAACCAATCTGGTTATGCTGCTAGTAAACACGGCGTTGTAGGATTAACAAGAAACTCTGGAATTGAATATGGACAATATGGAATTAGCATCAAAGCCATTGCACCAGGAGCAATCATGACACCAATGGTCGAAGGATCATTAAAACAAATTGATCCAGACAACTGGGAAGAAGTAGGGAAACAATTTGTTGAGCCAAACCCAATGAAACGTTTCGGTAAACCAGAAGAAGTAGGTTATTTGGTGGCATTTCTACTATCTGATCAAGCCAACTTTATCAACGCAACCGTTATTCCAATCGATGGTGGACAATCTTATAAGTATTAAGAGGTGCAGCAATGGGATGGAACTTGCTAGGTAGATTTGATCAGCCTGAAATAGCACAAGCAAGTCTATGGTTAGCTTCAGTTCAATCCTCTTATGTAACTGGTACTATTATACACGCTGATGCAGGCTACACTAGTAGTTAAATACAATAGAAACTTTTATAAAAGAGGACATCTACTTTTAACAAAAGTGGTGTCTTCTTTTCTTTGGATTGTGGTTATTCATATTATACTGTTCAACAATGGTATTGTTTTTCCTTATTAAATTAAAGGTGCTTTAGTTTAATGAGGATAATCCAACGGGTAGCATAGTAACAGAAATTAGTTTCATAAGGAAAATAATCGATGGCAGTTAAAACAAATTTTTCATCAAAAAACATTAAAGACATTCTTTTACATTACAACTTGGGTGAACTTGTAAACTCTAACCCAATTACAAAGGGTACAGTACAGACTAATTTTTTAATTAAGACAACAACCAATAAACTTGTTTTTAGATACTATGAAAATCGTACAAAAGAATCGGTTTTATTTGAAATTAATTTATTGAACTATTTACAAGAGAAAAAATATCCTTGTCCCACTCCATTATGTAATAATGATGGACATTTCATTGGTATCTATAATAACAAGCCTTATGTTCTATTTCATTTTATTGAGGGGGAGCATATAGAAAATCCTACTACTAAACAAAAAAAACAGCTCATAAGAAAAGTGGCTGAATTTCACAATCTAACTAAAGGGTATAAATCGGATCTAACACAGTACCGATTGAATTACAACGTAGAACAGTGTGAAAGGTTAGCTCAGGAAAGTGCTGAAAAGATAAATACATTAAATTCTCAAGAAAAACTTAAGTGGTACATACATCAACTGAAACAGCTAGTCCTTCCAAGCTCATTACCAAAGGGGATTTGTCATTCTGACTTTCATTTCTCTAATGTCCTTTTTCAGAACGATGAATTTAAGGCACTTATAGACTTTGATGATGCCAATTATACATTTTTAACTTTTGACCTTGTGTGTATGATAGAACCGTTTAAATCTACTTTTGATTGGGATACTTGGGAGAAATTCAGTTTAGAAGACGATGTTTTTGATTTTAGTAATGCAAAGAAAGTAGTATTAGAATATTCTCAATATAGACCGCTAAATGAATCTGAAAAAATACATTTATTTGATTTACTAAAATTCGGAATATTAATTGACTGTATTTGGTATTTTGAAAGAGGTAATGTTGATGATTTTTTCGAAAAACGGAAAATTGACTATCTTAATAATTTAGGTAGAGAAAATTTTACTAAGGAACTCTTCGGATAATATAATGGCTCTTTTATCTTAATTACGGTTAAAAGCCTTAAAAGAAGTTCATGATGCTGGAATTATGAAACAATCTTCTATCTTGCCCGTGTTGCCCTTTCCCCTTGAGCTTCTAAATGGTCTATAGGATCATAAAAAAGAAAAGCTTCAATCCTTTGGTAGATAAGGAATTGAAGCTTTTTTTACATTTAAAAAATCTTGTTCAACTTACTTGCAGTTTATCTAGAGCCATACCTTCGCCTTTAAATAGAGTCTATTGACGTAAGTGTTCATGTAAAGCTTGTTGTAGTGTGCCTAAAGTTTTTGTATTTTTGTTAAATGAGGCGCCAAGGTGGATCATTTTTCGTACTACCTCAGCCCTTAATCCGGTAATAACGGATTTACATCCCATCATAGAAGCTCCATCTATTATTTTTAATAAATGATTAATAACTTCAATTTCCATAATAGCGATACCAGATAGATCAATAATCAAAGTTTGAATGCGGCTGACTCCAATTTCAGTTAGGACTTTTTCTTCTAGGATATTTGTTCGAAATTCATCAACAGTCCCAATTAATGGTAAAATACAGACGGAAGAATTTATTGGGATAATTGGTACTGATAGATTCTCAACCAACTCTCTATGTGCTTTAATCAAAGAATCTTTGTATGTAGAATAACTCATAAAGAAGGAATTTAAAAAATCATCAATCCGATTATTTATTTCTTTTTCTAGAGTAAAAAAGTTGATAATAATCTGTTCATTCGTTAATCGGTTATACTCTTTTATAAGATACCAAACCGTTCTACGAATGGCTTGTATCCACTCTAATTTAAATGATAAGTCAATTGAATGAGTCGCCCAAGCAATACCTTCTTGCTTTGCAAACTGCTGAAGGTCTTTTTCTTTTTTATTAATAATATAGATAACGAGATTTTTTGCATTATTTACAAGATCAATATTTCCAATTTGTAAGATTTCATCAATTTTATCTTTTACATTAACAGCCTCAGAAAGAAGCAACTCTTCAAAATTATCAATATTGTTTTCAAAAAAATCTTTTAATTGATATGTGGCTAGGTAGTTGAATTTCATTGCTTATTCCCCTTTATTTTTATTTTTTTGAAATTTGTATAATATCCCCAATGTTAATTACCCCCTTAACTCCTTAAGTAAACAACTTTTATGCATTTTTTACCTATATTTAATAATGGCAAATATTTAAAGTGATATTGTTCATTTTTTATATAAAGGCTGTTTTCGCAAACTTTGTTGCTTTTAAAATAGTATTGGGTTGGTTGATTGCAGCGAGAGGATGCTCGCTTTCCGTGGGGCGGGCGATGAGCCTCCTCAGCGCGAAGCGCCTGCGGGGTCTCATCTGTCCCGCTACTCCCACAGGAGTCTCGCATATCCGTTCCAATCACCCTAATCTGTTTTGTTCAAAAACAACAATCTTTTAGAAAAGAGCCTATATAAACAATCTTGCAGGATCAGATTTGTATTCCTTTTTTACTAGGCAGTACTTTCATATTGATTGCATGTATAGTTCAATATGAAACTGATAGAACGGCATGGAAAACTCACGATCTAAATAGGTGCCAAAGAAATATTTATTTTATGTGAAACATACGCTACTCTCTCCTCCACTTCCTTATATATAGTCTATGAAAGGAATATTTCTAAGAAGAAAAGGAAGTGGTTGAGATGGCAAAATATCGAATGGTGCGTACTGAATTTTGGAAGAATCCGATTGTTTCAGAAGAAATGACCCCGGAGGATAGATATTTTTACCTATATCTTCTTACGAATCCACAAACGACTCAAATTGGAATTTATCGAATTACGAAAAAACAAATGGCTTTTGATTTGGGGTATTCGATTGAGAGCGTTCATTCGTTAATGGAACGATTCATCGAACATCACAAATTGATTCGCTATAATCCTGAAACGAGAGAACTTGCCATTAAAAACTGGGGGAAAGATAACCTACACAAAGGTGGGAAACCGGTTATGGATTGTATACTTTCTGAATTGAAAGAGGTCGAGGATACTGCGCTTATTTCATATGTTTCGGAAACAGTTCAAAAGCCGGAAATTCGTGGTCTATATGAATCTTTTTTTAGTGAAGTTAGTAACCAAGATGAACATGATACATATCAAGATACCGAATGTGAAGAAGTTGACGATACGTTCATGCGTCATAATACGATACGTGGACAAAAAGAAAAAGAAAAAGAAAAAGAAAAACAACAACAAAAAGCTTTTAACCCAAATATAGAGAATAATCCAGACATTGAGGATCAATCACAAACTCAAAAAACGAAAGACGTGAAAGAAATTGTTGAGTTTTGGGACAACAATGGATTTGGTTTTTCAAACGTAAATGCTAAAGGGCAGCTGTTATATTGGTTAGATGATTCATGCTTTTTACAGCCTAAAGACATAATTTTAAAAGCCATGACGATTGCCTGTGCTAATAACAAGCGAAGGCTGAACTATGTGATTGGCATTCTGAAAAACTGGGAAAATGAATCTTTACTGACCGTGGGAGAGATTGATTCTTTTTGTGAGAACCAATATCCTATATCAAAGCATAAGCAATCAACGGAATCGTTTCCTGCTGGAAGAGATATTCCGAGTGGGTTTGAACTTGATCTAACGGTAGGTGAAGAGGATGAGTATTGTTTGGAGGTAAAAATAGATAATGAATTTTAGAGAGCAAAATAAGGAGTAAACTATCCAGATATGATAGATTTACAACTTCTTGGTGTAATGGTCTTTCGAGAGATCCAGAAGAATGTAATTCATTTGGATTTTTACAGACAAATATTACTGGAGTTAAAAGAAGGAGATTTGTTTCATTTGTAAATGCTGGTCATTGGTTTCCCCACCCATTTTCAGGGTAGGGGTTGGGGTTCGAATCCCTCTAGAATCATCTAAATGAGATGCTTTAATCCTTTAGTAGAAAGAAGGGGGATTAGCTTTTTTTCATTTGATGGCCTACTGCTACAAACCTAGCAGCCTTTTGATTTACCTATTTGTAATAACAATTCTATATCCTAAAACATCTTTGAAGCCCTTTTTTACGAAAATAGAGTAGAAACCTCAACCTGATGTCCATACATTGCAAATTCTTTTGGGGACATTGCTGTTAATTTTTTAAACATACGAGAAAAATAGGAAGGGTCATAGTATCCGAGATAATCAGAGATAGCTACAATTGTCATATCGGTATTTAATAAGAGATTACATGCTTCAATGATTCTTAGTTGATGAATATATCTGATTGGAGACTGTCCCATTAATTCCTTAAAGACCGAAATTGTGTAACTTGGAGACCTGTTAATTAATTTTGCGAGTTGATCAATTTCAATGGTTTTACGGTAATTTTTTAACAAGTAGTTCTCGATGATTGAAGTGTATTTCACCTTGCTTGGTGTGATTGTAGGGCTATCTAGTTCCCGGGCAAACATTCCAAGTAATTCCTGTAGTATTCCAACACATATATAGGAGCGGAATTTTTTATCACCTCTACTATCGACGAATAACCTCTCAAAACGATGCTTTACATATTCGGGATTCCTTGTTTTAATTTTGTGGAATTTTTTACTGATAGGAAAAGGGTCCGTATAAGCGACATTTTCAGGAATTGTAAACGCAACTGTGTATTTTTGGTGCCCACCAGATTCATGATTCTCTCCACCACGTAAAGTCCCAAATGGAATATATACAAGATCACCTTTTTCAGCAATAATCTGTTCTCCATTTATTGAATAGGCGACTTTCCCTTTTACCATTAGAATAAAAACATTGTAATCAATTTTCTCAGTTTGAGTATGCCAATTTGGAATTAAATTATCAAAAAAAACGCCAGTTATGTTAATGATGTAGAGACCTCCTTACAGGCTAATTTTTCTATAAATTTAATATACACGATATCTCAAAGTAGAAATATAGAAAAATAAAATGCAGTAAAAAATCATACATGAAATCGATAAATTGTACATGGACTATAATTCGACATAACCAGTATACTTGTTATCAACAAGATGATTAAGCGTTTACACACCTTGCGCATATCCCAATATGTACAATTGTTTTGTGATATTTGGAAGCGCTTAAAGGGAGTCGTAAATGAGATCTTAAGGGTGCAATTTACGGTCTTAACTAAATATAAAGGTGGTGGCACAGGATATAAATTAATATTTTGTCCTTAACAGTAACCAAACACTTCACTATGAGTTTAGCTTAGGCCGAATATGGGGGGATTACTTATGTTTAAAGTAGATCAAGTTTCATGGAAAGAAAGAATTAGTTATGGTTTAGCGGATACTGCATCTAATTTAATTTTTGTAATGGTTTCAACATATTTACTCTATTTTTATACAGATGTTTATGGTATTGGTGCAGGTGTTGTTGGTACTTTATTCTTGCTTGTTAGATTTTTAGATGCAGGTACAGATTTGCTTGCTGGTTATGTAATCGATCGAACAAATACGAAATGGGGTAAATGTAGGCCATATTTTCTATGGTTAGCGATCCCATTTGCAGCTGTCGGTGTTTTAGCCTTTTTGACTCCAGATTTAGATACACAAGGGAAAATTTTGTTTGCTTATTCAAGCTATATACTATTAGGTCTTATTTATACGTTTATTAACATTCCTTTATCAGCCATGTTACCTAGCATGTCAAATAATCCGCAAGAACGTCATGAAGTCACTTCTATACGTATGATTTTCGGTCAGATTGGTGGCTTTGTTGTCTCGGTTGCAACATTACCTTTAGTTGCTTATTTCGGAAATGGTAATGATGCAAAGGGTTTCGCGATAACAATGACTGTATTTGGTGTCATTTCTATTCCGATGTTTATAAATGCATTTAAAAATACGAAAGAAAGAGAGTATTACAATAGTAAAAAGACTGTTCCTTTAAAAGATGGATTAAAAGCATTTAATATCCCATGGTTAATTATCTTTACTGCAAAACTTGCTTTCTTCTTTGTATTTATTATTCGTAATCAAACGACTATTTACTTTCTTAAATATAATTTTGGCAGAGCAGATATCGTTCCAATTGTTATGGGTTTGAATTATTTAACAATTGTTTCCTTACTTTTAATTCCGTTTGTTACAAAGAAACTTGGTGGTAAGAAAACCATGCAGTTTGGGATTGTGGTGTCCATTATAGGATCTCTTATCATTTATTTCAGTTCAATAACATCTTCTATTCCATTACTTTTGATTGGGGTTGGACTTGGTGGATTAGGTCTTGGTTTCGTTCCGAGTCTATTATTCTCACTTATTGCTGACACAATTGATTATGGTGAGTGGAAATCAGGTGTTCGTGCAACGGGTCTTTTATACTCAGGTTCAACATTTGCAGCAAAATTTGGAATGGGTATAGGCGGTGCTGCGGGGGCTTGGTTATTAGCTTTATATAATTATGACCCAGCATTAACTCAACAATCTACAGAAACTTTGGAAGCGATTGAATTTAGTTTTATATGGTTCCCAGTCATAAGTTTTGTATTAGTTCTCATTCTGTTGCAATTCTACAAACTTGATAAGATTCATCCTCAAATAGTGGAAGACTTGAAAAAAAGAAATGAGACAAATACTGATCTCGCAAAAGAGGCTTAAAAATATTAAGCTTATCCGTTATTGAAAGTAGACGAATAAGCTTTAAAAACAATCTCATCCAACTAGAATACGAATTAAAGGAGAAGTTATTTATGAGAATATTATTTTTAGATTTAGATTCAGTAAGCCCACGCCATTTAGGATGTTACGGTTATCACCGTAATACTTCACCTAATATCGATAAAATTGCAGAAAAGGGAGTTCGTTTCAATAATTACTATACTTCAGATGCTCCATGTGCACCTTCTAGAACGGCCTTAATGTCTGGTCAATTTGGAATTCGTAATGGTTTAGTAGGACATGGAGGTACAGCTGGAGATATGAAACTAGAAGGAGTTAATCGTAACCTTTTTGGTAGACTTTCAGTTGGTGGATCTCTCCCTTCTTTCTTACAATTAGGAGCAGGTATAAATACAACTTTAATTAGCCCATTTCCGCAACGCCATGCAACATATAATTTTTACGCTGGTTTTAACGAAATAATTAACACTGGTAAGTTTGGAATGGAATCAGCTGAACAAGTTTCTCCTGTTGTTACTGATTGGATTGAGAGAAATGCTGCAAAAGACGATTGGTTACTTTATGTGAATTATTGGGATGCTCACACGCCTTATCGTGCGCCAGAGAGTTTCGGTAATCCTTTTGCTGAAGAGCCACTGCCGGAATGGGCTAACGAAGAAACGTTAGAAAAGCATAAAGACGCTGTAGGTCCTCATACTGTGCATGAATTAGTTATCGATCATAATGGAAACACGTATATGAATGTAGAAAGTGAAAAATTCCCAAGAAGTCCTGGTGAGATTAAAAACATGGACGATTTAAGATCTATGATTGATGGATATGATTGTGGTATTCGATATCTTGATGATCATGTCGGCAAATTATTTTCATTGTTAGAGGATAAGGGAATTTTTGAGGACACGATTATTATTATCTCAGCAGACCATGGGGAGAATATGGGTCAATTAGGGATTTACGGAGAGCACGGAACAGCGGATGATGGCACATGTCGTATTCCGATGATCATTTCTTGGCCAGGCATGCAACAAGGAATTGTCGATGATGGCTTACATTATCACTTAGACTTACCTGTTACATTAGCAGAAATGCTTGAGCTACCTGCTTCACCAGATTGGGATGGAAGAAGTTATGCCTCTGTATTAAAAGAAGGAAAGGATTGTGGACGTGACTATCTAGTTGTTTCTCAGTGTGCTCACGTTGCTCAACGAAGTGTACGTTTTGGCGATTGGTTATATATGAGAACGTATCATGATGGATATCATTTATTTGATAAAGAAATGCTATTTAACCTTGCAGAAGATCCTAGAGAGGAAAACAACCTTGCTGAACAACACAAAGAGATCTGTATGGAAGCGACATACTACTTAAATGAATGGCATGATGAAATGATGGTTAGAAGTGGGGATGATGTTGATCCACTATGGACGGTCATGAAAGAAGGCGGACCATACCATGCTAAGGGATTCCTCAAAAATTATGGGGAAAGACTCATTCAAACTGGAAGAGAACGACAATTTAATGAATTGAAACAAAAACATCCTAGTGAGTTCCCAGCAGAAAGTGATGAAGCAAGAGTAGCATTTACTAGAGTGATGATGAAAAATTTATTTTAATTCATGATAACCCTATTTTTATACCTTAGTTTAGTATCTTACTAGACTAAGGTATTATTTGCTTAAGCAAATAAAAAGATAAAGGATAGTAGATAACTAACTGACCACTTATTATTTTCTTGCATGCGGAGGTAGAATGACATTATTCTATTTTTAATGTTACAAATGAATGACTGCTAATCTTTTGACGAATAAAGGGGTTTTCTTAACAACCAATTATTGGGTGATAACAGAAATTGTTATCACCCTCTTTAGTGTGTATAACATCTTTTTTTAAGATCAGTATGACAAACATGCTCAGGAGGCCAGAGTGAATTTTTGAATATTCTGAAAGATTATACATGAAATCATAATATCGTACATGGACCATGATCCTTGTAGCCAACTATAATTAGCATTAACAAGATATTAAGCGCTTACAAAATCTTGTGGAGAAAATATCAAAGGGGAGAATTACATTGATGAGAAAAAAGTGGTTGATATTGCTATTAAGTACATTTTTAGTATTTTCACTCACAGCTTGTGCGTCATCAAGTGAAGAAGCAGGGGGAGAAGAGGGAGAAAATGATGGAAAAGTAGTCTTACGTGTAATGGATTGGAGTGACAGCACGAAAGACATACGTGAGGAATTCCACAAAAATTTTATGGAAAAATACCCGAATATTGAAGTGGAATATACGCAACTTACGATTGATCAATACAAAAATACTATTTTAACAGCAGTAAACTCAGGAGAAGCTCCGGATTTATTCCCTGTACCTAGTGGAATGAAATTAGCAACTCTTGTAAAGGACGGATGGTATCAGCCACTTGATCCGTATATAGATGATAAATTTAAAAATATCTTTGTGGAAGGTACATTTCAAAATGGAGTCACAATGGTTGATGGAGAAATCTATTCTATTCCAGAAACTGCTTATGTACCTAGCAGTCTCATATTCTATAACAAAAAATTATTTAAAGAAGCAGGCTTAGATCCTGAGCAACCACCTACAACCTATTCAGAATTTAGAGAAGCTGCAGAGAAAATAACAGAAACTGGAGAAGGTAAGTATTACGGAATAATTGAAGGTGGGAAACAAAGTAACCGCTGGTTGGAGACGGTAAGAGACTGGTCATCACTAGGTGGAAGTGGGATAAACGCTAATTCACCAATTAGCCTTGCAACAAATGAGACGACATATGACAGTGAACCTGTACTTAATTTATTTAAACTATTTAAAGACATTAAGGAAGATGGTAGCTTTCATCCGAAGACGATGAATATTTCTGCACCTGAAGCAAGAGCGCTATTTGGACAGGGGCAAGCAGGGTTTATTGTTCAAGGGGCATGGTGTATTGGTGTTTGGAACAAAGATAACCCTGATTTAGAGTATGGAGTTATGGCACCTCCAGTTCCAGACTCAGGAAGAAAAGGTTCATTATCCATTATAAGCAATGCAGCATGGATGGGATTATCGGCTACTTCAGAACATCCAGAAGAAGCCGCGTTATATCTTAAGGAATTTTATGGTGGAGACTATTTTCAACAAGAGCAAACGAAAAAAGGAGGAGCATTCTCTATTGTAAAGGGAATCAATGAAGAATATATCACAGTCGAGCAACTTCAACAATACTACGATATTTCTCAGGAGATTGGTCGTGTTATTCCTAATCCAAGTGTCAAAAACCCAAATACATCTGCAGTTTTTGCTGAATTTAAAGATGTAAGTCCTAATGTGGGTGAAATACTTGGTGGAGTTGTAGCAGGAGCCGTATCTGACTATGAAGGTGAATTAGGAAAGTACTCAGAACATTTAGGGACAGCCTGGGACCAAGCACTTTCTGCTGCAAGTGAAAAAGGAGTAGAAGCGGAACGTTCAGATTTTGAATTCACGAATTGGAATCCGATGGAAAATTATACAGAAGAGGATTATGCAGAACTAAAATAATTACAAATAAAGGCGGGTTTATTGATTTACTCGCCTTCTTTTGTACAAGAGAGAAGGGATTATATGAACAATACTGATATAGTAATCTCGTCCAAAACTGTTAAAAAAGTTCGTAAAGGTTCATTAACTAGAAAAACGAACTTGTGGTGCTGGCTCTTTATTTTGCCAAATCTAATTTTTTATGCACTGTTCCAAGGATGGCCGATTGTAATTAACTGGTATTATTCAATGTTAGACTGGTCAGGACTAAATTCTAACGTAGCATTTGTGGGCCTTGAAAACTTTAAAGCAGTTATTAAAGATCCCCACTTTTGGAATGCCTACAAAAATAGTTTTGTTTTTATGATAGGTGCTGTTCCTTTACTACTTATTCTTGCATTGTTCGTTGCACTTATCTTGAATAACCCTAAACTTCGATATGCAAGCTTATACCGTACTCTTTTCTTTATTCCTGTTGTCACAACTGCATCAATTGTTGGGATCATCATGGTGTATATTTGGGGTTCAGATGGTGCTGTGAATTTTGCCTTAATGAAATTAAACCTCATTGATCAGCCAATTAACTGGTTAAGCGATGCAAAAATGGCTATGACAACTGTCATCTTAATTTATGTATGGAAGAATTTGGGGATGAACATGATTTATTGGTTAGCAGGTCTTCAAAGCATACCTAAGGAACTGTATGAGGCCGCAAAGGTAGATGGTGCTGGGCATGTAAAAACGTTCTTTTATATAACACTTCCACAGCTTATTCCAATCGGAGTTGTTATTCTCTTATTAAATGTAGCCGGTTCATTAAAGGTATTTGATTTAATCAAAACGATGACGGATGGAGGACCATTTTTTTCCACAGATGTTGTATCAACTTATATTTACCGTTATGCTTTTTCAAGTGAAATGGGTCTCCCACAATTAGGGTATGCATCAGCTGCTGCCATTTTCTTTACCTTGACGATTGTATTCATTGGTATTGCTCAAGCAATTATCCAACGTCCATTTAAACAAAATGCAAAGGGGATGGAATAAATGACCAAAGTAGGTAAAATTGTTACACACACTACACTAGTTGCTGTTTTATTTGTTTGGATTTATCCCTTTTTATGGATGGTTTCAGCAGCCTTTAAAAGTGACTCTGAATTTTTCACAAAAGGGTTGAGCTTAATTCCATCTACTTTCGATATGTCGAACTTTACCCGTGCATGGGATGCTGGAAACTTCGATCGATACTTTATCAATTCTGTCATTATAACAGTAGCCGTAATTGCTATTGTATTATTCATAACTGCAACTTGTGGATATGCACTTGGTAGATATTCTTTCCCGGGAAAGAAATTGTTTATGGCAGTGCTCGGGGCTAGTATCTTTTTTCCGCTTGAGTTTTCGATCATTCCTATCTTTCAATTGATAAAAGAAATGGGACTGATGAATTCACTTCTTGGAATCATCCTTGCAGAATCTGGTGGTGGACACGTATTGTTCGTTTTACTTTTTGCTAGTTTCTTTAGGGCTGTTCCAAAGGAATTAGAGGAAGCATCAATAATCGATGGATGTAACTTCTTTCAAACATTCATCCATGTCATTATGCCATTATCTAAACCGATAATCGGAAGTGTTATCATTATGCAATTCGTGTGGACATGGAATTCATTCCTTTTACCATTGGTATTAACTCTTAGCACACCAGAACTTAGAACGTTAGCGGTTGGATTATACACACTCCGTGGTGAAAATATTGTTGACTGGACAGGAATTGCTGCTGGTGGAACGATCGCTTTAGTTCCAATTATTATTATTTTCCTATTTTTACAGCGTTATTTTGTGGATGGAATTGCTGGAGCGGTTAAGGGATAAAAAATATATAAGTAAAAGGGAGAGATATACAGAATGAGAGTATTATTCTTAGATTTAGATTCAACTACTCCAAGTCATTTGGGCTGCTATGGATACCATCGTAACACTTCACCTAACATTGATCGAGTGGCGAATGAAGGAATAAGATTTACAAACTATTATACTTCTGATGCTCCATGCCTACCTTCTCGGACAGCCCTTATGACAGGAAAGCTGGGAATTCATTCTGGGGTGGTAGGTCACGGGGGAACTGCTGCTGATGTGCGTCATGAAGGAATAGATCGCCAATTTAAGGATACTCTTGCTACACAGAGTTTTCCTGCCTTCTTTAGATCTTTAGGGATGAAAACGTCATTAGTTAGTCCGTTTGCTGAGCGTCATTCTGCTTGGACATTTTATGCAGGGTTTAATGAGATGTTTAACACGGGAAAAAGTGGGATGGAATCCGGTGAAGAAGTTACTCCCGTCGTATTAAATTGGATTGAACAGAACGGTAAAGATGACAATTGGATGCTCTATGTAAACTACTGGGACCCACATACACCTTATAGAGCACCTGACATCTTTGGTAATCCATTCGAGAATGAGCCTCTTCCGTCGTGGCTAACCGAAGATGTACTTGAAACACACAAGCAAAAAGTTGGTCCACATAGTGTGAATGAAATAAACATGTTTAATAACCAAACAAGTCCTGATTATCCACGATACCCAGGCGATATTAAAGATATGGATGAGTTACGCAATATGGTTGATGGTTATGATTGTGGTGTTCGACATATGGATAATCAAATAGGTATGATCTTTGATCTGTTGGAGAAACAAGGTGTTATGGATGAAGTCATAATCATTATTTCTGCGGACCATGGTGAAAACATGGGCGAACTTGGGATATATGGAGAACATGGAACTGCAGATCATGGAACTTGTAATATTCCGATGATTATTCGCTGGCCTGGGTGTCAAAAAGGAAATGTAGATAATGAGCTACATTATCATCTCGATATCTTACCTACTATTGCGGAAATGGTCGGAAAAGATCCTGCTCCAAACTGGGATGGACAAAGCTTTGCCAAAACAATTCAACGAGGGGAGAAGGCAGGTCGAGAATTTTTGGTCGTCTCTCAATGTGCACATGTGTGTCAGCGTAGTGTAAGATTTGACGATTGGCTATATATCCGAACGTACCATGACGGATATCATCTGTTTGACAAAGAGATGTTATATAATCTAATAGAAGACCCTCATGAGCAACATAATATTGCTAGTGATAGACCTGATATATGCAAAGATGCGGTTTATTATTTAAATGAATGGCATGATGAGATGATGGCGACAAGTCCTTCTGATATAGACCCAATGAGAACCGTCATGAAAGAGGGTGGGCCATATCATGCAAAAGGTGCGCTTAAAGATTATACAGAATGGCTTATTGAGACGGGAAGAAGTCACGCTGTACCAGAACTAAAGAGACGTCATCCGAGGGAGTTTGTATAAGGGTTCATAACGTTTCTGCTCTAAGTAAATTTTTTCACTTAATAAATAGTTCAAACCTTCTCTTCATAACGGAGGTTTGAACTATTTTTTATAGTTGTATACCAATTTACACAATGAGCCTGTTTATGCAGATAACACCTAGCAATCTCTATTTGGTGACAGTTACAATAATATTGAAGGTTTCCTGGACAACTTATGAGAAAAAGACTTAACATTTTTTTATGGGTATTATTAAAATTGCTTGGTTATAAAATATGAAACAATCATTATGTAAAATTTGAAGAACTAAATATAAACTAAAACTCAGACTCAAGACGTTTCAAGAACTCTTCTGCAGCACTGTATCCTTGCTGCTTTAGAAGCCAGTTATTTGCTGCAGCTTCGATTAATCCCGCCACATCCCGACCAGGTTGGAGCTGGATCTCAATATGAGGAATTTGAACACCCATATATTCTGTAAATGAAGATTCATGTTCTAATTCATTATTTAGAGAATTCTTCTGCCATTTTGTCAATTCGATATCGAGTGCAATCCTAGTTTCGTCCTGAAAAGCTTTTCTGCCATATAAGCGGACCACATTTAAAAGCCCAATACTACGTAAGGCGAGAAATTCCTTCGTTTTCTCGTCATGAGTACCAAGAATAGTTCGCGGACTTAGCCTTTTTAACACGACAATATCATCAGCCACAAGCCTGTGACCTCTGCCTATCAAAGTGTGTGCAGTTTCACTTTTACCAACTCCTGATTTTCCTCGAATTAAAATGCCCATTCCATATACGTTTATACATACTCCGTGTATTGCTGTTTCTGGAGCAAGAGTTTTTACCAAATAAGCATCAAGTTTTGTTATAAATTCGGAAGTTGTTTGTGATTCGTTTGTACATAACAAAGGAATTCCTTCTTCTATACAATATTGGGTCAAGTATGTTAGTCCTTCTTGGCCGGCAGTAACGATAAAACAAGGTGGGTGGTATTTAACGATATTGCCGATTCGCAGTTGACGCTCCTCGATGCTTAACTTATGTAAATAAGTAATCTCTTTTCTTCCAAGTATTTGAACACGTTCAGTTGGAAAAAAATCGAAGTGACCAACAAATTCCAAACCTGGGCGATGAGCTCTTGATTGTGTAATTTTTTGTTGTAGTTTATTTTTTCCAGTCAAAACTTTCAATGAAAACTTTTGAACTAAATTTTCAACTGTTAATGATTTCAATTCTACGACACACTCCGTCCTTAATGACATTCTGAATTAATGAAGAGATGAAAATGTTGTTTCAATATCTTATTTTTAGAGATATTCCAAAAAAGTTTAATCATTTGATCGTACTTAATAATAACTGATATTACGAGTAGATATCTATTCTGATGGTTTGAATGTAGAATAAAAAGTTGGTTATGTGCCATGGGAGAAGTAAGTGTTATATGGTGTCATTAAATTGGGCAGGTTCCCCTAGAAGAGAATTCTGCCCAAAACTTGATTATATTAAAGTGATCCAAATGCTAAAATATTTTTCATTAGATGTATCTTAACTCACTACTCTACATCAGCCACACAGCGAAAGCCTAAATGGCCTGATGAACTATCTGGTGTATTCGAGGTTCGAGCTGCCACTCGATAACGATTACAATAAGATTCATGGCATAAATAGGATCCACCACGCATAATCTTCGTTTCACCACTTAATGGTCCTTGAGGGTTCGTTCGTCCGCCTCTGTTGTGAATACTTCTACTAAACCAATCGGAACACCATTCCCATACATTCCCTGACATGTTGTAAAGGCCGAATCCATTTTCTGGGAATGATTTTGCCGGAGCTGTTCCTTTATAGCCATCATCGCTTGTGTTACTTTCAGGGAATTTCCCTTGCCAGATATTACAGTAATGCTCACCATTTGGTTCTAAATCATTACCCCATGGATATCGTTTTTGCTCAAGACCTCCACGAGCTGCAAATTCCCATTCAGCTTCTGTTGGCAATCGTTTCCCTGCCCATTTGCAAAAGGCAAGTGCATCATTCCAAGTTACATGGACAACAGGGTAATCCATACGGTCTTCAATAGTAGAGGTAGGACCTTCTGGTTGGTACCAATAAGCTCCATTAACAGCACACCACCATGGTGTATTGACTACTCGATTTACTTTGCCGATAAGATTTTGAGGTAAGAAGCTATAAAAGACATAAGACCATCCAAATTTCTCCGCTTCTGTGACATAGCCTGTATCTTCGGTGAATTCAGCAAATTCGGCATTCGTAACGGCATATCGATCGATTAAAAATGGATTTACTTTCACCTTCCTTACTGGACCCTCACCATCTGCTTTGAACCCTTCTTTTTCATTAGTACCCATTAAAAATTCTCCGCCAGAAAGGTAGACCATTTTTTCTCTAAAATGATTTTTATCTTGAGAAATTTCTTGTAATGGTTCATTGGTTGCTTCAATTTCTTGATCGGATTTTGTTCTTTTAATCGCACAACATGACATTTTATTATCCGTTTTCATTTTATCTCACCTTCTCTTTTTTAATAAATAAGCAGAGACTTCATTTCTATTACTATTAAAACTCACTCATTTTCAAAGGACTTTTGACAGAGTTGCGTTCAATAATATTTGAATCAACAACAATTTCCTTGGAAAATTCATGTGTTCCTTGTAAATACTCAAATAGTATGTTTGCAGATTCAATCCCCATTTGATAGGCGGGTACATAAACACTTGTAACAGAAGGGAAGCATTGTTCCGCATCTTGATACTTGTGTTCAATTGTAATGATGGAAACATCTTCTGGAACAGATATCTTTAGATTGTTTAGAAGGTTAATTGTTTGCTGAACTTTAGAGATATCATGAACCAATAGAGCTGTAGGTTTATCATTTTGAGTAAAAATATTCCTTAATAAGTCGAGATATGAATTTAAGTTTACTGGGTCAAAATAATGGTCTATCTTTAGATCCTTATCATTTTTTTCTACCTTGAACTTTCGCGTAACGGATTCTAATTTTTCTTCTAATCCAATAACAACGATATGTCGATGATCACGGTTATAAAAAAAGTCTAAGATATCTTTATTATATTGTTTGAATTGGGCGTAGACATTTAATCCAGATTGATTAAATAGCTTTTCACCAATATAAACCATGGGCATTTTGAGATTAAGTAGCTCAACCAAGGATGAGCATACAACAGGAGTACTTCCTAAAATAAGGCCGTCTATTCTGTTTTGTTTAATAAATGAATAATACTGAGGTCTGCATTTATCTGATAGAATTTCTTTTCTATCATTCATTTCGTTAATCAAAAGAAGATGATATCCCCATTTTATCAAAACATCATTGACTCCTTTAATAAACTCTATGATATAAGTGTTTGATAATATTTCTTTCGAATCTGTTAAAGGGGGAAAATATAGCCCAATCAATTTGGTTTCATTTTTTGCTAGATTTTGTGCAACAACATTAGGAATATAATTTAATTTTTTAACGGCATCGTATACCTTTTTTTCTGTTTTGCTACTAACATAACCACTTTTATTTAAAACCCTTGAAACTGTTGAGATAGAAACACCAGCTAAACTCGCAACATCATATATAGATGCTTTCATTTTGATCACCACAGAATGTAATATTTTAATGTTAAATTTCAATTAATTGTGGAAGTGCTTCCACAATTAATATGATTAAATGTATCAAATTAATGAAAACAGGTCAATTGGTCTCTATTTCACTTTAACATTTATATAGATATTTGTTAAAAAAGAATATTCTAGTAGTGTATAAAACTTTGTTATACCCCTATAAATTAATTGATGTTGCATGGGTTTACGTTTTTTGATAAATTTGAAAACAAGGAAGTAAAAGCGCTTCCACATTTTTAATTGTTTAATAAATAATCTGGTTAGGTATTGTGCATTTTGTTTTTCTCTTATATAAAAGCGCTTTTATACGAGGGGTATACAATGCAAAAAAGGAGATGAAATGCTATGAAAGCAATTATGGTTATGTTTGATTCACTAAATAGGCATATGCTTCCAAACTATGGATGTGAATGGACCCATGCACCAAATTTTAAGAGATTAGGAGAAAAGACAGTAGCATTTGAGCAGTGTTATGCAGGGAGTTTACCATGTATGCCGGCAAGACGTGAGCTGCATACAGGGCGTTATAACTTTTTACACCGTAGCTGGGGACCAATTGAACCATTTGACAATTCAATGCCAGAAATTTTGAAGCAAAACGGTGTTTATACACATTTAGTTACAGATCATCAACATTATTGGGAAGATGGTGGTGCAACTTACCATCCTAGGTATAGTTCCTTTGAAATGGTTAGAGGACAGGAGGGGGATCCTTGGAAAGGACACGTAAAAAATCCGGAAATTCCTGAAACTGAAACACCTGAACCATTTGTTAGTTCGAATATGTTTAGACAAGATATCGTTAATCGCAGTTATTTAGAATCTGAAGAAAACCATCCACAGGCAGTTACATTCTCATTAGGGATGAAATTTATTGAAAAAAATAAAGATGAAGATAATTGGTTTTTACAACTAGAGACATTTGATCCACATGAACCGTTTTTCGCTTACCAGCATTACAAAGATTTGTATCCTCATGAATACAAAGGTAAGCATTTTGATTGGCCACCTTATTACTTTGTTCAAGAATCAGAAGAAGTAGTAGAACACGGTAAGTATGAATATGCAGCTCTATTAAGTATGTGTGACAATTATTTAGGCCGGGTTATGGATATGATGGACGAACATGATATGTGGAAAGACACGATGCTAATTGTAAACACTGACCATGGATATTTATTAGGTGAGCATGGATGGTGGTCAAAGAGTGTTATGCCTATTTACGATGAAATCGCACATACGCCATTATTTGTCTGGGATCCTAGACTTAAAATAAAAGGAGAAAGAAGACAATCAATCGTTCAAACAGTTGATTTAGCTCCTACTTTACTTGAATTTTTCGGAGTTGCATTACCTGATAATATGGATGGTAAGCCTTTAAGACAAGTAATTGAATCAGATCAGCCAATTCGTGAAACCGCTTTATTTGGATTCCATGGAGGTCATGTCAACATAACTGATGGAAAATATAGCTATATGAGGAGTCCTGTCTCTCCAGAAAATAAACCGTTATTTGAATATACATTAATGCCGACCCATATGAGACAGCTTTTTTCTCCAGGGGAGTTACAGAACATTGAAATACAAGAGCCGTTTTCATTTACTAAAGGATGCCAAACAATGAAAACTCATGCTGGGGGCGGGTTTGTTAACGCATTTCAATATGGATCAAAACTGTTCGATTTGACAACAGATCCAGAACAAAAAGAGGAAATTGAAGATCCGGAAATTGAATTGATGTTAATTAAAAAAATGGCTGAACAAATGAGGAAAAATGATGCACCAAAGGAACAATTTGTTCGATTAGGTATTCCTGAAGACGGAATCATGACTATAGAGGAATTAATGAAGCAGAAAGAAGTTATTAGGAAAGCGGAACAAATAGGTATATTAGAAGAGCATCAATGGGATCGAGCTGCACAAAATCAAATCAGGGCGTTACTAAATATTACACCTGAGCTTGCAAGACAAGATCTGTTAAAGAAGTTTGAAGAATTTATAGTAGTTTCCAATATTAATAAGGTTTCTGCTGAAAGTGTTGAGAAATTTATTGATGTTTCTTTACAAAATGATGAAAAAGAAAAAGCAAAATATTTCATTGGTTTAGCAGGTCGTACAAGCTAATTAGCAAAAGGCTCTTATAAATCAGACTTTAGAAAATGGAATGACAGGAAAGCTAATTTTTTCAAAACATTTTAATATTACATTACTAAGGAGGCAAGGATATGAGTTTACAGAATGCAAGTGTCAAAAAAAGTGAGATATTTTTATATTCTTTTGGTGGATTTGGTTCTAACCTTTTATTTATCTATACTGTATCTTTCTTAATGTTCTTTTATACCGATGTATTTAAGATTTCACCTGCTGCGGTAGGTACCGTATTTTTAGTTGTTAGGCTTATTGATGCATTTTTGGACCCTTTGTTAGGAATGCTTACGGACAGAACAAGAAGCAGATGGGGAACCTTTAGACCTTGGTTAATTTTCGGTTCACCACTATTAGCTATGACGACTATGCTATTATTTACAGCTCCTGATTTAAGTCCATCAGGAAAATTAGCTTATGCAATTGCAACCTATGTCGGTTATTCATTTGTATCTTCTATTGTGAACATACCATATCACGCATTGAGCGCAGTTATAAGTAAAGACCCTACTCAGCGAAATTGGTTAGTAACTACGAAAAATTTAATGGGTAACCTTGGAGCTTTAGCAGTGTCTGGTTCAGTACTTCCTTTAGTTGCTTATTTTGGAAGTGGACAAAAAGGCTGGTTTTTTGCAACACTCTTGTTTTCATTATCTACCATTATTTCATATTTGCTATGTGCACGTGGTGCAAAGGCTCATGATACAAATGAAGTCAATACAGAAAATGCCTCACATTCACATAACGCACATCCTTCAATAAAAGAACAAATTAAATTAATTTCAACAAATGGCCCTTTACTAGCGTTACTTGCTGCTACTGTAGTAAAAACGGGAGCATTAATCATAAATTCAGCTGTAGCAATTTACTATTGGCAATATAACATGGGAAGACCAGACCTTTATTCACAATTATTTATTTGGGGTACAGCCCTTGCAATTCCTATCTATTTTGTTATACCTCGGTTAGTGAGAAAGTATGGTAAGAAAAATGTATTAAATATAAGTTGTTTAATTACAATGCTTCCATCGGCTGTATTATTAATGACTCCTCCAGAGAATGTGATGCTAATCTTTATTTTATCTGTTCTTGTAAAGGTATTAGTTCCATTTACTGCTGTATTGCCGTGGATGATGTTACCAGATTGTGTGGATTTCGGAAAATGGAAAACAGGTATCAACGGTTCTGCTACGGTCCATTCTACGATGATTTTTACAAATAAAGTTGGTGCAGCTATTGGTGGTCTTCTTTCTGGGGCGTTATTAGGAGCAGCTGGATATGTTGCAGGTAAAGAGCAAACACCTGAGGCATTAAGTATGATTTCTAATTTATATTTCCTAGTACCGATTATCGGATTTGGAGTTAGTTTATTGTTAATTTGGAAATTCTATCCGATAACGAATGCGATACATTCAAAAATATTAAAAGAGATTGATGATAAAGAAAATAATAGAGAAGCTGTTTAGTAAGAAATGATCTTTATCAAAAAAAGTAATAGATAGACATAACTAGAATGAATAAACGGAGGAATTCTTAAATGAAGAAAAAACCTCATATTATATTATTTAACCCTGATCAATGGAGAGGCGATGTGATGGGGCATATGGGAAATGCTGCTGCCATTACGCCAAATTTAGACAAACTAGTTTCTGATGATGCCGTTTCTTTTCGACATGCATTTTGTCAAAATCCAGTATGTACTCCAAGCCGATGTTCGTTTATGTCTGGTTGGTATCCACATGTAAGAGGACACCGTACGATGTATCATATGATGAGTCCTGAGGAGCCAGTATTGTTAAAGCAACTGAAGGATGAAGGGTATTTTGTCTGGTGGGGCGGAAAAAATGATCTTGTACCATCTGAAAATGGATTTGAAGCTTATTGTGATGTTAAATATGTTCCTGAAAAAAAGCCTAATCCGATGTTTGGTGGAGCGTTTCAAGGTACTGGAGAGAATTGGCGCGGTCAACCGGACAGTGAAACGTATTACTCATTCTTTGTGGGTGAGCTTAAAAAGAGAACGGATGAAGATTACTATTACGATGCAGATTGGGCTAATATTTTAGGAGCGATTGATCTTATTAAAAATGCACCTGAAGACAAGCCGTTATGTATCTATTTACCAATTCTATATCCACATCCACCATATGCAGTGGAGAAGGAATGGTACAAGCTTGTAGATAAGTCACTTTTACCAGAACGAATATCAGCTGACAAACTATCAAATAACAAACCATCCATGCTGTCAGGACTGAGAGAAAAATATAATATGCAAAGTTGGTCAGAGGAGCACTGGACAGAACTTCGAGCAACCTATTATGGTATGTGCTCACGTGTGGATTATCAGTTTGGACTGTTAATGGAAGCGCTTAAAGAAGCGGGGATTTATGATGATACGGCAGTCTTTTTCTTTTCAGATCATGGGGATTTCGCTGGGGATTACGGACTTGTTGAAAAAACACAAAATACATTTGAAGACTGTTTGACAAGAGTCCCATTTATTATAAAACCTCCTGCGAATAGTGAAGTACAACCTAGAATAAGTGATGCGCTTGTAGAACTGGTTGATTTAACTGCTACAGTGCAACACTATGCTGGAATTACTCCAGACTATACTCATTTTGGAAAATCGTTGCTTCCTATTATTAGTGGAGAAACAGATGACCACCGAGATGCTGTATTCTGTGAAGGTGGACGTATGAATGGGGAATTTCATTGCAATGAGTCAACCCCAGCTAACGAGGATCCTACAATGTTATATTGGCCAAGAGGAGAAATGCAACGAAGCGAAGGGGCAGAGCATACAAAAGCTACGATGATTCGTACAAAGAAATTCAAATATGTACGGAGATTCTATGAATCGGATGAATTATATGATTTAGAGCAAGATCCTGGAGAAACTGAAAATAAAATTGATGATAGTTCTTTATCAAATGTTCTAGTGGAATTAAAAGAGAGAATGTTAGATTTCTATCAAGAGACTTGTGATGTGGTTCCTCAAGTGAGATCTAGTAGAGAAGTGAAATAATTGAAGTAAATATACTACAGATGAATAGTAGAATGCTCAATAATGGAATGTTGTTACTTGCATGTACTTGCAAGTAACAACATTTTGTAAAATAGGAATAGCCAGCATAGAGTAAAAACTACGATAAAAATTCCCTCTCAACTAAATCGTTCAATATGTCTTGCAGATTATTGGGAATCATCTTCTTGTTGTTCAGTTGGTTCTTCGCTTGGATCTGGCTCATCTTCATCCACACCATCGTCGCATGCTACTAATAACCCCATAGACAAAATGGCTGTCATAATTCCAAACAAGTATTTATTCTTCTCCATGGTAGATATCTCCTTTCATCTTATGAATACTTCCTGTTTTCCCTGAAAACTCTATTGCTAAACTCCTTAAAAATTACCTCTATGTCAAACTACCATGATAATAAACTTCACTAATTAAAAAAAAGACCCTTATTCGAATATTTCACTTAGAACATCTCCTTTTATTTTTCATCCCACGAAAATATATTGGGTCCTGAGCAAAAGATATTAGAAGCTATTAAAGGAACACAGGGGAACAATATGACAATAATTATGAATTACTTTGATGACCGTTATGAAAATAGTTTTTGGAAAAGTAAATCTAACCTGATATATATCGATTAAAATTTAATAATGAAAGTTTAATCGAAATTAAGAGATTGTGGAGTTAATACATAAAGCATTTATTTTAAATTAGGAGGCTTTTCTGAAACTTAGACAAATGGCAGTTGCTTTACTTTTTAATGATCTGAATGAAGTTGCCCTCTAACCACGGAAGGTTAAGAATGAAAAATGCTTTTTTATCATACCTAGGTTCCTGTCCTATTAAAAATGGGTTCAAAAAAAACGTGATTAACTACTACGGCTTGGCTCTGGTTAACCAGAAATTATGACAAAAAGCAGGTATAATGTACTAACTTTTGAAACAATAATTAATTTTACATTTACTTATCAATAATACTTATTTAATAAATTAGTTTTATTATAAATAAGTAGAGTTTGAATGTTAAAGAATAGCTTACATATTGCTAACTGCCAAGGGTGGAGTATATGGAGAAAACCCAGGTATAGTTACAAGTTCTCTGAAAATGCAAATTTGTTAAAATTATTTGCATGTTGAGGGCTGGCTATACTTGGGTTTTTTGTTGTCGAATTATAGTCTTAAAGTAGTTAGAGAAAGCTAATCAATCAATAAAAATTAAGGGAGGGAATTAGACATGGAATACAAGAAGGAACCTACTCTATCGATATGTGGCTGCAGATCTCAAAATTCACTTCAATAATTTGAATCTTAAACTGATCTAGTAATGACGTTTATCGATCATACGCTGAGACCGATTCCCTTGAATCATTAAGGTTAAGGAATCCTCATGTCAAGTTTACAAAGCTCAGCGAGGTTGTAGGTCGTCTCTAACTTCAATCTAAAGAGAAGATTATTTACTTTTTATTACTCTATCAAACCTGTTTTTGGATAATTATAGCTAGTATATTGAGGTTCTAAATAAGCTGAAAATAAGAGATTCATAGGAAGAGTTGTTTGTGCCTATGTGTATAAATCTAGGATAGATATATCTTTTTCTCAGCATCTTAATAAAAGATTTTACGACTATCTACTATTTTGTTTTAATAACAAAACTTCCACAATAGTGTTAAATTTTCTAAATGTTTTTTTACATGATAAATGTATTTAAGAGGAGAGAAAAAAATGAAAAATTCTAATATTGATTCAGAAAAGTTTAATCGGAGAAGTTTTTTAAAGAAAACAGGAAAAGGAGTAGGAATTGCACTTGGTGTTACGATTGCAAATACCTTACCGGTGAATTTTGCTTCTGCACAGTCTAAGAAATTATCCTATCCTTTTACACTGGGGATTGCTTCAGGAGACCCGGTGCCTGATGGAGTTGTTTTGTGGACAAGACTTGCTCCAGATCCTTTGAATGGCGGGGGCATGGATAATCATCCTTTCCCAGTACAATGGGAGGTTTCTCTTGATTCTAGCTTTAAAAAAGTCGTAAAAAGAGGAACAGAGCTTTCCAAACCTCAACTGGGTCATTCTATTCATGTTGAGGTTGTTGGCTTGCAACCTTCTACATGGTATTATTACCAATTTAAGGCTGGTTCTGAGATCAGTCCAGTAGGGCGAACAAAAACTGCTCCAGCTTTTGGCAGTCACGTAGATAAGCTGGCTTTTGCATTTGCTTCTTGCCAAAATTGGCCAGTTGGTTATTACACAGCATATCAACATATGTCCAAGGATGATTTGGATTTGGTTATCCATTTAGGTGACTATATATATGAAGGTCGTCATAACTCAAGCGGTGTTAGGCCTATTGAGAAAGATTTTCCAGAAATCTATACGATTGATGATTATAGGAACCGCTATGCTTTATATAAATTAGACGCTGACTTGCAAGCAGCCCATGCAAATTTCCCATGGATTGTTACAAATGATGACCATGAAGTAGATAATAACTGGGCAGGAGATGTCCCGCAAGATCCTCATAAGCAAAACACGGAAGATTTCTTAAAACGGAGGGCAATTGCTTTTCAAGCTTATTATGAACATATGCCGTTTCGACGTACTTCGTACCCAAATGGAAGCAGTATGCAATTATATCGGAGACTCAACTTTGGTAATTTAGTAGATTTCAACGTACTTGACACCCGTCAATACAGAGATGACCAGGCAAATGGTGACGGATGGGACAGTCCAACACCTGAGTCTATGGATCCGTCCCGAACCCTGCTGGGAGAAAAACAAGAGCGTTGGTTATTAGATGGACTGACTACTTCTCAGGCAAAGTGGAATGTTCTTGCACAGCAAGTTTTTTTTGCAAGACGTGATGGTGCGTTTGGTCCAGAGGGAGAACGCTATAGCATGGATGCTTGGGATGGGTATCCTGGTGCACGCCAGCGGATATTGGACTTTTTAGCAGAGAATAACATTGCCAATACTGTTGTCTTAACGGGAGATGTTCACACTAGCTGGGCAAATGAGGTCAAAGCGAACTTTGATGACCAAAACTCCAAAAATGTTGCAGTTGAGTTTGTTGGAACTTCTATTACTTCCGGTGGTGACGGATCTGATGTAAATAGCGACACTGCGCAAATACTACAAGAAAATCCACATATTAAATTTTTTAGTAACCAACGCGGTTATGTTCGCTGTACATTAACCCAGCAAAAATGGCAAACGGATTTTATGGTGGTTCCATATGTAACTAGACCAGGTGCACCAATCCAAACACGCACTTCATTCATTGTAGAAGATGGAAAATCGAGTTTACAGCAAGTAACGACTGAAGCTGCTCCGGTTTAAAAACCACTTTTTAATGTATTTATTATTTACATTTTATTGCTGTAAACGAATTAATATTTGAAAATGATAGTCAAAAACAATCTTTGTTATTGATAGATACAAACCTATGAAAAGTATGCAATTTAAATTAGTAGAAATTAAGGTGATGGTAAAGATAATGAGTCAGTCTTTTCCTTTCTCGACCTTTTAGTTGTAAAGAAGTTTAAAAAATATTTTACAATTTAATAATAAGACTCTTAATAATTGATTGATAAAATCTAATTATTGGAGGTTGAAAGTATGGATAAAAAGGAACTTGTAACAAAGAATCCCATTATTGCTGCTGTACGTGACGTATCGTTAATCGAGAGGGCTGTTCTTTCCCCTGTAGAGACAATATTTTTAATGACAGGTGATATTTTCTCGATTGATCATTGTATCGAAGTATGTAGGAAAAACAATAAGTCGATTTTTTTACATGTTGACTTAATAAAAGGAATAGCAAATGATCGGGAAGGAATTAGATATTTGTCGAGAAAAGTAAAGCCTGATGGAATTGTTTCTACAAGGAATCAATTATTACAAGCAGCGAAAAAAGAGGGGTTATTAGCTGTCCAGCACTTATTCATGATAGATACGTTAGCTTATGAAAATGGGATTCGAAATATTTTAGATATTAAGCCTGATGCAATCGAGATCATGCCCGGATTAATGCCAAGGGTTATTCGAGAATTTACCGAAAAAATAGATTGTCCAATTATTACAGCGGGATTAATCAAAAATCCAGATGAAGTCAAAGAGGTTATTGAAGCCGGGGCCCACGGTGTAGCCATTGGTGAACCAAGATTGTGGGATATGAGGATTTAGATCCACTTGAATTGTTACAAGAAGCAGGGATAAAGAATCAATTGATGAAATAATAATTAAAAATACTTTTACTTAATCAACATACTTTATTAATGAATGAATTTTACTATTAAGATGTAAAGTCTGAATTTTTTAAAAATACCAAACCATAATTAAATATTGCTAACTGCCAAGGGTGGAGTATATGGAGAAAACCCAGGTATAGTTACAAGTTCTCTGAAAATACGTGATTGCTTTTCTTAGCATGTGTTTTTATAGATACTGGCTATACTTGGGTTTTTTGCTGTTCTTTTTTCATTCTTCAGGGTGGAACGCAATAAAAAAACCTATCAATGGAGATGAAAGGAATGACAAATCTTGAAAAAAAGTATTGCATATTCGGTATTGATTCTTGGCTGTTTCTTTATGATGTTTTTCCCTTTTAAAGCAATGGCTCATACGGATAATAGCGAAGGATATTCGAAGATTACGATAGATCGTGAAAATGAAAAATTGCATGTTGACCTTTATATCGATTATTTCGAAATGGGGCGATTAATTGATTACGGAGTGAATCCAGGTGCTACTCCTGCCCAGCTTAGTAAGGCATTATCTGAAAAGAGTAAAGCGTTGTCAGACTACCTATCAGCACATTTTGAGATGTTTTATAACGGAGAAAAGGCAGAAGGAACGATTGTTTCTACGAATGTAGAAAAAAGGGTAGACCGAGATTACGCAAAGGTTTCATTAAATTATCCAATGCCTTCCTCCGAAGCGTCCATTCAAATTTATTACAATATCTTCTTTGATGATAATGATCCGATGCATCGAAACATCTTAACCTATGACTTCGGGGAGAAGAATGGGCAGTTTATCTTTCAAGCTGGAGAAAGGGAGCTGCAGATAGGGGAAGAATCTCTGGTAAACCAAATCACCAGATTCATTAAACTTGGATTTCACCACATTATGATCGGTTATGATCATATCTTGTTTGTCATTGCGCTCGTTATGGGAACACGGAAGCTTTCAGACGTTTTTAAAATCATTACCATTTTTACAATTGCCCATAGCATTACCCTTGGTCTTACAGCTTTGAAGTTTCTTCAATTACCTGCTGAGATCATTGAGCCGCTTATAGCGTTAAGCATCGCCTATGTAGCAGTAGAAAGCATTCTTGGTTTTTCTTCAAAGTTCAGGCTGACAGTTGTTTTTATTTTTGGACTTATTCATGGGGTTGGATTTGCTGGTGCCTTGCAGCTAAATAATGAAATAACATGGCAAACATTGTTGTCGATCCTTTCCTTTAATGTTGGTGTTGAAGTAGGACAAGCTCTAATTATTACGTTTTTGTTTCCTTTACTGCTTTTTATAAGAAAATTCAAATGGTCATTTTATCTTCAGGGAGCTACGACAGCTTGGATATTGGGTATGGGCTTATTTTGGTACTTTGAGCGCTTTTTAGGCTAATGCATTATCCATTTAAGGAGGTGGTGCTGCTACTTTGGTTGCAAGATAAAATAAACGAAATAGTTTAGAGGAGGAGAGACTATGAAACTAGCAGAAGGCAAATGGAAAATCACGAAGAAAAGGCTAAAAGCAATGACAGCAGTTGTCATGTGTGGTTTGGCCATTTCCGCTATAACCAAGCCAGTTATTGCAAACAACATGAATGTAACAATTAAGGGTGTCGTTTATGATGACAAAAATGAAAATGGCAAGCGTGACAGCAATGAAAATGGGATTCCGAATGTATCCGTATCAGATGGGAAGAAAATTACAGTAACAGATGAAGAAGGGAATTATCAGCTAGCTACAAGTGCTGATAGACGACAAACGGATATCGTCTTTGTCACAGTTCCTAGAGGATATAGTGTAAAAACCGATGAGAGCAAAACGCCTCAGTTTTATAAAATGCTAGGCAGCCTTAAAGCAGGCGAAACTCGAGAGCAGGATTTTGGATTGTTACATACGCCAGAAAATAAAAATCCAAACTTTAGCTTTGCCAATGTGGCTGATGTTCACGTAGAGGCTGGAACGACTAATAACCGTGAACGGTTTACGGATCAGCTCAAGCAAATAAATGAGTCAACAGGGGATCCGGCTTTTATTGCTGTCAGTGGGGACCTCACCAACCGGGCGACAGATGCAGAATTTCAGGACTATACCGCGAGTACGGCTACTTCTACCCTTCCTGTTTATCCTGCGGTAGGAAATCATGATTTTGCTCCTGGTTCGGACTATCAAACAAGAATTGATCGTTATCGAAATTATTTAGGACCAGAATGGTACTCTTTTGATTATGGTAATAAGCATTTTGTTACGTTAGAAAACACATTGGGGTTTTCAGAAGCTGACCAATTAGAGTGGTTAAAGCAGGATCTTGCACTAAATGCAAAAGATAAGGAAGTTGTAGTCTTTGTTCATAAACCATTAAATACACCCCAAACACCATCACCAGATAATACGAAGCAATTTATTGGACTTCTTAGTGAATATAATACTCGTCTTGTGATGGTTGGACACACGCATGTAAATGATGTGGCACAAGACACGATTCCTGGTGCCGATCATGTAACGACAGTTTCCAGTTCCTACACGATTGATCAGTCGCCTAACGGATTTAGAATGGTCACATTCCACGGTGACAAACAAGACCCAAAATTTAAGATGTATGATGTGAATAAAAGTGCTTCCATTGTACATCCAGCAAACAATAGTGAAGTTTCACAAGGTAAAATGAATATTTTGGTAAACGCTTATAATACATCAAGCAATGTGAAAAAAGTGGAATACCGTATTGATGGAGGGCCTTGGAAAAAGCTTAAGCAAAGCAGCGGCATGAGTTGGTATGGTACATGGGATGACAGTAAAGCAAAATTAGGAAGACATCATATGGAAGTTCGGGTAACAGATGATGCTGAAAATGTGTGGGCAAAAATTTCTCAATTTACGATTGTTGATAGCGACAAAAAAATTACGCCAAAGAGTGGCAGTGACTGGACAATGTTCCATGGTGATGCTCAGCATACGGGTTATGCAAAGTATACACTTGAAGCAGGCCTTCGCCTAAGCTGGACTTACCGTACTCCAGGAACAATACTTACTTCTTCACCTGCAATTGTAGATGGTATTGTCTATATTGGTACCCGTGATGAAGATGGTAATAAGCATCATGCCATTCATGCAGTGGATCAAAAAACTGGCAATAAGCTATGGCAGGTTAAGGCAGATGCACAAGTCCAATCATCTCCTGCAGTTGCTGAGGGAATTGTATATGCTTCGACGATTCGCGGTACCCTTTATGCCATGGATGCAAAAACTGGAAAAATGATCTGGGAAAAGTCAGTAGGAAAAGATGAAGTACAGCGTGCATGGATGTACTATTCTCCAACAGTTGAAAACGGAGTTGTCTATCAGGCATATAGTACAGGTAGCGGCGGAGCCATGATGGCCATTGATGCTCGCACTGGAAAGGAATTATGGAACTCACCTTTAGCGGGTGGCTGGATCGTTGAATCAACACCAGTTGTAAAAGACGGCAAGGTGTATGTTGGTGCAGACGGTGGCTGGTTAATTGCTCTTGATGCTAAAAGTGGAAAAGAAATCTGGCGACAAAAGCCTGCAGGAGGCTGGATGCATTCTATGCCTTCAATTTCAGATGGACGGGTATATATGGGTTATCAAGGCGGATTGTTAGTTGCTCTTGATGCCTCAACAGGCAAGGAGCTGTGGCGTTATAAGAGTTCAGATTCATCCTATATTCACGGAGGAGCAACTGGATCATCTGCTGCTATAGCTGATGGTGTTGTTTATATGGGATTCCCTGATGGAAATGTAGCAGCTTTAGATGCAGCTTCTGGATTATTGAAGTGGAAGTACCGCACACAAGGCGGAATCATTTCTTCTGCAGCAGTTAGCGGTGAAGTGGTATTTATCGGATCAAATGATGGAAATCTTTATGCATTTGACCGCATGACTGGCCAGCATTTGTGGCAGCATGAAATTGGGGCATGGGTAGCATCATCGCCTGCTATTTCAGGTAATACCTTAGTGGTTGGTGCGCTTGATGGCAACCTGTATGCATTCACTCCTGGCGGAATAACGGTTCAACGCTGGCCGCGTATTACCGGAAAAGTAAGCGATACTAAAACAGGAAAGCCTGTAAGCGGCGCGGCAATTTTAGCTATAAACGACAAGGGTGAAACACAAACCACAGTCGCAGATACAGAAGGTGAATATGTTCTTGGAGTACAGCCAGGGAAGTATACTCTTTCTGCAAAACGGAGAGGTTTTCTCAATGGTGATCCGGTTTCTGCACAAATCGTGGCTGGTCAAGTTGAGACGGTCAATCTGCAATTAGAAGAGATTACAGAACCTGTTGCTGGAAAGTCTCAGGAAGCACCTGATTATAATACAGGAAGTCCGCGATTGGATGCAGTGAACGGTGAAGAGTATCACTATGTGATGAATGATCGAATTCAAGCAACAATCTCTTCGAAAATCGGGACAAACAACCTTGCGGGAACTTTCCAGCCGGGCTGGCTTGGGGATATTGCGTTGTTGGACAATAATGGAATGGAAACGATTGACTGGAGTGAGATGGTCCTAACTCCGACAATGAATGATCCAAAACGGCCTTGGAACCGTGAAGGTGAATGGTTGTCTTTACCTGCTATTCAGGTTGAGGGAGATACGGTAAAAGCTTCAGGACAAGCACAAATGAATCCGGCAATCAAAACGTCCGTTACGTATAAGGTGCTTCCTAATGCGCCGATTGCAAAGTTTACATTAGAGCTTAACAATACAGGTTCAGAGGATTTTAAGGGATATTACCAATATTTGCTTGATCCTGACAGTCCTGATGACACAGTATTTGTTCCTGGAATAACAGCTGCAAATCCTGGTTTCATCACATCTGGCTATACTGGGAATTATCTTTATGATGGACCAAAAACAGCAATTTCCAGCCCTGCACACGGAATTGCATGGGTAAATGACCAACCTGCTGGATTAAGTGCTTTTGGCTATATTTTTGGGGCATCCTTTGAGGCAAGCGTAGCAGCTGGTCAAAAAAGGTCGATTAGCTGGTACCACATCACTGATTATCCAGCTGAAGGAAGCAACCCTGCTGCTAATATTGCAAATTGGGCTGCTATGATCGGGACATTAGACCCGGAAGCAGCTGAGCAATCAAGAATTCAGGGAAGGGTTACGGATGCCGAAACCAATCAACCTGTTGAAGGGGTGTTAGTAGAAGCTCTCGATGAAGATAATAAAGTAATTGCCTCTTCAACAACAAATCAAGAAGGAAAATATTTATTTGCAATCCAAAAACCTGGACACTATAAAGTTCAGACAAGTCGTTTGTCCTATGAAAATGCTTTAATCGATACAGAAATAAGTGCGGGGGAAACAAAGTCTTTAGATCTTTCGCTAAAGCCAGTAACAGTTAATGCTAGTACTGGGAAGGTGTTACCAGGTCCAGTTTCTGAAGGTTCAAAGCAAGATATTTTGATGGAAAACAGCAAACTAGCTATGATGATTGCTTCCGTAACAAATGACGCACAGCTTCCTGGAGTAACGAAAGGAAAGCCGATTGATATTTCTGCTAAAGGCTTTCAGGATCAAGTGGACTGGTTTAACCTTCCATATGTATCGAAAGAGCAGCCAACAGGACCGGATGCATGGGCACAGCTAACTGTAAAAAGTGGGGAGGTAACCATTGAGGAATCTACCTCTGAACGTGCTGTAGTAAGTGTAAAAGGTGCATCAACTGAGGATCCTGAATTGAAAGTTGATACTAATTATATCATTTTACCTGACCAAGAGTGGATCACAGCGGAAACGGTTATCACCAATATTGGCAAGGAAGCAAAATCAGTTTGGCTAGGTGACGCGCTTGATTATGACGGTTCAGGACAAAGAAGCGGGGTTGCTGGTCATGGATCGATCACGCTGCCTTATTCCGATCCACAGGAGTTTAATCCTTCAGAACCGTGGATTGGAATGACTGGAACAGACAGCCAAACAATTGGTCTAGTTTATTCTGGAAATACCACCGGGTTAAAAGCATATGGTAATGGAAATTGGATGATGACCCGACAATCTATAGACCTTCCTTCAGGTAAGAGTCATACGATGACTAGAAAAATCGTGGCAGCACCTGCTGGATCTGAGGATCCATTTTCGGTGCTAAGCACCAATTCCAAGTAACATCAAATACTAAAATCAATACGGGTTGAAGAGTAAATTCTTCAGCCTGTATTTTGATGGTAATAAATAAATCTTTCAGTTTCACCCAAATGTCCATTCATTATGTATTCTTAACATTGAGATAATATAATATTTACAATATTGTGTTTAAATAATAAAAGATTAAATCTTTTTATAGGTTGCAAACTTAATAGTACTTTCTACCGAGGGTGGAGAATTGGAGAAAACCCAGGTATAGTTCTTAGTCAGATCGAATAGAAGCTCAATGAATTTCTATTTATTTTGAATAACTATACTTGGGTTTTTTTATTATCAAAAATGGAGGTCAACTTGCAAAAAGAAGAACCCTTAATTAATAAGTAAAAAAATGTAGAGGTATTTCTATAAATAGATGAAATGCAGCAAGGTAACTATGTAAAGAAAAGGCAGTGACACATAAAAATGACATTTAATCTAGCAAATTGTTCGACATTTATTTTTGACTTAGATGGTTCAGTTTATTCAGGTAACAGGTTATACACAGGAGTACAGAAATTACTGCAATTACTGAGTTTTAGGCGAAAAAAAATATTCTTTTTAAGCAATAATTCTACGGATACAGCGGAATCTATTCGCAAGAAACTGCAAGGGATGGGTTTATCGATTCATCATGCTTCTATTCTAGTTGCCACAGAATTGGTAGGAGACTATTTACTAGAAAAGTACGGAAAAGTTCGAGTGAAAACGTTTGGGACAACTGCACTTGAACAGTCCATTAAGTCATGCGGGCACATTATATCATCTGCAAGTAGTAAAGATCCATGTGATGTGGTCGTTGTAGGAAGGGATCCATCATTTACCTATGAAAAGCTTTATGATTGTTCAAGAACTCTTGCTAATGGTGCAAAACTTGTGGCAGTAAATCCGGATCTATTTCATCCAGGTGAAGACGGCAGCAGGGTTCCCGAAACTGGGGCGATTATATCAGCAATCCAAGCGGTATCAGGCTACTCAGACTACGAATCAGTAGGTAAACCTTTTGATTATTCATTTAAAAAGATTCAGGAACAATCTTTATCTGAGCCAAAATCATGCATCATGATAGGAGACAATCCTTACACAGATATTCTTGGAGGATACATGGCTGGAATGCATACGGCATGGATTTCCCATGGAGAATTATTTCCTTCAGAGCTTGGATTCAAGCCGGATGTAACAGTTTCATCCATTGGTGAATTAGTTCCTTACATTTTATTTGGGGAGTTTCAGGAAAAGAGTTACGAGGCTTAGAATTCATGATTTTCCTTGGCTTTTCTCTTAAGTAATGAGATTGCAATTTATACCTAAGAAGTTAGTTTGAATTTCTAATTGAGTTGTGGCCGGAAGGGATCAAAAAGCACAGTTACTAAATAGAATAGGCCAAACATTCTGTTGGTAGTCACCAAGCACATGATGCTTATAAACTACAATTTGATCTCGCTACAGCTTAACTCAAAAGAGTTGAAAAAGAAGTTACTGGAGTACTTAAACAAATTCCTTTCGCAAGGAAATTACTTCACTCCACCGGACTTTATATCAGGCATTTTAGTTTTTATCCTATTGATGTTTTTATATGAATGCAGTGTTTTGTTATCAAAAGTTTATCGAAGAAAAAAAGATAGTATTAATCGTTTACTCTATTAAACAATCATTCGAATTACTTAAATATAAAAGGAGAGATTAATTTGAGTTACGAAAAATTGATAAATAATTTGAGTTCGAAAAAAATGGATCGCCGAAGCTTTTTAGGGACAACTGGGAAAACGGTGGCATTTGCTACACTTGGCTTTTCACTTCCTCTTGTACAACCTGATAAGATAAAGGCTTCACCAATTTTCACTACAAATCCTTTTACCCTTGGAGTCGCTTCTGGTGATCCTCTTTCAGATAGCGTTGTTTTATGGACGAGGCTTGCTCCTAATCCACTTGCAGAGGATGGACGAGGCGGGATGGATAATAGCTATGTTTCCGTTGAATGGGAAGTAGCAGAAGATGAAAATTTCAGTAGAATTGTTCGAAATGGTACGGAGATTGCTGGACCTGAGCTTGGACATTCTGTGCATGCTGAAGTGTATGGCTTAAAGTCATGTAGAGAATATTACTATCGTTTTAAAGCAGGTAATGAAATTAGCCCAATTGGCAGAACAAAAACAGCGCCTGAGGAGGGTTCGCATGTAAAAAGTCTTTCGTTTGCCATAGCTTCTTGTCAATCGTGGACAGGTGGACGTTTTTCAGCCTATCAACATATGGCTAAAGACAATCTTGATGTCGTTTTTCATTTAGGTGATTATATTTACGAGAAGGGTGATACAGAAACACTTACTGATTACCGGCTTCTTCATTCCCAATATAAAACATCCCCAGATCTACAAAAAGCTCATGCGTCCTTTCCATTTATTGTTACGTTTGATGACCATGAGGTGGATAATGATTGGTCAAATGATATCTCTGAGCCAAATTATCCAGAAGGGGAACGTGAACGTTTCCTTGCAGTACGCGCAGCTGCTTTCCAGGCCTATTATGAGCATATGCCGTTAAGACGCCGATCTAAGCCTAACGGTCCAGATATGCTTCTCTACCGCAAGTTTACTTTTGGAGATTTGGCAGAATTTAGTGTTTTGGATACTAGACAATACCGAGACAATCAAGTTGGAGCAGGCTTCCCTGGTGGACCTATTCATCCAGATGCATCGAATCCATCAAGAACGCTGATGGGATCTGAACAGGGGAAATGGCTTATTAATAATTTGAAACATTCACGTGTACGTTGGAATGTTATTGCTCAGCAAACGATAATGGCGCAATTTGACTATGATACAGGAGAAGGGCTTAGTATTAACCGTGATCAGTGGGATGGGTACTCAGCGGACAGGGATCAACTATTTGACTTCATTAAAGAAAGACGCACATCGAATCCAATTGTTCTTAGTGGTGATTGGCATTCAAGCTGGGTCAACGATTTAAAAGAGGATTTCAACAATCCTAAATCGAAAACAATTGCAACCGAATTTGTGGGTACGTCCATCAGTTCAGGCTGCGGGTGGAAGAATCAAGTTGAAGCAGCTCTTACTGCCAATCCACATGTCAAGTTTTTTAATGGAGATTACCGTGGATATGTGCGCTGCCTTGTAACACCTCAAGCATGGCAAAGTGATTATTGTATTGTAACTTCTGCAGATAATCCAGATGCCTCTATAAGCACACTTGCATCATTTGTTGTTAAAAACGGCAAGCCTGGCGCCGTTCGCATCGGGGGAGTGGATGTTTCAAATATTGTATCAAATACAATGTTTGCTGGTAAGCCAAGCCCTATTTCAGTAACACTAAGTAATGGGACGAAAAAAACAGTAAAGGTTGATGTTCGTGTTCATGTTCCAAAGGAGTGGGAAAGTGAAGCTAAAACGATCATTCTTGAACCTTATGGATCATCAACAGCTGAAGTGATGGTAACACCACCTGCCGGAATCCCAGTAACAGAAAAACTTAGTTTAGAAGTAAACGCTGATAAGACAGAGGTATTCGGTACATCAAGAGACTTTTATGTAGTCTCCACATTTTCTAGGGAAGAGCTTTTTCTTGCTTTAGATGCTGGAAGTGAAACGAGTGCGCTATTACCGTCATACACTCGATTATCCCATAAAGATACTTGGGATGTCTCTAGGGGGTATGGATGGGTTGGAACAGTACCATCTTCTAGAGACCGTAACAAGCTGGATGAGTTCCAGCGTGATTTTATCCTTTCTAAAGGAAATCCTACGACACTTAGACTTTCTGTTCCTGCAGGTGTTTACAAAACTTATATTCTAACAGGAGATGCGACATATTCATCTGGTAATACAATCATAAGATCAGAAGGGAAATTACTTGCCGAATCTGGTGGAGAATTAAATATCGGACAATTCAAGTGGATACCATTTGAACTAAACGGCGGAGCAGAAGGTCGAGAAATTGAACTTGAAATCACTGGTGCACTCAAGGATGGTTATTGGCGCATTGTAGCGCTGGTGATCCAAAACCAACAAACTTAAAAATTAAATAAATATTTATTGAACCCATAAATTCCTAAATCCTTTAATTATAATTATCTAGATGTTAATTTTAGTAGTATAGTCAATAATTCTACTGTTTAGAAAGTAAGATAATTAATAAAAACTACTAGTTTTTACCACAAATGGGGAGGCTAGTAGTTTTTATTTGTCTCCAATTTTTACTACTAAGAAGCATATTTGAGAATAAAAAGACCTTTAGGGTTCTTAGGAATTTTAAATGACATCGTATAGCCAAGAGTATCGAAAGGTCCTTAAGGAAGGTTAAAAAGAAGCTTTATAATAAAAAGATTAGGAATTGAAATAGACTGGCTAGGGACAGAGAGTATCAAAGACTTTCTGTACACCTTCTTCTATTTAAAAGGTTATAGATTTTACGCATTTTAGTAGTAGAATCTTGTGATCTGTTGTTGAGCCAGTATGTTGCTGCAGGATTTATAACGAGACAGGACAATGATACACTAGTATAATTAACAGCAACTATTATTTCTGGAGAAGTACGTCATACAAAGCAAATTCTACATACTGTTAAGGAAAAATCGAAAAAAAGAATTTCACCTTTTATTCGGTTAGATGAGTAACTGGTGGCGATAATAAGAAGTAAAATCCCTATTTTGTCCGATTTGATGAATATAGCGACATAAAAAAAGACATGAAAAACAACATGTCATTAAAAATTTTTAAATCAATCATAGCTAGACATTTAATAATAATATTGCGGCCAAGAGGAATTTTGATTGTATGGTTGATAATATGCTGGAGCAGTATATCCGGTGTTATGGTAATAATTTAAATAATGTCCATTTATACTTTCACTCGTTCTTTCGCAGGATGTAGGCGGACCAATAAAGGTAGAAGGTTTAACTGGTTTAATCGCTTGTTTCCATTGATTTTCATCGATGCAATAGGTATGTGCCATAATATTTGAAGGTGTCAATTTTAAGATATCTGATCCTAGAATTACTTCAGGAGTGGGTGCATTAAAAATCGCTAGTAGGTGTGTATGATCTACAGTCGCAACTTCATAATGCCACCACCCATGTGGAACATTTGCTACTTGACCAGGAGTAATAGGAAAATTTTGAATTTGCTTGGTAAAGGGATTTAATATAGAAACAACAGCAGCACCAGAAATGCAGTAAACGAGCTCTGCAGCATTCTGGTGGTAATGTGGTTCTATAACATTATTTGCGCTAAGAAAAATATCAAGTAAAGACACATTATCGAGTGTGTTAAGTTGGTTGATACCTAAAACATTAATGTAGTTTTGATTATCTTTTTTCATTACAGGGCTTGTATTTACATCAAAAGTAAATTGTGCTGAGGGGGAGGAGTAATCCAAGTTCGAAACCATTTAAATTCCCTTCCTTGATTTTTTATTTTGGTTACAAATTAATCTATGCAAATACCTAAATAGGGTGTATTTACACAAATTAATAAATGCATAGAAGGTTTTAATTGATGCGCAGTTCACAACCAGTTAATTATGAATTGCTAGTGAAGATAATATCAAGGAAAATGGAAAGAATTCGAATTCGAATTTTTGGCGGCAATAGCATAATATCAAAGGAGGAAGACATGGAAGTTTTTGCAAAATATTTAGCAGGTATCGATAACCCCGACCACCGCGATAGAACAGAGAAAATTTTGGCTTGGGTTGCTAATAAATACCCAAATTTGGAACCACTAATCAAGTGGAATACGCCAATGTTTTCCGATCACGGCACATATATCATCGGCTTTTCCACAGCGAAGCACCATTTGAGCGTTTCACCCGAAGAAGCAGGCATTGCCCACTTTACTGAAGACATTGCCCAAGCTGGCTACAGTGCTACCAAAGGCTTGTTTCGAATTCCGTGGAAAGAGCCGGTAAATTACGAATTGCTTGAGAAAATGATTGAATTTAATATTCAGGATAAAGCAGAATATACAAATTTTTGGCGGAAGTAATACCTCGTGCCTTATCAAAAAACGCATGATACGAAAAAATGTCATGCGTTTTTGCAAGTCAATTAAGTCGCCAACAGCTCAGGGAGTAGCCGTATGCGAACTCCCGTTAAAATACTTCCCAAGCACCGGTTAATTGATGATGATGAAAGCTTTCTACATAAAATTCTAGGAATTAAGGTGAGAAATTATATGAATAAAATCAAAAAACATAAGCCCAATAATAAACTAAAAATGATTTTACGAGGATTAATGGTCATTATTGGGGGATTTATAGCAGCGTATGGACTAGAGGCTGTATTAATCCCAAACAACGTATCTGATGGGGGTGTGACAGGTCTTAGTATCGTTGGTTCACAACTGTTTGGATTACCCTTAGGAGTTCTAATTGCAATTATAAACCTTCCTTTTATCTGGCTAGGGTATAAACAAATTGGTAAAAATTTCGCGATTTATTCGACTATCGGAATAGCCTCACTAGCGATTGGTACAATCCTCATGCACCATATTCCAGCGATTATTGATGGAGATACTTTATTAGTTACCGTTGTTGGTGGTATTATCCTAGGTTTTGGGATGGGGTTAGCATTGCGGAATGGCGGAGCATTAGATGGAATTGATATGCTAGCTGTACTGCTATCTCGAAAATTACCGTTTGGGACAAGTGATCTCATTCTTTTCTTAAACACGTTTGTATTTATTGTCATTTCAACGGTATTCGGTCTACAAGGAGCAATACTTTCGGCAATTGCTTACTTTATTGCTTCTAAAGTGATTCATATCGTTGAAGAAGGTTTAAGCGGCTCAAAAACCTTTAAAATTATCACAACTCAACCAAAATTAATGGTAGAGACCATACGTGATCGATTAGGTCGAAGTGCGACATATAATGAAGTTTACGGTGGGTATTCCCATGAAAAATTTAAGGAAATCACATGTGTCATTAACCGCTTAGAAGAAAGCAAAATAAAAGAAATTATTAATGAAATTGACGAAAATGCTTTTGTTACGGTATATGACGTAGCAGAAGTTAAGGGTGGTAATTTCAGAAAGCATAATATTCATTAGGTATAATTTTAGAGGCAGTCCTTACAATAGGACTGCCTTTAAGCATTTGGAAGTGTTACTGTATTAACTAATCTTAACAATACGAAAATAGAAATTTCTTATTCATTAAGGCTGTTTTAGCAAACTTTGTTGCTTTTAAAATAGTATTGGGTTGGTTGATTGGCGCTCCAGGATGCTCGCTTTCCGTGGGGCGGGCGATGAGCCTCCTCAGCGCGAAGCGCCTGCGGGGTCTCATCTGTCCCGCTACTCCCACAGGAGTCTCGCACCTTCCGCACCAATCAACCTAATCAGTTCAAATACAACAATCTTTTAGAAAAGAGCTTTCATTAAAGATATTGACGCACTTATTTCTTTATTTGTTTGTCTTCCCAAGGTTCAAATGAATATGGAATTCCAATCATTTTAGCGATCAAATCATCATAGGATACTAAATCTGTTTTCGACAACTCTTTTAAAGAGCGTTTGCCCATCGCTCTTAACGCCATTTTCATTTCTTCTATACTTGCTGTTAAGAATTTCTCTGCTGATTTTACCCCTTCTTCAATCTTAAATTGATCCTTATATTTGCCTTCATTCCAAACCACTTGTGTAGCTGGTTCAAATGGAAGTGCATTAAATATTTGATTGTGTGAGACAGTAAATAACATCGCAGAGCCTACATACACAGCATCAGCACCAAGTGCAAGCACTTTTAAAAAATGCCCAGGTACTAAAAGCCCTCCAGAGATAATTAAACTAATTTTTTTCTTCATGTTTCTCTTTTCTAGATGATTAACAGCTCGGACAACTGCATGTAATGTAGGGATTCCCATGTCATCAGATAAAATGGGTGCTGCGCCGAGAGTCGCTGCTTGGCCGCCGTCAATCGCAATATAATCAACATCCATGTCGATTAAATGATCAATATCTTCCTCAATTTTTCCACCTGCTCCTATTTTTGCACCAATGGGAACACCACCTGTTAGATCCCGAAGATACACAACAAGCTCTTTCAAATCTTTTAATGATTGTTCTTCAAAAAAGTTGTCAAAAATCACCGCATCTTCATTTTCTTTTAGCCCCATCACTTCACGAGCACGGCCTGTTAAATTCTTGGGTGAAATTCTCCCGCCTATTCCGAATATTGCACCTTGTCCCAACTTAATTTCAATCATGTCGGCACGCTTAAAAAGTTCTTCTTCCTTTGCCCATTCTGTTTTGCCACATTGTAAAATAAATTTCCCTGCTTTGTCTAATTCTTCTGGTAAAACTCCGCCTTCACCGGAATTAATTGCAGTTCCTACATTATTAGCTGCTTCTGCTAATGACAACTTCACTTCTTCACTAAGTGCGATCCCATAAGCCATCCCGCTGATCATAAGCGGAATATTTATTTTCATTGGTTTTTTTGCTTTTGGTCCAATGGTTACTTGTAAATTTACTTCGTCTTCGCCATTAATGGGAAATGGTGACGTTTGTGCTGGGATAAAGGTAATCGGATCTAAATGTGGCCATTTTTTTGAAGAGCCAAGTGGACGATGAAGTACGTCACCTGTTTCAGCACGCAAGCTATTTTCAAGCATATTTTGAACGCCCATATGCCTAAGGCCTGGCATCAACTCAATAATATTTTCTTGATAACTGTCGGTTAGAATGATTTTTCCCATTTGTTTAACCATTCTTTTAATGATCCAACGCCAACCAACAAGTATGAATAAAATAAGGACAAATACTATTGAAATCATCACAAAAGACAAATAATATAAAATGTTCGGCATAATCACTTCTCCACTACTAAATAGATTAAACAGTTATTATTCCCATTATTACCAAAAGAGAAATAATTAACATTTGATATGAAATCATTCTAAGCTACATGGGGAAAAGAAATACAAGAGGAATCGTATTGAAATTCCCTTTAAGGGAAAGACTACAAAAAGATCTACAAATTTACAACCACTAACATAGATAGTTAACGTAGCTCCGTCCACTTTACTTCGTACATATTTTCTACGGCTTTAGATGCTACCATCAAGTAAGAAGGAGAGCATTTTCATGAACTTATTAAATGATATCATTCACCGCCCCTTTCCATTACCTTCGAAAAAGTGGATTATGCGACAAACATGGAGTAACCTATTTTTTCTTCATTGGCCTATTCCACCTGAAGCACTACGTCCACATATACCTGCTCCTTTACAAATTGACACCTTTGATCACAATGCTTGGTTAGGAATTGTTGCATTTGTTATAGAGGGAATTTATCCTCGCGGGTTGTCATCTGTTTCACTAACCCCTAAATTTTTAGAAGTAAATGTAAGAACTTATGTTCAATATGATGGTAAACCTGGTGTCTATTTCATGTCTTTAGACGTCGAAAACTGGGCTTCTCGTACGATAGCAAAGAGATGGTATCGTTTGCCGTACTATCCCGCACGGATGTCTTTTCAAAACGAAGGTAAAACCATTCATTTCCAAAGTATAAGAAAAAGTACAACAAATGCTCAAATAACATTCAGTGGATCGTTTAGACCTTCACAAGAAGTGAATTTTGCAAATACAGGAACCCTAGATCATTGGCTCACAGAGCGATACTGCTTATATAGTTTCGATAACAGAGGCAACACCTATTGTGGAGAAATACACCATCCTCCTTGGCCATTACAAAAAGCAGAAACTCAAATAGGAATGAATACACTTTTTTCTCCTTTTAATATTGATCTTAGTAATGTAAAACCGATTGCTCATTTTTCAAAAGGGTTCGATTCGCTAATATGGAATATTAGGAAGATACATATCTAAGTTGAGAATGGTATATTCGTTGTGAAGAAGGAAAAGATTAGTGTTATTCAACTATTTTTTCATTTGATTATATTTGATCTTGGGACTCCCTTGGTCATTAGTCATGGTAAGACGTGAAAGAATAACATATTAATTGGTACTTTAAAGAATAATAAAAAAAGATAATATCAATAAAAGGAGGAGCTTTATGGATAAGTATACGAAACAAGTGGCATTCTCTTTAGCTACATTAATACTACCTTGGCTAACTGTCCCTTTTATGGGGAAAAGAAATATTTTAAGGTTTTTACCCGTAGCAAGCTTTATCAATTTATTTTTAAGTGTGTTTTGTCTAATTAGTAATAGGAAAAAATGGTGGAAAACAAAAAATCCACTATCACCTGGTCCAGTAGATTTTACATATATATTAGGTCCTTATTTTGTAGCAACACTTTGGATCTTTAAATTAACATTTGGTAATTTTCCTAAGTACTTAATTACAAATATGGTATTAAATATTTTTAACGCTTTTCTTTTGCCTCCTATAGGAAGGAAATTTGGAATTATTAAATTTAAGCTGATGAAACATACTACTTGGTATTTTATATGTATATCCTTGTCAATTATTATCTATGGCTATCAGCATTTTGTGGAACAATCAATTAACAAAAATCAAGATGAGATTAAAAAAACGCTTTAGAGTAAGTTCCTTCATTTTTATGAAATTAAGGAAAATTAAACTACCTAGGAATATGACCGTAAAGAATTGCCTATTAATTTAAAACTTAATTTTAAAAAAGAACTTTAAGGGGGGAAGAAAAATGTGGTGAACCCCAAAGAAAGGTTATTGTGGAGTATTGCTCTTCCGGGATTTGGCCAATTATTAAATAAAAAGTATATAAAAGGTATTGTTTTTGTTTTTTTAGAGTTCTTGGTGAATGTCCAGGCAAATTTTAATGAAGTCATTATGTTAAGTTTTCAAGGGGATATTGAAAAGGCAATTATAAAGGCAGATTATCAGTGGTTAATGTTTTATCCATGTTTGTATTTTTTTGCAATGTGGGATGCGTATAAAGATGCAGGAGGAGAAAAAGATTGCTTTTCCTTTCTGCCATTTGTTTTTTCTGCATATTTCGTTACAGTTGGATGTATGTATTCTTCGAATTTTAAACTATTTGGAGTACTATTAGGTCCTGTTTGGCTTCCAATCATTGCTGTTATTCCTGGTGTGATGATAGGCTTTCTCTTAAGAGGAATATTATTTAAAATAAATTTAGTAAGAAATAAAAATGTTTAGTTTGTGAAAGGCGCGATTGTTGAAGATATTAATAAAAATGATCAATGCTTTTGTGAACAAAAATTTTACCAGCATGACCATTTTAAATCTTTAATATTAATATTATTATTAAGGACAAGTTAAATGATTATCTCATGTGGATATAATAGAGAACAGCTTACTTTTAAATATTCAAAGGGGGAAGATATCCCCATTAATCTTCGAAAATAAACTTTGTGTAAAATATCTATTAACACAACTAAATTTAAGTATTTAAAACGTCTTTATTCCTGATAGTAATGTGGTTGAGACGTTTTTTATTGTTTCAGAAGAAACTCCATATTCAATCCTTTTCTCTTCTTCCGCAACGGGCCATTATATTGAATAAGAGGTTGCACAAACTAGAAAAAACGGACAATAGCCAAACACTTGATATATAAGGGATTGATTCTTTGACTTTCTTCTTTAAATTGGTATTATGTTAACTAGATTTGTATATGTATTTATCTGTTTATCTTTGGAAACCATATTGATATTCAGAGACGTAAAGGAGATTATGGATGGACTCGATTTTTAAGAACTTAGATTTAAGTGCAAAGGGTCTGTGGCTTCCAATATCATTGGGGCTTATATTGTTATTGTATGCTCTTCTTATGCCGAAGAAAGAGATAAATTGGAGAGAGTTATATATTACAATTGGAGTAATTGGTTTATTAACTTGGATTAGTGATAACATATTTGCAGGAATTTTTGATTTAGTTGATTTTGGTCATCCTAAAATCTCAGGAATAGGTGAACTTATAACATACAGTTTCATTCCTTCATCACTTGCAGTTATTTATTTAAACTACTTAAATAGTTCGAATAAATGGAGGTTAGTAATAATATTTATTGTCATTTCTGTACTAATTGAATGGGCAGTTGTAAGTGTAGGATACATGAAACTTAAAGAATGGAACCATATATTTAGCATTCCTATATTCTTTGTTGTGTATAGTTATTTCCTACCTTTTCATATTAGAATAATAAAATGTTATAAAGGTAAATAATTGCATTATAAAAGGATTTTCGATTGAAGATCTTTTTTTCAATACCTATAACATTGCTTATGTCTTCTTTAGCGGGTTGCTTTCCTTTAATGACGATCTACAGCTATCGGGCGCTTATCTTGAATAGGGATAAGCGCTTAACTTCCGTTTAAGGGCGATTTAGTTGAAAGGGATAGGGCTGGGACATTGCTAAAACAATATGCTTAAAAAGTGAACATTGTTTGTTTATTTATTTAACAAAAATAATATTGAGCGCTCAAGATCATCTAATGGTTGAAGATATAATTTTACATTATTTCTATTTTAACTAAGTTAAATGCTATTCAAGTTGGATACAATAGTGAACAGTTTTGAAGAGAGGGAGGAAACTCTCTATTATTCTTGAAGATTTAACTTCGTGTAAAATATCTATTAACACAACTAAATATGAGTAGTTGAAACGTCTTAAATTCTTGATAGTCTAGAGGGATGAAAACATCAGATTCTAAACATATCTCTTTCTTTCACAAGGCTACATCCATAAAGTGTTATTCAGCACTATGAAAGTGATCCGAGAAAAAGAAAATTAACCTAAAAAAGGAGGTGCCGGAATTTTAGCAATGATTGAGGCGTTTGTGTCGCATTTTGCACTTTTCTTATAAAGTTACCTCATCGATTGTTCCGAAGGCACCTAGCATTTTTCTAATTTTTTACTAAGCTTTCTGCCAATTGCCTTTCTTTCCACATGACTGTAATACCTAGGCCTATGAACATAATGACAGCAGCAAAAAGATAAGGATAGTTTATGTTTACATCAAATAGTATTCCGCCTATCGCTGGTCCGACGATATTACCTAAGCTCGTATAGGTTGAGTTCATCCCAGCTACAAATCCTTGCTCTTTCCCAGCAGCTTTTGATAAAAATGTCGTCAAGGCTGGACGAAGTAAGTCAAATGCGAGGAAGATGAAGCAAGTTACAACGAGCACTGCCAAAAAGCTGGAAATTACGGTGGATGCAACCGCCAATATTGCACCTATTATTAAACATAATTGGATTAGTTTCTTTTCACCGAGCTTATCTATCATTTTTCCAAACATAAATATTTGCACAACAGCACCAAAAATTGAGCTTATCGTAATAATGGCTGCAATCTCCTTCGGGGTGAATCCGAATTTATGGTCAGAAAATAGACTGAAAATAGTTTCATATGCTGACAAACCGAAAGCAAGTACAAATACAATAATAAATGCTATAAGGTAAAGCGGATTAAGTGATCTTTTTAAATCACTTATAAGGCTTGTATGTTTTGTGTTAGCAGAAATTTCTGTAAGTTGTTCCTTCGTTAGTGGCTCTTTTAAAATAAATATTGATGTAATGACTGCTAAAAAAGCTATAGCTGCCGCAAAGTAGAAGGGCATGCGTACGCCGTATTCTGCAATAAAACCACCGAGACCAGGTCCTATAATATAACCAGTGCTAATGGCTGCAGACATATAGCCCATCGCTTTAGAGCGTTCCTGAATGGATGTAATATCTGCAATATATCCAGTAACACCTGGCATAATAAAGGCGGCACTAATTCCTCCAAGCATTCTTGATAGATATAGCACCGATACATGCGTTCCTAAACCAAAGATAAGTTCTGAAACACCAAAAAGAAACAAACCGATGATAATCATTTTCTTTCTGCCATAACGGTCGACCCAACGTCCTGCCAGTGGTGATAGTAGTAGTTGAGTTACTGCAAATGCGGCAATAAGATATCCCATCGTTTTACCTGATAGATGCATGATATTCATAAAAGACGGCATAACAGGGACGATAAGGCCAATTCCTAGAAATGGAATAAATATATTGCTTAGAAGGATAATTAATGCTGCCTTTTGTTCTTTTATTGTTTTCTTCATGATCAACCCTCTTTTTTGTACGAATCATTGATGTAAAATGTCTCTCCAAAATACTGACCAAGAGTCCATTAATTTCTCTTGGAGCCGTAACTCATCATTGCCGTATACGAGCATGAATTTTTGGCTATGTGTGTTTTTTTCCGTCAGTACATCTAATTATGAAACGTTATTTTAAACTAAAAGGCCTTGTAACTTCCGAAAGTTTAATTAATTTGATTCAGCCATATTCAACTGATTTACAAGTTCTTTTTTACCGTACAGGAAGTAGTAAAGGACAGACGTTCCAAAACCTATGATTCCTAAAATCGTATAAAGGGTAGTATAGCCAGTTGTTTGAATGACCAATCCAAGAAGAAAAGGGCCAAATCCAGTGCCTATGTCAAAAAATATAAAGAAAGTTGCAGTAGCGAGACCCATGCGGTGAGGCTCAGCCAAGTTAATTGCTATTGTCTGACCGACTGACGAAATGTTTCCAAAGCCTAAACCAATCAAAGCAGCTGCTAATAAGAAGATTACACTGTTACTTGCTGAACTGAGGAGCAGCATTCCAGTTCCAAACAGGATAAAAGCTGGATACATAACAAAGTTCGCTCCCCTTTTGTCCACCAAACGGCCAGTGAATGGACGGGATACCAAGACGGAAGCAGTATATACAATGAAGAAAAAACTTGCAGTATCCACCAAACCTAACTCGAGTGCATATAAATTTAAATAAGAAAGAATACTCGAGAAACAAAGTGTTGCTATAAGGATAATGATAACTATGGGAAGAGCTCTTGGCTCGATCAATCCTGAAAGCTTAAATCCTGCATTTTCGTGTTTCATTTCCCTTGTATTCGTTGAAGGGATTTTAACAAAGAATCCGGTAACTAAACTAATGATTCCTAAAGCAAGGCTGAAGCTAAATATCATGTTGAAGCTTGAATGCTGACTCATGTATAGGCCGATAAATGGACCGAGTCCGGTAGCCAGTGCTGTACTTACAGCAAAGTAGCTAATTCCTTCTCCTCTCCGTGATTCCGGTATAGTGAGAGCGACAATTGTACCAATTACGGTAGTTGCTATACCTACTGTAATACCGTTTACGAAACGGCTCAATAAGAGAAAATAAATCCCGTAATCTATAAAGTATAAAAATGTAGTTAATGTAAAAAAGATCAACCCGGACATTAATATTCGTTTTTGCCCAATCTTATTCATGAACGGACTAGTAAACAATCGACCAATTAATGCACCAATTACGAAAATACCTACTACAAGACCAGCTTGGCTGGTAGATGCATTGAATTCATTTGAAGCATAGAGGGCGATTGTTGCATTTAATAATAATAATACTAACATTAAGAAAAAATTGACTATTGAAAGAATAATAAAATCTTTCGTCCACAATTTTGATTTTGTTTGCACTGTTTTCTCTCCTCTTCCTTGAATATTTGTCCATTTTAGTATCTATTAAGAGTATAATTTGCTGTCATCTGGCACTACTCAATGCTTGCCGCATTGCGAATTTGATATATTCCTATATATTAACTCTTTTTTGAGACATTCTTTAGAACAATGAATATTCTATACTATGACCTATTGACGATACATAGATTAAATAAAGTCTTTTGGCTGTTTGACTTTATATTTAAAGGTCATTCAAACAGATAAAAAATTCATAAAGGATTTATGTAACAATATCCGCATTATAATGAAAGAATTGGGAGAGAGAGACCGATTAACATGGCCAGTAGCTGCAGCTAGAGTAGAGAAATTTATCATGCCGTATTAATGTGTTTGTTGTCATAATGTTTTAATGGAAAGATCGTTACTAAATTATTTACAAAAAGCCCTAGCTTGGTAAATTCATCTCCAAGCTAGGGCTTTATTAGAGAAGATATGCATCGTATTATATGACCAAACATCTCCTCTTTATAAAGGTAACTATCTACTAATAACGATCGACAATTTATAGTTTGCAAATTTATTTAATTCTTTTAAGAATTGATCTAATACTTCATTAGAAGGAATTAACATTCAAGCAAATAGCAACTGTCTCCACTAATTTTGTAATTATTTATTACATAGTTATCTTGTGTTTCTATAAAAGCTAAATAGGGTTGATGATGGATATTGTTGATATAAATATTTAGAAATACATGTATAGTAAAGCCTAACTTCACATACTTCACATCGATACTGCATCCATTTATTTTACCAATCTCTATTAACTTTGTTACTCTTGAAGGGTCGCTGGTACAGTGAGATGCACTTTTCCCTCTAATTCCTTCATTGTCATTCGACTATTTTTTTTATAATTCGTCCAGTAATTTCTTAACCATTACATCAAACATATCTTGTTTCCTTTCTCAAAAATAGGATTGCTTTTAAATAATGCGTTCAATATACACTTTTTTATGCTTGCTTAAAATTTTTAAAAATAAAGTGAAAACGTGAAATAACTTTATTTTCTCTATGTAATTATCGATTGAGAAAATATATTCTTATTACCATACAAAATCTAAAAGGCATGTACTGCATTAAATCAGATTGATTTTGTATAAGTTTAAAAGAAAATTCATTTTTTTAGAGGTGACATAATGAAAAAATTTGATATATCTGTTTTATCAGTTGCTCCATTAAGACAAGGAGAAGTAATGAAGCAAGGGATTGATTCTGCAGTGTCATTGGCCAAAGCTGTAGATAAACTGGGCTATAAACGGATTTGGTTTGCAGAGCATCATAATCACGATGCCTATGCAAGTGCAGCTACCGTATTAATGGTGCAGCATATATTAGCCAATACACAGGATATTCGCGTAGGTTCAGGGGGGATTATGCTGCCAAATCATTCTCCATTGGTCGTAGCAGAGCAATTTGGAACACTTGAAACCTTATATCCAAATCGAGTGGATTTGGGATTAGGGCGTGCACCAGGAACAGATCAAAAAACTGCCGATGTCATTCGTCGGTCAAATCATAATGGGGTATTTTTCTTTGAACGAGAAGTAAAAGATATTTTGCGTTATGTAGGGAATGAGAGCGTGCAAGAAGATGTTCGTGCTTATCCCGGTATTGGAACAAATGTACCAATTTTTGTGTTAGGTTCATCAACGGACTCAGCTAAAATCGCTGCAAATCTTGGTCTGCCTTACGCATTTGGTGCTCAATTTTCACCTCATGCGATGGAGGAAGCACTCGCTATTTATCGAGAAAATTTCCAACCGTCTGCTTATTTACAAAAGCCTTATGTAATTGCTTGTATTAATGTGATTGCAGCTGATTCAATGGAAGAGGCAACATATATTTCGGCAAGTCATTTGCAGGTATATATCGATATTTATACAAATAATTTAAGTCAGCTTATTCCACCAACTAAAAACTTCCTTGAGTCATTATCACAAGCTGAATTAGAAATTCTTCATCATCGACTAGGATATACAATTATGGGCGATGAAGAAACAGTTCGTCATGAAATCATTGATTTCCAACAGACGTATCAGGTAGATGAACTCCTTGTGATATCAAGTATTTACGAATTGAAAAAGGAAATTCATTCTTATGAGATATTAAAACACGTTGTGGATGAATTGTTTGAATAAAGGATAGAGCTTATATTTAAAAGTGCGAGTGTCCTATGATCTTCGACAATTAGAGTTTAATAATTGAACTAACAGTAAAAAGGATCTTCAAGTTAAGTTGAAGATCCTTTTTCTATACCTATAATGCATCAATATAGTTTAAGCATCTACATTTACAAAAATCTTAATGTAACTTATCAATTACAATAGATAATTTATAGTTTGCATACTTGTTTAAATCTAATAAAAATTGGTTTAATGCTTCATTGCTCGGAAATCTGCACTCCAAAAGATAACAGCTTTCACCACTGATTTTATAATTATTGATGACATACCCCTCTTTTGTTTGGATAAATGAGAGATAAGGTTGATGGTGTGTACTTTCTATATAGATATTGATGAAGGCATACGTATAGCACCCTAATTTCGCTTGATTTACTTTAATGCTATATCCTTCAATGACCCCATTGTCCTCTAATCTCTCCACTCTAGCTGCGGCTGCTGGTCCTGTTAAGTGAACTCTCTCCCCTAATTCTTTCATCGTAATCCGGCTATTGCGACTTAACTCCTCTATAATTCGCTTATCTGTTTGATCCAACTGAACGTCAACTCCTTTCAAAAATAAAGTCAAACGGCAAAAACACTTTACTTTATCTGTGTATTTGAATGTAACACATATTATACACTTAACACTGTCAGGAACATAAAAGAAAAGGAGTTGTAAAGATGAAAATTACACAAATTCGAAATGCAACAATCGTTATTGAATATGCAGGAGAAAAGTTTTTAATAGATCCAATGCTAGCCGATAAAGGTGCATACCCATCTTTCCCTGGTACAATTAGGCAAGATCAAAACAATCCAACAGTGAGTTTACCAACCTCTGTTGACGATATTATTAGTGGAGTTAAGGCAGTCATTGTGACTCACTTACATTTAGACCATTTTGATGAGGCAGCGCAAAGACTTTTACCAAAAGATATTAAAATGTTCGTTCAAAATGAAGGAGATGAAAAGGAAGTCCAAAATGCCGGATTCCAAAATGTAGAGGTATTAACAAAGGACACTGTCTTTGAAGGTATCCAATTAGTTAAAACAACAGGCGAGCATGGAAGAGGAGAAGAACTATTAAAGCGTATGGGGGAAGTATGCGGCGTTGTCTTTAAACATCCAAGTGAAAAAACATTGTACGTAGCTGGTGATACAGTTTGGTATGAGGGTGTACAGGAAGATTTAGAAACCCATAAACCAGATATTATTGTCGTCAATGGCGGAGATAATCAAATCATAGAATTCGGTTCGCTTGTTATGGGAAAAGAAGACATCTATGAAGTACACAAGGCGGCTCCTAATGCTAAGATTATTTCTGTTCATATGGAAGCTGTTAACCATTGGACATTATCTAGAGAAGATTTGAAAAAATTTAGTGACGAAAAAGGGTTCTCTAGTAGTATTTTAGTACCGGAAGATGGTGAATCCCACACATTTTAATAGGAATACCGACAGATATTGTCGAGTTCGAGTTCATATTAAAAAACTAGAATTAGAAGAAGCTCATAATTATTAACTATTAAATTATGGGCTTCTTCTAATGGCGATTGTAACTAAATGTTAGTGGATTGAAAATATACAGAAAAACACAAATGAAAATAGTTCAAATTTATTTAATTAGGAGGTAGAGTTCATGACAATAAAAGATACAAATACCTCTCCACAACAGCCTGTATGGTTGCAAGCATATATTGATTCACCAGAAAGAAAAATACAGCTTTATAAAATAGAGTTAATAAAAGAAGCTTAAAAGAGGATATGAAAGGGTCGGTTAAATTTATTAGTATGATGTTTATCAAAATGCTTTTTGTTTTATGGCTAAGCTTTTGTAAGAAATGTTACAGGTAGAGAAGTTTCAGTGGGAATTTGCATATATAGGGTTTAATGGTTAATGAATTATATGCGACAAAAGATTAGAATGCAAATGCGAAAATAAATCACCAAAAATGGGATCAAGATAAAGCATCTTGAAATAGGACACAACTTTTTTGTGAATGGACTGTATTCGCAGGTGGTTGTTCCCTTTTATAATTTAGTTATACAATTAACAGTTAGGAGAGGTGATAAATGATAAGTAAACCATTTTTAAAGCGTTCTCAAAAAAAACTACCCATTCATGAAATGAAGAGCGAACAAGTTAGCTTTTTTTTAAAGCGTTTTCAAAAACAAATACCCTTTCAGATTTTAGTAGGTTTAGGAATGTTGTTTTTGTTGATTTTCAGCTATATACCAATGTTTGGAATTATTCTCGCATTCAAGGATTATAAAATTTCTACCGGAATTGAAGGAATCTTTACAAGCGCATGGGTAGGGTTCCATCATTTTAAAACACTGTTCAATGATTATAACTTTCCTACTCTTGTACGTAATACCTTGGCACTCAGTATTTTAAAAATCATATTCACCTTTCCGATTCCTATTATTTTTGCAATAATGCTAAATGAGGTTAAAAATGAGCACTTTAAAAGGTTTGTACAGACGGCCAGTTACTTACCACACTTCATTTCATGGGTTGTTGTAACTGGAATTGCATACGCTTTCTTTTCTACTGGATATGGCATCTTTAATGATCTGTTATTATCTTTAAACATTATTGATAAGCCATGGGATGTGTTAACGAATTCCGATTCATTTTGGGGACTGGCGGTAATGACAGCAATATGGAAAGAAGCTGGTTGGTGGACCATCATTTTTCTGGCTGCATTGGCTGGCATTGATCCTTCCTTATACGAGGCAGCTGAGATGGATGGAGCTGGCCGAATTAAGAAAATTTTGCATGTAACCTTGCCAGGGATTAAAGGAGCAAGTATTGTCGTTCTCATATTATCTATCGGGAATATACTTGGAGGAGGTTTAGGTGGGTCAAACTTTGATCAAGCAATGTTGCTTGGTAATTCCCTGAATAGTGAAACATCGCAGATTATACAAACTTATGCATTCAATGTTGGATTGGCACAAGGCAGGTATTCATTTGCTACAGCGATAGATTTAATGCAATCTATCATCTCTGTGTTTTTAATTTTTACAAGCAATTACATTGCCAAGAAGGTGTCAGGAACTGGTTTATTTTAGACCTAATGTTTTAGAAAAAATGAGGTGAAAACATGCGAAGAAAGAGAACCTTAGAAGATTGGATAATGGACAGCTTTATTACTGTTATCTTACTTGCTGTCGCTCTTGTCACATTATATCCATTTTACTACATTCTTCTTATTACATTTAACGATGGCGCAGATACGGCTTTAGGTGGTATGTATTTGTGGCCTAGGGAATTTACCCTTAGTAACTATATTTACTTTTTTGAAGATGACAAATGGTTAAAAGCCTTCTTAATTACTTTTTTTAGAACCATAGTAGGAACGGTGCTTGCAGTGTTGTTTACAAGTATGGTTGCTTACGGACTAGCCAAGCGTGATTTAATGTTCCGGAAGTTTTATTTCGTAGTTGTCATTGTAGCTATGAATTTTTCAGGTGGTCTGGTTGCCTATTATATTGTACTTAGAAACCTTGGACTGATTAATTCATTTGGTGTATACGTGATACCTAGTATGCTCAATATTTTCTTTTTGTTGATTGCCATCTCCTTTTTCAAGGATATTCCTGAGGAGCTTTCTGAGTCAGCGCGAATTGACGGTGCGAGTGAATTTCGAATATTAGTAAAAATCATATTACCTATTTCATTACCACTAATGGCTACTATGAGTTTATTCATGGGATCAGGTCAATGGAATTCCTGGCTTGACTCGGCTTACTTTGTACAAAATGAGGAATTGCGAACATTGACTTATCGTATGATGCAAGTTATAAATCAGTCACAAATTCCTGCTGGAGATTCCCAGGCACTTTCTTCGATGTCTAAAGCGACTGTAACTCCATTCTCCGTCCAGGCTACAGCCATGGTTGTATCAATCGTACCTATTTTATGTGTGTATCCATTTCTTCAAAAATATTTTGTTAAAGGTATGATGCTTGGTTCAGTGAAAGGTTAAATATTGATTTTACAATCTTCGATATATTACTGGAGGTTATAAAATAAATAACTAAATGTGGGGGAAGCATATGAATAAAAAAAGTAAACTTCTTATTATCCTATTAACTATCTTATCATTAGTTGGAAGCCTGCTGGCAGGATGCTCTAATAACAACAGTGAAGAAACGGCTGCGACCAATCAAACTAAGCAAGGAAGTTCATCGGATGAACCTGTAGAACTAACCATGTTTGTCGATGCTACCTGGTATCCGTTTCAGGAATGGAAAGGGGAAATCCCTGAATTAATCACAAAAGCTACTGGAGTTAAACCAAAAATCACAGTGGCTACTGATCCGAAACAATTGTCATTAATGGTAGCATCAGGGGATCTTCCAGATATCGTGCTCTCATTTGACTTTCAACTGATGTCAGATGGAAATATTAGCCTTCCTTATAATGAAATTTTCCCTAAATATGCTCCAAATGTAAAGTTTGATCCAATCAAGGAATTAGTTAATACCGTTGATGATGGAAACTATTATGCAATACGTAATGATTTCTCTACAGAAAAGGAATGGAAAGAAAACCCATATGCTCATATGATGGTTCCTGGTCTTGCATTGCGTCAGGATATACTTAAAGAGATTGGAAATCCCGAAATTAAAACGTTAGATGACCTCGATACTGTATTCGAAAAGGTTAAACAAACTCATCCTGATATGACTCCGTTGATTTTGAATCCAAACTGGACTCGACAGTTTTTTGATGCCCAGTTTGGCGCAACCAGTGGCGGTTTTGCTGATCAAGATGGAAAGTTGGTATATTATTTAAGACAACCAAGTGTTGAGAAATCCATGTTGTATGTGAACAGTCTCTACCGTAACGGATATGTTACTTCTGAAAATTTTGCTTATACAAATGAAGGGCAAACAGAAGAGATGATGATGTCCGAGAAGGGTTTTGGGTACTCTTGGACGTATTCAGGAGCAGATCGTCTGAATTCAAGTGCAAAAGACTTTAAATTTGTTAATGTAGCAGATCCATTAAGCCCGAATGCAAAAATATATAATACGGGGGTAGGTGGATTGGGAATGTATGTTACCAAAAACAATAAAAATATTGAAGCTACTGTTAAATTTCTTGAATATTTATACTCAGATGAGGGTTGGAAGTTAGCTCAATGGGGCGTTGAAGGTAAAGATTGGGTTTGGAACGACAAAGGGTATCCCGAATTTAAATATGATCCGCAAAATATGGATACTTTAAAGGAAAAAGGAGTTTATTGGTGGGGTGTTCCGACAGAATCCGGAGTCGGCATGGCAATTAGTTCTTTTAAAGAAGGTTCCGAGACTACCCGACAAGGTGAACAATATTCTAAAATTATTGAATTTAACCCAGCTATTGGTATGATAACGCCAAAGGTTGATTCTGAAGAATCAATCATCAAGAACAACATTGATGAGATGGTTAAGACTGAAATTACAAATGTGTATTTGGCACCGACTGAAAAAGAAGCTATTAAAGCCTATGATGAATTAATTGCCAAGGCTGAAAAGATAGGCATGAAAGATCTAGAGAAGTGGGCAAACTCATTATACCCAGATTTAAAAAAGAATTATGAAGAGTTGGCAAAATAGTTTCAAAGTAATAACTTGAACTCATACAGAACAAGTATGAGTTCAAGTTATTTCACATAAAGAAATCACTTTTATATTTCGTAAGAGAAGAGAAACGATATGAAAATACTACTTAAGAAAATGCTCAATAAGATTGAGAATATGCAAATCAGCCAAAAAATGATTTTAGGATATCTCTTAACTATTGTTTTGCCTTTTTTGCTTTTTGCCTATGTAATTTACTATCAAATTTATGACAAGCTGGCTAATCAATATGTATTGGCTAATCAACAGAACATAGAGCAGCTAGCTGGCAACCTTGATGATAGACTTGGTAAAGTAGAATCACTTTACTCTATTTATCAAAACAATTCGGTACTAATCGACTATCTTCAGGGGGAATACAAAAACGACCGTGATATGATTTACGCCTATTTGAAAGAAATTCGTTCTGCTATTTCATTTTCTTATCTGGCAGATCCTTTGGTAGAGGAAGTAACCATTTATCCTAAAATGCAGAATGAATTATTAACTGTTCCAGGGTTTAAGAACTATAACGAAATTGCCCATTTCTTAAATTCCGAAGAGTTACGAACTTTAACCCCAACTAACGGGGCTTGGAAACTGTTTAATGCTTCTCAGGAATCCTTCCTAGTTTATTATCACAAGCTATATAGCAACTCTTTTTCAAAGGAGATTGGTATAATTGAAATTAAAATTTCTACAGATATAATCAGTGAATTATTACAAGCTATTAAAACCATTCATCCGAAGAGTGACTTGTTTTTACTGCAACAGAAAAATAACAGTGTGATTTACCTTTCTAGAGATATAGAAAAAAAACAAATCGAGGCAATCCAGAAGGATATGATTAGAAATAGGAGTGATTACTTTTCTTTTAATAAAGGAAAATTATTTATCAATTCGACTAGTTTGCAAAGAATTGGAATGACTGTAGTTGAAGTGAACCGAAAAAACACAATTTTTTCAATCAATCGTAAACAGTATTTATGGTTAGCTGGAGGAATCGTAATGCTCATACTACTTACAATTCTCTACTATCTAATTGTTACTTTTATGACTAAACGAATTGTTTTCTTATCACGTCACATGAAAAAAGACGGTTTAAATTATTATACTGGTAACTTTGGAAAAGATGAAATCGGCTATCTTATTTCTAATTATAATTCGATGATAACTCGGATTAATGATTTGGTAAATAGCGTAAAAAAGGAGGAAAGGTTAAAGAAGGAAGCAAACTTCAAGATGCTTCAAGCCCAGATTCACCCTCACTTTCTTTATAATACTCTGGAAACAATGAGGATGCTGGCCAAAGCAGACCATAATAAAACCTTGGAAAACATGGCTTATTCTTTAGGACATATGCTTCGATATAGTCTTTCTAATAGAAACGATACGACCATTCAAGAAGAGCTTGAGCATGTGAGATTATATATTGCCATACATCAAATTCGAATGCACGAATTGAATTTAGATCTCCAAACTGATGAGACAGTGATGTCAATCCAATGCCCCCGTTTCATATTACAGCCCTTGGTTGAGAATTGTATTAAACATGGGTTAACAAAGAAAAGAGGACTTAAGAAAATTTCTCTTTTTATCAGTGTAACATCAGGTAATACCATAATTGAAGTTGAAGACAATGGTATTGGTATGACTGATGAAAGGTTGGCTTTTGTTCAGAGTGTTCTTCAGGGAAACAGTGAAACAGAGTATATTGAAGGGCAAGAGGTAGGCATTGGTTTAGTAAATATAAATGAAAGAATTAAAGCCTATTATAATAGTAATTCAAATCTTAGTATTGCTAGGAGTTTAAGTGGCGGAATACGCTGCACACTGAAACTATGTCAGAAGGAGAGCCAACATGTTTAAGTTGATGATTGTTGATGATGAGCCTATCATTCTCCAGGGCATTAAAGATATGGTGCTGGAATCGAAAACAGCCTTCACCAAAATTGTAGTAGCAAACGATGGATTTGAAGCACTGGATAAGATGGAGTATTTTCAACCAGACTTGATTATAACGGATATTCAGATGCCCGAAATGACTGGATTGGAATTTATACGACAAGCCCGAAGGAAGCAAGTAAAACGATTTATTATTTTAACAGGGTTTGATGTATTTGAATATGCCCGACAGGCCATTCAACTTAAGGTTGTTGATTATTTATTAAAGCCTATTAATGAACAGGATTTATTTCGGTTATTGAAGAAAATCTCTGTTGAGCTAACTGATGAGAAAAAGCTTGATCAAAATAATAGTCAAGAACAAAATGGGCAGCCAAATGATAATATTAAGATTCTAGTAAAATATATGAAATCTAATTACATGAATGATATTTCTTTGTCGGATGCAGGGGAATATTTAAACATGCATCCAGTCTATATTGGACAGATTTTTAAGAAAGCAACAGGATGTACATTTGTCCATTTTTTAAATCAATTACGTGTTGAGAAAGCAAAGGAAATGCTTAAGGAAATGAAAGACTTATCGCTAGAGAAGATTGCTAAATGTGTGGGCTATGATAACCCAAGAACATTTTATAAAGTATTTCGAAAATACACTGGTAAAACTCCTGGTCAATTTAGGGAGGAATAGTTCTTTTCTTATCCGATGGTTATGGATGTAAAAAAATGAAGCATTTCTTGAGAGGAAGTAAAGTATGGATAAAAAACAATTTTTAGAAGAGATTGATAGAGTAATTAAAGTGGGGAAATTCAAAGATAACTGGGATTCACTCTCACAATTTAAGGTACCTGATTGGTACAGAAATGCAAAATTCGGTATCTTTATTCATTGGGGAGTGTATTCAGTTCCGGCTTTTGGAAGTGAATGGTATTCTAGAAATATGTACATTCAAGGATCAAAGGAATACGAACACCATGTTAATACTTACGGTAATCATAAAGAGTTTGGTTATAAAGATTTTATTCCTATGTTCAATGCAGAGAAATTTAATGCGGATGAATGGGCTCAACTGTTTGAGGCTGCAGGAGCAAAATATGTAATGCCTGTCGCGGAACATCATGATGGTTTTCAAATGTACAAAAGTGATCTATCTCATTATAATTCATATGAAATGGGACCTAAGCTTGATATATTAGGAGAATTAGGAGCAGCTTTTAAAAAACGAGGGCTTGAACTTGGTGCGTCAACTCACAGGATTGAACATTGGTTTTTTATGGGACATGGAAAGGAATTTGAAAGTGATATTAAAGAACCTCTCGTTTGTGGAGATTTCTATTGGCCAGCAATGCCTGAACCAGACCATCAAGATTTGTTCAGTCCAGATCCATCTCAAGAGTTTCTAGAAGATTGGTTGATGAGAACCTGTGAAATTGTTGATCAATATCATCCAAAGATTGTTTACTTTGATTGGTGGATTCATCATAGTGCAGCAAAAACTTATCTAAGAAAATTTGCTGCATATTATTATAATCGTGCAGAAGAATGGGGCATAGATGTAGCAATCAACTATAAACATGATGCATTTATGTTTGGTGCAGCCGTTGTTGATATTGAGAGAGGTAAGTTTGCAGATCAAAAGCCTTATTTTTGGCAGACTGATACTGCTGTAGCAAAAAATTCGTGGTGCTATACAGAGAATAACAAATATAAAGCAGCAAAAGATATTATTTGTGATCTTGTTGATATCGTAAGTAAAAACGGTTGTCTTCTGTTAAATATTGGACCAAAAGCGGATGGAACGATTCCAAATGAAGATAAAGAGATACTATTAGAAATCGGTGAGTGGCTGAAAATTAATGGAGAGGCTATTTATAACAGCAAAGTATGGCGTGTAGCTGGTGAAGGACCTACTAAAATTGAAGAGGGACAGTTTACTGATAGTAAAACGACCGTATTTACTTCTGAAGACATTCGTTTTACAGTTAATGGATCATATATTTATGCAACCGTTTTGAACTTTCCTGATTCTGGACAAATGAAAATTAAATCTCTAGGTGAAAAAAATGCATCTAAACTTCCTGAATTTCATGGTATTATAAAAGACATTTCAGTATTGGGTTTCGATGAAACTCCAATTTGGAAACGTACGGAAGAAGAATTATCCATTATAACTAATAACGTAAATAGTGAGAAGCCAGTTGTCTTCAAAATATTGGTTGATTAATTTAGTATAAAGAAATAACGAAATTCAAAAGGTACCGTGAAAAATTTCCGGTACCTTTTGTTTGTAGTAGGTAGAGTTATTAATTTCCATTATACCCAAAATTTGGAGAGGATACCGATAGCTGGTATTATATTTTTATATGTTGACATACCTATCAGGGGTATGGTAAATTTGTTTTGTGATAACGAGCCGATATTTCAGACGGTCATCGAAAGGGGGATGCATGATTGGAAGACTTGATGATGCTTTCTGAAGAAACATGTTGCAGCACACAAGAAAAAGAACGTGACAACTATCCTAGTGACTTACAAGATAAGCTCATTAAAAGGATGAACAGGAAGAGAGTCCAATTAAAGGAATAAACAATATGATAAGGAAAAAACTTATTGTATGATATTTTACATTAAATCTCAGCAGCTCAAGCAGCATTAGATTCTGTTTCTCGAGTTTTGTTAGAGAGTCATATTAACACTTGCGTAATTGAACGCTTAAAACAAGATGATCCTGACATAATGAAAGAGTTTCTAACTAACTTTTCTAAAATCACAAAATAAATTTAAAAAGCTATTATAAATACCGTACATGGGTATAGTAAAAATATTAAATAAAAAAAGAATAATAAAATCATTTAAGGAGGAATTATTTTATGCACAAGTAAAACTTAATGTACAAGGGATGCTTGTGGACATTGTATTAATTTTAATGTAGGTAAATTAAATGGCGTAGAATTCGTCAAAGTTCATCTTGATATGGTCCAATGTGATCTAATCGAAATTCCCATTAACTTTGTATAGGGTAGGGCGGTGGCGTTACTTTATAAAAAATTAGCAGATTAAATGGAGGTTTTTTCAATGGCAAACGAAAGTTTATATCAAAAATCTTATATTCGTAGAATACCAGAGATAGGGAAGCTTGCACCTGATACGTTTAAAGCCTTTCTCGCATTTGACCGACAAGCATTGGCAGAAGGGATGATCACTAAGAAAACGAAGGAACTGATTGCAGTAGCGGTTGCTCATGTCACAGGATGTCCGTATTGTATTAATGATCATGTGTCTGGTGCGAGAAAATTAGAAGCTTCAAAAGAAGAAATTACGGAGGCTGTCATGGTGGCAACGGCGTTAAAGGCCGGTTCTGCGATGGCCCATGGATTGAATGCCTTAAACGCTTTTGATGAAATGGGAGGGGAGGAGCTTTATCAGCGATCTAATTTGGCGCGGTTTAAAGAATTTAGGGAATTAAGTCCGGAAGCCTTTAGTGCTTTCAACAAATTTGATCAGGAAGCGATGAAACCGGGGTTAATCGGCAGAAAAGAAAAAGAGTTAATTGCCGTTGCTGTTGCTCATGTTACTGGCTGTGCCTATTGCATTGAGGTTCATACAAAGTGCGCGAAAAAACTGGGTGTTACTTTGGAAGAGCTGGCAGAAGCTATTTTTGTAGCGACGGCTTTAAAAGCAGGTTCCGCACTGGCGCACAGTGTGAATGCTTTAAATGCCTATGACAGCCAATAATGAGTGAATATGATGGTTAGAACGACGATTTTTACAGAAAAGGCACCTAAAGCGATTGGACCGTATTCCTAAATCATTCAAGCAGGAGACTTTCTGTTTCTCCGGGCAGATTCCAGTCGATCCGGAAACCACTGAAGTTGTCGGGTATGACAGTTTATTATTGTGAATGAATAATACAGTAAATACCTAAGGAAAAAAGTTATCCATTTATAAAAATAAAAAGCCGATAATGATAGATGTATGAAATGAGCTAGTCAAGGATACCACTTGACAAAAACTCATTCATACAACTATTTGGTAGCTAAGAGAAACGTTTCATGCAATCCTGTTAACTTATAACAAGTCAAATATATTAAGAGTGGAATCACATGGCTGAATCGAAAACAAATTTAAAGACTGTTTGGTATGGAAATATAAAAGGTAGTGAGAGAATTGAATCGAATAATTTTGAACAAGCATCGCTATACCTGAATCTTCGGGTGGTACTGGGGAAGGTGCAGAGCCTAAAGGATTACTTGTAAGTTCTGCTGCAGCTTGTTATTCAATGACACTTGTTGCTATGCTTGAAGCAAGAAAATTGAATGTAACTGGACTTACTATGAATACCGAAGCAACCAATTCAAAGGAAGAAGGATTCAAAATTATTATTATTCATTATCCTCATATTATTTTGTCTGCTGATGCAACAGAAGACCAGATTCAATCAGCTAATAGAGCAATTGTGGCCGCAGACAAAGCTTACGCAATCGGAAATATGTTGAAAAAAGCAGATGTTCAAATAGATATTGAAGGTAAAGTATCTATATCATCTAAGGAAGAAAATTAGTAAATATCTGAAAGATTGCTAATTAGACTAGTGTTAAAAAGAATGGGAAGACAAATCGGTAGGTTTATATAAGAATTGAAAACCGGAATTAAGAAATAACTAGTATAAACAAGTAACGATTGTTTGCTAGGCGGAACAAACATTAAAAGAAGCACAATGGAAAAGAACGTTGGATGAATGGAATGACATGTTGGAACAAGATCGAACGTGGGAAAGTAGTCCTCACACGGTTCTACTTGTCCAGTCAGCGCTAAAGAGTTGACTGACGGCAGCAATATTTCAGGTCCGCTGTTATAGAATCTACTTGTATTTGAAGGGACTAGAAACTAGAAGGTAATTTGACGGATTCATAGGACCTTTAAAGGAGAATCAATATGAGAAAGGTAAATGAGCTAACTACGCTTAAGATGGTTGAAGAGTTTCTTGAAAATCATGAATTGAGCTTCTTGTACGTATCTACACCAGAGTGTAGTACTTGTCACGCTATATTACCTAAGCTAAGGGAACTGCTGGATCATTACCCACTTATCCACCTGGGGCACATTGATGCTTGTAAGGTAGAAGAGGTAGCAGGAAAATTTTTAATTTTAACAGCTCCTATTATGCTTTTTATGATAGATCAAAAGGAATATTTACGAGAGGATCGGTATGTTCGCTTTGATCGATTAAAGGAAAAGCTAGAACAGATTTACGAGATGTATACCCGGTAAACACTTTCTGTTAGATTCTAAAAATATAAAGGGTTCGTTAAAACAATAAACTAATCTGAGGTGATAATATATTAGTAAATGTAATTTTATTATGAAAAATATCTTCATTAATACCATCCTAACCAATTGAAAAAGTTTAGAGGAATCATGGCTGATTCAACCACAGCACATGGATCTAGCTTCTTAGTACTGATGATGGAGAAATATACGTTGTAATATTTATTAGGGGAGCTAGTTTTTTTATAAAAGTATACCAACTTTTGGATTTAAATTAATTCTTGTCAATATGATTCAAATGCACTATAATGAAGTCAATTAATAAAAAAATAATAAACCGGACATGTTACTGGTCATGCAGGCAGGATCCATGAAGACGATATCTTATCCATCGATATGATATTGTTTTTAGGGATCCTGTCTTTTTTGTTAGCTTATATTTTCGGCCGAAATGTAAGCGTATAAAGTTATCCTGAGGAGGATTTAATATGGATTACAAAAAAACAGCAGCTGACATTCTAAAATATGTTGGTGGAGAAGACAATGTGGTTCATCTAGGTCATTGTGCTACAAGATTACGTTTTACACTTGCAGACGATAGCAAGGTAAATATAGATGAACTTAAAAAAATTAAAGGTGTTTTAGATGTAGTGAATAGAGCACAATTCCAAGTAATTATCGGAAATAATGTCATTGAAGTGTATGATGAATTGAACAATCTTGGAAAGTTTGGACAGCAAAATAATAACGTAAACCAAGCAAAAGGTAAGCAAAAAATTGGAGCAACAATTTTAGACTTTTTAGTTAGTGTATTCCAGCCTTTAATTCCTGCAATGGCAGGTGCTGGTATTTTAAAATCAATGCTTTTGCTATTATCGGTTCTTAATCTGATAGATGAGACTGGACAGACTTATATTATCCTAACGTCCATTAGTGGTGCAGTATTTTACTTTTTACCAATATTAGTAGCTATTACTACGGCAAATAAATTGAAGGTAAATAACTTAGTTGCCGCATCAGCAATGAGTATTCTTTTATTCCCTGACATGACCAAGCTTTTAGCTGAGGGTGCAAGTCTATTTACAATTCCATTAACAAATGTTAACTATTCAGCACAAATTTTTCCGTCTATACTAGGTGTTATTTTCTACGCTTATATGGAAAGATTTTTTACCAAGATTTCACCAAAGCCTATTCGAGTTTTCTTTATATCAATGATGTCAATGCTTATAACTGTTCCAATGACACTTTTAGTTTTAGGACCAATTGGATTTCAGGCTGGGACATTATTAACGACTATTATTTTGTTTGTATTTGATAAAGCTGGATGGATTGCAGTAGGTCTTCTTGCAGCAATACTGCCATTTATGATTGCAACTGGTATGCACAAGGCATTAACTCCATATGCGATTAATACTATTTCTTCCACTGGAAGGGAATTTCTTCTATTACCAGCGTTATTAGCGCATAATATGGCTGAAAGTGGTGCGAATTTTGCAGTTGCTTTACGTGCAAAGGAAACAGAACTTAAATCTATTGCATTATCTGCTGGTATTTCTGCATTATTTGGTATTTCAGAACCAGCACTCTATGGAGTTACATTACAAAGGAAACGTGTACTTATAAGTGTTGTAATATCATGTTTAATTGGCGGTTTAAGTCTTGGCCTATTTGCTGTAGGAGGATCAACACCTGTAAGCCCAAGTGTTGCAAGTATATCAATGTTTATAGATCCAACTAACGGAAAAAATATTATTTTCGCTCTTTTAGGTTTAGTTATTGCTTTTGTATCAGCTTTTATCATTACACTTATTTTGTGGAAAGAAGATAAAGAAAATATTGAACAAACAGTAGTTGGTCAAACTGCTAATAGCGGCGTAATGGTTAATAAGAGTGTTCAAATCAAACAACCAGTTCAAGGAGAAGTAATTCCTTTATCTGAAGTAAATGATAATGTGTTTTCAACAAAAGTGATGGGTGACGGAATTGCAGTTATTCCTTCAATAGGAGAACTTTACGCACCAGCTGATGGGGAAATTAAAATGGTGTTTAATACAAACCATGCATTAGGATTGGAAACAGTCAATGGAGCGGAAATATTATTCCATATTGGTATTGATACAGTGAACCTTGGGGGGGAATATTTCGAATCCTTTGTGAAGGTCGGGGATAAAGTAAAGTCTGGGGATTTACTTGTTAAATTTGATTTGCAAAAAATTGTTGATGAAGGATATGATCCGGTCACAATTGCAGTAGTCACGAATAAAGATAAATTTTCAGTAAAAGTGACGGATTTAACTTCTGATAATGATTCATTGATGACTGTAGCTGCGTTAGGAAACTAAATTGGAGGAGATTAGGTATGACGAAAGGATTTCCAGAGGACTTTCTATGGGGTGGTGCAACCGCCGCTAATCAAGCTGAAGGTGCCTATTTAAGTGATGGAAAAGGATTAAGCACAGCAGATGTCATGACAGCAGGTGTGCATGGTGTCCCTAGAGAAATTACAGATGGTGTTGTGGATGGAAAATACTATCCTAGCCACAATGCAGTTGACCACTATCATCGATTTAAGGAAGATATTGCATTATTTGCTGAAATGGGATTTAAAAGTTACCGTATGTCCATTGCTTGGTCAAGAATATTTCCAAATGGTGATGAAAAGGTACCTAACGAAGCAGGCTTAAAGCATTATGATGAAGTGTTTGATACTTGTCTACAATATGGTATCGAACCAATCGTAACACTTTCACATTTTGAGACACCACTGGGACTACTAAAATATGGTTCATGGGAAAATCGTGAAGTAATTAATTATTATTTACGCTACTGTGAAACTGTATTTAACAAATATAAAGGAAAAGTGAAATATTGGCTTACATTTAACGAAATCAATGTCATGTCTACAAAGCCATGGATGGCCGCTGGAATTGATTCAAATGACGAGCAAACAAGAATGACTGCCGCTTTTCATCAGTTTTTAGCTAGTGCTAAAGCTGTGCAGATGGCTCATGAAATTGATCCTAATAATAAAGTAGGAATGATGTATGCCGGACATTTTGCTTATTCCAATAGCTGTGACCCGGAAGATGTACAGAAAACGGCTGATTTTATGCATAAAATGCTGTTTTATTGTGATGTTCAATGCCGCGGATATTATCCAGCGTATAAATTAAAAGAGTTTGAACGTGAAGGAATCGTACTACCTATTCAAGATGGTGATTTAGAAGAACTGAAGAAAGGGAAAGTTGATTTCCTTTCCTATAGTTATTATTTAACACATGTAATTGGCAAAGAAACAAATATAGATTTTAAAGGACTTAATGGTGTAAAAACGGGATACAAAAATCCATACCTTTCGGCGAGTGATTGGGGATGGACAATCGATCCGAAGGGTCTCCGTTATTCATTAAATCTATTATATGACCGCTATCAAATACCGCTAATGATTGTTGAAAACGGTCTTGGAGCAGTTGATAAAGTTGAGGAAGATGGAAGTATTCATGATTCATATCGTATTGATTATTTAAGAGATCATCTTACGGAGATGAAAAAAGCAATTGAGATCGATGGAGTACCTGTTTTGGGGTATACTATGTGGGGACCAATGGATATCATTGCTGCTAGTACCGGTGAAATGAAAAAACGATACGGCTTCATTTATGTCGATATAGATGATCATGGAAAGGGTACATTTAATCGTATAAAGAAAGATTCGTTTTATTGGTATAAAAAAGTCATTGAAACCAATGGTGAAGGTTTAGATTAAGTTAAACTAAATGAATGTTTAATATGATATTGTTATGTAGCTGCTAGTTGGTTTGAAGTTAACTAGCAGCTACAATTTTTGTTTTTAGGGCGGAAAACAATATAATAACAAATATTCAAATATATCCCATGTATATTTCGCATTACTTAAACTACTAATCGATTTTCCTTGCAATAGGAATCCTCTAAACTTGGTGCATGCTCCGGTAACTACACAAAATTCCCAACTTTATATTAGCTAGAAAATTACTTCTTACCATATATATGAGTGTGCCCTTTAAAGAAAGTAAAAATAGAAATTAGAATTCTAAAATGATCAGGTTTATACCGAAAAAGTTTCCTTTTCTAGTTCAGAATTTTATAAAATGAAGGGATAAACTTGGGGAAATTATCCAAAACTTTATTAAAGGAAAGGAGAAAAAGTGTGATAAAAATAAAAAAAGTTTTAAATTCGAGCGTAGTTTTAGCAGAAGATGAACAAAATAAAGAATTTATTCTTTTCGGCAAGGGGATAGGTTACGGACAAAAAGCAGGGAATATTGTTAAGGAAAACCAAGCTGATCAAATGTTTATCCCGATTGAAAATATAAAAGTGAAAGAGTTTATCGGTTTATTGGATAGTATACCACCGGAATATGTTGAACTTACCCAGCAAATTGTAAGTTATGCTGAAGATAAACTTAATACAAAACTTAATACAAGCATTTACTTTATGTTAATGGATCATTTAAATTTTGCAGTAGAAAGATATAAAAAAGACATTAACATTACGAACAGAGTGTACTGGGAAATTAAGAATTATTATTCCGAGGAATTTGAGATTGGAGTTTACGCTCGAAAACTAGTGAATGCTAAATTCAAAATTGATTTACCAATAGAAGAAGCAGCAAACATTGCCTTTCACTTAATTAATGCTCAAGGGGAACAAAAAGAGTCTAGAAATGCGATGAGGTATGCTAAAATGATCGGAAGTATTGTGAATTTGATTAGATACTCTTTTAATATTGATATGGACGAGGAAAATATTCACTATACCCGGTTTATCACACATGTTAAATTTTTTGTAGAACGATTTTATTCTGATAAAATGTTAGATGATAAAGATGATGTGTTATTCAATCAATTAGCTAGCTTATATCCGCAGGCTATGGATGGCGCATTTAAAATTAAAGAATATATAAAACAAGTTAATGGTAAAGATATTCCGAATGAGGAATTAGCCTATCTTGCAGTTCATATCCACAGGTTGATTACTTATAATGAGCTTGGATAAAAAGAAGGATTATAAGAGTCTGTTTTAAGGTAATAAAGATTCTGTCGTAATTAGACACAAAAAAGAGGACATAGTAGATGTTCTCTTTTTTGCTCTACTATTTTTCGTCTAAATGCTTTTGGACTTAGTACTGAAATTCAAAAAAGGTTCATAAAGATTCTATAATAAATATTTGATAGTCTCATTGAATTGAGTGATATCCATGAGTAAAGTATTAATGGGAGTTAAGCATCACCTTGCATTTGTTACCATTAATCGTGAGGAGCAGTTAAATTTTTTTGATTATGAAACATTGGTTGAGCTGAAAAACATTGTAGAAGGCATTAAGCTTAGAGCTTATTCTTACAGTAAGAAAAATTGAAGCACAACAGGCTTTTGAGTTAGGAGGATGAGCTATCGAGCAAGTGCCATTGCGCTTGCCGAAATCATGCAAAATGCCCCTCTTGCTGTTACTCAAGCTAAATATGCGTTCAATGAGGCTAGTGATGGAGAAGAGGCAATTTTAAGAGCAGAGCAGCGGAGACCTGATATTATCTTAATGGATATTTCAATGCCGAACGGTCTTGATGGATTCACAGCAACAGAAGAGATAACAAAGCATAATAAGGATACCAAAATTATTCTTTTAAGTATGCATGATGTGGAGATTTTATATACAAAGGGCTATTCAACTTGAGGCATGTGGGTATATTTTGAAAAAGAGTGAGGGCGGTGAACTATATGAGGCGATACATACCGTTCAAAACGGAAAAAAATACTATAAGTAGGTTTCCCACAAGAACAATTAGATAAATTAATGGCGAACAAAGACCGGAAAACATCTGTGCTTACTGTTCGAGAAAAGGAAATTGTGCGCCTAACAATCCTGGGATATACAAATAAGCAAATATCTAAAAAGTTAATCATTAGTACAAAAATGGTTGAAAATCATAAAGCAAAAGTCATACAAAAGTCATACAAAAGCATACAAAAGCATACAAAAGCATACAAAAGCATACAAAAGCTTAATTGGAAAATAAGTCTGAATTAATTCAGTACGGATTAAACAATGGCTTTTTTGATTTATAGAATAGTAGAGATTAGGGTGTTTTTCTTTAATGTGCGTGTATTTAGAGAATAAGATTACAATAAACATGGCATGGAAACTTTCCACACCATGTTTATTTTTATGAATCATTGACACGATATTTGATGAAAATGCAATACCCATCAGTGATGATGATTTCCAGATGATTCAGCTTTCACTTTACACAAGATCGAATTGTCATGCAGATGGGCAGCCGTTTCTAATTGAATCGTCATATGGTGAATGTTTTTATGTTCAAGGTCATGTTCGACCTGACGGAGTAATCGTTCACTTTCAGCAATGGATAGCTGTTCATCTACAACTGCATGACAGGATAGCGCATTTAATCCGCTTGTAATCGACCAAACGTGCAAGTCGTGAACACTATGAATCCCTTTTGTATTTTGAAATGATTGAACGACATCATCCACATCTATATTTTGTGGTGTCCCTTCCATTAGGACATGGAGGCTGGATTTCGTAACATAGTAGCCGCTACGTAATATGAGTGCTGCTACTATGACACTTGCTAGTGGATCTGCCCAGCTCCAACCGAAGAATATAATGAGCAATGCAGCAATAATGGCACCAATGGAACCGAGCATATCACTTATTACATGCAAGTATGCTCCTCTCATATTCAAGTTCTCCTCTACATCCCCGCCGCGTAACATAATCCAGGCAACAAGTATATTGACTAGTAAGCCAATGGTTGCAATTACTAGCATTCCAGTCGAAGCAACTTCAGGTGGATGTTGAAAACGTTGAATAGCTTCATAAAAAATATAAATGGCAATTATTATGAGAGTCACACCGTTAAGACCAGCTGCTAATATTTCAAATCGTTTATATCCGAATGTTTTACTATGGTTAGCAGCTTTTTCCCCTAGTGTAAATGCCAATAATGCAATCCCAAGTGATATTGAATCACTTAACATGTGTGCTGCATCAGATAATAATGCTAGGCTATTGGTCATAAAACCTCCAATTGCCTCAATAATCATATAACCTGTAATAATCATAAAACTTATCATTAACGTTTTTTTATTTGCACCATGTGTATGGTCATGTCCATGTTCGTGTCCCATTTAAATTCCCTCCTAAATTAATAATGTGCAGCAAGCTCAGGTTGCGTGCCCTAGTAAATTCATAACGTGAATATCATTTTTCCAAGCTGTCCCTCCTCATCACTCATCATTATTATTCCTTTACTAAATTGAAATTTATATATGATCATATGTTCATATATAAATTATTATGATTTTCACTAAATGTCAATAAAAACCTTTATTTCTTTATTATAGAAATGGAAACCCGTTGAGGAACTAATTCATAATATGTTTAATAATTCACATAGTATAAGGGAAAACCCCGATACTTATGTGAATTATTCTTTACTATACTTACGATTGTGAAAGGATGATCAATATGGGGAAGGAACATGAACGTAAATCGAATGGAGTGGCTATTATCATGTTCATATCACTAATCGGAAGATTATTCTCTTAGAAGAAAGGGAGGTGTAAAAATGTTTGAAGAAAATGCAGCAATGTATAGTCGGTAGTTAACAGAATTAACGCTAGCCTTCCATATCATTTTTGCCACGATTGGAGTAGGTGTACCTTTAATGATGCACTAGCCCAATGGATTGTAATGAAAAAAAGGTGATCCTCATTTTCTGCTTTTTTCTAGAAGGTGGACACGCGGTTTTGTGATTACGGTTACGGTGGGGTTGCAACTGATGGCCATTGCGCTAGTTAGTGTTTTTATATTGGGACTAATGTTATTGATACCGTCACCTTACTTATTAGTAGATTATTTTTGTTCAATAAAAATATGTTCAAGGATAGTAATAGGAGGGATTAAGTTGCAGCACTTTCTTATCATGTATGCCCCACTACTAATTTTACTGGTTACAATATTTGCTATGTTTATTTGGGGAGCTAAAAGCTCATATTTAGAGGATAAATAACTAAAACGGGAAGGGTATAAATGGATATTTTATATTCGTTATCTTTGGTCCATTTTATTGTTTCTGAATTTTCCTTTCTTCTTCATTATATGATACAATAATAACATACCCCAGTTAAGTATATTAAAGATTGATATAATATTAGAAAAAAGAGGGAGGGAATAGTATGACTAATTCTGAAGAGGTAAAAGTGACACATCGCTCAACAAAAGATAAAGATCAATTAATTACCCGCTTAAAAAGAATCGAAGGCCAAGTTCGAGGAATTCAAAATATGATTGAAAATGAGAGGTATTGTGTAGATATTCTCACCCAAATTTCGGCTATTAATGCAGCCATGAATAAAGTCGGCCTTCAATTATTGGAAAAGCATACACACCATTGCGTATCTGACGCGATTAAGGATGGAAATGGAGAAGAGGCGATTCAGGAATTAATGGAAGTGTTTAAACGTTTCTCTAAGTCTCAATAGCTAAATATCAGTATCTTATGGTGGCTGGTATTTTCTTTTTATTAGTTGACATACCTTTCGGGGGTATGGTAAATTCAACTTGTGGATAGCGATCAGATGTATCTTGATTGGTAGATCTAAGATGGCTTTTAATGTAAAATGAACACAAAAAAAGAAGGTGAGACTGACTAGCACATAATTATATGAATAAGATAAAAAATTCTAATTAAGGGAATAAAAATGTGACCTTGAAGAAAACTTAAGTATGATTGCATCAAATTCAATGACTCAAGCAGTATTGTATCTTAAAAGTTGTAAGATGATCGGTTGAGATAAAGAGCCGAATAATAAAAAATGTTTATTTAGTACCATACTAGGGTATTGTAATATAAAAATTCAAGGAGGAATTATTATTTATGCAACAAGTGACATTAAATGTAGAGGGTATGTCTTGTGGACATTGTGTTAATTCTATCGAAGGAAATGTAGGCGAGTTAAAAGGTGTTGAAGCGGTTAAGGTACATCTTGATACAGGAAAAGTTGACGTATCATTTGATTCAAACGTCGTTAGTTTGAAAGAAATTGCAGATGTAATTGAAGACCAGGGGTATGATGTTGAAAATTAAGGTTATATAGAAATACAAGAGTGATTGTGCTGGTAGCCGGCACAATTACTTTTTCAAAAAGTTTATACCCCCTGGTAGTATATGGTGGAGGAGTGAGAAAACATGAGTCAAAAGGAAACAACGATGCAAATTCAAGGGATGACATGTGCGGCTTGTGCAACAAGGATTGAGAAAGGACTTAGGAAAATTGAAGGTGTCGAAGATGCGAATGTAAACTTTGCCCTTGAGAAAACTAATATCAAATATGATCCTGAAAAAACGGACATAGTGAAATTCAAAGAGAAGGTCCAATCCTTAGGTTATAACGTTGTAAGCGAGAAAACAGAGTTTGATATTACCGGCATGACGTGCGCAGCATGTGCCAATAAAATTGAAAAGCGGCTAAACAAATTAGATGGCGTTGATCAAGCAACGGTTAATTTCGCATTAGAAACAGTTCTTGTTGAATTTAACCCTGAACAAGTATCCACTTCTGATATGAAAGAGGCAATCAAAAAATTAGGTTATTCGCTTGAACAAAAGCAAGAAAAAGTAGGGGAACAAGTCGACCATCGTCAAAAAGAGATTGAAAAACAACAAGGAAAGTTTATCTTTTCACTCATTTTATCAATTCCGTTGTTGTGGGCCATGGTCAGTCATTTTGAATTTACTCGCTTTATTTGGTTACCTGATATGTTTATGAATCCGTGGGTCCAACTCGCACTTGCTACACCTGTTCAATTTATTGTAGGTAGACAATTTTACGTCGGAGCTTACAAGGCGTTAAGAAATAAAAGTGCAAATATGGATGTACTCGTTGCATTAGGTACATCAGCCGCTTATTTCTATAGTTTGTATTTAAGTATTATGTCAATTGGTTCTAACGCTCATATGGTAGAGCTCTATTATGAAACAAGTGCGGTTCTTATCACCTTAATTATCTTAGGTAAATTATTTGAAGCAAAAGCAAAAGGCCGTTCATCAGAAGCGATTAAAAAATTAATGGGTCTACAAGCAAAAAACGCAACGGTAATGCGTGATGGTCAAGAAATGATTATTCCAATTGAAGATGTATTAAAAGGCGATATTGTCTATGTGAAACCAGGTGAAAAAGTACCGGTTGACGGTGAGATTGTTGAAGGACAATCAGCACTTGATGAATCAATGCTGACCGGTGAAAGTATTCCAGTCGATAAAAAGGCAGGAGACCATGTCATTGGTTCAACGATCAATAAAAATGGCTTCCTAAAAGTTAAAGCAACAAAAGTAGGGAAAGATACAGCTTTAGCTCAGATTATTAAAGTGGTGGAAGAAGCTCAAGGTTCAAAAGCACCGATCCAACGTTTAGCTGATGTGATTTCAGGTATTTTCGTACCTATTGTAGTTGGAATAGCGATTATTACCTTCCTTGTATGGTATTTTGCTGTCAGTCCTGGGGAGTTTGCGGTTGCACTTGAAAAGTTTATTGCGGTACTAGTCATTGCTTGTCCTTGTGCACTTGGTCTTGCCACACCAACTTCCATTATGGCTGGCTCAGGTCGTGCAGCTGAATTTGGAATTTTATTTAAAGGTGGAGAACACCTTGAAACAACTCATCGATTAGACACGGTTATTCTTGATAAAACAGGTACAGTTACGAATGGAAAACCATCTTTAACTGACGTCATTTTAGCTGAAGGTATCGATGAAACAGAATTTCTTATGCTTGTTGGTACGTCAGAGAGAAACTCAGAACACCCACTTGCCGAAGCAATGGTTGAAGGGATCAAGGAAAGGGAGATTACACTAGGGGTAGGGTCAGCTGAGAACTTTGAAGCCATTCCTGGTTTTGGGATTCAAGCGACGGTACAAGGTAAGGAACTATTAATCGGTACGCGAAAATTAATGGCAAAACATAATATCGATGTACAAAATGAATTAATCAAAATGGAGAATTTAGAGAAGCAAGGGAAAACAGCGATGCTAGTAGCCATTGATGGGTACTATGCCGGTATTGTTGCTGTTGCAGATACCATTAAAGATACATCTAAAGAAGCTATTGCCCGCTTGCATAGCATGGGCTTAGAGGTAGTCATGATTACAGGGGATAACACCCAAACGGCACAAGCAATTGCAAAACAAGTTGGAATCAAGAAAGTCATTGCAGAAGTGTTACCAGAAGGCAAGGCAGAAGAAGTGAAAAAGCTTCAACAGGCTGGTAAAAAAGTTGCCATGGTAGGAGACGGAATAAACGATGCTCCTGCACTAGCAACGGCTGACATTGGGATGGCAATTGGTACAGGTACTGATGTGGCAATGGAAGCAGCAGATATCACTCTTATTCGCGGGGATTTAACAAGTATTGCCGACGCGATTTATATGAGTAAGAAGACAATCACAAATATTAAGCAAAATCTTTTCTGGGCGCTTGCTTATAATAGTTTAGGTGTTCCAATCGCAGCATTAGGATTCTTAGCTCCATGGTTAGCCGGAGCAGCGATGGCATTCAGTTCGGTATCTGTTGTTCTTAACGCTCTACGACTTCAGAGAATTAAATTAAAGGCTTAAAAGGAGAAAGGAGGCTGCCTAGTTTGAAAAAAAGTATATTGATTTGGACATTTTCGGCGATCGTGTACCTTGGTATAGTCATCATAGGTTTTAATGTGTATGCAAGTATGAATCCTGATACAGAAGAACACAATAACCATCCAACTACTGAACAGGAGGGAGAAAACATGGATCATCAAAATAGTCATCACGCACACGAAAATCATAGTGCAAACACAATTAGCGAAGTTACCCCAAAGGTATCTTATGCTAACGGAGAAATCACTATTGAGTTAAAAGATAAGAATAACAATGTTCCGGAACTGGAAGTTTCCCATGAAAAATACATGCATTTTATTGTCGTGAGTTCAGACTTAAAAGAGTACCATCATATACATCCTGAGAAAACGGGGGATGGAATCTACAAACAAAAGGTAAGTTTAACTGGTCATTCCTATAAAGCGTTCGTTGACATTAAACCAAAAGGTCTCCAATATTCAGTAAAGTCTATTGAATTCCATGTGGGTGAAACAAATCATGAACACGGTGATAACGATCTCGTAGCCGATACTGAATTTACTAAGACCATCAACGGTCAAACAGTTGAATTAATAACTGATTCACTTGAAGTCAACAAAAAAATAACACTTAAATTTGATGTGAAGGATGCAACACCTGAGCCACATCTAGGCGCACTGGGCCATGTTGTCGTCTTGGATGAAGCGGGAGAAAAATATATCCATGTTCACCCGGTAGCTGATGATCAAACTGTATTTGAAACACAGTTTGATAAACCGGGAATTTATAAGCTATGGGCAGAGTTCAAGTTCGGAGAACAGGTTAATGTCTACCCATTTGTTATAGAAGTAAAAGAATAAATGAAAAGTACTAATATTCTTGCTCATTTATAATGAGCAGGAATATTAGTAACATGTGGATACCCTCCTAGTGTATGGTATATTAAAAGTATTTAATCAATTAAAAATTTAAAAGAGGGAGAGATATTAATATGGTGAAAAAGATTAAGATCGCCATAAATGGTGGGATAGGTTTTGGGGCAAAACTTAACACAAAACAACTTTTAACAATATCAAAATATTTAAACGAAGATGAGGAACTTGAGTTAACAACATTCCAACAACTTTATCTAGAAATTCCAGAGGACCAAAAAGAGGCAATTATAGAAGAGTTTCAGAGTGTTGGATTAGCATGCTATCCAGTTGGAAACTTTGTAAAGAGCTTGCGAACCTGTAATTTTTGCAAAGGGGAAGAAGAGGAAGGAATGCCTGTGGCAAAAGAGCTAAATCGCCGTATTGCCGGGAAAGCCGTCCCGTTTACCCTGAAGGTTGCCTATACAGGATGCCCCATTGGTTGTGGGGAGCCAATGTTAAGTGATATTGGGATCATGAAAATGAAAGATCATTACAATTTATATGTCGGAGGAAAAGCAAAAGGGAAAGACGCTGAGGTCGGTTCCTTACTAAAGGAGAATCTAACACCAGAAGAATTGTATGAAACTGTTGAGAAGATTATCGGTGTTTATTCACAAATGGGTAAAAAGCGAGAGACATTCTATAAATTTTTAAACCGGATAGGTAGAGACCAATTAATAAGTTAATACTCAAAATAAATCAAAAAATTGGAGGGAATTGAATAATGTCAACACATTCACATACGCTTGCGCAAGCTGACCCGAAGCGCTGGAAAGCACTTGCTTTATTGTGCATTGCGTTTTTCTTGACTATCATGGATACAACGATCATGCAGGTTGCCCTGCCAGCCATCAAAGAAGGGCTCGGCTATACGCAGGTGAGTTTGCAATGGGTGATGAACGCCTATATTATTTTCTTCGGAGGACTTCTGCTATTGGGAGGAAAGTTGAGCGATTTGTTCGGCCAACGGCGCATATTCATGTGGGGATTTTCAATCCTGACCTTGGCGTCTTTACTTGCAGGATTAGCTTGGAATGATTCGGTGCTAAACGTCGCACGTGCACTCCAGGGTGCCGGTTCCGCTTTAATTACACCGGCTGCAATGTCCATTGTAATGACACTGTTTTCCGCAAATCCGAAGGAATTGAATAAGGCGCTTGCTTTCTGGGGCCTTTCCGGTGCGGCGGGAGGATTGGCCGGTGTATTCCTTGGAGGCATCATTACGGAGTGGCTGGGCTGGCGATGGACGTTTCTGATCAACGTTCCCATCGGTATTCTCACTTTGGTCTTGTCCCCAGGACTCCTACAGAAAGGCATACGTAGAAATAGCCGCATTGATTACGCTGGAGCTATCTCCGTTACGGTTGCTATATTCCTGTTCGTTTACGGCATCGTAACCGCAGAACACAATGGCTGGAGTTCACCCACTACTGTATGGACATTGACAATTGGGGCCTTGTTATTCATCATATTTATTTTTATTCAGGCCAAGAAGAAGGAGCCACTCATGCCGCTTCGCATTTTTAAGATTCCCAACTTGGCCGCGGGCAATATTGCGCTTATCATGCTAAATGGAATGTGGATTCCATTCAATTATTTCATTATGTTGTACTTACAGCAAGTATTGAAATTTTCTCCCTTCGAAGCCGGAGTGGCCTTAATTCCGGCGCCGATACTAATAGCGATTACTATGATTTTTATAGCTGGAAAATTGGTTGAAAAATTCGGTTTAAAAGCCGTTTTATTTGTTGGATTTCTCGCACTTGGAGGTTCCATGCTCTTGCTTTCTTTTGACACACCAGTAGATGGAAATTATTTAGCTAACGTCTTACTGGCTTTACTATTGGCTTCTCTCGGTAGGGGATTAGCCTATATCCCAGCTCAAACGGCGGCTATATCAGGTGCCAAGCCGGAAGAATCAGGGTTGGTATCGGGAGTATACAATACTACTTCCCAGATCGGCGCGGCGATTAGCCTGGCTATCATGGTTGTAATTGCTGCAGCGACAACGGCCTCCAGTACCGCAGGAGACTCGGTCGTTGCTCTGAACGAGGGATTTCAACAAGCATTTTTCTGGTCTGGTATGGTGGCCTTTGCGGGCGCTGTATCGGCATTACTGTTTGTACGATCGTCAAAGTCATAGAATCGAATCGTTCTTATATCAAGTAGTTGAATTATTTAAAGTATAAAACGAAAAGTCCCGAAGCTACTAATGAACTGTGCCCCACATTACGGACAGTTTAAAAAGAGTGCCTATGCTGCTAATAAGTAACCCCGGTATTAATATGGGATTTCCAAAGAATTTTTTATGGGGTGGAGCAACTGCCGCTAACCAATATGAAGGTGCGTATAATGAAGATGGACGTGGATTAGCAAACGTCGATCTGTTGCCAACAGGAGAAGATCGACGAGCAGTGGTTTTCGGGGAGAAAAAAATGTTCGACTTTCAAGAAGATTATTTCTATCCAGCAAAGAATGCTATTGATGGATATCACCGTTACAAAGAAGATATTGCTTTATTTGCAGAAATGGGTTTTAAAACTTATCGGATGTCAATTTCTTGGACAAGAATTTATCCGAATGGCGATGAAGAAAAGCCAAATGAGAAGGGTTTGAAATACTATGAAGATGTTTTCAAAGAGTGTAAGAAATACAATATTGAACCACTTGTAACAATTTCTCATTTTGATGTTCCTATGTATCTTGTTGAAAAATACGGTTCATGGCGTAGTCGAGAGATGATAGGCTTTTTTGAAAAATATTGTCGAACCATTTTGACGAGATATAAGGGGTTAGTAAAATATTGGCTTGTCTTTTAATGAAATCAATATGGTTTTACATGCACCTTTTATGGGAGCAGGTCTATATGTTGGTGATTTAGATGAAGTAGAGGCAAAACGAGTGAAATACCAAGCTGCTCATCATGAATTAATTGCTAACGCATTAGCGGTAAAAATTGCTCATGAAATTGACTCAAATAATCAAGTAGGTTGTATGTTAGCTGGTGGAAAACATTATCCATATAGCTGTAATCCAGATGATGTTCTTGTAAGTCAATTAAGAGACAGAGAAGATTATTTCTTTTCGGATGTTCAAGCAAGAGGAGAATATCCAGCTTATATGCTTAAAAAGTTTGAAAGAGAAGGAATTCAAGTTGAAATTGAGGAAGGCGATGAAGAATTATTAAAGAATAATACCGTTGACTTTATCTCATTTTCTTATTATATGTCTCGTATTGGTACTGCTAATCCTGAAATAGCTGAGCAAGCGACTGGAAATATCTTTGATTCTGTTAAAAATCCATATTTACCATCTTCTGAATGGGGATGGCAAATTGACCCTTTAGGTATGAGAATAATATTAATTGAATTATATGACAGGTATCAAAAACCATTATTTGTGGTAGAGAATGGCCTAGGAGCTAATGATATACCTGAGGATGATGAAGGAAACATAAAAGATGATTATCGAATTAATTATCTATCAGCCCATATTAAAGCGATGAAAGACGCAATTGACCTAGATGGTGTACATGTATTGGGCTATACAATGTGGGGATGGATTTATTTATGTGGACAGAGACAATTTAGGAAATGGGACGCTCAATAGAAGTAAGAAGAAATCGTTTGAGTGGTATAAGAACGTGATTGAGTCGAACGGAGAGATTTTGTAAAAAGCCGAATAATAATGATTCTATCCTAAAAAAGAGTTGAGTTGGCTGACCTTTTGTATAGAGCTTAGCTTATCTAGAACAGACACCTAATTGAACGAGAGGATCATTTGTTTAAAAGCAGTCCATGGGGATAACCTTCATCGGCTGCTTTTTTATATTTGTTCGATATAAAACAATGTAACCACAATAAGAATGGGATTTATTTATGCAGTACAAGGTAAGTCATTGTATGTGTATTTCCATTTTTATTACCCTCTTAACATATTAAGCAATAGTGACACATCGTTCGTTGAACCAACAGAGATGACGGTTTTTTGGGCCACATCTGCAAACTTCTTCACCTTATCTACTAGATCGGAGCGTGTCACAATGACATCAGCATTTTGAATAGCCTTAATAAGAGCTTGTTCTGGTAATTCAGAAACATCAATTGTATCAATTTCTGCAGATGTCATCCGTTTAATTTCATCTAGATAAAAGATACAAGAAGCAACTTTGCATTCAATAAAGAGATAATGCATTTTACGTTTCAGGGGTTGGCCGAACAGCTGCATATAAGCGAATCCAGACAGCAATACGTTTTCAACATTAAAACCTACTTCATAAGCATCCTTCAATGTTTGTTCTATAAAAGGAAGATAAGGATTTTCTATTTTGAATCTAGTAATTTCTTCCTCACTTGCAACTTGTGTCCCCCGTCCCTTTTGTATGAGTAACAGACCTTCTTCTTTAAGTTGAGAATATACTCCCTGAATTGTATTTCGATTAATGGATAATTGATTCGCTAACTCATTAGTTGAAGGAAGTGTGTCTCCAGGTTTTAGTATACCTTTACCTATTAGCCATTTTATTTGCTCCTTAATCTGTACGTTGATTGGTAAGGGAGAGTTTGAATCAATTCTAAAACCTAATTTTGAATGTATCATGTTTAAACAACCAACTTTCTCGGTTAACTACTTATATAGATGTACTTAGCATAATGAAGAAAGGATGAAAAATCAAGCTTTGTTGAACCTTGTCTCATTATCAAAAGTAAGCTTTGAGCACTGTTTAGCATGATCGTTCAAAGAAAAATGCAATGTTTTTAAGTTAAATAGGATAGGAAAATCAGTTTCATAAAATGTGCATTTTAGTTGACAATGATCTTACTTATATTTAATACTTAAACAGATAACTAGTAAACTAGTTAACTTTATAAAATTAAATTTAGGAGTGGAAACGCATGTCTGAATCAAAAACAAATTTAAAGACGGTTTGGTATGGAAATACAAAAGGTAATGGGAGAATGGAGTCAAATAATTTTGAAACAAGCATCGCTATACCTGAATCTTTAGGCGGTATAGGAGAAGGTGCAGAACCTAAAGGATTAATTGTAAGTTCTGCTGCAGCTTGTTATTCGATGACCCTTGTTGCTATGCTTGAAGCTAGAAAACTAAATGTAACAGGGCTTACTATGAATACTGAGGCAACAAATTCAAAGGAAGAGGGCTTTAAAATTACTCATTATCCAAAAGTTATTTTATCTGTTGATGCAACAAAAGATCAGATCGAATCTGCTAACAGAACTATTCAGGCTGCAGACAAAGCATGTGCAATTGGAAATATGCTGAAAAAGGCAGATGTTCAAATCATGATTGAAGGTAAGGTATCTCTTGCATCACAGGTAGATGAGAGTAATTGAATCAGCTTGTAATGGAAGGGGAAAATTAAAGACAATTTAGAGAACGTATAGAAGGAGTATTTGATGAAAAAGGTAAATGAACTAACTACACTGAAAATGGTAGAAGATTTTCTTGAAAATCATGAAAAGGCTTCTTAAATGTATCCACAACTGATTGTAGTACATGTCATGCTATTTTACCTAAGTTAAGAGAACTGCTTGATCATTACCCACTCATCAGTCTTGGACACATTGATGCTAGCAAGGTTGAGGAGGTAGCAGAAAAATTCTTAATTTTAACAACTCCTATTCTGCTTTTGATCATCGATCAAAAAGAATATATCCGCGAGGATCGATTTGTTCGCTTTGAACGATTAAAGGAAAAGGTAGAACAAATTTACGTGATGTACACCAGATCCAGGTAATGGTTTAAACTTTAAACTTTTTTTCACGAAGTTGTTAGACCATTCTAAACTCGATCTGAATTCTCCCCTTTACAAATACAATTATAAAGGATGCAAAAAGTGAGAACGATTAAAAAACTTTTTTCAAAAGAAAAGACCACAAAAATAGAGTTTTGTGAGAAGAACCTAAATCGTTTTTTAACTGGTGAAACTGAATCAGAGTATGAAGAAGCTTTTCTTAGTCAAAAGAACATTAAATGCAAAGAATATGAATGTCAAAGTTGGTGTAAGGAATGTAAACTTTCACCTTATGCAATTGTTAACGGAGAATTTATTACTGCTGTAACATCAAAAGAGTTATTAAAAAAGATTAAACTAATTGTAGAAAAAAAAGATATTAATCTCTAATCTTCTCTAGAAAGGGCAACTTAGGAATTTTTAAAATGTATTGAACATGCAAAAAACGAACGGGGTTAAACTATGGAGACAGGCAAAACCGATCACCTTAGAAGTAAAGGTAGGGGTAGGGTTTTGCCTTTTTCTATTGGGACGTATAAAGTGAAAATTAAAATTACTTATCAATAATCCAGTTGTTTTAAAGAAAGATAAACAAAAAATAATCAGTAATCGAATAAAAAAATACCTCGTCGCATGATTCTATTTGTTCCAATACCTTTTTTTACTTCTTATTTTTCCTTGCATAAAAATCGGCCGCCTTTTTACGATTACCGCATAGCTCCATACTGCACCATCGTCTTTTTCCAGACTTAGATGTGTCGACAAAATGTAGAATGCAATCCTGATGTTCACACTTCCTAATACGGTCGATAGAGATACTATCCAATGTGTTAATAATTGAGTAAACAATATTATATAGCACATGATCTCTAGCTGTTATTCCTTCAGAGACTAATATTAATTTGTTGTGTTTCGAAACTATAGTCAAACTAACGTTTATCTGTTCAACAAGTATTTTCAATTGTTCGATAGTGTTTAGAGTGAGTTCTCCGTGTTGTTTTAAGTCAGACAGTATCACATTGCTAAAGTCACGAAGCGATTGGAGCTCTTCAATTATTGGGACAAGCGAGTCTTTTTCGTTTTCAATAGCAAGCGAGTCAGACTCGCGTAATAGATTATTTTCCCCCATCCACTGAATAGTTTTTGATGGATTGTGAAGGATATCAACGGTTTGTTTATTGGAGCTATACTTAGTATTAACTAGATTAATCCATGTAGATCCACCTAATACGAACTGTAATTTGTCCATGAATGTTTCACCTCGACCCTTATTATAACCGTTAAAATTATATTTACAAGTTAGAATGAATGTAGTAGGATATAACCATTAAAAGAGTATTTTAGTGGTTATAAAATGAGGCTTTGCGAATATGTTCAAAATAAGGAGGAGAAAATATGTTAGTACACTACAAAACAGTAAAAATTAATAACATTAATATCTTTTATCGAGAAGCTGGTAACAGCAGTAATCCTACAATTCTATTACTTCATGGGTTTCCGTCTTCCTCTCATATGTATCGAAACTTAATCACTCAATTGATGGATGAATATCATATTATTGCGCCGGACTTTCCAGGCTTCGGAAATAGTGATCAGCCCGGATTAGATGAATTTGAATATACCTTTGATAACTTAGCCCATGTAACTAATGATTTTGTGAAAAAATTAAAACTGGAAAGATTCAGTATTTACGTTCAAGATTATGGTGCACCAGTAGGATTCAGAATGGCAAACAATTATCCTGAACGAATTCAAGCAATTATCACTCAGAATGGAAATTCTTATGAAGAAGGATTATTGTCTGCCTGGGATCCGATACGTGCTTTATGGGAAGATCCTTCTGAGGAAAATAAGAATAATTTGAGAGCTCTATTATCAGCAGAATCTTCATTTACTAAGACTCTATATATAAATGGGACTCGTAACCCTGAACGAATTAGTCCTGATGCATGGAATATAGACCAATTTGTTTTAGATCGGCCGGGAAATAAGGAAATTCAGCTTGCATTATTTTATGATTATCGAAACAACGTTAAACAATACCCTAGTTGGCAGGAATATTTTAGAACATATCAACCTCCTACTTTGGTTGTATGGGGAAAAAATGATGCTTTCTTTGGACCTGAAGGTGCCTTGGCTTTTCAGAGAGATCTAAAAGATTGTGACGTTCATTTATTAAACACAGGGCATTTTGCTTTAGAAGAGGATTTAGACGTTATTACTAATCTTATAAAACAATTTTTAAAAGAACGTTTAAAGTAGTTATAACCGTAAGTAGTTATTAGCTTTTTATCTTCGATAGATGTAAATTGTGACGTGAAGAAACCCGATAAAATTGAAATGACAGCCGCTGGTTGAAAAACCCCGGCTAATTTTTGTTACAGGAAAAGGAAAAAAGATTAGACATGTACATTTTACAGATAAGTGTGCAGTTTTATTAGAACGTTACGGTCCCAGAATACTCCGCCACTCTTTATTACGAGTACCGGTAATCGATTAAGTGTTCGTATGATACAGGATCTAGTTAGAGACGTTGGAAGAGAAGCTGGGCTTACTACTCGTTTACATCCTCATCGATTTCGTCATACTTTTGCAACTGAATTAATAGCAATAGGAGCTGATTTATCTTTCATAGGAGATGAAATGGGACATAGTGATATTTCTACAACTCAGATATATGCAAGACTTCCAAAAAGAGAGATTATTTCTATGTATTGGAAGTTCATGGGATAAGGAGGAGTTTATTTGTGCTAACATCAGAAAATTGTATACAAAAGTTCAAAGAAGATTTTATGTTTCACTTAGACCAAAAAACAATAGATCTATATCAAAGAGCCATTAAACAACTATTACAGTATTGTGATAAACCGTTTGAAGAAATCCTGTCTCGTGATATTAGAAAACTGGTTGTTACATCTAAATGAAAAGGGTTATAAGTCTATAACTGTTAAAGCCAAGTTGTTTGGGTTAAAGTTGTTTTATCAATATTGTGTAGAAGAGAAGTTCGTATCTAATAATCCATTAAATTCTATTACTTTTCCAGAAATTGAGGACAAGCTACCTCGGTACTTAGAGATTAGACAATTAATTCAATTAAGAAAGTATGTAGAAGGAAAATTACAAGACAGAGCAATCGTTGAGGTTCTGTATGCCACTGGTGTCCGAATTGGCAAGTTGGCTGAAATAAAAAAAGAGGATATTGATTGGTCAGAAAGAATAATTTATATTCGAAAAGAAACGTAAGAAAGGAAGAATTCTCTTATTTACAAGACTTTGTGAAGAACATTTAAAGGCTTATCTGCATAATAGAAGTGATAATCTACCGTTTTTTTTGTAAATAAAAGTGCTACTAGAAAAGTATGCATACGCACTATACAAGGTAATTTTTCGAACTATAGGCAACAACTTCATATTGAAATTACCCCACATACTTTACGACATACATTTGCAGCACATTTGGCCATAAAAGGTATGCCTATAGAATGCCAGTCAAGCTGCATCACAAATTCCCACAACAGGAGTACGAATGGCGATTGCAGTAATCGGAGTATTACCGATTTTGATAGTATATCCATTTTTTCAAAAATATCTAGTAAAGGGAATTGCAATAGGTTCTGTTAAAGGTTGAATGCGTGTCTGTGTGTACTGAGATAGTCCTTTCATAATTGATAAGGACTATTTCTCTTGGACATATATAGTAATGGCAACGGTAAAGAGGGAGTTTTTGTATTAAAAGATTGTTTTATGGAAGGAATTTATCGAATATCCGATTTACTTTGTAATCATTTTACCAGGTTTCACTCGGCATCTTCCCATCTACAACTGCTGTGTTTTGTTTTTTACCCAGATACTCCAAATTGCACAGACTTAATTTATTTGATCGGTTTTAATTAACGTATTTTTACAACCACAAGCCAAAAAACGTTGATTTACCAATACTTATTTAACTCAGTTTTATTAGATTTAACTCTATTTTTCCCCATCAATTTTTACAGGGTAGGGGGAAGGGGTTCGAATCCATCTCGGATCATCAGAGTAAGAAACTTCAATTCCTTGGTAGTGAGGGATTGGGGCTTTTTTGTTGTTTGTATAGCTTTAGTATCACTGAAATCTACTAAGTTACAAATTATGGTTCTAATCTGTCAAATTCTATATATTTTGTGTTTTACTCTCTAACGATAAGTGTTATTAACACGTCTTGAAGGATGAAACACCAGATTCTAACCATATCTCTTTCTTCCGCACAACAGGCCAGATTGAAGTAGGAGAGGGGATTGGGATTGTTAATCAAGCAGGAACAACTTTTGTGAAATAGGCAGTGCTGTTGATGAAGTGAATAAGCAAATAACAGATGTATCCACTTCAGTTGACCAATTACGACTAGGTATAGAGCAAATGGTTGAGGTCGTTAAATTAGTAAAACAAGTCTCTGAAGATACTAATTCTGGTACGCAAAATATTTCTGCTGATACCGAAGAACAATTAGCTTCCATGCAAGAAATCGAATCTTCAGCAGTCTCGTTGACAAAGAGGGCTGAGGAATTAATGGAGCTATAAGCAGTAGTCCAAATTGGAGAAAAAAAGATTAATTAAAATTGAAAGAAGAAAATTATCTTAAGTTTAGTGAAATCGCTGAAAGATTAGATACAACACCATTATCATCAGTATAAAAACATTTTCGGAGATAAAAGCAACTTCATAATAAAATCAATAATATTTTATTATAAAGTTGCTTTTAAAAGGAAAATTCCAATTGTAGACAAACTCGATGAAATTGAAATTGGTTTGCCCACAGTCTTTTTACATTTAAACAGCATTTGAGCGGTAAAGGGGTCTATTCAGAGTTTAAAACAGATTCTCAAGTAGTAAAATTGATTATTTCAAAGAAATTTATTAAAGATAAGGTACTCGAGGTAATCTCTAACATTCCTTTCTTAGAATTCTTAAAAGAGGTTGCTGGTGTAGGAATTGTTACCTATCGTGTGTGTATCCCAGAGAGTAAGGTTACTTATATCGGCGTTGGGGAAGAAGAAATTGAAGGTAAAATATAATAAAGTCATATTTACATTGTAAGAATGTTCAAAAAATAACTAAAGATTAATTGTTAGAACGGATTGTCAAATGATTTAAAGGCTTCAAATAATTAGTTCGCAATTCAAGAAATTGTGACATTATAATAGAAGTTGAAATCACGTGAAACGATATGGATGTTAATTCTGTAATGATTCTACCTAAGCAGATGCTATGCAGAGGTGGTAACAGAGACTTTCAGCGCAGCACAAACCCCTAGTTCATACTGGTGTTTTTAATTGATTTACAATAGTTGATATAATAATAAGCTAGGAGGTGAGATAGGTGTATCTATTTCAAAGAATCGAAGAAGTAATTGTTCAATACAGTGATGCTAGGCGATTTATTGGAGAATTTTTATTGGGAAACCGAGATGATATCGATAAATATAGTATGAATGATGTTGCGAATTTGACATTCACCTCCAAGCCAACTTTAGTCCGATTTGCAAAAAGTTTAGGATACTCTGGCTGGAAAGAATTCATGTATGCTTTTGCTCATGAAACTGTCGTACAAAAGGATAATGAATATAATGATGTGAATCCTAATTTTCCATTCGATGCTAACGATGATACTCTTGAAATTATCGAGAAGGTAAGTTGTTTGCAAATTCAAAGTATAAAAGATACTGTTTCTCTTATGTCAGTTGAAGATATTAATAAAGCTGCAAAAATAATCAATCAGGCAGAAACAGTTGTAATCTATGGAGTTAGTCCAAATAGTTATTATGGAGAATTGTTTAAAAGAAAACTATTCTCGATTCGAAAGAAAGCCTTAACACCTTCACCTGGAGAGTCAGGGCTTATATCTAAAACATTAACGAAAAAAGATTGTGCTGTAATTATCTCCTATTCCGGGAATAACCCAGATCGTAGTCCAACAAGTAATATTAAATTTCTCTTAAATAATGAAGTTCCAATTATTGGGATTACAAGTGGAGGGTTCAATTACTTAAGAGATTATTCTGATGTTGTCTTAAATATTTCCAGCAAAGAAAGGCTGTATTCTAAAATATCAAATTTTGCTACCGAAGAATCGATTATGTTTATCCTAAATATCTTATATGCAAAAGTATTTGCATTAGACTTCGAAAAAAATAAAGATTTTAAGATATTAAATTCAAAAGTCCTTGAACCAGAGCGCCAAGCGACTTTTAAAGATTTAGTGGAATAACATTATGTATAGCTATAAGGACAAATGATGTCTTTTATAGCTATTTTTTTATACGTTTTGACAAATATGTAGATATTAGCTGTATCAATAGAAGAGTGAACATGAATCATTATTTTTTTAGGATAGAGGGTATAAATCTCCGCTAAGTAGTGATTTCGATGTAGCGAAAATTAAAATCTCTAGTATAAGATTAACGAACACATTCGCTTAAGGACAATCAAATACGAGCTTTTTTAACTGTTTGTTTCATTTTATTTCATGTTTTCCTTCGTTTTGACATGAAATGATGAAATACGTTTCAAGACCTCTAAAAAGTATTGGAAGCGATATCTTTTAGTGCTAAAGTGAGAACGTAAATAAGGAGAGGAGCAAGAATATGAGTAAAAAATATGAACAATTAGCAAAGTTAATTGCGGATAGAGTTGGTGGATCTGAAAATGTCTCCACATTAGCACACTGTCAAACTCGTTTGCGATTTGTATTGTTTGACAATAAAAAAGCAGATAAAGAAGGATTGAAGAGTTTAGAAGGAGTTGCCAATGTAATTGAAAGCGGTGGACAATTCCAAGTTGTTATTGGTACTCATGTTGAAGAAGTTTATGAGGAAGTCACGAAGTTTGTTTCACCAAATTTAGATGAACAGTTGGTGCCGAAAGATAATCGAAATGTACTTAATAAATTAATAGATTTTATTTCAGGAACATTCAGTCCTGTTATTCCAGCTATTTCTGGAGCTGGGATGGTTAAAGCTTTACTAGCACTGTTAGTCTTATTTGATTTAGTGTCAAATGACTCTCAAACTTATTATGTTATTAACTTTATGGCAGACTCCGTATTCTATTTCCTTCCAGTTTTTCTAGCTTATTCTGCGGCTACCAAATTAAAATGTAGTCCTTATCTAGCTGTAGCTTTGGCGGGGATTTTATTGCATCCAAATTTTAGCGCATTAGTAGTAGCAGGTGATGCAGTGACGGTTTTTGGCATTCCAATGAGACTGGTAGCTTATGGAACATCAGTTATTCCGATTTTACTAATTGTTGCTGTCCAAAGATATATTGAAGGATTCTTTAAGAAGATCATACCAAATGCTGTGAAAATTGTGTTTGTTCCAATGTTCACTATATTTATTACTGGTTTATTAGCATTACTGATTATAGGTCCTATTGGTTCTTATGCTGGAGAATACTTGGCTATGGGATTTGAATTTATGCAAGAGTATGGTGCATGGATTGCGCCAACGCTTATTGGAGCATTCCTTCCAATTATGGTTATGTTCGGCCTGCACCATGGTATAGCTCCATTAGGAGTTATGCAATTAACTGCTTTTGGTTATGAAGGTATTTTTGGACCAGGAGCAATTGTATCTAATATCGCCATGGGTGTTGCAATATTAATGGTAAGTATAAGAACAAAAAGTAAAAAATCAAAACAGTTGGCATCTGCGAACGGTATCACTGCGTTGATGGGGATTACTGAACCAGGATTGTATAGTATAGCATTGCCGAAGAAATACCCATTAATTGCCGCTATTATAGGAGGAGGTATTGGTGGACTTTATGCAGGGATTACACATACAGTTCGTTATACAACTGGCACAAGTGGATTACCAGCAATTCCGTTATATATAGGAGAAGATATTGGAAATCTGATAAATATATTGATCGCACTAGTAATTACAGCCGTTATTACATGTGTTTTAGCGTATTTCTTAAGCTTTAAATTTGAAAAAAATGAGGAAGAAAGTATTGAATCAGAAAAGAAAGAATTAATCTTAGAGAATACTATTATAAGAAATCCGATTGAGGGTCAAGTGTTTCCAATCAGTGAAGTAAAAGATGAGGCTTTTGCGTCTGAAGCACTAGGGAAAGGTTTTGCGATTGAGCCATCAGAAGGAAGGGTAGTTGCCCCATTTGATGGAAAGGTAGTCACTATTTTTCCTAGCAAACATGCAATTGGTTTAGTTTCAGATACCGGCGTTGAAGTACTTATTCATGTTGGAATTAATACCGTTGAGTTGAATGGAAAATACTTTGAAGCCTTCGTGGAGGCGGAACAGCCAATTAAGAAAGGACAATTATTATTAACATTTGACTTAGAAAAGATAAAGGAAGCAGGTTATGTGACACAGGTTCCTATTGTTGTAACAAATACACCACAATATTCTAAATTTGAAACATTAATAGAAGGACAGACTCAAAAAGAAAAAGCTGTATTTTCAGTAAGTGTTTAGGAGGAGTAATCATGGGATTAGACAAGAACTTTTTATGGGGCGGTGCAACCGCTGCGAACCAAGCAGAAGGTGGCGTGCTTGAAGATGGGAGAGGTCTATCAAATGTAGACCTACTTCCAACTGGTCCAGATCGCAAAAAAGTAGCTGCAGGGGATATGGAGATGCTTGAATGGCAAGATGGTTATTATTATCCTGCTAAAGCAGCAATTGATATGTATCATCGATATATGGAAGACATTCAATTATTTGCGGAAATGGGTTTTAAAGTGTACCGTATGTCTCTTTCTTGGTCACGGATTTTTCCTAATGGAGATGATTCAGAGCCAAATGAGAAAGGGTTAGCTTTTTACGAATCTATTTTCAAAGAGTTAAGAAAACATAATATTGAACCTTTAGTAACGATTGCCCATTTCGATGTGCCTGTTCATTTAATTAAAGAATATGGTGGCTGGAAAAATAGAAAATTGATTGACTTTTATGCCCGTTATGCTGAAGCGGTAATGAAGCGATACAAAGGATTAGTAAAATATTGGTTAACGATCAATGAAATTAATATTTTGCTTCATCAACCATTTGTAGGCGGAGGAATTGTCTTCAAAGAAGAAGATAATAAACAAGAAATTAAATATCAAGCAGCCCATCATCAATTAGTTGCAAGTGCTTTGGCAACTAAAATTGCCCATGAAGTAGATGCTGAAAATATGGTTGGTTGTATGTTAGCTGGTGGAAGTCACTATCCATACACCTGTAGACCAGAAGATTATCATGAGGCTATCAACCGCGACCGTGAAGGATATTTTTTTATTGATGTTCAAGCGAGAGGAAAATACCCAAATTATGCGCTAAAAAAATTTGAACGAGAAGGGTTAAACATTCAAATGGAAGATGGCGACAAAGAAATTCTTGCGGCATCACCAATTGACTTTGTGACATTCTCTTATTATTGTTCTCGTACGGTTAGTGCACATCCGGAAGATTACGCTCAAGCTACAGGAAATCTATTCCCATCTATAAAAAATGAACATCTTCCCTCAACTGAATGGGGCTGGCAAATTGATCCATTAGGTTTAAGAAATTCTTTGAATCAAATGTATGATCGCTATCAGAAACCATTATTCATTGTTGAGAATGGATTAGGAGCAACCGATACACCTGACGAGAACGGTTATGTAGAAGATGATTACCGCATTGATTACTTGAAAAAACACATCCAAGCATTTAAGGAAGCAGTTGAAATTGATGGGGTGGAACTACTTGGTTATACGACTTGGGGTTGTATTGATTTAGTTGCAGCTAGTACTGGGCAAATGAGTAAACGTTACGGTTTCATTTATGTAAATCGTGATGATGAAGGCAATGGAACGTTAGCACGTACGAAGAAAAAATCGTTTGAGTGGTACAAAAAAGTGATTGCTTCAAATGGTGAAGAATTATAGAAAACAATTGCATTACAGTTTAATAAAAATAACAACAGAAAAATGGTGTTTAGCTCCATTCTTTTGTTTTATAAAAAAACTAGAGAGAGGAGAATTAATATGAATCAACGTACGTTAGGAAACAAAGGTTTGGTTATAAACTTGAAATCTATTATGGGGGTCAAGTCATTAGATATTCCAAAGGTGCAAGTGTGAAGGTAATTGCTAATTTTGATAATGAATCAGAGGTAATTGCAAGTATCGATGAGGTAATGGTATGGGAAGGACTTTCAAAGTAGAGGAATTTGTAGTCCGATTAATTAAAATTTAAATGATAGATTGATAGATTTTACACCTCAATATAAAAGATAGAAAGCCGATCAATGGTATTTCTTCATCTTCTGGAATTTCTATTGCTAGAGCCTTTCGCTTAGAACATTAAGTCTCTCAATGGAAACCCGATGGAAGTTGCTCCAAGGATTAGTGAATGGGACCGTCGGTTACATGTTCTTGCTCCCGGTGAAAAATTCTGGGTAAGTGCGAATGAACAAAACGGTTAATGATTGTAAACCTTCATATTAATGTATGAATCTTTAAAAATGAGGTCAATTTGATTAAGTATTACGTCATTGAGAGGCATTGACCTTGTATTTTTAACAAAAGTAAAACCATATTTTAATTACATGTGAGGGGAGAAGTGAAAAATGGAACGCTTGTGGTCAAAGTCATTTATTCTTATGACAATTGGGATGTTTTGCTTATTTGTATCATTTTATATGCTATATCCAACACTTCCTCTGTTTATTAAGGAAATCGGTGGAAACGAATCACAGGTTGGGCTTGTGATGGGCGTATTTATGTTATCTGCTGTTATCATTCGGCCATTCGTTGGCTGGCTTTTAGATAGGTTTGGTAGTCGTCAGTTTCTTATTTTTGGGTTGCTTTGCTTCGGCACTGCAATGTATTTGTATAATTGGATTGGTGGAATCTTTGTTTTAATGGTCTTAAGAGCATTTCACGGTATCACATGGGGATTCTCTACAACTTCTTTTCTTACTGGTATTACCGATCTTATTCCGACTACTCGACGAGGAGAAGGGCTAGGCTGGGCTGGAATGGCTATGACATTAGCGATGGCAATAGGACCGATGTTCGGTTTATGGTTAGCACAGAATTTTTCCTATTATTCTTTATTTTTATATGCATGTGGCCTTGCGGTAGTAGCTCTTTGCTTAACTATTGGAGCTAAGATACCTGAAAAGCCTCGAGAAAGTACAGGGAAAATTCAACTCTTTGAAAGATCAGTTTTACCCATCTCTATCTCAGTCTTCTTTTTATTTATTGCATATGGTGGCATAACAACCTTCATACCACTATTTGCTGATTCAATAAATGTTAACTCAGGCACTTTTTTCCTTGTCTATGCAGTCACTATTATCTTAGTACGTCCGATAGCAGGAAAACTTTCAGATCGCTATAGTGAGGTAATTGTTATTATCCCTTCACTTGTTGTTACAATCTTGGCTTTAATCATTCTAAGTTTCTCGACCAATGTGTTGGGAATGCTTATTTCAGCAGTTATATATGGCATTGGCTTCGGTTCCTCTCAGCCAGCTCTTCAAGCAGCAACGATTCGACTTGTTAGTCCAAATCGTACAGGAATTGCTAATGCTTCTTTTTCAACAGCTACCGACCTTGGAATAGGACTAGGAGCTATTATATTAGGCTGGGTTTCTCAGTATGCTAGCTATCAAGTGTTATTTACAGTTAGTGCTATGTCCGTAGTCTTTTCTATGTTATTGTTTACTCTTTATACTAGAAGATTGAAAAAAGATAATGAGAATCACTCCTTAATCAGAAATGCCAATTAATTTACACTTAAGTGAGGAGCAAATGGATAAAGGAAGCAATGAATCTATATGCTCCCACACAATTAGTTTAGTTCACTTACTAATAGATTGGTAGACGTTCAAGTTGGGGATTGGGGGATATAGCTAGAGAATCTAAAGAAGTTACTTTTATATTTAAAAGGCATGATTGTGAAAGGTAAAGGTTGAAACAGGATAGAGATTGTGAAGAAATGTACTAAATTAACGGGGCGGTTCTTGAAGAAGAATTTAAAAGAGCGTTCAGTACGATGGGCATCCTATGACCTTTTTCTGCAACGCTCGGCTTTTAGACCATTTTTATTAGAACACACCACAGAGAAAACCTATTGTTTGAAATTTCCTCGCTAGGCTAATGTCTATTAATGAAGCATTAGTCATAAAGATTGTAAGTTTATAACTAAAAAACTTATTGTAATAATGAATATATATATTACTGTAAATCAAAATTTCTCCATGAGGGGGAAAAAGGGGGAAAAGGATTCAGTTTCAAAGTGAAGCTTCTATTTTCAAGTAAAACCTTTGCTTTAAATTCCTTACTATTCCGAATGGAAAACGTAAGAAAGCACGAATGGTATTATTTACACGTTCTTGTGGAGAATATCTAAAGAAGTACTTAGAAGAAAGAGACGATATCCTTCCATTTGTATTTATAAATCCTTCTGCGACAGGACCAGCTTGCATACGTACCATACAAGATAGGTTTAACAGATATAAAAAAGACCTTGGCATTCACCTTAGTCCTCATACATTACGCCATACGTTTGCTGCTCACTTAGCTATAAAAGGAATGCCATTAGCATTTATTCAAGATTTATTAGGGCATGATAGTCCGCATCAAAAACAACTATATGCACGATTATATAGTCATGCTCGAAAGGAAATGTATGATGAATGGATGTAATGTATCACTTTAAAGTAGAAAGGGAATTCCGCGTAAAATATCTTTTTTACGAGCACTAGTAAGAAAGACATTCAAAAGCAACCTTAGTTCTCTTTCGAAAAAGATTCAGGTTGCTTTATTATTTATCGTAATAATAATAATTGAAACACAAATGCAATTGTATGTATCTCGATGATTATTTAATAAATTCAACAAAACTAGTAACACTATTTCTATTAAACCTTTGAGGTTTTTTAACAAGCCATAAGCTTCTTTTTATATTAATTCCTGAAATTTTCATTTCCTTCAAAAAGCCTAGCTCCAATTCTCTTGCAACGGTTAATCTTGAGAGAATACTTACTCCAAGGCCTGATTCTACCGCACTTTTTATTGCTTGGGTACTTCCGATCTCCATGTAGTTTTCAATTTTATCTAATACCCCATGCTCTTTTAAGGCGTTTTCGATAATTAGTCGTGTTCCTGATATGGATTCTCGCCAAATCATTCGTTCATTAGCCAATTCGTTAATATCTATTTCTGATTTTTCTCCCCAAGGGTGGTCTGCTGGATAAACGAGAATTAATTCATCATCAGCAAATTTAGTGACAGTGAATTTTTTATCTTCAACAATTCCTTCAACCAAGCCGATATCAATTACATCGTTCGCTAAATCCTCTAACACACTCGGAGTGTTTTTTATAGTTAATGTTACGTTAATTTCAGGTGTCAATTTTTTAAAACGACCTAGTAAATTTGGTAAAAGGAATTCGCCTATTGTCAGTGATGCACCTACCCTAATGTTAGAATTGTACTCGCCTGTAGCCTGCAAGATCACTTCTTTGGATCGGTTAAAGTCGTTAATAATCGCTTTTGCGAAAGGATAAAGCATTTTCCCTGTTTCTGTAACAATTAATTTTCCTTCTGTTCGATCAAATAAAAGGGTCCCATAAAGATTCTCAAGCTGCCGAATCTGTCTTGTTACAGCAGGCTGGGAAACAAAACTTAATCTTGCCGCTTGGCTAATACTCCCCTCATCAACTACTAAACAAAACGTTTTCAAACTATCGATGTTCAAGGAAACTCCTCCTACAAAGTTATCGTACCGATTATTCGTATAATACAATATTACCATATGTCCATATCAGAAGAACTCCAAAGGAAGTATAACGATCTGTTATAACCTATGCATTTGTTGCAATATCCCTTCTTAAGAAAGCGTGATATCGTATAGATAAGATAAAAAAATAATTAAAAATTCATCAATGTCATTGGTAGAAATATTGAAAAAAGGGATGGAGAATTTTATGAAGGAAGAAACAAAAAAATTATTTCAAATCTTTTGGACCTTCTTAAAAATTGGTCCAGTTACCTTTGGTGGAGGGTATGCGATGATTCCGCTTATTGAAAGAGAAGTAGTAGATAAAAAGAAATGGATAAATCATGAGGATGTAACCGACGTATTTGCGATTGCGGAATCAATTCCTGGGGCAATTGCCATAAATTCTTCAACATTTATAGGCTATCGAATAGGAGGGATTAGGGGGGCAATTGCAGCATTATTAGGAGTGTTTTTACCAACCTTCCTTATTGTTGTTGTACTTAGTATTGTTTTTCTCCAGATCCAGAACAACCCTAAAATAGAAGCGGCCTTTCAGGCGATTCGTGCTTCGATTGTTGCCTTGATTGTATATGCAGGTTATATGATTGGTAAAACGGCGATCATTGATAAAACAACATTAGTTATTTCGGTTGGTTCTATGGCGATTCTGTTTTTCCTTCATCTCCATCCGGTATTAATCATCTTCTTTGGTATTATTCTAGGTATTCTACTTGTTAACGTTAAGCGGAAATTGGGTTACTCAGTAAAGATTAAAAAGGAAAAGAGTACACCTGCACAGCAACTAGAATGCTATATGGGAGATGGAATTTAACATGATCTTATTTGAACTATTTTGGATGTTCTTATTAATTGGTTTTGTCTCATTTGGTGGAGGGTATGCGATGATCCCTGTCATTGAGATGGAGATTATCAATAAAGGCTGGATGACGACACAACAGTTTACAGATGTTATTGCAATTGCGGGGATGTCGCCTGGACCAATTGCCACTAATAGTGCGATATTTGTAGGGTACCAGATTAATGGGATCACAGGTGCAATCGCAGCTGGATTAGGTATGGTGATTCCGTCCTTGTTGCTTGTTATAATCATTGCAACCTTTTTCTATCGAATTAGTAAAAATAAGCATGTTGAATCTGCATTTTATGGATTACGTCCAATTATTACAGGCCTAATTGGTTATGCAGCGATTAAATTTGCAATCAGCAATCATTTATTAGATTCTTTTTCTTGGTATTCAGGTAGCTTACTAGTTATATTCGCATTGTCTCTATTTTCTTTAATAAAGCTTAGAATTCACCCTGCATTAGTCATAGTGATGTCAGGTGTTTTGGGAGCTGCAATTTATTCATAACAAAGTGGAGTTGAAGGAGTGAACTGTTTGGAAGTTAGATATGCTATTAACGATAACGTACTAATACGTAATCTCAACAAACATTATGGGATAAAGGTTGAAAGTATAGCTTTTATTCCAATGGGGGATTCAGCTTATTCTTACTATGTAAATTGTAATAATGGTGACCGATACTATCTGAAACTATTTGACCATGGAAATGATAGACAAAGAAGAAGTATTGAACGACTTACATACTATTTGCCGTTAACTTTGCAATTGTATCATCAAAAACTATTTCAAAACATTACATTTCCAATAAAAAATCAAATCGGGGACTTGAAAACAACGTTAAACGAGATAACTTTAGTAATGTTTAACTTTATAGAGGGAGAGACATTGGCAGAAGCATATCCCTTCTCAGAAGAGCTTCTTGAAGAAATTGCTCAATCCATGGCTATCATACATCGGATTACCCATTATATAAACTCCTCTCAGATTTTAACGGAAACCTTTGACATCTCTTTTGAAAAAGATCTAGAGAAGTGTATATCCGTACTTGAAGGTATCATTACATCAGACAACAACATAATAAAAACATTACGCGAGCAAGTGTTATTGAAGAAGGAAAGAATTTTTTTCTTACTGAATTACGTTCGGAAACTTCGGGAACTTATTATAAAAGATAAAAAAGACATGGTATTATGTCACGGAGATTTATGGGGGGGAAATATTATACGTAATTCTAATGGACTATATTTTATTGATTGGGAATCTGCATTGGTTGCCCCGCCAGAATTTGATTTAGTTGGTTATATAGACAAGGAGTTTGATGTGTTCTTTTCCTCTTATAAAAAGTATTACGGTCAAGATGTGACCATAAATTTCGATTTATTGCGTTTTTATTCCTATCGCCATCATCTTCGCAATCTTACCAATTGGATAATGAATATTCTGTATCGAAACACGCTAGAAGAACAAAATGAAAATGATTTGGAAATGATAGTGTACCATTGTATGAATCGTTGGGATCGTATCGAACCGAATGTCAGAACAGTCGAGGCTATAATAAAGAATCATTAGATTTAACATCCTTTTGAACTATCGGATGAATCAAATGAACAGCACTACCGTTTTCCAATGCCAGCTTAAATAAGTACTTCAACAATCGTCGATAATTGTTCGTTGTAAACGTGAGAAGGAGGATGAAATGATGAATGAAAATGGTACACTACATAAGTCAAACGGTCGTTATGCTTTAAGATTTGAACGATTTTTTCCACATAATCCTGAAGATGTTTTCCTTTTTATAACGAATCCTTGTTACTTCTCCCAATGGTACCCTTTCGCAACAGGGGAGATGGATCTCAGACTGGGTGGCAATATTGCCTTCGATGACGGTGAAGGAACGACATATAAGGGGACCATTACAGAGTTAGAAAAGCCATATTTATTTGGTTTCCGTGAAGTTGATGATCTTATAAACATTTCATTGCAGGAAGAGGATAAAGGGTGTCGAATGATCTTTATCCATACTTTTAACGATGATTCATGGGCAGTTAATACCGCGGCAGGATGGCATAGGTGTCTGGATGTATTGATGCAAATTTTCAATGGTAAACCAATTAAGTGGCACGATAACTCAACTGAACTGCGTAAAATCTATAGTGAAGCATTTAATATAGGACGTTAAAAAAAAGATATTCCATTATACGAAAGGGCGCTAAAAGGAGAACACATATTAGTCATATCTAATATGTGTTCTCCTTTAGCTTTAAGGATTTTTATCATTTAGGTCTTGATAATGTAAATAATCCAAGCGTTTTAATTTAACGTCCTATTGAATTAGTGACACCAAATTTTATATTAAGCATTTAAAATTCTAATAGGATCTTTTATTAATCTCCACCCCCGCCACAGCTTGAGCAAGAACTACCGGACGAGCAAGAACTACAGGAGCTAGCCGATCCGCAACTTGTACAACTTGATGAACTGTTGCTGCTAATTTTCATGTAACTTGTAAATTCATCATAATGAAAATAAGAAACAGATAAGAAAGGAACGAGCATTGTGTTATAATTTTCCTGACTTTTGCTTTTTTTCATTTTTTCTCGTATTACGCTTTTTTCATAATCTTTTACCTTATTTGCAGTTTTTTTCATGGAAGAGATAAGCGAGAGTACAGTAGTACTATATTTGGTATCACTATTAAAATATATATCTATAAGTTCATTTTCTGGTAAATTTTTAAACTCATCAATGATATCCGGGTGTACAGGGTACCTGAAAAACCCCTTATAAAGATGGATATTCTCTTTTCTTATGTGAAAAAGTTCAGCATACACCCAATCAAAAAATCCTCGCAAATCAGGATCAGGTACTACATTTACATTTGGACTGTGATGAAGAATAGTCCCTAGATATTTCTTCGAAAAATCATCATACTCACGGGTGAACATGAGCATCTGATGCCACAGTTCATCGACTTTCTGGCTAAACATTGGAGACTCTTTTAATAGAGAAGTCAAAATAAAATAACGTTTTAAATCTAATAGACGCCACTTGTACTCATTTTCTTTTAACTTATTCTCTCTCTTTACCCTTTCTTCTACGTTTTCCATATAACTATTACTTAGAGACTTCTCCAGGTCATCACTTAGTTTTTTTAACCCTTTAATTGGTTTTATCTCTAATGATATTGGAGATAAACTAAATTTAAATGAGAGTTTTTTGCGTAAAAATAAAATAAACCAAATAACTACTGCAAGCAGGAGTAACCATTCCATCTAATCTCCCTCATTCCTATTAGAACATTTTAATAGCTTTTAATCTAAAAATAGTACAGCTGTTGTTTTAACTACAGAAAACAAAAAGAGTATCCCGTAATATTAAACCCTTCACTAAAACGATACTTTCTTCATTACTATTACGAATTTCATTGTGAAAGGTTCCATATTTTACATTTTTTTTAATTTTCACTATTCAACTCCCTGGCTGGTTAGTATAATAAGTTCCAAATAAAAAGCGTACCTTTCAGCAAAAAGCCAAGGGGTACACTTTTGTTTGCAGTATTTTGCTAAGTGAGGTCATACCTTAAAGTTTGTTTAATATATTTTCTCATCAAATGTACTTGTGAGAGCCGTCACAGTTAGGCATCTTTTGTGATCGTCCACAAGTGCAATCATTTAATCCCTTTCCACCCAGAATTTTCTCCATACATTTTTCAATCCTTGATACTCGAGTTTTGGATTGTTTGGGCTGAGAAAAATGAAAAATGTAGGCTCTTTGCCGTCCGGGTGTCAAGCTTTCAAAAGCAGTTTTCAAGGCGGGGATTTCATCGAATTTATTTTGAAGTTCTTCAGGAATGATGATTTCTTCTGTTTTCTTTTTAAAATTCACTTCCAAACCGGCTTTTTCAACTTCAATGGCTTCATGAATATAAGCTTTCAAGATAGGTTCCATTTCAACTATTTCTTGAACATTGGTGAACCGAATCTGGCGCGCCGCCTGTACATTTTCCGTTTGTTGGATTAGAATCCCATGGGCATCCTTTAACAAAGCACCTTTGTGAAACAGAAGCGCACAATATTCTTTAAATCCGTGTATTAAAACGATGTTTTTTTTCTCAAACGTATAACAAGGATGCATCCACTTAAATTCTTCGGTCAGTTCACAGTCAAGAACGATCTTTCTCAATTTCTCAGATTCTTCCTTCCACTTTTTTGCGTTACTTAAATATTCGTCAACCTTAGGATTCATTCTACTATTTGTCATTAAGGAACACTCCATTTCAATTTATCGATCAGCTGACAGTCAAGAATGATCATTCTCGGGTTTCTCCAATTCTTTCTGTCACTTTTTTCTTTATTTGGATATTCATCAACCTTTTTTAAAAGGTAAGAAAGTATAGTTTTGTACTTAGTTTTGGTGTCTAGCTCCAGCGCCTAGCCCTCGAGGTGCCTGAGGCTGATCAAGGCACTTGCGCTTTTCATTATGCTAAATAATTAATCAGTCATAGCCCCCACAGAGGTACTATTTTTAAACTTCTTCGGAGTGATTCCAGTATATTTTTTGAAGACCTTAGTAAAATAACTTTGGTCATGAAAGTTTAACATGGTGGAAATTTTCAATAAGGAATAGTCAGTAAATGTTAACAACGACTTTGCTTCATCTATTTTTGTACGTTGAATATATTCAGCTATTGAAATACCTACTTCTTTTTTGAATAGAGAGGATAAATAATTAGGATGCATATCTACAATTATAGCCAGGCTTGTAAGTGTTATATCCTCGTAAAGGTGGGTAAAGATATAATTTAAACACATATTAATTGGTTTTGAGTATTTCTGTTGCTTATTTTTTCGGACGCGCTCAGCGAAATCACTTAAGGCTTGTTCCAAAAATGCATCAACTTTTTTCGTATCAGGTAATTCCTCTAAGTCTTGAATATATAAGTCGCTTAGGGTATAGGCAATTTCATGATGAAGACCACCATCCATTGCTGCGCGGGTAGCTAAAGTGATAGCTGAAATCCCCAGGTTTTTTTTACTTCGCAAATGACTTTTTTTAGATAATACCCCCATTTCACCATGTTCTGGACTTAACTTAAAGATTTTTAAAAATTCATCTTTTCTACCTTCTTTTATACATTGAAAGATCTTTTTTTCATACATAAAATCATGGTGAAACGACACATTTTCACGTCTCTGTGAGATGCTAATATGTGGATCTGTTATGTTTAAATTTTGACCTACAACTGAATTATTTTTAAGAATAATATCTGCAGGATCTAGTGCTTCTTGATAGATCATATAGTAAAGCTGCACACTAATGGTGATAAATTTGATAGTAGATACCCGTGGAAGTGATTGATAATAATGAATTAACTCCTCACGTAAATCCTTTCGATCTGACAGATCATAAACAAGTGAACTTAGCCTTTCATTTGTAAGTTCTGTTGAAAGAGTTGGGCCTACAATGATTATCCCTTTGTATTGATTTTGATTATTTATATGAATTAAAAAATAGTTTTCATAGAATTGTGTTGTTCCTAATAAAGGAAATGTAAATAGATCCTTAGATAAGTGAAATTGTTTCAACAAATCCTGTAGAGACTTGTTGAAAGGATTCCTCCTATTAGAAGTAGTATATTCAAACTCCACTTCTTCATCTTCATTTAGGTAAATGACAGACATGTTATTGGCTTCATAAATTAGTTTGCAAATATACTGTAAATCCTGTAATTTCATTTCCATCTCCTCAAAAATTACTATTTATATAAGCATATCATACCTAAAATAAAATATTTAAAAAAAGACAAAATTATTAAATAAATACCAAAAAATAAATAGGTTACTATTTATAATTGGTTTATAGAAATTAGAAAGCGGTTACTTAAATTACTTTCTTGGAGGGATTAACATGACGAAAGATATTAAAGCTTTACTATCAGAAATGACATTAGAAGAAAAAGCTGATCTATGTTCAGGTAAAGATTTTTGGAATTTAAAAGGAATTGAGCGACTAGGTATACCATCTATTATGGTAACAGATGGTCCGCACGGATTACGTAAACAAAATCTAGGTGCAGATCACTTAGGGTTATTTGATAGTGTACCTGCAACATGCTTTCCATCAGCTGCGGGTATGGCTAGCTCATGGGATCGCAATCTAATTCAAAAAGTTGGGGTAGCTTTAGGTGAAGAATGCCAAGCGGAAGATGTTGCTGTCCTTCTAGGGCCAGGTGCCAATATTAAACGTTCTCCTTTATGTGGACGTAACTTTGAGTATTTCTCTGAAGACCCGTACCTTTCATCAGAAATGGCAGCTAATCATATTAAAGGTGTTCAAAGTCAAGGTGTTGGAACATCGCTTAAGCATTTTGCTGCAAACAATCAGGAGCACCGAAGAATGTCAACAGATGCAATCGTTGACGAAAGGACATTCCGTGAAATCTATCTAGCAAGCTTCGAAGGTGCTGTTAAGCAATCACAGCCTTGGACGGTCATGTGTTCTTACAATAAAGTAAACGGTGAATTTGCCTCTGAAAATAACTATTTATTAAATGAAATTTTAAAAGAAGAATGGGGCTTTGAAGGCTTTGTCGTTTCTGACTGGGGAGCTGTAAATGAACGTGATGTTGCTCTGGCAAATGGTCTAGAACTCGAAATGCCGGCTTCAAAAGGAATCGGAGAGAATAAGATCATCGAAGCGGTTCATAATGGTACATTAACTGAAGAGAAACTTGATGCTGCAGTTGAACGGATTTTACGTATTATTTTTAAAGCTGTTGAAGAAAAGAAAGAAAACGCAACTTATGACAAAGAAGCGCATCATCAGCTTGCTAGAGAAACAGCTAGAGAAAGCATGGTGTTATTAAAGAATGAAGATAGGATTCTTCCTCTAAAAAAAGAAGGAAATATCGCTGTAATTGGTGAATTTGCTAAGGCTCCAAGATATCAAGGTGGAGGAAGCTCTCATATTAAACCAACGAAGCTCGAAAACATAGTTGAGGAAATCGAAAAAACAGCTGGAGAATTAGTAAATGTTGCTTATGCTCAAGGCTACTACCGTGATAAAGATGCAATCGATGAAGACTTAATTGAAGAGGCAAAAGTAGTGGCTTCACAAGCAGATACGGTTATTTTGTTTGCGGGTTTACCAGATCGCTATGAATCTGAAGGCTATGATCGTGTACACTTACACATTCCTGAAAATCAAACGCGCCTTATCGAAGCTATTGCTGAGGTTAACCCAAATATTGTAGTGGTGCTAAGTAATGGATCACCAATTGAAATGCCATGGTTAGACAAAATAAAAGGATTACTTGAGGGCTATCTTGGAGGTCAAGCACTAGGTGGGGCAATTGCAGATATCTTATTCGGAGATGCAAATCCAAGTGGTAAGCTTGCAGAAACATTCCCTAAGCAGTTAAGTGACAATCCCTCATATTTGTTCTTCCCAGGTGAAGGGGATAGAGTTGAGTATCGTGAAGGGATTTTCGTTGGTTACCGTTATTATGATACAAAAAATGTAGAGCCTTTATTCCCCTTTGGTTATGGACTAAGCTATACAACATTTGAATATAGCAATCTAACAGTTAGTTCTAAAGAAATTAATGATACTGATAGGTTAACAGTTACAGTAAATGTTAAGAATACTGGAGCTGTTGCAGGTAAAGAAGTTGTTCAGCTTTATGTTAGAGATGTTGAAAGCAGTGTAAGCAGACCTAATAAGGAAATAAAAGGGTTTGAAAAAGTAGAGTTACAGCCTGGAGAGGAAAAAACGACTTCCTTTATATTAGATAAGCGTTCATTTGCTTACTATAATACAGAACTAAAAGATTGGCATGTAGAAAGTGGAGAGTTTGAAATATTAGTAGGAAAAAGCTCTAAAGAAATTGTCTTAACAGAAAAAGTTCAAGTTGAATCGACTGTAGAACTTCCTTTTACTGTTAACCGCAATACAACAGTAGGTGATCTGGTTGTAAACCCTAAAGTAGCGCCACTAGCGAAAGAACTTTTAGTAAAAGCCCAAGAAGGCAGTCCATTTGCAGCAGCAGGTGAAGAGCAAGGCGATTTTTCAGAGATGATGGAAGCGATGATGAAGTATATGCCATTGCGAGCTTTATCGAACTTTAGTGATGGTAACTTTACGGAAGAAAAGCTACAGGACATGATTCAACAGTTGAATGACATACAGAAAAAGCAGGTTACGAACTAGGATGAAATAAGGAGTGGCTCACATAATTAGAGTCACTCCTTATTTACAATTATTCAGTATTTATTTATATCGATATAATATAATGTATTTACAAGTAAGGAATCGATTTTCGCGTAAAAAACCAAAAGGAAGAAATGTTGAATCGATAATTTGAGTAGGGGAAAGGACAAGGTAAGTTCATTCACAGAGTTCACTGATATAAACGCTCCAGCCATTATAATGTAAGGGTTGGAGCTTTTTTTCTGTAAGTTATGCTTAATCACCAACTTTTCAAGTAGGCTTAGTTACGTATAACCACCTGTTATAACCTATGCATTTGTTGCAATTTACCTTAGTAGTCAACCGTGATATTGTAGTAATAGATAAAATATATCCACTTAAAATAATATACTAAGAGAATAAATAGAAAGAAGGAGTAAATATGAAGGAAGAATGGAAAAAAGTCTTTCAACTTTTTTGGTCTTTTTTCAAGATTGGGCCTGTTACTTTTGGTGGTGGCTATGCCATGATTCCTTTAATAGAAAAAGAAGTTGTTCATAAGAAGAATTGGGTGAAAAGTGAGGATCTTACAGATGTTTTTGCTATTGCAGGGACAATACCAGGTGCAATAGCAGTAAATGCAGCAACTTTTATCGGTCACCGAATTGCTGGTATAAGAGGAGCTATTGCAGCAACGTTAGGAACTTTACTTCCAACCTTTATCATTGTACTTGTGCTTTGTGGGTTGCTCTCTAGCTTTCAGGAAAATCCATATGTTGAATCAGCATTTTTCGGCATTCGAGCTGCAACTGTCGCCTTAATTGTTTACGCAGGGATAAAAATTGCAAGGACATCGTTATTGGATAAGGCAACGTTTACGTTAGCACTTAGCATGGTTTTAGCTATGTTGATTTTTCACTGGCATCCAATTTTCGTGATCTTTTTAGGTGCATTATTAGGGATTCTGATTATTAAAATAAAAGAAAAATTAGGAATGATTGTAAGGTTTGAGAAAAATGAAGAAAAAGAGATTGAGAATAAGGCGTACTCGGTTAAGAAACAGGTAGGAATGTAGGGAGGATTTGTCATGCTATTACAATTATTTGTTCTATTTTTTATCATTGGAACTGTATCATTTGGTGGAGGATATGCCATGCTTCCTGTAATAGAAAGGGAGGTAACTAGTAAGGGCTGGATCACAACAGCTGATTTTACCGAGACGGTTGCCTTAGCAGGAATGACTCCAGGTTCTATTGCTTCTAATAGTGCAACAATAGTAGGGTATAAGGTTGCAGGATTACCAGGAGCTATTATCTCTTCCATTGCTATGAGTTTACCATCCTTAATCCTTATTTTAGTTATTGTCCTATTTTTCTATAAATTGCATACAAACAAACTTGTAAAATCTGCCTTTTATGGATTACGACCTATTGTAACTAGCCTAATTATCTATGCTGCGATTCAGTTTGCCATCTCAAATGGTGTCATTTCAACCACAGTATCTTGGGATATGATTAGTCTACTATTAATCTTCGGTATATCATTGACTTCTTTATTATATTTTCGAGTTCATCCTTTTATAGTAATTTTGGGTGCTGGTGTTGTTGGTACGTTGATTCATTAAGTATTCACCTTCAATACCACTCATCAAAAAGATAATATATTCTCAAATTCTCATGACGTTTTCCACCACTACACGACAATTATAACCCAATAAAGTATCCTCTATTGTTAAGCTAGCCTAAACATTATTATAGTGCTTGTACTACTACAAGTCCTGTTTAGGTAAGTGGCTAAAAACCTCACTTTTGACCAGACATTCAAAAAAATTCACAGACATAAAATAAAGGAGGTTTAAGTCATTTACCTCTGTTTTTTAAACATTCTTGTCTAGAATTTCAATTAATGTAATTACCAAAACCTATTAAACTAATAATATGTAAACACTTACAAAAGTCGTTTTTGTTAAAAGTAGAAAGGAACTAACTAATGAATAATGAAAAATACTTTATATTTAACAAGGAAACATGCCTTGATTATCAAGGTCCTGAATTAAAAAGCGTTAATCATTTCTTAAAGGTCTTGGCTAGAGATAAGGACAAAGTATTTCAAGAAAATTGTAGCCAAAGAAAAACCACAATTCTTTTCGTTCTGGATGAAAAGAATCACGACAACCTGAAAGCTGAACAGTACTCTATTCAGTTCTCAGATGATTTGTCTGAAATGAGAGTAGTTTCAATTGATGAATTAGGAATTATCTATGGCATGCTTTATGTTAGTGAAAAATTTCTTGGTGTTGACAAGTTTTGGTTTTGGAATGACTGTGAACCTTCAACAAAAACAATGATCAAAATTACCCCCGACCACTTTCTTTCAGATGTAGCCAAAGTTAGGTTTAGAGGTTGGTTCATCAATGATGAGGTTCTCATTTCAAAGTGGGAATATAAGAATTCGAATACCAATGTATGGGAAATGGTATTCGAAGCATTATTGAGATGTAATGGGAATATGGTGATACCTGGAACAGATATTGAGAATCCAGTCTATAAAAATATCGCTAGTGAGATGGGACTGTGGATTACACATCACCATGCAGAACCGCTTGGTGCCCAAATGTTTAACAGAGTTTACCCTAATGAAAATGCTTCATATGTAGAAAACGAACCATTATTCAAAAAGTTATGGAACGATGCGATTATCGAACAGCAAAATGATAAGGTGATTTGGAATATCGGTTTTAGAGGACAGGGAGATCGTCCATTTTGGATAGATGATCCGACGTTTGATACCGATGAGAAAAGAGGAGCTCTCATATCTAAAATAATGAGGGACCAATACGAAATGATTGCAGAATATGAAAGAGATCCTGTTTGCTGTGTCAATCTATACGGGGAAATAACTGATTTGTATAAAAAAGGATTACTAGAATTACCTCAAGGAGTTATCAAAATTTGGGCAGATAGTGGGTATGGGAAAATGGTGACGAGAAGACAAGGGAGCCACAACCCTAGAATCCCTTCTATTCCTGAAAAACACGATAAAGGACCTCATGGTATCTACTATCATGTAACATTTTATGATCTTCAAGCTTCAAATCATTTGGCGATGCTGCCTAATACCCCAGCTTTCGTGAATGATGAGCTAAGCCAGGCTTTTGACAATGATATGTGCGAATTCTTGATTGTAAACTGTGGAAATATTAGACCACACCTCTATTTTTTAGATTTTGTTAGTCAACTATGGAAAAAAGGTAAAATGAATTCTGCTAAATTTCTAAACGAGTACGTTTCCCAGTACTATCCTTCATATATAGGTGAAATGAGTAAATATTTGAATGCTTACTTTGATGCGGTTATTCAGTATGGTAACTTTGACGATGAACGAGCGGGTGAACAATTCTATCATTTTGCAATCCGGAATCTAGCTAAACAATGGATTGTTTCCCAAGGATATGAGAGTGCTAAAAATGTATATTGGGCAACAGGAGAGACAGACTTAAAAGAACAATTTGACTGGTTCAAAAATAAGGTCGAAGGAAAACGATCTATCTGGGAATCATTATTAGAGAATGTTAAGGCTTTGGTAGCAGAAGCCAGTTCGATCGAACAAAAAAGAATTCACGATCAGTTGCTCATTCAAGTGCAGATTCATAAGAATGGTTGCAAGGCACTTTATTCTTTCACAAAAGCATTTGAAAAGTTTCAAACAAATGAGTATCTAGATGCATATTTACTTGTAAATGACGCTATGCAAGAGATAAAACAAACGATGGATATAATGGAAAAGCCAACCTATGATAAGTGGCAAGGTTACTATGATAATGATTGTCTAACGAATGTTTCATTAACTTTTTATACGTTAGAAACTGTAAGAAGATATATTAGAATGTTTGGGGAAGGACCGACATTTTACAATTGGGAAAAAAAGTACCTTACTGATACTAGAGAAAGTTCGGTTATGTTATTGACAAATAAAACAAATCAATTGATGGATGATGAGTTAATTAATGGGTTATTAGAAAGGAAATAAAATTTTAAACTAAACCACTAGAAAAGAACGTTTTTAGTACTTGGTATAATTTTATTAGACCAAGAATTCAAGATAAGGAAAATAATCCGAATTATCTAGAGCCGTCACTACGATTAACCAATCCAACTGCATTGATTGTTGCGGATAATGTATTACAACGTGGGCAGAGATTTTCAATTCGTCATGTAAAGGAATCAGTATAATATGATTGAGGAAGGGTTACCAATTGGTTTATCGCTGATGGTATCCCTTTTTTAGTTTTATATTAGACTGTTTCGGCAGTCCTTTTTTTCTTGGTCCTTAATCAGTTAAAACGACAAGAAAATGGTACAATTTAGAAAAAAGGGGGCTGGAGGTTAATTTATGGGCTTACTTGTTATAGCAATCTTATTAGTGTATTTGTTTGATTTCACAAAATTAAGAAAGCAAAATCAAACAATAATTGAGCAGAATGAAAAGGTTATATCTTTATTGGAAGAGATTAAAAATAAATAACCATAGTTATTCAAGATAGGGCGCAATTCTGTAATAAATAGGAACACTTTTTTCACCGTAAGCAGGATAGTAGAAGAAGGAGCTATTCTAAACTATCAAGAAATAAAGACTGTAAATTATTTAGATGAAGGAGATGCATCATTCAAGTAAGTTTAAAAGCTATAAAGAGGAGTTGGGTTTTCATCAAAGGAGGAAGAATTATGTCCAATAACATAAGACCGAGAAGAATAATTTTAGATTTAGCAGTTACTTTAGATGGTTTTATAGAAGGGAAAAATGGGGAAGTTGATTGGTGCATAATGGACTCTGAGATGGGGTTTATTAATTTCTTAAATCAAATTGATACTATTTTATATGGAAGAAAAAGCTACGATTTATGGGGACAATTTACTCCAGAACTTGAAGATACTGATACAGAAAAAGAAATTTGGGAATTAGTTCATAGTAAAGAAAAATATGTGTTTTCCAGAACGCAAAAAGGAACTGATAATAAATCCACATTCATAAATGAAAATATTCTTGAAGAAGTAAATAAATTAAAGAATAAGCCTGGTAGAGACATCTGGCTATATGGTGGTGCAAGTCTTATTACAACTTTTATCAATTTAGGACTTGTTGATGAATTTAGATTATCTGTTCACCCTGTTATTTTGGGAGAAGGAAAACCGTTGTTTATTGATATAAAACAGAGGGTGAATTTAAAAATAGTTAATACAAAAACGTTCTCCTCTGGAGTTGTGCAACTAATCTATCATTTGAAAGGGAATTAATAATATTGCACAATCAAAGATAAAAAACAGTTACTTCTTCAACAAAAGAGCACGCTTTTTAAACAGTAAAGGGTTCCATTTTTGAGGTGCTTGCAAGCAACCCATTTTATTCTTCAACTCTTGCATTGCACCCATTACTTTAATTGTAATTCTTCACAATGTTTATTTACTTAATTTCACTTATTTTGTTTAGCTCGTTCATTTGGCTATCACATCAGAGGATAGGCTCCCGGGACTCAACTTCTTTCATCTTCTCATTCTTCATATAGACAAGATTATTGACGCCGCTTTTTTCACTGTGCTTTTGAGGTATACTCATGAACTCTGCAAAATCCAGTTTTTCATAAAGCTTAATGGCATTTGTGTTGGTATCTGCTACCTCTAAAACATATTCGTGGTATGAAGTTGAATCCATTATCGATTTTAGCAGTTCAGTCGCCACACCATGTCCTCTATAATTTACCGACGTCGCCACAAACTCTATTGCACCCATATTTTCAGAAATTTGAAAGGGATATGGCTTTTTCTCAAATTCTTTTTTGAGAATTACATAAGCAATACTTCCCATGAATAAGCCAAGATGCTTTCTAAATTCACTATATTTCAATCTCACTGAAGGTATATTTTTTGTAGAGCAGGCAGCTATAGCCGCAATATTATCGTCAACTACAGCCGTATAGAAGACCTCTATATTAAACATATGGGCAAATGTCTTGTAAAGTTTAGCTTTATCCTTTGAAAAATATTTCAGCCATTGATAGAAGCCGTCTACAAAGATTGTACTCATCTCATTTCTTATATTTCTTTCTGCTTCACTAGCACGAATAATATTCATAGTCTATCCCTCTATTCTTTGTGAATGCTTCAACTCGATTATTAAGAACACATATCTTTCCAGCATATAAAGCATGCTTAAATTGGTTCTTTAGTTGACAAAACGATCCATTTCATTATACTCCTTTAAGTGAATTACATAATAGGCACGTACTCGTTCGGCTATATATATGTACCTTATTCAACAACGATGACCTTTTCTGGAATAAATTACAATTTTAAGATAGTCCATATAAATTCCTTCCCTATTCAAGAATATGGCCCGATTACTTAATAAGAGCTAAAGACGATTATTCCACTTAATTGCCCGTTTACCTTGGGTTTCCTAGAACTGAATATTAAAGAATATCATTATATGTGAAACGAGTTGATTACATGAAAAAGAAAGTAGTCATAAAATCTCAACATTTGTTTTTTCTTAGTTTCTACTTTGATAATCACATTGAAAATTATCTTTAAAAATGAGTGGTGCGCATTCTTGTGAAAATTCCGTGTTATATTTCCTTACATGTTAATGTGAAGATATAAAAAGACGTGATATTTTTATATTAACAAAAAGTTCAGATAATTTAGGAGGAAATCATAATGAAAAACATCGGACATTTATCATTTTTAATATTAGTAATAAGAGTTGTATTTTCAAAAAAATCTCCTGTTATATATTGATGATTAATTGAAATAAACATTCTTATCATTGTTGATCAATAACGGTACTCAGGCGAGAGTAAATAAATATGATTTTAATTTAAGTTAAGTTAAATAGTATCTTGGAACTTAAAACTATAGCACCAAGAGAATTACAAGGTGGTCTTTATGAAGAAAACAAATGGTCAAACATCGGTATTAGTTTTATCAACTGTGTCAATGATTGTCTCATTTACCGTATGGTCGGTTTTTGCACCGATTGCTACAGAAATTCAAAAAATTTATGAGCTAAGTATTACTCAAAAAAGCATTCTTATTGCTACCCCAGTATTACTGGGGTCTGTAATGCGTATTCCAATGGGGATTTTAACTGATCGATATGGCGGGAGAAGGGTTTTTGCACTGACTATGTTACTGCTAATCTTCCCCATGGTTGGAGCAGGTTTTACAGATTCTTTTGCCATGTTGTTATTTTGGGCATTCTTTATCGGGATGGCAGGAACAACCTTTGCTATTTCCATAACCTATGTATCCAAATGGTATCCTCCAGAAAAACAAGGTTTGATCTTAGGAATTGCAGGGATGGGAAATTTAGGATCAGCTGTAGCAAATTTCTTGATACCATCCATTTTTAGCGCTTATGGTCTTTCATGGGTGTTTTGGAGCCTTTCGATTGCAATGGCATGTATGGCAATTCTTTTCTGGGTAGGAACAAAAGATGTACAAGCAACAAGTAAACATAAGACTTTAAAGGAATCTCTTTCCGTATTGAAATTTAAAGAAACATGGTATTTATCGGTTTTTTACTTCCTTACATTTGGAACATTTGTGACTTTCAGTATTTATTTACCTACATTTTTGAATGATCTCTTTAGTATTTCAGCCCTTGAAGCTGGAATTATAACAGCTATATTTGTCGTATTGGCGACGCTTATACGTCCAATTGGTGGCTATCTTTCCGATCGTTTTGGAGCAAAAGGGTTGTTGACTCTAGTTTTTAGCGGAGTAACATTATGTGGAATGTTCATTGCTTTTACAATGGAAAACTTCCTTTTCTTTAGTATAAATTGTTTGATCATTTCTATATTGGTAGGGATAGGAAATGGTGCAGTTTTCAAAATGGTACCTGAAATCTCTAATGGAAATACAGGTGCGGTAACAGGGATTGTCGGGGCAATTGGAGGAGTTGGAGGCTTTTTTCCACCAATTATCCTTGGAATGACAAAAGATTTAGCGGGAGATTATGTTTTAGGTTTTCTACTATTATCTATTCTCTCCCTTTTTTGCTTAATCCTTAATCATAAGGGAGTTAATAAAACAAGTATAAAAGTAAGTGCACAGAAAAGTGCATAATACACATATAGTCTGGAGTGAAAGCACCTGCACATCTAGTGCAGGTGCTTTTTATTTCTTTATTGAGAGGTTCATTATTCTTGAATAAAATTTGATCATTTACTCTGCTACTAAACCATGCCTAAAAGCATAAGAAGCAAGCTGTACACGGTTCTCAAGATGAAGTTTCTCTAGAAGGTTCTTTATATGATTCTTTACTGTATTTTCTGAAATGACAAATCGCTGGGCTATTTGTTTATTGGTTTCACCAAGTGCTACCCTAGAAAGGATTTCACATTCCCGTGGTGTTAAAGATAATGGACTAGGTTCTTCGATGTTATCTTCTACAACTCTAAAACGATATAACAAACGGCTAGCAATTTCTCGTGAGACTTCTGTATGATCTCCAACAAGAGCAAGAAGGTACTCGATCCAGTCATCTTGCTCCATATTTTTTAGTAAATAACCTTGTGCACCGAATTGAATGGCTGTAAACAAATCTTTTACATCATCGGAAACGGTTAACATTACAACTTGTATTCTAGGAAAAGCTTTCCTAATTTTTCTAACTGCTTCAAGTCCATTTAATCTTGGCATGTTTATATCAAGAAGCAGCAACTGAGGTTGTAGTTCTTTACAGAGTTCAAATGCTTCATGGCCATCTGATGCTTCCCCTACAACATAAAAATTTTCATTTGTTTCTAGCACACTTCGAATGCCTTCTCTTGCTAGTGGATGATCATCAGCAATGACTACACTATAACGCTTCATTGGTTGTTCTCCTTTGTTACGATTATTTCTGTTCCACCCATTTTCCTTTTTATAATTTCAAATTTTGCACCTAATTGTTTTGCCCGTTCCTGCATCATAGATAATCCATATTTCCTTTCGTTACTCTTTTTCGTATCAATTCCATTACCATCATCAGCAATTTTAATTTTCCATTTATCTTGTGTTCCCTTAATTTCAATCAGTGCATTAGAGGAACCAGAATGTTTCCTAATGTTGGTGAAAGCCTCTTGGATAATAGCGAAGATCTGAACCTCTTCTTTTACAGAAAAGCTATTGTAGGGAATATCTATTTTTTCTTCTATATCTATTCCAGTTATAGAACTCCATTCTGAAAGCCACTTCGAGAGTCTGTTGCTTAATGAATCGTTTACTTCAGGTTTTGATCGAAGGTTAAATATAGCCTGACGCATATCATTATCAATGACCGAAACAGCACGGGAGGCGGCTTTAATGTCACCTTGCTTCAATTTAATATTAAGAAAGAATAGTGATTGAGCAATTCCATCGTGAAGCTCACGTGCAAGTCTCTCCCGTTCTTCATATACAGCGCGTTTTGACTGTTCCTCAACCAGTTTATCATTTGTAGTTCTTATCATACGAAACACCCAAAAAGAAAACAAAAGGGAGAGTATAAAAGTAAGGATTGTAATATATAAATTTCCTGTCTCCATCGATAAGTGTCCCAAAAGAAATTCATGACGAATATATTCGAAACCCCCAATTAATAGTGTAGGCAAAATAATAGTTAGCAACTGTAAAATGCGATAAGTCATATAGTCCCTCTCCTAATTAAACATAATCTGTATAAATATAATAACCAATTACATAACTCGATTCTAAGCTAGCTAAATTGTGGTGTTTCTATGAGCTATTTAAATTGTGGTGTTTCAGGAGTACAATTTAATAGGGTCATTTTAAAGTATGTTGAGTATTGTAATTCTTAATAATTTTTTTGATATTCTAACGTCCTTTGCCTAGAAAACTATTATACCTTTATATCCATGGTGACTATAGTTGATATAAAATCTTCACGTTTCTTACACAATTTTTTTGATGAAAAGTAAAATAATAAATAAGGAGATTAAAAATGCTGAAAGCAAAGCAAATAGAAAATGAAAAGCAAACTAATTCCTCTCTATATAAAACGGTATGGAGGTGGCACTTTTACGCAGGTCTTATCCTCGCACCTTTTCTTATTATTCTAGCTGTTACCGGTTCAATATATTTATATAAACCTCAAATCGAGAATGTTATCTATAAAGATTTTTATGAGGTGGTTCCAAAAGGGGAGAGGGTTTCAGCATCAGAACAAATTAATGAAGTAAAAAAACAATATCCTGATGCTGTTGTGACGATGTATCGGCCTGGAGAATCAGAAGATCGTTCTAGTGAAGTAAGTATTATGAATCTTGAAGAATCACTTACGATCTTTAGTGACCCTTATACAGGAAAAATAATAGGAGAATTAAATAACGACGAACGAATTATGAACAAAATTGAAGAGTTCCATGGTGAGTTAATGGCTGGGACACTTGGTGACCGGATCGTTGAATTGGCGGCTTGTTGGGCGGTCATTCTCGTTATTACTGGATTTTATTTGTGGATTCCCAAAAAGAAATTTACGATTAATGGGGTGCTTGTTCCACGATTTAATAAAGGCAGTAAGATTCTCGTTAGAGACTTGCATGCTGTTCCTGCATACTGGATTATGGTAGGAATGCTTTTTTTAATTATGACAGGACTACCCTGGTCAGGATTTTGGGGAAGTAACTTTCAAAATATAGCAACTCAGTCAGGAACGGGATATCCACCTTCTATTTGGACTGGTAGTGCTCCAATTTCAACTATCAAAACAAAGGACATAGCAGATGTACCATGGGCTGCTGAGAACTTAGACATACCTTCTTCTGAAGTAGATGGATTTATTCCATTATCAATAGATGAAGTTGTCACAATTGCAGATCGGGAAGGAATTGATCCGAGCTACACAATTTATCTTCCTAGTGAGCCAACAGGAGTGTACACATTATCAGCTTTTCCACCAAAAGCACAGGATGAGATTACAATGCATGTTGATCAGTATACAGGAGCAGTTTTATCTGACTATCGTTTCGATAATTATGGATTTGTCGGAAAGATAGTGGCTATGGGAATTACCTTACATAAAGGTACGCAGTTTGGGTGGTTTAATCAACTTATTAGTCTTATCATCTGCTGGGGAATTATATTTGTTTCTTTGAGTGGCTATTATCTTTGGCTTGTTCGAAAAAAGAAACATGATATTAGTGCACCTAAAGCACCTAGTGTAAGGAAAATAAGAGCATTTTTCATTCTATTAATTGTACTTGGTATTTTATTCCCATTGGTTGGATTGTCTCTTATTATCATTTGGTTAATAGATTGGCTGTTGATTCAAAGGATCCCAAGATTAAAGAAGATTTTTAATGCTTAAAAGGGGAGAACATAGGATGAGGAAAAAATTTATATCTATACTATCTATGTTATTTGTATTTTTATTAAGTGCATGTTCTAATCAACAGGCTGTCGAAAAGCTATATGCACAGGAATCCCCCCTTAAAATAGAAGTGTTTATTCCGGAGTCGTTCTCGGCTAATAAAAAAGAGACCATAAAGGTACAGCTAAAACAAGATGGAAAACCATTGGAAGAAGCCGATTATGTCCATTTTGAGATTTGGAATCAAGAGGGTTCGGTCTATTATTCAATGGAATCAGCTATTGCAGAAGGAAACGGTATATATAGTTTAAGCAAAGATCTAGATGTAGAAGGTCTTTATTTTATTAAAGTACATGCTAGTAACAATGGTTCTATCATCACACCACAAAAGCAATTTGTTGTAGGAAAGTTAACAGAAAATGATGAGAAATTTTTAAATAAGGGAACAAAAGTAGAAATCGAGGGCCATGAACATCACCACTAATGCTATCTTAAACTCATGTAAATGATATATTCTTCAACAGTCTAGGTGCGACTGTTGAAGCGCTAGTAATAATTACCATATTTATAAGGATCAACTTTACAAGCATGAATAATACTATTATTAAGAGTAAGTTAAATGATTATCAATAGGGATATCCATTATCCAAACTAAATCAACGTTAATGAAGTGCCTTAAATCCTTGTCATTATTGGGTTTGAGGCGTTTTTTTATAATCACAGTACTCACGATAAAGAACTAGCTTGCCTGTGCGCATAAAAAGCCCTCTCAATTGAGAAGGGCTTTTTTTTGTCGATTTCACTCCACAAAGTGTGAATAAATGATCTATTAAAATTTTATCCTTTTTTAGTTATATATGAGATGTATTTATCCAAATATCTAATTTTACTAATCATAGGGCGGAGCCTATTTTTTCTACTTTACAATTATTAACTTAATCTTTACGCCAGGAAAATATTAAGTTAACAATCTATCAGTATATTATTAGTTGAATACAAGTTGAATACAAGTTGAATACCGAGAGAGGTGAGAGCAAATCAAATCTCAACTTTTACATAGCTGAGAAGAAATTAGTAGGTTAATTAGTGGTTTAAAAAGTGAAGTTTCAAAGTTTTTAAGAGTCTAGCAAAAAAGAAGTAAGTGGCCAATTTAATGATTGTTAAATTAACTCTAAGAAGGAGATAAACAAAATGATGAAAAAATTATCAAAATTCTTTCTAACAGTAGGACTTATATCCACTTTAGCAGCGTGTGGGAATGGAGCGAGTTCATCATCTTCTGCTTCCGCTGATACAGCAAACAAGGGGTGGCCAGAAGAACTGACGTTAGTTCAAATGCCTAATGAAAACAATCCAAATGCAGCTTCTATGCATACAGCATTGAGAGATCACCTTTCTAAAGAATTAGGAATTGAGGTGAAAGAATTTGAAGGTGGCAGCTATGCTGTTGGAATTGAAGCTCTAGCAAGTGGGAAATTAGATGTTATGCTCGCTAGTCCAATGAGCTATTACCAAGCCAATCAACTGGCGGGAGCGGAATTGTTAGTTACTCCTCAAGTAGAGGGCTATGAATATTACACGGCTTTTATTACTAAAAAGGATAATGAAGAAATCAACAATATGGAGGATTTAAAAGGAAAGAACTTCGCGTTTGTTAATGCAGCCTCTTCTTCAGGGTATCTTTATCCAAAGGGAACCTTGGTTCAAGAGTTTAATCTAGATCCAGATTCAGTTGAGCAGTCTAGCTACTTTTTTGAAAATGTTACCTTTTCAGAATCTCATCCAAATAGTGTCATGGGGGTAATGATGGGTGACTTTGATGCAGCGGCAGTGGCTATTGGTCAGCTGGATAGTATGATTGAGGCAGGAACAATTAAGGAAGATGACTTCAAAATTATCGGACAAACACAGGACATTCCTGATGCTTCTTATATTGTTCGCGGAGATTTACCTGAAGATTTTAAAAATGCCTTAAAGGATGCGTTTGTATCATTTGAAGATGAGAAATATTTTGAAGCCGTCCATAATGATCCAAAGGCTCGTTTTGTAGCTACTGAACAAGACTATTATGATCCTACGATTGAAATGCTAGATGCTATTAATGCGTTAGAGGAAGAAGCGAAATGAATCCATTATTATCAATAAAAAATTTAGTTAAAGTCTATGGTAAAGATACACGTGCTTTGAATGGAATAACTTTAGATTTTTACCCAGGTGAATTTATTGTTGTCATTGGTCCATCTGGTGCTGGAAAGTCCACATTTATCCGTTGCATCAATCGCCTTGTGAACCCGTCCGAAGGGAAAATTATATTCGACGGGCAGCATCTCGAGAAACTTAGTGGGCGGAAGCTAAGAAAAGAAAGGTCCAAAATTGGGATGATTTTTCAGCATTATAACTTGGTTGGCAGAACGAATGTGATTAAAAATGTTCTTCATGGCCAATTAAGCAGCACTCCATTATACAAGAGCTTGCTAGGGCTCTATCGCCATGAGGATAAGCAAGAAGCTGTTGAACTTCTAAAAAAAGTGGGTCTTCAAGACCAAATATATAAACGAGCCGATGAGCTTTCTGGGGGGCAAATGCAGCGGGTTGGAATTTGTCGAGCAATTTTACAGAGACCAAAGCTGTTGCTCGCGGACGAGCCGATTGCGTCACTGGACCCGCTCTCTGCCAATATTGTCATGCAGCAACTACATACGATTTCTTTAGAGAAGAAATTAACCTGTATAGTGAATCTCCACCAAGTGGACTACGCCAAAAAGTATGCCACACGAATTATTGGGATTAAAAAAGGGGCGGTTGTTTTTGATGGAGCCCCATCTCGATTAACGGATGCAATGATTCAAGAAATCTATGAAGGAAAAGAATCACAAATGATACTTCAGGGTAAGAGTGGAATGCAATTGGCTGTGGGGCAAAACGATGAATAGTAAAATAATTCCTAAGATCCCGCTCGATCAAAGAGATTCTAAAAGAACCTTTGTAATTGTGGCAGTCATCTTTGCCGTGTTAATATTTTCAGTTTATTATTTAGAGATTTCCTTTATAGAGATGCTCATGGGCTTACCAAGCTTTGTTATGTTTTTCTTTGAAAAGTTCCTTCCGCCAAACACGGAGAATTTACAGCAATATATTCCAGCGGTGATCGATACGCTTGGTTATGCGGTCATTTCAACCTACATTTCTACGATTATTGCGTTTGTTTTCGGGATATTAATCTCGGAAAATACTAATAAGTTTAAAACATTAAGGGTGTTTACCCGCGGTTTTGTATCGGTTTTACGAAATATTCCTTTTATTATTTGGGGAGCCTTATTGGTTTATATTTTCGGTATTGGTGGGATTGTTGGAGTTTTGGCATTGATTCTTGTAACAATCGGATTTTTAAGTAAAAGTTATGCAGAATCGATTGATGAAATTTCAGGAGACAAGCTTGAGGCGTTACGGGCGAATGGTTCCTCTTATTTTCAAATCTTGTTTCATGGTGTCATCCCGCAGTTTGTTCCAGCTTGGATTAATTGGACGTTATTTGCCTTTGAAATTAATGTCCGAGCGTCTGCTGTTTTAGGTCTTGTTGGGGCTGGCGGTATTGGTGTTCTAATAGATACAAATATTAATTTGTTTAAATATGGAGAAGCAATTACCATTATTGCCGTAATCGTCATGATTATTTTATTAACAGAGTTAGTAACCAATTCGATTCGTAAACGTTTCGTCTAATTAAAGTAAGGAGATTGAAAACACAATGGAGCACATTCGAGTCACTTCAAAAGGAAGTGTTGGTAAGTCGATTCTTCTTGTTCTTATATTGGGAGCTGTGTTTTTTGCAGCTGTAAAGCTTATCAATTTAGATATGCAAAAATTTTATGAACGGTTAGAAAATGTTCCCGTCGTCTTAAGTAGAATGATGGCTGTCGATTTTTCAATTGTTCCTGATGCACTTTTGAATATTGTGACCAGTTTAGCATTGGCTTTGTTAACATTGGTTGTAGCTGTTTTTTTAGCAATGTTTTTAAGTTTTTTAGCAGCATCAAATATTGCACCGAATCGATACTTAGCGATTTTTATAAAAGGATTTTTTGCCATCATTCGCTCTGTTCCTTCGCTGGTATGGGGGTTAATGGTGATTGCGAGTCTAGGGTTTGGCAATGTGTCAGGATTTGTTGCAATTTTGATCTCTGCTGTCGGCTATCTGACCAAAACTTTTACAGGGAGTATTGAAGAGACGGGCGGAGAGATTATTGAAGCGATGAAGGCAACAGGGGCTTCTTGGTTTAAAATTATTTATCACGGATTGATTCCGCTTTGTATTACCGCTTTTGTTGCTTGGATTACCGTTTGCTTTGAAACCAATGTTTCAGAATCAATCGGTTTAGGAATCATAGGGGTCGGCGGGATTGGTCTTTTATTGACACAAGCGATTAATACGTATAACTATGCACAAACAACCACGATTGTCATTATGATTTGTTTACTCATGGTTGTGCTTGAACTGGTGATGACGAAGATGAAAAATAAGATTAAATTTGGAAACAGTTGATTGTAGGAGGAAACTAAGATGATGAAAAATGCTAAATTAAATTGGGTTCGCTTGCCCATTGATAGTCTAGAAAACTGTAGGGAGTTAGGTGGATACAGTACCGAATATGGGGACCAAACAAAGTGGCACTCGTTTTTAAGATCAAGTGATATGAGCAAGCTCTCTAAAGAGGAAATCGTCTTTTTAGGAGAGTATGGGGTGAAAACTGTCATTGATCTGCGAGGAGAAGATGAAATTGAAACACATAAAAATCCACTTGCGGAAGAGGATTTTTGTGAATACTATAACATCCCATTTATTACCGAGAACGTTTCAGATATTACTGTAACTTCATATGAGATTTCAATGGGAGATTTTTATATTGATTTATTGGAGCAAAAAAACGATTCTGTAAAAAGAATTTTTGATGTGATCGCTCAAGCAAAAGCAGGCTGCATCGTCTTTCATTGCGCGGCTGGAAAAGATCGAACAGGGATCTTAGCCATGCTGCTGTTAGGCTTAGCAGGAGTAGAAAAGAAAGATATTGTCTCAAATTATGAAGTAACCTACACGAACCTGGAGTCCATGCATCAGATTGAACATCCTTATGGAAATATTCCAAAGGAGTACATGTATTCAAATCGTGACTATATCATAAGAGCATATGAATATATCCTTCATACCTATCAAAGTGTTGGACAATATTTACTGACAAAAGGTGTGGAGCAGGATGTGATTGATCTAGTAAGGGAACGATTATTAGGTCTAGGTGAAACTGTTGCATCATAGTGACATCCAGAAGGTAAAAAGGAGAAGTGTTAAAGCACTTCTTTTTTTGTTCAATTAATAAATAAATTTACTAACAACAATAATGTTATGATGGATCTAACAATATAACTTATCAAAAGGCCAATTATTAAGTGAATAGGATAAACTTGATTGATCTTCCTTCCCATTAGACGATAGAAGTCTCAAATGATCTTGCGGAACATTATAGATTTATATAGAATTAGTGTGTAATTCTGTTTGAAAGGAATTGTAAAAATGACCCAACACTCACTGGTTGACATAGCTTATAAGAAAATTCGCGAAAATTTAATTAATGCAACTTATATGCCAGGACAGTTTCTATCGGAAAATGGATTAGCAAAAGAATTAAACATGAGTCGCACTCCAATTAGAGTTGCAATCTCCCGTTTAGAGTCAGAGGGATTTGTCGCAACAATTAAAAATCGTGGAATTATAGTGAAAGAGATTTCAATGAAAGAAATGTTAGACATTTCGCAAGTAATCTTACTTTTACAAGAGTTTTCTGTAGATGAAGTAGCGGAGAGGGGCAACCGCTTCGATCTTGAGGAATTGAGAATGTATTTAGACCTGCAATTTGAAGCAGAAAATAATATGGATTACTATGAATATATTCAAAACTACATTCTTTTTACTCGTTGTATGATTGCATCTGCTAACAATAATACAATGTTGGACTTCATGGATTCCTTGAAAGATAAATTTGTACGAATGGCTATGGTTAATTGGAAATTGACCCCTAACCAAAAGCATTATTCTGCTAATCAAATGAATAAATTAATTTATGAAGCTATTTGTTCGGAAAATTATTCTAGAGTTAAGCAAATTTGTAAAGAAACTTTATCAAAAAGTCGAGAAAGAATCATTAATTCCGTTTCATTATAAATCTATTAATGCAACAAATAACTGACTCAGTTGGCATTATCATGGTAGATTCCTTTTCGGGACATGCTTGTGATGATGCTTTTTCTTTAGCTGAATTTTAAAAAAGCATAAGATGTATACACAGAACATTGATCAGTATGAATCAGTATCCCTTCTTTTGGTTTTCTTTTCTCTACAGCTTCACAAAGTGTATCTTTAACCAGATCTATATCCTGACTCTCGCTCACTTTATAGGTCACAATCTCGTTATAATAAAGGTCTATGATCGTTGATAAATACAACATCTATGATCCATATGGTAAATAGGTGATGTCAGTTACCCATTTTTCATTAGGTTTTGTTGCTGTGAATTCTCTATTTAGGATGTTCTTTACCACAAGTTCTTTGACTTTAATTTGACACTGCACTTGATATTCCTGCATGATCATTTGAAATGTTTTTTCGATAGACATCTATTCAATTTTTTCGTTTTAGAAGAGCCTTGATCTTCTTATAAACCATAATGAAAATGACTCTCTTCTCGAAGGAGAACAACTACTTCTTCAAGGGGGATTTTAATAGTTCTTGTATACTTTTCTTCCACTTTTTTTTCGTGGTAGTGAACTCTTGTGCCCATAAAAAAGAAAAACACCTCCAAAATCGTTTAGATAACTAATACGACTCAGGGGTGTTTTTACGGTATCCCATTTTACTGGTCACACTAAATTAAAGTGAGAGGTCCTTTTTACAAACTGAAAAAATATAGCAAGGCATCTAATCAATAATTCTTACCGTCTTTTAGGAATGGTGAGGGTTACTGTTGTTCCTACATTTATTTCGCTTTGATAAGCTAAACCAAACTTTTGACCGTAAGAAAGTTGTACGCGGTCGTGGACATTCCGTACTCCATATCCTTCTGTTTTATTTGTTAAAATTGTTTTTAGCTTTTCAGGGACTATTCCACAACCATTATCAGATACTGTGAAAATCAAGTTATCCTCATTTTGTTTGCCTGATATCGTTAAAACTCCTTTACCGGGTGTTTCTTTGTGATCAATCCCATGATTTATGGCATTTTCTACTAACGGCTGTAAAAGAAGATTAATCATCGTGTAATCAAGGATATCTTTCTCTACTTCACAATGAACTTCAAATGAATAGGAATGCATCATTCGTTGAATTTGAATATAAGAAGTTGTATTTTCGAGTTCATCTTTGACTGAGATGATACTTTTTCCTTGATTCAACGTCGTACGGTAAAACGATGAAAGGTATTGAGCCATTTGACTAATATCCTCTTGATCAGCCATAATTGCCTTGCTGTTGATCAGCGATAGACTGTTATAGAAAAAGTGAGGATTAATTTGAGCTTGTAATGCTTTCATCTCATATTCTTGACGAGCGATTTTACTTTTATAAACTTCATTAATCATGGTTTGTAATTTATGAACCATATTTCCAAATTTTTGAATTAAGTTACCGATTTCGTCAGAGGCAGTGTTTGTTACAGTTACGACCAATTCCCCTTTTTCAATCTGTTCCATATTTTTTGATAGCATGATTAACGGCCGGACTACCACTTTTGAAAGAAAATAGATTGATAAAAACAAGATTAGGATTGAAGAAAGAACGACAATAAAAAATGTGAGTTCAAGTTCATAAGAAGAGGCAGAGACTGTACCTATCGGACGATATAGATATGCTGTCCAGTTATAGGGTGTAAGTTCAGCTTTCTTATATATGTACTGTTCTTCTAAGGAATTTTCGCTTAATTGTTTTAGCAATTCGTTTTCTGTTAGCGCAAAAGACTTATTCTTTTCTGAAAATTTGTTTATTTGGAACACAGGCAGATCATTTTCATCAAGAATAATTAGTCCATAGTTGTTTTCATATAAGGTGGACATTGATTCAAACACATTTTCATAATCGATATCCATGTAAACGATATTAGTCGTATTATGATGACGATCAAATAATTGGCTCGCAACCTCGAATGTCTCCTCTTTAGCTGATACAATTAGTTTTGGTGTGGTCGCTTTCGAAATACTTTCAAACCAACTGTATTGTTCAATATCTGATAAAGGACGAAGGCTCTCACCGTGTGAATGCATTTTATTATTACTATATATCGTAATTCTATTGATATCCGTTTGTAAAAATTTCGAAGTGTTTAATAGAGGATCTAGTGTATAGTGATAGAATAAAAACATTTCATAATTATTGTCATAATGAGATGTAACTCCTCTTTTTACATCTTCATTCCAAACTATATGATTCATAGCATCAAAATAAGTATTTACTTTATAATCAAGACTGGAGATTGCTTGATTAAGAGATTCATCTAACACTTCATTTTCGCGTGTAATAAATAAGTGTTGAATCTGATTATACCAAAAACTTCCCAATGTAATGACTGGGAGTAGACCTGCTAGTAAACAGATAAATAAAATTTTATTTCTGAATTTTAAATTCTTAAACCAGATTTTAATTTTGTTCATATTAAGAATTCTCTTTCATTTTTCTTTCCATTTGCCGGTATTTTTCTGGACTTGCTCCGAAATGTTCACGAAAACTACGAACGAAATATGAAAGATTTTGATAGCCTACATTATGACATATATCATTCACTTTCATATTTGTACTATGGAGGAGATCTTTTGCTATTTCCATCCTTAGATTTTTAATATATTTATTGATTCCGCAACCTGTTTCTTGGATGAATATTTCACTTAAATATCCAGGTGATAAGTACACTTGTTCAGATAATAAATTCAAAGATAAGTCTTCTTGATAATGTTCGTGTATATATTGTTTTACGATTTGGATAACATGTTTTGGAGATTTTTTTTCTTCCTCTAATCTTTTTGTGATTTCATTTTGAACCGAAATCAAAATTTCTTCTATATCAGAAAAATGATGACAGGAATATATAGCCTCCATTGTTTTATTAATTGTTCTTTTATCATATAAGGGTAGATCATGACAAAGCAGCTGGAATAGTTTTGAAAATAAAAATCGCACATATACATGGGATATTTCTAGATTTGAACGGTACTTTTCGAACAAAGAATTCATATTTTGTCTAAAACTAACGGTATCTGCAAATTTAATGGCATTTTGTATGGCCTGTAGTAGGTCATCATCTGTTTCAGGGTAGTTTTTACTTTCGATTGATGTTGCTTCTTTTGAATATGCATAGGTGTCAGAATAGAAAAAGTGGTCCTCTATATACTTTTCCATCTCCTCGTATAATCTAGGCATTTCATATGGAGCTGAGATTTCATTACTTATTGAAATAAAACAGTTTATACGATATTCTAAGTGGATTTTTTTTTGTATTCTGGTTGCAATCTGTTTAGTGTGTAATGAGTTATCCCAATTTTTCTTTAGTAACAATATAATCTGAAAAGGATTAAGATCAATAAAGTCGCAAGAAAAGTTTGGAATAGCTTCCTCGATTTGTTGGTAAAAGAAAAGAGTGTCTTTTTCCTTAGGAAGTCGATCGAAAAAAGGTTCATCAAACTGCATTAAAATCATTTGAGAATATTCATTTAAATAGGCGAAATTTATGGAAGGGTATTCATTTTTAAGCTTTTCCAAAGGAGTCTTATTTATAAGACGATTGAGAATATGAGTTTTAAGAAGCTCAGTATTTGCTTCTATTTGTGCTCGTTCTTTCTCCTGAGTTTTAATATTTTGTATGACGGAACAAAGTGTTTGTTGAAATTCATCAGGTTTTACTGGTTTCAAAATATAATCAACAGCTCTTAATGAAAGAGCTTTTTTAATAAAGTTAAAATCATCATGACCACTAAAAAAGATCGTTTGAATAGTTGGATAAAGTTCTCTCGCTTTTGTAGCCAACTCAATCCCATCTATAAAGGGCATTTTAATATCTGTAAATAAAATATTTATAGGCTGTTTTTCTAACTGAATAAGAGCCTCTTTTCCATTGTTTGCTTCAATTATATCAAGTTGAAAACGGTATTTATTTAGAAGAAAACGAATGACGTTTCGTTCGTCTTTTTCGTCATCTACAATTAAGATTCGATACATATTTTTGCCTCCAAGATATAATATTTGTTCATTATATCATTTAAGGTTTTTTTAAAAACAATTAGAGATAAATGTTCCGGAAAAAAGTACATGAAAACGGTTTATTTAATATTTTTGAAGAACGCTAAAACAATTAAACTAAAAGTGTGCCAATGACATGGCATAAACAAAAAGGAGATATACGAGGGGGAGAACAATGAAGCGCAACTCATTATTTAAGAGGATTACCATGCTATCTATGGCATCTATTATGACATTTTCTTTAGTGGCATGTGTAGAAAAAGAGCCATCCAATGCAGCGGATTCTGCATCAGAAAATGGAGAAAAAATCATTAAAATGGGGCGAGTAACTTCAGCTAATTCAAAATTACCTGAAGGTGATACTTATGAAGATAATGCCTATACCCGTCTAGTAGAAGAGAAATTAGGTGTGAAAATAGAAAATGCATTTGAAGGTGAAGGAGAAGATTATACGAGACAGGTTGCACTTGCTATCTCTTCTGGAGAACTACCTGATATGATGCGAGTCGATTCAAGAGAAGAATTGAAAGAGTTAGTTGAGAATGACTTAATAGCAGATTTGACGGATGTTTATAACGAAAATGCAAGCGATTACATTAAAGATATATATGATTCTTATGATGGACGAAGTTTAGAAGATGCATCATTCGACGAACGACTAATGGCACTTCCAGCAACAATAGGGGATGAAGCTCCTAATATGATTTGGATTAGAAAAGACTGGACGGAAAAGTTAGGATTAGAAATTGATAGTGATGGTGATCGTAGCATCACATTAGATGAACTAGAAAAAACTGCGAAGGCTTTCATAGAAAATGATCCTGGGGAAACGGGCAATCCAATCGGAATCCCTATGGCTTACTGGTTAAATTCCGGAAGTTATGGAGGCTCTGCACTTAATATGACATCAATTGCTGGAATCTTTAATGCTTATCCTCGATTTTGGCTAGAAGATGAAAATGGAAATATTACGAATGGTTCAATAACAGAGGGAACTAAGCAAGCACTAGGTGTCTTGTCTGATTGGTATAAGGAAGGGATCCTTGATCCACAGTTTGGAACTAGAACATGGGATGACATAATGGCTCTTGTAACAAATGGACAAACAGGTATAGTTACTGGTCCATGGCATATTCCGGACTGGGGATTATCAACTGTAAGAGAAATGGATAAGAATGCAGATTTCGAAGCTTATTCATTAGAAGATGAAAATGGAAAAGTAAACGTTGCTCACACGAACCCAACTGGTGCTTTTATCGTTGTCAGAAAAGACTATGAACATCCAGAATTAGCGATTGAGATTTTGAATCTCTTCTATGACGAGCTAGCAAATTCAAAAGACTTAGAAACTGATTATCCAGAAGTTGCAGAATACAAAGAACTTGGTGTTGATGGGTCAACGAGACCGTTTAATATCGAAGTGTTAAAATCAGATAATTTGTTATTTGACTATTCAACTATAATGGGTGCAGTAAACGGTGAAATTGAGATGGGAGAAATCGCTTCATCTGAAGCAAGAGATGCAGCAACTAGTATTAAAAAATATACCGAAAATCCTAGTGATGCTGATACGGCAGATTGGTCAAAATATCACTCTAGAGTGAAAGGTATGGGTTTGATCGATAAACTTACAAAAGAGGATAAATTCAATTGGGTAAATCCAGTGTACTTCGGAAATACGGAGACATTAGAGAAAAAAGGTGCGAACCTGCTTAAATTAGAAGAAGAAGACTTCATTAAAATTGTAACAGGTGCTGAGCCTCTTGAATATTTTGATACCTTTGTATCAAATTGGAAAAGTCAAGGCGGAGATGAAATCATCGCTGAAATCGAAGCAATAAATGCTGATAGGAGTAATGAATAAGGAATAAGGGCTGCTTTGCAGTCCTTATTCTATAAGGAGGGAAAATCATTATGAAACCGATAGAGCATGCAAATACAAGGATAGAGCCTATCTATCAAAAGAAGATAAAAGGAAGAAAATTGACTAAAATTGAAGCCTCGTATCACCTTATGCTGTTGCCCGGGATGATCTTTCTATTCATTTTTAGTTATATCCCAATGTTTGGGATCATCATGGCTTTTCAAGATTATATTCCAGCAAAAGGATTGTTAGGTTCTGAATTTGTTGGATTTGATCATTTTACTTATATGTTCTCATTACCTGATATCGGGCAAATATTTTCAAATACAATTGTAATCGCACTTGGAAAAATAGTCTTAGGAACTTTAATGGCAATTGTATTCTCAATTTTATTAAACGAAGTTAGGATTAAACTGTTAAAAAAATCAATTCAAACCGTTGTATATTTACCTCATTTTTTATCATGGGTTGTATTGGCATCTGTTGTGTTAAATATGTTTAATCTTGATGGAACTGTGAATCAAATTTTAACTTTTTTGGGGTTTGAAAAGCTGAACTTTCTTGGAAGTAATAAGCTATTTCAACCATTAATAATTGGTACAGATGTTTGGAAGGAATTTGGATTTAATTCCATTGTATACTTAGCTGCAATAACTGCAATAGACCCAGGGCTTCATGAAGCAGCAGGGATTGATGGAGCCAATTGGTGGAAAAGAGTTTGGCACATTACACTTCCTGGCATGTTGCCTATAATCCTTCTATTGGCTATTCTAAGTCTTCCTAATATCTTGAATGCTGGTTTTGATCAAATATATAACCTGTATTCACCGATGGTTTATGAGACAGGAGACATTCTGGATACCTATGTATATCGAATCGGGTTAATTGGCCGTGAATATAGCTTTGGTACAGCAGTTGGTTTATTTAAATCATTAATAGGATTAGTTTTAATATTATCAGCAAACAATGCTGCTAAAAAATACACAGATCGAAAGTTATTCTAAGGAGGTAGAGGGATTGTGGTACAGAATAAAACATTTTCCGCGCGATTAGGAAAAGTAATCATCTATGCAATCGTCATATTATTAGGGCTAATCTGTCTCCTGCCATTGTGGAATATTGTTGCTATTTCTTTTAGTAGTAGTGAGGCGGTTGCGGCAAATGCCGTAGGTTTAACACCGATAAATTTTACAACAAAAGCATATACGATGATCATGCAGGATGGACAATTTTGGCGCTCATTTTCTATATCTATTCAACGAGTGATTCTTTCACTTATTATTAATATGATATTAATTGTCTTAATGGCATATCCACTTTCTAAATCGAAACGAAATTTTAGAGGTAGAAATATATATATGAATCTTATTATTTTTGCGATGTTGTTTAATGGCGGCATGATTCCTACTTATTTAGTCGTGAAAAACTTAGATCTCCTAAATACAATATGGTCCCTGGTATTACCCGGAGCAGTCCAAATTTTTAGCATTATTTTAGTAATGAATTTCTTCATAGGTGTACCCAAATCGTTAGAAGAAGCAGCTATTATGGACGGCGCTAACCCATGGCAAATATTAATAAAGGTTTATATTCCTATCTCCTTACCAGCCCTAGCAACGGTTGCATTATTTAGTATTGTTGGAAACTGGAATGACTTCTTTTCAGGATTAATTTACATGACGAAGGTTAGCAATTACCCTATCATGACTTATATTCAGTCATTATCAATTGATATTCAAGATATATTAAAAGCAGGGGCAAACTCAAGTCAATTGGAAAATATAATGGAAGTTTCAAATAGAAATTTAAACGCTGCAAAAATCGTCATTTCTACTATTCCATTATTACTAATCTATCCAATATTACAGAAATATTTTATTACAGGTATTGTGGTTGGTTCCGTAAAGGAATAGTGACCTGTAGTTAGAGATTGGGGCAATCTGCTGCATACTATTCTAAAGAAAAAATTTCATAAAACAATAAGAGCATCTGCTTCAATTTGCAGATGCTTTTGTTTGATTGATAATGCTGCGTTAGACTATTATCTGTTACGACTAATTGCTACACTTTATATTCATTTTCAATAAAATCAACAAATGCCTTAACAATGTTTAATTTTAATGAATCCTCGTGATAAATCATCCATGTCTTACGAACAATAGGTTTCCCATCAATTGATTTAATATCAGCTATATGTATATCATTTACATCCTTTAATATCAAACTAGGTAAAATAGCATAGCCTAATCCATTTATGACCATTTTTTTACAAGTGTCTGCTTTATCTACTTCTATGCTGACAAGTGGGGGTTGGGTGAAATTTTCAGACCACCACTTATCTATGGAATTCTTCAATGACGTGTCTGTATGATAATCAATTCTTGGCAAGTTAGGAAGGTCATGTATGTCTATTTTTTCTTTAGAAGCTATGCAAATGGATTCTTCAAATAATAAATGTTTATGATCTTTCCAAATAAAGTCCCCTTTAACTATTCCAATATGGACATTTTGATTGTAAATTAACTGAGCAATGTGACTGCTAAAGTTTGTCGTTACCTTAAATTCAATATTAGGATACTGATCTTTGAATAGCTTTAATAGGTTGGGAAGCATGTAATCAGTAAAAAAGTTAGAAACACCCAATCTTAGTGTACCTACAACTCTATCCTCCATATTAAGGACATTTTCCTTAATTTTTTGTATGGTTAATAACATTTCTTGTGCACTTTTGGCTAAATACTCTCCTTGTGGAGTAAATTGAACTCCACGCCTTCCTCTATTTACGATAATTACGCCAAATTCCTTTTCTAATTGGTTTAATCGGTTTGTCAAAGCCGGTTGAGAAATATACAAAAGTTGAGCAGCCTTTGTAATATTTTTTTCTTTATAGAGGGTTTGCAAAACCATCCAATCTCGTTCATCCAAACTAATAACCTCCATTTCTACTATCAAGATTATTTATGGATAATTATAATAAATCAATATTTTAATTATTTCTAAAAGTATACTATATTTGATTTATCAAGAAAAGGTTACAAAATACTTCACCTAAGTAAAATATCGAAAGAAGGATTCGGAATGAAAAAAAATAGGGATTTTATTCAGTTTGGGTTGTTTGTAACAGTAAGCGGAGTAGGTGGATTATTTCTCTCTTTAACTGGTCTCCCTATTGGATGGATGATCGGGACACTCCTCATGGCAACTTTTCTTTCAATTTTACGTCCGAATTTATTACAATTACCTCGTAATCAAAAGGGTATTCCAAAATATTGGTTATATATTGGACAGTGTATCTTAGGGATTGAATTAGGACGGAAAGTGAATAGTTCTGTTCTATACATTTTTCATGAAAATTGGTCAACTATTACCATAATGCTACTTTTATCTATTTTTATTTCTTTACTTTCAGGTTTTGTTTTATGGAAATACAGCAATTTGGATATGTTAACAAGTTTTTTTGCTACTGCACCTGGGGGCCTTTCCTCAATCCCTGGCATTGCAGAAGAGGTGGGTGCTAACACTGGTGTTTTTTGTATTATTCAGGCTATGCGTGTATTTTTAGTTATCCTAACTATTCCTCTAATTATATCTTTCTTGAATAGTCATTCTGAGGCTAATGCAAACAACTATACTATCTCAACGGAATTAACAAAATTTGGAATCGAACAGCTTGCTTTTACAATTTTGTTGGTATGTATAGCGTGGAGTGGATATTATATAGGGGAATTTTTGAAGTTTCCAGCTCCATGGTTGATTGGTAGTATGGTTAGTGTTGCTATTGTCAAATCTTTTGGCTCAGAACTTTTTGGATATGAACTTATAGCTTGGTGGCCGCAAAGTTTAATGATCGTATCACAAATTTTTATTGGTGCAAGCATCGGCTCGCGTTTTCATAAAAATATGTTTATAGGGTTAAATAGAACTTTAATAATTTCATTTTTGAGTACAATAGGCTTAATTGTTTCTGTATTTATATGCGCTTATTTTGTATCGATTGTAACGGATATAACATTTCTGACTGCAGGTTTAGCTTTTGCACCAGGTGGAATTGCAGAGATGACAACAACTGCTCTTGTTCTTAATGGTGATGCTACATTTGTCATAGCAGTACAAGTGCTCAGGGTCGTCACTGTATGCATTACTCTTCCTCCTCTATTTAGATTTTTAAGATATTGGGAGGTCAAGAAGAAATCTCATTCTCATCTATCTGCATAGTTAGTATTGTTTTATTTTTTTATTAAACGTTATAATTATTTTAATAACTTTATTTATAGTTTACGGAAAAAATAACATTAAGGGTGATAATAGTGTGTCTTATTATTATAAAAAAGAACAAAAGAATCTAGAAAAATATTCATATAATTTGAAATCTAATGGAATTACAGAAGAAAAAGATATTGAAGTATTAGCACTTAAAATGAAAGAAATTATTCAGAATTCATCACGAGAGGATAAAGATATTGTCTTTTTATGTATAGGTTCTGATCGATATGTTGGTGATTCATTAGGACCATTAGTAGGAACGATGCTTAAAGATAGTCAAGTTCCTTTTCGTGTTTATGGAACATTAGAAGAGCCCGTACATGCATTTAATTTAAAAGGGATATTAAAGGAAATCAATAAACAATTTAAAAAGCCTCTTATTTTTAGTATTGATGCATCCATTGGTGATAAAAATCAAGTGGGCTATGTAATGTTTAAAGAGGGACCATTAACTCCTGGAAAAGCACTTGAAAAGATGCTCCCAGAAGTAGGGGATTACCACTTCGTGGGATTTGTTAATTATATAGATCCTTTGCCAACTTCACAATTTTTAAATGATACAAGATTGTATACTGTAATGAATCTTGCAAAAACGATTGTGAAAGTGGTTACTAAAATAAAGGTATATGACAATATCTCAGAGGGAAAAGAGAGTTAGACTAATTCTAATGATAATTATTTAATGTATAGATTATTAAAAAAGAGCCATCCAATTCAGGTTCGTAACTGAATTTGAATGGCTCAGCTTTATTATCGGAATTTAAGTTGAAAAATCACAAAGGAATAAAGGTTAGCTGATAGAACTTGTTAAAAAAGCAACAGCAATAATGACTAACGAACAAAGTAGAGTCCATTTAAACGCATAGCGCTGAAATTCCCCGATGTCTGTTTTAACCATTCCTACTAGTAAAAGAGTAGATGCAACAAGAGGACTTAGAAAATGTACAGGTTGCCCTAATATTGAAGCTCTTGCAATTTCTAAAGGACTTACCCCATAAGCTGCTCCTGCTTCAGCTAGAATTGGCAAAACTCCAAAGTAATAAGCGTCGTTGGATAAAACGAAAGTAAATGGCATGCTAGTTAGTGCCACGACAAGAGGAAAAAAGGAACCTACAGATTCTGGAATGATCGATACTAATGCATTTGAAATTGCGTCTACCATTTTTGTTCCGGAAAAAATTCCTGAGAAGATACCAGCGGCAAACACTAATATGACAACAGTTAAAGCATTTCCTGCATGTGATAAAATACGTTCCTTTTGCTCTTCTAAATTTGGATAGTTAATCATAGCAGCGAGTACAAATCCAATTAGAAATAGGATTGGAGCGGAAATTAACCCCATGACTAAAACCACCATAATCGTTACTGTTAAAATGAAGTTTATCCATCTTAATTTAGGGCGTTTAATATCATCTTGCAGGGCAAAAGTGGCAGCAACCTCGCTCAATTTTAATGATTGATGTGGAATTTCCTCGACATTAATAACACCAATTCTTGCTCTTTCCTTTTTTCCAAGAACAAAAGCTATAAAAAGAATACATCCCATTCCTGATAACATTGTTGGTATAAGTGGGAGGAAAAACTCATTAGCATCAAGACCTAAAGAGGCAATGGCTCTTGTAGCTGGTCCTCCCCAAGGAGTCATACCACTCATTATGCTGACAGAAAGTAAAGAAATTGTTGCAAGAACGAGTGGGTTCATACCAATTCGAAGATATAGTGCCAACATAGCAGAAATAGTAATCATATGAGTTGTCGTTCCATCGCCATCTAATGCAACGGTCATAGCGATTATTGCGGTTCCAATAGCAATTTTAACGGGATCTCCTTTAACGAATTTCATCATTTTATTAATTAGTGGGTCAAATAAGCCTGCATCGATTAAAATTCCAAAAAATAAAATAGCAAACAATAATAAGGCAGCTGAAGGAGCAACTTCTTTTAAGCCATCTAGCATCATACCCCCGAGCTCTAAGCCAAACCCACCAATTACTGCAAATATTATTGGCACAATAACAAGAGCTGTAACAGGAGATAATTTTTTTGCCATGATCAAATAAGTAAAAACGACAACCATTGAAATTCCTAAAAAAGTAAGAATATTAATCCCCTCCTAAAATAAAGAAATCGCTTACAAAACATATTGGAAATATTCCAGAAATAGAGTTTTGATTTACTACATCCCTAGATTAGAATTTAAGAATATTTCGTGTTTTTAGAATATAATACGTGGATTAATAAGTAAAATATATATTTTTTGAGATTTTTCTAAAAAAAAACTTATAATCAAGATGATAGATAAGGGAATTACTTTAAATTCCTTTTTAAATAAAGAAATTTTTATTAAATATTTGGATTTTCATTCAAAAAATCTATGAAATTTTTTACAATCGATAGCTTTAATGAATCTTGATTATACATTAACCATGTATATCTAAATACTGGTTCTCCATTGTTATAAAATAATTCATGTATTTGAAGATTATCTGAAGGTTGAAGACAAATTTCAGGTACAATGGCAATACCTAAATCATTTTTGACCATTTCTTTACATGTTTCTAGTCTGTCTGTTTCCATCATAACAAATGGCGGTTCGGAAAATCTGTCATGCCACCAACCGGTAATTAGAGCTTTTAGAGAACTATCCGTTTTGTAATTAATAAATGGCAATTCACGTAAATTTTCCATGTCTATTTCTTTTTTAGAAATCAAACAAAGTCTTTCTTTATGTAATAATACTTTTTTTCCATACCATTCATAATTTCCACGTAAAATTCCTAATTGCACAGTAGCAGAATTAAGAAGGTTTATAATATCAGTACTCCACCCTGTATTTATATTAAATTGTACATTGGGGAATTTAGTTGAAAATTTTTTTAATATCTTGGGTAGCTTATATTGAGCAAAGTTACTTGAAACTCCTAACCTTAAAGTTCCTTTTACCTCATTTTGCATATTAATCATATAGTCTTTCGTTTTTTGTAACTTATTTATCATTTCTTCGGAATACTCAACTAAATGTATGCCTTCAGAAGTAAACTCAATGCCCCCTTTTATTTTAAAAAATAATCTAGTCCCAAACTCCTTTTCTAAATTTTTAAGTCTGTAAGTCAATGCAGGTTGTGAAATATATAAACGTTCTGATGCACGGCTAATATTTTTCTCTTGATATAAAATTCGGATCGCATTCCAATCTTTTTCATCCATAATGTTCATCTCCATCAACTGATTATAAGTTTTTTTTTGTATTTTTTTAATAAAATATCTATTTTACTTATGATAACACATATCATACTATAATTTTAAAAGCACCGGTACTTTTTAAAAAGTGAATAAGAAAAGGTGGTAATTTGGATGAGAGTACCTGTTGTTGTTATGCGTGGAGGAACTAGTAAAGCGGTGTTTATTAATTTTGAAGATATGCCGACTGATCGTTTGCTTTGGGATGAATTTTTATTGGATATTATGGGAAGTCCAGACCATAGACAAATTGACGGCCTTGGTGGGGCAAATTCATTAACTAGTAAAGCTGCAATTATCAAAAAGTCAGAACTAGAAGAGATTGATATTGAATACACATTTTCCCAAATAAGTATTGAAAATCAATTAGTTGATTTCAAAGGAAACTGCGGAAATATTTCTTCTGCGGTAGGTCCCTATGCAATTGAACAAGGCTTAGTACCAGCAATTGAGCCTATTACAACAGTTAGAATATTTAATACAAATACTCAAAAGATCATTATTGCTGAGGTAGAAGTTGAAAATGGCCAAGTTAAAACTGAAGGTATGTGTTCAATCCCTGGAGTACCAGGAACAGGTTCTCCTATCTATCTTTCATTCACTAATGCTGAAGGTGCTGTAACAGGAAAACTATTTCCAACTGGAAACTCTATTGATGTCATTCAATCACCTAAAGGCCCTATAAATGTTTCAATTATCGATGTTGCTAATCCATTAGTTTTTGTTAATGCCAAAGATGTCGGTCTTACGGGTACTGAACTACCTCATGAAATTACACAAAAAAAGCTAACAGAACTAGAGAATATTAGATCAATTGCAGCCGAAATGTGCCAATTATCTTCAAAAGAAGATGCAACAAAAAAATCACCTGCTGTCCCTAAAATGACAATTATTGCTCCTCCTATGGATTATATTGATGTAACAGGAGTGGAAAGAAAAGCTTCAGATATGGACTGCACAATCAGAATGATGTCCATGCAAAAACCACATCAAGCACTTGCTATAACAGGTGCCATCTGTACCACCGCAGGAGCATTTTTAAAAGATTCAATCTTATCCGATATTATAAAAGTAAATCAAGAAGTTGTCAGGTTAGGACATCCTGCTGGGATCATGGAAACCAAGGTTGAGTTAATAGCTGGAAGTATTAATGCAATCAAGGTAGTACGTACAGCCCGTATGATTTTGGAAGGTTATGCATTTACAAAGAAAAATTATGAGTTTACCTCTAAATTAGCTTAAATAATATAATTTTGTAAAAAGAAATTGGATAAAATATAAATTAATTTCTTAATTATAAAAAAATTTAGGTTGTAAATGGAGGAACTATTTGTGTGGGTAATTACTATCTTTTTAAATGAAAATATGAAGATGTACGAATTTAATACAGAAAAAGAGGCGAGGGAGGCTTTTAGGAAGATAAAAGGCGACAAGATTCTTTCTGAGATAGTTTATTTTAATGATCCTTGTTATGTTTAAACCCTAATTATGAAATTATTTTTTACGTTTATAGTTTCTGAACTAATAAAGTAATTCAGCCTGTTCACTGGTGGACAGGCTGGATTACTTTTCAATAATCGAGGAGTTATTTATAAATAAGCATGGTGCTTCTTTATATTTTATTAAGTATAAAAGTCCACTGGGAAGAGGGAATAATGTTGTTGTAATTACACAATATGATAGTGATTAATTTGTTTCTGATGTAGAAAAAAATGCTAATGCTACCCCAAAAATTAGATTTTCACTCTAACTTTTGGATTACATTAATAGTTAGGACATGTATTTACTTTTGGTTTTTGATAAATTTATTGTATTATTTTTTATTAAATGAACTAATAAGGCGATTAAAGGCAAAGCTGTTCCAATGAGTAAAGTTACTTCACTATTAAATTTATAGTAAGTATAACTTCCAATCCATGAACCAAAGGCTCCTCCCAAAAAGAAAATAGTCATATATAATCCATTAAGTCTGTTTCTTATCTCGGGATTCAAACCAAAGATAACTTTTTGTCCTAATAATAAATTTCCTGATACACCAATATCAATGCAAATGCCGGAGATAAGGAGTAAAATCACACTAAATAGTGAATGATCTTGAACAAAAAATAATAGTAAGATAGATAATAGTACGAGCGCCATTGATATATTAGTCATTGCAAAAATATAACCTTTATCTGCTATTTTACCAATAGTCGGAGTTAATAAAGCTCCAGCTATTGCAACAAAGCCAATTAATGCAATTTCATTATTTGAAAAATGTAATGGCTCAGACCTTAATAAAATTGGGATAACTGTCCAATAAAGACTAAATGTTGCAAATAGACATGCGTGATAAAAAGCTCTTTGTTGTAAAGGAGATGTATTTATTAATAGCTTCACCATAGAAGCTAATAAATTTGGATATGACATGTTACTAGTCGATACTACTTCATAGTTGGGCAAAAATTTAATAATTAGCAGTAATACGGCAACTAGCGTTATTAATGAAAAAAGAAATACCATTCTCCAGCCGAACCAGTCAGATATTCCGATAGATAATGGGCGAGCAATCATAATCCCAATCAATAAACCACTCATCACTTTACCTACATATTTACCTGTCTCTTCAATGGGCACAATCCTCATTGTTAGTGGAACTAACATTTGAGCCGCACAGGCTCCAATGCCAATTATGATTGATAATAGTAAAAAAACAATTCCATTTGTCGAAATTAGCGTACCAATTAATGAAAGAATAGTAAGCCCGATAAGGATTCCTATTATTTTCTTACTTTTAAATAGGTCAGCCATTGGTACGATAAAAAATAGGCCCAATCCATACCCAATTTGTGTCAAGGTAGTGAGCAATCCAGATAAATCAGAAGAGATGTTCAGATCAGTTGCAATGAATTGGACAATTGGTTGTGCATAATAAATATTAGCAGCAAGTGAACCACAACTAATTGCCAAAATAAATAGTAGAAAATTTTTCTTTTTAGTCAACGTTATCATTCCTTTTGATTACGCTTTTTTTTGGTACGTTCGTTCCGAAATGTTTAAAAAAGAAAGACTATAGGTCTGCAATAGTCTTATCCACTAGATTATAGGCAAGATATTTCTCTTTTTTATATCTGGACATTAAATTAATGCTATGATTTAAACTCAATAAAGAATATGCAACTAATTCAGAGTTAGCCTCTTGTGAAATTTCTCCTGTCTTTTTTCCTTCTTCGATGACTTGTTTAAATACTTTTTCAAGTTCATTAAAATCATTTAGAAGTATTTCTTCTATGGAAGGATCAATATGTCCAATAAGCAGCGAAGAATTAGTTATAATACAACTTTTGGGAATGTCATCTGAATAGCATTTTTCAATTTGTTGATAAAAAAACGATTTAAGTGATACTTTAGTGTTTATACCACTAAAAAGTAAATTTCTCTTCCGAGAGCCAACGTTTTTATAATGTTCTAAAACCAGTTTAAATAGTTCATCCTTATCTCCAAAACTATCGTAGAGAGTAGATCGACTTATTCCCATCGTTTCAATAAGATCTGAGATATATGTAGCGTCATAACCTTTTTCCCAGAATAAATACATCGCTTTATTCAAAGCATGTTCTTTGTTAAAACTAATATTTCTACCCAATTTACAAGCACCTCCATTCATATAATTTAGTATAAAGTTTTCGGAACGATGAGTCCAGAAAAACATATCTTGAAATCAAGCCTTCAATAATCTATCTTGGATTGAATCCAAACTTTTTCATCAATCGATTTTCTGGAGTAACGAAAAAAAGCCCAATTTCTCAATTTTAATGCTGAGAAATTGGGCTTTCTAATATTGTAATTTCCTTAACGTTGTAAATATGCGTATTTTCCAGACGCTACCCCTAATAAAAAGGTTTTTTATATTCTAACGAGAATATATATAAAACATTGTAAAGGGGGTAAAAGGATGACAAAAGACGCTAAGGATACCAGTGTCAAAAAATATTCAATTGATCATTTTTTCAACACTGAATCTATTATATCGAACTCCATTTCTTTCGACGAAAAAAAAGTTTTATATTCGAGTGATAAAAGTAGGATCTATAATGCTTACATGGTTTCTTTAGAGGATAATAGCCAGCAACAGGTTACCTATTCAACGGATAATGCAGTCTATGCCGTTTCTTTTTTTCCGAAAGATAATCGCTTTTTATTTTTAAGTGATAAAGGCGGAAATGAAATTTTACATATTTATGTGCAAAATGAAAATGGGGAAGCTATTGATTTAACTCCGGGAGAAAACGAGCGTGCGGTATTTTTTGATTGGAGTAAGGATGAGAAAAGCTTTTTCTATGGATCCAATAAAAGGAATCCAAGTTTTATCGATGTTTATGAAATGAATATCGAAACATATGAATCAACCTGTATTTTTACGAATAATGCCGGATATGAATTTGGATCCATATCACCTGATAAGCGTTTTATATCGTTAGCAAAAGTGAGTAATTTAAATGATTCGGATATTTATTTATATGACCTTGAGTTCGATCGTTTGTCTCATTTAACTGCTCATGAAGGAGATGTTAATTATTTTCCTCAAAATTTCAGCGAAGATTCCGATTCTCTTTACTTTTTAACCGACGAAAATTATGAATTTAAATATTTGAAAAAGTATCACTTCGATACCAACCAATCCGTAGAAGTGGCTAAAGAAAATTGGGATATTACGTCTATATTTTTTTCAAGTGACTATCACTATCTTGTTTACTCGATTAACATTGATGCAAAAACAGAATTTAAAATAATAAACTTAACCACTCACCAGCAGATTGAACTTCCGTCATTGCCTGAAGGACAAATTGTCAATATACAGCTTTCTAAAAGCGAGGAATTAATAACATTTCTATTAAATAGCTCAAACGCACCATCGAATTTGTATGCCTATTATCTCGAATCAAAAGAATTAAAAAAGCTTTCTGATACCTTAAATCCTGAAATTGATCCAAAGGAATTAGTAGTAGCTAAGGTAATCCGCTATCCATCATTTGATGGATTAGAGATACCTGCGATTTATTATAAGCCTGTAGTAAATGCAGGTGAAAAAGCACCTGCTCTAGTATTTGTTCATGGAGGCCCCGGAGGGCAGTCTAGTACTGAATATTATCCATTATTTCAATACCTGGCAAATCAAGGTTATGCCATTTTAGACGTAAATTACAGAGGAAGCTCTGGATATGGAAAGTCTTTCTTTAGTGCTGCAGATTTAAAGCAGGGGGAAATCGATTTGGAGGATTGTATTCAGGCAAAAAATTTCCTTCGAGAGCAAGATTATATAAATGGAGAAAGAATCGGGATAATTGGAGATAGCTATGGTGGATTTATGGTGCTTGCTGCATTAGCATTCAGGCCGGAAGAGTTTAAAGTGGGTGTAGACATTTTTGGTGTCTCCAATTGGGAACGAACATTAAAAAGCATCCCATCATGGTGGGAAAGTTACCGAGATGCACTTTATAAAAAATTAGGTAACCCTTATACACAAACTGAGTATATACGCAGTATTTCACCATTATTCCATGCGGAGAAAATTAATAAACCACTCATTGTGCTGCAGGGTGCAAATGACCCACGAGTACTTCAGGTTGAATCTGATGAAATCGTAGCTGCACTGAAAAAAAATAATGTACCTGTTGAGTATGTAGTGTTCCCTGATGAGGGACACGGATTTATGAAAATGGAAAATAAAATAAACGGTTACAAGGCCGTACTTGAATTTTTAGATGAACATTTAAAAGTATAATAATCATTGTAAAAAAGGACCAGATTAAATAGCTGGCTGACCTTATAACACTGTCTGATGTCCCAATATACCTCACAATCGTACTATAACTCTCCACACCAGCTAAATAGCGTTTAACAATCACTAGTTTATCTTCTCCAGTGAATTTAGCCAAACAAAAACTGCACCTCCAATTGTTAGATGGTGTCCAACAATTGGGGTGCAGTTCAATTTGGAGCGTATTTTGTTATCGATCATAAAGGGAAAGGAAATTTCCCTGACTGCTTAACAATTTTTTTGAGAAAAATAGTGTAAGTAATCCCAAAATTAAAATATTTGCTATACGTTTTCTGTTTTATCTGTTTTATCTGCTATGTTTGCTTTTTGCTGGTATAATTTCTTCCCTAATATGGACTGAAAAATTAAGAAAGTTCCACCGACTGCCCAGTATAGCGGGAGTGCTGCTGGAGCGTTTAGAGAGAATATCACGATCATAAGTGGTGACATGAGCCCCATAATTTTCATTTGAGACTGGTTTTGAGTAGGCATATTCGACATCGATACTTTAAATTGTACATAGTAAACGATCCCAGCAATTGCTGTAATCCAAATATCCGGCTGTCCTAGGCTGAACCAGAGAAATGAGTGTGTCGCAATTTCTTCTGAGCCCCTGATTGCATAATAAAACCCCATCAAGATCGGCATTTGAATAAGCATTGGAAGACAACCGATAGAAAGTGGATTAACTCCATGCTTTTTATATAGTCCAAACATTTCCTGCTGTAGCTTTTGTTGTTCTTTCTGGTCCTTGGCAGCCTTAGTCTTTTTCTGAATAGCATCCATTTCAGGCTTTAATAATTCCATCTTTTCCTTCATATGCTGTTGATTTTTATACTGTTTTAACATCAATGGCAACAGAATGAGACGAATAATTAGTGTAATCAGTATGATTGACAATCCAAAGCTGCCATTAAATAAAATAGCGATACTATGAATGGCTGATGCAAATGGATGAACAAACACATTTTGAAAAAAACCATCCCCATTTGAATTCTGTGCAGAACAAGCAGAAAGTACTAAGGTAGATATCGTAACTACAATAATAACAAGTATGTTTTTAGTAGGTTTCATCTTTCTTCCTCCAGTCATTTTTCTAAAAATGCTTAGTAAGAGAAAGAATGGAAACCTTCCGAATCGTCACCCGAGCTTTCTTTTCTGCGAATATATCTTGCAATCCAACCTAATAATGAGTTAGACCTCCATTCATTTATCTGCTGAATAGAAGGTCTTGATAATGTTATATTTACCTTTGAAGGCGAGACACATGTTGCTTCAATAAAATCATATTCAATATGCCAAGTCCAAATATATTTAATCGTTAAGCTTAATAGAAAGCTAGCATAGAATGTATAAATAGTGGAAATGTTTGTAAAATCTAAAATGATCTCGTACAAATTTTCACCCCTAAAAAGAGCAACTAAGAGAAGTATAATAAAAAATTGAGTGCAAGGCAATGGAATGGATATCTAAATAGGGGCTGCTGAATAAACAAAGGATTCCAGTAATGACAAGGGGGTGGGGTCTTTTTGTCGAATATATGTATTTATGATTACTCTTTAATAATCTATTTTTCGCAGAAAGGCGCGATTGTTGAAATACGAAAAAGGAAGAATGCCTTTAGTTTTCATCATTAATTCATTAAAAGAGCAATTCATTAGGAGTACCAAATAGAAAAGAGGAATAATGATCTAGTCATTGTTTCTCTTTATTATTTTGATAAAATAAACAACACTGTTATTTAGAAAAAGAGATCGGATTTTTATATGTAAAGGTAAAGAACTCTTAAATATAATGAAAATAAGTAAATGTTTACCTTGTGTTAAGAAGACTGTGAATTTTGTAAGCGTATCCAAATATGTTAAACAAATTATCAATAAGGAGTTTTTATAATGGTAAAAAGATATGTATTAGTCGGAACAGGTGGAAGAGCAGAATATTTCTATGGTGCGGTTGTCCGTGATTTTAGGGAGACGAGTGAACTAGTTGCGTTTTGTGATATCAATCAAACGAGAATGAATTATGCGAACCGTTTATTGGAAGAGAAATATGATCATCCGCAAATCGAGACGTATCTTGCTAAGGATTTTGAACAAATGATTGCTAATGAAAAGCCTGATACGGTGATCGTTACGTCCGTCGATCGAACCCATCATACGTATATTATTAAAGCATTAGAACTAGGGTGTGATGTGATTACCGAAAAACCAATGACCACCGATGCCGAGAAATGTCAGGCGATTATTGATGCTGTTAAGAAAACAGGTCAAGAGGTTCGCGTTTCTTTCAACTATCGTTATGCACCACATAACACGAAAATAAGAGAGTTAATTAAAGACGGTGTGATTGGTGAAGTATTTTCGGTCAATTTTGAGTGGGCATTAAATACTCAGCATGGGGCAGATTACTTCCGAAGATGGCATCGAGATAAGCGAAATAGTGGTGGCTTGTTAGTTCATAAATCTACCCATCATTTTGATTTAGTTAACTTCTGGTTAGGAACAACACCAGAGACAGTCTATGCCCTCGGTGGATTACGTTTTTATGGCAGAGAAAATGCAGAATCAAGGGGAGTAACTAACTTTTATCAACGGGCACATGGAAGTGAAGTGGCCAAGAATGATCCGTTTGCTATTAATCTAGAAGAAAACAAACATTTAAAAGCAATGTATTTAGATGCCGAAAAAGAAGATGGCTATCATCGTGATCAAAGTGTGTTTGGAGATGGCATTAATATTGAAGATACATTAGGCGTGATGGTCCATTACAAAAATAAAGCTATTTTAAACTATTCTTTAAATGCTTATTTACCATGGGAAGGCTATATTGTTTCGTTTAATGGTAGTAAAGGACGAATCGAAGTTCATGTCCGGGAGCAATCATATATTAATTCAGGTGGAAATAAAGAGGATGAAGGAAGACTAGAGGAAAAATCAATTACTGTTATGCCGATGTTTAGTGAATCGTATGAGGTAGAAATAGAAGAAGGTGAAGGTGGCCACGGTGGTGGTGACCCAATCTTATTACAAGATCTGTTTGGTACACCGTTAGAGGATGAATTTAACCGAGCAGCTTCCCATGTAGACGGAGCCATGTCAATACTTACTGGGGTTGCAGGAAATATTTCATTAAATACTGGACAGCCAGTGAAAGTTGACGTATTGGTGAAGTTTTAAGCTATTGGTGTTACAACGATGGTTTGAAATATAAAAGAAATCGGGGATCAACTTCGTTTTCAAGCATGATTTGAACACTACTATAGAATACAATATCCAGAAATAGCTACAGGTGAATTTAACCATACAAAAACTGCACTCCAATTGTTAAGTTGTGTCTAACAAATGGGGTGCAGTTTAATTGATATTTGATCTTTTTTGTATGTCAATGTAAGCTTTTTACTATCGGTTTCTCCGTTTGCGGAAGAACGCTGGAGTATCTAATGATTCTTCTGGTTCCAAGTTTCGTTCATAAAACGGAATTGATCCTCTAGGTTCTATTTTCTCAGGTTGTATATGTTGTTCCTTTGGATATCGATTAGACGTTGCTTCAGTTGATGGCTCTTCAGGTGTTTGTACTATTGATGAATCCTTTGCAGTAAATCCAGTAGCTATGACAGTTACGATAATTTCATCTTTTAAATTATCGTTGATGACAGAGCCAAAAATCATATTTAAATCGTCATGTGAAGCAGATGAAACCATATCGGCTGCCTCCTGAACTTCAAAGAGGCTTAAATTGCGACCGCCGGTTATATTCATGATCACTCCCTTGGCTCCATTGATGGAGGTTTCTAGCAACGGACTATTTATCGCTTTTTGGGCAGCATCAGCAGCGCGGTTTTCACCTGAAGCAATACCAATGCCCATTAAAGCAGTTCCTTTTTGGGACATAACTGTTTTCACGTCAGCAAAGTCAAGGTTAATTAAACCTGGAATAGCGATTAAATCAGAAATTCCTTGAACGCCTTGACGAAGAACGCTATCTGCTTCTCGGAAAGCATCAAGGATATGTGTTTTTTTATCTACAATCTCTAATAAGCGATCGTTTGGAATAATAATTAGAGTGTCAACAGACTCCTTCATTTCGTTAATTCCTTTTGTGGCGTTTGCAGCGCGCTTGGAACCTTCAAATTTGAACGGTCGTGTAACAACCCCAATGGTTAAGGCTCCGAGATTACGGGAGATTTCAGCAACGGCTGGAGCTGCTCCTGTGCCTGTTCCACCACCCATTCCTGCAGTAACAAAAACCATATCTGCCCCTTTTAACACTTCTTCGATTTGTTGTTTGCTTTCTTCCACAGCTCTTTTACCAATTTCTGGATTTGCCCCTGCGCCTAGACCTCTAGTTAATGCTGCACCGATTTGCATCTTAATCTCTGCTTTTGATTGATTAAGAGCTTGTGCATCTGTATTAACTGCAATAAATTCTACCCCTTCAACACCGTCCTCGATCATACGGTTTACAGCGTTGTTTCCCCCGCCGCCTACACCAATAACTTTAATTGTTGCGAATTGGTCAATATTTGTATCAAAATCCAACATGTTCATTCCTCCTAAATCATCCAAATTGCCTAAATTATAAATTATTTCAATAAAAGCCATAGACTCTAATATGATTCGAAGTTCTCTGGCTATTTTTGTATGGTTTGTAGATTAATAGTCTGGATAATCTGCTTTTTTTATAAGGTTTTTTGTCCCTATATCAAAAATAGTAAATAAGACAAGCCTATGATATTCGAACCATTCATGTGTATAATAGGAGAAAAAATGAGATGAACATATAAGTCTACAAAGTCTGGGGGGATTTTTTTGAAATCTGGTGAAGGTTGTAGAATCATCATTGTGGATGATGAGCAATTAATAAGACAAGGGATTAAGCATTATGTGGAATGGGAGCAGGAAGGCTTTCAGATTGTTGGGGAAGCATCGAATGGTCAGGAGGCTCTTGAGTTAATTGAGTTAACAAAGCCTCATATTATCTTAACGGATATTGTCATGCCGATTATGGATGGGGAAGAATTAACTCGTATTGTGAAAAGTAAGTACCCACATATTGAGATCATCATATTAAGTAGTTTCGGGGAATTTGAATATGTGAGATCAACTTTTCAAAGCGGGGCAGTCGATTATATTTTAAAGCCTAAGCTTGATGCTGATACATTACTTAATGTGCTAAAAACTGCAGCAAGTAGAATACCATCACTACAAGCAGCAAATGGAGATACTAATGTTGCCATTAATATTGGGCATATGATCGAAAAGTTTGTATCAGGTTATGACACTCAATATGATGAAAAATTAATGTCAGAGACGTTTCCATATGAACGTTTTTGCTTAGTAGCTGCTGATACAAGACTCCTTAAAGATAAAGATGCTATAAACAGGGATTTGATTATTCTTCGATTTGAAGAATTGTTCGATACTCAATTAAAGAAAATAAAAATACAGGAATTCACAACAGAAGAAAATGTAAGTGTTTTCCTTGTTAATGGGCAAGAAGATGAACTAAAAGAAATGCAGGGAGTAGCTGCTGAACTATTAGAGTTAGATTTAAAGCTTTCAGTGCTTATTTGTGACACGTTTGAAAGCTTTTCAAAAATTGGGATTAAGTACAATGACGTGATCAAGAAAATGCTTCAATATCGATTTTATTTTCCTGAAACTAACATAATAGTTGAGGAAGACTTAGCAAAAGAAGGTCCGAAAATCACTTCTTTTAATTTGGATAAGTTTACGAATGATTTTAAGCATGAGCGTTTTGATTCTGCATTTGACTATTTAGAGGAACATGTAAGAGAATTATCAGCAGCATTTACGACGGATATATTTGAATATAAAGCGTTTTTTGGCAACATCATTTTCAATATTTCCATTTTATTAAGTAATTTGGAGTATGATGTGAAGAATTTAGAAAATGAAAAGTTCAGTTTTTTTAATGCAATTGATGAAGCTAAAACGGCAGCGAGTGTTGTTGAACAGTTGCATCGATTTGTAGAAAAGGCGAAAGAAATTATTTTATCAAGGAAAAATCAAACCGGACATTCAAATCTTCAACAAATTCTTGATTATATTGAAGAAAATTATGCAGAGCCGTTGAGCTTAACTGGTGTAGCAAATCATTTTCATTTTAATTCTTCCTATTTATCAAGTTATTTTGCTACACATAACAAAGAAGGCTTTAATGAGTATTTAAATAGAATTCGTATAGAAGAGGCTACGAAGTTATTAATGAATAGCTCTATTCCGATATCTGAGATTAGTGGACATGTTGGGTATTCCGATCATAGTTATTTTTGCAAGGTATTTAAAAAGCAAAGAGGTTTATCCCCGAGTCAATATCGAAGAAATCAAAAATTGAATAAGTGATGTGAATCAGTATGAAATTTTTCCAAAATCATTTTAAACATAATGGTTTGTTTGTCATTATGTTTTTAATTAGTGTAATCAGTATTATTACGGTTTCAATCATTATTACGTGGACAACGTTTCGTATGTCTGAGCAGTTTTTTATTGATAAGTTTAGTATTACAAATGCGAAAGTAATGAATCAAGTTAAAGATAGTTTTGAATCCTATAATTACTCGATTGTTCTTGCGTCAAACAACATCTTACAAAGTGGAACGATAAGAAGAATTATGACGGAGGAGCAATCCAATGCGCAAAAAATGCGATCTTATTATCAAATGAGTGAGCAGATGAAACGAACGAAATCAAATGTTGATGCTTATGAAACTGAAATTATTGTGACCGGTGTGAATGAAATGAGCTATGCGACAAATCGATCATACTGGCTAATTACCGATGAAGAATTGCAGAGTCATATTATGACTGAAAATTCGTTAAAAAATCCAAAGAGGTTGATCTATCAATATGATCAGCGTAACGAAAATACAAATAGCGCTAATGATGCTCAATTTATCGTTGCTTCAAAACCTTTAATGGAAAGGATTTCAGGAAATATATACGGAATGATGTACTTCGCAATACAAGAAAGTGAAATTAGGAATTTTTATAACAGCCACACAAGTACAGGAAATGATGTTTTTATTCTCGATAAAACTGGTACCATTGTGTCAAGTAATAAAACGGAATTAATTGGAGATGAAGCTAATAATCTTTTGCGCTATGCAAAAGAAAATGAACAAAAGAATAATGATTATATAATTGCAAATTTCATGGGAACAGATCAAATCATCTTTATGGAATATATTCCTTCTTTTGATATGTATTTATTTAATTTAATAGACAAGAAAACAGCAATTGGTGATTTGATTAATAAAAAGCAAATTGTGCTGATTTGTATTTGCATAGTTGCTATCGCCCTTATTATTGTTTTTCTTATATCGAGAAGAATGACAAATTCATTATCAACATTAGTAAAGCAAATTTCAGATGCTTCGAAATTTGATTTTGATCAGTATGTTTCAGTAAGTGGTACGTATGAAACAATGCAAATCGGTAAGGCATTTAATTCAATGCTGGATGAACTTCATGATTACTTGGAAAAACTCGTTCTTTTCCAAAAGCAAAAACGCAATGCAGAATTAGCGGCTTTACAACAGCAAATTAATCCGCATTTTCTCTATAATACACTTACTTCCATTAAGTTTATGATTCAGCAAGGTGGAAAAGGGGAAGCGGAGGAAACAATCAATTCCTTGATTTCATTACTTCAAAATACAATTGGAAATGGGAGTGAAACCATTTCTGTTGAGCAAGAAATAAATAATTTAAAAGATTATGTTCTTATTAATCAAAAACGCTATGGAGACAGAATTAAAGTAAATTATTTACTTTCACCAGATTGTGTAGACCAACAAATTCCTAAGCTGATTTTACAGCCTTTTATTGAAAATTCATTTTTCCACGGATTTAACAACAAAACATCTGGCTTTATCAATGTAATGGTGTGGCAAGAAAAGGGTACTTTGATTTGCGAGATCATGGATAATGGAGATGGAATGGAGATTTCATCTAATAAACTTCCGAAAACAAAGAGTAAGAAACAGCATTTTACAGGGATCGGTGTAAGAAATGTAAATGAAAGAATTCAAATTTTGTATGGTAATCAATATGGTGTATCGATTTCAAGTAAATTAGGAGAGGGAACAAGAGTGAAGATTACACTTCCGATCTCCGAAATATAAAAAAAGTACAAGTATCTAAAAAAAATACAACCCTAATTAATTGTAAACGGATACATTCTATAAAAAAATCACAAGTTTATGAAAATATTGTCCTAAAGAAAAACGAAACATAGGTGCTAATATTGTAGTTGTAAGGGTGATAGCGCTTACGAAAACAAAAATATGGGGGTATTTTTTATGAAAAAGCTACTCGTACTTATGATGGCTTGCATGATGTTTTTGGCAGCATGCTCATCTGGGTCTCAAGAGACAGAATCAGATTCAAGTGAATCATCGGGTTCAAAAGAAATTACAATTTGGGCATGGGACCCAAACTTTAATATTAAAGCGATGGAAATAGCAAAAGAGTATTATCAAAAAGAAAATCCTGATGTAGAAATCAAGATTGTAGATAATGCGCAAGCTGATATTATTCAAAAGTTAAATACAAGCTTAAGTTCTGGTACGACAAAAGGATTACCAAATATCGTGTTGATCGAAGACTATCGTGCACAAAGCTTCCTTCAAGCATATCCAGATTCTTTCCATGAAATAACTGGATCTTTCAAAGCGGAAGATTTTGCATCATATAAAATTGCACCAACTAGCTTAGATGGTAAAAACTATGGTTTACCATTTGATACAGGTGTAACTGGTTTATACGTAAGAACGGATTATTTAGATGAAGCAGGCTATACAGTTGATGATTTAAAAGGTATTGATTGGAATCAATATATTGAAATTGGTAAAAAAGTAAAAGAAGCAACTGGAAAGCAAATGATTACACTTGATCCAAATGACCAAGGTCTTATTCGTATGATGTTGCAATCTAGTGGTTCTTGGTACTTAAAAGAAGATGGTGTGACACCATTTATTGCTGATAATGAAGCACTTAAGAAGTCTTTTGAAACATACAAAGCAATGTTGGACGCTGATATCGTAAAACCAAACTCTGATTGGAGTCAATTCTTAGCAGCATTCAATAGTGGCGAAGTAGCATCAGTACCAACTGGAAACTGGATCACGCCTTCTATTAAAGCTGAAGCATCACAATCAGGTAAATGGGCAGTTGTGCCACAGCCAAAACTTCCAGATGTAGAGAATTCAGTAAATGCATCTAACCTAGGTGGAAGCTCATGGTATGTTCTAAATGTAGATGGAAAAGATGAAGCAACGGATTTCTTAGCAAAAACGTTTGGTTCAAACGTTGATTTTTATCAAGATTTAGTAACAGAAGTTGGGGCAATCGGAACGTACACTCCTGCAACAACTGGGGAAGCATACAAAGCTGAGGATGAATTCTTTGCAGGGCAACCAATTATCTCTGATTTCTCAAAATGGGTAGAAGAAATCCCACAAGTCAATTATGGATTGCACACATACGCAATTGATGACATTTTAATTGTTGAAATGCAAAACTACCTTAACGGTAAGGATCTTGATCAAGTGCTAGAAGATGCTCAACAACAAGCAGAAGCACAGCTTCAATAATTACCTTTCCTACAATTCTTCTCAAAGCTAACTTAGTATGAGAAGCTAAGCCTTGAAACCTCATCTGCTTCTGTTAATAAGGATAACTTATGAGAAGTACAGTCGAGATTTCAAGGCTTCTATCTTATTTTGACAAGTTAAGGAGTTGACATAATATGTTATCAGCAAAATCAAACGCAAACACTTCTGTTTCTTATTCGAAAAGGAAACCTTTAAATAAAACGACAATCATCGGTTGGTCCTTTATCACAATCGCTTCTGTATTAATCTGCTTATTTTACTTTTACCCAATGGTTCAGGCTTTAATCATGTCTTTCCAATCAGGTACAGGTACGAATTTAACGTTTACAGGATTAGATAATTACGCTCGATTACTTAAAGACCCTACTTTTATAACTGCAGTTAAGAACACGGTTATTTATCTAATTATCCAAGTGCCAGTTATGATTTTATTAGCCTTATTTTTATCCGTTATATTAAATGACAAACGTTTAAAGTTTAAAGGATTTTTCCGTACTGCGATCTTCTTACCATGTGTTACATCACTTGTAGCTTATTCCGTTATTTTTAAGTATTTATTCGGTGTAGATGGAATTATCAATATGATGTTAATGAAGCTTGCATTTATTTCTGAACCAATTCAATGGTTAACAGATCCGTTCTGGGCCAAGATTACAATTGTTATCGCAATTACATGGCGCTGGACTGGTTATAATATGATCTTCTATTTATCCTCACTTCAAAATATAGATCATTCAATTTATGAAGCAGCAAAAATTGATGGAGCATCATCAATACAACAATTTTTTAAGATTACGATTCCAATGTTAAAGCCTATTATTCTTTTTACGTCGATTACTTCTACAATTGGAACGCTACAGTTGTTTGATGAGGTTATGAATATTACAAAAGGTGGTCCTGGTAATTCTACTATGACAATTTCTCAATATATTTATAATCTTTCATTTAAATACACTCCAGACTTTGGGTATGCGGCAACCGTATCGTATGCAATTGTTATTATGATTGTGATCTTCTCAATTATTCAGTTCAAAGTGGCAGGTGAGAAAAATGCTTAAAAAATTATTTGGTTATGGTGTATTAATTATTGCGAGTATTGTGTCAATCTTTCCGTTTTTATGGATGGTAGTTTCAGCAACAAATAAATCAGTTGATGTAACACAGGGAAGGATATTACCTGGTACTCATCTTGTAGAAAACTTTAAAAATCTATTAACCACAGTTGATATTGTACCAGCGTTAATAAATTCAGCAAAAATTTCTATTTCAACAACAATTTTATCGTTATTAATCGCTTCCTTAGCGGGATATGGATTTGAAATTTTCAAAAGTAAGTCAAAGGATGTTGTGTTTAATATTTTACTACTATCAATGATGATTCCATTTGCAGCGTTAATGGTCCCTTTATTCAGGATGTTCGGTACGATTTCACAAACAGTGCCTTTCTTAGGAATTGATACATTAACAGCAGTGGTTTTACCAACATTAACTACAGCATTTTTAATCTTTTTCTTCAGACAAAGTACAAAAATGTTTCCAAAGGATATTCTTGAAGCAGGTCGAATTGATGGATTAAGTGAGTTAGGAGTATTTTTTAGAATTTATGTACCAACAATGAAAACAACATATGCAGCAGCGGCAATCATTACATTTATGGCCAGCTGGAACAACTATTTATGGCCTCTAGTTGTTTTACAATCTCCAGAAAATCAGACGATTCCATTACTGATTTCAAACTTAGGTTCAAGTTATTCGCCTGACTTTGGGGTTATTATGATGGCGATTGTAATTGCTACATTACCAGCTGCACTGATTTTCTTCATTATGCAAAAGCACTTTGTTGCAGGAATGATGGGCTCAGTAAAATAAGATAGAGAGGTAGAATGATAATAATGACAACGAATCCAGATCTAAATTGGCTAACAGACGTAAATGTATTTGCAGTAAATCGACTTCCTGCACACTCTAGTCATATGTATTACGAAACAATGGAAGAGGCAAAAAAATCTGTTCCAATGAAAATGAGAAAAAGCTTAAATGGAAATTGGAAGTTTCATTATGCGATTAATCCGAGTAATCGTCCGGAAACTTTTTATGAATTGAATTTTGATTGTAATAGCTGGGATGATATTAAAGTTCCAGGTCATATCCAACTACAAGGATATGGCAAGCCACAATATGTAAACACGATGTATCCGTGGGACGGGATAAATGACATTCGTCCTCCTGAAATTCCTACTGATCATAATCCTGTTGGAAGCTATGTAAAGTATTTTCATGTCCCTGATAACATGCTAGAAAAGCCTGTATATGTATCGTTTCAAGGGGTTGAGTCTGCTTTTTACGTATGGCTAAATGGTAAGTTTGTCGGATATAGTGAAGACAGCTTCACACCAGCTGAGTTTGACTTAACACCTTTTTTACAGGAGGGGGAAAATAAACTAGCGGTTGAAGTGTATCAAAGAAGTACAGGAAGTTGGTTAGAAGATCAAGATTTTTGGCGCTTCTCAGGTATTTTCCGTGAAGTGTATCTTTATACAGTGCCGAAGATGCATGTTTATGATGCATATGTTCATGCAGATTTGGATGAAACTTATACAAAGGGAACACTTAAAGTTGATCTTCAGCTAAATGCTCCTGCTGCATCTGGATCAAAGGTAATCGCTAGTTTGGTAGATAAAGATCATAACGTTATTGAATCAACAAGTGTTGCGATGAACGATGAAAACCCAACATTTACGATCAATGTGGATCAACCAGAATTATGGAGTGCGGAAACACCTAATCTATACAAGCTCTACCTCCAGCTTGTGAATGAATCAGGAGATGTAGTAGAAGTTGTTCCGCAAAAGGTTGGTTTTAGACGTTTTGAGTTAGTGGATAAGGTGATGAAAATAAATGGTGAGCGTATCATCTTTAAAGGGGTAAACCGCCACGAGTTTAACCATCGAACAGGGCGTGCTATTACTAAGGAAGATATGCTATGGGATATTAAGACTTTAAAACAAAATAATATAAACTCGGTTCGAACATCGCATTACCCAAACCAAAGCTATTGGTACGAATTATGTGATGAATATGGCGTGTATGTGATTGATGAAATGAACTTAGAAACACATGGTTCATGGCAAAAGATGGGCGCTGTTGAGCCTTCTTGGAATATTCCAGGTAATAAACCAGAATGGCAAGACATCGTTTTAGATCGTGCGAAGTCGATGTTTGAAAGAGATAAAAATCATCCTTCAATTATCATTTGGTCATGCGGAAATGAGTCATATGCAGGTGAAGTGATATTAAATGTGACAAGATACTTTAAATCTGTTGATTCTAGTCGACTTGTTCATTATGAAGGCGTGTTTTATGACCGTAATTACAATGAGACTAGTGATATGGAAAGCCGGATGTATGCAAAGCCAGCAGATATTGAAGAGTATTTAACAAATAACCCTGAAAAACCATATATAAGCTGTGAATATATGCATGCGATGGGGAATTCATTGGGTGGTATGAATTATTACACAGAGCTAGAGGATAAATATCCAATGTATCAAGGTGGATTCATTTGGGATTATATTGACCAGTCTCTTGTTAAAGAAGACCGTTACGGGAAAGAATTTTTAGCTTATGGTGGAGATTTTGATGATCGCCCAACAGATTATGGTTTCTGTACAAATGGAATTGTTTATGCAGACCGTAAAATTTCACCGAAAATGCAAGAAGTAAAATATTTATATCAAAATATTAAGCTTGAAGCAGATGAAACAGGTGTAATGATCAAAAACAAGAATTTGTTTAAAGATACATCTGATTATGAATTAAGATACACGCTTTTTCTTGAAGGAGAAGAAGTGTATGAAAAAACATTACAAGTAAATGTATCACCACAAAGTGAACAGCGAATTGACTATGATTGGTCAAAAGAATTAATGAACAAACCAGAAGAGTATTATGTTCATGTTGCTTTTCTTTTAAAAGAAGAAACGATATGGGCAAATGCTGGACATGAGGTTGCATTTGGACAATATATCTTTGCGAAGAAAGCTAATAAAATGGCGCCAATTGCAGCAAATGGGGAATTCAGGTTAGTCGAAGGCGATGTGAATATCGGTGTTCATGGAAGAGACTTTAGCATTATCTTCTCAAAGGCAGTAGGTAGTTTAGTATCAGTAAACTATTCTGGAAAAGAAATGATTGCTTATCCTCCTGCTCCATTGTTTTGGAGAGCAACGACAGATAATGACCGAGGTTTTGCACAATCATTTGTTTCAGGTTGTTGGCATGCAGCAAGCTTAGCTCGTAGATGTACTAGTGTTGATGTAACCGAAGAAAAAGATACTGTTCAAGTAGCATTCACCTACAAGTTTTCTATTCATGAAAAAATTGAAGTGACCACGAGCTATACAGTTTATCCTAATGGAAGCATTCATGTTAAGTCTTCCTATAAAGGAGCAGAAGGATTGCCGCAAATGCCAATTTTCGCAGTATCCTTCAAGGTTCCGGCAAAATATAATCAGTTAGAATGGTATGCAATGGGACCTGAAGAAAACTATTCTGATCGAGCTCATGGAGCACGTCTTGGAGTATTTAAGAATACGGCAAAAGACAATGTCGAAGGTTATTTAAATCCACAAGAGTCGGGAAATCGTACAGGAGTACGTCGGGTAAGTGTAACAAATTCTGACGGTGAAGGGGTCATGATCTCTTCTAAGGATACGCCAATTGAATGTAATGTCTCACCATACACAGCTTTTGAGCTTGAAAATGCGAATCATCATTATGAGCTACCAAATGTTCATTATTCAGTGATTACCGTTGCTGGTAAGCAAATGGGTGTTGGTGGAGATGACAGCTGGGGTGCTCCAGTTCATGAAGAGCATATCATAAAAGGAAATACTGATATAGATTTTGAATTTATCATTCAACGTGAAGGGTTTTAATCATACAAAGTAAACAAGAGCTTGGATTTTTTCAAGCTCTTTGGCTTTTTAAATTTGAATTAGGAGTTGAAAACCTTGTCTATTCATATAAATGATCAAAATAAACAATTTCACTTAACAAACGGCCAAATTAGTTACATTTTTCAAGTTTTAAAGAACGGGAGTCTTGGCCAGCTTTATTTTGGTAAAGCCATTCGTCATCGCGATGATTTTTCACATTTTCAAGTAAATGATATTCCGACAGCAGCAAGCTGTCACTTTTACCAAGAAGATCCAGCCTTTTCTCTAGAAACAACACGTCAAGAGTTTCCGGTACCTGGTAAGGGAGATTTTCGTGAAGCTGCAATCGAGGTTGAAACAAGTGAGGGAAGAGTTGGAAATTTATTTGCTTATCAAGGGTATGAAGTGATAAAAGGAAAGCTTAAATTAGATGGACTTCCTGCTACATATGCAAATGAAGAGGAAGCAACAACGCTTATTATTACACTTGAAGATCAATTGATTGGTGCAAGCCTTCAGCTATCTTATACGATTTTTCACGAGCATCCTGTTATTACACGTAATGTAAGGATCGTAAATAATGGAGATCACACTCTTTCTCTGAAAAAGATTATGAGTGCCTCAATCGATTTACCTGATGCAGATTATACGATGGTTCATCTGTCTGGCACATGGTCAAGGGAAAGGCATATTAAAGAACGTCAGCTTGTACAAGGGATTTCTTCTATCTCCAGCATAAGAGGTGCAAGCTCACACCATGATAACCCATTCATTGCTTTGAAAAGAAAAGAAACAACAGAGCATGACAACGAAGTGTATGGATTTAATTTTGTTTACAGCAGTAATTTCCTAGCACAAGTACAGGTTGATCATTATGATACATCAAGAGTCATGATGGGGATTCACCCACATCAATTTAATTGGCAGCTTAACAACCAAGAAAGCTTTCAAACTCCAGAAGTTGTTATCGTTTATTCAAATGAAGGATTAAATGGAATGAGTCAAGCCTATCACAATCTATATCGTCAGCACTTAATCCGTGACCCATGGAAAATAGAAGAAAGACCTATATTAATAAACAATTGGGAAGCTACTTACTTTGATTTTAACGAAGAAAAGCTTGTAAATATTGCAGAAAGCGCAAAGGAACTAGGAATTGAGTTGTTTGTTCTAGATGATGGTTGGTTTGGTAAAAGGAACGATGATACATCCTCACTTGGAGATTGGTTTGAAGATGAAGAAAAGCTTCCAAATGGCTTAGAATCTTTGGTAGAAAAATTAAAGCAAATAGACATCAAATTCGGCTTATGGTTTGAGCCTGAAATGATTAATCCAATTAGTCAGTTATATAAGGAACATCCAGATTGGATCGTAGGTAGGCAAGAAGAGCACTTAGTTTTTGGCCGAAATCAATTAGTGTTGGATTTCTCAAGACGTGAAGTAGTGGATTATATTTATGAAAAAATGGCGGGTATCATTAACAAAACACAGCTTTCTTATATTAAATGGGATATGAATCGGAATATTACAGATGCTTATTCGGCAGCACTTAAACTAGAACATCAAGGTGAATTTTACCACCGTTATATTTTAGGTGTGTATGATTTATATGAGAGACTTACGAATGAATTTCCGAACGTATTATTTGAATCTTGTGCCGGTGGTGGAGGAAGATTCGACCCAGGTATGTTTTATTATGCTCCACAAGCTTGGACTAGTGATGATACGGATGCGGTTGAGCGCTTAAAAATTCAGTATGGAACCTCACTTGTTTATCCGATTTATAGTATGGGTTCACATGTATCAGCTGTTCCAAACCACCAAACATTAAGAAAAACACCTATTGAAACAAGAGCGAATACAGCGTACTTTGGGACATTTGGGTATGAATTAAACCCACTCGAATTAAGCGAAGAGGAACGAGAATTAATTAGGACTCAAGTTCAATTCTATAAAAATCAACGTAAATTAGTAAGAGATGGTGATTTTTATCGCCTTCAAAGTCCTTTCGATGGAAATGAAACGGCATGGATGATCATATCGAAAGATCAGAATGAGGCATTGATAGGGTGGTATAAGGTGCTTGCCACAGTAAATCCAAAGAAACAACAAGTACTTAAACTAAAAGGACTTGATGAAAATAAGCTTTATGAAGTGAACGGCAAAGGAACATACTATGGTGATGAATTACATTACAATGGTTTACAATTACCTACTGAATTTAATGGAGTAAACGCCCCATTTGCAAAACGTGGAGGAGATTATCAATCAGTTGTATTCCATTTAGTAGGGAAGGATAAATAAAGTAGCTTAGCATCACAAGACAACCACCTACTAAAAAATAGGGCAGTCTAATAAGTCCTTAAAATAAATTAGGTGAAGAAAAGGTACTTTAGTTGGCACAGCAGCAGAGTTAGAAGCTTAAATTCCTTGGTAGTTAAGGGATTTAAGTTTTTTTTGACTTAAAAATGACCTAACTCGTATTAAAAGGGAAATTTTACATTTATTAAGGGTAACACGGATTTCCATGGTACAGTATAGGAAATGGCAATTGTTATTGAACGGGCAGTTTAGCGACAGAAATGGAGGGTCTAGCTATGGGCATTAGGAATTATCTGATTGAAGGCGTTTCCGGCACCGGTAAAACTACGGTCTGCAATGAATTGCAGCTGCGCGGCTACCATGCCATTCATGGTGACCGTGAATTGGCTTATCAAGGCGATCCGGAAACTGGTACACGGACGGATGGCGTCACGCACGAGAACCACATTTGGCATGTAGATAAAGTAAAGGCTTTGGTCGCCAACCAGGATGAGGCGGTAACATTTTTCTGCGGTGGCTCTAGGAACTTTTCGAAATTCATAGATCTATTTGACGGCGTGTTCGTCCTCGAGGTCGACCTTGACACATTGAACCGGCGGCTTGACGAGCGACCGGAAAATGAGTGGGGCGGAAAGAATACGGAACGGGAACTCATTGCGCGATTGCACCAAACGAAAGAAGACATTCCGAAAAATGGAATTATAATCGACGCCACTGCACCGATCGAGCACGTCGTTGATGAGATCGTCCGTCAAAGCGAAGAAAATAAACGTCAACGTCAAATTTAAGCCATAACAACAACAACAACAATGGAATGGATCAACATAACTCAACATAGCAAAATGGATTGTCCTATATCCAGACAACCCATTTTTGCGATTATTTATTCAATTCAATCGTTTCATTAATATCAGTCGATTTAGAACTTTGCCCTGTTATTCGTTTATAGAAAAAGGCAACTTTCTTCGTAAAATTACCTGTTTCCCAATATTCGGCTGCTTCCGCTTTTACATTTATCAAGACAACGTTAGGGTCATCATAAGAAGTTTGCATAATTTTCTCATATGTTTTGCTCCACAATTCCTTTTTCTTGTCTAAATCCTCAACGATTTCCGCTCTTCCACGGACGGAGACAAAGGACTTACCTGCATAAGCCACATTAACATCATGATCATGTAAAATTTCTTCATATTTATTAGTCTCTTTTTTAGTAAAAAACCATAAATCACCATCAAACTCTAATTCTTGTGTTTTCATAGGACGAGAAATAAGCCCTTCTTCAGTTACCGTAGTCAGCATGGCCGTTTCTACGTCTTTGATTAACTCTCTTAATGTTTCCATTTCTTCTTGTTTAATCATGTTAGACATTTCCATCACCTCATAATGTTTATAGAGGTATACTACCCTTTACACCAACTTTTAATCCGGTATGGCGGTTTACTTAACTCTAACATAATGAAGTCAAACAACCGGAAAGAAAATTGGGGTAAACGTTTTAATGGTGAGAATGCTTAAGCCTAAAATTTACACAGTAATGCTGGAAATGCGATTTACCTCGTCTGTTACGCTGCTAATTCTGATATTATGTTGAACCTTCTAATTCTGATTTTGTACTTCAAAACTGTACCCGTTAGACCTTTATCAATTAAACGGAAAAAACTTGCTTTTGATTTTTATATTGTTTTGTAGTCAATCCAGTTACCTTTTTGAAGGTTCTGCAAAAATAATGCGAATCAATATACCCAACTTGATGGGCAATTTCATATGTTTTATTATTTGTCGTCTTCAAAAGATCTTTGGCCATATCGATTCGGGTATTCGTTAAATATTCGATTAATGTTTTACCTGTTTCCTGACTAAACATATGACTTAAATAGGATGCGCTTACATTCACTGAGTCTGCAACAGTTTGAAGAGATAACTGAGAGTCAGTAAAATTTTCGTTAATATAAGATAACGCCATTTGAACTGCTGAAGAGTATTTTGTAGTTAAACGATCTCTAGTTGACGTAACGATGTGTAGCATTTCTTCGATATAGGTTAGAACCTCATTATAATTCCTAATCCAGCTTGCTTTCATTTCTAATTGATTAATTTCCTGCATAACTTCAAGATTATCCATTTCTATTTCCTTTAAAAAATGTGAAATCGTAATGGTAAAGTCCATTAAAAAATAATACGTTGTAAAAGGAGATCGAACATTCCCTTTTTCTAGATAAGATGAATAAGAACGGGAAAAACAAGAAATATCGCTTGATAATCCAAATTTTAGAAAGTCAATTAAATCTCTTCGGTTAAAATGTTGTAATTCCTTTTTAGACTCTATGTCTATTTCAGTTTCCTTTGAACTGTACTTATGAATAATCGTTGAATAGCTTTTCTCTTCATCGGCTTCCGAGAAAGATAAGGTAATACCTTGAATACGGCTTTCTACTCTTCCGATTCCAAAGATTAATGGGTTCTCAGGTTGTAGTTCTTCATGTGACACCAACCGCTGTCTTATTATCTCTGACTCCTGTTCAAGTGTTTGTTTTGATTCTCCCATCATAATAAAAATAGATTCTTTTAATTTTCTACTAAAGTGCAAACAATCATATTCATCTTCTATCCAGTCAATCGAATCAGAGTCGATTGTACATTCTATGATAATGATATAATAATAACTTGCGATAAGATTAAGATTTAAATTTGAAGCTTCTTTAATTGCCTCAGAAAAAGTATATAACCCTTCACAGAGTTCATATAAAAATTTATCTCGAGAAGCAGATTTATTTTGCAATAATTGATTTTCTAAGTCACTTAATCTTTTATTGTTCATTTCTTCCTCATCAATTTTTGAAGAAACTTTTTTTAATATAGTAAGTAAATCTTGTGAACTAACAGGCTTTAGGCAATATTCAGTAACTTGGATGCGCATTGCTTCTCTAGCATATTCAAATTCATCATGTCCACTTAGAATAATTATTTTTATTGAGGGCATTTTTTCGCGTAGAATACGACTGAGTTCCAAACCGTCCATAAAAGGCATTTTAATATCCGTAATGACAATATCAGGTTCGTGTTTTTCAATTAAAGGAAGAGCAATTTCACCATCAGAAGCATCACCACAATAAATAAACCCTTCGCGATTCCAATCAATGCATTTTCCAATCCCTTCTCGGATTGCCATTTCATCATCTACTAAGAATACTTTTTTCATTTAAATCCCCTCTCTGCTGGAATAATTATACTTACACGCGTGCCAGAACCATACCAGCTATTGATTGTTATACCAAAAGGCTCCCCATAGTGTAAAAGAATCCGATTATGAACGTTTACCATACCAAAGCCACCTTGATCCTTTTCAAATGGGACTCCTTGAGATAATTGAAATCGAATATCTTTTAACTTGTCTTCTTTAATGCCAATTCCGTTATCTATCACATCAATGGAAATAAATCCTTCTGGAGTAAAATCACCTTTAATTCGGACAAATCCCTTACCGCGTTTATTTTTTATGCCGTGATAGATAGCATTTTCTACGATTGGCTGAAGTGTTAATTTAATAATTTCATAATGTAAAATATCTTCATTTAAATGAAAGGTTACATCTAAAATATCTTGGTATCTCATTTTTTGAATAATTAGGTAATTTCGAATATGATCAATCTCATCTTCTAAAAGAATTAAATCTTTTCCTTTACTTAAAGAAATTCTAAAAAAATGGGATAATGCCTTCGTAATTTCTATTACTTGTTGACTTTTTTTTGCTTCTGCCATCCAAATAATTGTTTCAAGTGAGTTATATAGAAAGTGTGGATTAATTTGTGCTTGCATAGTACGTAATTCTGCAATTTTTAATTGTTTTTGTTCATTAACACTTTTTGTTAGTAGAGCTTTGATTTTCATAATCATACTATTAAAATTTTCACCTAGGTCTGCAATCTCATCAGTACCTTTATTAACGAGCTGTACATTAAGATCACCTTGTGAAACCTGTTTCATTTTCTCTTTTAAAATACGAATTGGAAGAATTAATCTTGAAGTGATAAAGAAATATAATGCAATGGTAAAAATTAAAACTGATCCTACAGTTAATACAATTAGACTTCTTATTTCATTAGCTTCTTTTGTAATGTCTAATAACGGTGTATATCGAATGAATTTCCAACCAGTTAATTCAGATGTTTCAAAGACGAAAAATGTTGCACCATGCGTAAAATAGCCAGAGTGGTTTTCTTCTATTTGTTTTCTTTCTAAGTTAGGTGAAGTCTTTGCAAATTGTGGGTGCGAAAATAAAATATTACCCGATTCAGATTCAATTTGAATTGTACTTGAAGTTTTTAATGAAGCTTCGCTAAGAATATTCTTAAAAATTGAAGCTTTAATAACAATATTTATGAAACCAATTACTTCATTGGAATTATCCGAAGTAATTGTACTTGTCATAGAAAGTGCTGGATTACTGTTTTTATAGATTGGTTCTATTAGTGTATTAGTTGGCTGATCTAGTAGTTTCGTGTAGGGAAGCTTAGTGAGCACCTGACCATCTAATTGATGAACGCCACGGTCTTCACTAACAGCTTTTCCATCAAGACTAATAATCTTAATATTCATGATGCTTTCACTATATTGATAACTTTCTCTGTAAAGTTTTATCATTCCTAAAATACTTTTAGATTCCTCAGCCGTATTTTGTTTGTCAATTAAAAATTGAACAGTGCTATCCTTTTTCCCAACTTCTGTAAATCTTTTAATATCCTGAAGGACATCATCAAATTCACTACGTAATTGTGCTACTTGGATTTGAGCTAATGAATATGATTTTTCGGCAACAATATTATAAGATTTCATATAGGATATTACCCCAACAAGGATGAGAGGTATTACTGTTAGAAAAAGGAACATCATAAGAAGTTTTGTACGTAAACTTGAAAAAACCCATTTTTTGAATTTCATAAGCGAACCAACCTGTCAGTAGTATTATTAGAAGATTTATTATTGATTCGAATCAATATTATATGTGTTTGATTATTATATTTTAAACTGCCTAATGTTATCTTTCATTTGTTGAATTCGTTCTACAAGTTTATAAGATGCATCGGAAACTTCCTCAAGAGTAGTTAATTGTTCTTCACCCATAGCCGCAATTCCAACAACTTCTGCATTCGTAATTTGCGAACTCTGCTCAATGTCTGAGATTATTTGACGAATAGAAAGCATTTGATCAAATGCCTCTTGCATGTCTTGTTTTATGCTTTCAATTTCAACTTGCTGTCTATTTCTAACTGAAAGAATAGTTTGAAATCGATTCTTTACTTGCTCAGTTTTTAATCTGCAAAGTTGAATGTTTTCTAGAGTTTCAGAGTTTTGTTTTCTGATTGAAGATGTTAGGCTCAAGATATGGTTTACTTTGTAATCGGAGTCTTGTGAAACCTTGTTTGTTTCATCAGAAACTTCCTTTATACTAGTTAAAGCGTTTTCTATTCTTTCATTTATTGAACTTTTAGGAATTTCATTTATAAGAGTGAGGTACAATAAACTAGATTCTCGTGCAACAAGCTTAATTAATCGCAAATATTCATTCATTTCCCCTGAAACTCTCTGAAGTTCTTCTGTATCTCTGTTTACTTGATAGATAGTTTGGCTCATTTTTTCAAGTTGCTGATGGAAGGTGACAAGTTCATGACTTATTTCATTTGTAATATGTAAGGTTTCATTTGATTGAAGATTTATTTTATTTGATTTTCCTAGTACTTCGTTATATTTAAAAAGTAAATGTTCAAATGTAGTTACTGATTTTTGAATCAGTTTATCTTGTGTATGAAGATTGTTCGAAATTGTTTGTGTTGCTTCAGCAACTTCTTCCCCAGCTAGTCGGTTTTCAAGAATACTTTGGTGGATATCCTTTGAAGTTAAAACAACTAGATCATTTGTATTTCTCACGTTTAAGATAATATCCTTTAAATTATGAAACATTCGATTATAAGAACGACATAATTCTCCTATTTCATTCTTAGACGGATTTACTATTGCTCCTATGGTTAAGTTTCCTTCTGCAATTTCATTTGTTTTTTGTCCTAAACTACGAATAGGTTTTACAAAACTTCCTGATATATATATGGCAAATAATAATGAAATGATGATAACGGCAATAAATGAACAAATATAAATAGTTATGTCTCTTGTTAAGTTAGTGGAAATGATATTCTGTGATTCCCCTTTTACCAAAAGGGTTTTTTGTAAGAGTGACTGAACCTTTTCATCGATGAGGTCTGTTAGAATTGTAATATATTCATAGGTGATATTTCGTGAATCTGCAGGAACATTTTCTTGGATTTGCTCTCCAAGCTTGTCAATATATTCAGTCGTAGTCGTTAATGTTTGGCGAACTTCTGTAATTTCCTCACTAAATTGGCCATTTTTATCATCACGTTCAATTTTATCTAAATTTTGATACATATTGTGTAGATGATCATATTGAGTACCATTTTCAAAAAGTACTTTTCCATATACAATATCCCTAATTTCCTCATCTAGCTTTTGCTTAAGTGAACCATTAATTGAATTCGTCAATGTGATTGTTTCCATCATTGCATTATATTGACGAACATACCCGAGGAAAAGATAGATTTGTACGCAATTAATTGTTGCAAGCCCTAATAAAATGACCATGAAAACAAGGATTAATCTTTTACGTAAAGATAAATCAGATAGCATTGAATGCGCTTTCAATCAAAATCCCCCTTCCTAGACCCATTTTACTATAGTAAGAGTTAAAAGTAGATAAAAATATTTTGCACTTTTTTGAAAAAATTTATAGTTTTTAAATTGAAAAAAACTATATAAACTAAATGAATTTACAATTTTTTCGAAAGTTATTCCATTCAATTTAGGGATGTAAACGCTTTATAATTAGAGTGCTGCAATTCAAAGAATAATATAAATGCATTTTGTTGAAATCTTAACATGGAAAGTTAAAAGAATAGAAAGGAGACATAATTTTATGTTGCAAGAAATGTTTATTAAGAGATTACTAATTAATTGTTTGATCTTAGTCCTTGTAGTAGGAAGTATCTTGCCTGCCCTACCTACTATGACGAATGCAGAGGAGGGGGAGAATGAATTGATTTCTGATTCAGAGCAAATAAAACTAGATCCTAGTTATCAACATGAACCATTTGATGGTTGGGGAACAGCTCTTGTATGGTTCGCGAATGTGACAGGTGGCTGGCCTGATGAATTAAGAAATGAGCTTGCTGATGATCTCTTTGGTAAGGATGGACTGAATTTTAATATTGCCCGCTATAATATTGGTGGTGGTGATTCTCCTGAGACAGAGCCTTATATGCGTAAAGGTGGAGCAGTTCCAGGGTATTGGAATCGTCCTGCCGAATACAGCCCACCGGAAGGTAACACAGATGAATGGACAGAGCAGGAAAACTGGTGGAATCCAGAAAATCCTGAGCATTGGAACTTGGAAGCTGATGCTAACCAACGCTGGTGGGTTAGTGCTGCTAAAGCTAGGGGAGCTGATACCTTCGAAGCTTTTTCAAACTCACCGCCATATTTTATGACTCAAAGTGGTTATGTATCAGGTAACTGGAATTCATGGGATGATAATATTAAACCAGATCAATTTGAAAATTTTGCTTCATATTTAACAACCGTAGTAGAGCATTTACAAAAGGACATGGATGTTGAATTTCAAACTCTCTCACCTGTAAATGAACCTAATACTGGCTATTGGAGAGCTAAAGGCAGACAGGAAGGTTCAAACTGGTCTCCAGCTTCACAAGCTAAAATTATTAATGAAGTAAAGAAGCAATTGGATGAAAAAGGTCTTAGTACAGTTGTATCAGGTATGGACGAAACGAATCCACAAAAATTCAGACAAAATTGGGAGCAATACGATAGCACAACGAGAAATAATATTGAACAGTTAAATGTGCATACTTACGGTCCTACACAGCAGATTGGTGCAAGGGATATTGCAAAGTCAGCAGGAAAAAAGCTGTGGATGTCTGAGGTGGACCTTAGTTCTGGTGCACAAAATCATGAGGATATAATTCCAGGTCTTGCATTATCACAGCGCATTACGACTGATATTCAGCAATTGGAATCAGAAGCATGGGTGCTTTGGCAGTCAATTGAAGACGAAGTGAATATGAGCCCAGAACATGAAAATGGCAACTGGGGACTTATCCAAGTTGATTTTGATCCAGCTGATTTTGAGAACGTAAAAATCTATAAAAATAAAAAGTATTATGCAATGGGGAATTACAGTAAGTTTATTCGACCAGGCTATCAAGTCATTAATTCAAATAGTAGCGATACATTAGCTGCAATTAATAAAGATGACAATTCAGTTGTTGTTGTCTATACAAATTCAACCACAGAAGAAAAAGCAATCAACCTTGATTTATCTGGGTTCGATACTGTAGAAGCGAATGCAAAGGCAACACCTTATGTAACATCTAATACAGAAAATTTAGCCCAAAAGTCAGATGTCATGATCTCAGGTAACGAGCTCTCAGCAGTTGTTCAACCCCAATCAATTACGACATTTGTTGTATCAGGTGTATCAGGTGTGAATGAGGATAACTCGTTTTTAAATAATAACGAAACATACAAATTCATTAATAAAAATAGTGGGAAGGTGCTTGATATTGGACAAAATGGAAAATCCATTGTTCAAAAAACAAATATTCGTGATGAAGAAAAACAAAACTTTAGTATCCAAAAAATAACAGATGGAAATAGTACAAAAGAAATTTATAAAATTGCCAACAGTGATAGCGGAAGTGTACTTAGTGATGAGAATGGTTCCATTACTCTCCAAGCCAATGAAAATAAATCAAATCAAAAATGGATGCTGTCAACCTATGGAAATGGAGAGTACACATTTATAAATGTTCAAAGCGGAAATCTAATAGAAGTAGGCGGGGAATCAAAGGAGGAAGGAGCTAAAGTTGGCCTTTGGAAGCCAACAACAGGTAACCACCAGATTTGGAGACTAGTAAAGGCCGGAATTACCAAGGTAGAGCCAGTTGATGTCGTCGTTACGAAGAAAAAGACTGCACCAGAATTACCTGATGAGGTAACGACCATTTACGGAGATGGTGAAGAGGTTCAGAAAAAAGTAGTTTGGGATACAATCAATCCTGATTTATATGCAAAGGAAAATATCTTTAAAGTTGAAGGCACTGTTGAGGGAACAACTATTAAAGCAGTAGCAACAATAACAGTAAGTAAAATTGAAAGTATTCAACCTATAAAAATAAAAACAACTCCAGGTAAAGCACCAATTTTACCTAATAAAGTAACAGCTAAACTAAAAAGTGGTACATTCGGAAAAGTACCTGTTGAATGGAATGAAATTGATCAAAATGAGTATGCGGATTTTGGTAAGTTTTCAGTGAAAGGGTCAATATCGAAAAGTCCTGTTAAAGCAATTGCTAATATCCAAGTTACACAACCTGCTCTAGAAAATTTAGCTGTAAAGCCTTCTAGTTCAGAAAATGAGTACCCAAAAGTGAGCGCTTCCTTTACTGGTCAATGGGATAGCACGAGTAATGTCAACGATGGAATTATATCTAGTGCTAGATGGACGAACTGGGATCCAAATAGCTGGAGAGAAGAAGATTGGGTTGCTATTGAATTCGACAAAGCGGAAACAGTATCACAAGTGAAATTTCACTTCTATGATGACAATGGTGGCACAAGACCTGCAGACTCTTTACGACTTGAATACCTGGATGGAACAGAGTGGAAAGAAATCGAAGGGACACAGACAGATGTTCAAGACAAGGAGTTAACAATTGACTTTACCCAAATTGAAACAAAACATATTCGTGCTGTAATGAAGGCCAAAGAAGGTGCTTGTATTGCCATTTCAGAAATGGAGGTATTGGGAGTTGGTGAAAACCAAATTCCAGGACAAGGTAGTGATGCAACATTGGAAACTATTTTAATTAATGGGAAGCAAGTAAAAGAATTTGATAAGAATACCTATAATTATCAAGTTAAAATAAAGAAGAACCAGCAAGAAATCCCGACTATTGAGGCAGTTACTAATGATTTATTTGCTACTTACCAAATTGAAACACCATCTTCGTTAGAAGGTGAGGCTGTTATCACGGTTAAGTCAGAAGATGGGAAGAATCATGCAAAATATACAGTTGAATTTAGTGAGAAAAATTAAAGAAACTAGAAATAACGTTTAAACAAAACAAAGATAAAGGCTTCGCAATTTGTTTCCAAAAGGGGGTTCGAATGTTTTCATTCTTACCTCCTTTTGGTATTTATAGTGGATTTGTTAGTAAAATTCAGCGCTTGATCTCTGGTTCTTTAAGTTTTTTTAGAAGTACATTCAGTTTCTGAACTTTATCCCCATTTCCCATTTTAGTTACAAAAAAATTGCAGTAAATCGAAAAATTTTGAAGTTTTTGAACCCTTAAATTGAGAAATAAAAAATGAATTTACAATATTTTCGAAAGTTACTCCATTAACCTCATGTGTGTAAACGCTTTATAATTAGAGGGTATCAAGTTCATGAGGAAACAATTAATTTAAGAGATCGTTTGTAAACGTATTTAAGTTACTAGTAATTACTTGCCTTTTTACTTACCAGTAAAAATAACAATGAACAAAATACAATCTTTATAGTTTCATCTACCTCTTTAGATCTCTTCTCTATTCATCTAATAAAAGCATCCTTTCTCATTTTAATAAGTAGATTAATTGAACTCTACTTATCTTTATAGAACTAATCCATTTCGTATTAGACAAATCGATACTTGAAAGGGGGTGGAATATAAAAGTGTAAAACTTTTTAAACGTTAGTTCCCAATGTGCTGGAGGTGATGCAAAAAAAAGTTAGGTTTTTAATTTAGTAATAGAAAGATATCTATTATTTAGCCTATTAAGTTCGGTAAGCGTTATTAGCCAAGGAGGTAAAGTGCTATGAAGGGTAAAAAGTGGTTATCACTATTTATGACAATAGTAATAATAATTTCACTCCTCCCAATACCAGTGATTCAAGCAGAGGAGATTGTTAAAGTGGAAGATAGCTTAATCGCACATTATGATATGTCAATAGCTAATGGTAAGTTAACAGATGTGACGAACAGTGGATTTGATGCAGAATATGTTGGATTTACTGAAGGAGACTTCTTAGAAGAAGAAAACGATAAAATCTTAAACTTCACTGGTGATAAGTCTAAATATGTAAAATTACCTTTGGGGATTATTGATGATGAAACATTCACCATTGAAACAACATTTAGCACAAGCACAAGTGCTGCACATTGGCTTTATAGTATTGGTAACAAGACAGGTGTTTGGCCAAATGTGAAAAATTATATCTTTTTAAATCCAAAACAAGGAAATGGTAATGTTAGATTTGGGATTAAGAACTCCGATAAGGAGCTTCTATTTCAAAATGCAACGATTCATTCAGGAGAAAAAAATACCTTTACAACTACTTTTAAAGAAGGGGAAATATCTCTTTATCTTAATGGGGAACCAGTTGGAAATCTACCACATACTTATTCAGTAATGGACATTTTAAAAGAAGGTGTTGACCCTACAGCAAATTCTATTGGATTTATTGGGAAATCACTATTTGAACCTGATGCAGCCTTTACTGGTAAATTAGCTGATTTTAAAGTATATAACTATACTTTATCTGCAGATGAAGTGAAACAAAATGCAACATTAACAGATGTCGAAATTGTTGAATTAGCAAAAGCTAACTTAATAATCCCAAATGCAGATGACATCCGCGGCAATATTACGTTACCTACAAGTTCTGATAAAGGAGCATCAATCACGTGGGAAACCGACAGACCAGATGTAGTAAGTGTAAATAAAGAAGAAAATGAAAATTATGATGATATTCCCGCTGGTGTTGTAACAAGACAGGACTCTGATACACAAGTAAAATTAACAGCGACTATTCATTCTGGTCAAGTAAGTGATACAAAGCAAATTCTACTTACTGTTAAGGCGAAAACGGAAAAAAAGAATTTCACTAATTATTTAATGACACATTTTACCGGTGAACACGATATCGGAGAACAGATTTATTTCGCGAGTAGTTCTGATGGATTAAACTGGAAAGATTTAAATGAAAGTAATCCAGTATTAACGTCTGATATTGGTGAAAAAGGTGTGCGTGATCCCTATATTCTACGTTCTCAAGAAGGGGATAAATTCTATATCATCGCAACAGACTTACGTATAGCGAATGGAAAAGGTTGGGGTGCAGCGCAAACTGCTGGAAGCAAATCCCTTATTATTTGGGAATCTACTGATTTAGTAAACTGGTCTGAACCTAGGATGGTTGAAGTAGCTCCTCCTAAAGCAGGCGATGCATGGGCACCTGAAGCTTTTTATGATGAAAAAACAGGCGAATATGTTGTATTTTGGGCTTCTACGACTAGTAATGAGCAAGGGGTATTTGAACCACACAATATTTATTATGCAAAGACTAGAGATTTCTATACGTTTACCGAACCAAAGGTGTTTATTGACCGTCCAGGTGATGCTCATATTATTGATACAACGATCATTAAAGAAAATGATATGTATTACCGTTACTCAGGTGATGGACAAATTACGATCGAAAAAAGTGATCAAATACTTGGCACATGGTCTAAGCTTGGAACAATTGAAGATTCAACAGGATTAACAGGGCGTGATGTAGAAGGTCCGTTAATTTTTAAATTTAATGATAGAGAAGAATGGAATTTAATGGTCGATCAGTATTCAACAGGAAAAGGTTATCTCCCGTTACTAACGACCGAGCTCTCAAGTGGTCAATTTACTAAATTAACAACTTCAGACTATTCCTTAGGATCTAATAAAAAAAGACATGGTTCTGTCTTACCTATAACACAAGAAGAGTACGAAGCTGTCATGGCTAAATGGAACAAAGTAGTCGAGGCACCAGACGAAGAAGAACAAAAAGAGCCAATCCTTGAGTACAATTTTGAAGAAACAACAACAGACAATAAGATTCAGGATGATTCAGGCAACAACTATACTGGTACGTTGAATGGTAATGCAACTTATGTGACAGATGAAGAAAAGGACTCTAAGGTATTATCTCTTGACGGTACGACTAATACATTTGCTGCCTTCCCAACCGGTTTCTTTGATGGCAGAGATACAGTATCTATTTCCATGGATATGAAGGCGGAAACAGTATCAGGAAACTTCTTTACCTTTTCAGTAGGTAAGAATGACCAAAAATATATGTTCTTAAGAACACGTGATAGTGAAATAAGAAATGCCATTACGGTAAACAGTTGGTCTAGCGAACAGGAGGTTAAAACGAATACATCTTCCATTAAGAACAAGTGGATGAATATCAAACTTGTCATGACACCTACAAGTATGAAGATGTATAAGGATGGTATTCTTGTAGCTGAAAATAACAATGTAACAGTGGCAATGAAAGACTTAGGAGCAGATTTATCAGCATACTTAGGGAAATCCTTCTATTCTGGAGATCAATACTTTAAAGGATCTTTCGACAATGTAAAGATTTATAATCGTGCGCTCTCAGAAGCTGAGATCCTTGAAATGAGCATTGAACCGACTGGTATTGGAAACTTTGAAGTTCCTGGTCAAAAGGGTCAAGCTGAAATTGATAAGAAAGCTCATACAATTGCTGTTCCTATTAAAGAGGGGCAAGATATAGATATTACAAAATTAACACCGGCGATTACCCTTTTACCAGGTTCTACAGTGAGTCCAGCATCAGGTGAAACACAAGATTTTACAAACCCTGTTACATATACAGTGACAGACAAAGATGGAAACAAGCAGGAATGGACTGTGAAATTGAAGATGTATCCATCAGGTACATTGCCAGGACTTTATGCAGATCCACAAATCGCTGTTTTTGGAGATACGTATTATATTTATCCTACAACAGATGGATTTGATGGCTGGTCAGGTTCACAATTTAAAGCGTTTTCTTCAAAGGATTTAATCAATTGGAAGGATGAAGGTGTTATTTTAGATCTTGCAACAGATGATGTGACTTGGGCAGATAATCGTGCTTGGGCACCTACCATTACAGAAAAAGATGGGACGTATTATTACTACTTCTCTGCAGACGCCAACATAGGTGTAGCAACATCTACATCTCCAACAGGACCGTTTAAAGATGCTCTTGATAAACCATTAGTGCCAAGTGGAATATATCCAGGCCAAGCCATTGACCCCTATGCATTTAAAGATGATGATGGTCAGTATTACTTTTATTGGGGGAATGGAAATTTATTTGGTGCGAAGCTAAACGATGATATGGTTTCATTTGCCCAGGATCCAGTGAATATGACACCTGCGAATTTTAGAGAGGCTCCTGTTGTTTTTAAGCGGGATGGTATTTATTACTTAATGTGGTCAGAGGATGATACTGGTAGTGAGAACTATCAGGTTGCATATGCAACAGGATCATCTCCAATGGGGCCTTGGACGAAGAAAGGTGTCATTCTTAGTAAAGATTTAAGCCTTGGAATCAAAGGACCTGGTCATCACTCTGTATTAAACATACCGAACACAGATGATTATTATATTGTTTATGCAAGGCATGCCATTCCTGATGGTAACGGTTTTAACCGTGAAGTAGTCATTGATAAGATGGAATTTAACACGGATGGTTCGATTAAACAAGTTAAACCCACATTAAATGGTATTACTGAACCTGTTTATATAGAAAAAGGAGATACAGAAAGTCCCGTAGGTCACTTTACAATTAGTTCTGGCGCGGAGTATACAAATAAGTCAGCTGTTACCTTATCTCTTGAAGCAACGGATGACAGTAGTGGAGTTCATCAAGTTCGCTACTCAAATGACACTAAAGAATGGACAGAATGGGAAGCGTATACAACTTCAAAAGAATATACGTTACCATCTGGTGATGGTGAGAAGACAGTATATGTTGAATTTAAAGATCAAGCTGGAAATGTAAGTGAAACATATCAACAAAAAATCATATTAGATACGACTGCTCCTGTAATCGAATTTAAGGGGCATCAAGATTCCTATTCTATCGATTCGTCTATTAAGATTACTTGCAATGTAGTCGATGAGTTGTCAGGAGTAGCTTCTAAAGAATGTCCAAATGTTGAGGGTCCAGCATATAGCTTTGAGGTAGGAGTAAATAAAGTCACTGCTTCTGCAACTGATAAAGCTGGTAATAAAACAGATGTTGAGTTCCAATTTACAGTAACAGTTGACTTTGATAGTTTAAGTCGATTAACAGAAGCTTTTGTAACAAAACAAGGAGTTGCAGATTCACTAACGAAAAAGCTTCAAGCGGCAAAAGCATCAGCAGCCAAGGGAAATAAAGAGGCATTTGCTGGTCAACTAAATGCTTATAAAAACCAACTCAATGCTCAAAGCGGGAAAGCTATTTCTGAACAAGATAGTAATCTATTAAGATCTTTTGCGGATCTTTTAAAAAAATAATCGTAATCGGTTAGATAAAAGATGAAAACAGGAAGGAAGCACATATTCTTAATAGTTGAAATGTGCTTTCCTTCGTTATCTTTCCTGTCGTGATTTTATCAATTTAGTTCACCCGAAGAATTTGAAAAATGAGAATTTTTAATATATAGTTAGTTTATAGAATAAACAAACTTAATCAATGAGACCTCTATATGACTCTAGTAAGGCTAAAATGGTAACAAGAAAAAATGAAAGCGCTATAATGTTGGTGCTGATTGATCTAGTGCCTTTTTGAATGGAGGAATGATTACGGTGGCTTTCAAAGTATTCTTAGTAGATGATGATCGATATGTTCGTAAAGGATTGATGAATCTTATTGATTGGGAAGGCTGTGGTTTTGAAGTTTGTGCAGAAGCAGATAATGGGGAAGATGCTTTGGAGTATATTCAGAAGTTTCATCCAGATTTAGTCATTACAGACATTAAGATGCCTGTCTTAGATGGTCTGGAATTAATAAAACATACAGTTGAACTTAAAAAGACAAACCCAAATTTCATTATTATTAGTGGGTATAGTGATTTTAACTATGCCCAAAGAGCTGTTAAGTATGGTGTCCATGATTTTATCTTAAAACCAGTAGATAAAGAGGAAATTGAAGAGACACTTAGAAAGGTAGCAGATAAGTATACGAAAGAATTACAGTTAAACAGAAACAGAGAAAATATTGTTGCAGAGACTGCGTTCAATGATTTATTAACAATCGAACTTGAAGAAGATCTCCGCCATGATTGTGTGAAAAAACTGAATATTGATCAAACAATTGGATTTGCCTATATCATCATAGAGATAAATAATGTGGCTGTAAATACGATAAAGATTCGTGAAATTATTAGTACAACTATTCATGGTGAGGCTGTAAATTCTACTACTTTGTTTCGTGAACATGGAAGTAACCGAATAGGCCTACTAGTCAAAAATGAAGAAATTCAACCATTTAGCGGGGGAATTTTTCATTTTTCAGAAATAGTAAAGGCTCAGCTAACGATGCATTTACAAACAGATGTCACCATCTACGTCGGAAGGATTGTAGATGATGCAATTGATATAAAGGAATCATATGAAACGGCAATAAAAGCTCTGCAATTTAAGTATGTGGAAGCATCCGAAAAACCGATCGTATATGGTAACACAAAAAATAGGTCTGTTAATTACATTGAGCTTGATCAAGCACAATACCAATCGTTAATGGAACATATCGAAGAAAATCTAATCTCTGAGATTAGAAAAGACGTTGTCATGATGTTTGAACAGTTTCAAGAGAAGGCTTTCGCAAAAGATGCAGTAAGGACGTCTATAAATCGGGTTGTTCATGAAGTGGTGAAAACCTTACAGTCGATGGATGGAGATGAAAAAAATTTAACTACACTACAGAGCATGTTAAATTGGGACAACCAGCCTAGTACTTTGGTTGAGGTTAAGAACATGTTTCTAGACTTTTTATTAGAGGCAGCTGGAATGTTAAATCGACTGAACAAGGAGTGTGGTTCAGGAAACATACGAAGGATCAAAAAATATGTTGATACACACTATAAAAATGATATTACATTGAAACATATAGCGAATACATTTTATATGAACCCGGTTTATATGGGGCAGTTATTTAAAAAAACATATGGCATGTATTTTAAAGAATATATTCTACAAGTCCGAATAAATGAAGCGAAAAAACAATTAAGACAGACCGATTTGCGTATCTATCAGGTAGCAGAAAGTGTGGGCTTTTCAAATCCTGATTACTTTGTCACTCAATTTGAGAAAACGACTGGTATGACCCCAACTCAATATCGAAAAAAACTATAAAGGAAGATTTTGAGATGGAGATAAAATGAATCTATTCAATTTTAATAATATAGGATTAAGAAATAAGCTATTAATCATTTATATAGTATCAGTTTTCATTCCAATTACATTAACGCACATTGCATTTTATGAAATTACTTCCAACAATGTAAGAACACAAAAGATGAATGATATCTCCCTTTCCTTAAAACAAATATCGAATGATTTCCGAACAGCGATAGATGATGCAGTTGAAATTTCATCTAAGTTATATACGGAATATGAGTTGTATAATTTTTTAGAAACCAAGTATGAATCAAGCATTGATTTTATCCATGCTTATTATAATTATTACAGTAGAATTTATAAAGAAGTGCCACTTTTTTCGACTGTTCGTTCACTAAATTTATACACAAATAATGATTCGGTTATTTATGCAGGGGGTGTCAATAAAATTGATACCCTTGTTAAAGAGTCTCATTGGTATAAGGATTCAGAGTCAATAAGAAGCTCTTATCCAGTTTTGACTCGTAGAATTGGAGAATCTGGAAAACTAGATACATTTAGTTTAATAAGGGAAATGGATTATTTCACTACGAAAGATTCCACACAGAAAATATTAGAATTACAATTTGATATTGGAATAATGGATCGTATTTTTCATAATGTGACGTTTCCGGGTGATATTTATTTGTTGGATGAGAAAGAAACAATTGAATATTCAACAAATCCAAAGGTAAATTGGTCAGAAGGAAATATTCAGTATGATACGATTACATTTTCAAAGGATATGTTAGTTTTTGAAGTACCCTTTAATGTTCCTTATTTAAATAATTGGAAGGTAGTGGGTGTTGCTCAAGAGAAGGTATTACTTGAAGAGGTTCAGGGTTCTCGAAATTTTATTCTCTATTTCGCTCTTATCAATTTAGTCTTTCCATCTCTTTTTATTGTTTATATTACAAGCTCTCTTCATGTACGTATATTACGTATTTTAAAGCATATGAGGAAAGTTGAAGATCAAAACTTTGAACTGATCAAGGGTGTGAACTACCAGGATGAAATTGGTGAGCTTACCCAAGCATTTAATCGGATGGCATCTAAAATTAAGAGGCTCATCAATGAAGTATATAAAGCAGATATTCAAAAAAAGGATTTAGAATTACAACGTAAACAAGCACAATTAAGTGCCTTACAAAGTCAGATTAACCCACATTTCCTATTTAATGTATTGGAAACTATTCGGATGAGAAGTATTTTAAAGAATGAAGAAGAAACGGCAAAAATCATTCATAATATGGCGAAAATGCTTAGAAAATCGTTCATTTGGGGAAAAGATTGGGTCAGTGTAGACGAAGAAATTTATTTAATAAAATGCTTTTTAGAAATACAATATTATCGATTTGATGATAAAATGCAATACCATATTGACGTTGATCCAGAAGCTAGGAAGTGCATTATTCCGAACATGTCTCTTATTCCATTTGTAGAAAATGCAAGTATACATGGAATTGAACCGATAAAAGGAAACGGAATGATCAACATATCGATAAAACGTGATGGTGATACTTTAATATGTCAGATAACAGATAATGGGCAGGGGATGGAAAAAGAGGAATTTGAACAGTTAATGCGATCAATAGAACAGGTTGAAAACATTGGAGAACATGTGGGAATAAAAAATGTTTACTATCGTTTAAAGCTGCATTATTCAAATCATTTTGATTTTAAAGTTAAAAGTGTTGAGGGAGAAGGAACGACTGTTAAAATCGTTTTACCATTTCAAAAATAGCCCTATTAAGTAGATGATAAATAAACTTTGCTGCCAATACATGTCGATCGTATGATCGATGTGTGTTGGTTTCGTTTTTTTTGGTAGCAAATCATGATAGATTAAGTGCTCAATAAGTTGCCTTTTCTTTATATCCACCCGATAATCTATATCTTTTACATGTATTTTTGATTCTGATGTTTTCGTTTTTCCATAAGGTACTAAAGTTTACAAAGTAAAAACTATACTTTATATGGTCACTTAAGATAAGCATGAAAGTTATAATGAAAGTGCTTACAATATTGTGGTATCGGTGTTGCTTAGCTATTACTTAACTTTAACAAAGGGGGAGTTAAATTGTTAAAAAGGAAATCTAGAATTCTAGCTTTTGCACTAATGGTCATGTTGCTCGTCACTTCAGCATGTACGAATGCAGAAAAGAGTGGAAAAGAAAGTAACTCTAGTGAAAACGGAGAAGTTTTGACTTACACATTCTTTAATGCATCTTCTACAGGAAAAGATGTCAATACGGGTGATACCAAAATAGGAAAAATGTTCGAAGAGGCAACAGGTGTTAACTTTGATATTGAGCATATTGTAGGGGACAGTAACCAGAAGATCGGGACAATGATCGCTAGTGGTGAATATCCGGAATTGCTTAATGCGCAAAATGCAACAGCTGATGTGATAGATGCAGGTGGATTTGTACCACTGAATGATCTTATAGAAGAGCATGCTCCAAATTTAAGAAAATTATATGAACCAATTTGGGAAAAAATGAAACTAGAGGATGGAAACATTTATATTCTACCATCTGGTGTATCTAATGGATATATAAAGCCACCAAATATAGGACAGAGTGCATTTTTTATAAAACGTGAAGCACTAAAAGAGCAAGGTTATCCACATCCTAAAACGATAGATGAATATTTCGATATTATTGAAAAATATGCAAAAGCCCACCCAACGACAAACGGTGCAAAAACAATTCCATATACATTATTACAATATGATTGGCATGTAGGACAACTATTTGATCCTCCAGCCTTTCTATCAGGTGAACAGGAAGGAATCATTGTTGATAATGAAACACTAGATGTATCTGTTTACCATAATAAGGATATTACAAAGGAATGGTTAGGGAAATTAAATCAAATAAACAAAAAGGGCTTACTTGATAAAGAATCTTTTACACAAAACTATGATGAGTATTTAGCTAAGATATCCTCAGGACGAGTTGTAGGATGGTTTGGGCCTCGATGGGAGTCAGGTACAGCGTTAGATACTCTTGAACAAGATGATGATCCGTATAATGATTTTATGGGATTCCCTATTGTATTTGAGGAAGGAATCAAAGACCAATACTTGAATCCGGAATCGTTTGTAACCTCTCCAGGGATGGGATTAACAACAGGTACTCCTGAAGAAGATCAAATTAGAATTATTAAATTTTTAGATCATATGGCTAAAATTGATTCCCAAAAATTAATTACTTGGGGTATAGAGGGAGAAACATATGATGTAAATGAAGAAGGGCGTTTTGTTCGAACACAAGAACAAATTGATTTAGTTAATAAAGAAGAGTTTAGAGATGAATTTGGGTTTTCTGCACTAGGCTGGTACTGGCCAATTATGAGTGGTACTTTTGATGACGGTAACTCTGTTGATCCAAATGTACAGCCTGAAGTTGCCCAGCTTGCTTATGATGAAGTGGATAAAGAGTTTTTAAAAGCATATAACATTGAAACGTTTACTGATTTATTCACTGAGCCAGAACCAGCACCATGGTTTCCTTTCTGGGATGCCACGATCGAGACAGGATCTGAGGCACAGTTATATGACCAACAGTCTCGTGATTTAATCAAACGTTCATATCCAGATATTATACTTTCGAATCCATCTGATTTTGATTCCGAGTGGAACAAATTTAAGAAAGATTTTGAAAAGCTTCCATATAAAGCCTATGAAGAAGTAATGGAGGAATCGGTTAAAAAAGAAGCTTCACTTATGAAGTAGTAAAGAACTTAATAAGAAGGCTGAATGATCTATAAAAGGAAGTTCAGCCTTCTTTCTATTAACGTAAATTTTGCGACGAATGGAATGAATTTTTAGAGTTTACTTATTGAATAGGATAGGAGGGACAAATATGCAAGCGCAAACGAAAGAAAAAGCACTTTTATCTCCAACAGTGCTACCAAATGAAGCGAAGGGAATGAAAGCGTTTCTAAAAAAATGTCGTAGCCAAAAAGCATTATTATTGATGACAATGCCTTTTGTGATTTGGGTCTTTATCTTTAAATATTTCCCTGTTTGGGGATGGACAATGGCATTTCAGGATTTTAAGCCGGCTCGTCCTTTTTCAGAACAAGAATGGGTAGGTTTTAAACATTTCACCTTTTTATTCACAGATGCTCGTTTCTTAGGAGTACTGAGAAATACGTTGGCTCAAAGTATCATTAATTTAGTTTTAGGATTTGTAACCGCGATTGGTTTAGCTCTATTAATCAATGAATTAACAAATCTTAAATTTAAAAGAGTCGTTCAAACGATTAGCTATCTGCCACACTTTCTTTCTTGGGTTGTAGCAGCTGCACTTGTTTCATCTGTATTGTCTATTGATGGAGTCATTAATGAAATATTGATAGGGCTTCATATTATTGATGAGGAAATTCTTTGGCTTGGAATCGGAGAGTATTTCTGGGGGATTTTAGGTGCTGCAGAAGTTTGGAAAAATGTAGGGTGGAATACCATTATTTATTTAGCAGCCATTTCGATGATTGATCAAGAACAATTTGAAGCAGCCAAAATTGATGGAGCTTCTCGTTTACAAAGAATTCGCTATATTACACTTCCTGGCATGAAGCAAGTAATTGTGATCCTTTTAATTATGAATATTGGGTACATTATTGAGGCTGGATTTGAACCTCAATATTTATTAGGGAATGGACAGAACGTAGAGTTCTCAGAAAATATAGATGTATTTGTCATCAACTATGGTATTTCCATGTTTAACTTCTCATTGGCCACGGCAGCAGGAGTGTTTAAAACGGTTATTAGCTTAATATTCTTGATTGCCGCAAATTCATTCTCGAAAAAAATGGGCCAAGGCGGTTTATATTAGGAGGGATATAGAATGTTAAGAGTTAAAAAAAGGAAGAGCTTGATGAGAACGAGAGAAGATGTAGTTTTTGACACTTGTACCATTATTTTTATGATTTTACTTAGTGTCATCATGCTATACCCTTTTCTAAACCAAGTAGCCCTTTCTTTTAATGCTGCAACAGATTCTGTAAAAGGTGGAATCCATTTATGGCCAAGAGAATTTACTTGGAGAAACTATGAATATGTATTTACTCAAGCATCGATCATTCAGGCAATTTTCGTATCGGTAGCAAGAACAGTTGTTGGTACAGGAATTGGATTATTATGTACTGCAATGGTGGCATATGCGATTGCTCAAGAAAAATTTGTTCTTAAAAAGTCGGTAACAATTATTTTTATAATGACTATGTATTTTAATGGCGGGTTAATTCCAACATTCCTTTTAATGAGAGATTTACATTTAATCGGAACATTTTGGGTTTATATCATACCGGGATTAATAAGTGCATTCAATCTTATAATCATGCGTTCATTTATAGAAGGACTTCCAAAAAGTCTTTTTGAACAAGCGCGGATTGACGGGGCTGGGGACTTTAGGGTTTTCTTTCAAATTGTGTTGCCTCTGTCCTTACCGGTATTAGCAACCGTAGCACTATTTGTTGCTGTAGGACAATGGAACCAATGGTTTGACGTATTTTTGTATAACTCAAGCAATGAGAATTTAACGACATTGCAATACGAGTTAATGAAAATTCTTCAGAATACTGCAACTTCAAATGGTGATTGGAATACCGCCCAAGCAAATGGTGAACATGCTGTCCAAGCTGTTACACCTAAGTCTATTCAAGCTACTATGACCATTGTAGCGAGTCTACCAATTATTTGTGTGTACCCGTTTCTACAAAAGTACTTTGTTAAGGGTATGACTTTAGGTGCAGTTAAATAATTTAATCTTTTCTAATGTTAAAAATCTTAAAAAATGTAAAGGAGTAAGGACATGAAAAAAATATTACGAAAACAAATTTTCTCTGGATTAGCAATAGCATTATTATTACCTCTAGGTACAAATAGTGTATCTGCTTTAGATAAACCATTAAATGCTTTAAACGTAGTTTCAATTAATGAAAGATATGAAGATTCTTTCACAATCGGTGCTGCCGTCGAGCCTTATCAATTAGAAGGAAAGACTGCCAAAATACTAAAGCGCCATTATAATAGCATCGTTGCAGAGAATGTAATGAAGCCTATTAATATACAGCCAGAAGAAGGAAAATTTAACTTTGAAGAGGCTGATAAAATCGTGAAGTTTGCTAAAGAGAATGATATGGACTTACGTTTTCATACTCTTGTCTGGCATAGCCAAGTGCCACAATGGTTTTTCCTTGATAAGGAAGGAAATCAAATGGTAGATGAGACAGACCCAAAAAAACGCGAGAAAAATACAAGGCTTTTATTAAAGCGCTTAGAAACCCATGTAAAAACAATCGTTAAACGATATAAAGATGATGTAGACTCATGGGATGTTGTGAACGAAGTAATCGATGATTCCCCACAGAATGAAAAAGGTTTACGTGAATCACCATGGTACCAAATTACGGGCACTGACTATATTAAGGTTGCATTTGAAACAGCTAGAAAATACGCCGGAAAAGACGCAAAGCTTTATATCAATGATTACAATACAGAAGTAGAGCCGAAGAGAACTTACTTATATAATCTAGTGAAAGATTTACTGGAGCAGGGAGTTCCGATCGATGGAGTTGGGCATCAGTCTCATATTCAAATTGGCTGGCCGTCTATTCAAGAGATTGAAGATTCGATTAATTTGTTTGCAAGTCTTGGATTAGATAATCAAATTACAGAGCTTGATGTTAGTCTTTATGGTTGGCCGCCAAGACCTGCTTATGAGACTTATGAAGCCATTCCAGAAGAGAAGCTCCAAGCACAGGCTGAACGTTATGATGCTTTATTTGCTTTATATGAGAAATTAGATAATAAGATTAGTAATGTCACATTCTGGGGCATTGCTGATAACCATACATGGTTAGACGGTCGTGCACAACAGTACAATAACGGAGTCGGTAAAGATGCACCATTTGTTTTTGATCCAGATTACAACGTTAAACCTGCATATTGGTCAATTATGGATTAACCATTTTGAAGTTGCCTTTTCAAGATGAAAGGGCAACCTCTTTTCTAGATAAGAAGAAAGTCAAAATAGCCTTATATAAAAAAAGATTAATAACAAATCGTTTAGGCTTAATCAAGGAAAAAGTTGGTCTTTGTAACTTATTTTTATCAATTCTATTAGCCATAGGGAGGGAAAGATATGAGTCAACTACAATCTAAGTTGAATATTCCATCTTTTTCAGACGTATATAGTGATTGCTTTTCAATTGGTGCCGCTATCAATCAACATACAATTGAAAGCTCAAAACAACTCTTAACCAAACATTTTAACAGTATAACAGCTGAGAATGATATGAAACCTGAAAATCTCCAGCCTGAGGAAAATAAATTTACGTTTGAAAAGGCTGATCAATTTGTAGCTTTTGCCGAAGAACATAAAATGAAGATGCGTGGTCATACATTGGTATGGCATAATCAAACTCCAGATTGGATGTTTACCACACCAGATGGTTCAGTTGCAAAAAGAGATTTGCTATTAGACCGAATGCAAACGCATATTTCAACTGTTGTAGGTCGTTATAAAGGCCGTATTCATAGTTGGGATGTTGTAAATGAGGTAATTGATGATAGTGAGAATCTCTTTTTAAGAAAATCAAACTATCTGGATATCGTAGGAGAAGATTTTATAGAAAAGTCATTTCGGTTTGCCCATGAGGCTGATCCAAAGGCATTGCTTTTTTATAACGATTATAATGAGAGTCACCCACAAAAACGTGACAAAATTTATAAATTAGTAAAATCTTTACTCAAAAAAGATGTTCCACTACATGGAATAGGCATGCAGGCACATTGGAATTTAACTAGTCCAACGTTAGATAACATTCGTGCTGCGATTGAAAAATATGCATCCCTTGGCTTGCAAATTCAGCTTACTGAACTAGATGTTTCGGTATTTGATACTACCGACAGACGAACAGATCTAAAAGAGCCAACGACTGAAATGGTTGCATTACAAGAGGAACGCTATGAGCAATTGTTTGCTTTGTTACGTGAATATAGGGACGTAATCAGTTGCGTTACCTTCTGGGGTGTTGCAGATGATTATACATGGTTAGACAACTTCCCTGTAAGAGGCAGAAAGAATTGGCCGTTATTATTTGATGACAATCAGCTTCCAAAACAAGCGTTTCATAAAATTACTAGTTTTAAATAATCTAAATAATTAAACTATGTTACTTACTAAAAAGGAAAAAAGGATTCTAAGAGTCATTCGATTTAAAATCCTATTGATAAATAAAATCTTAGTAGAAGGAGATTTATAAGAATGTATAAGAAGCTGTTTTTACTGATTGTAATGTTTTCAATGTTACTGAATTTTGTACCAAATAAAACATCATTTGCTCAAATAAATGAAAGAAGTACAGGTACATCACCAACAGTTCTGAATGCGGAGTTAGAAGATGTTTTTGAAGTCGTTGGTGCTCCAAATATAGAGTTAGAAGTCCCAGTGAAATTGGATGAGTTGTCAAAAGGACGATACACCTCCATTGCTGCATCATTCAATATCCCTGATAGTCTAATTGTGACTGGGGTGGAATTCAACTCAAAAAATATTAATGGAGCAAGTTCATATACTTATTCTAATAATCATTTAATGCTTCATGTAAAGGGTGGTAATGTAAGCTTCTCACATAAAAAATCTGATTTATTTGCAACGATTAAATTAAAAGTAAAAGATTTTGTGACATCCGATTATACGGAAGTTATCAGGACCAATTATATCAAGGTTAATGGTGGAGACATTGAATATTCAGTACATGATGCAGTAGCCAACATTGAATTAAAACTATTGGATACAGGTGCAGTTGCAAAGATTCCTGGTTATGCCAATCCACTTATCAGCCATAAATTTGGGGCCGATCCACATGCGATGGTTTACGATGGAAGGGTATATATATATTTAACGAATGATCAGTACGAATATGATGCAAACGGAAATGTCGTACCGAATACCTATGGCAAGATTAATACAGTTACCGTCATTTCTTCTGATGATATGATCAACTGGACTGACCACGGTGCAATTCCTGTAGCAGGACCTAATGGCGCAGCAAAATGGGCGACTCAATCGTGGGCGGTATCTACTGAACATAGGAATATTGAAGGTAAGGATAAATTTTTCTTGTATTTTTCAAATAACGCGTCAGGTATTGGTGTACTTACATCAGATAGTCCTATTGGGCCTTGGACAGATCCGCTTGGGAAACCTTTAGTAGCCCGGAATACACCTGAAGCTGATGGGGTAACGTGGCTCTTTGACCCTGCAGCCTTTGTCGATGATGATGGTCAAGCATATTTGTATTACGGCGGAGGTGTACCAGGTTCACCACCAACCCAAGAGCAAGCGGAATCTCCGAAAACTGCCAGAGTTATTAGGTTAAGTGATGATATGATTCATACAGAAGGGGAAGCAAAAGTAATTGATGCACCATTCTTGTTCGAAGCTTCAGGTATTCACAAACGTAATGGTAAGTACTACTATTCATATAGTACAAACTTCTCTGGTGTACGTGAGGCAGACGATCCGAAGACTGGTGAAATTGCTTATATGATAAGTGAAGATCCGATGGGTCCATTTAAATATGTAGGTACAGCACTTAAAAATCCATATTTATTTTTTGGTGTTGGAGGAAACAATCATCAAGATTTCTTTGAGTTTAAAGGCCAAACGTATATAACCTATCATGCACAAACATTAGCGAAAGAATTAGGGACTGCTCAAGGGTACCGTTCTCCTCACATTAATAAGGTTGAATATGACGAGAATGGTCATATAAAAGATGTCAAAGCAGATATGAAAGGTGTATCCCAGGTTACCAGCCTTGATCCATATAAGAGGAACGAGGCTGAAACAATCGCATGGAATGCTGGAATATCGACTGAGAAATCCGAAGCACCTGGCAGCTTGGTAGAGAGCATTAACCTTAATGTAACGGACATCAATAATGGAGAATGGATTGCTGTATCACAAGCAGATTTTGGTAAAAATCGAGCTGTATCTTTCGAAACAAATATTGCGTCAACTTCAGGTGGTACGATTGAAATTCGCCTGGACAGTCCAATTGGTAAAGTTATTGGTACGCTCGACGTTAAACCTACTGGTGGAGACCAAGAATGGCAACTGATGAAAACCAAAGTAAAGAACGTTAGCGGTAGACACAATATATTCTTCATGTTCAAAGGAGAAGGAGAAAACAACTTATTTAATATGGATTATTGGAAATTTACAACATCAGAACAAAGTATATCAAGTAAATAAATAGCCCATATTTTAAACAGACATAGGGATATCCTCTATGTCTGTTTTCTTTTTCAAAGTAGAATAAGTAAAAAGCATGTTAATAATAGCAATCTTACATCCAAATAATTTAGTATGCTAGCTTTAAGTGGAAATGATAAGATTTGGTTTCCTAATTATTATCTATAAGTTTTAGGCGAAAAATAATGCAATTTTTAAAAAGAATTTGAAGTTTAAAAAAGTCTATGATTAATAAATACACAATGAATGTACAATTTTTTCGAAAGTTATTCCATTCACCAATTGTCTGTAAACGCTTTATAATCAGAGTATACAAATTCAAAAAAGTTAAAAAGCTTTTGAATTGAAGAAAAAGGGGAGGCTTCAAATTATGAAGAAATTACTTAAAGGAAAAATGATTTTACTACTTATGATGGCACTTATGCTCTTATTATCAGCATGTAGCTCATCAGGTACAGGGGGGCAAACAGAGTCTGGTACTAGTTCAGGAGATTCTAAGTCTAGTGATAAGTTAGTAATAGGCTTTTCACAAGTTGGAGCAGAAAGTGAATGGAGAACAGCAAACACGAAGTCAATGCAAGAAGCCATTAAAGCTGCAGGTCATGAATTGAAATTTTCAGATGCCCAACAAAAGCAAGAAAATCAAATTAAGGCCATTCGTTCTTTCATCGCGCAAAAAGTAGATGCAATTGTCTTCTCTCCTGTTGTTGAAACAGGTTTTGAAACAGTGTTACAAGAAGCGAAGGATGCAGGAATTCCAGTTTTTCTTTCTGACCGTGCTGTTGATATAGAAGATGATTCCTTATGGGTAACATTCTTAGGTTCAGACTTTGTTGAAGAAGGTAGAAAAGCTGCAAATTGGTTAGTTGAGGAAACAGCTGATGTAGATGGTGATGTCAATATCGTTGAACTTCAAGGAACAGTTGGATCAGCACCTGCGATTGACCGTAAAGAAGGGTTTGAAGAAGTCATCGCAGATCATCCAAATCTAAAAATCACAAAATCTCAAACAGGTGACTTTACTCGTGCAAAAGGAAAAGAAGTTATGGAAGCGTTCTTAAAAGCAGATGGAGAAAACATAGATGTTCTCTATTCTCATAATGATGATATGGCAATTGGTGCGATTCAAGCAATTGAAGAGTATGGATTAAAACCAGGTGAAGATATTAAAATCATTGGTGTTGACGCAGTAAAAGGTGCGTTCGAAGCAATGGCAGCAGGTAAGATGAACGTAACAGTTGAGTGTAACCCATTATTTGGTCCACAAATGGTTGATTTAATTGAGGCACATTTAGCTGGTGAAGAGATTGATAAGCGTGTAGCTGTAGAAGAAAGCATGTACACAATGGATCAAGCTGAAGAATTACTCCCAACACGAGAGTATTAAACTAGGGAAATAAAATAACAAATAAGCCACTAGATAGATAGTATATCTTTTACTATTAACTAACTAGTGGCTCTTAAAATAAGAGATTGTTAGGAGGGGAATTTGTGAAGATACAGACTCCGGTACTTATAATGGAAGGAATAACAAAGGAGTTCCCAGGAGTTAAAGCTTTATCAAATGTTCAATTAAAACTATACCCTGGTGAGGTTCATGCATTGATGGGGGAGAATGGTGCAGGGAAGTCGACATTAATTAAAGTATTAACAGGTGTCTATACGTTTGATGAAGGTTCAGTAACTCTAGAAGGTAAATCTATTCGCGTTACAAATCCACTTGAAGCGCAAAACTTAGGGATTAGCACGGTATACCAAGAAGTGAATTTATGTACAAACTTATCAGTAGTAGAAAATATCTTTATTGGTAGAGAAATTACGAAAAGAGGCCGCCTCGACTGGAAAGAAATGACGAGACAAGCAAAAGAATTATTGAAAACAAGACTAAACTTAAGTATCGATGTGACTAAGCTATTGTCATCTTATTCTGTAGCAATACAGCAAATGATAGCGATCGCACGCTCCCTAAAAGTATCTGCAAAAGTACTCATTTTGGATGAACCAACATCAAGCCTTGATCAAAATGAGGTTAACCAATTGTTTAATGTCATTCGAAAATTAAAGCAGGAAGGCTTAGCAATTGTTTTTGTTAGTCACTTCCTTGATCAAATCTATGAAATTACAGATCGATTAACGGTCTTACGTAATGGCACATGGATTGGTGAATATAAGACAAATGAAATTGAAAGGCTTGAATTAGTTTCTAAGATGATTGGTAAAGACTTAAACGAGCTTAATAGTACAGAAAAAGGAACTAGTAGAAATTCTTTTGATAAGAAAAAGCTATTTTTGCAAGGAAAAGACATTTCGAAAAAAGGCAAAATTGCACCTTTTGATATTGATATACATGAAGGTGAAATTGTCGGACTTGCTGGACTCCTTGGTTCAGGTAGAACGGAATTAGCAAGATTAATGTTTGGCGCAGACAAAGCTGATACAGGTGAAATCAAGATAAATGGTAGTAAATCAAATCTTTCTTCCCCTAAACAAGCTATCTCCAATGGAATCGCTTTTTGTTCTGAAAATCGAAAAACAGAGGGAATTATTGCAGACCTAACAATAAGAGAAAATATGATCCTAGCTATGCAAGGAATTCAAGGATGGTTTAAATATATTCCAAAGAAAAGGCAAATTGAAATTGCAGATGAATATATCAAACTATTAAACATTAATCCGCCAAATCCAGAGCAATTAATCAAAAATTTAAGTGGTGGAAATCAACAAAAGGTTTTGCTTGCTAGATGGTTGATTACGAATCCTAAATTATTAATCTTAGATGAACCTACAAGAGGAATTGATATAGGAGCAAAAGCGGAAATTCAAAAATTAATGCTCTCATTAAGTAAAGAAGGTATGTCGATTTTATTTGTTTCATCTGAAATAGAAGAAGTGTTACGTACTTGTCGTAAAATTGCGATCCTACGAGATCATAAGAAAGTATCCGAGATTGAGAATGATCAGCAAATTACACAAAAAGACATAATGAAGGCAATGGCTGGGGGATGACGTGATGAAATCAAAATTATTTTGGCCAATAGTCATTTTATTAATCATTCTATTAATAAATCTATTTTTTGATAAAAATTTCTTTACAATTGAAGTGAAAAATGGCTATTTAACTGGTAGTCTAATAGACATTCTTAATCGAGGGGCTCCATTGTTATTGGTTTCAATTGGAATGACTCTTGTCATTGCTACAAAAGGAGTCGATCTCGGGGTTGGTTCTGTCATCGCAATGGCTGGTGCAGTAGGTGCTATGACAGTAAGTGGTGCAAGTGGAGATAGTTTAGTACCACTTTTTACAGCAATTGGTTTAGTTATTGGTATCTCAGTATTAACTGGAATATGGAATGGTGTACTTGTTTCTAGAATTGGGGTTCAACCAATCGTTGCAACATTAATCCTTATGGTTGCAGGTCGTGGAATTGCTCAATTAATCACAGATGGACAAATTATGACCGTTTATTATGATCCATATACGTTCATCGGTGGTGGTCACTTGTTAATGCTACCTTTTTCAATCTTTATTGTAGCGGCTGTATTGGCTGTTGCATCACTCTTAACTAGAAAAACAGCAATGGGGTTATTTATTGAATCGGTTGGTACGAACCCAGAAGCAAGCCGTCTTTCTGGAATAAATTCTAAAAATATTTTATTAATGGTTTACGTGTTTTCTGGATTATGTGCAGGAATTGCTGGTTTAATCTTAAGTTCAAATGTAGCAAGCGCAGATGGAAACAATGCTGGGCTTTGGTATGAGCTGGATGCTATTCTAGCTGTAGTAATAGGAGGAACATCATTGAATGGTGGTAGATTTCATTTGATGGGAACAGTCATAGGTGCTCTTATCATTCAAAGTTTAACTACTACTATTTATTCGATAGGAATTGCTCCAGAAATAAATCTTGTCGTAAAAGCAATTGTAGTATTGATTGTTTGTCTTTTACAATCACCTGAGTTTAGAAAGAAAGTCTTTGGCGGGTTTACAGCGAAAAAAACAGAAAAGAAAAGTGAGGGAGTGTCGGTATCATGACGAAAAAATTACAATTAGATTCTAAACATCTCCCTTTAATAGCAACAATCGGATTGTTTATCGTGATGTTTATTTTTGGCTCACTTAGATATACTGGATTTTTTTCAACACAAGTTTTTCTGAATTTGTTTATTGATAACGCATTCTTGATCGTTGTTGCAGTGGGAATGACATTTGTTATTTTATCAGGGGGAATTGATCTCTCTGTTGGTTCCATCATTGCGTTAACAAGTATGGTAGCAGCCAGTCTTACAATGAATGCCCAATTATCACCCGTCCTTGTTATTCCAATAAGTCTACTTGTCGGTACAATACTGGGTTTTTGTATGGGATGCCTGATTCAATATTTTAATTTACAACCATTTATCGTTACACTTGCAGGAATGTTTCTTGCCAGAGGGCTATGTTATCTAATTAGTGTTGAATCAATTACGATCGACCATGGATTTTTTAGTTTTATGGCTAGTACTCGAATCCCAGTTGGCGGAGGGAATTTTATTTCCATAAGTGTAATAATCGCTATGCTAGTAGTAATTGCAGCAATGTTTATTGCTCACTACTCTAAATTTGGACGTAATGTTTATGCATTAGGTGGAAGTGAACAATCAGCATTATTAATGGGACTACCTGTAGCGAAAACAAAAATTTTAATTTATACAGTTAGTGGTTTTTGTTCATCCCTTGCTGGCATCATTTTCACTTTTTATATGCTATCAGGATATGGACTACATGCAAACGGTCTGGAGCTTGATACGATAGCAGCTGTTGTAATTGGTGGTACATTGCTCACAGGAGGTGCAGGATATGTAGCAGGTAGTGTTGTTGGGGTACTTATTTTAGGTATTATCCAAACCGTAATCGTATTTGAGGGAACATTAAGCTCTTGGTGGACAAAGATTGCAATTGGAACATTATTATTATTGTTTATTGTATTGCAAAGAGTAATTGTAGCTAGAAGTAAGACGAATCAAACATCAGCGTCACACTAATATAGTAAAGGAGTGAAAAAATGAAAAATAGAAAAAGATTTTCTATCTTTCTATTATCGATTATGATCTTTCAGACTTTTTCAGGATTAGTCCCACAATCATCATTTGCGGAAGAATTGAATTCTACAAGCCCTGAATTAATTCTGCATTATGATATGAAATCAAACGTTAAAAATGGTGATCAAATTACTATGAAGGATGTATCAAGTAATGATATAGCATTTGATGGAACATTCAAAAATCCAGAAAATGGTCAATTGGTTCATAATGAAGAAGTTGGATATGTTTCTTTCAATGGTGGAAGCTCGACTTCAAATAGCGGGTATATTGAAATACCAAAAAGTGAAGATGGTTCAGATTTATTAACCGGTTTACAAGATGTAACCATTTCGGCACTTGTGAATTGGAATAATGACGGAGCAAATCGTTGGATTTTTGGTTTAGGTGCAGCGACAGATGATGCTGAGAATGGGAATAAATATTTCTTTGTAACGCCACGGCATGGTTCAGGAAATGTAGCAGCAACAGGGATCTCCAAAGCTGGATGGAGAAATGAATCATTAGTCAAAGGGACATCGACAATGAGGGCTGGAAAATGGGAAGTTGCAACTGTTGTTTTCTCAGAAAAGTTGAATACGATGACATTATATGTAAATGGGAATAAAGTAGCAACAGGATCAGCAGGTGGGAAAAAGATATCGGAGATTATTGATCCATCAGCAGACTTTTCTGGATTTCTTGGGAAATCAATCTTTAAAAATGATCCATATTTTAAAGGGATGATCGGTGATTTCCGTGTATATAATGGTGCATTATCAGATGAACAGGTGACTGATTTATATACAGAAACATCTAGTAAAATTGATAAGATCAATCAGCTCGTTATAAATGATGCCTCAGAATCTCTTGATATTGCTGAATATTTAGATAGCGGTGATGAAAGCATTGATAAAATAACGAATAATCTCGCACTGCCTACAAAGGGCAAGCATGGAGTAGATATTACTTGGAGTTCAAGTAACACTGAAGTCGTTGCAAATGACGGAACAGTTACTCGTCCTAATAAAACAGAATCGGATATTGAAGTTGAATTAACAGCTACTATCTCTTATGAAGGACTTACTACTAAGAAACCCTTTATTGTAACTGTTTTAAAAGAGTATGCGGATGAACAAATAGTACAGCTAGATGCTGCAAACTTAACTTTACAAAATGTAAATCAAGTAAAAGGAAACATAAGTTTACCAGTTAAAGGTGAACATGGAAGTACCATTACATGGGAATCCTCAAATTCAACAATTGTTAAAGGATCTGCAGAAGCAACTGATAATGCTCACCACCTTGGCATGGTAACAAGACCTGAAGCAGATACAAAGGTTACATTAACAGCAACAATTTCGAATGGAAACGCTGAAACGAAAAAAGAATTCAATCTTAACGTGATAAAAAATCCTGGCAAATTGACTTATGATGCCTATTTCTTCTCCTATTTTACTGGTGAATACGAAGGTGGAGAGGAAATTTCCTTCGCTACTGCAGAAGATCCATTAAAATGGCGAGCATTAAATAATGGTCAATCCGTTATTCAATCAAATATGGGTGAAAAGGGGCTTAGAGACCCATTTATCATTCGATCTCCTGAAGGGGATAAATTTTATATGTTGGCAACTGACTTAAAAATGGGTGAGAGTACCAACTTTGACCAAGCGCAAATCACTGGAAGTCATTCCCTTATGATCTGGGAATCTGATGATCTTGTAAATTGGAGCGAACAGCGAATGGTAGAAGTTGCTCCTAAAACTGGTGGCAATACTTGGGCACCTGAAGCTATTTATAACGAAAAAACTGGTGAATACGTTGTATTCTGGGCTTCTTCAATGAAAAATGAAGAAACATATGGTGATTTCCCTAATGGAAGACCGGCAGGACAGTACAATGTAATGTATTATGCAACGACTAGGGATTTCCATACATTCTCTGAACCGAAAGTGTTTATTGATGAAGGCTTCCCTACGATTGATACAAGCATCGTTCAAAATAACGACACTCTTTATCGATTTACAAAATCTGAAGTCAATTACAGAGTGTATTATGAGAAAGCAACAGATATCTTCCAAGATAAAGATGGGATCAAGGAAAATGGATTCCAATACGATGTGATCTCAGGTACAAAAGATGGAAACAGAGGACTCATCGGTCATCAAGGAAACAATGAAGGTCAAACAATATTCAAAGACATCCATGATGATAAATGGTATATGTTCTTAGATTCTTGGCCATATCATGTACGTTGGTCTACAGATTTAGAAGATGGATCACAATTTGTCAACAATTTACTTTCAGAATCTGAATATGCGCTGCCGCCAGGACCACGACATGGTACGGTTATTCCAATCACCAGCGCGGAATATAATGCCCTTCAAGATAAATATGGCATGCCTGCACCAGAGCAATCTACAGAACCAGTATTACATTATACGTTTGACAAGGAAGATATTGATGGAACAACTGTAAAAGATGTTTCCAATAATGGTTTTGATGCAAAATTAGTAGGTGGAACTAAGATCGATTCAACTGACACAGTTGGTCAATCAACAGGAGCAGTAGAATTAGATGGAAGTTCGGGATATGTTGAGTTACCGAAAAATACAATTAAAGACCTTAACCTAGAAAGCATGACAATGTCTACTTGGGTTAAAGTAAAGGGAGATCAAGCAAACCAACGTATTTTTGATTTTTCATCTAATACTGGAAGAGTTGCAAACCGTAATACAATGTATTTAAGCACACAGGGTGATGCGGGTAACCTAGAATTTGCCATTGTTACACCTTTCACCGAAAAATTTGCAAATCAAAATTCTCTTTTAGGAAGTACCTATAAATATGCTGTGAGAGCTCCAATGCTTACTACTGCAAATTGGCATCATGTAGCGATGACGGTTGAAGGGTTTGACGCCGTTATATATGTTGATGGAAAAGAAGTTTCTAGGAGCTCAACTTACAATGTAGAGCCAAGAATGCTATTAGAAACAACGATGAACTATTTAGGTAAGTCTAGTAACGACAACCACAGTCTTTTTAACGGGAAATTTGATGACTTTAGAATTTATAACCGTGCTCTTAATGCTGAAGAAGTTGCTAGTTTAGCAGATGAAGAGGTTACGGAACCTCCAGTTGAGGAGCCAGAAAAAGCTGAGTTAATTCTTGACTATGATATGAACAATATTGAGGGTACAAAAGTAGTAGATCGTACAGGTGATTTTGAAGGGAAGCTTGTCAATCCTCAGAATGCTGAACTGATTAAAGGGGATGAGACAGGAGTTATCGGCTTTAAAGGAGGATCCACAAGCTCGTATATTGAGATGCCTCAAGGTGTACTAAACGGGTTAGAAAGTGTGACCGTTTCCTCATTAGTGAATTGGGAAGGCAAAAATGAGGCTGAATGGATATTTGCTTTAGGCCAGGATAGCAATAAATATTTATTTACCACTCCAAAACGTAATTCAGGTGACCGATCCGCACGTGTTGGTCTTGGAATCACTAGCTGGCAAAATGAGGCTGGGGCAAATGCAACAACTGGTGCCTTAAAGTCAAATGAGTGGAAATTGGTTACAGCCGTTATGTCTGGTGAAGATAAAACATTGAAATTGTATATTGATGGTGTTGAAGTTGCAACTGGATCTACAAATGGTTATACATTGGCACAGATAAACAATGTTAATGGATTAAGCGGATTTATCGGACGATCATTCTATTCTGGTGATCCATACTTTGGCGGAATGATTTCTAATTTTGAAGTATATGATGGAGCCTTATCGGCATCAGAGGTGAGTAAATTAAAAGAAGCAGCAGATTTAAAAATTGCTAAAATGGATGGTTTATTACTTCAAAATGCAATTAAACAATTAGACTACTCAACTATTATTAATAAGAACGAAACCAAAGATGAAATCACAACAGATTTATCATTCCCTAAGGCAGGAGCAAACGGAACAACCATCACTTGGGAATCACAAAATCAAGACATCATAACAAATGAAGGAAAGGTTACTAGACCGTCCTTTGAAGAAGGAAATCAAACAGTAACCATTACAGCAACTATTTCAGACGGAAAGAACGAGGCAACAAAAGAATTTACAGTAACTGTAGTGAAGAAACCGCATGATTCTGTTGCAGTGAGAACAGATGCAGAAGCACTAAAGGTTAATAACATTCATGATGTTCGCGGAAATCTAACATTACCGACATCCGGAGAAAACGGGTCAACGATCACATGGAAATCAAGTGATTCAAAGATCGTTACAGCTACTGGAGAGGTAACCCGTCCTGAACATGGTGAAGGAAATACTAAAGTTAAGTTAACAGCAACGATTACATTAAATAACGAAATGATTACAAAGGCATTCATAGCAAATGTCAAAGAAATGCCGAAAAAAGAAAAATATGAAGGTTATGTTTTCAGTTACTTTACAGGGGAAGGCTACACGAATGGCGAGCAAATTTATTTCTCCTTAAGTGAAGGTAACAATCCACTTAAATGGAAAGAGTTAAACAATGGAGAACCGGCCATCACGTCTGAATTAGGTGAAAAGGGACTTAGAGATCCGTTTATCATTCGCTCTCCTGAAGGAGATAAATTCTATTTAATTGCAACAGATTTAAAAGTCAATGGTGATTGGAATTGGGATCGAGCTCAAAGATCAGGAAGTCGATCAATCATGGTTTGGGAATCCACCGATTTGATTAATTGGTCTGAGCAAAGAATGGTCGAAGTTGCACCAGAAGAGGCAGGAAATACGTGGGCACCTGAAATCTTTTACGATGACTCGACAGGAGAATATGTTGTTTTCTGGGCATCAAAGCTATACGAAAATGAAGACCATAGTGGATCAACTTATAACAAAATGATGTACAGTAAAACACGAGATTTCTATACATTTACTGAACCTGAAGTATATATTGATCGTGGATACTCAGTTATTGATACAACAATGATCGAACATGACGATAAAGTTTATCGATTATCGAAGGATGAAAGAAACAATACAACATCCTCACCAAACGGTAAATTTATTTTCCAAGAGGTAGGGGATTCCGTACTTGACCCGAACTTTGAGCTTATTAAAGAAGGAATTGGAAAAGGCTCAATTGGCGCAGGGGAAGGGCCTACAATCTTCAAATCGAATACCGAAGAAAAATGGTATATGTTTATTGATGAATTTGGCGGCAGAGGATATGTTCCTTTTGAAACAACCGATTTGCAGTCAGGTGAATGGAAAATGTCTGAAGACTATGACTTACCAGAACGTCCGCGTCATGGAACCGTAATTCCTGTTACAAAGGCTGAGCATGAGGCTTTACTTGCAAATGTTCCAGAAGTTAAAGTCCCAAACGCTGAACAACTTCCAACAAGTGTAACACTTGATCAGGAAACATTGAAGTTGTCAGAGGGTCAAACAGGAAAGCTTAGTGCAACAGTTGCACCTAATGACGCAGTCAATAAAGCTGTTGTATGGTCAAGTAATAATGAAGAAGTAGCTACTGTTGACGAAAACGGGAAAGTAACTGCACTGAAGGAAGGAAGCGCGAAAATCAGTGCAACAACAGTTGATGGCGGAATAATGGCAGTTAGTGTCGTCACAGTAGAGAAAAAACAAGATTCTACACCACCAGAAGGACAATTTACTATTAATAATGGTGCGAAGTATACTAATGACTCAACTGTCACTTTATCTCTAAGTGCAAAGGATGATCTAAGCGGAGTTCATCAAGTTCGTTATTCAACCGATGCAAATGAGTGGAGTGTATGGGAAGAATTTAAATCATCAAAAGAATTAACGTTGCCAGCTGGTGATGGAGAGAAAACAATCTTTGTTGAATTTAAAGACCATGCTGGAAATATCAGCGAGTCATATCAACAGAAGATAATTCTTGATACTACTGCACCAGTGATAGAGTTTACGGGTTATCAAGAAACTTATTCCGTGGATTCGTCTATTAAAATCACTTGCAGTATTAGTGATGAGCTGTCAGGGATAGCTTCAAAAGAATGCGAAAATGTTGAAGGACCAGCCTATGAATTTGAGTTTGGAATTAATAAAATCACTGCATCAGCGACTGATAATGCTGGTAATACAGCGAATGCCGAAATCGAATTTACAGTGACTGTTGACTTTGATAGTTTAGGTCGTTTAACAGAAGCATTTGTCACGAAAGAAGGAGTCGCTGGCTCACTAGTGAAAAAGCTTCAATCTGCGAAAGAATCAGCAGCAAAAGGTAATAGTCAGGCGATGAATGGGCAATTAAATGCTTATGAAAATCAATTGAAAGCTCAGAATGGAAAATCAATCTCTGAGGAAAATACAAAAATATTGATTAACCTATTAGAACAATTGAAATAGAAAGAAAAGCGCAAGCGCCTTTGTCATCGCCGTACAAACTGGAGGAGCATCGACTGAGATAAAGCGAGACTTCCATTAGGGCCACATCCTAATGGATAGCGAGACTTATCGGACTTTTACAGGCAGCTAACTCACAAGTTATTGTTCATTGATCATTTTTCTACTGCCCGTTAAAGTGGGATAAAGGAAACACGGTAAGCGTAGCGAACCGATGTTGACTTATCGTAGGGAGATGATCTGAAGTTTGATAGGCGATAGGCGCTGGAGCTAGACACCTAAACTAAGTACAAAATTTTATACTTTCTTACCTGATGAAAAACGATAAAAAACTAGCTTCCGAGTCTTAGGACAAGAAGCTAGTTTTTTATATGTATATGACAAAAATGTGCCGTACATAATTTTTCAGAAGATTACTTATTAGAAGAGAACGAAATAAATTATACTTTTCTCAAAAAAAATTCTATTTCTTTAGTTATGAAAGCGCTTTACAATATAGGAATATATATTACAATTAATAAAAAAGAACTATTGATAAAAAATCAGGGGGTGATTTTTATTTCAAGGGACTTACTAAAAGTAGATGTAGTAGTGGAGGAAAAAATGGGTATTATGAATTTTTTCGGTGATATAAATCGTGAAATGAAGAAGGTCAGTTGGCCAAAGAGAAAAGAATTATCTAGATATACAATTATAGTTCTATCAACTGTGATCGTAACAAGTGCTTTTTTTGCAATTATTGACTTATGTATTTCATTTTTTATTCGTTTTTTTCTAAATAACTGATTTATATACTAGGGCTAAAGCTAGAGGTGATCTAATGTTTAAAACAATCTCCAATTTTATGCGCGTGGGTGATATTAGAAGTAAAATCATATTTACCTTTTTAATGTTAGTGGTATTTCGTCTTGGTACGTTCATTCCTGTGCCAAATGTCAATGCAGATGTTCTAAAAGCACAGGATGAGCTGAATGTATTCGGAATCTTAAACACATTCGGTGGCGGTGCATTGTATAATTTTTCTATCCTAGCGATGGGGATTATGCCATATATCACTGCTTCGATCATCATTCAGCTCCTGCAGATGGATGTTGTTCCGAAGTTCACTGAATGGTCAAAACAAGGTGATGTTGGGCGTCGTAAACTCGCTCAATTTACACGATACTTTACGATCATATTAGGTTTTATCCAAGCCTTAGGTATGTCCTACGGATTTAATACCCAGTCAGGTGGGATGCTTATTGAGAATCCTGGGATTGGGACATACTTATTAATTGCTCTTGTATTAACAGCTGGTACAGCATTTTTAATGTGGTTAGGAGAACAGATCACTTCTAAAGGTGTAGGAAATGGAATTTCCATTATCATCTTTGCTGGGATCGTTGCAGGAATTCCGTCAACTATGAACCAAATCTATGCTCAACAATTTGAGGATGCTGGTGACCAACTTTTCTTAAGAATTGTTACGGTTGCTATTCTAATATTGGCAATTTTAGCTGTTGTGGTTGGAGTCATCTTTATCCAACAAGCACTTCGTAAAATACCAATTCAATATGCAAAAGGATCTAGCAACCAAAACATGCGTGGAGGAAATTTAACTCATCTCCCATTAAAAGTGAATCCTGCGGGTGTAATACCTGTCATTTTTGCAGTTTCTTTCATTATTACACCACCAACAATTGCAGCATTCTTTGGCCCTAACGATGTGACAGATTGGATTCAGAAAACCTTTGACTACACACAGCCTGTCGGTATGATAATCTACATTGCTTTAATACTTGCTTTCACATACTTCTATACATTTGTTCAAGTTAACCCTGAACAGATGGCTGAAAACTTAAAGAAACAAGGCGGTTATATCCCTGGTATTAGACCAGGAAAAAGCACGCAAGAATATATTACAAAGGTATTATATCGTTTAACTTTTGTTGGCTCTCTATTCTTAGCAGCAATATCTGTTCTTCCTGTTTTCTTTATTAAATTTGCTGATCTTCCTCAATCGGCTCAGATTGGTGGAACTAGTTTGTTGATCGTTGTTGGTGTTGCGCTTGAGACGATGAAACAGCTGGAAAGTCAGTTAGTGAAACGTCATTATAAAGGTTTTATTAAATAGCTAAAGTAATGTAAAATTCTCTTTAACTTGAATTATAGCGGGTTAAAGTTCTGGTATAACGATAAACTAGCTTTCATGTTTTTAAACTTGAGAGCTAGTTTTTTGTTTGTTTTTTTAAAAAAGATTTCTATTGGTTCCTTGGGAACTACCGAAAAATTTAAATTTTCTAAACCAAAAACATTGAAATATTTCCTCTGATCATACTGTTATAGTAACGAAAAGGAGTGCTTGTCTTAAAGCTAGAGGTGTTACTTACAATCATATCTTTCGTTACAGTCGAATACTTCGGTACTGAAATTGCTTTAAGAAGTAAAACTTTTTAGTAATAACGGAGTCTAGAAATATGAAATGATGGGATATTAAATGTTTAAAAAGTTAACACTTCTTCTATTTATCATTACAATGTCATTTATTTTAATAGCATTTATACATCAAGAATCGATAGATGAAAAACCTAAAGTAACCGTTGTTTTAAAAGATTTAAATTCAGAGTATGGGAGAATGATAGAAGCTGGATTAAAAAAGGGATTCCATGATTTTGATATAGAGGGTAAGATTGTTGCACCCACTAGCGTATCATTTTTTGAGCAAGTTGACTTGTTAGAAAGTATTCTTATGGAAAAACCCGATATATTAATAATCTCCCTAATGTTTCCGGAATATAGTATCCCTACTTTAGATAAGTTTATCGAACAAGATATTCCGGTATTATTATTAGATACAGATTTTCAATGGGATAATAAAACAACCTATATTGGTACTGATAATGTTGCTTTAGGTAGAACAGCAGGAATGTTGCTCGGATCGCAACTGCAGACTGGAAATGAAGTTGCCATAATAGGATTAGATTTATATAGTCCGGTTGCATCTAAACGCATTATGGGAGCCAAACGAAGTTTAGAGGCTATAGGTATTAAGATTATTGCAGAAAAGGTAAATGTATACTCTGAACCTATAAGTGTTAAAGCGGAGATAGAAACAATTTTAGAAAAGTATCCTAAAATTAAAGGGATAATGGCAACCAATGATGAACTGGCATTAATTGCCTTTCAGGTGATTGAAAAGCATGATCTTAAAATGCCGATCATAGGAGCAGATGGAATAAACGAAATGATTAAATTGATAGAAGAGGGAGATCTGCCCGGATCTGTAGCACAGAATCCTTATGATATGGGATATTTAAGTGTAGAAACGGCCAAGAAGGAATTAAATGGGAAAAATGTTGAAAAGCATATTGACAGTGGAATCGATATCATCATTAAAGGAAATGTGGAGCAGAGGTTAGATTTCCAGAAAAGATTGCTGAAATAAAGTAGTCTGTATTCACCTTTTTATAAAAATGAACTAAAAAAATGAATACAGTAGATTAGTAATTGACCTATCAATAGATGGGTTTATTTTTTTTGTTTCCAACATGTTTGAAATAGTATTTGAATTCAATGAATCTAAAAAAATTAAACACCCTAAAATTTTAAATGTTAAATTCCGAAAATTTCGAAATAAGTCAACTGAAAATTTTGGTAAATTAAGTACACAAAGTGAAAACGCTATCAAATCGAAGAGTGTAACAAGTGTAAAACATTTTGTACCTATATTAGTTGATCCGAAAAATTCTGTAACCCTGTAAAGATCGATTAGATAGGAACAATCATGAGGTGATGCGATGGAAGAGTAAATAATTCAAAATCATTTATATTTTCATTTATTACTATTAATCATAATGAGGTGAACAGTATGAAAAGGAATGTAAAAAGACTAGTCTCAATTTTGCTGGTATTAGTAATTGGTCTTATCACTGCTTGTAGCAATTCAAACCAATCTTCTGAAAGCGCTTCAGGAGAAGGGGGTAATGAAAAGAAATTAACGATTGCATTAACTGTTGGGACATTAGCAAATCCATTCTTTCTATCAATGAGCAAAGGAGTTGAGGATGCGGGTAAAGAAATAGGCGCTGAAGTAATTGTAGAAAGTGCTGAATATGATCTAGCAAAGCAAACCTCGCAAATTGAAAACTTTATTACTAAAAAGGTAGATATCATTCTATTAAATGCAGTTGATACAAAAGGAATTGCAGCAGCAGTTCAACAGGCAAAAGCTGAAGGAATTCCTGTAATAGCAGTTGATACGAATGCGGAAGGCGGTGTTGATGCTACAGTAACTTCAGATAACTATCAGGCTGGTAAACTTGCTGGGGAGTATGTAGTTGAGCAATTAGGTGGTAAAGGTAATATAGCGATTATTGATGGACCTCCAGTTTCTGCAGTAACAGATCGTATAAAAGGCTTTGAGGATGTCATAAAAGATTCTGAAATTAAAGTCGTGGCAAAGCAAAATGGTGAAGGAAATCGTGAAAAGGCATTAACTGTGATGGAAAGTATTTTACAAGCAAATCCTTCAGGTACAATTGATGCCGTATTTGCGATAAATGATCCAGAAGCAATTGGTGTTGAAATTGCTCAAGAGCAAGCTGGACGTAAAGATGAATTCTTCATTGTTGGTGTCGATGGTGCTCCTGAAGCAACGGAAGCGATGGCTAAGGATGGAAGTACTTTTACTGCTACTTCAGCTCAATCGCCTAGTGATATGGTGAAAAAAGCAGTTGAAATTGGAATGAAGGTAAAAAATGGAGAAGATGTTGACGAGCTTATTAAAGTTCCAGTAGAGCTTGTTACACAGGAATCATTAGATTCTTACAAAGGTTGGTAAGCCTCCTTCATACAAAAGGCTGATAGGAACCATAACCTTATCAGTCTTTTAAAACATTAAAAGAGGTGATGATAAATGATTTTAAAAGAGAAGTTAATAAAGAATGAAATAATTGCAAAAGAGCCCATTTTAAATATGGAGGGTATTAGTAAAACATTTTCTGGTGTAACGATTTTGAATAATGTAAGAATAATGCTTTATCCAGGGGAAGTACATGCATTAATGGGGGAAAACGGTGCTGGTAAATCTACTTTCATGAAAATTTTAGCAGGGATTCATATTCCTGACAATAATGGTGGCACTATTATGATGAAAGGGAAACCGATTACTTGGAAAGATCCTGTTGATGCAAGAAACAAAGGAATAAGTGTTATTCATCAAGAGCTCAATCTGTCTCCTAATTTAACAATAAGTGAGAATATATTATTGGGCTCAACTTTCCCAAAAAATAGACTAGGAATGGTCAAATGGGATGAAGTTCATGAACGAGCACAACAAGTATTAGATTCGATGGGGTCTAATCTTAACCCACGTCAATTGGTTTCGTCACTTAGTGTTGCTCAACAACAGATGGTTGAGATCGCAAGGGCGTTATCGTTTAAGGCTGAAGTGCTAATAATGGATGAGCCGACTGCTTCCTTAACGGATAAAGAAATTACGAAACTATTTGAAATCATTAGTGACTTAAAGAAGCAAGGGGTTGCCATTGTTTATATTTCTCACCGGATGGAAGAAATTTTTCAAATATCTGATCGGTTTACCGTTTTACGTGATGGAGAGTGGATAACAAGTGGGCCCATTCACGAGACTAATCCTGATGATCTCGTGAAATTAATGGTTGGAAGAGATTTAAAAGATTTATTTAATCGCTCAAAACCATCATATTCACCAGATTCTAAAGAGGTTGTACCTGCTCTAGAGTTAAGGGATATTTCCGATAACACCATTGTGAAAGATGTTTCTTTAAAAATTTATCCTGGTGAAATTGTCGGTTTAGCTGGACTTATGGGTGCAGGAAGAACAGAGTTGGTAAGAACCATTTTCGGTATTTCTGAGGTAAGGAGTGGAGAAATACTCGTCGATGGCAAAAAAGTGACAATAAAATCAACAATTGATGCCATTACGAATGGGATTGCCCATGTACCTGAGAGCAGGAAAGAACAAGGTTTATTTTTATCGATGTCAGTTAAAGAGAACATCATCATGACAAAGATGAAAAACCATTCTAAAGCAGGAGTTCTTAATTGGAAGCAGATAAATGAAAACGCAAACAACTGTATAAAGGACTTAAATATAAAAATAGCTTCTCCAGATCAGCAGGTGTCAAACTTAAGTGGTGGAAATCAACAAAAAGTAGTAATCGCTAAATGGCTACTTATATCACCGAAGGTATTACTACTTGATGAACCGACAAGAGGAGTTGATATCGGTGCTAAGACTGAGATACATAAAATTATCTCACAGCTTGCAGACGAAGGTTTAGCTGTATTAATGATATCATCTGAGCTTCCTGAAGTATTAGGGGTAAGTGATCGAATCCTTGTCATGAACGAAGGTAGATTAACTGGAGAACTATTAAAAGAAGAGGCTACCCAAGAAAAAATTATGTACTTAGCAAGTTTAGGAGGGAAAAGTAAGTGAATGGAAATACCCAAACAGTTTCTCATATTCATAGTCAAAAGATAAGTAATTTGCTTCTTTCATTATGGAATCGATTAGGTATGGTGATGATTCTATTATTACTGTGTATCGTGCTTTCATTTACAGCACCAAACTTTTTAGATACTGCTAATTTATTAAATGTATTAAAACAAGTTTCCATTATTGCTATTTTAGCTGCTGGTATGTCCATTGTTATTTTAACTGGTGGAATCGATTTATCAGTTGGTTCAACTGTTGCTCTATCTGGAGTTATTTCGGTAATGGTATCTTCTGCAGGTGTTAATCCTTTCATCGCGATGGGATCAGGTATAGCGGTGGGTTATGCTATAGGACTCATTAATGGATTTTTAACTGCCAAAGCAAAATTACCAGCTTTTATCGTAACATTAGGGAGTTTCACATATGTTCGTGGGCTTGCCTATGTCATTAGTGGTGGATATCCAATTGTTTTACAAAATGAAACATTTAAATTCATTGGTGGAGGAAGTTTTATCGGAATACCGATGCCAATTTATCTTATGATTTTGGTGTATGCTGTCATGATTGCCATTCTTAAATATACAATGTTTGGTCGCCATATTTATGCAATTGGTGGTAATGAGGAAGCTGCAAGGCTAACAGGGATCAAGGTTGATAGGTCTTTAATTAATGTTTATTCAATTAGTGGTTTACTTGCTGGTTTAGGCGGTGTTGTATTAGCTGGGAGGTTGTACTCTGGTCAACCAACTGCTGGACAAATGTATGAATTAGACGCAATTGCTGCTGTGATTTTAGGCGGTACAAGTTTAACAGGCGGAAAAGGAAAAATACAAGGAACAATTATCGGGGTTTTAATTATGGGAGTGATCAGTAACGGGCTAACTCTAATGGATGTGAACTATTATTGGCAGTTAGTTGTAAAAGGCGGAGTGATTGTAGCAGCTGTCTTAATTGATCGATTAAGAGGAAAAAGCCTAGCATGATAGTAAAAGCTTTTAAAAAAGGGGTGTGGGTAAATGAAGAAAATAATTAGTATGTTACTAATTTCTTTCATAATGATTTGTATACCATTAACTAGTTTTGCTGAAGATCCTGGTTATTATCAAGAGCCATATCGAAATCAATTTCATTTTTCTCCTGAAGCAAACTGGATGAATGATCCGAATGGGATGGTTTATTACGAAGGAGAATATCATTTGTTTTATCAGTATAACCCCTATGGAACAACATGGGGACCGATGCATTGGGGACATGCTGTAAGTGAAGATCTTGTTCATTGGGAGCATTTACCGATTGCATTATCTCCTGATGAAAAGGGGCAAATTTTTTCAGGTAGTGCTGTGATTGATTGGAATAATACAGCGGGCTTTGGGAAAGAAGCAATGGTTGCGATCTTCACTCATGCAGGGGAAAAAGGTCAAGTCCAAAGTCTTGCTTATAGCTTGGATAAAGGTAGAAATTGGGAGATGTATAAAGGTAATCCGGTCATGCCAAATCCCCCTATTCCTGATTGGCGTGATCCAAAAGTTTTTTGGCATGATGATACAAATAAGTGGGTGATGTCTTTAGCAGCAAAGGATAAAATTATGTTTTACACATCTTCAAATTTAAAAGAATGGGAGTATGCAAGTGAATTTGGTCAAGATGGTGGAATCCAAGCAAATAGTCTTGATCGAACTTCGTATGCGATATCTTCAGAAGCAGGAGGTTCATTTAGCTATGAGGGTGATATAACACTAAACGAAAAGAATGGTCGAGAGGGTGCCGGTGGTCTAGTTTTTCGTGCAGATAAAAGTGCAAATAATGGCTATGTGGCGAACTTGGATGCAAAGAATAATGTGATTACTTTAACTAAACTTGTTAACGGAAAAGAAGAGGAATTGGCGAGAAAGTCTTATGTTATAGATACGTCTTCAACTTATCATGTCAAAGTAGTAACTGAAAATGAAGAGATTCAACTATTTGTGAATGATCAAGCAGTTATGAAAGAAGTAGATCATGAATTTAATTACGGATATTTTGGTTTATCTGCATGGAATTCAACTGCTGCATTTCGTAATGTAGAGTTTGAAAATTCATCTAACTTTGAAACCAACTTATCAAAATGGACAGTAATAAATGGAATATGGGAAGATACGTTGTATGGAAAAAGTGGAACTGCTAAGGAAGATGCGTTTACCATGAGTGGACAGTCAGGGGATAACTTTTTATATGAAGCTGATGTTGATCTATCAAAGAGTGAAAATGGAGTAGGTTCACTTGTTTTCCGAGCAGATGCTAATGCAAAAAATGGTTACTTTGCAACTCTTGATTCTTTGAACAATGAATTAAACATTATGAAAATAGAAAATGGAAGCGCTTCTAAACTAGCAGAAAAAACAGTTTCACTAGAAACAGATAAGAATTATCATGTCCAAGTTAGTACTTACGATCAGAATATTAAGATTTATTTAGATGGTAAGCTTATCCATAATGTAAATGATTCAACGTTCTCGAAAGGGCAATTTGGGTTACATGTTTCAAATTCTTCTGTTCTTTTTCAAGATGTCCAATTAGGAAAAAATATCATGACTGATGAGAAAAACATCATCAACCATGATTTTGAGTCAGGTGATTTAACTGGATGGACTTCTATCCAAGGGAATGCATTTACAAAAGATCATGTGTCAGATGCTAAATCTTTCTGGGGAGGTTCATTCGATCATCAAGGAACCTATCACTTTTGGGGATTTTCTGATCTTCACAAGGGTGATGATGCAACAGGTGAACTGCGTTCTTCCTATTTTAAATTAGGCGGCTCAGGAGAGATTAATTTATTGATAGGAGGCGGTAATGATATTAATAATCGCTATGTTTCATTAGTAAGAGCTTCTGATGATCAAGAGTTAATTCGTCAAGCTAATACAAAATTTGAAGATGAAAAGTATAAAAAATATGTATGGGAAGCTTCTGAGTTTATTGGAGAAGTCTTATATATTAAAGCTGTTGACCATGCGACGGGTGGCTGGGGCCATATTAACATAGATGATATTCATGTTTATAATGAGGGACCAATGCCAAATGAAGTTGACCAAGTCGCTAAGAAACCTGCAAAAAGAGAAATGAAACAGAGTGGTATCATTTCAGATTGGACAGGTGTTTCTGGAGAGTGGATACCTTCTACAAATGGTAGTAATGGTGGAATTTGGGAATGTCCAACGTTAATAGAATTACCTATCGATGGTGACCCAACAAAAACAAAATGGGTGTTACAAGTTAGTATTAATGACGGTGCTCCAGCAGGTGGGTCTGGAATGCAATATTTTGTAGGGAGCTTTGATGGTAAAACGTTTAAAAATGACAATCCAGCGGATAAAGTATTATGGGCTGATTATGGAGCTGATTATTATGCTGCAGTTGATTGGAGTGGGATTGAAGGAGAAAATGGTGAAAAATATTGGCTTGGCTGGATGAGTAATTGGCAATATGCAAATCATACACCGACTACAACGTGGAGAAGCTCTACGACATTACCGAGAAAGATGGAGCTCACTCAAACAGAAGATGGGTTAAGTTTAAAACAAACTCCAGTCTCTTTAAATAGTATTCGTGATAGAAAAGAGAAAGTTTCATTTGCGAATAAAGTGATAACAAGTGATCGTAATCTTTTATCAAACCTGTCAGAAGATACATTTGAAATGATCGCTGAATTTGATATAAAGGATACAGATGCAACTGAATTCGGGTTCAAGGTTCGTAAAGGAGCTAAGGAATATACAACAATTGGTTATGATGTTAGCACCAAGCAGCTTTTCGTTGACAGAACAAATTCCGGAAGCTTTGATTATGGAAGCAATGTAGTAGGCAAGCATGAGGGGCCACTAACAGACTCTAATGGCACTGTAAAAATGCATATATTTGTAGACCGATCCGCTGTTGAGGTATTCGGAAATAATGGTGCAACAGTGATTACAGATCAAATCTTCCCAGATCCATTAAGTAAAGAGTTGGAGCTTTATAGTAAGGATGGAAAGGTTACATTAAAATCTCTTGAAATATATCCTTTAAAGACTATATGGAAGAAAAATAGTCCGTTTAAATCAAAATTGTCAGGCTGGACGACGATTAATGGCAATTGGACAGATACAATGAATGGAAAGCAGGGACAAAGTGATGGTGATGCTTTCATCTTAGCTAAGGAGTCTGGTAAAGACTTTACGTATGAAGCGGATATTAAGGTACTTGATACTGATTCACATCCAAATGACCCTGAAAAAGATACAATTGGAAACTTAGTTGGTGCAGGTGCTTTGGTTTTTCGCTCAGATTCAACCGCGAAAAACTCGTATGTTCTAAATCTTGATGTAAGAAATAATTCCGTGAAACTCCTTAAGTTTGTTAATGGTATTGGATCTGAGCTTGTAGTTTATAATGATGACGGAAAGCTAAATTTAATGACAAATAAAGAGTATCATCTAAAAGTTGTTACGGAAGATAGTCACATTAAAGCTTATTTAGACAACAAGCTCATTATTAATAAGAAAGACAATACGTTTAATGAAGGGTATTTTGGATTAAATGTTTGGAGTTCAACAGTTGTATTTAATAAAGTGAAGGTAAAATGAAGAAAGGGATTAAGGAATCGGATAGATAAAGCTTAATTTTAAAAAGATTTTATATCATTTCATGGTAGTTTTCTATTTATCCAGGGAGCGGCTACTATAGTCGCTCTTTTTAAATGATCCTTTTATATATTTCCTTTCTTTTCGCGTATTTGATTAAATGAATAATACACTGGTTAGATTAATTGATCCAAAACCATATGGTATGATGAAAAAGTCTATAATAGATTAAATAGAATTACAATTGCCAGGATTATCTTTAAAGAAGTTTTTTGCTTTTTATTTTAACAGTTAAGAAAATATAAAATTGTGTACTTAGTTTTGGTGTCTAGCTCCAGCGCCTAGCCCCTCGAGGTCATAAGCTAATTTAGAATTGAAGGCAAAGGACGCCTTCTATTCTAAATCATCTTATGCTTGTCGGGGCTGATCAAGGCGCTTGCGCTTTTCATATATTTTCTGGGAGGCTATATGCTTTTTTCATTACGGAATCGACTATTTATTATTTTTACTTTATTATTAACGATCCCTTTTCTTATTCTATCCATTATCATTCCAAGTTGGTTTACTTCAATTATGGAGGAACAAACGAAGAATTCAACAGTGGAAATGATGGACCAGTATTCTATCTATATTGATTCAATTACTTCACAAGCAGAGGACCTAGGGAAACAGGTTCTAGTTAATCAAACAACTCAACAATGGATGAAGTCTGAAACAGAGAATTCCAATGTAACAAGTGATCAGCGACTATTAATGAAAAATCAGGTGCAGAGACAGTTATCTTCCATGATGATTAACAATTCCAAATCCATGTCCATATCTGTTTTTCTTAATGATGGTACCGGGGTATGGGGGGATCTTTCAACATTACAGAATACAGAGTGGTTCAAAAATTTTATTGAAAATGACCAGCGGTGGGTAAAAACCCACAATGACGTTATTGCAGAAAATGTAAATAGTTATCTTATTCCGCTATTTGATTTGTATACGCTTGATTTAACAGGAGTAATTAAAGTTAATATTCCATCTGCATTGCTTGAAACAGCATTGAGTAAAATCAAACTTGGTGAAAATGGTCGTGTTTATTTAGTAGATAGTAAAGGAGCAAATGTATTATCCGGAAAGATCATGACTCCTAATTATGTATTGAATAAAAGTTTAAAAGAAATATCAAAGAGTCAACAAAATAATGGTCTAATCGAAACCGATCATAAAGGTGAAGAATACCTTGTATTTTTTCAAAAATTAAAAATTGGTAATTGGGTTCTGGTTAGTGAGATTACAAAGTCTGAATTGTTCTTAAAAATTAATACATTACAAAAGAACTTGTTGATAACAAGTGCTCTAATTTTTATTTTAACGATAATTGCATCTTATATTCTTTCCTCTACTATAGTAAGACCTTTAGGAAAGCTTACAAAAGCAATGAAATTTATTGAACATGGAGATTTTTCTGGAGCAAAAGGTTTTATGCAGGCAATTAAATCTTATAACGATGAAGTAGGCTATGCTATAAAAGTATTTGATCATACAATCGACAAACTAAATTTCTTAATTCAAACAGAATACGAAGCGAATATTCGTAGAAAAGATGCGGAATACAAAGCTTTATTATTACAAATTAATCCTCATTTTTTTAACAATACTCTTGAAATTATTGGGGGATTAGCGGCCCAGGGTAAAAACAAAGAGGTTATGAATGTAAGCATTCATTTAGGCCGAATGATGAGGTATTCCTTAAATACTCAAAGTGATGTCGTGAGATTAGGTGAGGAAATCGCTTATATACGAGATTTTACTGATATATTAAAGCTTCGATATGAAGATGCGATTACTGTAGAAATTGAAGAAGATCTAGAAACAAAATTTGTGCCAATTATTAAATTTATTATACAGCCTCTTGTTGAAAACGCAGTAAAATATAGTTTTATAAATAAACAGTTTGCCCAACTAAAAATAAAAACGGAAAACTGTGGAGATGAAATATTAATTATCGTTGAAGATCATGGAATAGGGATGACTGAAGAGGTCGTTACAGACTTACTGGATACAGAATTAAATAATGAATCAAGCAATGTGTTAAAAAGCAAAGGTAGCAGTATTGGTCTTAAAAATGTATTAGGCCGTTTGAAGTTATACTATGGTGAAAACTTCTCTTATAACATTCAATCTGAAAAGGATAAGGGTACAAAAATTACTCTGTGTATAAAAAGAAACTCCCATCAATAAGGTGGATTTCTCTTCTGCATATGGTTAGAAAGACTATCAGGCTTTATTCGGGAAGGTATATTTTATCACTTTCCATAAACCACTTAAGTTTAAAATGGATATTTCAACAAGCGATCAAGTTATTGGGGGGGATATACATGTTGAAGGTAATCATTGCTGATGATGAAATACAAATTCGAAAAGGGTTACGAATGAAAGTAGAGTGGGAAGAGGAAGGTTTTCAAATTGTTGAAGAAGCTTCGAATGGACAAGAATCGCTGGACTTGTTAAAAAAGATGAAGGTAGATGTTGTCATTACAGATGTAAGGATGCCAATCATGGATGGTATTGAATTTGTGAAACAATGTCATCATGAACATCCGAATGTTAAAGTAATCGTCTTATCAGGTTATTCCGATTTTGAGTATGTAAGATCATCGATGATAGAAGGTGTGAAAGATTACCTTTTAAAACCAGTCGCTCCCGATGAATTAGTAGAAGCTTTGAGACGAATTAGATCGGAAATAGAGAAAGAAAAGAAAAGGCAACTCGAATCTGAGCAAATGAAAAGGCTTGTTCACAACCAGGTGGAAGAAATGCGGGAACAATATTTGCTCCATTTGGTAAAGGAAGAATGGTCAGAACTCACAGTTACAATTGAGAGGCTTCAGCAATTGCAGCTAGATGATTTTGCGAAAGAAGACGTACATATTCAGTTTGTAACGGTGGAAGTAAGAGGAACAGAACGGGAATCTAATATAAAGGAACTGTGGCTTCCTTTTAGAATGCTATGCAAGGAAATAGCTAAAGAACACGATGGAACTTATTCTTTCTATGATGCAAGTTATGCAAATATGATTCACTTTATTCATAGAGTAGATTCCAACCAGTTAAATTCTAAATCTCCATTGATTAGAAAAATTCAACGACATGTAAAGGAATTCATGAACATAGAAACAGTGATAGGTATTGGAAAGGTTGTTACTGGTCTGACAGAATGTAAGAATGGTTATATATCAGCATTGCTTTCTTGGAGTCAAAGCCAATTAGGCTCACAATCACAGGTAATAGAGGAGACAACGAATAAGGAAGTATTTGAATTTACAGCTGATGTTGAAAAGAAATTAATTAACACGATTGAAACTGAAAATCATGAGGACTTTAAGAAAACTATTTATTCAATTTTGGGAGAAATAAATAACCAATCGATTATGTCCTTTTCGTTTGTTGCCAATCGAGTGCTATTTATGTTAGGTTCTTTAGCAAAAAAGCATGATATTGATACGATTGAAATAAATAATACGATATGGAATTGCCAACAGAGGATATGGGAGCTTAATTCTCAAAACAGGGTCATAGAACAGCTCATTCATTTGGCGCACTCTATCATTGAAAAGGTACATGAAGATCGTTGCTCCTCAAATGGGGTAGCAATCGTAGAAAATGTTCGTCGTTATTTAGATCAGCATTATGCAAATGAAATTTCACTTACTACTTTGGCAGATAAGTTCCATATCAATAGTACGTATCTGTCGGAAATTTTCAAACACAACATTGGGAAAAACTTTAGTGATTATCTGATCAGCTTACGAATGGATCATGCTCAAGCATTTTTAAAAGATAAACAACTTAAAATTATTGACGTAGCTCACTTAGTGGGTTTTTCAAATTCAGGTTATTTTAGTACAGTATTTAAAAAACACTTTGGTCAAACACCAGTTGAATTCCGTAAATCGCAAAATTTGAATGGATAAATTCGTAACAAAGAAGGGAACCGTATGAAAAAGAGAGTAGCAATTATTATTTTTTTAATTATTTTCATAATACTAGCTGGTTATACGTTGTCTTTTTTTTATACCTACTCAAATGACCAAAAAGGACAAGTGAAGAATCAAAATGATGAAAAAGATAAGATTCACCTAACATTTTGGCGAAATAAGGGGACTACATCAGAAAATAAAGCTTATGAAGCATTAATTTCAACTTTTGAGGCGTCACACCCTTCCATCAAAATTAAGATGGCATCTATTCCATATGCAGACTATGAATTAAGGTTGCGAACAGAAATCGCTGCAGGAAATCCACCTGATATTCTGGCAATTGATACCCCATACTTAGCTCTTTATGCAAATTCAGGATCTCTTTTATCTATTGATCAATATATGAAAGCCGAAGGTGATATTGAAGATATACCACCTGCTACATTAAAGGGATTAACGTATGAAGATGAAATTTACCTTTCACCAATGGTAGAATCTGGAGTAGCCTTATTTTATAATATGCACCTATTTAAAGAGGCGGGGGTGCCATTCCCATCTAAAGATCCTAATAAACCGATGACTTGGGATGAGGTATTAGAGGCTACAAAAAAAATAACTAATTCTGTAAATGGTGTGTATGGAATTGATCCAGCACAGGGATTTGGTGCGGGTGAAGCTCCTGCTTACTTTAAACTTCCACTCCTATGGCAGTTTGGAGCTGAAGTTCTTAACCCTAATGCGACATCAGCAGAGGGCTACTTAAATTCGGATGAAGCTTTAAAGGCATTACAATTTTATCAAGATCTCTATCACAAACATAAAGTTGCTGCTGTTGAATTACCACCTAATCCGTTTGAGACGGGAAAGCTTGCAATGACGGTGATGGGCTCTTGGGTATTTGCAGACCTTGAAAAGTATTTTCCTGACTTTAAATTAGGGGAAGATTTTGGAGTTGCGCCGTTACCAAAGGTGAAAAATCAAGTAACGCCAAACGGTGGTTGGGCTCTTGGGATCTCAGCAAAATCTAAATATCCTGAAGAAGCGTGGGAATTTATTAAATATGCTACAAGTTTTGAAGGCTCAAAAAAATATGTTGAAATGACAGGTGATTTACCTGCGAGATACTCAGTAGTCAATGCATTTCCTGAACTTAATGAATACCCGAAAAACATATTTATACAACAAACTCAGAAATACTCAAAGAACCGACCAGTTACACCTGTCTATCCTGCTGTAAGTGAAGCGATTAAGACATTATTTGAGGATGTTGGTATAGGCGGGAAAAATGTAAAGGCTTCAGCAACAGAAGCTGTGGAGAAAATTAATAATAGTTTAAATGATATTCAAAATCCATAAAACTTCTAATCCTCTAGTTTTTATGCCAGGGGATTTTTTTTCGTCAAATAACAACCAAAGAAATTAAATATTCACAACCAAAAATTTTGAAATATTATAAGTTTCGACTTTGTTATAGTAGAAATCACAGAGAGAGAACAAAACAACGAGAGGGGCAAACAAATGAATGAGCATACATTTCACATTATTCATACGTAAATATGAAATCGTTACCAAAATTGGTTATTTTCAAATAAGGAGGTTAATAAATTGCAAGAATTAGTAAAGGCAAACAAAGGAACAGCAAAACAAATCAAAGTTGCATCTAAAATAAAGAGTCAATTTGAGTTTATTAAGCAAAACTACGTTCTTTATTTGCTCCTTGCTCCTGCTATAATCCTTACAATCATTTTTAAGTATGTACCCATGTATGGGGCAACCATTGCATTTAAAGATTTTAGTCCAATTAAGGGAATCACGGGCAGTGAATGGGTTGGTTTTAAGCATTTCACAAGTTTTTTAACATCACCTAATTTTATGGAAATTTTTATGAATACGCTTAAATTAAGTTCTTTTGAACTTCTCATTGGATTTCCGATTCCCGTCATATTAGCTCTCATGTTAAATCAGGTGAGAAGAGCTAAAGTAAAAAAGAATGTTCAATTATTTCTTTATGCACCACATTTTATTTCAGTAGTAGTTGTTTCAGGGATGGTTTTCTTGTTTTTATCACCGACAGGTCCAATTAATGCGATATTATCTATTTTTTTAGACAAGCCTATATCATTTATGTCTGATCCAGAAGCATTTAGAACGATCTACATTTGGTCTGGAGTATGGCAAGGTGCTGGGTGGGCATCAATTATTTACGTTGCAGCACTTGCGAATGTGGATCCGCAACTTCATGATGCAGCAACAGTTGATGGGGCATCACTCTTACAACGAATTTGGCATATTGACCTTCCCACATTGAAACCAGTTATGGCAGTGCTATTTATTCTAGCTGCTGGAGGCATTATGGCTATCGGTTTTGAAAAGGCTTACCTATTACAAACATCAATGAACCTGCCAAGCGCGGAAATTATACCAACCTATGTATATAAACGAGGGTTACAAGCAGGCGACTATTCATTTGCAACAGCAGTTGGATTATTTAACGCCGTTATTAATGTGATTTTACTCGTCTTTGTCAATCAAGTGGTGAAAAAGCTAAATGAAGGTGAAGGTCTTCTATAGAAAGGAGGAAAAAGCATGAATAATTCAAAAACTGATAAATTAATACTTCTTTTTAATAAAGTTCTGTTAAGTGTCATTGTCATGATTGTTGTTTTTCCACTCTTATATGTATTGCTCGCTTCTTTTTTAGAACCTAATGCGCTAATTAGCAAAGGATTTAAGATAAATACATCTGATTGGACTTTTGAAGGCTACAAGAGAATTTTAACCGATGGTACCATCGTGAAAGGGTTCATGAATTCAATTCTCTATTCAACTGGATTTACAATTGTAACAGTATTAGTTTGTATTCTTGCGGGATATACGTTATCTACAGAAGGTTTAGTTGGTAGAAAAATAATTATGGTATTCTTTCTCATTACAATGTTTTTTAATGGGGGATTAATCCCAACTTATTTAGTTGTCCGAGATTTAGGAATGCTTAATACAATTTGGTCGATAATTGTTCCAAATGCTATCAATGTATGGTTTATTATTTTAGCTCGAACCTATTTTAAATCGATTCCAAAAGAGTTAAAGGAAGCAGCAAGAATAGATGGTGCATCTGAATTCAAGATATTCCTAAAAATTGTCTTCCCTTTGTCTAAACCAATTATTTTTGTTCTAGCTTTATATGCTTTTATCGGTCAGTGGAATGCTTATTTTGATGCGATGATTTATCTTGAAGATCGAGATCTCTATCCATTGCAATTGGTATTACGTTCTATTTTAATTCAAAACGAAGTACAGCCTGGAATGATTAGTGATCAACTTGCAAGAGCTGAGTTGCAAAAGATTTCAGAAATGATTAAGTATTCATCGATCGTTATTGCCAGCTTACCATTAATTGTTATGTATCCATTCTTCCAGAAATATTTTGAAAAAGGTGTTATGGTTGGATCTTTAAAATAATAAAAAAAGTGGGGGTTTACTATGAAAAAAATGTATAAAACAATTTCTGCATTGGTACTCTCCGGAGCATTAGTTGCTACGGGATGTAGTAATAAAAGCAATGAAAGTGCTTCATCTGAGGCTTTTGAACTTAAAGAGATTTCATTTCCATTAGAAGAGAAGGTTACATTAAAAATGATGACTCAAAGTTCTCCATTAGCACCAAATGATCCAAATGAAAAACTCATTTACCAAAGATTAGAAGAGGAAACAGGGGTTCATGTTGATTGGACGAACTATACAGCGGATACATTTGTTGAAAAAAGAAATTTAGCCATTGCTAGCGGAGAGCTGCCAGATGCAATATTAAATGCAGGTTATAGTGACTATGAATTATTAAAACTAGCAAAAGATGGAGCAATTGTTCCAGTTGAAGAATTAATCGAACAACATATGCCTAACTTACAAAAAGTGCTTGATGCTGCACCTGAGTATAAAGCAATGATAACTGCACCTGATGGGCATATTTATTCGTTTCCTTGGATTGAGGAACTAGGCTCAGGGAAAGAAAGTATCCATTCAGTGGACGATTTCCCTTGGATTAACGTTGAATGGTTGAATAATTTAGGCTTGAAAATGCCAAAGACTACTGAGGAATTAAAAGAAGTATTAATTGCTTTTAAAACCCAAGATCCAAATGGTAACGGGGAAGCAGACGAAATCCCAATGTCTTTCATCATTAATCATGGTGGTGAGGATTTATCATTCTTATTTGGCTCATTTGGTCTAGGTGAAAACGGGGATCATACTGTTGTAACGAATGAGGGAGAAGTAAAACTAACAGCTGCAGATGAGGGCTATAAAGAAGCAATCAAATTTTTCAATGAATTATATGAAGAAGATTTAATTGACATTGAGGCATTTGAGCAGGATTGGAATACGTATCTTGCAAAAGGAAAAGAAGAGCGCTATGGTTTATATTTCACATGGGATAAAGCAAATATCACGGGGATGAATGATAAATATGATTTAATGCCTGCCCTAGAAGGTTCAGATGGACATAAAAATGTTGCAAGAACAAATGGAATGGGCTTCGATAGAGGTAGAATGGTTATTACAAGTGCAAACAAAAACTTGGAATTAACAGCAAAATGGATCGACGAACTCTATGATCCACTTCAATCTGTTCAAAACAACTGGGGTACGTATGGAGATGAAACACAACAAAATATTTTTGAATTGGATGAAAGTGCTAATCTGTTAAAGCACCTTCCATTAAATGGCGCAGCTCCTGTTGAATTAAGAGAGAAAACGTCTATCGGTGGGCCATTAGCGATACTGGATGAATATTATGGACATGTTACGACTAAACCAGACGATGCAGCATGGAGATTAAAATTAATGAAGGATGTTATGGTTCCAGATATGAAAGCAGAAAATATTTATCCAAGAGTGTTTTTCTCAATTGAAGAATTAGATAAACTTTCAACAATCGAAGCGGATTTATTTCCTTATATTAAAAGGAAAAAAGCAGAATGGATTACAAATGGAAAAGTTGAAGAAGAGTGGGATGCTCATTTAGCTGAACTAGACAGACTTGGATTACAAGAATGGTTAGAAATTAAACAAGCAGGTTATGATCGAAATCAGCAATAATAGATTCGTATAACATGACTATGATGGCTGTACGTTGCTATGACGTGGGTACAGCCATTTGAATGATGGTAGAAAATTATATTACTAGAAAAGGTGAAAAATATGACACAGCAATCTAATAAAGTTGTACAAAAATATAAAGAGCAGTATCGTCCTCAATTCCATTTCACACCAGAAGAAAAATGGATGAATGACCCTAACGGTATGGTATTTTTCAATGGTGAGTATCACTTGTTTTATCAACACCATCCATTTGGCACAACTTGGGGCCCGATGCATTGGGGCCATGCAGTTAGTAAAGATTTAATTCATTGGGAGCACCTTCCAATAGCATTATTTCCAGACGAACATGGAACGATTTTTTCTGGTAGTGCAATTGTTGATTGGAATAATACTTCTGGATTTTTCGATGATCAACCTGGACTGGTAGCTATTTATACGAGTGCTGATAACTATCCGGATTCTGATCGACCTCGTCAAAGACAAAGTTTAGCTTATAGTAAGGATAATGGAAGAACTTGGGTGAAATATGAAGGGAATCCAGTACTTTCAGATGTGAATATAACGGATTATCGTGATCCTAAGGTATTTTGGCATCATGATACGAATAAATGGGTTATGGTATTAGCTACTGAACAATCTGTGACCATTTACACATCTCCTAATTTAGTAGATTGGGAGTATGCAAGTGAATTCGGAAATAAAGCTGGTTCACATGATGGGGTTTGGGAATGTCCAGATCTATTTCAATTACCTATTGATAATGACGAGAGCAATCAGAAATGGGCTATGTTGGTAAGTATTGGAGATAACCCGGAATTTAAGGAAGGTTCTAGAACACAATATTTCATTGGTCAATTTGATGGTACAACCTTTGTAAATGACAATAACGATGATACAATTTTTTGGTTAGATTATGGAAGAGATAATTATGCAGGTGTTACCTGGTCAGATTCACCAGACGAAAGAAGAATTTATATTGGGTGGATGAGTAACTGGCGATATGCGAATCAAGTACCGACGAATGAGTGGAGAAGCGCAATGACACTTCCGAGAGAGTTAACTATGACTTCTACCGAAGAAGGAGTTCGCTTGGTTCAAAAACCTGTATCAGAAATGAATAAAATAAGAAAAGAGACGAATATTCATAAAGAAATCATCATTGACTCGAACAATTCTGTTTGTTTTGACTTGAACAATAAATTAATGGAGATTGAAATTGAATTCGAACAAATAAATTCATCGAAATTTGATTTACTCATTCAGCATTCAGAGACTGAAAAAACCATTATTAGTTATGACGTTAGGAATAGTTCGGTACTAGTAGATAGAACGAATTCAGGAGAAAATAGTTTCTCAACATCATTCCCAGCAGTACAAGAAGCACCATTAAAAATGAAAAATAATAAAGTAAAGCTTCAACTGTTTATTGATACTTCATCAATCGAATTATTTGCAAATGATGGTGAGATTGCCATAACTAGCTTAATTTTCCCGAGTGAGATTGGCAAAGGTCTCACATTGGTCTCGAATGGCGGAAGTACAAATGTCTCAACATTAAAAGTAACTGAACTAGAATCAATTTGGAAGTAAACTAAAAAATATTTTGAAAGCTCTAATCGGGTAAGTGGTTAGAGCTTTATTTTGCTAAGAATCTCATAAGGAAGGTGGAATTTATATGAGTTCATCAGTCATTTGCATTGGCGAGCTATTAATTGATTTTTTTTGTACAGATGTAAACATAGATTTAGTTGATGGCCAGAGTTTTGAAAAACAAGCAGGGGGAGCCCCTGCAAATGTGTGTGCCACGATTGTGAAACTTGGTGGTAATGCAAAGTTCTGTGGGAAAGTAGGCAATGATCCGTTTGGGCACTTTTTAAAGAAAACATTAGATGATCTAAATGTTGATACTTCTATGATCGTATTAGATAAGGAACATCCAACGACACTAGCTTTTGTATCACTAAAAGCAGACGGAGAAAGGGATTTTGTGTTTAATCGAGGAGCTGATGCATTTTTATCTGAAGATGAACTGGATAAAAAGAAACTTGAAGAAAGTAACATTTTACATTTCGGATCAGCTACTGCTCTATTAGAGGATCCCTTTCAATCTACTTATTTAAATGCAATGAGAAAAGCAAAAGAAGCAGATAAATTTATTTCTTTTGATCCTAACTTTAGAAAAGACCTGTGGCCAGATAGAATACAAACATTTATTGATTTAGCTAAAGAGGGAATAGCCTTAGCAGATTTTGTAAAGGTAAGTGATGATGAGTTGAGGATTATAACAGGAATGAATGATATAAAACAAGGAATTTTATCACTTCATAACTTGGGAGCAAAAGTAATTGCCGTAACACTTGGAAAAGAGGGAACATTTATCTCTAATGGAGAAAATACTGAGATTGTTCCGAGTATCAAAGTAAACTCAATTGATTCCACTGGTGCTGGTGATGCATTTGTAGGAGCAACACTTTTTCAATTGGCTAAAGCAGGAGATCCTAAAAATACTTTAGAAGACTTTGAACATCTTAAACAAGTCATTACTTTTAGCAATAGAGTAGGTGCAATGGTTTGTATGAAGGTAGGAGCAATTGCTGCAATCCCGAATATTGAGGAAGTTTCATAGATTATAATTTTTTAGACTAAAAACATCAGCATTTTTCTATCATGTTCGAAAAATGCTGATGCAAAGAGTGTTAATGTAATCAGACTGGTTAACTGTCATCTCCATTAACTTTTAAGAAGGCTATTTAAGTTAGTTAAGCCACTATAGGTGTTATTACCATAGTTGGAATTGATGACATCAATATGTCTAGCACACTAGGGGGAGTATCCCTTATTATAGCTGCATTATCATGGGCGTTAATGTTGGTACTAATAAAATGCTTGCCTAGTGATTATTCACAAATTGCTGTAACTACCTAAACAGCCTACATTTTAGCTAGAATAAATATAAAAATTTGGTATAGTCGTAAATTTCACCTTCAATCCTTTTTTTATCATCAGCTTTGAAAGCGCTTAAATATATATAGGATGTGATTAAATGAAAAATAAGAAATCAAATGTTATTAAATTAGCTTTGCTAATCGTATTCGTTTTCTCAGCTTTATATATTGATAGTCATCTTCAAGTTACGGCATCTGAACATAAAGCTGCTATATTCGGTTATTTACCTATATCGGGTACTTGGTCGAAAGAATCAAGCGGTGATATCAGAGGTAAAAGTGGAAAGAAACAACCTGCAATTAACTTATCAACTACCGAGGTTGGGAGTAATTTTGTCTATAAAGCAAATGTAATGATTGATTCTTCTAGGGCGTTAGGTTCTATTGTATTTCGAGCGGATCAAGTAGGCAAAGGTGGCTATATGCTTAGCTTAGAACCAAAAAAGAATAAAATTCAATTAGTTGATAGAAAAACTGGTTTAAATATAGGAAAGCCTATTAAAAAAGAAATTGAAACGGATGTTAGCTATCAATTAAAAATAATTGCTGATGGACCTGCTATTAAAGTATTCTTGAATGAAAAAATGATTTTGAATGTAAAGGATTCACGATATTCAAAAGGAGTTACAGGCTTTCATGTTGATAATGGGACAGCAACCTTTAGTAAAGTGTCCGTACATGAGGTCAGAACAAATCTAACAAATTGGAAAATGCAAGAAGATAAATGGGCTACTTCTGCAGAAGGATTAGTTGGTACAGCTGAATCAAAAAAAGATATTTATGCTGTATCACATACATCTGTTACGGATTTCAATTATGAAGCAGATGTTATTGTGAAAGACAAAAATGCAATAGGAACATTAATTTTTCGTTCAAATGAATCAGGTTTGCAGGGGTATGGATTGCAAATAGATCCTAAATCAGATCGTATTCGCTTATATAATACGAAACAAAATAAAGAAATTGCTAAAAGCAATGTTTCAATCGAATCAGGTAACCTTTATCATATCCGGATAAAAGCGGAGGGTACTTCTTTAAAAGTATACTGGCAAAACCATTCGGAACCTGTGATTCGTGTTGATAGTGATGTATATACGGAAGGTTTCTTAGGACTTCATGCGTCAAATGGCAGTGTAGTCTTTCAAAACATAAAAATAAGTGAAATGAATTCAAATTTAGATGGATGGGTTTCCTATAATGGAGAATGGGCTCCACATCTTGAAGGGGTGAAAGGAGTTAGTTTGGGAGCTAATAATACGTATCAAGTAGCTGAAACAACGAAAGCGGATTTCGTTCTAGAAGGTGACGTAAAGGTGGATGCAGATACTGCATATGGAACGGCAGGACTCGTTTTTCGTGCAAATTCAGATGCAACAAGAGGGTATATGCTAACGCTTGATCCTAATTTAAATAAAATTCGTTTATTGGATCTAAATGGAGATAGAACTGTTAGTATGGCAGATAGAAATGTTGAAGTAGGCAAGACATATCATTTTGAAGTTCATGCAGAGGGATCGAATTTTAAGGTATATGTAGATGGATATGCTGATCCTGTCATAAATGTAAAAGATTCTGCTTATTCTAATGGGAAATTTGGTTTAAATGTGTATAACGGAACCGCCTATTTTCAAAATGTTTATGCGACAACATTTGATGATTATTATTCAGAGCTATATCGACCACAGTATCATTTTACCCAAGCAAGAGGTTCAGCAAGTGACCCTAACGGATTGGTTTATTATGAAGGAGAATACCATCTCTTTCACCAAGATGGCGGCAAATGGGCACATGCTGTTAGTACAGATCTCGTCCATTGGAAGAGATTGCCGATCGCGATCCCTTGGAATGAGATGGGGCATGCATGGTCAGGCTCAGCAGTAGTTGATCATGATAATGTTTCAGGATTGTTTAATGAAGAAGGCTCGGGATTAATTGCCTATTACACATCTTTCAATCCAGCTAAGCACAATGGAGATCAAAAGATAGGTGTGGCTTATAGTCGGGATAAGGGACGAACATGGGAGTTTTATGATGGAAATCCGATTATCCCTAATATTGGTGAATTTTATGGTGGTGAAGGCTGGGATTTCCGCGATCCAAAAGTCGTTTGGGATGAAGATCATAAGCAGTGGGTGATGGTTGTTTCAGGAGGAGATCATATCCGATTTTTCACGTCCAAGGATTTGTTGAATTGGGAACTTATCGAATCATTTGGCTATGGTAAGTATGTAAGAGGTGGAGTGTGGGAATGTCCAGATTTCTTCCAGCTGCCGGTAGATGGAGATGAAACTAATAAAAAATGGGTGTTATCAATCAGTACAGGTGCCAACACAAATACGAACGGATCTGATTCAGAATACTTTGTTGGTACCTTTGATGGTAAACGCTTTGTTAGTGATCATCCTGAGGGTTTTGTATTGAAAAATGAATATGGAAAAGAAATGTATGCAGCCATGTCATTTTCTGATATTCCTGCATCAGACGGTCGTCGCATATCATTAGGATGGATGAGCAATTGGGATTACCCTTTCAGTTTTCCAACTTCCCCATGGCAGGGACAAATGTCAATTCCCCGCGAATTAACATTAAAAACAGTTCCAGGTGAGGGGGTTCGTATGTTGCAAAACCCGATCGAAGAATTAGAAAAACTAAGAGGACCAGCATTCTCAAGGAGCAATAGGATTGTAAAAATGGATGATCACAACTTGCTTTCAGAGTTGAATGGCTCAGCCTATGAAATTGTTGCAGAATTTGAGCTACCTGAAGAAAATGGTTTAGAAGAATTCGGCTTTCGTCTTAGAGAATCAGAGGATCAAGATCAAAAAACAGTAGTAGGCTACAATGTTACCGATTCAAAGATGTTTTTCGACCGTTCCGAATCAGGAGAAATTGATTTTTCTGATAAGTTTTCTACTTATCATGAAGCAACAATAAAACCAAATAATAAACGGGTTAAAATGAGAATTTATGTTGATGAGTCATCGGTTGAAGTATTTGGAAATGAAGGTCAAGCTGTTTTCTCAAATGTGGTCTTTCCTGATGGAGCAAGTGATGGAATGAGCTTTTATACAAAGGGCGGAAATGTAAAAATTGTTTCTCTAAATGTGTATCCATTAGCTGGGATCTGGAAAGCTGAATCTAATGAAGGGACATCACCAAACAAAGTTGTAATGGATCATAGCAAGCTTGAACTCAGGATTGGACAGTCACATAGGTTATCTACATCAATACTCCCAAGGTCTGCCAAAAATCAAAGAATCAAATGGCAAACTAGTAATCCAGCTATCGCTGAGGTGAAAAAAATTGATGAATCTAGTGCAGATGTAAAATTAGTGGGATATGGAAGAGCGACTATTTCAGCAGTTGCAAACAATGGAAAGGTTATTGGAACAACTGTTGTGGAGAGTAAAACTTCTTATAAGATCGTTGAAGATAATAGTGGCAAGGCTCTTACTGTTGCTGGAACATCAAATGGCTCAAAAGTGAAGATAAGACCTAAGCATAGTACATTGGAACAGATATGGAATATTGAAGGAGAGCCATCTGGAATTTACAAAGTTCTTTCTTCAAACAGTAACAAAGTCTTAGATGCTTCTGGAACCTCAAATGGAGATGATGTACAGATATGGGAGTACTTTGGCTACGGTAACCAACAGTGGAGAATTACAGATAATTGGGACGGTACTGTGACATTTAACGTTGTGAACAGCGGTAAGGCGCTGGAAGTGCCAGATCGCAACATAGAAGATGGAACAGTTGTAGAGATTAATGAGATTAATAGTGAAGCTTCACAGAAGTGGAAGTTGATTGAGGTGCCTACAAGCATACAAGAAAAAAAGTAACATAAGTGAATATTACTTAAGTGAAAAATAGGTTCCTTCCTCTAGATTCATCTATACCAATTGATCTTTTGAAAGAAAGAATTCAATGAAATACAAAACAATGATCATGAAAAAATTAACTATTGCAGGATTGTGACTGAAAAGCAGACAAGACCTAAAATGTGGTAGGGGAGTATGTACCTTTGTGTAAAAACCTTACCCATTTTAGTTCTTTTTTTATCGTTAACAATATGATTATTAGGTAAAGAACTTTATCATGAAAAAGAAGAGTGTCATAGAGATGGGGCTAATTGATAACTCCATCATCCATCTTATCCTTTATATCGTCTTAATAATAGGTGTCGTCTTGTTTTGTTCCATCTCTATTTATCTATTTCCCACAATGGTCCATTTTGAATTAAGCTGGAAAGTAGTTATAAGAAATGCTTTCTTCTTTTCGCTTATGAATCCGATCCTAACAATTATTTTATTACTAATTGCAGCAATAGGTTTGGCAATTATATATACGTATCCAGCGATGATATTTATTGTAGGTAGTCCGTTAGCGTATATGATTTATTACATGAGTCAGATATTTTTTAATCAAGTTGTGATGAAGAAGAAAATGGAATAGCTGGATTGCTTAATGTTAGCTAGTCTAGAAATATAGTTATAATAGTTATTCCAATTTAAGTAGCCTTCAATCCTATATGTTTAAAGGGGATACAGAGAAGTGGTCGGGGGTTTAAGCCCTCTCGCATCAAAAAAAACGCTAGTTCAGTAGTTAAACAATGAATCTAGCGTTTTTTATGTTCAAAGCATAGATGAAAATATAAAAATTTATAAAAATGATTGACAATTGAAAGCGTGAAAAGTACACTTTAAATACAAAGTTACTTAGTAGACAAGTAAACAAGTGTATATGAACCAGTGGGTACATTAGTTTTTAACCATTGAAACTTATTATTTGATCAGTTTGAAATGGAAGGGGTTACTTTTTTCTAAGTGAGGGTATTGCGGTAAAGCTATTCAGGATATACCATTAAAGAAAATCTTTTAAGATTTTGGTTTGAAATGTAAAGGTTTACAGAAACTTTATTCCAAATCAAGCCTACTATTTCTTTAAGTGTAAAAAGGTAGTAGAAACTCTATTAATGTATAAGGCGTTAACATTATATTATTCCTTAATAGTTATTATAACTTTTAACTGAAAAAAGTTATTAATAATTTGAACTATGAAATAAATAGTTAGCGCTTTATTCCATAAGTGAAAATGGATTACTTAAAATATTCAACTAATAAACAGAAATTCAACTATAGGGTGGGGATATAAATGAAAGCGATTCAAAAAATAATGATTTTTTTAACTGCAGGACTAGCGCTTAGTATATTAGTAGCTTTGTTTTCTACTAGTAATGCTGTTGGATCTGAAGATGTAACCTTAATAAGATTTGGTCATGGTGCAGCAGAATCAAATGAGAGACATTTAGCTGTTTTGAAATTTAAAGAGTTAGTAGAAGAAAAATCACAAGGTGAAATAAAAGTTCAAGTTTACCCTAATGAGCAACTTGGCTCTGAAGCAGAAATGATAGAAAGTGTCACCTTCAATGACCTTCAAATGGTAGCTGCTAGTGCATTTAGTCAATACGATCAAAGAATAAGTGTGTTTGAATTACCATATCTCTTTGATTCTTATGAAGAAGCTTGGAGTGTGTTAGACGGTGAAATTGGACAGAAAGTAGCAGAACCATTATTAGAAGATGGTTTAAGAGTAATCGCATATTTCGAAAATGGTTTTCGTCATGTTACTTCAAATGTACCAATTGAAAGTCCTGATGATTTAAAAGGACTAAAAATTCGAACTCCTGAGTTCCCATTATCAGTTAGTACCTTCAAGGCGTTTGGTGCCAATCCGACACCGATGGCATTCGGTGAATTATATATGGCATTACAGCAGGGCACAGTTGATGCTCAAGAAAATCCAATTGCTAATATTTACGCAAGCAAATTTAATGAAATTCAAGATTATCTTAATTTGACTCGTCATCAATACATGCCATTACCTGTAGCCATAAGTGAAGAATTTTGGCAGACACTCACACCTAAAGAACAAGACATTATTAATACCAGTGCAAGAGAAGCTGCACAGTTCCACAGAGAATTATTAAGAGAAAATGAAGAAGCGATGCTAGATGAGTTACAAAAAGCTGGCATGAAGGTTATTGATCCAGATAGCGAAGCTTTTAGAGAAAAAACCCAAAGTGTTTATGAATCCTACAAGAACAAGTTTGGAGAAGATTTTGTTAATAATATTTTGAGAGTGGTTGAATAAAAAGTGGAAGGTTTTTGTACTTAATTTTGAGGAGGATCTTTAATGAAAGTCATCACTTGGTTAGACAAACATTTTGAAGAATATATTTTAATCATACTCAGTATTGTCACAGTCATTATTGTTTTTACACAAGTTTTTATGAGATATGTACTGGGTGAATCTCTCACATGGTCAGAGGAGGTTGCTAGGTACGTATTTATTTGGATGATTTATATAGGAGTCAGCTATGGAGTGAAAAAGGGAGAACACCTGGGTGTGGATGCCTTTCCACTGTTGTTTGAAAAAAAGGGGAAAATCATTATTGATATGATCGCGAGTTTTTCATTTTTTGTTTTTGCAGTCGTCATTACCTATTATGGTTTTGACATTGTCTTAAAGGTGACAAGGGAATCTGCTGCGTTAGGGTTACCTCTTGGGTGGATATACTCTGCACCAGTCGTGGGAATGCTTTTAACTGCTATACGTCTTATTCAAAAAATGGTCAGATTGGTAAGTGAGTATAAAACATTAAATGACAAAAAGTGTCCGGAACAGACTGAGTTTCAGGAGGGGGAAATTGTATGACAAGTTTTGTGTTATTTGGTAGCTTCTTCTTGTTTATGATCCTTTCTGTCCCTATTGCTATTTCTTTAGGGTTAGCAGGTCTTATTACGGCTATCTTTTCACCAAATATTTCAATCACTTTTTTGACACAAGGATTAGTGACTTCAACAGATAATTTTGCGTTAATGGCTATCCCTTTTTTCATCCTAGCAGGTGAAATAATGGGGAAAGGTGGAATATCTACGCGTCTATTCAATTTAGCTAATATATTCGTTGGACGTTTTACCGGAGGATTTGCAATAGCGGCAGTAATTACTTGCATGTTTTTTGCAGCTATATCTGGATCTGGTCCTGCAACAGTTGCTGCTGTTGGTGGTATTATGATCCCAGCGATGGTAGCACAGGGGTATGATCGAAAATTTGCTACTGCTGTAATCGTAACATCAGGTTCTTTGGGAATCGTCATTCCCCCTAGTATACCGATGGTCCTTTATGGTATTGCAGGTAATCAGTCAATTGGTGATTTATTCTTGGGTGGTATCCTTCCAGGGATTTTAATTGGCGTTTGTTTAATCATATGGTGTTATTACTATTCTAAAAAGAAGGGGTATTCGGGAACAAAAGAAGATTTTAGCTTTAAAAAGATGTTCTCTGCGTTAAATAATGCTAAATGGTCTCTTTTAGTACCAATTATTATTTTAGGTGGAATTTATGGTGGGATTTTTACTCCAACAGAAGCAGCCGTTTTCGGTGTGGTATATGCAGCTTTTGTTAGTTTATTCTTGCATAAAGAAATCAAAATAAGCCATTTCCCGGAAATACTTGCAAAAGCAGCTATGAGTTCAGTTTCTATATTAATTATTATTGGTACAGCAAATGCATTTGGTACTATTTTAACGATGGAGAAAATACCACAAACAATTGCAGAATCATTTTTAACGCTTTCAGAAAATCCGATTATTATCATATTAATTATCATTATATTGTTATTAATTATCGGATGTTTTATTGATACATCAGCAGCAGTCATTATTTTTACACCAATTCTTTTTCCAGTAGCGGCCCAAGTAGGTCTAGATCCTATCCATTTTGGGATTATCATGATTGTTACTTTATCGATCGGTTTCATTACTCCGCCACTTGGAGTGAATTTATTTGTAGGCTCAGGAATTTCTGGTTTAAGTATGCCTTCCCTCGTAAGGGGTGTTGTTCCATTCTTTTTTATCATGCTAATTAGTTTAACCATCATAGCCATCATTCCACAGTTAACACTGTTATTACTGTAAAGAGAAGGACGACCCTTCTCTTTTTTTTTGTGTAATATTTTAAAAAAACATTTTGAAAGTTTGTTTACTTAGTAGACAAGTGGAGTTTGAGTGTGTATACTACAAATATAAGTTAACTTGTATTACAAGTGAACAACATTACAAATCTAATTTTCTATTAAATCTTTAATTGAGGTGAAGAAGATGAAAAATATAAGTATTGAAGAACTAAAAGACATAGCCATTGAAATGAGAAAAACAGCTGTAACAATGATTCACAAAGCACAATCAGGTCATCCAGGAGGATCACTATCTGCAGCAGATCTTATGACAGCGTTGTATTTTAAAGAAATGAATATTGATCCAAATAACCCTACTTGGGAAGACCGTGACAGATTTGTTCTTTCGAAAGGGCATGTTTGTCCTATACAGTATTCTGCCTTAGCTTTAAAAGGTTACGTCCCATATGACACAATTTACACATTAAGAGAATACGGTTCTCCATTCCAAGGACATCCTGATATGAAAAAATGTCCTGGGATCGATATCTCAACAGGATCATTAGGGCAAGGACTTTCATGTGGTGTTGGAATGGCAATAGCGGGAAAAAGAGATAAGAAAGATTATCGGGTTTTTTCTTTAGTAGGCGATGGTGAGTGTCAAGAAGGCCAAATTTGGGAAGCAGCACAGACTGCAGTGAAGTATCAATTAGACAATTTAGTTGTATTTGTAGATAATAACCGACTTCAAATTGACGGTTTTTGTGATGAGATTATGCCACTACAAGATTTAGAAAAGAAATTTGAAGCATTTGGATTTGAAACAAAACGAATTAATGGACATTCAATGGAAGAAATTATTGAAACGTTAGATGAAATAAGAGTTGCGCAAAATGGAAAACCAAAATGCGTTGTACTTGACACGGTGAAAGGTAAAGGAGTTTCTTACATGGAGGATGTTGCTGACTGGCACGGGGTTGCTCCTAATGATGAAGAATACAAACAGGCAATAGCCGAAATCGTAGGGGGTTTAAAATGATGAGCATAATGGAGAAAACGCTAGCAACAAAAAAAGCAACGAGAGAAGCTTTTGGGGATGAAATTGTAAAGTTAGGTAAAGAGAATAAAGATATTTATGTCATTGATGTTGATATTGCAAAATCATGTAAAACGAGCAATTTCATTAAGCAATTACCAGAACAACATATCAATGTCGGGATTGCAGAACAAAATGCTGCTGGTTTGGCTGCAGGGTTAGCAACAACTGGTAAAATCCCTTTTGTAAGCACTTACGCTGTATTTGGTTCCTTAAGAATGGCAGAGCAAATTAGACAAGAAGTTTGTTATCCGAACTTAAATGTTAAAATTGCTTGTTCTCACGGGGGATTAACGCCAGCTAACGATGGTGGAAGTCACCAAGCTATAGAGGATATGGGCGTTTTAAGAAGTTTTCCAAATATGACTGTCATCATGGGTGCAGACTACTTTTCTACTAGAAAATTAGTAGAGCAAGCAGCAAAAATTTATGGTCCTGTTTATCTTCGTTTCACAAGAGACACAATTCCAGTAATTTATGATGAGAACGAAGAGTTTACAATTGGTAAAGCGAAAAAAATTAAAGAAGGGCAAGATATTGCCATCATTGCCAATGGTGATACTGTCCATTTAGCAATAGAAGCTACAAAGGAGCTAGAAAAAGAAGGTATTTCTGTAAAGCTCTTAGATATGCATACGATTAAACCAATAGATCGTGAAGCTATCGTTGAATGTTTAGAAATTGGACGTTTAATTACCGTTGAAGATCACAATATTCTAAATGGTCTTGGAAGCGCTGTATGTGAAGTTGTTGCAGAAGAAGGTAAAGGAAAAGTGAGTAGAATTGGGGTTCAGGATCAATTCGGTCAATCTGCTCCATATGAAAAGTTGATGGAACTTAACGGGATTACAGTTAGCGATATCATTAAGACTGCTAAAGAAATGCTTCAATAGAAAAATATAAAATAATTAAACTACTAACTTAGGAGTGAAGGTTCATGTTTGAATTAAATGATCGAGTAGCAATTGTAACAGGAAGTGGTTCTAAAAAAGGTATCGGGCGTACGATAGCACTTGCATTAGCGGATCAAGGGGCAGCAGTTGTTGTTGCTGATCTAAATTTAGAAGGTATCGAAGACACAGTAAATGCTATAACTGAAGCTGGTGGGAGAGCGATAGGTGTAGAATTAAATGTTACGAATAAAGAATCCGTTGACGCAATGGTAGAAAAAGTGCTTGCTGAATATGGAAGAATTGATATTCTTGTCAATAATGCAGGAATCTCACAAAAAGTAACTGTTCAGGATATGACACTTGAAGATATGACAAGAGTATTTAATGTCAACATGTTTGGATTATTCCTCTGTTCTCAAGCAGTACTAGAAACAATGAAAAATCAAAAGTTTGGTAGAATTATCAGCTTATCTTCTGTTTCGGCAAAAAGAGGAGGAGGAGTATTTGGTGGCGCACATTATTCTGCCTCTAAAGCTGCGGTATTAGGCTTCTCAAAAAATCTTGCTCGTGAAGTAGCGGTTGATGGAATTACTGTTAACTGTGTTGCACCAGGACTTGTAAACACGGAAATATGGAAATCCTTACCGGAAGCTGATGCAAAGAACGTTATTGCTAGTATACCAATGGGAAGACCGGGTGAAGTGAAGGAAATTGCATCAACAATCGCATTTTTAGCTTCTGAAGAGGCGTCTTATATTACTGGAGAAGAAATAGATATTAATGGTGGTTCTCACATGGATTAATTAGGTAGGTATGGAGCAGGCAATCCGTTTGGGGTGCCTGTTTCATCATTTAAAACTGCTATTGATAAAATCAACAAACTACTGAGAGAAGTGATAATATTAATTTTAATCCTGTTTCCAGTAAAAAACTATATATTCAAATTTACCAGCAAATTCTTTCAGAGATTGAGCTTGGGTCATTTAAAGTTGGTGAAAAGCTCCCTACTGAAAGAGAGCTTTGCGAACTGTTTAATGTTAGCCGTGCACCAGTTAGACAGGCACTTAGTGCATTGGAATTGAATGGAGTTATTTTTTCGCGTCAGGGTGAAGGTGTTTATGTAAGGAACAGCAAGGTTTTAACAGGGAATTTTCAAACATCCTTCTTTTTGAAATCAATATCCCCAGAAGATATTGTGGAAGCAAGAATGTGTATAGAACCACTAATCATCGAGTTCGCAGCATTAAGAGCAACAGATGAGGATATTAAAGAACTTCAAACAACCATAAAAAAAATGGGAGAGGAAACAGAGGCTGGAATATACGTTCCCGAAACTGACGAGATCTTACACAAGCAGATTGCCAAAGCTTCTCATAATGACTTATTTATAAAATTTATGTCTGCGATTAGTAATGCAATGAAACAACAGGAAATGTGGCAGTTTATTCGAGATAGAACCGTGACTCGACCAGATTATAGAGATGTAAATTTTCAAGAACATCAATTACTCATAAATGCTATTGAAAATCATAAAGAAAAAGAAGCAGTAGAATTGATGTCTACTCATATGCAAAACCTATATGAGAGATATTGGAAGGCTTAACCTTAGTCGGTTTGTATTAGTCATGAAGGGATCTCATTGTAATCTTTATACCTTCAAAGAAACCAAATCCATACTAATTATCAATGATTGACATTAGATAGAACGAAAAGTATACTTGTATTACGAAGTAACTTGTATGACAAGTATACAAGTAGAAAAGTTAATGAATGGAGGAAGAACAGATGGGTACATTAGTTTGCAAACATTGTAATTCAACAATAGATCATTTCGAGGACGAAAAGGTAACTGTTCTTTATTCTAAGTGTGATTGCTGTCATAACGATGATAAGGTTAATAGAAATAACGAAAAATAGTTTATGATATTATATAGGTTTGAATAAAAGAGTTTTCAATTTTGATGGAATATACTGACTTACATTTAAGAATAGACATTTAGTGACGAAAATTATTTAAGAGGATGATATTATTTGAAGGTAGCCATTGCATCTGATCATGGTGGGATAACGATTCGTAAAGAAATTATCTCCTTATTGGAAGAGATGAACATTGAGTATATAGATCTAGGCTGTGAATGTTCTACATCTGTTGACTATCCGGATTATGCAATTCAAGTAGCTGAGAAGATAGCAAAAGGTGAAGTAGACCGGGGGATATTAATTTGTGGTACTGGTATTGGAATGAGCATTGCTGCCAATAAAGTCAAAGGAATTCGTTGTGCACTTGTACATGATACCTTCAGTGCCAAGGCCACAAGAGAACATAATAATTCCAATATTTTAGCCATGGGAGAGCGTGTAATTGGTCCAGGATTAGCACGTGATGTTGCAAAAATATGGCTAACTACTTCTTTTGAAGTAGGTGGAAGACACGAAAATCGAATTAATAAAATAACGGCACTTGAAATGCAATCAATATAATCTGATATATAAAATGAAGTTATTTTAAAAAATGATTTTATGATTCAAAAGAGTGATGGCCAACCATCACTCTTTTTTTGAAAAAACAGAAGTCATTTTTATAGATACCTGTACTAGCTGAAGATTATTCCTTGCTTTATTCAAAAAATAACCATAGGATTAAAATGAAAGATCAACAAGTGTACATAACTAGACAGTGTAATAGTGTTGCTCTTTAAAAAGGAAAAGCTTATAATTATATGTGTTTTAAAACGTTTACTTTATTAAGAATATATATTGAGAGAAGTGATTAAAATTAGCTTTAATCGAGTATCTAGTGAGAAATTATATATCCAAATTTATAATCAAATTCTTTCAGAAATCCAATCTGGATCATTTAATATAGGTGATAAATTACCAGCGGAAAGAGAACTGTGTGAACAGTTTGGTGTTAGCCGTGCTCCTGTTAGACAAGCATTAAGTGCCCTTGAGTTGAATGGTATGATTTATTCCCGCCAAGGCGAAGGTGTTTACGTAAAAAATACTCAGATTACTAATAACTCCGAATCTTCCTTTATATTTGATTCAACCTCACCAGAAGATATTGTTGAAGCGAGAATGAATATTGAGCCTCTAATTATCAAATATGCAGCACAAAGGGCTACTAATGAGGATATTGAAGAACTTCGCACGACGGTAAAAAAGATGGAGGAAGAAACGAAAGCAGGCATATATGTTCCTGAAACAGATGAAGAACTTCACAAAGGAATAGCTAAGGCTTCTCATAATGATTTATTTATAAAAATGATGGCGGCAATCAGTAACGCGATGAAACAACAGGAAATGTGGAAATTTATTCGTGATCGCACGGTAACTCGACCAGATTATAGAGAAGTTAATTTTGAAGAGCATAAGTTGCTCATTAAGGCTATAGAAGATCATAATGAAAAAGAAGCTGTAGAGATAATGACTTTCCATATGCAAAACTTATATGATAGATATTGGAAAGATTAAATAACAAAGTATGTATTATAGCATATTCTCACATATACAGGCTATATGTGGTTGATAACGGCTTATAATAACTCCATAAAAATAAAAAATGGAATGTATCAAGGATATTACTTGATACATTCCATTTTTTAATTTTGTACACTATATGCCAAACCTACATAAGAATTTGATGAAAAAGGAGTATTCAGAATACTTTAAATTTTTTATATTGACATTAAAATGCGGTACATATATACTATGATTATGAGTTAACTTAGTATACAAGTTAACAAGATTACAACAAATAGATTTATTTAAATAGATCCATTTGTACTGCTTTTGAATGTAATCGCTATCAAAAAACAAAGAACTCAGGCTACACATCTATTTCTACCGAGTATGAGACATTGGATTAATTAGAGGTTAACCCAAAGTAGAATCTAAGATTAGCAGTGTTTATGTAAGAAAGATTAGCTGAGGGGTCAAAAATTGGTACAAGAGAGGAGGGTATTCGGAATAGCGATATTTAATTTTATTATAAAGACCAATTCTCTATAGAATTGTAAGCGATTTCTTATGGTGTTTTTCTTGGGAAAAGTTAGCGTAAGGAGGAAAAGTCTTGAAAGCAGCGCTATTTGATCGAATTAAACATTTTACAATCATAGGAAAAGAGTTACCAGAAATTAAGGGGAATGAAGTATTAATTCAAGTGAGCAAAGCAGGTATATGTGGTTCTGATGTCCATGCATTTTTGGGAAAGCATCCCTTTCGAAATCCTCCAAGCATATTAGGACACGAAATCATCGGAAACATTGTAGAAATAGGTGATAAAGTAACCACTGTTAAAGATGGAGATACAGTGACAATTGAACCGCAAATAGGCTGTGGGCATTGTAAACCATGTATAAAAGGTGATTATAATCTATGCGAAGAAAAAGTTGTGCTTGGAACAACAAGCTGGGATGGAGGATTTGCAGAATATGTTGTCGCTCCAGAGCAGACTGTATATAAAATCCCAGATACATTAACTACAGAATTGGCAGTCTTAACAGAACCTTTGGCTGTTGGCGTTCATGCGGTTAATATTGCTGATGTTAAAAAGGGAGATAAAGTAGCAATTCTTGGTTCTGGGCCAATAGGACTCGTTACATCAGTAGCTGCCCATTTTAAAGGAGCCGAAACTATTTGTCTGACAGATGCAATAGATAACAATTTAGAAATCGGTAAAAAATTATGTGCTACAGATGTTGTGAACGTAAGAGTACAATCCCTACAAAAATATACCTCGGATAATATTGGTCAATTTGACCATGTTTTCCTTACTGCTGGCTATGGGTCTATTTTAGACGATGCATTGTCAGTTATTAAAAGAAAGGGAAAAGTTATATCAATTGCATTATTTGAAGAAAAGGTATCAATTGATTTAAACAAATTTATGATTTCTGAAGTTCAGATGTTTGGATCTTCTATGTATGTAAAAGAGGATTTTAAAACCGCAATTGAAATTATTGCATCTCATAGGTATAAGCTGGAGTCATTAATTACGCATAGGTTTAATTTTGACCAGATTAATGAAGCAATGGAAGTGGCATTATCTAAAAGCGGTTCTCCAATAAAAATCGTACTTGATTATATAAAAAATTAACAATTTTAGTTTTTTATAGTGTGTATATCTTTGTGAGAAAGTAGGTACGTTTCGTTTTTAAACATACCCATTTTTAAAAAATATATAACTAAATGAGTTCAAGGGGGAGAAATGATGAGAAAAGGAACTTTATTTTTAATGTTATTTATCATGGTAGCCTTTTTAGCAGCTTGTAATGGTAAAGAAGCAGCTAGTGATAATGAGAAGAGTACCGCTAGTGGGGAAAATATAACGATTAAATTCGCACATAGCGCAGTTGATACGAATTCAAGACATGATGCAGCTCTAAAGTTTAAGTCTTTAGTAGAGGAAAAGTCTAATAATCAAATTACTGTTGAGGTTTTCCCGAATGAAGTATTAGGTAGTGAACCACAAATGGTTGAAGGTGTTGCATTTAATGATATTCAAATGGTTGCAGCTAGTACCTATGCACAATACGAGCCAAAAGTAGATGTTTTTGGATTACCATTCCTTTTTGAGACGAATGAACAAGCTTGGGAAGCACTAGATGGCCCAATTGGGCAGGAAGTATTTTCAGGGCTGCTTGATGATAACTTGCGTGTCTTAGGTCACTTTGAAAATGGATTCAGACATGTCACTAATAATGTTAGACCAATTGAAAAGGTTGAAGATTTAGAAGGGCTAAAGATTCGAACACCGGAAATGCCGATACTGGTAAGCATCTTTGAAGCTCTTGGATCAAATCCAACCCCAATGGCATTTGGTGAACTTTACATGGCTTTACAGCAGGGTACAGTAGATGGACAGGAAAATCCAATCTCAAATATCCACGCAAGTAAGTTTTATGAAGTTCAAGATTATTTAAGTTTAACAGGGCATTCGTATAGTCCAACAACTGTAGCTATCAGTGATGAATTTTGGAATACTCTATCACCTGAACAACAAGAAATTATTCAGTCAAGCTTAACAGAAGCTTCTAAGTTTCATAGAAACTTAGTTATGGAAGACGAAGAAAAATTATTAGCTGAATTAGAAGAAGGTGGCATGAAGGTAAATCGTCCTGACATTGCATCATTTAGAGAAGCATCTAAGGATGTTTATGGAGAATATGAAGATACCTATGGTAAAGATCTTATCGATCGTATCCTAGAAGAACAGAAATAGTAAGTGAAAAAGGCAGAATCTATCCTAATTGTTGTCTTAGGTGGGTTCTGCTTTTAAATAAAGGGGGGGAGACTTATGACATTATTAAAATGGTTAGATGAGAATATAGAATCTACCTTACTTATTATATTAAGTATTCTAACTGTAGTAGTAGTTTTTACCCAAGTGTTTATGAGATATGTATTAGACTCGTCTCTTGTTTGGTCAGAGGAGCTGGCGAGGTATGCTTTTATTTGGATGATCTATATTGGGGTTAGTTATGGTGTGAAAAGGCAAGCACACATAAGTGTAGACGCAGTTGCCTTGTTGTTTAAAAGAAAGGGTAAATTTATATTGGGGTTATGTGCAAATATAGCATTTTTAACATTTGCTGTTATCCTTACATACTTCAGTTTTGAAGTTGTGGTTCAAGTAACTCGTAGCTCTCCGGCAATGGATATACCAATGCAATTAGTTTATGCAGCCCCGATGGTTGGGTTATTGCTAACAGCAATTAGAGTGATCCAGAGAATGAAAATACAAATTGATATCTTTAGATCGGGAGAGTAGGTGATTGATATGACAGCACTTATTTTATTTGGAAGTTTTGTTTTCTTTTTGCTATTGACAGTACCTATTGGCATATCCCTTGGATTGGCTTCTCTTGTCACGATTTTATTTGCTGACGTTACTTCTGTTGAATATCTTGCACAAAGTCTAGTTCAATCAACAGACTCCTTTCCATTAATGGCTGTACCGTTCTTTATTTTAGCGGGAGAGATTATGGGCAAAGGCGGAATATCAGAACGTCTCTTTAAGCTTGCTAATGTTTTTGTCGGTAATTTTACTGGTGGCTTTGCAATGGCAGCGGTCTTAACTTGTATGTTTTTTGCAGCTATCTCTGGTTCAGGTCCTGCAACAGTTGCAGCAGTAGGAGGAATTATGATTCCTGCTATGGTCGGATATGGTTACGACAAGAAATTTGCCACTGCAGTAGTTGTATCAGCAGGTGCTTTAGGTATTATTATTCCTCCAAGTATCCCTATGGTTATTTACGGTGTATCCGGAAGTGTATCCATTGGTGACATGTTTATAGCTGGTATCTTACCCGGTATTCTAATAGGCGTAGTGATGATGGCCTGGAGCTATATTCATTCTAAAAAGAATAACTACAAAGGGAATGGCGAAAAATTCACTATCAAGAGAGCTCTTTCTGGAATTAATGAAGCCAAATGGGCTATATTTATTCCCATCCTGATATTAGGCGGAATTTATGGTGGAATTTTTACCCCGACAGAAGCTGCAGTTGTTGCTGTTGTATATGCTGCAATTATTAGTATATTTGTTTACAAGGAGCTTAACTTCAAAACATTTCCAAATGTTTTAAAGGATGCAGCGCTAACATCTGCTACTATTTTAATTATTATCGGAACAGCAAATGCATTTGGAAGAATCTTAACATTGGAACAAATCCCTAGAATGGTTGCGGATTTATTATTGGGTATATCATCAAATCCTTTGATTATTTTATTACTGCTTAATCTTTTATTACTTTTTGTTGGAATGTTTATGGATACAGTCGCAGCAATTATAATCCTAGTTCCAATTTTATTACCAATTGCAATCAATATAGGAATTGACCCTATTCACTTTGGCATCATTATGATTGTTAACTTAGCAATTGGTTTTATCACTCCACCTGTAGGTGTAAATCTATTTGTTGGATCCGGGATATCGGGACTGAAGATAGAAACCTTAGCAAAAGCTACTGTCCCATTTTTTATTGCGATGATTTTAAGTTTAATGGTTATAACAGTCATTCCCGAGATATCTCTTATTTTAGTAGACCTTTTCAAATAGAAGTAGAATTGAGGCTAACTAAAATATATTGACAATAACAAGTAGTAAAAGTAAAATAATGACTAATGGTAAACTTAGTACACAAGTAGACAAATGGGTAAAGTGCTTGCAGTATTTTTCTTACTATTTGTAATTTGGAACTAAGCTATAACTATACTATAGACAAAAAGGAGGAATTTGGTATGGCATCAATTACATTTTTAAATGACCCAGTTACATTATTAGGAAATGGAGTGAAAGTTGGGGACGTAGCACCTGATTTTAAAGTCCTTGATAATGATTTATCGCCAGTAACACTTGAAGACTCAGAAGGAAAGGTTCGCTTAATTTCTGTTGTACCTTCTATCGACACAGGGGTTTGTGACGCTCAAACACGCCGTTTCAACGAAGACGCTGCTAATTTAAGTGATGTTGAGGTTTTAACTATTAGTGTTGATTTGCCTTTTGCCCAAAAAAGATGGTGTGGTTCAAATGGACTTGAAAATGTTAAAACCCTGTCTGATCACCGTGATCTTTCATTTGGTGAAGCATATGGAGTTCACATTAAAGAATTACGTTTATTAGCACGTGCAGTATTTGTCATTGATTCTAATGATAAGATTGCATATGTTGAATATGTAAGTGAAGCAACAAATCATCCTAATTATGAGGCAGCGATTGAAGCTGTTAAAATTGCAGAATAACAATTGACAGAAATAAAAACAAATGAAGGTGAACTAATTGTAGAATTAGATCACCTTTTTCGTACACTAAATCGATTCCTACCATTTCTTCTGGCGTCGTACAATGCTTTAATCAGCTTCCCTTATTAGGTCAGCAGGATTGTTCATTGGCGTAACGATTAGTGTCGTAACACACTTAATGTAAGATATTTACTTATTCTTGATCCCTTATGGGCGATGTTAGCGTATTTTACTGCTTCTTGAATAGAATTAGCCATAGCAATTACTTGCTCTACTGTACTACTTGGAAGCATTACAATAGTAATGAGTCAGATTCATTTGTTTATTTCATTCTCTCTCTAATGCCTAGTCAAAGCAGCGAAGGTTGGCAATCCCTTTCAAGCCATCTAGTAGTGAATGGAAAGAACGCCTTTTATTCTAAATCATTTTATTTGCCTGAGGCTGATCAAGGCGCTTGCTCTTTTGTTCCTGAAAATTCTTCTGTAATAAACTGTAGAAGTGACCTTACTGCAAATGATTGGTACCGTTCCTTTTTTGTAATTATTCCAAGTTCCCACATAGGTGGAGATGATAGCGGAATCATTTTAATTGCGTTTTGATCCATCTTTGCAAATATAGATTTAGGTAAAAGAGTAATACCTAATTCAGATCTAACGAGTTCAGTTATTAAATCCCATTGGGAGCTCTCATATACGATGTTTGGGTAAAATCCAGCTTTTTGGCAATGATTAATGATTAGTTCATGTAATGCAAATTCTCGATTAAACAGAATAAAGTTTTCTTCAGCCAATTGTAGGAGCTCCACTGCCTTTTTTTCTGCCAAAATATGCTCTTTATATGTATAAAGCATAAATTCTTCTTTTATAAAAGGTAGGGTATTAAATTTAGTTTTATCTGAAGGTAATACAATAATCCCTATATCGACTTCCCCTTGATCTACTAAATGTTCAATCCTCTTTGCCCCAAGCTCGATTAATTCTAATGAAACCTCTGGATAAAGGATTCCAAAGTATTTCGCTATTGTTGGAAAAAATAGCGTCCCAATTAAAGGAGGGATACCTATTTTAATATCGCCAGTTGGCAAATTCATTAAATCATCTAGTAATGTAGAGAGTTCATCCGTCGCACCTAATATTTTAATAGCTTGTTTATAAACAATTTCTCCAGCATCGGTCAGCATTAATTTACGTGTAGAGCGCTCAAATAACTCTACCTTGAGCTCAGACTCTAATTTTTTAATCGATTTACTCAATGTTGGCTGAGATATATAGGTATTTGCAGCTGCTTTTGTAAAGCTACCGTAATTTGCTACTTCAGTAAAATATCGTAGATCTTTCAATTCCAAAGAAATCACCTTTTATTCTAATGTGGAATAAATTTTATAACTATTATTCATTTTACTCATAAATAAGAATACTGTAAATTATTAAGTAAATAGATAGTGAAAATTCAGAATTTACTCTTAGAAAAGGGGAACAGCGAATATGCATCCAAATGAAGTAGTGATTGCAAGCGCTTTAATAACTCCGATTGATCTTTTTGGAGGAAGTTTAAAAAACATTAGTGCAGTTCAGTTAGGGTCAATCGTTATTAAAGCTGTGATAGAGCAAGCGGGAATTCATGGAGATCAAATAGAGCAACGATTATAGAAAAATATGAAAAGAGAGGAGTTTAGAAATGAAAAAAATATTCACTAGTTTCGAAGATGCAGTTAAAGAAATCAAAGACGGAATGACGCTAATGGTTGGAGGATTTGGACTTGTAGGGATACCAGAGAATCTGATTAAAGCCCTTTGTGAAAGTAATGTTAAAGATTTAACGGTTATTTCAAATAATTGTGGAGTAGATGATTGGGGACTCGGCCTACTTTTAAAAAATAAGCAAATTAAGAAGATGATATCATCCTACGTTGGGGAAAATAAAGAGTTTGAGAGACAAGTATTAAGTGGAGAATTAGAGGTTCAGCTAACCCCACAAGGTTCTTTAGCAGAGAAAATCAGAGCTGGTGGAGCAGGTATTCCTGCTTTTTATACCCCAGCAGGAGTAGGAACGCCAATTGCTGAAGGAAGGGAAATACGAGAGTTTAATAGTAAAGATTATTTACTTGAAGAGGCCCTAACTGCTGATTTTAGTTTAATAAAAGCTTGGAAAGCAGATAAAATGGGCAATGTGATTTACAGAAAAACTGCTCAAAACTTTAATCCTATAATGGCTACTGCGGGAAAGTTCACAATCGCAGAGGTAGAAGAAATTGTCGAAGTCGGTGAACTAGACCCTGACGGAATTCATACGCCTAGTATTTATGTGCAGGGACTGATTGTTGGTGAGCATGAAAAGCGAATTGAACGTCTTACCATTCAAGCTTAATAGGAATTAGGAGGTTTAATAATGACGAATAACGTAAGAATACAAATTGCGCAAAGGGCTGAAAGAGAAATTCAAGATGGGTTTTACGTAAATTTAGGAATTGGAATGCCGACAATGGTTGCCAATTATATTTCTGACCATAAAAGTGTTGTTTTACAGTCAGAGAATGGTTTGTTAGGAATTGGTCCTTTTCCTACGAAAGGGGAAGTTGATCCAGATTTAATTAATGCTGGAAAAGAAACAGTGACAGCAATTCAGGGAGCAAGTTTCTTTAGTAATGCAGAATCATTTGCCATGATACGAGGAGGTCATATTGATCTAGCAATCTTAGGTGGAATGGAAGTTTCAGAAACTGGAGACTTAGCGAACTGGATGATCCCAGGAAAGATGATTAAAGGGATGGGCGGTGCGATGGATTTAGTGCACGGAGCTAAAAAAATTATTGTCATCATGGAACATGTTAATAAAGCGGGGGAGCCGAAAATATTGAATAAGTGCTCCTTACCTTTAACTGGTCAAAAGGTCGTTGATCGAATTATTACAGATCGTGCTGTATTAGATGTGACACAGGAAGGGTTGAAGCTAATCGAAGTTGCAAAAGGTTATCGTGTTCAGGATATTATTAATTCAACTGAACCATCATTAATTATTTCTGAAAATGTGATGAGTGATGTTTACTAACTAAATATTTAATATAAATAACCAGAATGGAAGCACAATCTAAGCTTGATTATTCGGGTTATTTAATTTTGAAACTGACTGTCCAAGACTTATAAGGGAATGACAAATTTTCGGTAGGCATACTTGTAGTTCCAATAAGGGAAGTGATATTATTGAAAAAAATATGGAATATTAAAAGATAAAGAGAGTACTCAGGAAATTATCTAAGAATGTAGCTAGAGTGAGTTATTTTATATTTAATCTGATAGTCTATATAAGGTCATTTACAGCTAGGATAATGGTAGGGGGGAAATAATGACTCAGTATTTTGTTAAGAAAGACTTGAATCCTAGTTTTGATAATAGTTTAGTTCCTAAATTGCTCTACATTTTTAATGTTGATGATACCCATACAAGATTCCCCCGAACTATGCATATGCATGATGATATTATGGAAATCATTTTTGTTAAAGAGGGAAAGGGCAGTCATTTGATTGGTGATCGAAATTATAAAACCAAAAAAGGTGATATTTTAATTTATAATAATGGTGTTCTTCACGATGAATACGGAAACGGAGATTCTGACACGAATATGAGTGTGTTTTGCTGTGGCATTACAGATGTTAAGCTGGCTGGTTTACCAAGAAACCATTTGATTTCAAAAGAACAATCATATGTTTTGCATAGTGGGGAGTATGCTTCGAATATTGAATCATTGCTAGAGATGATGTATTCACAAATTTCGAAGGAAAAACCTGGTGCAGAGGAAATTTGCAGTTATTTGATTCGAGCACTAATTACGCTTATTTTACAAATTCCACAAGAGAACTTCGTATTATCAAAATCTGAAGAATCAGTATTACTATGTGATATTAAATCTTACATAGATAAACATTATCAGGAAGATATTAATTTAAAATCCCTTTCTCAACGATTTCACATAAGTACTTATTATTTAGTCCATGTTTTCAAGAAATCTACAGGCTTTTCACCGATTCAATATATTATCCGACGTCGTATTGGAGAAGCACAGTCATTACTTATCAACACAAATGATAGTATTACAAAGATTGCTGGTATGGTTGGTTATGATAATACTAGCTACTTCGCGACACTCTTTTCTAAAACTGTAGGTATGTCTCCAAAGAAATATCGTCAGTTGTGGAGTGAAAATTAGATCTCTTACGTTAAATAGATAAAACCACTTACAAAAAGCAATAGTGACCCACTATTTGCTTTTTATTTTTTCCTTAAACTTTTTGCCAACCTTCTTAAGTAAGTTTAATGTTATACCTTTCTTCAGCTTAAAAAACTACGTATCTAACCTCGACCATAAACTTAGATAATTTTCCGTTTTGATAATTTAAACCTTCTAATCCAATTCAAGACAAGATTGTGAAAGTTTCTAATATATATATATGAAAAAGCTGCTTAAATTAAACAATATAATGAAAGCGTTTAATTTTAATAAAACTTATAATGAAAGTATTAGTTATGGAGGTGTTTCAAATGAGTATCAAAATTTCAGGAGCCCCTTGTTGCTGGGGCGTCGATGATCCGAAAAATCCATTTCTTCCACCATGGGAGAAAGTATTACAAGAGGCATCACAAGCTGGTTATAAAGGGATTGAATTAGGACCATATGGGTATATGCCTATGGATATTAAGAGAGTACAAGCAGAGCTTACTAAAAATAATTTAAATATTATTGCGGGGACCATTTTTGATGATCTAGTATCAGAAAATAACTTAGAAAAGTTATTATCTCAGGTGGATGATATTTGTTCTTTGGTAACAAAACTTCCTAAGTCTCCAATGGAAGAAGGTAACCGATTTTCTCCCCCTTATTTAGTTATTATTGATTGGGGACATGATGAAAGAGATTTTAATGCTGGCCATCCTGATAGGGCAAAAAGGTTATCTACACAGAAATGGAACAATATGATGAATCATATTCGAATTCTTTCAGAACGGGCATGGAATAAGTTTGGAGTACGGCCAGTAATCCATCCACACGCTGGCGGTTATATTGAATATGAAGACGAAATCAAAAAACTTATCAAAGATATTCCTTATGAAATAGCCGGACTTTGCCTAGACACTGGGCACTTATATTATTCAAAAATGGATCCGGTTCAGTGGCTCAGAGATTACTCAGATCGACTAGATTATATTCATTTTAAGGATATTGATCTAGATATTTATCATCAAGTTATGGGAGAAAGGATTCGTTTTTTTGATGCTTGTGCAAGAGGGGTAATGTGCCCAATCGGACAAGGAATCATTGATTATAATGCTATTTATCATTTGCTAAAAGAAATAAATTACCGTGGGTATATCACAATTGAACAAGAACGTGACCCTAGAAACTCTAATACTAGTTTACGTGATGTAAAACAAAGTGTTGATTATTTAAAGCGTGTTGGATATTGATTGAAAATAGATTACGAGAAAAGGGGAAATGAAAGATGATAAATGGTGAAAAAAATATAGAAAAACCTATACGTTGGGGCATGGTAGGTGGTGGACGCGGAAGTCAAATTGGTTACATTCATCGATCTTCTGCGTTACGTGACCATAATTTTGAATTGGTTGCAGGTGCCTTTGATATAGATCCAGAACGTGGGAAAGATTTTGGAGTGAATTTACATGTTGACCCAGAAAGATGCTATGCTGACTACAAAACAATGTTTGAAGCAGAAGCAAAGCGTGAAGATGGTATTCAGGCTGTTTCAATAGCAACTCCAAATGGAACACACTATGAAATTACTAAAGCGGCCCTAACTGCTGGATTGCATGTTGTTTGTGAAAAACCTCTATGCTTTACTACTAGAGAAGCGATTGAATTAGAAGAACTTGCTAATGCGAAAAATCTGGTGGTTGGCATTACTTATGGTTATTCAGGACACCAGATGATTGAACAAGCGCGTAAAATGATTGAAAATGGGGACTTAGGAGACATTCGTATTGTGAAAATGCAGTTTGCACATGGTTTCCATTCTACAGCTGTCGAAAAGAATAATGCAAGTACTAAATGGCGTGTTGATCCAAAAGTTGCAGGACCCAGCTATGTCTTAGGTGATTTAGGGACACATCCTTTGTATTTATCTGAGGTCATGCTACCTAACTTAAAGATTAAAAAGTTGATGTGTTCTCGTCAAAGTTTTGTGAAAAGCCGCTCACCTCTAGAGGACAATGCTTTTACTATTATGGAATATGAAAACGGTGCCATGGGGACAATGTGGTCTTCTTGCGTTAATGCTGGCTCTATGCATGGACAAACAATTCGAATCATAGGTTCAAAAGCTAGTATTGAATGGTGGGATGAACATCCTAATCAGTTAAGATATGAAGTCCAAGGTAAACCAGCAATGATTTTAGATCGTGGAATGGATTATCTTTATTCTGAAGCACTTATCGATGATCGTATAGGTGGAGGTCATCCAGAAGGCTTGTTTGAAGCATGGTCTAATCTGTATTCTCGATTTGCAAAAGCGATGAATGCAAAAGATCGTGGAGAAACATTAGAAGATGTTTGGTACCCAGGTATTCAGGCAGGGGTAGAAGGTGTTCGATGGGTTGAAAACTGTGTAAGGTCTGCAGATAATGGTGCTGTTTGGGTTGAATACCAATAAATAGGATAAAAGTGCAAATGGAATAAGGTCCTCAATAGGATTATCTAGTTTTTGTAATAACATTTGTGATATGAACATTTTAAACACCTCATATAAATTGTAACATTCTAGGAAATGTAAATTTACTGGGAATTGAAGTTAATTTTCAGATGATAAAAATGTGTGATTACTGTTGCAGTTCAAAAGAAGCTACAAACTTTACTCAGGTGAAATGGAAACAAAATAACTTCATTAATAAATATTGTCCAAACTGTATAGACGAGGTTTTATATAATGTTAAAAGCTTGCCCTGGGTTAAAGAGTACGGATATGAAATTACATATTTAACATTAAGGTGTACCTTAATGTTAAGGTTAAAATTCTATTAGGGGTACCACCAGCAAGACGCGAATTTACATTGTTTCGGATAATCCAGTATTAATATTTAATATGTTTACTAAAGATTACATAATGAAAGATTATCGGCATTAAAGAAAGGATCTCCAAACGAAGATCCTTTCTTTAATGCAAGCCATTAGATAAAGAAGGTCGATAAAGCAAGCTACAATTAAACCTATTAAAATATTTGATATTAAAATCTTTCATAAAATAATATTCAATGAATTACTTAATCCCATTACTTCTTGTCATTGTTTGTGGATGTCTTCTCACCGCATATTCCTATAAACGGAACACATAATTCCGTATTGGGACAAAATCCCGGGTTTTCATCACATAATGCTTTGGTAAAAGCAGGATTCTGTTGGCTGAGGTTTTTAAAATAACAAACAATCTCATGGTTGCGAACAGGTAAACTGTTCAGCTGGAAAGAGAGCGTAACCTTTTTGTCTACATGCCGATAGAATAATCCGTTCTTTGTAAACGGAGGCGGATACGCTTGATCCGGCAAGGTAGGAATAATGTCATGGACATTGAAAATACGAATACTATTCTTTACGATTTGGTTAAACTGAGAAGCAAAGACAGGGTCTGCGACTCGAGGACTGCCATACGTATACACGAAAGGATTTTTAAATCGGGTGTTCACCGCAATATCAAAAGCAGCTAACACGGCCAAAGCTCCTCCTAAACTGTGGCCTGCGACAAATAGTCTTTTTGTTGTAGAAAGCTTGGTTAATTCTCTGATCAATTCATTTCTTGTCGATTGATAAATACATGTAAATCCGCGATGGGTTTTTCCTGCATTTCTGACAAAAGGATATGGTACTTGATATAAGTCTTGGTCCGACTCATTATCCTTAAATGTTCGGGTTCCTCTAAAAGTTACAATGATTTTATCTTGTGACTCTGCAATAAAACCAAATACTTCTGTTTCCGGCTCCTCAACACCAGCAAGAGCTCGTATGGTATATCGAAGGCTATATCCTTTTGGCAAGACAAGTGGTTCCTTTTCAAAGAGTTGGTATGACTGATAGATCATGGCCGAAAGCAATATCGCATCTTCACGGTTAAAAATATGGTATATGCTTGAGTTATTCATCTATGCAGCTCCTTTCTTATATTCAAGGCATTAGACGCTAGCATGTTCCTCGAAACGGAATACACATTTCGGTATCGGGACAAAATCCCGGATTTTTATCGCATAACGCTTTGGAAAAATCAGGATTCATTTTGCTGAGGTATTTAAAATAACAGGCAATCGCATCATTTCGCGGCGTATTATTTAACTGAAAAGAGATTGGATACTTTGTTTTTACATGTTGATAGTATAATCCTTCCTCCGTAAAAGGAGGTGGATACTTTTTTGCTGGGAAAGTTGGAAAAGAGTCATGAATATTTACAATTCGTATACTATTTTTTACCACTTGGTTGAATCGGGAAGCAAAGACAGGGTCTCCGATACGCGGACTGCCATACGTATACACGAAAGGATTTTTAAACCCGGTGTTCACTGCAATATCTAAAGCAGCTAACGTTGCCAAAGCTCCTCCGTAGTTGTGTCCGGTAACAAACAGTTTTTTTGATGTAGAAAGTTTGTTTAATTGTCTGATTAAATTGTTTCTTGTTGATTGATAAAGACATGTAAATCCACGTGAGGTTTTCCCCCCATTTCTAACAAAAGGATAGGGAACTTGAAATATGTCATAGGATGCTAAAAGATCTGCAGGATATGCAGCATATCCTCTAAACGCTATAATGATTTGATCTTGTGACTCGGCAATAAAACCGAATACTAATTCCGAAGGATCCTCTACGTTAGCAAAAGCACGAATGGTATATCGAAGTTTAAAGCCTTTTGGTAAGATAAGTTTCCCTTCTAAAAAGAATGGATATGTCTGGTAGCTCATTGCTGCAAGTAATATTGCGGCTTTACTATTAAAAATATTGTTTTTATCTGATAAAACCATATATACAATTCCTTTCCTAATAAGGTGTTTACGTTAACATATGGATTAAAATCCGGATTTGCTAATGATGGTGATATTAACGGGGATGTTGGTAAAGAACTGGAAAAGTTACTTAGTGTAGGAATAACAGCATTGTTGATAGTCAAAATTTCTCTTAGCGTGAGAAATCTGCGTTTCGTTGGCAGGACCCCCTCTTGTAGGCTTATTGATCTCCTTGACCAAAAAGAAGCAATGAAGGTATTAGATAAATATGCTCCTGGTATAACAAAACCACCAGGAATCTTTGCAATGAAATCACAAACATTGATAGCGTTAGCTGATTTTCCAGAGTCAAATCTTACAGTAGAAATGGTAAGAGCTCTTATTGAGGAGTTAAATAAAATTGAATGGGAGTTAGTTAAATAAAGTTCTTTTATGTTGGTTGAAATTCAATAAACTAAATTAACCTCACAAATTTTAATTTTTACAGGGTAGTAATCAGTGGTTAAAATTCTCAGAGTAAGAAGCTTCAGTTCCTTAGTATAATAAAAGGGATTGGAGCTTTTTTGTAGGATATTCACTAACTGTATAAAGGGATTTTGTGAGAAAATCAAGAATATGTTCATACGAATATTTAGTTAATCGATATAACCTGGCTATTTTAAAGGCTTGAAATTATTTATAAAATTATAACTATCATTATTAGGGGGGAGTAATCTTCTTGAATATCAATAATTTATTATCAGGTAAAACTTCATTAAACAAATATGTTCATCATTTATCTTTTAATGAAGTAGCTTTTCATGTTCATTATTGGGGAGTTATGCCTAATCATTATAATACTTTACTTCATAAACACTCTTTTTTTGAGGTGTGTTTTGTTGTAGATGGTGAAGGTGAATATATAGATAATAACTCTACCTATAAGTTACAAAAAAATACCTTATTTCTTTCAAGGCCTAATGTTTTACATCAAATTAAGAGCGAGGATGGATTATTCCTTCTCTATATTGGATTAGAATTAATAGAATCAGAATCTAATGACAAATGGTTAAAGATTATGGAGCAAATTGAGGAATGTACCGAGATTATTATTGATGTTGAAGAAAGGGCATCTTTTTCATTAATTTGGGAATCATTGCTTTCTCAGGCTTCCCAAAACGACCATCCCTTTTTTGAAGAAATACTTATGAATATAGCAAACTCCTTGATTCTTGCATTACTAGAAAGATTCAGTCCAATGGATGCGGATAGCTCAAATCAAAACATATCAAATGAAGAGACTTCACCAATTTTAATGCAAGCAAAGCTTTATATTCAAGATAATTTATCTGATACATTAAAACTCAGTGATATAGCTAAACATTTACATATTTCTAGTCGGCACTTATCAAGACTGTTTGTGAAAGAACTAGGAGTTAGTTATTCTGAGTATGTGAAAAAAGAGAGGATACAAAAATCAGCTATGTTACTAAAAACTACAAATTTAAGTATCAAAGAAATTAGCGAACAAACAGGTTTTAAAAATGTGCATTACTTTACTCGTGTGTTCTCAGCTACAGTTAGAAATCCTCCTGGCAATTTTCGCACACTGTATACGAATCAAGAAAAAAAGACATATTCAGAGAAAGAGAAACCTTCACTACAAGAGTGAGGTTTTTTTAATTTTGTTAGATATGTCCTAAAAGTATAAAAAAGTAGTCTATTTTGTGTAAATACATCGAGCCAAATGGTGTATATAATCATACTAGAAGTGATACAGATTACTATCTATCCACAAAAAATGATAACGATTACAATGGTGATTTTATTGGGTTGGGCATTTTTGAAACCAATATATGATTATCTTAAATTAGGTAGCTTTTTAGAGGGGAATCGTTATCATGTAGTACAAAGAAATGAAGGAATTTAGTATTTGGTGTCCTAAAAACATAAAGGTGTTGAAATTTATACTTGATTCCAAATTGTTTATTTATTGCAAACGTGGTTAGGTATTAATTTAGTTCATTTTACTTAATATTAGATAAGTTCTTTTAGGAGGAATTGATATGATGAAAACAGGGTTAGTAACTGATATTCTAGGATACATGTCATTTGAAGAAATGCTTGATACATGTGTTGAAAATGGTGTGGAATCCCTAGAGTTAGGTTGTGGAAACTGGTCAAAAGCACCACATGTAAATTTAGATCTTTTACTTGATAGTTCTGTTCATAGGGAAAAGTTTCTAGATGCTATTAAAAGAAGAGGACTCGAAATTGCTGCTTTGAACTGTTCAGGTAATCAACTAGAACCAACTGAAGAGGGGCAGAAACATAAAGAAGTTGTAGAAAAAACGTTTCGACTTGCAGGACTTTTAGGAGTGGAAACAATTGTTATGATGTCAGGTTGTCCTAGTGGTGGTCCAAATGATGTGACACCGAATTGGTTGACACATCCAATATTACCTTCACATTTTAAAACTCTTGAGTGGCAATGGAATGAAGTTGCTTTCCCGTATTGGGAAAAGGCTGTAAAAGTTGCTAAAGAGTATGGGGTGAATAAGATCGCTATTGAGAATCTAGGCTGTAACCTAGTCCATAATCCAGAAACGCTATTTAAATTAAGAAATGAGATAGGTGATATGGTTGGAATGAATTTTGATCCAAGTCACTTATTTTGGATGGGAGGTAACCCTATCTTAGCTGCAAGAGAATTAGGGGATGCGATCTATCATGTACATGCGAAAGATGTCCGAATCGAAAGAGGTATTAATGATATTAATGGTCTTATTGATGTGAAACCAATGGAAAGTTTCCAAACTCGTTCGTGGAATTACGTAGCATTAGGCTATGGACATGATGTTAGCTATTGGAAGGAATTTTTCACAGTCATTAAGATGACAGGTTATCAAGGGCCAGTTGTACTTGAAATGGAGGACTTAACGATGGATCCTCAGACAGGAGTTAAAAAGTCAATGGATGTGTTAAAAGAAGCTTTACCAAGAGATTTTCAGAAGGGGAAAAGTCAATCACTTATTAACGTCAGATAAAAATCAAAAGAAGGGGATGGTTTTTATGGATGGAAAACTGAGGAAAAACTCTTTTTTAGGAACAATTATTTTGGTTTCAACATTAGGGGGTTTACTATTCGGATACGATACAGGTGTTATAAATGGTGCTTTGCCTTTTATGTCTGAGGATCTTGGGCTCAACTCTTTTACTGAGGGTCTAGTTGCAAGTTCACTCCTTTTTGGAGCAGCATTAGGTGCAGTATTTGGAGGACGGCTTTCTGATTTTAACGGACGCCGTAAAAACATCCTCTATCTTGCGGTACTGTTCTTTATTGGAACAATTGGTTGTACGCTTGCACCAAATGTTACTACCATGGTGATTTTTCGATTTTTACTAGGGCTAGCAGTAGGAGGATCATCGGTAACAGTACCGACTTATTTAGCTGAAATGTCACCTGTTGAAAGAAGGGGGCGAGTAGTTACACAAAATGAATTAATGATTGTAGGTGGGCAATTATTAGCCTTCGTTTTCAATGCCATTTTAGGTAATACCTTGGGTGATACTACTCACGTTTGGAGGTATATGCTAGTTATTGCAGCATTACCAGCAATTTTTCTCTTTATTGGTATGTTAAGAGTTCCTGAAAGCCCTCGTTGGCTCATATCAAAGGGAAGAAAAGATAGTGCTTTAAGTATCCTCAGGCAGATACGTGAGACAGATAAAGCAGAATCAGAGTTTAAAGAAATCGAAGCAGCTATTGCTAAAGAATCCGATACACAGAAAGCATCGTTTAAGGATATGGCTGTACCCTGGGTACGTCGTATCGTATTTCTAGGAATCGGTATTGCGATCGTGCAACAAATTACTGGGGTAAACTCTATCATGTATTATGGGACAGAAATCCTAAAAGATGCAGGTTTTAAAACAGAGGCAGCTTTAATCGCTAATATTGCGAATGGATTAATATCAGTTATAGCGGTTTGCGTAGGTATTTGGCTCTTAGGGAAGGTTCGACGTCGGCCGATGTTAATAATTGGATTGATTGGAACGACTACAGCCCTGATGCTTATAGGAATATTCTCTAAAGTACTGGAGGGTTCTGTAGCATTACCATATGTAGTACTTAGCTTAACAGTTATGTTTCTAGCATTTATGCAGGGGGCAATTGCACCTGTAACATGGCTTATGCTCGCAGAAATTTTCCCGCTGAGGCTTAGAGGATTTGGAATGGGAATTAGTGTGTTTTGTCTTTGGATAACGAATTTTATTATTGGTTTGGCTTTTCCGGTATTACTTGAAAGTATTGGGCTATCTACAACATTCTTTGTCTTTGCGGGAATGGGGGTATTTGCTATCGCATTTGTGAAGAAGTATTTGCCTGAGACAAAGGATCGAACACTTGAGGAATTAGAACTCTATTTCCGTAATTATAATGGAAAGCAGAATAAAGAAGAAGCATTAGAAGTCGAGTATAGAAGTAACTTATAATCCTAATTTTCATTATATAACACTATTAATTTGTATTTGTGTAAACGGTACCATTTTATATTTTATTGGGAATTTAGGGGTAATAAAAATAATTTGACAATTTATCTGAAAGCGAGGAGATTTTGATGTTAAATGGAGAGAAGAAAATTGAAAGACCATTAAGCTGGGCTATGGTTGGTGGTGGAAGACATGGGCAAGTTGGTTATAAACACCGTATTGGGGCCTTAAGAGACAATACTGCTTTTAAACTAGTAGCAGGTGCATTTGATATTGATCCTGAAAGAGGAAAAGATTTTGGTACGAACATAGGTGTTGAAGAAAATCGTTGCTACCCAGATTATAAAACGATGTTTGCCAAAGAAGCTACACGTGAGGATGGAATTGAAGTTATTTCAATTGCTACACCGAATGGAACTCACTATGAAATCTGCAAAGCAGCACTAGAAGCCAATTTACATGTCATTTGTGAAAAACCTTTATTTTTTACTAGTGAAGAAGTTTTAGAGATTAAGGAACTTGCTGAGCAGAAAGGGAAAATTGTCGGAGTAACTTATGGATTCTCTGGTAATCAAATGTTACTTCAAATGCGAGCAATGATTGAAAAAGGGGATATTGGAGAAATTCGTGTAGTTGATCTGCAATATACACATGGCTTTAACGCTACTGATGACGCAGATAAATTCAGTGAAGCCCAAAAATGGAGAGTAGATCCGAAAATTGCTGGGCCAAGCTTTGTTCTAGGTGATCTATCTACACACACCTATTATATGTCACAGTTAATTATGCCTCATATGAAAATTAAAAAGTTATTATGTGATCGCCAAAGTTTTATTAGTAGTCGTGCTCCACTAGAGGATAATGCACACGTTATTATGCATTATGAAAATGGTGCTGTAGGTACTATGTGGACTTCTTCCATTAATGCAGGGTGTATGGATGGTCATAGAATTCGTATAGTTGGATCAAAGGCTAGCCTAGAGTGGTGGGATAGCAATCCTGGTGAACTTAGATATGAAGTTCAAGGAGAACCGATTCAAACATTAATTCGAGCAATGCCATACTTGGATGACATGTGTAATGCTGATGAGAGATTAGGAGCATTACATGTAGAAGGTTTATCTGAATCATGGGCAAATATATATTTGAAGTTTGCTATTGCTATTGATGCGAAAAATCGTGGAGATGAAGAGACTTTAAGTAAATTGGTTTACCCTGATATTAATGCTGGACTTGAAGGAGTTCGCTGGATTGAAAATTGTGTTCGTTCAGCAGATAAAGGTGCAGTGTGGGTAGATTTTGATGAGGTTTATGAAAAAATATTAAGTTAAATAATAGTTAGGTTCATAAGTAATCATTGTACGTAACCTTTGGAAGTATTTCTTGAGGTTACGTTTTTTTCTTTTGAAAGGGGGGAGGGTGAATGGGCTATAGATTGGTATTCACCATAATAGCAACCAATAAAGTTATTTTTTGATCATAAAGGAAAGTGCTTTCCTATGAAAAAAATTTTCCTTGGTGTAGTTTTAAATTAAAAGATGATAGTGAATGCTTATGTAGCAGGTGTTATTGAAAATCGAAACAAAGAAAAAGGTCCATCCTCAGTAATTATTAAATTAAAAATAGTTTGACTAATTAAATGTAACGGCTTACAATGTGAAAGTAAGGAAAGTACTTTCCTAAAATACACATAGTGTTAACTACATAAATTTCAGGAGGCATTGTTATGAATAAATTAAATATTGGTTTAATAGGTGCTGGAAGAATGGGAGCTTTTCATGGGGAGACGATTGCTCAACGCTTACCTAAAGCAAACTTGTATGCGGTTGCAGATCCTGTACCTGGTGCTGCTAAAGGATTAATAAGTCAATTAGATGTAAATGCAAAAGCTTACACAGATCCGATGGAATTAATTCAGGATCCGGGCATAGATGCTGTGGTGATTGCTTCACCAGCACGTACACATGCAAGTAATGTTCTTGCTGCTATTAAACAAGGTAAAGCAGTTTTCTGTGAAAAACCTATGGCTGTTAATTTGAAAGAAGCAAACGAGATTGTTCAAGCGAGTGAGGAAAGTAACATTTTGGTTCAAGTTGGTTTTAATAGAAGATTTGAAAAAGGATTTTATTCTGCTCACACAGAAATTGCATCTGGTAAGATCGGCACACCACAATTAATGAAATCAACAACGAGAGATCCTAAGTTAAATAGAGCTGAATCGATTCCAGAATGGACGATCTTTTTAGAAACATTAATTCATGACTTTGATACACTAATGTATTTAAATCCTGGTGCAAAGCCTGTTGAAGTCTATGCGGTTGCAGATGCATTAATTCGACCTGATCTAAAAGATAGTGGTTTATTAGATACTGCTGTTGTAACTGTAAAATTTGATAATGGTACTATTGCAACTGCAGAAGCGAATTTCCAGGCTGTATATGGTTATGACGTTAGAGCAGAGGTTTTCGGATCAGAAGGTATGATTACTGCTGGAGGAATCCGTGAATCAAGTATGACGAGATATAACCATAATGGGGTAAGTTTTGATACCTGCCGTTACGATCAAGATTTATTGTTTGATGCTTACGTTGGTGAATTAAGAAGCTTTGTAGATTGTGTGATTCATAATAAACCAGCATTAGCAACTGCTGATGATGCTAGATATGCTTTGAAAATCGCGCTAGCTAGTATTGAATCTGTGAAAAGTAACCTGCCAATTAAACTTGACCAACACGTATTAATTTAATCGAATATAGAATGCTTTACTGAACTATGTGAGTAGGATTCATTTGAAGGGGGATGATTCCCCCTTTTAAATAAGAATAACAACATTATATATGTCTATATGCTAAAAACTAAAAAATATCATTAACGATTAAATACATGGAGGGAAGAAAATGAATAGGGATTATGGTCTTTGTCTATGGACTTTTGGAGATATATCATTAGAAGAGAAATGCAAACTTGCAAAGGAAATTGGTGTAGATGGAGTTGAGGTTCAAGGAGATTTATCACAAAATCCTGCTATTTTGCAAGCAATTTTAAATAAATATGATTTAAAAGTATTATCAGTGACTCCAGATAATGTGGATATTTCAAGTGCTGATGAAAAGGTACGTTCTAGAGCGGTTCAATATTTTCTAGACTTATTAGACTGGGCACAAGAATTGGGTGCAAAAAGAATTTGTTTACATGGAGATGTTGGGAAAACGCAGGGTAGTGGGGATTTATTGAAAGATTGGGAGTTGCTTGTGAATAGCTCGAAAGTGGTAGTGCGTAAAGCTGATGAACTTGGTCTCGAAGTTGTGTTTGAAGTACTTAATCGTTATGAGAATCATCAAATTGTAACTTCAAAAGAAGCATTACGCCTAATTGATGAAGTTGGAAGTGAAAACATTAAGGTACTATTAGATGCTTATCACATGAATATTGAGGAAGCTTGTCCTATTCAGGCTCTTAAAGATGCTGGGGGAAAGTTAGGTGTTTATCATATTGCTGATTCAAATAGGCAAGGTGTAGGTGACGGACATTCTGATCTAGAAGGTCAAATTACAGCATTACATGAATTTGGCTATGAAGGACCAATTATTATGGAAATGGTTGCTGCAGGACCAAATCCATTCACACCGGTTAAGGATGGAAACTATTTAGATATAGTTGTAAGTTACTATAAGGAATCTCTAAAACAACTAAGAGAATGGGATGCGGTTAAAGTTAATGTATAAGAAAATCTAACTTCTTAAAGGTCGGTTGTGTTAAAAGCAAGTGGTTAGATTGAAAGACGCAGATTGATTGGTTTATATATTTTGTCAATTGTAAGCGCTTGTAAAAGGTGTATGCTTAAACAAGCCAACGCAGCATTATATCTAGGGGTTGGCTTGTTACAAATAATATCTAGAAAATTATCTAGAAATATTTTATTTAAGTAAATCGATCATGAAAGGAATCCCATAAAAATGAAGCAAAGTACGAGATTTATTATATTTCTGTCTGTAGTTGCTGCGCTAGGTGGACTTTTATTTGGTTACGATACAGCCGTGATATCAGGTGCAGAACAATCATTACAGGTGTATTTTATAGATAATCTTGGTTTAAGTACAATATTCCATGGATTAACGGTATCTAGTGCACTTATTGGTTGTGTTATAGGTGGATTAATCAGCGGTGTGCTTTCTAATGGAATAGGTCGTAGAAACTCTCTTCTAGTTGCAGCTGTTTTATTTTTTATTTCCGCGGTACTTTCTGGATATCCTGAATTCTTATTCTTTACAAAAGGTGAGCCAACGATTGGTCTTTTCATTATGTTTAACATCTATAGAATTATTGGTGGTATAGGTGTTGGTTTGGCTTCAGGATTAGGGCCATTGTATATTAGCGAAACGTCTCCTGCAAATATTAGAGGGAAATTAGTAACTCTAAATAATCTAGCCATTATATTTGGAATGTTGGCTGTTTACTTTGTTAACTGGAGAATTGCAGCAGGGCAGAGTCTTAGTTGGATTCACGATATCGGTTGGAGATACATGTTTGCTTCCGAAGCAATTCCAGCAATATTATTCTTTGGCCTTCTATTTCTAGTGCCAGAAACTCCTCGTTATTTAATATCGAAAAATAAAGATAAAGAAGCAATGAAAATCTTAACGAAAGTTAATGGATCAGAAAAAGTAGCAAAAGAAATTTATCAAGAGATAAAACAGACGCTGGACACTCCTAACTCACCTAAAGCGGGTATCTTTTCATATGGAAAGATGGTCATTATTGTAGGGGTTTTATTAGCTGCAGCGCAACAGTTTGTAGGGATTAATGTAATTCTCTATTATGCACCACGTATATTCGCTAATATGGGAGCAAGTGCAGATAGCTCCATGCTTCAAACGATACTAATTGGGGTTGTAAATTTTATTTTTGTATTAATAGCACTAATACTTGTAGAGAAGTGGGGAAGAAAGCCCTTACTTCTACTAGGATCAGTTGGTATGGCTGTTGGAATGTTTGGAGTAGCTACTTTATCGTTCGTTGATTCTATGGGGTTAGGTGCTTTACTATTCATTTTAGTATATGTAGCTTTTTATAATTTATCTTTTGGTCCGCTTGTGTGGGTACTAGCTGCTGAGATTTTCCCTAATAAAATAAGAAGTCAAGTGATGGCTATAACAGTTGTTGCTAACTGGGGAAGTAATTTATTGATATCAGCGACATTCCCTTCTTTACTGGAAATAAGTGCTGGAATGGCTTATAGCTTTTATGGTGTAATGTGTATTCTTTCGTTCATTTTTGTATGGAAGTTAGTTCCTGAAACAAAAGGACAAACACTTGAAGAGATTGAAACACATTGGAAACCAAAAGAAGTGGCTTCTAATTTAAGTCAAAGAAAAATAGATTTATAGACTTTATTTTATTACGTTGATAATACCATCAATTTCTTTTCTTATTAAAGGAGGTGATTAGGTAATTATTGAAAACGTTATTAAAAAACTATGAAAGAAAATTAGTTGGACGTAAAAGTTAATCCTGTAAAGTCATGAGATTAAGTGTGTATAGGGTGTTGTGAGCGATCGTTTAAAATACTAGTTCGATCCTATTTTAAGAGAAATAGTTACAAAAGCTAGAAAATCCCTTTCCTAATATTTTTAATCTACCTAAAAGTTGATTAAAATATATGTGTAGGTTCCAAAGGGGAAGGAGAAAGAATAAATGAAACAACCAACTATCTATGATGTTGCAAAAGAAGCAGGGGTTGCTATTTCTACAGTTTCAAAAGTGTTAAATAATACAGGAAGTATTGGAGCAAAAACAAGAAAAAAAGTTGAAGAGACAATGCAGAAATTAAATTATCAACCTAGTGTTGCAGCATCAGTCAAAAAACGAATTCAAACAATAGGACTTCTAATTCCGAATATTGCAGACCCTTTCATGGCAGAAATTGCAAGAACAATTGAGGATCATGGGAGGAAGTTTGGTTTTAGTCTAATGATATGTAGTACTGATAATGATTTGGATAAGGAAATTGAATATGTCTCAATTTTAAAGCAAAAATATATTGATGGAATTATTATTGCTACCGGATTAAAAAATACAGTGGCGCTAAAAGAATTAATTAATAGTGAAATCCCAGTAGCTTTGCTAGCGAGGGAGGTACCATCACTAGCAGTTAATACGGTGGTCGTAAATGACTTTTTAGGAGCATTCGAAGCTACTTCGTATCTAATAAAACTAGGACATCAAAAAATTGCCATGGTCACTGAAGATATCTATTTTCCTGTAACTAAATCTAGACTTGATGGATACAAACAGGCTCTTGAACAAGCAGGCATAAATTATAATGAAAATTTAGTTACGATAAATAATACTAGCTTTACGGATGCTTTAGATTCAACGGTTAAACTATTGAATTTACCGGAACCTCCAACAGCCATTTTCGCATCAACTGAACCTCTTGCAATTGGAGCAATGCAAGGTGCTCGTGAATCTGGCTTTGATATTCCAAAGGATATTTCTATAGTAGGATTTGACAATTCAATTCTTGCTGAAATGTGCTATCCACAGTTAACGACTGTGTCGCAGCCAATACAAGAAATGGGTAAGAAAATAATTGAATTATTAGTTGAAGAGATAAAGGATCCAAAAAAATTAAAACAACGCATTGTTATGTCACCAGAACTAGTCATTCGAGGAACTGCAAGTGAAATGAACAACTAGAACTAAATCCGAGATACGATAACTAAGAACATAAGAAAACCTTATTTAGTGTCTCGGTAATTTATTTGTCTACTTTTTGTAAGCGCATTCTCTCGGAGGACTTCTGATCTAGATAAGAGCAACTAAGAGAAGTTGATTAATTGAAAGGGGGTTAGTTATGACAGAGTTACTTAGGCTAGAAAATATTTGTAAGGGTTTTTCAGGTATTCCCGTATTAAAGAATATTGATTTGGAGATTAGAGCAGGAGAGGTACATGTCCTACTTGGAGAAAATGGTGCAGGCAAATCCACAATGATAAAAATCATGACAGGTTCCTATATAAAGGATGAAGGGGAAATGTATTGGGAAGGTAAGAAAGTGAATATTCAAAATCCCTCTGATGCAATGAAGCTTGGAATTGCAACAATTTATCAAGAGCTGAACCTAATTCCAGAACTCCCAGTCTATGAAAATATTTTTCTTGGAAGAGAGCTAAAAAGGAATGGAAAGTATTCTTTTCTCAATAAGAAAGAAATGATTAGGAGATCTAAAGAATATTTAAAGCGCTTGGGTCAAGAAATATCACCAGAAGCATTAGTTTCATCTTTAGGGGTGGGGCAACAGCAATTAGTCGAAATTGCTAAAGCGCTTACTATTGATACAAAGTTAATTATTATGGATGAACCTACATCTAGTTTAAGTGGTTCAGAGGCACAACAGCTTTTAAAAACGATTATAGAATTAAGAAAACAAGGTATTGCAATCGTTTACATTTCACATCGTTTAGAGGAACTGAAACAAATTGGTGATCGGATTACAATTTTAAGAGATGGTAATGCCATTGATACATTGGAAGTAAAAGAAACGAGTACGGACAAAATGGTCCAATTAATGGTTGGAAGAAAATTAAAGGATAAATTTCCGAAAGAATCATTCCAATTAGGAGAGGAAGGCCTAAGAGTAGAAAATTTACGTTTAAAAGGAGCGAAAAATAATGTAAGTTTTACTGCTTATCAAGGGCAGATATTAGGGATATCAGGATTAGTAGGTGCTGGACGTACAGAAGTTGCTAGAGGGATTTTTGGAGTTGATCCGGTAGAAGCAGGTAAAGTTTTTGTCTTTGGTAAAGAAGTAAAAATTAAATCACCGAAAGATGCGATTCAAGCAGGATTAGCTTTTATTACGGAAAATCGAAAAACGGAAGGACTTATTTTAGATGAGTCATTAAAAAACAATATGTCAATTGCCAGCTTGAAAAATTATACAAAGGGTCCATTTATACAATGGGAACATATTAAGAAAAGTTCAGAGAATTACATTCGCGAGCTACAAATTCGACCATCCAATACTGAAAAACATGCTAGGAATTTAAGTGGTGGGAACCAGCAAAAGGTTGTTATTGCAAAATGGTTGGCAACTCAAGCAAAAATATTTATTTTTGATGAACCTACTAGGGGAATAGATGTTGGGGCAAAGGTTGAAGTGTACCGTTTAATTAATTCGTTAGTGAGTAACGGAGCGGTAGTCATTTTTATTTCTTCTGAGTTGCCTGAGATTCTTGGTATATGTGATCGAGTGTTAGTGATGAATGAAGGGGAAATTACTGCTGATCTACTGAAGGAAGAAGCGAACCAAGAAGTAATAATGAAAGCTGCTACAGGGGGGATGTAACATGTCAGGAATAGTGTTAGAAAAAAAGAATGCTAGTACAGGAATGACGAAAAAAGAATTTCTTAGTAAGTTCGGTTCTTTATTGGGATTGGTTTTGTTAGTCATAACATTGTCACTTCTCAATGCTCAGTTTTTTACTGTTAATAATTTTATGAATATCGCTAATCAGACCTCTATTAACGCTTTATTGGCTTTAGGAGTGTTGCTTCCTATTTTAACAGCAGGTATCGATTTGTCTATCGGAGCAATTTTGGCCATTTCGATTATGATGATGGGGGTTGTAACTGTCAATTTTGGAGCAAATCCTTTTGTAGGTATCTTGGTTTGCTTAGTAACTGGAGCTTTTTTTGGTCTAGTAAACGGACTCTTGTTAACCAAGCTTCGACTTCCGCATCCATTTATTTCAACTTTAGGAACAATGAATATAGCTCGAGGACTTGCCCTAATAGTTACTGGAGCGGCCCCTATCGCAGGATTTCCAGTGTTTATTCAGTATTTTGGAAGTGGAGACATTGCAGGGACAGTGCCATTTAGTTTTATCCTTGTGCTAATCATGGCGGTATTAATCCATATCTTTTTGAACCGAACAATGACAGGGCGCTATATCTATGCAATTGGAGGTAACAAAGAAGCAGCTCGCCTGTCAGGTATCAATGTCAATAAAGTTCTTGTAATCGTTTATGTATTGAGTGGATTAATGGCAGGATTAGCTGGCTTGGTAATGGTAGGTCGTGTAAATTCAGCATTTCCATTAGCTGGTATGGGCTATGAATTAGATGCAATTGCTGCAGTTATCATTGGTGGAGCTAGTTTATTTGGTGGTGTAGGAACTGTATGGGGCACGTTGATCGGAGCCTTAATAATTGCGGTCTTACGTAACGGTCTAAACTTGATCGGAGTACCTGCAGATTTACAATTAGCCTTTATCGGTTTTGTTATCATTGCAGCTGTTTATGTCGACGTTTTAAGGCAAAAACCAAATAAAAATTAAGATTATAGTTTTAAGTTAGCAGTTACGATAATAAAGAGCGTAATTGGGAAAAGAGAGATATTGTAAATATAAATAACTGAAAATTCAGACTTCTAATCAACATGGATTAAATTAATAAATTATAATAATTTAGGAGGATATCAATGAAAAAACATTTTTTATTTCAAATAATCGTATTAATAATGTTGTTGTGCACATTGGTTGGTTGCAACACAAATAATACAACAAGTGAATCTGCAGATACGTCTTCTAATGAGGAAAAACCAAAAGTGGTCGTTGTTTTACAATCTTTAACAAGTGAATACTGGAATTTTGTTCAAGCGGGGGCAAAGCAGGCATTTAAAGATTTTAATGTTGATGGAACAATATTAGGACCTTCATCAGAATCTCAAGTTATGGAACAAATAAATATGATGCAGGATGCTTTGACAAAAGGACCAGATGCTTTAGTTGTCTCAGCTACTCAACCAGAAACTGCAATTCCAACATTTAATCAATATAAGGAAAGTGATATCCCTGTCCTTCTTATCAACCAAGATGTAGATTGGGACAACAAAGTTACTTTTATTGGTACTGATAATTTCACTGCTGGGAAAAAGGGAGGAGAGTTATTAGCATCGATGCTTCAAAAAGGGGATAAAGTTGCCCTAATTGGTGGAGTATTAGGAAGTCAAACTCATAGAGATCGCCTTGATGGTGCGAAAGAAGCATTAGTTGCCGCTGGTATGGAAGTTGTTGCTGAACAACCTGCTGATAGTGACAAAAGTAAAGCAATGAACGTAATGGAAAATATCATTGAAAGTAATACAGGTTTAAAAGGTGTATTTGTAAGTAGTGATGATATGGCAATGGGAGCTTCAAGAGGTGTACAGAATAAAGGAGCAGATGTTCAGGTTGTTGGATTGGATGGTACGGTTGAATCGCTTGAATCAGTTATTAAAGATAATACAGTTGGTACGGTTGCACAAAATCCTTATGATATGGGATATAAGGGAGTAGAAAATGCAATTAAAGCCATCAAAGGTGAAAGTGTCGAAAAAAGAATTGATACAGGTGCAGAGGTTATTACTAAAGAGAATGCTCAAGAGAGACTTGATTTCTTAAAAAGTATTTCGGAATAGTAGATTTCTAGTAACTTTGTATTTACAAGTAAAGAGATCGAATCTCTCTTTAGATCATCATAAAAAGTCCTTGGTATTACTCAAATACTAAGGACTTTTTATATTACCGTGAATTAGGTTTATAGTTTTTAATCCAATACAAAGCTTCAATTCTCTAGTACAAAAGAATTGAAAATCAACCAAATTTTATTACATGAACCATTTTCAGTCTGTGGAGTACGCGTTAATGATATTATAATAAAATGTGATAAATATATTGGGTAATAGTACCAAAAAGGTAGGGGATATTTTTGAGAGATTTAGATAGCATTATTGAAGAGATTCGGGAGTTTTCAAAAGCGAATGAGTTACTTTCTTATCGTGAAGTAGAAGAATTACAGAATATATTATATGAAGATGAAGTAATTATCCATATAACGATCGGAAGTGTTGAAGGTTATAAGGGCTTATTTTTAGCTACTGTTTATCGAGTGCTGTTTATTTATCATAATGAAATAAGTCAGCCTAAAGTGTTGGAAGTTCCCTATGAAAAATTAGAATATATTCATGTAAAACAACTAAATCATTATGTAGCAATGGAATTGTTTTTTGCAGGAACGAAAATTGAAATCATGGATTTGCCTCCAGATGATGCAAACACTATTAAGGATGAAGTGAATTTTCAAATAGATACCTATAATCCTGCAAATAAAACGGGTAAAACACAGAAACGGAAGTTTGGATTCCTTCGCTTTATTTTATTTATAGGAATTGCAGTACTAACGGGATACATAGTAGGGCCTCAATTTAATGTAGTAGAGGTATATGATGAAGCTATTACTGATTCCTTGACTAAGGAAGAAGGGGAAGAAAAATATCAATTGGAATTCTCTAATTTAGCAATAGAGAAGGGTGAGTATGATACAACAGTTAAAGGGATAATTAAGAATAACTCAGATAAGGAATATCGTTACATAAGTGTAGATATTCAATATTACAATAAAAAAGGTGCAATCGTAGATAGTCAAATAACATCTGCATATGATTTAAAACCAGGAATGTCTTGGGATTTAAACTCATCTTCTATTAGTGAGTATGCAGAAAGCTTTGAAATAGTAAGTGTGTATGTGGAAGAAGCAGAGTAAAATAATTTAAAACGTTACAAAAAATTAGGATTTTTTTCAAACCAATTTGTACAGGAAGGCATAGATAAGAGCCTTGATAGCCTTTGTGTTATCAAGGATTTTTTTGTCTAACAATAATTATAATTGTGCTCCATATTCTTTTAATGAATTTTGATAATAGTTTTTTAAAATGTAATGATGGTAAAATTGGAATTGGAGCACCTGATATACTATAATAAACTAACTTTCATTTTTAGGAGATCAAATATGGTTACTATAGCAGATATTGCAAAAATGGCTGGGGTCGCAAAAAGTACTGTATCAAGGTATTTAAATGGTGGCTCTGTGAGTCAGGCTACTAAACAAAAAATAGAGAAGATCATTGAAAAGACTGACTATGTCCCAAATTCTTTTGCGCAAAGTCTTAAAGCAAGAATGACAAATTTAATCGGTGTAGTTGTACCACGACTTGATTCCTATACTGCTTCAAGAACAATGATAGGGATTGACGATCAACTTAGAGAGTTAAACTTAAAGATGATTGTTGCCAACTCTAGTTTAAGTGTCGAGAGAGAAATTGAAAACATCTACAGCCTAGCCAAACAAAAAGTTGCTGGATTAATTTTATTGGCTACTGAGATTACTGATGCCCATTTAGAAGCATTTAAAAAAATAAACATTCCAATTTTAGTTGTTGGTCAAAAACATAAAGATATACATTGTTTAATTCATAACGATGAACAGGGAGCGTATGAATTAGGAAAGTATGTGGTTTCAAAAGGGCATAAAAAAATAGCTTTTTTAGGAGTGACAGAAAAAGATATCGCCGTTGGTCTTAAAAGAAAAGAAGGTTTTAAAAAAGCTATTATGGAAGGATGGAATAGTAGTATTCAGTACTATGAAACGACATTTAATAGTGATGATGCAAGGGAAATGGCCAAGGAGATAATTGACAACTTTAATCCATCTATTATTGTGTGTGCAACAGATAATATAGCACTTGGTGTAATGAAAGCAGCCCATCAAAATGGATTAAGGATACCTAATGATTTATCCATTACGGGTTTTGGAGGGTATAGCGTTTCTGAGTACACGAATCCAGGATTAACTACAGTTAAATTTAACTATAAGTTGGCAGGACAAATTGCGGCCCGAAAAATAAATGATCTAATATGTAAAAAGGATATTGAAAGGTGTACAGTCTTAGACTTTGAAATTTTGAAGCGGGAAAGCGTTGACAAAATATAAAACAGGAAAGTATAATACATATACGGAACCGGTTCTATACAATACAGAGAATGATTGATTAACTAATATTTTTTTCTCAAGTTAAGGAACCGATTCCATAATGTTATGGAGGTTTTACTGCACGAATTCATGAAGGCGATTAAACATTTATGCCTTAAAAAGCCAAGAATAACGGGTGCATGTATTTTTTTGTTATAAAACGGAACCGATTCCATTTGTGAATAATCATGGTTATCTAGGAAGCTACTTTCATATGAAATAAACGGTTGGAGGGAACAACATGAAGAAAAAGTGGTGGCAAAAAGAAGTTATTTATCAAATTTATCCTAAAAGCTTTTATGACTCAAATAATGATGGGATAGGAGATATAAAAGGGATTACACAAAAACTAGATTACTTACAGTCTTTGGGGATTACGATGGTGTGGATTTGTCCCATTTACCAATCGCCAATGGCTGATAACGGTTATGATATCTCAGATTATTATCAATTAAACCCAGAATTCGGAGAAATGAAAGATCTAGACGAGTTGATTATAAAGGCAAAAGAAAAAGGTATTAAGGTCGTCCTTGATCTAGTCATCAACCATACATCTGACGAACATCCATGGTTCCAAGATTTATTAGAGAATCCACATGATAGTAAATATAGAGACTATTATATACTCAAATCTGGTGAAAACGGCCTGCCTCCTACTAATTGGCGCTCTGTTTTTGGTGGCAGTGTATGGGAGCCTTTGAAAAATACAGACGAGTACTACTTTCATTCATTTGGAGTGAAACAACCTGACTTAAATTGGGAGAACAAACAAGTTCGAGAAGAGTTATATAAAATGGTCAATTACTGGCTGGATAAAGGAATTGCAGGGTTTAGAGTAGATGCAATTACATTTATAAAAAAAGATCAAAACTATGATAACCTCCCTGCTGATGGAGTTGATGGTCTTGTTAAATGTACAAAGAAGGCACGTAATCAACCGGGCATTGAAGATTTCTTACATGAATTAAAAGATAAAACATTTTCTAAATATGATTGTGTGACGATTGGTGAAGCCCCTGGAGTACCTTATGAGCAATACGGTGATTATCTTGGAGACAATGGCTACTTTTCAATGATTTTTGATTTTCGCTATGCAGACCTCGATGTAGCTTCAGGTAGTGAGTGGTTTAGAAGGGTCGATTGGGATGTACTTGACCTCAAGAATTTAATCTTCACTAGTCAAAGGGAAATCCAAAAAGCAGGCTGGGGAGCAAACTTTTTAGAGAATCATGACCAGAATCGTTCAATAAGTAAGTATATAAAAAAGGTTGAGAATCGAAATTTCTATTCTGCAACAATGCTGGGAGCGATGTTCTTTTATCTTCGAGGAACACCTTTTATCTATCAAGGTCAAGAAATAGGAATGACTAACTTCGAACGCAAAAGTATTGAAGAATTTGATGATATTTCAAGTATTGATCAGTATTATCGTTCCATGAAAGAAGGCTTTAGTGAAGATGAAGCTTTACACTTTATAAATTTAAGAAGCCGTGATAATTCAAGAACGCCATTTCATTGGAGTGCTCAGGATTATGGTGGATTCTCAGAAGTTAAGCCTTGGTTAGGTATGAACGAGAATTATAAAACGATTAATGTGGAACAACAGGAGCAGGATCAAGATTCCATCTTACAGTTTTATAAAAAAATCATTCAAGTTAGACAATCAAGTGAGGCAAGTGAATGCTTAATTTATGGAGAGATTGAGCCTATTTTAGAAGAACATCCAACGATTGTTTCGTATAAGCGTAAGCTGAATGGTGAAGAAGTTATTTGTTATTTCAATTTTTCATCTGAGAGTCAAAAAGTCGAACTTGAACATAACGAATGTCATGTTTTATTAAACAACTACAAAGAGGAAAAAGAAACGATATCTGAACAAGAAGATTCTCTCAAGCCATATCAAGCACTAGTACTCTTAAAGAAAGAAGCGAGCCATCATGAGTGAAAATAAATATGAACGTATAGGAAAAGAGATTGTTAATGTAATTGGTGAGGATAATATTGAATCGTATGTCCACTGTGCAACAAGATTGCGCTTTTCTGTTAAAGAACGCGAAAAGATTGATGATGAGGCGATTGAAAAGATTGATGAGGTCAAAGGTGTATTTTTTAATGCTGGCCAATACCAGGTCATTTTAGGGACAGGTACGGTCAATAAAGTCTACTTAGCTTTAAAAGGGGATCAACCTGATCAGGAAGAACCAGCGGATAAGAAAGCATCTTCTAATAAAAAGGACAAGGGAATAAGAAAGGGAGTACGTACGTTAGCCGATATCTTTATTCCTATTATTCCAATTATTGGAGCAACTGGTTTATTCCTTGGGTTAAAGGGTGTGTTGTTTAGTGATGCACTATTGGGCTTAATGGGCATGAGTATTGATGATATTCCTAGTTATCTGGTGACACTTATATCTGTTCTGACAGACACAGCTTTTGCTTTTTTACCAGCATTAATCTGTTGGTCTGCATTTAGAAATTTTGGCGGTATGCCTATTATTGGTTTTGTACTTGGGCTAATGCTTGTTTCTCCCGCTCTTCCTAATGCATATGCAGTTGCAGACATCAACAGTGGAATAGAACCAATTATGGCTTTCGGTTTCATTCCGGTTGTTGGTTACCAAGGTAGTGTGTTAACAGCTCTTGTTGTTGGAATCCTTGGTGCAAAACTCGAGAAAAGGTTACGGGCTGTAATGCCAAATGCATTAGATTTAATTTTTACGCCTTTCTTTGTTTTATTATGTATGATGATTACAGGTTTACTCATTTTGGGTCCTTTATTGCATTTTGTGGAAACTGGTTTAATAACAGTTGTTACTCAACTTATAGATGCCCCTTTTGGGATTGGTGGACTGTTGATTGGATTTATCTATCCTCTAGCAGTTATGACGGGCATGCATCATTTATTTATCATGATTGAAACAACGCTACTTGCGAATACAGGATTTAATCCTCTAATTACTTTATGTGCGATGTACGGTTTTGCGAATGCCGGTACTTGTTTGGCGATAACAATTAAAGCTAAAAAAAGTGCAGTAAAGGTTATGGGGGCAAGTGCAACTGCTACTCAATTACTTGGTGTTAGTGAACCGGCCTTGTTTGGTGTCGTTATGAGATATAGCATGAAGCCGCTTTATGTTATGGTGGCTTGTTCAGCTGTTGGAGGGGCAATTTTATCCTTATTAAATATCCAAGCAAATTCATATGGGTTGGCTGTTGTGCTTTCACCTTTAATGTACATTTATGAGTGGAATCAACTAGTCGTTTATCTTGTGGTTTCCATTCTAATCTTTGTTGCTGCACTTATCATCACTTACTTATTTGCAGTTCCAAAAGAAGTTATGGAAGAAGACCAAGATCAGAAATTAAGCAATGTAAGTTAATAGTTAATATAAAGAAGAATCTGTTCGCTAATTACGAGTTGCTTTAGCAACTCGTTTTATTATTTGAAATTGTTTTCGGAGGAAATTTAACTATGGAATGGACAAAAGAAGCACGCTATCGTACGTATGAAAGTATGACCTTAGCAGAACAAAAAAAACTGGAATTATCAGTATCGGCTAGTCCATGGAGGCAACATTATCATATTCAACCGATGTATGGTTTGTTAAACGATCCTAATGGCTTTGTTTGGTATAACGGACGTTATTATTTATTTTATCAATGGTTTCCCTTTGGTGCCGTTCATGGTATGAAACACTGGTTCCAGACAGAATCAGCGGATCTAGTAAACTGGGAAAACAAAGGAGTCGCGATCAAACCAGATTATTCATTTGAAAGTCACGGAATCTATTCTGGGAGTGGGATTGTGCATAATAATCTCCTATATTTGTTCTATACTGCAAATAAACGAGATGAAGAATGGAATCGCCTTGCCTCACAGTGTTTAGTGATTATGGATAAGACAGGGAGAATGAAGAAACAAGCTACACCAATTATTAAGAGCCAACCAGAAGGGTACACAGAGCATTTTAGAGACCCGAAAGTATGGCGAGAAAAAGACAATTTCTATATGGTTGTTGGGGGTCAGCGTGAAGATTTAACCGGCTGTGTTCTCCTTTACCAATCGCATGATTTAAAACAGTGGTCTTGGCAAGGAGAGGTAAAAACGAAAGAACGGAATTTCGGTTTTATGTGGGAATGTCCGGACTACTTTGAATTACAAAACCATGGAATTCTACTATTTTCACCTCAAGGGATTCATTCTAAAGGAGATTCTTTTCAAAACATTTATCAATCTGGAGCTTTTGTGGGGAAGCCTCTAAATACAGCAAATGGTCATTTTGATCACGGCGATTTTCAGGAAATAGATGCTGGTTTTGATTTCTATGCTCCACAAACAACTGTATCTCCTGATGGAAGGCGTCTGCTCGTAGGCTGGATGGGATTACCAGATGTAGAGTATCCCACTGATTCTGAAGGATGGGCTCATTGTTTAACGCTACCAAGAGAGTTATCAATTGAGGGAAATGTTCTCTATCAGAAACCAATACGTGAACTGAAAGAGAAACGGAAAAATGAAGTCAGTGCAAAATTGGAACTAAGTGACAGCGTAGAAAACCTTGGCACACTTTCAGGTAACTCGTTTGAAATGATATGTGAAGTAGAAATAGGAAGTGCTCAGAGGGCGGGATTGAAGCTACGTGTCGGTGAGGGGGAAGAAACATTACTTTATCTTGATCATGGAGCTAAGAAAGTAGTGCTTGATCGTACCAAAACAGGGACTCCTTTTGCACAAGAATATGGGACAATTCGTCAGAAACATTATCAGAAAAACAAAGTGCGTTTTCAAATCTTTATAGATATATCCTCAATAGAAGTATTTGTGAATGATGGAGAAATCGTTTTTACTTCTCGTCTATTTCCTAAAATAGAAAGTCAGGGCATTCAATTCTTTGCAGAAAAAGGCTCGGCGAAAATTGAGGCTATTCAATGGAAATATGAATAATTAAAAGGTGCTTTAATAAAAAATCAGGCTCTTTTTTGAGAGATTGTCATTTATATAACAAAAACTAATTCAGGTATGACTAAAAAACAACTTCCCAAGTCTCTTAACTGGGAAGTTGTTTTAAAGTGATATTTATAAGTGAAAAGTTTTATCCTTTAATACCCCTTCTCGAAATCAAGTAGATTAATGCTTGGGACTTTTCCATTAAGATAACTATTCAAATTAGGGACAAAAATATCTTCGATTACCCGTTTATTGTAGTATTCCGTACTGCCTGAAGTGTGAGGAGTAATAATGACATTTTCCATTATCCAAAGTGGACTTTTCTGCGGAAGCGGTTCAATTTCGAAAACATCTAGCCCTGCTCCGGCAATTTGTTTTTCCTCGAGAGCTTTTATTAGTTCATTTTCTTCGACAATTGCTCCACGCCCAATATTGATGAAAAATGCAGAAGACTTCATCGATTGAAATTCCTTCTTACCAAATAGTCCCTTTGTTTTTGATGTCAATGGCAAGGTTACAATGACATAATCACATTTTGGAAGAATCGTATGTAAATCAGCTGGTGTATACATTTCATCGACATATTCTTCTGCCTGTCCTGAGTTTCGTAAACCAAGAACATTCATACCAAATGCTTTTGCAATTTTTGCGGTTTCCAAGCCAATATTTCCAACACCTATGATCCCGACGGTTTTTTCGTGAATTTCCTGGTTCATCGATGCATGGTGCCATGTTTGGTTTAATTGCTGTCTCACATATGTATGAATTTTTCGTGTTAATCCAAGCATTAATGCAAAGATTGTTTCTGAAATCGGGTAAGCATGAACGCCGTTTGCTGATGTAATTTGCACATTGTTTGATTGTAAACGCTTAAGTGGAAGTGAGTTTACACCTGCACTCCATGTTTGAAGCCACTTTAGGTTTGCCTGTTTAGCATTAATAATTTCATTCATTTCTTTTTTCCAGCCGGCAATGATTTCGGCATCGGCTATATGAGATTCCCATATGGATGGAGCACTCCCGACGATGATGGTCCAATCTGGAATGATTTCTTTTATTTTACTTAATAAAGAATCATTTATATTTTGGCTAATGATCAACTTTCTTTCTGACATATCCCAACCCCCTAGTATGTTCAGTTTATTCTATTATATTGTTGGTTGCAAAGATTCACTACATTTAATAATTATCATATATTTACTCACATTTTTCATTCTAATTAATAGAAATTTAGGAAAGTATTACGTGAACATAAGTAAGAATAGTATCAAAAATCTTACTTTTAATATAATAGACCTTACTTTTCTTTATGTAATATGTAAGTGCTTTTATTGTAAAATAAAAGTATCTCAAAGAAAGGGGAGTATATTAATGAATAAGTTTACTAAAGTCAAAGATGTACAGATTGCTTATATTGGTGGAGGATCACGAGGATGGGCTTGGGGATTGATGAGCGATCTTGCTACAGAAGGGGCTCTTTCTGGAAAGGTTAAGCTCTATGATATTAATTATGATGCCGCCTATCAAAATGAGTTAATAGGAAATCGCTTGAAGGATCGCGTCGATGTTGTTGGGCTATGGGATTATGAAGCTGTTAGGACATTAGAGGAAGCGCTCACAGGTGCGGACTTCGTTATTATTTCTATCCTTCCTGGCTCATTTGATGAGATGCAATCAGATGTGCATTTACCAGAAAAGTATGGTGTGTACCAATCAGTAGGTGATACTGTCGGTCCTGGTGGTTTAGTCAGAGCATTAAGAACAATCCCTATATTTGTAGATATCGCAGAACATATAAAGGAATATTCACCAAATGCATGGGTTATAAATTATACAAACCCGATGACACTATGTACGAGAGCTTTATATACGACATTTCCAGAAATTAAAGCAATTGGCTGTTGCCATGAAGTTTTCGGTACCCAAAAATTGTTAGCATCGATGTTAGAGGATTTACAAGGTATTGAGAATGTTGACCGAAGAGAAATTGATATAAACGTGTTAGGGATAAATCACTTCACATGGATTGATAAGGCTTCTTATAAAGGTACAGATCTTTTTCCAATGTATTCTCAGTTTGTCGACAAATATCATGAGAGTGGCTTTGAAGGTTCTGAGGAAGGACATTGGATGAATAATCACTTTAAATCAGCTGAAAGGGTAAAATTTGACCTTTTTAAAAGATTCGGATTAATTGCAGCAGCTGGTGACCGGCACTTAGCTGAATTTATGCCGAATACCTGGTATTTAAAAAATCCTGAAAATGTAAGAAAGTGGAAATTTGGATTAACGCCTGTTGAATGGCGTAAAAAGAACAAACAAAAATTAATCGAAAAGAGTAATCGATTAGCATCAGGTGTAGAGCCATTTGAACTGAATCCAACTGGTGAAGAAGGCGTAGACATGATCAAAGCACTCCTTGGGTTAGGCGAATTAATCACAAATGTGAATATACCTAATAAAGGCCAGATGAATGGTGTGCCTTTAGAAACTGTAGTAGAAACAAATGCGGTCATAAGCTATGACAATGTAAGACCTGTACTGGCCGGGAAATTACCTGATTCTATTAATAATTTGGTCATTCGTCACGTTCACAACCAAGAAGTAACATTACAAGCTGCTCTTGGTCAGGATAAAGACTTAGCCCTTCAAGCATTTATACAAGATCCTTTATTAAGTACACTAACACCTGAAGAAGCTGCAGAGCTTTTTGAGGAAATGTTAAGTAATACACGTGAATACTTGAATGGATGGGAGCTTCAAGAGGTATAAGGATGCGATTTGAAAATTGAACCTCTCTGTAGAACGTACCAGGCGATTTTCCAAAAACTATAATGACAAAAATGAATAACAGTATTTACATAAAAACTCCTATTGTAGAAGTGTTGAACTTGTTTTTTCCATAAACAAGCCTACTACAAAGGAGTTTTTTCTGTAAGAAAAAGCGTTTTTTATAGGGAAAGAAGAAGGAGTAGGGTAATTTAGCGTTATTTTTCAATAAAGTTCTTAAGAAGCCTTATAAGGTTACAATTTAACTTATTAAATATGGTAAGATTGAATATAGTAATAGAATAAGAGGGAGAATTTAAACGATGTATGATCAGGTTCATTCTACCTATTAAGGTAAGGACATTTTTTTCGTTCAAAATGTAAGGGCATACATCACTGAACATTACTATAATCTTTTAAGGCTTAGTACACTTTTATAAGGTTAACGATTACCTTAAAGATTGGATAAGGTGGTGTGGAAAATACTTTCAACGATTATGAAAAAAATCAATGATATTAAGCTTAGAAATAAATTACTTATTTCGTTTATTTTTGTTGTGTTTATTCCAGTTTTTATTGTAGGAGGTTTTTTAACAAATGAGTTAAGACAATTTGCGCTGAAGGATGCCAAAAAACAAGCGTCGGCCAATATGGAGAGAGTAAAGGAAAGAACTTTAGAAGTTATGAACGTGCCATTATATATTTCAAATAATATTCTTTTTGATCAACGCTTAAAACAAATTGTTAACACAAAATATGAATCGATTTATGAGGTTGTTTCATCATACCGAGATTACAACACGTTCCAAAGTTATCGTAACTTATATAATAAAGAGATAGTTAATATTCGTTTTTATATGGAAAACTCAACATTGTTGAATGATTGGGAAATCATTCCTGTTGATCAACAGATACAGTATTCGTTCTGGTATACCATCGCAAAGGATGGAAAAGGATTAACAAGTTGGTTATATCTAGAGGATGAAACGAATAATGATCATAAGTATTTAAGTTTAGTGCGCAGAGTAGACTTCCTTGAGTATGATACAAGTGGTGTTCTAGTTATTAATGTAAATACTAAAGCATTTAATTTGATTTTGTCACAAGAATCTCAACCAACGATGCTAGTGGATGATCAAAATAATATAATTAGCACAAATCAACCAGGTTATTTAGGGAAGAAATTGAATACAATCATTAATTCTAAAAAAATATTAGCTGGACAAACTGGTATATTTCAAGGGAATTCGGAAGGACAACCTACACATATTTTTGTTGAGACCATACCTTTAGAGAATAGTCTGAATAAGGTGAGAATTGTATCTATTATTACAGATGAGGATATTGTTGGAAATGCCAATCGGTTTAGAAGGATGGGAGTAATTGTTGCAGCTATAAGTGTTTGTGTTGCTTTATTGTTGATTTACTATATTTCAAAACTACTTTCAAACAGATTGATAAAATTAAGTGAACAAATTAGTCTTGTAGGAAAAGGGAATTTTAATACTCGAATATTAATAGACGGAGAAGATGAAATAGGACAGTTATCAAAACAACTAGAATTAATGGTTAACAATACGAGGAAACTCCTCAACGAAGTATATGAATCTAATCGACAGAAAACATTATTGGAGCGGAAGCAAAATGAAATTAAATTTAAAATGATGGCTAGTCAAATAAATCCACATTTTTTATTTAATGCACTCGAATCGATTCGAATGAAGGCACATATAAGCGGAGAGAGGGAGATTGCTCAAGTTGTAAAATTACTTGGTAAATTAATGCGTAATAGTATTGAGGTTGGAACAGGAAAAGTCAAACTTAATAGTGAAATGGAAGTTGTTCATTCCTATCTAGAAATACAAAAATTTCGACATGGTGATCGGTTAAACTATGAAATAACGATTGACCCACTTTCAAAAAATATACCTATACCACCTCTTATCATCCAACCACTAGTAGAAAACGCTGTGATTCACGGCTTGGAAAACAAAGAAAGTGGAGGAGAAGTATCTGTACATACAAAAATGAAAGAAGAAGGATTACATGTGGTCGTAACAGATAATGGTATTGGAATCAGTGAAGAGAAACAAGAAGCTATTTGTAAACTATTAAATGAACAAGAAGAAAAGGAAGGAATTCGCATTGGCTTACGCAATGTCCATCAAAGACTTCAACTCACATACGGCAATATAACTGGTTTAGCCATTGATAGCAAGGAAGGTATTGGTACAAAGATATCCTTTATCATACCCATCTGAGGAGGAGTTATGATGTTTAAAGTATTGATTGTGGATGATGAACCAATCACCCGTCAAGGATTAGTTATGCTTATCCCATGGGAATCTTACGGGTTTGAGGTAGTTGGTACGGCAGCTAATGGTAATGAAGCTATTGAAAAATATAGTAGTCTTTCACCAAACTTAATGATCATTGATATTAGGATGCCTGGAATGTCAGGAATTGAACTTATTGAAAGGATAAGGGTAAGTGATTCTTCAGTTCAGTTTTTAATTTTAAGTGGACATGCTGAATTTGAATATGCAAAGAAAGCAATTAGTAATAATGTAAAAGGTTATCTATTAAAACCTGTCGACGAAGACGAATTGATTCGTTATTTACAAGAGATAAATACAAAATTAGTAGAGGCGTTAGAATATAATCATATAAAAGTAAAAAAAGATGAGGAAAATAGAGAACGTATCATTCATTTTGCTCTAGAGGGTGAAAGATTAGATGAATTTAAATATTGTTCTGATCATTTTTTAGAATGGAATAAATATCGTGTCTTATTAATTAGTGTAGATGAACAAAGTAACTCTGACTTGATGAATCTTAAAAATATTTTTAGAGAGTTTTTTGAAGAAGGAAACATTGGTACCGTTTTCATTTATAATTCTTATATCGGTATTTTGTTAAATGATGAGCTTGAATTTAATGGTCAATACGATTATTTATACAAAAATTTGCAGAAGGTGTTCCATAATAACTATACCCATTTTACAGCTGCTATATCTAATTCTTTTGACAAAATAACAGATATTTTCGCATATTATGAATCGACATGCAAACTAATTAATCACCAATTTTTCTTTGATGAAGGTTATTTGTTGAATGAAAGTTCAGAGACTGCTATAAAGGTTGAAATACAAGATTCTCAGTATGAAGTAGAACAGTTCAAAATGACAAGTGTAGTTGATAAATTATTATTTGCAATGGAGATCGGCGATTTAAGTGCAATAAAAAGAATATGTGATGAAGTTGCAATGTGGATGATCGATGAAAATTATTCAGAGAATATAATTAAGAAGAACTTTATTCAAATTATTTCTTCCTTATTAAATAAACTAATGTATGAATATCAAGATATACGAGAAACTTTATCAAATGTGTTTACAAGGGTTTTTGAAATTGAAAATCAACCAAAGATAAGAGCTCTTCTTAGCTTTGTGAATTCCTTACTTGCAGAGATTCTGGAGAAAATGGACGTGAAGAATACAGATGTTCTAGTAAAAAAAATGATAAATCTTATTGAGCGTAATTACGATAAAAACATAAAACTTGAGACATTATCTAAGGTTCTAAATTATAATAGGGCATATTTAGGTAAGCTATTTAAAGATTACACAGGCGAGCACTTTAATACTTATCTCGATAAAGTAAGAATTGAAAATGCCAAGAATTTGTTATTACAAGGACTTAAAGTATATCAAGTTGCAGAACGAATTGGTTTCTCAAATGTAGACTACTTTCATAGTAAATTTAGAAAGTACGAAGGAATGTCTCCATCAACTTATCGCAAAAGGAAAATGATGAATTAACAGAACAACGCTTATGCTCAAATCTCTATATCAGGGATATATTTTGGAACATTTGGGGGAATTGCATTTGCACCTTTTATTAATTTATATATTTTTAATAAGGCTTTTTCAAGATAAGAGACTTAGAAAATCTAGTGAACATCCCCTAAAATCAGTTACTGTTAGGTAAATGATCTTAGTGGGATGTCCGGCTTAATAATAAGATATTCAAAATATAGCAATGACTTTAAGACTCAAACCTTAGGTTTTGAGTCTCATTATTATGCATAAAGCTTTTTAGGTTAATGTATTTGTCAATCTAAGAAGGTAGTAAGTACTACTTAAATAGAATCTCCGCGATATTATGTTTTAGCACTTACTATCATGGTTCCGAATCATGAATCTGCTAAGAGCCTATCTATTTCGGCTGCTGCACGATCTAGTCCATCCTTAACGGACAATTTGCCTTCAAATATTTTATAAAAGTACTCTGTATATACTTCGTCGATTTTACTCCAATTCTTAACTTTTGGCCAAAGAAACGCATGCTCTGCAGCCTCCTTATAAGGATAAAGATAAGAATTTTTAGTTATTTTCAGTGACTTTGCTGCATCTAGGTTTGTTGGCATCAATCCAGTTTGCGCCATGAGAAGCTGTGTTTCCTTTTCCGTCATCCATTTCATAAAAGTCCATGCCGCAGTCAGTTGTTTGCTGCCCTGCATTATAACAAGGTTTTCTCCGCCAATAATCATAGCTGGCTCTTTACCTTGTGGAAACTGTACTGGAGTAGTCAGCTTTTGAGCACGATCCAATTCTCTTTTATTAAGTAGACTGTAGAACCAGGGTCCCTCGTCGGTCATTAGAATATTTCCTGATTGTACTCGTTCGAAGTTTTTGTCGTCCCCTGACTGATCGGGAAGATTAATGAGTTTTTTCTTATATAATGCCGTTAACTGTTCCACTGCATAGATTGTTTCTTTGCTGTTTAAATAGCCGGAAGCCTTTGTAAAATTCTTATTGGATAAGGAACCCCCGAGGCTGTATAAATATGGAATCGTATCCCATGGTTTTAATCCTCCGAGACCGATTGAAAAGCGATGTTTGTGTGCTAGTTCTAGAACTTCCTCCATTGTATCCGGTGGGTTTGTATAGCCTGCACTTTTAAGAAGTTCACGGTTAAAGATAGCCGCCTTCGTGTAAATATTAAGCGGCAGGGAATAATAGTTATTTTTATAAAGACCTATATCCATGGCATCAGGATTAAATCTCTTCCGAATACCTTGAAAGTCTGGGAATTCGTTTAAAGGTACAAGAAGCCCTTTACATGAAAACTCTGGAACCCAAGCAATATCAATACGTACCAAATCAGGACCTCTTTTTGAAGAGGCTCGTGAAATTAAAGTGTTCTTAAGTTCGTTATTGAAAGCAAAGTTTACAGACTCAATCTGAATGTTCGGGTTCTCACGCTCAAAAGCAGGTATCAGCTTCAGTTCTAGTAGTTGGGTTTCTCTATCGTTGTATGTGTGCCAAAAAGTAATGACCGTTTTTTCCCTATTCTTAAGCGATTCAACCTTTTTTTGGTCGGAAATCATGGAAGGATTTTTACAACCGGAAAACAACAATAACATTATGAAACAGAATATCCACCACAAAAACTTCACAAGAGGACGGTTTCTTAGCTTAAACACTTTTAGTCACCTGGTATTTTTCCCTGTAAGCTATTGGTGTTAATCCGGTTGTTTTTTTAAATACCTTGCTAAAATATTTCACATCTTTAAAACCTGCTGCTTTGGCTACATCGTAAATACGGCTTTCACTTTCCACCAATAGTCGCTTTGCTTCTCTAATACGCAGTTCTATCAAATAATCGACAAAGTTTCGGCCTGTTTGTTTTTTAAAATAAAGACTGAAATAACTTTTGCTAAGATGAACGGTATCCGCTAAATTCTGAAGTGTTAAGTTCTCGGTATAATGAGCGGCAATATATTCAAGCGCCTTGGTAATTAAGTTCTCATCGTATCCATCTTCAGTCAGTTTTGGTAGGAAGGAAGTCCTGTTTTCTTCTAGTTGGCAAATCAGAAGGGATATCATTTGTTTCATTGTTTCCGCCTGATAAATAAGATCATGGCGCTCTGTAAGCATTGGTTCCTCCACGCCGTGCAAATTGAAAACACCTGTAAGAACGATGCAAGCCTCTTGCTTCACTTGTTCAGGAGTTAGATACCCACAATTCCAGCGTTCTAGAGCAAATTCAATCGCTGATGAAATCGGATCTCCGTTGCGGATCATTTCGAATAAAGGACTAAAATCATGATGGATTTCTTTGCCTTTTGGTATTTTTTCGGTAAAGGTATTTGAGTTGTTTGTAGGGTATAGTCCGCCAAGACCTTCGAAAAAACGTCTTTGGCAAGCTGCACGACTATTAATAAATCCTTTAATAATACAGCTAATACCTTGTTCTGCCACTATGCCTGCTGATGTTGAAACTTGCCATTCATTTTCCAGTGCCTGCTTCCATTTCAAAAGTCGACCACGATGCATATCCCCATCACGATTTGGTACGATAATAAACAAGCTGCTTTCAGCTACAATCAGTGCAGTTCCTTCTTCAATATGCATATAAAACATATTCTGCCATTCTTCCAATAGGAGCTGCACATATAGGTAGCCGTGATTTTCTCTCCACTCATCAGCATGATCAAGCATAAGATAAACGCAAGCATAGGAATTTTCCAACCATTCCGGGGCCCATTCTGCTGGAATAGGGAAGGTCCGCTCTTGTGCGATCATTCGTTTAATTTCCTGTTCAACACTTTTTCTTTCCAGATAGACAGCGCCTTGCTGGTAATTGGTCATTTCGAAATCCTTTTTCCTTTCTTCGACCAGCATAGTAATGCACCGCTGAAGGACGGAAAGAAGGTCATCCTTTTTTATTGTTAGCTTTAATAGATAATCGACAGCACCTAGCTTAAGCCCTTCTTTTACAAATTCAAAGTCGGTGTAGTTGCTGATTAGAATGACTTTTAACCACGGGTAAAGCTCTAATGCTTGCTTTGTGAGTTCGATGCCTCCTATCAAAGGCATTTTGATGTCAGTAATAAGAATATCGTAGGGTTGTTTTTTTAGTGCTGCCAGGGCTTCCGCACCATTAGCATATTGATCATCGACTGTAATTTCTTCATTTTCCAAATCAATAAAGGAAGTGATTCCTTTGCGGATGACAGGCTCGTCATCGACGATAAGAATTCTATACATAACTTATTCCTCCTGTTCCCCTAGTTTTTTTGTGGGAATGTCCAATTTTTTTAACAAGATGCGTACCGTTGTACCTCGCTCCTGACCGTTGGATATGGTCCATTCCCAATGTTGAGCGTAATACAATCTCAGCGTGTCAAATATATGCCGTAGGCCGATCCCGATATTTCCTTTTTCGACTGCTATTTTTGGATCGTTCAATTCCTTTAACTTATCATCTCTGATACCTAATCCGTTGTCTCTAATAATAAATTCTATATAGTCATCATCAGAATGAATCCTAATAGAGATTTGTCCGTCCGTATTTTTAGGCACGATGCCATGAAAAATAGCGTTCTCAACTAAAGGCTGCAATAACATACGAGGAATAAGGAGTATTTCCGTTTCTGGTTCTATATCTATTTCTAGGTTGAATGTTTTCTCGTAGCGAAGCTCCAAAATGACCAAATACTTCCTAATGATGTCTAGTTCTTCTCCGATTGTAATAATATTGCCGCTTTTACCCATATTTGCTTCCAATAGATGGGTTAGTGCTGACAATACTAATGAAGCTCGTTCGTTTTGTTTTGAATCAATAAGCCAGCGGAGTGTACTAAGCGTGTTATAAAGAAAATGGGGATGAACCCGGTGTACAACAGCGCGTAGCTCAGCATGATGCTTTTCATTCTGTTCAGATTCCACCTGTTGTATTAAATTCACGATTTCATTAAGCATTTCGTTAAATTTCTTACTTAAAAAGCCGATCTCATCAGAGGAATTAACATCCGCTCTTACATTAAAATTTCCTTGTTGAACATGCAGCATAGTTCTGGTCAGTTGTCTGACAGGCTTAGTTACTCGACCTGCAATGAAAAGCCCAATGGCAATTGCTAGCAAGGAGAAAACAACTGATGAAAATAATATCCACGATTGGAGACTGTCTAACTGTCCGCTAATTTCATGAATAGGAACAGTACCTACAAGCATCCAGCCGTTACTTAGGGGTTGCTTAACACCGTAATAAGGCACCCCTTTTGCGGCAAACTCGAATTCAATCGAATCGTTACCTACAATATGATTGTACAAATCTGAATTTTTCACTTTTTTGTTAATCATGTCTAGATTTGAATCAATCATAATCCTTCCTTCTCTATCAACAACAAAAAACTTTCCGGTCTTGCCAAGTTTCAATTCCTCAATCGTATTAAGTATTGACCTACCATCCAAATGAACTTGCACAAGTCCGATATTACTTAGCGTGTCAAAATCTTTTAATACCCTTCCGATAGGAAGGATTAAATCCGTACTGACTCCTCCTCCACTGAAGTAGTCATACTGAAGCCCTTGCCAAACCAATTCTCCGTCCTTTCGTTTGACTTCTTTTACCCATTCTTGGTCTGAAAGACGAATTTTCTTAAGTCTAGCTTCAGAAAAAGTTCCGCTGCCCCACCCGCTGCCTTCCTCTTTTAACACATAAACAATTTTGACGAAAGAGTTGGAATAGACATAATTATTCAGCAAGGTTTTTATGTACTGAGAATCTCTATTTTGTTCGTAAGACGGCTTGTCCTTTAATTGTAATGCAGCTCGTTGAATATTCTGATCGCTGCTAATGAAATCAGAGGTATCGACCCCAACATTTAATATAAAAGAAAGTGATTCTGCCGTTTGCTTAGTGATTTGAACAGTGGACTCCCTCACATTTTTCTTCAAGATTGAATTGGACTCCCAGTAAAAAGACAACGAGATAAAGAGAGTCGATATCAAAATCACAAGTAAAAAGGCTACGATTATTTTTGCTGAAAAGCTTCTAAGTAAGTTAAAACTTTGGATCATATTCCCCCGCCTTATTGGTTTCTATCATTATTGTACAGGGTTAGGTGCTTGCTTTGCCAATGAAGGATTTGGTAATAGAATTTGTCGACCCCTTCATTTTTAGCGCTTTTATAGGTGTGGTGTCTTATTTTGAATAAAGTGGATAATATTTTACCCTCTCTAAATATTGAAAAGAAGCGTTGTTAAAATTCCCTTATATTACAATTTAATCCTTAATATGGGTAAAAGGGGTGTTCAATCGTCTTATTTTAAGAAATCATCGATAAATAAAAGGTTGACGATCAAATACGGAGGACAGTAAAGAAAATAGTCCTTTAGTTCTCATAGAGTACAAATTCCTAGTAATATCCATTTTAGGTTTAGAATTAGACTCAATTTTCCCTCTGGTTACGTAGTTGTAAAAACAATCAAAAATCGTGATCCACTCTACTTTAAATCAATTTTAAACAAATCCTTTTTAAGGTTTTAGGGGCATTTTGATAGCGTATTCAAAGAACTGGTAGGAGTTTTTCCCGATTGTTTAGGCCTCTTTTAGTTGCTAAGTTGATAGTAATCCCGGGAAGCAAAGGACCCTCATGGTTCTAAAATCAACAATGAATGGAGAGGTGACTAAATAAGAATAAGTTTATGAGATGTATTTTTAAAGATTTTATTTCGTTTTTTATTTTTATTTCCTATCGCAGAAGGAGAGAACGATGAAATTAAGAAAGAAGAAATTAAAAAAGAGTTATACAACTATGTTACTTGCTGCCACGGTTGTGACTAGTGGAACTGTTGCTCCTTTGGTTTCAAAAGCAGCAGAGTATGTGGCTCCTCCTGGTGCCCAAAGCTGACGAACTTGACCATTGACACAATCTTGACCAAAAAGCGTCATACAGCTTCTATGAGGACGATGCGAAAACAGAGGATTACACTAGAGGCGAATACAACGAAACAATATTTGATGTAGAACGCAAGCAAAATAAAATTACATTCAAACAAAAACAAAAAGTTAATAACTACAAGGATTCAAAATTAGAGCAATATACCTTGAAATTAAACAACGCAGAAAAACCTTCTAGAATTCAAGCTGGAAACAGTAAATATAAAGAAGTCAATTCACTAGCTGCAATAGAAGGAAAAACAAATACTTTCTTTTATGACGCAAACACAAAAGTTCTTTATATAAGCATCCCAGCTGACGAGAAGAAAGAAGTTCAAATTCGTTAGGTTAGCGAATGAAAAAAGAAATTTTACTATCAATTTAAAAATTTTAATAGAGGTGTAACTATGAACTTATCAAAAAAATATTTAAAAATGATAGCAACTGCATCAATTGCAGCTACTATTTGTTTAACTGCAGCAGCTCCAAATGTTCTGGCCGTTACTCAACCCGAAGCGGACACTCCTTTAGCTAAGGAAAATCTTGAAAAGCTTTCTGTTCAAGGAGTTGAGAGGCTTTCAAACGGTGTCAAATTGGACCTAGGAACAAATGAAGCTTACATTCGTTTATTTGATAAAGATCTTGTAAAAGTTTCTGTATTGAAAAAAGGCGAAAAAGAATTTGAATCAAGAGGGATTGCCAAAAAAGAGTCTGAGTGGAAGACTCCAAAATTTAAAGCAAATTCAAGCTCAGATACTTATACATTAAAAACAAAGGAACTTACTGTTGAAATTAAGCTAAAGCCATTTGGTGTACGCTTCCTTGATAAGGAAGGAAATGTAATCAACGAGGATTATGTAAATCAAGATAAAACCTCAGGATATGAAAATGGAAAGCCATATGTATTTAAGAAAACAGATGATAACGAAGATTTTTATGGCTTCGGTGAGCAAGCAGGCCTGGAATTCAACAAACGCGGTGACAGCATTGGCATGTGGAACACAGATGCTTACGCTTATACGAAAGATACAAAATACGTATATACATCAATCCCATTTTTCATTGGGTTAAAAGACAAAAAAGCATATGGGATATTCTTTGACAATACACATCGTTCATACTATGAAATGGGAACTGAATCTGATGATTACTACTATTTCTATGCAAATGGCGGTAAGTTAACGTATTACTTTGCATACGGTCCGGAAATCAGCGATGTCGTTGATCGCTATACAGATCTAACAGGTAAAATGGAAGCTCCTCCAGAGTGGTCATTGGGCTTACACCAAAGTAAATGGGGATATACAGCAGATGAAATCGTAAATATTGCGAAGACATACCGTGAAAAACAAATTCCATTGGACACGATGCATTTTGATATTGACTATATGGATGGCTACCGTGTTTTTACATGGAATGAACAATACAAACAAGCATTAAAACAACTAAAATCAATGCCTGGTTTCCATGCGATCGCAATCAACGATCCAGCTGTAAAACAAGATGAAAACTATCGCATGTATCAGGAAGGTACGAAGAATGATTACTGGGCGAAAAACGCAGACGGATCAACGTTCATCGGTCCGGTATGGCCTGGAGATTCTGCTTTCCCTGATTTCTCTAAACAAGAAGTCCGCGATTGGTGGGCAAAAAACCATGATACGTTATTTAATGAAGGAATTGACGGGATCTGGAATGATATGAATGAGCCTGCAGTATTTATCGACAATGACAAGATGTACCATACGTTGCCTTTGGATGCTTATTTTGGTACAGAAGATAACAAAATTATGCATACGGAATATCACAACTTATACGGTCATGATGAAGCAGATGCTACTCACAAAGCTTTTAAAATACACAAGCCTGAAACTCGTCCGTTTGTGTTGACACGTGACATGTATGCAGGTACGCAACGCTGGGCTGCATTATGGACAGGTGACAGCGAATCGAACTGGGAGCATTTGCAAATGTCCATCCCGATGATCTCTAATATTGGTCTATCAGGTGTATCCTTCGTAGGTACTGATATTGGCGGATTTGCTAAACGACCAGACGCAGAGCTGTTTGCTCGCTGGATTGAAGTAGGAGCTTTCTATCCATTCTCACGTATCCATTATGATAGTGATGCAAAATCTGAAATTAAACAAGGTCAAGAGCCTTGGGCATTTGGTCCAGAAGTTGAAAAAATCAGCAAGAAATATATCGACTTGCGCTATCAATTACTTCCTTACTTATACAATGAATTCAAGGAAGCAACTGACAGTGGTAAACCGGTACATCAACCACTTGTTTATCAATTCCAACATGATGAAAAAACAAATGATATCAGTGACCAGTACATGTTTGGTGACTCTATGATGCTTGCGCCGGTTATTACAAAAGGTCAAACATCTCGTAGCGTTTACTTACCACAGGGCGTAAACTGGACAGACTATTGGACTGGTGAAGAATATAAAGGTGGACAAACACTTACTGTAGATGCTCCGCTTGGTCATTTACCGATTTTCGTGAAGAAGGATTCAATGATTCCAAACCGTGACGTGCAGCAATACACAAGTGAAAAACCTTTAACAAACCTTGTGCTTGATACGTATTTAGACAAAAACGCTTCATATACGTTCTACGAGGATGATGGTGCAACAGAAGACTACAAACAAGGTGAATACAACGAAACATCATTTGAAGTAGAACGTAAGGGCAATAAAATTGCATTCAAACAAAAACAAGAAGTTAAAAACTTCAAAGAATCAAAATTAGAGCAATACACATTAAAATTAAACAATGCAGAAAAACCATCGAGAATTCAAGCTGGAAACAGTAAATATCAAGAGGTTGGTTCTCTTGCAGAAACACAAGGTAAAACCAATACCTTCTTCTATGATGCAAAAGCAAAGGTTCTTTATGTAAGTATCCCAGCTGATGAGAAAAAAGAAGTTCAAATTCGATAATTTGACAGGAGCATATGCAGAGGCAAATGTAAGAGTAAAAGTATAGTAGGAAGAAGAAGGTGACCAATAACACTATTTGAGATCCTATTGAGTCACCTTCTTCTTCATATAATCGAATAAACTAGTCATCTCATAAAAATATTCCAAAACGAAAAGATTGTTAGAAATGAGGATGTCATGTGAAAAAGCTAACTAAACTATCTGCTGGCATTATAACGGCAACATTGCTATCAATTTCATTTATTCAACCAGTTCATACTACATTTGCTGCTTCAATTAAGAATGAACAAGCTGAAAAAGGCAGCTACCAAAATGGATCTAAACAAAATAAATCATCATGGGATAAAAGCTCGTTATCATTTATCTCTGAAAATGTAACATGCACTGGCATTTCTGCCACGATAAAAAATGGTCAGGACTCACAAGCCATGCAGGGGGAAGTGGCGTACGAGGTTTACTGGTCGGCGAATGGCAATCCAAAAGACGGCGAGGTTGTTTACTCTGGAGTTGTTAACGCGTTACCTTCTGGTGAAACACATGAATTAACGTATACACCAGAGAAGCTTATCGACGGGAATTATATGTTTAAAGCTTATCAGCGCCCTGGTCATCCAGGAAAGGGAGAATTGTGGAGCAATTCTATAAAGATAAATAATGATGCTGGATTGACGGGAGAGATTGAATCACAGCGACCTTTCGATCAATTTTTTAATAGCAGTGTGAATAAAGGAACAGCAACATTTACGGTCCCTGAGGGCATGGATCCAATCGTGATTAGTTTTACAAGCTATTCTTATCCGGAAGGGACAGTACCTCAAGAAGACGGAAAGCCGTATGAGGGGCAAACTAGCTTTGATAACGTCACGAACATATATGGACCAGGTACATATACGATTCAAGTTGATTTGCCGAATGGATATTATCAGACAGACTTATATATAGGAGCTGAATTAGAAAAATTAACGCAATGCGGCCACCCGATGGATAAAATAATTGATGCGGATTATGGACTAAACGGAGAACCGGAGCGTCCGCTTGACCAGTATTTTCATTCAACTGTTGACAAAGGAACAGCTACGTTTACAGTGCCTGATGGAAGCAATCCGATTGAGATTAGCTTTACAAGCTATGCATATCCTGAAGGGACAGTACCTCAAGAAGACGGAAAGCCGTATGAGGGTCAGACTGCTTATGATAATGTAACAAATGTCTATGGGCCGGGAACCTATACAATTAACGTTGATATACCCGAAAATGGGTCTTTCCAGACAGATCTTTATATAGGACCTGTGATTGAAAGATTGACAGAAGCTGGACATCCCATTGAAAAGATCATTGATGCAGATTATGATCCAAAAACTGAATGATAACTTTCTCATATGGTTGTAAATCAACAAAGGGGAGGTCTGACTATATTCAATTAGAATTTAGTCAGGCTTCTTGAAAAGAAAGTATGGTTCAACTTAATTCAATATTTTTATAAAAAACTTATCCCTTAGTCAAACAGGCTAAAAGATTTGGGTACCATCAAGATACTAATTGTTCGTAACGGGGAGTTAGATTGTATGCTTTCAAAAAAGAAACCAATCATCATTATCTTGTTTTCTATCATTTTGCTAGTAATTGTCACTGCGGTTGCAATAAAGCCTCTCTTTTTTCAAAAGAAACCGCAAATAATAGAAGAAAGCAGCATTATTCAACATCTAACAACTGATAAAGCTTCATATCGTCCAAATGAATTGATTCAATTTACGGCTAAATTACCGGCTGAGTATTCTGATGGAATGTTGAAAATCACATACTTTCACTTAGATGATGTCATCTCTAAACAAAAGGTGAAGGTAGATAAAAAAGAAATACATTGGACATGGAAGCCGCCAAAAGAGGATTTCAAAGGATATTTAGTTCGTGTACAGTTAGATACTCATTCTAAACAAGATCAGGAAACAATTGCTGTTGATGTTTCAAGCGATTGGTCAAAATTTCCGAGATATGGATTTCTGTCTAAGTTTCATGATATGTCCAACAAGGATATGGAGTCTGTTATTTCCAGACTGAATCGTTATCACATTAATGGATTGCAATTTTACGATTGGCATTACAAACACCACCAACCTATTAAATTAGAAAACAATGAGTCTGCCGCCCAATGGGAGGACATCGCCAATCGTCCAACCTCGCTGCATACGATTAGATCATATATTGAGTTAGCTCATAAACGAAACATGAAAACAATGGCATATAACCTTTTATACGGTGCTTTTGCAGAAGCTGAAAAAGATGGTGTCAAAACAGAATGGCGCTTATTTAAAGATCAGCAAAGAAATCTACATGATTACCATCCACTACCAGAGGGATGGAAAAGTGATGTGTTTCTTGTCAATCCGGCAAATTCGGAGTGGCAAACCTATTTAATTAATCAGCAAAAAAAAATTTACGAGAATCTTCCCTTTGATGGCTGGCATATCGATCAGCTTGGTCCACGGGGAAATGTATATGACTATAATGGGAATCCCGTAGTGCTTGAAGAATCTTTTAAACCCTTTATGGAACACATCAAAAATGAAACGCCTGATAAACGAATTGTGATGAACGCGGTTAGCCAATTTGGGCAAAAACATCTTGGCGACGCTCCTGTCGATTTCTTATATACAGAAGTATGGGATCAAGATAAATATTATAGTGATTTAAAACGTATTATTGATGAAAACAATCAATATTCAAAAGAGAAATATCAAACAATCTTAGCTGCCTATATGAATTACGAGTTTTCTAATCAGCTGGGTGAATTTAATACACCAGGTATATTGCTGACAAACAGTGTAATTTTTGCATCTGGTGGTTCGCACTTGGAATTAGGTGAACACATGCTGTCAAAGGAATATTTTCCACATGAAAATCTTAAGCTGAGTACCTCCTTACAAAGCAAGCTCTTGAATTATTATGATTTCCTTGTAGCATATGAAAATTTGCTTCGAGATAATCTGCAAGAGGTGCCAATAACCATTGGTTCTTCTGATTGGGCACAGTTCTCTTCTCAACCTGAACAAGGGAAAATTTGGAGCTTTGCAAAACAAAAGGCTAATAAAAAGGTCATTCACTTTATTAATTTTTTAGATGCTACAACATTAGAATGGCGTGATACAAATGCTAATCAAGCGGAACCTAAAAATAGAAAGCCGTTAACTGTTCAGATTGAGGAAACTAAACCTATTAAAAATGTTTGGATGGCTTCTCCAGACAAGCAAAATGGTGTGCCAATTGCTCTTCCCTTTACCCAAGACCAAAACAAGGTGATTTTTACACTTCCTAGTCTTAAATATTGGGATATGGTTGTTATAGAGTATAAACAATAAGATAAGAAAATTTGCTAAATACCTATATATACAGCTTCAATTAGTAACTTATGTACGGAGTATGAAGATCTGACATCTAGTAGCAAGCAGGTCAAAAAAATAGTAATAGAGTAGGAGATGTTTTTGATGAAAAAAATGTTTGTTTCCCTTGGTATAGTAGCAGGAGTCCTATCACTTTCCGCATGTAACCTTAGTTCTTCGGAATCGGTTGTTGAATCTAAGTCAGGTGAAATAACGAAAGAGGAATTTTACAATGAATTAAAGAGTCATGCGGGTGAAAAAGTTTTAAAACAAATGGTTGAAACTATGTTACTTGAAAAAGAGTACAAGGTGACAGATAAAGAGATTGCTGCAAAAATCAAGGAATATAAGGAGCAATTCGGAGGTGAGGAGGGTTTTAAACAGGCTATTCGGCAAAATGGAATAACAGATGAGAAAGCATTTAAAAAGCTAGTAGAACATGAATTATTGGCACAAAAAGCAGCAACAGATGGTGTGAAGGTTTCAGAAGAAGAAGTGAAAAAAGAATTTGCGGAAAAGTATAAAGTAGAAGTTAAATCAAGCCATATTCTAATTAAGGATGAAAAAACAGCGAAGGAAGTAAAGGAGAGGCTTGACAAGGGGGAGGACTTTGCTACCCTTGCTGGCAAATATTCTACTGACCCAGGTTCAAAAGACAAAGGAGGCGATCTCGGGTATTTTCCAAAAGGAATCATGATTCCAGAATTTGATAAGGTTGTATTTTCATTGGATGTTAATGAGATAAGTGAACCTGTAAAAACAGAATTTGGGTATCATATTATTAAAGTAACGGATAAGAAAACAAATACGTTTAAAGATAAGAAAGCTGTAATTGAAAAAGAGTTAACATATAAGCATGCTAAGCCTATTAACCAAGTGCTAACCGAGCTACAAAAAGATGCTGACATTAAGATTAAAGATAAAATGTTGGAGGATGCTTTAGAGGTAACTCAATCTGCTGGAATAAAATAATAACAAATCTATTATACTTAGGTAGATTAAAATTAGAGACATGAAAGACTGATAAGCTTTGTGAAGTGCTAAAGTCCTTTTTTGTCTATTTTTATGTTATTAGGTAGATATTTAACCAATACATTAAAAAAGGATGAAGCGATTTTTTATTTTTTGAATTATCTGAAATATAACTTGTTTCACTGAATGAATTATGTTAAATTTACCATATGAAATGTGTTCAGGGGAGACGAGTGTATTGAATTTACTTAGAAAAGGAAATAAAGAGCTTATTAAAGAACTGAACCGCTCCCTCGTGATTGATAGGGTTCGACTTCAGGGAAATATCTCACGTACTGATTTAGCAAAAGAAACAGGTTTAGGCTTATCAACCATTACGAATATTATCGATGAACTCATTAAGGAAAATCTTGTCTCTGAGGTTGGAACTGGGGACTCACAAGGTGGCAGAAAGCCGGTTTTATTAAAGTTTAATGGAGATTTTGGTATAATCGCTGGCTTAAAGATAGAAATGCAGGAAGTGAAGATGTGTCTATCTAACTTGGAAGGCAAGATCCTTCACAAACAGCAATTTTCATATTCACACGGTGAAGCGAACAAATTAGCACAAGTTATTATTGACAAACTTGAGTGTTTTATCGAATGTAATGAATGCGCTTCCAAATTAGTGGGGATTGGTATTGCTACACCTGGGCTAGTGGACCGGGAAAGTAATGAAGTAATCTATTCTCCTATATTAAAGGTAGACCATGGTGACTTGAAGCCTATCGGAATGTATTTTGATGTACCTTTAATGATCGATAATGATGCAAATGTATTTGCACTTGCAGAGAAATGGATAGGCTTGGGGAGAGAGTATAGAAACTTTATTGGTGTTACAGTAGGGGCTGGAGTAGGGTCAGGTATTGTTATTGATAATATGTTGTTTAGAGGAGATTTTGGTGGTGCTGGAGAGTTAGGGCATATTACAATTTATCAAGGAGACCGCCTCTGTTATTGCGGACAGCGAGGTTGTTTAGAATTATATGCTTCTGATTCTTTCCTAGTGAATGAGGCTGAACGCATGGTTTCGATTGGTGTTCCTACTTTAATTAAGTCATATACTCCCATTACTCCAGAGAGTATAGTAATGGCAGCCCAAAACGGTGATGTATATGCACAAGAATTGTTGGTAAAGCAAGGAGAAAATTTAGCAATAGGAATTAAAAATTTGGTACACCTATTTAATCCTGAAGCCATAATCTTAGGTGGGGAAGGTTTAAGAGAGGGAGAATTCCTACTAAAAGGAATTAAAAAGGAGCTGGAAGTCCACTTTTTCATAAAGCATCCTCGCAAACTTCAGTTCAAAACCTCACAGCTAGGTGAGGATGTTTGGTTGATTGGGGCTTGTGCACTTGTTGTTAGTCATCTATTTAAAGTACCTATTTACAAATAGAAAGGGAAACAACTTCTGTTGGATCCTTTGGAATAATTACTTTATTCACTGAATAAAGTATCTGTAGCTCACATTTATGGTAACGCATACATTTAAAGGAGGTGGTCATCTAAATAATATAGGCAGAAGCTATTAAGAATAGTTTTAACACACAATAACAAATAGGGAGGGTAAATATGCGAACAAGTAAACACAGATTGTTTCTGAAAGCCATAATCCTATCAATTATGATTTATTTGGTCTTTTCTGCATTTAATGTTCGTTCTGGGTTTGCAAGAGATAGTGAGTTTACTAGACAAGGTGCTGGGCCGATGTACTGGATTACATATGAGCATCAATATGGAAAAGATGTGTTTATGCCAGAGCATCGTCTTAAAGACAATATTGATTGGATGGCTAAAAACTTCCAACCGTATGGTTACGATATGATTAGTACTGATGGGTGGATAGAGGGTGCAACTCTATTAAATGAAAATGGGTACGTCGTATCACATAATGATCGATGGATGAGTGATCCAATTTATATGGATGGTCGCGAGAAACCATTTGTTAAACCAGGAAAGTTATTTAACGGTGATTTCGAATACGCCACCACAGAAGGATGGGATATTAAGGGGAATGCAGATTCTGGAGTCGATAAGTCTGGTGCCCGAAATAACTTTAAGTTTTACTTTTATAAAAATTCTCCGTTTGATGCAACATTGAGTCAAACCGTGAATGGACTAGAGAAGGATAAAACATATCGTTTCTCTGCGTGGGCAACTTTAGGGGATTTTAGTGGTTCAAACCAGTTTACTGATGAGGCGAACGGCAGCTATGCTGAAATGCGGATCAGCCAAAATGGAGAAGTAGTAAAGAAGGTGCCAATCGAGTTAAGTTCAAAATATAAAAACTATTTAATTGATGTGAAATCTATTGGGACTGATTTGACTGTTGAATTTGTCATTGATTCAAAACAAGGAAACGCTTCATTGCAGCTTGATGACATTACATTTACAGCTGTAGATTCTGAACAACCTCCAATTCCTGAGGGGAATATTGTGGATAACGGAGGATTTGAGCAAGTCGAAACAGAAGGTTGGACGTTTAATGGTGAATTCGCTCATGGGCGTAATGATGATCCTGAAGGAGATAAGTCGTTATGGACATATAGTAAAAACCCGAACAAACAAATCATCTCTCAAACGATCGAGGATTTGCCAAATGGTAACTACGGTGTCAAATTTAAAGCTAAAGGGAAAAATGGTTTTGCAGACAAAGGTGTCACTGTAGTAATGAAGCTTTCAGGATATGATAAGGCAAACCCTGAAACTTCTGTAAGTAAGCCAGTGACTACAGAAGATTGGAAAACGTATGCAGAGAATATTAATGTAACGTCAGGTCAATTAACAATTGAATTTATTGTCGATCCAACGGAAACACAAGTGCCTGATGTCGGAATCGATATTGATGACGTATCTGTTTTATATGACAATTGGCAAGGGTATCCCCACGAACGTTATCCAGAAGGACATACATGGAAACACTGGGCAGATTATGTGAAAAGCAAAGGGATGAAGTTTGGCATCTATTATAATCCGCTTTGGATTAGTCCAGAAGTTGTAAAAAATCCGGATAAATACAAAGTGAAAGGGACGGATACACCAGTCGCTGATCTTGTTATTACAGAACCACAAGATATTGGCGGTGGTAAAATACTTCAAGGAGATCGCTTTGATGGGGGGCAAGGTGGCGAAAGAGCGCTTTATTGGTTAAATGTAGACCACCCAGATGCAGAAAAATATTTGAAAGGATATATAGACTTCTTTGCAAATCAAGGAGCCTCGTATTTACGTGTAGACTTTTTATCTTGGTATGAAAGCGGTTACGATAAAGGGCTTGGCCAAATTGGTACAGGTCATACAAGAGAACAGTATCGCAAAGCTCTTCAATGGATGGATGAAGCTACTAAAGAGAATGATGTATTCCTTAGCTTAGTCATGCCTGACTTAAATAAACATGGTGAATACGAACATCAATATGGAGATATGATTCGAATTGATGAGGATGCCTTCAGTGGTGGTTGGGAGCATATCTCGGGACGAAGACAAGAGTGGACAAATAATTGGTCTCAATGGGCCAATCCATTCCAAGGATTTACTGGATTTGCAGATATATCGGGACGTGGATCAATGATTAATGACGGTGACTTCTTAAAGTTAAACACATTTAAGGGACGTTATGCCGAGGACGAAAAGAAAACAGCAATATCATTATTCACAATGGCAGGTTCTCCAATAACCATTGCAGATCAATATGACACAATTGGAGATAATTACAAATATTATCAAAACCCTGAATTGATTGAATTGAATAAACTTGGTTTTGCAGGAAAGCCGATCTTTTATTCAAATCAGCATTATAAGAACAATGTAAGCCGCGACAGTGAAAGATGGGCTGGTCAGTTACCAGACGGATCTTGGGTCGTTTCTCTCTTTAATCGCAGTGACACAAGCAAAGGGCTATCAATGGATTTCAAAAAAGACCTTGGAATCAAAGATGAAGCTTTTACCCGCAATCTATGGGAGCATAAGGATCTCGGCTACCGCACGATGTATTCTGAAATGCTCGAACCTCATGATACAACAGTATTGAAACTAATTCCAAAAACAACAAAGAAAATATTTCAAACAGAAGTCGCTTCTTATCAAGGCGGAGCTATCTTTGATAACGAACAAATGGGCTATGATGGTTTTGGCTATCTAACTGGCTTGAACAAAAAAGGATCAAAAGTAACAATTGCCGTTGAAATGCCTGAAGCAGGGCAGTTTCCATTATCAATAAAATACGTGAATGGAAATGCAGAGGCTAGTACCTTATCCCTTTCTGTAGAGGATAAAAAGATGAATGTTATTGACGCACCATCTAAGGTGTCGTTCCCAGTTACAGGAGATAAATGGGGAACCATCGAGCAATCTGTACAATTGAACAAAGGGGTAAATTTAATCACCATGGAATTTACAGGTGAAAATACAGGCTCGACATTAATTGATTCCATTCAGTTCGGCTCAAGTACAGGTCAGCTCGTTAACGGTGACTTTGAAATGGGAAATGAAACTGGTTGGACAATTGATACATTTGGCACGACAGTATGGCATGGTGTGGATAAAAATGATGCTTATGAAGGATATAAGCAATACTTGTATTCTCCTAATGAAGGTGGGAAAGTTACTTCGAAGCAAACGATTGTTGGATTAAAGGATGGTGAGTATACGGTTTCAGCGATGGCTAAACTAATGCCTCATTTGGATTCGGCATTTACAGGTGGAGTTGCTAAAATGATTGTCTCCCAGCCTGGCCAAGAGAAGATAGAAGTGAACATTGAACCGAATCTAAAAGATCCAAATGGTCCTATCAAGCAAAAATGGAACGCTGATGAGTTTGAGTATAAAAAATTTAGCACAGATACGATTAACGTCACAGAAGGTGAATTAACGTTAGAGTTCTATATGGAAGCATCTAAAGCAGATACATCCTTGCAGCTTGATAATGTGTTGCTTCCATCAACAAACTCTGAAGTACCTGAGAATATAGAGGTCAATCTGTATAACAAAGAATTTGAACAAGGATTCACTGATTGGAGCCGTACAAATATGGTCAACCAATCAATTGAATCAGCAGATGAAGAGGCATTTGTCCGTATTTCAGGCAAGGATGATTACTCTTCTGATCTATGGCAATTTGGAAATGCGCCTATTGATGGAAACTATCAACTATCAATTAACATTCGCAAATCTGGAAACTTTAACAATGCCACACTTTATGTCAGTTACTCTGGAGGGACAAAAGAAGTTCCAATCCCTGCAAGTGATGATTGGAAGGAAGTAAGAGTCCCAAATATCCAGTTAATGGCTGGTGAAGTTGTAAAGATCGGGGTGAAAGCAGAAGGTCAGGCTGAAAGTATTCTTGATCTTGACGGCGTTAAAATGATGGAAAAAGACCCAACAGAGTATCAAAGTATATCATATCTTGAAAGTTTGGATGCAGACACACCGTATACAATAAGCAGTGATGGAACATCCATCGTGTTAAATTCAACGAACCAAGAAAAGGTTAAGGTCGAATTCGTTCAAGAGGATACAGCTAAAATATGGATGGAGCCGACTGGAACATTTAAGAAAAAGTCATCCTTTGTTGTTGATCAAGAGGCAGCAAGTATCATTCCAAAGGTAACTAATAAAGAGGATTATGTATTAATTCAAACTGAAAAAATGAGTTTAAGAGTTTATAAGTCTCCATTTAAGCTTGCCTACTATGATCCTGAGAATACTAAGCTGTTAACGGAGCATAGTGATGGAAACGGATTGGGTTATGACGGAGATACAGGAGTATATTCTACCTTGAAACTAGATCCAAAAGAGCATTTCTTTGGCCTTGGTATGGATCGTGACTCTCAATCCTTTGATCGAAGAGGCCATAAGGTTGAAATGAACAATGGAATGAAAGGGGGATTTGGCGGAAATACATCTGATATTTCTGGTACGTTCTTTACTAGTACAAAGGGCTATGGTCTTTACTTTGATAACACATATGAAAATGCCACCTTTGACATGGGTTCGACAGACAAAGAGACGTATTCTTTTCATTCACCAAACGGCGAAATGATTTACTATTTTATGGCCAGTGAAAGAGAGAGCACGCTAACTGGTATCATGAAAAGTTTTGCAGATTTAACAGGTAAGGCACCGATGCCGCCAAAATGGGCCTTAGGTTATATCCAGTCTAAGTATGGATATAAGAGCTGGCAGGAAGTAAATAAGATTGTAGACACATTCCGCCAAAAACAAATTCCTTTAGATGGAATGATTCTCGATGTTTATTGGGCAAAAGAAAATCATTACTTTGACATGACTTGGTCCGAAGCTTTTGCAAATCCAAAAGAAAGTATGGAGGAGTTAACGAAAAAAGGCATCAAGACGGTTCCAATAGTCGATCCGTACATTCAAGTTACTGCAGACAATTTTAATGAAGGTGATCAAAATGGTTATTTTGTAAAAGATGCTTCAGGTAAAACTGTTATTTATGATGCTTGGTATGGTAAATCAGGTTTAGTGGACTTTACCAATCCAAAAGCTGTTGAATGGTTCAATGCACAGGTTAAATCCTTACATGATGCTGGTGTTAAAGGGTATTGGATTGATTTAAATGAACCAGAGAAGGCAACAGATTCGTTAAGGCATCATTTTTCTAAAGGGAGTGCAGCTGAAATTAGAAATGTGTATGCACTAAGCGAAGCAAAAGCCTTCTATAATGGTCATAGAAGCTACAGTGATAACCGCCTATGGAGCTTATCACGATCGGGATTTTCTGGAATTCAAGAATATGGAACAACTGTATGGAGCGGAGATATCGATGCAAGTTGGGAGTCGTTTAGACACAATATACAATTGGGATTAAGCTCCTCGATGTCTGGAATGCCTTATTTCACAACCGATATTGGTGGATTTAATGGCAAACCGACTGCTGAGCTATATACGCGCTGGATGCAGGCAGGATCTTTTATGCCAATCTTTCGTGCTCATAATTGCGAATGTGGTGATCCAACCAACACTAGAGAGCCATGGGCGTTTGGTGAGAAAGCAGAAGGCATTGTAAAACAAAGCATTGAAGAGCGTTACAAACTATTGCCTTACATTTATTCAGCAACCAAGCAAACAACAGATGGAAATGTATCATTAATGAGACCGCTTGTCATGGATTATACAACAGATGCAAATGTATATGGGATTGAAGAACAATGGCTGTTTGGTCCAAATATGCTGGTAGCGCCGATTTCTTTGGAGGGTATTTCTAAGAGAAACATCTACCTTCCAGAGGGTACATGGTATGACTGGAGTTCTCATAAAACATTTGTAGGAGGACAGACAATTGAATACGAAGCTGATTTGTCTAAGATTCCGGTATTTATAAAAGAAGGAGCAATTATTCCACAGCGTGAGATTCAAAACTATACAGATGAAAATCCAGCATCAATGATGACATTGAACGTTTATCCGAAACAAACTGGTGAAGCTTCAAGCTTCAACTTATACGAGGATGATGGGCAAACATACAAATATGAAAAAGGCGAATCAGCTAATACAGAGATTACCGCTTCCTCAAATGGGGAAAATGTAACACTTGAGATTTCAGCAATGAAGGGCAGTTTTGACGGACGTATTGAAAACAGAAACTGGGCAGCAAAAATAAAAGTTAACGCTGGTGATAGGGGACTTAACTCTGTTAAACGTAACGGAAAAAAATTAATATTAGTTGATTCCAAAGAAGCAGTAGAAAAAGGCAATGATGTTTGGTACTACGACTCAAAAACAGAATTGTTATATGTGAAAACGAAAGAGGTATCTACTTCCGAAGCACAAGTAATTACTACTGATCTTAAGGGAAGAACATTGGGTAAGGTTAAACATTGAGGCTGCTAGCAATAATAAAGTCGCCGCCCCGAGGAAAGCGAGCAACTCTCGCTGCAACCAACCACCGCATTACTTGGTAAATAGCAACAAAGTTTGGCGAGTTAGCCTTTGTAAAAGAAAAAGTGCCAGGACCATATAGGTTCGGGCACTTTTTAAGTGCGCCCAGCATGGGTGCAGTCTATAGGGTGAAAGTCCCGAACTGTGAAGGCAGAAGTAGCAGTAGCTTAACGCAAGGGTGTCTGTGGTGACGCAGAATCTGAAGGAAGCGAGCGGCAAACCTCCGGTCTGAGGAATACGAACTTCATATAAGGCTAGATACCATTGGATGAGTTTGCTTAACAAAACAAAGTCCTTTCTGCCGAAGGTGGTATAGAGTAAATGAAGCAGATAGATGGAGTGAAAGACTGTACTCTTACCTGGGGAGGTCTGACTGATAAGCCAAGCACTCTTGGCAACCTATCTAGTGATAGATAGCTGAACAGTCAGAAGTCAGCAGAGGTCATAGTACCTTTCAAACTCGAGAATGAAAGGGAAGGACTGAACAAGTTAGGAAGGATGAGAACTAGGCGTTCATAAGTAGTGTAGAAACAGACAATCTCTTACGAGACTTACTTGAAGGAAGAAGTGGTGAATACACAGGGGACTTCAAGAGGGTGGAGCTACTAATGGCACAAATAGAACATCTCATTCACGTAGAGAGGATATATCTTAATGTTAATGGAACGAATTCTATCACGAGAAAACTTACTGAACGCTCTTAAACGAGTGGAACGTAACGGAGGTAGTCACGGTGTAGACAAGATGTCGACCCAAAACCTGCGTTCGTATATTGTCGAGCACTGGGACGAATTGAGAAAGTCTCTCCAACAGGGAACCTATGAACCTCAACCCGTTCGTCGTGTCGAAATCCCGAAACCAAACGGCGGAGTTAGATTACTAGGAATCCCAACCGTGATAGACCGTTTCATTCAACAAGCGATTACTCAAACATTAACCCCAATTTATGACCCAACATTTTCTGAAAACAGTTATGGGTTTCGTCCACAAAGACGAGGGCATGACGCTGTACGGAAAGCGAAAGGATACATCGAAGATGGTTATAGGTGGGTAGTCGACATAGACTTAGAGAAATTCTTCGATAAAGTGAACCATGACAAACTCATGGGGCTACTGTCAAAGCGTATTGACGATAAAGTTCTACTAAATCTTGTTCGAAAATATCTCAATGTCGGGATTATGATGGGTGGCGTGGTCTCACAAAATACAGAGGGAACTCCACAAGGAGGTCCGCTAAGTCCACTACTTTCAAATATCATCCTAGATTTGTTAGATAAAGTATTAGAGAATAGAGGGCATAAATTCGTGAGGTATGCGGATGATTGTAATATTTACGTGAAATCTAAGAAAGCTGGCTTACGAACAATGGCGGGTGTAACGTCTTTCATTGAAAAGAAGCTTAGTTTAAAGGTAAATCGTGAGAAATCAGCCGTAGAACGACCATGGAACCGAAAATTCTTAGGCTTTAGTTTTACTAACAGAAAAGAGCCGAAAATACGTATATCCAAACAAAGCATCAAGAGATTTAAACAGAAGGTTAGGGAAATAACGTCAAGAAAATCACCGATACCAATGGATGTAAGAATAAAGAAATTAAATCAGTATTTAGTGGGTTGGTGTGGGTATTACGCATTGGCAGATACTCCAAGTATCTTTAAAGGTTTGGAAAGTTGGATTCGAAGAAGACTGAGATTGTGTTACTGGAAACAGTGGAAACTTCCTAAAACAAGGATAAGGAAACTTATAGGACTAGGAATTGATAAACACAAAGCATATGAATGGGGAAATAGCAGAAAGGGCTACTGGCGAATAACCAGTAGTCCAATCCTTCACCGTGCCCTCAATAACTCTTTCTGGAGAAAAGAGGGTCTCAAAAGTCTATCTGAACGATACGAAACTTTACGTCACACTTAATTTGAACCGCCGTATACCGAACGGTACGTACGGTGGTGTGAGAGGTCGGGGGTTAGTCACCCCCTCCTACTCGATTTTGTGAAGGAAATTAGATATCGTTCCTTAGGAATTCTAATCAACCTGTTGATGATAACGCTTTCTGAAATTATTATATGAATTTTGTGAAAATTATTAAGGTATCCTTTAGTTAATATTTAATTTAAAATTAAGTAACAGAAGAGGAGGGGGCTAAATGGAAACCGTAAAAGAGAAAGCGATTACAAAGATGAACTTACAGAAGAAAAAAGACAAGAAGAACGGTTTTTGGAAAATATTTTTAAGTCAAAAAACACTTTATATGATGTCATTACCATTTGTTGCTTGGGTTTTTGTTTTTAATTATCTTCCTGTATGGGGATGGACGATGGCATTTCAAAATTTCAGACCAGGCAGATCATTTTTTGAACAAGAGTGGGTAGGTCTCGACCATTTTATCGCATTGTTTACTGATGAACGATTTTTCATGGCACTTAGAAATACGCTTGCGATGAGTTTTCTTGGTTTAATAGTAGGGTTTACCATTCCTATTTTATTCGCTGTATTGCTAAATGAAGTTCGCCATTCTTTATTTAAGAGAACGGTGCAAACAATAACTTATTTACCCCACTTTGTATCCTGGGTAGTTGTGGCTGGTATTGTTACAAAAATGTTATCTATTGATGGTGGTATTGTAAATGATCTTTTAATGAAATTTGGTTTTATTGATAAGCCTTTTCAATTTATGGCTCAAGGTACGTGGTTCTGGGGAATTGTTACGGTTTCAGATATATGGAAGGAAATGGGTTGGAATGCGATTATCTTTTTAGCAGCCATTGCAGGTCTTGATCCTCAACTATACGAAGCTGCAAAAGTAGATGGGACCGGAAGGTTAAGAAGAATTTGGCATGTGACATTACCAGGCATTCGTCCAACAATTCTAGTTGTTCTTATTCTAAATATAGGTCATTTGGTTAGTATTGGATTTGAAAAACAAATGTTACTAGGAAATTCTCTAGTTGTTGATTATTCTGAGGTATTAGATTTGTATGCGCTTAATTACGGGATTGGTTTAGGACAATTCTCTTACGGAACGGCAATCGGAATTTTTAATTCTGTAGTAAGTATTACCTTATTGTTTCTTGCTAACGGTATATTTAAGCGATATTCCAATCAAAGTGTCATGTAAGAGGGGGGAGTTTAATGGCATCCAAACGAGCCATGATTAAGTTAACGAAAAAGGACCGTATGTTCGATATACTAAATTATTCTTTTTTAACAATTATTATGATTGTAACGCTTTACCCTTTTTTAAACGTATTAGTTATTTCTTTAAATGATTCAACTGATACCGTAAGAGGTGGCATTTATATTTGGCCGCGTGAGTTTACCTTGAATAATTACTTAGAAATAATGAAATACGATAACTTAGTAACGGGTTTTGTAAACTCTGTTTTGAGGACAGTAATTGGTACGGTGTTAGGTGTTTTTGCACAAGCAATGATTGCTTTTACGTTGAGTCGTGCTGATTTCCAAGGAAGGAAATTTATATCTACTTTTCTTGTTTTAACGATGTATTTTTCAGGAGGGTTAATTCCAGGGTACATGCTGATAAGAGATTTAGGTATGATGAATTCGTTTTGGGTTTATATCCTACCAGGATTAGTAAGTGCTTTTAATATTATTATTATTCGATCGTTTATGGATGGACTTCCGTTTTCACTTCAAGAATCAGCGAAAATGGATGGTGCGAATGACTTTACAATCTTTTATCGAATTATCTTACCACTCTGTAAGCCGGTTTTAGCGACTATCGCCTTATTCGTGGCAGTCGGGCAATGGAATAGTTGGTTTGATACCTATTTATATAACAGTTTGAATGAAAATTTAACAACATTACAGTACGAGCTAATGAAGATTTTAGATAATACCTCGATGGGTGGTAATGTAAATGCCAACCAAATGCGACCTAATGCAGAGCAGCAAGCGAATATGGTATCACCTGAATCGATTAAAATGGCCATCACCATGGTTACTGTCATACCTATAATGTTGGTTTATCCATTTGTTCAAAGGTTTTTTATTCAAGGGATGACATTAGGAGCAGTAAAACAGTAGCCATTCATTAAGTATCAAAAGATTCACTGTTTATACAATAAATGATCATAAACAAAGGGGAGGAAACATGAAATGAAGTCATTTCAGAAGGTTTTTAGTTTGGTCTTTATAACAGTTCTTTTATCAATTATGGTTGCTTGCCAGGCTTCAAAAGAAGATGCTTCAACAGATTCTGATAGCTCTTCTGATGAAGATGGTTCAATCACTTTTTCGGTCTTTGATTCTGATGCGAACCCTGATTGGGAGAATATGGAGAGCCCAGTTGGTAAAAAAATTAAGGAAGACACAGGTGTAACTCTTGAACCTGAATTTGATATGGAAGGTGGACAAACAAAGATTCCATTGATGGTTGCTAGTGGCGAATACCCTGACCTAATTACATCTAAGGGAGCTAGTCAGCTTGTAGAAGCTGGTGCATTAATTGATCTTGCGCCATTGATTGAAGAGCATGCTCCAAACATTAAAAAAATGCTAGGTGATGAAATTAACCGTATGAAATGGAGTAAGGAAGATCCATCTATTTATGTTTTACCTAATACAGCAGTCGATAATGAAGCTATGACCCCTGGTTTTGCAGCACTTGTCCAGCATGACGTTGTTAAAGAATTAGGATACCCAGAAATGAAAACATTGGAAGATTTAGAAAATGTTATAAGCGAATATTATAAACTACATCCTGAAATTGATGGACAACCAACCATTCCTTTAACCCTCCAATCTGATGGATGGCGTTTTCAAGCCTCTACTTTAAATAGTGGATTTATGATGACTGGTGCTTCCGATGATGGTGAATATTATATTGATCCTGAGACATATGAAGCGACATTACATTATCGCCGTCCAGTTGAAAAAGAGGTTTACCGTTGGTATAACCAAATGAATACTGAAGGATTGTTAGATCAAGAATCTTTTGTTCAAAAACATGACCAATGGCTAGCAAAATTGTCTACAGGACGTGCGTTGGCTACTATAGCACCAGACTATATGATTTATGATGCACAAAATGCTTTACGTGATGCAGGTAAGTATGAAAGAATGTATGGATTTTATCCAATTACATTAAATGAAGAGTATAAACATACTGCTTATCAAAGTAATGGTTTCCAAGTAGGCTGGGGAATTGGAATATCAGTAGACTGTGAAGATCCTGTTCGAGCCATCAAATTTCTTGATTATTTAGTATCAGAAGAAACCCAAATTATGCTGAATTGGGGAATTGAAGGCGAACATTATAATATTGTAGACGGTAAGCGTGTTATTCCTGAAGATGAATGGGAAAAACGCCGTAATGATAAAGACTACTTAAAGAAAACTGGAATTGGTTATAACTTCCAAAGGTTTGCGCCACGCTATGGTGATGGTGTAGAAGACTCAACCGGTCAAACATACACGGTTAACACACGTGAACTTGCGATTGAAGGACTAACAGATGTTGAAAAAGAAGTGCTAAAAAATTATGATGCTGAATTATGGAAGGATTTATACCCTACTAGCGAAGAGTTTCCAGTAAAACCATGGGGAGCTGCCTACAATCTTGCAATCCCTGCTGGTTCAACTCTTGAAGTAACAAATAAAAGAATGATAGATATAACCTTTAAACGTATTCCAGAAGCAATTCTTGCCGATCCAGAAGAATTTGATAATGTCTGGGAGCAATTTATGGATGATTTAGATAAAGCAGGAGTAGAAGAAGCAGAAGAAGAATACACACAAATAGTAAAAGATATAGTTGAATTGTGGAGTGAATAATTCATCTCGGATGAAATTGTAAGTTGAAAGGGTCACGATTATGGGGGCATTCTCAATTTTGAAAGAACAGTTACGAAAAGTGTAGGAACATCCTTATTGCGTAACTCTTAAAGATTTGCCAAATTTAAAGGAATCCTAAGATTCAATAATAAATCCCTCTATATTCCAAGAGGGATTTTTTGTGTAATTATAGACAAAAATCAGTTTGCTAACTCCAAAATCAATTTCATTGCATTCGTTTTATTCTTGGCATCTAAGTTTTTGGCAGCAATTTTTTTGGCATCATTTACAGGCATCCCATTAAAGATGGATGTGTCTTTTAATACAATCCCATATATATGCTCAGATTTATCTTCAGTTGTAGCAGCGTATATAATATTTTCACTTTCTATATTATCCTTAAGGGTAGGCTCGATTTGCTCTAAAGGTTGAAAGATTTCATTATTCATAAGTCGTTCAAAGTTTTTAGCATCCATAAGATAAATATCTGATTTATCACTAACAAGTGTTACAGCACTTTTTTGTTGAAGAGTAGCATCAATGGAATCATTTACTTCAGTAGGTGCGTAATTCATGTTAACAGTGACTCGCTCCCAGGTAGGAAACTTTGCTAATATATTATCTGATAGAGAATTTGACGGATTGTTAGGATCAAAATAATCTCCATATATCATAATACTTAGGCTTTCTGGTGGAAGACTTGCCAATTCCTTCTTCTCCTGATAATTATTAATGCCACTTTGGATTATTGAACCCAAAATAGCAACAAGGACCAAAAAACCTACCATATGAAGTTTGTAATAATGAAAGAAATGCTGGAATTTACCTTGAAAAGATTTCATTTCTTGGGACGGGTTGGAACCGTATTCATTATGGTGTTTAATTATATTATAGGCTGTCGTAATAGCCTCAATATCAAAAGGTTTCTCTGGATCTGGTTGATTCTGATAGGCATGATTTCGTCTAACCCAAATCATGTATTGTTTTTCAATTTCATTATCTGTAGCATTTTCTGAAACACCTAATACTTTGTATGCTTCTTTTATATCCAATGAAACGCACCTCTCTTTTTCCATATAACGACTATATTAAAGATAACGCAAGTAGAAAACTTTTGCACTATCTATGAAAATATTAACAAAGTTTTTTCAGAAAATATGAAATTCTTCAAGCCAACATAAATCTTCAATGATAATGAGAGATCCGCTTATATTCCCCTGGCGACATCCCCATATTCTTTTTAAACAATCTCGTAAAATATCTAGTGTCGATGCCGAGCTCTTCAGCTATCTCACAAAGCGTAATATGCTTATTACGTTCAATTAGGTCAACTGCATGTAAAATCCTCAGATTTTGTAAGTATTGGTTTAGAGTGACACCATAGAATTGCCGAAATAATCGATTCAAATGTTGGTGAGAATAACCTGAAGACTTTGATACCTCAGATAATCGAATAGGTTGTGTATAGTGCTCCTTTAAAATGGTAGTTACATGTTCTAAAATGGCTTCACAAGAATTAGAGTTATTTATCTTTGGAGGTTGATAGGAAAAATTTGTGGTCTGTTTTCTTAATTCTAATAGAAAGGTATAGAGTAACACAGAAATTTGCCATAATTCCTCGGTTCCATTGTTTTCAGCTAATTGCCAAATTTGTTCGGCCAAATTCCATAGTTTCTCAAAATTACGAATATGTAATACCTCACAATTATGAAATTCCATATTTGCAAGCATAGTTGTTACAGAAGCACCTCGAAGCGATATAAAACCGACCAGCCATGGATCATCTGTTATTGGAAAATACTCATGTGGGACCCCTTCATAGATGATAAATGCCTGTTGCTCCTTTACTACAAGGTCAGATTCTCCGTTAACACGAATTCTTCCACTACCACTAAGAGTTATGAATACTTGAGTCGCAGAAAAGCCTTTAGGTCTGTGAATCGCTGTTTGGTGATTGGAGCCTATCGTGTACATTTGTAATGGGATTAGCTCCTGATTAAACGGTGAGGTAATAAAACGGATTGGTAATTCTTTCATGAGACATTTTCCTTTCATGTTCAAATTGTCCAATCTTATGTTCAATTATGCCCTTGATGTGTAGACAACATAAATACTATTATAAAACTAATAATCTTACAATATGTATTGATGTAAGTTACTCTAGAAGTAAGATTAGTGATAGTTTTAATGAAAGCGGATACATAAAAGTCTATTACTTTTTCTACCAAGGGGGTGAGTAGGAATTCTAGATGTCCAATTTGCAAGTGTTGATTACATTAAAAAGGGGTGTTTTTTAACTGATGAGAAAAAAATTAAGCTTTCTTTTAGTGTTATTACTTGTTTTTGCAATGGTAGGGTGTAGTTCCTCACAATCTAACACAACTGAAGAAGATAGTGATGGAAAGGTAACACTTACCCTCTGGTATTGGAATCGTTCGCTTGATGATGATTTATTGGCAAAAGTTAAGGAGGAATTTCCAAACGTAAATCTTAAACCGCAAAAAATTGATGGGGCAGAATATAAAACAAAGCTTCAGACAACATTAGCAGCAGGATCAGGAGCTCCAGATATTGTTGCAATGAACGATTGGGCTAATGAATTCCTTCCCTATACTGATCAATTTGTAAATTTACTAGACTATGGCGCAGATGAATTAAAGGACCAATACTTAGAGTGGAAATGGAATTATACGTTAACTCCAGACAATAAAACGTTAATTGCCTTGCCAATTGATACTGGCCCAACTGCTTTATTTTATAGAGAAGATATTTTTGCCAAAGCAGGATTGCCTACAGATCCAGCTGAAGTTTCTGCAGAACTTTCTACTTGGGAGGATTATATAGAGGCTGGTGAAAAAGTCGAAGCTGCAACAGGAGTAAAAATGTTTGATAGTATTAATCGGGTTTTTACTCAATATATAAGTCAAAGTGATAGCGTTTATTTTGATGAAAAAGATAATTTTATAGGAGATGGCGGTAATGTCAAAAAAGCCTGGGATTTAGCAGTTGCTGTCCATGAAAAAGGATTAAGTGCAAATTTAGTAGACGGTACAGAATGGAATGCAGGAATGAATAATGGAGAAATTGCTTCGTTTATTGGTGCTGTTTGGACGAAAAAAATCCTAGAGGATGCTGCACCTGATACAGCAGGTAAATGGCGTGTTGCTCGAGCACCAGGTGGAGATGGAAATAATGGAGGATCTTTCATCGGGATTACTAAAGCGTCTAAGCATCCTGAAGAAGCATATGAAGTAATTAAGTGGTTAATGAGCCCTGAAAATCAATTACAGGCGTATACGACAATGGATTTATTTCCATCGACTCCTGGTGTATACGACGATCCAAAAATGAGTAGTGAGGAAGCGTTCTTTGGTAATCAAAATACAACAGAAATCTTTAGTCAATCTGCAGAAAATGTAAAGCCACGTTATTTTGGTGCTAGTTACAGTTCAGTTAATACAATGTTTCTTGATCAATTAACAAATGTCGCGAACCAGGACCTTGATCCAGATAAGGCTTGGGATGAGGTTTTAGAGCAGGTTGAAAAAGAACTTTCACGCTAACTAAATAAATAGGAAAGTACTAGGTGCTCCGAATTACTTGGCTATTAACCTAGTACTTTTCCTTTGATAGATTGTAGATTGAGGAGGGATTGCATGAATAATGTAGCTAATACAAAAAAGGTAGCAAGTGTTCAACCGATAACACCAGCTAGTAGAGGAAGCTTATGGCGTGAAATCTATAAAAATCGTACCCTTTATCTTTTTATTTCACCTTTCTATCTATTATTTTTAATCTTTGGTTTGTTTCCGATTGTCTTTTCATTGTACTTATCCTTTCACAAATGGGGTGGGCTCGGTGCAATGGAGTTTGTAGGACTTAAGCAGTTTACATATTTATTAAGCGATATGGTTTTTTGGCAGTCTGTTGGAAATACCTTTGCGATTTGGTTTCTTTCGGCGATTCCGATGCTATTCGGTGCATTAGTGATTGCCTTCTTACTTAATACACCACTTTTAAAATTTAAAGGGTTTTATCGTACAGCCTTTTTTGTCACGAATGTAACATCAATTGTAGCAGTTACGATTATTTTTAAGTCAATTTTTGGGGACAGCTATGGCCTTTTAAACTATGTTTTAACGACAATTGGTCTTGATCCTGTGGAATGGCTAAAATCAGAGTTTTTGATTAAGGTTGTGATTGCATCGATGGTCGTCTGGCGATGGACAGGGTATAATGCAATCATTTATTTAGCTGGATTACAAGGTATTCCAAATACGTTATATGAAGCAGCAAAAATGGATGGGGCAAACCTTGTTCAGATGTTTTTCCACATTACAATTCCACTTTTAAGACCTATTATTCTTTTTACAGTATTAATGACAACGATTGGATCCATGCAATTATTTACTGAGCCTCAGGTTTTACTAGGTAACTCAGGCGGAGTAGGTGGGTCAGGTTTAACGATTACATTATATATGTATAAGCAAGCATTTGGTGAGAGTCAATATGGCTATGCATCTGTTGTATCATGGGCACTATTTGTCATTATTGCGCTGTTCTCATTACTGAATTGGAAAATCGTTCAAAAAACTGGAGCGAAATAAAGATTAGGGGGGATTGAAAATGGATGGAAAGTATGCAGGACTTAAAAAGCTAGTTTTACATTTTCTATTATTAATCGGTGTTTTTATTTCGATCTTTCCGTTTTATTGGTTGGCCGTAATGTCGACAAATAAAACAAGTGATATATTAAGGTTCCCACCAAAATTAATTTTTGGTTCTGAACTTTTTACAAATATAAATAATGTACTCCAAAATGTAGATTTTTTTAAAGCCTTTTTAAATACAGTCTTTGTTTCAACAACTTCAGCTGTTGCTATACTATTCTTTTGTTCACTAGCAGGTTTTACATTTGCGAAATTTCAGTTTCCTGGAAAAAAGCTTCTGTTTACTTCACTATTAATTACCATGATGATTCCGTCTCAGCTTTCGTTTGTTCCTTCTTACATTATGATTTCAAAGATTGGCTGGGTTGATACCTTTCAAGCGCTTATTATCCCTGGTCTGGCAAATGCCTTTGGAATCTTTTGGATCAAGCAATATTCTGAAGAAGCGATACATGATAGTCTGCTTGATGCAGGAAGATTAGATGGGTGCAACCATTTTAGACTTTATTGGAATATTGGATTACCGATCTTAAGACCTGCCCTTGCTTTCTTAGGAATATTCTCGTTTATAAGCATTTGGAATGACTATTTATGGCCGTTAGTTATTTTAAATGATCCTGCTAAATATACATTGCAAGTGACACTATCACAATTAAATGGAATATACGACACTGACTATGGAATGGTCATGGCTGGAACACTATTAGCCACTCTTCCATTAATTATTTTATTTATGTTTGTCAGTCGCCAGTTTATTTCAGGGATTGCAGCCGGTGCGGTAAAGGATTAGGAGTTTCCTATTTTCTTTTATCAAAAGGGGTTGATCTAACCAATTTTTAAGAAACTAATTTGATCAATTTTATTATATAATAGGAGGAGATTCGTTTGGCTCTAAATATTGGTTTTATTGGAACTGGTGGTATAGCAAAGGCACATTTAAATAATTTAGCGAAGATTCAAGATGCAGAGGTAACTGCCTTTTTTGATATTCAGTTAGAAAGAGCACAAAAGGAAGCTCGTGAATGGAAAAATGCAAAGGCTTACAATAATTTAAATGAAATGTTGGATGACCGTAAGCTTAATGCAGTATACATATGTGTTCCACCAATGGCACATGGTGAGGCAGAGAACGCAGTAATCGATAGAGGAATTCCATTTCTCGTTGAAAAGCCCCTTGGAATTGATCATTCACCAAATGGGATTCTTAAAAAAATTGAACAAAAAAAGATCATAACCTCTGTTGGCTATCATTGGCGTTATCAGGAAGCAACAAGAAGAGCTTTGGATTTACTAAATGAACGAAAACTAGGGATGTCGTTAGGATACTGGATGGGTGGAATGCCTATGGTTCCTTGGTGGAGAGTTCAAACTGGATCAGGTGGCCAGTTCGTTGAACAAACAACCCATATTGTTGATTTACTCCGGTATCTTAGTGGGGAGGTTATTGAAGTTTTTGCTGCATACAGTCAGCGGGTTATGCATGAAAAGGTAGAGGGGACAACAGTTGCCGATGTTGGAACTGTCACAATGAAATTAGAAAATGGCAGTATCGCAACGATCTCTAATACTTGTATGTCACCGGTTGGGCATAAAGTGGGTCTGGATTTATATACAGATCAAGGAGTACTCGAAATTAGTAGTTCAGGTTTAAAGGATATTAAGCCTGAATCGATAACAGAGTATAAAGAAAGAAAAAGCCCATATTTAATAGAGGATGAAGTTTTTGTTAACGCAATTTTAACTGGAGATTCTTCAAAGATTTTATCTGACTATCGAGATGCCATTAAGACTCATAATGTCACATTAGCAGCAAATAAATCTGCGGATATTGGTAAACCAATTCATTTAAAGGAGCTGTCCCGTACATGAAATACTCTCTTTGCATTGGAGCATATAAAGGAAAAGATGTCGTCTACCACCTTGAAAAAATAAAAGAGCATGGTTTTCAAGGTCTAGAGTATTATAGCTGGTGGGACTTAGATATCAAACAGGTAGCTAAAGAACAGGATCGAATCGGTGTAGGGATTATTGCTACGTGTACGAAATTTTTTAACCTAGTTGATGAGTCGAAACGCTTAGAATATATTGATGGAATAAAGCAAACAATTGAGGCATGTAAAATTCTTGGTACAAAATCGATTATTACCCAAACCGGAAACGTGATCGATGGTATGTCCCGTGAAATTCAACAACAAGCAATGGTTGAAACTTTAAAGCAATCTGCTTCACTTTGTGAGGAGGCTGGCATTATCTTGGAGGTCGAGCCTTTAAATGGATTGGTTGATCATCGTAGACACTTTCTCCAATATTCAGATGAAGCAGTGTCTGTCATTGATCAAGTAAATAGTCAAAATGTAAAGTTAGTATTTGACGTTTATCATCAACAGATTACCGAAGGAAATGTTATACGAAATGCAACAAATTATATTGATCGAATTAGTCATTACCATATCGCTGATAATCCAGGTAGAAATCAGCCAGGCACAGGTGAGTTGAACTATATCAACATTTTAAATGCAATTAAAGATACAGGATATGATGGGTATGTTGGTCTGGAATGTGGATATACAATTGATACAGATGAAGCATTAGATGTGTTTAAACAAACGATTTTAAAAAATGTAGAGACACTTTCAGTATAAACTTAAATAAAAAAGCCAAAAAACGATTTTTTTAATCGCTTTTTGGCTTTTCTTACTTTTCCTGCTCCCTAAGTATTGGAAGTGTACAGCAGCGGAAAGCACCACCAGATTTAATGATTTCGGTTATATCTACCTCAATGACATGGTAACCACGATCTCTAAGTTTTTTATTAACCTGTTTATTTATAGGCAAGCTGATCACCCGTTTTTCTCCAATTGAAAGGACGTTTGTACCTAGGGTTGCTTGTTCTTCTTTAGAAACTTCAATTAAATTGTATCTGGAAGAGATAAGTCTTTCTTTTTCCTCATCAAGTTCTCCTGGGAAAATTAATGCATCATTTGGCGATATAATATTAAAAACACAATCTAAATGTAAATAAGTATCAGTAAAAGGAATAGCAATTACGTCAAAAGACGGTAATAAGCTTTGTAAGTGCTGAATGGCATTTTCATTTGTTCGATTACTAACACCAACATATATCGTGTTACGATCAACTAAAACATCTCCACCTTCAATTTTATCTCCAATCAGATTTGTATAGGTTATTTTTTCTTTTTCTAGCCAATCGATAAAGGGTCTTTCTTCACCTTTACGAACATCATGTGCCATTTCTGCAACAAACACTTGGTTTCCTAGAGTAAAACCGATATCACGAGTAAATACTTGTTCAGGAAATTTTTCTGCAGGAGGAAGCAACATGACTTCAATTCCATTTTCTTGTAACGTTTCGACAAATATCTTATGTTGTTTCTTAGCAAGATCTGTATCAATGTTTTCTTTCAGATATTGTTTTTGCGTTTCATTAATAGGTTCTCTAATCGTCATAAAATCAGGTTGGCATAAAACGACTTTTTTTAATATATCGTATTCACTAAAACAAGAGCTTTTTATGTAATCTGGTAGTATATTCATTTGTGTCCTCCCAACTTAAAAGCAGTTTGGTTGTAATATGCCCTATTTTGACAGATTAAAACGTATTAACATAACTATCTGCTAGCCAAATCTCAAAATAATCGTCAAATACACTCCTTATATCCAATTATAAACAATATGAAAATCCTCCAATTTATAAAAGAAAAAGACTATAATAAAACTAAAGAAAATCATAAGGTATTGGAAGAAGGTTAAAAAATGAGTAAAGGTAAAGTATATTTAGTGGGAGCGGGTCCTGGAGATCCCAAACTTATTACAGTTTATGGATTAGAGTGCATTCAAAAGGCAGATGTCATCGTTTACGATCGCCTGATTAGTAAAGAGTTATTGGAACATGCCAAACAGGATGCTGAACTTATTTATTGCGGAAAGCTTCCAGGAAAACATGAGCTAATTCAAGAGCAAATACATGAGACATTAGTAGAAAAGGCTCTGGAAGATAAAGTTGTTGTTCGTTTAAAAGGGGGAGATCCTTTTGTCTTTGGGCGTGGTGCGGAAGAAGCTGAGGTTTTAAAAAATCAAGGGATTCCTTATGAAGTGATTCCAGGGATTACATCTGGGATTGCAGCACCTGCTTATGCTGGTATACCAGTAACACATCGTGATTATGCATCATCTTTTGCTATTGTGACAGGACATGGCAGAGCAGACAAGCAAACAGATACGATTAATTGGGCTGCTTTAGCACAAGGGATTGATACAATTGCATTTTATATGGGAATTAAAAATCTGCCATATATCTGTCAAAAGTTAATTGAACATGGTAAAAACCGTAAAACACTTGTTTCAGTTATTCAATGGGGGACAACAGCTTCACAAGTAACCATTACTGGTAACCTGGAAACGATCGTCGATGAAGTAAAGAAAAATAATATCACTCACCCTGCCATTGTTTTAGTAGGACAAGTTGTTGAAATGCGCGATAAAATAAAATGGTTTGAGGAAGTTGTGGAACATAAAAGTAACAAGTAAACGAATGACCAAAGCTTGTTTGTTTTTAATTTAAATATATCTAAAAAATGACCCTAGGACATAATCCTAGGGTCATTTTTTAAAGTTTAGAAAATTATAAAATTCTAGTACTGTGGATAGCGCTTTGACATCCAGCTCCAGCGCTTTTGTTTTAGATTAATGAAACAATAATCATAAGTGAGAAAAGAATTGTTAGATGAATTAAAGAAAAAGCAAACATTAAATTCGCCCATTTAATATCGTCAACCTTCTTGAATCCCCAGATACCAAGAATCATCCAAGCTAAGGTTAGTCCAAACATGCTAAACGCAATTATTTTACTAAAGGGTAAAAATAAAATTGATGCAAACAGCAAAATGACTAGATACAGAAGGGATTGTATTTTTGTACGATGTATACCTTTTACTACAGGAAGCATTGGTACTCCAGCTGCCTTGTATTCCTCCAATCGTCTAATTGCAATTGCATAGAAATGTGGAGGTTGCCATAAGAACATAAACACAAAAAGCGCGATAGCAACTGGGTGGAAAATATCTGAAGAAATAACTGCCCAGCCAATAATTGGTGGCATGGCTCCAGATAAGCTTCCTACCTCAGTATTATAGATAGTAGAGCGTTTCGTGAATATTGTGTAGGCAAACACATAAAAGGCAAAACCTAAAAAGCCCATAATTGCTGCCAATATTGATACCGATAGTAGAAGTGCTAATCCAACAGTAACAAGAATGATGCCTAACCATAACGCAAATCTAGGATTAATCGATCCATCAACAGTAGGTCGAACTTTGGTTCTTTGCATCTTAGAATCAATGTCTCGATCATAATAGTTATTTATCGCACCTGAGCCACCAACGACAAAGGATGTTCCAATTAAGGAAATAATAATGATTGGTAGCTGTTCAACAAAACCTGAGTCATTCATATATAAAGCAAGACAGAGGCCTGCAAACATCCCCATGAGATTTGATTTGATAATACCTGTTTTTATAATTAACTTAATCACTTTCCATGAAAAATACTGTTTCAATGAAAATGAACCTGCTAAAGTTAGTTCAGTGTTTTTCACAACCATTCTCCTCTTTCTTTTACTATTACACATTAATTATGAGCAAAAAGTACCGAAATAGTATCACAAATTCCAAAAGTACACATTATTGTCATAAAGCTATTGCGATTTATTAACATTTTCTAAGTTTATGATCTTAATAGATGGGAAAACAGTCTAAATAGATATAGAGACGTGAAATAGTCACTTACCATTGATAGATAATGGGTTTTTTATTTACTATTATTGCTTATTGCTAGAAAGGACAAAGCTTTTTTATCTACCAATACATAAATACTTTACCAATATTGTTAACAATCTGTGAAAAAACTTAGTCTAATTTTTGAATGTTAGTCAATAAAGCGGATTCAGCTATTTCGTTTTTTTTATATTTTGATAGTATGTGTAGATGTAAACATTTTGTTATTTAAATTGTATCTACTTCATTCTTAATCTTTTACTTTTTAGAAAGGAAGGTGAACATAGATGTTCAAAAAATTTAAACCATTGATAAGTGTAGTGATGGGTTTGCTTTTTTTAATCGTATTAAGTGGCTGTAGTGAACTTGCTGTATTTGATCCGAAAGGCCCTAATGCTGAAACTCTACGTGATCTTATTATGTATTCTATCTACTTTATGCTAGTTATCATGATTGTTGTTTACGTCTTATTTGCCTTTGTTATTGTGAAATTTCGTGACCGAAAAAATTTCAATGAAAAGGATCATGAGCCAAACATTCATGGTAGCACGAAGTTGGAAATAATCTGGACGCTTATTCCAATTGTAATCATCATCGCCTTATCAATTCCAACTGTTAAGGTCCTATATGAATTGGAACAACCACCAAAGGAAACAGCTCATAAAGAACCGATTGTGATCCATGCAACTTCTGCAGATTGGAAATGGATTTTCAGTTATCCAGAGGAGGATATTGAAACAATTAATTATGTGAATGTTCCTGAAGATCATCCAATCCTTTTCAAAATTACCTCAGCAGATTCGATGAGTTCGTTTTGGGTTCCACAAATAGGTGGACAAGAATATGGAATGCCTGGAATGGTCAATGATTTATACCTTCAGGCCGATGAACCTGGAATATATGATGGCATGAACTCTAACTTTACAGGAGAAGGTATGACTCACCAGAAGTTTAATTTTGTTGCTTTAGAAGAAGACGAGTATCAAAATTGGTTGAAAGATACACAAGAAAACGCACCAGAACTTACTGAAGAAACATATGAAAAATTGATGTTGCCTGAAACAGTAGAAGAATTGACGTTTTCAAATACACATTTAGAAATTGTAGACCACGGGGTTGATTCCGGTGAATATGCGATGAAGATTCGTGAAAAATACGGGATTGAAGTAGGTGTACAAGATGAAGAAGAAAACGATCAAGTAGAGTCAGATTCAACGGATGAATCAAACTCACATCATCATCACTAAGGAAGGAGGAACACCAAATGTTCGATTTTATTAAGGATAATTTAATTTTAAATGATCCAATGCTTATTGGGGCTAACATTTCCATCTTATTATCTGTGATTGGGATCGTATTTATCTTAACGTACTTTAAAAAATGGAAGTGGTTATGGACAGAGTGGTTAACAACTGTCGACCACAAAAAAATAGGAATTATGTATATTATTGCCGCTATTGTCATGCTTTTCCGTGGTGGTGTTGATGCATTATTAATGAGAGCCCAACTGACTGTTCCTAATAATGAGTTTTTAACATCACATCATTATAATGAAATTTTCACAACACATGGTACTATCATGATTATTTTCATGGCAATGCCTTTTGTTATGGGGCTAATGAACGTCGTTGTTCCCCTGCAAATTGGAGCGAGAGACGTAGCATTCCCATATTTAAATGCTTTGAGCTTTTGGTCATTTTTCTTTGGAGCAATTTTATTTAATATTTCGTTTGTATTTGGTGGATCACCAGATGCAGGTTGGACGAACTACGCTCCTTTAGCAATTGAAGGTAGTACTGGACCAGGAATAAACTATTATTTACTCGGTTTACAGATTTCAGGGATCGGTACACTTTTAACTGGTATTAACTTTATTGTAACAATCATTAAAATGCGTGCTCCAGGTATGACGTTACTTAGAATGCCAATGTTTACATGGACATCGCTTGTAACTGCTTTTATTATCGTATTTGCCTTTCCGGTATTAACTGTCACACTAGCGTTAATGACATTTGACCGTATATTTGGTACTCATTTCTTTACGTTAGCTGACGGAGGTATGCCGATGCTTTGGGCAAACCTATTCTGGATTTGGGGACATCCTGAAGTATATATTGTTATCTTGCCAGCTTTCGGTATTTTCTCTGAAATTATCTCGGCATTCGCAAGAAAAACATTATTTGGTTATAAATCAATGGTTATTTCAATCGTGACGATTTCCTTCCTAAGCTTCCTAGTTTGGGTTCACCATTTCTTTACAATGGGTGGAAGCGCAGCGGTTAACTCTGTGTTCTCAATCACGACAATGGCCATTGCGATACCAACAGGAATTAAAATCTTTAACTGGTTACTAACACTTTATAAAGGTCGGATTGAGTTTTCTGTACCAATGCTTTGGTCTGTCGGTTTTATTCCAACCTTCTTAATCGGAGGAGTTACAGGGGTTATGCTTGGTATGGCAGCTGCTGATTTTCAGTACCATAACAGTTACTTCCTTGTTGCTCACTTTCACTATACATTAATTGCCGGAACAGTATTTGCTTGCTTCGCAGGGTTTGTATTCTGGTATCCAAAAATGTTTGGTCATAAATTAAATGAAAGACTTGGAAAATGGACGTTTTGGTTCTTTACGATTGGCTTTAATGTTTGTTTCTTACCGCAATTCTTATTAGGATTTGATGGTATGCCAAGACGTGTATACACTTACGGTCCAGAAGATGGATGGACTGGATTAAACGTTATATCAACAATTGGCGGTATTGGAATGGGGATTGCCTTCATGATCCTTGTGTATAACGTATATTACAGCTTCCGTTATTCTAAAAGAGAAACAACAGGAGATGTTTGGGGAAATGGACGTACACTTGAATGGGCTACAACAACTGCGGTTGCTCCACATTATAACTTTGCAGTTGTTCCTGAAGTTAAAGGTTATGATGCATTCTGGCTTATGAAACAAGAGAAACAAAAAGAAAAAATCGAATATAAACCAATTCATATGCCAAGTAACGCAGGAACACCTATTGTTATGTCAGCTTTCTTCTTTGTTGCAGGTTTCGGATTAGTCTTTAAACTTTGGTGGATTGCTATATTAGGTGGAATCGGAGTCCTAGCATGTTTAGCAGTTCGCTCTCTTCGCTCACATAAAGAAGATGAAGGTTATTATGTCAGTGTGGAAGAAATCATAAAAACGGAAGAGAAAAAGGAGGCGTGATTGATGGCACATGTAAACGAAAATATAAGTCCTGACACGCCCTTGGAATATCAGTCTGGAATAGGTAGACTGAATATCTTTGGATTCTGGATCTTCCTGGGCGCTGAAATGGCTCTATTTGCTACAATCTTTGCAACATTTTTTGTACTAGATGGCCACACAGGCGGAGGTCCTCTGCCTAGTGAGCTTTTTGATCTTAAGAACACATTAATCATGACATTGCTATTGCTAACAAGTAGTTTTACTAGTGGATTAGCGATTAATGAAATGAGAAGGAAAAACGTTAAATTAATGATTGTTTGGATCGTGATTACATTATTGTTCGGTTTAGGTTTTTTATATATGGAAATTACTGAGTTCATCCATTTAGTACATGAGGGTGCTACTCTTGGTACAAACGCATTCTGGTCAGGTTTTTACTTTTTAACTGGAACACACGGACTTCACGTATCACTCGGTATTGGATGGATTATCTTAATTGTTCTTCAAGTTATAAAAAGAGGTTTAACACCAGATACAGCTAAAAAGGTATTTATCTCAAGTTTATACTGGCACTTTTTAGACTTTGTATGGATCTTTGTCTTTACAGGTGTTTACCTATTAGGGTTGGTGGGATCATGACAAATAATACAAGTAATCATAACCATTTTCCGTGGTCACAAGTTATTGGTTTCATCTTATCAATTGTTTTAACATTTCTAGCGGTTTGGCTGGGCCTATACACGGACTTACCATTAAATACAATTATTATTATTGTATTCGGCCTTGCATTTCTCCAAGCTGCTATTCAGTTATTTATGTTCATGCACGTATCTGAAGGCGAAAGTGGTGTTTGGCAGGTAGGTAAGATGATATCTGCAGCATTAATTGCAATCATCATCGTTGTAGGAACAGTGTGGGTTATGACATCTATGCACTAATAATAATACGAAAACCCGAGTAAGGACTAAGTGTTCTTCACTCGGGTTTTTTTATACTACCGTTAAATTAAACTAGACAGTACATATTGTGTGTTTAATTTATATATGATATATTAAATTCGAGATTGCGCAAACGATTTCATAAAGTTTTTTAAATATGGTGAAGAACCTTCAAAGAGATATGCTATTTATTACATTCTAGATTTGCGCAAACGTTTTCCTCGAAGCGTTATCTCATTTTAATCAGGTTTAGAATAAAATATAATATTCAGGGTAGAATTGAGTCGAAATCTGTAGCGCTAAGATATTGAAAAAATAAGGAATTTTGGTTCGAAAAATTTCTTATATTATACCACAACTTAAATGGATAATTCTTTCCTTTGTTAAGGAGGTTGCTATGATCGTTACAATCAAAGATGTCGCAAAAGAAGCAAATGTAGCACCATCAACTGTCTCGAGAGTTATTTCAAATAGCCCACGAATTAGTGAAAAAACGAAAAAACGTGTTCGGGAAGTAATGGAACAACTAGGTTATCACCCTAATTTTCAAGCTCGTAGCCTAGCTGCTAAAAGCACTCAGGCAATTGGTGTGATTATGCCTAATTCTGCTTTTCATGCATTTCAAAACCCCTTTTTCCCCGAAGTATTAAGGGGAATAAGCACAAATGCACACACTAATAAATATGGTATTTATTTATCAACCGGATCAACGGAGGATGAAATCTTTGAAGAGGTCACCTCTATGGTTCAAGGAAGACGAGTTGACGGAATTGTTCTCCTATATTCTCGGGTGAACGATAAAACGATGAAATTTTTACAAGAAGCAGATTTTCCTTTTACAGTAGTTGGAAGGCCTGATGAAAATGAAGAACGAGTTACGTATGTAGATAACGATAATATTTTTATTACAAAACAAATTACGAATTATTTAATCAAGTTAGGCCATAAGAATATTGCCTTTGTTGGTGGTAGTCTAGACTTTGTTGTCACAATTGATCGATTAAATGGTTTCAAATTAGCTCTAAGTGAAGCAGGAATTCCATTCAATGATGAATACTTAGTCAATGAAGAGTTAATAAAAGAAAATGGTAAGAAAGCTATTACCGCACTCATGAATTTGCAGTCACCACCAACAGGGCTCGTTACTCAGGATGATTTAATAGCTTATGAAATAATTAGTCACCTTGAAGATATGAAGATTCGTGTTCCTGATGATGTATCAATTGTTAGCTTTAATAATTTATTGCTTTCTGAGCATTCAAAGCCATCAATTACGTCAGTTGATATAGCGATTTATCAACTTGGATTTGAGGCAGCAAAGTGTTTAATTGAAATCATAAAAAACCCGGATTTGTTACCTAGGCGGATTACAATTCCTACGAAAATCATTGAGCGTAAATCTTGTGCAAATAATAAGAATATCCCAATGTAACAGATATATATATTGAAAATTTTGAGAGTAGATAACTGAACCCATTCGTAAGAAAGAGAGGAAACAATAAATGAAAAAAGTATGGTGGAAAGAAGCAGTCGCATACCAGGTCTATCCTAGAAGTTTTATGGATTCTAATGGTGATGGTATCGGTGATTTGCAAGGCATGATTTCAAAATTAGACTATATAAAAGATTTAGGAATTGATGTCATTTGGATTTGTCCAATGTACAAATCACCTAATGATGATAATGGTTATGATATTAGCGATTATCAAGATATTATGGGTGATTTTGGAACAATGGCAGACTTTGATCAATTATTAGAGGAAGTTCATAATCGCGGGATGAAGCTCATTATTGACTTGGTTATTAACCATACGAGTGATGAACACCCATGGTTTATTGAATCTCGTTCATCCAAAGATGATCCTAAACGTGATTGGTATATCTGGCAAGATGGTAAGGAAGGCAAGGAACCTAATAACTGGGAAAGTATTTTTAGTGGTTCTGCTTGGAAATATGATGAAAAAACCCAACAATATTATCTTCACCTCTTTTCAACAAAGCAACCAGATCTTAATTGGCGAAACAAAGAGGTGAGAAATTCTTTATACGAAATGATTAATTGGTGGCTTGATAAAGGGATTGATGGGTTCCGTGTTGATGCAATTAGTCACATTAATAAAGAAGAAGGCTTAGAGGATATGCCAAATGAGAAGGGACTAAAATATGTTCCATCTTTTGATAAGCATATGAATGTAAGTGGAATTCATAAATATCTTCAAGAATTAAAGGAAGAAACCTTTTCTAAATACGATATTATGACAGTTGGAGAAGCAAATGGCGTGAAAGCAGAGGATAAAGAAGACCTTGACGAGTGGGTAGGTGAAGAAAAAGGAAAATTCAACATGGTGTTCCAATTTGAGCATTTATCGTTATGGGATGCAGGTAAAAAGAAAAAGCTAGACATTGTTGAATTGAAAAATGTTTTATCAAAATGGCAAAAAGGTCTTGAAAACAAAGGATGGAATGCTCTTTTTATCGAAAATCATGATCAACCACGCAGAGTATCTACCTGGGGAAATGATACTCGATATTGGTATGAAAGTGCAACTGCACTTGGGGCGATGTACTTCCTTATGCAAGGAACACCGTTTATCTATCAAGGACAAGAAATTGGAATGACGAATGTAAAGTTTAATTCCATTGAAGATTACAATGATGTTGCAGATAAAAATATGTACCGAATTAAACGTGAGGAAGGCGTGGCACATGGGGATATTATGGATGTAATCTGGTCTTCAAGTCGCGATAATTCAAGAACACCGATGCAATGGTCATCAGAGCAAAATGCAGGTTTTACAACTGGAAAACCATGGCTTGGTGTGAATGAGAACTTTAAAGAAATAAATGTAGAAAATCAACTTCAAGATGAGTCATCAGTGCTTCATTTTTATAAAAAAATGATTCAACTTAAGAAGAAAAATGAAGTATTCACCTATGGAAACTATAATTTGATTCTTGATGATGATCCGCAAATTTATGCGTACACACGTACAATGGATAATGACAAGGTTGTTGTGTTCTCAAATCTATCGGAGGAAATAGCGACTTGGGATGATGTATTGGATTTCTCTGTAGGTTCAGATGACTTATTGCTAGCAAATCATGCTGTACTTGACCACGACTTAGTTAGTAAGTTTACTCTAAAACCATATGAAACTAGAGTATATCGAATTAAAAAATGATTGATTTAATGAAGGTGTATCACATTTAGTGGTATGCCTTTTTAATATGGTATTGGAACTAAATTTATTTTTAGAAAATTATGTAAAAAGTCCTCTTGTTAAAAATAATGGAACTAGTTACAATGAAACTAATTATATTAGTTTTAAAACTAATTAGATTAAAGGGGAGATTTTTTATGAAATTATCAAAGGAAGAAACTGTATATCAACTTACATTTTTACCAGGCTTTTTTCCAGTGAATTGTTTCGTAATTGAAGAGCAAACAGAGCTTACGCTAATTGATACAGGGATACCGAGCAGTTACAAAGGAATTTTACATGTAATTGAAAAACTTGATAAGCCACTTACGAACATTTTATTAACACATTCACATGTAGATCATGTTGGTGCCTTAGATGAATTGAAAAGTAAATTCCCTCATGTCCCTGTTTCCATCTCTACTCGTGAAAGTCGGTTACTAAAAGGGGATAAAACATTAGACAGAAATGAGTCGCAAATACCAATCAAAGGCGGAGTTCCTAAAAGTCTTAAAACAACACAAGCTGATTGTCTGCTAGAAGAAGGAGACCGCATTGGATCATTACAGGTTATCGCAACTCCAGGTCATACGCCCGGCTCAATCTCTTTCTTTGATACTCGTAACCAAGCATTAATTGTCGGTGATGCGATGCAGACAAGAGGAGGAACCGCGGTAAGCGGCCAAATTGTTCCACTTTTTCCGTTTCCTGCATTTGGCACATGGGACAAAGAACTATCAATTGAAAGTGTAAAAAAGATTGAAAAATTAAAACCTAGCTTATTGGCAGTAGGACATGGAGAAATGATAAAAAAACCAGAACTCCTTATCCAAAAGGCTATTCAGAAAGCAGAAAAAAATTTTGTAACAGGCACGAAATAGAAATAAAGAAAGGTTGATTAGAATGGCACCGAGAATCGGACTTAATTTACAAACAATCTTACAAACAGCTACTCAAATTGCTAATGAAGAGGGTGTTGAAGCTATAACATTAGCAACATTGGCAAAAAAACTATCGGTACGACCACCATCTTTGTACAACCACATTGATGGCTTAACTGGTCTGCGAAGAAAATTAGCTATACACGGAATGGATGATCTTTATAGCAAGCTAACTCAAGCTGCGATTGGAAGATCAAAGGATGAAGCAGTCCATGCAATTGCGGATGCTTATGTTGCATTTGTAAGGGATCAACCTGGATTATATGAGATAACAATTAGTACATCTGCTCTGGAAGATACAGAGATTCAATTAGCAGGTCAAAGAATCGTTGATTTAACAATTCAAGTTTTAAATGGATACGGTTTAGAAGAAAATGCAGCGCTTCATGCTGTTCGTGGATTAAGGAGCATTTTGCACGGATTTTCTTCTCTTGAACAAAAAGGTGGGTTTGGTTTGCCTCTTGACCTTGATATTAGCCTCCATTTATTAATTGACAGTTTTTTAGCTGGAATTGACAAGATGAAAAAAGATTCATAACGTAACACTGTAATGGGGGAGATTGGAATGCTTTTATTAAAAGCTAGTAATTTAGGATTTCGGTTTGTTTTAGAACTATGTGCATTAGCAGCACTTGGTTATTGGGGTTTTAAAGCAGGTCATGGTATCCTTTTGAAGGTTATATTAGGGCTTGGAACACCATTAGCAGCTGCAACTCTTTGGGGATTGTTCGGCTCTCCGGCTGCACCCTTCAAAGTCGGTGTCCCAATTAGACTATTATTAGAGATTGTGATCAATGGTGCAGCAGCTTTCGCATTATATGCTTCAGGCAAAGCTTCATTAGCTGTCACTTTTATTGTTGTCGTTATTATTAATAAAGTCCTAATGATTGATTGTTTGGGAACAGTGAAGAAGAACAGGGAGATTTGACGGGTTTTGTCGAATAGTCGATAAAATGAAAAAATCGAAGATAATTCATCAAATTCGAAGATAAATTAATAAAATCGAAGATAAAAGACCCATAATCGTAGATAAAAATTTATCTTAAACCTCTCATTATATAAAATGCTTTCCTTGTGCATGTCCATCTAGGGCTATGATAAGATAAATGGATCGACATGAAAGGAAGGTTTGGCATGAATCAACAAGATTTTACAAATGGAAAGATTGTAAAGCAAATCTGGTTTTTTTCACTGCCAATTATGCTTACAAACTTGTTGCAAGTATCCTATCAATTTATCGATAGCTTGTGGGTTGGTAATCTTCTTGGTGCAAATGCTCTAGGGGCTATTGCCGTTTCTAGTACGGTGATTTTTACAATTTTATCGTTCATTATTGGAATAAATAATGCAACTTTAACGATTCTATCACAGCAAAAAGGTCAAGGGAATGAGAGTGGGCTTAAAAGCTATATTAATGCATTTGTTGTGATATTAACTATTTTATCTGTATTGTTAGGTATCATCGGCTATATCTTTTCTGAGATGATCGTAGAACTTCTTGGTACTCCTCAATCAATGATCAAAGAGGCAACGGCGTATCTTCAAATCAATTTCATCGGAATCTTATTTTTATTTGGCTACAATTTCATCGGTACAGTCTTAAGGGCACTAGGTGATAGTAAAACACCGATTCGATATGTTGTTATTGCAGTTATTTTAAATGCGCTTCTCGATCCAATATTTCTGTTTGTATTCAAGCTTGGAATTGAAGGTGCAGCCTATGCAACGATCCTTTCGCAAGGTATTGCTTTTTTATATGGTATTTTCGATACGATGAAGCGAACGCTTATCCCGTTTATTTTACCTAAGCTACCGAAAAAGGATGAAGTCGTGACGATTTTGAAGCTTGGAATTCCATCAGGCCTACAAATGACCGTCATTTCAGCTGGTGTGATGGCAATTATGAGTGTTGTCAACTCTTTCGGGAATGATGTTGTCGCAGGATTTGGTGCTGCCCAGCGTCTTGATAGTGTCATTATGTTACCAGCTATGGCGCTTGGTACAGCTGTTAATAGTATGGCTGGACAAAATATCGGGGCAAATAAAATGGACCGTGTTCACCAGATTGCTAAATATGGAGTTTTGATCAATCTTTTTATTATGGTCTTTATAAGTATTCTGGTTGTTATATTTGCAGAAATCGCGATTAGGCTATTTATTAATGAAGAAGCCGCTGTTCAATTCGGAATGAGATACTTACAAATTATTGCCCTATTTTATCCGTTTTTAGGGATTAATTTTATCTTAAATGGTATTGTCCGCGCTGCAGGTGCAATGTTTCAAGTATTAGTTCTTAATGTGATTTCCTTTTGGATTCTTCGCTACCCACTATCTTTTTTATGTTCAGTTTGGTTGGGAGAAAATGGGGTTGCAGTAGGAATGGGACTAAGTTTTGTGATCAGCAGTGTGATTGCATATGGTTATTATAAGTTTGGTAAATGGGATAAAATAAAGGTTAGTAAAGTACTGTGAAAATAACACTAACTCCATCTGCAAATTTTCTAAAAATTAGCGTTTACAGTCTTGACAGTAGGCAAAATACTCGGCATAATAGTAAAAAATCGATGAACGTGTACGGAGGAATAGTAAGCGGGACTTTTAGTACCAGAGAGTGAAGTTTATTAGCTGGAAGACTTCATAACATAAAAGCCGTCGAACCTACCTCCTGAGTCCTATGAAAACATAGGCGTGTCCCTGACGTTAAAAGGGTAAAGTGGGATGTGATTGAAAAATAGATAAGAAGGTTTAAGTTTTGGTACTTAGATTTTCGTGTCTAGCTCCAGCGCCAAAGCTTCGAAGCACAGGACGTGCGAGTGCAGTCAATGCGACAGGACGTCGCGTTTTAACTGCCTCTAGGGTCTAGCCACTAATGAAATGAAGGTAAAGAACACCTTCATTTCATTAGCGTCTTATGCTTGTCGGAGCTGAACAAGGCGCTTCCGCATTTCTAATTCACATTCAATAAAGGTGGTACCACGGAAGCATAGCTCTTTTCGTCCTTATTTTTAGGGATGAATAGGGCTTTTTTGTTTTAATTATGCATGGGATGTATTTAAAGAAAAATAGTGGAGGAAAGAGATCATGGAAAAAAAGCGGATTGTCGTCAAGATCGGTAGTAGCTCGTTAACAAATACTAAGGGTCAAATCGATCAAGAGAAATTTTCAGACCATGTTCATGCAGTGGTAGCACTACGTGAAGCGGGTCATGAAGTACTGCTTGTGTCATCAGGTGCTGTCGCTGCTGGATTTTCTCGGCTAGGATATCCAACACGACCGATAACATTAAAGGGTAAGCAAGCAGCAGCTGCGGTGGGGCAAAGTCTACTTGTCCAATCCTATATTGAACAGTTTGGTCAATTTGATATCATACCAGCGCAAATTCTTCTAACACGAAATGACTTTTCAAAGCAGGATCGTTATAAAAATGCTTATGCGACAATTACAGAGCTTTTAGAACGAGGAATTTTGCCAATTATAAATGAAAATGACACGGTCTCTGTTGAAGAGTTGACATTTGGTGATAATGATATGCTTTCTGCGCTAGTAAGCGGACTTATTCATGCCGACCAGCTTATTATTTTAACAGATATTAATGGCTTATATGATTCAAATCCTCGGACAAATCCTTTAGCAAAAAAAATTGACTATCTACCTGAGGTGACAGAAGACATGCTTGCTGCCGCTGAAGGTGCCGGAACAAAGGTAGGAACAGGCGGAATGAAGTCAAAATTAATGGCTGCTAAGACGGCAATTTCATTAGGTGTTCAAGTATTTATCGGCTTAGGGAAAGGAAATAACAAGCTAATAGATATAATCGAGGGCGCTGGAAATGGAACCTATATTGGAAAAAACGGATTAACTTCTATTAATAATAGTAGACAATGGATTGCGTTTCATTCGGAAGTATCAGGCAAAATATACGTTGATAAAGGTGCAGAGGATGCACTTTTATACAATGGAAAAAGTCTACTTCCGGCAGGAGTCTATGATATTAAAGGTTCATTTCAGAAATGTGATGTTGTTGAAGTGGTGGGACCAAATGGGTTGCTAGGTAAGGGTGAGGTTCTTTTTTCTTCTGATGAGTTAAAAAAATTCATGGGGAAACGAAGTGAAGAGCTAAGTAAAGACGAGGTTTTATCATCAATTGTTGTGATACATCGAAATAAATGGGTAAAAGCATAGGAGGGAATAAGATGAGTGAGGTATTACTAAAGGGAAAAGCAGCAAAAACAGCAAGTTTTATGATGGTCGGCATATCAACAGAGGAAAAAAATGAAGCGTTGGGGAAAATCGCTGATCAGTTACTTGTAGATCAAGAGTATATCCTTGAAGAAAATCAAAAGGATCTTGAAGCTGGAAGAAAAAATGGATTATCAGAAAGCGTATTAGATCGCATCATGCTAAACGAAAAACGCATTCTTGATATGGCAGAAGCGATACGACTTTTAATTGATCTAAAAGATCCTATCGGTGAAACACTCGAAACGATTCATAAAGACAATGGTCTGCTTATAAGACAGAATCGCGTACCACTGGGTGTAATCGGGATGATTTATGAAGCAAGGCCTAATGTGACAATTGACGCGGCAACACTTACACTAAAAACAGGAAATGCTGTTATTTTAAGAGGAAGCTCATCTGCACGTTTTTCAAATGAGGCACTTGTTCAGTCGATTCATAAAGCATTAGAAATAAGCAAGGTACCAGTAGATGCTGTCCAATTAATTGAAGATACAAGTAGAGAAACAGCAAAAGAACTATTTCACTTAAAGGAATATTTAGATGTCTTAATTCCACGTGGTGGTAAGAATCTGATCGATACAGTGGTTAGAGAGGCAACAGTACCTGTTCTTGAAACAGGAGCTGGAAACTGTCATGTGTTTATCGATGAATCAGCTGATTATCAGATGGCTGAAAGTATTGTGATTAATGGAAAAACTCAACGTCCTTCCGTATGTAATGCAATTGAAACAATTTTAATCGAAGAAAAATGGTTTGCACAACATGGTAAGGATTTAATTGATACGTTAAATGACCATGGTGTTGAAATTTATGGGGATAGTGTAGTAAGTAGTGTGTTTGGTACTGCGAAACTAGCAACTGAAGAAGATTGGTATACCGAATACTTGGCTCTTTCCGTAAGTATTAAGGTAGTCAAAAGTGTGGAAGAAGCTATTAACCATATTAATAAGTATGGAACAAATCACTCAGAAGCAATCATCACAGCAAGTGAGGACCGTGCAAATAAATTCCTAAATAAAGTAGATGCTGCAGCTGTGTATCATAATGCATCAACACGTTTTACGGATGGCTCTGAATTCGGATATGGAGCGGAAATTGGCATTAGTACACAAAAGCTACATGCTAGAGGTCCGATGGGATTAAACGCGTTAACTTCAAGTAAGTTTTTCGTTTATGGAACAGGCCAGATTCGTTAATAAATGATAGTCATGATTGATTGCGAGCTTAACCTAGAATAATTAGGTCTAGCTCTTTTTTGTCGTTTGGGAAATTATAAATTTCATGTAATGCAGATAATACTTAATCTTACAAAACAGGGTAATAGTAGTAAACCTCAGGTTAATGGTAAAATAATAATAAAACTAAATCTAAAATGTTTCATAAATAATGATTAAAGGGATCTCAAATTACAATCAATCATAACGAGAAGGAGGATAAAATGGACCAAATCACCTTTTACCCACAAGGCGACAAGGCAATCACGATTCATTTTGGTCAAGAACTACATAAAGACCTTCATCAGAAGATCATTGCCTTCACTGAATTCATAGAAGCAAACCCTTTTCCAGGATTGCTCGAGGTCATCCCAAGCTTTACTTCTGCCACAATTAGTTATGAACCAACAAAGATTAAGATGGTTACTCCCAAAAAAACACCATATGACGTTGTGCTTAGCATACTAAAATCCAGACTAACTAACCTTCCAGTATCCATTTCTCATCCATCAAAAACAGTCACGATCCCAGTTTGCTATGGTGGAGATTTTGGTCCTGACTTACAAGATGTTGCAGACTGCCATCATTTAACACAACAGCAAATCATTAATATCCACGCTAACCAAGAGTACTTAGTTTATATGATTGGTTTTGCGCCAGGCTTTCCTTATCTTGGTGGAATGTCAAAAGAAATTGCAACACCAAGGAAAGCGACGCCAAGATTGAAGATACCAGTAGGAAGTGTTGGGATTGGCGGGGAACAAACAGGGGTATACCCGATTGAAAGTCCAGGAGGCTGGCAGTTAATTGGACGAACACCTATACGGTTATTTCGGCAAGATGCAAAACAACCTAGTCTATTACGTGCAGGAGATTTCGTCCGTTTTCAACCAATTACTCCACAGCAATTTGAAGCTCTAAGGATAGAGAAGCAATGACGATAAAGGTGCTAGAACAAGGTTTATCGACAACAGTGCAGGATTTAGGGAGAATTGGATTTCAGCAATATGGAGTTGTTGTTGGTGGTGTGATGGATGAGGTCGCAGCAAAAATTGCTAATCTTCTCATTGGCAATAACGAAGATGATGCAGTGGTAGAAATGACGTTAATAGGACCAACATTGTTATTTCAACAGGATACATTAATATCGCTTTGTGGAGCTGATTTGTCTGCGAGCATTGGCAGCAAACCTGTACCATTATGGAAACCAATTTTTGTGAAAGCAGGAAGTGTCCTTCGCTTCGGCCGTCCACAACAAGGCTGTAGAACATACTTAGCGGTTGCAGGGGGAATTGATGTTCCATTGGTAATGGAAAGCCGAAGTACATATGTAAGGGGTGGATTAGGTGGTTATCATGGCCGTACTTTGCAAAAGGGAGATGTACTCAACTACAAGCCGAGTGATTTAGCAAAATTCCTTTGTACGCAAATTTGGTCAGGACCATTTAAACCAGTCAATTGGACTGTAAGTTCGCTAATAAAACCAGTTTATAAGAAAGACCCAGAAATACGATTTATAAAAGGACCTCAATTCGATCTATTTACAGAAAGATCTAAAAGAGAATTTCTTACAGAAAAATATAAGGTTACTTCTAATTCAGATCGAATGGGATATCGCCTATCTGCAAAAGTACTTAAGTTAACCACAGATGTTGAACTTTTATCAGAAGCTGTAACGATGGGAACGATTCAAGTGCCAAATGATGGTCAACCGATTATTTTAATGGCAGATCGGCAAACAATCGGTGGTTATCCGAAAATAGGTTATGTAGCAAGTATTGATTTTTCTGTATTATCACAAGTGATGCCAGGTGAAAATCTGACTTTTAAAGAAATATGCATACAAGATGCTCAAAGACTGCTATTAGAGAGAGAGCAGAAGATTTCAAAAGTAAAAATTGGTATTTCATTAGCTTTTAGGAGGATGAAGCATGGTTCGTATTGATATGAATTGTGATATGGGGGAAAGTTTTGGTAGATATACAATCGGTGCCGATGAGCAGATCATTACTTCTATTACATCTGCAAATATTGCATGTGGGTTTCATGCTGGCGATCCGGAAACGATGAAGAAAACCGTACGTCTTGCATTGGATCATTCTGTAAGTATAGGCGCACACCCAGGTTTAGATGATTTAAAAGGCTTTGGTAGAAGAACAATGTCTATTACAGCAGAGGAGGTGTATGATCTAGTTGTTTACCAAATCGGTGCACTTCACGGCTTCGTATTAGCTGAGGGCGCCGTATTAAAACACGTAAAGCCACATGGTGCGTTATACAATATGGCTGCCGTAAAGAAGGATTTAGCAGAGGCGATTGCCAAAGCTATTTATAAAATAAATCCTGAGCTTATATTATATGGGCTTTCTGGAAGTGAATTAATAAAAGCAGGAAACAAATTCGGCTTAAAAACAGCGAATGAAGTATTTGCAGATCGAACGTATCAAAGAGATGGTACGTTAACACCTCGTCATCAAGAGGGTGCACTTATTAAAGATGAAAACATAGCAATCGCTCAAGTGATAAAAATGGTTGTTGATCAAAAGGTTATCACATCAGGACATGAAGTGCCAATAACTGCTGATACAATTTGTATCCATGGTGACGGGGAACACTCGGTTGAATTCGCTAAGAAAATAAATAGAGCATTGCAGGATAATGGTATAGAGGTTAAAGGATTGTAACTGAGAATTTAAGTGCCCGGGAAATATTTTTGCCCACTCGGGTGAAATATAGCCTACAACTAAATAAACCAATCCATTTATATTGATATGGTATACTAGAAGAATCAATTCATAGATTCGTAGTTAGGTAAGGTGATCTAATGGAATTTTTCACGGTATTAATTCCGATTTTTTTTATTTTTGGTATTGGGTTTGTTGGTCAGAAAATGATTGGGTTTGATACGAAGCCATTATCTGTTATGGCCATATATTTAATGCTTCCTTTTTTAGCTTTTCAAACATTTTATAAAACAGATTTGACGATTGATTATGCAATGATGACTTTTTACACGGTCGGGCTTGCGCTTTGCCTTATTATCATTATTTATATTATTGCATTTATTAGAAGATATTCTGTAAAAAAAACATGTGGAATGATCCTAGCATCTGCATTTATGAATAATGGAAATTATGGAACACCCCTTATTTTCTTTGCTTTCGGTGAGGCAGGGCTTCATTACGCCGTTATTTTAATGGTTATTCAGCAGCTTCTTATGTGTACAGTTGGTATTTATTATGCTGCAAAGGGCTCTCCAGATGGTGGCGGTATAAAAATGGCTTTGAAAGAGGTTGTGAAAGTACCTATTGTTTACGGTGCACTGCTTGGGGTCATTTTTCATCTCTTTCACATACCGGTCGGAGGTTCATTTATGGATGCCATTGAGATGGTGGGGGATGCAGCAGTTCCAACAATTATGATTATTTTAGGAATGCAGCTTGCTAAAATATCTGTAAAAAAATTAGATTTTGCTCCACTGTCATTATCTTTAGGTTTAAGACTGTTTATATCACCTGTTATTGCATTCGTATTTACGTTATTCCTGCCAATTGATGATTTATTAAAACAAATTATGATCGTACTTTCAGCGATGCCAACAGCTGCAAATACAACTATGTATGCACTCCAATATGATACAGAACCACAATTTGTATCAACCGCTACATTATTTAGTACGGTATTAAGCTTGGTGACATTACCAATTGTTTTATATGTATCTAGTTTAATATATGGATGATTTTTAGACCTCTGAGCATATCAGGGGTTTTTATTTAATCACAAACCCAAATACAAGACATTTTCTTAGAATATTGAGTGATTATCGGTATTTTTTAAAGAATGACATTACGCGCTAATAATCCCTCCTAAAGGCATTCAAAAGGTTCTAAGCCTTCGACATATATAGAACATATGTAGAACGGTCCTCATCAATTTCAGCTGATATTTTTTCGTATTCTTGATCCTGGATCCATAAATAATCATTTCCGATCAGGGATAATGCTTCTTCATGTGAATATAGATCATATGTAAAGATAAGTGGTGAATCATTGTATTCCTTAAAGTCACGTACTTCAAGTGTTACATGTGTATAGTGCATAGCATGGTCAAAAATATGTTCTTCATCATCTTTTTCTACATAAATAACATAATATTCGTCTTCAAGACTGGAAGACGTTTGATGATACACCTCTTTGTTTTTTATAAAATAATCACATAGTCTTCGACAAAAGATTTCTGAGGGCTCTGCAAACTCGTAATGAAACAATGCAGGGTAGCTATTCCGTTCATCGTTTAAACGATATTCCAATTTATAACTTTTTTTCATATATACCTCCAAAGATGTCATTATTTCTACTATACTATATTAGGGCGCAGTTTATCATGAATTAATTTGTAATTATTAACAGAGAAAAGCTATTTAAGGGGGGGAAGGCGTTTGAGTAAGACAAATAAATTATTAACTGGAATCATTTCTGCTACGATGATTACAGCTACTGGATGTAGTGATGAGTCGTTACCACCTGTTCCTGAGGGAACTGATTGTGGGGATTGGGAATGGGAGTCTGATGAAGGCGTTTGGGAATGTGATGATTATGATTCATCTCACTATGGTCATTTTTATTACGGTGGAAAAATGTTTTCATCTAAAAGCAGCTTAAAAACAAATTCCGCTTATCAAAGCTATAAATCGAGTAGCTCATTTAAAGGAGGAAAATCTGGATTTGGGTCTGGGTCTAGTGGAGGTTTTGGTGGGTAATGTTACACTCATTTAATCTAGAGTATCATAGACAAAAGCGGAATCAAGCTTACAGCAAGATGAACTCCTTTTGGCATAATCTTTATGATAGTGAATATGCGTTATATGATATCGCTCTTATGACAAAAGAAGAGGTTAATGAAGTATGTAACGTGACAAACAGAGTCGGTCAAATTTTCTTTAAGCTAGGAAACTTACTGAGAAACTCATCTAACGAAACATTATTACAATTAGATATTCCAAGAAGCATGCTCCCATTTATCAGACATCGGTCTTTACCGGTTGAAACGGTTATTGCTCGTGTGGACTTAGTTCAAACGACTAATGGATTGAAGCTACTTGAGCTTAATAGTGATACTCCGACTTTTGAGAAGGAAGTTTTTTATGTAAATGGTGCCATGTGTGAAGAGTTTAATGTTGAGAATCCGAATAAGGGATTAGTTGATATACTAGGAAAAGAAATACGAAAAGCGTTAGCAGAAGTGCTACATCATTCTGAACTTACAGATGAACCACATATCGTTTTCACATCACATGATGAACATGAAGAAGACAAATTAACAACATTGTTTTTAATGGAAGCAGCAAATGTTTCGGCGAAATATGTTCCATTGCATAAGCTTACAATTAAAGAGCAAGTAGGATTGTATGATGATGAAGGCAGAAAGATTGATCTTCTCTATCGGCAAACATATCCGTTAGAGCATTTAATTGAAGACGTCGAAGAAGAAACAAATGAAAAAATAGGTTTACAGCTACTCGAGCTAGTTGCTTCAAACAAGCTGCAAATGATCAATCCCATTTCAGCGTTTCTTTTGCAATCGAAGGCTGTTCAAGCAGTTATTTGGGGGATGATGGAGTGTGATCATCCGTTCTTCTCCGATGAAGAAAAGCATTGGATTTCAACCTATTTTTTGCCTACATATCTCGAGAAAGATGTATTCCTAACAAGCGGTATAAAATATGTAAAAAAACCAAGCTTTGGTCGGGAAGGAGATACGGTATCAATTTTTCATGGGACAAAGAAGATTCTTGAAGACAAGAATAAAAGCTATGGAAAGTCATTGCCGGTTTATCAAAAGTTTATTGAACTCCCGACAAAAGAAATTAAAACGATCGATGGGCTAAAAAAAGGGAAGCTATTAATCGGAAGCTTTTTAATAAATGGAAAAGCTTGTGGAATCGGTTTAAGAGCTGGACAGCAAATAACGGATAACAATGCCTATTTCTTACCAGTAGGAGTAAAACGTTAAAGAAGGGACCTGAGAGTATGTCATTTACAGAATTGTTTTTGTCGACAGTTTCCTATATTGGATTAGCTGTTGTATTACTATTTATTGGAATTATCCTATTTGAAGTAACAACAAAAAATAAAGAATTTGAATTAATTAAAAATGGAAACAAAGCGGCTGTCTATGCATTTGGTGGTCGTATTTTAGGGTTAGCAATTGTCCTCTATTCATCAATATCAAACTCTGTCAATATACTGGATATGGTGGTGTGGGGAAGTATAGCGATTGTCATTCAGATCATCGTTTTTTATTTGGCAGAGCTTTTAACACCTAAATTTAATATTACCAAAGCAATTGATGACGACAATCAAGCTGTAGGATTATTTCTATTATTTTTATCTGTATCAATCGGACTAATTATTGCAGCATCACTTACGTATTAAATAATAACAATCGAGCACAAACAAGAAATTGAATGTTTGTGCTTTTTTAATCTAGACCTTCTTCTTCCTTAACAAAAGCGGGATCAAAGCATTTTATGGCACTAAAGTTAGTAGGGTCAATAGTAACACCTTCATCCGATTCAGTTACAAAGTCTACCTCACAGATTCTTCTGAATCTAACCCCATTAAGTTCGTCATCCCATACACATTTATTTGGACGTAATAAACGTAATGTTACACACCCTGATTCACGATCCAATTTGATAACTTTAAAGAATATAGTTACAAAGCATTCTGGTTTTCCAGCTTTAGCCCATGTGAAAAATGGCTCTCCCTTTTGGGTTTGCAGGATAAATGGAATCGTTTTAAATGCCGGTGCCTCGATTAGTTTGCAGGTGGACCGAAGATACGCGGCTTTGTCCTGGGAATTTTTGATTTTTTCGAGTGCGGTCCAAATACAGGAAATCGTATGTGCATTCATATCGTTCGTGTCTTCAATCATTTGCATTTCCCACCTTACACATAAAAACAGTAAATCTCCAACTAAACGAAGAACTACTTAATGTTAGAATATAGATTTTCTATTGAATTGTGCTGTGTAGATCGTCTAATCTACTTAAAGGTTTAGAATTCGTATGAAAAAAGCCATCATATTGATATTGCAATATTTTACTGTTTGTTCTATCAAAATAAGAATATAAATGGAAGTGATTGTAAATAGTAATAAAACAAAGTATTTCATTTGTTAACAATTAAACGGTTGAAGTACTTGTTTTAGACGTTAATAAGCGTAATAGTTATGGATGAAACAGGGGAAATTAGTGAGGTAATTTGTTATTAATAATGATGAATAGGAAGCAGTAATATGACGTCAAAAACAGAAGCAATTTTATGGAGTATAGCACTACCTGGATTTGCCCAAATTCTGAATAAAAAATTAGCCAAGGGTTTTGTTTTTATCTTTTTAGAGTTTCTTATTAATGTGAACAGCAATTTTAATTCAGCGATTATGGCAAGCTTTTTAGGGGAAATTGACAAAGCTTTCCAAATCGTAAACTATCAATGGCTTATGTTTTATCCATGTGTATATATGTTTGCTATGTGGGATGCATTTAAGGATGCGGAGGGTGAGAGGTCTCCATATTCATTTTTTCCCTTTGTATTTGGGGCATATTTTGTAACCGTTGGTCTTATGTATTCACCGATTTTTAAAATAAATGGTGTGCTATTAGGCCCCATTTGGACACCAATGCTTTCACTCATTCCTGGATTACTAATTGGTTATATCATATGGTTTATCTTACATAGGGTAAAGAAGTATAAGAAATGAAAAATGAAATAATCGACAAGTGTATTAACCAAACTACAATTTTTTACAATGTAATTATTTTTAGTGAAGAAAAAATTAAGTAATTCTTCTTGAAAACCCCAATGTCACATTCACAATTTGTTTATTTCATACACCCTAATAAAACCAATGCCTTTTACGAATTGTTTAAGAAGGTATTGGTTTTTTGTTCTTTTTAATAGGATAATTAAGTATAAATAAATTTGAAATAAAATTAACATTTTCGGGAACGAATTTCTGTTAAAATAAACCAAAAGGCGCTTTGACATCCAGCTCCAGCGACTAGCGAACTTCACGCTCCTTATACACTAAGTCACTTTATTACATATGGAGTGCTCTTTTTTCTATGTTGCTGATAAAGGCGCCTTGAGCTTTTGTTCCTATTTTATGTTTTATACATGTTCATGATAAACTTATATTTTTAGCAGGAGGATACTATGCAAACGGAAAAACAATTAATTCATAAAACCTTTTATGAGACGTTTATAGCTGGAAGTGACCAAAGACAACCGGCTGAAGTACTTGGTCAAGCATATTTTGAGGAGCAGAACAGCGATGAGAGTTTCGATTTGTCCTACATACGTTTTGCTCAAGGCGAGATTTATTATCTGTATCAGGATTATGAAACAGCCATTTTTAAATGGGAAAATATAAAAAACGAGCTCGAACCATGGGCTAATAAAAATATTGGCGATGCCTATTATCAATTGGGCTTGCTTTCAGCCGCTGAAGATAAGTACATTTCAATTGAAACAGAAGACAAAACCTTAAGCATTGAGGTAGCTCTCAAGCTTTTTTCTCTTTATCAAGAAAGAAATAAGATAGAGAGTGCTTATGAAATCATTCAAAGGGCATTACATATTAACCCAGATTATCCACAAGTAGCAAGGATAGCTCGAGACTTTTATGAAGAGAAGAATGATTATGCACATGCAGTAAAGCTCGCGGTTACTGAATCAATTCGAACTGAGCGGGAAGAATGGTTCCAGGTTCTGGTCTCATATGTAAAAGCGGGGTATGCAAAACAGTTCCAGCCTGATTTTTTCTCTGAGGCTTTGCTAACAATTTTTGAAGTAAGTAAACCTTCCTTTTCACAATTTATCGGGTCTCTATGGAATAGCTATAAAAATGAAGAATCATATCTAACCTGGTTAAGAACAATTAATGATCTCTTTTTTAGCGTTGACCTTGAAGGAAATGCTCATCAATGGGATCACACAATACATCTTTTTGAGGAGACATTTATTGGGTTAACTGAGGGATCCTACTATCTAAGGGAGCTTCACGATATTATTCCTAATTTATTGGCTAATTGGTTACTTCTTTCAACACGAGAGAATGGATTGTTTCCATCGGCGACAGTTTTAGCTTGGAATGAAATTTTTCCAGGAACGGTTCTACCTGATGCTGTCTATAAAGCAGAATCGATCATTTTTGAAGCTGAAAATGAGCAAAGTGGCTTAGAAAACGCCTTACAACTCTATAAAACAATCAGTGATTGGGCAGAAAATCATTCGGTTGAAATAAATAATAAAGTAAATTGGTGGTTGGAGGAACTGATCAACCCACAACTTAAGAATCATTTTCTGTTAGCTGGAAAATCAGGAAGCGGAAAAACGACATTTGTTAACTCTTTACTAGGAGACCAACTATTCAAAGGGTCTACAACATCCTTCGTTGTCCTACATGATGATGACGAGCTAACAATGAATCACATTTCTGATTCTGAACAACGAACTGTTCACAATCAACGTGAATTAGATGAATACGTGCAAGGTGATGAGATATCACTTATCCATGTTAAAAGACCGTGTATATTATTGCATGAGCATCAGTGTGCAATCATAGATACACCACCAATCAATGGAAGTAATGAGATGAGAAACCAGATCTTTGATACATTGCCATTAGCTGACGGGTTGTTGTATGTCTTAGATGGTTCGTCGTTATCAGAACGAGAATATGATGTTTTATGCCAGATGAAAAACTATGCTCCAAACTTAAAAGTACACTTTTTATTAAATAAAGTTGATTTAATTGCTAGTGACGCACATACAGCGACTCTTATGGATGAAATAAAGTTACAAATCGGAGCTATTTACCCTGAGGCGGAAATTTTGCCTTATTCGTCATTACATCCATTTAGTCAGCAATTAAGTAAGCTAAACATATTTTTATCAACGCATTTTCCTTATAGCATAAAGGAAAAACAAGAAAAAAGAACGGCAAAGGTATTAACCTTAATCCGAAAAATGATTGCGGATCTATTGCAAAAACGCGTTGATATGGAGAAGGGTTTAATCGATTCCATTCAATGGAATGAAGATATATTAGGTCGTTTAAAAGGCTTTACGAATAAGCTTACTGATCTTCAACAAGAAAAAGTAGCCACCATAGTAGCTGCATACAAGGAATTAATGAAGGAAAGTAAAACAGAGCTACAATTAACAATACCTAAGCTTTTAAAAGAAAGCACAGAGCAAATTAAAGAAGACAGTGATTTTAAACAAATTCATATTACGCTTAATAACAGCATGAATGCTAGAGTAAAGGAATATTATGAACAGACCTTACTTCCAACACTTTGCGATAAGCTCGATAGTTGGATTTCTGCATCAGAGGATGAATTACACGATAGTCAAGATTACTTAAAGGAAATGAGCGAAACCTTTAATGAAATCTATCAGCAAGAAAAACTCCAATTAAATTGTGAGTTTACGATATTAGATGATTGGCGTCGTGATATTAATCGGATGACAGGGAGAATTCAGTATGAAAACGAAAATATTATGCTGAAGAATAAACCTACACAACTCCTTTTAAAAAGCGCAGGAAAGCTATTCGGTGCAATGAATCAAAATAAGATGATGCTTGTGAATCAATATAAAAAATACGTTGAAAATGAGACCTTTGAAGAAGTAACAGAATCAATTTCCAAGAAATTATTTTTACCTTTTGAGTTGTTTGAAAAAGGCTTAAAGCAAGATATATCCTCTTTCTTTAATACGCCAATTAGTGAGGTTGGGGAAACAATCGTTGAAACAGAAACGACTATCCAAGAAGGGAAAGAAGGGCTAAGTGAAATGAAAGCAAATCCTGAGCTCTTTTACGATCCATTAAAATTGTTTGAAGTTAATCTTCTTCAGCAGGAATTTATGCTACAAGCGAAAAAGGATTATAGTCGAATGGTATAGTATACCTTATAAAGAGACTGAATTTGTATGGAGGGCTATGCTTCCGTATGAATGCAGTCTTTTTTTATTTAATGACTCTGTAAAGCTCATTGTTGAGTTTTTGCACTTTGTTGATTGAAGCGAACGCCTATAGTGGAAATCAACAACTAAGTTTAATAGAGCCTATTTATTTTATAGGAAATTCTAATTTTTATTCTTTTAGAATATAATGATAGGTAAGAGGCTAAGACATAAACAAGGAGACTACAATTTTGAGAAAAAACAATAAACTGACATTTAAACGAATATTGATCATTTTGCTACTCTTAGTGATCATTGCATTTATACCGACCCCATATTATCTTTACCAACCAGGACCTATTGAAGATTTAGAGCCTAAAGTGTCGGTAGAGGGTGGACATAAAGATGAACAAGGAAGCTTTAACTTGACTACTGTATTATCTGTGAAAGCTTTTAATCCTTATATTTTAGTGTATGGACTAGTTGCTCCCCACACAGATATCGTTAAGGAAGAAGATGTAAAAGGTGATTTAACAGATGCAGAATATACGAAAATACTAAACTTTATGATGAAGGATTCAAAGCAAAATGCATTAGTAGCAGGATTTACTGAAGCTGGGGAAGAAGTGGATATTGAGTACCATGGAATTTTTGTTCGTACGATTTTACCAGATTCACCAGCAAAAAAAGTTCTGAAAGTCGGTGACTTGATTACAAGCATTGATGGTAAAAATATGAATGAAGCTCCAGAGTTTATATCATACATAGAAGAAAATAAAAAAGTTGGAGACCACGCAACCCTAACAATAAAACGTGGTGATAAAGAGCTGGAAGAAACAGTCGAAATGATTGCCCTAGATGACTCGACAGATCGAGTGGGAATAGGAATTGCGCCAGAGGAAGAGTTCACAGCAACGGTCTCAAGAAAAGTAAAAATAAATAGTGAGGACATTGGCGGACCTTCTGCAGGTTTGATGTTTTCCTTAGAAATCTACAACCAACTGACTTCAGAAGATTTAACAAAAGGCTATAAAATAGCCGGAACTGGTACAATTGACCATAACGGCAATGTTGGTCAAATAGGTGGGATAAAACATAAGGTTACAGCTGCTAATGAAGAGGGGGCAGATATCTTCTTTACACCAAAAGACCTCACTTCAATAGACACGAATGAAAAAGACGTCCTAGCTGAAGTAAAGGAAAATGAGTATGAAATTGAAATCGTACCCATTGCTACAATAGCCGAAGCAGTAGATTATTTGCAGGGACTTGATGTTAAGGAATAGATATCAAAACTCAAAATCTATGAAAAGGTGAGGAACCTCCGTGGGAATGGAGGTTTTTTGTTGTCGGTTAGGAAATTATAAAATTCTTAAACTGTGGATAAGCGCACGACATCCAGCTCCTAGCCCCTCTAGAGTCTAGCTAATTTAGAATTGAAGGCACAGAACGCCTTCTATTCTAAATCATCATATTCCCGAGGCTGTTCAAGACGCTTGCGCTTTTGTTCTTGTTGGGAGGATAGGTATCTGATTCGTTTTAATGTATAAGTAGAGGGTAGGTAAGGAGCTGTGGTATGTATTAATTGGAGTGAGGTTCAATCGAAGGGGAAAAGCGGTTTGGTTCATAAATCAAGGAGAATGATTCAATTAAAGGCGAAAGTGGTTCAATTATAGTGAAAGTCGGTTCAATCGCCCGCTAAAAGTGAGGTTGGCAAAGGAGTTTGGTTCATAAAACAAGGAGAGTGGTTCAATTACGGGCGAAAGTGGTTCAAAAGCAAGAAAAAGTGGTTCAATTATAGTGAAAGTCGGTTCAATCGCCCGCTAAAAGTGAGGTTGGCAAAGGAGTTTGGTTCATAAAACAAGGAGAGTGGTTCAATTACGGGCGAAAGTGGTTCAAAAGTAAGAAAAAGTGGTTCAATTATAGTGAAAGTCGGTTCAATCGCCCGCTAAAGTGAGGTTGGCAAAGGAGTTTGGTTCATAAAACAAGGAGAGTGGTTCAATTAAAGGCGAAAGTGGTTCAATTATAGTGAAAGTCGGTTCAATCGCCTGCTAAAAGTGAGGTTGGCAAAGGAGTTTGGTTTATAAAACAAGAGGAGTGGTTCAATTACGGGCGAAAGTGGTTCAAAAGCAAGAAAAAGTGGTTCAATTATAGTGAAAGTCGGTTCAATCGCCCGCTAAAAGTGAGGTTGGTAAAGGAGTTTGGTTCATAAAACAAGAGGAGTGGTTCAATTAAAGACGAAAGTGGTTCAAAACAAGAAAAAGTGGTTCAATTATAGTGAAAGTCGGTTCAATCGCCCGCTAAAAGTGAGGTTGGCAAAGGAGTTTGGTTTATAAAACAAGAGGAGTGGTTCAATTACAGGAAAACGGTTCAATCCACACTAAACAAATTACAAATAAATCAAAAGCGTCCAGAAAAATGTTGCCATTCTCTGAACGCATTTTAAATATGCTAGTAAGTAAATCTACAAAAAAGAATAAAACCTACTTAGAAACCTGTTGTTCAACAGCCAAAGATTCAGGTTTTTCACATGTACTCTCCATTTTGTAATGTGTTCCATTATCAGAGGAATCATGGAAGCCGTGCATGGCTTCTAATACATGGTAGGCTAATTCTCCGTTTGCACGGTATTTTCCCCCATTAAGGATTGCCTTGGCCATATCTGCTACTCCAAGTCCGCGGCTGTTTTGTGAATAGCCGTATGATAATGGTACTTCGACAAATTCCTTTTCATCACGTTTTCTGATACGGACAGGACCGCCAAATGTGTTTGGATCTGGAACTAGTAAAGTACCTTCACTACCGTAAATTTCAATAGGTGGCAGTGTTGTTCCGCCAAATGCGTCAAAACTTGTTGTGATAGAGCCAATTGCACCTGATGCAAAGTCGATAACTCCTGAAATATGTGTTGGAGTTGCCACTTGAATTTTAGTGCCTGCTTTTGGTTCACTTGTCACTGTCCGTTCTGGATAGCTAATACGAGTAGAACCTGATATCCGTTCAATCGGTCCTAAAAGTGACACTAATGCTGTTAAATAATATGGTCCCATATCAAACATCGGACCGCCGCCAATGTCATAGAAGAAGGCTGGATCTGGATGCCAATGCTCATGACCACGGTGGATCATAAATGCAGATGCCCCAATCGGAACACCGATTTCTCCTTGTTCAATTAAATGGATGGCTGTTTGAATTCCTGCACCTAAGAAGGTGTCAGGTGCACTGCCAACTAAGAGATTATGTTTTTTAGCTGTTTCTAAAATTTGTTTACCTTCCTCGCGTGTGACAGCAAGTGGTTTTTCTGTATACACATGCTTACCTGCTTCAAGTGCTTGGATACAAACCGTTGCATGTGCTTTTGGAATTGTTAAGTTAATGACCAATTGAATGTCAGGATCAGAGAGCAACTCATTAACTGAGCAGGCTTTGGGTACACCGTATTTTTCAGCTTGAGAATGTGCACGTAGTTCATCTAAATCTGCACAAGCAACAAGTTCAAGGTGATCAAACTTTTGGCAATTTTCCATGTAAATTGAACTAATATTCCCACAACCGACAATACCAATTTTAAGTTTTTTCATTGTAGAACCTCCATTTTTTTAGATAAGAAAAGTTTTTGTCCGAGTTTTCTTTTCTTGCAGCAGTACAGTGCTCTCGCTGTAAATGATAAAATTATTGGCTATCACCCATACCGGTATATACACGGCCATTGCTGTTAGCAGATGCTACTAATCCTTCAGAGCTGTTCTTTTCTTTTGCTGCCCATAAAAATCCGCGGCGCATAATGAGGGAAACCTCTGGCATAGCAACAATATTAGCTTGGTGACCTAGTGAATTATAGAATACATGTCCTTGACCCCAGCGTTTCGTCCATACGACAGGCATATCGACTGCTTTATTCGTTGCATGTGGACCATCAACTACTGGGAATCGTGTTGTAGCTAGTACTTCCACTGCTGGATCGACATGAAGGTAATATTGCTCGCTCACGACTTTGAAATCTGAGAAACCTTCTAAAAGTGGGCTTGTGGAATGCTTGATGTTGACCATATATTCAACACCATCATTTCCGGGATGTGCTACCCAATTTCCACCGGTCATAAATTGCCAATCAACATTGTTTCGGAAAGAGTCACACATTCCACCATGACATCCGGCTAAACCGACACCGCTCATAACAGCATCAGAAATATTTAATACATACTTCTTATCAATTTCACCCATTGTCCAGTGAGGAACGATTAAATCTAATGATTTCAGCTTTTCAGGATCTGCATATGAATCTAGTGAATTTGATACCTCTACATTAAAGTTTTCTTCTTCAAGGATTCCTTTAAAAATATGTGAGACTTGCTCTGGTTCATGACCATCCCAACCGCCCCATACGATCAATGCGTTTTTTTTCATTTTTCAACACTCCTTTTTTGATTTGGATAAAATTAATTAGATAAGCGCTTTGACATCTAACTTCAGAGTATAGTTTGTAAGGCGTCAGCGCGCTTTTGACTTGTGTATGAAACTATAAAATTCTAGTCCTTTGAATAAGCGCTCGACATCCAGCTCCAGCGCCCAGCGACTAGTGAACTTCACACTCCTCCTTACGATAAGTCAACATCGAATCGCTAACGCTCTTCGTGTTTCCTTTATCTCATACGGAGTGCTCCAGTTCATACGTCGCTAAACGGGCGCTTGCGCTTTTGTTATACCTCAGAAATTTTAATCCATTGGCGTTTTTCAATAGATTGATCAACTGCTTCCAAAACTTCTTGGCATTTTACACCATCTTTGAAGTTAGGAACTGGCTGTCGGTCTTCGCGGAAGGCTTCCATTAGCTCAACAATTTCGTGAATAAATGTATGTTCATAACCGATTGTATGTCCTGGTGGCCACCAGTTTTCAGAGAAAGCATGGGCAGGGTCTGTTGCTAATACACGTCGGAAGCCTTGTACATCATCTCGGTCGTCGGTGAAATAGACTTGCAATTCATTCATGCGCTCAAAGTCGAAAATGACGCTTCCTTTACTACCATTGATTTCAAAGGAATTTGTACAGCGATGACCTGCAGCAAAGCGAGTAGCTTCGAAGCTTCCTAAGGCCCCGTTAGCAAAGCGAGCCATAAATAGGGTAGCGTCATCAACTGTGACATCGCCTTTTTCTGCATTATCACTACCAGTTGCAGATAAACCAGTCATGTTAGTAGGTATTGGCCTTTCTTTAATAAACGTATCGTTCATGCCAATCACTTCAGTAATATCTCCAATTAGATAGTGAGCCATATCGATAAGATGTGCGCCTAAATCTCCATGAGACCCTGATCCAGCAATGTCCTTCTGTAGTCTCCATGCAAGAGGGAAGTTTGGATCGACAAGCCAATCTTGTAAAAACCAAGCACGGAAATGATAAATATCTCCTAATTTTCCTTCGTCGATTAGTTTTTTCGCAAGCATAACAGCAGGAGCAAATCGATAATTAAATCCAACCATATGTTTAACTCCGGCAGCTTCAACAACTTCGAGCATTTCTCTTGAGTCCTCTAATGTAAGCGCTAACGGTTTTTCGCAAAAAACATGTTTGCCAGCTTGTGCAGCAGCAATTGTTATTTCTTTATGTACATTACTAGGTGCATTAATATCGATTAAATCAATATCATCTCTTTGTAAAAGACTTTGCCAGTCTGTTGTATATTCCTCCCAGCCAAATTGTTTAGCGGCTTCAGCTACTCCGCTGGCATTACGTCCACAAATAACCTTCATCTCAGGACGTATGGTTTTTGGGAAAAAGAGTGGGATGTCACGATATGCGTGACTGTGAGCTTTACCCATGAACTTATAACCTATCATTCCAATTTTAAGCGTTTCCATAAATAATCCCCTTTTCGTTATTTTATAGAATAGGATGTTGATAGTTCTTTATTGTAAAGCACAAGCGCCCTTTCTTAAAGAGAAACTCTGCTATTTTACGGGTTTCTTCTAGTAGTCTGTGTGGTGCTTGTGCTTATCTAAGTATTCAGTATCTCAGAGACTAATCACTCATGAATGATTCTAAAAGCAATGATTCATGAACGGCTAATTAATGAGGATGCTCGTTCTATCAAAGTAACTGGCAAACGTACAGTGCTTGCTTCCTCACTATCCTTCGAGATTAATTGAAGCACTTTTTTTGCTGCCAATTGCCCCATATCAAAAAGCGGTACCTTTACTGTGCTAAGTGGCGGAGAGGTCATTCTTGAAATTTCAGAGTCATCATAACCAATTAGTGCGTAATCACGACCAGCTTGATAGCCCTTTTCGCTTAACGCTTGCATAAGACCTATAGCCATTCGATCATTTGCAGCATAAATAGCTCGGAAATCTGGGAGTAATGGAGCTATATAGTCAGCAGCTTGAACACCGCTTTTTCTGCTGTAATTCCCTTGGAAAATCAACTCTGGATTTAGATGAATTCCCGCTTTTTCGAGTGCATCTTCATATCCATATAAACGCTCAATACTATTCGAATATTCAGTGGGACCATTTAAAAAAATAACGTGTTCAAACCCTTTCTTTAACAGTGAGGTCACTGCTTGAAAACTACCACTGCTATGATCTGCATCAATAGAATGAAGAGAATAACCAGAAAAGGTCTGATTCACAAGACAATATGGCAGGTTCAATTGTTGGAGCTTTTCAAGTGCTTCGAGCTCACCTGGAACATTCTTTGAACCTAGTATGATGCATCCATCTACCTTTTGGGAATGAAAAAGCTGAACATAGTCTTTTGGTGCATCTGGTGATTGAAACAACAGGAGCAAACCATAACCTAGTTCTCCAAGCTTTGCACCAATCCCGCTTAATAGCTCGGAAAAATAATGTGTCGACATTAGGTTAACCTTTGGCAAATAAGGAACAATGACGCCAATATTGTTACTCTTACCTCTTGCAAAGCTTTGTGCAATTGCATTTGGGTGATAGTTAAGCTCTTCAGCCGCCAGCAAGACCTTACGTTTTGTTTCTTCGCGTAAGGGTCCAATATTATTTAATACGCGTGAAACTGTGGCTTCAGACACTCCAGCTAATTTTGCAACATCTTTTCTATTAGCTAAGATATTCACCTCCAAACGAAAATATGTACACGCGTTCATTTTCTCTTTTTTTCTATGATTTGTCAATTGTTAAATTATTAATTTCGTAAACTTTTTTTCATTATAGTAAGATTGTTCCTTATGAGATGCTAAAATAAAGATTAGCAATACTAATACATTTTAAAGAATTTTTTTGGTAATGCTATAAATGGAATTTTCTAAAGAAGGGTAGAAAGCATATGTTTAATAAGGGGAAGAAAAAAGGTAATGTTGTTATTATTCTTAGTTTACTGCTTTTATTGATTTCGGTGCCTGTTTTTTCTTTGAAGCTTCCCGAGCGAAAATCTGGAGAAAATCCGACAGTGTTTATAGCAGGGGACTCGACTGTGCAGACATATGATGAGACTTCGAAGCCTAGAGCAGGTTGGGGACAAATGATACCAAATTATTTCAGCCCTAAAATTACGTTTGAAAATCATGCTTTTAGGGGGAGAAGTTCGAAATCATTTATTAATGAAGGAAGACTTGATACCATAATAAGAAAAATAAAACCTAACGATTACTTATTGATTCAATTTGGACACAATGATTCGAGAAAAAATCGCCCAGACCTTTACACCACTTTGCCAGACTATAAAAATTATTTAAAATTATATATAAATGGAGCACGTGGTCGTGGAGCAACGCCAATTTTAGTAACACCTGTTGGGATTAGAGATTTTAATCGTGATACTGGGAAATTTAATGTTAGCTTTCCTGAATATGTACAAGCAATGAAGGAAATTGCATCAGAACTTGATGTGCTACTAGTTGATTTAAGTTTATCAAGTGTAGCGTACTATGACACACTAGGTCCAATAGGGACACTCTCTGTATTTCTCCACACAAAACCAGGTATGTATAAAGCGTACCCTAAAGGTGTACATGATAATATCCATTTCCAGGAAAATGGAGCACTTCAAATTGCTCGCTTGGTATCCCTGGGAATTAAAGATCTTAATATTCCGCTTGCTTCTTACGTTACCAATATCGATCCACCAGCCGTTGAAAAATAATGAAATTTGTCTGTTACTTAATGACAAATACGATTAAACAAACTTAGATACATGATAAGTACAAAAATAATTCCCAAAAACGTAACGCGCCTTCATCCTATGGAGGCGCGTTACGTTTTATAGATTAGAAATCCCCTCAGCTCAAAAAGGTAGGAGATAAGAAACAGAAAAAAGATAAAGTAGTTCTATCGGTTTACTTATTTTACTAGTTAAATAGATTCATTTTTAGTCCATGACTGTTTTTTAAACAATAACATCTGTTTTTTAACTACTAAATGAATGAACAAAAAGATAGCATACACTTGTAAGCGCTTTCCAATAAGTGGGAGGAGGTGAGTTATTCTCTATAGTTTTTCCAAAAAAAATAACGAATTTTGAAAGGAATGAAAACTTATTGAACACTAAGAAACAAAACAAAGGAAAAAAGTTTTTTGCTATACTTCTTAGTTTATTACTTCTATTGTCGTCAGCTCCTATTTTACCTCACGATGCAAATGCCGAAGAATTAGTAGAGAAAAAATTTGATTTTGGTACTGGAGATAGAGCAGTTTTGGAAGGCTATACGAAAGTGACCAATGAAACAGGCTATACAGCTGAACGTACATTTGGTTTTGCAGATACTTCAAAGGTGACTGCAACTGATCGTGCGACATCTGATCCTTTAAAATCAGATTTTACGTTGACTGTTGAAACTTCTTTCATTGTCGATCTTCCAAATGGAGATTATGCCGTTACGGTGGTAACAGGTGATGAGAAGGAAGCAACTGAGATTGGTGTGAAGGCTGAAAATATTCAAAAGATCCAAAACACATCAATTCAAGCAGGAGAATTTGTAGAAAGATCATTTGACATCGCACTTGTTGATGGGCAACTTACACTCGAATTTACAGGTACAACACCTAAGTTAAATGGATTAGTCATTGAGAAGCTTCCGGAGCGAACAGCTGGAGAGCATCCAACCGTGTTTATTGCAGGAGACTCTACAGTACAGACATATGATGAGTATTGGAAGCCAGAAGCAGGCTGGGGGCAAATGATACCTCGTTTCTTTAGCTCTGATATTACATTTGAAAATCATGCAATAGGTGGGAGAAGCTCGAAATCATTTATTAATGAAGGCAGGCTAGATGCAGTTTTAAGAGAACTTAAACCAAATGACTATTTCTTTATCCAATTTGGACACAATGATGCAACAATCAGTCGACCTGAACGGTATGCATCGGTTCCAGATTACAAAAATTATTTAAAAACATATATAAATGGAGCTCGTCAACGTGGGGCTGAGCCAGTATTGGTAACTCCTGTGGGACGCAGGGATTTTAACGCAGATACTGGTAAATTTAATGTTAGTTTTCCTGAATATGTACAAGGGATGAAGGAAGTTGCAGAAGAACTTGAAGTGACTTTGGTAGACCTAAGTACTTTAAGTATTGCTTATTATGATTCAATTGGTCCTGAAGGGACACTTTCTGTGTTTCTTCATACAGAGCCAGGAATGTATACAGCGTTCCCGAATGGTTCACAAGATAATACACATTTCCAAGAATATGGAGCAATTCAACTTGCAAGGTTGATTTCTGGTGATGTAAAAGAGCTTGATATTCCGCTATCTTCTTATGTTACTGATATTGAACCACCAGCAAATGTACCTGCTAAGCCAACTGGTGTAGTCGCAAGTAGCATCAGTAATGCAGGAGCTTTATTAACCTGGAATGAAGTAGAATCAGCTGATATATATAAGATTTATCGCAAGCTTTCAACTGATAGTGAGTACGATTTAATTGGGACAGCTACAGTTCCAAGATTGAATATTACCGGTATGGAAGAGGATAAGGCATATGATGTGATTGTCACTGCGATAAACGGTAAAGGTGAATCAGAGCAATCAAATGTCGTAAACATTCAAACGAAAAAAGCAACGACTAAATTTGATTTTGGACTAGCTGGAAATCCAGTTGCTGAAGGATATACAGAAGTGAATCTTTCCACAGTATATACGAAGGAAAGAGGTTATGGGATTGTTGATGCAACTGGAATGATCGGCAGGGATCGCGGAACAGGTGGAGATCTTCTGCGTGACTGGCTTGGTTATTTTAATGTTGGTTGGAAATTTAATGCTGATGTTCCGAATGGTCTCTATGCGGTAAAGGTGTATGTAGGAGATTTCTTAGGTAGTGCAAGAACAACAGTTCAAATTGAAGGTCAAGATTATGGGCAAATTTCAGCGCCTAGCAAAAACTACACAGAGAAGGTAATTCCTCAAGTTTCTGTTAAAGACGGTCAAATGAATTTTGATTTTGGTGGTTCTACTGGGATTGTAAATGGTGTAGAACTCACACCGATTTTGTTAGCTCCTTCGGAACTTAAGGTTGATGCCAAAAACATTGACGATTCAAAACCATCAGTTATTTTATCATGGAAGACTGTAGAAGAAGCTGTTAAATATAATGTTTATCGAAAAGTGGTTGGCTCAGATTCTATTGAGTTAATTGATAGTACAACGACAAACTCTTTTACTGACACTTCTGTTCAAGTTGGAATGAATTATGAGTATTCCGTTACGACAATTGATCGGATAGACGTCGAAACGGTCCCATCATTGCCACTTGAGGTTTCAATGATCGATGATTCACAGCCAGTCCCTCAGGCTCCAGAGAATCTTGAAGTTGGTAAAGTGAACAAAAACGATCTTATCATTAGTTGGAGCGGGGTTGAAGGTGCGATCACTTATAATATTTATCGCTCTGAGAAAAAGGATGGAACTTACGAATTAGTTGGTAAAACAGATAAAACAAGCTATAAAGATGAAACGGTTTTAACAACAATTCCTTACTTTTACAAGGTTGCTGCCGTAAATGCCGGTGGTATCTCTGAACATTCTGACAGTATCGAAACACCAGCAGTTACAGTTTTAAAGAGACAAATGGAGGATTTAGGTCGTTCACCGGTTTCCATTAAAACAGAAGAGGGTGTACATGTCAGCTGGCGGATGTTGGGAACAGATCCTGAAAATATCAGCTTTAATGTGTATCGTTATGGTGAAAAGCTTAATTCTTCACCAATTACATCAAGTACGAACTTTGTTGATAAGGACGGCAAGACTGATTCAGTTTATGAGATTCGTGCAGTCTTAGATGGAAAAGAACAGAAGTCACAAGAAAACATCAAGGTATTAAGTAATAATTACTTAGATATCCCTCTTCAAAAGCCTGAGGATGGCGTAACACCACTGGGAGATCCGTACTCATATCGTGCCAATGATGCGAGTGTGGGTGATCTTGATGGTGATGGAGAGTATGAAGTTATCCTAAAATGGGATCCAACAAATTCAAAGGATAATTCTCAAGCTGGATATACAGGGAATGTCTATCTCGACGCTTATGAGCTTGATGGAACATTAAAATGGCGCATTGATTTGGGAAAAAATATCCGTGCTGGTGCACACTATACGCAGTTTTTAGTTTATGATTTTGATGGTGATGGAAAAGCGGAAATTGCGATGAAAACAGCTGACGGCACGGTTGATGGACAAGGAAATGTCATCGGAAAAGCTGAGGCTGATCATCGAAATAGTTCAGGTTACATTTTACAAGGTTCAGAATTTTTGACTGTTTTCGAAGGAAAAACAGGTAAAGAGTTGCAAACTACTGATTACGAACCACCACGTGGTGATGTTTCTACATGGGGTGATGGATACGGTAACCGTGTTGATCGCTTCCTTGCAGGTGTTGCTTATCTGGATGGTGAACAACCGAGCATTGTGATGGCCCGTGGTTATTATACAAGAACTGTGCTCACTGCATATAATTGGAGAGACGGTAAGCTGACAAAACAATGGACATTTGATTCAAATGATGATGGAAATCAAGATTATGCAGGACAAGGATATCATTCACTTAGCATTGCAGATATTGATAAAGATGGTAAGGATGAAATTGTATACGGTCAAATGGTTGTAGATGATGATGGTACAGGTCTTTATACGACAGGCTTAGGTCATGGTGACGCACTTCATGTAAGTGATTTCTTACCAGAACGATCTGGACTTGAAGTTTATGCTGTACAGGAACATAAGGATGGAGAATATGGCTATGATATGCGTGATGCAGCCACAGGTGACATTATTTGGGGGCAAAAAACAGGACAGGATACAGGTCGAGGATTGACAGCAGATATCGATCCAAGACATTCTGGGGCTGAAGCTTGGGCAATTTCAGGCGCATGGAACAGCAAAATTGGTGGTTTACACACAGCAAAGGGTGAAAAAATTTCAGAAGGCATTCCTACTTCCAACTTTGCAACTTGGTGGGATGGTGACTTGCTTCGTGAAGTATCTGATCATAATTTTGATGAAGCAAAAGGCGCCGGAGAAGGAACAATTGACAAGTGGGATTATGAAAATGGAAAGCTAGTAAACTTACTAACCGCAGAAGGAACTTTATCTAATAACGGAACAAAAGGTAGTCCTGCCCTACAAGCTGATCTTTTTGGTGATTGGCGTGAAGAGATCATTTGGAGAACTGAGGATAGCAGTGCATTACGAATTTTTATGACAACAGAGAAAACAGATCATCGTATCTTTACGTTGATGCATGACCCGCAATACAGATTAGCGATAGCGTGGCAAAATGTCGGCTATAATCAGCCACCACATCCAAGCTTCTTTATTGGTGAAGGAATGAAAAAACCATCAGCACCAAATATCGATGTAGTAGAAGTTAAACGACCTGATAAAACAGCTCCGATAACGAATCATGAAATTGAGGGGAAGGAAAACAATCATTGGTACCTGGAGCCTGTTACTGTGAATTTTATTGCTGAAGATAATGATTCTGGTATTGATATGACTCACTACGAGTTAAATGAAGAAGTAGAAAAAACGGGAAATTCAGTTAAGATTTCTAATGATGGCAAACATCTTTTACATTACTGGAGTGTTGATAAGGCAGGTAATCGTGAAGAGAAGAATTCAGTCGAAATCAATCTGGATCAAACAGCACCAACAATTACTTTCTCTATAAAAGATGCTGCTGAGTTTAGTGTGGACCAGGAAGTGAGAGTTTCATGCTTAGCTGAAGATAAGCTATCAGGGATTTCCTCCTCAACTTGTGAGGATGTAATAGCACCGGCTTATCAGTTAGGGTTAGGGACACATTCTATAAAAGCAGAGTCTACAGATAACGCAGGAAATATGTCAAATGCTTCGGTAAACTTTATGGTTACGGTGAACTATGATAGTTTAAGGAATTTAACTGAACAATTCCTAGTTCAAAGTGGTGACAAAGGGAAAAATGCTAAACCATTTATTAGCAAACTTGAGGCAGCTAAAGCATCTGAAGAAAAAGGAAATAAGCAGGCTAGAGATGGACAGGTAGGAGCTTATATCAATCAAGTAAAAGCGAAAACTGGTAAAGTATTTTCTGAAGAACATGCAGAAGTGTTAATAAATCTCGCTCAATCAATCGTTAAATAATAAAAGTTATTTTTTTAGGTTTATCATCTAAGAACAGAGGGTAATAAAAACGTGACAGTATCCCCCCTGATACTTTCATTATATGAAAAACTTGAGGAACCCCCATTTTTTTGATGGGGGTTTTTTCGTTGTTTAGTACAGAAGCAATTCTCCAATTCTTCACATATCTTAAGAAATTCTTCATTTTTCCCCTACCTTTATTTTAAGAACTCTTGCTTATACTTAGAGCATTCCTAGCAAATACACTCATGTTATACTTTGGAAAGGAGGAGTGAGTCGATGAATAATTACGTTGTTTTAGTAGTGGATGATGATAAAGAAATCCGTGATGGGATTGAAATATATTTAAAAAATGAAGGAATGACCGTGTTAAAGGCACAGGATGGAGTCGAAGCAATTGAGCGTTTAAATGAACATGAAGTTCATCTTATTCTATTGGATATTATGATGCCAAGAATGGATGGCATTGCAACAACATTTAAAATACGTGAACAAAAGAATATCCCGATTATTATTTTAAGTGCTAAAAGTGAAGATACCGATAAGATTTTAGGCTTGCAAGTAGGTGCAGATGATTATGTGACAAAGCCTTTTAATCCTCTTGAACTCATTGCTAGGGTTAAATCCCAGCTTAGAAGATATGTTAAATTAGGACCATTTGAAGGAATAAATAAAACGATTGATCTTAACGGACTTACGATTGATCAAGCAGCGAAAGAAGTTGCCGTTAATGGAGAAGCGGTAAAATTAACGCCAATCGAATATAAAATTGTTGAGCTGTTGATGATGAACGCTGGTCGAGTGTTTTCGATCTCTGAAATTTACGAAAAGGTTTGGAAGGAACCTTGCTACAATGCGGATAATACCGTTGCTGTGCATATTCGTAAAATTCGTGAAAAAATTGAAATCGACCCTAAAAATCCAAGATATTTAAAGGTGGTATGGGGAATTGGATACAAAATGGAAAAATAGAATTGCGATTATCGCATGGTTCTTTTTAGTAACCTATGGCATTAGTGGTGTTTTGTCAGCGTTATCTAATAATAGTGAGTTTACGAAACAAAGTTATTTTAAGACAATGCAATTTGATGACACGGTAGATCAATTATTGAATTATGTAAATGCGTTTGAAATTTCTTATCCAATGAAAGAAGACATGAAAAAATCGATTACTGTATCAAATGATGAAATAGAAGAGCATCGGTATCAATATGGCGACTTAACCGAACAAATAACAAGTATTGAGCAGCAATATGAATCTAGAATTAATGTCGCATTAGAGAAAGATAACCAAAAAGTTGCCGATATCTATATTAAAGAAAGAGATAAAAAGATTGAAGACATCACGAAAAATTTTGAGAGTGATGAGTATATCAAAGATAAAATTGTCAAAGAAAAAGAACAAAGAATTGATGAATATTATAAGGAGCTAGAAAGCTATCGAGGGGATTTTGCAAATTATAAAGAAGCATTTGTTTATTACCTGAAAAACACAACAACTGGTGAAGTTTACACAAATCTCCCTGAAAATGATAGTAAATCAGTAGATAGCATAAATGATGAAAGTATGTATTTTATCCGTAGTTTTCCTACACAAAAGCAAAGCTATCTTGACATGAGGGAAGTACCTTTACATATAGCGAATGAGGAAATCATCAATGAAATAACCAATAATTCGAACGCTTTATATGAAGGGAAGATTGCAATTTCGAAAAAAACTCCAAACTCAAATTTTATTATGGCTAACTATCATGATTATAATATACAAAGAATTGTGTTTTGGATTTACACAATTGGGGCGATCATCGCATTACTTATAAGTATAATCATTGAAAAAAAATCAAAGCTGTTAAGAAGAATTAAACCAATTAAATGGGTAGGTTTATATAATAAAATTCCATTTGATGTTGCACTGCTTCTTTGTGGTATCACAGCAATCATAACAATTGCATTAATTTTTGATCAGCCCTATTTAGGTTACAGTGTATATATATTAGGAATTCTGGAGATAATCATCTATCACCTTATCACCTTGTCAATATTTTTTGGATTAACAGTAGTACAAGGAATTTATTTGTATCCAAGACTAAAAGCTTTACCTTCTGATCAAGAAATCTGGAAAAATACATTAATAGCACAATTTTTACAAATAGTAAGTACCTCATTCCTAAATAGGCGTGTAGGAACACAAGTGTTTCTTCTATTAGCCATTGTATTTTCATTTGGGGTAGGGACAGTCCTCATTTTTGTTGAACAGGCTTTTCTTCTTTTATATATACCTGCTTTTGTTATAGTAGGAATACCACTTTTTATTCTAATTATAAAAAGAATAGGTTATTTTAACGTGATTATTCGCAACACAAGTGCTTTAGCAAATGGCTGTTTTGAACCAGATGTAAAGATAGTCGGAAAATCAGTACTCGCTAACCTAGCGAAAGATATTAATATCATGAAGCGCGGTGTGAAAACTTCACAAAAAGCTCAAGCAAAAAGTGAGCGACTAAAAACCGAGTTAATTACAAATGTTAGCCATGATTTACGTACACCTTTAACCTCAATTATCACGTATTCTGAACTTTTGAAAAACCCAGAGTTAGCGGATGATGAACGTAGTACGTATATTGAAATTATTGATCGGAAGTCAAAGCGGTTAAAAGTGTTGATTGATGATCTCTTTGAAGCCTCAAAAATGGCTAGCGGGAACATTGAACTAATTAAAAGTAAAGTTGATATTGTTCAATTGCTCCAGCAGGCTTTAGCTGAATACAATGAAACTATTCAAGCTTCACAGGTGCAATTTCGCGTTGGAAATCCAGATAAGCCAGTATATGCATTTGTGGATGGTCAAAAGCTTTGGCGTGTGTTTGAAAACTTAATTGGCAACATCCTTAAATATTCATTAGAAAACACTAGAGCGTATATTAATATAAAAATTGAAAATAGCGAAGTGATTATCACGTTCAAGAATGTATCAAAATATGAGCTAAGCGATGATAGTGATGAGCTATTTGAACGATTTAAACGCGGTGACGAATCACGCCATACAGAAGGGTCTGGTTTAGGTCTTGCGATTGCTAAATCAATTATTGATTTACATGATGGTGTTTTAGATATTGATGTAGATGGTGATTTGTTTAAAGTGACGATTGTGTTAAAGGTAATGAATGATTAAGTAAATAGCCCTGCTTTTTATAAGCAGGGTGATTTTTTATTATTTCATATTACAAAATATTAACTAATAAGTTATTGTTTTTTTACATTAATGTATTATTATTTGGGATATAAAGTACTATTATAATTCTCAGGTTTCTTGTTGTGCTTGCGGTTTTTAAATGGAGGAAAAATGAAAGAAAATATAATTTTTATACATGGACTAACTGGAACAAAGGATGCGTTTAAAAAGCCAATGGAGTACTTTAACCGCCAGTTTAACACGTATTCTTACAATTTACTTGGACATGGTGAGGATCGAGGAAAAGCAGTTGATTTTACATTAACTAATTTGGTCTCACAATTAGAGGATTTTTATGAGCAGGAAGGACTTAAAGAGGCTCATTTATGCTCACTTAGCTATGGGTGTTATCCTAGTACGATATTTGCAAAAAAGTGGAATAATAAAGTGAAAAGTCTGTGCTTTATAGGTGGTCATTATAATTCACCATCACAACTATTTGATGTGTTCAAGCATTATTGGGAGATTCGTCATGAAGACTACCCAACATGGTTAAGGAAATATTCCCATGATATCTATCCAAAAGAGAGTTTGTTAGATCCTTATTCAATTATTTCAAACAAAATTTATTATAAATATGGTCTTGAATTAAATGATAATATTTTAAAAAGTGCGATTCAACATCGTCTTAAATATGATTTGCGAAGCGACTTATCTTTATTAAAAGTACCAATTCTGTGGGTGATGGGGGATCATGACAGTATGTACAAATCGACATTAACAGATTTAAATACAGTAATCCCTCACGTTATATATAAGGAGATCAAACATGCAGGGCATGCAGCAAATATGTTCCGTCCAAGTTGTTTTAGGGATATGTACGAAGAGTTTTTAACTAGTTTAATAGTCAAAGCAAAGGGGTAATTCAAATAATAAAAGTCTGAAAAGAATAAAGTGTCAGACTTTTTATTATTTCAAAATATAAAGTATATAGGTAAAAAATTACTTTATTGGATTATTTAGTTGATTATTTGCGGAAATGATATATTAATTAGATAGAAATTTAGCTTTTAATCTTAAAATGATATCACTTTTAGCAATTAAAGATGAAATTTTCCTTTAGAAATGATATGATAGAATTATCTTACTATTTAATAGAATAACAATTTTTAAGGAGAAGGTGACACGATGACAACTAGAATTGAAACAAATGATAGCAGTCTTCCATTACGTCGCGATGTAAAATCTCTTGGGCATATTTTGGGAGAAATCCTTGTTCATCATGGGGGAACGGAGCTTCTTGATAAAGTTGAAAAGCTAAGGGGAATGGCGAAAACTCTTCGAAATCAATTTGACGAGCAAATATATAATGAACTTAAAGAAGAAATTGTGAATTTGGATACTCCGATGCGAAAGCAAGTTATTCGAGCTTTTTCTATTTACTTTCATCTTATAAATGCTGCAGAGTCGAATCACCGTATTCGTCGACGTCGCGAATATCAGCTTCAAGATAACCATGTTGTACAACCAGCATCGATTGAAAGTGCTTTATTAGCTCTGAAAGAAAATGAAATAGATGTGACGACCATTCAAAACGTACTGAACACGTTATCATTGGAACTAATTATTACTGCGCATCCTACAGAAGCAACAAAGCGTTCAGTAATCGAGATTCAAAAGCGAATCTCGACAATATTGAAAAGCTTAGATAATAACATGTTAACGAAAAAAGAGCGTAAAAAGCTTGAGGATAGTTTACTAAATGATGTAACAATTCTATGGCAAACAGATGAATTACGTGATCGTAAACCAACTGTCATGGATGAAGTACGTAATGGGCTTTATTATTTTGATCAAACCTTTTTTGATGTGCTTCCAGAAATACATCAGGATCTAGAGGAAGGTCTTGTTGAACAATTTCCAGGTCATAATTGGGAAGTTCCTAATTTCCTACGTTTTGGCTCATGGATTGGCGGGGATCGTGATGGAAACCCAAATGTTACACCTGAAGTCACATGGGAAACATTAGAAAGACATCGCGATCTAGCGGTAAAAAAATATAAAGAAGCCCTAGTCGAAGTGATGAAACGTTTTAGTCACTCAACAACTCGTGTAGAAGTAAGTAAAGAGCTACTTGATAATGTTGAAAAGGAAGAGGCTGCTTACTTAGAAAATGAAAAGAAATGGCCTGTTGAAAATGAGGTCTACCGTCGCAAAATTGCTGTGATATTAGCACGTTTAAAAGAAGTTGGTAAATCTGAAATCGGTTATCAAACATCTGAAGAGCTGTTAAAAGATCTTTATTTAATTCAAAATAGTATAAACAATCATCAACCAGCACTTCGTGAATTGAAAATGCTTAAAAAATTGATTCGCCAAGTTCAGTTATTCGGCTTCCATTTAGCTACTCTTGATATTCGTAACCATAGTGGAGAGCATGAAGCAGCTATTACAGAAATCTTACGCAAAGTGAAAGTAACCGATGATTATACGGCACTTTCTGAAGATGAAAAAATTAAAACATTAGAAGCTGTGCTAAAAGATCCACGCCCAGTTCTATTATTAAATGAAGATTATTCAAAAGAGACACAGGAAATGATCAAGGTCTTTACGATGATCAAAAAAGCACACGATACTTTTGGGAAAAAATCAATTCTGGTTTACCTTGTCAGTATGACACAGGCTGCAAGTGACTTACTTGAAGTATTGGTGCTAGCGAAGGAAGCAGGTATTTACAGACTTCATGCAGACGGTACGGTTGAAAGTCATTTAAATGTTGCACCACTTCTTGAAACAATTGACGACTTAACTGCTGGTCCAGTAATTTTAGAGACACTTTTTAAAATGGATGTATACAGAAATCACTTGAGCATACATGGTGATTCTCAAGAAATCATGCTTGGCTACTCTGATGGTAGTAAAGATGGTGGAACGTTAACAGCCAACTGGAAGCTTTATAAAGCACAGCTTGAAATCCATGACATGGCGAAGAATTATGAAATCGGACTGAAATTTTTCCATGGTCGCGGTGGTTCATTAGGTCGTGGAGGCGGTCCATTAAATCGAAGCATTCTTTCACAGCCAGCTGAAACAATTGGAGATGGAGTGAAAATTACAGAGCAAGGTGAGGTCTTGTCTTCTCGTTACTTGATAGAAGATATTGCTTACCGAAGTCTAGAACAAGCTACTTCCACTTTACTTGAGGCTTCTGTTAACCTATCAGAAGAATCAGAACAGCAACATATTCGTGAAACAGCATGGGAAAATGCAATGGAAGAGATCTCAACGATATCTCTAAAAAAATATCAATCACTCGTTTTTGAGGATCCTGACTTTTTAACTTATTTTACAGAAGCAACGCCACTAAATGAGCTAGCTGAATTAAATATTGGCTCTCGACCTATGAAGCGTAAAAACCGTAATCGTTTTGAAGATTTACGTGCGATTCCTTGGGTTTTTGCATGGACGCAAAGTCGTCAATTATTACCAGCATGGTATGCAGCGGGAACAGGATTAGATAGCTTTATTTCAAAAGATGTAGAAAACCTAAAACTATTGCAACGTATGTACGAGGAATGGCCATTCTTCCGTTCAACAGTTGATAACCTGCAAATGGCGCTAATGAAGGCAGATATCACTACAGCTAAAGAATACATTTCTCTTGTCAAAGACAAAGAAATTGCAGATCGTATTTTCAACAATATTGTCGAGGAATATGAAGCAACGAAAGCGATTCTACTTAAAATAACTGGTGATGAAGAACTATTAGATCATACACCTAATATTAAAGAATCTGTTCATCGTAGAAACCCTTATGTAGACCCATTAAACTTCTTACAAGTGGAACTCATTAAAGAGCTTCGCGAACAAGAAGAACCTAATGAAGAATTGTTAAATGAAGTGTTATTAACAATTAGTGGCATTGCTGCAGGCTTACGTAATACAGGCTGATTTGCGATAAAACAAAGAGAGCTGTCATAATTGGCAGCTCTCTTTGCATTTAATCTCAATCGCTTACTAATTCCAACAATTCTTCAATTCTCTGCTCAAAAGTATGCTTAGACCGTTTATTTTTAGAGGCTGATTCACTATGTATTTGTGTGGTTATGAGTGTCTGACCCTTTGAGTCACCACTGTTGGATTAGGGAACTCAAAATAAAAGTTGTTTTGGATTAATTCCATTTGGAAAAAGCAGGACTTTTTGTTGCTTAACTTGAAGTATTAGGTATTAACCTAAAGAAGTAAAAGGATAACTTTAAGTTGAATATAGGAGTGAAGTTTTTGAAACAGAAGGTCGTTGTCTATAAAAAAGTACCAGAAGATGTATTAATGTTTTTAAGTGAAAAGTTTGAAGTGATATATTTCAAGAATTTAGAAGACAGAAAAGATTCTAATTTTCTTCAAGAACTACATACTGCTCATGGATTACTCGGATCAAGTTTGAAAATTGATAAGGAATTACTGGACCATGCACCAAACTTAAAGATCGTTTCAAACATTTCAGTAGGATATGATAATCTTGATATTGAGGAATTGAATAAAAGAGGCATACAAGCAACCAATACTCCAGGGGTATTGGTTGATACGACAGCTGATACGATTTTTGGCTTATTACTTGCTACATCAAGAAGAATGCCTGAGCTGGACTTCTATGTGAAGTCTGGAAAGTGGAATGGCACAAAAAATGAGGACTTGTTTGGTGTTGATGTTCACCATAAAGTCCTTGGAATAATCGGTATGGGAAGTATCGGGAAAGCCATTGCAAAAAGAGCGCATTTTGGATTTGATATGGACATTTTATATCATAATCGTTCGCGCAATGAGCAGGTTGAAAAAGAGTTTAATGCAGCTTACTGTGAACTTGATGAGTTGTTAAAAACATCTGATTTCGTTTGTCTAATGACACCTCATACTCCAGAGACAGACAAAATGATTGGAGAAAGGGAATTTCATTTAATGAAGGATACCGCCATTTTTATTAATGGATCAAGAGGTAAAAACGTTGACGAAGCAGCATTAATTTATGCTCTGCAAAATCAGCAGATACTTGCAGCTGGTTTAGACGTATATGAAATCGAACCGATAAACAAAGACAATCCATTGTTAAAGCTTCCAAATGTTGTTACCTTGCCACATATTGGGTCAGCAACAAAGGAAACAAGAGAAAAGATGGCTAGGTTAGCAGCAAAAAATTTAGCGGAAGGGTTGGCGGGGAAAGTTCCGCTGAACTTGATTAAATAACGAAAAGGGACAGATTTAGATCTGTCTCTTTTTTACGGTATGTTTATGTTTATTGATTCTTTCCTAAACTAGTTATATGTGTAACTAGAAAGGGGATCGTAGTCAAGGGTGGAAAATCATTTATTTGTTTATTTAATCGTCGCTTATGTTATTTCTCATGTTCCCTTTCTTGGGCGTTATTTAGCAATATTCAATACTTTAATCCATGAAAGTGGACATGCAATTGCGGCTTTACTTCTAAATGGAAAGGTTTATTCAATAAAATTATTTAGTAATACAGCTGGTGAAGCATTAACAGGTCAAAGAGGATGGATTTCTAATATCATTATTTCCTATGCGGGGTATACATTTTCTTCAATTACAGCATATGCCTGTTTTATGTTGCTTCATAAAGGTTATATAAGATTTATTTTATATGCATTACTTTTAATTGCTCTGTTGAATTTAATTCTGTGGATTAGAAATATGTATGGAGCAATTTGGCTTGGTTCTTTTATTGCTTTATGTGGCTGGACTTTACATAGCGGAAGTAGCAGCATCCAGACTAACCTTGCATATTTTTTATCATCTGTTCTTTTAACACAGTCTGTTTCATCTGCTCTACAGATTTTTATGTTAAGCATAGTTAGGGGAAGGTCTGCAGGTGATGCAACGAGCTTGGCCAATTATACAAAGATCCCAGCAATCATTTGGGGATTTCTCTTTTTTGCTCAGGCAGTATATATAGCGTATTTAGCTATTAATCAATATCAAAACTTAAAGGGTATACCTACTTTTACATTGAGTGGCTAACTCACATTTTGTAGATTATGAGTCAGCCTTCTTTAATCATCGAGATTATAGTTTAGAACGATATTCTCTTAACTTGTTTTCAAGCTCACTTAACTTAGCTTCTAATATTCCTGTTGAATGTCCGGTGGCTTCAAGCTTTTCAATATCCCCTTGTACCTTTACATACTCCATTTTTAGTTCGTCAATTTTTTGATTTATTTCTTGTGTGTCCAATGTGATCCCCCTTTCAAACTTCTATTTAAAGTGTATCGAAATGTGAAATCTTTTACAAAGGTCAAAAACTCCCTACATTCCTCCATTTTAACATCAAAAACAAACGAAAAAGGAAATAAGTGAACAAATTTATCCGGTTATTTTAAAAAATGGTAGAGAAAATGCTCGTACATATATATACTTATCGTTATAGAAAGGTTTCTAAGCACAAAGATAGGGGGGACTTAATATGGATGTTGTAACAATAGGAGAATCAATGGTTGTATTTACACCGACAAGTGACGGATTTATGCGAAATGCAACTCAATTCACGAAAAAGATTGGCGGAGCAGAATCAAATGTTGCGATCGGTCTTGCAAGATTAGGTCATCAAGCTGGTTGGATTAGTAAGCTTGGGGATGATGAGTTTGGAAAAGCTATTTTAGCATCCTTAAAGGGTGAAAATGTTGATGTTAGTAATGTGACCTTTGATAAGCAAGCACCTACTGGAATTTATTTCAAAGAGCCGCGACGACAAAATAATATGAGAGTCTATTATTATCGGAAAGGTTCTGCTGCTAGTAAGCTAACACCTAGTGATCTTGACAATGGCTACTTGTCAAAAGCAAAATACCTCCATATTACAGGAATCACGCCAGCGTTAAGTGATAGCTGTAAGGAAACAATCTTTGAGGCTATTAAACTTGCAAAAAGCAATGGAAGTACAATTGTGTTTGATCCAAACCTTCGTACAAAGCTTTGGGACGAGAAAACAGCAAGAGCTACATTACTTGAAATTGCGGCTGAAGCTGATATCATTTTACCTGGAGTTGCTGAGGGGGAATTTTTATTCGGTGAAAGTGATCCTCTTAAACTAGGACAATTATTTTTAAACCATGGTGCTTCAGTTGTGGTTATGAAAATGGGGGCTGAAGGGGCTTATTATTTCACTGAAAAAGAGAGCGCTTTAATCCCTGGATTCCCTGTAAAGCAGGTAGTCGACCCAGTTGGTGCAGGAGATGGATTTGCTGCAGGCTTCCTATCAGGATTAATTGATGGGCTGGAACTTAGCAAAGCAGTTGAACGTGCAAATGCAGTTGGTGCACTTGTTACTATGGTAAATGGGGATGTTGATGGTTTACCTGAACGAGATGAAGTAGAGCAAGTAATATCAAAAAATGGCGAAGATGTAGTTCGATAAGGAGGATAAAGAAATGAATCATATTGACATAATAAAAGAAACTGGTGTTGCTGCAGTTATTCGTGGTGCAACAAAAGACAATATTATCGCGATTGCAGGGGCGTTAAAAGAGGGTGGAGTAAAAGTATTAGAAATAACAGTTGAAACCCCTGGTGCATGTGCGGCAATTGAAAAAGCTTCACTTGAATTTGACGATGTGTTAGTTGGTGCGGGTACAGTATTAGATCCGGAAACTGCAAGAACGGCAATTATGTCTGGGGCAAAATTTGTATTTTCTCCAACAACGAATATCAAAACAATAGAAATGGCTAAGCGATATGGTGTTGTTAGTATCCCTGGTGCATTAACACCAACTGAAATATTAACCGCCTTTGAAAGCGGTGCAGATTTAATCAAAGTATTCCCTGCAAATGTATTTGGACCAAGCTATATAAAGGATATACACGGACCAATGCCTCAGATACCTCTAATAACAACTGGAGGCATCTCTGTTGATAATGTTGGAGACTATATTAAAGCAGGCGCAGTTGGTGTCGGTGTTGGTAGCTCATTAGTCAATACGAAAAAGGAATTAACAGATGCGTATTTGAGTGAAATCACAGCAACAGCATCAAGGTTTATCCAAGCCGTTAAAGAGGCACGTGGGTGAATTTACTAAAGGGTATTTATGATAATCCTTTTACAATACAAAATTAGTTTTACTAAAAGATAGACCAAAGCAGATCACGCTATGGTCTATCCTTTTTTTATCATTATTTTAAATGTAGTTAAAAATTTTCAAATAAAATACTGCAAAAAATACGGAAAGGATTAGTGCCCACAATTTTTTTACATGATGAAGTCTAACCATTGGAAACATGATGATGACAAATAAAGCTGACCATCCAAAATGCCATCCATTATGATAAGTTAGTATCCCAAAACGTTTACATACCCATTCGACTAATAAAAAAGGAATAATCCATTTTAACATGTAAGTCAATTGTTTCTTAAGTTTGCTGGGATAATTAGACAAAAAAACAATTGCTAATAAAGGGTTTATAATAAGGTTGTGTGCAAAATGAACATTCATAAGAGTAAGGATAGAGGTTTCTTGAAGCTCCCACAAATGGAAATGACTGTGTGATATAAACTCATAAAGGAAAGTTGCTAAAGAAATATAAAGCATTGTAGGGTAGTAATCTTCCCAGTTTTTCCAATCTCCCTTAAACAAGGCGAATAATATCACCAATATAATAACGATTATGTGCATCTACAATTCTCCTGATTACATTCTGTTACATAGTATCAACAAATTAATTACAAATAATACCATTTAGTCTGAAAGGTTAATTTTATCAAAAATACTGTTTGTTTTTGTTCGAAATTGTTCTATAATAAAAACTAAATCGATTTTAACGGGGGAACAATTAATGCTTTCAGTTGAAAGGCATGAACGAATATTAGATCAATTAGATCAAAGTAAAATTGTTAAAGTTTCGGAACTTAGTAAGTTATTAGAAGTTACCGAAAAAACAATTAGAGGTGACCTTGAGTTACTGGAGCAAAGGGGTCTTCTTAAAAGAATTCACGGTGGTGCAGTCATAGTAGAAGAAGAAGGAAGAATGCTACCAATTGCTGAGCGACAATCTAGGCATAGTGAGGTTAAGCTTGCGATTGCGAAAGAGGCTGTTAAGCTTATCAAACCAAATGAAACAATTCTCATGGATGGCGGAAGTACGACGATTGCAATTGCTGAATTACTTGGAGAATTCCCAATAACGGTAATCACGAATGATTTAAAAATAGCCAATATTCTATTAGGAAAAAATAATGTCCAATTGATGGTCCTAGGTGGAACAAGGATTGATAATTCATCCTCATTAATGGGAGCACAAGCAACAGAAATGCTCCAAAGAATTAGGGTCAATAGGTTGTTTTTTGGGACAACTGGTGTTTCAATTGAACATGGTTTAACTGTCATTAACAGCATCCATGCTGATTGGAAAAAACAAATTATTAATTGTGCGGATCATGTAACATTATTAGCAGATTCTACGAAGTTTGATAAAGTTGCACTTATTCGATTCGCATCACTTGAAGAAGTTAATGAGATTATTACCGACTCAAGGTTGGATGAAAACATAAAGGTGAATTTAGAAAATAAAGAATTAGCTTTACATCTTGCGAAAATTTTGTAAAAAGCTTTGGATGGCAACACAAATATGAAAATGAGGGGAAGTCAAATATGGTAGTGTGAACAGATCTAGAAGAATGCTTCTATATTAATCAAAATTCACCAATTTTTGATCTAGGATCGTGTAAAGTGCATAGTGCATAATGCTATTCCTTTTTCCCTTATAAAACAAATTTAGATGACAAACGAACATTTAACCGTTGTCATCTTTTTTATTTGTGTTATAATCAAACCATAACGAACACAAATAAACATTTACATACAGGTGTAGAGGAGGCTAGGAAATGGAATCTCTTTTTTCATTAAAAGGTAAAGTGGCATTAATAACTGGTGCTAGTCGTGGTTTAGGACAAGGGATGGCAGTTGGTCTTGCTGAAGCAGGAGCAACAGTTATTGGTGCAGGTATGAGTGATATGTCAGGAACACGAAATAAAATTGAAGCAATAGGTGGAACGTTCCATGAGGTGAAAATTGATCTATCACAAGATCAGGCTCCTCAGAAACTAGTTTCTGAAGCTTTAACATTAACGAACAAGATTGATATTTTAGTAAACAATGCGGGAATTATTCGTCGTGAAAATGCAGAGAACTTTTCAGATGATGATTGGTATGAAGTTATCAAAGTGAACCAGCATGCGGTGTTCCAACTATGTAGAGAAGCTGGAAGACATATGCTTGAAAATGGGTCAGGAAAGATCGTCAATGTGGCTTCAATGTTATCATTCCAAGGTGGCTTAAGAGTTCCTGCCTACACAGCAAGTAAGCATGCTGTTGCAGGATTAACAAAATCACTAGCGAATGAATGGTCAAGTAGAGGTGTCAATGTAAATGCTATTGCACCAGGGTATATGGAAACAGACAACACAGCACAGCTACGCGCAAATTCTGAGCGAAATGAATACATTACTTCAAGAATCCCACAAGGGCGTTGGGGTACACCAGAAGACTTAAAAGGAGCTGTCGTATTCTTAGCATCAGATGCTTCAAATTATGTGAATGGTCATATCCTATGTGTTGATGGTGGATGGATGAGCTCTTAACAAATACCAATGGGTCTTAACCCGACTATGCTAAACATTGAATTTTGAATACTCTCAAATTTGAAAGGGGAATAATAATGGAAATCAGACATGCGACAAATCCAGCAGACTTTAAATCATATACGACTGAAAGATTAAGAAGTGACTTTTTAATGGATTCTTTATTTGTACAAGGACAAATTAATATGACCTATTCACACTATGATCGTGTTGTAACAGGTGGGGCAATTCCGACAGCACAAGCGCTTAAGCTTGAAGATCAAGAAACATTAAAAACAGAATACTTCTTAGAAAGACGTGAAGTAGGCATTATTAATATCGGTGCTGAAGGAACGGTTTTAGTTGATGGTCAAGCTTATACATTAAATAAAAGAGATTGTCTGTATGTTGGATTAGGAAATAAAGAAGTTTTATTTGAAAGCAGCAATGCTTCAGATCCAGCTAAATTTTATATCGTTTCAACACCTGCACATAAGCAATACCCAACGAAAAAAGCTCCAATCGAAGATGCTGAACCGAATCATTTAGGCTCTGATAGTGAATCAAATAAACGTACGATCTATAAATACATTCATGCTGATGGTATTCAAAGCTGTCAATTAATGATGGGTATGACTTTATTAGAACCAAACAATATGTGGAACACAATGCCTGCACATCTTCATGATCGCCGTATGGAAGTTTACCTCTATTTCGATATGGATCAGAATTCTAGAGTATTCCATTTCATGGGTGAACCTAAAGAAACTCGCCACCTTGTTGTCCAAAACGAACAAGCCGTTCTTTCACCACCATGGTCAATCCATTCTGGAGTAGGAACTAGCAACTATACATTTATCTGGGCAATGGCAGGAGAGAACTATACGTTTACTGATATGGATGCAGTTAAAATGGAAGAATTAAAATAAATAATCAAATTATAAATAGTGCCCGTTATCTCTTAACTTTGAAAACAAAAGTTAAGGATTAGGGCACTATTTTTCATTTTGTAGAAACATATAATAAGATGAAAATAAATGATATAATAAACGTAACAGAATACAAAGATAGAAAGCGGGATGTAAATGACAGATTTAATGAGTGGACTAAATCGAATACTAGAATGGGTCATGCGGTTGTCCGTGATAAATTTACTTTGGATTGGATTTAATCTACCAATCTGTTATTTGGTTCTTTCCTTATTATATGCAAATGACTCATCCGCATTATTTATGTTATTAGCAACCATCATTATTTTAGCACCTTTTTTCTTTTTCCCTGCAACAACTGCCATGTTCGGGGTTGCTAGAAAGTGGGTAATGGGTGATCATGATGTTCCTCTAGTAAAGTCATATTGGAAATATTACAAGGAAAACTATGTTCGAAGTTTATGTGGAGGAATCATTTTTACTCTGATTTGGATCATTTGGGGAGTGGATTTCTACTTCTTTTCAAAAGTAAACATCATCATTAGTTCTCTCTTTTTAGTAGGGTTTTTCTTTCTTTTTTTAATTACACTATTCTTTTTTGCAAATACAGTACATGCTGACTTAAAGTTATTCACAAGCATTAAAAATTCGTTTTTCCTATCATTAGTATATCCATTAACGAATCTTGTGATTGTTGTTATTACTGGAATCATCATCTATGTCAGCTTAACAATGTTTACATTTCTTATCCCGTTTTTCATGGGCACGTTGATTGCTTTTATAGCTTTTGCTGGATATTACCAAAAGGTAGTGAAGATTCACGGTGACAATAGGGAAGTAACGGAATAAAAATAAATTCAAATAAAACTTGGTTTGTCTATGAGGCAGCCAAGTTTTTTATACTATAAAGAAACAACGAATATTTTATAGTTCATCCTGTGTTAATAGGCACGAAAAGGTAGTATATCCTTATAAAGCAATAAAGTTTTTTGTAATTAACATCTTTTCATACAATCTATAGAATTTAGAATTATCACAAATTAACTACCATATAGAAAAGGCTTAGTATTTTGTTTTGCTAAGTCATTTTCTTTTAAGTACTTCATATTTTAGAGACAAACCTAAAAAAGACGCTCAGATAATATTAGAAGAAAACTAGATAATTTGAGACCATGAATATACTTATTATTTACACTATAATGATAATAGTTTTATTGGAGGTTTGAGTGATTTGAATGAAACGCTGACAGCAAGTTATCGAAATAAGTGGAAAGGGGAGCATCCCTTTCACTATCATTCTCATCAAGATTATGAAATTTATTTTTTCCATGCTGGGGAATGTAGATATCTGATTCATAATCAAATTTATGACCTTGAGCCTGGGGATATTTTAGTCATGGATGGACTAACTTTGCATAAGCCGAATGTTAAACCAACCAGCGATTATGTTCGTAGTGTGATTCAATTCTCGCCTCTATGGATTAAAAGCCTTCTAATGGAAATGGGAAGTATGTATTTACTTGAAACCTTTCAAACGTTACACAATTGTTTGATACGAACAAATGAAAATGAGCAATCAAAGGAATTGGAACATGTTTTTTGTCGTCTTGCTAAGTTAAAAAGAACAGCTAAATTACCTAACATTCAGGCTGAGACAGAAATGAAGGTTTTGTTACTCCAAGCATTAATTGTCTTACATAGACTTGGACAAATGAATTCGATTGAGATTCCAAATCAAAAAGAGGATAAAGCGGTACATGCTGAAAATATTGCAGAGTATATTCAGCAGCATTATATGAACAAATTAACATTGCAGAGGATATCAGAAAAACTGAATTTGAGCAGATCCTATGTTGCACAAGTGTTTAAGACAATGACAGGCTATACTGTTATGGAGTATGTCATGGAGTGCAGATTAACACAGGCAAAATATTTAATTGAAATGGAGCCACTAAAACCGTTAAAAGATGTTGCTTATGAATCTGGATTTGAAAGCGCTACACATTTTAGCCGTTATTTCCGAGAAAAGGTAGGTGTGTCGGCAAAAGAATATCGCCATATCCGCCTCAATAATAGATAAAGGAAGTGTTTTGTAGTGGAGCATAAATTTGCAGCACAATTATATACATTACGAGAAGAGTTAAAAGAAGGAATCCGTCCGTTATTCAAAACGCTTAAAGAGATGGGTTGGGCAGGGGTACAAATTTCCGCCTTGCCAAAAGACTATGATCAAAACGAAGTTGCGATAGCTCTGAAAGAAAATAACTTACAAGCAGCAGGAATGCATATATCGTTAGACCGTTTGAAAGACAACTTGAATGGTGTTTTGAAAGAAGCAGATTTATATGGAACGAAAGACATTATACTTCCATCAGTTGCTCCGGAATTACAAAACCAATCTGGATTTAAAGAAATCAAACAAACATTAAATCGAATTGCAATGGAAGCCCCAGAGTATCGAATTTCCTATCATAATCATGCATTCGAATTTGATATTGAAATAGATGGGCAAGATGCACTTCGTTATCTACTTGAACCTACTAATGATAATAAAATTTTAGCAGAAATTGATGTGTATTGGCTAAAAAAGGCTGGCAAAAATCCGCTCGACTATATAACTCTTTATGCCAATCGGATGCCGATCATTCATTTAAAGGATATGACGAATGATCAACGCCAAACCTTTGCTGAGGTGGGAACGGGTGTCATTGATTTCGTACCGATTTTAGAGTGGGGTGAAAAGAATGGTATTGAATGGTATGCCGTTGAGCAGGACATATGCGAACGTTCTCCTTTGGATTGCTTAGAAACTAGTTTACTAAACTTAAAGAATTTCGCAAAACAAGTGAAATAATATAAATGGGGTGAGGAATATGAGTTTGATTAAAGTTGGTGTAATAGGTATTGGGAATATGGGAAGCTCTCATGTAAAGCTTTTGGGTAAAGGTGAAATAAGCGGAGCTACTCTTACTGCAGTATGTGATCCAAATTCTGATCAACTCGAATTGATAAAAACTAAAGCAAAAGATGATGTACAGATTTTTCGAGATGAAGATGCATTTTTGAATGAATCTGGTATTGATGCAGTTCTTATTTCGACGCCTCATTACGATCATCCAAAATTAGCGATGAAGGCATTCGCTAAAGGGATGCATGTTCTTATTGAAAAACCTGCAGGTGTCTATACAAAAAATGTGGCTGAGATGAATAAAGCAGCCAAAGAAAGTGGAAAAGTCTTTAGCATTATGTATAACCAACGGTCTAACCCAATTTATCAAAAATTGCGCGAAATTATTCAAGCTGGTGAATTAGGCGAGATTAAACGGACAAATTGGATTATTACGGACTGGTATCGCTCACAAAGCTATTATGACTCAAGCGAATGGCGGGCAACCTGGCAAGGCGAAGGTGGAGGTGTGTTATTAAATCAGGCGCCTCACCAGCTAGATTTATGGCAGTGGACCACAGGACTTATGCCAAAGAGAGTTCAAGCGTTTTGCAGCTATGGAAAATATCATGATATTGAAGTAGAGGATGATATCACAGCATACGTAGAATATGAAAATGGTGCTACAGGTGTATTCATTACGTCTACAGGTGAAACACCAGGAACAAACCGCTTTGAGATCGCTGGTGATCGCGGGAAAATGGTTGTTGAAAATAATAAACTTACTTTTTACCGTTTAACCCAATCAGAACGTGAATTCAATGCAACCTATACCGGTGGTTTTGGAAATCCTGAATGCTGGACAATCGACATCCCCATTCAAGGTAAAAGCGCTGAACACCAAGGTATTATTCAAAATTGGATTGATTCCATCATAAAGGGTACACCATTGTTGGCACCAGGTGAAGAAGGAATAAAAGGTTTAGAAATCTCAAATGCAATCTATTTATCCTCCTGGTTAAACCAGCCTGTTGAATTGCCAATTGATGCAGACCTTTATTATGAAAAATTACAAGAAAAAATAAGCCAATCAACTTTTCAAAAAAAGAACGTAAAGAAAGTAAATTTAGACGTTGCAGGTACTCATTAAGAGAGGGGAATCATGATGACGAAAGATGGAATGAACTATGCTCCAAAAGGGAAACCAAATCCTGTGGTGGAAAAAGGGGCTTTTCAATTCGCAGCAGCTGCCCTTGACCATGGTCATATTTATGGGATGTGCAATGGGTTAGTTGAAGCGGGAGCAACATTGAAATGGGTATATGACCCTGATCCCGAAAAAGTAGCTCAGTTTGTCAAGGCTTTTCCTAATGTGCTACCAGCTGAATCTTTAGAGCAAATTTTAGCAGATCAATCAGTCATGCTTATCGCCGCCGCTGCAATTCCTTCAAAACGGAGTGAACTCGGAATTCAAGTAATGAATGCGGGTAAAGATTATTTTACCGATAAAACACCCTTTACCACTATTGAACAGTTAGAAGAAACAAAACAAGTGGTGGAGCAAACGGGACAAAAGTATATGGTTTATTATAGTGAGCGCCTTCATGTAGAGGGAGCAGTTTTTGCTGGAGAATTAATTGAGAACGGGGCAATCGGGCGTGTTATTCAAGTTACTGGTTTCGGCCCACATCGACTTAATGCTTCTAGCCGTCCTGAGTGGTTTTTTAAGAAAGAACAATACGGTGGTATTTTATGTGATATAGGCAGTCATCAAATTGAACAATTTTTATATTATGCTGGCTGTAGCGATGCGAAAGTATTGCATAGTAAAATAGGAAACTATCATAATAATGAATACTCTGAATTAGACGATTATGGGGATGCAACGCTGCTAGGAGATAATGGTGCAACTAATTATTTTCGTGTCGATTGGTTTACACCTGACGGGTTAAGTACTTGGGGTGACGGAAGAACCTTTATTATTGGAACAGAAGGGACAATTGAAATCCGCAAATACGTTGATATTGCAAGAGAAAAAAACGGAAATCACGTCTATTTAGTAAATCAAGACGGAGAACAACATTTCAACGTTTCTGGAAAGGTTGGCTTCCCGTTCTTCGGGAAATTAATACTTGATTGTATGAACCGTACAGAAACAGCAATGTCTCAAGCCCATGCCTTTAAAGCGGCTGAATTATGCTTGCGGGCTCAAGAGCAGGCAATATTCATTTCAGAACAAAGAAGTGTAAGTGAAATTAAATAAAAATAGCCCCAGCTCCTCGTAAACAGGTGCTGGGGCTGTTTTATTCTATAATAGAAAAACTCCCTAAAACTTGTATTAAAAGTTTGATATTCTAAGTTCAATCTTACTTTCAAAAGAATTCAATTTCAATCGTTTGAAAGTAAGATTGTTCGGATAGAAGTTGTTAATAAAAACAAATTGAAACCTTTGTTCATGTAAATACGTATAAGATACAAAATAAAGAAAAGAGGGAAAGTATGTTGATGGGATATTACATCCTAACTAACTCAAGAAAAAATATGCGGACTCCAAATATGACACAGTGAGATCTTACTGGTATTTATTAATTCATCAATTTTTTACACAAAAATCAATTAAAGATAGAGGGTATTAAAAATGGAATTTTTATGGTGGGGATTAACGATCCTCTTATTTGTATTAAGCTTTGTAGGAATAGTCTATCCTATTATTCCTTCGGTTGTGGCCATTTGGGGAGGATTTGTTGTTTATCAATTTCTGATTAATTCGAATGAGCTATCCGTATGGTTCTGGATCAGTATGACAGTATTAAGTGCAGTTTTAATCGCGGCAGACCTTATTGCCAACAGTTATTTTGTGAAAAAATACGGTGGTTCTAAAACGTCTGAGAAAATAGCTGCTGTTGCTACTATTGTTGGTTCATTTATACTCCCACCTTTCGGGATTATTCTCGTACCTTTTTTAGCGGTTCTTGTTACAGAGTATATTATTCATAAAGATACTACCAAGGCCATTAAAATTGGGTTTGCTACCATCGTTGGTTTTTTAGGCGGAAGCTTAGCCAAAATATTAATTCAATTGTTAATGATCATTTGGTTCATTGTGGCTGTTGTTTTTTAACTAATAATGATTGAATTTTTCTCCAATCAACTTAATACAGTTGGAATCCGTGTAATTTAACATACGAATAATTTTAGCGAAATAAACAAAAAGTCGATTTCTTATTTATCTAAGAAAATCGACTTTTTGTTCATTTGTTAGGGTTATTACCTCTCAAAACGGAACCAGCCAAAATCAAAATGGCATCCAGGCAGGAAGATGAAGGTGACTTTTTGTTGGTTGGTTACTTTATTCAATTCAAATTGTTGTTCTTCATATTCATCTGACTGTGTGAATTCGATGAGTTGATTACTTTCTTCTTCATCATTTGCAAAACGGATCTGAATGGTATTTTTATCATTATGTGACTTACCAAAAATGATTAGTTTCGTTGTACCATCACTTGTAAAATCCATTTGTTCAAACTCTAGAGATACATTGTTTCCAATTCCTTCAACACTATTTTCTGTTAAGGTAAATGTATCCCCATAGATGTGGTCACATTCTGACGTGATATTTTTTTCAAAGGCTCTATTCTTTTTCTCAAATGAAAATCCTTTAATATGCACCTTCTGTTGGAGAACAAAACAAATGGTTGTAATACCTTTCAGTCTTTTTGACAATTGATAAGTTTCTTCTTGATACACATTCCACTTGGATTCCTTTTGGTAGGTCACATCAGCTAGTAATTCACATCCATCTTCATTTGGAATTCCTTCCCAAATCTGAAGAGAATACTCTTCACTTGTTAAAGCGAAAATTGGAATTGTTATTTTATCAGAGCCGTAAGGACCAAAGTCAATTTCACGAAAACCTACTTGAGTCTCACCATCTCTACTTGTCGCTACTCCTCGTTCGTTACCGTTTCCAACTTCCCCTTTACTATAATCATAGAGTCCTGCGGAAATAAATCCATAAGGATCTTTGTAGGCTGTACCTAGACCAGCTGCCTTAAATTCTAGCTGGGAGATAATTTTTGTCTTGTTACTACCATTCTTGCTTGTACAGCGAAGTAGAAATTCTCCATCACCAAATGCGGTTACTTTGGCCTCATCACCAAATGCTTCTACTTTTGCAATATTTGACACAATCCCTGTAGCATTAACTACACTCCATTCAACTTCTTGATAAGAAGTATCTACTGGGTACAATCTTGCTCGAACAAGAATCTCTTTTTTTGATTCATCAAATACTTGTCCAGAATCACTGATTATTTCAATCTTACGAACAGGAATCTCCTCATTGCCACCCATGACAACAGGTAACTCTTGATTTTTCATACTGGCAGAAATCCCATTTAAAGCTAGGTTATTCATTGCTTGTGACTCAAATTCAACGATTTTAGTTTCCAAACCTTTTGATGAAACTTCAATTTGGATTTTCCCAGGTTCTAAAGTTGCCCCAATGATCGCCATTAATTTTCCACTGAATAATCTTCTGCTTACTCCTTTATATTGATCATAATCTGTGCTATCGCCATTATCGAGACCAATAAGACGTCCAGCTCCTGAGACATGTACATTTACTCTATTCGTTGCATTCTCAACTGGATTCCCATCTTTATCTTTCATTGTTATTTCTACAAAAAGTAAATCCGTACCATTAGCAAGAAGTTTTTCTTTATCAGTATTCAAGCAGATTTTTTTAGCATCTCCGAAGGATATTTTACGATCTGTCGCAATGATGTTGCCTGTTTCATCATAAGCAATCGCCGTTAACTCACCTTCTTCATAAGGAATCTTCCACCATCCAACAAGCTGTGTTCCATGTTCATGGTCAATATCATAGATTCCGATTGTATTCCCATTTAATTGAAGTTCAATTTTTGGCGCATTGGAGCATACTCTAACATCAATCATTTGCCCTTTATTAAAATTCCAAAAGGGGAAGATATGGACCATTGGTTTTGTTTTATAATCTGTCCATGCTGCTTGATAGATGTAATACGAATCTTTCTTAAAAGTAGCAGTGTCAATCTGTCCAAAATAAGAGTTTTTTGTATGATAAGGTGTAGGTTCTCCAATATAGTCAAACCCAGTCCATATAAACTGACCGAGTGAGAAGGGGGTGTCTCTTTCTGCTAAAATACAAGCTTCGGCTGATTTTGCTCCCCAACTGGTTGTACTATTTCCAAGTGCAGAACATTGTTCGTCATCGTCTGCAAGAATTGATTTATCAAATGGGAAATGATAGATCCCTCTACTTTGCACAACAGATGCTGTTTCACTACCATAAATAATCCAATCTGGATGTTCTTCATGATGTTTTTGATAATATTTTTCTGCATAGTTATAACCTGAAACCTTAACAAGATCAGCACATTTTTGTGCATTCTCCCACGGCATATAATTTGAACCGATGGTAACGCTTGCATTTTCTTTCGGATCATATTTTCGTACATATTCGATAAGCATGCTTGTAATTTTTTGTCCTCGATCATCTGCATGGGTATCATAAATTTCATTTCCAATACTCCACATTAGCAAGCTCGGATGATTCCGATCCCGCTTTACCCAACTTTTCACATCAACATATGCCCATTCCTTAAAGAATCTAGCGTAATCATAAGGAGTTTTTGCTCTTTCCCACATATCAAAAGCTTCCGTGACTACAAGCAAGCCCATTTCATCTGCTAATTCCATAAGTTCTTTTGCTGGCATGTTGTGAGCTGTTCGAATAGCGTTAACACCCATTTCTTTCAAAATTACTAATCTTCTTTTCAATGCAGCTTTATTTAATACAGATCCTAGGGCTCCTAAATCGTGGTGTTCACAAACCCCATTTAATTTCATCTTTCTCCCATTTAGTTGAAATCCATTTTGGGGGTCAAGTTCTATTACACGAAACCCGATATTTTGTGAGATTGCTTCAATTTCCTCTAAACTCTGATTTTTATCGTTATTTTTCACATGTAGGCGGGTTATAAGCTGATAAAGATTAGGTTCATCTGTGCTCCATAACAATGGATCTTCTAGAAATAACACTTGTTGATTAAGTGTACTAGAATCACTGCCCGATATAACTCTCTCTGATGTAGATGTAATTATTTCATCCTTATAAACGAGACTATGCGAAACTTGTACTTCATCAAAGATATTTATTTCTGTGTCGACTTCTAACTGCCATACATTCTCTTTCTTTTTTGTTGTGCAGTATATTCCATCTGTAACTATATGATTCTTATCCCTAGTTTTTAGCCAGACATTACAATAAATGCCAGCACCAGAGTACCATCTGCTATTTGGGCTTTGATGCACGACCTTCATAACAATTTCATTTTCTCCTTCGACCAGTGCATCTGTGATATTGTGTTCAAAAGAGGAATACCCGTATTTCCATTCTCCGATAAATTGTTGATTCACATATAGGGAAGAATCCATGTAAACCCCATCAAAACACAAGAGAATTTGTTTTTCATCCTTCGTATATGTAAATTTCCTACGATACCAACCTATACTGTTTTCATATAAGTCTACAGTATTGTATATTAGCCAGTCATGAGGTAAATCAACAGGTTCAAATGTCAAAGTAGCACTTTCGCAAACTTCTAAACTACTTTTGGAAAACTCCCATCCATCATTAAAAAGTACTTTTTTATTCATGTTTGTTATACTCACTTTCTTCATTTATTTTTTGGAATGTCGAAAAAGATTGAATATACAGATAAAATAGCATGAACTTAGTTTATTGACTATACTTACTATATATTAATCTATGTAGATTTGCAATTTAAGATGGATTAATGAATGGTTTAACATTTCCATTCAAGAAATGAGAGTGCATAAAAAAATAGTGTAATAAAACGAGGGAAAATAAAGAAGATTCGCTATAAACATTCAAGAGGCTGCTAATTAAATGTCCATTGAAATTTAAAAGGATACACATATCTTATGAGCAGAAGTGTTTCTTATACTAAGGTTAATAACATAAAAAGGTGTAAAAACATCATAATTAGTCATTTTTATATCTTGATACACATGATAAAATTTTGTAAATGCTTTCATATTTGAAGGGTCATGATGAAATATAGAAAACTTGTAAGAACTAATCTAGAAGTCTTATTTATTTATTACCAATATGGACTGACAATTGGGATGTGGATTTTAAATTACACGCTCCTTTTAAAAAAAATGATCAAAGGACGTTATCAGAATGGAAAGTTAGATAATTGAGATCTCCTCAAAAGAACCATTGAAGGACATTGTTAATATGAAAGAATAAGAACTAAGATTATTGTTGATTTTGCTGTCGGTAAATGTTCAATTATTATCCTATTAATTATTATAAAAGGGGGACATTCATAATGAAGTTAAACTATCAAACTAGTGCAAAGACTTGGACAGAGGCACTTCCTATCGGAAATGGTCGACTTGGAGCAATGATTTTTGGTGGAGTTGAACTGGAAAGATTACAATTAAATGAAGATACTTTATGGTCAGGAAGCCCGAAAGATTTTAATAATCCAGATGCAAAAAAGTATTTACCTGAAATTAGAAAGCTTATTTTTGAGGGGAAGTATGAAGAAGCTGATCATATTGCAAAAAACATGATGGGTCCCTATACCCAATCCTATCTACCTTTTGGTGATTTATTAATAAAATTTGCTCACGATGGAAATGAAAAAAATTATAGACGAAGTCTTGATTTACAGGATGGTATAGCTCGTGTCCAATATGATATTGATGATGTAACCTATACACGCGAAATGTTTTCATCTTTTGAGGATCAAGTAATTGTTATTCACCTTAGGGCAAATAAACCGGGCAAGATTAACTTTACTGCTAAATTAGAAAGCTTACTTCAAACCGTAATAGAAAAGTCTAATGAAGAACTTATTCTTAGAGGGATTTGCCCGGAAAATGTAGATCCAGGCTATTTCCGAGATAATGAGAATCCCATTATTTATGAACAAGAGGGAAATGGTAACTCACTAACATTTGAGGGGCGGTTAGCTGTTCAGAAAGATGGTGGTGTATCCTATTTAGATGATGAAGGTCTTACTGTTTTAAATGCGACAACAGTAACACTGTTCTTTTCAGCTGCTACAAGCTTCAATGGATTTGATAAATCCCCTCGTAAAGAAGGGAAAGATCCTTCAGTAACAGTCATGAAACACTTATATGAAGCGAAAAAAAGTACATTTGAAACACTTCGAGAAACTCATATTAAAGACTACAGATCACTGTTTGATCGTGTTGAGCTTGATTTAGGTCCATCATTAGTTACTAATGAGATTATGACAGACCAATGGATTGAACAATATGGAGCAAGAGATCCTAAATTAGTGGAGCTTCTGTTTCATTTTGGCAGATATTTAATGATCACAAGTTCCCGTCCTGGAACACAGCCTGCCAATTTACAAGGCATTTGGAATGACATGATTCAGCCACCTTGGAGTAGTAATTACACACTCAATATTAATGCACAAATGAACTATTGGCCTGTAGAAACATGTAATTTAGCTGAATGTCATCAGCCATTCCTAAATTACATAGAGGAATTAGCCCACAATGGAGAAAAAACAGTTCAAACAAATTATGGTCTGCGAGGCTGGACTGCACACCATAATGCAGACATTTGGCGTCAATCTGCTCCTGTAGGGGCATATGGTCATGGTGATCCAGTTTGGACGATTTGGCCAATGGCTGGAGCGTGGCTTTCACAGCATCTATGGGAGCATTTTGCATTTAGCCGAGACAAACAATTTTTACGTAATAAGGCTTACCCAATTATGAAAAAAGCAGCATTATTTTGTATGGACTGGCTAATTGAAGATGAAAAAGGATATTTAGTGACAGCGCCTTCAACTTCCCCAGAGCATAAATTTGTAACGGAAGATGGTAAAATGGCAGCAGTTAGTATGGCGACAACCATGGATCTGTCATTAATATGGGACTTATTTACAAGCTGTATCGAAGCAACAAAAGAGTTAAATAATGACATCGAGTTTAGACAAGAATTAGAAGAAAAAAGATCAAAATTATTTCCACTTCAGGTTGGTCAATATGGGCAACTACAGGAATGGTATAAAGATTGGGATGATCAGGAACTTAACCATCGCCATGTTTCACATCTTTTTGGGGTTTTCCCGGGGAGGCAGTTTACTGAAAAGGAAACACCTGAATTATTTAAGGCTGCTAAACATTCTCTTATGCGCAGAGGTGATGAAGGGACTGGCTGGAGCCTTGCTTGGAAAATATCATTATGGGCTCGTTTTAAAGATGGAAATCGGGCTCTAGGTCTAATAACTAACCTTCTTCAGCTTGTAACTGATGAGAATAGCACAAATTATCAGCGTGGTGGAGTATATTCCAACTTGTTTGATGCACATCCACCTTTTCAAATTGATGGGAATTTTGGTTTTGTCGCTGGGGTTGCTGAGTTATTACTTCAATCTCATACAAAGGAAATTCATTTATTACCTGCATTACCTGATGCATGGCCAAATGGGCATGTTCGTGGCCTTAGAGCACGTGGTGGATTTGAAATAGCTCTACAGTGGGAGAATAAGAAGTTAAAGCAAGTCGAGATACATTCATTACAAGGAGAAAGATGTGTTCTTAAAACAGATGTCAATGTGGAAGTAAAAGTAGGGGAAAAAGTTGTTGAAATTGAAAAGATAGGATATGGCGCCATTTCTTTTGCTACTGTTGCAGGAGAATATTATACCATTCTCCCAATAAAAGCAGCTACTATTTAGTTGAGAAATAGATTTGATAACTAGCTAGAGGGCGACTTAAAAGGGTCTGACAACTACCAACATCACTAATATATAGCTCCTTTCAACTTTTAAGGAGCTATATGTTGTGATGGAGGGATTCGATCCTTTGGTATTGGTTCGCCCATTTATATTTTTCCTGGAAGTGATCCGTACCTTTTGATAGATAACATGAGAAGATATAAAAGCATCAGAATAAGTCATTTTTATATCTTGATACTCGTGTTAAAATTTTGAAAGCGCTTTTAAATAGGAGAGACCATGATGAAATATAGAAAACTTGGGAATACGAATCTAGAAATCTCTACTCTAAGTTATCGGGCCTCATCATTAGGAAAGAGAGGGATCAGTCAGTTATGAAAATAGACGCACATCAACATTTTTGGATTTATAACGAAAACGAATATAGCTGGATTAGTGAAGACATGTCTGAATTACAACGTGACTTTTTACCAGAAGATCTTGAAGGACTGTTACAATCTCTTGATTTTAATGGAGCGATTGCTGTTCAAGCTAGACAAACATTAGAGGAAACAAGTTGGCTTTTAAAACTAGCACAAAAATATGATTGTATCAAGGGAGTTGTTGGCTGGGTTGACCTCTGTTCGCCTGATGTAACAGAACAATTGAAACATTTCACAGATAATCCTTATCTTAAAGGAATTCGCCATGTCATCCATGATGAAGTAGATGATCAATTTTTGTTAAGAGAAGATTTTCAGAGAGGCATCAGTGAACTAAACGATTTTGACCTCACATATGATCTCCTGCTTTTTCCAGTGCATATCCCTTATGCCATCGAGCTTGTAGAAACATTCCCGAAACAGCAATTTGTATTGGATCATATCGGCAAGCCTGATATAAAGAATAAAGTGATTTCGCCATGGAAGGAAGATCTTACAAAACTAGCAGAACACCAGAACGTCTATGTGAAACTATCCGGCATGGTGACTGAGGCCAATTTGAAGAATTGGAGAAAAGAGAACTTTGAAGCATATTTAGACGTAGTATTTAAAGCCTTTGGACCAAACAGAATCATGATAGGCTCTGATTGGCCCGTTTGTACTGTTAGTAATCGCTATGAAACGGTCATGGAAATTGTCTTGGATTATGTTAAGCGATTTGCTCCAGAATCGGAGAATCTGATCCTTGGTGAGAACTGTGCAAAATTTTATTCGATAAAATAAGAAAGGTGAGAAGCCATCGGTTTGAGAAGGCAGTAGTTCTATTCTATAAGTTGGGTGCAAATAAACAAAAGTGATCCTTTTATAAAATAAAAAATAACGGAAAAATAGATTTTTAAATGAAAATAATAAAATAATCTGTTTTCCTACATAATGAGAAGGTATTTATACAATAAGTGTAAAATAATAAACTATGAAAGTAATAGATATCTTAATTTTTAATAGAGAATAAGGAGATTAGAGAATGGCGAAAAAAATTTTATTAATAGGGGATAGTATTACAGATTGTGGAAGACGAGAAGATCAAGAGGGTCTAGGATATGGGTATGTAAGAATTTTACATGATTACTTGGTGACAACGTATCCATATGCTGACTATCAAATTGTGAATACAGGAATAGGCGGAGATAGAGTCACTGACCTCGCTGCAAGATGGCAAACAGATGTCATTGATCATCAACCAGATTATGTTTCGATTTCAATAGGAATAAATGATGTATGGAGACAGCTTGACCGTCCTGAAATAGAGCAAGTAACTTCAGAGACATTTCACCAAGTTTACGTAAAATTGTTAACTCAAGTAAAAGAAGAAACCAACGCACAAATTGTATTAATGGAACCAACAATTATTGAGGAAGATACAGAATCCACAGGAAATAAGATGTTAAAAGACTATGTGGAGATAATAACTAATCTTGCACAACAATTCGATGCAACAATCGTGCCTACGCATCAAGCATTTATCAAGTATTTACAAGCTGAAAACAATTATAAGCTCACGACAGACGGCGTTCACATGAATTCCGCGGGAAACATGTTAATGGCAACTACTTGGCTTAGAGCGTGTGAAGAACGACTAAAATAAGATTATAGGGATAAGAGGCTGGCTCATAAAAGGGTCAGCTTCTTTTTTATGTTTTCCTGAACCTAAAAAGGAATGAGCAATATTCAGCGAAATAATGATTTCCTCAACAATGGGCATAGAAAACGCTAAGGCTGTATGGTGGAACTTTAGTAAAATTAAATATTTTTTCAAAAAATTGTAAATTAATCAAACAATTTTAGCATATATACCGTCTTATAAAGTGTATTCACAACTAAGGGGGGAACAGAGTTGATTAAAAAATGGTTTTATTTATTTGTATTGGCAATTCTGATGTTTTGTAGTATAGGGATATCTTCTGGTTCTGCAGCAGGCAGCAAATTTATTATCATTAATAAGTCAAACAACCAACTTGCTTATTATGAAAATAATCAACTAACTAAAGTGTTTAAGGTCGGGACAGGGAGGAGTCAATCCTTAACACCAGAGGGAAAATTTAAAATTGTAAACAAGATAAAGAATCGACCTTACTACACTGATGGCATTCCAGGTGGTGACCCACGTAATCCGCTTGGTAATAGATGGCTTGGAATAAATGCAAGGGGAACATGGGGCACGACTTATGCAATTCATGGTAACAACAACCCTAATTCAATTGGTGGTTATGTGAGTAGCGGTTGTGTACGGATGTATGATAACGAGGTGGAATGGCTGTTCAATCAAGTGCCTGTCAATACACCTGTTATAATCACAACTTCAGGGAAATCATTTGATTCAATAGCGGTTTCTTACGGATATAAAGTAACTGAAAGCTCAGTTCCAGTTACTGTAAATGGAACCGCTCTCAAAAAGGGGAACAGGGGACCTGCTGTTGAAGAGCTTCAGCGGAAGCTTACTTCTCTAGGGTTTAGTACAAAAGGGATAGATGGTGTATTTGGTCAAAATACAGAATCTGCAGTCCGCTCATTTCAAAAGGCTCGACGTCTTACTGTAGATGGCGTAGTCGGTCCAGCAACAAGAAAAGCACTTGGAGGAACAACAGTGACAAAGCCAACATCTCCTTCTTCACCATCAAATGGGTCAGACCTAGCCAAAAGTGGCATCCTTAAAAAAGGAAGCAAAGGTGCTTCTGTAAAAGAACTTCAACGTATCCTTACTGCTAAAGGGTACAATACAAAAGGGGTGGACGGAATTTTTGGTTCAAACACGGATCAAGCAGTCCGTAAATTCCAAAAGGCACGTGGTCTAGCAGTAGATGGAATCGTTGGACCGAACACTAAAAAAGAACTTAGATAATCTTACACAAATACTCGTTTCACCTTTATCCTCATGGAAAGGAAACTATTTCCCATGAGGATTTTTTCACCTTTTAATGAACTAAGGCAAATTATCAATTATCTTTTTTTTCTGTACTCAGAAGGGGTCATCGACGTAAGTTTCTTAAATGTCCGAAAAAAATGGGGCATACTCGTAAATCCACATTGCTCAGCCACAGTTGAAATTTTCTCATTATAACTACTTAGTAGATCTTTTGCTAATAATATCCGCTTCATTGTAATATAATCGGTCACATTAATGCCAATCAACTGTTTAAAGACACGGCTAAAATGAGCGGCTGAAACGGAAAAGCGTCTTGATAGAGAATTCAAATCTAAACTAGTATCTAAATGTTGATCAATATAAATTAATGCCTCTTTAAACCATTTTGGTCCGAAGGAAGACTGCTTTTCTATTCCTGTTTTCCAAGTAAGGCAATTTCGATTAAGGTGAAGCATAGTCACGTGCAACCATAATAGGATCGCATTCACTTGATCTGGGCTTTCTGTCTCCACTTCATGCATAAGGGTATCAATGTAGTCATTTAATTTAGTTTGGTGATTATGCTCTAACGTATATTTATAATTCTTTCCTTTTTTTGATTCACCAAAAATCTTCAAATATAAAAAACCATTACCAAAAGTAGAATGATTAAGTAGGGCAGGACTAAAGAAGATAGCAGTAGAAGTAAGGGAATGATCCTTATCAGGTATGGTACGGTGAATCGTATTACTTGGAATGATGATTAGATCATTTTTTTGTATGTCATAAAAAGTTTGATCAATGAAAAAGGTTCCTTTTCCTTCATGAATCATCACAATTTCTAACCATTCATGTGTATGTTCTGGAAGCTCATCTTGAAGATCTTTCGTTTGTTTATAGACGATATGAAATGGGAAAGATTTTTTAGATTCAAATTGTTTACGAATTGGTAACATTTATTCAACCACCTCACTTAATCTCTCCTTTCTATAATATCAAAATATGTTACAAAGAAGTCAATTCAGGCAATTTTTATAACAATTAACAGGTGATAGAATGATAAAAAGCAAGTTTGAAAGGAAGATAAAAGAATGGAAACAAAAGAGAAAACGTTTGGTGCAGGTGTTTCATGTATTGTCATGAATCAGAATGATAACGTTGTCACATTGTTGCGCTCGATTAATAAGGGTGAGGTATTAACATTTCAAATTGAAGATCAAACATGTACATTAACAGCTAAAGAGGATGTTGCTTTCGGTCATAAACTGGCACTTAATCAAATTAAAATCGGTGATACAATCCTGAAATATGGAGAGTCTATTGGCGTCGCTACAACCACTATTGAAGAAGGTGAGCATGTTCATGTACACAATCTTATCGGTGTTCGCGGTCGAGGTGACCAATAATTTTAGAAAGAGGAGTGAGAAAAAATGACAATGATCAAAGGATATCGCAGACCAGATGGAAAAGTAGGGATTCGGAATCATTTGCTGCTTTTACCAACAGTGGTGTGTGCAAATCAAGTAGTTAATCGAATTCAACAGCAGGTACCAGGATCGGTAGCTATTCCACATCAGCATGGCTGCAGCCAAGTAGGTGATGATAAAGAGCGGACACACAAGGTTCTTGTTGGGATGGGGAAAAATCCAAATGTTGGTGCTGTCCTAGTTGTAAGCTTAGGCTGTGAGGTCATGAATGCTGAACAAATACGTGACGAAATTGCTGAGACGGGAAAACCAGTGATTTGGATTGATATTCAAGATGAAGGTGGCTCGGTCAATACAATTAAAAAAGGAACAGAAATAGCAAAAGAGCTTGAACAAAAAATTGCAAGTATTCCATATGAAAATATTTCACTTTCAGAGCTAATTGTTGGTGTTAAATGCGGTGGTTCTGATGCAACATCAGGTTTATGCAGTAATCCTGCCTTAGGAAGAACGTCAGACATGATTATTGATAAAGGCGGAAGCATAGTGATGGGTGAAACGACTGAAATCATTGGAGCAGAACACATCCTAGCTGAAAAGGCAGTAAATGAAGAAGTGACGAAAAAATTATATGATTCAATTGCAAAATTTGAAGCAGAAATCGAACGAATGGGTGTTGATATGCGAGGTGGTAACCCTAGTCCCGGAAATATTGAGGGAGGATTATCTAGCATTGAAGAGAAATCATTGGGGTGTATAAGTAAAGCTGGCACAGCGCCATTACAAGGTGTCGTTGACTTTGCGAGTGAAATACCTGGAAAAGGCTTTTATTTTATGGACTCGCCCGGAAATGATATTGAATGTGTCACAGGAATGGCAGCAGCAGGCATTCAGCTCGTTTGTTTTACTACAGGCCGTGGAACGCCGACTGGAAATCCAATTGTACCTGTTATTAAAATTTCTGGAAACGAGGTTATGGCAAAGCGCATGGCTGACAATATTGATGTTGATACAAGTCCTGTATTACAAGGAAAAGAGTCTCTTCAACAAGCTGGGGAACGGTTATTTAAAGAAATTGTCAGTGTCGCATCTGGAGAACTTACAAAAGCAGAGATTCTTGGTCATCAAGAATTTAGTATTAGTCGAATAGGAATTAGTCTGTAGGAAAAGGGAGGATATTTAGTGAAGCGCTTACTTAATAAAATTGCGTTAGTTACAGGTGGAAACCGTGGAATCGGTGAAGCTATTGTTTTGCGACTTGCTGAAGAGGGGGCAGATGTCGCAATTAATTTTAACTCTGTCCGTTCAAGAGAACAAGCTGAAGAGGTTAGGAAAAAGGTAGAGGGGATTGGTAGAAGAGCAATTGTAATTAAAGCCGACGTTGGCAATAAACAAGATGTAGAAGCAATGATCAAGGCAGTAGAGGAACAGCTTGGAGAAATTGAAATTCTGGTTAATAATGCTGGAATTGCTCCTTTTGAGCCTTTTATGCAAGTAACAGAAGAAACATGGGACCGTACCTTTAATACAAATGTGAAGGCTATTTTTCTAACATCCCAATTAGCGGCCAAGCGAATGATTCCCAAGCGCAATGGAAAAATAATTAACATTTTATCCACTGCCAGCCTCATGGTTACGAGTCCAGTAATTCCTCATTATCAAGCCTCAAAAGCAGCAGGACATATGTTAACTAAAGGATTGGCTATCGAGCTTGGAAGATACAACATTAATGTAAATGCAGTAGGACCAAGTACAGTTGATACAGATATGTGTACTGATTTTCTAGCAGATCCGGAAATACGAAGCAAGGAAATTGAAGCAAATCCGATGAAACGGCTAGGAACTGCAAAGCAAATAGGGGATGCAGTTGTGTTTTTAGCATCAAATGAAGCAGAACAAATCAATGGTCATTTAATGATGGTTGACGGCGGATTAACAGTTAAAGCAGCACAACCAGAGGATCATATGGAACATTAACAGACAAAGGGAAGGGATATAAGAATATGAGATTGAGAGATAAAGTAATTCTAATTACGGGTGCAGGGTCTGGAATTGGGAAATGTACAGCTTTATTGTTTGCGAAAGAAGGAGCATCAATCATTGTTAATGACTTAAATGTTGAAAGCGGGACGAACACCGTAGCTGAAATTAGCGAAGCAAATGGTGAAGCCTATTTCATTCAAGCTGATGTTACTGATGCAAGCTCTGTTAAAGCAATGGTTGATAAAGCGATAAATAGGTATGGGAAGATCGATGTTTTGTTTAATAATGCTGGTATTAGCGGTGTAGGCAAGCTTCATGAGGTTGATCTAGATGCCTGGAATAAAACATTGAATGTTAATATTAATGGTGTGATGCTGCCAAGTAAATATGTTATTCCTCATATGATGGAACAAAACAAGGGTTCGATCATTAATATGTCTTCATGTATTGCTGAAATGGGACTAGCTGACCGTGCCTCCTATTCAACGACAAAAGGAGCGATTTTAGCCTTAACTAAATCGATGCAGGTGGACTATGCTGCCTATAATATTCGAGTAAATGCTATTTTGCCAGGAACCATTCTAACGCCTTTTGTAGAGCATTATTTAAAACAATCGTATGAAAATCCTGAGGAAGCGATTGAAAAGATTAAAACCCGCCAGTTAAGTGGGGATTTAGGAAGACCTGAAGATGTGGCCTATGCAGCCCTTTTCCTAGCATCTGATGAATCAAGGTTTATGATGGGCTCTCCGCTTTATATTGATGGTGGCGTTGTATTTGGTAAGAATGCGTAAAAACGAAAGAGGAGGATTTTTCTATGAAACTATTAACATTTATAAAAGAAGGAAAGCAAGCATTGGGAGTAAAAATTGATAATGGTATTATCGATCTTGAAGCAGCATTAAATGAAAAACCAAATGCTCAAATTCAAACAAATATCATGGAAATCATCGCTGGCGGCAAGGAAACCATTTCTGTACTCGAAGATTATCTTTCTACACTTCCAACATCAAATGAAGCATCATATCTAAAAACTGAAGAAGAAATCCAATGGGGACCTTGTGTCACACAACCAAATAAAATCATTTGTGTCGGATTAAATTACCGCAAGCATGCGGATGAAACAAATGCTCCATATCCAGAAGTACCGATCTTATTTAATAAATTTAATAATACGTTGACAGGTCATAAAAGTGAAATTGCTGTACCAAAAGTAACGAAACAATTAGATTACGAAGTAGAGCTAGGTGTCGTTATTGGGAAAAAAGCAAAATATGTAAGCAAAGAAGAGGCGTTGGAACATGTATTTGGCTATTGTACGGTAAATGATTTATCAGCACGTGATTTACAATTAAAAACTCCTCAATGGTTACTCGGAAAGACATGTGATGATTTCAGCCCGATGGGACCATATTTAGTAACAGCTGATGAAGTTGGAAATCCTAATGATCTCCAATTAAAAACGTATGTAAATGGCGAAGTACGTCAAGATTCAAATACATCAGATATGATCTTTTACGTAGATCAAATCGTTAGTTACATCTCTCAGCATATGACGCTTACACCGGGAGATGTTATCTTAACAGGGACTCCAGAAGGTGTTGTATTAGGATACCCAGATGAAAAGCAAGTGTACATACATCCTGGAGATGAAGTTACTGTTGAAATTGAAAAATTAGGTTCGTTAACCAATATCTTCATTGAAGAAAAATAATCGATTGTAGGTTGATAATATGTTAAAAGGGATCCCACCAATCTTGTCTCCAGATTTATTAAAAATTCTTACTGAAATGGGGCATGGTGATGAAATTGTTTTAGCAGATGGTAACTTTCCAGCAGCGAGCCATGCGCAAAGATTAATTCGAGCAGATGGACATTCTATTCCCGATTTACTTAAGGCGATCCTAACTTTATTTCCACTTGATTCGTATGTCGAACAGCCGATCACACTAATGGCAGTTGAGCCAGGTGATGGTGGAGAACCAGTTATCTGGCAACAGTATCAGCAGATTGCTAATGAAAAAGAAGGAAAGCCTATCTCAATTGACATGATCGATCGTTTTTCTTTTTATGAACGAGCGAAAGAGACATATGCGGTTGTTGCTACTGGAGAAAGGGCACTTTACGCAAATGTCATCTTGAAGAAGGGAGTTATTGGATAGTTGAAACAATCATCACTTACAGAGACATACATGAACTCGGGAATGTGAAAGTTCCACAATATGGAGCATATTTCTGTAAGGTAATGGAATCTACTTTCGCGATTGGTGGCATGCTTTATAGTGCTGTGTTTAAAATTGACTATAGTAATACATGGATGATATTGTAAAAAATGGGAGGTGATAATTAGATGGGACTAAAAGCAGCTCAAATTTATGTTAATTTACCAGTTAAAGATCTTAATAAATCAGTTGAGTTTTTCACAAAAGTAGGTTTTGAGTTTAATCCTCAATTTACCGATGAAAATGCTACGTGTATGGTCGTAGGCGAAAACATTTTTGTTATGCTGTTGGTAGAAGAATTTTTTAAAACCTTTACGAAAAAAGACATTGCTGATGCTACGAAGAGTACAGAGGTTATTGTAGCGTTTTCTGCTAATAGCAAAGAAATGGTTGATGAGATTGTACATAAGGCTTTAGCAGCTGGAGGGATGCCTTCAAATGAACCAGTCGACCACGGCTTTATGTATGGATGGAGTTTTCAGGATATTGACGGTCATTTGTGGGAACTTATGTACATGGATGAAAGTGCAGGCAATCAAGATTGAGAAGGAACGTTTTGAGTTAAATATTAGACGGTAACCTCCTTGCACTATGGGAGGTTTTTTTGTGCAAACAACAGCTTGTAATATACTATTTTCTATTCAATAATATCTATGGGTTGTAAATAGTCAGAGCGATGGGAGCTTTTGATTGTGGAGGAAGTTAAATGATTTTTGGATCCTGGAATTGAAGCTGGTTTAGAAGGTGCCCGTTGAGTAGAGAATTGTGTGCGGATGATCTTCACCACATAAAAGATTCGGTTAAGCAATTTATATTAACGGATAAACACCAATCCAATATTGCTAGTTATTGAAATAGGAGGGACTAAAAAAGTGAATACAGAAAATAAGCCAACAATTTATTGGACATTGCTTCATCATAAAGATTGGAAGATTTATCTAGCCGCCACATCGAAAGGACTTTGCTACGTAGGGTCGCAGAATATGCCAGTCGATGAATTAATAGTATGGGCTGAGAAGCATTTTCCAGGAAGACGGCTTACTCAAGATCATGAAAGGCTTAAGCCTTATGTGAATGAACTAATTGAGTATTTTGAAGGGGAACGGAAAAGCTTTACTGTACCATTTGATTACCATGGGACAGAATTTCAAATGGCCGTATGGAAGGCACTTTGTGAGATTCCATATGGGGCAACTATTGTCTATTCAGATATAGCAAATACAATCAATAAACCAGCTGCAGTACGTGCAGTCGGAGCGGCAATTGGAGCGAATCCAGTGTTAATTTCAATCCCTTGTCATCGTGTTGTTGGAAAAAATGGAAAGCTTACCGGCTATCGTGGTGGATTGGAAATGAAGACAAAGCTCCTTGAGTTGGAGCGGTAACGTTATGTAAAGTTAATTGTCCTATGAAATTTCAAAAGCTGAAGAGGATGATAATTTATGAGCAATAAAACAAACGCAATGAGAATGCTAGATAAGCAAAAAATAGTTTATGACATTTTGACCTATGATGTAGGCGATGGAATGATAAATGGAATTGCTGTTGCTGAGAAAATAAACAGATCACAGGAAGTGGTCTTTAAAACCTTAGTTGCTTACCGAGAAAAAAGTTTGTATGTCTTTGTCATTCCTGTAGCTGAGGAGCTTGATCTAAAAAAAGCCGCAAAAGCAGCAGGTGAAAAAAAGCTAGAAATGCTGCCAGTAAAAGAGCTTCAAAAATGGACGGGATATATTCGTGGAGGTTGTTCTCCTATAGGTATGAAAAAGAACTATCCAACGTTTATCGATCGTCATGCCAACGGTTTAAAAAAGATCGTTGTAAGTGCCGGTAAGATAGGTATGCAGATCGAAATTGAGCCTCAGTTGCTTGCAAAATGTGTTGCAGCGAAGTTTCTAGAATTAACAAAATGAGACCTATCTGTTTAAACTACTCCCAAAAGTTCCAAAACTATGTAATCCATCCAGAATTATGATAATCTTAAAATATTATTGAAAGGAGTGGTTGGTTGTGGACAAGTTAGTTCCAGAAATAACGCTTAATGATGGTGTTACTTTGCCGGTTATCGGTTTGGGTACATATTCACTTAAGGGGAATCAAGGTGCGAATGCTATCCAAAGTGCTATTGATGATAAAGGATATCGACTAATTGATTCAGCCTATAATTATGAAAACGAAGGCACTGTAGGTGAAGCTGTTAGACGTAGTTCGGTTCCGAGAGAAGAATTAAGAGTTACATCCAAATTACCTGGACGCTACCAGCAGTATGAAAAAGCTGTTACTACCATCCAAGAATCCTTATATCGTGCAAATCTAGATTATTATGATTTATATCTCATTCATTGGCCTAACCCTATACAAGATCATTATGTGGAAGCTTGGCATGCATTAATTGACGCTAAAAAGCAGGGCCTTATTCGTTCGATTGGTGTTTGTAATTTTTTGCCTGAACATATTGAGCGTTTAGAAAAGGAAACAGGCGTTAAGCCGAGTTTAAACCAAATCGAATTACATCCATTTTTTAATCAAGCAGAGCAAAGAAAATGGCATGAACAGAATAATATTAAGACACAATCCTGGAGTCCGTTAGCTCGAGCTAAGGAAGTCTTACAAAATAGTACTCTTCAACAAATTGCCAACGACCATAACAAGTCTATATCACAGGTTATTTTGCGATGGCATTATCAACTAGGGGCCATTGTCATTCCTAAATCTTCATCTCCTACTAGACAACTTGAAAATATATCAATTTTTGACTTTTCCCTAGATGAAGCAGAAATGAGCCTTATTTCACAGTTAACTCGACATGACGGCAGAATTAACAATCAAGACCCTGCTATATATGAAGAATTTTAGGTTGTTAGATTTTATTAAAGTTTCTTAAAGAGAAAGCTCTTCAACAATCGGAAACGTATCTTAGAATTAATAAATCCTAATCTCTCACGTAAGATAGTGAGAGATTAGGATTTTTAAAATATACAAACTTAGCGCCTTACTCGATTGTTTTATGATGAAACAGCTGACGATACTCTGTAGGGGTCTTACCTTCCTGTTCTAAAAATCGTTTATTAAAATAACTAATACTCGGATAGCCAGCCTTTAAAGCAATTTCCTTTATCGTCATCTCTTTATTGTCTAACAACCATTGCTTACTCATCTGAAGTCGGCATAACGTAATAAATGCCATTGGTGTCATTTGTGTAGCGCGTTTGAATAATCGGCAAAAATAATAGGTGCTCACACCAGCTTGTTCCGCCCAGTAATCCAATTCAAATGGTTCACATGCTTTTCTCTGCATTAATGGCAGTAGAGGGTGAATGCGATCATCTAACTCTAGTCTTCTATCAGAAGTTCTGGGCACTGTACTTGTAATGAACTCCATCAAAAACGTGTAAGTTAGAGTTGATAATCGAGACAAATGTAAAAAACTATTCTTTTCTGCTTCGATGAGAAGTTGCTCGTGGGCTTCCACTAATGGTCGAATATGTTGAACATTCCAAAGTGAATACCGATGAAAACCTCTTTCAGATAAAAATTGATTTAGGATACTCCCGTAAAAATGAACCCAACGAATATCCCAAGGATCATTTTTGCTGCTATAATACCGCTGTTCCTGCATCGGAAAATATAAAAAGGCGTCTCCACGTTTCAACGAAAATTGCTTTCCTTCGATCTCAACAAATCCAGATCCTGATAAAACAAAATGAATACTAAAATTATTTAGTGTGCCTACTTTTCGATCTACCTCATGTTCAGGTGCGTCCCTATACCATCCAATTGATTCGGGAAGGACCATATATTCATGGTCATTTAGTGTTGGTAATAAGTATTGTCTAAGCATTAGTTATCACTCTTTCACAGCAATATTCTTTTATATATAGAGCAATAAGATTCTATTTTTATTTTAATACGAGTCTTATATAATGACAATATAGTATTAAGTTAACAAAAAGGAGAGGAACGGAATGGAGAAGATTCGTTGGGGAATTATTGGATGTGCAGGTATCGCAAAAAGAGCTGTTATACCTGGTATTCAACAATCTGAAACAGGGGTAGTCTCTGCAATTGCAAGTCGTGGCCTAGACAAAGCAAAGCAAACTGCAGAAGAATTGAATATTCCAACTGCTTATGGGAGTTATGAGGAGTTACTAGCTGATCCAAATATTGATGGCGTTTACATTCCGCTACCAAACCACTTACATAAAGAATGGGCGATTCGTGCAGCAGAAGCAGGAAAACATGTATTATGTGAAAAACCTTTAGCAATCAATGCAAGTGAAGCGGAGGAAATGGTTGAAGCTTGTGAGAAAGCAGGCGTTGTATTTGCTGAAGCATTTATGTATCGTTATCACCCTCGTTACACAATGATTCAGGACATTATCAAATCGGGTGAAATCGGTGAGCTGCGTGGCATCCATGGAAACTTTACCTTTAACAATGCGAAAGACATGGCGAATGTTCGTTATAAGCAAGAATGGGGCGGTGGTTCATTATATGATGTTGGTGTTTACCCAATAAGTGCAGCGCGAATGCTGTTGGATCAAGAACCACAAGCTGCTACTGTCCATGCTTTATTTTCTGAAGAGCATGACAATGTAGACATGATGGCATCGGGAATACTTGAGTTTGATAAAGGTGTGGCACTAACCTTTGATTGTGGAATGTGGGCTGCGTTTAGAAATAATCTTGAGATTCTTGGCACAGAAGGCCGTATTGAAGTTCCTTCAGCATTTGTTGTTAATCAGGACGAAACAGACAATATTTATGTGGTTACGAATGACGGACGTAGAGAAGTAGAAGTCCCACGTTTGAATCAATATGCTTTACAAGCGGATGCATTGGGAAGAAGTATTCGAACTGGTGAGCCGCTTCCTTTTCCAGCAACAGATGCGATCCATAATATGAAGGTTCTTGATGCTTGTTTAACATCGGCGAAAGAACGCCGTCGTGTAGAAATATAATTTCAGGAGGTATACATTATGAAGACGATTATGATTCCAGGCTTAGCAAAGCCAGTAACAACCTTAATTCAAGGTTCAGACTATTTTAGACCAAGTGTTTATGATAAGGTTTGTAGTGTATTAGATCGGTATTTTGCGATAGGTGGAAACACTATCGACACTGCACATATTTACTGTGGTGGTGAAAGTGAAGTTGCAATCGGTCAATGGATGAAAGATCGCAATAATCGCGAAGATGTCGTAATCCTTACAAAAGGTGCACATCATGATCAAAACGGTCCTCGTGTAAATCCTGAGGCAATTTCTAAAGATTTATTTGAAAGCCTAGAACGCCTTGGAACCGATTATATCGATTTATATGCACTACATCGTGATGATCCTTCAGTACCAGTTAGCGTTATTATCGATGCGTTAAATGAACATATCAAAGCGGGACGTATCAATGCAATAGGTGGATCAAACTGGACTGTACAACGATTACAAGAAGCAAATGAATATGCTGCTGCAAACGGATTAATTGGCTTTACCTTCAGTAGTCCAAATCTTAGCTTAGCGAAGGCAAAAGAACCATTCTGGGCTGGCTGTGTTTCTGCTGATGCATCTGATTGTGCATGGCATGAAGAACATCAGCTCCCAATTCTCTCCTGGTCTTCTCAAGCAAGAGGTTTCTTTACAGGCCGATTTACGCCAGAGGACCGTAGCAATGAAGATCTTGTCCGTGTTTTCTACAGTGATGAAAACTGGGAACGACTTCGCCGTGCTGAACAATTAGCAAAAGAAAAGGGTGTTAGCACAATTCAAATCGCTCTTGCTTATGTGCTTAATCAACCGTTTCCAACTTGTGCCCTCATTGGTGCTCAAAACGAAGAAGAATTACTATCTTGTGATGAAGGATCCAATATAGTCTTGACGCCAGAAGAATTGAACTGGTTAGAACACGTTGAAAAAAGTGTACGTTAGGTAGTTTACTACTAAAAAGAATCTGGTGTTTTCCTCTATTAGGGGTAGCACCTGATTCTTTTTTTATAGGTAAACCTAGTAATTGTGTGACCTATATAGGTTTACTTCTTTAAAAAATTATTAAGGCGAAAACACCTTAGTTTTGTACAAATCTAAATGAGTTTCGTCTATGTTTTTACAAATTTACCTCTTTTATAATAATCATGAAGCTTCAACTAACGAATAGAGGAGGCAAATTGGGGATGGAAAAACAAAGTAAACCACTTTTATTAACAGATGAACAGATGAGAAAGTTTATTACAGAAGGATTTCTAATTTTAAAAACCGATTTTTCTAAGGGGTTTCATGAAAAGTTAAATGATCAATTATTGAATGTTTACGAAGAAGAAGGTAATCCTGGAAATAATTTATTACCTAGAGTAACTGAGCTTCAAAGAGTATTTGAACACCCAGTAATTACTGGTGCACTAACAAGTGTACTTGGGCCTGATTACATGCTACATGCACATCGACATGGACATTATAATGCTTCTGAAGTAGCTGGTGAATGGCATAAAGATAGCTATTGGGGATATAATCGCATGAGAAATCACCATCCATGGTGGGCGATGATCATGTATTTTCCACAGGATACACCAGCGGAATTAGGGCCAACGGGAATTCTGCCTGGTACGCAGAATTATGATTCGCGTGTATTTGATGCTGACGAATTGGACCAAGAGGTAAAAGCGTGTGGTGAAGCAGGAACGTTTGCCTTAATTCATTATGATATTTGGCATCGTGCAACACCAAATACACTAGGAAATCCTCGCTTTATGCTGAAGTTTGAATTTATGCGTACTCAAGCTCCGACAAAGCCAAGCTGGAACAATGCAGAAAGTGAGTGGAAGCTTCCCGAATCAACAAGCCCTTTATTTGCACAGCATGAGGTGATGTGGGAAGAAACATGGAATTGGTTAACTGGTAAAATTGGCAGCATGTCAGAGAAAGCAACGAACGATTCGAATTTTATTGAAAATAAGCTTAATGCTTTAGAGGATGACTATGAGCCGGTAGCACTGAATGCAGCATATGAACTTGCATGCTGTGGGAAGTATGGCGTGCAAAACCTTTTATCAGCACTGCATCACGAAAAAGCTAATGTTTCTCGACTTGCAGCATATGGGTTATCAATTGCAGGAAAAGATGCGATACCAGGTTTAATTATTGCATTGAATAGTAGCCGTACGTCCACGGTGATACGTGCTATTTTTGCCCTAAGTGAACATAGACATTTGGCTGCAGAAGCTGTTCCTGCTTTAACTCAATTAGTAGAGCACCCTTCTGTCATTATACGCAGATCTGTTACTGAAGCACTTGGTATGATTGCTACTCCAGCTAACGAAATTGTCGCTGGGTTAACAAAATGTTTACAAGACCCAGACGCCCAAACTCGCTTTATGGCTGGGCTTTCATTAGCTCGAATCGGTGCTCCTGCTGATTCAGCAGTACCTCAATTGGAAGTCGCATTACAGGATGAAAATAGATATGTCCGTGCACATGCGGCAGAAGCACTTCGATATATAGGAACAGAACAAGCAAACAAAGCTCTGATCACATTTTTATTTAATTCAAGATGGTGTCCGACTACCACACCTGCGAATACGTTTTATCCTTGATCAGTTTAGGTGTTTGCTAGAGGTTTATCTAAAGTTTTTCTCCAAATTTCGAAAAGAAGTTGGCGAGAATCCAGTTAGTTCCTTAAACAATCGAGAAAAATAGGATATTTCCATTCCAAGCGAGTCTGAAATGTTAGAAACAGTAAGCTCACTGATAACTAATAACTCTTTGGCTTTCTCAATACGTCTTCGATTCATGTACTGTATGGGAGAATAGCCAGTGAATTGTTTGAAAACTGAAATGAAATAATTTGGATGGAAATTAGCTATTAATGCTAAATCTTCTACTGATAAATTTCCATCCAAATGTTCTTCTATATATGTAAGGATGATATCCATTTTATTAAAAGAAGGAGATGTATCCACTTTTAATTGAATGTGTTCACTTCTTTCAATAAACAACGCAATAATTTCCAATAATATTGAATGAACCCGGAAATGGCTTGATAACTTGTCACTTTGCCAATTGGAAATGAGTTGCTCGAATTTTTCCTTCAGTTCAAAATCATCTAGTTTACTAAATACCGGTGTTTTCATCAGTTGAAATAAATCAAAATCCCCGATCTTAGCAGTGAAATGACACCAATATTTACCGAATGTATTTTTGCTGATTGTTCCATATGATTGTACAGAACTTGAAGGGAGGAGATAAAGTTCACCAGGTTTAGGATAGTACGTTTCATCATTCACTTTGACAAATCCCTCACCTTCCATTATGTAATAGAACTTATTGAAATCAGTAGTGTATCGATCTTCATTCCAAGTGATAGGGACTTTCGTATAAGCCGCAATTGAAACGTCCAACTGCACATTCGCAAGATACTTCCCCAAAAGCCTTCCTTTATGAGTTTCCATATTATCTATCCCTCGCTTTCGATTATCCTTTGTTGAATAGAAAAAGAGGACGACTCATTTCGTTTGAGCCATCCTCGTTATCGTTTAGAACATCATTGTTGGGTATATACTAAGTTGCTTGATTAGAAAAAGGATATCCTAACTGAAAAATATGTCAGAAAGCGTTTTCATAAATAACACCTTTAAATTTAATTTTTAAGGTTGAATTACTGTCTTTCTTTAAATGATTCTTTATATCCTTAATACGATTCACCGCATCCGTCATACCTGATGCTGCTATTTTATGTTCTCTTGTTTCATTACCTGTATCTATTAAAAAGACAAACTGTTTCATGATGATTTCTCCTTAGATGTTTAATTATGTTTTGTTAATCCTATTATAAAATAAATCTATCAATTTGTGAAAGCGTTTTTTTAAATAATTGTGTACATAGTGTGAAAGTGTTTTCATAATGCTTTTAACAAGATAAGTGAGTGAGAAAACTACATTTCGATCTACTAAAAAAGTTCTCCTTATAAACATAAGAAGAACCTTTGTCATTGATTAAAAAAGATAAACTGCGAATGCAATAACAACAGCAATTCCAAGAATAATATAAATCCAAGAAAGGCGAGAGATGTTTCCTTTTGTCGCATTGTCGTAGTTATGATCACCTTTACCACCTAAAAAGACAGTTCCAACAAGAGCTAATAAACCGATAATAATGACTAATATAATGGCTATATTCATGGTATTCCCCCCAAGAAAAAGATGTTTGATATAAGATATATGTTTGTTCCTACTAATAATAACCGATTAATAATTACGTCTTGAAATTTAGCTTATCATTCTAACTACATATTATATTAGTCTATTGTAAATTTCTATACTTCAATTGGGTAAGGCCAATAAACTCTCTAAACAATAGAATAAAGTATGACGAATGTCAAAAAATAAAAATCAATTGATAATAAGGTCGAACAGGTGACATGCTTCTATTTTTCGTATGCTATTAAATAGATAATCGGTTATATGGATGCCTAGCTAAATCATGTTATGATAATGGAAAATACAAAGGAGGAAATTACCTTGCCACATATCGTATTTCGCGGAATAAACATTCAACAATTAAAAAACATAAGTAAACCACTACTAGAAGAACTTGCAGACATTTGTGAATGTGGGACAGATAATTTCACATTCGAGCTACCAAGCTCTGTGTTTGTATTTAATGGTGAAGAAACCGAAGCATTCCCGCTTATTGAAGTGAAGTGGTTTGAGCGTGGACAACAGATCCGTAATCTATTTGCCCAAGCAGTAACAAACTATCTTCTCGAATTAGGGTTACCTGAAGTAGAGGTTGTCTTTACTGCATATTCTGAAGAAGCGTACTATATTAATGGTAAGCACTGTGCAGAATAAATGGACTGACAAGAAGCACTTGACTCATGAAATGGCCCATCGTTATTGTTGTTTGTTGTTGGGTCTTTTCATTAATGAGCATTAGGAGTTTAATTCAAGAAGAGACACAATGATGAACAGGATGTTTAAGGGTAAAAAGATTTTCAAGTTTAAGCCCTTGAAAAGGCAGTTGTTCTTTCTAAAACTCATTAAAGTCAAAAAATAACAACGAATAATATTGACATCTATGAAAATAGATCATATCATTATGGTGAAAAGATACATATTGATATGATGAATAGAGGGGATGATCGTTGGAAAAGAGAAAAGTTTTCGATGAGACATTGGAACTTGTATTGGAAAGAATAAAGAACGGCATATGGAGACCAGGACAACGGTTACCCACTCTTGTAAAACTTACAGAGGAACTGAACGTAAGTACATCTACTTTACGTGAGGTCTTACGAATATTAGAAGATAAAAAAATCATTTCCATTGAACATGGTCGTGGAATTTTTGTTCGGAAAGATATGATCTATTCTGAAAAAGCTCAAGAAAAAATAAGTACAGAATCCCTCTTTAAACTATTTGAAGCAAGGCTACTTTTAGAAACAGAATTTGCATATTTTGCAGCACAAAGAGCATTTATCCAAGAAATTGAAGAGATTTGTCATTCTGCTGAAAAAATCGCAAAACATATCGAACGTTTTGAAAGTTTTGCAGACGAAGATGTTTATTTCCACTTTTTAATTGCAAAAGCAGCACACAGTGACTTCCTTTTTGACATGTTCAGATCACTAGAACCTCAACTACTAGAATCTCGTAAATATACAAATCTAATTCCAGGTGCAATTGAAAAAGCAGCACAATACCACTTAATGATTGCGCAAGCTATACGTGATCGCGACCCAGATCGTGCAAAATTACTCATGAAATCACATCTAAATGATACAATTTCCGATATTAACTTTGGCGGAAAACCATCTGTCTAAAGATAATAAACTTGAATCGGGACAGGTCAATCGTAATAAAGGCCTGACCTTGTTTTTACATTACAAAAGTACATAACATCTCTCATTAATAGAATGGTGTTTAAACTATAAAAAGAATTTTCTTTACTAAATAAATGTAAGCGATTCCACCACTAGTGGAATCTATTAAAATCTTTTTTATAAGAGAATTCATAAAAGGAGTGTAGCAAAATGAAGGCGTCAAAAGACTTTCTTGCATCATTAGGTTTTGCATCCGGTGATTTATACGATTTGCCAACATCAACAAAGCGTTTTCCTGATGGTGCACAATATCGAGTCGAAATTCCTAGTGTGGAGGGACCAAGAGCACTTGAGGCAACTCTTGAGGAAATTGAACGCTTAAAATTAACAGTACATCGCGTGTCACAAGGAAGTGGCATCATGCTCTTAACAGATGATGAAATTAAAGAGATGTGTGAGATGAGTGCACAGAAACAAATGGAATTAAGTTTGTTTGTTGGACCACGAGGCACTTGGGATATTAGTGCACAGCCATTAACAAGTGCAGGGAAGGTTGTGGCCCTACGTCATGAAGGTGCTGATCAGCTCGTATATGCAATGGAAGATTTAAAACGTGGAGCAGAGTTAGGTTTACGCGGAGCTTTAGTAGCAGATGAGGGATTATTGATATTAACAAAGGAAATGAAAAAGCAAGGTATCCTTCCGCAAAACTTTGTTGTGAAAGTTTCCGTACAAATGATGGCCTCAAACCCTGTTTCGATTAAATTAATGCAGGATTTAGGAGCTGATACATATAACGTGCCTACTGCTCTTACTCTTCCAAAATTAGCGGCAATCAGACAAGCAATTGATATACCAATTGATCTTTATGTTGAAGTTCCAGATAATTTTGGCGGATTTATTCGTCATTATGAAATTCCAGAATTTATCCGAGTCTTAGCACCTGTTTATATAAAATTTGGAATGCGAAATCATCCTGATGTGTATCCATCTGGAACTCATCTCGATTCAACAAATATTGCTTTATGTAAAGAAAGAGTACGTAGAGCACAACTAGGAATGCAAATCATTGAGCGCTATTGTCCAGATGCGATCATGTCCAAACCAGGTGCAGAAGGACTAGGAATTCCTGCTGTTAGTGGAAATGCTATATTTAGAGGTTAATAAATTAGTAAATTAATAAAAAATACGGAAGGTGATTAAAATGACAACATTAGCAGACGTGAAAACATATTTGAATTACATTAATGGAAGTTGGGTGCCGTCAACAACAGAGCAAGTATGTGCGAGCATTAATCCTGCATATAAGAACGAAATTGTCGGATATGTGCAAACATCTGATAAAGAGGATTTAGATAAAGCTGTAGCAGTAGCTAAACAGGCACAAGTTAGTTGGAGAAAGCTATCTGCACCTGCAAGAGGTGAGTTTCTCTTTAAAATTGCTAATGCGATTGAAGCTCGTATTGACGAAATCGCAGAAACGATGACAAAGGAAATGGGTAAAACATTCCCGGAAGCAAAAGGTGAAACAGCTCGTGGAGTGGCCATTCTCCGCTATTACGCTGGTGAGGGAATGCGTAAAGTTGGCGATGTAATTCCATCAACAGATAGTGAAGCATTAATGTTCACCAGCCGTGTACCACTTGGTGTAGTTGGTGTGATTACACCTTGGAATTTCCCGGTAGCCATTCCAATTTGGAAAATGGCACCTGCTCTTGTCTATGGAAACTCAGTCGTATTTAAACCAGCGCAAGAGACAGCGGTTACTGCCGCTAAAATAATTGAATGCTTTGATGAAGCAGGCTTGCCAAACGGTGTTGTGAATATGGTGACTGGAAAAGGTACTGTCATTGGGCAAGGAATAAGTGATCATCCAGATATAAATGGTATCACATTTACAGGTTCTGACAGTGTCGGTAAACGAGTTGGTCAAGCAGCATTAGCACGCGGTGCAAAATATCAGCTTGAAATGGGCGGGAAAAATCCAGTAATTGTAACAGTTGATGCTGATCTAGATCTGGCAGTAGAGGCTACAATTAGCGGTGGTCTACGCTCAACAGGACAAAAATGTACGGCAACTAGCCGCGTCATTGTACAGAAGGAAATCTATAATGAATTTAAAGAAAAATTAGTAGCAAAAGTTAGTGAGATAACAGTTGGAGACGGATTACATGAGGGAATCTGGATGGGACCATGTGCAAGTGAAAGCCAGCAAAACACAGTTCTTTCTTACATCGAAAAAGGGATAAATGAAGGCGCTACTGTCCTTTATGGTGCAAAGAAACTAGAAGGTCCTGAATTTGAAGATGGCTTTTACGTTGAGCCAACACTCTTTGAAGATGTCACACCAAACATGACTATTGCACAAGAGGAGATCTTTGGTCCTGTACTAGCTTTAATCAAAGTTGATTCGATTGAAGAAGCTCTACAAGTTGCAAACGATGTTCAATTTGGCCTAAGTGCGTCTATCTTTACTACTAATATCGGAAACATGCTTTCATTTATCAATGATATTGAGGCAGGTCTCGTTCGAATAAATGCAGAATCTGCAGGAGTTGAATTACAAGCACCATTCGGTGGAATGAAACAATCCAGCTCCCACTCACGTGAACAAGGCCAAGCAGCAATCGAGTTTTTTACTTCTATTAAAACAGTGTTTGTAAAAGGGTGATTTGATTATTGATCGGTTGATTGGGGACAGTCCCTACGCATTGATGGGGGACAGTCCCCAAACTGCATCTCTTAAACCATAAATGGAGGATAGCCCCTACATATAAAGAAAATGGACCTATATAAAGATATTAATATAAAAAGAGGGACAGTCCCCACACTTAGATGAGGGACTGTCCCCCACCCACAAGGGAGGACTCAAAAAATGTCAGTAAAGTATCCATATATCAACAATAGCATCAACCCGTACCGCGACAATGTGCAGGGGAAGGCTAATGAGCCGATTTGTGTTGCTGGTTTGCTAGATCGTTCCAAACAAATTTTAGGCGCAGCGTATGAAGGTGATAAGCCTGATTGGACATTAGAAGAGGTATATAATCGTTTACACGAGAATGCCCCTAGGATAGCGATTATCGGGGGATCGTCGGACCATCCTGCACATATTATGGATTTTCAAACGTCGGCACGAGCGGCTATTCGCATTTGGCAAAATGGCGGTGTACCATTTTATTTTTCAACTCCTGTTATGTGTGATGGAACGGCACAAAGCAATCAAGGAATGAGCTATTCTCTACAAAGTCGAAATGCTGTAGCACAAATGGTTGTCAATCAGCTAGAGGCACATAGTTATCATGGAGCTTTTGTGATTCAAGGCTGTGATAAACAACCTTTAGGAGTTGTCAGTGCGCTTGCTCATTTAGACCGGGTGAGAAAGGACCGTGGAGAGGCACCATTTTTTGCAACCTTTGCTCCAGCACATGTCCTTCAGGGTGGAACAATACCAGAGAAATTGTTTGCAGAGTTAGAAGAAGTTGCTAAACGAGCGGAATCACAAGGTGCAGAGGATATTGCATTCGACCTCCGTGATACTATGGCATATATATTACAGTGCTCATCAAACACAGCGTTTCAAGGTGTCCTTCAACGAGCTAAGGAGCATGGTTTTATTACACAGGCAGAGCATGATGAATATGAAAGACAACTAGCGGTTCATACATGTGATGGTCAAGGTGGTGTGTGCGCATTTAATGGTACTGGTAATAGCTCACGACATCTTGTAGCAGGTATGGGGCTTGTTCATCCCGAGCTTGAGCTGCTGGCAGCACCACCAACACAGGAACAAATAAATAAATCAGTTGATAGCTTAGCAACGATGATTAATGATCCTATATATGGTGTATCAAATATACTAGCTGCTAATATTAAAAATGCTATTCGTATCCACAGTGCATCAGGTGGATCGACCAATCTCATGATGCATATCGTTGCAGCAATGCTCTATGGCGGATATAAATTTAGTTTGTGGGATTTGGATGAGATTCACCATGAAGTACCAATTCCAGATTTATTTAATTATAGCTTAACAGAAGGCAGAGATATTTTTGCATTAGCTACTCAATGCTGTTCGGGATCAAGCCGCGGGATGGAGACGCTTTTCCACGAATTGCTAGAAAATGGTGTACCAATGGATGTTAACGCACCTACGGTTACTGGTACGACTTGGCTTGAGCGCTTATCAGATGAAACAGCTGCATTATCGGCTAAAAATGTTAGAGATAATCCTGTCATTTTATCAACTCCGAAACGTTCCTTTAGTGGTGTTGATGTACTTAAAGGGAACTTCTTTGAAAGCGCTGTCGTAAAAATTAGCGGAATGACGACAAATCAGCTGAATGTGTTTGATAAAAAAGCAGCATTTGTGCTCTATTATGAAAATGAAGATGATGCAAATCAAAGTTTATTGAATAGTAAGCTTCTCGAGGAATTAAAGGATCAAAGAAGCTTTTCATTTAAAGATATGATCGCGATGGTACGTCATAACACACCTGAGTTATATGAAACTTGTAAGCTCTTAGAATATGATGAGTTATTTGAAGTGATGGTAAAGGAAGGTAGTTTAAAAATATCTATTATAATTTCGGGGCAGGGTCCACTTGCCTTTGGTATGCCAGAAATGTTTACGCCGATGCAGCATATTAATGCAAATCGAAATTTAAAACGTCTAGCAACCTTAATCAGTGATGGTCGTTATTCGGGAGTCACATACGGTGCTGCGATTGGACATATGACACCAGAAGCTAAAGATGGAGGAGGCATTCTTTATTTACAAACAGGAGATCTGCTTTATCTAAATTTCCGTGGACACAGCATTGAGTTTCTAGATCAGGCAGCATTTCGTAATGGAGAGGTATGTTTCTCTTTTGACTCAATAAAATCAACTCGTCATGATCTTGGTGAAGAACGTCTATCACGGATTAAGAAGCGCCAGAAGTTAATTGCAGCCAGCAATCGAATGCTTGGACACACTGATGCAGCATACGGAGTTGTTCCACTGGCAGTATCGAGTGATGCTGAACTGAATTATCGCGTAGACGTTAGCATCCCTAATGAAAAACAAAAGAATAGTTAACTAACACATAAACTATTAAGAAGAGGCTGGGACATAACTAGCTTCAGATAGTGAGAAAGGTGAATTTGAGGGTACTCAAATTCACCTTTCTCTATTTTTGTGTATAAATTCTTCTATTACCTTAGTTTCTGGCAGTGAATTTTCTTAAATTCACTGCCATTAACGCAAGGCCCATTTCGTTTTCTACCCTCGATTTTCCTCGGACAGAAAATCGAGTGAAACGCAAATTAGCCTTCAAGAATCCAAAAACTGGTTCCACATCGATTTTGCGTTTTCGATAGATGGCACTCGTTTCCTCTTCTGAAAGCTTCACTCTTACATATTCTTTTTGCTGTTCCCATTTTTCATTCACCATTAGTTTTCGATTATTGCCTTCTTTTGCTTTTGTACATGATGAACGGAATGGGCATCCCGAACAGTCTTCGCACTCGTAGATTTTGCAATTCCGTTGGAAACCTGTACGGTCATTACGGACAGAATGATATTGAAATTCAAGACGTTTCTGATTAGGGCATGTATATGTATCTGTTTCTTCATCATACTGCCAGTTGTCGGGATTAAATTTGTTTTGTTTGTACTTTTTCTTTTGTTCCTTCAAATACATGTTATAGGTAATAAGTGCTTCTCGTTTTCTGTTCGAAAGGATATCATTAAAGTTTTGTTCACTACCATAACCTGCATCTGCGACAAGGTGTTTCGGTAACTCGAAATAATGCTGCTCGATCTCATCTAGAAATGGAATTAACGTACGCGTATCTGTTGGGTTAGAAAATAAACTATAGGCAAGCGAGTATTGACCTTCCGTTGCGATTTGTACATTGTAACCAGCTTTCAATTGTCCATTTTGCATATGATCATCTTTCATTCGCATAAATGTTGCATCCGGATCTGTTTTAGAATAGCTATTCCGAGTGCCAAAGATTTCAAAGTCTTGTTGGTATTTCTGTTTTCGTAAGACAAAATCAATCAACTGTTTACGGACTTGTTTCGGGTATTTGCGTTCATTTCTTAAGGCTTTTCGTTCTGTCACGTCTGATGATACTTCAATTTGTTTATCATACGCGGTTACGACATTGTCCACTTTTTGAACCAATTGAGTGAGCTCTTCTAATGATAACTGCTCATCGCTTTCACGCTCAATTTCAGGTATGATTTCGTTCTCAAGTAGCTCATTGTATAGCTGGTTTGACTTTTCAATTAAACTTTGATGATATTTCTCAATTGATTTCTTCCAGACAAACGTAAATTTATTCGCATTCGCTTCAATCTTTGTACCATCAATAAAAATCGCTTCTTGATCGATAAGTTTTTCTTCGATTAATCGGCAACGGAATTGGACGAAACATTGGCGAATTATTTCTTTCACTTCAGGTTGCACACGGAATCGGTTGATTGTACGGTAGCTTGGTTCATACCCTTGAGCTAACCACATCATACGGATACTATCATTTAATAAAGCTTCAATTTTACGCCCTGAAAAGACAGATTGTGTGTAGGCACATAAGATAATTTTAAGCATCATGCGTGGATGATAGGCAGGACAACCCTCATTTCGAAGAAATGGTTCGAACGCTTCATGAGGGATACTTTCAACTAAATGATGGACATGGAAGGCGATATCATTATTTTGTAATTTTACTTCTAAATCTAAAGGCAAAACTAATTGATTCATGGTATAATTTTTAAACATAAGGACCCTTCTTTCGGATGAAATTTTGTGTGGTAACTTTATTTTATCAGAAGTGGTCCTTATTTTTATTCAAAAAATAATCAAAGCCGGTGAAATTTTACTCGTCGTAAAATTTCACCGGCTTTTTCATCTAAGAGGTGGGTTTTGTCCCAGCCTCTTTTTTTTGCTGATTAGCGTAAATTATAAAATTCTTGTACTGTGGATAACACTTTGACATCCAGCTCCAGCGCCCAACGACTAGTGATCACACCCCTTGTACGCTAAGTCAACATCGAACGCTTGCGCTTTATGTTTTTTGAAAAACTATTGTTTAACCTAGCCTCAAGTGTGGAACAGTTATTATATAGAACGCTCATGAGTTTGGAAGTCTCTAAATCTAACTCTTTAAAGCGCTTCCAATCATATTGTGTTTTTTACACAATGATTGAACCGAATCTTTGTATTTCCGATACATTGTTACAAATTGTTCACAATTGTAAAATTATCAGTAAGAAAACATTATGAAACTTTTATTCATCTATATCCTCTGGGGGTGTATGCAGTGCAGGTTATTACAAGAGACTTTTTCTTATATCTATCAAAAAACAAAGCGTTGAATCGAGCAGCCCAAAATTGGGGAGGGAATATTGCTGCTGGCAAAATTGTTGGTGGTCTAGATTTTCCTAGCTCAATTAAGTTTATTAAAGAGCTAAATGAGGAAGGTTTATCCGTTACAGTGGATCATTTAGGTGAGTTTGTGACAAGCCATGAGATAGCAAGAGAAAGAACAGCTGAGTGTATTCAGACGATTGAGAATATCGCAGTACAAGGTTTAGATTCACAAGTATCACTAAAAATGACGTCATTAGGCTTAGATATTGATAAGAAACTTGTTTATGAAAATATGACTAGAATCCTTGACATCGCGGAAAAGCACCACATAATGGTCACAATTGATATGGAAGATGAACAACGTTGTCAAAAAATACTTGATATTTTCAAAGACTTTAAACAACGCTATACCTATATTAGTACTGTTCTACAAGCCTATTTATATCGTACGGAAGATGATATGAAGGATTTAAATCAATACAATCCATTTCTTCGTCTAGTAAAGGGTGCCTATAAAGAATCAGCTAAAGTTGCATTTCCTGATAAAGCGGATGTTGATGAAAATTACAAAAAAATTATTAAAATGCATTTATTAAATGGGAATTACACAGCCATTGCCACACATGATGATGCAATGATTGACTATACAAAAAAACTAGTAAAAGAACACCATATCCCAACAACTCAATTTGAGTTTCAAATGCTATACGGAATGCGCACGGCAACACAAAAGGAATTGGTCAAAGAGGGCTATAAAATGCGTGTTTATGTTCCGTACGGGAATGACTGGTATGGCTATTTTATGAGACGGCTTGCTGAGCGTCCATCAAATATTGCTTTTGCTTTAAAAGGAATGACACAAAAATAAGAAGAGTCTTTGAATTTTATCGGTAAGGTCTTACTGTCCGTTAAGAATGGGAAAATTAAAATAGAAGGAGTCGATTGATATGACAACAGCTTACAAGCATGAACCATTTACTGACTTTAGCATTGAGGAAAACCGTATTGCGTTTGAAAAGGCACTTGCCAATGTAAATGAAATAATGGGAAAAGCTTATCCACTTGTGATAAATGGAGAAAAAATTTCAACAGAGGATAAAATTGTTTCTTATAATCCCGCTAATAAAAAAGAGGTTGTCGGTATTGTATCGAAAGCGAACAAAGAACATGCGTCCATGGCTATCCAAGCTGCAGCGGAGGCATTTGAAGAGTGGAGATATTGGAATCCAGAAGAAAGGGCGAATATTCTATTTAGAGCTGCTGCGATTATTCGTCGTAAAAAGCATGACTTTTCTGCTCTACTCGTTAAAGAAGCTGGTAAGCCATGGAATGAGGCTGATGCGGATACGGCTGAAGCAATTGACTTTTTGGAATACTATGGTCGCCAAATGATTGAATTAGCAAAAGGAAAGCCAGTGAATAGCCGAGAAGGTGAGATCAATAAATATATTTACACGCCAACAGGAGTAACAGTTGTCATCCCGCCATGGAATTTTTTATTTGCGATTATGGCTGGTACAACAGTTGCACCAATTGTGACAGGAAATACAGTCGTTCTAAAACCTGCTAGTACTACCCCGGTAATTGCTGCTTTATTCGTTGAAGTGTTAGAAGAAGCAGGTTTACCGAAGGGGGTTGTAAACTTTGTTCCTGGTAGTGGCGCTGAAGTCGGCGACTATTTAGTCGACCATCCAAAAACAAGTATTATTACGTTTACAGGTTCTCGTGAAGTTGGTACACGTATTTTTGAACGTGCTGCAAAGGTTCAACCAGGGCAAATGCATTTAAAACGCGTCATTGCTGAAATGGGTGGAAAAGATACAGTCGTTGTCGACAAAGACTGTGATTTGGAACTAGCTGCTCAATCCATTTTCGCTTCTGCGTTTGGATTTGCCGGTCAGAAATGCTCCGCAGGCTCCCGTGCTGTAGTTCATGCAGAAGTTTATGATCAAGTGCTTCAACGTGTTGTGGAAATTACAGAACAAAAAATCACTGGAAACCCAGAACATGCAGACACGTATATGGGTCCCGTTATTGATCAAAGTTCTTATGATAAAATTATGGATTACATTCGAATTGGCGGGGAAGAAGGCCGCTTAATGAGCGGTGGTAAAGGTGATAATTCGAAAGGTTACTTTATCGAACCAACAATCTTTGCTGATTTAGATCCTAATTCTCGCCTCATGCAGGAAGAAATCTTTGGTCCTGTTGTGGCGTTTGCAAAAGCTAAAGACTTTGATGAGGCTCTAAAAATTGCAAACAACACTGAATATGGCTTAACAGGTGCTGTCATTACAAAAAACAGACAACATATTGAGCGCGCAAAACATGAATTCCATGTAGGGAACTTATATTTTAATCGAAACTGTACAGGTGCAATCGTTGGCTATCATCCATTTGGCGGCTTCAAAATGTCTGGAACAGATTCAAAGGCAGGTGGTCCAGATTACTTGGCTCTTCATATGCAAGCAAAAACAATTAGTGAAATGCTGTAACCATTTTTGATAGAAAGTAGATAAACTGAGACTTCCATCAGAGGGGGGCTTCATCCCCCACTGATGGTTAGCGACACTTATCGGATCTATACGGGCAGTTAGCCAAACTTATCTTCTGTGCTTCTCTCAAATCTTGAAGTGGGGGTTTTACTGCCCGTTAAGATGTGATATTAAAATCTGCTTTCTATTATTCTACTTTTGTAGTATATTTATACAATATTTTATATAAAAATTAAGGCAAAGTGGACGATGGGGGAATAAGATGGTTAATTTACAGCTGATTTTATCGATTTGCGTTTATATGGTTGGGATGCTTTTAATTGGTTATTATGCGTATAAACGTACTTCAAATCTATCAGATTATATGCTCGGGGGAAGAAATCTTGGTCCGGCAGTAACAGCGTTAAGTGCTGGTGCATCGGATATGAGTGGCTGGCTTATGATGGGCTTGCCTGGTGCTATGTATTCGACTGGCTTATCAGCTACCTGGATTGTCATTGGTCTAACATTGGGGGCATGGGCTAACTGGCTTTATGTTGCACCGAGGTTGCGTACATATACTGAAAAGGCAAATGACTCAATTACGATACCAGCATTTCTAGAAAATCGTTTTAATGACACAACAATGATTCTGCGTTTATTTTCAGGAATTATTATCATCATCTTTTTCACCTTTTATGTTTCTTCTGGAATGGTATCAGGCGGGGTATTGTTTAATAGTATTTTAAATCTTGATTACCATACCGGTTTATGGTTAATTACTGGGGTAGTTGTAGCCTATACATTATTTGGTGGATTCTTGGCGGTTAGTTGGACTGATTTTGTACAAGGAATTATTATGATTGTTGCATTAATATTAGTGCCTGTTGTGACATTGCTTCACGTTGGCGGTCCAACAGAAGCTGTTACTGAAATTCGTTCGATTGATCTTGATCTGCTAGATATATTTCAAGGAACAAGTTTACTCGGCATTATTTCATTATTTGCCTGGGGTCTTGGCTATTTTGGACAACCACATATCATTGTCCGTTTTATGGCGATTACATCAGTAAAAGAAATAAAGAAGGCCCGTCGCATCGGAATGAGCTGGATGATTTTTTCAAGTATCGGTGCAATACTAACAGGTTTTCTTGGCATTGCCTACTATTCAAAAGAAGGTATGAAAATCAGTGATCCTGAAACAATTTTTATTGAATTAGGAAATATTCTGTTCCATCCAATCATAACCGGCTTTTTAATTTCTGCCATTTTAGCTGCAGTTATGAGTACAATTTCGTCACAATTACTAGTGACATCAAGCTCATTAACAGAAGACTTATACAAAACCTTTTTCCGCAGATCGGCGTCTGATAAAGAATTAGTCTTCATGGGACGTTTATCTGTATTAGTTGTATCCATCCTGGCTTTATGCTTAGCGTGGACCCAAAATAACACGATACTTGGTCTTGTAAGCTACGCTTGGGCTGGATTTGGTGCTGCATTTGGGCCTGTTATTATTTTAAGTTTATATTGGAGTAGAATGACAAAATGGGGCGCCCTTGCTGGGATGATTATTGGTGCGGTAACAGTTATTGTTTGGTCGAAATTGGGGTTATCTGATGTGTTATACGAAATTATTCCAGGTTTTGTTGCTAGCCTTTTAGCTGTTTATATTGTGAGTTTACTAACTTCTAAGCCCTCTGTGCAGGTAAGTGAGAAGTTTAGTGAGATTACGAAATCGATGTGAAACTAAAATCAAAAGAATTATCTTAAATCGAGGCTCTGTTTGCGTAAAAGCGAATAGAGCTTTTTTCATGCAATAAACACTTTGAGTGACAATTACTTGAAGGTTTTATTGATGTTACAATAAATAAGAGCCATTTATCCTGGTGAAATAACATTAGATAGGAGAAACGAAAGCAATGGTCAATTTAAGTACACCAAGTCCGCAACGTTATGATCAAATGAAAGAGAGAAAAATGCGGTACGACTCCACAGTTGTAGAACATAGCTGTCTAGTGTTAGAAACAAAAAATCAAAATATCGTGCTTTTTCATAAAATAGTAGATTCTTTTACAATGAAAGCAAATGAAACAAAATTAACCATACCCAAAGGTAGTTATACAATTGCATATTACTGGAATGATCGTCCATATAATTTGTACATCTGGAGAGATAATAAAGGAAATTATTTAGGTGCTTATTTTAATATTGTAAAAAATACTTATATGACTGATCAATTTGTATCTTTTGAGGATTTGATTATTGATATTATGGTTCTCCCTAGTGGAGACTATTTTATTTTGGACGAGGATGAGTTACCAGAGCCATTAGATCGTTTTGAAAATGGGTCTGTTCTACATACTCTAAATTTATTAATAAATACCATAGATATTTTTCTATCCAAAGTTATTTCGGAAACTGAGAATACTTATAGTCATGAAGAACTTCTTCCTTGGCTGATTAACAGATAACTTAGGCAATAATAAAAATTAGACATCCATGTCAGATATATATAGATTACAATGGTTCGACATATGCAAGCGAAGAAATATTTTGAAAAACACTTGGAATTAATTAAGGACCTAATAAGTATTCAGGAGCGATGTAAAACATCATAAATGTGAATAATTTCAAAAAATATTAATCAAACACACACTATTTCTACTACTTCCACTATAATTAAAATTAACAAAACATGGAAAGTGGGGATAGCATGATTGCTTCTTATTCACTTAAAGAAATAGCATGGAAGCGTATCGTATTTTTTCTATTTTTAATCATTATCCCGAATTATCTTGTCATGCAAGTACAGCTTGTAGGTCCTGTCGATGACATGGTGGGTCTTGGAACAGCGCTTGATCTTGTCATTATCTTGCCATTAGTACTTTATTTTTTTGGTTTTATGAAAAGGGTTTCTTGGCTAGTGTTGTTTGCCTTTGTCTTCTGGGGGGGTCTTCTTGCTAACTGGATGATTCCTAATGAAGCAGATGGGTATCTGTCCTATTTCAACCACTCTGTTATCGTATTAGAGGCTGGGATCATTGTTTTAGAATTGGTCCTATTTATCGCTATCGTAAAAAGGTTTCCGTTGCTCCTTAGGAATCATAAGAACGAGAAGAACATGCATTATCACTTTTTGTTAAGTTTTACAGCTGCTATCCAAAGCACATTTTCATTCAGGAATGAAAGATTGAATAAATTCCAGTTCACACTAAGGATTTTGGCAACAGATATTGCCGCGATCTACTATAGTTTGTTCAGTTGGAGAAAAAGCGCACCTAGTATTGAACAAGGCAAAGGCCATGCTTTCACCTATCATAAGGATGGAAGTTATTTAGGTGTATTTTTCATGCTCGTTCATGCTATGGCTCTTGAGATTATTGCGGTGCACATCTTGGTTGCTCAATTTAGCCATACTGCTGCTTGGATCGTCACAGGGCTTGATGTTTATACTTTATTGTTCATTATTTCTGATTACCAAGCCATCCGTTTATCCCCAGTTGTGTTAGATTCAAAGGGCATTCATTTTCAAAAAGGGATTAGACATTACGGCTTTATTGCATGGGAACAAGTAAATGGAGTAGAAGAAAATACAAAGTATCCAAAAGAAGTGGGGCAAGACCGCAAAAGCATAGTATTAGCACTCCATGGCCTTGAAAAAGAGCAAATTCCATACGTATTGAAATTAAACGAACCAGTAGAAATCCAACAAATCTTCGGATTTAAGAAAACTATCCAATCCATTTATGTGAAAATGGATGAGGCACATAAATTTAATGAAACAGTTCGTTTTTATACGAAGGGATATTAAAGATTATCACTTGCTCTGCACCTGTATCTATTTTTAACAAAAATATTAGAAAGGTCGAAAAGTCTAGGAGTTAATTTGTTATTGTTCTGGGGCACTCCTTAGTGCTAACCTAATTTTAGCTTCTAAAAGCTTCTTTACGGGGAATGAAGGCGCCTTTCGATGTTTTGGTTCAGACAAAGTGTATATAGTTTAATAATTACAGGGAAATGCGTCCTTAGAAACTATCGAGAAGTTGAATGTCCTAGTGGATTCTTTGAATGATCATAAAAAATCGTATTTAAAAATTTATTTATAAGAAGGCCGTGAAAATATGAACTCAGTAAATGAACATGCAATGGGAAATTGGAAAAAGAATATTATTCTCTTTTTAAGTAGTCAGACGATCTCACTTTTTGGTTCGGCCTTAGTTCAATATGCGATTATGTGGTATGTAACGCTAACTACGGAGTCAGGTGTGATGATGACGTTGTTTATCATTTGTGGCTTCATTCCAACCTTTATTTTATCCCCTATAGCAGGGGTATGGGCGGATCGCTACAATCGAAAAATCTTGATAATTTTATCAGATGCACTAATTGCGCTTGCGACATTGATACTCGCAATTGTATTTTTAATGGGGTATGATGCGACTTGGTTACTTTTTGTCATGGCTGCTATTCGTGCAATCGGGACAGGAATTCAAACCCCAGCGGTCGGTGCTATTTTACCGCAAATCGTGCCAAAGGATAGGCTGACGAAAGTAAATGGTACTAATGGAAGTCTGCAAGCAATTATTATGTTCGTGGCTCCAATGGTTAGCGCGGCACTATTATCAATGGCTTCCATAGAAATAATTCTCTTTATCGATGTCATTACTGCGGTGATTGCAATTTTCACGCTACTTGCATTTTTTCAAATTCCTCTGCATGAGAAGGCATCCGAAAAACTAACAACTAGCTATTTCAACGACTTTAAACAAGGCGTAATATATATTAATAAACATGATTTTCTAAAGACGTTCTTTCTGTTTTTTGCCATTTTCTTTGTCTTAATGGCACCTGCTGCATTTTTAACACCACTGCAGGTTACCCGTAGCTTTGGAGATGATGTTTGGCGACTAACAGCAATCGAAATTGCTTTTTCAATTGGCATGATGGCTGGTGGAGGAATAATCGCGTCTTGGGGAGGTTTTCAAAATAAGGTTCATACGATGACATTTGCAAGTCTTTTAATGGGTGCTTGTACATTTGCACTAGGTATTGTTCCTATCTTTTGGATGTATTTAATATTTATGGCCGTATTTGGACTTGCGATGCCTATTTTTAATACGCCAACAACTGTATTATTACAGGAGAAAATAGATGAGAATTATCTAGGACGGATTTTTGGTGTATTTGGGATGATTTCTACTTCAATGATGCCGATTGGGATGCTCATTTTCGGTCCAATCGCGGATATAATGAGAATTGAATGGTTACTGATAGGAACAGGATTACTAATCTTAATACTTTCTTTTTTCTTAGGCAGGAACAAAGTATTAATAGAAACAGGAAAGCCAGTATTGAAGGGAACATCTAATTAAATATATTGCCTGGTTTACTAAATTCATTGTTTAGTAATTGTTGGATTTCCTTATTAAACGAACTGGTGCTTGAGTTTAACGGTGGAGTTGCTACGGCAGCTCCTTTTGCTATTGAACTTACCGTACAGGGGAATGGAAGAAGTGTAATATCCCTTTGACTTTTTCAAAAAGGCACTCTATAATAACACTGTACTTTTAAATGATAAGGAGGATTATTAAAAAATGACACACTCTATGAAATTACGTTTCCCATCTTTGAACCAGTAATTGAATATGTTCAAAGGCTCTGTTTGTGAAACAGAGTAAACGGGATTAGTCTGTCCTTTTTCAATAATCTTCATTTCAACTATCGTTATTTAATTTTAATGTGAAGAAAGGCGGATCATTCTGGCTTTCTTTAATTTTGTGTAATTTCCCTTCTTTTTTAGGAAGGGAGGTTTATTTGGTGATACCTACTTTTATTAACACGAAACGAATAGGCTGGGGCAGTTTCTCTTTACTCTAAATCACAGGCATCTTGTCTGTGATTTTTTATATTCTTTTTTCATATGGTTGGAGGGATTTTAGATGAAGATGTTACTTTTCTATTAAAAAGGGCTTAATTTTTAGACCTTAAGAGGAAAAATTAGATACGTAATTTTTGAAGTGATTGATAAAAATGGAAAATAACAATTGGTAACTAAAATTTTTTGCAATATATACAGGGTATTAGGTGTATTAATTATTCTTAATGCAGTCTTAACAATGAATTTAAATTGGAGGGAAAATCATGCAATTCTTATTATTTTATTGATACGAGCTTGTTCTAGAAGCTCGTATCGATTCAAGCTATCGATACGAAATCACAAAAATTTCGGGAGGTAGCGATAATGGAACAAATATGTTTTGAATTAGAAAATATCGAATTGACCTATTTAGATAAAGAAGTTTTAAAGATTGAGCGGTTAGCTGTCCATCAATTTGACCGTATCGGCATCGTCGGGAAAAATGGTGCAGGGAAAAGTACAATATTAAAGTTACTGGCAGGTATGGTTCAACCAACAAATGGAAAAGTGCATCGCCAAGTAGAGTGCGGTTATTTTAAGCAACTTGAAGCTCCAACAGCCACAGATGCTGATCCAGCGTTAATTGGAAAATTAGCCGTACCAAAAGATTCTGATCAGTTAAGCGGTGGCGAGCAAACAAGGCTCAAGCTTGCACAACTGTTTACACATTATTACGAAGCATTATTAATTGATGAGCCGACAACACATTTGGATCAGGATGGAATTTCGTTCTTACTTGATGAATTACAATATTATTATGGAGCGCTTCTATTAGTGAGTCATGATCGTGCTGTACTAGACGAACTAGTCACTACGATTTGGGAAGTACGTGAAGGGAAGGTCTATGTTTATTCTGGTAATTACAGTGAATACATGGTGCAGAAGCAATTAGAACGTAACAGGCAAATTCAAGAGCATGAACAGTTCATAAAAGAGAAGAGTCGACTCGAAAAAGCGGCACAAGAAAAAATGATAAAGGCTGAAAAAGTTGCTCAATCAGGGCGGATGTCAAAAAGAGAAGCGAATGCGAAACCGAACAAGACGTTTATGACGAAATCAAAAGGGTCGAGTCAAAAAGCCGTCCAACGTGCAGCGAAAGCCATTGAGCATCGAATAGAAAAACTTCAGGAGGTCGAAGCTGTAAAAGTGGAAAGGCCAATCGTCTTCCATCAATCAAAGTCAGCGGAACTGCATAATAGGTTCCCGATTATGGCAGACAGACTCACTCTCCAAATAGAGAACAAAGTACTATTAGATGAAGTAAGTTTTCAGCTACCACTCGGTAAAAAAATAGCGATTACGGGTAGTAATGGTAGTGGCAAAAGTACATTGCTTCAACAAATTATGGATAATGCGTCCGGTTTAACCATTTCTCCAAAAGCGAAAATTGGTTACTTTCGTCAAATGAGTTATCAATTTACGAGTGATGAAACGGTATTGCAATTCGTAAAAAACGTTTCTGAATATGATGAAGGATTTTTACGAAGTGTTTTACATTCGATGCAGTTTGTCGGTACAGATATACAAAAAAGTGTGAATTCATTAAGTGGTGGAGAAGCAATTCGCCTCCAACTTTGTCGGTTGTTCTTAGGGGAATATAATATTTTATTGTTAGATGAACCGACTAACTTTTTGGATATTCAAGCCATTGAAGCATTAGAAAAGTTTATCTCTGCATATGAAGGTACAATCGTATTTGTATCACATGATAAAGAGTTTATAAAAAATGTCGCAGATCTAGAATTTAAAATTTACAACAAAAAACTGATTCAATAGTCATTTCAAGTTTAAATAAAATAAGCCGCCAAACCATTTTGGTGGCTTATTCTTCTATTTTAATTCCAGAATTTTTTTCAGTCACCAAAATGGGAAAGCTAAACTTAAACTATAGTACCTTGAGTTAGACAAAAATTGGACTTTTCGTTATTTAATATCGATATAACAATAAAGAAAGAGCATGAAATAGCTTTATAACTCATGCTCAATTCATGTTACAGTTTTAATGTTTGCACCTCAAAACTGAACTACTTAGAGAATGAGTTGCTGTTTTTATAGTTAAACCCTATCTTAAAGTTGTCTTGATAGTAAATGGTGATGAGTAGTTAAAAAAGACTCGGCATGAAGACTAAGCTTTTTTTGAATTAGTTAGTAGTTCTGAAGACTTTCGGAAAAATAATAATAACTGAATCTTTAGTAAAGAAATCTCTTTACTCTATTTCTTCTAAAATAGAAAAGTAATTAGCAACTAGTTGAGCAAGCTTTTCAACTAGTTGCTTTGCTATAGTATCCTGAACATTTTTTAGTGGTAACAGGCTAGTTTCAATCAGAAATTTTCGAGGTTTTTTTGAGTGTAATAGTTCATCTTGGATAAAGTCTATTAACTCGTTGTAATTTGCCTGTCCTTCATGTAAGTATAGACTTTTTTTCAAAGTTAATATCGTTTCAGAAATCTTTTGTTGAAGTGCCTGGTCGGTTCTGTTGTTTTCTGGAATCCAGTTCTCTAAAGTCTCAGGTTTGATTAGTTGCTCTCCAGATGCTGCCACTTCATTGACGGTGTTCGCAACTCTTTCAACACTATATGAGACTACTTGATGCATGCTGGAGTTTGAACCATGTGCCATGACATAATACTTTACGTTATGATGCAAAATTCCCATGAACATTATTGCACAATCTAATAAATATTTTCGTTTATTTTCACCAAAGATTTCTAAGAAACGCTTGTATATCCACTGAAGATTTTTTAATTGCCCCATTTTAATAAATTGTTTGAGCTCTGGGTCGTTGGAGACAAGGACTTCTTCAAAAAGCGCAATCAATTTATTTTTTTTATTTGTGTTCATTTGTAATTCAATTTGCTTTATGAAGATTTCAATTGAAGTAGGATCTTGGCCAATAAGTAGCTCATTCCGGTCTTGTTCCATCTTCTTATAAATGGCTTTAAATAAAGCGATTAATAATTCACTTTTAGATGAAAAATAATTATAAAATGTACCTTTTGAAATACCACTGTAGTCCAATATATCTTGAATAGATGTGGCTTGAAAACCTTTGTCAATAAATAATTGATGCGACATTTTTATTACATGCTGTTTCCGATCGTTCATATATATCACCTACCTTCTTATATATTATAGGCTCAATTGACTTCTGTATAAAGACACCAAATGACGCTTCTATGGCCTAAAAAACCACAATACCCATCCCTTTAAAAAATGTCCTTATTTTCTTCTTCCTTCTAGTTTACTTTAATAAGATACATTATTATACTGCTAGTATAAAAATCATCGTACCTCACTTTTTAATTTTAAACAAACCCCTTAAATAAAGGAATAAATTATCATTGCATTAATTGAACTATTGGTATATGATATTGTCTGTGTAAAATGACAGTACAAAATAATGAACTCGAAGTATAGAGGGGGAACAACGATGGATCATTCCATAAATAAGCCTGATCGTCCAAAATACGGCATCCTTGCTGTCTTGATGATAGGTGCGTTTATTGCATTTTTAAACAATACATTACTAAATATTGCTTTACCATCAATTATGATCGATTTAGATATTGAAACAGCGACTGTCCAATGGTTAACGACAGGTTTTATGTTAGTAAATGGAATTATGATTCCAACAACTGCATACTTAATTCAAAAATATTCTGTTCGACATCTTTTCATAGCTGCAATGGGATTGTTTACGATTGGAACACTTATCGCAGGGATTGCAGAAATATTTCCTATATTATTAGCAGGTAGAATGCTACAAGCTTCTGGTTCGGCAATTATGATGCCGCTCTTAATGAATGTTATGCTAGTTAGCTTTCCGGTAGAAAAAAGGGGAGCAGCGATGGGGGTTTTTGGCTTGATTTTGATGGCGGCACCAGCAATTGGTCCGACTTTATCAGGCTGGATTATCGAGCATTATGACTGGAGAATGCTCTTCCACTTTGTCACGCCAATTGCGATTATCGTTCTTTTAATTGGTTTTTTCTTACTTAAAAATAAAAAGGAAAAAGTCGATATCCGTCTAGATATATTTTCACTTTTATTATCAAGCATAGGTTTTGGTGGTATCCTCTATGGTTTTAGTTCCGCTGGAAGTAAAGGGTGGGCTAGTCCTCAAGTTTACTTAACAATTATCGTTGGGATTATTTCATTACTATCGTTTATCGTACGTCAAACAAAATTAGAACGACCAATGCTTAACTTCAGTATCTTTAAATATCCAATGTTTGCTTTATCTTCATCAATTACGATGGTCTTAAATATGGCGATGTTTTCAGGTATGCTGCTTTTACCAATTTATGTCCAAACAATTCGTGGCATATCTCCATTTGATGCTGGACTAATGATGTTGCCAGGAGCGCTTGCGATGGCCCTCATGTCACCGATTACTGGGAGATTATTTGATAAGTTTGGTGGACGTGTATTATCAATTATTGGTTTAGGTATTACAACAGTAACGACATTTTTTTTCAGTACATTATCACTAGATACGACATACACGTACTTAATGATCTTGCATGCTGTTAGAATGTTCGGAATGTCAATGGTTATGATGCCTGTCTCAACAAATGGTTTAAATCAATTACCAGCACGTTTTTATCCGCATGGAACTGCCATGAACAATACGTTAAACCAGGTTTCTGGAGCGATTGGAACAGCGTTATTGGTTACAATCATGTCTAATCGTACAGAATCAACTACAACAGAGTTAGCAGTTGATGCAACAAAAAATATCGTTGGCGAACCAACAAAAGCTGCACTTGCTGCCATGCAACAACAAATTGCTATCCAAGCCATGTTAGAAGGTATTAATTTTGCATTCTTTATCGCAGCATTTATTGCAGCAGTAGCACTGATTCTCTCTTTCTTTATTAAGCGAGCAAAACCAGCTGAAGATCTAAATGAACAAAAATCTTCTTATGAAAAAGTAGGTTCAGCTGTGTAAGCTCACGCGTATTTATAGTTTATAATATTTTAATTTACGAAACATATATAGACTGGCCAAAAAACATTGGAGGTTTTATCTAGTGGTTTTTGGCTTTTTTTCTAGAATTAATTAACAAGTTTAAAAAATAAAGGCAGTTTTTCGCTATGAGTATATTGTGCCTATAATGTAATTTCCGATAAAATGTAAATGTAATACAGTTTAACCTAGTAGATATCCTTTAAATGTTCATCCTATTAACAGTCTTTTGAAAAGAAAAACATTTTTTAGAACAGGCCATTCTTATATGGTGTTAAACTACTAATCTATACGATGTGAAGGGGATGGTGCACATGAAAGTAGGTTCAGCTCGAGCTGCAGCTGTTGAGTGGGTCATGCAGCAAGCAAGTCAGATGAATGAATTTCTTGGGGCTTACTTCAGCGGATCGACGGTTGGATTGCCTGATGACGAAGAGTTATCGGTGGGGTCTGATGTCGACGTAGTTATTGTCACTGCACATTCGGAGCCTCCACCTAAGCTTGGGAAGTTTATCTATCGCGATGCACTGGTTGAGGCCACGTATTTGACTTGGAAACAGTTAGCTTCTGTAGAAGAGGTATTAACATCCTATCACCTTGCAGGCAGCTTCCGAGTCGACACGATTATTTCCGATCCTACCGGATGTCTGAGCAGACTACAAAAACAGGTGTCTCGTCATTTTGCTGAAGAGATGTGGGTACGACGAAGGTGCGAGAATGCCCGACAGAGGGTAGAAAACGGACTAAGGGCAATTGATATCTCAGCACCATTGCATGATCAGATAATGTCTTTGATCTTTCCGGGTGGTGTGACTACTCACGTCCTCCTCGTAGCCGCACTCAGAAATCCAACCGTTCGGCTTCGCTATCTTGCTGCTCGCGAGGTGCTTATGGAATACGGTTATGACAGTCTTTACGAAGATCTGCTAAAATTACTTGGTTGTGCACATCTAACTCCCGAGCGCGTCGAACAGCATCTTGATGAGCTTGCTCAAACCTTTGACGATACTGCTAGTGTTGCGAAGACACCGTTCTTTTTCAGTACAGACATAACCGCGAAAGCAAGACCGATTGCAATTGATGGTTGCCGTGAACTCATCCGTGCTGGTAACCATAGGGAAGCTGTCTTTTGGATCGTTGCAACCTTTGCACGCTGTCACAAGATCTTAGCGGCAGATGCTACACCTGAGCTACGCCGCGCACACTATCCAGCATTTGCAGCAATCGTCGCAGACCTTGGTATCACCTCGACTGCAGACATCATTCGTCGTGCTGAAGATGTTATGAAGTTTTTACCTAGGTTATGGGAGATAACCGAGAAAATTATATTGGCCAATCCCAATATTGTGGCCAAATAGTATAGAGCTTGTTCATTAGATGAGTTTGATGAATTTGTGAGAGCATAAGAGGAAATTCATTGAATATATAAGAAGGCAAAGTCAATAAATCAAGGGAAAAATCTCGAAGAATTACAAAATATAACTGGAATCGATAAACCTCAGCATATAAATAAGCGCTTTACATTAGTTTCAGAGTCTGAGAAATACGGTAGTTATAATTGGGTAGGGGGGTAACCTGCCCAATTATGTTTAAAGCATCGTAAACGTGCGTTAATCCATGTAAGTTCAATCTGAGTGAGCCTAAGTATCGTCAAACAAACATAAGAAGTAATACATAATTATCTAGAAGCCACAACTTACTTTCTAATAGCATATTAATTCTTGAGGTTCATTTCATCGCAAAGTAGTAGTATGATAATAGATATTGAGGTGAACATATGGCACGCGAGCGGAAATTTTCAACAGAGGATTTATTCAAAGCTACAAAAGAACTACTTCTAGATATTGGCTATGAAGGTTTTACATTTAGTCTCCTTGCTGATCGTTTACATGTAGCTCGAGGGACTTTGTATAAATACTATGAGAATAAAGATGAATTAATAACAGATTTTATGATTTATGAAATGCAACAATTTTTATTAGAACTAGAACAAATTAAGGATGTTAAAGGTTTTGAAGCACAATTTGACTTCCTGTTAAATCTCATATTTAGTCATAGTGAAGTTCAGCACCTAATAGGGATTGCTCAACAAATTCCAAAAGAATCAAATGAAAAGGTAAGAGCAAATATCAATCATTTAGAAAAACATCATCTGGATATGTATCACCATTTACAAGCATTTGTTGAACTCGGAAGAAAAGAAAACGTCCTAAAACAAGCAATACCAGACGGATTGATATTAGGTTTTATATTTCAAACGATCGCCATTCCGAACCATTTCGGAGTGCCATACAATGAATGGGTGGAATCGATTAAGCATATTATTAGTCATGGAATGTTCACACCTAGATAATTGACACTTGCATCACTATTAATGATAATTAAAGGTGACACGAGTGTCATTTTATTTTTAACTAAAGTGACAATACTGTCACTTTTGAGTTGTATGAATACCTAAACGGCGAGCATTTAAGTACTTAAAAAAGGAGGAAAGAAAGATGAAAAAAGTAATTAATCATATAACCGATTTTGTTTCAACAAGAAAGGGGATGTGGCTAACACTAGGTGCTTGGTTAGTAATAACTTTGTTATTAGCAGGACTTGCACCAAGTGCTAAGGACTATGAAGTGTCAGGCATCAATTCACTACCTGATGATGCAAAATCTGTAATTGCACAAAATAAAGTTGATCACTATTTTAAGGATAATGATGGGCTTCCAGCGTTGTTAGTGTTCCAAAACAATGAAAACAAGATCGAAATAACCGAGTTGACAGAATTATTAGCAAAAGTGGAAGAGGAAGATATTGAAGGAGTAAAAGAAATTATTCCTTTAGGTGAGTTACCGCCACAGGTTGCTGCTGGGTTCTTTTCAGAGGATGGAACCACAGCTGTAATACCATTAACGTTTGAAGCATCACTCGACACAACGGAAATGAAAGAAGCTCAAGAAAAAATTCAAGAAATATCTGAAGCATCGACAGATTTAACATTGTTTATTACTGGACCAGCAGGGATCGCTGTTAATACCTTAGATCTCTTTTCTAGAGCAGACGTAGTTCTGATTTTATCAACAGTAGGAATTATTTTAGTTTTATTAATCGTTATTTATCGCTCACCATTATTAGCATTAATACCATTAATAGCTGCAGCTTTTGTATATGAGGTAGTTAACCAAACTCTTGGATTAATGGGTAAGGCTGGATTGATTATGGATAAACAAACCCTGTCAATTATGAGTATCTTGTTATTTGCTGCCGTCATTGATTATTCATTGTTTGTTTTCTCGCGTTTTCGTGAGGAGTTAAAAGATCATGAAAATAAATATATGGCAATGAAATCAGCAATGAGAGAAACTGGAATACCAGTTTTCTATTCGGGTGGAACAGTTTTAGCTGCAATGCTCGTATTATTCTTTGCTGAATTTGGTGATTATCGAAATTTTGCTCCAACGTTTGGAACGACAATGGTTGTTATTATGTTAGCATCGGTAACATTGGTACCTGCCCTATTTACTCTTTTCGGCAGAAAATCATTTTGGCCTAAAGTACCAAAAGTAGGGGCTGAAAAGGTTGCAAAAAGTTCATTTTGGGGTAAAATTGGTCAAATTGTTGTAAAAAAACCAATTGGATCGGCAATAGTTGTTGGTTTCATTCTTTTAGTATCTGCAAGTAATATGTTTCAATTGAACTATCAGTTTGATACATTGAAGTCATTTCCAGAAGATATGCCTTCTCGCCAAGGCTTTGAAATTTTAGAAGACAAATTTGAAAAAGGTGATTTAGCACCGACAACTGTTTTGCTTGAATCACAAAAAGCGGTCTCTGCTGAAGAACAAAAGGAATTGTTAAATCAGCTATCTGCTCAATCACTTGTTAGTAATGTTCGAATAGATGATAGCACTGACGATAAAAAAGTCATTAAATATAGTCTAACTTTTGAAGAAAATCCTTATTCAACTAAAACGATGGATGCATTAGTGACCATGATTGATGAATCTGATCATCTGTTAACAGAGAGTCATCTTGAAGGGAAGCTATATTTCGCTGGAGAAACAGCTACACAAGTAGATGATCGATCAGTAAATAATCGAGATCTTGTAGTCATCGTCTTACTAGAGACCATTTTAATCTTTATCATGTTAATTTTTCTAACGAAATCAATTAAAATGCCATTATATATGATGGGAACCATATTACTATCCTTTTTGGCTGCACTTGGGTTAGGAATGTTCTTAACTAGTTTGTTCTTTGATATTGATTCGATCAGTAACAGAGTACCGCTTTATTCATTCGTTTTCTTAGTAGCACTTGGAATTGATTATAATATTATTTTAATTTCAAGATTTATGGAAGAAAGAAGAAAGCATTCTGTGCAGAAAGCAGTAGAAATAGCTGTTTCATCAACAGGTGGTGTCATTTCATCTGCTGGAATTCTTCTTGCATCAACATTTGCTGTCTTGATGACACAACCGATTGAAATTTTATTCGTATTTGGCTTTATTGTTGCAGTTGGGATTTTATTAGATACGTTTTTAATAAGAGGGGTTTTATTACCAAGCTTGCTTGTATTATTTGAAAAAGATAAAGAAGTGAGTAAAAACGTGTAAGGTTTTAATACAAATAAACTTATGGTTCTAAAGGGTAGTATTATATTAAATAATACTGCCCTTTTTTACAAGCTTGTAGCAGTAAACCAAAAGGTACCATAAGTTCACGGTAAAGGTCGAAAAGTCTCTGAAGATTTCCTGACAAACCAACTATACATTCAACGAATTGCAAAGTATGATAAGGATAAAACCGTGTAGGAGATAGTGTGTGTATGAACGAATTATTAGAAAGAATTTTCTCTTTATCTGATATAAATGAAATCATTGATCATATTAGTAATAGCTTAAAAAAGCCAGTCATACTAGAAAGTGATCATTTTTTCCTATTAGCATACAATTCCTATTATGTAGATCACTTTGATTTAGCGAATCAGCAAACGATTTTTTCAAAAAAATGCCCGCTAAATATTTTTGAAAAATTTGTTGAGACAGGAGTAATAGATCAGCTTAAAACAATTCCAACACCTTTTCGAATTAAGGAAATGACAGAAATTGGTTTAAACCAACGTGTTGTTGTAAGTGCTAAATTTAAAGAAACGATCATGGGGTATATTTGGGTACAAGAAATTGATGAGAATTTAACTGACGAAGAAATGGAGTTTTTATATGACGTTTCTTTTCATGTTGGGAAAATCATACATAAAAGGAATAAAATCAAGCAGCAAAAAGAAGAAGCGATTGAACATTTATTTAGAAAAGCGATTAATAATGGATATAAAAGCGAGAAAGAGCTTAGATGGGAAGCAGCGCAGCTAGACATCATCTTACCTTCTATATTCAGTATCATGGTTGTTAATGCGATAAATGCAGAAGAAGAGCTTGTTGAAGAATTAAAAGAAACGATTAGATCCTACCTAAATTTAAAGGACAATACGAGTCATGTTGTAATTTATCAGTCTAGTATCGTGATTATCGTCGGCTGCTATTCACTTAAATATTCTCCAATCGAAGCAGGGCTCCAAATCGTTGAAAATTTATTAACGAATTTTGATGAGAAACGCTATTCAAATATTTATATTGGAATTGGTAATGAATATCAGCAGTTAGGCTCGCTTTATTCTAGCTATGAGGAAGCACTTGAAGTTGTTGATATTGCAGAAAAGCTAGGAACACAGGAAAATGTGCCATACGAATATGACAAATTAGGGATATTCCGTTATCTTGATGTGATCAACTATAAAAACAAGAAATGTAATTATTTAAATAAGAATTTACAATTATTAAAAGCAAAAGATAGGGAAAGCCAAACAGAATTACTAAAAACACTTGAATACTTTTTGGTTAATAACTGTAAACTTAAACCTACTGCAGAACAAATGTTTATCCATCCTAATACATTGAACTATCGAATAAGACAGATAACGGAGCTCACAACGATTGATTTTTCAGACTTTAATCAAAAATGCCAGCTTTATCTTGATCTAATGCTAATGAAAGGGATTAAGCATCTTGAGAATTAATAAATACATCAGTGAGACAGGTTTTTGTTCAAGGAGAGAAACAGATCGATTGATTGAGTCACAACGAATTATGATAAATGGTGTGATTTGTGTAGCAGGTGCTACAGTTGAGGAAGGGGATCTTGTGTTAATCGATGGGAAACCATTGGGTAGCAAGGGGGAACTAGTTTATCTTGTATTAAATAAACCGGCGGGAATCACTTGTACTGCCGCAAAGCATATTGAAGGAAATATTATCGATTTTATCAATTATCCAGAACGTATTTTTCCGATTGGTCGTTTAGACAAAGCTTCAGAAGGTCTGATTCTTTTAACAAACGACGGAGATATTGTAAATAAAATAATGAGATCAGAAAATAATCATGAGAAAGAATATATTGTCACAGTGGACAAGCCTTTTAGTAACTCGTTTATTGATGGGATGGCAAACGGGGTTGAAATTCTTGGTGTAAAAACAAAGCCTTGTAAAGTAACTAGAATAAGCGACAACATCTTTAGGATCACTTTGACGCAAGGTCTTAATCGGCAAATTCGGAGAATGTCTAAGGTTTTCGGATATAAAGTCATCAAACTTGAGCGGATTCGAATTATGAATATAGCACTGGATAATTTGCCAAGAGGAAAATGGAGAGAGCTTACTCAAGAAGAACTTTTTCAATTAAAAGGAAAGTTACAGTAACACTGTTTTCAAAAATTAGGTAATTATTAAAACTATGGGTAACACTTTGACATCCAGCTCCAGCGCTAAAGCAGAAGTGAACTTCACACTCCTTATACGCTAAGTCAACATCGAACGCTCGTGCACCTCGTGTTTCCTTTGCCCCACCTTAACGGGCAGTAAATGATAATAACTGCCCGTAAAGGTCCGATAAGTCTCGCTATCCATCAGATAACCCACTGATGGAAGTCTCGCTTTATCTCATACGGAGTGCTCTTGTTTCTCGTCGCTAAACGGGCGCTTACGCTTTTGTTAATATTTACTTTTATTTCGTACCATAGGTGTTTCAGAGTATTTTTTCATTTCTTCACAAGATTTTAATAGCTTATTTGTTACATGGTCTAAATTACTTAAAACATAACAATATTCAAGATCAGAGAGGTCATCTTTTGTTAATCGTGTTAAGTGCATGATGGCTCTAAAAAGGAGATTTAGGTCAGAGGTGTGAATTTCAATTGTATCTCTAGTATATAGAAAGGTCTCTTGAGCAACAGAAACAGTCTGCAATAATCTTTCTTTCGCCGATTCATTTTCGAACATTTCGATCTGTAATAAGGGATCCTTCGTAATATTAGCAATCCTCATTCGTTTTTCCATGAATTCTATATCATTATTGTTGGTATTATTTAACATGCATATAGCTCCCTAAAGTTTTTACCTTTAATATGTACAAAATAATAGATAATTATTCAATTTGGATATTCGCTACTTTCGTATGACGTTAATCAAGAATTAGACCACTGCTCTAAACATCTAGCAGAGATCTAATTTTTTAGAAATTAAGGCCTTGTCCATCCTTCTTCCACACTAAATACCCCAATTTGACATGTGCCGGGGTATTAATGATGTATTAGTCTAACCCTTGTTAGGTAGGTGGACTGATTTCACATGTCGAGCATTAACATAAGTTACTTCTTCCCTAGCAGTCACCAATTCTAACATATTGTTTTGAAAGCTGCGGAGCTGACCAATTTTCCGAACATTTTCACCTAAGTCGAAAATAACAATGTTACCAAACATTTTTTTAATTTGGGCATCAAGGGACCGTGCTAGGGAGAGAGTTGAAGGGTAGCTAGTAAATGTAGATCTTTCTAATGCATAAGGGACTTGGTTGCTGTTATAAGGAATTAGCCATTTTAAATGCTGCAATGAAATGTACATCGTATGAAAAACGGGTGAATAGAAAACAAAATAATCATTCATGATATTCGTGACATACCCGTGAATTGCTTGATCATTCGCGACGACAATTTCAGAAAACATGCCTTTAGAATTATTTAATATTTTTCTTACGGATAATGTATCTGATTCAGTTTCTAATGGTAATTCTTCTGGAAACTCGATTGATTCATAATTTTCTTCATCTAAATATAAGAGGTGGATGTGAGCGATAGGAATATAGATAAAGTCTTTTCCATTGAATAGAACAATCAGATCTGTACCAGTATCTACTAGTAATCCTCTTGTATGGATTTGTCCTGGAATTTCCACGCAGATGTTTTTGCCAATGTATACCTTGAAATTGTTCATATAGCCTCCTCCTTTTCTAATAATATAGCCATTCTGTCCAGAGATATAAAGCAAGTAATGTAATGATTAAACCGATTGGGATAACAAGGATTGTCACCTTAACATATTGTCCCCAGGAGATCTGAATCTTGTTTTTACGCAAAATAAACATCCAAATAAGTGTTGCTAATGTCCCCATTGGAGAGATAAGTGCTCCTATATCACTACCGATAATATTAGCTAAATAGGCAAGCTGTAAGGTGTGTGTATCTAAATCCATTTCAACAAACGATAACGTGCCGATCATGACAGCAGGTAAGTTATTAAAAAGATTTGAAAGGACTGTTAGTAATACTCCTGAGATCATAATTGTGTTAAACCTATTTGTAATCATATATTCTTTTAACGAATCAACAATTAATGTTGTTGCTCCAACGTTATGGAGACCATACACTAAAATGTACATACTAAACGCAAATAATAATACATGCCACGGTGTTTTTGTCAAAATATCCATACCACCGATTCCTTGCCTTTGCCAGCGGATATAGATTAGTAACAAAGCACCGACAATGGCTATTATCTCAAGTGGTACACCGAACGGAGTAAGGGCAAAAAATCCCCCTCTAATTAATACCACTACGATGATACAGATACGAAATGTTGACCAGTCAATGTCATGTAAGGGATTACCCTTGTCAGCTAATGGATGTTCAAGAAGAATGTTATTTTGAGAGTGAATCCCAAAGGGAAGGTTAAACGAAGGGATTTTCTTCGGTATATCCTTTCTGTAATACAGATAAAGTAAAAGTGAGATTGCCACAATACCTATCATAGAGGGGACAAACATCATAGCAACATAGCTGTATAAATCAAGACCAACAATTTTAAGGGCAATTAAATTTGCAATATTACTTACCGCAATGGGTGCACTTGATGCCGTTGCAATTAAAGCACCAGATAGTAGATATGGAATTTGTTGATGTGGCTTTAACCTTAAAAGTGTGACAATTCGTATAATAATGGGGGTTGTAATTAATATGCTGCCATCATTATTAAAAAATAAAGTGGTTAAATAACATAGTGTTAAGATGTAGACATATAGAATGATCCCTGAGCCACGGGATTTTTTTACTAGATTGTGAGCAACCCATTTGAAAAATCCAACACTTTCTAAAACAATTGACATGACAATTGTAGATATTATAGTAATAGATGCTCCGCTAACAATATTAAAAATTTCTTTTACATCAGAAAGAGGAACAATCCCTACTAATAGGACGATAAAAGCACAAATCGAAGTTGGTACTGTTTCACTAATTCCTCGGGGTTTCCACACAATAAAAGAGACTGTTAATACAAAGAGCATCAACATAAACATAGCTTGAAAATCAAACATGTTGTTTCGCTCCTTTTGTTAAGGGAGAATCATTACCTTTTATATCTAATTTTTGATTTCTAACCATCGTTTCCTTTTCTTGTCTAGGTGGACATAAAATCGTAAAGAATAGAGAACCAGCTAGAATAAAAAAGAGTGTTATCAGCATTTCATCACCCTCTTCCATTTCTTTTTAGAAAGCCGCACAGCTTATTATTTGTACGGCTATGAATAACAGTGATTTTCACAAATAACAAAAAAATGCATAATGATACGCTCTGCTAGTTACTAAGATTTTTTGCCTTTTTTAATGCTTCCTCAAGGTTTGCAGAGACTTGAGACATAAGCATATCGTAAATGGCCTTTTTCTTATTAGACTTTTCTTCGTTACTTTTACTAACGTCTGTTTTCATTTGAACAGATTGACTATCGTCCGTTTGTTTCGCTTCTTTTTCACTATTTTTTGCAGAATTTTTGCTGCTCGATTTGTTAGAGCTTTTTTCTTTGTTAGATTGTTTTGATTCTTGTTTACTTGTTTGCTCAGTGTTATTATCTTTTTCTTGTTTTGTATCATTTTCTTGGTTCTTATCTTTTTCATTAGTGGATTCTTCGTTCTGATTATTTTGATTGTCCTTGTTATCCTCGTTGTTCTCGTTATTTTCGCTTTCCTGTTGTTTCTTTTGATCGTGTTTTGATCCATGGCTTATGTTACGAATGTGGTAATTCGTGATACGAAAAACTTTTTCATGATGAATGACTGTTACATAATCACTTGTTATATCAGCTAATACACCTTCAACACTTTCTGGTCCGTTACGGTTAATTGTTACCCAGTTGTGTTGGAATCCTTTTAACAAATCAGCAAAGACTTTTGCAGTTACATTAGGTAAACTTAGGTTTGAATTTTCTTTTGATGGACCATTATCAACACTAATACTCTTAATGTGATGGATTTGATAAAAGACAACACCATCTTTTTCTGTTTGTAATGTTAAAAAGTCATCGTATACATCTAATAACTTACCTTTTAGACTTTCATGACCACCTCGATCAATTTGAACATTTTGGGACTTCAATTGACCTAGCATGTCTTTAAAAGACTCAGATTTAAGGACCTCAGGTTTCGTGTCCGCTTCTGTCGTAGATTGAAAGTTTGCTTTTGTATCTTCTACAACACTCTTTAGATGCATTGTTTGATAATAGACGACTTCGTTATTGTCAGTTAAAAGGGCAATAAAATCAGATTTTACCTGAAGTAATATACCTTCCCTTGATTCAGGTCCCCCTTTATATGTGCGAACTTTTCGACCTATTAATGATAATAAATATGACAAATTATTTTTATTACTCATAGATTTTTCCTCCCTATCATTTTCACTATAATTATGTTTGTAATGTAAGTATATGTGGTGGGGGTCTCTTTGGTATTAAACTAGTACCCTATTCCGCAAAAATCCATTAACGACTCAAGGACATTTAACCTATTCTTCATCATATGGTTAAAAATTCGGGCAATCAGTCTAATTATCATTTTTTGTGCTATATGTGGATAGCAAGTATGGATAAGTTCTCATAATTTAATAAGAAGAGAGAATCAAATGGAGGTGATAGCTACGTTAGAGGAACATGCATTAAAAAAATACAAGTGGGAAGATGAAGAACTCTGGATCTCAAATTATGTGGCCAGGGCAAGAATTAAAACAGACTATAAAGTAAACTCATTACTGCATCATGAAGTATCTCCATTCCAAGAAATTAGCATTGTCGATACGAAGGGCTTTGGGAGAATGCTAGTTTTAGATGGGGTTCCACAAGTTTCATCTAAGGAAGGCTTTATCTATAATGAAATGATTAGCCATATCCCAATCATTACTCACCCCGATCCGAAAGTTGTTGGGATGATAGGAGGAGGGGACTGTGGCCCTGCTCGTGAGGCAATGAAGTATTCAGGAATTGAAAAAATCAGTGTAGTTGAAATTGATCAGCAAGTGACAGATGTATGTAGAACTTGGTTAACGCCATCCTCCCATTATGATAGTGATAAGCGCTTCAGTATGATCCATAAGGATGGAGTGGATTGGATACAAGAAAACAAAGGTAACTATGATGTATTAATGATTGATCGTTCAGATCCAGTTGGTCCAGCAGCAAAATTGTTTAACCAAGGATTTTACAAGGATGTATTTGAGTGCCTTACTGATGAAGGTGTTGCAGTATTTCAGTCTGGATCTCCTTTTTATAACACCTCGACTCTACGAAAAACGTACCATTCATTATGTGAACTATTTCCAATCGTTAGGACCTATTTGGTGACAATTCCCCTTTTCCCATGTGGATTGTGGAGCTTTACAATTGCATCAAAAAAATTCGATCCTATAGAGGCCGATTTATCTAGACTAAAAGCTGAGGACACAAAATATATTAACTCTGAGATTGTTTATGCTTCATTCGTTTTACCTAATTATGTGAAGGAGATATTAGAATCGAATTAGGGGGATTCTATGATTTAAGATGGAATCCTAAAAAAGAAGTTAGGTAGCCATTAGGCTACTTATTTTTTTACTTTTTTAATACATATCCCCAGTCCTTACTTATTCACACATGTAGTCTGGAAGTCGATTATTATTTCTGAAAAGATATCGATTAATTGAGGTCGGTACTCTTTCCGCATTGTTCGGGATAGTTCAATTTGAAAGGTGTGAAAGTGGGAACCAAACCCTTGATAACGATTTCCATCTCCAAGTCTATGATAGGTAATAGACTCATTCCCAACAAATTTTTGATCAAAGATAAGGTTGATGTTAGGTAACAATTGTTTTGCTTTTTTCGTAAGTGTTTCTTCAAACCAATTTTTTATTTCTACCGAACAGGAGCGCCCGCGAACAGTTCCAATTTCCACACCGTATGGACCATAATGGTCATCCTTCATCCCATGAAATGATACATGTAGGAATGGATGTGTGAGATGTTGTTGATCATAATCGACAATTTTCAGAAATTCCAAAATATCTTTTAGGGCATGCCTATATTCTTTTATGGCTAAATCATTATCACCATTTGGACTCCGATTCAAATCTGCTAGCTTTCTCGAAACGGTACTAATAATGCCTGGACACCCTGTTCTTTCCATAATGCCTTCAACAATGTTGTCGGTAAATACATCTGCAGCTGGTGGTGTGGCATGTAAGGCATCGGAAAGACAGCAGATATACCCATTCCCTTTATTGTATTTTACATAGTTTTGTTGAATGTATTTCAATGGCATGATGAATGCTCCTTACGTATTAATGTCTATATTCCACCTATACTAACAAATGCAAAAATGTTGAATAATGTGAACTATAACAATCGTTTTTAAAGTAAATATTGTTGCCATGCTAATAGTGTGAGCATTTAGCTTAAAAGGGCGATAGCTCTAGGGTAAACATACTGGAAAATTATTAAGAGTGTCATAGTATATAAAAACTACTTTTGTCTAGTATGAGCGGAAACAAATTTCTTTCTTTAAACAGAGTGTAAAGGTCTGTAAAGCGTACTGGAACGATAATAGAAGTTTCCTAGATTTTTTAGTATTGGAGGTTTTTTGTGTGGATTTGATGAAGGAGAGATTCTGGATCGAATCTGATAAGGAATTATTGCTACAAATCCTAAATTTAAACAATGTTCCATCCATTGAATTAGTAGATCCAAAAACGTGTATGTATCCGATCATTGGTCGAAAGTATGGAAAACATGGTGGGAAAGACGTTTCAATGATTCATACAAAGGAACAAGCGATAGATGAAGGCTATGACTTTTATACGAAATTATATCCCATTGAAACAGAATACTGCTTGGAAGTTGAAGGCCTTTTCATAAAAGGGGTGGAACTCGCTTTTGTCCAACAGGCGATCTTCAATGAAATTCCAATTCGAACCGCATCATTTGGATGGGAGTGGAGAGAGGTTGACGAAAGTTCAATCCCAATTGAATGGAAGACTATGGCGATTCGAGCACTCTATGTGACAGGACTAACACATGGCTTTGTAAAAATAGGTGTTCTACCAAATGAATCAGTCGTAGTCTTAGATATTAATCCCTCAAATAAGACGTTTTTAGAGGATATTGTTGAACCAAAGCTCCCCTTTTCAATTGGAGCGGACATTGAATTTATGCTGAGTTGTGATCATGAGTTATTACCTGCATCAACCTTCTTTCCAGTAGATGGGGATGTTGGCTGTGATGAAAGACAGATCGAAAAAGATAGTGGGGAATATGCATTAGTAGAAATAAGACCAGAGAAGGTAGAGTCCCCGCAGGAGTTATACATTCATGTTAAAGATCTTGTAGAAAAAGCATCTCAAATGGCCCCCTATGAAAATATTGAATTTCTTGCAGGAAGTATGCCTTTTAGAGGTTATCAATGTGGGGGACATCTCCATTTTGGTATTCCAGCATCATTATCATTATTACGAGCTCTTGATCACTATCTTGCTGTACCATTCGCGTTGATAGAGGAACCAAGGACAGCAAAACTAAGAAGAAGAACGAATCACGGAGGATTAGGTCGGTTCCGTAAAAAAACATATGGATTTGAATATATATCCTTAAGTTCTTGGCTTGTGGATCCTAAGCTTACGAAATCAATTCTATGTCTTGCTTACTTAGTAGCTGCCCATCATCATGAGCTGCAAAGTGAGTTCTTATTCCACCAGACAATACAACGAGCGTATTACCATGCTAACCTCCCTATACTCAAAACACTTTGGCCAGACATAAAAACAACACTTATGAACACATCAAGTTATTCAAAATTTGAAAGTGAATTAGTCTACCTTTTTGAGATTATTGAAAACGGAAAGTGCGTTCATGAGGCATCTGACATGCGTCAAAACTGGGAGTTGACAATTCCGAATCAAACATATGATACCGGTCTTATTATACAAATTCCGAAAAAAATCAGGCAAAAGTATAACCTGAAAGAAGGAGATTCAACCTTTGTTTGCGCAGGGAAAAATATGTCGCCGGCAACCATTCATGCGTATCCTTTTTCATTCCGCAATTCAAATATGATTCAGCTTTCAAAATCATTGCGCGCAAAATTAACTCTTCCAAAAGACTGGAATCCTAAACTAGTATCTGCAGGTGGCGTCATTACACTGGGGCCAATTATTGGGATATTAGCTGCACGACCTTTTGATCGGCAAACCACGTACTTTCATCATTTATTTAGACTTGCCAAAGAAAAGCAAATGTTTGTTTATGTATTCGAACCTAAGGATATCAATTGGGATCAACAGGTTATTAAAGGAACAACACTTGATGGTGAAGGGATTTTTCCTTTCCCCGCAGTAATTTATGATCGATTTTTATTTCGTGGAAAAACAAATATTACCTATGATATCGATGAAATTAGAGTGAAGCTGCAAACACTTTATAAAATCCCGTTTCTTAACCCACCAACATTATTTCAACTGACAGGTAACAAGTGGGAAACACATCAACTTTTATTGGATAAACATGAAGAATATTTACCAGAGACACGTCTAATTGAACATTTAACAGATTTAACAGAGATGCTTGATCGCTATGGGGAAGTGTATATAAAACCGGTGTTAGGTGGCTCGATGAGTAAAGGAGTCATTCGGATTATTAGGCGCCCAACTGAAATCTTGATGTTTCATTTGAATACGAAAACACTGCAACAATTTAGTCGGGAAGATGAGTTATTTGAAGTTATATCTCCACTTATTGAACGAACTCCACATCTAATACAGGAAGGAATTCGTCGGAAAAAGTACAATGGTAAAAATTTGGAGATTCGTGTGTATATGCAAAAAAATGAAAAGCATACTTGGTTTCGAACAGGGATGGTTACCCGACTCACGAGTGAAGAAGTGATGACAGAGGATTTAGAGGTGAACTTGCGGTTAAGCAAAGTGATGAATAACTTGTATCTAGATCCAACTGAACGGCGATATATGACAAATCAATTAGGTAAGGTGTCCAAAAAGATTGTCGCAACTGTGGAACAGGAAATTGGAAGCTTTGGAGAGCTGGCAGTAGATTTATGTATTGATCAATATGATTCAATTAAGCTCCTTGAAATCAACGCAAAGCCAGACAACTTATTCTCACAAATTAGAGCTTATAAACTGCGCTCTCTTGCTGGCATTCGTTTGCTTAATTATGCAGCTTCACTTGCTGGCTACAGGGATCAATAAAATTTAAAGTGAGGAGTGATCTACGGTGATTCATCTACCTTTAAGTACGATTCTTTTACAAATCGGTGGTGTTGAGTTCCTACAGGGGTATGGAAATCCAGTGATCCACTATGTCATGAATGTGTCAAAAAGGGAAATTGATGACAACACATTGGTATTTCATATGGATCATGAAAAAATAAACGGTAAGTATTGGAAGAATAACGAATCAATCGTTATTGTAACAGATCGACCAGATTTATGCACCGACCTTGGTGATTCCATTTTTTTAATTAAGACGGAAGATTTAGATGAAGCCTATTGGAAATTTGTCACCTATTATCGCGGGCTTTTTGATATCCCTGTCATTGGTGTAACAGGTACATGTGGGAAAACTACAACAAAAGAAATGATTCGGCAAATTCTAAAATATGATTTTAACGTAAAAGCAACATGGATGAGTATGAATTCTATGTCTGTTAATCTCCGTTATTTAATGAAATTAGAAAAAGAAACAGAGATTGCAGTTTATGAAATGCCTGTCGCATATCCAGGTTATTTAAAGGTAGCCTGTACGTATTTTCAACCACAAATTAGAATTTTACTAAATATTGGTGTGCATCATCTTGCTGACTGTGAAACACCTGAAGAATATATGAAGGCAAAGGCAGAAATTGTTGATGGTTTAGATCCTGAACATGGAGTACTCATCTTAAATGCTGATGATGAAAATATCAAGAGAGTAGTGAATGTTAACCACTTAAAAAGAGTAGTTTATTTTGGAAAGAGTGAGCATTCTGACTTTCGAGCAACAAATATTCAATATGCTAACGATGGCATGATATTTACATTAGCATACCTAGACGAGGAGTATGATGTCTTCGTACCAGGATATGGAGAGCACAATATTTATAATGCTCTAGCATCGATTGCAGCTGTTTCATATGCTGGTGTTACGATTGAACGGGCAATTGAATTGTTGGCAAGCTTTGAACAGGTAAAAGAGCATTTAGAATTTAAAGCTGGAAAAGGTGGCTGTACAGTGATTGACGATACGTGGAACTCTGCACCTCTCTCAATGGCAACAGGGCTGCAAGTGTTAAGTGATGTATCGAAAGACAAGAAGTCAATTGCCCTTTTAGGCTATATGCCACAGCTTGGTAAAGGACCATATGCAGTTGAACAGTATGAAGAAATGGGAAGAAAAGCAGTAGAAGCTAATATTGACATGCTTGTCGTGGTAGGGGAGAAAGCGAAGTATATAGGCCTTGGAGCAATTAAGCATGGGATGGATCCAAACAAGATTCACTACTGTGAAACAGGTTACGAGGTGTTTGACCTTATAGAGCCATATTTATCAGTCGACACAAATATTCTTTTAAAAATTACTTATCGGGTGATGAAGCGAGAAAGCTTTAAAAAACTTAGAAAAAACCTCATTCAACATGATGATGAGTAAAAGGGCAAGGGAGAATGGCGATGAAGAAAACAACACAACTTAAAAAGTTAATAAAGAGTAACCAGCTTGAATCCATTATGGAGGCTCATAATGCCTTGTCTGCGAAAATCGTGGAGGAAACTGGTTTTAAAGGAATATGGGCAAGTGGTTTGTCAATGTCTGCGGCATTAGGTGTTCGTGATAACAATGAGGCTTCCTGGACACAAGTTTTAGATGTGTTGGAATTTATGAGTGATGTGACAACCATTCCAATTCTACTTGATGGTGACACAGGTTACGGGAACTTTAATAATGCAAGAAGATTAGTGAAAAAATTGGAGCAACGAGACATTGCTGGTGTATGTATTGAGGATAAGCTTTTTCCGAAGACAAATTCATTTATTAGAGGTGAGGCTCAACCCCTCGCTGATATCAATGAGTTTTGCGGGAAAATAAAAGCGATGAAGGATACGCAAAAGGATGAAGATTTTGTTGTTGTCTCAAGAGTTGAAGCATTTATTGCTGGCTGGGGATTAAAAGAAGCATTAAAGCGTGCCGAAGCATACCGACTAGCTGGGGCAGACGCAATTCTCATGCATAGTAAAAGATCGGATACACAAGAAATTGAAGCATTTATGAAGGAATGGGGAAATCGACATCCTGTTATCATTGTTCCGACGAAATATTATACCACTCCCACAGACCTATTTCGAGAATTGGGTGTCAGTTTGACAATCTGGGCTAATCACAATCTACGTGCTTCCATTAAGTCCATGCAAGAAACCTCAAGTCGAATTTTTTATGATGATAGCTTGTTACATGTCGAAAAGGAAGTTGCTCCATTAAATGAAGTGTTCCGATTGCAAGGAGAAGAAGAGCTGGCTGCTGCGGAGAAAAGGTATCTCTCCTCTTCACAGAAAAATGCAAATGCGATGATTCTTTCCAGACAATCCACTGCAAATCACATTATAACAGAGCAAATCGATCAATTTAAAGAGTGTGGTGTGAAAGACATCGTAACAATTGAAGGCGATACTGGAGAATTACTATCGCTTTATAACGCCAAGAATCATATCGGTGAGAATACGATCATTAGCTACAATGATATCATCTACAAATCTTATATTCTCCAAGATCTAATCAAAATGGATAACGAAATTGCGATTGTTGTAGACGCTGACTTTGAAAAAACAGGTGAAAAGCGGGAGCTTGTTTCTGCATCTCAACCTTATTCAAAGTATTTGTACGGTAAAACAGTAGACTTAGTAGCGATGGCAAATAAGGAAGGTATGGATGATATTCATGGTGAGTTTATCGGCTTATGGAAGGTGTCCGAAAAAGGAGCAGCTGTAATTAAGGGGGCATTAGAAGATCTAATAAATAAGGAAAATAGTATTGACCTAACGATAGGTGATTTGTTAAATCATGTTTTAACTTTACATCCAATTACAATAAATTATATTAAAGGATCTTGGCTAGATTTGGAGGCTTATGAAAAGAACCTAAAAGCAGGTGATCAAGTATGATGGACACCGCACAGTTCGGCTCTTTGTTAAAAGAGTTAGGTTTTGATTTTTATAGCGGAGTACCTTGCTCATATTTAAAGAGTCTTATAAACTTCGCGATTAATGAATGTGAATTTATCATGGCGAACAATGAGGGGGACGCTGTAGCGATTGCTGCTGGAGCATCAATTGGTGGAAAAAAGTCTGTTGTACTTATGCAGAATTCAGGATTAACCAATGCCGTTTCGCCGTTAACATCTCTCATTCACCCCTTTCGAATTCCGATCCTAGGTTTCGTAAGCCTCAGGGGAGAACCAGGATTCCCTGATGAACCACAGCATGAATTAATGGGTCAGATTACACCAGAAATGCTAAATTTAATGCAAATTAAATGGGATTATTTATCCTCAAACATTGATGATGCAAAACAACAGATTCAGTGGGCAAATCAATGTATCGAACAAAATCAACCATATTTTTTCATTGTGAAAAAAGGAACATTCGCGCCTGTTACCCTTCAGGATAAACAACTGAATGAACAAAAGGCAATACAAGCAATTAAACGAGAGAAAGTGTTTGATGATGAAAAACCATCAAGATACGAAGCATTGCAAGTCATATCAGCCTTGAGGGATGATAACACGATTCACTTGGCGACAACAGGAAAATTAGGTAGAGAGTTGTATGATGTAGAAGATACACCGAATAATTTTTACATGGTAGGATCAATGGGCTGTATTAGTTCAATTGGTTTAGGCTTAGCTCTAGTAAGAAGAGAAAAGGCAATTATTGCTCTGGATGGTGATGGAGCACTCCTTATGAGGATGGGCAACTTAGCAACAAATGGCTACTATTCTCCAAATAATCTTCTTCATATACTGCTTGATAACCATATACATGACTCAACGGGGGGACAATTTACTGTATCACCAAATGTTGATTTTGTTGATACAGCTGCAGCATGTAAATATGAACAGTCAATCTATGTTCATACACTTGCAGAATTATCGGAGTATATCAAGGAGTGGAAACAACATCAAAAATTGACCTTTTTATATATGAAAATTGCAGAAGGCTCTAAAAAAGGACTTGGACGTCCAACGATCAAGCCATTCGAAGTCAAAGAGCGATTGCAGGTGTTTTTAGATGATTGAAACAGCCGTTATATTAGCAGCAGGGATGGGGAGTCGAATTCGTGAACGAACTGGGTACAATCCTAAGGGGTTTTTACAACTTGATGAAATACCTTTAATTGAACATTCTATTTCAAAAATGTTAACTGCTGGAATTAAGAAAATTTTCATCGGCACAGGTTTTATGAAGGAAGCATATGAAAAACTTGCTTACAAATACGAGCAAATTCAATGTGTATATAATCCAGACTTTGAAACCACAGGAAGCATGTATACGCTATATAGGTTGAAGGATGTTATAAACGAAGACTTTTTACTAGTTGAATCAGATTTAATCTATGAAAGGTCTGCATTATCTATTTTAATGAATCATGGATATAAGGATGTTATTTTATCAAGTAAGTTAACGGACTCAGGTGATGAGGTTCTAATTGAAATAGATGAAAAACATCATCTTGTCAACATGTCGAAAGCGAAAGCGGATTTAATGAACATATCTGGAGAGCTAGTTGGAATAACGAAGCTCTCTTATTCAACCTTTCAAAAAATATGCAGCCATATAGAGCTTCTTCCTAATTTTCACAAGATGGATTATGAAAATGGAATTGTTGCAGTTGCAGATCAAATTCCTTTTTATGTGCATCAAGAAAACGATCTCGTTTGGTGTGAGGTTGATGACGAGGGACATTGGACGAGAGCTGTTCAGTTTATTTATCCACTAATAAAGGCAAGGGAAAATGTTTTGAAGTCCATTAACCGAACGATCTTATTAAATCCAGGACCGGCAACAACAACAGATACTGTGAAGTATGCTCAAGTTGTAGAGGATATTTGTCCGAGAGAAGAAGAATTCGGTCGTGTTATGGAATTTATCTCAAATGAATTAACAGAGTTTGTTGGGAATCTAGAGGAATATACAACAGTTCTATTTGGTGGATCTGGTACAGCAGCAGTTGAATCCATCCTAAGCTCAGTAATTGATGATCAAGCTATTTTGATTATAAATAATGGGGCATATGGTAAGCGCATGTGTAAAATTGCTGATGTATATGGGCTTGAATTTTTTGAATATGCAAGTCCTGTTGATGAAGCAATTGATCTATCTTCTCTTGAACAATTTATTAACAATGTCCCAACAAAACTTTCACATCTTGCCGTTGTTCATTGCGAAACATCAACAGGTCTATTAAATAATCTTGAAGCTGTTGGAGAGCTGTGCCAAAAATATAAATTATCGATGATCGTTGATGCAATGAGTTCCTTTGCAGCCATCCCAATCGATATGAACAAAATGAATATAAGCTATCTTGCTGCAAGCTCAAATAAAAACCTTCAAGGTATGGCGGGTGTTTCATTTGTCATTGCTGATAAAGCGCAATTAGAAAAAACAAAGCAATATAAACAGCGTAATGTGTATCTAAATTTATTTACACAATATCATTATTTTAAACTAACAAATCAAATGCAATTTACTCCTCCTGTACAAACTCTTTATGCCTTAAAGCAAGCGATCCTTGAAACAAAATGGGAAGGAATTCAGTCGCGCTATAAAAGATATACAAAATCATGGGAAACATTAATAGAAGGGGTTAGTCGACTAGGATTGAAGCATCTTGTTGATAAAAATAGCCATTCTAGAATCATCACATCGATTATCGAACCTACACAGCCAACCTATGATTTTAATGAGATGCATGATTATTTTTACAGAAATGGTTTTACGATTTATCCTGGAAAAGTGAACACGCTACAAACCTTCCGAATTGCGAATATAGGCGACATTTCATACCTGGACATTGAGAGGTTTATCAGACTACTTGAACGATATCTCGAATGGCTGAGGGAGGGGAATAAACATGAAACGATATAAAGTAGCTGTTGCTGTCATGGTAATAAATGCTGAAGATGAATTTCTTCTTGTTAAGAGTCGGAGAGGCTGGGAATTCCCTGGTGGTTTTATTGAAGATGAAGAAGCAATCAAAGATGCTGCAATAAGAGAGGTTAAGGAAGAGTCAGGAATTAACATCGAACTGATGAAGTTTTTAGGATTAGAGCAGGATATAGAAAGAACAACATGTGTTTTTTTGTTTAAAGGAAGACCAGTTAGCGGAAAGCTTACAAGCTCTTACGAAACAGAGGATGTTGGCTACTATCCTCTTGATGAAGTTATGAATATGATCTCAATAGAGCATTTCAAAGAACGAATCATTCGATGTTTAAATGATGAAGAAATCCCTTCGATTATTACACGATAGATTATTAACGGGTTCGGTTTTCGGGTGCAAAACATTAAATAACATACCAATTAGCAGTCCAAAACTTGTATTCATTGGACTGCTTTTATTTATTAATTTGTTAAGGGGGAAAATCAGAATTTTAGTTGAAGAAGGAATATACATAGAAAGTTTGTATTAGGACAATTAAACTCAACATATTTATATTAAAGGAATGTTAGGAAAATAGGAGGGGTCAATATGGCTAATCCGATTGTTGCTAGGTCATTAGATGAAATAAAATTTTGGTCTAGGATTATGAAAGAGCATGCATTATTTTTGAGCTTGGGTTTTACTTATGAACAGAAACAATTAATTGATGAAGCAAAACATTTTATCACGCTTTTTGAAAGAATAGAGGAAAAGTTGACTAATTTTTCGATAAATTCTGATTGGCAACAAATCCAGTCTTTTAATAACGAGGTTTACCAAGCTGCAGCTGCGATATGGAGCTATAAGAGAAAAGTATTGGGTTTAACTTTACGCTGTGAAATTCGATCAAATAACTACCCTTTATTGGTAGATCATATTAGTAGAGAAGCAGCTTATTTTGCCAATCGATTAAAGGAACTTAATCAAGGAGTACTAGCTCCAAAACCCGAAGCAATTATCGAAGAAAATGTATTCTTTCTTAAAATCATGGCAGACCATGCAAAATTTATAGGGCATCTTTTAGACCCTTCGGAAAGAAAGTTAGTAGAACAGGCTAGAGAATTTAGTCATGACTTTGACCAATTAGTCTTTCAGGCAATAGATTTGGATTCAATGAGACCTCAATCTGAAACTAAGCCTTTACTAAGTCAGTTTTTAAACCAAAATAAAGTATCAGTTGCTTCTTTAAGGGATTTTAAGAAAACAGCAAGAGAATTGATAGAAGAATGTCGTATCAAAAGCAACATTCATCCACTTTTAGCGGACCATACATTTAGAGAAGCAGAAAGGTTTTTGGAAATCATTGATCTATTTGAAGCTAGTTTGAAAAGATAAACTAACAGTTGAAATGAGGGTGGGGTGCTATAGCAACCCCATCTCTAAATACGAAATGATATTTTGTACGGTGTTTTGTATCGTTAAGATTGACTTTTGGAAGAGCTGAATTTTTTGCGAATAAATGCAATGCAAAGCAATAAAATCGGGAACATAATTTGCAAAGGTACATGTACGTATAAAGTGATAAAGTCCAATCCCAATTCATTATATGCTACCTGATTTGGCGAAGATACGATTGCAAGTGGAACGATAATGGTACCTAATCCAAGGAATACTGATTTAGTCTGTTTTAATTTAAACAAGTGAGAAATCCCAATTGCAGCACCAAATGTCCAGCCCCCGACCTTAAAAAACACCCCAGCTACCATCATTAAAATAATTAAAGCATCAAATCGTTCAAGAAAATCAGCGATCGACACCAATCGGGTTGCAGACAGGAGAGGGAAGAAAACATGATTGTATATTTCTGGGCCTAAAACTGCTAAAATCATGATTAAATTTAATGTCATCAAAACACCTGTAGTGAGAACGATTGCCATTCCAATCTTTTTTAAATGCTCTTTATTGTTCAGAAATGGGAAAAACATCATAATAATGATCGACTCTCCAAAAGGAAAGGTTAATACGGTTGGGAATACCTCTTTTATTATAGGAGTAAATCCATTCCCAAAAATAGGAGTCAAATTATTAATATTGAATTCTTCTACACTTAATAATAGTATCCAAATGACAAATAAGGAAAATATATAAACTGGAAACACAACTTCTCCCATTCTCCCGAAGGTCTCAACTCCCCCTCTTAGACAATAAATCATTAATCCCATAAAGCTTCCGATGACAAAGACCAATGGAGTGTCAACTAAGATCGTTGCAGCGAGGAGTTCTGCAAAATCCCGACAAGCTCTTGAAGCTAGATATGTAAAGTAGATGATGTAAAGAAAAATAAACGGATAGGTTAGGTATTTGCCGATTATTTTAGGGAGCATTTGCAGCAATGTTTCATCTGGATAATAGGATGCTAATTTTGTATAGACAAACATTAAGATTAAACCACCAAGCATCGCAGTCAAAATAACAAGCCAAGCATCCTGCATTGCCCCGCCACCTAATCCGTAAACCAAGGTATTTCCTATTTGAAAGCCAACTATGACGTAAAATAGCTGAAGAGCATTTATTTTTGTTTGTCCCATTTGATCACCCTATAAAAGTGAATGATAAATATTCTTAACCTTTTTTCACATTTTAATAGTATGTACATTAAAGGAAATGATATACAGTAGGGTAGTGACATATATATAGCTCTTTTAAAAAGTGTATTGAAATACTTTCTTGATTCATAAAAAAAGTGCCAATTCATAAGTGAATTGCACTGTTTTTTATTGTTATGAAAATGACAGAAGACATTGACCACTTATAATAGAAGTGAGGGTTTTTTGTTCAAAGGTAAGAAAGTATAAAAGTTTGTACTTATTTTTGGTTTCTAGCTCCAGCGCCTAGCCTCTCGGGGGGCTGATCAAGGCGCTTGCGCTTTTGTTCTTAGTTAACAAGGCCAAGTGATTTCAACCCATTATAAATACCAGAATCCGTTACTTTTGTTGTTTTGTGCTTTGCATACTGAAACAGATCAGGGTGCCCATTTCCCATTGCAAAGCCTTCACCTACAAAGCTAAGCATTTCTTTATCGTTCATACCATCGCCAAATGCAATCGATGATTCTCTAGGAATCTGGAGAAGTTCAAGTATGTGTTGAATGGCAATACCTTTGTTGACATTATCCCTAATCACGTCAAAACAATGACGTAATCCATCAACATTTACTTGAGATAGATGAATATTGTGATCGTTTTTTTCATAAAGTGCAGGTTCGTTTTCACTTAAATTAATTAGCGTAATACCTAGAATTTGATTAATAACATCTAAAGAATAATGGTCATTTTTCTGTAAATGAAATGCGTGAATAAACTCTTGTACAACAGAGCTTTCTAGATCTGAAAAGATATTTTTTTCATGAGTGTACAAAACAAGCTCATGTCCGTTGTTTTTTGCAATGTCGACAAAGCTTTTAACCGAATCTGCGCTCATTGGTGACTTGAAAATATCCTTTCCTTGATAAATCGCATATGCACCATTATAGCCAATGAAGGATTGAATGTTCAACTCTTCTGCAATATGATCAATTTCATGCAAGGGTCTACCAGTAGCTAGAAAAACCTCGATCCCTTTTTGCTTTACCTCAGCTACAGCTTGCTTCGTTGAATCTTCGATAGTATCATCAGGTTTTAATATGGTTCCATCAATGTCTAGAAATAAAATTTTATAATTAGTCATTATCTACTCCAGCTCTTTATTATTTGTTTACATTCTATAATCAAATTTTATCATAAAAAATCCCATAAGTGAAAGTTTCCAGACTTTAGGAATGTGTATTTATGGATATTAGAAGGATTATACACTTGAGTTTTGTTCTTATTTTCAGGCACTTTTCTAAGAAATTGTTGTTTTGAAGCGAAAACTGATTAAGGTTGATTGGAGCGGAAATCAACCACACTACACTACTAGGTAAATAGCAAAAAAAAGTTTGCGAAAATATCCTATTTTTAATGAAATAAAAATTTTTATCAAATTTAGGTTTATTATGTTTCCTGGCGGGTATAATAGTAATCGAAATTATCATCAAACGTGTTTTGATTGATTTAGGAGGAAATAGTTAATGGCACAAGGAAAAGTAAAATGGTTTAATTCAGAAAAAGGTTTTGGATTTATTGAAGTTGAAGGTGGAGAAGATGTATTTGTTCACTTTTCTTCAATTCAAGGAGAAGGTTACAAAAGCTTAGATGAAGGTCAAGAAGTTTCTTTTGATATTGAGCAAGGAAACAGAGGACCACAAGCTGCGAACGTTCAAAAAATATAAAACCAAATGAACCATACAAACAGGCCCTCACAATAGGGTCTGTTTTTGTATGTCCATTAATATTAAAAGTGTAAAGACAAAAGGGCTGACTCAAGATATGAGCCAGCCCCCAGTGGAGAATCCATCTACAAAACAGGTATTGAAAAAGGTTTATTTACATTATACCCCCATTAATTTTGACTTATACAAATGATCTGTTTAATAAATTTGTTTTGTAAATGTGACTATATTTTTAAATTAATACTTGAATAAGTTGGTAAAAAACGTTGGCAACTGGTTCAAGTGATTAAAACAGCTTCCTAAGGAACATTATTTGCAAGTTATTATTTATCGCCCCATCGAATAGGTTGTACTATGTAGAGTTATTGAATGGGGGCAAGAAAATGAAGATAGTTGACCAATTAAAGGAATTTATCGTCAATCAAGATGTGATTCCAAAATCAATTAAAATTCATCCAGATGCAATTTCTGAGCTAGAAGCTGAAAAGTTTGTTTATATGATAAATAACAGTTCGGCGAACCCAGTGAAACGTTTTATGGGAATCGAGCTTATTCCAGCAGAGGATGTAGTGGGCTTCGACATTGTTGAAAAAGAGGATAAAAGTGAACGATGGATTGTGAAAAAGGAAGTTAAAAAAATTAGAGAAAAATATATCCATCATGATGGGGAATTATCAAAAGATATTAGCTTACTATTTGCTTATCTCGGCTACCTAGAACGAGAACTTGAGGATAAGACAAACTACCTAAACTATATAAGAGAAAAGGAAACATTAAACACATCGGGTGAGTAGGGATGGAGATTGTCTTTAATAATAGGTCAAACAAACAAGTCCTGTAACGTACAGGGCTTATTTTCATTTTGAAAAAACTTTGTAACTGACTTATCACTTTTAATCTATGTGAAAATTTAATACTCTTTTTCCGATCTTTGTGTGAAAATTTAGGATAGTTTCTTAAAATTTTGGGATTATCTATCTAACAGAAAGCGTTTACAATTAATTTGTACGAATGATACAAACAGTTCATAGGGGGTAAGGAATTATGAAAAGTCTCAAAATAAAAGCTTTAGTTATTCTCATGATCATGGTTTTATCTATCATGACAGCATGTTCTGGGAATAGTAATGAAAAGTCTTCGGGTAGTTCAAAGGAAAATGGGGAAAAGATTGAATTAACATTTTGGAACATCTGGACTGAGCCATCACCTCAAAATGAAGCAAGTTTGAAACAAGTAGAAAAATTCATGGAGGAACATCCTAATATCATCATTAAGCAACAAAACATACCACATGATCAATTTAAGGTAAAAGTGAAAACACAAGCAGCAGGTCAACAGCTTCCAGATTTAATTCAAGTATTCCCAGGTGCGGAATTAACACCATTAGTTGATGGTGAACTGATTCAACCGATCGATGATATTTTAAGCCATTGGGATGGATTAATGAATGAAGGGATGTTAGGTGATTATAAGGTTGGGGATAAGCAATATGCATTACCAGCTAACGTTACACCTACAAGCCTTGTCTATTACAATAAAGCCATGCTAGCTGAACTAGGTTATGATGAGTTTCCAAAAACATATGAAGAATTTAAAACATTAGTAACTAAAATTCAGGATAAAGATATCATTCCGATCGCACTTGGAAATAAAGCACAGTGGGTGCTACAGTCTAGCTATATCTCAACAATTGGAGATCGGATGACTGGCAGTGATTTCTTAACTTCTGTTTTAAATGGAGAAAAGAAATTTACGGATGAAAGATTTGTTAGAGCAGTTGGTGTAATTAAAGAATTGGCAGATATGAAAGCGTTTAATGAAGATTTTAACTCAATAGACAATATTCAGCATCGTGACCTATTTGTATTAGATGAAGCTGCTATGATGATTGATGGAGCATGGTCACTTGGACCATTATTAGAAGCAATGGAAGATGATGGAAATCTTGGTATTGCTCCATTTCCAGCCATTGAAGGTGGAGACGGAAATCCAGAGGCTGTTTCAGCAGTAACTGGGACAGGGATTTCTTTAAATAGCAAGCTTGAAGGTGAAAAATTAGAAGCTGCACAGGAATTTTTGAAAAGCTTTTATGATGAAGAATATTACTCAGATTTAATGAAAGCAGATATTTTAGTAGCAGCTGACATTAAAGCTCCTGAGGGTGTAAGTGACGCATTAAAAGAGGTATCTGAAATCGTTAGTAAACAAACGTCACCTGTTTACGATGCAACTGTACCGGTAGATGTTACAGATGCGATCAATTCCGGACTTCAAGAAGTTTCAATTGGGACGCTGACACCAGAAGAACTAGCTGAAAAGCTCCAAGCAGCAGTGGATAAACAGAAGTAAATGAAGATAAGGGAATCAAGTTATCGTAATACTTGATTTCCTTCTTTTTCCCCATTCTTAACGGGCATTTAAAAAGGAGGGAATTTCATGCATTTATTAAGTAGAAATAAATGGCCAGCTATTATCGGGTTAGCTCCTGCTTTCATCATATATGTATTGTTTGCGATTATCCCTATTATTATCTCTTTCTATTATTCTGTGATGGAGTGGGATGGATTTACCGAAATGAGGTTTATTGGATTAGGTAACTTTAAAGAGGCATTATCTGATCCGATTTTTTGGCAGGCTCTGAAAAACAACCTGTTTGTTGTCGTGGCATCTGTTTTTGGTCAGGTTCCAATTGCATTATTTTTTGCTCTTTTGCTAAATAGAAAAATGAAGGGCGGAAAATTATTTCGAACAATTGGCTTCATGCCTGTCGTTATTTCAACTGTCATTATCTCATTAGTATGGGGAATGATGTATAACTCTAGACGAGGGTTGTTTAACCAGATGCTTGAAGCAGTTGGATTAGAAAACTTAACCCAAAACTGGCTAGGAGATCCAAAATGGGCGATGATTTCCGTTTGTATCACAATGATTTGGCAGTTTGTTGGTCTATATTTAATTATCTTCTTAGCTGCATTGCAAAATATTCCACAAGAGTTGTATGAAGCAGCTGAGATTGATGGTGCTTCTGGATTTAAACGAACGTTGCATATTACTCTCCCAATGATGAGAGAAACAATCATTGTAGCTGTTATTTTATGTATTAGTGGAAGCTTGCGGACGTTTGATTTAATTTACGTCATGACAGCTGGGGGACCAGGTCATTCAACAGAGGTTTTAGCTATGTATATGTTTGATCAAACATTCTCTTCCACACGATATGGATATGGAAGTACGTTATCATTATTTATCTTCTTCTTTAGCTTAGGGCTCGTCTATTTATCAACACTCATTCTAAGAAGAAAATCCGAGTAGAAAATGAGGGGAGGAGTTACTTATGCCACAAACAATTATCAATAACCAGAGAAATATCAGTGTGGAAGATCGAACGTTGAAGGCAAAAAAGGTCTCGAAAAAGACGATTATCTATCTTCTACTAGGTGTATATGCTTTAATAAATGCTTATCCTATTTTGTGGATGTTTCTAAATTCATTTAAAGACAATATGGATTTTGCGAAAAATCCTTTTGGATTACCGGTGCAATGGATGTTTGAAAACTATAAAACTGCTTGGGAGACCGCAAGACTTGATACGTATTTTTTAAATAGTGTCATTGTATCTGTTGCAGCGGTTATTATCACAGTATTTGCAGGTGCCCTAGCATCTTATTTTCTCGCTCGTTTTACGTATAAGTGGGGAAAGGCAATGTATGGATTCTTTGTTTTTGGAATGCTAATACCGATTCATGCAACATTAGTACCCATGTTTATCCTAATGAAGAATATCGGATTACTAAACACACATATCGGGTTAATTTTACCCTATATTGCCTTTAATCTACCAATTACGATTTTTATTTTAGTTAGTTTTATGAGGGCTTTTCCAAGTGATATTGAAGAGTCTGCAATTATGGACGGATGTGGAGTATTTCGCATTTTTTGGTCAATCATTCTCCCTATGACAAAGCCGGCAATTGCAACTGTTGTCATTTTAAACTTTATTCATAACTGGAATGAGTTTTCGTTTGCACTAGTGCTTATTAATGATGAAGCACTTAAAACCCTTCCATTAGGGCTAGCTAATTTTGCTGGACAGTTTACAACAAATTATGGTGCACAAATGGCAGGACTTACAATTGCGATTATTCCAACCATTATTATCTATATGCTTTTAGAAGAACATCTCGTGAAAGGGATGACAGCTGGTGCAGTAAAAGGGTAATCTAATAGAAAACAAGTATAAGAGGAAGATTGTATGAAACAGCTCCTGTTCTTTTCTAATTGGAAACTTATTTGGAAGTTTTTATTTATATTCATTGTCTTAATTATTGTCCCAATGCTGGCATTTAGTTTGTTTATTAATTCCAAAGCCAATCATGCCATCCAGCTGCAAGCAATTGATAATACAAAAAGTCATCTAGAAAAAACTGGAAAGAATCTTTCTGCTGTTCTACAGGATATCGAGGATATTTCTTCTTATATGATTTATAGTGAGGATTTTAGAAGTTTTTTTAATACTAGTAATACACCTCAAAATAGGATCACATTAAATAATATTGAGGATCGTATAAATGGGTATTCCGTTTTTCATCTCAATTCAAAGCCGTACATGGACTCAATTACCATAGAAGGTATGAAAGAAAATCGGTTTCATATTGGCCCCCCTCTAGTTTCATCTGATGAGAAAGTTTGGAAAAGTAAAGCCATTGTCCTAAAGGGTATGGTGCAATGGAGTGGGGCATATACCGTTACTGACTATTGGGATAGAAAAAACAAGGTGATTAGCTTGTTTCGTGTCATAAATGACATCAATAATGTGTCTAGCCCAATTGGCTTGGTAACGATCCGGCTTGATGCCAGTAAGTTATATGATTTAATCGAAACGAATTCACGCGGAAAAAAACAAATGTTTGTCTTAGATGAAAATAACGATGTTGTTCTTCATTATAATCAAAAATACATTGGTAAGAAATATCCTGATAAAGCTCTCTTGGTATCTATCAAAAAAATTGATGATAAGGTAGCGGCTATTAATTATAAGAAGAGTGGAGAAGACTTTACTGTTGTAACACAGCCATTAACTGGTACGAATTTATCACTAGTTGCTTTAGTTGACAAGGAATCTGTTGCAGAAGGATTAACAGGTCTACAAGCTTCGATTAAATTGATGATCATAGTATTAACCTTATTAGGAATACTCGCGATGATTGGCTTTTATCATTTTAATATTAAGCGCATTCTTTATTTAACAAACCAAACTCAACGAGTTGAAAAAGGAGATTTTTTTGCTAGGGTTCCTGATATGTCAAGTGATGAAATTGGCTTATTAGGTTATAGGTTTAATCAAATGGTCGACCGGATAAGATTTCTAATCGATAGTAAATATAAAATGGAAATTAGAAATAGAGAATCTGAATTAAAATTATTACAAAGCCAAATCAATCCTCATTTTCTTTATAACACACTAGATATGATTCGCTGGACTGCAAGACTTGAACATGCAATGGAAACGAGCAAATTAATTGAACAGTTATCAAAAATGTTCCGAATTAGTTTAAATCGTGGAAATCACTGGATTTCTCTTAAGGATGAACTAACCTATAGTCAAATATATTTAGAACTGCAAAAAGGTCGGTTGGGAAATCATTTAACATTTACATTTTATTGTGATCATGAGGTACTTAAAGCAAAAGTATTAAAACAAATGATTCAGCCTCTCATTGAAAACAGTATTCATCATGGATTTGAAAATTTTCGTATTTCGAGGCATATCTATATTCGTTGTTTTCGAGAAGCGTCTAAGGTCATCATAGATGTGATTGATAATGGAAAAGGGTTTCCAAGTGAAGATTTTCAACAGTATATAAGAAATGGATATGCCCTGAGTAATATTCAAGATCGGTTATATTTAGCATTTGGAGATGATGCGCAAATTTCGATCATTCCAAAAGACTCTCCAGGTGCGTGGGTCAGAGTTATGATTCCTTATCAAGAAAACGGCTTGGATAAAAAGGTGTAGGTGAAAACAACATGAAGCTAAAACTGTTGATCGTAGACGATGAACCAATCATTTGCCAAGGGTTGAAAATGACAGTACCATGGGATGAGTTTTGTGTAGAAGTGGTTGGTGAAGCGTACGATGGTGAAGAAGCACTTAGCATATTAGAAGAGACCCATGTTGATATCATTATAACGGATGTAAACATGCCTGTAATGGATGGATTAGAGCTAGCAGAGAAGGTTGCAAAGCGTTTCCAACATATTCGCATGATTATCATTAGTGGGTTTGATGAGTTTGAATATGCAAAACGTGCAATAAGGTTGGGAGTAAGTGATTACTTATTAAAGCCAGTTGATATTGATGAACTGATGAAACTTGTTAAAGTGATTCAAAAAGAAATGGAAAAGGAAAGAGATAAAACATCGATTTTCAGTATGAAGCAACTGCTTTCTTCAATTGTTATGGGGCAGGAAGTGGATATAAATGTAAACCTAAAAGACAATAATTTCAGCGGATATCAGTTTCTTTGTAGTGAAATAGACGACTATGATTCAACCATCTCGCAAGTAAATGAAGACGATCGGAAACTATTAAAACAGAGATGGAAATCCAAAATAAGTGAGGAGCTTAGAATAAAGGGCTTAATGTCTGTATCACTATTTTTGGATGAAAATCGCTTACTCACCTGTTGTAAAGTGATGAACGATCTAAGTGATTTTGCTGAACTCTTTTATGAAGTCGTTGAAAGAGTTAGTAATCAATTAGGGTTTAGTTTAAGTGGATGCTATTCGTCATTGGGAAAAGAGACACATGATATTTTGAAATCTTATCAGCTCGTTACTGAAGGAATAGAAATTGTACATTGTATAGCTGAAAAGGTGTATCACGCTAAAACACTACCAACACATGTAACTGATCTTGAAATAACAAGGTTTGAAAAATGTTTGAGCAAAATGCTAAGTGATGAACACCCAGAAATTCAAAAGATTATTGGTGATCTTTTTACTCATTTTGAGAAAAATCAAATGTGTTTATTGAACGATGTTGTCAATGTACTAAAAAAGCTAGAAAAGAAATTATTTACTAATCTACCGGTATACCAGTATTTAAGATTTTCGGAAAACGTTAATATAACAATCTATAATTCTTATAAAGCAATTAAGTGCCTATTTATGAAAGACATTGAAGATTACATTCGTTTTCAATCTACAACACAAGGTGGTCAACATTGGTTAATTATGAAAGCGGTTAATTATATAAAAGAGAACTATGCAAGTGATCTAAAAGCGTCTGAAGTAGCAAATGTAATAAATGTTTCTCCAAATTATTTTAGCCAACTTATAAAACAAGAAACAGGGACTCATTTTAACGATTATTTACATGATGTTCGTCTAAACCAAGCAAAAGTATTGTTAAAAGAAACACCTTTTCGTGTATTTGAGATTGCTGAAATGGTTGGGTACAAGGATTATAAATATTTTGTTCATATTTTCAAAAAGAGTACTACGATTACCCCTACTAAATACCGGAAGATAGTAACTGATTTAAGTGGTGAAAGCTAACTAAGGAAGGATTCACAGGCTATTCCATCGAATATAGAAGAATACATGAATTATTCAATGCTTATACAGGCAGAAGGATTAAAGTTTATAAATAAGGAGGTACAAGCATGAGAATGGGCTTTCGGTGGTTTGGTGAAGGAAATGATACAATATCTTTACAGGATATTAAACAGATCCCTGGAACAGAAGGAATTGTATGGGCTCTTCATGATATCCCGGTAGGTGAAGAATGGCCAATGGAGAAAATTTTAGAAGTAAAAGAACAGGCAGATAAGTTTAACCTAAATATTGATGTAGTGGAAAGTGTAAATATCCATGAAGATATAAAACTTGGATTACCAACGAGAGATAGGTATATTCAAAACTATAATACAACCATAGAAAGGCTGGCTGCTGTTGGAGTAAAGGTTATTTGCTATAATTTCATGCCGATTTTTGACTGGTTTAGAGTAGATTTATATAAACCATTAAGTGATGGTTCTACAGCTTTATTTTATGAACATGCAAAGGTGAAGGATATCGATCCATTTGAACTTGTAAACCAAAATGCAAATAATTTGGAATATAAAATGCCAGGGTGGGAGCCAGAAAGATTAAAAGATTTGTCTAATCTTTTTGAAGCCTATAAAAACGTCTCAGAAGAAAAGCTTTGGAACAATCTTGCGTATTTTTTAGAGTCAGTTATCCCTGTAGCAGAAAAACATGATATAAAAATGGCGATTCATCCTGATGATCCACCATGGTCTATATTTGGTCTTCCGCGAATTATTACAAATAAAGAAAATATCCGTAAACACTTAAATTTAGTAGATAGTCCTTACAACGGGGTTACACTCTGTAGTGGCTCCCTAGGTGCTAATCCGAGTAATAATATCCCAGAAATGATCAGAGAATTTGCAGATAGAATCCCATTTGCCCATATTCGGAATATAAAAGTATTTGAGAATGGTGATTTTGTTGAAACTTCTCATCGTTCATGTGATGGGTCAGTTGATATAAATGAAATTGTCAAAGCTTATCATGAAGTTGGTTACACAGGATATGTCAGACCTGATCATGGTAGACATATTTGGGGAGAAAAATGCCGACCTGGATACGGGCTTTATGATCGTGCTTTAGGAATCATGTATCTTTGGGGGATATGGGATACCTTAGAAAGAATGAAGGAATCAGCATATGGTAATTGAATAAGAAGTTTTGAAAAGAATTAAAAAGACACTAGCTGAAAATGCAACATTTCCTAGTGTCTTTTTATATGTTATGCTTTTTATCATAGATGAGAATACGGTTACTTTTTTTAATAGGTTTAAGTTTACAGTAGAACAATTTTAAACTCGAAGGAAGTTTTCAAATGTTAACAAAAAATCCGCTTTTCCCGTTAAGGCTATTTATGTTTTTTATTAGTGCCATTTCCTCAATGGTGATTAGCTTTTTTCCAATCTACTTTCAGGACAAAGGACTTACGAGTTCACAAATCGGTTGGTTTTTAGCGATAGGTCCATTTGTTGGTCTTATTGCTCAACCAATATGGGGATATACGAGCGATAAATACAAAACAGTCAAAAAAATACTGTTTGTTTGCTTACTTGGCTTAGTTGTTAGTGTGATTTGGTTGTTTCAAATCGATTCTTTTCTCTGGGTACTTATTGTAGGCTCAGTTTTTTTCTTCTTTTTCTCACCAATTATTCCCCTTGCAGACAATCTTGGGAAAAGACTATCTCAGCTTCATTCCGTAACATTTGGTTCCATTCGAATGTGGGGATCAATTGGTTTTGCTTTAATCTCACTTGTTAGTGGGTTTTTACTTTCTAAGTTTGGCATAGGGTTTTTAGTGATTCCAATTACAGTATTTGCGATTGTAACATGTTTGTTAGCATTGCTATTATCAGATGCTAAGGCAGGAAATAAAAAAGTAAACTATAAAAATATTGGTCTACTATTTAAGGATCCGACACTATTAGCCTTCTTTTTCTTGATTTCACTAATAATGCTTACACATAGGACTAGTGATTCCTTTATTAGCTTGTATTTATTTGATCTAGGAGGAAATGAAATGCTTGTGGGCTGGATTTGGTTCATTGGTGTTTCAAGTGAGGCGCTATTATTCTTTTTAAGCAGCAGGTGGTTTAGATCCTCTAGTCCGATTATTTATATGATTATCGCTGGGTTTCTTTACAGTGTCCGATGGATTTTAACAGCATTTGTAGAAGATCCGACCATGCTATTATCTATTCAAATCCTCCATGGAATCTGCTTTGCTATTGCCTTTTTAGGTGCACTTGAGTATTTGTATAAAGCCATTCCAGAAGAATTGCAGGCAACCGGACATATGGTATTTGTCGGAATCTCCTTTGGAATAACCGGAATTATCGGTTCATCGATCGGTGGTATTGTGTTTGAAAATTATGGCGGAACAACCTTATATCTACTATTAGCGGGATCCGCTTTTACAGGAATGATTGGGTTTATTCTGTTTTACTTGAAAGATAGAAAAGCAGGATTAAAGCAAATGAAAGGTATAGAGGGAGCTAGTTAGATAAGCTAGGGACAGTCCCCAACAACAAAGGGACTGTCCCTTATAATTTATTTGAAAAATGCCCCTTTTTTCTTCCCTTTTAAAAGGTCACCTGTCCAACCTTTCATTTTAAGGTACACATAAACAGAAACCATCGAGATTGTGATTATTAATAGGGAAACAAAATATCCGTATTTCCATTCTAGTTCAGGCATAAATTTAAAATTCATCCCCCAAAGGGCACCCCATGCCATAACAGGAGTGAATATAGCCGTCATTACAGTTAATGTTTTCATTATTTCATTTCCGCGATGTGAAGAAATGACTTCCTCTAAATTAATAATTGCATCAACCTCATGCTCATATTCATTAATTAAATAAAGCGCTCTTTTTATCCGTTTATCCGTACGCATAAAAATTTTATTATTATGTATTACATCAAGATAACTTTCTTCTATTGCCATGATCAGCTCATTTATCGGAATGAGCAAATTACTCCAAACAAGTAAATCATGTCGTCGTTTATAAATTTTTTCGAGGATACTCGTTTTATTCTTATTGTGAATTCCCCAAACAAGTTCACGTAGCTCTCCTTCAAAAACATCAATTTTGATTAAATACTCAGCAAGTATTTCCTTTAAAATTAGTAGGAATCCTTCAATAGGATTTTTTGAATTACTAATGTGACGTAGGATCTGTTCAATATCACTATTTTTAAAGATAGAAAGGTCTAAATCAACTGTAATAAATGTTTCTGTCGTTAGATAAAAATGAAAGATCTTATATTCACGTTCATCATTGAAATTTTGGTCGTAAACGAGCGCTCCTTTAAGCAGATAGTTATCTTCGTTGATTTGTTCAATTTTTATGCAATTTGATTTGTTACTATTAATCTCACTGAGCCATTTACTTATGAAATGGCTCTCTCCAACATTAATAAATTGCTGCATTTTCTTCACATCTTCACTATTAGTGAATCTGTGCCACTTCCAGTTTTTTTGATCCATTTTAATCCCTACTTATGGTTAGACTTTTAATGTTGATAATGCCCGATTTCTATATCTTTAAAACCTTTAAATTTTTAATAGAAAAATGTTTTACTAGTTTTGAAAAGGGTATGTAAGATAAATAATTACACCTGCAAAATGGTAAAGGCTATAAATATTGTTTCACAAAATCCTATTTTAAAGAGGAGTGAGTGTTATGAAACGTATAATTGGGATTAAATCTATCATGGCCGTTGGAATGGGGACATCTATTGCGCTTTGGGTGTCATCAAAACCAAATCGAATAAAAGTGGAAAATACTTTACGGGAATGGAAGCGTAAAGTGAAGCCTTCAGCAATTGATAATTGTGAAAGTCTTCCAGTTGAAAAAGGGGGCCATCCACATCCTTATGATCTAGAGGATAATAATATGGTAAGTGAAGGTGCTATGTACTCTGTAAAATTTTACAATGAGAAGAAGCAGTAATAAACTGTTTATTAGTTGGTTGGGATGCAAATAATCCCAACCAATTTTTGTGGGGTGAATGTATTGACACTACTATTTTTACTCATTTATTTTGCAATAATTATGACGGTTATTGAAATTCACGTAATTTTATTTCATTTAACTGGACTAAAGAAGAAGGTGTCAAGATTCCAGGTTATTTCCATGATGACGGGGACAGGATATACAACAGGTGAATCAGAGTTCATATTATCCCACCCATTCCGAAGAAAGCTTGGAATCTTTTTAATCTTGTTTGGCGCATTTTCCTTAGCGGTTATTATCTCTTCTGTTAGTAGTCTTTTAGAGGATGATCTAAGAACAAGAGCCATCCTCTATATAGCAGCATTTGTCCTTTGTGTTTTTAGTATGTTAAAAGCACCGTTTGTTCAAAAATTCCTCTTAAAAAAACTTGAATATAAAAGTAGAGAAATCGAAGAAGATACGACTACATTACCAATTAGAGAAGTCTCGTTAAAGGAAGAAGATGAGCAAGTATTTGAATTTCAAATAAAAGGTGATTCTCCTCTTATAAATAATAAAATAGCAGAGATTCTGAAGGAGCAAGATTCAGTTGATTTAGATGTCTTAATGATAAAAAGAGAGGATGTAAAGATTCGAAAAAATATTGAGGAAACAAAATTACAATCAGGTGATCAGCTTTATTTATTCGGGAAAAAACAAGTAATTGAAAAGACATTCACAAAAGAAAAATAGTAACTAGGTTATTCATTTCTTCTAATCACAAATCTATTTAAAAATTTTTTAGAATAATAGTTTAGGACCTAAGAGAAGGGGTATTTAACTATCAATAACATAAATTTAAATCTAAAATATAAAAGGAGTGTTGAAGATGGAATTTCTTTGGGCATTAATTATTGGAGGTATAATTGGTTGGTTAGCTGGATTAATAGTAGGTAAGGATATACCAGGAGGAGTTATTGGTAATATCATTGCAGGGTTTATTGGGGCTTGGCTGGGTTCACTTGTATTTGGACACTGGGGACCAGAGGTTGGTGGATTTTATATTATTCCAGCATTAATTGGAGCGATCATCTTAGTATTCATTGTTAGCTTTATTATGAAAAACATGCGAAAACACGCTTCATAATGATTTATCAGAATAATAATAATTTTGCGACTTACACTAGGGTCAGACCCAATCATTTTGGGATCTGACCCTTTTTTGCTAACATTAGCTTCTTTATGACATCTGAATTATAGTAGTTCATTACAACTGGGTATGAAACACTTACGCAGTTTTTTTGTGCAATATAGAGTATGGATTAGAACATTTTCGAATTTTTAGTTGTATCTTACTTAATCGTTTTATTTCTACTACCTGTCTTCGGAACTCAAAAAACGTATTCCAACTATTCTTAAATAATTTTTCATCATCAACTTACAATAAACTACATAATTCTCCTTCCTTGTATTGTTAAATACTCAACCAACTAATAAAGATAATAAATACGTGTCAATTATTGTTGGAGATAGTAGAAATAAGTCGAAGTTTGTAAAATGGAAACCCTTACAAAAATATTTACAATGGCGAATTATCAGAATATAATTAAAGACAAGTAAGTTAGTTTAATGGTTAAACTTAAGGGGAGAAGGGGGAATTTGGTATGGTAAAAAAGTTTGGGGTGCAAAAGTTAGTCCTACTCTTGTTTAGTGTCATGCTTTTATTTGGTGCTGCAGCTTGTAGTAGTAACAACACATCTAGTGATGAAAAAGAAAGTGGTGGAAAAACAAAGCTGACGATTTGGATATGGCCAAACATGGGGATTGAAAAACAGATTGAACAATATGCAAAAGATAATAATATTGAAGTTGATATACAAACATCAGAATTTGAAGATGTACATAGTAACTTAACTACTGCGTTGGCTGCAGGTAGTGGTGCTCCTGACATCTCTGCTATTGAAGTAAAAGGAATAGATAAAATGAAAGCGAATCCAGATCACTTTCATAACCTTCTTGATTTAGGGGCAGAAGATGTAAAAGGCGATTATTTAGACTGGAAATGGCAGCAAGCATTAACTGCAGATGGCAAACACTTGCTAGGTTTACCAACAGATATTGGGCCACAAGCAATGGCGTATCGTGCAGATGTTTTTGAACAAGCTGGTTTACCAACAGATCGTGAGGAAGTAGCAGCACTGTTTAACACATGGGATGACTACCTTAAAGTTGGTGAACAAATTAAAGCAAAAACAGGTAAGGCATTAATTGATTCTCCTAATGGCGCTTATACTGTCTTGGAGGGACAAGGTGACGAAAAGTATTATGATAAAGACGGAAATATCATTGTACAAGATAATGCTCAGATCAAAAAAGCATATGATTTTGCAATGGAGATTATTGATAAAGATTTAACTGCAGGATTTGAACAATTTTCATCAGAGTGGGGAACAGGAATGTTAAATGGTGATTATGCAACAATTCTTGCTCCTGCATGGATGATGACTTCCATGAAAGCTACTGCACCAGATGCTTCAGGAAAATGGGATATGACATTACTTCCTGAAGGATCAGGTAACTGGGGAGGTTCATTCCTAACCATTCCAAAACAATCTAAGAATGCTGAAGAGGCATATAAACTTATTGAGTGGCTGTTATCACCTGAACAACAATTAGTAACATTTAAGGAATCTGGTAATTTCCCTTCTACACCTGGTATTTACGATTCTGAAGAAATTCAGAGTTTTACTAGTGAATATTTTAATAACGCGCCTGTAGGAAAAATTTACGCAGAAGCTGCTCAAAATGTAAAACCTATCATTGAAGGACCAGAGTCTATCCAAGTTGAGCAAATTATCGGTGATGCCATTACTCGAGTGAAGGACGGGCAAGCAAAACCAGATGCTAGCTGGGATAAAGCAATGGAACAACTTGAACGTGAATTAGCTCGCTAATAGGAAAAGAGGAAGCGAAAAAAGATTTATGTAAGCATTTTATATATCGTTAGTTTAAAAGTTCAAAAATGAGGGACTGGTTATTTATCAGTCTCTCATCTTTAAGATGTTACTTAAAAGGGGGAAGAGAAGCGTGGCCTCAAATTTAGAAGTGAACAAGAACGGAACAATCGGGACAGTCACGAAATCTAAAAAAACGATGAAACAATCGACTAAGGATCATATTTCAGGATATTTATATATTTCTCCGTTTTTTATCATTTTTGGTGTATTTGGTCTATTTCCGATTATCTTTACAGCCTATATTTCGTTTCATAAATGGAACATATTAGGCACAAAAGAGTTTGTTGGCTTTAATAACTACCAACTCCTATTTACAGATCCTCTCTTTTGGAAGGCGTTAGGTAATACATTTAGTATTTGGTTTATATCCACTTTACCCCAACTATTTCTTGCATTAATTTTTGCTTTTATTTTAAATTCTGCCTTACTAAAGGGAAAAGAATTTTTCCGCTTAGCTGTTTTCTTACCAAATATAACCTCTGTTGTGGCTGTAGCGATTATCTTTGGGGCCATCTTTGGAGAACATTACGGAATTTTAAACTACCTCCTATCGTTTATAGGTGTTGAACCAATCAACTGGAAGGCTTCCTACCTAGGTACTCATATTGCCATTTCCGCAATGGTCATGTGGAGATGGACAGGTTATAACACAATTATTTATTTATCTGCCCTTCAAAGTATTCCAAAGGATTTATATGAGGCAGCTACAATTGATGGTGCGAATAAAATGCAGCAGTTTTTTTACATAACGATCCCAATGATACGTCCTATGGTGATTTTCACAGTTATTTTATCTACAATTGGCGGAATGCAAATCTTTGCTGAGCCACTAATGTTCTCTGGAAACGGAGGAGGAGCATTAGACCAAGGACTGACAATGACTCTCTATTTGTATGAAGAAGCATTTGTACGGAACTCATTTGGTTATTCATCAGCAATTGCTTGGGTACTTTTCCTAATTATTGTTCTTTTCTCTTTAGTCAATCTATATGTGACAAACCGAATCAAATCTGCTGAATAAGGGTGTGATTAAAAATGAACGAAGTAGGAGTTAAACGGTACAGTCCTGGAAGGATAATTACATATTTATTGCTTACTATTATGGCATTTCTATCGATCTTTCCGTTTTATTGGATGTTTGTTATTGGATCTAACCATACATCTGCAGTAAATAAATTTCCACCAGCAATGTTGCCAGGTATGAATTTTATGGAAAATGCGCAAAAGGTTTTTGTGAATATTGATTTCTTTAAGGCGATTATGAACTCAGTGATTACGTCTACAACGATTACAGTTTCTGTTCTGTTCTTTTGCTCATTAGCTGGCTTTGCGTTTGCGAAATTAGAGTTCAAAGGTAAGAATTGGTTGTTTATTTTTATCATTGCGACAATGATGGTACCTTCTCAATTAGGGATTATTCCTTCCTACATGATTGTTAGTAAATTAGGTTGGATCGATAGTTTAAATGCCGTTATTGTCCCAGCAATGGTCAATGCGTTTGGGGTCTTTTGGATGAGACAATATATATCAGCTACTATTCCAAATGAACTTTTGGATGCAGGAAGAATGGATGGCTGTTCAAACTTCACGTTATATTGGAAAGTCGTATTACCGTCTGTACGTCCAGCGATGGCGACATTAGGCTTAATTACTTTTATGAATGTATGGAATGATTTCTTATGGCCGTTAGTTGTATTAAAGGATCGAAGCATGCATACGATACAAATTGCCCTAAGAACATTAAATGGAGCATACTATCAAGATTTTGCGATGATTTTAGCCGGAACATTTATGGCAACCCTTCCGATATTAATTGTTTTCCTCATGTTTAGTAAACAATTTATCGCAGGATTAACTGAGGGGTCTATTAAATAATATTATGAAAATTAAGGAAAAGAGAGTATGTTTGCTCTTTTCCTCTTTTAATTTATGAGATTAGGAGTTTTATTTCGAAAAGAAAACAAACAGGAGGTGACTAGCGATCAATACTGTTGTTGAACTAAAGGATGTTGAAAGGGTATATGGCGGAGGTAATCAAAAAGTACAAGTATTAAAACAGATTAATCTTTCCATCAAAGAAAATCAATTAATAGCCTTAAAGGGAAGATCTGGTTCTGGAAAAACAACCTTGTTGAATCTTATTGGTGCACTTGATCGACCTACAAACGGAGAAATCTATTTTCACGGGGAGCCTCTAAGCCTGTTAAATACGAAACAGCAAGCTGAATATCGCAGAACGAAACTTGGTTTTATTTTTCAATCTCATGGACTTGTTCCACTTATGACTGTTGAAGAAAATATTGAATTTGGACTCCGTGTTACTGGTGCTCCAAGAGAGGAATGGGATTCAAGAGTTCAGGAGGCTATTGACGTAGTAGGATTAACAAATCGAGCAAAACATCGTCCGTATGAACTTTCCGGAGGTGAGCAGCAAAGAGTGGCAATTGCACGTGCAATTTCAACTGAACCATCGCTTATTTTAGCAGATGAACCTACAGCAGAATTGAATAGTACAATGGCCTATCAAATTGTTCAAGTTTTTAAAAAGTTGGTAAACGAGAAAAAAACGACAATGATTTTGACAACACATGATCCAGCTATTATGGAAATGCTGGATTATGTGTATACATTGGAGGATGGAAGAATTGAATGAAACGAAAGGGTTTCGATTTGTCACAAATTCATGTTTGTCATTAGCCCTACTGATACCTTTGTCAGCCTGTTCACTACTTCCCAAAGAGGAACCTGTCCTTGCTCCTCCATTAGTAGAGCCTGCTAAGATTGAATACGATACTGTTGAAGTGAAAAAAGGCGATGTCATTAAACGTGTAAAAGGCTTAGGCACATTAACACCTGCAGAAAATCAACCTTTAGCTTTTTCACAGTCAGGTAGCCGTTTGAAAAAGGTGAGTGTGAAAAAGGGAGAGATAGTAAAAAAGGGACAGCTCATCGCACAATTGGATCCCGGAAGCTTAACTGTTGAATTGGAGTTAGCAGAAATTGAATTAAAAAAGGCAGAAATAAAGGTTAAGCAATTACGTGCACAGGCAGCTGATTCATACTCGATGGAATTGGCTGAATTAGATATTGATGGCCTGCAAATTCGGGTTGAAAATCTTAGAAATGAGCTAGAGAAAACAAAAATGATATCACCTATAAATGGGATCGTTACATTTATTACTGAAAAAAAGGCAGGGGATTCTGTAGAAGCATTTGAATCAATTGTTCATGTTGCCGATACATCAAATCTTCAACTAGTTTACTCGGCCATCAGTGGAGATGAAGTAGTGGATACAAAGGTTGGTATGAAAGCCGAGATCTTAATTAATGGGAAAACAATGACAGGAAAAGTGGTCCAAACACCTTCGGAGGTTCCGATCGAAAAGCTTGAAGAGAATCCTGATTTGTATCAACGAAGTATTTTTATGGCCATTGAAAAGCCACCAAAGGATATAAATGTAGGAGAATCGGCTGACTTTGAAATTATTACTGCGCAGAAAAAGGATGTCCTTATTATTCCTAAGAGTGCCTTAAGAACCTTAGTTGGCCGTGATTACGTACAAATATTAGAAGGTCAAGCAAAGCGAGAAATTGATATTGAAAAAGGGCTTGTTTCAGCAACTGAGGTCGAGGTTATTAGTGGCTTAGAAGTGGGAGACACAGTCATTTTGAAGTAGGAAGAGGTGAGCGAGAGTGGCATTAATTAAAATTATCATTCAAAAAATGTTGAATAATAAATGGTTAACCTTCAGCTTATTCCTTGGGCTTTTAATGACTGTTTCACTTGTCTCAAGTATACCCACCTATACCTCAAGCGTGTTACATAAGCTATTAGTAAAGGAATTGGAACAACATCAAATAGATAATAAACAATTTCCGGGGGAATTTTCTTTTTTAACAAGCTTTACAGAAGGGAAAAACTCAGTAGATGCTACGAAGAAAATCGAAGCAATAAATGAAAGGCTTACTACTGAAGTGAATGTACCGATCTTAACGAATACCACAGTGTTAAATACGGTCCCTTTTAATATCTATAAGGAAAACATGACAGAAGCTGATAAGCATGGTAGATTTGTTAGCCTCACAAATATTGAACAGCATATTACCATCACAGATGGCAGGCTTCCATCAAAAACTGAAAATGGGATTATCGAAGTATTAGTACCAGAGAGAACGTTGAAAAAAAGAGGAATTGTCTTAAATAATAAATTACGTGCAGAAGAAGGGAATCAGAAGTTTTCAGTCATTCCAGTCGGTACATTTCGTGCAAAAGAACAAAATGATCCTTATTGGTCGATTCCACCTGAACGATATACCGATGATTTTGTTGTGTTGGAGGAAAAGTTTAAAAATGAGCTTTTAAAAGAAGAGTTTCTTGCTTCAGCACGTTTTTATTCAGCTTGGGATTATCATGCCATCGAAAATCAGCATCTCCCCTCCTTGCTTCAATTAGAGGGAAACGTAAAAGCTGAAATTAGCGATGTGATTGACGCAAATGTAATTGTCAATTTTCCGATTGCTGATATTTTAGCAACATATGAGAAAAAAGAGGAACAATTAAAGACAATGCTATGGTCCTTAAATGTACCTGTCCTTGTTATGATGTCACTCTACCTCTTTATGGTTTCACGCTTAATTGTAAATCGACAGCTAAGCGAAATATCCGTCTTATCTAGCCGTGGGGCAACAAGATTGCAAATTATGTTTATCTATTTAATCGAGATTGGCATTCTAGGGGGCATTGCATTTCTTCTAGGACCACAGATTGGGATGCTGATGTGTAAATTATTAGGTGGGACAAACGGCTTTCTTCAGTTTGTACAAAGAGAGTCCCTACCTGTAAGAGTAGGAGCTGAATCATATCTATATGGTGCAATAGCCTTATTAACGTCAGTTTTTATGGTTATGATCCCAGTGTATCAAGGATCGAGGCAAAGTATTGTTCATCAAAAACAACTTGCTGCAAAGTCCATGACAAAAACGAACTGGCTGACACTAATCCTAGGACTAATTCTGATTGTAATTTCAAGTTACGGGCTATATGTATTTAATAATCGAAAGCCAGTAGCAAATCAAGAATTATTTGTTGATCCGATTTTATTTTTCATTCCAGCTTTATTCATCATTGGACTTGGACTAATACTGTTACATCTTTACCCGCTTCTATTAGGGTCAATATACAAGCTAGGAAAAAAATATTGGAATCTTTCACTCTACAGTACATTTATCCAAGTAAGTCGCTCTATTAAGCAGTATCAATTTCTAATGCTTTTTCTCATCATGACAATTGGTGTTGGCGTATTTAGTGCTAGTGCAGCAAGAACACTTAATGAAAATTTTGAGCAGCAGCTGCGCTATGAAAATGGTGCTGATCTTACTATAGATGTTAAGTGGGAAAGTAATGAGATTCAAGCAACATCAGAAGTAGCTGCTCCTACTGAGACGAATGATACAAATGGAGCACCAGAAGCAACAGAAACACCTGTATCAGCAGTAAATGAAATCGTTTATACAGAGCCTTCATTTGAACCATTTTTACAAATAGAAGAGATCGATCATGCAGCAAAGGTGCTACGCGTGAATGGTATGAAGGCAGAAGCAAAGGGGAATAGCCTCTATTCCTTCGAGGTGATGGGTATTGAACCGAAGGAGTTTGGGCAAACAGCCTGGTTTAAGCCTTCCTTACTTCCACATCACTGGTACGACTATTTAAATTTATTAGCGAAAGAACCAAGCTCGGTATTGATCTCAAGGTCTGTGGCAAAATCACTTGGGGTAAAGGAAGGAGATTACATTAAGCTTGATGGGGATCAGACAAACACGACGGAAGTTGTCGTGTATGGAATTATTGATTATTGGCCGGGTTTTCTCCCGAAAAAAGAGGAAAAGGATGAAGAGCAGCCAGCGTTAATCATAGCAAATTTACCTTACGTTCAAAATGCGATGGGGCTTGAGCCATATGAAGTCTGGTTAAAGGTAAAGCCTGATGCATCTAGGGAGAGTTTATATGAAAATTTAAAACAGGCAAATCTTCCAATCTTGGAGATTAATGATGTTCATCCAGAGTTAGTAGCGTTAAAAAATAGTGCCTTTTTATTAGGTTTAAATGGAACGCTTTCTCTAGGATTTATCATCTCGATTTTAATTGCTTTTATTGGCTTTCTATTATTCTGGATTTTAACGATTAAATCAAGGGTTCTTCAATATGGAGTGTATCGTGCAATGGGGATTCCACTCCGTAAACTGATAGGAATCCTTGTATATGAACAAGTATTCACATCAGGTATTGCATGTTTACTAGGTTTATTAATCGGAGGAATGACAAGCGTCCTTTTCGTACCACTTTTCCATCTCTCAATGGATAACCAATTACCATTCCAAGTATTGTTCGATCCAAGTGATGAACAAAAAATATATTTATTTGTATCGTTCATGTTAACGGTAGGTTTATTGATCTTAGTCGTACTTGTGAAAAAAATAAAAATCTATCAAGCAATTAAGTTAGGTGAGGATTAACATGATTCAGTGTAAAGATTTAGTCAAGATATATAAAGTGGATGATGAACATGAAGTCATGGCACTACAGGGTTTAGACCTTGAAGTGCAAAAGGGCGAATTAATGGGGATTATCGGTAGCAGTGGAAGTGGAAAGTCTACACTATTAAACATGCTTGGCGGCTTAGATAGACCGACGGCTGGAAAATGTGTCGTAGATGGCAAGGACCTATTAAGGCTGCAGCCTAAGGAGTTAGTCAGCTATAAGTTAGAATCAGTTGGCTTTGTTTGGCAAAACAATGCACGTAACATCATCCCTTATTTAACGGCAATCGAAAATGTAGAGCTGCCCATGCTATTAAAAGGGCGCCATAAACGAGAGAGAGCAAAAGAATTACTCGAGTTAGTTGGTATGGGACACCGTTTTCATAATAAGTTGACCATGCTTTCTGGTGGAGAGCAACAACGTGTTGCCATTGCCATCTCACTTGCCAATGATCCTAACCTCTTATTAGCTGATGAACCAACAGGAAGTGTAGATTCAAAAACAGCAGATGTTATTTTAGGTGTTTTTAGAGAATTAAATCGAAGTCTTCAAAAAACAATTGTGATTGTGTCCCATGATACGGAATTAACGAAGAAGCTTGATCGTGTCGTTGCGATAAGAGACGGAAAGACGTCCAGTGAAATTTTGCGGAAATCCTTTTATGAAGCTGAAGATCTACTAAATGAAAAAGAGATGAAAGCGGAAGAAACCCATGTAGAGCTTGCCGTCATTGATCGTGCCGGAAGAATTCAAATCCCTCGCGATTATTTAGATTCGATTGAGCTTGGAGACGCAAACAAGCTGCGAGTTGAGCTAGAAGATGGGAAAATTATGTTGGTGAATCCGAAAAGTTCATGAGGGTGCAATTGTCATTTTTTGTCGAATGGTCAATATTCTTCTCATTCTAGCCAATAAAATAAAAGATCTAGACAATAAAATGAACCAGTCAGCAATAAGATGAAATTTCGGACAATTAGTCATTTACATGCCTTAGCACAGTAGTTGGACTCTTGCCGATGAAAATAAAAAAACGGCTCAAGAATAGCCTGTTTTAAACTAGCATGAGGTGATAAACAATGAATGTAATGAATGGTAAATTTACACGCGTAATGGAAATTCTATCAAACTTCTTTTTATTAAACCTGACCTGGCTGCTGATGTGTCTACCGATTGTTACGATCTTCCCAGCAACAGCAGCGATGATTGGTGTTGTAAGACAATGGATTTTACATGATGATACAGCTGTATTTTCTGTCTTTATGAAATACTTCAAGGAAAATCTGAAACAAAGCATGGTAATTGGTATCCTCTGGGGGTTCTTTGCATTTATTTTATATATGAACTTTAATGTTATGGTTCAGCTTGAAGCAATGAAATTCATCCTATTACCATTCTTGGTTCTATTTAGCGTATTGATGGTTTTTACAACCGTTTACATATTTCCGGTAATGGTTCATTACAGGCTAAATGTTTTCGGGATTATTAGAAATTCATTTTTATTGTCGATGAGCTTTTTGCCAACTAGTTTACTTGCTGCTCTTGTTCTCTTTGGAATATTTGTTTTGTTTTTATGGCAACCTTTTACGGTTTTTATTAGCTTTAGTGTAGGCGGTTATCTTATTTTCACACTTTGTAATAAAGTTTTTACGAGAAAAGAAACTCTCAATTAATCAACATAACGATGGAGGGATTGGTATGAAAAAGATTCATGTAAATGGTTTAGATAAAGACTGTTCGCAAATTGTCCTTGGTTCGATGATGTTCTCACCAAGTAATATGGAATTTGCAACAGAATTATTAAACTCATATGTTGAAGCAGGAGGCAACACAATTGATTTAGCACATATTTACAATAGTGGTGAAAGTGAAAAGGCTGTGGGTTTATGGCTGAAAGAAACGAACCTACGAGACGAAATCGTAATATTAGATAAAGGGGCTCACCCTGATGCAAACGGACCACGTGTTACACCTGAAGCAATTGAACAGGATTTGCAAGAGAGCTTACAACGATTACAGGTTGAACATATCGACATCTATATGCTACATCGCGATGATCCTACAATTCCTGTTGAAGTTATCATTAACGCATTAAATAAACATATTCAAGCTGGACTTGTTCAAGCAATTGGTGTCTCAAATTGGACAACAGGCCGTATCCAAGAAGCAAACGCATATGCTGAAAAGAACAATTTAATTGGATTTGCGGTCAATAGTCCGAATCTCTGCTTAGCCAAAGCAAATGAGCCAAGATGGCCAGGCTGTGTATCAGTAGATGAAAAGGACAAAAAATGGCACACCGAAAACCAGCTGCCTTTATTTGCATGGTCATCACAGGCAGGGGGCTTTTTCACAGGGAGGTTCACACCAGAAAATCTTGAAAATAAAGAAATGGTCCGGGTCTATTATAATGAAGTAAACTGGGAACGCTATCGCCGAGCAGAAAAGCTAGCATGGAAAAAAGGAGTGACGACAAACCAAATAGCATTAGCATATGTCTTAAACCAGCCATTTCCAACATGTGCACTTATCGGACCAAGTAATATTGAAGAACTCCAATCAAGTATAGTAGCTAGCAATGTGACTCTTACTGTGGAAGAAATGGCAGAATTGGAGAATGGCTAAATAACAAAAACAAATAAAAACAACGATAAAAAGAAGAAACGTATTCATAAAGCACCCTAACTTGGAAATCATATTATTAAAAAGTGATGTTAGGGGGCTAAGTATGGAGACGTTTATTAAGAATTTAAATTTAGATGCAAAAGGACTTTGGTTGCCAATAACCTTGTCACTAATATTACTACTAGTTGCTCTTTTCATGCCAAAGAAGAATATAGGTTGGAGAGAACTTTATATTACAATTGGTGTAATTGGACTGGTAACTTGGGTTGCAGATGGCATATTTGCCAGATTTTTAGATTTAGTTGATTTCGGCCATCCCAAAATTTCAGGTATAGGTGAACTTGTAACGTATAGCTTTGTTCCTTCATCACTAGCAGTCATTTATTTAAACTACTTAAATTTAGCGAATAAATGGAAATTAGTAATAATATTCACACTAATTTCAACTATAATTGAATGGTTAGTGGTCCAGGTAGGGTATATGAAGCTTTCTCATTGGAACCATATGTTTAGCCTACCTATATTCTTTATTGTGTATAGTTTTGTCCTACCGTTACACTTTATGATAATAAAATGTAATATAGATTAAACTAATCACTACTTCTAGCATAACTCTAAAGTAGCATATTTCAAAAATACTAGCAGGGACCTATTCAAATTGATGAGTAGGTCTTTTTTTCTTTGGTATAGATCTTTTCGAACTTACAAAATAAAAATATGCCTCCCCATATGATACAATCGTGATGTTCATAATTATTTCTTGTCGAATTCGTGCTCATGCAATGTGTATAAAATCCCACAATTACCAAACCATTTACTATAAAGCATTTTAATGTAAAAGCCTTTATAACAGATGCGAAATGTCCTCAGGAAGGAGAAAGGCATTTGAACATAAATTTAAACCATAAAATTATTATAGAAAAGTGCGGTTCCGCCGCCTTTAAAAGAGGGGATGCTTTTTATCGCGCAAATAAAATAACATTTGAATATTTCAGTCATGAGGGTTGTGAAGCAACGGTTTCAGGTACGGAAGATTTCTATGTAACCGTTGATCAGGAAAAAGGTGGAGATTTTCACACGAAATGTAGCTGTCCTAAGCTTGCTTCCTTTCAAAAGGATTGTCAGCATGTTGCCGCTGTTTTACTATCGATTTACGAACATCAGTGTAATGGAACTATTCCTATTAGTAGGAACAACAATCAGTCTGAGTCTACAAAAAATTCATCATTATCAAATGATTTATTGTCCCTTTTCAATGAACAGCCTTTAAGGGCAAGTGGCCATCAGCGCCACTTTGAAAACAGGCAAGTACTTGATACAGAGCTTTTATGTAAACTGGTTACTTTAGGTAAGGGACGTCATATGTTTGGAATAGAAATGAAGATCGGTCCAATTAATGTCCAAAATATTAGGGGATTTCTCGAGCATGTGAAGACTGGTAGACCATTCTTGCTTTCTAAGTTATTCACATACAATCCAAACCTTCATTGTTTTCAAAAAGAGACAGATGAAGTGATTAAACAGCTCATTCAAATAATTTATGATGAAAAAATGTATCTTGCAGCATTGCCTGAAACTGCAGATTATGTAAGTCATAATCATCTCTTAGTAATTCCTCCATCTTCTTGGGACAAGCTTTTTCCTTTACTTGAGAAAGCACCCTCGGCGAAACTAGAAAATGATGGGTATGTGTATGACGGTATTCATTTATCAAATGAGCCTCTATCCTTACAGTTTAATTTTGCTGATACAGAGAGTAAGGGATATCAGCTGAAGATCAAAGGAATGAATCAAATGGTTGTATTGGAATCATATCATTCTGTCCTTTCAGAAGGAAAACTAATAAAGCTTAAAAGTGAGGATTGCAAACGACTTTCACACCTAAAAGAGATGCTAGATGAATCAGGAACAAATCAAATTCCAATTCCTCAGGAGCAAGTTGGTGTTTTTCTTGATAAAGTGGTGCCAGGCTTAAAAAAATTTGGCCATGTACAATTATCGGGAAGAATGCTTGAGCAGCTTGATAAGACACCGTTAATAGCCAAACTATTCTTAGATAGGGTGAAAAATCGTCTGCTTGCAGGATTGGAGTTTCATTATGAAAATGTAGTGATTAATCCATTGGAGAGTTTTTCTAAGCTCCAAGCAAGTTCTATTCTCATAAGGGATGTAGTGAAGGAAGAGGAGATTTTGCAGCTAATGGATAACAGTTCGTTTGCCAAGACGGACGGCGGATATTTTTTGCATAACGAAGAGCTGGAATATGAGTTTTTGTACCATGTTGTTCCAAAGCTCCAAAAGCTTCTCCAACTATATGCCACTACAGCAGTGAGAAACCGAATATTTACAGGAAATGCTCGTCCGAAGATCAGGATAAAGATGAAAAAGGAGAGAACGAATTGGCTTGAATTCAAATTTGAGATGGACGGAATTCCGGAGAAACACATTCGTGAAGTACTATTAGCTCTTGAGGAAAAGCGAAAGTACTACCGCTTAAGAAATGGATCGATCCTTTCGTTGGAAACAAGGGAGTTTGAAGAAATTAAACGTTTCATGAATGCACTTCCTGTACAGAATGAAGATCTAGAAAGTGGTTTGAATGTACCAATTATCCGAGGTTTACAGTTAATAGATTCAGTTGATGACAATGATACCTTTACGGTAGAGGAATCGTTTCGTCAGTTTTTAGAAAATATCAGAAATCCAGATAGATTGCAGTTTTCTGTGCCGAAAAGTCTGGAGCCGATATTACGCGACTACCAAATACATGGCTACAAATGGATGAAAACTCTTGCTCATTATGGATTTGGAGGAATCCTTGCAGATGATATGGGATTAGGGAAAACGCTGCAAAGTATTACATTTGTACGATCAGAGCTTGCTAACATCCGTGAAAAACAGCTTCCAGCTCTTATTATTTGCCCTTCATCTTTGACGTATAACTGGCTTAGTGAATTTATGAAATTTGCTCCTGATATACAAGCTTTTGTCGTTGATGGTAATAAAACAGAACGGAGCGATATCCAGAAGAATGTAAAGGATATAGATGTAGTCATTACATCTTACCCATTGTTGCGAAGGGACATTAAATGGTATGAAAAACAAGCTTTTCACACTGTGTTTTTTGATGAGGCACAAGCCTTTAAAAACCCCGTTACTCAAACAGCAAAAGCGGTGAAGAAGCTTCATGCAGATTATCGCTTTGCCCTAACAGGTACACCTGTAGAAAATTCGCTTGAGGAGCTGTGGTCGATTTTTCACGTTGTCTTTCCTGAATTATTCCAAGGATTAAAGGATTACAGTAACCTCACAAGAAAAACGATTGCTAAAAAGATCCGCCCATTTTTGCTTCGAAGGCTGAAAGAGGATGTCCTTTCAGAGCTTCCTGAAAAAAAAGAGTCGATCGAATTAGTAGACCTACTTCCTGATCAGAAGAAGCTTTACACTGCTTACTTGGCAAAACTAAGACACGACACGCTGAAACACCTTGATAAGGATACACTTCGGAAAAATAAAATCAAAATCCTCGCTGGTTTGACCCGATTACGACAGATTTGTTGTCATCCAGGCTTGTTTGTCGACGGCTATAAAGGAAGCTCAGCGAAATTTGAACAGCTACTGAAAATCGTAGAGGAATCAAAGCTTTCAGGAAGAAGGGTATTGATTTTTTCACAGTTTACGAAAATGCTAAATCTCATTGGTAGAGATTTAACTGCTAAAGGGAAACCATTTTTCTACCTTGATGGACAAACTCCTTCAGATGAGCGAGTGGAGATCTGTCAGCGGTTTAATGCAGGTAAACGTGATTTATTCCTCATTTCCTTGAAGGCAGGCGGAACAGGTCTTAATCTGACGGGTGCCGATACTGTTATCCTCTACGATATTTGGTGGAATCCAGCAGTTGAAGAGCAAGCAGCAGATCGTGCCCATCGCTTTGGCCAGAAAAATGTGGTGCAAATCATCAAACTTGTTGCCAAAGGCACAATCGAAGAAAAAATGAATGAACTTCAAGAGAAAAAACGCCATCTTATTGAAGAAATCATCGATTCCAAGGAGAAAAACTCATCTACTCTTACTGAAGAAGATATTCGCGAAATATTAATGATATAAAGTGTTTATAAAACCTCCTAGTATTTTAGGAGGTTTTCATCAAGATATTCACATAAAACTTAGATACACTTCAACAGCCATTTGCTTCACTCCTCAAATTAATTGTTAATCATTGTTAAATGTCACTCTTTCATTGTAGCCTGTTAACGAGAATAAATAATAGATATTAAAAAAAGAAAACGAAAGTACGAGGGGAAAAAGTGAATAATCAACGATATAAGGTCAATTCTATATACATAATAAACATTGATATAAAGGAGATTACATCGTGAAGCCATATGAAATAAACAATATGATTATTGATGACGAGTTTGATGGTGAAGAATTCGTGACAACTGATATTACTCACAATCAGAAGGATTATAGTATTACATTTAAAAAAGCCGATCTTGAAATCATAAATACCTGGATTTTTGAGAATGGTTCCTCTCTTCCTGCAAATTTATCAGATACGATCATTGAATCAATAAGAGAAGATGTTAAAAAGAAAATCTAGGTTTTTGTACTAGATTTTTTTGTTTTAGTCAGAAGAATTTACTGCTAAAGTGGCGATGAATAGTTAGGGGATTAAATGTTTTACATTGGTTAGATTTTTCGAGAGAATAAAGGTAAGATATAATAATATTTAGTCTTAGTAATAACAAAAAGATAATGAGGTAGGAAAAAACAATGATTGCAAAAACTGAAGAGGATTTTAATGGTTTAAAGGAAATTGGTAAGATTGTAGCCGAGATTAGAGATGAAATGGTACAGAAAACAATACCGGGAATAACAACAAAGGAGCTTGATGACATAGCCGCTGGGCTTTTCGAGAAGGCAGGTGCTGTATCAGCTCCAAAGGGCGAATACGATTTCCCAGGCTACACATGCATAAGCGTAAATGATGAAGTGGCACATGGAATACCAGGAAAGCGAGTGATTGAAGCAGGTGATCTTGTAAATATTGATGTTTCTGGCTCGAAGAATGGGTATTTTGCAGATACAGGCATCTCGTTTGTGGTAGGAGAAGGTGATGAAGTTTTAACGAAAATATGTGACGTTGCGAAAAAGGCCTTTGAAGCAGGCCTTGAGAAAGCAAAACCAGGCTCAAAGAAAAGTAGAATTGGAAAAGCTGTCTTCCAAACTGCGAAGCAACACGGATTTACTGTAATTAAAAATCTTACAGGACATGGTATAGGGAGAACAATACACGAAGCACCTGACCATATTTATAATTATAATGATACATGGGATGATGAAATTTTAAAGGAAGGTATGGTTATCGCATTCGAACCATTTATCTCTAACCTTGAAGAGGAAGTATTTCAAAAAGATGACGGTTGGACATATGCTACAGAAAAAAGCTATGTTGCTCAATTGGAACATACCATTATTCTTACGAAAAATGGGCCAATTATTTTAACACTGTAATTAAAAGCTGAAAAAGACTCGGTTATATGAGTCTTTTTTTGTTGTTTGTCAATCAGCATCCGATAAACAGAGAATTAGTCAATTCATATTACCTGCTTTCCAGATTTTTACGATTTGTAGCTTGTGGGGGTTTTTCTAACCAACCTCGATTTACCATAATCGAAAATCCCGATTCGGCATAAAGTAATATTTCTCCAATGACTTTACTATAAAAAGTTGACAAATCAGCTCTCATTGACATTGAGAGGGCATGGCCAATAAGTGTAATATCGATCGAGTTTAAAAAATGAAATAAAGACATAACAAGCTTATCTGAAAACGGTGAAATCGTTGAATCTGTTACTTCTATACTGACGGAAATTATGCCTAGAAAATCTTCTTTTTGCAAAATCTCGTTAAAAAAGTTTATCTGTTTTTCAGAAATTCTTTTGCCATCTTTTATAAAGTTTTTAATTTCCTTGTCTTTAACCACTTGAATTAAACCTAAACAGAATAAAATCGAAAAGTAATTGCGCTCAATGTTAAAAAAGATTTCTGTAAGCTCAACAGCGTTTAATGTTCTTTTTTGCCCGATAAAACCTGAAATATAAGACTTTTTTTGTATGTATTCTATCTTTTTTGGATAGCTAATTTTAGGCGGTCTGTCATAAATCCCTTTTGATAACATCATCGTTGTAGCATCTGTATAAAGCTCTGTAACTTGGGCTAAAGCATTGGTGAAAAAGCTAAGAATGTCTGAGCGTGCAATATTGGCAGTAATGAACGCGTAGTTGATCATGCCCATTCGGCTCATGATGTAAACATAACTTAAAGCAAAAGGTTCATTAAAGAGTGGTGGTGCTGATAAATCAATATCCTTTTCTGAGAAACCATCAGGTAATGGAATATTCTCTTTACTATATATTTCTTTGATTTTTTTAAGGTTTAAATGAGAAAAATCTAATGCTTTTGTTAGAACAATCTTAATTTCTTCATCCTTTATGTGGTGGAGAAAATATTTTAATAAACAAACAGACATTGTTTCTTGAAAAAAGGCTTCCCACAAGCCACCAATTTCCGCACTTGTTAAGCCGATATTATGTTTAATCACAGACAACCCCCTATACAATTGGCTATCATATAGACTTCACTTTATTTCAAAAGTTATTCATTATTAACAGATTATCTGTATATTAAAATTAGAAAGTGTTATAAGGTGCAAGGAGAAATGTGAAGATTTTGGTATGAAGGTTTCTTGCATTTACTGGAAGGGGTATTACTTTTTGTAGCGAATATAAATTAAAGTTAAATAGCTGAGTCAGGATGATTAGAATGAGAGAGGATGAGATGAATAAATGGGACAAATAAAAATTTATGGACTGAAGGAAAGATTAAATCCAATTAAAGAGTCATTTTCGAATATTATTCATTCATGTTTAGTAGAGGCATTTGAATTTCCAACGGATAAAAGATTTCATCGGTTTTTCCCGATGGAGAAAGAGGATTTTCACTATGCCAATGGACGGACAGAATCTTATACGGTTATTGAGGTTAGTATTTTTGAGGGGAGAACGGTTGAAGCGAAAAAGAAGCTGGTCCGTTTACTATATGAACGAATTAATAGTGGATTAAACATTTCCTCACAAGACATTGAAATAACAATTTTTGAGACACCGAAGCATAATTGGGGAATAAGAGGTTTACCAGGAGATGAATTGTCATTAGATTATAAGATTAATGTTTAAAATTGTCGAGTAATGCTTGTTTCATAAATTGCGAAGAAAACAAGGGATGAGAGAACCATCAAGTATTAACTATTATCTATGATTGGTATTTATGGATGGTAGAAAAAAACGATTAAATAAACAAAAAATAGAGGCGATAATATGGATGTTTGACTACGTGAAACTATTACGATTTATCATCCTAGTTATGGGGGTTTTACAACAAGTTATGTTGAGTTAATTCAACATGTAGCTAACCATGGTACATATCATCGTGGAAATCTAACAGCTATGTTGAGACAACTAGGACATCAAGGAATTATGATTATGTTTCTTATTTGTTTGAAATAAAATGATAACCTGTATATCAAAGAGTAGTAATACTTATGAGTATGCTGCCTTTTATTTAATCGATATTCAATAGAAATTTCACATAAAAGTTAATTTAACTCAGAATTCAAGTATAATGAACATAGTCAGATTATGCATATGATATTTCTATCGAGAGAATCCTATATATATGTCGGATAATAAAATAAATCGAGGTTATTAGATGAATGAAATAAGTTTCAAGAATTACGAGTTAAGCGATGAAATAAGAAGAGCTCTTTCTGTGTTAAAATATGAAACTCCCACAGAGGTTCAAAGTAAAGTCATACCGAAAGCAATGGAAAATCAAGACCTTGTCGTAAAATCTCAAACAGGTAGTGGGAAGACGGCATCCTTTGGTATACCGATTTGTGAAATGATCGAATGGGAAGAAAAAAAGCCGCAGGCATTAATTCTTACACCAACTCGAGAGCTTGCTGTTCAAGTTCGAGAGGATATAACGAACATTGGAAGGTTTAAACGAATTAAAGCGATGGCGGTTTATGGAAAAGAACCTTTTGCGAAACAAAAAGAGGAATTGAAACAAAAAACTCATGTCGTCGTTGGTACACCTGGACGTGTAATGGACCATATCGAAAGAGGAACCTTAGTTTTAGATCAAATAAAATATCTTATTATTGATGAAGCAGATGAAATGCTTAATATGGGTTTTATCGACGAAGTAGAAGCGATTATAAAAGAAGTCCCTTCTAGCAGAGTAACGATGGTCTTTTCTGCTACTTTGCCTAAAGATGTTGAAGGTCTCTGTCATAAATATATGGAAAATCCACTGAATATTGAGATTGCTACTACTGGGGTAACAACAAACACAATTGAACATAGTTTAATCGAAGTGAAAGATAATGAAAAGATGTCACTGCTTAAAGACGTAACGATCGTTGAAAACCCAGAAAGTTGTATCATCTTTTGTCGAACGAAAGAAAATGTTGATAACGTCTTTACCGAATTGGACCAAGCTAATTATTCATGTGAGAGACTCCATGGGGGATTGGAACAGGAAGATCGATTTGCTGTTATGGATGGTTTTAAAATGGGGAACTTCCGTTATCTTGTGGCAACAGATGTAGCTGCGAGAGGCATTGATATTGATAATGTGACCCTTGTTATTAACTATGATATTCCAATGGAAAAAGAGAGCTATGTTCACAGAACAGGAAGAACTGGGCGTGCAGGTAATAAAGGAAAAGCAATTACATTTGCGACACCATTTGAAGGGAAATTTATTAAAGCCATTGAAACATACATTGGCTTTGAGATACCTACAATGGAAGCGCCAAGTCCCGAGGAAGTTGCGAGTGGAAAAGAAGCATTCGAAGAAAAAATCCATGGCCGTCGCGTCGTTAAAAATAATAAGACAGCTCGAATTAACAAAGATATTATGAAATTACATTTTAATGGTGGGAAAAAGAAAAAGCTAAGAGCTGTCGATTTTGTTGGAACGATTGCAAAAATTCCTGGAGTAACTTCAGAGGATATTGGAATTATAACTATTCAGGATCAATTAACCTATGTTGATATTCTTAATGGAAAAGGCTCATTAGTGCTACAGGCGATGGAGAAAACAACAGTCAAAGGAAAGAAGCTGAAGGTTAGCCCGGCGATTAAGTAATAACTGATTAACAGGGACGATTATGCAACCATAGTCGTTCTTTCTCGTTCTATTATAGATGCGATAGATATGAAAGGAGTAACAATCAGATGAAATATGTAAAATCACAAATGAAACAGTTGGTCAAAGACAATAAAGAATTGCAAATTCGTTTAAAAGCGATGATTGAGGAACACGACCTTGAGAAAAACTTTGCCTTTAAGGCATTATATCATTCAGAAGTTGCTGAAGGCGGAAAGTATCAGTTAGCCTATCAAGCACTTGACTTGCCTAAAGGGTAAGTCTTTTTTTAGTTAATAGTACAAAGAAAGAATAATGGTGCAAGAATAAACCATGAATTAATTGTGAATAGTGATGAAATCTTAAGATTAATTATAGTAAAAGTAAAGTTCCCTATGATCGTAACCTAAGTAAACAATCAAAAAAATGCCATACAACCCTTTATTTTTCATATATATAAATGAAGGGGGTTGTTCGGTGAAGTCAAGAGGGAATTTCTGGATAAAGGCTGCGTATGTACCGATTCTATTGATTATTTTTGTATTTTGTTTGATTGGACTAATTATTACGATGAATGTAACGATTGATTCCAAAAATATTCAAAGAACAATTGGTGAATTAAATACAGAGGACTTGTTTGTTCATTTTCTTCAAGCAGAAAATCATTACTTTTATCCCGACCAAGAGGATCCCTTATTTACGACAACTTCTCTATCTTCTTTAGCGATCCAGTTAGCAACTAGTATTAAACCTACTGATGCAAGAACGTTTCTTGGCAATGAATTACCGGGATTAAGGCTATATGATACAGAAATAGCTGTTGCTGGTGAAGGCACGAACTTGAGCAACATTCCTTATGAATCACCACCACCAACAGAGGTTTTGCTAAACGAAAGAAAAGTTGCAGAAGAGAAATTACAGGAGAGACAAAGTTCTGAAGAAGATAAAAAGCCTGTAACAAATCCTGAGCAAAAAACGGTTTTTATTTATCAAAGTCATAGCTGGGAATCATTTCTTCCATTATTAGAAGGTGCAGAAAATCCAAACGATGCAATAAGCTCAGATGAGAGGGTAAACGTCATAGGTCTAGGCAATCGTTTAGCTCAAAATTTAATGGAAAGAGGAATTGGGGTAGAACATGATAAAACAAATATGACACAAGAACTACATAAAAAGGGGTGGAAATCAACGCAGGCATACACGGTATCAGGTACGATTGTTGATGAAGCGGTAGTAGCTAAAAATAATGATCTTGATTATTTTATTGATATCCATCGCGATTCTGCTCGAAAGAATATTACAACGAAAACAATCAATGGAAAGAGCTATGCGAGGGTTTACTTCGTAGTTGGAAGAGAACATGAAAATTATTTGGAAAACCTTGATTTTGCCAAAAAACTTCATGCTGAACTAGAGAAAAAGTACCCTGGTATAAGTAGAGGAGTTTTTCTAAAATCAAAAAGCGAAGGAAATGGGGTTTATAACCAGGATGTTTCCACAAAAGCGATGTTATTGGAAATAGGTGGAGTTGATAATAATCTGGATGAGCTTGAAAGAACAGTCGATGTCTTTTCAGATGTGCTTGCTGATTATTATTTTGAAGGGAATGAAGCAAAAGAGGTGAATGGAAATTGATAACCATTTGCCATCCTTGCTTATATCATAACTTTTATTAGAAGTTTGTTAGGAAAAATTTTTAAAAAGCCGAACTTCAGCATATGAAAAGTTCGGCTTTTAAATGTTCTATAGCTATTTTTGCCTACTAATAATACCGAACCTTACTTTTCGTTTTTTTCCAACCCTTTTTCATTTTCAAGCACACTAAACCAATAATTGCTATGAATAGTAAACTTACAAAGAACCCAGGGCGAATTGCTTTTTCTAGTAAAGTTCCGCTAATAGCAGCCAAAATTAATGCTAGCCCAAAAAAGGCAAAGATTTTATTCCATATTTTAAATTCGAGGATTCGAAATGAAGAAATAATGATAAAAAACCAGTTGTATAATAGCAAAATCCCGGCTGCAGTTGTGATATACTCATATATTTTTCCAGGCAGCAGTAAAGCGGTAATGATAGATGCAAGTAAACCTACTGTTGCCAATCCTAATGATGGCAGAGGCAGGCTCTTGAACTTATCTAGCTTTTTGGCAAATATTGCAGGTGCATCACCGCCATTTGCTAATGTGACAAGTAAATTAGTCACGCCATACAAGGAAGCTGTCATCGTTGAAAATCCAGCGATGATGATTGCCCCATTAAACACATGAGGAAAAAATGATATATTGTAATCTGCCAAAGCTGTCACAAATGGGCTTTCTTTCTCATGAAAGGCTTCGAGTGATACAAGCGTTACAGCAAGTGCTAATGATAAGACATACACAAAGGTTAAGCAAATTAGCATCACTGTACCTGCCTTTGGAGCATCCTCTTTCTTTTTAAGCTGCATTGCCATAATCCCAATAACCTCAATTCCACCATAAGCATAAAATGCGTAGATGAGAGAAGCCCAAAATCCTTTAAATCCACCTGCGAACAATTCACCTGCAGAATTAGGGAGTCCAGTAGGCTTAGCATTGTCTGCATTTATCCATCCGAAAAGTGCAGCAAGAGCAAGAATAATAAACATAATGATTGCTGCAAATTTTATTATTGCTAGGAGATCTTCGATTTTGTCAAACCCCTTGGTCCCAGTTAATACTACAAGAATGGAAAGAATCGCATAACCCGCTGCAAAAATCCACAAAGGAACATTAGGAAACCAAAATCGTGAAAGAATAGAAAGGGCTGTCAATTGACTCCCCATAATAAGAATATTCGAACACCAATAATTCCAGCCACAACTAAACTCTGCCCATTTTCCATATGCCTTACCAGCATAATAACAAAAAGAACCTTCCTGAGGGTCTTCAGCAGTCATTTTTGCCAAAACATTAAATACGATATATGTTCCGATTGCTGCTAAAAGAAATGAAAAAACGATAGAGGGACCTGTAATACCGACTCCGATACTAGAACCTAGAAAATAGCCAGTACCTATGGTACAGCCGATACCGACTAATGATAATTGCCACCACTTTAAATTTCCCTCATTTTGGCCTTTATTTGATTTTTGACTAGAGCCACCTGGACTACAACTTGCGTTACTCATATAATACCTCCTCGTATTCCCTAAGTATTATTGTTAGAAGGAAGCGGCCTATTTATGTATAGAATACAACCAGATGGCTAGTTGAATTTCGTAGTAATTTTACATAGTGGGAACTATTCTTGTCCTTAAAAATTACCCATGATCAAAATGTACCTGATTAATATGTGTTACATATAAAAAACCCTCGAACTATATTCAAGGGAAATTTTCATATGAAATTAAACAAGTGAGTCAAAGGAAAAACCATCTATAGAGGAAATTCTTCCTCTCCACCATGTGCCGCTAGATGGAATTGGTTGACTGCTTGTATTAAGATATTTAGCATCTTTTAAATGAATAAATGTTAGTGTGTTTTCATCTGATTCTTGATCTGCTTCATCTTGTTTTTGTTTTGCATAGGCATCTTTTAAATCTCCGAATTTTTTCGAGATGATTTTTGACATCGTTGTATCAGTTAGTTTCTTAGAGGATTCTGTTATTCCTTCATAATAGGCGCTTGCTCCAATTAGAGTGCCAGACACAATTGTGCCCCTTACGCTTAGTGTAACTTCTACTTCAATACCGTCTTCTTCAACCAAATTTAAAAACATAAGAACAATGGCATCGTCTGTACCAGCTTGTTCTTTCTCTTTCTCTTTCTCTTTATTTGCCATATATCTCACCTCTTCATTACTATGTATGTTTATCTTGTCCTTAATTTTTAAGTTAAACCAAAAATAAATAGCAGACTTTGACTTGTCCAATTGGGATTAAAAGTCATAGGAAATCACTCAGTTCATATAATGTACAAGTTATTAATTATGGAAGTGAGTGGTTTTGTTGAGTATTGGTATTCTAATTAGTTATATATTTTTAGGGTTATCTTTAGCAGCACCTATAGGACCTGTAAATTCTGCACGTTTAGATAAAGGGATAAAAAATGGATTTTGGCATGCATGGATTGTAGGCGCAGGATCGATGGTTGCTGATGCTCTGTTCATGCTTATGGTTTATTTGGGTATGGTTCAGTTCTTAGGAATACCAATCGTTCAAATTTTTCTTTGGTTGTTTGGTGGCTTTATTTTAATCTATTCAGGTACTGAAAGTATTTTAGGTGTGAATAAAGTAAACCTAACATATACCAGGAAAAAAGACTCTTTATCAAAATGCTTTCTAACAGGATTTATCATGTCTGTTACAAGTCCATTATCCATTTTATTTTGGTTAGGGATATATGGCTCAATATTAGCAAAAACAGCGCAAACAAACGGTACAAGCCAGCTGTTAATTTATAGTTGTATGATCTTTATAGGTTTAACATTATGGGATATTTTTGTTGCTGGATTAACAACCGGCTTTCGTAGGTTTTTAAATGATGAGAGTTTAAAAGCAATTTCGATTATATCTGGGATATCATTACTTGGCTTTGGTCTGTACTTTGGATATCAAGGATTAAAAGCGATATTTGGTTAGATGAGGATGACTCAATTGGTCTGATCTTTTTGAGTCATCCTCATTTTTTAGTGGGAATCATTAAAAGGTGCTTCTGTATCCTTATCTTTTTCATCATGTGTTGGGTGGGCCCCTGGGAATTGTCTAGGAACATCTTCATGCATATTACGGTATTCGTAAGTAAAGTTGCTATAGTATTGCTGACCTTCCTTCCATGGGGTGCTCTTATTTTCTACGGGTTCATCTTTACGGAAAGGAGAACCATATGCACCTTCAGGGAAATCCTCATGTGTTAAAAAGTTCCTTTGTTTTTCAACATTCGAAAAGTCTGTATATTCTTCTTCATTATCGCTCACGTTTACACCTCCATTAAATTCTTTTTGTTAGTTTGACCTTAATGATCTAAAATATAATGATGGAGAATTATATGAAAAGTTTACTATTTTGGGGAAAAGAGGAAGTTTTTTGTTAGTTAGATTCGTGGGAATGGAAATGGAAAAAATTGCAATAGACTCTACTTACTTATGCAGAGTCTATTGCTTAATAGTTAAAATTGTTACATTTCCTCAGGCGCCTTTATCCCAAGTAATCTTAGACCTTCACTCAAAACAATCGTCACAGTTTTCACTAAAGCTACCCGATTCTGTTTTTGATTATCCTCTGCTAAGATTTTGACAAGACCATAGTATTTATTGAATTCCTGTGACAAATCAATCAGATATTTTGCGATTTGCGATGGTTCGTATAACGTAAGGCTCTTTTTAATGACAGTTGGGAATTCCATAAGATGTTTCACCAAAGCCCAGCTTTCCTCTCCTTCTAAACCTTCAGCTTGTAAATCATTTGTTTCCTTTACTTTTCTTAAAATTGAGCATGCACGGGCATGTGTATATTGAACATATGGTCCAGTTTCACCTTCGAACTTTAACATCTCTTCTAAAGAAAACTCAATATTATTTAATCGTTCATTTTTTAGATCATGGAAGATAAGTGAACCAATCGCAACATTTTTTGCAACTTCTTCTTTATGTTCTAACGTTGGATTTTTTGCTTCAATATTTTGATTAGCTAGAATAATCGCGTCATTAATGACCTCTTCCAAAAGAACAATTTTCCCTTTTCTTGTCGACATTTTTTTGCCGTCCTTTAATATAAACCCAAAGGGAACATGGACTAATTCTTTTGCCCAGCTATAACCTAATTTTTCAAGAACGAGGAATACTTGTTTAAAATGAAGGCTTTGTTCATGGCCAACGACATATAACCCTTTTGAAAAATGGTATGTTTCTTGTCGATAAAGTGCTGCAGTTAAATCTCTAGTAGCGTAAAGGGTCGCACCATCAGTTTTTTTTATTAAACAAGGTGGTAAATCGAATTCTTCTAAGTTGACTACTTCTGCACCATCTGAATATGAAAGAATCTCTTGATTCTTTAATACATTTATGGTTTCTTCCATTTTATCGTTGTAAAAGGCCTCACCATGGTAAGTGTCAAACTCAATACCTAAAAGGGAATAGATTTTTGAGAACTCTTGAAGGGATTCTTTTCTAAACCATTTCCAAAGTGTCTTAGCTTCTTCATCGCCATCTTCGAGTTTTTTAAACCACATTCTGGCTTCAGCTTCTAAGTGTGAATGCATTTCTGCCTCATTATGAAATTTCACATAAAGATCGAGGAGTTCTTTTATCGGATTTTGCTTAACCCTATGTTCGTTACCCCAATTTTTATAAGCGACGATTAGTTTTCCAAACTGTGTCCCCCAATCACCTAAATGGTTTATTCGAATTGCTTTATAGCCAGACTTTTCAACAATAAGTGCAAGAGAATTTCCAATCACTGTTGATCTTAAATGTCCCATTGAGAAGGGTTTTGCAATATTAGGTGAAGAAAAATCAATCGTAATGTTTTCACCATTCCCAATTTGAGTCGAGCCGTATTTTTCACCCTGCTGTAAAATTGAATGAAGAACTTCCTTGCTAACGATTTTCTTATTGAAGAACCCATTCACATAGGGTCCATCAGCGACTACCTTTGCAAATAAAGGATGTTTTACGTTGTTTGCTAGCTCAATTGCGATTTGGTTTGGAGATTTCTTTGTGATCTTTGCTAATGTAAAACAAGGAAATGCGATGTCACCTTGGTTTGTGTGTCTTGGTTTTTCTATTAACTTTGTCACGTCACTAACAGGGAGAATGCCTTTTAAACATTTGGTTAATTCATCTGCAAAAATGCTAATTAATTCCATATCCATCACCTTTCTTCTGAAAAATAAAAAAATCCCGTCTCTAAATTAGAGACGAGATTAACCCGCGGTACCACTCTTATTGTTCATCATGAACCATCTTTGCCATTGATAACGAGGTTTTTCCCGGCTAGACCTACTTTGAATTTTCGGATTAGCATCTCAGAAGTGCGCTTCATTTTATTGAATCCATTAGGCTCCCACCATCCCTAACTCGCTTTTGGCATCATATAAAATTACTCTCTTCGTCGTCGAACAGTATAGCTTTTTAGTGATTATAAAGAAATAATAAAGAGAAAGCAATAAGAATATACAAAATAAGGTATCAGTTTATTTGGGATTTAGTCATGTAATATCAATTGTGTAAATGGTAAAATTTAATAATATTTTGTAATATGATAAAAATAGTAGCTTAAAAGTTTTAGATTAATCCGAGGTGGATATAAATGGAAAAAATAGTTGAACTCGAACAAATATCCTTAAAAAGAAACGGACACTGGCTTTTAAAGGATATAAATTGGAGTATCCATAAAGAAGAGAACTGGGTACTTTATGGATTAAATGGAGCGGGAAAGACAGCTCTATTAAACATGCTTTGTGCTTATTATTTCCCTACAGAAGGTCGTGCAACAGTATTAGGAAAAGTATTTGGACGAGATTATTTAGCTGAGAAGCTCCGTCAAAAAATTGGACTTGTATCATCCAAGTTACAACAAAAGTTGTATCAATCTGATACAGCGTTCCAAATCGTTTTAAGTGGAGCATTTGCTTCGATTGGTTTATATGAAAAACCGACCGATGAAATGAGAGAAAAAGCAATTAGATTATTAGAGGAATTGCACTGTTTATCTTATGCAGATAGAGCATATGAAACACTTTCTCAGGGGGAAAGGCAGCGTGTGTTAATTGCTCGTGCGTTAATGGCAGATCCTGAATTGCTAATATTAGATGAGCCAACAACAGGACTTGACTTTCTTGCTCGAGAACAGCTTTTGGAAGGACTCGAGTCGATTAATAAGAGAGGAAATGCGCCTACATTTCTTTATGTTACCCATCATGTTGAGGAAATATTGCCGATCTTCACACATACCCTTTTGCTGAAAAATGGAGAGGTATTTGATTCTGGTCTAACAAATGAGATGATATCAGAAGAAAAGCTATCAAAGCTTTTTGACTGTGATATTTTGGTTACATGGGAAAAGGGTCGTGTAAGCTTAAGGAGAAAGTTTTAAAAGTTGAAACTATTTTAATTAATTGGAGTTGCAGCAATGAAGATTCTCATGGTAGCAAAAGATGCACTGGAAGCACAGGGGATTCGCTGGATTTTACAATCACATTTCACAGGAATTCAATTAACAGTTTTGGATAATATGAAAGGGCTTTTAAATACAATACAGTACGAAAAGCCAGATTTTATCATTGTAGATATGGATAAATGGACATGGGAAAATGACACACTTAAAGATGCCTTACAAACTAATAAGATCCGTTGGCTCGGAATTTCATCTGAAAGGGTTTTTCGGGTTGCCTATCTTGGACTTTGCTTACATGCAGAGGACATTTTGTTTCGGCCGTTTTCTCCTTCAGATTTAATTAAACAAATTCAGCAAGTACGTTTTCAAATAAGGAACGAACAGCACCAGGTCCAAAATAGCAGGAATGAAAAATTAGAAGGTGTTGACGTAAACTACGCTGATTTTTTCATGACAGAAAGAATGTATAACCAACCAGTTATCATGTCGGCTTTTTTAACTCCACATGTAAATACACTACCATTTGTTTATGACACCATACAAGGTTATCACTTTACTGGAAAGCATCAATTTTTTGCATTATCTCACTTTATATTAGGGGTACATGAAACGGAAGAATCAACGCTTCTTAAGGAGGAATATCGCAGGTTTCTTACACACTGGAAAGAGAAAATGGAGGAGCCACTTGCACTTATTATAAATGCATCCACAAAAAAGACCACAATAAAAGAGATTTACCAACAAACAAAACAATTAACGGAACAAGTTTTCTTCGAGGGCTATGACATAATTTTATCCGAAGATGATCGTTCAGGCTGGCAGGAATTGGATCCGTTCCTTACACCACTTGAGCAACGACAATGGATTGAAATGCTTGAGAAGAGGGACATAAAAGCAATTCGTGAATGGGTTGAACATGAATTTTTTACATATAGACGGCCATATCCTAGTCCCGACATGGTCAGAATCCGACTTACAAGTGTTCTAGCTCAAATCCGTCGCTATATGAAGGCTTACAAAACAAATGAGGTAGAATGGGAAGCGGCATATCATAATGTCTTTCAACAAATCATCCGAAAGCCTGTAATCTATCAAATCGTTTCAGAACTGCTTACATTTATCACACAGCTACTAATACCAGGTCATGACAGTTTACAGGAGGGTGCTGGTACACTTGTCGAAAAGGTAAAAACAATGATCGAATCGAACTATTGGGATACCCAGTGGAATTTAGCTGCATGTGCTGAAGGACTTCGTATGAATAAAAGTACCCTAAGTCGTCGCTTTGCTGTAGAATCAGGACAGTCCTTTCGAGAAACCCTACATCAAGTACGTATTCGAGAGGCAAAACGTCTTTTGCAGGAAACAGATTTATCTCTAGAAGAAATTTCCCGTTTAACAGGTTATTCTCATCAAACCTATTTTAGTGCGAAATTCAAACAGCTAGAAGCTTGTACACCATTAGCCTATCGATCAAGGATTTAAACGGATTGATAAGTAGGAAAAGTAAAACGATAATAGCTCTAATGATTGGGATTTATGTATTATTGACAGCTGTTGTCATCAATGTGTATTTAAGAACATTTACAGCTTTCTTTACATAAGCTAGCATAAGAGGTGGAGCTTCATAGAAAAACCATATAGTACTAATTCATGAAACTTATGGTTGACACGTTGTTGTTGAAGCGCTTACAATTAAACTAGTTATTAGACATTAGAGTATTTTAGATGAGTAGGATAAAAGAAAGAGTTGTTTATATGGCATTGAATAAAGATCGTCGAATAGGTCGACACGCCATTCTTCTATTGCTGTCAGATAATCCGACTGAACAGTTGGCAAAGCTTGAGCAGTCAAATTGGAAGGGTTGTTTAGGAAAAGTTGGATCGATGGATGCTCAAAAAATAGTTGCAGCTATTGAAACAGCAGCTAAAAAAAATGAGATCGTAAAAACAGATGTTTATCGCGAATCACATGCTTTATACCATGCGATTATTGAAGCATTGCATGGTGTTACAAGAGGCCAAGTGCAATTAGGGTCAGTACTTAGAACCGTTGGTTTATCTTTTGCTGTTTTGCGAGGCAACCCATATGATAATGAGCAAGAAGGAGATTGGATTGCTGTTTCCTTATATGGCACAATAGGTGCACCTGTTAAGGGATCTGAGCATGAAACCATTGGCTTAGGTATTAATCACATATAATTTGCCCATAGTATTTTAGTTAATAGGGGGCTATATCTTGATATCCTTTTGGATTTCATTGATATAGCCCCCTTTTCTATTGATCCTTTACTTAGCTAAAGGGAAATGAAGGGAGAAAAAATAATGGTTACATTAAATGGTCAAACACTAAGTTTTTCAGAGGTTGAGAAGGTTCTTTTTGATCGTGAAAAGGTTGTTTATTCAGAAGAGAGTATGAGAAAAGTTCAAGAAAGTCGAAAAGCTGTTGATAAGATTGTTGCTGAAGGAAGAATCGTTTACGGCATTACAACTGGCTTTGGAAAATTTAGTGATGTGTTTATAGATAAAGAGAATGTTGAAGCATTGCAACTAAATCTAATCCGCTCCCATGCATGCGGAATTGGCGATCCTTTTCCAGAAGTTGTTTCAAGAGCAATGATCCTCCTGCGAGCAAATGCATTACTGAAAGGTTTTTCTGGTGTACGCCCAGTTGTAATTGAACGATTGTTGGATTTATTAAATGCGGAGATTCATCCAGTGATTCCACAGCAAGGATCACTTGGTGCAAGTGGTGATTTAGCACCACTCTCACATTTGGCGCTTGTCTTAATTGGTGAGGGCGAGGTCTTTTATAAAGGGGAGAGATTACCTGCAATAAATGCTTTAACGAAAGAATCAATTTTTCCAATCACCTTAACAGCAAAAGAAGGGTTGGCTCTAATTAATGGAACACAAGCAATGACAGCAATGGGGGTTGTTGCCTATTTAGAAGCTGAAAAACTAGCATATCAAACAGAGTTAATCGCATCTCTTACAATTGAGGGGTTACGTGGGATTATTGATGCATTTGATGAAGATATTCATCTTGCACGAGGTTATAAGGAACAAGTAGAAGTAGCTGAGCGAATGCGTGCTCATCTTGTGGATAGTCATTTAACGACAAAACAAGGGGAAATACGTGTTCAAGATGCTTATTCAATTCGCTGTATTCCTCAAGTACATGGGGCAACATGGCAAACGTTAAACTATGTGAAGGAGAAATTGGAAATTGAAATGAATGCAGCTACGGATAATCCGTTAATTTTTGATGACGGTGAAAAGGTTTTATCTGGTGGGAATTTTCACGGACAGCCAATTGCATTTGCGATGGATTTCTTAGCGATTGCGATTGCAGAACTAGCAAACATTTCAGAACGTCGAATTGAACGCTTAGTAAATCCTCAATTAAATGATTTACCACCGTTTTTAAGTCCTGAACCAGGCTTGCAATCAGGTGCAATGATCATGCAGTATGTCGCAGCATCTCTTGTATCTGAAAATAAAACATTAGCACACCCAGCAAGTGTTGATTCCATACCATCATCTGCAAACCAGGAAGATCATGTTAGTATGGGAACAATTGGATCAAGACATGCTTACCAAGTAATTACGAATACACGCAGAGTATTAGCAATCGAAGCAATTTGCAGTATGCAGGCAGCCGAAATACGTGGTAAAGATCAAATGGCTACAGCGACGAGTGAATTTTTAGAAAATGGAAGAAAGATCGTTCCCTTTATTAGTGCAGATCGGATATTCTCTAAGGATATTGAAGCAATGAATGCGTGGTTAAAGGAAGGGGAATTTCACTTTGATACTAGTGTAACAAAGGGAATTCACTCATAATAACAGTGATGCTATTTTAAAATAGTAGTTTACTAGAAATAGAAACAAAATTGTAACAGGCTAATTCTTGATTAGTAGTATTTTATGGGGAGGCTATGTAAGTCTCCCTTTGTAAACATCACTAAAGACAAGAGAGAGGTTGTGATAAGCATTAATAAATTTCTACACCTATTTGAACTTTCGACTATTAATACATAAGGGGGACGAATGTTTGATAAATGCTGTTCTTATTTCCGTGGTTGTCATGGTCGTTTTAAGTCTTTTAAGGGTAAATGTTGTGTTAGCAATTTTATTCGCTGCATTAACAGCTGGATTGACTTCTGGATTATCCGTTGTCGAGACAGTAGATATCCTTGTATCAGGAATGGGAGGACAAGCAAATACGGCATTAAGTTACATCTTGCTCGGAGTATTTACCGTTATGATTGGATACTCAGGTATTACTGGGTTTCTCGTTAACTATTTAATAAATGTGTTGAAAGGGAAAAAAGCAATTATGCTATTAGCGATTGCTGGGGTTGCTTGTTTATCACAAAATGTTGTTCCAGTACATATCGCCTTTATTCCGATCTTAATCCCGCCTCTGCTTCATTTATTTGACAGGATGAAATTGGATCGAAGAGCTATAGCTACTGCTTTAACATTTGGGCTAAAAACTCCATATATCATGATACCAGCAGGGTTTGGCCTTATTTTTCATGGTATTATCGCAGAAGAAATGAAAGCGAATGGAATGCCAATTAATATTACTCAAATTCCAATGGCTATGCTTTTACCAGGGCTAGGAATGATTGTTGGTTTGTTCATAGCCATTTTTATTACGTATCGAAAAGACCGAGTAGTAAATGTCGAAAACGAAAGCATCGCTGAAATTGCTGTAACTGTCGAGAAAAGTTTAACATTCACAAAATATCATATGTTTACAATCATAGCGATAATTGCTGCCCTTGCCGTACAACTAATGACAAACTCATTAATTATGGGAGCACTGACTGGAATTGTCATTATGTTCGTACTAAGAATTGTTCCATTCAAGGATGGAGATCACGTTGTTAATGAAGGGATAAAGATGATGGGGATGATTGCTTTTGTCATGTTAATCGCCTCAGGTTATTCAACGATCTTGAAGGAAACGGGAGCAGTTGAAAATTTAGTAGAATCTACAATAAGTTTTCTTGGTGATAGCAAGTTTATGGCAGCTTTTTTCATGCTGTTAGTAGGATTATTAATTACGATGGGGATTGGCTCATCTTTCGGAACAATTCCAATTTTAGCAGCGCTGTTCGTCCCGTTATGTGCAGCACTAGGTTTCTCACCTTTAGCTACAGCAGCCTTAATTGGAACTGCAGGAGCATTAGGGGATGCTGGTTCGCCGGCTTCTGATAGTACTCTAGGTCCAACTTCAGGATTAAATGCAGATGGAAAACATCATCATATTTGGGATACTTGTGTTCCAACGTTTATTCATTTTAATATCCCATTATTTGTATTTGGTATGATTGCTGCGATGTTTTTGTAATTTTGGTTCTTTCTAAACTTTGTGGTTTAAGACCTATATTAATTTTTAAGAGTAATAGAAAGAGATCTGAGATCATTTATAAAAAATAAAAAGAATAAATATATGTTGAGGTAAATTATAAAAAAATCACTAATTTATAATATTTTTCTTGTATTTTCATTATAAAATGAAAATAACACAACTAGGAGGGGAAGAAATGAAAGCGATAACAAATGGTAAAATTACTCAATATAAAGGAACTGAATTAAATACGAAAGGCTGGCAACAAGAAGCGGTACTTCGTATGTTGATGAATAATCTTGACCCGGATGTTGCTGAAAAACCAGATGAGCTTGTTGTCTACGGTGGAATTGGCAAAGCAGCACGTAATTGGGAATCATTTGATGCAATAGTAAAATCACTTAAAGAACTAGAAAATGATGAAACCTTACTTGTGCAATCAGGAAAACCAGTTGTTATTTTTAAAACACATAAAGATGCCCCACGTGTTTTACTTGCAAATTCTAATCTTGTACCAGCTTATGCGAATTGGGAGACCTTCCATGAACTCGATAAAAAAGGATTGATGATGTATGGACAAATGACAGCAGGCAGTTGGATTTATATTGGTTCCCAAGGAATTGTTCAAGGTACGTATGAAACATTTGCAGAGCTAGCGAAACAGCATTTCAACGGGACACTAAGAAATACGATTACTGTAACAGCAGGTCTTGGAGGAATGGGTGGTGCACAGCCACTTGCTGTAACAATGAATGGCGGTGTATGTATCGGAATTGAAGTTGATGAGTCAAGAATTGATCGTCGAATTGAAACACGTTACACCGATGTAAAAGCTTATACACTTGAAGAAGCCATTCAGTTGGCTGAAGAAGCGAAATTTGCTGGGAAAGCATTATCAATTGGTTTGTTAGGTAACGCGTCAGAACTTCTTCCTGAGATGATTGCAAGAAACTTTATCCCTGACGCATTAACAGATCAAACATCTGCACATGATCCACTGAATGGATATGTTCCATTAGGGATGTCGCTTGAAGAGGCAGGAAATTTACGAAAATCAAATCCAGAAGAGTATGTGAAACTTTCAAAAGCATCCATGGCAAAGCATGTTGAAGCTATGCTTGTGATGATGGAAAAAGGAGCAATCACATTTGATTATGGTAATAACATTCGTCAGGTTGCAAAAGATGAAGGTATAGAAAATGCATTCGATTTTCCTGGCTTTGTACCTGCCTATATACGCCCGCAATTTTGCGAAGGAAAAGGACCGTTCAGATGGGTAGCATTATCTGGAGATCCAGAAGATATTTATAAAACAGACGAGGCAATATTACGTGAATTTAGTGATAATGAACATTTGTGTAATTGGATCCGTATGGCACAGGAAAAAATACAATTTCAAGGGCTACCTTCTCGTATTTGCTGGCTTGGCTATGGCGAACGTGCTCGTTTTGGAAAAATCATCAATGACATGGTTGCAAATGGTGAATTAAAAGCTCCGATTGTGATTGGGCGTGATCATTTAGATTCAGGCTCTGTTGCATCACCTAATCGTGAGACAGAAGCAATGATCGATGGATCAGATGCTGTGTCAGACTGGCCGATTCTAAACGCAATGGTAAATGCTGTTGGTGGAGCAACATGGGTATCAGTTCACCACGGTGGTGGAGTAGGAATGGGTTACTCACAACATGCTGGTATGGTTATTGTTGCAGATGGTACAGAAGAAGCGGCATCACGTATAGAACGAGTCTTAACAACAGATCCAGGTATGGGTGTTGTTCGTCACGCTGATGCAGGATATGAACTAGCTAAGAAAACAGCACGTGAAAAAGGAATCAACATGCCAATGCTTGATAAAGGGGCTGATCAGTAATGTCAAAACCGATCTGGATTAAGCATGCAGCTCAATTAGCTACTTTAGCTTCTGAAGGAAAAGGTCCGCGTTCCAAAGAAGCGATGTCTGAGCTAGGTTTAATTGAAGATGGTAGCATGTGGATTGAAGAAGGGATGATAAAAGCTGTTGGTACGACAAATGAGTTTGAAGAACGTTATGCAGATAGAGTTAATGAAGCGGAAGTTGTAGATGCTACAGACCATTTAGTTACTCCAGGACTCGTGGATCCTCATACACATGTTGTGTATGGGGGAAGTCGTGAACGTGAATTTGAAATGCGACTTGAAGGTGCAAGCTATATGGATATTATGAACGCGGGTGGAGGGATTCATGCAACCACCCGCATGACAAGAGAAGCATTAGAAGAAGAGTTAATTGAACAAACCACTCTCCGTCTCGATTCGTTTCTTGCACATGGTGTAACAACAGTGGAAGGAAAAAGCGGTTATGGTATGAACCTGGAAACTGAGCTAAAACAGTTGCGAGTAATGAAAAAATTACAGGAACAACATGCCATTGATCTCGTTCCTACATTTATGGGTGCACATGCGGTTCCAGCAGAATATAAGGGACGAGAGGATGAATTTGTCGATCAATTGATAAATGAAATGCTACCTGTAGTAGCTGAGGAAAAACTGGCTGAATTTAATGATGTTTTTTGTGAAAAAGGTGTGTTTACCCCTGAACAAACTGAACGAATATTAGATGCAGGAAAAAGGTTTGGATTGATCCCGAAAATCCATGCAGATGAAATTGAGTCATATGGTGGAGCAGAATTGGCTGCAAAGATTGGTTCAATTTCTGCTGAACATTTATTAAAGGCTTCAGATGCAGGAATTAAAGCAATGGCGAAAGCTGGAACAATCGCTTGTTTACTTCCAGCAACAGCGCTTTATTTACGTGAAGAAGCAGCGGCAGGTAGAAAAATGATTGATGAGGGTGTAGCTGTGGCCATTTCAACAGACTGTAATCCTGGTTCTTCGCCAACAACATCTATGCCACTCGTGATGAATTTAGCATGTATCTCAATGCGGCTCACACCTGCTGAAGCTTTAACAGCAGCAACTTATAATGCTGCTTGTGCGATTAAACGCGAGGAAAAGGTGGGGTCGCTTGAAGTTGGAAAACAAGCAGATATCGTTTTGTGGAATGTGAAAAATTATCAGGAATTGCAATATTTATTCGGCGTAAACCATGTTAAAGCAGTATGGAAAAAAGGTGTAAAGGTGGTGTAGTCTGTGAGTGAACATTTTCTTCAAGTACCTGAATGGTCTTGGAACCATCCTGTTGAATATGAACCAACATATGTCCATCAATGGGTTAAATCGCTTCACAAAATGGAACAACCACCGGATTTAATTCTTTATGGAGCACCGATTTCCCGGTCCTCAATCAGTGTATCTGGAGCTTCTTTATACCCATCAGAATTTCGGAGAATGTGGAAAGGATTTGCCACATATAATCTGGACGAAAATGTTGATTTAAGCAAGTTTCAAGTAGCTGATGCAGGAGATGTAGCAATGCATACGACCGACATCCTTTTATCTCATCAACGCATTCAGAAAACAACTGCCTATCTTGCTACACACTATCCTACTACTCGAACATGTATGATTGGCGGCGATCACTCAACGACAGCTTGTGCTGTCCGTGGGATAAAAGAAGTTTTTGACGGAGAAAAAATTGGGATCTTACAGCTAGATACACATCTTGATGTGAGGGATCCAAAAGAATTAGGACCAGCAAATGGAACACCAATCCGTCAATTAATCGATGGCAATATCGTAAAGGGAGAAAATGTCATCAATATTGGATTGCATGGTTATTACAACGCAAAGCCTTTAATCAATTATGCAAATGAACATAGCATTCAAATGGTCACATTAAAGCAGGCTCGTAAGCTGGGTTTAATTGAAACGATTAAAGGGGCGCTTAAGCAGTTATCAGAAAAAGTTGATCGCATTTACGTGACAGTCGACATGGATGTTCTAGATATTTCTGTTGCACCTGGTGTTCCAGCATCCACTCCAGGTGGAATGTCGGCAATTGAACTTTTTGATAGTTTACTAGAAATCGGCAAGCATCCTTCGGTTCAACATATTGATTTTGTGTGCCTCGACCCGAGCAGAGATTCAGCAGTATCTGAAACAGTTAAGATTGGGGTATATGCATGGCTGCAATTTATTACGGGCTGCATAAACCAGATTAGAATATAAACATAATTCAGCATAGAGAGGAAGGAACTGGGATGGAGTTAAATCAACAGCCGAGACAGAAACCAACAGTTGAGAAAAAGTTGGGATCACCTCAAATGTGGAAATTTTTTGTCTATAGCTTTATTGGTGCTTTCATTTTCTTCGTACCAATCACAATTGATGAGAAAAGCTCAATTATGCTTGATCATATTGTCACATTTATTCAGTCGCACACTTCACCCTTTTTGCCGTATTATGCGTTACTTGTCATTGCAGCAGGTGCTATTTATCCGTTTTTGACTGGAATATGGAAAAGGTCAACTGTTAATCTTATTTTCTCAATTTTTAAGATGCTTGGTTTATTTGTTGGAATAATGCTTGTATTTAACTTTGGACCAGCTTGGCTTTTTGATCCTAACATGGGACCGTTTTTATTTGATAAACTTGTTGTTCCTGTAGGATTGCTCGTCCCAATTGGAGCTGTTTTCCTTGCGCTTTTAGTTGGATACGGTTTACTTGAATTTATCGGTGTGTTGACACAGACAGTTATGCGACCGATATGGAAGACTCCAGGTCGTTCTGCGATTGATGCAGTAGCTTCTTTTGTTGGTAGTTATTCGATTGGACTTCTTATTACCAATCGAATATATAAGGAAGGGAAATATAGTGCAAAAGAAGCTGCGATCATTGCAACAGGTTTCTCAACGGTTTCAGCTACATTTATGGTTATCGTCGCAAAAACACTAGGCTTAATGGGAATCTGGAATATGTATTTTTGGTTGACACTTATTGTCACTTTCACAGTAACTGCAATCACGGTACGAATATGGCCATTATCTAAAATGAAAGATGAGTACTATAAAGGATCAACTCCACAGCCGGAAATAAAGGTAAGCAGCAATCTCCTTGCAGCAGCTTGGAATGAGGCAAAGGAAACAGTCGCTAGTTCTCCTCGCTTACTAGATAATATTTGGATGAATATGAAAGATGGATTACAGATGGCTATGGCGATTCTTCCATCGATTTTATCGATTGGACTACTTGGATTGGTCCTTGCAGAATATACACCTGTTTTTGATTGGATTGGCTATATTTTCTATCCATTTACTGCTTTACTTCAATTACCAGAACCAATGCTTGTAGCAAAAGCAAGTGCCCTTAGTATTGCTGAAATGTTCTTGCCGGCTTTATTGGTAACTGAGTCTGTTCTTATCGTAAAATTTGTAATTGCTGTTGTTTCGGTTTCAGCGGTTATCTTTTTCTCAGCACTTGTACCATGTATTGTTTCGACAGAGATTCCTATTTCGATACCCAAGTTGATCATTATTTGGATTGAACGTGTAATTCTTACACTTATCATCGTAACACCACTTGCATTTATCTTGTTCTAGTAAGGGAAGAAAAGATTTAAGGGCTTCCTTTAAGGGATCGCCCCTTCCCTTTTATATAGGTTACAAAAATATTCAAGGATTTTCTCATTAAATTACATATACATAAGAGGTGTATTGCATGAAAGCGCCAGCCCCTGTAAATCGTCATCACACTGAAAAACCAGAGCATAAGCAAAGTGAATCCATGGATCTATTATGTTCAACACAATCAATCATAAAAGCTGCAGTAAAAAGGTTAGGGTATACCGAGGAGATGTATGAATTATTAAAAGAACCACTTAGAGTGATCACGGTGCGTATTCCAGTACGCATGGATGACGGTTCAATTAAAATTTTTACAGGTTACCGTTCTCAGCATAATGATTCAGTAGGCCCAACAAAAGGCGGTGTTCGTTTCCATCCAGAAGTCAATGAAGATGAGGTAAAAGCATTATCGATTTGGATGAGTCTAAAGTGTGGGATTACAAATCTTCCTTATGGCGGTGGGAAGGGTGGGATTATCTGTGACCCAAGGAATATGTCGTTTGGCGAACTTGAGAGATTAAGTCGTGGATATGTTCGTGCAATTAGCCAAATAGTTGGCCCGACTAAAGATATTCCGGCACCAGATGTATATACAAACTCGCAAATTATGGCATGGATGATGGATGAGTATAGTCGCCTTCGTGAATTTGATTCCCCAGGCTTTATTACAGGAAAGCCGCTTGTGTTAGGTGGTTCACAAGGTCGTGAGACAGCAACTGCTCGCGGTGTAACAATCTGCATTGAAGAGGCAGTCAAGAAAAAGGGAATTAGCTTACAAGGAGCACGCATTATTGTTCAAGGCTTTGGAAATGCAGGAAGCTTCTTGGCAAAATTCATGTATGATGCTGGAGCGAAAGTAATTGGTATTTCAGATGCAAATGGTGCTCTTTATGATTTAGATGGACTTGATATTCCTTATTTACTTGATCGTCGTGATAGTTTTGGGACAGTGACGAATTTGTTCTCTGATGTTATCACGAATCAGGAATTACTAGAAAAGGAATGTGACATTCTTGTCCCTGCTGCTATCTCTAATCAGATTACGGCACAAAATGCAGATCGTATAAAAGCAAAGATCGTAGTGGAAGCAGCAAATGGACCCACAACCTTAGAAGCAACAAAAATTTTAGATAGTAAAGAAGTTCTCCTTGTGCCTGATATCCTAGCAAGTGCGGGTGGTGTAACGGTCTCTTACTTTGAATGGGTTCAAAATAACCAAGGATATTATTGGTCAGAGGAAGAGGTTTCAAGGAAACTTCGAAAAGTAATGGTTGATTCATTTGCTGCTATATATTCTATGTCACAGTCGCATAAAGTTGATATGCGATTAGCAGCATATATGGTAGGGGTTCTCCATAGTATTTTCATAACCCTTGTTTTTTTCCTCTAGATTAAGTAAACTACCTGTAAATTCAATTTTTTTTCGGGGGCTGGTGGAAACCGGCTGAGATTGCAATTACGCCATTGCTGACCGTGATAACCTGTTGGATAATGCCAGCGTAGGGAATGTGATTGGGGAACTAAGAGCACTTTGCGAAGGTAGCGAAGTGCTTTTTTGATGTAATGATGGGGGCATAATGATGGGGACAGTCCCTGCAAAGCAAAGAGGGACAGTCCCCAAATAGTAAAAAGGACACTCCTCCATAACTTTCGAGAGAGTATTTTTAAGCAATAGAGACGCTTCGACTAACTAAGAGGGACAGTCCCCACCCAACTATTGGGGACTGTCCCCAAAAATGTCCCCCAAAAAAGTTATCCCCCAAAAAATAGAAAGGACAAAAAAATGATAAACAAACAAATCATAAGTACTTTAGAAAAAGTGAGAAAGCAAAATCCGCTTGTCCATAATATTACAAATGTTGTTGTAACTAATTTTACAGCAAATGGTCTATTGGCATTAGGTGCTTCACCCGTCATGGCATATGCGAAGGAAGAAGTGGCAGATATGGCAAAGATCGCGGGTGCATTAGTATTAAATATTGGCACGTTAACGCCTGATGAAATTGAGGCAATGTTAATAGCAGGAAAATCAGCGAATGAACATAACGTTCCAGTCATATTTGATCCTGTTGGTGCAGGGGCCACGCCTTATCGAACTGCAACAGCACGTCGAATTATAGAAGAATTATCGATTTCAACCATAAGAGGAAATGCAGCCGAGATTGCAAATGTAATTGGTATCGAATGGACTATTAAAGGTGTTGATGCTGGTGAAGGACATGGTAATACAGTAGAATTAGCACAAACAGCGGCAAAGCAGCTAAAAACGACGGTAATTATTACTGGGAAGGATGATGTGATGACAGATGGTAGCAAAACTTTTGTTGTTCACAACGGTCATCCAATTTTAACAAAAGTAACAGGAACAGGGTGTTTACTTAGTTCTGTAATTGGTGCGTTTTCAGCTATTGAAAAGGATCTGCTCCTTGCAGCAGTATCAGCGCTTGTTACATATGGAATTACTTCTGAGATAGCAGCAAATCTTACAGAAGAAAAGGGTCCAGGAAGCTTTCAAATTGAATTTCTAAATCAATTATCTAAAGTTTCCTCTGAAGATATCAGTAAATATGCTAGGGTTGATAAACTGTAGTTGGCAAGGAGAGGGTGTTTGTGACAAGAATTTCAACAAAGGACATGCGTGATTTACTGCGAGTATATTTTATTATGGGCAGTACTAATTGCCAATTGGACCCTAAACATGTGCTAGAGCAAGCAATCAAAGGTGGAATTTCGTTATTTCAGTTTAGAGAAAAAGGCAACGCTGCTTTTACAGATGAAGAAAAGTTTCACTTTGCTCAGGTATTACAAAGCATTTGCAAAAAACATATGATTCCATTCATAGTTAACGATGATGTGGAGTTAGCCTTAGCACTTAATGCAGATGGTGTTCATATCGGTCAAGATGATGAATCAGCAGAAGCAGTCAGACGAAAGATTGGGGACAAAATTCTTGGGGTTTCTACTCATAATCTGATAGAAGTTGAAAAAGCAATTGCCGAAGGAGCAGATTATGTAGGAATTGGTCCTATCTATTCCACGGAAACAAAAGTGGATGCGAAAGCTGCTCAAGGTACGAAGCTAATTCTAGAGGTTCGAAACAAGGGTATAAATGTTCCTATCGTTGGGATTGGTGGGATTACCTCAGAAAATGCAGCTCCTGTAATGAAAAGTGGGGGTAACGGTGTATCAGTCATTACAGCGATTAGTCTTTCAGCAGACCCAGCAAAAAGTGCTAGAGAACTGAAAGAATTAATTGACTCACTAGGTTAAATATTAATAAAACGAAGACAGCATAACTTTAATTAGTGATGCTGTTTTTTTATGGAGGAATATTGAGTATTGTAGTAGAAAGGTTTATACCATAAATTTATCATAGTTAAAAGTGACGAATTTAATAAAGACTCTGACAACTATCCTTAAATATTGAACTGTCTTTTATCGTTGCAACGTAAAATAGTATAGAGAAAGTAGTGAACAAAGATGATGCATCTTCCAATGACATTAACGAAATTAGTTAATGGCTACACATGGGAGCAGATAACGATCGGGCTCTCTGAATCGAAAACCTTCCTTTTGAAAACCAATAACCACAATCAATATTTAAAGATACAATCGATCAAGACAATTGAAAATCTACAAGATGAAAAGAATCGCTTAGAGTGGTTACAGGGGAAGCTCCCTGTACCAAAGGTTCTTCAATATGAAAAAGATGAAGAAAATGAATATCTATTACTTTCAGAAATAAAAGGAAAAGATGCCTCCAACCAATTCTATGAAAACAACTTACCGCAGTTAATGAAATTGTTGGCTATAGGTGTGAAAATGATGCATGGGATAAGCATCAAAGACTGCCCTTTTAATGAGAAATTAGAGAAAAAAATAGAAGAAGCGAGGCGGAGAGTTAAGAAGGGGCTTGTGGATGAAGAAGATTTTGATGAGAAAAGAAGTGGTAAAACAGCCAAGCAACTTTTTCAGGACCTTATCATAAAGAAACCTGTAAATGAGGAATTGGTCTTTACTCATGGCGACTATTGCCTTCCAAATATCATAATGGACAATGATAAAGTCAGTGGCTTTATTGATATGGGGCGAGCTGGAGTTGCTGATAGACATCAGGATTTGGCTTTGGCAATAAGAAGTATAAGGTATAATTTTGGCGAGGATATGGTTCCTTTTTTTCTAAATGAGTATGGTTTTGAAGTTGATGAGACAAAAATCGAATATTATCAACTTTTAGATGAGTTTTATTGACTAAGAGTAAATTTGGTTCCATTCAATCTATATCAGCATCTAGCTATAGGGGGTGTAAGGTAACATGTTTTCAGATCTAGAACTAATGGAAATTCAGGCCGAGGTTTTATTTCAATATGATATATCTGGACGTATGGAACAAATAAATGATCCTCTAAAAATGAATGCTCCCTTATTCTTTCTTGGACGAACAAAAGATGGAAATGTTACAAAATTTCATTCAGCTCTATCTAATACGAAAATAGACGAGATAAAAAAAGTTATTGCTAAAGATTCAACAAATGTTAAATTGTCTAAGCTAATTACTATATTCAAGAGCAGTACTCAACCTATAAGAAACTTATGGATTGGCCCTGCATATGTTTTTCCAGACAACTTCAATAGACCTTCTAGTGCTATAAGAATGACCAAGGAGAACAGACATTTACTTTTGGAAGGTTTCCCAACTATTTTTGAACAACTAGAGTGGAGACAACCATGCTTTGGCATAATAGAAGATGGGTTTGTTGTTTCAGTATGTTGTAGTGCGAGGAGAAGTTCATCAGCTGCAGAGGCAAGTGTGGAAACGATGGAAAAATATCGAGGTAGAGGCTATGGTGTTCAAACTGCAATAGCATGGGCAAATGCATTGCAAGAGGAGGGGATTATTCCTTTGTATAGCACATCCTGGGACAATTTTTCTTCACAGACAATTGCAGGGAAATTAAAACTATATTCATATGGGGTAGACTTCCATATAAGCTAGAGAACAAAATCTACGAGAGAGATAAAAATAGTTTGCCTGATGAAACTTTTTTGCACAAACATTACTAGTATAGAATAGTGAAACAAGATTGCTCTAGACCCACACGATTGTTACTTGTTATTATGTTCAAGTAATTGAAAAGTGGAGGCTCAAACATAAATGGAAGAACAAAAATATAACGATTTAAAATTGGGTGAACGAGGGGTAATGATTAGTATCATTGCTTACATTTGTTTATCCTCGTTGAAATTAATTGTCGGATACTCAGCAAATTCAGAAGCCCTAAAAGCCGATGGTTTAAATAATGCCACAGATATCATTGCCTCGGTAGCAGTTTTAATTGGACTTAAGGTATCACAAAAACCAGCTGATAAGGATCATCCTTATGGTCATTGGAAGGCAGAAACGGTTGCTTCAATGGTCGCATCGTTCATCATGATTGTCGTAGGAATTCAAGTATTGTATGGAGCAATTTTATCTGTTTTTGCGAACGAGCATGAAGCTCCGGATTTAATTTCTGCATGGACAGGGATTTTTTGTGCAATCGTTATGTTTTTGGTTTATCGATATAACAAAAATTTAAGTAGAAAGATCAATAGCCAAGGATTAATGGCTGCTGCAAAAGATAATCTTTCAGATGCGTTGGTTAGTATTGGAACAGTTATTGGGATAATTGGTTCACAATTCGCACTTCCCTGGCTAGACCCTTTAACGGCTGTAATCGTGGGATTACTTATTTGTAAAACAGCATTAGATATTTTTCGTGATGCCTCTCATCATTTAACGGATGGTTATGATACAGATAAGATTCAGTCATATAAAGATACCGTTCTTTCTCAATATGGTGTTAAGGGTGTAAAAGATATTAAGGCAAGGAACTATGGGAATAATTCTGTCGTTGACATTGTCATCCTTGTGAACTCAAATCTAGGGATTCGTGATGCACATGATATTTCAACAAAAGTAGAAGAAGTCCTAAAAACCAAACATGGTGTTTATGACGTACATGTCCATGTTGAGCCTAATTAATTGGATATTGAAACAAAACATGAAATTCTAAAAAATAGTGAGCTAGACTGGACCCTAGTGCGTCTACCGTTTGTAGTTGAAGGACCATAGACAGGATACATAAAGGAAAATACTAGAGACGTGCCAGGTACCAAAATAATGAATGCTGACATTGCGCATTTTCTCATCCAGCAAATTCATGATAACAAGTATCTGTTGAAAACCCCTTTTATTGCGAATTAAGGAAACAGTTTAAATGGCAAGGGTAAAGTAAAAACTTTAGAGTTTCTTTATGAGGAAAAGGTTTAAGGAAACAATTAATAGGGTTATGTAGTGTCAATTTAGATGTTGCCTTAGAATAGAAAATTGAATATGGAGCACGATAATTATGGGGCAATTCTGTACCCGATTATAATTATTGGAGGCTAATCCTTATGGATCAAAATCAGCAACAGAAATTCCAACAAGCGCAACAAGATGTTCAAAAGGCTCATCAACAGCTTCAAACGGAAAATCAACAATTACTACATGCTCAGCAGCAGGTCCAAACAGAAATTCATCAACTAAAACAAGCTCAACAAAAAGCTGAGCAAGAGCAACTCGACGTTCTAAATGCACAACAAAAACTCCAACAAGCACAAGCTACGGCAATGATCTATCAAAACAATCCACAACAATAAAATAAGAGCATACAAAATGAGCTACCATTATTCCATGTGGCTCATTTTTTTATTTTGAAACTTCTGTCCAAACTATTTTCCTTTTCCCTTTTATTTTTAACTGTTGTCATAACACCTACTATTATTACAATACCGTAACTTTACATATTTATAACACGCATTTACTATAAATTGGTAAAGGTGGGGAGAACAATACAATAATTAGTAAGTTTAAACTAAACGAAAGGAGCAAAAATATGGTACTGAAAATAGAAGAAATTAAAGTAATCGACAAAGAAATTGATGAGCTTTCTGAATTATTGAAGCTTGTAGTGGATGATGGTGCATCGATTGGTTTTTTACCACCAATGAAACTTAACAAGGCAATAAATTATTGGCGGACTGTATTAAAGCCGGATGTGATTTTATTTGTAGCAAGAATAAACAATCAATTGGCAGGTAGTGTTCAATTACATTTAGATACAAAGGAAAATGGAAGGCATCGAGCTGAAATTGGCAAACTTATGACCGATCCTCAGTTTAGACGAAATGGAATCGGTCGTTCACTAATGCAAATGGCTGAGGACAGAGCAAAACTTGAAAATAGAAGTTTAATTGTTTTGGACACAAGAGAAGGAGATCCATCTAATAATCTATATCAGTCACTTAATTATATTGAAGCTGGAAAAATTCCATACTATGCTAAATCGGCAAATGGGGAATTCCATACTACTGTTTTTTATTATAAAAAGATCTAAGCGTTAAAGCTATATTTCATTTTAAATAATAGATTGAAGGACACAATCAAAAATTTTGATAGTGTTCTTTTTTTTAGGCCCTGATAAGGCTAAGTGATGAACCACAACTCATCCAGATTCCATTCAGTACTTTTGTTGTGGCACCATGGGATACATCCACACAGGTGAAAAATTAGATGCAGTGAATGCGAAGAAAGTTCAGGAGTTCTCTATATATGTAAATGCGAAAGAACCAGGAACGACTTTGTCTAGTGTGCTTTATTTTGATGATATTCGTGTTATAACGGAATAAGTTTTTAAACCCCGCTAGGTTCTTAGCGGGGTTTAATTTTAGAAGCTTATTTTTAGGGTGTTTTTACCTATAAAAGAACTACATTGTTGATGAAAAAAAGATAACAAGGTATGATATTCTTTTCTAATAATGGTGATAATTATTATCTTTTTTTTCAAGTACTGCTTTAAGGAACATAAGATAAGTGAGTGAGGGGGATTAATATGAAAGATAAACGATTTAAAATTGCCCATAAGGAAGCGAAAATAGGTATTGCACTTGTTATCTTTAATTTTATTTGGTGGTTCGGCTTTGCTTATGGATTAGGTTCTGGTGATCCAGCTCATTATAATTACATATTTGGACTGCCTGAATGGTTTTTCTATAGTTGTATATTAGGGTTTATTGTTATTGGGATACTTGTTATTTTAGCTGTGAAATTTCTCTTTTCAGATGTACCTTTTGAAGACGAAGAGGAAGGTGGTGAACGTACTTGAATTGGGGAGTTATTTTTCCGTTATTATTATTTCTTATTGTAATTTTTTTAATTGGGTTTTGGGCAAACAAATTTGTTAAATCAACTGATTCATTTCTTCAAGAATATTTTTTAGGAGGAAGGCAGTTAGGTGGCTTTGTTTTAGCGATGACAATGATTGCTACGTATGGAAGTGCTAGTAGCTTTATCGGAGGACCGGGTGTTGCTTATACGAGAGGGCTAGGATGGGTCCTTCTTTCAATGGCTCAGCTTTCGACAGGATATTTTGTCCTTATGGTGTTAGGTAAGAAGTTTGCGATTATGGCTCGGCAATATAAAGCGATAACCTTAATTGACTTTTTAAAGGGAAGATACCAGAGTCATGCGGTTGTAATCATTTCTGCAGTAAGTATTATTGTTTTTTTATTTTCAGCAATGGCTGCGCAATGGGTAGGCGGGGCAAGGCTGATAGAATCATTGACAGGGTTATCTTATACATCCGCATTGTTTATTTTTGCTGTATCTGTGCTTGTTTATGTCATTATTGGAGGATTTAGGGCAGTTGCGTTAACAGATGCGGTTCAAGGTGTCATTATGTTTATTGGAACTGCTGTGTTGTTAGTTGCTACAATAATTGCTGGCGGTGGAATCCCTAATATTATGGCTGACCTAGTGGCAGAGAATCCCAACTTAGTTTCGCCTTATGGGGCTGCTAGAGACTTAACACCACTTTATGTTTCTTCATTTTGGATATTAGTCGGAGTCGGGGTTGTTGGTCTTCCGCAAATTACGGTCAGAGCGATGTCCTATAAAAACTCTAAAGCAATGCATAAAGCGATTGTGATTGGTACGTTAGTCATTGGATTTATTATGCTGGGAATGCATTTAATCGGAGTGTTTGCGCGACCGATCTTGCCAGAAATTGAAGTGGGAGATACGGTTATGCCTACACTAACCTTGAAAGTTTTACCCCCATTACTTGCTGGACTTGTCCTTGCAGCACCAATGGCGGCAATCATGTCGACAGTAGACTCATTACTAATTTTAGTCAGTTCAGCCATAACAAAGGATATTTATTTGAATTACATTAACCCAAATGCAACAGAGGAACAAGTGAAAAGGACAAGTTTTTGGGTAACGACTATCATTGGAGTATCAGTTGTTTTGTTTGCATTAAGTCCGCCAGATTTACTAATATGGTTAAATCTATTTTCATTTGGTGGATTAGAATCAGTGTTTATTTGGCCGGTCGTGTTTGGACTTTATTGGAGCAAAGGCAATAAGTATGGTGCAATTTCATCAATGATAATTGGGATGGGTTCCTATATTATGTTTGACCGTTTATTACCAAATGCACTAGGGATGCATACAGTCGTTTTACCGATTTTCTTATCTCTTATAGTTTATGTCATCGTAAGTTTAATTTCTCATAAATCTATTCGTACAAAAAAGGCCATTGATTTTTAATCACTGCCTTTTTCTTAATTGGTCTATCTTATCACGTCATACTTAATTTTATGAATGGATCGTGATATGATATTCATGTAGTTCTCTATTTTTAACTAATTAACTAAGTAAAATATTCAGAAGGTCTACAAGCCTTTTTGTGGAATAAATATAGAATGGTCTTCTTAAGAGTATGGAATTGTTCCTGAAAATAATTGTTATACGCTTACCGGTCATTCACAGCTAGAGAAGGGAGGAATCGAGTTGGAAAAGAAAGACGTTCCTGTTCTTTGGACGAAATCGTTTATTTTACTTATCATAGGAAACCTATTTCTATTTATGAGTTTTATGATGCTAATGCCAACAATGCCTCCTCAGGCGAAAGCGCTTGGTGCATCTGACTTACAGATTGGACTTGTCACATCACTTTTTGCTGTTGCAGCAATTTTTGTCCGGCCATTTGTTGGTTTTGTGTTAGAGTCCAATAGCCGTAAATGGCTTGTTGTTGTTGGAGCTGTAGTTCTACTAATTTTAACGATTAGTTACTCCTTTACATACATGATTCTACTATTCCTTGCGGTTCGTTTTATTCACGGGTTTGCCTGGGGAGTGTCAACAACCGTAAATGGTACAGTAGCGGTTGAACTAGTCCCTTCAAAGAGAATTGGTGAAGGAGTAGGATATTTTGGGTTATCCGTAACTATTGGGATGATTGTTGCTCCTAGTGTGGGTATCTTTTTATATCAAAACTTTGGCTTTCAAACACTTATAATTGGTTCTGCAACACTAGGTATGATTGCGATTGTTACATTGGCACTCGGTAAGTATCATACTCCAAAGTCTGTTCAAGAAAAGACTTTTAATCCTAAGGAGTTTTCTTTTATTAGCGCTTTATTCGATAAAGATAGCTGGTTTCCAGCGGTTGTAACAATTCTATCTACATTTGGCTACGGAGCAATTGTTACATTTATCGTCATTTTTGGAGAAGAGCGTGGTATTGATCAAATCTTTTTATATTATTTCAGTAATGCGATTATGGCTACTATTGCTCGCCCAATTTCAGGGAAATGGTTTGATTCTAAGGGACCTTGGTCATTGATTGTTGTCTGTGCAGTGTTAACAATTGCAGGGCTGTGGGTTTTATCATACACTTATTCTGTTGGGATGCTTATTTTAGCAGGGTTTATATTTGGGGCAGGCTATGGATCAATGCTACCAGCACTCCAAGCTTGGGTATTATCAAAAACCAAGCCTGAGCAACGTGGTATTGCTAATGGCATGTATTATTCATCTATTGATTTAGGAATCGGTTTAAGTGCCATTCTTTTGGGTGTTGTATCTTCATATGTAGAATTAGGTACTGTCTTTCAAATTTCCAGTATTTGTTTTGTTATTGTCATAATGATGACAATGATTGATTACCGAAAACAAAAGCAAGTTAAGAAAAAACAATCAACAGCTACTGTTTAAAAATGTTAACGAATTACAAAAAGAAGGAGAAAACCAAGTGAAAATTGGTCCTCTCCTTCTTTTTAATTTCCCATTAATTTTTTAAGCCGCTTATAATCAGAGGTAACAGAGTGTTTGACCATTGCCTTCAATAAACCTTCAGCAACTTTAAAAAATTTACTTGCATCACCTTCGACAATAGCTGATACTTTTGTACCAGCAGCTGTAGGTTCAACAATCCGTGTCACCGTAATCGGGAATGAACTCTCAACACTATTAATTTTAATCAAATGATCTTTTTCAAACTGAATCACTTCAAAAGACGTATAAATTTTTTTACCTAAAAATGTAGCAACTTGTTCATACGTTGAGCCCTTTTGCAAAGGACCATCTGATGTAAAAGTAGCTTCAAGCATGCCACCTTGCCATTTAGGGTTGTTTTCAAAGTTTGCAATATAAGCAAAAATCTCTTGATGTGGTTTATTGATGTTAACCGACACATTTACTTTTATCATCTGATCACCTATGATTGTCTTTCTTCAGGAAGTTTGCCAGTTTCAACATACTCCTTTAAAAAGCTACCTAATAATTCCTCCCAGCCATGACTATGCATATCTTTCCAATTCGGATCTAGCAGACCTGCTGCTGTATGAGAAAGCTTTAATAAAGTAGAGTTTCCTTTTTCCTCTAATTTAAATGAGTAAGCACTGTTAACCGCACCACGCATTCCTAATAAACCATTTAAACGAATTTCTTCGTAAGCTTTCACATACGTAACAGTCCCCCAAATTGCACCTTCGCCATTACCTGCATCTTCAAGAAAGCTTCCTCCGACTTTAGGATCAAGGGTCAATATAGACTCTTGTCCAAATAAACGATATGCCCACCATTGATTGATATCTTTCGTTAACGAAGTAAATACCGTTTGACGATCTGCCTCAATCATTACCTCTTGCTCAATTTGAAAAGTATCATGCTTTAATGCTTGTTCCATTTGTTCATTTCTCCTCTCAGCTACTTGTTTTAATTTTAAAATTGAAGCGACATCGCTTGCTTGATATTTACTTACCCAGCGATCGTACATCTGTTGAAGGGGGACGACATTTATGAAGTTTAGTCGTGTGCGACCCTCTCTTCGAATTAAAATTAAGCTTGCCTCTTCTAATAAATTTAAATGCTTCATTACTGCAAATCTCGTAACATCCTGAAAACAGTTATTTAGCTCACCTGTTGTTCTTGGTCCATCCTTTAAAAAGTCTAAGATTTGTCTTCTAATCGGATGACCAAGTGCTTTGAAAATGTTCGTAAGTTGCTCGTCAATCATGCTACTCATCCTTAATTTTAAAAATAAGTTACCATTTGGTCACATTTAATTCGTGACTAAATAGTAACATAAAAGGGGTTTGTAAAACAAATGGAAAAAAATGGTGAACTAACTCAACCAAATCTGCATGAAAAATGATTTATATGTAGGAGTATTTGCTTATTAAAAAGGGGAAATAAGGACATAAAAAAAGACCGTCCACTGACAGTCCTGTACTGAAATATAGTGATTAGATAGCCGTTTTTATTTCTAGGTGTCGTTCTAGTTTCCTTTTTACTCGCTGAAGAGCATTATCAATCGACTTTATATGAGTGTTTAATTCTTCAGAAATTTCCACATAGGATTGACCATCCATATATAAGGTCAACACTTTTCTTTCCAAATCACTAAGCAATTCTGCTATTTTTAGTTCGATATAAGCAGCTTTTTCTTGATTAATAATTACTGCTTCCGGATTCGTTATTTTTTCTCCAGAAATCATATCCATAAGTGTGTATTTTGATTCCTCATTAGAAAGAGGCTTGTCCAGGGATACATACGAATTTAGTGGTCCATGTTTTTGACGAGTTGCAGTTTTGATTGCCGTTATTATTTGTCGTGTGATACAAAGTTCAGCAAAACCATAAAAAGAGGCCATCTTGTCCTCTTTAAAGTCACGAATCGCTTTATATAAACCAATCATTCCCTCTTGAACAAGATCTTCTTTATCTGCACCAATTAAAAAATAGGGTCTTGCCTTCATACGAACAAAATTTTGATATTTATTTATTAAAAATGCCAATGCCTCACTATCTCCACTTTGAGCCATCTCTATCAAAATTTTATCACCAATCTTAGCATAATTATTACTCTGTTGTACTCCGATGTCTATACTCACTTATACCCCTCCACAATTAACTCTATCTGATTAATGTTAATAAACTGATAGAGAAATTTTTTCGATTTAAATACTAGTTATATAGAAAGTAAAAGCGCATAAATTAAATAACGCTTGTTTAATCTTGATATCATATAATCAATTCTACATCTAAACTAAATTATAAAGAACAATAATTAAAAACGTTGTCGAAATATAATAGTGTTTAAAAAAAATTAGAACATCTATGTATTATGACATGTAAAGTTCGCATCATTGGGTTTTATTTTTAATAAATACTAGATTTCCCATCTAATATAGGAGTATCAGGATTTTAATTAGTTTATCAAATAAGGGAAAAGGAAATAATTTAAAAACAGCATCATCGACGAGAAAAAACAAATATTTACAAAGTCTAGTAAATTTGACTCGTTTTTTGTTTATTAAAGTATTTCTATGAAATTTTACATTCTATTTACAATACCTAAACAATACTATTGTAAGTTTAGACATGTATGAAAACAAATTAGGAGGCGAAATAATGGGGTATAAAGGAGTATATAGGATTCTATCATTTTTCATGATTCTAGCATTAGTACTACCAAGTCTGTTATTAAATTTTACACCAGAAGTAAAAGCGGAGGAAGCACCACTTACTGTTGCAGAGGCTATTGCAAGTAATTCAAGTATTGAGAATGTAACTGTAGAAGGATATATCATAGGATATACGACTGGCACAACTTCATTTGATTTTGAAGCACCGTTTGCTGGTAATACGAATATTGCGATAGCAGATGTATCCTCGGAAAAAGATGGCGCTAAAATTATGCCAGTACAGCTCCCTAGTTCCCCTAGTACTATTAGAGAAAACTTTGGACTAGTAACAAATCCTAGTATTGTTGGGAAAAAGGTTAGAATCACTGCAAAAATCGAAACCTATTTTTCTAAACCAGGTCTGAAATCACTAACCTCTATAGTATTTGTGGATGGAACTGACCCAGTTGATCCAGAGCCTGTAACACCAGGTGAACCTATTTCAATTGCGGATGCCCGGACAAAAACAGGACAAGAAGTGACCGTCATAGGTACAGTTACGGCTGACAATTCGGCTATTGGTGGTGGTAGATTATCTACATATATTCAAGATGAAACAGCGGGTATAAACATTTTTGCGTTAAATTCAGCTAGTTTTCCAGAATTAACTGAAGGCAAGCAAATTAAAATTACCGGTACGATTACTTCGTATAAGGGCTTAACCGAAATTGCACCAATCGCAAATGGGATTGAAGTTTTATCAGAAAATAATCAATTGCCACAAGCGAATGAAATGACATTAATAGATTTAAATAATGAAAGTATAGCAGAGCCAAAAGAAGGACAAATTGTTAAAGTAAAAGGTTATGTTAACAGTGTTCCCAGTTCACCTGCTGGTGGCGGATACAATGTTTCTGTAATTGACGAAGAATTTAATAGTACAACAATTCGAATTATGGAAGCAACGAGTGCGATTTCAGCAGTGGAAGCTAGAAAATGGTATGAATTTACCGGCGTGTTAAGTCAATATGATTCATACCAGGTATTACCTCGTAAGCAAGGGGATATTCAATTACTAGATCCACAACCAGAAGCACCACAATCTGCTGGAGAGTATTCTTCTACAGTGAAAAGTGTTGTTGATGGTGACACGATTCATTTAGAAACACCTGTTTTAGGATCAACAAAGGTTCGATATGTAAACATTGATACACCAGAAACCTATCATTCTCCACAAAATGAAGCAGATCAAAATCAATTAGATCATGGAAACAAAGCCAAAGCTTATTTAAATGAGCTTTTAAAGCCTGGTGATGAGGTTATTGTTAAACTTGGAGATGAAGTTACAGATGATTATGGGCGTTTATTAGCACAAGTCATTCGAAAAAGCGATAATTTGAACACAAACTTAGAGATGGTGAAAAAAGGATATGCATCAACTTACTTTATATGGCCAGTAGGTAATGAAGCTGATTACAATATGTTTCAAACAGCGGTAAAAGAAGCAAAAGCTGCAGGATTAGGCATTTGGAATCCAAATGATCTGTTAATGGAATTACCTTTTGCCTTCCGTGCGAGAGAAGAAGGGAAAGGGTTTACTAGATTTGTAGGAAACTCAGATACAAAGAAATATGTGACTCCAGAAGAATGGGAGAATGTACCGGTAGAAAAAAGAATTTTCTTTGCAAGTGCACAAGAAGCAGAAGTAAATGGCTATTCTGCAGGTAGTGGCAATGAAGAAGCTGACAATATTAGTGTTCAGTTATTAGGTGTGAATGACCTTCACGGTAAAGTAGATATTACGGGAACCGTAAGTGGTGTGAACTACGGCCGTATGGATTATCTAGCAGCACACTTACGTCAGCGTGAAACAACAAATCCGAATACTTTAATTGTCCATGCTGGTGATATGGTTGGTGGAAGCTCACCTGTATCTGCCCTATTACAAGACGAGCCAACAGTTGAAATGATGGAATCCATTGGATTTGATGTAGGTACTGTAGGAAACCACGAGTTTGATGAAGGTGTCGATGAAATGATGCGACTTATTAATGGAGGTGACCATGAAAATGGGACACCGAATTATGATGGAATTGACTTTCCTATGGTTGCAGCAAACGTAGAGTATAAAGAATCAGGTTCCTTAGTTTTGGATCCTTACGCAATTAAAGAAGTAGATGGGGCGAAAATTGGCTTTATTGGGGTAGCGACTGTCGATACACCAAACATGATCATATCAAAAGGAAATGAGCATATTCAATTCACAGATGAAGCGGAAGCTATAAACAAATATGTACCAGAGCTTCAAGAAAAAGATGTTGAAGCCATCGTCATTTTGGCGCATGTACCTGGGAACCAATCAGGTGAAACTGCTTCTGGTGATATCGCAAGCATCGCAACGAAAGTAAATGATGCAGTTGACGTTATTTTTGCAGCACATAACCATGTAAAGCTAAATGCTGTTGTTGATAATAAATTGATTGTCCAAGCATGGGAATATGGAAAAGCATTTTCTGATGTTGAGCTTGAAATCGATCGTTTATCAGGTGATATCGTAAAAAAATCTGCTGATATTGTGGATGTTGTTCAAACTGATATTACTCCAGATACAGAAGTGAAAGCCATTTTAGATAATTATTTAGAAGCAGTAGGTCCTAAACTAAACGAAGTAATTGGGGTAGCAGAATCAGAAATGGCCGGAGGATATACACAAAAAGGATTAATTGGTGACAATGCACTTGGAAACTTAATTGCAGATGGTATGGCTGCAGCAATGGATAGTGACTTCGCCTTAATGAATGGTGGGGGGATCCGTGATGATCTAAATGCGGGTGAGATAACATGGAATGAACTATTCAACATTCAACCATTCGGCAACACATTGGTTAAACTTGAAGTAACAGGTTCAGATATGCGAGCGATTATCAATAGCCAATTTAGCAGCTACGGTCCTGACGTAAGTATTGCTGGGTTTAGCTATACATGGGATAGCATGAAGGGATCCTATGGTGAAGTGATTGATATGTATTTACCAGATGGTTCAAAGCTAGATCCAGATAAGACATATACTGTTACGGTAAATAACTATATGTACCCTCATACTAGTGACAAATACCGTATTGCTGAGCTTGGTGAAAATCCTGTACAAGGTCAAGAAGACTTACAGGCTACAGTTGATTATGTGAAAAGTATCGAAGGGTCGATTGAGTATACCGCGGAAGGTCGTATTTCGGAAGATTTCACAGCACCAGTAACGACACATACTTTAACAGCACCAGATAAAGACAATGGTGAATACTCAGAAGAAGCAGGAATAACTCTAACTGCATCAGATGCTGGTGTTGGTTTAGGGCATATTGAATACAAACTAAATGATGGTCAATGGACAAAATATGAACAGTCTATCACCGTAAAAGATGAAGGTGAAAACACTTTATCTTATCGTGCGATTGATAAGGTTCATAATGTTGAAGATACGAAGACAGTAACATTTTTAATTAAACAGCCAACGATTGATGATGTGAGAAAACTCATAAAAGAAAAAGATTTAAATCGCGGATTAGAACGGGCTCTTTCCATTCAAATTGGAAGGGTTGAAAATAACCTAGAGTTAGCTGAGAGGTATCCTCAATTTGAGGAACTTTATACAAACCGTGCAATTTCTATTCTTGGCACTTTGTCAAAAATGGTTAAACACTTACCGACAAAGCAAATATCAGATCAAGAGAAGCAAGAAATTGCAGATCTTCTAGATGAAGTTATTTTTAGTATCGAAGATAAATAACAAATAAGTTTTTGGACTACTAGTCTTATTACTAGTAGTCTTTTTCTATACTTAGAGGGGATAAGAATAGTTGTAAAAAGTTTTTAATATCAATAGATATAAAGATGAAGTTTTAGTGAGAGATCTTTCTCTTTCTAGAAAGAATCGAGGTGTCCTCATATGTTTTTAGAGTCTTTTGAAACAAAGCAAATGCTTGAAGCAATTTTAGGAAGTATTGACGAAGCGATTCATGCCGTTAACTCTGAAGGCATAACGATTTTTTATAATAAGGTCGCTGCAATTCATGACGGAGTCGAGATTGATGAAGTACTTGGGAAGCATGTACTTGATGTATTTCCATCATTAACGAGTCAAACAAGTACGCTTTTGAAAGTCATCGAAACCGGAAAACCGATCTACCAACAATCCCAAACCTATAAAAATAGTAAAGGACAATTAATTGATACAGTAAACACAACGATACCGATACATGTAGGGGAACGAAATGTTGGAGCGGTTGAGATTGCAAAGGATTTATCAAAGGTAAAACAATTAGCTGAGAAGCTTATTGAGCTTCAACAAAAAGTGAATAATAAAAAAGCGAAACCGTCATCTACTTCAGGAGCAACATATAAATGGGATGATCTTATTACGAACTGTGATTCAATGAAAAATGTAAAGATGTTAGGAAAACGGGCTGCAGAAAGTTCTTCTCCTGTAATGATATACGGTGAAACCGGGACAGGAAAGGAATTACTTGTTCAGTCTATTCACAATGAATCCTCGCGTAAAAATGGACCGTTTATCGCACAAAACTGTTCGTCTTTACCAGAATCCTTACTAGAAAGTATATTATTTGGAACGAAAAAAGGTAGTTTTACGGGGGCTGTTGATCGAGCTGGTTTGTTTGAACTTGCCCATGGTGGTACGCTATTTCTTGATGAAATTCATACGATGCCATTAGACTTTCAAACAAAGCTTTTACGTGTACTAGAGGATGGGATAATTAGGAGAGTTGGGGGCATTGAGTCGTATGTCGTTGATGTGAGAATCATTGTTGCAATGAATGAGCATCCATTTGTGTGTATCGAAAAGAAGCTATTACGTTCTGATTTATATTTCCGCTTAAATGTCTTTTTTATTGAGCTCCCACCCTTAAGAGAAAGAAAAGGGGATATCCCTATATTGGTGGATCATTTTATTAAAAAGTATAACTATCTCCTCAATAAGCTCGTCATCAATGTTGATCAAAAGGTACTTGCCAAGCTTGAAAAACATCATTGGCAAGGGAATGTCCGTGAATTAGAGCATACAATTGAATATGCAGTGAATATGACAGACGGTGACATGATGACATTGAATGATTTGCCCGCTTTTTTTAAAGAATCGGCAACAGACGAAAGGATTAACTTAAAGCCATTAAGAGTAACTGTTGAACAGACAGAAAAAAGGCTAATTCAACAGGCATTAAGAGTAACGAAAGGAAATGTCCTCAAAGCCTCATCCATCTTAGAACTCCCAAGACAAACACTTCAATATAAAATGAAAAAGTACAGTATTCAAGCAGAACAAACATAGAGGAGGGTGGGCATGAAACCAGCCTATGAAACGAAAAGTATAAAAACCTTGGATTATTCAGTCCTGCTTTATCTTGATTTTTTTAATGAACGACTACGTGTCGATAATTACCGAGGAAATATGTCAATGATACTTCATGAGCTTAATCAAATACTCGACAAAAACTCGTTTACGAAAGTGATCTTTTTTGCAAGACCTGAGCATTGGCAGCAATTATTAACAAGAGGATTTGAACTAGAAGCAATTATTAAAGGTTTTTTCAATGGTACGGACAATTATGTAATGACCTGTTACAAAGAGATTGGCCGGAGAACGAATAAATACTGGATACAAGAAGATTCAATCCTTCATACAATCCAGGAAAAGGAAAAAAAACAAATAGAAGCGACGATACCTGATCACTATCATTTCCGAAAAGCAACCAGTTTAGACGCGAAGAAGCTTGCCGAGCTTTATGCTTTGGTGTTTGAAATTTATCCAACTCCGATGAATGATCCAAAATATGTAAAAAGTATGATTGAGGCCGGAACCATTTTCTATATTGTTGAATGTGACAAACAGCTTGTCAGTGCAGCTTCAGCAGAAATAAATCGTGTTTTTCATCATGCTGAAATAACCGATTGTGCGACATTACCTGAACATAGAAAATATGGATTGATGAAAAAACTACTTATTCATCTCGAAGCAGATCTAAAAAGTAGCGGCATTTTTTGTGCATTTTCGATTGCACGAGCCCTTTCGTTTGGGATGAATGCAGCTTTTTATCAGCTTGGCTATCAGTACAACGGAAGATTAACGAACAACTGCTATATTTTTGATAAGTTAGAAGACATGAATGTTTGGGTAAAGGATCTGTCCGGATAGGTGAAAAAATATAGAAAAAAGTAATATGCCAGTTTTTAAGCACAATGCCAAATTTCAGGCAGGATAGATGTAGAACAAATATAAGAGATCTGCCAGTTATTCGGCAGTTATACTCAGTTACATGTACCACCTTAGGTTCATTTATAAGATGGTACGATTCAATTGTCATGACTCTCAACTTTTTCGAAGAGCTTTCATAGGATCCCCCCCTTTTTAAGTTGTTGGCACGATTCTTGCAATATAATTTGTGAACAGCAAACTAAGGGGGAATCTAACATGTTACATGATTTATATAAACCGAAACGGCACTGGAAAGACATTGGATTATGGAAAGATGTGCCAGAGGAAAAATGGAATGATTGGATTTGGCAGTTAACAAATACGATTCGCACTCTTGATGACTTAAAAAAAGTTATTGACTTAACACCTGAAGAAGAAGAAGGAGTTCGAATTTCTACAAAAACAATTCCACTAAATATTACCCCATACTATGCAGCTTTAATGAACCAAACTGATGTAAGATGTCCAATTAGAATGCAATCCGTTCCGATAGGGGAAGAAATACACAAAACGAAATATGATTTGGAAGACCCGCTTGAAGAGGATGAAGATTCACCTGTTGCAGGCCTAACACATCGATACCCTGATCGTGTTTTGTTTCTCGTCACAAACCAATGCTCAATGTATTGTCGTTATTGTACCAGAAGACGCTTTTCGGGTCAGATTGGCATGGGCGTTCCGAAAAAACAGCTAGACGGAGCGATTGACTATATTCGCAAAACACCAGAAGTTCGCGATGTATTACTTTCAGGTGGAGACGGATTATTAATTAATGACAACATTCTTGAATATATTTTAAAAAACCTAAGAGAAATTCCACACGTCGAAATTATCCGAATTGGCACAAGAGCGCCAGTTGTCTTCCCACAGAGAATTACGGAAAATCTCTGCTCAATATTAAAAAAATATCATCCAGTTTGGCTTAATACCCATTTCAATACGTCAATTGAAATTACGGAAGAATCAAAACGTGCTTGTGAAATGCTTGTTGATGCAGGAGTTCCTGTTGGCAACCAGGCAGTTATTTTAGCGGGTATAAACGACAGTGTCCCAATTATGAAAAAACTAATGCATGATTTAGTGAAAATTCGTGTCCGTCCATATTATATTTATCAATGTGATTTATCTGAGGGGATTGGACATTTCCGAGCACCGATATCAAAAGGGCTTGAGATTATTGAGGGGTTACGCGGACACACAAGTGGATATGCAGTACCAACCTTTGTCGTCGATGCACCTGGTGGTGGAGGTAAAATTACTTTACAGCCAAATTATCTGATTTCTCAAAGTCCTACAAAGACAGTTTTACGCAATTTTGAAGGTGTTATTACCACTTACCCAGAACCAGAAAATTATGTTGCTGGGCGTGCAGATGATTATTTTAATGGAATTTATCAAAGCCACGATATGAAACCAGCGAAAACAGGAATTAGTGGCTTATTAAATGATGAGCAATTTAATCTTGTTCCAGATTCACTTGATCGCTATGATCGCAGACAGAGTTTTCAACAAAGCCCAACTTATTCAACATTGAAAGAGAAGCGTGAAAAGCGTGATGAATTAAAAGAGAAAAAGTATCAAGCACAACTAAAAAAGGAAAACAAAGACACGGAGTAACTAACTTAGGAGGTGTGTGAATGACATGAACTGTGAATGGTGTGATGAGTCAACAGTCGAAGAAATCACCTGTACCGTTTATTGGGAACTTCCAGATGGAACACGTGCAATTGAAATAACCGATACACCTGGAATGAAGTGTTCTTCATGTGGAATGGAATATCAATCAGAAGATACGATTGAGGCGCTCGAAGATCAGCTTTTATTAATTGATACGAGTAAGCTTGGAAAAGAAGTTTCTTATGAATCATTGATGGCTCAACCGAAATTGTTAAAAAGAAATTATTTTAAATTTTAGTTTAAGCTAATTTGTAGCTTCAGTGCGGTTGAGAAATATGCCGAAAATTGTAGAGTGGTCGATATCTTGTTGATGTCGGACAATAAAAATAAAAACTAGATAATAAAACGGTATGTTTGGACAATAAAAACATCACATTCAGACAATATATCTTAATTATGAAAACCGCAAAGTTGAAAGAGGTGATTCGTATGAAACGTTCGTTATTGATTAAACCAATGATGAATGACATGTACCCAACTGCTACCCATGGTGATGGGATCTATCTGTATGATGATACTGGAAAGAGGTATATAGATGGGTCCTCAGGTGCTGTCACAGCAAGTATTGGTCATCGGGTGCCTGAAATTATTGAAGCGATGCATGAGCAAGCAAAAAAGATCTCCTTTGTGTATCGTTCACAATTTACATCAGAGCCAGCAGAGAAGCTCGCCCGAAAATTAAATGAGCTAGTAGATGCCAATCAGGACTATTGGTCATTCTTCGTCAATAGTGGCTCTGAGGCAACAGAAACGGCGATGAAGATTGCCATCCAGCATTGGCAGGAGCAAGGAGATTTTCGGAAACATAAAATTCTATCACGCTGGGTAAGTTATCACGGCATCACGCTTGGAGCCTTGTCAATGTCAGGGCATGTCAAAAGACGGGAACGGTTTGTACCATTATTAGAAGACTTCCCAAGCGTATCACCTCCATATTGTTACCGCTGTCCATTTAAGCAAATATATCCTGATTGTCAGTTGTTTTGTGCCAATGAATTAGAAACAGCGATTACCCGGATCGGTGCCGAGCATATTGCAGCATTTATTGCTGAACCAATTATAGGTGCTGCTGGTGGTGTCATTGTTCCGCCAAAAGGCTATTATCAACAATTATTAGACATTTGTGAACGAAATAACATTTTATTTATTGCTGATGAAGTGATGACAGGCATTGGCCGTACCGGGAAAATGTTAGGGATGGATCATTGGGGAATAAAGCCTGATATTATCGCTCTTGGAAAGGGAATGAGTGCAGGCTATACAGCGATCGCAGCTTCGCTTGCTAGTGAGAAGGTTATGAAACCCATTTTACTTGGTTCAGGGTCGATTATGAGCGGTCATACCTATAGCGCTAATCCGCAATCTGCTGCGGTTGCCTTAGCGGTACTAGAATATATAGAAACGAATAGATTGGTAGAAAAAGTGGAAGAAAGTGGCGTCTACTTGCTACAAAAGCTACAAGAACTAAAAAACAGGGTTGACATAATTGGTGATGTTCGTGGAAAAGGTTTAATGATTGGTGTGGAGTTTGTCGCCGATCACAAGACAAAGCAACCGTTTAGTGCAAAAGCTGACATTACAAGTAAAGTTGTTGAAAAAGCTAGAGACAAAGGACTGCTTATTTATCCGGCATCTGCGGGGAACGAGGGAGTTAATGGTGATGCAGTGATAATTTCTCCGCCGTTTGTCATTACAAAACCAGAAATGGATCAATTAGTTGATATTTTCAAAGAAACGCTACTTGAGGTTCAGCATGACCTTAGTTAGGGGGATGAGGATGTGACGACAACACCTCCAAAGAGATCAATCAATAAAGTTGGCAGCATTGAAGATGCAATGGTCCATATCCAAGATGGATGTACCATCATGTTCGGCGGATTCGGAGGAATCGGTAATCCTCCAACAGTTATAAATGGAATCCTTGAAAAAGGGGTTAACGATTTAACCTTGATTGGAAATGATAGCGGATTTCCTGACATCGGAATTGGCCGGCTGGTGAGTCAAGGTAGAGCAAATAGACTAATCGTTTCACATATTGGCTCAAATCCAGTCGCAGGTCAATTAATGATGGAGGGGAAAATGGAGGTTGAATTTTCACCACAAGGAACTTTAGCTGAACGGATTCGTGCGGGCGGCGTTGGTCTCGCTGGGATTTTAACAGATATTGGGCTTGATAGTATGGTAGAGGAAGGGAAGCAAAAGGTGACGGTTAACGGGCGGGAGTATTTACTTGAATCAGCATTAACAGCTGATATCGCAATTGTCTACGCGAAAAAAGCCGATACTTTTGGCAATCTAATCTATGAAACGAGCGCCCGTAACACCAACCCATTAGTAGCAATGGCAGGGAGATATACAATTGCCGAGGTCGAAGAAATTGTTGAGATAGGTGAGCTTGATCCAGAAAGGATCGTTACACCAGGGATATATGTGGATCTTGTTGTACAGAGTTCTGGGGTTGATTGGAAGTGGGCGTGGGAATAAGTGAGTGCCTGTCACCACCCGAGTTTTGTAAGAAATTGTCGAAGAAAGGCAGTGTAGAACTTTGTGCATAGGGGTGATAGGAAATGAGCATGGGTCATGATATAAGAAACCGAATTGCAAAACGAGCAGCAAAGGAAATTAAAGACGGCATGATTGTCAATTTAGGAATTGGGATTCCTTCACTAGTTCCTAATCACCTTTCACATGACGTTTATGTGATGTTCCATGCGGAGAATGGAATACTTGGAATGGGTAAATCACCAGATAAGGGTGAAGAGGATCCAACATTATGTAATGCTGGAGGATTTCCAGTAACAATTGTCCCTGGGGCTTCTTATTTTGACAGTGCTACTGCATTTGGGATGATTCGTTCAGGTTATTTGGATATAACGATACTTGGTGGGCTCGAAGTAAGTGAAAAAGGTGATTTGGCAAATTGGATTGTTCCAGGAAAAAGAGTACCGGGACTTGGTGGGGCGATGGAGCTTGCTAAAAAAGCGAAAAAAGTAATTGTGGTGATGAATCATTGTAATAAAAAAGGTGAACCGAAAATTTTGAAGACCTGTACTTTGCCTTTAACCGCAAAAGCGTGTGTCAGTATGATTATTACAGATATGGCTGTAATTGAAGTAACAGATAAGGGACTGTTATTAAAAGAAGTTATGGCACCCTTTACAGCAGAAGAAGTCACGCTTAAAACGGACGCACCATTGATGATTTCTGAAGAGATCAAAACTGTTACCTAAATTGGAACTCTTATAGGAGGAGAGTAGAGTGAGTGATGAGCGTTCAATGTTACAAACTCAGATTAATCAATGGCTAACATCTAACCGAGAACATGGTGTCAAGCTCCTACAGAAATTAGTGCAAGCTGATAGTATACAGGGAAATGAACAGCAAGCACAAAAGGTTGTCATTAAAACATTGCATAAAATTGGATTAAAGGTTGATGTCTGGGAGCCTGATGGGAACGAATTAAGTAAACATCCTGATTTTTCCTCGTCTCGGCAGGAGTTTATTGGCAGTCCAAATGTTGTCGGCATTTTAAAAGGAACAGGTGAAGGACGTTCCCTTATATTAAATGGTCATATAGATGTTGTTCCTGAAGGAGACTTAGAACAATGGGAACATGCCCCTTATAGTGGAAAAATCATTGATGGGAAACTATATGGACGTGGTGCCACCGATATGAAAGGTGGCAATGTTTCACTTCTTTTAGCTTTATCTGCGCTTCGTGCCCTTGGAATTCCTTTAAAAGGAGATGTTATTTTTCAAAGTGTGATTGAGGAGGAAAGCGGCGGTTTAGGCACATTGGCTGCAATTTTACGAGGTTATAAGGCAGATGCGGCGATTATTCCCGAACCGACTAATATGAAAATCTTCCCTAAACAACAAGGGTCAATGTGGTTTCAAATTCAAGTGAAAGGCCTTTCAGCTCATGGCGGTACACGCTATGAAGGTGTAAGTGCAATTGAAAAAGCATTTCTTGTTGTAGAACATATTCGCGAGCTAGAAAAACGTAGAAATGAGAGGATTAATGACCCGCTATATAGTAACATTCCAATTCCAATTCCGATCAATATTGGAAAAATTGCGGGCGGAGATTGGCCCTCATCTGTTGCTGATCGTGTGAAGCTAGAAGGGCGAATGGGTATCTCTCCTGAGGAATCGATGGAAGAAGCAAAACATGAGATGGAAAGCTGGCTCTTAACATTAAAAGAACTAGATCCATGGTTTAATGAACATCCCGTTACTCTCGACTGGTTTGGTGCAAGGTGGGTTCCAGGTGCAATTGACATCGAGCATGTATTTGTTGAAAAATTGACATCTTGCTATCAAAAGGTTTTAGGTTTTGCACCAATTGTTGAAGCATCTCCATGGGGGACAGACGGAGGTCTATTAACTAAGGTTGGATTTACTCCAACAATCGTTTTTGGACCGGGTGTAACTGAAAATGCACATTTTCCAAATGAATATATTGAAATTGACAAAGTGTTTGAAGTTGCAGAGATAATTGCATTAACCATTGTTGATTGGTGTGAAGTAGGATAAGTGAAGATGTTTACCTATTTTATAAATTGATTAGCCCTTGATTATTCCATGTGGAGTCCATTAAAAGTAAAAAAGAAACTAACGGCCTACAGTAAATAGTTGTTTTTGCATACGGGTATGCCTATTAATGAGAAACCTTTACGTCACATACTTATCTCCTACTTTTTTAAAAAAATAAATGAATCGCTTGAAAAATAGTACTGTTGAACGTAGGAAAGGTAAGGAAAAATGGTTCATGTGAATAGTGGAAACACCAATGTATAATTGTATCTGAAGATCAAAGAAGGGAAAGGTACCTGTGAAAGTTTTTGATGCAAAGACATTAGTAGATTCCATGGAAGCAAGGGCTAGGCAGTACCAGGAACTTCGTGATAATCTTGAACAATTAAAACAGAAATGTCAGGATGTTGTGAATCTTGATGAAAACTTTATGGGAGAGGGAGCTACTGCCATAAAAGAATTTTATCAAGCACAAATTGACGTTATAGAAGCATGGATTTCTCTTATAACTAAACGAATCTCATTTTTTAATGGAATCGGTGGTACAACCGAGGCTAGGGACTTAGCTGGAGAAACAATGATTTATATCCCATTTCTTGAAGATGGACTACCCCATTCTGCTAACCTCTCAGAAGAAATCGTTTTAGCCCAACACTCCACACTAACTTCTATTTTTAAACAAATTGGTGACCTGATTGAACTTGAAGTATTTTCAAAAGACCGTTTTGAAGAGAGTACTGATCGTGCAGAAATGATGCGCAGAGACACGATACGTGCATTGGATAACTTAGATCATGAACTTAAAACAGAATACCAAACAACTGAAGCAGACGAACAATATGTCACAACCCTGTTTCGGCAACTCCAAGAATCCTCTCGTCAAGGAGTTCAAATCTCACCACTACACTTTAACAATGAAGTCTACAAGACAAGCGAAGTCTATCAATTAAAAAAACAAGCAGACCTCAAAGCTAAGGAATATCTAACCTTTAAAGACGAGCAAGAAAAATTTAGAGAAGAGCTGAGGAAGCAAAAGGAATTAGAAAATCAGCTATCAAATGATAGTTAAACAGATCCGAATGAGTTTACTAGTGATAAAAATGATATTAAAGTAGCAAAATACGAGTTGAATCTAGTCCCTAAAACTGAACCATTATCTTTAGAAATTTCAGATAATGGTTCAGTTTTTTTATACTATCAGAAATTATATTTTATGGTTGATAATAAAAAAAAACTAATGCTTTCTCCATTAAGACTTGGCGACAAGCAAGTTTTTCTAATATGCGCTTAAAATTTGAGGGACAGTAGCGCCAGACATAGAAACTGTAAAAACAAAAAATAAATATTCTACTTGAAAAGCGCTTACACTTATTTTATACTGTTTATAAACCGATTTACTAAACCGATTTATAAACAATTAGAAAGGATTTACAAATGAATAATGTAATAGTTCCTTTAAATGCTTTTAATAGAAATGAAGTTTTAGAGAAAGGGCAGGAATCATTTATTGAAGAAATTGCCCTTGCAGGTTCTTATGGCATTGAGATTCGTAGGGAATTGTTTCCTGAAGGATATCTGCCACTTGAAAAAATAAAAATGGAGGTTGAAAAATTCAAGCTATTTACCGTTTTTTCGGCTCCAATAGAATTATGGAATTCAGGTGCACAATTAAATGAAGAAATCCTTCGAAGGACCTTTGTAGAAGCAAGAGATCTTGGAGCATCATGGGTGAAAACCTCTTTAGGTCATTATCAAACTGAAAGATCAAATTGTATTGAATTAAAACAGTTTTTAGAAGAGCTTATTGATGAAAATGAACCCATACAATTACTTGTTGAAAACGACCAAACGATGCATGGCGGAAATGTTGAACGATTAAAGGCTTTCTTTGAAAGCGCTTCGCTTTATGGAATACCTGTAAAAATGACATTTGATACAGGCAACTGGTATTATACCGAACAAAATGTTCATTATGCTGTTGAACAGCTTGCCCCATATGTTGTGTATCTGCATCTCAAACATGTTGAAACGGTTAAGAACGGACTAGTTACTTTGCCACTTTCAGATGACAAAAATGGAGAGTGGAGACAAATCGTCAATCAATTTCCAGCATCCTTGACAAAGGCAATTGAGTTTCCAATTGATCCTATCTCTAAAACAAAACATTATATTGAAATGGTTCAAAATGCAGTAGAAAGAGAAAGTGGGGAAATCATATGCAAAATTTAGATGTTATTACATTTGGTGAAGCTATGGCAATGTTTATCGCAGGTGAGCAGGGGCCATTACATGAAGTGAATCACTATACGCGTAGTCTAGCTGGTGCGGAAACCAATGTTGCAATCGGCTTGGCTAGATTAGGATTCGGCTCAGGGTGGGCTAGCAAGGTTGGCAATGATTCGTTCGGAAAATATATTATTCAACGACTGAAAGAAGAGAATGTAAATATTGACCATGTTTTAGTGGATGAACACTTTCCGACAGGCTTTCAAGTAAAATCAAAAGTGGTTGTTGGAGATCCTGAGGTTCAATATTTTCGTAAAGGCTCTGCTGCAAGTCAAATGGGAGTAAACGACTTTCAAGAAGAGTATTTCTTAAGAGCGAATCATCTGCATATGACTGGAATTCCCTTAGCCCTATCAAATCAAACGAGAGAATTTGCGAAATACGCTCTTGAGTATATGAAAAAGAACAATCGGACTGTTTCATTTGATCCAAATTTACGTCCATCGCTGTGGAATTCAAAAGCAGAAATGGTGAAAGCGATAAATGAAATTGCGTTTAAAACAGACACTTTTCTTCCGGGTATATTAGAAGGTGGTATATTAACTGGCTTTAGTGCACCTCAGGACATTGCCTCCTTTTATTTGGATAAAGGAGTGAAGTTAGTCATTATCAAGCTTGGTGAGGAAGGGGCTTATTATAAAACCTTAAACCACGAAGGTACAATTAAAGGGTATAATGTTGAGAATGTTATCGATACTGTTGGTGCAGGTGATGGATTTGCTGTTGGGGTTATTAGTGGTTTACTGAAAAATCTCCCAATCCGTGAGTCTGTCATGAGGGGGAATGCGATTGGAGCATTAGCCGTTCAATCTCCTGGAGACAATGATGGCTATCCTACTAGTCACCAATTAGACCAATATATGAAAAAACATTTACAAGGAGTGAATTAACATGCAGAAAACATTAGCAAAACAAAGATGGCTTCGTTTAATTCCGATTGTGTTTATTACTTACAGCTTAGCATACTTAGATCGTGCAAACTATGGTTTTGGTGCGGCTGCAGGTATGGCTCAGGACTTGCAAATCACTCCTGCGATCTCATCCTTATTAGGCTCCTTGTTTTTCCTAGGCTATTTCTTTTTTCAAATTCCAGGAGCACATTATGCGGAAAATAAAAGTGCAAAAAAACTTGTTTTCTGGTCATTGATTTTATGGGGAGGACTTGCGACAGCGACAGGTCTTGTTAGTAATGTTGGTTGGCTATTTGTAATCAGGTTTACGCTTGGGGTTGTAGAAAGCGCTGTTATGCCAGCAATGCTTGTATTCTTGAGCCATTGGTTTACAAAGGCAGAAAGGTCTCGTGCGAATACATTTTTAATTCTAGGTAATCCAGCAACTGTTTTATGGATGTCGATCGTTTCTGGTTATCTTTTAGAAGCGTATGGCTGGAGATGGATGTTTATTATTGAAGGTTTACCTGCAGTCATTTGGGCGTTCATATGGTGGAAAATTGTCAATGACGAGCCTAAGGATGCAAAATGGCTTTCAGAGCGTGAGAAAGCACTTCTGCATGAAGAACTTGAAAAGGAGCAACAAGGATTAAAACCAGTTAAAAACTATGCTGAAGCGTTCAAGTCTAAAGCCGTTATCTTGCTGTGCGCACAATATGCGTTGTGGAGTGTAGGGGTTTACGGATTCGTTATGTGGCTTCCATCAATTCTAAATGCCGCACCAAACATGGATATTATTAAAACTGGGTGGTTATCTGCGGTTCCTTATATCTTATCAATTGTTTTAATGTTAACTGCCTCACATTTCTCAGACAAATTGCAAAACAGAAAAGCATTTGTTTGGCCATTTTTATTAATTGGAGCACTTGCATTCTATGGCTCTTATCTAGTCGGAACAACCAACTTCTGGTTATCATTCGTCTTGTTAGTAATCGCTGGTGGTGCAATGTATGCTCCATACGGACCGTTCTTTGCAATCATTCCAGAAATTCTTCCTCGTAATGTTGCTGGAGGTGCGATGGCCTTAATTAACAGCATGGGAGCATTAGGATCATTCGCCGGATCCTATGTTGTCGGGTATTTAAATGGTGCAACCGGAGGCTTTGGCGCATCCTATATCTTTATGGCAGGATCATTATTTCTTTCTGCAATTTTAACAATTTTGGCGGTAAATGCTGCAAAAAAGCAGATTGATGCTAAAAATGTTAAGGCGATTGCATAATTGTCAATTTAAACAAAATGGATAATAGAAGAGGATGACTATTTTTTGAGTCATCCTCTTTTTATGTTCTTGCTGGCTAAATCCCCTATTAAAAGATAAAATGAAAGAAATAATAGTAAAAAGAGGAAGATTTCATGGCAATTACAATGGCAGATGTTGCTAAAAGGGCAGGAGTTTCAAAAAGCACGGTTTCACAATATTTAAATAAGCGATATGAATATATGAGTCAAGAAACAAGAGTCAAAGTTGAAGCAGCAATCAACGATCTAGGATATCAGCCTAACCATGTGGCAAGAAGCTTAAAGCAAAAACGCACGTCAATGGTAGGAATTATTGTCGCAAATATCATGCATCGTTATTCAACAGAAGTGTGCCGGTCATTAGAGGATTATTTTAATGAACATGAGATGAACGCGATTATTTGTAATGCCGATAATGACCCAGAAAAGGAACGTAAATACATTGAAATGCTTCGTGCAAAACAAGTGGATGGGTTGATCATTTTTCCAACCGGCCAAAACGTGGAGCTATACAAAAGTATGCTGAAGACTGGTTACCCAGTTGTCCTTATGGACCGCAAAGTAAAGGGGATTATTGCTCCATCAGTTGTCGTAAACAATCGGGAAGCTACGATGCGTGCAGTAGAGCATTTAATTGAAAAGGGTCATAAGAAAATCGCAATTGTAACTGAGTCACTAACGATTTCAACTAGACTCGAACGGAAACAAGGGTATATGGACGCGCTGAAGGAAAATAATATACCTATTATAGAAGAATATATGATTAGCACTGAGATAAAGTCTATGGGGTCAGAACTTGATAACCTTTTTTCATTACAAGACCCGCCGACTGCTTTGGTTGCTGGAAATGACCTAGTCTTTTTGGAAGTGTTGAAATTTGCTAAAGCAAGCAGGATCAAAATTGGTGAGCAGCTTGGTTTAGTCGTTTTCGATAATATTCCATTTGCTGACCTCGTCAATCCATCAGTAACAACGATAAGCCAGCCTTCACAGGAAATGGGACTGAAGGCAGCAGAACTGCTATTAAAACAAATTAACAAAGAAGAAGTAAATCCAAAAGATACAGTGTTTTCTTGTGAACTTTTCATTAGGGAATCTACGAAAACATCGTTCGAATAGTGTTACGAAACTGAATGGGAATAGAATGAAGTAAAAAGAGACAACCTATTTACAAATATTGTAAAAGGGGCGAGCTGATATGTGGGAAACAAGAGGTAATCGGATTTTAGAAATCTCAATCATCGTCATACTTGGAGCAATCGTTTCTATCCTAAACACAATGTGGTTAAGAGAATCACTAATCGAACAAATAAAAATAATTGCTAAGGATAATGAGAATAACATCATAAAACAAAGCAACGTAACTGATATAGCCACTAAGCTACGGCAACAAACATAATGAAAAGTAACAGTGCAAAAGGCTTGAATGCTAATTACTTCAAGCTTTTTTGTTTGTCTTTTTGTTCTATAATTTATCGAAAGGTTTTTAATATATTAATAACCTTTCCTTGGGGATACATGTAAATAATATAATTCTAGCTAAACTATGTACAAATAAATCCTATATAATGTTATTTAGAAACTTTTGCCCAATGGAGGTTCCATATGAGAATACGAAGCAGAATTAACTATTATTTTAATAAATACATCCTCGAGAGCATTAAGCGTAAGTTAATGGGAACCCTGCTTCTTGTTATGATGGTTCCTCTTTTAATTTTTATGTTGATTTCAACCCATATTTCTAGAGGAGCAGTTGAATCATCGGAAATCAGTTCGAATCTCTCAAGAATGGAGCTTTCTAGCAGCTACATAGAAGAACAAATAAACTGGTACGATGAATTTTTGTTTTCAGCTCTTGTAGATGAGAAATTAGTACCAAGTATTACGACTGTTGATAACCTTAGCACTTTGAATAAATTTAATACTCAGTCTTATATTAAAGATAAACTATTCGGACTATATAATGGAAGTAATGATATTTTATCAGTATCACTAGTGTCCTATGAAGATCATTTATTATACAAAGTTGAAAAGAACGATTTTTATATAAGCAATAACTTGGAATCTCCGAAAAAGCAGGATAATAAAGATGCTGTTTTTGATGTCGATCTAGCAAAAAACAGTTTTTCTTTTACACGTAATATTTATCGTTTTGAAGATCAAAAGCTTGTAGGGGAAATTGAAATTCAAGTGATGTTTTCATTTATGAACCATATTGCAGAAAACCTGCAGAGTAATGAAGGTGAATACGTATTAATCCTTGATTCTCAGGGGAATCCTCTTTACAATCCAGGTCATCTCAGTTTAAAGAAGTTTACCAGAGAAATTGGCGAGCAATTAACTACTTCACATGGAGAAAAATATATAATAAAAGACAAGGATTATTATTTTATCCAACACATGATGAATGATCAGATTCATTTATTAAAAGTGGTGCCGAAAGAAGTGATGATGATAGGGGCCGTTTATATTGGTCAATCAGGGGTTGTTATACTTGTTATTTCTATTTTATTAACGATTCTTTTATCAATTATTGTTTCAAATCAAGTCGCAAAACCCATTGTAGTCCTTTCTAAAACAATGGAGCATGTTGAAGAAAATAACTTTAGTGTGAATATTGTAGCAAATCGTTCAGATGAGATTGGTCTCCTATATAGAAAATATAAAGATATGATCGAACGTATCAAAGACTTGATTGAAATGGATTATAAGCGTGAAATGGAAAACCGAGATGCACAGTTTCTCGCTCTGCAAGCCCAAATTAATCCACATTTTCTATACAACACACTTCAAGTTATCGGGGGGATGGCATTAAAAAAAAATGCAAAGGAAATCTATGATATGACACAGCGACTTGCATTAATGTTTCGCTATATTACAAATAAACGAGGCGACCTAGTATTTATTCGTGAAGAAGTAAGCCATTTGAAAAATTATCTCTATATTCAAAAGGTAAGATTCGGTGAGAGTATATCAATCCAACTTTTTGTAGATGAAGCTGTTAATCAAGGAAGCATACCACTTTTATCTCTCCAGCCTATTATTGAAAACTCATTTAAACACGGCTTTGAGTCTAAAATTGAAAGAGGAACGATTAAAATTGATATTCAAAAGGTATTTGATGATATTGAAATTGTGATAGAAGATAACGGTGTTGGCATGTCAAAGCATACATTAGATGAAGTAAATAGAAAACTGGCATTAGATGTTGATACACAAAATAGAAGTATCGGATTGAAGAATGTAGATGCTAGAATGAAGCTTTATTTTGGAAAGGAATATGGAATAGAACTTTACAGTAAGGAATCAGAATATACAAAAGTAATTTTAACAATCCCTTTTAAAAATCTAATGGAGTAATTATTCTACGATCTAAGAAGTGGAGTATACGACAAGCTTAATTTTGATGAAGCATACCTATCAAGCATTCAACTCAACTATCATTTAAATGATTTTCATATAGAGGGAAAGGGGCGGTCACTATCCTCTATCTATCATAAAAAAAGGATGTGAACGAAATGAGTACTTTATTAATAGTCGATGATGAAATATGGACTAGAGAAACAGTCAAAGCGGTAATTGATCTAAAGTCATTAAAAATTGAACATATAATTGAGGCAACAAATGGAGAAGAAGCAATTGAGATAATGAAGACAATACGGCCAGATTTTGTGATAACAGATATGAAAATGCCAGGTATCGATGGTATCAGGTTACTTGAAGTGCTAGAAAAAGAATATCCGGATCTTCCGGTTATTGTATTGAGTGGTTATCAGGATTTTGTATATACGAGACAAGCCATTAAGTCACGAGTAATTGAATATTTACCAAAACCAGTGGATGAAACTGAGCTCAATAATGCCCTGATGAAAGCTTTATTTGAAAAGGGAAAAATGGAGCAGCAGAAAATGGGGTATCAATTATTTGCAGTGACACGTCCTGAAATAGAAGAATTGATTGAGCCTTTTCGTCATACAATTACTTTTTCTTTAAAGGAATTAAATGTCTCTCAGTTTTCTAATAGTATTCATCAATTTCTTAAGGGATTAGATGATGAATTAAAGCAGGATACAGCGTTTATTTTTCATTTGCATCAAGAGTTTCTATTACTTCTAGAAGAAGTAATGAAAGTCCAAAAGCTAAGTTTAGAAGATTTAGGATTAGACCGGAATCAATTAAGCTACCAGCAAAATCGAACAATTGAAGATGAACTGAAGACTCAACTTATCATTGGTGAACATGTCATTTTAAAAATAGTAGAGATCAGTAAACAAAAAACAAAAATAAATTTGGACGATATTAAACAATATATTGATGATTATTTTACCTCGTCCAATATGTCGCTTGAAATTATTGCAAAGAAGTATTTTGTTAGTAAGGAATATTTAACAACTGCTTTTAAAAAAAGGTATGGATGTAATGTTACCGAGTATATTATCTCTTCACGGATGGAAAAAGCTAAAGAACTCATAACGACAACAACGCTTCAATATAAAACAATTGCTGAAATGATTGGCTATGAAGACGTTTCTTATTTTTATCGTGTATTTAAAAAGTACTATGGTACGTCTCCAGGAGGAATTCGGAAAAGTTAAAATAGTGCAAATGTAAGCGTTAATATTGTCAATTTAATAATAGGAAAAAACAGTTTATGATTAAAAAAAGAAAGGGGAGTTACTAATGAAAAAAGCGCTTACATTATTTTTAGTTACTGTTTTATTCGCAAGTCTACTAGCGGGTTGTAAAGCACCGGGGAGCGGTTCTTCGAGTGAAGCAAGTGGGGGAGATGGAAAAAAAGTAGAATTAAAAGTATTTATTGGACAGCCTCGTTTTAAAGAACAATATGAAACATACATTGATCAGTTTGTAAAAAAACAAAAAGAAGAAAATGGAATAGATGTCACAGTTAAGCTTGAATTACCAAGTGTTAACGAGGCAGATCAATTATTGAAAACACGACTTGCCTCTGGTGACAGTCCGGATGTATTTGGTCTTCATGCAGTCAATGATATTCCAGTATATGATAAAGCAGGTTACTTAGAGGATTTATCAGAAGAACCATTTGCAGAAAAGCTATATGACACTGTTTCTCCTGCAGTTACAAAAGATGGTAAAGTTCTTGCAGTACCTTTGGAAACACTACAATGGGGATTTATTTTCAATAAAGATATTTTTGAAGAAAATGGTATTGAGATACCAAAGACAATCACAGAAATGAAAGCGGTTATAAAAACTCTTGAGGACAAAGGAATAACGCCATTTATTCGTGCTTATAAAGATTCATACATTCCACAGCTGTTCCTTCCATTAACAGTAGGTGCCCTTGAAAGTACAACAAACAAAGGGTTTGTTGACAGTATGAATGCAGATAAAGGATCATTTGCTGACTTGAAAGACATGTTTGAGATTATTGATCTTGTCGATGCTCATGGAACGGACAGACCATTTGAAGTAGGCCAGGATCAGGGTGCAGCAGCTTTCGCAAGTGGTGAAGCAGCAATGTGGGTTCAAGGACCATGGATGGCAGAATCAATGTTAGCGACAAATGAAAAATTTAACTTTGGTGTCGCTGCATTACCGATTAACGACGATCCGAACGCAACGCTTATCGATTTAAGTACGTCTACATCTCTAGCAGTTTCAAAAGTAAGTAACGTTAAAGACGTAGCAAAGGATTTTGTGAATTACATTCTAGATGAACAAGATTCGAGTGCTTTCTATGAAAGTTTAGGATTTAATCCAATTTCAGATGTTCATACATTTGAACCATATCCGTGGTTGGAAGATTCAATGAAATATGTTGAAGAAGGTAAAGTATATCAGGATCCAATAATTCCAGCAGCCGTTAAATCTGCTTCTGAAAAATTGCTTCAAAGCTACTATGCTGGCGATGCCTCTAAAGAGGAAGTTATTGAAGGATTGGATCGCGCGTGGCAGGAATATAACAAAATAAACAAATAATAGATCATCGATAAACAAGTGAGGGGGCTGTTTTAACTTAGAATCAGACCCCTTCTCCTTATGTGAGAAAAATAGAATGAAAGGAATGAAAACAAATGCAAGTACAAGAATTGAATGTACCTATTAAAGAAGTGACAACTAAAAAGAAAAAGTTAAAAACAAAGAGCGGTCACCTAAGTTTAATTTTATTTGTTTTACCTGCCTTCATTTTTTATCTAGTCTTTCTTTTAATACCGACTATTGGTGCTGGAGTATATAGCTTTACGGATTGGAACGGATTAAATCCAACGTTTAATTTTGTGGGGTTTAGTAATTATATTGAAGCCTTTAAAGATGATCCCGCATTTAGACATTCATTTTGGTTTACGTTACGGTATACTATTTTCATTTTTGTCATTCAAAATGTTGCTGCACTGTTATTAGCCTTATTAATTGAATCAAGAATGAAATCAAAGGGATTTTTTAGAACGATTTTCTTTATGCCAAATATGATTAGCTTAATTATCAGTTCATTAATGTTCTCATTTATTTTTACAAATGTGTTTCCTGAGCTTTCGAAGCAGGCACTATTTTCTATACTTGACCAATCATGGATTGGGGATGCAAAAGTATCCTTTTACTCGATTCTAATTGTATCACTTTGGCAAGGTATTGGATACATGATGGTCATATACATGGCTGCATTACAAGGTGTTCCAAAACAATTGAAAGAAGCATCAATGATCGATGGTGCCAATGTGTTCCAGAGATTGAAACATGTTGTTATTCCAATGATTATGCATGCGATTACAATATGTTCGTTCTTAACATTAAACGGAGCGTTTAAAGTTTTTGATGTTGTATATGCCCTAACACAAGGTGGTCCTGGTACCTCAACACAAGTAATGGCACTGAATATTTATGAAGAAGCCTTTTCAAATAACTTCCGTTTCGGCTATGCCAATGCCAAAGCAATGATTTTGTTCCTCGTTGTATTAATTATTACTCTTATACAAGTGAGTATCTTAAAGCGTAAGGAGGTTGAAGCATGAGGGAGAACCGTGCTGCTTCGATATCGATCAATCTGATCTTAACTGTATTTGCAATAGTTTCATGTTTCCCTATCTATATGGCGTTTATAAACTCATTTAAATCACAGGGAGAAATATTCAGTTCTGTATTGGCCTTACCTAAATCATTCTCACTAGATAACTATATCGGTGTTTTTACAGAATTAAACCTTCTAGGAAGTAGCTTTAATACATTAATTGTTACATTTATAGGTCTTGCTGGTATTGTGTTCTGCGGGTCACTTGCTGGATACAAGCTTGCTAGAACGTCAGGTAAACTTAGCACTCTGATTTTTACACTTTTCATTGCATCCATGCTTGTTCCTTTTCACTCCATTATGATTACATTGAGCCAAATGGCAAAGGGTCTAGGATTACAAGGTTCACTTTACGGACTTGGTCTAATTTATATTGGCTTGGGAGTTAATATGGCAGTCTTCCTTTATCATGGGTTTGTGAAATCGATTCCTAAGGAGCTGGAGGAAGCAGCGAAAATTGATGGATGTAACGACTTTCAAATATTCACTAGAATTATTTTTCCTTTACTTAAACCAATTACAGCAACCATTTTAGTATTAAATGTACTTTGGCTATGGAATGATTTCTTATTGCCATTGATTATGCTAACAGATGTTAATAACTATACGTTAATGCTTTCAATAAATATGTTATTCGGACAGTATGTTGCAGACTGGCCAAAAATCTTGGCAGCACTTGTATTAACTGCTTTGCCAGTCATCGTTTTCTATGCATTTTTCCAGAAGTATATTCTTGAAGGAATTGCCGATGGTGCGATTAAGTAAAGTAGAGAAAGGATAGAGGAAGATGAAACAATTGTTATACGGTGTGGCATATTATGATGAATATATGCCTTACGATCGACTAGAAACAGATATTCAAATGATGAAGGATGCAGGTATTAATGTTGTTCGTATTGCAGAATCAACATGGAGTACACATGAACCTCAAAATGGTGTATTCGATTTTACTTCTGTGAATAGAGTGCTAGATGCGATGCATAAAGCGGGGATTTCTGTCATAGTGGGCACACCAACATATGCGGTACCGACATGGATGGTGAAAGAGCATCCAGAAGTGTTGGCTGTTACAAAACAAGGTGCGGGGAAATATGGTGCCAGACAAATTATGGACATTACAAGCCCAACCTACTTATTCTATGCTGAGCGGATTATCCGAAAATTGATGGAAAATGTAAAAGACCATCCAGCCATTATCGGCTATCAAATTGATAATGAAACGAAGCACTATGATACAAGTGGACCAAATGTACAATTGCAATTCGTGAAGTATTTAAAAGAGAAATTTAAAACAACAGATGCGTTAAATAAAGCGTTCGGACTCTCTTACTGGAGCAATGACGTCCATGCATGGGAAGATATGCCTTCTGTTGTTGGTACAATCAATGGAAGTTTTGGGGCGGAATTTTCTAAATTTCAGCGTACACTCGTAGACGACTTTTTAGCATGGCAAGTAGAAATAGTAAAAGAGTATCGTCATGAAGGACAATTTATAACACAAAACTTTGATTTTGAATGGAGGGGCTACTCATTTGGTGTCCAGCCAAACGTAAACCATTTTACAGCTTCAAAACCATTTGATATCACAGGGGTAGATATTTATCATCCTTCACAAGAGGATTTGACTGGAATCGAAATTTCGTTTGGTGGTGATGTTGCACGATCAACAAAGCAACAAAATTACCTTGTTCTTGAAACGGAGGCTCAGGCATTTAGTCATTGGACACCTTTTCCTGGTCAACTGCGTTTACAGGCATTCAGCCATGTGGCTTCAGGTGCTAACATGGTAGCATATTGGCATTGGCATTCAATCCATAACTCATTTGAGACATATTGGAAAGGTCTTTTAAGTCACGATTTAAAGCCTAATCCTGTGTACAATGAGGCAAAAACTATTGGCGCAGATTTCAAACGTCTATCACCAAAACTAGTAAATCTTAAGAAGAAAAATAAAACAGCTATTCTCGTTAGCAATGAATCTCTCACAGGAGTAAGCTGGTTTAAATTTAATCAAAGATCAGAGCTAAATTACAATGATATCCTTCGTTTGATTTATGATGAGTTGTACAAATTAAATGTGGAGTGTGACATCATTCATCCTGAAACAGAGAATTTGGAAGACTATTCATTGATCATCGTTCCATGTTTATATGTTGCTTCTGATCAATTGCTGGATCGGCTAAACCAATATGTTGATAAAGGAGGCCATGCGGTCTTTACCTTTAAATCTGGATTTACAGATGAAAACATTAAAGTTCGCACAACTAATCAGCCTGGTATCATTGAGAAGGTCTGTGGTGTTCAGTATCAGATGTTTATAGAGCCAAAGCATGTACAACTAGCGGAAAATCCATATGGAGTGGATGAATCAAAGAATGAAGTGCACACATGGATGGAGCTACTTACTCCCACAACAGCAGAAACTTTTGCCAAATACGATCACCCAGCATGGGGAGAATATGCGGCGATTACAGGTAATGAGTGTGGAGACGGATATGCGACATACATCGGATGTATTGTTTCTAGTGAGGTTATGTCTGGCATTCTTGCTCAAGCGCTAAAACGAGCGAGCATATGGGAAACTGAACAGGAGATCCGTTTTCCGATCATAATAAAAAGTGGAGTAAATGATGAAGGAAGAAAAATTAAGTTCATTTTTAATTATTCTGCAGATATCGAAATGATAAGGTATCCTTTTGAAGAAAGTGAGGAGCTTTTATCGGAAAAGCATTATAAACAAGGTGAAACAATAACATTAAATCCATGGTCATTTATGATATTTGAACTGTAATAGAGGAGAGGAAAACGTGGGTTATTATTGGATTTCAAGTACTAAAGAACAAAATTGGCAGGAGCAGATAGCAGAACCAGCGAAAACAGGAAAGCCTAATTTAGTGTTAACTGATGAGACAAAGCGTGTCATTGACGGATTTGGTGGCTGCTTTAATGAACTTGGCTTCGATGCGCTGAGTCATTTATCAGAGGCTGGACGCACCCAAGTATTGGATGCTCTGTTTTTGCCAGATGGAGATTGCCAATTTTCGATTTGCCGACTACCAATTGGTGCAAGCGACTATGCACTTGAATGGTATAGTCATAATGAAACAACAGACGATTATGAAATGGAGCATTTTAGCATTGAGCGAGATAGAAAATATTTAATTCCCTATATTAAGGAAGCATTAAAACGTAATCCAGATTTAAAGCTGTTTGCTTCACCATGGAGCCCGCCAACATGGATGAAGTTTCCGAAAGCGTATAATTTCGGCACATTACGCTGGGAGCCAAAAGTACTGGAGGCATATGCGCTTTATTTCGTAAAATTTGTCCAGGCGTATAAAGAGGAAGGGATCACACTTCATCAAATCCATGTTCAAAATGAAGTAGTCGCAGATCAGAAGTTTCCTTCATGTGTATGGACAGGTGAACAGCTACGTGAATTTATCGGAGATTATTTAGGTCCAGCATTTGAAAAATACGGGATTGATGCTGAAATCTGGCTAGGAACCATCAATGCCCCAGAACCCTGGGAGGAGTGGATGAAAGGAACAAGCTCTGATCATGATGCATTTGCACACACTGTCCTTAGTAATCCAAAAGCCTACGAATATGTAAAGGGTGTTGGTTATCAATGGGCAGGAAAATATGCGATTCAACGTACTGTGCAAAGCTATCCTGAATTGAAATATATGCAAACTGAAAATGAATGCGGAAACGGGGAAAATACATGGGCGTATGCCCAATATGTTCATAACTTGTTTCGTCATTATTTCGTGAACGGAGCAAATGCGTATATTTATTGGAATATGGTACTTGAACCAAAAGGAAGAAGTACATGGGGTTGGGAACAAAACTCTATGATTACGGTAGACCCTGAATCGAAAAAGGTGACTAAAAATCCGGAATATTATGTAATGAAGCATTTTTCTCATTTTGTGAATCCAGGTGCTTTACGAATTGAAACAAGTGGTCCTTGGACGGGGAATACGACAGCATTTCTAAATCCAGACGGTACGAAAGTAGTTGTCATTGCGAATCCATTTAAGGATACAAGGGAACTAGAAATGGATGTTAATGGGGAAACATACTCATTTAAATTAAAAGCAGAATCATTCAATACGATTATTATTTAAGATTACTATCTTAGTAAGCTCAAAGAGCACATGTATTTTTTAAACAGTATATTAAACTTAGACATATCATCAAAAAGTGCTTGGATTTTCGAGTAATGTGAAAAAGTGGTCTTTTTCATTACCCTCGGATATCCAAGTTTTTTTAGTTTGTATTCAGCAACCAAGCAGCAGTTAACACTGAGAAAATAACCGAGTGAAAATTAAAAAGTTTAGGTATAAATCGATTATTGTAAAGTGCTTACATTTCCTTTATAATAAGTTCATAAATCGGTTTAGTAATCTAGTAAATTAAAATAAGACAAAGAGGAGATTAAATGAATATTCAACTGGCATTAGACCGTTATACGATTGAAGAGGCTATTGAAATTGCAAAATCGACAGAGGATTTCATAGATTGGATTGAAGTTGGTACTTCATTAATAAAAGAATATGGAATGGTAAGTGTTGAGAAGCTTAAAAATGCCTTTCCAAATAAAGTGATTGTAGCAGATATCAAGACAATTGATAACGCATATTACGAATTTGACATGTGTTTTCGTTCTGGGGCTGATGTCGCGACTGTGATGGGAGTATCACCTGCAGCGACGATTAATGCATGTATTGAAACTGCCGAAAAAGCAGGGAAACGGGTTATGGTTGACCTTTTAAATACAAATGATAGTCAGCAAAAAGAATTGTTTCATTATAAACAAGCAATTTTCTGTGCACATGTCAGTAAAGATGAACAAGAGATTGCTGGAAAGCAAAACATCGTGACAGAACAAATATATGATCCAACTGTACAACTCGCGGTTGCTGGGGGAATAACACTCGATTCAATTGCTAGTTTTAGAGAGTTGCAGCCTAATGTAGTAATTATTGGCTCAGCCATAACGAAAGCGAAAGATAAACGATTGGCCGCTAAACAGTTTAAGAAAGTATTGTTACAATGGAATGGAGAGAGAAAACATGAAAACATCAGATAAAATCCTTTTGGAAATTCAAGGCGTTTTAAGTCAAATAAAAGAAGAGAATTTACAAGAAATTGCCACTAAACTAGTAGATGCGAAAAGGATTTTTGTTATTGGAGAAGGGCGTTCAGGCTTTATGGGGAAATCATTTGCGATGCGATTAATGCATTTAAATGCAAATGTTTTTTCTGTTGGTGAGACGATTACGCCATCGATTGCAGAAGGAGACATCTTACTCGCAGTTTCAGGTTCAGGTACAACAAAGAGTGTTGTTTGGACAGCTGAAAAAGCAAAAGAATTAAATTGCCAAGTTATTGCGGTTACAACAAATTCTGAATCACCTCTTGCAGCGGCTTCTAGTGATGTACTACACATACCAGCTGCTACAAAATATAGAGCTGATGGAGAAACTCAATCAGTTCAACCACTCGGTTCATTATTTGATCAATCTGTCCACATTGTCTTTGATAGTATTTGCTTAATTTATTCTAATCTAAAAGAATATGGTCATAACGAAGCTTTTAGTCGTCATAGTAATTTGGAATAAACCAAACAAGCTACCAAGTCGAAAAAAATACAAGTAGTGGGGACTCTCATATAGATGAATCTCACTACTTTTCTTTATATTAGATTGCGTCATCCTACTTGAAAGCTAGCTGTTTCAAGGGCTGAAGCATATATTCATCAAAAATGATAGTTTTAGAAGAATAGCAATAATGCTCTTCATAGGTTAGCAGCAAATCATGATAGAAGGACACTAAATGTCCAGCAATTAATACGTTCTCTTCGGTAAACAAACCAGAACGATTTAACAAAACATTTTCATATTTTTCAACGATCCTTCGAATTGTTTTTTTTATTTTTTTTACATCCCGCATTCGATACACTTCTCGTAATGGTTCAGTTACTAGCATTGCATCTTGTTTTAGGCGATCGTTCAGTTTCTCATTGATTTGCTTCACATCAAGTGGGACCTCTTCTTCAAAGAGATATTGCTTTAGCATGATTAAATCAGATTGGATAGGTTTATTTAAAAACTGTAAATAGATCCTTAGTGTATTATAGGCATCATACATTGGATGATGTTTTTCTCCAATAAACTGTAATCCATATAACGCTAAAGCATCTTCAACTGAAACGTTTCCCTTCGAGACTCTCTGCTTAAAAATCATCTGGAAATCAATATAACGTTTTTCAATTTTGCTAATGGTGCATTGTGGGATTTCGTGTTTTGTTGCATCGATTTTTAAACGAGATAAATCACTTGGCGACCACGAAAAATAGCGAGTTTTTTTCACACCACCAACCCATACAAGGAAGGCATCAAAGACCACTTTAAAACCACTTGCATTGATCAAATCACAATCCTCAATCCCGGTTAATGTTTTACAAAACTCAGTTAAAGGCTCCTGATTTTCAGGTTTTATGAAACGATCAAAATACGTAATTTCTCCTGTTTCAAGATTATATTTTACAGCTCCTAAACGAATGGCCTCCATATTCTCAAAAGCCATACCTGAATCAGAACATAACATTTCAAAATCGAAAAAGACATATTGCTTATAATCAGCCATTCATATCCCCCCTAACAGGTAATTATATGGGGGATATGGTGAAAGTGGAAGATCCAATAATTGTGAATTCTTCACCAATCCTCACCCGAATCACTTTATTCAATTGCTAATCTGAATAATAAAAGTGCTAGCAAACAGGTTATTGGAGTCATTACCATTTTTTCCAAGACAGAGGCTGAAGCTAAATTGCCCATTGTATTAAGCACCATAAGTCCAAACATTACCCATGTTCCGACATTCACAGTTTTTTTGAACTTTCCGTTGAAAACATATCCTGCTTTTACAGCAACAATTGTCATAAATAGTAGTTGCACAACTATAGATATGCTTTCAAAAATGATTAAATCTGCTTCATTCTTTAAACGTCCTCCCCATACAAAATCATATGGTACAACGTTTAGAAGTATCAGGAGATGCATGAAAAGCGCAATTGTATTAATGGTGATTATTATAATACTTGCCAGTCTAATGCTGATTAACTTTTTCATTTTCTCCTCCATTTTCAATTGAGGTATTATAAGCTGTACCAAATTTAAATAACTCTAAATGCAATATATTCAACCATTTGAGAATTATGATGAATGGTAAAGTAGGTAGAAAAGCTGAAGTGCTGTTTAGCTATTATTTTGTAACACAAGCATCATAACTAATAATCAATTATTAATTTTTCTATCTTTCGATTTTTCACCTCGAAAAAACCACATTCGAGGTGAATGTGGTTTTTACGTTAAGGATTGTTCATTAATATTGTATCAAGTTTGTAATTTACATCTTCAAAGGTTAATTGAATTAATCAATAATTATTAATTCCAATAGAGCAGCAAATTGAATTGCCTGGTGAGTAGAAACTTTACATCCCTTTAGGTCAGTTATAGAAACTGTAAGTGATTCAAAAGTAGATGTACTAATGTCTATCCCCTTGAGTGATGTTCTTTCAAAGCTAACACTATTTATGTTGCACGATTTAAATTCGAGTTTTTTAAATAAACATTCATAAAAATCGGAACTCTCTAAAGAAGTATCTAGAAATTTAACTTTTTCCAGCCTAGAATTCCCGAAAGAAGCCAAGTTAAGTAAAGAATCATTAAACTCAACATTACCAAAGCTAGATTCAGTAAAATCCACACCTAGTAATTTACAATTCGTGAATTTTACTCTGTGTATGGAAGAGTTTCGCATTTTAGCATTCGAAAAATCGCAGTTATCAAAAAATACATCGGTTATATCAATATTTGAAAAATCAGTATTGTTAAACTTACAATTCCTTATGATCATTTTATATAAACGCACTCTAGGTAACATCTCGTTATCAAAAATAGAATCATTTATTTGACACAATTCTAATTCGGGATCTTCCTCATAAAAAATATCATTGAAATTTTTAAAAGGTAAATCATTAGGTATTTTAGGTGATTCAATTTTCATAAAGCTACCTCGCTAATTTATAGTAGGAATTCATATAATTTTAAAAAACAATTCCTCATAAGTTAACTATAAGGAAATATTAAATCTAATAAAAGTCTTTATTTTTAAGAGGGAATATGTGCAATAAGCTACATTTCACCAATTATGATAAAGCAACGTGTAGATTATACATTAAAATATTCCAATACGAAGTATAACCACGTCTTTAAATCAGAGCGGGGTTATGCTTCGTGTGAGGTTTTGAAAAATAAATAGCTATATTTTTACTTAATGCTGTTAATTTGTCAAAAGCTTTTCAAATTGTAACCTTTATTTGCATATGCTACTAAAAACGAAGGAGAATAAAGATGCTTGTAACATTATTATTGCCAATCGTAGTTCCATATGGAAACCCATGGACTATTTATAACCCAAGAATCCATTATTTAAGAAAAGCTGAATTTTTCAGGTGGATAGAATCAGTTGCTAATAAAAATAAAAAGTATCAACACGTTCCATTATTATTTGCTGAGGGAATAAAAAAACATGAAAATATATTAATAGTCGGAGAAAAAGCAACACAAACTAATTTTGTACCAAGTAGTGAAGGGGTATAAGTAACGAGATACACGATAGTAACTTGATAATAAATGAAACAAATCTTCTGTGGGTAGCATTTTAAAAAATGAATCGCTATCTTTTTACGTCGATTATAGGTAGACTAGTTGAAGGGATTAAAGTAGTTTAGCTTTGAAATTGGTTTGTTTTGCTTATATACACAATGAATATAGAAGTGAAAAGGGTAAAATTAAGCAAAAAAATAAAATTAAATAATAATGGAGTGATGATATGAGTAAAGTTAAAAGTAAAAGTGGGACAGGTAGAGGAACAGGCAAAAAGGGTTGGACGCGTTGGAAAGCAAGTGAAAATAAAGCGAAAAGCAACAAACCGTATAAAAGCAAGGGTGTGAAACGGTCAGACAATGCAGATTCGTCGAATCATAAAAAAGGGGATAACACATAATTAAAAAATGGGACCCCTATTTAAAAATAGAATAATTTGACCTCTTAGGAAGTATCAATTGTGGGAAACGAAGTAGGATAACCAATTAGCTTTCACTTTTCATATGAAATAGATCAAAAAATATCAAGAAATATCAAGAAACCTTTTTTGTTACATCTTATGAAGATCTTCCCTACAAAAGGTTGATATCTCTTTCTTTACATTCACTAATAATTTGCTCATTCCAAACAGAAGCCTGAACTTTCTCCCAATCCCATTGATCAACATACATCGAGTGCAGATTATCTAATACCTCACCTCTTCGAACAGCATTCATATTTGTATAATGTCCTTCACCAACGGTAAATTTATATCTAGTAAGAGCCATCCTTTTCCACTTCGCCAAAGATTGCACCATTTCAATTTGCGTATGCTTAATATTTATAGCTTCATAAGAAAAAGAGCCTAGAGTGGTAACCAAAATCTTGAGCTTTATTATCCATATCCTTTCATTTTTAACAAATACATCTTTCTACTAAAGAGAGGCATAATAATAACATAAATTGTTCGGGAATCATCACTTGGAAATGAGGGGATTTTAATGGAGCTAGATTGGATTTGGAAGGCAATCCTTATTGTCATTGTAGGAACTTTGCTTTTAAGAGTTGCAGGAAGAAAGTCAATTTCGCAAATGACGCTTGCTCAAACCGTAATCATGGTCGGAATTGGTTCATTGCTTATACAGCCTGTTGCTGGAAAAAATCTTGCTACTACATTTGGAGTTGGGGGCATCCTTGTAGTAACGCTTGTCATAATAGAATACTTGGAATTGAAAAGTGATCGTTTTGAAAAATTCATAACTGGCCAATCAAAAATTGTCATTGAAAATGGAATTCTAAATGAAAAGAATTTAAGTAAACTTCGTTTAACCGTAGACCAATTAGAAATGAAATTAAGACAACAAAATGTAAGTAAAATAAGTGATGTTCAGTGGGCTACATTAGAACCCAATGGACAATTAGGCTACGCGCTAAAACAGAATGCACAACCAGTTACAAAAAAAGAATTTCAGCAACTTCAACAATCGATTAGTAGCTTAATCTCCAATAATCCGCAATTAAGTTTATTAACTGAGCAATTAAACCAATTAAATGAACAACTCAATCTACCTCTAAAGCAGCAAAACCTTTTTACTGAAATAAAGAAAAATAATCATAATATAATACCACCAAAGCATTTACAGTAACGTTTTATCTCATGATGATAGAAAACTTCATTCCGAGTTTATCCTGTTAAGACAGGGGAGCTAAAAAGTAGCTCCTCTATTTCATTTTCACAAAAAACGAACTGACTAAAATAAAAAGCATTAAAAACATTAAAGAAATCATTCCCGTAACATTCTTGTCTTTCCAGCAAATGCGGCAATGGTAACCTGTATACACGACCGTAACAATCACGAGTATCCAAAAAATATAAGTCATATTAATCTTCCACCAATTTCAATTTTGGAGTTTGAACCTGTTGACCAAACTCTTCTATCGTTACCTTGACAGTAGCTTCAATATCAAATGAAGGATAGCTTTTCATCCAATTAAAATCTTCATATTGTTTTTGAGTTAAGAAATGTCTTTGGGCTATTAAAGACCAACTATAGGCTTCTCCACCAAAAACTTGTTTAAGTTTATTAATATTTTCATTGACTTTTTTTGTAAGATGATCTTCAATATGATCCTTTAATTGCTTTTGTTTCTTTATATCTGTCGAGTAATCAATTTGGCTGAAAACACCGATGATCTCTAGAGTGATCGGTACCTTTATTCTTATTTTGGAGTTCGGTTTATCAAGTGTCATGTTTATGTCCATGTCTCGTCCAACGGTTACTTTACAAGCAATCCGAGATTTAGGCTCTAAAGGATCCACGTATGTAACAAGCATGTCTTGAATATCGATTGTCGGATCTAAAATTAAGGCAATTCTTGTCTCTTCACCATTGAGTGTACCTACCATTTTTCCTTCCTTAAATAACGCTGTGCCGATAAATTGAGCAAGGTTTTTATTAACAAGCGGGATTTGACCTGCTTTATATTCATCTTCAAATTTATTCTTCGTTGCAATATCATCCTGTTTTGTAGTTGCATAAATTACTGGAAAAAGATCAGCATCTCTTTCGGTTGTTTGAAAAAAGTGCAATAAATCAGATGGGGGAACAAAGCCAGTTTCTCTAGCTCTATTCACCATAAGTTGGTAAAACTTATGTGGCCTTGTCTCAAGTAATGGTTTGTTAATGTCAATAAATTCAGAAGCCTTTTCTTTTGTGACGATCAAATTGACTGATTTTCTTAATTCACGTTCCCTAATACCTGTATAGATCATTTTAATAAATTCATCACTTCTTGCTAGCTCTTCTGAAACAATTAACACTTGGGTTTGCGAAAAGCTCAATTGTCTTCCTATAAAAGCGTTGACGGTATTTCTGGCTGTTAAAAAGTCATTTGCGATAATCGTTATATTTTCGAAGGGCTGTTCATTAGGTGGGGGACTCCCGGTTAATGATGTACCAACTTCTGGGTTTGCAATTTGATAGGTGACTTCTACTTTATTGTCTTCAGATTTATCTAGGCCAATTGCTACGACGTACGATATTTCTTCTAACTCTTTATGATCCCAGCATCCTGTAAGAAATAGGACTAAACTAATGAGTGATATAAGTTTGAACTTCATAAGCTTGTTCTTCCCTTCACTGTATCAGTAAGCCAAAACAGAACGCTGTAAGAGATAAGACTGTATGTAGCGATATTATAAAGATGTTTTCTGAAAATAAAGGAACTGTATACTGGGTTCTCAGGAAACATGGACAGGATTAAAGCGATAAGTGATAAGGGTACTAAAACGGGTTTTAAGCTATTAACTGAAAAAATAGTTTTATAAATAACTGCAGAACCATACAGATAAAAAGACAGCCTTAAGGTAACTGCTAGTAACCAAAAAAAGAAAAAATACGTTTCAATATGGCTTGAAAAGTTTCCTAATTTTACATACTTAGAAACCTCATGAAATGCATATGTTACTCTTTCTAAAAAGGGATATCCGAAAAGGATAATGTAACTTAATATGAAAAATGACATTTCGACCATTAAAAAAAGCGTACCGTACAACGTTAATTTTTTTAAGGATGTTTTATTCTTTATACTCGGATAAATAACAAGTAAAAGAAACAAGTCACCAAAGATCGAGGCTTTGTTAAAGCTTTGTTTGACGATTTCCTTAACACCTCCACCAAAAAGGGGAAGCGCATTAGACCATACAGACTCTCTAATAACTAAAATAGCTAATAAGAAAATAGCTAATTTTATATATGGTGTGCAAATATAAAATGCAGAACCCAATGGCCCTAACCCTTTTAAACCATTGTACAAAGAGGCTGATAATATAAGTAAGGCAATTGCAAATAAAGGTGTATCCGTAAAATAAATTACAGCTACAGTGTCAACATATTCACGTAAATCCAAACACAATGTAGAAAAGGCAAGAAGAAACAAAATAATTGAAAAAAAGGAGCCTAACCCTTTACCAAAAACATCTTTAGAAACTTCAATTAAATTTTTATTCTTTCGCTTAGTAACAACGATTAGTGAAAGGTAGAAAAAGGGATAGAAGATACATCCCGCAAAAAACGGAACCATCCAGGTAGCTGATTTTACATCTTCTATAATAAGTGTTGGGGTCGTATCAGCAAGTTTTACCCCAATTAAAATAAGCATAATAGAAAAGTACTCTTTTGTGCCTAAACCACCTTCTTCATTTCTATACAAGGTTTACCTCCTTTTATGACTTTCGTCTCTTCAATTTAGGAAACGTAAAGCCTGGCCTAAAAACTTCATGTGCAATAACTTTTCTAAAAATAGTATCTTGAGCCGACTTATAAGTAGGTGTTAAAGGGGCTAAAAATGGAACACCAAAGGATGTTAGCGAAGTCAAATAACATATAAATGACACAAAAATTGCCCCCAAACCATAAATGCCCATCATCCCGGCGATCGAAATAAACATAAACCTTAATAATCGTAAACTATAGTTCATACTGATATCAGAAATGGTAAAGGAAGCCAAACCTGAAAAAGCAACGACGATTACAATGATCGGACTGATAATATTTGCTTGTACAGCTGCTTGTCCAAGTATTAATGCTCCAACAATCCCAATTGTTGGACCTAAAGGGGAGGGGATTCTTAATCCGGCCTCTCTAATTAACTCGAACGAAAATTCCATAATTAAGACTTCGACAACAACTGGAAATGGAACCTTTTCTCGTGTAGATGCAATTGCTAACAGTAAATCTGGTGGCAGCATTTCATGATGGAAATTCGTGATACCAACATATAATGCTGACATAAATAAGGTAATAAATAGACCTAATAGACGAACAAGCCTAGAAAAGTTCCCATATAGAAATCGTAAGTAGTGATCCTCACCAGTATGAAAAAAGGACCAAAAGGTTGCTGGTGCAACAAGACTAGCAGATGATGCCCCAGTTAAAATGACAATATGCCCTTCTTCTAAATAAGAAACAACTCGATCGGGTCTTTCCGTATATAAAATACTGGGGAACAGTGAATATGGTCTCTCTTCGATTAATTGTTCAAGTTTTTCAATATTGTGAACAAAGTCTACTTCAATGTGGCTAATTCTGTTTCGAACGTTTTCAATTATTTTTTCATTTGCTACATTTTTTAAGTAAAGTAATGTTGCAGATTCTGTTTCTAAGCGATTAATTGGGATTGTCTCTGTAATAAGGTGTTCACTTCTTATTATCTTCCTGATTAAGGACAAGTTCATATTCAGAGATTCTGTGAAGCCTTCCTTCGGTCCTTTTATGATATTTTCATTTTGTGACTTCTCAATATTACGCGATTCAAATTTTGCAATATCAACAATGTATCCGATTTGAGTGCCTTCTTCTAAAATGAGAGCCGCTCCATTATTTATGGCGTTTACACCAGAAGCTACTGAATCAATGCTCTTAACTTCTTCTGCATCAATAATTGTAGATAAATGACTTTCCTCCCCACTATTCAATAGAGGATGTATGATACTTTCTCTTAATTTTTCTGTATTAACAATTGGGTTTAAATAAAAAATAAACAGCCTTTTCTTTGATTTACTTAAATACAATTCTCTTATTTTAAGGTCGCTATTTAAGGGATAAGAGTATAGTTCCTTTAGTTTATCTATACTTAACAATTGAAGGTTAGTGACTTCTGTATATTGGTCAGACTTTTTTGTCTGATCTTTAAATAAATTTGACAAACCGAATCACCATCCCCTAGGTTATGTACTAACAATAGTTGATGATTGTATTTTGGATTATATTTCAAATTTTATACTGATTGATTAACTTCTTATGTAATCATGTATAAATAATGGACAACATGAAAAAATATGGACTGCGAATTTACTTGGAGGTGTAGACATGTTTTTTCATGTGAAGGAGCTAAAATATAGATCAGTACCAGATAAACCAGACCCTGTTTATACAAAGAAGCTACAAGAAGTATTAGGTGGACAATTTGGAGAAATATCAGTCATGATGCAATATCTCTTTCAAGGATGGAATTGCCGTGCAGAGTAAAAATACCGTGATATGCTATTAGATATTGGAACAGAGGAAATAGCACATGTTGAGATGCTTGCAACCATGATTGCGCAATTACTTGATAAGGCACCTATTGTGGAGCAGGAGCAGGCAGCGAAAGACCCGATTATTGCAAGTGTAATGGGTGGAATGAACCCACAACATGCCATTGTAAATGGATTAGGTGCTAGTCCTAACGATGCTGCTGGTTATCCTTGGAATGCCCGTTATACGATTGCAAGTGGAAACCTTTTACCTGATTTTAGAGCAAACCTAAACGCTGAGTCACAAGGAAGGCTCCAAGTTGTTCGTCTATATGAAATGACTGATGATCGTGGTTTTCGTGATATGCTGTCATTTCTAATTGCTCGGGATACGATGCATCAAAACCAATGGATCGCTGCCATTGCTGAATTAGAGGAAAAAGAAGGAAGAGTTGTTCCAAATACATTTAATAGGTAATATGAAAAATCTGATGCTGCTTACAAATTTATGAATTGTTCAGAAGGTAATGAAAGTCAAGCTGGGAGTTGGGCTTCAGGTCTTTCTATGGATGGACTAGGTCAATTTGAATATGAAGCACATCCGGTAGGAACTGGTCAGTCTCCTGAGTTAAAACCAGCTCCTGGTTATATCCACGGAACTCCTAAGTAAAACGATTTGTATATTCAATATGAGAAGAAACCGATTTTTCTATAAATGATAAATCGGTTTTTTTTTGCGAATTGCACTAAAATAGACTTGCTAATGAAAATTTCTTAATAGATTTACTAAAATAACAATCGATAATATAACGGTCAAAACAAAAAAGATCCAATAGGCTTTCACATTAGTTTGGATAGGATTTCTATATTTTATGGGAATCAAATAATCTCCAATAAAGTTAAAAAGACGAACATAGATCCAATACAGGGAGTATGAATCCCAAAAATCCCATCCGTTTCTAAATGTGATAAAACCAATATATTCAAGGATAATTTCAACACCAAAAACCCAATTGATAGTAATAAAGAAAAACGGAAAAGTGAATTTTTCTGGTTTAAAGTGAATAGTGAATAAAACTAAAAGACCAAAAGAAAACACGACAGCCGGGAGGACATAGTGAAGGGGGAAAACATACCGATAAAAACTACTCCAATAAAAAAATAAACATAAGGATATTGAAAAAATAAAGTGTACGATAAAAATCAATCCATAACGAAGTAGGTGATTTTTAAGGATCTGAACACATCCAAAAGATCCTCCAACTGTGGCCAATATAACGATTAACCAATTTATATTCACTTACTTTAGTTCCCTCCCTTCACCATACGAACAATGAATGAATCTTTTTTATTTTTCCCTACAGGTGGGATTTAAATCTAGAATGAGGTATTATTTGTTGCTTACTCAACATACCCTTACAAAAAAGGGAATGAGTAGGGGAGGATCTTCACTGCTAATTTTAATCGTTTTGGTCATTGCAACATTGTTGATTCTTACTTTCTTATTCATATTAAATGTGAGGAATGGAAAACAAGCAATACAAGCTTATACACTCCAGGACTTTATGAATAATTCCAGCGGCTTAAATGACGATACGGAACAAAAGAGCTCATTTACTGAAACCATCAATAATTTTTTTGATAAAGGTCACAACGAGAATGATATTGACGATATCGATGATGATGGTGATATTGGAGATGGTGACGGAGGAGAATAAAGTGATAAAGGATCTTTGAATTCAAAGATCCTTTTTTAAGTGCGCCCAGCATGGGTGCAGTCTATAGGGTGAAAGTCCCGAACTGTGAAGGCAGAAGTAGCAGTAGCTTAACGCAAGGGTGTCTGTGGTGACGCAGAATCTGAAGGAAGCGAGCGGCAAACCTCCGGTCTGAGGAATACGAACTTCATATAAGGCTAGATACCATTGGATGAGTTTGCTTAACAAAACAAAGTCCTTTCTGCCGAAGGTGGTATAGAGTAAATGAAGCAGATAGATGGAGTGAAAGACTGTACTCTTACCTGGGGAGGTCTGACTGATAAGCCAAGCACTCTTGGCAACCTATCTAGTGATAGATAGCTGAACAGTCAGAAGTCAGCAGAGGTCATAGTACCTTTCAAACTCGAGAATGAAAGGGAAGGACTGAACAAGTTAGGAAGGATGAGAACTAGGCGTTCATAAGTAGTGTAGAAACAGACAATCTCTTACGAGACTTACTTGAAGGAAGAAGTGGTGAATACACAGGGGACTTCAAGAGGGTGGAGCTACTAATGGCACAAATAGAACATCTCATTCACGTAGAGAGGATATATCTTAATGTTAATGGAACGAATTCTATCACGAGAAAACTTACTGAACGCTCTTAAACGAGTGGAACGTAACGGAGGTAGTCACGGTGTAGACAAGATGTCGACCCAAAACCTGCGTTCGTATATTGTCGAGCACTGGGACGAATTGAGAAAATCTCTCCAACAGGGAACCTATGAACCTCAACCCGTTCGTCGTGTCGAAATCCCGAAACCAAACGGCGGAGTTAGATTACTAGGAATCCCAACCGTGATAGACCGTTTCATTCAACAAGCGATTACTCAAACATTAACCCCAATTTATGACCCAACATTTTCTGAAAACAGTTATGGGTTTCGTCCACAAAGACGAGGGCATGACGCTGTACGGAAAGCGAAAGGATACATCGAAGATGGTTATAGGTGGGTAGTCGACATAGACTTAGAGAAATTCTTCGATAAAGTGAACCATGACAAACTCATGGGGCTACTGTCAAAGCGTATTGACGATAAAGTTCTACTAAATCTTGTTCGAAAATATCTCAATGTCGGGATTATGATGGGTGGCGTGGTCTCACAAAATACAGAGGGAACTCCACAAGGAGGTCCGCTAAGTCCACTACTTTCAAATATCATCCTAGATTTGTTAGATAAAGTATTAGAGAATAGAGGGCATAAATTCGTGAGGTATGCGGATGATTGTAATATTTACGTGAAATCTAAGAAAGCTGGCTTACGAACAATGGCGGGTGTAACGTCTTTCATTGAAAAGAAGCTTAGTTTAAAGGTAAATCGTGAGAAATCAGCCGTAGAACGACCATGGAACCGAAAATTCTTAGGCTTTAGTTTTACTAACAGAAAAGAGCCGAAAATACGTATATCCAAACAAAGCATCAAGAGATTTAAACAGAAGGTTAGGGAAATAACGTCAAGAAAATCACCGATACCAATGGATGTAAGAATAAAGAAATTAAATCAGTATTTAGTGGGTTGGTGTGGGTATTACGCATTGGCAGATACTCCAAGTATCTTTAAAGGTTTGGAAAGTTGGATTCGAAGAAGACTGAGATTGTGTTACTGGAAACAGTGGAAACTTCCTAAAACAAGGATAAGGAAACTTATAGGACTAGGAATTGATAAACACAAAGCATATGAATGGGGAAATAGCAGAAAGGGCTACTGGCGAATAACCAGTAGTCCAATCCTTCACCGTGCCCTCAATAACTCTTTCTGGAGAAAAGAGGGTCTCAAAAGTCTATCTGAACGATACGAAACTTTACGTCACACTTAATTTGAACCGCCGTATACCGAACGGTACGTACGGTGGTGTGAGAGGTCGGGGGTTAGTCACCCCCTCCTACTCGATTGCACTAATTATGTAAACGACTAAACAGAAAAGTTCATGCTTTTTTTAAAGAGGTAAAAGAAAAAGAACATTCCAAGCTTAAAATGATTTTTTACTCTGAATAATTCTAATCAACCCAATAAACATACGAACAAACAGCATGATGAATGTTTCTGATAGTAGGGTATGATACCAATGCCAATTTTTATTAAATTTAATAAGTTTTGTTTTGCGTTCAAAAAAAACTTCAGCTAATGTCATTGGAATACTAAATAAAAATAACTTCAGTAAGATTCCCTTCAAATTTGAGCGAAAGGTTAGTTGATTATAAAAGACACAAAGTATCGGATACAATAAATAGTCAAATAGTATATTTATTTTAAAATATTAATGTAAATAGAGGCTGACTCAGGAACCATAAGTTCAGACAACTCCAAATCAATATATAGACTCTCAATGCCTGAAAGACCTATATAAAAGTTGGATTTGACTAGCTCAGATCTCCTTGAGTCATCCTCTACTTTTTTATCCAATCATAATCTTCTCTTCCACATATTTAAAAGGAAGTTTTTTATTTTCCTTAGCTAAAGCAAAGGCTAAAGTAAGTGGGCCTACTCTACCTATAAACATCAGAAGGGATATGATTACTTTACCTGGTGTACTTAATTCTGGTGTTAACCCTAGCGACATTCCAACTGTTCCAAACGCTGAAACCACTTCAAAAAGTAAAACATTTAAAGGAGCGTTTTCTGTAATCGTTAAGATAAACAAAATCAAAAATACAACGGCTGTCGAGTAAACAGTGATGGAAAAGGCTCTAAAGATTAAATCCTTTGGTATGCGCCTGTTCATGATGTTAACATCTTCTTTTCTTTTCAATACAGTCCATACAGCAAGGATGAGAATGAAAAACGTGGTCACTTTAATTCCTCCAGCTGTACCTCCAGAGCCTCCACCGATAAACATAAGCAAAATCGTAACAAATTGGGAACTTAGCGTTAATTCCGGTAAATTCAACGTGTTAAAACCTGCTGTTCTAGGAACTACCCCATGAAAATAAGCACCTAACACTTTATCCTTTAGAGATGATAATCCACCCAATGTTCCGGGGTTATTGTACTCCAAAGTAAAGATCAGGACTGTACCAAGTAAATTAAGAATTAATGTCATTAAAAGGACTAATTTTGTATGTAAGGAAAGCTTCTTCCATGATTTCTTCTTGAAAATATCTAATATGACGAAATATCCTATTCCTCCAATTATAAACAAGGAACTAAGTGTTAAGATAATTGTAGGATCACCAACATATCCTGTGATACTGCGAAACTCTCCCATTAGGTCAAAGCCCGCATTATTAAAGGCAGAAATAGAATGAAATAGGCCATAGAATAAGGATTTTGGAAATCCAAAATCGTGAGACCAGCGTATGGCTAAGATAACAGCTCCGATTCCTTCAATTATGAACGTGAACCCAACAACAAACTTAACAAGTCTAACCATTCCTTCAATATAAAGTTGATTTAAGGATTCCTGAATCATGAGTCTTCCTTTCAAACCTATGTTTTTCCCTAATACAATCGCAATAATGATTCCGAAAGTCATAAAACCAAGTCCACCAACTTGGATTAATACCATTAAAACAATTTGACCAAAAAGCGTAAAAGTTGTTTCAGTATCTACTACCACTAATCCTGTTACACAAACAGCAGAGGTTGCTTCAAATAATGCATCAATAAAAGATAAGTGATGTCGATCTTTTGTAGCAAAGGGTAACATAAGTAACAATGTACCTAATCCAATGAGGCACAAAAATCCTAGTGATAATGTTTGTGCGGGATTAATTTTTACCCATTTAAACGGTTTTATGATTCTTTTCATTTTATTGGACTTCGCCATAGATATAAATATCCCCTAACATTAGTCGTTCTTTTGCATATAGAAATGATAACCTATTTGTTGTTATTTACCATCTAATCACTTAAATTTAACATGGCCGTTCTTTAAAGATTAGTATAAAAGTGGTGGTGATTTTTGGCAGAACTAACTCGTGAAGTTGTTTTTATTATGCCAAAATATATAAAGGCCATTCCTTTAAGAATGACCACTTTTCTGTTTTGATGATTTTTAGATGATTCATAAACTTATCATTTTAGGATAAATTTTTAATCTGGGTACGTTTCTTTTAAAAATCTCACAGATTGGTTAATTAACTCTTTTAAAACTTCAACATTAATATCTGCTACTTTATTTATGTATACACACGCTTTTCCAGTTGTATGTTTCCCGAAGTCCTTTAACAATTCCTCACGTTTTGTGTCACCTGTTGCAAAATACAAACTGATTTTTGCTTTTCGAGGTGAAAAACCTACTAGTGGTGCATCGCCTTCATGACCAGATTCGTATTTATAATGATAGGAACCAAACCCAATAATACTTGGCCCCCACATCTTTGCTTTAAAACCTGTTGTTTCAGTGAAAATATCTAACAATTTATAAGCATCTTCACGTTTTTTAGGGCTGTCCACAAGTTCAATAAACTCTACAACACTGTTGTCGGTTTCTTTTGTTTTGAGTTCGTACATAATAATATATTCTCCTTTGCTTACGGGATTGTAAGCTAATAATGATGTTATTATCGATATTCTACATTAATAGTGTTTATCCTTCCCCAACGGACCTCCTAGAGTAATGAAAAAGGGTCCAATTCCTATTCGAATTGAACCTTTTTTTGTCATTAGTATTTATAAAATGCACTTACATCATTTTTTTGGAATTAAACCATTTTAAGAGAGGATGAATTTCCTTATCAACAATTTTTAATTCATTCATTATTAATTTTTCTTGATGGTCAGTTATCCAATTTTTTAGTTCTTTTTTATCGTTAAATTGGGTATAGTATGTTTCTCCACATTTACCAACCGCATTGACAACATACCTACAAGTATTCCCCATAATCGACCACCTTTTATATAATGTCATGTACTCAATAAGCATTATAACAAGGTTTAAAATTATTTCTAGTCTTTTTTTAATTTATTTTTTCTTTTTTGAATAGAATGATGAAATACAACCTTTCGCTACCTTAATTCTCAATCCTTTATAAAAAAACTTCTTCCACTTCAAGAGGATTTAGAGCATTCGTATAATTAACATAAACAAACGCATCATACCGGTCTGATATTACTGAAGGAACATAATTACCATAATGTTCGAATTTAGGATTATAAACGACTCCAATAGCTCTGTGACCTATTGTTCGATTAAATTTATGATGGTTTTCATTGTTGAAGATTAATAGCTTGTCACATGGGCCTGCCTTATGCAAAGCATCCTCAAAGCTACCGGCTTTAGCTGGTGGAATAATCATTTTATCACAATTCACACCCCATTGATCAGCTGCAATTACAGTCCCGCGGTGTGTTCCAAATCCAACAATAAAGAGGGCATCTTTCCCTTTTTGTTCTCTTAGTAATTGTCCAACGTTTACGATACCTTCAGCAGCCATATCAGTTGCTCGTGCATCACCAACATGAGTATTATGTTCCCAGATGATTCCTTTTGCTTGGTTGCCGTAATATTCACTAATTTTATTGATTACCTCAACCATATGCCGATCGCGAATATTCCAGGATTCGTTATCATTTACTACCATTGTTCTGTAATAATTTTCAGCATTTGCTGTAATAAGAGCATTTACTTCAAGGTTTAAACGATTCTCTTCGAAGTCAAATTGTTTATTCTTATTTAAACAAATTTCTGTTAAAAGTTTGATGACCTCATCATGGCATCCTTCTGAATAAAGGGCGGCAGATACACCATATTTTTCTGGTTGGCGATTAAAGGGTTCAAAACAAGCAAATGCTTTTTTTGCATCGTCTAATTGGGGAGAATGAGTTTTTTCTAAATAATTGATGATTTCATCCATTGATTCCCATAAAGAATAAATATCAATTCCATAAAAACCAACCTGTTTATCTTTTGGCTGCTTTTGATTATATTCCTTTAACCATTCGATAAGCTCAATCATTTCTTCATTTGCCCACATCCAAGTAGGCCAACGGTTAAAGGATTGTAACACTTCTCTGGCATTTGGAGTGACTTGATCAAAGCTTTTTATATAACGGTTTACATATTGGCATGCAGGCCAGTCGCCTTCGACAGCCAAAAAGGTGAAGCCTTTTTCTGCAATAAGCTTTTTGGATAGTTCAGCACGAATTTTATAATATTCAGACGTCCCATGTGATGCTTCCCCTAATAATACAAATTTTTGCATCTCAATCTCATGAAGAAGGGAGTTGATGTAATTGGGATTGTTTAATGGTTGTGCATAATCTTTAATGGCTTGTATAAGTTCATTGTTCATAGTTTCACCCCTCGATATTTGTTCTTGTTTATAGATTTACCCAGTTATTGTAAATCCTGAAATCTGCATTTTATTGTTGTTTATATTCAGCATTGTATGAATTTTCACCTGAGTGAACAGATAATAAAGTGTCCGCATATCCAACAAGGCGATTGACAATTTCATCTGAAATCGCATAAACAAGCCGATGTAATTCGCTTTTATGCAATGCAGGATCATCAAAAATAATCGTCGTGTTAATAAAGATATGTTTTGTATCGTAAAGATTGTAGTGGATGATAGTTTTACCAGATGCTCCACCTGTCACGGGATCTTTATAGTTTGGTAAGAAAATATACCATTCTTCAGCAGTTGGAGATCGAAAATTTTTTGTGAAAGTCATGCCATTAATTTCTTTTTCAATTTGGTTTTTTAGATCTTCATCCATCACATCAATAATGTTAGTATCCATGAATTATTCCTTCTTCCTAACAAGTTAATCTGCTGGATTTGCTTCGACTGCAATTTCATATGCATCAAGTACCATAGTTTTTTTGCGCGGATCATTTATGCCGATAAGATACTGTTCGTCATCTTCATTCTCGACTTGCATTACAATCGCATGATCAAGCTCATGCTCTGATCTTAATAAAGCGTAGGTATCTTCTTCAATTGCCAATAATGCTTCTACGACAAACTGCTTTTTGTTACCGTCATTATCCTCAACAGTAATCCAATCTCTTTCGTGATCATGGGACAAAGTTATCACCTCCACATGCTTTTTAACGTTATTATTTCCTCAGAATGTTGTTTTAAAGAGTGGGGAAAAATTACCAAAAAAGCAAGTTAGATTCCGGTTGTTTAAGACTTTCAATTAAGTGCATAAGATTTACGTTAAATGGATGATAAAAATTAAAAGATTAGGAGTAAAAAATCAAGGGTGAAGACCAGAAAACACATTTTGGTCATTTGAAAGAAGTACAGCTTGAGCATACTAATTTATGGTTTGATTATTGGCAAAACTTTTCAGATTATGATACGTGGCAATTCTGGGTTGTTCTTTGTTTATTGATTTTACCGCTTATTCTATTAATGATAGTTGTTGACAAGCGAAAGGCACTTCGTTTGTAGCTAAAACTGTGAAAAATGTGTCCAATCTTAGACATGACAAAGTGGTTAGTTAAACTGAATGTTTGAATCATTAAAGTAAAGGAGATGTGAAAACAACTCCTTTTTAGTATGCTTTCATAAGGTCTCACATTCCTTTTGAAAAACCATCCATTTTATGGCATAATTACATCCAATAAAGGGGAGACGGATATGCAAAAAATTATGATTGTTGAAGATGATCCTAAAATTGCTGAATTGCTGCAGACTTACATAAGTAAATATGGTTATGATGTATTTTTAGTAAATGATTTTCAGCATGTGATGGATGTATTTTATGAAAATAAGCCTGATCTTGTTCTGCTAGATATTAATCTACCAAGCTTTGATGGTTATTACTGGTGCAGACAGATTCGCACGCAATCGATTTGTCCGGTTATCTTTATATCTGCACGGACAGGTGAGATGGAACAGGTAATGGCACTGGAAAACGGTGGGGATGATTTTATTACCAAGCCGTTCCACGCTGAAATTGTTATGGCTAAAATTCGCAGTCAGCTTCGCCGTGCTTATGGTGAATATGCAATGAAGGCTAACGAGAGGGTTTTAAAAATCAAAGGACTGGAGTTGTATCCTGAAAGGTTAGAATTGAAGCTGGGTCATGATAGTGTATCCCTGACAAAAAATGAAGCTGATATTATTGAGAGTTTAATTGAGCGTTATCCACGTATTTCTGGTCGTGAAGATTTACTTGAAAAACTTTGGGAAGACCAATCTTACGTAGACGAGAATACACTGAATGTTAATATCACACGAGTTAGAAAGAAATTTCAAAAAATAGGCATAGAAGAAGCGGTGGAAACAGTTAGAGGGGCAGGTTACAGATTAATTGTCTCATGGGGAGAGCGTGTAAAAACATGAAGATATTTTTTCGGGAGCATTACCTGTTAATTGCTGTACAATGTGTACAGTTTTTTACTATTTTCTCTATCTATTGGCTCGAAGGCTACCAGCAACTCAAACCAGCTCTATATGCTGCTTTTCTCGGTTTTTTCTTTTTAAGTTGCTACCTGATTTATCACTATTATAGTCGACGCAAATTCTACAACCGTCTTAGCAAACCACTCGTCTCACTTGACGACTCCTTTCAAAAACTGGAGCAAGCGCCAATTACAGAAGCATTGGATCAGCTGTTAAAAACGCAGTACAAGCATTATCAACAGCAACTAATGAGCGCGGAACATCAGCAAAAAGAGCATCTAACATTTATGGATCAATGGGTGCATCAAATGAAAACACCGCTTTCTGTCATTGAACTAACAGCACAAAACCTAGATGAACCGGAATCCTCTGATATTCGTGAAGAAACAGAACGAATAAGTACAGGGTTAAATACCATTCTCTATATGGCCCGCCTTAGGACTATTGAACAGGATTTTCATGTAAAACAGGTTGACTTGGTGAAAATAGTGAATGAGGTAAACCGTGCCAATCGACGGCTTTACATCCGAAACCAGGTATATCCAAAATTACAAGAAGAGCAGGAAGGCATTCTTGTTGAAACAGATGAAAAGTGGCTCTTCTTTATCCTATCACAGCTTATTAATAATGCTGTTAAATATTCAGCTGGTAAAAGTAATAAAATCAATATTTCTATCTATGAAAAAGATCACGAAGCAGTTCTACAAGTGACCGACTTTGGTGTTGGAATCCCTGATACTGATTTAAAACGTGTATTTGATCCATTTTATACAGGAGAAAATGGCCGGGAATTTCGCGAATCTACAGGCATGGGGCTATATTTAACGAAAGAAGTAGTAAACCATCTTGGACATAGAATCGAGCTAGTTTCAAAGGTAGGCAGGGGAACAACAATTAGACTTATTTTCACTACATCACAAAACCTTACAGCCTCGTAAGGAAACTGAAAGGCGAATCGATAGTTTGGATACAGTAGATTGGTTACACTAATCACAGATCAAATGATAACGAATTGAAAGGAGATCTTGTGATGCTAGACGTAAATAAAGTGAGTAAAATCTATGAAGGGAAAATTCCCTATCGTGCTTTAACAGATATAGATTTAACAATTGAAAAGGGGGAGTTTGTTGGAATCATGGGGCCCTCTGGAAGTGGGAAAACGACGCTACTTAATATGGTTGCGACAATTGACGAACCTACAACAGGAGAAATTTTGATTGATGGAAAAAATCCTCACTCTCTGAAAAAAGATGCATTAGCAAAATTCCGCAGACGTGAGTTGGGCTTTGTCTTTCAAGACTTTAATTTACTCCACACCCTAACAGTAGAAGAAAACATCGTCTTACCTTTAACATTGGATGGGCATCAAGTTAGTGAAATGAAACAAAAAGCAGGAGCGATTGCTGAAAAGCTTGGAATTACAAACATAATGAAAAAACGCACCTACGAAATTTCAGGTGGACAGATGCAGAGAGCAGCGATAGCGCGAGCAATGATTCATCAGCCTAAGCTACTACTTGCAGATGAGCCAACTGGAAATCTGGATTCTAAAGCATCAAAAGATGTCATGGAAATGCTTGAGTCCATTAATCGTGAACTACAGACGACGATGATGCTCGTAACACATGAGCCACTTGCGGCTAGCTACTGCAATCGTGTCGTCTTTATTCAGGATGGAAGGTTTTATTCCGAGATCCATCGCGGTGACAATCGTCAGGCCTTCTTTCAGAAAATCATTGATACTCTTTCCCTGTTGGGAGGTAATGCAAATGACCTTTCGTCAATTCGCGTTTAAAAATGTTACTAGAAATAAACGTTTATATGCCGCCTACTTTCTTAGTAGTATGTTTACTGTTATGGTCTTTTTCACATTTGCAATCTTTGCGTTTCACCCAGCGTTAACTGGACCAGACATGAATATACATGTGACGACTGGTCTAACTGTTGCAGCTGGGATTATTTATGTCTTTTCGTTTTTCTTTGTCTTATATTCAATGGGCTCCTTTATTCAGTCGAGAAAAAGAGAATTCGGGATTTTAATGATCCAGGGGATGTCAACGAGACAAATTCGTTCAATGGTGTTTCTAGAGAATATGCTTATTGGATTTTTTGCTACATTAGGTGGAATTGCACTTGGTCTGGTATTCTCAAAAGTGATTTTACTTATTGCGGAAAATGTCCTAGTCATCGGTACTGATCTTAACTTTTATTTACCTTTAAAGGCTATTTTAGCTACATTTACTTCCTTTATCGTACTTTTCTTGGTTATCTCTTTTTCAGTTTCGTTTTTATTACGAAGTGGAAAGCTAATCAACCTTATTAAAGGAAGCAAAAAGTCAAAAGGTGAACCAAAGTCCTCGATCTTTTTGACAATCATCGCGATTCTTCTACTTGGGGGCGGCTACATTACAGCATTACTGGCAAAAGGCTTGGCTGTTACAGTCGTCATGGTACCAGTTGTGATCGTTGTGATTATTGGTACTTATTTGTTATTTACTCAATTAAATGTGTATGTCATTCGAAAGCTTAAAAACAAGGAAACAATCTTTTGGAAGAAAACAAATATGGTTCTCTTTTCAGATCTATCCTTTCGTATGAAAGACAATGCACGGACATTTTTTATGGTTGCGATCATTTCAACTGTATCCTTTTGTGCAATCGGATCACTTTTTGGGTTTCAAACGTTAATCACAGGTGGATTGAAGGAGAATAATCCCTATTCGATTACGTACACATCATTTGCGGGATCAACGACAAAAAAGGATGATATCGCGTTAATTGAAGAGGAACTAAGCAACGAGAAAGTAAAAGTAGAGAAGGAAAATATGACGCTAAGTTATTTTGAATTAAGTGATGGGGATGCACCTACACTTATCGTAAAGCAATCAGACTATAATCGACTTACCAAACTATTAGAAACTGATTCCATTCAGCTTAAAAATGGTCAAGCAATCGTAGTAGGTTATGTACTTTTTAATAATGAGCTAGCAAAAGAAATGATGAATCAACTCATTGAGTTAAAGTCTGGAACTGCTAAGCCAATAGAAATAATTGAATCTGCATCCTTGCCTGGTAACCTAGCATACTATGTGGTTACCGATGAGGATTTTAATCAACTAAAAGAACCAGTTGAAGAAGATGATCTCTATATTTGGAATGCAAAAGGTGCTCAGCAAGAATTGGTTGAAGTTGGGAAAGTATTAGCGAAAGACCTTAAGAGATATTCTGAAGACTATCAGTATACTTCTGTTGATTATGAAGTATACGAAATAAACAAAATGTACGGCCCTATCTTGTTTGTTGGATTATTTATCGGAATTGTCTTTTTCGTCTCAGCAGGAAGTTTTCTCTACTTCCGTTTATACACCGATCTAGATGAAGACAAACAAAAATTCCAGTCAATTGCGAAAATTGGTTTAACAGAGGGTGAACTGAAGAAGGTACTTAACAGACAAACAGCTATTTTGTTCTTTGCACCAATTATCATTGCTCTAATCCATGGGGCCGTTGCTCTTACCGCCTTATCCAATATGTTTCAATACAATCTGTTCAAAGAGTCTGCGATTGTACTGAGTATCTTTTTCTTGATACAGGTTGTTTACTTTTTTATTGTAAGGTTTTTCTATACGAAGCAGATTCGAGCTGTGATTTAGACCGGTGGTGCAGCTGATGTTATCTTATAAAAAAGGATCTTCGATGAAGATCCTTTTTGCTTTACTGTAAATAGAAGATACTTATTTGAATTCTCACGCTTATGTTAAATTGGGCATTCTTATTAAAAATTTTAATTTAGCGTTGTAATTTTTAACTAAGAATGTAGCTTTAATTATCAAAGTAATCAAGGCTGAAAATAAGCTATTAAGTGAATTCAAAATATATCCCCCCACATTAAAGTATTAGTGTAAAAATAACACTAGGATTATTTTTCCCTTAAAAGCAAAAAATTATCAATTATTTTTTATTATCTTAGCCCTATCTTCCATTTGTGGTGGTTCCTCAAACCATCCGTTTTTAATCTTAATTTTGACTCCCTCTTGTCCGTAGAAATATACATCTTTAGCAAGTAGTGTTAATTTCATGGAAATGTCATTTCTTAAACAAAAAAATGATCCAAAACTACTAGCCACAAGTCCAAATCCATTGAGAAGGTAAACGCAATGCATCATGAGCTTATCAGAAAATGGAGCAATAGTTGAGGGAGTTACTGTGCTTCCAGAAGTAGCAGAAAATTGAACATCGCTATCTAAAAGAATTTCTTCCATTGTTTTAATTTGTTTTTTGGCAAGCTTTTTTCCTTTTACAAAATATTCTTTAACCTCTTTGTGCTTTGCACATTGTGCAAAACCAGTTATCAGCTGCATTCCAATATTATTTGTCTCAATTCCATGGTGAAGAAGACCAAGTTCAATATCATTTAAAGCCCTTCTGTCACCAACTAGTTTAAATCCCTTCATGTAGCTTTTATTTTCAATAAACTCAGTTGTTTTTGGCATCGTAACTTTTGGTGGTAGAGTGAGAATCCCCCTTTCAAGAAGATAAAGGGTAGATAACTTATATATCTTTTGAGTAACAGTCGTAAGCCCTTCATAAATCTGCATAACTTTATCATTATATGCCATGTTCATATTAATGGTGTACATACCCATGCTAACCTCTTTTAAGATACGAAGAAACATAACGTCAAATCCATTGTCGAATAACTTAGGAGCTTCTAAGTTAACATCATCGCTTGAATATCCAATAGGTTTCACCATACCTTGATCTTTAAAAATCTGTTCCATCTGTAAAACATAAAAATTCAGCTCTTGCCACAAACCGCCCAAAAGATTTTTAGCCTGTTGGTCATCCGATTTCTCTATAAAATATTCTAACATTCTCATGATAAGGGTCTTTTCTTCGTATGTTAGCCAAAGTGTTCCCACCTCAGATGCGCTTATAGGATTTGTTAGAATCAAAAAAATTACCTCCACGACTTTTTAATAGAAGTATTTTGCTAATAAGTCCAAATTATTCAATATGCTTAAATTCAATTTCGAACGTGTTAACTGATGCTTTAGGATACTCACTAACGTTACCCTAACTATCGTAAACAGACTTACAAATTTGGAATCTGTTTTTTTATACAGAGACAATTAACTAGATTAATAACAAAAAAAATAGTACAATAATCGTTCTTTTAAAATTAATTGTATATCTTAATATAATTAAGCTTTTATGAAAATCACCATGGAGGTAAAAAATGAGAATAGCACTCTATCTAGTTTCAATCATCTTAGCAAACGTCATCACAGCAGCTTTCGCGCCGCTACAATTTTGGGTTTTCATTGTACCTATGGGCACATTGTTAATCGGTGCAACGTTTATTTTTCGTGATCTTGTTCAAAACAGATATGGTAGGAAGAAGACGTATTTGTTTATTGCGATAGCATTAATCCTCTCAGCACTAGTATCTTTTCTATTAGGTGATACATTAATTATAGTTTTAGCTTCAGCTATTTCTTTTATACTTGCTGAAACAGCGGATACAGAGATTTATACACGTTTGAAATTGCCGATGAGTTGGCGCGTTTTTTATAGCGGTTTGGTTGGAGGATTTTTAGATTCTGTTGTGTTTGTCGTCATTGGTTTGAGTCCAATCGGTGCAAATTTTCTCCCATGGGAAGCTGTTCCTGCTGCAATTATTGGGCAAATAATAGTAAAGACAATTATACAGGGACTTGGGGCGATCGTGTTAAGTCAAGCTCATTCGCTTTTAGAAAAAGGACATAAAACAAACTAAAAAAGAGAACGAATGTCAGTTAGAAGTCTGGATATCAAAATGATGCCCAGACTTTTATCTTTTTGTAGAACTAAATATGTTATATCTTCGAGGTCGTGCATCCATCCTATGTTTGGTTAAAATTATTAGGCCATTTTTTATTTAATGCGTGGATAAATGTTTTCACATTCTTTTTATCTTGCATGATTGGAGAATATACATAGGAAAGGGTTCGATTAAATCGCTGATTTTTTAATTTAATGATCGCAAGATTTTTGTGCTGCACATCCCTTTCAATTACACTGCGGGATAAAAGCGAGAGTCCCGTACCATTTATTAGTGTTTCTTTAATCCCCTGATTACTGCTTATCGTTAAAAGTGATTTGACCTTCAAGCCATTTGATCGAATGAAGTGATTAAAATATTCACGTGTACCTGAGCCGACTTCCCTGTTAACCCAGTCTTGATTCTGAAGGTCAGTAATTGTCACATCATCTTTACAGGTGAGTGAATGATTGTTGGATGAAACAATAAATAACTCATCCTGCATAAAGGCGTGTACAGAAACTTCCTTTTCATTTGTATGTCCTTCAATTAACCCAATATCTACTTGATATAACCGTACTGACTGGACGATTTCCTCGGTATTTCCAATGATAACTTGAAGTTCCAGCTCTGGAAAATCTTTCTGAAGGTCTAAAAGTAAAGAAGGCAAAATATACTCACCGATTGTAAAACTTGCACCTATCTTTAATTCTCCTTTAATAGAGTTATGATGTTCGAGAATATCTTGTCTTGTTTGCTCGTAAATTGTGATCATTTGCTTCGCACGTTCGTATAAAATCTCGCCAGTTGGGGTGATTTTCAAGGACTTAGGAGAGCGTCGAAATAATGTCGTATTGAATTCTGTTTCTAAATTTTTAATATGTAAGCTGACACTTGGCTGTGACATACGAAGGATTTCGGCTGTTTTTGTAAAGTTTTTAACTTCAACAAGAGTAATAAATGTTTTTAACGTATCATAGTGCAAAGGAAGTCCACCTTATTATTAGAAATTTTAATAGTTGTGATAATTTTTATTTATTTTACTAATTTTATGTTTTCCGGTAAAGTTTAATTATTAAACTTGTTTGGATAGGTCAAAAGGAAGCATTTTAAAGAACTTATAAGGGTAAAACCAACTTGACTTATAGGAATAGTAAATCTATGATGAAATTAATCATATTTTCTGTGAAAAGTGAATTGCAAGAATTGTAGAAATCAGTCATTATTAATAGAATAATGACTGAATAAGTTTATATTCTTTTGTGAGGTGGATATTGTTGCAACTTCAGGTATTGAACAGTCCGTTTAATCAGGAGCAGGCAGAGCTCCTTAATCGCCTTCTGCCAAGCTTAACAGAATCGCAAAAGGTTTGGCTTAGTGGGTATCTTGCTGCGAGCCAGACCACATCCGTTCAGGTAACAACAGAAGCTCAAGTGACAGAAGTTCCAGTCGCGAGCACAGGGCAGACAATTTCAAAAGATGTGACCATTCTTTATGGTTCACAGACAGGTAATGCACAAGGACTTGCAGAAAATGCAGGCAAGACACTCGAAGGGCAAGGCTTTAAAGTAACAGTCTCGTCTATGAACGATTTTAAACCAAATAATTTGAAGAAAGTTCAAAATCTTCTTATTGTTGTCAGCACACACGGAGAAGGCGATCCGCCGGATAATGCGCTAACTTTCCATGAGTTTCTTCATGGCAGACGTGCTCCAAAGCTTGACGATCTCCGCTTTTCAGTATTGGCGCTTGGAGACAGCTCATATGAATTTTTCTGTCATACTGGAAAAGAATTTGATCAGCGCTTAGAAGAACTAGGTGGCACAAGGCTATCTCAACGTGTTGATTGTGATCTAGATTATGATGAGCCTGCAGCAGAATGGCTTGAAAGCGTGCTTGGCGGCTTAAGTGAAGCACAGGGTGGAAGTGCTTCACCTGCTCAAGTTACAACAGCTCAGACAGGTCAATCAGCATATTCTAGAACAAACCCATTTAGAGCAGAAGTGCTTGAAAATTTAAATTTAAATGGTCGCGGATCAAATAAAGAAACACGTCATCTTGAGTTATCGCTTGAAGGCTCTGGTCTTACATTTGAACCAGGTGACAGTCTTGGTGTTTACCCTGAAAACGATCCTGAACTAGTACAATTACTTCTTGAGGAAATGAAATGGAATCCGGAAGAAAGTGTGACAGTTAATAAACAGGGTGAAGTTCGCCCGCTTAAAGAAGCACTCATCTCTTACTTTGAGATTACGGTTTTAACAAAACCACTTCTTGAGCAAGCTGCAAAGCTTTCAGGAAATGAAGCATTACAGGAACTAGTATCTCCAGGCAATGAAGAACAAGTAAAAGCATTCTTGAAAGGTCACGATTTGCTTGATTTGGTCCGCGAATTTGGTCCTTGGAATGCTTCAGCACAAGAGTTTATCTCTATTCTTCGCAAAATGCCGGCACGACTTTATTCAATCGCTAGCAGCATTTCGGCGAATCCAGATGAAGTGCATTTGACAATTGGCGCTGTCCGATACAATGCAAATGGACGTGAACGAAAAGGCGTCTGCTCAATTTTATGTGCGGAACGTCTACAACCAGGGGATACACTGCCGATTTACATTCAAAATAACCAAAACTTTAAGTTGCCAACAAACTCAGATACACCAATTATCATGGTTGGTCCAGGGACAGGTATTGCGCCATTCCGTTCGTTTATGCAAGAGCGTGAGGAAATTGGTGCTGAAGGGAAATCATGGTTATTCTTCGGTGATCAGCATTTCGTCACAGACTTCCTATACCAAACAGAATGGCAAAAGTGGGTAAATGACGGTGTTCTAACGAAAATGGATGTTGCTTTTTCTCGTGATACGGAAGAAAAAGTATATGTACAGCACCGTATGCTTGAGCAAAGCAAAGAATTGTTCGCTTGGCTACAAGAAGGAGCAGCTGTTTATATTTGCGGAGATGAGAAAAACATGGCACATGATGTCCATCAAACACTTATTGATATAATCGAAAAAGAAGGCGGTATGAGCCGTGAAAAAGCGGAACAGTATCTTGCCGACATGCAACAACAAAAACGCTATCAGCGTGATGTATATTGATTTTGAAGTGAAAGGAGTTTTTTCAACATGGTGAACAAAATTTTAAAAGCACCTGAAGGAAAGCCAAGTGATGTTGAGCGCATTAAAGAAGAAAGTGACTATTTGCGAGGCACACTGGCAGAATCAATGCTAGATTCGCTCAGCGCTGGAATTTCTGATGATGATAATCGCTTAATGAAGCATCATGGAAGCTATTTGCAGGATGACCGTGATCTTCGTAATGAGCGCCAAAAGCAAAAACTTGAGCCTGCGTATCAGTTCATGCTACGTGTTCGATTGCCAGGTGGTGTAGCAACACCTGATCAATGGCTTACTATGGATGATCTTTCTCAAAAATATGGTAACGGCACCTTAAAACTAACGACACGTATGACGTTCCAAATGCACGGTATTTTAAAATGGAATATGAAAAAAACGATCCAGGGAATTCATGCTTCCTTAATGGATACGATTGCGGCATGTGGTGATGTAAACCGTAACGTAATGTGCAACTCAAATCCATATCAATCTGACGTTCATTTAGAAGTATATGAATGGGCAAAAAAATTAAGTAATGATTTATTGCCACGCACCAGAGCCTATCATGAAATATGGTTGGATGAAGAAAAAGTGGCCTCTACACCGGAAATAGAAGAAGTCGAGCCAATGTACGGACCACTTTATTTACCGCGTAAATTCAAAATCGGCATTGCTGTTCCGCCATCAAATGATATTGATGTCTTTTCTCAGGACTTAGGATTAATTGCAGTCGTTGAAGATAGCAAGCTTGTTGGCTTTAACGTTGCGATTGGCGGCGGAATGGGAATGTCACACGGTGATAAAGCAACATATCCACAGCTTGCAAAAGTAATTGGCTATTGTACACCGGATCAAGTTTACGATGTTGCGGAAAAAATAATTACGATCCAGCGTGATTACGGAAACCGTTCTGTACGTAAAAATGCTCGATTCAAGTATACAGTTGACCGTCTTGGACTGGAAACTGTCAAGGAAGAGCTTGAAACCCGCCTTGGCTGGAGGTTAGGAGAAGCTAAGCCATATCATTTTGACCATAACGGAGATAGCTATGGTTGGGTGAAAGGTGTTCAAGGTAAATGGCATTTTACGTTATTTATCGAAGGTGGACGCGTTACAGATCTTGATGATTATAAATTGATGACAGGTATACGAGAAATCGCAAAAATTCATACTGGTGATTTCCGTCTAACACCTAACCAAAACCTTATTATTGCAAATGTGACTAGTCAAAAAAAGAAAAAGATCAACGAACTAATTGAGCAATATGGTTTGACAGATGGTAAGCATTTTTCAGCGCTTCGCCGCAGCTCAATGGCGTGTGTTGCTCTTCCAACGTGTGGATTGGCAATGGCAGAAGCAGAACGCTACTTGCCAGGTCTAATTGATAAGATTGATGCGATTGTTGATGAAAATGGCTTAAGGGATAAAGAAATTACGATTCGTATGACGGGCTGTCCTAATGGCTGTGCTCGCCATGCACTCGGTGAAATTGGCTTTATCGGTAAAGCCCCTGGAAAATACAACATGTATCTAGGAGCAGCCTTTGATGGTAGCCGTCTTAGTAAAATGTACCGTGAAAACATTGGTGAAGAAGAAATCTTAAGTGAACTTCGTGTACTTCTTTCTCGCTACGCAAAAGAACGCGAAGAAGGCGAGCACTTTGGTGACTTTGTCATCCGCGCAGAAGTAATTAAAGCAACGACTGATGGTACGAATTTTCATGATTGATTAAGATATTTGAGACAGGGAAAAACACCCCTGTCTCTTTTTTACTTTCAGAAAAAGATTGAAGTGATATATTGAAGCTAAATAGTAGCAGACGAGAACTTTTTTAAAATAAGGAGCTAATTAGGATGTCAAAAGTCACGCCATTCTTAATGTTCCAGGGCAATGCTGAAGAAGCTATGAATTATTACATATCATGTACCAGCCCAAATTCTGTACATCTTCTAAGGGACAGCTCGTTAAAGGTGATTGGTTTATATGATGCAAGTAGGAAACTTGTTCCTTTCCTTTGTTCATTCACCTATTTTTTTTTGAGTGTAATTGGAATTTTATAACAAATAGAAGGGATTAGTAGAAAGAATGACGAATAAAACAAGTAAAGTTGCCTACTGATAAAAGTGAAAGGAATGAAAAACATGGAGAAAAGACCAGGATTCAAAGAATATGACGCCTATTTTTCAAGATATGTGAACTTATTACCTGATGGAGATATAGTATCAATATTGGAGCAGCAAATTAAGGAGACGAACATTTCACTTCAGAATTTAACAGAAACACAGGGGCTGTTTAGATACTCTCCTAATAAATGGAGTGTAAAAGAAATAATTGGCCATCTTACAGATACTGAGCGGATTTTAAGTTATACACTTCTTTGTATAGCGAGAGGAGAAAACAAGGAGCTTCCCCGTTATGATAAGGATGTTTATGTACAAAATGCCGCGTTTGATAAACAAACGATAAATGAGCTTTTATTAAATTTAACCATTGTTAGAAACGCTACATTGCAATTGTTAAAGAGTCTGAATCCAGAAGATTGGTTGAGACAAGGTATTGCTAATGGATCAGAAGTTACTGTCCGAGCACTTGCTAGTATTCTTGCTGGTCATGAACTTCACCATTGCAATATAATAAAAGAAAATTATTTTGGTTCTGATTACTTTCCATTATGTAGAAGATAAATGTGGTGCTTTGTTATTTCTACACCTGAAGGTACATGGAATAAAGTAGAAACACTTCAAAACGAAGGAGCTTTTGGTAAGAGTACTTCTCCAAATTTATATTAGTAACGTTTGTAGGTGTAGCTATGATTTGCGGAATGATCCTATTTTTATATAAAAAATTTCTAAATTGACAGAAAGAATTATGCTTTTTTCTTCATCTCCTCCCGGTCAACAACCCCGTTTTTAATGAGAGCAGCATGTTTCCCTTCAAAAATACCCCGAGAAAATAAAGACTTTAGACCAAGATTCTCTACATAAAAAGTAAAATTCTCCATAAGGACATAGAATAAATAAAGTAAGCTACTCCAACCTTTTGATCATATAAAGCATTTCCAAGTAGTTCCCCTAATACAATGGCAGCAACAAAAGTAAACGGTGTTATTTGGGTGATGATTTTTCTACCAACAAACTTTACTAGAATAAACAATAAGAAAAAGCCAACGATAAGTTCAAACATGAAGAGGTAACCTACCCTAATTTTAATATAGGGTAGGTATTTATCTTTTTATAATCTTTGAAAACCTCGGTACTATACAACTCATTTTCCATTTTCCAATAAATTACTATATTCAAAATCCACATAATCACCTTCAAAACAGAAATAATAAATTAGTAAGTATTCAATAAATGAAAGAAGGAACTTAAAGTGACAGTAATAAATGACGTTAAGACGACTCTAGCAGGATTAAAAAGTGCGCAAGCAAGCTTAGAAACTTTTGCACTAGGTACGGATAATCAACAAGCGAAACAGCTTTACCAACAAGCTGCCCAACAAACACAAACGATTGTTGACAGTATTTCTCAACGTGTTCAAGAAATTGAACAAGAAGAACCACAATACAAAGATTAGAAAGATTTACATCAAGAAGGTTGGTTGATTCAATCAACCTTTTTTATAACTTCGATTTATGGATAGAAACGGATAGGTGATTCCATGAAAAATAAGATGAAACTAGGAAACATTGGACTTTTTATAGTGGTGATTATCGGACTAAGCTCTGGATGTGCCGTAAATCAGAATCAGTTTACCAACAACAATGATGATGCAAAAATCGTAAAAGTGAGTACAAGCAAGCAGATCGATCAATCAGTTGCTAATCATGCTAAAGAAATTGTTATCAAAGAAAAAGAGATTTCAGGTGTTAAGGCTGTGAATACAGATCAGGAACTTTTATTGGCAGTAAAAGTCGATCACTTTGACCGATTTCGATTAAAGAGCATTGAAAAGAAAGTGAAATTAGACTTAGAGAAAGCATATCCCGATCATAAAATTATTATCTCGACCGATTCAAAAATGTATTTGGAACTGGAACAATTGGAACAAAAGTTACAAAAAAATAAAACAGAGAAGAAAACATTAAAAAAAGAATTCAACAAAATCAAAAGCCTAATGAATGAAAAAGCATGATGAAAGAAGGGCAGATATGTCAAATAAGCAAAAGAAACAATTAACACCTGTACAACAGGAGTATCAAACCCTTGAAAATCAACTTGAAACAAAAAGACCCGTATTTAAGAATTGTATAAAGGCTTTTATAACAGGCGGAATCATTTGCATCATCGGACAGGCGATTCAAATGTTTTATATTTATTATTTTGATTTCACAGACCAAACAGCTGGGAATCCAACGGTTGGTACCTTAATTTTTATCTCCATGCTTCTTACAGGTTTTGGAGTTTATGATCGAATTGCACAATTTGGAGGGGCAGGTTCAGCTGTTCCAGTTACCGGATTTGGAAATGCCGTCATATCAGCTGCCATTGAGCATCGAACAGAAGGGTTTGTGTTAGGTGTAGGCGGTAATATGTTTAAATTAGCTGGTTCCGTGATTTTATTTGGTGTATTTTCCGCATTTGTGATTGCTACGATTAAAACGATACTTATAATGTGGGGTGGTCTCTAATGTTAATGGGGCATCGTACATGGGTCTTTGAGCAAAAGCCAGTTATTATCTCTACTGGTACTGTTGGTGGACCATTTGAAGCCGACGGATTACTTGCTGAAGATTTTGATATCCTCCATTCAGACTTATGGCTTGCACAAGATTCCTATGAAAAAGCACATAAGGTTCTTATCGAAGAAGCCTGTCAAAGAGCCATCGAAAAAGCCAAGCTTCAAAAGGAACAAATTCAATTTTTCCTTGGCGGAGATCTTATTAATCAGATTACTCCTACAAGCTTTGCTTGTCGATCATTAGGAACACCTTATCTAGGATTGTTTGGTGCCTGTTCGACCTCAATGGAGGGATTGGCGCTTGGTGCCTATCTTGTAAACACAAAAGGAGCCAATTATTTGTTAACAGGTGCTTCAAGTCATAACACTTCGGTTGAAAAACAGTTCCGTTATCCGACTGAATACGGGGGGCAAAAACCACCTACTGCACAATGGACGGTGACTGGTGCTGGAGTCGCATTGTTAAGTGATTCTGGTGAGGGACCATGTGTTACGTCTGCTACAATTGGTCGTGTTATTGATATGGGATTGTCTGATCCCTTTAACATGGGAGGTGCGATGGCACCAGCAGCAGTTGATACGATTGAGGCCCATTTAACCGAACGAAATCTTGATCCTTCTTACTACGATTTAATTGTAACTGGGGATCTCGGTCAAATTGGACACGAAGTTTCACTAGAATTATTTAAAAAACATGGAATCCCAATACATGAAGAAAATTATCAAGACTGCGGAATGATGATTTACCGGGAAGGACAGCCGGTCCTAGCAGGAGCTAGTGGCGCTGGCTGTTCAGCAACTGTTGTATATGGTCATTTGTTAAACCGTATGAAAAAGGGTGAATTTAAACGAATGTTAGTTGTAGCGACAGGGGCTTTATTGTCGCCATTAACCTTTCAGCAAAAAGAAACCATTCCATGTATCGCTCATGCAGTGTCGATTGAATACGGAGGTGAACAACGATCATGATTTTCTTTTGGGCTTTTGTCGTTGGTGGATTGATTTGTGTTGTTGGTCAAATTATGTTTGATGTGTTTAAACTTACACCAGCCCATACATTAAGTACATTCGTTGTTATTGGTGCCCTTCTTGATGGATTTGGTTTATATGAACCGTTTATCGATTTTGCAGGGGCAGGAGCAACAGTCCCAATAACAAGTTTCGGAAATTCCCTTGTACATGGGGCAATGGCAGAAGCAGAAAAACATGGGTTAGTTGGTGTGATCTCGGGAATGTTTGAAGTGACAAGTGCCGGAATTTCAGCTGCCATCATTTTCGGAATGATTGGGGCCTTACTTTTTAAACCAAAAGGATAGGAGGATATTGGATGACAATTGCATCAGAAGTAAAGCAATCTCTTGCAAGTCTAAAAGGTATAGAAGCTGATTTATCCAGTTTAGCCCTACGAACTCAGGACCATCAATCAAAGCGTATCTTACATGAAACCATGATGGTCGTCCATGAAGTAGTGACAGATTTAAAAAAGCGAATTGGGGAATTGGAGAGGGAAGAGTTTCAATACAAAGGCTTTTAAGTTCATATTTTCTTTTACAGGAGGTGTAAAGCAGTGCCTGATTGGTTAGATATCGTCGTACGGTCTTTAATATTTGTTGTGGTCTTATTTTTAATCACAAAATGGTTAGGTAAAAAACAGCTTTCTGAACTTTCATTCTTTGAATATGTCACCGGAATTTCTATTGGAAGTATTGGTGCAGAAGTTGCTATGGGACTTGAACGGAACATTATGAACGGAATAATTGGAATAATAATCTTTGCAGCAATTCCCTTTTTAGCCGGTTTGCTTTCCTTGAAAAGCAAAACCTTTCGTGATTTTATCGAAGGGAGAGCAACTGTTTTTATTAAAGATGGGAAAATCTTGGAGGATAATTTAAAAAAGGAAAAATACACTACTGATGAATTGCTAGAATTACTTCGAAAAAGGGATGTCTTTAAGGTAGCTGATGTTGAATTTGCGTTATTAGAACCAACAGGAGACTTAAGTGTAATGCTGAAAAAAGAAAACCAACCATTGACCCCAAAAGATGTAAACTTAACTGTTGCTTCTGTTAAGGAACCGCAAACAGTTATTATGGATGGAGAAATCTTAGATGAGCCTCTGTCCACGATTGGACGAAGCCGAAGTTGGTTAAAAACAGAACTAGAAAAACAAGGTGCAACAATTGAAAATGTTTTTCTTGGACAGGTAGATTCATACGGGCAATTAACAATTGACCTTTTTGATGATAAACTTCAAGTCCCGTCCCCACAAGAAAAGCCTTTAATCCTTTCTACGATGAAAAAATGCCAAGCGAACTTAGAGCTGTTTGCTCTTGGAACGGAAGCACAGGAAGCTAAGCAAATGTATAGTAACAATAGTAAAAAACTCCAAGAGGCGATTGATAAAGTAACTCCTATTTTAAAAGGGTAGATGGGTGTTCGGAAATAGACATAATAATAGAAGGTAAACTATTTATATGAGGGCAGTAACTACTCTTTTAAAGTGGATATGACTAGGGATAGAGCTAATAGAAGACACAAACAACTGTACAGCCCATTCTCTATAGATTTATGAGATGTAATTCTAATATTAATAAAATGAGAACACATTGCTTAAGCGACAAAAATAGTACTGTTATCTTTTTTAGAGGTACCTTTTTATTCGAATTAGGAGGTATCTTATTTTAGTTTCTACTAATATGAAAAAAATTTTTTTTATAAGGTTTACATATTTTTTGTTTTTTCATAAGTGAAAATAGGAAGCATTACCATAATAAATACAAGATGCAAATTGTTATAACAGGAAGATTATATTAATAATAAACAAAACGAGTTTGGTTACTATATAGAGGTAACTAATTTCAAAGATAAAAAGGAGCGATACTAATGACTCAACAAATTAATGTAGACCAATTAAATCAAGCTAAAGCAAATGTAACTCTTACACAAAATTTATTAAATCAAGCGATCGAAAAGTCCGCATCAGATCCAACTCTAGCTCAAGAAGCAATTAAACAAGCTGCAAATGAGATTGCACAAGCTCAAACAGCAGTTAGTCAAGTTCAAAGTGCTTTTATTGTACAAAAATCAGAGTAAAGATATACTGTACTCATTTCTCCTCACGATAGAGAAGAATTTATAAAAATTCTCTCCAAATGTGTAATAAACAACAAGCAAGCCATCAAAAATAGCTTGCTTGTTTTTACATGGTTAATTCTGGCTTTTGTGTCAATGGTTTAATGAATTTAGCTAATAATTTACGTGAGATTGGTCCAACAATTAACAACTGAGATGGAAGTGCCACGATGAAGTTTAGACCAACTGTTTTAAGGTAAGCTGTGAAAATGGAACCTTCAATTCCGATCATTAACTCCGTTAAAATAATTCCGTATACTGACATAATAAGAACCATCATAGGAACCATACAAAAAGATATTGCAATAATAAAGTTGATTTCTTTTGATTTATCATAAGGTAGTGATAAAGCTAATTTACGCGCTTTCGGTTCAACGAATGACTCTACGATAAAAGCGACGATAAATGTTACAACAAATTGAATGAAAGCACTCTTTACTGTAAACGATGAAAATCCATGTAAAGCTGTGTTGTAAACGGTCATAATAAGAACCATTCCAAAACACATAAAAATACCGAAAATAATTCCTTCTTTTTGATTACTAGGCAATTAACAGCATCCTTTCTTATAGAGCATGAATTTTATTATATATGCATAGATTTTTTTTCATAAGTGACATTTTTGTGAACTTTTTTCAAGCAATTCTTTCCACAAAAGTAGCTTTAGCTTTGTTTTTCATAAATTTCAATCAAAGCTTTTGCATTCATACTTAAATATCGTTCTTTGTTATATGTAAAAACTAATGTGCGGGTAGGATTTGTATCTAATTTAATATAGGCAAGGGAGGCTTGCTGAGCACTTCGGTGAACGATCATTTCAGGAACTATTGTTAGACCAAGCCCATAAATCACAAGAGATTGAGCGGTTTCAATGCTACTTGTTTCATAGGCAATCTGTGGTTCAAATTTACCTCTTGCACATAATTCTAATACTGTCCGACGAAAGCCATAGCCTTGTTTCAATAAAATAAATGGACAATTGGCAAAATCCTCAATAGGTAAGGCGTATTGTTCCAACAAATTAGTAGAAGCTAGAATTTGTTTTAATTTTTCTGGCATCCATTGTTTTGTTTTCTTTGGTAATACAAGATAAAGTGGCTCTGTAAGCATTATTTTCGTCGCTAAACGAGAATCTTCTATCGGGAGTGACAATAAAGAAATATCAACTAATCCTCTCGCGGTTAAGTCTATTAGCCGTTCTGTTGATTCTTCAACTAGTTTAATACAGACATTTTGATACTGTTCTTGATAGATTTGCAGAAGTGGTGGTAAAATATGTCCACCTGTAATAGCTGTTGAGCCAATCTTTAATTCCCCTCTGATTCCTTCTCTTCGTTCAAGGATCTCACGTCTTAGATCATCACGCATTTGTAAGATTTTCTCTGCTTGTTTAACAAAACATAAGCCATCAGGAGTTGCTTCTACTGAACCAGGCTTTCGATCAAACAAGTATACACCAAGTTCTTGTTCCAGTTTGGCAATTTGTTTACTTAAAGATGGCTGTGCAATATGAAGATTGGAAGCAGCTTTTGTAAAACTCTTTGTTTTATATATTTCCAATGCATATTCAAATAGTCTCATGTCCATAATATCCCTCCATAGCCTGTGGCTATCATTATAATAGATTATATATCTTAGTCGAATAGATGTTTATAGATTATTATGAAAATAACAAAATTTCAAAAAAGGAGTGTTATGACATGAGTTCCTCGAATGTTTGGAATGCAGAATTGTACGATAATAAATTAAGCTTTGTATCCAGTTTTGGCAAGGGGGTAGTTGAGCTACTTCAACCACAAAGAGGAGAAAAAATACTTGATTTGGGTTGTGGAACTGGAGATCTTTCATACGAAATTTTTAAGTCAGGTGCGATTGTGACAGGGATTGATTTCACAGGAGAAATGATTGAGCAAGCACGTAAAAAGTATCCTCAAATCCCATTCATTGTTGAAAATGGAGAAACATTTAGAACAACTGAAAAGTATGATGCAGTATTTTCAAATGCAGCCCTTCATTGGATGAAACAAGCTGACGAAGTGGTCGAATCGGTTGGGCTAGCATTACAACCAGGAGGACGCTTTGTAGCTGAATTTGGTGGACAAGGCAATGTTCAAACTGTTATTCGAGGAATCACAGAGGTACTCTCAGGGGAGTATGGAATAAATGTTGCAGAAAGAAACCCATGGTATTTTCCAAGCATAGGCGAATATAGCACTTTACTTGAACAATACGGATTTACAGTATTTTATGCTCATCATTTTGATAGGCCTACCCCATTAACAGATGGAGAAAAGGGGTTGTATCATTGGTTAGATAGTTTTGCGGATGACTTTTTCCCTGAGTTTTCTAAAGAAGAAAAAATGGTTATTTATAAAAAAATAAAAAATAAAATACAATTAGATTTATATAAAGATGGTATATGGGAAGCTGATTATAAGCGTATTAGAATTGTTGCAATTAAGAAAGAAAGTTAAGGAGCCTTTATTTGTTGTTCCATCTATTTATTTATTTAATTATTGAACGTTTTTAATTCAGGTAATATTGACCTCTTTCTGCCTTAAACAAACTGAAAGCTATACTTCATGAAGAAGTATAGCTTTCTTTGAAAACAAGCATATTCTCTATTATTTGATCTTCTTGACCTTTATCAATCACAAGACCTTTCTTTAGGCTTATGTAGGGTTTACTATAACTAGCATTGAAAAGAAGTTAATAGATAAGAACATATTTATAATATCATAAAAAAAAGGAACCCAACTTCAGAAAAATGTGTATTTATTGAAAAAATGTAAATTTTTATAAATAATTCTTGACGAAGGCTATTAAAAGGTAAAAGATTAAATTAAGCATTCTAAAAAAGGAAAAGGAGCAAATAGGCTCTAAATTTAACTTGATTAAAGAGAGTAGGTGGAAAAATGATTAAAGCTGCTATCTTTGATTTTGATGGAACTTTATTAAATCGAGACGAGTCAGTAAGGCTATTTATAGAGGGGCAATATCGTAGATTGAACAACTTGCTAGGCAATATTTCAAGAGAGAAGTATGTTTCTAGATTTATAGAATTGGATAACCGTGGATATGTTTGGAAGGATATAGTTTATCAACGAATAGTCAAAGAATTTGATATTACTAAAATTACTTGGCAAGAACTCCTTCAAGATTATATGAATGAATTTAAGCATAATTGTGTTCCTTTTTCTAACCTCATTAATATGTTAGAAAAATTGAAAAATAATAATCTAATTTTGGGGATAATTACAAATGGAATAGGGAAATTTCAGATGAATAACATAAAAGCGTTGGGTATAGAGAAGTACTTTGAGGTCATTTTAATATCTGAATGGGAAGGAATTAAAAAACCGGAGCCCAAAATTTTTAATAGAGCAATGGAGCAACTTAAAATTCAACCTTTTGAAGGTATCTTTGTGGGAGACCATCCAGTAAATGATGTAAAAGGTGCTCAAAATGTAGGAATGAAAGGGATTTGGAAGCAAGACTCCCAATGGAATCATGTTGAGGCAGACTTTATAATTAATGATCTGGCGGAATTACCTTCGATTATTGCAAAATTAGGCAATCTTAATATTGAATCCTGTTAACCTTATCTTGCTATTTAGTAATGCATCTATTCTTTACCAAGACTGAATCAAGTCATTATTGAAAAATATGAATAAATATTGAAATTACTGTTGTTAAAAGATGAACACAAAAGGAGTCATTATATTAAATTCTATTATTTATTTTGTAAGACATGGTGAAAGAGAGGGAAATAAAATTTAAAGGTGTTTGATTTTTTACATAGAAGGTGGAAAAAAGTGAATCTATTAGAATATGAACGTTTTTATGATAAAGTTGGAAGATTAAACGGTTGGGATTTTAGTAAAGTGAAGTCTATTTCAGAAGGTGTTAAATGGGATTTTTACACAGAAGTAACTAAAAGATGTAAAAACACAGATGTCCTTTTAGATATTGGCACTGGTGGAGGAGAAAATATATTGAAAATTGCAGGTTCATTACTATTCTTGGTTGGAATTGATTTATCCAACGGAATGATGGAAACTGCTCTTTCTAATCTTAGAAAATCCAATTTGTTAAACGTACGATTTTGCCAAATGTCTTCTGATGATTTACAATTTCCTACTGGTTTTTTTGATGTAATCTCATGTTGTCACGCCCCATTTTATTCAATTGAAGTTGCCAAGGTTTTAAGAAGTGGTGGGCTTTTTCTTACTCAGCAAGTAAGTGAAGCCGATAAATTAAATGTAAAAGAAGCTTTTGGTCGAGGTCAATCTTTTGGAGAAATTGATGGGGCATTAAAAGAGAAATATATTCGAGAATTAATAGAAGTTGGTTTTTCAGACGTTAAATCCTTTGATTATGATGCTATGGACTATTATCAAAGACCTGAAGACCTTATCTTTTTACTTAAACATACGCCGATTATTCCTAATTTTGGACAGGAAAAGAAGGATTTTGAAATATTAAATGATTTTATTAAAAACAATCAAACTGAAAAAGGGATTCGAACAAATTCTAAAAGGTTTCTCATAATAGCTAAAAAGTGAGAATGTATTATAAGTTATCAGATTAATAAACTTCGTTCCTAAATAAATACATTAAATAATGAGCCCTTTGAAATCAATGAAAAAACCTCGATACTAATGTAAACGAGGTTTTTTCCGTTACTTTGCTAAATGATAAATGTTTAATACATCTTCTTCATTTAACTTAACAAAGTTCCCTAAAGGTCTATTCTCAGTTCCCTTCTTTGCCATTTCTTCAAAGTGATCTGAGTCAATATTAACTTCCTTCAATGTGATCGGCATACCGATTGAGCTGAAAAATTGTTCTGTTTTCTTGATTCCTGCTAGGGCAGTTTTTTCAAGGTTATTTAAATCAATTTCAATATCCCATACTCGGTTAGCGAATTGGACAAAGCGATTGATGTCATGTTTATAAACGTATTTCATCCATGCTGGGAAGATAATGGCTAATCCGGCTCCGTGTGCAATGTCATAAATACCGCTTAGCTCGTGTTCAATATCATGACTAGCCCAATCACCGATTCTCCCTACTCCTAATGAATCATTATGAGCGATTGTTCCCGACCACATAATTTCAGCTCTTGCAGCATAATTCGTTGGTTCTTCAATAACAATATGTGCATTATTTATGATTGTTTTTAGTGTCGCCTCACATAAACGGTCAGTTACTTCAACATTCTTTTCATTTGTAAAATATCTTTCTAAAATATGGGCCATCATATCTGTAATCCCACATGCTGTTTGATAGGAAGGTAATGTATATGTAAGCTCTGGATTCAAGATCGCAAACTGTGGTCTCATCGTAATATGTCCTGTTGATCGTTTATACCAGCCATCTTCATTTGTTATCACTGTTCCAGAACTTGATTCACTTCCTGCTGCAGGAATTGTTAAGACAACTCCAATCGGCAAACAAGCTTCTATCGTGCTTTTTCCTTCAAAGAAATCCCATACATCGCCATCATAGTGAGCACCAGCAGCAATCGCTTTTGCAGAATCAATTACACTTCCTCCTCCAACAGCAAGGATAAAGTCGATGTCATTTTCCTTACAAATTGCGACACCTTCTCGTACCAGACTAACTCTAGGATTTGGTTTAACGCCACCTAATTCAAAAATCTCAATATTTTGTTCTCGTAAAGAGGAAACAACTTTGTCATAGAGTCCACTATTTTTAATACTGCCTCCGCCATAATGCAAAAGTAGCTTTTTACTATAAGAAACCGACTCTTGTCCAACTAATTGTTCTTTATCTTTACCAAAAATAAGTTTCGTACTATTATGAAAAACAAAATCTTGCATGTTTTTCCCTCCCATACTAGTTATACAATTTTATATATTACGTTTTATGGCATATAAAAACAAGCGCTTTCATGTCGAATCTAAAAAAATAAGTATCAGCTGAAAATTTTCACTAGTCTCTGTACAATTTAATCTATGATACACAACTTTTGTATCATAATTTTCACAAATAATGTAACAAACACAGTACTTTTTTCGTTATAAAAGTATTAAACTATTTATGATCTATAAATAAGGGGATTGGAAAAATGCATAATGAAAACAACTTGAATAGAACTAGAGTTAAAAGAAAACACAGGAGATTGAAAAAGTCTGTTAGGCACTTTATCCTTTTTAGTTTTTTGATCATCATTGGAGTTTTCATTTTTAACCTATTTAAGGTTGAAGAAGTTTCTACTGATCAGACTAAAACGAAGCAGGAACAGAGCTTAAAAGATAGTGAAAAGCAAAAGCAGGAACAAAGCACAAATGAGAATAAAAAGCTGGAACCCGTAACAGAAACCACGATTAAAATAAGTGCTGCTGGGGATTTTACACTAGGAACCGATGAACGTTTTGAGTATACAGATTCATTTGTCGATGAAGCTAAAACAAATGGACTTCCCTACTTTGTTGAGGGGTTGGGGACGACCTTCTTAGAAGATGATCTAACAACTGTAAATTTAGAAACGACTTTAACAACTGCTACGGAGAAGGCAGATAAGACATTCACTTTTAAAGGAGATCCTTCTTATACACAAATTTTAGAACTTGGTGGCATAGAGGCTGTAAATCTAGCAAACAATCATATCTTTGATTACTTAGATAAAGGTTTTGATGATACGATATCAGCACTAAAGTTGCATGAAATCGGATATTTTGGATATGACCATCATTATATAAAAATGATTAAAGGGGTGAAAATAGGTGCGTTAGGATATGAGGGATGGGGGGATAACCCTGAAATACGCAATACTGTTGAGCAGGATATTAAGGCATTACGCGAAAATGATGTAGAGATTATTTTGGTTCATTATCACTGGGGAGATGAAAAACAGTACGTCCCAAATGAAGAACAAAAATCATTGGCTAGGTATACGATAGACAGTGGGGCAGATCTTATCCTTGGACATCATCCACACGTTGTACAAGGAATCGAAGAATATAAAGGGAAATTTATCGTCTATAGTCTCGGCAACTTTATGTTTGGCGGAAATCGAAATCCAAGTGATAAGGATACCTTTGTATTTCAACAAATCTTTCATTTAAAAAACGGGGATCTCACAAACAAAAAAGAAATCAACATCATACCTTTCTCAATTTCATCAGTTTCCAATCGGAATGATTATCAACCAACCGTTTTAAGTGGATCTGAATCTGATCGTGTATTACAGAAAATCATTGATGTTTCCAATCAAATAAACGGGGTTGATTGGCTTGTATATGAAAGTGATGTAAATGAAGTTAATGTAGGACAATAGAAAGTACTGAGAAATCCTCTATTACATTCCGATTTGGAGTGCAATAGGGGATTTCTTAGTTTAAGTACCATAATTATTCATTAAGATCCAAAGAAATTTCAATTAAGACTTTAGCCCCTTCGTCGTGTAAAACTTTAATATCCTCACCAGATAATATAGTACCCTTTTCAAACAGCAACTCACCTGACTTGCTAAAGATATCCTTTTTGATTGAATTTCCTTTTAATAATTCAATTAACTTGGCTTTTAATGCTGCTTTTCTATCTGTGTTGTTCTGACTTACTGCTCCAGTTTGTATAGGAGTAGCTTGCTGCAGATTCATCATCTGTTCTGAAATTTGGTTGTTGATTTCTTGTAAGGAATCATTTATGATTACATGTTCTTTCCCTAAAGAGATAACATTTTCAATCGGAAAATACGTTTCTTTGTTACCGGACAATATGAGTAGATTTTCTAATTGACCAGTTCCCTCATTGAAATAATAGTCAGAAACCTCACCTGAGAGAAATCCTTTTCTTGTCAGCACTTGTGAACCAATAATATGAATCTTTTTATTTAATAATTGATTCACAATAGGAATCTCATCTAAGTCGATAACTGAATTGTCATGTTCTACCATCACAGCAGTTTCTCCAATTCCAACAATCTTTTTAAAAGGAACCGCTTTTACACCAACTTGCCAATCTTCCTGTTCCACCGTTAAAAAATCTACAGAAAAATTATCAGGATTGATAATCAACCCTTTGATTTTTCCGATTTTTTTAACCCCGGAAATACTAATAATGGGTAGATCTAATAATTCATTGCTTTTTTTCATTTCCCCGCACTCCTGTTCCATCAGTATGACTATCCTTTATCACAAGGAAGTTTATTTGAAATGCTGTGGTTAAAACATTTATTTATAAAGCAGGTATATTTCACTTGCATTTATATACAAAAACTGTATTAAATTAAGTAGACCAATACCCTAATTCACATTTATATACTTATATGTTTTTTAAGTATAGTTGTGACTGAAAAAAAGAGTTTTAAAGAGACTTTTAATGAATGAAGCCTAGATTGAGTTGTGAAATGAAATGTAGATGTTTAGCGAGGATTGAGTATCTAAGCTATCTATCCTACTCGATAACAATGGGAAATTCAGCTATTTTCCAAAAAAAGAAAAACAGCATATTTTCTATATGCTGTTTAAGTGTAGGGGTACTATTTCACCTCAATTTTTCCACTATTTACATCTAAATCTAGATCATGCTGACCTGAACCATGCTTTCCTTCAATCCTATCTTTTTCTTCTTTAGAATCTATAAGTGAAAAATCAGTTGAGATTGCTCCACTACCTATTTTTCCGTTTAACGTAAAATCAGCGTTGGATGGTAAATCAAGTGTTGCAAAACCAGAATTTACTTTAACTTTAACAGAGTCGGATAATTTGTTCATTTTTAGAGTGAGTTGACCAGATGTAGCCTGTGCCTCCACTTCTCCGGAATAATCCTTTACATCCAATTTTCCCGAGCTCATGTTAAAGGAACCTTTCTTTGTAGTTAAGGATTCAATTCCCACATAGCCTGAAGAGCCATCTTGTTCGAAGTATTCTGTATTAATATTGCTTAATTGCACATGGCCTGAGCTCATATTTAATGTAAGGTTTTTTAAATGCATAGGCTCATTTTTTGATTCTCCAGAAAAGGAAAGTTTCCCTGAACCACTATCAATCACCATATTACGATCATAATCTTCTGGAATGTAAATTGTTAAGTTCTTTTTATTAAAAAATGAAAGGAAATTGAACTGATTTTTTGATTCAAACTTGACCTTAATTGCATCACCATTTTCCTGCACTGTCACTTTTCCCTTTCCTTTGTATTCAGCTTTTACGTTGTTTCTTTTTTCAGGAATTATTGTTGTGCTCACACTTGATACATCAATTTCAATCAAATCAATTTTTTCTGTTACTTCTATTTGATTAATGCTCTGCCCGAATGATAACCAGGAGGTGTTTGTGACAATGAGTAATAAAAGACCGACAACAAAAAATAGTAATACAAAAAGTTTTTTCAATGAGATACCTTCTTTCTAACACTATATTTTCAATTGGATATGCTAAGGAATATCGATAAGTTAATATTAAATAATTAAGGAAATTCTTACAATGAACTAAGGTTTTATTTGCATCTAAGGCTTGAGGCGTATTGTAGAAAATTGAGAACGATCTCCGAGGCAGACGATAGCGAAATACAAAAAATAAGCTAAATCATATTCCTTAAATATTAAAAAGTAATCTTGACAAAAATTTCAATTTTTAATAAGATTTATTTATTGATCAATAAATAGATAAAAGGATTGATTCTAGTGGCTGTCCGTGAAGATAAGAAGGAACAAATAATTGATAATGCAGTAGGGGTATTTGCTGAAAAGGGATATTACAAAGCAACAACTGCAATGGTGGCAAAGGCTTCTGGAGTAACACAGCCATATGTGTTTCACTTTTTTGCAAACAAGGAAGAATTATTCAAAGCTGTTATTGATCGTGCCTTTAGTCGAATATATGACACATTTGCCGAAGTCAATGGACCAGCTGATCAATTAATCGAAACGATGGGGCGTGCATTTACGCAAATTATCCATACTCATCGTGATGAAGTTTTGATGGTCATGCAAGCTCATGCTATTTCAGATGTAGGTATTCGTGACCATGTACGAAAGTTGTTTCTTACCATTTTTGAATCATTAACCATGAAATTTGAAAGAGCGGGAATTAATCAAGCAAAAGAAACAGCAGCACATTTTATTGGCACGGGATTGCTGATTACTGTTGCAGAGGTCTTAAATTTACCACAATTATGCAATGGAAAAAATGAGGTAGAGTGAAAAAGAAGGAGTAATTAATCTTTCTTTTTTTTGTAACATTATTTATTGACTGATAAATAAATAAATCCAAATTGAAAGAAGGGAAAAATCTTGGCGAATTCTATGAAATCAGGCAGACATGATACGAATGAACCTGTAATTAAGCTGTTTGAAGGAGAAAAGTGGCTTGTCGTTACGAGTAGTATTGGTTTTATACTTGCTGCAGGGATTGCAATTTATCTTTTTTTTCAAGATCCAATTATTTTACCTGAAGGTAATGTAAAGGATGCCTTTTCATTTAATACAGCAATCGGTGTCTTTATCCTATCTATTGCAGCGATTTTACCTTTTTCGCAGTTTAGAGATCGAAGTCGAAAGATGATGCGGTGGCTCTTTATCATAACAGCTTTATATGCCTATGCAGTCGAGACGATTCAAAATTTCAGAGGGCTAAATCCACGATTTTCTCGTGAAGGATCTGTTTTTGATATAATTGCTGGAATCCTATTTGGCGTTGATTCACTAGTGCTTGTGACACTTGCCTTGTTGCTTACGATTCAGTTTTTTCGACTTAAGGCTCCTGTTGAGCGACCGTTGCTTATCCTAGGAATTCGCTATGCCTTACTTTCTGTTTTCGTAGCAAATCTTGGGGGTGTATGGATGATTTTGCTTCAAGATCGATTTACAGGTGATGCAGGAAATTTAATTGTATTACATGGAATTGGCTTTCATGCTTTACAAACATTGATTGTGCCTGGATGGTTTTTGGAACGAGCCCAAATAAATGAAAAGTTAAAAAAATCACTCATTCACTATGGTAGTATTGCTTGGATGCTATCAATTATTGTCATAGGTATTCAAACTGGATTAGGCAACACTGTTTTTGAATTATCAACATTTCCAATCCTTGCGATCATTTTGTTATTTATTTGGCTAGGGACGACGATTTTTGCAGGTTGGCAGTTTCTTAAAAGGGTGAGGAAATCCACTTTCTTAAAACAAGATAGATCTCTTTAGGGAAAGGGGAAGAGTAAATGTTTGAGCTATTGTTTTCACTCGCGAGTATTGGGATAGTGGTTTGGTTGCTGATGATCGTTCTTCCTACATGGAGAGTGACACGTTTTCTTGCAGATCTAAAAATATTTCCAATCTATTTATCAATCCTATATATTGTCGGAATCATCACAGTTATTTTTATGAATGGCATCGGTTTTATGCAGTATTTTAGCTCTGCAACCGGAGTTATTCAATTACTGTCAGAACCTAATTTTGCCTTATTGGTATGGATCCATCTTCTTTGCTTCGATCTATTCGTTGGACATTTTATTTATCAAGAAAATTTGGAGTACAGATTTATCCCATTACCACTCCAATCAATAATATTATTTTTGACACTTATGTTTGGGCCTTTGGGATTGTTGACCTATGTTGTGTTAAGAAAGGCAAGAAATCGTGAAGGAAGTTAGGGTTAATTGCTTTACTATTATTTATTAATTTATTTTCAAAAGGTAAGTAAGGGTTATTTTCATTTTTATCTAAAAGGACGTGATCCAGTAGGATTAATGTCTTTTTTAATTGCACTCGGTTTTAATTAGTCAGATTATAGCAAATACTATTTTTGTACTTCTATTTAACTATTTTAAGAAGTTTATGTAGTCAAATATTGAAAAAAAGTATATAATCACTTTAAATATTTGTACCAATAAATATAATATATAGTAATGAATATAATTGGTTGGATTAAAAACGGAGGGTATAAAATGAAGTTTCCACATGATTTTTTATTCGGAGCGGCCTCTGCTTCTTATCAAATAGAAGGAGCATGGAATGAAGATGGTAAAGGATTAACAAATTGGGATGTCTTTTCAAAGATTCCAGGTAAAACGTATATGGGAACAAACGGAGATGTAGCCATAGATCATTATCATCGATACAAAGAAGATATCAAATTAATGGCAGAGATGGGTCTTGAATCATACCGATTTTCCATTTCATGGGCACGTATTTTGCCAACAGGAGACGGAGAAGTCAATGATAAAGGTTTGGAATTTTATAATAATGTAATTAATGAATGTTTAAAGTACGGTATTGTTCCATTTATAACACTATATCATTGGGATTTGCCTATTACGCTTGAAGAAGATGGGGGATGGACAAATAAGCGAACAGCTGAAGCCTTTATTAAGTATGCTGAAGTTTGTTTTCGAGCATTCGGGGATCGTGTCAAACATTGGATTACGTTTAATGAAACGGTTATGTTTTGTGGGTTAGGCTATCTAAAAGGAGCACATCCGCCTGGTATTCAAAATGATGAGAATAAATATTTTCAAGCGACACATTACGTGTTTTATGCACATGCAAAGGCTGTAGAGGTATATAAGGAAATGAATCATTACGGAGAGATTGGTATTACACATGTTTTCTTACCAGCGTTCAGTGTAAATGATCATCGTGAGAATGTAGTAGCTGCTCGACATGCCAATGAATATGAAACCTTTTGGTATTATGACCCAATTTTAAAGGGAGAATATCCTTCATATGTGGTCGAGCAATTAGAGGAGAAAGGTTGGACGCCAAGTTGGACGGAAGAAGAACTTGCTACATTAAAAAGAAATGCAGGAAAAAATGATTTTATAGGACTTAATTATTACCAACCGATTCGAGTAGAAAAAAATAACAAGGCTGTTTCATCCATGGAACATTCAAGGGAAACGTCTACTCTAGCTCCAGGCAATCCTTCTTTTGATGGGTTTTATCGGACCGTAAAAATGGAAGATAAAACATATACAAAATGGGGATGGGAAATCTCACCTCAAGGATTTTTAGATGGGCTGCATATGTTAAAAGAGCGTTATGGTGATATTAAAATGTATGTAACAGAAAACGGACTTGGTGATGAGGATCCGATAATTGATGGGGAAATAGTAGATGTTCCTCGTATTAAATATATTGAGGAACATTTAAAAGTCATTAAGCGTGCAATCAAAGAAGGCATTCATTTAAAAGGGTATTATGCATGGTCTGTCATAGATCTATTAAGCTGGTTAAACGGATATAAAAAGCAATACGGATTTATCTACGTGGATCAACAAAACAATTTAAACCGCAAGAAAAAGCTGTCGTTTCATTGGTATAAGCATATTATTGAAACGCGAGGAGAAGAGCTCTAAGAAAAATGAAAACCTCTTGATTTTAATCAAGAGGTTTTGTGTATAATAGAGGCAGTAAATAATTGAACGAATAATAGGGAGATTATATGGCTGTAAAATATAAAGAAATAGCTGATTGTTTAGAACGGGATATTAGGGATGGGAAATTTGATACAGCAAAAAAGCTGCCGACAGAAGAAGAACTGATAAATAATTTTAAAGTGAGCCGAAATACGATCCGAAAAGCAATTAATCAGTTAGTCAATCTCGGGCTTATCTATCAGGTGCAAGGTAGTGGAATGTTTTTACGGGAAAAATCCATAACAGATTATATAAATTTAGGCAGTCTTAGAGGATTAACAAAAGATTTAACATCTAAAATAATAGAGACGAAAATTCTGGAATTACATGTGGTAACAGCAGAGGAAGAAATAGCAAAACAATTGCGTTGTGAAGTGGGAGCAAATCTTTATTATATTAAGCGGCTGAGAATTGTTGATAAAGAACCCTTCTCAATTGAAATAAGTTACTTTAAAAAAGACATTGTGCCATATTTAAATGAAGATATTGCATCGAGTTCTATTTATAGGTACCTTATTGAGGATTTAAAATTAAACATAGGATTTGCTGATAAAGTAATCAATTGCGAAAAAATTGGTGAAGCAAATGCGGAATTATTGCTTATTAAACCATTAGATCCAGCATTGATTATTGAAAATACAGTATGCTTAACCAACGGAACCATCTTTGAATTATCTAAATCAGTATTTCACTATGAAAAAGCAAAAATCTTAAATCGGATTAATTTTAAATAAAATAAGAAATCGGTTAAGACTTCTGTTCTTAATCGTTTTTTTTTGATGACATCAGTTCTGCTTGGTTTATCACGGGAAAACCATGCTAACTATCTATCAGGTAATAAAAGAAAATAAGCTTTTCATAAAGAAGTGGTAACATTTGACTTAATACTTTTAATGCATTCTTTTTATTTTATTGTCCAATAAGAAGACCAACTACCTTTTGATGGTCTTCTCAATCTTATTTTTTGGCTCTTTTTAAGAGATTGTTGTTTTTTAAACAAAGACTGTTAAAGGTTGATGAGCGGAAGTGCGAGACTCTTTCGGGAACTGCGATAGGATGTTCATCGCCTCCCCGTGGAAAGTGAGCATCTTTTCGCTGCAATCAACAACACCACCACACTACTTGGTAAATCGCAACAAAGTTTGCTAAAACAACCTAATTTTTTAATGAAGTAAGTGTCTTAAGTGTTCAACATGTCTTCGGTTATTATCAATTACTTCTTCAACAATTTGCTTACTAGTTGGATCTAAATCACCCTTTACAAGTTCCTCTGAATATTGCACACCATAGTTATCTACTCCTTTTAGAGCATCTTCAATAATTTTTCTTGAATCATTAGGGAGCATGATTTTATGCATAAAGCTATGCATTGATCCAGAGACACCTTCATCGTCAGCTGGAACTCCGCCTAGATTCTGTATTCGTTCTGCTATTTTCTGGGCATTAAGCTTTATGTCCTGTTGCATTGATTGAAAGTTATTCTTTAATTCATCATTTTCTACCGCTTGAATATAGTGTTCAAGTGAACGTATACCCATATATGTACCCCTTAATAAAGTGTTTAGTTCCTCTATAATTGTCTCATTTGTCATAAACACACATCCTTTCTACCCTATTATGATGCCTATGCTTTGAATTATTCCTAGTTTGTATCTTTAGAGGAAGTACTCATTTCGCCTCTGTAACTTATCTTGGTTATTTTTCTTTCATTAGTCCCACAACTTACGATAAGAAGGAGAAGTGTCCATTTTTGTTGAATTATTTTAAGTAAAATACTTTTTCAAATAATTGTTAAAAGAAATGAGAGGTCCGTGATGAAAACTAAGAACAAGTTAGTTCGGATGTCAAAGGTACTATCTATGGCTTTTATCATCATCATACAAATTTATTGGTATAAAATTCGAAGAAAGCCTGAAGTAGAATGGGAAAAGTTGTGGGAGAAAATAGGGGAGAGGTTTCGCAATACACTTTTTGAATTAGAGGGATTGCTCATTAAAATTGGTCAGATTCTGAGTATTCGCGCCGACCTACTTCCAAATGCATTTATCCATCAAATACAAGATCTTACAGATAAGGTTCCCCCATCTAACTGGAGTGAGATTCAGGTGATTTTAGAAAAGGAATGGGGGAGTTCACTTGATCAACACTTTCTATTAATTGAAAAAACTGCAATTGCTTCAGCGTCGATAGGAGAAGTCTATAAAGGTATTTTGAAAGATGGTACAGAAGTTGCTATTAAAGTTCAACGTCCTAATATACAGTCAATTGTGCAAACTGATTTCCGGACTTTGGGTATCATTATTTGGTTTGCTGATCACTTTGTTCCTATTCCAAAAGGATTTATTAATTTTAAAGTCCTGTTTAAGGAACTAAAACAAGTGATTGAACGAGAACTTGATTTTACGAAGGAGCTAAAAGCCTTGCTCTTATTTAGCGAAAGATTTAAGGATATGGAAGTAGTACAGGTTCCTTCAGTGTATTCGGAACTCAGTACTTCAAAGGTACTGGTGATGGAATGGGTTGAAGGAATAAGGCTCACAAATGAGGAGGCTTTAGATCAGTTAGAAGTTAGCCGTCAAGAATTGGCTGGGCGACTCCTCCAAGTATTCCTTCCACAATGGCTTGAACCTGGTACATTCCATGCTGACCCACATCCAGGAAATATACTTGTTTCAAAGGAAGGAAAAATCATCTTACTTGATTTCGGAATGGTAGGGGAAATTACCAAAAAGGATGCTACTTATTTTCAAGGTTTAATTGAAAGCTTTCTTAGTAAAAATTATACAAAAGCAGTGGATTGCTTGTTTCATTTAGGATTTTTGCTCCCTGGCGCTGAATCAAGAACGATGGAGAAGCTACTAGCTGAATTTATGTCCTTTCAGCCTGACCAGTTAAAAGAAATGGATGTTATTGCATTAAAATTGGAAATGAATGATATGATTCAAGCCCTACCCATTCAGGTGCCAACTAGATTTGTCTTTTTAGGTCGCTCTTTTGTAACGATAGAAGGCATTCTCCTCAATTTGGCACCAGAGGAGGGGCTTATTGATTTAATGAAACCTGTTTTTATGGAGTGGTTGAATAAACAAGGGAATAATAAATGGTCATTTGTTTGGCAATGGATTCAATCACAGCCGATATTTAAGCTGTTTCATTCTGTTACAGAGTTTTTAGATGCTCCTAAAAAATTAGAACAAATAAAGGAAATCGAGCAAAGAAGACAATTTCAATTCATTATCTATGAAAATCATAAAAAACAGTTATTCCAATTAACTATATTTGGCTTCATCGGAATTGCTGCAGGTATCTATACCATACATCCCCTTATATTGAAGCTATCAATTGGAGTATCTTTTATCGCTAGTGTAGGGTATTTTATTTGTAGTTATAAGCTGAAGAAGTGGATGAAGTACATGCATGAAAACCGGAGAGGTTAGAGTTATTTGTATATACAAAAGCCTCTTGGTTATTGTCCTAAGATCTTGTATAAAAATGGACGAATTAATACCAAGAGGCTATTTAAGTGATTATACGAATTAAAACTTTAAGAAGTGGGTCTAATTCGCTATGGTGTGTACTATTAGAATTTAAGAGTAAAAGGGTAATAATCAGTCTTTTGTTTCATCCTTGTCATTTGCAATCTCATCTTTATTGAACCATAGTGGTTCGTTGTCATCAACTTCACCATTGTAGTTAATAAGAATCTCTTCCCCAGCTTTTATATCTTTGTATGCAAAGAAATCAAATGTATGGTTTTTAAAATTGATATCATAAGTAGCATTAGGCTCATACGAATGATTAAATAGCATACCATAGCCTAATAATATCGCAGTGTGGTTTAGTCCATATTCAAATGCATAATCGTCAAGTAACGTTTTTTCGATATGAACATGCTGCTCATTTGGATAAGAAATGACGGGTGCTTCATGAAGAAGAGTACCTTTTGCTATATCAGTCGTTGCAAATACTCCTCTATTGAATTCCCCATCACTGAGTGGGGATGTTTTAATTTCGATAATGTTAATCACCTACGAGTTCTTTAAAAGTATTTTATCTTCACTATCTTGACAGTTTATAATGAAGAAAGCAACTGTTTTAACGAACCTTATTAAAAAAAGATCTTCAATCTTAAAGATTAACATAGGATTTTGTGTAAATAATTATTTATGCTCCGCCAAATTTTCTCGGTCAGAAGCTAAAGGTGGTTGTTCCAACCATCCGTTACTTATTAATAGTTCTGCTCCATCTTCAGCATATAACCCTACCTCAGCCATAAGACGTGTGTATTCAAAAGCAAGGTCTCTTCTTTGAGAAACAGATACCCCAGCTCCAAAATATCCGACCGCTGAGGATACTAAGATGACAATATGATTTAACATTAGTTTATCTGAATAGGGCGGAACAGTTGAATTTGTTACCTCAGATACCCAAGAAGCTGGAGATGCTAAATTATCTTTCGTTAAAGTGGAACTAAGAATACTGAACTGTTTTTCACAAATATCTTTTCCTCTTTGGAAATACTTTTTAACTTCTTTTGATTGACAGGCCTGTCCAAAGCCAATTTCTAAAACAACCTTCGCGATAATCTTTAGCATGTTAAAATTAATCCCACTAATTTCTATGGCATTTAAGGGACGTTTTTTCCCAAACCACCCCGATAAATATCGTTGATGATCTACAAAGTCAATTTGATTTGGTGTATTAATACGCGGGGGTTTACTGTAAATGCCTTTATTCAGCATAACATCTATGGTCCGTTCGTATAACTCCATTGTTTCTTTATTACATTGAATGAAATAGGCTATTAGGTCTTTGCGGGAAGAAGTGCCTACAGCACCAGCATAGCCAGTTAAACCTAGTAATGTCATCACGTGCATATATACTAACATAAAGGTATCTGTAAATAGAGGAGGGGCATTAAGGTTAACATCTTCTTCTTTGGTGAAACCCTTTGGAACGGGAAAGTTCTCTTGTTTCAGAAATTCCTTAATTTTGTCAATATGGTTTTCAGCTATCTTAAGAGCAAATTTGAGTACTTCCTTTATATCTTCATCTTGTGCCTTATCAATAGAATGATAAAGAATACAAATTGATAAAGAATCATTCATATATTGAGTCCAAAGATTCGCTATTTCTGCTGAAGTAAGTTCAACATTATGATTGATATTTTCCACGAAAAAACCTCCAAAAATTAATAACGCTACTCTTCATTTGCTTCATTAAGATTAATTAATATATTTAAATTCACCTATTATTTGTGGGAATATGTATCTAAATTCTAATTTGTAAGGTTGAGCTTGCACTTGGGAATAAAAGAATAAAGTGACAAAGACCATTTCAAGTTGAATGCGAAAATGCGGATTAAGCGTAGGTATCTTATAATTTCTACGTTAAAAAATAACTTCTAGACATAGAAAAATAAACGCAAAATAAGATTAAGAGGAAGGGAACATACCCTAAAGGAGGATAGCTTTTGCGAACCGGAGACAACATTGGAATTCTTGACCTTCAGACAAGGACTACTTTCCGTGCACTTGTTCAGATGATTATTCAACCTATAGAATACATAGCTTCAACAAGAGGAGCCGTTCAAGTAGAAGATGCAGTGCTTGTAAAAGTATATGAATATGTTATATGGACACTTGATCATTCATTGGCTTATACAACAGAGGAACAGCTAAACTTAAATAATTCTTCAATGTCAACTGCTACAGCGCGTTTGCTGAATACTGCAGCTGCTTATTTAATTCAGTCAGGGCAGGCAAAATGTCCTCTAGACATGAGGGTGTTTACGAAAAGGACTCCGTTTACTTATCTATCGAGAAGTGATAGATTGCGTGTTATTACCTTATTAGATTGCCTTGACATTAATCTTGCAAGTTTGCCAACACCTTATACGAATAACCCTGGACTTATTCGTAATATGATGGATGTGCTAAACCAACTCACCCTATTTGGTTATTATTCAGAATGGACGGCTTATGGAACAACCCGTTTTTTACCGCCTGATAATAGACGATTAGAGTATTTTCCAATCGGTTGGTGTCAATCAAACTATCCAGGGGTAGCATTTGGATATCGTGATTTCCGAGGGCTTTTATTAATATTTCCGCACAAAAGGGGGGCGAAAAATGGCTGATCAGGATGTGATTGTAATTGGGGCAGGCGGTGGAGGGGCAGTCATCGCGAAGGAACTTGGAGAGATGGGTTTAAACGTTCTAGTTCTAGAAGCAGGTCCATGGTATGGTAACAAAAAATGGCCGCACCCGAATAAACAACCTGGAGCCAAATTTAGCTCTCAACATGTTGATTTAGATATAAATCTTTACCGACAATTGTTTAACAAATACGAAGCAAACATGAATGATTTGGTTTCCGGTAGATTACGGTGGGGACCAGCAAATCGCAGTCTTCCACAGTGGTTCCGGAAAACGAATCAAAAAGCGTTAATTTGGCAAAATTCTGGTGTAGGGGGAACAACACAAACGTATACAGCCAATTCACCCCGTGCGTTTCCAGGATCTATTGAGCATGTATGGCCTCTTTCTTATCAAGAATTGGTTCCATATTATGAAAAGGTTGAAGCTATATTGCCTGTTAATTTTGCACCCACAACTGCAAAAGAAGAACTATTCTACTATGGGGCGAAACAGGCAGGCTGGGAGCTGATTCCTACACTAAATGTAACAACCCCTGGCTTTCGTCCGCAGCCTAACGCTATATTGCCTCCTAATAAGAATCTTACTAATCCTACTATTCCACTTGAACAGTTATCTTTTTTGGAGGGCTGTACACTTGCTGGGCATTGTATAAATGGTTGTCCGCATGGACCCTCAATGGATAAAATTGCTAAGCGTTCAACAAATGTGAGCTACGTTCCGCTTGCATTAAAGACCGGTAATGTCAGAATAAGACCGAATGCGTTTACGATTAAAATCATAACTGAAAATAAAGCTGCTTCAGGCTTGAGTGCCATTGGAGTCATTGTTCGAGATGTCTGGACTGGAGAGGAGGAAGAATTGCTGGCAGATGCTGTTGTGATGGCCGCCGGGAGTATTGAAAGTCCTCGACTATGGTTAAATTCACAATTGCCTAAGAATCCTTGGGTAGGAAAAGGCTTGGTTAATCATTGTATGGACTGGTTAACGGGAATATTTGATGAAAAGGAATTGAATTTAATTTTGGGAAGCGAAAATGTAGATCCCTTTATAGGACACACATGTGGTGCTAGGCTAGATTATCCTGGATTAGGTTCTTTGCAAACTGTAGGAATGAGTCCAGGCTTAACGGCTTCTTTTTATGGAATGAGTGAATCTGGATACAATATCTTACATCCTACTATGCCAAATAGACATGAAGATTCACAGGGGCGAGTTGTTGGATATGAATTGAAAGAATTAATGACAAACTATCGTAAAACGTTAAGTATCTTAGTCTGTACAGATGATGAAGTGGATCAACGAAATGGAGTTTCGATCGATCCGTTTATTAGTGATGAACATGGACCTATTCCTACCGTACAATATAAACCTACTAAACGATCAATTATGAGACAAAGTGAACTGGCTAAAATGGCGGCTGATATTCTACGTAAAGCAGGGGCAAAAAAAATAATTAGATCTAATTGGCCTCCAGGTATAATGATTCATTTGGAAAGCACGATGAGAATGGGTTTTGTTGTTGACCAGAATTGTGAATCATATCAAGTAAAACGATTATACATTGCTGATAACAGTGTACATTTTAATAGCATAGGTGGACCGAACCCAACCCTTACAACACAGGCGCTTGCTACTCGAACAGCGGAAAAGCTAGTCGAGAAATATTTCAGTAAGTAGCATTTTTTTATGTCTAATGGAAAACATACCATAAAGAACAAAAATATATCTTATGTTTGGTGGGATAAATAAACGTGAACTTATTTGAAATAATTCATGATGCATTTGAACCATTTATGGATGATGAAAAGAAACCATTGAATGTAATGGAGGTGACCAACCTTTGGTTTTTTCTACTAGGTACAGAAACGACGATGAGGAATGAAGAAATTGGCTACAATCTTGCTCAGGATGAAGAATTAAAGCTAATATTAAAAGATGTAAAAGAAAATTTACATATTCCTATTAAAAAGGAAATTGCCGAGTTTCTAAAGAAGGAAGGAGTTCCTTTACCACAATCAACTCCGGAAAAGCCTACTTTCGAATATCAGAAAATTCCAGAGGGTGCTAAATTAAATGACGAAGAAATTGCTAATTTAATGTCATATAATTTGGCAATGGGTGTTAACTATGCGTCAAGAGGACTTACAGAATCAATTCGGTCGGATGTCGGTGTGATCTTTATGAAAATAATAATGAGAAAAACGATATATGGGTTAAAAGTAAAACGATATCTGGAACAACATGAGTGGCTTCGTATTCCCCCTTACTTTAAACCTTAACGGATTTTTAATAAATAGATGAATAAGTAAAAAACACTGAAACATAAATTATTTATCATTGTCATTTCCAATAAAAGTTAAGTATAATATAATAAATACTTACCCTTAACTAAACAAGACCGCTGGTGCTGTAACACCAACGGTCTACAATAGTCGGTTCCTATAAAGGAGTCGGCCAATAAGGTAGAAAAAAAATAATCCACCTGAGCCGCTAACTCAAGGGTGGATTATTTTTTTGAGTCAAATGATAGGATCGCTACGATTAGACTAGCAAACGCAACCGCAAACATCAAAGATTCAAAAGTCGTCAAACGGCCTCACCCCCTTTACTAGGAGTGTGCCGACACCCTTGAGAAAACCGATTCTATTGTTCGTTAATTGTAACATGATATCAATTATGAAAGTAGATGGATTAGACAAACGATTGCTTGGTGCAAAAAGCAATCATCAAATCCTCCATTCTCCCGCAGAGAAGGATTTATCTATTGCATATAGCTTTTGTAGCGTACTTTTCCATTCCCGTTAGAGTAGATTAAACATTTAATAAGCCAAGAGGCTGGGACAAAAGTATTTCAGCCAAAGAAAAACCCGAACTATCATGCGAAATTCTAATTTAGAGTTTCGTAATAGTTTGGGTTTTTTATTTATATCGCTTAATTAAATTAAAAGTTATTCGGCTTTAAGAATGGTCAATTTAGTTATGTCCCAGCCTCTTTTTTTCTTATAGAAATAAGAATTTTAAGTAACCTTATTAACAATGTTCTTATATCGGAAAAAATAATCGATATATTTATTGTGAATATTCTATATATCGATTAATATTAATCGTAATAGATAAAAATGTATTGGAGGTTTCGTATGACAGTCTTTAAAAAACAAGATATTCTCACCATTCTTACTCATATAAGCCGCAAAGACATGAATAGGATGGAATTGCTACATATTCTTAGTGACGAAATTCAAAATGTGAATCATGTAATTGATCATTTGCTTAATGAAGAATTGCTCCGCAGCAAGGAAGGAATGTTATCACTTTCAGAAAAAGGTTTAAAAAAGGCCCGCCACCTCTATGAAAAGCCTCCACACTTAAGAGAAAAAATTAAAACAAAATTCTCAAAACGAAGAGGTCTTATTCAACTAGCAATCCTCCAGCTTCTTAAGGAAGAGCCAAGACATGGGTATCAGGTAATGAAGCTATTGGAAGAGAGAAGTGATGGTTTGTATACTCCTAGTGCTGGGACGATCTATCCTGCTTTACAAGATTTGCTTGATAAAGACTTGATTTCAGTTGATGAGCAAGCGGACAAAAAAGTGTACACCTTAAATAATGTCGGTGTGGAGTTTCTTTCAGACATTATTCATGATGAGGATGATGTTTTTTGGGAGGAATGGCGCGTACGTTTAATGTGGAAGCAATCAAAGGAAGCGGCATTAGTACGGGAAGAGATGGAGAAGTTCCAATTAGAGTTCCAGTTTGCGATGAAGAATGTATTGCATGATCCGTCACTTGCACTTGAGCTTGTGTCAATTATTAAAAATGGACGGAATGAGTTGATTAACTGGTCTGAAAAGCAGGGAAGGAAATAACCAAGTACAGATAAGGAGTTTGATAAATGAAATCCATTAGGAAGTTGTTATTATACACAGAGCCCTATAAGTTTTTTATTGTACTTGCACCGTTATTAATGGCGTTAGAGGTAACGATGGATCTCTTACAACCATTGATTATGCAAAAAATAATAGATAACGGGATAGCAAATGATGATACGACATATGTCGTACAAATGGGACTATTTATGATTGCTGCTGCAATTATTGGGCTAGCTGGTGGGGTAGGATGTACGATTTACAGTACAAAAGCAGCCGTGAATTTTGCAACAGATATAAGACGTGATGTGTTTAAAAAGGTAGAAGATTTTTCAAGTGGAAATCGTGACTCGTTTGGCACTGGAAAATTAATTACGATCGTGACAAGTGATATTTCATTGGTTCAAACAGCGTTAATGATGACATTGCGAGTATTTGTAAGAGGTCCGCTTCTTTTTATTGGTAGCATTATTATTGTCTTTTTTCAGGCTAGAGAGCTGTTTCCGCTTTTATTTTTCCTAATCCCTATTTTGTTATTTTTCATTATTGTTCTGTCAAGAAAAGCCGGTGTATGGTTTAAACGAGTACAAGAAGGAATCGACCAGCTAAATACGAAACTACAGGAAAGCATTGCTGGGATAAGAGTTGTAAAAGCGTTTGTGCGTAAAGATTATGAGATTGGTCTGTTTAAGAAGGTAAATGATTCGTTAACGAAAACGACGATGACAGCTGATCAGATTATTACGATCCTGATGCCGATTTTATTGTTTGTGATTAATTGTGGAATTGTTATTGCACTCATACTTGGAGTGATACGTGTGGAAGAAGGATCAATCCAGGTTGGGGTGATTCTTGCATTTATCAACTATTTAAATATTATATTAATGGCGTTAATGTCGAGCAGTATGGTTCTTATGCAATTAATGCGCGCATTTCCATCAGCCGACAGGATCCAACAGGTATTAGAAACAAAAAATGAGATTGAAAGGTTCGAAGATTTGCGGCAGGTTACTTCTGTTGAGGGAGATATAGAGTTTAAGGATGTATCTTTTTCCTATAGTAAAAGTGGTGAACACGTGCTAAAACACCTCTCATTTACTGTCGCCAAAGGAGAAAAAATTGGCATAATTGGACCAACGGGAAGTGGGAAAACGACGCTAGCAAAGCTTTTGCCAAGATTGTACGATGTTGGCCAAGGAGAAATTCTCATTGATGGCGTTAATCTGAAGAATCTCAATCTAGAATCCCTTCGTTCGTCGATTGGCTATATTACACAAAAGCCGATCTTATTTTCTGGTAGTATCGAAACCAATCTTAAATATGGTAAAACTTCAGCAACTAATGAAGAGCTTAAAAATGCAGCTAAACATGCTTGTGCTACAGAGTTTATCGAGGGGTTTGAGGACAAATATGCCCATCAACTAACCCAAGGAGCGACAAACCTGTCAGGTGGTCAAAAGCAACGATTATCGATTGCGAGAGCCTTTATTAGAAAACCATCAATCCTAATTTTAGATGATGCTACATCAGCAGTTGATGCTCGATCAGAGGCAACCATTCTACAAGCCTTGGAATCTGATTTTCATAACACAACCACATTTGTGATTGCTTCGAAGATTTCATCGATTATTAAAGCAGATAAAATTCTTGTCATGGATGATGGAGAAATTATTGGCAATGGGACACATCAACAACTGCTTGAGAACTGTCCTTTATACCAAGAAATTTACAATACACAAGCTGAGAAAGGAGGGGTAGTTGTTGAGTAATCAAACCAATAGTGTAACCAAAATGCAGCAATTAACAGGTGGGGGAGGTCCAAAAGGAAGAATACCTGGTCCACCGGTTAAAACAAAGGACCCGAAGGGGACTTTGCTTCGAATTTGGAACTATATGGAGAGACAAAAGACTGGTTTGTTGTTATCAACACTATTTGTCATCCTTTCTTCTTTATTAAGTTTACTAGGTCCATATTATATTGGGGTGATCATTGACCACTATATTATTCCCAAGGATGTGTCTGGTACGATCAGAATGGCTGGTCTACTGCTTGGGATTTATTTTTTTACATCCCTTTTTACTTGGCTACAGGCCTATATAATGGTTAATGTTTCATTAAAAACGATAGGTTCCCTTCGTGAGGATTTGTTTACAAAGCTTCAGACACTATCCTTACATTTTTTCGATCGCCATAAGCATGGGGATCTAATGAGTCGATTCACGAATGATATTGAAAGCCTTAATCAAGCGCTAAGTCAAAGCGTCATCCAGATCATTTCATCGATTTTAACTGTTATAGGTGTGACGATTGCTATGTTTTCTTTGAACTGGGTCTTAGCAATTGTATCCTTTATAACAATTCCCCTGATGCTTTTTGTGACGAAAAAAATCGTTAGTATAAGTCGGAAGAACTTTTCAAAACGACAAAAGGATATGGGGGACCTAAATGGATTTATTGAAGAATCAATTAGTGGTGGAGAGGTTATTACGCTGTTCGGTAAGGAGGATGATACGTTTTCTGAATTTCATGTGGTCAATGAACGACTACGTCAATCTGCGATGCGCGCGGACATGTTCTCAGGACTTCTTGGTCCGTCAAATAACTTTCTCAGCAACTTAGGTTTAGGGCTAGTGATTGGTGTGGGAGCGATTATGGCGTTAAAAGGAATGACAACCGTTGGAATCATTGCTTCATTTGTAACGTATTCACGGCAATTTTCAAGACCGATTAACCAGATGTCAACCTTACTTAATGCGATTCAAGCAGCACTAGCTGGAGCTGAACGTGTTTTTGAAACGATGGATGAAGTGCCTGACTTAAAAGATAAAAAAAATGCTATCTCTATAAGCAAGTTTCTAGGGGATATCGAGTTTTCGGATGTTGAATTTAGCTACGACAATGAAAAAAAGATTCTTAAAAATATTGATTTTTCAGCTAGTGCCGGTGAGATGATAGCCTTAGTCGGGCCAACTGGCTCTGGGAAAACAACGATCATTAATTTACTTATGCGTTTTTACGATAACGATTCAGGTGAAATTCTTATAGACGGCAAAAATAGTAGGGATTATAAACTAAGAGATTTACGAAAAAGAATCGGAATTGTGCTACAGGATCCGTATTTATTTTCTGGAACAGTCATGGAAAATATCCGTTATGGCAGACTTGATGCAACCGATGAAGAAATTATTCAAGCTGCCAAAACAGCATCTGCTCATGGGTTTATTAAGCATTTGCCAGCGCAATACCACACAATGATTACTGCTGGTGGATCCAATATAAGTCAAGGGCAAAAACAACTGCTATCAATCGCAAGAGCAATCCTAGCAGATGCCGATATTCTAATTCTAGATGAGGCAACATCTAATATCGATACGCGAACTGAGGTTGAAATTCAAAAGGGACTTCGCAATCTAACAAAAGGAAAAACCAGCTTTGTTATTGCTCATCGATTGAGAACAATCGAGCGTGCGGATCAAATTTTAGTCATTAAAGATGGGGAATTAATTGAGCAAGGAAATCATGCAGATTTATTAAAACAACGTGGATTTTATTATGATCTTTACGCAAATCAGCTTAGTATTTAGATTAATAACAAATATGGATTTACGACCGAAAAATAAGCATATTTACTAACGAACAAGAACTTATTTTGCAAAACAAGTAAATGACAAACCACAATATATTTGAAAGGATGATACAAATGTTTGTAAACACAGCAACCTTTGAAATTGAAAAAGCGTACGAGGAGCGACTTGTAAATAAGCGTAAAAAAGACAAAGCACAGATAGCGGAGGCGAAAGGAATCCTTTCCTTTGAATGCTGGCGTAGAGAAAACAAAGACACAGTTGAATTTGTCTATGTATCAAAATGGGAATCACAAGCTGCCTTCAAAGCATGGATTTCAAGAGATGAACATGTTAACGAGCATAAGGAAATGAACAAGCGAAAAAAGGACAATGAGGAAAAAGAGCAAGTGAAAATGAAAAAGACTTTACGAGCATTTGAGCTTTATGATAGCTCTGATAATTAAATGAAGGTTGTGCTTTACGGTGTTGCTTTTTAGAGCAATGCCGTTTTTTAATTATAGGATAAACATTAAATATTTGTTTTCTTAAAATAGAAAAATTAACTAAAGGGGAAAACTTTAGTAAATTAATGGATTGCCATTTCTTACGTGGTATGGAAAATCAGGAGAGGTAATTTTTAGAAAAAGTTTACTAATGTTTTTTGAAATTATTCTTATAATATTAAATATATTACTATAAACCTTTGTTGTATTACGGTAAATTAATTATAAAAATTATTAAAAAATATGTTGAAAGCGCTTTAATAATTTGATAACCTTTAAATATAAAGTAAATATTTGGTGAAAAAATACATGGCATTGCCTTTAAATAATTCAAATGTAGTGAGGTAGTTCAAAATATGGCAACGATCAAAGATATTGCAGCAAATGCGAATGTCTCGAGTTCAACGGTATCAAGGGTATTAAACAATGATCCTACGATATCAGTAACTCATGAAACAAGGGATCGGATTTTAGAGGTCGCAAAGCAATTAGGTTATAAAACGGTAAGGAAGCGAAAGACTGAACAAAAGCTTACGCAATCAAATAGCCCACGGATTGGAATTTTTTTACCACATACCCTTGAGGAACAAGAAGATGGTGTAGATGATCCTTATTTAACTTCCATTAGGCAAGGTGTTGAGAGTGAGTGTCTCAATAGAGGGATTTTCACCAACAAGGTCATGCGTTTATCTGATGACCATCAAGAGCAGATCATTGACGACATTGATGGATTGATTGTGATTGGTAGTATAGATATTAATGTGATGCACTTAGTAAGAAAATGTTCAGACAATATTGTATTTGTTAATTGTTCTCCTGATGAGGATAAGTTTGATTCGGTTGTCATTGATTTCGAAAAAGCGACTACCAGCGCATTAAAACACTTATTAGACCAAGGATATAAAAAAATTGGTTATATCGGCGGGAAAGAGAGATTTAAGAATCAGGTAATTGAGGATAAGCGTCATACGACTTTTGTGAAAATATTGAAATCAGAAGGGCTTTACAACGAAGATCACGTTTTTATTGGCGAATATACAATGACACATGGATACGAGTTAATGAAAACGATCATTAAAAAGGGAAATCTTCCTGAAGCGTTTTTTATAGGGAGTGATTCTATGTCAATCGGGGCTATGCGTGCTTTGCGTGAGGCAAACTTGAAAGTTCCTGAGGAAATCGCGATTGCAAGCTTTAATGATATTCAAATGGCGAGATTTGCAAGCACGCCATTAACAACAGTTAAGGTTTATACCGAGCAAATGGGGCGTACAAGTATTCAATTGCTATTAGATCGCATCGCTGGTCGTGAATTACCACTTAAAGTAACGGTCCCGACTAAGTTAATCGTTCGTGATAGCTCAGGGTTAAAATAGGAAATTAACATTAGAGCCTTTTTAGGAGGTGATGTTAGGCGTTGAAAAAGTGTCATTTTACTAGTAAGCAATAAGCAAGGGGGATCCTGTCAACAGAAAAAAGAGATCAAGAAGTCATAGAATACGAGAAAATCAATTTTGTAGAATTAACGCGATGGGGGCTGTCCTCCATTTTGATTATTTTTCGTCCTTCTGCTTTATATTTCTGAAATCTTCTTCTTCAGCAACTCTGTGGGGAACGAATTTAAGGTGGTGATGTACATACAAGGAGTAAGCAATGAACAGGTAACGTTTCTGTTTCACACTATAGTTATTTAACATTAGATTGAATCGAATGCTATATTGAATTTAAATTGGGGGGAAATGTATGAAGAAAACGAAACTTGCATTTTTATTTCTTGCTTTATTGCTAGTAATGGTACCAGTTCTACAAGGTTGTAGTGATTCTAGTAGTTCAAGTTCGACAGGTTCCGATTCAAAGGATTCAGGTGAAACAGTTAATTTAACGTTTTCTGCTTGGGGAAATCCAGCTGAAATCAAAGTATATCAAAAAGCTGTTGATGGCTTTATGAAAGAAAACCCAAATATCAAGGTAAAACTTGTACCAATCCCAAGTGATGGTTACATTCAAAAATTACAAACACAACTTCAAGGTAGTCAAGCTCCAGATGTTTTCTACGTCGGTGACGGTGATATTTCAAAAATCATTGAAACTGGTAAACTTGCTCCACTTGGTGAATTCATGAATAGCTCTGAAAGCTATGCAAAACCTGATGAATTTGCTGAAGGTTTATGGGGTGCCGCAAAAAAGGATGACGAAATTTATGGGATTACAGTTGATTGTAATCCAATGTTACTCTACTACAACAAAAAATTACTTTCAGAATTAGGTATTAAATCTCCACAAGAATATTTCGATGCAGGTGAATGGAATTTCGCAGCAATGGAAGAAGTAACAAGTCAGTTACGTGAAGGCGGAAAATATGGATTTATCGCTGATAATGGATGGGCTTCATTATTTAGCTGGATCTGGGCAAATGGTGGAGAAATTTACAATAAGGAAACAGGCGAATTTGTATTAGATCAAAATGAAAAAGGTATGGAAGCAATGGAATTCCTTGCAAAAATGGTAAAAGATAAAAACTTTACGTATACTGGGTCCCTACCAAAAGGACAGGGTGCAGAGGCAATGTTTATGTCTGGACAAGTTGGTATGGTAGCTGCAGGTAGATGGTTTACTCCTTTATTCAATGAAAACAAATCGTTAGAGTGGGATTATATTTCTTGGCCATCAAACACTGAAAATAAAACTGAGCCAGTAGGTATCCCAACTGCTTATCTTGCTGCAAACAATGATTCAAAGCATAAAGAAGAAGCAATGAAGTTCGTAACATACTATACATCTAAAGTTGGCCAAGAAATGCGTCTAGCTGGTGTAGGTAATGCGATTCCATCAATTGGTGGTATTGACGAAGCTGTAACAGATTCGAAGGTTCCTGAACATGTTGACGTAATCATTCAAGCGCGTGAACAAGGTTTTGCAAATGCTATCCAATCGACAATTCCAGGATTAGATAAAGAGGTAAATGACATTATGGACTTAATGTATCTTGGAAAAGATGATGCGCAAACAACAGTGACAAAATTAGCTGAAAAAGCAAACACAATGATTGCTGAGCATAAAGGTGAGTAACTAATTCAGGTAAATAGGTGGAGATCGATGTTTAAATAGGCGCCTTTCTCCACCGCATCTATTACAGAAGAAGGTGAAATCATTGGGAAAACGTCAAAATCTTTGGGGTTATACGTTTTTAGCTCCGCAATTAATTGGTTTACTAGCATTCTCTTTAATTCCAGTTCTTTTTACATTAGCTCTAAGCTTTATGAAATGGGATGGGTTTGGTGCAAAAGAATTCATTGGTCTCGCAAACTATGTTGATCAATTCACAGAACCTGATTTTTGGAAGGCATTAGTAAATACAGCTTATTATACGATTTTAGTTATTCCATTTAGTATTGGGATCTCTTTAGCCGTCGCGATTGCCCTAAACAAAATTAAAGGGAAGGATTTTTATCGCCTGTTCTATTTCATGCCTGTTGTAACAAGCTCAGTATCCATCGGTGTGATTTGGATGTGGATTTTAAACGGTGATTTCGGAATTTTGAACCAAGTTTTAGCTAACATTGGAATCGATGGACCGATGTGGTTAACGGATACAAAATGGGTGATGCCTTCAATTGCCATATTAAGTATATGGTGGGGATTAGGTCATAATATGGTTATTTTCTTAGCTGGTCTTCAAGGAATTTCAAGGTCCTATTACGAAGCGGCAGATATTGATGGTGCAAATAAGTGGCAGCAATTCCGCCATATTACATTACCTTTATTATCACCAACCACTTTCTTTATTACAATCATGGCGATCATTTCTTCGTTCCAGGTGTTTGACCAAGCTTTCGTCATGACAAGTGGTGGACCGGCAAAATCGAGCTACACATTTGTCTATCATATTTATGAAGCTGCATTTGTAGACTTCAAAATGGGTGTAAGCTCTGCAGCTGCGATGATTCTTTTTGTTATTATCTTAATTTTCACATTAATCCAGTTTAAGATGTCGCAAAGGTGGGTTCATTATGAAGATCAGTGATGCTCAAACGAAAACGATCCCAAATCAACAAGTATCGATAAAGCTAGGGAAGAAAATAAAACCAACAAGAATTTTGCTTCATATTGTGTTAATTTTCGGGGCATTTTTGATGGTAGCTCCATTTTTGTGGACAATAAGTAGTTCTCTTAAGGATATGTCACAAATTTTCCTTGTACCACCAAAATGGCTTCCAGATCCAGTAACATTTCAAAATTATCCGAACTCATTAACTGCGATGCCATTTGGAAAAGCATATTTTAATAGCTTTTATATAACAGGATTAGTCGTCTTTCTTAATATTCTAACATGCTCTATGGCTGCATATGCATTTGCAAAAATCCGTTTTTACGGCTCTAATGTTTTGTTCATTTTGTTTCTAGCAACAATGATGATTCCTAAGCAGGTTACAATGGTTCCGCTTTATTTGATCATGGATAAGCTCGGATGGATTGATACTCACTTAGCGATCATCGTTCCTGCTGGTTTATTTAATGCATTTGGAGTGTTTTTATTACGACAATTTATTAGAGGGATTCCAAATGAATTAGAGGAAGCAGCTGTGCTTGATGGAGCAAATCCATTACGGATTTACTGGAGTGTTATATTACCATTAATTCGACCAGCATTAGCAGCATTCGGTATTTTTTCATTCATGGGTATATGGAATGGCTTCTTAGAACCATTAATTTACCTGTCAACACCTGAAAAGTTTACTGTACCTTTATTATTAAACACGTTTAAAGGTCTTTACTTTACAGATTGGTCACTTATGATGGCAGGAACGACAATTTCTATTATTCCAGTAATTGTTGTGTATATCATTGCACAGAAACAAATCATTGAAGGTATCGCTTTAACTGGTTCGAAGGGTTAAAAAGAACAAAAGTGGAACGGGGTGGTTCGTGTGAATAAATTAATGTTATTTTTTGATTGGATCTATCGTTTACTCTACTTAAATGCTTTGTGGGTACTGTTTACTGTTGCAGGTTTGGTTGTTTTTGGACTATTCCCTTCCACTACTTCAATGTTTTATATTGCAAAAGAATGGTTAAACGGAAACAAAGATTTTCCCGTCTTTAAGACATTTTTCACTAAATTCAAAGAAGAATTTGTAAGATCTGAAATAATAGGAGCGATTGTAGTAGGAATAGCCGTTTTACTTTATTTTGATCTTCAATTCTTCTTTCAAAAAGATGGAACAATCTTTTACATTTTAAGATATCTCATGCTAACTGTAGCGTTTTTATATGTAATGATTCTCGCATTTTTGTTTCCACTTTTTGTCCAAATGAAAATACCACTTGGAGAATTTTTTAAGAATGTCTTGTTTATTAGTATCACACGAATCCTACATAGTGTGATAATGGCAGCCGGGTGTTTCACAATATTTGTTGTTTTTGCAAAGTTCGCTGGGTTATTTATCTTCTTCTTTGGAAGCACTATTGCTTTCTGGTTAACATGGAACGCGAAAATTGCATTAAACAAGATACACCAAAAGCGGGAGATTTATCAATAAGAATGTAAAATGAAAAATGGAAGGAAGATGAGCATTGTCAAAAATCACTTTTATCGGCGCAGGTAGCACAGTTTTTGCAAAAAACGTATTAGGAGATTGTATGTTTGTTCCTGCATTAGCAGGCTTTGAATTTGCCCTTTTCGATATCGATGAGCAGCGTTTAAAAGATTCAGAAAATATGTTGAATAATTTAAAGAATAATTACAACAGCAACATCACGATTAAATCCTACTCTGATCGTAAAGAAGCGTTACGAGAAGCGAAATATGTGATCAATGCAATCCAAGTTGGTGGCTATAAACCGAGCACAGTAATCGATTTTGAAATTCCTAAAAAATACGGCTTGCAGCAAACAATTGCTGACACAACGGGTATTGGTGGGATTTTTAGAGCACTTCGTACAATTCCAGTTATGTTGGATTTTGCAAAGGATATCGAAGAGGTTTGCCCAGACGCTTTATTCTTAAATTACACAAATCCAATGGCGGCTCTAACTGGAGCAATGCTACGTTATACAAATGTAAAAACAATTGGCTTATGCCATAGCGTTCAAATCTGCACTGAGCATTTGTTTAGAGATTTAGAAATGGACCATGAAGGAATTGAAGAGAGAATCGCAGGCATTAATCATATGGCGTGGTTATTAGAGGTGAAACGAGACGGGAAGGACCTCTATCCAGAAATCAAACGTCGTGCAAAGGAAAAACAAAAAACAAAGCATGATGATATGGTACGTTACGAATTAATGGATAAGTTCGGCTACTACATCACAGAGTCGTCCGAGCATAATGCAGAATACCACCCATATTTTATTAAGAAAAACTATCCAGAGTTAATTGAAAAATTCAATATTCCGCTTGATGAATACCCACGTCGCTGTGTTTCTCAAATTGAGAGATGGGAATCGATGCGTGAAGAAATGGTTAATAACAGTCAATTAACCCATACTCGTTCACATGAATACGGCTCACGCATCATCGAGGCAATGGAAACAAATGTCCCATTTAAATTTGGCGGAAATCTCCTAAATACAGGTCGTTTAATTAGTAATCTACCAGAAAATGCGGTTGTAGAGGTACCATGTGTCGTTGATCGTAACGGGATTATGCCAACATACATTGGTAATCTACCAGAGCAATTAGCAGCTCTAAATAGAACAAATATCAATACACAGCTATTAACAATCGAAGCAGCTATTACAGGGAAACGAGAGCATGTATACCAAGCAGCAATGTTAGATCCGCACACAAGCGCAGAACTATCCATGGACGACATCATCGCAATGTGTGACGAACTAATTGAAGCACACGGTGAAATGTTACCACAGTTTGTGAATAATAAAGTAGAAGTTTAATTGATTTTGTGATTTTGGGGACAGTCCCTCACCACTTTAAAGCTTTAAAACAGTGGGGGACTGTCCCTATTTTTTTAAAACACTCATTTTCTTCAGCAAATTTCAAGGATTCCTAGTATACTATTAAATAGTAAGATATTGGATGAAGGGATGAAACAATGCGACTACTTAAACATAAGTGTGTTGTCTCACAGAATAATCTTATTGCTTACAAAAAACACTTATTAGGCAGGTCTACATAAAATGAATATTGAAACAGTTCAACAAGTTCGTCCTAAGAGAAAATACATACCCCTTCCTTTTCTAGTAATATTTATTGGTTATTTAGTTTTCGGATTCTCAGAGAATATTAAGGGTCCTGCAATTCCGCGTATACAAACTGATTTTGCAATTGATGAATTACAAATTGGTATGCTTTTAGCCTTTAACTCGCTCGGGTTTTTACTCGCTTGTAGTTTTACTGGGGTATTAACATCAAGGTATGGGATAAAACTATCTAGTCTATTGGCGTTTGGTTCTATGACAGCAGCTGGACTATTTATTTATTATTCAAGTCATTATTTTACGTTTTCACTTTCTTATTTCTTTATGTATATTGGAAATGGCATGCTTGAAATTGCGTTAGCGATCTTAGCGGCGCGTGTTTTTACGAAGAATACAGGATTTATGATGAATCTATCACATTTCTTCTATGGATTAAGCTCCACTGTTGCCCCAATTATGGCAACTGGATTAATGGGGATGCATGTTTTTGGAGGTGAATTAGGGTGGCGTGGGATGTATGTCCTTATGCTTTCCTTATGTCTTATTCCGATGATCCCGACTATTTTTAGTAAATTCCCAGAGAATAATGCAACGGTAGAAGAAAGGATTCCATTAAAAGTGTATATTAAGGATCCTGCTGCTTGGTTCATTATTATCATCCTTTCTTTAGGGGTTATTGCAGAGTTATCAATGGCGGGTTGGCTTGTTAATTTCTTGGAAAAATCCTATCATTGGAGCTCAACTGCATCATCAGCAATGTTATCTGTATTTTTTCTCTGCTTTATGCTAGGGAGACTTTTATTAGGAGTAATTACAGATAAAATTGGGTTTATGACATCACTTATCATTTTTTCTGCGATTGCAGGAATTGCGACGATTCTTGCTACTTTGATTGGATCCTCTGGAGTATGGTTATTTGCTTTGGCGGGTATTGGGATCGCGCCGATCTATCCAACAGTCATGGCGTTATTAGCAAAGCGCTACCCGAATGGAATTGATGCTGCAATTTCATTTACAGTTACCTTAATGGGAATTGCGGTTGTGGTAGGTAATTTTATGATCGGGGCGATAATCGACTTTTTCAAGGAATGGTTCAGAAGCCTCCATGGGGCCGAAATTGGCTTAACACGTGGATTTCAAGCAGGGTTTATTTTTATCGGATTATGTGCGTTGCTTTGTTCGGTAGCGAGTGTTATATTGTATCGTTATTTGCAGAGAAAAAACGAAGTGATTTAAGGTAGGGTGCATACTTATATAAACAGTCTAAAATCTCATCGATTTTAGGCTGTTTTTTATTTGACGCTCAAAAGACTAGTATCAATAAATATTTCAATTAAGTTGCGAGGTAATATTTAGGTACTTATGAGGAATAAGAGAAACTAGTTAAATTGTGAAATAAAGAATGTAATAAAGAATAATTGTATTTTTAGAATAGTAATATTCACTCGCGTTCTTGTAAATGGGTATAAGTGAAAAGTGTTAAATAGTTTGTTTGTTATGAATATTAAGATTAATATTGCTGTTTTAATTGAATTTTACAAATTTTTAATAACTGTTAAAATTTTATTTTAATCATGTAATTATTATGTTAAGATACTTTTGTACATAAGAGGTGGTTAGGTTTTCGGCCTTTTATTTTTTATTCTTTCTGAAAGCGATTACAGAGTAAAGGAGTGTTTGAGTTTGAGAGATCATAATAAACCAATTTTTGACTTGGCAATTCGGACAGCCGATATGCTAGTGAAAATGTATGGTACAAGATGTGAAGTGGCTGTTCACGATTTTAAGGATTTAAAAAAATCACTCATTTATTTAGCTGGTAATGTGACGGGAAGAAAAATTGGATCACCGATTACCGATTTAGTCCTAAAGGAATTAGCGAAACCAGAAGAGGGAATTAAGGATATTCCTAATTATAAAACCCAGACCCCAAAAGGTCAGATTATGAAGTCGTCAACCATCTTTTTACGAGATTACGAGGAAAAGCCGATTGGTGCTCTCTGTATTAATTACGATATTAGCCTTTTTGTCCAGTTCGGTGGTGAAATTGAGGAATTTATTCATTTTGACACGAATGAGACAACAACAGAAAGTTTTTATTCTACTGTTCAAGATGTTATTCATGGCATGGTAGATGAAGTTCTTCTTAGCTTTAAAAAGGCTCCTTCAAGTATGACGATCGAAGAAAAAGTTGAATGTGTCCGGATTCTTGACAAAAAAGGAACGTTCTTGATTAAAGGTGCCACTGAATATGTTGCACACGCCTTAGGTGTTTCAAAGTTTACAGTCTACAATTATCTTCAAAAAATAAGAATGATCAATGACTATCAACTTGGGGAAGCTGAAAAGGCAAAAATTTAAACCTTAAATAAGCGAATTCACTAAAAAATATAGATTGTAAGAATACAATATAGAGGAGAGAGACACATGGAAATTTTAAAAGGTACTGTTTTATTATTACTTGTTTTAGCTTTCTTTACATTATTCAGCTACAAAGCTCCTAAAGGAATGAAAGCGATGGGAGCACTTGCAAATGCAGCGGTAGCAGCCTTTTTAGTTGAAGCATTTCAATTATATGTAGGTGGAGATTTATTAGGCATTGAATTTCTTGGTGAGGTAGGAACTGCTGCTGGAGGTATGGGAGGAGTTGCTGCTGCAGCACTTGTTGCTCTTGCTTTAGGTGTTTCTCCTGTGTATGCTTTATTACTTGGCGTTTCTTGTGCAGGAATGGGTTTATTACCTGGTTTTATTGCAGGCTATCTCGTAGCCTTCCTAGTGAAAATCATTGAGAAGAAATTGCCAGCCGGTTTAGATCTAATTGTAACGATACTTGTTGCAGCACCACTTGTACGTTTAATTGCTAAATATATGAGTCCTGTTGTAGATGCAACCTTGCTTAATATTGGAGGAATTATTTCTGAGACAGCAAATAGTAATCCAATTTTAATGGGGATTATTTTAGGTGGAGTTATCACAGTTGTAGCAACAGCACCTTTAAGCTCAATGGCATTAACTGCGATGCTCGGATTAACAGGCCTACCTATGGCAATTGGGGCGTTGGCAGTATTCGGTTCTTCATTTATGAATTATGTTTTATTTGATCGTTTGAAATTTGGAAATAGAAGAACAACGATCTCTGTTGCGATTGAACCGTTAACACAGGCAAATATCATTTCTGCAAATCCGATCCCGATTTATGTAACAAATTTTATCGGCGGTGCAGCTGCAGGTATTGTTGTTGCGCTGGCAGGATTAATTAACAATGCACCAGGGACGGCAACACCGATTGCTGGGCTTGCGGTTATGTACGGATTTAATGATCCTTTAAAAGTAACCGTAACAGCATTAATTTGTGCGGCAGTTGGTGCGCTTAGCGGATTCCTAGGTTCAATTATTTTCAAAAACTTTAAGATCCGTACATTGGCTGAATTGACTAAAGAGGAATCACAACCTGTACAAGAGGTAGCATAAATTACAAAAGGGTGATAAAGAAATGAAATATAGATCAGCTTTTGATATTATCGGGCCAATTATGATAGGCCCTTCGAGTTCACATACAGCTGGGGCAGCTCGAATTGGTCGTGTCGCAAGAACATTATTCGGAAAAGAACCAAAAAAAGCAGTAATTTCTTTATATGGTTCGTTTGCGAAAACATACAAAGGCCATGGAACAGATGTAGCTATTGTTGGAGGTTTACTGGATTTTGATACTTTTGATGAACGAATTCCACAGGCGATCCAATTGGCTGATCAAGCAGGAATCGAAATTGAGTTTATTGTTGAAAATCTAGTGACTGACCATCCAAATACAGTCAGAATTCATTTGTTTGATGATGAAAAAGAACTCGATGTCGTAGGCATTTCGATCGGTGGTGGAACGATTGAAATAACGGAATTAAATTCCTTTAAGCTTAAATTATCAGGAGAATATCCAGCCATACTCGTCGTTCATCAAGATCGATATGGTGTGATTTCAGGTGTGACAAATATTTTAGCAAAGTATCAATTAAATATTGGACATATGGAAGTATCTCGGAAAGAAAAAGGCAATATGGCAATGATGGTGATCGAAGTTGATCAAAAAATTGAAGATATCGTTATTCAGGAAATTGAGAGTTTACCAAATATTACTCAGACAATCAGAATGGTAGAGTAATTATGGGGAACAGGGAGGTTTAGTATGTTTAGAAACGTAGCAGAGCTTGTCGCGCTTGCAGAAAGCAAACAAGTGAAAATAGCAGAAGTGATGATTCAACAAGAGATAGAGGTTACGGGACTTACACGAGAAGAAATAATAGAAAAAATGGACCGAAATCTAACTGTCATGGAGCAGGCAATTGAACGGGGTCTAAAGGGTGTCCAATCTTTCTCAGGACTTACAGGTGGAGATGCTGTATTATTACAAAAATATATAAAAAGTGGAAAATCTCTAACTGGAACTATTTTGTTAGATGCAGTAAGTAAGGCGGTAGCCACGAACGAGGTTAACGCAGCGATGGGAACGATTTGTGCAACACCTACAGCAGGCTCAGCAGGAGTGGTACCAGGTACATTATTCGCTGTGAAGGAAAAGTTAAACCCAACTCGTATGGAAATGATTGAATTCTTGTTTACATCAGCAGCATTCGGATTTGTCGTAGCAAATAATGCTTCCATCTCAGGTGCAGCTGGTGGCTGTCAGGCAGAAGTGGGTTCGGCTAGTGGAATGGCAGCTGCAGCAATCGTTGAACTTGCTGGTGGAACACCTGCACAATCAGCAGAAGCAATGGCCATTACACTGAAAAATATGCTCGGTTTAGTATGTGATCCTGTTGCTGGTTTAGTTGAGGTGCCATGTGTCAAGCGTAATGCAATGGGTGCTTCAAACGCAATGACTGCAGCCGATATGGCATTAGCGGGGATTAAAAGTAAAATTCCTTGTGATGAAGTCATCAATGCAATGTATTTAATCGGACAATCCATGCCATCTGCACTAAGAGAAACAGCAGAAGGCGGCCTAGCTGCAACACCAACAGGCAAGCGACTCGAAAAAGAAATATTCGGATAAACCCTTTTAATGATGTAGAAGATGAATATAAAATCATAAATAAAAGGATATTTATTATAAAGTATGAGGGGTAGCTGGTTGTTAGGAAACTTTTTCTAGTACATCTGGTATGTGCCATACCACATACAGATAATCGATTTGAACTTGTTGTAATGCCTATTAAACTTATATAATGGAGAATATGAACAATAAGGACTAATCGATTTCTAGGAAAGGGGGTTGAGCGTGTTGGCAGTTACAATAAAAGATGTGGCAAAGGTAGCAAACGTTACCCCTTCAACAGTTTCAAGGGTCATCTCAAACAGCCCAAGAATAAGTGAAAAGACTAAAAGGAAAGTTCGTCAGGCAATGGAAGAGCTTGGATATTTGCCAAACTTTAAAGCAAGAAGTCTAGCAAATAGATCGACTCAAACAATTGGTTTAGTCATGCCTAATTCAACAGATAAGGTATTTCAGAATCCATTTTTTCCTGAAGTTATTCGTGGGATTAGTAAAATTGCACATAGTATGGAATATGCTTTACATATATCTACAGGAGAAACAGAGGAAGAGATTTATGAAGGTCTTGTCCGCATGGTACAAAGTGGTAGGGTAGATGGCGTTATTTTACTTTATTCTCGGATCAATGACAATGTTATGTCTTTTTTAGAGGAAAAGAAATTCCCTTATACAATCATAGGGAAACCGTATCTTAATAGTGATGGGATTTCTCATGTTGATAATGATAATTTTAGTGCAGCAAAGGAAGTAACCAAGTACTTGTTGAAGCTTGGACACAAAAGAATTGGATTTGTTGCTGGTTCTTTGAATTTAATGGTTACTTTAGAACGAAAACGTGGATATGAATCGGCACTATTAGATTCAGATATAACAATTAACAATGATTATATAGTTCATGAAGAGTTTCTAAGAGAAGGTGGGCAAGAGGCTATTTCGGAATTATTATCTCTAAAAGAACCTCCTACTTCATTAGTGGTGGCAGATGATTTAATGGCATTTGGTATGCTTAATACATTGGATGAAATGGGTCTTAGAGTACCTGACGATATTTCAATCATTAGCTTTAATAACCTCTTATTATCAGAGGTATCAAGACCACCTCTAACTTCAGTGGATATAAATATTTATAATTTAGGGTTACAATCCGCAAAATGCTTGATTGAAAAAATTAAACAACCTGATGAACCAGCAAAACGAATTATTATTCCTTATAAGGTGATTGAAAGAAACTCCTGTAAAAAACTGAGTTAAATGATGATTTAGAATTTAAATTAAAAAGACAGATAAGTAGAAACTCTGTCTTTTTGCTGTATAATTAATTTTTCACTAGAATAATTGAGAATCCATAAGGTGTAAGTTCAATTTTAGATGTATCCTTTTGCTTTGAATAGTCCCATAGATTGACAGGTTCTTTATTTGTAAAGTCATATGGAATGTTAACATCAATGTGATCACTTGAGTTATTTATCGTAATAATGATTGTTTCATCAACTGATTGTTTTGAATAAATAACATAGTTTTTATCGGTGTTTGTTTCTAAAAATGTAAATTCTCCCTCATTTCCAAATGCTGTATGTTTATTTCTAAGCGAAATTAATTTTTTTACTATGTTAAAGAGCTCGCTATCCTGTTTACTTTCCTCCCAAATCATGCACTTACGACAACCTGGATCATTTTCCCCTGTTAATCCAATTTCATCTCCGTAATAAATACATGGTGTCCCTATAAAGGAGAGTTGGAACAAGAAAAGTAGCTTTAACTTCTCTTTATTTTCATTACAAATTGTTAAAATTCTTGGAGTGTCATGACTGCCTAATAAATTAAAAGCAGCTTCATTTACATTCCTTGGGTAAGAGGTTAATACCTTTGATAGCTGGTGAGCAAATTCATCTGCATTTATTTTATCTTTTGCAAAATATTCTAATGATGCATTTGTAAACGGATAGTTCATTACAGCATCAAATTGATCCCCTTGAAGCCAAGGCATTGAGTCATGCCATATTTCACCTAGTATATAGACATTAGACTTTATAACTTTTACTGCTCTTCTAAACTCTCTCCAAAACTCGTGATCGACTTCGTTTGCAACATCAAGACGCCAGCCATCGATATCAAATTCTTCTATCCAATATTTTGCTACATGTAAAAGATATTGTTTTACTTCGGGGTGTTCTGTATTTAACTTTGGCATCATGTGGGTAAATGCAAAAGTATCATAATTTGGTTCGGGAAAGGCTTGAACAGGAAATTCTCGTAAATGGAACCATTCCTTGAATTTAGATTTTTCTTGTTTTTCAAGGACATCCTGAAATGCTTCAAAATAAAAACCGCTATGATTAAAAACTGCATCCAACATAACACGAATACCATTTTTATGGCACGTTTCAATTAGCTGTTTAAATGTTTTTTTATCCCCAAATTGCGGATCAATTTCCATATAATCTATCGTGTCATACTTATGATTTGTATTTGCTTTAAAAATGGGTGTTAAGTAAATGCCGGTAATTCCTAGCTTTACTAAATGATTAATATTATTAATGATTCCTTCAAAGTCACCGCCAAAATAAGTGTCGGGTTCAGGGTCAGCACTACCCCAAGGGAGGGTTCCTTTGGGATTTAGTTCTGAATTTCCATTTGCAAATCGTTCAGGGAAAATTTGATACCATACAGTATTTTTTACCCAGCTTGGAGCTTCAAACACATCAACTGAGTTTAAAAATGGAAAACAAAAATAAAATCCAGAATCTCTGGGGTCTTTATCTGAAAAGCCTCTTTCACCATATACAGCTGATTCAGTATTCGAATAAATTTCAAATCCGTAGCGCAAGCGTCTGAATTCTGGCTTTATTTCTGCAAACCAATAATCAAATAAATCATCTGATCCTTCCAGGGTCATTGGTTTAGTAGTGTTAGACCAACCAGCCGCTGTCCATTGGTAAGGATCTCCATGGATTAAAAATACTTTAACCAAATCACCTTTTTTAGAGCGAAGACGAATATGTAACGTCTCTTTGTCATAAGCGTATGCAAAATTATTTTTCGGTCTATGGTATATAGCTTCTTTAAGCAAATTAATTCCCCTTTCGATTTTCCTTTTATAGTGCAAACGTTTGCAACCAAATTGAACTATAACAGGAATACAAAAAAATAAAAAGAGAAAAAATCGACTATTTTTGTAAAATTCCGACTTCCCTCGTGGCCGAAACATCAGTAACGATGATTGTTTTGTGTGAGAATGTAATTTAAGTTAGAGCAAAGTTTATTAAAACTTAGTGTATTTAACGAAAAATAAGAAAAAAGAACTAAATAGTGTGAAAAAGAAAATGAATATTCAAAAAATATTGACAAGGCCAAACTGCCAAAGTAGAATAATGCATAACAAGTGTAAACGTTTGCACATTTTACTTTTCCTAAACACCTTATAAAAGTATATATTTTTAATAGTTATGATGACATTTAAAAGGTTTTGTCGTATTTATTTATGTGATTGAATACAATCGTTTGCACAAAGAATTAAATATTAACAACTTAATAGAATAATAAGATTCATGATATAAAAAATTTTACAAAGTAGTATTCATTTTATTTGTGCAAACGTTTGAATTTTTTGGTTTTCGACAGTTCTATTTTGGTTGTAAGGTGACCAAATGAACGTTGAGATAAATCTACTAATAAAAAAGGGTGGGGAAACATGAAAAAGCTTTTCACTTTATCGATGATTTCTTTATTGATTTTTGTTTTGGCAGCATGTAATAAACCGGGTGCTCCTACAGCTGGAGAAACTTCAAATGAAGCATCTGAAGGAAGTAAAACAAATGAAACTGCTACAGAAGAAATAGTACCTGAAGAAGACGCTAAACTTGTTTTATGGGATAACGGGGATGAAGAAGGTGAATGGGCAAAATATGTTGCCAAGAAATTCACAGAAGAATATGGGGTTCCAGTTAAATATGAAACTGTCTCCCATACTGATGCACCTGGAAAGTTGAAAACAGATGGACCAGCAGGGATAGGTGCAGATGTATTTAATGCAGCACATGATCATGTCGGTGCTATGGTTACCTCAGGACTTATTTATGATAATTATTTTGCAAAAGAATATAAAGAACGCTTTTTGGAAAGTGCGGTTACAGCGGTATCTGCTAAAGATGAAGACGAATTAAAAATGTATGGTTTTCCTTTAAACATCGAAGGAATTGCACTTTATTATAATAAAGATTTATTAGCAGAAATGGGATTTGAGCCAGCAAAAACAATGAATGAATTAATCGAACAATCAAAAGCATTTATGGATAAAAATCCAGGTTCATATGGTTTCATGATCGAACCAGGTAATTTCTACTTAGTTTATGGATTTGTTGGAGGATATAGTGATTTTATTTTTGGTGACAACAACACGGATCCAAGTGAAATTGGATTAAACAACGAAGGATCACTAAAGGCTGCAAGCTTAATGGAACGTATTCGTGATGAAATCTTGCCTATGAAAAAAGAAGATATTACAGGTGATGTTATTACTTCACATTTTAATGAAGGAAAACTATTATATTATTTTTCTGGTCCTTGGGCTGTTAAAGGACACGAAGAAGCTGATGTTAATTTTGGTGTTTCAACATTACCAAAACTCGAAAATGGTGAAGTTCCACAAACCTTCACAGGAACAAAAGGCTATTATGTAAACGCTTATAGTAAATATCCTCAGGCTGCTACTTTATTAGCAAAATTTGCTACAAGTGATGAAATGCTATTAAAACGTTATGAACTTACAGGTCAACTACCTGCATCAAACGGATTAGTCGAGAATGAAACCATTAAGTCAAATGAATTAAATAGTGCATTCTTAGAGCAGGCGAAGTATTCAATTCCAATGCCAAATATTACTGAAATGCAAACTGTCTGGGGTGGAATGGAAGTGGCATATACAGCAATTTGGAATAATGCCGCTGAACCTAAAGCTTCACTTGATAAAGGAGTACAGCAAATAAAAGAAGCAATTGAATCACAAACAAAATAGGAATGCAATGAGAGGGAGACTCGGGTAAACAAGGGTCATATCCATTGAGTCACCCTCTCATTTCCATTAAAAGGAGGGTGAACCATGAGTTCTTTAGCACGTGATCGAAACTATGAACAAAAAATCCGTAAGGAAAGCAATGCTAAAAAAGCAAACAAATCTTTAAAAATACCAACACCACCTAATCGAACTTTTCTAACAAAGCCAAGAATTAGTGCTTTTCTATCTTTAATATTTATGGGGCTTGGCCAGTTGTATAATCGACAAATCGTAAAAGGTTTAATTTATATTGCTTTGGAATTATATCTACTTCTTTTTTGGACTGTTCCTTTTCAATGGGCTATGTGGGGGCTAACAACATTAGGAGAAACTCCACAATCAAGAGATGGATTTAAAATTGTTCAAGGTGATCACTCTATTTTCTTAATGATCGAAGGGATTTTATTTTTAATTTCTTTCTTGCTATTCCTATGGTTCTACTATTTGAACATCCGCGATGCGTATAAGGTTGCGGTAAAGAATGAAAAGGGAATAAAGCCTAACGGAGCAAAAGCGATGTTTAAAAACATATGGGAAAACGGCTTTCCCTATATTTTATTAACTCCGTCTGTCTTGTTTACTTCTTTCTTAACTATTCTTCCCTTGTTATTTGGAATCTTAATTGCTTTTACGAATTACTCAGCACCCAATCATTTACCACCAAAGCATTTAGTTGATTGGGTTGGTTTTGATACATTTATTCAGCTATTTCAAATGAAAACTTGGAGTACAACTTTCTATGGTGTTTTTTCATGGACAGTGGTATGGGCAGTAATATCAACAATTACAACCTTCTTCTTAGGACTAATATTTGCTGTATTACTAAATCAAAAAGGAATAAAATTTAAGAAGTTTTGGCGCAGCATGTTTATCTTACCTTGGGCAATTCCACAATTTGTTTCAATATTAATTATGAGAAATATTTTTAATGGTGAATTTGGTCCATTAAACCGTTATTTAATAGAATTAGGTGTTATTCAAGGAGCAATCCCTTGGCTGTCAGATCCGTTTTTGGCAAAAGTAACGCTAATTGTTGTAAACATGTGGTTTGGCTTTCCCTTCTGGATGGTTTTGATGAGCGGTGTATTAACTAGTATTGATAAAGAAGTATATGAAGCAGCAGAAGTTGACGGTGCGACACAATTTCAAAGGTTTTGGAAAATTACCATGCCATTAATCATGTTTGCTACAGCACCTCTTGCAATCATGTCTTTTGCAGGAAACTTTAACAACTTTAATATTATTTATTTAATGACTGAAGGTGGACCGGTTAACATGGATTATTCGTATGCGGGGTCTACTGATATTTTAATCAGTTGGATTTATAAATTAACACTTGATAATAGTCAATTTGCAGTAGCTTCTGTTGTCTCTATCTTAATCTTTATTGTGATTGCTACTTTCTCAATTATTAACTTTCGAAGAACAAGAGCATTTAAAGAGGAGGATATGATGTCATGATGGATGTTAGTTTAAAAAAGAAACTTAGCCATATAATGATTTATTCAATTTTAACGATTACAACTATCTTAATCCTATATCCTGTTATTTGGATTATTACTGGCTCATTGAACCCAGGTGATTCCTTATTCTCAACACGAATCATACCAGAATCATTATCACTTGCACATTATGAGTATTTATTTAAAGAAACAGATTATTTATTGTGGTATAAAAACACACTTAAAATTGCATTTTGGAATATGGTTTTTTCAACCTTTTTAGTGGTTACTGCAGCATATGCCTTTTCAAGATTTCGTTTTCCAGGTAGAAAGCAAGGGCTAATGACAATGCTTGTTTTGCAAATGTTTCCTGGGTTTATGGGGATGATTGCAATCTACATTCTATTATTGCAAATGAACTTATTAGACAATCATTGGGGGTTAATTCTTGTATATGCAGGTGGATCCATTCCCTTTGGTGCATGGCTTGTTAAGGGGTACTTTGATGGTCTACCCAAAAGTCTTGAGGAAGCAGCAAAAATTGATGGTGCAAGCCATGTGAAGATTTTTTATAAAATCATGATGCCACTTTCAAAACCAGTTTTAGTATTTATTGCAGTAACAAACTTTATCGGACCATGGATGGATTTTATCTTTGCCCAACTAGTCCTAAGATCGAGTGAAAAGAAAACATTGGCTGTTGGCCTATTTGAAATGGTCACAGGACGTGGAAATTCTGAATTTACAAACTTTGCAGCTGGTGCCGTACTAGTTGCTGTACCAATTACAATTTTATTTTTTATCTTCCAAGATCACCTAACTGAAGGACTGAAAGCGGGGGCAAATAAAGGGTAATTGTTTGAGGAGAAATTTTTGGGGACAGTCCCTCAATGCGTTAACGTTGTAACGCAGTGGGGGACTGTCCCCCATTTTTTATTTATCCTTTTTCGTTAAATCTCTAATATCTTCTTCTTCCGCAAATTCCGTACCAAACGCCAGCGTAGGATTCATACCGGTACTTCTTCTTTCAGTCGTTTGTCCAACAGTAATGCGATCCTGTAAAAATAAATGAACAAAAACTTCGGCTACAGTCACGATTGTTGCAGAGATAATACTTCCCCAGCCAATTTGTAGATAATTGTCTAAAAGGATACTCCCGAATATCCACACGCTCAAGTAGGTTAACAAGAAATCTGTAACGGCAGCTGCTCGTTTCCCTAGTTGTGGTAGGATAATTAGCTCACCTAATACATAAGAAGCAATCGTAACAAATAAACTGAAAGTGAGAATATCAACAAACGTCGCGTCAAAGAATAAGTCAAGACCAAGTCCAAAAGCAAGCAAACAGGTCACAAATTTTATAAGTAATATTGTTATTTGTCTCATGATAAAACCTCCCGTTCATAGTTTAGATCAAAATTTGATTGTTCATACATTCCAAGAGACAAATTAGACGAAAGATTAATACGAATCTCTCTCAGTGAGGTAACGAGGAATAATTATTTACACCGATTAGATATATAATCTTTCAAGGTGGAAGCATATTTCCTAATTAAGATACCCTTTAGAATAGCAGGATTTTTGATAATATTGAAATGGCTAAAATGCACCAAGATCACAAATACTATATATACTCTATGGTTAATAAGGAGCTTTATATGAAAATAACAAGTATTATCATTTTATTGTTTTTTTTAAGTGTTGGAACAAATGTTTTTATGGACAAAGGTATCGGTTTGAGTACTTCACAGCTACTAGCCCATCAACTAAGTCCATTTTGGACGATGGGTGTAGGAGAATATTTTATGCTTATATTTCTTTTTGGAATTATAATAGGCCAGCCAATTTATTACAATATTAAAAATAAAGCACGTAATGAAGATGGATCTAATTAAGCTTATTTTTAAATCGATTTCGAACTGTTGCAATGATTAGCAGTATCAATGGGATTATAAAGAAAAATAAGGGATGATAATATCGTAATACATTCCTTGCTTCTTCCATGTATTCTGAAAAATTAGAAGCAATCATCATGGATGAAAAGACGATAATACCACCAATAGGAAATAAAATTTGTTGATGGTTATCCAACTTGAATAGATCAACTACACTAATAACCGTAACATATAAAAATATGGAAGCTTTGAAAAACACCGTTATAAATAGCGTGAAAACAACAATTGCATCAAGCCTTTGAATAAATTCTAAGAGGTTCACCTTGCCAATTGTTGTAAGCGTAGGGAAAGTTGTTCTCTCCATTACGTCTACTCCAAGAACGGCAATATTAATACTTGCTGTCCAACTTAAAACAAGCCCTCCTGCTATCAATGCAGTCAGCCATACTTTTCTTACAGATTCTGGTTTATTTAAATAAGGAAGGATCATGGTAAATACAATTAATTCACCAAATGGAAAAGGGGTTGTATCATGGATAGCTGTTTCGATGATTGGTTTCCAGCCCTCCTCTAGAAAAGGTCGTAAATGAGTTATATTGATACTTCCTGAAACAAGGATGAAAAAGTTTGCTGCAATGCCAAACAAAAGTAAGATGATAATAAATACTTCCGCTGTTCTGCCAAGTACTTCTATACCTAGATAAAGCACATAACAAATCACAAGAACAAATGAAATATGAATAGCTAATAATGGTGTTTCAGTCATTGTCGATGATACGAGCAATTCGCTGAAATCACGAACCTGCCTAGATGTAATGTATAAAAAGTATATGATATACAAAAAACCAACAAACCACCCTATATATTTACCGACTATTTTTTGAGTATATCTAGTAAGTGATAATGTTGGATATTGGAGAAATAACCGATAATAAATAAAGAATATGACAATTCCATTGGACATACCTAAAAGTATGGCTAACCAGGCGTCTTTTTTTGCGCCTATCCCATAACTTACAACTAGGGAAGTACCCATTTCAAACATAAACATCATAGCAAAGAGTTGAATAACACTTAACTTGGCTTTTTCCATATTCCAGAACCCCAATTTCCTAAAAATCTAAGCTTATTTTATATATGATTTTGTGCTCATGCCTGTCCGACGTATGATTGATTGTACAGAAACATTAATTTCTGTTTCAGGAAAGATTTCATCTTCCCATTTGTCTTCTATTTCTTTCCATAGTTGTTTATCTGCAATATTCACGTATTCACTAAAACCAAAAATATCGCTCTTTTCCTCTTGAGCCACTTTTAAAGTTGATATGATTTCTTCCTTTATTTCTTCATTTAACTTCTTTTCAAGCTCTTCAATCGTTTTATTTTTACTTAAATCAATGGAACAAAGATTCTCAGAGACAACTCCTTCAGTTTGAATTGAAACGTTGAGTATTGGTGTTTGGTTTTTTATTCTAACTTTAATGTTTGTTTTTGATGAAATAATCTCAATACCGATTGCTTCTTTTTGCTTCTGACAATTAAGAGTCATAATAGTTCTATTTAATTTATTTTTGATCCAAGTAACACCATGTGCAGCATCTTTTTCAAGCCATTTATCAAGTTTACCTTCTTTCATAATTGCTAAACCACGTGTTTCAATAATTGTTTCAGGAGATATTTGTTGTATATTTGTCCCAGAATTCCCTTTTTCGGCTGAACCATTAATTTGAATGCCTGGAATCGTTAGACTACCATTATTTAATTTTGCAATGACCTCATCAGCGCGTATAGGTAAATACTCTCCCCATATTATTTCAGAGGATTCTAAGCTTGCAACCATTTTTGCAGTTGGAATTGGTATTAATGAAGTCGATATTTTTAAAGCATTTTCCGCTGTATTATCCCTTACAATGACAATTGGAAAAAGTTCACGAAAATAGGCATCACGCTCTATTAGATCCAACAAATCCAAAATTCCTTCTTTCGCTAATTCTTCGCTAATAATCATGATTTGGATGTGAGGGAAAAACAGTTCATTTGGTGCTTTTAATGATACTTTGTGAAATGCTTCTTTCAGAGTACTCCCTGTAGCTGAATATGTTGTAACAGGTGTAGCTTGAACTTTCCCTCCTTGTTGGCCTCCGGCGATCTGAGAAGGATTGATAATTTGAACAGTTGTACGATATCTATCATCGACTGAGTCACTACCTTTATCAATCCCGATCCCCGAAACTATACTAAGATCTTGTAGCTCGGCACTATCCCAGCAGCCTGATAAACAGATAAGTGATAGTGCTAAAACAAACATATAAGGTTTATGTTTCATTAAAATCCCTCTCTGATCCAATGTTTAATTTCTATTTTTTCTCTTTTGACTAATAAGTTGTGGACGCTTGGACATAAAAGGTTTTGGTAAGCGTAAAATCGCATCCTGTTGATCAGTAATAATTAAGGGAGCAAATGGAGCTAAATATGGAATTCCAAATGACCTCAGACTCACTGTATGTGCAACCAATAGTATGACACCTAATCCAATCCCATAAAGTCCAAAGGTACTTGCTAATATCATCATCATAAATCGAAGTAATCGAGTTGCATCTGTTAGTGAATAATGGGGGATTGTAAAGCTGGCAATTGCTGTTGCAGCAACAACAATGACCATCGCACTTGACACAATCCCAGCAGAAACCGCTGCTTCCCCTAATACGAGTGCACCCACAATTGAAACTGCTTGGCCAACAGGTCGAGGCATTCGCACACCAGCTTCACGTAACACTTCAAAAGTAAATTCCATTAGTAGTGCCTCGATAATAATAGGGAAGGGAATAGATTGTCTTTGTGCAGCTATATTAATTAGCAAGGGAGTTGGAATTAATTCAGGGTGAAACGAAACAAATGCAATGAAAAGGGATGGACCAAGTAAAGTGATCAAAAAAGAAACAATTCTAATAAATCTTAAAAACCCAGAAATACTCCAACGTAAATAATAATCTTCTGCTGTTTGAATAAATTGATTCCAGGTTGCTGGAACGATCAAAGGTATCGGTGTTCCATCAACAAAAATAGCCACACGTCCTTCAAGTAAGTTACCTGTAACCACATCAGGACGTTCTGTCACAAAGATTGTAGGCCAGGGAGTGTACACATCATCTGTAATCCATTCTTCAATAGTGTTGGAACCAAGAATTTCATCAACATCAATCTTATCAAGACGTTCTCTTACTTCGTTAAGTAGCTTATCGCTAACAATACCGTTTAAATACATAATGCCAATCTCTGTTTGCGTAATCTTTCCTAGCTTTCTTGTTTCTAGCCATAGATTTGGACTTTTAATTCTCCGACGTACCATGGATGTATTTGTAATAAGAGATTCAGTAAAACTCTCTTTTGGTCCACGAACCGAAGATTCTGCAGTAGGTTCTGATATTGAACGTAACTCTCCACCTTGAGAAGCACAGTTCAAAGCCTCAGATGAACCGTCAACTAGAACAATTGTTTGTCCAGAGAGTAGATTTGAAAGCAAGTTTTTCATATCTGAAACAATTTCAACACTTGTAATTGTAATAATATGATCTTTTATATATGTCCCTAATTTATTTGGTGACAAAGGCTCTTCAAGATTATTGATATTAGTATCATTCATGAGTTTTTCAATAATAAAGTTTCCCATGATTTCCTTATCAATTAATCCGTTTACATAAATAGAAGCAACATTATGTAACAATGGTTTTCCCATACTAAATTCACGAATGATTAAATCACCGCTATTTCCAAAAGCTTGTTTAATGTGTTGAATATTGGTATCAATTGAAGAACTTAGCTCTTCTGGATATTGTGTATTATTTGTATCATCAAAGCTTACCTTTTGTTGCATCTTTTCTTTTTTTTGTATTTTGAATAAACGGTTCCACGCACTTTTCATTTTTTTCAAACACTCCACTTAAAAAACTAATTGAATAATTATCTTATCTTGTCCTTTTTTTGTGTGTTCATACATTTTTTTCCTGTGGGTTATGCTTAATTCTTGAAGAATCCTATATAATGCATAATAGCGTTTTCATCTGCTATAATTAACTAAATTATTTGCATTATTACTAGAAGGAGTTGTCCAAAATGATCAATATAGAAAGCATCCACCATGTTAGTCTTTCAGTGACCGATTTACAGAAGGCAAAACATTTTTATGGTACACTACTAGGTTTCCAAGAATTGGAAAGACCAAATTTTGATTTTCCAGGAGCTTGGTATCAAGTAGGAAACCAACAGCTTCATTTAATTGTTTACAAAGATTCTTCAACGTTACGTACAGAGCAAACGATTAATTCTAAAGATGGACATTTAGCTATACGTGTGAAAGATTATGGTGAAACATTGAACCATTTAAAGGAGTTAGGAATTGAAATAACAGAAAAACCGAATAGTAAAAGTGGCTTTGCGCAAATTTTCTGTATGGATCCCGATTTGAATTTAATTGAGTTTAATGTTGATCAAAAGGATTTTGTCGAAATCTAAAAAACTATAAAGTTGATTATTTCTTAGGGTAAACTTCCTGCTTTTTTCCTTTTACAATTTAGAGTGGAGGTGTTTTACAATGGTACCAATTCATTCTCAATCTCTTTTAGATAAACTCCAACAATGGCTCGGAACAAATATTTATCTTCACATTGAGATAAATCCTGGTGGTTACTTTAGAAATGGAAAAGCTACTTTATCAAATGTACATGTAAAAGGAGATCAATCATTTCGTGTTTTTTTAGAGATGGATCAGCAACAATCAATTATCCATGTTGATGATCTAACCCATATGTCAATATCCGAAGAATTGGTTGTAATCAGTGGTTATGATCATGTTGACCGCCTTGCTCGGACACTTGAAATAAGTTCTAAACCATTTGTAATTTAATCAATAGGCTTCATTAATTTAGGGAAAAGAAGGGGTTTAATGATGGCAACAATCTTGGTAGTGTTTGCTCACCCTGATGATGAGACATTCATATGTGGTGGAACGTTGGCTAAATATGCTTATGATGGTCACCGAGTTGTACTTGTTTGTGCTACAAAAGGGGAAATGGGCAGGAGAATGGGAGTTCCGCCAATTGCAACGAGAGAGAGTATTCCAAAACTACGAGAACAAGAGCTAATTAATGCATGCAAAGCATTACATATCGAGGAGTTACGTTTTTTAGGAATTCGTGATAAATTGCTAGAAATTCATCCATTTGAATCACTCACACAGATAGTTTATGAGCAGATGAATGATGTCAAACCAGATGCTGTGATAACCTTTCATGAAACACTAGGTGGTCACCCTGATCATTGTACAATCGGGCTTGCAACAAAATCAGCATTTGCAAGATATGATAAAATAAATCGGGAAGCAGAACTATACTATGTTTGTTGGTCAAATGTAGCCCAAGATCCAAAAGTCTATGGTTTTTTACCGGATCAAATAACAGAAATCAATGTCAAAAACGAACATTTACATAAGCTGCGTGCATACCGTGCTCATAAGACACAATCTGAAATGGATGCATGGGTGTGGGAGGATGATCAGAAAAGTGTAAGTCACTTTCAATCACATGAATATTTCATCAAAGCGCACGAGCCGTTTATCTTAAACAAGCATTCATTGATTTAGTTAAATAAAAAAGTTGAAAAGGCAAGCGCTTAAAGTGCGCTTGCCTTTTCAACTTCCAACAATGTGAATCAGAGTGTTTTTTAAGAATACTCAACACTTAAGTAATAGATGGAGCTTTAAAAATCCATCTTACCCTATATATTGCTTTACGTAACAAAATTGTTACAGGTAATATCGCAAATGACAAGCTAGGGAATAAGTGAAAAAGTATCATTCTCAAAGTTTCTCCCTCCACATTGCAGTTTTTTGGTGTAATACACCATTTTTAGCTTTTCCTCAACCTATAAATTATGTATCACAACTCAAAACTTATAAACCTATAAGATAACTTAGTGATCTATGTAAAAATAATTATTTTTATGATAATGTATAAAAGCAAGATTCTGAAACTTTTAACTTAGCGTTTTTGAGAGGTTGAACTTATATGAGGTTAAGATTAGGTAAATATAATACATTGCGAAACCAAATTTTATTTGTCTTTTTAAGTGTGATGGTTATTGTCCTTTGTATTGTAGGAATTATGACATATAACATTGTCTCTAGTTTGTTGAAAAATAATGGTGAAAAACAAATTCAACAAACAGCAATCGAAGCAAACGGACGTATGGAGTCACTGTACCAGCAAATTGACATGCTGACAAAGCAAGTTGCAACAAATTCTTATGTTCAACAGCTGCTATTGTCTGAAAAACAAGGTCAATATGCAACTTTTAAAGAGAGACAAGCATTGATGCAAGTAGGAAACACCTTTCAAGTGTATTCAGATGGAATAAATGCATTTGAGCTTTATTCAACAAATTATCGAAAGCTTATTCCATTAGACGAGGATGGATTGTTTCACCGTGTTGATAACAGATGGATTGAAGCAGCAGATCAGGCTGAAGGTAAGTTAGTATGGATTGGAAAGGATCCAAATGAACCTGAATTTTTCCTGGCAATCAGACGTGTTAGTTTAATGGACCGCTGGTTTACAAATGGCGGTTATTTATTAGTGCAAATACACGCAAAATATTTCGAATTCACTGAGACTAGTAAGGATCATGGTGAATATATGATTCTAGTCGATCAAAATAATAAGGCGATTACTTCCAATTATAAAGGTGAAATAGGGCCAATTATCTCTAAAAATGAAACAATGATTTCATTTAATGGAAACGATTACATGTTAGTTAAACAAAAATCTTCGATTACTGGTTGGACGTTACATATTTTAACACCTGTTAGTACCCTAATGGAAGGGATCTCTGTTTTACGTGCAGCCATTATTTTATCAGGCGCATTTGGATTTTTGATTTTTGTAATTTGCTCAGTTTTCCTGTCAACAATGATTGCTAATCCGATCCTAAAATTGACGAAAACAATGAAAAAATCAGAGGGTGGAGAATTAACGTTAAATCCTGAAATCGCCTCAACGATTGAAATTAATGAATTAAATCAAACCTATAATCAATTAGTGGAACATACAAATCATTTAATTCAGGTTGTTTATGAAAAAGAAATCGTCAATAGTCAAGCCGAGTTAAAAGCATTGCAATCACAAATTAATCCACACTTTTTATTTAATACATTAGATGCATTATATTGGTCACTTGATGAAAAGGGCGAAGACGAATTGGCTGATTCGGTTATTGCCATGTCAGAGCTTTTTCGCTACACAATTAGCAGTCATAATCAAGATGAATGGGTTACATTAAAGCAAGAGCTAGAACATGTTGAAATGTATATGCAATTAATGGAAATGAGATTTGGAGAGCGCTTCACTTGGAGTGTTGATATTCCTTCAGACTATGAAAGTGTTAAAATTCCTAAACTAATCATTCAACCAATTGTTGAAAATGCTATTTTACATGGTGTTGGAAATAAACACGGAAAAGGTTTTGTCACGGTAAGTGTAAAACCTTCACCATCTACGAGCAATTTGATCATATTAGTAAAGGATAACGGGCCAGGGATGGACCAGGTAACGATTGATAAGATTATGACAAAAATAGAGGCTGGTAAAGTTACTTCCTTAAAAGGGAATGGGATGGCCATCGCAAACGTTAATAAGCGGTTACAACTATATTATAAAGAGTATGAGATAAGTAGAATTGCTATTAACAGTATAGTTAACGAAGGAACTTGCTTTACATTTGAGGTGCCAATAAATGGGGGTATTTTCTAATGCATAAAAAGACGATTTTAATTGTTGATGATGAACCAAAAACAAGACAAGGGTTGAAAAAGACACTTGAAGGTTGGGCAGATGGGAAATATGAAATTATAAGTTCTGATGGTGCTAGTGCAGCGATAGAAATCCTAAAAGAAAGGAAGATTCATATATTAATAACCGATATTTCTATGCCAGAAATAAGTGGGATTGACATGTTGAAAATCTTAAAAACACAACAACAAAATCCAGTTGTCATTATTATTTCTGCCTATTCGGAATTTAGCTATGCCCAAGAAGCGATCCAATTAGGAGTACTGAATTATCTGCTCAAGCCGTTGAATAAACGTAAATTAATAGAAGCAGTCGAGCAAGCCGTAGAGGTACAGGAAAAGAGAGAAAGAGAAGGTAAGATTCATAAAATCGTAGATGAGCGACTAGTAGATGTGAAGGAAGGCGAACGAAGAGAAGACACACCTATCAAAAGAGCGATGAATTATGTTGATGAATCCTTACATGAACAGCTCTCGTTAAAAGAAGTTGCGAGTTTAGTGCATTTAAATCCAAGTTATTTTAGTGTGTTATTTAAAGAGCAGGCTAAAATGACATTTAGTGAATATGTGACTAGAAGCAGGCTTCAAAAGGCAAAAAATTTATTAATCGTTTCGAACCTATCTGTTACTGATATTGCTGAAGAAGTAGGCTATAGTACCTCAAAATATTTTATTAAGCTTTTTAAAGAGTACGAGGGGCAAACGCCAAGTCAATATCGAAAAACAGCAATCATTAGTGAAACAGAAAACTAAAAAAAGTAGTACTTTCCCCAAACATTGTTACCTTATCGCTAAATTTATCCGATGCTATAATGAGCTTGTAAACGTACAACGAATCAAATCAAAGGGGGATTTTATACATGAGAAAGAAAGCGATTTCAATGTTGTTTGTACTTACAATGATGCTAGGGCTAATATTGTCTGGTTGTTCGAGTTCAAGTGAAACAAGTAATGAAGGTGGATCAGGCTCAGGTGATAAAGTAACTGTAAAGTTAATGCACTTATGGCCAGCTGGGAGTTCTAAGCAGCATAATATGATTGTCAACGATATTGCTGCAGAATATGAGAAGGCTAATCCAGGTGTGAAAATTGAACAAGAAATTTTAAGTAATGAGCAATACAAAGAAAAGTTGAAAATATTATCTGCTTCAAATGAACTGCCTGATGTTGGAATGACTTGGGCTGCTGGTTTCTTAGAACCTTATGTAAAGGGGAATAAATTTGCTCCACTGGATGACATACTAGAAGGTGAGCTTGGGGAATCATTTATTTCAGGTACAACAGAAGCATATGCTTTAGACGGAAAAACATATGGTTTACCACTAGAGTTGAATATTGCACCAGTCTACTATAATAAGAAGATTTTTGAAAAATACAATCTAGAAGTTCCAGAGACATATGAAGAATTCAAAAATATTGTGAAAACACTAGCTGATAATGGAGTAACACCAATTACGTTAGGAAATAAAGATCGTTGGACAGGTTCATTGTGGTATATGTATTTAGCAGATCGCCTTGGTGGTCCTGAAACGCTAACAAATGCGATTAACCGTACAGGTACGTTTGAAGATCCAGCGTTAATTCAAGCTGCTGAAGAGATTCAAAGTTTAGTAGGTATGAATGCTTTTGTAAAGGGTTTCAATGGCTTATCGAATGATGAAGCGAAAGGACCGTTTATGAATGAGCAAGCTGCGATGTATTTAATGGGATCATGGGAATTGCCAAACTATACAACTAACGAAGATGTCCCTCAAGAATTCAGAGACTCAATCGGTTTCTTTAAATTTCCAACTGTTGAAGGTGGAAAAGGTGATATCAACAGCTTTGTTGGCGGGCCTGGTGTTGGTTTATTCGTATCAGAGAAATCTGAAGTAAAAGAAGAAGCAAAAAAATTCGTTGAATTCTTTGTACAAAAATGGGGAGAGAGATCTGTAACTGATGCTGGTGTGATTCCTGCTACTAAGGTTGATACTTCAAAGGTTGATTTACCACAAATGTATATTGATGTATTAGATGAACTGAACAACGCTAGCAATATTACGTTGTATGCAGATGTACAAATGAGTGCATCAGTTGCACAGGAGCATTTAAATATGATCCAAGCATTGTTTGGCGAACAAGCAACACCAGAGGAATTTGCGAAGAAGCATGAGGAAGCTCTTGCTAGTGAAGAGTAACATACAAGACGTTCATGTAAGGTTGTAATGTGGAAAAGGACATATCGATCATTTCAGGATATGTCCTTTTCTGTATCAAAAAGGTCATTATCGACCTTTAGTTTTTCATAGGAAAGGGGAGATCATAATGGATAAAGTAATGTCCAATAAATTAGTGATTACATTATATGTTTTGCCTGCACTTCTATTAATCTTAGTTTTAATCTATGTACCGATTATTTTAACTGGCTACTATGGACTAATGAAGTGGGATGGAATTGGAGAGATGTCATTTATCGGGTTAGAAAATTATACAAAGCTGTTAAAAGATGCTGAGTTTTGGAAAAGTGCCTTTCATTCGTTTTTACTAGCCATTTTTTCCGCGATTAGTTTAATCGGTTATCTTATAATTTCATTAATTCTAGCAGGCAAAATAAAGGGGGCAAACTTTTTAAGGAAGATTTATTTAGTTCCGATGCTGTTATCTTCGGTAGCGATTGCACAGCTTTGGCTAAAAGTCTACCATCCAACGAACGGATTAGTTAATAGTTTGCTAATTTCCTTTGGGATAGACAATCCACCAGCATGGTTAGCAGAACCAAACCTAGTTTTATCTGCACTATTCGTTCCAATTATTTGGCAATATGCTGGCTTTTATATTTTAATCTATTATGCCGCTTTAAAGAACATCCCTGAATCATTAATTGAAGCTGCGAAAATTGACGGGGCTAATGCGTTTCAAATTGCGTACAAAATTAAAGTTCCATTAATTGCAGGTGTTATTAAAGTAACGATTGTCTTAGCAATTGTTGGTTCATTAAAATATTTTGATTTAATTTACGTTATGACAGGCGGAGGACCAAATGGTTCTAGTGAGGTTATGGCATCTTATATGTATCAAAAAGCGTTTGGAACATATGACTTTGGTTACGGAAGTGCAGTAGGCTTCTTCCTATTATTGATTTGCCTAGTTGTGACATGGTTGATTCGTAAATTAACAGCAACTGATGAAGAAATTCAGTATTAAGAAAGGAGTAATGAAGATGAGCGTGGTACAACAACAAAAACAACCAAACGTATCTACTCCATTAATAACTCAAAGACCTGCTAATGGAATTGTAAATCGCCTTGGGTATGGACTGCTATATTTAACATTAGGCATCATTGCAATCTTTCAAGTTTATCCACTGGTTTGGTTGTTCTTTTTCTCATTAAAGGATAATCAAGAAGTTTTTAACAATTCACCGTTTGCATTACCAACAAGTCCGAAGTGGGAAAATTATACGAAGGTTTGGACAGAAGGAAATATTAGTCTTTACTTTTTTAACAGTGTTTGGATCACAACTATATCAGTTTTATTAACTGTGCTTTTGGCAAGCTTTGTAACGTTTGCCATCACAAGAATGAAGTGGAAATTTAGTAAACTAGTCCTTGGCTTATTTATGGTAGGGCTGATGATTCCTGTTCACTCAACACTGATTCCACTATTTAGCTTCTTTTTAAAGGTTAATTTAATTGATCACCCATTATCTGTAGTTTTATCGTATACAGCATTCAACCTTCCAATTACGATCATGATTTTAATGGGGTTTTATTATACGCTACCTCGTGAGGTAGAAGAAGCAGCAATCATAGATGGATGTTCGATACACCGGATTTTCTTTCAAATCACACTACCAATGACAGCACCAGTTTTATCAACTACTGTCATCATCAATATGATTTATAATTGGAATGAATTTGTATTTATTAACACATTTATTAGTTCTGATAAGTATAAAACATTAACAGTTGGAATTCAGAACTTTATTGGGCAGTACATGACCGAGTGGGGTGCAATTGGTGCAACACTTATGATTAGTATTATCCCAATATTAATTGCCTTTTTCTTCTTTAGTAATCGAATTGTAGAAGGAATTGCGGCAGGCTCTGTCAAAGGATAATAAGTAACATACTAATATGGTAGAAGGAAGGGATTCGATGGTTAAAAATCAATACTTTAATGCACATCACTCTCCAATTGGAGCTTTTTCTAGCTTTACACTTGGGTTTCCAGGAAGTGGAGGTGGATTGGATCTAGAACTTGGTCGATCTCCACGGAAAAATGTGTTTATCGGAGTAGAGTCATTAGATCAAGCTGGAATGTATCATGCTTTGCCATTTTTTGATTCTGGTGAGGACGAAAGTAAGCGCTATGATATTGAAAATCCTGATCCTGAACAAGATAAACCAAAAATGATTTACCCTTTTGCAAAAGATGAGGTTGTTCGAGATTTTAAACTAGGAACTGACACATGGAATGCAGGGGATTTAACCTTTAAAATTTATTCTCAAGCACAATCAGTACCAGATCCAGCTTCAGCATCTAATGACGAGCTAAAGCTTACACTTGTCCCTGCTGTCATCGCTGAGGTAACAGTTGATAATACGAAAGGAAGCAAAAGCAGACGGGCATTTTTCGGCTATGAAGGAAATGATTCGTACAGTTCAATGCGTCGTTTAGATGATACGTGTGAAGGAGTTACTGGTGTTGGTCAAGGACGCATTACAGCCATCGCTTCAGCTAATCCTGATGTAAAATCAGCCATGCACTTTAGTATGGAAAATATTCTAACAACGCCGTTCGAAGAGAACTGGACATTTGGTTTAGGACCAATTGCAGCAATGATTATGGACGTTCCAGCGGGAACTAGACGTACATATCAGTTTGCAATTTGTTTCCATCGTTCTGGATATGTTACAGCTGGATTAGATGCTTCTTACTACTATACTCGCTATTTTAAGAATATTGAAGAAGTAGCAGTCTTTTCATTAGAAAACGCTGTGAAAATCGTGGAACGTGCAGAAAAAGCGAATGAATTGGTTGACAATGCGAATCACTTATCAGATGACCAACGATTTATGATGGCCCACTCCATCCGGAGTTATTATGGCTGTACACAGCTACTTGACATTGATGGAGAACCATTCTGGATTGTCAATGAAGGCGAATATCGAATGATGAATACGTTTGATCTAACTGTTGATCAGCTATTCTTTGAAATGAAAATGAATCCATGGACAGTGAAAAATGAATTAGATATGTTCGTGGGGCGCTTCAGCTATGAGGATCAAGTTCGCTTTCCAAACGACGAAACCGTGTACCCTGGAGGGATCAGCTTTACACATGATATGGGTGTAGCCAATACCATATCTCGACCACATTATTCATCCTATGAGTTGTACGGATTAGATGGCTGTTTCTCACATATGACACATGAACAGCTTGTGAACTGGGTTTTATGTGCGGCTGTTTATGTGGAACAAACGAATGATATAAAATGGCTTCAGGATAATATCGATATTTTCATTAGGTGTTTTGAAAGCATGCTTAATCGTGATCATCCAAATCCAGAGGAACGCAATGGAATTATGGCATTAGATTCAACTCGTGTTATGGGAGGAGCTGAAATCACAACTTATGATAGTTTGGATGTTTCGTTAGGCCAGGCAAGAAATAATATTTACATGGCTGGAAAGTGCTGGGCCTCTTATGTTGCGTTAGAAAAATTATTCGCAGGAAATGGTCTAGAAGTACTTGCGAGGCAATCAGGTGTACAAGCAGAAAAATGTGCCGAAAGCATTGTCAGCTTCGTAACAGAGGTTGGGTATATCCCAGCAGTTGTAGGCGAAAATAATGATTCGAAAATTATTCCAGCAATCGAAGGCTTAATTTTCCCGTATTACACAAATTGTGAAGAAGCCCTTGATCCTAATGGCCGTTTCGGTCCTTACATTCAAGCATTGAAAAGGCACCTAGAAACAGTTCTTGTCGATGGTGTCTGCTTATTTGAGGATGGTGGTTGGAAAATCTCATCCACAAGCAACAACTCTTGGCTAAGTAAAATCTATCTAAGTCAATTTATAGCTCGTAAGCTACTAGGCTGGACATGGGATGAAAAGGGTGCGAAAGCAGATGCTGCTCATGTTGAATGGTTAACGCATCCTACACTTTCTGTTTGGAGCTGGAGTGATCAAATTATTTCCGGAGAAATTGCCGGCAGCAAGTACTACCCAAGGGGAGTAACGAGTATATTATGGCTTGAAGAAAAAGAAACATCTCTCGCTGATATTGAAAAGGAGCAAGTTAGTAGTTTATCGTAAGTGGATTTGTTGAAGATGGAAGGGTAAATCTCAGAAATGGGGTTTATCCTTTTTTATATTGGGTTGCTTGCTGATGTAGATTAAGCAGGTTCAATCCTAAGCGGAAGGAGGTTAAAAGTAGAATTTGTTAAGTCTTGTGATGCTTTTGGTAGCTTGTTTTTATTTCACACGATTTCCATAGTCTATTCATAAGAAAAGAGATAGCGTGTTTAAAAAAAACAAAATAAGAGAAATAATATAAGGGTAAAAGTAAGCTAACATTTTCTTTACCAGATGCAAAAATCACAATCCCCTATATGGAATGAAAAGTGAAACTTCTATTGGGGAAAATCAAAAAATGGTGATAATAATGGGATTTTTGGACAAATTATTCAAGGGAAATTCAAGTGATAAGGAGTCAAATCAAATGACAAATGTAAAATTAGCGGTGATTTACTACAGTGCAAGTGGGACAAATTATCAATTAGCACAGTGGGCAGAAGCGGGAGCGAAAGAAATTGGTGCTGAGGTAAAAGTCTTAAAGGTACCAGAAACAGCTCCACAAGCAGCTATTGATTCAAATCCAGCATGGAAAGCACATGTTGAAGCTACGAGTAATGTTCCTGAAGTAACCTTAGATGATTTAGAATGGGCTGACGCAATCATTTTCAGTGTGCCAACTAGATTTGGTAATATGCCTTCACAAATGAAAGCATTCCTAGATACTACAGGTGGCCTATGGTTTAACGGTAAACTTGTGAATAAAGCAGTTAGTGCCATGTCTTCAGCACAAAATCCACATGGTGGTCAAGAGGCTACGATTTTATCCTTGTATACTACAATGTATCATTGGGGAGCAATTGTAGCAGCTCCAGGTTATACTGATCCAGTTATTTTTGGCTCTGGTGGAAACCCATACGGAACAAGTGTAACAGTTGATCAAAATGGAAAAATGATTGAAGATGTCGAAGGAACAGTTAAACATCAGGCAAAACGGACTGTTACAGTTGCAGAATGGATTAAAAAAGCGAATCAATAATCACTTTTTAAAGAGCAGACTCGGATAAATAACCGGTTAGCTCTTTTTTTTTGCCTTTCTTAAAGCTTTGTGGTTTATTGAATATAGGATTAAACGATATAATAAAGCTGTGTAAGAGTAAAAAGAAAAGTGAGGTGGATTGAAATGAATGCGCTTTCTGAAATACTAGAAAATAAAATCATTGCTATCATTCGAGGAGCTAATCCTAATGATGTAATAAAAATCTCTCATGCCCTAAAAGATGGTGGCATAAAATTGATTGAAATTACGATGAATTCTCCAAATGCCTTATCAGTCATTAAGCAGGTATCAAGTGAACTTGGTGACAAAGTGTTAATTGGGGCAGGGACGGTACTAGACGCTGAAACCGCCAGAAGTGCGGTCTTAGCAGGAGCAACGTTTATTTTATCACCTACTGTTGATATTGAAACAATTAAACTAACAAAAAGATATGGTGCAGTTAGTATTCCTGGTGCTTTTACGCCAACTGAAATTCTATCAGCCTATCAGAATGGAGCAGATATTATTAAAGTCTTTCCGGCAACTTTAGGACCTAATTATATAAAGGATATTTTAGGTCCGCTCCCACACATTCCACTTTTACCAACAGGTGGTATAGATCTAAAAAATCTCAATGACTTTATAGAAGCAGGTGCAGTTGGCTGTGGAATCGGTAGTGCATTAGTGAATACAAAACATGAAATAACAGATGAATATTTACAACAACTAACGAAAAAAGCGAGCCAATTTGTATCAGCTATAAATTCTGATTACTAATTAGGAGAGGTTAAAATGAAAATTACAGGATATGAATTATTTCAAGTGCCACCTCGGTGGTTATTTTTAAAGATCGTAACAGATGAAGGAATTGTTGGGTGGGGAGAACCGGTTATAGAAGGAAGAGCGGAAACGGTGGGCACTGCTGTAAAAGAGCTTATGGAAAATTTAATAGGAAAAGATCCTCATAGAATCGAAGATCATTGGAGCATGATGTATCGATCAGGTTTTTATCGTGGCGGTCCAATTTTAATGAGTGCAATAGCGGGAATTGATCAAGCTCTATGGGATATAAAAGGGAAGTATTTTAATGCACCAATCTATGAATTATTAGGTGGTGCATGCAGAGATTCCATTCGTGTTTATTCATGGATTGGTGGCGATCGTCCAATTGATGTAGGCTTGGCTGCACAATCGGCAGTTGAAGCAGGATTTACTGCTGTTAAAATGAATGGAACAGAAGAACTCCAAATAATCGATTCTTACGAGAAAATTGATCAGGCTGTTGAACGGATTGCCGCTGTTCGAGAAGCGGTCGGTCCATATATTGGAATTGGAATTGATTTTCATGGCCGTGTACATAAACCAATGGCGAAAGTATTAGCAAAAGAGTTAGAAGCATTTCGACCGATGTTTATAGAAGAACCGGTTCTTTCTGACAATAATGAAGCACTAAGAGAAATAGCTAAAGCCACAAGTATCCCAATTGCAACAGGTGAAAGAATGTTTTCTAGATGGGAATATAAGAATCTATTAAAAGATGGCTATGTTGATATTATTCAACCAGATCTATCCCACGCAGGTGGAATTACTGAATGCAAAAAAATCATATCAATGGCAGAGGCATTTGATGTTGCAGCAGCTCCTCATTGTCCTTTAGGACCAATTGCATTAGCTGCATGCTTACAAGTTGATGCAACCTGTCATAATGCATTTATACAGGAACAAAGTCTGGGTATTCATTACAATCAGGGAAATGATCTATTAGACTATATTGTTGAGAAAAAAGTGTTTGAATACAAAGATGGCTATGTCAAGATTCCTACAGGACCTGGATTAGGCATTGAAATTGATGAGGATCATGTAAGGAAGCTTGCAAACGTGGGACATAATTGGAGAAATCCAATTTGGAGACATAAAGATGGAAGTATTGCCGAGTGGTGAGTGGTAATTAGAAGACATGGTCTGTCTAACTGTACTTTAACGAATAAATAGTTGTTAAGTTTTCAAATGGTTTGAGGAGTGGCATAGTTTGCTCGAAACCTAATTTGTTTCATAAGAAAGGATGAGTATATTAAAGCTCATCCTTTGTTATATAAACAGTTTAAACGTTTAGGAATTTGACACAAACAGGATCAGGAACCGAAACATCAGATTGTATCAATGTCAGTTTCCCTGTTTCACTATCTCTAGAGAACAACACAAGATTGCTGCTTTCCTGATTTGAAGCAACAATGAAGTTTTCCGATGGATCTAATACAAAGTCACGAGGCCAGTTGCCTTCAGTAGAGGTATATTCAACAAATGCGAGCTCGCCATTATCTTGATTAACACTGAATACAGCAATGCTGTTATGTCCGCGATTTCCTGCATAGACGAAACGACCATCTGAGGAAATATGAATGGCACTTCCTTGACTATTTTCAGTGAAGTCTGCAGGAATTGTAGGTATGTATTGTAATTCCGTGAATATGCCAGTTTCAGCATTATAACTTAGAGTGATAACTTCATTACTAAGCTCTGTCATAACATATGCAAACTTTCCATTGGGATGGAAGGTAATATGTCTTGGACCACTACCAGCCTTTACCAATAAACTGTGAGCTTCTTCTAGTTTTCCACTTTCATTTTTATATGTAATGACTTTATCAATCCCTAAATCAACAGCAATTACATATTTCTCGTCTGGTGTAAATCCTGAGAAATGAGTATGTGGTTTTTCTTGTCTTTCATGTGGACCTTTTCCTGTGTGTTCCATATTTGAAACAGCAGGATTTACTGTGCCATCTTCATCTACTAAGTAAGACTCGATCGTTCCCTTGTGATAGTTTGCAGTTACAACTTGGCGATTTTCACTGTCAACACTCACATGGCATGGTGATGCACCATCGATGACTTGACTATTTACCTTGGAAAGCTCACCAGTTTGGGTATTAATTGTGTAAGAAGCGACACCACCCTCATTATCTTCTTTTAAAACTGCATAGAGAGTTTTGTTGTCGTTGCTTACCGTTACGTATGTAGGGTTGTCCAATTCAGCAACTGCTTTTACATCACCTAGCTTAGAAGCTTCTGTGTCTAATGTAAAACTGTAAACCCCTTTACTCTCACCTTTTGTGTATGTACCGATATATCCAATTAATTTTGTCAAAATATTTTTACTCCTTTCCAGATTTGATACCATACATTATATCGTTTGTTTGCTGGAATCTACAACATTTTGATATATCTATTTCTAATTAATGCTAATATAATATGTTTATATGATGTGAAAAAAAGGAGAAGAAGTAGATGCTAAGGCGTTTTTATTCGTATTACATACCTCATAAAAAGCTTTTTATTATTGATTTTAGTAGTGCTATTATCGTAGCCCTTTTAGAATTAGCATTTCCACTTGCTGTACAATGGTTTATTGATTCCTTGCTACCAAGTGAAGACTGGGGAGCAATTGTTTCAGTAAGTATAGGGTTATTACTACTGTATATTATTAGTACTTTTTTACAATTCATCGTGAATTATTGGGGACATAAGCTTGGCATTAACATTGAAACCGATATGAGAAGACAGTTGTTTCAGCATGTGCAAAAGCAATCATTTAAGTTTTTTGATAATACAAAAACCGGTAATATCATGAGCCGTGTTACAAATGACCTTATGGATATTGGTGAGCTTGCACATCACGGACCTGAGGATTTATTTATTTCAATTATGACATTTTTAGGTGCATTTTGGATCATGTTCACCATTAATGCAAAGCTTGCATTAGTGGCGTTAGTAATATTACCATTCCTTGGCTGGCTTATCGTTGTAAGTAATATGAAAATGAATCGTGCATGGAAGAATATGTATACTAAAATAGCAGATGTGAACTCTCGGGTAGAGGATAGTGTGTCAGGGGTTCGTGTAGTGCAATCATTTACAAACGAACATTTTGAAAATAACCGTTTTCAGGCAAATAACCAAAAGTTTCGTAAAGCAAAGCTTGCTGGATATAAGGTTATGTCCTTTAGCCTGTCTGGTATATATATGATGACGCGATTTGTCACTTTGGCTGTACTGGTAGTTGGGGCGTGGTTAAGCTATACGGGTCAGCTTTCATATGGAGAACTAGTTGGATTTGTTTTATATATAAACGTATTATTTAAACCGATTGATAAAATTAGTGCATTAATGGAGCTTTACCCGAAAGGAATGGCTGGATTCAAACGTTTTACTGAGTTGATGGATATGGACCCAGATGTTGTAGATGTTAAGGATGCTGTAGAAGTTTCCTCACTACTGGGTGACATTAAGTTTGAGGGCGTGTCATTTGGTTATGATGAGCATAAACGAGTGTTAGAAGGGATCGATTTAACGATTTCTTCAGGAGAAACGATTGCTTTTGTTGGACCATCAGGTGCCGGAAAAACAACAATTTGTTCACTTATTCCACGCTTTTACGATGTAGAGGGTGGTTCTATCAAAATTGACGGGATCGATATTCGTAACATGACGAAGCATTCCCTACGCTCACAAATTGGGATTGTTCAACAAGATGTTTTTCTATTTACAGGAACTCTTAGAGAAAATATTGCCTATGGAAAATTACATGCAACACAAGAAGAAATAGAAGTAGCCGCGAAACGAGCTCATTTAGAGAGCTTTATTGAATCACTTCCATTTGGCTATGACACACAAATTGGTGAAAGAGGACTAAAACTTTCAGGAGGTCAAAAGCAACGAATTGCTATTGCGAGAATGTTTTTGAAAAATCCACCAATTTTAATATTAGATGAGGCAACCTCAGCCCTTGATACAGAGACTGAATTAATTATTCAAAAAGCATTAACTGAGCTTTCAAAAAATCGTACAACGCTCGTCATTGCGCATCGATTAGCAACGATTCGCAACGCTGATCGCATTGTTGTCGTTACAGAGAACGGGATTGCTGAAGAAGGAAATCATGATGAATTAATTGAACAAGATGGGATTTTTGCCAATTTACATCGGGTGCAGTATCAGAGGTAGGTAACTCAATTAACAATTAACAATTAACAATTAACAAAAGCAGCAGTGGGTATTATCCCACTGCTGTTATTTTAAGGTGATCAGAAGGTCGTCCACCTGAGCAAATAAACTCAAGAAATAGTTTGACACCATTCTTATTCTTATGTATCTTATTTAAGTATGTTTTTTTAGGAGGAAAGAATGGATATTCAGAATACACAACAAGTAAAAGTAACAACAGCAGATCCATCAGCATTAGGTCTATTTGGTTTAGCAATGGTAACTTTTGTGGCATCTTCGCAAAAGTTAGGGTTAACAGAAGGTCTTTCATTTATCTTACCTTGGGCGTTCTTTTTAGGTGGAATTGCACAATTGTTTGCTTGTGTTCAAGATGCTAAGCATAACAATATTTTTGGAACAACAGCATTTGGGGCTTTTGGGTTATTTTGGTTTGGAGTTGGAATGTCTTGGTTAATTCAGTTAGGTTTTTTTGGTGAAAAACTAGCTGCAGATGCAGACCCGAAGCAACTTGGTGTTGCGTTTATTGGGTATTTAATTTTTAGTATTTATATGACAATCGGTGCGATGGAAACACATAAAGTACTATTTTTTATTTTTGTCTTTATTGATTTTTTATTTATTGGTTTATCATTAAGCACATTTGGAATTATGCACGAAGAGACACATATGCTAGCAGCTGTCTCTGAGTTTATTATTGCTTTACTTTCGTTTTATGGTTCTGCTGCAGTTGTATTAAATACACACTTTGGCCAGGTAGTTTTGCCAGTGGGAAAGCCATTTGGTATTTATAAAAAATAATAATAAGAGAAGAGTCGTTTGATGAGGTGAGATATTTTTTATCAAAGGGAATTTCACTTAGGCATTCGAAAAAGCCCCGTTTCTGAACGATCAGAAATGGGGCTTTTTTATTCGTTACCATCTTCCAAATTTACCCAGGTTTGAGACCATTTTTCAATATCTCTTAAAAGTGGTTCTAAGGATAATCCTTTTTCAGTTAAAGAATATTCAATTCTAACTGGAGTTTCAGGGTAAACTTCTCTACTCACAATTCCTTGATTCTCCAAGTCCTTTAATCGATCTGAAAGAACTCTTCCTGTAATTCCAATAGAAGTTTCGATGGTAGAGAAACGCTGTGGGCCATTAAGTAGTTGGTAAATAACAAGCCCTGTCCATCTTTGGCTTAAAATACCCATTGCTTTTTCAAACCTAGGACAGATTAGAGATTTATTCATATTTCATCACTCCTCTATAAGATATTATACCAAATTATAAAAAATTATGTAGTTATGTATCGTAAATTAGTTACTTGACATAAGTCGTTTACTAAAATATAATCACTTACATAAAGTAACTGATTTGTTAATATAGTAAAGTATATAGGTAAAGGAATTTACAAAAGGTATTTTAGGAATATTGATGACCAAGTAAGTGGTCCGGTAAAAATATCCTTTTAGTAAATCAAGCACCAACAAGTAATTTGGAGGAAAAATCCTATGATAGACAACACAGACATAAAGAAATCAAGATTCGAGATAGGGATTTACACACTTGGCGATATAGGTTCTGATCCGCATACAGGAAAAGTCATTTCTGCACAACAACGATTACAAGAAATAATAGCAGCAGCAAAGCTGGCTGATGAAGCGGGAATAGATGTGTTTGGAGTTGGTGAGCATCATCGTTTAGACTATGCTGTATCTGCAACACCTGTTGTCTTAGCTGCAATAGCCCAAGTCACAAAACAAATTAAGCTTACAAGTGCAACTACTGTTTTAAGTACAGTGGATCCGGTAAGATTGTTTGAAGACTTTGCTACATTGGATTTGCTGTCAAACGGACGTTCAGAAATAATCGCTGGTCGTGGAGCGTTTCTAGAATCCTTTCCACTTTTCGGGTATAACCTTGATGACTATGACGACCTTTTTCTAGAAAATATTGAACTATTTCAAAAGCTCAACCAAAACGATAAGATCTCTTGGACAGGTCATTATCGTTCAACACTACAAAATGCAGATATTGCCCCTCGTCCTTCTCAAGAAACACTTCCAATATGGATTGGGGTTGGTGGTACACCTGAAAGTGCAGAAAGAGCTGGCCGTTTAGGGACAGGAATGGCACTTGCAATTTTAGGAGGGAATCCCTCTCGATTTAAACCACTTGTTGACATCTATCGAAAAGCAGGTATTGAGGCAGGTCATAACTTGAATGAACTTAAAATTGCTGTCACAGGTCATGGTTATATCGCTAAAACAACTCAACAAGCAAAAGATGAGTTCTACCCTTATTATTCAAATTATAAACAATATGTTAGCAGTCAGCTAGGTGGCAGTACGACAAAGATGTCTCGCGCTGATTTTGAAGGAATGTCAAGCTCAGAAACAGCATTATTCGTAGGAAGTCCACAACAAATTATTGAAAAGATTCTCCATCAATACGAATTGTTTGGTCATCATCGCTTTATTGCACAGATTGATATTGGCGCAATACCATTTCATAAAGTTGCAGAAGGGATCGAACTTTTAGCAACAGAGATAGCTCCTGTTGTACGTAGGGAAACGAGTAAGTAATGCTTATTTTTAACATTTCTCCTTAAAAAATGATGATGACTAAGTAGGGACTGCCCGAGCTGAGTCATCATCGTTTATAGATAGTATTCATTCATTGATAAATGGCTTATTCACATAGTAATACATCCATCCCATTAAAATACCACCACCTATTAAGTTTCCTAATGTAACGGGAATGAGATTATGAATCACTCCTGCAATTGTAAAACTATCTGGAGGATTTGAAACAAATGCAATGGCGAAGGTACACATATTTGCAATACTGTGCTCGTAACCAGAAATAAAAAAGCAAAATACAAACAGCATCATTGTAAACAATTTTGGCCCATCACCTTGAAGCCTCATCGGAATAAAAAAAGCAAGACAAACGAGCCAATTACAAAGAATTCCTCTGAAAAATAATTCTGATGTTGAAAGATGAACCTTTTTATCAGCCACACTTAATAAAAAGCTAGTTGATGAATCATCAGCAAACAAACCGGTGGAAAGTATAAATAGAGCAAAGAAGCAAGCTCCTAAAATATTCCCAGCATAACTTGTCAACCAAAGCTTTAACACTTCAAACCAACTAATCTTTTTCCGAAATGCTGTATAGGAAAAATAGAAGGTGTTTCCTGTAAATAGATCTCCTCCACCATATGCGATTAAAATAATCGCTGCACCAAATGTCAACGCTGCTATTGGATAAGCGAACGGGGAATGCTCGATAAAAAAGAAATTACCTGCTTTAAATGCGACGATCACACCAAAACCGATAAACATGCTGGCAAGCATAGATCGTAAAATGAAAATAAATGGACTCTGACGATATATTTTTTGTTTCTTTAATGCTAATTCCTCAACAAGAATTAAAGCTTCATTTTCCAACGTTTCTCACACTCCATGATGTGTTTTATATCTATTATTTTATTTAGAATGTGATAAATTAACCGTGATGAATGTCACTAAATAAGGAGGCTTGAAAAAAATTTTCTATGTAAAAGATGAAAGATGAACTTTTTTGTTCGAATGAAATTATATTTAAAAATTAAAAATCTATCTAATTAAGTATTAATTAAGTATTTATATTTGTTTTTTATATATAAATATAATGGTAATATATTTATAATTGTATACTTGTGTATATTTATACATGGTTGTGTAGAGTTGAATCATCTCCCTATCCTAAGATACAATTGGGGCAACTAGCAAAGGGGGAGTATCTCAGGTGAAAAAACATATTTCAATAATTGGAGTTCCAATGGATTTAGGACAATCAAGACGTGGGGTTGATATGGGACCTAGTGCGATTCGATATGCTGGTGTTGTTGAGCGCTTAGAAAAGCTAGATTACGAGATTCATGATAAAGGTGATATAGAGATTGGTAGACCTGGTAAAGAGGAAGAAGTTTCTGAAGGGAATTTAAAATATTTGAAAGCGGTATCCAAGGCTAGTGAAGAACTTGCCTCTGCGGTTAATAAAGTTATAGAGTCTAATTCATTTCCACTTATTTTTGGAGGCGATCATAGTATTGCGATAGGAACACTTGCTGGAGTATCGAAGCATTACAAAAACCTCGGTGTGATTTGGTATGATGCCCATGGGGATTTAAATACTAGTGAAACATCACCTTCAGGCAATATTCATGGGATGCCACTAGCTGTAAGTATAGGTGTAGGACATTCTGCATTAACTAATATTGCGGATTACACTCCAAAGGTAAAACCAGAAAACATCGTCATAATTGGAGCTCGTTCATTAGACGAGGGAGAAAAAGAGTTGATTCGAGAAAAAGGAATCAAGGTGTATACGATGCATGAAATTGATCGACTTGGTATGACGAAGGTGATGGAGGAATCTGTTGCTTATTTAAAGGATAAAACAGATGGCGTTCATTTATCCCTTGATTTAGATGGGCTTGATCCAGGTGATGCTCCTGGTGTTGGAACTCCTGTATTAGGTGGGATTAGTTATCGAGAAAGCCATTTAGCAATGGAAATCCTTGAGGAGTCAAAACTTATTACTTCCGCTGAATTTGTAGAGGTTAATCCAATTTTGGATGAAAGAAATAAAACAGCAACTGTTGCAGTAGCGTTAATGGGATCACTTTTTGGGGAAAAGTTATTATAGTAAATTGTTAGAGGTTTGTGAATAAGATTAGATAGCCTATTTGATTATGTATATATAACAATAATTAGGAGGTTAATAGATGATTAATGAATCAGCAAAAGTGATTAACCTAACTGAAAAATACGGTGCAAAAAATTATCATCCACTCCCAATTGTGATCTCAAAAGCAGAAGGGATTTGGGTGGAGGATCCAGAAGGAAATAAATATATGGATATGCTAAGTGCTTATTCAGCGGTCAATCAAGGACATCGTCATCCGAAAATTATTCAAGCGCTCAAAAATCAAGCAGATCGAGTAACCCTAACATCACGTGCTTTTCATAATGATCAGTTAGGACCATGGTACGAAAAAATTGCTCGAATTACGAAGAAAGACATGGCATTACCGATGAATACAGGTGCAGAGGCAGTTGAAACGGCAATCAAAGCGGTTAGACGTTGGGGCTACCAAGTAAAAGGAATTCCTGATAATCAAGCGGAAATTATTGCCTGTGTTGGCAACTTTCATGGTCGGACAATGACAGCGGTCTCACTTTCATCTGATGAAGAGTATCGCAAAGGATTCGGTCCTATGCTGCCAGGAATAAAATTAATTCCATATGGTAATATTGAAGCATTAAAATCAGCGATTACACCACACACTGCTGGATTTCTTATTGAACCGATTCAAGGTGAAGCAGGTATATTGATACCGCCTGAAGGGTTCTTGAAAGAAGCGTTTGATTTATGTAAAGCAAATCAAGTTCTTTTCGTTGCTGATGAAATCCAAGCAGGACTTGGTCGGGCGGGAAAAATGTTTGCCTGTGACTGGGAGAATGTCATTCCTGATATGTATATTTTAGGAAAAGCACTTGGTGGCGGTGTGTTCCCGCTTTCATGTGTAGTAGCAAATAGTGATATTCTAGGCGTTTTTAATCCAGGATCACATGGTTCAACTTTTGGCGGAAATCCACTAGCATGCGCCGTATCAATTGCTTCACTTGAAGTAATTGAAGAGGAAAACCTTGTAGAACGTTCACTAAAACTGGGAGAATATTTTGTTGAACGCTTAAAACACATCAAAAATCCAATCATTAAAGATATTAGAGGACGAGGCTTATTTATTGGTGTTGAGCTTACCGAAGCTGCAAGACCTTATTGCGAAAGACTGAAAGAAAACGGATTATTGTGTAAGGAAACACATGACACTGTCATTCGATTTGCCCCACCTCTCGTTATTACGGAAACAGAATTGGACTGGGCAATAGAAAGGATTAAACGCGTTTTATCGTAATTTCTAAACGTGATGAAGGGGAAAAAACGACTCTTTAAAACAATGAAAAAATTCAGTTGAGAGGCCATGCACAATGTGTGTGGCCTTTTTTCATTTATAGGGAAATCGTTTTAACAATTCATAAGACCCATTCCTTAGATCATTTGAACCAATCATTTTAAAACAACGGTTCTTTTTCTTAGGCACTTGTAATTAATTTCACAGAATGTAATTGACTTTGATAATCATTATCAACTATGATGACATTATGAAATTAATTGAAAATCATTATCAATTAAAAATTCAGATGTGATTTTTCAAATGATCATAAAGGAGTGAACAATATGGAAGCAATTATACCGACTCAATCAAAGAATCAAACGTTATTGGCTTTGCAAGAGAGGAGAGAATCTAATGCGAGGTCGTATCCAAGAAGATTGCCTTTAGCCATTGAACGCGCAGAAGGTGTTTATGTTACAGATATGGATGGTAAAAGCTATATTGATTGCCTTGCTGGTGCAGGAACACTGGCTTTAGGGCATAACCATCCCGTTGTTCGTGAAGCAATTGAAGATGTTCTCCATTCATACTTACCGTTGCACACTCTTGATTTAACAACACCAGTGAAGGAGGCCTTTGTGGATGAACTATTCGACTCATTGCCACAAGCTTTTGCCAAAAAAGCAAAAATCCAATTTTGCGGCCCGACCGGTGGTGATGCGATCGAGGCAGCTTTAAAACTAGTAAAAACAGCAACGGGTAATCGGGCTATTTTATCCTTTCAAGGTGGCTATCATGGGTCAACTCATGGGACTTTGAGTATTAGCGGAACAATAGGTCCGAAAAAGAAAATCCATGCACTTGTTCCAGATACACACTTTCTTCCATACCCCTATGAATATCGTTGTCCATTCGGAATTGGAAAGGAAGGACATCAAATAAGTAGTACATATATTGAGAATTTACTAGATGATCCTGAAAGCGGAATTGTATCTCCGGCAGCGATCATAGTTGAAGTTGTTCAAGGTGAAGGTGGATCAATACCTGCTCCAGTTGAGTGGTTAAAAGAGCTTCGCCGGATCACAAAAGAAAGAAAGATTCCGTTAATCATTGATGAAGTGCAAACAGGAATTGGTCGTACAGGCAAAATGTTTGCCTTTGAGCATGCGGGAATTGAACCAGATGTTCTTGTCTTATCAAAAGCTGTTGGAGGCAGTCTTCCACTTTCAGTTATGCTTTATGACCGAAGTCTTGATCATTGGGAACCAGGTGCACATATTGGAACCTTTAGAGGAAATCAAATGGCTATGGCTACTGGTCGTGCAACATTACGTTATGTGAAAGAAAATAAACTACCTAATCATGTAGAAAAAATCGGTTCATACTTAAAGAAACAATTACATTCCTTGCAAAGGGAGATGTCCTCAATAGGTGATATAAGAGGTCGAGGACTAATGCTAGGGATTGAAATAATCAATCCGACTAAACATTCAAATCAACTTGGAAGCTTTCCGGCATATCCGGAGCTTGCGAGCTTGATTCAGCAAGAATGCTTTAAGCGGGGCGTAATTTTAGAGGTTGGTGGTCGATTTAGTACAGTTATTCGCTTACTACCTCCACTCATTATAACGAAAGAGCAAATCGATGATGTCCTGCAACGTTTCAATGAAGCGATTAAAAGCGCAGAAACTCAACTAGGATTGCGATTAAGGTGAAAAGTATGAATGCTAATTTTAACCAATGGTTTTTGCAACCAAATGATCAAAGTGAAAAAACGTTCTTTGAACTAATGAATACAACCTTAACGTTAATTGCAGAGGAAACGAAAAGAACAAACAAACCGTTTTCTGGTGAAACTCGCAAAAACATCAAATCCATCGTGAAAAAGATAACCAACTTCACGTGTATTGGCCAAGAGCTGGATGTTGTTATGAAAGAAATTCAAGAGGTGATCGTAAGAAACTCGTTACAGATTTCTCACCCTTCAGCAATGGCACATCTTCATTGTCCGCCATTGCTGCCATCGGTTGCAGCAGAGATACTAATCAGTGCAAGTAATCAATCGATGGATTCATGGGATCAAAGTCCAGCCGCTACTTATGTTGAGGAAGAGGTCATTAAGTATTTCACAAAAAATATTGGCTATTCATCCGAAGCAGATGGAGTTTTTACAAGCGGTGGGACACAATCCAATTACATGGGGCTTTTGCTTGCACGAAATAAAGCTTGCCAAACATTATTCTCTGTTCAAGTACAAGAAGATGGTCTTCCTGCTGAGGCAAATAAATTGCGAATACTATGCTCAGAACATGCGCATTTTACTGTTCAGCAATCAGTGGCACAACTTGGGCTTGGCATCAATTCTGTTATAAAAGTGAAAACAAATGAATCTCAACAAATGTGTCTCAAGGATGCAAAGTACAAGGTGAATGAACTTCTCAAGCAAGGACTACTTCCCTTTATGATTGTCGCTACAGCTGGAACAACTGACTTTGGGAGTATAGACGATTTAACTGAACTTGCAAACCTAGCAAACGAATATCATTTATGGCTGCATGTAGATGCTGCATATGGAGGAGCCTTATTATTTTCCCATAACTATAGCCATCTGCTTAAAAATATTTGCTTAGCTGATTCGATCACAATTGATTTTCATAAGCTTTATTACCAATCGATTAGCTGTGGAGCATTTTTTGTGAAACGTAAGCAATCTTTTCAACATATTGCTTACCATGCTGATTACTTAAACCCTGAAGAAGATCAGAAGGACGGAATTATCAACCTTGTTGAAAAAAGTGTCCAAACGACAAAACGATTTGATGCACTAAAGCTGTTAATGACCTTTAAATTAGTGGGTACAAATGTTTTTGGAGAAATGGTTGACTATACTATTCAGCTTGCAAAAAAAACAGCACAGCTATTAAACCGTGATACACATTTTGAAGTACTAAACGAACCAACCCTTAACGCTGTCTTGTTCCGTTACCTTCCTTTAAACCAGGTGGAGGATGACAGCTTTGCAGATGAATTAAACCTTGAACTCCAGCGTTATTTTTATCAAAGCGGTGACCTTATTATGGCTAAAACAAAGCAAAATGGGAAAGTGTATTTGAAATTTACGATGCTAAATCCACTAAATTCGATCAGTAACATGGAAGATCATATTATAAAAATCAAACAGATTGGTGAAAAAATAGCGAGTGAGAAAGGAGAGAATAGCTATGAATATTCCGTTCATTTCTAATCATCTTACCATGCAAAATCTACTTAATTGTTACATAAAGGAAACGAGGCAAGGTGTGCTGAAGGACGCTAACGAAATAGACTTTAAATTAGATAATGAGAATTGCAAGGAAGTATATGTCATTACTTTAAAGAGTCAGTCTGTGACATTGTTCGCTCCAGTTCGTTACATATCGATAACAGAGCGGCATATATTTTCATCTTCAATGTACTATCAAGTGAAAAACGAGGAAGTTAAGGCGCTAGATTATTTGACATTAATTACGTATTTGCAAAAGGAGTTAGTCGAAACATTAAATAAATCTGTTCATGCCGAAGAACTTATCCTTAGAACAATCTTAAGCTATCAAACAATTAAAGGAATTCTTTTACACCGTAGTAATGATCTTGATGAATGCTATCAAACGAATAAAACATTTTTGCAATCTGAGCAGTCTTTGTTAATTGGTCATCAAGTTCATCCAACTCCAAAAAGTCGACAAGGAATAGATGAGGATGAAGAGCATATTTTTGCCCCTGAGAGAAAAGGATCATTTCAGCTTCATTATTTTTATGCAAATAATGACATTGTTGAGGAAGATTCGATTCTATCCCAAAGTGCTGCAGCCCTTATAAAAGAAGAAGTTAATAAGGACTCTTCAGTTTCTAAAGATTTTAAAGATACGTATTGTCAAGATGATAGCTATTCCTTGATCCCTGTTCATCCATTACAGGCAAGAAAGCTGCTTGGCAAGGAAAACGTATGCCAGCTTATTCAATCTGGAAAGCTTTCATATCTTGGTCCACAGGGACGAAAATTTTCCCCAACCTCTTCTGTTAGAACGGTCTATAGTCAGGATACAAGGTTTATGTATAAATTCTCGATTCCAGTGAAAATCACCAATTCATTACGGATAAATAAACGGAAAGAGCTTGATCGGGGTGTGGAGGTGAGCCGATTATTAGAATGTGTACAAAATGACAAGCTAAACGTCCATCAGGGCTTTAAAATCATTCAAGACCCTGCCTATATCACATTAAAACTAGATGGAGAAGAATCTGGGTTTGAAGTAGTGATCCGAGAAAATCCGTTCCAACAAGGAGAAGCAGAACGGACAACATTACTAGCAGGTTTGTGTCAGGATCACATAGCAGGCGGTACGTCCCATCTAGCAAACATCATTCATAATCTGGCAAAAATCGAGAAGCTCTCGATTAGACAAGTAAGTGAGGAGTGGTTTCGCCGTTACCTAAAGGTAAGTCTACAACCACTTTACTGGATGTATGCAACATACGGGATCGCGCTCGAAGCACACCAACAAAACTCAATTATTAAATTAGATGAGAAGGGATACCCTCAAACATTTTATTACCGTGATAATCAAGGCTATTATTTTATGGAATCAAAAGCAGAGATTCTAAAACAGATTATCCCAAATTTAAATGAAAAAAGTGACACCATTTGTGCTGATACAGTGGCAGAAGAACGCTTTCGTTATTATTTCTTTTTCAACCATTTATTTGGATTAATAAATTCATTTGGTGTTAACCATCTTATCGATGAGCAGCGATTACTGTTCGTCCTTAAAGATGAATTGAGGCGATTACAGGAACAATATGGTGATTCAACAAATTTATTAAACTCTTTATTAACTGAAGAAACACTCCCTTGTAAGGCCAACCTGCTCACAAGGGTACATGATATGGATGAACTTGTCGGCTCTCTTGAAACACAATCAGTTTACACTCATGTTAGCAATCCTTTGTACAAACTAGTAGGTGAATTACATGGTGTCTAAACTTTTCATAAAGCAGACGTTTCCTTTTCAAATATACGATTCAAATATAAATAAAACGATTTCGTTCCGTGAGGTTGATTTTGACCGCGATGTCAAATTACTTCATTCATGGATGAATGAAAATCATGTTGTCCCATATTGGAAATTAGATCTTTCATTAACTGATTATAGCATTCATTTACGGAATTTTCTGAAATGTGAGCATCAAACACTTTTGATTGGTGAAATAGATGGAGTACCGATTAGTTATTGGGAGTCATATTGGGTAAAAGGCGATATTATTGAAAACTATTATGAATTCAATGAATATGATCAAGGTGTTCACTTGCTTATTGGGGATAAAGACTACCTTGGTAAAGGGTTGATTTATCCGTTACTAATGACGATCTTGTCTCAAAAATTTCAAGTTTCACTAACTGAAAAAGTGATTGCAGAACCAGATGTTCGGAATGAAAAAATGATCCATGTGTTTAAAAAGTGTGGTTTTACACCTATTAAAGAGGTGGAACTCCCTGATAAAACAGGGCTTCTCATGTTTTGTGAACGGAGCACATTTGAAAGGAGGTGGACTGATTGGCAGTAAAACAAATTTTAGATGTCATTGGTGTAGGCATTGGTCCGTTTAATTTAGGATTAGCAGCACTGCTAGAAAAAACGGAGTGTAGCTCTTTATTCTTTGATAAAAAGCCACAATTTGATTGGCACCCTGGAATGCTACTCGAAGGAACGACACTACAAGTCCCGTTTTTGGCTGATGCCGTAACAATGGTTGATCCTACAAGTCGGTTTAGCTACTTAAATTATTTGCATATGCAAAAGCGATTGTATCATTTTTACTTTCTTGAAAAGTTTCAAATTCCACGAAATGAATACAATCACTATTGTAGGTGGATAGCCGAACAGCTTCCACAGCTTCAATTTGGTTTTGAAGTAGAGAATATTGAACGAACGGAACAAGGGTATTACTGTGTAACGGTTTTTTCTGTAGAGACTGGAGAGCGTAAAATTTATGAAACAAAGCATATTGTGCTTGGGATTGGAACAAGGCCATTTCTCCCGGAGAAATTTAATTGTGAAAGTGAACGAATCTTTCATTCATCACAATACAAAAATAAACGAGACGATGCTTTACAAGCTAAATCAGTTACGATCATAGGTTCTGGTCAAAGTGCTGCAGAAATATTCTATGATCTTTTATCAAGGCAGCCAGATCATTCCTATCAATTGTCTTGGTTTACTAGGTCAAAAGGCTTTTATCCGATGGAATATTCAAAGCTAGGATTAGAGCATTTCTCACCAGACTATACGAGGTATTTTTATCAGTTACCAAATGAAAAGAAAAGGACCGCCCTAAAAAATCAGGCCTTACTTTATAAAGGAATTAGCTTTACAACGATTGCCGATATTTATGACTTATTATATGAGCGGTCGGTAGGAAACTGTAAACCAAATGTACATCTCCAAGCATTAACCGAGCTTGTTTCCATAGAAGAATGGAATGATCAATTACGCTTGTCACTCTATCAGCACGAGCAAGAATCAAGTAAGCAGGTAGACAGTGATGTTGTGATTCTTGCTACAGGCTATCATCCGTTTATTCCTGATTGTTTAAAAGGAATTGAAGGCTTAATTGAGTGGGATGAGAATGGGCAGTTAATGATCCAAGAAGATTATAAAGTGAAAACAAAAACGGATAGTGAACACCATCTATTTGTCCAAAATGGTGAACTACATACACATGGGGTTGGTGCCCCTGATTTAGGTCTTGGCGCATTTAGAAGTGCAACAATTATCAACCAGCTAGCAGGAAAAGAAGTGTACAAAATATATGACCAAAATAATGTGTTCCAACAATTTGGAATGTAAGCAAATTACAATTAAAGGGAGTTGGGAAACTTGAAAATATGTGAAACACCACTAACGATGTTAACAGAAGAGAATTGGAAGCTTGCAGATAAACAATTAGTCGCTAAAATGCTTCAAGAATTTATTTATGAAGAAATTTTAGTACCTGAACTGATTACTGAAGCAAATGGAATTTATGAGTATAAATGGACAGATAAGAAAGGAACGGTATACAAATTTCAAGCAAAGAAACGGCTTTTCGATAGTGTTTCAGTTGTTTTTGATCGGATTGAAATTGATACGAAGGACGAAAATAATATGCCATTGTCACTTACTCTATTACAAAGTATCCAAGAAGAAGGGGGGATGTCAGGGTCTACAGCAGGACATTTAGTGAGAGAGTATTTACATACATTGGTGGCAGACACTCATTTAAAAGAACGCTCAAAACGTTCTGAAGAGCTTGTTGTTTTGGATTATGCAGAGCTAGAGGGAGAAATGACAGGACATCCATGGATTACCTATAATAAAGGACGGATTGGTTTCGGGTATGATGATTATGTTCAATTTGCTCCAGAACAAAAGAAAGCAGTAAAGATATCTTGGATAGCTGTTCATAAAAAAATAGCGACCTTTCATGCGATAGAAGGGCTGGATTTTGATCAGGTAATTAAGCAAGAACTTGGTGAGGATACGCGTCAACGTTTTACTAATCGGTTGAAGGCAATGAACTTACCATCTGAGCAGTATTTATTCATGCCAATCCACCTATGGCAATGGAATCATTCGATTGTGACGATGTATGCCGCAGAGATTGCTAGAAAAGAGATCTTTCCGTTGGGAGAAGAAGAGGATCTATACCTTCCACAGCAATCAATCCGTACTTTCGTGAATGTGACCAATAAAGAAAAGTTTCATGTGAAATTACCAATGAGCATATTAAATACACTGGTCTATCGTGGTTTACCTGGTGAGAGAACCGTCATTGCTCCTGAAGTTACAACATTTATGAAGAACATTCTTGAAAATGATTCGTTTTTAAAAGATGAATGTCGTCTTGGATTATTAGGGGAGGTTGCAACGATGAATGTTGACCATCCTACGTTTAAAAATATCACCGGATCACCCTATCAATATCTTGAACTACTTGGTGTCGTTTGGCGAGAAAGCATTTATAAAGAATTACAGAACGAAGAACGTGCAATCACACTAGCAGCTCTCTTGCATGTAGATCATGAAGGGACGCCCTTTGTTACTAAACTGATTGAAAAGTCTGGGCTATCTGTAGAAGATTGGGTAAAGCAACTTGTAAAGGCCATTCTACCACCATTGCTCCATTACTTATATCAATATGGAACAGTCTTTTCACCACATGGGCAAAACACAGTGCTTGTGCTGAAGGATTATGCACCAGAACGTACGATCATGAAGGATTTTGTAGATGATGTAAATATTAGTGATCAGCCATTTCCTGAGCTGTCAGTTCTCTCTGATGATTTAAAGAAAGTGTTAAGAAGTGAGGCTCCTGAGGGATTAACTCAATTTATCTTAACAGGCTTGTTTATTTGTCACTTCAGATATTTAAGTAATATTCTTGAAGAGGAGGAACGATTTTCTGAGTTTTATTTTTGGGAGATTGTTCGTGAAGAAATCATTTCGTATCAATCGAGATTTCCCCAATTAAAAGACCGATTTGAACTATTTGATTTATTACGACCGACATTTACAAAACTAACGTTAAACCGTAATCGAATGTTTGATTATGGATATGGAGATGGTGAAGACCGACCACATGCAAGTGAGTATGGCGTGGTTACCAATGCCCTTCATTCCATTACTGTGGAAAAAGATTATTTAGAAGTTTAAATTGTTTATTGGAGCTTATTAATCCTGGAGGCATTACTTTTATCGTAATGCCTCTTGTTTTTGTCTAAAATTGCTAAGATGATTTTATTATATATGTCAACTTAGTTTAATAATAGGTTGACATATTTTTGTTTTCATAGCTAAAATAGAAAATAAAAATATGTAACCTTTTGGAGGCAAATGATGAAAATCCAGGAAATAACGTACATAGCAATTTTTACTGCGGTTATGGGAGTGCTAGGGTTGGTCCCACCTATCATGTTATCTTTTACACCTGTTCCAATTACTTTACAGACATTGGGTGTATTACTTGCAGGCGGAGTTCTAGGAGCAAGACGAGGCTGCATTAGCCAAGTTGTTTTTTTATTAATCGTTGCTGCAGGAATGCCACTTTTATCTGGAGGCCGAGGTGGAATCGGTGTGTTTGTAGGACCAAGTGCAGGCTACTTAATTGCTTATCCGATAACAGCCTATTGTATTGGCTATTTCTTGTCACGTATACAAACTTTAACATTACGAAAGATCTTACTAATCAACCTTACTGTAGGGATTTTTTTCATTTACTTAATTGGCATACCTGTACAAGCTTTTATGATGAATATTCCACTAATTGAAGCGATAAAATTGAGTGCAGTGTATTTTCCGGGTGATGTGTTGAAGGCGATATTAGCTTCTTATCTAGTTTATCGTTTACGAAGGTCACCTGTAATTGCTCGCGGGTTATCGAAAATAGCCTAGAACTCTTTTAATCTCAGTCTTAACGGAAGTAAAATGCCGCTGAGGTAGACTCACTTAGAGAAAGGAGTAAATTCATGGCAACTATTACAAAAACATATAGTCAACACGTGAGAGATTTCCCTGAAAAAATTGCTATCTATACTAAAAAAGAAAATATTACATATCGTAATTGGTATGAACGGGTTACGAAGACTGCAAATTGGTTGGATTCTTTCGACTGTTCTACTAACACTTTGGGGATTTTACTTCCAAATGGTATCCATTTTCTGCAACTATTTACGGGAGCTTCTACTGCAGGCTGGATTTGTGTACCGCTAGATTTAAGGTGGAAGGAATCAGAGCTTCAAAAAAGACTTGCCCTTTCCAAACCGTCTATTTTGATTACAACGAAAGATAAATACCCTATGATTAAAGAACTCTATCAAAATGTATTAATATGGGAGGATTGTTTAGAGGGAATAAGCAATCAACCAGTTGAACAGGGTAGAATCATAGATACAGATCTTCCGTTTTATATGGGATTTACCTCAGGTTCAACTGGCGAACCGAAGGCATTTATTCGTGGTCAACATTCTTGGATTAACAGCTTTGACTGCAATCGTTTTGATTTTCTCATGAATGATAAAGATCATGTACTAATACCAGGTTCGCTTATTCATTCTCATTTTCTATACGGTGCTATCAGTACATTGTTCCTGGGAGGGACTTTATATCTTTTAGAAAAGTTCTCTTCACTACAAGCATTAACATCTATACAAACACAACCTATTTCGGTGGTCTATGTTGTCCCAACTATGATCGAAGCTGTGCTGAAAGAGAAATGTAAGATAGGAAAAAAATTAAAATTAATTTCGTCAGGCGCGAAGTGGGAAGCACATTCTAAAACAAAGATTAGAGATATGTTTTATCACTCAACCATGTATGAATATTATGGAGCTAGTGAGCTTAGTTTTGTTACGGTTTTATCTGATCGTGAAAACAAGCAAAGGCCTGGATCAGTTGGCAAGCCTTGTTACAGTGTGGAAATTCAGATACGAAATTCAAATCATGAATTAGCAAAGGTAAATGAAGTTGGCAAAATATTTGTAAGAAGTAAAATGATTTTTATGGGCTATGTATGTAATGATACACAAGTGATTCGATCAAATCGGGATAAAGAAGGTTGGATCACGGTTGATGATATGGGATTTGTAGATAATGAGGGATTTCTATATATTGTTGGTCGTGAAAAGAACATGATCTTATACGGGGGAATTAATATTTACGCCGAAGAGGTTGAAGCGGTTTTAACTTCACATCCAGATGTTCATGCAGCAGCGGTTATAGGGACATATGACAAGTATTGGGGACAAATTGTTACTGCTGTTATTGAGGGGAATGCTTCTAAAATGGAATTAAGAAAGCTGTGTAAAATGATATTGGCATCATATAAGATCCCACGTAAATGGCATTTTATGAAAGAAATCCCACTTACGACAAGTGGAAAAATAGCTCGTCCGAAAATACAAGAAATGGTAGAAAGCAAGGTGAATGGTCATTAAAAGAGCGGTGATCGTCCAAGCGAAGCGTTCTCCTATAGGCAGGAAAAATGGGATCCTACAAAGGTTTGGTCCACACGAATTGTTAGCACCTCTACTTCAACAAGCAGCAAGTATGACAGAATATGAGGTTGATGATGTGATAATGGGAAATGTGGTTGGACCTGGAGGGAATGTAGCTCGCTTAGCAGCATTAGAGGCAAATCTTCCCGATACAATTCCTGGCCTCACGCTTGATCGGCAATGCAGCGCTGGTTTAGAAGCGGTACGAATGGCGTGCTATCTTATTCAAGGGGAAGCGGGTAAGTGCTATATAGCCGGTGGGGTAGAAAGTACGAGCACCTCTCCCTTTAAAGCTAGAGCACAATTCTCACCAAAAAGAATTGGAGATCCCGATATGGGTGTAGCAGCCGAATCTGTAGCCAGTAAATACCGAATTACAAGAGAAATGCAGGATGAATATACATTATTAAGCTACGAACGTAGTGTAAATGCCTTTAGAAAAGGGCTGTATGATCAAGAGATCTTTGCTTTAGAGGAAGTTAATCAAGATGAAGAATTTTTTAAAGATCGTTCTATAGATAAGCTTGTAAAACGAGCTAGACCAGCCTTTAAAGAAAATGGAACAGTTACAGCAGCCAATAGCTGTGGCATTAATGATGGAGCCTCTGCAATACTAGTTATGGAAGAAAATACGGCAGTCGAACAAGGTCTTAAACCTGTATTGCGGTTTATTGATAGTGAGTTATGTGGAGTAAACCCTTGGTATCCAGGTATTGCTCCTGTTCCAGCCATTCAACATTTAATAGAAAGAAATAAACTAACAATTGAGGATCTTGGTCTAATTGAAATAAATGAAGCGTTTGCTGCCAAGATTGTTGCTTGTGCGCAACAGCTCAAGATTCCTTATCGTAAATTAAATGTCCAAGGAGGTGCACTAACCATTGGACACCCATACGGAGCATCAGGTGCAATCTTGGTAACTCGCTTATTCCATGAGGTTCAGAGAAGAAAGAAACTCAAATATGTAGTCGCTGCGATTGGAAGTGGCGGAGGAATTGGAGTTGCGCTGTTATTTGAAGTGGTGAATTGATAGAAATACTGCTTAGGAGGTATTCCTAGGCACTTTTTTTGTGCGTGTTTTTCGGGAATTGTTTGTATTGGTTCAATTATTAGAGGAATAGGTTAAATAAATTAAGGAAGATGTTCAATTTATAAGATAAGTGGTTCAATTCAAGAGGTAAATTATTCAATAGATAGAAATGTGGGTCATTTACTTAATGTAACTGTTCAACAGGTATATAAATGAATCAAACCTGAAAAACCCTCATTTATTTAGCTCATCCTTGTAACAAATTCAAATTCAAATTCAAATTCAAAAAAAAGGCTTAGGATTCTCCTAAACCTTTTTTAAAAAATCAGTAAAGTTCTTTTTAATCAAAAATTAACTAGTCACCTAAAAAATAAGATGTGCCATTAAAACTATAATCGGTAGTGATATGATCGTACGTTGTAAAAAGATTACGACTAAATCAATAAAGGAAACTGGTAATTTTGATCCTAGTAGTAAACCACCAACCTCTGACATGTAGATTAGCTGTGAGATTGAAATACAGCCAATGACAAAACGGGTCATGTCACTTTCGATTCCACTTCCGATAATGGCTGGTAGGAACATGTCAGCAAAGCCTACTACCATTGTTTGCGCAGCTTCATTTGCTTCCGGTATTTGCATAAATTCTAAGATTGGAATAAATGGTGCACCTAGTATTTTGAAAACTGGTGTGTATTCCGCGATAATTAATGCGATCGTTCCAATAGCCATTACGATTGGAAGTACGCCCAGCCACATATCGAATACATTCTGCATACCACTTTTTAGCATATTCGCATAGTTATTATTCTTTTTCGCCTGCTTTACTGCATTCGTAAGTCCCCATTTGAAGGCAGAAACATTAGTAGGTACTACCTCATCAATTGCTTCTTTATCACCATAATAGGTATCAGGTTTTCTTGACAGCGGAGGAATTCGTGGGCTAATAAATGCACACGCAAGACCTGATAATACAATTGTTAAATAAAAGGGAGCAAAGTAGTTATCAAGTTTTAAATAACTAATAATAACGATTGTAAATGTGATGGAAACAACTGAAAATGTTGTACCGATAATCGCTGCTTCGCGCTTTGTATAATAGCCATCTTCGTATTGTTTGTTTGTTAATAACACGCCAATTGTTCCGTCGCCAAGCCATGAAGCAAGACAATCAATAGAAGATCGACCAGGAAGTTTAAACAATGGTCTCATTACCTTTGTAAATAAAGCTCCGCATAATTCAAGTAGACCAAAATCAAGTAGTAAAGGTAAAAATAGTCCTGCAAAAAGGAACACTGAAAATAGCACTGGAATTAAGTCATAAAGTAATAATCCAGCTGTGTTTTCAGACCAAATTGTTTCTGGCCCAATTTTAAATAAAGCCAAAATTGAGAAGATCATTCCGAAAATCCGTGCAATTTGCCAAACCCATGTTACGCGAAATAATTTATCAAGAAAAGGAGAGTTAACAATATATTCCGGTTTCACTAATTTGGCCTGTAAAGATAATAAGGCGGTGACAGTCATAATGATTGTCGCGATATAAGGTAAATAACCTGACAAAAGACCTTCTACAAAATTTGCCAAAATCGCAACTGGAATTGTAAACTTCCCATTAATAGAAAGTGGGATAACAAATAGAAAAATTCCGATTAATGAAGGAATCATAAATTGTAAATAGTCTGTTATACTATAAGGCTTTCCTTGTTCTCTTTTCGCAATGTGTTGCTGTGGTTTTTCCATAGTATATACCTCGTCATTTATTAATAAAGTCATGTTTTAAGCATTGAATATGCAATTTAAGTGTATAAGAATGCAAAAAAGACCTGAATTCAAATGATAACATAAAATGCAGTTTACTTTTAAACAAATTTATAACAATTTAGCAAATTGCTTTTATTGGTGATACCCGGATAGACTACGTTCAAACATTAATACCATATTAAGTGTATTATGTCCTTATATTTCCTTAATTCTCTATAAATGCAAAAAATATTCGAAAGGCTACTTACTTAGGAAAGCTTTATAGAGTTAATTAGTTAAAAGGGTGAATTAATTAGGGTGAAGCAGTTACAAGCATAATCCTAAAAAAAGATAGGTTGACACGCTTAGTGTATCAATCTATCTTTTTTAATAAGGGTTTGTATAAAAAGAAAGGTTGGTGGATAGTCCATGCAAAAGCTCTATAGAAGTGGAGAGCCTTTACTAAATGAGGTTTATCAAACACAAGTACCTACAAATGCGGTTGCTTTTTGGAATTTAGGTCAGTCTGGAATACTACTCAAGGGTAAGCTGGATGATGGGTGGATTTGCATAGACCCATATCTGACTTCAAGTATTGAAGAAACTAATCCACAATCAGAGTTTAAGAGAGCATTCTCACCACTGTTAAAACCAGCTATGTTAAAGGATATTGATGGTATTCTAGTAACTCATGAACATGATGATCATCTTGACTTAGCAACAATAAAAGAACTAGCACAGGTGTCAACGGATACGACATTTATTTTGCCGGCACCAAGTGAGCCTTTAATAGGACATGGGTTAAGTAATGCAGAAATTCATTTAGCTAAAGCAAATCAAGCTTTTTCTGTCAAAGGGTTTAACATTAGCCCAGTACCAGCAGCACATACAACTTACGAAGTAGATGAAAAAAACGACCATCTGTATTTAGGTTATTTTATTGAAGTTAATGGCATAAGGATCTATCACAGCGGAGATACGGTGATCACCCCATTACTAATAGAAAAAGTGAAAGCGTTTAAACCGGATGTAGCTTTCCTTCCAATTAATGGTGGTGACTTTTTCCGGACCTCCAGAGGTATAATCGGAAACATGAGCTTCCGAGAAGCTGCTGACTTTTCTGTAGCAGTCGGAGTAGATCTGGTGGTCCCCATCCATTTTGATATGTTTCCTACTAACCGGGAGAACCCAGCTTATTTTGTCGACTATTTGTTTCATCAATATCCAGCACAGAAATTTCATATGATGGTTCCTGGTGAGCGGTTTATTTATCATAAATAATGAGTGATTTATTTTTTAGTAAAATAGGAAGACGATAAGATTTAATAGTTACTTTTTTAGGGTCAAAATGAAATTTACAAGGTATTGACGATCGAAATCACAAGACAATTCAATATAAACAATGAGCTTAGAGTCTTTTTTCCAAGCTCATTTTATTTAGCTCGTTTCTAAAATGTATGATATTCATATCATTGGCAAGCAAAAAGATTACATATGAGTGGTACAATCTTGGACACTGTAAATTCCAGATGCAAGATTGTACGTACAAGAGTATAATAAGTTGAACTTACTAAAATAATAGCTTACTTTATACTGAATTTCACAACTAGAGGTGATTTGCAAGTGAAAAAACTTTTAATTGTTTATGTCTTCTTATTTTCAATCTTTTTCATTTACTTGTATAACTATCACTTAAAGGAGCCTCATTCAAGTCCATTTGGTCAGAATGAAGAGCGATTACAAGGTGAAATTGGAGAAAAATATGTCTTGGTTACATTTCAGGCTGGAATCGATTATTGGAAGAGTGCCATTAAAGGTTTTGAGGATGCGGCTAGTGAACTAAACGTTTCAGTTGAATACCGTGGTGCAACTCAGTATGATTCCCATGAACAAATTACAGTTTTAGAGCAAGTGATCGCTAAGAACCCAGCTGGCATTGCATTATCTGCGATCAATCCATATGAATTAAATACTACGATAAATAAGGCAATTGAAGCAGGTATTCCCGTTGTATTATTTGATTCTGATGCCCCTGCAAGTAAGGCTTACTCATTTTTGGGAACAAACAATTATGAAGCAGGTGTAACAGGTGCACATAAAATGGCAGCTTTACTTGATCATAAAGGAAAAATTGCCGTTGTCACATTGCCTAATCAACTTAACCATAAAGAAAGAACCGATGGCTTTGTTGAAACAATTCGTAATGAATATCCTGACATGGAAGTTGTAGCCATAAAAGATGGGAAAGGTGACCAGCTCCTTTCGGAACAAGCTGCTACAGAAATAATAAAGCTCTATCCAGATTTAAAAGGGGTATTTGCAACAGAAGCAAACGGTGGAGTTGGAATTGCAGATGCAACCCGGTCATTGAAAAAGGAAAAAGCGATCAAAATTATTAGCTTTGATACTGACAAACAAACACTTGATAAGATAAAGGAAGGCGTTATTTCTGCTACATTAGCTCAAGGTAGTTGGAACATGGGGTATTGGTCCTTACAATTCCTGTTTCAGCATAATCAAGAAACATCTACTCAGCAACAGAGTGTCCAATCGGCTATTTTACCAAAGTATGTTGATACAGGAATTTCAATTGTAACTGATGAAAATGTCGAAGATTATTATGCAGACTGAATCTACCCGAGAACGAGAGATGAAATATGATGAAGCAACGAATCTTAAAATTAAATAACTTTCCGATTAGGCATAAAATCATTACTTTATTGCTATTAATAAGTATTTTACCTTCCATTGGTTTAGGCTTACTGACTGGATTTACGGTTGATCGTATTATCGATAAACAAGCAACCCAACATACACTTCAACTAATCGGACAAGTTAATAAAACATTGGAATCCTATGCAAGTAATATGCAGAATATAAGCTATTTACTTTCAATGGATCCAGAAATAGAAAATTTCCTCAGCCAACAAGAGATAGGGAGCAATCAAACAGAGGAAGAGTTATATTCAATCCGCCAATTTATGCAAGGGCTTTCAACGTTGTATCCAGAAGTTGCAGGGATTTTAGTCGTAAATAGCCAAGGAGATTACCTAAGTAATGAACTGTACTCAAGGTCTGAAACAAATCTGACAGAAGAATCCTGGTACAAAGAAGCGGTAAAAAATGAAGGGATATTTAAAATTCTTGGTCATCCTTCTAATCGAAAAATTACAAGTCATGTAAATTATAAAAATAGTGAAGTGGTTACAGTTGTTCGAGCAATCTTAGAGCCTGAAACACAGAAGGTTACGGGTGTAGTTTTAATTGACTTAAAACTACGCGTAATCGCAGAAGCAACAAAAAATGTAACACTAGGCAAGTCTGGGTACTTGATGGTAATCGATGAAAATGGAGAAGAGATCTATGCTCCTGCAAAACCACTAATTAACGAAATCCCAAAGAGAATACTGAAAAGTGGTGATTCAGGTTCATTTTCTGAGAAGGTTGATGGAAACACGCTGCAATTTATCTATCAAAAGCAGCCGTTTACAAATTGGACAACTGTAGGGATCTTTTCAACAAGAGAATCTGTCATTGAAGTAAGAACAATCCATTTATTTGTCATATGCTTTGTCTTTTTTGTCTGTTTATTTGGTGTAACAGCATCCTATTATCTTTCAAATTCAATGTCAAAGCCAATTGTTCAGCTGATGTCATTTATGAAAAAAGTAGAATCTGGCAATCTAACTATCCGCTATAAAGGTGTTCGAAAAGATGAAATAGGGATGCTTGGGCGTAGTTTTAATAAGATGATTGTAAAAATAAATCGTCTTATATCTCTGGCAGAGAGACACGAACGTCAAAAGAGAGAAGCTGAACTCCGAAGTCTTCAAGCACATATAAAACCACATTTTTTATACAATACGTTAGACACTATTAGCTGGATGGCAAGGAAAAGAGGAGCAGACGATGTTGCAGAAGTGGTTGCTTCCTTATCAAGATTGTTTCGTATTGGTTTAAGTAAAGGTAATGATATCATCCTTTTGACTGACGAAATAACACATATACAAAGTTATTTAAGCATCCAAAAAGCTAGGTATCGCGATAAACTAAATTATTCAATTAATATTGAACCAGAGATTCATGATGTAATGATTTTAAAGCTTGTATTACAGCCAATTGTAGAAAACGCAATATACCATGGAATAAAAGAAAGAAAAGGACCAGGCTTTATTTCTATACAAGTAAAAGGTAACCAAGAATTTATAATTATTACCGTAACAGATGATGGCAAAGGAATACCTAGTGATAAACTTGAACTTCTTAGAGAAAAGATGGATACCCTATACAATCTAGATGTAGAAAAAGGAAAACCAGTGGACTTTGGTTATGGGATGATGAATGTTCAGGCAAGAATTAAATTAACATATGGGGACCAATATAGCTTAAGCATTGATAGTCAATTAGGCGAAGGGACAACCGTCACGATTCATCTTCCTATCCAAAGGAATAGTATCAATGCTGATAAGTCTTAAGGGGGGATAATGTGAATAATCCATTTTGGAAAGTGTTAATTGCTGATGATGAGCCAGTGATACGGGAAGGAATCAGAGATTCGGTAAATTGGTCTTCTCTGCAGATGGAAGTAAAAGCTGAAGCTGAAGACGGAGAGGAAGCTTTGGAGCTAGCATTGGAACACTCAATTGATATTTTATTAGCAGACTTAAATATGCCGATAATGGATGGAATTGCTTTAATAAAACAGATTAGAGAAAAACTACCCCAATGTAAAATAGTCATTATTACTGGCCACGATGAATTCACATATGCTCAGGAAGCAGTAAGATTAAATGTGACAGATTACATCTTAAAACCAGCTGATCCTAATCAATTAAAACAAGTATTAGAAAGTGTTCGACTAGAGCTCGAAACGTCTGTCAAGCAGGATCAGTATATAGAAATGGCGTCTAATCAAATTTCTAAAAACCTTTCTATGTTACGAGAGCAATTTTGTCGAGATTGGATAGAGGGACGTTTAGAAATTGCTGATATACAAAAGCAATTACAATTTTTGGAGCTGCCATTAAGAAGTCCCGAACTTTTTGCTGTCCTACAATGCCCAGAATACTTTGCAAATAAACCGTTAATGAAAGAAAAAGAAAAACAGATGTTTATGTTTTCAATTGAAAATATCGTTTCAGAATTACTTGATCCATACAATAAAGTGATTTTTCGCGATGAAACCGGGCTAATTATAATTATTTTATGGAAATATGTACCTGATGAAATGTTTAAAAGAATTGAAAAAGTTATACAAGAGTATTTAAAAATGACAATAAACATGTATGTTGAACTAGTTGAGGGAGAGTTGGAAGAAGTTTCAGTCGTATATAGACAATGCAAGGATTTAATGAAAAATGAGTTAACCATCTCTCCAATTGTCCGACGTGCCAGACAATATATTGAAACACATTTTGCAGAACCGACAATTACGCTTGAATTAGTTGCAAAAACTTTACAAGTATCACCTGTCTATTTAAGTAGGATGATTAAGCAGGAGCTCGGAATGTCTTTCGTTAGTTTAGTAACCAATATGAAAATGAAAAAAGCGATCCAGCTGTTAAACTCTACTGATCTACCAATTGTAGAAATTGCTGAACAGGTTGGATATGATACTCAACATTATTTTAGCACAGCATTTAAAAAGGTGATGGGGGTTTCGCCGATTAAGTATCGGAAAAATTCAGGTGAAATTAAGTGGGACAATAGTTATTAATTGACCTGCAGGTGAATAGAAATTATAATAGTCATAAATTTCATTCCTTTTTCCTTTTAAAGGGGAGTAGCTGTACAGCAAAGTCGTCAATACAGGTTTAACCTCGGCTATGTTGGCAACGGGAGTTGTTTGCGAGACCTTTACCACTATTTGGTGAGGTCTTTTTTTATACTTTCTTTTTAAATTAAACATCTTGTTAACATATAACAATGATAGATTTGAGAAAGGAGATGATTCGATGAATAGTCATGATTATGCACATAGCATTGTATTTGTATTTAAAAAGGGAAGCATACGAGTAAAACAGCATCACACAGACCTTGAACTAATCGGAACAGGTAGAAGTGCCTGTGTATTTAGAATAAAGGGTACGAAAAAAGTTATAAAAATATTTCCACCACAATTTATTCATATTGCCCAAGTAGAATCTGATATTTATAGATTGTTAACACACATCGACTATTTTCCAACCGTATATGAAACAGGTCCAAATTTTCTTACAATGGACTATATTAAAGGAGATACTCTTTTTTCTTGCTTAAATAAAGGTATTCCTATTAATGAGAACCATATTAAAGAAGTTGAACATATATTAGAACTTGTTAGAAAAACAGGGTTAAACCCTTCTGACATTCACTTGCGAAATATCATTATTACCCCAGACAACAAAATAAAAATGATTGATGTTGCCAGATTTAAACAACAAAAGCATTGTACTCAATGGGAAGATCTAAAGAATGCTTATGATCGCTATTATAAGCATCGCTTCTTTCCAAAAAGATTACCTGAATTTCTTTTGAATTTTATTGCAGCATTATATAAAAGAAAATTACTAGTTCTAAATCTAGCTAATAAGAAGAAGGTATCAGGTTGAGATTAGTTTAGAAGTCTGCTTTCATAAAAGCAGGCTTCTTTTATGTTACGAAAAATGAAAGCGGTTTAAATAAAGTTAAATTTTTATAAAAATAGTTGTTTTATTAAAAAGACCGTCCTATTGATAGGTGATATATTTTAAGTATTATCAGAGTTTTCAAAAAGATAGCGTAAGAAAAATAGGGCTCCGCCATCCGAAATTGGCGACCCTACGTTTTTCTAACCAACTATTTAAGAAAATTTGCCACATGAGAATAAAGAAAGGGGGAAGCCCACATGAAAAAGAAATCGCTTACTATAATGTTAGTATTCTTAATTGTATTGACTTTGACTATGACAGGATGTGGAGTCAAAGAAACAAGTGGGGAATCAAAAGGGTTTATTGGGATTTCAATGCCAACAAAGTCGTCTGAAAGATGGGTTAATGATGGAGAAAATATGAAAAAGCAATTTGAAGAGCTTGGCTATGAAACTGATTTGCAATATGCAGAAGATATTATTGAAAATCAAACTGCCCAAATTGAAAATATGATTACTAAGGGTGTTGATGTGCTAGTTATTGCTCCAATTGATGACCGATCTGGGTTAACAAGTGTACTAGAAAGAGCAAACAAACGTGGGATAAAGGTCATCTCATATGATCGTTTGATTCAGCATAGTGAATATGTTGATTACTATGCAACCTTTGATAATTTCAAGGTAGGGGTTTTACAAGGAACATATATTGAAGAAAAATTAGGGTTAAAGGAAGCAAATGGCCCTTTTAATATCGAAATCTTTGCTGGTTCACCAGATGATAATAATGCATACTTCTTCTTTGACGGGGCGATGTCGATCCTAATGCCTTATATTGATTCTGGTAAGTTGGTTGTAAGAAGTAATCAAATGAAGTTTAATCAAGGAGCCACATTAAGATGGGATGGAGCACTTGCTCAATCAAGAATGGATAATTTACTAAGTGCTTATTATTCATCAGAACGGGTTGATGCGGTTCTTTCACCATATGACGGTATAAGTATTGGAATTATTTCTTCCTTAAGAGGGGTTGGATATGGCAGTGGAGATAAACCGATGCCAGTCATCACCGGTCAAGATGCTGAGCTTGCTTCGATAAAATCAATCATTAACGATCGACAAACACAAACCGTGTTTAAGGATACAAGGGAGCTAGCTAAGAAGGCTGTAGAAATGGCTGACGCTCTCATCAATGGAGAAAAAGCTGAGGTAAATGATACAAAGACATATAACAATGGCAAAAAAATTGTCCCGGCGTATTTATTAAATCCAGTGTCTGTTGATAAGACAAACTATGACACTGTATTAGTAGAAAGCGGCTATTACACGAAAGATCAGCTTGGACAATAAATTAGAAAATTCTAGAATTCTAGTGAAAAAGACGAATGTAGGTGTGGTGAAAAATGTCAAATATAATCCTAGAAATGCGGAATATTACGAAAGAATTTCCAGGTGTTAAAGCACTTGAAAACGTAAACTTACAGGTCAAAGAAGGAGAGATTCATGCCTTATGTGGTGAAAATGGGGCAGGTAAATCTACGCTAATGAAGGTGTTAAGTGGTGTATATCCACATGGCTCCTATACAGGTGACATTCTGTTTCAAAAACAGGTTTGTAGCTTTAAAAATATTAAACAAAGTGAAGAATTAGGGATTGTTATTATCCATCAAGAACTAGCCCTTATTCCTGAATTATCAATAGCTGAGAACATTTTTTTAGGCAATGAAATATCTAATAGCGGTGTGATCAATTGGAATATGACGACAATGAAGACGATGGATTTACTTAAAAAGGTAGGTCTTACTGAATCTCCAAATATGAAGGTTGATAATATTGGGGTAGGGAAACAGCAATTAGTCGAAATTGCGAAAGCACTATCAAAGAAAGTGAAGCTTCTTATTTTAGATGAACCAACAGCTTCCTTAAATGAAGATGACAGCGAAAACTTATTAAATCTTCTATTAGAATTTAAAAAACAAGGAATGTCAGCTATTATTATCTCACATAAATTAAATGAAATTGAAAAGGTTGCAGATTCGATTACGATTTTACGAGATGGCCAAACAATTGAAACTTTAAATATGAAAAAAGACAATGTGACAGAGGATCGAATCATTAAGGGTATGGTAGGTCGTGATCTCACAAATCGTTATCCAGCAAGAACTCCCAAAATTGGCCAAACCATTTTTGCGGTGAAAAATTGGAATGTTTACCATCCATTGCATTCAGATCGAAAAGTAATCGATGATGTTAATTTTCATATTCGCAAAGGTGAAATTGTCGGTATCGCCGGTTTAATGGGTGCTGGTCGAACCGAGCTTGCGATGAGTATTTTTGGTAAATCGTACGGGAAGAAAATTAGCGGTCAAATTATGAAGGATGCGATTGAGGTTCAATTTAATGATGTAACCTCTGCAATTGATCAAGGAATAGCCTATGTTTCCGAGGATAGAAAAGGAAACGGTCTCATTTTAATGGAAGATATTAAACAAAATATTACCTTAGCAAGCTTAAATAAAATTTCAAAGCAATCGATTTTAGATAAAAACAAAGAAATCATTGTAGCAGAAGAATATCGCAAAAAGTTAAGGATCAAAACACCAAGTATCTTTCAAAAAGCTGGGAATCTAAGTGGAGGGAACCAGCAGAAGATTGTCTTAAGTAAATGGATATTCTCTGAACCTGATATTTTAATCTTAGATGAACCAACACGTGGGATTGATGTCGGAGCAAAATATGAAATTTACTCGATTATTAACGATTTAGCGATGGATGGAAAAGGAATCTTAATTATATCATCAGAGCTTCCAGAGCTATTAGGAATGTGTGACAGAATCTATTGTCTGAATGAAGGTAGCATCACAGGTGAGGTAACGAAAGCGGAAGCTAACCAAGAAAAACTGATGACATACATGACAAAAAGTAAGGTAAGGAGGTAATTATAATGCAAACACAACTAAAAAATAGTCAATCTAGTCTGAACAAAGAATCTGCATTGAAATCAATGATACGAAACAATATGCGTCAATATAGTATGGTCATTGCACTTATCTTTATTATGGTGCTATTTCAAATATTAACAAATGGTCTATTGTTGCAGCCTTTAAATATCACAAATTTAATTTTGCAAAATAGTTATATATTAGTTTTAGCAATCGGTATGGTGTTAGTCATCATTACCGGACATATTGATCTATCAGTAGGGTCTATAGCAGCATTTGTCGGAGCAATATCAGCGATCTTAATGGTTAATTATGAAATTCCAACCTTTCTTGCGGTTATTATCTCGTTACTAGTAGGTGCAATAATCGGAGCATGGCAGGGATTCTGGGTTGCCTACGTGAAAATCCCAGCTTTTATTGTTACATTAGCAGGAATGCTTCTTTTTAGAGGGTTAACAATGATCGTCCTAGAAGGGAAATCGATTGCACCCTTCCCAGAATCTTTCCAAAAAATTAGTTCTGGTTTCATTCCTGACGTTGCAAGTAGTGGTTCACTCCATTTATTAACAATCATTATTGGTCTTGCCTTATCAGTCATAATTATTTTTACTGAGCTGAAAAATAGACGAACAAAATTAAAGTTCAACTTTGAAGTCCAGTCTGTGGGCATGTTTGTTTTAAAACTAATTGGTATGGTTGCGTTGCTTAATGTATTTACTTATATCCTTGCTACGTATGAAGGAATTCCGAATATATTAATCATTCTTGCAGTATTAATTGTGATCTATACATTTGTCACAAATAAGACGAAAGCAGGACGACATGTTTATGCAATCGGAGGAAATGAGAAAGCAGCACAATTATCTGGTATTAAAACGAAACGAATGACATTTTGGGTATTTGTTAATATGGGCGTTCTATCTGCCTTATCTGGACTTCTCTTCGCAGCACGTTTAAATGCTGCAACACCGAAAGCAGGTAATTTATTTGAGCTTGACGCAATTGCTGCTTGTTTCATTGGTGGAGCTTCAGCGTATGGTGGAATTGGCACAGTTCCAGGTGCGATAATCGGTGGATTAGTTATGGGTATTATGAATAACGGTATGTCTTTACTAGGCTTAGGAATTGACTGGCAGCAAGGAATTAAAGGGTTAGTCTTATTAGCTGCTGTTGCATTTGATATTTATAATAAGAATAAAGCTTCTTAACTTCTTAAAATAAGAGTGGGCTGACTCCAAATGAGTCAGCCCACTGTTCATTTTTTCAATTGTTGCTCAGCCATTTTTACCATTTCACGTACCATGTTTCCACCGAGATTTCCACCGATTTTTCCGGCTTGTCGAGAGGTTAAACTACCATTGTAGCCTTTTTTAAGAGGTACACCTAGCTCTTTTGCTATTTCATATTTGGCTTCCTCAGGTTTTTGTGTATTAGCAACCTTTGCTTTTAATTGGTTTACTCCTTGCTTGGCACTAGGAACAAGCAATTTATTTCTATTGGCCATGATTTATCCCTCCTTTAATCATAGTTTCTTCAAAATTAGCCATTTATATGAAACGGTCAACTCTACGATATTTTTTAAATGGATATGCTATAGTAAAAGCAAATAATGAGTGCAAAGGTGAGTGTAGGTACAATGTCAAAGAGAAAAGTTTATTACCAAGAGCCATACAAACAAACAATAACAACAAAGCTTGTCTTGCAAGCTCAAGATGAAATCGGCCGTTTTTATGTTGTATTAGAAGAAACAATCTTTTACCCAACAGGTGGAGGACAACCACATGATACAGGAACTATTAATGGTGTTCATGTGTATGAAGTAGAGGAAATTGATGGAGAAATTCGTCATTATGTTGAGCAACCTATTGAAATACATAATAAAATCGTTGGAGAAATTGACTGGGATCGTCGTTTTGACCACATGCAGCAACACTCTGGGCAACATATATTATCAGCAGCTTTTGAAGAAGTTTATGGCTATAAAACAGTTAGTTTTCACTTAGGAAAAGAACTGTGTACGATTGACCTTGAAATTAAGAATCTTAATGAGGAAGAGGCGAATCGAACAGAGGCATTGGCAAATAAGATCATTCTTGAAAATCGTTCAATTGAAACGAAGTGGATAACAGAAGCTGAGCTCTCACACTATTCGTTAAGAAAAGTTTTGTCTGTATCCGAAAATATTCGTCTTGTCATCATCCCTAATTTTGATTACAACGGTTGTGGGGGAACGCACCCGAACTCAACCGGACAGGTAAGTGTCATTAAAATTTTAAATTGGGAGAAACATAAGAACTATATTCGACTATATTTTGTTTGTGGTAACAGAGTACTTAAGCAGCTTCATGAAAAACAGAGCGTTATTCAAAGATTGACTTCCATATTAAATTCTCCACAAGGGCAAATGAAGGATGCTGCAAACCGGCTAATACAGCAGTCTAAAGATCTTGAAAAAACAGTTGTAGAATTAAAGACCGAGCTTCTTCAGTATGAGGCTAGGTCTCATATCGCAAATATACAAATCATTCAAGATCAAAAAGTAGTTCAAGCCATTTTTAAAAACCGTCTGATTTCAGAATTGCAACAGTTAGCACGATCAATTACAAGCCTTACTAATGATGTTCTAGTTCTATTAATAAGTGAAAATGAAGACAAACTACAACTTGTCTGCTCTAAAAGTAAAGAGGTAAATGGAAATATGAATCAACTACTAAAAGGTGTGTTGCCTGTTATAAATGGGAGAGGTGGAGGAAATGATTCGTTTGCTCAAGGTGGTGGTGAACGAACGATTTCAGCTGAACAGTTAATGAGAGAGCTAATGGAGAAAAGTATGTAATGTAACTTGTTCGCACAATATTTAGAGTAAGTATTAAATTTTAAGATAAGAGAAAAAAGTAAACTTTTACATAAAATTAGATGTAATATATAGTCTCCAAGGAATTACTAATAAAATATATATCAATATTTTATAAAGAAGCTGAAAGAGCATTTTAAAATTGTATGTTCATAGTGTATAATTAATGTAGTTGTACGAATGAGTTAATTCGGTAGCATACAAGCTGAAAGTGGTGACATAATGGCTCAACAAACGAAAGCCAGCATGGTGAAGCAAAAAATTAAGGCCTGGATTATCGAAGGAAAAGTTTTGCCAGGTGAAAAAATATATTCAGAAAATGAGCTAGTTAAGATGTTTGAGGTTAGTAGGCATACCGTCCGCCAAGCTGTTGGGGACCTTGTTCATGAAGGATGGTTGTATAGAGAGCAGGGAGCAGGTACGTTTGTCTCAAATAAACCCGCTCAAGCTCAAAGTCAGCCCGTTAGTTTAACTGGGAAAAATATAGGAGTTATTACAACCTATATATCTGATTATATCTTCCCGTCCATTATTAAAGGGATAGAATCGTACTTGTCGGCACATGGCTATTCATTAACATTTGCTTGCACGGATAATGATCCTGAAAAAGAAAAGCAATGCTTGGAAGCGATGATAAACCGTAATATAGATGGATTAATCGTAGAACCTACAAGAAGTAGTAGTTATAATCCAAATCTTCACTATTACCTAGAAATGGAACAAAATAATACTCCTTATTTAATGATCAACCAATACTATCCACAATTAAATCCTCCAAATATTATTTTAAATGATGAAAAAGGTGGATTTGTTGCAACTGACCATTTAATTAAGCTAGGTCATCAAAAAGTAATTGGTTTATTCAAAAGCGATGATATTCAAGGATTAAATCGGATGCAAGGATTTATTAGAGCATTTAGAGAAAATAATATTCCGTTTTTTTCAGAGATGATAGTAACCTATACAACGGAAGAAAAAGAGGAAACATTGCCCCATAGATTAAAAGAAATCCTTTTGTCTGAAGAAAATAGACCAACTGGAATCGTTTGTTACAATGATGAAATCGCGATTAATGTATTGAATTTATTAAGGGAGCTTGAAATTAAAGTTCCTGATGACATCTCTATCGTTGGTTATGATGATTCTTATTTAACTGAAGCGTCTGAAACGAAGATTACCTCTGTTACCCACCCGAAAATGGATATGGGAATTGAGGCAGCAAAATGGATTGTTGCAGCTGTAGAAAAAAGAGATAAAGAATCTATTGAAAAATGGCAGAAGATCTATGATCCTGAATTAATTATTAGAAACTCAACAAGTGCTGTTAAAAGGAATCATTCTGAAAACAAACATGTTATTTAAGGACTAACCCCCTCAACAATTAATATAAAATACTTAGTTTGAGGGGGTTGCTGTAGCCTTTTGTCAAAGCAATCTAAGCAAAAAAATAATTATATATAACAGCCTTTTAGTAGTTCTCAGTCGAATAGGGGGAAATAATATGATCGCTTTAAACGAACTTTCGAACCTGTCCAAAGCATGTACGTGTGGTAACCAGCATTATGAGATTACGATTGATAAAATTGTTATTAGCCATGAAGCGTTAAAGCAAGCTGTCTCTTATACAATAGACCAATCGTTTCAAAACATTGCTATTATTGCTGATCAGACAACATTTAAAGTAGCAGGAGAGAGGTTGGCAAACCTGTATAAGGAAGCAAATGTAAACCATGAAGTAGTCATCATTGAAGCAAATGAAATAAATGATGTGATCGCGGATGAAGTTTCTTTAATTGAGGCAATGCTAGGAATCTCTCAGAATACAGATGTTGTCATTGCGGTAGGATCAGGAACAATACATGATATTGCTAGATTTGCAAGCTTTAAAATGGGGAAGCCTTTTATATCAGTCCCAACCGCTCCATCTGTAGATGGTTTTAATTCAATGGGGGCACCTGTTGTGATAAAAGGGGTAAAAACTACATATCAAATGCAATCTCCAATTGCGTTATTTGCTGATATTTCCATTTTACAAGAGGCTCCGAAGGAAATGATAGCTGCAGGCTTTGGTGATATGATCGGCAAATATACATCCCTAGCAGACTGGAAGTTTTCGCATCTTATTGCAGGTGAGTCCTATTGTCCTCTTACTGCACAGCTAACAGAGGAAGCGTTAGAGGAATGTGTAAAGCAAGTTGATAAAATTTCCGAAGCCGACGAAGAAGGAATTAAGATCCTAATCGAAGCACTTATACAATCTGGAATGGCGATGCTTTTAGTAGGTCATTCTTCTCCAGCTTCTGGTGGAGAACATCATTTATCCCATTATTGGGAAATGGAGTTCCTTAAACAGGGAAAAGCACAAGTACTTCATGGAGCAAAGGTTGGCGTTTCAGCACAACTTATTTTAGATTTATATAAAAAAGAGGTCCTTCAGCTAGTATCTTCTACAAAGCGTTTAGAAGAGTTAGATGTTAATACTGAGGATAAACTTGATAATGTCATAGCAAGACAGAAAGAAGTTGTTGAAGTATTAAACTCATTACCTGACGCAAGCATATTAGCAAATTTATTACAAAAATTAGAAGGTATTGTACGTCCAACTGAACTTGGAATTAGTACTGAACTTGTACGAAACAGTTTGCATGAGGCACACCTTCTTAGAAATCGTTATACAATGCTTAAATTTTGGAATGAGCACGTCGGGATTCATCAATATGCATAGCTTAAGAGAAACTGAGGCAGTTTTTTTTGATCTTGACGATACATTATATGATCAATTAACTCCTTTTCAATTGGCATTAGAGCATTGTCGTATCGATTTAGCAAACACTAAAGTAGAGGATGTATTCAAAAAGGTACGATATTTCAGTGATGTTCTTTGGAAAGTACATATAAGGGGAGAAATTAGTCTTGATCTCCTAAGGATCGAGAGGATCAGATGCGCTTTTAACGATTTCGGTCTTTCGTTATCAAATCAACGAGCAAGTGAAGTACAGGAACGCTATGAATTTGAGCAACAGCAAATAAACCCCTTTCCCGATGTGCTTAAAATAATAAAGGATTTACAATCAAGGAAATTAATTGTTGGTGTCTTAACGAATGGCCCTGTTCAGCACCAAATGAATAAAATCAAATCACTTCAAATTGATCAAATCATTCCACCAGAAAGGATTTTTATCTCTGATGGAATCGGTATAGCAAAGCCTGATAAAAGGGTGTTTGAGTACGTTCAAAGACAGATAAACATAGAGTCAAATAAATGCTGTTATATTGGTGACACTTGGGAAAATGATGTTGTGCCACCAATTGAAGCAGGTTGGACTAGTATTTGGTTTAATCATCGAAAAAGGAAACCTCAATCGAACCATATTCCGCTTGAGACCATTATGAGTTATGATAACTTTATGCTTAAGTTACCTTGATCAATTCTTTTAAAGAGCTTTACCGTACAGGGATTATCAGGGGTAATAAATGAGTAATATATGTAAAGGTCAGATTTCCATTGAGAAAACTGGCCTTTTTATTTGCTTAATTTTATTTAACTAAGATAAAACTATAATTCACTCTTACTTTAACTTTACCGGTAACCATTAGAAAATAAGGAAAAATAAAACATAATTTTAATAAATGTACGTACATATAAAATGGTTTCGGATTTAACATGTACTACTTTTCTTAAAAAATGATTGACATGTACGAACAGGTATAATACTATTATCATAGAGAAGCGCTTACATGACAAAACATTAAATAAAGGTAGTTTTGTCGAATAAACAACAATTGTTAAGTAAGTAGCCCTTCTATCAAACAGTTTTGGGGGGATTAAATTGTTTAAAAAGTCAAAAAAGAAACTTAGCAGAATGATGATAATGGCTATGTTGGTTGTAGTTATTATTGGTGCACTAAGTGCATGTAGCAGTGGTAGTTCAGGTGGTAGCGAAGATGGGAAAGTTAATCTTACATTTATGTTTAGTGGACAACCTCAAGAACAAACAGCTTACAAAAATGTTGTGAAAAAGTTTGAAGAGGCACATCCAGATGTGAAAGTAAAAACAGTTGTAACAGCTGGTGATCAATATGATACTAAATTACAGGCAGCAATTGCTGGGAAAAGTGTTCCGGATGTATTCTTCTATAATCCTGGTAATCTAAAAGCGTATGTTAATTCAGGTGTTTTAATGGATATTACTGATTTAGTTGAAAATGCTGAAGGTGCTGACTTAACAAAAATTTGGGAATCAGGTGTTAATAAATACCGATATGACGGCGAAGTTGCTGGACAAGGTGCGATTTACGGTTTACCAAAAGATTTAGGGCCTTTCGCATTTGGTTATAACAAGACTATGTTTGAAGAAGCTGGTATTCCATTACCAGATCCAGACAAGCCTTATACTTTAGAAGAATTTTTAGAAGTAAATAAACAGTTAACGAAGGATAAAGATGGCGACGGCAAACTAGATCAATGGGGAACAGGACTTAATGTTAACTGGTCATTACAACCATTTGTTTGGAGTAATGGTGCAGATTGGTTAGATGAAACACATACAAAAGTTACGGTTGATGATCCAAAATTTATTGAGGCGTTACAATACTTTGCTGATTTGCAAAACGTTCATAAAGTAACTCCTTCCATTGCAGAAGGTCAAACACTTGATACGTACCAAAGATGGATGCAAGGTCAAATTGGTTTCTTCCCAGTTGGTCCTTGGGATATGGGAGCTTACAAAGATTTAAAATTTGAATATGATTTATTACCATGGCCAGTTGGTTCTACAGGTGAAACACAAGCTTGGATTGGTTCATTAGGTATTGGTGTATCTAGTAAAACGAAACATGCGGAACTTGCAGCAGAACTTGCGTTATATTTATCATCTGATGAAGAGGGACAACAAGCATTAGTTGATCAACAAGTTCAATTACCTAATAATACGGATGTTGCAGAAAAATGGGCTGCAGATACATCAATCAAACCAGCAAATAAACAAGAATTCTTAGATATCATTGGTGAACATGGTCGCGATTTACCGACAAACTTTACGTATACTGGCGAGTGGTATGATGAATTCTTTAAAAATATCCAACCAGTTATAGATGGTAAGAAGACTGCTGAGGAATATGTAAAAGAAGCACAACCTAAAATGCAAGAATTATTAGATAAAGCAATTAAGCAAGAAGAGCAAGCAAAGAAATAAGACTAAAATAAATCAGTCAATTCCAAGTGGTGCTAGAGAAATAGGCTAGCACCCTATTAACTTAATAAACTCTCTAATGGTAGATTAAGGTTTATCATGTAACCTTTTAAAGAGAAATGGGGAGAAAAGATGAAAACTACTTCTAAGCTTTATCAAAGCGAAAGACGAAATGCTTACTTATTTGTCGCTGCACCTGTCATAGGATTTTTAATATTTACATTAGCTCCAACGCTATACTCTCTTTATGGGTCATTTACAAACTGGAATGGTTTAGGGCAAATGAATTTTATCGGTATACAAAACTATATCGACTTATTAACAGATGAATCTTTCCATAAAACAATGTATAACACATTGTTTATGATGTTAGGTATTCCGATTGGATTAGTATTGGCACTTTTGCTTGCGCTAGGGTTAAATAGAGCGATCATTGGAACCCAAGTATTTAGAGTCCTTTACTATGTTCCTGTAATCTCATCTTTAGCTGCGATATCGATTCTATGGCAGTGGGCTTACAATGGAGATTATGGATTAGTTAACCAGTTTTTAGGAATCTTTGGTATAGACGGTCCAAGCTGGTTAATGAATAAGGATACAGTAAAACCTGCGTTAATCCTTATGACGGTTTGGAAGGGCTTAGGATATAGCATGCTTTTATATTTAGCAGCTCTGCAAAGTGTACCGAAAACATACTACGAAGCAGCAAGGCTAGATGGAGCAAATGCTTTTCAAGTCTTCAAAAATATTACATTGCCAATGGTTAAACCAGTTACATTTTTCATCGTTGTAACATCGATAATTGGTGGTGCGCAAATCTTTACAGAAATCAATGTCATGACACCAACAGGTGGTCCGGAATATTCATCAGCAACTGTTGTATTTTATATTTGGCAGAAGGCTTTTGGAAACTTTGAAATGGGTTATGGTTCTGCAATGGCAGTCGTACTAGGTCTTTTTATTTTTGCAGTCACTTACATTCAATTTAAAGTGAATGAAAAGTCATCATATGATCTTGATTAATTTTTGTTATGCTCAGCTTAGAAAGGAGTGGAAGTAATGGAGGTTGTTTTAGAAAAAAAAGCAGAGACTAAGGTGAAATATAGATCAGAAAAGCAAAACAAGAAAATAACAAATATCATTATTTTCATCTTATTATCAATCGGGGCTATTTTTATGGTGGCACCACTTTTGTGGATGGTTTCTACATCCTTTAAAGATATTCAAGAAGTGTATGCACTTCCTCCTATATGGATTCCTGAGTCATTTGATTTTATTAAATACAAGGAAATCTGGGAAAAGGGTCCACTATTAAACGGGATTTTTAATAGTTTAATCGTCGCAGTTTCCGTAACAGTTATTGGAACATTTACTTCTGCTTTAGCAGCATTTGCTTTTGGGAAAATGAATTTCCCATATAAAAATCAATTGTTCCTATTATTATTAACGGCAATGATGATTCCATATCCAGTTGTGATGATTCCGCAATTTATGATTTTCTCACAAATTGGTTGGGTTGATACGTTATTACCATTAATTGTTCCTGGCTTGTTTGGAAACATTATCATGATTTTCTTCCTAAGACAATATTTATCGAGTGTTCCAAACTCAATTATTGAAGCAGCGAAAATCGATGGTTGTTCTTACTTTAAAATATTCTATAAAATTATCTTTCCATTAGTTAGACCAGCAGTTGCTGCACAGTTAATTTTATGGTTTATGGCTATTTGGAATGATTATCTTGGGCCGATTTTATACTTGAATTCTCCTGAGAAACAAACATTACAACTTGTTATCGCAAATTTTAACTCAACTTATGCGATTCAAAGTGATTATCCATTAATCATGGCTGCATCTGTAGTATCTTTGCTACCAATGTTAATTGTATTTATTATCTTCCAGAAGCAGATTATCGAATCTGTTGCAATCTCAGGGGTTAAGGGATAAAGGTATAAACAATGTAGTTATACGTACTACTTTCAACTCTGTAAATTTAGAATGAATAGTCGGAATATTAAACAAACTAAAAGTCAGTGGCGGTGTTAACGGGTAAACTAGCTAGCCTAATCTGCTTATAAAGCTAGACTAGATTAGGCTAGCTAGTTTACCAACTCCTGCCACTTTTTCTTTGTTGAAAGTAATCACTGATATGATTTGATTCGCCGGAAGGAACCATAAATAACAAGTAAGAAAAATAAAACTATTTTTTGAGGAGTGTCATTATGACTGAATTTAATGTAAATAATCCACTTATTGAACAACGTGCAGATCCTTGGATTTATAAGCATACTGATGGATATTATTATTTTACTGCTTCTGTTCCTGAATATGATAGAATCGAGCTTCGTCGAGCATCGACTATCCAAGGTTTAACAGATGCTGATGCAAAAACGATTTGGGTGAGGCATGAAACAGGTTTAATGAGTGCAAATATATGGGCACCTGAAATTCATTTTATTGATGGAAAATGGTACGTCTATTTTGCAGCGGCAAGAACATCTGAAACAAAAGACGGATTATTTGATCACCGTATGTTTGTGCTTGAAAATTCATCCGCTAATCCTTTAGAGGGGGACTGGATTGAAAAAGGCAAAGTGAAAACGAAATGGGAATCATTTGCTTTAGATGCAACAACCTTTGAGCATAAAGGGATTAGATATTACGTTTGGGCACAGAAGGATCCGGAAATAGTAGGGAATTCCAACCTGTATATCGCTGAAATGGAAAATCCATGGACACTTAAAGGTGAGCAAGTATGTATTACTACACCTGAATATGAGTGGGAAAAGATCGGCTTTTTAGTAAATGAAGGTGCAGCAGTTCTTAAGCGTAATGGGAGGATATTTATTTCATTCTCAGCAAGTGCAACAGACTACAATTATTGTATGGGATTATTAACAGCTGATGAAAACAGTAATTTATTAGATCCGAGTTCTTGGAAAAAATCCACTGAGCCTGTATTTACAACGAATGAGGAAACAGGTCAATATGGACCAGGGCATAATAGCTTTACTGTATCTGAAGATGGTTCACAAGATATTCTTGTTTATCATGCACGAAATTACAAAGAAATTGAGGGTGATCCATTGTATGATCCTAACCGACATACACGTGTTCAAGCCATTGTATGGAACGAAGATGGAACACCTAATTTTGGCGTACCGGTTCCAGATACGAAACATGTTTTAAATAGTAAATAATCATTTTAAGGCTGATTAGTGATAGTCAGCCTTTTTTTTAACATTAAAAATAGTTTAAGGGTGGGGACTTTGTTAAATAAAAAAATAATGATATCGCTTTCTTCAATTATATTCTTACTTCTTTCAGCTTTTGCAATAATGTTCTTTTTTAACAACGATCAAAAGCCAAAGACACTTCAGGCATCACAATATCCTTCTCCTCCTGCAGAAACACCGATTGAAAAAGTTACTACTGACATCATTCATGATGAATCAAAATGGACAACAAATAATACCCATGATGCTGAAATCATAAAGGTTGATGATTGGTATTACACCTTTTCAACCGATTATAAAGTAGCTGGTACACCTCTGCCAGGTATTCAAATCAGAAAATCCAAGGATATGATTAATTGGAAGTTTGTAGGGCGAGTGTTTGATAACGTTTCAAACGAAGCTAAAGCTTGGACGAATGGAGGCTCTATGTACTGGGCCCCAGATGTAATAGAAATCAATGGTACCTTTTATTTATACTACTCAGTTTCTGAATTAGGTACAAGAAACTCATATATTGGATTGGCAACAAGTACATCGATTGAAGGCCCATGGGATGATCAAGGATCTGTTATTAAGACAAAAGAAGGCGATGAGTTTACTGTAAATGCCATCGATCCAGGCATTATCATTGATGAGGACGGTAGCATTTGGATGGCTTATGGTTCTTATTTCGGTGGGATTTTTATTACCGAACTCGATAAAGCAAGCGGTAAGCTGAAAAATACTGAAGAAGAAGGAAAACTCATCGCACAACGGCAAAATAATGACTATGCGATTGAAGGTCCAGCAATTATGTATAATCCAGATACCGACATGTATTATTTAACTGTTTCTTATGGTTGGCTTGAAGATACATATAATGTTAGAGTAGCAAGATCTGAAAGTATCCAAGGGCCATATTTAGATTATAACGATAAAAATATGATTGATATCTCAGATGAATCTTTTGACACTGGAACAAAACTCGTAAGTTCCTATTCATTTAACAATGACAGTGGCTGGTTAGGAACAGGGCATAACGGATTGCTGCAAGATGGTGATACCTACTATCTAACACATAATGCTAGAGTTGGAGATGATCTATATTGGTCACACCTTCACGTAAGAGAAATTATCTGGACTTTGGATGGTTGGCCTGTTGTCTCACCTGAGCGTTATGCTGGAAAACCGAAAAAACCTGTTGAATCATTAAAAACGGAGAATATTATAGGGCAATGGGAGCAAATTGTCTTAAGTAGGTTAGATGATAGCATGACTACTTCTACGACTCTTCATCTATATAAGAATGGAAAAATTGACGATGAAAATGGAGAAGATTATTGGGAGTTAAAAGGTGATTCTTTAAAGCTTTATTGGTATGCACCAGATGATGCACCAAACGATTATTGGATTGACACAGTAACTGTTTTACCACAATGGGATTGGGAAAATTGGCAACCAACTCTTGTATTTACTGGATTAAGTCAAGATGGGACCGCGGTATGGGGTAAACAACTACCTTTAGAGGATAAAGAGTAATTTTGTCATGCTTTAAAGCATATGATTCTATGCTTATTTATCAGTCCTTTAAAAATAAATGAAGTACAAATGTACTAGTAAAAAGAGACTCTTGAATTGTATATGCATTATAAAAAACCTCAAGTCCGATTGAGGTTTTTTATATGGCATTAAGGTTAGCTGAATGCGTTAATTATATAATACACGGGTTTGAGCTTGAAAGTCCCAGTCTGTTAACATATACTGATAAGTTGATTTCATTTATCAGAAAAATAAAAAAATAATTATTGAAAAAAGCAAAGTAATTATTTACAATAAACTTATACGGATGAATTGAGGCGGATGTTACCTTTTTTAATATACATTCGTACAACATCTGATACGAGTTAAAAAATAGTATATTATCTATTAGTTTAGTAGCAAGACTAACTACTTAATACAAACTATATTAATAAATAGCTAGTTTGTAAGCGTTAACAAGAGTGGAGTATGCTAATGTTAATTTTTTAAGTTGTTAGTACAATATATTGATTAACTATTTTGAAGGAGGGGAGCATAATAAGCTGGTTATTACATTACTTTTAATGCTGTTCATGAATTAAATAGAACATCAACAGCAAATGAACTTCCAAAAAGCAATATCGATTTAATCATCTCGTCAACGATTTGATTCACTTATTCTTTAAGTCTTCTTTAAAACCTACATCTATCAAATTTCACCATGGACTCAACAAAAATAAAAAATATGATGAACGATCACAGGTAATTTTTTGTCTGAAGCTATATTTGAAAAAGTAAAGTAGGGGGAAATTACAATGAAAAAGAAAAAGTTATTATCATTGTTATTAACAACTTGTCTAGCTACAACTACATTGGTGGCATGTAGCGATAAGACAAGTAAGGAACCAGAGAAAACAGAAGATGGAAGAGTAGTATTAACTGGACTTATTACTAAACACCCGCTAACAAAAGATGTTAACAAAATGGAATGGTTAGAAGAAGCAGAGAAACGTGCAGGTGTAGACATAAAATGGGAAGAGGTATCTGCAGACTGGGATCAGAAAAAAGGTGCAATGCTTGCTGGTGGTGATATTCCAGATATAATCGTTGGACCTAACGCTATTACAGATGCAGACTTTTCGAAATTCAAAGGATTGTTTGAAGATTTAACACCATTAATCGAGGAGCATGCACCAAATGTTCAGAAAATGTTTGATGAAAAGTCTGAATTAAAAGTCATTTCAACACAGTTGAATGGCGAAATTTACGGTTTACCTAAATATCAAAGGTATTGGCCTAATACTGGAACAAGACAATTTATCAATCAACAATGGTTAGACAATTTAGGTTTAAAACAACCAACAAATTGGGATGAATTATACGAAGTTTTGAAAGCGTTTAAAGAAGAGGATGCAAATGGTAATGGTGATCCAAATGATGAGATTCCAATGGACTTTGCTCCTATAGGCACAGGAGGATTTGGTTTCTTCCAACCAACTGTTCTACTTGGTAGTACAGGTATGACGATCGTTGGTGGCGGTGGCCAAGGCTATTTCGCTGAAGATGGCGAAGTGAAAAACTTCTTTGTAGATGATCGTTATAAACAAGTTGTTACATTTTTGAACAAGCTTTATAAAGAGAAATTAATAAGTACTGAGGCATTTACTCAGGATTATACGAAATATCAATCAGTTGCCCGTGGTCAAGGAGAAACTGCAACAGTTGGATATACGTATGGTTGGGAACTTACAGATAGATTTGGTAATGAATTAGCACCACAATATGCCTCAATTGCTCCATTAAAAGTAGATGCAAGCTCAACAGTACAGCCATCATGGACCTACGATTATAATGTATTAAACTATGGAGTTAATATGGTTCAAATGTCATCAAAAACGAAAAACAAAGATGCAGCAATGAAGTTTATTAATGAATTGTATGATCCAAAGGTAAGTATGCAGGTACTATTTGGTTCACTAGGAACGAATATCAAAGATAATGGAGACGATACATACACTGTACTTCCTCCAGAAGATGAAAAAATGGATCCAGGTACATGGAAATGGACATCTACATGGGCAGATAATGGTCCGTTGTATATTTCAGATTCATTAAAATTAACATTAGGTACTGATATGCAATCAGTTGGTAAGCAAACAGAGGCCCTTCAGAGTGCACTTGATGCGGTTGATACTGTAAATGATGTATTACCTGATACATTTTTAAAGTATACGGAAGAAGATAATAATGCAATGAGTCTAGTCAATACAGAATTAATGAATCTAGCAATGGCGAACTTCTCTAAATGGGTTACAAAAGGTGGAATTGATAAAGAGTGGGATGCCTACGTTGAAAAAATGAATCAAATTGGACTTACAGGAAACTTAGAAATCACTCAAAAATACTATGATGATTACAAATCTAAGATGGAATAAACTGTAATAATAGGTTGATGGAATCAACATAATGTTTAATAAAAATTTGGAAGATGCTATACCGTATTTTTATCTGGTATAGCATCTTCTAAAAATAAAGGAGAATTTTTTATGCCCTTTATAAACACTCAAACCAATAAAGCGGAAAACATTCCAACCATTCCTTTGCAAAAAAAGAAGACAATTTTTAATACATTTAAACGAGATTATCAATTATGGTTATTAATTCTTCCTGCAATTGTTTGTGTAATTATATTTAATTACATTCCGATGTACGGAATTCAATTAGCCTTTCGTGAATATGACTTTACTGCTGGACTTACTGGTGGAGAATGGGTAGGGCTAAAATACTTCGAACAATTTATTAATAGTCATATGTTTATAGACCTATTGAAAAACACTGTTGTGCTAAGTTTAACAACGATTCTTATTGGTTTTCCAGCTCCAATAATACTGGCTTTGTTAATTAACCAAATTAGATGGAAGAGAGGAAAAAAAATCCTCCAAACAACAGTCTATTTACCACACTTTATTTCAATCGTGGTATTGGTTGGGTTGTTAAATGTCCTTTTATCACCAAATACTGGTATTCTCGGTCTCTTAGTCAATAAATTAGGTTTTGAGGATTTAAATTTATTAGCGTCTACAAAATCATTTGTACCGGTTTACGTGTTATCTGATGTATGGCAGCATGTTGGATGGAATAGTATTATTTATTTGGCGGCGCTCTCTAGCGTTGATCCTCAATTATATGACGCTGCTAAAATTGATGGGGCGAATAGGTGGCAAATTATTCGCAATGTAGAAATACCAGCGATTATTCCTACAATTATTATCCTTCTCATTCTCAATATGGGTCATATCATCAGTACAGGATTCGAAAAGATATTTTTAATGCAAAATTCATTAAACCTTCCAGTTTCAGAAGTAATTGAAACGTATGTTTATAAAATCGGTATTATTTCGAATCAGTTTAGCTATGCGGCAGCTATTGGTTTATTTAATACACTAATTAATTTCACTTTATTGCTATTAATGAATTATATTGCAAAAAGAACTTCAAAAATTAGTCTTTGGTAATCGGATATCGGTTACTAAATGCTGTTATTATGAGATGTTCATTATACTTTGCAAGGAGGGAAGGTCATGGGCTTTTTAAAAACGAAAAATAAGTCAGAATTGATTTTCGATATTATTATCTACACAGTATGTGCTTTGGTATTCTTAGTCATTGCCTATCCTTTGTATTTTGTCATTATTGCATCTGTTAGTGATTCAACTCTTGTTTCCACAGGGAAAGTGTTATTATTCCCAAAAGGTTTTAGTCTCTTTGGATATCAAGAGATTTTTCAGGATTCAAGAATATGGATCGGATATAGAAATACAATGATCTACGCATTAGGTGGTACGTTTGTAAATCTATTATTCACATTACCAGCAGCATATGCACTATCAAGACAAGAGTTTAGAGCAAGACGTCCTTTAATGTTTTTCTTTGTATTCACCATGTTTTTTAATGGTGGTTTAATACCTACGTATTTATTAATGAAAGATTTATCGATGATCGATACAATGTGGGTCTTTATCTTTAACCCAGTTACAGTAAATGTCTTTAACCTTATTATTACAAGAACGTTTTTTGAAAGTACGATTCCAAATGAAATGTATGAAGCTGCCATTATGGATGGCTGTAATCACTTTAAATTTTTCACAAAAATAGTTTTGCCTTTGTCTAAAGCGGTAATATCAGTAATTGGACTTTATTACTTAGTTTGGCATTGGAACGATTTCTTTACTGGTTTGATTTATATTAGAGATTATAGTTTACAACCATTACAAATCGTGTTGAGAGATATCCTTATTTCAAATCAAGTATTCGCTGAAGGTGCAGGTAGTACCGGAAGTGGTTATGCACAAAGATATGCAGATCAAATCAAATATGGGGTTATCATTGTTTCCACATTACCGATTTTAGTCGTGTACCCATTTTTACAGAAATATTTTGAGAAGGGCGTTATGATCGGATCTGTTAAGGGATAAAGAAATAGAATGATGTAGTTTTCAATTGTATTGTTATCTTCTAACAAAGCAGGATCAAATAGCCATCAATCGTTAAATTGATGGCTATTTGATGTTTTCACTTTTTAATAGTATAAAAGCTATTTAATTTGCCTTTAAAAGATTAATAATACTTCTAAAAAGAAAAACGCAATTGGAATCTGATAGTAAATTCCAATTGCGTTTTCTATGTTAATTATCAAGCAAAACGACACATCTTTATTAAACGATAAATTATTTTAATCACGATTGAGGCTAGGGGAAGCTGCGTTAATTTCTGGGAAAGAGCCAGATGATACTTTCATAATAATGAGACTGGTTAAACTTACCCCGAAAACAGGGATCAATCCAGGTACTTGAATTAATAGCACGATCATAATACCTAATATTATGATCATAAGTAAGGATTGTAATGGTCTACCTATCGATAAGATAAAGGCATATTTGATATAATCTCTAGTTTTAAGATTGAAATGAACAAAAATAGGAAATACATGTAACAAAGTTAATAGATAAAGTAGTCCTATAATATAAGTAATAATAGTTATGAGTAAGTTGAAAAAGTTGGTATCTAATTGCTGTAATACTCTTAAATCGATATACAAAAGAACTCCTACAATTAAAAATATATACCCAATAATATTTGCTTTGATAAACTCGACTTTAAATGTTTTCCAGAATAATTTAAGTATAGATACGTTTTCTGTTGACATTATTAACTTTCTCATTACAGCAAATAAAGCTACCGTGGCCGGAAAAATTCCAAGTACAAAAAGCCCTAATAAAGAAAAGAAAAGCCATAAAATATTTAATAAAAATAAATTAAAGGCCCATTCCCCAATACGAATATACCAACTTGTTACACTTTTCATATCTACTAGTCCTCCGATATTTTTTTGTAAACGCTATTAAATTGAATATTATTAGTAAAAAATTAAAGTGATTTCATCGAGTTACTTCAAAATGAAGTATAAGGCAAGAATACACAAATTTTTTGAATTCGTAAATGAATTTCCTTCATAAATATAAATACTTGTCATTATAACTTTTCTATTAATTCATTAGTAGAGACGTATAAATATATGTTAAGTTTGAATTTCTAGATACAATCTTGACAAACAAAAAGAATTTCCTTAATCTAAATGTACGTACAAATAGTATTAGTGCAAAACATATTTGTTCAACTGATTGGAATCAAGGTTCCACATTGAATAACACACAATTTTGAAAGCGTTTTATCTTTTTAGACAGCGATTAGATTGGAAGATTTAAACTTTAAGTATAGTCTTTCATGGAAAGAACCTATCAAACTAAATGAAAGCTTTTTACAACCTATTTAACTGAAGGGAAGGGAAAAACATGAAACATCATCAATATGCTTTAACGCCTCCAATGGGGTGGAATAGTTGGGATTGCTATGGAGCAACAGTAAGAGAAGATGAAGTAAAAGGCAACGCAGATTATATGGCAACAAATTTGAAAAAATATGGTTGGGAATATGTTGTTGTTGATATTCAATGGTCAGAACCAGGGGCAATTTCTTCGGCATACCGTCCCTTTGTTCCATTGGAGATGGATGAATACTCAAGATTAATTCCGGCTGTAAATCGGTTTCCTTCAGCAAAGGATGGAAAAGGTTTTAAACCATTAGCTGATTATATACATGGGCTTGGCTTAAAATTTGGAATTCATATTATGAGAGGAGTTCCTCGTCAAGCAGTCCATCAAAATACAAAAATACTCGGAACAGAAGTAACAGCAAGGGACATTGCTAAACCTAATTCGATATGTCCATGGAATACAGATATGTATGGTGTAGATTGTTCGAAAAAAGGCGCTCAAGAATACTATGATTCTATATTCAAACTTTATGCAGAGTGGGAAGTGGATTTTGTTAAGGTTGATGATATAGCAGATTCAAAGCTTTACGGCGCACATACAGATGAAATAAAAATGATTCGGAAAGCCATTGATTGTTGTGGTCGCCCAATGGTGTTAAGCCTTTCACCAGGACCTGCACCACTAGAACAAGCAAGTTTATTAGAAGAAAATGCAAATATGTGGCGAATGACCGATGATTTTTGGGATCTTTGGGAATTGCTTTATAACATGTTTGATCGTTGTTATAAATGGAGTAAAAATATAGGACCGGGTTATTGGCCAGATGCAGACATGCTGCCATTAGGGCATATAGGAATTCGATCGGTTGATGGAGGAGCAAGTGATCGTTACACAAGATTTACGAGGGATGAGCAGGTAACGATGATGACGTTATGGTCAATCTTTCGTTCACCATTGATGTTTGGTGGTGAACTAAGAGATAACGATGAGTGGACATTATCGCTATTAACAAATGAAGAAGTACTAGATATGCATAAAAATAGCCATAGTGCTCGCCAAGTGTATAGGCAAGATGACAAAGTTGTATGGACAGCAAAAGGAGATGAAGAAAACCTCTACGTTGCATTATTTAATATTGGAAATGAAAAACAGAAGGTTACTGTTAATTTGAATCAATTAGACTTGCCTTCATCAAAGCAAGTGCATTTAAGGGATTTATGGAAGTGTGAGCATCTAGGTTCGGTAAGTAATGAAATAAGCTATGAGCTATCACCACACTCTGCTAAACTTCTAAAAATATCTCTTTAGATTTGTAATAATGTAGTCAATTTTCTTGACTATTTGGATCTGTAAAAGCACGGCACTATGTTGATTGGATCGAAAGTATGCAGCGGAAATCAACAATCAAATTTAAAAGAACCAATTATTTAGTTAGCACTACTAATTTTTCTCTACTAATTTTCTACTATTTCATGAGTCGATAAGTGATTAAGCTTGTCGACTTATTGAATTAGTAATAACCGAATGCGATCGATCCGAATATTACCTTTGACGAAGAGGGGACACCTTGGATGGTTTACGGTTCTTTTTTTGGAGGGATTTATCTTTCTAAAATTGACCCAACAACGGGAAAGTTAGTTGAACCAGACGAGGGGGAATTAATTGCTAGGCGACCACATAGTGTTGAAGCAGCAGTAGAAGGTCCATATATCGTCTTCCATCCAGAGTTGAAAAAATACTATTTATTTGTTTCTTATGATTCACTTTTTAGAGACTATAATATTCGCGTCGCACGGGCTGATCGAATTGAGGGTCCATATCTCGATTTTAACGGGAATGTGATGACAAATCTAGAAAACCATCCAAATGAATCAGGTATAAAAGTACTTGGTGGTTATAAGTTTGGTCAAACAGAAGGATGGATCGGACCAGGCCATAATTCTGTATTGAAAGATGGAGAGCAATATTTCATATGCCATCATGCAAGAGGTGAGAGAACGGAAAAACATCACGCTTTACATATAAGAAAAATTGTTTGGACGGAAGACGGGTGGCCGCTTGTATCACCTGAGCGTTATGCAGGAGAACAAGAGCGGGCTATCGATCAGGAGGCTGTTGCAGGAAAGTGGGAAGTTATTTTATTAGATAAGCATGAAAATAATCAAGTCTCGTCCAGTTCCTTTGAATTACTTGCAAATGGAAAAATTGCTAATGATGAAAAAGGATATTGGAGGCATCTAAACAATAATCTATACGAGTTTTTTATTAGTCATTATAAACTCAAAAGAGACGTTATTATTTTACCGGCATGGGATTGGAGCAACTGGAATCCAACTCTTGTTTTTACAGGTAAGGATGAAAGCGGACAAGTAATGATCGGTAAAAGGATAGATAAGTAAATAAAAATATTAATAGTAAAGCTTTTTGTTAACTTGTAAGGATGAGTTTGTGTGTAAAATCATAATAAAAGTACAAATTTGGGGAAAATATAAAAGAATTGTTAAATTTGTATTGAAATTATTTAGATAAGTGCTAAAATTAGTTTAAGGTTATACGTATAAGTTGAGTTTTTAGAGGAAAGTTTAGTATATGTAAGCGTAATTATAATAAAAAATATACGTTTTTTGTCAAAACTTGTACGTATGATGTAAACGTGAATTTGTTAATCTTATAATTTTAAAATTAATTGTTTAATAGAAAGAGGCTGGGGGGATACAAATGGCTAAATATTCGATTGGTGTTGATTATGGTACACAATCCGGAAGAGCAGTACTGGTTGAAATAGGTACTGGTAAAGAAATTGCAACTGCGGTGAAACCGTATACACATGGAGTAATGGATGAATTTTTACCGAATGGCAAAACAAAGCTTGAAAACGACTGGGCCCTGCAACATCCAACTGATTATATAGAAGTGTTGGAGACAACAATTCCAGATGTTCTAAATCAAGCAAAGATTTCTGCTGATGATGTGATTGGAATTGGAATTGATTTTACAGCATGTACAGTTTTACCAATTAACACGTATGGAACACCTTTATGTTTGACAGAAGAATTTAAGGATCACCCACATAGTTTTGTAAAGCTGTGGAAACATCATGCAGCACAAGATGAAGCAAATCGTTTAAATGAAATCGCTGAAGCAAGAGGCGAAAAATTCCTGCAAAGATATGGTGGGAAAATTTCCTCTGAGTGGTTAGTACCAAAGCTTTGGCAGATTTTAAATGAAGCACCTGAAATATATGCAGCAACAGATCAATTCGTTGAGGCTACTGATTGGGTTATTTATCAATTAACTGGTGATTTGAAAAGAAATAGCTGTACAGCTGGATATAAAGCAATCTGGCATAAGCAAGACGGATATCCATCTCAAGAATTCTTTAAAGCACTTGATGATCGTTTAGAAAATGTAATTGAAGAAAAATTAGCTAGTGAGATTGTTCCGATTGGATCGAAAGCAGGAGAGCTTACAGAACAAGCGGCAAAATTAATCGGTCTTAATCCAGGAACAGCAGTTGCCATTGCAAACGTTGATGCACATGTTGCTGTACCAGCTGTTGGGATCACTGAGCCTGGTAAACTATTAATGATTATGGGAACAAGTACATGTCATATTTTACTAGGTGATGAGGAGAAGGTTGTCCCGGGTATGTGTGGAGTTGTTGAAGATGGCGTAATTCCTGGGTTAATGGGCTATGAAGCAGGTCAGTCCTGTGTAGGGGATCACTTTGAATGGTTTACTGAAAATTGTGTTCCTGCAAGCTATTATGAGGAAGCCGAAGCAAAGGGCGTTAACATTCACGTGTTATTAACGGAAAAAGCAGCTCAGCTTCAAGTAGGTGAAAGCGGTTTAATTGCATTAGACTGGTGGAATGGTAACCGTTCAACACTGGTTGATGCCGATTTAACAGGTGTTTTATTAGGGGCAACCTTGCTTACAAAGCCTGAAGAAATCTATCGCGCTCTTATCGAAGCTACTGCATATGGAACACGTACAATTGTTGAAGCCTTTAGAAATAGCGGTGTTCCAATAAATGAAGTATATGCATGTGGTGGTATTGCTGAGAAAAATGCACTAATGATGCAAATTTACTCTGATGTATTAAAAATGGACATTAAAATATCTGCATCATCTCAAACACCAGCATTGGGATCAGCAATGTTTGGAGCTGTTGCTGCTGGGAAAGAGCGCGGTGGATATGATGATATAAAAGACGCTGCAAAAGAAATGGCTAGATTAAAAGACGATATTTATCAACCAAAACAACAAAATGCGCAAATTTATGATCAGTTGTTTACGGAATACGCACGTCTGTACGATTACTTTGGCCGTGGTGAAAACAACGTAATGAAGAACTTGAAAAAAATCAAGAAAGCAAGCGTATCTCAAGCTAAAACTGAAATTGCACAATAATCAAAAAATAAATCAAACCAATTTGTGGTGGACTAGTTTACCCAACTGCTCCACCCTTCTAAAAAGAGGGGAGAGATTAAGATGCTTGAAGCTTTAAAACAACAAGTACTTGAAGCAAATTTACTTTTACCTAAGTATCAAATGGTAACGTTTACGTGGGGAAATGTAAGTGGCATTGATCGTGAAAAAGGTCTTGTCGTCATAAAACCGAGTGGTATTCCTTACGATGAGCTTAAAGTAGAAGATTTGGTAGTTGTGAATCAAGAAGGAGAAATTGTCGATGGTGACATGCGTCCCTCTTCAGATACTGCAACACATCTAGCACTCTATAAAGCATTTCCTACAATTGGTGGAGTTGTTCATACACATTCACCTTGGGCAACAAGTTGGGCACAGGCAGGCCGCTCCATTCCAGCGTTAGGAACAACACATGCAGATTATTATTATGGAGAAATCCCTTGTACAAGAACATTAACAAAGGATGAAATTACACGTGCATATGAGCTAGAAACAGGAAATGTCATTATTGAAACTTTTGAAACAGGTGGAATTGACCCAGTAGCGATGCCGGGTGTATTAGTTTCAGGACATGCACCATTTTGTTGGGGAAAAGATGCTATGCAAGCGGTGCACAATGCTGTTGTGTTAGAGGAAGTAGCAAAAATGGCCTTACACACATATCAATTGAATCCTGGAATTGATCCAATTGATCAATTCTTACTAGATAAGCATTATCTACGCAAGCATGGTGCAAATGCGTATTATGGTCAAAAAGATTCAAAAGTAAATCAATAATCCAATCGACTAGGGGGAAATGAACATGTTAACAGTTAAACCATATGAATTCTGGTTTGTAACAGGAAGTCAAGACTTATACGGAGAGGAAACTATCAGAGAAGTAGAGGCAAATTCAAGAGTTATTACAGAGGCGCTTGATCGTGACCCTTCGGTTACATATAAACTTGTATTTAAATCAGTATTAAAAGAAGCAGATTCAATCCGTAGATTATGTTTACAAGCAAATACAGATGAGAATTGTGCTGGCATTATCACATGGATGCATACATTCTCTCCTGCAAAAATGTGGATCGCTGGACTTACAGCTCTTCAAAAACCAATGCTACATCTTCATACTCAATTTAATCGTGATATCCCTTGGGATAGCATTGATATGGATTTCATGAACACAAATCAATCAGCACATGGTGACCGTGAATTTGGTTTTATGGGCAGCAGACTGAATGTTAAAAGAAAAGTTGTTGTTGGTCATTGGGAAAACAGTGATGTAAGAAGTAAAATCGGTAGCTGGATGCGCACTTCTGTTGCATTTTCTGAAGGTCAACACCTAAAAGTTGCACGCTTCGGGGATAACATGCGCAATGTGGCTGTAACTGAAGGCGATAAAGTTGAAGCACAAATTAAACTTGGCTGGACAGTTGATGGCTTTGGGATCGGTGATCTAGTTCAACGAATGAATGATGTAACTGAACAAGAAGTAGATCAGCTAATGGAAGATTATGAAAGAGAATACGACATTGTACCTGAAGGATTGGTTGAAGGATCTGCTGTTCGTGAATCCATTCGTTACCAAGCAAGAATTGAGTTAGGAATGAAAGCATTTTTAGAGGAAGGAAATTATACTGCTTTCACAACAACCTTTGAAGACTTGCACGGAATGAAGCAATTACCAGGACTTGCTGTTCAACGCTTAATGGCACAAGGATATGGATTTGCCGGAGAAGGCGACTGGAAAACAGCTGCATTGCTTCGTACATTGAAAATCGTTGCAGATAATGAAGACACGTCATTCATGGAAGATTACACATATCATTTTGAGCCAGGCAATGAGCTTGTATTAGGTTCACATATGCTTGAAGTTTGTCCAACCATTTCAGCTACAAAACCGAAAATTGCTGTATATCCATTAGGAATTGGTGGGAAAGAAGACCCAGCTCGCATGATCTTTGATGGGAAAACTGGTGCAGCATTAAATGCATCAATTATTGATTTAGGACATCGTTTCCGTCTAGTTGTCAATGAAGTTGATGCTGTGCAACCTGAAATTGAATTGCCAAACCTACCAGTTGCAAGAGTCCTTTGGTCTCCACAACCATCACTAAGTGAAGGTACTGAGAATTGGATTATCGCTGGTGGTGCACACCATACTGTATTCTCTTATAAAGTAACAACGGAACAATTAAGAGATTGGGCTGAACTTGTTGGAATTGAATGTGTACTAATAAATAATGATACAAATAATCATGCATTTAAAAATGAATTACGCTGGAACGATGTTATTTTTAAATAATTAGAACAGAAAAAGTGTAACGAGATTGACTTTCATTCTTCAATTAATTATCCAATCTCGTTGCTTTCTTTACTTTCATAACATTATAAAAGAAAGATGAGGTCTAATAGATGAAAAATTCAATCGTTATTAATGCAGATGTAGAAAAAGGAACGATAAACCGTAATATATATGGTCATTTTGCAGAACATTTAGGTCGTTGTATTTATGAAGGGATTTGGGTTGGAGAAGATTCACCGATTCCAAATACTAAAGGAATACGAAATGATGTTTTGGAAGCACTAAAACAAATTAACATTCCAGTGCTTCGTTGGCCTGGTGGCTGTTTTGCCGATGAATATCACTGGAAGGATGGAATCGGTCCTAGAAGTGAACGTAAACGTATGGTTAACACTCACTGGGGTGGTGTGGTTGAAAATAACCATTTTGGAACACATGAATTCATGCTGTTATGTGAATTGCTAGATTGTGAACCATATATTTGTGGAAACGTAGGTAGTGGTACTGTTCAAGAAATGTCTGAATGGGTAGAGTATATGACATTCGATGGTGAATCTCCAATGGCAAACTGGCGTGGAGAAAATGGTAGACAAGAGCCTTGGAATGTAAAATATTTTGGTGTAGGTAATGAGAACTGGGGTTGTGGTGGGAATATGCGCCCTGAGTATTACGCTGACCTTTACCGCCGTTATCAAACATATGTAAGAAACTATGGTGATAATAAAATCTATAAAATTGCTGGTGGAGCAAATGTAGATGATTATAATTGGACAGAGGTATTAATGCGTGAAGCTGGTCGTCTAATGGATGGCTTAAGCCTGCACTATTATACAATTCCAGGTGAATTCTGGACAGGAAAGGGCTCCGCAACTAACTTCCCTGAAGATGAATGGTTCATTACGATGCAAAAAGCACTTCATATGGACGAATTAATTACGAAACACGGTACAATCATGGATAAATATGATCCAGAAAAACGTGTTGGGATGATTATCGATGAATGGGGAACATGGTTTGATGTTGAACAAGGAACAAATCCAGGATTCCTTTATCAGCAAAATACCATTCGTGATGCATTAGTGGCTGCAGTTCACTTCCATATCTTCCAAAAGCATAGTGATCGCGTCCAAATGACAAATATTGCGCAAACTGTAAACGTTCTACAAGCAATGGTGTTAACTGAAGGGGATAAAATGATTCTGACACCGACCTATCATGTGTTCGATATGTACAAGGTTCATCAGGATGCAACACTTCTATCAGTTGACGCTACAGTTGGTAGCTATAAATACAATGACCAGGAAGTGCCACAAGTAACGGTTTCAGCATCTAAAGACAAAGATGGAAAAGTAAATATTAGCTTATGTAATATCGATCACAAGGAATCTGCATCATTATCAATTCAGCTTCGTGGAATTGCTGAGCAAATTTCAAGCCTAACAGGTACAATCCTTACAGCTGATACGATTGATGCTCACAATACTTTCGAGCAACCAGAAGTGGTTATACCAACTGAGTTTACTCAAGCTTCAATTGAAAATGAGCAATTAGATGTTACTTTACCGCCAATGTCAGTAGTTTTGTTAACAATTGGGTAATCAATAAAGGAAGAGTTGATCTGATGGCTACCAATGTTTGTAAAAGTTGTACAAGAAACGTCATCATAAAAAAACAAGAAATTGATCAAATCCTTTCAAAAAGCAAGGTACATGAAAGCCAAATGGTTTCAAATGAATTGTTTGAACAAAGAATGACTTTATGTAAGTCTTGTCCATCTTTAATTTATGGTACAACATGCACGCATAGTGGATGCCTTGTAGAATACAGAGCAAAGTTTTCAATTAAGAGATGTCCAAATCCAAGTGGATCTAGATGGTAAAAAGGCAAATTAGCTATTTGATAAAAATACTCTTGCATTCATCTAGCAAATCTAGTATTATAACAATACAAGCTGCGCTGTTCGCATTTTTTATAAAGTTTTAACCTTTAAGCTGATATAGGGAGTTTTATATTGAAGTCGGAATATCAAGCCTTCATTGCGTAGAGGAAGATATGAAACCTTCTGCAAACACCCACTTTTAGGAGTGGTGGTTTAAAACTCTATAATGTTGATGCGGCAATCGCGGCACCTTATTTTACCAATCAATCCGGTTTCCTTTTGGGAGCCGGATTTTTGATTTTTATCCTCAATAATTTGAGGAGTTATACGACTTTGCAATGAAATGCTACCATAAGGATTAATTAACAAAATCCAATCTCTTTTCTAAAAGATTGTTGTTTTTTTAATAGTTTCCTGAAGAAAAAACGTTTTAGGTTGATTGGCGCGGAAAGCGAGCATCCTGGAGCAGAAATCAACCTTCACCAATACTTGTTATATAGCAACAAAGTTTGCGAAAACAGCCAAAAATAAAAAGCTGGCTTGTACGATACAAACCAGCAATAAAAATTAATATTCTTTTAATTCTCGATTAATAAAGCTCTCAGCAGTAAATGCAGCTACCCCTAAAGCAGCTGAATGGGTTGAATGCTCTGAGAAATTTATTTGTAAGTCCTTTTGTTGAAAGGAAAGAGCATGAGAATACACGATATCTAATAGCGGTTGCTCAATCCATTCTTTTGCCTTTGCTAGGCGATTTCCGATGATGATTTGTTCAGGATTAAAGGTATTGATGATATTGTTAATACCATAACCTAAATATTGTCCGATTTCTTTGAATAACTCAATTGCATTTACATCATTTTTTGTGGCTAATTCTATCAATAATTCAAGGGTAGCATCCTTTTCTACTCCGGCTTTGTTAAGAAGCGCATGTTCAGATGCATATGCTTCCCAACAACCTTTGCTGCCACAGCTGCAAGGTGCACCATTCATTTGAATGACCATATGGCCCATCTCACCAGAAAACCCACTTAAACCTTGGTACAAATTATTATTTAAAATTAATCCTACACCAATTCCGATACCTGCGCTTACATAAATTATATCGTTGGACTTTTTGCCAACACCAAATTGTTTTTCACCGTATGCACCAGCGTTTGCTTCATTTTCTATGATAACTGGAAGCTCGAATTCTTTTTCAATAAGCTGTTTAATATCACAGTTTTTCCAGCCTAAATTTGGGGCTAGTAATACTTTTCCTTGCTTATCAACAATACCTGGTATTCCTATGCCAATTCCAACAACTCCGTAAGGACTATTTGGGAGATCCTTCATTAAAGTTTGAATTGTAGCTTTTACTTGTTCCATAACAAATTCGAAAGAAGAATTTTTCATATTTACATGATGTTCAGCTATGATTTTTCCTTTTAGATCTGTTACAACCCCTAAAATGTAATTTACACCCACATCAATCCCGATTGAATAGCCAGCAGCATGATTGTAATGTAAGAGGACAGGACGGCGACCACCACTAGATTCCCCTGGACCAGATTCATATACAAGTTGTTTATCTAGCAATTCATTGACTAGGGAGGAAACGGTTGCTTTATTTAAACCTGATGCTTGTGCAATATCAGCTCTTGAAATCGGTTCTTGTTGAGTAACAGTACGAAAGACAAGAGATGTATTGTTTTTCTTGACTACTTGTTGATTCCAAGTAATTGTTTTCAAATAGCTCACCTAATTTCAGCATTCTTTTCTATACTATGTTTATTCTTATATTATAAACTTAGTTTATCCAATAGACAAACATTTTTCGAGGTGATATAATTTTGGTAGTGAAATAATGTAATTTAATTATACATATAAGTTTTTTTACCACCCTTTATGAAAGAAAGAATGCTAGATTATCATTTTGTAAGGGTTTTCTTAAGGGGTGTTAATATATATCATACCCATCATTTTAATATAAGGAGTTTTTACTATGAAGTATGTTATCGGGATTGATTTAGGCACAAGTGCTGTTAAAATTTTATTAATGGACCAAGAGGGAAATGTTGCTCAGGAAGTTTCAAAATCCTATCCATTGATCCATGAGAAGTCTGGGTATAGTGAACAAGAGCCAGAACAATGGGTTGAAAAGACACGTGAAGGGCTTTCTGAGCTTGTGACTGAATTTAAAGGTAATGTGGAAGATATCGAAGGGATAAGCTTCTCAGGGCAAATGCACGGACTTGTACTTTTAGATGAATCAAATAATGTATTACGAAATGCAATTCTTTGGAATGATGTAAGAACAACACCACAATGTAAACAAATTTATGATGTTGTTGGTCAGGAACGCTTACTTGCTATTACAAAAAATCCTGCATTAGAGGGATTTACGCTTCCTAAGATTTTATGGGTGAAAGAACATGAACCAGAAATCTTCGAAAAATCTGCTGTGTTCATGCTTCCAAAGGATTACTTACGCTTCAGGATGACGGGACAAATCCATAGTGAATACTCTGATGCAGCTGGAACATTATTATTAAATGTTGGGGAAAAGCAATGGAGCACTGAAATATGTGATCAATTCAATATTAAGCATGAGCTTTGTCCACCACTTGTTGAATCACATGAATGTGTAGGGACAATCACAGAAGAATATGCTAGTCTAACAGGACTTTCTCCAGCTACCAAGGTTTTTGCTGGTGGAGCTGATAATGCGTGTGGTGCAATCGGTTCAGGAATTTTATCTGAAGGAAATACGCTTTGCAGTGTTGGAACTTCTGGTGTTGTACTATCGTATGAAGAGAGAAATGATCGTGATTTTGAGGGGAAGGTTCATTACTTTAACCACGGTAAACAAGATGCATTTTACACAATGGGTGTTACGCTTGCAGCTGGATACAGCTTAAGCTGGTTTAAAGATGTGTTTGCTGAAAATGACTCTTTCGAAGCATTATTAGACGGTATTGAACACATTCCAGTTGGGGCAAACGGGTTATTATTCACACCATATTTAGTTGGTGAAAGAACGCCGCATGCTGATCCAAAAATCCGTGCGAGCTTCATAGGTATGGAAGGCTCACATACAAAGAAGGATTTTGTTCGTGCAGTGTTAGAAGGAATTACGTTCTCTTTACATGAATCAATTGAGATTTTCCGTGCGAGTGGAAAAACAATTGACACGATTACTTCAATTGGAGGCGGAGCTAAAAATGATACATGGCTGCAAATTCAGGCAGATATTTTCGATGCAAAAATCATTAAATTAAAAAGTGAACAAGGTCCTGGTATTGGTGCTGCCATTCTTGCAGCATTTGGTGCTGGATGGTCAAACTCACTTCAAGAAATTGCAGATCTCTTTATTCAACCAGCTACAACCTATGAGCCAATTCCAGAAAATGTTGAAAAATATCAAAAGCTTTTTACTTTATATAAAGGTGTTTATCAACAAACGAAAGAATTAAATGAAGGATTAGCGGCGTTTAGAAAATAATAAATTTAAATTTGAATCATATATGCTTGTCATTGAAGTAGCTCGAGAAATAGGATTGTCCAAATAAAAAGGTAGCTCTGGCGATTTTTGTCAGAGCTATTATGTAGTATCAGAATTTATAATTTTTTCTTACTTAGATTTGGTGTCTAGCTCCAGCGACTAGACCCAATTAGGTCTACGGCCACTCAGGAATTGAAGACAAAGAACGTCTTCTATTTCTGAGCGGTCTTATGCCTGTCTTAGTCTGATCAAGGAACTTGCGCTTATCTTAGAAGTTATCACCACTAGTATGTATCTCTTTTGGTAACTCATGTGGTGCACTTGGAACTTCTCTTTTATAATGTTCAAACGTATCGGAGGAAAGAATCACAATAATTAATTGGCCGCCAACTACTTTAGAACGAATGAGGAGAGGTTGGGTGTGGCGATTTTGAAAAGTGAAATCCGGTCCGTACCAGCTTACTGTTGCATCTCGATTTGGAGGAACATAAGGAACCCTCCTACTATGGGAATAGCGTTCAATGATTTTTACTCCTGCTTTGTCTACAGCATTAAAAAGGGTGGAGGAAACTTGGCAAATACCTCCTCCGACTCCTTCAGCTAGTTCGCCCTTTACAATAATCGGTGCAGATAAATATCCTTTCTCAATGGTTCGTTTACCGACAACATTATTGAATGAAAATGTTTCTCCTGGAAAAACAACAAAGTTATTTATTGCTTCTGATGCTAAAAAAATATTATGTGTGCGTTCTTTATTTCTACTATTAAAATAGGTAATATATAGGCTTATTCGTTTCGTACTAATGCTTGCTAGCAACTCACTATCAACCTTTGGATAAAGGGTTTTGATTGGAATTTCCATTGAAGTAGCACCATTTTTATAAAACTTTGTATAAAACACTTCTCTAAATTTTTCTCGGTTAAGCGCATATCCCATTTGTTCACTAATTAAGGATCCGTTTTTGTCAAAAGATGCATTAATGGGTTCTTTATAAATTTCTGTTTCAAGTGATTCAATAAGCTGGTTATATTTCTTCTGATTAATCATTGATTTATCAAAGGGAGGTAGAGCATATTCTGAGCGATTTATGACGTTCACTTTTTCACCTTGAAAAGTTAATGATATGTCATCAGTTTGATTGCTCGGATATATGGATAGAAAAAGTAACATTAACATTATTTTCATCGATAACTCCACCTTTGATAGTCTCTATTTTAATTTACTTAACGGATGATAAGAAAGGATCAATATTTACTTTCCAAGGGGAAATTGGAGATGCTCTCACCAACGTAAAGGTAAGGTTGGTTTTAACAGGTCCTCTATCTTTAATAAACAATTTAACCTCAACAGGGATTTCTTTTACTAATGATGAGGATGAATCTGTTTCCTTTGTTTGGAGTATGGACCATTGCATGGCTTCAATTTTCTCTATTTTATTTAGCTCCCTTTTTATATTCCTGTGTTTACTTATAGAAATTTTTTTAGCTAAGCCTTGATCACCATTTTTAATTGTAACTAGAAAAACATTGAGCAGTTGGGATGATGGAAGATTGTTCATATATTCATCAATTCTTCCTGCAGCTTTTAGAATCATAACATGATGTGATATGTCTGATTTACCTGTTCGATGTGTCGTGCTTCCTGCAAAATGAATGCAAAAATGACCAGGAAATCCGTTCTGAAGAGCACCTGCACCATGTGGCATTCCATGCATAGAAGCAGGAATTAAGCTGCTGTCATGTGCTAAAATTAAAACGGCTCTACGGTGCCAACTCCATGTTCCATTATAAATAGCCTTCATTATCTTTGTGTCTTTTTTAGTTAAAGGCTGAACATCAGCATGACCACTTCCTGCTCTCCTTTGAACATCAAAGCTCATACCGCTTTCCACATCGATCACAGTAAATGTCGATTTTCTTGGAAGTGACTCGTCTATAGAATCCCAATTTTGCATGTCAATTTGAAAGCTTATTGGAGATGGAGGATATTCGACTGTTGATGCATATGTATGTTGATGATCAAGTGAAAACAGTAGCAAGTATAAAATGAAAGTTAATAAAGTATATTTCACAGCTAGATGTCAACTCCGATATTTTGTAGATACATCTATTTTGTGTATTTTTTGTAATAAAATAGCCTCAAAAAAATGGAAAATTTAGTATCAACTTTTCTGACCCATAGAAGAGGAATAGGAGCAGAGTAGTTTTAATGGAGGATCACGAAAGTGTACCTGTAGTTTTCATTAGTTTTAAAGAATGTGCATCTTTCAATACAATTAATCACTTGTTCCTTCTAAAATTTGTTACAATTGCATATACATAGGTTTCATCATTAGAATAGGAGAATGCATCATGCTTCAAACCGTAAATCGGCAGCTTGAAAGGTCTATGCCATTCATTACGCCAGTGAGTGTTATTCTCGGTGTTTTATTTGCCGATCATTTACTAATTTTCTCATTTTTAATTCCCTGGATTTTTGCATTCATTACGTTTTCAGGAAGTCTCAATTCTAATTTTGCTTCACTAAAAGGAGTTATTAAAAGTCCACTTCCATTACTCATTATTCTATTACTATTGCACATCGTGATGCCAGTGATCGCTTGGTTTGCAGGGCATTTTCTCTTTGCAAATGATCACTTTACTGTTACTGGATTGGTGTTAGCTTCTGTAATTCCAACTGGGATTACTAGTTTTATTTGGGTCACAATATATAAGGGGAACATTGCCTTAGCCTTATCAATAATCTTATTTGATACAATACTTTCCCCATTCCTAGTGCCGCATACACTTTCATTTCTTGTTGGGCAGAAGGTAGAGATCGATACTTTTTCAATCATGAACGGGTTGATATATATGGTGGTTCTTCCTTCCATAATAGGTATGTTCATAAACCAATTATCAAAAGGGAAAAGTGTAAATGTCGGCAAAACATTAGCACCGTTTTCTAAATTAGGGCTAGCTTCTGTAGTCATGATTAATGGTGCAGTTGTTGCCCCTTATTTAAAAGTGATTACAAGTAAGTTAGTTGTTATTGCGATAACTGTTTTTATTCTCGCTTTTATAGGGTATCTTCTAGCTTGGTTAGTGGGGAATTGGTTAAACAGAGATCGAGAAACGAAAGTAGCATTGATCTTTACTGGTGGAATGCGCAATATTAGCGCCGGTGCTGTTATCGCAGTTCAATATTTTCCACCTGCAGTTGCGGTTCCTGTTATAGTTGGAATGTTGTTTCAACAAATTTTAGCTTCTATTTTTGGTTTTTTATTTAAGAAGATTGAAGATCGACAAGTCCATACTAGAAAACAGCTTGCTGACAATGTAAGTGCTTCATAGTATTGATTTAAGGTCATGTTATGTATGAAAATCAAGCAGATAAATGAATTCTGTTGCTAAATATAACATATTGTGTTAAAAATAATGTAATCAATCTAATCGTTATTTGATAATTTAATAGATTCACCACTAGGGGGGCTTTATGAAGCTGAGAGAGACCAATGTCTTGACCCTTATTACCTGATCTAGATAATACTAGCGTAGGGAAGAGGTGTTTGAAAATAAGCGCGAAAATGAAAGAGTTATTTTTTACAAGCGTTTGTACATATATTGTTCATTCAAACCACTTCTTACCAAGAGAAGTGGTTTTTTTATGTTCAAATTATGGTTTCACCTACATGATTAGGCAATTTGCCTGATTTTGCACTACTTAAAAAGGAGGCATAACATGACAAAGGAAATTGATCTGCTTGTAGAGCAAATTGATGTAAGAAAAGATGAACTTATTGAATTACTTAAAAGGCTGATTGAATATAAAACACCTGCACCCCCTGCAAGAAACACAATGGAAGCACAGCAGTTTGTTGCTAACTTTTTAAGAGAAAATGGCTTCTCCATCGATATGTGGGATGTTTACCCAAATGATCCGAATGTTGTAGGTTTTCTAGAAGGTAAGCAAGCTGATACTTTTAATAGCTTGATCATTAACGGACATATTGATGTTGCTGAGGTTAATGAGGATGAGAAGTGGGAAGCTAATCCGTTTATTCCTATTGTAAAAGACGGCGCAATCATCGGTCGTGGTGCATCAGATATGAAGGGTGGTTTAGCTGGTGCTCTGTTTGCTATTAAGCTTTTACATGAAGCAGGAATTGATCTGCCAGGTAGCTTAACTTTTCAGTCTGTTATTGGTGAAGAGGTTGGTGAAGCAGGAACACTTGAATGCTGTAAGAGAGGGTATACGGCAGATTTCGCTGTTGTCGTGGATACAAGTGATTTACATATACAAGGCCAAGGTGGTGTGATTACTGGCTGGATTACGGTTAAGAGTTCACAAACCTTCCATGATGCAACAAGAAGACAAATGCTTCATGCTGGTGGAAAGCTATTTGGCTCAAGTGCTATAGAAAAAATGATGAAAATAATCCATGGACTGCAGGAGTTAGAACGCCATTGGGCAGTGATGAAAGGCTATCCAGGATTTATTCCGGGAACAAATACAATTAATCCGGCAGTTATCGAAGGTGGTAGACATGCTGCATTTATTGCAGATGAATGTCGACTTTGGATTACTGTGCATTATTATCCAAATGAATCTCATGAACAAATCATAAAGGAAATTGAGGAGCATCTACTTCATGTAGCTAAAGCTGATCCATGGCTTCGGGAAAATCCGCCGACATTTGTATGGGGTGGGAAGTCAATGATCGTTGATCGTGGTGAAATCTTCCCTTCATTAGAGGTTGATCCTACCCACCCTGGTGTGAAACAACTAGCGTCTGCTCACCAAGGAATTATAAATAGTAAGGCAGTTGTTGATGTTTCTCCAACAGTAACAGATGGTGGTTGGCTTGGTGCTGCTGGAATTCCAACAGCAATTTATGGACCAGGAAACTTACAAAATGCACATTCGGTAAATGAGCAGGTTTCAATTGAACAGCTTATCGAATATACGAAAGTTATTTTAACGTTTATATATGAATGGTGCCATACGAAACGCACTTGAAAATAGGGGATGAAGTGACACTACCAATAGTGTAAAAGTATCTTCTATCCATGTACGACTACCCTAGGCAAAATCAAGGTGTTTTAGGCTTATCTAATAGGAGGTAATTTAATGAAGTTCAGTCAAAGACTTTATGCAAAGGTTCTACCGATATGGAATCGGAATCATACCCATCCATTTGTCCTTCAAATGGGGGATGGAACATTAGAAAAGGAAAAGTTTCGCTTTTACATGATTCAGGATTATATATATTTAATTGAATATGCAAAGGTTTTTGCATTAGGTGCAGTGAAGGCAACAGACCTTGAAACAATGGGGAAATTTGCTGCATTACTTCATTCTACACTGAATGAAGAAATGGAACTTCATCGTCAATATGCAAAACGATTCGATATTTCTGTTGAAGAGCTTGAGACAGCAAAACCGTCACCAACAACATTGGCTTATACACATTACATGCTCCATGTTAGTCAAAATGGAACACTTGCTGAGCTTGTTTCCGCACTACTTCCATGCATGTGGAGCTATTGGGAGATTGGTAAAGAGTTAAATCAACGAAAAGGTGCAAGTGACAATGAGTTTTATGGTGAGTGGATAAGTATGTATGCTTCAGATGAGTTTGGTCAGCTTGCTACATGGTGTATTGACTTAATTGATCAATTAGCTGAAGGAAAGCCAGAATCAGAGCTTGAGAAACTGGAGGACATTTTTCTTAATACAACTCGTTTTGAATATATGTTTTGGGATATGGCCTACCAAGAAGCGATGTGGCCGACAGATGAATAAGTCAGCCTTAACGTTTCAAAATGTTAGCTTTCACTATGAAGAAGGAAATAACCCGATCCTCCAAGACTTTGATATACATATTAGCAAAGGTGAGTTCGTGAGTATAATTGGACCAAGCGGTTGTGGGAAAAGTACATTATTTAAGTTAGTCACAGGGTTAGAACAACCCACAGAGGGTGAGATTTTTCTAAGGGATCAGTTGGCTACTAATCGTCTTGGGCAGGTTGGCTACATGCCACAGCAAGATTTGCTTTTACCTTGGCGGACAATTATCGAAAACGCTTCCCTTCCATTAGAAATAAAAGGAATTAAAAAGCGTGAAGCACATCAGCGGGTTCTTGAATTATTTGAGGCATTTGGCATAAAAGGTATTGAAGACTGTTACCCGAGTGATTTATCAGGAGGGATGAGGCAAAGAGTTTCGTTTTTACGTACTATTTTAACTGGTTCTCAAGTCTTACTGTTAGATGAGCCTTTTAGCTCCCTTGATGCGATCACGCGAATTTCTTTGCAGGAATGGTTAATAGCTCAATGGCAAAAGCGGAAGGAAACAATTCTTTTTATTACACATGACGTAAACGAGGCGCTGTTTTTATCGGATAGAATCTTCGTTTTTACGGAAACGCCATCTAGTAAACTAGAAGAAGTTAAGGTTCCTCTCGAACGTCCGCGAAACTTAAAGGATTTGAATAAGCCTGCATTACTGGAGATGAAGGATTACTTGATTGACCAGCTTCGAAAGAGGGTGAAGCTATGAGTTTTTTGAAAAAATATGCAGCAGCAAGCCTTCTTGTTAGTTGCTTTTTATTAATCTGGGAGGTTGGGGCAGGGCTGATAGATTTAGTGTTTATTCTACCAGCGCCAACTGATATAGTTCGTAAACTATGGGAATTAAAAGGTCCATTGTTTGTTAATCATTTACCTTCAACATTGTTAATTATCATTATCGGTTTATTCCTATCAATTGTTTTTGGAGTCGGCTTAGCGGTGTGGATGAGTGTAAGTAAAATGGTTGAAAGAACGTTTTATCCGATTATCATCGCGTCTCAAACGATACCGATTATAGCTCTTGCACCAATATTTGTTCTTTGGTTCGGTTACTCGATCTGGAGCAAGGTTGTCGTGACAGTTCTTATTACGTTTTTTCCGATAACAGTAAACACATATGATGGTCTTCGCTCAACGAGTAAGGAATACAGGGATCTATTATTAACAATGGGGGCAAGTAAAAAGGATCTTTTCTTTAAACTACAAGTACCCGCAAGCGCCCCGCATTTCTTCTCTGGCTTGAAGGTTGCAGTTACACTTAGCGTGATTGGCGCAGCGATTGGTGAATGGATTGGCGCTCAAGCTGGTTTAGGCTATTTTAGTAGACGAATGATGACACAGTTCGATGGGGCAGGAGTTTTTGCTCCGATTGTCTTGCTATCTGCAGTAGGAATTATCTTATTTATTTTCGTTGTTTACTTAGAAAAAAGAACATTAAAATGGAGGAAAACAAAATGAAAAAGTTTTTATTACTAATTTTATGCTTTATGCTCGGAATACTGACAGCATGCTCAGGTGGTGAAAGTACTTCTACAGAACAGGCAGGAGAAGGAAAGGAAGAAACAGAAGAACTAAAGAATGTTAGTATTATGCTGGATTGGTATCCAAATGCGGTTCATAGCTATTTATATGTTGCCCAAGAAAAAGGATATTTTAAAGAGGAAGGACTAAATGTAGACATTCAATTCCCAGCAAATCCAACTGATCCGATAAATTTAGCAGCTGCAGGTCAAATTACACTAGGAATTTCTTATCAACCTGATGTGATTATTGCTCGTGCTAATCAAGATGTAAAGATTAAATCTGTAGGTGCAATTGTACGCTCACCATTAAATCGAGTAGTTTTTCTTGAGGATAGTGAGATTCAGTCTCCAAAGGATTTAGAAGGAAAAACTGTTGGTTATCCAGGGATACCGCTAAATGAATCCCTTATTAAATCTATGGTAAAAGCAGATGGTGGGAATCCTGATAATGTTGAAATGGTTGATGTTGGCTTTGAATTAGGGTCATCCATTGTTAGTGAAAAAGTCGATGCAGTGATCGGAGCATATATCAATCATGAGGTACCTGTATTGAAGCATGAAGGCTATGAAACTCGTAATCTTAACCCTACCGAATATAGTATTCCAAGCTACAATGAGTTAATAGCAGTAACAAGTGATAAAACATGGGAAGAAGAACAAGATAGCATTAAAGCATTTTGGCGTGCTGCTACAAAGGGTTATGAATTTACAGCCGAAAATCCTGAGGAAGCATTAAACATACTATTAAGTAATCAGGATGAAGCCAACTTTCCACTAGTCGAAGAGGTGGAAGTACAAAGCTTAGACATACTATTACCACTTATGGAATCAGATGAAGGCTTTGGAAGCCAAAGTAAGGAACAATGGGAAGATACAATTAACTGGATGAAAGAGGCTGGCTTAATTGAAAAAGACCCAGCTGTGGAAGATATATTTGTGAATATTTCTGAGTGATTGAACGTAGGCTTCAAATGAAGAAAAAAATAGAAATTAAAACAAGGGTATAAGTTTACAGTTATCCATCTCTGCTTTGTAATTATAAACTGTTGGTAATCTTTTGAAAAAGTGCTTGTCCATCAAGAGAATTTTGTAATACTATATATATGTTAGAGAAATTTCATAATTAGAGGAGAGAAGAGACGAGATGAGTAGAGTTGAGCTGAGTAATAAGTTAGATTTAAACCGAATTGTGTTTATTGGTAGGACGTATGAAGAATATGTTCAAATGTTTTCATTAAAAGAAAATGAGCTTAAGGGAAAAAGGATTTTAGATTGTCCTTCAGGAGCGTGCTCCTTTACTGCAGTTGTAAAGGAAAAAGGGTTTGATGTAACAGCCTGTGATATTGCATACTCAGTTCCAGTAGAAAGCTTATTAAAAAAGGGTTTAAATGATATTGCTCATGCCATGGAGAGTATGGAAAAGATAAAACATGGATATAAATGGGATTTTTTTAGTAATATAGAAGAGTTGAAATATCAACGAATCAGAGCATTAAAAGATTGCACAGCTAGTATGAAGAAATTTCCTAGGCAATATGTAACAGCGACATTACCTCATTTGCCTTTTCAAAATAATGAATTTGATCTCACTTTATCTGCACATTTTCTATTTATGTATGGAGATAGACTAGATTATTCTTTCCACCTAAAAACACTGAAAGAGCTGTTAAGGGTTACAAAAGAAGAGCTCCGTATTTTTCCGTTGGTCGATTTAGAGGGGAAAAGATATGTACGTTTAGATGAATTGCTAAGTGAACTTGGTAGTGGAATTAGGTTTAAAGAGGAAAGGGTTTCATATGAATTTCAGGCAAATGCCCATACTATGTTAAAAATATATAAGAAATAAAGAACAAAAGCTTAGGGAGACAGCTTATTGACTTTAGAACTGGGAGTCAAAGTGTGATTTACAAAACAAGAATTTTATAATTATTTCAGATAAAAAATGCTGTGTGACATTCACACAGCATTTTTTATTCTAGGATTATAATTTCAACTCTATTTTAGCGTCTTTTCGAAGTTCTTCTACTTTAGCACCAAGTTTTTCTTGCGTTTTTTGTTGCTCAAGCTGAACTTTTAACGTTTCTTTAACATCTTCGTATTTCGGTGTTTCTTGACCTTCTGCAACTGAACTAACCATAGAGTCATAATACTCTTTCAACTCTTCTTCTTTAACCTCTTCAACTTTTAAGTCTTTTTCTACATATTGGCTATATCGAACTTTATCAGCAATTTGACTTTTAAGTTCTTCAAGTGATAGGTTAGTATCTTTTAAAGCTTTTTCAAATGCTTCGTCATTCTCATATTGAGCTTTGATCGTATCTAAATCTTTATTAATAGCCTCTTCAGTCGCTTTATATCCTTTTTTATCAATTTCTTGCATGAGCAAAGTCTGTCCTACAAGGCTTTCAAGTGTATAGTCTTTTAATTGTTTTGCTGTTTCATCTGTCGTTGGGTCTTGTCCCATTTGTTGAAATTGAGTTTGCGAAATACTTAATGCTTCATTGTATTCAGAACCCTTAATCTCTTGACTATTAACAATAGCAACTACACTTTCATCCTTAACTTTTTGAGCATCAAGTTTCTTTTGCATTTCTTTTGCATCAGCTGCAGTTTGTTTTTCGTCAGCCTTTTCCTCTGTTGATTCTTTAGATGTTGCTGTTTCCTTCTCTTTGTCTTCATCATCATTACATGCAGCAAGTGAGAATGCTAATAGCCCCATTAATAATGTAAGTAGTAATTTTTTCATCATCTGTCGTTCTCCTTTCGCTATTAAGGGAAGAAAATCTCCTTAACTAGACGTACATAATTGGAATTGTATAACAATTAGGAGGAAAATGAAAGCTTCTTTACTAGGAAAGTAAGAAATAATTCAATATTCCTAAAAAAAGCATTCGGTATTTATTAAGCGTTTTCCTTTTAAGACTTGTTAGAAGGAAGCTAAATAAAGTAGTAGAGCTTAACGTTTTGAATAACTGCAACTGTTTACTCCTTAGGTGAATATCATAAAAATTTTGAATTTTTGATTATCATCATTCTTGAAAATAAGGGATGAGAAGCGATAAAGCTTCCTGAGACGCTTTTAAGAAGATATAACTCCTAATGGTAACGCTTACACTAACTAATTGAAAGAAATGCTTACAACATATCCTTAAGACCTTGAATATGAAATTCAGCGTGTTAGTATTAAACCGTTAGCAAAAATACGAACAAAAATACGAACGATATTGGAGAGATGAGATGTTATACAATAAAACAATTGCATTTTTGGGTGCGGGGTCAATGGCGGAAGCAATGATCTCTGGTTTAGTAAAATCAGGGGAAATCCCAGCGGAACAAATCGTTGCGACAAATCGTTCCAATCAAGAACGATTAACTGCTTTAGAAAGCAATTATGGAATTAAAGGGGTTAAACGAGAAAATCTCCAGTTTGATCAAATAGATATTTTTATCTTAGCTATGAAACCTAAAGATGTTGATAATGCATTGAACGACATAAAGAGTCATATCAAGCCAAATCAGCTCATATTATCTGTTTTAGCGGGAATTACAACATCATACCTTGAACAAAATCTCCATAAAGGCCAGCAAGTAGTTAGAGTTATGCCGAATACGTCCAGTACAATCGGAGAATCAGCTACTGCAATTTCCCCAGGTCATGAAACAGCCGATGAAAATGTGAAATTAACGAAAATCTTACTTGAATGTATTGGTGAAGTATACAAGATTGAAGAAAAAGATATGGATATCTTTACAGGACTTGCAGGAAGTGGTCCAGCCTATTTCTATTATTTAATGGAACATATGGAACAACAAGGCGTTCTAGCTGGACTTAATATTGAAACAACAAGACAAATTATTGCACAAACTATTGTAGGTGCTGCAAAGATGATTCAAAAGCAGGATAAAACACCAACTGTTTTACGGGAAAATGTTACGTCTCCAAATGGTACAACAGCTGCTGGACTTGATGCGCTTGATGAAAATGGTGGAGGAATCGCAATTTCTAAGGCTGTTGAACATGCTGCGAAACGCTCGAAAGAGATTAGCGAGCAGATACAAGAAAGTCTGTTAGTTGGTTCTTTGAAATAATAAATAGATAGTAACCTCACTTGCTTAAAAAGGTGAAGTGTTCATTAGACTAAAATATCGTACTAAATTTTTTTGTCTTGCGTAAGCGCCTAGCACTCGATCATAAGCCATCCATAAATGAATTCAATGAAAAGTCATATAAGATGGATAGTCCGTATGATTCAAGGTGCTAGCGCTTCGGACTAAAAACTGACTCAGGAGTGATAGAATGGCGACCCTAGACAATGAGAAAAAACGGGTTGTAATAAAAGTAGGAAGCAGTTCCTTAACTAGTCGACATGGAGAAATTAGTCGACGTAAACTAGAAAAATTAGCAGATGAAATAGCTTTACTTAAGGATGAGGGGCATGAAATTGTATTTGTTTCATCTGGAGCTGTCGCTGCAGGCTATCGAAAGCTAGGCTGTATTGATCGACCAACATCATTACCAGAAAAACAAGCCGCAGCTTCTATTGGCCAAGGCTTATTAATTGAAGCCTATTCAGAAATATTTTTATCACACGGTTATGTAGCTTCACAGATATTAATCACGCGTAGCGATTTTTCTGATGAATCTCGTTATAACAATGTTCGAAACACGTTAAATGTCCTATTAGAGCGTGGGATTATTCCGATTGTCAATGAAAATGACACGGTTACAGTTGATCGCTTAAAATTTGGTGATAATGATACGTTATCTGCTAAAGTTGCAGGTTTAATAGAAGCAGATCAATTGATTATCCTTTCTGATATAGATGGTTTATATGATTCAGACCCTCGCAAAAATGATGAAGCGAAACTGCTTGAAAAAGTATACGAAATTACACCTGAAATAGAAGAAGGTGCCGGTGAATCAGGAAGTGAAGTTGGCACAGGTGGAATGAAATCAAAAATCGATGCAGTAAAAATTGCGATGGCTTCAGGAATTTCGACTTTTCTAGGTAAAGCAAGCATACCGAATATTTTAGGTGATGCAGTAAATGGAGAGGCACGAGGAACGTATTTTGAAGTGACAAATGAGACAATAAACTTAAATCAGAAAAAGCAATGGATTGCGTTTCATTCTGGTCCTGAGGGTGAACTTGTTATTAATCAAAATATTAGAATGTCAATTGCTGATCATAAACATAGTATTTATTCATCAGATATCGAGGAAGTAAAAGGACAATTCGAAAAGGGTGCTGTAATTCGAATTATTGATCATCTAGGTGAAAGGATCGGCTTAGGAGTTGTAAATTACTCAAATGAAGATTTGGAAAAATTAAGTGAAATAACAGGTGAAGAGGTAGAAAAACTCGAGGTTGTTCATTTTGATGACCTAGTATGCGAGCTTGAATTGTCCTTACCTGTTGGAGTTTAAAAGGAGGAATTGCATGAATGTAACAAAAGAACAAACAAACGTTGAAGCACAAGCGATAGCAGCAAAGAAAGCAGCGAAAAAAGTTAGTTTATTATCAAATGAAGAAAAAAACGAAGCATTACACATTTTAGCTGATACATTGGAAAAAAATATTCAAGTCATTTTAAATGCAAATGAAAAAGACTTACAAGCAGGTCGTGAAAAAGGCTATGAAGAGGCGTATTTGGATCGTCTCGCCCTTTCGAAGGAACGCATCACAGATTTTGCAGAAGGTCTACGCCAAGTTGCAGAATTAGAAGATCCTACAGGGAAAATACTTTCGAACTGGACACTGGATAATGGATTACTAGTAGAAAAAGTATCCATTCCTTTAGGTGTCATCGGAATGATTTATGAAGCTCGTCCTAATGTAACTGTCGATGCAACAGGTCTTGCGCTTAAATCAGGAAATGCCATTATACTAAAAGGCGGATCATCTGCTTTATCATCAAACAAAGCCATCGTGGAGGTCATGCATGAGGCATTAATTGAAACGAAAATCCCGCAGGAAGCTGTTCAATTTATAGCAACTACAGATCGTGTGGCAACACAGCAGCTCTTTACAATGAAGGAACACATTGATGTGTTAATACCTAGGGGTGGAGGTTCATTAATAAATGCAGTTGTAAATAACGCAACAGTTCCAGTTCTTGAAACAGGTGTCGGTAACTGCCATTTATATATTGATGTTGAAGCAGATGTTGAAAAAGCATTAAACATTCTTGTGAATGCAAAAACAGACCGTCCAGCTGTATGTAATGCACTAGAAACAGCTATTATTCACAAGGAATGGCTTGATAAAAACAGTGAAGCACTCAATACTACCTTCAAAAAACATAATATTACGGTTCATGGAGATGAAACGGCACTTAGGTATTTCCCTAATGGAGTATTAGCAACTGAAGAAGATTGGGCTAATGAATATTTATCTTTAGACATTGCTGTAAAAACTGTAGCCAATATTGAAGAAGCAATTGATCATATTGAAACATATGGAACGAAGCACTCTGAAGCAATCATTACCGAAAACAAAGATACAGCAAAGGCGTTTATGAGTTTAGTAGATGCTTCAGCGCTTTATCATAATGCTTCCACTCGCTTTACAGACGGTGGGGCACTAGGTTTTGGTGCGGAAATTGGAATTTCAACCCAAAAGCTTCATGCTCGTGGACCAATGGGATTACCTGCATTAACAACTGTTAAATTTTTAATGTCTGGTAATGGACAGATAAGATAAGCTAATAATAGCTAAACGAAAAAGATGATTGACATATTGATGTCAATCATCTTTTTTGTCGTTAAAACATTTGGCAAAAAATCTAGTTTTCTACTTTATAGTTTTCTAAAAATTTTAATAGCTTAAACTGTTGACTCTGATTCAATTAATGTTATAATTTTTAACATAATAATGTTAGGAAACCTAACAATGAAAAGGTGAGGAGCATGAAAAAGATTGAAGCAATCATCAGACCTCAGAAGATTACCGAGACTATTAAAAGTTTAAAAAATATAGGAATAACAGGTTTTACAGTTTCACAAGTGGTAGGAAGAGGGAAGCAAAAGGATACGCAGGGTGTATATCGTGGAAAGAATTATAATGTGACATTACATCCGAAGATTAAGCTTGAAATCGTCCTATCCGATTACATGGTTGATCAAACGATCAAAACAATCATTGCTAATGCTCAAACAGGTGAAGATGGGGATGGGAAAATTTATGTATATCCAATCATAGAAGCCTATAACATTCGTACAGGTGAATCTGATGAAACGATCGATGACCTTACAGTAAAGGAGGGGATGTAATATGGAGCTAATTCATTTAAATACAGTTTGGATTGTGATTGCAGCAGCGATGGTTTTATTTATGGAAGGCGGCTTTAGTTTATTAGAAGCGGGTTTAGTCCGCACGAAGAATGCTGTTAACGTTACAATGAAAATTTTCGTTGACTTAACCATAGGTGCCTTAGCATTTTGGCTTTTTGGCTTTGGGATAATGTATGGGCAAGATGCTTTTGGCTTTATCGGGACAAGTTTATTTGGAAGTCCGGAAAAAATTTCTCTTAGTATTGAGCTGCCAAGTGAAGCATTTGTGCTTTTTCAAATGGGTTTTGCAATAGCCTGTGTTTCGATTATTTCAGGTGCAGTTGCTGAGCGAATGAATTTTAAAGCGTATATTATTACGGCCGCTTTGATAACACTTATTATCTATCCATTATCAGGTCATTGGATATGGAATAGTGAAGGTTGGTTGGCAAAGCTTGGTATGAAGGATTTTGCTGGTTCAGCTGCCATACACGCAGTTGGAGGTTTTGCAGCATTGGCAATGGCTAAACTATTAGGTGCAAGAAAAGGGAGATTTAATTCAGATGGTACGGTGAATGTTTTTGCACCTAGTAATATACCATTAGCATCAAGTGGTGCATTTATTTTATGGTTTGGTTGGTTTGCATTTAATAGTGGAAGTACACTAGATGCCACAAATACTTCCTTAGCATCAATTGCAATTAATACAATGCTTGCAGGGGCAAGTGGTGGAACTGTCACTTTATTATTGACAATGAAAAAGTTCGGAAAAGCAGATCCAAGTATGACGATAAATGGTGTTCTTTCAGGTTTAGTTGCGATCACAGCTGGTTGTGCTTTTGTTGATCAGTGGAGTGCGATTATCATTGGTGGAATTAGTGGAATCATTGTTATTTATGCAACACTTTTAATCGATAACATAAAAATTGATGATCCTGTTGGAGCGGTAGCGGTTCACGGCTTTAATGGAGTATTTGGAACTATTGCTGTTGGTTTATTTGATACATCAGCAGGATTATTTACAACAGGTCAGGTTTCCTTATTAGGTGTTCAGCTTCTAGGTGCAGCTGTCGTAGCGGTGTGGGGGTTAATTGGTGGAGCTGTTATAGCAAAAGTAGCTGAGGTAACTGTTGGCTTACGTGCTACAGAAGAAGAGGAAGAAGAAGGGCTTGATATGTCCTATCACGGTATTCCTGCATACAATGAACTTGAGCGTTTTACAGACTTACCTACAAGTCTTTATGATTTTGAAGAATCTACTGGGATTACTATTGCTAGGACTGAACAAAAACAGGTAGTAGGAAAGGCCGTTGCGGATTAGATTTGGATTGAAAAATTAGATTCGAGAAACATGTTTAATCTTAAAAGCTAATAAATACTAAGTAAAAAGAAGCTAATCTCCTAAAATAAGGTGATTAGCTTCTTTTATGTCTTTATGGCGTGGTATTACTCAATATTAAGAGGCATTACTTTGCCTGCCGCCTTATACTTAAGTACTTTCCTTTTTATCCTACAACTATCGACATCATCAATCCAAGGTAAGTGGCGATCATAAAAATGACGCCAAACACTAATGCAAGCCAAGGTGATACCCTTCTGTAAAAGCTTATAACGATCATGGATAAAAACATGATAGCAATAACAAGGAAGAGAATTGCTTGGAATCCTACAGAGAATTGGACTGTAAACGGAGCAACAACCTCATGCCCAAGCAATAACTCTACCCAGACGGCGCCTCCTTCTTGTATGACAGTGGCATTAACTTGATGGGGAGGTGGTAAAGTACCTAAAACACCAGTTATGAAAAAAACAATCATCAGAATAACAGTCTCAGTTTGAACCCACTTTTTTACATCAAATTCTGAATCTTTTTTTGTTTTTCTTGAAAGGAAGCCATTTATAAATGCAAATGCTAAAACAGGGATAATGCTAATATGCTTTACTAAAAGCATTTGACCATACGGCAATACCCAAGCATTCGCATAATCTCTCGGTTCAATTACAAAGAGCATAAGGGAAATCCCACTAATTGTTGTAATCAAAAATAAAACGATTGAGAGTGGTGTAAACCAACGTAAAAAGGAATGCCAATTTTCAATACTGTGAGCTAACCAGCCTACATGAATAAGAACTCCAACCCAAATGGTAATGGTTAAGAAATGAATTGAATGCGAGAAAAGGCCTGGCAATAAATCAAGTGTTGAAGCATGGCTTGCATAGCCTACAGAAACAATCATCAATAGTAAAAATAGTGCCTGTAAGTATTTGGAGCCTTCTACATAAATAATCATCCATAAAAACACAGCGAAAAAACTTCCATATAGCCAGGCAATTCCTACTTGAAACTCAGTTAAAATGGCATATGCACTAAAACTTAATAGTCCTTCAGTTGCAAAAAATGAAATGACCTGAAGGACTGGAAGAAACGTTAAAATGATAATACCTAAAACAGATAATAATAAACTTTGTTTTGAAGCTATTATGATTGGCTTTTTTGAAGCAGGTACAAATTGAAGCACAACATAGCCAACCAAATAAGAAAATAGCATGTACGTGACATATTCAGTCAATGGGATAAGTTGATTCATAAATTACCTCTTTTTACGTAAAAGAATCCAAATACCGAACGCTAAAAGGATGACTAATATGATAACAGATATAGTAGAAATCAGGGAACTGTTATCCTTAACAGTCTCGGGTGCAGCTTCTATTTCAGCTTTTTCTTCTACGACTGCATCATTCTTTTCCATATTCTCTTTAGTTTTGTCTACTTGTTCAGTTTCTTCTTGAACTTCTTCTTCAATTTCTGCATCAGGAATGTCCACTGTAAATGGAATATCCCCTGTTAGTACATGCCCGTCAGTTGAAGCAACTTTCCAAGTTAATAGATAGTTACCATTTTCGAGTGGTGCTGTTAATGAACCGATAATTTGTTGATCGATGACTGATATGGAATCAATTTTTATTGCTTCTTGTTCCTTAACTAATGTCAATGTGCTTTGATTTTCAATAGCCTCAGCGAATTCAACTTTAAGCTCACGTATCTCCTCTGTGATGGTTTCTCCCTCATTTGGATTTGAGGACGACACAGTAGTATGTGCTGAGGCATAAATTGGACATACCAAAATCAAGCATATAATAAATAAAAACTTCTTCATAAACTCACCCTTATTTTTTAATCTTCCTTACCTAGTTTCATTTTAACATTAATTGCTTTCTTCATTTTTAATACATTTCTTACAATTTAGCAAACAAGCCCTATAGGATAAGGTCTGTCTAATTTAAAATACCTAGAATTTTCATTTTTCTGCTTAGTTGAATTATTGGATGGATTTATACGATAAATAAGAGAAGAAATGAAATATACCTAGAAAACTGTGCGAATGCCCAACCGTACAAGTCCCTATTTTCATATTGTAGTAGTACAACGAAAGGGAGGTGTTGTTTATGAGTGGTGCAACTCCAGGTTGTGGTTACGGTAGTGGCTTTGCTTTAATCGTTGTTTTGTTCATTCTATTAATTATTGTAGGTTCGGCTTTCGTTGGCTATTAAGAAGAATTGGAATTTCTTTTAGATAAATCACTTAAAGGAGGATTTATAATGGGTTACGGTTATGGATTCGGTGGCTACGGCGGCGGCTGTGGTGGCGGTTATGGTTACGGCGGTGGCGGATATGGCTATGGTAGAGGTTTCGCGCTAATTGTTGTATTGTTCATTCTTTTAATTATTGTTGGCGCAGCTTGGTTTTAATAAAACCTAGTAAAAGAGGTCTGACGAATTCGTCAGACCTCTTTTACTTATCTTGATAAAGCTGGCAATGGAGATGATTTCTTAATGATAAACCAATTAATGATCAATAGAATAAAGCTAAAAATGATTAAGAATACAAAATTGATATTCATATCTTCATTCAAAAACCCTTGAAAGAAATGGCTGATTGCGTCCTGTACAAATGGTAAGAAATTAAAAAGTAGAACACAAGCTAATGTGATGAATCCACCAATTTGACCAAATCGATAGACAATCGAACCTAATAAATATCCAATCGTTAGTACAACAAAAATGATAAAACTGTCAAACAAGATTGAAAATCCAAAGCTTGGAGTATTCACAAGTAGTTTTGCAGGTTCAAAAATCAAGATTCCATCAACTAGTAAAAGATCTTGAGTATAATTTACGATAGATGTAACGATTTCATTTACAATTGCTAATCCGATGGACAATAGTAAGAGAAAAATACTTGCTGAAAGATGGAAAGAATTACGTGTTGCACCAAACTTTATACAAAATGGTAAGTTCTTTTTTGTGACTAAAAATCCAACAAACCCACAAAATACATAGGTAGCTATACTTGTAGAAATAACAACATTTCGAAAAGCGAAATCTGCCAGTACGAAAAGAACAACTATGGAAGAGAGAAGAATTGACCAGAAAATCATAAGTGAGAATTTCATTTCAGTGAACATATAATATAAAATTGCTTTTAACTCTTCCTTCAAATCGAAACACTTCCTTTAGAAGATGATGTGAGATAAACCATTAAATCTTGGATATGAACAGGTTCAACGGTTAAGTCTTGATTATATAGATCAGATTGATGAAAGGATTCTCCATATAACACAGCTGTTTGCTGTCCAACAAATTCTTTAACATGCAACACATTTTTCCCTTTGCAAAAATCTTGAACAATGTCCTTTTTACCTGTTACTGAAATGCTTTTTTCGATTAACACTTCAGCCTGCTCCTGGAGAACTAGCTTTCCTTCTTGTAAAATAATAACTTCCTCAAATAGGTTACTAACTTCATCAATTAAATGTGTAGAAAGAATAAACGTTCTTGGTTCATTTTCATATTCTTCTAGGAGCAATTCATAAAAGCGGGCACGTAATGCTGCATCAAGTCCGATATATGGTTCATCAAAAATCGTGACAGCTGATCGACATGCCAGACCAATCAGGATACCTAAAGCAGATTCCATCCCTTTGGATAAAGACTTTATACGAAGATTACGGTCTAAGTTAAATTCAATTAGTAGATTCTCTGCAATTTCTTTATTCCAATTTGGATAAAAAAGGGAAGAGATTTTTAAGACATCCTTGATTTTAAGTGATTGATTAAAATTACCACTTTCGTTAATTAAGCAAATATTCTTCAATACGTTTCGGTTGTTAAAGGGATTTAGTCCATTCAATGTTACACTACCATCAGAAGGGGAAATATGTCCTGCAATCAAATGCATAAGGGTTGTTTTTCCAGCTCCATTTCGACCTAATAAACCGTAAATTTTATTCTCCTCTAATTCAAAGGAGATATTGTTCAAACTTATTTTTTTACCGTACGTCTTTGTGATGTTCTCGATTTTTATTTTCATGATCTTGCCTCCTTTTCGATCAGTTCAATTAGCTCATCCTTTGTAATATTTAAGTTTTGAGCTTCTTGTTTCAATGGAATAATAAAGCTGTCATAAAATTCTTGTTTTCTTCTATTAACTAAAAGATCTCGTGCACCTGTTGATACAAACATACCTATCCCTCGCTTTTTATATAGAATCTCTTGTTCTACTAATTGATTAATCCCTTTTGCTGCTGTAGCTGGGTTTATTTGATAAAAAGAGGCAATTTCATTTGTTGATGGTGCTTTGTCTCCTTCTGTTAAAGATCCATTCAAAATGCTTTCCTCAATTTTTTCTGCGATTTGTTGAAAAATAGGTCGTTCTTGATTTAGAGAACGATTCATGAAATACCTCCTTACTCATTTGGTTAATTACTCATGTAACTAACTATATAACCAATTGGAAAATAATGCAATAGTTTTTTGGGGAAAGGAAAATGAAACCAATTTGAATGTTGAAACGTAAGTAAGATATAAGAATTAAAGGGAGATGGAATACATGAGTAGTAAAGGTTGCATAAAATGCGGAAGTCAAGATGCAGGGAAAAAAGAAGTAGCGATGACAGGAACGGGATTGTCTAAAATGTTTGATGTGCAAAACAATCAATTTATTGTTGTATATTGTAACAATTGTGGTTACTCTGAGTTTTACAATAAAAAAGCCTCAACTGCTTCAAATGTTTTTGACTTCTTTTTCGGGGGATAATAGGGAAATGGATCACAATCATTAGAGTGTTGAATGGCCTCTTTTTGAAATATAAAAGTAGATACAAAAGAATCTGATTGCTACTATATTGTTAATTCACTGAGTAAGATTAAGATGCTCATTAATTCATGAGCATCTTATTTGTCCAATAGGTTCAAGTTTCTAAAATGGGGAAAATTCACAGTTGAGATTTAATTACATATCCCAAAACGGTTAAGACGTTTTTTTCTCATTCTCTCCAATATGGATTAACGAATTTCTTTTAATCCAGTATTGGAAGCTATCTAAAGGAAATATTCCTCTCCGTTTAGAATTGTTCATTTGTATCACTACACTACCTTCTGTAACTTCTAAAATCTTTAATTTGTTCGAGTTGCTAATATTAGGAATAAAACTACCTTTCAGTTCAAATTCCATATTGTTGTATAAATCCATACTTAAAAACCTCCAATAAAAATTAATATTTATCATTAAATTTCCCTGAATTTCATTAATTATCCATTTAATTATTGAGTTTGTTTTCCTATTCTTATCATGCGGAAATAACCCCATCTAAAGAAGCTAAAGAAGGGAATAAGGTCGGTGCTAATCCCTTCCAATACGTTTTGTTTTTTTGTCAAAAGGAATATAAAAACATTTAGAGAATATGTAGATAGTCTCACATAAGAAAAGTGTGACGATTTTATTCAACTTCTAAATCTAAAAAAAGGTGGGATAGCATGGAAAAAATGATGGAAATGAAAAAAGTAAATATGGAGAAAAACTCCACTTAGTATCAACAAACAAACTGTTGCTTGAAAGGATAAGTAATCATGAAAATAGAAACAAAGAAGGATTATACCTTTGAAAAATTATATAATTTCCGTGATATTGGAGGGGTACAAATAGACGATGGGCGATGGATGAAAGCCGGAGTACTGTATCGCTCAGATGACATTTCTCGTTTGTCAAAAACTGATTTAGTCTTACTTCAGGAAATAGGATTAAAGCTAATCTGCGACCTTCGAACTGTGAATGAAAGGAAATCAAAAATGTATCAAATCCCCCAAAATTGGGGAACGGGATTTAAGCATATTCCGATTTTTCATGATAGTCAGGATTTATCACATCGAGAGTTTTTTCGTCTTTTAATTGGTAAATCAAAAGAATTAAATTTTGAAGAAATGATTCACGAATTTTATCAGTGTATGGTCAATGAAAGGAAGGCAGAGATAAAAGAAGTGATCACATCTATTGCAAACAATGAGAATGTTCCAGCGCTCATCCATTGTACAGGTGGTAAGGATAGGACAGGGTTTCTTTCTGCACTTATCCAGATGTATTTAGGGGTACCATATGAGACGGTCATTGATCAATATTTACGATCCAATGTATTAGTTGGCCCACGGATGAAAAAGGTAGAGCGATTTATTCGAGTTATGAGTATGTATCGAATCTCCTCTGATAGGATTAAACCATTGTTAATAGTGAATATAGATTATTTAGATAATGCTGTAAAAAGCATATTAAATCAATACAATTCTGTTGAGACCTATTTAATCAAGGGTTGTGGAATTGACGAAAGCTCCTTGCTTAATCTGAAAAAAATGATGATTGAATAATTGTAAATAATGCTGTTACATTCGAAGTGCCGGTTTTTATTTGATAAAATGTCAATATTGAATCACTCACTATGAAAGGAGTACAACTATGACAGCTAATAATGAGACAATCCAGCTAATCAAACAACTCGTGGAAACACCGAGTCCATCAGGTAATACGAATCAAGTTATTACATTCGTGGAGAACTATTTGAAAGATTTTCATGTTGAAATGAAGTGGAATAAAAAGGGGGGCTTAGTTGTAACGATTCCTGGTAGCAATAAAGAGCAGCATCGAATGCTTACTGCCCATGTTGATACATTAGGAGCAGTAGTCAAAGAAATAAAATCAAGCGGACGTTTAATGATTGATTTAATTGGTGGTTTTAACTACAACTCTATTGAAGGTGAATATTGTCAAATAGAGACAGTAAGTGGAAAAATTTATACAGGTACAATCCTTATGCATCAAACCTCAGTACATGTTTATAAGGAAGCAGGAAAATTAGAGCGGAATCAAAAAAATATTGAAGTAAGAATTGATGAAAAAGTACATAATGCAGAGGATACACGTCTACTAGGTATAGAGGTTGGCGATTTCATATCGTTCAATCCAAGAGTTGAAATCACAGAAAGTGGTTTTATTAAGTCACGTCATTTAGATGATAAGGCAAGTGTGGCATTATTGCTCCAGCTTATAAAGCGAATTTCAGATGAAAAAATCAACCTTCCATATACAACTCATTTTCTAATTTCAAACAATGAAGAAATTGGATATGGTGGGAACTCAAATATTCCAGCTGAAACAGTTGAGTATTTAGCTGTTGATATGGGTGCAATTGGTGATGGTCAAGCAACAGATGAATATACTGTTTCAATTTGTGCGAAGGATTCAAGTGGTCCTTATCATTATGGATTTAGGAAAAAATTAGTAGAGATCGCAAAGCAAAACAACATCGAATATAAAGTAGATATTTATCCATACTACGGTTCAGATGCATCTGCAGCCATTCGTGCAGGACATGATATTGTTCACGGATTAATCGGTCCTGGAATTGATGCCTCACACGCATTTGAGCGAACACATTTATCTTCATTAGAAAATACTGCAAGACTGCTGTATTATTATGTGCAGTCGGAAATGACATTTTAATGTTATAACGAAAAAAGGCTGGCTCAATTTTGGCCAGCCTCTAATTATGATCGGTTAATTAGCTTATATGTAAGTAATGTACCTCCAAGAAGGAGAGCGGATAGTAGTAAAACAAAACCAAGACCTATATCATCAGCAATTGTTAGTAAATAGATGATAAGGGCTATATCTGTAATAATTGATGCGATGAAAAGTACTTTAGGTGAGCGCATAATGTTCTCCTTTTTAAAATAATCATGACTATTTTTACTTGCTAAATAATAATAAAAACGAGGGTTAAGCCCCTCGTTTCATTCTACATAAGCGATTACACCTTCATCTTCATCAAGAACAAGCTCAAGAGCAGCTGAAAAAGGATCTATTTTCAATTCGGTTTCAAGCCAGAAGCGAATTGCCTCAATGATATTCGCTGTAATTAATATTTGTTTGCGGTTATTTACATAAGCTTCAGCTGAAAATCCATAATCATCATCATATAATAATTCGATATCTACATCATGAGGTGTAATTTGTCTTTTGTGCGCAATGTGTAGACATAAAGCATTAACGATATCTTGTTCAGAAACCTTTATTTTCCCCATACAGTGTCATCCTCAGATTTACGTTTCTTTTTGAATAAAGTAAATAATTTGCGAATAATAAAGATAACAGCAATGATAGCTAATACATTGATAAATAACCCAATGATTGATCCTAAAACGCCTAAAGAACTAAGTAATCCTCCTAGTAATAAACCAGCTAGTCCACCTAAAAATAATCCCTTCATAATTCCGCCCATTTTTGGTTTTGCTGTAGTGCTGTTTTTTGTCGTTGTAGACGACTTCTGCTGAGTGTCTTCTTTTTTAAACAGAGACGGGCTATTATTATTTGTATTAGAGTTAAAGGACTTTTTACCAGATTTATAACCTTTCGCACTAACTGTTGTCAATTGATCGCCAAGCATAAAGCCACCAATTGGTGTAAAAATAATTGTTAGAACAAGCATTGCAGAAAATAGTTTTTTGAACATTGTGTAATTTCCTCCTACAGTTTAATGTCATGCATAGAGTATGAATCTATCTCCATCCATGACAGATAGTAATACGTATTAGAAAAGAAAAAGTTCCATAATATTTTCTTTTCTTAATTGTAATTGATTAATGGAAATTACACAAAAAATAAATCGTTTTGAATCAGTTTAAGTTTTGAACTGATTCAAAATGATCTATTTACTATTCGTTACATACCCATTTTATTTCACCAGATTTGTCCTCATAATCAATTTCAACCTGGAAATCATGTTTTTCGTAGAAATGAATGAGGCGATCAACATGATCCCAATCTCTTTCAGCAATGTCACCGGTTATTTCAGGGATGTTTTGTTCGACTGCCAGATCTTTTAAATAATCCATACAAATGGAGCCGTAGCCTCTATTTGCTGGGCCCTTTATATCTCCTATATGGATGTTTTGTTCGTTAGCATATGTTGCCTGAATGGAGAAATCCCATTTTCCGTTATAGGAGGTTTCACAATCACATAACATGATTTTACACGATTGACTGTCCTCTGGTGTGTAAACAATAACGAGTTTATCCTCTTTTGCTTGGTCAACACCAAGTACCTTACTTCTTTTAGCAATTTCCTTTAGATTATCCTGCATGCGAAAGACCTGGAATTCTAAATCCTCTAACTCTTCCTTTAATTCCTCAGGGTCATTTGTACGAGTGTCTTCATCAAGCAATTTACTAAACATGTTGTACTCCTACTCCTTTTCTAATTCTTATCCATCTATTAATTATAGATTCTTGTATTCTTACACTAGATTCGTAAATGAAAGAAATGTTTTTACTACAAACAGTCTAATATTATAGAGGTTTTCTGAAGGTTTTTCAATAGATTAATTGATAAACTATTGTGCACTTTGAGGTTTCTTGCATTATCCCAATGGTTTACAATCTGTAAAATCGGGAAATAAAACGATAACAAAGTGATAAATAAAGGAGGAATATTCATGGGACAAGCAATAGTAAAGGAAAAACAACAGAATAATAAATTAATAAAAGGTATGATCATTGGTGGTGTGATAGGTGGTTTTCTCACTCTATTTGATCGAAATACAAGAAGTGCTGTAGCGACAAAGGCCGTTGATATAAAGGATTCTTCCAAAAATGTTATCATGCATGTGAAAGAGAATCCTGGTGAAGTAAAGGAGCAACTCCTAGAACAGGTAAATCAAGCAACAGATACTTTAAAACAAACAATTCAAGAAGCAAAGAATTTGGCTGAACGAATCAATCGTGATGTTATAAAGGAAGCAAAGGAAATCTCACATGAAGCAGTTTCTTTCGCAGAGGATACAAAAGAGGAATACTTAGACATCCAATCAAATGTGAAGGATACTAGCTCCAAACTAACAGAATCTACAAAAAAAACGCTGTCACAAGCTGAGCTAAATGCAAACTTATATTCTTATTAATTAGCATAAAAAGGAGGAATAAGCATGGATCTTCAAAATGAAGTAAAGCATTCAGCCCACATTAATAAGGTTGAAAGAGCGGTGAATGGTATAGGTCAAGAAAAAAAGGAAGTAATCCTAGCTAATTTTGAATCATTTAAAGAATTCCTAGGTAACAAGGTAGCACTGGGCAAAAAGATGGGATTAACTGAAGAACAGTTGGCACTAGCAACACAAAAAGTAGCGAATTTCTTAGCTGAACACGAATACCCACGAAACAGAGAGGAAAAGCTTCTTCAAGAGCTTTGGAGAGCAGGCTCTGATGACGAACGACATATGCTTTCACATATGTTAATTAAACTAGTGAGATATTGAGTACTCAAAAAAATATAAAAAAGATATAAGAACAGAGGCTGACTTTTAGATGTTAGCCTCTTTTCAATAGAGACGGAGGAAAAATGAAAGCTATATTAAAAAGAAAGAGTACTTGGATAATTCTCTTTTTTGTCATGTTATTATCAAGTGTAAGTCTCTACCATAGCAAAAAACCATTACCAGAGGGTATTTCATACGAAAGTCAAACATATATGGTCGATAATGTGAATTTTTTATATGATTTAAGCTATAAGGATACTCGAAATAATACGATTTATGAACAGGAAATTTTTCAGGAATTTTATCAATTGATTGAGGTAGCAGAGGAATTTATCGTACTGGATATGTTTCTTTTTAACGGATATGCAGATGGAGAGCGAAAATATCCAGCTATTAGTGAAACATTAACAACTAAGATCCTCGAGCAAATAAAAAAGAATCCGAATTTACAAGTGTATTTGCTTACAGACGAAATAAATACAACTTATAATTCACATAAATCAGGGCATATTGAATCATTAAAAGAGCATGGTGTACAGGTAATATTTACAGATTTAAATAAATTAAGAGATCCAAATCCAATATATTCAGGACTTTGGAGAGTAGCTTTCAAATGGTTTGGACAAGAAGGAGCTGGTTGGCTCCCTAATCCGATAGCAAAGTCAGCCCCAGAAGTTACGTTAAGATCATATTTGAAACTTTTGAATATAAAGGCAAATCATCGAAAGGTCATTGCCACTGAAGATGCAGCAATTATTTCGTCTGCAAATGCTCATGATGCTAGTGGTTATCATTCTAACATTGCTTTTAAGGTAAACGGCAATATAATTGGTGATGTGCTTAATACAGAACAAGCAGTAGCAAATTTTTCTGGTGGGGGCATACTTCCTCAATGGAATAAAGAAGATCATCGTAAAGGAAAGATTAGACTTCAGTTAGTAACAGAAGGGAAAATCGAAGAGAATATCATTGATGAGATCAAATCGACAGAAAAGGGTGATATAATTTGGCTAGCAATGTTCTATTTAGCTGACACAGATGTTTTAAAAGAATTAAAAAATGCTGCATCCAAACGAGATGTAAAAATCAAAATGATCCTTGATCCAAATCAAAATGCGTTTGGATCTGAAAAAATGGGCTTACCAAATTTACCTGTAGCTGCTGAGCTAACCCAATTAGCTGAAAAGAACATTGAAATTCGTTGGTATCATACTGGGGAAGAACAGTTCCATACTAAATTATTGTATATAGAAAAACAAAAGGAAGCAGTAGTTATTGGTGGATCTGCAAATTTTACTGAGAGAAATTTAAATAACTATAATCTTGAGACAGATGTAAAGATAACGGCCTCAGATCAAGAAGAAGTTATTCAAGAAATAGATTCCTATTTTCATCGTTTATGGAAAAATGAAAATGGAGAATATACAATCGATTATAAGCATTATCAAGATCAATTGCCTGTAGTTAAATATATTCTATATCTGATTCAGAAGCTTTTTCATTTCACAACCTATTAAATAAAAAAACTATTATTACTAGTGACTTTATACCTATGAGGTTTTTGGATTTTGGTCCTTAGGACCTTTTTTTTATGTCTTCGAATATAATATGCTTTATTTAAGAGAATTGTATGATATTGTCGTTTTTTTCATTAGTGTAAATATTAAATCAGTATTATGAAAATTATGGATTTTCCTTGACTTTAATTGTTCTTTTTGCAATGTTTTAATTGAGTCATATTTTTATGGTGCTGTTTACTAGATGTCTTTTAGGAAAATAGGACAAGTGATCTTTGCTTAAAAGTGATCGTTAATTTGGAGGGTACGGAATGATTGAAGAACACACGAGGTATTCACGTCTCGCACAGACTACGAAGCTGATTAATACGAAATTAGAGTTACGTGAAGTGTTAGAGCACGTTGTTACTGCCATATCTGATGAAATATTTCGATGTGATTCCGTAGGGATTTATTTACCACAGAATGATGGGACATACAGAGGTTATGTAGGAAAACCAGAATTTTTAAATAGTATGACCCTTGATATGTTAGTAATTAATCCTGAAACCGATTTGTTAGCTAAAGAGGTACTTGAAAAGAAAGAAAGTATTTACATACCAGACACCTCTAAGGATTCTAGGCCAGATCCTGGACCGATAAAGGCATTCAAAATGAATTCCTTATTATCTTTACCAATTAATTATGAAGATGAGGTATATGGCCTTGTTTTTTTATTTAATCATGGTGAACATATGAATTTAACAGAGGCTGAAATACAGGCAGTAGAAGCATATGTTAATATGGCAGCGGTTGCGATTCGAAACGCGAATCATTTATCGAGGAAAGAAAATCTAATCTTGGAAAAGCAATTACTATTAGATGTTACAAGAGAACTTTCTCTATGTTCAACCATGAATGAGGTTCTTGATAAATGCTTCTATTATGTTGGTAGAGTATTAAAAAATACAAACATTGGTGCACATTTGTTAGATCCAATAGCCGGAAATCTCTTTAAACCAGCAAGTTTGAGTAAGGAAAGTGACTGGACAGAAGAGGCGTGGAAGAAGACCCATAGCATAATAAAAATTGATCAAAGTACTGATCGTCTATTTCAAGAAGTAATCCATACAAAAAAAGCTTTATTCATTCCAGATGTATTTTCGGATCCTAGGCCAAATCATAAAGCCTGTCGTACGTTTGGAATAAAAGGAGTTCTAATGCTACCTATTGTAACAATGGGGGAGATTCTTGGATTATTAGCAATTGTGAATCTAGAAGGGAAGGATAGGCAATATCCACAAGCAGATATTCAACTTGCGCAATCGATCGTTGAAGCGACTGCATCAGTCCTTTCACATTTGATATATATGGAAAAACAGGAACTCATTATTAAGGAACGAACGATAGCGCTTATTGAAAAGAACCAAGAGCTAGAGGATGTAGTTGGCGAGCTACAAAGGTTAAGTCGAGAGAAGGAATTGATTCTTAATTCTGCTGGTGATGGAATTGTAGGTCTAGATATCAAAGGGAATATTACATTTTGCAATCCTGCAGCAGAAACCATTTTAGGATACATAGAAAAGGAATTAATCGGAAGATCGTATGAGTCATTCTTTTTAAAAGCATCGACGAGTAAAGATACTTCTTATTTAAAATGTTCCAAGAAAGTAACGATTTATACCGATGAAACCTTTATTCGGAAGGACGGTTCTAAATTTCCTGCTGAATTTGCCATCACATCTATTAAAGAAGAGCAAATGGTAATTGGCTATGTTGTCACATTTAAAGATATAACCCTTAGGAAACAGATGGAAGAAAAAATAAATTATCATGCTTATTATGATAGCTTAACTAACTTACCGAATCGTCTTTTATTACAGGATCGATTAAATCAAGGATTAAATTATGCTCAACTCCATAAAGAACAGCTTGCTGTATTATTCCTAGATTTAGATCGCTTTAAAACTATTAATGATACATTAGGTCATAGCTATGGAGACTTATTACTTCAAAAGGTTGCTGAGCGTTTAAGTCATTGTGCGTATAGGGGGTGTACTGTTTCTCGTCAAGGTGGAGATGAATTTACAATCATTTTACCGATTGTCCACTGTGAAAAAGAGGTAAAAGTCTTCTCAGAAAGCATAATAGCAGCATTTGAAGAACCTTTTGATTTAAAAGGAAATGAGATCTTTGTAAAAACAAGCATTGGAATCAGCTTGTATCCACAAGATGGTGTAGATGCAGAAGATTTAATAAAAAAGGCTGACACTGCTATGTATAAGTCAAAAGAGTTAGCTGGAAATGAATATCAATTTTATACATCAGCAATGGATAATCATACGCTCGAAAATGTGAAGTTAGAGAATTCATTATACAAGGCACTTGAATTCGATGAATTAAGGATATACTATCAGCCACAGTATGATAATAAGAATAAGCAAATCTTCGGTGTTGAGGCACTGCTTCGCTGGGAGCACCGAACAAAAGGAATGATTTCCCCTGGAGAATTTATTCCACTTGCAGAGGAAACTGGCTTGATTGTTCCGATTGGTGAATGGGTACTAAGAAATGCATGTAAGCAACTAAAAGAGTGGCAAATGAAAGGTTATCCTGAAATTACTGTATCTGTGAATGTTTCTGCCCAGCAGTTTAATAAACCGAATTTTGTAAGCATGGTAAAAGAAATCATCGAAGAAACCCAGTTATTACCTCGTTTTTTAGAACTTGAGCTAACAGAAAATCTAATTATTCAAAATACAGAGGAAACCTTACATAAAATGTCTAGATTAAAAGGTCTAGGGATTAAGATATCAATTGACGATTTTGGGACAGGCTACTCTTCTTTAGGTTATTTGAAGAATTTTCCGATCAATACCTTGAAAATAGACCGATCTTTTATCAAGGATGTTTGTCATGATCCTAAAAATGCTGCGATTACCAATACAATCATTACATTAGCTCATAATTTAAACCTACACGTTATTGCTGAAGGGGTAGAGTCATTAGAACAAATTGAATTCTTATCTTTAAATGATTGTTATCGTATACAGGGTTATTATTATTCCCGTCCTATTAAGCCTTATGATTTGGTTCAAACCTATTTTTAATTACATAATATATCATCATTTTGTTCTTTCATTCTACAACCAAACAGGAGGCGTTAAAGGTGAAAGCAATACGTGGAGTTCTTAATTATTTAAGTAATGGTGGAGTGAAATATGTCTTTGGAATACCTGCAGGCTCTGTAAATGCCTTTTTTGATGAACTATATGACATCCCAGAAATGACACCGATTGTTACAAAGCATGAAGGTGCGGCTTCTTATATGGCGGCAGCTTATGCAAAATACTCTGAGTCTTTAAGCGTTTGTATTGGTTGTAGTGGCCCCGGAGGAACAAACTTAGTCACAGGTGCTGCAAATGCAATGCGGGAGCATTTACCTTTATTATTTTTGACAGGTGCTGTTCCAGTTCATACAAATGGACTTAATGCATCACAGGAATTAAATGCGCAGCCGATATATGAGTCAGTGACAAAATATAGTGTAACAGTTAAGAATTCAAGTGAGCTTTTGCCTACGATTGTAAAGGCAGTTGAAATTGCTTTAACAGGAATACCTGGTCCGGTTCATGTAGCAGTTCCTATAGATGTACAGCTTGACTTAATAGATGATCCTGATATTCCAGCTTTTCCAAATGTGAAGGTTCAAGAGCCTGATTTAGAAATTATTAACAAAGTAGTAGAGAAAATTTCCGAGCATCAAGATGGAATTATTTTTGTCGGTCAAGGGGCGAGAGGTGCAGTAAACCAAGTCATTGAATTAGCCGAATTGTTGAATATGTCGATCCTAACTACTCCTCAAGCGAAGGGTTTAATTAGGGATGATCATCCATTATTTAAAGGAGTATTCGGCTTTGCAGGTCATGAGGAAGCGTCAATCTTAGTGAATGAAGGAAGCGGAGATACTCTTCTTGTTATTGGATCAAGTCTAGGGGAAACAGCAACTAATAACTGGAATCCTAATTTAACAAAAAATCGTCATGTTATTCAAGTAGATATTGATGAGTCAGTGTTTAATAGAAAGTACTATGTTGATCTACCTGTAGTTGGGGATACAAAACTGAGCCTACAAGCGCTCATAACTGAAGTGAAAAAAAGAATAACAGATAAGCATATTTATTCTTATAGAGAACAACCATTTGAAGATAATCAAGATATTAAAGAGTTCAATAGCCAGAATGTATTAGTCGCTTTGCAAAAGTTGTTACCAGACACGACACGATATACAATTGATATTGGTGAGTTTATGTCTTATGTGATCCATTATATGCATGTTAAAGCTCCACACACGTTTGATATTAATGTGCATTTTGGTGCTATGGGTACAGGCATTGGTTCTGCAATAGGAAGTAAGCTAGCTGAACCAGAAAGAGACGTAGTTTGTATAACAGGGGATGGCTGCTTTTTCATGCACGGAATGGAAATTTTGACGGCAAAGGAATACCAGCTTCCAATCGTATTTGTTGTTATGAACAATGCGCGTTTAGGAATGGTTTACCATGGTCATAACTTACAATATCAACGTTCACATTCCCGATTTGAACAGCAACCGGTTAGTATCTCTGCAATGGCAGATTCCTTAGGGGTTCGAAGTGCTCGTGTTCAGCGATTAGACGATATAACTCTTGAACTAATCCATTTTCTTCGATTAGAAAATGGACCGGTTGTTTTAGAGGTTGAATTAGTTGACCACAACACTCCACCGATGGGAGATCGTGTGAAATTTCTTTCTTCATTTGGGAAATAATTGATTAATCTTACCTAATAGAAAATGCTGACATGAATGTGATTTACCACACTCATGTCAGCATTTTTTATTTCAACAGTTAAGAAAGTATAAATTTTTTGGTGTCTAGCTACAGCGCCTAGCCCCTCTTGGGTCTAAGTCACAAATGAATTGAAGACAAAGAACGTCTTCTATTCATTTGCGTCTTATTGCCCGAGGCTGATCAAGGCGCTTGCGCTTTTCTTAATTCCATCTTTGGTTTCAAAAGGAGTTCAGCTTCAATGATATATCTCTGTGGTGCTGGACCTATAAAGGTAAAGGGATAGCAAGTTATTAAAGTTAATGTGTGTCTTGGTTTAGGTACAATGACAGTACTATCATCCTTTTCAACAATTCGAATTTTTTTAATCTTATACATGTAATATGTATTAGACCTCTCGACAATAAGCTTATCACCTACTACCAATTGTTCGAGATACCGAAAAAAGGTATCTCGATGACCTGCAAGAACAGAGTTGCTTGCTTCCCCAGGTAAAGCCGTACCTCTAATGTGACCAATTCCCTTTTTTAAAATCGTCTCACTATCTCCATGAAAGATCGGAAAGCTTTGCTTTAGCTTAGGGATCGATAGAGAACCTAGTTTTTCACCATTCTGAGGTGTAGAAGTAACGACAGGTAGCAAGTGTGCACTATTTTTTTGTTTTGTAATGACTATTTGTTCATCTATGTTTTCATCTGTATCTAGGCCAACCCAAGTCCAGTATGCATGATAACTAAATACACTTAAACCAATTAAAATTAGAACAATGGAAAGGGTAGGTAAAGTACGCTTAATCATTTAGTTCCTGTTGTAGTCTCTTTGAATAAAGATAGCCAATTAAGCCAAATCCAACTATTACCAAACCTACTATCATATTTACCCATAATGATGAAGCGGTATCTGGTAAACGATTATGGAATAAAGAAGTGAGTTCGCCTGCTAAATCACCAACCTGTGCAAATTCTATACCAGATTGAATAAGGAATTCCGAACTAAGCATTTCCTCTGATAGCTGCATATCTAATAGTAATTCACCGTATGTGCTATAAAACTGGATCAATAACTCATTCCCATATAATTCTTCCATTCCCATTAATTCCTTAAAGGATGCAGCTGTCTCTACCCCATTTTTATCGACTAAAAAAAAGCGAGGTTCAAGCTGTAAAATAGTCATCATATCTTTTAACACAGCGACCAGTTCATCTTGTTGTACTACTGTAAGCTCAGTTGTGTTTTCGAGCATAAGAAAAGGATTTAATCTAGTAATAATGTCTTCCATTTGTTGTTCAAGTAATGTCTCGTCAAGTTCCATAAAGTGAGTAAACAAGGAATCTACTTCTGCATCTGTTAAGCCAATTAAAGCCATGAATTCCTCTAGTTCTGCCATCTCTTCGTCATGGCCTAAATAAAAAATAAGAGCAATATCGAGGTCTTCAATAAATAAATAATCTTCTACGGATTCATCAAACTCTGCTAATAAAATATCTAGCTCAGACCTTGTAATTTCATGTTGAATTAATAAATCTGCTAAATTTTCATCAGTTATAGGTGTTCCGAGCATGCTTTTTAGATCTTCAATTGTTTCAAAGTCATCAATAGATAGCTCGTAATAATCAAGATATTCAGTTAGATCATGATTAGTCCATCCTAATTCTGATAGTATTTGATCTACTTGATCTTGTGGCAGTGCTGCAAAAGCTGTTTGTTGGACAATAAATATGAATAAAAAGCTTAAGATTAATCCTTTTTTCATGCTTCACGTTCCTCCGAATTGTTGGTTTATGCTGGTATTATTTGTGATTTTTTTTTTATTATTCTACTGGTAATAGAAAATAATAGTATGAAATAGGAGGAGGAAAGTAAGTTTAGCGGAAGATAATTAATAAATAAGTAAGTTACTAATGAGTCTAAAAAAGAAAAAAGACATGTTTGGTTTTATTTTGAGACATAAGGAAAAGTGTTAGAATAGTTTGATGAAAAATAGAGTTATATTGTATTTGACATAGATACTTATGTCATTGACATGAAAGATAGGGATGTAAGACAACTTTCCAATTACTTTCATCTCACATAAAAAGATTTAAAAGGTTATTTGGGGGATGTTTATGAGTTTTATAATTGGCGCAAAAAAGCCTCACCATGCCCATCGCTTTTTTGCAAAAACAACTGATACCAAAGCCCATTATCATACAATTGAAGGCTATACAAGATCAGTAAATGGTAATAGCTTTGATCGACATATTCATATGTATCGTGGGGTTACCTCCTTTGAAAACAAGCATTATCATCGTTTTTATGGGAAAACAGGTCCTGCGATCCCTTTAGCAGATGGTAGTCATTATCATGAATTTGAAATGAGAACGTACTATAATTACGATGAACCACTTGAGGTAAAATTCGGCGGAGTAAAATATGGTGATCCGAATCGGCCTAAGCACGATCATTGGTTTAAAGGGAAAACACTGGATATTGTCGGAGAAGATCCTTATTTTTAACCTCATTAGGTTAGATGATTTTCTATATTATTTGCCTCAGGTCACAGAAATTTCACAATGGTAATTGATAGAGAAATGTGCTTGAAAATTTATTAGAAAAGAGGGCAGTAGTAAGCCCTCTTTTCGGATTTCTGGATTATCGATAAATAGCAGATCCACCCTCGATAAATTCCTTGGATTTTTCATCCATTCCTTTAGTGAGAATTTCTTGTTCGGATAGTGTGCCTTCATTTGCCATTTGTCTAATATCTTGTGAGATTCTCATTGAACAGAACTTAGGTCCACACATTGAACAGAAGTGGGCTGTTTTAGCTCCTTCAGCCGGTAATGTTTCATCATGATATTCCAGTGCTCTTTCAGGATCTAATGAAAGATTAAATTGGTCATGCCATCTGAATTCAAAGCGTGCTTTTGACAGGGCGTCATCACGATTTTGTGCACCAGGATGCCCTTTGGCCAGGTCTGCAGCATGTGCAGCAATTTTATAAGCGATGACCCCTTCGCGAACATCTTCTTTGTTTGGTAAGCCAAGATGTTCTTTTGGGGTTACATAGCAAAGCATCGCTGTTCCAAACCAGCCGATCATCGCTGCACCGATGGCTGATGTAATATGGTCATATCCTGGGGCAATATCAGTTGTTAATGGCCCTAATGTATAAAACGGAGCCTCTTTACAGATTTCCTGCTGTTTTTCTACGTTTTCTTTAATTAAATGCATTGGGACGTGTCCAGGTCCTTCAATCATAACTTGGACATCATACTTCCATGCAATCTCAGTTAATTCACCTAATGTTTCGAGCTCAGCAAATTGTGCCTCATCGTTTGCATCTGCAATTGAACCAGGTCTTAAGCCGTCACCAAGTGAAACTGAAATATCATACTTTGTTAAAATTTCGCAAATCTCATGAAAATGAGTATATAGGAAATTTTCTTGGTGATGGGCTAAACACCATTGGGCCAAAATAGAGCCACCTCTTGAAACAATTCCAGTTGTACGTTTTGCTGTTAAGGGAATGTATCTAAGGAGGACACCAGCATGAATTGTAAAATAATCAACACCTTGTTCAGCCTGTTCAATGAGCGTGTCCCGATATACTTCCCACGTTAAATCTTCAGCTATACCGTTTACTTTCTCTAATGCTTGGTAAATAGGGACAGTCCCCACTGGAACAGGGGAGTTACGGATAATCCACTCTCTAGTTGTATGAATATCTTTACCAGTCGATAGGTCCATAATATTATCAGCACCCCAACGTGTTGCCCACGTCATTTTTTCCACTTCTTCTTCAATAGATGAAGAAACAGCAGAATTTCCAATATTTGCGTTGATCTTCACGTGAAAATTCTTGCCAATAATCATCGGCTCACTTTCTGGATGATTGATATTAGAAGGAATAATTGCACGTCCTGCAGCTACTTCTTGGCGAACAAATTCAGGTTCCATTTGCTCTCTTATTGCAATGAACTCCATTTCAGGAGTGATAATGCCTTTGCGAGCATAGTGTAGCTGTGTGACGCTTTTTCCTTTTTTTGCTACTAACGGCATTATGTTATGTGATGGAAATAGTTCTAAATTTGATTGCTTACTAGCTGTTTTATAGCCATTATCTTGAGGCGTTACCATGCGTCCCTCATATCGTTCAACATCATTACGATCCAGAATCCATTTCTCTTTAATCCGTGGCAAACCTTTTCGAATATCGATTTCAGCAGTTGCATCTGTATAAGGACCACTCGTATCATACACTTGAACAGGTGGATTAGCTTCTTCACCATATGTATTTTGTGTTGTTCCTTGAAAAATTTCTCTTACTGGTACTTGAATGTCTGGTGTACTTCCTTGTACAAAAACCTTTTTACTTCCTGGAAATGGCTGTTTGATATTAATTTTCATGATTCTCCTCCTTAAAAGTGAATGAACATGAATTCTTTCAGAAACAGCAGAAGGCAAATAAAAAACGGGTTCTGAAATTCAGAACCCGATCGGTGTAAGTAATAATTGTAAGGAGAAAGATACGCTAGTAGCCCCTTATCAACTCTTACTACTTCCCTACGCTGGTATCATCCAGATCAGGTTCGAAGGGTCAAAGAACTTCAATCGCGTTCCTCTCTCAGTCCAGGCTATTGGACTCCCCTAGTAGAAAATGGTAATACTATTAAAATCATTTTTAACTATATCATAAATAAGTGACTAGTCAACGTAATATTTTGAAAAAGGATGATATTGATCCTATTAGACTAGTAGACTCTTCTAAATGAAGAAGGAAGCTTTTTAATTAATTCCAGCTAAGAAAAGTATAAAATTTTGTACTTAGTTTTGGTGTCTGGCTCCAGCGACTAGACCCTATTGGGTATAAGCCACAAATGAATTGAAGACAAAGAACGTCTTCTATTCATTGCGTCTTATTGGCCCGAGGCTGATCAAGGGACTTGCGCTTTTTTAAGCTTTCAATTGATCATAAAGCTTTATCATCCGATTTTTCCATTCAGAAGATAGTTCATCAAGTGAAAGTATGTATTCGATTTGCGAAAGATCTTTTTTATTATGAAAATATGTATTGTGAATGGTTGCAATGGAGATCTGTTTAGTATGTTTTTCAAGAATTTTGATATCCGAATGAGATGTTATGATTCCTTCTTTTAATACACGAAAGAAATATCCGGTGTAGCCTTTTTCAACTATCTTATTTAACAATGTATTGATGTTTGTATGTTTATTAATCGTTGAGCATGGAAATCTACCTTGTGAGATCTGTAAAACAGCATCTCCAATCTGAAAAATATCACCAATACAAACTTCGGTTTCCTGCATATTTGTTAAAGTCAGATTTTCACCAAAAGCTGCTTTTGGTAATGTTGTACCATATGTTTTTTTCCAAAATGCGTAGTGTTCATATGGATATACACATATGACTCTTTCAGATCCACCATGAAATTTATGGTTTTCAACATCATCACCGGTAATACGTTCAAAAGTTACCTCTAAACTTTCAACCGGATCTTTAGAAATTCCAGAACGGTATTCGATGCCTTTATGTGATAAAGTTTTTGGTGTTCCTTTGCTTAGCCAAATAATTTGTGATGTCATCCTAGTTCACATCCTTATAATTGTGGTGTTATTAATTTGATTTTACAAAAAAATACATCAATAAGTTACTTATTGATGTAATAAAAAATTATTTAATCTTTTTTTTGTAAGTCTAGGTTTTGGCTTGCAATTAATGTTAGATGCGAGTCTATCCCATTTTCTTTTGCGGTAATTAACATTTTTTTTTCGGTATTCTTCGATTACAGAATCAATCGAAATCATAATGACCACCTCGCACTTAGCTTTACTAGGTGGAAAAGTCCTAGTAATTCTATTATCGGATATTTTATCCTATTGTAAAGTGTTTGGTGTATATTTTTTCTGATTTTTTTAAAATCAATAAAGAAATATTATAAATTGGAATAGTGGTAAAAGATTCGTTTATATTTAGTGTTAATAGGATTTCCGAACATGAAAAAATATAGAAGGGGAGTGTTCTTTTTAAAAGGTTGTTTTCGCAAACTTTGTTGCTTTTAAAATAGTATTGGGTTGGTTGATTGCAGCGAGAGGATGCTCGCTTTCCGTGGGGCGGGCGATGAGCGTCCTCACCGCGAAGCGCCTGCGGGGTCTCATCTGTCCCGCTACTCCCACAGGAGTCTCGCATATCCGTTCCAATCAACCTAATCAGTTTTGTTCAAAAACAACAATCTTTTAGAAAAGAGCCTATTAAAAATATTGAGGTGACTTTCCCAGGTTAATTAGTACTACAAATAAGATTAAAGAGGGTTGTCTTTATAGAAGATTAATAGGGAGTGAAAAAAAAAAATAAGAGATAGAAGTCAACACTGCAGCAAAATATTTGGGATGCTGCAGTGCGTCTTGAGCTTAATTTCTACCACGACCATATCTAAATTGTGCATTTAACTGACCTTGAAGCATTTTTTTCTTAACTTCAGCTTCACTTTCACGTTGTTTTTCTTTTAATCTCATTTCTTTTAATATCTCAGTTGTTTGAACACCGTCCTCTCGTTTATCTGCAATGTCCATTAATGTCTCAATATCATTGAATGAATATTTTCTTGTGCCTCTATCATTCCGATATGGAGCAATTAATTTTCTTTCTTCGTAATATCGAATTTGTCTTAAGGTTAATCCGGTTAATTCACTTACTGTCCCAATCGAGATTACCTTCTTATCCTTGTATGAGCGGTCTTGCTGATTCATTCCTCCACCCCTCGTAAGAGATACTTCTTTTTACAAGTATAACCTTTGATGTAAGATATGACATTTATATTGTTAGAAAATCTAACAAAGAAATATATCGTGTGAAAAGCATGTAAGGTTTCGTCACAGTGAAAATTTAACTTATAAAGGGATAAATTTCAATAAAGAAAGTAATCATCCCTTGCTTAGGTTTTGTTTTTAGTAAGAAGGAAGATGGAGAAAGGAGAAAAAAATGTGTTTGTGCGTTAATGAACTATAATGCTTTTGCTTGATTGTAATATATAAGCTGGTTTAAAAGTTGCTGGGAAAGGTTATTTAAAAAAGAAGGCTGGAAAAGTGCAGTAACTTCTTCGAATTGGTTTGATTTTACGTTGTAAATTGTTAAAGTAACAATTTCTGACCCATTGATTATTGCCATGTATAACTGTTGGGACTTAGGTTCCGCAGAATTTAAATAAAAAACCTTCGTTTTATTTTCGTAATCCTCTTTGGCTACTACTCGTAAAGTCAATAGTTTCAACTCCTTCATAAGTTGAAACTATTCTCGACATGATTTCTACACTTTAAACAAATTTATACAAATTTAATAACTCTAAAGAAAATCTTAACATTATGTTAATCGTCCTATAACAATTTTAAGGTAAGTTAAAAGTAGCAAAATTATTATATGGAGATGAGCGTCATGAGTAAAATGCTTCAAAATGCACTTGAGGAACAAAGAAATTATTATTCTCAAAAATTACTCGCCATTGGAGTATACAATACACAAGTCCTGAGGAAGATGACCCTTACTGAATTAAAGAATGAGTACAATTATTTTTATCATAATGATCCACAAGTAAAAAGAAATCGGACGATGTAAGTATTGTTGAAAGTGACATTAAGAAGAGGTTAACACTTACAGTGTTTATTTATGGTGCTTCTTAATATTTGATTTAAGAGTTACCTTTTTTTACAATCTCTAAAAAAAAATCATTTAATGTGTTTATTGGCATCAGGTTAACTTTTTGGACATTTTTAATCCTTTCTTCAATAACCGAGAATGTTTCTTCAAAATATTTATTTAGATGCATAGACTCAAAATATTCTTGACCATTTTGTTTTGATTGTAGTAATAGGTCAATTTGTTGATCTAGTTTTGGATCATTCATATACTGGTGAGAGAGTAAAGTAATATCATTTTTTGGCATTTCTTGATTGTCTAAAATCCATAAACATGACAGTAATGGTCTTAAAATATTTAAATATCTTTTTGTTGTAGTTCTCTTTTCCTTTGGTAAAGATTGATAATTTTTCCTCGCCATATTTAAATAATGATGAATGGTTGGTATTGACGAAAAAGCTAATTGTGATAGTGTTTTAAGTTTAGCTGTGAAGGCTGATTCGTATAAATAGATAATTGGTGAATGGATCCATTCAAGTAATGTTGGATTTGACTTTTGCAAAAGTTTTAGTGCTTTTTTTAGATCCCAACCAACCATCTCTACTTTATCATTTGGTGAAATTTCGATTACATCACGACCTTCAAATAGTTGTAAGTACCAATCTACCTCTTGGATATAGATAAAACGCACATCATAATCACTACTAGCAGAATCGGTGCCCCAAGCACGACTACCTGATTCACAAGCAAAAAGAATCGTAATATTTTCTTGCTTTTCAAGCGTATTTAACAACTCCTTAATGGCAATCTCCATGTAAAACCTCCAAATACTAGAACAATACTTTATAGTATTTATTTATTTTCAAGTTATTATTGGTAAAAACCTTCAAATATTATTAAAATCATAGTAAAATTAAGATTCCACTATATAATTTTTATGTTTTTAATGAAGGAAAAGCTTATTTATGGTTAATTTTGAATATAAGAGGGCGATGGGATGAGATCATACACGGAAGAAGAGTTACAGAGTGCATTAGATTTGTTTCGAATTTTTGCAAGGGCTTTCAAAAGTGTTTCAGAGCATTCAATTCGTGATAGCAAGGAACACGGATTTAACCCAACGGAATTCGCTGTATTGGAATTGCTTTTTACAAGGGGACCACAAAAGTTACAGCAGATTGGGTCGAGATTATTATTAGTTAGTGGAAATGTAACGTATGTCATTGATAAGCTTGAAAAGAATGAATTTATTTACCGGGAGCAAGATCCTAAGGATAAACGCTCTGTTTATGCGAAATTAACAGATAAAGGACAGAAATACTTGGATGAAATATATCCAATACATGCTATTCGCATAGCCCGTGCATTTTCTGGTCTCTCTGCAGAAGAGCAGGAAGAATTGAAAGCGCTATTAAAAAAAGCAGGCGTACATAGTCAGCATTTGCTATTTAGATAGAATAGCATTAGAAAAGATTAAAATTTTTATTAGGTGACTCATATTGGGTCACTCTTTTTTTCGTTGTAATAATGTGACGGGTAGGACGAAAGTTTGAGAAATAGTCCACAAAATGAAAAAAAAGTGTTGAAAAGGTTTTCTTTGAATGATAATATATCAACGTAAACGTTTTCCTAAGTTAGAAAGTAGGTAACTCATGACTTTTACTATTAAGGATGTTGCAAAGCTAGCAAATGTATCTATTGCAACGGTATCAAGAATTATTAATAACCAAACTGGTTATTCAGAAAAAACGAAAAAGAAAGTCCTCGAAGCTATTGAGGAATTGGGCTATGAGCCAAATGCTGTAGCAAGAGGCTTAATCAATAAACGGACACATACAATTGGGGTGCTGTTTCCAAAGTTATCAAGTACGTTAGTAACAGACCTGTTAAGTGGAATAGAAAAAGCTACACATGATGCAGGGTCAAGTGTCATTGTTTGCCATACAGAATCAAATGGTGAGAAAACAATGAAGTACCTCCAGTTGTTAAATGAAAAACGTATTGATGGCATTATTTTCACTAGTGCACCATTACTAGAAGAATATTATCAATATATTAAGAAAATGAATGTCCCGATGGTCCTATTATCAACAGAAACTTATGCGCATCCCGTTCCGTATGTAAAGGTTAATGACAGACATGCAGCCTATACAGCTACACAATTTTTAATAAATAAAGGCCACGAAAAAATAGGAATGATTAGTGGGAATAAAGATGATATTATTTCAGGAAAACCAAGGATAGATGGTTATATAAGTGCACTTCAAGATCATAACCTACCAATAGATGAAAAGAAAATCATATATAATAGAGGATTTAGCTTTTACGATGGAATGGATAGTTTAAAGACCTTATTGAAACAGGCTCCTGATCTAACGGCTGTTTTTGCTGCTAGTGATGAATTAGCAATTGGAGCAATTTCTTCAGCATATCAACTAGGAATAAAGGTACCAGACGAATTATCGATAATTGGTTATGATAATTTAAGTATTGCTGAAATGTCAGTACCCCCTTTAACAACTGTTGCACAGCCACTCACAGAAATGGGAGAAATGGCTGCTAATATGCTATTTGAGATGTTGAATTCTGATAAATTAATCGAAAGTAGAATAATGCCACATAAAATTGTTGAGAGGAAAAGTGTAAGAGATAAGGAGGTATAATTTTTTTTGAACGATTACGTAAACGTTTACTGATATATTATAAAAAACTAAGAATGAATGTAAGTAAGAATTTTTTTAATACAATGAGTAAACGTTTACCTTAATGCTTTAAAATATTTATAAAATGATTAAAACCGTAAATGTTTACGCAACATAACTAACAAATAATTAAATACCAATTTTAGGGGGAATCAAAATGTTGAAAAAAGTAACAGCAAGTATCCTTAGCCTTGCATTAGGAACTACCATTCTAGCCGGATGTGGTGGTAATGAAGGTGGCGGTGCTGAAGATGGAAAAGTAACATTAGAACTTTTCTCAAACAAAGCCGAAAGTATTGATACCTACAAGGGAATTATTGCAGAATTTGAGGAACAAAACCCTGATATTAAAATTAAACTTGATGCACCTCCAGAGGCAGAAACAGTATTGAAGACTCGCTTAACGAAAAACGACCTGCCAGACATCATGTCAATTGGTGGTAATGCCACATATGGCGAATTAGGTCGTGCTGGAGTATTGCATGACTTTACAGACTCAGAATTACTAAAATCAATTCAACCTTCGTATGTTGATATGATTGGCCGCTTAGTTGGTACTGAAGAAGAAGGTGTATTCGGACTTCCATATGCAACTAATGCCAATACAGTTATTTACAACAAGCAAAAGTTTGAAGAATTAGGTTTGGAGGTTCCTAAGACTTGGGACGAGTTTATTGCAATATTAGACAAAGCTAAAGCAGCTGGAGAGATTCCAATTTACTTTACCTTAAAAGATGCTTGGACTGGAATGATTTCTTGGAATTCACTTGGTGCAAATATTGCCGGTGAAGATTTTGCTGAAAAGAAAACTGCTGGTGATACAACGTTTGTTAAAAGCTATGACGAAGTAGCTGACAAAATGCTAACCCTTACAGAATACGGTCATAAAGACAATATGGGTGTAGCATATGGGGATGGTAATAATGCATTTGCTAGTGGAAAGGGTGTTATGTATATCCAAGGAAACTGGGCAATTCCTGAAATTGTTAAAGCTAATCCAGATATTGAACTTGGAACTTTCGCTATGCCTGTAACGAATGATCCTGCTCAAAATAAACTTGTTTCTGGTGTAGATGTATTACTAACTATGAGTGAAGAAACAGATCATAAAGAGGAAGCAATGAAATTTATTGAATTTATGATGAATAAAGACACGTCAAAACGTTATATTGACGAACAAAAAGCATTCTCAGCTATTGAAGAAGTATTCCAAGAAGATCCTGTATTTGAAGGTATTAAAACAAACTTTGAAACCGGAGCTATTACAAGCTTCCCAGATCATTACTATCCAGCAGGTATGGGTGCTGAAAATCTTGTTCAAGAATTCTTAATTGAAAAGAAAAAAGAACCATTCTTGAAAAAGCTTGATAGTGAATGGGAAAAAGTACAAAATCGTTAAAAATAGTTGATGGAAAGGGCATCTACTGTGGTGCCCCTTCCTAATTAAAGTCTTAGTAATCACAATATAGCCTAGTTCTTTGATGTATAAGCCACTCCTTAATTAAAGGTTTAAACGGTAAAAGAATTACCTTTTATTAAGAAGCGTCTTATGCATAACAGAGCATTAAAAGGGCAATAGATGTGATTTACATGCTCAAAAGGAGAGGTAAAAAATGAAAAAGAAAAATTCCGTATATATGCTTATAGCAATACCTGCGTTTATCCTTTTCTTCATCTTCCATACGTATCCCACTCTCCAAGGGATTTTCTACAGTTTTACAGATTGGAAAGGATATGGGGATTGGAGTTTTGTTGGTATAAAAAATTATTTAAATGTTTTTAAGGATGAGCGGGCTTTAGATGCATATGGATTTACCTTTAAATTCGCAATTATTTCTACAATTTTGGTTAATATTTTCAGCCTACTTGTAGCTATGGGTCTAAATGGAAAGATTAAATTTCAAAAGACACTTCGTGCAATTTATTTTCTTCCATATATATTAAGTATTTTAATCGTCGGATTTATTTTCAACTTTATTTTTACTCATTTTCTTCCTGGAATTGGAGAGAGTCTTGGAATAGAATTCCTATCAAAAAATATATTAGGAGACCCAAAGCTTGCATGGCTTGGTATCGTCCTTGTAGCAGTTTGGCAATCGGTAGCCTTTAATACTATTCTCTATTTAGCAGGACTTGTCACAATCTCTGAAGACATTTATGAAGCTGCAAGTATAGATGGGGCTGGAGTTTGGACAAAGTTCTGGAAGATCACGTTCCCACTAATTGCCCCTTTCTTCACTATTAACATGGTATTAGCGATGAAAGGCTTTTTAATGGTATTTGACCAAATCGTTGCTCTTACTGGAGGAGGACCTGGTAAATCAACAGAATCAATCTCACTATTAATTTATCGTGGCGGTTTTGAAGGTGGAGAGTTTGCTTATCAGTCTGCAAATGCAGTTATTTACTTCATCGTGATTGTTGTCATTTCAATTATTCAACTTAAATTCTTAGAAAAACGAGAGGTGGAAAACTAATGATCAACAAAAAAACAAACTGGCCTGTTACCACTCTCTTAATTGTCGGGACTTTACTAATTTTAATACCTTTGTATTTAACGATTACTATTGCTTTTAAAACACCACAAGAGATGGCAGGGAATTTACTAGCCCTTCCGAAATCATGGTCATTTGATAACTTTACACAAGCAATTGAAATGACAAATTTCTTTAGTGCTCTTGGAAACACAGTATTTGTTACTGTCTTTGTTGTCATTTTTACAGTACTTACAAATTCATTAGTGGCATATGCAATTGCTCGTAATATGCATAAAAAGGCATATAAATTCTTATTTTATTATTTTGTAAGTGCTATGTTTATTCCTTTCCCAATCATCATGTTACCAATTGTAAAACAAACGGCAGCTTGGGGAATGGATAATCTTGTTGGTCTAATTATTCTATATGTAGTGTTCAATCTATCATTTAATACATTTATTTATGTAGGGTATATTCGCTCTATTCCTAAAGAGTTAGAAGAAGCAGCTGTTATTGATGGTGCAAGCACATGGGGGGTATTCTGGAGAGTCATTTTCCCATTATTAGCACCTATGAATGCAACTGTCGCAATTATTACATGTTTAGGTGCTTGGAATGACTTTATGCTTCCACTCGTCATGCTGAGTGATCGAGACATGGCCACATTGCCATTAGTTCAATACATTTTCCAATCACAATTTAGTACAGACTATAACCTAGCCTTTGCTTCATATTTAATGGCCTTAGCACCAATGATTATCGTATACATCTTTGCACAAAAATGGATTATTAGTGGTGTTATGAAGGGCTCGATAAAATAAATGGGGACAGTCCCCAAAAGTCTTAGAATTAACGAGAAATGCATATTAATCCATTTTAAATTAAGAGAATAAATCAAATGGGGACAGTCCCCAAAAAGGTACCTTAAGTCAAAGTGAGATGACTAAAGTGTAAATTAGGGACTGTCCCCCAAAGGAGTGTACAGTTATGAACAAAACATGGTGGAAAGAAAGTGTTATTTATCAAATTTATCCTAGAAGCTTTAATGATAGTAATGGTGATGGGATTGGTGATTTAAAGGGGATTACAGAAAAGCTTGATTACTTAAAGGATCTTGGAATTAATGTAATCTGGCTTTCTCCTGTTTATCAATCCCCAAATGATGATAATGGCTATGATATCAGTGACTATCAGGATATTATGGATGAGTTCGGTACAATGAAGGATTGGGAAGAACTATTACAGGAAGTTCATAACCGCGGAATGAAGCTTATTATGGATTTAGTTGTTAATCATTCTTCTGATGAGCACGCATGGTTTGTTGAATCAAGAAAATCTAAAGATAATCAATACCGTGACTACTATATTTGGCGCCCTGGTATAGACGGTCGTGAACCAAATAACTGGGAATCGGCATTTAGTGGTTCTACATGGCAATATGATGAAGCAACAGATGAGTATTTTTTACATATTTTTAGCAAAAAGCAACCTGATCTAAACTGGGAGAACCCAAAGCTTCGCGATGAAGTATACAAAATGATGACATGGTGGCTAGATAAAGGAATTGATGGCTTCCGAATGGATGTTATCAACTTCATTTCAAAGGTACCAGGGTTACCCGATGCACCTAACCCAGAAGGGAAGAAATATGCATCAGGAGGAGAATACTTTATGAATGGACCGCGTATTCATGAATTCTTGCATGAAATGAATAAGGAAGTTCTTTCAAAATATGACATCATCACAGTTGGTGAAATGCCAGGGGCCTCTGTTGAAGACGCAAAGCTTTATACTGGTCATGAACGCGAAGAATTAAACATGGTATTCACTTTTGAACATATGGACCTTGATTCAGGACCGAAGGGAAAATGGGATTTAAAGAAACTTAATTTACTTGATCTAAAGGAAAATATCTCAAAATGGCAAACCGGATTAAATGGAGTGGGCTGGAACAGCTTATACTTAAATAATCATGATCAGCCGCGAATGGTTTCACGCTTTGGGGATGATAAAGAATACCGTGTTGAATCAGCAAAAATGCTTGTTACGTTCCTTCATATGCTACAAGGTACTCCATATGTGTACCAAGGTGAAGAAATTGGAATGACGAATGTTCGCTTTGATTCGATTGATGATTATAAAGATATTGAAATTATTAATATGTATAAAGAAAAAGTTATTGAAGGCAAAGAAGATCCGGCAAAAGTAATGGAATCGATATATGTAAAAGGTCGAGATAATGCAAGAACACCATTCCAATGGGATGATAGTGAAAATGCAGGATTTACGAGTGGTGAGCCTTGGATTAAGGTAAATCCAAATTACAAAGAAATAAATGCAAAACAGGCTGTTGCGGATCAAAATTCTATCTTTAACTACTACAAGAACATCATTCAGCTAAGAAAAAATCACCCAATTATCGTTTATGGTGATTACGAGCTTATTTTACCAGAACATGAATCAATTTTTGCCTATACACGTTCATACGAAAATGAAAAGTTGTTGGTGATTACGAACTTTAGCGGTGATGCAACTCCATTTAGCCTACCTGGTAATGTGACAATCTCTGCTCCAGAACTTTTGATTAGCAATTATGATGTTCCTCAAAATGAAGACATCCTTTCATTTAAATTACGTCCGTATGAAGCAAGGATTTATAAAAGCAAATAATTTTTATCAATGCAGATCATTCTTATGATCTGCATTATTATTAACAAATACTTTAGTAAGGATGGTTTAAAAAATGATTAAAAAAACATGGTGGAAAGAAGCGGTTGTCTATCAAGTATATTGGCGTAGCTTTTATGATTCTGATGGTGATGGGTATGGTGATTTACAAGGGGTTCTTGAAAAGTTAGATTATATTAAGAAGCTAGGAATTGATGTCATTTGGTTAAATCCATTTTATGAATCTCCAGATCGTGATAATGGTTATGATATTTCAAATTATTATGAAATTATGGATAAAGCTGGTGATATGGAGATTTTTAAAAAATTAGTAAGTGAGATCCATAGTCGTGGAATGAAGGTAATAATGGATTTAGTTGTAAACCATACTTCTGATCAACATCCTTGGTTTATCGAATCTAAATCTTCGAAAGATAATCCGAAGCGTAATTGGTATATTTGGCAAGATCCAAGGAACGGGAAAGAACCAAATAATTGGCGTTCTTACTTCGCACCATCAGCATGGGAATATGATGAAAAAACTAAACAATATTATTTTCATTCTTTTGCAGTAGAGCAGCCTGATTTAAATTGGCAAAATCCTGAGCTTCGTCAAGAAATCTATACGATGATGCGTTTTTGGCTAGATATGGGAATTGACGGATTTCGAATGGACGTCATTAATTTGTTAGCTAAGCAACAGGCCTTCCCTGATGCAGAAGACCCGACTAATATTAGCTATCTTGCAAATAATCCTGGTATTCATGAATATCTTCAAGAAATGAACAGAGAGGTTTTACAGCATTATGATGGTATGACAGTTGGGGAAATTCCATTTGTTACGCCAGAGGAAGGCCTTTTATATGTTGGCGAAGATCGAAATGAGCTTAACACTTTGTTTCATTTCCAAGTAGCCGATGAAATGACAACATGGGATATGCTCAGATTTAAAGAAATTCAAAACCTTTGGTATCAAGGTTTAAAGGGTAAAGGTTGGAACTCTCAGTTTTTAAATAACCACGATCATACGAGACAAGTGACTCGATATGGAAATGACTCAGCATACCGAATTGAATCAGCAAAACTATTAGCGACAATGATTCATACACTTCCGGGAACTCCGTATATTTACCAAGGTGAGGAGATTGGGATGACAGGTGTGCGCTTTGACTCAATAGATGATTATAATGATATTGCAATGAAAAATAAATACAAAGAAGAAGTGGGGAAAGGGAGAGATCCTAAAGAGGTGTTTGATAGTCTTCTCCTATTAAGCCGTGACAATTCAAGAACACCTATGCAGTGGAGTAATCAAGATCAGGCTGGTTTTACAAATGGAACTCCATGGATTAAAGTAAACCCTAATTATATAGATATAAATGTAGAAGAAGCTTTAAAGGATCCAAACTCAGTTTTCTATTACTATCAAAAGCTTATTACTTTAAGGAAGAAGCATGATGTAATGGTCTATGGAGATTTCACAGATTTAACAGCAGGAGATGAACACCTGTATGTTTATACTCGGACCTTAAATGAAACGACCTGGCTTATCGTATTGAACCACTCAAATGAACCACGAGAGTACTTTTTACAAAAAGAACATCAAGCTACAACAAAAGAATTAATCATAGCTAACTATGATATTGATGAACTGGAGTTAGGTGCTTCATTCATTATGCAGCCTCATGAAGCACGTATTTATAAAATAAAGCGATAGATACTAAGGGTCTAAAACCAACTAATTAAGTTGGAGTTAGACCCTTTACTAATGTTTGCAATGTTTCATCTTGGGGGGAAGAAAAGTATTCGTGAAATGGACATCCAATTGTATTAGCTCGCTTTAGTACATTTTCGATCGTAAATTGATCTACAGAAAGGCTGTCGTTTACTTCTGACCAATCTAATGGAGCGGCAATGTAGGCTCCTTCCTTTTTGCCACGTAGGGAATAGGGTGCAATAATTGTTTTCCCCTCTGCGTGTTGAATATAATCGACATACAACCGATTACCTCGATTTTTTTTCATGCGTTCAATTGTAAAATCATCTGGAAAGCTTGTCACTAAAAACTCGGCAATGAAGGCAGTAAAGACTCTCGTTTCATCATAACTTAGCGAATTTTTTGATAGCGGGATATGAATTTGTAATCCTTTGTTACCTGAAAGCTTAGGAAATGTTTTTAACCCAAATTGATCAAATATCTTTTTCATTTCTGTTGCTGCTTTAATGGCAAGCGAAAAATACTCCTTTGAAGGTGGGTCTAGATCAAATACAATTTCTGTTGGATATTCTGTGTCAATTGTTTGAAAGGGGATATGATATTCAAATGCCAATTGATTGCCTAACCACATTAATGTAGATAAATCATTGCAAATAATATATTCAATATCCTCATGCTTTTTTGTTTTGATAAAGCTTGGCGTATAATCTGGTCGATTTTTTTGATAAAAAGCTTCACCAAACATCCCGTGTGGAAAGCGGATAACGGTTAACAGACGGTTTTTTAAAAAAGGAAGCATAAGCGGTGATATTTGATAAAGATAACTTAAAAATTGTTCTTTTTTTATGTCCATTGTTTCCCAAAGTGGTTTATCAGGGTGTGTAAATATAACTTCCTCATGAATAGGTGCAGTTGATAATAGAAGCTGATCCCATGTGCACTCTCCTGGGTGTTTATCAAATCGAAATGAACTAAATGATGGCTCACGCAACTGTTCCTTATAAAGAGATAAAAATTGTAATTCAACAACAATAGCCGGATCAATCTCTACAAAGCTTGGTGTTTCAGAGCGTTTGTTTTCCTTCACAATCTTAATTAGTGCTTCACGTTCTTCGCTAGAGATTCCGTGAGAAAAAACTCCAACCTGAATAATTTCTTCACTTTTTAAAACAGCCACATGAAAATACCCATTTTGCTTATCATAACCAGAAATAAAAAGACTGGCATGTTTATAATTTTTTACCTTTAGCCATTGTTTTGTGCGGACACCACTTTCCCACTTGCTTTTTAACTGTTTTGCAATTAATCCTTCACCATCATCAAGCCTCATTTCTTTCCATAAATCAGTATATTGCGGTGTATATGGAACATACTGTAAAAGATTGGAGAGTGAGGGATCCACGATCGGTTTGAGGTTCACTGCCTTGAAAAGCTTTTGAAGCTGCTCCTTTCTTGTTACTAACGGTTCATTTTGTATAGATTTACCGTTAAATTCAAGTAGGTCAAAAGCTAAATATCTACAAGGAAATTGGGTCGCAGCCTCACTTATTTTCTCTTTGTTTTTTAACCTCCCTCTAATCTGCAATTGTTCAAAATCAGAAAAATGTTTTGAAGTCAGATAAACAATTTCACCATCAAGCGTAAGTGGTAAAAAAGGTTCTAACTTTTGATGAAGTTGTTGGATTTCTGCTAAGATTTCTGGAAATGTATGATTTAAAGGCTTTTCGTTCCTGCTTATTATGTCAAAAGTTTGATTAGTGATGGTAAGAATGGCACGGAATCCATCGTATTTTGTCTCATATACCCAATCAGCACCTTTAGGGATTTCACTATGTAAAGTTGGTAGCATTGGTTTCACTATCAAATCTCCCTTCATCAAATGTCTTACTTATAATATGGGCAGTTAATTAAGAATCATGAAAGGATGTTTAGAATTTTGAATAGAGCTGTTTTTCTTGATCGCGATGGTGTAATAAATGAAGTGCTAAGTAAAAGAGTTAAATTTGTTAATAAACCAGAGCAAATGTTTTTGCTTGAAGGTGTTGGAGAGGGGATTAAATTATTAAATGATGCTGGATTTTTAGTTTTTGTAGTGACTAATCAAGGTGGTATTGGTCTAGGGTTTATGAAGGAAGTGATGCTTGTTAAAGTACATGAAAAAATGAAAAATGATATCGCAGAGTACGGAGGGATAATTGACGATATTATTTATTGTCCACACAAGCCACATGCTGGTTGTGCCTGTCGTAAACCAGAACCTGAAATGCTACATAGACTTGCAAAAAAGCATCAAGTTTCTCTAAAGGAGAGTTTCATGGTTGGTGATCGTGACGTTGACATATTAGCAGGAAGACAGGCTGGAACAAAAACGATATTAATTGGAGATAATGAAGGATTAGCGGATTTTCAATTTCCATCATTGTATGAGGCTGCAAAATGGTTAACGAATGAAAAGTAGGGCTAATAGTCTCAAAATCCGTATATTGTACCATTGCGATAAATTTGTGAAAGTGATATTCTAAAAATGAATTTAGTGGAAACGCTTACATAAATTAATTTATAAGATTTCTATATACAGAAATCTTGTTTATTTAACTTATTGTGCAAACGATTTCCTAAAATACTATAGTCAATGGGGAGGTTATGTGGATTGAGAAAGTTAAAAATGAAGGCGTTATCTAATTTGGTTATTATTACATTGGTTTTACAGGTTTTTTCGAGCTTTCTTTCTGCAAGCACTACAGCGATCGATTCGAATTCTGTTAGTAATGAGAATGATACACATAAAATCACTAGCCCAGTCATAAATGAAGATGGAAGTGTAACATTTAACTATGAAAGTAATGGGGAAAAAGCATTATATCTCATTGGTAATTTTGTAGATTGGGAGCTTACGAAAGCGATTGAAATGATAGAGAAGGAGGGCTTTTTTTCTGTGACGGTCCCTCACTTAGAAGCTGGAGAATACCAATATAAATTCGTACAAAACAATCGTTCTTGGGATGAATCGACTATAGATCCTGCAAATCCTAATACAGTAGATGGAAACTCAGTTTTTACAATTGAATCTCCTGAACCAGTGAAAGTTCAATCTGCATTAATGGATTCATTAACTGAAATTTTAGTGACAACAAATAAAGCAGTAACTGATAAAACATTCAAAGTAATTGAGAAAGAGACTAATAAAATAGTAAAAACAACAACAACGGCTATTAGTGATAAAAAAGTAAAACTATCCTTAGCTGATGAGGAAAAAGTAGACGTTAGGAAGATCTATGAAGTAAAGATAGGAGACTCAGAACCAACAAAAGTCATAATGCGAGAGATTTTAAATGATGAAAGCTATTATTATGCAGGAGATGATTTGGGTTTTTCATATTCGCCAAAAAAAACGACATTTAAGCTATGGGCACCTACAGCCACAAAAGTTAGTCTAGCAATCTATGAAAATGCTGGAAAGTATGAAGGTGCATTTGTAATCGATCATACTGATGGTAAAGAAACAGATATGACGAGAGCTAGTAATGGTGTATGGTCATTACATGTAAAGGGAAATCTTAAAAACAAATATTATATGTATAAAGTAGAATTTGCAGATGGAAAAGTAAACTATGCAGTTGATCCATATGCACGTGCGACTTCTGCTAATGGTCAAAGAGCAGTGATCGTTGATTTAGACAAAACAGATCCAGCAGGGTTTGATCCATTAGAAAAACCACCAGTTACTTCACCAAATGATGCGATACTTTATGAATTACATGTAAGAGATTTTTCAATTGACGAACAATCTGGAATGAAAAATAAAGGGAAGTATTTGGCCTTTACTGAAAAGAGAACAACTGGACCTAACGGTGTAAAAACAGGTGTAGATTCCTTAAAAGAATTGGGAGTAAATTATGTTCACTTACTACCAACATATGACTTCGGCTCTGTAAATGAATTAACAGTTAATAACCCTAACTCACCAGATGCAAAATTTAATTGGGGGTATGACCCTGTTCACTTCAATGTACCAGAAGGCTCGTACTCAACCGATCCACAGGATCCAACTAGTAGAATTAAAGAGTATAAGAAAATGGTGCAATCTCTACATGATCAAGGGATTCGTGTTGTGATGGATGTTGTGTACAACCATACATACATGAATGAATCGACACAGCTGAAAGGTAGTTCACCATTTGATTCTATTGTCCCTGGCTACTATTATCGTACAGATGAGAATGGGAAAATCACGAATGGTTCAGGTACAGGAAATGAAGTTGCGTCTGAGAGACCAATGGTTCGTAAATACATTAAGGATTCTGTTCATTATTGGGCAACTGAATATGGGATTGATGGATACAGATTTGATTTGATGGGGTTAATCGATAAGCAAACGATGCAAGAAATTACAAAAGAACTAAAAAATCAAATTGATCCAAACTTTTTAATTTATGGAGAGCCTTGGACTGGCGGTACTTCAAGCTTGCCCCAAGCATTACAAAACGTGAAAGGCTCCCAAAAGGATCAAGGCTACGCGGTATTTAATGATCACATTAGAGGGGCCATTAAAGGGGATAGCGACGGGGATGGAACTGGTTTTGCCACTGGTGCAATTAATAAAGAAACTGAACTAGTTAAAGGTCTTCAAGGCTCGATCTATGACTTTACAAATCGTTCTTCTGAAAGCATTAATTATGTAACCGCACACGATAACTTAAATCTATGGGATAAGCTCATGCGGGTCGCAGGTATGGATGGAAATCATGATGATAAAAATTATGATCCACATGCTGTGATTACAGAAGAAAATGCATTAAAAAATGAATGGGTAAAGCGAAGTCTTTTAGCAAATGGTATTGTCTTTACGTCTCAAGGGATTCCTTTTTTACATGCAGGGGAGGAAATACTCAGAAGTAAGTACGGTGAACATAATAGCTATAAGAGCCCCGATCGAATTAATCAAATTCGTTGGGCATTAAAAGATGAGTATCAATCTGTTTTTAATTATTACCAAGGATTAATTACGTTAAGAAAAACACACCCTGCTTTTAAAATAGATTCAAAAGCTGCGATTGAAAAAAATCTAGACGTTTTTAAACAGAATGAACAAATTGTTGCCTATCAGTTGAAGGATAATGCAAACAATGATCCATGGAAGAACATTGTAGTCATCTACAATGCCAATAAAACAGCGAAAGAAGTGTCACTACCTTCGAATCGTGAATGGAATATCGTTGTAGATCATACAGCAGCAGGAGTTGAAACGATTCGAACAGTAAATAGCAATAAAGTTTCAGTTGAAGGACTTTCGATGATGGTGCTATATGATCAAGCTGAAGCAGCATATAAGCCAGTTGCAACAAGTATTGAAGTCACTCCTCAGTCATTTGCAATAAACCCAGATGAATCAAAGTATTTGGCCGCTTATGTCAAAGATCAGAGGGGGAGAGTAATGCTAGGAGAAAAAATCAAATGGTCTTCTTCAAATAAAAAAGTTGTGACGGTTACAAATGGGAAAGTAACTGGTATTACAAAAGGTAAATCGACCATTACTGCAAAAGTAGGTAAAATAACCGAAGAAATAGAAGTAATAGTTGATAATTTAGCACCCGAACATATAACAATTTCAGGGAATAATTCCGTTTTTGAAACCTATTCTGCACAACTGTCTGCATTAGTAAAAGACCAATATCAACAAGACATGCTAGGGACAAAGGTAACATGGACATCATCGGATAAGACGATCGCAACGGTTGATAATACAGGAAAAGTCTCAGGGATAAAACCAGGGATTGTTACAATAACGGCACAATCTGAAAATGCAATTGCTATATTAGAGATGACAATTAAAAAAAATGTAAAACGTTATGTACGGATTAAATATATAAGGCCTAATGGAGATTTCACTGGTGATTTTGGGGCATGGAATCTCTGGGTTTGGAACACAGGAGTAAAGAATGATCAAATAGATTTTGAATCAATCAAAGGTGACACAGCGATAGCAAATGTGGAAATCGCTCCTGAGACAGAATCAATAGGTTTTTTAGTACGAAAAGGAACGGATTGGAATACAGCAAAGATATCACCAGACAGTGATGATCATAATGTGCAAATTAATCGTGATGATATACTTACAAAAGTAACTGTTGTAACAGGTGTTACAGGTCAAACAGTGGTACCGACTGTTACAGGTCCAGTTTTAGAGGGTGGTAATGTCACATTCTACTACAGAGATGAAGAGCTCTTCCAAGGGGAGAGCATGCATACAATTGATCAAGTTAAAATTAAAATTGATGGTAAAGAGTTCACAATGCAATACAGTGAACAGGATGAATTCTTCTCTTATAAGCTTGAAGACATAGCAGAAGGAACACATGAGTATAGCTTCTTAGTCACAAAGGATGGTAATACAACTGAGGTTACCGACCCGAAAAACACTAAAAATGAAAAGTCAACCATCACTTATAATCGCCCTGATCTAACAGTTGAAGCAAGTGTTTTGCCAAATGAATTTTCATCTGATGAAAATGCGGTACTTACCGTTAAAGCTTCATCAAATGAAAATGTAAACATTAAGGAAATGTTTGTAAACCTAGAACCACTAGGTGGTCGGGAAAAGGTTGAAATTGACCCTGAAGTAGGCGCTGTATCAATTGCTGTCAACGAAACAATATCAGCAGGTGAGAAGGAAGTCGACGTTACAGTAGTTGATGAGTATGGAAACAACCATACAAAATCAATTAAGGTAGCTATTATTCCAGAGAATACTGTTGGTGATGAATTAGATTTTGATTGGGATGAAGCACGAATTTATTTCATGCTAACAGACCGCTTTAAGGATGGAGATCCTTCTAACAATGGCGCAAACGAATATGATCGAAACCATGCTGAAGCATATCATGGTGGTGATTTTCAAGGGATTATTGACAAGTTAGACTATATCGATAACCTAGGAATCAATACAATTTGGATAACACCTATTGTGGATAATATTGACTTTAACAAAGGTCTCGATTTCACAACTGCAGAAGGTCTAGAAGCAAAACAATATGGCTATCACGGCTATTGGGCAAAGGACTTTACAACATTAGATGAGCACTTAGGTGATATTGAAACATTTCAAGAGTTAATTGAAAAGGCTCATGACCGCGGCATGAAAATTATGTTAGATGTGGTTGTAAATCATGCGGGTTATGGTGTGAATGGAAAAATGAATGAAGCGTGGAAAGCTGATGCAGACAATCTTCCTACTGATGAGGAAGTCGCTAAATTGCAAGGTATGTTCAGAACGGTCGATGAAGATCCAACAGTCAGAGGTGAACTTGATCATCTTCCAGATTTTAAAACGGAAAATACTGAGGTCCGTGCGAAAATAATCGACTGGCAAACAGCATGGCTTGAAAAAGTAAGAACAGATCGCGGCGACACAATTGATTTTTTCCGAATTGACACGGTTAAGCATGTTGAAGATGCAACCTGGCAAGCATTGAAAAATGATTTAACTGCCATCGATCCTGATTTCAAAATGATTGGAGAATATTGGGGGGCAAGTGTTGCTAATGATGGCGGATATTTAGGAACTGGTCAAATGGATTCTCTTCTTGACTTTGATTTCAAAGAAAAAGCAAAAGCATTTGTAGATGGAAGCATCGATAGTGTCGAAACATATTTACAAGAACGCAACAACCAACTTAATAACACAGCAACATTAGGTCAATTTTTAAGCAGTCATGACCAAAATGGTTTTCTATCTGAATACGTGAATGGAGATGTAGGTAAATTAAAGGTTGCTTCAGCATTACAAATTACCTCGAAGGGTCAACCAGTTATTTACTATGGAGAAGAATTAGGTAGATCCGGTAAATCAGACTGGGAAAAAGAAGGTGAAACAGTATTACAATTTGGGCAAAATCGTGATGATATGCCATGGGGGCTACTTGAAACTGAAGATCCAAACGCAATGGCATTACACAAGCATTATTCAACATTACTAAACATTCGTGCTGAGTATTCCAAAGTTTTCTCAAAAGGTACTCGTGAAAAAGTAGCAGGTGGAGATGCTGAAGACTATTTAGTATTTAAAAGAAAATATGAAGAAGAGCAGGTTTTAGTTGGATTAAATGTAACAGATAGTGCAAAACAAGCTACTTTTGTAGTAGACTTCCCCGCTAATACTAAGCTTAGAGATTTATACAATGAAAAAGAATATGTAGTAAACAGCAATAAGGAAGTAACAATTAATATACCAGCTGATGATAATGGTGGTACAGTTGTGCTTGCTACAATGAAGTGACGAAGATGAGCTAAGATTGAATGGGATTTAGAATTTATAATAGACCGACCTGGGAACTTTTCCAGTAACAGGACTAGTTATAAATGTTCTAAATTAATTCGGTCTTCAACCCGCTGGTACTAGTTTTAAATTAGTTAGTAGCTTGAGGAAATAGCTAATACGAGTGAAATATAATTTGTAGAGTAAACACGCTTAGAGACAGGAAATGCTGTATTCTAAGCGTGTTTTAAGTGGATAACTTATGCCTTTTTACGGACTGTTTTCGTCTTCTTAGCAATTGTTTGACTTGGTGCTAGTGGCTGACCACCTTCATCACCAGCAGCTTTAGCTTGTGTTGCCTTTGGCTTTGCTGGTTTAGCAGGGTTTGCTTTTCCTTGTGGTTTTTTTGTTTTTTCAATACTTGCCTGTAGTGCGCTCATCAAGTCAACTACATTTTGTCTTGGTGCTGCTTCTGTAGGTGTTTTGCCTTCATCCTGATTTACTTTTCTTTCAATTAATTCTTGAAGTGCAAGTCGATAGTCATCCTTATATTTTTCAGGGTCAAAAGTTGTTGTAAGTTGATCAATTAACATGATGGCGGTTTCTAGCTCTTTACTGCCAACTTCGACCTGCTCAGGTACACTTGGAACTTCTTTCACATTTCTAACTTCATCTGGATAATGGACTGTTTCCATAACAATGCAATTCTCGTAAACACGAACCATTGCTAGTTGTTGTTTGGAGCGGATTGTTATTTGTGCCACACCGATTTTACCGGATTGATTTAATGCTTCACGTAATAATCCATATGCTTTTCCACCGTTTTCACCTGGTCCGATGAAATAAGAACGACTAAAGTAGATGGGATCAATCTCTTCCATTTTTACAAAATCAATGATTTCGACAGTTTTATCCTCATGCTCGTCCTTTAGTTCTTTAAGTTCTTCATCCGAAAGAACAACATATTTCCCTTTTACATATTCGTAACCCTTGACAATTTCTTCAGTCGAAATTTCTTCATCACAGTTAGGGCATTTTTTTTCATACTGAATCGGTGTATGGCATTTTTTATGAAGGGTTCTAAGTTTGATATCTTTATCTTCAGTTGCTGCATAAAGCTTTATTGGTATGTTTACCAGGCCGAAACTGATTGATCCTTTCCACATCGTATGCATAAAATTCCCTGCTTTCCATCGTATATTTTAAAATGCTGATTAGCTTGCACTGTTCAATCCACTATATTAGGAATGCTTTGCTAACATGGTAGTTAATACATTGATTTGGCTTGAATACGACATACCCATTTTGTAAATAGCATAAGTAACTTTTTACCTTTTCATGTCTAGTAATACATACCAATAAAAAAAGTCAAAAGCTAAATGCTTTTGACTTTAAAAAATAGCTATTTTTTGCAAAAGAATAATGAATCCACCAAGTACCCATACATAAATCGCAAAAATTCTTAGGGACTGTCGCTTAACAAAAGAAATCATAAATTTAACTGCAATATATCCAAAAAAAGCAGAAGAAATGGTTGCAACAAGCATTGATAACAGGCTAATTTGTGGAACGTTCCCTGACATTACATCCTTCAGCTGAAAAATGACTCCACCAAAAATGGCGGGGATTGAAAGTAAAAAGGAAAAATAAGCAGCAGCTTCTTTGTCCATTTTTCTTATAAGCGCACCAACAATCGTCATACCAGACCTGGATATAGCTGGGAAAATTGCAAATGCTTGAAAGCTCCCAATAAAAAAAGAGTCAAAAAGAGAGAGGTCGTCTATCTTTTTTGCACCATTTTTAATTGAGTCAGCAAACCATAAAAATATTCCAGTTACGAGAAATTCCCAACCAATTGTTACACCTGTTTTTGAGATTTCATCAAAAAAGTCACTGAACAATACACCAGCAAATACAGCTGGAATTGTACCAACTACTAATAATGCTGTTATTCGACTAAATGGTTTTTTAATCAGCTTAATTATAATGTCCTTATAAAAAACAAGTAAGGCAATGAGTGTACCAATGTGAAGCATTGTATCTAAGTATATGCCTGCTTCCTCTAAACCAAAAAGCTTTCGTCCAATATAAAGGTGTCCTGTACTGCTAATTGGTATAAACTCCGTTAATCCCTGAATGATTCCTAAAATAATTGCTTGGAGCCAATCCATATTAATTCCTCCTAACAAAATGAATATGAAGTATGAAAGAAGTTCCCATCTAGGGAATTTTAAAAATGCCAGACCTAGTGCAGTTTTAACCTCGTTCCTTCATAAAAATGGTTGTCTGTATAAATGAATATGTGTATTATATAGGACGGTAGAACTTATTGAATGAAAATAGGTGATTATTTATGGAAGAGTTCATTTTATCAATCATAGAAAATTTTAAAGAGTTATCATATTTAGGAATTATGCTTGCATTAACGATTGAATTTGTGCCAGCAGAGCTTGTTTTACCTCTTGCAGGGTTTTGGGTATTTGAAGGAGATATGACCTTATGGGGGACTGTTTTAGCAGGAACAATCGGGGGCACTTTTGGTCCATTAACTCTATATGCAGTTGGAAGATTTGGAGGAAGACCATTTTTATTGAAATTTGGTAAGTTTGTTTTCATTAATGAAGAAAAACTAGCTAATGCTGATACATTTTTTGAACGAAATGGAGCGATGGTTGCTTTTACCGCAAGATTTCTTCCAGGTGTAAGAACATTAATTTCGATTCCTTGTGGTATGGCTAAAATGAATGTTTGGGTGTTTTCAATCTATACCTTTTTAGCGATGTTTCCGATAACATTTATTTATGTTTACTTAGGTTTTAAGCTTGGAGAAAGATGGAAAGATGTTGCAGAATTAGCTAATTCCTATATACTACCGATTGGAGTTGGAGTTTTAGTCATTTTTCTACTATATAAATTCCTTTCAATAAGAAGGAAAAAATTAATTAACAAGAACATTGCTAATTAATAAAGGCACTTATCTAATGGTTTGTGCACTTCAACTTAGGCTAAGTAAGGCTTTTATCAAAACATCCTTAAATAAACTAAAGAAAAATCTGTTGACAAAGGTATCAACTTCAACATATTATAATAGTAACTTAATATTCTTCTTTCAAAGGGGAGTAGCGTTCAGGGTAATACCTGAAAACAAAGTCGTCATTTCATGGATTTTCTTCCATCGGCTTTGTTGGCATGAACGGATTTGTAATACATGCTCAGCAAGACCTTTGCCTACGTTGGCAAAGGTCTTTTTTTGTTGTCCTTTTGCTAACACAGGGTATAAGAAAAATAGCCTAAAGCATAGGAGGAGAAAAAATGGATGTAACATTATTGTTTGAGTATGGCTGGGTATTACTAGTTCTTGTCGCTCTTGAGGGCATATTAGCAGCTGATAATGCACTTGTTATGGCAGTGATGGTTAAGCATTTACCAGATGAAAAAAGGAAAAAAGCATTGTTTTATGGGCTTGCAGGTGCGTTTATTTTACGATTTGGTGCATTATTTTTAATTTCGTTTTTAGTAAACGTATGGCAGGTTCAGGCAATTGGTGCCGTTTATCTACTTTATATTTCGATCAATCATATAATAAAGAAATTTGTACTGAAAAAGCATGAGCATCAAAAAAAGGTAAAAAAAGAGTCTGGCTTCTGGGGAACAGTATTGAAAGTAGAATTAGCTGATTTGGCATTTGCTGTCGATTCTATTTTGGCGGCGGTTGCTTTAGCTGTAACATTACCAGCTACTAATCTTCCTGTCATTGGTGGGTTAGATGGTGGTCAATTCCTGATAATCCTAGCAGGAGGAATTATTGGAATTATCATTATGAGATTTGCTGCTACGTACTTTGTAAAACTTCTAAAGAAAAAACCAAATCTTGAAACAGCAGCTTTTGTCATTGTAGGTTGGGTTGGAGTTAAGCTAGCGTTGTATACGTTAGCACACCCAGAAATTGATCTAGTGTCTAAACATTTTATTGAATCAGCAACATGGAAACTGATTTTCTGGATTGTTCTTGCTGGAATTGCTATTGGCGGTTGGTTCTTATCGAAGGATGTAAACGTTGAAGATGAGACAGATCAACAATTAATGAAAAGGGTTGAAAACCAATAACGTGATTTAAAGACGTTTGATAGTAAATTATCAGACGTCTTTTTTTGTAAGAAAGTATTAAAAATTAGATTTTATGGAATATTCATACCTAAAAATTATAAAAAATGGGGGTTTAATATAAGTAAATACTTGAAAGTGACAACTTTTTATGTCAAATATGTAACAAAACATAGGATTAATTACTTATATTAATTTTTTTCGGAAAATATTTTTTTGTGCACCCTTAATACGGAAAGTTGTATCGAAATAATGTAGTGAAAGAAGAAATAAGTCATCAAGATTAAAGGAGGGTTAGAGGTTTACAAATGGCTTAAATAAGGAGAAAATAAGGTTTTCTTGTCGAAAAAGTTAACGAATATAATGAACATATATTGATCATTTTTTTCGTCAATCATTATATTTGATTTTCAATTTATGTCGTGTACGTGAAAATCGTCCTCATGTTTTTCGTGGGTATAAAGTACTGTTATTTGTAACAATTGTCTTTAATCTGTAGAAAACAAAAAGATAGTTTCATATTTCTTCCTTTGCGATCCCTATGTAATTTAGCTATTATAGACAAAGTAATATAGGGGAAACAGAGGTGAACCTCCAATGCTTAGCCTTTTATTTAAACTAAGTAAGAAAAAACGTACATTAGAAGATACCGTTCTTTTAATTCAACAAGGTGACAGAGATTTACAAAACCAATTGATTGAACAATATAAACCATTTATTGCGAAAACTGTATCTTCTGTTTGTAAACGATATATAAACGAAAATGATGATGAATTTAGTATAGGATTAATTGCATTTAATGATGCAATAGAAAAATATTCAACAGATAAAGGAAGTTCATTGTTTGCTTTTGCTGAATTAGTGATTAAGCGTAAAGTAATTGATTATATTCGTAAGGAAGTACGTAATCCTTATACGATTAATCTAGACCTTCATGAGCATGAAGAGGGAGAATTCTCTCAAAGTAAAATTGAATCTGATTTATCAATTGATGAATATACAAAAATGATTGAGCAAGAGCACCGAAAGGAAGAAATTGCCTATTTTCAGCATTGCCTAAAAGATTTTAAATTAACATTTGCTGAAATAGTTGAACAATCTCCAAAGCATTATGATGCAAGGCAAAATGCAATTGTGGTCGCAACGAAATTAGTAGAGGATGACGAATTGAGGGAATTTCTTTTCCAAAAAAAACAACTTCCTGTAAAACAGCTTGAGGCAAAAGTTGCAGTAAGTCGAAAGACAATCGAAAGAAATAGAAAATATATTATTGCAATGGCCATCATTCTGTCAGGGGACTTCCTCTATTTAAAAGATTATATTAAAGGGGTGCTACATTCATGAAGAGAGGGGTCGTCGTCGAGTATAATGATGACTTTGTAACACTGCTCACCCCAGATGGGCAATTCTTAAAAACTAATAGTAAATTGGGCAGCTATGAAATAGGGGAAGAAATTACTTTTTTTCCTTTAATGGATGAACGTGAAGAGGCTGCTACAAGAACCTCTAAAATAAAACAAAGAAGTTTAATTGACCTATTTAATTCTCGAAAAGTTAGGGTAGGCGCTTTATCTGTGTTAGCAATTATGATTTTTATGATAAGTTTTTTACCGTCTTTTAATAATGATAAAGTGTATGCGTATATGTCGATTGATATTAATCCTAGCTTTGAAGTTGGGATTGATAATCAATTAAACGTTATTTCCCTAGTGCCTCTAAATGAAGAAGCAGAAAAGCTTATTGATAAGCTTCCTGATTGGGAAAAAAAACCCTTTGATAAAATTGTTGATGCTATTGTAGCTGAATCTAAAGTAGAGGGCTACGTTTATCCAGGTAAGGAAATTTTGATAACAACAGTAATTAATGAAGAAGATAAAGCTATTCAAACCAAGTTGGAAGCAGGGATTGATGATATTAGTACCTCTTATGAAGATGAGGAAATGGTTGTCAATACGATTGAGTCTGATAATGAAACGAGAGAAAAGGCTCAGAATCAAGGGATTTCTACTGGGAAGTATATAGAGCTTAAAGAGAAAGCCAATGCCCCTAAAGAAAGGGTAGAAGAGCCTGCAAAAAAACAAGAACAATCAGATAATAGCTCATTAAATAATAAAGCAGACAACGAAACTTTAACGGAAGATACAAATGGTAATAACCAAGCGGTAAAGGAAAAGTTAGAATCAGAAACAAAAGTTAAGCTTGAAGATGCAAAAAAGAAGTTAAAAGAGAACTCAAACTCAAGTATTAGTAACAGCAATGATAAAAATGAAAAAAAACTAAGTGACATTAATAAAAATGTACACAAGCAGGAAAAAGATGCACTGAAAAATGCAGAAAAAAAACGTGAAAACCAAAAGATGAACAATAAAGAAAATAGACACGATCGAAACAATTGGGATTATTATGAAGATAGAGATGATTGGGACAACTGGGATGAAAAAGACAATCGAAACTCTAAAGAAAATAGAGGAAAAAGTGATAAAGAAAAAGAAAATCTAAACAAATGGAATAAAGATAATAGAAACAAAAATGACGATGACGATGATTGATTTTCTTACCAATAGTAAGAGGTCATTATTAATAAAATAGTAAAAAGGCTGATCAAAATGTCAGCCTTTTTGCCATTTAATTATTCAGTTTTTTGACCGTTTAATTGTGCTTGAGCTTGTGCAACTAAACGTTTTGTAATTTCTCCACCAACGGATCCGTTTGAGCGAGAAACTGTATCTGATCCTAAATGAACACCAAATTCTTGAGCAATTTCATATTTTATTTGATCCAGAGCTTGTTCAATGCCTGGGACAAGTAACTTATTACTACTTCTAGACATACTCTTTACCCCCCTTTTAATAATCTTAATAAAGCTGGCATAGATTAAATCCTAAATACTTAATATTAAGGATAACTTAGGTCAGCCTTATTCATAATTTTTCATAAAAGGCCATTTTCTATACTGGTAATGTTTAGCCTGAAGAGAAATCAAGATTTTTCATTTAAATAAACTTGTGCTCTCGTTTGCAAATGGGATGCTAAAACAGACAAGACAGTAATAACTAAAACATTTCTAATTGCCTCCCATTGCTGGGCTGGAAGTTCTGAAAACTTCTTTGGAATCGTGTTGATTTTATGAACAATATTTTTCTCTAATGTTTTATCATTTAGTGATAACGAGGGTAAAGCTTCAAGAGAGTCAAGAACTGTTGCATAAATTTCATAAAAGATGATTGGACTAATTAAATCGTCACTTCGATCTGATAAGGTATTAAATACAATTGTTAAAAGGTTTCGTATTTTTTCAAAATCAAAAACTGTTTTTAAATCTCTTACAATTAATAGCATTGCGGCTTGTTCAATTGAATATTTTTTACCAAGCTCTGGTGTACCGATCAATTCTTTGATATCACGCTTAATCCAGTTTTGAATTGAAGTTGACTTAAGAGATGTAAGCTCACATAAATTTGCAAGAGATACAATTTCATTTGTTGATAAGCCATATACTTGATTGTGACTGCGTCGTTTATTCGTTTTTAACAGAAAGGTTGGGACTTGCATTTCTTTACTAAGAGAAACTCCTATTGCGTGTTCTAATATTAATGAAGGAGATTGGTTTGACTCTCCCTTTAAGGAATATAATAAATTTGTCATTTGTTTACGAGTTAATTGAATTGGCATCATGACACCTCAGTCTTGTATCTTAAATACTAATTATAGAACATACTATAGTGATTTTTCCATTATGAGCAAGAAATGGATGTTAATAATATAAATAATAAAGTTTTTGTAAAGGAAGTATTCAATCTTGCAATTCCACGAATATGTTTCTATAATTTAATTATAATATAAGTTCAAATGAACTTGAAACCTGGAGGTTAAAATGGCTAGACGAATCTTTCTCTTTCTTTTATCAAATATTCTTGTTTTAACGACAATAGGTATTGTTTTATCCTTATTAAACGTATCACCCTATCAAACGTTGAACGGTAATCTTGATTTAGTTAACTTACTAATTTTTAGTGCAGTAATTGGATTTACAGGTTCGTTTATGTCATTAGCAATGTCTCGATGGATGGCAAAAATGATGATGAGGGTCCAAGTTATAGATCCTTCAGCATCTCTTTCATCAATTGAGCGTGACTTAGTAGATAGAGTTCATCGTTTGTCTAGAGCAGCAGGGTTAACCAAAATGCCTCAAGTAGGTATTTATCAGTCACCAGAAGTAAATGCATTTGCTACAGGTCCTTCTAAACGTCGTTCACTTGTCGCTGTTTCAACTGGATTATTACATGAGATGGATGATGCTGCAATTGAGGGTGTTATTGCTCATGAGGTGGCACATATCGCTAATGGAGATATGGTGACAATGACTTTATTACAAGGGATCGTCAATACATTTGTTGTCTTTTTTGCTCGGATTGCAGCTTGGCTAGTCACTCGTTTTGTAAGAGAAGATATTGCGCCAATTGTTCATTTTATTGCAGTAATTATATTTCAGTTGGTATTTTCAGTGTTAGGAAGCCTTGTTGTTTTTGCCTTTTCAAGATATCGTGAATTTCATGCAGATAGAGGTGGAGCAGACTTAGCTGGTAAGGACAAAATGATTCATGCTCTTCGTTCATTAAAACACTATACTGGGCGTGTAAGAGATGACCAAGCTTCACTATCAACATTGAAAATTAATAGCAAAAAGGGATTGTCATTATTTTCAACACATCCGGATTTGGATGATCGAATCAGTCGTCTTGAAGCAAAATAATCGTTTAGGGGTGATTTATAAGTGGTAGTTACTTATAAGTCATCTTTTTTTATTTTTTATAGGAAATAAAATAAAGTAATAGACTCGAGTAATTCAATTTGTGAAAAGAACTTTCCATAATCTATGCAATTTTCTAAAATTAAAGTATTATTGAAAAGCACTTTAATTTTGTTCGTTTTTTCTTTATGATAGAGGGCATACATATTTTATGGTGTCGTTATGACGTCAAAGCAGTTTTTATGATAGGAATGAATGAAAATGAACAAATGGAAGCTACGTTTGCAATCATTAACACCCGTACAATTAATCGTGTCTTATTATTTTATAGCTGTTACAGTTTCAGTTATTTTATTAAGCTTGCCTATAGCGCATAAGCCTGGGGTGGAATGGACTTTTATCGATGGCTTGTTTACGGCTGTAAGTGCAGTTAGTGTAACAGGTCTTACTTCTATTTCAACGGCTGATACTTTAAGTGTACCTGGAATTTTCATATTGATTTTTGTTCTACAATTTGGGGGCATAGGTGTTATGTCTCTCGGTACCTTTGTCTGGCTAATCATGGGGAAGAAGATTGGCCTAAAAGAACGACAATTGATCATGACAGACCAAAACCAGACGAATTTATCTGGGATAGTGAATTTGATTAGACAAATCATCGGTTTAATTCTTTTAATTGAATTAACAGGTGGGATCATTTTAGGAGTCTATTTTCTGAACTATTATGAAACATGGCAGGAAGCGTTTTTACATGGTATTTTCACATCGGTTAGTGCGACGACGAACGGCGGCTTCGATATTACAGGACAATCAATGATTCCATTTGCAGACGATTATTTTATCCAATTTATCGTTATCATTTTAATTATTCTTGGAGCAATTGGGTTTCCAGTATTAATCGAGGTAAAGAACTTCTTATTTAATAAAAATAAAAAATATCGATTTTCCTTATTTACGAAGATTACATCAATCACTTTTTTCTCATTAGTTATAGGTGGAACAATTGCTATTGCATGCTTAGAATATTCTTATTTTTATAAAGGGATGGTATGGCACGAAACATTGTTTTATTCGTTGTTTCAATCTACAGCTACTAGAAGTGCTGGGTTAGCTACAATGGATGTTAGTATGTTTACTGAACCAACTTTACTTGTGATTTGTGCATTAATGTTTATTGGAGCCTCGCCAAGCTCAGTAGGTGGTGGGATACGGACAACAACTTTTGCTTTAAACCTTTTATTTCTTTTTCATTTTGCAAGAGGAAATAAATCAATTAAGATCTTTAAACGTGAGTTACACGAAGAAGATTTAATGAAGTCAGTTGTGGTGACAATGATGGCGATGTTAATATGTTTTTTCGCTGTTGTCATATTAACAATCACAGAACCATTTTCATTGACTGAAATTTTATTTGAGGTATGTTCAGCGTTTGGAACAACTGGACTTTCTATGGGAATTACAACTGATTTAAGTACAGTAGGAAAAGTAGTGATTATGATATTAATGTTCATTGGTAGAATTGGGATTTTATCATTTTTATATTTATTAGGCACAAAAGAAAGAAAAGATAATTACCATTTTCCAAAGGAAAGAGTTATTATTGGATAAAACTTATGAAGGTTGACGTACTCGTCAATCCTTTTTTTATGAAGACAATTAGGCAGAATCTCTGTTAATTTAAAATCACTATGATATACTTTCTTGGTACAATATGTAAAGTGGAGGGTGGATGATGAAAAAATATTGGATTGGTTTATTATTATTATTTTCGATGATGGCACTAAGTGCTTGTTCAGAAACTCCGACAGCAGGTGACCGTTTTTCTAAATACATAGAACTATGGAATGATCAAAAGTTTTCTGAGATGTATGACATGCTGGCAACGAGCACGAAGGGAACGATAACAAAGGAAGAATTCACCAGTCGCTACAAAGATATTTATGATGGTGTTTCAGCATCTAATCTAAAAGTAACTTTTAAGCAGCCAAAAGAGGAAGAAAAACCAGGTGATCTTGAAGAGGTTGAGTATCCATTCTCTCTACAGATGGAAACACTAGCAGGAGAAGTTTCTTTTGAGCAAGATGTTAAATTAAAGAAAGAAAAAGTGGAAGACGGTGAAAACTGGTTTATTACTTGGTCACCATCGATGATTTTTCCCCAGCTAGAAGAAGGAGAAGAAGTAAGAGTTTCGAGTTCACCAGCTGCAAGGGGACAAATTTTCGATCAGAATGATAAAGGACTTGCAGTTAACGGTGTAGCAAATGAAATCGGCATTGTTCCAGGAAAGTTACCTGAAAACAAACCTGAAGTCCTTGCAAACATTGCTAAATTAATAGAATTAGATGTATCAGAGATTGAAGAAAAATTAAATCAATCATGGGTCAATCCGGAATTATTTGTTCCTATTAAAAAGATCGACGCTACTAATGAAATACTTTTGAACCAATTAATTGCTTTACCATCAGTGCAAAATAAAAATGTCGCTTCAAGGGTTTATCCACTTGGAGAAGCAGCTGCACATTTAACTGGATACATTGGAAGCATTACAGCTGAACAGCTTGAAGAGTTAAAAGGTAAAGGTTATAGCAGTACCTCTAGTGTCGGAAAAGCAGGTCTGGAGCAAGTATATGAGGATCGCCTCAAGGGTGAAACAGGTTATAAAATCTATGTTGATGGAACAGATAAGGTTATTGCTGAGAAAGCGCCAGTGAACGGGGAAGATATAAAGCTTACGATTAATAATGATCTTCAAAAGGCAATTTATGCACAATTAAATGGTGAACCAGGAACAGCAGTTGCCATTCACCCAATTACTGGTGAGACATTAGCAATGGTTAGCAGTCCATCATATAACCCAAATGAGTTTATTTACGGCATGTCAAATGAAGAATATGACGCCCTATCAACTAATCCACTTAATCCATTAATGGCTCGATTTAACAAAACCTATTCTCCAGGATCTTCAATTAAACCGCTAACAGCAGCTATTGGCTTGGAATCTGGAAAACTTCAACCGGAAAATACAAAGGTGATTAAAGGTCTAACTTGGCGAAAAGATAGTAGCTGGGGAAACTATTATGTGACGCGTGTATCTAGTAAAGTAGAAACCGTTAACTTAGAAAATGCTATGATTTATTCAGATAATATTTTCTTTGCCCAATTAGCATTAGATATTGGTGCAGAGGGACTATCAACCGGATTAAAGAAATTTGGCTTTGAGGAAGAGATTGATTTTCCGTTCCCAATTAGTAAATCAACGATTGCAAGTGATGGGCTTACAAATGAACAGCTTTTAGCTGATTCAGGTTACGGTCAAGGGCAAATTCAGATGAGTCCGTTTCATATTGCGACAGCATATACAACATTTATAAATAATGGAAACATGATTAAACCATACTTAGAAAAACAATCTGATGCAAAAACAACAGTGTGGAAAGAGAAAATTGTTACCCCAGAACATACAGATCTTTTGTTTAATGATTTAGAACAAGTGGTACAAAACCCCAATGGTACGGGCTATAGACCACATATAGAAGGACAGAAATTAGCTGGAAAAACAGGTACAGCTGAGCTTAAACAGTCAAAAGAGGATCTAGATGGTCAGGAGAATGGCTGGTTTGTTGCAGTTAATTCTGAGAATCCACAGCTTTTAATTACGATGATGATTGAGGATGTAAAAGCAAAAGGTGGTAGCCATTATGTTGTTCCGAAAGTAAAGGAAGTATTTAAGGCATTTGCCCCAAATTAAAGTTCAAAAAGGCTGGACAAATTTTTGTCAGCCTTTTTTTGAGTGCGCCCAGCATGGGTGCAGTCTATAGGGTGAAAGTCCCGAACTGTGAAGGCAGAAGTAGCAGTAGCTTAACGCAAGGGTGTCTGTGGTGACGCAGAATCTGAAGGAAGCGAGCGGCAAACCTCCGGTCTGAGGAATACGAACTTCATATAAGGCTAGATACCATTGGATGAGTTTGCTTAACAAAACAAAGTCCTTTCTGCCGAAGGTGGTATAGAGTAAATGAAGCAGATAGATGGAGTGAAAGACTGTACTCTTACCTGGGGAGGTCTGACTGATAAGCCAAGCACTCTTGGCAACCTATCTAGTGATAGATAGCTGAACAGTCAGAAGTCAGCAGAGGTCATAGTACCTTTCAAACTCGAGAATGAAAGGGAAGGACTGAACAAGTTAGGAAGGATGAGAACTAGGCGTTCATAAGTAGTGTAGAAACAGACAATCTCTTACGAGACTTACTTGAAGGAAGAAGTGGTGAATACACAGGGGACTTCAAGAGGGTGGAGCTACTAATGGCACAAATAGAACATCTCATTCACGTAGAGAGGATATATCTTAATGTTAATGGAACGAATTCTATCACGAGAAAACTTACTGAACGCTCTTAAACGAGTGGAACGTAACGGAGGTAGTCACGGTGTAGACAAGATGTCGACCCAAAACCTGCGTTCGTATATTGTCGAGCACTGGGACGAATTGAGAAAGTCTCTCCAACAGGGAACCTATGAACCTCAACCCGTTCGTCGTGTCGAAATCCCGAAACCAAACGGCGGAGTTAGATTACTAGGAATCCCAACCGTGATAGACCGTTTCATTCAACAAGCGATTACTCAAACATTAACCCCAATTTATGACCCAACATTTTCTGAAAACAGTTATGGGTTTCGTCCACAAAGACGAGGGCATGACGCTGTACGGAAAGCGAAAGGATACATCGAAGATGGTTATAGGTGGGTAGTCGACATAGACTTAGAGAAATTCTTCGATAAAGTGAACCATGACAAACTCATGGGGCTACTGTCAAAGCGTATTGACGATAAAGTTCTACTAAATCTTGTTCGAAAATATCTCAATGTCGGGATTATGATGGGTGGCGTGGTCTCACAAAATACAGAGGGAACTCCACAAGGAGGTCCGCTAAGTCCACTACTTTCAAATATCATCCTAGATTTGTTAGATAAAGTATTAGAGAATAGAGGGCATAAATTCGTGAGGTATGCGGATGATTGTAATATTTACGTGAAATCTAAGAAAGCTGGCTTACGAACAATGGCGGGTGTAACGTCTTTCATTGAAAAGAAGCTTAGTTTAAAGGTAAATCGTGAGAAATCAGCCGTAGAACGACCATGGAACCGAAAATTCTTAGGCTTTAGTTTTACTAACAGAAAAGAGCCGAAAATACGTATATCCAAACAAAGCATCAAGAGATTTAAACAGAAGGTTAGGGAAATAACGTCAAGAAAATCACCGATACCAATGGATGTAAGAATAAAGAAATTAAATCAGTATTTAGTGGGTTGGTGTGGGTATTACGCATTGGCAGATACTCCAAGTATCTTTAAAGGTTTGGAAAGTTGGATTCGAAGAAGACTGAGATTGTGTTACTGGAAACAGTGGAAACTTCCTAAAACAAGGATAAGGAAACTTATAGGACTAGGAATTGATAAACACAAAGCATATGAATGGGGAAATAGCAGAAAGGGCTACTGGCGAATAACCAGTAGTCCAATCCTTCACCGTGCCCTCAATAACTCTTTCTGGAGAAAAGAGGGTCTCAAAAGTCTATCTGAACGATACGAAACTTTACGTCACACTTAATTTGAACCGCCGTATACCGAACGGTACGTACGGTGGTGTGAGAGGTCGGGGGTTAGTCACCCCCTCCTACTCGATTGCTTATATTTTATGAAATAATAAACTCAAAAAAAGAAGGATGAAATAAAAGAAACAGATCTTTCAACCAACTTTTTCATTCTTTTCTAATCACTATTATAGCTTACATCTTTATCAGGATGTGTAAAAGGAACACCAAGTGGTTTCCTCTTTGATTCAATTAATTCACGATTTTCAGGTGTATTCCACCCAATATCATTTGTTGGATGTATCCATTGTTCCCCTGACATAATGGCTGGATCAATCTCATCGCTCCATTGATTTAATGGAGATACTTCAGAATCATAGAAGCTATCACCAATCATTACACCATATTCATTAACAAAAGGCTCTTTCATCTCAATCCCTGTTTCCTTCCAGGAAGGCGAATTAATTTGATGTGGTAATGTATCTTCGATTGAAATTTTTGTTTTTTTACCTTTAGACACTAAGCTCACCTCTGTCTTATTATTCCCGTACATAATTTAGATATGAAATTGAAAAAGTAAATAAGGATAGAGGTGAGGTGAGAAAATGGACAATCAGAGAGAGTTTCCTGTTGCGAATTTAACGGAGTCACAAATTCAATCTATACTTCAAATGGAATCTAAGCTACGAGAAGAAACAGGAGAAGATATTGTACTCATCGCTTATGAGCATAATGAAAATTGAATTTCCCTTTTACTACCTATGATATAAAAAAGCAATTTAGGTAAAAGTATATATGTAGCATCTTAAATAAATGAATTTGAGGTGATTTTAATGAAAAGAAAAGCTTTTAGAAACCAGGCAACGAAACATAATTTTACACCTACTGAAAGCCTTCCTGATACAGAATTTGCTGAAATTAATGATGATAAAGACCCGATGAAGGGTGCAAATCGTAATTCAAAAAAAGGAAAGCAAGGGAAGTAATATTACTATGACAAAAAAACATATGAAAAGCAAAGATATGGAAAATCATAAAAAACCAACATCTAAGGATCTCCTACAAGAAGAGTTTGGACATGAGCTTGGGGATATTAATGCTTCACAAATATATGGTGTAATTGAAGGGAATAAAAACAAGGGAAAAAAAGAAGGAAAAAAACGTAAAGAAAAATAGAGAAAGTGAGAGGGATAAAACCTCTCACTTTTTAGCTAACTTTTAAATCAAGTTCAGTTAATGCAGTTGAATATACAGTAGTTTTAGAGTGGAATGGGTCATAATGAACGAGAATTAATGAATCTTGCTCAATCATTTTTCCTGTTTTTAAATAATGGTTCACATTAAATGGAAGTGTTTCAAGTACTGTATGTTTAAATAGATCTTTTTCAGATAGTTGTTTACTAGCAAATTCTTCACCTAAAATAAGCGGATTATCTAAGATCGCATGATAGATTGTACTTCTCTCATGCTTTTCTAACGCATCATTCCACCAAGGCTTACGTGGTTTATATTTTTGATTTCGCAAATAATCATATTTCATAAATCCACTAACAATGTGTAACTCATCTTTTTTTGCATTCTCAAGGAAGTCATAAAGGTGCTTATATAAGTCTTCTAACTGATGACCAATTCTTGTCCAGCCTTTTTCATCCCAGAACGTTCCGAAGCCTTGAAAGAAGTCAAATGGAGAAGCAAAAACAGTTGAAACTAAATATTCAATTGTCTCATCCATACGATGGTCATTCCAATACTTTTCTAATACATCCTCGACCTGTTTGATTTTTATCATATCTTCAAAGGAGAGGACATTATTCTTTAATATTTCATATGGTGAATGGTCCATAAATACGTAGCCATGGTCAGCAGCTCGCAATCGGAGCCCGGTACCTCTTAACATTTTTAAGAAGCCTAATTGAAGCTCTTCAGGTCGTAGCTCAAATACATCATTAAAGGTTTTTTTGAATGAATTGTAATCCTCTTCAGGTAATCCAGCAATTAAATCTAAATGTTGATCGATTTTTTGGCCTTCTTTTACCATTGTTACGGTTCTTGTTAGTTTATTAAAATTTTGTTTTCTCATTACAAGCTCGTTTGTTTCATCGTTTGTTGATTGCACACCGATTTCAAAACGGAATAAACCTTTTGGAGCATTGTCATTTAAAAATTGAATAACTTCAGGTCTCATAATGTCAGCAGTTATTTCAAATTGAAATACGGTTCCAGGCTTGTGTTCATCAATTAAAAATTGGAACATTTCCATTGCATAGCTACGGCTTATATTAAAGGTTCGGTCGACGAATTTAATTGTTTTTGCTCCATGTTCCATTAAAAAGCGAATATCAGCTTTTACTTTCTCGCGGTCAAAGTATCTAACACCAACCTCGATTGAAGATAAACAGAACTGACAGCTAAATGGACAACCTCGACTCGTTTCAATATATGTCACACGTTTTGCAAGATGTGGAAGATCTTCATCAAATCGATATGGAGATGGAAGCTCTTTTAAATCAACTTTATTTCGTTGTGGCTTAATTTGAATAGAATCCTTTTCACGGTATGCAATGCCACTTACGTTAGCAAAGTTTTGTTCTCCATGTAATTCATCTAATAGCTGTTTAAACGACTGTTCGCCCTCACCAATCATAATAAAATCAACCTCTGGAATTGTTTCCATCCATTCTCTTGTATCATAGGTTACTTCAGGACCGCCAAGGACAATAATTAACGAGGGATTAATTTTCTTCAGCATCTTAATAACTTTAATTGTTTCTTCTATGTTCCAAATATAACAACTGAAACCAAGTATTTCGGGTTTTCTTGAATGAAGATCTGTGACAATATTCATTGAAGGATCTTTAATTGTATACTCGGCTAGTTCTATATTATACTCAGGAGCTGCATAGGCTTTTAAGTAACGAATAGAAAGACTTGTATGAATGTATTTTGCATTTAATGTTGATAAAACAGTTTTCATTTAATGTAACACCACTTCTACCTATATTTTTGTCAATCTTTATTATCACGGAATTAAAATCTTATTGTATCATAATTGCTCAAAAAATCGTACTTGTGTTACTGGTTTTATAGCCATAGTATGGAAGAAAATAAGTGGGTTTAATCAGTCATATATAAAAAGAAGAGCAGGGTATGCTCTTCTTAATCAGATTTTGTATTTAATGTTGTAAAGTTCTTTAAATAATAGTTGAATGTAGATGCACGTAATTCTATAAAAGGCTGGGTGAGAGCTTTTACGATTTTGGTTGATAGTGTTGATGTTAAAAGGATAGATAAAATAATAATAAAGCTAAGGCTTTGATAATCTTTCATCCAATCCAACAACTCACTATTCCTCATATATTGAATAATAAACCCGTGTAATAAATAGACGTAAAATGTTCGTGTTCCCCATTCCGTGTAAAAGGCATGGGATTTCGGAATTAACGCCAAAAAGCTAATCGATGTAATAAGTGTTAAGCAATAAAATCCTAGGCGAATAACAGCACTCAAGACAGACGGCTCGCCAAAATGTGAGTACGATTTTGATCCGAAAAGCCATTCATAATCAAAGTTGAGATTAAAATACATTATAAATGTTATCGTTAATAAAGTGATGGATATCCCTCTTACAGGTACTTTGGTAATAAACGTAAAGTGCTCGCGTTTTAAGTAAAAGCCGACTAAAAACAATGGGAAGAAGACAAATGTTCTCGATAAGCTTAAATAATTACTTATGATCTCAAAATAACCAACTGCTAACCCAGCTGAAAATGCTAAAACCAATGCCCATTTAGTTGGAAGTTTTGTAACTACAAAAAGAAGTACATTCCAAAAGAATAGACTGATCAAGAACCATAACGACCAATGTGGATCTAATGGATCAAGAACGATTGAACCTTGTTTCTCAATAAAAAAGTAATAAACTGAGTAGATTCCTTGAAAAATAAGATAAGGAAGTATGAGTTTTTTCGTTATTTTTGACACATAGCCTTTTTTTCTAAACCCTTTCGCGAAATATCCAGAAATTAGGATAAAAGCTGGCATGTGAAAGGTATAAACAAACTTGTATATATTCATAATCATTGGACTGTCATCAATAAATGAGCGAATGATATGTCCAAAAACAACTAAAAGTATTAAAAAGAATTTAGCATTATCGAAGTAACTATCTCGATTTTTCATGTTTTCACCTTTTCTTCTGAAGTTATAAAATGAGACTTAATGGACTTTTGCTGCAAGTTAATGCGAGAGAAATACTATGTCCTTCATTTTATTCCCTAGCTCAATGCCTTACTAAACTATTATTCGTAAAATGACATATATTTTATTGGGGATGTAACGAAAGTGTAACCTTAATGTAAGAATGGTTATGAAATCAATTGAATCTCAAATATGCCAACATCTATCATAATTAATTTCGAAAAAAAGCAAACCTATTTTTCTTACAATTATATTCAAATAAGATTGTGCTATAAAAACTATGACTTTCACCATAGCGCTTGGCGAAGAGTCAAGTTTTTCTTACCTTTTTGTAGATAAGTGAAGGACAATGACACTCCTTGTAGAATATTTGATAGTGAAGATTGTGGTAATTAGGGGTGAAAAGATTGAAGCAGACGATGGAGGAAAACGAAATCGTTACTATGAAAGAACAATTAGCTGAATTAAAGGCTGAAAATGAATTGCTTAAAACGAAGGTTCTTCAGCACGAAAATATATTAGAAGGTGCACTTGATGCTGTTGCAATATTTGATGAACAGATGAGATTTATTGATGTAAACTCTTCAGCATGTCATATGTTTCAGTTAACAAAGATAGAGCTTTGTAAACGAAACCTTTATGATTTTCTTACACTTATTCCCAAGAATGAAATAAAGCAACTAGTTGATGAACTATATAAGAAAGACTCATTCGGGAAGGAGGTAGTTGTAAAATTAGAAAACGGACAAGTAAGGTTTTTAGAGATTTCGTTGCGCAGACGGGCGTTTAATGGATATGATCTTGCTATGCTTAAGGACGTATCGTTTAAGAAAATGCTTGAACGTGAAAGAACAATTAATGAGCAGCTTTTTAAAGATTTGTTTCATCGTGCTGTAGATGGCATTGTTATCTTTGATCAGCACGGCTCTTTTATTGATGCAAATGGCTCTTTTTGTACAAGTTTTGAAATAAACAAAGTACAATTAAATTCATATGCACTTAATGATTTTATCGATAAACAAGATAATGATAAGCTGGATAAATTATGGGGTGTATTAAAGGAAAACGGGAGTGCTAAAGGCGAACTACCAGTTGTCCTGAAAAATGGTGATAAGAAAATTTTTGAATTCACTACAACCTCAAATATTATTAATGGTTTTTATATGGCTATTATGAGAGATATTACTGAAAAGCGCTCGATGGAATTGAAGCTTTATAAGAGTGAGGAACGCTTTAGAGAGATTTTTGAAAATGCGATTGATGCCATAATGATTTGGCGAAAAGATGGTCAAATTTTAAGGGTAAATCAAGCCGCAAGCCGGACATTTGAATTGGCAGAAGAGGAGCTTGTCACTAGAAATATTCTTGATTTTATCGATCAAACGACACTAGCTTTTGCAAAAGTAAAAAAGGAATACTTTCAAATGGGAGCAATTAGAGAGGAACTCCTGTTTCATATGCCTAATGGGCAAAATAAGGAGCTCGAATTTACGTCAAAAATGGATATAGCTGAAGGACACCACTTAACGATTTTTCGCAATGTAAGTGAAAGAAAACGTATGGTAAAGATTCTTAAAGAAAGTGAGCAAAAGTTCCGTAAAATATTTGATGGGGCGATGGATGGAATTGTTTTATTTAACAATGACTTTGAAATCATTGAAGCAAACCCTTCTGCAATGCGTATTTTAAATGGTTCTTCTGAGGATATTATCTCATTTAACCTATATGAATTACTATTCTCTGATTTAAAACAAGATCGAGTTCATACAGAGTTCGCCTCAACATATTGGGAAGAATCATTACAAGAAATTACCTATAAATTTGAAAATGGAGAAGAAAAAATCTTAGAATTCACCTTAAAAAGTAATATCAATGAAAATATGAATTTAGCAGTTTTTCGTGATGTGACGGAAAAAAGGGAGCTTGAGGAGCAGTTGAGAAAATCTGATACGTTAAATGTCGTAGGTGAATTAGCAGCGGGAATCGCTCATGAAATACGTAATCCTATGACAGCATTAAAGGGTTTCATTCAGCTTCTTGAAGGAAGTGTGAAGGATGACTTTTCAATGTATTTTAATGTGATAACATCAGAATTAAGTAGAATAGAATCAATCATTACTGAATTTTTAATTTTAGCAAGACCTCAAGCAATTAAATATTTAAAGATAGAAATAGGCAAGATTATGAAGGAAACAATTGAATGAAGCTTAAACGCGCAAGCGATTCTTGTAAATGTGCAAATGAAGCTTTCATTAGAAAAAGACCTGCCTTTAATTTATTGTGAACCTAATCAATTAAAGCAAGTTTTTATTAATGTTTTAAAAAATGCGATTGAGGTTATGACAAAGGGTGGACAGATAGATGTCCAAATTAAACGAAAAGATGAAAGGCATATAGTAGTATCAATTATAGATAGAGGTACAGGTATTTCTGAAGATAAAATAAAAAGACTTGGGCAACCATTTTATACAACGAAAGAACGTGGTACAGGTCTTGGTTTAATGGTGAGCTATAAAATTATTGAGGAGCATAGAGGGATCGTGGATGTCGAAAGTGAAGAAGGGAAAGGAACTACCTTTCATATTACTCTACCAATAAATCAATAATCATCCAGATTGAAATAAAAAAGTGTTATAAACAGGTTGAATATCTATAGAAATAAAATATTGATTTGACAAGATTCACAAGCCCTAACTTGTCACCATTTTAGCTACGTAACATATTATTTGAGTAAGGGAAAAAAGTTGCGTATGGTAAAGAAAGGGGCAAGCAAGATGTGGATTCATAAACGTCCAAAAAAGGTTTATTTCTATGCATCGTTATTTTCAAAGCTTCATATCATTTCAGAAGCTGAAAAAAAAGGGTTGTTAGAAAAAATGGAAGCATCAGGGAGCAAGTATGAGTCAAAGTATCAAAAAAAATTCTAAAAGTAAAAACCTTAGCCCGTTAAAAATGGAGGACTAAGGTTTTTGCTTTGTCAATTTAGAGAGTAAATAATTCTGAAATTAATACTTGATAATCACCAGAAAGAATCCCTTTTTCTGTAATGATTCCTGTTATTAGCTCGGAAGGTGTGACGTCAAATGCAGGGTTAAATACTTTTACACCCTCTGGAGCAATGCGTACACCATTAACCTCAGTTACTTCTTCCGGATTACGCTCCTCAATTGGAATTTTATTACCATCTGAAATAGAAGGATCAAATGTAGATAGAGGTGCTGCTACATAAAATGGAATGTTAAAAGATTTTGCCAATAGTGCTAAATTGAATGTACCGATTTTGTTTGCCGTATCACCATTAGCTGCAATACGGTCAGCACCCACAATAATAGCTGAGATTTTTTTTGACTTAATTGTATGTGCCGCCATGTTGTCAGTAATTAATGTAACATCAACATCAGCCTGCATAAGTTCCCATGTTGTTAATCGTGCACCTTGGAAAACCGGACGGGTTTCACAAGCAAAGACACTTAATGCTTTGTTTTTTTCCTTTGCTAAATAAAATGGAGCTAAAGCTGTTCCATATTTTGCCGTTGCGATTGACCCAGCATTACAAATTGTCATAATGCGATCACCATCGTTAAAAACTGAGAGTGCGTGTTCTCCAATTAATCGACAAACCTCTTCGTCTTCTACCTGAATTTGAATTGCTTCATGTACGAGCTTTGTTTTAGCCTCATTGATGGATTTCGTTTCAACTAAACTAGTAACCAATCTGTCTAAAGCCCATACTAAATTCACAGCAGTTGGTCTTGAGCTAGCTAAATAATCTCGGTTTTGTTTGAGATTAAGCTGAAAAGCCTCAAGTGAATTAGATTGATCTTGTAAGGCTGATAATGCTAGGCCATATGCTGCAGTAATCCCAATAGCAGGAGCACCTCTTACTTTTAAGGTTTGAATTGCCTCCCAGACAGCTTCTATCGTTGTTAATTCAAGATATTCTGTTACATGCGGAATTTTTTGCTGATTTAATAGGGAGATTGATTCATCCTTCCAAATAACTGAACGAGGAATCGTAAATTTTGTTGTTGCCATGCTCAATAACTCCTTTATTTTTGCTAATTCTTTTAAAAGCTGATTGCGATGCTTGTTAATTTTAGATAATTCATACTATCAAGCCTAATTTGCTTATTTACTTAGTTTTAAACTCTTTAAATTGCTTTAAGGATCCAAAAGGGACAAACTATTTAGAAATTGACTTATTGATTTACAGTTTGTTTCACATAGTCTTTAAATTGAGTTGGACCTTTAATTGTTTTTTGATTTTTTATAAGTTCACTACCTATTGTAAGAGCAAGTTGTTTTATTGAAATTCTTTTTTCATATGGCTGAATTGAATCAAGGTCAGCTACATGTGCTAGACCAATTGTACGGCGGATGATTTCACAACCAGCAAAACCAACTGCTTCTTCGAAAATTTCAGATAATACATGTTCTAAATATCCGTCAACTTTCGTGAAGATCTCAAGACCATCATTTTTCCAAGCTTTCGAAAACTCTTCTACAAAAACATTCCAAGTTGTTTCGATATGTGTGAAAAGCACTCCCTGGTTTTCAACATCTCGTGAAATTGCATTTAACAGGAAATTTCCGAATACCTGGCCTACATCAAAACCGATCGGTCCGAAGTAAGCAAATTCAGGATCAATCACTTTCGTTTCCTTATCATCAGCAAAAATGCTTCCAGTATGTAAGTCACCATGGACAAGTGCTTCAGCTTTTGTAAGAAATTTCTGTTTAAGCTTAGCAACTTCTAACTTGAGAGCTTGATCTTGCCATATTTGTTCAACATCTTGCCCGAGCTCTGGTTCAAAATCATTTGTGTCGTGGTCGAAGAATGGATCTGTGAAAACAAGATCTTCAGTTATTTTGCAAAGATCAGGATTGATAAACTGTTTGACTAATGATTTTTTATAATGTTGATTAACAGCATAGTCGGATGTGTAAAATAAAGTTTTAGCTAAAAATTCTCCGATATGTTTTGAAAGCAGGAGTAAATCTTTACCTTCAATGAGTGCAGCTCGAGATATTTGAAGGCGTGATAAGTCCTCCATTATCGTAATGGCAAGCTTTTCATCGGAGTAAAAAACCTTTGGTACATACTGAGGAACAAATTCCGCTTGTTTTAATAATGCATGTGTTTCGATACGGGCACGATCTAATGTTAATGGCCAGCTTTCACCTACTACCTTTGCATATGGAAGTGCCTGTTTAATGATGATACTTTCTTCTGTTTTACTATCTTTAACTTTGAAAACGAGATTTAAGTTTCCATCTCCAATTTCATTGCAAAGTAGATTACTATTTTCTTCGAATAGTTGTAATCGTTTAGCTAGAGCGATTGCACCACTTTCAGTTAATGGTTCATAAACAGATGACTTTTTAGTAGACATAATAATACCTCCAAATATTAGTAGTTTGATTGATGGAGGCTTTTCTTTAGAAAATAAGAAAAGCCCCTTTCAGTATGAAAGAGGCTTGAAGGCGTCGCTTCGCACCTCTCATCTGTCAGAAAGATCGCCTTTCTGATGGAATTAGCACCGTGCCCTATTGGAATATTCCAAGGTGAATAGAATCACCCCATTTTGCAATGGTAGTATGGTCGGTTGCTGCGGCGTCATAGGGCCAAGTCCCTCTGCCAACTCTTGATAAGAGATCAATATGGATAAACATTAAAAAATTAATGTTTACTAAATTACGTTATTTTTAGAACATTTTCGCTATTAAGAAAATGTAATGCTTGATTAGCATGTTACCAATGATTATTTGGATTTGTCAACAGTTAATATGAAAATCACTTATAATAGTCAGGAAGTCGGTCTTCAAATACAGGAATTTGCCCTCTTACTTGTTTGACTGTTTCAACATCGATTTCTGCTGAAATGAAACCAGTGTTTTCGTCAGCCTCTGCGATAATCGTACCCCAAGGATCGATTATCATGGAATGACCAGCAAATTCGTTTTTAGGATCAGAGCCTGATCGATTACAAGCTACAACATAACATTGGTTTTCGATTGCACGACTTAAAAGCAATGTTCTCCAATGATTTAGTCGAGGTAAAGGCCATTCAGCTACTACAAATAGAATCTCTGCTCCTTTTGTTGTATGAGCACGAATCCATTCCGGAAAACGAATATCATAGCAAATTACACCAGCACTTTTTATTCCATTGATTTCGAATAATCCTTTTGCAGTTCCTGCAGTTAAGTAATGATGTTCATCCATTAATTTGAATAAGTGGAGTTTACTATATTCATGAACAAACTCACCTTGGTTGTTCATGATGTACATCGTGTTGGTGACATTGTCCTGCATCTTTTTAGCAACAGACCCACCGATGATGTTAACATGGTATTTTTTTGCGAGTCGGGAAAGAAATTGTTTCGTTTTTTCCCCTTTTTCATCGGCTATCACATCTAAGCGAGTAAGGTTATAGCCTGTTGTCCAAAGCTCAGGTAAAACGATGATCGCTGGATTTTCCTTTTCTACTGCAACAGCTACTTTTTCCTCTACTTGCTGATAGTTGAATGCGGGATCACCGAATTTAATATCAAGTTGTATACAAGTAATGACAGGTTTCAATCAAAATCACACCTTCATTTTTAAAATTTTACTTTACAAGTTGATTCTAACAATATATTATTTGTGACTAGAATTTCAAGAATTTTTTGAGAAGGTGTTAAAAATGAAAACCTTTAAACAATCACAATTATTAGAAACATTACCGAAGCAATTCTTTGCAAGTCTAGTTGAAAAGGTAAATAAGATTATTGCACAGGGTCATGATGTTATTAATCTAGGTCAAGGAAATCCAGATCAGCCTACACCTGATCATATTGTTAAAGCCATGCAAAATGCAGTGGAAAAACCACAATTCCATAAGTACTCTCCATTTCGTGGTCATACTTTCTTGAAGGAAGCGATCGCAACTTTTTATAAAAGGGAATATGGAGTTGAAATTGATCCATCGACTGAAGTAGCGATTCTATTCGGTGGAAAGGCAGGACTTGTTGAGGTTCCTCAATGCTTGTTGAATCCAGGGGATGTTGTACTTGTTCCAGACCCTGGTTATCCGGATTATTGGTCAGGTGTTGAGCTTGCACGTGCCAAAATGGAAGTAATGCCACTAATCAGAGAAAAACATTTTTTACCTGACTATAATAGTTTGACTAAAGAAGCGGTAGAAAAAGCAAAACTTATGATTTTAAACTATCCAAATAATCCAACAGGCGCAACTGCAACAGAGGAATTCTTCGAAGAAACCGTAGGATTTGCTAGAGGAAATGACATTTGTGTAGTGCATGATTTTGCTTATGGGGCTATTGGCTTTGATGGAAAACGTCCAATAAGCTTTTTACAAACTAAAGGGGCAAAAGAGGTCGGGATTGAAATCTATACTTTTTCAAAGTCATATAACATGGCTGGGTGGCGAATTGGGTTTGCCGTTGGTAACCCATCTGTGATTGAAGCCCTAAATCTTTTGCAAGATCATATGTATGTAAGTGTATTTAGTGCAATTCAAGAAGCGGCAGCACATGCCTTATTAAGTCCACAAACATGTGTAGCAGAGTTAAATGCACTTTATGAATCTCGTAGAAATACTTTGATTCAAGCTGTTCGTGAAATTGGCTGGGATGTGACAGCTCCATCTGGATCATTTTTTGCCTGGTTGCCTGTACCTAATCAGTTTGAATCATCTCAGGATTTTTCAGATTACTTATTAGAAAATGCCCATGTCGTGGTTGCAGCTGGAATTGGCTTCGGGGAATACGGTGAAGGGTATGTAAGGGTAGGTCTTCTCACTTCAGAAGAAAGATTAGTAGAAGCTGCTAACCGAATAAAAGCATTGAATTTGTTTTAAAAATCATAGTTGACAGTTCAAAAGTGATCTGTCATAATCCATATTAATTTACTCAACATTATGAACGTTTCGTTCTTATCAAGAGCAGGTGGAGGGACTAGCCCTATGAAGCCCGGCAACCGACTTAAACATGTGTTTGAGCACGGTGCTAATTCTTGCAGCATTCGCTGATAGATAAGGAGATATGCTTGTTATTTATGCATATAAAAGCCCCTTCGATCTATTAGTGTCGAAGGGGCTTATTATATTTTTCGAGCATCATAATACTATAGACTAATACCATCTCTGCCATATGTACAAATGATAATCAATGTTTAAGAAAAAGTAATAGGTATTATCCAATTAAAAATGATAAAATTAGTAAGATAAATAAAAAGATTCAGAATATCAGATACGCTTTAATAGAAAGTAGGGTTTAAAGTGAGTGAAGTAATTGCTACATATCTCGTACATGATGCTAAGGGAGATTTAAGTAAAAAGGCTGAGGGAATTGCTTTAGGTTTAACAGTTGGTTCTTGGACCGATCTCCCATTGCTTGAACAAGAGCAATTAAAGGCACATAAAGGGCGAGTATTAGAAGTCAGTCAACTAGAAAATAGTGAAAAAACGAATCAATACTTAGGGAAGAAAGTTACAAAAGGTAAAATAAAAATTGCTTATCCAAGCATAAATTATAGTCATGATCTACCTGCCATCCTAACAACTATATTTGGAAAGCTGTCACTTGATGGAGAAGTGAAATTAGTCGATTTAGAGCTTTCGGAGGATGTGAAATCTTCATTCCCTGGACCAGCATTTGGTGTTTCTGGAATTCGTGAAGCGTTAGGTATTTATAATCGACCTTTATTAATGAGCATTTTTAAAGGTGTGATTGGAAGAGACCTTACATATCTTAAGGATCAATTAAGACAGCAGGTTTTAGGTGGAGTGGACCTAGTAAAAGACGACGAAATCCTTTTTGATAATCCATTAACACCATTTGAAGATCGGATTATAGCTGGTAAAGAAGTTTTAAAAAATGTCTATGAAGAAACTGGCCATAAAGCATTTTATGCTGTTAATTTGTCTGGAAAAACGTTTGAATTAAAGGACAAAGCGAAGCGAGCTGCAGAGCTCGGTGCAAATGTATTACTTTTCAATGTGTTTGCATATGGACTTGATGTTCTTCAAAGCTTAGCAGAAGATCCAGAGATTTCTGTTCCAATCATGGCTCATCCGGCTGTTAGCGGAGCGTCAACTGCTTCAAGCTTATACGGGTTTTCTAGCTCGTTATTACTAGGGAAGCTTTTACGAATCTCTGGAGCGGATTTCTCTTTATTTCCATCACCATATGGTAGTGTTGCGTTAGATCGCAACGAGGCACTTGGTATTGCGGAAAACTGCTTAAAGGAAGATGTGTTTAAAAAGTCATTCCCAGTACCGTCTGCTGGCATTCATCCTGGTCTTGTACCATTGCTTATCCAAGACTTTGGTAATGACTCTGTGATTAATGCAGGTGGAGGAGTTCACGGACATCCAAATGGAGCCATTGGCGGTGGTCGTGCATTTCGAGCTGCAATCGATGCAACACTTAAGGGTATCACTTTAAAGCAAGCATCGACCTCTGATGAAGATCTAAAACTTGCAATTGATCTTTGGGGTGCAAAAGAGGTGTGCAAATGAACAATAAAGCAATAATCTGTGATTTTGATGGGACGATCACAGAGACAGATAACATCATTGCGATTATGAGGCAGTTTGCACCACCTGAATGGGATGGCCTTAAAAAAGATGTACTATCTCAAGAAATTTCTGTTCGAGAAGGTGTTGGAAACATGTTTCAACTTCTACCTTCTTCTATAAAAAAAGACATTGTTCAATTTATATTAGATCATGCTGAAATTCGCCCTGGTTTTAAAGAATTTGTCCAATATACGAAAGAAAAAAATATTCCGCTTTATATTGTTAGTGGGGGCATTGATTTTTTCGTTTATCCAATCCTTGAAGGTTTGATTGATGAAGGACAAATTTATTGCAATAAAGCTGATTTTTCGAATGAAATGATTACTATTGAATGGCCTCATAGCTGTGACCATACATGTGATAATGATTGTGGCTGCTGTAAACCTTCACTAATTAAAAATTTAACAAGCAAGGATCAACTCAAAATAGTTATTGGAGACTCGATTACAGATTTACAAGCAGCAAAACTGGCTGATTTTGTGATCGCAAGAGATTTTCTCTTAGAAAAATGTGAAGAATTACATTTGCCACATAAACCATTTACAACCTTTTATGATGTAATTGAGATAATTGAGGGGGTGTCAGTATGAGTCTAATGGCTAAAAGATGGGAAGAGCTTGCTGATATTAAAAGAGTACTAGCAAGACGTGATTGGTTTCCAGGTACGAGTGGAAACTTGGCGATAAAGATTGATGACGAGCCTATTAGTTTTCTCGTTACTGCAAGTGGGAAAGATAAAACAAAGGAAACAAACGAGGACTTTTTACTAGTTGACAGTAAAGGTCAGCCAGTTGGAGAAACTCACTTAAAGCCTTCTGCAGAGACACTTCTCCATGTTGAAATTTTCAACAAGACGAATGCTGGCTGCAGTCTACATGTTCATACAGTTGACAATAATGTGATTTCTGAATTATATGGTGATAAAGGAAGCATTACATTTAAAGGTCAAGAAATTATAAAAGCATATGGATTATGGGATGAAGATGCTGAGTTTACTATTCCGATTATCTACAATCATGCACATATCCCAACATTAGCAGCTGATTTCGCTAAGTTTGTGAAAGCAGATGCTGGTGCTATCTTAATAAGAAACCATGGGATTACGGCTTGGGGAAGAGACGCCCTAGAAGCAAAAAAATATTTAGAAGCTAGTGAATTTCTTTTTTCTTATCATTTGAAATTATTATCTTTCAAACATGTAATGGTGTAATACCCTAGATAAAATAACGATAAATTAGAAAATGGAGGAGTTGTCAAAATGGCAGTTATTAAAATTAGAAATACAAATGAAGTAATTGAAGGTCATGAAAATGTTTCAAGCTTTTTGGAAAAACAAGGAGTTCTTTATGAACATTGGGAAATGCGTAAACTTCCTGAAACTTTGAAAGAAAAGTTCGTATTAAGTGATCAAGACAAAGAAGAGATTTTATCAACATACAAAGAAGAGATTGAAGATTTGGCAGAAAGAAGAGGTTACAAAACCTGGGATATAGTTGCTTTATCAGATGCAACACCAAACTTAGAGGATTTACTTAAGAAATTTGAAAACGTGCATACTCACACAGAAGATGAGGTTAGAGCGATTACGGCTGGACATGGTATTTTTATCATCAAAGGCGATGACCAAACTGGCTATTTCGATGTTGAACTAGAAGCTGGTGATGTCATTTCTGTACCAGAAGGAAATCCACATTTTTTTACATTGATGGAAGATCGTCAAGTTGTAGCAGTTAGATTATTTATCGAAACAGAGGGATGGGTTGCACATCCTTTCGAAGAAAAAGAAGAAGTAAATAAGTGAAAAAAAGCGGATGACAAAAAGTGTACTTATCCTTTTTGTCATCCGCTTTTCATATTTCTATTTGCAAATTCCCCATTTTGCTAACGGGAGGCATAGTACTGTACGAGCACATATCAATTGCCAAGTCTGTTCATCAAGTCTTGTTTGTTTTTTGTCAACGATAAAAAGGATGCATCTAATTCCTTATATTTTTCTGATTCTGGTGATAGCAAGCTCAATTCCCCAAGTACGGCAGATATCTCTGTATTTACGCGTAATAGTTCTTCCTCTAATAGTTGTTTATCTGGAGTAATTTGTTGCTTCTTTTTCAACTCGTATTGCTCTAAATTCATCTCTAAACGCTTTATTTTTCTGTCCTCGATGACGAGGAGTTTATTACATAGTTTATTAATAAAATAATAATCATGTGAAACAATGAGAATTGTTCCTGGAAACTTGCTTATGGTTTCTTCCAATTGCTCACGACTAGCTAAATCTAAATGATTAGTGGGTTCATCTAAGATTAATAAGTCATTTTCACAAAGTAACATATTAGTCAATTTGATACGAGTGCGTTCACCTAAGCTTAATGTTCCGATCGGTTGTGTTAATTTATCGGCTTTCATGCCCATGTTTGCAAGTGTAGTTCTTGCTTGGAAAAGTTTATCCTTTTCAGAAAGATTTAAAGCTTCAATTGCTGTTTGTGAAATTGGCATATCTGCTATATCTTGGCTTAAATAGGCAATGTTGAGGGAAGCACTGATCGACAATTCTCCAGACGTTATTGTTTCATTCCCTAATAACATATTTAATAGAGTTGTTTTACCTGATCCATTTGGACCGATGATTCCGATTCTTTCACCATGATTGACATAAAAATGACTTTCTTTAAAAAGCATTCTGTTTGAGAATGTTTTTGAGAGACTTTTCGCTTCAACAATTCTTTTTCCGCGCTTTTTACTAGCTTCAAATTGAAAGCGAACCTTTTTCTCTTCAATTGGTTTGTCTACTTTGTTTTTTTCGAGCTCTTGATTCAACCGCTTCATTTTAGAATTGATTGCGTTATCAAGCTTTTTAGCCTTAACTCCATGATACTCTTTAAAGCCTTCCTGATCTCTCATCGTTCGGTGAGCTTTTCCAGCCCATTGTTGTAATTGTGCCATTTGTCCTTCTACGCGGGCTTTATATTTTTGTTGAACGTCATATTGATGTAATTGATCCTCATATCGTTTTTGCTTTTCAATACGGTAAGTTGAATAATTCCCATTGTAAATCGTTAGTTTTCCAAGATCTAATTCAAACACCTTTGTGATCGTTTTGTCTAGAAAATAACGATCGTGAGAGATCAAGATGACTGTCCCGTTAAATTCTTGTAATTGATTCATTAACCAATTCACACCCTGAAAATCTAGACGGTTTGTCGGTTCATCTAATATGAGAATATCTGGGTTAGTTGCCCATATTTGCGCTAAAGCAATTTTTAGCTTTTCACCACCACTGAGATGTTCAAACCGTTCTTCCTGCCATGAATGAACTTTTTTTAACCCTAATTCACTTGCGCGTTCAAGAAATTCGGCAGACAATTGGTTATCATCATTCACCGTGTAATCGACTGATTGAAGTAAATAGCCTATCCTCATTTGTGGATTTCTATTAATTGTACCTTGATCAGGTTCAATGTCTCCATAAATCAAATTTGCTAATGTTGTTTTCCCAGCTCCGTTAGCACCGACAAGGCCGATCCGGTCATTTTTATTTAGATCAAATGTGAGATCCTCTAAAACTGGTTTCTCACCAAAATGCTTCTTAAGATTCCGTGCTTGTAATATGAACATAAAAAAACCTCCCTATAACCTAGAGAGGTGTCGCTTGCCACTTTATACATAATCGTAAAAACAAATAAAGGTTCTCAAATAGAATAAGAATCCACAGATATTTGTTATAAGGATGTATAAGTTGAAGAATAGGCAGACTAATCCAATTTCTCTAGGTTTGATTATGATTCAATTTGGTTGAATATAATGTCCTGAAAAAATCAGATTAGAACTTCATTGCTTCAACATTCACCCTTTCCACATTTATTAATAATAAGTATATGAGGTTTTATTTGAAAATGCAACTATTACATAAAAAATTGTAGTAGTATAATTTTGATTAGAACTCCTTACATGAATATGTTTATTTTTTCATATGATAAGGAGACTATATAATACTATTTTTAATATCTAAGTCGACTTTTTTAACAACAAAATTAGTTAGGGGGGTAAAAGGTGAAGGTTCGCTACCATTATGTAACAAAAGAAGATGTAAAGTATTGCGATCTTAATTCAACCGTAAAACAAGCATATGATTTTTTGAAAGCAACAGGTTTTCGTTCGATTCCAGTCTTGAAAAACAATGGGAAAACATTTGTTGGTTTTATTTATAAAGTCCATCTACTTGAACATTATGTTGAACATGAGGGAAAAGATAATGACCCTATTGAGTCTCTACTTAAAAATCAAGATGCGTACATATTTGAAGAGGATTCTTTCTTTAAAACATTTTTAACAATTCGTAGATTGCCATTCCTAGCTGTTTTAAACGAACAAAATGAATTTTCAGGTATTATTACCCATTCAAACATTATGGATGTACTAGAGGATTCCTTTGGGATGCAAACAGGAGGTTATCTCTTAACTGTAGGAACGAAGGAACATAAGGGGGCAATTAAGGATCTTGTAACAATAGTTAAAAATGTAAATATTGAGGGATTACTAACCCTTGATAATGGTGATAAGTATCTTCGAAGAATTATCTTAAATTTATCTGGTGACCTAACAGATAAGGAATTGAAAAAAATAATAGAAAAATTAGAGGGTAAGGATTTCCGCGTTGCCTCTGTTGATCGAATAGAAAATAAGAACTAACAACAGGAGTGCTGTCACGAAAAGACAGCACTCCTATTGTTGTATATCAGTAACATCCTCTGGTTCAAAAAATAATTCTGATAGTGTGACAGTTTCCGCTTTTTTCTCTACTAGTGGCACATATTGTTTTAAAACTGAGGCGGTTTTTTCACCAGCTATTCCAACATGTCCAATAGCAATGATTTCATTGTCTACATCAATTTTATTCATTAGAAGATTTGCCTGTTTTATAATGTGACTTGTAGTGTATTGCTCGTCAAAGAATAGCTCATTTTCTAAATATGGTACCCCTAATTCCTTAGCAAGAGTGGCGACAACGCTTTTTCCAGTCGTTTTACTGTCTAAGTAATATAATCCTCTCTCTTGGCACACTTCTAAAATGATTCTCATAACTCTTTTATCGGCAGATACTTTTGATCCCATATGATTGTTCATTCCCACAGCATGTGGAATTGCATCTATTGCTTTATTAACTCGCTTTCTCACTTCTTCATCTGTTAAATCTGTCGTGATGGCTCCTGGTCCTAGCCAGCTTTTTTTACCATGTAACGGTTCCATAGGAAGGTGAACAATGACTTCATGACCTTTTTCATAAGCAAGCTTAGCGTCTTTTTCTGTTGTTGAAAGGAATGGCATGACAGCAACAGTAAGTCGAATTGGTAATGATAAGATTTCCTCTGTTCCTTTCATCCCATTTCCAAAATCATCAATTACAATCGCCACATGTTTTTGTTCGTTACTTTGTTGTGTTCTTGTTTCAGGAGCTATTGAAGGTAACAGTGTTGTTGATAGGAATCCAAGTAATAAAAGCATTTTCATAAATATGTTCTCCTTTTAATATAAAGCATACTTAATGATGTATAGTCTAACCAAAAAGGGAGAAATCATGTGTTAACATCATTAGGTAAGGAGAAACGATAATTTTAAAGAGGTAGTTTATATAAATCATTTATTGGGAATGTATAAAGCAAGTCACTTAATCGAAAATTTTAAAAATTGTCAAATTTAGTACTGAGAAGATTGTCTAAAATTGCGAATGTATTTACAAACATAGCAAAATCTGTAATACTTCACAGGTAAGTTATTTCTTTGAATAAGTTACCGTATAAGTTACAGAAAAACTAGGAGGGGCTCTCGATGAATCGTGATCGATTAAAAGCAAAGCTTCTTGAAACAATTAATAATAAAAGAAATGAAATGATCAATACTGCAAATAGAAAAGGTTATACAAGTGATGATGTAGTAAAGTGTAGTCAAGAATTGGACATGCTTCTAAATAAATATCAACAAATTGTCCTAGAAGAAAAGGAAAGAACAACAGGGCCATTTCATGAATTTGTTCACACTATGAAAAAGTGGACACTAACAGACAGATACTCATTACAATTGGTTGAAAAATAATTATTGGGTTAAACGTCTGAACGAAGAGGCTGACTCATTAGGCACTGACCTATCCAAAATTAACTTATATATAGTGTCTCATTGATCCTAAATGAGTAAGCTATATATATTGTTGGAGAGGGTCTGTACCTTGTGAGTCAGCCTTTTTTAGATAAATGAAATCAAATGGTTAAAAACTATTAATTAAAATAACCATAAAGAGAATTCCGATAATAAAGGAGTATGTTGCATTACGTTCATTACCATCTCCATGACTTTCTGGTATTAGCTCTTTATATATAATAAATAGCATTGCACCAGCAGCAAAGGATAGTCCATAAGGCACCAGAAATCCTATGAAACTTGTAAGATAAAAACCAAGTAACGATGCAACGATTTCTACTGCTCCTGTGGCAGTAGAAATTAAAAATGCTTTCCCTTTACTAATACTCTGGTTTATTAAAAATAGTGCAACTAAAAAACCTTCAGGTGCATTCTGTAAGCCAATTGCAAAAGCAATTAAGTTACCAGTATCACTTACATTTGAAGCATAGCTTACCCCTACTGATAAACCTTCAGGGATGTTATGCAAGGTTATTGCAGCGATAATTAGCATTGCTTTTTCATCAAATTTAATTCCACTTTTTGAATGCTCTAAATCAATATGTGGAATGACTTTTTCAAGAGTTGTTAAGATGAGAACACCGAGAAATAGCCCAATTGATACTTCAATGACTCCACCATATTTTAATGATTCAGGTATGAGCCCCAACATCGCTGCAGTCATCATAATCCCAGCTGTGAAGGCTAATAAAATATCACGCCAGCGATGAGTGATAGATCCTTGTAGGAACAAAATAGGAAGAGCTCCTACTCCTGTTGATAAAGCTGATAAAATACTACCTAATAAAACCCCTGACATATGAGTTTGCTCCTTTGATTGGTTATAACCCTTAGCAAAAAAAATCATTGATATACGAATATTATAGCGGAAATATTCGAAATTGAAAGAATGTATAAAAAACCTATGCAATTATCTCTTTAAAAATGATTGTTTATGAAAAGGGCTTCCTTAATAATTCATTACTTAAAAGGTTATAAAAACCTGTGAACGGTCTCATACATCATTAGTATATGGATGGATGGGCAAAAAGGATACTTTTTAATCATAGCTATGATTTAAAAATGTTTGTTTTTATTGTAGCCTTATGATTAGTTGTGTAAGATAATTTTAATGGAGCTACAAGAGGCGGTGAGGTATGGGGACAGTAAAGATTACGATTTTACAAACTAGTGATATACATGGAAATGTTTTTCCACTTGTTTATAGCTCAAATAAAGAAAAATCCCTAGGGTTGGGAAAAATTTCTACAATTATCAAAAATGAGCGGAAGAAAAATAAAAATTTGCTGCTAATTGACAATGGCGACCTAATCCAAGGTACACCTTTAACATTTCATCATGTAAAAAAGAATCAATTAAAAATTAACCCAATGATTACTCTGTTAAATGAATTAAAATACGATGCTGCAGTTATTGGAAACCATGAATTCAATTATGGAATGTCTGTATTGGAACATGCAGTTTCCCAATCAACCTTTCCTTGGCTATCCGCAAATATTCTTCATAAAAATACAATGGATCCGATTTTTGGTAAACCCTATATTATTAAGGTCGTAGAAGGAATAAAGATCGCTGTTTTAGGAGTGACAACACACTATATCCCCAATTGGGAAAATCCATGTCATATAGCTGATCTGACATTTGAAGATGCATTTGAGACTGCAAAGAAATGGGTTAATTTCATTAAAAAAAATGAAGACCCAGATATTATGATTGTTTCATATCACGGTGGATTTGAACGGGATATCTATACAGGTGAAAGATTGGAAGAAATCACAGGTGAAAATCAAGGATATCGAATGTGTCAGCAAATAAATGGTATAGATGTACTGTTAACTGGACATCAGCATAGAACAATCACAGAAACAATTAATAATGTAGTTGTTGTTCAACCAAGTTTTAACGGACAAGCAATTGGTAAGGTTGAATTTTTATTTGATAAAAGCCAAGGGATGAAAATAGTCGATAAGACGGTAACCATGATCAAGGCTGAGAACACAAACACTGATGAAAAACTGCTAGCTATGGTAAAGGAAAATGAACAAAAAACGCAGGAATGGCTTGATCAACCTATAGGCAAAGTAGTCGGGGACATGATGATTAAGGATGGGTTCAGCTTGCGTTTAAAAGAACATCCAATCATAGAGTTTATAAACAAGGTTCAAATGGATGCAGCTGATGTATCAATATCAGCTACAGCTTTATTTTATAATGAGTCACCAGGGATACCGAATCAAATTACAATGAGAGATATTGTTGCAAATTATATTTATCCAAATACACTTAAGGTTATTCGCGTAAGTGGAAAGGATATCAAGGATGCTTTAGAACGCTCAGCTGCTTATTTTCTTCTAAAAGATGGGATAATAGATGTCAATCCAGAGTTTACACATCCAAAGCCTCAGCACTATAACTACGATATGTGGGAAGGGATCGAGTATACGTTTGACCTTACAAAGCCAATTGAAACTCGGGTTGTAAAGCTAGCAAAGGACGGTAAATCGATTCGGATGGATGAGACCTTTGATGTTGTCATGAACAACTATAGAGCCGGTGGTGGAGGGAATTATCCAATGTTTAAAGGGAAACCTGTTATTAAAGATATTCCCATTGATATGTCAGAATTAATGGCTGAATATATATTGAAGCGAAAAATAATACATGCGGAAGCCAATCATAATTGGAACATCATTTGGTCATGAAATTATAACTAAAAATATTGACTTAACGATTTTCATGATCTATTATAGGTTTAATAAAATTGTTTTGAATTCAAGATATATATTAAAGGATTGAGTGGAATGGAAAAAACAAAGCAAATTGAAGAATCACTAAAGCTATTTATCGTACTTTCCCGTGCGCATCGGGCATTTAACGATGTTGTAAATAAGCATATTTCTACATTTAAATTAAACCCAACCGAGTTTGCTGTTTTAGAGCTACTTTACCATAAAGGGGATCAACCATTGCAGCAAATAGGTGGTAAAATTTTATTAGCAAGTGGGAGTATTACGTACGTAGTAGATAAGTTAGAGCAAAAGGGATTACTTGCGAGAAGAGCTTGTCCAAAGGATCGCAGAGTAACTCATGCTCAAATTACAGATAAAGGCAAAAAATTAATTGAAGAAATATTCCCTCCACATGAGGAACGAATCAATGAAATTGTAAGTGTTCTGACAGATGAGGAAAAAAGTATGGTTACTGAGCTTCTTAAAAAGGTTGGTTATCATGCGCACGACCTTTTAAATAAAGAATAATCAAAAAATGAGGGTGACTCTCTAAGTCACCCTCATTTTTCATTTTTATATCAGAATTTATAACTCAGTTTTGGTGTCTAGATCCAGCGCCTGTCGGGTCTGATCAAGGCGCCCTGAGCTTTTTCTCATTGCTCGTACGGTAAAATCAGCACTTCAACACGTCTGTTCTTCTGTCTGCCTTCTTTTGTATCATTAGATGCAACCGGATTATATTCTCCAAAACCTTTTGCACTAAAGACCTTAGGATCTAAATTTTCGTTATCGATTAAAATTTTCATGAAGTTAACAGCGCGCATAACACTTAGATGCCAGTTTGAATCATAGTCTGAGTTGTTAATCGGAATATTATCAGTATGACCACTTACAATGATATTCCTTGGTGGGTTCATGACAAGTAGCTCTGAGATTTCCATTGCTAGCTGTTTATCTTTGTTTCGAATGTCTGCTTTACCGGAATCAAAAAAGATATCATTTAAAATGGTTATGAGTAAACCCTCATCTGTTAGTGTTGTTTTTAATTTTGTTTCAAGTTTATTATTTTTAATATACGTATTAATTTTATCTTGTATTTCTTTAAGCTTTTGTTGCTCTATTTGTTTTTGAGCCTCTTTTGCATCCTCTTGGGGTGTTTGATCTTTTTGTACATCAAGTTGTTCCATCTCACCATCAGGAGTAGGGCTTGGATATTCGAGTACGCCTGTTCCTCCTGTAAATGTAGAGTTAAATGCTCTTGCCACCTGTTGAAATTTCTGAGCATCAACTGAACTCATTGCAAATAAAACAATGAATAGTGCTAGAACAAGTGTTAGTAAATCAGCGTAAGGAACAAGCCAAGATTCATCCATATGCTCATCTTCATGTTTATGCTTCTTTTTTCTAGCCATTTACGCTCTCTCCCTCAGTGATCGTAGCGTTTAAATTATTTCGTTCATTAACAGGTAAATAAGTAGCAAGTTTTTGTTCAATTGCTTTAGGTGCTTGTCCTTCTAAAACAGAAAGAACACCTTCGATCATTACTTCCTTTACTTTCACTTCTTGCTTAGATTTACGTTTTAATTTATTTGCAAAGGGATGCCAAAGTACATATCCAGTGAAAATGCCCATCATTGTTGCAACAAAGGCTGCTCCAATTGCTTTTCCTAGTTCTTCAGTATTATCCATATGGGAAAGGGCTGCAATTAACCCAACAACAGCACCGAGTACTCCAAGTGTTGGTGCATAAGTTCCTGCTTGAGTAAATATGGTTGCAGAAGCTTGGTGGCGCTCCTCCATTGCAGCAATTTCCTCACTCATTACATCTCGAATGAATTCTGCATTTTGGCCATCTACAGCCATTAGTAAGCCATTTTTCAAAAAGGGATCATCAATTTCAGATAGCTTTACTTCAAGAGCTAGTAAACCCTCTTTACGAGCAACTTGAGCCCAATCAGAGAATAATGGAATCAACTCTTGAATTGTAGGTATTTTTTCTTCTTTAAAAATGATTCCGAATAGCTTAGGAACCTTTTTTATTTCACTTGTTGGGAACGCAATAGTAACAGCTGCAATTGTACCTAAAATAATAATTAATAATGCTGCTGGGTTAAGTAAAACAGAGGGACTAACACCCTTCATAAACATCCCGACACCAACTGCAATGATTGCAAGTATTAATCCAATTATTGACGTTTTATCCATCGTAAATCACCATATTTCCTATTTATTTTCTTATTTATTATATCGGTGGATTTTTGAAAACTTTAAGAGTTCTAGTAGAAGTTCTTTTTGAGGAATATAAAAATTTCATTTTATGACAAAAAGAGGTTGATTAAAAAACAATGGGTCTGATCCCAAAAACGCAATATATAGGCTCTCGATGAGAGTTGCTATACAAGTTACGTTATGGTTATCAGACCCTTTTTTAGCTATGACGTATTAATGAATAGTCAATAATAGTCTCGAAATCCCCCAATAATAGATAGGGAAAAATGTGACAACAAGATGACCATAAAAGAAGAGATTAGAATAATAAGATGATTTCTTTTCAAGAGCAATGGATGCACATAATGCTCCCAGTAAACTTGTACCACAAAATAAAATGATTCCGAATAAATCACCAAGACGTTCTTGATAGAAAATAAATCCTAGAGCAGAACCATTAATTACAAGAAAAATGAAGGATATGAAAAGGAAGAAGATTGAGTATTTTAGCATTGTCAACACCTCATAGCATGTATATGTGCCAAAAAGGAAAACAATGATAAAAGAGGCTCATCTTTTGTCCTGTCTGTAGAATATGCTCTATAGCAAAAATTAAGAAACAATCTGTTGGTAGGTTGTATGATTGCAAATAATAAAGAGTTGCGCATTTTCTGGAATAGAATGATCTAGGTGATTAATAATAGATAAATCATTTCCATTTGCAATAAGAAGTGCGCCTTTAGAAGAAAGGGCTTGACTAGCATCTGCATAGGTTTGCCATTCCTTTTCTTTAGGAATTGAATAAAGATCATAACCTTGTTGACTTGTTAGCTGTCTAATAATTTCACTTGAGCCATTAAAAAGAATGGAACGTGCTGCAAGATTTGCGGCAGTGTCATTTGCTGTAATAAATTCTTCAACATTCGCGTGAACAAATGCGTTAATATGATTTGAATCTGATACCTCGCAAATGGTGTAAATATTGCGGTTATACTCTTTACCTATACCTTCGATCATTGAGGCAATTAATAAAGTATGACCATCTGATTGGGATGCAGTCATCAAACCATCTGGTGAAAACACCATGACCGATTTGCATTTAAGCAGATTCGCCTGATTGAGAACATTATTATTAGCTGGATTCCCATTAACAAATTCGACTTGTTCATGAAGGATAGGTGTTTTAGGTAAACTTTCATCAATAATAACGATACGGATATTTTGGAACGTTTTTAATAGCTCCTCTAATGTAATTTCAGCTTTTTTCGTCCAGTTAATTAAAATAATGTGATTCTCCGTTGTGACCTTCAATTTCCCTTCCTCCTTCAAACGTTTACGAATACTAAAGAAATCAATCACTTTCCCGATGAAAATTGTCATGAGTCCAATACCGACAACATATAAAATCATCGCAAATATTTTCCCATTAACAGTTGTAGGTGACACATCTCCATATCCAACTGTCGCAACGGTTGTCATCGTCCACCAAAGCCCTTCAAAGGGACTTGCAAACGTATCTGGTTCTAAAAAATAAATGAAGTAACTGCTGGAAAATACCAAGGCTAGGGTTGCAAATACGAGAATCCAATTATTCATTTGTACAACTTTTAGGAAAAATCGTCTAAAAAAAATCATATGTACTCCTTTCTTTGAACTCTTATTCAATTTAAAACTTGTTGAAAATAGACTCATATCAATATGTATTCTAAATAGTATATGAAAATTTTAACATAATTGTTTTAGGTTGTAATGAGTATCTAGGTGAAAACAAATAGGAGGAGGATGACTTAAAAGTCCTCCTCCTCATGTTTATTGTGATATTACAATTTCATCATTTTTTACATCAATAGTTACACTTGTTATTTGACCTTCATCTAAAAGAAGATCTGTTATCTTATCTTCTACATGTTCTTGAATCACACGACGAAGTGGTCTAGCTCCAAAAGCGGGATGATAGCCTAAAAATGCAAGCTTTTCTTTTGCTTGATCTGTAGCGGATAAGAAGACCTCTTGTTCAGCTAGTGTATTTGATAATTCATCTAGCATTAATGTAACAATTTTGAATAGATCCTCCTTTTCAAGAGAAGAAAATTCAATAATGTTATCAAATCGATTTAAGAATTCCGGCTTAAAGAAAGAGCCTAATGAATGTAAAAGCTGGCTTTCTTGCATTGCTTCGTTTGTTGGTGTTTCGAAGCCTACTTTGATTCGCTTTTCTCCAACGCCTGCATTACTTGTCATAATAATAACAGTGTCTTTGAAGCTAACCGTACGACCTTGGCTATCTGTAAGTCTTCCGTCTTCTAAGATTTGCAAGAAGATATGCTGAACATCAGGATGAGCTTTTTCGATTTCATCTAATAAGATAATACTGTATGGGTTTCGGCGAACCTTTTCCGTTAGTTGTCCTGCCTCATCATGACCAACATAGCCAGGAGGGGAGCCAATAATTTTTGAAATGGCATGTTTTTCCATATATTCACTCATGTCTAGACGGATCATCGCATCTTTTGAACCAAATAACTCTTCTGCCAATGTTTTTGTTAATTCAGTTTTACCAACTCCAGTAGGTCCAACAAAGAGGAAGGAACCAATTGGTCTTGTTTTTGATTTTAAGCCTGCGCGGCTTCTTCTAATTGCCTTTGTTACCTTTTTAACCGCTTCTGCTTGGCCAATCACCTTTTCTAAAAGGTTTTGTTCTAGATGTTTCATTTTTGATTGCTCGTTTTCATGAAGCTTGCCAACTGGGATACCCGTTTTCTTCTCGATGATCGCTTGAATATCATCTACATCTACGAGCAGTTTTTCAGGATTCCCCTGTTGGTTTAATTGAGCTTCTAAACGAACCTCTTCATCTCTTAATTTAGCAGCTAATTCATAGTTTTCGTTTTCTGTTGCGTCTTGTTTTTGTTTAGATAATTGAACTAAGCGAACCTTAACCTGTTCATCATTTACGTTAGATAACGCTAAGTTTTTTTTAGATCCTGCTTCGTCAAGAAGATCAATAGCTTTATCAGGTAGGAATCTGTCCTGAATGTAACGATGTGATAATGTTACACAGGCATTAATCGCTTCATCCGTGTATGTGACGTGATGAAAGTTTTCATATTTCGCTTGGATTCCCTTTAGAATGCTTACTGCTTTATCGATTGAAGGTTCTTGTACAATAATAGGCTGAAAGCGTCGTTCTAAGGCAGCGTCTTTTTCAATAGTACGATATTCTTTTAGAGTTGTTGCACCAACAACTTGAAGCTCTCCGCGGGCCAATGCTGGTTTTAATATGTTTCCAGCATCCATAGAACCTTCTGCAGAACCAGCTCCTACAAGCTGATGAATTTCATCGATGAATAAAATAATATTTTTACGGTTTTGTAGTTCATCTATGATTTTTTTCATCCGTTCTTCAAATTGACCCCTAATCCCGGTGCTTGCCACAAGTGAAGCAACATCTAAAAGGTACACTTCTTTGTTTCTTAATTTAGATGGAACAGTCCCATTCGCAATTTGTAGCGCAAGACCCTCGACAACAGCTGTTTTACCAACACCAGGTTCCCCGATTAATACAGGATTGTTTTTATTGCGTCGATTTAAAATCTCGATTACTCGCTCTACTTCTTCATCACGGCCAATCACTGGATCAATTAGACCGGCACGAGCAGCATGTGTTAAATTTCGACCAAGTTGATCAAGGAATCCACTACCATGTTGAGGCTGAGTTTGTGGTTGTGCCCCTTGTGATTGTTGACTTGAATGAAATCCTTTTAAAAATAAATCAAATGGATATGAAGAAAATCCATTTATGCCACCAGTAGGAATCGTTTGTTTATAAGCGGAGAAGCAGTCCTGACACAATGTGATTTGTTTTTGTTGTTTATTTATTTGAAAGTTTACATGTACAGTAGCGTGGTTTTTTTGACAATTTTCACACATCATAAATGAAAACCCCTTTTCAATTTTGAATTTTATTGTTTTATAAGAAACTTTGATCTTATCTGACTAATAAGTGAAAAAAAAAAGATCTTTGATTTGACCTTCCTTGACCATAGTATACTTTGACCTTTTTTGACTTTCAAGTATTTAGACTCTAAAAATTCATTTGTAAGTATTACCAAAATTCATAGTTTTGAAGAGGGAAGAATCATCTAGGGTTTTCTTCATATAATGATACAAGCATTGTTTAACTTGAGTGAGGTGTGTTAGATGCGAAGATCTTGGGTTTCTTCCCTTCAGGTTGCAGCTGTTTACGTTGGTACTGTAGTTGGTGCTGGGTTTGCGACAGGTAGGGAAATCGTTGAATTTTTCACGAAGTACGGTGTTTTTGGACTAGCAGGAATTCTTTTAGCCGGTTTTCTTTTTATATCAATTGGAACGAAAATGCTCATCTTATCAAAAAGAATTAAGGCAACATCCTATCAAGATTTAATGACTTTTTTATTTGGCGCTAAGATTGGCGGCTTTGTGAATGTTTTTATGTTGATCGTTCTCTTGGGCTTAACATCTATTATGCTATCAGGTGCAGGTGCAATCTTTAAGGAACAGCTTGACCTTTCTATAAGGTTAGGAGTAATCATTACGATTTTGCTAACTATTGCTGTGATGGCTTTTGGTATTAAGGGATTATTCAGCGTAAACATCATTGTGGTTCCAATGTTAATTTTATTTAGTGTGATGCTAGCATTTCAATCTTTTTCCCTTGACCCATTATATTTAATACCTTCTGAAACATCCGATCAATTCAAATGGATTTTATCTGCATTTTCTTATGCTGCTTTTAATTTGACAATGGCTTCAGCAGTACTAGTTCCGCTAGCTAGTGAGATTAATGATGAGAAAGTTTTAAAAAGAGGTGGAATGCTAGGTGGATTTTTTTTAACAGTTATATTAATTAGTAGTCATATCGCTCTTTCAACTTTGCCAAGTTTAACGCAGTTTGATATCCCGATGGCAGAAGTAATGAAAACAGCGTTTTATGCATTTTACTTCATATATATAGCTGTCATTTATGGTGAGGTCTTTACATCAGTTATTGGCAATCTTTTTGGACTTGAAAAACAAGTGGCAACCTATTTGAAAATTCCGCGCATGATAATCGTATGTGCAATTTTGTGTATCGCTGCATTTATTAGTAAGATCGGGTACAGCTCATTGATTTCATCATTATACCCAATTTTTGGCTATGTTTGTTTAGGAACGCTAGCTTTATTAATTGTAAAAAAAGCACCAAGAAAGTAGTTACTGTATGATAATATTAAGAGGTCGAATCGTTTAATTATTTGATTTGGAGGGGTATTTTGGAACGTATTGCGATAATATCTGATATACATGGCAACATCCCTGCTCTTGATGCAGTTTTAAAGGATATTCATTCCAGGCAAATCCAACGCATTTTTTGTTTAGGTGATTTAGTAGGAAAAGGGCCCGATTCAAGCGCCGCTATTGATAGGATACGAGAGGTTTGTGAGGTTGTTGTTAAAGGAAATTGGGACGACTTTATTACAAAGGAAACAGAATTTGAAACATTAAAATGGCACCAAAACCAACTTAGAAATGAACAATGTATTTATTTAGAAACTCTTCCATTTTCGTTTGATTTTTATATGAGTGGTAGGTCCATTCGATTATTCCATGCATCACCATTTAGCTTATATACACGTATTCAACCTTGGGACTCTGTTGAAAAAAGGTTAAGTATGTTTGAGAATTCCGTTCATACAGGTGTGAAAAATAAACAGCCAGATATTGTTGGTTATGGTGATGTTCACAACGCCTTTATTCAGCATATTCAAGGTAAAACGTTATTTAATACTGGTAGTGTGGGTAATCCTCTTGATGTAACACAAGCTTCTTATGTTATTTTAGAGGGACAATATGGTTTTTCTGAGAAAAGTTCTAGCTTCTCAATTCAATTTGTACGAGTGCCATATGATATAGAATTTGCAATCCAATTAGCTAGGCTTGCAAAAATGCCAGATCTTGAGCCGTATATTATTGAGCTAACTACTGCTCGTTATCGTGGAATTAAAAAATAGATTTTTTACAATGAAAGGAAGACAATGTTGAACATCTTATGGGACTTCGATGGAACATTATTTGATACTTACAAAGCATTTACAAATGTTTTGCACGAAGTATTAAAGGGGAGTGTTCCACCTGATGAAATTTTTTTAGAACTTAAGAAATCTTTTACACATGCAACAGCTTTCTTTCAACTATCAGAAGATCAAATAGCTGAATTTAAACTGAAGGAACGAGCAATATCGCCAGAAAAAAAACGACCATTTCCATTTGTTGAAGACGTATTAAAACAATCAAATCTAAATGTCATTATGACACATAAGCCGAGAGAAGAAGTTCAAACAATTCTTGATTATTTTGGTTGGAATCATTACTTTCAAGAAATTGTAGCTGGAGACGATGGTTTTCCAAGAAAACCTGATCCTACTGCATATCGTTACTTACATGATAAGTATAAATTAGATTTAGCTGTAGGAGATCGTGTCCTCGATATAGTCCCAGCAAAAGAAATTGGCCTGCATACATGTTTGTTTCAGAATGAAGCAGAAGGGGCTGACTTCTATTTAGATACATATGAAGATTTTTATAAAACAATAAAAATTTAATACTTTAAATTTTTGGCTGTTTTCGCAAACTTTGTTGCTTTTAAAATAGTATTGGGTTGGTTGATTGCAGCGAGAGGATGCTCGCTTTCCGTGGGGCGGGCGATGAGCCTCCTCAGCGCGAAGCGCCTGCGGGGTCTCATCTGTCCCGCTTCTCCCACAGGAGTCTCGCATATCCGTTCCAATCACCCTAATCAGTTTTGTTCAAAAACAACAATCTTTTAGAAAAGAGCCAAATTTTTAAAAAAACTGAGATCCCAACCTGTTCAAATAGAGTGATCAATAATTGATTGGTTACTCTATTTTTGTTTTTACTTAGGAACCCATAATTAAGTATTGGTTTACCAGTGGAAATTCAGCAATATTTCACTGGAAAAGAGTAAAAGTTTAACAATTTTAGCTGTATCACTCATTTAAGGTCATAATACGTGATTTTTCATTGGAAAAGGTATTTTTAAACGGTTTATCACATATTTATTTAAGAAATCGACTAAGTGTTATGTTTGACTGTTTACTTTATTTCGTATTATGATTATTCTAATAAAAACTGTGGGGTGATAATATGGGGCAGAGTTAAAATTAAATAGACTAATAGCATCCCTTATTGTACTCCAAGCGGACGCTCTGTTTTATAATTAGTATTTGTGTCTAGCTCCAGCGCCTAGCCCCTCTTGGGTCTAAGCCACTCATGAATTGAAGGTAAAGAACACCTTCTATTCATGAGCGTCTTATTTGCCTAAGGCTGAGCAAGGCGTTTGCGCTTTTAAATTAAGATTTAACTCTCAGGAGGTGACTCCTTTTCCGTTCTTAGGACGGAGTAAGGAAGCTTATTTGGACATAGTAAATTTGTTGCTTGTTGCAATTTTGATCGCTCTTACGGGTTTTTTCGTTGCTTCTGAATTTGCGATAATTAAAATTAGGAGCTCTCGTATTGACCAATTAATTGCAGAAGGAAACAAACAGGCAAGTGCGGCAAGACAAGTCATTGATAATCTTGATGAATATTTGTCAGCTTGTCAGTTAGGAATAACCATTACAGCATTAGGATTAGGGTGGCTTGGAGAACCGACGATTGAACATTTGTTAACACCATTATTTGAACGTTTTGAGCTGCCAAATTCTGTGGCTACTGTTTTATCATTTGTCATCGCGTTTTCTACCATTACCTTTTTACATGTTGTAGTTGGTGAGTTAGCACCAAAAACGGTTGCTATTCAAAAGGCTGAAGCAATTAGCATATGGTTCGCTCGACCATTAATGGCCTTCTATCGTATAATGTACCCGTTTATTTGGGCTTTAAACGGATCTGCTCGATTTGTTACAGGAATATTTGGTTTTAAGCCTGTTTCAGAACACGAACTTGCTCATAGTGAGGAAGAGCTTAGGATCATTTTATCTGAAAGCTATAAAAGCGGAGAAATTAATCAGTCTGAATTTAAGTATGTAAATAAAATCTTTGAATTTGATAATCGAATTGCAAAAGAAATTATGGTGCCTCGTACAGAAATTATTTCCTTATCAATCGATGCACCAATCAAGGAACAGTTAGAGATAATTAAAGATGAAAAATATACTCGTTATCCTATTGTAGATGGCGACAAAGACCATATTATTGGAATTGTAAATATTAAAGAAATTTTTACAGATCTTATTCATCTAAAAGAACAGCATTCTTTTTCCATTGATACGTATATTCGCCCGATTATTCAAGTGCCTGAGTCAATTCCGATTCAGGAATTATTATTGAAAATGCAAAAAGAGAGAATTCATATGTCAATTTTAATTGACGAATATGGTGGTACCGCTGGTCTTGTTACCGTAGAAGATATTTTAGAAGAAATCGTTGGTGAAATTCGTGATGAATTTGATGCGGATGAGGTACCGCTTATCCAAAAGGTCAACGATTCGAAATATATTATTGACGGTAAAGTACTTGTTAGCGAAATAAACGACTTATTTGGTATAGAGATTGATGACTCTGACGTTGATACAATTGGTGGTTGGGTTTTAACAGAACAATATGATATTAAAACGGGTGGATTTGTGGAATTTGGCTCACATACCTTTAAGGTAACTGAAATGGAAAACCATCATATCCGATATCTCGAAATCACTAAAAAACAACAAGAAGTACTATCAAATCCAGCTTTACTTGAAAAAAAAATAGCCACTTCATAAGGAACTTACATTTGTAAGTTCTTTTTTCTTTTAACTGAAGTTTTGAAACTTATTGTCCCATTAAACGTCTTAATTAACGGAATAATATTTGTACCAAATGTGTATGGGAAAATAAGAATATGACATAAGGTTGTTCTACTATGTTCTTATGCTTTCATATAGTTATGGTGCTAATACTACATTTTTAAAAGGGGATTATATATTGAAAAATGGTAAGGGTATTTATGGATTTTGTTTAGTAGCTTTAGGTGTTTTATTTTCTTTGCAATCATTAGGATTAGCTATGGTTGTTTGGCGGTCGTAATTTTGGTCTTTTAATCCCGATTTTCATATTATCTTGTTTGGGGACTGTGTTTATTCTACAAAATTTACTTCCATTTAATGTTTTATCATTTTGGCCAGTTTTATTAATTATCATAGGTCTTTACCTTCTCTTCGCTAAAAGCAATGATTCCTCAAAAGATCTATAAGAATGAAAATACAGCTACAGGAGAATATAAAAAGAAGCTTCTTTTACGAGGCCTTCCTGCCAATTTATTCGAAAAATCGATATAAAGGAGTTTGGTGACAATGACACAATCAAAATCTCAACAGGAACGTCAATGGGCTGTCCGTAAACAATCTCAAAATCCTCATGGTAAAGTAAAATCGTTTGACGAACTTGCTGGTGAAGCGGGAAAAAAGGAAAATAAATAGTGCGCTAATACAAAAACGGGTGATGCTTTTTCACCTGTTTTTTTGTATGTGAATTCAAAATGATTGATTTGCTAATTACCTTAACATCAACTCCTTCTCACGTTTTTGTTTATCACACACATTAGCAAGCATTTTTAATTGGATATTTAAAAATTCCCTATCTTTTGACAACCAGTTAACTTCTCTTAAACCTTCGACGATATAAAGAGAAAACTCCCATATCACACCTTTAATGAATGGTGAGTTCCCTTGAGCGATAAAGGATAATCCCTTTAATAGCGCAGCCATTACTGAAACATCCTCTTTTGCATAATGACGAATTTGATAAAAGCACTCATATAAATAATCAGAGAACGAAGGTTTTTCAAAAATAACACGTAGCTGTTGGTGTTGATCATAATGGAAAGGTATTTCTAAATGTTTCTGTCCTAATAATGACAAAATTTTAGTTAAATGGTTCATACTATTGATTGCAGTATAAGGATCATTAATCGCTGGTGAAACAGCTCTGAGGGCAATTTCAACCAATTTTTGAAGACCGAATTTAATGTCCTGTACAGGCTCTTGGTCATTAGAGATGGTAATAAGTGATAAATATCGATGACTTTTACTAGGATCATCAAGGTTCCAAATCGAAAAAAGCGGAGTAGTTTGATCAACGTAATTTCCTAAGTCCTGTTCGATTTTAACAATACAATTATCTTGAGTGGCTTGAGAAATAATTTTCTCTATTTACTAATTAGTAAATATAGCCAGACTTTTTACTAATTAGTAAATAAGGTTTAACAGTTGTTAATTCTTCATATTCCCAATTCTTCCATGGTGATTCAGCTTGAAATTCATTTTCGCCTACATAATGATTATGTATAGAGTTCATCGTTTTCATTGTAATATGAAAGATTAAATTACTTACCTTAATCCAGGTAGTAACATGATGAATAAAGAATACAAACATACCTAAACAAATAATGGACACAAAAATCGCAAAAGTAGGTACGATAAATAATGTACTTGTATCATTTTCTCTTACTAGTAACAATAAAATAATCGTATAAATAAACCCGCCAATGAAAATCCCTAATACTCGCTGTGTATGATGATCGGTTATAAAGTTCTGAAGCGCTCTCGGAGAAAATTGGGATAAATACGTTGTTAAAACAACAAGAATTGATGAGAAAGTGATCGTTGTCATTGTTAGTAATGAAGTAGATAATGAACTTAAGATCGTTTGAGCAAGATCCATATCTGATAAGAATACGTTTGGAATACTTGAATAAAATGATTGACGTGCTAAAAAACGATCGAATAGCATGCTTATGATAGCAATAATAAATGCTAAGACCCCATAAACAGTTGGCAAATACCAAAAGCTAGTCCTAACACGAATGATGAGTTGTCTAATTGACATCTTATACACCCCACTAACAATATCATTGCAAAAAAAATTCATTCGTGATATATTTTCTAAGTTGAAAATTTAAGAACAAATCCGATTCTTAGAGATCGGGAGAGGTTCTAGCCCAACCCTCTATAAAAAACTACCATATCTTTGATATAGTTTTATTATAGAATGAACAATGCGCTAGACACCTCGAAACTACTTCGAAGGTGTTTTTTTTTATTGTGAAAAAATAATAGGTTCTTACAGTATGTGTAATGAACGATTGATTATACATCAAAAGAAGGGAACGGTTTTTGATGAAAAATGAAAAGGCAGTTGTTGTATTCAGTGGTGGTCAAGATAGTACAACTTGTCTATTTTGGGCATTAAAGCAATTTAAAGAAGTTGTCGCGGTAACATTCAATTATAATCAACGCCATAGCTTAGAAATCGATGTGGCGAAATCAATAACAGAAGAACTTGGAATAATGCATCATGTTTTAGATATGTCTTTGTTAAATCAACTCGCACCAAATGCTTTAACAAGAGAAGACATTGGAATCGAACATAAGGATGGCGAGCTGCCGTCAACTTTTGTTCCAGGTAGAAATCTACTATTTTTATCATTTGCTACCATTTTAGCGAATCAAATTGGAGCTAAACACATCGTTACTGGTGTGTGTGAAACTGACTTTAGTGGATATCCTGACTGTCGAGATGCATTTGTTAAATCCTGTAATGTAACGCTGAATTTAGCTTTAGATAAACCATTTGCCATTCATACACCATTAATGTGGATTAATAAAGCAGAAACATGGAAGCTTGCAGATGATCTTGGTGTACTTGACTTTATCCGTAAGAAGACATTAACCTGCTATAACGGCATTATTGCTGAAGGCTGTGGAGAATGCCCTGCATGTAGATTAAGAAAAAATGGTCTTGATGAATTTTTACTTGAAAAAGGTGTGGTTGAAAAATGATTCAACAAATATACCCTCAAGTACAACACAATTATCAATTTGAGCTAAATAAGGATATGCATATTGCAGCAGCACATTATATCCCACATGAAGATGCTGGAAAATGCCAAAAAGTTCATGGTCATACGTATTTTGTGAATATAACCATTGCAGGTGATGACCTTGATGATTCTGGCTTTTTAGTGAATTTCTCAGGTATCAAAAAACTAATTCATGATCGTTTTGACCACACTATTTTAAATGATCATACAGAGTTATTTTCTGATAAGGACCCGAGTTTTTTTCCAACAACTGAAGGGATGGCGCGAGCGGTTTGGGAAGTGATTCAAAGGGAGCTTGATACAAAAGTAAATAAACCGAAATGTGTCCAAGTATTTGTAAGGGAAACACCAACAAGCTATGTCGTGTTCCGTCCGAAACAAAAGGAGGAACAGCAGTGAAGAAGATTCCTGTATTAGAAATATTCGGTCCGACCATCCAAGGTGAAGGGATGGTGATTGGACAAAAGACAATGTTTGTTCGAACTGCCGGATGTGATTATTCATGCAGCTGGTGTGATTCTGCTTTTACATGGGATGGCTCAGCGAAAAATGATATTAGACAGATGACAGCTGAGGAAATTTGGTCAGAGCTTACTGAATTAGGTGGTAATCGTTTTTCACATGTGACGATCTCTGGTGGGAATCCTGCTCTATTAGCAAATTTGGATGATTTTGTTCATCTGCTGAAGGAGAAAGGGAAAAAAATCGCGATTGAAACACAGGGCAGTAAATATCAAGAATGGCTGAAAAGTATCGATGATCTAACAATTTCTCCAAAACCACCTAGTTCTGGAATGAAAACTGATTTTTCGAAGCTTGATGAAATAATCAATACACTAACTAATTCAAATAAGCATAATTCGTTAAGCCTAAAGGTTGTTGTATTTCATACAGAAGACTTGAGTTTTGCAAAATGTGTTCATCTCCGTTATCCTGAGATTCCATTTTATCTTCAAGTAGGTAATGAAAATGTTCACACAGCAGAAACGGATCGTCTTGTTCAAACTTTATTAGAAAAATATGAATGGTTAATTGATCAAGTAATTGAAGATTCACAACTTAATAATGTCCGTGTATTACCTCAACTTCATACATTAGTCTGGGGAAATAAGCGCGGAGTTTAATAAATATAGAAAAGAGGAATGGGAAATTGGCTGGTAGAAAAAATGAAGAATTGAAAGATGTTACACTCCTTGGTAATCAAGGTGTAAATTACTTATTTGAGTATTCACCACAAATTTTAGAATCATTTGATAATAAACATCCTAATCGAGATTATTTTGTAAAATTCAATTGTCCTGAATTTACATCTTTATGTCCGATAACAAATCAACCAGATTTTGCAACAATTTACATTAGCTATATCCCAGATCAAAAAATGGTTGAAAGCAAATCATTAAAATTATATTTATTTAGCTTTAGAAACCACGGGGATTTCCATGAAGACTGCATGAATATCATCATGAATGACCTTATTGAGTTAATGGATCCTCGTTATATTGAGGTATGGGGGAAATTCACGCCAAGAGGTGGGATTTCAATTGATCCTTATACAAACTATGGGAAGCCAGGAACAAAATATGAAGAAATGGCGAGCTATCGCTTAATGAATCATGACTTGTATCCTGAAACGGTTGATAATAGATAAATGATGTTTTTACAAAAGCAAAACGCGAAGAATGAAATATTCTTCGCGTTTTGCTTTATATTATGAGAATGAGTCTTTAACAATTTTATAGTTTTTGTGATTTACAACTGTACGTCTATCAAGATCTAAATCTCTGAAGTTTTCCATATAGGTTAAGTCAACAATTACAGAATTTTCATTAACCTTTTCAACAACACCTGTTAATCCTTCTCTAAATTCAATGATACTTCCAACTTTAGCGATTTTCATTGCCTCGCTCCTTTACATATTCTTCGACGATCAGGATCTCTATTTGTCTTACTCTAATCAATCTAAGTATTTGCTGGCGCCTTGAGCCTTAGGCACTAATTTATAAACTGTAAAACACTTTATTAGCATTATTTAACACTATTTTTTCTAGTAAGTAAAGCCTTTCATTCTATTTAGTGAAAAAAACTTTACAGATGATGGATATTCATCATTAACCAACAATTAATGACAATAATCAACACGTTTTATAAGAGGGAAATGATTATGTATGATATATTTAAATAACTATTGATTCAAGGGAGCGTTTATTATGACAGGGGCAGGTTTAGTATTAGAAGGTGGAGGGATGAGAGGAATTTATACTGCTGGTGTCTTAGAGTATTTTATGGAACAAGAGCTATATTTTCCTTATGTTATTGGGGTATCAGCAGGTGCTTGCTTTGGAGCATCATATCTTTCAAGACAAAAAGGTAGAAATCGTAAAGTGAATATTGATTATATTAAACATCCTAACTATCTATCATTTCGAAATTTTTTAAAGCACCGTCAACTATTTGGAATGGATTTTCTTTTTGACGAAATGCCAAAAAGAATCGTTCCATTTGACTTTGATATGTTTTATCGTGGATCTGAGGAGTTTGTAGTAGCTACAACAGATTGTCATACAGGGTTACCGCATTATTTTAACAGAGCGGACTATGGAAAGGATCTATTAACCATTATTCGAGCATCTAGTTCATTACCCTTTATAGCACCAATTGTTGAATACAATGGTAAAGCGTTATTAGATGGTGGCATAGTAGATTCTATTCCTATAAAGAAAGCAGAAAGTGATGGTAACAAAAAGAATGTGGTAATTTTAACGAAAGAGGGATCTTACATAAAGAAAAAGTCAAATATTCGATGGCTTCTTAATCGTTCCTATCGCGAGTATCCAAAGCTCATTGAAGCGGTTTTAACGAGGTATGAGATGTATAATGAAACAGTTGCTTATATTGAAAAGCAGGAGAAGAATGGATCTGTTTTTGTGATTAGACCTAGTAATAATCTTAAAGTAGGTAGAATCGAACGGAATCCCAAAAAGCTTGAACATTTATATTCACTAGGCATGCAGGATGCAAGAAGAGAATTTGCTCGATTAAAAAGCTGGTTACAAGACTGATAATACGGTGGTACCAATTGAATGGCACAATTTAAGACGAAGTCAGCTAATTGAATTGTTGTACAAGTGTTTACTTGAGGAATGGTAAAATAAAATATAAGATAATTTCGATTGATTATAGGAGGGTATGGCTATGGATGAACGAACGATTCATGAGATATTAGATAAGCTTAAAAGTGGTGAATTACATGAATACCATGTTGGGAAGGATCTGTTTCTAAGTTTTCGAAATATATTAATTAATCGAACAGATTTTAAGCATTTTCGCGGAATCGCACAACAAGGTGGGAGTATCATCTATCGATATTTAAAAGAGCCAAGAAGTTAAGGAATTAACTTCTTGGCTCTTTGCGTATTAAGCATTCTTTTTAAGCATTAAAATTTTAAAAGGAAGAAGATTGTTTAAATTGAATCATTTGAGAAAAAAGATATATATTGACTGAATATAGAAGGGGCAAGGGATTAATGTTTTATGTCCGTGACAAAATCATAAAGTTTTGGAATACCTACCATAAATTGAGGGATGTCCTGTAAGGTTAAACCTGTTAGTCTTGTTCATGTAGCCAAGAGAACGATAGCTTAATAAAATTAGAAACTTGTACCTTAGGAGGTTACGAAAATATGAAAAAGACAATCTTAAAACTTGTTGCTGTTTCAACATTAGCTTTATCGCTCATTGCGATGTCAGCTCCACAATCAAAAGCTAGTGCTGCAACAACACACCAAGTTCAATCAGGTGATACGTTCTGGTTAATTGGTAAGAAGCATGGAGTGTCTGTCAAATCGTTAATGTCGACAAATAAAAAATCAACACCATTACTATTGGTAGGAGAAAAATTAGTTATACCTCAAACAATTACAGCAGCAGAAAAAGATTTATTAGCAAGACTTGTACATGCAGAAGCTAAAGGAGAATCATATGCAGGTAAGGTCGCTGTTGCATCTGTTGTATTGAATCGTGTTGATAGTGAATTATTCCCAAATGATATTAAGAGTGTTATTTATCAAAAAGATCAAGGTTATTATGCATTTTCACCGGTACAAGATGGTGCGATTAATGAACCAGCAGATGCTAAATCAAAGGAAGCTGTTCAGGAAGCACTAGCATTCCGTGGCATGGGTAACAATTCATTGTACTTCTATAACCCTAAAACAGCAAAAAGTACGTGGATTACATCACGTGAAGTAACAGTTAAAATTGGTAACCATGTATTTGCGAAGTAATTTTTGAAAATAAAGATTATTACTAAAGAGGTTGATCTTATAAGGTCATCCTCTTTTTGTTGTAATTATAAGGATAATGCTAGTTCGCTAAGCAAGGCTTTCTATTATTGGTGCATAATTCCATACATAGTTGGCATGCTATTAAGAATAAAGATAATCGGTCGTACATGTTGAATAAACGGGCAATTTGTTAAGAATAAAGAAGCGTGTGGTGTGACAAATGGATAAAATGAAATATGAAAGTGGCAAAGATAAGCCTTCATTAGCAACGGTATTTGCACGATTTAGAATGTCATCTGATTTTCTTCAATATCAAGATGGTACAAATCATGTGAAATATTGGGTTTCATATATAAGAACATTAGTTGATGTACAAACACTTCAACAAACAATCATGCCTTTCTTGAAAAGTGATCAATGGAAAACATTAGAGGAGTTAAAAAAAGGGATCCCTATTGAAAATATCATACTTACAATTGATACAGATGTGATTAAGGAAAAGCTTCTTGAGGGGTATATAGTAGTATGTTTGTCTGAATATGGTCTACCTTGTGCTCTTGTTAAGGCAACAATAAATAAGGCTCGTGATGTATCACTTCCAGAAGTAGAATTTAGTGTTGTTGGTCCAAAAGAGGCATTCGTTGAATCGATTGAGTCAAATATTAACTTGATTAGGAAACGGGTAACTAGTGATAAATTGCGAATTTTTGAAATGAAGGTTGGGGATTTATCTAATACGAAGCTTGCGATTTTATATGTTGAGGATATATGTGATGAACAGAATGTACATACAGTAATACAACGAATAAAAGATATACAATTTGATCAAATCAGTGATAGCTCTTTTATTTCACAGATGATCTCGGATAATCACAATTCACCTTTCCCGCAGCTTTTGGATACAGAACGACCTGACAGGGTCTCATCTATACTTGCTGAAGGAAAGATTGGGATTATTGTAGATGGTTCTCCTCATGTATTAATTGGACCAACTACATTAGTTGAATTTTTTTCAGCTTTTGATGACTATTTTTATAATTGGCTTAGTGCCTCATTTTTTCGTTTAATTCGTCTATTTGCAGTTGCATTCTCGATATTGGTAACACCTGTTTATGTAGCGGCTTTAACTTATCATTATGAATTAATCCCAAGTGATTTATTAAACACTCTTATCTCATCTCGTAGGGATGTTCCGTTGCCACCTATATTAGAAGCATTATTTTTGGAATTAACAATTGAATTATTAAGAGAGGCAGGAGCGAGATTGCCAACGAAGGTTGGTCAGACAATTGGTATCGTTGGAGGGATTGTTATCGGAACAGCTTCAGTTGAGGCTGGTTTAACGAGTAACATTTTGCTTATTATTGTAGCTCTATCTGCACTAGCTTCATTTACAACACCAATTTATGCTATGGGTAATACGATCCGGATGCTTAGATTTCCATTTTTACTCTTTGCACAATGGTTTGGTTTGCTTGGCATAGTTATATGCTTTAGTTTTTTGACAGCACATTTGTTAAGGTTAACATCTTTAGGAAGACCTTTTTTAGAGCCAATTTACCCACCCAGAACAATTGATATGAAGGATGCCCTTATCAGGCTCCCATTTTCATTAATGTCAAAACGACCACAGCAATTACGTACTAACAAACCAAAGCGTTTTTCATCTGAAAATGCTAAAAAGAACAAAGACATCGATGAGTAAGTGAGGTGAAAGGTCTATGATTAAAATTGCAGAGCGCTTTCAAGTATCGCATTTTTTGGTGTTTTATTTAATCCATTCACTGCAATTCGGAGTAGGTGTATTAGGGTTTCAACGAATAATTGCAGAAAACTCTGGAAGAGATGCTTGGATTGCTGTTATTTTGTCAGGCCTACTCGTACATGCTTCATTATGGATGATTTACCGAATTTTACAGAATTCTAACGGTAATATTGTGACAGTTCATAAGGAGATATTTGGAAAATGGATTGGTGGATTTTTTAGCATTCTTTTATCGTTATATTTTAGTCTTATGGCGATCACTGTACTTAGAACCTATGTTGAAATTCTTGAGGTATGGATGTTTCCTGACATTAATATCTGGGTGTTTTCATTTATCTTTTTTTTGTTAGTCTATTACATCATTAGTGGTGGTTTTCGAGTTGTAACAGGAATAAGTTTTTTTGGAGTAGTGTTGCCTTTTTATCTACTTTTTACATTCTTATTCCCACTCCAATTTGCGGATATAAAGAATTTATTTCCGATTTTTGATCATTCAGTAAAAGATATAGCCATATCAACTAAAAAGATGTCATTAACGATAATTGGCTTTGAAGCACTGCTTGTTTATTATCCATTTATAAAAAATATTCAAAAATCAAAAAAATGGGCGCATCTAGCAGTTGCCTTTAGTACGTTTGTATATACCTTTATTTGTATCATTACACTCATTTATTTTAGTGAGGAACAGCTTGGGAAAAATGTCTGGGCTACTTTAACGATATGGAAAATTATTGAATTACCGTTTGTTGAGAGATTTGAATACATAGGAATTGCTAATTGGAGTATTATTATCCTACCAAATATTTGTTTATCTTTCTGGGCTGCAAGTCGTTGTTTAAAAGATGCATTTGCATTTAATCAAAAATATTCCCTCCTTTTCGTGCTTATGATTGCATATTTTTGTGTGAATTTCTATCAAACACGAGCAGAAATTAGTTTAATAAATGATATCATTGGTCAAATAGGTTTTTATATTATGTTTGTCTATATTCCAATCATATTTTTTCTAACTTTCATCATTCGAAAAGTTCGCAAAGGAAAGGAGAAAATTTAATGAAAAAATTCTTCCTTTTAGTTATTATTCTTCTATTAACAGGTTGCGTGGAGAAGGAAATAATTGATGATGTAAATCTGATTACTGTTACTGGTTTTGATAAATCCGAGGATAATCGTATTGAAGGAACTGCTATTATCAACACCTATTTGAAGGATCAGCCAGTACAAGATTATAAATTAGAGGGAAAGTCTGAAATGAGTAGAGACATTATTTCAGATATGCAAAAAAAGTCCCCAGATCCACTAGTGCTAGGTAAGTTACAAATTGTCTTATTTGGTGAAGAGTTATCAAAGTCAGGAGTAACGGATCTTGTTGATACACTACAACGTGATGCTTCAATCAGTGAAAGGCTTTTATTAGCTGTTACGAGAGGGGATTCTAAAAATATTTTAGGAGCAGACTTTGGAACTCAAGGTGCTTCAAGATTTTTATCAGACTTAATCATGCAAAATAAACTATATCGTGATTTACCAAGAACAAATTTACATTTGTTTTTGTTTCAATATTATTCCAAAGGGCAGGATCCTTACTTGCCGATTCTTAAAAATAATAATAATGGCATTGAAATTGATGGTTTAGCATTATTTGATAATGTAAAGCTAGTTGGTGAGATATCAAATGATAAATTACTTTTCTTTAAGGTATTAGCTGATCAATACTCGAAAGGTTCATATACCTTAAACCTTTCAGAATCAGGGGAAAAAGCAGGAATTAAGAGTATTTCAACTTCAAGAAAGTTAAATTTAGTCTCAACTGAGCCACTTAAGGTAGAAATTTCTGTGCATATAGAAGGTTTTATAAATGAATATACAGGAAAGAAGATCACTCCAAAGGTTGTTAAAGACGTTACAAAATCTTTTAAGGATGAAGTAGAAAAGGAATCTTTAGTACTTATTGAGAAATTCAAAGAATTAAAAATTGATCCGCTTGGAATAGGCGATGATATTCGCTCACAATCACGGAGCTTTAACATTGATGAATGGCGTGATAGGATTCAAGAATTGACCGTAGATGTCAAAGCTGACGTTGTTATTTCAGAAACAGGTGTAATCGATTAGTCTAAGCAACATCTATTTTAGATCAACTCTCCTAAATGCTTATGCATTCCAATAATATTTTGATGTCTTGTCTCATATGTTTTAATTATGGACTAGTTTATTATGAGAGGACGACATCATGAATTCATTTGTTAAAGGTACATTATTACTTGTGATAGCTGCTTTTTTTGGAGAATGTCTAGAGTTTTTCGTTAATATGATTTTGGCCAGAGAGTTAGGGGAGGAAGGAATGGGCTTATATATGACAATTCTTCCAATGATCTTTTTTGTTGTCATTATTGCCAGTTTAGAGCTTCCAATTTCAATTTCGAAATTTATTGCTGAGAAACAACGTGAAACACATTACCATATGCTAAAGCATACGCTTTTTTTAACCTTATTATTTACAATTGCCTTTGTTATAGCTACTACACTGCTTATCCCATATATACCAGTTTTTCAAGGATATCATCCTTACATAAAGTGGTTGGTTGTGCTACTCATTCCAATTGTTTCGTTCTCTTCTATTGCAAGAGGTTATTTTATGGGAGTACAGCATATGGGGAAGATAGCATTCTCCAATTTTATTAAAAAGGTTGCCCAACTTTTACTCTTAAATTGGGTATATCAAACCTTCCAATTTGATTTACAGATGGCATTACTAATTGCCTTAGCTACTTTAATTGCAAGTGAACTTCTTGTATGCACCTATTTAGTTGCTGCATACTTTCTTCAATATCAAATGTTAAGAAAAGAACCTAAGCAATTTATAAAAGGAAAAAAGGTGAGAAAAGCACTGTTTGCAGTTTCATTTCCAACAACTGGATTAAGGCTGTTCCATTCTTTTACACATGCTGTCCAGCCGTTTTTAGTAAAAGCAGCATTAATTGGTGCTGGGTTTTCAAGTGTAATGGCGAATGAGCATTATGGAATGCTCGCGGGAGTGGCGATGTCGATTGGATTTTTCCCTGCATTTATCGGCCATTCTTTAATGATCATGCTTATACCGAATGTCTCTGAAGCATATGCAAATAATGATTCAAGCAAGCTAATTCGTTTATTAAAGCAGGCCATGATGATTACGATGGTGTACGGGACTATTGCTGTTGTTGCTATGTATATGTTTGCAGAGCCTTTAACACATTTGTTTTTTAAATCAACCTCTGCATCATTTTACTTAAAACTACTTTGGCCATATTTTCTCTTTCATTTCTTTATTATTCCAATGCAAGCTTATTTAATTGGATTAGGTCTAGTAAAGGATGCGCTCTTTCATACGATATGGTCCCATGTGATATCATTTGGGATGATGTATGTATTGGGATCATTAGAGTTTCTTCATATGAAAGGAATCATTTTAGGTATGAACATGGGTGCTGTGCTCATGATGTTAATGCATTATGTTACAATCTGTAGAAAATTAGGAATAAGTGTTTATTTCATGAAAAGAAAATTTACATATTAATTTTAGATAGACGGTGAGCGTTAGTGCGAACCGTCTTTTTGGTTTATTAAAAAGGCTCTTTTTCTAAGCGATTGTTCATTTTATAACAAATTATAATTGGTTGATTGGAACGGATTGCGTATAGTTCAATTAGAATTGTATGTTCCGTTCAATTTAGCAGAAACTACTAATAAGATGTTTTAAAAACTTTTGTCAAAAGGGTGATTGAGCTGAATAAAAAATTGTTAGTCAGCATGATCTTGGGCTTCCTTATAAGTAATTTGTTTATCTCAGAAATCGTAGATGCAGCTGAAAATAGGATAATGATCGAAGGAGAAAAGGCAGTCGATTTCACCTTAAAAACGGTTGAGGGGAAAGCATTCAATTTATCTGATTATACTGGAAAAATTGTAGTTGTGAATTTTTGGACTACCTGGTGTACATATTGCCAAGAAGAAATGGAAGAGCTCATTAAATTTCGGGAAGAGGCTAAGTCATTAAACGTTGAGCTTTTAGGTGTGAATGTTACATCATCAGAACAAAGTGAAAATGTAGTTATTCAATTTGTGAAGGACCTTGAACTTCCATTTCAAGTTGGACTAGATGTGCATGGGGAAGTTTCAAAGACGTATCAAATTATCGGGATACCGACAACCTTTATTATTGATAAAAAGGGGATTGTTAAAAAAAAGCTGTTAGGACCGGTTACCTCAGATATGCTCAAGGAATTGATTTCACAGTAATAATGTAAAGGGCAAATTTAAGAGCTAGAAGATCAGAGTGAACAATTTCGATCTTCTAGCTTTTTTATTTCCGGAATTTAGAAAAATTCCGAGGTATGGATATTCTAGAGATCCAACTGCTAAGTCTACATAGATCTCCACGTGCTCTTGTTTAAGTTTTTATCACATATTAAGTACTCCTTGCGCTTTGGATTTATCGAACTTTTCCAAGCTTCATTTATTATACTAAAGGGTATGGATCAGAGAACCACTCCAATTAATGACAAAGAATAAAAAAATCATAAAAACAACTGAGAAAAGTTATCATTAATTTATAATAATTATTATTTAGTAATTATAATAATTATTACTTGAAAATGTAAATTTGTTTGTTATAATTGATAATATATTAAATAATTCAATGGATTTACTCAATTTCTGTGTTTTATATCAAAAAATTGAAATAATGATTATGAATTTTATTCTCAATTAGAGGGAGTGGTTTGAATGGAACTAAATAGTGTTGGTCAAATAACTAATTCAGTTCGGTCAAATAAAGACAGTGGGATTTTTGTGAAATGGAGCGAACAGATCGAACTTATAAATGCAATTATTTCTGGGATTCTTATAGGATTCGGATGGTTCTTTGAAAGCCAAGGAAATGACACAGTTTCAATACCGTTGTTTATTCTAGCATTTGTGATTGGTGGTTATGCAAAAGCGAAGGAAGGTATTGTAGAAACCATTGCAGAAAAAAACTTAAATGTTGAACTGTTAATGATTTTTGCAGCAGTTGGCTCTGCTATGATTGGATATTGGACTGAAGGTGCCATCTTAATATTTATCTTTGCGTTAAGTGGCGCACTTGAGACGTATACGATGAATAAAAGTCAGCGAGAGATTTCTGCATTAATGAGCCTTCAGCCTGAAGAGGCCCTTTTGATTGAAAATGGAAATGAAAGTCGAGTCCATGTATCTTCTTTACATATTGGAGATACAATCCTAGTAAAACCTGGAGAAAGAATTCCTACAGATGGAATAATAGTTACGGGAAAAACAAATATTGATCAATCAGCGATAACTGGTGAATCAATGCCTGTTGAAAGAGAGAGTAACGATGAAGTATTTGCAGGAACTGTGAATGGGAACGGTTCGATCACAGTTACAGTAACGAAAAAAAGTACAGAAACAATGTTTCAAAAGATACTAGATCTTGTACAATCTGCGCAATCGGAAAAATCACCATCACAACAATTTATTGAAAAATTTGAAGGAACATATGTAAAAACAGTATTAGCACTTGTTGCGATTATGATGGTGCTTCCACATTTCGCGCTGGGGTGGAGCTGGAACGAAACGATTTATCGTGCACTTGTTTTAATGGTAGTAGCTTCACCTTGTGCGTTAGTTGCCTCGATTATGCCGGCTACTTTATCGGCAATATCTAATGGAGCTAGAAATGGCCTCTTATTTAAGGGAGGAGTTCATTTAGAACAATTAAGTAAAACAAAAGTTGTTGTGTTCGATAAAACAGGTACCTTAACAAAGGGTGAACCTACAGTAACAGATATTATCGTGTCGGACACAGTGGATGCTGACTCATTTTATGAGGCTGTCCTATCAATTGAGAACCAATCAAACCATCCATTAGCAAAGGCGATTGTTGCAAAAATACAAAGGGATTATCCAAAGCGTATTGCGAATATGACTTCAGTAGATGAAAAATCAGGTTTTGGAGTTAGTGCTGTTTTGAATGACATCAATTGGAAAATTGGAAAAGCAGACTTTGTAGGTCGTCGCGAAGCATTAGTTTATGAAAATAAAGTAAGTGAGAAGCTTGCAAAGGAAGGGAAAACAATAGTTTATGTTGTTCGTGAAGAACAAATAGTTGGACTTTTAGCACTGAAAGATGTTGTTAGAGAAGAAGCGAAATCAGCTATATATACATTACGACAAAATGGGATTAAAACGATTATGCTTACAGGTGATAGCAAATCAACGGCAGAGGCAATTGCAACAGAATTGCAGGTTGACCACTTTATTGGTGAATGCTTACCAGAAGATAAAGTAAATGAAATTAAGGCGTTAAAAGAAAAATATGGTAATGTTACAATGATTGGGGATGGAATCAATGATGCTCCAGCTCTTGCTATATCAGATGTAGGAATTGCGATGGGAGAAGGGACAGATGTTGCTCTTGAAACAGCGGATATTATTTTAATGAAAAATGAACTATCTAAGCTTACAAAGGCTGTTAAGCTTTCGAAAAAGATGAATCGTATAGTAAAGCAGAATATAGTTTTTTCAATGGCTGTTATTGCACTACTTATTTGCTCGAATTTTATCCAAGTGTTAGATCTTCCATTGGGTGTAATTGGTCATGAAGGAAGTACAATTCTTGTTATCTTAAATGGCCTACGTTTACTAAGAGGAAATTAAAAAGCTAAAGCACAAAAAGGACTGAGATCAAGGTAAGTCCTTTTGTGCTTTACTAGTTTTATTTAACTCTTTCAAATTAGGCAGTTAAATCCCCGCTGATTGAAGACTCGTTTAATTTAAGATTCAGTAGCGGAGGGTGTGGAAGTTGTTTCTTCTTCATCATCAGGTCTTTTGCTGACAATAATATAAGAAATAACAAAACAGCAAAAACCAAAGATCCAGCCGAACACTGTACTATAATAAAAAGTATCAATTAATGACATACCGATAATCGGTGAAAAAACTCCTATAATACAAAGAATTGGAACTAAGTAACGTTTTACCCATTGAAGCACGAACAACAACTCCTTAGTAGGAAGAAAGATATATAGAGTTTGTTCAAAAAGTCCGAGAAATAACAATGAAGCCTCTAAAGATAGTCTTCTGTTTCGCTACTTATGTACTGAGAATAGTGGTCTTTCTTCCTGAAAGTATTCTTTTCTATTTTCAGGACTTCAAGGGCCTCCATCAAATAGAAGTAGCTAAACAAAGCTACACATTCTTGAGCTCCTCGGCTCTTTTTTCCTCCCTTTATAAAACACGAATGTATAGTAGATATTATACAAGAAAAAAATTATTTCGAGTACATAAGAAATATTAAAAACATGTTACAAATGTACTGTTTTAATTAAAAATAGGTAAAATTGAACTTTCTTTACAAAAGAGTGAGAAAGTCGCTTGGTCTTTTGTTGCTTACCCAATTCCCTTGTTGTATTTAAGATCCTGTTCCAAGATTAAATCCGCTGTTAGTTGTCCAGATAATGTAACCAAGGGAATTCCACCACCAGGATGTGTTGATCCACCAACAAAGTATAAATTTTTTAACAGCGGACTTCTGCTAGGGATTTTAAATCCGCCATTCTTTTTTCGGTCTGATACAACTCCATATAAGGAGCCACCGTTTGCACCATAATCTTGTTGGAAATCGTTTGGGGTTAATGTATATTCATATTCTATATTTTCTTTTAACCCTTCTATTCCCATACGTTCTAGCTTATTTAGAATGATTTGGCGGTATTCGTCTTTCTTTTCTTCCCATGTTTCGTCCTTTTTTAGTGAAGGCACATGAGTCAATACGTAAAGATTTTCTTTTCCAATAGGTGCTAGGTTTGGATCTGTTTTAGCTGAAATACCAACATAAATAGTTGGATCTGTAGCCGGTATTCCTTCTGTGAAGATTTGTTGGAACTCCTTCTTAGGAGATTCAGAAAAGAAAAAATTATGATGTGCTAAATGCGAATATGTCTTGTTTACACCTAATAGTAATAAGAGTCCTGAAACCGTAGGTGGATATTTTTCTAACCCATTGTGTTCCTCAGGAGTTATTGGTTGGTTGTTTAATAGTGTGTCGTAAGTGGGAACAGCTTCCAAATTGGATACAACAATATCTGCTTCAAATAAACATCCGTTTTCTAGCTCAATCGCATGTGCGTAAGAATTTTGTGTAACAATTCGTTTTACTTTGGAATTAAGATGGACATTAACTTGCAGTTCATGAAGTATTTTTGAGAGTGCTTCAGCAATTTTAAAAATCCCACCTTCGACATAATAACTACCTAAACCAAGATGAATATGTGCAAGATTTGATAAGTTAGCAGGTGCTTGATAAGGTGATGAGCCACTCTGCATAATTAGATAATTAAAAAGCTGCTGAATTTTTTTATTCTTAAAGAATTTCTTTGTACTCTGGTTCGTAGTTTTCATTGGTTCCATTGAAAACAAATCTTTTACACTTAGCATTGTACGTAAGTCTTGAATACCTGATATACTTTTTTTAAATGTGCTTTTTACATGAAAGTCATACATTTTGTTGCAGTAATGCAAAAAATTGAAAAATTCACTAGCATCTTCCTTACACAAAGACTGAAGCTGTTTAATCATCTCTGGCAAATCACTTGTTAAATTAATTAATGTTCCATCTTCAAAAAAAGCTTTCCATTGTGGTTCAATTCTTTTTATGTTTATGTAATCTGATAGCTTTCGATTAGCATTTAGGAAGAGATGATCTAGTACCCAAGGCATCGTAAGAATAGATGGACCTGTATCAAAAGTAAACCCCTGTTCACAGTGTGAATTGAGTTTTCCGCCAAGTCGCTTACCTTTTTCAAGGATGGTGACATCATAATTATCGACAGCAAGGCGTATTGCAGCTGACATACCACCTAAACCACCACCAATGATAATAACTTTCTTTTTAATTTTAAAAACCTCCTATCATTTGATATGGGATGATTGACAAGACAAGGTAATAGTAAAGTATAGGTATAGTTAGAAAACCAACATAAATGAGAACTGGAAGTAAAATATCATTTTATGAAAGAGTAATCTGCTTTCAACTTTCTATTTTGTCCATCATTTTGTGAAACATAACAAGAAAAATGACCTATATTTCATAAATCCTTTAATATATTGAGTTATAAGCTATATGTGGATTTTGTTAAATGTACTTTGTGATGAATCAGTTTTTTCTAAAAGTTTAGATATGGTATCATTATAGTAATATAGTTTGAAAGGTAGTGGGAAAGTGCAAAAGCGTCTTACGAAACTAACAAATTGGTTACAAGAAAGTAAAATTGATATGTGTTTTATCCAATCAAAGGAAAATGTCTTTTATTTAACGAACTTTTATACAGATCCACATGAACGATTAATGGGGTTATTTTTGTTCAAAAATACTGAGCCGTTCTTCGTTTGTCCGCAAATGGAAGCCAGACAAGCGAAAGAGGCAGGCTGGAATTATGAGATTGTAGGGTATGGTGATCATGAAAATCCATGGGAATTAATCCACCAATTCCTTATCAAACAGAAACTAACTATTCAAACACTAGCGATTGAAAAAGAAGTAACATCGTATAGTAGAGTTGAAAGCTTGCTACAAATTGTCAAACCTAGTCAAGTTGTACCTGTTGAAAATATTTTAAATGAATTTCGTGTTATTAAAGATGAAAAAGAAGTTTCCATCTTAAAACAAGCTGCAGAACTTGCAGACTATGGGGTTCAAGTTGGGATTAATGCGCTTAAAGACGGTGTAACCGAAATGGAAGTTCTTGCTACAATTGAGTACGAACTAAAGAAAAAGGGTATCCGCGAAATGTCCTTTTCAACTATGGTGTTATTTGGAGAAAAATCAGGTCAGCCTCATGGGAATCCAGGAGGAAAGAAGTTAAGTGAAGGGGACTTTGTTTTATTTGATCTAGGTGTTATCCTTGATGGCTATTGTTCTGATATTACGCGGACATTTGTTTATAAAACATATAATGAACAACAAAAGCGAATCTATGATACCGTGTTAAAAGCGCAATTAGCTGCATTACAATCAAGTAAACCAGGAATCCGCATTGGTGACCTTGATTCAACTGCAAGAGCAATTATTACTGATTCAGGGTATGGAGATTATTTCCCTCATCGTCTAGGACATGGTTTAGGGATAAATGTTCATGAATATCCATCAATGAGTCATACAAATGACGAGCTACTAAAGGAAGGTATGGTATATACAATCGAACCTGGAATCTACATACCGAATATTGGCGGAGTTAGAATTGAAGATGATGTGCTCATTACGAATAATGGATTTGAAACATTAACGAAATTTCCAAAGGAGTTTACGATTATTAAATAATCGTAATTAGTGTTTTGAAGGGGAAAAGAAAATTGAAAAAATGGATAGTTGTAGTCATTATCTTATTACTTACATCTGGTTGTTCACTTCACCAAAATGATTCTCGTTTTATTGCAGCTGAAGTAATAAGAGTTGTAGATGGTGATACAATAAATGTACAAATAAATGGGGAAAAGGAGACAGTGAGACTTTTATTAATTGATACACCTGAAACAGTTCATCCTACTAAACCAGTACAACCATTTGGTCCCGAGGCTAGTAGCTTTGTAAAAGAGTTGTTGAATGGAGCAAACGTTCAATTAGAGATGGATATTGGTGAACGTGATAAATACGGGAGACTGCTAGCTTATGTATATATTGACGATAAGATGGTCAATGAAATGCTTCTTGAAAAAGGTTTAGCAAGGTTAGCGTATGTTTTTGAGCCAAATACAAAATATGTTGACGATTTTTCTACTATTCAAGAGCAGGCACAGCAACAGGGAATTGGAATTTGGAGTATTGAGAATTATGCAAAAGACCAAGGCTTTGCTGAAAATGAGATTCAAGTAAATAGAACTGATGAAACAGTAAAAGCCACTGAAGGCTGCACAATTAAAGGAAATATTAATTATAAAGGGGAAAAGATATATCATACAGAAGAATCCTCTTCATATAAAGTTACTAAGCCTGAAGAAATGTTTTGCTCTGAAGCAGAAGCAATTTCAGCAGGTTATCGAGCAGTAAAAAGATAAGATGAAACGTAAAAAAAGAGGAAGACCCATCAATGATGGTGCTTCCTCTTTTAGTTGACTACACATTCAATTTTGTATTTTTAAGACCAAGAGTACTCGGTGTTTCGCTTGGTCTACCAATATAATATCCTTGACCTAAATGAACGCCTAGCAATTTTAAATAATCATATTCACCCTTGTGTTCAATCCCCTTGGCTAGGACACAAATATTTAGCTTATTAGCAATTTGAAGAATACTATTTAAAAAAGCTTGTTTATCCTCGTTTAGATGACAATCTTGAATAAACTTCTTATTAATACTTAAATAATCTGGTTGAATTTTTGATAGCTTGTCTAAAATTGAGAAGTTTAAGCCTACATCATCGAGTGCAACCTTCATTCCATAATCTTTATACTTTTTTAGGATGTTTATTAAATGATCTAAATTTACAATGTTTTCAGTTTCTGCTACTTCAAAAACAAGATCGTCTGGAGATACCTTGTATTTCATGGCAATTTGATAGGTTTGTTTGATGCAAAGCTCTGGATTAGATATTGTAGATGGTATAAAATTAATAAAGCTTTTAATCCCTTTTTGAAGTTTATTGTAGCGTCCTTGAATGGCGACCTCTTGAGCTTTCTGATCTAAAAGAGATAGCATATTTGTTTTTTTAGCTACCTCGAATAATTGACTTGGGAAAATCGATTGATCCTTTACACGAAGTAAGGACTCAAACCCTAAAATTGATTCATTTTTCAAGTTTACAATCGGTTGAAGAAAACTGATAAATTCTCCGTGTTTAATGATATCTACCGTATTTTCATGGAATGTATGTTCATAAATTGTTTTCAATGAAAATATGTCAAATGAGTCTGGAAGTACCTCTTGATGAATAGATCCTTCGTATGTAGAAATATTATCCATTTCATAGTGGATAAATGAAAGGTATTCTTTAAGATCTGCTTTCGTTTTATAAGCAATACAATAGTGGGTGGATGTTATTTGAGAAAAATATAGCTTATTTAAAACCTTTATTAATTTCATGTCATTGTTTGGAAAAATGGAAAAATATCCTTCAGGATAGATTATAAGTGGTTGAAAATTTGAATGACACATTACGTCCAACTATATCCCCTCACTCCTCGAAAAATTTGATTTTTCTAATTTTATCAAATTTTATCCAAAAGTAAAACGATTACAGATTTTGAAGGTCTTTTAAATGCAGTTAGGTTCGTGAAATCTAATTTAAAAACCGCGTCGAATAACCGTTTATTCTACATTATTTCTAAAAGTTTACAATTTTGTAACAAACTTTAAACTAAGGTGTTGTATCCGATGCAGACGTTCGCTTTCTGCTGAAGATACAGGAGAATACAGGAGATCTCCTCTGTGTATTAATGAATTTAAAGGGTGTAATAATTAGCTAATTTAATGTAGGAAAAACTTTATCTAAATTGTTTAGAAAGCTATGAACAGGAAACGATATAGTGAGATGCCTATGAGTGTGCATTTTACAATACTTTAAATTTGGGTAAAACGGAAAAGTAATTGTAGAAAATTTGATAAACAATGTGATTTCAATATACATATTTTGAACCAAAACGGTAGTGAAGGCCTATAATATCGTAACTGTTTCTAATTATTAAGGGGGCAATTTCATGAAGAAAATTGCAGTTTTAACAAGCGGAGGAGATTCACCTGGTATGAATGCTGCCATCCGTGCAGTTGTTAGGAAAGGAATATATTCTGGATTAGAAATTTATGGTGTTTATTATGGATATGCTGGTCTTATGGAAGGCAATATAAAAAAGCTTGAATTAGGTTCTGTTGGTGACATTATTCATCGTGGTGGGACGATTTTGTATTCAGCAAGATCGGAAGAATTTAAAAGGGATGAATCACAGCATAAGGCAATTAAGCAACTTAGAGCACTTGGGATTGAAGGACTTGTTGTCATTGGTGGGGATGGTTCATATCGAGGTGCTGCAAAATTAACTGAAAAGGGCTTTCCTTGTGTTGGTTTACCAGGAACGATTGATAATGATATTCCTGGGACTGATTACACAATTGGGTTTGATACTGCCTTAAATACTGTTATAGGTAGTATTGATAAAATTCGTGATACAGCAACATCACATGATCGAACATTCATTATTGAGGTTATGGGAAGACATGCTGGTGATATTGCTCTTTTTTCAGGTCTTGCAGTTGGTGCTGAAACAATATTAATTCCCGAACGACCATATGAAATTGAGGATGTTGTTCAGAGGCTTCAAAAAGGGATTAAACGTGGGAAAAAGCATTCCATTATTGTCCTAGCAGAAGGTGTAGGTTCTGCTAATGATCTCTCAAATGAATTAAAGGAAAAATACCAATTAGAAACACGAATTTCCGTGTTAGGTCATATTCAACGTGGTGGTACGCCAACAGGCTTTGATCGTGTATTGGCTTCTCGAGTAGGTGCTCGAGCAGTTGAGTTATTGGTAGAAGGAAAAGGGGGACGTGCGATCGGAATGCAAAAGCAGGAAATTGTTGACCACGATATTATACAAATTCTTAAGCAAAAAGATGCTCTACCAGAGGGTGTTTATACGTTATCACAACAATTATCGATCTAGAATTGGAAAATGGAAAGAAGCTGACTTTGATTAGTCAGCTTCTTTTAGTCGGTTCATTTAAATTATAAAACCGTCAACTAGTGAACAGTCTTACAATTGATTAGTATAACTATGTAAACATATTTTGGCATCATTAAAGCTGCAGTTTAAATGAAACGAATATGATGAGTGAAGCATTCCAATTGTTTGACGCATTTAAGATATAAGCCCTTCCTCTCTTATATCGATACGGCTCCTAGGCCGCGCCACTAAACACTGGCGTCTGCTGGTATCTTCGTGAAGTCATCATTTCGTAGCGCGCTACTTATGTAATACCCTCAATTTTATTGAGAAAACCTATAATTTTATATTCATAACTTTTCTTTACAATATGTGTTTAACGCTGAAGTGTTACTAATTGAAAATCCAGAATAACTTGTTTAATAATGAGCTGGCTAACGTTGTCTAGTTAGTCAGCTTTCAATTTTGCTTTAAGTGATAAATGATAATAGAACTCTTGAAAGAAAAGATTGGTAGGTACATTGGGGGATGTAGTAAGTAAATTATCTTATACGAAGTAATCAGTGTATTTGTCTGTTTCATGAGACTTTAATTTTTTTGCTCCAGCTTGCTGATAAAATTTGATCTAATGAAAAGCTACGAATTTGATTACGTAAATAACAATATGCGACTACTTTTTCTTTACTTATTCTCCTCACCAGAACCTTCCTTTGAGAAAACTCCCCACATTTTGATAAATAAATAATTTCAATAGGTACCTGATTTTCTAAGCTAAGATTTAGATATTGTTTCAACAATTTCACCTCCCATACAAATCTAATTTTATTATACACGAACATACATTCCTTTATGCAAAAAAACCGAAAATACGTTCGTCATTTATCAATTTAGCTAAATTTGTATGAGACAATAGGGCGATTATTCTTTCTTATTAAGTTTTAAGTTTTACCATATTTTCCATTTTGAGAACGTATGATGATAATAGGAATATACCTGGAATTAGTTAGGTATTTCACTTTCTCATGGTAAAGAGTTGAAAGGGGAGAATGAAGATGACTGAACAGGAAAAAGTAAAGTTAATACAAGAAATCTCAGAGGATATCATTCGAATTTCTGTAAAAGATCTAAAAGGTAAGAATAATAGTGACCATGAAAAGGCGGTTGAATTATTAGCAAGGGCATTATATGATTTTTCAGCATTATATTTATCACCACAGTCGCTTCATGAAGAAGCGCTGAAGGGGACTGTTGCTAAGGTGAAAATTGCTTTTAATATATTAGATCGAATGAAAAAAACAAATGTTGTCGTAACAAGAATAAACAATTAAAAAAAGTGGTTATTTGGTTGTGCGAAAGCAGGATATTTAAGTTGTCCCTTAGGCTGAAATAACCAAATAAGAACATATGTTCCATAATTCATTAAGTTTATGATACAATTAATTTGCAGTCAGCTAGATCAAACAAGCCCCTTTTGAAAGGGGGTGATGCTTGTTGACAATATATGAAAGCTTAATTGTTATGTTTAGTTTTGCTTCATTAATTGTGACGATTTTAGCTTTTTCACAAAAAAAATAGACCTTGTATAGGTCTACAAATCTTATGTGTGATTTACGACTGCAGACTGTGGATGCGGCAACATCCACGGTCAATATTACATATATTATATCATAAAGCGAAATATGATTCAGTAAAGAACTGTAAAATGAAAAAGACGGAATAATCCGCCTTTTTACAAAGATTTATTTGTTTTTCTTTTTTTGCTTTTTAGATGTCATTTCATTTGAAAATTCAGTTTCAATAGCTTGATTCTGTTGTTGTTGAAATTGTTGTTCTTTACTATCATTGCTTTTCTTCAATTTGACTCACCTCCGAAAATAACTATTTTTAACCCGCTCATAAGTGTTAGTTAAAACGTAAAAAAATATACGTGCTACTTAACATTTAATTTTTCAAAAAGTGGCAAAAAGTCATATTCAATATCAAAAAACATTGGTGTATTCTCATCATTATATAAAATAACTTTACCTTGTCCTTTTGCTGCAGGGTTATATAATAGTAAGACTTCGCTCACAATATCTTCAAACCATTTATTTTTTATTTTAAGTGATTTTGTTAAAGGAATTTTTATTAAGTAACCCTGCTTTGGTACTGGGTTTGCTTGTACAGTTACCCCAGTTATTGATTTAATTGCATTCTCCACATCCTTATCTATTTCTTCTGTACTCTCGAGCTCCTTTATAATTGTACTAGTCTCAATATCTAAAACTTTAATCGTTCCATCTGATGCAGAGATTGTTTTAATATTTAAAAATAAGCTAATACAAAAAAGAAAAAGAATGATTTTTATGCTTTTTCTCAATCTAATCACCTCGTCTTTACCATTCCCTAAAAATTCCACTTTACATGTGTAAATATTGGCTAAAAAATATGTAAATAAAAATGACAAACCTCAAAAATAAACCATTTAAATGTCAAGGGTTTTTTTCACTAATTTTTTCTACAAAAAGTGACAAATTCATTGACGTTCCTTGTTAACTTATGTACGATAAAAAAGATTCAATGAAAAGGAGCTGTGGATTTCGTGAAGGAGTCCTTTGAAATAAAAAAATCACTAAATAACAATGTTTTAATTGCCAAGCATAATTCATTCGGTGAGGTTGTTTTAATAGGTAAAGGAATTGGCTTTGGGAAAAAACAAGGCGATGTCATTGAGGATTCTGGTTATGAAAAAATGTTTGTGTTAACCAATCAAAAGGAGCAGGAACAATATAAAATGCTATTATCAGATATTGATGAGGACATGCTTGATGTCGTTCAAGATGCAATCCAATATATATCTGAACGTGTTGAGCATCCATTAAACGAACATATTCACATATCATTAACTGATCACATAACCTTTGCTTTAAAGCGTTTACAGCAAGGGATGGATTTGAAAAATCCATTCTTAATAGAAACAAAATCGCTTTATCCCTTTGAATTTCAGCTTGCTAAAGAAGTTATCGAACGAATCAATCAAAGACTAAATGTACATTTACCTGATGGTGAAATTGGGTTTATCGCATTACACATTCATAGTTCAATTACAAATAAGCCCCTATCAGAAGTCAATCAGTACTCACAATTAATTAGTAAATTAACAGATGTCATTGAGGAATCTTTAAAAATTGTAGTTGATCGAGAAAGTGTTAACTATTTAAGGCTAATTCGACATCTTCGTTATACAATTGAAAGGGTTAACTCTGGTGAATCAGTAGCAGAACCAGAAAAATTAGCTTTTTTGTTGAAAAAGGAATATCCGCTGTGCTACAATACTTCTTGGAAAATGATTAAAGTAATGCAACAGTCATTGAAAAAACCTGTTTATGATGCAGAGGTTGTTTATTTAACAATGCACTTATATCGTCTAACTAATAAATAATAAAATAAATGTAACCGATATTATTCACGTGTTACTGATTCGATCAGGCATGAGTGAACAAGAGGTGTTTTTATTTGCTATTTTGGGGAAGTATACCTATTAGCAGATAAATCTCTGTTCACCATGCCTTTTTTATTTGTTTTTAGACTCCAGTCTAGGTTGTAAACGGTTAAAGCACAAAGTGATTTTACTATTTCATTGTTTTTTTGTTGCTCTTTGTCATCAAAATATATATGGAGGTTATTAACATGTTTAAAAATGCTTTCGGCGTCCTTCAAAAAATAGGACGTGCTCTAATGTTGCCGGTTGCATTATTACCAGCTGCTGGACTATTATTGGCATTGGGTAATGCTTTACAAAATGAAACATTAACTGATCTTGCTCCATTTTTAACAAGCGATTGGGTTGTTTTGATTGCGAGTGTAATGGAAAACGCAGGTAATATCGTATTCTCAAATCTACCTGTCTTATTCGCCGTTGGGGTTGCAATTGGTCTTGCTAACGGAGATGGAGTTGCTGGTATTGCTGCTTTAATCGGTTATTTAATTATGAATGTTACGATGAGCAGTATTTTAAAAGGCTTAGGTGTAATGCCTACAGATTCGGCAGCATTAGCAGAGTTTTTAGCAAGTCATAGTGCTGCTTATGGAAATGTACTTGGTATCCCAACATTGCAAACAGGTGTTTTCGGTGGGATTATTGTAGGTGTTTTAGCATCCTATATGTACAATAAATTCTTTACAATAGAATTGCCACAATACTTAGGGTTCTTTGCCGGAAAACGATTTGTTCCAATTGCAACAGCAGCCTCAGCTGTATTACTTGGAATTCTTATGTACTTTGTATGGCCGCCAATTCAATCTGGCTTAAATGCATTCTCAACAAACTTGTTAGATGCAAATAGAACATTAGCTGCTTTTATTTTCGGTGTGATTGAACGTTCATTAATACCATTCGGTTTACATCATATTTTCTATTCGCCATTCTGGTTTGAATTTGGTTCTTATGTGAATGCTGCTGGTGATACTGTACGTGGTGACCAGACGATATTCTTTAACCAAATTAAAGATGGTGTACAAGATTTAACTGCAGGAACATTTATGACTGGTAAATTCCCATTCATGATGTTTGGATTACCTGCTGCAGCATTAGCAATTTATCATGAAGCAAAACCTGAGAATAAAAAAGTTGTTGCTGGTTTAATGGGTTCTGCAGCATTAACATCATTCTTAACAGGTATTACAGAACCACTTGAATTTTCATTCTTATTTGTGGCTCCGGTTTTATTTGGAATACATGCAGTTTTTGCTGGTTTATCATTTATGACCATGCATCTTTTAGATGTTAAAATAGGGATGACATTCTCTGGTGGATTAATTGACTTCCTATTATTTGGTGTATTAAACTCACAAACAAATTGGTGGTTAGTAATCCCAGTAGGTTTAGTTCTCGCGGTTATTTACTACTTCGGATTTCGTTTTGCGATCCGTAAATGGAATCTTGCAACACCTGGTCGTGAAGATACTGAGGTCGAAACAACTGATGCAGGCGATTCAAAACCAACAACTGCTGGTGAATTACCAGTGCAAATTTTAGAATCACTTGGTGGACAAGAAAACATCAAACATCTTGATGCATGTATTACTCGTCTACGTGTAACTGTAAATGATGCAAAAGAGGTAGATAAAAACCGCTTGAAAAAGCTTGGTGCATCTGGAGTATTAGAAGTTGGTAATAATATCCAAGCTATCTTCGGACCAAAGTCAGATAACTTGAAAACGCAAATTCAAGATGTAATGGCTGGAAAAAAACCAAGAGTAAATAAAACACATTCGCAAACTCAAGAAGTACAAGAACAAGTTGAAGATGTTGTTGCAGACGGTTTGAAAAATAATGTAGTTGAAGAAACACTTGTTTCACCTCTAACAGGGGAAATAAAGGAAATTACTGAAGTCCCTGACCAAGTATTTTCAGGGAAAATGATGGGTGATGGATTTGCAATCTTACCAACAAATGGAACGGTTGTTTCACCTGTCAACGGTAAAATTTTAAATGTGTTTCCGACAAAGCATGCAATAGGAATTCAATCAGATGGTGGAAAAGAAATCTTAATTCACTTCGGTATTGATACAGTAAATCTAAAAGGTGAAGGCTTTGAAACATTTGTTCAAGAAGGTGACATTGTAGAGCAAGGTCAAAAGTTGCTTGAAGTAGATCTTGAATATGTGAAACAAAACGCACCAACAGTTATGACTCCAATAGTTTTCACTAACCTTAAAGAAGGACAAACAATAAAACTACAAGCAAATGGTAATGTAACTGCTAAAGACGAGAACATAATCTCGATTGAACAATAAGAAATAAATACGCCACACTTGTCTTTTGATTCGTGTGGCTGATAAAATAGTATTTTGTAGAATATTGTAACTTAAAGGAGAATGATGAAAAATGGCAGAAAAAACATTTACAGTAACAGCAGAAACAGGTATTCACGCTAGACCAGCAACAGTATTAGTACAAACAGCAAGCAAATTTGATGCAGATGTTAACTTAGAATACAATGGCAAAACAGTTAACTTAAAATCAATTATGGGTGTAATGTCTTTAGGTATTCCTCAAGGCTCTCAAATTAAAATTATTTCATCTGGTGGAGATGCGGACGAAGCAATCGCAGGTATCGAACAAACACTTAAAAATGAGGGGCTTGGCGAATAATGAGTGCGAACTTAAAAGGGATAGGAGCTTCAGCGGGTATTGCGATTGCAAAAGCGTACCGCTTGGAGGAACCTGAACTAAAGATTGAAAAAAAAGAGATAACAGACAAAGAAGCTGAAAAACAGCGTTTTGAACTGGCAATCAACCAATCAAAAGCTGAGCTTGAAAAAATTAAAGAGCATGCTAACCGTGAGTTAGGTGCGGATAAAGCTGAAATTTTCGCAGCTCATTTATTAGTATTAAGTGATCCTGAGCTGCTTAATCCTGTATTAGATAAGGTAAGCACTGAAGGTGTTAATGCTGAATTTGCAATGAAAGAAACGGCTGATATGTTTGTTTCTATGTTTGAATCAATGGACAACGAGTATATGAAAGAGCGCGCAGCAGATATCCGTGACGTTACAAAACGTGTAATCGCACATTTGTTAGGTGTTCAAATTCCAAATCCTAGCATAATATCCGAGGAAGTTGTGATTATTGCAGAAGATTTAACACCTTCTGATACAGCTCAGTTAAATCGTCAATTTGTAAAAGGATTTACAACAGATATTGGCGGACGTACTTCTCATTCAGCAATTATGGCCCGCTCAATGGAAATACCAGCAGTAGTTGGTACGAAACAAGCTACATCCAGTATTGAGAATGGTGTCATGGTAATTGTCGATGGACTTGATGGAGATGTAATTATTGATCCTTCATCAGAAGTTATTGCTCAATATGAAGAGAAAAAAGCAAAATACGAAGCTCAAAAAGCAGAGTGGGCGAAGCTAGTTAACGAGCCAACTGTTACAAAAGATGGCCAACATGTAGAGCTTGCAGCGAATATTGGTACACCTGATGATGTTAAAGGTGTATTAGAAAATGGGGGAGAAGCAGTAGGTCTATACCGTACTGAGTTTCTTTACATGGGTAGGGATCAGCTTCCAACAGAGGACGAGCAATTTGATGCTTATAAAGCTGTTCTAGAAAGAATGGAAGGAAAACCTGTTGTTGTTCGTACACTAGACATCGGTGGAGACAAAGAGCTTCCATACTTAAATCTTCCAAAAGAAATGAATCCGTTCTTAGGGTTTAGAGCGATTCGTTTATGTTTAGAAGAACAAGACATTTTCCGTACACAGCTACGTGCATTATTACGTGCAAGCAGCTATGGTAATTTGAAAATCATGTTTCCGATGATTGCAACAGTTTCTGAATTTAGAGAAGCTAAAGCAATTCTATTAGAAGAAAAAGAAAAGCTAGTTGCAAATGGTGTACAAGTATCAAATTCAATCGAAATTGGTATGATGGTGGAAATTCCATCTACAGCTGTAATGGCTGATCAATTTGCCAAAGAAGTTGACTTCTTTAGTATTGGAACGAATGATTTGATTCAATACACAATGGCTGCTGACCGTATGAACGAGCGTGTTTCATACTTGTATCAACCTTACAATCCAGCGATTTTACGCCTAATTTCAATGGTTATTGATGCAGCACATAAAGAAGGAAAATGGGCTGGTATGTGTGGAGAAATGGCAGGCGATCAAATTGCCATTCCATTATTACTTGGTCTAGGACTTGATGAGTTCTCAATGAGTGCTACATCGATCCTTCCTGCACGTACACAAATTAAAGAGCTTTCTAAAGAGCAGGCTCAAAGCGTTAAAGAAAAAGTTTTAGCAATGAGCACAACAGAAGAAGTTGTTGAATTTGTTAAAGAGACATTCCATATTTCATAAAATAAAAGGACAGGCTACTAGCTTGTCTTTTTATTTTGGTTAAATGTTATTGAGTACTAACAGAGGCTAGGTGCTTTCTGATGAACTTTCCATTTTATATTATGAGCTAAGTTGGGGAACCTACCTTTAAGAATGTACATTTTAGGAGGTTGTGTTTCAATGGAAGGAAACAATTTTCAGATTGGTGAAGAGGTATATGTAATATACCGAAATCCGCATGCTGCCAATGTAGCCAATATTGAAAAAGCAGAAATCGTAGAGCATCCAAATAATCCTAAAGAGTTAGCCCTGTTTCTACACGATGCTTATCATCCTCTAGCTGATGATGATGCTGTCTTTTCAAGCTTTGATGAGGCTGAAGAGCTATACAATCAATTATTTGATTATCAACAATACGATTAACAGGAAATATTTATTTCGATTAACAAATGGAGAATAAGCAAAGGTTATCCATATAGAAGTCTTTTCTATTTAGGAGATGAGATCAAATTGATTAAACCATTTGTACCGCAATTAGTATATATCGAGCCTAGAGCTTTAGAATATCCCCGTGGTGTTGAGTTGAAGGAGAAATTTGAAAAGATGGGGCTTGAGATCAGGGAAACAACATCTCATAATCAAGTTCGAAATATTCCTGGTAATAATCATCTGCAACAATATCGCACAGCAAAGTCTACGCTTGTAGTAGGTGTTAGAAAAACATTAGAATTCGATAGCTCCAAACCTTCAGCTGAATATGCAATTCCACTCGCAACTGGTTGTATGGGTCACTGTCATTATTGCTATTTACAAACAACAATGGGAAGTAAGCCATACATACGGACATATGTAAATGTTGATGAGATCCTTAATCAGGCTCAAAGCTATATGGAAGAGCGTGCACCACAGATTACACGATTTGAAGCATCATGTACATCAGATATTGTTGGAATAGATCATTTAACACATTCGTTAAAATCAGCCATTGAATTCTTTGGTCAAACAAATATGGGAAGGTTACGTTTTGTAACGAAATTTCATCATGTCGATCATTTATTAGATGCAAACCACAATGGGAAAACAAGGTTCCGATTTAGTATCAATGCTGATTATGTAATTAAGAATTTTGAACCAGGAACCTCATCTTTGGATTTACGTATTGAGGCTGCAGTAAAAGTGGCAAAGGCGGGTTACCCTTTAGGTTTTATTGTTGCACCAATTTATATCCATGAAAACTGGCAGGAGGGCTATAAAGTATTATTTGAAAAGCTTGATGCCCAACTTCCATCTGATGTAAGAGATGATATTACCTTTGAAATGATTCAGCATCGTTTCACCAAACCAGCAAAACGAGTCATCCAAAAAAACTACCCCAAAACAAAGCTTGAATTAAATGAAGAAGAAAGACGATACAAATGGGGAAGATATGGGATTGGAAAATACATTTACCCAAAAGATCAAGAACAAGAGCTTCGTGAAACACTTGAGGATTATGTCGATCACTACTTTCCAAATGCAAAGGTTGAATATTTTACGTAAAGGCAGGAGGTGAACCTGTCTTTCTTTTATGACTACCGTGTTATCCGACAATTGCTGGGGAAAGCCCCTGAGTAGGTGCCAATACACAATTGACTTTGCTGCTACATTTCTTCTATGTAAACGGATTTTTCCATTCCATCAACATACCATAATGACAAGAGTCCTCGTCCTCCAAATAATTTTCCACAGGACAAACCGGTGTTCTACCACAATGTAATAAGAAAGACATAACAGGATCTTTTAACTTCCCAGTTAATATTGCGTCCACATACTCATTAATCGAGTGATCTTTACTAACCTTATGATAGCCTGGTACCCTTCCACCTCCTAGCAATCGTTCCAAATTTAACGAGATAACAATTTCATACATCGATTGCATTAACCACTTACCCACACCTAATTTCCGGTAAGAAGGTGCAACACAAATATCAACAACATACAAAGAATTGCCTGAAGGAAGATGATTAGTTATATACCCATTATCTGTGGCATCTTCCCACGAATGATATTGATGAACATTATGATCAAATTGAACAATCAATCCTGTCATGGAACCAATAATCCTACCGTCAATTTCAGCGCAGATGGCCCCTTCAGGAAAAAAGTTCACATGATTTTGTAACTGGTCTGTATTCCACCATAACTCTGAAGGAAATGGAGGTGGAAAGCTTTCTTTTTGAATCAAAATCAACTGTTCAAAATCAGTTTGTGTATATTGACGAAAAACAGTCTTAACAGGTATTCCACCATTAAATAAATAAAGTTCTTTCCGAAACATTTGAGTTACCTCCTAAATAAAAAAATTAAAAATAAGCAGGCATTCATTTTCTAATAAGTATTAATTTTCAGGAGACTTTATTTCATACGTTATTTAGAAAGTGATAAAATAAACGTATCTATTATATATGGGGTGGCGAAAAATGAATCTAGGTTTTCAAGGAAAAAACGCACTTGTTATTGCATCAAGCCAAGGATTAGGAAAAGCAATTGCTCAAAAGCTTGCTGCACAAGGTGTTAATGTCATGATATCCAGTCGTGATCAGGAAAAATTAAAAGCTGTAAAAAAAGAACTAGAGCTTTCTAGTAAAGGGAAAATTGAATTTTATTCGTGTAATATAAAAAGTCCAAATGAAATTAAACTACTCATCGAAACAACGGTAGACGCATTCGGTTCAATTGATTTCCTTGTTAATAATGCAGGAGGACCACCAGCTGGAACATTTGAAGAAATGACAGATGATGATTGGCAACATGCTTTTGAATTAAATCTATTAAGCTATATTAGAATTATGAGAGAAATTTTACCACATATGAAGAACAACGGTGGGAAAATTGTCAATATAGCCTCATCCTCAGTAAAAGAACCGATTCCAGGATTGATCCTGTCCAATACTTTTCGAACAGGAATTGTTGGCTTAACAAAAACACTAGCAAGCGAGTTTGCACCATATAATATCTTAATTAACACGGTTGCACCAGGTAGGATTGCTACAGAACGAGTAGCGTTTTTAGATGCCGATGCAGCAGATAGGCAAGGAATGACAAAAGAAGAAATCGAAGAAAAGATGAAGAAGACGATACCGTTAGGACGATATGGAGAGCCAAACGAATTTGCGAATTATGTAAGCTTTCTATTATCTGATGCAAATAGTTATATGACAGGACAAACCTTATTAATTGATGGTGGTATGTTGAAGTCCATATAATAAATGGGGGATGACTCGAAAAATTCTTTATTTTATGTCATAAGCCAAATATTAATAATCAGGAGGAAACTTAAATGAAACCAACAGTTGGATTTATTGGCCTAGGGGTTATGGGGAATAGTATGGCAAATCATATCTTAAAAGCAGGTTACCCTTTAACTGTCTATACAAGGACGAAAGAAAAAGCGGAAGAACTTCTCAAAGTAGGAGCAAGATGGAAGGATTCGGTGAATGAACTTTCTAAAGCTAGTGATATCATTATTACAATGATTGGCTACCCAAAGGATGTAGAAGAAGTTTATTTAGGTCAAAATGGAATTTTACAAGCTGCAAAACCAAATACATATGTAATTGATATGACGACATCACAACCAACATTAGCTAAAAAAATTTATGAACAAGCTAGAGAAAGGAAAGTATATTCACTTGATGCTCCAGTTTCAGGAGGAGATATTGGTGCAAGAGAAGCAAGACTAGCAATTATGGTTGGTGGTGATAAAGCAGCTTTTGAAACATGTTTACCATTGTTTGAAGTAATGGGAAAAAATATTGTTTATCAAGGAGAAGCGGGTTCAGGTCAGCACACAAAAATGTGTAATCAAATTGCAATCGCCTCTGGTATGATAGGTGTTTGTGAAGCGATCGCTTATGCAAAAAAATCAGGCTTAGATGCAACCAATGTACTAAAGAGTATCTCAACTGGTGCTGCAGGAAGTTGGTCACTTAGTAATTTAGCGCCTAGGATGCTTGCAGATGATTTCGAACCAGGATTTTTTGTTAAGCATTTTATAAAGGATATGGGGATTGCTTTAGAAGAATCTAATAACATGAATGTAAACACACCAGGATTAGAGCTTGCACATACGCTTTATGAACAGCTTGCTAAGTCAGGTGAAGAGAACAGTGGAACACAAGCATTACTAAAGCTATGGAAGAACGAATAAAAAATTCTAGAGCAAGAGCCTTCCATTTGAAACTAATTTAAATGGAAAACGTCTATTAATTGTGTCTAAAAGACAATGTGACCTCACATTGTCTTTTTCAATTGTAACTACGTTGTATTCACATTATTTTAATAATCTTAGGCTATAACTACACCTATGTTAGTGGTAAAATAAAGGGTGGACTAAAATGATAATATGAGCCTATTTTATAGATTCTAAAAAATTAAAAGGGAGGAACCTACTATGACAGAACAAGGCGCAAATGCATCTGAGCATCGTAAACTAAAAAAATCAAGATATGTTAGGATTAATGTATTCTTTTTCCTTGTCTTCTTACTGTTCGTTGCACTTATCGTTCGTTTAGGTGTCGTTCAAATTGTACAAGGTGAAGAATTTTCAAAGGAAGTAGCAAGAACTGAATCAGATTATGCAAGTTTACCAGCTCCTCGAGGGAAAATGTATGATCGTTACAACAGAGTAGTTGTTGACAACGAGAGTGTACCAGCTATTACATATACTGTTGACAAAACAACAAAGGCTGAAGACAAAATCGAAACTGCAAAAAAGCTTGCGGAGTATATTAATTACGAAACTGAATTTTTAGATGAAGAGCTAAAAGATCGAGATATAAAAGACTATTGGTTGGCGTCACATCCAGAAGAGTCTAAAAATCTGCTTTCAAAGAAAGAATTAGAATTAAAGCCTTCAGAAACGTATAAATTACAGGTTGATCGTGTGCCTGAAGGTGAAGTAGCAGCTATTAAGGGGAATAACAAAGAAAAAGAACTTGCCTATATTTACACACGTTTTTCCTCGGGTTATCAATATGAACCACAGGTTGTAAAATCCTTAAATTTAACGGATAAAGAAGTATCTCTAGTTGCAGAGCATTTAGAAGTACTCCCAGGTGTTGATGTAATCACTGATTGGGGAAGATCTTACCCGTATGAATCATTGCAAACGATCTTTGGTGGAATTAGTTCACCTGAACAAGGAATTCTTCAATCGCGTGAAGATTATTATACCGCAAGAGGCTATGCCCGAAACGAACGTGTAGGAACTTCCTATCTGGAATATCAATATGAAGATTACTTAAATCCGCAAAAAGCAAAGGTTGAGTATGTTTCAGATAAAAGTGGCAGCATTGTTTCTGAAGAAGTCGTTGAAGAGGGACAAAGAGGGTATGACTTAAAGCTATCATTTGATATGGAGCTGCAAATGAAGGTCGAAGAGATCGTAGAGGATGAATTACGAAAAGCAAGCTCAAGTCACTTTTTAATGGATCGAGCATTTGTTGTTATGATGGATCCTTATCAAGGTGATGTTTTAGCAATGGTTGGTAAGCAGCTTAATGATAAAAATCGAAGTGGAGAAATGCTTGACTTTGCTTATGGAGCTTTTGCTACCCAGTATGAAGCAGGTTCTACTGTTAAGGGAGCAACTGTTCTTGCTGGATATCAGTTTGGAATGCCAATTGGTAAAACATATTATGATACTCCCCTTTATTTTAAAGGAAACCCAAAACCAATTGGCTCTTACAAGCCGTTAGGACTAATGTCTGATTTAAGTGCATTAAAACTTTCATCTAACGTATATATGTTTTATGTTGCGATGCTAATTGCAGATGTAACGTATGTAAAACATGGACCAATTGACGTATCAGCAGCGGATTTCCAAAGGCTTCGAAATTATTTTGCACAATTTGGCTTAGGAGTTCACACAGGCATCGATTTACCACAAGAGTCATCAGGTTTACAAAGTGTACCTGATACTGCAGGTAAGCTATTAAATATTGCGATCGGACAATTTGATACTTATACACCTCTTCAATTGGCACAATACGTTTCAGTTATTGCAAATGGAGGGTCTCGTGTTCAACCACGAATCGTTACAAGTATCCATGCACCTGTCGAAGAAGCTGAACTTGGACCAATTGTTGTTGATAAAGTTCCAAAAGTATTAAATAAAGTGAATAATACGAAAGAAGAAATTGAACGAGTTCAACAGGGATTTAAGCTTGTCGTTACATCAGGGACAGCTTCTAGATATATTGATTATGATGTAGCTGGTAAAACGGGTACATCACAAACTAATTATTATGGACCAAAACGTCAGTACTGGGGAAAAGAAACGAATAATTTAAACTTCGTTGGATATTATCCATCAGAAAATCCTCAGGTAGCATTTAGTGTAGTTGTTCCATGGGCAAGTAATGATAGTGATGCTGTAAACAAACATATTGCCAATCGGATCGTTAAAGCTTATATAGATCTTCAAAAGAAATACGTAACAACAACTGAAATAGACATGGAAGAAAGCACAAAAGAAGAGGATTAAATGCAACATTCTTATGGACTAATGCTTAACTCTATGTGAATTTTAAAACAAAAACGGAGTCTAAATCTCATGATTTAGACTCTGTTTTTTAATAAGGGATAGTGGAAAATAGAGTAAATTCACAAATAATAACTCAATTTTAAACTAATTAAATGCTATGCATGCATATATTTCCCTACTAACTCTAGTACATAAATTCCGCTATTTTTCACAAAATAATCGTGTAAACTAAAAGGAGTGAAATAACTTGGCAAAACGTACAAAGAAAAACGATCCACAACAAAAAAATAAAAAGGGCTTTGATTCAGCCGTCATTGATTCAGAATTTAGCCATGAGCTAGGTAGTGCTGCAACAAATAAAATTCATAAAGACAAAGCGAAAAAAGAAAAGGCATCCAAAAATAACGGCGAATATAAGGGAAGTCATTAAGAGAGACCAAGTGTCTCTTTTTTCTATTACATTTGAGAAAATGAAGAGTTTGTGAGATTTATAATAAGATAATAGAAGACGACTCTACATCTGAAAAGGAACAAAGTTATGTGAACTTTCCCTAAATTAGAAAAGGGAATTAACCATTTAGAGCGAATACATACTTCTATGGTCGAATATATTTACCCAAAAGAATCTTCTTTATCAGCATTTCAACATTCAAAGAACAATGGTGGTTAAATACCTACTTTATCAAAAAGTAAGGTAGATTAGATAACTACTGTACCGGTAAATTTGAGCAGAGACACATGCTCTTGAAAAGAATGTAAACGCTTACGGTGATTGGAGAGGTTGGGATATATAGGATTTTATGAGAAATTACTAGCTAAATTCATTCAGTTTAAAATATATAGCCAATTTATTATTATTTGATTTTATTAAAATATTTTTTTGAGGAGGATCAATTAATGGAAGATATAAAGCAATGGTATTCTACTTATCCGGATCATATACCAAACGAAGTGGTAATACCTCCAATTTCCGTTCCCGAAATGCTTCAGCAAACTGTTCAAATCTATGGAAATCATGAAGCTGTTTCATTTTATAGTATTCGTTTAACATATAACGAGATTGCAAAAATGGTGTTTGCGTTTGCATCCTCTTTACAGCAATCAGGTGTTCAAAAGGGAGATCGTGTAGCTATTATGCTCCCAAACTGTCCTCAATATATTGTTTCTTACTTTGGTGCACTAACAGCTGGTGCAATCGTTACACAAATTAACCCAATGCTAGTCGAAAGGGAACTAGAGTATATTGTAAATGACTCTGATTCTGAAACGATCGTTGTATTAGATGCCCTCTATCCAAGAATAAAGGCCATTCAATTAAGGACTAATTTAAAAAATATTATTACAGTTAGCCTTCAACCTTCAGAAAAAAATCAACCTGAGGATTATACATTTGATAGATTTTTAGCAAAACAAACTGGTCAAGTGTTTCCAGTTGAATGTGAACCAGAGCATGATATTGCTGTTCTCCAGTATACAGGCGGAACAACTGGTAGATCAAAGGGGGCAATGCTTTCACATAAAAATATTGTAGCAAATGCTGTTCAATCATATGAATTTTTTAAAGATGAAATCGTATTAGGGAAGGAAAAGTGTTTAACTGTCATTCCCTTATTCCATGTTTTTGGAATGTCTAGCTGTATGAATCTCTCAATTCTCTGTGGTAATTCTATGATTATGCTACCGAGGTTTGATTTGGAAGAAGTGCTTCAAACAATCAAACGTGAGCAGCCATCACTCTTTCCGGGTGTACCAACAATGTATGTAGCAATTACAAATCACCCTAATGCGGAAGATTATGGTATTGATTCAATTCGAATTTGTAATAGTGGAAGTGCACCAATGCCAGTTGAGCTTTTAAATGAATTTGAGCGGAAAACTGGAGCGAAAATCTTGGAAGGTTATGGTCTTTCAGAAGCATCACCGACAACACACTGCAACCCTGCATTCGAGATACGAAAACCAGGTACTGTTGGCTTGGGGATGCCAAGTACTGCCTATAAAATCGTTGATGTTGGAACAGGAACACAAGAAGTTCCTATAGGTAAGCTAGGTGAACTAATCATTAAAGGACCACAAGTGATGAAAGGCTATTGGAATATGCCCGAGGAAACTGCTGTAACTCTCCGTAATGGTTGGTTATTTACAGGTGATATCGCAAGAATGGATAAAGATGGCTACTTATCGATTGTAGACCGAAAAAAAGATCTGATTATTGCCAGTGGTTATAATATTTATCCTCGAGATATTGAAGAAGTTCTTTATGAGCATCCGAGCGTACAGGAAGCAGTTGTTATTGGGGTGCCAGATCAATATCGTGGTGAGACAGTCAAGGCATTTATCGTATTAAAAGCAGGAAAAACAGCAACAAGTGATGAAATTATTCTTTACTGTCGCCAGCATTTAGCGGCCTTTAAGGTTCCGAAATACATTGATTTTAAAGAAGCACTTCCGAAAACAAATGTTGGTAAGATTTTGCGTAGAGCGTTAAGAGATGAAACGGTTAAAAAGCATTAGCTAATATATTTATATGGCTCTAAAGATACGGCCAACTCCGAAGACTAGTTGATTGATGCAAGATGGAATAGGTAAGTAACACAATTTAGAATGTCAGACCTTTTTAGAGGTTTGGCATTATTTTTACATACGGATTGATAGTGAAATTATAGTGAAATTAATGTCTCTGTTGACTATTATAAGATAGTAAATCGAAATAGAATTAATTTGGTGATCCAAAGTGAAAATCATTGAACTCTTGACTAGTAGATATTTAGTAGGAGGTATAAAGGGTTTTTCGCGTTAAATGATGATCATTCAATTGGTAGAATGGTCGTTAATTATAAAGGGATAAAGGTTTCTATATTGACAAAAGTTTATAACAACGTACACTTAATATTAACGTTAAGACTTATAAATTTAAGTTATCCTATTAAAATCTATATATTAGATAATCTTATAAACTAACGCTTTCATCTCAAGGAATGTAAAATTTTAGTCAAGAATATCCTAAAAAAGGATTTTTAATAATTGAAATTGAATAATAATATAGTAACGCAATGTTTTACATTTTTGGTAAGGGCTAAGGCTAAGCTAGTCTGGTACAAGCTTTAATCCATTTGTTTAGTCAACTCGCTAATTTTAAAGGGTAGGTACTACGTAAGTGCAACAATGTTTCGATCTTCTATCAATGGTGGCGTAAGGCGTCAGCCATCTCGTTTCACAGTTAATATGTTCTTTATTTATACTTATTCCCTAGTGAAGAGGTAATGAAAAGGAGGGGAAGCTATGGATCGTAAAGCAACAAATGTAGATACAGTAATACAGGATGTAGAAGTATATGCTGTAGTTTCATCAAACGGACGCTTCCAATATATTTCTTCAAATTCGATTGAACAAATGGGTTATCCAAATGATGATTTAGTCGGAAAATATATGAAAGATTTTATACATAATGAAGATTTGTTTTTAATTGAGAGTTATTTTTTTAATGAGCATCATTTGAACTCCTGTACATTTCGCTTTTTACATGAAGACGGAAGGTATATATGGTTTGAGGCAACTGTGGATTTTATTCGAAGTAATGTCTCTAAGCATGGGCAAGAAATTGTTCTTAAAATGAGAGCATTGAAAACTAATTTGGTTATTACTCATTCAAATGATCGTATTGAAAGTAATAGTGATCATACAATTGGTAATGTGGATGGTGATCTTTTACTAGAGGATTTACCTAGTCCATTGTATTTGTCTATTTTTGGTGAAATTTGCTATGTAAATAAGGCGTTTAAGGATCTACTTGGTGCAAGTTCTAAGGATCAACTAATTGGTAAACATACAGCTGACTTTATTGATAAAAGTTACCATGATATTGTTAAAAATCGAATTCAAAGGTTACATAATGGCGAAAAAATAGGCATTATTGAACAAATGTGGAGAAGACTTGATGGTACGGAAATTAGTGTAGAAGTAACAGCTAATCTAACAACCTTCAAAAATCAAAAAGCAGAATTAATCGTATTAACTGATATTTCTTCAAGGAGAAACTTTCAAAAAATCCTCCAGAAAAGTAGGGAACGATACCAACGATTAATCGACAATTCGATCGATACAATTGCGGTAATTCATCAAGATAAATGGGTGTTTGTGAATGAATCAGGTGTAAAGCTCTTCGAAGCTGGAGATTATCCAGAAATGCTTGGGAAAAATATTTTTGAACATTTACATCCTAATGATCATAAGCAAATGAAGGAATCATTAGAAAGTATTTTAACGGGAAAATCAGAGGTTAATGTAACAAATCAATCTTGGACAATTCTTGAGGATAAAACAATTTATACAGAAATGGTGTGTATTCCAACAACCTATTTCGGTGAACAAGCTGTTCAAGTCATTTTACGAGATATTTCAGATCGTAAAAAAACTGAAGAATTAATGCTTCGCTCTGAGAAACTTTCCATTGCTGGGCAGCTAGCAGCTGGAATTGCTCACGAAATCAGGAATCCTTTAACTGCAATTAAAGGATTTTTACAAATTATGCATCCTGAGTTGAAAAATCATAATCAATATTTTCATATTATATTTTCAGAATTAAATCGAATTGAGATGATTTTGAGTGAGCTGCTTATGCTTGCAAAGCCACAGGAAACGAAATTTAAGCAAGCTAATCTAGTAACATTACTGCAGGATGTTTCGATGCTTTTGGAAACACAGGCTAATTTGAATAGTGTTTCAATTGAACAAAAACATGATAATTCAAATATAATGATAAATTGTGATCAAAATCAACTTAAGCAAGTATTTATCAATTTATTTAAAAATGCCATTGATGCGATGCCTAAGGGTGGAAAGGTTACAGTTCACACAAAACGATATGACAAAAATGTCAGTATTATTGTCAAAGATGAAGGAGAAGGAATACCTTCTGAACTAATTGAACGTATAGGTGAGCCTTTTTTGACAACAAAAGAAAAAGGAAATGGTTTAGGGTTAATGATCACATACAAAATCATTGAGGATCATAATGGGACCATTTTTGTCGAAAGTAAACTAGGGGAAGGTAGTACGTTTACGGTTGAAATTCCATGTGGATGAACTTGAATGGTGAATTTAGTCTTTGTTTAAAGCGGTATAATATTTTTCATTTTGGTATCAAAATGAAGGAGGAGTTTGAGTGTTTCATTCCCAACTAAACTACTATGGGCAAAATAAATAGTTTAAGCGGGCTCAAACCCTTTCCTTCATACTAAAACAACGGCTTCTTCGCCGCTGTTTTAGTAAAATCTTATAAACTTTTCACATAATTTTCAATCCGGTCCATAGCTTCAATTAGTTGTTCCATAGCATATGCATAAGAAAGCCGAACATAGCCTTCTCCATATTCAGAAAACGCACTACCAGGAACTAGTGCTACTCCAGCATTCTTAACTAGTGATAGTGCAAAATCGAAGGAAGATTGATTGAATTTCTTTATAGAAGGAAACAAATAAAAAGCTCCATCTGGTTTAACAACTTCAAAACCCATCTTAACCAAACGGGTATATACATATTCTAATCGTTCTTGATATGCATCCTTCATAACTGTTGCATCATCAATACCTGTAGTAAGTGCCTCATATGCGGCTTTTTGTGAGATAGAGGTTGCACATGACACATTATATTGATGGACCTTTAATAAGTGCTTGGCAACAGCTTCAGGGGCAAATAATAAACCTATACGCCATCCAGTCATACTATGTGATTTAGAAAGTCCATTTATCACTATTGTTTGTTCTCGTAAATAGCGAGCAATCGAATGATGGTGCTTTCCATATACAAGCTCACTATAAATTTCGTCTGATAAGATAAATATGTCCTTATCTCTGACTAATTCAGCAACTTCTTGTAACTCATCCTCCTCCAACGTGACTCCTGTAGGATTTGATGGATATGGGAGCACGATACATCTAGTTTTTTCAGTTATATATGGTGCAAGTAACTCAGCCGTTAGCTTAAACTGATTAGTTGTTGTGTCCACATAAACAGGTGTCCCTCCAGCAAGCTTAATCAGCGGTTCATAACCAGGATAAACTGGGCTAGGTAATATTACTTCACTGCCTTCTTCTAATAATGTACGAAACGTACAATCGATCCCTTGGCTTGCTCCTACTGTCACGATTACTTCATTTTCAGGAGAGTATGTAAGACCATACTTTTTAAATAAGAAATGACTCGCTGCCTCGCGAAGTTGGATAAAACCAGCATTGTGAGTGTATGTAGTGAAATTTTGTTGAATGGCTTCTATTCCAGCATTTTTAACATGCACTGGAGTTTCAAAGTCAGGTTGACCTATCGTGAGAGAAATAACATCTTCATAATCTGCTACCATATTAAAGAATTTTCTAATCCCTGAGAGTTCAATTTGTTTAACACGTGAATTTACTAAGTGTTCCATCATTACCTCCATTTTTCGATGGTGCTTCTATCACCACTCGAAATTTGTCGTTATTAAATGAATATATAGGTGTTATTTTACCATCTTCTGTACAGCTATGAACACAAAAAAACAATAATCATTTTCGAATATTGCTTATTTTTTTAATCCCACGATAAGTTTAGTAAAAGTAATATGGGGGAATAGTTTTAAAGATATGGTTAAAGAGGGTAGTGAAGGTATTGATCCGTACATTAGCAATTACAGCAGACAATAAAGTTGTTTATGATTTACCTCTAAAGTCGCTAAAAAATCAGCAGATTCAGTGGTTTTGGGTAGATTTTCACGAGCCATCAAATGAAGAGGTGAAGCTTCTATCAAATTATTTTCACTTTCATCCGCTAGCTATTGAAGATTGTATAGAATATGTCCAACGACCGAAAATGGATTTTTATGATCATTATCTTTTTATTGTTGTTCATTCCATTAATCAGAAAACACTTGAAGCGGATGAGGTAGATTTATTTGTTTCAGATAATTATGTTGTGACATTTCATAAAAAGCCAATCAGAGATATAAATAACATCTGGTTCCGTGTGAAAAAGGAGAAAACTTTACAAAATAATGCAATGCAAATTATGTATCATATTATCGATCATCTCGTTGATGATTATTTTCCACCTGTCTATAAATTAGAAGATTTAATTAATCAAATTGAAGATAATACAAGTGATCGAACAATTAGTGAATTAATGGAGCAGGTTTTCGACATTCGCTCTGAGCTAAATAAACTAAGAAGAACGATAATTCCTATGCGCGATCTCTTATATCGTATCATTTCATCCTCTAGATTGAATACATTAAAAGAGAAGCAGGTTTATTTTCATGATATTTATGATCATCTATTAAAGCTTGTTGAAATGATTGATGCTAATCGGGAATTATCTGCAGATATTAGAGATAGTTATTTGTCTATTAGTTCAGATCGAATGAATCGAGTTATGATGACATTGACAGTGATGTCGTCGATTTTTTTACCTTTAACATTTATTGCAGGTGTCTATGGAATGAATTTCGACTATATGCCCGAATTGGCGGGGAAATATAGTTATTTTATTGTATTGGGTATCATGTTAGCCATTAGTGTAGCAATGATTTGGTTCTTCTACAGAATGGGCTGGTTTCGTTTTCATAAAGGGACAAAATTATAATACCGACATAAACACTTCAAACAAACGAATACATATTAGTGTAAACACTTTTTGGCCAAATGATAAAAGAGGTGAAAAAGATGATTGTTGAAAAAGGGTTGTTAACAAAAGAAGAACAAGATATTGTTGCTAAATTAGAAACAGAAATGCTTTCAGCACTAACACTTGCACATTTGAACTTTTATAAAAACGAAATAAAAATGATTATTTCTCAAGCCAAACGAAGACATCAATTCTTTCTTAACTATTCAAAAGAAGTAAATGCATGATATTACTTACTTTATATAATTAAAGAAGTGCGCTTAAAAGCAGCAAAATCTCATTTGTTTGTTTGCTTATAAGTGCACTCTTTTTATAATGGCCTCTTAAAAATTTTCATAATCGAATAACTTTGGATTTGGCTAATATACATTAGTTTTTAAAAAGGAACCTCAATATAATGAGGTTCCCTTGGGAAAATTAATGTGTATGATTCTGAAGTTGGTTTTCGGCCATCGCGATTAATCGCTTTGTCATCTCTCCACCAACAGAACCATTTGCACGAGCTGTCGTATCGGCACCCAGTTCAACCCCTAATTCATTCGCAATTTCCTGTTTCATGGAATTCAGAGCATTTTCTGCACCAGGCACTAATAATTTGTTTCTAGCCATCGTCAAACACCCCTCCTGAATGGTTTAGGAACGTTGAGCACGATAAGATGCTCTATTTTATGATGTCCGTCCGAGTATATTTTAATGAGATAGAAAAACAAAAATGTTAAGGAAATTTTAGTCATTGATTTAGATTCCTGACGATTTTTTGCCTTTAACTTTATTTTTTTATTTCCCTAATCTTACCATCACATTGTTTATATTGTTACTGGTTTCTCGGATGTGTTTTTTCTGCTTTTTTATTCGTATTTGGGGAAATTTCCTTTGCAATTTCTGGATCTGTAATAGCTTTTGCTGTTTGCAGGCCAGATTTTGTTCGTCGATTTCGTTTTGTCATCATTTTCCCTCCTTGTACAAAGTAAAGACAAACTTTATTTTGTACAAAAGTTAGTGTTTTATTTTTACAATATCTACCTAACCTATGTGAAAAAACGAAAGATGAGAGAGGAATTGGGGAAAAGGAATCATAAAAAGGAACCTAATAATGATCGGTTCCTATTGAAAATGTTTTTGTATTTTGTTTTAATTCTAGCAATGGCGCGATCCCTTGTGCAAGTGCAGAAAATGAGAAAGGGCTCTTGCGATTATTTCTTACCTACAACTGAACGAACGAATACGATCTAAATCAATGCCGAAGTATTCCCAGCGAAATTGGTTTCTGCGCCAACGCCAGCCTGCTACAGAGTTTCTGCCTACAAATGTTGGGTAGTACCAAAACGCACGGCCATTATTTAAGCGAATGTACGTAAAGCGGTAGAGACATCCACGAATTCCACCTGGATCAACCGCAAAAACACCAAATTGTCCTTGACCCTGTTCTTGAGGAATTGTACTTGGTGGTGGACCTGATGGGGGACCGCTTTGACCAGGACCTCCGCCAAATCCTCCACCTTGACCAGGAGGACCAAATGGTGGCTGACCAGGACCAAAACCACCTGGAGGGCCAACAGGTGGAAATCCTCCTTGACCACCAAATTGTGGGAATCCAGGGATTTGAATTGTAAATTGACGATGATATGGATACATTCTAAATTTCTCTCCTCTCACATGAACCTTCAAGGTTACGATATGCAGGGGGGAAGCAATAGGTGAACGTCTATTCATGAAAGTTGATTGCTAATGTCTACCCATAGAACTAAATGTCGTTAATGTAAGATCAAATGGCAGCTAGTATGAAGCGGATAAGAAAATCACCGACAGTATGATTGAGAAATTAGAAACATAAAAAAGAAAGAAAAAAGCTATTAAAGCAACTTCTTAAAGATTTTTGTAATAACTGAGTTGTCTAAAAAGCAGAAATTATGTACAACTACAATTCGTTTGTTCGATTAAATTATTATTCTTATTTTCAAAATGAATGTAGCAACTGTCATCATATGATTTACATTGTTTTTTGACATCAGAAGCTATCTTACTAATTTCATCTATTGAATTATAGGTGTGATATTCGTTTGTCACAACCGCGATAGAAAGGGTCACAAGAGGGATGTTCCCAAAATGGCCATTACGGTCTTTGGTAAATACATATTTATTTTTCCAGTCATTGTCATCATAGTACTCTTTTATACGATTTCTAAATTCTTGCATGATTGCTTGACAAGTTGGCTCGAAGTTATGATTTGGTAGAATAGCGACAAAATCATCTCCTCCGATATGACCAACAAACGAGTCCTCATGATTATTTAACAGAACATATTTACTTAGTAGATTAGAAACTTCTTTAATTAGTAAATCGCCTTTTTTGAAACCATACGTGTCATTGTATTCCTTAAAATGATCAAGATCTAAATATAAGAGAGAAAATGGCTTTGTTCCATTTTGTAAGTAATCAAGCATTTTTTCCTCGATAAGAACATTACCTGGTAGTCCAGATAAAGGATTTGTGTACATAGCCTGGTTTACTTGGATTTCAGCTAGCTTAATTAGTAGGTTTTTAATGCTAACAATTCCATGTAAACGTTCATTTTGTAAAACAACAACATAATCATAAAGATTCTTTTGGCTTCGGGCCATTGCTTTAGAACTAACTAATGTGATTGGATCAAAGAATTCAACGATCAATGGATTTGTATCCATGACTAGATTTATCGGCCTACCCATAAAGAGATCAAAGCCATATTTTGTTGAAATTTTACGATAAAATTGAGATTTCATAACCAATCCAGCAGGTTTATCATCTTCAACAACAAGTATTCCTTCAAGATCGGGATTAACTTCAAAAAGTAAGTTTACTTCAGCACTTTTGGTAGTTAATGAAACAACGGGTACCTTTTCTGAAATATCCCCTATGGTTAACATATACTCACGACTCCTATTATTTTACAGGCTTTGATTTACTCCTATTTTACTATACTGCCTACATTTAATTTGTTAAGTTAGTGTAAATTTTTAAGAGGAATATACTGTAATGCTTATTAAATATGGCTTTTTTGAATAGTTCTATATACCTAGTTGTGTTTTTTTTTTTTTTGAAAAAAGGTTCTGTTAAACTCTGTTGTTGATTTCCGCTGCATGCGGATCCAGAAGACTCCTTGGTGCTTTGCAACTGCGGGGTCTCCCTTGGACTCGCAAACCCGCAGGAGTCTCACACATTACGATACGATCAATAAGGTGCCTAAACCAACAGATAGCTTTAACACAGATCTTAGTATAAAAAAGAAGATGACGCAAAGCTTTTCCTTTGCATCATCCTCTTTTTAACGCTTAAGTGGTTCTACATCCTCTGTTTCTAAGTCAACCATATACCAAGCTTCACTTTTTTCTTGTACGCCCACAACTGAATAAACATGGATAATATAATTACCTTTTTCTAAGTGATCATATTGAACAATCATATCCTCATTTTCATGCAAGTCGAGTTTCTCTCTTACAAGCTCTTCGGCTTTAGTTGGGTGCAATGGATCGCGATCATTATCTAGATTAAATTCTTCTCTTGATTCAACTAATAAGTCATCGCTCGTCCTTGTATTGTCATTCCCAGTTTGGAGCAAGCCTTTTTCTTCGTTATTGCGTTCATTTAATGCCTCACTTTTATCAACTGTATTACAGGCAGTACAGGCTAATAGGAACATAAATATCACTAAATATTTCATCATACACCTCACAATGTAAGTACCTTCTGTAGTAAACATCATCACACTATATATTCTGTAAATAGTCGAGGTTTTTTATACAAAACACTGTGTGCGAATAAATAATCCTAAAACAAAAGACAGACCATTTTTTGGTCTGCCTTAGTAAATTAATGAAGAGCATGTAAGATGAAGTTAAGTAAAAATAACCCTGCAATAAAATAAAGAGGAGGTTTTACTTCTTTCCTTCTATTTAATAAAACCTTCAAAAATGGATAGATAATAAATCCAAATGCCATTCCATCTACAATACTATATGTAAATGGAATTAAGGCGATAATTAAAAATGATGGGAAGCTTTCACTAAAGTCAGTTAAATCAATATGCTGTATATTTTGAATCATCAAGCTCCCAATTAAGATTAATATAGGTGCTATCGCGCTATCAGGTATTACTTTAATAAAGGGTAAAAATAATAATGAACTTAAAAACAAAACCCCAGTTGTAACAGAGGTTAAGCCAGTGCGACCTCCTGCAGTAATTCCTGCTGCTGTTTCAACAGTACTTACAGTTGGGCTTGAACCAAATAAACCAGATGTAATAGTTGATAATGCATTGGCTCGTAATGAACGTTTGTACGTGTTTGGTCGATCAATCATATGAACCTGTCCAAACACAAGTCCAATATTCTCAAAAACAATAACCATTGTTAGTGAGAATGTAGCTGTCCAGAAAGTTAAATCAGCAATTCGTTCGAAAGACATAGCGGCGATTACATCTTTATACGCATGTATGGCATTTTCTGGATGTGTTACAGATTCAAATGAAAGTTGACCACAAAATCCAGCTAAAAGTGTACCAAGTAGGATGCTAATTAAGAAATTACCAGGAATCTGCCTTGCAAATAACGCAATTGTTATTAATAATGTAACTAGTGTTAATATAACAGCTGGATCACTAAAGTCACCTAATGATACGTATGTCTCTTTATTTAAAATGATAATTCCACCCTTTTGCAAGCCTATAAAAGTAAGAAATAAACCAATACCAACTGTAATGGCCTCTTTTAAGGAATGAGGGATCGATTCTGAAATAATCGAAGCTAGCTTTGTAAAAGCAATAACAGTAAATAATAAACCTGATACAAAAACAACAGCTAATCCTTCTTGCCACGATAACCCCATCCCTAAAACAATCGTATAGGTAAATAATGCGTTTACTCCCATACCTGGTACAAGGATAATTGGAGTATTTCCGTAGAACCCCATGATAAAACATCCTGCAATCGAGGTTAGCACAGTCGCGATTATTCCTGCTTCTAATGGAATACCTGCATCAGATAAGATTGCAGCATTAACGACGACAATATAAACAATAGTAAAGAAGGAAACTGTTCCTGCAAGTATTTCATTTTTAATAGTTGTTTTGTTGTCTTTAAGTTGAAAAAATTTATTCAATGTTTACCTTCCTTAAGTGTAACCCTCAGCCCAACCCGTATAATCGTACATACGATTCACAAAAAGGATTATATCAAGAGAGTTACATTTATGCATTATTTTTCTTATAAATTATAGGATCTTTTATAGCTCAATGTTGTTTTAGGCAAATTGTTGATTGCAACGAATACGTAAGATCCCGGACCGCCCACAGAATGCAAACGCATGCAGCAGAAATCAACAACCCAGTTTAACAGATCCAAATTTTTAAGATAAGTCTCTTTTTATCATGCATGAATTTTTTATTTCCATTCAGAAACTAGAGGAAAAGAGTTTGGTGATAAAAGCTCCTAACACTATTTTTTGATATTTTTTCGAAACCTAGGAATAAAAACTTTGTAACGTAGTATGTTTGAGACAACCATTTATCTCATATATATGAGTAGAGCTTAGAGAGAAAGGGTGTGAGGTCTCTGGCACGAAAGGTATGGGGAGTTGACTCGAGTAATCCGGTTGATCAAGAATTTTATGAATGTGTGAAGAATCAATTTGGTTTACCTAAATATTGGGGAAGATATTTATCTGAAAAAGTAAATGTTTCGAGTGGGCTAACTAAAGAAGAAATTATTTTTATAAGAAGTAAAGGTATTAAGATATTACCAATTTACAATGTCATCACGGAAGCTGTAGGTTATGAAGAGGCGAGAATAGCTGCAAGAAATGCAGTTTACCATGCTAGGAGATTAGGACTTCCGAAAAATATTGCATTATTTGCTAGTGTTGAGAATTTTTTTAAAGTAGATGCACCATGGATCACAGGATGGGTTGAAACGCTTTTACGTTCAGAATATCGTTCAGGTTTTTACCATGATCCTCTAAAAGGAGATTTTTCACAAGCTTATTGTCAGGCTGTCCATCAAAATAATGAAGTTGCTGTTCAAGGAATTCTTTGGAGTGCAGAACCTGAAACTGGAGCCACTTCAGAACGAAAGGCACCTAGGTATAATCCAGCGAAGCCAAACTGTAAAGCAAATGTATGGTTATGGCAATATGGGCGGAATTCAAAAAAATGTCCAATTGACACTAACCTTGCTGATGAAAGAGTATTAAATTATTTGTATTAATGGAGCTTGGATTTGTTTCCAAGCTTTATTTTCATTAAACTATATTAAATAAATACATAAAATGTGTAGTACGTTAAATACAAGTTTACATGCTAGTCATTTATTATTTAACTAACTCGACTTTAAAATTATACTTTAGTTTCAAAAATATAAGCCGATATAAACAATGCAAAAGTTGATTACATGGAAGGAAGAAAAAGATGGACCAACAAAAAGGAATTTTACTTGAAAGTGGAACGAATGAATTAGAAATTGTAGAATTTAGTATAGGTAAAAATAATTTTGGAATCAATGTAATAAAAGTAAAAGAAATCATTCAGCCTGTTAAGATAACTAAAATTCCTCATTCTCATCCTAATGTAGAAGGAATAATTGAAATCCGTGGAGAGATTTTACCTGTTGTAAATGTTGCAAACGCACTTGGGTACAGCCACAGTGATGATCCGAATAGTGATAAATTCATCATAACTGAATTTAATAAAACAAAGATTGTTTTTCATGTTCATTCAGTTACGCAAATACATCGTATTTCTTGGGATAAAATCGAAAAACCGTCAAGCATTTATCAAGGCTTAGAAAGTCAGATCACAGGGGTAGTCAAAATTCATGATGAAATGGTGTTAATGTTAGACTTTGAGAAAATCGTTGCTGATATTAATCCTGAATCTAGTATTAATGTTGAGCAAGTGAAAAAGTTAGGGACAAGAGAACGCTCTGTCAAAAAGCTTATCGTTGCTGAAGATTCACCATTATTACGAAAGCTCTTACAAGAGACATTAAACGAAGCAGGGTTCCAAAATATTGAATTCTTTGAGAACGGTAAAGATGCTTTATCATATTTACTTTCAATTATTGAATCAGGAAAGGCAATAGAAGACGAGATACAGCTAGTTATAACAGACATTGAAATGCCACAAATGGATGGTCATCATCTTACGAAACGAATAAAAGATGATCAATCGTTAATGATTCTTCCTATTATCATTTTTTCATCTCTCATAACTAATGATTTGCGCCATAAAGGTGAAGTTGTAGGGGCAAGTTCACAAATAAGTAAACCAGAAATAGGTGAACTCATAGCTAAAATTGATGAATTAATCCTATAGAGAATTCGTTATATAAATAAAATTTTTTAAGCCACTTGGGATAATGGTTCTAGTGGCTTTTTTTGGGGTGAAGGAATGATCATTACAAAAGCAAAAAAATTTGCTGAAAAGGCTCATCAAGGTCAACTGCGAAAAATAAGTGGCACTCCATATTTTACGCATCTTGAGAATGTAGCTTTAACATTATTCAATGCAGGCTTTTCAAATAATGTAGTAGCTGCAGGTTATTTACATGATATTATTGAGGATACAAAAGTAACAAAGTTGCAAATTTTGAATTTATTTGGCAACGAGGTAGTGGAGCTTGTTTTAGCAAATTCAGAAAATAAATCATTAGAATGGGAAGAGCGAAAAAACGAAACGATAGAAAAAGCCAAAACAGCATCATTGGAGATAAAAGCATTGATTGCAGCAGATAAGTTAGATAACACTTCTGATTTGTTGAAACAACATAGACTTCATGGAGACGACATTTGGAGTTATTTTAATCGTGGCTTTGATAAGCAAGCTTGGTATTACCAAAATCTTTTAGAGGCAGTATATTATGGTTTGGATAATTCAGAGGTACCAAGTTATTTTATCGATGTTAAAAGGAATATTGAAGAGTTGTTTGGAGGTTTTTGATCACTAGAAATAATACATCGTTGGAATTATAATATATCTAACTCCAACGCCTTATGCTTTTCAGGGCTGAAAAATGCGATTCCAATTTTATTACAGATAAGATGGAAAACTTTTCAACAAGTTTTCGTGTCTAGCTCCAGCGCCTAGCCCTTCGAGCATAAGCCACTCCTGAACTGAAGGTAAAGAACACCTTCAATTCAGGAGCGTCTTATGCTTTTCTAGGCTGAAAAATGCGCTTCCGCATTTCTATTCACCTATAACTTTCACCAAGTCTTTTGAACACTGGTTTTTCGTATGTACGTGTTTTTTTAGACTGGAATGAATTAGGTGGGCGTTTGTCTTCTTTCATCCCTACATAATTTTGTAAAAGGATTTTTGCCTTTGATAGTGACATATGTGTTTTGGGATTACGATATGTTTGATTCAAGGATCCTAAATGTGGAAGTTGATCGAAGTCATCTTTTGTAGGAGGCATATGAAAGAAATACTCTCCAGCTGATACTAGTACGTCAGATTGTTGTTTACTATATTTTGGATTGTTAGAAAAATGAAGTCCTTCTTTTTTCGCCTTTCCTTCATGAACAAGCTTTATCAAGGCCTTCTTTTTTAATCCATAAAGAAATTTAGGATTTGGTGCGGTTTTTGCATGACGGTTTACTACATAAATAGCACGTGCGAGGTTTTCAGTTGTTGGTTGTTTGGTTGGATCGAGTCGAATTTGATCGTCCATTGTTTCTCTCCTTTTCTGGAACACTTTCAGTTTGAGCCATTCTTACTTAAATTATACTTCGAGAATAGTAAATTGCAACAAGTAATTAGGCATGATTTGTAAAATCACTTTAAAATCTGATTTTTTATCTAATTTAAACTTCTCATGTGGGAAAATCAAGTGAGTTGGGATTCAAATTAATATGTAAAGGGCATACACATGTATGGAATATGTCTTTGAATTGGTTCGGTATTAATATGAAATAATAAACATGAACCATAAACATGAACCATAAACATATCTACCTTGTAGGTCAGTAAAATGTAGAGGGAATTTAGTGATTAAAATAAAGAAGCTGATAGTAAGACATCAGCTTCTTTAAATTGAATTAATATTAGGACCAGGTTTTGTTCGTTGATTACGTTGGACTCGTTTTTCTTTAGCTTCAAATGCATTACTTAATCTTGGTAATGTAAATGCATAGAAAAGTGAAACAAAAAGTATGATAATTGCCATTCCATAATACAAATAATCAATTGTTTCAATTATTTTAGGGAATAGAAGTGCAATTAGTCCTAAAGTAATTGACTGTGCTAGCATCATTAAAGGATCGATCCAGCCGCTTACTCTTCCCATTAATTTTGGATGGACAATTTTTGGCATCCAGCCGCCAATTGCTATATTAATTGGTCCAAGGCAAGTACCAATTACGAAGACAATAATTAAAAAGATTGTTACATTATCGGTAAACCCTAAAAAGAAAATAAGCAAGCTTGTAACAAATATTGGAAACACCATTAATTGGTATGGTTTGAATTTTGAAGCGACAAGAGTACCAATGCCACTACCAGTTAATAAACCCAATCCAAGTGATATGGCAAAAAATGATGCATACCATTCATAATTATCAGGTGTTAGTTCATATTTCATTGTAAACATTGGTAAAATTGCAAAGGCACCATTAACAATGCCGAAGATGAAAAAACCAAAAACTAAAACGGCTAACAAACGGTTTTTTATAATATAAGCTATACCAGCTTTAAAGTCACCCATAGACGATTTGAGGCTTATATCCTTCCATTCAAGTTTCCCATTTGGAAGTCTCGCGGATGTAGGGATTTTACAGGAACGAATTAATAATCCCGAGATAACGAAGCTTACAAAATCTACAGCTACTGCTCCATGAATCCCAATCGTTTTATAAATTGCTGCGCCAATTCCAACACCAAAAACCATGAATATACTAAAAAGCATTTGATTTAAACCAGCCGCTTGAGCGTATTGTTCTTTGTTTAAAATCCCTTGGACAAGACTATTTTCTGCAGGGAAAAAGAATTTTGTTACAGCACTGCGTAAAAATAATATAAGAAATACGAGCGGGACAGAGTTTAAGAACAATGCACAAAATAAAACAATTGTTAGTGCTGCTCTAATCCAGTCGCAGTTTTCTGCAACTTTTTTCCGATCAAATCGATCTGCAACAACACCAACAATAAAAAACACTAAAATGGTTGGTAATGAATACATAAGCTCAGCCATTGTTGCGTAGGAAGGTTGATGACTAAAGTGGTCAAGAAGATAAAAGGCAAATGCCATATTTCCTATTGTGGTCCCCATTTGTGAGAAAAGAGCTGCATAAAATAATCTAACGAAATTCCGGTTACGAAAAATTTTCATTTGTTTGCTCCTTACATTGCTATATCGTTTAGCTCCCGCAGTAAGACTTTAAGAAGTGTTAGGTGCCTAGCCTAAGTCCCTTAAAGTGCTTTTCGTGGTTGAACAAGGCTCTGTAGTTTGGATCAATTACTTCATTTGTCATTATAAGGGATTTTATTCAATTTGAATACGCAACTTACAAAATATTAATAAAATCTTAAGGTCTAATAAAAACTCTAGTGCCATTCGGTACCATAGATGCTAGTTCTAATACATCATTGTTATACATTCTTATACAGCCTAGTGATACTGCTTTTCCTATTGAAGCTGGGTTATTCGTTCCATGAATCCCATAATGGATTTTCGATAAACTTAGCCACATCACACCAAAAGGTCCGCCTGGATTTGGTTCCCGATTAACAATGACAAAATCTCCTACAGGTGTAGCAGTTACGATTTTACCAACAGCGATAGGATACTCCCTTACAACTTGTCCTTCTCTCTTTAGTATTAAACGTTTAGTGGAAACTGAAATGTGAATTGAATAAGGAATTGAGTCAGGATTAGGTAAGGATGGTATGTTTATTTGTTGCCCTATATAAATTATATTTGGATTGCTTATTTTATTGACTGCTATTAATTGATTTAAAGATATTCGATAATTCGCTGCAATAATAGCAAGTGATTCCCCTGCCTTAACTATATGAATCATAGAAGCCCTCCTAAAATGCTGAATTACTATGTCTAATAATGTTTAAAAAACACAGTATACCTTATGTTTGAATGTGGTATAATGTACCTTATTTTATCGAGTTAGGGTGTGAGTGTTGAAAGTGAACCAAGAAAAGTATGCAATTGTTGATATTGGCTCAAATACAATGAGGCTTGTCATTTATTTACGAGATAAAAGTGGTAGATTAAAAGAAATTCAAAATGTAAAGGCTGTTGCACGACTTCGAAATTATTTAACAGAAGCGGGTTTTTTAGAGGATAAAGGGATCGACATTTTAATAAATACATTGCATAGCTTCCAAGAAGTAACAAGACATCATCAACTAGAGGAAGTAAAATGTGTTGCAACTGCGACAATTCGCCAAGCTAAAAATCAAAACGAAGTTCTTGCAAGAGTCAAGAATGAAATAGATTTCTCAATGCAGATTTTATCTGAGTTTGAGGAGGCATACTTTGGTTACTTAGCAGTAGTCAATTCAACTCCATTTGAAAGCGGAATCACCATTGATATTGGTGGAGGAAGTACAGAACTCACTTATTTTGAGGATCGAAAATTAATAAGTTATCATAGCTTTCCTTTTGGTGCACTGTCTTTAAAGAAACAATTTGTAAAAGACGAAACGCCAACAGTGGAAGAGCTGAATTCACTTAGAGTGTTTATAATCAATCAATTTAAAACACTAGACTGGATCATGAATAAAAACCTACCGATTATTGGAATCGGTGGAAGTGCAAGAAATATGGTGCAAGTTCATCAAGAGTATACAGACTATCCACTTGCAGGTGTTCATCAATATATGATGAGTAAACAAGATGTTAACGAAATTAATCATTTTTTACAATCAATAACCTTTTCTGAGATGCAGCGTGTTGAAGGACTTTCAAAAGATCGTGCAGACATCATAATTCCAGCTATGGAAGTATTTAAGTGCTTAATGGATTGTGTGGATACAGACAAGTTTGCGCTAAGTAGAAAAGGATTAAGAGACGGAGTATTTTATGAAGAGCTAACAAAAGAATTTGGACTATCTATCTTTCCAAATGTCATTGAGGAAAGCTTTTATGAATTAGCAACAGACTATAATATTAATATAAATCATGTATTCAATGTGACAGAAAGTGCCATGAAGATCGCGCAATTATTGAACAAGGCTGGATATTCTTCAATTAACAAGGAGGATGCAAAACTTATAAAACGTGGTGTCTTTGTTTATAATCTCGGATCATACATAGATTCTGAATCTAGCAGTCAACATACTTTTTATCTATTAGCAAACAGAACAATAGATGGGTTGCTTCATAAGGAACGTTTGATCATAGCTCTTATTGCTTCTTTTACAAGTAAGGCAGCTTTCAAAAGAAACGTAACACCATATAGTCAATGGTTTACGAAGGAAGAGCTAACTAAATACCGTTTATTAGGAGCAATCATAAAATTCGCTTATAGTTTACATGCAACAAAACGAAATATCATCGATCATATTGGATTGGAAGCAAAAGGTGAAGGACTTTTATTAGAAGTTACATGCAACAAGGATTGGAAACCTGAGCATTATCAAGTAGAAAAACAGAAAAAGCATTTGGAAAAACAAATAAAAAAATCAATTACAGTGCAATTTTCAATAAATTAAATAACATACATCATCCTGAAATTAACTTATTCGTGACTTAGCATTAACAGTTAACTAAATTCGAATAAGTTCTTTTTTATATATTCGGAATATTCCTTTTTACAAAATAATAACAATAAGTTTACAATAAATTTACAATTGAAATAAAGGTAAATGATATTATGTAATTGTAGGTTATTGTCGAATAAAAGGGTGGCATAGAGAATGAAAACAATAAATAAAAATGCGGTGGAACTTAATAGTCCAATGTATTACAACAATAGAGAACTTAGCTGGCTTGCTTTTAATGAACGTGTATTAGAAGAAGCTCTTGACGAGCGAAACCCTTTGTTAGAGCGTTTGAAATTTTTGTCGATATTTAGCTCAAATCTAGATGAGTTTTTTATGGTACGTGTTGCAGGACTCAAGGATCAAGTGAAGGCTGGATTTAATAAACCTGAAAATAAAGCGGGAATGACTCCAAAACAACAATTAAATGAAATTGCTCTCAAAACTCACAATCTAGTAGAACTTCAATATGAAACATATAATAAAGTACTTTTACCAAAGCTTAATGAAGAAAATATTGAATTTCTTAAGATGGAAAACTTAACAAAGGAACAGCGGGAAAATATAGAAGATTATTTTGATGAACATATTTTTCCTGTTCTAACCCCAATGGCTGTGGATGCATATCGTCCATTTCCAATGCTGTTAAATAAAAGCTTAAATCTTGCAATTGTTATTGAAGATTATGATGAATTTGTAGAAAATCGCTTAAAAACTGCAATTGTACAGGTGCCGGCGGTTTTAGATCGATTTGTCCGACTTGAAACATCCAATAATAAAGTGCAGTTTATCCAATTAGAAGACATAATAAGTTATTTTATTTATAAATTATTTAAAGGATATAAGGTTGTTTCTGTCTCTGTTTTTCGGATTACTAGAAATGCTGATATGACGATCCATGAAGAGGGTGCACGTGATTTACTTAAAGAGATAGAAAAGGAATTGAAGAAGCGAAAATGGGGTTCTGCAGTTCGTCTTGAAATTCAACGAAATGGTTTTGATCAAAATATTTTACGATATTTAATTGAAGAACTTGAAGTCCACGAAAAAGATGTGTATGAAATTGATGGACCTTTAGACTTGACGATATTATTTGGTTTTTATAAGGAAATGGCTAGAATTAGAGAGCATTTAATATATGAAACATTAATTCCCCAACCACCTCGTGACATAGCATCTGATGAAGATATCTTTGAGAAAGTTTCTGAACAGGATGTATTTTTGCATCATCCATATGAATCATTTGAACCTGTTGTTGACTTTGTTGCTGAAGCAGCTGATGATCCAGACGTATTAGCGATAAAACAAACTCTTTATCGTGTAAGTGGTGATTCACCTGTTATTGATGCATTAAAGAGAGCAGCCGAAAAGGGCAAACAAGTAACAGTTTTAGTTGAGCTCAAAGCCCGCTTTGATGAAGAGAATAACGTTCAATGGGCTAAAGAACTTGAAAAGGCAGGGTGTCACGTTATTTATGGTATGACGTACCTGAAAACACATAGTAAAATTACACTTGTAGTCCGAAGAAAGAATAATAGAATTGAACGTTTCGTTCATTTAGGTACTGGGAATTATAATGATCAAACAGCTAAAATTTACACCGATATGGGCTTAATTACATCCAAAAGAAAGTTTGGTATTGATGCTACAAATTTCTTTAATTATTTAAGTGGATATACGGAAAAACCAGATTTTCATCATTTATCAGTTGCACCTTTTGACATTCGAAAAGACTTTATCCGTTTTATTGATGAAGAAATAAACTTTCACAAAAGATTTGCTAATGGTCGAATCGTAGCAAAAATGAATTCATTAACAGACAAAGTCATTATCATGAAACTCTATGAGGCATCAAATGCTGGTGTGAAAATCGAACTAATTATTCGTGGAACATGCTGCTTGCGCCCTGGGATTAAAGGGGTAAGTGAAAACATAAAAGTACGAAGTATTGTAGGAAGATTTTTAGAGCATAGTCGTATTTATTTCTTCCATCATAATGGTGAGGAAAAAACTTTTCTTTCATCTGCTGACATGATGACCAGAAATATGGAAAAACGAGTAGAAATATTATTTCCGATATTTGATGGTGATATTAAAATGCGTATAAATAGTATTTTAGCAAGTGCATTAGCTGACAATGTAAAAGCTAGAGAACAGGATGAAAACGGTAATTATCATTATGTGGAAAGCAATAATGAACCTGTGATTGATAGTCAATTATTATTATTTGGAAAAGCATATCAGGTCATGGATGATGAAGAATAATTGTATTACATATTTAAGCAGACTCCTTTCGGTGAAGGATGTCTGCTTCTTTTTTTTTTATCTCTTTTTTGAACCCCCCCGCGGAAAGCGAGCATCTCACTGGAATAAACCAATCCGCATTACTTGGTAAATAGCAACAATGTTTTTTATAAACAGTCTTATTAATTTTACATATTGAAAAATATCGTGACTTTGAGATAATCATAAAAGATTTATCATTGTGTTAAGGAAATGAGGAAGTTAAGAATGATGAAAAAATTGATCAATAGCTTTTATGTTGCAATTGGTGGAGCTTGCGGATCTTTATTGAGATATATCATTTCTTTTGTACATCAATTTGGGCCTTTTTCTACTTTATTTGTAAACATTTTAGGAAGTTTTTTACTCGGTTTTATAACCGCCTTTTTAATAGAACGAAAAGAAAAGGAATGGTTAAAGTTACTGCTCGGTACAGGTTTTTGTGGAGGGTTTACGACGATGTCAACTTTTTGCTTAGAATTTACTATTTTACCGGTGGAACAAGCAGCTATTTATATGTTTTGCTCCATAATATTAAGTCTTCTTTTTGCCATGCTTGGTATGAAGATTGCTACTGGTATTCTCACAAGAATGGGGTTTGAGTAATGGTTAGTGTACTTTTAGGTGGTGCTGTAGGTGCTGTCGTAAGATATTTAGCGGGGGAGTTATTGCAAACAGTAACTAAAAAAGTGAAGTTACCACTTTCAATTATTATCATTAATATAATCGGCTCACTTTTGCTTGGTTTTTGTGTAACAACATTAAACAATGATCAAATTTTATTATTTTTTGCTACAGGCTTTTGTGGGGGATTTACAACTTTTTCAACATTTAGTGTTGAGGCAGTTCAACTCATTCAAAAAAAACAATATCTATTATTTCTTTTATATATTTTATTAACGATAAGCGGAGGCATTCTAGGTATTTTTATTGGGAAACTACTTGCTACTTTATCACATTCTTAATAGAAGTTAACTCCACACCTCAATAAATCTCGTTATATTAATTCTTATGATTTGAATCTTTCTTTGTGATACTATAATAAGCATAAAATATGTTACTAAAATATAAATTGGAGAAAGACATAGGATATAGAAGGATGGACAATTTTCTTAACTTAATAAAAAAAGATTTTCATAATGATAAAAAGTTTACTGAAATTGAATCATTCATTTTTGAGATTATTCTTAAGCATATTAAAGATTTAATTTTTATTATGAAGGTAGAAAATGATGATTCGTTCACGTATTTGTTTGTGAATGATATTGGGATCCAACATGCAAAGTTTGGATCTAAGTACAGTGGGAAAACATTTTATGATCTGCAGCCAAAAGAGATTGCCGATCATCTACATGAAAAGTACTCTATTGTACGTGAGCAAAAACAGCCTTATTCTTTTCAGGATAAATTGGAAGTTGTAAAAGATACGTTTACTTACGGTGAAACGATTCTAACACCGATCTTAAATGAGAAAGAAGAAGTTGTTTATATTATAGGTGTAACAAGAGATATTACAGAGCGAATGAATGAAAAAGCTTTGCTAGTTGAAAGTCAGCAAATGTATAAATCACTTGTCGATCATAATATGGATGCGGTCTTTTCACTAGATTTAGAAGGACAAATACGATCTGTAAATCCATCAGCCATTTCTATGATGAATGTTGAAAATAGCTTAATTGGCTTAAGTATCTTTGATTTATTTCAGCATGAATTCCAAAGCGTTCTTAACAAATCATTTGACCAAACAGTTAAGGGCATAGCTTCAGAAGGAGAAACGAGCCTATTATTAGCTAAAAAAAATATGAATGTTCATTACAAAACAGTACCTATTATTACAAATGAAGAGGTAAGCGGTATCTTTTTACTTCTTAGAGATATAACAGAAAAGGCAAAGCAAGCAACTGTAATTGAGCATATGGCATATCATGATCCACTAACGGGTTTATTAAATCGAAGTGCGCTAAAAATAGATTTAAAAGAATTACTTGCTCTTAGTAAACAAAACAATCAGCCATTAGTCTTAATGTTTATGGATTTAGATCGTTTCAAAATGTTGAATGATACGCTTGGGCATAACAGTGGAGATAAGCTATTAATTGAGGTTAGTAAAAGACTTGAACAAATCAATCACCAAAATTTTAATGTGTATAGATATGGTGGTGATGAGTTCATTGTTGTATTACAGAATACTAGCCGTAATGGTGCTGAATGTGTAGCTGAGCAGATGATTCGGATGTTTAAGGAGCCCTTTTATATAAATGAAATTCTCTATTTTATTTCATTAAGTATTGGCATTAGTATTTTTCCGGATGATAGTGAAACCGAAGATGTCTTAATAACTATGGCAGACAAGGCGTTATATTATGTGAAGCAAAGGAGTCGAGCAGACTATCAGTTTTATGCACAAGAAATGGAAAATAACACAAATGAGCTACTTTTGATAGAAACAGCTCTACGGAGAGCAGTTGAGCATGATGAACTTGTTTTGTATTATCAGCCGCAAATTGAACTAGCTTCAGGTGAGATTGTAAGCTATGAGGCCTTACTAAGATGGAAACACCCTGAACTTGGGATCATGTCACCTTCAAAGTTTATTCCAATTGCTGAAGAATCAGGACTAATTATTCCAATAGGTGAATGGGTGATAGAGGAAGTTTGTAAGCAACTTTGGAAATGGAATGAAGCTGGTGTTTCGGAAACAATTGTGGCCATAAATCTATCGGCAAAACAATTCCAGCAGCCACACCTAGTGGATATGATCGAATCCTTATTTAACACTTATTCAATTACCCCCGCACATATTGAGTTTGAAATTACTGAGGGTGCATTACAAAATGCTGAGGAAGCATTAGTGATGATACAGAGACTTAAAAATTTAGGAGTCATGATTTCTGTTGATGATTTTGGTACAGGCTTTTCTTCACTCATGTATTTAAAGCAGTTCCCAATTGATTCCTTGAAAATAGATCAATCATTTATTAAAGATGTACTGAATGACAAAAAGGATGAAGCAATTGTAACGACGATTTTGCATCTTGCATATCATTTAGATCTCTCTGTTGTTGCAGAAGGTATTGAAACACAAGAACAGCTTGAGTTTCTTTCAAGGATGAAATGTCAAAAAGGGCAAGGTTATTTATTTAGCAAACCGGTCCATCCTGAAGTTTTAAATAGGGAAAATCAAAAAAGCTGACTGTGTGTCAGCTTTCTTGAACTTAATGTGGCAGACGTGAGTTTTGGATTCATATGTTCAGCTAGTTTTATTCTATCCTTAATGATGTTCGACTTTATTCAATTCAAATTTGCACTTGAATTGAATAAGATGAGTTTTTTTCTATGACTGATAAATCACTCAGAATAAAGCGTGAATTGTGATATTTCAGGAACGGAAAAAAATCTAAACGGGAGTCTTGTCGTTCCTAAGCCACGATTCACATATAGCTTCATTTCATCCACATCATACATACCCTCTGGATAAACGGAAGCATACGGAGGTGTAATAAGAGGTCCATAAAATGGAACCTGTATTTGTCCACCATGACTATGTCCAGATAACTGGAAATCCACATTGAATCTCTTAGCTTCTAATGCTGCATCTGGTTCATGCGCTAATAAGATGTTGAAGAGATCTTTGTTTAAATTGCCAAGTGTACCTTCATAACTGGGTTTCCCCAACATTAAATCATCAATACCTGCAACTCCGATTTTACTACCATCAATCATCGAAACATTTGTTACTTCGTTTTGTAAAAGGGTAAAGCCTGACATGTTAATGACATTTTTGTAAATCTCAGTTCCATAACCACCATGATCATGATTTCCATAAACTGCGTATTTTCCAAAGGGAGCATTTAATTTTCCTAGGATAGGGACTATTTTATTAATTTCTGTATATTGGTTTGGTTCATCCATCAGATCACCTGTGAAAAATAAAAGGTCAGGAGAAAGAGTGTTAATATTTTTTACAATTGTCTCTAACCTGTCTAATGTAAAGAAACTACTTAAATGAGTATCGCTAAACTGGACAATTTTAAAACCATTAAACGCATTTGGAATTTTTTTATGTATGATCGAAAATTTTGTAATATCTAATAAGGATGGTTCAATATATCGAGCATATGTATAACCGCCAGCTGCAGTAAAAATGCCAGCAAAGGAAAAGGAAAGAAGACCTTTTAAAAAAGATCTTCTTGAATATTGTTTTGTCATGATTACCAACCATTCTCCATAGTTTTATCTAAGAATTGAGTATCTCTCAATTTTGTTATTTTAGGCTCTGTTATACTTGGTTGTTGATTTACGTTTTGGAGTTCGCTTTCCACGGGCGGTTCAGGAACCTCCTCGGTGCTTTGCACTTGCATGAGTCTCACATATCCACTCCAATCAACAAAGTGCAAAAATCAATAGTGATCTTTAACAAAGCCTTATTTTATTAATATTAAGTACAACCTACTTTAAAATGTACTAGTATTGGTATAAGTATATCACGGTTTAAATTAAGACTTCTATTTAAAATCGGAACTGTCATTTAATTGACTTTTTGTTAATAGAATAAAGTGATAAAATATGGTAAAATAAAAATGAATGGTCATTCATTTAGGCAGGGGGTATTATGGTGAAGGATAAAGTCATCATTGTTACTGGTGGATCAAATGGGATGGGGAAAGGAATGGCAAAACGTTTTGCCGCTGATGGAGCAAAGGTTGTTATTCTCGGTAGAACATTAGAAAAGCTAGAAGCAGCCAAAAAAGAAATTGAGTTGTATGAAGGACAAGTATACCATTATCAACTGGATGTTCGTGATGATGAAAAAGTCTCTGAAATGATAACTTTTGTCGATGAAAAATTTGGTAGAATTGATGCTCTTGTAAATAATGCCGCTGGGAATTTTATTTGTCCAGCTGAAAATCTATCGAATAATGGGTGGAGGTCAGTCATTGATATTGTGTTAAATGGGACATTTTATTGCAGTTCTGCAGTTGGAAAGTACTGGATTGAAAAACAAATGAAGGGTGCCATTTTGAATATGGTTGCTACATACGCCTGGAATGCAGGTGCGGGAGTAATCCACTCAGCTGCTGCAAAAGCTGGTGTTTTGTCTATGACTAGAACCTTAGCAGTTGAATGGGGGAGAAAATATGGTATTAGAGTAAATGCTATAGCACCAGGGCCTATTGAGAGGACTGGTGGAGCTGAAAAATTATGGGAGTCAGAGAAAGCTGCAAAAAGAACTCTTAATAGTGTACCACTTGGACGACTTGGTACACCTGAAGAAATTGCCGCGCTTGCCGCATTTCTTTTATCAAAGGATGCTGCTTATATCAATGGAGAATGTATCACGATGGATGGTGGACAATGGTTGAATCAATTTCCTTTTTAATATACAGATAAGAAATGGGTTCGCTGCCTGTTTCTTTTTTATGGAGAAAAATGCTAAGAATTTTTGAGAAGATAAGTAGTTAATCGTTTGTGAGGAAACGTAGTTTTATCCAACTTAACATGCCTATTTTATGGTATAATCATACATACTCTATATAGATATAGGTGAGGGGATTGCAATGGATCCATTAGATGTATTGACGAATTTAGATAAGGTTATACCATATTACCAAGCAATTTTCAGTGCGGATGAACAACGAGTAATCGGCTATGAAGTGTTAGGAAGAATCGAGGATAATGGAAAAATTCACAGTTTAGGACCATTTTTTCAAGATGAAAATGTTCCAGATGAATATCGGATTGAAATTGACGACTATATAGTACATACTGCGATTGATGAATTTTTAATGTTGAGGGACCCTGAACTTCTGCTTTTTATTAATCGCGACGCAAATTTACTGATGATTGATCATGGTGAAAGCTTCCTTCAAATATTATTAGAAATGCAAGATTCTGGATTAAAACTAAAGCAAATAGTTCTTGAAATTACCGAGCATAATTTTAAAGGTGATACGGAACAATTATATCACCTTTTAACATATTACAGAACATACGGAATAAAAATTGCGATTGATAATATTGGAAAGGCAAGTAGCAACTTAGATCGAATTGGTATGCTGTCTCCGGATATTTTAAAAATTGATTTACAGCCATTAAGATTAACATCACCTTCCCAATCTTATTATGATGTACTTTATTCAATTTCAATTTTAGCGAGAAAAATTGGTGCTACCCTTTTATATGAGGATGTAGAAGTTAATTTTCAGCTACAATATGCATGGAAAAATGGTGGTAGGTATTATCAAGGGTATTTTTTAGATAAGCCAAAGAGTCATTTTATTAATCGAGATGAATGTAAAGACAGGTTGAAACAAGAATTTCAATATTATATTTCTGCTGAAAAAAAGAAGCTTGAAAGACTTTATCATTTTACAGAAAACTTCCATCAAAGAATTCATCAGCTTTTATCGAAAATAGGAAAGCAATATGACGATTATAATCAATTGCTGAAGGAACTTTCCATTCAATTAGATGATTGCTGTTTTAGAATCTATATATGTGATGAGGATGGCTTCCAGCAATCGGTGAATATTTATAAAAAAAATGGCTGGGAAATTCAACCCCAATACTATTTGAATAATTGGAGCTGGCGTCCGTATTTTTTAGCAAATATTATGAAGATGCGCTTTAATAAAAAGGGCTTTCTAAGTGATGTGTATAGTGATATTGAAAAAGGAGATTTGATCCGTACCTTTTCGTATCCATTAAACAAGGATCATTATCTTTTTATAGATTTATCCTATGAGTTTTTATATGACCAAGAGGGTTTACTTTAATATTTAGAAGAAAATCGGTAAAGTAAACCAAAAGCATATTTGCAGTTTTTTGAGTCATCCTATAAATAAAAGGGGTGACACGAAGATGAGCTATTTTACGATGGTTCTTGGTGTAATTGCTTTATTGGTTTTAGCTACAAGTTTAATCTATACATTTAGGGTAGGAAGGCTTGTTAGTGTGAGGAAATCAAATTTGGATACACAAATTAATGAGAAAATTCAAGATCATCCATATATGCGTAACCCAGTTTTTTTTGCATATGTAATCGCAGGATTAGTTTCATTAGCCTATATTTTTTATTTAGCCTATTCGATTTCTTGGTAACAGCGGACATGTCCGCTGTTTTTTGTTGCTTAAAAAGAATATTTATACAACTAATTTTTAAGAATTTGAAACAACACAGATTAGTAAATCGTCTTATTGGGTAGATAAATAATAGATAACTGGATGGAGAATTTCTGGAACCTACAAATATTGTCGCTTTTTTAGATTATTTTACGAACGGTTGCTCAGCATTTTATTGAAAATAATTGTTAAAATGAATAAAGATGAAGAAATGGTTGTCCTAAGTTGTAAATAAAGAAAGGATGAGTTCTTTGAGACAAAATCGATTGCTCTGTTGTATTGTCCTTTTTATTGGCATTTTTCCATTTTCTCAACAAACATTAGCTGAAAAACTTGAAGGATTATCTCGAGATGAGGTACTGATTTACCTCCAAAATGCATTTGATGCACAAATCTCACTAACTGAAAAAATTAGGTCAAAACAGGAAATCGAACAAATTTTATCAACTTATTTCGAGGATGAATTGATTGAAAAATATATAAATGAAAATGTTCATCCGCTAGATGGTCAATTTATCGTGTATGGAACAGACTTCCCAATCTATACAATTCCTTTTTTTACGTATGGTGTAAAAACGAAAGTAATAGAACAAGGAGATGAGCGTATCATCTATGAATTTTTCCCTGCTTCTATAGAAGGACCAGTTGGATATGATGACCATTATGAAGTAGTGAAAATGCATAAAACAAATGAAGGCTGGAAGATATATTCGATTGAAAATGAAACAAATGAACCTGTTTTGATAGAAGATCAAAAAACTCCAATTGATGACATAGTGGAGAATGATGTAATACAAACGACAAGTACAGAACATCAATTAAGAAATAAGAATACAAGCAATCAATTAAAGATATTAAATCAGTTTGATATAGAAAATACAGTAACATTTTTTAATCAGTATATTAAAGAATTAAAAAGCATATCTTTTTTTAGCTGGTATTACATGCAAACTAAAAATGTTTCAAATGAATATAAAATGATGGAGAATGATGAATTTTCTAGTTCTTTTTAAATTGCTTAACAAAAAATAAAGTCAAATAAAATAAATTTTTAAAAATAAATACTAAAAACAGTTGACATTGAAACTGATAATCATTATCATTATAAATGAGAAAGATAATCAATTAAGTTCTTGTTCATAAGGAATTTGATTAGTCATAAAACTCTCGATTTTCCCCAAACCCCTTTTAATAGAACAGAAAAAGCTTGGCTGGTCACCAAGCTTTTTTCTGCATTTTTTTCCTTATTCTCGAAGGTCTAAAAGCTCTTCAAGCTTTTTTAAATCAAAGCCTGCCACAACTTGATCATCGACAGTAATTGTAGGAGTTGAGGTTGATAGAAGCTCATTAACTAATTTATCGCGAGCATCTGTATCAACGCTGATGTCTTTCTCAATATATGAAACGTTGTGATGATTTAAAAATTGTTTCACAACTTGGCAGGGTGGACATCTTGGTTGTGAATAGACTATGACTACTTTTTTCATTAAGAACTCTCTCCCAACATCTATTTATTTGTAAATGTTATCTCAAACGCTAAGGTCCACAATAATCTTGCCTACCTTTATGAATAATTGGCTAGTCCCCCATAGCACAAACTGCTAAGTCAATAGGTAACATATCATAAAGATGAGTATCTTTTGAAATAGTTTGCTTACTGAGCTCAATAAAACATGTTAACTACTATACTGCTTTGGTTAAATCTTGCTGGACGCGTCCTATATTTTGTTTTTTTTAGAAGAACGACTAATTTAGCATTTTGACATTTTTCTAAAAGTAATCTTTCGCAACCGGCATGATCTAATTGAATATGTGTTACAATAATAAAGGCTATTTTCTCTAAGGGAATGTTGAACGCTGCTAAACCTTCTATTATATTTGATATAGAGGGATTTGCTGATGATTCAAAGAGGATATTCTGTTCTTCTAAAAAGACCATAGCTACTTGTTCAACCTTGCATTTCTAATACGAAGCAACCAATAATTGATTTTCTTTCATCAACATTATGTATGCCTTCGTTAACCTCATTAACTAGTGTATTCTTTAATGTTTTGACATAGAAGATTACATTTTACAGTTAAACAAGGATGATTGTGGGAATTCCTTTGGTAATCCCATCATACATAGTGTAAAATTGATAAGGCACAAAGTAAAGATACAGATTATTGAATCGTTGTTTAGTGGATAAAATGTATGGTAGAGTAAGACAATATTAAATATTAGGAATCAGTTATACGTTAACTCTTCCGGAAGGGGGATATCTAGTGTCACAACTATTAGGTATTATTACAAGACTACAAAATTTACAAGAAAATGCGGGTTCTGGTGAACCTTTACAACGTTTTTTCGAAGTTGAAGGAGAAAAGCGTTGCAGTGTAAAATACTTCGATAAGAGCAACACGTTCGAATTAGAGGTTTATCAAAAAGGAGATAAACCTCAATCATATCAATTTGACAATATTGATATGATCGCAATGGAAATCTTTGATCTACTTCAATAGTTGAAATTTCCATCAGTGGATTTTATTGATGATTAGTTGAACTTATCGGACATTTACTGGCAGTTTTCATAATAGAAAAACCAATTATGATCCAAACTAAGGTTAAGTAAGGAATTACTGCCAGTTAATGTGTGTTAAGGAGGCAATATGAGAAAAGAACCAACAGTTATTTGCCCGGTTTGTCAAGATCAGCAGCCACTGACCAAATCATTAACAGCACAATCTAATCAAAATGTTATCTTTACGTGCGCTCGCTGCCATGAAACGATACCAAACATTGAGACGAGTAAGGGAGAATAGTCATGCCTACAGGTATGACTATTTTTTTATGCATTAATGTTCATATTTCAGTTTGTATAAGGCATATATTTTAAAAGGAGGCTTTAGATGTTGTTGAAAGCTCATTCGGAATCCAAAGAGACTATTGACGAGGAGATGTGACATGAACGAATCATTCACCTTTTATAATGTCTCAGAAAAACAAATGTCTTTCCAAACAGTAATTGAGCGTATAAAAGGATTTATGCTTAAAGATCCACGTTCGGAGTATGTACTATCAATTGGTTCGGATTCACATGTTCATCAAAATGAGACAAAATTTATTACAGCTATACATCTTCATCGCATCGGAAAAGGAGCATGGGGCTGTTTAAAGACGTATAGTGTAAAACGCCCAATAGTTAGTGTTCGTGAAAAAATCTCAATGGAAACTGCACTAAGTCAAGAAGTGGCTTATTCATTTACTACGAAATATTTAGTTGATTTAACAGACGTCTTAATCCCATTTGCTGATGAAGGTGCCGATTTATTATTTGAAATCCATCTCGATATTGGACGTAAGGGAATAACAAAGGAATTAATTCAAGAAATGACTGGAAGAATTGAAGCAATGGGGGTTGAAGCAAAAATTAAACCTGAGTCTTATACTGCATTTAGCTATGCAAATCGTTATACAAAGTAGATTTTCACCAATGAAAATTGATGTAGAAAATAAAATATTCACGATAAATTGAATTATGCAGTAGGGGGTTAGTATGGAAACGACATTGAAAAAACTAACATCTGAAGATCAAAAATTATTAGTAGAAATTTTAATTCGTCAACAATATGCAATTGAAATTGTAAGTAGTGAATTAAATGATATTGAAGTAGGGGTTAAGAGCACAGATGAAGTAACATACAATCGCTTGGTCTCCCTTTACGAATTGCTGAGAATAAAATAAAAAGACTACATAAAGAGTGAGAAATACAAAAAATTTCTTCTAAAAAAGTTTAACAAGATACTCATAAAGGGTATCATTTTTTTATACATTCAAATTGTGATCTTAATTTTTATACATAAGAAAAAGTTCACTTTATAAAAGCATGCGGACTTGTCAAGTCTGTCTAATTAAGTCTATATTCTATACAAAAGGGACAGTTGCACGTTTGAAACTGTCCCTTTTGTATAGAATGAGTTGCTTTTTAAGGGAAATACATGCAATCTATATGTTATGATAGAATAGGATATTTCAAGACCTCTTTAAACAGTAAGCGGGCTTAGACAAAGTTTTTTAGAGAGGAAGAACAAAATGATGATACGTATAGAAACCACTGATTTTAAGGATGTAAAGGTTCAAGATTTAATGATTCCAGCGGATAAAGTTGCTCATGTTCAACTTGGCAATAATTTAGAGCATGCACTACTTGTCCTAACAAAAACAGGCTATACAGCCATCCCAGTTTTGGACCCAACCTTTAAGCTACATGGCTTAATTGGTATGAATTTAATTATGGATAATATTTTTGGACTAGAACGGATTGAATTCGAAAAGTTGGAAAATATGAAGGTTGAAGAGGTTATGAATACTGACATCCCTAGACTCTATTTAGATGACAACTTAGAAAAGGGACTTGATCTTGTTGTGAATCATTCGTTTGTATGTGTTCAAAATGAAGAAAATCTCTTTGAGGGGATATTTACAAGAAGAGCAATATTAAAACAATTAAAAAATCATAAGAATAACTTAAACAAAAGTTGATAACAAGTAAGTTTTTTAGAAACGGTGTAAATGGAAAGCAGTATTCATTGCATCGTTTTCTTTTCGAGTGCATATTATCTTTAAATTGTATTACATCTTTATACTAATACTATTGAAAAGTATTAAATTTCAAGGTTTTTTAAGGCGGTGTATTTGCAATGGGACAGGCAATGGTACATAAAGATTCAAAGGTGAGGTCAAGTAAAACCAAAAGACCATATGTACTAGCTACAGTCATGCTTGCGATGTTTATGGCAGCAATTGAAGCTACTATTGTTGCAACAGCTATGCCTGCTGTTGTTGCTGAGTTAGGAGATTTTTCATTATATAGTTGGGTATTTTCTTCTTACCTTTTGATGAATGCAGTAACAGTACTGATTTATGGTAAATTATCTGATTTATTTGGCAGAAAGCCTGTATTAACAATTGGTATCATAATTTTTTTAATAGGGTCTATTCTTTGTGGTCTTGCTTCAACTATGGAGTGGCTCATTGTCGCGCGGTTTGTCCAAGGATTTGGTGCAGGTGCAGTTATGCCAATCGCATCCACAATTGTTGGTGATATATACACAAAAGAGGAACGAGCAAAAATACAAGGATATTTATCAAGTGTTTGGGGGATTTCAGCCATTATGGGTCCAGCTATCGGAGGACTGCTTGTCGAGTTTGTTAGCTGGAGATTTGTTTTTTGGATCAACATCCCGTTAGGAATTCTTGCAATCATAGGTTTATATCTGTTTCTCCATGAGGAAATTGAAAAAAGAAAGCCACAAATTGATTATATCGGAGCGATTCTCCTTACATTATCAGTAACGTTATTTATGTTTATTCTCGTTGAAGGTGGAGTCCGATATGAATGGGTATCAATGCCAATCTTTTTATTAGGTGGTTTAGCTCTGTTTAGCTTAATTGGATTTGTTTTATATGAGCGAAAGGTAGAGGAACCAATGATGCCTTTTGAACTCTGGAGTGAACGGTCGATTTTAATTGCAAACCTTACCTCATTAACAACTGGTGTAATATTAATCGGCCTTTCAACCTTTTTACCTACTTTTGTACAAGGTGTTATGGAGGAAAAACCAATCGTAGCAGGCTTAACATTAACAACAATGTCAATTGGTTGGCCTATTGCCGCAATGATATCAGGACGATCTATCTTATCAATAGGTTTTCGAACGACCTCTATATTAGGTGGAATATCATTAATTTGCGGAAGTATTATCTTTGTCATGCTCTCAGGAAGCGATAGCCCACTTTTTGCTGCTTCTGGTTCATTTTTAATTGGGGTTGGAATGGGCTTAACCACAACAGCTTTTATTGTATCAATACAAAGTACAGTCGCTTGGAATAAAAGAGGTGTGGCAACAGCAACAAATATGTTTATGAGAAATGTCGGGAGTACAATTGGTGCAGCATTACTAGGAGGTATCTTAAACAGCAGGCTTCTTAGCTATTTATCAAGTCATGATGCTGGTGAAGAAATGAACCTGGATTCTGCAACAACCTTACTTAATAATAGCGAGCGTAGTAGTTTAAATGATGAATCAAGGCAGCTGCTCAAGCAGGGTCTTGAGTATGCATTGCATGATGTTTATTGGGTTGTTTTTAGTTTTGCACTATTAAGTTTTATACTGATTCTGTTTTTACCGAAGAAAGAAAAGGCTGATATATAAAATTAGCCTTTTTTCTTTGAGATTAAACTGTAAGGATTGATTCTCTGATGGAAGTTACATTTTTATATATATTCTAGAAATTCAATTCGATTAAAAAAAGGATCGAAGCATGAAAAACGGCTTACTCCTGGAATAGGTATTTCTTCTTTTATAGTAACATTGTTTTCTTCTAAATAGCGTCTAGTTGCTTCAATATCACTTACGATAAAGGCTGGATGACGTTTGCTTTTTGACTTTTCTATTTTTTCAACCCCAATATGGACAGATATTGTACCAGCCTTACACCAAAAACCACCATTTTTCTTTAAGTTTTCAGGCTTTTCGATTTCAGTGAATTGGAGCAGATCAAGATAAAAGTGACGTGCGATTGACTCCTCACCAATGGGGACACAAATCTGAATATGGTCTAGCCCAATGATTTCTATACTCATGAAAATCCCTCCCATTTTTGAACATTATTATTTACAAAACAAACCTTTATCCTTATCATACATTGTAAAAGGTCATAAAAAAATTAATAAAAATTATATAAAGCATATAAGTAAAACTTATTAAAAAGCAGGTGTATAGGTATGCAAACGTCCGAACTTCGTATGTTGGTCATTTTATCAGAGGAAATGAATATGAGAAAAGCGTCTGAACGTTTATTTGTTTCGCAGCCAGCTTTATCACAGCGCTTACAAACAATAGAGAAATCATGGGGATTCCAAATTTTTATTCGCTCACAAAAGGGTCTTACATTAACACCGGCGGGAGAAAAGGTTATTTCATTTGCTCGTGAGGTTGTAAATAAAGAAGAAATGCTTAGAGAACAAATTTCTGAATTAGAGGGTGAGGTACATGGAACATTAAAGCTTGCTGTTGCATCAATTATAGGTCAGCATTGGTTGCCAGAAGTACTAAAAAAATATGTTAATAAATATCCTCATGCAAAAATATCACTAATTACGGGGTGGAGTAGCGAAATTTTAAAAAGTATGTTTGAAGATCATGTTCATATTGGAATAATCAGAGGAAATCCAGAATGGAAAGGGATTAAAGAACACCTTCTCACTGACACACTATACTTAGTCGATACTGAGATTAGTAAAATAGAGGATGTTTTACATACAGAAAGGCCATTTATTCAATTTAAAAGTGACTCAACCTATTATCAAGAAATTCAAGACTGGTGGCATAATCAATTCCAAACTTCCCCAAAGCGGACAATTGTTGTTGATCAAATTGAAACGTGTAAACAAATGGCGTTCAATGGGATAGGCTATGCGATCTTACCTTCTGTAACATTAAAGGAGGATGAACAAGATGTTTTCAAAATTCCATTACTTGATGAGAATAACAAACCGATAGAACGAGATACTTGGCTACTTGGAATTGAATCGTCGTTTGAATTGAAACAGGTTAAAGCATTTTTAGACATTGTCAAAGAGCATAAATAGATATTAGGATTAATATGTTTAAAAATTCTAAAATTCATTGCTTGTCAAGTGTATGATCCTTTGATACAGTAAGGAATGATTAATATTTAGTATAAGGAGGAAACATACATATGAAAATGATGGATGCAAATGAGATTATCTCATTTATACAAAACAGTACAAAATCTACACCTGTAAAGGTTTATGTAAAAGGAAACCTAGAAGGTATTAACTTTGGAGAGTCAGCACAAACGTTTATAACAGGGAACTCTGGTGTAGTGTTTGGTGAGTGGGCTGAAATTCAAGATGCAATTGAAACGAATAAAGCAATGATCGAAGATTATGTGGTTGAAAATGATCGTCGTAATTCTGCGATTCCATTACTTGACCTTAAAAATATAAAAGCACGCATTGAGCCTGGTGCGATTATTCGTGATCAAGTTGAAATTGGGGATAATGCAGTTATTATGATGGGTGCTTCAATTAATATTGGTTCAGTAATTGGCGAAGGTACAATGATTGATATGAATGCTACTCTTGGTGGACGAGCTACAGTTGGTAAGAATTGTCACGTTGGTGCTGGATCTGTTTTAGCTGGCGTAATTGAGCCACCTTCTGCAAAACCTGTTGTAATCGAAGATGATGTAATGATTGGTGCTAACGTAGTAGTTCTTGAAGGAGTTACAGTAGGTAAAGGTGCTGTAGTAGGTGCAGGTTCAATTGTTACGAAAGATGTAGAACCTTATACAGTTGTTTATGGAGCACCGGCACGAAAAATTAAAGATATTGATGATAAAACAAAATCAAAAACAGAAATTATGCAAGAGTTAAGACAACTATAATACCAAAGGCGTGGATGGAAATCCACGCCTTCTGTATACGGCGGTGATAGTATGATAAAAGAAAAACTAGGTCAAATTCGTCGAGATCTTCATCGAATACCTGAAATTGGGTTTCAAGAATTTAAAACACAACAATATTTATTAAATGTCTTAAGCCAATTTCCTAATGAAAGAATTGAAATCAAGACGTGGAAAACAGGAATATTTGTTTTAGTGAACGGGATAAATCCAACGAAAACGATTGGGTATCGAGCTGATATTGATGGATTGCCAATTACAGAGGAAACAGACTATGATTTTCAATCAGAGCACCCTGGATACATGCATGCATGCGGACATGATTTTCACATGACTATTGCTTTAGGAATTCTATCTCACTTTGTTGAAAATCCAGTTGATGATCATGTTTTGTTTTTATTTCAGCCAGCTGAAGAAGGTCCTGGTGGTGCGGAGCCAATGCTAAATAGTGAGGTCGCCAAAGATTGGAAACCTGACATCGTTACAGCCCTTCATATATCACCAGAACTTCCTGTTGGGACTGTTGCGACTAAACCAGGTTTACTTTTCGCCAATACATCTGAATTATTTATTGACCTTAAAGGGAAAGGTGGTCATGCAGCATATCCACATACAACGAATGATATGGTTGTTGCGGCATGTTCGCTTGTCACCCAGCTCCAAACAGTTGTAGCGCGAAATGTAGACCCACTTGATAGTGCAGTCATTACAATTGGAAAAATTACGGGTGGAACCGTTCAAAATATCATTGCAGAGAATGCTAGACTAGAAGGAACAATTCGAACTCTGTCAGTACAATCAATGGATAAAGTGAAAGAGCGAATTGAAGCGCTAGTTAGAGGTGTTGAGATCGGCTACTCATGTAAAGCGACGATTGATTATGGTTCTATGTATCACCAAGTTTTTAATGAAGAGACGTTAACAATGGAATTTATGGAATTCATTTCTGCGAATACTGATTTCACTGTTCAAGAATGTAAAGAAGCAATGACTGGAGAAGATTTCGGTTATATGGTTGAGCAAATTCCTGGCTTTATGTTTTGGCTTGGCGTTGATTCTTCATACGGTCTACATCATGCAAAGTTAATGCCTGATGAAGAAGCTATACATGTAGCTGTCGAATTGATGAGTAAGTATATAACATTTAAGGCAACTCAAAAATAAAGGCTCTTTTCTAAGAGGTACTTTTAAAACAAGGCTCTTTTCTAAAAGATTGTTGTTTTTGAGCAAAACTGATTAGGGTGATTGGAACGGATATGCGAGACTCCTGTGGGAGTAGCGGGACAGATGAGACCCCGCAGGCGCTTCGCGCTGAGGAGGCTCATCGCCCGCCCCACGGAAAGCGAGCATCCTCTCGCTGCAATCAACCAACCCAATACTATTTTAAAAGCAACAAAGTTTGCAAAACAGCCTAAAACAAAAACTAATTCAGGTTGATTAGAGCGGAAATCAACCACACCGCATTACTTGGTAAATTGCAACAAAGTTTGCGAAAACAGCCATAATAAATGATGTATATATTATCCATCCATGTACACAATACATGTAGGAGGTGGATAAACAATGCCAAAAATCGGTGTAGAACAATCTTTATCTGACGTAACAGCTGCCCTGCAACAAAAAGGCTATGATGTTGTCCAATTAAACAATGAAAGTGATGCACAAGGTTGTGACTGTTGTGTAATTACTGGACAAGATGCAAATGTGATGGGTATTAGCAATGCAGTGACTGCTGGATCAGTTATTTCAGCAAGTGGCTTATCGGCTGATGAAATTTGCCAACAAGTTGAAAGCAAAATAAATCGCTAAGCTGCATAAGAAAAAGAGCACCTAGGAGTGCTCTTTTCGCTTTTTATTAGTACTTGTTAGCTAATGTCTAGTGCGTTTATTATTGACTTTTTTTCTCAACATAGACTTGATGTGGAAAGGGAATTTCTATTCCATTTGCCTCTAAAGCTTCCTTCATTGCCTTGCGAAGGTTTCGTTCAACCTCCCATTGCTTCATGTTTTCCGTTTTTGCAAGAACGCGAATGACGACATCTGATGCTCCAAGTGCTTGTACACCAAGTACATTTGGACCATCGACAATACTCGCATCAACTGCCGCAAATTTATCGCAAACAGCCTGCAAAACCGCAATTGCCTGATCAATGTCATCATCATATGATATCCCTATATCAACTAGAGCTCTCATGTTACCTCTTGAATGGTTACTTACATTTGTAATTTCCCTGTTTGGTACATAATGAAGTGTTCCATCAAAGCCTCTTATTTGTGTTGTTCGAAGACCAACCTGCTCGACAATTCCATCAAAACCAGCTATTGTGACATAGTCTTCAACATCGATTTGCTTTTCTAATAAAAGGAAAAAGCCTGTTACCACATCGCTAACTAGACCCTGTGCACCAAACCCGATCGCAAGTCCAATAACTCCAGCACCTGCTAATAAGGCTGTAGCATCATAATTAAAGACTTCAAATACCATCACAACAAACATAAAGATAAGTACATAAGACAAAATGTTCAACGATAAGCTTTGAAGTGTTAAGGCTCGACCAGCTGATATGTTATCACGCTCTTGTATACGTTGAAACATTTTTTTTACAATTCTGCTTCCTACTGCCTTTACAATTAAAAAGGCTATGATAATTCCTACTAACTTTAAAATGATAATTCCAGCATTAGTTAAAAGGTATGACCAATCTATGCCTTCAAGAAGACCCATATACAACATCCTTTCTTACTTAAGAGTTCCTTCAAAAATATCTTCAATATTTCTAAAGAAAGCCCCATTTTATATACCCTTTATCTAATAGGTTAAACATAAAATAGACAAAAATGAAGGGAATTGACTTATTATAAGTATAAGCGCAAAATCTCAAAGTAAATTAATTGAATTTAACATAGAGGATAGGGAATAATGTATTTTGTTAAAGAGAATTTTGAAAGTGTACATTTTTAAAATTACTATTATCTAATATTGACTGAAAAGGATGCTTGTCCTATAATGGTCACTGTATTAGACAAGAAAAATTTGTCTCAAGAATCAATCATTTATTCTCAATTAGAAACCCTGAAACTTGAAAAAACATTTGGAGGGATACATAATGGCAGAACGTATGGTAGGAAAACAAGCACCACGCTTTGAAATGGAAGCAGTATTTGCAAACAAAGAATTTGGTAAGGTAAGTTTAGAAGAAAACATGAAAAATGACAAATGGACAGTACTATTCTTCTATCCAATGGACTTCACATTCGTTTGTCCTACTGAAATTACTGCATTATCAGATCGTTATGACGAATTTGAGGATTTGGATGCAGAAGTAATCGGTGTATCTACAGATACAATTCACACTCATTTAGCTTGGATCAAAACAGATCGTAAAGACAATGGTTTAGGAGATTTAAAATATCCATTAGCTGCTGACACAAACCATACCGTTTCTCGCGATTATGGTGTTTTAATTGAAGAAGAAGGAATTGCCCTTCGTGGTTTATTTATTATTAATCCAGAAGGTGAATTACAATATTCAGTAGTTAATCACAATAATATCGGTCGTGACGTAGACGAAACACTTCGTGTACTTCAAGCGCTTCAAACTGGTGGACTTTGCCCAGCGAACTGGAAACCTGGACAAGCTACACTATAAAAAGTAGCATACAACAATTATTAGAAAGAGGCTGGCAAAAGAGAATGTCAGCCCCTTTTTTAAATGTATTTATTTTTAAAATCTAGCAGTAGCGCCAAGTCACCTCAAATGGTAAGACAGGGCGTTGCCGCTTTTTTGAAATATGGAGGGAAGACTATGAAATTACGTGAGCCAATGCCAGAGTTAACAGGTGCTACTGAATGGTTAAATGGTGAGGTTACAAGAGAGCAATTAATTGGAGAGAAGCCTACTCTAATTCATTTCTGGTCAATTAGCTGTCATTTATGTAAAGAAGCAATGCCGCAAGTGAACGAATTCCGTGATCAGTATAAAGATAAATTAAATGTTGTTGCTGTTCATATGCCTCGTTCTGAAGATGATTTAAATATTGATGAAATTAAAAAAGTTGCAGCTGAGCATAATATCAGTCAACCAATCTTTGTTGACAGTGAGCATAAGTTTACCGATTCATTAGAAAATCAATATGTACCCGCTTACTATGTTTTTGATAAAGAAGGAAAGCTTCGTCACTTTCAGGCTGGTGGAAGTGGAATGAAGATGCTAGAAAAGCGTGTGAATCGTGTTTTATCTGAGCTTGAAAACGCTGAATAAATAATGATGTAGTGGATGATTGAAAAAGTCGGTTGCCAATTTAAGGTAACTGGCTTTTTTGCAATACATCGCATTTGTCAGTCCGGTTCGGAACTATTGTGTAAATTGTCACATCTTCAAATGCTAATAAAAGGTAAAATAAAAGTAAAAGGGTGGATGCGAATTTGTATGAAACAGTTGGTGTGTTATTAGCGGGGGGAGAATCTTCAAGATTTGGTCAGCCTAAGGCATTTGCAAAATACAGAGGGAGATCGTTTTGGGAACATTCATATGAAGTGTTGAAAGCTGAAACAGATCAGCAATTAATCATTAGTAGAACTGATTTAGTAGACAGAATGAAAGAAACAGCAACCTGTCAGGTAATTAAGGATAATGTTGAAGTAAAAGGTAAAGGGCCTTTAGCTGGTATTTATACAGCGATGAACCATGAAAAAGCCGTATGGTATTTTATCTTATCTTGTGATGTTCCTTTAATAACGAAGCACCTAATTCGTAGCTTGCTTGACTTGAGACATCCGACTATTAAAGCAGTTATTCCCAAAGTGAACGGGAAGCTCCATCCGTTAATAGGTGTTTATCATCATTCTGTTTTTCCGTTTGTTGAAAAGCAGTTGACTAAACAAGAGTACAAAATCGTATCTCTCCTTGATAAAATCGAAGTTTTGTATGTATCTGAAAAAGAAATTGGTGTTGATAGGAATATTTTCAGTAACATTAATTCACAAGAAGATTACAAACAGCTACTAACTAATGATAAAATATCAGAATCTAAACTAATAGATCTAGATTACCAATGATAAGACCGGAGTGATTGGATGGTAGAGAAAAGAAAACCATTAGCTGTTAAGGAAGCAATTGAGAGAGTATTAAAGTATTCGGTACATGGAGAAAGTGAACATGTTGATTTGCAACAAAGTTACGGAAGGTTTTTAGCTGTTGATATTATTGCAGATCATCCTGTTCCTCCCTTTGACCGCTCACCATATGATGGATTTGCAATCCGTTCAATTGATACAAAATATGCTAGCACAGATCATCCTGTTGATTTTGAAGTCATCGACGAGATTGGCGCAGGGAGTGTTAGTGAGTTTACTATTGGGGAAATGCAAGCTGTGCGAATTATGACTGGTGCACAAATACCAAGTGGTTGTGATGCTGTTGTGATGCTAGAGTTAACCAAAGTATTTCAAAAGGCTGGTCGTGATTATATGTCTTTGAAAAGGTCCTTCAATAAAGGAGATAATATTTCTTTTAAAGGCGAGGATACACAATATGGCAATATATTAGTGAAAAAAGGGGCATATATCTCACCAGGCATTATTGCCCTGCTTGCGACCTTTGGATATGCGAAAGTAGCAGTTGTGAAAAAACCACAAATAGGAATTATTGCAACGGGTAGTGAGCTGCTAGATGTGGATGAACCACTAGTACCTGGGAAGATAAGAAATAGTAATTCATATATGATTGATGCACAAGCAAGGAGAAGTGGTGCAGAACCTGTTTATTTAGGAAAGCTTGTAGATGATCTTGAAAAATGCTATGAAGCAGTAAAAGTCGCATTGGAAAACGTTGATTTTCTAATCACTACAGGTGGTGTATCTGTAGGTGATTTTGATTATTTGCCAGAAATATATAAACGATTAGGTGCCAATGTATTATTTAATAAAGTAGCGATGCGCCCTGGCAGTGTTACAACAGTTGCTGAGGTGAACGGTAAATTATTGTTTGGTCTTTCAGGTAACCCATCAGCTTGCTTTGTTGGATTTGAGTTATTTGTTAGACCGATCATTCGAACGTTTCTAAATTCTGAACGTGCTCATCTCCAGAGAGTTACTGCTATTTTAGAAGAGGACTTTTTAAAGCCTAATCCATTTACTCGCTTTGTTAGAGGGCGGATTTCATTAACCGCTGGGAAAGTGGTCGCTTCTCCTATTGGATTAGACAAATCAAATGTTGTTACATCACTTGCTGATGCAAATGCATTTATCGTATTACCTGGTGGAACTAGGGGATATAAGACGGGGGATAATATAGATGTTTTGCTAATTGATGATCAAACAGGAAGTGAATTCTCATGGGCAGAGTCATTCAAGTAGTTGGTTATCAAAATAGTGGAAAAACAACCTTTGTTGTTGAATACATTCAAGTAGCTGACAAACGAGGTCTAAAAGTAGGCACGATTAAACATCATGGCCATCAAGGTTCAGTTAAGATTGATGATTACAAAAAAGACTCAGGGCTGCATCGTCATGCTGGTGCTCAAGTATCTGTTGTTGAAGGAAATGGTTCCTTTGTAATGACTTCTGAAAAAATGTCTTTGACACTCAAGCAGTTGGTTTTCATGTATCGTCAGTTCCAATTAGATATCATAGTTATTGAAGGGTACAAGTCAGCAGATTATCCAAAGGTTGTGCTAATAAGATCAATTGAAGATTTGTCTATCCTTTATAGTCTCGAGAATATCTGTTGTGTCATTACAAGTATTGAACTTCCTATTGATATAACAAAAAAATATAAAATCTTTAATAATACGAAAGATAGTATTGAGTGGTTATTAACAAATAAAGTAGGTGAACTCATTGAATGAGTCTTTGTTTGAGATCGTAAAAGGTCCAATTTCAATTGAAAAAATAACGAATAAGGTTATTCGAAATGAAGCAGGTGCTATTACCACCTTTGTTGGAACTGTTCGGGAATTTACATACGGAAAACGAACAATATCTTTAGAATACCAAGCATATGAAAAAATGGCTGTGAAAATGCTAGAGCAGATTGGTAATGAAATAAATGACAAGTGGAATGGAGCAAAGGTTGCCATATCCCATAGAATAGGCAAATTAGAAATCTCAGAAATTGCTGTTGTTATTGCAGTATCAACACCACATCGGAAAGATGCATATGAAGCAAACGAATATGCGATTGAACGAATTAAACAAATCGTTCCAATCTGGAAAAAAGAAGTATGGGAAGATGGAGAATCATGGATTGGTGATCAACTAGAAAAAACATACTATCCAGAAGGGAAACCAATTAAGGGGGTGTAACGAATGATTAAAGTATTATTGTTTGCTCATTTACAGGAAAAAGCAGGTCGGGATATATTACAAATCGAGGACTCATCTTTAACAGTAAAAGAATTAAAGAAAATGATGGAAACAAATTATGAGTTGGGCTCTTTAGAACACGTTATGGTTGCTGTAAATGAAGAATATGCACTTGATCAAGATACCATTCAACCAGGTGATGTTGTCGCATTGATACCCCCAGTTAGTGGTGGGTGATTGGATGAAAATAAAAAGTTATCTTCTTTGTTTTGTATGCTTTCTTTTTACCCTGGGGTGTTCTTCAACTGAAAAACCAAAAGTTGAGTTAACGATTTCAGCAGCCGCAAGTCTAAAGGACGCTTTAGAAGAAATAGAGAAACAATACGAACAACAAAATGAGGTTAATCTTCTTCTTAATCTTGCAGCATCTGGAACATTGGGGAAGCAAATCGAGCAAGGTGCACCAGTAGATGTATTTTTTTCCGCGGATGAAGAAACGTTTACAAATTTAGTGAATAAACATCTTATACCTGAAGACGAAGCTATTAATTTCTTAAAAAATGAGCTTGTATTAATAGCGCCTATAGGTTCTAAATTAACTTCTATCGAAGATGTAAAAACGGTAGATAAAATAGCGTTAGGGATCCCAGAAACGGTACCAGCTGGTAGATATGCAAAAGAAGCCTTGATAAATCTAGAGCTATGGAAACAAATTGAAAATAGTGTTATTTTTGCTAAAGATGTTCGCCAAGTTTTATCATATGTTGAAACAGGTAATGTTTCTGCAGGAGTCGTTTATAAAACAGATGCTTACATATCGGATAAGATTAAAAGAATTTCAACAATAGATTCTTCTTTACACACACCAATTGTTTATCCAATTGGTGTGATCCAAACATCGAAACATAAAAATGAAGCAATTGATTTTTATCATTTCCTACAAGATGAAAATGCAATGAGTATTTTTGAAAAATTTGGGTTTACCGTAATAGATTGAGGGGTAAAGATGAATATTGAGTTTTGGGATCCTATTTTATTATCACTTAGAATAGCAATAATCGCGAGTGTCGTTGTTATGGTCCTAGGTACTTTTATTGGGAGATTTATGGCAAAAAGCAACTTCTTTGGAAAGATGTTAATCGAGACAATTCTTATTTTACCGTTAGTTTTACCACCATCTGTTGTCGGATTCTTCTTAATTGTCATATTTGGAACAAATAGTCCGATTGGACATGTGATACAAGATCTATTTAATGGACCAATTATATTTACGTGGTGGGCGGGTGTAATTGCCTCAGTTGTCGTGGCTTTTCCACTTATGTACCAAGTGACGAAAGCGGGGTTTGAGCATGTTGATTCAGGAATAGAAGATGCTGCACGGGTAGATGGCGCAGGTGAATCATCAGTTTTCTATTACATTTCATTACCTCTAACAATAAAATATATCATTACAGGTTTTGTATTAAGTTTTACAAGGGCTTTAGGAGAATTTGGTGCAACTCTTATGTTTGCGGGCAATATTCCTGGTAAAACGCAAACCGTTTCTACTGCTATCTATGTAGCAATTGATAGTGGAAATATGAAGATGGCTTGGCTATGGGTAGGATCGATGATATTTATTTCTGCGAGTTTATTATTCTTTGTGCAAATACTAAATAAAAAAGGTTATTAGGTTACTAAAATAAATAGAACCCTCAAAAGTATTTTACAAAAAAAGTGTTTACATTGACAAGTAATGATAAATCGTATAGAATAATAGAAGTGCTTATTTTTAATGCTTCACTATTTATAGTGCTATGTGAATACTATGGTTTCTGGATGTGACCTATAAAGGTCTTTAAAAAAGTCACAGATTCGTATTTATCAATTCACACTGGCGCGGACTAGGAGCCGTAAGGACGAAAGAGAGGTAGGGCTTTCGTTGTTTTGAGGTTTTGCAATTTCAATAATTAATGATAAAAATAAATAGATTGTATGTTTATTTCAAATTACCAAATATGGAGCTATATAATTCACATATTATAGAGATTATCTACTCCTTACTTTGATATTCTCTATAATATGTGAATTTTATTTACCGAGTAAATATATAAGTAACATATTAAAAAATCTTTGGAGGTTTCTCTCATGAAAACTACAGGTACTGTAAAATGGTTTAATTCAGAAAAAGGTTTCGGATTTATCGAAGTTGCAGAAGGAAACGATGTATTCGTTCACTTCAGTGCTATCACTGGTGAAGGTTTCAAAACGTTAGAAGAAGGACAAAAAGTTGAATTCAACATCGTTGAAGGTAACCGTGGTCCTCAAGCTGAAGACGTAGTAAAATTATAATAAGCATATAAGAGGTTATCCTAATTAGTGGATAGCCTCTTTTTATTTTTAGAAAATTATAAAATTCTTGTACTGTGTATAACGCTATGACATCCAGCTCAATCGCCCAACCACTTGTGAGCTACACACCCCTTATACGCAAAGTCAACATCGAACGCTTACGCTCCTAGAGTTTCCTTTGCCGCACCTTAAAGGTACGATAAGTCTTCTATCCACCAGATACCCACTGATGGAAGTCTCGATTTATCCTTCAATCAAATGATCGACAGGTACACTCTTTTCTGCTTGAGGGTTATTAAGTGGATAAATCCTAGCAGAACCTAGTTCTTCATCAACAGATTGTATGTAAATACCTTCATTTTGGTATGTTACATTCACCATATCACCTAATTGTGAAATTTCTTTTGCTCTATTAACATTCATTTATTCTCTCCTCCTTTCACGTTACCTAAGTCTACTTTTACGATGTCCGATTTCGGTGAAACTATTCGAGGAGAACATAGAATAGGTAAGAAAAACTTATTTGTTCAATGTGATTCTTATGGTATCTTGTATAAATAGAAAGTTTTAAGGAGGATAGTTATTTGTTGAACATGCTCATTTTCTTGCTTTGTATCAGTTCTTGTTTTTACATTTTAATGGTGAATAACCGAAAACAAGGAAATGAAAAAACATTCGATGATACCTTTGCGCTCTCGTTTATAAAAAAATATGGTGGGAACACGTTGTCACATCTCTTTTTTCTGCAGGATAAACAAGTTTTTTCTGCTCAAAATGACTCTGTATTGATTTCCTATAGAAAAAGAGGTAATAAATATATTGTACTTGGTGATCCGATTGGAGATGAGGTTCAATTTGAAGCAGCTCTAGACGAATTCATTCAATTTGCTAGTGATCAAAGAGTAACTCCTGTTTTTTATCAAGCGAGCGATCGTTTTATGTCATTCTATCATGATCGCGGCTATTATTTCTTTAAAGTTGGTGAAGAAGCCAAAGTTAGTTTTGAAAACTTTTCAATCGAAGGAAAGAAGAACGCGAAGATGCGTACAACGAAAAATAAATTCAAAAGAGAGGGATATGTTTTTTCTGTTAAGTATCCTCCGTTTAGTTCAGAGCTTGTAAATGAGTTAAAAGCAGTTTCAGATGAATGGTTAGCTGATCGAAAGGAAAAAAGCTTTTCTGTTAGTTCGTTTCAGGAGGGCTATATTGCGCTTTTTCCAGTTTCGACCTTGAGAGACCAAGGAGGACGCCTTATTGCTTTTGCGACTTTACCTTCTGATTATAAAGATTCAGAGACGCTAAGTATTGATCTGATGAGGTACACGAACGATAGTCCATCCGGAGCGATGGATATGGTGTTTCTTTCTACGATTTTGTGGGCGAAGGAAAAAGGGTATGTATCTTGTAGTTTAGGGATGTCGCCATTATCGAATGTAGGAACACAAAAGGGGGCACCATGGCGAGAGAGAATGGCAAAGTACGCTTTTATAAACGGTTGTAAATTTTACAATTTTAAAGGATTACGAAGCTACAAGGCTAAATTTGCTACAGATTGGAAGCCGCGCTATCTTGTTTATAAGAAATCATTTTTATTTTTATTAGTTTTTCAATTGATATTAATTGTTAGAAAACAGCCCAAACAGAATCAAATGTCTCTCGTAAAAAAGCTTATTAATGTAAAAAAGGCAATCTAATTAAATGAGAAAAAGGCCTAACTTTATTAAGTGATTTTAATAAAGTTAGTCCTTTTCTTATGTAATCCCTACAATTGTTCAACTAGCTGCTGACAATACTGCTCAACTTCCTTTTCTTCTTCCTCTTCCAATGCAAAGTCTAAGAAACGATCAGTTGTTTTTTCGATAAAATCATATTGCGCAATTTTAGTTTTTTCGGCTTCGACTGCAAATATTAGCTTGAGTCTAATGCCATTCTCGCTATAAAGCTCATCTTCCTCATCTACATCTAATGTAAGGAAGATTTCATATCGATCTCCAGTAAGGATACTGAATGGATCTTCTAGTTTTTCAATTGTTGAATCGATGATGTTCATTTCTTAATTACCTCTTTTCTTGTTAACCTTTTGGATGCATTAAAACAAATTGCTACATATCAAAAGCATTACATCCTATTCATTGTAATTATAGCCTTTTTAGTAATGCAATCCAAATGGAATTGGGTGACTTATAAAAGAATTATTGAATAGTAGCTATAATTATGATTATTTGAAGCAAACTAAATTATCCTACCGATTATTTAATTTCACCTTAAGGTAAAAACATTAATCAATGATTACACTTTCTCGTCATTTTCACTTAAAGGAGTTTGATTCATGGAAAAAGTTTCAAAGGTATTTTGGATATCGATCGTGATGGCTACGGTATTTGTGGGTTGGGGAGTTGTTGCTCCTGATCAACTCGGAGAAATTATGGACAAAACGAAAGTCTTTTTCTTAAGTAGCTTTGGTTGGTTTTATCAGTTATCGGCAACATTCTTTTTAATCTTTGCAATCTTTTTAATCTTTAGTAAATATGGAAGAATTAGATTAGGTGCCGATGATGATAAGCCTGATTTCAATAGGACCACATGGTTTGCGATGCTGTTTAGTGCAGGAATGGGGATTGGTCTTTTGTTTTTTGGTGTATCAGAGCCTATCTCTCACTTTGCGAGTCCACCTATTGGGGAGGGGGGGACAGGAGAAGCAGCGAAGGTTGCTATGCGATATACCTATTTGCATTGGGGGTTTCATGCATGGGCGATTTACGCTGTAATTGCATTAGTGTTGGCTTATTATAAATTTAGAAAAAAACAACCAGGTTTGATGAGTGTGACGTTAACTCCGTTATTAGGGAAACGATCAACTGGGATAATCGGAACAATTATTGATGTAGTAGCTGTGTTTGCTACGATTTTTGGAGTCGCAGCATCACTTGGGTTAGGGGCTGCACAGATTAATAGCGGTCTCAGTTATATTTCTAATATTCCAAATGATTTTTCCGTACAGTTAATTATTATTGCAATTGTAACTGTACTATTTATCCTATCTGCGGGAACTGGGCTCCAAAAAGGAATTAAGTTTCTAAGTAATGCGAATTTAGTATTAGCTGTTATTCTCCTGATTTTGTTATTGTTTATTGGGCCAACACGCTTCGTGTTAGACTTATTTACAACTACACTAGGTAGTTATATTCAAAACCTTCCTAGTATGGGGTTGAGACTAGCTCCTTTTAATGATGAAAATGCTTTATGGATTCAAAACTGGACAATTTTTTATTGGGCATGGTGGATTGCGTGGGCTCCTTTTGTTGGGACGTTTATTGCACGTGTTTCTAAAGGGAGAACTGTTAGAGAATTTATGATAGCGGTTTTAATTATTCCGACGCTCGTTTGTGCTTTCTGGTTTGCGGTCTTTGGTGGGACAGGAATCTATTTTGAATTCTTTGAAGGGCTGGATGTTAGCGGGCAAAGTTTAGAGACAGTTTTGTTTTTTGTTTATCAACAACTTCCGTTAACTGGTTTGTTAATTATTGTTACATTGATGTTGATTACAACATTTTTTGTTACATCCGCAGATTCGGCAACCTTTGTTTTAGGTATGCAAACTGCACATGGGAGTCTTGATCCACCTTTATTTGTTAAGGTGACATGGGGTTTTTTCTTGTCAGCTTCTGCAGTGGTGCTAATGCTTTCTGGTGGTTTGAATACGATGCAAACTGCAATTATTGTAAGTGCGTTCCCACTAACGTTTGTTTTAATTGCAATGTCCTTCTCGATTTTAAAGGACTTTAATATAGAGATGAAAAACAATAAGAAATTGAAGATTAAATCAAAATAATTGTAAATAGTTTAAGCATCTTACATATAGGATGCTTTTTTTATGTTATAAAACCTTTTATTTAGATGATGTTGAGCGAGAAAATAAGATGATTCATAAATTTATGTTAGATTTTCTAACACGGAATTTTTAAAAACTTCTGAAAACGGGTTGACACTTTGCTGATATCGTATAAAATAGTAAATAAGAACGAGATGTTATATTTTCTTACATCTCAAGTTAAGAAACTGCACAGGGGAGGAAGTTCAATGGATACAATGTTTTTAATGAATAGTTTGTGGGTCATGCTAGGTGCAATTTTAGTAATTTTTATGTTAGGTGGATTTATTTTACTTGAGGCTGGTTCAACTCGAATGAAAAATGCTGGACACATTGCAGGGAAAACCATTTTCACTTTTGGTCTTGCTTCATTAGTATTCTGGGCTATAGGTTATGGATTTATTTTTGGTAGTAATGGAAATTTCTTAGTTGGTTTATCAGATTTCTTTTACTCAGGTTACCAAGTGGAAGATATGGGATTAGCAACATCTGTATTTTTCGTATTCCAATTAGCTTTTGCAGGTATTTCAATCACAATAGCTTTAGGTGGATTTGCAGAACGTGCTAAGCTTTCAGTTTACTTAGTCTTTACTGTTTTATTCTCTGCTCTCATTTATCCGGTCATTGCACATTGGATTTGGGGTGGCGGTTGGTTAGCGGAACATGGTAAACAGGACTTTGCTGGTTCTACAGTTGTCCATCTAACTGGTGCAATGGCGGCATTTGCAGCGACAATTCTTTTAAAACCGCGTATTGGTAAATACAATAAAGATGGTTCGGCAAATAATATTCAAGGTCATAACCAAGTGTTTACTGCTTTAGGTGTCCTAATTTTATGGATTGGTTGGTTTGGATTTAATGCAGGTAGTACTGTAGCTGTTGATGATGGATTCTTTGGATTTGTTGCTCTAAATACGAACTTAGCAGCAGGAGCAGGAGCAGTATCAGCACTTATTATTTCTTGGATGGTATTAGGTAAATCAGATATTCCAACAATGTTAAATGGAGCCTTAGCAGGATTGGTAGCAATAACGGCATCATGTGCATTTGTTGATACATGGGCAGCAGTAGTGATTGGTTTTATAGCTGGAATCCTTGTATTCTATAGTGCTAGATTCTTTGAGAAGAGAAAAATTGATGATCCAATCTATGCATTATCAGTGCATGGTGTTGCTGGTGTTTGGGGAACTTTATCAACTGGTTTCTTTGCAACACCTGAACTAGCAACTGTTGGCTTACCAGGACTATTTTATGGTGGTGGATTTACACAACTTGGCGTACAATTTATGGGAGTAGCAGCTTCTGGAGCATATGCATTTGTTGTATCGTTTGTGATATTAGCGATTGCGAAAAAACTTATGAACGGATTACGTGTTTCAGAAGAAGAAGAGATTATGGGATTAGATATAAGTGAACATGGCAGTTATGGTTATCCTGAGTTGTTTGTAGCTAAAGATCAAAATGTTGGCTCATAAGCAAGAAGCTTGGTCTAGAACGTACAACCTGATAAATGGTGAGGGAGTGTCTCTCATGCATGGTGAATTTGATTCGTATGATTCAATAAAAAAGTGGAAAGATGAACATATCCATCAATTTGAATTCGATACAAAAGGACTAAATAATTTTCATGATGAGATGATGAGGAGTGCTAGTAAATTAGCACTCTTTCATCTTGAAAAATCGTACGGTTTACCTCCATGTGAATTTTCATGGTTTGTAATGGGGAGTGGAGGCCGTGTAGAACAAGGGATTATAAGTGATCAGGATCATGGGCTAATCTACAAGGATCACAGTCAAAAAGCATGCGATTATTTTGAAAAGTTGGGTGAAGAACTTTCAAGGGGGCTACATCATATTGGATATCCATATTGTGAGGGGAAAATTATGAGTTCAAATCCCTTATGGTGTAAATCAATTTTTGATTGGAAGAAACAGCTTTTTAAGTGGATGGAAGAGAAAAGCTGGGAATCCATTCGTTATTTGCAAATTTTCTATGATTCTCGCAGTCTCATAGGTGAAAGTGATTATGTGGATGAGCTAAAACAATTTATTTTTTCTTATCAAGTAAAAAATCATCAGCTATTACAACGGTTTTTGGATAATATTCAGCATATTAAGCAATCTGTTGGTCCACTCGGTCAGATATACGTTGAGCCTAGTGGGAAATATGAAGGCTGCATTGATATAAAAAAGGCTGCATTTCTTCCATACGTAAATGCGATTAGACTTTTAGCAATAAAAGAGGGTTTGAGTGAGACATCAACGCTGAAACGAATCGATATTCTCTGTAAAAATGATACCTATTGTAAGGAACTAATTCCTTATAAACATAACTTTGAAAAGCTTCTTGAGTATAGGCTACTTTTGTTTGCGAATGCCAAATCTTATGATGATGTTCACTACTTGAATATAAGGAATTTAGCAAAATATGAACGAAAAGAAATAAAAAACATATTGAAGGGTGGTAAAAAGCTACATCAATATGTTCAAGGGATTATTGAAAAAGGGTGTTTATAATGACATTTGACCCGTTTTTTTTTATGAAAGGCATCCAAGGTAAAATTGGTGCATCTCAAGGTGGACAAAGTCAGCAGCAAGTAGCATATTTAAGGCAGTTACAGCGTGAAATGAGAGTGGAAGAAACATTAAACATTCCTCTTACTGAATTAAACGTCATTGTTTTTGATATAGAAACAACAGGTTTTTATCCAGATCAAGGAGATCAAATTATTTCAATTGGAGCCATTAAGGTAAAAGGTGAAAAGATAATTGAGAATGAGACATTCTATTCCTTAGTTAAAGCGGAAAAAAATGTATCAGAAGAGATTAGTCAATTAACTGGTCTTTATGATACACAGTTACAAAATGCTCCTCCATTATCTGAGGTTCTTTTTCAATTTTTTCAATTTACTCAAGACTATACACTTGTCGCTCATCATGCAAATCATGAAAAAATATTTTTACAGCAAGCCTCTTGGAAGTTATATCGTGCACCATTTAAGCATCGATTAGTTGACATGTCTTTTTTGTATCGTATTGCAGAACCTGATGCAAAGCTAATAACACTAGAGGAGTGCTGTGAATATAACGGAATCACAGTAAATGGTAGACATCATGCGTTAAATGATGCGAAATTAACAGCAAAACTTTGGAGTATTTATGTGAATAAGCTTCATCAAAAAGGCTGTGAAACATTAAATGATCTTTACGAACGGTATACAAAAGTATAAATAGTATAGAGGGATGATAAAAAGTGTATTAGAACACTTTTTAGTCATCCTTCTTTTCTTTTTATTAGTGTGAAAGACTCTTGTGCTTTTCGAAAATATATATCAAAATATTACACAAGCTTCCAAGAGTTTACAAAAAATGTACATAAAATTACAAGTTTCTTTACATTAAATTAGTAAAATAATTTTGTAGTAGGAAAGTATTAGGGAAATAATAAAAAAGATTCGAAAGGTGGAAATGTTTTGAGGAGAAGAATTAGGCGAATAATGAAGCGGAAATTATTCCACGGTGCTTTAGCGACAACTCTAGCAATTAGTGTATTACCATTCTCATCAATAACTAGCATTGCGAATGCTGAAGGGTCACCTGTAACAATGAAAGTGAGACTCTTGGAAACGACTGATATTCATGCACATATTATGGATTATGATTATTATGGAGACAAGTCGGTTACGAACTTTGGATTAGTTCGAACCTCTACATTATTAAAGCAGCGCCAGGCTGAAGTGGAAAATAGCATTTTAGTTGATAATGGTGATTTAATTCAAGGGAATCCATTGGGAGAATATGTGAATAATCAAGGTTTGAGTGATGGACAAGTTCACCCAATTATCTCTGCAATGAATCTATTAGATTATGATGCTGCAACTTTGGGAAACCATGAATTTAACTATGGATTAGACTTTTTAAATGAAACAATGGATGATGCTGAATACCCGGTTGTAAACGCTAATGTGTTTCATGCTGGTAATCAGGAGGACTATTATTTTAAACCATATGAAATCGTAGAAAAAGAATTCGTTGATGATAATGGTGAAACTCACACAGTTAAGGTTGGGTTTACTGGATTTGTTCCACCGCAAATTAATGTATGGGATAAAAAGCATTTAGACGGCAAAGTTGTCACTAAGGATATTGTTGAATCTGCGAAAAAGATCATTCCTGAAATGAAGGAGCAAGGAGCAGATTTAATAATTGTTATTGCACATACAGGTGTAGATTCAAGTGAGGGTATTTCTGGAGCAGAAAACGCTGTTTTTGATTTAACAAAGCAGGTTTCTGATATTGATGCAGTTGTATCTGGACACCAGCATAATCTTTTCCCAGGTGATGCAAGATTTAATGCTGTTGCAAATATTGATAATGTAAAAGGTACAGTTAATGGGGTACCAGTTGTTATGCCGAAAAACTGGGGTAGTCACTTAGGCTTGATTGATCTTGAATTAAAACGAACTGCTGTCATTGAGGGTGACGAAGAATGGGAAGTAGTAGATTCTCAGTCGAAAGCAGAGCCGATTTCAGGTGTAACTGAACAAAATCAAGAGATGGTTGCTGCAGTTAAGAATGCGCATGAATCTACTCTGGACTATGTAAGAAAAAGTGTTGGGACGACGTCAGCTCCTATTAACAGTTTCTTTTCCCTTGTACAAGATGATGCATCTATTCAAATCGTGACAGATGCCCAAAAATGGTATGCAAAAGAAAAGCTAAAGGGTACAGAATATGAAGGAATGCCGTTATTATCTGTTGGTGCACCATTTAAAGCAGGTGGGCGTAATGGGGCTGATTATTTTACGAACATCCCTCAAGGTGATTTAGCTATTAAAAATGTTGGGGATCTCTATCTTTATGATAATACCGTGCAAATCGTTAAAATAACAGGTGCTGATGTAAAAGAGTGGTTGGAAATGTCGGCTGGTCAATTTAATCAAATTGATCCTACTTCTCAAGAAGAACAAAATATAGTGAATACAGAGTTTCCGACATATAACTATGATGTCATTGATGGTGTTACATATCAAATCGATGTAACAAAGCCTGCAAAGTATAGTACAAACGGTACGGTTGTTAATAGTGACTCATCTCGTATAAAAGACTTAATGTATGATGGGAAGCCGATCGACTTAGATCAAGAATTTTTAGTCGTAACAAATAACTATCGTGCGTCTGGTGGCGGGAATTTCCCAGGTAACCTTTCATCTAAAATTATTGAGCAATATCCAGATGAAAATCGTCAGGCTGTTATGAATTATATTATGGAAAAAGGTGAGGTTAATCCTTCAGCAGATAACAACTGGTCAATTGCTCCGATCTTTGGTGATGTTAATGTAACATTTGAATCTTCACCATCTGCTAAATCGTTTGCTGATCAATCAGATAACATTAAATTTGTTGAAACTTTAGATACTGGATTTAGTAAATATGATTTGGACGTTAGTACCGATAATTGGAATCTTACCATCATGCATACAAATGACACACATGCACATTTAGATAATGTTGCCCGTCGTGTAACAGCAGTTGAGCAGGTTCGTGAGGCAACTGACAATTCAATCCTGCTTGATGCAGGTGATGTATTTTCTGGTACATTATTCTTTAATCAGTATTTAGGACAAGCGGATCTAGAGTTTATGAACATGATGAAATATGATGCTATGGTTCCTGGTAATCATGAATTTGATAAAGGGCCAAGTGTTTTTGCAGATTTTATCAAAAAAGCTGAATTTCCAATTGTAAGTGCAAATATTGATTATTCAAAGGACACAAGTATAAAGAATCTTTTTAAAGATGAAATTGGAGATCCAGGTGAAAACGGAAATATCTATCCTGCAACAATTTTAGAAGTAAATGGTCAAAAGGTGGGGGTATTCGGTTTAACGACTGAAGACACATCGATTCTTGCAAATCCAGGTAAAAACATAGTGTTTGAGAACTACATTGAAAAAGCAGAAGAAACAATTGAAATGCTTGAAAATGCTGGAATTAACAAAGTTATTGCCTTAACACATATTGGTTATAACTATGATAAGGTTTTGGCAGAAGCAGTGGAAGGTATTGATGTGATTGTTGGTGGGCACAGTCATACATTACTTGAAGAACCTATTGTTTATAATGAGGGTGCTGAGCCAACCATTATTTTATCAGCGCAAGAATATAGTTACTTCTTAGGAAATGCTGATGTAACGTTTGATAAAGATGGTGTTCTAACATCATGGGATCAAAATCTTATTGATCTGGATGCCCAAGATGAAAATGGAAATTATTTAATAGAAGAGAATAATGCAGCATCTGAACGTTTAGCACAATTAGCAGAGCCGATTGAAGAGTTGAAAAATGTAATCGTTGGTGAATCCTCGGTGTTTTTAAATGGAGAACGCGATGATGTTCGTACGAAAGAAACTAACTTAGGTAACTTGATCGCAGATGGAATGCTTTGGAGAGCACAAGAACAAAATACTGGTGCAACAATTGCAATCCAAAATGCTGGAGGAATTCGGGCTTCAATTGACCAAGGTGAAATTTCTCTAGGTGAAGTCTTAACGGTACTCCCATTTGCTAATACATTAGTAACACTAGATCTAACAGGTCAAGAAATAATTGAGGCATTAGAAAATGGTGTTAGTCAAGTTGAGGATATTGCTGGACGCTTCCCACAAGTAGCAGGCTTAAAATTTGGATATGATCCTAATAAACCAACTGGTAGCCGTGTTCACAGTGTTGAAGTCAAAACCGAATCAGGCTTTGAACAAATTAAACTAGACGAGAGTTACACAGTTGCTACAAACGCATACATTGCAGACGGTGGAGATGGATATACTTCTTTCAAGGCTGCAAAAGACGATGGTCGTATGACTGAATTGTTTATACCAGACTATGATGTTTTCCAAGAATATTTAACTGAATTAGGCATAGTTGAAACTCAAGTTGAAGGTAGAATTACAATTGGAGCAGAACCGGATGAAAACCCAGGTGAAAACCCAAATGAAGATCCAGGTGATGATACGACGAATAATGATGACAGTTTAGATGAAGATGTAATTAACTCTGATTCTGGTAACGGTTCAAATAGTAATTCTAATTCTAACTCTGGCTCATCTGGAAATTTTTTACCAAGCACAGCAACAAATATGTTTAATATGATGACAATTGGTTTTATTTTAGTTGCTTGTGGTGGTGTAATCTATTTAATTAGACGCAAGCAAAAGCAAGCACAATCTTAATTGTTACTTAAAGAAATAGGCTGAAATAGCGAAAAGTAAGAGGTTGACTCAGAAAACGTCGGACCCATCCAAATGTACTTGAATATAGTATCTTTCAAATCATCGAGAGACTATATATTATGTTTGGAGGTGTATGACTCTTTGATTTGAGTCAACGACTTACTTTTTTTTGTGGATTTATATTAGGAGTTTTTGGTATAATTTACTATTAAGGGTAGGAAAACATAGATAATAGTTAGATTCATTGATACATATTTTTATTAAAGTCTGATTTTGCAATGAAATTTGTTTTACGTATGGAGATCTAATGTCTTATATATATATTTTTACATTATCATTTTTACTTTCATGAATTATTTTCGAAAGAGAAGGGTGTATTAGAAATACTTAGGCTCCCGTGATTAGGATGACATTTAGGGAGGAAATGAACATGAAACATAAAAAATGGATTCTGTTGTCTAGCATAATATGCTTAATTTTTGTTTTTGCAGGTTGGGTGAGTTGGACGCTGTTTTCATCTGGAAATTCAGCTGAACCAATAAATTCTAATACATCCTCTAATCCTGGAACAAAAATAGAAGAAAAAAGTGAGGATTTCTCAGAAGAGATTGTAAATAAACCCGCAAAAGAGGAAATCGTAGTATTTTCAGGAAGTGACTTTGAAAACGGACATGATTTTATAGAGGTGTTTCATGATTTTTATAATACTACCTTATGTTGGGGGCGTGTTGAAACTGCAGATTATAAAGATCAACAAGAAAAGGCCTTACGTATCGTTGAAGCATTTAAAGGGATAAAAATAAAGGATAAACGATTATCCGAGGATTTTATCAGCATCGAAAATACTGCAAAACAAGTGATTGAATCAGAAGACCGTGACGCAATGATTAAACTGCACCGATTGTTCCATGACTTAGATATTTATTTTAATGGATACTCAAAAGACGACACATTTGGAGTTACTGAGTATAAAGGTATTTAGAGTTATTTGAAATAGTCTTAGAAAAGAATCTCAGAATGGAGGCCGACACTTTTAAAGAAGTCCAGCCTCTTTTTTTAGCTTTTAATTTTAACGATAAGGGTTTAATGTGCCCTAGTCATTTTATCTCATTTAGGGAAGGATGAAAAAACAACAACAAAATTAAGATGATAGGTACAGATATAATGATGGCTATTAAAGGTTTCTTACTATGTAATCTTAAGATTGGGAACATAATCATGTTAAAAAGGAGTGACCACCATTCATTCCATTCATTATCATAAACAAAATACCCCATTTTTTTAAACATTACTTCAGTAAGCCAAAAGCAGAAAATCCATAAAACTATATAAACTATACCTTTCCGGCCAGAAGGAACAAAACGAAGATAAATCATGATGATGACTGGTATGATAATAAATGAAAATAAGATTTCAATAAACGTATGCTTTAACCATACTTTGGAGGATGTATCGTAAGACCATAATGTATGATGATAAAAAATAAAATTATATAGCAGGTTACAGATAATGTAGAATTGAATTGTTGGATAAAATTCTTTCCACATTGCCCAATCTACAAAATAAATAGCAATTATGATGAAAAATGTCCCAGCTAATAATAAATACATATAAGTCCTCATTTATTTATATAGTCCTATTAATTATCTCCTGAAAATGTAACTTAATACATAAGGTGTATAAGTTACACCCATAGAATGGTTCATTATATAACGTATTAATCGCAAAGATCAGGTTTTTTAGTTTGTAAAAAATGCAAAAGTATTGGAGGAAGTATGAAAATCACATTATCTAGCTATGATCCAAAATGGCCATTAGATTTTGAACTAGAAAAAAAGGAACTATCAGGTGTTATCGGAGACTTAGATCCATTGATTGAACATATCGGAAGTACATCAATTTGTGGATTATCGGCGAAACCGATTCTCGATATCATGATCGGCATAAGAGAAGAGTCGCTGCTTGATACTGTTGCGTCAAGGATGGCCCAGGGGGCATTTGTTTATTTGCCGATTTATAATGAACAGCTACCATTTCGCAGATTTTTAATTGGATTGAAAACTGTAAATATAGAATTTCCTAGCGTTTTGACAAAGGAAAATTTTATTGAAATTCCACATGGAGCACGAAAGTCGCATATACATGTTGTACCCATTAACAGTGATTGGTGGAATGATCATCTTTTATTCCGAGATTTTTTAAGGAATTCAGTTGTTGATCGTCAATTATATGAAAAAGTCAAACAAGAGCTATCGTTAAAGAATTGGGAAAATGGAAATGAATATGCTAGTGCAAAAACAAGCTGTATTCAATCAATATTAGAAAAAGCACGTAGAGAAAAAACAAAATAACAGCATCCAAAAAAGCAACTCATAAAAAAGCGGTATTTGCATATCGATAACAGGTATGGAAAAAAATGCTTTGAGGGTTGCTTTTTTTTGGATGATAAGAAAATAAACCATTATTACCTATTGATTCACTTAAAAAAAAGCCAAAGCTAGATCATGTAGTGTACTTTTATTCTTCTCATCCTAAAGTAGTAGATCGTTCATCAAGAAGATGGAGGTGTATTCATCAAATGGTTCGATTTTTTAGAAAAATGAAATAAATAACTAGAAAATTATTTCGATTCCCGATATATTTAGAGGTATGCCACTATAAGTATAGATAATGTAAAAATCAACAAATTAGTTTCTGGGTTGGGAGGAGTATATATGGATACCTTTAAAAAGTTGAAATGCTTTTATTTGCCTTATAAAAAGTATTTCCTATGGTCATTGTTTTTTGTTTTATTTATAACAACGATTACTGTTATTTATCCAATTGTTCTACAGCTAACAATTGATGAAATTGTATTAAAAGAGCAATATGAATATATTCCATGGATTGTTGCTGGTTTTTTATCCTTAATGGCAATAAAAGGAGTGTCCGCATTTTTTCATCAGTACTTAGGGGATATGTTTGGAATTCAATCGGTCTATAGGCTACGTAATGAATTATATGAAAAATTACAGCGATTACCTTTTATGTATTATGACAATGCAAAAACGGGAGATTTAATGTCAAGGCTTACTGCAGATGTAGAGGGGTTCCGCTTTTTCTTATCATTTGGTTTCTCTGAGCTTGTTCGGTTTCTTTTATTAATCTGTGGAACATTAACTGTTATGTTTATCTACTCTGTTCCATTAACATTGGTTACGATAGCAGCCTTACCATTTTTAGCAATAGCCGTTTACCAATTTGACAAAAGAGTGCATCCTGCTTTTCGAAAAATAAGAGAGTCTTTTGGTAAATTAAATACGAATGTGCAAGAAAATATTAGTGGTATACAAACGGTTAAGGCACTTTCGCGAGAAAATTTCGAAATATCAAAATTTAATGATGCAAATGGTCATTATAAAGAAAAGAATTTGTCCACTTCATTAGTATGGGCGAAGTATTTTCCACTAATGGAGTTAATAGGTAATATTTGTGTAGTAGCTTTGTTGGCTTATGGAAGCGTTCTCGTCATGAGGGGAGGACTACAACCAGGTGAACTTGTCGCGTTTTTTAGTTTGGTTTGGTATTTGATGATGCCTATCATGCACCTTGGTTTTGTAATAAACCTGTTTTCGCAATCAAAGGCTTCTGGTGAGCGCTTACTAGAGATTCTTGAAGCAGATGAAACGATAAGAAACAAGGAGAATACTGTCACGGTTCCAGCATTAGAAGGTCATGTATCGTTTAAGAATGTTAGTCTTCGCTATCAAAAAGAAGACGCCTTAGCACTTAATAATGTGTCATTTACAGCATGCTCTGGTAAAACGATCGGGCTTATAGGAGCAACGGGATCAGGAAAAACTAGTTTAACTCAATTAATGACAAGGTTTTATACTCCGACTACTGGAGAGATTTTTATTGATGGTAGGGATATAACCGATTATCCCTTAAAAACACTACGTTCTAATGTGGGAGTTGTGTTACAGGAATCGTTTTTATTTTCATCAACGATTAGAGCAAATATTTCCTATGGCAGACCAGACTCAACAATGGAAACAATAATTGATGCAGCAAAAAGAGCTCAAGCACATGAATTTATTATGGAACTTCCTGATGGTTACGATACAATGCTTGGTGAACGAGGTATGGGTTTATCAGGAGGACAAAAGCAACGAATCGCCATTGCTCGGGCAATTTGTATGAATCCCAGCATTTTAATCTTAGATGATTCTACAAGTGCTGTTGATATGACGACAGAGTTTAATATACAAAAAGAGTTAAAAGAAGTCATGAAGGGAAGAACAACTTTCATAATTGCTCATCGAATTTCATCGTTAAAGCATGCTGACGAAATACTCGTTCTTGAAAATGGCTCAATTGTTGAAAGAGGAACACATGATGAGTTAGTGACGAAGCAAGGCTATTATAAGAGAATCTTTGATATACAATACAAGGATCAGAAGGCTGTACTTCAGTCTACTGTGGGGTAGGTGTGATCATGGGAAATCAAGATAAGAAGGTACTTATTAAGGAAAGGTTTCAATATTCGACTGATACAATCATCGAAAAGCCCTTTAACTGGAAGCAGATGTGGAGGCTTTTAAGTTATTTAAAGCCTTATTCAAAAAACGTGTTACCATTAGCTTTTCTTGCCGTTATTGTATCGGCTGTTGTACGATTAACAGCTCCTATATTAATAGGAAAATATACGCTTGACCATGCAATTAAGAATAATGATATGAATCTATTAACGATACTCGTCATAACGATTGCAGCAATGTACATTTTATCCTATATTGCAAACAGGTTTCGAATTAAGTGGATGAATTTGCTTGGACAAAATGTTATTTATGATATTAGGAGACATTTATTTACTCATGTTCAATCTCTGTCTCACCGTTTTTTTGATCAACGATCTGCAGGATCAATTTTAGTTCGCATTATGAACGATATAAACTCATTACAAGAACTGTTTACTAGTGGAGTAATTAATTTATTAATGGACTTTTTCTTGCTCATTGGGGTTGTTGTGCTATTGTTTACTTTGAGTCCAGAGCTAACACTAGCAATCTTGGTTATCGTTCCGATTATGTTTTTTATTTCGACTAGCTTAAGAAAAAAGATTCGTCGCTCGTGGCAGACAGTAAGACTAAAGCAGTCTAAGCTAAACTCTCATTTAAATGAGTCCATCCAAGGTATACGTGTTACACAATCCTTCACCCAAGAAGCAGAAAACATCGAATTCTTTGATGGAGTTAATACGGAAAATTTTCAATCATGGAGAAATGCGACTAAAAGAAATGCGATGTTTACGCCTATGGTGGAGATGACCAATGCAATTGGTACAGCAATTTTAATCTGGTACGGAGCTACGCTCATTGCAGACGGGTCATTGACGATCGGGACATTTGTTTCCTTTGCTTTTTACTTAGGAATGTTTTGGGAACCAATTTCAAGACTTGGTCAGGTGTATAATCAGCTATTAATGGGGATGGCTTCATCAGAGAGAATATTCGAATTTATCGATGAAAAACCGCTTGTCGCAGAATCAAAAAACCCAATTTTCTTGTCTGATATGAAAGGCCAAATTGAGTTTGAGTCAGTTGAATTTGCATATGATGCATCAAGAAAGGCACTTAACGATATCTCACTTACGATCGAAGCCGGGCAAACTGTAGCATTAGTTGGTCATACAGGTTCGGGAAAAACAACAATTGCAAACTTAATTAGCCGTTTTTATGATGCGACTGGTGGTGTGGTGAAAGTTGACGGGATTCCGATTAAGGACCTTTCAATTGAAGAACTGAGAGCACAGATTAGTGTTGTTCTACAGGATACATTTATTTTCTCAGGTACGATTATTGATAATATTAGATTCGGTCGTCCAACAGCTACGGACCAAGAAGTTGTTGAAGCTGCAAAAGCAGTAGGCGCAGACGATTTTATTCAAAACCTATCGAATGGATACTTAACAGAGGTTGAGGAAAGAGGGAATGTTTTATCTGTAGGTGAACGCCAGTTGATTTCATTCGCAAGGGCGTTGCTTGCTAATCCAACGATTATCATATTAGATGAAGCAACAGCGAGCATTGATACAGAGACAGAAATTAAAATCCAAAATGCGATGAAAACATTATTAAAAGGGCGCACAGCGATCATGATTGCCCATCGCCTTTCAACAATTCGGGAGGCAGATAATATTATTGTGCTCGATCATGGAAATATCATGGAACAAGGAAATCACGATGAGTTAATGGAACAAAGAGGGATTTATTATGAGCTTGTTAAAGCCCAGTTTAATATGCTTGAGGTTGGATAAGAGATGGAATTTTTCCATCTCTATTTTTTTTTTGTAGAGAGAAAATTCAGAAAACATTATTGTTTTTTTTCTTTTAGTAGTTTATGATCAAATTAACTTAAACGATTAAACAGAAGAGGCGATGTTAATGATAACAATGAAGGATATTGCTGAACGAGCAAAGGTTTCGATAGCTACTGTTTCATACGTTCTTAATGAAAGCGGAAACGTAGGGGAGGATACGAAAAAGAAAGTGTTAGAAGTTATAAAGGAATTAAATTATCGTCCGAACCTAATTGCCAAAAGCTTAAAAATGAAAAAAACAAATACAATTGGAGTTATTGTTGAAGATATAACAGTTTTCAATGCCCCTAATATAATCGATGGAATAAATGAAAATGCCGAAAAACTTGGTCTTTCCATTTTATTAACAAATATGCGTTTAGAAAAGCGAGTAAGCAATAACCAAAATGATCCAGATCTAGTGAAACAGATCATAAAAAAAATAATGGATGAATTGGTGAGTAAAAAAGTGGATGGAATCATTTATGTTGGCCTGCATCCAAGAGATGTAACTGAAAGTATTCCAGAAACAGATATTCCTATATTGTTTACATACTGTTATACAAAAAATCAAGAGCATTGCTCAATCAATTATAATGATGAGCAAGCAGCCTATGAAGCGACGAATTACTTTGTTTCAAAGGGTCATAAAAAAATAGCCTTAATTAGTGGTCATATTGACTCGATGTCTTCTCATTCAAGGTATTCAGGTTACTATAAATCAATCAAAAAACATAATCTCTTATTTAACCCTACCTATATAAAGACAGGGGATTGGCGATTTGATTCAGGATATTCCTTGACAAAAGAACTGCTTGAAACAAAAGATCTACCAACAGCAATTCTTGCGATGAATGATCAGATGGCAATAGGTGCGATCCGCGCTTGCAATGATTTAGGTTATAGAGTTCCAGATGATATTTCAATCATCGGATTTGATAATAGAGAATTTGGTGCTTACTATTCTCCTAAACTTACAACAATGAGTCTTCCCCTACGAAGAATGGGATTATTAGCTATTGAAACGATTAATCATTTAATTAGTGGAAGTCCAACGGATTGTAACAAATTAAAAACCACCTTAAGCTGTGAATTAATTGAAAGAGATTCAGTCTGCCCACCTAATGGTCTCTCATAGTATTCGTTAGATAAGGTTGAAAATTACTTAAACGTTTAAATTGATTGAAAGTAGGATTCGAGCTCAAAAAATAGTTTAAAAGATCTCGAGTTTACTTTAAATAACATGATTATGAAGAGGAGGAAGAAAACGTTTAATAAAAAACAGATTTGTAAGCGTTATCGTTTTTATTAATAAATAGATTAAATAATCGAGGAGGATTTAAAATGAAAATCGAACAAAAAGGAAAATCAAATGTTAAAATCACTGATAGCTTTTGGAAAAAACGTCTTGAGGTTATTCGCGACCATGTCATTCCTTATCAATGGGAAGCTCTAAACGATCGTATTCCTGACACAGCTCCTAGTCATGCAATTGAGAATTTCCGTCTTGTTGCTGGGGAAGTTGAAGGTGAATTTTTTGGGATGGTGTTCCAAGATAGTGATGTTGCAAAATGGATTGAAGCTGTTGCGTTTAGCTTAGAAAATGAACCGAACGAGGAGCTTGAGCAAATCGTTGATGAAGTTGTTGCTTTATTAGGAAGAGCCCAAGATGAAAACGGATACTTAAACACGTATTATCAAGTGAAAGAACCAAAAAACCGCTGGACAAATTTACGTGATAATCATGAATTATATTGTGCAGGTCATTTAATTGAAGCAGCAGTTGCTTATTATCAGGCAACTGGCAAAAGGGAATTTTTAGATATTGTGTGTCTATATGCTGACCATATTGCTTCGGTATTTGGACCTGAAGAGGATAAACTAAAAGGATACCCGGGACATCAAGAGATTGAATTAGCTCTTGTTAAATTATATGATGTGACAGCTAACGAAAACTACTTAAATTTAAGTAAATATTTCATTGATGAACGTGGAAAACAGCCACATTATTTTGATCTTGAGAAAAATGAAAGAAATGAAACCAAACCATTTTGGTTCAATGATGACTATGCCTACCATCAAGCACATAAGCCAGTGAGAGAGCAAAAAGAAGCAGTTGGTCATGCTGTTCGAGCGGTATATATGTACACAGCAATGGCAGATCTTGCATCTAAAACCAATGATGAATCCTTGAAAAAAGCGTGTGAGGCCTTATGGGATAACGTGACTCAAAAGCAAATGTATATAACAGCAGGAATTGGTTCAATGGTATTTGGTGAGGCGTTCTCATTTGATTATGACTTACCAAATGATCTTTCTTATACTGAAACATGTGCTTCTATCGGTCTTGTTTTTTGGGCAAATCGCATGCTTAATCTTGAGATAAATCGTAAATATGCTGATGTCCTAGAAACAGCTTTATATAACGGAACAATAAGTGGAATGGACTTAGATGGGAAGAAATTCTTTTATGTGAACCCATTAGAAGTTCAGCCGGACGCTAGTGAAAAACGAAACGACAAGAAGCATATTAAGCCTGTCCGTCAAAAATGGTTCGGCTGTGCTTGCTGTCCTCCAAATATTGCGAGATTAGTAGCGTCAATTGGACATTATATATACACTCAAAAAGAAAATGAACTATTCGTCCATTTATATATGGGACATGAAACACAAATCGACATAGCAGGCAATCAAATAGGTATTGTTCAAAAAACAAACTATCCTTGGGATGGTATTATATCAATCAATGTTTCTCCTAAATCTGATCAACAATTCACCATATCACTTCGTATTCCAGGCTGGTCAAAAGGAGCAGTTGTAAAAGTAAATGGAGAAATTGTCGATCATGAGCCGTTAATGAAAAATGGCTATGTCTATATTAATCGTATTTGGAGTGAAAACGATCAAGTAGAATTAGCACTCCAAATGGTCATAGAACGGATCCAGGCTAATCCACTTGTTCGCAATAATAATGGAAAAGTAGCTCTTCAACGTGGCCCTATTGTCTACTGTCTAGAGGAAGTTGATAACGGAAAAAACTTACCTAGTATCTTCCTTCCAAGAGATGCCGAATTAAAAGCAAAATTTGAAGAGGATTTACTCGAAGGAATTGTGATCATTTCAGGTCAAGCTGAACGAATAGAGGAGGCTGGTTGGGAAGATAAATTATATCGACCTGTAGAAGATCACACACGTAAGGTAGAAATTAGAGCAGTTCCTTACTATGCATGGTGTAATCGTCAACCAGGTGAAATGATTGTTTGGGTGAATGAGAAGAGATAATTTTATATTCTTATAAACTAACTGCCCTAAAGTATTGAAGGAAAAAGCGCCTAATGAGGCGTTTTTTCTATGGCCTTTTTTACTGTCCAGGCGCTTGAGCTTTTTGTTTCTATCAATAAACAAAATGAACAAAATATCTTTTATTTATTAAAAGAATAATATACTCATATTGTTTTTAAAGCATTAATATACCAAAATATTTACCCTCCTTCATACGTCATTTAAAGTAGTAATTAATATTTTAAATTATCAAATTATTACATTTTGTAAGCGTGTTCAACATAAGGAGGACTTTAAATGTTAGCATTACTAGGCTTTTTAATGGTTTTTGTGTTTATGTTTTTAATTATGACTGGGAGACTTTCGGCATTAATTGCTTTAATCGTAATACCTGTGCTATTTGCAGTAATTGGAGGTTTTGCATCAGATTTAGGACCTATGTTAATTGATGGAATTAATCAATTGGCACCTACTGGTGTAATGCTCATGTTTGCTATCTTGTATTTTGGAATAATGATTGATGCAGGTTTATTTGATCCTGTAGTAGGTGCCATTCTAAAAGCAGTAAAAGGTGATCCGCTAAAAATTATCGTAGGAACTGCTGTTTTGGCGTTAGTCGTATCATTAGATGGTGATGGAACGACAACCTATATGATTACAATTTCTGCAATGCTTCCACTCTATCAAAGGCTTGGAATGAATCCTTTGATGTTACCTTGTATCGCAATTATGGGAGTTGGTGTGACAAATCTTACTCCATGGGGTGGTCCGACTGCAAGAGCAGTTAGTGCGTTAAAATTAGATATGTCAGAAGTTTTTGTACCACTTGTTCCTGCAATGATTGGTGGGGCTATATGGGTTATTTTTGTTGCTTATTTATTCGGCTTAAAGGAGAGAAAACGAGTTGGGATTTTGGAAATGTCAAAATTACCTAAACAACAACTAATGGTAGCTTCGCAACAAGCAGCAACAGTTGAAATGCAAGAGGAAAAGCGTCCAAAACTTTTATGGGTAAATTTTGGATTAACTGTTCTCCTTTTAACTGGATTAATAATGGGTGTTATGCCATTACCAGCAGTATTTATGATCGGATTTGCAGTTGCTATTTTGATAAACTACCCTAATTTAGACGATCAGAAGGAAAGAATTAAAGCACATGCAGGTAATGTATTATCTGTTGTATCTCTAGTGTTCGCAGCAGGTGCCTTCACTGGAATCCTATCTGGTACAGAAATGGTGGATGCGATGGCAAATAGCTTAGTTTCTTTAATACCTGATGCTCTTGGTTCATATTTGCCGGTGATTACAGGTATTACGAGCATGCCGTTTACATTTTTTATGTCAAATGATGCTTATTATTTTGGGATGCTCCCAATCATCGCGGAAGCAGCAACAGCATATGGAATCGACCCTGTTGAGATAGCTCGAGCATCACTCGTAGGTCAGCCTGTTCATTTATTAAGCCCATTAGTTGCATCTACCTATTTATTGGTCGGGATGTCGAAAGTCGATTTTGGCGAGTTTCAAAAATTCACGATAAAATGGACCGTTGGAACATCACTTGTTATGTTAGCTGTCTCGATTGTTTTCGGTGTGGTCTCTATATAAATCATGGTAATGAAATTGAGGCTGACTCATAAGGGATGGAACACTTGGTCCTGAGTTAGCCTCTTTTTAAGTAAAAGGGAATGGTGTACTCTATATATTAGTATAAAAAAAAGTACAACATAAAGGATTTATACAATGTACAAATTTAAAAAGATCACACTTCAAACAAAAGTATTAGGTTTAATCAGTACATTAATTCTGTTAATTATCATACTTCTAGCAAGCATATTTGCTTATCTACAATCGGTTGATACGAGAGATCAAGTTGAACAATTAGCCTTACAATCTGCAAAAACAATTTCACTAATGCCAGAACTTAAAGTTGCGATAGAAAAAAATGACCTTGAAGCTCATTTTCGCCCGATCGCTGAGCAAGTAAAAGATCAAGTCCAAGCGGACAATATCATTATCGAAAATCGTAAGGAAATCATCTATTCCCATGCAGATCCGAGTCAGGTTGGTGAGAAAAGTTTAGACCATACAAATTATCACGCGTTAATTTTTGGAGGATCAAACAATTTTGAAGTTTATCGAGAAAGTGGTTCGATTTTAAGTGGTAAGGTACCTATTATCGGAGACTATGGAGATTACACTCGTGTTATTGGAACAGTATCAGTTGAGTTTTTGGAAAAAGATATTTATAAAAATATAGTGAGCAGAATCAAAACTATTATAACAGCATCTATGCTTGTTTTAATTTTAGGAATAATCGGTGGTATTTACCTAACAAAAAGTATTAGAAAAGATACTCTGGGACTTGAACCACATGAGATTTCGTCATTATATAGAGAAAGAAGTGCAATTCTCTTATCAATTAAAGAAGGTATTATTGCAATTGATCAAAAAGGGTTATTAACGCTGATCAATCATTCTGCAAAAATGATGTTGAATTTTTATGAAGATGACTATATAGGTCAACATATTCAAAATGTCCTGCCAAATGTGAAAATAGATGAAGTATTAAGATCTGGAAAAACCCTTCATAATATCGAGGTTACAATTAATGATAAAATGTTTATCTTTAATTTAATCCCAATCATTGAAAATAGTCAGGTTGTTGGAGTTGTGTCAAGTTTCCGTGATAAAACGGAATTAAAAAAGTTAATCGATACAATAACTGAGGTTCGCGATTATTCAGAAGGGCTTAGGGCGCAAACTCATGAATATTCAAATAAATTATACTTATTATCAGGGTACCTGCAATTAGAACGTTATCAAGATGCATTTGAATTTATTCAAAAAGAATCTACCATCCATCACCATCGGAACAGGATAATATTTAATCAAATTCATGATCCTAATGTACAAGCGATTCTGTTAGGGAAACTTGGAAAAGCCTCAGAAAAGAAAATGATTCTTGAAATCGATCCTGATAGTTATGTAGATCTCTTACCTAAACATATAGAAGTAGCAGATATTATTACAATCATCGGTAATCTAATTGATAATGCGTTTGATGCAGTTGCTCATCAGGCAGAGAAAAAAGTGACTTTTTCGATTACGAGTCTTGGAAACGATATTATTATTGAAGTAACGGATAACGGAAAAGGAGTAACTGAGGATAAAATCGACTCCTTGTTTTCTTTAGGGTTCTCGTCTAAAGGTGAAGATAGAGGCTATGGCTTATTCAATGTTAAACACATTGTTGAATCATTGGCTGGAACAATTGAAGTGACGAATGAAAAAAATGGAGGAGCTATATTTACTGTATACCTTCCCAAAAAGGTTTAGGAAAAGAAGTAAGGAGAGGAACAAAATGATTAAGGTTGTAATAGCAGAAGACGACTTTAGAATTGCCCAAGTACAGGAGCAATTTTTGCATAAGGTATCAGGGGTCAAACTAGTTGGAAAGGCTCTTAATGCAAAAGAAACAATGGGGATTCTCGCTGTAAAAGAGGTTGACTTGCTTTTATTAGATATTTATATGCCTGATGAACTAGGTACAGATTTATTACCTAAAATTAGAGAAAACCATCCATCTGTTGATATCATAATGGTGACTGCTGCAACTGAAAGAGCAATGCTAGAGACTTCGATCCGAAATGGCGTATTCAATTATTTATTAAAGCCAGTAACAATGGAGAAATTTGTTGAAACAATAGAAGACTATAAAAAGAAAAAGAAATTACTTAATAGCTTTGATGAGGTGGATCAGTCATTGATTGATCGGTATTTCGGAACCTCAAAGCAATCAGCAATAAGTCAAAAGGATCTCCCATCGGGTGTAGATCGACTGACATTACAGAAAGTTAAAGATGTTATAGCAGAACTAAATGGTGGTGTATCTATTGAGGAAATGGGTGAAAAGATGGGGGCATCCAGGACAACCGCAAGAAGGTATTTAGAATATCTCGTTTCAATAAATTTCTGTATGGCAAAGCATGATTATGGAATTGTCGGAAGACCTGAGAGAAAGTACTATCTTGTATAATAAAAAATTTCGATTTAATAAGGTAAAGAGGTATGCACAATGAAAAAAATACCATACTTTATTTTTACACTTTTTGTCATTCTTTGCATTGGTTGCTCGCAAAATGAGAAGCAGGAAACAGTAACAAAAGATGTAATGATTATTGCTCCAAGTTCCGAAGGCGGTGGTTGGGACTTAACGGCAAGAGCACTGAAAGACATATTAATGAGTGAAGAGCTTATTAATAAAAATATCCGTGTTGTCAATAAAATTGGTGCTGGTGGTGAGTTAGGGTGGAAATATGTTATGCAGCAAGAAGATAATGTTTTAGCAATGAATTCAAGTCTTCTAATAACAAACCACTTATTAGGTCAAAGTAGTATTACCTATAATGATTTTACACCGATCGCCACATTGGCTACCGAATGGGAAGTTGTGATTGTTTCAAAGGATTCAAGCATTAGCAGTGCCAAAAGCTTAATGAATAGCCTGAAAAAAACACCTTCAGCCTATAAAATTGGGGTCTCTCCTAGGTTAGGAAATGATGATCAACTCTCATTTGTATTAGCGAGCAAACAAGTTGATATACAACCAGAAGAGCTTGATTTTTATGTCTACGAAAATAGTGATCAAGTTGTCAGTGCATTAGTAAAAAACCAAATAGATGTTGCCACAATGTCTTTATCAGAGGCTAAAAAATATTATGATTCGAATCAGGTAAAACTACTCGTCATCTCGGCTGACAAAAGATTAAAAGAACTTCCAGAAATTCCAACATGGTCTGAAGAAGGCATTGAGTTAGTTTTTGAACATTGGCGCGGTATAATGGGGCCACCTAATATGACAAAGGATGAAATTGAATTTTGGGACATGACGATTGAAAAAATGGTGAGGACTGAAAAATGGAAACAAACCCTAAAAAAATACATGTGGAAGGATTTTTATAAAAATAGTAGTGAAACGTCTAAGTACCTTGAAGAACAGAGCAAGATGTATGAAGTATTAATGGGCGTAGATATGGAAAATTAGTAATCAATGAACAAAATAAACTAATTAACGTAATTGAATATAAAAAAATAATTAGTTGTATTATTTACTTCTTAATCTATTAGATTTAAGATAATGGCAAAAGTACACACTTCTACTAAAAAAGAATAGATTAAAGTATCTAGTTGTCAAACTACTGTTTCTACATCGTTACTTTTAAATTTATTAATGGGGGAACGCATAATGTGGGTAATAACGGTTTATTTAGGTGAAAGTATTAAAATGTTTGAATTTGAAGATGAGAAAGAGGCAAAAGAACTGATTCGAAAGATAAAAGGACATAAAATTCTCTCACATATTGTTTACTATAACGATCAATTTATCGAAGCTGTTAGTTAAAAGAATAGTTTATGACGAGGCTGACTTAAGATTCTGTCAAACATCTATACCATCGTATATTTAGTGATGGTAATGAGTATTTGACAGATGAGTCAGCCTCTTATTGACTTTATTAAAAGATATCATGTAAGTAAAAAGGGGGTACAGCATGACTTTTTCATCAATAACAAAGTTGACAACAAGAAGAAAACAAATTCAATTTCAATTCTATGAAACATTATTAATTGGCATAATGGGTGGTGTTTTATTTACGCTCCTACACCTCCCTTTGGCATGGATGTTAGGACCTTTAACAGTTGTATTCAGTTGGAAGCTTTTATCAAATCGCGATTTATTTTGGCCAGTTAGTTTCAGAAATGGAGGGCAGATGTTATTAGGTTATAGCATGGGGCTATCATTTACGATTGAGAGTGCTAGACAGATTGTACATCAATTACCTTCAATGGCTATTATTACGATTCTTATGGTAGGATTTGGGGTAGTCTTATCTTATTTTGTTTCTCGGATAACTGGTATCAATCATCCAAGTGCTGTGATGGGGACGACACCAGGTGGATTATCACAAATGGTTGTCTTAAGTGAAGATATTAAAGGAGCGGAGCCAACAATTGTTACGTTCATGCAAACAATTAGAATGTTAACGGTTATTTTCATCGTACCAACTCTATCGATTCATGCTTTATCAAGTGAAAGTGCTCAAAAAAAAGTATCTTCGATTGATATGAACGCGCAAATGGAAAATGGGAACTTCATTGAGTTTACTTTGATCATTTTAATTGTTTTGCTCGTTACAAGTATAGCGCTTCGCTTTAAATGTCCAACACCATGGATTATTGGGCCTCTGCTCACCTCTGCAATTTTATCAATAAGTGGATTTGAAACGCCACATCTACCATCGATTTTTACAGTAATAGCACAACTATGCCTTGGTGTTTATTTAGGCTTAGGGATAAAAGTGAATATGTTAGGTAATTGGAGAAAACTCCTCCCGCTTTCATTTATTACTGGAATATTGATAGTGGGGTTTGCTCTTGTTTTAGCGTATGGGTTACATATTTTGTACCCAATTACAATGACAACAGCCTTTTTGTGTATAGCACCAGGGGGTTTACCAGAAATGGGTGTTACAGCACATACTGTTCAAGCAGATGTATCAATGGTTGCTGCTTATCAGTTGTTTCGTGTTTTTTTTATCTTGTTTATCGTCCCGATTTTCTTGAGACGAATATTTGGTATGCATGACGATATTCAAAAAACAGTTAATACGGTATAAAGAGAGACTTCTATCAAACTTATTAATCAACATGAACAAAAAGAATTTAATACACATAAAGGTTTTAAAGCAATAAATTTTGTAAACAGTTACAAGAGATGAAAGCTGTAATAGAATAGTTGACAGGATATTAAAACGCTTCCAATTTAAATACCTAATTTATTTTTAGTGCACCCAATAAGTAACTATTGCTTTTGGTCTTTCGCTACGTACAAAAAATAGATTAGTAGTTCTAATATCCCCAATTATCTTATAAAAGCTTTTGGAGGTAACGAATGTCTCAATTAAGCAAAGCTAGCATGAATATTATCATTAGGCTGCATATTCAAAAAAATCTAGTATCGTTTAGTGATATTGCAAAGGTTATTGGAGAAACTGGCGGTGATATTATTGGGATAGATGTGATCTCGACAGGTAAAACACAAACCATTCGAGATATTACTATTACAGTTAAAAATCAGCAGCATGGTCAATTAGTGATGGATTCGATTAGTGTCCTTGAAGGAGCAAAAGTCATTTCAGTTTCAGATCGGACGTTTCTATTACATATTGGTGGGAAAATTGAAATCACACCGAAAAATCCGATAAAAAATCGAGATGATTTATCACGTGTTTATACTCCAGGTGTAGCACAGGTTTGTCATGCCATAGCTGATGAGCCAGTAAAAGCTCATTCATTAACGATTAAAAGAAATACTGTTGCTGTTATTTCAGATGGAACCGCTGTATTAGGCCTTGGTGATATCGGTCCGCTTGCTGCTATGCCTGTCATGGAAGGGAAGGCGATGCTGTTTAAACAAATGGCTGGTGTTGATGCCTTTCCTATCTGCTTAGATACGAAGGATCCTGAGGAAATCATCCGGATTACGAAAGCTATTGCACCTGCTTTTGGTGGAATAAATTTAGAGGATATTTCTTCACCAAGATGTTTTGAAATTGAGGAAAGATTGAAACAAGAGTTAGATATCCCTGTTTTTCACGATGATCAACATGGGACTGCGGTTGTTTTACTAGCAGGACTTTATAATGCCTTAAAACTTACAGGTAAGAAAATTGAATCGATTAAGGTTGTCTTAAATGGAGTAGGTGCTGCTGGTACAGCATGTGCAAAAATGTTAGTAGCAGCTGGTGTACGGAATATTATAGGTGTGGATCGTGCAGGCGCAATTCACCGGAATGAAACATATGATAATCCTAATTGGACAACATTTGCAAACATCACCAATCCTGATAATATAAGTGGATCTTTATCTGATTGTCTGATAGGAGCAGATGTATTTATTGGTGTATCAGCACCAGGGATCCTAAATGTGAGTCATTTAAAAATGATGGCAGCTGATCCTATTGTCTTTGCATTAGCAAATCCAGATCCTGAAATAAATCCCGATCTAGCAGAACCGTATGTAAGGGTAATGGCGACAGGAAGATCGGATTACCCTAATCAGATTAATAATGTCCTCTGCTTTCCAGGAATTTTCCGTGGTGCACTAGACTGCCGTGCTTCTGAAATTAATGAAGAGATGAAGATAGCTACCGCCAAAGCAATTGCAGATGTTGTTTCAAATGATGAATTAAGTGAAACGTACATTGTACCAAGTGTATTTAATCAAAAAGTTGTTGAAAAGGTCCGGGAGGCAGTTGTAAAAGCTGCATATGAAACCGGAGTAGCGCGGAAGGATTTATTAAAAGATGAGAATAGTAAGGAATTCATAACAAGTTAATAAAGCTTTATGGATAACTCTTAAGTGTCTAGTGTCTTAGATAACCATTATTACTAAATTGTAGATTTTAAATCTAATTAGTAGTAGTTGGAGATAGACATTGCTTAAGAGTTTTTTAATAAGCACGAATGACTATATTAATCAGAAAGTCAAAGACAATATAGGATTATTATTATAAAATAGTAATAATTTCGAACTAATTTTGTAAGCGATTACTTATTTTGATTTTAAGGAGATGCAATGAAAAAATTCCAAAGAGTCAAGCTTCAAGAACGGATCATTATTTTTGCAGTGAGTCTTATCATATTTATTGTTGTGCTATGCAGTTTGCTATATTATCATACTCTATCTACTACTGTTGAAAAACAATTAAGTAAAAGGGCATTACATGTGGCAACAACAATTGCTTCAATGCCTGAAATACAACATGCATTTTATATGAACGATCCGTCAGTTGTTATTCAGCCCATCGTTGAAAACATTAGGATTCAGATAGATGCTGAGTATATTGTTGTAGGAAATAAAAAAGGAATTCGCTATTCACATCCATTGTCTGAAAGAATTGGAAAGAAGATGGTAGGTGGAGATAACGAAAGAGCATTAAAGGATGGAAAATCCTATGTTTCAAAAGCAACAGGCTCATTAGGGCCTTCTTTAAGAGGGAAAGTACCTGTTATTGGGGGAAATGGAGAGATTTTAGGTGTCGTCTCTGTTGGATTTCTAATAGAAGATGTACATGATTTAATAATAGACTATGCTAAACCAGTTATTTGGATTGCAATTATTGTTTTAATTATTGGTACTATTGGATCGATCATACTTGCTAATAGCATTAAAAGAATCATGTTTGGGCTTGAACCTGATGAGATTTCAATGTTATTAAAGCAAAGAAACGCAGTTATCGAGTCTGTTAGAGAAGGAATTATGGTGATCAATAATCAGGGGAAAATTGTAATCATAAACCAAGCTGCATATGAAATCCTCTCATTAGATAGTGAAAAACAAGTTGTAGGGGAAGCTGTTTTAGATATTATTCCAAATACTTCGTTAGTAGAAGTACTTGAAACCGGTGAAGAACAATTTGATCGACAAATGGAATTAAATAACAAGCAAATTATCGCAAACCGATTGCCTGTCAAGTCGGGAAACGAAGTTATTGGTGTTGTCTCTAGCTTTCGGTTAAAATCGGATATTGACCAATTAACAGAAGAACTTTCACAGGTTAAACGCTATACTGAAGCATTGCGGGCACAAACACACGAGTTTAATAATCTCCTTTACACGATTTCGGGATTAATTCAATTGGGATCAAATGATGAAGCGCTGGAACTAATACACAAAGAAACTGAAAATCAGAAAGATTTTGTTCAATTTTTAATGAAGAAAATCAAAGATCCTTGGCTAGGTGGAATCATTTTAGGTTTTTATAATCGTGCTAAGGAATTAAAGATAACCTTTGAATTTGATAGAGAAAGTAGTATCGAAAAGTTGCCAAAACATATAGATAATAGTTACCTTGTATCGATTTTAGGTAATGTAATGATGAACGCTTTTGAAGCGATGGAGAAGCTTAAAAATCATGATAAAAAAGTAAGGTTATTTATAACTGATATCGGTAACGATCTTTTATTTGAAATTGAGGATGCAGGACCAGGAATTGAGGACCATCAGATGTCCCACATTTTTCGAAAAGGATTCTCAACGAAGGAGGGGGGAAATAGAGGGCTAGGATTATCACGAGTAACTGAATTAGTTGGTGAGATGCATGGCAGTATAGCGATTGAAAAAGGGGAATTTGGTGGTGCTTTATTCATTGTGGCCATTCCAAAGGAAGGAGTAATGTTTAATGAATATTGAAGTCATGATCGTAGAAGATGATACTAGAATAGCAGAAATAAATAGTCGATTCACGAAAAAGGTTGCAGGGTTTGAAGTTATTGCGATCGCAACAACTGGAGAGCAGGCCATTGAACTATTAGAAATAATTCAACCACAACTTGTGCTATTAGATGTATATTTACCTGATATGAAGGGAACTGAATTAATTAAGAGCATTCGTCAATCGAATCCTGAAATTGATATTATCATGATTACTGCAGCTTCTGAAGTAGACATCGTTGGTCACTCACTTAGAAGTGGAGTATCTGACTATATTGTAAAGCCAGTAACCTTTGATAGGTTTAAGAACAGTCTAGAAAACTATCAAAAAAAGCTAGAGAAATTGAATTTTAATGAAAATTTATCTCAAGATGAAATTACAAGTCTTTGGCGCAATTCTCAACAAGAAAATTCATTTGTAGTAGAAGAAGAGGCACCAAAGGGCATTGATCCATTAACATTAAATAAAATCCTCCATTACCTTCCACAAGTTAAAGAAGAAGGGATTACTTCAGAAATGCTTAGTAAAGAATCAGGTGTTAGTCGTTCGACAGCAAGGCGTTATTTAGAGTATTTAATCTCACAAAAAAAAATATATGCAGATTTAGTATATGGAAATGTAGGAAGGCCAGAAAGACGATATTTTCGTACAAAACATTTATGACGTTTATGAAAAAATTCTTGTTGTGAATTTTATGAACAAAAAGATCTATTTAGGTTTAATTGAACTTATGATGTTAAGATTTTATAAAAATAAAAATTCTGTTAACTTTAAGACAGCGCTTACAAACGCTGTCTTTTCTATTGCAATGAATTAAGGGGGCATAAAAATGAAGAGAATATCGATGTGGATCGTAGTAGGATTATTAACATTTATGTTGGCAGCATGTGGTGGAAAGCAGGAGGCAAGTGGTGGAGATGGTAACGCTTCAGATTATCCTAAAAAACCAATTACAGTCGTAGCTCCTTCTGGTGCAGGTGGGGGCTGGGATTTAACGGCTCGTTCCTTAGCAAAGATCTTAAGTGAAACGAAACTAGTTAGTGAAACAATGACTGTGGAAAACAAACCTGGTGGTGGCGGAGCTGTTTATATGGCTGAATTTGCAACACAAGAAAAAAATAACCCATATAAACTAATGGTCAGCTCACCTCCTATTTTAATAAATCATGAGAAAAAAGAAGGAAACAGTCCTTATGGATATGAGGATACAACTCCACTTGCTCAATTAACGAGGGATTATGGGGCGATCGTTGTAAAAAAAGACTCACCTTTTGCCGATTTACCGTCTGCATTAGAGGCAATAAAAGCTGATCCAACTAAAGTAACAGTTGCTGGTGGGTCTGCACCAGGTTCAATGGATCATTTAATAGCCGTATTACCAGCTTTTAAATATGGAATTGATCCAAAATCAGTGAAATATGTTTCATATGACGGTGGTGGAGAAGCAATTGCAGCACTACTTGGCGGGAATGCAGACTTAATTGCTACAGACGCATCAACAATTGGTGAATATGTTAAATCAGGAAAAGTAAGAGTATTAGCAGTTAGTTCTACAGAACGATTAACTGGAGAATTAGCAGAAGTACCTACATTTAAACAAGCAGGAATAGATGCCGATTTTACGATTTGGAGAGGCATTTTTGGACCTAAAGAAATGAATGAAGATGAATTAGTTTATTGGGAAAAAACATTGAAAGATTTATCCGAAAGTGAAGCTTGGAAAGAAGAATTAGAGACAAACGGCTGGGAAAGCGATTATAAAAATGCAACTGATTTTAAATCATTTTTAGACGATCAAAATGTAGTAGTACAAGAATTATTAACAGCATTAGGTATGGAGAAATAATAACTTGTAAAAAGGGGAGATTCTCCTCCCCGTACTTTTCATTGGAGGTGATGTGTGATGAATAAAACATTTGATCGTTATTCTAGTTTGATCTATATGATCATTGGCGTTTTTTTTATTTTAGAAAGCAGGGGAATTTCTGAAAGCGCTTATGGGAGTAATGTTGGTTCAGATATTTTTCCAACTATTTTAGGAGCTTTTTTAATACTACTAAGTCTAAGGTTGTTTTATGAGACTTTTCAATATGTCGATCAGGATAAGGGAAAGGAAACATTAGATTATAAACGGTTCCTCATTATTTTAACTTCGGCGGTAGCATATGCGTTGTTTATTGAAAGTTTAGGATTTATTCTCACAACTTTTCTCTTCTTATTAATTAGTTTTCAAGTAATGGACAGAAAAAATCTTATAAAATCTATCATTCTATCAGCATGTTTTTCAGGTGGTGTCTATTATTTATTTGTAGAGGTTTTAGAAGGGTCTTTACCAGGATTCCCAATTTGGTTTTAACGAGGAGGTGGCATAATTGGATACATTTCAATTTCTTACACATGGGTTTGCAGAGGCATTACAATGGCATAATTTATTATTCGCATTTGTTGGGGTATTGATTGGTACGGCGGTTGGCGTTCTACCTGGTATAGGTCCTATGAGTGGAGTAGCTTTATTAATTCCTGTTACAGCAACACTTACTTCAGGCCTTGATCCTGAATCTGCAGCAGCAAGCTCGATAATATTATTAGCTGGTGTGTACTATGGAGCGATGTACGGGGGCTCTACAACATCTATTTTATTAAATACACCAGGGGAATCTTCATCTGTTGTAACTGCATTAGACGGCTACCAAATGGCGAAACAAGGGAGAGCAGGTGCAGCGTTATCTATTTCAGCAATTGGTTCATTTTTTGCAGGAATCGTTGCACTAATAGGACTAACATTATTAGCAGAACCACTATCTAGCGTTGCGTTGTCATTTGGTCCAGCAGAGTATTTTTCATTAATGATTTTAGGACTATGCGCGGTTAGTGGACTTGCAGGAAAATCTAGAACAAAAGCGTTAATTATGACAGTTGTTGGACTATTAATTGCGACAATCGGTATGGATAATGTTTCTGGTGTTGCACGGTTTACTTATGAAATTCCAGTGTTATATTCGGGTATTGAGTTTTTAACAGTGGCAGTCGGTCTTTTTGCCCTTGGAGAAGTATTTAAAACTATCCTTGAAAATGAAAAGACTGATGGCACAATAGCAAGGGTCGAGCGGATCTTACCAACAAAACAGGATATGAAAGATAGCTCTGGACCTATCGTTAGGGGATCTTTATTAGGATTTTTTATTGGGATTTTACCTGGTGCAGGTGCAACACTAGCCTCTTTCTTTTCATATATTATGGAAAAGAAAATTAGTAAAAATCCAAGTAAATTTGGACAAGGGGCTATTGAAGGTGTTGCAGCACCTGAAGCAGCAAACAATGGAGCTTCTGGAGGAGCGATGATCCCATTGTTAACGTTAGGGATTCCGGGTTCTGGGACAACTGCGATCTTGATGGGTGCACTTATCATGTATAATATTCAACCAGGTCCATTATTTTTTACAGATCATCCTCAAGTTGCATGGGGATTGATTGCAAGTATGTTTATCGGAAATGTCATGCTACTTATTTTAAACTTACCTCTTGTGAAAATTTTCGCAAAAATTATCGAGACGCCGACAAAATATTTATTACCAATCATTATCGCAATCTCTATATTTGGTGTTTACGCTGTCCAATTTACTGTTTTTGATTTATTATTATTAATAGGATGTGGTGTTATCGGTTATTTCTTAACGAAGAATGACTATCCTGTAGCACCTCTTGTATTAGGATTAGTTTTAGGTCCAATGATTGAAAATAATATGAGAAGAGCGTTAACAACATCTAATGGTGATTTTATGATTTTTATAGAAAAACCAATATCACTTATCTTTATACTTATTGCCCTTTTATGGATGACAATACCGATTATTTTAAAAATGAAAGGTCGTAACGTTGTGATTAATGAAGAGGCTTAAATAGAATGATGTAGAAGAAGGCTGATATTTAATCGGTCTTTTTCTGTGTTTTTACAAATACATCAAGGAGGTGTATTCAGGTGGATACTTTATATTTAATCATATTAAATGTTATTTTACCTGTGTTTATATTAATAGGACTAGGTGCTTTTTTACATCGGAAATTTTCCTTTGATATGCATACATTATCAAAATTAAATACTTTTTTACTCTTGCCTACTTTGAGTTTTGTGAACATCTATGAAACTAGTTTGAAGGGTGAAATTCTTGTTCGGATTATTGGCTTTTTAACGATTCAAAACCTGATATTAATGCTATTAAGTGCCCTGCTTGCAAAAGTTTTCAAGTTTGATCGGAGTCTTTCAGCAACATTTAAAAATAGTGTTGTGCTTAATAATTCGGGAAACTTCGGTTTACCAGTTAGCCAGCTTGTGTTTCAGGAAAATCCTCTCGGTACATCTATTCAAGTAGTTGTGACGATCTTCCAAAACTTCATAACGTATACATACGGCCTTATGACCTCAGTTTCTGTAAATACAAAAGGACTAGGGGCAATGAAGGAATTTTTCAAAAATCCAATTATTTATGCTTTGCTCTTGGGAATGATTTTTAATGCATTAACCATCAAAATCCCCTTTTTTATATGGCGCCCAATTGACGATATTTCGAATGCATTCCTTGCTATTGCCCTTATCACACTTGGGGCTCAAAGTGCTTTCTTGAAAATAACAAAATTTTCGTTACAGCTAATTTTAAGTCTAATTGGCCGATTAGTCTTCTCTCCAATCATCGCATTTATCATTATCATCGTATTAAATTTAGAAGGTACGACAGCACAAGCACTATTCATTGCAAGTTCCTTTCCAAGCTCAAGAAACAGTGCACTTTTTGCGCTTGAATATAAAAACCATCCAGAATATGCTGCACAGTCTGTTTTATTGTCAACGTTATTTAGTAGTATTACAGTAACTGTTGTTGTTTATTTAGCAAAAATTTTATTTTAAAGGTTTACCTAAGGATGTTACCCGAGAGGATAATGTCTTTTTTTATTTAAAAATAATAATTTACGAAACTATTTCCATTCTTTTACGTATAAGTAAATGAATACATAATATGGAGGTTGATTACTATGGAACAAGAAACTATTCAAAAGAAAAAGCCGTCAATATTCGGTATGATTTTTAGTCCAGGTGTACAATTTGAGAGAATAAGAGAGAAGCCGGTTATTTGGGTTCCTTTAATTCTTTTTACAGTACTAATGACAATTGTAACAGCAATCACTGCATTAAATGTTGATTATACAGCAGTACCTGGAATGGAGATGTCCCCAGAAGAACTGGAAATGGCTAAAATCTTTGGAATTGCTGGGGCAGCAGTAGTTGGATTTTTCGTTACACCTATAACTTATCTGTTTTTTGCTTTAATTTTTTGGGCGATTGCTAAGATCGCAAAGTCGGATGCTACATTTAAGCAAATGCTCTCTTTCTCAATTTTCATTGGGTTTATTTCGATAATTGGTCAGATACTTAATCAACTGATTATCTTGGTAATTGATGGCGATCCAACAATTATGCTGACAAGTGTAAACAGCTTTGTAGGAGCAGATGGAATCTTAGGTGCAGTTCTTAGTACAATTGAAGTTTTTACAATTTGGTATTATATTCTTTTAACAATGGGTCTTGTTATAGTAGGAAAGCTATCTAAACCAGCTGCAACGATCATTACAATTGTCTTCTTTATTTTAGGGCTCATCTTTGCTGCAGTAGGTGGAGCATTTGAAGGAATGACACAATTATAATGAAGAAAAAAGTCTGGATCTCAATAGGTGTCATTCTATTAATTCTTGTATTAGTTGGAGTAAATGTTATTAAAGCCTTGAATAAAGAAAATCTCGCAGTTGAAACAGTGAGTGTTGAGGAACGTGAAATAACCGGGAATGTTATGGTTCCCGGAACTCTTTCTTTAAGTCAGGAAGACTTTGTATACTTAGATCCTGAAAATGGTGAAGTGTCAGAGATTCTTGTAAAAGCAGGGGATAAGGTAGAAGAAGGAACCCCTCTGTTACGATATGAAAATGAGCAACTGCAATTAGAAAAAGAGCAAAATGCGCTTTCAATTGAATCATCATATTTACGAATAAATCAAATAAAAGAACAAATTGATGACTTAGATGATAAAGAGGACGACTTGGAAAAACAGGTCGGCAAGAAAGAAGCAAAAAAACAGATTGATGCTGAACGAGATCAATTAGAAATTGATATAAAAGTTGCTGATATTGAAGCAAGGCAGGTTCTTCTTCAAAAAGAAACGCTTGAAAAGAAGTTAAACCTGTTAGAGGTAAAAAGTGAAATGGCTGGAATTGTGCTATCGATAGATGAGAATGCTGTTAAGGGTATAACACAAACGCCAATTTTACACATTGGAAAAACAGATGAATATGTTGTAAAAGGGTTTATTTCAGAATACGATTCATTAAAAATTGACGCAAAACAACCAGTTATACTCAGATCTGACGTTATTCCTGATAAAGAATGGAAGGGTACAGTTACAAAAGTAAGTCTATTGCCTGAACAGACTGAAAATGGAATGGGGACTGAGGATGCAGCTGTCCAATATCCAATAGAAGTATCTATTGTAGCTAAGGATATTGAAGCAAAGCCTGGATTTAAGCTGATTATGGAAATTGAAACAGAAAAACGTCATGTACAAGCAATTCCTTTAGAAGCTGTGAAGCAGGATGGTGAAGAGTATTATGTGTTTGTTTTCAAAGATGGAAAAGCTATCCGTAAAGAAGTGAAAATGGGAGTGACAAGTGAAGAATTTATGGAGCTAAAATCAGGTCTAGAAAAAGGAGAAGAGGTTATTATCAATCCTCCGGATCAGCTTCAAAATGATATGGAAGTGAGTGTAAAATGATCGAGCTTACTACTATCACGAAAAGCTACAAAGTTGGTGTTGAAACATTAGTTGTATTAAAAGATATAAACCTAACAATCCATAATGGAGAGTTTGTGGCAATAATGGGGCCTTCAGGATCGGGGAAATCAACCTTAATGAACGTGATTGGTTGTCTAGATAATCCTACATCCGGTACATATTTACTTAGTAACGAAGACATTTCTACCTACAAGGATGAGGAATTAGCAAAAGTTCGAAATCTATCAATTGGGTTTGTCTTTCAGCAATTTCAGTTATTACCTCGTTTAACAGCATTGAAAAATGTGGAGCTTCCAATGATCTATGCAGGCTTAGGAAGGAAGGAACGTGAAGAAAGAGCAAAACATGCACTTGATAAGGTTGGTTTATCTGATAGAGTAAATCATTTACCTAATGAGCTATCAGGAGGACAAAAACAACGTGTTGCCATAGCAAGATCAATCGTAAATGAACCCAAAATTATTTTAGCTGACGAGCCAACAGGTGCACTAGATAGTAAAACAAGTATTTCCATTATGGAGCAATTTACAGAGTTAAATAAGGAAGGCACAACAGTTATTCTTGTTACACATGAGCAAGAGGTAGCTGATTATGCCAAGCGAATTATAACGGTTAGGGATGGAAGCATTCTCTCCGATGAAGAGCGGGGGAGATAAGATATGAGTTTACTAGAAAATATGAAGATGGCCCTTAGCTCTGTGTTAGCTCATAAATTGAGATCGATCCTGACGATGTTAGGGATTATTATTGGAGTGGCATCAGTCATATTGGTTGTAGCCATTGGTCAGGGTGGAGAGCAATTATTAAAAACATCGATTACAGGGCCTGGCAACACAATTGAGGTTTACTATGAACCTAGTGAAGAGGAAATAATGTCAAACCCAAATGCTTATATGAACGCTGCTTTTACTCAGGAGGATGTCAATTCATTAAGCAGTATACCTGAAGTGAAAAAAGTTGTGGCTTCATCAACTGAATTTTTCCCTACACGTTACCGTGAGGAAACATTAGAAACAAGTTTGTATGGTGTTAACCAAGCTTATATAGAAGTGAATGAATTAAGGATAAAGTCAGGTAGAAATCTTATGGAAGCTGATTTTATAGGTGGTACACGTGTAGGGGTTATTAGTGATGAATTGAAGAAAGAAATGTTTGCCGAAAAAAATCCAGTAGGAGAAGTTATTTGGATCAAAGGCCAGCCAATTGAAATAGTTGGCGTGTTAGATAAGCCAACAGGTTTATTCGCCTTTGGAGCAATGGAAGTATATATACCTTGGAATACGTTTCGTGCATCCTTCGGTAAAAATGATTATAATCAAATCACTCTTCAAGCAATTAATGCAGATGTTATGAAGGAAGCCGGAGAAAAAGCAACTCAACTTTTAAATGCCTCACATAATACTGATGAGTCCTATAAGGTATTTAATATGGAAGAAATGGCAGCAGGAATTAGCCAAATTACAACGATTATGACATTAATTATCGGTTCAATAGCTGGAATTTCCCTGGTTGTTGGAGGTATTGGTGTCATGAACATCATGCTTGTATCTGTTACAGAACGAACAAGGGAGATTGGCATAAGAAAAGCATTAGGGGCAACAAAGAGACAAATTTTAACTCAATTTCTCATTGAATCCGTTACTTTAACATTAATAGGTGGAGTATTTGGTATTATTCTTGGTGCTGTTGCTGCAAATATCGTTTCAATATTTGCAGGTTGGCCACCGCTTATTTCATGGCAAGTTGTTGTTGGGGGATTATTATTCTCCATGCTAATCGGTGTTGTGTTTGGCTTGCTTCCTGCAAATAAAGCTGCTCGCTTGAGTCCGATTGAATCCTTAAGATATGAATAAAGATGGAAAGGAAATCTCCTTTTGGATCAACTAATTTTTTAGTAGTTGAATCTGAGAGGAGATTTTTTATATACAGGATATTTTTGATAAGGAAAATTGAACAATATTTTTGCTTCTATAAAAAATAGAAGTTATTAACAAGCTAAAAAGTAGGAATTAAAAGAAAAATAGTTATATATGACTGGATTTTGATAGATTTTGAAATTTTGTGATTGATTTTGACTAAAATCGACAGTATAATAAGTGTGTAAGGCAACTTGTATTCGCTTACAATCGGTAGGAGGTGATAAGTATTGTTAACTCCTGAACGTCATCGAATTATTTTGGATGTATTAAAAGATAAACAATCAGTGAAAATTCAGGAACTTGTCGATCTGACAAACTCTTCTGAATCAACGATTAGACGTGATTTAACTCAATTAGAGGAAGAAAAATATTTAAAAAGAATTCATGGTGGAGCAGCACTGCTGCAAGGTAAGCTTAGTGAACCAAATATTATTGAGAAATCAGCCAAAAACCTTCATCAAAAGAAATTAATTGCAAAAGAAGCCGCTTCATCCATTGAAGAAGGTGATTGCATTTTCTTGGATGCAGGGACAACTACTTTACAAATGGTTGAATATCTTCCAACTGAAAAGGAACTTGTCGTTGTAACAAATGGGCTTACAATTATTGAACCACTTATGAAAAAAGGATTAAAAACCTACTTAATTGGCGGTTTCTTAAAACCAATAACAGGTGCCATGATTGGTCGTGGTGCATTAACATCATTAGAACAATACCGCTTTGATAAATGTTTTTTGGGTGTAAATGGAATTCATCATGAATTAGGTTATACAACCCCAGATCCAGAGGAAGCAGCATTGAAATTGACAGCTCTTCGCTTATCACGTGAAAAATATGTATTAGCTGATCATACAAAATTTGGAGAGATTGCTTTTTCAAAAATTGCACATCTATCTGAAGCAAAAATTATAACAGGTTATGTGGATGAAGACGTACTACATCAATATGGAAAAAATACAGCAATAAAGGTCGTGAAAGAATGATTTATACCGTGACATTAAACCCATCAGTTGATTACATCGTAGAAGTTGAACAATTCGAACTAGGTTCTTTGAACCGAACAGTTGCAGATACAAAGTTTCCTGGTGGGAAAGGGATTAATGTATCACGCGTAATGAAACGATTAGCAGTCGAGTCAAACGCATTAGGTTTTATCGGAGGCTTTACAGGTAAGTTTGTTGAGGATTTTTTAAATCTTGAAAAAATTCCCAGCAATTTCGTAAAGGTTTCTGGTGATACACGAATTAATATTAAATTAAAGACTGAAGTGGAAAGTGAGATCAATGGTATAGGTCCGAATATTTCTGAGGACCAACTAACTGAATTCTTTGAAATTTTTCAAAAGATGACGAGGGAAGACATTGTCGTGTTGGCTGGAAGTATTCCTGGAACATTACCTTCATCCATTTATAAAGAGATAATTGCAGTCTGCAAAGAAAAAGAGATTAAAGTTGTGGCTGATGTTTCCGGTGATGCTCTTAAAGAGGTTATTTCTGAAAAGCCGTATCTTATTAAACCTAATCACCATGAGCTTGGAGAACTGTTCAATACAGAAATTCAATCTGTAGAAGAAGCTCTTGTTTATGGAAAGAAACTAGTAAAACAAGGTGTAAAGCATGTGATTGTTTCGCTTGCTGAAAAGGGTGCATTGCTTATCACAGAAAATAATAGCTATGTAGCAAATGTACCTAAAGGTAAGGTATTAAATTCAGTTGGCGCAGGAGATTCGGTTGTTGGCGGATTCATTAGTGCTATTTCAAAAGATTATTCTATAGAAGAAGCGTTCAAAATTGGAGTAGCAGCGGGAAGTGCAACTGCATTTTCAATGGAGCTTTGTACAAAACAAAAGATAGAAGAGTTATTACCTTATATTGAAGTTAATGAGGTAAAGGGGGAAGAAAGATGAGGATTACAGAGCTATTAACAAAAGAAACCATTAAGCTAGAACTTCTGGCAACATCAAAGGGGAATGCTGTTTCAGAGTTAGTTGATGTATTAGATAGAGCTGGTAAGCTTTCAGACAAAGCAGCTTACGAGCGTGCAGTCTTAGATCGTGAACAGCAAAGTACCACTGGGATTGGTGATGGAATTGCAATTCCACATGCCAAGACGAATGCAGTAAAGCATCCAGCAATTGTCTTCGGACGATCAAAAGCAGGTGTTGATTATGAAGCACTTGATGGTCAACCAAGTTATTTGTTTTTTATGATAGCAGCATCAGAAGGTGCTAATAATACACATTTGGAAGCTTTATCTAAACTTTCATCTATTTTGATGAAACAGGAAGTAAGAGAAAAACTATTAACTGCAAATTCGGCAGATGAAGTTTTAGCAGTTATAGATCAATATGATGTACAGGATGAAGCCGAAGAAGTAAAAGGCTCAATAGCGGGCAATATCTTAGCGGTAACTGCATGTCCAACAGGAATTGCTCATACCTATATGGCAGCAGATTCGTTAAAAGAAAAAGCAAAAGAAATGAATGTTTCTATTAAGGTTGAAACTAATGGTTCAGGCGGGGCGAAAAATGTCTTAACTGCTGCTGAAATTGAAGAAGCCACAGCGATCATTGTTGCAGCGGACAAGCAAGTAGAAATGGAACGTTTTAAAGGCAAACATGTCATTATTGTTCCAGTTGCAGAGGGAATTAGAAAACCGAAAGAATTAATAGAACGTGCGCTAAAACAAGATGCCACTATTTATCAAGGTAGTGGTGAGGGAAGAAAAGAAGATCAAAATGGAGGAAGAACAGGGTTTTATAAACATTTAATGAATGGTGTTTCAAATATGCTACCCTTTGTTGTAGGTGGTGGGATACTAATTGCGATCTCATTTATGTTTGGTATACATGCATCAGATCCAAATCACGAAACATATAATGCATTTGCTGAGGCTTTAAGCACAATTGGTGGTGGTAATGCTTTTGGACTTATGATTCCAGTATTAGCGGGTTTTATTGCTTTAAGTATTGCTGATCGCCCAGGTCTAGCGCCAGGTATGGTCGGTGGGTTTATGGCAGCGCAAGGTGGAGCAGGGTTCTTAGGTGGTTTGATTGCAGGATTTTTAGCAGGTTATATTGTAGTTCTTCTAAAGAAACTATTATCTGGTATGCCAGCATCATTGGAAGGTATAAAGCCAGTCCTTTTATATCCAGTATTAAGTATTTTTAGTGTTGGAATGATTATGTTCTTTGTTGTAAATAAACCTGTAAGTGCATTAAACGGACTAATTAGTGAATTTTTAGGTGGTTTAGGTACAGGTAATTTAGTTCTTCTTGGTTTGTTACTTGGTGGTATGATGGCAATTGATATGGGCGGTCCTATTAACAAAGCTGCCTTTACATTTGGTATTGCGATGATTGATTCGGGGAATTTTGCACCACACGCTGCTGTTATGGCAGGGGGAATGGTACCTCCATTAGGAATTGCTCTTGCAACAACATTATTCCGTAGTAAATTTACAAAACGTGAGCGTGAAGCAGGTATTACATGCTACATTATGGGGGCATCATTTATCACAGAAGGTGCAATTCCATTTGCAGCAAGTGATCCAGCTCGTGTTATTCCTTCAGTTGTGACAGGCTCAGCTGTTGCTGGTGCATTAGCAATGTTCTTTGGAAATGGTTTACGTGCACCACACGGTGGGGCATTCGTAATTCCATTAGTAGAAGGAAATCCACTTCTTTACTTATTAGCAATTGTAATTGGTGCTGTAATCACTGCAATCATGCTAGGATTACTAAAAAAACCTGTTAGTGAATAACTGAATCGTAACTATTCAAAGTTGACTAATGACAAAGCATAACGCTTCGTTATAGTCAGCTTTTTTTATGTGATAATATTTAATGGATTAGAAACTGTGGATAAGGGTAAAGTTTAATAGAATGAAGAATTAAATCTTATTGACGTGTGTACCTAAATTGAATGAAAGCAAAATATGAAGAAAGGGTTGATATCATGACAAAACCACTATTTACAGCAACAGTATCAGCAGTTGGAGGTAGAGAAGGAAGTGTAAAGTCTTCTGATGGGAACATTAATTTAGATATAGCAATGCCTGGAACTCCTAGAGCAAAGGAATTACCAGAAGCAACTAATCCTGAACAACTTTTTGCAGCTGGCTATTCTGCATGTTTTGATGGGGCATTACAACTTATGGCGAAAAAAGCCAAAGTACAATTTGAATCAGAAGTTACTGCTAATGTTAGTTTGTTGAAAGATGAAGGAGATCAAGGGTATAAATTGGCTGTTTCTTTGCAAGTGAAAGGGACAGGTATTGAAAAGGAAAAGTTGGAAGAGCTAGTCCATAAGGCACACGATTTCTGTCCTTATTCAAAAGCAACAAGAGGAAATATAGATGTTACACTTGAAATAATAGAATAAGAAGAAAGGATAACTCAAAAACCAGACCCTTCCAAAACCATTTTATAGTCTCTAGTGAAAAATAAAGATACTATATACAATTTTATATTTCATTGGTTCTGGCAATTTTGAGTTATCCTTATTTTTATGAAGTGAGACCTTAGAGAGATTATTTCTCATTATATTATACAAACTTTGAGTTTTAGGTTTATTTAATTTTCTACCATAATAAATGCTGAGACTAATAATCTATGGTGTTAGGAAAATCGTTAGTAAAAACCAATAATCTAGGAACTAAAAAATACGAAAAGAGCGACAATCCCCGATAATATGTAGACCTCTCAGTCCGTTGAAAATATACTCCATTATTTTTATTCCTGCTTTCATAAGTTATATTTCCTACTATTCATTACCCTTTTGAAGGTTAATTGCAAAAAGATAAAGGATTTTTTTATTTTTTAGCAAATAATTAGTATTAATAGGTATAATGGAAAAAGAGCAATAAAATAGGAGGCCACATCATGTCGCAAACTGAAACAGAAACGTCAAAATCAAAGATCTGGGAATGGACAAAAGCAATCATTCTTGCAGTAGGCCTTGCAATGATTATTCGTTTCTTTTTATTTGAACCATATCTCGTAGAAGGATCTTCAATGGATCCAACATTAAAGGATGGAGATCGTCTTTTTGTAAATAAGACCCTACAATTTATCGGAGAAATTGAAAAAGGGGATATTGTTATTATTGATGGGAAAGAAGAAAACATTCGTTATGTTAAAAGAATTATCGGATTACCTGGAGATAAAGTTAGTGCAGAGAATGGTAGTGTATATGTTAATGGAAAAAAGATTGAAGAGCCTTATTTAGAGAGTAACGAAGAGGATGCAGAACAAATGGGAATGCTTCTAACAAATGATTTTGAGGAGATAGTAGTCCCAGAAGGAAGTTATTTTGTCATGGGTGATAATCGCCTTAATAGCATGGATAGCCGCAATGGTCTTGGTTTGATTGAGTCAGATCGAATTTTGGGGAAATCGGAATTTATTTTTTTCCCTTTTAGTCATTTAAGTAAAATAGAATAACCATCAAAAAGTCGATCTAAAATAGGTCGGCTTTTTATTATGTAGTAAAAAGCAGGTACTATATGTATGGGGCAAAAAGATGATATTTGTTATTGAAATTGGCGTGTATTTGTTTTCCTATTTTACATATTTATGTAACATTTTATTTTGTAAAACGACTACTCTCATGAAGATAAAAGAGCCAAAGCTTTCCTAATAGTAAAAAAACGTAAAGGGTGTGTCGAGATGAAAAAGTTGCTTTTGATCGGTATAGCACTTTTAATTGCAGGGATTATTAGTGGGTGTAGTAGTTCTGGTGAAGAATCTAGACAAGCAGACAAAGCAGTAGACGAAATTGAGAATAAAAGTAGCATAGCTGAAGGAGGAGAGCAAACTACAGAATTAGCTAATGAAGAAGTCACTGAGAAGTCTGAAGAAGATGCAAATAAACCTTCGAATCAGGATTCGAGTAATTCAGATGATCGCATGGTTATTTATACGGCTAATCTTTCAATTCGAGTAAAAAGCTATCAGGAGACACTTAACCTTGTTCAACAGCAGCTTGCATCCTCAAATGGATATATCGTTGAATCAAGTTCATATTCAGTAGGTGAGGCGGATTCCCTTGAAGGAACAATTACAGTCCGAGTTCCTCAAGATAAATTTGATTCATTTTTAAAATCTGTAGAAAATGAAAGTACAAAAGTAGTCGATCGTTCGATTTCTGGTCAAGATGTAACGGAGGAATATGTAGATTTGGAATCGCGGATCACATCAAAAAAAGTCGTTGAGAAGCGATTATTGGATTTTATGGAAAAGGCGGAAAAAACCGAGGATTTATTAAAAATTTCAGCAGATTTGGCCGTTGTTCAAGAGGAGATTGAACAAATTAAAGGTAGAATGAATTACTTGAACAATAAGGTTGACTTAGCTACTGTAACGATTCATGTGGTAGAAGATAAAGTGAATATTCCAGCACTAGGCAATGATGACTTAAACACGTGGGAGAAAACAAAGGAACAATTTATGAACAGTGTAAATTTTGTCTTAAAAACATGCTCAGCAGTCATCATATTTATCATAGGTAGTCTACCGGTATTACTAGTTTTAGGTGGCCTTCTTTTCATCATGATACTGATTATAAGAAAAAGACGAAAACACAATCAAGGAAAACCACCTACAAAGCCAGAAGAGTAAACGGCATTTTATGTCACAAGTATCGTTAAAATAAGCATTGTAATAAATACTGTTCCAATTATGGAGAGGACACTTATTAAAACAGACATTTTTTTATTATCAAGATGATAGCGTGGAAGGATTTTTTTAGTAGAAAAATTGATGATAATGTAAAGAATAATGACCCCAATAATAAAAGTAAGACCATTTGAACGGAAGCCCAGAAAGGCAAAATAGGCTCCAGAACAGAAAATTAATAAACAATATTCGATTAGAGTATGTAACTTCATGTTGTATGCTCCTTTTCTAGTAGTTAGGAAATTATAATAATTTTTTGTAATATGGATAAGCGGACGCTTGGGCTTTAGTACATGTTAGCTCATTTTATCACAAAAATAGCAATTGGTTTAAATATGTTTCTTTTTAGGAAGTAAATATTCAAGAACAATATGTCCGAATATAATTGTAAGGAAATGTTAATGTTGTATAAAGGATAATTATCATTAATATCGAAATAGGTACGTATGAACCTTTAAAAAAGTTAGAAAGGAAGTAAACCTTGATGAATGCTATTAATAAAATGACAGATTTATTATTTGAAGAACTAGAACTTGCTGTTAAAACATCGATTAATCTAATACTAAAGATTGAAAATAGCCAATGGAATTATCGACCGAAGGAAAATATGAGATCTTTAGTAGAGTTGGTCCATCACTTAGTATCGATACCACTTTCAGATTTAACATGTTTAATGGAAGAAAAAAGTGAGAACGAATACAGAAAAATAGAATTGAACATAGAAGAAATAAAAGACCAAGAGAAATTAGGAACTCAAATGCAGCATAATTTTGAAAAGTTGAAGGATTATATACACGCTTTGAGTGATGAAGATTTAATGAATAAAATAACAAAACCATTTTATTTTGAACAAGGTGGTCATACACAAATAAAATGGTTAATGGAAATTGTGACCCACACGTATCATCATCGAGCACAGCTATTTAACTATTTGAAGCAGTTAGATCATGATATTAATATGTTTGATTTGTATTAACTCCATGTAAAAGCATTGCCAACTAATTTAAGTAAGGGTGACACTAGTGATATATTTGCCAGAGAAGTTTGTACAAACCATAAAATCTGTTCATAGAGAACACGGACAGAAGTGGTTGGATAACTTTAATGATTTAGTCAAGTATTGTGAAGAAAGATGGAGTATTCAAATTCAGGCACCCTATGAGTTATCATATAACTTTGTGGCTCCAGCAATCACACTGGATGGAAGCCAAGTTGTTATTAAACTAGTGGTACTAGGTGATGGAGGGTTTCAAAAAGAAATTGAAGCGCTTAAACAGTTTAATGGTAATGGCATAGCACGACTACTTGACTATGAAACAGAAAAAGGGATTATGATTTTGGAAAAGGTATTACCAGGAGAAAAGTTATCCTTGCTATCCAATGACGATGAATCAACGATTATTATGTCACAAGTTATGAAAAACTTATGGACAATTGCTCCAGTAAATTCATGTATCCCAACGATTTTTCAAAGGGAAGAGGCCTTTAAACAAATACGCAAAGAGCATAAAAACGGAATAGGTCCTCTATCAAAAGAGATGCTTATAGAAGCGGAAGAAATATTTTCTAGGTTAACAAGTACAATTAAAGACCTATATCTTCTTCATGGAGATTTTCATCATTACAATGTTTTATCTGCTAAAAGTAATACTTGGGTAGCAATTGATCCAAAGGGCTTAATTGGTGAGCGCGAATATGATGTCATTCAATTCCTCCTGAATAAATTACCTGTTGATAAAATCGCCGATGTAATAGAAAGACGGATTGATATATTAGTAGATCAATTAGATTTGAATAAAGAAAGAGTTTTACTGTGGGGTTATTGTCATTCCATTTTAAGTTTATTTTGGCATATTGAAGACTTTGGTGTACCTGATGAAACGACATTAAAAGTGATAACATCATTTAAGAAATTACATAATGAATTGTCTGTGAAAACGTTGGAATTTTAGACAAAACTTATTTAGAGATGTTATGAAATATAATTGAAACAAGTAAAGAACAGGGATATCCATGCTCTTTTACTTGTTTTTATTTATGAGTTTTAAAAATGAGTTTTCAACAAATACACAACCTCGTCTTTTTTGCTTATCGTCGCTTAAAATTTTAAGCGGCAATATTCGCATCATCATCAAGCTGTAATTTGTTTGCTCTTGCTTTAATTGCAGCCTTGTAGAACAGTGCAATAATTAATGCTGTGGCAATACTAGCGCCAATGTAAGAGATGTTCATTGGTAAGCCAAATCCAATTGCTGCATTTAAAATATATGTCGTTGTTGCCATTGTCATAAAGATTCCAGGAATCATGGCTATCCAGTAATTTTTCTTTGCGATAAATAAATACATCGCCCCAACCCATAATGCAATAACTGCTGTTGATTGGTTTGCCCAAGAGAAATATCGCCATAAAAGTGTAAAGTCAATATTAGTTAATCCATATGAAATAATGAACAATGGTACTGCAATCCATAATCGGCTCATTAGTTTTGTCTGTGAGATGTTTAAATAATCAGCAATAATCATCCGTGCACTTCTAAATGCGGTGTCACCAGATGTAATTGGTAATACGATCACTCCAAGTACTGCGAGTGTACCACCGATTGCCCCTAGCATAGCAGTAGATGCTTCACTTACGATTGCTGCAGGGCCACCATTTGCTAAAATATCTGCTAAGCCATTATAACCATCAAATAAGCTCATTGCTGCTGCAGCCCAGATCATCGCAATAATCCCTTCTGCAATCATCATTCCGTAGAAAATAAAACGCCCTTGTGACTCATTTTGTGTTGTACGAGAAATAATTGGTGTTTGTGTTGCATGGAAACCAGATAAAGCACCACAAGAAATCGTTAAAAATAATAGCGGGAAGATTGGCGCTTTGTCAGGATGCATATTTTGTAAAGTTAATTCAGGAATTGGTGCACCTGTTATAACTAATGATGCGCCAACTCCAATTGCACTGATTAATAGTAATGCACCAAAGATTGGGTATAATCGGCCAATGATTTGGTCGATTGGCAATAGTGTAGCCAAAATATAATAGATAAATATTGCTGCAATAATAACACCAAATGATACCCAGTCTGGAGTAATACCAGCCAAAAGATCGGCAGGTGCAGTTACGAAAACTGTACCTACTAAAAGTAATAATAAAATGGCGAAAGCATTCACTACGTGCTTCATAGTTTTCCCTAAAAATTTACCAGCAAGCTCTGGTAAATGGGCACCGCGGTTACGAATGGAAATCATGCCTGTTAAGTAATCATGAACTGCTCCAGCAAATATACAACCAATTACAATCCAAATAAATGCTGCAGGTCCATACAATGCCCCCATAATTGGTCCGAAAATTGGCCCAACACCAGCAATATTTAATAACTGAATTAATGAGTTTCGCTTTTTACCCATAGGTAAATAATCAACATTATCTCGTTTAGAAAAAGCTGGAGTTTGTCTAGCTTCCTTTACTCCGAAAACCTTCTCAACGAAACGGCCATAAATAAAATAACCTACAATAAGAAGTAATATTCCACCAATAAATGTATACACGAAGTAACCTCCTTAGGATTTTGAATACGCTTACATTAATCTTAACAAGAAACGATAAGCTAGGGGGCTTTTTTTGTGTAACATGTTGAAAATGGATAGTAAGATGCAGAAAATCACTTTCAAGATACAAAGATCTTGTTGAATTCTAAATCTATCATGGGGTGATCAGAAGTTATTCTTACTTTCTTGTGAAAATTGGTGTATTCTTATTGATTATAATGTTAAAATCTGTTAAAAATTACTAGGTAGGGAGTATGTAAGAATAACAGAAAGGTTTATTACCGTGGTGGTAGCATAGTAAATAAGATTAATAAAATTTTATCCTTTATTATTTTGGGGATATCAATCTATTTGTTCATTAATTTTTCTAAACTGTTAGAGGAGTGTTTTTATGAATCCTAATTTTATTTCAATTGCTAAAGGGAAAAACACGCATTGGCGATATTTTTTGGTCACTATTGGTTATTTTAGCGTTTATGTTTGTGGTGGGTACAATTGCGTATTTGATAGCAGTGCTATCAACCGCACTTATTGAACCAGATATTGTTGATTTTGAAGAGATGATGATATCTGATCCACTCGTTGATTTTTATTTATATCATATAGTTAACATCCTGACTGTTATAGGTATGTGGATTGCAGCAAGAACGATCCTTAAAAGAAAGCTAATTTCCTTTATTACACCAAATGAAAGGATAAACTGGTCGAAAATTTTTTATGGTTTTTTCATTGCTCTTTTCTTATTTGCACTTTTTGCATTGTTAGATTATATTATTTTTCCGAATGACTATGTCTTAAATGATTTTAATGGAACTCGTTTTGCTTGGCTAGTTGTCGCATCAATATTATTAGTTCCTATTCAAACGACCTCAGAAGAATTGTTCTTTAGAGGGTTTTTATTACAATGGGCTGGTAAAATAACAAAAAATCCAATTATCTTAATGCTTATTATTGGAGGCATCTTTGGGGGGTTGCACTTTGGCAACCCTGAAATGGAACATGGAGCATTTTGGGTGGCGATTGATTATTTAGCAATGGGATTTATTTGGACATATATTTCAATAAAAACGAATAGTTCAGAATACTCTATCGGTGCACATGCAGCAAATAATATGTTTTTATGTATTTTTCTTACGATGGAAGATACAGTAGTTGGTGATATTCCATCATTATTTGTTATCACAAATGTAAATGCAATGCTCTCAGCGATTACTACTGTTACAACAGGAATAATCTTTTTATTTATTGTCATGAGAAAGTATAGGAAAGAGAAATAATAGAAAAATCAATGCAACCCAATGTTTATGAAGATGGGTTGCTTTTTGATGGTCGATAAGTCAAGATATCTTTGATAATTTTAGCATGAACTTCAGCCCAAGCTTTCTCACGAAAATGGAGGATTACGCTTATTGTGAGAATGAGTAAATATATCGTTATAAATACGAAGAAAAGTACGCTTCCATTTGCAAATAAGAACTCTTGAAGCTTCTTAGAAAAAAGAAACAGAAGCCAAGGGCCAGCAGAAACAAAAACAGGAATGATGCCCATCCCATTTTTCTCTTTCAACACACGATAATAGATTTTTTCCAGTGTAGAGCTTCTTAGGCTATTATAAAACGATTGGATCTCTTCAATTTCTGTTAATTCTCTCAACTCATCTAAAGACTGATTACGCTCATAGGTATCTTTTAATTTTAAATATAATTTATGCGCATCACCGCGGGACGTAAACAATGAATAACCTCCAATCCATAAAAGACTTTACAATAAAGGGTTGAATTATACGTAGATTTTTCATATTTTAGATCTGATTGAACTTAACGGAATCTTTAAATGTATGTAAAGATGTTCTCACATAACGTATAAAAAACCGTCTTAAAGTGGTATAATTGTTTAGATGTTTAAAGTATTGGAGGATGTTTCATGATTCAAGTTACGAATATTAGCTTACGATTTGGTGATCGAAAGCTTTTTGAAGATGTTAATATTAAATTTACTCCGGGGAATTGTTACGGATTAATTGGTGCAAATGGTGCGGGGAAATCCACGTTTCTAAAAATATTATCAGGCGAAATTGAGGCACAATCAGGTGATGTAAGCATGGCACCTGGTGAGCGTTTAGCAGTCTTAAAGCAAAATCACTTTGAATATGAAGAGCATGAAGTTCTTAAAACAGTTATCATGGGACATAAACGTCTTTATGAGGTGATGCAAGAAAAAGATGCGATTTATATGAAGGCTGATTTTACTGATGAAGATGGAATGAAAGCAGCTGAATTAGAGGGAGAATTCGCAGAGTTAAATGGTTGGGAAGCTGAAAGTGAAGCAGCTATTTTATTAAAAGGTCTTGGCATATCAGAAGACCTTCATACGAAGAAAATGGCTGAATTAACTGGTGGAGAAAAGGTAAAGGTTCTTTTAGCACAAGCTTTATTTGGTGAGCCTGATGTCCTTCTATTAGACGAGCCTACAAACCATCTGGACATTCATGCAATCGGCTGGCTTGAAGAGTTTTTAATTAACTTTGAAAATACTGTTATTGTTGTATCCCATGACCGTCACTTCTTAAATAAAGTATGTACACATATTGCGGATTTAGACTTTTCTAAAATTAAAGTTTATGTTGGTAACTATGATTTCTGGTATGAATCAAGTCAATTAGCACTTAAATTAGGTTCAGAAGCGAATAAGAAAAAAGAAGAGAAGATAAAAGAGCTACAAAATTTCATCGCTAGATTTAGTGCAAATGCCTCTAAATCTAAGCAGGCAACTTCACGAAAAAAACTACTAGATAAAATTACGTTAGATGACATACAACCATCTTCACGTCGCTATCCATATGTAAACTTCACTCCAGATCGAGAAATAGGAAATGATGTCTTACGTGTTGAAGGAATTTCAAAAACAATAGATGGTGTAAAAGTTTTAGATAATGTTCATTTTATTTTAAACAAAGAAGATAAAATCGCATTAGTAGGACGTGATGAAATTGCGATCACAACACTGTTTAAAATTTTAGCAGGCGAAATGGAACCGGATAGTGGTTCATACAAATGGGGAGTAACAACAACTCAAGCCTACTTTCCAAAAGATAACAGTGAATATTTTAAGGGGTCTGAGCCAACGCTAGTAGATTGGTTACGTCAATATTCACCAAATGATCAAAGTGAGAGCTTTTTACGTGGGTTCTTAGGTCGTATGCTTTTCTCTGGTGAAGAGGTATTAAAGAAGCCAAGTGTTTTATCCGGGGGCGAGAAAGTACGTTGTATGCTTTCAAAAATGATGCTTAGTGGTTCAAACGTTCTTTTACTAGAAGAACCGACAAACCATTTAGATCTTGAATCCATCACAGCTTTAAATAATGGCTTAACTACTTACAAAGGCGCAATGATTTTTTCATCTCATGACCATCAATTTGTTCAAACGATCGCAAATCGAATTATCGAAGTAACACCTAGCGGGATCGTAGATAAACAAATGACATATGATGAGTTTTTAGAAGATGCCAATGTTCAGAAGCAAATAAAGGAATTATATGCGTAATCGCATCATTACCATGGACTAAATTAAACAAAGAGATAGCATTGATGACATTTGTCATTGGCTATCTCTTTTTAATTTCAAGAAAATTGGAAAAACGGACAATTTATTCCATTATGATGATAAAATAGACAATATGCCTAATTAAAATAAAGTAAAACTTTCTTAAGGTTAAATCTTAAAGGTAAAAGGAATTACATAGGAGTTGAATTAGGTGAAAAGGTACTCAATCGGTATTATTGCAACTGTGATAATACTTTCAGGCTGTGGAAATAAGGAAGCAACAATAACTGCTTTAGAACCTGGCAATCAAACATTGAAAAAACTAGAGCAAGGTGAACCTGTAATGAAGGGGCAAGTAGTGGAACCAAATTCTAAGGTACAGTCAACCAACATGCCTAACCTGAACATTGATTTACCAGATTGGGCAAAGGTGATTAAAGCCGAAAATGCCATCATTGTTCGATTAAGGGATGATATCATATTTAATTATGATAAAGCTGAATACTATGAAAAAGCAGAAGATATTTTAGTAGAGCTTGAGAATGTGTTTGCTACGTTACCTGGAAATAGTAAAGTGATTATCGAGGCTCATACAGATGACAAAGCAAATGACCAATTCAATCATCAGCTTACAAAGGATCGCGCAAACCGCTTATTAAAACGATTTGCAGATGTAGAGACTCTATCCCATCTTACTATTACAGCCTTAGGAGTTGGTGAAGAATTGCCGATTGTTCCCAATGATGGAAATGCTGAAAATCATCAACTTAATCGTCGTATTGACTTCGTCATTCAACCTTAGAAAGAGGTGCCATCCTCTTTCTAGATTTCCAATCTTGAACGTAGTGCTTTTACATAATTTCTGCTTACTGATAGGAATTCTTTATGTCCTTTAAGTTCTAATTGATAAGCACCATTAAACCATGGTATTAATCTAGACACATCCTGCAGGTTTACAATATAGCTTTTATGAATTCTGAAAAAACGATGATCCTTTAATCGAACCTCAAAATCTTTTAATGGTGTTTTCGTTTCAAATTCTGCAGTTTTTCCAACTATTTTAGTCACTCGATCATCTCGATATAAGTATAGAATGTCATTAGGGTCAATATAAATAATGCCTTCATCGCTTTCAACAGCTAGCTTTGATGGTGGTGTAAACTCCACTTGTGATGTTGTACTGATCAATCTTTCTTCTAATCTAGTAATCGTTTCTTTTAAGCGATCTTCCTCAAATGGCTTAAGGATATAATCGATCGCATCATAACGAAACGCATCTACAGCAAAGTTTGGAAATGCAGTTGCAAAAACAATAAGAGGAGCGTGTTTTAACTCCTTAAGTGCGATCGCTGTCTCCATCCCATTCATTTTTGGCATTTCAATGTCCAGAAACACAACATCTGGCTTCAGCTGTAATGTTTTGATTAGTGCTGTTTCACCTGATTCAGCCTCACCAACAATCTCAATTATCTCATGCAGCATTAATAAATGCTTTAATTCTTCTCGACTATATCTTTCATCATCGACAAGTAATACTGATATCTTTTTCATTTAATCTCTCCCCATTTTTAACCTGAAGGAAACGGATGTACCCTTATGTAGGATAGAGTTAATGTGTAATGTACTTTCATCTCCGAGCATTAAGAGTAAACGACGATTCACATTATACATCCCAAAGCCTGTACCACTTTTTGAATCGACTATCGTATTTAAAATATACTTTAGGCGAACTTGCTCAATTCCTTTCCCATTATCCTCTACCTTAACCTCAATAGCATTTGGTACATGTTTAATTGAGAGTTTGATTAGACAGTTTGCTTCCTTATCTTTTATCCCATGCTTGATAGCGTTTTCAACAATTGGGTGTAATGTTAACGTTGGAACCATTCGATCTAAAGCAGATTCATCAATATCATATTCAATCGTAAGTTTATCAACAAAACGTGCCTCCTCAATGGCTAAATAGGCTTTTACATGTTCAATCTCTTCTTTAAGCGTTGTCCATTTTTTCGTTGTACCTGTCAGGTTTTTACGGAAAAATTGTGATAAAGATAGAAGTAGTTTTCTTGCTAAGTCAGGATTTGTTCGTATTAATGATACGATAATATTTAATGTATTAAAAAGGAAGTGTGGGCTTATTTGGGCTTGTAGGGCTTTAATTTCTGCTTCCTTTGCTAGCTGCTTTGACTGTTCTGCTTCTGAAATCTCCAGCTGATTACTTAATAAAGAACTAAGACCGCGAATAAGTTCAATTACAAGATTAGTGATATCCTTTTCAGATTGGAAATAAAATTTTAATGTGCCTATCGTTTCATCTCTAATTTTTAATGGAGCAATAACTGCAGCACCTAAAGGGCAGTTAGGATGTTTACAGTGAATATCCTGATGCTTCGCAATTATAAGGTGCCCCTTATGAAGGACGTCTTTTGTAACCGCTGTTTGGATAACATGATTTGATTTATGATGATCATTACCCAACCCAATATGTATAAGAATTTTTTCTTGATTTGTTATAGAGATAGCTGAAGCATCTACTTCGTTATAAATAATCTTACAAACGATTTCTGCGGTTTTGGTCGTAAGTCCATTTCTTAAATAGGTTAATGTTTGTTCAGCAAGTCTTAGAGCTTTTTGGGCTTGCAGGGCACCAACTTTTGTTTCTTCAGATATTACACTTCTTATGATGAGCAAAAAGATAACAGATCCAACACCATTTGCAACAATCATTGGAACTCCGATTGCTTCTACTAGTCTAAGTGCTTGATCAAAGGGCTTAGAAACAATTAAAATAACAAGCATTTGCATTGCTTCTGCTAAAGCTCCTACAACTAAGGCTGTAGAAAGATTAAGACGTTTTTCTTTTCGATAAAAGAAGCCAGATAGAATTCCCGCCAAAATAGCGGATAAACCACAAGACAATCCTGTAAAACCTCCGAGTGAAAAGCGGTGGATACCTGCTATAAGCCCTGCACCAACACCTACTTTATAACCGCCAAGAAGTCCTGCAATGATTATGCCTATCACACGCGAATTGGCAAGTGCTTCTTCAGAATTAAGTGCATATGCCCAACGATCAAACTGCAAAGAACTTGTATCAAATGTGATACCAGAATACGTGCCAATAATACCAAACACGCCAAAAAAGATAATCGCATAATATTGTTGTTTGCGACTTATTTCATTTCGATCAATCATATGCCTGAAAAAAGGTAACCTTGTCATGAGAAAAGCGACTGTCACAATAATTCCGAGGCGTTCAAGCATTGTAAGCAACAAAACAAACATAAATGTTTTCTCCCTGTACGTATTTGATCATATTTTAGCATAAGGTAATACATATAGGACTAAAGAGTGGAAAAATTGTTATATTAATGGAAGAAGGATGGAGACAGAACATAATGAACTATACCCCATAATGCCTGTCTCTTTTATTTAATTTGTTGTTTGCTCTTCTAATGACTCAAGTTCTGCTTTTAACTTTTGATGATCTAAATTTTCCCCAATAAATACGAGTGTGTTTTTCATCTTCATTTGTTCCTTCAAATATAACGGCATACCATAGGAATATTGAAAAAGAAAATTGTCCTGTGAATGGGTAAAGGAGATATAGCCTTTTATCCGATAGATCGTATCAGGCATGTCCTTTAAAAATTGTTCAAATCTTTCTATATCGATACGTTTTGAAAATGTATGGACAATTGTACGCATATGTAATGTATCATGAACATGTGCTTGCTCATGTTGTTTTTTTGCTATTCTATTGTTAATCTGCAACTGTGATAAAGGAATATTTGCAAATTCAGTCATTAAAAGCTTTCCATTTTTGTTCAATGCCTGAATCTCTGAAACAAGGGTTGCCTTTTCAGCTTCTGAAAGTCTGTCAACTTTATTTAATAAAAGAATATCAGCATGCTGAACCTGCTCTAATAAGAGCTTTCGTAATTGGATGCTTAAACTTGAGCGGTCTTGCCATCTATTTGCATCAATTAACGTAACAATTGCTTGTACAGAAAGTTTTTCAGCAAAAAGCGGAGACATACAGGCATCAAGAACCTCAATTGGATGTGCGACTCCTGTTGTTTCAATATAAATCGCATCAAGCTCATATTCCTTTAGCATGTTATCTAACTGCACTTCAAGCTGTCCTTGGATCGTACAGCATACACATCCATTTAATAGCTCCTTTAATGGTGTTTCTTGTGGTACGGCGTTCGAATCAATTGATATTTCGCCAAGTTCATTCATAATGACTGCGATTTTTCGTTTCAGTATCTTTTCTTGAGAAAGAATGTTTTGGAGTAATGTAGTTTTGCCGGCTCCAAGAAAGCCAGATAAAATATAAAGCTCTACAGGCTTCATTTAAATTCCCTCATTTCTATTCAATAAAAAGGGGTCTGACTTAAATAGAAATTGTCTGACCCCATCAGGTTATACGATTTGAGCTAACAGATTTTTACTTAAAATGCCCATGTTCCTTTTCTAAATATCGCTTCTGTTGTTCCATCTTCTAATACGCCATCAATATCCATATCAGCTGAACCAATCATAAAGTCAACATGAGTAATACTAGAGTTTACGCCAACCTTCTCCAGTTCCTCACGTGACATTTTTTTCCCACCTTCTACACAGAAAGCATAGCCGTTTCCGATTGCTAAATGGTTTGAAGCATTTTCATCAAATAATGTGTTGTAAAAAAGGATGCCAGATTGCGAAATTGGTGAATCATGTGCAACTAATGCAATCTCTCCTAAATAATGGGATCCTTCGTCAGTTTCAACCAATTGTTTTAATACTTCTTCACCTTTTTTAGCTTTTACATCTACAATTCGTCCATTTTCAAATGTAAGTGTAAAATCGTCTATCAAATTCCCACTATAGCTAAGAGGTTTTGTACTTTGGACAACACCATTTACACCGTTACGAGATGGAACAGTGAATACCTCTTCTGTCGGCATATTTGCCATAAAGAAGTTTCCTTGCTCATTTTCGCTACCAGCACCAACCCATGTATGTGTATCATGTAGCTCAATCGTTAGATCTGTCCCAGTTGCCTTGTAATGAAGTTTTTTATATTTTTTATTATTTAAGTGATAAACTCTTTTATGTAGATTGTTGTTATGCTCTTCCCAGGCTATTACTGGGTCTTTTTGATCCACTCGAGTTGTTCTAAAGATTGCTTCCCAAAGCTTTTCAACCTGTTTATCTTCACTTTCATTGGAAAAAACCTTTGCTGCCCATTCCTTTGAAGCAGCTGCAATGACTGTCCAGCTTGCTTTATCAGCTTGTAAATAATTTCGATATTTTGTTAAAGCAATTCCAGCAGCTTTTGTTGATGCTGCAATTCGTTTTGGATCAATCCCACTTAATAGGTCAGGGTCAGATGAAATGATTGACATAAAAGCACCGTCATTTTCCGCTAGTGTTTCTAATCCTTGTGCTTTCCATTCAGGGTAATCACTTAACGCGTCCTCTGATGCAAGCTCAAAGCGTGTTCTTGTAATCATATCATCATGCCATTCTACATACACATTTCTTGCTCCAGCCTCATATGCTTTTTTGACAACAAGACGAACAAATTCTGCTACCTCAGTAGAAGCGTTTATAACTAAATTTTGATTTTGTTGAATATTAACACCGACGCGAACAGCTAGTTCTGCATATTTCTCTAAGTTTAGTTGAAAATTTGACACAACTTTAACCTCCTTATATGTATAGAATAAACCCCCCAATTAAGGGTAGTTTTATATTATTATTTTATCAAAACAATCTAGAGAAAGAAAAGATAAAGCCTTTTCATAAGCCAAATAACTTTATGTGTTGCTAGAAAATAATTACAATAGAGAGTAATGGGGTGATCACGTGAATTATTTAGACGAACAATTTATTAAAACAACAACTCAAAAGGAATTGCTAGTAAAAACAGAAGTGCTAGCAAAAGAATTTTCGTTAACGGCTGAACAATATGATCAAGAAGGTGCTTTTCCATTTAAACACTTTGATCGATTAAAGAAAGAGGGTTATTTAAAGTTAACGATTCCGAAACAATATGGGGGAGACGGTGCATCATTATATGAATTTTTACTAGTACAAGAAAAAATCGCTCAAGGTGATGCAGCTACAGCTTTGTCACTAGGATGGCATCTAAGTATAATTATGCAATTAAATGAAACTCAAACCTGGGATACCAAAACATTTGAAAAAATTTGTAAGGAAATTATTACTGATCAAAAGTTAATCAATAGTGCTGCAACAGAACCAAATTCTGGGAGTCCAGCAAGAGGTGGGAAGCCAGAAACAATAGCAAAAAAAAATGAGAATAAATGGTTGATAAACGGGAAAAAGATATTTACTTCTTTAGCACCTGCACTTGATTATTTCATCGTACCGGCAACAATTGAAGAAACAGGAGAAATCGGTGATTTTCTTATTCCGCGATCACAGATAGGTTTATCAATTGAGGAAACATGGGATACTTTAGGAATGCGTGGTACAAGAAGCGATGATTTGATATTGCACAATGTTGAAGTACCACTTGAGGCATTAGTAGAAAGAAAGCAGAAAAAGGTAAGACCTGCTGCACAAGGATGGCTTCTTCATATTCCGGCCTGTTATATCGGTATTGCGATTTCCGCTAGAAATGAGGCTGTAGAGTTCGCTAAAACTTATCAACCGACAAGTCTGCCTCATCCAATAAAGGATGTACCTGAGGTCCGTAGAAAGGTTGCTGAAATAGATCTAAAGCTTACAACAGCAAGAACGTTTATGTATTCAGTTGCTGAAAAGTGGGATATAGCACCAGATGAACGAGCACAGTTAGCTTATGATTTAGCGGTAGCGAAGTCAATTGTGACCAATACAGCTGTAGAAGTAGTTGATCTTGCAATGAGAATTGTTGGAGGACAAAGTCTATTTAGGTCAAATGCACTTCAAAGACATTATCGTGATGTGCGCGCTGGACTACACAACCCACCTTCAGATGATATTACGTTGAAAATTTTAGCAGACCGAGCATTTCGAGACTGAAAATTCTTTTTTGTAATGTATTGTTATATTTGCTTGAAGTACATACATTTTTATAATAAACAAATGGCATACAAGAATCTCACACAAGTTTAGATTCTTGTATGCTTACCTATGTAATCCAAAATTTAATGTCACACTATACACCTGATGCTATAGACATCAAATACATCACACCGCTTCCAAACATCAAGATACCAATCACATAAATATTGATGATGGCTCCGATTATTCCTTTCTTTGAAAACATAACGATAAATGAATAGGTAAACCCAAGCAAAAGAATACCTATAAAAACTGGAATTGTATATGGACCAAGCCCACCACTTATTAACAATAAAACTGCAACTGTAGGGAAACTAAACGGGATAAAATTCAATAATGTAGGTTGTTTATTACTCTGGTCCAATGTTATTACCTTCCTTTCTAGTTACTCTCCTTGGACTTGGACAATTTCATCATTGCTTGCTGGGCTCGCTGGCATATTCGCAAGGGATACACTCATACCTCCCATAATGATGACAGCTAAAGTTAAACTAATGATAATACGTCTACTAAGATCTTTCACAAATTAACCTCCCAATGTATTCATATAAAAGACGAAATGGCTGCTGAAAAAGTTTCATTGCCATATTAATCTTCAAAAAAAATTTTAAATAGCACCATAAAATCCATCACTCCATAACTAGTAAGCCAAACATAATTTATTCAAAAAAATTGGAAAAGATGCTGTTTTTTATGTAAATTTTATGTAAAGTTGATTTTTTGATAAAAAAGACTACTTGAATTTGATATCTTTTATGTGGATTTGTTTAAAGAAATTTTTTCCAGTAAGATGGGAGTTTTAAATAATAATAAAAAAGCTCATGGAGAAGAATAATTCTACATGAGCTTTTTAGATTTCTAGTTAGTTGGTGTTTTTATTAGTGAATTTTTTAGCTGGTAGCTTAAAAAAATTTTTTTATAAAAATGTGAGACTGTACTCTACTTTGCAGTTTTTAGGAGCTTACTAATAACAGTTAACGATCTACCTGTACCGATTGCAACTGATTCCAATGGATTTGGAGCAATGTGAACAGGAACAACGATTTCTTCACTAAGCCAATCCTGTATACCTTTCATTAAAGCTCCACCACCTGTTAAGATGACTCCTCGATCTACAATATCTCCACTAAGCTCAGGGGGGCAATCTTCCAGTGTGGCGCGTATTGCCTCTAAAATGTGTAATAAAGATTCTTTAATTGCATCTTGCATTTCAAAAGAGGAAACGTTAATAGTTTTTGGTAGTCCAGTCACTAAATCTCTGCCACGAATGTCCATTGTTTCCTTCTCATGTTTTACTAGCGCATAGCCAATTTCCATTTTCATTTGTTCTGCAGTTCGTTCACCAATTAAAAGGTTGTAATTTTTACGGATATATTGAATGATATCTTCGTCTAATTGATCACCGGCAATACGAATAGAATGAACAGAAACAACTCCACCAAATGAAATAATCGCAACTTCAGTTGTTCCACCACCAATATCAACAACTACATTCGCTATCGGTTCATCTACAGGTAGATCTGCACCAATCGCAGCGGCCACAGGTTCTTCAATTAAATGGACCTGTTTTGCTCCGGAGCTCTTAATCGCATCTACAATTGCTCTTCTTTCGACAGATGTAGCTCCTGATGGTGTACAAACGACAACTGTAGGTTTTCGCATTGACATGCCAAGCTTACGTGAAGCAATTTTCATTATATGTCGTAACATATCTGTCGTAATATCATAATCAGCAATGACTCCATCTTTAAGTGGTCTTACCGCGACAATTTTTCCAGGTGTTTTTCCAATCATACTTTTTGCTTCAGATCCAACCGCCAACACTTTTTTTGTTGTTGTATCAATTGCAACAACGGATGGTTCATTAAGAATAATCCCCTTATTTTTACTATAAACCAATATATTTGCAGTGCCCAAATCTATTCCGAGTTCATTATTAGCTAACATTATTTAATCAAACCTCTTTTCTACTAACTTTCTTATAGAGTTTGTAGAAGTTTGTTGTTTTTTGGGGGCTGACATCATTTTGATAAGAGACCGTCATCATATTGTCATATTGATGTCATAAAACATACAGGATTTCACAGCAGATCACATATGGATATTGTATATTTGTTTTCTGGAAAAGCTTTCTTAGTTTATTAAAAGCTTTAAAGAAAAAATGATTTAAAGTATTTAAGTGAATGAATACTTTAAATTAAAAAAGTAGATTATTAGTTGAGGATTTGACAAGAGAGAAGAGTAAATACGACAAAAATATCAATGTGTTTTATTTTGTAAGCACTTACATATACCTATTTAATGTTTAAAAAATAGGACAAACGAATGTAATTTAATTTTAAAAAATGGAATTTTCGGACTATTTATTATATTCATATAAAATTTATAATAGATTTGTAGTTGCTAATATTTTTACTAGAAAAGTAATTTGTGAAAAGGGGGACTATTTTTGCGGAAATTAAAAAGGGCTATTGAACGAAAAAACAGACGATGGAACAAAGTGTTTAAAATGACTGCAAGTTCAGTTGTGGCTGGAGGATTACTTTTCGGTACATATTTTCCGTTATCTTCAAGTGTACAAGCTGCTTCAGAAATTCCGGAATCAGCTCCAATTGATTGGAACATTGTACCTGAAGACCGACTTGGAGAAGCACTGAAGGAGCAAGGAGTTATTTCAAAAAAAGCAACAGCTTCACAAGTGAAAAAGGCAGTAAAAGATTATATTGAGAAAAAGCAGGGTGTTAAGGAGAAAGTCGATTCACATGATCACTCAACTGAAAAACTGATTGATAAAAAATCGAAGGACTTCTTACAGAAACAAAAGGAAAAATTAACAAAACAATTAAATAAAGGTCACAAAAATTATAAAAAGGGAAAACCTAATGGCTATGTAAAAGTAGATTCTGCTAAACAAGCAAAATATAATGGTAGTGTTCGCACTGATAAAGTACTAGTGTTACTAACAGAATTTAAAGATTTTAAACATAACAATGTTGTACAAGAAGACGGATATATGTATGCAAGTGATTTTAATCGTGAGCATTATCAAAAATTAATGTTTGGTGATAGAGAATTTACGCTTTTTAATGGTGAAAAGGTTAAAACATTTAAACAATTTTATGAGGAGCAATCAGGAGGAAGCTACACGGTAGATGGAACTGTTTCAGATTGGTTAACTGTCCCAGGTAATGCTCGAGAATATGGTGACGATAATCCTGCAGGTGGGCACGACAACTTAGATCCACAAGGCCCGCGTGATCTTGTAAAGGATGCTTTAAATTCAGCTGTTGAATCTGGCATCGATTTAGCTGAGTATGATCAATTTGATTTATATGATCTTGATGGTGATGGAAATCAAAATGAACCAGACGGATTAGTTGATCATTTAATGATTATCCATGCAGGTACAGGTCAGGAGGCTGGTGGTGGTAAATTAGGTAATGATGCCGTATGGTCACACCGCTGGACCTTGGATGGCGTTTATCCTGTAGAAGGGTCAACTGCTAAGGTAGACTATTGGGGTGGCAGAATGGGTGCATTTGATTATACGATTCAACCTGAAGACGGTGCTGTAGGGGTATTTGCCCATGAATTTGGACATGATTTAGGATTGCCTGATGAATATGATACACAATACTCTGGTCATGGTGAGCCTGTTGCTTCCTGGTCAATCATGAGCGGAGGTAGCTGGAATGGAAATATTGCAGGGACAGCTCCGACAAGCTTTTCACCACAAAATAAGGAGTTTTTCCAAACAACGATGGGTGGAAACTGGGCAAATATTGTAGAGGTTGATTATGATGATATCGATAAAAAAGGATTTGCCTCAGTTATTGATCAAAGTGTTACAAAATCGAAAAATCCTGGTATTGTAAAAGTGAATTTGCCAGAGAAGGATGTTCAAGGAGTATTACCTGAATTTGGCAACAAGTATTATTACAGTACAAAAGGTGATGATCTACACACAACATTAGAAACACCTGAATTTGACTTAACTAATGTAAATTCAGCTACATTTAATGCAAAAGCTTTCTATGAAGTTGAGTTTGATTATGATTATGTTTATATCAATGCTGTATCAGAAGGTGCAGAACCGATTCAACTAGACGTAATAGGTGATGAAAATACAAAAGATGGCTATGAGTCAACTTTAGGTAAGTGGGCTAATCTCACATATGATTTAAGTCAATTTGCTGGTAAAAAGGTAAAAATAGTCTTTGAATATGTAACAGACGGCGGTTTAGCTCCAGCAGGTTTTGCAATTGATGAGCTTTCAGTAACGGCTGATGAAACTGTAATCTTCACAGATAATGCAGAGGGAGAGGTTAAAGTAACATTAGATGGTTTCATCACGTCAAATGGTTACTCTAAAGCTAAAAACTACTATTACCTTGAGTGGAGAAACTACTCTGGTTCAGACAAAGCCTTAGCCTATTCACGTGGAGCTGTTTATAATACTGGATTAGTAGTTTGGTATGGTGATGAAAGCTATACAGATAACTGGGTGGGTATACATCCAGGAGCAGGTTTCTTAGGAGTTGTTGACTCACATCCAGAGGCTGTTTTCGGTACATTAAATGGACAAGCTACCGTATCTCAGAGTACACGTTACCAAGTGGCTGACGCTGCATTTTCACTAGACAAAACACCTGAATTTCTTGTTGATTCACCAACCCGTGGATTATATGAATTTTTAAGTTTAACTGGAACACGTAAATTTGATGATTCTAACTCCTATATCGACTCAGATCTTCCGGACGCTGGTCGAATTGTTCCACAATATGGATTGCAATTTGAAGTAATTGGTGAATCCCGAGATAATACCGCAGGAGCCGTTTGGATTCATAAGTAAGATAAGTAAAACTAACTCATTTGATTCTCTTTTAGAGGATATCAATGAGTTAGTTTTTTTTGACCGATCAATATGTATTTAAATTCAATTTATCCATTTTTGGTAAAATTCAAATTTGATCAATAGAGAAATGTTTCAATCTAAACATGTTATACTAGAATTAGAAAATGAAAATTGTAAGTTTACAAGAACCATCAAAAAGCTAGGGTGATTACATGTTACAGCAAGCTGAAAAACAATTAAATGATTATTTTGGGTACTCTTCTTTTAGAAAGGGTCAAGAAGAAATTATAGAAAGTGTTTTAAAAGGAAATGATACATTAGCAATCATGCCGACTGGTGGAGGGAAATCGATCTGCTATCAAATTCCAGCTTTACTTATGGATGGCATTACGATCGTTATTTCACCGTTAATCTCATTAATGAAGGATCAAGTTGATGCACTTACTAGTGTTGGTATTCCATCAACTTATATTAATAGTAGTTTATCTGTTAGTGAATTGAATGAACGAATTTCAGAAGTGAAGGACGGAGTATATAAAATTCTCTATATTGCTCCAGAGCGGATTGAAACCCAATCGTTTCGTACATTACTTTTATCGATGAATGTCTCAATAATCGCAGTTGATGAAGCTCACTGTATCTCACAATGGGGTCATGATTTCCGTCCAAGCTATCGAAGTATTAAAAAGATGATAAGTGATTTTGTTGAAAAGCCAGTCGTCATAGCATTGACAGCTACTGCAACAAAGGAAGTTACGACTGATATTTGTCAGTTATTGAATGTATCTTCTTCAAATACGTATGTAACAGGTTTTGCACGCGATAATTTAACATTTAATGTGATTAAAGGTGAAAATAAGCGGGATTATATTACGAAGTATATTAAAGCGAATCGAGATCATGCGGGTATTATCTATGCTGCTACGAGAAAAGAAGTTGATGACTTATCACAATTTTTAAAAAAGAGTGGCGTAAAAGTAGGCAAATATCATGCAGGATTAGCTGAACAAGAACGAGCTGATCAACAAGATCAATTTTTATTTGATCAGCTGAATGTGATGGTCGCGACAAATGCCTTTGGAATGGGGATCAATAAGTCAAATGTTCGATACGTGATCCATCATAACTTACCGAAAAACATAGAAGCTTATTACCAGGAGGCTGGTCGTGCAGGTCGGGATGGTGAAAAGAGCGAGTGTACCATTTTGTTCGCTGGCCAGGATATTCAGTTGCAAAAGTTTTTAATCGAGCAGACAACATTGAGTGATGAAAAAAAGGTACACGAATACCAAAAGCTACAACAAATGGTGGATCTTTGTCATACCGAAAAATGTATTCAAACGTACATTGTTGAGTATTTCGGTGAATCTACTCCATCCTCTGATTGTGGTAAATGTATGAATTGCAGGGACACTAGGTCTAAAATAGATGTGACGAATGAGGCATTAATGGTCTTTTCTTGTGTGAAACGGATGGACGAGCGATTCGGTAAGACGTTGGTTGCACAAGTATTGAAGGGCTCAAAAAATAAACGAATTTCCCAATTTGGTTTTGGCAAGCTATCAACTTATGGATTGATGAAAAGTAAAACAGAAAAACAAATCGTGGATTTTATCGATTTTCTTATTGCAGAAGGATATCTTGCCTTAACGAATTCACAATTCCCTGTTTTAGTGTTAAGTAATAAAGCAAGAACCGTAATAGTAGAAAAACAACAGGTATTTAAAAAAGAGCAAGTGACAATCGAATCTATTGAAGCAAATGATGAATTATTTGAAATGTTGAAGCAGGTAAGACGAGAATTAGCATCAAATCTTGGGGTTCCACCTTATATTATTTTTTCAGATAGTAGTTTGAAAGACATGAGCAGCAAGTGTCCGACAACAGAAGAAGATTTTTTAGAAGTAAAGGGAGTTGCGAAAACGAAACTAGAACGTTATGGAGACGACTTTATAGCAGCAATTTGTAAGTACATGAAGATTGAGAGAAAAACTCCAATAAAACATGAAAATATCATTGACACCCAAACTGTTGAAAGTGATACTTCAGCAAGTCATTTCACTAGTTATCAATTATATCGTGACGGTCAAACGATTAAAGAGATATGTAAGGAAAGAGGACTGTCTGAAATTACCGTTCAAAATCATCTAATTAGAGCTGTTAGCGAAGGTAATCCAATAGATTGGTCTCAGATCGTTACAAATGAGCAGGAGACAATCATCGTAGAAAAAGTATTTGAGCTTGGTACGGAGATGCTAAAACCACTAAAAGAAGCACTTCCAGATGATATTGACTATTTTCAAATTAAGGCAATGGTTTGTAAGCTGAAATTGGAAACTTCTTATAAATAGATTTATAAATAGAAAAGCTAGGGGATATAGTTAAACATAATTGCTAAACCCTTAGCTTTTTTATATAACATGTAACATTAAAGTTATCATGTTCAATAGAAATGTGAAATTTTTTCAGAGAAGTTTCTATGCTGAATGATTTTTCTCCCCGATTTGTCTTTCGTTAGAGACCTTTTTTAACCCATATTTTAAGATGCTAGGAACAAAACTAATAATAAATAATAATCGAATAAATTGTAAAGAGCTAACCACGGCAGGGTCTGCACCAATAGTTGAAGCTGTTAACACCATCTCGACAAGACCACCTGGTGCTAAGGATAACATTGCAGTTGCTATATCTAAATCAGTTAATAACGTGAACAGATACCCTAAACCAAAACTTGCTCCTATTAAAAGTATTGTTGTCACAAAATATAAGCCACAATACTTCCCACCTTGTTTCAAATCATTAAATGTAATCATCAAACCAAAGCCAATCCCTATTGTCAGTTGTGCAAAGACCATAAAAACATCATGGAATATAGGTAGTGAAACACCAATAATGTTCAAAATCGCAGTTGTAAGGAGTGGCCCGATAACAAAAGCGGCAGGTAGCTTAGTTCTAAATAACCAGCCTACAAAACCAGCTAAAAAGAACCATCCAAACGAAAAAATGCTTGCTTGATTTGTATTAGCATGAGTTAAATGAATGCCTGACTGAGGCTCAAACATATGAAGGATCGCAAAGGGAACGAAAAATACGACGGTTAGTAGTCTTACAGTTTGAAAGATGGTTACAAGTGATGAGTTCGCATTTAGTGATTCACTCGCCGCTACCATTTCTGTTAGTCCTCCTGGTATTGAAGCAAAGATACTTGTATTTTTATCAATATTCACAAATCTACTAATCAATAAACCATTTAATACGCTAATGATTATAAGTAAGACAGTTGTTAATAAGAAAGGTAATACATATGGTCCCACTGAAATAAAGGTTTGTTTTGTAAAAGATAGTCCAAACGAAATTCCTAAAATGATAAATGATCCATTTTTTAATAAGATTGGTTGAAGTAGACTAGTCTGACTAACGAATATTGATCTCCAAACAATAAGAAATGTCATTGGACCAAGAATCCAAGCAAGAGGAATATGACAAATACTAAATATAAGGCCACCACAAATACCTAATAGGTATGGAAACAGGATATTGTAAAGTTTTTGAAACATAGGATTCCCCCAGTAATGATCTGTCTTGTTATTTTACCATACTCCTTATCAATATCTTATTGATGTGTCTATATTAAAGTATGCAAAATATGTAGTCTGTAAAAAATTAGTTTTATTTTATTGTTTGTATATAGCAGGGCATCTGTATAAAATAAAGAAATTATGGTACGATTTTGTTAGCTTGGATTCTGCATGAAATGATTCAAATAATAATAAAATAGTCAAACAAGAAAAGCAGTTGTCTTCGGATATAAAAGGCATTATATTTTCTAGTTAGCGGAGGTAATACATATGAAAAAGGAATTTGCAGTTATTGGACTTGGTCGTTTTGGTGGTAGTATTTGTAGAGCTCTTAGTGAAGAGGGTTTAGAAGTTATGGCTATTGATATGGACGAAGATAAAGTAAATGAGTTTGCGAATGTTGCTTCACATGCTGTGGTAGGAGACACCACAGATGAAACTGTATTAAAAAGTCTTGGTATCCGCAATTTTGATCATGTAATTGTTGCAATTGGTGATAATATACAAGCAAGTATATTAACGACATTAATTCTTAAGGAATTAGGTGTTAAGGATATCACAGTAAAAGCTACGAATGATTACCATGAAAAAGTTTTATCTAAAATAGGTGCAGATCGGATTGTTCATCCTGAACGAGATATGGGGAAACGTATTGCTCACAAAATAATTTCAAACAATGTATTAGATTATTTAGAGCTTTCAGATGAGCATAGTATCGTTGAGATTGTTGCAAATGAGCGACTTCATGGAAATTCAATCATTGACCTAGATATTCGAGCAAAATATGGAATTAATATTGTCGCTATGAAAAGAAACAAAGATATTATCGTATCTCCGCAAGCAAATGAGATCATTAAGAAAAATGACATCCTGATTGTTATAGGTGCAGATACAGATATAAATCGTTTTGAAAAACGGTTATTAGGAGATTAAATGGCAGTCATTTGACTGTCTTTTTTCATAAAAATTCAACTGCCAAATTTATGAAAATACAGAATGCGAAGAAGGACTATGCTAAATAAAACAGAGTGAGAAAGACATTTTCAGTCATTCTCACTCTGTTCATGTAATATTTGTGAAATTATACTTCCATAATAATCGGTAGGATCATTGGACGGCGTTTTGTTTTTTCATATAAGAAAGGTGCTAATGTGTCTGTAATTTCATTTTTAATCTCAGACCATTGGCTAGTACGTCGTTCCATGATTTTATTTAAATGCTTAGTAATAAGCGATTGAGCATCGTTAATAAGATCTCCAGATTCACGCATATATACGAAACCACGAGAGATGATATCAGGACCTGCAGCAATTTTAAAGTCTTTCATATTAATGCTAACAACTACAATTACAAGTCCTTCTTCAGATAGTATCCTACGGTCACGTAATACGATGTTACCAATGTCACCGATTCCACTACCATCAATATAAACAGAGCCAGATGGGATTTTACCAGCGACACCAACCTCATTGTCTCCAATAGCTAATACTTCACCGTTATCCATAATAAAACAGTTTTCAGCTTCTACACCACAATCTACTGCGGTTTTAGCGTGCGTTTTTTGCATGCGATATTCACCGTGGATCGGCATGAAATATTTAGGTTTCATTAAACGGAGCATAAGCTTTTGCTCTTCTTGGCTACCGTGTCCAGAGGTGTGGATATCGCTCAAAGGACCATGGATAACTTCTGCACCAGCACGGTAAAGCTGATTAATTGTTTTACTCACGCTAAGTGTATTACCTGGTATTGGTGATGAAGAGAAAACAACATTGTCTCCTGGGATAATTTGGATTTGTCTATGTGTGCCGTTAGCAATACGAGAAAGGGCAGCCATTGGCTCACCTTGACTTCCTGTACATAAAATCGCTACTCTGTGAGCAGGCATGCGATTAATTTCATGTGCATCAACAAACGTATCTTTTGGACAGTTGATATATCCTAAATCTTGTCCAATCTGAATAGCAGCTTCCATACTTCTTCCGAATACAGCAATTTTACGACCATGAGTAACAGCTGACTCTACTACCTGTTGGAGGCGGTGAATATTGGAAGCGAATGTAGCGAAAATAATTCGACCATCAACTTTTCGGAAAATTTCATTGATGCTTTCACCGACTCGTCTTTCTGACATAGTAAAATTAGGGACTTCACTATTTGTGCTATCAGATAATAGACAAAGTACACCGTCACGACCAATTTCCGCCATTTTCGTTAAGTTTGCAGGTTCACCGACCGGTGTAAAATCAAATTTAAAGTCACCAGTATGTACAATGTTTCCTGGTGGTGTTTTCACCACAATTCCATAAGCATCAGGGATACTATGTGTTGTTCTAAAGAATGTAACGGATGTCTTTCTGAACTTAATAATGTCTTCTTCTTGGATTTCAATTAATTTTGTCTGACGTAGCAATCCGTGCTCTTCAAGTTTGTTTCTCAATAAACCTAATGCAAGCTTCCCGCCATAAATAGGAATGTTTACTTGACGAAGTAAGTATGGAATACCGCCAATATGGTCTTCATGTCCGTGCGTAATAAATAATCCTTTGATTTTATCTTCGTTTTTTTGTAAATATGTGTAATCTGGGATGACATAATCAATTCCTAGTAACTCGTCCTCAGGGAATTTAATTCCAGCGTCAATAAGGACGATCTCATCCTGGAATTGCACACCGTACGTGTTTTTACCAATTTCGCCGAGTCCGCCTAAGGCAAAAACGGCTACTTGGTCATTCTTAACAAATTTCATAACGATCAAATCTCCAATACTTTATAGTTTTCACTTTGTTTTTCATATTCTAAAAATGCTCCATCTAATAGTGAAACAAATTCGATATTATAAGGACGGTCTTTTAGTTTAGAGCGTACTTCCCCTTCAGTTGTTGCTTCAATATATAGAGTGTTTGTTCTTTCACGAACTGGCACCTCTGTAATTTTTTCTTGATAGTACACTTTGAAAATCATTTACCAAATCTCTCCTTAGCTTCCGTATGTTAGACTAACTTTTTCTATTATATGCGATATTTACGAACAAGCCAAGCCTAGAGGGGAATGTGTCGAATCTTCTTTTTATTTTTAACAACTATTATTTCGAATTTTTCCCCAAAGACTTACCGAATATCTTGGATTGAACTTAAGCAAAATCTTATTATATGTGTTTGGATAACATGTATTTCCAACTGCCAATTAGTGTAATTCGAGCACTAAGCAATGGTTTTCCGTTTCAAAAGCTCTTTCCATTGTTTTCTAATTGAATTTTTTAATCTTTTTAGCATCTTATATTAACCTCCTTTATCTATTTTTTAAAAACGCAAAGTGATTTGCTATAAAAACTGAATCGGAGGGAAACCGTCCATTATAAACTTTCATTGGTAGTATGTGCAATAAGATTGGATCATTTACATGGGGATTCGTGGAAAAATGAGTGCGAAATTATTGACAATAAATTGAAAATGAATTAGCTTGAAATTTGCACTTACTAGTTCAAATATTACGTATAACAACATCAGGAGGAAAGGATCAGTGAAAAAATTATACGGTGCTCTATTTACTTTGAGTATGATTTGGGGAACATCTTTTTTATTTATAAAACTATTAGTTAATGAATTAGGACCATGGGGAGTTGTGTTCTGGCGCTGTTTTTTTGGGACAGTTACTTTACTACTTATCTTATTTTTTTTCAAAAAACAAGATGTTTCCCATTTGCGATTAATAAATCTGCCTTGGATCCCTTTGGTTTTTGTAGCACTTTTTAATAATGTTTTGCCTTTTGGGTTAATTGCTATGAGTGAAATGAACATTTCGAGTAGTCTCGCATCTGTAATTAACGCAACTACGCCGATCTGGACAATTGTAATTGGTTCAATTTTTTTTATGGTACCTATTAGAGGGAAACAGTGGATTGGAGTTTTCGTAGGATTTATCGGTATCCTCCTATTATTAAATTTAGACTTTGTGAGCCTTATGAATGAAAATTTTGTTGGGGCGGGCACGATGCTAGCAGCAACATTTTGTTACGGATTAGGTGCTCAGCTTGCGAGAAAATATTTAATACATCTACCAGTCATTATTGTTTCTACTACAACTTTATTTATGTCGATGATTATTAGTTTTCCATTTATGTTAGTAACCAACCATACCAAAGGATATTCAGGTTTTTCAATCGAAATATTTTTATCACTAATTGGACTCGGTGTATTTGGATCTGGATTAGCTTACCTTTTTTATTATTTTATGGTGAAAGAAGGAAGCGCTGAGTTCGCTTCACTTGTAACATATATCGTACCAATCACTGCTATGGTTTGGGGATTTCTGTTGCTAGACGAACATATCTCCGCTAATATGGTAATTGGTTTACTATTTGTTTTTGCTGGGGTTTATTTAAGCTCAGCAAAAGCCAATAAAAAACGTGCTATTAATTCATCTATAGTACAAGAATAAGGAGCCTTAATTATGAACGAAAAAGTTATTTTTTTTGATATTGATGGGACAATCCTAGACCATAACAAAGAAATTCCATTATCAACTAGAGACACTATAAAAAATCTTAAAAATCATGGGCATCATGTAGCTATAGCAACTGGGCGTGCACCATTTATGTTTGAGGATTTGCGAAGGGAATTAGATATACATTCTTTCGTTAGCTTTAATGGTCAATATGTAGTGTTTGAGGACGAGGTCATTTATGAGAATCCTTTGAAAAAAGAGACGTTAGAGCATCTTTTACAATTTGCGGATAAGGAAAATCATCCACTTGTGTTTATGAGTGAAGAAAATATGATGTCTACTACAGGCGACCATCCTTTAATTGAACAAAGTATGGGAAGTTTAAAAGTTGCATCACCGAAACAAAAACGTGATTATTATCTTGATCGTAATATTTATCAAACTTTATTGTTTTGTGAAATCGGTGAGGAAGAGCGTTATAGTAATCAATATTCAGAATTAAAGCTAATTCGCTGGCATGATGTTTCAGCGGATATATTACCTGCCAATGGTTCAAAAGCTGAAGGTATTAAGCAGCTCGCTAAAAGATTAAATATACAAAGAGAGAATATATATGCATTTGGCGACGGTTTAAATGATTTAGAAATGATCGAATATGTTGGAACTGGAGTAGTTATGGGAAACGCAGTACCTTCTTTAAAGGAAGTTGCTGACTTTATTACAAAGCCAGTTGATGAGGATGGTATCCGTTATGGTGTTGAAAAATTGGGATTATTAAAATAAGAAGGGGACATACCCTTCTTATTTTTTTACTTTTTTATTAGCGTTCAATCGCAATTGCATTTTCAGGTTCTTGGAATGGGTTAGATTCATTAATGTGATCGTAAAACATGATACCATTTAAATGATCAATCTCATGTTGGAATACGACCGCTAAAAGTCCTCGTAAACGAATATCAATTTGCTCACCATCAAGGTTTGTTGCTTTTACACGAATACGAGCATAGCGGGGAACGATCCCTGGTACAGATCGATCAACAGATAAACAGCCTTCACCACTCGTTAAATAACTTTTTTCCACAGAGTGACTCATAATTTTTGGATTAAAAAGAGCATAGCTATGCTGTACACCTTTTTCGTCAACCACGTGAATTGCAATCATGCGTTTTGCAACATTTATTTGTGGTGCTGCAAGACCTATCCCTGGACGAAGTCCATATTTTTCCGAAACTTCAGGATCTTGGCTGTTTTTAACATAGTCGATCATCAAAGATAACGTTTCTTTATCCTGTTCCGATGCTGGGAGCGTAACTTCCTCTGCAACTTTTCTTAATGTAGGATGACCTTCTCTTATAATATTCTCCATTGTAATCATGATGAAACACTCCTTTTATATAGAAAGACCACTTCATTTATATGTATTATAAATAGCACATCAATTAATGATATATAAGATTATAAAGGAAGATGCTAAAAACGAAAAGAATTCGTCATTATTTTTTCTGCTCGTGGCTATTAGTGATACTAATCTTTTATTGGTCTAAATGAAAGACAAGCACATAAAATGGTATAAAGTTTTAATACTAGTATTTTTTATGCGAAAAGTTTAGATGAATGATGATTGTAAAAATCTGCTTAACCCATTATAGTAGAAAATGTCTGAACGTTAGGGGGAATATTTTTGTTTACTAATAAAAAAAGCACTTTTTTAAATGTTAGTTTGTTAGCTTTTACTCTATTAATCTTTCTTTCTGGCTGTATGGGACCTTCTCCAGAAGAAAATATTTATTCTACACTAGAAAAAGTAGTGACCCTGGAGGATACCTTTAAAGATCAACAGCAGCCCCTTTTAGAGCTAGAGAAGAAAGAATCAGATCTTTATAATGAGATCATGAACCTTGGAATGAAAGAATTCGAAAAGGTAGTGGCACTATCTAAAGAAGCACTTACTCTTATAGATGAACGTGAATCAAAAATTGAGGCTGAATATGACAGTATTATCTCCTCAAAGAAAGAGTTTGCTGCAGTAAATGAAGAAATAGAAAAAATCGATGACGAAAAGCTAAAAGAAAAAGCTAAAGATCTAAAAGCTAAAATGGAGGATCGTTACACTTCCTATGAAAGTTTATATAACACATATAAAACGTCAATTTCACTTGATAAGGAATTATATATAATGCTTCAAAAAGAGGACTTAACACTTGAAAGCCTTGAAGCGCAAATAACGAAGGTCAATGATTCATATAAGAAAGTAATGGAAGAAAATGAAAAATTCAATAAATTAACTGAGGAATATAATGAGTTAAAAATAGACTTCTATAAAAATGCTGAGTTAAATGTTGAAGAAGTGAATAGTTAGCTTTATAAAAACCCAATCCTTGTGATTGGGTTTTTTATCGTTGTGTTGAAAATTGGAACTAAATTAGAAAAATGAAATTTGAGGTAAAAACACGTTTATTGTCTGACTTTTCAAAAAGTAAAACTGTATTATAAAGCACTAATACAGTTTTGTTTTTTGTAATAATACAGCTTGAAAGAGAAGGAGAATTTAAAGGGATGTTTTTGAAGAATCTTTTTTTAAAACCTTATACAAACTAATTGACGGACTCGAAAACATTAGTGTAAACTTGTTAATGAATTAACTAAGGTTGTATTAGTTAACTATTAAAGAAAACTAATACAGAATGATCAAAACAAGTTCATTAAACCATACATAGAGAAAGTTATAGGCAATCTCATGAGTGGTGAATAGTTAAGTAGGTTTGAATTCAAAAAAATTGTGTCATTCATCATATTTTAGGGTAACCTAAAGCTGTGCATATTGGAATTCTCTTACTAATAACTAAACAAGTTCAAGCCATGAAAAGCTAATAGTCCTTGTGACGATTAAACAATGCGGATTATTATCTACCCGTACATACATCAGTTGCCTAAGGTCTACCGAGCTTATTATGTGTCCGAACAAACACTCTTAAAAAGGAAAGGAAGAGGTTATAAGATGGCTGCAAAAACAAAAAGCACTGTTGTTGACAGTAAGAAACAGTTTGAAGCTATTTCTAAGCAGTTCGAAACATTCCAAATTTTAAATGAAGAAGGTAAAGTCGTTAATGAATCGGCTATGCCAGACATTACTGATGAGCAATTAAAAGAACTTATGCGCCGAATGGTTTATACACGTATTTTGGACCAACGTTCAATTTCTTTAAACCGTCAAGGTCGTTTAGGATTCTATGCTCCAACCGCAGGTCAAGAGGCTTCTCAAATTGCTTCTCAATATGCTTTGGAAAAAGAAGATTGGATTTTACCTGGTTACCGTGATGTACCACAAATTATCTGGCATGGACTTCCTTTGTACCAAGCATTCTTGTTCTCACGTGGACATTTCCATGGAAACCAAATGCCTGAAGGTGTAAATTGCCTATCACCTCAAATCATTATCGGTGCACAATACATTCAAACAGCAGGTGTTGCTCTTGGTCTTAAGAAGAAGGGTAAACAAGCTGTTGCAATCACATATACAGGTGATGGCGGAGCTTCTCAAGGTGACTTCTATGAAGGCATTAACTTTGCTGGTGCATATAAAGCTCCTGCAATTTTCGTTGTTCAAAATAACCGCTATGCAATCTCAACACCGGTTGAAAAACAATCTGCAGCACAAACAATTGCTCAAAAAGCAGTTGCAGCAGGTATTGTAGGTGTACAAGTTGATGGTATGGATCCATTAGCAGTTTATGCAGCTGTTCGCGACGCTAGAGAACGCGCTATTAATGGTGAAGGTCCAACATTGATTGAAACATTAACATTCCGTTATGGTCCTCACACAATGGCTGGAGATGATCCAACTCGTTATCGTACAAAAGAAACAGAAAACGAGTGGGAAGCAAAAGACCCATTAGTTCGCTTCCGTCTTTACCTTGAGGCAAAAGGCATCTGGAACGAAGAGGAAGAAAATAAAACAATAGAACAAGCAAAAGAAGATATTAAAGAAGCAATTCAAAAAGCGGATAAATATCCAAAACAAAAGGTTACGGACTTGATGGAAATCATGTACGAAGAAATGCCTTATAACTTAAAAGAGCAATATGAAATTTACAAAGCAAAGGAGTCGAAATAAGCCATGGCACAAATGACAATGATACAAGCCATCACTGATGCATTACGCACAGAATTAAAAAATGATGAAAACGTCCTCGTATACGGAGAAGACGTTGGCGTTAACGGTGGCGTATTCCGTGCAACGGAAGGACTTCAAAAAGAATTCGGCGAAGATCGCGTATTTGATACTCCTCTTGCAGAGTCTGGTATTGGTGGTCTTACAGTTGGTTTTAGTTTAACTGGATTCCGTCCAGTAATGGAGATTCAATTCTTCGGTTTCGTTTACGAAGTAATGGATTCATTAAGTGGTCAATTAGCACGTATGCGCTATCGTTCTGGTGGACATTGGACAGCACCAGTAACAATTCGTTCTCCGTTTGGTGGATTCGTACATACGCCAGAACTTCACGCTGACAGCTTAGAAGGTCTTGTCGCACAACAACCAGGGTTAAAAGTGGTTATTCCTTCAACTCCTTATGATGCAAAAGGACTTTTAATTTCTGCTATTCGTGATAATGATCCAGTTGTCTTTTTAGAGCATATGAAATTATACCGCTCATTCCGTCAAGAAGTTCCTGAAGAAGAGTACACGATTGAAATTGGTAAAGCAGATGTAAAACGTGAAGGAACAGATTTATCAATCATCACTTACGGTGCAATGGTTCATGAATCACTAAAAGCTGCTGATGAATTAGAAAAAGAAGGGGTATCTGTAGAAGTTGTTGACCTTCGTACAATCAGCCCATTAGATATTGAAACGATTATTGCCTCAGTTGAAAAAACTGGCCGTGTAGTTGTTGTCCAAGAGGCACAAAAACAAGCGGGGATAGCGGCAAACGTTGTAGCTGAAATTACTGAGCGTGCAATTTTAAGCTTAGAAGCACCAGTACTTCGCGTATCAGCACCTGACACTGTTTATGCGTTTACTGAAGCTGAGAATGTTTGGTTACCAATTTACAAAGATATTATTGAGACTGCTAAAAAAGTAGTTAATTTCTAATAATAAAACGAGCGTTTTATTTTTTCTTAGAAATTAAGATACTTGATGATAGCGTGAGGAAACCTTAGACTATCGCCAAATTATTTAGGCGACTTAGCTAAGTTTTTCCCAATTATTTTTTATTCCATAAGGAGGTAGAATGTTTTGGCATTCGAATTTAAACTGCCTGATATCGGTGAAGGTATCCATGAAGGTGAAATTGTTAAATGGTTTGTTAAACCAGGTGACAAAGTTGAAGAAGATGATGTTCTAGCAGAAGTACAAAATGATAAAGCGGTTGTTGAAATCCCCTCACCTGTTAAAGGTACGGTTACTGAGGTAAACGTTGATGAAGGTACGGTTGCTACTGTTGGACAAACAATCATTACGTTCGATGCACCAGGCTATGAGGACTTGAAATTTAAAGGTGATCACGGTGATGAAGAGCCTAAAAAAGAGGAAAAAACAGAAGCACAAGTTCAAGCAACTGCTGAAGCTGGTCAAGACGTGGAAAAAGAGGAAGTTGAAATAGATCCGTCTAAACGTGTGATCGCAATGCCATCTGTACGCAAATATGCTCGTGATAAAGATATTGATATCCGTCAAGTATCTGGCAGCGGCAAAAACGGTCGTGTATTAAAAGAAGATGTAGACACGTTCGTTCAAGGCGGAGGTGTAGCAACTACCCCTGCTGCAGCTGAAGAAGCACCTGCAGCTAAAGAAGAAAAACAAGCGAAACCAGCAGCTATTGCGATTCCTGAAGGTGAATTACCAGAAACTCGTGAAAAAATGAGTCCAATCCGTAAAGCAATTGCAAAAGCAATGGTTAACTCAAAACATACAGCACCACACGTTACATTAATGGATGAAATTGATGTAACAAACCTAGTTGCTCACAGAAAACAATTTAAAAATGTTGCAGCGGAGCAAGGTATTAAGTTAACATATTTACCGTACGTAGTGAAAGCTCTTACTTCTGCACTGAAAAAGTATCCTGTTCTGAATACTTCACTTGATGATAAAACAGAAGAAGTTGTTCAAAAGCATTATTACAATATCGGTATTGCTGCCGACACTGAAAAAGGTCTGCTTGTACCTGTTGTTAAAAATGCGGAGCGTAAGTCTGTTTTTGAAATTTCGGATGAAATTAATGGACTTGCTACTAAAGCGCGTGATGGTAAGCTTGCTCCAAATGAAATGAAAGGTGCATCTTGCACGATTTCAAACATTGGATCTGCTGGTGGTCAGTGGTTCACTCCAGTAATCAACCATCCTGAAGTTGCAATTTTAGGTATTGGACGTATTGCAGAAAAACCTGTAGTTCGTGATGGAGAGATTGTAGTAGCTCCGGTTCTAGCTTTATCATTAAGCTTTGACCACAGAATGATCGATGGTGCTACTGCACAAAATGCTCTTAACCACATCAAGCGTTTACTTAATGATCCACAATTAATTTTAATGGAGGCGTAATCGATGGTAGTTGGAGATTTCCCAATTGAAACAGATACTCTTGTCATCGGAGCAGGTCCAGGCGGATACGTTGCAGCGATCCGCGCTGCTCAATTAGGACAAAAGGTAACAGTAGTTGAAAAAGGTACATTAGGAGGCGTTTGCTTAAACGTAGGCTGTATTCCTTCTAAAGCATTAATTTCTGCAGGTCACCGTTATGAAACAGCTAAGCACTCTGAAGATATGGGTATCAAAGCTGAAAACGTGACAGTTGATTTCTCAAAAGTACAAGAGTTTAAACAAGGTGTTGTGAAAAAATTAACTGGCGGTGTAGCTGGATTACTTAAAGGTAATAAAGTTGACGTTGTTTATGGTGAAGCATATTTTGTTGATAACGAAACGGTAAAAGTAATGGATGAAACATCTTCACAAACATATAAGTTTAAAAATGCGATTATCGCAACTGGTTCACGTCCAGTTGAAATTCCAGTATTCAAATACTCTAACCGTGTAATTGATTCGACTGGTGCATTAAATCTTCAAGAAATTCCTAAAAAGCTTGTTGTAATCGGTGGAGGAGTAATCGGAATTGAGCTTGGTTCTGTTTATGCTAATTTCGGTACTGAAGTAACTTTCATTGAAGCAGCTGATGACATTTTAGTAGGATTTGAGAAGCAAATGACAGCATTGGTTAAACGCGGTCTTAAGAAAAAAGGTGTTGAAATTCACACTAAAGCTTCAGCAAAAAGTGTTGAAGAAAGTGAAACAGGCGTAAAAGTAACATTTGAAGTAAAAGGTGAAGAGCAAACAATTGAAGCTGATTACTTGTTAGTTTCTGTTGGACGTCGTCCAAACACAGATGAGCTTGGTTTAGAGCAAGTTGGTGTTGAAATGACCGATAGAGGTATCATCAAAATCGACAAGCAATGCCGCACAAATATATCAAACATTTATGCGATCGGTGATATTGTTGAAGGTCCTCAATTAGCACATAAAGCTTCTTATGAAGGGAAAATTGCTGCAGAGGCAATTGCTGGAGAAAAAGCTGAAATCGATTATTTAGGTATTCCAGCTGTTGTATTCTCTGAGCCAGAGCTTGCAACTGTTGGTTATACAGAAGCAGGAGCTAAAGAAGATGGCATTGAGATAATCGCTGCTAAGTTCCCATTTGCTGCAAATGGTCGTGCATTATCACTTAATGACACGGATGGCTTCTTAAAGCTTGTAACTCGTAAAGAGGATGGATTAGTTATTGGTGCACAAATTGCTGGACCAAGTGCTTCAGATATGGTTTCTGAATTAAGTTTAGCGATTGAAGCTGGAATGACAGCTGAGGACATTGCAATGACGATTCATGCTCACCCTACGTTAGGTGAGATCACAATGGAAGCTGCAGAAGTAGCGATTGGTAGTCCAATTCATATTGTGAAGTAATGTTATTTTACTTATAAGAGGTGACTCTCAGCTGAGAGTCACCTCTTTTTTTGGAGAAAAATGAAACCCCTTTTCGTGGCAAGAAAAGGGGTGATTCTATATGGGGAAACGAAGGCATGGTCGAAATGTCAGGGTGAAAGTGCGTTAGCAATTGGTTCCATAATTTCTTCCTTTGTTAAAACAGCTCCTTCGATGTGAACAACAACTCCATCTTTATCAATAACTAAAAGCGATGGGTAAATGTCTACCTCTACCTCATACTGTTTACTATCGCTATGTTCAGAAAAAACTTTCATATTTTCAATTTCTTCAGGGAACTCCTTTTTTATATCAAGTAATGCATCATAGTAGACTGCTTCACGATCAATATTATCATCATCAGAAAAAAATAACAGCTGCTTTTCTTTTGTTAATTCTTCATCGGTAGTACCTTGTGAAAAAAGAACATTTTCACATGAAGAAAGAATAATAACTGGAATGATGAAGGCAATGAGTATTGATTTTGTCATCTTTGCCCACCTCTTTTATTTAGTATCGAATAGGTCTAATTTCGTATGTATATAAAGGAACTTAATAGCTATTAAAGTATAATCTATGTTAAATTACACCTATTTTATCATAATTATTGAAGATTCTTCCTATTGTCATCTATTTGTTACATAATTGAAAAATAAATCCTTTATCCTACATTTACTAGCAAAGAAGCGAGGTACATTGCTGAACTCTTGTAGGTAATTGGCTACACTCAACATTTCTAATTGCTGAAAGACACTTAATAGATGGAAGATTTCTATTTTTATCGCATAAGATTTATATAGGTATAGATGAGGGGGAGAAGGTGGTATGAAATTAACTGTTTATTGTTATCATCTTATTCTGTGGAGTGGTTATAGTGTTGTTGGATGGCTTTCAAAGAAGGATAGTATGATTGCAAAAGCAATATTGCTTTTAGTTTTTTTCTATTTGGCCTATTTGGTTGCTTTTACTCTGCTTAAAACAAGAAAGGGAGCAATGTTTATTTCTATTGTAAGCCTTATCTTTTTTATGCTAGGGCAACAACTATTCAACTTTGTTTTTGTATATTAGTGTTTTGGATCTTAATTAAAGGCTAACTCGCCAAACTTTGTGCTTTTTACCAAATAATGTGGTGTGGTTGATTGCTGCATCGAAGTTGCTCGTTTTCTGCGGGCGCGGGTGGCGGTGAGCCTCCTTGGCGTAAACGCTTGCATGAGAATCGCCTGTCCCTGATGGTCTAAGCAGGTATCACGCAATCTGTTCCAATCAATCTGAAGTAGTTTTTGTTTTAAATGCAACAATTTCTTAGAAAAGACTTAAAAAAAGAGTACCATATAGGTACTCAGGTAATTATATTGTAAGCTTCTTTTCCTCTTGTAATGATTTTATCAATGAAAAAACCATTAATATCATTATGACCGCAACGGTAGAGCAGCAATTACAGCTGTTGTTTGGAGTGCTTCAACCAAAGTGCTCCAAAGACAGTGGGAACAGCTAACACTCCGATTATAAACTCACGGATAGTACGTCCTCTTGAGATACGTGCAATAAATGTGCCAACAAAGGGTGCCCACGAAATCCACCAAGCCCAGTAAAAGATTGTCCAGTCTTGAACCCATGTATTATCCCTTTGAAAGGGTGTCATTTTAAAACTCATTGAAGGAAGGTTTTGTAGATAGCTTCCTAATGATGTTGTAAAAAGATCCATAATAAAATTTGTAGGACCTGCGAAAAGTAAAAATAACATTAAGGAAATAGCTAATATCACGTTAAGATTGCTTAAGTATCTAATTCCTTTATCAAGTCCAGTTTGTGCTGAAAGCATAAATAATACAGTCACAATTAAGATAATAATTAATTGTGTTATAAAATTATTTTCGATTCCTTCTATAAGATAGGAAATACCACCAGCAATTTGAGCAGCTCCAAAGCCAAGTGATGTCGCAACTCCGAAAACAGTAGCAAAAACAGCAATGAAATTAATTAAAATACCTGTTTTACCATCAACTTTGTCACCTAAAATTGGCCGTAAAATATTACTAACTACTCCGTTTTGCTCTTTTCTAAATGTAAAATAGGCTAGAGCTAAAGCAATTGTTGAGTAGATTGCCCAAGGATGTAATCCCCAGTGAAAGAAGGAATATCTAAGTGCATCGCGTCCCGATTGATCTGTAAAGCCATTACCAGTGGGTGGCGCGCTATAATGAAAGATAGGCTCAGAAACACCCCAAAACACAAGCCCGATTCCCATACCTGCACTGAATAGCATAGCAAACCATGATAAGTATGAGAACTCTGGTTCATCAGTGTCCTTTCCTAATTTAACATTACCATATTTTGAAAAAATTAAGCTGATGGCAAAAATGAGGAAAAAAGTTGCGGTTAAAAGATAGAACCAACCAAACTTTTCTATAATAAAAGCTTGTATTGCTGTTGTAACGTCACTAATGTTTCCATTAGGTAAAAACCTCTTAGGAATTAATCCCCAAATGATAAATAGTTAGGTTACAATTACTGATATAATAAATACAGGGGTCAACTTCTTCATAAATGTATAACACTCCTCCTTTAATACTTATGAAAAATTTACGTTTTTTGAGTGTACCATCACATAGGTATATAGTGATTCAATTAGACTTAATCTATTCTTAATTAATTAAATAATATGGGGGAAAGGTATGCTAAAGAAACGAAATCTAGTAACTTTACTACTTTCAGTTTTACTCCTTCTTTCAGGATGTGCTATTGAAAAGGTTAACAAAGATTCTGAAAATGAAATAAAGCTAGAAAATGTTACTGACAAAATGGAGGATACAGCAAAGTCCGTTGATGGGAAAGTAATAGATGTGGCAAAACCTGTCGAGTTGGAAACATTATACGAACTAAATGATGTAAATTGGACAGTCAATCCAATAAATGAGGATACTGAGGAACGAGTTGTTTTACTTACTATCGATGATGCACCTGATAAATATTCATTAGAAATGGCAAAAACTTTAAAAAAATTAAATGTTAAAGCGATTTTTTTTGTAAATGGACATTTTATTCAAACGGATGAAAAAAAGAAAATGTTAAAAGAAATCTATGATCTTGGTTTTCAAATTGGTAATCATACAATGACACATCGTAATTTGAAGGATTTAACCGAAGAGCAGCAATATACAGAAATTATGGAGTTGAACTCCCAAATTGAGAAAATTATTGGAGAAAAACCAAGGTTTTTTCGTGCTCCATTCGGCAGCAATACAGACTATAGTAAAAAGTTAGTAGCAAAAGAAGGTATGCTCTTAATGAACTGGACTTATGGGTATGACTGGGAAAAGGAATATATGAATAAAGATGCCTTGGTTGAGATAATGGTGAATACTTCGCTATTAACAAATGGAGCAAACCTTCTTATGCACGACAGAGAATGGACAAATGCGGCCCTTGAAGGGATTGTTAATAGGTTAAAAGAAAAAGGATATAAAATGGTTGATCCTGCTTCTATAAAGTGAATTGTTTAATGTTGTATTTGGAGTTGTTAACTCGCTCTAAATATATACTAAGAAGTGTAAGCGTTTGGTATTTAATGTACTTTTATTCCTATGGTATGTAATGAAATTTCTGATAAAGGATGCATATTCCTCTAAAAATAATAAATGTGTTATACAAATTAACACTTGACGGATCGATTGTGACATATTATTATAATAATAACAAAGGTTAAACGCTTTCAAAGATTATAAGACTTTGAGAGTGATAAAATCATGATTGAAAAGGGGTATGGAGATGGGAACAATCGTTTGTCAAAACTGCAACTCTACAATCGGTCATATTGAGGTAGAAAAAGTGACAACATTATATGGTAAATGTAATCATCATAATTGCTGCAAAGAAGATCAGAAAATAAATGTTGTCGAGGTCAAATAAGGGGTTATATATAAAGTTTTTAAGGGGGAATAAAGCACGCAACAATTTTGTTGCGTGCTTTATTTTTGTTACAAAATTATAAAATTTTTGTACGGTGGATAACACTTTGACATCCAGTTTTAGCGCCCAGTGAACTTCACAGTAACAAATTTATCGAATTGCACGGTGTTCTTTAATCACGCGAATTGTATTTAAAGTTGGATCTTCAGGTCCTTGTACTGGTAACCCTACTTCAAGATTTTTCGTAACATATGCTAAATTATCATCAGTTACAATCTCACCAGGAATAAAGATTGGGATTCCTGGTGGGTATACCATTATAAATTCAGCGATGATTCTACCTGCAGATTCGTTAAAAGGGACGATTTCAGTCTCAGCGTAAAATGCATCCCTTGGTGTTAGAGCTAATACAGGTATATCAGGCAGTAAAATACGAGCCTTAACGTCTTGATCATCCTTTTTTAATTGGAACTCACTAGAGAGCTCCTGGAGGGCTTTAATAAGGGTATCTACATCATTCTTCGTATCGCCAGGAGTAATAATACATAAAATATTATATAAGTCAGATAATTCCACTTCGATTTGGTATTTTTCACGAAGCCATTTTTCGACGTCATATCCCGTTAAACCTAGTTCATAAACTGGAATAATTAATTTTGTAGGGTCATAATCAAAGGTTGCTTTTGTTCCTAAAATTTCTTTGCCAATACAATAAATATTTTTGATTGCATTAATTTTATCACGCGTATAATTAGCTAACTCAATTGTCTTATCGATTAATTCACGTCCCTCTGTAGCTAAACGCTTCCTAGCTACGTCAAGTGATGCTAATAATAAATAAGAAGTAGATGTAGTTGTCATCATACTTAATATCGATTGTACCCGCTGAGGTGACACTAAAGAACCTCTCACATTTAACACAGAACTTTGTGTCATCGATCCGCCAAGCTTATGGACACTTGTCGCAGCCATATCTGCACCAGCCTGCATTGCGCTTAAAGGCAATTCCTCATGGAAATGAATATGGACACCATGTGCTTCATCTACCAAAACTGGAACATTGTAGGAATGAGCGATTTCAACAATTTCTTTTAGATCAGCAGAAATTCCGAAATAAGTAGGATTAATAACAAGTACACCTTTAGCATCGGGATGCTGTTCAAGAGCCTTTTCTACCGCATCATTTGTAATTCCATGTGAGATACCTAAGTTCTTATCAATTTCAGGATGTATGAAAATTGGAATTGCTCCTGAAAAAACAATCGCAGTCATAACTGATTTATGAACATTGCGAGGTACAATAATTTTATCTCCTGGTCCGCAAACAGCCATAACCATTGTCATGATCGCTCCACTTGTCCCTTGTACAGAAAAAAATGTATAATCCGCTCCAAATGCCTCTGCAGCAAGCTCTTGAGCTTTCTTGATCATCCCTTTAGGGGCATGAAGGTCATCTAATGGCCCAATATTAATTAAATCAATTGATAAAGCATTATCGCCGATAAAGCTTCTAAATTCAGGATCAATTCCCGCACCTTTCTTATGACCAGGAATATGAAATTGAATTGGATTTTTTTTTGCATGTTCAATTAAACCTGTGAACAACGGTGTTTCTTTTTGTGACAACGTTTTTCCACCTTCTTTTTTCATTAATAATTGATATATCCTACATGCTGTCTTCAGAGAAAATATGAAGAAAAGGAAACGGGATAAAGAATTGAGTAAAGGTTAATCTCTCGCAAATATATATAATGCCGTTGCCTTATTTTAGTGTTTTGAAATAATCAATTTTACCGTCAGACGAATCATGTCGAAATCTGTATATTTATAAAAACAAATGAATTATACCTTTATCAATAATGACAGTCAATAAAATAATGCTTAACTTTGCTGTATTTGCAATTGCTTTAGTTAGTCTTCGCAACCCCTAAACATTCATTCATGAAGGATTTTCTTTATTGGTCTAGAATAGAAAAGTGTATTAGAGGAGAGGGGGCTTATGAGATGGATTGGAAATCAAGAGTAACTGATATTTTAAATATCCAATATCCAATTGTACAAGGAGGTCTGGCTTATTTAGCATATTCTGAATTAGCAGCTGCTGTCTCAAATGCAGGAGGTTTAGGTCAAATTACCGCAATGTCATTAGGAGCGCCAGATGCATTAAGAGCAGAAATAAAAAAACTCCGAGAAAAAACCTCTAAGCCATTCGGTGTAAACTTTGCAATAGGTCAACATGGACGGGGGTATGAAGAGCTTGTTGAGGTGGCCATTGAAGAAAAGGTTCCGGTCATCTCAATGACGGGTGGCAATCCTGCACCAATTTTTGATATGTTAAAAGGTGTGGATGTAATGAAACTTGTCTTAGTTGCTGCAAAGCGGCAAGCTGTAAAGGCTGAAGAGCTAGGTGCAGATGCTGTAATGGTTGTCGGTCAGGAAGGTGGGGGTCACTTAGGAAGAAGCGATGTCGGGACGATGGTGTTAATTCCTCAAGTTGTAGATGCTGTATCTATACCTGTCATAGCATCTGGTGGTATTGGTGATGGACGAGGTTTAATGGCAGCACTTAGTCTTGGTGCTGAAGGAATCGAAATGGGTACACGATTTATCGCAACCAAGGAATGTGTACATGCACACCAAGTCTATAAGCAAGCACTAGTAGAATGTGATGAAAATGATACGGTCGTCATCAAAAAATCAATAGGTGCTCCAGCAAGGGCGATTGCGAATAAATGGACAGATCAAATTCTTGAAATAGAAAAAGATTCAGGTGGATATGAGGATCTTAAGAATTATATTAGTGGTGTTGCTAACAAAAGATATATTTATGATGGTAAAATAGATGAAGGTTTTGCATGGGCTGGTCAAGTAATAGGACTTATCTCAGACGTACCATCTGTAAATGACCTAATAGCAAAAATGATCATAGAAGCTGAGGCTATTCGTAGAGAATGGAAATAAGTAGTCACTATGTAGACTGCTGCTTCTAAAAAAGAGAGTGAGGAATGTAACATCATGGATTATCAATATCCGATCTCCTTGGACTGGAGTACAGAAGAAACTGTTGACGTGATTAATTTTTTTGAGTGTATAGAGAAAGCATATGAAAAAGGGATTGATCGTATACAATTAATGAATGCATATCGTAGGTTTAAAGAGATTGTTCCGAGTAAAGCTGAAGAAAAAACGATTGGTAATGAATTTGAAGAGGTAAGTGGATATTCAACCTATCGAGTTATAAAAAAAGCAAAGACATCTGAAGAACTACATATTGTAAGGATGTAGCTAATGTTATCAATAAAAAATGTCCAGGCTCATAGAGCCTGGACATTTTTTAATTCTAATGACAGTTTATACAAAGGGATTAGTGTTTGAAAGGTTTCGAGAATAACTTTAAGTAACTTATCACCGTCATTCAATATTGGGTTTTCCACATTTATGTGACGACCGATAAGAAACTCAGCTTTCTTAACGTCTCTGAACCGCTCTAGAGAACTTTTTAAGTCAATAACATTGAATGGGATAGAATCTTTTTTTGTATGATCTAATGACACACAGAAATCATCTGGAACTGAATTTTTAATAATATCCATATTGTTTAAGAAATTTAACGCTATGTTTTCTTTATTAGGTAATTCGTAAATAAAGGCAAGCCAGATAAAGAGATGGTCATCAAATAAACCAACTTGAAAATGGGGGTGTTGTTTGTAGCCACGTTTATTTGCAGCGATCGCTAACCATGTATCTTTTGGTGGATTTATCGTTCTTCTTGCATGCTTAGCAATATGTAAAAACATTTCATTTTGTAAGATAGATGATAAATCATCAGTTAATGTTTGGCCAATTATTTGAAATTTAGGCTGTATACGCTCCCGAATTGCGTCCATTCGGTCCTCTAAACCATCTATCGTAAATGTTTCAAAATCTTTACTAGTAAACCCATCAAAATTCATTGATCTAAATCCTCCTATTATTCCTACATTTCCTATTTCAAATGTTGAGCTTATATTATATACGGATAAGCACATGTTAGCACAATGATATGCTTTCGAAATACGAATAACACGTTTCGGTATAAAGTGTAGGTGGTATTAGAATAAGGTAAGCCTTTAACAAAACTCTGGCAAGTATATCGCTGTAGTTGGCCAAGAAACTAGGTAAATACACAATTTCATTCGGATAGTTCCAACTTTTTTTAGACTCACATATTATATAAAAAAACTATTAAATACCTTAAATGAATCTTTGAAATCGTTTCATGGTTACCTTGTTTAATGAAAAAAGAGAAGAAAGGGGCGGTAGAAAGATGAAACAAATTGTGAAAACGAGTGGACAAAAAATCATTAACAATCGTATTGGGGTGTTAAGGCTTGAATTGGATTACGAATTAGCCACCCTTTATGAAGCTATGCAAAATAAAGATTCAAAGAAAAAAACAGAATGTAAGCTAAAGCTAGAAAAATTACGAAAAGAGTGGATGAAGCTCCAAGCATAGCGGGAGATGAGGAAATCTACAAACGAACCTCGTTGGGTTCGTTTTTATCTGCGCAACAATAATTGATTGATCTTACTTGCTTTCCTTTAATTCAATACAGTATCCTTAACATAGCACGAGTGAATTTTTTACATAGAAATGAGGTTACTTTATGACGAATTGGAAGGACATTGATCAAAAGGCAAAACAGTGGGTAAAAGAAGCAGGGGAAAAAATTCGTAATTCCTTTGATTCCACACTTTCTATTCAATATAAGTCTAATCCTAACGATTTAGTGACGAATATGGATAAGGAAATTGAACAATTTTTAATTGGTAAAATTCAAGAAACCTACCCAGAACATCGAATATTAGGGGAAGAAGGCTATGGTGATGAAGTAACATCATTAGATGGAGTATTGTGGATTATTGATCCAATTGATGGAACAATGAACTTTGTTCACCAGCAAAGAAATTTTGCCATTTCAGTAGGTATATACGGGGATGGTATAGGATATATAGGGTTGATTTATGATGTTGTACATAATGAATTATATCATGCGTTTAAAGGGGAAGGAGCATTTATGAATGACCTCCCGTTACCGATGCTTGACAAAGTAAAGATAGAAGAAGCGATCGTAAGTGTTAATGCTACATGGTTATTAGAAAATCCAAGGATTGATCATAATCTAATGACTAAAATTGTAAAAAAGGTACGTGGGACACGTTCATATGGTTCTGCAGCCTTAGAGTGTGCCTATGTTGCCTCAGGTCGTCTTGACGCATATATGACAATGAGACTCGCTCCATGGGACTTTGCAGCTGGCTTGGTATTAATTGAAGAGGTAGGAGGGAGTATGTCAACGATTACGGGTGAGAAGCTTGATTTACTTACAAAGAATTCTTTCTTCGTCGGTGAAAAAAGTCTTCACAACTTAATATTAACGGAATACTTAATCTAGTGATTTTACTCTCTTCAAGGGCTTTAGAAAAAGATGATTATGAGTTTTTTAAAGAAATCATTTTTGAAAGCAACGAATGGCAAAGTGAGGAATGTAAAGTAGAAGATTTGCAATCATATTTATTGTCGTACAAAATGTTCAATGGTGAATGGAGAATTTGGAAATCAGGTGACAAACAGGTAGGCGTGACCTATTTAATGGAATGGTCTCCAGCAAATGAGAAACCTTGGATTGGAACCATTCTTGTTCATCCACAATTACGGATGAAAGGCTTTGGGAAAAGTATCGTAACTGAAATTGGAAGTGAACTAAGTCGAAAAGGACATAAAGCGTTATTCGTTGGTTGTCCAATTCAACAGGGTACATGGATTCAATTTTTGGGGAAGTGTGGATTTGAACAATTTAAGGTCGAGTTCGATGAATACTCATCAAAAGAGTTTATGATAGCAGTTAAGCCTTTATAATTTTTGCTTTTCTTTTTCAAAAGGAATTTTAATATAAGAAAAACGAAGGCTTTAGCTATTAATACCAAGCATAAGCCTTCGCTTTCTATATTATTAATGGTTGATGTCTTATAAAAGTCCTTTTTCGCGCATTCTTTTTTTCATGATAAAGCCTGATGCCATAACGGCATTTAATCCAATGATCGCTAGTAGAATTCCAGGTATACTCCGCTCTCCTACAGCAATTCCTATTCCTATCATACAAGCTGCAGCTAAGAAAGCTAATACGACAAAAATCCACTTACCAAGTCTCATAAAACCGACCTCTCCCAACCGAAAAGAAAAATATTTTATTATACTTCCTTTAGTTTAACTAAAATCTTAACACTTTTCTACATTGTTTATGGTATAATATCGAAGGTAATTTTGAAATTATAATGATAACAATTAGAATACTGCGAAAAGTCATACTGTATTACTTATTTAAAGTATGGAAAACCTTTTAGTAGAGCCTATTTGAATATACATTTTTAGGAGATGAAAGAGTGAAATTACGAAACGATATTCGCAACATAGCTATTATTGCCCACGTAGACCATGGTAAAACAACATTGGTTGATCAACTTTTGCACCAATCAGGAACATTCCGTACAAACGAAAATGTCGCAGAACGTGCAATGGACTCAAATGATTTAGAGCGCGAACGCGGGATTACTATTTTAGCTAAAAACACAGCAATTAATTATAAAGACACTCGTATTAACATCATGGATACACCAGGCCATGCTGACTTTGGTGGAGAGGTAGAGCGTATCATGAAAATGGTAGATGGAGTTCTACTTGTTGTAGATGCTTATGAAGGCTGTATGCCACAAACGCGTTTTGTTTTAAAGAAAGCGTTAGAGCAAAATTTAACTCCAATTGTAGTGGTAAATAAAATCGACCGTGATTTTGCACGTCCATCAGAAGTAGTTGATGAAGTGTTAGATTTATTTATTGAGCTTGATGCAAATGAAGATCAGTTGGATTTCCCAGTTGTATTTGCTTCTGCAATAAATGGAACTGCAAGTACAAGCCCAGATCCAGCAGATCAAGAGGAAAACATGGTCGCTATATTTGATTCGATTGTTGAACATATTCCAGCACCAGTCGATAATAGAGAGGAACCACTACAATTCCAAGTAGCGTTACTTGATTATAATGATTATGTTGGACGAATTGGTATCGGACGTGTATTCCGTGGAACAATGCAAGTTGGCCAGCAAGTATCCTTAATGAAAATCGATGGTTCTATTAAGAACTTCCGTGTAACAAAACTATTTGGCTTCCAAGGCTTAAGACGTGTTGAAATTGAACAAGCAGAAGCTGGGGACCTAGTCGCTGTATCTGGAATGGAAGATATTAACGTTGGTGAAACGGTTTGTCCTGTGGAACATCAAGAAGCTTTACCAATTCTTCGTATTGATGAACCAACATTACAAATGACTTTTGCTGTAAATAACAGTCCATTCGCAGGACGTGAAGGTAAATTTGTTACTTCTCGTAAAATAGAAGAACGCTTATTGTCTCAATTACAAACAGATGTAAGCTTACGTGTTGACCCAACTGCTTCTCCAGATGCTTGGATCGTTTCTGGACGTGGAGAGCTTCATCTTTCAATCTTAATTGAAAATATGCGCCGTGAAGGTTTTGAACTTCAAGTTTCTAAACCAGAGGTTATCGTAAAAGAAATTGATGGTGTAAAATGTGAGCCGGTTGAACGTGTACAAATCGATGTACCTGAAGAACATACTGGCGGAGTAATGGAATCAATCGGTGCCCGTAAAGGTGAAATGATCGATATGATCAACAATGGTAACGGTCAAGTAAGATTAATCTTTAATGTACCTGCTCGTGGATTAATAGGTTATTCAACAGAATTTATGTCTTTAACTCGTGGTTTTGGTATTATTAATCATACTTTTGATAGCTACCAACCAATGCAGAAGGGTCAGGTTGGAGGACGTCGTCAAGGTGTACTTGTTTCCATGGAAAATGGTAAATCCACAACTTATGGTATTCAAGGAGTCGAAGATCGCGGTATTATCTTCATTGAAGCTGGTGTGGATGTTTATGAAGGTATGATTGTTGGAGAACATACTCGTGAAAATGATCTAGTTGTAAATATTTGCAAAATGAAACAACAAACAAATATTCGTTCAGCTAACAAAGATCAAACGAACACGATGAAAAAACCACGTATCATGTCTTTAGAAGAAGCGCTTGAATACTTGAATGAAGATGAGTATTGTGAATTAACACCAGAATCAATCAGACTTAGAAAGAAAATTCTTGACAAAAACGAGCGTGAAAAATCAGCGAAAAAGAAAAAATTAGCAGGGATTTAAGCTTAAGAAATTATTTTTATAAAATAAAAAAGAGGGCTGATTCACTTTGATTCAGCCTCTTTCTATACATTCTAAAATCATGTATTGAGGAAAGGTACTGTGCTAGGAGGAGAAAAATTGGATGTAACAGAAAGGCTTTCGTTTTTTCCAAGCTTATACCGTGTTGTCGAATACCCAAAGGTAGGAATGTGGATGCTTTATATAACCATTCTCCTTTTATCCATCCTTGTTTTTAAGCTGGGATTTGCGAAAAAACTACCTATTTTAAAATCAGCTGTTATTTATTTGTTTTTAGCTTTGGGTTGTACAGTTCTAACCTTTTTAGGGATATTTTTACCGGTGGCAGAAGGATTGGTTGTTGCTTCGCTTATATTAATCATTTATAAGATAAGACTCTATCAATCAAAGAAACAAGAAGCAGAAGAGGTTAAATAAAACAAAGGTTCTGATTCAAATGTCAGAACCTTTGTTTTATTTGATTAAACATTAGTGGGAGAAGTAGTGCATATAGAAAATGACCTATTATCCACCATAAAATGGCTAGTCCATTACTTAAGGCTGGAGTTTCTTTTATGGAAAAAATCGTAAGTGGAAAATATAATAGAACTGTTGGGGTTGTAAAAACAAACGATAGAACGAATTGTTGCCTGAGATGAAGGTTCAACTTTTCGCAAAAGTAAAAATATACTACGCTTATAAAAATGGAAACAATTAAATGGAGTGAGAACTCTAGCGTTTCTGGTAAGTGTTTGTTATACAAAAAATCTATGTTTAACAAAAGTGTATAGACTTTTAATTCTGTAATAAATTGAATAAATTTTAAGAACAAACCTAAAACAGTTCCGCTAATCACCCCAGTTAAGAATCCTCTCCATATGGATTTGCTCACCAAGAGTCTTCAGACTTTTTGTCCTGATATAATCTGAATTTTCCTGTAGCAATTCGAGCATTTGTTTTTTCTTCAATTCTCTCATTACATGGTTTACACATATATGTATGAATCGGACGGTTCCTTAGACGTTTCGCAATTAACGTTTCATCTTCAATCGTCTCAACCTTATCACAAATAACACATTTTACTCTCATTATTCACCTCAAACAATTATTGTAGCAGCTTAATAATAGCGCTCTTTCTTACTAGTATATCACGTATTATACAAAAACAAATATGACGTTTTCAATCGCCGACTAATTTGTAGAACATATAAGCGTTTTCTCCTATTTGGACATTATACGTTAAGAAGACAAAAGTGGATAAAAATAATAAGTTAGTTGGTATCCTTTCATATTTCCATGAAAAACACACATCAAGAATGACTTATAGTTGGAACAATTTAGAAAAAAGGGTATGATATTAGTATAAAGCGGAAAGGGAGGGATTCCAATGGCAAATAAGGTTGAAACAGAATTGATTGAACCATTATTTAATGGTCTACAGAAAGAACGTTTCGTGACAATTGCAACAATAGACCATGAAACAAATTCTCCAAATGTAAGTGCGATTTCTTGGGTATATGCACCCGATAGAGATCGAATTTTCTTCGCAATTGATCAACGCTCAAGAATTGTTGAAAATATCAAACAACATCCTGCAATTGTTTTGAATATGATTGCAAACGAATCTACATATTCGATAAATGGAAATGCGCATATAAAAGAGGAAAGGCTTGAAGGTGTTCCGCTTAAACTAGCATTAATTGAATTAACAATTTCAGAAGTTCGCGATGTTATGTTTTACGGTTCTAAAATATCTTCAGAACCACTTTATGAAAAAACATATGATGAGAAAGCTGCTGCTAAGCTAGATAAGCAAGTATTAATTGCTATGAAGAATAATGCATAGAAAAGGACTGCTACTAAGCTGATGAATTCTAAAGAACAGTACTACATGTATTCAAATACATGGTCATACTTTAATTCTTATTTATTCATCAATTAGGGGGCAGTCCTTTTGTTTGTAAGACTTTTTTAACCTATTTCTTCATATGGTTGTTAGATTGATCTTGTTGTTCTTTTTCTAACAATTTTTCTTCATCATTCGATAATTGATCATTATTTTGATTAGTAGGCTGTTTTTGTTGGTTGTCAAGGATTTCATTTGGTATCTCAGGAACAACGCGTCCTACAATAGCTGCTAGCTCATCAAGTATACCGACAATAGGGCGACCTTCGCTGATTTCACGGCCCATCTCACGGAGTCTGACATTTGTATCAGCGTCAGCAATAACAACAGCACTTGCACCATATGGATCATGCATCAAGCTTTCAGCAACAGTATATTTTATCGATTCAACTTTATTTCGATCTAATTCTGAATTTACATCAATACCTATAACAGCAAATTTGCCTATAACTACTGCTGTTGCATCATTCACTTGTGGAATTTCATTGGCAAGTTCAACTAAATGCTTTGAAATTTGTTGACCAGTTTTACGATCAATATTTTCATCAACACTATTTTTAACATTAATTGGTGTACCATCATCATTTTCTTGATCTGTTTTCGGTGCACCTTGATTTACAGTACAACCGGTAAGAGCAATGGCTGTTAGTAGTAAAACAGTAAATAAATATCTCATGAAATCACTCCTTAAAAGTTAGGATCACATATATGAAGGTCCTGAATGAAGGTTTTTTCCTTGCTTTTTAACTTTATTGTCTAATAAACCTTCTATCTTTATTCATCCTTTCATATATTTTAGCAACGCTTCATTCACAGCTTGACTTTTTTTCACTACCTAATTGTTTCACTCCATAAAAAAATAGCAACGGAGTAGGAGGCGGAGGTTTGAGGAAGATTTATGTTCTAGACACAAATGTATTGTTGCAAGATCCGAATTCAATTTTTTCTTTTGAAGAAAATGAGGTAATTATTCCCGCAGTAGTATTAGAAGAGGTGGATTCAAAAAAGCGCTACATGGACGAAATAGGCCGTAATGCTAGACAAGTATCAAAACTGATTGATCAACTAAGGGAATCAGGAAAATTACATGAGAAAATTCCTTTGCCAAACGGTGGATCATTAAGGATTGAATTAAATCATCGTTCATTTCATCAGCTTCAAGAAATTTTTGTAGAAAAAACAAATGATAACCGTATTTTAGCAGTTGCCAAAAATTTATCATTAGAGGAGCAGACGAAGGAAAATGGCCGAGCTGTAATATTAGTCAGTAAAGACACTTTAGTTCGGGTTAAAGCAGATGCAATTGGGCTAATTGCAGAGGATTTTCTCAGTGACCGTGTAGTAGAAATTGATCATATTTACACAGGATTTCTTGATTTGTATATAAGTAGTGATAAATTAGATCGTTTTTATGAAAAAAATGAATTAATTCTTTCTGAGATAACAAATCATCCATTTTACCCCAATCAGTTTGTCGTTATGAAGGATGCGTTAGGCGGCTCCGCTTCAGCAATAGGCAAGGTAGATCATTCTGGGAAGAAGATTCAACGACTTGTATTTGATCATGATCATATTTGGGGAATTCGACCTCGAAATGTTCAGCAAACGATGGCATTAGAGCTATTACTACGAACCGACATACCATTAGTAACTCTTATTGGTAAAGCAGGAACCGGCAAAACATTACTGGCTCTTGCTGCGGGACTCATGCAAACAGAGGATTTAGGTACTTATAAAAAGTTACTTGTTGCAAGACCAATCGTTCCTGTAGGGAAAGATTTAGGATTTTTACCAGGTGAAAAGGAAGAAAAGCTAAGACCTTGGATGCAACCAATTTATGATAATTTAGAGTATTTATTTAATACGAAAAAACCAGGAGAGCTTGATGCTATATTAGCGGGGATGGGTTCAATCGAAGTTGAGGCACTAACGTATATTAGAGGAAGAAGTATCCCTGAACAAATTATTCTGATCGATGAAGCGCAAAACTTAACAAAGCATGAGGTTAAAACGATTTTGACCCGTGTTGGTGAGAGAAGTAAAATCGTCTTAATGGGTGACCCCGAACAAATTGATCATCCGTATTTAGATGAGTATAACAATGGGCTCACGTATGTAGTTGAAAAATTTAAGGATCAGCCAATCGCCGGACATGTGCGCTTAGTAAAAGGTGAACGATCAGGTTTGGCACAGCTTGCAGCAGATTTGCTTTAAGTGAAGGTTTAAAAAGGGGCAGAAGGTTTAGCTCTGTCTGCCCCTTTTTACAGATGATGAACCAACATTAAAGAACATTGATTTGTTTTATATGCTTTACCGGATCAGATGCATTTGAACCGTCTCCTAAATAAACGTAGATTGGTCCATCTTCCTTTAATGGCTTGCCTTGCATACTAAATCCTAATATGACTTCATTTGCTTCCTCAATCGATATTATGAAAGGTTTTTCACTAGTAACAAATTCAACTTTTAATGCATCATCTTGAATTCCTGCATTTTGAAGAAAGGGCTTTAATGGAACTCCAAATGAACCATTTAACACTCTTTGTTTTTCGTATGTACGTTCAGTTTTTAGTGTAGGAGGGTAAATTGCTCCTTCTCTAATTTCTCTTTCCCAATGCTTTGATACTGACTTCGTATATTCTTCGAGTTCATCTGTTGTTTCTTGCTCTGTGATAAAAAAAGTGGTTAAATCAACTTTTCTATCATCGAAGATCCACACACCAGGATCTAATGTTATTTCATAATCCACCTTGCCTTTTATCATGACGATTGCTTCCATTATAAACACTCCTTTACATCGCAAGTATAAGCTTTTCAAGAAAATTTGTCACACTATATGAAAAATGCACATTCTATCTGTGTTACTTGAGCTGAAATTACCTGCTTCTTATAGAAATCACAATTCATTGAAAGTAAAAGTTCATGTTTAGGCTGTTTGTCCTTGCTTTTTCAACGATTTGGATTTAATATTAATACATAGAAAAGGGTAATCGCTCGGAAACGGAGGGATTAATTTGGCGTCTGAGATTGCTGTTGATCATCGAGAAAAGGCACTTGCTATATTAAAGGCAGATGCTGACAAAATCATGAAATTGATTAAAGTCCAAATGGACAATTTAACGATGCCTCAATGTCCTCTTTATGAAGAGGTTTTAGATACACAAATGTTTGGTTTATCTAGAGAAATAGACTTTGCTGTAAGGCTAGGCTTAATTGAGGAACGTGAAGGAAAAGACCTGCTTGATTCACTTGAGCGAGAGTTGTCTGCATTACATGATGCATTTACAGCCAAATAATTAACCAAAACTCAAACTAACTTTAAGTAAGTTTGAGTTTTTTTATTTTTAACAAGTTTTTAAAGGAATTTCATTTTTCTAGGTCGAAGATATAGTAAAATAAAAGCAACATAGAATAACCCCATGATTAGATAAGGAAGAGATAATAATGGTTAAGAAAATACTAAAATCTTATGATTATTCATTAATATTAGCTGTGGTTTTATTATGCGCATTTGGACTTGTTATGGTCTATAGCTCTAGTATGATAACAGCTGTTGCTCGCTATGAGGTGGAAGCTGATTATTTTTTTCAGCGTCAAAAACTAGCTTTAATTGCTGGTGGTTTAGCCTTTATCGTGATGATGATTTTTCCATATAGAGCTTTTCTAACAAGTGGAATGTTGAAGTTAATTGTGTTTGGTTCTATTGGTTTGTTAGTCTCTTTATTTTTTATTGGTCACGTTGCAGGAAATGCACAAAGTTGGATTAAGCTAGGTGGAATGAATCTTCAGCCTGGTGAATTTGTAAAACTTAGTGTGATTATTTATTTAGCAGCAGTTTATGATAAGAAACAATCATACATAGATGAATTTGGTAGAGGGGTTTTACCACCATTGATTTTTACTGGGATCATCTGTTTTTTTGTGATTATTCAACCAGATTTTGGGACTGCTTTTATAATAGGAATGATCGCGATTTGTATGATCCTTTGCTCTGGAATGGCGATTAAAAGTATAGGCAAACTTATTTCTCTCGTTTTATTATTCGGTATTCTTATGTCACCTATAATCATGTTTAAAGCTGATCAAATTTTTAGTGAGGAACGGTTAAGTCGTTTCACTGGTTTTGCAGATCCTTTTGCTCATGAAGGTGGAGCTGGTTATCAGCTAGTAAACTCATTTTATGCCATAGGATCTGGTGGTTTAACAGGATTAGGACTCGGTCAAAGTGTACAAAAGTACGGATACCTACCTGAATCGCACACAGATTTTATCATGGCAGTAATTGCTGAGGAATTAGGAATCTTTGGTGTCATGTTTGTTCTAATTCTTCTCTCATTTATTATCTTAAAAGGATTTTCCATTGCTCGTAAATGTCAGGATCCTTTTGGTACATTACTTTCGGTCGGAATCTCAAGTATGATAGCTATTCAAGCAATGATTAACCTTGGCGGCTTAACAGGGCTTATACCTATTACTGGTGTTCCGCTTCCCTTTATTAGTTATGGAGGTTCCTCGATCCTTTTATTACTCATTTCCATGGGACTACTAGTTAATGTTTCAATGTTTACCACATATCGAGAAACGTATCAAAAGCCAACAACTCAAGAAGTCAAGCCTGCTGCAGTTATCAAGCCATTACAACAAAAAAACAACTCTTCAATGCGTTAAAGAAACAATTAAATGTGTTACGTAATTAGTGCAATATGTTATACTTTTCGATAAAGAATAACTTATTGCACTGTCAAAAGGGGGATTATTATGTCGTTAAGAAGAAAGATTAGCAAATTATTAGTTGCAAACAGAGGCGAAATTGCGATCCGTGTATTTCGCGCATGTACAGAATTACATATTCGTACAGTTGCGATTTATTCTAAAGAGGATTCTGGTTCGTATCATCGGTATAAAGCTGATGAAGCATATCTTGTAGGCGAGGGTAAGAAGCCAATCGATGCTTATTTGGATATTGAAGGTATTATCGAAATTGCAAAAAATAATAAAGTAGACGCTATCCATCCGGGTTATGGATTTTTATCTGAAAATATTCATTTCGCTAGACGCTGTGAAGAGGAAGGGATTATTTTTGTTGGACCAGAATCAAAACACTTAGACATGTTTGGTGATAAAGTAAAGGCACGTACACAAGCTGAGTTAGCGAGTATTCCAGTTATTCCTGGAAGTGATGGACCAGTTACAAACTTGGACGAAGCGATCCAATTTGGTGAAAATTTCGGTTATCCATTCATGATTAAAGCCTCTTTAGGTGGTGGTGGAAGAGGGATGCGCATCGTTCGTAGTGAATCTGGATTAAAAGAATCATATGAACGGGCTAAATCTGAAGCGAAAGCCGCTTTTGGTAATGATGAGGTATATGTCGAGAAATTCATAGAAAACCCTAAGCATATTGAAGTGCAGATTTTTGGGGACCATGAGGGAAATATTGTACACCTTTATGAAAGGGATTGCTCTGTTCAAAGACGTCATCAAAAGGTTGTTGAAGTTGCACCAAGTGTTTCTCTATCTGAGGAATTGAGAATTGAGATATGTGAAGCAGCTGTGAAATTAATGAAAAATGTTCAATATTTAAACGCAGGAACAGTTGAATTTTTAGTTTCAGGTGAGGAATACTTTTTCATAGAAGTAAACCCACGTGTTCAAGTTGAGCATACTATTACTGAAATGATAACCGGAATTGATATCGTTCAAACGCAAATTATGGTCGCTCAAGGTCATTTGCTTACTGGTAAGGAAATCGGTATCACATCTCAAGAACAAATTAAGATAAATGGTTATGCTATTCAATCACGTGTAACAACTGAAGATCCTCTTAATAATTTTATGCCAGATACAGGTAAGATTATGGCTTATCGTTCGGGTGGTGGTTTTGGCGTACGACTAGACGCTGGGAATGGCTTTCAAGGTGCAGTAATTACACCACATTATGATTCATTATTGGTTAAACTTTCAACTCAGGCACTAACATTTGAGCAAGCTGCATCTAAAATGGTCAGAAACTTAAGGGAATTCAGAATTCGTGGCATTAAAACAAATATACCGTTTTTAGAAAATGTCGTTAAGCATCAAGACTTTTTATCTGGCAAATATAATACATCATTTATTGATTCAACTCCTGAATTATTTGTCTTTCCAAAACGTAAGGATCGCGGAACTAAAATGCTTACATATATAGGGAATGTAACTGTGAATGGATTTCCGGGAATTGGGGAAAAGAAGAAGCCAGTTTTTGATAAGCCTGTTATTCCAAAGGTCAAATACACTGAGGAAATTCCTAGTGGAACAAAGCAAATATTAGATACTCATGGTGCTGATGGACTGGTCAACTGGATTAAGGATCAATCGCAAGTTTTATTAACAGACACCACTTTCCGAGACGGGCATCAATCCTTACTTGCTACACGTGTACGAACTACTGACTTAAAGCATATTGCTGAACCGACTGCACGTTTGATTCCTGATTTATTCTCCTTAGAAATGTGGGGAGGAGCTACGTTTGATGTTGCTTATCGCTTTTTAAAAGAAGATCCATGGGAGCGTCTGTTAACTATTAGAGAAAAGGCTCCTAATGTGCTGTTACAAATGCTGCTTCGTGCATCAAATGCAGTAGGATACAAAAATTATCCTGATAATGTAATTAAAGAATTTGTAGAAAAGTCTGCTTTCGCAGGCATTGATGTCTTTAGAATATTTGATAGTCTTAACTGGGTAAAAGGTATGACTTTGGCCATTGATGCTGTTCGAGATAATGGCAAAATTGCTGAAGCTGCAATTTGTTATACAGGAGATATTCTTGATTCTACTAGGCAAAAATATGACCTTACTTATTATAAGGATTTGGCAAAGGAACTTGAACAATCTGGTGCCCACATTTTAGCGATTAAAGATATGGCGGGACTATTAAAACCGCAAGCTGCATATAACTTAATCTCAACACTTAAAGAAACAGTTGATTTACCTATCCATCTTCATACTCATGACACAAGCGGAAATGGTATATTTACCTATGCAAAGGCAATCGAAGCAGGGGTAGATATTGTTGATGTGGCGGTAAGTTCGATGGCAGGTTTAACATCACAGCCAAGTGCTAATTCTCTATACCATGCACTAGAAGGAATCAAACGTCAGCCAAAGGTTGATATAAATTCACTAGAGAAGCTTTCACAATACTGGGAAGGTGTAAGAAAGTATTATGCTGATTTTGAGAGTGGTATGAATGCACCTCATTCAGAAATATATATGCATGAAATGCCAGGTGGTCAATATAGTAACCTACAGCAACAAGCTAAAGCAGTTGGGCTAGGTGACAAATGGAATGACGTTAAAGAAATGTATCGTCGTGTTAATGATCTTTTTGGAGATATTGTTAAAGTTACACCATCTTCAAAGGTTGTAGGAGATATGGCATTATTTATGGTGCAAAACAAACTGAATGAAGATGATATTTTTGAAAGAGGAGAATCATTAGATTTTCCTGATTCAGTCATTGAATTATTTGAAGGCTATTTAGGTCAACCACATGGTGGATTTCCAAAAGAGTTGCAACGGATTATATTAAAAGGTCGTTCCCCATTAACTGAACGACCAGGTGAACGACTTGAGCCTGTTAATTTCCAGGCAATGAAAGAAGATCTTTTCCATAGTTTGGGAAGACCTGTAACAAGCTTTGAGGCAATAGCAAATGCACTTTATCCAAAGGTATTTACAGAATATATTAAAACTTGTGATGCATACGGTGATATTTCGGTGTTGGATACACCTACCTTCTTATATGGTATGAGATTGGGTGAAGAAATCGAGGTTGAAATAGAACAAGGAAAAACACTGATAGTGAAACTTGTTTCAGTTGGAGAGCCTCAAGCAGATGGTACAAGAATTGTTTACTTTGAACTAAATGGACAACCTCGTGAAGTTGTCATAAAGGATGAAAGCGTCAAATCTACTGTAGTTACTAAGATAAAGGCGGATAGTGGAAATGATGAACACATCGGAGCAACAATGCCAGGAACAGTAATAAAAGTTCTTGTTGAAAAGGGTGAGAAGGTAAATAAAGGTGACCATCTCATTATTACTGAAGCAATGAAAATGGAAACAACTGTTCAAGCGCCTTTTGCGGGAACTGTAAAAGGAATTCATGTATCAAATGGCGAAGGTATTCAAACCGGTGATTTATTGATTGAAGTAGTGAAAGGTTAAATGAAAAGGGACTGACAAATAATTGTCAGTCCCTTTTCATTTATTAAAAATTAGTTTTCTCATTAGACTCATCAAGAACATCTTGATTTTCTAAATTCATTTTGTTTCTACTTACTAACAATATGAAATAGCTTAATAGCCCAAATAAACAAGAGATAATTAATGCGTGGGACAAAGCAATATAAAGATTCAATCCTGTAATAACAACAAGTGCACCTGTCGTCACTTGTAAGCATACTAGAATAAACGCAATGATCCATCCCCAATAAATGACTTTTTGATGCTTATGATGTTTTATTGCTCGCCAAGTTGCATATGCAATCCAAATGAAGATCACACCAGCGGCAAGACGATGCCCCATTTGAATCCATTCATGCAAGGTTACGGGCATACCTCCAGCACGCCTACTGCAAAGCGGCCAATCAGGACAAGCAAGACTAGCTCCTTTATGTCTCACATATGCACCTGTATAAACAACTACATAAGAGTAGAGAATAATACCAATCATGTGAAACTTCATTTGTTTATCGATAATTATCGTTTTTGCATCAAACTTTTTGTCTACTTCAAATATCAATAATGTTAAAAGTAAGACAGAAGCAAAGGAAATAAGCGATATTCCGAAATGAAGAGCGAGTACAGCATCTGACTGACCCCACTTAACTGCAGCTGCGCCAATCAATGCTTGTAGGACTAAAAAGAATGTCGAGAGTAAGCTTAAGAATTTTGTCTCTCTAACATGGCCAATCTTTCTCCATGACCAAATAGAAAGGATTAAAACTGTAATCCCAGCAAGTCCACTAACTAACCGATGGCTTAATTCTATAACAAGCTCAAATGTAATTTCACTTGGCACAAACTCGCCATGACATAAAGGCCAAGAATTTCCACATCCTGCACCTGACTCAGTCTTTGTAACAAGGGCACCGCCGATTAAGACAAATAACATAATTATTGTCGTTAAAACAGCAAACCATTTAAGAGCACGTTGCAAAATGTTCACCTACTTATATACTAAAATGATAAAAATGTAATGGTAAATACTCATCGATAGTACACAATGTAAAAGAAAAAGACAATAAATTAACTAAAAAGTTCACAAAGTTATACGATATTAAGAAAGTTACGAGCTTTATGAACAGAGATTGTAAATTTAATAAAAAATGATTTGTTAAAAAGGGTTGAATATTCAGTTGGAGTTTGCTAGAAATAAAAAGGGGATATATTACAAGTATTGTCATTAATTGAAATACAAGAAGTTTTGTTCCATATTGATTTTTATTTCTTAAGAATTACTTCTAAATTTATGATAAAATAGGAAGGCTTGGATTTAAGGAAATCAATCTTGATGTTACCCTTTCACAATTTCGACAAAATTACTTCATGAATTGTTCACAATTTCGTGTGGAATTATGATTTAATATCAAGTAGACCGTTTTTAATTTGTCGTTTTTTTAGTATCATAGTATATAGAAAATTAGCATGTTGGAACCGCCTTCATCTCCTTGCCAAATAAATAGGAAATACATGATAATAGAGTTTTAGCAGAATGATATGAAAGTTAGGAGGTACTATAATTGGCAAATACAAAAGTTTTGGATGAAGCCGCAATAAAGCATCATTCAAACGATATACACGAAACAACGCTTTGGAAAGATTTTCTTTCTTTAATAAAAGTAGGAATTGTTAATTCAAATGCAATAACAACATTTACTGGTATATGGCTAGCGCTTTATTTTAGTGATAAAGGGTTTCTAGCTAATATCGATCTTGTCTTATATACGTTAATTGGGTCTTCCTTAGTTATTGCAGGTTCATGTGCAATCAATAACTATTATGATCGTGACATCGATCACTTGATGGAACGTACCAAGGAAAGACCAACTGTAACTGGTAAAATGAATCCACTTCAGGCATTGTGGATTGGGATTTTTCTCCTAACTGTAGGGTTTGTATTTATGTTAATGACAACATTAACAGCAACAATTATTTCTTTAGTTGGAGTTGTTACATATATCTTTCTTTATACGATGTGGTCAAAACGCCTGTATACAATTAATACTGTAATAGGTAGTGTCTCTGGTGCTGTACCACCCTTAATTGGATGGGCAGCTGTTGATGCCAATTTAAGCGTGATGGCATGGGTACTATTTTTAATAATGTTTATCTGGCAACCACCACATTTTTTAGCTCTAGCAATGCGTAGAACAGAGGAATATCGTGCAGCAAACATTCCTATGCTTCCAGTTGTACATGGGTTTGACATAACAAAACGTCAAATAATGGTATGGATTGCATGCTTACTTCCATTACCATTCTATCTTTATGAATTAGGTACAGGCTTTCTGATTTTAGCATCAGCCTTAAATGTTGGATGGATTGTCATTGGGTTTAAAGGGTTTAACAATAAAGATTTAGAGATGAAATGGGCTACAAAGATGTTCGTTTACTCTATCAACTATTTAACAATCTTGTTTGTTTCAATGGTGCTTTTCACCATTGTATAATGCTGAAATTCTTTCTTAAAAAGAATTTATTTATAAAAAGAGTTCCTTAAATGAGATACTGATAGGACTTTTAAATTACTGAAAGAGGGGTTTGATTTAGCTATGAGAAAATGGCTGACAAAATGGCGTCTATTTTCATTATTCGCAGTTATGACGCTTGTCTTAGCCGGCTGTGGTGAACCGTTTCTTTCCACGCTTAAACCTGCTGGTGAGGTAGCGGATATGCAGTACGACCTTATGGTGTTAAGTACTCTTATCATGGTTGTGGTCATTGCAGTCGTAACTGTAATCTTCATTTATGTTGTCGTTAAATTCCGTAGACGTAAAGGTGAAGAAAACAACATTCCTGTTCAAGTTGAGGGGAATCATAAGCTAGAAATCATTTGGACTGTTATTCCTATTCTTTTACTTCTTGTCTTAACAATTCCGGTTGTAACTGCAACATTTAAACTTGCAGAAGTGGATGCAATTGAGGATGAGAACCGTAAGCCAGAAGACGCAATCGTAGTAAATGTACGTGCAAATCTATACTGGTGGGAATTTGAATATCCAGACTATGGTGTTGTAACTAGCCAAGACTTAGTTGTTCCAACTGATGAGAAAGTTTACTTTAACTTGATATCATCTGATGTTAAGCATTCATTCTGGATTCCTTCTATAGGCGGTAAGATGGATACTAACACTGAAAACGTAAACCAAATGTGGTTGAAATTTGATTCAGAAAGAATGGATCAAGCTGAAGCAGGAGAATATTTCTATGGTAAATGTGCTGAGCTTTGTGGTCCTTCACATGGTTTAATGGACTTTAAAGTTAAACCGATTTCAAGAGACGATTTTGACCAATGGATCTCTGACATGAAAGACTCAAATGCTGTTGCTTCAACTGATTTAGCAAAGCAAGGCGAACAATTATTCGAAGAAAAGGGATGTATCTCATGCCACGCAGTATCACCTACTGATGAGCGACCAGCAGCTGCAAGGACTGCTCCTAACTTAGCTACATTTGGAGAACGTGCACGCGTTGCAGGAATTCTTGAACATAATGAGGAAAATGTTCGTGCATGGTTAGAAGATCCTGAAAGCTTTAAGCCTGGTAACAAGATGACTGGTACTTATCCAGAATTAGCTGATGAAGAGCTAGATGCTCTTACAGAATACTTAATGGGGCTAAAAGTCTCTAGCAATTAACTATTGAGCAAAATGAAAAGGGAGGTAACACTGTGAGCACGTTAACTCAGAAAAAAGGGGTCGGTGCGGTTATATGGGACTACTTAACAACAGTGGACCATAAAAAAATCGCCATCCTTTACCTGATATCCGGTGGCTTCTTCTTCCTTGTTGGTGGATTAGAAGCAATGCTGATCCGCATTCAGCTGGCAGTTCCGAATAATGATTTTGTTAGTGCTGGTCTTTATAATGAAGTATTAACAATGCACGGAACTACGATGATATTCCTAGCTGCAATGCCTTTAATATTCGCATTAATGAATGCGGTTGTACCATTACAAATTGGTGCTCGTGACGTAGCATTTCCATTCTTAAACTCATTAGGATTTTGGTTATTCTTCTTTGGAGGAATCTTCCTAAATTTAAGTTGGTTTTTAGGTGGAGCACCTGATGCAGGTTGGACTTCTTATGCGTCATTAGCCTTAAACTCACCTGGACATGGTGTAGATTTTTATTTACTAGGATTACAGGTTTCGGGTTTAGGTACGCTTATAGCGGGGATTAACTTCCTTGCAACAATTATTAACATGCGTGCACCTGGAATGACTTACATGCGTATGCCATTATTTACATGGACTACATTTGTAGCATCAGCACTTATTTTATTTGCTTTCCCTGCATTAACTGTAGGATTAGCGTTACTTATGTTTGACCGTTTATTCGGTACAGCATTCTTTGACCCAGCATTGGGTGGTAACACAGTGATTTTTGAGCATTTATTCTGGATTTTTGGACACCCTGAAGTATATATCTTGATTTTACCTGCATTCGGTATTTTCTCAGATATTTTACCTACTTTCTCTAAGAAACGTTTGTTTGGATACTCTTCGATGGTATTCGCAACTGTATTAATTGGTTTCTTAGGATTCATGGTATGGGCTCACCATATGTTTACAACTGGTTTAGGACCGATTGCAAATGCCATTTTTGCAGTTGCAACTATGGCAATTGCTGTGCCAACTGGGATTAAAATTTTCAACTGGCTATTTACAATTTGGGGCGGTTCTGTAAAGTTCACTTCTCCAATGGTTTGGTCGGTTGCTTTTATTCCTACGTTCGTAATGGGTGGAGTAACAGGTGTAATGTTAGCGGCAGCAGCAGCTGACTATCAATATCATGATAGCTATTTCGTAGTTGCTCACTTCCACTATGTAATCGTAGGTGGGGTTGTATTCTCATTATTTGCCGGTGCTACTTATTGGTGGCCAACAATGTTTGGAAAAATGTTAAACGAAAAGCTGAATATGATCATTTTTGCTCTATTCTTCACTGGCTTCCATTTAACATTCTTTATCCAACATTTCCTAGGTCTAATGGGTATGCCTCGTCGTATTTTCACATTTTTACCTGGTCAAGGTTTAGAAACAGGTAACTTTGTTAGTACAATCGGTGCATTCTTAATGGCTGCAGGTACAATTGTTTTACTGATTAATATTGTTTATACATCTGTAAAAGGGAAAAAAGTTGGTAGAGATCCATGGGGAGAAGGTCGTACACTTGAGTGGGCGATTTCATCACCACCTCCAGAGTATAACTTTAAACAAACGCCACTTATTCGTGGTTTAGATGCACTATGGGTTGAAAAAATGGAAGGCAATAAAGAAATGACACCAGCAGAACCTCTGGGTGACATTCATATGCCGAACGGTTCAATTTTACCGTTTATCATGTCATTTGGATTATTCATCGTATCATTCGGATTACTATATCGCGAAGACTATGGCTGGGCGTTACCTGCTATTATTGTAGGGTTCATTATTACATTTGCTGCAATGTTCTTCCGTTCTGTTATCGATGATCATGGGTATCATATTCATAAAGAGGATCTACTTAATGAAGATAAAGGAGGGAAAGCATAATGGCACATGTTGAAGAGAAATTAACAGCAGAAAATTTTCCTGCGTCGCCTGAAAAAGCTACCCTCGAAGGTAAAAATAAATTTACTGGCTTTTGGTTGTTTTTAGGTGGAGAGACTGTTTTATTCGCTAGTCTCTTTGCCACTTTCTTAGCATTAAGAGAGTCAACAGCTGGAGGAGCAACTACTCAAGAACTATTTGAAATACCACTGACATTCGTTGCTACTATGTTACTTTTAACATCAAGTTTAACAAGTGTTTACGCTATGTATCATATGAAGAATTTTAACTTTGGCAAAATGCAGTTGTGGTTAGTGATCACAGTTCTTCTTGGATTAGCTTTCCTCATATTGGAGATTTATGAGTTTAATCACTATATTCATCATTATGAGTTTACAATTACTAGTAGTGCTCTTGGCTCAGCGTTCTATACATTAGTTGGAACACATGGATTACACGTTGCGTTCGGTCTATTATGGATTACAACATTAATTGTTCGTAATGCAAAACGTGGATTAAGCTTGTACAATGCTCCTAAATATTATGTAGCTAGTTTGTACTGGCATTTCATTGACGTAGTTTGGGTGTTTATCTTTACAGTTGTATACTTAATGGGAATGGTGGGATAAATTGATGGCAAATAATCAAAATTCAGCAAACCCAAGAGTAGACTTAGCCTATCGTCGTAAGAAAAATAAAGAGGAAATGAAGCATCAGGTAGTAACGTTTGCAATGATGATTTTCTTTACAATTGTTGCATTTATCGCTGTTGGTTATGAAGGAGTTGGTGAATGGTTTAAAGTTCCATTTATTATCCTTTTAGCAGTGATACAGGTTATTTTTCAGCTTTATTACTTCATGCATATGAGTCATAAAGGACATGAAACGGCAGCGTTATTTTTATACTCAGGTGTTGGTGTAGCTGCATTAACAGTATTAACATTTGTTACAATAATTTGGTGGTAATATTAATGAAAAGGAGCAATTAGCTATATGCTGATTGCTCTTTTTTGAATTCTTGGCTCTAAGCTTTTGTTCAAGTATCAGAATATATAGCTTATCTTATTAGTTTTGGTGTCTAGCTCCAGCGCCTAGACCCTCGGAGTAATAAGCCATTCAGGAATTGAAGATAAAGAACGTCTTAACGTCTTCTATTCCTGAGCAACTTATGCCTGTCGTCGCGTCTGATAAAGACACTTGTGCTTTCTTATTTGTCATAGAACGTTCATTGATACGTGATAATTGGATGTGTATAATAGTCGTGAAGGACTAGCTAAAGGAGCTGATTTGTATGAGCTTTGAAATTTTTGGATTTCGTGCATTATGGAGTCCATATTATTTGGTTGTAATGATTTTAATAATGGTATTATACTTTATGATAATTGGACCATGGCGTTCAAAATTTAAAGATCATACTCCAGTAACGACAAAACAACAAATTTTGTTTGTAACAGGTATTATTGCTTTATATGTAAGTAAAGGAAGTCCAGTTGACTTGTTGGGCCATATTATGTTTAGTGCACACATGACTCAAATGGCTATTTTATATTTGGTTGTACCACCTTTACTTATCCTAGGTATTCCAGATTGGTTATGGAAGGCAATTATTTATCGACCTTTTATTAAGCCTTTAATCAAAGTATTTACTAAGCCAATTATTGCATTGATACTTTTTAATAGTATATTTTCGATTTACCATATCCCAATGGTATTTGACTTTGTAAAAACTGATCCTTTATACCATGCAGCAATGACGACTTTTATCTTTATTACAGCGATGTTTATGTGGTTACCTTTACTAAGCACACTCCCAGATTGGAAATCGCTTACAGGAATAAAAAAAGTAGGGTATATTTTTGCTAATGGAATTTTATTGACACCTGCATGTGCTTTGATTATTTTTGCAACTGATCCTATGTATGCAACATACTCTGAACCACAAGCATGGTTAAATGCACTACAATTATGTGTTCCAGCTGATATGCTTGCCGGTCTTAATTTAACAGGTCCTGAAATGTTTAATACATTACCAACAGTCGAGGATCAACAGCTTGGTGGAGTACTCATGAAGATTATTCAAGAAATCGTTTACGGGTCAATCCTTGCTTATATCTTTTTCCAATGGGCTCGTAAGGAACGTCAAAAAGATGAGCTTGATTTGAAAAAAAACTTTTCGCCTGAACCAGTTAAATAAAATTTTGAGGGTGAGTCAAAACAATGGTCAGCCAGTTTTTATCACCCTCATTTTAATGAATAAAAACGCTACATAAACTTTTTTATTGAAGGAATGGACTAAAAATGAATACAACATTACCTATATTACCAACCATTAGTACAACGTTTATTGTGTTAAGTGCAATAACTGTAGCAATTGGTTGGTACTTAATTAAGCAACGGAAAATTGAAGCACATATGAAGGCCATGACAGTTGCGGCAATTTTTGCTTTAATCTTTTTCATAATCTATGCTTCTAGAACGATTTTTATTGGAAACACTGCTTTCGGAGGCCCTGCTGATATTGAAATATATTATACAGTTTTTCTAATTTTTCATATAACCTTAGCAACTGTGGGTGCGGTATTTGGTATCATTTCGTTGGTAACTGGGTATAAGAAAAACTTGAAGGCACATCGTAAGTTAGGTCCGATTACAAGTGTTGTTTGGTTTTTTACTGGTATTACAGGTGTTGCTGTTTATTTATTACTGTATGTTTTTTATAGTGGTGGGGAAACAACTTCAGTCATTAAAGCAATCTTAGGGTTTTAAACATATTTTCAAGGTGGTTTAGAATAAACTGTTCTAAACCACCTTTTTTTTTGTATAGGATATAAATTAAGTAAACAAAAGTTTGTGTATAGGTTCAATCGTATCTCTTATTGATGATGACCAAAAATCAAAAAGAGGGGAGAGAATGTTTTGATTGAAATTTTAACGAATCGGCTAATGATCATACCTTGTTCACTTGATATTGCCAAATCATTAGTGTTTCATCGAAAGGAGCTAGATAAACGTTCTCCAATTGAATTCCCATTTGGTTGGCCTTCTTCTTTTGTAAAGGGCTTTCTTCCTTACTATATAGAATGCTTAGAAACAAAGGAAAAGGCAAATGATTGTGGACTTTGGTTAATTATTTTGTACGAAGAGAAGAAAATAATTGGTGATATTTTATTGCTAGGTAAGCCTTCTAAGGAAGGAGAGGTAGAATTGTGTTATCATGTGGAGGATAAGTCTGTAGATGAAACCATTGCCTATGAAGCTGTAGATGCTTTCATTGATTGGTTAACGTATCAAAAATCAGTTAAAAAGGTTGTAATGGAGTGTGATGTACAACAAGATCTCTCAATTAGACTTTTTGATAAATTAGGAATGGTCTGCACGAAAAAAGATGGTCGTTTTTTAAAATGGGAAATTCAAAAAAAGGATTTGGAATAAACAACTGTTATTCAATGAAAATGTATGAGCAGAGACACAGGTGGATTGTGGGCATATTCCCCCTCTCCACCAATTAGGAGTGAAGTTCATTGATACGAGTTATTACTAATGAAGACTACGAAAACGTTTTAAAACTATCTGAATTTGCGTTTCAATATACTATATCTGAGCAAGAACTAGAGAGTACAATAAAAAAACTGGATAAGCAGTACATAATAGGTGACTTTGAAAAAGATGACCTAAAAGCAAAACTTCATATTTATTCTCTAGAAGTTAATATTAAAAATAGAGTATTTAAAATGGGAGGAGTTGCTTCGGTTGCGACATGGCCTGAAGTAAGAAGAACTCGAAAGGTTGCACAGTTAATAGAAGAGGGACTCCACTGGATGAATATGAAGGAATTTGATATCTCGTATTTGCATCCGTTTTATGTTCCTTTTTATAGAAAATTTGGTTGGGAACTAATTTGTACTGATAAAACATATACGATCCAAAAAGAAGATTTGATGTTTTTACATAGTCAAAGTGGGAATATTGTTAGAAAGTCAAAAGAAGAGGCTCTTCCTTCTTTAATGAGCCTGTATCGTTCGTTTACAGAAAACAATAATAGCATGTTAATAAGAGATAAAAGCTGGTGGACAGATGTCGTTTTAAACAAGGGAGAACATGTTGTTTTTCATGTTAATGAAGAAAATGAAGCAGATGGTTACATGATTTATTCATTAGAGAATCGTGAATTAATTGTTCATGAAGTGATTGTTTTAAATGAATCTATGAAAAAGGATTTCTGGAATTTTATATGTCAGCATGATTCAATGGTATCAACAGTTAAATGGAAATCATATGAGGGAGACCCTTTGACTTTGATTCTACCAAATCCAAGAGTTCAAACCGATATTCATCCATATTTTATGGGGAGAATTGTTAATGTACAAAGGTTTTTAGAGAAGTATCCGTTTTTTATTCAAGGGGAAAAGCCACTAATTCTTCATGTGTCAGATCCAGTCTGTAACTGGAACAATGGATCTTTCTTTCTCGAAGGTGAGGCAATTAAGGTTTTTCAAAAAGAGAAAGGTATATGCAATAATTCACCAAGGAAAGGTTTAAGAATGGATATTGGAATTTTGACAGCAGTGTTACTTGGTCATCAAGACCCGATTCAGCTTTATAAGCTAGGAACGATACAAGGAGAAGAACAACAACTAAAATTATTAATAGACATCATACCTCCTTTAGGATCATCTTTACTGTTTGATTTTTTCTAATCCAAAATATCGATTAAAATTAACCAATAATGGTAAAAATCAAAGCCTCATTTATAGAGTTTTTTGCTTTTATAGCATCACAAGCTGAAAGATAGAATGGTGTAATGAACCGAAAATATGGAAACAAAAAGCAAAGGAATTAAGTCCTTTGCTTTGTTATTGTACCTTTTGAATTTCCTCGGATACTTGTTTTAATAGACTTTTACTAGTGTTTAAAACACCAGCTGGAAAGTCTTCGCCTTCACCATATTCAACACCGTGTGGGTAATAATGTTTACCTAAAAGTGGGGTGATTAATTTAACCACTGCATGCCGACCACCAATATCACCTTCTACAGAGTAGCCTTGAACACGAAGATAGTAAACCTCGCCTTTAGCTTCGATTTTGCGGTCGTAAGTAACTCGTTCATAATCCCATTGACCTGCCAATACAAGCCCGTTCTCATCCATTATTTCATTTAAACGAGATAAATCAATTGTTACTCCTTCTAAACCTGTGCCTTCTATTCTCATATGTATGTCCCTCCTAAAGCCTTTTCACCATTTATATTATAGCTTAATTCTCTTAAAAAGATAATATCTCCATTTTTAATAATAGTATGAATGCCCTTAACTTGCAACGCTTAGTTGTAGATTAAGACAGACAAAATAAAAAAGAGTATTACAATAGATATTTCATTCTTAATAGCCAGCAAGAAACCCCTACCTCAAATAAATATGCAGTCTTATTTATTATATTAAGTTAGCAAAGTTATTTTAGAGTTAAAATTCTTTTTCTGGTAAAACTATCTGTGAAAGGAGGAGGTTATATGAAAAAGTACATACAGCGTTTTGTGCTTTTATTTTTATTAATTGGGCTATTCACGTTTCCTCAACATGCATTTGGACAAACTACTACTCATACAGTAAAAAGTGGTGATACGTTATGGATTATTGCACAACGTTACCAAGTTGGATTATCTGAGATAATCGGTGCGAACCAACAGTTTAAAAATCCCAATTTAATTTATCCAGGTCAGAAGGTTTACATCCCACAAATAAGTGGAACAAAATCAATAGAAGAACAAGTTATCTCGCTAACAAATGTTGAAAGACAAAAAGCTGGATTGCCAGCGTTAAAAAACAATTGGGAATTATCAAGAGTTGCTCGCTATAAATCAACGGATATGAGAGACCGAAATTACTTTAGTCATGATTCACCTACATATGGATCTCCTTTTACCATGATGAAAAACTTCGGAATTTCTTACAGAACAGCAGCTGAAAATATCGCTGCTGGGCAACGTACTCCTGATGAAGTAGTTAGAGCATGGATGGATAGTCCTGGTCATCGGGCAAATATTTTAAAACGTGACGTAACTGAAATAGGTGTTGGGTATGTACAAGGTGGGTCATATGGACATTATTGGACTCAGATGTTTATAGGAAGGTAATAGTAAGGAGGAAAATCGATGCAAACCGTGAAAGATATTATGACGTCAAATATTGAGTATTGTACACCATTAGATAATGTATATGAAGTAGCTGTGAAAATGAAGGATTTAAATGTAGGAGCAATTCCGATTGTAGAAGATCAAAAGTTAATCGGCATGATTACAGATCGAGATTTAGTTGTTAGAGGCATTGCAGAGAAACATCCAGGATCTAATCAAGTGACAAATGTTATGAGTGATCATATTTACTCAATTGAATCAAATGCATCTTTAGATGAGGCTGCACATAAGATGGCCAAGCATCAAGTTAGACGATTACCTGTCGTGGATAATGGAAAGCTGGTTGGAATCGTTTCATTAGGTGACCTTTCAAAAAACTATACAACAGGTGAAGAAGCTGGAGATGCCTTATCAGATATATCAGAATCATATGAAAGTAATTGAAGTTGAAATAGGCACCTTCTTTTGGGTGTCTATTTTTTTAGTTGGCTTTTTTCTAAAAGATTTTTGCTTTTAAAACAAAAACTAATTCAGGTTGATTGGAACTGATTGTGAGACTCCTGCAGACTTTTACGCTAAGGAGGCTCACCGCCTTCCCTGCGGAAAACGAGCTTCTCTCGCTGCAATAACCACACCGTATTACTTGGTAAATACCCACAAAGTTTGCGAAAACAGCCTTTTCGTTAGAAATTAATTTCGTTTTTAGAAAAGTTTTGTTAATTTGGAACTATTTTGTTCAATATGTTAGGAAATTACGGAATCATATACTATACTTTGTTTAACAGACTTTTTATCGGGAATATTAGTAATACTACTTTACATGTCAAATAAAAAGTATATCAATAAGAAGTTTTCATATAATGATAGAAAGAAGAGTAGTTAGGAGGGGCTTAAACTGCGGATTATCATTCGAACGGTTGTCATATTTTTTATTATATTTATAAGTTATACGTTATTTATCTATTTCGGACAATACACTCCCAGCGAACAGCACGAGGAAGAAAATGTCCAAATTTCAAATGAAGAATTATCAAAGGAAAAAGAAGCTGTCACAAAAGATGGAAATGCTAACCTTCCAGCTGACGGGATCTTGTCCTTAATGAATAAATCATCTGAGGAAATAACAGCTTTATTTGGTGAGCCAGATCGAATCGATCCTTCAGCATATGATTATGATTGGTGGATTTATGAACAAGCAAATGACAAGTATATGCAAATAGGAATCTTAGATCAAAAGGTTGTTACTGTGTATGGAATCGGTAGTGAGGTAAATGCCAAGCCTTTTAAAATTGGACAACCTGTTCAAGAGGTATTTAAAATCGCGCCAGTTTCGCCAAGTTTGTCACTAGAATATGTAGGAAACTCTTATCGTTTTGAGTTTTCAGAAGAAGATATGAATACGAGACCTACAGTTAAACTCGGAGATGTCTTTGTGCAATTATATATTGATAAGTTTGATGGGATATTATCAAGTATACGGGTTTTGGATCCAGAAACGTTTATTAAACAGCGCTCATATGAAGTAACATATCGTGGTGAATTAATTGAAGCTAAAGAAAACAGTGAAGAAAAATGGGAGAGAATTGAGAGTGGCTCAGAGCAACAAATATTATCGATTACAAATGTGATTCGTACAAGACATGGGATTCCATTGGTTAAATGGGACGATGTAACATCACAAGTTGCTTTTTTACACAGTGAGGATATGAAGTTAAATAATTATTTTTCCCATGAATCTCCAACTGAAGGAACCTTGGTTGATCGCCTTGCTGAATTTAATGTGAAATATGAAATGGCAGGAGAAAATATTGCTGCACAATATGTGGACGGGATTGCAGCTTCAGAAGGCTGGTTGAATAGTAAAGGTCACCGTGAAGCATTGCTAAATGAGGAATTTACGCACTTAGGTGTTGGTGTTGACGGGCTATATTATACGCAAAACTTTATAAAAAAATGGGAACAAGTGGAGTGAAGAAAAGGGTGGTTACAACAATGTAGCCATCCTTTTTGTGTTTAGGAAACCAATTACCCCAATACTTAACGAGCAGTAAATCGAAGCACAATTAAGTTTTTAAGGAGAAAGTTGGGGTGAGGGGGAAACTACTCTTAAAAATCTACGTCGATGGACAGGTTATCAAAGTCAGTCGAAGTTCACAGAATCTGGCGTTTTAAGAGTGAAAAGTTACGCAACCATTCAATGGAGAACCCCACTGAATTAAGTCTCACTTTAGCTTAAGATAGGCATGTCGTTTTTGCATATTCTAAACAAAGAAAGCAGACAATACCCTTTTTCTTTTATCGTTCAGATAGAATTTACCGAATTTCGTCTTTTTTTTACAAACATTACTCTGTTTCTTTATAAAAAATTTTCTTGTTTTAATATCCCCAATTAACTTCTATTGATAATAAAAAAGCTTGCCGTACTATGTGCGATAAGGGTTCCGTCGTCTCGGAAAACCTTTCCTTCAGTTACAACTGTTTTATTTCCCTTATGAATTGTGTTAGTCCTACATATTAATTCTTTTCCAACACCTGGTGCTACATAATTTATTTTAATTTCTGTTGTTACAGCAGTTTTGTCAGGAGGTAGTAAATGATGAACAAGTCCACCCATTGCTGAGTCAAGTAACGTTGCTGTAATACCACCATGGACAATGTTTAATGAGTTTTGAATAATAGGTGTATTTGGAATCCTTATTGTAAATTGATTGTCTTTAAACTCGCCTTCTGCATGAAGTAACGCACCGATATAAGAGCCCTTTTCATGATATTGCTTCCTTTTTAATCCACTAAGTAAAAGTTCTAGTACAAATAGATCCTCGTTATCTGCATTTTGTAATACCTCGTTTGTTAATTGTATTAACTCGTCCTTTGTCATATGGCTAACCCTCTCCTTTTGCTAGTGATAGTTTACCAAAATTTTCTTTGTTGTAGCAATTGTTTCTAAAGACTCTTTTCTATTTGTTTGTTTTAAACCTGCTTTAAGTATTTCATGAGAAAACTCCGAAATCTGCCTTTCTAAAATGGGCGAACATTATTGCTGTTTTTCAATAACATATTATAGGCAAATGTATCAATGAGGTGAAGATAATGGCATCAAAAAAACAACATCCATCTGTTCAACAATTTAAAGAATTTGTGAAAGAACATCCAAAGCTTGTACAAGAGGTAAGAAAGGGAAACAAGGAATGGCAGGAAGTATTTGAGGATTGGTATCTACTTGGTGAGAAAGATGTTGTATGGAAACAATATAAAGATGAAAATAGTGAGGAGCAATCAGAAGAAAAAAAAGCTGATTTTATGTCTCAAATGTTTTCAGCGGTAAAAAATATGGATATGAACACAGTTAACCATCATATTTCAAATATGAGTAGTACGATATCAACGATTCAAGGATTGTTTGATCAATTTGGACTATCAAAAAGTTCAGGGCAAAAATCATCAGGTAGTAATCAACAACCCTTCTCATTTAGAAAGGATTAATAGGCACGCCTAATTAATGTGTGTCAGGAAATAAAACCGAGGCACATGTAGGAGGGTTTGGATGAGAAAAGAAATTCAGGAACATATTCGCGCTAATAAAGAACGACAGACATTTATCCGAGAACAGCCACATTGGTTTCGTAAACTGTCTAGAAATCCTAATGACCTAGAGTCATTAGAAATAGAAATGATGAACTATTATCAAAAAACAATTCCTCATAAAGTACAGCAATTTTCTAATTCAGTTCAAATGGCACAAATGATGATTGCGATGTTTCAAACAATGAGACAACAGGATTAAACGGCTTTTTTAAGTCGTTTTTTCTTATGGCTCTTATCTAAGAGATTGTTGCTTTTAAAACGAAAACTGTTTTAGTCAATTAAAGTTAAAAACAAAGGCTGTTTTCGCAAACTTTGTTGCTTTTAAAATAGTATTGGGTTGGTTGATTGCAGCGAGAGGATGCTCGCTTTCCGTGGGGCGGGCGATGAGCCTTATCATCGCGAAGCGCCTGCGGGGTCTCATCTGTCCCGCTACTCCCACAGGAGTCTCGCATATCCGTTCCAATCAACCTAATCAGTTTTGTTCAAAAACAACAATCTTTTAGAAGAGAGCCAAAACAAAAGAAATATTCATGATTTTATCCTTATTTGTAAACAATACAAAAAAGGAGGCGATAAAATGAAACGGTTATTAGCTCTTGTATTCATATTAATTGGAATGACAGGTTGTGTAGAGGACAAGCCACGTCCTGAGGGAAATGTAATATTAGTCCCTCTCCATGTGACGAATGTTTCTAATGATGTAGTTGAGGTTGTAAGTCAAAGTCAACTGGCTTCCTTGAATATAAAACATTATGTACGAAATAAAGATGTATATGTAGAATGTTATATTCCTAATTTTTCTTTTAAAGAAAAGGGCGGTAATAAAGTAAGTGGAGAAGGTCATATTGAAGTATCTGTAGATGGGAAAAAGATTGATGACATGAATACTGCAGCCTTTATTGTAAAGGGATTAGACAGAGGTGTACATGAAATGATGGTGGAGGTTGTTCACAATGATTCAACAACTTATGATTTAAAAAAAATATGGACGGTTTCGATCCAATAATATATGTGACAAGGTAGATGATTTTCATTTTCTTCTATTCATGGTAAAATGAATGCTGGAGGTGCAAATACTCTATGTTTGCTACTATTGAAAGCATGTTACTACTAGATGAAGCGGAACAACTTGCAAGCTTGGTTCTCAAGTCGGTGCCGGCAGAAGAATATCGTCGTAGTTTCTATAGATTAAAAAATGACAAAGATGCTCAACAGCTCATTTCTCAATTTGCGAAAACGAAGGACTTATATGAAGATGTCCAGCGCTTTGGTAAATACCATCCGGATTATCGAAAGATATCAAAGGATATGCGTGATATAAAAAGAGAACTCGATTTAAATCAGAGTGTGTTCAATTTTAAAAAAGCAGAAAATGAACTGCAAGCATTACTTGATGAAATAAGTGTTCAAGTTGGCCAAGCCGTTTCTGTGAATATTAAAGTTCCGACAGGTAATCCCTTCTTTGACACTGGGTCAAGCTGTGGAGGAGGTTGTGGTTCTGGTGGAGGGTGTGGCTGTAAGGTGTCATAAAACGAGTTAAATACACTCGTTTTATTTTTTTTGAAAATTCCATGAAGGAATATTGTTAGAATTGAAAATTTTTGCTAGACTTTTAAAGTGGAGCGATAAATAGTTAAAGGGAAAAGTTCTTTTATATAAATAAGGGAGAATCAATATGTTTGAAAAACGTCAAGGTATAGTCGTTTGGCTTCACTCATTAAAGCATATAAAAATGCTTAGGAAATTTGGAAACGTTCACTATGTTTCAAAACGATTAAAATATGTTGTTTTATATTGCAATATGGATATGGTGGAGCAAACTGTACAAAAGCTTACTTCCTACTCGTTTGTGAAACATGCAGAACCATCCTATAAGCCTCATTTAAAACTTGAATTTGAATCTAAAGTGGATAAAGCGAAGGAATATGATTATAAGATAGGTTTATAACTTGTGAAATAAACATTTAAGAAAAGCGCAAGGCTTCTTGATCAGTTCCCAAGGGTGTAAGTGCTGGAACATAAAACCAAAACTGAGTAAGAAAAGTTATAAATTCTGATTCGATAAAAAGGGTTGTCTTCAGAAAGAATTACATGTAAATGTCTTTCTTTCCTAAAGGACAGCCCTTTTTACGTTATTGGAAACAAATAAAATCTTAATTGAACGGCAGCAATATATGAAGTACAGGACGTGCTTTTGCTATTTGTTTTTTCAGCTTCCTATTGCATTGGTGGGATATAATGATTTAACCTTAATATCCCAATCAAATGCTGATAATAAAGTTCAAGCTCATTAAACATATTTGATGGTTTAACATCAATTTGAATAATGTCTTTGTTTAAATAAGCTGAAAGAGCTTCAAATAACTCATAGCGTTTATTTTCCTTAACGTGTGGATTTGGAATCCCTTCACGACAAATATAAAGAGCCTGGAATTTCCCTTGATCAGTCGGTTGCATAATTACAACTAAGGAAGTAACCGCTTTTTCATTAACTTTTGTATGTAAGGCAATTAGCTTAGACACACGATGTTTGTTAGCTCTTGCTGTTTCAATAAGTTCATAAATATCAGAATAGCCTTCACCTAACTCAATAAATCGTTGAATCATATAACTTCCCCCTAAAATATTATATACGTCCATTTTAAACTGAATTTTCACTATAACATGAAGATGTTAAAATGAGAAGTATAGTAAAAATCATAGTTTTGTACGAAAAAAAACCCTACAGATATACTCTGTAGGGTCCTTCAAAACCTTTTCACATGTAAAAGGTTGAAGGCAAAGGGAGAGGAGAAACCGGAGGAAGAACTTATGGGGAAACGTAAGTCTTCTCCGCGGTTGGCAACAACATCAACGAATCGATGTTGTTACTACTCATTATCACCAAATGGTTTTTCCATATACATAAAAGAAAAAATTTTTTCTAAACTTCTTTCACAATGATCAGATATTGTAACATATAGAAGTGCTATGGTAGGATAAAGTGAATCTTCTACAAGTATAGAGATTTTCACATACATAGAGATCCATAGAAAATCCTTTGTAGAGATGTAAATAAAAAAGTAGTGGTGACAGATATGAGAGTAGTTTCAGGTAATTATAAAGGTAGACAATTAAAAGCAGTACCAGGGGTGACCACAAGACCTACAACTGATAAGGTAAAAGAAGCGATCTTTAATATGGTTGGTCCGTATTTTGATGGTGGAAATGCCTTGGATTTGTTTGCAGGTAGCGGAGGGTTAGGTATCGAAGCTTTGAGTCGTGGGATTGAAAGGTGTATTTTTGTTGATCGAGAAGCAAAGGCTATTCAAACGATACATAAAAATTTAGAAGCATGCCATGCAGTTGAGGCATCTGAAGTATATCGAAATGATGCTGAACGAGCAATAAAAGCAATAATTAAACGCGAACTTCGATTTGAATTAATCTTTTTAGACCCACCGTATAAGCAACAAAAGTTGAAAGCGCTTATAACCTCAATTAGTGAAAATAATTTGCTAGAAGAGGGTGGATTTATTGTTACGGAGCATGGATCAGAAGTTCAATTGCCTGTAGAGATCGACCAATTTATCCAAATAAAGTATGAAACATACGGAATGACCTCTATTACCGTATATGGATATAAAAGTAGTTTAGGGGAGGAATAAAGATGGGAAGCATAGCAGTATGTCCTGGAAGCTTCGATCCAATTACATATGGTCACTTAGATATTATTAAAAGGGGTGCAAAGGTATTTGATCAAGTGTATGTTTGTGTATTAAACAATTCCTCCAAACAACCTTTATTTTCGGTTGAAGAGCGATGTGAATTAATTAGTGAAGTAACAAAGGATATTCCAAATGTCATTGTTGAGACCTTTAAGGGATTGCTCATTGATTATGCACGCGAAAAGAAAGCTCAAACGATTTTAAGAGGACTTCGTGCTGTTTCAGATTTCGAATATGAAATGCAAATAACTTCAATGAACAGAGTTTTAGATGATAATATTGAAACATTTTTTATGATGACGAATAATCAATATTCATTTTTAAGCTCCAGCATAGTTAAAGAAGTCGCAAAATATAAAGGGGATATAGCAGAGCTGGTTCCTGAAGTGGTTGAAAAGGCATTAAAAAGTAAATTCATTGATGAGTAAAAGGTGAGGGAAGAACCCTCACCTTTTACATTGTTGAAACACTATGGCGTTTTAGTAAACACATTGCGTTTACCATATAAGTAAACATAAACACATAATGAAAGAATGGTGATAAGTGGTCCTACATGTAAAATTGTTTCCCAATAGTCAATAGCCCACTTAGGACTATGTCTCATAAAAAAGACGGGTAATTCATTAGAATGATAAGATTGTAAATTTAAATAAAGTGGTTTAAATAAAAAGAATGCAATAATCGCAGAGTAAATACCTTGCAAAATTCGCGCTATGAAAAATGGCTGAAAGCGAATATCTGTATCAGCTAATATACTTGCAACCTGTGCTTGAATGGATAAACCACCAAAAGCTAATATAAAGCTGGCAACCATTACTTTATCTAATAAATTTGCTGTAGATTCACTAACAAACTGATTACCTAAAGTGATTTCAAAGATTCCTGTAATAAGTGGTACACTTAGATCAGTAGAAATATGTAATAAAGTTAATCCTCCAGAAAAAACGATCGCAATCCATTCAGTTACATGGATTAGTGATAATATTTTGTTGAAAACAGAGAAAAGAATGATAAATCCACCAATCATAAGCAGTGTTTGGATAGAAGAGATCACAGCATCCCCAAGCATTTTTCCAAGAGGTCGAGATTCCTTTATTCTAGTTAAATGTAACTCTCTAAAGGCTAATTTTAGCGGTGGAAAAATCATGTGCTTTTTTTCAGTTTTTAGTGATGAGTCAATTCCCCCATAATATCTCATCGTGAGACCTACACATAAATTACCTAAATAGTGTGCAGCAGCTAATAATATGCCTAGGGAAGCATCATTAAAAAAGCCAACAGCTACCGCTCCGAAAATAAATAGGGGATTAGATGAGCTTGTAAAAGAGACTAATCGTTCTGCTTGTAATGCCGTTATTTGTTTTTCCTGCCGTATTCTAGCAGTAAGCTTTGCACCTGCTGGATTGCCAGATGCCATTCCCATCGCCCAAACAAAGCCACCAACACCTGGTACACGGAAGATCGGTCGCATTAGAGGCTCAAGTAATACACCAATAAACTTTACAACTCCAAAACCAATGAGTAATTCTGATACAATAAAAAAGGGGAGTAAAGATGGAAAAACAACTTCCCACCAAATTGTTAATCCTCTGATGGATGCTTCTAGCGATTCTTTAGGATTAAGGATGATTGCAATCGTTAGTCCACCTATAAAAGTAGCGAAAAAAATTGTTTTAAGTTTTGAAAGACTCAAATTGTGATGCCTCCTAAACATACGGGTCATAATAGGTATACGCACAAATGTGGATGAAGCACTTTTCCAAGTTGTTGTACAAACCTCTTTAGTTCAATATACGAGAATAGGTGCACATTTTAGACCATAAGAATGAGCTATACCATTGTTTTGAAAAATAAAAGTCCAAAGAATTGGATGAATCGGCTATTTTACTCATATCTTTATAAAAAAATATTTTTATCGTAAGGCTTTGTTAAATCTTAATGTTGTATTTTATAGGGTCAACGCAACAATCTCTTATAAAATTTGCTAATAATGAACTAAAAGGAGGGTATCTCCTTGACAAAGGAGCCAAAGATTGGACTAGCGCTTGGATCAGGTGGTGCAAGAGGGTTTGCACACTTGGGGGTATTAAAGGTATTACATGATGAAGGAATTTCTATTGATTTAATTGCTGGAAGCAGTATGGGAGCACTAGTTGGTAGCTTCTATGCTTCAGGCATAAGTATAGACAGATTGTATCAATTTGCCTTAGCTTTTAAGAGGAAGTATTACTTGGATTTTACAGTTCCAAAAATGGGTTTTATTGCAGGTAATCGTGTAAAGGAATTAATTCGCTTATTTACACATAGAAAAACATTTGCTGAATTAGATATTCCAGTAGCTGTTGTCGCTACGGATTTATATGATGGAAAAAAGGTTATATTTAAAGATGGACCTGTAGCAGATGCAGTTAGAGCTAGTATTGCTATACCAGGTATCTTTGTTCCAGAAAAAATTGATGGTAGACTATTAGTAGATGGAGGTGTTGTTGACAGAGTACCTGTTTCGGTTGTAAAGGAAATGGGGGCAGATATTGTGATCGCAGTTGATGTTTCACATGTAAAGCGAAATGAGGATATAACGTCAATATTTGATGTGATTTTGCAAAGTCTCGATATTATGCAGGATGAGCTTGTTCATCATCGGGAAATCGCATCAGATGTTATGATACGTCCTCATGTCGAACAATATAATTCTCGAGCTTTTACAAATATAAAGGAAATTATTGAGATAGGTGAGAAGGAAGCTATTCAGCATATAGAAAAAATACATAGGCTTATAGCACAGTGGAAGGAGACAAACAGTCATGAAAAGTAAAACTATATTTCGTTCTCTTATCTTGTTAGCAATGATTGTACTAATCATGACATTTATTAAGCTTCCTTATTACGTAACACAACCAGGAATGGCTTCAGAACTAGAGCCGATCGTGGAGGTTCAAAATGGATTTGAAGATGAAGAGGGAAGCTTTTCTTTAACAACTGTTCGGTTTGGAAGAGCAAATCCGTTAACTTATATGTGGGCAAAGCTACATGATTATTATTACATCCATCCTCTAGAGGAAATTAAAAGAGAAGATGAGACAGATGAAGAGTACTATAATAGACAATTACATATGATGGAAGCATCACAGGAATCAGCGATTACTATTGCTTATAAAAAAGCAAATAAACAAGTTGATTATACATTCCACGGTATATATGTTGATGGAATTGTAAAAGACATGCCTGCTGCAGATGTCCTAAAAGTGGGAGATCGAATTTATAAAGTGGACAATAAGGATTTTCAAACGGCAGAAGAATTTATCGAGTATGTTGGTAAAAAGAAAGCCGGAGATGAACTAGCAATTACCTTTGAAAGAGAAGAAAAGCAAAAACAAGCAAAAATTAAGCTGGCACCATTTACAGAGGATCCTAAAAAGGTAGGGATAGGAATTTCACTAATCACGGATCGACAAATAGAAGTAGAGCCGGATATTAAACTAAATACAAAGGAAATAGGAGGGCCTTCAGCAGGATTGATGATCTCACTTGAAATATATAACCAGCTAACAGAAAAGGATTTGACGAAAGGCTATGATATCGCAGGTACAGGAACAATTAACACAGAAGGAGAAGTTGGTCCAATCGGAGGGATATCACAAAAAATTGTTGCCGCAGACAAAGCAGGGATAGAAATTTTCTTTGCACCAAATGAAAATGACAGCCCTACATCAAATTATAAAGAGGCTATAGAAGTTGGAGAAAAGATCAAAACAGAAATGAAGATAATTCCGATTGATACATTTGATGAAGCAGTAGAATATTTAACGAAACTTAAAGAGAAAGGATGATTAATGATCATCCTTTCTCTTTTTAATTGCAGTGACTTTTATTTAGTTATTTTCTAATCTAATCGGTGGAGTGGCATATTCAGTTCTTAAGAGCTTTGAGCGAAGCGGTTCAGGAAATATCATATTATATGTAGCTGCAGCCTTTATATCTAACTCCAGCAAAGGATGTTGAAAGGTTGATAGCTTAGATATAATCGGAAGTTCAATCTGTTTTTTTATAGAGTTTAAATATCCCTGACCTTTTGAAGACATACCTAATAACCTTATATATGGTGATGTTTCGCTCTGGTCGATATAACTCATCTGTTGTTTGGTTGTTTTCGTTAATAAATGTGTGCATAACCTTTGTAGTCTAGTCCATGTATACCGTTTCGTTTTGATACGTTCCATAAAATCTTGAAAACTAACAGCAGAATGTATGTTTTTTTTGATTCTGTTTTCTAAACCTTCTTCTACTTCATAAATCGTGAGTAGATCCTCTTCACTCATGGTCATAATAGAATACTTTAGTAAGTGAAAATAATATTCCCAATTGTGTAAAAGATCTTGTTGGTCTTTGTATTTGTCCATGACTTTTACCGTTTCCTTAGGAACATAATTTGCTACCTGACCTTTGTTTGCAAATATTGCTTTTCGAATACTTGTCGCACTAGCTATGGTAGAAGAGACAAAATCTTGTTCATGGTAACCGGCTGATGACCGTTTAATTGTATAAGGTTTTATTTTCGCTTGCTGTTGATGAATTGATTTTACATAATGAAATCCAAGGATATTGTTGGGTAAAGATAAATCTAAAATTTCATGTCCGTTAGATAAGGATTGGAATGCAAGAGTTAATGCTGTAGGGTAACTCACACCAGTTTTAATATGGTGTTGGATTAACTCCTCATATTGCTTTTTGTTATGTATAAGAAATTCATTTGCAAGAAGGAAGGAAGAAATGTCTCCAGATTCACTACCAAAGCATAGTGATTGACATTGTAAGGCCTCTAGGATAGAAACGGAACCATTTGCAAACGTCTCCGCTTTTTGTGTAGCAAATGCATAAGGTAATTCAACAACCAAATCTACTCCACTATGTATAGCCATTTTCGTTCTATCCCATTTTGAGACAATAGCAGGTTCTCCTCTTTGCAGAAAGTTCCCACTCATGACAGCAATAACAATATCTGCATTTGTTTCTTTAATGGATTGTGTTAAATGATAGAAATGTCCATTATGAAAAGGATTATATTCTACGATAAGGCCTAAGGCATTCATATGATCACCACGTTCTAGAATTTTATATAGATGCTGATATCCATTATAGGTTAAACGATGATAACTATAAACACTTTGTATCTCATTATTTATTAACTCTTTTTAAGCTCACTGTTGATTTTGGCACTTTGTCGATTGGTGCATAATGCATACAGCGGAAATCAACAACCAAGTTTAATAGTGCTATTTATTTTAATAAAATTGTAGAAAGAACTTGCAAAGCAGTCATAGGATGATTAAAATAAGACATGCTAAATAAGCCGTATTTGAGTGGTACAAGATATTCGTTTTGTAAAAATGCGATAATCATGTATACTTATACTGTAAAGAAAAAATATTGACAAATATTATTGCGAAGGCTATAATTACCTTTGTTGCCTTGAGGTGATACACATTGAAATGGACAATTAGTCAACTAAATCAATTGCAAAGCAAGGGTTTGAAAATTGAAGAAGAAATCGATTTAAGTGAGCTTGTCACTAGTCATCAAGACATTCGTGATATTTCTCCTGTAAGCGTTAGTGGAAGAGCCGACATTAGCTCAAGTAAAGTAACGTTCCATTTATCAATTTCAGGTTCAATGGTTCTGCCTTGTTCTCGAACATTAGTGGATGTACAATATCCATTTTCAATTGATACAACAGAAACATTTTTATTAAAACCAGCAGACTATGATACGGAAGAGGATTTTCATCTTGCTGAGGGTGATATTGTTGATCTAACACCTATTATCAAAGAAATCCTTATATTAGAAATTCCGATCCAGGTATTCTGTGATGATGGTGCAAATGAAGAAGGAGCTGCTCCTCAATCAGGGAAAGATTGGGAAGTTATTACTGAGGAAGATCAGAATAACAAGATTGACCCTAGACTTGCTGGATTAGCAAAATTCTTCGAAAATGAAGAAAGTTAATATACTATAGCTTATAGCACAGAATGAACCGGTTTTACCGGATTCACAATGCAATGCTCTTTAAGGAGGTGGGAATAATGGCTGTACCTTTTAGAAGAACTTCTAAAACAAGAAAAAGACTACGTCGTACACATTTTAAATTACAAGTACCTGGTATGGTAGAATGCCCAAGCTGCGGTGAAAGCAAACTAGCTCACCGTGTATGTAAAGCTTGTGGAACATACAAAGGAAGAGACGTTGTAAGCAAATAATTATTTGTTACAGCTAATGAAGCGTGAGGATCAATCGATCTTCACGCTTTTATTATTGTTAATGAAAATTATAAAATTCTTGAACTGTGGGTATCATAAGCCAATTTAGAATTGAAGGCAAAGTGCGCCTTCTATTCTAATTCGTCTTATTTGCCCTAGGCTGAACGAGGCGCTTGCGCTTTTGTTCTTGTGAAAATCAGTAAATGGAGAGGAGGATATGTATGAATAAACTTGTGATGAATGAATATGAAGAAGGAATTATCGAACTTAAGCTTAATCGGCCTTTGAAGTATAATGCTGTAGACCTGGAAATGATGGATGAATTAAAAGCTAGTCTTAATTCTTTATATAAAAGAAACGATATAAAAGCAATGGTTATAACAGGAGAAGGAGAGAAGGCATTTTGTTCAGGTGGTGATGTAGAAGCCTTTCATCATTTGAAAACAAAGGACGAAGCCTACCATATGCTTTCGAAAATGGGGGAATTACTTTATCAAATTATGACATTTCCAATTCCAACCTTTGCCTTTATGAATGGAATTGCCTTAGGTGGCGGCTGTGAAATTGCTACAGCTTGTGACTTTCGCATCGCAAAACAAGGTATTTCACTTGGGTTTATTCAAGGTTCTTTAGCAATAACGACAGGGTGGGGAGGATCCACTATGTTACATGAAAAATTAGCATATGATAAGGCAATGACAATGCTTTTATCTGCAAGAACAATGCTTGCTGAGGAAGCGCATACTTTAGGGTTTATCCAAAAGATTGTTTCAGATGCAAATGCTCGAATCGAGGCATATCAATTTATACATAAGTCATTAGTTGATCACCCTAATGTACTAAGAGCATATAAAACTGTAAAAGTAAATCAGTGGATCAATACTCAATTACATGTAAGAATGATGTCTGAAATCAATAGATGTGCTGAACTATGGGAGATGGAAGACCATCTTAGTGCTGCTACTTTATTTTTAAATAGAAAGAAGTAACTTAAATAGTTTGTTTACAAAGTGTTTTTGATCTTGTCTTAGTCTCGCTTATCTAGAGTCTTTTTTAAAAGTAATAGATTGTATTTAGTCTATCTATTCTACTAGTTGCATATGTATAGAAAAAAAGTGACTATTGGAGGGATTATAGATGACTACTACGCGTCAAGATGCTTGGACTCATGATGAAGATTTATTGTTGGCTGAGGTTGTACTAAGGCACATTCGAGAAGGTGCAACACAGCTTGCTGCCTTTGAAGAGGTTGGTCGAAAGTTATCAAGAACCGCTGCTGCTTGTGGGTTTAGGTGGAATTCTCATGTTCGCAAACAATACAAAACAGGCATTGAGGTAGCGAAGAAACAAAGAAAAGAGCTTAGGACTGTTCCTCAACAAGAAGAGGAGCCACTTAAGGAGCCAATCGCTCAAGAAGAAAGCCAATCGCCTAGTGTACAATCTAAAAATGCAATTAAGGATCTCATCTCGTTTCTCCAACAATATGAAGAAACACCATCTATGCAAGAGATTCAACAAGAAAATAGACAATTAACAGGTAAAATTAAGATATTAGAAGAAGAAGTGGCCAAATTACAACATGAAAAGGAATCACTCATAAATAACTTAGAAGTAATTGAAGAAGATTACCATGCATTAATTGAAATTATGGATCGTGCAAGAAAGATGGTTATTCTTCAAGAGGATGAAAGAAATAGAAAAGTGAAATTTCAAATGGATAAAAACGGAAATTTAGAAAGAGTTGAGAAATAAAGGACTAAGCAGGGGCTGACTCTCAAGTAGAAGTCAGCCCCTTTGTCATAAAAAAGCACTTAGTATTTTGCCAATATATGCAATTTCGAAGCTGTTTACTTGTCAGAAGCTCGCAAGCACTAGGATATATTATTGTTCACTGACACCTGAAGGATACCAGACTAATGGGTTTTCTCCTTTGTCACGTTCCATTTCGTATTTAACTTGTTCAAAGTTCATTTTAGACCAAAAGTCTCCTGATTTAACTCGTGGGTTTGTTTTAATAGGTAAATTAAATGATTTTGCGTAGTCGACAAGTGCTCTTCCATAGCCTTTACCTTGGTAATTTGGTAAAACTTCCAGCTTCCATAGCTCCAAAAAGTCCTGTTGCGGGCTAAAATATTGATCGAATCTCTTGTTTACACGATAAAGACTCATTCGTGCGACTAGCTTGTCACCGTAATAAATGCCGTAGAACGGTGAGTCGCTATCATTTTCAATTATATTTGACTGCAGATCCTCAAGCATAGAAAGCTCTTGTATTCCATATTCTCTAAATTTCTTAAATTCCTCTAAGGTTTTATAATTAACTAACAATCTTTCAACTTTTAACATAGCAAATTCCCCCTTGATGCACATCAAATTATATCGTTTTGGTAAAGAATTTTTTGATTTTAATGATAATAACAATACAATTATTATAGCATGACAAATGTTGTTCATGTAGTTTTTTAGTTAACCGCTTCCAGTAAATTAATTTACAAATGGATTCAATTGCTTTTTCTAGTGGAAAAAAAGCAAAAGTGTGGTACTTTCGACGTTTCATTTGATATGATTGAGCTGATAAATGTAAAACTTAGCAAAGTAAATAGTAGGTGGGAACAATGGATATAGGAATTATTGGTGCGGGTTCATTAGGCTTGCTTTATAGTTATTATCTCAGTAAGAACCATACAGTTACCCTTTATACGAATCAAAAGCAACAGGCTGATCAGATAAATTCAAATGGTTTGTTGATGGTAAAGGATGGAATAAACACTAGGGTAATGATAAATGCTGATTCAACAAGGAATTATAAAGAAGAGCTCTTAATTGTGACTGTAAAGCAATACGATATCGCTTCTATTATTGCAGAAATAAACAATCTTACACCAAGAACGATATTGTTCCTTCAAAACGGTATGGGGCATTTACCGTATTTGTCAGCTCTATTAAAGCATCACATTATATTAGGTATCGTTGAACATGGTGCAATACGACTTGATGATCACACAGTCCAACATACTGGAGTAGGTAAGACAAAAATCGCTTATTATAATAGAGATAACAGTCAAAACTCATTGATTCAACAATTGCAAATCAATCAACAATCACTATTTCCGATTGAAATGGAAGATAACTGGAGGAAGATGCTTTCTGAAAAATTGGTTGTTAACGCTACAATAAATCCATTAACATCTGTATTAAAAGTGAGAAATGGTGTATTAATCGAAAACGATCATTTTATGAAATTGTTAAAAGTACTTTTTAATGAAGTCATACAAGTATTGGGACTGTCGAATGAAGCACTACTTTGGGAGCATGTATACAACATCTGTGAAAACACCGCACAGAATCAATCATCAATGTATAAAGATATCCAAAACGGACGTCAGACGGAAATTGATGCAATTCTAGGTTATTTAATTCAGCAAGCAACTAACACTCAAAAACCAATTCCACACATTACATTTTTATATCATGCTATTAAAGGGATTGAGATAGGTAATGATTGAAATAATGAAATGGATGATCTCATTTGCATTTGCTATACCTTTAGTTAATCTCGTTCTATTCTTTTTAATATTACGAATAGTTGTTAAGAATAAAAAGAAATCCATTTTGTGGACCTTAGACTTATCAACCCTATTCTTTATTGTATCTGTTCATTTTCATTTAATAACCATATTTGAGCAATCATTTCTAATTTATATCATTTTAGGATTATTATGTTTATCCATATTTGTTTATTATCTCGAATCCAATAGATCGAAGCCTCCTTCAATGACCATTGTTACAAAAAAGGTATGGCGGCTCTCATTTATCTTCTTTTTTATTAGTTACCTTTTTTTAACTATATACGGTATTGCAGCTGAAATTATTAAAAATGCATTTATTTAAGTGTAAAAAAATTAGGAAATTGATGGGGATTTGTAAGCAAAGTTTTTTCGTTTCAGCAACATAAGTGCTATACTCATCCTGTTATAATATTAACCTAGAAAGGAAGTTACATATATGGAGATTCTTGAACTCTCCCTGCGCTCTTCAAATCAATTTATGAATGACTTTAACGATCAGAAATTAAACAATGAAACATTCTTTGATTATAATATTCATACTAAAGAGGTTTTTCATAATAGAGTTGCGGATTTAAAAAATCGTTCCTTTCAGCGTGAAGAGATTTCAGTTTATTTGAAGCATTACGCAAAACGATTTTCAGAGAATAATGAGAAAGTATTAGAAAATATTGAGAGATTAAAACACCCTGAAAGTGTTGTTGTGATTGGTGGTCAACAAGCAGGGCTTTTAACCGGACCATTGTATACAATACATAAAATTATCTCGATTATCGTATTAGCTAAAAACCAAGAAAAGGAACTTGGGATTCCTGTTATTCCTGTTTTTTGGATTGCTGGAGAGGATCATGATTTTGCAGAAATTAATCATATATTCGCTGCTAAGGATCATGTTCCTAAGAAATTTGCGATTAAAGATTCTCCTCTTAAAAAACAATCTGTAAGTGATTTGACATTAAACCAGTCTAAGACCTTGGATTGGCTTGAACAAGTTTTTGAAGCATTTGGAGAAACAGATTATTCAAACAATTTACTAGATCAATTAATAAACTGTGTGAAACGCTCCACAACGTATGTAGAATTTTTTGAACATGTAATTATGAAGCTTTTTCGAAATGAAGGATTAGTTCTTGTTAATTCAGGGGATTCGGGTCTTCGTCAGCTGGAGAAGTGTTGTTTTCAATCAATTATCGATAACAATAGCAGTTTGTATGATGCAGTTAAAATCCAGCAGGAAGAAATGCGCTTACAAAGCTACAGTCCAATCATAGAAATGCCTGAAAATAGTGCAAATCTTTTTTATCATCATGAAGGAGAGCGTTTCCTTATAGAAAGAAAAAATAATGAAGAGTTTGTCGTACCTGGTATTGGTTTAACATTATCAAAAGCAGAATTAAACGATATCATAGAAACATATCCTCAAAAGCTGAGCAATAATGTTGTTACACGACCTATTATGCAGGAATACTTGTTTCCTACACTCGCATTTATTGCAGGGCCAGGAGAGGTTACATACTGGGCAGAATTAAAACGTGTATTTTCATGTGTAGAACTGAAGATGCCACCTGTTTTACCACGAATAATGATCACTTTACTTGAACGTTCTATTGAAAGAAATATGGCAGAAGCTGAATTGACGCTAGATGATGTTTTACATAATGGAGTAGAAAAATCAATCGAGACTTACCTAAAGTCAGTATCACCGGTTGATATGAATCCGCTTGTTGAAGAGGCCAAAAAGCAGGTTTCAGACATCCATGAAAAGCTAATAAAGTCGGCTCTAAAAATTGATAATAGCTTAGAACCGATGTTGAAAAAGAATGGTGCATTTATTCAAGAACAACTAGATTTTTTAAATCGTAGCGTAGAGAAAAGAAAACAACAGCAGCATGAGGTTCAGCTTTCGAAGTTTAAAGCGATTGAATTATCTTTGGTTCCAAATTTAAATCCACAAGAAAGAATGTGGAATGTATATTACTATTTAAATAAATTTGGACCGGATTTTGTTGGAGAATTGCTAAAATTGTCATATTCCTTTAATGATAAACATAAAATTGTCAAAATTTAAATAAAAGTTTTTTGAAAATCCTGTTATTACAGGGTTTTTTTTTTGTGTAAACAAAGGTAAAATAGGAAGTGGAGATAAGTGGGGGAAAGTGGTGAGTTGAGGGGAGAAAGTGGGGGCAACGAACATGTTTATGGGAGAATACCATCACACCATCGATTTAAAAGGCAGAATGATTGTCCCAGCTAAGTTCAGAGATGGACTAGGAGAAACGTTCGTTATCACTAGAGGCCTCGACCAATGCTTATTTGGTTACCCAATGAGTGAATGGAAGCAAATTGAAGAAAAACTTAAAGCTCTCCCGCTAACCAAAAAAGATGCTCGTGCATTCACCCGTTTTTTCTTTTCAGGTGCGACTGAATGTGAATTAGACAAACAAGGTCGTGTCAATCTCGCTACACCATTACTGCAATATGCAAAATTAGAGAAAGAGTGTGTTGTGATCGGCGTTTCAAATCGAATTGAACTATGGAGCAAGTCCAACTGGGAAAGTTATGTTGCTGAACAAGAAGATTCTTTTGAGGAAATTGCTGAAAATATGATTGATTTTGATATATAATCTTCACTTAAGCAAAAATGAGTAGCAGAGTGGACAAGCTAATAGAAAATTGATTTGAAAAGGTGGTACAACTTATGTTTGAACATACAACCGTTCTATTGAAGGAAACAGTCGACGGCTTACAAGTTAAGGAAGATGGTACATATGTTGATTGTACGTTAGGTGGTGCTGGTCACAGTAGCTATCTTCTTTCTAAATTATCGAAAGATGGGCACCTATTTGCATTTGATCAGGATGATATCGCATTAGCAAATGCTAAAGAAAAATTATCATCTTATGAAGGAAAGGTAACATTTATAAAAAGTAACTTCCGATACCTTACAGAAAAACTTGCAGAGCATGGTATTGAAAAGGTTGATGGGATTATTTTTGATTTAGGTGTCTCTTCACCACAATTGGATAATCCAGAAAGAGGATTTAGCTATCATCATGATGCTCCATTGGACATGAGAATGGACCAACAATCAGATGTATCTGCTTATGATGTTGTGAATCACTGGTCTTATGAAGATTTAGTAAGAATCTTTTTTAAATATGGTGAGGAAAAATTCTCAAAACAAATTGCGCGAAAAATTGAAGCACATCGGGAAAAAGAGCCAATTCGTACAACTGGAGAACTAGTAGAGATTATTAAAGAGGGGATACCAGCTCCGGCTCGCAGAAAAGGTGGACATCCTGCAAAACGTATTTTCCAAGCAATTAGGATTGCTGTAAACGATGAGTTGAAGGTCTTTGAGGAGGCAATTGCACAATCAATTGAATTACTTAAACCAGAAGGAAGAGTAAGTGTCATTACTTTTCACTCTTTAGAAGATCGTATTTGCAAATCAGCCTTCAAGGAAGCGGCAACTCCACCTGAGCTTCCCCGTAACATGCCGTATTTACCTGAAGGTTACGAGCCTAAAATAAATATTGTTACAAGAAAACCAATCGTTCCATCTGAAATAGAATTAGAAGAAAACAACCGAGCCAGATCAGCTAAGTTAAGGATTGCTGAAAAAATTAAAAACTGAAGCACCTTAGTCGAATATGACTTTTGAGCTGGTAAAACCCCAAATATTATTGTAGTAAAATAAAAGGAGGTTGCATGTATGAGTAATTTAGCGATGAAATTAGAACAGCAAAGACAGGAAAAACAACAGCAGCAACATATGCCTGTATCAGAACCAATTATTATTAAACGAAGAGCTTCAATAACAAATGGGGAAAAAATACTGATGATCTTAGTTGTTGGTCTTTTTATTATAGCTGCAGTAAATATTGTTACTAAAAGCTATACAGTATATCAAGCGAATATTGAAATACAGAAAACCGAAGCTAAAATAGAAGAACAAACAAAGCTAAATAGTGACCTCCACGTACAGGTTGAAGAGTTAAGTACATATGATCGAATTTGGGAAAAAGCTAAAGAGTTAGGTTTGAAATTAGATCAAAACAATGTGAAAAGTGTACAAGAATAACACAGATATAAGGGGAAAAGCTGAGTTACACTAGTTATAAACGTGTAGCCAGCTTTTTTTCATCACTCGATTGTTTCTATGTGGTAAAATAAACACACGAGTAGGAGGTCCTTATGAAGCTAACAGAGAAAAACACAAATATGAACAGAGGGGCAGCATTTCTATCTTTACTATTTGCACTGCTCTTTTTCACAATTTTTATCCGCTTTTTTTACATACAAGCAACTGGATCTGTCCATGGTGAAGCCCTTGCGGCAAAAGCAGAGGAATTATATGAAAGTCAACGAACAATTGAAGCTGAACGAGGAAAAATACTAGATAACAAAGGTGAAGTTATAGCTGAGGATAAAGCCTCGTATAAGCTTGTCGCAATTCTTGATGATAAAATGACAACTAATCCAAAAAAACCACAGCATGTTGTTGATATACAGGAAACTGCTCAAAAGCTTGCTCCTTTAATTGAAATGAAAGTTAGTAAAGTAGAAGAGATTCTTTCAAAGGATTTAGATCAAGTCGAATTTGGAGCAGCAGGTCGTGATATAAGTCATACAATGAAAGAAGAAATAGCTAAATTAGAGCTTCCTGGTATTTCGTTTATTCGGGATACACAACGTTTTTATCCTAATGGTTTATTTGCCTCTCATTTAATAGGATATGCTCAAAAACAAGAGGACACGGGCGAAACAGTAGGGATGATGGGACTTGAAAAAACCCTTGAGAAATACCTACAAGAAGAAGACGGTTATGTAAAATACGAAAAGGATCATTATAATTGGAAGTTGCCAAATAGTAATGATGAAATCATTGCTCCGACAAATGGTAAAGATGTTTATTTAACAATTGATCAAAAGATTCAAACCTTTTTAGAAGACTCTATGAATCAAGTTGTTGATGAATTCTCACCAGAGAAAATCATAGGTGTTGTTGCAGATCCAAAAACGGGAAAAATCTTGGCTATGGCTCAACGACCGAGCTTTGATCCAAATATAAGGAATATTACATCTTATACTAATGATGTGATATCCTATGCCTTTGAACCTGGTTCAACAATGAAAATTTTTACGCTTGCTGCGGCCATTGAAGAAGGCGTTTATAATGGGAATGCAATGTTCCAGTCAGGATCTTACGATGTAGAAGGACCAGATATTAATGATCATAACAGTGGGCGTGGATGGGGACCGATCACCTATAACGAAGGAGTTCAGCGCTCCTCAAACGTCGCGTTTTCTATTATTGCCGATAAGCTACTAGGAGTCGACCGCTTATATCAATATTTAAATAAGTTTGGTTTCACATCAAAAACTGGAATTGATCTTCCGAATGAAGCTACTAGCAAAATAAACTATAATATGCATCGTGATAAAGTAACAACAGCATTTGGCCAAGCATCAGCAGTTACGCCGATTCAGCAAATTCAGGCTGCTACTGCGATTGCAAATAATGGAAAAATGATGAAACCATATGCAATTGAAAAAATTGTTAACCCAGATGACGATACAGTTGTGAAAGAAACGAAACCTAAAGCTGTAGGTCAGCCTATTTCAGAAAAAACAGCAAAAGAAGTATTAGATATATTAGAAACCGTTGTTAGCTCTGAAAAGGGGACAGGAAAGTCATTTCGCATCGAAGGATATAAAGTTGCTGGAAAAACAGGAACTGCCCAAATTTATTCACCATCAGGTGGGTATTTATCAGGAAATGATAATCATGTGTTTTCATTTTTAGGAATGGCTCCAAAAGATGATCCTGAATTAATCGTTTACGTGGCAGTGCAAAAGCCGAAATTAGAAGGGAAAGCCGGTTCAGTTCCTGTCTCAATGATTTTCAATACTGTCATGAAGAATAGCTTACAGTATTTGCAAATTGATCCAACTGAAGAAATGGAGAGCGCAGATAAAAGCAAAACAGTAGAGGAAGGAATCAAGCTTCCTACACTGGTAGGAATGAAGCCTACTGATGCAGAACACCAGTTAGAGGAATTAGGGCTAGAGCCGATCATTCTTGGTAACGGACAAGAGATTATCGCTCAATACCCCGAGGTAGAAACACCTATCATCGTAAATGAGAAAGTGTTACTGCAAACTTCTGAAAATGTAAAAATGCCTAATATGACTGGTTGGTCTAAGAGAGATGTAATGAAATTGGGTAATCTGATAGATTTATCAGTTAAATCCGAAGGCTCTGGCTATGTTACTAAGCAAAGTATAAAGAAGGATAGTGTATTGAAAAAAGGGGATGTATTATCCGTAACTTTAAAGACAACTATAGTTAAGAAACAAACTGAAGAAAAAGAAGAGGACTAAATGGTGATTTTAAGGATTGGCCTACTATAAGGTCAATCCTTTTTTTTTTTTTTTAGGAGTGTTTATTAGACTTAAGACACCAGAGTTTCCTTTATTTCTATTGTTCTAACTCCTGTCGTACAAGCATATATTTGAACGAGCCTAGACAAGGGGGAGTAGAGGATATGCGTGTTTCGAATGTAACCGTTAGAAAGCGTCTTGCATTAACGTTGCTATTCGGTTTGTTAATTTTTTTAGTGATTGATATACGTCTAGGGTATGTTCAATTTTTTCTTGGATCTTCATTAACTTCTGGTGCAAAAGATCTATGGAGTAGAAATATACCGTTTGAACCTGAGCGTGGGGAAATTTTAGATCGTAACGGTGTTGAACTTGCAACAAATATGAGTGCTCCTACCATATATGTTGTCCCAAGACAAATTGAAAATCCTGCAGATACCGCTAAAAAGCTGGCAGCCGTGTTAAATATGTCGGAGGAGAAGGCATATAAACATGTCACTAAAAAAGAATCGATTGAATGGATTAATCCTGAAGGTAGAAAAATATCTCATGCAAAGGCAAATGAAGTAAGAGAGTTAAATTTAAAAGGGGTTTACATAGCTGAGGATTCCAAGCGCTACTATCCGTTTGGTAGCTATTTATCACATGTTCTTGGCTTTGCTGGGATTGATAACCAAGGTTTATTAGGTTTAGAATCCTATTATGATAAGCAGTTAAAAGGTGAAAAAGGGTATGTGAAATTTTTCTCAGATGCAAAAGGCCAAAGGATGCCAGGTGAAGCGGATGACTATACAGCACCAGTTGATGGCAACAATTTAAAGCTTACGATTGATACTCGAGTCCAAACAATTATTGAGCGTGAATTAGATAATGTGCAGGCAACGTATAATCCTGATGGCATAATAGCCATTGCAATGAATCCTAATAATGGCGAGATTTTAGCGATGTCAAGTCGGCCAGATTTTGATCCTGCTAAATTCCAGGAAGTAGATCCAACAGTATACAATCGGAATTTACCTGTTTGGAGTAATTACGAACCTGGTTCAACATTCAAAATTATTACTTTAGCGGCAGCACTTGAAGAAGAAAAGGTGAATCTTGAAAAAGACACGTTTAATGATAGTGGATCTGTTGAGGTTGATGGTGCTAGATTACGGTGTTGGAAAAGAGGGGGACATGGTCACCAAACATTCCTAGAAGTCGTTCAAAATTCCTGTAACCCTGGTTTTGTTGAACTAGGACAAAGACTTGGAGAAGAAACACTCTTTAAGTACATTAAAGACTTTGGCTTTGGGCAAAAAACAGGTATTGACTTACAGGGTGAAGGTAGAGGTATTTTGTTTAATCCGGAAAAAGTTGGACCTGTTGAGCTTGCGACAACCGCATTCGGACAAGGGGTATCTGTTACCCCGATTCAACAGGTAGCGGCTGTATCAGCAGCAGTAAATGGAGGGATATTATATACACCATATATTGCTAAGGAATGGGTGGATCCCGTAACAAATGAAGTGATTAGTAGACAAACACCGGAAGCGAAGAAACGAGTCATTTCTGAGGAAACATCGAAAGAGATTCGTTATGCACTCGAAAGTGTAGTTGCACTTGGGACAGGGAGAAATGCATATGTAGACGGTTATCGAGTTGGTGGGAAAACAGGTACAGCCCAAAAGGTTAAAGATGGAAGATATATGGAGAACAACCATATCGTTTCATTTATTGGATTTGCTCCTGCTGACGATCCACAAATTGTTATCTATGTAGCAGTTGATAATCCTAAAGGTACGATCCAATTCGGGGGTACTGTTGCTGCTCCAATTGTAGGTAATATTATGCGTGATGCATTACCAGAGCTAGGTGTAAAACCTAGAAAGGAACAAATTGAAAAGGAATATAAATGGCTGGACACAAAATTAGTCGAAATACCGAATATTATAGGGTTGACTAAACAAGAACTATCAGAGCAATTTGTTAATTTGAAGCTTGATGTAGCAGGAGAAGGAGATGTTGTTGTGCAGCAATCCCCAAATGTTGGAGTAAAAGTGAAAGAAGGTTCGACATTACGTGTTTATTTAGGTGAAAGTGAAAAGGAAATTGATGATAAAGAATAAATTGCAAGAAAGCATGACATTCGCTAGATTCTTGATGTCACGCTTTCTTTCTGTTTTTCATTTTCTTAAGCATTAATATTCTAAATAATAAAACTTCTAAATATAGACCTGCTTTTTCAAAATAAAATGAAACGAAGGATGGCTCTTTTTTTATAAGTAAGATAAAATAAGTACGGAGAACATTCTGTAAATGCTTCAATCAATCAAAAAGCTTTGGTAAATAGCTCGTTTTCTTTATAAAGTTGAATGAATGGTAACATAAGTTAATGATTCTTATCTACATTCAATTAAACGTGCATAGACCTTGTAGTGAAAGTAGGAATAATAATGAAATTAAACGAATTGCTTACATATTTACACGAACATGAAATTGTTACGAAAGAAAATCCGATGATCACATCAATTGAGATGGACTCTAGGGAAATTAAGAAGGGTAGCTTATTTATTTGTATTAACGGCTATACAGTTGATGGTCATGATTATGCCAGAAAAGCTCAAGAAAGTGGAGCGGTGGCGATTCTTGCTGAAAGACCATTGGACGATTTACAAATTCCAGTAGTTTTAGTGAAAGATTCAAAAAGAGCAATGGCTGTGTTGGCGGATATTTATTATGGTCAGCCTACACATAATATGCATCTTATTGGTGTTACTGGAACGAATGGAAAAACGACAACAACACATATAATTGAAAAAATACTTAATGAAGCAACTAAAAAAACAGGGTTAATTGGAACCATGTACATAAAAATAGCAGATGAATTAAAAAATGTAAAAAACACGACTCCGGAAAGCTTGACTCTTCAAAAAACGTTCCATGAGATGAGAGAGAAAGAGGTAACACATGCGATAATGGAGGTTTCCTCTCATGCGCTTCATTTAGGAAGAATTCACGGCTGTGATTTCAATGTTGCAGTCTTTACAAATTTAACCCAGGACCATCTAGATTATCATAAAACGATGGAATCTTATAAGTATGCTAAAGGCCTTCTCTTTGCTCAATTAGGTAATCGTTTTGATCATGAAGATGTAAAAATTGCCGTTTTAAATGCCGATGAAGAGGCATCTGAAGAATTTATAAAAATGACTGCTGCAAAAATTTTGACGTATGGAATTGAAACCTCTGCAGATGTGATGGCAAAAGAAATTAAAATGACGTCAAAAGGTACAGAATTTGACTTGTTTACACCAGTAGGTACAAAAAAAGTAACGATCAATATGGTTGGAAAATTTAGTATTTATAATGTTCTAGCAGCAGTTTCGGCTTGTTTAGCATCATCTATTGACTTAGATACAATTATCCAAGCAATTGAAGTAATGGAGGGTGTTAGAGGGCGTTTTGAACTTGTTGATGGAGGGCAAGACTTTACTGTTATCGTTGACTACGCTCATACTCCAGATAGTCTAGAAAATGTTTTACAAACGATAAAGCAATTTGTAGAAGGCAAAATCTTTTGTGTTGTTGGCTGTGGAGGAGATAGAGATAGAACGAAAAGACCGCTTATGGCTAGAATTGCTACTGAATATAGTGATGAGCCAATTTTCACTTCTGATAATCCGAGGAGTGAAGATCCATCCATGATTCTTAAAGATATGGAAGCTGGAGTTAGTGGAGAACATTATCATTTGATTTCTAATCGTGAAAAGGCAATCCACTTCGCAGTTGAACATGCTAAAAAGGGAGATGTAATCTTAATTGCAGGGAAAGGGCATGAAACATACCAAATCATTGGCAACGAAACATTCGATTTTGATGATAAAGAGATTGCGTTAAAGGCAATCAATAATCAAAATAAGTGAAAAATAGCAAAACTGGTGCTCATACCCAAGAAAACTAATCTATTTATGAAATGAAATGAATAAAATGATGTAGTTCAGGCCTCATTTCTTTCATAGAATAGGTAACAAAGGATAGAAAGAGAAGTTGATAAAATGAATGATTTTAGATTTGAGAAACATATTAAAGAAAATAGCTCATATGATATTCTCGTAAATTACCTACACGTAATTTGGGGAAAAACGAATAAAGATGGGGGGGAGCCTACATGCTAGAGCAGGTTATATTAATTACACTCGTAATGGGATTCTTAATAAGTGTACTATTATCTCCCATCATTATTCCTTTTCTTAGGAGGTTGAAGTTCGGCCAGAGTATTAGAGAAGAAGGACCTAAATCACATCAAAAGAAATCAGGAACTCCTACAATGGGTGGAGTAATGATCATATTCTCGATTATCATTACAACAATTGTGATGACAGGGAAATTTTCTCAACTAAGTGTTGAGATGTATTTATTACTGTTTGTAACTGTTGGTTACGGTTTACTAGGATTTTTAGATGATTTTATAAAGGTTGTCATGAAAAGAAACCTAGGGTTAACCTCAAGACAAAAATTACTCGGCCAGGTGATTATTGCAGTCATCTTCTATATTATCTTTACACAATATGGATTTTCAACCGAGATTGGTTTACCTGGTACCTCACTTTCATTTGATTTAGGTTGGGGCTATGTTGTACTTGTCATCTTTATGCTGGTAGGTGGATCAAATGCAGTTAACCTAACTGATGGATTAGATGGTTTATTATCAGGAACTTCTGCAGTAGCGTTTGGGGCATTTGCCGTATTAGCATGGAATCAATCTCAATATGATGTTGCGATTTTTTCAGTTGCGGTAGTTGGTGCAGTACTTGGATTTTTAGTCTTTAATGCACATCCTGCTAAGGTATTTATGGGGGATACGGGTTCACTTGCACTAGGTGGTGCAATAGTAACGATTGCAATCTTAACAAAATTAGAAATATTGCTTGTTTTAATCGGTGGCGTGTTCGTAATTGAGACATTATCGGTTATTATTCAGGTTATATCATTTAAAACAACAGGTAAAAGAGTATTCAAAATGAGCCCACTGCATCATCACTACGAATTAGTTGGATGGTCAGAATGGAGAGTAGTTGTTACGTTCTGGACAATTGGGCTTGTCTTCGCAGTGCTTGGAATCTATATCGAGGTGTGGTTGTAAGTGAAAAGGATTAGTGATTATTTACATAAAGAGGTATTAGTTATAGGGTTAGCAAAAAGCGGCTTAGCGTCCGCTAAATTATTACATCAGCTTGGTGCAAATGTAACAGTAAATGATTTGAAAGCAACTGATACAGATGCAGCGGTCGAGGAGTTAAGAGACCTTGGAATTCAGGTTGTTTGTGGGGATCATCCACTTTCATTAATAAAGGATAAGACGATTGATTTAGTCGTGAAAAACCCTGGAATACCATATTCAAACCCTTTGGTAGCTCTTGCTGTGGAAAAAAATCTCCCAGTTATTACTGAAGTGGAGTTAGCTTATAAGATATCAGAAGCTGATATTATTGCTATTACTGGTTCAAATGGAAAAACAACAACAACAACATTAATTTATGAAATGCTTAAAGAAGATCAAAAACAACCTTTAATCGCAGGGAATATTGGGACAGTTGCATGTGAAGTTGCACAAAATGCTACTAGCGACAATGTTATTGTGATGGAATTGTCATCCTTTCAACTATTAGGAACAATTGAATTTAAACCTGCTATTGCCATTATTTTAAATATCTTTGAAGCACATTTAGATTATCACGGAACGAAAGATGAGTATGTGTTTGCAAAGGGGAAAATTTATCAGAATCAATCTGGGTCTGATGTATCAATAATTAATTTAGATGATCAGGAGGTTTGTGAGCGTTCTGAAAAATCTCATGCAGAGAAACTGTTTTTCTCGACAACAAGAGAACTCGAGAGTGGTACATATATCAAGGATGAAAGTATTTGGTTTAAAAATGAACGCGTAATTTATTTAAAAGATATCGTTTTACCAGGTGTTCATAATCTAGAAAATATATTAGCTGCTGTTTCCGCCGTCAAATTAAAAGGTGTTTCAAATGAATCAATTAAAAAGGTTCTTACGTCATTTACAGGTGTAAAACACAGACTTCAATTTGTAGATACAATTGAAAGTCGCCGTTTTTATAATGATTCAAAGGCAACAAATATTCTAGCAACTAGTAAAGCACTACAGGCGTTTTCTATGCCGACTATTTTACTAGCAGGTGGTCTTGACCGCGGAAATGAATTTGATGAGCTGAAGCCTTACTTGGATAACGTGAAAGCAATGGTTCTCTTTGGGGAAACTGCACCTAAGTTAGAAAGAATAGCAAATGAAAGTGGAATAGAAGTCATCAAACGTGTCGATAATGTGGAACAAGCAGTATCTGCGGCATTTCAAATTTCCGAAGAAGAAGATGTCATACTTTTATCTCCAGCATGTGCAAGCTGGGACCAGTACAAAACTTTTGAGGAAAGAGGAGACATTTTTATTCATGCCGTGCATAAGCTTAAGTAAGGGCTTGTACAATTTTTTTAGACAATGAAAATGGCGCTTGCACTTTTCTTAATAGCCCTTAAATAAAAGGTACAGGGGTGTTCGGCGTTGACAGCAAAAAGGTCTACACCAGACTTTATATTAGTTATCCTTACGTTGCTTCTTTTAACAATCGGTCTCATTATGGTGTACAGTGCCAGTGCGGTGTGGGCGACGTATAAATTCGATGATTCTTTCTTTTTTGCTAAGCGTCAGCTTTTATTTGCCGGGGTTGGTGTCATCGCAATGTTCTTCTTAATGAATGTTGATTATTGGACATGGAGATCGTGGGCGAAAATGTTAATCATTATTTGCTTTTTTCTCTTAATTGCCGTTTTGATCCCAGGAATTGGCATGGAGCGAAATGGATCAAGAAGTTGGATAGGGGTCGGTGCATTTTCTATCCAACCTTCAGAGTTTATGAAACTGGCGATGATCGCTTTTTTAGCGAAATTTTTGTCGGAAAACCAAAAGAAAATCACTTCATTTAAAAAAGGGCTAGTGCCTTCCTTAGGACTTGTTTTTACTGCGTTTGGTATCATTATGTTGCAACCAGATTTAGGTACAGGAACAGTTATGGTCGGAACCTGTATCGTTATGATTTTCGTATCAGGGGCAAGAGTCATTCATTTTGTCTGGCTCGGACTATTAGGTGTAGCAGGATTTGTTGCACTTGTATTATCTGCTCCATATCGGATTAAACGGATTACATCATTTTTAGATCCTTGGGAAGATCCACTTGGTAGTGGTTTTCAAATCATCCAGTCTTTGTATGCAATAGGACCTGGTGGATTATTTGGTTTAGGTCTAGGGCAAAGTAGACAGAAGTTTTTCTACCTGCCAGAACCACAAACTGATTTTATCTTTGCAATATTAGCTGAAGAACTAGGGTTTATTGGAGGATCTCTCGTACTTTTACTTTTTGGCTTGCTCCTCTGGCGAGGAGTGAGAATTGCGCTCGGTGCTCCTGACTTATATGGAAGCTTTTTAGCAATCGGAATTATCACAATGGTCGCAATCCAAGTTATGATCAATGTGGGGGTTGTAACAGGGCTAATGCCAGTAACGGGGATTACGTTGCCATTCCTAAGCTATGGAGGATCATCGCTTACCTTAATGTTAATGGCGATTGGTGTTTTATTAAATGTAAGTAGGTACTCTAAATTTTAATTTCAGAAACAATCACCAAGGGTTTATCATTTATCTAAGGAACCTTCATGTATGGATTCACTTAATAATGACATAATGAGGCTGACGATAGCGAAGAGACAGACTTTAGGCTAATATCTATGCCTTTAGTTAGTATCTTCATAGTCAGCCTTAATCACGTTTCCATGTGAAAAGCATTGGCGTCAAACGATATACATACTAAAAAAATTCCATTAAAATGGGGGAGCTATCATGAAAGTAGTTGTTAGTGGTGGAGGAACAGGCGGGCATATTTATCCTGCGCTTGCATTAATAAATGAAATAAAGAAACATAATTCTAATGTTGAATTTTTATATATAGGGACTGAAAATGGGTTAGAAAAAGGCATTGTTGAGCGGTCAGAAATTGACTTTAAAGCAATTGAAATTACGGGCTTTAAACGGAGGCTTTCATTTGAAAATGTAAAAACAGTAACGCGGTTTTTAAAGGGCGTCTCAGTTAGTAAAAAATACTTAAAAGATTTTAAGCCAGATGTTGTCATTGGGACTGGAGGTTATGTATGTGGTCCTGTTGTATATGCAGCATCTAAACTGAACATCCCGACGGTTATTCACGAACAAAATAGCCTACCAGGTGTAACAAATAAATTTTTAGCACGTTATGTCAATAAAATTGCAATCTGTTTTGAAGATGCAAAAAAGTATTTTCCAGAGCATAAAGTAGTATTAACAGGTAATCCAAGAGCTTCAGAAGTTTTAGGTCAAGACCCAGAAAAAGGGAGACGATCGTTAGGTCTAAAAGACAATCTTAAAACAGTGTTAATTTTTGGAGGAAGCCGTGGGGCAAAAGCAATTAATGAAGCTGTTTTACAAATGATACCGGCACTTGCAAATAAGCCGTACCAGGTCGTTTATGTCACTGGGGAGGTCCATTATGATAAAGTAATGGAGGAAATGAGGTCATTAAAGGATTCATCAAATGTCATCATTAAACCGTTTATCCACAACATGCCAGAGGTTTTATCAGCTGTTGATTTAATTGTCTCTAGAGCGGGCGCGACCTCATTAGCAGAAATAACAGCATTAGGATTACCGAGTATATTAATTCCTAGTCCATATGTAACAGCTAACCATCAAGAAAAAAATGCTAGCTCATTAAGTGATCATGAAGCTGCAATTATGCTTCGCGAACAAGAACTAAATGGAAACTTATTACTATCGAAAATTGAAGGAATTTTACTAAACGATATGAAATTAACTGAAATGAAAAGAGCATCAAAAGAATTGGGAATACCAGATGCTGCTTCGCGAGTTTATCAAGTAATGAAGGAAATTTCAATGAAATAAACGCATTTAGGAGGTTGTTATGTCTACTTTATATCAAGATTTAATTGAAGCGAATATCGGAAAGGTCCTTGAGAATGAACCTTTAGCAAAGCATACAACGATGAAAATTGGTGGCCCTGCAGAGATTTTTATTGAACCGAGCAACAGTGAACACCTAACTAAAGCTTTCCGCATTATAAAAAAACATAATGTAAAGTGGAGAGCTATTGGCAGGGGATCAAATCTTCTTGTTGCAGACCAGGGAATTGAGGGTGTTGTAATTAAGCTTGGTTTAGGAATGGATGATTTTGAATTAAATGGAGATACCCTTACTGTTGGCGGTGGATATTCTATCATAAAACTTGCAACAATTATTAGTAAAAAAGGTTTATCAGGTTTAGAATTTTCCAGTGGAATACCAGGATCAATTGGTGGTGCCGTGTACATGAATGCTGGGGCACACGGAGCCGATATGTCAAAAATTCTTGTTAAAGCACATATTTTGTTTGAAGATGGTACGTTGGAATGGTTAACAAATGAAGAGATGAAGTTTTCCTACAGAACTTCTATTCTCCAAGAGGAAAGACCTGGAATATGCATCGGTGCGGTTTTAAAATTGCAAAAAGGGGAAAAAGAAAATATTGTCGCTGTTATGCAAAAAAATAAAGATTACAGGAGAGATACTCAGCCGTGGAATTATCCATGTGCAGGAAGTATTTTTCGAAATCCCCTACCGAATTATGCAGGTCAACTAGTGGAGGACGCTGGATTGAAAGGTTATCAAATCGGTGGTGCAAAAATCTCAGAAATGCACGGAAACTTTATCGTAAATGCAGGTGGAGCAACAGCACAAGATGTGTTAGATCTTATTGATTTTGTCAAAAAAACCATCTATGAAAAATATGAGGTATCGATGGAAACAGAAGTTGAAATAATAGGTCTTAAATAGGCACAAACCTCCCAATAATTTCATTTCCTGTGTTATAATAACCATTAAGATCCATTGGTCAATGAGTTACGTTAAAATGATATATTTTGTCGTTAAAAATGACTTTTTTATAGATAAAACAAACGGCATTTAAAATGCCGTTTGTTTTATCGTTTAACAAATATAGCGACTTTTCGTATGTTTTCGAAAAAAAATAACCAATTGTTAAGTTGTTTTTTTCCGTAATCAAAACGAGTGCTATGAAAGACAATGTCAAAAAATTGAATCAAAGATTGCCTAGAGTGTCTGCTAGGATGGGGTGAAAATGATTGGAAAAAAAAGTTGTTTCGTTAGAGGACCGCATACCAAAGTTACAGCAGCAGCGAAAACAGAAGACAAACCGTAGACTAATTTCATTTTTATCCGTGTTTTTTCTCTTGATTTTGCTTGTAATCTACTTTCAATCTCCCTTAAGTAAGGTTGCGAGTATATCTGTTAAAGGGAATAAAACGGTTGATTCGGAAAAGATCATTGAATTGAGTGGAATAACCACCTCATCTGGTTTTTGGAGTATCAATACAGGTCAAGTAACAAATGCTGTCGAGAGTCTTTTACAAATAAAAGATGTAAAGGTAGAGAAGAAATTACCTAACGATATTGTTTTAGTTATTGAAGAGCATGACAGTATTGCTTATCTTGAAAAGGAAGGTTCCTATTTACCTATTCTTGAAAATGGACAAGTATTAAAGGATAAAAAGGAGACAGCTCCTGCAGATGCTCCTGTTTTAATTGATTGGAAACGTGATGAAGATATACAGGTTATGATAAGTGAATTAAAAAAACTATCACCAGGCGTTTTTAATTCAATTTCTGAGATCCATCATACTCCTGGGAAAACCGATCCTTGGTTAGTTCGACTATATATGAATGATGGTTATGAAGTAATTGCTTCAGTTCGTACTTTTTCAAAGAAAATGGACGCATACCCTTCTATTGTTAGTCAACTTGATGAAAACAGCATAGGAGTTATTCATTTGGAAGTAGGCTCTTACTTTGAATCCTATAAACCGCTACAGACAGAGGAGGAAGCTGAAAGTGAAAATGAAACTGAGGGGTAGTTATGTTATTTTATCCCTTGTCCTTCTCGTTTTAGGGTTTTTAATTTCTTACTCATATCAGCTTACAAAAGAAAGAAATCAAAATCGAACAATATCTGCTGAACAATGGGATAAAGAGTATGAAACACGATCTTTACTTATTAACAATGAAGAAATAAATCGAGATTTACAAAAGGAATTATATGCAAAACAAGAGGAAGTTAAGCAAATTGAAGAATCATTAAAGGATCAAAAGCAGGTTTATTATAATCTTGTAGAAGATGTAGAAAAATATCGTATGTATGTGGGCGATTTACCAGTGGTTGGAAAAGGAGTGCAAGTGACGTTAGAGGATGCATCTTATATACCTGAAGGCGATAATGTTAATAATTATATCGTGCATGAGAGTCATATATTTAATGTTATTAACGAACTTTATATTTCAGGTGCAGATGCTATCTCCATTAACGGCCAAAGATTATCAAGTGATTCCTATATATATTGTAATGGACCTGTTGTAACTGTTGATGGTAATCAATTTCCCGCTCCTTTTGTTATTTCTGCAATAGGTGATCCTAATGTCTTACTCTCAGCGTTGAATATTGCTGGTGGTATTATCGATCAATTAGCTTATGATCATATTGTGGTAACAGTTGAAAAAAATGAGGAAATTAAAATGGATCCTTTATTACAAGAGCAAAAGACCCAGTCATAGGAGTATCTACATACTGTTTTAAAGAGAGAAAGAATATATGTAAAGACAGATAGGTGGATGATTTGAAGCAAACGAATTGGAAAAAGGGTATGAGTTTTTCTTTTTTAACGATGATATTTGGATTAATGCTTGCGATTCAATTTCAAACAATTAAAGAACCTATTGTACGAGATACACGTGATATGTGGCAGCTTAGGGAAGACTTAAAAAAGGAACAACAATTGCAAGTTGAACTGCTTTCAGAAATAAGAAAATATAATGAAATTATCGAAACATATGAAGCAGAAGAAAATCAAAATCCAGAAGTAGCTTTAAAAGAAACATTAAATGTATTAAAAGAAGAGGCAGGTCTAACTGAAGTTACCGGACCTGGTATTATCATTACAATTAACAGATTGTTTTCTGAAGAATTGATTGGTGAACCGTTACCAAATATCTCACCTGAACTGTTAAAACGCTTAATAAATGAATTAAATTCTTATGATGCCGAAGAAATTTCGATTCAAGGAAGGCGAGTAATTAATTCTACAGTGATAAGAGATATTAATGGACAAACGAAAATGGACAACTATAGCTTACATACATATCCAATTGAGATTAAAGTAATCTCAGAAAATGCTGATAAGCTCTATAATCGGATGAACGCTTCGACAACTGACGAAGATTTTGCGATTGATAACTTGAATCTATCCGTTTCTAACCCAATTGATAGCATGACAATACCTGCATATGAAGATACAATTCGTGTTAAAAATATGAAGCCATTAGAAATCGAAGAAGGGGGAAAATAAAATGTGGCTTCCTATATTAGGTCTTATTCTTGGTGTCTTTTTAGGATTGATATCAGAGATGCGTATTCCCCCAGAGTACTCAAATTATTTATCAATAGCTATATTAGCTGCACTTGATACATTGTTAGGTGGAATCCGAGCACATCTTCAAGATATTTACGATGAAACGGTGTTCGTTTCAGGTTTTTTCTTTAACATTATTTTAGCTGCAAGTTTAGCTTTTCTCGGTGTTCATCTTGGTGTAGACTTATACTTAGTAGCTGTCTTTGCATTTGGTGTAAGACTTTTCCAAAATATTGCGGTTATTAGAAGAATTTTGATATCAAAATGGTCTATTTCTAGAGGAAAGTTGAAAAAAAATTGAATATTTAAAAGGGAATATCAAGTATTTGACGAATAAACACTATTAAGGCAAAATCAAGAAAATATTCAAAAAATAATTTTGTTACAAACATGTAAAACTAGATTCATTGTCATGTTGTTCTTCAACGAATAGAATAGAAAGTATTGATAGATAAGGAGGTGCCTTAGAATGAACAACAATGAATTATTTGTAAGTCTTGACATCGGTACATCCAGTGTTAAAGTAATTATTGGTGAAATGACGAATGATGCTTTAAACATTATAGGTGTAGGTAATGTAAAATCAGAAGGTTTAAGAAAAGGATCTATAGTTGATATAGATGAAACCGTTCATTCTATAAAAAAAGCAGTAGAGCAAGCTGAAAGAATGGTAGGAATCTCCTTAAAGAGAGTAGTTGTAGGAGTAACAGGGAATCATGTGCATTTGCAAGATTGCCATGGAGTCGTAGCGGTCTCAAGCGAAAATCGTGAAATATCTAATGAAGATGTAAGAAGAGTAATCGAGGCAGCTCAAGTAATTTCCATTCCTCCAGAACGAGAAATAATTGATGTAATCCCAAGACAATTTATTGTTGATGGATTAGATGAAATCAATGATCCTAGAGGAATGCTAGGTGTTCGTTTGGAAATGGAAGGCACAATTATTACAGGTTCTAAAACGATATTACATAATTTGTTACGATGTGTAGAACGCGCTGGCTTAGAAATTACTGATATTTGTTTACAACCACTAGCTGCTGGTTCTGTAGCGTTGTCTAAGGATGAGAAAAATCTTGGAGTAGCTCTTATTGACATCGGTGGTGGATCTACAACCATTTCTGTGTTTGAGCAAAATCACCTTTTTGCAACGATTGTTCTTCCAATTGGTGGAGAACATATTACAAAGGACTTATCAATCGGTCTTCGTACAACAACAGATGAAGCCGAACGAATTAAAGTAAAATATGGACACGCTTTTTACGATCATGCATCTGAAGATGAAGTGTTTGAAGCTACTATTATTGGATCAGATCAAAAGCGAGACTTTAATCAATTAGAAATAGCTGATATTATTGAAGCAAGACTTGAAGAGATATATGAGTTAATTCTATATGAATTAAAAAGACTAGGTGTAAGTGAGTTACCAGGTGGGTTTGTATTAACTGGTGGAACAGTTAGAATGTCTGGAGTCCTTGAATTAGGACAAGCTGTCCTTCAAAACAGTGTAAGAATAGCTAGTCCGGATTATATTGGAGTGAGAGAACCTCAATATATGACTGGTGTAGGCTTAATACAATTTGCACATAAAAATGCTAAAATTCAAGGGAGAAAGATTGGTTCTAACGTTTCAGTGAATGCTGTTGAAGTAGCAGCTGCAAAGGAACCAACACATCAACAACGTACAACACAAAAGCAACAGCCAGAAGATAAAAAAGTAAATAAAGTAAAGAAGTTCTTTGGCTACTTCTTTGAATAGTTCACATCAATTAGTTATTTGATGGATTAGGAGGATTTCGCATGTTGGAGTTTGATACAAATATTGACGGCTTAGCTACCATCAAGGTAATCGGTGTAGGTGGCGGTGGTAATAACGCTGTTAATCGAATGATAGAGCATGGTGTTCAAGGTGTTGAGTTTATTGCTGTCAACACTGATGCACAAGCTTTAAATTTATCTAAAGCAGAAATTAAAATGCAAATCGGTTCAAAGCTTACTCGTGGATTAGGAGCAGGTGCAAATCCAGAGGTTGGTAAAAAAGCTGCTGAAGAAAGTAGAGAGCAGGTTGAAGAAGCATTACGAGGCGCGGATATGGTATTCGTTACTGCTGGAATGGGCGGAGGAACAGGAACTGGTGCTGCACCTGTAATCGCTCAAATTGCAAAGGATTTAGGTGCGCTAACAGTTGGTGTTGTTACAAGACCATTTACGTTTGAAGGTCGTAAACGTGCGATGCAAGCTGCGGGTGGAATTTCATCCATGAAGGAATCTGTTGATACACTTATTGTAATCCCTAATGACCGATTACTTGAGATCGTTGACAAAAATACACCAATGCTCGAAGCTTTCAGAGAAGCAGATAACGTATTACGTCAAGGTGTTCAAGGTATTTCAGACTTAATCGCAAAACCAGGACTTATTAATCTTGATTTCGCGGATGTCAAAACAATTATGTCTAATAGAGGTTCTGCACTAATGGGGATTGGTGTAGCTACTGGAGAAAGTCGTGCTACTGAGGCTGCTAAAAAGGCTATTTCAAGTCCATTACTTGAGACATCAATTGATGGTGCTCAAGGTGTTCTTATGAATATTACTGGTGGCAATAATTTAAGCTTATACGAGGTTCAAGAAGCAGCAGATATTGTTGCATCTGCTTCAGACCAGGAAGTTAATATGATCTTTGGATCTGTTATTAATGAAAACCTAAAGGATGAAATTATTGTAACCGTGATTGCAACTGGATTTGCGGAACAAGATGTTAACCCTTTAAAACAACAAACGCGTCAATTTGGTGGAGGGAGTAACACAGGTTCAAACCCAGCGCCAAAACGTGAGATAAAGCGTGAAGAACCACTTCATGAAACAACATCTCGTAATAATGTTCAACAATCGGATGAAGCTTTAGATATTCCTACATTTTTAAGAAATCGTAACAAACGACGATAGTCGATTATGAATAAAAAAAGAGTGCTAATTCAATGATGAATTGCACTCTTTTTTTTTATGTGATTGGCTAAGTTATCGAAAATGGCTGAATAATATAGTTTCCTTATTCTAAATTTAACTTTTTCTACTTTTGTCTCTGTTCATTCCTTACAAACGACTCGACAAAAATTCTAATAATCTATCAAAAATACTTACACTTTCTCGGCAGTAAGTGACAGACTTCATGGCTGTGACGATTTATACTAAATTCTAACAGGTCCTCTTATATGACCGAATCTAATTGGGCTTTTTGAAAGGATTAAAAGAATTGGTTTAATACTTAGTTTGGGTGTCTAATTATAGCGTCTCTCCCCTCGAGGTCATAAGCGTTATAATGTACGAGGCTAATCAAGAGAGCTTACGCTTTTAAAACAGGGAAAGGAGTAACAGATGTCTATCTATTTAGACGTTATTTGGCTCTTAAACTTTTCCTTTGATTTGTTTCTGCTTTTATTAACAGCCATTGCATTGAAAAGGAAAATATTCAAACTACGAATACTTCTATCAGCTCTTTTAGGTTCAAGCATTGTCCTTATGATGTTTTCACCATTAGCTTTTATAGCTACACATCCAATAGGGAAAATGATCATTTCAATGATGATGGTTTTACTAGCATTTGGTTTTAAACGATTTCGTTACTTTTTTCAAAGCTTGCTAACCTTTTATTTTGTCACTTTTATGGTAGGTGGCGGCATGATAGGTGCACATTATTTTTTGCAGGTAGAAATGAGTTACTTGGATGGGGTTTTAATGACAAATTCAACTGGATTCGGACACCCAATAAGCTGGTTGTTTGTACTTATAGGTTTTCCAGTTGTATGGATCTTTTCAAGAAATCGCCTTGAAGGTTTAGAGGCAAAAAAAATCCATTTCGATCAATTGGTGACTGTTACGATAAGCGTGGAATCAACTCAGTTTACATTAAATGGGTTGGTTGATAGTGGGAATCAGCTTTTTGATCCGATAACAAGAAGTCCAGTTATGATCATTGATACTTTGAAGGCTCAGAACTACATACCAAAGCCTTTGGTAAATCAAGCCATCCAAGATGATGTAATGAAATCGATGAGTGAGAGTGGCAATGAAAGTCACCCTTGGGAACATCGAGTGAGAATAATTCCATATCGAGTTGTTGGGAGTGAGCATCAATTCTTATTAGGTTTTAAACCTGATGAAGTGTGGATAGAAACGAAAAATGAAAAAATTAAGGTACATAAAACGATTGTAGGATTGAATCGAACAAAATTGTCCTCCGAAGATGAATATGAATGTATTGTCCATCCAAAGATGCTTCAAGGTCAATCTATCGAGCACGTATCTTAAAAGAACACTTTCTTCTATTTTACTCTGATTCTTTTATTTTAGAAGTTAAGAAATTATAAGTTTTTTTACTTAAGTTTGTGTCTAGTTCCACCACTATGAGCGAGGCACTTCTGCATTTCTAATGTCTAGCACCAGTGCCTAGCCCTTCGAGTCATAAGTCACTCATGAATGGAAGGTAAGGAACACCTTCTATTCATGAGCGTCTTATGCTAGTCGGGGCTTAGTCTAGGCACTTCCGCATTTCTAAGAAGGGGGAGGAAAATGAAAAAGTTAAAATTACACATTACTTACCTATGGTATAAGCTATTAATCAAGTTAGGACTCAAATCAGATGAGGTTTATTACATCGGTGGCAGCGAAGCCTTACCACCACCTCTCTCAAAGGATGAAGAGGAAGTACTTTTACAAAAGCTGCCTACTGGTGATCAGGCAGCTAGAGCGATTCTGATTGAAAGAAACTTACGCCTAGTTGTGTATATTGCTCGTAAATTTGAAAATACGGGTATTAATATCGAGGATTTAATTAGTATTGGAACAATTGGCTTAATAAAGGCTGTAAATACGTTTAATCCGGAAAAGAAAATCAAGCTTGCTACGTATGCTTCTAGGTGTATCGAAAATGAAATTCTCATGTATTTACGAAGAAATAATAAATTGCGATCAGAGGTTTCTTTTGATGAACCTTTAAATATCGATTGGGATGGAAATGAATTACTTTTATCAGATGTATTAGGAACTGAAGATGACATTATTACAAAGGACCTTGAAGCAAATGTCGATCGTAAATTATTAATGAAAGCTCTTCAACAACTTAATGATCGAGAAAAACAAATTATGGAACTTCGCTTTGGATTGCAGGGTGGTGAAGAAAAGACACAGAAAGATGTTGCTGACATGCTTGGCATCTCACAATCGTATATTTCAAGGTTAGAAAAACGGATAATAAAAAGATTACAAAAGGAATTTAATAAAATGGTTTAAAAAAAATTTTAACCTAACTTTTCCTTATTGTATCAATTAAAATTCGCATTTCTATCCTTCCTAACTCGAATAGCTTGTGCATATTTTTTCCTCTCGAGGAGATACTTAACACTGTACAGCAACTCCTGTTAGGAGGGAAAGAAGTGACAAGAAATAAAGTCGAAATTTGTGGAGTAGATACCTCAAAGCTTCCAGTCCTTAAGAACGAGAAAATGAGAGAGCTATTTAAGCAAATGCAAAGCGGAGACTTATCAGCAAGAGAAGAGCTGGTGAATGGCAACTTAAGATTGGTACTCAGTGTAATCCAGCGATTTAACAACAGAGGAGAATTTGTTGACGATTTGTTTCAAGTTGGCTGTATTGGATTAATGAAATCAATCGATAATTTTGACTTAGGCCAGAATGTCAAATTTTCAACATATGCTGTACCAATGATCATCGGAGAAATTCGTAGATATTTAAGGGACAACAATCCGATTCGTGTCTCCCGTTCACTTCGTGATATCGCTTATAAGGCTCTTCAGGTTAGAGAAAGACTTATGAGTGAGACATCAAGAGAACCAACTGCTGAGGAAATCTCAAAGGTGCTAGAGGTTCCACATGAAGAAATTGTTTTTGCGCTTGATGCCATTCAAGATCCCGTTTCATTATTTGAACCTATCTATAATGATGGGGGAGATCCAATCTTTGTGATGGACCAGCTAAGTGATGAAAAAAATCGTGATATTCAATGGATTGAAGAATTAGCTTTAAAAGAAGGAATGAGACGACTTAATAGTCGTGAAAAGCTAATTCTTAGAAAACGATTTTTTCAAGGAAAAACACAAATGGAAGTTGCCGAAGAAATCGGAATTTCTCAAGCTCAAGTTTCTAGGTTAGAAAAGGCTGCTATTAAACAAATGAATAAAAATATTCAAAACTAAGACTGCTCCTTGTGAGTGGTCTTTTTTAATAGCGTAAATTATAAAATTTTTAAACTGTGGATAAGCGCACGACATCCAGCTCCAGCGCCTAGCCCCTCTAGGGTTTAGCTAATTTAGAATTGAAGGCAAAGAACGCCTTCTATTCTAAATCATCTTATTTTCCTGAGGCTGATCAAGGCGCTTGCGCTTTTGTACTTACATCCAAATAAAAATTTTTGGATTCATTTGAATAGTTTATACTTCCTTAAACATAGATATGTAATAGGTGACGTTTTTGGGTATAAGGTAAAGGAGGCAGACTGATGTATATATCTGAATTTCAAACTAAGGATGTTGTAAACGTTTCTGACGGTAAAAAGCTAGGGAATATAGGTGACTTTGATATAAATGTGACTACAGGAAAAATACAAGCAATCATTATTAATGGTCATGGAAAAATGTTAGGTTTTTTCGGAAAAGACGAGGAATTCGTCATTCCATGGCGAAATATAGTGAAGATAGGTGAAGATGTCATTCTTGTTAGAATGAATCGACAAATTGAGAGTTCTGATGAATAATTTGTCAATCATGCTAAACGTAATGGGTAAGATGTGGTAAAATAAGTGCGAAAGATCGTTTTTTAATGTCGAAAACAAAGGGTTGAATATTAAATGACAGCAGAACCATTTCAACAAATAGACACATCCTTTTTAACACTGTCACAATGGGAAAAACTTATAGATGGTCTAACTGTTGGATTCTCAACAAAAACGGGTGGAATTAGCAGTGGGTCATTCTCCACTCTAAACCTTGGCCTTCATGTAAATGATCATCAAGAAACAGTTGTAAAAAATAGAGGGATTTTAGCTGCAAAAACTTCCTTTCCGATAAACAACTGGGTATTTGCTGAACAAACTCATTCTACACATATTGAAAAAGTATCAAAACTTGATTGTGGTAGAGGTTTAACAGCTTATGATGATGGTCTTTCAAATTGTGATGGATTCTATACAAATGAAGTAGGCGTTATGCTGTCATTATGTTTTGCAGATTGTGTCCCTCTTTTTTTTATTGCTCCCGAAAAGTCATTAATAGGTGTTGCACATGCTGGCTGGAAAGGAACAGTAAATGATATAGGGGGCTTGATGATTAGTAGATGGATTCATGATGAGGGCGTTAATCCTAAAGAAATTCGAGTAGCGATAGGGCCCTCAATAGGAGCATGCTGCTATACTGTAGATTACCGGGTAATATCAGCAATTAATAAAAATATTGTTGAGAAATATCCATTACCTTATACCTTGGTATCTGAAGGTCAATATAAATTAGATTTAAAACAGCTTAACAAATACTTACTACTTGAATCTGGAGTAAAAGAAGAAAACATAACGGTTTCACAGCAATGTACAAGCTGTGAAGAAGATGTGTTTTTCTCCCATCGTCGAGATAAAGGAAAAACAGGTCGAATGTTAAGCTTTATTGGAATAAATTAAGGAGGATTAACTCTTGAAATGAACGTGCAGGACAATTATCAAACCATTAGAAGAAATATTGACAGCATATGTGAACGTACTGGACGAAATCCGAAAGAGATTAAAGTGATTGCTGTAACAAAATATGTGAGTGTAGAGCGAGCAAAAGCGGCAATTGATGCTGGTGTTTATCATTTAGGTGAAAACCGTGAAGAAGGACTTCATCACAAATATGAAGAGATAGAAAACAAGGCGATATGGCATTTTATTGGTTCTCTCCAAACTAGAAAAGTGAAAAATATCATCGACAAGGTAGAATACATACATTCATTAGACCGTCTTTCTCTTGCTAAGGAAATTGATAAACGTGCCCAAAAGCCCATGAAGTGCTTTGTACAAGTAAATGTATCTGGAGAAGAATCAAAGCATGGTTGTTCTCCAGAAGATGTCATAAGATTTGTAACAGAGCTTGAGTCCTTAAATAATATACAAATTGTAGGATTAATGACAATGGCGCCATTTACTGACGATAGACAACTTATTAGGACATGCTTTAAACAATTAAAAAATCTCCAATTAGAAGTACAAGCTTTACAACTCCCTTTTGCACCTTGTCATGAACTATCAATGGGGATGTCAAACGATTATGAACTGGCGATTGAAGAGGGAGCTACCTTTATTCGCATAGGTACTTCACTCGTTGGAAATGAAAACGGAGGTGTTTAATGTGTCGATTAAAAATAGATTTAAGAGTTTTTTTGCATTAGATGATGAAGAGTATGAATATGTAGAAAATGAAGATCAGCAAAACGAATATGAAGAACAGCAACAGATCGCACATAAACCGCAATCACAAACACAAAAGCAAAATGTTGTTAGTTTGCAAAGTCTTCAAAAGTCCTCTAAAGTTATTTTATGTGAACCAAGAGTGTATGCGGAAGCACAAGAAATTGCAGATCAACTAAAAAATCGCCGAGCTGTTGTAGTGAATCTTCAAAGTATTCAACGAGATCAGGCAAAACGAATTGTTGATTTTCTTAGTGGAACCGTCTATGCTATCGGTGGTGATATTCAACGAATTGGTATGAATATCTTTTTATGTACACCTGATAATGTAGATGTATCAGGATCTATTTCAGAGTTAGTATCAGAAGAAGAACATCAAAGGTGGTAATCACAAGATGAATATATTATTTAATTTAATTGTTACATTGTTAACGTTTTATTCGTATGCGATTATTGTGTACATTTTATTGTCCTGGTTCCCAGGTGCAAAAGAATCTGGTTTTGGACAATTTTTAGCTAAAATATGTGATCCATATTTAGAACCCTTTCGCAAGATAATACCACCATTAGGAATGATTGATATCTCTCCAATCGTAGCAATTTTGGCTTTGAGATTTGCACAGTCTGGCGTGGCTGCACTTTTTAGAATGATTGGCTAAGGGACTTTTTGGTCCCTCTTTTTTCATACATAACATATTACATATTTTAACCATGCAATATAGTGTAACTGGAGTTGTAACCTATGGATCAAATATATCAACATTTTCGTGGTGAAGAACGACATTTTATCGATCAGGTTCTAGAATGGAAGGAAACCGTGCAAAATCAATATAGTCCAAAGCTATCAGATTTTTTAGATCCTCGAGAACAAGAAATTGTAGCTTCAGTAATTGGTGAAAATTCAGATGTAAAGGTTTCTTTTTTAGGTGGTGTAGAAGTCACTGAACGAAAAAGAGCTTTAATATACCCGGACTATTTTCTGCCAGAACAAGAGGATTTTAAGTTAACTCTTTTTGAAATACAATATGCTAGCAAATTTATCAATCTTCAGCATCGTCAGGTTCTAGGATCGCTTATGAGTCTGGGACTAAAACGTTCAAAATTTGGTGATATTCGTATTAATCAAGACATTGTGCAGCTAGTATGTGCAAGTGAGATTGCAGAATATTTAAAAGCTAACTTCCAAGAAATTGGTCGAGCTAAAATTAGTTTGAAGGAAATAGGTTTGAACAAATTAATCCCCCAAATAGAAGAGATGCAAGAGCTAATTATGACGGTATCATCACTGCGACTTGATGTTGTATGCTCAGGGATTTATAACATTTCACGGCAAAAAATCCAGCCTCTTATTACAAATGGACTTGTTAAAGTAAATTGGAAAACGGTTGATTCCGTATCATTTGAATGTCGCGATGGAGATACACTCTCCGTACGTGGATATGGTCGCAGTGAAATAACAGCTGTTGAAGGGAAAACGAAAAAAGACAAGTGGAGATTAATTGTTAATAAACAAAAATAATAAGTTTACATGACCTTATCCTTATAAAAGTAAAATATTTTTGCCTAAATAACAGGATTTTCAACAAACCTGTCGAATTATGATTTATAATGTTGACAAGGATTAACTATTTAACTACATATTGGAGGTGGCATCCGTGCCTTTAACACCGTTAGATATCCATAATAAGGAGTTTAATAAAGGATTTCGTGGATATGATGAAGACGAAGTAAATGAATTTTTAGATCAAGTAATAAAAGATTATGAAATGATCATCCGCGAAAAGAAAGAGCTTGAATCTCGCGTTATAGAACTAACTGAAAAATTAGGTCACTTTACAAATATTGAAGAGACATTGAATAAATCAATTATCATAGCTCAAGAAGCAGGAGAAGACGTTAAGAGAAATGCCCAGAAAGAATCAAAGCTAATAATTAAAGAGGCTGAGAAAAATGCGGATCGTATAATTAATGAATCATTATCGAAGTCTCGGAAAATTGCAATGGAAATTGAAGAGCTTAAAAAGCAATCAAAAGTATTTAGAACGCGATTCCAGATGTTAATTGAAGCACAGCTTGATCTATTGAAAAATGATGATTGGGATCATTTATTAGAGTATGAAGTAGAACCAATTTTTGGTGAAGCAGAAGAAACTAAAAGCTAAACTTGACTTTTTCATTTTTTTTCGCATATAATACGAAAACATAGATGTTTTTCTTATCGTTTAAGAAATTATAAAATTCTTGAACTTAGGATAAGCGCACGACATCCAGCTCCAGCGCCTAGCCCCTCGAGGTCATAAGCTAATTTAGAATTGAAGGCAAAGAACGCCTTCTATTCTAAATCATCTTATGCTTGTCGGGGCTGATCAAGGCGCTTGCGCTTTTGTTCATTAACAACCTTATAGTAAAACGGTGAAAGGGATAGTAATCCTTTACAATTCTTATATAGCGAATCGAGGATGGTGTAAGCTCGACATAAGGAAAAAGGATGAAGATCACCCTAGAGTTCCATGCTGAACATATTTGTAAGTAAGCACAGGCGAATCATTCTCGTTACGAATGCTTGAGTGGATTAGTTTTAATGAATTAATCTAATAGGGTGGTACCGCGAGATAAACCTTCTCGTCCCTTGTGGGATGAGAGGGTTTTTTGTGTTTTCAAAAGAAAGTTGTACCACAAAACAGGTAATTGGGAAATTGTCAGATTATTGTTAGTCTCTCTTCGACCTTTCACAAAAAAATAAAATTCATCCTGAAGTGAAGACACTATTACAAGGCAGCAAACTTTTTCGGAAAAAATTAACTATTAAAAGCTGGAGGAATGAAAATGGATTATAAAGATACCTTGTTAATGCCAAAGACGGAATTTCCGATGCGTGGAAACCTTCCAAACAGAGAACCACTAATGCAAGAAAAATGGGAGCAAATGAATATTTACAATAAAGTACAAGAACGAACGAAAGATCGACCACTGTTCATTTTGCATGATGGTCCTCCTTACGCAAATGGTGATATTCATATGGGGCATGCACTTAATAAAATTTTAAAGGATTTTATTGTTCGTTATAAATCAATGACAGGCTTCTGTGCTCCATATGTTCCAGGTTGGGACACTCATGGATTACCAATTGAAACTGCATTGACTAAAAATAAAAAAGTAAAAAGAAAAGAAATGTCGGTCGCTGAGTTCCGTAAGCTATGTGAAGAGTATGCTTGGGAACAAATTAATGGGCAACGTGAACAGTTTAAACGTCTTGGTGTACGTGGTGATTGGGATAACCCATATGTTACGTTAAAGCCTGAGTATGAAGCTCAGCAAATCAAAGTATTCGGTGAGATGGCTAAAAAAGGTTATATTTACAAAGGCCTTAAACCAGTTTATTGGTCACCTTCAAGTGAATCTGCTCTAGCGGAAGCTGAGATCGAATATGCCGATAAACGCTCTCCATCAATTTATGTGGCATTCCCAGTTCAAGATGGGAAAGGTGTTTTAACAAATGATGAAAAAATCATCATCTGGACGACAACACCATGGACAATTCCAGCAAATTTAGGTATTTCCGTCCACCCAGAATTAGATTATAGTGTTGTAGCTGTAGATGGTGAAAAATTCGTTGTTGCTTCAGCCCTAGTTGAATCTGTGGCAAACACTATTGGATGGGAAAATTATGAGGTTGATCGTACAATTAAAGGTGCAGCGCTTGACCGTGTGATTGCTAAACATCCTATTTATGATCGCGAGTCTCTTGTCATGCTTGGAGAACACGTAACAAGTGATGGTGGTACTGGCTGTGTTCATACTGCACCAGGTCATGGGGAAGATGACTTTATTATTGGTAGTCAATACGGCTTAGATGTTTTATGTCCTGTTGATGAAAAAGGATATATGACAAAAGAGGCTGAAGGCTTCGAAGGATTATTCTATGACGAAGCAAACAAACCAATTACTGAAAAGTTACAAGAGACTGGTTCATTATTAAAGCTGCAATTCATTACCCACTCATACCCACATGATTGGAGAACAAAAAAACCAACGATCTTCCGTGCAACTGCTCAATGGTTTGCATCAATTAAAGATTTTCGTGATGATCTATTAAAGGCTGTTAATGAAACAAAATGGGTTCCTGCATGGGGAGAAACTAGACTTTATAATATGGTACGTGATCGTGGAGACTGGTGTATTTCACGTCAACGTGCATGGGGAGTACCAATTCCAGTATTTTATGCTGAAAATGGTGAACCAATTATTACTGATGAAACAATTGAACATGTATCAAACCTTTTCCGTGATAAAGGATCAAATATTTGGTTTGAACTTGAAGCAAAAGATCTACTTCCAGTGGGCTTTACACATGAAGGAAGTCCAAATGGTACATTCACTAAAGAAAATGATATTATGGATGTTTGGTTTGATTCAGGTTCATCACATCAAGCAGTTCTTTTAGAAAGAGATGACCTTCAAAGACCAGCTGATTTATACCTTGAAGGATCTGACCAATATCGTGGTTGGTTTAACTCTTCTTTATCAACAGCTGTTGCTGTAACTGGTAAAGCACCATATAAAGGCGTATTGAGCCATGGTTTTGCGCTTGATGGTGAAGGACGAAAGATGAGTAAATCACTTGGAAATACGGTATTACCTTCAAAAGTAATGAAACAACTAGGTGGAGATATTTTACGATTATGGGTAGCATCAGTTGATTATCAAGCAGATGTAAGAGTATCTGATGCGATCTTAAAACAAGTTGCAGAGGTTTATCGTAAGATCCGTAATACTTTCCGTTTCTTACTTGGTAATTTAGCAGACTTTGATCCGGCTACAGATAAAGTCAGCCTAGAAAATCTCCGTGATGTCGACCGTTATATGCTTGTGAAGTTAAACAAGCTAACACAGCGTGTAAAAGACTCATATGACCAGTATGAATTCGCTGCAATCTATCATGCTGTTCATAATTTCTGTACAATTGAATTAAGCTCATTCTACTTAGATTTTGCTAAGGATGTACTTTATATTGAATCAAAAGAAAACCAAGAACGTCGTGCTATTCAAACTGTGCTTTATGAAACACTGTTGTCTCTTGTTAAATTAGTCACACCTATTCTTCCACATACAGCTGATGAAGTTTGGGAACATATTGACTCAGTAACAGAAGAAAGTGTTCAATTAGTTGATATGCCAGAGGTTAAAAGCTATCCACAAGCTGAAAAGCTGGAGAAAAAGTGGGATGCATTTATGGCATTACGTGATGATGTCTTAAAGGCATTAGAGGTAGCTCGTAATGAAAAAGTAATTGGGAAGTCATTAACTGCGAGTATTTCACTTTATCCTAATGCTGAAGCAAAAGAATTGCTTGAATCTGTAGAAGAAGACTTAAAACAATTATTTATTGTTTCAGGTTTTGAAATTGCTGGTGCGTATGAAGAAGCACCAGAAAATGCAGAAGGCTTTGATTCAGTAAAAATTGTCATCGCACAAGCAGAAGGTGAAACATGTGACCGTTGTTGGATTGTAACACCAGAAGTAGGCCAGGTTTCAGAACACCCAACCCTTTGCCCACGTTGTGCAGGGATTGTGAAAGAACATTATTAAAAAATAACTAGTTTTGACCGAGGGTCAGACCCCTTCAGAGCGTAGTGCTAAGTATTTTAGTCTACACTTTATAGGGGTCTGGCCCTGTCTGTTTAACAAGCCCATTTTTAATCAAAAATGTTTAAACAATAAAAACAAAGGGTAAAAAATACCCATTCACCAAAATTATTCGAAATTTTTTTAGCATGCATTTCAATCACAGGAAAATTCTTAATAGGGTGAGCATGGATTTCTCGGGATAAACTATAGATACATCATGAGAAGGATAAGGAGTTGTCCATCTTGAATCAATTTTTTGGGATCCGTTATGAATTGCAAGTGATGAGAGAAGAACTGCGAACTAGGTTGTTTGATCACAGTTTGTTTGAAATGACTTGTGATGATCATCAAGGAAAAGATACTACTTTGATGCATCATATTAAAGAGGAACTTCAAGATGTAGAACGTGCCTTAATGAAATTTGATAAAGGTATTTACGGATATTGCGAAGAAACAGGTGAAGAAATTCCTTTTGAGAAATTAAGGATACTCCCAACAGCTAGGACAAAATATGATTTTTATTTCCAGGAATTATTTGAACGTAAGTCTCTCCCACAATACGATTATACACATGAAGAAACATATATTACTGGTAGTGATTTTTAAGTCACTGTCGACGTTGGGGCTCAAATTTTCTCTGTAAGAGGAGTAGGTTTGGGCTTTTACTTTTGATAAAAAAATAGTAGCAACTAGCTAGCACTATCCAAGTAGTGCTTAAAACCTCAATATATGATACAATTCATAAGGATAAATGTCACATTTAGCAAAAAAGGAAAGAGGAGAGTTGAGGAATTCGTGTTCTATTACATAATTGCAGCAATAATAATTTTGATTGATCAAGTAACGAAATGGTTTATTGTCAAAAATATGCAGCTTGGAGAGAACATAACCGTAATCGAAAATTTTTTATATATTACATCCCATCGAAATCGGGGAGCAGCATGGGGAATTTTACAAGGACAAATGTGGTTTTTTTATATCATCACAACAATAGTGATTGTTGGTATCATCTATTATATAAAAAAACATACAAAGGAAAATAAGGTAATGGGTATAGCGCTTGGTTTAATGCTAGGTGGAGCAATTGGTAATTTCATTGACCGTTTATTCCGTAAAGAAGTTGTCGATTTTATAAATACATATATCTTTTCATATGACTTCCCAATCTTTAATGTTGCCGATTCTGCATTATGTGTGGGTGTTGTATTGTTATTTATTCATATGTTGTTTTTTGAAGGGAAACAAGAGAAGGAGCAAGCATAAATGGACATCATTGAATTACAAGTTAGTGAAGAGCATAAACATGAACGGATTGATAAATTCTTGTCAACATACAATGACGAGTGGTCGCGTTCTCAAGTTCAACTCTGGATAAAAGATGGTTCAGTTAAAGTAAATGATAAGGAAATAAAAACGAATTATAAATGTCAACTTGCTGATAAAATCGTCGTATCAATCCCAGAACCTGAACCATTAGACGTTATTGCTGAGGATATGGACCTCGATATTTATTATGAAGATCAAGATGTACTCGTTGTAAATAAGCCTAAAGGGATGGTTGTTCATCCAGCACCTGGTCATTTAAGTGGGACACTTGTAAATGGGTTAATGGCTCATTGTCAGGATCTTTCTGGTATAAATGGTGTACTTAGACCAGGAATTGTACATCGAATTGACAAGGACACCTCTGGTTTGTTAATGGTTGCAAAAAATGATATGGCACATGAATCATTGGTTGCGCAATTGGTTGAGAAGTCTGTAACAAGAAGATATAAAGCAATCGTTCATGGGAGTATTCCGCATGACCATGGAACAATCAATGCTCCAATTGGTCGTGATAAGGTTGATCGTCAAAGTATGACTGTTACAAATGTGAGCAGTAAAGATGCTGTAACACATTTTCATGTAATTGAACGCTTTGAGAACTTTACCTTTGTAGAATGTCAGCTTGAAACGGGAAGAACCCATCAAATCCGTGTTCATATGAAATATATAGGCTATCCATTAGTTGGAGATCCGAAATATGGTCCGAAAAAGACGTTGCCTATTAATGGACAGGCACTTCATGCCGGTGTGTTAGGCTTTGAACACCCGCGCACTAAAGAATACCTTGAATTTGAAGCACCTTTACCAGATGAATTTGAGCAAGTTTTAGATCAAATAAAAAATAATCGTTGACACATTTCAACATGTTTGGCATAATAGTTTTAACTTAATAAGAACCTTTAACACAGTCCCGTGAGGCTGAGAAGGAAAACGGAAATGATGACTATGGTCATATTTATGCCATTAGTCTATCTATGTCTTCGTAAACCCTCTCCCAAATCGGTGAGAGGGTTTTTCGTTTTTCAAGGTTACTTTTTAATCCATAATGAAGTTGGAGACACAAGTAACGAAAGGAGTTCGAACAATGACTCAAAAAGCAGTTGTTTTAGATGAGCAGGCAATACGCAGAGCTTTAACAAGAATAGCTCATGAAATTATTGAAAGAAATAAAGGTATTGAGGATAGCGTCTTAGTAGGTATTAAAACTAGAGGTATCCATTTAGCAAAAAGACTAGCAGAGCGTATTGAACAAATTGAAGGAAAAAAAATTGCCATTGGTGAGCTGGATATTACGCTTTATCGAGATGATCTTTCAAAAAAGACAAACAGTCAAGAGCCACTAGTAAAAGGCTCAGACATCCCTGTTGATGTTACAAATCAAAAGGTTATTCTAGTTGATGATGTTTTATATACAGGAAGAACAGTTAGAGCAGCAATGGATGCATTAGTTGATATTGGAAGACCTGCCAATATACAGTTGGCAGTTCTAGTTGATAGAGGACACCGTGAATTACCAATTCGTGCTGATTATGTAGGGAAAAACATCCCAACATCTGGCTCTGAAAAAATAGTAGTAGAGCTTCATGAAGCAGACAAAAATGATCAAGTAACAATCCATGAAAACGAATAGAACCCTTTAAAGAATAGTCCAGAGAGGCTACAAAGGGGAACAAAAAGGCTCAGGTCGCAGTATGCGAATGACGATCTTTTTGTACCTCTTTGCACCTTTTTGCAAAGAGGTTTTTTGATTTAAAAGTAAACCCTTCACACATTCTAACAACATGAAAACTCATTACGGAGGTCCTAATCGTGAAAGAAGAACAAATTATACTAGATGTAAATGATACACCTAAGCCAATGACTTGGTTAGCATTAAGCTTTCAGCATTTATTCGCGATGTTCGGAGCGACTATATTAGTACCATATCTCGTAGAATTAGATCCTGCTGTGGCACTTATCTCAAGTGGGTTAGGTACAATTGCGTTCTTACTTATTACAAAGGGAAAAGTACCTGCATATCTTGGTTCATCTTTCGCATTCATTACACCAATTATTGTTGCAAAGGCTGCAGGTGGTGTTGGAGCCGCGATGGTAGGAAGCTTCTTAGCTGGATTGGTTTACGGAATTATCGCCTTGATTATAAAAGGTACTGGTCATAAATGGATTATGAAAATACTTCCACCAGTTGTAGTAGGACCTGTTATTATCGTTATCGGTTTAGGATTAGCTGGCACTGCAGTTGGAATGGCAACGAATGATCCAACAGGTGAATATAGTTTACAGTACTTTTCAGTAGCGTTAGTAACTTTGCTAATCACAATCTTATGTTCGATCTTCTTAAAAGGATTTTTCAACTTAATACCTGTACTAATAGGGATCACAGGTGGTTACTTATACTCATTAGCAATTGGCATTATAGACTTTTCAAAAGTAACTGCTGCTGGTTGGATACAAGCTCCAAACTTTGTTATCCCATTTGTTGACTACACTCCATCAATATCATTTGAAATCATTCTATTAATGGTACCAGTGGTAGTTGTCACAATTTCTGAGCATATCGGACACCAATTGGTCTTAGGGAAAGTTGTGGGAAGAGATTATATCGAAAATCCTGGTTTACACCGTTCGATTTTAGGTGATGGGGTCGCAACAATGATCGCAGCGTTAATAGGTGGACCTCCAAATACGACATACGGTGAAAACATTGGCGTACTTGCTATTACAAGGGTTTATAGTGTGTTTATCATAGCAGGTGCCGCAGTTTTGGCTATCATCTTTGGATTCATCGGAAAAATATCTGCTTTTATTAGCACAATCCCTACACCAGTTATGGGTGGTGTATCGATACTTCTTTTCGGAATAATTGCTTCATCTGGACTTAGAATGATGATTGACAGCAAGCTTGACCTAGGTAGTAAACGAAACCTGATCATCGCATCTGTTATTCTAGTTATTGGGATTGGTGAAGCAACTTTAAAGATTGGAAACCTTGATTTACATGGAATGGCTTTAGCGGCAATCATTGGAATCATCCTAAATCTTGTTTTACCTTATGATAAAGAAGAAACAATCAATAATAATGAAATAGCATAAATTTGCTTAGATCTTTTAAAGAAAGTCCAGAGAGGCTTGGAAGGGTGTAAGGCAATGTAAGGTATACCAATACCTGAATTTGCTCTACCTTTAAACACTCTGATGGATATGAATCAGGGTGTTTTTTACTAAAAAGGATTAAAGGAGTGGTTAAGGTATGAAAAACCTTCTTACGATGAATCAGCTATCAAATGAAGAAATTTACGCGATTCTAGAAGATGCCGAGCAATACAGATTAGGAAAAGGGTGGACACCAACAAACATGGTGTTTGTCTCAAATCTTTTTTTTGAGCCTAGTACTAGAACCCGTTTCAGTTTTGAAGTCGCGGAAAAGAAATTAGGGCTTCAGGTGCTAAATTTTACTGCTGAACATTCAAGTGTTCAAAAAGGTGAAACCTTATATGATACAGTTAAAACGTTAGAATCTATCGGTGCAAATGCAGTTGTAATTAGACACCAAGAGGATCACTTTTTTGAGGATTTGATTGGTAAGGTATCGATTCCAATTATTAATGCTGGTGACGGATGTGGACACCATCCAACACAATCACTCCTAGACCTTTTAACGATTAAACAAGAATTTGGTAAATTCGAAGGGTTGACCATATCTATCCACGGGGACATTAGACATAGCCGGGTCGCACGTTCAAATGCTGAAGTATTAACAAGGCTTGGAGCAAACGTATTATTCTCTGGTCCTTCCGAGTGGCGTGACCCACTAAACACATTCGGAAAAAATGTAGGAGTAAATGAAGCAATTGCAAAATCAGATGTTGTCATGCTACTTCGAATTCAACATGAGAGACACGATGAAAAATCAAATGCAGAAAATTATTTACAAGAATATGGACTAACGAAAGATAGAGAAAAACAAATGAAAAAAGGTGCGATCATCATGCACCCTGCACCTGTTAATCGAGATGTTGAAATCGATGGTGATCTTATTGAGTGTGATCGATCAAGAATCTTTAAGCAAATGGAAAATGGTGTTTTCGCAAGAATGGCTGTTTTAAAAAGAGCTTTACAACAAATTGAGCAAAATCAGGAGGTAAACAATAATGTTATTTATTCTTAAAAATGGTTTTATTTTAGATGAGCTTGGTGAGTTGAAAAAGGCAGATGTAAAAGTAGAAAACGGAAAGATTACAGAGATCGGAGAAAATCTTCTAACAGAAGGCTACGAAGTCATTCCTGTGGATGGACAGCTAGTATCAACTGGATTCATTGATTTACATGTCCATTTAAGAGAGCCTGGTGGCGAACATAAAGAAACAATCGCCACTGGAACAAAAAGCGCGGCAAAAGGTGGATTTACAACAATTGCACCAATGCCAAACACACGACCTGTTCCAGATACGAAGGAGCAAATGGAATGGTTACAAAATCGAATTAAAGAAACAGCGGTTGTAAAGGTGCTACCATATGCTTCAATTACAACAAGACAGCTTGGTGAGGAATTAACAAACTTCTCCGCACTAAAAGAAGCAGGTGCGTTCGCATTTACAGATGATGGTGTTGGTGTTCAATCAGCTGCAAAAATGCTAGAAGCGATGAAGCAAGCTGCAGCAATTGGAGCAACAATTGTTGCGCATTGTGAAGAAAATACCCTAATCAATAAAGGTTCAGTACATGAAGGTGAGTTTTCAAAGAAACATGGTATCAATGGAATACCTTCTGTATGTGAGTCTGTACATATCGCAAGAGACATTCTTCTTGCTGAAGCTGCAGGCTGTCATTACCATGTTTGTCATATTAGTACAAAGGAATCTGTTCGTGTGGTAAGAGACGCGAAACGTGCAGGAATTAACGTAACAGCAGAAGTAACACCACATCATCTCCTATTGTGTGAAGATGATATTCCAGGATTAGATCCTAACTATAAAATGAATCCTCCTTTAAGAGGGAAAGCAGATCAGGAAGCATTGATTGAAGGCTTACTTGATGGAACAATTGATTTTATCGCAACAGATCATGCACCACATGCTGCAGAAGAAAAAGCCGAAGGGATGCAATTAGCCCCATTTGGGATTGTCGGCTTAGAAACTGCATTTCCGTTATTGTATACACATTTAGTAAAAACCAAGAAATTTTCGCTTAAACAAATCGTTGATTTCTTAACTATAAAACCTGCTCAAGCATTTGGATTATCTGGTGGAAGATTACAAGTAGGTGAGGTTGCAGATTTAACAGTGATTGATTTAGAAACAGAAGCAAAAATTGATCCAAAAGAATTTCTTTCAAAAGGAAAGAACACACCGTTTATTGACTGGGCTTGTAAAGGCTGGCCAACACTAACAATCGTAGATGGAAACATAGTTTGGAGTATAGGGGGCATCACAGTATGAAAAGACAATTAATTTTAGAAGATGGTACAGTATTTTTAGGTGAAGCATTTGGAAGTAATGAAGAAAAATTTGGAGAAGTCGTATTTAATACAGGTATGACAGGTTATCAAGAAATTCTTTCAGATCCTTCATACTGCTGGCAAATTGTAACATTAACTTATCCATTAATCGGAAACTACGGAATTAATCGAGACGATTTTGAAACAATCACTCCTTTTATTAATGGTTTTGTTGTAAAAGAATATTGTGATTTTCCTTCAAACTGGAGAAGTGAATATTCAATCGATGAATATTTTAAAATGAAAAACATTCCTGGAATTGCAGGGATTGATACTCGTAAATTAACAAGAATTATTAGAATGCATGGTACCCTGAAAGGTGCAATTTGTTCGGCAGATGCTAATCCAGAGGAAGTTATTAATAAACTAAAAGGCACTGAATTCCCAATCAACCAAGTGCAAGTTGTATCAACGAAAACTGCCTATCCAAGTCCTGGCAGAGGTCCTCGTATTGTTTTAGTCGATTATGGGATGAAGCACGGCATTCTAAGAGAATTTAATAAACGAAATTGCGATATCGTTGTTGTTCCACATTCTGTAACAGCTGAGGAAGTTTTACAGCTGAAACCTGATGGCATTATGCTTTCAAACGGTCCTGGGGATCCAAAGGATGTTCCAGAAGCAATTGAAATGATCAAAGGTATCATTGGGAAGGTTCCATTTTTCGGTATTTGCCTAGGCCATCAATTATTTGCTTTAGCTTGTGGTGCTGATACAGAAAAATTGAAGTTTGGACATCGTGGGTCAAATCATCCAGTTAAAGAACTTAGCACTGGTAAAGTTGATATCACATCCCAAAACCATAGCTATACAGTAAAAATTGATTCAATTAAAGATACAGAACTAGAAATTACACATGTAGCACTAAATGATGGAACGGTCGAGGGCTTAAAACATAAACATGCTAAAGCATTTTCAGTACAATACCATCCAGAGGCTTCACCTGGTCCAGAGGATGCGAACGGATTATTTGATCAATTTTTAAATCTGATTGAAGCTAATAAGAAAGAAGGGGTTCTATAATGCCAAAACGTACAGACATCAAAAAAATTCTTGTTATCGGTTCAGGCCCAATTGTAATTGGTCAAGCAGCAGAATTTGACTACGCGGGAACACAAGCATGTATCGCTCTTAAAGAAGAGGGCTATGAAGTTGTTCTAGTAAATTCAAATCCAGCAACAATAATGACAGATACGGAAATTGCAGATAAAGTTTATATTGAACCCCTGACTGTTGAATTTTTAAGTAACATTATTCGCAAAGAGCGCCCAGATGCACTTGTACCAACACTTGGTGGTCAAACAGGACTTAACCTTGCTGTTGAACTTGCTGAATCAGGTGTTTTAAAAGAATGTGATGTAGAGATTCTTGGAACTAAGCTTTCTGCTATCAAGCAAGCTGAGGACCGCGATCTATTCAGATCCTTAATGAATGAATTAAATGAACCAGTACCACAAAGTGATATTATTCACAATCTTGAAGAAGCTTTTGCATTTGTTAAGCAAATTGGCTATCCAGTAATCGTTAGACCAGCCTATACATTAGGGGGAACTGGCGGTGGAATCTGCGAAAATGAAGAGGAGTTAATTGAGACTGTAACTAGTGGATTAAAAAACAGTCCAGTTACACAATGTTTACTTGAGAAAAGTATTGCTGGCTTTAAAGAAATTGAATATGAAGTAATGCGCGATTCAAACGACCATGCGATTGTGGTTTGTAACATGGAAAACTTTGACCCTGTAGGCGTTCACACTGGTGATTCAATCGTTTTTGCGCCAAGTCAAACATTAAGTGACCGTGAATATCAAATGCTACGTAATGTTTCATTAAAAATCATCCGTGCGCTAAAAATTGAAGGTGGTTGTAATGTTCAGTTAGCATTAGATCCAGATAGCTTCCAATATTACATCATTGAGGTAAACCCACGTGTAAGTCGTTCATCTGCACTAGCATCGAAAGCAACAGGCTACCCAATTGCTAAGCTTGCTGCGAAAATTGCAGTAGGATTAACACTAGATGAAATGGAAAACCCTGTAACTGGAAAAACATATGCATGCTTCGAGCCAGCACTTGATTATATCGTATCAAAAATTCCGCGCTGGCCTTTTGATAAATTTGAGTCTGGAAACCGTCATTTAGGAACGCAAATGAAGGCAACTGGTGAAGTGATGGCAATCGGACGTACACTTGAAGAATCGTTTCTAAAAGCAGTTCGTTCATTAGAGTCTGATGTAGAGTACTTACGCTTAAAAGACGCGGAAACATTCTCAGATGAAATAGTTGAAAAACGGATTCGCAAAGCAGGTGATGAGCGACTATTTTATATCGCAGAAGCACTTAGAAGAGGTGTAACAAAAGAGCAAATACATGAGTGGAGTAAAATTGATTTGTTCTTCTTAATGAAAATAGAAAAAATCATCTCATTTGAGAAGATTATTAAAGAGAATCCTTATGAACTAACTACCTTACAAAAAGCAAAGGAAATGGGATTTGCGGATGCTGAAATCGCCAACCTTTGGAATTCAAATGAACGTGAAGTTTATGAGCTTCGTAAGCAAGCAAATATCATCCCTGTGTACAAAATGGTTGATACTTGTGCAGCTGAATTTGAATCTGCAACACCATATTTCTATGGTACGTTTGAAGATGAAAACGAATCAATCGTAACAGATAGAGAAAGTGTTGTTGTATTAGGCTCTGGTCCAATCCGAATTGGACAAGGTGTTGAGTTTGATTATGCAACTGTTCACTCAGTTTGGGCAATTAAAGAAGCTGGCTATGAAGCAATTATTGTAAACAACAATCCTGAAACAGTATCAACAGATTTTAGTATTTCGGATAAGCTATATTTTGAACCGTTAACTGTTGAAGATGTTATGCACATTATTGATTTAGAAAAACCAAAAGGTGTTGTCGTTCAATTCGGAGGACAAACAGCGATTAACTTAGCAAGTGAATTAGAGGCTAGAGGTGTTAAAATCCTAGGAACTTCGCTTGAAGATCTTGATCGTGCGGAAGATCGTGATAAATTTGAACAAACATTAGTGAGTTTAGGTGTCCCACAACCACTTGGTAAAACAGCAACATCTGTTGAGCAGGCAGTTAAAATAGCAAGTAATATTGGCTATCCGGTATTAGTACGTCCATCCTATGTATTAGGTGGTCGAGCAATGGAGATTGTGTACCAAGAAACAGAACTTTTACATTACATGACTAATGCGGTAAAAATAAACCCACAACACCCAGTATTAATCGATAAATATTTAACAGGTAAAGAAATTGAGGTTGATGCAATCTCTGATGGAAATACAGTACTTATTCCAGGGATCATGGAACATATTGAACGTGCTGGTGTTCACTCTGGAGATTCAATTGCAGTATATCCACCACAATCTTTATCAGAAGAAGTAAAGAATAATATCATTGATTATACAATCAAACTTGCTAAAGGTTTAAATATCATTGGATTGTTAAACATTCAATTTGTCTTATCCAAGGGAGAGGTTTACGTACTAGAAGTAAATCCTCGTTCAAGCCGTACAGTACCATTCTTAAGTAAAATTACAGGTGTACCAATGGCTAACCTTGCAACAAAGGTAATCTTAGGTGCAAAACTTGAGAAATTAGGCTATGAAACAGGACTTTATCCTGAGAGTGAAGGCGTCTATGTTAAGGCACCTGTGTTCTCATTTGCAAAGCTTCGCAACGTAGATATTACGCTTGGACCTGAAATGAAATCAACTGGTGAGGTAATGGGGAAAGACAGCACTTTAGAAAAGGCTCTTTACAAAGCTTTAGTTGCATCAGGAATTCAAATTAAAAATCATGGCTCTGTTCTTCTAACAATTGCTGATAAAGATAAAGAAGAAGGCTTGGAGATTGCAAAGAGATTCCATCAAATCGGCTATCAAATTCTTGCAACAAGCGGAACAGCAGAACATTTAAAATCATTCAATATTCCTGCAAAAGTTGTTAATAAAATTGGCGTAGAAGAGCCAAATCTACTTGATGTAATCCGTAAAGGGGAAGCACAGTTTGTCATCAACACGCTAACCAAAGGCAAGCAGCCTGCAAGAGACGGCTTTAAAATTCGTCGTGAATCAGTTGAAAACGGTATTCCATGCTTAACATCATTAGATACAGCTGTAGCTATTTTACGTGTCCTTGAGTCAATGACATTCTCTACTGACACAATGCCTAAGATTAACAAACAGCTAGAGGTGAGCTTAACGTGATCAAACAAGAGCTGATGGTCGTTACTAAACAAGAGAAAATCGCAGAACATATTTTTCAGCTAACACTTCAAGGTGAACTTGTATCAGAAATGGGGAATCCTGGTCAATTTGTTCATCTAAAGGTAACAGAGGGGTCTACACCACTCTTAAGAAGACCAATCAGTATTTCTGAAATTAATCTAGAAAAAAAGCAATTCACTATGATATACAGAGCAGAAGGGGCTGGCACACAGCTCCTTTCTAAAAAGAAAACGGAAGAGGTTGTTGATGTATTAGGTCCTTTAGGTAATGGATTTCCAATTGGCGAAATCGAAAAAGGTCAAACGGCCTTACTAGTAGGTGGCGGTATTGGTGTTCCGCCTTTACTAGAATTATCGAGACAATTGGTTGCAAAAGGTGTAAATGTTCAACATGTATTAGGGTTTCAATCAAAATCTGCTGTCTTTCTTGAAGAAGAATTTACTATGCTCGGAAAAACGATAATCACAACAGATGATGGTACTTACGGGTATCAAGGTTTTGTCACGGATGCGATTAAAGATCATAACATACAATTTGATACGATGTTTTCTTGTGGTCCAACACCAATGCTTAAAGCCCTTGAGAGGCTTCATGGACATAAACCGTTATTTTTGTCACTAGAGGAGAGAATGGGATGTGGCATTGGTGCATGTTTTGCATGTGTGTGTCACACGGGTGATGATCCAACTGGTACAAGCTATAAAAAGGTATGTAGTGATGGCCCTGTGTTTAAGGCCGGAGAGGTGGTTTTATAATCATGTTACAAGTTAACTTACCTGGGTTATCGCTTAAAAACCCGATTATGCCAGCATCCGGTTGCTTTGGCTTTGGACGTGAATATAGTAAGCTTTATGACTTAAGTCAACTTGGTTCGATAATGATTAAAGCAAGTACTCAAGAACCACGTTTTGGAAATCCAACACCACGTGTAGCTGAAACAGAAGCTGGTATGCTTAATGCGATTGGGCTTCAAAACCCAGGCGTAGAAAAAGTAGTCTCTAGTGAGCTTGTCTGGCTTGAACAATATGATGTACCAATTATTGCAAATGTTGCTGGTTCGCAAATTGAAGACTATGTCTATGTTGCGGATAAGATTAGTCAGTCAAAAAATGTTCATGCGCTTGAATTAAATATCTCATGCCCTAATGTAAAAACTGGTGGAATTGCATTCGGAACGATACCGGAAATTGCTGCTCAATTAACAAGAGCAGTAAAAGAGGTTTCAAATGTACCTGTATATGTAAAGCTTTCACCCAATGTTGCGAACATCGTTGACATGGCAAAAGCTATTGAACATGCAGGTGCCGATGGATTGACAATGATCAATACATTAATAGGTATGAGGCTTGACATAAAAACAGGTAAACCTGTTATTGCGAATAAAACAGGTGGTTTATCAGGACCTGCAATTAAACCTGTTGCAATAAGGATGATCTATGAAGTAAGCCAAGCTGTAAACATTCCAATTATCGGAATGGGTGGCGTTCAAACTGTTGATGATGTAATCGAATTTTTATATGCGGGTGCAAGTGCAGTAGCAGTAGGGACAGCTAACTTTGTGAATCCGTTTGTATGCCCAGAAATTATCAATCAACTACCTGGCAGATTAAAAGAGCTAGGTTTTGAGCATGTAACGGAATGTATCGGAAGGAGCTGGAAGTAATGATCGAAAGACCTCTAATTATTGCACTTGATTTCAAGGATCACGCAGAAGTAGATGAATTTTTGAATCATTTTCATGATGAAAAGCTTTTCGTAAAGGTAGGAATGGAGCTATTTTATCAAGAAGGCCCTGCGATTATTTCCCATATAAAGCAACGTGGACATGATATTTTCCTAGATTTAAAACTACATGATATTCCAAACACAGTAAAACAAGCGATGCGAGGCTTAGCTAAACTTGATGTTGATCTTGTGAATGTACATGCAGCAGGAGGAAAAAAAATGATGGAAGCAGCAATTGAAGGCTTAGAAGCTGGAACACCTGCAGGAAAACAGCGTCCAGCATGTATTGCTGTTACACAGCTAACAAGTACATCCCAAGCAATGGTTGAAACAGAATTGTTAATTAATGAAAAGATAGATAACGTTGTTCTTCATTATGCCAATATGGCTAAGGAGAGTGGCTTAGATGGTGTCGTTTGTTCAACACATGAGGTTGTAGCAATAAATGAAAAGCTCAGTTCGTCATTTATGACGGTTACACCTGGAATCCGTATGAGAGAGGATTCTGCTGATGATCAAACGAGAATCGCAACACCAGATCAAGCTCGTCGCCTAGGTTCCACAGCAATTGTAGTTGGAAGAAGTATTACAAAACAACAAGATCCATATAAAGCATATCTGAAAGTGAAAAATTCTTGGGAGGAAATAGAATCATGAAACAATCAATTGCAAAACATCTATTAGAAATCAAGGCAGTCTATCTCCAACCAAATGAACCTTTTACATGGTCTAGTGGAATAAAATCACCTATTTATTGTGATAATCGCCTAACATTATCATTCCCAGAAATCCGCACACAGATTGCAGAAGGCCTTGCCGGCTTAATAAAAGATCATTTTCCAGGAGTAGATGTAATTGCTGGAACTGCAACAGCTGGTATTCCACATGCTGCATGGGTAAGTGATGAATTAAACTTGCCAATGTGTTATGTGCGAAGTAAAGCAAAAGGACACGGTAAAGGTAATCAAATCGAAGGGCAAGTATCGGAAAACCAAAAGGTTGTTGTTGTTGAAGATCTTATCTCAACTGGAGGAAGTGCAATTACCGCTGTTGAGGCTCTTCGTGCGTCAGGTTGTGAAGTACTTGGGATCGTTTCGATTTTCACTTATGGTCTTGCAGTTGGAGAAGAAAAGCTTAATGATGCAAACGTAGCAGCAAAGTCATTATGTGATTATGATACATTAATTGAAGTTGCCGCTAAAGAAGGATATGTAAGTGAACAAGAGCTTAACAAGTTAAAAATGTGGAGAGAAAATCCCTCATCAGAAGCTTGGTTAGAAAATTAAAAGCATAAGAAAAAAACTGTTAGAAGGCCACTTTCTTGAGTGATAGAGGGTGGCTTTCTTTGTCTTTTGTGAATATCTCCGCTAATGCCAGCACAACTTTGTTTTTAAGCATATAATTGGATTATCTCATTTAATTTTGATAACTTTAATAAAATGAAAAGAAGTGCTAATTCTATGCTGAGGTGATGAAGATGAATTTAAATGATTGGTTTTTTAAAGGGCTTACATTTGAACAATATAAAAATCAGATGACTGTAAATAAAAATGAGTTGCTTTCTATCTATGACCGTTTTATTTTAAATGAAGATGATAATGTCCTTTTAGAGAAGATTCAAGGGAAACAACTTAGAGTAATTGTTTTGACCGAAGATTGGTGTGGTGATGCACTTGTTAATAATCCTATTTTGTTAAAAATTGCAGAAGCTTCTAATATGGAGGTGCGATTTTTACTAAGAGATCAAAATCTTGAGCTAATGGATCAATATTTGACAAATGGTACTTCTCGTGCGATTCCAATCTTTATTTTTATTGATCAAAATGGAGATGAACAAGCTGTTTGGGGACCAAGAGCACAGAAGATACAAAACTTAGTTGATCTTGAAAGAAGGGCACTACCAGCAAACGATTCACCAGACTTCAAAGATAAGCAAATGGAGATGTATAAAAAGCTCCGGAATTCTTATCTAAATGATGAGTCAATCTGGGAAACGATTTCTTATAGTATTATTACGCTACTTAAAGGTAAGGATCTTCATCATCAATAAATTTGATAAATATATAATAGGTCAAAATCGAAGAGCAGTGGATTTCACGAGATGAAATGCACTGCTTTTTATGGTGATTGATTTTTTTTAACATAACTGAAGAGGGGAAAACAATTTTATTTTTACATTGATGCCCTGTTAATCATAAAATGTTTGAATATCAGTTTAACCATTTTCCTAAGCTTGGTTATAGTTGTATTGGTCTTGATTATAATGGTTTGGGGAAATCAGATAGGCAGTTAAATTGCGTGGGTGAAGGCAATCAATTAAAGAGGATTGCCTTTTTGGAATAGAAAAAATTGCTATTTTAGTAAAGAGTGATTTTACAAACTAGAAACCATAAAAATAAACGCAGCAACCGCACCTGTCAAAAAGCATCCTTTGTAAACGAGATTAAACCATTTATCAGGAATTTTCACTTTTTCTAAAACAACGAACAACGCAAGCCCAAGTAAAGAAAAAATGTAGGCGTGTTTCGTTGATTTTATTTCATTTAAAAAGTGTCTGTTTGGTTTATACATAAACACATATGCTATACAAAAACAAAAAAGATAAAAACCAACAATTGAATATAAAATATTCAAAATGATCCCCCACATACTAGCTTCACTCCCAATTCTGTCTATTAGTACTAGTTTACGAGGTGCAAAAAGGAATATGCTTATTGCAAAACAAGTTTTACCCATGAATATCACTAATCATGTGATGCATAATCTAATAATTGTCCAAATTGTTAAGAAAAAAAAATTCTCAGTAAAATTATTAATCCGATGGATAAACTCGGGTTGACATTTAAAAGAATTGTGTTAAAATTTTGAATCAATAGGATATTTCTTATCAATAGTGGTGAAGGGAAATGGCCCAAGGAAGCCCAGCAACTTACTGATAAAAGAAGTTTATTGGTGAGCAGCTAAAATTAAGATGACTATACTAAATGATTGAAAAAATGAAACTTACATGTATAATTCATACTGAAATGGTTGGTTTTTGGTTTTAATCCCGACTATTAACGTAAGAATATACGGGTTTTAAAACCAAGTTAAATAGTATGAAAGAAAGAGGTGAATAGTATGCTAACTTTTCAGAATTGGAATGAAGTGAGCGAGGAGTTTGAAGTAGACGACACCTATAAAGGTGCTTTGAATGTATTAAAATGGGCATATGACCATTATGGAGAAGAAATTGTTTATGCTTGTAGCTTTGGAATTGAAGGTATTGTTTTAATCGATTTAATTTCAAAGGTAAAGCCTAATGCTAAAATTGTGTTCTTGGATACAGATGTTCATTTTAAAGAAACATATGAACTAATAGAGAAAGTGAAGGAGAAATATCCAACACTTAATATTGAGTTAAAAAAACCAAAGCTAACATTAGAAGAGCAAGCTAAAACATTCGGTGATAAGCTCTGGGAAACTGCTCCAAATAAATGCTGTGATATCCGAAAAATTGCTCCTTTAAATGAAACACTACAAGGTTCTACTGCATGGATATCGGGACTAAGACGTGAACAATCAGAAACGAGAAAACACGTTAATTATATAAACAAGGATGATCGCTTTCATTCAATTAAAATTTGCCCGCTTATTCATTGGTCGTGGAAGGATGTATGGAGATACGTTCATAAAAATGACTTAATTTACAATCCATTACATGACAGAGGATATCCGAGCATTGGCTGTTTTCATTGCACAAAGCCTGCTTTTGATGAAAATGATTTAAGATCTGGCAGATGGTCTGGGCAAATGAAAACAGAATGTGGCCTCCATCAATAGGGGGAAATGAACGATGTTAGAGATAATTGCAATTGTGATCAGCTTCTTTTTTGCGATGAATATAGGTGCAAGTGGCGCAGCTGCTTCAATGGGTGTCGCATATGGTTCAGGAGCGATTTTACGCCCTAGGAATGCCCTTATTTTATGTGCGATAGGCATTATATTAGGAGCAGTTATTGGCGGAGGAGAAGTTGTCAAGACGATAAGTTCAGGAATTATTCCATCGTCACTTATCTCAATAAAAATTGTTGTCATCATCCTCTTTTCAGCAACTTTTTCACTTTTTTTAGCTAATTTACTAGGTATACCTCTATCAACAAGTGAAGTAACAGTTGGTTCTGTAGTTGGTGTAGGAATTGCTAATCAAGCATTATATGAGAACAATTTGTTTTGGATTGTTTTTTATTGGGTCATCATTCCGATTATTGCTTTTGGGATCGCGTTTATTTTTATAAAAATATTACATTACTTTAAAATAACTGAAAAGTATGCTTTTCAAGGAAAGGTTATAACGTATCTTCTTATTTTCGCAGGGTTTTTCGAGGCCTTTTCAGCAGGAATGAATAATGTAGCTAATGCAGTCGGACCTCTAGTAAGTGCAGAAATCCTATCAGTTTCTAAAGGAACATTGATTGGGGGATTATTTGTTGCGTTAGGTGCACTTCTGTTAGGTCGTCGAGTACTTGAAACTAACGGTAAGAAGATTACTAGTTTTTCAAAAATTGAAGGTATTCTTATTTCTAGTACTGGTGCAACCTTGGTAACCATCGCATCGATTTTTGGAATCCCAGTACCTCTTACTCAAATTACAACATCTTCAATCTTAGGGATTGGAATCGCAAAATCAGGTACAAATGTGTTTCAGCAAAAAATTGTTAAAAACATGTTAATGGTTTGGTTGATTTCTCCACTAATATCACTTACGATGTCATATTTTTTAGTTAAGTTGTTTATTGAAGCAGATTTATATACGATTTTTGTTTTGGCTAGTCTTTTGCTTGCCACAGTTGGAGCTCTTAGTTTAATGAAGGCTAGCAAACAAGAAAGAAGTACTGTTCATGAAGAGGGTGGGGGGATTTAATTATAATCCCCATTAAATATATTGTATTTATCAGAATTTGAATTGGAGGATATTAAAATGAGCTTACTTCCACACGGAGGAAAATTAATTCAAAAATTATCTTTAGGAGCAAATGTTTCACATATTCTACAAGAGATCGAGCTTGATGCAATTTCATTGAGTGATTTAGAGTTAATTGCTATTGGTGCTTATAGCCCAATTGAAGGATTTTTAACACAAGAAGATTACGAGTCTGTTGTTGAAAATATGAAATTAAAAAACGGTCATGTGTGGAGTATTCCGATCACATTACCAGTAACTGAAGAAAAAGCGGCTACCCTTGCAATCGGTGACGAGGTTCGACTTGTTTCAGGAAATGTTACATATGGGACGATCAACGTTTCAGACATTTTCACACCTGATAAGCAAAAAGAGGCAGTAAATGTATATCGTACAAATGAGCTTGCACATCCTGGTGTTAAAAAAATGTTTGAACGCGGGAATGTCTATGTTGGAGGAGAAATCACACTTGTTCAACGTCCAGAAAAGAAATTTGCGGAATATTATTTTGATCCTAAAGAATCAAGAGCGAAATTTGCTGAATTAAACTGGAAAACGATTGTTGGCTTCCAAACTCGTAACCCAGTACACCGTGCACATGAATATATTCAGAAAACAGCACTTGAAACGGTTGACGGATTATTCTTAAATCCTCTAGTGGGAGAAACAAAATCAGATGATATTCCGGCACATATTCGCATGGAAAGCTATGAGGTTTTACTGAAAAACTATTATCCGGAAGATCGTGTACATTTAGCTGTGTTCCCAGCTGCAATGAGATATGCAGGTCCACGTGAAGCAATTTTCCATGCAATGGTGCGTAAAAACTACGGTTGCACACATTTCATTGTTGGAAGAGATCATGCTGGTGTTGGTGATTATTACGGTACGTATGAGGCACAGGAAATTTTCTCTAACTTTACTGCAGATGAATTAGGCATTACACCGTTATTTTTTGAACACAGCTTCTATTGCACAAAATGTGAAGCAATGGCTTCATCAAAAACTTGCCCACATGGTAATGAAGATCGCGTGATTTTATCTGGAACAAAGGTTCGTGCAATGCTTCGGAATGGAGAATTACCACCAAGCACGTTTAGCCGTAAAGAAGTTGTTGAAGTGTTGATTAAAGGAATGAAAGAAACAGTAAATTCATAAGGAGGTCACCCACATGGCAACGAACAACATTGTGTGGCATGACTCATCTGTCACTAAAGAAGAACGAAGAAAGAAAAATAACTATCAAAGCATGTGTATTTGGTTTACAGGTCTTTCGGGATCAGGAAAATCAACATTAGCAAATGCGCTTGCAAGACATTTATTTGAAGCTAATATTCAAACATATGTCTTGGATGGGGATAATATCAGACACGGATTAAATAAAGATTTGGGCTTTACTGATGAAGATCGTAAAGAAAACATCCGTCGTATTGGCGAAGTGTCAAAATTATTTGTTGACAGTGGTCAAATCGTGTTAACTGCTTTTATTTCACCATTTCGTGAAGATAGACAACAGGTAAGAGATATTCTTTCAGATGATGAATTTTTTGAAGTGTATGTTAAATGTTCATTAGATGAATGTGAAGTTCGCGATCCGAAGGGGTTATATAAAAAGGCGAGAAATAATGAAATAAAACATTTCACAGGAATTGATTCACCATATGAGGAACCAGAAAACCCAGCTATAATAGTAGATACGGAAACTCAAACTGTTGAAGAATCTGTGAAACAAATTGTAGATTACCTTGTCCAAAAACACTTGATTATGGTAAATTAACGTTAAGGTCACAAGATTATTCGGTAAGTATATAGACTATAAAGGTAGCAATCGGTGATTATACGATTGCTACTTTTTCACATCTGGCATTACTTCTTAATGGTTATTATTATTCACTGATGGATTAATGGATAAGATTGACTGGTGGGAGGTTACGCTAATGAAAACTACCCAAAGCGAGGCATTAACATTATGAAGCAAGCAGTATTGTATATTTGTCATGGAAGTCGTGTTCCAAAGGCTCGCGAGGAAGCATTTGCATTTATTGATAAAGTAAAACCAGAGGTACAAGCACAAATTCAAGAGGTGTGCTTTTTGGAATTAGCAGAGCCATCAATCGAGGCAGGTTTTACATCATGTGTGGATCAAGGTGCAACACATATTGCAGTAGTCCCGTTACTTCTTTTAACAGCTGCCCATGCGAAAAGTGATATTCCAGATGAGCTTGCTCATGTGAGGGCCATGTATCCTAAGGTTTTCGTTACATACGGTAGACCAATAGGTGTAGACAACAAATTAGCACATATGCTAGTTGACAAAATGATTCAAAAAGCAGATATCAAGAATTCATCAATTGCGATTCTTGTTGGTAGAGGTAGTAGTGATATGGATGTTGTTCGTGATTTAAATGAAATTTCATCTGTACTTTATGGTAAATCAAACTTAAAACAAGTTCATACTTGCTTTTTAACAGCAGCAAGTCCAAGATTTGATCAAATGATAGATGATCTTTACCATTCTAATGAACATTCGATATTTGTGATTCCTTATTTAATCTTTACAGGTTTATTAAAGAGAGAAATCGACCAAACGATTAATAAGTATGGTTGGGGAGACCGACAAATCGAGGTATGTTCATATCTTGGTCCTCACCCAATCCTACTTGAGTTATTTATAGAACGAGTAAATGAAGCAATTGACAACAAAGATTGTGAATATACTTTTACTAGAGGTTTAAGCCATGATACCACTCCACATTAATGTAAAAGATAAGAACGTACTTGTAGTTGGTGGAGGCAAGATCGCGCTTAGACGACTTCTTCTTTTTTTAGAGGAAGGAGCAAATGTCATTGTTGTTAGTCCAGAGGTAGTTGTAGAAATTAAAGATTTAAGCAATCAGAAGAAACTACTTTGGCTAGAAAAAAAGGTTGAGTTATCTGATTTAGAACATGCGTTTATAATTATTGCAGCAACAAACGTCCCAGCAATAAATGAATGGATTGCTGAAAATGCTAAAATAAATCAATTAATAAACGTTGCTAGCAATGCCGAAAAAGGGAATGTAATAGTTCCGAAATCTATAAAAAAAGGTAGATTAACCATGTCTGTTTCAACAAATGGGGCAAGTCCAGTACTTGCCAAACAAATTTGTGAACAGCTCTCATTGCAGTTTGATGATCAGTTTATAGAAGAGTTAGATCAAATGTATAAAATACGTATGAACAAAAAACGTAAAAATTAGTATAGTTTGGAGAATGGATGGACTAATCTTAGTTCATCCATTTTTTTGTATATAAACAAACTAAGAAATATAAACTGAAAGTAAATGTTGTTAATGGTAAATTCAAGAATATTTATAGTTAATATTACCTAATTGATACATATTTCGCCATTTTTATTTACAATATATGCTAAGATGATATTGACCACTTTTTTAATAGAGTTATAGAGTTTTGGATACATAATTTAGTCATATTAGATTAGTAAGGAGGAATTATGAAAAGGGCATTATTACCTACTTTTTGTTTTGCAGTATTATCAACAATTGCTTTTGAAGAAACAGTTTTTGCTGCACAAAGTGAAAGGATAGATAACGAAAGTGTGTATAAATCAACAAAATATGTAAATGTAAGCAGTGGTTTCTTAAACCTAAGAGAAAGTGCGTCGACTAGTTCAAAAGTTATTGCAACATTTATAAAGGGGACAGAGGTAACTGTTTACTCGGAGGCCAATGGCTGGTCGAAAATAGTGGCAAATGGAAAAGAAGGATATGTAAGTTCTAGATATTTAACATCGAAAAACTTAGACAAAAGCACTAGTACACTACAAACCTCTGAATCAATAACAAAATATGTAAATGTAAGCAGTGGTACGTTAAACTTGCGGAAAAGTGGGTCAACGAGTGCAGAATTGGTCACATCCCTAAAAAAGGGAACAGAAGTAACTGTTTACTCGGAAGCCAATGGCTGGTCGAAAATAGTGGCAAATGGGAAAGAAGGATATGTAAGTTCCAAATACTTAACTTCTGCAAACTCGGAAAAAAGCACAAGTTCAACACCCGAAGCAACACCAACTGCGAGATCAACAACAAAATATGTGAATGTAAGCAGCGGTTCGTTAAACTTGCGGAAGAGTGGGTCAACGAGTGCTACAATAATCACATCCTTAAAAAAGGGAACAGAAGTGATCTTTTACTCGGAAGCCAATGGCTGGTCGAAAATTAAGGCAAATGGAAAAGTCGGATATGTGAGTTCCGCTTACTTAACAAACAAAAACTCTGATACAGGATCTGGCTCAGTACATACATCTGAACCAACAATTAGGTATGTAAATGTAAATAGTGGATCGTTAAATATGAGGAAAAGTGCATCAACCAATGCTTCTATTATCTTAAAACTTACAAACGGAAAAGAAGTTAAGGTGTACTCAGAAGCAAATGGCTGGTCGAAAGTCGAAGTTTTTGGACAAATAGGCTATGTTAGTAGTCAATACCTAACTGCATCTATATCAAATAAAGATAAAGTTACTAAACCAAATTCTTCGGCTCAACAACCTACCAAGAAGTATGTCATTGTAAGTGAAAGGTCGAGCTTGAACGTAAGAAATAAAGCCTCGGTGAGTGGAACGGTTGTCACAAAATTAACAAAGGGAACAGAAGTAACAGTTTATTCTGAGGCAAATGGATGGTCGAAGATTGAAGAAAATGGACAAGAAGGGTATGTAAGTTCCGCTTATCTGACTGTAATAAAACCAAATTCCGAAACAATCGTAAAGCCTAAACAAATTGAGGAAAAGAAATTTGTTAATGTTAACCTTGGTTCCAGCTTGAATATGCGGAATAGTGCATCAACAAATTCATCAATTATCCTTAAACTTGCTCGAGGTGTCGAGATAACTGTATACTCGGAAACAAATGGCTGGTCAAAAGTTAAAGCCTACGAGAAGTATGGGTATGTAAGTTCACAATATCTCTCTACCTATAAGCCGAGTGCTGGATCAGAACTTGATGCTGTTCCGGGTGAACAATCTGATGTAAATGATACCAATGAGAACAAAATGATTTCTAAGTATGTAAATGTTATGTATGGATCAGCTTTAAACCTAAGAACAGAGGCTTCCACTAGTGGGTCTATCGTAACGAAACTTTCTCGAGGTACAATTGTTACAGTTTATTCTGAAGAAAATGATTGGGCTAGGGTTACAGTTAACGGGAAAACAGGCTATGTAAGTTCACAATATTTGTCATTGACAGAACCGTATAATCCAAGCACACCTAATGATGTTGATGCTGAAAAAATAACAAATTACTATAACATTCCTTTGAGCGAATTAACGGATATTCAAATGGCTGTTAATCCACAAACAGATAAGAAATATAATACTTATATTAGGGAAGATGCTTTAACCATAAACAATTCTACTTCTGCTACAGTTAAAGGTGCTGGATGGAATGTTCGTGGAGGTGCGGGAACTAATTTTTGGGTAGTTGGCACTGTTAGTAAAGGACAACCTTTGCAAATCTTGTCAAAAGTAAAGGGTAATGATGGATATGATTGGTACCAAGTTAGCTATAATAAATCTTGGGTAAATGCTAGTCCTGAAGATGTAACATATTACTTAGATCCCAATAATTTTCTAAGTACGCCAGTTGATTCACTTCAATATCTGAAATTATCTCTTCCGGCTAATCTTAATCCAACTGAGGTAAATGAGAAAATCCTTTCTGGAAAAGGTAGTTTGCAAGGATTAGCTTCTGCTTTTATAACAGCAGGGAAAGCGTATAATGTGAATGAAATTTATTTAATCTCACATGCATTACTAGAAACTGGTAATGGTACCTCCCAGCTTTCAACAGGAGTCCAAATAAACGGGAAAACTGTTTATAATATGTATGGAATAGGTGCATATGATGGATCTGCTCTATCAAGTGGTGCTCAGTATGCTTATAATGCTGGATGGTTTACTCCTGAAGCTGCAATTATTGGTGGATCAAAGTTTATCGCGCAGGGTTATATTAATGCAGGGCAAGATACCCTTTATAAAATGAGATGGAATCCTAGCTCTAGTGCTTCAAATGGCTATGCTTCTCATCAATATGCAACAGATATAGGCTGGGCAGCAAAGCAAGTAAAACAAATACATAATTTATATAGTTTAATAGACTCCTATAAATTAGTATTAGATGTTCCAACTTTTAAAAATTAATTATGAATGAGGGTGACTCAGGATAGGATATCCCTTAGATTGAGTCACCCTCTATTTAGTGGTCTATTGTTTTGAAATAGTTTAAATAGATTTACTAATGGTCATATTTTTAGTGGATTGTTTAGTCGTTTCCTGAACAATAAAGACCGCTAAAATAACCAACAAAATGCCAAAGTATTGCCAAATACTTAATTTTTCATTAAAAAGCAAAATACCTACAATTGTTGCTACTACAGGTTCTATAGTAGCGATAATTGATGCTCTGCTTGATTCTATGAAATTCAGCCCTTTTGTATATAAAATAAACGCAAGCATTGTTGAAAGTAATCCGAGACCTAATATGTATAGCCAGACATCTAAACTCCTGAATAATGGTAAAACAGTCCATAGACCACTAAAGGGTGTTATTGCAGCGGCTGCAAAAATAAAGGTATATACTGTAACTGTTAAAGTGTCATACTTTACTAGAGCAAATTTCCCGAAAATACTATAAAGGGCATAAAACACACCTGATCCAATACCAAGCATTACTCCATATAATGTAATAGATCCATTTAAGTTTGGTAAGATACCAATAACAAATGAACAACCTATAAAAGTAGTAATTAAAGATATAACCTTTTTAGGTGTTAGTAATTCTTTAAACAAGACCCTTGAAAAAATTGTTACAAATGCAGGTGCTGTATAGAGAAGGATGCTTGCTATTGAAATAGAGGTTTCTTGAATTGCTTGGAATAAACACCAATTGAAAAGGACAATACTAAAAATTCCTGTACCTATAAAATACTTACTATCTGAAATGTTTATTTTCAATGCTTGTGGATTCTTAATTAAGACAAAAATAAATAGAAAGAACATTGCAGACATAGCACGGATCGCGACCACTTGTGTTGGTGTAAATCCTATTTCATAAAGATAGGTTACAAAAAAACCAATCATACCCCATAAAGCTGCACCTGTAACTATATATAGATAGGCTAATTTTTTATCCATAATTCCACTCCTACATAAAAGACCTAAATTTATAAGAAAAAGTTATATTGAAAAGTTTAGTTTATAGTGTTAATAGAATGAGGATGACTTAGAAAGGGGTGATTCCTAAGTCATCCTCATTAAGAATAAATTCCAAATAGAAATTTATCCTTTCCGTAATCGGAATATCAAATCCTCACTCGGTGTTACATATACGGTTTGCTGATGATCATAAATGACATATCCTGGCTTTGACCCACTAGGCTTTTTAACATGTCTTATAGCTGTGAAATCAACAGGTACAGAGCCTGAATTTTTTGCTTTACTAAAATAGGCGGCAATATTTGCAGCTTCTAAAATCGTTTTTTCTGAAGGATCTTTACTTCTAATCACAACGTGAGAACCTGGGATATCCTTTGTGTGAAACCAAACATCATCGCGTGCAGCCAATTTATTTGTTAGGAATTCATTTTGCTTATTGTTTTTGCCAACTAAAATTTCAGTACCATCGCTTGAAACATAGTACTCTAATTGTGGTTTTTGTAGCTTTTTCTTTTTAAGTGCTTTTGATTGTCTTTGCTTTAAGTAGCCGCCTTCCATTAATTCTTCACGAATTTCTTCAATATCTCTAGGTGAAGCAGATTCTATTTGTTGTATCAATCCTTCAAAATAAACAATTTCATTTCTTGCTAGTTCAATTTGTTGTTGTACAACTTCAATTGAATTTTTTGCCTTTTGGTATTTAGAAAAATACTTTTGCGCATTTTCAGATGGAGTTTTTTGTACATTCAACGGTATGGTGATTGTCGTGTTATTTTCATCATAATAATTGACAACCTCTGCCGTTTTATCTCCTTTTTTTACAGCATATAAATTAGCTGTTAACAATTCACCGTATAACTGAAATTGATTGGCTTTTTCAGCCTGATCTAATGTCGCTTCTAATTTTTTTATTTTGGTTTCATTTTTCTTTTTTTCATTAATAATGAAACGTTCCAAATCATTACCTTGCTGCTTTACACGATCACGTTCGGATTTTCCATAATAAAAACGATCTAGCAATTCAGAGATGGTTGTAAAGATTTTGCGCTCTTTACTATCTAGGTGTGTGAGATTCATCATATAAAATACTTCTCTTTTCGCTTGATAGAAAATTTGCGGCTCAATCTGTTCATTTCTTAATTCATCTAGCATTGTTAAAAATGTTTTTGGTAAAGTTGTTCGATTAACGAGCCCTGAACGGTGGATTACCTCTTTTGCAAAAAGCGGAGATATCCCTGCAAATTGTTCGACAAGCTGTCCGTCAAGCTTACCTGAATTAAAGTCTAGCTTTTTTAGAATTGTTTCTTCATCAGCTTCAAAAGGGTTCACTTTACCTTGTCCGGGTGGCAATACATACGTATGGCCGGGAAGAACAGTTCTATGGCGGTTTACCGCTGGTGATAAATGTTTCACACTATCTAAAATCATATTGCGTTCTTTATCGACGAGTACAATGTTGCTATGTCTGCCCATAATTTCTATCATTAGCCGCTTTTCTGTTAAATCTCCAAGTTCATTTCTACTTTTTACATCAATGATAATTATTCTTTCCATATCGAGTTGTTGAATGTTTTCGATCACACCACCCTCAAGATGCTTTCTTAAAAGCATGCAAAACATCGGTGGCTCACTTGGATTTTCATAGCTCTCATTTGTTAAATGAATTCTTGCATAGCTTGGGTGGGCAGAAAGAAACAAACGGTGATTTTTTCCTCCTGATCGTATTTGGAAAATAAGATCATATTTATATGGCTGATGAATCTTTGCGATTTTTCCGTTATAAAGTGCTCTTTTTAATTCCTGTGTAATTGTGTATGTAAATAAACCATCAAACGACATGGCATAAACTCCTTCTGTCAACATGCACCTTTAGTGTATGAAATATTTATTTAGCTTACCAATCTCGAATTGTTTTTTTTAAGATTCCTGATCACTAGGTAAGTTTTCTATCTGATTATAGCATGTTTTAGGACGAGTCTGAATAAGTTGTGTTATAGCGAAACTTCCAACAAGTGGAGTGAACTTTTCCCTACAGTTGGTTAGAAAGAATTATCGGACATTTACGGGGAGTGAAAAGGAAAAGGAGCAAGACTTCTAGCGAGATATAGCCGTTAATCAAACGTAAAATTTTTTCTGTTTAAGGGGTGTGTAGGTGATTCATGAAATGGCATGAGATGAGATCAGAAGAGGTAATGAATTCAATTAATACGGATGCAGATTCAGGACTTACAAGTAAGGAGGTTCAAAAGCGCGAACAAAAATTCGGATATAATGAATTAAAAGAGGCTGATCGACCTTCCGCGATATTGGTGTTTTTAAGTCAATTTAAGGACTTTATGGTTCTAGTATTATTAGCAGCAACTCTAATTTCTGGTTTATTGGGAGAATATATTGATGCTATCGCTATTATTGCGATTGTGATCGTTAACGGAGTATTAGGATTTTTCCAAGAACGAAAAGCAGAAAAGTCATTAGAGGCTTTAAAGGAGCTTTCAGCACCTCAAGTAATGGTTTTAAGGGACGGAGATTGGATGAGGATTCTTTCTAAAGAGCTTGTCCCTGGAGATGTTGTAAAATTCACAAATGGTGATCGGATTGGCGCAGATATGCGTTTGATAGAAACAAAAAGCTTAGAGGTTGAAGAATCTGCTCTTACTGGAGAATCTCTCCCTGTGCAAAAATCTGTTCAACCTATTGTAGCTCAGGATGTTGGAATAGGCGATTTAACAAATATGGTTTTCATGGGAACATTAGTAACAAGAGGATCTGGTATTGGTATTGTTGTTGGAACTGGGATGAATACAGCAATGGGACAAATTGCAGACCTTCTGCAAAATGCAGAGACAATGGATACGCCATTGCAGCGGCGTTTGGAACAGCTGGGTAAAATACTGATCGTTGTTGCTCTTTTCTTAACGGTACTGGTTGTCGGCATCGGTGTGTTACAAGGTCATGACATTTACAATATGTTTTTAGCAGGTGTATCACTTGCGGTTGCAGCGATACCTGAAGGCCTGCCAGCAATTGTTACCGTTGCATTATCACTCGGTGTACAACGAATGATCAAGCAAAAATCAATTGTTCGTAAATTACCTGCAGTAGAAACACTGGGTTGTGCTTCAGTAATATGTTCTGATAAAACAGGAACATTAACACAAAACAAAATGACTGTAACACAAGTTTGGTCTGGTGATAAACTATGGAATGTAAGTGGTGCCGGTTATCATCCACACGGGGAATTTTTACATCAAGATAAAGTAGTTGATGTACCAAAAACAAAAACATTACAACAAATCCTAACCTTTGGTACATTGTGTAATAGTGCAGGCATTGTTGAACGAGATGGTCAATTTATTTTAGATGGTGATCCAACTGAAGGAGCTCTAATTGTGGCCGCAATGAAAGCAGGGCTGAAAAAGGAATCGTTGCTTCGGAATTTTGAAGTTGTTGAAGAGTTCCCTTTTGATTCTACACGGAAAATGATGAGTGTAGTTGTAAAAGATAAAGCAGGTAAACGCTTTGTTGTAACAAAGGGAGCACCAGATGTACTACTAGGTGTTTCAAAAAGCATTTTATGGAATGAACGACAAGAAGACCTAAGTAGTGTTTATGAAACCAAGGTGAAAAATGCAATAGAATCACTTGCATCTCAAGCTCTACGTACGATTGCAATTGCTTTTAAACCTTTGCAAGAAAGGGAAAAAGTCAATACTAGCTTTGAAGCTGAAAAGGAATTAGTCTTTATTGGCTTACAAGGGATGATTGATCCACCACGACCTGAGGTAAAACAAGCTGTTAAGGAATGTAGAGATGCGGGTATTAAGACTGTTATGATAACAGGGGACCATATCATAACGGCAGAGGCAATCGCAAAACAGCTAAATATTTTACCAACGAACGGCAAGGTGATGGAAGGGAAAGACCTATCAGCACTTACTGTTGAAGAGCTAGAGGAAATTGTAGATGATGTTTATGTGTTTGCAAGAGTCTCACCAGAACATAAATTAAAAATTGTAAAGGCACTCCAAAATAGAGGGCATATTGTTGCAATGACTGGTGACGGGGTTAATGATGCTCCAGCTATAAAAGCCGCTGATATCGGTATTTCAATGGGAATAACTGGTACAGATGTTGCAAAGGAAGCTTCTTCATTAGTTTTAGTGGATGATAATTTTGCGACCATTAAATCCGCAATAAAAGAAGGAAGAAATATTTATGAAAATATTCGAAAATTCATCCGATATCTTCTTGCTTCAAATGTTGGAGAGATTCTTGTGATGCTTTTTGCAATGTTACTTGCATTGCCATTACCATTAGTTCCAATTCAAATCCTTTGGGTGAATTTAGTAACTGATGGCTTACCTGCTATGGCATTAGGCTTGGATCAACCAGAAGGTGACTTAATGAAACGGAAGCCACGTCATCCTAAAGAAGGAGTTTTTGCTAGAGGTCTAGGCTGGAAAGTAATCTCGCGCGGCTTTTTAATTGGTATTGCCACACTTGCTGCTTTTATGATTGTGTATTATCGTAATCCTGATGATCTTGCTTACGCACAAACCATTGCATTTGCAACTCTGGTTATGGCTCAGCTTATCCATGTATTTGATTGTCGAAGTGAAAAGTCGATATTTGAACGAAATCCATTTGAGAATTTATATTTAATTGGTGCGGTCATTTCATCGGTCTTGTTATTGCTTGTTGTTATTTATTATCCACCACTTCAACCGATTTTCCATACAATTCCAATCCTGCTTAGAGATTGGTTATTAATTTTAGGATTATCTGCAATTCCAACTTTTTTACTAGCAGGATCACTTTTAACAAGAAAATCAACGAAGACTATGGTATAATCCAGAAGGGGGTGACCCACAAAGTCATCCCTTTTGCTTGTTGGATCAAGATCATGATATTTTTAAAAGAAGCATTATAGTTATTTGTATATCGATTTTACATAGACGTCTCACAACAATTAAGCTTATAGAAAGAAAGTGATGTGATCCATAGTGGTAGCAAGTATGACTGGATTTGGTCGTGCAAGTGGGCAAATTGATTCATGTCTTCTTACAGTTGAAATGAAATCAGTGAACCACAGATTTTTAGATGTTAGTCTAAAAATGCCAAAACAGTTCATGAGTAGCGAAGATAAGATAAAAAAACTTATCTCTCAATCTGTGAGTAGAGGGCGAATTGAGATTTATGTCAATTTAGAAGGTGAGTCATTAGTTGATAAATCAATTCATGTTGACTGGGAATTATTAGAGCAATTTGTGAACTCACTTCACCAAATAAAAGAACGTTTTTCTCTTAAGGATGAAGTTACCTTAAATCAAATTCTTGGACTAAGCCAGGGAATTGATATTCTTGAAGAGTCAATTTCAAGTGAGAATGTTGAAAACAAACTCCTTCTTATTGTGGAAGCTGCGATTAAACAATTAGTAGAAATGAGAAAAATAGAGGGCGATCAACTTGCTGTTGATTTAAAACAAAGGCTCGAGGATATTAGTATTTTAACGGTTGAGCTGGAAAAGTTAGCACCTTCTGTTGTTGAACAATACCGTGAACGAATTGAGAAAAGATTAGCAGAATACGTCTCAGGTAAAGTCGATGAAAATCGCATTTTAACCGAAGTTGCACTGTTTGCTGAAAAAGCTGATATCAGTGAAGAATTAACAAGAATACATAGCCATAACCATCAGTTTAGCGAGACCCTAAAAGCTAGTGGTCCGATTGGTCGTAAGCTAGACTTCCTAGTACAAGAGCTAAATAGGGAGGCAAACACAATTGGTTCGAAAGCAAATAATGGAGATATTGCAAAAAATGTTGTCGAATTAAAAAGTATTATTGAAAAATTAAAGGAACAAGTCCAAAATATTGAATAGGTTAACATACCATTGATTATAAAAGGGCTTATAAGGCAAAAATAGATTTGTCCTTTATTAGGGGGAGCATACATATGAGCATTAAACTAATCAATATCGGATTTGGCAACATCGTATCAGCCAACCGTATAATTTCGATTGTTAGTCCTGAATCAGCTCCAATCAAAAGAATCATTCAAGACGCAAGAGACAGAGGCATGCTAATAGATGCAACATATGGTCGTCGTACCAGAGCTGTTGTTATAATGGATAGTGATCATATTATTCTTTCAGCTGTACAGCCTGAAACAGTGGCTCAGAGGCTTTCAAATAAAGATGATCTATCAGATGAAGGGTAGGGAGTAGAAACGTTGATAAAAGAAAGAGGATTGTTAATCGTCCTATCGGGTCCTTCTGGTGTAGGAAAAGGCACGGTAAGAAAAGAATTATTTTCACAAGAAGACACTGCATTTGAATATTCGATTTCAATGACAACAAGAAAACCGCGAGAAGGAGAAGTTGATGGGATCGATTATTTCTTTAAATCTCGGGAAGAATTTGAGAAATTGATTTCACAAAATAAACTTCTAGAGTGGGCTGAATACGTTGGAAATTATTATGGTACACCTGTTGATTATGTAGAGAAAACATTAAGCGAGGGAAAGGATGTATTTCTTGAAATCGAAGTCCAAGGTGCACTTCAAGTCCGCAATGCGTTCCCTGAAGGATTGTTTATTTTCCTAAGCCCGCCTAGTTTAAATGAACTGAAAAACCGTATCGTTACAAGAGGAACGGAAACAGAGGAATTAATTAATAATCGTATGAAAGTGGCAAAAGAGGAAATTGTCATGATGGATGCATATGATTACGTTGTTGAAAACGAAAATGTTCTATTCGCATGTGATCGTATTAAGGCAATCGTGACTGCAGAGCATTGTAGACGCGAAAGAGTAGCACCACGATATAAAAAAATACTGGAGGTTGAATAATATGTTATACCCATCTATTGATGTACTAATGAATAAATTAGATTCAAAATATACACTTGTAACAGTTGCTGCTAAACGTGCACGTGAAATGCAGGAACTCAGTGATCAACAAATTGCAAAACCTGTTTCGTTTAAATATGTTGGAAAAGCATTAGAAGAAATTAATGCAGGCCTTCTTAATTATCAAAGACCAGAGAAATAATGCCTTAAAATAACAACCTAGGTTATAGGTTGTTATTTTTTTCAATGTAAACATTTATTGGTACAATAAATGATATAACCTCCAAAGATTTATTAATTACAATCATCAACAAAAAAACAGTTAAAATAGATTTTTAGTCTTTATAGAGTCAGTAATGCAGAAACGGTAAGCGGATCTCGTCCGCTTACCTTAAAAAAGATCTTTCAAAGTGGGTGGAGAATATGGTATCAGGGAAAAAAATATTATTATGTGTTAGCGGCGGAATTGCAGTTTACAAAGCGTGTATCCTAACTAGTAAATTAGTACAAGCTGGAGCTGAAGTAAAGGTGATTATGACCGATTCAGCGATGGAGTTTGTCTCTCCTTTAACCTTCCAAGCTCTTTCCCGTAATGATGTTTTTTATGATACGTTTGATGAGAAAAATTCAAAAGTGATTGCCCACATTGATTTGGCTGATTGGGCAGATATAGTCCTTGTTGCCCCAGCCACAGCTAACGTTATTGGAAAGCTTGCTAATGGTATTGCAGACGATATGCTGACAACAACGTTACTTGCAACAACTGCAGGCGTTTGGATAGCTCCAGCCATGAATGTACATATGTATGATCATCCAGCAGTAAAGAAAAATATCCAAACACTTTTTGACTTTGGATATCAGTTTATTGAGCCAAGTGAAGGGTTTTTAGCTTGTGGTTATGTTGGAAAGGGTAGGCTTGAAGAGCCAGAAAAAATCGTCAACTTGCTCAATCATTATTTTGAAAAAAATGCGTTAGGGAGACCGCTAAACAATGTGGAAATACTAATAACTGCAGGTCCAACTAGAGAAAAGATTGATCCAGTTCGTTATTTTACCAATCATTCTTCTGGGAAAATGGGATATGCGATCGCAGAAATGGCGGAAAAGCTTGGTGCTAATGTAACGCTAATTACAGGTCCAACCTCGCTTACCCCACCAGAATTTGTTACAACTATCCAAATAGAGTCAGCTCAAGAAATGTATGATCGCGTCATCGAGCTATACCCAAAATCGGATGTAGTGATCAAATCTGCTGCAGTAGCAGATTACCGACCAATTAACACATATGAGCAAAAACTAAAGAAACAAAATGATGACTTACATATTAAAATGGAAAGAACAACGGATATATTAAAGGAATTAGGTAAACTGAAAACACATCAACTTCTAGTAGGCTTTGCAGCTGAAACAAATAATGTTGAGGAATATGCAAAGAAAAAGCTAGCGACGAAGAATTTAGATTTAATTGTAGCTAATAATGTAACCTATGAAGGTGCAGGGTTTGGAACAGATACGAATATTGTGACGATTTATGACCGTAATCAAGTAAGTCTTGAGCTACCACTTTTGACTAAACAGGAAGTAGCAAAACATCTATTAGAAAAAGTCCATGTGCTATTAAAGGGAGCAAGATAATGAAATACGCAAGTGTTATTGTTGATGTTCCTGCTATGCAAACTGATCGAGCGTTTGATTATAAAATTCCAGAAGAGTGGCAAGAGTTAGTAACACCAGGTATGAGAGTAATTGTTCCATTTGGACCTAGAAAGATCCAAGGATTTGTGATTGAGATAAAAAATCACTCAGAGTTCAAACGCTTAAAGGCTATTTCAGAATTATTAGATTTAACTCCATGTTTGACTAGTGAGCTTATACAGCTAGGACAATGGTTAACAGAGAAAACATTATGCTTTAAAATATCTGCATTTCAAGCAATGTTACCGGCTGCAATGAAAGCAAAATATGAAAAAGCATTAGGACTTACTACAGATGATGTAACGGAATTAGTAGAACAACTACAGCCTTTTTTTAAGAACGGCAATCAAGTCGATTTAAAAGAGCTTGAACAAACTGTTTCATTAAAGATGATTCAAAAGGAAATTGAACAAGGTCATTTAGAAGTCATCTACAAAGTGAAACAAAAGGGAAATAAAAAAACGATCAAAATCATTAAACGGAATGAATCGTTATTAAGGCTTACAGAGCTTATAAAAGAACTCCCTGCGAATGCAAAAAAACAAATTGAAATCATTTCCTATTTTACGACCAATGAAATAAATGAAATAGCTTTACAGGACTTATTAATAGAAGCTAATACGTCAGATGCATCTGTTAAAGCACTTATATCTAAAGGTATTTTAAAAGAAGAGATTAAAGAAGTTTATCGTGATCCTTATCAAGATCGTCATTTTGAGAAAACTAAAAGACTAATATTAAACAATGAGCAACAGCAGGCGATAACACCACTAATAAAAACAATCAACGAAAATGTACATGACGTATTTCTTATGTACGGGGTAACAGGAAGTGGAAAGACAGAGGTTTATCTTCAGTCAATCGAAGAAGTGTTGAATAATGGTAAAGAAGCAATCGTCCTCGTGCCAGAGATCTCTCTTACCCCGCAAATGGTTCATCGTTTTAAAGGTCGCTTTGGATCAAAAGTGGCTGTCCTACATAGTGGACTTTCTACTGGTGAAAAATATGATGAATGGCGAAAAATCCAAAGAAAAGAGGTTCAACTCGTCGTTGGTGCAAGATCTGCTATTTTTGCTCCATTTGAAAATCTAGGTATGATTATTATCGATGAGGAGCATGAATCGAGTTATAAACAAGAAGAGAACCCACGTTATCACGCTCGTGATGTTGCTATATACCGTGCGAAACTTCATAAATGTCCGGTTGTGTTAGGGAGTGCAACACCAACCCTAGAATCGTTTGCACGATCTAAAAAAAATGTTTATAAGCTACTTACATTAAAGGAGCGAGTGAACAAAAGATCAATGCCTCAAGTTGACATAATCGATATGCGAGAGGAGTTAAGAAGTGGCAATCGGAGTATGTTTTCAACATCGTTAATTGAGAAATTAACCGAAAGACTAGAAAAAGGGGAACAGTCGGTTTTATTCCTTAACAGAAGGGGATATTCTTCGTTTGTTATGTGTCGAGATTGTGGTTTTGTTATCCAATGTCCACATTGTGACATTTCATTAACCTACCATAGACATGGGCAACAGCTTAAATGTCATTACTGTGGACACGAGGAACAGATGCCAAATGTATGTCCGGAATGTCAAAGTGAACATATTCGTTTTTTTGGAACAGGTACACAGAAAGTAGAAGAAGAATTAGTCAAGGTATTACCGCATTCGAGAATCATTCGTATGGATGTGGATACGACAGGGAGAAAAGGTGCGCATGAAAAGCTTTTAACAAGATTTGGTAACAAAGAAGCTGATATTTTATTGGGAACTCAAATGATTGCAAAAGGTCTTGATTTCCCAGATGTCACCCTTGTTGGTGTGTTAACAGCAGATACGATGCTTCACTTACCTGATTTTAGAGCCTCTGAAAAAACATTTCAGCTATTAACACAAGTAAGTGGTAGAGCAGGAAGACATGAGCTTCCAGGTGAGGTTATCATTCAAACTTATACTCCTGAGCATTATAGTATTCAACTGGCAAGTCAATATGATTATGACTCATTTTATAATCATGAAATGCAGCTTCGTAAAAATCATGCTTATCCACCTTATTACTATCTAGCTTTACTTACGGTCTCACATCCAGAAATAACAAAGGTTGTATCTGTGACAGAGAAAATAGTTCAATTTTTAAGAAGAAATGTTGAAAATGAAACAAAGATATTAGGACCTGTAGCTTCACCGATCCCGCGGATTAAAGATAGATATCGATACCAATGCATGGTAAAATACAAACGGGAAAAAAACTTACATGAAACATTAAGAAAAATCATTGAACACTTTCAACAAGAAATGAGTTCAAATGACTTAATGATCGCAATTGATCTAAGTCCAAATACGATGATGTGAGTTGGACTTTTGTTTTAAGAATAATAAAATTTTTATACTGTATAAGCGCTCGGTATTCAATGCCTAGCCTCTCGAGGTCATAATTCACTAATGAATTGAAGGTAAAGAATGTATTCTATTCATTAGTGTCTTATTGCCCGAGGCTGAACAAGGCAATTGCGCTTTAGTGTATGTTTGGAGGAGTCTTTTTGGCGGTTAAACCAATCGTTATGTTTCCGGCAGATGTTTTAGAAACACCTTGTGAAAAGGTAACTATTTTTGATCGGAAGCTAACAAAGCTTTTAGCAGATATGTATGATACGATGATTGAAAATGATGGTGTTGGACTAGCTGCACCACAAATAGGAATTTCACAGCAAATAGCTATTGTTGATATTGATGATCATAATGGAACAATAGAATTAATCAATCCAGTTATTGTTGAAGAACGTGGTGAACAAACTGGACCTGAGGGATGTTTAAGCTTTCCTGGTCTGTACGGTGAAGTAACGAGAGCAAACTATGTAAAGGTTAGAACATTTAATCGAAAAGGAAAAGTGAAAATCATTGAAGCTGAAGGATTTCTTGCTCGAGCGATCCAACATGAAATGGATCATCTTGAAGGTGTGTTATTCACAAAAAAGGTAGAAAAATACTTAGAAGAAAATGATTTAGAAAGTGCGGAAGGATGACACGTATGACAAAAATCGTATTTATGGGAACACCTGATTTTTCTGTGCCGATTTTACGGAGTCTTGTAAAAGAAGGCTATGATATTGTTGGTGTTGTAACCCAACCAGATCGACCAAAAGGGCGTAAAAAAACTCTTACTCCGCCACCAGTAAAAGTAGAAGCTGAGAATCATGGTATTAAAGTGTTACAGCCTGAAAAGATTCGAAATGAGATTGAGGATGTTCTTTCATTGGAGCCAGACCTTATTGTCACGGCAGCTTTTGGACAAATTTTACCAAAGGAATTATTAGAAGCGCCTAAATTTGGCTGTATAAATGTACATGCTTCACTTTTACCGGAATTAAGAGGTGGTGCACCAATTCATTATTCTATTCTTCAAGGGAAAGATAAAACAGGAATCACGATCATGTATATGGCAGAAAAACTTGATGCTGGTGATATCCTTACTCAGGTCGAGGTTAGAATTGAGGAGCGAGACACAGTTGGTTCATTACATGACAAGCTCAGCGAAGCAGGAGTAAGTCTTTTGTCTGAAACAATTCCTCAATTACTTGCAGGAAAGCTCACACCAAAAAAGCAGGATGATTCAAAAGCAACCTTCGCCTCTAATATTAAACGTGAGCAAGAAAAGATTGATTGGACCAAAACAGGGGAAGAAATCTATAACCAAATTAGAGGTCTTAATCCTTGGCCTGTTGCGTTTACAACTTATGAGAATCAACCTCTTAAGCTATGGTGGGGCGAAAAAATGCTGAGTAAAAACGATTCATCTCCCGGAACAATTATCGGAATTGATCAGGATGGTTTTGTTGTCGCAACTGGAAATAAAACAGCGATAAAAATCACTGAACTTCAACCATCTGGTAAAAAGAAAATGAGTGGAGAAGACTATTTGAGAGGGACAACAATTTCCGTAGGGAATAAATTAGGCGATGATGATGAAAAAACAACCAAATAGTGTACGAGATGTAGCAGTAGAAACCTTATTACAAGTTGAGAAAAATCAAGCATATAGTAATTTGCTTTTAAACTCAATGATAAAAAAACATAAAGTAAATGAGAAGGATATAGCATTACTCACCGAAATCGTTTACGGAACATTGCAAAGACGTGAAACACTCGACTATTTTTTAGCAGGCTTTTTAAAAAAGGCAAAAAAAATTGAGGCTTGGGTACAAATTTTATTAAGGATCTCCATTTACCAAATGGTTTATCTTGATCGAATCCCAGAAAGAGCAATCTTTTTCGAGGCAGTAGAAATTGCAAAAAAACGAGGTCATAAAGGGATTGCTGCTTTTGTGAATGGCGTGCTCAGATCTGTTCAACGAGAAGGTCTACCTACATTTGATGATATATCTGATTCTGTGGAGAGACTAGCAATTAAAACAAGTCACCCATCATGGCTAGTTGACAAATGGGTAAAACAATTTGGTTATGAAGAAACCGAAAAAATGTGTGAAGTAAATTTAATGCCACCTTCGCAAACAGCACGAGTTAATCAAACGAAAACAACTGTTGATGAGCTTTTTCATGACCTTACAAACAAAGGGATAATGGTTGAGCATGGAGATTTATCTGAGGATGCAATAAAGGGTATGAAAGGAAATTTAGCCTTAACTGAGGCGTTTTCAAAAGGACTACTTACCATCCAAGATGAAAGCTCAATGTTAGTTGCTAGAGCATTAAATCCACAAGAAGGTGAGAGGGTTTTAGATGCATGTGCAGCTCCTGGAGGAAAATCTACACATATAGCTGAACGTATGAAAGGCACAGGTACTGTTCATTCCCTTGATTTACATGAGCATAAGGTAAAGCTTATTAAACAACAAGCAGACCGATTGCAGCTAGAAAATATTATACCTGAAGCATTAGATACCAGGTTGGCCGGTAACCGCTTTGAAAAGGAGAGCTTTGATCGAATTTTAGTTGATGCTCCATGTTCTGGTTTTGGAGTTATTCGAAGAAAGCCTGATATCAAGTATACGAAAAATCAAGAAGATGTATTAAAGCTGGCCGACCTGCAACACAATATTTTACAGGCTGTTGCCCCTTTATTAAAAAGAGATGGTGTGTTAGTTTATAGTACATGCACAATTGATAAAGAAGAAAATAGCGACGTCGTTCAGACGTTTTTAGAAAGCCATCCAGAGTTCGTGCGGGATCAAGCTTCAGTAAAATATTTACCTGAAAAACTTCAGCCTATTTTTCAAAATGGGGAAGTACAGTTGCTGCCACATTACTTTGGAACAGACGGTTTTTATATAGCATGTTTACGAAAGAAGGGTTAAAATTGGAACAGATGAAAGCAACTAGGACAAAAAAAGACAGCGAAGAAAAGAAGAGTAACCCGTCTATCTACTCATTAGAACTTCATGAGTTAGAAGAATGGTTAAAGAATAATGGAGAAAAATCATTCCGAGCAAATCAAATATTTGAATGGTTATATACAAAACGTGCAACTAGTTTTGAGGACATGTCAAACCTTTCAAAAAACCTTAGAACGCTTTTGAGTGAAAACTTTACTTTAACAACACTTAATACTCTTATTCAACAAACATCAAAAGACGGAACAATTAAGTTTCTTTTTGAATTACATGATGGATATTCGATTGAAACGGTTTTAATGAGACATGAATATGGTAATTCTGTATGTGTAACAACTCAGGTAGGTTGCCGGATTGGTTGTACATTTTGTGCCTCAACATTAGGAGGATTAAAAAGAAATTTAGAAGCAGGAGAAATTGTTGCTCAAGTCGTAAAAGTACAACAGGCACTTGATGAATTTGATGAGCGAGTAAGTCATGTTGTTATAATGGGAATTGGTGAACCATTTGATAATTATGATGAGATGATGTCTTTCTTAAAAATTATTAATCATGATAAAGGCTTGAATATAGGCGCTCGCCATATTACTGTTTCAACAAGTGGAATCATTCCGAAGATCTATAAGTTTGCTGATGAAAAGTTACAAATCAATTTTGCTATATCATTACATGCTCCAAATTCGGAATTACGGACTCAACTTATGCCGATTAATAAAGCATATAAATTGCCCGATCTAATGGAGGCTGTAAAGTATTATGTAGATAAAACAGGAAGACGTGTTAGCTTCGAGTACGGACTTTTTGGTGGAGAAAATGATCAAGTTGAACATGCCGAAGAATTAGCAAAATTAGTTAAGGGTTTAAAGTGCCACATTAATTTAATTCCTGTAAACTACGTACCTGAAAGAAATTATGTACGTACACCGAAAGACCAGATTAAGTTATTTGAAGATACGCTTAAAAAGTATGGAGTTAATGTAACAGTAAGAAGAGAACAAGGCCATGATATTGATGCAGCATGTGGACAACTTCGAGCTAAGGAGCGTAAAGAGGAGACGAGGTGACCAAGGTGGATACTTTTTATTTGTCAGATAGGGGAAGAGTTAGACAACATAATGAGGATTGTGTTGGTGTTTTTGAAAACGAAGCTGGTGTGTTGGCGATTGTTGCTGATGGAATGGGAGGTCATCTGGCTGGAGATGTTGCTAGTCAAATGACCATCTCTACCTTTAAAGGATTATGGGAGCAAGCGAAGAATATTGATAGCCCTAAAGATGCTGAGGCTTGGTTTATTGAGAAGGTCTCAGAGGTAAACAAAGCTGTTTATGACCATTCTTTATCGAATCCAGAATGTCAAGGCATGGGAACAACAATTGTTGGTGTAATTATAACCCCAAGCTTCGCGACCATTGGTCATATTGGAGATAGTCGGTGTTATCTATTAAACCACAGTGGTTACAAGCAAGTGACCCAAGACCATTCACTCGTAAATGAATTGGTACGGTCAGGACAAATTTCAAAAGAAGATGCTGAACATCATCCTCGGAAAAATGTCCTTTTACGGGCATTAGGCACAGAACAAACAGTAGAACTGGATCTTTCCACGATTGAATTTGAACAAGATAATGTGCTTTTATTATGCTCTGATGGGTTGTCAAACAAAGTTTCTGATGAAGAAATGCAAGAAGAACTTTTAAAAAGTCATTCTCTTCCGGAAATTGCGAATTCGCTTGTTAAGTCAGCAAATGATAACGGTGGAGAGGATAATATTTCTCTAGTCATTATAAAAAAGACGGCAAATCTTGAATTAGGTGAAGCGCCGTGCTAATAGGTAAAAGAATTAGTGGTCGTTATAAAATTCTAGAGGTTATTGGCGGAGGTGGAATGGCAAACGTCTATCTAGCCAAGGACATGATTCTAGAAAGAGAAGTTGCAATGAAGGTATTGCGATTTGACTTTTCTAACGATGACGAATTTATTAAAAGATTTAGAAGAGAAGCACAATCTGCAACAAGCTTGGCCCATCCTAATGTAGTAAGTATATATGATGTCGGAGAAGAAGATGGGATTTACTATATTGTAATGGAGTATGTAGATGGTCAAACCTTAAAGCAATACATACAGCAGTTTGCTCCTATTCACCCGAGAAAAGCGGTTAACATAATGGTACAGATTGTATCAGCGATCCAACACGCACATGATAATCATATTATTCATCGTGACATAAAACCACATAATATATTGATTGACCATCATGGTAATGTGAAAGTAACAGATTTTGGAATTGCGATGGCACTTAGCTCAACAACAATCACACAAACCAATTCTGTACTAGGGTCTGTCCACTATTTATCACCTGAACAAGCTAGAGGTGGATTAGCAAATAACAAATCTGATATCTATTCAATTGGAATCGTATTATTTGAGTTATTAACTGGACGTTTGCCATTCGATGGTGAATCTGCTATTTCGATTGCCTTAAAGCATTTGCAATCAGAGACACCATCACCGAAAAGATGGAATCCCGATATCCCACAAAGCTTAGAAAATATTATTTTAAAAGCGACTGCAAAGGATTCTTTTCACCGCTATGATTCTGCAGAAGAAATGGAAAAAGATCTTGAAACTGCATTTGATGTAAGTCGGATATCTGAACCTCGTTTTTCAATTCCTGAGGATTTCGAAGCAACAAAAGCAATACCTATTATTACGAATGAAGATATTGAACAAAGTAAAATCGAGGATACAATTGTACATTCCACAATAGATAACCAAAAAGAAGAACCAAAAAAGAATATTAAGCAAAATAAAAAGCTAGCAAAGAAAGAAAAGAAACCAAAAAAGCAAAAAAGCAAACTTGCCATCTTTATTATTACCACTTTTATTATTTTAATCACGGCTAGTGTTGCTGCTTTTACAATAATTCCGCCTATGATGCTACCAAAGGATATCGAAGTGCCTGATGTTTCAGGGGAAACTTATGAAGATGCAGTAGATATTCTCTATGAAAATGGATTTGAAGTTGGAGAACCTGTTCTTGTCTCTGATGAGGAGATAGAAGAAGGATATGTCATCAAAACAATTCCATCAGCTTCAGAAATAACAAAAGAAGGTGCAACAATAACGATTTATGAGAGTACTGGTAAAGAAAAAGTAGTGCTTGATGATTATGTTGGGAAAAATATTGACAGGGTCAAATCAATTCTCGAAATAAAGGGTTTTACCATTGATGTGAAAGAAGAGTCAAATGAAGTGGAGAATGCAGGAACGATTCTAACTCAATCGCCTGAAATAGGGGTAGAAGTAATCCCTTCTGAGGAAACCATAGAGTTTACGGTGAGCTCTGGACCTAAGCTTGAAAAAATCGAGAATTTTGTTGGTAAAAGTAAGTCTCAAGTCGATGAATATGTAAGTTCTAATGGATTTACTTCTATAGAATCTGAGGAATATTCAAATGATATTCCCATTGGCCATCTTATTTCACAATTACCAGAAGTAGGAACAGAAGTCGTTCCTAAAGACACAACTTTGCAGCTTGTATATTCTTTGGGTCCAGAACCTGAACCGCCTAAGAAGGTAGAAAAAACCGTAGAAATTCCATATGAGCCAGAAGAAGAAGGTCAAGAGCTTGTGGTTAAAATTAGTATAGATGATGCTGAGAATTCAATTTCAGAAACCTACGAAGAATTCAAAATAATAGGTCCACAAACTAAGCGGTTGGAATTTATAATTGCTCCAGATGAAAGCGCGTTTTACCAAATTACGATCGATAATAAAGTTGTCGCCTCTGAAACAATTCCATATCCAGAGGAATAAAAGCAGAATATAGTTTTTTATTATGGAATATCACAAGAATATTAATCACAAACTTTTACTATGAATTCTTGTAATGAGCTTTAATAAATCAATAATATATTTAGAGAAACAACAATATTGTTCTAGGAGGTTATTCATGCCACAAGGGAAAATTGTGAAAGCTCTTAGTGGTTTTTACTATGTGCAAGACGGCGAAAGAATGATTCAATGTAGAGGTAGAGGTATTTTTCGGAAAAATAAGATCACCCCACTTGTAGGAGATGAAGTTGAATACCAGGCAGATAATGATCAAGAGGGTTATATACTTGAAATATTTGGCCGTAAAAATGAACTTGTCAGACCACCTATTTGTAATGTCGACCAAGCGATTCTTGTTTTTTCAGCAGTTGAACCTGATTTTAGTCCAGCGCTGCTTGATCGCTTCCTTGTACTGATTGAAGCTAATGATATTGAACCAATTCTGGTTATCAGTAAGGCAGATTTAATTCCATCTGGGGATATAAAAGAAAAAGTGCTTTCGTATGCTAAAGATTATCAAAATGCAGGGTACAAAGTGCTATTAACTTCTACTGTTGAATCTAGTGTAGAACATGACCTACAACCGATTCTAGATAATAAAATTTCAGTTTTTGCTGGACAATCTGGAGTAGGAAAATCATCGTTATTAAATGTTTTAAGACCAGATCTTGATCTAAAGACAGATGATATTTCAACACATTTAGGGAGAGGTAAGCATACGACAAGACATGTAGAATTAATTGCAGCAGGGTCTGGCTTTGTTGCAGATACACCAGGTTTTAGTTCATTAGATTTTACAGGTATTGAGGTTGAAGATTTAACCTACTGTTTTCCGGAAATGAAAGAAAGAAGTGGGAATTGTAAATTTCGTGGTTGCACACATGTAAAAGAGCCAAAATGTGCGATCAAAGAAGCGGTAGATAATGGAGAAATACCGCAATATCGATATGAACATTATTTAACCTTTGTTGAAGAAATAAAAGATAGAAAGCCGAGGTATTAGTATGATAAAAATTGCCCCATCAATCCTATCGGCAAATTTCGCGAAATTGGGTTTGGAGATTAAAGATGTAGAAAATGGTGGTGCCGACTATATTCATGTAGATGTTATGGATGGACACTTTGTACCAAATATTACGATTGGGCCTTTAATTGTGGAAGCAATTCGACCTGTTACAAAGCTTCCTTTAGACGTACACCTCATGATTGAACAACCAGACAGTTATATACATGAGTTTGTGCGTGCAGGTGCGGATATCATTACTGTACATGTTGAAGCATGTAAACATCTACATAGAACCCTTCAATTAATCAAGTCTGAGGGTATTAAGGCAGGTGTAGTGTTAAACCCACATACACCTATCGAGTCAATACAGCATGTTCTAGAGGATATTGATATGGTTTTATTAATGACAGTAAATCCTGGTTTTGGGGGACAAGCTTTTATTCCACAAGTCTTACCAAAAATTAAACAGCTTGCTACAATTATTAAAGAAAAACAGCTTCCGATCGAAATTGAAGTGGATGGCGGAATTAATGAAGAAACGGCCAAACTTTGTGTTGAAGCCGGAGCAACTGTACTTGTTGCAGGTTCGGCTATTTATAATAAGCCTGATCGCCATCAAGCAATTCAAGCCTTAAAACAGGCCATTCATTCATAAATCTGAAAAACTCATCTAAGATTCAATTTAAATCAATAAAGAGTTCTGACGCATTCCCTGTGTCAGACTTTTTTTATATCTTAAGTACTAAACTTCGGTATAAGATTCATCAGATGAGCAGAGCCAAGAAGTTGTGCTTAACAAACGATGGTTAGGAAGAAAAAGTTCAGGTGAAGCCTTTGGACTTAGCATTTTTAGCATGGTAAGTCAGGCTATCCATTAGTGAGGATAAAGTGAAATATTTAATAAAATTTTGATACATAAGGAGTTAATATGAAAACAATCGCACTTGTTGCAGGAGGACCAAAAGAAAATCTCCCTGTATTAACAGATTATCATCACGAGGGTGTTATATGGGTTGGAATTGATAGAGGGACGTTATACATACAAGAGTCAGGATTGCCCCTAACCTTTGCTTTTGGAGATTTTGACTCCATTACAAATAAAGAGAGGAATGAGTTGACAAAGGCTTTCACTAATTTGTCTATTTTTTCTGCTGAAAAAGATAAAACAGATACTGAGCTTGCATTAGAATGGGCAGTTCAACAATCACATGAACTCATACAAATTTTTGGAGCAACTGGCGGAAGAATCGACCATATGCTTGGTAATATTCAACTCCTTTTTAAAACAATAAAGTATGATTCAAAAATTGAAATAATCGATCGTCAAAATCATATCACGCTCTTCACTCCAGGAACATATACAATAAAGAAACACAAGGAGTGGAAATATATATCGTTTATTCCGATTAGTCATGAAGTGAAGGGTATTACGCTAGAAGGATTTAAATATCCATTAAATAATTGTCATATCAGCATTGGATCGACATTATGTATTAGTAATGAACTCATTCATGAACAAGGTACTTTTTCTTTTCATGACGGCATAATATTAATGATAAGAAGTCGAGATTAAGCCTTGTGGATTCAAAGAGATAAGGTCTCGCGTCATTTTTTTCCACAGACTGAATATAATGCTAAAGAACTGATTTGATTTTTATGAAACTTTGACGCTAATAGTACCTTTAAACAAGCATGTTTAATGATTTGGTTGAGGAGGGAAACAATGAGATTTTATACGATTAAGCTACCAAAGTTTTTAGGAGGAATTGTTCGAGCAATGCTCGGTTCGTTTAAAAAAGATTAAGAAAAAAGCACCGTTATTTTCGGTGCTTTTTTCTTAGCTTATGTGTTTTATATTTATTGAATATGAAACATAGCTGCAATATAGCAAACTAAGATAAGCTATCATTTCATGTTTTCTGCTTTATAGGTAGTTCAAAAAGTCCGGAAAAATAGCTATTGAATTTCTACGACAGCTTGTTACTCGACTCCTCACGAATATAAACGTTTTGGTGTTGAATATTAAGCTTTCTACTTGAAGTTCTAGGCTCTTTTTGTCTTCCTTTTTGAACACTAATTTAGAGAGAGCTTAATATGAATTAAACTCGCTCAACTTTACCTGATCTTAAAGCGCGAGCAGATACATATACTTTTTTTGGTTTACCGTTTACTAAGATGCGAACTTTTTGAAGGTTTGCGCCCCAAGTACGTTTGTTAGCGTTCATCGCGTGTGAACGTGCATTACCTGAGCGAGTTTTTCTACCAGTAACAACGCATTTACGTGCCATGTTATTCCCTCCTTACTACAAAAAAACCTAACATTTTTTACAATAGTCATGTACATAGCCATGAGATACTTTAATAATTTATCATAACTGCCTCAGGAATGCAATACTTCAACGTAAAGCTTTCAAGAATTTTTCCTTGACATAGTATTTAATGGTGTATTGTATAATACTATTGAAAAAAGGAATTGTGTTTTGTTCTTTTATTGATAAAGGCGCTTCCACTTTTCATTTGTGCATGCTTATAGTAAAATAATTATAGCCAGTGAGAGCAATTCCAAAGGGGGAACGATCATGTCCATTGAATTAAAAACGAAGTACGGACAAATTGATATATCAAACGAGGTCATTGCAACTGTTGCCGGTGGTGCAGCAATTGACTGCTATGGTATTGTTGGAATGGCATCAAAGAATCAAATAAAAGATGGTCTTACAGAAATTCTTAGAAAAGAAAACTTTAGCAGAGGCGTAATTGTACGCCAAGAAGACGAAACAATTTATATTGATATGTATATTATCGTCAGCTATGGTACAAAAATTTCTGAAGTCGCACATAACGTTCAAACTAAAGTTAAGTATACGTTAGATCAGACGGTTGGACTTGCTGTTGATTCCGTAAATATTTTTGTACAAGGTGTTCGTGTAGCGAACTCGTAGTAAGGAGGAAATTACCTGTGTCAATTACAACTTTAGATGGTAAGCGTTTTGCAGAGATGATTTTGCAAGGGGCAAACCACCTATCGAATAATGCAAAATTAGTCGATGCACTAAACGTTTTTCCAGTTCCTGATGGTGACACTGGAACGAACATGAATTTATCGATGACATCAGGGGCAAAAGAAGTCCAAAACAATACTTCAGATCATATCGGTAAGGTTGGTAGTGCTCTATCAAAAGGACTATTAATGGGTGCTAGAGGAAACTCTGGTGTTATTCTTTCGCAATTATTCAGAGGGTTCTCAAAATCAATTGAATCGAAGCAGTCGATTAACAGTTTAGAATTTGCTAATGCACTTCAGGCAGGTGTAGATACAGCATATAAAGCAGTCATGAAGCCTGTTGAAGGTACGATTTTAACTGTTGCAAAAGACGCTGCTAAAGCTGCAGTGCTAGCAGCAGAAAATGAGATTGCTATTGATAAATTAATGGAAGTAATATTAACAGAAGCGAATCAGTCATTAAAGCGTACACCTGATCTTCTTCCAGTTTTAAAAGAGGTTGGAGTAGTTGATAGCGGTGGTCAAGGGTTAGTGTTTGTATATGAAGGGTTCTTAGCTGTTTTAACAGGAGAAAAACTTTCAACTCTAAATGCATCAATGCCTTCTATGAATGAACTTGTAAACGCTGAGCATCATAAAAGTGTTCAAAGTCATATTAATACTGAAGACATTGAGTTTGGCTATTGTACAGAGTTCATGGTACGTTTTGAAGCTGATAAGACACCATTCAATGAAGAAAATTTCAGAAATGATTTAAGTCAATTTGGTGATTCATTACTCGTTATTGCTGATGATGAGCTTGCAAAAGTACATATACATGCAGAACATCCTGGTGAAGTTCTTTCATACGGTCAAAAATATGGAAACCTTATTAACATGAAAATCGAAAATATGCGACAACAACATACTAATATTGTTGGTGAAAATTCACAGGCTGCTCCTAAAGTAGAATTAAAGCAAGAAAAGCAGAAATATGGCATCGTGACAGTAACCATGGGCAAAGGTATTGCTGAGCTATTTAGAAGTATCGGAGCGAATGAAGTGATCGAAGGTGGACAAACGATGAATCCTAGTACAGAGGATATCGTACAAGCTATTAAAGACGTTCATGCTGAAACCATTATAATTCTACCAAATAACTCAAATATTGTCATGGCTGCACAACAAGCTGCCTCTGTTGTTGAAGATAATGTCATTGTCATTCCTTCTAAAACAGTACCACAAGGAATGGCTGCACTACTCGCTTTTAATCCTACTGCAGATCCTAGTGATGTAGAAAATACACTAATTGATGCCTTGAGCAATGTGAAAAGCGGTCAAATAACGTATGCAGTTCGCGATACGAATATTGATGGACTTGATATTACAAAAGGGGACTTCATGGGGATTTTGAATGGTAAAATAACCATTACAGATCGTGATCAACTAGCTGCTTCGAAGAAACTACTTTCAGAAATGATTTCTGCAGAGGATGAGATTTTAACGATTATCCAAGGTGAGGATGCAAACGATGAAGAAGTAGAGAAACTAATTCAATTTGTTGAGGAACAGTTCGAGGACATTGAAGTTGAAACGCATAAAGGTGAACAACCTTTATATTCTTATATTTTCTCAGTTGAATAAAATCACACATAGAAACTCGGCATTTGCCGAGTTTTTTTGAGTGTGAAATAAATGAAGAATTCCTCTGTTACAAACTTCTAATAATCAATTTTCCAAGATGAAAACTCAATAATTTATACTGAACTTTTATCAAAATATAAGTTCAGACTTTTTAATTCGTAAGCTTGTACAGCTTGAAGAGAAATCTGTTAAACTAATCTTATTACGTATGCTGCAAGAAAAGAACTAGCACAAGGAGGTTAGCCGCGAGTCCTAAAGGTCAACAGCTAAAGACCATAATAGGGAATCGCAAAATAAATGTGAAGAAAAGACTAGCAGAACCTATTTCATCAATTAAAGGTGTTGGTGATGAAACAGAAGACCTTTTAAACGATATAGGTATATATACAATTGATGATCTTATAGAATATTTTCCATATAGATATGATGATAACAGCTTAAAAGACCTTGCGGATGTTAAACATGACGAAAGAGTAACCGTGGAGGGGAAGGTTCATAGTGAACCACTACTTTCTTATTTTGGTAAAAAGCGTTCACGCCTTACATTCCGTATATTAGTTGGTCGATACTTACTCTCCGCAGTTTGTTTCAATCGTCCTTATTTTAAAAATAAGCTAACGATCGATTCAACAGTGACCGTTATAGGGAAGTGGGACAAACATCGGCAAACCATTACCGTTCAAGAACTTACATTTGGACCTAAGCAAGTGCTCAATGGAATTGAACCAGTGTATTCTGTAAAAGGTAAGCTTACAATTAAAGGGATGCGGAAATTTATTTCTCTTGCGTTAAACGAATTTTTAGATGAAATAGAGGAAATCATTCCAACTGAGCTCTTACAAAAATATAAGCTTCAAACAAGAAAGGAAGCTTTACGTTCGATTCATCTACCAGATGGAAAGGAAGAATTAAAGCAGGCAAGAAGGCGTTTTGTGTATGAAGAATTTCTCTTATTTCAGTTGAAAATGCAAACATTACGCAAGGTGCAAAGAGAACAATCACAGGGAATAGCCCATGAATTTCCTGAAGAAAGTCTTGAAAACTTTATTAAAGCATTACCTTTTCCTCTTACAAACGCTCAAGCACGTGTGATTAATGAAATTATTACAGATATGAAGTCACCATTTAGAATGAACAGATTACTTCAAGGAGATGTTGGATCAGGAAAAACGGTAGTTGCAGCAATTGGAGTATATGCTGCTATTTTATCTGGTTATCAAGCCGCTCTAATGGTCCCAACGGAGATATTAGCTGAACAGCATGCAGAGTCTTTATCTAACTTGTTTGAATCATTTGATGTGAATGTCGCTCTGTTAACAAGCTCTGTTAAAGGTAAGAAACGTCGCGAGCTTTTAGAAAAGGTGAAAAATAATGAGATTCAGCTTTTAATTGGAACGCATGCTCTGATTCAAGATGAAATTCATTTTCACAAGCTTGGCTTAGTTATTACAGATGAACAACATCGATTTGGAGTTGAGCAAAGACGGATGCTCCGTGAAAAGGGAGTCAATACAGATGTATTATTTATGACAGCTACCCCGATTCCTCGAACACTAGCGATTACTGCGTTTGGAGAAATGGATGTCTCTATTATAGATGAGTTGCCTGCAGGGAGAAAAACAATTGAAACATATTGGGTAAAGCCAACAATGCTTGAGAGAATTTTGGCTTTTATTGAAAAAGAAATATCTAAGGGGCGTCAAGCTTATGTGATCTGTCCTTTGATCGAGGAATCTGACAAGCTTGATGTACAAAATGCATTGGATGTTCATAGTATGCTCACCTCTTATTATAAAGGTCGTTATCAGGTAGGTATAATGCATGGTAGACTATCATCTGATGAAAAAGATACTGTAATGCGAAGCTTTAGTCAAAACCAGGTAAATATATTAGTCTCAACAACTGTTGTTGAGGTTGGTGTAAATGTCCCGAATGCAACAACAATGGTTATATATGATGCAGAGCGTTTTGGCTTGTCACAGCTTCATCAGCTTCGTGGTCGTGTGGGAAGAGGAAGTGAACAGTCATATTGTATTTTACTAGCAGATCCGAAATCAGAAGCAGGTAAAGAAAGAATGAAGATTATGACAGATACGAATGACGGCTTTGTTTTATCTGAAAGAGATTTAGAGTTGAGGGGTCCAGGAGATTTCTTCGGTAAAAAGCAAAGTGGTATGCCGATTTTCAAGGTTGCTGACATGGTCCATGATTATCGTGCATTAGAAGTTGCAAGACAAGATGCTGTAGAATTAGTTCGTTCAAAATCTTTTTGGGTAGAAGATAGATATGAGGGGTTAAGAATGTACTTAATTCAATCTGGTATTCTAAATGGGGAGAAGTTAGATTAATAGTTAAATGGTATTGAAATAGTGATCTCTAGCTCCAGCGCCTGGAGCGAAGACCTATATGCTACTCATGAATTGAAGGAAAGAGCACCTTCATTTCATGAGTGTCTTATGCTTTTCAGGGCTAACCAAGGCGCTTTCGCTTTTCTGCTTGCATTCTATTTTTTTTATCTATATACTACTATTAGTACCTAGTCTTAATAGTTCGGACGGTGTCATAGTGATATGAGAAAAAATAAAAAAGAGAGACAGCAATTATTGCAGGAAACTATAGGTGATACACCTTTTATAACTGATGAGGAATTAGCTGATAAGTTCCAAGTGAGCATTCAAACAATTCGTCTTGACCGCTTAGAATTATCAATTCCAGAATTAAGAGAACGTATAAAACATGTTGCAGAAAAGAAACTAGACGATGAAGTGAAATCGTTACATATAGAAGAAATTATCGGAGAAATAATTGATCTTCAGTTAGATGAGTCAGCAATTTCTATGTTAGAAATAAAAAAAGAGCATGTTTTTAGTAGGAATCAAATTGCTCGTGGTCATCATTTATTTGCACAAGCAAATTCATTAGCAGTAGCTGTTATTAATGATGAGTTGGCGCTTACTGCAACTGCAAGTATTCGGTTTACTCGACAAGTAATGGAAAATGAACGGGTAATTGCAAAAGCAAAGGTTGTAATGGGCGAATCTGAAAAAGGACGTACGACTGTCGAAGTAAACAGCTATGTCGGAAATGAATTAGTGTTTTCAGGTGAATTTGACATGTATCGCTCAAATCCAGCACAAAGGTAGGTAGCATAAATATGAAGTTAGCGATCGACGCAATGGGTGGAGATAATGCCCCACAGGCTGTAGTAGAAGGTGTTATAAAAGCCATTTCTGCTTTTTCAGACTTAGAGGTGACACTCATTGGTCATGAAGATAAAATTAAACCTTATTTAACAGATCAGACGAGAATTACAGTTATACATACAGATGAAGTAATTGAAGGTACAGATGAGCCAGTACGTGCGGTTAGAAGGAAAAAGAATGCTTCTATGGTACTAATGGCTAATGAAGTGAAGGAAGGACGAGCAGATGGTTGTATATCTGCTGGTAATACTGGTGCATTGATGACTGCAGGTCTATTTATTGTAGGTAGAATTGAAGGAATTGAACGACCAGCACTATCACCAACTTTACCAACATTGGATGGAAAAGGCTTTTTATTTTTAGACGTCGGTGCAAATGTGGACGCAAAACCAGAACACTTGCTTCAATATGCAATCATGGGCTCAATCTATGTAGAAAAGGTGCGTGGAATTAAGAATCCACGTATCGGCCTATTAAATGTAGGAACGGAAGATAAAAAGGGAAATGAATTAACGAAACAAGCTTTCGAGCTTTTAAAAAGAACGCAGTTAAATTTCGTTGGAAATGTTGAATCGAGAGACTTGATGAATTCTATCGCAGATGTTGTTGTAACGGATGGCTTTACCGGAAATATAGCTCTAAAGACAATTGAAGGTACCGCATTATCTGTGTTTTCAATGATGAAGTCTGCTTTGACAAGTAATTTGAAGTCGAAATTAGCTGCAGGGATATTAAAGCCTGAGCTTCGAGGAATAAAGCAGAAAATGGATTACTCTGAATATGGTGGAGCCGCACTTTTTGGCTTGAAGGCACCCGTTATTAAAGCGCACGGTTCATCTGATGCTAATGCCATTTACAATGCGATACGTCAAACACGTGAAATGGTTTCGAACAATGTTTCTGATACAATCCATTCTTCACTTTAAGGTGATGTAGAGTAAGAATTAGAAGAAAATCAGAAAGAAAAGAGGGACAGAGATATGACAAAACTAGCATTTTTATTTCCTGGACAAGGTTCACAAGCTGTTGGTATGGGGAAAGATCTCTTTGAATGCGTACTAGAATCAAAACGTATTTTTGAAGCAGCAGATAACCGCTTAGATGAAAAGTTAACAGAGCTTATTTTTGAAGGTCCACAGGATACATTGACATTAACCTATAATGCACAGCCTGCATTGTTAACAACAAGCATTGCGATATTGGAGCATTTTAAACAGCACGGAATAACTGCAGACTTTGTTGCCGGACACAGTCTTGGAGAATACACAGCACTTGTAGCAGCAGGCGTTTTAAGCTTTGAGGATGCTGTTTATGCAGTAAAAAAACGCGGTGAGTTTATGGATGAAGCTGTACCTGCAGGTCAAGGGGCAATGGCTGCAATTTTAGGTATGTCTGCAGAGGAGCTTGAGAGTGTTACTTCTGAAGTTACAAATACAGGACATTCTGTACAATTAGCTAATTTAAACTGTCCTGGACAAATTGTGATTTCAGGTACAGCTGAAGGGGTCGAACAAGCTTCTGCAATCGCAAAAGAAAAAGGGGCGAAACGTGCGATTCCATTAGTAGTTAGTGGTCCATTTCATTCAGAGCTTATGAAACCAGCAGCAAATCAATTACAGGAAGTTCTTTCAGGATTAGGCTTTCAAGATGCAACAATTCCAGTCATAGCAAATGTAACGGCGAACCCAGTTGAGAGCCAAGAAGAAATTAAGGATTTACTTGTGAAACAGTTATACTCTCCTGTAAGATGGGAAGAATCTGTAAAAACAATGATTGAAAACGGCGTAACCACATTTATTGAAATTGGGCCAGGCAAAGTTTTGTCAGGATTAGTGAAAAAAATAGATCGATCTGCTATTGTTTATTCCATATCAGATCTAGAAACAATTAATACAACAGTTGAGAAGCTTAAGGGGGAGTTATAATGCTAGAGAACAAAGTAGCATTAGTTACAGGTGCGTCACGTGGAATTGGAAAAGCTATTGCGCTTGAATTAGCTAAAAATGGTGCAAGTGTTGCTGTCAATTATGCTGGTAGTGAAGCAAAAGCAAATGAAGTTGTAGATGAGATTAAAGCAAATGGTGGAAACGCATTTGCTATTAAAGCAGATGTATCAAATACTGAGGATGTACAAAATATGATCAAAGAAGTTATTAGTCAATTTGGTCAATTAGATATCCTAGTGAATAATGCAGGAATTACTCGAGATAATTTACTAATGAGAATGAAAGATGCTGAATGGGACGATGTTATTAATACGAACCTAAAAGGTGTATTCCTTTGTACAAAAGGTGTTACTCGTCAGATGATGAAGCAACGAAGCGGTCGCATTATTAATATAACTTCTGTTGTTGGAGTAAGCGGTAATGCAGGACAAGCAAATTACGTTGCTGCAAAAGCTGGTGTCATTGGTCTAACGAAAACAACAGCAAAAGAGCTTGCATCTAGAAATATTACTGTAAATGCAGTTGCACCTGGCTTTATCACAACAGATATGACAGATGAGCTATCAGAAGAGATGAAAGCGGAAATGCTAAAACAAATTCCTTTAGCGAAATTAGGAGAACCTAGTGATATCGCAAATATTGTTACCTTCCTTGCTTCGGAAAAAAGCAAATATATTACTGGTCAAACCATGCATGTTAATGGCGGAATGGTAATGTAACTACTGGTTCTGTCTAGCACCAGCGCTTAGCCCCTCTAGGGTCTAGTGACTCAATAATTAAAGGTAAAGAACACCTTCAATTATTGAGCGACTTATACTAATCGGAGCTGAACAAGGCGTTTTTCGCATTTCTTTAAAAAATGCTAGTTTGAAACCTAGTTTTTCTATTGAAAATCACTTATAATACTTGAGGGGAGGTGAAGGAAAATGGCAGAAGTATTAGAACGTGTAACAAAGATTATCGTTGACCGTTTAGGTGTTGATGAGGCTGAAGTAAAATTAGAGTCTTCATTCAAAGATGATCTTGGAGCAGATTCCCTTGATGTAGTTGAGCTTGTTATGGAACTTGAAGATGAGTTCGATATGGAGATTTCTGACGAAGATGCAGAAAAGATCGGTACAGTGGGTGACGCTGTTAACTACATAAATAGCTTACAGTAATGTTTGCTTAAAAGTCCCGTATTTTTACGGGGCTTTACCCCTTTTATAAGGGTAAATTTTATGATTAGAGAAATAGATAAATTTCGGACGGAGTACACTTTATTTGCTCCTGCGCCTTTTTTCCAAAAACACAAGATGTGTGTGTAAGTGGAGTTACCGCGATGACTTCGTGAATGTAACGGCTTTTTAGGTCATAAGCCCCTCCCTAATTGAAGGTATTAATTCCTTTTATTATGGAGTGACTTATTTTCTTAAGCCAAAAAATGCGCGCTTCCGTTTTAAATGGAGGACCCTATGCCAAGACATATTAACTACAAAGAGAAAAGAACCTTTGCAAAAAAGGTAGAGGAATTCAAAAAATTTCAAGAGCGTATAGGCCATTCATTCAAGAATGAAAAGCTTTTATATCAAGCTTTTACACATTCATCATATGTGAATGAACATCGCAAGAAGCCTTATGAAGATAATGAGAGGCTTGAATTTTTAGGAGATGCTGTTTTAGAGCTAACGATCTCACAGTACCTTTATAAAAAGTATCCGATGATGAGTGAAGGGGAGTTAACGAAACTACGTGCGGCAATTGTTTGTGAGCCTTCCTTAGTTGCATTCGCTAATAACCTTTCTTTTGGTAGTTTAGTGCTACTAGGAAAGGGTGAAGAAATGACCGGGGGGCGTGCTCGTCCTGCGTTACTTGCAGATGTATTTGAGGCATTTATTGGAGCTTTATATTTAGATCAGGGCTTGGAGGCTGTTGTACAATTTTTAGATCAGTTTGTTATTCCAAAGATTGACGAAGGTGCTTTTTCGCATGTGATGGATTTTAAAAGTCAACTGCAAGAGTTTGTTCAAAGGGACACAAAAGGTATTTTAGAATATAAAATTCTTCAAGAAAAAGGACCAGCACATAATCGGGAATTTGTATCAACTGTATCATTAAATGGTGAAGTTTTTGGAACTGGGAGTGGCAGATCTAAGAAAGAAGCGGAACAGCATGCTGCACAGGAAGCACTATCAAGGCTCCAACAAATTAATAATTAACTTTTAATAGGACAGACTCATTTGATAATGTCATGTACTTCACATTTTTATTAAATCATTTCATTTAAGTTAAATTGATTTATGGTGATAAACATGACATACGTGAGTCGTCCTTTTTTCATGTCATTAAAAGTTATCGACCTTTATCCGACATATTGTGATAAAATATGAAAGGATTTGTCATGTTTTAGGCATGACTAATAATTAAAATGTTTATTGATCATAACATCGATAGAGTGATTTTTCTAGCAGGTTAAAATCACATACTAAATAGAAAAAATAGTAAGGAGGAAATCACAATGTTCCTCAAACGATTGGATATTGTTGGATTCAAGTCCTTTGCTGAAAGAGTAACAGTTGACTTTGTCAAAGGTGTTACAGCAGTAGTTGGACCAAATGGAAGTGGCAAGAGTAATATTACTGATGGTATTAGATGGGTGTTGGGAGAGCAATCAGCTAAGTCTCTTCGGGGTGCAAAAATGGAGGATATCATTTTTGCTGGAAGTGATTCTAGGAAGAGTTTGAATATTGCTGAAGTGACATTAACGCTAGATAATGAAGATCATTTTCTTCCAATTGATTATCACGAGGTGAGTGTTACACGCAGAGTGTATCGTTCAGGAGAAAGTGAGTTTTTTATTAATAAGCAAAGCTGTCGCCTAAAGGATATAATAGATTTATTTATGGACTCTGGTCTTGGGAAGGAAGCTTTTTCAATTATTAGCCAGGGTAAAGTTGAAGAAATCCTAAGCAGTAAATCTGAAGAGCGCAGAAGCATTTTTGAAGAAGCTGCAGGTGTTTTAAAATATAAATCACGTAAAAAGAAGGCTGAATATAAATTAGCCGAAACACAGGAAAACCTAAATCGTGTTCATGACATTTTACATGAGTTAGAGGGTCAGGTTGAACCATTAAAAATACAAGCATCTATTGCAAAGGATTTCTTGCAAAAGAAAGAAGAACTCGAACAAATTGAAGTAGCACTTACGGTTTATGAAATTGAAGAACTTCATCAAAAATACGAAGCGCTTGCTAAATCAGTTGATGAGGGGAAAGATCGTGAACTCAAGCTTTCAGCAAACATGCAAAAAAGAGAAGCAGAAGTTGAGCGTATGCGCGATCATTTAACCGCATTAGATGATTCAGTTAATGACCTACAACAGGTTTTACTCTTGGCAAGTGAAGAGTTAGAAAAGTTAGAAGGAAGAAAAGAAGTTTTAAAAGAGCGAAAGAAAAATGCCCATCAAAATAAGGCTCAATTAGAAAAATCAATTGAAGAATTAACTGAGCGACTTGTAGGGTTGAAGAAGGAAAAACAAGAGCAGGAAGCGTTCTTACAAACCTCTAAAAAAGAGCTAAATACCATTCAAGATCAATTAGTAGCAAAACAACAGCTGATGACATCTTATGATCAAAATATTGAAGAATTAATTGAAGGCTTAAAAAGTGAATACTTTGAACTTTTAAATGAGCAGGCTACTGCACGTAATGAAATACATTATTTAGACGAGCAGCTAAGTCAACAAGAGCGGAAAAATACTAGACTGCTAGACTCGAATAAACGATATATAACAGAACGCGAAGATATTATTGAGAGAAAAACCAAAATCGAAGCGAAATATGCGCTAATTGAAAGCCAGTTATCTCATCAAATAAAGAGTTTTCGGGATGCGCAAACAAAACTTGAAAACGTAAAAAATGCGTATCAAAAGAAAGAATCGACTTTATATCAAGCTTATCAGATACTCCAGCAAACTCGCTCAAGAAAAGAAGTCTTAGAATCAATGCAGGAGGACTATGCTGGATTCTTCCAAGGTGTAAAAGAGATTTTAAAAGCAAAGGATAAGTTAGAAGGAATTCATGGAGCGGTTGCTGAATTAATTTCAACTGACAAAACCTACGAATCAGCAATTGAAATTGCCTTAAGTAGTTCGATGCAACATGTGGTTGTTGAAGATGAATCCTCAGCGAGGAAGGCGATTCAATTTTTAAAACAAAATTCTTTTGGTCGAGCTACATTTTTACCTCTAACAGTCATTAAGGAACGTTCAATTGGCTCACATGATCTTAAAGCAATTCAGTCTCATCAAGCATTTGTTGGTGTTGCGACAGATTTAGTGAAGTATCAACCACAATTCAAATCTATTATTGGCAATCTTCTCGGAACGGTTATTGTCACCTCAGACCTAAAGGGTGCAAACGAGATCGCGAAACTAATGAATTATCGTTACCGACTTGTTACACTTCAAGGTGATGTAGTGAATCCTGGTGGATCAATGACAGGTGGCGCTGTAAAACAAAAGAATAACTCCTTATTAAGTCGTGGACGTGAATTGGAAACAATTAATGCAAAATTAGCCGATATGGAAGAGAAGACAGCTTCGCTTGAACAAGATGTAAAGGCAACAAAGGAAGCTATTAAAAAACAAGAAGATATTCTCGAAGAGTTACGCTCTAATGGTGAAAAGCTACGTTTAGAAGAGCAAATGATCAGAAGTGAAATAAGGGAAATTGAATTAAATGAAAAGAATGTTAACGATCATTTAAAATTATATGATGCTGAAAGAGAATCATTTGAATCTGAAAAAGATAAGTTTTCAGCACGGAAAAGTGAGCTTAGTAATAAACTGCAGTCAATTTCTTTGAAACTTGAAAAGCTAGATAAAGAGATCGAGAAAATGTCCGAGAAAAAGGTATCCCAGCAAACCTCAAAAGACGAATTACATGATGAGTTGACCGAAATTAAAGTCATTCTAGCAAGCAAACGTCAGGTTTATGAAAATCAGAAAGAAAAGGTAGAACGAATAAACCAAGACTTGGAACAATCACAGGAAAAGTATGATGAAGCAACTGAAGATTATTCCTTGCTTTCAAATGAAATGAATTCAAGTTCATCTGGTGAGGAAAAGCTAGAGGAAGCTGCGAGAAATAAGCTCCAGGATAAAAATAAAACGATTGAATTAATCGCAAGTAGACGTGAGGAGCGCCTCCAATTACATGAAAAGCTTGAGTATGAAGATCGTGAACTGAAGGAGTTAAAGCGTCAGGATAAACAGCTTCAAGATAGTCTAAAGGATGAAGAGGTAAAATTAAATCGCTTAGATGTTGAATTAGATAATCGTCTTAACCATCTTCGAGAAGAATATTTGTTAACCTTTGAAGGTGCAAAAGAAAAATATACCCTTGATATGGATATAAATGAAGCAAGAAAACGTGTGAAGTTGATCAAGCTTGCAATTGATGAGTTAGGAACGGTAAACTTAGGAGCGATTGATGAGTATGAACGAGTATTTGAACGTTTCACGTTCCTATCTGAGCAACGAAATGATTTGACAGAAGCAAAAGACACTCTTTACGAAGTTATAGGTGAAATGGACGAGGAAATGAAGAGAAGATTTGAGCAAACCTTTAATGCGATTCGTGCTCATTTTGAATCTGTTTTTCAGGCGTTATTTGGTGGTGGACGTGCTGAATTAAAGTTAACGGATCCGAATGATATATTGAATACAGGTGTTGATATTGTTGCACAACCTCCAGGTAAAAAGCTGCAAAATCTTGGGTTGCTTTCTGGTGGGGAACGTGCTCTAACAGCAATAGCATTATTGTTCTCAATTTTGAAAGTACGACCAGTACCTTTTTGTGTACTTGATGAAGTGGAGGCAGCACTTGATGAAGCAAATGTTCATCGTTTTGCACAATACCTGAAAAAGTTCAGTCATGAAACACAATTTATCGTGATTACCCACCGTAAAGGAACAATGGAAGAAGCTGATGTCCTGTACGGGGTAACGATGCAGGAATCAGGTGTTTCTAAACTCGTATCTGTAAGACTTGAAGAATCAAAAGAACTCGTACAATCTAGCTGAAAGGATGAACAAGCATGAGCTTTTTTAAAAAATTAAAGGATAAAATCACAAAACAAACAGATTCTGTAACAGAAAAGTTTAAAGAAGGCTTAACGAAAACAAGAGATTCATTTGCAGGTAAAATGAATGATCTTGTTGCAAAATACCGTAAAGTTGATGAGGAGTTCTTTGAGGAGCTTGAAGAGCTTTTAATCAGCGCAGATGTCGGTGTAACGACAGTTATGGATCTCATTGACGAATTGAAATTGGAAGTTAAACGTCAAAATATTCAGGATACGAAAGAGGTACAAGCGGTAATCTCCGAAAAGCTTGTAGAAATTTATCAAGGTGATCAAGATGGGGATGATAATGAACTAAATCTTCAAAAAGATCGCTTAAATGTCGTGCTATTTGTTGGTGTTAATGGTGTTGGTAAAACGACAACAATTGGAAAATTAGCTCACAAGCTTAAAAGTGAAGGGAATTCTGTTCTTTTAGCAGCAGGAGATACGTTTAGAGCGGGTGCAATTGAGCAGTTAGAGGTATGGGGAGAACGAGTTGGTGTAGATGTAATTAAGCAATCTGAAGGTTCTGATCCTGCAGCCGTAATGTACGATGCTGTTCAGGCTGCAAAGGCAAGAAAAGTAGATGTCCTTTTATGTGATACAGCAGGAAGGCTGCAAAATAAAGTGAACCTTATGAAGGAACTAGAAAAAGTAAAGCGTGTCATTGAAAAGGAGATCCCTGGAGCTCCACATGAGGTACTGCTCGTTTTGGATGCAACAACAGGGCAAAATGCAATGACACAAGCAAAGCAGTTTTCACAAGCAACAAATGTATCTGGTATCGTGTTAACAAAGTTAGACGGTACTGCAAAGGGTGGTATTGTATTAGCTATTAAAGGTGAGCTGGATATACCTGTGAAATTTGTAGGTCTTGGAGAGAAGATGGATGATCTTCAAGAATTTAATACAGAACAATATGTATATGGTCTTTTCTCTGGAATTATTGAAGAGCAAGAAGAACATTAAAAGTTTTTTAAAATAGAACGAGCTAACTTTTACTTTGAGAAAAGGTAAAAGTTAGCTCGTTTTTATGTTGCCACAGTACTTACAGATAGAATTATTCTTTAAAATCCGTAGTTTCATCCTGTAATACTTGACAAGGATCGGCTGCAAATGTAGACTATTAACATGTAAAGGTAATTCACTTAACAAAGGGGTGAAACGGCATAATGCTTGAAAAAACGACAAGACTTAATTATCTGTTTGATTTTTATCAATCATTATTAACTCCTAAACAAAAAAGCTATATGTCGTTATATTATTTAGATGATTTCTCCCTTGGTGAAATTGCGGAAGAATATAATGTTAGTAGACAAGCTGTTTACGATAACATTAAACGTACTGAAGCAATGCTGGAGCAATACGAAGAAAAGCTATTATTATTTCAAAAATTTCAAAAGCGTCAAGAGCTAATGACAAAACTTCGTGAATTCTCTGCTAAGACAGACAGAAATGCGGAAATTGGTTCATTGCTTAATGAACTTGAGAAATTAGATTAGGAGGCGGCATTATGGCATTTGAAGGATTGGCCGACCGACTGCAAAATACGATGGCAAAAATTCGCGGAAAAGGGAAGGTTTCTGAAGCTGATGTAAAAGAAATGATGAGAGAGGTTCGCCTCGCTCTTTTAGAAGCCGATGTAAACTTCAAAGTTGTTAAAGACTTTATTAAGCGCGTAAGTGAACGTGCTGTTGGTCAAGAGGTAATGAAAAGCTTAACACCTGGCCAACAGGTTATTAAAGTTGTAAAAGAGGAACTAACTGAATTAATGGGTGGAGAGCAAAGTAAAATTGCTGTTTCCAATCGCCCTCCAACAGTCATTATGATGGTTGGTTTACAAGGTGCTGGTAAAACAACGACAACTGGAAAGCTTGCAAACCTTTTACGTAAAAAGTTCAACCGTAAGCCATTGCTTGTTGCAGCAGATATTTACCGTCCTGCCGCAATTAAACAATTGCAAACATTAGGTAAGCAATTGGACATGCCTGTTTTTTCTATGGGCGATCAAGTTAGTCCTGTTGAAATTGCAACGAAAGCACTTGAACATGCTAAGAATGAACATCATGATTATGTTATCATCGATACAGCAGGTCGCTTACACATTGATGAAAATCTCATGGAAGAGCTAGAACAGGTAAAATCCATCGCTAAGCCGGATGAAATCTTCCTTGTTGTTGATGCAATGACAGGTCAAGATGCAGTAAACGTCGCAAAAAGCTTTAATGAACAACTTGGATTAACAGGTGTTGTACTAACAAAGCTTGATGGTGACACACGTGGTGGGGCTGCATTATCGATTCGCTCTGTTACAGATACACCAATTAAGTTTGTTGGTCTTGGTGAGAAATTGGATGCATTAGAAGCATTTCATCCAGAACGTATGGCATCAAGGATACTTGGTATGGGGGATGTACTAACCCTTATTGAAAAGGCTCAGACAAATGTTGATGCCGAAAAGGCAAAAGAGCTTGAGCAAAAAATGCGTACGATGTCATTTACGTTTGATGATTTTCTCGAGCAGTTGGGTCAAGTTCGTAACATGGGTCCTCTTGAAGATCTAATTGGTATGCTTCCAGGAGCAAACAAGGTTAAAGGACTCAAAAATCTTCAGGTTGATGAAAAACAGATAAGTCATGTAGAAGCCATAATTAAATCCATGACAAAGGCTGAAAAGATCAATCCTGAAATCATGAATGCTTCACGTAAAAAACGAATTGCAAAAGGTAGCGGAACATCTGTTCAAGAGATCAACCGTCTATTAAAGCAATTTGAAGATATGAAAAAAATGATGAAGCAAATGACTAGTATGTCAAAAGGTAAGAAAAAAGGGATGAAATTCCCATTTATGTAAATTTAAAAGTGCAGGCGCCTTGGTCAGGCCCGACAAGCATAAGACGCACATGAATATAAGGCGTTCTTTGCCTTCAATTCATGTGCGCTTATGACCTCGAGGGGAAAGGTTCTGGAGCTAGAGACTAAAACTAAATACAAAAATCTACTTTTTTTAAAGGAAATTTCTTCTGACAAGAAAAAAACCTTTACATCATAAAAGTTATTTGATAATATACTATCTTGTTGAAATATTTTCGGAGGTGCTTTATAAAATGGCAGTAAAAATTCGTTTAAAACGTATGGGATCAAAAAGATCACCTTTTTATCGTATTGTAGTAGCAGATTCTCGTTCACCACGTGATGGACGTTACATCGAAGTAGTTGGAACATACAATCCAGTTGTGCAACCAGCAGAAGTTAAAATCAACGAAGAATTAGCAATGAAATGGATGCAAGATGGTGCTAAACCATCTGATACAGTACGTAACTTGTTCTCAAAACAAGGCATTATGGAAAAATTCCATAACGCAAAATTAAGCAAGTAATGAATGCAAATGAGATGAAAGAGTTAATCGAAGCTATTGTTAAGCCGCTTGTTGACTCACCAGAGCATGTTGAAATAACAGAACTGGTAACTGAGAACCAAATTACGTATCGCCTTTCTGTTCATAAAGAAGACGTTGGTAAAGTAATTGGAAAACAAGGCCGTATAGCAAAAGCAATTCGAACTGTTGTTTATGCAGCAGGATCAAATTCATCTAAAAGAATTCAACTTGAAATTAATGACTGAAAAAGGGTGAGGATCGATCCTCCCCTTTTTTTGTACATTAGAATATATTTTTTAGTTCCAGTGTCAAGCACCGAAGTACATACATGCAAAACCGGAGCTTGCGCATTTCTAATAGTATTAAGCTCAAGTAGGGGAGGAATAATAATGGATATACTCCACCGTGTTACTGTAAAACAAATCTTGACTGAAACAAGTAAGCAAGCATTAATTGAGCAGTTTACAAATAAGAAAAAACTACTAGAGCAAGAGTGTGATCAATTATATTTTCAATATAAAAAGGTTGAAAAAACTAGCAATCAGCTTGCAACACAATTTTTAAAAGAGATCGATAAAAGACGTGAAAAAATAAAACTAGTTGAATTTCAACTTCAACAAGTACATACTTTACCCCTTGGTAGTGAGCTTAAGGAAAAAGAAGTGGAAGCAATTATTGAAGTAAATGTTGGTGACAATTGGAATGAACTAATGAAAGAAAGAACAATTGTCATAAAAGATGGAATTGTAGATCAAATACGCCTGAGGTGATGAAAATGGCTGAAAAATGGTTTAATGTTGGAAAAATCGTAAACACGCATGGAGTTAAAGGTGAGGTTCGTGTTATATCAAAAACAGATTTCGCTGATGAAAGATATGAGCCTGGCAATAAATTATACATATTTAAAGATGGCTCCAATGATCCGATAGAGGTTGTTGTAGATAACCACCGGGTACATAAAAACTTTGACTTACTGACATTTAAAGGAATGAATTCCATTCAAGATGTAGAGCAATTTAAAGGTTCTTTACTAAAAGTAGACGAAAATCAGTTGTCAGAACTAGATGAAGGCGAATTCTATTTTCATGAAATCATTGGTTGCCACATGTATACGGATCAAGGAGAGGAAATCGGGAAAATCCATGAGATTTTAGCAACAGGTGCTAATGACGTATGGATAGTGAAAAGAAATGGTGATAAAGACCTCCTCGTTCCTTACATCAAAGATATTGTTAAGGAAATTAATATTGAAGAAAAGAAAGTAATCATTACTCCAATGGAAGGGTTACTAGACTGATGAAAATTGATTTTATGACACTTTTTCCAGAGATGTTTGACGGTGTATTGAATGAATCGATTTTAAAAAAAGCACAGGAAAAAGAAGCTGTTCAGTTTCGGATTATTAATTTTCGTGATTATTCTTCAAATAAACATAATAATGTTGATGATTATCCTTATGGTGGTGGAGCAGGGATGGTTTTGCAGCCACAGCCCATATTTGATGCTGTAGAGGATATTGAAAGGCAAACAGATGCAAAACCTAAAGTGATCCTTGTATGCCCTCAAGGAGAGCGTTTTACGCAAGCTAAGGCTGAACAATTAGCAACCGAAGAACATCTCCTTTTTATATGTGGTCATTATGAAGGGTATGATGAACGGATTAGAGAGCATCTTGTAACAGATGAAATTTCAATTGGAGACTTCGTCTTAACAGGTGGTGAGCTTGCATCCATGGTAATTGCTGATAGTGTTGTTCGACTCCTTCCAGGAGTATTAGGAAATGAGGATTCACCAGTTTTAGATTCATATAGTTCAGGTCTACTTGAACATCCACATTATACGAGACCTGCAGATTTTAGAGGAATGAAGGTTCCTGAGGTCCTGCTGTCTGGTAATCATAAGCGTATTGAGGAATGGCGTGAGCAGGAGTCTCTCCGAAGAACATTCACCAGAAGACCAGATCTATTAGAAACTTATCCTCTTACAGAGAAGCAAAAATCTTTGATTAAACAATGGGAAAATGAAAAGTAGCTATTGCAGGCATAACGTCTATATGGTATGATAAATCTCGTGACTTGCTGACTAGAGCTTACTATGTAATCTTTTTTTCTGTAGAGTCTTAAAACGATGTTCCGCTGCAATACGAAATGTTGGAATGAGCATCTGTTGGAAGGAGTTGAAAACGATGCAAAAACTAATTGAAGATATCACAAAAGAACAATTAAAAACTGATCTACCTGCATTCCGTCCTGGTGACACAGTACGTGTACACGTAAAAGTTATCGAGGGTACTCGTGAACGTGTTCAGGTGTATGAAGGTGTTGTGATTAAGCGTCGTGGTGGTGGAATTAGTGAAACATTTACAGTACGTAAGATTTCTTACGGTGTAGGTGTTGAGCGTACTTTCCCTGTACACACACCAAAGATCGCGAAGTTAGAAGTTATCCGTCGCGGTAAAGTTCGCCGTGCGAAACTTTATTACCTACGTCAATTACGTGGTAAAGCTGCGCGTATCAAAGAAATTCGATAAGATAGCTTAGCAATGCTAAGTCTCTAATATATGGGTCAGCACTTAGTACTGTCCGTATAGGTGAAAAGGAGCTTGTTTTTATAACAAGCTCCTTTTTCATCTAAGTTCTTTTGTGAAAAATTATTGCCTTAAAACGACTCCAAGAAATTTCAAGTGAATACGACTTAATAAATAAGTGAAATCGGTAGATTGACTTACCTTGTAATAGGGAATAGTAATAAGTAAAAGTGTTGATAATGATTGCTAGAGTAGGTGAAATAATGACAAAAAAGAAAAACGAACTGTTAGAATGGATTAAGGCATTGGCGATAGCAGTACTATTAGCAGCCGTCATACGTTATTTCTTTTTTGCTCCAATAGTAGTTGATGGATATTCTATGATGCCAACCTTACATACACAGGATAGGATGATTGTGAATAAGTTCTCATATAAAATCGGTGAACCTAAACGTTTTGATATTGTTGTATTTCATGCAACGATTGACAAAGATTATATTAAAAGAGTAATCGGTTTGCCGGGAGATCATGTTGAGTATGAGAATGATACTCTTTATATAAATGGAGAAGCGTTTGAAGAACCATACCTTGAAGAATATAAAAATCAACTAATAGATGGACCATTAACCGAGCCCTTTGATCTCGAAAGTATCATTGGACAATCAACGGTACCAGAAGGCCATATCTTTGTTATGGGTGATAATAGAAGACAAAGTAAGGATAGCAGACACATTGGTACAGTTCCGATTGAAGAAGTTATGGGAAAAACCAGTTTGGTATACTGGCCCATCTCAGGTTTTAGAATCGCTGAGTAACGGAAAAAGAAGGTGCTTTTTATGACTATACAATGGTTTCCAGGACATATGGCAAAAGCTAGAAGACAAGTAACAGAAAAGCTTAAATTAATTGATATTGTTTTTGAACTTGTTGATGCTAGAATACCAATGTCTTCACGAAATCCTATGATCGATGAAATTGTGTCATCAAAGCCTCGTATTGTATTATTAAATAAGGCAGATAAGGCTGATGATGCCATAACCAAGCAATGGCTGGAGTTTTTCAAAGAAAAAGGTATACATGCCCTTGCAATCGATGCACAAACAGGAACTGGATTAAAACAAATTACCGCTTTATCAAAGGTATTGTTAAAAGAGAAATTTGATAAAATGGCTGCAAAAGGAATAAAACCTAGAGCTATACGAGCGTTAATTATCGGAATTCCAAATGTAGGGAAATCAACATTAATAAATAGACTGGCAAAGAAAAATATTACCAAAACAGCCGACAGGCCTGGTGTAACAACTGCTCAGCAGTGGGTAAAGGTTGGACAAGAACTTGAGCTCTTGGATACTCCAGGAATACTCTGGCCAAAATTTGAAGATCAGCTAGTAGGTTTTAAGCTTGCAACAACTGGTGCTATTAAAGATGCAATCCTAAATCTGCAAGAGGTAACAGTTTTTGCATTAAATTTTCTAAAAGAACACTATCCTAATCGGCTAATTGGTCGCTTTCATTTGGATGAGTTACCGGATGAGATTGTGCCCCTTTTTGATGAAATCGGTAAAAAGCGTGGGTGTATTATGCCTGGAGGTTATATTGATTATGATAAAACCTCTGAACTTGTTCTTAGAGAAATCCGTGCTGATAAATTAGGAAGATTATCTTTTGAAACACCAAAACAATTTACTGAACAATAACATATTTAAAGGGCTCGCAATTTTGCGGGTCTTTATTTATTTTAAATTGGACCGATATAATTGGTAGAGGAAAAGTGTAAGGAGCTAATAATTATGCAATTAACAACGAAGGAAATACAAGATAGATTATCTGAAATCAAAAGTGATAAGGATCCTTTTCTAAAAGAGTGTAAAACTGATTCAAGAAAAGGCGTACAACAGCTTGTGCAAAAATGGATGAAAAAGTATGAACAAGATAAGATTCTTCAGCAGCAGTTCTATAGCATGCTTAGCTATGAAAGAAGTGCACATAACAATGGTTTTCATTTGATAGCAGGTATTGATGAAGTGGGGAGAGGCCCACTTGCTGGGCCTGTGGTAGCAGCAGCGGTCATCTTAAAAGAAGAGTGTTACATGCCTGGATTAAACGATTCTAAGAAGCTATCGGCACCAATGAGAGAGAAGTTTTTCAATCTTATTAAAGAAAATGCGCAAGCGATTGGAATTGGTATCGTCGCACCAGAGGTTATTGATCAAATAAATATATATGAAGCTACAAAATTAGCTATGAAGAATGCGATCAAAGAGCTAGAAATCCAGCCGAATTTTTTATTACTTGATGCAATGAAATTAGAATTACCAATTTCACAGGAATCCATTATTAAGGGTGATACAAAAAGTGTATCAATTGCAGCAAGCTCAGTTATCGCTAAGGTTACTCGTGATCGCATCATGCTTGATATAGCAAAGCAATTCCCTGAATATAGTTTTGATCAACATATGGGATATGGCACAAAGTACCATTTGGAAGCATTGCAAAAATATGGTGTTACAGTACATCATCGTAAAAGCTTTGCACCTGTAAAAGAATTACTATAATCATATTAACAAGGAAGGAGCGTATCAATGGAGCGTGCATCTGTCATGGGCAATCTCTTGAAACAAGCTGTCTCTCAACTTAGCCAGCCTCAAGGGCAGCTGATATTAAAAGAGAATCAGGTCGTATTGGGACATGTACTCAAGCTCATTCCTGACCAAAAAGCACAAATCCAGGTAGGGCATTCAAAACTGGTAGCTCATCTTGATACACCAATTCATCCATTGGAAAAATATTGGTTTACAGTAAAGGGTTCAGATCAGTTAGGGATAAAATTAAAAATAGTCAAACAAGTTGAGATAGATAAAAATTCCCAGCTTGCTACTGCGAAAGATTTATTAAGCTTATTTCAGCAACAACATACAAAGAATAATATGTTGCTAGCGAATGAACTAATAAGACTCAACATACCAATAACGAAACAACAGCTTATTACTGCTAATGAAATTATTAAAAATACACATAAGGCTCAAATACCTGAAACAATAAACACGGTAATCTCAGCTTTAAAAAAACAATATCCGTTATCAGAAGTAATAGTTAGATCGATTATTGAATCTCAAAAAAGTGAACCGTTAGCTCAACAAATTGACAAGCTCTTTCAAACACTTCAACAAGAAAACATTCAAACGAAATCTATCAAACAGCTAACAGAATTAATCAAGGGAGTAATGCAAGTTTCAATTGGTAATCCTGATAATGATTTACAATTAGTTTCAAAGGATATCGTACAAAACGTTCTTTTAGCAACTGAAAAAAACTTAGGTCTCATGGATGAAACTAAATTATGGCACCAGTTAAATAGTGAGAGAGATAAAATGAATGAAACGCTTTCCCTTAAAAATATGTTAATTTCTGCTAGTAAAGAAGTTGCAATTCCAGGGTTGAAAGACCAAATTGATCAACTCATCCATCGTTTAAATGGTCAATCATTACTATATCAAGATAATGGTCCGACCCAACAAATTATAACTCAAATTCCACTCTTCTTTAACAATTCGCAGACAGATTTGACGATTAAATGGAATGGGAAAAAACAAGCGGACGGTACGATAGACCCAGCGTTTTGTCGAATTATATTTTATTTGCAACTTCCTAGACTTAATGAATCGATGATCGATGTTCAAATCCAAAATCGCGTCATGAATATTACTGTCAGAAATAACAGTAAGGCACTAGAAAAACTTGTCACACTTTATAGTAATGAATTAAAAGAACATTTAAGTAATATTGATTATTATGTAACCTCAGTTAAAGTTACGCCTTTTGAGAAGAAAGCTGAATTTCAAGGAAATTCTATCAAGCAAGTAAATATACAAACTCCCCAATCCTCATACACTGGAGTTGATATTAAAATATGATTAGTAGCAGGGAAATAAAACAAGCAATTGCCTTAAGATATGATAACGAAAAAGAAATTGCGCCAAAAGTTATAGCAAAAGGAAAAGGACTAGTTGCGAAAGAAATTATTAAAGCTGCAAACAAACAAGAAATCCACATACAAGAAGACCCGGCATTGATCGAATTACTATCAAAACTTGAAATCCATCAGCAAATCCCTGAAGAGCTATACGAGGCAGTTGCAGAAATTTTTGCATTTCTATATAAACTTGACAAAGAAATATAAAATTTTCGTTTTTGGGGACAGTCCCTAAGTGAGTAAACACTTTGTAAACCATGATATTTGTTCGGTGAAAGCTAATCTTATATAGAATTTGGGGACTGTCCCCAAATTCTATAAATTCTTCTATCTTAATAAAATAAAAATTAATTTTACTAAAGGAATATACAATTTTGTGTGGAATGGTAGACAAGGTGAAAACTATTATATAAAATGAAAGCGCAGTATATTTTTTCTTGTAAATAGGTTAGGAGGATGGCAAATGAATATCCATGAGTACCAAGGGAAAGAACTCCTTCGAAAATACGGGGTTTCTGTACCAAATGGACGAGTGGCTTTTTCTGTGGATGAAGCAGTTGAAGCTGCAAAAGAACTTGGAACAGATGTAGTGGTAGTTAAAGCTCAAATCCATGCAGGTGGACGCGGTAAAGCTGGCGGGGTAAAAGTTGCTAAAAACCTTGATGAAGCTCGTACATATGCTGAAGAAATTCTTGGAAAAACATTAGTAACACACCAAACAGGTCCTGAAGGTAAAGAGGTTAAACGCCTACTTATTGAAGAAGGCTGTGATATTAAGAAGGAATATTACGTAGGTCTAGTATTAGACCGTGCTACATCACGTGTTGTTCTTATGGCCTCTGAAGAAGGCGGAACAGAGATTGAGGAAGTAGCAGAGAAAACTCCTGAAAAAATCTTTAAAGAAGTGATTGATCCTGCTGTAGGATTACAAGGCTATCAAGCTAGAAGAATCGCTTTTAACATTAACATTAAGAAAGAATTAGTTGGACAAGCTGTGAAATTCATGATGGGCTTATACCAAGCATTTGTTGAAAAGGATTGTTCAATTGCAGAAATTAATCCTTTAGTTGTTACTGGTGATGGAAAAGTTATGGCACTTGATGCGAAATTAAACTTTGATTCAAATGCACTATATCGCCACAAAGATATCGTAGAATATCGTGATCTTGAAGAAGAAGATGCAAAAGAAATTGAAGCATCTAAATATGACTTAAGCTATATTTCTTTAGACGGTAACATTGGATGTATGGTAAATGGTGCTGGTCTTGCAATGTCTACTATGGATATTATTAAGTTTTATGGCGGAGATCCGGCAAACTTCCTTGATGTTGGGGGCGGTGCAACTGCAGAAAAAGTAACAGAAGCATTTAAAATTATTCTATCTGATGAAAATGTTAAAGGTATTTTCGTTAACATCTTTGGTGGAATTATGAAATGTGATGTTATTGCAGAAGGTGTTGTAGAAGCAACAAAACAAGTAGGTTTAGAGATTCCACTTGTTGTACGTCTAGAAGGTACAAACGTAGATTTAGGAAAGAAAATTTTAAATGAGTCTGGTTTAAATATTACTTCTGCAGAATCTATGGCTGACGGCGCACAAAAAATCGTTTCATTAGTAGGGTAAGAAAGGCAGGGGACAATCATGAGTGTATTTATTAATAAAGATACGAAAGTTATCGTACAAGGTATCACTGGTTCAACAGCACTTTTCCATACAAAGCAAATGCTAGAATATGGTACAAATATTGTTGGTGGTGTAACACCTGGTAAAGGTGGAACTGAGGCGAGCGGTGTACCAGTTTTCAATACAGTTCAAGAAGCTGTTCAAAAAACTGGTGCTAATGCATCTGTAATTTATGTACCTGCTCCTTTCGCTGCTGATGCAATTATGGAAGGTGTAGACGCAGAATTAGATTTAGTTATCTGTATTACAGAGCATATTCCAGTACTGGATATGGTAAAGGTTAAACGTTATATGGAAGGCAAGAATACTCGCCTTGTAGGACCTAACTGCCCAGGTGTTATTACACCAGATGAATGTAAAATTGGTATTATGCCAGGTTATATTCATAAAAAAGGTCATGTAGGTGTTGTATCTCGATCAGGAACGCTTACATATGAAGCAGTTCATCAACTATCACAAGCTGGTATTGGGCAATCTACTGCTGTGGGTATTGGTGGAGACCCAGTTAATGGGACAAACTTTATTGATGTTCTTAAAGCTTTCAACGAAGATGAGGATACATATGCTGTCATCATGATCGGTGAAATCGGTGGTACTGCTGAAGAGGAAGCTGCAGAATGGGTTAAAGCAAATATGACTAAACCAGTTGTTGGCTTTATCGGTGGTCAAACAGCACCTCCAGGAAAGCGTATGGGCCATGCTGGTGCAATTATTTCAGGTGGTAAAGGTACTGCCGAAGAAAAAATCAAAACAATGAACGAATGCGGTATTAAAGTGGCTGAAACACCATCTGTTATGGGTGAAACACTTATTTCAGTACTTGAAGAGCAAGGTTTGTTAGAGAAATGTAAAACACATTAATTACATGTCAAAGAAGGGACAGGTTTTTGCCTGTTCCTTTTCATGGTGTTTAAAATTTCATAATTTGCTAGTTCAGAAAAGTAATAGTAGGAGGAGAACATGGACATTGTTACTAAAAGATTATTTCTATTATCACATTGTAAAGGTGTAAGTAATCAACTTCTTTATAAACTCTATAAAATTGACCCAACATTAAATATCTTTTACTCGCTTAATGATGATGAATGGACTTTTTATTTAAATGTGAAGAAAGATAAGGTTCATGCTATCAAGAAAGAATATAATTTAATAGATTTTGACTCACTTTATGAAAAATACATTGAGCACAATATATCTTTTGTTTCTTTATATGATGAAAAATATCCGCATTTGTTGAAAGAAATTTCCGACCCACCGCCAATAATGTATTATAAGGGGGATATTAGCTTAGCACAGCGTCGACATTTAATAAGTGTAGTTGGTACGAGGTATCCAACTGATTACGGTAAAAAAGCTCTAGAGCACCTTTTAAAGCCGCTTATTATTGATAATTGGGTAATTGTAAGTGGCATGGCTAAAGGAATTGATACATTAGGTCATGAAACAGCCCTACATAATGGTGGGAAAACGATTGCGGTTATTGCAGGTGGTTTATTTCATATCTATCCAAAACAAAATATACCATTAGCTAATGTACTTATGTCATCACATCTTATCCTCTCAGAACATCCCCCATTTACACCACCTCAAAAATGGCATTTTCCGATGAGAAACCGAATAATAAGTGGGTTATCAGAAGGGACAATTATTATTCAAGCAAAAAATAGAAGTGGTTCATTAATAACAGCATACCAAGCTCTTGAACAAAATCGCGAGGTATTTGCTGTACCTGGTTCCATATTTGATGAATGTAGTTCTGGTACTAATGAACTAATACAAAGCGGGGCAAAATTGGTTCAAAATGCATCACATATTATTGAAGAATTGCCAATCAATCATTAACGTTTTTGATTCAAAAGTATCAGTATTAAAAAGATAACTATGTACAAAATTTACAATATTAGTGAAAATATTCATGTTCTTTCTTATTAAATTGGTATATGATAAGGTTAATTTCTTTATTAGTGTTTGACAAATAGCATGGGAATATTTAATAATAGTGGAGATTTATATAGTGGAACTTCAGTCTCATGGGGTTTTTCCAATAGCAGTAAATGGATAGTTGGACATAACAGAATTTTACTAGTAGCATTCTTAATAGATTCTGATAACTACGCTTATATTGGAGTAAGGGCCAAACTAACAATTATAATCAAAAAATGAATAAGAAGGTCTCTTCTTTCTAAATGTGACCTAAGCGAAACATTCACATTCAAATAATCTTTCAATAAATTTAAGAACATAAAAGAAATATTAAAGAGAGAATACCTCTTAAGGAGGACAAAATGCATGTCGGACTATTTAGTCATTGTTGAATCACCTGCAAAAGCAAAAACGATTGAACGTTATTTAGGGAAAAAATATAAAGTAAAAGCATCAATGGGACATGTGAGGGATCTACCTAAAAGTCAAATTGGTGTTGATGTTGAACATAACTTTGAACCAAAGTATATTACAATTAGAGGTAAGGGTTCTGTTTTAAAGGAATTAAAGACTGCTGCTAAAAAGGCAAAAAAAGTTTACCTCGCAGCTGACCCGGATCGCGAAGGGGAAGCGATTGCATGGCATTTGGCACATAGCCTTGATGTTGATATACACTCTGACTGTCGTGTAGTATTTAATGAAATTACCAAGGATGCAATACAGGAGTCATTTAAACATCCCCGTTCAATTAACATGGATCTCGTCGATGCACAACAAGCTAGACGTGTCCTTGACAGACTTGTTGGCTATAAAATTAGCCCTATCCTGTGGAAAAAAGTAAAAAAAGGTCTAAGTGCTGGTCGAGTACAGTCTGTTGCTCTTCGGTTAATCATTGATCGAGAAAAAGAAATCAAAGACTTCATCCCAGAAGAGTACTGGTCAATTGATGGTCAGTTTTTAAAGGGACAAAAGGAATTTGATGCAGCTTTTTATGGTGTTAATGGAAAGAAAAAAGAGTTATCATCAGAGGAAGATGTTAAAGCAGTATTTCAAAATATTGAAGGAAACAAATTTACTGTCGATAAAGTAACAAAAAAAGAACGAAAGAGAAACCCTGCAGTACCTTTTATCACCTCAACTTTACAACAGGAGGCTGCACGTAAATTAAACTTTAGAGCAAGGAAAACAATGATGATTGCTCAGCAGCTTTACGAAGGTATTGATTTAGGTAAGGATGGTACAGTTGGATTAATCACCTATATGAGAACAGATTCAACAAGAATAGCTGAAACTGCTCAAGCAGAGGCAGCTCAATATATAGAAAATAAGTATGGAAAAGAATATCTTGGTACACAAACAAAAACTGCTAAGAAAAATTCGAATGCTCAAGATGCTCATGAAGCGATTCGTCCAACCTCAACTTTACGTGATCCTGCGTCACTGAAAGAGTTTTTGAGCAGAGATCAACTTAGATTATATAAGCTCATTTGGGAACGTTTTGTTTCAAGTCAAATGGCATCGGCTATATTGGATACAATGAGTGTTGATTTAACAAATAATGGTGTAATGTTCAGAGCAACTGGGTCTAAAATTAAGTTTCCTGGATTTATGAAAGTATATGTCGAAGGAAATGATGATCAAATCGAAGAAAAAGATCGATTACTGCCTGACTTAAAAGAGGGAGATGAGGTCTTTTCAAAAGATGTTGAACCTGCACAGCATTTTACCCAGCCACCTCCACGCTATACAGAGGCACGCTTAGTAAAAACATTAGAAGAATTAGGGATTGGTCGTCCTTCAACATATGCTCCAACATTAGATACAATTCAAAAGCGCGGCTATGTGGGACTTGATAATAAACGGTTTATTCCAACAGAGCTTGGTGAAATCGTACTAGAGCTTATCAGGGAGTTTTTTCCGGAAATTATCAATGTTGAGTTCACTGCAAATATGGAAAATAGTCTAGATGAAGTAGAAGATGGAAATATTCAGTGGATAAAAATACTTGATGATTTTTATAAAGATTTTTCTCCAAGATTAGAAAAAGCAGAAAATGAAATGGAAAAAATCGAAATTAAAGATGAACCTGCTGGGGTAGATTGCGAAGAGTGTGGTCATCATATGGTTTATAAAATGGGTAGATTTGGAAAGTTTATGGCTTGTTCAAATTTCCCTGATTGCCGTAATACTAAACCGATTGTTAAAGAAATAGGTGTTAAATGCCCTAATTGTGAAGAGGGTACGATAGTAGAACGAAAATCGAAAAAGCGCAGAATTTTTTACGGATGTAATCAATATCCAGAATGTGAATTCCTTTCTTGGGATAAACCAATTGCAAGAAGTTGTCCAAAATGTAACAATATGCTTGTTGAGAAAAAGCTGAAAAAGGGCATCCAAGTACAATGTATGGAATGTGATTATAAAGAGGAACAGCAAAAGTAGGTGAGCAGCTTTTAAGCTCACCTCTTTATAATTATTGAAAAAGAATTTATAGCTCAAGGAATTTATAAGGAATTTCTTATTTGATGGAGGGTAATTCAATAATGAACCAAGATGTAGTAGTAAATGTAATAGGTGCGGGATTAGCCGGTAGTGAAGCTGCTTGGCAATTAGCGAAAAGAGGTATTCCAGTTCGTTTATACGAAATGAGACCAGTTAAACAAACACCAGCACATCATACAGACAAGTTTGCAGAATTAGTTTGTAGTAACTCATTAAGAGCAAACACGTTAACTAATGCTGTTGGTGTATTAAAAGAAGAAATGAGAATTCTTGACTCAGTTATTATAAAAGCAGCTGATGAATGTGCTGTTCCTGCAGGAGGGGCTTTAGCGGTAGACCGACATGAGTTTGCTGCTAAAGTAACGGAGCTAGTTAAAGGACATCCAAATGTTACCGTTGTAACTGAAGAAGTTGGAGAAATTCTTAGTGGTCCAACAATTATTGCAACTGGTCCACTTACTTCAAAAAATCTTTCTGATCAACTTAAATCACTAACTGGTGAGGAATATTTATATTTCTATGATGCAGCCGCACCAATTATTGAAAAAGAAAGCATTGATATGGAAAAAGTATATTTAAAATCCCGATACGATAAAGGGGAAGCTGCTTATTTAAATTGCCCGATGACAGAGGAAGAATTCGATCGTTTTTATGAGGCATTAATCTCTGCAGAAACAGTTCCATTAAAAGAGTTTGAAAAAGAAATCTTCTTTGAAGGATGTATGCCAATTGAAGTAATGGCTAAAAGAGGTAGAAAAACTATGTTATTCGGTCCGTTAAAGCCGGTTGGTTTAGAAGATCCTAAAACAGGGAAAAGGCCCTTTGCTGTTATTCAACTCCGTCAAGATGATGCAGCGGGTACATTATATAATATAGTAGGTTTTCAAACACACCTTAAGTGGGGACCGCAAAAAGAAGTACTTTCATTAATTCCGGGTCTTGAAAATGCAGAAATTGTTCGTTACGGTGTTATGCATCGTAATACCTTCATCAACTCTCCTAGGCTTTTAAAAGCAACTTATCAATATAAAGATCGTGAAGATTTATTTTTCGCAGGGCAAATGACAGGTGTTGAAGGGTATGTTGAATCTGCTGCATCAGGGTTAGTAGCTGGTTTAAATGCTGCCCACTTTGTTTTAGGTAAAGATCTAGTCGAATTTCCAAATGAAACAGCGATCGGTAGTATGGCAAAATATATTACAACTACAAATGCTGATAATTTTCAACCAATGAATGCAAATTTTGGCATCTTTGCAGACTTACCTGTGCGTATCAAAAGTAAAAAAGAGCGAAATGAAATGCATGCAAATCGTGCCTTGGAAACAATTCAAAAAATTTCGAAAAATTTATAGAAATAATTTGCAAGGGCTACTAAAGTTGTGATAACATTTAGTAGCCCTTGTGAGGTGTTATGATGGAAAATGTTAAGATTTATTTAAATTTTTTCATAGAATATTTACAAATTGAGAAAAATTATTCACAATATACTATTGTGAATTATGCCACTGATATAGAGGACTTTTTTTCCTTTATGAAAGAACAAGCGATCCTACATCTAGAAGAAATTACATATAATGATACACGTTTATTTTTAACGCAGTTACATAATAGAAACTATTCTAGAAAAACAATTTCAAGAAAAGTATCCTCCTTAAGAAGCTTTTTTAAGTTTCTTGTTAGAGAAGAAAAACTTAGTGAAAATCCTTTTTCGTTAGTGTCATTACCGAAACGAGAACAGAAAATCCCCCAATTTCTTTATGAAGAAGAAATTGAAAATCTGTTTTCGATCTCAGATTGTACCACTCCATTAGGGCAAAGAAACCAGGCGCTAATAGAGGTTCTTTATGGAACTGGGATTCGTGTAAGTGAGTGTTGTAATATACGGTTAACAGATATTGACTTATATATTGGAACCGTACTTGTTCATGGGAAGGGTGGCAAGCAAAGATATGTTCCATTTGGCAGCTATGCCCAGGATTCGATTGAGCACTATTTAAGCCAAGGAAGAAAATTGTTAATAAGCAGATTAAAAGAACCTGATCAACATTCATATTTATTTGTCAATCATCGAGGTAGCCCTTTGACAGATCGTGGAGTGAGACACATATTAAATGAATTGATAAAAAAAGCATCCTCCACACTTCATATACACCCTCATATGTTTAGACATACATTTGCTACACATATGCTAAATGAAGGTGCTGATATGAGGAGTGTTCAAGAGCTATTAGGCCATGCACATTTGTCTTCTACTCAAGTGTACACCCATGTTACGAAAGAGCATTTAAAGAGGATTTACATGTCCCATCATCCACGAGCTTAAAAGCCAGATTATAGGAGGTAAAAAAATGTCTCAATTTCATGCGACAACAATATTTGCTATTCAGCATAATGGTGAGGCAGCAATGGCTGGTGATGGTCAAGTCACATTTGGCAATGCTGTTGTGATGAAGCATACTGCAAAGAAAGTTCGGAAAATATTTAATGGAAAAGTGATTGCAGGGTTCGCGGGTTCTGTTGCAGATGCGTTTACTTTGTTTGAGCTTTTTGAAAGCAGACTTGAAGAATATAATGGTAATTTACAACGTGCAGCTGTTGAATTAGCAAAAGAGTGGCGTAGTGATAAGGTGTTAAGAAGACTTGAAGCAATGCTTATCGTCATGAATGCAGAACACATTTTACTTGTTTCTGGTACAGGCGAAGTGATTGAACCTGATGACGGCATTTTAGCGATCGGTTCAGGTGGTAATTATGCTTTATCTGCTGGTCGAGCTTTAAAGCGTTACGCAGGTGAGAACTTAACTGCCAAGGATATTGCAAAAGGTTCATTGACTATTGCAGGTGAGATTTGTGTATATACCAATCAAAATATTATTGTCGAAGAGCTTTAATAAGGGAGGTAAATGGGTTGAATAAAGAACTAACACCAAAAGAAATTGTTGAACGATTAGATCAATATATTATAGGGCAAAAGGATGCAAAAAAGGCGGTAGCAGTTGCACTACGAAATCGCTATCGAAGAAGCTTATTAACCGAAAAGCTACGTGAAGAGGTAGTTCCTAAAAATATTTTAATGATCGGACCTACAGGTGTTGGAAAAACAGAAATTGCGAGAAGAATTGCAAAGCTTGCCCGAGCACCTTTTATTAAAGTTGAGGCGACAAAATTTACTGAAGTTGGTTATGTAGGTAGAGATGTTGAATCGATGGTACGTGATTTAGTTGAGACGGCAGTTCGTTTAGTGAAGGAAGAAAAAATTTCTGATGTAAAAGGTCTTGCAGAAGAGAATGCAAATAAGCGTTTAGTAGAGCTGCTTGTACCTGGAAAAAAGAAGCAATCTACTGCAAAAAACCCATTGGAAATGTTATTTGGCGGTGCCAGTAACCAAATAAACGAGCAAGAGGATAGTTCTGAAGAAACGTCGATTCAAGAAAAACGCCGTCGGATCGCACATCAATTAGCTCTAGGGGAATTAGAGGATCACTATGTGACGATCGAGGTTGAAGAGCAACAAGCATCGATGTTTGATATGCTTCAAGGCTCTGGTATGGAGCAAATGGGTATGAATATGCAGGATGCTTTAGGAAGCTTTATGCCAAAGAAAAAGAAAAAAAGAAAGCTTACTGTAAGAGAAGCAAGAAAAGTCGTTACGAATGAAGAAGCAAGTAAATTAATTGATATGGATGAAGTGACACAGGAAGCAGTCATTCGAGCTGAGCAAAGTGGAATCATCTTTATCGATGAGATTGATAAAATAGCTGGGAAATCGAAAGGTGGTTCATCTGCTGATGTTTCAAGAGAAGGGGTTCAACGCGACATCCTTCCAATTGTAGAAGGTTCCACAGTGGTAACCAAATATGGATCTGTAAAAACAGATCATGTCCTATTTGTTGCTGCTGGTGCTTTTCATATTGCGAAGCCATCAGATCTAATACCTGAACTGCAAGGTAGATTTCCTATTCGTGTAGAACTTACTAAGCTAAGTATTGATGATTTTGTTAAAATTTTAGTAGAACCTGATAATGCACTTTTAAAACAATATCAAGCATTAATTGAAACTGAAGGTATACAATTAGAATTTTCTGACGATGCTATACGTAAAATAGCAGAAGTTGCATTTGAAGTGAATCAGGATACAGATAATATCGGTGCGAGAAGATTACATACCATTCTTGAACGTCTACTAGAAGATTTATCTTTTGAAGCGCCTGATATAAATTTAGAAAAGATTGTTATTACACCTCAATATGTTGAAGACAAATTAGGTAAAATTTCAAAAAACAAAGATTTAAGTCAATTTATACTATAGGATCAATAATAATTTCTTATGTTGATTCTACTAGAAGGACGAAGCATTTTGCTAACAGATAGTAAATTCCGAACCTTCCAAATAACAATTTAATATGCTACAGGAGGAACCAATTATGGCTCTATTACAAAAAACGCGCAAGATTAATGCGATGCTCCAAAGAGCAGCTGGAAAACCAGTAAACTTTAAAGAAATGGCAGAAACGTTAAGTGACGTGATCAAGGCAAATATTTTCGTTGTTAGCCGAAGAGGTAAACTACTAGGTTTTGCGGTAAATCAACAAATTGAAAACGATCGTATGAAAAAAATGCTTGAAGATCGTCAATTTCCTGAAGAATATACAAACAATCTTTTTAACATTACTGAAACATCTTCTAACATTGATGTTGAAAGTGAATATACCGCATTTCCGGTAGAAAATCGTGAATTATTCCAAAATGGTTTAACAACAATTGTGCCAATTATTGGCGGTGGTGAGCGTCTTGGTACACTTATTTTAGCAAGAGTACAAGAGCAATTTGAAGATGAAGATTTAATTCTTGCGGAGTACGGTGCTACAGTTGTAGGTATGGAAATTCTTCGTGAAAAATCCGAAGAAATCGAAGAAGAAGCAAGAAGTAAAGCTGTTGTACAAATGGCAATTAGTTCATTATCTTATAGTGAATTAGAAGCAATTGAACATATATTCGAAGAATTAAACGGCAAAGAAGGTCTTTTAGTTGCAAGTAAAATTGCAGATCGAGTTGGGATTACACGGTCAGTCATTGTAAATGCACTTCGCAAACTTGAAAGTGCTGGTGTGATCGAATCACGCTCATTAGGTATGAAAGGAACATATATCAAGGTATTAAATGATAAGTTCCTATTGGAATTGGAAAAGTTAAAAACTAATTAATCAAAAAAGCACTTCAAGTTTAAACTTGAGGTGCTTTTTTGATGTTCGAAAAATGGAAAAATATTATACCTGCCTTGTTGTAGATTAATGTGTTATTTTGATATAAGCGATGAAATGAAAAATTCTACTTAATAAGAATCTTATCTTAATTTTTGAATCATCAGTTTTATGTAGTTTTTATAGGTACATAGTCCTTATTTTGGAATTGATAGAAAATCCGACTTTTTTTTACAGTAGCTTAATAGACTTTAAGCCTATTATTTCATACAATTAAAATATCAATTAACAAAATTCGACACTATACGATACGTGTGAATTTTTATTTTTGTGGGGGTAACCATGAAATTATTTTCTAATACAATAAATAACCTTGAACAAGCACTAAGTCAATCAACTACGAAACAAAGAGTTATCTCAAATAATATAGCAAATGTAGATACTCCGAACTATAAGGCTCAAGATGTTCGTTTTAATAATGCTCTTAGTAATGAAATGCAAAAGTTACAAGCAAATAAAACTAACAATAAACATTTTGTTTTTGGTTCTACTTCATCAGGTTATCAAATCACTAATAGAGCGAATACCAACTACCAACACAATGGAAACAATGTAGATATTGATAAAGAAATGACGGAAATGGCAAAAAATCAAATTCATTATAACGCGTTAATCGACCGTTTAAGTAGTAAATTTTCTTCATTAAAAACAGTAATTAAAGGTGGAAATTAAAGCATGTCAATCTTTCAATCAATTAATACGTCGGCATCTGCTCTGACAGCACAACGAGTTAGAATGGATGTTATATCATCTAATATGGCTAATATGGATACGACTAGAGGAGAGATGGTTGATGGGGAATGGCAACCATACCGTAGGAAAATGGTTGTAACTCAGCCACAAGGTAATCAATTCTCATCCTTTTTAAACAAGGCTATGGGCTCATCCTCGACAGTGGATGGTGTAAAAGTAACAGAAATTGTCGAAGATGACACACCATTTGAACTTATCTATGATCCTGACCATCCTGATGCAAATGATGAAGGATATGTAGCTATGCCAAACGTTGACCCATTAAAGGAAATGGTAGACCTTATTAGTAGTACTAGGTCATATGAAGCGAATGTGACTGCAATGAATGCAACAAAAGAGATGTTAATGAAAGCATTAGAAATTGGAAAATAGGGTGGATTAAATGATAAACAAGGTAAATCCTTTTCAACTAACTACACAACCAACTCAAATACAACTAAAAACTAATTCTTTAATGGATAATACGAGTACAAGTAAAACTAGCTTTGCTGATTCATTAAAACAAGCGATAAATCAAGTGAATCAATCACAAATTGAGTCAGATAAAATGACAGAGGCGCTTGCTACTGGTAAAAATGTTGAATTACATGATGTGATGATAACAGCTCAAAAAGCTAGCGTTTCGATGACCCTTGCAGTTGAGGTTCGCAATAAAGCGATTGAAGCTTATCAAGAAATGATGAGAATGCAAGTATAGTAATTGTTCTTACGTTTAAGGACGGTTATCGGTAACTACAAAAAGAATATGTCATCATAACCGGGGGACTATATGAATGAACGAAAAGTTAAAAAATACGACAAATAAACTAAATGGGATATGGCAGCAAAGAAGTAAAGTGCAGAAAACCTTAATCATTACTGGTGCACTTTTATTTTTTGTGTTCGCAGGTTTATTAACATTTTTTGTGTCAAAGCCTAATTTAGTTCCTTTATATTCAAATCTTTCACCAGCAGAGACTGGACAAATAAAAGAAACTCTGGATTCCAAAGGTATTCAATCTGAAATTTCAAATAATGGTGCTACTATTTTGGTGCCAAAAGAGCAAGTTGATATATTAATGGTTGAGCTTGCTGCTGAAGGAGTTCCAGATTCAGGTACAATTGATTACTCCTATTTTGGTCAGGATTCTGGTTTTGGAATGACTGATAAAGAATTTGATGTCATAAAGTTAAAGGCGACACAGACTGAGCTTGCCAATTTAATGATGGGGATTGAGGGTGTTAATGATGCAAATGTCATGATTAACCTCCCAGCAGAATCTGTATTTGTTGGTGAGCAGCAAGAAGGTTCATCAGCTTCGGTAGTTCTTAATTTAAAACCTGGTGCCAGTTTAGATCAAGAAAAAGTAAATGCACTTTTTCATTTAGTGTCAAAAAGTGTTCCAAACCTTACTACAGATAACATTGTCATAATGGATCAAAACTTTAATTACTATGATCTTAATAATGGTGAAAATTCTACAGCAGGAACTAGCTATGCATCTCAGCAGGAAATCAAGTCGCAAATTGAACAGGATATTCAGCGTGATGTCCAAAAAATGCTTGGTACGATGATTGGACAGGATAAGGTTGTTGTTTCTGTTACTACTGATATCGACTTTACTCAAGAAAATCGAGAAGAAAACATTATTACTCCTGTAGGAGAAGATAGCGATGAAGGAATTGCAGTAAGTGTTGAACGAATTACAGAGGCTTACACAGGTAACGGAGCTGCGGCTGCTGGTGGAGTTAATGGAACTGGTGAAACTGATGTTCCTGGCTATGAAGCTACAACCGAAACCACAGGTGACGGAGATTATGAACGAATTGAAGAGAGAATAAATAATGAAGTAAACCGTATAAATAAACAAATTGTTGAAAGCCCATTTAAAATTCGTGACTTAGGAATTCAAGTTATGGTAGAGCCACCTGATCCAGAAGATCCTCTTTCATTCACAGCAGAGCGAGAAGAAGATATTCAACAAATTCTCTCAACTGTTATCCGAACATCAATTAATAAAGATTCTACCGAAGAACCATTAACAGACGAACAAATTGCCGAAAAAGTGGTTGTTTCTGTCCAACCGTTTGATGGTAAACAACAATTTGCTGAAACAGAAGCAACACAAGTCATACCAATGTGGATGTACATTGTTGCTGGTGGTTTATTATTGGCAATTGTTATTTTAGTAATTTTGTTAGTTAGAAAGAAAAAACAAGATGATATAGAGTTAGACGATGAAGAGGATTATACGATTGATGAGACGATTAGAGTACAAGATATAAATAATGAAGTCGAAACAGAAGGTACTGTTCGTAAAAAACAGCTCGAAAAAATGGCTAAAGAAAAGCCTGAAGATTTTGCTAAGCTTTTACGTACATGGATTACAGAGGAATAGGGGGGTAAGTTTATGGCAAGAAAAGACAATTCTAATACACTAAATGGCAAGCAAAAAGCTGCTATCCTCTTAATCTCATTAGGTCCTGAAGTCTCAGCATCAATATATAAACATTTGTCTGAGGAAGAAATTGAGAAATTAACGTTAGAAATATCCGGTGTTCGAAAAGTTGAGGCAAATAAGAAGGAAGAAATTATTGAAGAATTTCATGATATTGCAATGGCTCAGGACTATATCTCTCAGGGTGGTATAGCATTCGCAAAGCAAATTCTTGAAAAGGCTTTAGGTGGTGAAAAAGCAACTAGTATTATTCAACGATTAACATCGTCATTACAAGTTAGACCTTTTGATTTTGCAAGAAAAGCAGATCCAGGACAAATTTTGAACTTTATCCAAAATGAGCATCCACAAACAATTGCACTTGTTTTATCCTATCTTGAGCCAGCCCAGTCAGGTCAAATATTATCTGAGTTGCCACAAGAGCTGCAAGCTGATGTAGCAAGGAGAATAGCTGTTATGGATCGAACTTCTCCTGAGATTATTAATGAAGTAGAGCAAATTCTAGAACGGAAGCTTTCATCTACAGTCACACAAGATTTTACCCAAACGGGTGGAATTGAAGCAGTAGTAGAAGTGTTAAATGGAGTTGATCGTTCTACAGAAAGAACAATTCTTGACTCACTTGAAATTCAAGATCCAGTACTTGCGGAAGAAATTAAAAAGAGAATGTTTGTCTTTGAGGACATCGTAACACTTGATAATCGTGCAATCCAACGAGTCATCAGAGATGTTGAAAATGAAGATTTAATGCTTTCGCTTAAAGTTGCAAGTGAGGAAGTTAGAGATGTTGTCTTTAAAAACATGTCGAAACGAATGGTTGATACTTTTAAAGAAGAAATGGAATACATGGGACCCGTTAGGCTGCGCGATGTAGAAGAGGCTCAATCTAGAATCGTTGGCGTAATTAGAAGATTAGAAGAAGCTGGTGAGATTGTCATCGCTCGTGGTGGAGGAGATGATATTATTGTCTAGGTTGATTAAAGTGCAATACTATAAAAATGACAATGATAAACAACCAATAGCTGTACAAGGGCTAGAAGTACTGCTAAACGAAAAATATAAACACATAAATGACCCAGAGACAGATATGCACGCTTCATATATTATTCAAACTGCTAAAGAAGAGGCAGAGCAATTAATTCAATCAGCTCAAGCTGAAAAAACAAGGTTACAACAACAAATAGAAAATGACCGGAGAGCTTGGGAACAAGAGCATGAACAGCTATATGAGCAAGTAAGACAAGAAGGTTATGCTGAAGGTTTAGAACTAGGTAGACAAGAGGCTTTAAGGCAATATCAAGGTTATATTGAAGATTCACAGAGGATCGTTGACATGGCGAAAAAAGACTATGATGAAACGATTCAATCGGCAGAGGATACGATTTTATCTTTATCAATTAAACTGGCCGAAAAGATAATTGCAGCAAAATTAGCTGAATCACCTGACAAATTTTTACCGCTTATCCAACAAGGTTTAAATGAAGTAAAAGAATATGAAAATATAAAAATACATGTTCATCCATCATATTATGAACTTTTGTTAAGTCATAAGGATGAATTGAAATTATTAGTGACAAATGACACTGACATAAGTATATATGCTAGTGCAGAGTTAAATGTAGATGACTGTTATATTGAATCTGCTTTTGGACGGATTGACGTTAGTATTGATACTCAATTAAAGCAATTAAAAAATCAGTTATTACAATTACTGGATGAAGGGTGATCCTCAATTGAAAGCATTGGACTTGATTCATACAATTGATTCACTAGATTCCTATAAACGCTATGGTAAAGTAAAAAGAGTAGTTGGACTTATGATTGAATCAAGAGGTCCAGAAAGCTCAATTGGAGATCTGTGCTATATCTACACAGGATCAAACAAAAAATCAAAGATTCCAGCTGAGGTAGTAGGTTTTAAGGATGAAAATGTACTGCTAATGCCATATTTACAAGTAACAGATATCTCACCTGGTAGTATTGTAGAAGCAACAGAAGATCCATTAAAAATTAAGGTTGGTACAGGATTAATCGGTAAAGTAATTGACGCCTTTGGACAACCTATGGATGACTCAATTTTACCTAAAGGCTTAACATATGTACCTACCGATCAATCACCGCCAAATCCAATGAAACGGCCGCCAATTCATGAAAAGATAGAAGTTGGTGTGCGAGTAATAGATAGCTTATTAACAGTAGGTAAGGGGCAACGTGTTGGTATTTTTGCAGGTAGTGGTGTTGGGAAAAGTACCTTGATGGGGATGATTGCCCGCAATACGAACGCAGATATAAATGTAATTGCTCTTATCGGAGAACGTGGTCGTGAAGTCCGAGAATTCATAGATCGAGATTTAGGTCCCGTAGGATTGAAAAGATCTGTCGTGATTGTAGCTACTTCAGATCAGCCAGCCCTAATGAGACTAAAAGCAGCATATACTGCAACTGCTGTAGCAGAATATTTTCGTGATAAAGGGTTAAATGTCATGTTTATGATGGACTCGGTAACACGAGTTGCCATGGCACAACGTGAAATCGGACTAGCTATTGGTGAACCACCGACCACAAAAGGATATACACCTTCAGTTTTTGCCATTCTTCCGAAGCTTTTAGAACGAACAGGGACAAATGAGCATGGGTCAATTACCGCATTTTATACAGTCCTGGTTGATGGAGATGATTTGAATGAACCCATTTCAGATACTGTCCGTGGAATTCTTGATGGGCATATTGTTTTAGATCGTCAGCTTGCAAATAAAGGCCAATTTCCTGCAATAAACGTGTTAAAAAGTATAAGTCGTGTTATGAACCATATTGCTGATCAAGACCATCGATCTTCAGCAACAAAACTCAGGGATCACCTATCAACCTATTTGAACTCAGAAGACTTAATCAATATTGGAGCCTATAAAAGAGGGTCTTCACGTGAAATTGATGACGCAATAAAATTTTATCCGAAAATCATTTCCTACTTAAAACAAAATGTAGAAGACAAAGTTACGATTGAGCAGAGTATTTATTCGCTTATTCAGTTAATGGAAAAAGGTGAATTTTAATGACTTACCAATTTCGATTTCAAAAAGTTATGGATATAAAAGAAGATGAAAAGGAGAAATCGTTAGCAGAATACAATCAATCGGTTAATGATTTTGAAAATGTAGCTCAAAAACTTTACGATTCACTAAAACAAAAAGAAGTGTTGGAAGAGAATACTCTTTCTAGACTCAATCAAGGAATGCAAGTTCAAGAAATAAGGCACTATCAACAATTTGTTAATAATTTGGAAAAGACAATATCGCACTATCAAAAACTTGTGGTTATGACTCGAAGTCGGATGAATGAAAAGCAAGTAAAGCTTATGAAGCACAATATCGAAGTTAAAAAGTATGAAAAGCTAAAAGAAAAACAACAAGAAGATTACCAAATAGGTATTAAGTATATTGAAAACAAGTATATGGATGATCTCTCAATTCAGACATATATGTATCGAGGAAATTAGGTGGAAGATCGATGGAAAATAAGAAACAAGAATATGGTAAATTCCAATGGTTTTTCTTCGTTATTTTAATTCCGACTATCTTCACAGCTACGTTAGTCCTAGTAATCTTGTCAGTTGCTGGATTTGATGTCTTGGGCAAAACAAAGACACTCTTAGCAGGAGTACCAGTGGTTGAAAAATTGTTTAATGATGATAAACAGGAAACAACAACTGATGCAGAAGTAGCTGTGAAGGAAGCTACACAACAAAAGGATGAGAAAGAAAAACTCGAGAAGACAATCCAAGAACAATCATCAATAATTGGTGCATTAGAAAATGATGTAACGATTAAAGAAAAGGAAATTCAAAATTTAAATCAAGAAATAAACTCTCTAGAATCTCAAATTGAAGACATAAATAATGCTAAATCAGAAAACAAGTCGAAGGATATTGCAAAGCTGTACGATAGTATGACAAGTAAAAAAGCAGCTGAAATCATTCCTAATTTAAATGAGGCAGATGCAATGCTTATTCTTACATCTTTAGATGACAAACAGGTAGCAGATATATTAACAAAAATGACTGTTGATGATGCAGTAAAATATACAAATCTATTAGCATCAACAACTGAATAGAAGGGTGGTGAATTAGTGAAAATCGCTCCACTATTACAAATGATGAATCAAAATGTAAGTTCATTCAGAACAATTCATAATTTAGGTGGTTCGAGGTTTAGTGAGTTTTTAGTTGGTGATCAAGGAATAAAACAACTACCTAATATTGGTCAAAATAAAGCATCTACTGAAGATGTTTCCTTGCAACAAATTACTGATGAATTGAAGGCTATCATAGGTGGGGGTTCACTTGATCATGTAAGCAAAAATACTAGCTTTCACGAAAATGACCATCCCATTGATACTAAATCATCAACTGTGTCACTGCTTGAAAATCAAATAATAAGTAATTTTAATGATGCTGAATCTGTAAAAGAATTGATTGAGCAAGTTATACCTTCACCAACTGCAGTGGGAATCCTAACGTTAGTAAAAGCGATTGAAGAATTACCTAAAGATGAAAAAGTGGATTTTTCACCATTTTTATCTAAGTTAAATGATGTGTTAGACCAAGAGTATTCTAGTTATCATAATGCTAATTCCTTTTCATTATTAAGCATGACGCAAGCAATTGATCAGATGAATGAAAATGACAAATCCTTAATCGAAGGAGAAATATTATTAATTAAGTGGACATCAGATGATGATTCAACAAGGTTACAAACCATTGATAAATTAATCGAGATAAATAATAAATTAACCGAAACAAATATCATGCCAATACAAGAACCACAGATGAAAAAAGAAATTATTAATGATATTTTAACTGTGCCCTCTGATGATGAGATTAAGCGTAATTTACGTACTATTTTTGAACAAGTAGATTTAACAACGGTAAAATCGATCGTTAACAAAACTGTAGAAAATCTTTTTGCTTCAGAAGCTCCAGCTAGTCAGTTAAATCAATCAGTTAATTATGATGATAGGTTTGGAGAGATAAGGTTTTTTTCTGAAGAATTGATTGTCAAAGAAGACAAACAACTTGAAAGAAACAAGTTGAATTTATCATCTGAAAGCATTAATCAGGCTTCAAATATAGAATCACAACATGAAAGAGTTATTGATCAAATCGTTCCATTAGATTCAATTAAAACAATTGAGGAAGTATTCCAACTAGTACAATCAAGTCTATATTTGCTCTCTGATCAAGTTGGACTTGATATTAATGATATAGAAAAAGAAATTACTAGTATGATAAATCAGTATTCCCTCAGTAAAAGTATAGACCATAATTCAGTTAATCTGGTTAGCCTAGTTAATCCAAATAATGCAGTAAATCCTGAGAATGCGGTTAATCCGGTTAACCCAGAAATTCCAGTAATTATTACCCAAAATGAAATTAAACAAACTGAACATAACACTCCATTAATTAATCAAATACTCACAATTGCTACAACTGCAGATCAAGTAGCAAATAAATTCACAGTTGATATTAACACCGTTTTATCTGAAATTGACAATTTACAAAAATCAAATATCGGTTTAACTAGACCGATTATTCAAGCAAGTATACATTCTAATAGAACACAGGATCATGACAATGTTACAAATGAATTGATTCGACCAATTACGCCGCTAATAAAGGGAGTACAAGCTTTTGTGAACGGTATCGAATTATCAACACAGTTTTCAATTGATATGAATGAATTATACTCAAAAGTTGAAAAAAGTATTCAAACACTATTTTCCGATAATATACAGATAGGAAAAAAAGGAACTATTTTTGAAGAAATTCCTGTTCTATACGATAGATTAATAACCAAACTCTCAAAACAGGACGGGAAATTCTTCAGAGAAATCACTGACGGAATGTCAAGTAATATTCAAGAGTTAAATAGTAAAATAAATGTCCAGGCCGAGCGAATGAATCCATCGATAAGTAGAAGTGATACTACAAGACTACAAACGATAGATTTAACCTTTTCACAACTTCAACCCCAAGAAGTAGCAAAGGCGATTGAAGTACGAGAAGAAACGTTTACAATTCATTTAGACAAACTTATCGCTAAACCAAATATTTTATCTGGAGAAAACCAAAAGTCTGAAGCCACAACGCGGCAGGAATTTACAAATCAATTATTGAATGCGTTTAAAACAAGCAAATTTTCACAACTTCCAAATGGAGCAAATCGTTTAGTAATCAAATTAAATCCTGAACACCTGGGATCGCTTACTGTTAGGCTTGTACAAAAAAATGGTGAGATGGTTGCAAGGATCATCACATCAACTGAGTCTGCCAAGGACCTACTTGATCATAGTATTCATCAATTAAAGCAAGCCTTACCATCGATACAAATAGAGATCGAAAGGTTTGAAGTGATTTCAGAACAAGTTGTAAAAACATATAAGGATCAAAATCAAGAACAAGAAGAAAAACATGAAAAAGATTTCGAGAATTCTAGGCGTGAAGAAGAACCTGAGACTGAACAAAGCTTTATAGAATCATTAAAAGAAGCATTAAATACAACTGTGTAAGGAGGATAAATGATGACTTCAATAGATCCTAGTTTACTAATTTCAAATAAGCATAGTACAACTAGCACAGGTAATTCGAGTCTTGGGAAGGATGAATTTTTAAAAATATTGATGTCCCAGTTACAAAATCAAGATCCACTTAATCCTATGGAAGATAAAGAATTTATCGCTCAGATGGCTCAATTCTCAACACTTGAACAAACAACAAATATGTCAACTATGTTAGAAAAGTTCATAAAAACCCAAACACAAAGTGACTCTATTTTAAAATATTCTGAAATGATTGGAAAACAAGTTGAATGGAAGGCCACTGAAGAAACTGGTAACGGCATTGTTAAATCGATTAAACAAAGTGATACAGGGATCATATTAGAGCTTGATAATGGTGAAGAAATTACAAACGATTCTATTACAAAAATTAGTAAGGCTGAGTAACAATTTAACTTACTGCAATTGAACATAACTATTCAGCCACGGGATCAATAATGAATCATTACTAAGGCTTGCATTTTAGAATGTCTAAAGCAACTAAATATAATTATTAAGGGAGAGAATAATTAATGTTACGTTCATTATATTCAGGAATAAGCGGAATGAAGAATTTTCAAACGAAATTAGATGTCATTGGGAACAACATTGCTAACGTTAATACGTATGGTTTTAAGAAATCACGTGTTACATTTGCTGACCTAGTTAACCAACAAATTTCAGGTGCATCTGCAGCAACTCAAACTTCAGCAGGAACAAACCCACAACAAATCGGGCTTGGATCAAAAATTAGTTCAATTGATACAATTCATACTTCTGGTTCTACACAGACAACCTCTAGAACGTTAGACGTAGCTTTAGCTGGAGATGGATTTTTACCTGTCGCGACCTTGACTGATTTAAGTAAAATCAATATTGATCAAGGAAATCAAATTGGTAATAACTTAATAATTGGTGCCATCGATGGTGCTGTTGATATGAATTATACTAGAGCAGGCAATTTATATTTAGATGATCGTGGTTATTTAGTATCAGCTGAAGGAATGTATGTGATTGGTGAAGCAGGAGAGAAAACTGTTCCTTCAACTCCAGCAATTCAAAAATCACAAGATGCTCTTAATGCTATTAATAATTTCAGCACACCGTACAGCAATATGACGACCTCTCTCGAAGATCTTTCTAAGCAAGCAAACGATCTGTTGAATGCTTATCAAGAATATAGTGATGCATATAGTAACTACACTAAAAATGAAACTGGTACAGGTGGCCCTTTATATAATGCTATGGTAAGCGCAAATGGTGCTTTAAATACAATTATTGCTCAATATACTAATGCACAAACTAATTTCAACACAGTTGCTACTGCTTTTAATACCAATGTTGGAAATTTAAATGGTGGAGTTACTACGTTTAATGGAGCACAACCGGTTGGTACAATCGTAAAAGAATTTAATACAACGATTGCTCAATTAACTGGTACATTTACAGCACCTGGAGCTAATAATCCAGTGCCAGATGCAACGTTAACCAATTTAAACGACACAATTGCTGATTTAAACAACTACATGATCGACTTAGAAAAAATAGGTCAATCTGTCGTTAACTTTGAGGAAGTTGCATCAAGTTTGCAAGATCCAACTTTCACAAATAAGCTAAGTGGTGAAGCTGGGTTAATCCAAATTCCTTTAAATGCTCAAAGCTTTAGTATTGGGCCAGATGGTACAGTTACATTTGTAAATGAAAATGGAGAATTAAATCTTGCTGGCCAAATCCGTGTGGCTATGTTCACAAATTCAGGTGGTCTAGAAAAAATTGGTGGAAACTTATTTAAACAAACAGCTAACTCAGGTTCAATTGACAAAGATAATAATGGTATTCAACTTGAAGAGTTAACAGTAGCTGGTAAAGATGGAGCAGCATCAATTATTGCTGGTGCACTTGAAATGTCCAACGTTGATCTCTCTGAAGAATTCACAGAAATGATTGTTGCGCAGCGTGGCTTCCAATCTAATACGAAAATCATTACTACTTCAGATGAAATCTTACAAGAATTAATGGGCTTAAAACGTTAATTAAGGGGGAATGAGGCGGATTTAATGTCACATTTCTAAGTCTTCCTCACATATTATGATTCAGTTAACAAGGTTAAATGGAAAACCATTTTCACTAAACGCATTATTTATTGAAGTAATTGAATCATTTCCTGATACAACGATTACTTTAACAAATGGGCATAAATATGTTGTGAAAGAGCCAGAACAAGAGGTTTCTCAGAAAATAACTTCTTTTTATAGAGATATAAATGTTCTGTCGTTAAGAAAAGGCTCGGAGGTCTTGGACGATGAATAAGAAGCTTATAAGTATTATGCTTGTCATTATCGTTTCTATTACATTAATCGGTGTAACAGCACTTGTTGTCGTTATGAAATTTCAAGGTAATGAAGAGCATAAAGAACCTTCAATTGAAGAGGTAGTGGAAGCATCCGTGGATATCCCGGAAATCACCACAAATTTATCCAGTGGTAATATAGTACGTCTGTCATTTAAAATTGAAACTGATTCTAAAAAGGCAAAAGAAGAATTGGAACAAAGAGAGTTTCAAATCCGTGATATTATCATATCGGAACTAGCAAATATGACCGCAGATCAGCTTGAGGGAAAAGAAGGAATGGACAAGCTAAAAGAAACAGTTAAACAAAAAGCAAATGGATTAATGCAAAAGGGCAAGGTCAATAAGGTTTATACCACTTCCTATATCCTTCAGTAGTTTCAAACATATAATCCTAGGAGGTGAAAACTTTGGCAGGAGATATTTTATCACAAAGTGAAATTGACGCCTTACTCTCAGCCATTTCCACTGGTGAGATGGATGCAGATGAATTAAAGAAGGAAGAATCCACCAGAAAAGTTAAAGTATATGATTTTAAAAGAGCATTACGTTTTTCAAAGGATCAAATCAGAAGCTTAACACGTATCCATGATAATTTTGCTAGATTGTTAACGACTTATTTTTCAGCTCAATTAAGAACTTATATTCAAATAACAGTTGGATCAGTCGATCAATTACCCTATGAGGAGTTTATCCGCTCAATCCCTAAAATGACTGTGCTAAATGTTTTTGAAGTTCAGCCACTTGTTGGTCGTATCCTTATGGAAGTTAATCCTAATATAGCATACGCTATGATGGATCGGGTTATGGGGGGGCTTGGCTCAGGAATTAATAAAATTGAAAATTTAACAGAAATTGAAACAAAAATCATTTCAAATATTTTTGAAAAATCATTAGAAAATTATCAAGAAGCATGGGATTCTGTCATTGATATTGAGCCAATGATGTCGGAATTTGAAGTCAATCCTCAATTTTTACAAATGGTATCACCAAATGAAACAGTTGTCGTGATTTCATTAAACATTCAGGTTGGTGAAACAAGTGGAATGATCAATTTATGTATTCCACATGTTGTCCTTGAACCGATCATTCCAAGACTTTCAGCTCATTATTGGATGCAATCAGATAGAAAAGAGCCTAAACCAAATGAAATAGAAGCTCTTAAGAGGCAAATACAATTAGCTGATTTAATAGTGTCTGCAGAGCTAGGGGCTTCTGAAATATCTGTTCAGGATTTTCTCCATTTACAGATTGGTGATGTCATTCAATTAAATAGTTCGATCGACAAACCATTGGTGGTTAAAATAGGTGATAAGCCAAAGTATACGGCACAACCAGGGAAATTGAACAAAAAAATAGCGGTTCAGATTATTGACCACTTATTGAGAGGTGACGAAGATGGTGAGTGACGGTATGTTATCTCAGGATGAAATAGATGCTCTATTAAAGGGAAATAGTTCTGAAGATGATCAAACACCTGTAAAGAACGAAGGGGCAATTATATTAAAAACTGAGGATTATTTTAATGCAATGGAAGAGGATGCGATAGGGGAAATTGGAAATATCTCTTTCGGTAGTTCTGCAACTGCATTATCAACACTACTTCAGCAAAAAGTAGAAATTACAACACCGAGTGTTTCAATTGTTCAAAAAAGCAAGTTAGGTGACCAATTCGAGCATCCGTATGTAGCAATCGAAGTGAATTATACTGAGGGTTTTTCTGGTAGTAATTTATTAGTAATTAAGCAAAGTGATGCTGCAATCATTGCGGATTTAATGATTGGCGGAGACGGTCTAAATCCTGATGAAATGCTTGGTGAAATTCAGGTAAGTGCAGTTCAGGAAGCGATGAATCAAATGATGGGTTCGGCTGCTACATCAATGTCTACAATTTTTAACAAGAAGGTCGATATATCACCACCGAGAGTAGAACTGCTCGCTGCAAACGATACTGATGAATCTCAGGCAATTCCAGATGAAGCTTTATTTGTTCAAGTTTCGTTTAGACTTAAAATTGGAATGTTAATTGACTCTAACATCATGCAATTATTACCATTATATTTTGCTAAGGATTTAATCGAGCAATTAATTAATCCAGTACAAGAGGTTGCAGCTACAGCTGAAGCAGTTAAAGAGGTTCAACAGCCATCACCTGTTATGAATGATATACCTGTACAATATGCTCAAGCTCAGTACAATCAAATGCAAATGCAACAACAAATGCACCATCCAAATCAATACATGGAACAGCCTAGTCAGCAAATGTACAATACACCACAACCACAATATACACAATCGACACAACAACCAGCAGTTAATGTAAAACCAGCAGATTTCACTTCTTTTGAACCAATGCAATATCAGCAGCAAGAAATTCAAAATTTAGATATGCTACTCGATATTCCTCTACAAGTTACGGTAGAATTAGGTAGGACAAAGCGTTCAGTGAAAGAAATTTTGGAATTATCATCAGGCTCAATTATTGAACTCGATAAGTTAGCTGGTGAACCTGTTGATATTTTAGTAAACAGTAAAATTGTTGCTAAAGGGGAAGTAGTAGTTATTGATGAAAATTTTGGAGTTCGTGTAACTGATATTATCAGCCAAACTGAACGGCTAAATAAACTAAAATAATATAACGTATTAGGAGCGGAGAACAATATGGCACATAAAATTATGATTGTAGACGATGCAGCATTTATGAGAATGATGATTAAAGACATACTAACGAAAAATGGGTATGAAGTTGTTGCAGAAGCAGCAGATGGAGCTCAAGCTGTTGAAAAATATAAAGAACATCAACCAGACCTAGTTACTATGGATATTACAATGCCTGAGATGGATGGTATTGCAGCTTTAAAAGCTATTAAAGAAATTAATGCTAATGCAAAAGTTATTATGTGTTCTGCAATGGGACAACAAGCGATGGTTATCGATGCGATCCAAGCAGGAGCAAAAGACTTTATTGTTAAACCATTCCAAGCAGACCGTGTTTTAGAGGCTATTGGTAAAACATTAAGCTAAAGGTGGAGTGAAATTGCTTCATAGAATTTATTGGTTATTGATGTTAGTAGCACTTATCATTTTTACTCCGCAAGCGTCGATAAGTGCACTTGCGGAGGAAAAAGTAAATGAAAGTGTGTATGAAAATATAAAAGATGAGAATAACGGGCCTACTGATAACACTTCGATTGAAAAAAATCAAGAAGAGCCGGTTGTTCAGGAGGATGCGCTCTCAGTTTCAGCCTTTGATTTTATTAAAATGTTTCTTGCCCTAGCATTTGTTCTTTTTTTGGTTTACTTCTTGTTAAAATTTGTCACCAAACGCAACCGGATGTTTCAACAAGGTCAGTCAATTGTCAATCTAGGAGGTACAAGCCTAGGGCAAAGTAAATCAATTCAAATGGTCAAGGTTGGAAATCGCTTATTCGTGTTAGGTGTGGGTGAATCGATTTCATTACTTAAAGAAATAGACGATGAACAAGAAAGAAATCAATTAATTGAGGATTTTGAGCGAAAGCAGGAACAGATCGTTGAACCTAAGGATTTAATCCAAAAGGTGACAACTATACTTAATGACAACTTAAAAAGAAATCGGGCAAAAGAGAAGGAAACAACATTTTCAACTTCATTTAAAGACCAGTTAGAAAAGGTAAAGAACGAGCGAACGAAACAGCTTGAGGATGTTAAAAGAAAGGGTTTAAACAAGCATGAATGAATTTATGGAATTTTTTAATAATAGTGATGCAGAAAGTGTCAGTACATCTGTAAAACTATTACTATTATTAACTGTCTTGTCAATTGCCCCGAGTATTTTAATCTTAATGACATGTTTTACACGAATTATTATTGTTCTGTCGTTTGTTCGGACATCTCTGGCAACGCAACAAATGCCACCAAATCAAATTTTGATTGGCATTGCCTTATTCTTAACCTTTTTCATCATGGCACCGACTTTTTCAGAAGTGAATGAACAAGCTTTAACACCTCTTTTTAATGAGGAAATTCAATTAGAAGAAGCATATGAGCGAGCAGCATTACCGTTTAAGGAATTTATGAGTAAGCACACAAGACAAAAAGACCTAGCACTTTTTCTGAATTATGCAGGTATTGAAAGTCCTGAATCAGTCGAAGATATTCCATTAACAGCTCTTGTCCCTGCGTTTGCGATAAGTGAAATTAAAACAGCTTTTCAAATAGGATTTATGATATTCATTCCTTTTTTAGTCATTGATATGGTCGTTGCAAGTATTCTCATGTCCATGGGGATGATGATGTTACCGCCAGTTATGATTTCTCTACCATTTAAGATTTTATTATTTGTGTTAGTAGATGGTTGGTATTTAATTATTAAGTCTTTGTTACAAAGTTTTTAGAATGGGTGAGAACGAATGAGTTCAGAGTTTGTAATTTCTTTAGCAGAAAAAGCGGTGTTTACAACTTTAATCATATGTGGGCCTGTATTATTATTAGCACTTGTAATTGGTTTAGTAGTCAGTATATTTCAAGCTACTACTCAAATTCAAGAACAAACACTTGCGTTTATTCCGAAAATTGTTGCAGTGTTATTAGGATTAATTTTTTTTGGTCCGTGGATGCTTTCTACACTTGTTTCCTATGCTCAAGATATATTCGGTAATTTAAATAGGTTTGTGGGGTAAAAATGGTTACAATTCTTGAAAATTATCCAGCATTTCTTCTAGTATTTATGAGGATAACAGCTTTTTTTGTTACTTTACCTCTATTTTCTTATCGAAATATCCCTAATACACATAAAATTGGTTTTTCTTTTTTTTTAGCATATATTATGTTCATTTCCTTAGAACCACCAGCAATTGAGATAGATAGCCAATATTTTATTCTTATTTTAAAGGAAGCACTTTTCGGGCTAATCATTGGCTTTTGTGCTTACTTTATCCTTGCAGCTGTTCAAATTGCAGGAAGTTTTATTGATTTTCAAATGGGCTTTGCTATCGCAAATGTTATTGACCCACAAACTGGTGCACAAAGTCCCCTTATAGGACAATTTCTCTATACATTGTCACTATTGCTTATGATTAGTCTGAATGCTCATCACCTATTATTAGATGGAGTATTTTATAGTTATCAGTTTGTTCCGATCGATCAACTTTTTTTACCATTGGGTGAAGAAAATATTATTGAATTCATTGTTCAAACATTTAATTCCATGTTTATCATTGCGTTTCAAATGTCGATTCCTGTTGTAGGCTCATTGTTTTTAGTTGACATAGCACTTGGTATTGTTGCAAGAACGGTTCCTCAACTAAATATATTTGTTGTAGGATTGCCATTAAAGATTGGAGTAAGCTTTATCATGCTTATTCTTGTAATGGGTGCATTATTTTTGTTAATGCAACAGCTTTTTGAAACGATGACATATACAATCCGAGGACTCATGGAATTGCTTGGAGGAGTAGGCAATGAACCTTCTTAAATTAGATTTACAGTTTTTTTCGGGAGAGAAAACAGAAAAAGCTACGCCTAGAAAAAAACAGGATGCAAGAAAAAAAGGTCAAGTTGCTAAAAGTGCGGATGTAAATACTGCATTATCACTATTAACTGTTTTTTTATCGTTTCTATTCATAGGCGCTTTTATGAGAGACCGAATTTTACTCATGATAAAAGGTGTTTTTCAAGATTACTTACTTTTAGATTTAACAGATGAAAACGTGTATGATTTTTTTTTAACAATGGCTTTTCAAGCTGCAATGATTCTTGCTCCGATTATGGGAATCGCATTAGTAGCAGGTGTACTTGGTAATTACCTTCAAGTTGGTTTTTTATTTTCGACAGAAGCTATTCAAATGAAATTAAATAAATTGGATCCCATTCAAGGCTTCAAACGAATTTATTCAATGCGTGCAATTGTGGAGCTATTAAAGTCACTGTTGAAAATCTCATTTGTTGGATTAGTTACATTTGCTGTTATATGGTTCGATATGGAAAATGTTTTACGGCTATCGCAAATGACTGTGGAACAATCTTTTCAATTTATTGCTTCCTTAACTGTGAAAATGGGTTTATTTGCATCTGCAGCCCTGCTGTTATTGGCGTTAATGGATTATCTTTATCAGCGATATGATTATGAAAAAAACCTTAAAATGTCAAAGCAGGATATAAAGGATGAATATAAAAAATCAGAAGGTGACCCATTAATTAAATCGAAAATTAAGCAAAGGCAACGTGAAATGGCAATGCGAAGAATGATGCAGGATGTACCAACTGCAGATGTTGTCATTACGAATCCAACACATTATGCCATTGCTTTAAAATATGACGAATCAAAAATGGATGCTCCATATGTTGTTGCGATGGGGGTTGATCTTGTCGCGCAAAAAATTAAAGCAATTGCGAAAGAGAATGAAATAATGATGGTTGAAAATAGACCTCTTGCACGAGCACTGTACGATCAAGTTGAAATAGGCCAAGCTGTACCGGAGGAATTCTTCCAAGCTGTCGCAGAAATCATAGCCTATGTTTATCAAGCGAAATCAATGTAAAAGAGTAACGTTAAATTAGTGTAAGTTTATATTGGATAAAATATGTATTATGCACGAAAGCTAAAGATAGAATTGACTGGTTTTAAGGAGAGAAAAAAATGTCTGCAAGAGATTTATCTGTATTACTTAGTGTTATCTTAATCATAGCAATGCTTATCATCCCGTTTCCAGGCTGGTTGTTAAGCTTTTTAATTATCATAAATATATCTCTTGCGTTGTTAGTCATCCTTACGTCAATGAATATGAACGAACCATTACAATTTTCCATCTTCCCTTCATTAATATTACTCTTAACCTTATTTCGTTTAGGGTTAAATGTTTCAACAACTCGCGCTATTTTAGCTGAAGGTGATGCGGGAAAGGTTGTCGAAACATTTGGTACTTTTGTAACTGGTGGAAACATCCTTGTAGGAATGGTTGTTTTTATTATTTTAATTGTCATCCAATTTGTTGTAATAACAAAAGGATCTGAGCGTGTCTCTGAAGTTGCAGCGCGTTTTACCCTTGATGCAATGCCAGGTAAGCAAATGAGTATTGATGCAGACTTAAACGCTGGTATGATCTCCGAGCAACAAGCCAGAGAACGTCGAGAGAAAGTTGCAAATGAAGCAGATTTCTATGGAGCGATGGATGGTGCGAGTAAATTTGTAAAAGGGGATGCTATTGCTGGAATCATCATGGTCTTGATCAACATGCTATTTGGAATTATTATTGGCATGATGCAAAAAGGGATGGCGATTGGTGAAGCAGCATCGCATTACACAATGCTGACAGTTGGAGATGGGATTGTCAGCCAAATACCTGCATTATTAATTTCAACTGCTACTGGAATCGTTGTAACTAGAGCAGCATCAGAAGGTAACTTAGGTAGTGATATTACAGCACAATTGTTTGCATATCCAAAAATGCTTTATGTAGCTTCTGGGACTATACTATTATTAGGTATTTTTACACCAATAGGTCTTTTACTAACCTTACCAATTGCTGGATTACTAGGTTTTGGAGGGTACATGATTTCAAGATCAAAAGAATCACAAGTTCCCGATGAAGAAGAAATTGAACAGGAAATTGAAATGGATGAAATGAAAAGTCCGGAAAGTGTTGTAAATCTGTTAAATATTGATCCGATTGAATTTGAATTTGGTTACGGCTTAATCCCTCTTGCAGATACAAATCAAGGTGGGGACCTTCTCGATCGTGTTGTAATGATAAGAAGGCAGTTGGCAATCGAATTTGGAATTGTTTTACCGGTTGTTAGAATTCGTGATAATATCCAGCTTCAACCAAATGAATACTGTTTGAAAATAAAAGGAAATGAAGTAGCTAAAGGTGAGATTCTACTTGATCATTATTTAGCGATGGCTCCAGGAATTGAGGATGATTCAATCGATGGTATTGATACTGTCGAGCCTTCATTTGGGCTACCTGCTAAATGGATTACAGAAGAAATAAAGGATACAGCTGAAATGTACGGTTATACGGTTGTTGATCCACCTTCAGTCGTTTCAACACATATCACTGAAGTTATTAAACAACATGCACATGAATTGCTCGGAAGACAAGAAACAAAACAATTGGTTGATCATTTAAAAGAAACCTATCCAATATTAGTAGAAGAAGTAACGCCGACACCACTAGGAATAGGCGATATTCAAAAAGTACTTGCAAAGCTTTTAAGAGAAAAGGTTTCTATTAGGAATCTACCAATTATTTTTGAAACAATTGCCGATTTTGGGAAGATAACTTCTGATACAGAGCTATTAGGTGAGTATGTAAGACAGGCTCTTGCAAAACAAATTACTAGTCAATATACAGATCAAGATCAACAATTAAAGGTAGTTACCTTGTCAGGAAAAATTGAGAAAATAATTGCCGATGGTGTACAACAAACAGAACATGGAAATTACTTATCATTAAGTCCTGACGTTTCTCAATCGATTATTGAGGCAATAGCTAAAGAGATAGAAATGCTTTCGCTTCAGCAGCAAACACCAATACTATTATGTTCACCTGCAGTAAGAATGTATGTTAGACAACTCACAGATCGGTATTTTCCTCAGGTGCCTATTTTATCCTATAATGAATTAGAAGCAAATGTCGAAGTACAGAGTGTTGGGGTGGTGAATGTCTAATGAAGGTAAAGAAATTTATTGCACCTTCAATGCAAGAAGCAATGAAAAAAATCCGTTCTGAGATGGGAAACGAGGCTGTTATTTTAAATTCGAAAGTCAGTCATACAGGTGGATTTTTAGGGCTCTTTGCAAAGAAACAGATTGAAGTGATTGCAGCCATAGACCCAGAAGAAACAGACCGAAAAAAAATGGGAGAAACGCGAACTAATACACAAGATAAAAACAACGCTTTTCCTAAATCACAAAATAAAACTGTAATGCACAATGAACACGTTTCTACATCAATTAATGTCAACAATAATCAGGGTGTTTTAAAAGAATTAAAGGAATTAAAAGGCTTACTAAATTCAATCTCTACTAATGAAAGAAGTGACTTTTATCCAGAGCCACTGAAAGTAATCTTAAAACAATTGACAAAACAAGAGATAAATTCATCAATTCGAGGTCAGGTTATGTCAGAGCTTTTAAATTATTGGTATCTTGGTAATGGAAGCTTGACCATTGAACAATTAAGAGAAAAAGAAACAGAAATCTTCCTTAATGAGTTAAAGGAGCTTGAATTTGGTGGGATGTCCTATCAAAAGAAATATATTAATGTAATTGGACCAACTGGTGTTGGGAAAACAACAACTCTCGCAAAGCTTGCTGCACATTGTGTATTACAGAAAAAGAAAAAGGTCGCTTTTATCACGACAGATACATATAGAATAGCAGCTATTGACCAGTTAAAAACTTATGCAAAAATTTTAAACGTTCCAATTGAAGTTTGTTATAGTGTTAATGATTTTAAAGAAGCAAAAACAAAACTTGATAAATATGATTTTATTTTTATCGATACTGCTGGTAGGAATTTCTTAGAATCCCAGTATGTGAAAGATCTTCAAACAATTATTGATTTTAATGATGAGATGGAAACCTTTCTCGTGTTAGCTGCAACGGCTAAACCATCAGACATGATTGCGGTATACGAGCAATTTTCAGTCCTTCCAATTAATAGGCTTATTTTCACAAAGCTCGATGAAACTTCGACCAGAGGATCATTGTTTGAGGTCATGGTAAAAACGAATAAAGGTATTGCCTATACTACACATGGTCAAACTGTCCCCGATGATATCGAAGTAGCAACAAGAGAACGTATAGTCGAACAGATATTGAGGTAGAGTGATATGGAGAATGATCAAGCAAAAAGCTTAAGAGAGCGATTAAAGACATTGAGAATGCAAGCGAAATCAATCGCGGTTATGAGTGGTAAAGGTGGAGTTGGAAAATCTAACTTTTCCTTGAATTTCTCTTTAGCCTTACAAAAAGCTCAAAAAAGAGTTTTATTATTTGATTTAGATATTGGTATGGGGAATATTGATATTCTTGTTGGTGAAAGCTCTAGACTTACAATCGTTGACTTTTTTAATAAAAATGTTTCACTATCTGACATTATATCAACAGGTCCAAATAATCTTGATTATATTTCAGGTGGAACTGGTTTAGGTACAATTTTTAGACTAAGTGAAGAGAAATTTCAACGTTTTATTCAAGAGCTTGAGCGTTTATTTAATGCATATGATTTTGTTATTTTTGATATGGGAGCTGGGATTTCCGAAGACAGTTTAAGGTTCATACTCTGTGTTGATGAAATAATCGTTATTACAACGCCAGAACCAACGTCAATGACTGATGCTTATGCTGCTATAAAGCATATTTGTGTAAATCATGAAACGATGTCATTTTCAATCGTTGTTAATCGTGCATATAATCGTAAAATTGGCGATTCTACCTTTAATAGATTAGCACAAACAATGAAACAGTTTTTAAAACGCGAAGCCACACTGTTAGGTACTATTCCTGATGATTCAACCATCATGAAAGCAGTTATTGATCAAAAACCATTCTTAATGTATCAGCCAAATTGCCATGCAAGTAAAGCTATATTCAAAATTGCTAACGACTTTATATATAGACAGTCATCATCAATTGATGAAAAAGATGCTAAACCTTTTATTGCAAAATTAAAATATTTCTTCATGAAAGGCAGGTAAACTTGGGTGAGAAAGATACGTGTACTTGTAGTTGACGATTCTGCCTTCATGAGAAAAATAATTACTGATTTTCTAAATGAAGAAGAAAAGATTGAAGTCATTGGAACTGCTAGAAACGGACAAGATGCTATAAAGAAGGTCGAGTTATTAAATCCCGATGTGGTCACAATGGATATCGAAATGCCCATAATGGACGGAATTGAAGGATTGAAAGTTATTATGGATCAATTTCCAAGACCAGTTATTATGCTATCAAGCACAACAACTCAGGGTGCTGAAAATACAATAAAATCATTGCAATATGGTGCAATTGATTTTATTGCAAAACCTTCAGGAGCAATCTCATTAGACTTATACAAAGTTAAAGAAGAAATAATTGAAAAAGTTATACTCGCGAAGTCAGCAAATGTTCATAAATTGTCAAAAGAAGTAAATCGAAAAAATATTCACCTAAAGGAAATGGGATATAGTAAAATAGACTCAAATAGAGACAAAAGTCCTATAATCATCGACAGAAATAGCCTTAATAAGAAAATTGTCTGTATTGGTACCTCTACTGGAGGACCAAGAGCGTTGCAACAAGTATTATCAAAGATACCAGCAGACATTGATGCACCAATTCTCATTGTCCAGCACATGCCTCCTGGATTTACTCAATCTCTAGCTAATCGCTTAGACTCAATTTCATTCATCACTGTAAAGGAAGCCGAAAATGGTGAACACTTACAAAATGGAATTGCTTATATTGCACCAGGTGGCTCTCATTTAAAGGTAATGAAATCTGGAGGCTATTTAACAATTAAAATTGATCAATCAGATATAAGAAATGGACATCGTCCCTCTGTTGATGTGATGTTTGAATCAATAAGTAAGCTACAGGATTACCGTAAAATTTCTGTCATTATGACTGGAATGGGATCTGATGGTACCGAAGGGTTAAGAAAGCTTAAATTAACAGGTGTTGTTAATGCCATAGTAGAATCTGAGCAGACATCTGTAGTGTATGGTATGCCTAGATCAGCACTTAGTACAAACCTTGTTGATAAAGTTGAACACCTGGAAAATATAGCTGCTGCTATTATGGATTTTATACGAAACTAAGGGGTGTTACTCTATGGATATGAATCAATATTTAGAAGTTTTTATTGAAGAAAGCAAAGAGCATTTACAAGCATGTAATGAAAAATTACTAGATTTAGAGAAGAATCCGAATGACTTAGCTATTGTTAATGACATTTTTCGATCCGCTCATACTCTTAAAGGAATGAGTGCAACTATGGGCTATGAAGACCTCGCTAGCTTAACCCACCAAATGGAAAACGTTCTTGATGCCATAAGAAATGAAATGCTTTCAGTAACACCAGCCTTGTTTGATGCCGTTTTTGCCTCTGTTGATGCACTTGAAGAAATGGTTTATTCCATTACGGAAGGTGGAGATGGAAAAAAGGATGTATCAGCTATTGTTGCCATGTTAAAATCCATTGAAAATGGTGACGAAGGTAGCCACGATCATAATAGCCAGCAACATACTAACAATGATTCTAGTAATCATACAATACAGGAATATGATGATTTTGAATACACTGTCATTCAGCAATCGAAAGAGCAAGGGTTTTCTGCATATGAATTGTCGATTTCTCTACGTGAGGATTGCTTATTAAAAGCAGCAAGAGTATTTATGGTTTTCGAAATTTTAGAACAAATTGGTGAAGTGATCAAGTCTGTACCTACTGTAGAACTTTTAGAAGATGAAAAGTTCGATTCACAATTCACTGTGGCAATTGTCTCTAAAGATACAAGCGATGATATTCAAAATAAAGTGATGAAAGTGTCTGAAATTGAAGCGGTTAAGATCCATATTTTAGACCCTTCAAATATGACTAACTCGCAATCTAATTTAAGACCTGCTGATTTAGCTGGTAATGATAGCTCGATGAAAAATGAAGAGAGCCTACAGATACTAGAACAAGAAACTAGTGTAAAAACTGCAAAAAAACAAGTTGCAGCAACGAGCACGAAAACAATTCGAGTAAACATCGAACGTTTAGATATACTTATGAATCTATTTGAAGAGCTTGTAATTGACCGTGGGAGATTAGAACAAATTTCAAAGGATTTAAACAATAACGAACTGGATGAAACAGTTGAAAGAATGTCAAGAATCTCAGGTGATCTGCAAAATATCATTTTAAACATGAGAATGGTTCCAGTTGAGACAGTATTTAACCGTTTCCCTCGTATGATTCGTCAACTTGCAAAGGATTTAAATAAAAAAATAAACTTAGAGATTATTGGTGCTGAAACTGAATTAGATCGAACAGTCATTGATGAAATAGGTGATCCACTTGTTCATCTTTTACGAAATGCAATTGATCATGGTATTGAGATGCCAGATGGTCGAGTGAAAAAAGGGAAAACAGAAGAAGGAAATGTAATTTTAAGAGCTTACCATAGTGGAAATCATGTGTTCATAGAAATCGAAGATGATGGTGCAGGAATAAATCGTGATCGAGTTCTAAAAAAGGCCATTGACAGAGATGTTATCACTGAACAAACTGCATCAACCTTGACTGACAAACAGGTTTATGAGCTTATTTTTTCTTCTGGTTTTTCCACTGCCGATCAAATCTCTGATATATCAGGACGTGGAGTAGGTCTGGATGTTGTTAAAAGTACAATTGAATCACTTGGTGGCTCTGTATCAATTAATGCTGAGGAAGGAAAAGGATCCTTATTCTCAATTCAGCTTCCACTTACTTTATCAATAATCTCAGTGATGCTTGTGGAATTACAAAATGAAAAATATGCAATCCCACTATCTTCTATAATTGAAACGGCAGTTATTAAAAAGGAAGAAATTCTACAAGCACATAATCAAAAGGTCATTGATTATCGCGGGAAAATTGTTCCATTAGTATTCTTGAGCGAGATATTTGAAGTACCAGTGGAAAATTCGAATGAAGATTTTGTTTCCTTAATAATTGTACGAAAAGGTGATAAAATGGCTGCGTTAGTAGTGGATTCGTTCATCGGCCAACAGGAAATCGTTCTAAAATCACTCGGGAATTATTTGAATTCAGTTTTTGCTATCACAGGTGCAACCATTTTAGGTGACGGACAAGTAGCTCTAATTATTGATTGTAATTCTTTAATAAAATAGAGGATTGTATGTGTCTAGCCTATAAAGAAAAGGCTCTGTTAAAGTTCACTGTTGATTTTTGCACTTTGTTGATTTGAGAGGAAAGCGAACGCCTTTAGAAATCAAAAACCTAGTTTAACAGAAAAAGTAAAAAATCCATTTTTATCTAAGGCTTAAGCTACTAATGAATGGAAGAGAAGAACACCTTCTATCTATTATTTTCTTATGCTTGTCAGGGCTAACTAAGCATTCCGCATTACTAAGAAAGGGGTCTTTCCATTGAGTGAATACATGTCAGAAGATGTAAAAGTCATTGTGTTTCAACTACAGGATGAGGAATATGGAATTCCTGTTCAACAAGTTAAATCGATTGAAAAGGTTCAACATATTACACGTGTACCTAGAACAGCACCTTATATAAGAGGTGTTATTAATTTAAGAGGTGTTGTCACGCCAATAATTGACTTACGTAAACGTCTCGGTCTAGAAAAACTTTCAACGAATGAGGGTACAAGAATAATCATTGTTTCTAAGGACGACACGGAGGTAGGCTTTATAGTCGATGCAGCAAATGATGTAATTGATATTCATTCAGAAATTATTGAACCAGCACCTGAAGTAGTAGGAGCAGTTCATTCAGACTATATTCAAGGTGTAGCAAAATTAGAAAAAAGATTAATTGTCATGATTAATTTAGAAGAAATATTAAAGATTGAAAATCAGCCTTCATTGCTAGTTTAGGAGCATACAGATGGATTTTTTAAAAAGTATTTCTTTTAAGCATTTAGACGTTTTAAAAGAGGTAGGTAATATTGGAGCTGGTCACTCTGCTACCGCCCTTTCTAAGCTTTTAAATAAAAAAATTGATATGGCGGTTCCAAATGTTAAAGTTGTTTCTTTTAATGAGTTAACAGAATGGTTAGGAGGACCTGAAGTCTTTATTGCCAGTGTTTTTTTACGAATTGAAGGGGATATTCCCGGTTCTCTATTTTTTGTACTTAGCATTGAACAAGCTGAACGCTTTGTAAAGCAATTAATTGATGATGCTAATTTTTCACTTAGACAATCAACTTATGATGAAATTGGGCTATCTGCATTTCAGGAGCTTGGAAATATAGTAACAGGATCATATCTTTCATCATTATCTGACCTCACTGATTTACACCTCTATCCTTCTGTGCCTGCTTTATCATTCGATATGTTTGGAGCAGTAATAAGTCATGGATTGATTGAATTATCCCAAGTGAGTGATTATGCGATTATTATTGACACAGTAATAAAAGAAGAAGATCAGCAAGAAGTTGACACTGTTAAAGGCCACTTTTTTCTATTACCAGATCCAACCTCATTTAAAAAGCTCTTTGAAGCATTAGGTGTAACAGATGATGATTAAACCTAAGGAAACAATAAAAGTAGGGATTGCTGATCTTAATGTAGTTAAGTCACCTAATCACATTAGAACCTCAGGACTAGGTTCTTGTGTCGGTTTGATATTATTTGACAAGGTAAACGAAGTAGCTGGTTTGGCACATATCATGCTTCCGGACTCTTCTCTCGCAAATAAAGGCTCTATGAACCATGCTAAATACGCTGATACTGCAATACCACAGTTATTGGATAGATTAGCAGAATCAGGAGCTAGGGTTAGATTACTACAAGCTAAAATGGCTGGCGGTGCTCAGATGTTTCAATTTCAATCGTCTAATGACATGATGAGAATTGGTCCGAGAAATGTAGAAGCAATTAAACAACAGCTAAAAAAGTATAACATCAATCTAATAAGTGAGGATGTTGGCGGTAATAGTGGTAGAACAATCGAATTTGACCCGAAAACATGTGAATTGATGATAAGAACAGTAAATCAAGGTACAAAAGTGATTTGAATAATAGAGGTGTGTTTACAATTCATTGGTAAGGGGGGGTCAAAATGGCTCAATTAACAATAAATGAGGAACAAGTGATATGGCAAAAATGGATAGATGTACGTGACACAAATGCTGGCAATGTTCTCATAAAAAGATACATGCCCCTTGTTTCTTATCACGTACAGAGGATTTCTGTGGGGCTTCCTAAAAGTGTAAGTAAGGATGATTTAATGAGTTTAGGCTTATTTGGCCTATACGATGCATTAGAAAAGTTTGATCCAAATCGAGATTTGAAATTTGATACGTATGCATCTTTCCGAGTAAGGGGAGCAATTATTGATGGATTAAGAAAAGAGGATTGGTTACCACGTAGTTCTAGAGAAAAAGCAAAACGTGTTGAAGCAACTATTGAGAAATTAGAGCAAAAGCATCTAAGAAACGTTTCTTCGAAAGAGATTGCAAATGAGTTAGGACTTTCTGAAGGTGAAGTCGTCAGTGTCATAAATGAAGGTTTTTTTGCGAATGTCCTTTCAATCGATGATCAGCTTTTTGATCAAGATGATGGGGAAGGCATCGGGTTTACGATTAAAGATGAACATCAGCACACACCTGAAGATAAAATTCTAAAAGATGAATTAATTGGACAATTATCTGAAGTGATTACCCAGCTAAGTGAGAAAGAACAGCTTGTGATTAGCTTTTTTTACAAAGAAGAATTAACCTTAACTGAAATTGGACAAGTTATGAACTTATCAACTTCAAGAATTTCACAAATTCATTCAAAAGCTTTATTTAAATTAAGAAAAATATTGGAAAATGTGATTCATTAACATTAGTCGGGTGAGAGTGAATGTGAGCCTTAGAAATATTGAAATGTACTGGCCTTCCACGTACGCATGATACAGGAAAGCTACAGGAGCAACTAAATCAAAGAAGCCAGCTTGCTCAAGACTAGCTGGCTAATTCATTTCAAAAATAATCTGACATAAAAAGATCACAAGTGCAAGAAAATAGTGATAGTGAGAAATTACACCTAAAAAAGGAAAGTTCTGAGCAACATCAACAGCACAATCCAGAAAAAAAGAAAAAACAAGATGAGAATCCTGATCATCCCTATAAAGGGAAAAATCGATTTTTTTGGTTAAGAAAGGATGTCTATGACTACAATATTACTATTGATAAGTTTACTACTCCATGTAGTAGCTTTTTATTTTATCATCGTTTTATATACAAAATATTCAACGATTAAAGATCTTTCAAATTCTCAAAGGGCTATCCTTGATGAAACGGAAACTTCAATGACAAGCTTTTTAATTGAGATGAAAGAAGAGAATGAGAGACTGATCCAGCATTTAAAACAAGAATCTGCACATATTACTAACCATGGAAAAGAGTTAGAAGCAAAGACAAAAGAGAGCAATCATCCCACAGCCAACTCCACGATGATTCACACGAATGAGAAAGTACCGGAAGAACCTCGAGAGAGTGAACTACCTGACTACTTATCTGAGCTTAATGAAATCGAAGATATTGTTGAAATCAGTCAACCAGTACAAAAAAAAGATCTTCCTTTTGAAATTCAAGCTATAAATCTATATGAAAACGGTCATACTGTTGAACAGATTGCTAAAAAATTAAGTAAGGGAAAGACCGAAATAGAGCTTCTTCTTAAATTTCGTCAAAAGTAGTCAATATATCCTTGATTGTCATATTTCAATATGGTATATTAATTTTTGGTGTTATTACACACGTTTATAGATTTAAGCATTGGTGCTGTTAGTAACAGTTATGCTTAAAGATGATATAAGCGGAGGAGAACAAAACCATTAGGAGGAACAAACACATGTCAGTTATTTCTATGAAGCAATTGCTTGAAGCTGGTGTTCACTTCGGTCACCAAACACGCCGTTGGAACCCAAAAATGAAACGTTACATTTTTACTGAGCGTAACGGTATCTACATTATCGACCTTCAAAAGACAGTTAAAAAGGTTGAAGAAGCTTACAAATTCGTTAAGGAACTTGGAGCTGAAGGTGGTACAATCCTATTCGTTGGTACAAAAAAACAAGCACAGGACTCTGTTAAAGAAGAAGCAGAACGTTCTGGAATGTACTTTGTTAACCAACGTTGGTTAGGTGGTACGTTAACAAACTTTGAAACAATCCAAAAGCGTATCAAACGTTTAAAAGATATTCAAAGAATGCAGGAAGATGGAACTTTTGAAGTCCTTCCTAAAAAAGAAGTTGTTCAACTTAACAAAGAGCTTGAGCGTCTTGAAAAATTCCTAGGTGGAATTAAAGACATGAAGCAATTACCAGATGCATTATTTATTATTGATCCTCGTAAAGAGCGTATCGCAGTAGCGGAAGCTCGTAAATTAAACATCCCGATCGTTGGTATCGTTGATACAAACTGTGATCCAGATGAAATTGATTACGTAATCCCTGCAAATGATGATGCAATTCGCGCTGTTAAGCTTCTTACTGCAAAAATTGCAGATGCAATTTTAGAATCTAAACAAGGTGAAGAAACAACACCTGCTTAATGTGCAAAAGGTGATAAGGGGAATTGACCTTTTATCACCTTTTTTTAAGCAAGTTACATAAAGTACAAATGCAAAAAGCGCCTTGAACAGGCTCGGGAAAATATGACGTCAATTATAGAAGGCGTTTTTCGCCTTCAATTATTGGGTGGCTGTAGACCCAAGTGGGGCTAGGCGATGGAGCTGTATGTCGAAACTTTATCTTAAGAACAAGATAATTCTTAAACTATAATAACAATTGACCTTAAGGAGGAATACCGTTATGGCAGTAACTGCACAAATGGTAAAAGAACTACGTGAAAAAACTGGCGCTGGAATGATGGATTGTAAAAAGGCGTTAACTGAAACAAACGGAGATATGGATCAAGCGATTGATTACCTACGTGAAAAAGGTATCGCAAAAGCAGCTAAAAAAGCTGACCGTATTGCAGCAGAAGGATCTACATTAGTAAAAGTTAACGGTAATGAGGCAGTTATTTTAGAAGTTAACTCTGAAACTGACTTCGTAGCGAAAAACGAAGGATTTAAAGAGTTAATCAATGGATTAGCTGATTTCTTATTAACGAAAAAACCAGCTGATGTTGATGCTGCATTAGCAGAAACAATGGACAATGGTACAAATGTTGGAGATTATATTAACTCAGCAATTGCAAAAATTGGTGAAAAAATCACTCTTCGTCGTTTTACAATTGTATCTAAAACTGATAACGATGCATTTGGTGCTTACTTACACATGGGAGGACGTATTGGTGTTCTTACATTATTAGAAGGTACTACTAATGAAGATGCTGCTAAGGATGTAGCAATGCATATCGCTGCAGTTAATCCTAAGTATGTTTCTCGCGATCAAGTTTCTGCTGAAGAAGCTGAACATGAGCGTAAAATTTTAACAGAACAAGCTCTTAACGAAGGCAAGCCTGAAAATATCGTAGCTAAAATGGTTGAAGGCCGTTTAGGTAAATACTTTGAGGATATTTGCTTACTTGATCAGAGCTTTGTTAAAGATCCAGATCAAAAAGTTAAACAATTTGTTGAGTCAAAAGGCGGTTCTGTAAAAACATTTATCCGTTATGAAGTTGGAGAAGGTATCGAAAAGCGTCAAGACAACTTTGCTGAAGAAGTAATGAGTCAAGTTAAAAAATAATTTTTGCTATCTAGCACTTGTTCTAATTGCTTAGAATATAAGTGTAAATGATCAAAAAATGGAAGAGGGAACACAGGCTGTGTTCCCTTCTTTTGGAGATATATATAGGCAGTAGCCGATTTGCGCTTTTCTAGATAACAAAAATGTATAAGTTTTTTTATACTTAGTTTTCGTGTCTAGCTCCAGCGCCTAGCTCCTCGAGTCATAAGCCACACAGGAATTGAAGGTAAAGAACACCTTCTATTCCTGTGCGTCTTATGCATTTCGGAGCTAAACAAGGCGCTTGCGCTTTTCTTATAAGGAACAGAGTTGGAGGTAAATATGAGTAATCCTAAATATCAACGTATTGTACTAAAATTAAGTGGTGAAGCATTAGCAGGTGAAAATGGTTTTGGTATTAACCCTACTGTGATCCAATCAATTGCAAAACAAGTGAAGGAAATTGCAGAGCTAGATGTTGAAGTAGCTGTTGTTGTTGGTGGTGGCAACATTTGGCGTGGTAAAATCGGTAGTGAAATGGGAATGGACCGAGCAACTGCTGATTACATGGGAATGCTTGCTACAGTAATGAATTCTCTAGCATTACAAGATAGTCTTGAAACACAAGGGATTCAGACACGTGTTCAAACTTCTATAGAAATGAGACAAGTTGCAGAACCATACATAAGAAGAAAAGCGATTCGACATTTAGAGAAAAAACGCGTCGTGATTTTTGCAGCTGGAACTGGTAACCCATACTTCTCTACTGATACAACAGCTGCTTTACGTGCTGCTGAAATCGAAGCAGACGTTATCTTAATGGCTAAAAATAATGTTGATGGTGTTTACAACGCTGATCCTAGAATTGATAAAAATGCTGTGAAATATGAAACATTATCTTATTTAGACGTACTAAAAGAAGGTCTTGCGGTAATGGATTCAACTGCATCATCTTTATGTATGGATAACGATATACCGTTAATTGTCTTCTCGATAATGGAAGAAGGTAACATTAAACGTGCCGTAACTGGTGAAAATATTGGAACAATTGTTAGGGGGAAATAACCTTGGCTAAACAAGTATTAGCGAATACTAAAGATAAAATGGAAAAAGCTGTGTCAGCTTTAAGTCGAGAACTAGCATCTGTAAGAGCTGGTAGAGCAAGCGCAAACTTATTAGATAAAATCTCTATGGATTATTATGGTGCTCCAACTCCAGTTAACCAACTTGCTTCTATTAGTGTACCTGAAGCTCGTCTCCTTGTTATTCAACCATATGACAAGACTGTTATAGGTGATATCGAAAAAGCAATTCTTAAGTCTGACTTAGGTTTAACTCCTTCAAATGATGGCTCGGTTATTCGTTTGTCTATTCCTGCTTTAACAGAAGAAAGACGAAAAGAGCTAGTGAAATTAGTTAAGAAATATGCAGAAGAAGCAAAGGTTGCTGTTCGTAATATTAGACGTGATGGTAATGATGACCTGAAAAAGCTAGAAAAAAATGGTGATATCACTGAGGACGAATTAAGAAGTAATACTGAGAATGTCCAAAAATTAACCGATGACTATATTGTAAAAGTTGATCAGGTTGCAAAAGATAAAGAAAAAGAAATCATGGAAGTTTAATGAGAAAATAGGTACAATAGAAAAGTGAAAAACCCTCTAATGTTTACAGGGGGTTTTTTTGTTAATACTGTTAACGTCATCATGGTAAAAAGAGATCATGAATTATTGGGTGATGGAGGAATCACATGCTCAACTTATTAAAAAAGTGGAAAGCTAGTTCCCAAGCCACAAATGAACAATCGATAGCTAAAGTGGATATAGAAAAGGGAGAAATTCCTAAACATATTGCGATTATCATGGATGGAAATGGTAGATGGGCAAAAAAACGTGCACTTCCACGGATTGCGGGTCATCATGAAGGAATGAAAGTTGTACGAAAGATTACCAAACAAGCAAATGCCCTTGGTGTTAAAGTACTTACACTATATGCATTTTCAACTGAGAATTGGAAAAGACCTAAAACAGAAGTAGACTATTTAATGAAGCTTCCTGAAGAATTTTTAAATACTTACTTACCAGAACTGATTGAGGAAAATGTGCAAGTCCGTATTATGGGTGATAAAAATAGGCTTCCTGCACACACATTAAGAGCTGTAGAAAAAGCGATGAGTGATACTGAGAATAACAAAGGGCTTATTCTGAATTTTGCATTAAACTACGGAAGTCGAGCAGAAATCATATCTGCTGTCCAAAAAATTTCCCAAGATGTTAAAGAAGGACGAATTGAAGAAACATCAATAAACGAAAGCCTATTTTCTGATTATTTAATGACGCAATCATTACATGACCCTGACTTATTAATACGTACAAGTGGCGAAATAAGACTTAGTAATTTTATGCTATGGCAGTTAGCTTACACAGAATTTTGGTTTACTGATGTGCTATGGCCAGATTTTAACGAACAAAACTTACTTCAAGCTATTTACACATATCAACAAAGAGGGCGCAGATTTGGCGGCGTATAAAAGGTGATGAAATACAATGAAACAACGAATACTAACTGCAGTACTAGCTGCAGCTGTTTTTCTTCCATTTGTCATTTACGGGGAGCTCCCGTTTACAATATTTGTTTATTTATTAGCATCAATTGCATTATATGAGCTTTTAAAAATGAAAAACATTTCATTAGCTAGTATTCCGGGACTAGTTAGCTTATTAATTTTATGGGTTCTATTGATTCCAAATTCTTATATAAAAATACTAGACAGTTTTTCAAAGGCTGAATTTGCTTTATTGGCATTGCTGTTGTTATTAACCTATACTGTTGTAACGAAAAATAAATTTACTTTTGACGATGTAGGCTTCGTTGTCATTGCGATTTTTTACTTAGGGATTGGTTTTTACTTTCTAATTGAAACAAGAAACCTTTCACCAGGTGGTCTAGAATTAGTTTTTTATTTCTAATTGCAAGAAACCTTAATGGTCTATTGATATGGGTAACTGATTCAGGTGCTTATTTTATTGGGCGTGCAATGGGAAAAAACAAGCTTTGGCCTGAAATTAGTCCTAATAAAACAATTGAAGGTGCAGTAGGCGGTGTTTTATTTGCAGTTATTTTTGCATGGATCTATCATTATTTTACAGGGGTTCTTGATAACTACATCATCGTCACATTTATGACCATCTTCTTATCTGTTTTTGGACAAATAGGTGATCTTGTTGAATCTGCTTTAAAACGACAATATCAGGTAAAAGACTCAGGTACAATCCTACCGGGTCATGGTGGAATACTAGATCGTTTTGATAGCTTATTATTCGTTTTACCAATTTTACATTTCTTAAGGTTACTATTTTGAAAAACATTTTTGCCTAAATTATATGTCTAGCTCTAGCGCCATGGCTTTCGACACCATTGAACGTTTAAATCACAGTAAATGTTGTGTTAGCTAACTCGAGGGTCAGTCTATAACGAGATTAGACAGGGCGCTCTAGAGCATTTCTTAATTTGATTGGAAGTGACTTCGTGAAAAAGATTAGTTTGTTAGGAGCTACAGGTTCAATTGGAATACAAACTTTAGAGGTTATTGAATCACACCCTGAAGAGTTTAAGCTTGTAGCGATGTCTTTCGGAAGGAATTATAAATCCGGAAGCGACATTATAAAGAAATTCAAGCCAGAATTTGTTGCAGTTAAAGATAAAGAAACATATGAACATCTTAAGCGGGAGTTTTCAAGTCAAGATGTTAAATTAGGATATGGTGAAGAGGCCCTTATTGAAGCTGCAATTTATGATGGAGTAGAGTGTCTAGTCAATGCTGTAGTTGGAAGTGTAGGGTTAATACCAACTTTAAAAGCCATTGAAAATAACATAACAATTGCACTAGCTAATAAGGAGACTCTTGTCACTGCGGGACATTTAGTGACAGAGCATGCAAAAAAATACAATGTTAATATTTTACCAGTAGATAGTGAGCACTCTGCGATTTTTCAATGTTTGCAGGGTGAGAGTGTCAAATCGATAGACCGCTTGATCATAACTGCATCTGGAGGAAGTTTCCGTGATCGAAAAAGGGAAGACCTTGTAAATGTAACGGTGGACCAAGCATTAAATCACCCCAATTGGTCTATGGGTGCAAAGATAACGATAGATTCAGCTACTATGATGAATAAAGGCTTAGAAGTAATTGAAGCACACTGGTTATTCAATTTGCATTATGACAAAATTGATGTCTTATTACATAAAGAAAGTATTATTCATTCTTTAGTTGAGTTTCACGATCGAAGTATCATTGCTCAACTAGGGACACCTGATATGAGAGTTCCCATTCAATATGCATTAACATATCCGGAGAGATTACCTTTAAAAGAAGCGAAAAGGTTAGAACTTTGGGAAATTGGAAAATTACATTTTGAAAAAGCGGATTTTACCAGGTTCCGATGCTTACAATATGCGTTTGATTCAGGTAAAATAGGTGGTACGATGCCTACGGTTTTAAATGCTGCAAATGAAGTAGCTGTTGAGGCATTTTTAAGTGGAAAGATTACGTTTCTTCAAATCGAGGAATTTATTGAAAGATCGTTGGATAAGCATGAGAGCATCGCAAACCCTAGTTTGGAGCAGATTCAAGAAGTTGATCAACTAACAAGAAATTTTGTACAAACTTTAATCTAGATAAAGGTGGTCATACAAGGTGAATACAGTGATAGCGTTTGTCCTCATTTTTGGTGCTCTTGTCTTTTTTCATGAGCTTGGACATTTACTTCTAGCTAATCGTGCTGGGATATTATGCCGTGAATTTGCAATTGGTTTTGGACCGAAAATCTTGTCTTTTAAAAAAAATGAAACGGTTTATACAATCCGCTTATTACCTATAGGTGGTTTTGTAAGAATGGCTGGCGAGGATCCTGAAGTGATTGAGGTAAAGCCTGGCCATAACGTAGGATTACTTTTTAATAAAGAAAATAAAGTCGAAAAAATCATTTTAAATAATAAAGAAAAATATCCACAGGCACGAATTATTGAGGTGGAGAACGCAGATCTTGAACATAGTATGTTTATTTCTGGCTATGAGTTTGGAGAAGAAGAGTATATAAAAAGATTCGATGTTAGTGAAACATCTTATTTTATTGTTGATGGTCAAGAAATCCAAATTGCTCCATATAATCGTCAATTCCAATCGAAGAAAGTTGGCCAGCGAATTGCAGCAATTTTTGCAGGACCATTAATGAATTTCCTGCTTGCATTTGTCATTTTGTTTTCATTAGGATTATTGCAAGGTGCTCCTGTTGATGATCCCAAATTAGGTATATTAACTGATGACGGTTCTGCAAAAGAAGCCGGTTTACTTGAAGGTGATGTCATTCAGTCAATTGAAGGACAATCTACTTCATCTTGGGAGGAAGTAGTAAATATTATTCAAGAAAACCCTGATAAGGAATTAACCTTTGAAGTTGAACGCGGTGGAGAAATCCTTTCATTTGAAGTAGTACCTGAAGCAACGAAAGTCGGGGAAGAGACAATAGGACGTATTGGTGCCTATAATCCCGTAGATAAATCGTTTAGTAGCTCTATAAAATATGGATTTATTGAAACATACACATGGACAAAAGAAATATTAATTGGTTTTGGGAAGCTAGTAACAGGTCAATTTTCTATTGATATGCTCTCAGGACCAGTTGGTATTTACGATATGACAGATCAGGTTGCTGAATCTGGTACATTGAACTTGTTAAGATGGGCAGCACTTTTAAGTATAAACTTAGGAATAGTCAACTTATTGCCTCTTCCAGCTCTTGATGGTGGACGTTTATTATTCTTATTTATTGAGGCGTTGAGAGGGAAACCAATTGATCGACAAAAAGAAGGGGTCGTTCATTTTATTGGTTTTTCGTTATTAATGCTATTGATGCTTGTAGTTACATGGAATGACATTCAACGTTTATTCTTATAAGAATATACTATTGAAATTGGAATAGGTTATTCACCGATCTCATTTTTTAAAGATTTAGCAAATTTATGGGGAAATTTGAATGATAATATAGTAACCTAAAAAGGTGAAACTAGTTTAATTAAAAATAGAGGTGCTCGTAATGAAACAAAGTATGACGTTTATTCCTACTCTTAGAGAAGTTCCTGCTGATGCTGAAGTAAAAAGTCATCAGCTTATGCTACGGGCTGGATTTACAAGACAAAATACAAGTGGTGTTTATAGCTACTTACCATTGGCACATAAAGTATTAAAGAAAATCGAACAGATTGTTCGCGAAGAAATGAACAATGCTGGGGCATCTGAATTATTAATGCCAGCCCTGCAACAGGCTGAGCTTTGGCAGGAATCTGGACGCTGGTATTCATATGGTCCTGAACTAATGAGATTAAAAGATCGACATAATCGTGAATTTGCTTTAGGTGCAACACACGAAGAGATGATTACGAGCTTAGTTCGAGATGAAATTAAATCTTATAAGCGACTTCCGCTTTCCTTATATCAAATTCAGACAAAGTTTCGTGATGAAAAACGACCTCGTTTTGGTGTTTTGCGTGGTCGCGAATTTATCATGAAGGACGCATATTCTTTCCATGCCACACATGAAAGTTTGGATGAAGTCTATGTTAAAATGTTTACTGCTTATCAAAATATATTTTCTCGTTGCGGCCTAGACTTTAGGGCTGTTATTGCAGATTCAGGGGCTATGGGTGGCACTGATACACATGAATTCATGGTGTTATCTGATATCGGCGAAGATACAATTGCATACTCTGATACCTCTCAATATGCTGCAAATATTGAGATGGCACCTGTTAATGCAACTTATGAAAAAAGTACCGAGGAACAAAAAGAATTAGTGAAAATTGAAACACCTGATCAAAAAACAATTGAAGAAATTTCAACATTTTTAAATGTTTCTAAGGAATCATGCATTAAATCCGTTCTTTTCAATGTTGATGATAAATTTGTTTTAGTCTTAGTTCGTGGCGATCATGAGGTAAATGACATTAAGGTGAAAAATCTATTTGGCGCTTCAGTAGTAGATTTAGCAACAGCAGAAGAGACAATAAAAGCTTTAAATTGTGTTCCAGGCTTTATAGGACCTATTAATGTCTCTGAAGATGTTGAAGTTGTAGCAGATCATGCAATATCTTCAGTGGTTAATGGAGTTTGTGGTGCAAATCAAGCGCAATACCATTTCCAAGGAGTGAACATTGAGCGTGATGCTAAGATCACTCGATTTGCTGATCTACGCTTTATCCAAGAAGGGGACAAATCACCAGATGGTGAAGGTACTATTAGATTTGCCAAAGGGATTGAAGTTGGTCACGTGTTTAAACTAGGCACTAGATATAGTGAGTCAATGAATGCAACGTTCTTAGATGAAAACGGCCGCACGCAGCCAATGATTATGGGTTGCTATGGTATAGGTGTTTCAAGAACATTAGCTGCTATTATTGAGCAGCATCATGACGAAAATGGGATCGTGTGGCCTGGATCAGTTGCACCATTCCAAATCCATGTTATACCAGTAAACATTAAAAATGATTCACAAAAGGATTTAGCTGAAAAACTATACACTCAATTTACTCAGAATGGATATGAGGTTCTATTTGATGACCGCGCTGAGCGAGTAGGAGTAAAATTTGCCGATTCAGACCTTATTGGATTACCTGTACGTGTAACTGTTGGTAAGAGAGCAGATGAGGGTATAGTAGAAGTTAAAATTCGTAAGACAGGTGAATCATTTGAAGTATCAGTGGATGAACTTCATGAAAAGATGAAGCAAATACTTGGAAACTAAAAAAGGTTACAGCAAGGAATAAACCATGATAAAATAATACAAGAGCAATAACGAGAAGAGGCTGACTCGAAAGTAATAGACAAGCTCCTTTATATACTTAATTGTATATAAAGGAATAAGTCTATAAATGAGGCAGCCTCTTCAGTTGTGATAAAACTAATTTTATTGTACTTTGAAATGTTAAATAAAAATTTAAACAACTATATAATAGAATTAATAAGTAAGAGGGAGAAAGGGGATAGTATATGGACATGCAAATCAACCAAATTGAGCGATTTCAACTCCTGCTCCAACAAATAAATTTAACAGAAGATGCGGTTGTCGTTCACTTTAAGAACGGTTCAATTGCCAAGTTGACCGTGCATAAACAAACGAAAAAGTGGCATTTTCATTTTCAATTCGAAAAAATTCTGCCTTTTGATGTGTATCAATTGTTTCAGACTAAGCTTGCAAAGGCGTTTTCTCATATTGCAGATGTTACATTTTCGATTGAAACGAAAGAACAAAATTTTGACGAAAAACTTGTTCAGGATTATTGGTCAATCTGTATTCAGCAAATGGACGGAATCTCGCCTCCAATGCTCGCACTATTAAATGAGCAAAAACCAACTGTTCAGGGGATAAAGGTCATTGTTAAAACCAAAAATGATACCGAGGCAATGACAATAAAACGAAAATATGCATCTCTCATTCAAGAAAGCTTTCAGGAACTGGGATTTCCTACCTTTCAATTAGATACAACTGTAGCAGTCTCACAAGAGGAAATTTTAAAATTCCAAGAACAAAAGCTACAAGAAGATAAAGAGAAAGGACTAAAGGCACTAACTGACATGGTTAATGCTGAGAAGGAAGAGGCTAGTCAAGCTGAATATACTGGACCTTTAACAATTGGTTATACGATCAAAAATGATGAAGAAATTCGTACCCTTGCTTCGATTGAAGATGAAGAGAGAAGAACCGCTATTCAGGGGTATGTGTTTGATGCAGAAACAAAGGAACTTAGAAGTGGAAGAACACTTCTGACCTTTAAAATTACTGACTACACAAGCTCCATCCTTGTTAAAATGTTTGCTAGAGATAAAGAGGATGCCGTTTTAGTACAGGCTGTTAAAAAAGGAATGTGGTTAAAAGTACGCGGTAGCATCCAAAATGACACATTCGTACGAGATCTTGTAATGATTGCAAATGACATTAATGAAATTACACCTCAAGAGAGACGAGATCAATCTCCAGAAGATGAGAAGAGGGTGGAACTTCATCTTCATTCACCAATGAGTCAAATGGATGCAGTAACGTCTGTAAGTAAGTATATTGAGCAAGCTAAGAAATGGGGACATAAGGCAATTGCATTAACAGATCATGCTGTCGCACAATCTTTTCCAGAAGCATATTCAGCTGGCAAAAAGAATGGAGTCAAGGTTTTATACGGTGTCGAAATAAATCTTGTAAATGATGGGGTTCCTATTGCTTATAATGATGATAATCGCTTTTTACCTGATGAAACATATGTTGTATTTGACGTTGAGACGACTGGTTTATCAGCTGTTTACGATACAATCATTGAGTTGGCTGCAGTAAAGGTTCGTGGAGGAGAAATTATCGACCGTTTTGAGTCCTTCGCAAATCCTCATCATCCATTATCAGCAATCACAATTGATTTAACAGGCATTACAGACGATATGGTAAAAGATGCCCCTAATGTTGATGAAGTATTACGGAAATTTAAGGATTGGATCGGAAATGATATTCTCGTTGCACATAATGCTAGCTTTGATATGGGTTTTTTAAATGTAGGGTATAAAAAACTTCTTGGTGAAGAAAAGGCTAAAAACCCTGTTATCGATACGTTAGAACTCGGACGTTTCCTATATCCTGAATTTAAAAATCATCGACTTAACACACTTTGTAAAAAGTTTGATATCGAATTAACTCAGCATCACCGAGCAATTTATGATGCCGAAGCAACAGGCTATTTGCTTGTTAAGATGCTAAAGGATGCAGCGGAGAAGGGCATCGAAAATCACAATCAATTTAACGACAATATGGGTAAAGGTAATGCATACCAACGTTCAAGACCATATCATGCTATTATACTTGCACAAAATGAAACTGGGTTGAAAAATTTATTCAAACTAGTTTCCATTTCACATATGAATTACTTTTACAGAGTTCCACGAATTCCACGTTCACAACTCAATAAATATCGAGAAGGTCTTATTGTCGGATCCGCATGTGATAAAGGTGAGGTTTTTGAAGGTATGATGCAAAAATCTCCCGAAGAGGTAGAAGAAATTGCAGCATATTATGATTATTTAGAGGTACACCCTTTAGAGGTTTACAATCACCTTATTGCATTAGATTATATTAAGGATGAAACGTCTTTAAAAGAAATTGTTACCAATATTGTAAAGCTCGGTGAAAAGCTAGAAAAGCCTGTAGTAGCAACTGGGAATGCGCATTATTTAAATCCTGTTGAAAAGGTCTACCGGAAAATATTGATTAGCTCTCAAGGTGGGGCAAACCCATTAAATCGTCATGAATTACCAAATGTTCATTTCCGAACTACGGATGAAATGATGAACTGCTTCTCTTTCCTTGGTAAAGAGAAAGCTAAAGAGATTGTTATAGATAACACAAATAAGATTGCTGATATGATCGACGAAATTAAGCCAATAAAGGATGATCTTTATACACCTAAGATTGAAGGTGCAGATGAAGAGATCCGCGCAATGAGCTATTCTAGAGCGAGAAGTATATATGGAGAAAATCTTCCGGAACTAGTTGAGGCTCGACTAGAAAAAGAACTTAAGAGTATTATTGGCCATGGGTTTGCGGTTATTTATCTTATCTCACATAAACTCGTTAAAAAATCACTTGATGATGGTTACCTAGTAGGTTCACGTGGGTCTGTTGGTTCCTCATTTGTCGCAACAATGACAGAAATAACAGAGGTAAACCCGCTGCCACCTCATTATGTGTGTCCTGATTGTCAGCATTCAGAGTTTTTTAATGATGGATCAGTCGGTTCTGGTTTTGATTTACCTAACAAAGAGTGTTCGAATTGTGGTGCTCAATATCAAAAAGATGGACATGATATTCCTTTTGAAACATTCCTAGGCTTTAAAGGGGACAAAGTTCCCGATATTGATTTGAACTTCTCAGGCGAATATCAGCCTACAGCCCATAACTATACTAAAGTTCTTTTTGGTGAAGACAATGTGTATCGTGCTGGTACAATCGGGACAGTAGCAGAAAAAACTGCTTATGGATATGTAAAAGGATATGCAAATGATCATAACCTCATTTATAGAGGTGCTGAGGTTGACCGTCTTGTTCAAGGATGTACCGGAGTAAAACGAACAACAGGACAGCATCCAGGTGGAATAATTGTTGTACCTGATTATATGGATATCTTTGATTTTTCGCCGATTCAATTCCCTGCAGATGCAACAGGTTCTGAATGGCGTACAACCCATTTTGATTTCCATTCCATTCATGATAACCTATTAAAACTAGATATTCTTGGACACGATGATCCAACTGTAATCCGTATGCTACAGGATTTAAGCGGTATTGATCCAAAAACTATTCCGACAGATGATCCAGAGGTAATGAAGATTTTTAGTGGAACCGAGTCTTTAGGCGTGACTGAAGAACAAATAATGTGTAAAACAGGGACATTAGGGATTCCTGAGTTTGGAACAAGATTTGTTCGCCAAATGCTTGAAGATACAAAACCAACTACGTTCTCTGAGCTTGTCCAAATTTCTGGTCTATCACATGGGACAGATGTATGGCTTGGGAATGCTCAAGAGTTAATTCATAATAAAATATGTACGTTAAGTGAGGTTATTGGCTGTCGTGATGACATCATGGTATATCTTATCTATCAAGGATTAGAGCCTTCATTCGCCTTCAAGATTATGGAGTCTGTTCGTAAAGGAAAAGGTTTAACAGATGAAATGGAAGAAGAAATGAAAAAACAGGAAGTGCCAGCTTGGTATATTGATTCTTGCTTAAAAATCAAGTACATGTTCCCAAAAGCCCATGCTGCGGCTTACGTGTTAATGGCTGTACGTATTGCGTATTTTAAAGTTCATCATGCTCTACTATATTATGCTGCATATTTCACAGTTCGTGCCGATGATTTTGATATTGACACAATGGTAAAAGGTTCTACACCAATTCGAGCTAAAATTGATGAAATTAATCTAAAAGGGTTAGATGCTTCTCCAAAAGAGAAAAACCTACTAACTGTATTAGAACTAGCACTAGAAATGTGTGAAAGAGGATATTCCTTCCAAAAGGTTGACCTTTATCGTTCTAGTGCAACAGATTTTATTATTGATGGGAATACACTAATTCCCCCGTTCAACTCCATTCCTGGACTTGGAACAAACGCAGCGTTAAATATTGTAAAAGCTAGAGAAGACGGAGAATTTCTATCAAAAGAAGATCTCCAGCAACGAGGTAAAGTCTCAAAAACAATCATTGAATATTTAAACACTCATGGCTGTCTTGATGAACTACCGGATCAAAACCAACTATCACTATTTTAAAGGACATTAAAACACTAAGTCTTAAGCGGGGGCTACCCCCCACTAATTGAAATGAAACACTAACTAGAAGATTATAGTGCATTAACAACGTTGCTCTAAGTAGGGTCAAACTCCTACAAAGACTTGTTCAAATAACTTATATATTCTCCTAGGGATCTGACCCTGGGGGAATTAAGGTATATTTGCAATAAAAATACGGTTATGTTATGATTTTAATGGAAATGCTAACGATAAGCAGAGGAAAAGAGTGGGGAAACCCACTCTTTCGTATTGTTATCGTCCTCGTCACTCGGATAGTATAGTACATACCATTCCCTGCTCAAAAGGCAGGGTTTTTCAGCAACTTAAAGGTGTCAAATTGCTGTTTAGGATAAGGATGCTAGTTTTTGGACTAAAGAATCATGTCTAGCTTCAGCGCCTAGCCTTCAAGTCAATAATCACCAAAGGTATGTGATTATCGTTGCCCAAGGCATGCGCTTTTCTTAGCAAGGAGGAAGAGAATGAGCAAAAAAGTAACGGAAATCGTGGAACAATTAGTGACACCAATTTTAAACGATATGAAATTAGAATTGGTCGATATTGAATACGTGAAGGAAGGTTCTAATTGGTTTCTTCGATTATTTATTGATTCTGAAAAAGGCATTGATATTGAAGAATGTGGTGTAGTTAGTGAACGATTAAGCGAGCAGCTTGACGAATTAGATCCCATTCAACATAACTACTTCTTAGAAGTTTCATCGCCAGGTGCTGAGAGACCATTAAAAAAAGAAGAAGATTTAAAGAAAGCAATTGGTAAACAGGTCCATATTAAAACATATGAACCAATAAATGGAGAAAAGTTATTTGAAGGTGTCTTAACTGATTTTGACGGTCAAACGGTTACTGTAACTGTAACAATTAAGACTAGGAAAAAACAGGTTGAAATCCCTTATGATAAAGTGGCAAAAGCTAGATTAGCCGTAACATTTTAACTAGCATCGACTGCAGTATCTCCAGCAGATTTGTGAGTATTTATCCACTTACAAGTCCAAGCATTCTCCTCATTACTTCTTAAGTGTACTAAGCTTGTACCTTAACTGTAGAAGGTGGATTTAGCAAAACAATATGCATTTAGCTTATTTTTTAAGGGGGAAGCCGTTAAAATGAGTAGTGAACTATTAGATGCCTTAACAATTTTAGAAAAGGAAAAGGGCATCAGCAAGGAAATTATCATTGAAGCAATTGAAGCTGCATTAATTTCTGCTTATAAACGAAACTTTAACCAAGCACAAAATGTTCGCGTTGATTTAAATCGTGAAACAGGGACAATGAAGGTTTATGCAAGAAAAGATGTTGTTGATGAGGTATATGATCCGCGTCTTGAAATATCTCTTAGTGAAGCACGAGGAATCAATCCAAATTATGTGCTGAACGATGTGATTGAGATGGAAGTTACTCCAAAGGATTTCGGTCGTATTGCAGCACAAACAGCTAAACAAGTCGTAACTCAGCGTGTTCGTGAAGCTGAGCGTGGTGTAATTTATAGCGAGTTTATTGATCGAGAAGAAGATATTATGACAGGTATTGTTCAGCGTATCGACTCTAAATTCATTTATGTAAGCTTAGGTAAAATAGAAGCTCTTTTACCTGTTAGTGAGCAAATGCCAAATGAAACTTATAAACCACATGACCGTATAAAGGTATTTATTACAAAGGTTGAAAAAACGACGAAGGGCCCACAAATTTTTGTGTCTAGAACACATCCGGGACTTTTAAAGAGATTGTTTGAAATCGAAGTTCCAGAAATCTATGATGGTACTGTTGAAATTAAATCTGTTTCTAGGGAAGCTGGAGATCGTTCAAAAATCTCTGTACATTCCGAGAATCCTGAAGTAGATCCGGTTGGATCATGTGTTGGGCCTAAAGGGCAACGAGTACAAGCAATTGTCAACGAATTAAAAGGAGAAAAAATTGACATTGTAAAATGGTCGCAAGATCCTATTGAATTTGTCGCTAACGCACTTAGTCCTTCTAAAGTAGTTGAGGTACTTGTAAATGAAGAAGAAAAAGCTACTACAGTTATTGTTCCTGATTATCAATTATCATTAGCAATTGGTAAACGTGGACAAAATGCTCGTTTAGCAGCTAAGCTTACTGGTTGGAAAATAGATATTAAAAGTGAAACAGATGCCGAAAAAGCTGGAATTTATCCACTTCAAAAGTCTGAATCCGACGTTGATGTTGATGACGAACCACTTTTAACTAGTATTCATGAACCTGAGCTTAGTGAATAAGAGGTGAAATCACATGAACAATCGCAAAATTCCTTTACGTAAATGTGTTGCAACAGGTGAAATGAAAACCAAAAAAGAATTAGTCCGAGTTGTCCGATCAAAGGAAGGCGATGTTTCTGTCGACCTAACCGGAAAAAAAAATGGACGTGGAGCTTATATCACACTTGATAAAGAGTGTATTCTTTTAGCGAAAAAGAAAAATATTCTTGCTAATCATTTAAAGACAAAAATTGATGAAACTGTATACGAAGAGTTACTTCAATTGGCTGAGAAGGAGAAACAATAAATACATGAATCAGCAGCAACGATGGACGTCCTTATTGGGCTTAGCAAATCGAGCACGAAAAGTTATATCAGGGGAGGAACTTGTTGTTAAAGAAGTGAGACAACAACGCGCTAAACTTGTTCTTCTTTCACAAGATGCATCCGCTAATACAATGAAGAAGGTAACAGATAAATGTAAATTTTATCAGGTCCCCTTAAAAACCGTTGAGGATCGCTACCAGTTAGGTCAAGCAATTGGTAAAGATGCGAGAGTCGTTGTAGCGATAAATGATGCTGGCTTTGCTGCAAAGTTAAAAACCTTGCTCGATTAATATTCTTGGGGGTGAACGTATGACAAAAATGCGAGTTTATGAATATGCAAAACAAACAAATGTATCAAGTAAAGACATTATTTCTACGTTACAAGAGATGAATGTTGAAGTTAATAATCATATGTCAACAATTGAAGATAATGTCATAGTTAAGCTTGATCAAAAATTTAAAGCAAAAAGTCAAGAAAATACAAATAACGAATCAACTAAGAAACCGGGGAAACAAGTGAATAATTCTAATACAAGTCCTAACAATTCAAATGTAAAAACAACTAGTGGTGGAGAGAAATCTGCTAACAATAAATCGCTTAAGCAAGCTCCAACTAACAATAACCGAGATAACAAAAAGCCAAATCAATCTAATAATAAACCCTTTAATCAAAATAAAGGTAAGAAAAACAACAACAATAAGAAAAATAAAGGTAACTTCCAACAACCTGTTCAACCAAAGCCTAAAAAGGAACTACCTAGTAAAATTACCTTCACAGATAGTTTATCTGTAGGAGAATTAGCTTCAAAGCTTGGTAAAGAGCCTTCGGAAATTATTAAAAAGCTTCTTTTACTCGGAACAATGGCAACAATTAATCAAGAGCTTGATAAAGACTCAATTGAATTAATTGCTGGTGAATATGGTGTTGAAGTGGAAGAAGAAATTGTATTTGAAAAAACAGAATTCGAGAAGTATGAAGAAGAGGACCGTGATGAAGATTTACAAATCCGCCCTGCTGTTGTAACAATCATGGGTCACGTTGACCATGGTAAAACAACCCTTCTTGACTCCATTCGAAATACGAAAGTAACTGAAGGTGAAGCTGGGGGTATCACTCAGCATATTGGTGCATATCAGATTGTTTCTAATGATCAAAAGATTACCTTCCTTGATACACCAGGTCATGCTGCTTTTACAACTATGCGTGCTCGTGGTGCGCAAGTAACAGATATTACCATTTTAGTAGTAGCCGCAGATGATGGTGTTATGCCGCAAACAATTGAAGCTATTAACCATGCTAAAGCAGCTGAAGTACCAATCATTGTTGCTGTAAACAAAGTTGATAAACCGACAGCAAATCCTGATCGTGTTATGCAAGAATTGACAGAACATGGTCTAGTACCAGAGGCTTGGGGTGGGGATACTATTTTTGTACCAGTTTCTGCTTTAACTGGTCAAGGACTTGATGATCTACTTGAAATGATTATCCTTGTAACTGAAGTAGAGGAATTAAAAGCTAACCCAAGCAGACGTGCTACAGGTACGGTAATTGAAGCACAATTAGATAAGGGTAGAGGCTCTGTTGCAACATTACTTGTTCAAAACGGAACTCTTCGCGTTGGTGATCCAATTGTAGTAGGTAATACATTTGGTCGTGTACGTGCAATGGTTAATGACATCGGTCGCCGTGTGAAAGAGGCAGCACCATCTACTCCTGTTGAAATCACAGGTTTAAATGACGTACCTTTAGCTGGAGATCAGTTCATGGTATTTGAAGATGAGAAACAAGCTCGTCAGGTTGGGGAAGCAAGAGCTCAGAAGCAGCTTGATGCACAACGTAGCGAAGGTTCTAAGTTGAGCTTAGATGATTTATTTGAGCAAATTAAACAAGGTGAGATCAAAGACATTAATTTAATTGTAAAAGCTGACGTTCAAGGGTCTGCGGAAGCATTAGCAGCAGCATTGCATAAAATTGATGTTGAAGGTGTTCGTGTTAAGATCATCCATACAGGTGTAGGTGCAATTACTGAATCTGATATCATTCTAGCAGCTGCTTCTAAAGCAATCGTAATTGGGTTTAACGTTAGACCTGATAATGGTGCTAAGAAAACAGCAGATGTTGAAGAAGTTGACATTCGTCTACATCGTATTATTTATAAAGTTATTGAAGAAATTGAATTAGCAATGAAAGGTATGCTTGACCCTGAATTCGAAGAAAAAGTAATTGGTCAAGTTGAAATAAGACAAACCTTCAAGGTTTCCAAAATTGGTACGATCGCAGGAGGATATGTTACTGAAGGTAAAATCACTCGTGATAGTGGTATTAGACTAATCCGCGATGGTATTGTTGTATTTGAAGGTGAAATTGATACCTTAAAACGCTTCAAGGACGATGTAAAGGAAGTTGCTCGTAACTACGAATGTGGAATCACAATTAAAAACTTCAATGATATAAAAGAAGGCGACATTATTGAAGCATATGTGATGGAGGAAATTGAACGTAAATGATCGGTTATATAGATTGTGAATGCATCATTTATGATTCACAGTCATTAAAAGATAAAAGAGCTGTTTTACAACGAGTGCTTACAAGAATAAAGCAAAAGTATAATGTTTCAATTTCAGAAATTGAATTTCAGGACACGTGGCAACGTACGAAGTTTGGTATTGTTGCCATAAGTTCCTCTAAGGTGCAAACTGAAAGGGAATTGCATAATGTTTTGCAATTTATTGATTCCTTTCCTGAAATTGAACGAACAGTAACTTCGTTTGAATGGTTTTAATGAAGAGGTGAAGGCATGAGCTTAAGAGCAAACCGTGTCGGTGAACAGATGAAAAAAGAACTTGGCGATATTATTGGTCGAAAAATAAAAGACCCTCGCATCGGCTTTGTAACAGTAACAGATGTAAGTGTATCAGGAGACCTACAAATTGCTAAAGTATTTATCTCTGTTTTAGGTGATGAAGAACAAAGACAAAACACGCTAAAAGGCTTAGCGAAGGCAAAAGGGTTTATCCGTTCAGAAATAGGCCAACGAATCCGCCTAAGAAAAACTCCTGAAATTCAATTCGAATTTGATGAATCAATAAGTTATGGAAATCGGATTGAAACACTTATTCATGAGTTGAATGTTCAAAATAAAGAGGAGGATTAACTCCTTTATTTAAGGGATAGACACCTTCGTCTATCCCTTTTCTTGTAGCGACACAATTTATGATAGGTATCAGTCTTATAATAAATCAGGAAAGTGAAATGCAAATTATTTTACATAGTAACATCATTTCACATTTTAAATAATTGCAGGGAGGTATTTAAATGGAAGGTGTACTTTTGCTAAATAAGCCTGTTGGGATGACATCCCATGACTGTGTAGCCAAAATGCGAAGGCTCGCAAAAACAAAAAAGGTTGGACATACAGGTACACTAGACCCTGATGTAACAGGAGTATTGCCATTATGTCTTGGAAGAGCAACTAAAATTGTAGAATATCTAACAGCTTCATCGAAAACGTATGAAGCAGAGGTAACAATTGGTTTTTCCACTACAACTGAAGATTCATCAGGTGAAGAAGTAGCAAGAAAAAAAGTGAATTCTAAAATTACTCAAGATGAAGTTGAACATGTTTTAAATTCAATGCTTGGTTCGATTGAACAAATTCCCCCAATGTACTCAGCGGTAAAAGTGAAAGGGAAGAAGCTTTACGAATATGCAAGAGCTGGTATAGAGGTTGAAAGGCCAGCTCGAGTTATTACAATTGATGATTTAGTTCTTCTTGGAGACGTAATAAACGATAATGATTTAACTAAATTTCGCTTCCGTGTTACCTGTTCAAAAGGTACATATGTCCGAACTTTAGCTGTAATGATTGGAGAAAAACTTGGCTACCCAGCCCATATGTCCCATCTTATTCGTACAAAGTCAGGAGAATTTGAATTGGCAAATTGTTTGACTTTTGAAGAAATTGAAGCAGCAATTGAATGTGGAACACTTGAGGATTCTTTACTGTCAATTGGTGAAGCGTTAAAAGATTTGCCGAATCTAATTATCCATGATACGCTAGCAGAGAAAGTGAAAAATGGTGCAGTGCTTGAGTTACCTTCAGAGTATCAAGATCTTGAAGCTGGGTCTCCAATTGCAGTTTATAGTGAAGATGGACGTTGCCTAGCTATTTATGCTAAACATCCTACTAAACAACATCTTATGAAGCCTACGAAGGTGCTGTATAATGAAATTTAACATGTTATAAGTGAGAAAAGGTGAAGTGACCGTGAAACTAATTAAGCTGTCTCAACCACATAATTTTATGAAGCAAGACCTTGATGAAATGGTTTTAGCATTGGGTTATTTTGATGGAGTTCATATTGGACATCAGAAAGTTATTCTGAAAGCAAAAGAGATTGCTAAAAATCTTGGGATTAAGAGCGCAGTGATGACATTTAATCCACATCCTCTTGTGGTTCTTCGTAATCAGGAAGGAATTGACTATATTACACCCCTTGATGAGAAGATCCGCTTGATTGAGGAATTAAATGTAGACCTGTTATTTGTTGTGGAATTTACAAAGGATTTTGCAGCTTTATTGCCACAACAGTTTGTGGATGACTATATCATAAACTTGAATGTTAAGCATGCAGTTGCGGGCTTTGACTTTACATATGGACATTTAGGAAAAGGGACTATGGAAACTTTGCCGTTCCATTCTAGAGAACAATTTTTTCATACTACTGTAGAAAAACAAACAGATCATGATCGAAAGATTAGTTCTACATTAATCCGTGAAGTGATAAGAAGCGGTGACGTAACATATGCTAATAAACTGCTAGGTAGACCACATAGTGTTACAGGCACTGTTGTTCATGGTGATAAAAGAGGGAGAACGATCGGATTTCCAACAGCTAATGTCGAGGTGTCTGATGTCTATTTATTGCCACCAACAGGAGTTTATGCCGTTTCAATCATTGTAAATGGTCAAGAATATGAAGGGGTATGTAACATAGGTTACAAGCCTACCTTTAATAAAGAGAAATCTGCCAAACCAAGTATTGAAGTTCATATTTTTGATTTTCAAAATGAAATTTACGAAGAAAAAGTCTCAGTTTCATGGTTTAAACGTATAAGAAGTGAACAAAAGTTTCATAATGTAGATGAATTAATCTCACAAATTGCGAACGATAAAGTTGCCGCACTACAATACTTTGGAAAAAAAACAGTTTAGCTCTTGCAAAATCATTAGAAAAATAGTATTCTAATTGATGTAACTTAAAACCATTGCTTGGCAAATCGATTCACCAACGGTTGCTCGGTAATTGGGGTTTTGTAAATTAAGGAGGTGAAAAGGATGGCTATCACACAAGAACGTAAAAACGAACTAATCGCTACTTTTAAAACACATGAATCTGATACTGGATCTCCAGAGGTTCAAATTGCTATCCTTACTGAGGACATCAATAACTTGAACGATCACTTACGTGTTCACAAAAAAGACCACCATTCACGTCGCGGTCTATTAAAAATGGTAGGTAAACGTCGTAACTTACTAACTTACCTACGTAATAAAGACGTAACTCGTTATCGTGAGTTAATCAACAAGCTTGGTTTACGTCGATAATTACTTCAAAAGCGGGATTATTCCCGCTTTTTTAGTGTATTTAAATAAAGAGCCTGTATAAGAAAAACTTAAGCATTGTCAATAGTACTTGGCGATGAATCAAGATTTTCTAATTAACCTATTTACATACAATAACAACATTGATATGTTGAATATAAATGGTTCATACTAATACATAATATTAAAACTAACTAGTAAGAGAGGAGTTTTACATATATGGGACAAGCAAAGCAAAAGTTTTCCATAGACTGGGCTGGTAGAAACCTAACAGTTGAAATTGGTCAATTAGCCAAACAAGCAAACGGTGCCGTATTAATTCGTTACGGTGATACTGCAGTATTAAGTACAGCAACTGCTTCAAAGGAACCGAAGCCACTTGATTTCTTTCCGTTAACTGTAAACTATGAAGAGCGACTATATGCAGTAGGGAAAATTCCTGGTGGATTTATAAAAAGAGAGGGTCGTCCAAGTGAAAAAGCAATTTTGGCAAGTCGGTTAATCGATCGTCCAATAAGACCATTATTCGCTGACGGCTTTAGAAATGAAGTACAAGTTATTAGCATTGTTATGAGTGTTGATCAAAATTGTTCTTCTGAAATGGCAGCAATGTTTGGGTCATCACTAGCACTTTGTGTTTCGGATATCCCATTCGAAGGACCGATCGCTGGTGTAACAGTAGGTCGAATTAATAATGAGTTTGTCATTAATCCAACTGTTGAACAAGCTGAACAAAGCGATATTCATTTAGTCGTTGCAGGCACAAAAGATGCAATTAATATGGTTGAAGCTGGTGCAGAAGAGGTACCAGAAGAAATTATGTTAGAGGCAATTATGTTTGGACATGATGAAATAAAACGTCTAATTGCCTTCCAAGAAGAAGTTGCTGCAGCCGTTGGTAAAGAGAAAACAGAAATTGAACTTTTTGAATTAGATTCTGAGCTAGAAAAAGAAATTCGTGACTTATCAGAAACCGACTTATTACAAGCTATTCAAGTTCAAGAAAAACATGCTAGAGAAGCTGCTATTACAGAAGTGAAAAATGCTGTAATTGCTAAGTTCGAAGAAAAAGAAGCAGATGATCGCACAATTAAGCAGGTTAAACAAATTCTTTCTAAACTAGTAAAGGCTGAAGTTCGTCGCCTAATTACTGAAGAAAAAGTAAGACCTGATGGCCGTGGTGTTGATGAAATCAGACCACTTTCATCTGAAGTGAATTTATTATCAAGAACACATGGTTCAGGCTTGTTTACACGTGGACAAACTCAAGCATTAAGTATTTGTACGCTCGGTGCACTTGGGGATGTACAAATATTAGACGGTCTTGGTATCGAAGAATCAAAACGATTCATGCATCATTATAATTTCCCACAGTTTAGTGTTGGAGAAACAGGACCAATGAGAGGACCAGGACGACGTGAAATCGGTCATGGCGCTTTAGGTGAAAGAGCATTAGAACCAATTATTCCATCTGAAAAGGATTTTCCATATACTATTCGTCTTGTTTCAGAAGTTCTAGAGTCAAATGGATCAACATCACAAGCAAGTATTTGTGCAAGTACTTTAGCAATGATGGATGCAGGTGTTCCAATTAAAGCTCCAGTAGCTGGTATCGCAATGGGTCTAGTGAAATCTGGAGAGCACTATACAGTATTAACAGATATCCAAGGTATGGAAGATGCATTAGGTGATATGGACTTCAAAGTAGCAGGGACTGAAAAAGGTGTAACTGCCTTACAAATGGATATTAAAATTGAAGGACTTTCTCGTGAAATCCTAGAAGAAGCGTTGCAACAAGCGAAAAAGGGTCGTATGGAGATCCTAAAATCAATGCTTGCTACCATCTCAACACCAAAGCAAGAGCTTTCACAATATGCACCTAAAATCTTAACGATGGCAATAAATCCAGATAAGATTAGAGACGTTATTGGACCGAGCGGAAAACAAATCAATAAAATTATTGAAGAAACTGGCGTTAAGATCGACATTGAACAAGATGGAACTGTATTTATTTCATCTGTAAACGAGGAAATGAATCAAAAAGCGAAGAAAATTATTGAAGATCTTGTACGTGAAGTGGTCGTTGGTCAAATGTATCTTGGTAAAGTTAAGCGCATTGAAAAATTCGGTGCTTTTGTTGAAATTTTCAGTGGAAAAGATGGCTTAGTTCATATTTCTGAACTTGCTGAAGAACGTGTCGGTAGGGTAGAGGATGTTCTCTCCCTTGGAGATGAAATTTTAGTTAAAGTAACTGAAATTGATAAGCAAGGTCGTGTAAACTTATCACGTAAAGCTGTATTAAAAGAACAAAAAGAAAAAGAAGAGCAAGAAGGATAATAGTGGAGGCCGGGGTAACCGGGCTTCTTTTTAGGTTGTGAAAGGATGTTAGGAAGAGCGGTTGCAAATCGTTGGATTTATTAACATAAAGTCGATTCTTTTTAAAAAGGGTCTGTTTTCTTAGTGCCCTTAGAATTATTATGCTTAGGAATAAGTTTTTGTGTCTAGCTCCAGCTGCAGGTGACATCGGCTCGAGTCATAAGCAGGCACCTTTCGCTTTCTAGTTCTACCTTGTCCTCTTTTTACATATTTTTTAGTAAAAAGGGGGATACATAATGAAAAGGAAAATTATTCATCTCGTTGGATTTCTTATAATCTTAACGGTTGGCATAGGGTTTATCGAAAATCCATATACATCTTCTTATGTTGATCAAATAAAATATGCTAGCATCACCGTTTCAAAGCATCAGGACAATTTATATGATGAGATTTCAGCTAAATCCCATGAATATAACGTTCCTGCTCAAAATGCAGAAATACATAAAGTTTGGAAGGCAACACCAGGCTATAATGGATTAGCCGTTGATGTTGAAGAATCATATAAGAAAATGAAGGATAAGGGAGTATTTGATGAAAAGCTCCTCGTGTACCGTCAAGTCGAACCGACTGTTCATTTAGCAGATTTACCTGCAGCGCCGATTTATCGAGGACATCCTGATAAACCTATGGTTTCCTTTCTAATTAATGTTGCTTGGGGAAATGAGTATATTCCTGATATGCTAGAAACACTAAATAAATACCATGTGAAAGCAACCTTCTTCTTAGAAGGTAGATGGGTCAAAGAAAATCCTGAAATGGCTAAGATGATAGTTGATGCAGGTCATGAGGTTGGAAATCATTCATATACACATCCGGATATGAAACAGTTGTCTTCATCGTCTATTAGAGAGCAATTAACAAAAACAAATGAGGTCATTAAGTCAGTTACAGACGTAACGCCAACTTGGTTTGCACCACCAAGTGGAAGTTTTAGGGATGAGGTTGTAAAAATTGCTGACGAAATGAATATGGAAACAGTTATGTGGAGTGTCGATACAATTGATTGGCAGCGTCCTGAACCGCATGTGCTCGTTCAGCGGGTCATGGGTAAAGTTCATAATGGCGCTTTAATCTTAATGCACCCAACCTCTTCAACTTCTGATAGTCTTGAAACACTAATTTTATCAGTCAAGCAAAAAGGATATTCGTTCGGCTCTATTTCAATGATGGTTGATGAAGAAAGACTATCAACAAATGATATGAATAACAAAAAGATGAGTGATTAATTGTAGCATCTATGAAGGAGGAGCAAGTTTGATAAAAAAATATACTTGTCAAAATGGGGTAAGAATCGTATTAGAAAACATACCAACTGTACGATCAGTTGCAATTGGGGTATGGATTGGCACTGGATCACGTAATGAAAATCTACAAAATAATGGTGTTTCCCACTTTTTAGAGCATATGTTTTTTAAAGGAACGAAAACGAGATCTGCACGTGAAATAGCAGAATCCTTTGATAGTATAGGTGGGCAAGTTAATGCATTTACATCAAAGGAGTATACATGCTATTATGCTAAGGTTTTAGATGACCATGCCGGGTATGCACTTGATGTATTAGCAGATATGTTCTTTCATTCAACATTTGATGAGGAAGAACTAAAAAAAGAAAAGAATGTAGTATATGAAGAAATAAAAATGTATGAAGATACACCAGATGACATCGTTCATGATGTATTAAGTCGTGCTACATATGGAGATCATCCACTTGGTTACCCAATTTTAGGTACTGAAGAAACGTTAGCAACCTTTAATGGAGATACTTTACGTCAATACATGAATGATTATTATACTCCTGATAAAGTTGTAATCTCTGTTGCTGGTAATGTATCAGAGGAATTTATAAAAGATGTTGATAAACTTTTTGGTTCGTACGAAACGAGTTCAACTAAAGGTGAGGTTGAAAAACCAGGCTTTATGGATCAAAAGCTAGCAAGGAAAAAGGATACTGAACAAGCACATCTTTGTATCGGGTTTAATGGATTAGAGGTAGGTCATGATAATATTTATAGTTTAATCGTATTAAATAATATATTAGGTGGAAGTATGAGCAGCCGTTTGTTTCAAGATGTAAGGGAGCAAAAAGGACTTGCCTACTCGGTCTTTTCTTATCATTCTTCATATGAGGATAATGGCTTACTAACGATCTACGGCGGTACAGGAAGCAGCCAATTAAACCTGTTATTTGAAACGATTCAAGATACGTTAGCAACATTGAAAGCAGAAGGTATTACCGCAAAAGAATTAGCAAATAGCAAAGAGCAAATGAAAGGAAGCTTAATGCTAAGCCTCGAAAGCACAAATAGTAGAATGAGTAGGAATGGTAAAAATGAACTTATGCTTGGACGTCATCGAACACTTGATTCAATCATTGAAAAGGTAAATGAAGTTAGTGAAGAAAGCGTCAATACTCTAGCAAACCAATTGTTTACAGATACGTATTCAGTTGCCCTCATCAGTCCAGACGGACAGCTACCTGAAAAACTGAAATAATTTGAAATGCCTACAATTCATGAAAATTGTAGGCATTTTTTTATGGTATAGTCCGATAAGATAATAGAAAGGGGGAATGAACATGAGATTAAGTGAGTTAAGTGGAAAAGAAATCGTCGATGTTAAACGGGCAGAGCGGTTAGGAGTGCTTGGTCAAACAGATCTTGAAATTAATGAACAGACAGGTCAAATCACTACTTTAATTATCCCTTCCTTAAAGTGGTTTGGTCTAAGAAAACAAGGTCAAGAAATTCGTGTACCTTGGCAGCATATTAAAAAGATCGGGACAGATATGATTATTCTTGATATTCCTGATGAACAGATTGAAAAAATAGAATCATGAAAGTATTCGATTGGCATATGCCAATCGTTTTTTTTTTTTTTTTTTATCTAATTCCACCATGTGGGTAAGTGGAAATAAGAATACATCAAGGTAAAACGAATACTCTTTGAAAGGTAAAATACTTATCACACAGGAACATTCCGGTTTCCGATTCCTAAAATACTAAGCTTCCACTTTCAAAATTCTTCTTGTTTAATCACCCATACTACATTCCCTACATAGTATGTTGAAGTAAGTTATCCTAGAAAATCAATGAATTTATAACAGATAACATGCCGAAAAGAAGGTGAAAAATCAACATGTTAACGGGATTAAACGTAGCTGTTATCGGTGGCGATGCTAGGCAGCTTGAAGTTATCCGTAAATTAACTGAACTCGATGCAAAGCTTTTTCTCATCGGTTTTGACCAATTAGACCATGGCTTTACTGGTGCTACAAAAGCAAAGATAGATGAGGTTCAATTTGAAGAAATAGATGCAATTATTTTGCCCATCCCTGGTACCACACAAGAGGGGATTATTGATACTGTGTTTTCGAATGAAGAAGTTAAATTAACAGAGGAATTACTATCAAAAACTCCAGCACATTGTGTTATATATTCAGGAATTACAAATTCTTACTTAGATAATATTGTTCAATCTACCAATCGAACATTGGTTCAACTTTTTGAGCGGGATGATGTTGCTATTTATAATTCGATTCCAACAGTCGAAGGTACGATCATGATGGTCATTCAGCACACTGATATCACAATCCATGGCTCGAAAATTGCTGTCCTAGGCCTTGGAAGAGTAGGAATGAGTGTTGCCAGAACATTCGCAGCATTAGGAGCAAAAGTGAAGGTAGGAGCAAGAGATACTGCACATTTAGCCAGAATTACTGAGATGGGACTTACACCATTTTCATTAGAAAACCTTCAAAAAGAGGTTGATGACATTGATGTATGTATTAATACAATTCCACATTTAGTTATAACTGCAAGGGTCATCTCAAATATGCCTGCACACACTCTAATCGTTGATTTGGCATCAAAACCGGGGGGAACTGATTTTCGCTATGCTGAAAAACGGGGAATTAAAGCTCTTTTGGCACCAGGGTTACCTGGCATTGTTGCCCCTAAAACAGCAGGCCAAATTGTAGCTAACGTTCTTACACAGCTTTTGAATGATTTATTAATAGAAGGAAAGGGGTCTTCTTGATGAAGTTATCTGGAAAACGTATTGGATTTGGAATTACCGGATCACATTGCACATATGAAGAGGTATATCCACAAATTAAGTCATTATTAGATGAAGGTGCAGATGTAATTGCTGTTGTATCATATACAGTTAAAAATACAACAACACGTTTTGGAGTTGCTGGAGAATGGGTAGAAAAAATAGAAAAACTGACAGGTAATAAAGTAATTGATTCGATTGTAGCAGCAGAACCATTGGGTCCGAAGCTCCCACTTGATTGTATGGTAATTGCACCATTAACAGGTAATTCAATGAGTAAGTTTGCGAATGCATTAACTGACTCTCCAGTTCTTATGGCTGCCAAAGCAACATTAAGAACACATCGTCCTGTTGTAGTTGGGATTTCAACTAATGATGCACTTGGGTTAAATGGTGTAAATCTAATGCGTTTAATGGCTACTAAAGATATTTATTTTATTCCTTTTGGTCAAGATGCTCCTGATAAGAAACCTAACTCAATGGTTGCTAGAATGGAATCATTACTTGAAACAGTTCTATCTGCACTAGAAGGAAAACAATTTCAACCTGTTGTTGTCGAAAAGTTTCGCGATTTAGAAAAATAATTTAAAAATTCAATAAAACAAAAATAAATTTTTGAATCCATTCGACAATTAATGTGATAGAATAATACGTAAAAGATTTGAAGCTATTTTACATGTTTGTTTAAAATAGCTGGAAGGAGCTAGTGTTTAATGGAAGCAAAAGGTTATCATGTAGCAGTAGTCGGTGCAACAGGAGCGGTGGGGCAGCAAATGCTTCATACGCTGGAGGAACGTAATTTTCCAATTTCTAAATTAACTTTGCTTTCTTCTGAGCGTTCAGCAGGTACTAAAGTTACGTTCAGAGACGAAGAATATATTGTTCAAGTCGCAACTCCTGAAAGCTTTGAAGGAGTTCAAATTGCATTGTTCAGTGCTGGTGGAAGTGTATCTAAACAATTTGCACCAGAAGCGGTAAAACGTGGAGCAATCGTTGTTGACAATACAAGTGCATACAGAATGGATGAAAATGTTCCACTTGTAGTACCTGAAGTTAATGAAGAGGCTCTTAAAGATCATAATGGGATTATTGCAAACCCAAACTGTTCTACGATTCAAATGGTTGTTGCACTTGAACCAATCCGCAAGCAATATGGCTTAAATAAAGTGATTGTGTCAACATATCAAGCAGTATCTGGAGCAGGTGCAGCAGCAATTAGTGAATTAAAAGAACAATCTAAAGCCATCCTAAATGGTGAAGAATACACACCTGAAATTCTTCCTGTAAAAGGTGATGAACAACACTATCAAATTGCATTTAATGCAATTCCACAAATTGATAAATTCCAAGATAATGGCTTTACATTTGAGGAAATGAAAATGATTAACGAAACGAAGAAAATTATGACTATGCCTGAATTACACGTAGCAGCTACTTGTGTTCGCTTACCTGTTGAGACTGGACATTCAGAATCTGTATACGTTGAAATTGATCAACATGATGTAACAGCAGAGCAAGTTAAAGAACTATTAAAAGAATCTGATGGTGTGACACTTCAAGATGATCCATCAAGACAAATTTATCCAATGCCAGCACATTGTGTAGGAAAGAATGATGTGTTTGTAGGTCGAATTCGTAAAGATTTGGACCGTGTTAATGGATTCCATATGTGGATTGTTTCTGATAACCTATTAAAAGGAGCAGCTTGGAACTCTGTTCAAATCGCTGAGAGCCTTGTAAAATTACAATTAGTTTAATCATTATTAGGAAGAGAGCATGGTTAACCAGCTCTCTTCTCTCACGTCTATAGTTGAGGTGTTACAATGAAAATTATCGTTCAAAAATTTGGTGGAACGTCTGTTAAAGATACACACGGTCGAGACATGGCCTTAAACCATATAAAAGAAGCAATGTCAGAAGGCTATAAGGTTGTTGTTGTCGTCTCTGCTATGGGTAGAAATGGTGATCCTTATGCAACAGATACGCTGCTTGGTTTGCTGTATGGCGGAATTGAGTCGATTTCGAATCGGGAACAGGATATGCTCTTGTCTTGTGGTGAAATGATTTCTTCAATTGTATTTTCGAGTATGTTAAACGAGAATGATATTAAAGCTACAGCGCTAAATGGATCACAAGCAGGTTTTGTTACAAATGATGAACATACAAATGCGAAAATTCTTGAAATGAAGTGTGAGCGATTGCTTGAGACATTCGAAACTCATGATGTTGTAGTTGTGGCAGGTTTTCAAGGTGCTTCATCGACAAATGGAGATATTACGACGATCGGTAGAGGTGGAAGTGATACTTCTGCAGCCGCACTAGGTGCAGCATTAGATGCTGAATTTGTTGATATCTTTACAGATGTTGAGGGTGTCATGACTGCAGATCCACGAATTGTAGAAAATGCAAAACCTCTTTCAATTGTAACATATACGGAAATTGTTAATCTTGCATATCAAGGTGCTAAGGTTATCCATCCCCGTGCAGTTGAAATTGCAATGCAATCAGAAGTACCTATACGTGTTCGATCGACATATTCACAATCCTCGGGAACACTCGTTACATCAAATCACTCTAGAAAAAGAGGTAGCGATGTCCATGAACGACTTATAACCGGAATCGCTCATGTCTCTAATGTCACTCAAATAAAAGTGACTGCAAAAGAAGGACAATATGATGTACAAACTGAAGTTTTCAAAGCAATGGCAAAGGACGGTATAAGTGTTGACTTTTTTAATATAACTCCAAAAGGTGTTATTTACACTGTTACTGATAAGGTTACCGATCGTGCAATTGAAATTTTAGTGAGTCTCGGTTATGAACCAATTATTAATAGACATTGTGCAAAAGTATCAACAGTAGGTGCAGGAATTATGGGTGTTCCAGGTGTGACAGCAAAAATAGTGACAGCACTTTCCGAAAAGGGAATCCAAATCCTCCAATCAGCTGATAGTCACACGACGATTTGGGTCTTAGTAAAGGAAGAAGATATGATAAAATCGGTAAATGCTTTACACGAAGCATTTGATCTATCAAAGTAAGAAAACTTAAAGCCCATGAACATTCTTGGGCAACTAGCTGCTATTTTTAGCAGTAAACTAAGTTTATTTTTAGAAGGCAACAAGAGGAGTGAGAGTGAGAATGAGTCATTTTGGTAAACTTTCAACAGCAATGGTAACTCCGTTTGATAAAAATGGAAATATTGACTTTCAAAAAACATCTAAATTAATTGATTACTTAATCAACCATGGATCTGATTCATTGGTTGTAACAGGTACAACTGGCGAATCTCCTACTCTAAGCAATGAAGAGAAAATTGCGCTAATTAAACACACTGTTAAAGAAGTAAATGGAAGAGTTCCTGTAGTAGCTGGGACTGGTAGTAATAATACTGCTGCTTCAATTAAACTAACAAAGCTCGCAGAAGAATCTGGTGTTGATGCAATTATGCTCGTAGTTCCATATTATAATAAACCTAGCCAAGAAGGACTTTATCAACACTTTAAAGCTATTGCAGAATCAACGAATCTCCCGATCATGCTTTATAATATTCCAGGCAGAAGTGTAGTTAATATGTCCGTAGAAACAACTGTGAGACTGTCAGAACTGCCTAATATTGTTGCGGTTAAAGAAGCTAGTGGTAATTTAGATGCGATGTCAGAAATTATTTCTAAGACAAAAGAAGATTTCGTCTTATACTCAGGTGATGATACTTTAACATTACCAGTTCTTTCAATTGGTGGTACTGGAGTAGTATCTGTTGCTTCTCATATTTTTGGAAATGAGATTCAATCTATGATATCAGCATTTGTTAGTGGTGATTATATTTCAGCTGCAAATCAACATCGTAAATTATTGCCCGTTGTTAAACAATTATTCGCAGTTCCTAACCCAGGACCTGTAAAAACGGCTTTACAAGTTAGAGGCTTAGATGTTGGTTCTGTACGCTTACCATTAATCCCTTTAACAGGTGATGAACGTAGTAAGCTAATGGAAGTAATCGATAACTATATTAACGAATAATTTAATTGCTTTTCCAAGTTGATTCCTTTTCGTAGAGGCTGGGACATAACTAAATTGACCATTCTTAAAGCCGAATAACTTTTAATTTAATTAAGCGATATAAATAAAAAACCCAAACTATTACGAAACTCTAAATTAGAATTTCGCATGATAGTTCGGGTTTTTCTTTGGCTGAAATACTTTTGTCCCAGCCTCTATTTATTTCTTATGCAACTATAATAATTTCATTCAAAGTCTTGGCCACTTATGATCTAAAGGTGAAGAACACCATCTATTTATGAGGACTTACTAGAGTAGACGTTACGATATTACGTATTAAACATTAGAAAACTATACGGAGAAAATTTCCTTGTGTTCCATTTCTTTCATCATGTATAATGTTTCTAAGTGACGTTGAACGGGTACTTCAGTGGGGAGGATTTATTAAATCATGGAAAAGACAGAAAATATTAAATTAATCGCTTTAGGCGGCGTAGGTGAAGTCGGGAAAAATATGTTTGTAGTTGAAATTAACTCTGATCTATTTGTCGTTGATGCAGGGTTAATGTATCCAGAAGGTGAAATGTTAGGTATTGATATGGTTATACCTGATATTACGTATTTAAAGGAAAATAAAGAGCGTGTAAAAGGAATTTTTCTAACACATGGTCATGATGAGAATATCGGTGGGATTTCCTATCTCCTAAATAATATTAGTGTGCCTATATATGGTACAAAGCTTACATTGGCATTCGTCAGTGAAAAACTAAAAGAAAATCGTATGAAACAAACGGTTTTGGTAAAGGAAATTGATAACCAAACAGTTTTGCGGTTTTCAAGTACTGAAATTTCGTTCTTTAGAACAAATCATAGTATTCCAGATTCAGTGGGCATAAGTTTTTCTACTTCGATGGGATCAATTGTCTTTACAGGAGACTTTAAATTTGATCAAACACCTGTTGGTGATAGTCAAATGGACATTGGTAAAATCGCTAAGATCGGTGATGAAGGCGTTTTATGCTTATTATCTGATAGTATCAATGCAGAAAAGCCTGGTTATTCTGGTTCAGAAGCCATTATTGGAAATGAAATATCTGATGTCATGTATAATGCAGAAGGAAGAGTAATTGTTGCAGTAATTGTTTCTAACCTATATAGGATTCAACATGTAATTAATGCTGCAGTAAAAAATAACCGTAAGCTAGCTATTGTAGGGAAAAATATGAAGAATACCCTAAATTTAGCTATCAATCTAGGTTATATTGATGTTGACGAAGAGTTCATCATTTCTGTAAACGAAATAGACAAGCATCCCAAAAATGAAGTTGCCATTTTAACAACAAGTAATCATGGAGATCCACTAGCTGTTTTATCTAGAATGGCTAAACAATCTCATAAGCAAGTAAATGTAAAAGAAGGAGATACCATCCTTGTAGCAGCTACTCCAATTCCTGGTCAAGAGTTAATTTTCTCTAAAACAATTGATTTATTATTTAGAGCAGGTGCAAATGTTGTATTTGGTCAAAAGCAAATACATGTTTCTGGTCATGGTCACCAAGAAGAGTTAAAAATGATGCTTAACTTAACAAAGCCAGAGTTTTTTATTCCAATTCATGGTGAATATAAAATGCAAAAAGCTCATGCAAAATTAGCGAAACAAGTAGGCTTGGATGAGGAGAACATCTTTCTAATAGAAAAAGGAGATGTTGTTGAGTTTAAAGGGGATCAAGTACATACAGGTGCTAAAGTATCATCTGGAAATATATTAATCGATGGGCTAGGAATAGGTGATGTAGGAAACATCGTGCTTCGCGATCGTCGATTATTATCTCAGGATGGGATTTTAATTGTTGTGGTGACTCTTGATAAACAGAAAAAACAAATCATATCAGGTCCAGAGATTATAACAAGAGGCTTCGTTTATGTCCGAGAATCAGAGGAGTTAATTGGAAAAGCAACTGAGCTTGTTTCTGATATAGTAGATCGTAGTATGAGGGAATATGCCATTGAATGGTCTGCTATAAAGCTAAGTATAAGAGAAGCACTTAATCAATTCTTATATGAGAAAACGAGAAGAAGACCAATGATTTTACCTATTATTATGGAGATTTAATGAAGAATCAATGTACATTATTATTAATAGATTGAAAACGCTTGTAGGACAAAGATGATTAATATACTGTAAATTAGTTCGAGACTGACACATCAATTAATTGTCAGTCTCTTTTCAATGTAAAGGAAATAATAAAATTCTTTGTATTGTTAACTATGCATCGACATCCAGCTCAAACGATTTGTTTTGAATCGTCCATTTTTTATCATTCGCATGAAATAAACAAGGTTGTAAATACTACAAACAGAATGAAAAAGAAAGGATGATGAAGCATGACGAATCATGATCATTACATACAGGGGAACGATCATAATGAAGGAGAGAAGCAAGAGGGAAAAGAGAGTTCAATTGTTGAAAAGATACAACAATTGGGCCAAACAAATGTGCCACAGATGGGACAAGATTCTAAAATCCATTGTTTAACAATTGTTGGACAAATTGAAGGCCATATCCAACTTCCACCTCAAAATAAAACAACTAAATATGAACATGTCATCCCGCAGATCGTTGCAATTGAACAAAATCCTAATATAGAAGGATTATTAGTTATTTTAAATACTGTTGGTGGTGACGTGGAAGCAGGTTTAGCTATTGCTGAGATGCTTGCCACGATATCAAAACCAACTGTCTCCATAGTATTAGGTGGAGGTCATTCGATTGGTGTCCCAATCGCTGTTTCATGTGATCATTCCTTTATCGTAGAAACTGCAACAATGACAATCCACCCTGTCAGGTTAACAGGATTAGTTATTGGAGTACCACAAACTTTTGAATATTTAGATAAGATGCAGGATCGAGTCATCAATTTTGTAACGAAGCACTCAAATATTACTGAAGAGAAGTTTAAGGAGCTAATGTTTTCAAAAGGGAATTTAACAAGAGATATTGGGACAAATGTTGTTGGGAAAGATGCAGTAGAATACGGGTTAATTGATGAAGTCGGTGGAGTTGGTCAAGCGATTCAAAAGCTGAATAGTTTTCTTGATAAATCTGATGACAAGCAGGTGCTTCAATGATCTACTATACAATGATGCCAGAAGAACTTATGTTCCCAACCATGGAAGATGAGTATAAAAAGCAATCTGTCATTCACATGAACGGTGTTCAATTATTAGTCCAAGAAACAGCTAACGCTCAATATGAAATTGTTCGAATACTTAGTAGTGATCCACGTCATTTTTTAGATAATCAGTATTGTCCTGGGCAAAAAATTACTATGGCCATTTCTACCCCTGAGGAGAAATATGGTATAATAGGAGAGCAAAGATAAGGCAGCCAGTTTCGGCTGCTTTCTTCATTGTTAAGGAAATTATAAAATTCTTGAACTGTGGATAAGCGCTTCGACATCCAGTTCCAACGCCTAGTGCCTCTAGGGTCTAGCCAATCTAGAATTGAAGGCAAAGAGCGCCTTCTATCCAAATCGTCTTATGCTTGTCGTGGCTGAACGAGGCGCTTGTGCTTTTGTTCTTTATTAAAAGAAAAACATTAACTATACATAGGTGATCATTTTATGGCAAAACGAAAAAGAAAACAAAGAAAAACGAAAGAAGATTGGAAGACGACGTTAAAATATGAGCTTGCAGGATTAATTATTTTAGCAATTGCACTAATAGCTATTTCAAAACTTGGATTTGTCGGTACGACATTCGTTCATTTATTTCGCTTTTTCAGCGGAGAATGGTATATGCTGTTTTTAATTGGAATTGTCCTTTTCTCACTCTGTTTAATTTGGAAGCGACAAATCCCAAGGTTATTTAGTCGGCAAATGATCGGAATATATTGTGTAACAGCTTCTTTATTATTACTAAGTCATGTTACACTTTTCAAAATGCTTTCACATAATGGCACTTTTGCATCACCAAGTGTTCTCGCAAACACACTTGAACTGTTTTGGATGGATGTTAGAGGTGAGGGAAGCACTGTTGATTTAGGTGGAGGAATGCTAGGAGCACTTTTTTTTGCTGCTTCCTATTATCTATTTGCTGAAGCAGGTTCAAGAATTATTGCAGTTGTCCTAATTGTTATTGGGGTTATATTAATTACTGGTAGATCATTACAAGCAACATTGGCTAAGGTATTAATGCCGATTGGAAGATTTATTAAAAATCAGGCTATAGGCTTTAAAGATGATATGAAAAGTCTTCCTTCTTCAATGAAAAAGAAGCGTGAGAAGCAAAAACAAAATAAAAAGGACAAGGAAGAAGAGAAGACTAGAGAAAAAGAAATGGAATCATTTGATGATGAAGAGGTTCTGCAACCAATCATTTCAAGTTTTTCTGATCGTGAGGAACCACCAGAAATGGTCGTTCATATGATGGACACTCAACAACAAATAAATCCAGCCAATGAATCAACTCAAAAACAAAAAAATACATCAACAACAGAGTTACCAACACAAGAGCAAGACGCTCTTCAGCCAATAACATTTGTAGAGGTAGAGAACAAAGATTATGAATTACCGCCAATCGATTTATTAAAAGCACCTAAGCAAAACGCTCAAAATGCAGATAAGAAAAATATTTACGAAAATGCTAGGAAGCTTGAAAAAACATTTCAAAGTTTTGGTGTCAAAGCTAAAGTGACTCAGGTACATTTAGGACCAGCTGTTACGAAATATGAGGTATACCCCGATGCAGGTGTTAAGGTTAGTAAAATTGTCAATTTAAGTGATGATTTAGCTTTAGCTCTTGCTGCAAAGGATATTCGGATAGAGGCCCCTATTCCAGGAAAATCTGCTGTAGGTATCGAAGTTCCAAATTCAGAAATAGCAATGGTTTCACTTAGAGAGGTATTAGAGTCGAAATCGAATGATCGACCAGATGCAAAACTACTAATCGGTTTGGGAAGAGATATTTCTGGTGATGCTGTATTAGCTGAACTTAATAAAATGCCTCACTTATTAGTTGCAGGTTCAACAGGTAGTGGAAAAAGTGTCTGTATTAATGGAATCATCACTAGTATCTTAATGCGTGCAAAGCCACATGAAGTCAAGCTGATGATGATCGATCCGAAAATGGTAGAGCTTAATGTATATAATGGCGTCCCGCATTTGCTCGCCCCTGTCGTAACAGATCCAAAAAAAGCGTCTCAAGCCTTAAAAAAAGTAGTCAATGAAATGGAAAGACGATATGAGCTGTTTTCACATACTGGAACGAGAAATATTGAGGGTTATAATGAGATAATCAGAAGAAATAACCGAGTTGAAGAAGCAAAGCAACCTGAAATCCCCTATATTGTTGTTATTGTTGATGAGTTGGCAGATTTAATGATGGTTGCATCATCTGATGTAGAGGATTCAATAACTAGGCTTTCACAAATGGCTCGTGCGGCAGGTATCCATTTAATTATTGCTACACAACGTCCGTCAGTTGATGTTATTACAGGAGTAATTAAAGCCAATATTCCTTCACGAATCGCCTTCAGTGTTTCATCACAAACAGATTCCAGAACAATACTTGATATGGGGGGCGCTGAAAAGTTATTAGGTAGAGGAGATATGCTCTTTTTACCTGTCGGTGCATCAAAACCTGTTCGTGTACAAGGTGCATTTTTATCGGATGATGAAGTTGAACAAACCGTTGATTTTGTTATTGCTCAACAGAAGGCACAATATCAAGAAGAGATGATTCCAACCGAAGTAGTTGAAACAACAAGTGAAGTACAAGATGATTTGTACGAGGAAGCCGTACAGCTTGTAGTTGATATGCAAACAGCATCTGTGTCAATGCTACAACGACGATTTCGTGTTGGTTATACGAGAGCGGCTCGATTAATTGATGCTATGGAAGAAAGAGGAGTAGTAGGTCCATACGAAGGAAGCAAGCCCCGTGAAGTCCTGCTTTCAAAAGAAAGACATGAAGAACTAACCTCATAATGAATAAGACTATACAGTGTATGAAATGAAAATCATTTTGTATGCTGTTTTTTTGTCTTTATAAGTAACTAATAAATGAAATTCATTAGAAATCACTACTTTGCTACTTGTAGTTCCAATAATAATCGGACTCAATACATTTAAAAATTTACATATTTGAGAATAATAAATTATAAAAAATAAAAATAAAGTTAGCAGACTAATTTTATTTTTCTACTTATTTCGACAAAAATATATAGTTTCTATTTATTTCTAAGGTAAAACATGATATAGTATTTTCGATTAGAGATAGGTGTATAACATCAGATGTCTGATCTCTTGTACATAGCGGAAAAGGTTGGGGGCGGACTAATGACCATAAAATCTGACAATCGTCACTTGTATTTACAAGTTATTGATAAAATTAAAGAAGATATTGAAAATGGCACTTATAAGGAAAAAGAAAAATTACCATCTGAATTTGAACTTTCTAAAGGTTTAGGAGTCAGTAGAGCTACCTTAAGAGAAGCACTCCGTATACTTGAGGAAGAAAACGTTATCATAAGAAGACATGGTGTTGGTACATTCGTAAACTCCAAACCACGATTCACTTCAGGTATAGAACAATTAAATAGTGTTACAGCTATGATTGAAAATGCAAATCTTACACCAGGCACTATATTTCTTTCATCCTCGATTACTGGTGCTACAGATGATGATGTGAAAAGGTTTAAATGTGACAAGGAAGAGGAAATCTTCTTACTAGAAAGAGTACGTACAGCAAATGGTGAGCCGGTAGTCTATTGTTTGGATAAAATTCCGACAAATATTTTACCTGAAACTTTTGATCATGAGCAGGAATCCTTATTTAAATTATTGGAAGAAAAAGCTAATATATATATTAGCTATGCTGTTACTCATATCGATCCCATTGGATACCATGAGAAAATTTCTCCAATCTTAGAGTGTGATCCTGAAACCTCTTTGCTATTGTTAAAACAGATGCACTTCGATAACCAAGACCGACCGGTTTTATACTCATTAAATTATTTTAGAGCTGACCACTTTAGTTTTCATGTTGTAAGAAAACGATTATAGGTAAATGATAATAAAAAGTTTTCCTATCGTTCATACATATGCTTGTCATTAAATCTACACCAGTTAATGCTTAACCCTTGTCTGTTATTTATAATGAAAGTAAGTGTAATTTGGACTTTAAGGAGGTGATCGTACCGAGAAGTCTGTTTTTGTAAAGTGCTATATTAAAATTATTATTTAGGGGGCAATAAAAATGAAGAAAAAACATGGACTTGCATTATCTCTAGTGCTTGCAGCAGGAACGCTTTTAGCTGGCTGTGGCGGTGGGACTGATAAAAATGAAGATGCTGGTGGAGAAGGCGGCGGTGAAAGTTCAAAAGATAACTTCACAGTGGCAATGGTAACAGATGTTGGAGGAGTAGACGATAAATCCTTCAACCAATCAGCTTGGGAAGGTATCCAAGAATTCGGGAAAGAGAACAACCTTGAAAAAGGTGATGGTTTTGATTACTTACAGTCAACTAGTGATGCAGATTATGCAACAAATTTAAATACCCTGGCTCGTAAAGACTTTGATTTAATTTATGGAATTGGTTACCAATTACAAGGGGCGGTAGATGAAATCGCACAGCAACAAAAGGATGCACATTTTGCTATAGTTGATAGTGTTGTTGAACAACCCAACGTTGCAAGTATTACGTTTAAAGAGCATCAAGGTTCATTCTTGGTTGGTGTGGTTGCAGGATTAACAACAAAAACGAATAAAGTTGGATTTGTAGGTGGTATGGAATCTGATTTAATTAAAAAGTTTGAAGTTGGTTTTGTTGAAGGCGTAAAAGCTGTAAACCCTGAAGCAAAAGTTGATATTCAATATGCAGGTGCCTTCGATGCCGCGGATAAAGGTAAAGCGATTGCTTCAAGCATGTACGGTGCTGGTGCAGACATTATTTATCATGCTGCTGGTGGTACTGGTAACGGTGTATTCTCTGAGGCTATTGACTTGAAAGTTGAAGATCCAGACCGTGAGCTTTGGGTTATCGGGGTTGATAAGGACCAATATGAAGAAGGAAATGGTAAAACAAAAGATGGGGAAGAGTTTAACGTAACACTTACTTCTATGGTAAAACGTGTTGACGTTGCTGTTAAAGATCTTGCTGAAAAAGGTGCAGCTGGTGAGTTCCCAGGCGGAGAAATTTTAGAATATGGCATTGAAGAGGAAGCAATTGGTATTGCTCCTGCTCCACATGATGAACATCTAACAGATGATGTAAAAGCAAAAGTGAAAGAATACCAAGAGAAAATCTTAAATGGTGAAATTGAAGTACCTACAAAATAAGGATAAATAATAAGGGGCTGACTTAATGATAAAGGTCAGACCCTCTAGCTAAAAAGAGTATTGGACAATTCGTCTTATACTCCATTTGTTAGAGTGGTCTGTGCTATTTAAAAGTCACCCCTTTATTCCTGAAAATCAATAAATGCAAATCTTCTAACTATTTGGAGGACTTGCATTTGGTGATTTTCATACCAGCTAGCTTTTATCAATAGAGCATTAAGTTACAAAATGAATAATAAAAAACTTCATGTTGTTCAGGGAAAAGGAGTGAACAAGTTGGAATATGTAATTGAGATGCTAAATATTCGCAAAGAATTTCCTGGAATAGTTGCAAACGATAACATAACCTTACAAGTTAAAAAAGGAGAAATTCATGCGTTATTAGGTGAAAATGGAGCAGGAAAGTCAACATTGATGAACGTTCTATTTGGACTTTATCAACCGGAAAAAGGGGAAATTAGAGTTAAAGGAAAAAAGGTTGATATTACAAATCCAAACATCGCAAATGATTTAGGAATTGGGATGGTTCATCAGCATTTTATGCTCGTTGATACGTTTACAGTTACAGAAAATATCATCTTAGGTAATGAACCGAAAAAAGGTACTTCTATAAACTTAAAAGAAGCAGAAAAACAAGTAAAAGAAATATCAGAGAAATACGGTCTTAAAGTTGATCCTACAGCTAAAATTTCAGATATTTCAGTAGGTATGCAGCAACGAGTAGAAATTTTAAAAACATTATATCGCGGTGCAGAAATTTTAATTTTTGACGAACCGACAGCAGTTTTAACACCTCAAGAAATTAAAGAATTAATTCAGATTTTAAAAACTTTAATTAATGAAGGGAAATCGATCATATTAATTACACATAAATTAAAGGAGATTATGGAAGTTTGTGATCGAGTTACAGTCATTCGAAAAGGAGAAGGGATTGGAACAGTAAATGTAGTTGATACAAATCCAAATGAACTAGCTTCATTAATGGTAGGGCGGGAGGTTTCATTTACTACAGAAAAAATTCCTGCTTCTCCAAAAGAAGATGTATTAACAATTGAAAATTTAGTTGTTAAAGATAATCGTCAAGTTCCGATGGTTAATTCTTTAAGTTTATCAATCCGTGCTGGTGAAATAGTTGGAGTTGCTGGTGTAGATGGCAATGGTCAAACTGAATTAATTGAAGCGATTACAGGGTTAAGAAAAGTGAATTCTGGGACAGTTAAAATAAATAATAAAAACATTACAAATATGCATCCAAGGAAAATTACAGAAACAGGCATTGGTCATATCCCACAGGATAGACATAAACATGGCCTTGTACTAGATTTCCCTGTTGGAGAGAACATGGTGTTACAAACATATTACCGACAACCTTTTTCAAAGAGAGGTGTCTTAAATTTCAAAGCAATTTATGATAAAGCTTCCCAATTAATAACTGAATTTGACGTAAGAACACCAAGCTCTACAACTTTAGCGAGGGCTTTATCAGGTGGAAATCAGCAAAAGGCAATAATCGGACGTGAAGTTGATAGAAACCCTGATTTATTAATTGCAGCCCAGCCTACACGTGGATTAGATGTTGGAGCAATTGAATTCATTCATAGCCGGTTAATAGAACAACGTGATAACGGAAAAGCTGTCCTTCTTATTTCATTTGAATTAGATGAAATTATGAATGTTAGTGATCGAATTGCAGTTATCTACGAGGGTAAAATAGTTGATATCGTTGATCCTAAGGAAACTACTGAACAGGAGTTAGGATTACTAATGGCTGGTAGTAAGCGTCAGAAGGAAGGTGAGCTATCATGAATTTAAATCGTTATATGAATTTGCTAATTCCAATTATCGCCATTATATTAGGTTTAGTTTGCGGTGCAATCATTATGTTAGTTAGTGGTTACGATCCGATTGCTGGATATAGTGCATTATGGTATGGGATCTTCGGAGAATCTTATTATATAGGTGAAACTGTTAGACAGGTAACACCTTATATTTTAACAGGTTTAGCGGTAGCATTTGCCTTTCGTACAGGTCTTTTTAACATTGGTGTTGAAGGGCAAGTTATAGTCGGTTGGCTTGCTGCGGTTTGGGTTGGTATTGCATTTGAATTACCAATGATTATTCACCTTCCACTTGCCATTATCGTTGCTGGATTAGCAGGTGCACTATGGGGATTTATTCCTGGTTTTTTGAAAGCCCGATTTAAAGTACACGAAGTTATCGTTACAATTATGATGAATTATGTTGCATTACATGTAACAAACGCATTAATTAGAGATGTTATTACTGATAATGCTGATAAAACGGAAAAAGTATTTCCATCTGCATCATTACGTTCTGAATTTTTTGAGAATATAACTGATTTTTCACGTATGCACTATGGAATTTTTATTGCAATTATTGCAGCATTTTTGATGTGGTTTTTACTTGAGAAAACAACAAAAGGTTATGAACTTCGTGCTGTAGGATTTAATCATGATGCAGCACATTATTCTGGTATGAATGTAAATAAAAACATTATTTTATCTATGGTTATTTCTGGTGCGTTTGCAGGTGTAGCTGGTGCAATGGAAGGTTTAGGAACGTTTGAATACGTTTCAGTTAAGGGTGGCTTTACTGGAATAGGATTTGATGGAATTGCTGTAGCCCTCATTGGAGGAAACACGGCAATTGGAATCATATTAGCTGCTGTATTATTTGGTGGTCTGAAAATTGGAGCATTAAACATGCCTTCAGAAGCGGGCGTACCGAATGAACTTGTTGAAATTGTTATTGCGCTTATTATCTTCTTCGTAGCATCGAGCTACTTTATCCGCTGGATCTTACTTCGTTTTAAAAAGGAGGGGAAATAAGTGAGCATTTTACAGGCTTTAGAAATTATCATTCCAACAGCTTTATTTGTGGCAGCTCCACTTATTTTCACTGCACTTGGTGGAGTTCTTAGTGAACGTGCAGGTGTTGTTAACATTGGTCTTGAAGGCTTAATGATTATTGGTGCGTTTGTAGGTATTGTTTTTAATCTTAATTTTGTAGATGTATTTGGTAGTGCTACCCCTTGGTTAGCTATTTTAGCGGCAATGGTTGCAGCAGCTATTTTCTCCCTGCTTCACGCAGTCGCTTCGATTACTTTTAAAGCAGATCAGGTAGTAAGTGGTGTAGCGATTAACTTTTTAGCATTAGGTTTAACTTTATTCTTAGTGAAAAATATTTATGAAAAAGGGCAAACTGATCGAATAAGTATGAGCTTTAATAAAATGGACGTACCAATCTTAAGTGACATTCCTATAATTGGAAAAATATTTTTCTCAGGAGGATATATTACCTCTTATATTGCAATTCTAGCAGCAGTGATTGTATGGTATGTTGTATATAAAACACCATTTGGACTTCGACTTCGTTCTGTTGGAGAACATCCAATGGCAGCAGATACAATGGGAATAAATGTAACGAAAATGAGGTATATCGGGGTCATGCTTAGTGGAGCATTTGCTGGAATCGGCGGAGCGGTGTATGCCACGATTATTTCAAGAGATTTTGGTCATGCAACAATAAGTGGTCAAGGATTTATGGCGCTTGCAGCGGTTATTTTTGGTAAATGGCATCCATTAGGTGCAATGGGGGCCGCACTATTTTTTGGTCTTGCCCAAGGATTAAGTATAATTGGAGGAACCATTCCATTTTTAAAAGATATTCCAACGGTTTACTTACTCATATTACCTTATGTTTTGACTATTCTTGCGCTAACAGGATTTATTGGACGTGCCGATGCACCTAAAGCATCTGGAACCCCATATGAAAAAGGAAAACGTTAATAGTAGTATCAAAAAAGCTTCCTCACTATATGTTGGGAAGCTTTTTTGCTTATAGAATTAATATTCTAACAAGAAAAAATATAAAAAAACGTATTAATAAATTTCCATTTGTTAGTTACTACTTAATCCTAGTATATGTTCGCAGATAACTACACAAAATGTAATTGAATAAAAAATAATGTAGACAAGGTGAAGCAAAGATGGAATCACGAAAGAAGCTCGATTTGTTAGCATTATCATCTGTTCCGCTTGTAATGACATTAGGAAATTCAATGTTAATTCCTGTACTTCCTTTAATCTCTAAAAAATTAAATATCGGATCTTTTCAAGTTTCTTTAATTATAACCGTGTATTCAATTGTGGCGATTATTTTAATACCGATTGCAGGATATTTATCTGACCGTTTTGGTAGGAAAATGGTCATGGTACCATGTTTAATTATTGCAGGTCTAGGTGGAGCAGTTTCTGGTTGGGCTTCTTGGCAAATGGAAGATCCTTTTATGTTTATACTGATAGGGAGGGTATTACAGGGGATTGGCTCTTCTGGTGCCGCACCCGTGGTGATACCGTTAGTAGGTGATATGTTTAAGGATGATGAACAAGTTAGTGCGGGATTAGGATTAACTGAAACAGCTAATACAGCAGGAAAGGTGTTAAGTCCAATAATCGGAGCTGTATTAGCTTCATTTTTATGGTTTTTGCCTTTTTGGTTTATTCCTTTTTTTAGTTTGATTAGTGTATTACTAGTCTTCTTTTTAGTAAAAGTTCCTAAGAAAAAGAAAACTGAGAAACAGTCATTTAAGGAATTTGCTCATTGTATAAAAGATATTTTTAAAGAAAATGGAAAATGGCTTTCTGCAGTTTTTGCGGTAGGTTGTATTATTATGTTTGTCTTGTTTGGAGTTTTATTCTATTTATCGGATATGCTTGAAAAGCGATATAACATAGATGGTATTCAAAAAGGGTTAGTATTAGCCATTCCGTTATTAGCGCTTTCGATTAGTTCATATGTCGCGGGGAAAAAAATTGGTGAGAGCAAACAGCTGATGAAAATGGTCATTGTCATCGGGATGGGAATTGTAACTATATCCTTTATTGCATTAAGGGTACAACATTCCTTTCTATATTTAGTTGCCTTTTTAGTCATTACTGGCGTTGGCATTGGAATCACACTGCCAAGTCTTGATGCGATCATTACAGAGGGAATTGAAAAAGAACATCGAGGAACAATTACCTCAATATACAGTTCAATGAGGTTTATAGGAGTTGCAGCAGGTCCACCTGCATACGCATATTTTATGACGATATCAGAACACCTCATCTATTATATATCTGGTGGAGTTAGTTTTTTGGCGGTAATGATTGTTATGCTATTTATTAAGCCTAAAAATAACCCACAAAAGGATTCGGATTCAAAGCGAATGCCTAAGCTTGCTTAATGCTGATATAAGGGCTTTACTACCTTATATCAGCCTGTTTATATACCTTTGTATATAGATGTATGTTTATAGAAAGAATAAGATGGAGAAAAAAGTGTATTATTTCCTTTATTATCCTCGTATTGATATAATTACAAGCAAATACTTACAAAAGCTAATTGACATAAAGGAGGGTTTTCATGTCGTTTATTAATGAACAGCTTGTTAATGTAAACGGGTTGTCCTTGCATACTGTTTCAACGAGTAAATTTAAAACCAATACTATCGTTTTAAAACTACTCGCCCCATTAAATGAACAGGATGTTACATATCGTGCATTGCTTCCGTATGTTCTTCAAAGAGGTACGAAGAGTTTTCCAACAAGTACGAGTTTAAGGCAGCATTTAGATGAACTATATGGTGCAACACTACATGTTGATCTTGCTAAAAAGGGTGAAAATCATATCATTTCATTCCGGATGGAACTTGCTAATGAAAAATTCTTGTCTAATCCTGCACCTTTATTAGAAAAAGGGATTAAGCTATTATCAGAAATTTTGTTAGACCCGTTTGTTGATGGTGAGGCATTTAAAGATGAAATTGTGACACAGGAAAAACGAACATTAAAGCAACGCATACAATCTGTATATGATGACAAAATGAGATATTCAAATTTACGTCTTGTGCAGGAAATGTGTAAAGGTGAACCATATGCACTACATGTTAATGGTGATATTGATGATATAGAACAAATATCTCCACAAACCTTATTCGATTATTATCAAAAGGCAATAAGTTCCGATAAAATTGATCTGTATGTAGTTGGTGATTTAGATCAGCAAGAGGTGGAAGGTTATGTAAAGCGGTATTTTCCATTACAAAATAACCATCAGCCAGTTAATGAAGCATTTAAGAAACAAGAAGTAGAAGAAAATGAAGTTATTGAGGAACAAGATGTAAAACAAGGAAAATTAAATATTGGCTATCGTACAAATAGTACGTATCGTGATGATGACTATTATGCTTTACAGGTCTTTAATGGAATTTACGGTGGTTTTTCTCATTCGAAGCTATTTATTAATGTCCGTGAAAAAGCAAGTTTAGCTTATTATGCGGCATCAAGAGTAGAGAGTCATAAAGGTTTATTAATGGTTATGTCCGGCATAGAGGTTCAGAATTACGATCAAGCTGTCACAATCATTCGGGAGCAAATGGCTGCGATGAAAAGTGGAGATTTTACTGATCAGGAATTTGAGCAAACTAAGGCAGTCATCCGAAATCAGCTATTAGAAACAATTGATACTGCATATGGCTTAGTTGAGATTGTCTATCATAACGTTATTGCACAAAAAAATCGCTCATTTGACGAATACCTACAAGGGATTGAAAAAGTTTCAAAAGAAGATGTTGTGAGAGTTGCTGATAAGGTAGAGTTAGATACAATTTACTTCTTAAAAGGAATGGGGGGAAATGCATGACAAATCCTATTCGTTTTGAGCAACTGCAGGAAGAGCTATATTATGAAAAGATGGATAATGGTCTAGATGTCTATGTATTACCTAAAAAGGGTTTTAACAAGACATTTGCTACATTTACAACAAAATATGGGTCAATTGATAATCGCTTTGTTCCTTTGAATAAGGAAGAGATGAATACTGTTCCAGATGGAATCGCCCATTTTCTTGAACATAAGCTTTTCGAGAAAGAAGATGGAGATGTGTTTCAGCAATTCAGTAAACAAGGGGCGTCTGCAAATGCGTTTACTTCGTTTACAAGAACAGCATATTTGTTCTCAAGCACAAGCAATGTTGAACAAAATCTTGAAACATTAATTGATTTTGTGCAAACTCCATATTTTTCAGAGCAAACTGTTGAAAAGGAAAAGGGTATTATTGGTCAGGAAATCAATATGTATGATGATAATCCGGATTGGCGTTTATATTTTGGTTTAATTCAAAACCTTTATCAACATCATCCAGTAAGAATAGATATTGCAGGTACAATTGATTCTATTGCTAAAATTACAAAAGATTCCTTGTATGAGTGTTATAATACGTTTTACCACCCAAGCAATATGTTGCTATTTGTGGTTGGTGCTGTAGAACCAGAAGAAATATTAAAACAAGTGAGAGATAATCAACAGAAAAAGGAATTCACAGCACAATCTGAAATCAAAAGAGAATTTCCAAATGAACCCAATGAAGTTTATCAAAAGCTTGATCAATTAAAAATGAATGTCCAAGGGTCCAAATGTTTAGTTGGATTAAAAGCAAAAAATCCTAATCGCTCTGGAAAAGATTTATTAAAATATGAGCTCTCTATGAATATTATTTTGGATATGTTATTTAGTAAAAGTTCAAAGTACTATGAGAATCTCTATAGTGAAGGTCTTATTGACGATACATTTAGTTATGACTATACAGAAGAAACAGGTTTCGGTTTTGCTATGATCGGTGGAGATACAGAAGATCCTGATAAACTTGCAGAGCAAATCAAATATATTTTATTAAAAGCAAAAGCTGAAGGTGTTGATTTTACAACTTTTGATGCCGCAAAAAACAAAAAAATTGGAGCATTTTTAAGAGCAATTAACTCTCCTGAATATATCGCAAATCAGTTTACGCGTTATGCCTTTAATGATATGAACCTTTTTGATGTCGTACCAACACTCGAATCGCTATCACAGGACGATATTACATCAGTACTCAAAGAAGCAGTGGAAGAAGAATTATTCACAGTTTGTCAGGTTGTACCAAAGTAAAGATATTTTTAAAAGAACGACTTATAAGGGTCTGTCCCCTTCAAACTCACTAGTCTATCGTATTTTTTCACCTTTAAATACTATAGATTGTGTTAAGGGGTCTGACCCTTTTGTTTGAGGAGAGAAACAATGGATAAATATGCATTAATCACCGGGGCTAGTGGTGGAATTGGTATGGCAATTGCGAAAAAACTTATAGAGGATGGTTATCATTTATTTGTTCATTATCATCAAAATGAACAAGCTATTCAGGAGCTAATCCAAACTAATGCCCAATATAAACGGATGATCCTACCGATACAAGCAGATTTAACAAAGCAAACGGGCGTACAAGATCTTATCAATCAAATGGAGAAGCCAATTGATTTGCTCGTATTAAATAGTGGCAAGAGTTTTTATGGTTTAATTACTGATATGAATGATGATAATATTGAACAAATGATCAATTTACATATTACAAGTCCATTTCGTTTAACACAAAAGCTTATTCCTTCAATGGTAAGTAAGCGCGAGGGAAACATCATAGTGATTTCATCCATTTGGGGAATAGTAGGAGCATCTTGTGAGGTATTGTATTCGATGGTTAAAGGTGGGCAAAATTCATTTGTAAAAGCTCTTGCGAAAGAGCTTGCCCCAAGTCAAATTCGAGTAAATGCCATTGCACCAGGTGCTATTAACACTCAAATGCTCTCGGATTTTACTGAAGAGGAACTAAATGATCTTAAAAATGAAATTCCGATTGGTCGTTTAGGTGATCCTGATGAAATTGCTCATGCGGTATCTTTTTTAGCGTCAACAAATGCCTCATATATTACTGGTCAGGTTTTATCGGTGGATGGTGGCTGGTATTGATTAAGTGCATTATTCAATTTACTATGTTAGAACGGTTATCGAGTCCATTTTTTGATATTGACGAAATATTGTTTTCTATTGCATATATTTTTTCTAAATAATATGGAATAAAAAATGAAGACCAAAGGAACACTAAATTTGTAACAATTAAAAAAAGGGGGTACTCCTATGTCTGTTTTAGAAAATTGGGATGAGTGGAAAAATTTCCTTGGTGACCGTTTACATCATGCTCAAAACGAAGGAATGAATGATCAGGTTATTAATAACCTAGCATTTGAAGTTGGTGACTACTTAGCTAAGCAAGTAGATCCAAAAAACACTCAAGAAAGAGTATTATCAGATCTTTGGAGTGTTGCTTCTGATCAAGAAAAACAGGCAATTGCAAGTATGATGGTAAAGCTTGTTCAAAATAACGGTTCGCACTAAAAAAGAGAGGAGATATCCTCTCTTTTTCAATATCATTTTTTATAGAAACCTTTTGGTTTGTTTTACATAGACCTTTTTTGGATAAAGTATGATTAGGATGCTTGTTCTTTTTATTATTTGTCAAGTAATTGTTCTTTCTTCTTTTGGATAAATCATATATTATAGGTTATAGTGATTGTTTAAAGGGGGACTTACATTGCCATTTGAATGGTATTTAGAATATGAAATTCAAAAAAATCGTCCCGGGCTCCTTGGTGATGTTTCATCTTTATTAGGGATGTTATCAATTAACATTATCACTATTAATGGTGTAGATGATTCCCGTCGAGGTTTGTTATTGAAATGTGAAAGTAATGACCAAGTACGAAGACTCGAATCTATCCTAAAAACTATGGATCATATAACTGTTACCAAGTTAAGAGTCCCAAAGCTTCGAGACCGATTAGCAGTTCGCCATGGACGATACATACAGCGAGATGCAGACGATAAAAAAACCTTTCGATTTGTACGAGATGAACTTGGACTATTAGTTGATTTTATGGCAGAATTATATAAACAGGATGGTCATAAATTAATTGGAATCCGTGGAATGCCGAGGGTGGGCAAAACAGAATCTATAGTTGCATCTAGCGTTTGCGCAAATAAAAAATGGTTATTTGTTTCATCTACTTTGCTCAAGCAAACAATTCGCAGTCAGTTGATTGCTGATGAATATAGTGAAGACAACGTATTTATTATTGATGGGATCGTTTCAACGAGAAGAGGTTCTGAACAACATCTTCAGTTAGTTAGAGAAATTATGAGACTTTCTGCAACAAAAGTAGTGGAACATCCTGATATTTTTGTGCAAAACACAGAATATACATTGGATGACTTTGATTATATAATAGAAATTCGCAATGATCCTGATGAGGAAATTACCTATAAAGATGTTGAAGAACCACAAATGCTGTTTGATTCTTCAAGTCTTTCAGGCTTTGACTTTTAAATATGGGGTGTTACGGTTGAGTGAATTAGGAGATCGACTGAAACAAGCAAGAGAAGAAAAGAATATTAGCTTGGACGACCTTCAAGCAATGACGAAAATTCAAAAGCGCTATTTACTTGGTATTGAAGAAGGCAACTATTCCATGATACCTGGTAAATTTTATGTACGTGCGTTTATTAAGCAATATGCTGAAGCAGTGAATTTAGATCCAGATATGATCTTTGAAGAATTTAAAAACGAGGTTCCAAGTACATATAATGATGATTTACCTGAACAGCTATCACGAGTAAAAACACATAAAGAACTTCCTAAATCTGCGTCTAAATTTCTCGATCTGCTTCCTAAATTATTAATTGTGATAGTTATTGTTATTATTGCAATTGTCTTCTGGCTATGGAGACAAAATGCAACTGAAAGTAATCAAGGTGGCGATACTACTGTTGAAAACGAGAACGAATATACAAACAATATTGAAAATACTACATCCACTGATGAGGAAAACGAATCGGTAGAAAAAGAACAAGAGGATGCGACAGCAGAGGAAGAAACTAAATCAGAACCTGAAGCACCAGTTCAAACACTTTCTGTAAAAGAAGTAAAAGGTAATACAACAACATATGAACTTACTGGTGCAGATAAATTTGAATTAGAGGTAATTGCTAAAAGTAGAACATGGGTAGGTATTAAAAATGGAAAAGGTAAAAGTTTCTTTGGTGCTGAAATTGCACAAGGGGAATCCCACGTATCTGACTTTACAGCTGAATCAGAAATCACAGTAAGGGTTGGGAATGTTCCTGGTACTGATCTAAAAGTTAATGGTGAGTTGTTAAAATTTGAAGATACGAAGACAACACCTCAAAACATTACGATTATTTATAGTAAAGAATAGGGATTGACTCATGTTAATGTGTCAGACACCCCATCCGTCCTCATGTCGGATGAGGTGTCAGGCTTTTATTTTGAGTCGTTCCCTTTTACTATTGATTAATTTTTAGGCTCTGTTAAAGCTCACTGTTGATTTTGGCACTTAGTTCATTGGGAGCGGATATGTGAGACTCCTGCAGGTACAAAGCACCGAGAAGGTTCCCAGACCGCCCGCAGAAAGTGAACGCATGCAGCGGAAATCAACACCTAAGTTTAGCAGAGCCAATTTTAAAAAAACACGGAGGAAATCAAACATGAATTTACCTAATAAAATAACGATCTCGAGAATATTACTAATTCCAGTTTTCATGGTGATTATGCTTGCACCATTCAATTGGGGAGAGTTAACTTTTGGTTCTGAAACGATTTTAGTTACACATTTTGTTGGTGCACTTATATTTATTATTGCATCAACAACAGATTGGATTGACGGTTATTATGCTCGAAAGCTTAACCAGGTTACCAATCTCGGGAAATTTTTAGATCCTTTGGCAGATAAACTACTTGTTTCTGCGGCATTAATTATCCTAGTAGAACTTAAACTTGCACCTTCTTGGATGGTCATTCTCATCATTAGTCGTGAGTTTGCAGTAACAGGTCTGAGACTTGTATTAGCAGGTGAAGGTGAGGTTGTTGCAGCGAACATGTTAGGGAAAATTAAAACTTGGACACAGATTATAGCCATCTCAGCTCTATTACTTCATAACCTGCCTTTTGAATTTATAAATCTTCCATTTGGAATGATAGCCTTATGGGTTGCGACCTTTTTTACAGTAATATCAGGCTGGGACTATTTTAATAAAAACAAGCAGGCCTTTATTAACTCCAAGTGACCTTTAACCCCCTACAGGAGGAATACAAAATGAATATACGTACAGAAATAATTGCTGTTGGCTCTGAATTACTGCTTGGGCAAATTGTAAACAGCAATGCTCAATTTTTATCTAAAGAACTTGCTGAACTTGGGATGAATGTTTATTATCATACTGTAGTTGGTGACAATCCTACCCGACTTGAGCAAGCAATTAAAATTGCTAAGGAACGATCAAACATTATTATTTTCACTGGAGGGCTTGGGCCTACAAAGGATGATTTAACGAAAGAAACCATCTCTAAATCACTTGGTAAGGAACTTATATTTGATCAGGCTGCGTTAGAAAGCATTGAACAATACTTTGTTCAAACTAAACGAATCATGTCTGAAAATAATAAAAAGCAAGCACTTGTACTAGATGGCTCATACATATTGAAGAATGATTATGGGATGGCACCTGGGATGGCTTTAGAAGTTGATCATACTATCTATATGCTTTTACCTGGTCCTCCGAGTGAAATGAAACCAATGTTCCAAAACTATGGTCGAGAATATTTTCAAAATCAACTTGGTTTTCAGGAAAAGATTATTTCTCGTGTGTTAAGATTCTTTGGTATAGGTGAATCCCAGCTTGAGACAGACATACAAGACATCATTGATGAACAGATAAACCCAACCGTTGCCCCCTTAGCATCTGAAGGTGAAGTAACGTTACGATTAACCGCAAAGCATGTAGACGAAGAAGTTGCGAATCAACTATTAAACGAACTTGAACAAAAAATTCATGCACGTGTTGGAGAATATTTATACGGTTATGAACAAACAACACTTGCTCAAGAACTTAAAACACTGTTAATAGATAAACAGAAAACAATATCTGCAGCAGAAAGTTTAACAGGTGGAATGTTTTCTGAACAACTAACAGCCTTAGAGGGTTCATCACAATTTTTAAAAGGTAGTATTATTTGCTATTCAAATGAGATGAAGGCACAAATACTAAATGTCTCAAAGCAAACACTTGATGAATATGGGGCTGTCAGTGAGCAATGTGCAAAGGAAATGGCAGAGCAAGTACGCAAGATATCAAATAGTGATATCGGTATTAGCTTTACAGGTGTTGCAGGTCCAGAGCCACATGAGGGACAACCTGTAGGTACAGTATTTATCGGTATTTCTATGAAGGATAGTGAAACAAAAATTTATCCGTTTCATTTTGCAGGTTCAAGAAAAGGAATTCGTGTGAGAACGGTAAAGTATGGATTTCATCATTTAGTCAAACTTTTATCGGAAATAGAATGATATAATAATCTCTCGTAAACTTCTTAAATGATTACTTACTTGAGAGAATGAAATAGGATCTGATTTTCAGATCCTATTTCTTTATGAGAACTGACTGTTTAATAAATAGATAAAATTAGATTTTATTGCTTCATATTAGTCTTAATTTCAAAAAACTCTCTAAAGAAAAGTGAAAATTAAGAACGTTTTTCAAAAGAAAACAATCGAATAAATGTTCGATTTTTACTTGGCAAACGATAAAAAAAGCGTTATATTATATATAGATTCATTTAAAGGAGGAAATTTTGTGAGCGATCGTCAAGCTGCCTTAGATATGGCGTTAAAACAAATAGAGAAGCAATTCGGTAAAGGTTCCATTATGAAATTAGGGGAACAAACAGATAGAAAGATTTTAACATCTCCAAGTGGTTCACTAGCTCTTGATGCGGCATTAGGAGTAGGTGGATATCCTCGTGGTAGAATTATAGAGATATACGGTCCTGAAAGCTCTGGTAAAACGACTGTAGCGCTTCATGCTATTGCTGAAGTACAGCAACAAGGTGGACAAGCAGCATTTATCGATGCAGAGCACGCACTTGATCCTGTCTATGCACAAAAGCTAGGTGTTAATATAGATGAACTATTATTATCTCAACCTGACACAGGAGAGCAGGCACTTGAAATTGCTGAAGCGCTTGTTCGAAGTGGCGCTATTGATATACTAGTTATTGACTCAGTTGCTGCATTAGTGCCTAAAGCTGAAATTGAAGGTGAGATGGGTGATTCACACGTTGGTCTTCAAGCACGTTTAATGTCACAAGCATTACGAAAACTGTCAGGTGCTATTAATAAATCAAAAACAATCGCGATTTTTATAAACCAAATTCGCGAAAAAATTGGTGTTATGTTTGGTAATCCAGAAACAACACCAGGCGGACGTGCTTTAAAATTCTATTCATCAGTTCGTCTAGAGGTTCGTCGCGCAGAAACACTTAAACAAGGAAACGATATGGTCGGAAACAAGACGAAAATCAAAATTGTGAAAAACAAAGTTGCTCCACCATTCAAAGTGGCTGAAGTGGACATCATGTACGGTGAAGGGATCTCTAAAGAGGGAGAAATTATCGATTTAGGATCTGATATTGATATTGTTCAAAAAAGTGGTTCTTGGTATTCATATAATGAAGAGCGTTTAGGACAAGGTCGTGAAAATGCGAAGCAATTCCTAAAAGAAAACCCAGCTCTTCGTTTAGAAATTCAAGAAAAAATCCGTAAGCATTATGGATTGGATGAAGATGTCATTGCTCCGGATGAGAGTCAAGAGGAATTAGATTTATTAGAGGATTAATTTAAAAAGGGCAACTTGCCCTTTTTTTGTATGCTCTTTTCAGGTATGGATGAAAAACATAAACATTGCGAAAATTTCTTTTTTATTCAACCCATAAGAGCATATTAGAATCTAGAGAAAAGTCTTTATATGAAAATAGTATTTTTACTCGTCATACAATACTATAGATAAGAAAATGACTAAAGATAACTTGAATGCGTATAGAAAGGTATCATATTTGGATATAATCATTATAATTAATTTTATCTAAAAACAATATATTATGACACAATTCTACAAAATTCACTCTTGTTTTCTCAATTTCAAAAAGGAAAATCAATCTTACTAATTGTTTAAGTGGCTACAATCGTTAGAACGACGGGCTTGACAAGAAAATTTCACACATTTACAATTAGGATGTATATTTTACAATTTTGTAGAATGATGATTGAAGCATTTTGAAAGCAAAAATGTTGGTACTTGATTTTGTCTTCCTAAAAAAATATTGATAAGACGCAAAGTTCAACATGAAAACAAAGCTTTGTGCTGTATGTTGACAACTTAAAATTGAACAATGTACATGCCGACACTTTAATCTAGAAAAAACAAGTTCATAGCAAGAGGAGGTGTAATGATGGACATAGTATCAATAATCATCTCCATTTTGCTTGGCCTAATCGTCGGTGCAGTTGTTGGCTATTTTGTTCGTAAATCCATTGCCGAAGCGAAAATTGCTGGTGCAAATCATGCTGCAGAGCAGATTCTTGAAGATGCAAAGCGTGATGCAGAAGCAACGAAAAAAGAAGCACTTCTTGAAGCAAAGGACGAAATTCACAAGTTGCGAACAGATGCAGAGCAGGAAGTTCGTGAGAGACGAAATGAGCTTCAGAAACAAGAAAATCGCTTATTACAAAAGGAAGAGAATCTTGACCGTAAGGACGAGTCTTTAGATAAACGTGAAGTTATGCTAGAGAAAAAAGAAGATTCTCTGAATGAAAGACAACAGCATATTGAAGAGATGGAAAGCAAAGTGGACGAGATGGTGCGTAAACAGCAAACAGAGCTTGAGCGCATATCTAGCCTTACACGAGATGAAGCAAAGTCGATCATTCTTGAAAAGGTTGAAAAAGAACTTACACATGATACCGCTATAATGATTAAAGATAGCGAAAGTCGTGCCAAGGAAGAAGCTGACAAGAAGGCAAAAGAAATCCTGTCGCTTGCTATTCAACGATGTGCAGCAGATCATGTAGCCGAAACTACAGTATCTGTTGTCAATCTTCCAAATGATGAAATGAAGGGTCGTATTATTGGACGTGAGGGACGTAATATCCGTACTTTAGAAACATTAACGGGTATAGATCTTATCATTGACGATACGCCTGAAGCAGTAATTTTATCAGGGTTTGATCCAATCCGTAGGGAAACTGCAAGAATAGCGTTAGATAAGCTTGTTCAGGACGGTCGTATTCACCCTGCACGTATCGAAGAGATGGTTGAGAAGTCTCGACGTGAAGTTGATGAATACATTCGAGAAATCGGAGAACAAACGACATTTGAGGTTGGTGTACATGGACTTCATCCTGATCTAATAAAAATTCTTGGTCGTTTGAAATTCAGAACAAGTTATGGTCAAAACGTGTTGAAGCACTCTACTGAGGTATCATTCTTAGCAGGCCTAATGGCTGCCGAACTTGGTGAAGATGTGTTATTAGCTAAACGAGCAGGGCTCCTGCATGATATTGGTAAAGCAATTGATCATGAGGTGGAAGGAAGTCACGTTGAAATTGGTGTTGAGCTTGCAACAAAGTATAAAGAGCATCCTGTTGTGATAAACAGTATTGCTTCACACCATGGTGACACAGAGCCAACTTCAATCATTGCTGTTATTGTTGCAGCAGCAGATGCATTATCAGCGGCAAGACCTGGTGCACGTAGTGAAACGCTTGAAAATTACATTCGTCGCCTAGAGAAGCTCGAGGAAATCTCTGAATCATATGAAGGTGTTGAAAAGTCGTTTGCGATCCAAGCAGGTCGAGAAGTACGTATTATGGTTAAGCCTGATAGTATTGACGATCTACAAGCTCATCGCTTGGCAAGAGACATCAGAAAAAGAATTGAAGAAGAACTCGACTATCCTGGTCACATTAAAGTAACTGTTATCCGTGAAACAAGAGCAGTTGAATATGCAAAATAAAGTGGTGCAGAAATGCGCCACTTTATTTTTTATGAAGTTTGTGTAAAACTAAGAAAGACTTTTTGCAAATTAGCGTTTTGATGATAAAAATAAAGATTACTTAAATAGAGGGGCTTCAATTATGAAAATATTGTTTGTTGGTGATGTATTTGGTTCACCAGGTCGAGATATGATTAAAGAATATTTACCTAAGCTAAAAACAAAATATAAACCACATGTTGTAATTATTAATGGAGAAAATGCTGCACATGGTAAAGGGATTACAGAAAAGATCTATCAGCAATTTATTGAATGTGGAGCACATGTTATTACGATGGGAAATCATACTTGGGATAATCGTGAAATATTTGAGTTTATAGACCATGCTAAAAAGATGATCCGTCCTGCTAACTTTCCAGAGGGAAATCCAGGGAAAGGCATGATCTTTGTAACAATTGGTGGAAAAGAAGTAGCGGTTATTAATTTACAAGGGAGAGCATTTTTGCCGCCATCTGATTGTCCGTTTAAAAAGGCTGATGAGCTTGTTGCAGAAGCTAAAAAACGTACACCAATAATATTTGTTGATTTTCATGGAGAAGCAACAAGTGAGAAGCAAGCGATGGGATGGTATTTAGATGGGAAAGTTTCAGCTGTCGTTGGTACACATACACATGTCCAAACAGCAGATGAACGTATTTTAGATAAAGGGACAGCTTACATAACGGATGTCGGAATGACAGGCCCTTACGATGGGATATTAGGTGTAAATCGAGATATGATTCTGAAAAGGTTTTTAACAAGTTTACCTGTACGTCACGATGTAGCTGAAGGACGTACGCAGTTAAGTGCAGTTGTTGTTGATATCGATGATAAGACAGGGAATGCAAAAAAAATTGAAAGAGTTCTCATTAACGACGATCATATGTTTTTTGAATAAGGCTATCTTCTAAAAGATTGTTTCTTTAAAAATGAAATCAACCACACCGCACTACTTGGTAAATAGCAACTAAGATTGCGAAAAAAGCCTTGAATAAAAATAGGTTAAAGGATATAAAGGAAAAATACCAAATAATGGATTTTTTATGGCGAGAGGAATTATAAATCGCTTACGCTATTAGGTGAAGGATTTTTCAGAATAATGTGCGAACAAGCAGGAATACTTTCCATTTCTAGTGAATATAGTATCAATGGATGATGAACTAACACTGTTTAGAAGGCAAATGAGGGGATGGTCTTTTAAACAAGATATGCCAATGATTGTTCTAATGAACACTCAAGGATTCATTGAAAATTAAGGGGGAACTAGAAATGGAAATATTAAAAGTTTCAGCAAAGTCTAATCCTAATTCTGTCGCTGGTGCATTAGCTGGGGTTTTAAGAGAAAGAGGAAATGCCGAAATTCAAGCTATTGGGGCTGGTGCACTCAATCAAGCTGTAAAAGCTGTCGCGATAGCAAGAGGCTTTGTAGCTCCGAGTGGTGTTGATTTAATATGTATTCCTGCTTTTACTGATATTCAAATAGATGGAGAAGAACGAACGGCAATTAAATTAATTGTCGAGCCAAGGTAACGTAAGGTTTACAAGTTTGGGGGATATATCCAATTGGGGTTTGACTCGTAACATTGAGTCAGACCCTTGTTTTGTTAAAGACTTGTTTTTAAAGGGGAGAAATGATTGATGAGACTGTTTGATGCACACTGTGATATGCTGTACAAGCTTTGGAAAGATCCGAAAATTAATGTTTTTGAAGACGAAAGCTTGCATGTCTCAATTGCAAAACTTAAAGCAATGAATAAGACAATCCAATGCTTTGCAATCTTTGTTCCAGAGGATGTTCCATTTAATAACCGATTATCGGTCGCTCATTCACAAATCAATATTTTTTATCAAAAGGTGCTAAAAAGATATCCAGAAATAAAATTAATAAAAACTAAATCTGATATCGACAGCCTTTCTGAAAATGATATAGGCGCTATTTTAACACTCGAAGGCTGTGATGCAATAGGAGATCAGATTGAACAATTAGAAATTCTTTATCAATTAGGGGTTCGTTCTGTTGGCTTAACTTGGAATTATGCAAATCTCGTAGCTGATGGCGCAAATGAGAAACGTAATGGTGGACTTACAAACTTTGGTAGGAAAGTGATTAACTATTTGAATAGACAAAGAATGTGGACAGATTTATCTCACACAAGTGAAAGAAGTTTTTGGGAGTCTTTAGAAATAGCTGACTACCCAATTGCTTCACATTCCAATGTTCATAGGCTTTGCCCACATGTACGTAATTTAAAAGATGAACAAATCGTTGCCTTGTTTAAAAAAAATGGAATGATAGGAGTAACGTTTGTCCCATTCTTTACAACCAATACTCCACAGCCAACCATTTCAGATGTCCTAAAACATGTAGATTATCTTTGTGCTTTAGGAGGAGAAAATAATATAGGATTTGGTTCAGACTTTGATGGGATTGATGAAACGATAATTGGTCTAGAAGATTACTCATGCTATTACAACTTTATCAATCAGTTACTCAACTATTATCCTCAAAAAATGGTAAATAAGCTGGTCTATCAAAACTTTATCGACAACATTTCATATTAAATAAATAGGAATGATAAGCTGCTGAAACAAGACTTTATTTTTCTTGTTATTTTGAGTCAAACACTTGTTTTTTTCTAAAGTAGGGTCTACAATTGTAAAAGTTTAGTGTAATTCCAATCAAATAACTCAGTTTAATTGAAAAGACAATATGTCAAATTTTCGTAGACTCTAAAGAAGTAGTAATGAAAATGGACAAGATTATGGTACACTGATAATTATATTTAAAAACATATAAATTAAAATATTGTATTTTTTGAGGGGTGTAAATACATGATAAGTCAACTTTCCTGGAAAGTTGGAGGACAGCAAGGAGAAGGTATTGAAAGTACTGGTGAAGTATTCTCTATTGCATTAAACCGACTAGGCTATTATTTATACGGATATCGTCACTTTTCGTCACGAATTAAAGGTGGACACACGAACAATAAAATTCGTGTAAGTACAACACAGGTTCGTTCAATTTCAGACGATCTTGATATATTAGTAGCTTTTGATCAAGAAACAATCGATGTAAATTTTCATGAGTTACGAGCTGGCGGGATTGTCCTAGCGGATTCAAAATTCAATCCAACCATTTCAGATGAAGCAAATGTTACGCTTTATTCAGTTCCATTTACAGTAATTGCTACTGAATTAGGTACATCATTAATGAAAAATATGGTTGCAATTGGAGCAACAAGTGCAATTCTTGATATAGATCCGAGTGGATACCGTGATGTAGTTAATGACACATATGGCCGCAAAGGTGAAAAGATTGTTGAGAAAAATATGCAAGCAATTGAAAAAGGTGCAGAGTATTTAAAAAATGAGCTTGGATTTGATCGCCAAGATATGTATCTTGAAAAAGCAGATGGCAATAAGCGTATGTTTATGATTGGGAATGATGCGATCGCATTAGGTGCATTAGCTGGAGGGTCACGCTTCATGGCTGCTTATCCAATTACACCTGCTTCAGAAATTATGGAATATTTAATTGAAAAACTTCCAAAATTCGGTGGAGCGGTTATTCAAACCGAAGATGAAATTGCAGCTTGTACAATGGCAATTGGTGCAAACTATGCAGGCGCACGTACCTTTACTGCATCAGCAGGTCCTGGCTTATCGTTAATGATGGAAGCAATTGGTCTATCAGGTATAACAGAACAACCTCTTGTTATTGTTGATACACAACGTGGTGGCCCAAGTACAGGATTACCAACAAAGCAAGAACAATCTGATTTAATGGCAATGATTTATGGTACACATGGGGAAATTCCTAAAGTTGTAATGGCTCCAAGTACAGTTCAAGAGGCATTCTACGATACAATCGAAGCATTCAATATTGCCGAAGAATATCAATGTCCTGTCATTTTGTTAACTGACTTACAACTATCATTAGGAAAACAAACCGTTGAACCGTTAGATTATAGCAACATCGAAATTCGTCGTGGCAAGCTTCAAACAGAAGAATTACCAGAAATTGAAAATAAAGGATACTTCAAACGCTTTGAAGTAACAAAAGACGGAGTATCACCACGTGTTATTCCAGGTATGAAAAACGGAATCCACCATGTTACAGGTGTAGAGCATGATGAAACTGGTAAGCCATCTGAGTCTGCAGGAAATCGTATTGATCAGATGGATAAACGATTAAGAAAGTTAAATAGCATGCAGTTCAAAAATCCAGTTCATAAAAATATCCAACATGAAAATCCAGATGTCCTACTTGTTGGTTTTATTTCAACAAGAGGAACAATCGAAGAAGCAATCGTGCGCTTAGAAGCAGAAGGTGTTAAGGTAAATCATGCTCAAATTCGCCTTATCCATCCTTTCCCGACTGAGGAAATGCTCCCATTAGTAGAATCTGCAAAAAAAGTCATTGTTGTTGAAAACAATGCAACTGGTCAGCTAGCAAGTCTTTTAAAGATGAATGTTGGTCATGCTAACAAAATTTCATCATTATTAAAATATGACGGTAATCCATTCCTACCTCATGAAATTCATACGAGAAGCAAGGAGTTGATCTAAAGATGGCAACAACGTTTAAAGATTTCAGAAACAACGTAAAACCAAACTGGTGTCCTGGTTGTGGTGACTTCTCTGTACAAGCTGCGATCCAGCGTGCTGCAGCAAATGTAGGTCTACAGCCAGATAATCTTGCTGTTGTGTCAGGTATCGGATGTTCTGGTCGGATATCTGGGTACATTAATTCGTATGGTTTTCACGGTATTCATGGTCGTTCATTACCAATTGCACAAGGTGTGAAAATGGCAAACCGAGACTTAACAGTTATCGCATCTGGTGGTGATGGAGACGGCTTTGCGATTGGTATGGGTCACACCATTCATGCTATCCGTCGTAACATTGACATCACGTATATTGTGATGGATAACCAAATATATGGATTAACAAAAGGTCAAACATCACCACGTAGTGATGCAGGCTTTGTTACAAAAAGTACACCTAAGGGCTCGATTGAATCTGCCTTATCTGTAATGGAAATGGCATTGACAGCTGGTGCGACATTTGTTGCTCAAAGTTTTTCAACTGACCTTAAGGATTTAACAGCATTAATTGAAGCAGGTATTAACCATAAAGGATTCTCACTAATTAACGTTTTTAGCCCTTGTGTAACGTATAACAAGGTCAACACGTATGATTGGTTTAAAGAGAATTTAACAAAGTTAGCTAATGTAGAAGGTTATGATCCTAATAATAAAGAATTAGCAATGCAAACATTAATGAAGCATAAAGGCTTGGTTACAGGATTAATTTATCAAAATACAGAGCAAAAATCTTATCAGGAACTGATTAATGGTTATAGCGAAACACCATTATCAGAAGCTGAATTAGCGATTGATGAAGAAGAATTTAATAAACTAGTTTCAGAATTTATGTAATAGTTGTTAGCGAAGGACTGATGGGAATTCATCAGTCTTTTTTGTATGTTCAGAATTTAAATATTAAGGAAATTCGTTAAAAGAAAAAATTATTTTGTTTGCAATCAATTGTCCGTTTGCAGTAGACATCCTTATTTACATTTTATAATAACGTGTTAAACTATTAATATGTAAGGGTTTTCAACAAAGGGGTGTTCATCTTGAACGGAAAAATGAAGGCGGTTGTTAAACATCATCGAGGATATGGTGCCCAAATACAAACAGTTGAGATTCCTCAAATAAATGAGGATGAGGTTTTAATTAAAGTGAAAGCAACATCAATTTGCGGGACTGATGTTCATATTTATAAGTGGGATGAATGGTCTGAGAGCAGAGTGAATCCACCATATGTTTTCGGGCATGAGTTTTCTGGAGAGGTGGTAGAAAAAGGCTCAAAGGTAAAGAATGTTGATTATGGTGATTCTGTATCAGCTGAAACTCATATTGTATGTGGAAAATGCTCACAATGTCTAACAGGAAAAGCGCATATATGTAAGTATACAAAAATTATTGGTGTTGATACACAAGGGTGCTTCGCAGAATATGTTGCCCTACCAGCAGCTAATCTTTGGAAAAATCCAAAAGAGATGTTATATGACGTTGCAGCTATCCAAGAACCGATGGGTAATGCTGTACACACTGTTTTATCAGGTGATGTCATCGGTAAAACGGTAGCAATTATCGGTTGTGGACCAATAGGATTGATGGCAGTTGGTGTGGCGAAAGCAGCAGGCGCAGCACAGGTCATTGCCCTTGATATAAATAATTATCGCTTAAATTTAGCGAAGCAAATAGGGGCAACAAGTGTTATCAATTCAAAAAATGAAGAGCCACTTCAAGCTGTTAAGCAGTTAACAAATGGAGATGGTGTTGACGTAGTTTGTGAAATGTCAGGACATCCAATTGCCATGAATCAGGGCTTTAGAATGGTCACTAATGGTGGCAGGGTGTCAATTTTGAGTTTACCAGTACGACCAGTTGAACTAGATGTGACAAATGACATTGTATTTAAAGGAATAACCGTGAAAGGGATAACAGGTAGAAAAATGTTTGAAACATGGCAGCAAGTATCTGCACTACTTCACTCGGGGCAAGTTGATGTAAAACCAATCATCACACATCATTTTTCACTTGAAGAATTTGAAAAAGGTTTTGAACTAATGATCGAAGGTAACTGTGGTAAGGTTGTATTATATCCTTAAAGGATCAAAACTTTGTTTATATTTTTACTAGTTTAATAGGAGGAATGAAAATGAAAGGCTTTGACTATTTGCAAGCTGAACTTAATGAAATGAAAAAACAGGGAACATTTCGAACGTTAATTCCATTAGAAAGTGATCAAGGTGCAAAGGTTGTCATCGATGGCAGGGAAGTCATTCAGCTTTCATCAAACAACTATTTAGGGCTAACTTCACATCCACGTTTACAAAAGGCTGCAATAGAAGCGATTGAGAAATTTGGTGCTGGTACTGGTTCTGTTCGGACAATTGCTGGAACATTAACAATGCATAAGGAATTAGAAGAAAAACTCGCGAAATTCAAGCATACTGAAGCGGCACTAGTGTTTCAGTCAGGCTTTACAACAAACCAAGGAGTCCTTTCTGCCATCTTAACAAATGAAGACGTTGTCATTTCTGATGCCTTTAACCATGCATCTATTATCGATGGAATTCGATTAACAAAAGCTGAAAGAAAAGTATATAACCATGTTGATATGAAAGATCTTGAAAGAGCACTTAAGGAATCAAATAACTTCAGAGTTCGGGTAATCGTGACTGATGGGGTGTTTTCAATGGATGGAAATATCGCACCGCTACCTGAAATCGTAGAATTAGCAGAAAAGTATGATGCGTTAGTGATGGTCGATGATGCACATGCTTCAGGGGTTTTAGGAGAAAATGGTCGTGGAACTGTTAATCACTTCGGTTTAGACGGACGTGTTCACATTCAAGTAGGGACATTAAGTAAAGCGATAGGTGTTTTAGGAGGTTATGTAGCAAGTTCGAAGACGCTTATTGACTACCTGATTCATAAAGGTCGACCGTTTTTATTTAGTACATCACATCCACCAGCTGTGACAGCAGCTTGTAGCGAGGCAATTAATGTGCTATTAGAAGAGTCTGAACTGATTGAACGGTTATGGGATAATACAAAGTTTTTTAAAATAGGACTAGAGCAACTAGGTTTTAACACAGGGAAAAGTGAAACACCAATCACTCCAGTCATAATTGGAGATGAAGCACTTTCACATCAATTTTCAGATAAATTACTAACATATGGAGTATTTGCACAAGGGATTGCATTTCCAACTGTTGCTAAAGGACTTGCACGTGTGAGAACAATAGTCACCGCAGAACATACAAAAGAAGAGCTTCAAGCTGCTTTAGACATTTTTGTGAAGGCAGGTAAAGAATTAAAGATAATTTAAAAAGATATTACTTTGACAGTACTGATACTTTTAGTGCTGTTATTTTTACGTATAAAAGCTGCTTTCAAAAAGAAAACTAATTATTCATTTTTTAGTCGTGCTATAAACATGAATTGCAACCAGCTTAGTAGGGGCATACTTATAAGAATTAAACCAGTTTTTGATTGGAGTGTACCTATGAAAGCTGTTACTTATCAAGGTCCTAATAATGTAAAAGTAAAAGAAGTTGAAGATGCAAAGTTGGAAAAAAAGGATGATGTAATTGTCAAAATTACTTCAACAGCAATTTGTGGATCTGATTTACATTTATATCAAGGAAATATGCCATTACCTGAAGGTTATATAATTGGTCACGAGCCAATGGGGATTGTCGAAGAAGTAGGTCCAAATGTTACGAAGGTAAAAAAAGGCGACCGTGTTGTCGTGCCTTTTAATGTTTCATGTGGGGAATGTATTTATTGTCAGCATGATATGACAAGTCAATGTGATAATTCTAATCCACATTATGATTCCGGTGGATATTTTGGCTATACGGAAAAGTTTGGCAATCATCCTGGTGGACAAGCCGAGTATTTAAAGGTTCCTTTTGGGAATTTTACTCCTTTTCTCATTCCTGAAACTTGTGAATTGGAGGATGAATCACTTTTATTTTTATCAGATGTTCTGCCTACTGCATACTGGAGTATTGAGCATGGCGGAGTGAAAAAGGGTGATACTGTTATCGTTTTAGGGTGTGGACCAGTTGGTTTGATGACACAGAAATTTGCCTGGATGAAAGGGGCAAAACGTGTGATTGCCATCGACCACTTAGAATATCGACTTAATCATGCAAAAAAGATGAACAGCGTTGAAGTGTTCGACTTTACTGAATATCCTGATATGGGTGAACATTTAAAAGAGATTACTCATGGTGGAGCAGATGTTGTAATTGATTGTGTAGGAATGGATGGTAAGAAATCACCGCTTGAATTTATTGAACAAAAATTAAAGCTACAGGGTGGAACACTCGGACCGATTCAAATTTCAACAAAAGCCGTAAGGAAATATGGGACTGTACAAATCACAGGTGTTTATGGTGCGAATTATAACAATTTTCCACTAGGTGCATTTTTCACTAGAAACATCACTTTAAAAATGGGCCAGGCTCCAGTTATTCCAATTATGCCAAAGTTATTTGACATGATCATGAATAAAGAATTTGACCCTAAGGAAATTATCACTCACAAAATTGCTCTAGATGAAGCAGACCATGCTTATAAACTATTTAATGACCATCAGGATAATTGTATTAAGGTTATTTTAAAACCTTAACATTTAACACTCGGACGATCACTCCACACATATAATTACAAATAATACAAAAAGGGAGTGGGTTCGTTGGCTGTTGTAAAAGCAACTGAAGCTGATGTGAAATTGTTAGCTCGCTTAATGAGAGCAGAAGCAGAAGGTGATGGGCAATTAGGGATGCTAATGGTCGGAAATGTAGGCGTCAACAGAACACGATCTGGGTGCTTAGACTTTAAAGAAATAAATACGATTAGAAGAATGGTTTTTCAACGTCCAGGTGGGTTCGAAGCGACGATAAAAGGATATTTTTATCAAGGTGCAAGAGAACTTGATATAAGACTCGCCCGTAGAGTTATTAATGGCGAACGTTTCCACCCAGCAAGTTACTCATTATGGTTTTTTAAACCATCAGGTGCCTGTCCAGCTCAATGGTATAACCAATGGAACTCAGTAAGGTTCAAGGCTCACTGCTTTTACAAACCAACAGAATCCTCATGTCCGGACGTATATAATACTTTTTAAATTCTTTATGAAAAGCATCACATAGTTTTGTGGTGCTTTTTCTTGTCTTAATAGGTAAAATGGGGAAAGGTGTATTTCATCAGAATTTATTTCATGGAAATAATTGTATATAAAACATATGATATTTCAATAGGAATTAAATGAAGTCATGTTTTCTACTATTAAACTTTGTTTTCTTACATTTTTCATCTAAAGAAAAATACTGTAAACTAAAAGTAGATTCCAGGGAAAATAGAATGAATTAAAGTGTATGGGTGATTAAAACAATGAAGGTAATAATTGCAGAAAAACCCGATCAAGCTTCAACCCTGTGTGCGCAATTTCAGAGAGTGAAAAGAGATGGCTATTTCGAAGTGAAGCCGAATGAACTCTTTCCAAATGGTGCCTATTGTACGTGGGCAATTGGCCATTTAACTCAATTAAGTGCACCTGAAGCTTATAAGTCGGAGTGGAAAAAATGGTCATTAACGATGTTGCCGATCATTCCTGAAAAGTTTAAATATGAAGTTACAAAGTCAAAAGCAAAACAATTTAATATTGTCAAACAACTTTTAAAAAATCCAGCAGTTAATGAAATTATCCACGCTGGAGATGCTGGTCGTGAAGGTGAGCTTATCATACGTAATATCATTCACCTATCAGGTATAAGGAAGCCTTTAAAAAGATTATGGATTTCATCACTAACTCCTGCTTCTATCTATGAAGGATTTCGCCAATTACTTGATGATGAAAAAACGAAAAAACTATATTTTGAAGCTTATTCTCGTGCTTGTGCAGATTGGTTAGTAGGGATGAATGCTTCTAGGGTGTATTCGCTTTTATTAAAAGAAAAAGGGATCAATGACGTTTTTTCAGCTGGTAGAGTTCAAACACCAACACTCGCATTAATCGTTAAAAGAGAAAAGGAAATTGATGCATTTAAGTCTGAGCCATTTTGGGAAATTGTTGCAACGTTCCAAATAAACGGGAAGAAATATCAAGGGAAATGGCAAAAGGATCAACAAACAAGAATAATGGATGTTGAGCTTGCAAACAGAATGGCCGCATTTTGTAAAGATAAGCCAGCTGAAATAAAAGAACTAATAACCGAGCGCAAGGAATATCAGCCACCGCTTCTTTTCAACTTGTCATCACTTCAAGCAACAGCAAATAAGGCATTTAAATTTTCACCAAAAAAGACGTTAGACATCGTTCAATCACTCTATCAAAAAGGAATTGTTTCTTATCCTCGTAGTGATTCAGCCTATGTAACAAAAGGGGAAGCAGAGCTGTTTCCTGAAATTTTAAAGAAATTAAGTGCCTTTGATGACTTTAAGGATTTGTTTCCGTTACCAAAGCCTTCGATCATAAATAATTCTCGATACGTAAATGAAAAAAAGGTAACAGATCACTATGCAATCATCCCAACTGAACAGGTAAAGGATCCAAAAAGATTATCTGCTGACGAACAAAAAATGTATGACATGATTGTTAGAAGGTTAATTGCCGCGCACTATGAAAGTGCGATTTTTGATTACTCAACATTAACTACCCTTGTTGATGGCCGTGCAGAATTTATTACCAAGGGAAAACAACAAATTCAAGAAGGCTGGCGCAAAGTCATATTTCAAGCTGACAAAGAAAAAGATCAACTACTCCCTAATGTTTCGAAAGGTAATTCTGGACATGTTCATAAGGTTGAAGCAAAGGAAGGAAAAACTCAGCCGCCAAAGCGATATACGGAAGGCCAGTTAATAACTTTAATGAAAACGGCAGGGAAATATTTAGATAATGATGAATTAGAAAAGGTCTTAAGCAAAGTAGAAGGGTTAGGTACCGAAGCGACGAGAGCAGGTATTATCACAATGCTGAAGGACCGAAAGTACATTGATATTAAAAAGAACCAAGTGTATGCGACAGATAAAGGAAAAGTGCTAATTGCAGCAATTGGTGATCACATTTTAGCTTCACCAGAAATGACAGCAAAATGGGAGCAACGCCTTTCAGAAATAGGTGAAGGACAAGCATCACCATCTTTATTTATGGAACAAACAAAAAAGCTGTCTACAAAAATAGTATCTGACGCAATAACAGTTGCACCTAATTGGAGCTTCGAAGGATTAAAAGTAGACTCAATCCAGCGAACATCTTCCCGATACACAATAGGCAAAAAGGTTGGAAAATGTAAGCTGTGTGATGGTGATATAGTCGATAAAGGTGAATTTTATGGATGTGCAAACTACAAAACAATCAAATGTACCTTCACTATTTCGAAAAAAATATTAGGGAAAAAAATCTCTCAGACTAATATTCAAAAGCTATTAAATGAAGGTAACTCTAACTTAATTAAGGGATTTAAAAAGGGAGAAAAAACGTTTGATGCGAAATTAGAGTGGAAAGAAGGCAAAATTCAATTTCTTTTTGAAGGAAGTCCATCCAAAAACTAGATTCGCATTTTATTGAAAAATCATGTACAATTTTCAACAGTATGGTTAAATAATTGTGTTATACACCAATAAGCGATATACTATTAAGTTGTATGTTTCTATAATATTATTTAAATAAAGGCTCGCCTCTATTCTAAGAGGTTGTTGCTTTTAAAACAAAAACTATATTAGGTTTATTGGAACGGATTGCGAGACTCCTGCTTATAGTAGCGGGACAGGTGAGGCTCATACAGGCGTTTACGTGCTTAAGGCTTACCGCTCGCCCCGCGGAAAGCGAGCATCTTTTGCTCCAATCAACCACATCGAATTACTTGGTAAATAGCAACAAAGTTTGGCGAGTCAACCTAAATAAATGAGATAAAAGATCAATACAACGTTTAAATGACCTTAGTTTATGTCCAATAAGTTTCACTTTAAGGATATTAAATTAATTGTTACAAAGTTAGAAACTTACTAACAAGTTTTTAAAAGGGTAGTTTGAAAGGAGAATCACACGATGAATGAACAGCAACGTAAGGAAAGTACTCAAGTAACTCCAACGGACAAAAAATCCGAAAAGGACTACCCCTACGCTTCGCTTTCATTCAGCCTTACAGCCCCAAGGCTTCAAGTCACTTTCCGCTAAGTTGAAATTATGAGTTTGCCGTAATCTTTGCTAATACTAAAAAGGCGAGGGATTACAGTAAATGAACCTATCACTAGAAGACTACATTACGGAAATCGAAATCCAAAATTATAGCAAGTCAACCGTCAAAAACAAGAAAGCCATTTTAATACAGTTTGAAAGATGGTTGTGGGAATCCTTTCAGATTGAACTAGAGGATGCTACCACAAGACATATTAAACGATGGATAAAATATCTTCTCGACAAAGGTATTAAAGCTAACACCATTAACACTAAACTAAAGACCTTAAATAACTTCTATAAGTTTTGTATCAAAGAAAAGATACTGAAGGATAACCCTTTAGACGATATAGAACTACTGAAGGAAGAAAAGGTAATGATTAAGCCATTTAGCATTGAGGACATTCAGAAGATGATTGACTTCTATTGTGGGAGTAATTTCATGGATGTTAGAAACAGAACTATCTTAACCTGCTTATTTGAAACTGGTATCCGTTCTGCTGAGTTATCAGGACTTCTATTAACGGATGTATTCGATGATGCCCTATTGATTAGGGGTAAAGGTAACAAGCAACGATTAGTACCTGTAAGCCTTCATTTAAAGCGTCAGCTAATGAAGTATAGAAGGGTTAGAGAGAAGTACCTAAAAGGTGAAGAATGTCCCTTCCTGTTCGTCTGTACACGTACCAAAGGTGGAGGGTTAAAGAAGGAAGTTTCCTCTATCGGTAGAATGGGTCATGATGCTGTACTTAACGTTGTTAAACGGTCAGGGAAAGTCTGTGGGGTAGATGTGAAGCTTTTGGTACATAGTTGTAGGAGAAGCTATGCACAAATATCCTTAGGGCATACAGACCTTTATACGGTTAGTCGTTTACTAGGTCATACCCAACTAGCTACAACAGAGAAGTATATCCAATCCATTGAAGATAAGACTGTACTGGAACGGGGTAGAAATGCTTCACCATTATCCACTCTTAGAGGAAAGAAATATTCGTAAATGTTAAAGCCTACCAATTATCGGTAGGTTCTTTTTTACTCTATTATGAGAACGTACTGGATGCCCTGTATTAGCTTTAAATAACCTATCAGGTATCTTCTCCTATTAGATAATAAAATAGATGCTTAGAACGGCTATATTCATATTTATTTGACTAACGGGGCAGGATAGTTGAACAAGACAAAGGGTGGACTATTTCTGGATTAATTGTTAAAAAATACATATCATAAACTTTGGAGGTGGTAAAATGAAAAACTCAAAATTATTTTATATAGCTTTGCTGATTGTACCTTGGCTAACAATACCATTCTTAGGGCGAAATGCATTTAAAAAATACCTACCAGCAGCAATATTTATAACTACATTCACAAAAGCTTTAGACTTATTCGGTGAAAAGAAAAAATGGTGGCGAATTTATAAAGGTATACCACCTTTGGATAGTGCGAACTTTTTTAATTTTGGTCCATATCTTATTGCAAGCCTTTGGATATTAAAATTTACTTTTGGTAAATTCCCATTATATTTAATTTCAAATCTAATTCTTCACATTTGTTTTATTTATCTAGGAGGATTAAAATTTTTAAAACATTATAAAATTGCTTCCTTAGAAAAATTAACAAAACTTCAATACTTAACAATCCACTTTTTAAGGGGATTAATTCTTTATGGTTTTCAATATATAAATAATTTTAGTAATACAAAAAAGCATTCTAACAAGTAATCAAATTAAATTTATTGCAAATGATGGGGATTTTTCTAAAAATAAAACACTGTTCCTAGTGTTTATATAGCATATTATGAAGAAATTCACTTAAGCTAACGGGGGCGTTTCTACAATAAGGTGGAGACGCATTTTCTTTATAAAGGATTCTAGACTAAACGGTTAATCTATTTTGTTTCGCCAATTTATATTGAGAAAAAATAAAAAATGAATGCCCCAAGTTTATTTTAAAAATGTATTAGATATTAATACCCTCCATCCAAATCTTGGTAATTTTAAAGCACCCCTGCCACCTACCAGTTATTACCAAAATTGGTTAATCATACCGTAATGGTGATAAATAGAAATAATGTTATTATATTACAGTTTATATCAATTGGATGTATATGGTAACAATGTTAGGATATGACAATATGTAAAAGTATGGAATATATGGAAGTGTTTGGATTACTAGAATATTACGGTATTTAATTACCACATACTGGGTATTAGTAGTAGTATGCCTTTATGCTTTTAGTTGGTACAAATATCCAACCATATTGGAACATATATTCTTTTATGGTAAGGGGTGGGGGTATGGGGTCTACTATAATTTTAATTATATTTATACATAAAAATGTATATTTCATTCATTATCCCCATAAATAAACATAGTGTACCTAGGATATTACAAATAATCTCCTGTGGATTACAGTAAATATCACTCCATTTATTTCCATAAGGTATGTATACCTAATGTATGAAAGTAACATCCTGATTCCATAAACTTCTTGTTGACCTGACGGTAAATCCATGCATTATTGACAAACGGAATTTCTGTAAATTTTCTTTGATTTCCACCAATTTACTATTGACATATTAGCCCCGTAACGATACCTACAATCAACAACTTCCATCATCTTCCATTACTCACAATCGCTGCTATTACAATGTTTCTCTTAATTAGAATGACTATAATGTAGTATGTCTATCATATCGGTTTGGATACTAAATATATCGTTAATCCTAACCTGCTATGTTTCTTCCAGTGGATGATATAAATTACCTTGGGGTAAACATTCTTTACCCTTGTAGTCAATTTTCTTTACCCTTGAGGTAAACATTCTTTACCCGAATAAGACTTAATTAATAAGACTTAAAGAATAAGACTTAATATATTAAAAGACTGTCCTAACGGACTATGTTACTTATTAAAAGATAATATCTTATAAAAGAATATACCGTATAGATACTAATAGATTATGAGAACGGTAAGGCACTTATATAAAAGATTATGATTAAAAGAAAAGTCCTGCGATGGGCTTTTTTATTTGTCTCCTAAACTATTTCTAATCCAAGGGGTGCATATCTGATGGTATCACTTTATTAATAAGTATAGGGATTAGGATACAAAATGTCCCATTATCAGACAGTTGACTTGTTTAACTAATATGGGAACTTTTAAAGTATCTGTCCCATTATCAGACGGTACACTCGATTAACTAATATATGGGGGTTAAAAAGAACCTAATAGAAATTATTTTCCATTCTAAGGATACAAATATGACCTCTCACCTCGTTATATAAGTATGAGGGTTAGAAAAGACCTAAATAAAATTATTTCCAAACAATGGGTACAAATCTGACAGTACCACTTGTTAATTAAGTATGAGGGTTAAATAAATCCTTATAACTCAACTTTAGAAAAGGATGATGTCAAATGGATAACACACTATCCATCTCGCAACAACAGTTTGTTAAACTGCCAAAAGTATTCAAAGGGCATAAAGTCTATAAGGGGATAACCGATTCTAGTATATTACTTTACTCATATGGATTAGATACCTTGCAAATATCAAAACAAAATGACTGGTACGACCATACAAGGAATGAATATTATATTCTCTATTCCATTGAAAAGATTATGGAAGATATGAATTGTAGTAAACCAACAGCTATCAAGCTACGAAAAGAACTTGAAAAATATGGACTATGGGAAATGGTTAGTCAGGGTGCTAACAGACCTACCATAATTTTTATCAATGAACTTATACCAAGCCAAGAACCTAAGAAGAAGCTTAAATATAACGTTAAACCAAGAAAAGAACCTAAACCAATAGAAACTGGTAATGTTACCGTCAATGGAGAAGAAGTAGATTATAAGGAAATATTTTAATTAGGAGTGATACTGATGAACGTAATTAATATCAGTAATGGACAAGCAAAAACATTATCGACAATCATGGCTTTACAACGTCAAGGAATGGTTTGCCCGTTATATGCAGAACTAGCAGAACTCACTGGATACAACGTCAGAAACGTTAGAAAGCAGATTAGCGACCTTGTAGCAAAAGGTATCTTGATTAAGTACCCAATGAAGTTAGACAATGGCAGGAATGCACCGAATGCTTATGCTTTGAATAAAGATTTACGGTTAGCTTGGGAAGAAAAATAATTGCCTTTGGACAGTTGAGAAATTGCCCTGCTTCACAGAAATACCTCGCTTTAGAAGTCATTAGGACACCTCACTTTCCTAGTGGCTTCCATAAGCTGTGGTATCAGCAAATAAGGTCAATTAGACCGAATGGAAGGGGAAAGTAACACCTCTCTTTTCCTAGTATTCTTGAATGTACTCATTCTGTGGAATCTTTGTTTAATTGATTTTTCATCCAATGTGTAAACTTTGTATTCGGATGGGTTGCCTTTGTGTGTGGGTAATCCTTCCAACCTTTTTTAATCCTAATACGATTAAGAAAGCTTTTATAATATGGGAGAAAAGCAAGAGAAGAAATACTGGTAACCAATCCAAGAAGAAACAATCTTGTAAATGTATCCCACCGACCAAACTTTATCTTTCAAGTAAGTCATTGTTTTACAGCCTGCTAACATTCGATGAGGGTTGAGGTATCAGGTCTTGAGTTGAGTTCCCTTGAGAAAGGAACTTGTAAAACAAACATCTTACCTAAAGATGACATACACTTTACCCGTTACAACATGGATTGTAATGGCTTATCCCCTATCACTTCGGTGGTGGGGGAAATAGTTTTTATAATCGACAAAAATAGAAGGAGTTGGGAAGTGATATGGAAACTAATAAATTGTTAGAAGATACGGTAACTATTTTGTCAATGGAAAATGAGAAATTAAAGAGGAAATATTTCTTTGCTACTAAGGAAAATTATCAGTTGAAACGGGATTTAAAAGAAGCAGATGTAGAACTTGAAAAATTGGAACTTGAATACAAACGACTAACAAAAATGCTATCAAGATTAGATAAGGGGAGAATTTAACAATGGGTAAACAAGCATTTATTAAGAAGCAGATGGAAAAACAATTAAGTGAGTTATACGACAAAAAAGTAAGTGAGGTTCGTAACCTTGAAGGACAAAAGCAGATTTTACGAGATGCGATTGGTAAAGTAATTGGTGGAGATTTTAACCACAGAAATAATACATTCTTCCATTCGGTGGATGGTACTTTACTAAGGGTTAACACTGGTGAAGATTCCTCGGTAAATGTGGAGATTGTACGTAGTTTCAATGACTTAGAATTAAAAGAACGTACCGCTTTAAGTGTTCAAAATCCACATGCTTACAAGCTACTAAAAGCCGATTTGGTAGAAGTAAATGGTACTCAAAAGGTTAAGGATTTACTTGTATCAGATGGTGCTAAATATCAGGAATTTCTATTCCAGTTGGAAAAACCTGCTGATAGACCTTCATTAGAGGGGTTGTCAATGGAAGATTCTTCTAGGGTACTTCGTGAACATGAGGAAGCAAAAACTAACTATCAAGAAAAAGTGAATGCCTACAATTCGGACAAGGAAGCATATTTTAAGGGTGACATTAACCGTCAAATGATGGAACTAGATGACAAAATAAAGGAAATCAAAACAGAAATAGGGGAGTAGTTAAAGCTACTTCTCTTTTTTATTTATCCAAATACTAGGAGGTTAACAAAATGACAACTAAACCAGTAAACTTTATTAAGCAAACCTTGAAAAATGGAAAAGCCTTCCGAATCAAAAGAACTTCTATTCTAGCCTTAGAAGAAAAGGGAAATTATACAGTTGTCTATTTTCAAAGTGGTCAAGTACATGTATTGGAAACTGTATTCGATATTGAAGGAATGATATTTTTAATCAAGCAAAGGGGAGAATATAACATGGAAAAACGTACCAAAAGTAAATTAGATGGATTGACCGATAAACAAAGGGCATTCTGTATTTCATATGCAGGAACGGGAGTTATTAAGAAAGCCAGTGAACAAGTAGGAATACATGTTAAAACGGGTGAAAAGTATATGAAGAATGAACTGGTAAAAGCTTACATTCAAGAACTGTCAACTGTTAATGTAGAGGTTATGAGTGGACTTCAAATGCAGGAAGAGTTAACCAAGATGATACTTAACGGTAAGGATGAAGTAATAAACTTCCAAACTGGTGAAGTGGTAAAGGTTGCCACGCCAAACAGGGATAAAATAAAGGCTATTGAATTACTAGCTAAAATGAGTGGTCAATTACTTCCTGATAACCTTCATATACATGTATCGGAGAAACCACAGGAAATTATTGACTTGGAAAAGAAATGGGATGCAATCAACCGAAAGGAAGTTTATGCACCTAGCGAAGAAGACTTAGAGGAAATATTTGGAATTGGTGAAGACAGTGGAGAATAATGTTAGTAGTATCCTAGTGGAAGAAGATGGAACTATTGTTATTGATGTACATGGGGAAATTTGGAATGGAGAAGATGAAGTAACCAGCGGTATGTTCATTGGAAAATTTAAACATGCAGAACTACATGCAGTAAATGCCAATTATCACCGCATGAAGACAAAGGAAAATCTTGCCTATGGGTTACACTCCAATCACTACCAAACTATGAAACTTCCAAAAGAATCCAATTGGGTAAAGGCAATAGAAAAGTATCCAATAGGAAAAGTTATCCAAATTAAAAAGGTTAAGTTTGAAATCTTTAAAGTTGAAGTCAATTTACCAGTGGAAGCCTTTGGAAAAGGTGAGGACATTACCGAAATGGAAGATTTTTATATTGATGTATATTTCAGGCTAGAAGGAACGAAAGTAGACCCGTCACTTATCCAAACTATCTTATAAGGAGGAATAAAAATGACAGAATTTATTAACTCATTTAAAGGTTTAGAAAACGAAAGACTATCCTTTATACGTGATAACTATGGAACGGTTCATTTAGTGAATAATATAGTTAGTCGTGCATGGTTGAAAAAACATCATCCTGATTTTATCCAAGTACAATCTTATATAAGTAAGATGTTACAACCACACATACCTATTATTATGTGTACCGAACTTAACCTAACAGGAAACGAAATAAATGATTTAACCTTAGAAGACTTTTAGGGGATAGCTGTAACGGGTTATCTCCTTTTTTTGTACACAATTGGAACGGTATATTAGTACAACTAAATTTATGATATTATTTTATAAGGAATTACTTTCCATTTTTAATGGTTTTATGTGTGTCTATAGTGACTTTTATTTTGGAGGCTGTTTATGAAAGCAAATGAAATAGTTACAGTATTAAATCATTTTAAGGATTCAAGTTATCAAAGGGTATTTATAGACGGAACTTGGGGAATTGGGAAGACAAAATATGTTTTAGATTTTAAGAATGCACATTCCGATGCATGTTATGTATCCTTATTTGGAAAAAAAGATATAGAAAGCATTATTCAAGAAATATATTTTCAGATTGTTAATAGTGTACCAAACGGTAAATTTAAAAAATACTCTAGAAAGGTAAGAGAAATATTTAATAATGTCAACATCGAATTTCATGGATTGACTATTTCAGTTCCTCTTATAGAAAAATTGCATTCAACCTTGTATAAAGAGTTAGGTAAGAAAGGTACATATATAATTATATTTGATGATTTAGAAAGAAAACATCATGACCTAGATATAAAGGAAATATTAGGATTGATAGATAGTCTTGCTAAAATAGAAAATATAAAAACGGTTCTAATTGCAGCTACAGACCAGCTTGAAGAAGATGAAGAAACTTTTAAAAATTATAAGGAAAAAGCCATTGATAGGACTTATACAATAGAGGAATACGCAGATGAAGCACCTTTAAAAATCCTGGGTGAAGAGATATGGAAAGTCATAGGTATTATCGCTGAAGAATTTGAATTTAATAACTTGAGGACATTTGAAAAAACCAGTCTGTTTATTAAAGAGGTTATAGAAATTCTGGGTGAAGAAGTTTTTACTGATAAGTTTACAAGAGATGACGTTTACCGAATGTGTTTTGCAACTGTATTCTTTAATATTGAACATAAAGGCGAGATGAAATTATTAGATACTGATAAACCTAATAGTGAATTACGGAACGCTTTTTATTTAACCGATGAAAGTGGAGTAATTGAATATTTATATAATTACATTCTTAAGAACTCCTTGGATAATGTCATGTGTAAAAGTGTTTTTCATCATATAAGAAAATGGTATGAAACGGGTACGTATACTAAAGAAATTATAATTAATTTAATTGAATCTATTAATAGCTATAAAGAGAAGCCAAAAAGCTTCTATTCATCAGAAGAGGAAATACTTGATATTATTGAAAATACTAGAGAATACATTAGAAATCTAAACGGGACTGAACCACTGGATGATATTATATCCAAATTAAACACTGCATTAGCTTGGTGTGAAGTGTTATCCGATGATTTTGGAATTAGTGTTGAAGAAATAGTAAAATTGGTAGATGAAAATATACCTAATAAAATCGATTTAACAAAGAGTAGTTATCAAAATGGTATTGATTTATGGGACTATCATATTGAAAGTGAAGAAGCAAGAAAAGTAGTCAAGTCTATTAGCGAAGCTTTAAAGGTTGAATATTATAATCTATTGGTAAATCAAATAAGAGATTGTTTTATTCAAAAATCATACAACGAGTATCTATATTTAATACAACTTCAAGACTCAATAATTTCAATTAAAGATAACCCAATTAGAGATATTGTAGTAAAAAGCATAAGGGATAACCAATTCTTTTTTCCTATCCCTTCAGGGAGAATTACCGAAGAACATTGGTACTGGTGTCGTAGAATCAATGTATTGATTAGAGATATTGAAGAACATTGGGGAATAGAAAATTATTATGATGATTTTAAGTCTTATATTTACGGATTAGAAATCAATAAACAAGACAATATACTTCAACATAGATTAAGACACCTTTTTGAGAAAAATTAAGAATCAGTAGAGGGGTATGAATTAATTTGGGGAAACGTAATGGTAAATCTAATAACCAAAATATCGAAAAAAGAGAATTACACTTTCATTTATATTTACGTCCTAGTTTAAAAGAAGACTATATTCGCATTTTCGATGTATTAGCAGATAACCATGCCCGTATATATAAAGCTGTATATGAACGGTTAAAGACTAATACCGAGGTTGTTGCAAATGAATTTAAAGAAGAAGCCGAACGTATGCTAAATGGCAGTTTCCATCCCGAATACTCGGACTATGGAGATTTTATGGAGTCAGTAAGGGATTATGTGCTTGACAGACTTGACGAACAATTCCTTATGCACTATCAGTTTGAACTAATGTCATTAAGTAACCTATATCAGGTATTTGAACAACAATTAAGGCAATGGCTATTTAACGAAATGACTCATAATGAAAATGAATATATTAATCAAGTTAAATTTTACCTTGAAAATGATAAAGGTGAAGATGTCTATGGTGAGTTTTACAGTAATTTCGGGAAACTCACTAATTTACTTAGAGAATTAAAGTTAACATTTGAGACTTGGTTCGGTGAGGAACTTATTGTAGAAACAGACACATGGAAAACTATTCGGGAATGTAATTTGTTGTCAAATACATATAAGCATGGCAGTGGTCTTTCTGCTAAAAAATTAAATACTCTTTATCCCCAATACTTTGAAAAAGTAAATAAAACTCGTCTTATGGATTTGTACCGTACAACTAACTTAGAACGGGTATTGGATGTTAACAATATATCCTTTGAAAAATATTGCAATGCTATGAAAGAATTTTGGGAAAACATGAGGGAACATCAATATGGTAGTAAGATGGAGAATATAGACATTTCTTCGGAAAAAGAATAATTCATGGATAATTAATAGAAAAACCGTTTAAAGAAAAACTTACTATTGGCTTCCTCTTTTGGGGAAGTCTTTTTTTATAATCAAATAGGCAATAAATGAATACTTGAAACGACTTCATAGAAAGGGGATTGTGAAAATGGTTGATTTACATAACCCTTGAGAGGGGAAACGGTAATATTCATTGGGATTTCCGCAAACAGGAAATGAAATCAACTTGAGTTTGCCATAATCCTGCCTTATACTTATAGGGTTGAAGATTACGTAAAAAAACTCATTAACTTACGGAAAAATCTCAATAATAGCAAGGAGTTGACTTAATAATATGAATGAGAAGCAAAGAATAGATAATACTCAAGTAACTCCTTCGGACAAAAAATCCGAAAAGGACTACAGCCAGTATTTCCAAGCAGTGTATATGCCTCCTTCATTAAAGGAAGCGAAAAAGCGCGGGAAAGAAGAAGTAAAGTATGATGGCTTCTCGATTCCAGAAGAATTTCGAGGAATGGGACATGGTAAGAAGTTTTATATTCGCACATACGGATGTCAAATGAATGAACATGATACTGAGGTAATGGCTGGTATTTTCATGGCACTAGGCTATGAACCAACAGATGGTGTTGAAGATGCGAATGTAATCCTGTTAAACACTTGTGCAATTCGTGAAAACGCAGAAAACAAAGTGTTCGGAGAACTTGGTCACTTTAAAACATTAAAAAAGAAAAGACCGGATTTATTATTAGGGGTTTGTGGTTGTATGTCACAGGAAGAATCTGTTGTAAACCGTATTTTAAAGGTTCATCCGTTTGTTGACATGATTTTTGGTACACATAATATCCACCGTTTGCCTAACATTCTAAATGAAGCATATCTTTCTAAAGAAATGGTTGTAGAAGTATGGTCTAAAGAAGGGGACGTAATAGAAAACCTTCCAAAAGTCCGTAAAGGGAATATTAAGGCATGGGTAAACATTATGTATGGTTGTGATAAATTCTGTACGTACTGTATCGTACCATACACACGTGGTAAAGAGCGTAGCCGTCGTCCTGAAGAAATTATCCAAGAGGTCCGTCATCTAGCTGCACAGGGCTATAAAGAAGTAACCCTTCTTGGGCAAAACGTTAATGCTTACGGTAAGGATTTTGAAGACATTAATTATGGTTTAGGCGATCTAATGGATGAAATTTCTAAAATTGATATTCCTAGACTTCGCTTTACTACAAGCCATCCGCGTGATTTTGATGATCACTTAATCGAAGTTTTAGCAAAGGGTGGAAATCTGTTAGATCATATTCACTTACCAGTACAATCTGGAAGCACGGATATTCTGAAAATAATGGCACGTAAATATAGTCGTGAACATTATTTAGAACTAGTTCGTAAAATTAAGGAAGCAATGCCAAATGCATCCCTTACAACGGATATCATTGTAGGCTTCCCAAATGAAACAGATGAGCAATTTGAAGAAACGTTATCTCTATACCGTGAAGTAGAATTTGATAGTGCCTATACGTTTATCTATTCACCTCGTGAAGGTACTCCGGCTGCTAAAATGCAGGATAATGTACCTGATGAAGTTAAAAAGGAACGTCTTCAACGTTTAAATGCTCTTGTAAATGAAATATCTGCAAAGAAATTAAAAGAATACGAAGGCAAGATTGTAAATGTTCTTGTTGAAGGCGAAAGTAAAAAGAACCCTGATGTTTTAGCAGGTTACACGGAAAAAAGTAAGCTAGTAAACTTCAGAGCACCTAAATCTGTTATTGGGCAAATTATAAAGGTGAAAATTACGAAAGCAAAAACATGGACGCTTGATGGAGAAATGATAGAAGAAGCGGTTGAGGTGAAATAAGATGACATTATATACAAAAGACGATATTGTAGCAAAAGCTCGTGAGTTAGCGCAAATGATTTCTGAATCAAATGAGGTTGATTTCTTTAAACGTGCTGAGGCACAAATCAACGAAAATCAAAAAGTACGGGAAATGATTGCAAGTATTAAAAGTCTTCAAAAACAAGCTGTTAACTTTCAACATTATGGGAAACATGAAGCATTGAAACAAGTTGAAGCAAAAATTGATAAAATTCAAAATGAATTGGATGAAATTCCAATTATTCAAGAATTCCAAGAATCACAAATAGAAGTAAATGACTTACTTCAATTAGTTTCACATACAATTTCAAACAAAGTTACGAATGAAATTATTACGTCAACAGGTGGAGATCTTTTAGCAGGAGAAACAGGATCTAAAGTTAAAAATTCATCTGGTGGTAGCTGTTCATAAAAATGCATATGATACAAAGTAAGAGAGGTGGGTTAACCCATCTCTCTTTACTTTGTATTTTTTTAGTTGTTTTCTATTATTGCTCAATCTATATGCAATTGTGGTTCTTTCTCACACCTTAATAGCTTGCAAGTAAGTTTTATTTTTCTTTCCAAAAAAGATTAGGCTTAAGTATTTTTAGATAATCATGCACCTTTTTTCTTTTTTAGGCACATATTTATCACCCTCAGCATACAATGAACTATAGGTTTCATGTATTGGCGTAACATGTCATCATTTCAGTCAATTATTTTGGCACAATCATTACTAGCCTAGCATAGGATTAAAAGAAGATTCATTGAGGAGGGTATGCTCGAATGTCTGAATACAGAGAAATAATTACAAAAGCAGTTGTTGCGAAAGGACGCAAATTTTCACAATGTACACATACGATTTCACCATCGCAAAAACCTGCGAGCATTTTAGGTGGCTGGATTATTAACCATAATTATGATGCTCAAAAGAATGGTAAAACAGTTGAAGTAGAGGGTACTTACGATATTAACGTTTGGTATTCTTACAATGAAAACACAAAAACAGAGGTTGTAACCGAACGCGTAGAATATGTAGATGTTATAAAGTTAAGATATAAAGATGATAACTTTATTGATGATGAGCATGAAGTAATCTGTAAAGTATTACAACAACCAAACTGCTTAGAAGTAACGATTTCACCAAATGGAAACAAAATAATCGTTCAAGCAGAACGTGAGCATCTGGCAGAAGTAATTGGGGAAACGAAAGTGTGTGTACATGTAAATCCCCATGGCTGTGATGATGACGAAGAGTGGGAAGAAGAGCTAGATGATGAATTTGAAGATTTAAATCCAGAATTTCTAGTTGGAGATGTAGAGGAATAACTAGGAGGAATTGTCCTCCTAGTTTTCTTTATATCCTCAAAATCTATATTCAGTTGTTTTGTCGGACAAGTCTTTATGATGCACTATCTTGGTTGTTTAATCCCCATTGCTATTTTCACTGTCCTCCAGATAGCTCTTTCCACGTACACCGCATTATTAAAGAAGTTTCGCGAGATTCCTATGTTTCCCTTTTGTTAAAATCACAAGAATATGTCGATATATGTTATAATAAACAGTGATTTTTAAAGAACGTTATGGTGATATTGGAGGATAAACATGGCTACTTACACGCCGATGATACAGCAATATTTAAAGGTTAAGGCAGACTATCAAGATGCCTTTTTATTTTTTCGTTTAGGTGATTTTTATGAAATGTTTTTCCAGGATGCGATTCAAGCTTCACAGGAACTAGAAATTACTTTAACAAGTCGCGATGGTGGGGGAGAAGAGCGGATCCCAATGTGTGGAGTTCCATATCATGCTGCACCTTCGTATATTGAACAGTTAATCTTAAAAGGTCATAAAGTTGCAATCTGTGAGCAAACAGAGGATCCTAAGCAAGCAAAAGGTGTTGTGAGAAGAGAGGTTGTTCAGCTTATTACACCTGGTACGGTGATGGATGGAAAAGGGCTTCATGATAAAGAAAACAACTATATAGCCTCTATTACAGCCTTTGATACACAGATTGGACTGGCGCTAAGTGATTTAACAACTGGTGAAAATCTTGTAGCCATTTGCTCGAACTTTGATGAGCTATTAAACGAAATCTATTCAGTAGGAGCAAAGGAAGTTGTCATCTCAAGAGACTTTCCTGATGAATGGAAAAAACAACTGATTGATCGCTGTCAAGCAACATTATCGTATGAAGCAGAGACAACAATTTCTTCTGATTTTGAAGGGATTCTTGGGGAATTACATGATGAGCGACTTACCTGCACATTTGGAAGACTGTTAACCTATCTACAACGTACGCAAAAGCGTAGTCTTGATCATCTACAAAAGGTGAAGGTTTATTATCTACAAGATTCAATGAAAATTGACCTTTATTCAAAACGGAACTTAGAGTTAACCGAAACAATACGTTCCAAAGGGAAAAAAGGATCATTACTTTGGCTCCTGGATGAAACGAAAACAGCAATGGGCGGAAGATTACTTAAACAGTGGGTGGATAAGCCTCTTGTTGATCGCACAAAAATTGAAGCTCGGCTTACTATGGTTGAAACATTTATTGCAAACTACTTTGAACGCGAAGATTTGAGAACTTTACTTAAAGAGATATATGACTTAGAAAGGCTAGCGGGCAGAGTCGCTTTTGGAAATGTGAATGCTCGAGATTTAGTTCAATTAAAAAAGTCACTCCAACAGGTTCCAGCTATTGAAGAGCTATGCAGGTCCTTACAAAACGATGTCTATCTATCAGAACGCTTAGATTCTTGTGAGGACTTAAGCAATCTATTAGAGGAAGCTATAGTTGAAAACCCTCCTCTTTCTATTAAGGAAGGGAATATTATGAAGGACGGCTTTCATACTCAGCTTGACCAATACCGTGATGCAAGTCGGAACGGAAAAACATGGATTGCTCAACTCGAGCAACAAGAGCGTCAAAAAACAGGAATTAAATCACTGAAAATCGGCTATAATCGAGTGTTTGGCTATTATATTGAAGTAACGAGAGCAAATCTTCATTTATTACAGGAAGGTATGTATGAGCGCAAGCAGACCTTAACAAATGCTGAACGCTTTATTACTCCTGAATTAAAGGAAAAAGAGACGCTAATATTAGAAGCGGAAGAAAAGATTGTTGAACTTGAGTACCAGTTATTTGTTGATTTACGAGAACAGGTGAAACAATATATTCCTAGATTACAGGTGTTAGCGAAGCGATTAAGTGAGTTAGATGTCCTTCAATGTTTTGCGACAGTTAGTGAAAACCGTCATTATTGTAAGCCAATATTTTCAAAAACAACTGAGCTCTTCATAAAGGACGGACGCCATCCAGTTGTCGAAAAAGTGATGGATTCACAGGAATATGTGCCAAATGATTGTTATTTAAATGAAGATCGTCAAATGCTACTTATTACTGGTCCAAATATGTCAGGGAAAAGCACATATATGCGTCAAGTTGCCTTAACAGCAATATTAGCGCAAATTGGTTGTTATGTTCCTGCTTCAGAGGCAGTACTACCAATTTTTGATCAAATATTCACTAGAATTGGTGCTGCAGATGATTTAATTTCTGGACAAAGTACATTTATGGTGGAAATGCTTGAAGCTAAAAATGCAATCGCAAATGCTACTTCACAAAGTTTAATCCTTTTCGATGAAATTGGAAGAGGAACATCAACTTATGACGGAATGGCACTTGCCCAAGCTATTATTGAACATATACATGAACAAATTGGGGCAAAAACATTATTTTCAACGCACTATCATGAGTTAACGATCCTTGATGGGCAATTAAGCTCATTAAATAATATCCATGTTAAAGCAATTGAAGAGAATGGCAAAGTAGTATTCCTTCACAAAATTGAAGAAGGTCCCGCTGATAAAAGCTATGGTATTCATGTAGCCGAATTAGCTGACCTTCCCAAATCGTTAATAAAGCGAGCTAAGGAAATTTTATCAGAATTAGAAGCAGACAAATTATTGACAGAAACAGTTGAAAAGAAAACGGTTGTGAAAGAAGATCTGTTGACTGACTCGCAACTTTCTTTATTTGCTGAAGAAAATCCAGTACCCAAAAAAGCTCCTACTCTATCAAAAAAAGAACAAGCTGTCATAGAACTATTAAAGTCTATGAATCTGTTAGAAATGACACCACTCGATGCAATGAATGAATTGTATCAACTACAGAAAAAAATAAAATAAAGTCCCACATCTGACCTCATACCTCTTGATGGTTAAATGAACAGACTTTGTATAAAAAGTTATGAAACTAACAAAATGAAAAGGGCGGTGAGATTCTTGGGAAAGATTATTCGCCTCGATGACCAGCTATCAAATAAAATTGCCGCAGGTGAGGTTGTTGAACGACCAGCTTCGGTTGTAAAAGAACTATTAGAGAATGCGATTGATGCTAATAGCACGATTGTAGAAATTGAGATTGAAGAAGCGGGCTTAGGTAAAATAAGAATTCTTGATAATGGTGATGGAATTGAACAAGATGATTGCCTAAATGCTTTTCATCGTCATGCCACAAGTAAGATTAAAGATGAAAATGACCTCTTTCGAATTAGAACATTGGGGTTTAGAGGTGAGGCTTTACCTAGTATCGCCTCTGTATCAATGCTTGATATGAAAACGAGCACTGGTAGTGGTGCAGGAACAAACCTCGTTTTAACCGGTGGGAAAATGGAGAAACATGAATCAACCGCAAGCCGAAAAGGCACGGACATTACGGTTAGAAATTTATTTTTTAATACACCAGCACGCTTGAAATATATGAAAACCGTTCATACAGAGTTAGGTAACATCACAGACATTGTGAATCGTATAGCCCTTGCTCATCCACATGTATCAATTCGTCTCGTTCATAATGGCAAAAAGCTCTTACACACAAATGGAAATGGTGATGTACGACAAGTATTGGCCGCGATTTATGGTATGTCGATTGCTAAAAAAATGAAAAAGATATCGTTAGAGTCACTTGATTTCGAAGTAAATGGTTATGTGGCACTTCCAGAAATAACAAGAGCATCTCGAAACTATATCTCGACCATTATTAATGGGCGTTTTATTAAAAACTACCCACTAGTAAAAGCCATTCAACAAGGCTATCACACATTGTTACCGATTGGTCGTTTTCCAATTGTTTTTTTAGAAATAAGAATGGATCCAATCCTTGTTGATGTCAATGTTCATCCATCAAAGCTAGAGGTTAGATTAAGTAAAGAAGCTGAACTAAATGAACTAATAACTAAAGGGATTCGCGATGTATTTAGACAGCAACAGCTCATTCCATCTGTTGAAACACCTAAGGCACAAAGAGTAAAAACAACCGATGAACAGCAACATTTTACTTTTGATCACTCATCAGAAATTTCATCTCAACAACAAAAATCGATTAATCCTTTTCATCATCCGACTGTTGTAAAAGAAAATCCATTTGAAACAATAGCTCAAATACCTGTAACTAGTGAGGTGAAGGCTACAGAAAATGAAATGGAAGTGGATCCTTTCGAAGTAGAACAAGAAGAATCGTCACAACAATGGGAACAACCGTTTGGAGATGAAGAATTAGTCGAGGATGAATCATCTAGTAAAGAAGAGGTAAAAGAAACTATTTCCTTAAGTGAGCGGGTTCCACCATTGTATCCAATCGGACAAATGCACGGAACCTACATTTTAGCCCAAAATGAATGTGGCCTCTTTATCATTGATCAACACGCTGCCCAAGAACGAATTAAATATGAATTTTATCGTGAAAAGGTTGGAGAAATTCATTCAGAGGTTCAAGAGCTATTAGTACCATTAACTTTTGAATATTCAAATGATGAAACAATGATCATCGAAGCACACATTGACACTCTCGCCAAGGTTGGTATTTTCCTAGAACCATTTGGTCGAAATAGCTACATTGTCAGATCACACCCACAATGGTTCCCAAGGGGCGATGAAGCGACAACAATTGAAGAGATTATTCAACAAGTACTTGAAGAGAAAAAAATTGATATTAAAAAACTTCGCGAAGAGGCAGCCATTATGATGAGCTGTAAAGCTTCGATTAAGGCAAACCATCATTTACGTAACGATGAAATCTTTGCTTTACTTGAGACATTAAGAAAAACGTCTGATCCATTTACTTGTCCGCATGGACGACCGATTATTGTTCATTACTCAACTTATGAGATGGAGAAGATGTTTAAACGAGTTATGTAATAGGACAAATTTTCGCAGTAGTGTGTATAAGTGTGTTTTGATATTTAGAGAAAAAGAAGAATAATTTCTTAAGTCGACATTAATTTGTTGGCTTTTTTCTTGTTTATTTTATGTCGAAATTGAAAGTATGAGTGTTAAAAAGTGCTGATAAACCCTTATATATCAGTATTTGTGTCAATGCGATGTATGAGGAGAAGTTTCCGCATTAATTGTTATAAGATTACGTTAGTTTACCAGTATCATATTTTCTAACCAAATAGGTCCATGTCCATTTCAGACCTAAACTAAAATTCATAACCTAATAGTAACAGGAGGGAATGAATTTATGGCGATTAATGATGAATCGGTTTGTCAACAGTTTGCAGGAATTATCGGTGGCCAAGAGGGATTCGCCGGTGGAAAATGCGTAGCAACAATAAATCGAGATGATATAAATGCTACAATCTTGGGAAAGCGTTTTAGAGTAACAACTTCTTTCTCATACGAATCAAGAGATAATTCTGGAAGAGCCTTGTGTCTAGGCAGGATAGCACTCTTGGAAAAAGAAGTAGGTGGATTTGTTGCTGCAATTCTTAATCAAGGAATAAAAGTTTCGTCGGTACACAACGAGTGGTTGTTTGATAATCCGAATTTGATTTACGTTAATATTGAAGACATTGATGATCCACTAATTTTTGCAAGAAAGGTCAGAAGAGCGTTAAGAAACTAACTGAGGTCTTTAGTTGTAAAGTGGAGAAAAGAGTGATGTTCAAAATAGCAAATTCCTTATTGCTTAAAGTTTGCATAACGTGTTAAAGCCTGGAAATAATAAGCAAGAATGAAATATCGTTCTAGGGAGACCATTATGCAACAACAAAAAATAAGTGCACTTCAACTCTTTTATGTCATAGTGGGATTCGAAATTGGAACCGCGATCATTTTGGCAATAGGGGCTGGAGCAAAGCAGGATGCATGGTTGGCAATTCTGATTAGTATGTTAAGTGGTCTGATTCTAATAGGTGTTTTTACACAATTATCACTTTATTATCCGAATGATACATTATTTTCAATGCTACCAAAAATCATTGGAAAGTACCTTTCTTATCCAATTATATTAATTTATATTTTTTACTTTATCTATTTAGCAGCAACGGTTTGTCGTGATTTCGGGGATTTAATTTCTTCTACATTGTTAGTTGAAACCCCAACATTCGTAGTGATTAGTAGCTTTATGGTGTTAGTGATCTATTGTCTTCGTGGTGGAGTTGTGACATTTGTAAGAATGGGAGAAATGGTATTTCCACTATACATTATATCTTTGATTATTCTTTGGATATTATTATTAAGTGTGGAAGATTTTAATCTAAATAATCTTACTCCTATAATGGGGAATGGATTAAGGCCAATTTTGAAAGAGGTATATCCTGGTATTATAAACTTTCCTTTTGGAGAAACGATTATCATTATGATGTTTATTCCTTATTTAAATAACAAACAAATAATTAGAAAGCTAGGGATGACTGTAATTTTAGTCGGTGGGTTAATACTTACAATTAATACAATTTTGGTTTTATCTGTCTTAGGTCCGGAAATTTATGGTGAAAAATCTTTCCCTTTAATAATAGCTACTAAAATGGTTTCTATTGCAGATTTCCTTGAACGATTTGATGCATTGGTTATTTTAATGATGGTATCAGGGGTATTTTTTAAAGTTGGCGGTTGTATATTTGGCGCTGCTGTTGCAATCTCCCAATTAGTTAAGTTAAATCATACTAAATCGGTAATACTCGGTTTGGGAACCATTATTTCTCCATTATCATTATTAATTGCAACGAATTTTGTTGAATATTTGAAAATTGCCTATAGTTATTTTATTCCCTATCTTTTCGTGCCACTACAAATAATCGTACCAATAATACTGCTATGTATTGCATTTATCCGTAAAAAATTAAACCTTGGTAATTCGTCTACCTGAAGTTCAATTTATTATTGAAGATTATGTTGATAAAGGGATTGGCATGTTTATAGAAGAAAAATCCAACGATGAAACAGAACGAATTTTCGTAAATTTGGATTAATTAAACGAGTTATGTAATAAAACCAGTATTTATATTTTAAAAATCTAAGGGGATGACTCAAAAGGGTCTGACCCCACACAACAATACCGATATATAGCACTTTCATTTTCATTAAGGGCTATATATTTTATTTGTGGGGTCTGACCTTTTGGTTTTGAGTCAGCCTCTTTTTTGATTTTACAAAATTATAAGTTCGAGTTATTTGGATAACACTTTAACATCTAACTTCTGCGCTAGAGCAGAAGTGAACTTCAAACTCATCCTTACGCTAAGTTTACATCGAATCTCTTACGATCTTTATGTTTCCTTTGCCGCAAATTAACGGCCAGTAAATGATAACTTGCCCATAAAGGTCCGATAAGTCTCACTTTATCTCATACTTAGGGCTCCAGACCATACGTACCTAAACAGGCGTTTGTTCTTTTGTATTATTTAACCGCCAATCTCATCCGATAGCTAAATAGTACGTCACAACTTTCACCTGCAAATGACTCCTTCACTTGATCTTTAAAATCATTAACTGCTTCATGCAAGTCATCGGCACCTAGTTGTATCGCAGTTTGTAATCCTCCATTGCTAAAAGCAATATTTGCATATCGTGTTGCATCACATTTTTCCCAATGATGGAAGACAATTTCCTTTGAAAAACGAAATAGGTTTGACTCACGAATTTTCTGTAGATGCTCAGACTTTTTCCATCTGTAAGGTTGTTCGTCCTTTTCAGTCAACTGCATTAATTTCTTATTGACGAGCGATATCAGTTGTTTGTATTGTTCCTCGATTAACCAGTCAAAGGTAGGTGGCCAGTCACAATCGTATGCAGCGAATACTCCTCCACCACGAAGGACACGGGAAAATTCTTGTAATGTACTGTGTGGATCCATCCAATGAAAGGATTGCGAGCATGTCACGACGTCAACAGATTCTGTTGGTAAATCTAATTGATGTGAAAATCCTTTTATAAATTGTATGTTCGACGGCTCATCAAACTCTTGCAATTTTGCAAGTGCCACATTTCTCATGTCATTATTTGGCTCGAACCCAATAATGGAGTTAGCTTCATGTACCCATAAAAATGTAGAAAGACCAGTGCCACAGCCCACATCTATAACAGTTTTAGGTTGTCTTCGTAAGTATTTTTTAACGATCTCTATAATATCTTGAGGTGGTATAGGACGATTTTTATCATATAGTGTCCCAAATCCCTGAAATCGCTTCACATTATTTCGTATATGTTCATTCACTAAACCATCAACCCTATCTAATATTTTCTTTTTAGAAACTAAAATTCAATAACGGTGGAGTATCGTTAATATATTCTTTATTCATCTCTCTAAACCTTCTCAAACTGACTGGTTTGTAAATGCTTCCTTTCTTTGGAGAACCAAATACGAATTATTGAATACTATAACAAAAAGGGAAAGGAACATCCTTATGCTTATACTACTGATTTATATGATGATTGGCGTAGTGTATTCAGTCTATAAAGTCAATGAGTTAAAGCGTCATGAGGTCGTCCTGATTAGTTTATTCTGGCCATTAGACTTGTTATTAAAATACATCAAGCTAGTTGACCATGTGAAAAAACAAAATAAGAGAATATAGGTTACCACTGTAATGGATTCCGATACTAAGCACTAAAAGTAAATCAAATAATGCTTAAAACGTGAAGTCACATAGGACTTCACGTTTTAACTTTTTTATTAAATCAACACTACAAATTAAGATGTTTATTTGTAATGATAGTTTCATAATATTATTATGTAAACAGTTTAGTTGGAAATTATTATTAATTCGATTTGGATGATATTTCTTCTATTAGTCAAAAATAGTAATCATTTCATTAAAAGGAATCATTTTACATGCAAAATGTTTACAATTATATTAAAAAGGGAACAATAATCTGGTGTTCAAGTAGTTCACATGATAAGATGATGAACGTAGAATCTATCTGGTGTGAAAGAGTGATTGTTTGTGGAGAAAAGGAAACTCGTCGTCATCATTGGTCCAACAGCAGTTGGAAAAACAAAACTAAGCATTGATTTAGCTCATCGCCTTAATGGTGAAGTTATTAGTGGTGATTCAATGCAAATTTATAAGAATATGGATATCGGGACAGCAAAGATCAAAGTAGATGAAATGGATGGTATACACCATCATTTAATTGATATAAAAAATCCTGATGAAGATTATTCTGTAGCTGAATTTCAGGCGACTGTCCGTCCTTTAATTGAAGAAATTTCAAATAAAGGGAAAACACCAATGATTGTTGGAGGTACAGGCTTATATATACAATCTGTTTTATATGATTATCAATTTACAGAAAACCCTACAGATCCTGAATTTAGGTCAAGGCTTGAAAAGGAGCTAGTGGAAAAGGGTGAAATAGCGCTTCATAAAATACTTGAAGAAATCGATCCTGAAGCAGCAAGTAAAATTCACCCAAATAATAGTAGAAGGGTGATTCGTGCCCTTGAGATTTATCACTGTACAAACAAAACTATGTCTGAATACATAAGAAGTCAAGAACAGGAACTGCTTTATGATGTAGCATTAATTGGGTTAACCATGGATCGAGAAGTGTTGTATGATCGTATTAATCAACGAGTTGATCTTATGATTAACCAAGGCTTAATTGAAGAAGTAAAGCAACTTTATAATCTAGGTATCCGTAATACTCAAGCGATCCAAGCGATTGGTTATAAGGAGTTATATGACTATTTTGATGGAAAAATAACCTACACTGATGTGATACAATTGCTGAAGCAAAATTCTAGAAGATATGCAAAACGTCAGTTGACCTGGTTTCGAAACAAGATGGATGTCAAATGGTTTGACATGACCCCACCAATCAAGCATGATAAAATGGTTGATGAAATTTTTACATATATTGCAGGAAAGCTTCAAGATTAATCGAATTAAAAGGTATAGAGAAAAGAGGAGGACGAAACATGAAACAATCTATCAACATTCAAGATCAAGTTCTTAATCAATTACGTAAGGATGGTACTTTTGTAACTGTATTTTTACTAAATGGATTTCAATTAAGAGGCCTAGTTAAGGGCTTTGATAACTTTACAGTTCTTTTAGAAACAGAAGGTAAACAACAACTTATTTATAAACATGCAATCTCTACTTTTTCACCACAAAAAAATATACAATTAGTGCTTGAATAAAAAATAGGAATGGAGCTGATGGTTAGTATCGTCAGCTCCATTCCAATTTCCCCTACATACTCATTACTAATACTTCGAAGTATCAATACTCCTAAAAAAGTTTCTACTATGGTGGTAAATTTCTAATAAATGAATATAAATAAAGGAATGAATATTTCTTGGGAAAGCGCAAAAAACAACATCCTTCATACATTTTCATCACGCTTGTCGAAGATTGAAAGCACATTATAGTTTATTAGTAAAAAGCCTAAGGATAAACAGTTTCAGATTGTGAGGTGAACATCTTTGGAACATGATCGAGCAGTTACTTATAAAACCAATGGACAGATTAATATCATATTAAATAATCAATCTAAAGACAAAATCGATGATAAAGTAAGCTCATCCTCCTATGACTTGAAAATCCCAAAAGTAGAAGGGAAGCATACAATTTTAAAAGAAATAGAAGCCGAAATGAGTTCCCTTGTAGGAATGAATGAAATGAAACGAATGATAAAAGAAATATATGCTTGGATTTTTATCAATAAAAAGCGTGAGGAACAAGGTTTAAAGGCTGGAAAACAAGCCCTCCATATGATGTTTAAGGGGAATCCAGGAACTGGTAAAACAACGGTAGCAAGGTTAGTTGGGAAGTTGTTTTTTCAAATGAATGTCTTGTCAAAAGGGCATCTAATTGAAGCTGAAAGAGCTGATCTTGTAGGAGAATATATTGGTCATACGGCACAAAAAACTCGTGATCTTATAAAAAAAGCACTAGGTGGAATCTTATTTATTGATGAAGCCTATTCACTTGCTAGAGGTGGGGAAAAAGATTTTGGCAAAGAAGCTATTGATACATTAGTAAAACATATGGAGGATAAACAACATGATTTTGTATTAATACTTGCAGGGTATCCAAGAGAAATGGAAAACTTTTTATCTCTAAATCCCGGACTATTGTCAAGGTTTCCACTAGTTGTAGATTTTCCTGATTATTCAGTTGATGATCTAATGGAAATTTCTGACCGGATGATGTCTGAGCGGGAATATCGCTTTAATGATGAGGCAGTAATAAAACTTAGGGAACATTTAATGTCTGTTAAAACGATGACACCTCCAGCAAAATTTAGTAATGGCCGATATGTTAGAAATATCATAGAGAAATCAATACGTTCTCAAGCAATGCGCTTATTACTTACAGATAAATATAACCGTGAGGACCTTCTAACAATTAAGGGCCAAGATTTAGTGTTAACAGATGAAAAGGCAAATTAACGAAGTCTGTAATGGAAAAAAGGTGATTGGCTCAACAAAAGAGACAATCACCTTTTTCTGTTTATCAGAAAACATTTTAAATTTTTCTAATTCTCATCATTTGCCGTTCTTTTTTTGACTCTTACGTCATACATGATATATCAGATTTAATTTTTTGGAGGTAAAAATGAAAGGAAAACTAATCACTTTCTTAATTCTACTTAGCGTGCTACTTGTACTTGGTGTTTACTTTTGGAAACCATCTGAAAAACTAGAAACAAATCAACCAATGAAAGATGAGGAAATGCAAGATTCATATAAAACCTTTACCTATGTTATTACTGAAATAAGTGGAAATGACTATTATGGTCAATCTCTTGATGGGACAACTAAAATTTACTTTAATCGTAAAAATGTGAAGTTCCCAATTGAAGATAACATTCAAGTGAAGGATAAAATATTGGCATATGTGGAATCTGAAAATCATATTGGTGGACTTGTGAAGATCGAGAAACTTGAATAAATGAGGATAAGGGTATAACTCAAGTGATATAAATGAGTTATACCCTTTTTTAGAATAAATATTTACTTTTAAAGGTTTTTGATCTTTTCAACAACACGAAAGCCTAATAAATGAGTTGGTTTTAAGGTACCTTGCGTGCTTTTTACCTTTCATCTGGCGGATATCTACGATAAGGTGTTATTTCTTCGGATATTTGATTATCTGATGAATTATCTATATGTTCTGAGTAATCTTGTGGATTATCTAAGTTGGTTATTTCTTCGTTTTGTGATGTTTCATTATTCCCATAATTGGAATTATTAGTAGGATTATTTTTATTTGTAGGAACATGTTCAGTTGGTGTTTTTGCATTGAAAAATCCCTTACCACTCTCAGGGTTTGAAATAACTCCTAAAGCAACCAATATACCTAATAATGCAGTAACATATGTGTCCCAACGCGTTAAATCAATCTGATACCCTAGATCATTAATGACCATATATAAAACAGATGCAATTGACACCCATAACCCATAATTTTTCCATTTCACGAATCATTCACACCTTTCAAAAAGATCGTTCATTATAACTTATTCTTCTCGTATAAAACCGTGAGGCTATATTTAATATAGACATAAATATAACTATAACTTGTTTTTAACCCAACAATTCTGTGTAGAAACAATGTAATAACAAAGATTTGTATACATTTCTTTATTTTTTATAGATTGAAATGAAAAAATATATAGAGTCATATATAAATAGCATTAAACTCATACTATTCATTCGAAAAAAGCTATAGAAATCAATATTGATAACGCTTTCAATATTTTTGTGACGATGATAAAATACAAAGTATAAGAGGGAGTGATCAGGATGAGTGATAACAAATTATTTTTAGAAGAGCTTAAATATCTTGTTGAAAATGAATTGTCACTTAACGAATATGTTATTGATCAATTACAGGAAGAGTTTGGTAAAAGCCCGTTTCTCATAACACAGCTTTATCAAATTTTAGCAAATAATCAAAAAATCCTACCGTTTTTTAATGATATAGAAGCAACAATATATGATTATATAGTGGATAAAGAAATGTCCCAAGAAAAAACATATTATGGAGCAACAATGTACGTAGCGGATATGTTTGATACAACTCAGACATATATTAAATGTAAAGTAAACCAATCAAGACATTCTCTTCAAAAAATTAGCTAATGTCACTAGAAACATGACACAGTGGTGCGTGTTTCTTTTTTTCTATTAAAAAGTAATGAGGCAGACATTATGCATTTAATTGTAAAATCAAAAAGAATGTATTTTAACACCAATTAAGTTTACATAATGTTATTATTTGTAACTATAAACAAAAAGAACAACTAATAAGTTGTTCTTCTCCTAATTCTTAGATTATTAGTATTATAGGCATATTTCTATAATGATTGTTCTTTTGATAATGTTTGTAAACTGCGATTTGGTAATTTCCAATTATACGTATAGGAAAATACACGGAGAACAACGATTCCAATGAATAAAATATATAATTCAATAGGTTGTTTGACAACTTCAAAACCGATTAGAAGCCCTGCAATTATCGCCCAAAATGCATAGATCTCTGCTCGAAGCACTAATGGTTTACGACCTGCTAGTAAATCTCTAACAATCCCTCCGCCACTTCCGGTTAGGACAGCTGCAACAACAACTGCACTTGTTGGATGACCCATGTTCACCGCATAAAGTGCTCCCTGAATGGCAAAGGCAGAAAGACCGATGGCATCAGTAAAGTTACCCCATTTATGCCAATGCTTTAATAAACTATGTGGAAAAAGAAATACAGTTGTCATTGCAAAAAGGGCAATTTGAAAGAGTACCCCTTGTTCCCATAATGCAGTGACCGGAACTCCAATTAAAAGGTTTCGAATTGCACCGCCACCAAATGCTGTGACAATACCTAGTATATATATCCCTAAAATATCATACTCCTCTTCCATTGCTACAATTGCTCCGCTTATTGCAAAAGCAATCGTCCCGATAATACTTAATACTTCCCATGTCATATCTCTTGAATCCTCCATGTCCGATCTCTTGTAGTTGAACTTGATTTTAAAGCTCAAATATGGAAAGGTCAATGATTTTTTCATGAATAAGTATACAAAAAGATAAAGAAGTTATTTTCTGTATATAATAAAGAAATAATTAGTGAAATATCAAAATGTTTGATATGATTAGATTGCTAAAACAGCGTAAGGGAAGGGTTTTATTGAATAATACAATTGATGTTTTAAAAGAAAAAGTCATTTTAGTTGGTTGTCAGCTTCAAACAATGCTGGATGATCATTTTCAATATTCCATGGAAGAACTAGCTTCATTAACAAAGACCGCAAATGGTGAAGTGTTAATTAATATCATACAAAAACGTGACAGACCACACCCAGCTACATACATAGGAAAAGGAAAAGTTGAAGAATTAGAAAATCTAGTTGATGAGCTTGAGCCAGATATAGTTATCTTTAATGATGAGTTGTCACCGAGCCAACTAAGAAATTTATCATCTAATTTAGATGTGAGAATCATTGACCGTACACAACTTATCTTAGATATTTTTGCACAGCGAGCTAAATCTAAGGAAGGTAAGTTACAGGTTGAATTAGCGCAACTTCAATACTTGTTACCAAGACTTGCTGGACAGGGGATTGCACTCTCACGTCAAGGTGCGGGAATTGGGACGAGGGGACCTGGTGAGACACAACTTGAAACAGATCGTCGACATATACGTAATCGAATCCATGAAATCAAACAACAGCTTGCAACAGTTGTTAGTCACCGAAATAGATATAGAGAACGACGAAAAAAAAATCAAGCTTTTCAAATTGCTCTTGTAGGCTATACAAATGCGGGAAAATCCACAATATTTAATCGTTTGACAACAGCAGGAAGCTTTGAAGAGGATTTATTATTTGCAACACTTGATCCAATGACTCGCAAGGTGGTATTACCATCTAATTATCAAGCTCTTATTACAGATACAGTTGGGTTTATTCAAGATCTGCCAACAACGCTAGTAGCTGCCTTTCGTTCTACATTAGAAGAAGTGAAGGAAGCAAATTTGATTTTACATGTTGTGGATAGCTCAAATGAGGATTATGCAAACCATGAACAAACCGTTTATAAACTTCTTGAGCAGTTAGACGTAACAGATATCCCAATTCTAACTGTTTACAATAAAAAGGATCAAGCACCAAGCTCATTTGTACCATCACCGAATGAAGAGTATATCCAAATTACCGCATTTTCAAAAGAGGATTTGGTTACCCTGATGGATCAAGTAGAGAGTTTTGCAAAGGATGTAATGAATCAATATAGTGTGAAAATACCTGCAAACGAAGGAAGGTTACTATCTCAATTAAAAACAGAATCATTGATTAAAAAGTTAATTTTTAATGAACAGGATGAACTGTATGAAATTGAAGGATTCGTACTCCCAACTCATTCAATAAATGGACAGCTAGAGAAGTATAATGGAGAGGGTAAGAATAATGTTTAATTATTTAAAACATGGTGCAGAACTTGCACCAATGGTAGCTAAGGTAGAAGAAAAGATAAAGGAAGTTCATGAGTCGATTGAGAGACAAAGTGAAGCAAACCAATTTCGTGTCCTTCAAAGTTTTCAAAAGCACCGTGTTAGTGATTCTCATTTCATTCCGACTACAGGTTATGGTTATGATGACATAGGTAGAGACACATTGGAAGAAATATATGCAGATGTATTCGGTGGAGAAGCAGGTTTGGTAAGACCACAAATCATATCTGGTACTCATGCGATCTCAATAGCATTATTTGGTGTGTTAAGACCAGGGGATGAACTTGTATATATTACTGGTAAACCCTATGATACGCTTGAAGAAATTGTAGGGATTAGAGGAAGTGGAGTAGGCTCATTAAAGGAGTTTCAGATTGGATATAAAACCGTTGATCTCCGCGAAAATGGGGAAATTGATTTCGATGCTGTTAAGAATGCGATTACGTACAAGACAAAAATGATCGGTATTCAACGCTCAAAAGGCTATGCAACACGTCCTTCATTTACACTTGCTGAAATAGAAGAAATGATATCTTTTGTAAAATCTTTGAAAGAAGATGTTGTCATTTTTGTCGATAATTGCTATGGTGAGTTTGTAGAAGAACTTGAACCATGCCACGTAGGTGCAGATTTAATGGCGGGATCATTAATAAAAAATCCAGGTGGAGGAATCGCAAAAACAGGTGGATATATTGTAGGTAAAAAATCACTTGTGGAAGCATGCTCTTATCGGATGACATCACCTGGCATTGGTGCAGAAGCAGGTGCTTCCCTTTACAGCTTACAAGAAATGTATCAAGGATTCTTTTTAGCACCACATGTTGTAGGACAAGCTCTTAAAGGTGCTGTTTTCACATCTTCCTTCTTAGAAGAACTTGGGTTGCAGACGAATCCATCCTGGAATAGTACGAGAACAGATCTAATTCAATCTGTTCAATTCAATGATGCTAAGCTAATGGTTGCTTTTTGCCAGGCAATTCAATATGCTTCACCAATTAATTCACATGTGACACCATATCCGAACTATATGCCTGGTTACGAGGATGATGTAATCATGGCTGCGGGAACATTCATCCAAGGTGCTAGTATTGAACTATCTGCAGACGGACCAATAAGAGCTCCGTTTGTTGCATATGTTCAAGGAGGACTCACATATTCCCATGTAAAAATAGCGATTTGTTCAGCTATCGATTCTTTACTAGATCAAGAGCTGCTCACGATAAATAGTTAACTAGTAATTTATATTTGAAAATGATGTTATAATTTCTCACATATTATTGACACATAATATAACATGAATTATAATAAAAATAGTTAAACAAAAGGAGCGAATAACATGAGTGATAATATTCGACGCTCAATGCCCCTATTTCCGATTGGAATTGTTATGCAGTTAACAGATCTTTCTGCAAGACAAATCCGATATTATGAAGAGAATGAATTGATTTTTCCCGCTAGAACCGAGAGCAATCGAAGACTTTTCTCTTTTAATGATGTTGATAAGTTATTGGAGATTCGTAACTTAATTGAGCAAGGTGTAAATTTAGCAGGAATTAAACAAATTTTCTCCAGAAATGATAGCGCGCATAAAGAAGCTCAACTGGAACAACCTAAAACTGTTGAGAAGCCAGACATAAGTGATGCGGAATTGCGCAAGCTACTGAAATCCGAACTAATGCAAGCGGGTCGCTTTAATCGACCAACATTAAGACATGGCGACATGTCAAGGTTTTTTCATTAATTATGAGTAATTCCAATTAATTATAAAAATTCTTTGCCTGTAGAGAGGAGATTTTCAATGTCTAAATATTCAAGAGAAGATATTGTAAGTTTAGTAAAAGAAAATAATGTAAAATACATCCGTTTACAATTTACGGATATTCTTGGAACGATAAAAAACGTTGAAATCCCAGTTAGTCAGCTTGACAAAGCATTAGACAACAAAATGATGTTTGATGGATCTTCAATTGAAGGTTTTGTACGTATTGAAGAATCTGATATGTATTTATATCCAGATCTAGATACTTTCGTTATCTTCCCTTGGACTGCTGAAAAAGGCCAAGTTGCTCGTTTTATTTGCGACATTTACAATCCAGATGGAACCCCATTCGCTGGTGACCCACGTAACAATTTACGTCGTCTATTAGCTGAAATGGAAGAGCTTGGATTCACAGACTTCAATCTAGGACCTGAGCCAGAATTCTTCTTATTCAAACTAGATGAAAAAGGTGAACCAACTCTAGAATTAAATGACAATGGTGGTTATTTCGATTTAGCACCAACTGACTTAGGTGAAAACTGCCGTCGTGACATTGTTCTAGAACTAGAAGAAATGGGCTTTGAAATTGAAGCTTCTCATCATGAGGTTGCACCTGGACAGCATGAAATTGATTTTAAATATGCTGGAGCAATCAAAGCATGTGATGATATTCAAACATTTAAATTAGTTGTTAAAACAATTGCTCGTAAACATGGACTACACGCTACATTTATGCCAAAACCATTATTCGGTGTAAACGGATCTGGTATGCACATGAACTTATCATTATTCCGCAATGGTGAAAATGCATTCTTAGATACTAGCGCTGACCTACAATTAAGTGATACAGCTAGACAATTTATTGCAGGTATTATTAAACACGCATCAGCGTTTACTGCAGTAACAAATCCAACTGTAAACTCATACAAACGCCTAGTACCAGGTTATGAAGCACCATGTTATGTTGCTTGGTCTGCACAAAACAGAAGTCCATTAATTCGTATTCCAGCATCCCGTGGATTAAGCACACGTGTAGAAGTACGTAGTGTTGACCCTGCTGCAAACCCATACTTGGCAATGAGTGTTCTTTTAGCTGCTGGACTTGACGGTATTAAAAATAGTCTTGAAGCACCAAAACCAATTGATCGTAACATTTATGTTATGTCTAAAGAAGAGCGTATTGAAAATGGGATCGTTGATTTACCAGCAACTCTTGCTCAAGCATTAGATTTACTAAAAGCTGACAGCACAATGAAACACGCGTTAGGCGAGCACTTATTTGAGCATTTCATCGAAGCTAAAGAAATTGAGTGGGATATGTTCCGTACACAAGTACACCCATGGGAAAGAGAACAATACATGTCAATGTATTAATAATAAGACCCCTTAACACAATTTGTGCTAAGGGGTTTTTGATTAAACTTCAGGTCAAATAAATACTTGTTTTTAGTAGTTTATTAAATGAATAACTTGCAGATAAAAACGATGTAATTATCTTAGAGTATATGAAAAAAGCTTGCCGATTGGCAAGCTTTTAATGGATCGTCCGATAAACCCCAATTACTTTTCCTAAAATACTAACATTGCGTAAAATAATAGGCTCCATAGTAGAGTTTTCTGGCTGTAAGCGAATATAATCCTTTTCTTTAAAGAATCGTTTACAGGTTGCTTCATCTTCTTCAGTCATTGCCACAACAATATCACCATTATTAGCAGTCTGCTGCTGTCTTACAATGACCATGTCTCCATCTAGGATACCAGCTTCTATCATACTTTCCCCCATTATTTCTAGCATAAAAACATGTTCCTCGTCATTTACATACCGATCAGGGAGTGGGAAATATTCTTCAACATTCTCAATTGCTGTAATCGGTAAACCCGCCGTTACCTTACCAATCACCGGCACGTTTACAACTTTACTTCTTGGAATATGAAGTGTTTCTTCCTCTTCCAAGATTTCTATTGCTCTTGGTTTAGTTGGATCACGACGAATCAATCCTTTTGATTCTAATCTAGCTAAGTGACCATGAACAGTAGAGCTGGATGCAAGGCCAACTGCTTCGCCTATTTCTCTTACAGACGGCGGATAGCCTTTCTTTTGTACTTCATCTTTTATAAAACTTAATATATCTTGTTGTCTTTTTGATAGTTTCGTCATCCTTTGTGACACCTCGGATTCCTGTAATATATGTTTATTATAGCATCATTTACCTATTAATACAAACATAAGTTCGAGGAAACAGTTGACTAGAATATTTGTTCGTATTATACTGAAAATATAAATACGAACAAATATTCTTATGAGGTGGTAAAATTGAAAAAAGAAACAATATTTTATATTCTATCTTTCTTTGCTGTGGTATTAGCTGTTACAGGGGCTATTTCATATACTGGTACAAATGAAAATTTAGAAAAATTTCATCAAGTAGAAATTGAAGAAGGGGATAGCTTATGGAGTATTGCTGAACAATTCCATGAAAATGCTAACATAACAAAGCAAGATTTTGTAATATGGGTGCAAGATAAAAATAAAATGAATTCAAGTGTAGTTAAACCAGGTGATTTAGTTTTTGTACCAGTAGAGAAAGAACAAATATACCAATTTGAACAGATTGCTAGTGAATAGAAAGTATATCTAGTTACTGGATTTTTCTTATACATAGAAATGATACAATTTTATTAGCTAGGGTGATCCGAAATGAAGGCCATCATTTATTGTAGAGTTAGTACAAATAAAGAGACTCAAGATACCTCAATTGAGAGGCAAAAAGAGGAATTAGTAAAGCTTGCTGAAATACATAACATAGATGTAGTAAAGATAATTGAAGAACGGCATAGCGGATATGACATCGATCGAGATGGAATAATAGAGGCACTTGCTCTTATAAAAGATAAACAAGCGGGCTTGCTTCTTGTACAGGATGATACCCGCTTAGGACGCGGACATGCTAAAATTGCTATTTTACATGAAATAAGAAAATTAAATGCAAAGGTATTTACTCTTAATGAACAAGGGGAGCCGGAATTATCTGAAAGTGATATCATGGTATTAAATATACTTGCAGCGGTTGAAGAATTTCAACGAAAACTCGTAAATTATAAGATTAAAAGAGGAATGAATCGAGCAATCGCAAAAGGATATAGACCACAAGATAATTTATCTAATTTAGATAAGGGTGGAGGTCGTGAAAAAATTGATGTACCAATTGAGGAAATAATTAAATTACGTAGTAAGAAACTCACTTTTCATGAGATTGCTGCTACACTAAGAGGTGTAGGCTATGATGTTAGTAAAGCTACTGTTCATAGAAGATATAAAGAATATATTGATAGTGAAACGATCGATCATAACTAGCAAATAGTAATTAATTATATGATTTTTCTGCTTTAGGTTGCATAGGAGTTGTCAATTCTGTCTTCTTTTAGTAATATGACATGTAAGTTAATCACGATTTTACATTGTTAATGTAAAACCACTAGTTGATTTGGATTGTAAAATTAACATTGGACTATTTGTGGATGATTTACCTAGGAAGATCGAGTTGGTTGACTAATATACATGAAAGCCCAAAGGAGAATGAAATAATATGTTACCTAAAGATAAAATTGATCGAATAAATGCATTATCAAAAAAATCAAAATCAGAAGGCTTATCAGCAAAAGAACAAGAAGAACAGCAATCTCTACGTCAACAATATTTACAAGCTTTTCGCTCGTCAATGAAAAATACTTTAAAAGGTGTAACAGTTGTTGATCCAAATGGAAATGATGTAACACCACAAAAATTAAAAGATGAGAAGAAGTTTAATCTTCATTAGAAGAATAGATCTTAATGATTTATTCTTTTTTTATTTAAAATATTTCACATTTTTTTCTTTTCAATATAAATAAAAAAATGTTAAGCTCTTCGACAAAAATAGTGGCTTCTTTCTCCGTCTTAAGACAATTCTTGCTTTGATGATCTTTTATAATAATAGAAATAGATGATAGAGGAGGAGTGAAATGGTGAGACACTATTATATTTATTTAATAGAAGAAGAATTTGCTAGTCACTACTTTGGTCGGGAGTCAAAAATTTATCACCTGTTTCAGGATTTTCACTGGACAACAGTTCGCTCAAATCATGTAGCTACACTTGAAAGACAAATTAATTATATTACTAAGCCCATTCCTTCATTATTTATACATCAACTACTTGGTACTCACTTAGCAAATCGTCCTGATTATCAAAATATTCACCATATACATAAGATCGAACTTAAGGCTAATCGAGGGAATGCTACATTAATCGTAAAAGACCGTCATTTAGAGCTTTCCTCTGATGGAAGCTATGAGGCAGAAACGATTTTCTTTGAAGTTCTAAGGAAATTTGATCCTTGTTTTTTAGCGATGGATTTACAAGGTGAAAGATATGGTTGGTTAAATCCGATAAAAGAAAGAAATTTTGGTTAAAAGTGAAGAAATTATAGTACAAATGTTGTATAATATCGTAGGGTTTAGTACACTGTAAGATAGACAACACGAAGGAGGAAAAATAATGGAATTATGGGTTGTTATTCTAGTAGGCATTCTAGCACTACTTGCTGGAGTTGCACTAGGATTTTTCATTGCGCGTAAATACATGATGACTTACCTAAAGAAAAATCCACCAATCAATGAACAAATGTTAAAAATGATGATGATGCAAATGGGTATGAAACCTTCCCAAAAGAAAATCAATCAAATGTTGAAAGCGATGAATGGCCAAATGAAATAAAATCCCGATATTCGGGCTTTTATTTTATATTATGCTGACATTTTTATATAAATGTTTTGATAGATAAACTTTTAGTCGATAAAAATCGGTAATCATTCATTCAAAAACAATAGCACGCGAAAAAGCGTGCTTTTTATTTGGATTTGATTTAGTTGTTATTGTTGATTAATTGCTTTTTGGATATAAAATACGAGTAGCGGACCTCAGGAATAATAGACACGATTTTTTTGTGTAAGGTCATCTTTAATATACTGATTTAATAAAATATCTAACTCTTGGCTATATTGTATTGATATTGTTGAATTTATCCCGTTTTTTAGGACAATGTCAATAAGCTCGGCTCGTTTCTTTTCAATTAGTTTAAGCATTTCATGTTTAGACACGAGAACTTGTCCTTTCTAATCATGTTTTTTTATTATTTAAGAATTATACTCTTTTTTTGAATGGTTTCAGGTGGAGATGCAAAAAACTACATTGAATTTATTATAAGGGTATAATTGGAGAACGAAAAGAAGAAATTGTAAATTGTTATTGAATTGACATAAAAATGTCACGATCCTACCTATAAAGAAAGGTTAAATTTGCTAGAATAGAGAAGACATTCTCGTGTAGGAGGAGAGTAAAATGGCAGATATAAACATTTTTTTAGCATTCGGAGCAGGATTTTTATCATTTATTTCTCCTTGCTGTTTACCACTTTATCCAGCGTTTTTATCTTATATAACAGGCGTTTCTGTTGGGGAGCTAAAAACGGAAAATGCATTATTACAAAAGAGAAGTTTAGTACATACGATATTCTTTTTAATCGGTTTTTCTTCTATTTTTATAGCCTTAGGGTTTGGTACATCTTTAGTAGGAGAGATCTTTCATAATTATCAAGATCTAATTCGTCAAATAGGTGCCATATTAATAATCATATTTGGGTTAGTTATTGTTGGTGTTTTTACTCCTGAATTTCTAATGAAAGAGCGAAGGTTTGCATTTAAAAATCGTCCTGCAGGGTACTTAGGCTCATCCCTAATCGGAATGGCTTTTGCAGCAGGCTGGACTCCATGTACAGGGCCTATTCTATCTGCAGTTATTTGGTTAGCTGCAACAAATCCTAGCTCGGCAATGATCTATATGATAGCCTATATAGGAGGGTTTGCGGTACCGTTCTTAGTTTTATCATTCTTCATCGGAAAGCTTGGATGGGTTAAAAAGTATAATTTGAAAATAATGAAAATAGGTGGTTATTTGATGATAGTAATGGGTATATTACTATTCTTTGATCTAATGACATCGATTATCATTTTATTAACTCAATTATTTGGAGGCTTTACAGGATTTTAGTCCTTGGTAATTTGTTGAAAAAGCATTTTTTTGAGTCGAATTTACTATATCATTTTAAATTTTTTGATATAATGAGTGTATGAATGATGTTGCTTTAAAAGAAAACAAATTTCAAAAGAGGTTAGCAAAATGTCAAATTGCAATCGCCTTCACCACTATCGAAGCTCCAATATTAACAGGCTTTCTTTATCATTTTTTGGGAGGAACTAGGCATGGCTAGAATTTTAATTGTTGATGATGCCAAGTTTATGAGAATGACGTTATCAAATATATTAATAAAAGCGAATCATGAGGTTGTCGGAGAAGCTGAAAATGGGGTAGAAGCTATTGAACTTTTTGTAAAAGAAAAGCCAGATTTAGTTACTTTGGATATTACGATGCCAGAAAAGAATGGAATTGAAGCACTTAAAGAGATCAAACAAGATTATCCTCAAGCTAAGATTATTATGTGTTCAGCTATGGGTCAACAAAAAATGGTTGTAGAAGCTATAGAAGCAGGAGCAAAAGATTTTATTGTTAAGCCCTTTGATGAAAATCGCGTTATAGAAGCGGTTAACCGTGTACTAGGTTAAATAGACGTGAAACCATTTATGATTCTTCTTAAATGGTTTTTTGTATTATTAAGGTATTAAAACTCCAAAATTTTCGCCTTTAGGCTTGGTGTTCAGCAATTAAGGTGGAAACACTTTATTTTAGTATTTAAATAAGTAATTTAAACAGGATCATTAAAATGAAAGTTTATGTAGGTAAATATGGTAAATTCGTTTATACTAAGACTATTAGCCGTCTAGTAAAGGATTGATTTATTTGGTCACAATTATTTCATCATTTTTTGCAATTTGTATGGCTCTGTTTGTTTTATTCATTCGAATAAAATCAGCTAAAAAGCCTGCAACTGCAAAAAAAATTATTTTGCCACCGATATTTATGAGTACAGGTGCTTTGATGTTTATTCATCCAATGTTCCGCGTAACAGCCGCTGAGTTTTTTGAGGCTTTACTTGTTGGTATGATCTTTTCGATTCTTTTAATTAAAACATCGAATTTTGAAATTAGAGAGGATAACATTTATCTTAAACGATCAAAAGCTTTTGCTTTTATTTTGATTGGGTTGTTACTCATTCGTATAATCATGAAATCATATTTAAGTAATACAATTGATGTTGGAGAATTAAGTGGCATGTTTTGGATTCTTGCATTCGGGATGATTGTTCCTTGGAGAATCGCGATGTTCTTTTCTTTTAGAAGGGTGAAAAATCAGCTAGATTCTTCCTCTAATATACCAACAATTTAAATAAGACACCTGTAATTATCATTAAATGCACTTGTGCTTTATTCATGAATACTCAGATATGGTAGTGTATATTAAAATCTTTTAAATAAAAAACCGAAACGATTTTCGTTTCGGTTTTTTAAAAAAGTGCTTTATAAGCTGAAAAATCAATTTGTTTTTCATTCAACCTTTTTATCAAAAATTTATGATCGCGTTTTGGGGTAGCCAAAATATAACCGCGAATGACCAAATCTAATGTTATGCTTTGAGCATTTTCCTTTAAAGCAAGTTGACCGATCTTACCAGCAATTTTTGCTCGTGCTACATCACGAAAAAGCTCTGGGACAGGTTCAACAAGATCTTCTAATAGATCCTTTTCATTTTGTTCCCACAGGTGTTTCGTTTTCTCAAGATAATAATCCTGCCAGTCTAAATCTGATTTCCCATCTTCTTTTGGCATTCTTTGAAGAAATTTTCGAAACATGAAAAATCCACCTATAGCAAACATTGAGATAAGAAAAACAACCCAAAATAAGATAAACCACAAAAACCAACCTTCTAACATTTTGTTCACCTCTTGCAAAATACAAACTTTCCCATATTAACAGGCAGTTAGATCCCGTTCTAAGTGAAAATGAGTAGAAGTAGGTGCTAAACTGCCTGTATTGTACGATAAATCATTTCATATTACTATTATACACATGCAATGTAGTGTGTAAAACTATTCTTGGTGTCCAAACGCATGGTGTTCTTTTGCTAAGAGGAGCAAAGCTTTTTTGACTGCTTCGACTTTTTTACGATCAAAAGCCGAACTCATTAAATCATTTAACTCAGCTTGAACATGAAACATTGAATGTTTATAGTGTATATCAACTCGAATTGTCCCAACATCTGTTGGTAGATAAACAAATTCATATGTACGTACCATCGTAGCTCCTCCTAGATATAACAATAATGGTATTAAATAAACTTTTTTGCATTTAAACGATTACACGCCCAATTAAAGTGTTATGTATGTAATTTCATTTACGAATGGGCAGTTCCAATTAACCATTTTGCAAAAAAAAGGATATCCTATATAAATAATAGCAGATTAAGCATAGATTATCACTCATTTATCGTATAAAAAAAGTGCCTGATTAAAAAATCAGACACTAGTCCCTTCCGATCCGTACATGGTTAAGTGTCCCGCAACAAGCGAATGTTTCGGAAGGGACATTATTAATTTATACAATATCACGCTTTTTTATGCGCGTAAAGTACCAAATAATAGAAAAATTTCACTTGGGTTTTATAATGATCATAAAGCCCATCCACTTTCTTATATCGATCCATGTAATAACCTCTATCTAAAAAGAGGAGCTGATTTAATTCATTTGGAAACTTTGTCTTTAATAAAATTCATCTTGAAATAGATAAACAATTTTATCATCGGTAAGGTAAAACCTACATTAAATATATAAAGGGATTTTTTCTTCTACATAGAATGATCTAGTAAATATATTTCTATTAAGAAATTAAGGTGAGGTGTTACGATGATCGTTTATGAGGACAAAACTTCATTTGTCATGACTGAACAACATGAGCATGCATTATTATCAGAGGGTTTTGCACAACACTGGAAACAGGAACATTTTCTTGGGATTGATAAAAGAGATTCGGTTTTATATGCAATAGCTCAGCATGATCGTGCATGGATTGATGTTGATGAGTCACCTTTATGGAACGATGAAGCGCAAGTACCTTTTACCTTTGTCGATTTTCCGATCTCCTTAAAGCTGCATTTTTATAAAAAAGGAATCGATGAGATTGAAGAGAAAAATCTATACGCAGCTTTACTTTGTAGTATTCACTATACTCAATTTTTTAAAGAATTAACAAACGATAAAAGAATTATCTTATTTGTAAATAAGGAGATTTCAAGACAAAAGCGCCTTTTAAATAAGTTAAACCTCTATGAAACTGATAAAAATCTAGTTTTTCACTATAACTTGCTAAAATTTTGTGACAATATCTCACTTTTTGTATGTATGCAGGAAGCTGGTGCAATGGGTGATAAAGTGCATAATTGGTTTGAAAATGGTCTTACTCAACCATTTTCGTTCTTTAAAGAATTTGCTTTTCATGCTGTGTGGAAGAGCCAAAAGGAAATAATGGTAAATCCGTTTCCTTTTACTGAAGAGTTTAAGCTTTCTATTCCTTTAAGACACGTTCCTAAAGATCTTGTTAAACAGCAGGGGATTCTAAAAGCATTTCACGATGCACCAATCCAAAATAGAACTGTTAAAATTATATCAAAATAAGCTTCGAAATTGATTGATAAAACGTTTTCAATTAAAATGATGAGAATTTAGGATTTATTTGGTATGATTACTATGAAACTACTTTAAATGAGGAAGGAAGTACATAAATGAACAATTCGATCGCTGTACAATTATACACATTACATGCAGAATGTGAAAAAGATTTTTATGGAACATTAGAAAGAGTAGCTGGATTAGGTTTTAATGGTGTTGAATTAGCAGGGTATTGGGGAAAAGAAGCGGAAGATTTGAAGGCAACTCTTGATCGACTAGGCCTTAAAGCAGTTAGCAGCCACGTTCCACTAGAAAGAATGGAAGAAAACTTAGAAGCTGAACTAGAATATTTAAAAGCAATCAACTGCAATAATATCGTTTGTCCATATTTAGTAGAAGATAGACGTGGAGATTATTCACAATTAGCTAAAAGCTTAAACGAGATTGGAAAAAGAAGTCAGCAGGAAGGGATTTCATTAAGTTATCATAATCATGATTTTGAACTTGAAAAAGGTGATAGTGTTTCGCATCTTGAACAACTTTTTGCTGATACAAATTCAGAGTATGTTAAAGCTGAATTGGATGTATACTGGTTAACTCTTGCTGGTGAAGATCCATTAGAATGGATGGAAAAATACACTGGGCGTATGCCACTAATTCATTTGAAAGATATGACAACAGATAGCGATAGAACCTTTGCTGAATTAGGTACTGGTGGAGTAGATATCGAGGGTGTTCTTAAAAAGAGTAAGGAAACACAAATCCAATGGTATGTTGTCGAACAAGATAAATGTAATCGTTCTCCTTTTGAAAGTATTGAAATAAGTATCAACTATTTAAAAACTACATTATCTAAAATCGGATAAAAATAAGAAGAATAACAAGGGACTGTCCCCTCGAAAAATACCAATACATGTAGCAATTAATTAAGTCAAGGCTATATATTCGGTAAGGGGTCAGACCCTTTTTTATCGTTTACGAAATAATAAAATTCTTTAACTGTGGATAAGGGTACGACATCCAGCTCCAGCGTCTAGCTAATTTAGAATAGAAGGCAAAGAACGCCTTCTATTCTAAATCAGCTTATTTGCCTGAGGCTGACCAAGACGCTTGCGCTTTTGTTCTATGGTTATAGATCCAATTTTATTTCCTGTCTGTTATGTATTTTACGGTAAGCAGTTGGTGTTACCTTCTTTTGTTCCCTAAATACACGAGAAAAGGTTTGAAAGGATCGATATCCGACTTCCAAAGCAATTTCTGTGACAGGAATTGTCGTGGATGTTAATAGACTACAAGCATGTCGAATTCGTACTTCATGTATGAAATGAACGAAATTAAGTCCAACATGTTCTTTAAATAATTCACTTAAGTACGGGATACTGACATGAAATTGTTTTGCTATATTCGATAGAGTTATATCCTCATCATAATGAAGATGGATGTACTGAATAATGTCCCATATGATGCCTTTTTTTGTTGCTCGTTTTTTGATAAAAGCAGACGAGTGATTTACCTGACGATTTCGTTCAAATAAAACTAATACCTCAGCCATTTTTGCTTTTAAAACAACTTCTTTATATGATTTATTACTCCTGTATTCGTCAAGCATTTCATATAAATGCTGTTTCATTTTAAAAAAATGCTCCTCATTTAGTTTTAAATATGGTTCAAGTTCCAATTCCCCAGAATCAGTTAATAAACTATGAAGACCAAGATCGTGGATGAGACCAAGATCAAAAATACAGTTAACTAATAATAAGGGTGTTTCTTTTTCAGCCACAATCTCATGTATTTGATAGGGGAGGATGAATGTAAACGTTCCAGGTTCCATTTTATGTTTCCTTCCATTGATAATTTCAAATCCGTTTCCTCCAATAACCAACGAAAATTCAAGGTAATCGTGGCGATGAGAAGGGAAAGTGGACTCGATTTCGTTAATGGAAAGATGAAACGGGAATGTTGTATCCATATTAGGATATGAAGATAGATACATAGGGAATATTGTCAATGCTTCCTTGTCCTCCTTAACAGAAAAAATGAGATAAATAGATGAAAAATTGATCAGCTTTTTTCCTCTATTTATCTTATCATAAATGTAAGCGTTATAATAAGCTCTTTACTTAAAAGGGGTTTAATGGGTTTGCAATTGGCGTTTAGTTGCAAAAAAGATGGATATATATAAATCGATCACTATTATAAGCATGGAAAGCAAAAATACATTTAAATATAACAAGGAGGAATACAAATGGAAACGAGTAAAATAAGATTAGGGATGATAGGTGCAGGAGCAATTGGGAGTGTTCACTTAAATACTTTTGGAAAACTAACGGATGAGGTCATCATTCAAGGCATTACTGATGTTTATTTACCACTAGCAGAAAAGCGCGCCGAGGAATATGGAATAAACACAGTGTTCAATAGCGCAGAAGAATTAATCCATGATCCACAAATAGATGCAGTCATTATTGGTGTACCAAACAAGTGGCATGCCCCATTAGCTATTCAAGCGTTAAAGTCAGGGAAGCATGTACTTGTTGAAAAGCCAATGGGAATTAATAGTGAAGCTGCTAAGGAAATCGTAAGAGCACAACGAGAATTTGGAAAAGTTGTCATGGTAGGTCATCAAATGAGATGGCAGTGGCAATTTCAACAAATAAAAGAACAAGTTGAAAAGGGATCACTAGGTAAAATTTATAATGCCAAGACTGGTTGGTTCCGTAGAAAAGGAATTCCTGGATGGGGTAGCTGGTTTACACAGAAGTCTGAAGCTGGTGGCGGGCCATTGATTGATATCGGGGTTCATATGCTAGATATAGCTCTTTATTTAATGGGAAATCCGAAGCCAGTATCCGTTTATGGTTCAACATATGCTGAATTCGGTCCAAAGAAAAAAGGAATTGGTTCTTGGGGAACGCCATATTGGAACGGCCAATATGATGTCGAGGACTTGGCAACTGCATTGATTAAAATGGAGGATGGTTCTACATTATCACTAGAAGTTAGCTGGGCCGTTCATATGGATACAAGTAATGAACCTTTTATTCACTTGATGGGCTCAGAGGGTGGTGCATCACTAAGTGGTAATCATGCAAAAATCTTAACAGAACAATTTGACCGTGCTATTGATATTGATCTTACACCACCTGTAAGTGAACAAGATGATCGTGTCCAATTAAGTAGACATTTTATTGAATGTATTCGTGAAGGAAAACAACCAATCACATCTGCAATGTCAGGATTAACTAATAACCTTATCCTGGACGCCATCTATGAATCTTCGATAACTGGTCGTGAAGTTGTGTTAGATTGGAATATTTAATTTTTCGTTGCGGTTATCCAAAATAGGATACCTTTTCTTCTTAATTTGGAAGACCGATTTTGATTAAAGGTTATTTACTAACGAAAGGGTGTATTGGAAGATGTTAAGAGGTATAACAAAAGCGGGGTTAGGGCAAATAAAAGATGATAAACGGTTTATTGAATTAGCAGCTGAATTTGGTTTTCAATCTGTTGATCTTGATGCGAAAAGTTTCATCGATGAATATGGTTTGGCTGGAGCGAAGGATATCTTACAAGAAAATGGGATTGAAATAGGTGCAATTGGTCTTCCAGTTGAATGGCGTCAAACAACTGATATCTTTTCTGAAGGATTAGGAGATTTAGTGGCTACTGCAAAAGCAGCTGCTGAACTAGGATGTAAACGCTGCTGTACGTATATTTTGCCTTCAACTGACCTTAAAGCCGCAAGACTGATGAGTCTTGCAGTAAAACGATTAAGAATTTGCTCTGATGTTTTAAGTGCGTATGGGATAAGATTGGGTTTAGAGTATGTCGGACCACATCATTTAAGAAAAACCTGGAAAAATCCATTTATTTGGTCACAAGATGAGACTTTAGAGTTAATAGATGCAATTGGGTTATCTAATGTTGGCCTCTTGCTTGATTCATATCATTGGTACACGACAGGATTAACAAGTAAGGATCTTGTAAAATTAAAAGAAAATCAAATTGTCCATGTACATATTAACGATGCTTACAATCTGCCTACTGAGAAACTAAAAGATAATGATCGCTTATATACAGGGGAAGGAGTTATTGATTTATCCTTATTTCTGCAAAGCATTAAACAAACTGGTTACTCCGGGCCAGTTGCTCAAGAAGTCCTTACACCGAGTATGCCAACACAGCCAGTTGAAGAGCTTTTTAGAAGGTCAAAGTTAGGTTTTGATAAGGTATTTAGTCAAATCTAATAAAAATATCGCAGTGCAGGAAAAGTCCCACTGCGATATTTTCAATATTTGCATCTTCTCGAGTAACTACTCCAAGAGCTAAACTACTTGATGCTAAACCTAATACAGCCATGTTTCTTGGTTTTGAAGGTATTTTTATACAATTTCTATATTTTAAGTCTTTTTATGAGCAGTCTCTATGAAATGGTTCTATTTACGGTTTTATGAGAGGCGTGGTCAAAAATGACGACGCCTATTCGAAATGATCTTTTCTTTGAAAAATACAAATTAATTACTAATGAGTTATTTTTAAAGTTTGCCCTACATAGATGGTGTCAGTTGTTAAATTATTTGTTTCTTTTATCAGCGTAACAGTTGTGTTAAATCGATTAGCAATAACTGATAATGAATCACCAGAGACTACTGTATAGGTTGTTATCTCTGGATCCTTTGGTGGAGTCACATTCTCTGTAGAGATAGTGGTAGTGCTTATATTTAAAACCTGCCCTACATAAATAGAATCCGATATTAAGTTGTTTTGTTCTTTAATTGACGTAACAGTAGTGTTATAACGCTTAGCAATAACCGATAGTGAATCACCAGAAACAACGGTATAAGACATAGTTGAGGTCTCTGGTTCAGTTACTGTTATATTATTTTCATCAGAAGGTATTTTTAAAGTTTGTCCTATCAGTACTGTATCTGTATTTAAATTGTTTATGTTTCTAAGGATAGTTACTGTCGTATTATTTTTGTTCGCAATTGACCATAAACTATCACCTGAAACTACAGTGTAAAGTTTGTAGTCTTTTCCTTCGTCTTTATCAACATTTTTAAATTCAGGAGAGGTGACAGGCACAATAGTAGGTAGTGAGGTTGTGTAACTATTCCATACCTCGGGATTTTCTTGTCCTATACTCCAGTTACCAACTCCACGTAGGTTATACTGATTTACTAATGAAAGTTTATGTCGAATAGATTCTTCGTTTTCATACCAAATTGTATACGTACCAGGAGAAAGTGAGCTACCACTCACAAATGTAATAGGGTCACCTTCGTTAATAGTAATCGTTGCTTTTGGCGTTTTACTTATTTCATCAAACGTTACCGATCCATTATATTTTTGGATCATTTCCTCAACCTTAGAATTCGAAATGCCAAATCCTCCGTATGAAACTCCTTCAATCCAATAACGTCCAAAATGTGCAACACCAACGACAATCTTATCACTTGCCACACCATGATCAAGTGCATATTGAATAGATTTTTCTACCCATGAGTAACTAGCTACAGAACCTGCCTCCCCGCCAGTATAGCTTTCGTCGTAACTCATAATCATTAAATAGTCAGCATATTTGGCTAATTCCGTATAATCATAGGAACCATGCCAGCCCGAGGACCATCCATTAGGATTCGCAGCAACAGCAACAGATACTTCTTTAGAAACTGGAATTTTTTCCCTTAACAACCGAACAAATTCTGTATAATTTTCACGATCTATCTCTGTTACATTCTCAATGTCGACATTTACACCATCTAAATTGTAGTGCTCAATCGCATCAGCAATTTGCTGTGCAGCTTGCTCTTTATTTTCTAGCATTGCACGACCAATATTACGATCCCAATGGTTACTTAAAAATGGAACAACTCGTTTACCTTGCTGGTGCATCATAGTAATAAAATGAGGGTCTACTTGATAGGTGAGCTTTAATGATCCATCTGAATTTATATCAAAGTAACTTGGAGACACGATATTTACTGAATTTGCTGTTTGATTTATCATGTTAATGTATTCATTTGTATTTCCAAAATACATATATCCAAGGTTAATCACTTCACTTGCTGAAATAGGCAAGCGTAATTGTTGATTAGTTTGAATCGCTTCGCTTGTTAATTGGTTAAGAGACATTAAGGCCTCAACAGTTGTGTTATAACGTTTAGCAATCGAAACTAACGAATCGCCAGCTGCAACCTTATAAGTGTAAAGGCCTACAGATGTTATTTCACTCGTGTTTCCAGCTAAATCTGTTTGAGAGACTGAAGCAGTTATCTCACCAAATGTGTTCAGCACATCTAGATCTAGGTGCATAAATGTTGAATAATAACCCTTAGAATCAGCAGAGGATGACTTTGTTAATAGCTCATTCCCATTAGCATCAAAAATGGTAATTTCAATTGTCGCATTTGGCTCAGCTAACCCAATCATTGTATAAATAGATTGAAGGTTTTCATATTTGAAACCATTTTTTGAAATAATTGGATTTTCTACTGTCGTATCCTTTTCAAGCGATGTGGCTTGAACAATACCTGTGTTTCCAGCAAGATCTATTTGAGTGATTTCAAAAGAGATTGGACCATCTTTTAAACTTGATAAATCGAGTTGTGTGTTAAAACTACCATTAATCACTTTCGTTGATTTTGTTATCGCCTTCGTTCCATCTGTTACAACCATTTTGATTAGTGAACCTTCTTCAACACTAGAGCCAGTTATGTCATATTGCTTCATATTTTGTGAATTCACAAAGGGTGGAACTGTTAAAATCGCTTTAGTAGGTGCAGTTGTATCCTTCTTAATGGTGATGGGCTCTGGAGTTCCGCTATTTCCAGCTGCATCCCTTGTCAAAAATGAAACAGTGATATTTCCATCCATTAATGTACTAACATCAAATGGTATTTCAAAAGAACCATCTTGGTTAGTTGTCAAAGACTTTATTACATTTGTTTTCTCATCTGAAAGAGTAATTTCAAGCGTAATGTTTGGTTCTGCCGAGCCAGCAACTTTATAGGAGTTAGCATTACCACTAAAAATAGTATTAAGTTGATCAACCTCTAGATTTGTTGGAGCGGTTGTATCCTTTATTAATGTTTTTGAGATGGAAGGACTAATGTTCCCTGCAAAATCATTTTGCGTAATTTTGAATGTTACATCTCCATCATTAAAAGTGGTGAGGTCAATTGGAATTCTGTAGCTACCAGTCTCATCAGCAGTTCCGCTTACTTGAATCGACTGCCCATCGTTATTAGAGATGATTACATTTATTTGGGCATTTCCTTCAGCAGATCCCGTAAGGAGGTAAGAGCTTTGATTTTCACTATTAATAAAAAAATTATTATTAAATATAGGGACTAAGGGAATATCAGTATCTTTTAACAGCTTATTAACTAGGGTATCACTATGATTACCAGACAAATCTATTCCTTGGGCAGTTATTGTTAGTTGACCGTCACTAAGAGAACGTAAATCAACATTTGCTTGAAATTCACCATTGTCATTAGCTGTTACACTAGTATTAATTTTAGAATTATTTTCATCTGTTACAGTAATTTTGACTGTAGCGTCACGCTCAGCAACACCAAAAATTGTGTATTCGTGTGCATTTACATTTGTAACGTGTTTTTTATTATCGATCATAGGTTCAGATGCAAATGTATCCTTAGCAATTATTCCTGTATTTTTCTCGCTTTTGTTACCAAAGCGGTCGATAGCGGTAGCAGTAATCGTAATTTTCCCATCATTAAGTGAAGTTAAATCCAAATTTGCTTTATAGTCACCTTCTTTAGTGCTTGTCACACTAGCTTCAACCTCAGAAACTCCATCTGTAGCTTTTATCATAACGGAAGCGTTTTCTTCACTTTTTCCTCTAATTGCAACTGTCCCAACAGAATCTCTATTTATCGAAGGAGGCAGTTCCATTGTTGGTTGATTAATAGAAGAATCCTTTATTACAGTGATTTTCGATGCTTGACTTTCATTTTCCAAAGAATCTTTTGCATTGGCTGTAATGAAGATTTCACCATCATTTAAACGAGTTAAATCAACAATGGCTCGGAATTCTCCGCGTTCATTTGTTACGCTTTGAGTAGTAATCTCTAAATTTTCTCCATCTGATATGACGATTGTTACGATAGAGCCTGGATCTGCTGTACCTATAATAGGGTAAGTACCAGATGATGACTTATTAATCGTTGTACTCGAGATGGTAGGGGCTGTTGAAACAGTATCTTTTTTAACAATTAACTTTGATCCTGAACTTTGATTTCCTGCAGCATCTGTTGCCGAAGCTGTAATGGTAATATTTCCATCCTGTAACATCGATACATCAACAACCTGTTGGAATTTCCCGTTAGCATCAGCTTTTACCTCGAAGTTATTTGGTTCATTCTTTCCGTCTGAAATGGAAACTTTTACATTTGCATTAGTTTCTGTTGCTCCTGATATATTCAACCGTGCATGGTTTGAACTAGTAATCTGATTGGCTGTAGTTAAAACAGGAATAGAAGGAGCCAAATTATCTGCAGGTTTCACAGGAACTGTCTGAGCTGTAGGTATTTTGAGTGTTTGACCAATAAAGATAATGTCTGTTGTTAGACTATTGGTTGACTTAATAGCGTCTACGGTTGTGTTTAAACGTTTTGCGATAACAGATAAAGAATCCCCTGCGATAACGGTATAAGTTGTTGTTATTTCTTTAATTGGTTCTGTTGGGGTCTCGTTTTCTACAGCTGTTTTTGGAATGGTTAACATTTGTCCGACATAAATAACGGTTGTTGTTAAGTTGTTTTGAGACTGAATTGCAGCGACAGTCGTAGAAAACTTTTTCGCTATTAATGATAATGAATCCCCTGAAACAACCGTATATGTAGTTAGAGCATCTGTTTTTGGTGTCTCAGGAGTTAGTTCTATTTCTGGATATTTAACTGTTGGTGGTGCTTCTTCTGTTGTATCAGGCTGTTGATTTTGCGGAACTTTTAATATTTGGCCAACATATATAATATCAGTCGTTAAAAGGTTTAAAGTCCGAATGGTATCGACTGTTGTACTGTATTTTTTTGCAATTAATGACAATGAATCACCAGAAACAACTGTGTACGTCCCATTATTATCTTCAACTGTTGGATGGTCAACAGGTGTTTCTTCAATAGGATTAGTGGCTGTAGGTATTTTTAGCTTTTGACCAATATTAATTGTATTACTTGTAAGTTGATTAAATGTTCCTATTGCCGCAGTTGACGTATTAAAACGTTTAGCGATAACAGAAAGGCTATCACCTGAAACAACAGTATAAGTGAAGAAAGGTAGATTTAACTTTTGTCCAATAAAAATAGAGTCTGATGCTAAATGATTTAACGATTTAATAGAGGCCGTTGACACATTAAATCGTTTTGCTATAAGAGATAAGCTATCACCGGATTGTACGGTGTACACATCAAATTGATTTCCTTGTGTAAGCTGGGTGGAACTATTTGCTTCTGCACCTGCACTTTTTGCTGATCCTGTTAGATATAAAGTTGTAATGATTAAAGATCCAGCCATTACCTTCGCAGCTTTAATAGGAACATGCGGAAATCTCTCTTTGATTAGAGATCGAATATACTTATTGAGATCATCTTTCTTTAGTCGAGTTTCTCCTAATTCTGTTGAAAATTCAGTCAACAGAGGATCAAGATAAATGATAAGTGTGTAATAATTATTTAAATCACGTTTTAATTCATACCTACTAATGTCCATTCATAACACCTCTACATATTAACTATTCTTTGTAGTGTCTCTATATGTAGAATTCTTCATGCATTAAGGCTTAAAGAAAATGAGATGGATGATAGAGATTGTGGAGAGAAGTCAAACTGTTACATTTAAGAGTTGGCGATAAAGACAAGCAAAGTTGACAGTGACGGTTAATTTACTTTTATATGAAAACGAAAGAGATTTTTGGGTTAAAAACTAGTAATCTACCTTTTACATTAAATAAAGTTGGTGGTATTCTTTAATAAAGTACAATAAATTGGAAATGTTTTAGACTTGATGAGAAAGTTTAGAGTTAACGGTTATGAAAACGTTATCAACACGGTTTTTAATATAATAATTGGAGGAAGTAGAAATGACGACTAAATCAACTGTAAAAATAGCTAAAAAAATAGAAGTGCCCACTGTAATGAAAGCTGCAGTTATGAATAAACCTTTTGATATCGAAATCCAAGAAATCGCTGTTCCACAGGTTCATGATGATGAGGTGTTAGTGAAAGTCATGGCTGTAGGAGTTTGTGGCTCAGATATTCATTATTACGAACACGGCAAAATTGGCCGTTATGTCGTTGAAAAACCAATTATTTTAGGGCATGAATGTGCAGGTATTGTTGCTAAGGTTGGTGAAAATGTTACGAAAGTAAAAGTTGGAGATCGTGTTGCCATTGAACCAGGTATTACGTGTGGTCGTTGTGAATACTGTAAAGAGGGAAGATATAATCTTTGTCCAGACGTTCAGTTTTTAGCAACACCACCTGTTAATGGTGCATTTGTGCAATACATAAAGCATCGTGAAGATTTTTTATTTCCTATTCCTGATGAACTATCATTTGAGGAGGCAGCACTTGTTGAACCTTTTTCTGTTGGAATTCATGCAGCAAAGCGTTCAAATCTCAAACCAGGCTCAACGGTCGCAATTATGGGAATGGGGCCGGTAGGATTAACTGCAATTGCAGCAGTCAAAGCGTTTGGTGCTACAAATATAATTGTAACAGATTTGGAAAATAATCGCTTAGAAGCAGCTAAAAAACTTGGAGCAACCCACGTGATTAATGTAATAGAACAAGATCCAAATGAAGAAATACTGAAGATAACTAATGGTAAAGGTGTCGATGTTGCATTTGAAACAGCTGGAAATCCAAAAGCGTTACAATCTGCGTTGAAGGCTGTCAAACGTGGGGGGAAAATGGCAATCGTTGGTCTACCTCCTCAAGATGAAATAGGTCTAAATGTTCCATTAATAGCAGATAATGAATTAGATATTTTCGGGATATTCCGATACTCAAATACATACCCTCAAGGAATTGAATTTTTGCAAGGTCAAAATATTGAATTAAAAAGCTTAATTACCGATCGCTTTATGTTAGAAGAAACGAAAGAAGCGATGGAACGTGCAAGACTTAATAAAAAAGCGAGTTTAAAGGTTATGGTCTATCCGAATGGAATGATTAAAGAATAAGCTTTGGTCATAAATGATTCAAAGACATAAAGTATGACTTTAAGGGGGGGCTATGAACAATTTCAGTCTTTATCAAGATGAATTGGTAGCAGGTCATTACCACCCAAAGGTAAATGCCTATTATTTTAAACAATGGCAAAGCCATCAAATGCCTTTTCATTCACACAAGGAAGTAGAAATAATGTATGTAATCGATGGGAAATGTACGGTGGAGACAGAAGATAAAAGGATTTCAATGAAAAAGGGAGATTTTATTTTATTAGATGCAAATGTACCCCATCGATTAACAGTAGAGAAAGGCAATCCATGCAGAATGCTAAATATTGAGTTTTCCTTCGTGCAAAAAGAGGGGAGATTTCCGGCGTTTAAAGAGTTAGTAGCGGAAAATGAAAGCCTGACGCAATTATTAGCATTAAGTTACTCATATATTGTGTTAAAGGACCCAAATGAAATCTACCATACTCTTAAAAATCTGGTATTAGAAATGGATAAAAAAGGCTCTGAAAACGAAATGATGGTTCAGATCCTTTTGGCTCAGTTACTAATTCAAATAGCTAGAATGGTTGTTGAAGAAAATGAGAAAGATTGTGAGTTCAATCAGGTGAATATCTATGTGAAAAAGGCAATTGAATTCCTACATCAAAACTACGACTGTGATATACAAATAAAAGATGTTGGTTTTGCCGTAAATTTACATCCTGGATATCTTCACCGTATATTTAAAAATCAAATGGACTGTACAATTATGGAATATTTGACTTCTCACCGAATGGAAAAGGCAAAAATGCTCTTAGCTGATACAGATATACCAATAATCGATATCTCTCATTATGTCGGTATTAATAGCAGACAATACTTTAGTCTTCTTTTTAAAAAGTATACAAATAAAACACCACTCGAGTTTAGAAAATTAGCTCTTAAAAACATCGTGAAATATAGTAGTTAAAAAGCAACGGTTTTATGACCGTTGCTTTTTCTGGATGCTCAAAATTCATACCAAATGATACGGGAATAAGCGTAACTAGAATTATATTTTTTTAAAAAGTTAAGATTTTTTACATCATAAAGTTACAAAATTGAAAACGTATTTAAGGGGTAGTTGATAAAATAAACATAGGTTTTTTACTACTGAACTGGGAAAAGGAGAGCTGTCCAATGTCATTTAAAATTGCATTTATTGGTGCAGGAAGCATTGGTTTTACAAGAGGGTTATTAAGAGATCTATTAGCTATTCCGGAATTTAATCAAATAGAAGTATCCTTTACAGATATTAATTCACAAAATCTTGATATGGTCACTCAGCTTTGTCAGCGTGATATTGACGATAATGGTTTAGATATAAAGATATTTTCAACAACAAATCGTAGAGAAGCATTAAGAGATGCCAGATACATCTTTTCTGTGGTGAGAATTGGCGGGCTTGAGGCATTTCAAACCGATGTAGATATCCCGTTGAAATATGGAATTGATCAATGTGTTGGTGATACGCTTTGTGCTGGAGGGATCATGTACGGTCAACGCGGTATTGCTGAAATGATGGAAATTTGTAAAGATATCCGTGAAGTAGCTGAAAAAAATTGTTTATTGCTTAACTATGCAAACCCAATGGCTATGTTAACGTGGGCTTGTAATACTTATGGTGGTGTTCGAACAATTGGTCTATGTCATGGAGTACAAGGTGGTCATAGACAAATTGCAAATGCACTTGGATTGAAAAAGGAAGAAGTAGACATCATTTGTGCAGGTATCAATCACCAAACATGGTATATAAGTGTGAAGCACAATGGTGAGGATATGACAGGGGAAATATTAGAGGCATTCGAGAATCATCCAGAGTTTAGTAAGACAGAAAAGGTCCGAATCGATATGCTGAGACGTTTTGGTTTCTATTCAACAGAATCAAACGGCCATTTAAGTGAATATGTTCCATGGTATCGTAAGCGTGCAGAAGAAATCAATGATTGGATTGATTTAGGTACATGGATTAATGGAGAAACTGGCGGTTATTTACGTGTATGTACAGAGGGAAGAAATTGGTTTGAAACAGACTTTCCAAATTGGTTAAAAGAACCAGCAATGGAATATAAACAAGAAAACCGCGGAGAAGAGCATGGTTCATATATTATTGAAGCTCTTGAAACAGGCCGTGTTTACAGAGGTCACTTCAACGTAGTAAACAATGGCGTTATTTCAAATCTACCAGACGATGCTATCATAGAAGCACCTGGATATGTTGATCGTAATGGGATAAGTATGCCACATGTTGGAGATCTCCCATTGGGCTGCGCCGCTGTTTGTAATGTGAGTATTTCAGTACAAAGATTAGCAGTTGAAGCTGCAATTAATGGCGATGATTTCCTACTTCGTCAAGCAATGATGATGGACCCTTTAGTTGGAGCAGTATGTAATCCAAAAGAGATTTGGCAAATGACTGACGAAATGCTAGTTGCACAAGAGCGATGGCTGCCACAATATTCAGATGCAATAGCTGAAGCGAAGAAACGGTTAGCTTCCGGAAATCTTTTACCAACAAAAAATTATGAAGGTGCAGCTCGTTTAAAAGTGAAAACAGTTGAAGAAATGGCTCAAAATCGGGACGAAGCAACTAAAAATGCTGGGGAATCGGATAAAGCGAAGGAACGTCCCTCTGTTGTGAAATAATATCGTAGTCTTCTAGAAGGATATTATTAGAAAAGTAAGGGAAAACTAGAATTTGAATCTATGTAAAATAAGCGTTTTATGGTAAAATTAAATTATCAGTAAATTAAAAAAACTGAAGAAAATTATCAAGTAAATTTAAGACTAATTTAAGGGGATGGATGCAAATTCATCCTATCATTACACCATCATAGCCATACTAGTATGGTAGAATTGAGGAGGTAAAGATGAAAAAGATAACAAATCCAATTTTACGTGGTTTTAACCCGGATCCTTCGTTTTTAAGAGTGGAGGATGATTATTATATTGCAACATCTACTTTTGAGTGGTTTCCTGGAGTACAAATTCACCATTCAAAGGATCTAGTAAACTGGAGATTATTAACACATGCTTTAACACGTAAATCACAGGTGAATATGGAAGGTAATATTAATTCTGGAGGAGTTTGGGCACCTTGTTTGACCTATTCAGAGGGCACCTTTTATTTGATTTATACTGATGTAAAAAGTAGAAAAGGAGCATATAAGGATACTCATAATTATTTGGTGACAGCTCAAGATATTATGGGGCCGTGGTCTGAACCCATTTATCTAAATAGCAGTGGATTCGATCCTTCACTGTTTCATGATGACGATGGCAAGAAGTGGTTAGTAAACATGCTTTGGGATGGTCGAAAAGGGAAAAACTCGTTTGCTGGTATTGTAATTCAAGAATACTCGATAGAAGAAAAAAAACTAATTGGACCAGTGAAAAATATCTTTAAGGGAACAGACCTTAAGCTAACGGAAGGGCCACATCTTTATAAACGAAATGGTTATTACTATTTGATGACAGCAGAAGGTGGTACAGAATATAAACATGCCGTTATAATGGCTAGGTCTAAATCGCTTTTTGGACCTTTTGAAGTTGATCCTATAAATCCAATTCTAACATCTGCTAACCATCCAGAACTAGCCTTACAGAAAGCGGGACATGGTAGTCTTGTGCAAACACACACTGATGAGTGGTATCTAGCACATCTTTGTGGACGACCTTTAAAGGATAACTATTGTAATTTAGGAAGAGAGACAGCGATCCAACGCTGTTATTGGACTGAAGATGGTTGGCTGAGAATCTTTGGTGGTGGAAATACACCGTCCTTACATGTTGAGGCACCTAAAATTGATCCCCATCCATTTGATCCAATTTTGATAAAAGATGATTTTCAATCAGACTCTTTACAGCTTGATTGGAGTACATTACGGATTCCAACAGATCCTTCATGGATATCTTTAACAGAACGAAAAGGTTTTTTAAGATTGAAAGGAATGGAATCGCTATCATCCACACATAAACAAAGTTTAGTAGCAAGAAGGCAACAAAGTTTTAATTGTGAAGTTGAAACAGCAATTGAATTCAATCCAGAAAATTTTCAACAAATGGCAGGGCTAGTTGTTTATTACGACACAAATGATTATGTATATTTACGGATATCCAATGATGAGGAGCTAGGTAAGTGTTTGAACATCATCCAAACAAAGAATGGGCAATATGATGAATTGTTAGAAAAAGATATCCCTCTTCAGGAAGGAAAAACTTGTAAGTTAAAAGCTGTTATCGAAAGGGAGAACTTGCAATTTTATTATACCTATTCGCAAAATGATGATAAATGGAACAAGATTGGTTCAGTAATCGATATTTGTCATTTATCAGATGAATACGGTGATTACATACGCTTTACAGGAACATTTATCGGTCTGTGTGTTCAAGATTTAAGCGGTTCAAAAAAGCAAGCTGATTTTGAATACTTTATTTATAAAGAGTTCCTTGAAGAGGAAAGTGAAATTGGAACTAATTCAGATCAGGTTTTTAGATTTTCTTAATATCATATTAAATAGCTGGGGGAACTTAAAATGAATATAATACGGTATAAAAACGAATTAAATGAAAGCGTTTTAGCTGTGTTGACTGTAGAAAATAAAATATATGTTCTACCTCAGTCAGATTTTTTATCTTTAGTTAGGGAAGCGGAAAATAAGGGGAAAACTCCATTGTTACTTATTGAAGAAGTCATTGAAAATTCTCTTCCAATGAAATTGACCTTAAATGATCTAGATTTGTTAAAACCAGTCGATGCCCCTGAAGTTTGGGCTGCAGGCGTGACTTATGAAAATAGCAAGCTTGCAAGAAATTACGAGGCTTCCCAAGGGTATGAGGAAAAAGAAGAAACGTTCTATGATAAGGTATACAACGCAGCACGTCCTGAAATCTTTTTCAAATCAACAAGTGCTCGGACGGTTGCACCTAGAGGTGAAGTTTATTTAAGAAGTGACTCAAATTGGCAAATTCCTGAGCCCGAGCTAGGGTTGGTTATAAATAAGGTAGGAAAAATCATTGGTTATACAATTGGAAACGATATGAGCTGTCGAGATATTGAAGGAGAAAATCCCTTGTATCTACCACAAGCAAAAGTCTGGAAAAATTCTTGTTCGATTGGTCCTTCAATTCGTTTAGCAGAAACGGTGGAAGATCCATATAACTTTGATATTACATGTAGAATATTCCGAAAAGAGGAAAAGGTATTTGAAGGTAGTGCAAATACAGAGCAATTAAAACGTAGCTATACAGAGCTAGTTTCCTATTTATTAAAAGATAACGAAATATTTGATGGTACTGTTTTACTAACAGGAACATGTATTGTACCTCCAAATGAATTTACATTGGATCATAATGATCGTATTGAAATTGAAATAGAGGGAATAGGTATTTTGGAGAACACGGTAAAAAAACAGATTTCTCAAACACTTCCAACCTTGTAATTAAACGAATATTTTTAGTAAATCTAAGAAGCCTGCAATTGTTAAATTCGCAGGCTTTGTAAATTAAAACCTAGTTCTTATTGACCATCAGCACCACTTATTGTTACCTTACGAATGTGGTCATCTTCATAATTGTTTTCCCGTAACTTTTCAACCTTGTCGTTGACTAGTTGTTTTTGATCAACCTCTGGTGAAGGTGTTTGTTTTTTCTTTGACACTTTGAAAACCTCCTTTATTAAGATACTTTGATCCTGCTTAGTTTTCCTATTTACATTAAAATTATTTCAACTTAAAGGGTGTCAATTGTAATGAATGTATTTCTAATGATTATTTAATAAAAAATTCGCATATAAAATTGGTTGGGTATGGATTTGTTTCCATAGGTAGTAAAGATTTTCTTTGCTTTTTAGCATGTTATATTGTGACCTGAAATTACATTCTATAAAATAAACTTTTCCCTCATTTGTTACACCAAAATCAAAACCCAAATCACCTAGTAGAAAGCAGTGTTCTTCTAATTTAAAAGCGATAAGCTTAGACAATTGTTCTAATTGAACCATAATGCTTGATGAGGATAATGAAGGATGATTTCTTAAATAGGACTCTAATAAATCAAACTCCCCTCTATGTCCAACATTCGTAACAAATTCACCTTTTGCGGCAAGTTTTCCTAACATCTCTGTGACATTCCAATCTCCTTGATCGTTCTTTTGAAGAATAACTCGAATATCAAAGGGGCGATCATCTATCGTTGTTAGTTTAATTTTTTCTTGTGTTATATATTTTTTCTCGTTGATTTTATTCATAATTAGCTTCACAATCTCCTGTTTGTCCGCGATTTCATTCTTATTCCCATTTTTGGTCTGATAAATAAGCAACCATTCATTCTGGTTAATTTCTTCAAGAGACATGATTCCTTTTCCTTTACTACCATGGCATGGCTTTAGAATAAGCATCGAATATTTTTTCATCATTTTGAACAGCGAAGTTTCTGAGGTCATAGCTGTTTTCGGAAGGTGTTTATTTATCATGTCATAACCTTGTAAAATGTTGTTTATCTTATGCTTTCCGTTTCTAAAAGGGATGGCATTAAAAACAACAATATTAGTTTGTGTGAGCGTACTCACTTTTTTTATGGACTTACTATTATTGAAGTTTGAACGATTATAAAAAATGGAAGGGAGTGGGCATGATTTTTCATGAAATGTTTTTAAATTCGCATCATAAGCTAAGCCAGTCTCTACATAATTTTCATTTATTTGCGAAGGGCAGGTATAAACGATTGATAACTTATTTAAACTAGCAACCTCTTCGTAAAATGTAATTGAACGGGGAGGAGTTCCTTTTTTTATGGACTGGTATGTTCTTTCTGTCAGTAAAACCCCAATTGTCCTCACAACTAAAACCTCCTACTACCATATATATTTATTAGATGTTGGATTTTTTCGAAACATACTAAAAAAAATGACACATTGAAATTAACATGAATAAATTATGATTAAAGCCATTTCCTGACCTTTTAGAAGTCTCACTTTACGTTTTTGGAGTTGAAGAGAATATGAACACGATTGTATTTATCGGTACGAATAAATCTGGATCAAGCAGGGATGCAATAAGAGCAGCAGAAGAACTCGGATATTTCACTGTATTATTCACTGATAGAGAAAATTTTTTCCGCCAACGTGAAGAGTTCCCAGATGTCCATTTGATGATTTATTTAAAAAAATTATCATTTAGTGAAGAACTAATAAGAGAGATTGATAGATTGTCTGAGTTGGGTAACTCGATAAAGGGTTGTATTAGTTTCATTGATCCTTTTGTGTATGTAGCAGCAAGACTATCTGAATATTTAGGTCTAGCTCATTTTTCTACAAAAGCACTTTATAGGATGGAAGATAAAACAAGAATTCGTGATCATTTAGTCACTCACCCTACAACGCCAACATATACAATTCTTCCCTTTGATGCACCTCTAAAGCTTTGTATTGAAAAGATAAAGGAACAATTCCCACTTGTACTTAAAATCCCAGTATCAAATGGCTCAAAAGATGTAATTTTAGCAAAAAATATTGAAGAATTTACAGAAGGTTTATTGTTTTTAAGAAAGAAAGATCCAAGAAGCTCAATTCTGGTTGAGGAATTTTTAAATGGAATCCAATACATTATAGAAGTTGTTGTATGTAATGGGAAAATAAAGTTTGCTGGAGTAGTTGAACAGAAAATTGATCATAAATATCGTTTTATTGTAACAGGATATGAATATCCTGCAACTTTATCTGAAGAAACCCATACAAATTTAATGGACTCGGTAACAAGCATACTAAAATATATAGAATTTACGGATGGTAGCTGTCACTTAGAAATGAGGTTGGTAAATGACGAATGGAAATTAATCGAAATAAATCCACGAATTTCTGGTGGTGCAATGAATGAAATCATTATGGAAAGTACAGGGATAAATTTAGCAAAAGAAATTATAAAGTTAACCTTAGGTTTAAAATCTTTTCAAACTATTAATGAACAAAAATATGTTTACGTACATTATATAACAGTTAATTCAACAGGAAGATTGTTAAAAATAACAGGGAAGAATCGAGCTTCGGCCATAAATGGAGTTAGAAAAGTTTATGTTAAACCGAGGAAAGGAACAATTTTAACAATTCCATTGTCAATGGGTGACAGATACGCATATGTACTTGCAGCATCTGACACACCTGAAGAAGCTAAAAGGATTGCAATGAAAGCCGCTAAAGAAATAAAGTTTTATTTAGTTCCACTATAAGGATGATCGAACATGACTTTAATTGGTATGCTCCATTATCGAAAAAATCCGGAAAAGGTAAAAAAGGCATATGCTTTTGCAGCAGTTGCAAAAATGGAAGGTGTAGATTTTATTTATTTTTCCTATAGCAGTATTGATTTTAATCGAAGAAAAATTAACAGCTGGCAATATAAAGATGGAGAATGGCTTCAATCAGAAACAGAATTTCCAGATGTTGTAATAAACAGTAGTGGTCCAAAATCAGCGGAACAAGTGGTGGTTTATAGGAGATTGAAACAAGACATTCCATTTACTAGTCATTCAGTAGGAAATAAATTACAGGTATATAAAAAAGTAAAAACAGAAAATGCATTTGCAGACTACTTAATACCGACAAAAAGAATCCTGCGTGAAAAACAGGTTATATCCTATTTAAAAAAACATTCCAAAATCGTAATGAAGCCAATGTCGGGTAATAAGGGAATAGACATCTATTTTATTGAACAACTAGAGGAAGATAAACTTTCAATTTTGCATGGTAAAGAACTGAAACGAATAACAAGGCAAGAGCTAGAAGATCATTTGAAGGGAAAACTAAAGAACAAATATATTATGCAGCCCTTTATTGAGTGTAAAACAAAATCAGGATTAGCGTATGACTTTCGGTTACATGTTCAAAAAAATGAAAATAAAAAGTGGGTGATAGCTCTTATCTACCCAAGAATTAATGGGGATGGAAAATTAACAAGTAATATTAGCAGTGGGGGATTTAGAGGGGAATTAACTTCTTTCTTAGATCAGGAATTTGGTCAAGAGAGTCCACAGGTAGTTCAATTATTACAAAACTTTGCCTTATCGTTTTCTGAACATCTTGATCAAATTTACAACTGTTCCTTTGATGAACTTGGAATTGATGTAGGAATCGATGTAAATAGGAAGCTTTGGATTTATGAAGTTAATTGGAGACCAGGCTCTAAACATAGGGAATTTGAAGTTGCTAAACAAATGATTCCTTATGCAATGAGTCTACATGCAAACTAATTTTAGGCAACCTTATTTACAGAGTATAATCACAATTTGTTTAATAAACTTATACTATATAGGGAGAAAACGGAGAATGGGGTAGGAGGATGGATGATTGATTCCCGTAAGGAAATGAGGAACTTATGCATTTTAGAGCCATTGAAAACAATTAAATTCCATCAAGACTTTAAAATAGATCCATCATTAAATAGTTTCAAAGATCGATGTGAACATGTAAAAGTAGTAGATACGATTCCTTTTATATTATGGAATGATAGCGGATTGTTCGAGTTAACAGGATATTTTTCTGATCAATTTGAAGATAAAAAAGTGGACTCATTTTGTACTAGTTTTTTTCGAGTAGAAAATATAGATGAAAAGCAAAAGTGTGCAACTCTTTCTTTGTTAAAACCATTTGACATAGATGGATGTTTGTCAAAAGAGATTTGTGAAATTGTAAGATTAGAAAGAACTCCGATTTGTTACGCCGTTGATCTATCCTGTTTTTGTGCAATTCACTGCCTTAATGTTAAGTTACTAACTAGAAAAATTATTATCGAGCCAAGATGAGTGGAGTAAAAACCTGGAGAATAATCTTTCAGGTTTTTAGTATATAACCTATCAAAATATTCTAACAGAAAGAGAGGTGAGTTATGGAACATCTCAGACTTGTAAGTATTCTTCCTGTGTTAAAAGGTGAAATCATAAAGGGGCAAGAAAACCCCTTAATAAAAAGTGTAGCAAAAGGTAAGAAATACCCAATCACAAATCATTCAATTTATTTTCATATGAAAAAGCAAAAGATTCAAATTCCTAGTGATGTAGATGAATGTGTACTTGTAGTAAGTAACATATCATATGTTAAAAGTATTAAGGATGAGGGAATTACTATTGTCTATGTTCAGAATGTAAAAAATGCTTATTATAGATTTATAAGCTATTATCGAAGTTTGTTTTCGCTTCCAATAATTGGTGTTACAGGAACTTGTGGTAAAACAACAACAAAAGAAATGATTGCATGGATTTTATCGAAAGATTTAAATGTAGTCAAAACTAGGTTAAGTGAAAATGGATTATCACGAAATCTTAAATATCTCATGCAAATTGATAATAAGACAGACGTAGCTGTCATAGAAATGGGAGTAGACAGCCCTGATAACATGCTTTACACAGCACATTACTTTAAGCCAGAGATTGGCGTTATCACAAACATTGGTGTGGATCATCTTGAAGGATTTCACGAGCATGATAAATACATCGAGGAAAAAGCGAAAATGCTAACAGCAATACAAAATAAGGGTGTACTCGTATTAAATGCAGATGATGAATATACAAAAAGAATAAATTTAAATGATTTTAAAGGGAAAATTGTTTATGTAAGCTTAAAGAAGGATACGATGTTTACAGCTAGTAATATTAGATATGGGAAAAAGGGAATGCGATTTAATTTAACATATAATGGCACGGTCTATCCATGTTATGTACCAGGTTTTGGGGAACATAATGTTTATAACGCATTGTACGCAATTGCTGTTTGTATGGAATTAAATATCGGTATAATCGAAGCAATCGAACGTTTAAAATCATTCAAGCATGTTCGACGCCATACCCAATTTAAAAAAGGGATAAACGAATGTGAAATTATCGATGATACATGGAGTACAAATCCTACATCAATAAAAGCTGCATTGGATGTACTACAACATGCTAGTAAAGCGAATAAAAAAATTGTCGTTCTAGGTGATATTGAGGAACTAGGACAATCTTTTGTAAATGAATATATGAAAGTAGCTGATCTTGTTGTAAACAGTAAAGTAGATTTCTTTGTTACAATCGGAGAAAAATCAAAGATAATGAGTGATCGAGCAATTGAACTCGGAATGGATACAAATAAAGTTTTCCATGCTTATGATCAACAAGCTGCATTTGATATAATACAAGCAACTTCTGATCGTGATACATGTATACTAGTAAAAACGTCTATGAATCTCTCATACAGTGGGCTAATAAAAAAATTAACACAATTTTAAACAAGATATATGAGATGGTGCTAAAAAAGTGTCAGACCCTTAGTTTTAAACGGGTCTGACCCATTTTTTGTTTTGGGAAATAATAAATTTTAATAGAACGGATAAATGAAATAATTTCAAGAAAACACTATAAATCGAATTTCGGATATATTCCAATAGAATGAAAAAAGGTAAGATGTAAGGAGAAGATACGAATAAAATAGTACCTTTTCTACTATTTTTTAAGAGCCATTCATAGATTAAGTACAACTGAAATCAACATTGAGGTGCACATAAATGAAACGTAATATAAAAATAAAAGGTATCGGCACATATTTACCAAAACGATTGATCAAATCGGAAGAAATCGATCAATTACTTTCAACAAAAAGTGGGTGGTCTGAAAGAAAATCAGGTGTGAAGGAACGGTATTTTGTTGGAGATGAAACAGCTTCTTATATGGGTGCAGAGGCTGCTAAAAAAGCAGTTCAAGATGCTGGTCTAACTTTAACAGATATTGATTGTTTGATTAGTGGGAGTGGTACGATTGAGCAAGCAATCCCTTGTAATGCCGCATTGCTTCAGGAACAACTAGGTCTTCAGTATTCTGGTATTCCTGCATTTGATATTAACTCAACTTGTTTAAGCTTTGTTACCGCTCTAGATATGATCTCCTATGCAATTGTTTGTGGTAGGTATAAGAATGTATTAATAATATCTTCTGAGATTTCATCAATAGGACTAAACTGGGATCAAGACGAGAGCTCAATTTTGTTTGGGGATGGTGCTGTTGCGGTTGTTTTATCCAAATCAACGGATGGTTCAGGAATAATATGCTCACATATGGAAACATATAGTGCTGGTGCTCATTTATCTGAAATTAGAGGTGGAGGCACTAAAATCCATCCTAGAGAATATAACGAACAAACAAAAGATGATTTTTTATTTGATATGGATGGGAGGGCCATCTTTAAATTATCCTTTAAACTTCTGCCACGGTTTATTGAAACACTCTTTTCAACTACAAATCTTACAATGGAAGATATCGATATGGTGATCCCTCACCAAGCAAGCGCATCTGCGATGAAGATAATCCGGAAAAAGCTAGGAGTAGAAGAGTCGAGGTTTATGAATATTATTGAAAACTATGGAAATATGATTGCGGCATCGATTCCAATGGCGTTATTTGAAGCTATTCAACAAGGAAGAGTGAAAAGAGGAGATAAAGTTTTACTATTAGGAACTTCAGCTGGATTATCCATTGGAGGCATCGTACTTGAATATTAAGAGAAAGCGAGTTTTGATAACAGGAGCTAGAGCACCCGTTACACTTCACTTATGCAGAGTGTTAGAAAATGGAGGAATGGATGTTTATACTGCCGATAGTGTCCCATATGCGCTTGCAAAAACCACTAATCGGATAAAAGAATTCTTTTTATACCCTTCTCCAAAATATGAAACGAAAGAATTTATTAACTGCTTAATACAGGTTATTAAAAAAAGACGAATAGATATACTAATGCCTACTTGTGAAGAGACCTTCTATGTTTCAATGTATAAAGAGCAATTATCAACTTATTGTGATGTAATAGTCGATGATCTTGAAAAAATGAGACTACTTCATCATAAAGAAAGGTTCATCCGATTTGTTGAGGAACTTGGGCTTAATACACCAAAAACAAAATTACTAGTATCACAAGTAAATCTACCAGTTCTTATGAAGGAATTTCATAGTGATCTAGTATTGAAAAAAGTCTATTCTAGGTTTTCTGATTCGGTAATTTTTCTAAAAGAAGGAGAAGAATTTCCGGTACAAGTATTTGAAGATTCTCTTTGGATAGTGCAGGAGCGAATATATGGAAACCAATACTGTTCTTATGGATTCGCTAGAAATGGGAAATTACTAGCACATTCTGTATATAAATCCGAATTCACAGCTGGCTTAGGTGCAACACTCTCGTATCAATATACAGAAAAACCAGAAATTGAGCAATTTGTTAAATCAATCGTTGCGAAGCTATCATTTACAGGACAAATATCATTTGATTTTATCGTCACTCATGCTGGTGTAGCTATCCCAATAGAATGCAATCCAAGGGCAACAAGTGGATTGCATTTATTTGGGAAAGAAATCGCCAAAGTAATAAGCGGTGAACAGAAAGATCTCCTTTATCCTAAAAATGAAACAAAAGAAGCTATTAAGTTAGGTGTTCTTCTTTTTGGCAGAAACAATTTTAAATCGATGAAGCAAGTAAAAAGATGGTTTCAAATACTTGCAACATATAAAGATATTACATTTCGAAAAAATGATATAAAGCCTTTTTTCTATCAATTTGTGAGTATGTACTTTTTGTGGAGGGCAAGTCGTATTAATAAACTGACTATGCTAGAGCAGTCAACGTATGATATTAGTTGGGATGGTGAACATTCTTGAACATATTAGTAACCGGTGCAACAGGATTTTTAGGTAAGAAATTAGCTTTTCGACTTGTTTCACTTGGATACAATGTTACTGGCATTGGACGAAATAAAGAGGTGGGGGAGAGGTTAAAAAAGGTAGGGATTCGATTTGAAGAAGCGAACTTAGAGGACAGCGAGAGAATCATTGAACTTTGTAAAGATAAAGATTATGTATTTCATTGTGGTGCACTATCTTCTCCCTGGGGAAAATATCAGGAATTTTATGCAGCAAATGTTCTAGGGACTAAAAACATCATTGAAGGCTGTAAGAAATGGTATGTGAAACGGCTCATACATGTATCGACACCTAGCCTTTATTTTTACTATGATGAGCGTATAAATGTAAAAGAATCTGATCCATTACCTAAAAAGTTCGTTAACCATTATGCGAAAACGAAATATATAGCAGAATTAGAGATTGATAAAGCGTTTCATGAAGGCCTGCCAACAATTACAATCCGTCCAAGAGCTATTTTTGGTCCGGGTGACAATGCAATTTTACCTAGGTTAATTAAAGTATGTGAAAAGGGCATGTTTCCAAAGATCGGAAAGGGCTATGTCGAAGTCGATATTACATATGTAGAAAATGTTGTTGATGCATTATTGCTTTGTCTAACATCAAGGGAAGAAACACTAGGTAGAAAATATAATATTACAAATGGTGTACGAGTAAATCTATATGAAATGCTTGAAGAAGTGATGGGTCAACTAGGTAAGACTGTATCTTATAAGGAACTTTCTTATAACAAGGCTTTTTTTATAGCTAGGACACTTGAATACATATCAACCATTTTCTTAGGTGGAAAAGAACCATTACTAACTCGGTATACTGTTAGTATTCTTTCGAAATCACAAACATTATCACTGGAAAAGGCTCAACAAGAATTGGGCTATATTCCTGCTGTTTCAATAGAACAGGGGACAAAGGAGTTCGTAGCATGGTGGAAAAAACATGAAAATTAGTACGTTAAAGCTTTACGAATGCGGTTATTGTACACACCCGGAAAAGATAGTTTTACCAAATGAAACACTAAAGTCAATAGAGTTCCCTGCAACGGTTGCTTTAATAAAGCATCCAATAAAGGGGTATATCCTTTTCGATACGGGCTATACAACACATTTTAGCGAAGCAACTAAAAAATTCCCCTATTCACTATATGCAAAGTTAACACCGGTTTTCTTTACAGAAGAAAAGTCGATAAAGAAACAATTGGAAAAAGACGGGATTAAGGCTGAGGATATAAATACGATCATACTTTCTCATTTTCATGGCGACCATACTGGTGGGTTGAAGGATTTCCCAGATGCGAAAATTTTAACATTTAGAAAAGGCTATGAACCTATTAAATCAATGAGTAAATTGCACGCTTTAACAAAAGGATGCTTACTAGATTTGATTCCAGAGGACATTGATACGCGTATTTCTTTCATTGATCAAGCTGAAATTAAGCTAGACAATGGCTATGGGAAATTTACTACTGGATTTGATGTGTTCGGAGATAATTCGATAATCGCAGTAGATTTAACAGGACATGCGATTGGACAATTTGGTATTTTTGTGAATCTTCAGAGTGGAAAAAGGGTTTTACTATGTGCTGATGCGGTATGGTTAAGCCAAGCCTATGAAAAACTCATTTTCCCTCATAAAGTTGCAAATTTATTAATTGAAGATATCAAAGCGTATAAGAAAAATGTAATAAAACTTCATCAATTATCAAGAACAAATTCTGAAATAGATATTTTACCAACACATTGTCAAAAAACGTGGGAGCTTGTGAAAAAGGGGTTTGTTTATGAATAAGCTTAATTTAGTGAAACAATATGTGTTAACCAAATACGGTAGAAGATTTTCATCCAAGGAGGAATTGCAACGCTTTCAGCAACAGAAAATTAAAAAGCAATTATCATTTGTGTTAAGGCATTCGGCTTTTTACCGAGAATTCTATGAAGATTTTCAAAATGAATTACAAGAAAATCATTGGGAATCGCTACCGATTATTGATAAATCAATTATGATGAACCATTTCGATGACTTTAATACCGTTGGAATCAAAATGAAAAGAGCTCTTGAAATAGCGTTTGAAGCAGAGAGAACGAGAGATTTCACAGCGAAAATAGCTGATATTTCAATAGGCCTATCGTCAGGTACAAGCGGAAACCGAGGAGTATTTTTAGTTAGTGATAAAGAAGCTGAAATGTGGGCTGGAGCTGTTTTAGCAAAATTATTACCAGGTAGCCTAATTGAGAAGCAGAAAATTGCTTTTTTCCTTAGGGCAAACAACAATTTGTATAGCACAACCGAAAATGGTCGAATAACCTTCCAGTTCTTTGACCTTTTGGATGATTTTTCAACACATATTCACCGTTTAAATGAATTAAAGCCGACCATCATAATAGCTCCTCCGTCAATGTTAAGAAAACTAGCAGAATGGCAGATTGAAGATAAAATACTGATACGACCAATAAAAATCGTCTCAGTTGCTGAAGTGTTAGAGGACCTTGATAAAAGGTTTATTGAAAAAGTCTTTCAGCAAACACTTCACCAAGTTTATCAATGTACAGAAGGATTTTTAGCAGCTACATGCTCACATGGAACGCTGCATATGAATGAAGATTTAGTAGCTGTTCAAAAGGAATATTTAGACGAAGAAAAAGGAATTTTTGTGCCAATCTTAACTGATTTTACAAGAACAACCCAGCCAATTATTCGTTATAGACTAAATGACATCCTTATCGAACGGAAAGCTCCTTGTCCCTGTGGATCACACTTTTTAGCATTAGAACGCATTGATGGACGTTGTGATGATTTATTTTATGGTTTCAAAAAAGTTGGAGGAGATGTAGGTGTTCTGTTTCCTGATTTTATTCGAAGAGCTATTATGCTAGCATCAGATCATATTCTTGAATACAAGGTAACTCAAAAGGATCTGAAAACTATTGAAGTAAAACTAAAGGTAAATGCAAGTTCAGAAACAGTGAAAGAAGCAGTCATATCAGAGATAACAAAGCTATGGAATCAAAATCGATTAGTCGTACCAGATATCCACTTTCTACCTTACGATTTAATTCCATCAGATAAAAAAAGGAAGCGAATCGAAAACGCGATGAGAGGACACTTCGATGGTAAAATTGTATGATGCAAAAAACATCGATTCCATTGAGTGGTCAACAAAAAAAGATGGTCATTTGATAAGGAATTATTTTGAGATATTAATGAAGGATGGTATAAACAAATATATAGAGAATATTGAAACTGAAATATATTTACTGGAGATTGATGATATTCTTCTACCAATTTCACTAAATCAAAAAGAATTCACTAATTCGTATGTCGTTTCTCCTTATACTCATTATATTAGCTATGCAAAGGAAGAGTTATGGGAACTAGGAAATAAACGCTTAGAGGCTTTTCTTTCGTATATTATTGAAGGCATTGGATTTTTGCTTCGTAAAAGCAATATAAATAAAGTTGTTGTTGTAAATAATTGGCTTTTGTCTACAAATCTGTATCCTAGTTTAACAAGTGATCAGATTAAAAAAATGACAGATTTTCTTACCAATCAATTTCCACAGCATACGATCCTCATGCGTTCGATAAATGAAACTCTTCATAACCAAATGATTAGTAGTTTTAATAGTGAAGGCTACAAACGAATCATGTCCCGCTCGATTTATCTATTTGATCCCAGTATACCACTGACAAAAAAACAACGAAAAGCACTTAATCAAGATAAAAAGCTTTTGGAGAAATTTAATTATCAAATAAGAGATATACAATCAGGCGATTTTCAGAAAGTTGAGGAATTATACAACCAGTTATATATTGATAAATACTCCATTAACAACCCTCAATTTACAGAACACTTTTTTAAAAATGCTGCGATACATAATACATTACAATTTAAACTTGTATTGAAAGAGGCAAAAGTAATTGGTGTGATTGGTTATTTTGTGAGAGGTGGGGTTTTAACAACACCAATATTAGGGTATGAAATTAAGAGGGAAAAAGAGGCAGGGCTTTATCGAGTATTGTCTATGCTTATTACGAAGGAAATAATCGATAAAAACTATATGGGACATCGAAGTGCAGGAGCAGGTTCATTTAAGAGGAAACGAGGATCAGTGCAAGGGATAGAATATACATACTATTACAATAAGCATTTATCATTTAAATCAATGCTTGCTTGGAATAGTCTAAAAATGATAATGGATAATGTTATTGAGCCACTTGCTAGGAAAATGAGATTCTAAGCTGATGCAAGAATAAATAATCAAAGTGCTTTGTATAATGGTATTTTATTTTATTTCATAGTGTATAATTATATATTGAGATTATATATTATGATAATGATCTAATTAAAAGCAGCATCCATTTTAATGTTGCTTTTTTCTCGTGTTTTTATATGAAATTGTTATTTTTTCGGCTGGAGGATACTAGAATTGCTAAAAGATTTATTTGTTCATTTGTGTATAATGATTGCTTTTTTGTTCGTTGGTGGCTCTATTTTTAAAAATAATCCGTATGAGATTAGTCTGATAAATAAAATGATATTTGGTGTTTTTACTGGAATTTTAGGCTCTCTATTAATGATTTTTAGCATCCAGGTAGAGTCAGAAACGATCATTGATTTACGTCATATTGTAATGATTGTTTCTGCTATCTTTGGTGGATTTGTATCAAGTATCATCACGTCAACTCTTATTGCTATAAGTAGGTTATTATTTTTAGATATCAGTACTGAGGTAATAATCGTGTCGATTGCAATTATTTTTGTCGGAGCAATAATAGGCTTCATTAGTAGCCTAAAGATCTCTAAAAGTAAACAGTGGATTTTTATGGTTGTTATTAGCACATTTATCTTTTCAATCATCTTATATTTCCGCATCAGACATTTAGACTATTTCAATATTATTCTCTTTAATTATTGGGGTTTGTCCATTTTTGGTGGAATTATTACCTACATTCTTGTTAACTATATAAGCCGATCAAATTATTTGAATTATGAATACAAAAAACAAGCTACTGTTGACTTCTTAACAGGCTTAAAAAATGCTCGTCAATTTGATTTAATCTTATCTAATTTGATGGCAGATGCAAAAATTCAACGTAAAAACATAGGACTACTTTATATAGATATTGATTATTTTAAACAAATAAATGATAGCTACGGACATCAAGCAGGTGATTCTATCTTACATGAAGTAGGATCAATTTTAATAGCTTCGATACGTGAACATGATAATGTATTTCGAAATGGAGGAGAGGAATTTTCAGTAATACTTCTCGATATGAATCTTGAAAAGTCGATAGAAATAGCAGAAAATATCCGCACCAAAATTGAAAAGCATCCATTCCTTTTACCTAATAACTTGACAATACACATTACTTTTTCTATAGGTGTCACTACTAGTCAAGCGGTTGGGGATACTCCACAAGATATAGTGAAACGTGCGGATGATGCATTATATAGTGCCAAATCAAAAGGAAGAAATCAAGTTTGTTGGAGTCTAGCTAAAGAAGAACGAGATCATCCGAACCGATATAATCTTTCTGCTAAGGATCGCTATAAAAAGCATAAAAAATTCATAACCACTCGATGATTAATCTTTTAGTAAAACTATACTAAAGGCTTTTTTTTTGAAATAATCAGTTGATTTATCCGAGGTAATCATTTGACGCCTTTTGGAATACAGATAAATCTAGCGACAATGATGTTAAAGAGTCAACAAAAATAATTAGAATTAACTTTGAGGTTATTTTTCCAAACTTGATTCATTTAATAGCGTTTTTATTTATAGTAAAATAATCCAATTAAGAATAACTAAGTTTTACAGTGTATTATTAAATTTAAATGACTAAACTTAAGGTTTATATTACCATCCCTATTCCTCATTCTTTTTTGTTACTATTTTAAAAGACTATAGGAATGTGAAAGGGATGTAGAACATGAAAAAAAGCTACTTACTACTTGCACTAGTATCCATCCTAATTTTCACAGGTGGATTCTTTTCAGGAATGTTATATTCTAGTAATAGTACAGATCAAGCGAAGAAAAATACACAAATGGCCCCTAAATCCGCAAAAAAATTAAAACAAAAACAAATACCTAAAATAGAACAAAAAAGTTCTAAGGTATTGATTGGATATGTTCAAGATTTTCGGGATCCTAATACAATTAATTATTCTAAATTAACACATACTATTTTCTCCTTTGCTCATCCTACAAAAGATGGAAGTCTTTTAATGAATGGCGATAGCGCTTTGTCAAATTTGCGCACAATGGTTCAACAAGCACATAAACGGGATACAAAGGTAATGCTTGCAGTTGGTGGCTGGTACCATATTAAGGGAGGAGAGTCATACGAGTATTTTAGAGCAGCGATCTCCAATCCCGCATCCCGTACTAAGCTAATCAATGAACTTGTTGGAATTACTGAGCGAGAAAATTTAGATGGTATTGACATTGATTTTGAACACCCTCGCTCTAAAGAGGATGCAAAAAATCTTGCTACTTTTATGAAAATGTTAAGTGATAATCTTCATCCTAAAAATAAGGAGTTATCAATCGCTGTTTATTCTAAGATTCATAGTGTCACAGGAACAGAAATTGCTTCTGTTATCTACGAACCAACAATGTTTAACTATGTTGATCATGTCAATATTATGGCATATGATGGTCAATGGGATGGTGAGTATGATGCAGCTAACTTATCTCCATATCCTTTTGTAGAAAATATCGTTAGCTACTGGACAACTCTTTTTGATAAACACGGTATTAATAAAGAAAAACTTGTATTAGGTGTTCCGTTTTATGCGCAGCCTGAAGACGTGTCAATTAAACAGGTTTCATATGAAGCAATTATTAATAGCAATCCCACAAATGCAAAGCGTGATACCGTTAATATGAACGGTACGACCTATCATTACAATGGGGTGGAAACCATTCAAAAGAAAACAAATCTTGCATTAGACAACGGCTTTGGCGGAATGATGTTGTGGGAACTAGGACATGATGCAAAAGGGTCACATAGTTTGACAAATGTTATCTCACAGGTACTTGATAAGGAAAATGCAGAACAAAAACAAGTAACCATTTATTCAAAAGATGAGGAAAGTAAATGAACGAAAAACTGTTGGGGATCTCAACAGTTTTTTTGTTCCGTATATTGTTAAGTAGAATTACTATGTCTGTAGTGTTTATACAAATTCACAACTAATTGTCATAAAATAGACATAAGTTAAAACCCTTTTTCGACATGTAGTTATAATGACCTTATCATATACTAGGCTTGTTCTTAATTATGTAATAAAAGGTGACATTGGATTGTTGGACTATAAGAGTATGTTTTTGTTCTTCTTAATTTGGGTAATTTTAAAAAGAGAGATCAATTTACAGGGAGAATCCTTACTATTCAATGTGACTTAAATAAAAGTGAAAGGAGAAGGTATCTTGTCAAATTTGACTATAAAACATTACTTTTTAGAAGTAACCGAGAGAATCAAAATCGAAGAGGTATTGTTTCAGCACTTATCAGAAAATGTAGATGAAGTATTATGTTTAGATGACCATACACTTTTGGAATTATACAACAGTAGAATAGTTGAAAAATCAATTTCCTAATGAAAAAAATTAAAATACATATACAAGCTGTTGTTGTTTTTTTAACAGCTTGTTTTTTTTTTGCAGGATATCTCACCTTTGTTAAGAACTATTATAGTAAAGTTGTATTGAACTATAAACAATTTAAATAGAGTAATGCAACTTATAAAGGAGGATAAAAATGATAAGAAAAATGCCATTACAAAAACGTGAGATTACAACAAGTCGCCTTGTATTAGGTTGTATGGGGTTTGGTGGAGGCTGGGATAATAATCCGATTACGAAAGAGGACAATCTTATCGCAGAAAAAGCTGTTGATGCCGCGTTATCAAGTGGGATTACGATGTTCGATCATGCAGATATTTATAAGATGGGAAAAGCAGAGACGATCTTTGGTGGCATTTTAAAAAATCGCCCAGAATTAAGGGAAAACATAGTTATTCAATCAAAATGTGGAATACGTTTTCCGGAAGGGAATACACCACATCGATTTGATTTTTCAAAAAGTCATATTTTATCTTCTGTAGATGGAATATTAAAGAGATTGAATACCGAATACATAGATATTTTATTATTACACCGCCCAGATCCTTTAGTTGAACCTGAGGAAGTTGCAGAGGCATTTGAGGCGTTAAAAGCATCTGGAAAAGTGAAAAATTTTGGAGTATCAAACATGAGTGCAGCTCAAATCAAATTGCTAAGTGCATTTTGTTCAGATCCACTTATCGTAAATCAACTAGAGTTAAGCCTTAAACGTATTGATTGGTTGGAGCAGGGTGTATTGGTAAATCAAAAAGCGGGAACGGATATTAATTTTGTTGATGGAATTATTGAGCATTGCCGCTTAGAGGATATCCAGATCCAAGCATGGGCTCCTTTGGCTTATGGAATGTATTCAGGGCGTGAAATGGAAAATGTAACAGAAGCTGACTTGCAAACTAAAAACCTCGTTCAAAAAATGGCAAATGAGAAGGGGACTTCAACAGAAGCAATTGTTCTAGGTTGGTTAATGCGCCATCCTGCTCTAATTCAGCCAGTGATTGGCTCAACAAATCCAGAACGAATCAAAAACTGCCAAGATTCAGTGCGCCAAGCTGAAATGATGACTCGTGAAGAGTGGTATTCATTGTACACAGCATCACGTGGGAAAAAAATGCCTTAATCTATTGAGATAGGAAAGAGACTGAATGAGAGTAACTTCAGAGACAATTGATCAGATATTAGAACTTTACTTTTCCGCTAATAAAACATGTCTTGTTTATCAGGGGAAAAGTGGATATAACAATACCACCAGATATATTGTATATGATAATAAAAAATATATCCTTCGTATTTATGAAACACATAAAGACAAAGAAAAAGTAATGCTAGAGCATGAAGTTTTAATAAGGCTTAATGAAATTGAGGGTTTACCTTTTAAAGTTCCTGTTCCGATTTATACAAATGAAGGAAAAACATACCTTCGACTACATGATGGGTCAAACAAGCTTGGTTGTATCTATACATATATAGAAGGAGAGAATCCTGTCTTTGATTATTCCAGAGTATTGTATTCTTTTGGCAAAAGCACCGGAGATGTATTACGTGCTTTACAGGGACTCCAAGTTCATCAGCCGTTTATTTATCGACCCTATTATGAAATTGAACATACACATCCAAATTGTGGGATCAATCAGGTCGTTCAATGGTGTACAAATCCTCCGAAGGAGTTTACAGAATTTAAGTCAAAGTTATCGTGGATCGCAAAACAAATGCTCCAATTTCAATCGTTCGTTCCACGACTTAAGACTCTACCACATCAAGTAATTCATGGTGATCTAAACGAATCAAATGTCTTAGTTGGTCAAAATGGAACGATAGAGGCTATATTAGATTTTGAATTTGTAACATATGATCTTCGCGTAATGGAAGTGGCTGTTTGTATATCAGAAATAATTGTAAAAGAACCAAATGAATCAATATTATGGGAAAAGCTCACAACGTTTTTCAGAGGATTTTCGTCTGTTCTGACTTTAACAAAACCTGAAATTGATGCTTTACCAATCTTGGTTCAGTTAAGACGATTAGATGTTTTTGTTCATTTTCTAGGACGATATTTAGATGGAATCGATAAACAGGATGTTCTGAAAGAGCAAATCATTAAAACGGTTACAAATAAGGATTGGTTATGTGATGGTGGGAATAAGCTTACTAGGTTATGGAGTGGTAAACAGTTATAACTAAACTAAAAAGATAATGAAAACGGTGCTCATTATCTTTTTAATTTTAGGCTCTGTTAAATCTAATTGTTGTTTTAATAGCCGGGAGAAAACTTTTTCGCTTATTTATTAACAGTATTGTTTAACAGCGCCTTGTTTTTAAAAAAGGACTATATATCATTACCTTTCAATTCTTCTTTCATCCGTTCTTCTTCTTCTTTCACACAAATTCGAGTTATTTGTTCATTTAGCATATGGTGTAAATAGTCTGATTCCTCACAAATGATTTCATTTTTATCTTTCATATTAAAAGATCACTCCTTAAAGTGTTTCATAAATTATTCTTAATTGAAATCTCGATCTATTTTTATTTTTACATTGAAGCCACTAATATATACAATAAAGTAAATAAGCCAATATCAGGATTTAAAATCATGATATTGGCTTATAAAAGGTTAGTGGTTAAAAAAAGTCTATACGGAACATAGATTTTCTGTTCTCGTTTGAGAATAAAGAACATGTTCTAATTCTTTTTCGGATGCTTCATAAAATTGACGACCATCGGGCATTTTGTATAGATTTCTATGTAGTAGGGCATCAATGATTTCACCCTTGTTATTTATCGATTGTTTCTTGTGTTCAGACATGAAAAAACACTCCTTATTTGTAAGCGTTTACATTTATTATTCTAAACAATTATGATATAAATGTCAATCGATTAATTTACTTAATATTAAATAACTAGAACAATGTGTACCTTTCCAATTAAAAAGCATTGTGAATTTAATTTTTATTGATTTTTTTAAAATAAAGGTTTTTACATGTCCGAAGAAGAAAATCAGTGATGTATAATAAAGAAATGATAGCGTTAACAAAGGAGCTGGAGATGATGAATTCGATCCACAAGAAATTAAAACCAATGTTAAAAGATTTTGTAGAAAAAGGTCCTGCAGGCTGTGCTTGTTCAGTCACTCATCAAGGAAAAACGGTATTTGAAGACTATGTTGGAATGGCAGACATCGAATCGCAAAAACCAATAACAGAAGATACAATCTATCGAATATATTCAATGACAAAAGTCGTTACTTGTACAGCAGCCCTTATGTTATATGAGAGAGGCCATTATTTACTTAATGATCCTCTTGAAGATTATTTACCGGAGTTTATAAATCCCCAAGTTTACCGGGAAAATGATAAGGGGGAGCTATACACTACTCCTGCGGCAAGGTCGATTACAGTTAAAGATCTATTCACGATGACATCGGGGTTAACTTATCCAGGTGATGCAAATGAAACGGAGCGCCAACTTACAAAGGCCATGCATGTTTTAGAACAGCAGGAGAACCTTGGCGAAATAGTCAATGCACGGACTATTTCAAAAAAATTAGCATCGATACCATTAGCATTCGATCCAGGGACCAGGTGGCATTACAGCTTTAGTCATGATGTCTTGGGAGCATTTATTGAAGTAGTATCTGGAAAAACGTTTGGGCAATTTTTAAAAGATGAAATTTTTGATCCATTAACAATGAACGATACATTCTTTAGAATTCCCGATGATAAGAAAGCCAGACTTTGTAGCCTGTATAATCGGGATGAAAATGGAAATTTATCGAAAAATATAGAGATGGATGCACATATTCAACCAGATGCAACATTTGAAAGTGGTGGAGGTGGTCTGCTTTCGACACTTAGTGATTATAGTCGTTTTGCACATATGCTCGCAAATGGAGGAGAATTAGATGGAGAACGCATTATAGGACAAAAAACTATTAATCTTATGGCTACTAATCAATTAACAACAGAAAATTCATCTAATTATAACTGGAATTATCTTAAAGGCTACGGTTACGGACTTGGAGTTAGAGTCATGGTTGATCCAGCTTTAGGTGGAAGCAACAGCTCTATAGGTGAATTTGGTTGGTCAGGATTATTAGGGACGTGGGTGTTAATTGATCCAAAAGAAAAGCTATCTGCAGTTTATATGCAGCAAATGATGCCTAATTTAGAGGCTTATCACCAACCAAGACTAAGATCTGTGATATACGGGGGAATTTGAGGAGATTTCTTTTTATAAATTATTAAATTGATGAAACTAAAAAACTCCACTAAATAATAAGTAGAGGTAGTGTCATTACCTCTACTTATTTTCTTTAAAATTTTTCTAAAAATTCCATTGACCAAATCCAAAGAGTTAACTATAATCAAAAAGAAAAGGAAAAAACCAAACAAAAAAGATATAAAAAAAACAGAACATCAAAAAAATATAAACAAAAAGAGAATTTATTAAACCTTAAAGGGAAAATAGTGAACAAAACAGAAGCTTGTAAAGGAAATATGGAGGGATTAAAAGCAAAAGAAGTAGAAAGTGAATGGATAATTGTAACCGTTTTAATCTTTCGTGAAAATTACTTTGCAAGCTTAAATGTTTAGAACTCATATGGAGGGAAATGTAATGGTTCAAAATGAAGTTTTTATCGAAAGAAGAGAAGTAATTCATCAAATTGATTTACTAATGGATAATCTTACACAAATAAAAGATAATACTGGTGAATTTTTATTAAACTTCGATGGTTTAGTTGTAGATGATAAGAGCTGGAATGTTTGGAATTGGCCGCAAGGTGTTGGATTATATGGAATCTTTAAATATTGGAAACTAACAAATAGTCAAAAGGCTTTAACGATAGTAACAGATTGGTTTAAAGCAAGATTTGAAGAAGGTGTCCCACCTAAAAATGTTAATACAATGGCTCCGTTTTTAACATTAGCCTTTTTGTATGAAGAAACGAAGGATCAAACATTTGTACCATACTTAGAAGATTGGGCAGAGTGGGTAATGTATGATATGCCGCGTACGAATGAAGATGGACTTCAGCATATGACATATGGTCCAGAAAACAAAAATCAGCTTTGGGATGATACATTGATGATGACTGTTTTGCCATTAGCTAAGATTGGTAAGCTTTTTAATAAACCTGAATATATCGAAGAAGCAAAGAAGCAATTTTTAATTCATATAAAATATTTAAGTGATCGAAAGACAGGATTATGGTTCCATGGTTGGACATTTGAAGAAAATCACAATTATGCTGAAGCGCTATGGGGAAGAGGTAATTGTTGGATTACAATTGCTATTCCGGAAATTATTGAAATTTTAGAGTTAAAAGAAGGAGATTTCTTAAGGGAATTCCTACTCGATACATTAAATAGACAGATTGAAGCATTGGCTAGCTTCCAAGATGAGAGCGGTTTATGGCATACATTAATTAATGATAAAACGTCTTACCTTGAAGCATCAGCAACAGCAGGTTTTGCTTATGGGATCTTAAAATCAGTTCATAAACGTTATATTAGTCAAGAATATAAGGAAGTTGCATACAAAGCGATCCAAGGAATTTTAAAAGAAATTAACGATGAGGGCGCCCTGCAAAAAGTGTCAGTTGGAACAGGTATGGGGGATAGCTTAGACTTTTATAAAGAAATTAAAATTACGACGATGCCATATGGGCAATCATTAGCAGTTCTTTGCTTGTCGGAATTTCTACATTATTATATCTAAAATTATTCTATTTTAGAAATAATCTCTTCAGAATAATAGACTTGGGTATAATGCAATCTTAAGTTAGTTTTGCATTATACCAAGTCATTAGAGAAAGGTGCACGAAATTATTTCGCAGGGGGAAACTGAGATGAAAAAGATCATACCTATTATACTTATAGGCTTGTTATCTGTTATTTTGTTTACTGGCTATAGCAAAAATGAGAACGATTCCATAGTTTTGCGATTTGCCTATGCAAGTAATAGTCAACCAGTAAAAGATGCGATGGCTGAGTTTGGAAAATTACTTACAGAAAAAACAAATGGTGAAGTTACTGTTGAATATTTTCCAGATAGTCAACTAGGTGGAGAAAGAGAGTTAATCGAATTAACACAAACAGGTGCTGTTGATATCACAAAAGTAAGTGGATCTGCACTTGAAAGTTTTTCAGAAAAGTATTCTATTTTCGGTCTTCCATATTTATTCGAGGATGAAACACATTTTTATAAAGTAATGGACAGTGAAATTGTAAAACCAATTTATGATTCAACAGAAGCGTTAGGCTTTGTAGGCTTAACCTATTATGATTCAGGGCAAAGAAGCTTTTATATGACAGAAAAGCCAATAGAAAAACCGAGTGATTTAAATGGAAAAAAAATAAGGGTTATGCAAAGTCAAACAGCGATAAAAATGGTGCAATTATTAGGTGGTTCACCAACACCTATGGATAGTGGTGAAGTATATACTTCGTTGCAACAAGGAATCCTTGATGGTGCTGAAAATAATGAGTTTGCTATCACAGAAGCTGGACATGGTGAGGTAGCAAAGTATTATTCATATGATGAACATACAAGAGTGCCTGATATCATGGTTATGAATAAAGAAACATTAGACAAATTAACTGAATCACAAAGACAAGCAGTATATGAAGCGGCTAAAGAATCAACAGCATTTGAAAAAGTTGTTTGGAAAGAAGCGGTTGAACAAGCAAAAGAAAGAGCTGCAAATGATTTTGGTGTTGTTTTTAATGAAGTAGATAAAAAGTCGTTCCAAGAAGCAGTACAGCCGTTGCATGATGAGTTTGCAAATAAAGAAGGTTTCAAACAATTATATGAAGATATCATCAATATGAAAGAAAATAAATGACAGAGGTTGATACGATGAGAAATTTAAAGAAAAGTGTTGATAGAATAATTGAATTTCTTACTTGTACTTTATTCGTTGTAATGGTAGCGGTTGCAAGTTGGCAAGTCTTGAGCCGCTTTATCTTAAAGAGTCCAAGTACATTTACAGAAGAGCTATTAAGGTATAGTTTGATCTGGCTTGCCATGTTAGCTGCTGCCTATGTTGTCGGGAAAAATCAGCATATTGCGATTACCTTTTTAAGAGATCGTTTGGTTGAAAATTCTAAAATCACCTTAGATATTGTGATTCAATCAATTTTCCTATTATTCGCTGCAATTATTATGATCTATGGTGGTGGTAGAGCGGTTTCTCTAACAATGGCACAAATTTCTCCAGCTTTACATTTACCAATGGGCTTTGTTTATTTGGCATTACCGTTATCTGGAGTATTTATTCTTTTTTATAGCACAACAAATATTATTGAGTTAATGAACAAGAAGAAAAAAATATCCTATATTAATGAGGAAAAAAAAGCAAGTTAATCGTTCATACAAGAAGTTAGATCAAAAAATAAGAGCAGGTGATTCAAATGGTGTTACAAGCTAGTTTAATTTTAATAATAGTATTTGCATTATTAATGGTAATAGGAATCCCTATTGCTATTAGTATCGCAACAGCGTCCCTGGCAACGGTATTAATCGTTTTACCTTTCGATGTATCTGTATTCACTTCAGCCCAAAAGATGATAACAAGTTTAGATAGTTTTTCACTATTAGCAGTACCATTTTTCATATTATCAGGAATTATTATGAACAATGGTGGAATCGCTATCAAACTAGTGAACTTAGCAAAATTAATAGGTGGTAGAATTCCAGGTTCATTGGCCCATACAAATATTATAGGAAATATGTTTTTTGGATCTATCTCTGGTTCTGCGATTGCAGCATCAACAGCTATTGGTGGTACATTGAGTCCACTCCAAGAAAAAGAAGGGTATAGTAAGACATTCTCTGCAGCTGTTAATATTGCTTCAGCTCCAACAGGGATGTTAATACCCCCAAGTTCAGCATTTATCATTTTCTCATTAATAAGCGGAGGAACTTCTATTGCCGCTTTGTTTATGGGAGGCTATGTTGTTGGAATATTATGGGGATTATCTGTAATGGTTGTTGCCTATATTATAGCTAGAAAGAAAAAATATTCAATTACAGCAAACGTTTCCTTTAATGAAGCAAAAAAAATCATCATCGAAGCAATTCCTAGTTTGTTATTGATTATTATCATCATTGGAGGAATTCTTACTGGTGTCTTTACAGCAATTGAGGCATCTGCAGTTTGTGTGGTCTATTCATTATTCTTAGCGCTTGTTTTTTATAGATCATTATCTCTTAAACAATTACCAAGTGTTTTGGTGCAAGCAGTTGAAATGACTGGTGTTATTATGTTTTTAATAGCAGCATCATCTGGCATGGCTTTTGTAATGGCGCTAACAGGTATACCAGAAGCACTAAGTAATCTTATTTTGGGTATTTCAGACAATAAATTCGTTATCCTTGCATGTATTACGATAATTTTATTAATTATTGGTACGTTTATGGATATTGCACCAGCGATCTTAATCTTTACCCCAATCTTTTTACCAATCGCAACAAGCTTAGGAATTGACCCAGTACATTTCGGAATCTTTTTTATCTTTAATTTATGTATTGGAACAATAACACCTCCAGTTGGTACAGGCTTATTTGTTGGAGCAAGCGTTGGGAAAGTGAAGATAGAGAAAGTACTTAAACCACTTATTCCGTTTTATGTAGCGATCATTGTTGTTTTGCTGTTAGTTACTTATATACCACAAATAAGTTTATTCCTGCCAAATGCATTTGGTTTATAAACTTTATGATAATGTTACCTCCTTGTGATGTATATGCGAGGGGGTTAATTTATTTTAAAGTTTTGATTAATTTTTAAAATTTGATACAAACTATTTAAAAGGGTAGAGGGGGTAGGATGTGATGAAAAAAGAAGCTATTGAAAAAATTGAAAACCAAATAGTTACCATCATTCTTGCTGTCATAATAGTATATTTTATTTGTGTAACTTTTTTTGGGTATGATTTACCAGCTGGGATATTATCTTCATTATTCAATTAATAAATACTAAAAATTTAAAATAAAATCGATGCAAACGATTGCACTATTTAAGTAAATATGATATTTTAATTTAAGACAAAAGAAAAGAATTATTTTCTTCCTTATACCCACTTGTGCAATCGGTTGTCCAAATGAATAGAAAATTAAATTATATTGGAGGTCCACAATGAAATTAACATCATTTGATTTTTGGCAAAAGTTTGGAAAGGCTTTATTAGTAGTCGTTGCAGTTATGCCTGCAGCTGGAATTATGATTTCTCTTGGTAAGTTAGTCGGAATGATTGGAGTAGATATATCTTTTGTGCAAACGATTGCATTAGTAATGGAAGAGATCGGTTGGGCTATTATTGGTAATCTTCATGTTTTGTTTGCAGTTGCTATTGGTGGCTCATGGGCTAAGGAACGTGCTGGAGGGGCATTTGCAGCTCTAATTGCTTTTGTCTTAATCAATAGAATTACCGGTGCTTTATTTGGTATAAATAACGAAATGTTGAGTGATCCTTCAGCTACTGTCAATTCATTATTTGGAAGTGAGCTAATTGTTAAAGATTATTTTACATCTATTCTAGGTGCGCCAGCTTTAAATATGGGTGTATTTGTAGGGATTATTTCTGGGTTCTTAGGAGCCAATATATTCAATAAATACTATAACTATAGTAAACTACCACAGTCGCTAGCTTTTTTTAATGGGAAACGCTTCGTACCATTCGTTGTGATTGGTGGATCAATAATCACAGCCATAATCTTAGCTATCGTTTGGCCGTTTGTTCAAGGACTTTTAAACGATTTTGGAAAATGGATTGCGACATCCCGAGATACTGCTCCAATATTGGCGCCATTTATCTTTGGTGCATTAGAGCGTCTATTACTTCCTTTTGGTTTACATCATATGCTAACGGTTCCAATGAACTATACAGAACTTGGTGGAACATATACGATCCTAACGGGTTCAAGTGCTGGACAAACAGTAGCAGGGCAAGATCCTTTATGGCTTGCATGGATTGCTGACTTAAATAACTTCCTTGCAGCAGGTGATACAGATAGCTATAAGGCACTATTAAATGATGTTACACCTGCACGTTTTAAGGTAGGTCAGATGCTTCTTTCTTGCGCAGCTTTAATAGGGATAGCATTGGCAATGTACAGAAATGTTGATAAAGAAAAACGTACGAAATATAAATCTATGTTTTTATCAGCAGGTTTAGCGGTATTTTTAACAGGTGTAACTGAACCGATTGAATTTATGTTCATGTTTGCAGCGCCAGTACTATACGTTGCCTATGCGATTATGACTGGATTGGCGTTTGCGATTGTTGACCTTATCGACATCCGTGTGCACTCTTTTGGAATAATTGAACTTTTCACTAGAACTCCGATGATTATTAAAGCCGGTTTATGGCTTGATCTAGTTAATTTCATCATTGCTTGTCTCGTATTTTTCGGCTTAAACTTTACGGTAGCCAATTTTATGATAAAAAAATTCAAATTACCTACACCAGGTCGTTTGGGTAATTATATTGATGAAGAAAACGGAGAGAATGCACAAGATAATCAAAGTAATGATAAAAATCAAAATGATGATTCCCTAGCAACTACAATTATTGGTTTATTAGGAGGAAAAGAAAATATCGAGGATGTCGATGCTTGTATGACTCGTCTTCGTGTAACAATTAAAGATGTAGATGCTGTCGCTTCCGAACAACAATGGAAGAAAAACGGTGCTTTAGGTTTAATTATTAAAGATAAAGGTGTACAAGCTATCTATGGACCAAAAGCTGATGTGTTAAAATCAGATATCCAAGATCGTTTAGGAGCATAAAAGATGAAGCTATTAACTTTAAATTGTCATTCATGGCAGGAAGAGAATCAGCTTGATAAGATTAAATATCTAGCAAAAACGATAAAAGAAAAGTCCTATGATGTAATTGCCCTGCAAGAAGTAAGTCAGCTTATTGCGGGGGATAAGATAGCTGGGACAATAAAAAAAGACAATTATTTAACTATTTTATTGAACGAACTAAAAGTGCTTGGTGTTACGAATTACAATTATATGTGGGACTTTTCACATATAGGATTTGATAAATATGAAGAGGGACTAGCTATATTAACAAAGCATCGAATAGAAGAAAAATCTTCCTTCTATATTTCTCTTTCAGATGATCCAGCCAATTGGAAAACGAGAAAAATTGTTGGAGTGAAAATTCGATATAATAATGAGTACATTTCTTTTTATTCCTGTCATTTAGGTTGGTGGGGAGATGAAGAGGAACCCTTTCGAAAACAAGTTGATAATCTTCTCGCAAATGTAACTAGGGATGAAACGTTCTATTTAATGGGCGATTTTAACAATAGTGCTTCAGTTAAAGGAGAAGGATATGACTATTTGCTTAGTAAAGGGCTTTATGATACGTATGAATTAGCAATAGATAAGGATTGTGGAACAACCGTCGAAGGCAAAATTACTGGTTGGGATACAAATAAACAAGATTTACGAATTGATTATATTTTTACAAATAAACAAATTTTAGTGAATAAATCTAATGTCATTTTTAACAATGTTAATAAGTCGATTATATCTGATCATTTTGGCATAGACGTTGAGTCGATAGAATGATTTAACTTACATTGATGTTTACCATTACGAAAGGGTGGTATGCTTTGGTTCTAGTTGTCAAAGCTCTTATCCACATTACAAGAATTTTATCGTTTAAATAACAAGAAAGAAACCGCTTAGGTAAGTTTAGTTGCCCAAGCGGTTTTTTACGGTGTTGATGTTTACACCACTTATTTTCCAGTCTTGAAATTAGAAATAATATATCCAATTATAGCACCGATAATCGCGGGAACTAACCATCCCATACCTATATTGAAAAGAGGGATATAGGAAAGCCAGTCATTTATGACCGATAGATTTAGATTAGTTGCATTTAGGCCATCGACAATACTAAATATAACTGTAGCAGATAAACTAATAATATAGACAATTGATTTTATTCCAAAAGCAATGTCAAAGAAAGACAATATAATTAGAACAATCGCTAGGGGATAAATCGTAACTAATAGTGGAACTGAAAATGAAATAAGTTGCGATAATCCAAAATTTGCAATACAAGTGCTAAAAATGGTAATAATCAAAATTATTTTTTTATATGAGATGGTAGGAAAAACCTTTGATAAGTAATTCCCGCATGCTGAAACTAAACCAACGCTTGTTGTTAAGCAAGCAAAAGTTATCGCTAATCCTAGAACAACATTTCCTAAAGACCCAAATAGAATATTAGCAGCACCTGATAATATTACACCACCATTTTCTGAGTAGCCTAGAGAAGAGACACTTGTTGCCCCAATATATGAGAGTGAAATATAGACAAAAATTAAACCAATTGCTGCAATGATACCTGCTTTTAATGAGACTATTGTTATTTCTTTTCGTTTTACGATACCACGTTCTTTTACTGCAGAAATAATGACAATCCCAAATACTAATGCACTTAACGTATCCATTGTTAAGTACCCTTCTAAAAATCCTTTGAAAAATGCTCCTTCCAAATACACACCTGTAGGAACTTCTAATCCTCCCATTGGTGTAAGAAGTGCTTTTCCTGTCAATAAGATAAGAATTAGAATTAAAGCAGGAGTAAGAATTTTTCCAATTCGATCAATAAGCTTGCTTGGGTTTAAAGCTAACCAAAATGTGATTCCAAAAAAGAGAAGCGTATAAACAAGTAAAGAAACCCAACTATTTTCAAATGAACTTGGTAAAAAGGGTGTAATTCCAATTTCATAGGCAACTGTTCCAGTTCGAGGAATTCCAAATAGCGGTCCAATTGTTAAATATAAAACAATAGAAAAGATGATACCGAATTTTGGATGGACCTTTTCACCTAATGTTTGGACATCACTGCCAGTTAAAGCAATTGCTAGTATACCTAAAAAAGGAAGACCAACACCTGTAATTAAAAATCCGCAAATAGCACTCCATACATTTTCACCTGCTTGTTGACCTAATGCAGGTGGGAAAATCATATTACCTGCTCCGAAAAATAGTGCAAAAAGCATTAAGCCGATAACGACTGTCTCCTTACCGGACATTTTTTTATTCATAATATCCTCCTATAAAGCAAAACTTCTTACCAGCAAATTCCTGCCGGTTATGTAATTAAAAAGATCACAGATAATTATCCTAACATAGAAATTAAAATATTGTCCAAAGTCGAAAAAATTTTAATATTAAATATTTTCATACTATTGAGTTCCTAATTGATATGTGAAAGATTATCTTCTAGATAAAATGGATTATTCTTTAATCATAGGATTATGATTGCCGAAAAAACGTTAAAACATATATATAAACAGTAATATGCCCACAAGGAAAAACCTTGTCAGATTCAACAAGGTTTTTCCTTAATTTTTCCAATATTCGAATTACCATAAAGTAGGCTTCACGACCATAAACCAAAGCATGGCCATTAAAAGAATAATATAAGTCCAAATCGTGCGGTTTAGTTTAGCGGCAAGCTCTTCTTTACTATGCTCTTCTTCATGAAACCTTTGTAGTGTCGGTGAAAAAGCACGAGCTAGAAAGAATAATGAACAAAAAAGGATAATTAGCGTCATGACGATCCAAGGTGTTCCCCAAGTCCAAGGACCAGACAAAACAAGCAAAGCTCCTGAACCAACTAATACATGACCTGAATGCTTTGATAGTCGGACAACAAAACGAAATGTATCTAAGTAAATAGTTAATTCAGTTTCTCTTGCCGCCCTCAATTTTTTAACAAGCGGCAAAAGAATAAAAAATGGACCGATAGAAGCGATGACACTAATAACATGAATATAAATAACAATTTTGTATAGTATGTAATTCATTCCTTCTGGGTGTTACTCACTAACTGGGCTAAACTCATGAACCCAAACTCTCATTTGCGGAAGCCAAGGCATTCCTGGATGATAAGATAAAATAGATTGCTTATATTCTTCTACAGTATCAAATCCTTCCTGTTTTGCATGCTCATCAGTTAATTCGCCTAAAGATTGAGAATACACGCGAACTACCTTGAATTTCTTATCCTTTAGTACCATAATTTCTCCAACGTCGGCATATCTACCATTACGGCGAGTCGCTGTTTTCTTACCTTCAAGTACTTTGTTAACATCTTCCTCCATAGTTACAAGTCGCTCAACCGAGCATGTCTTTGGTGGTAATGTATTATGTACATCATGATTAGTCACTTAATAAAACTCCCTTCATTCTTGTAATCCTTTTTACTATATCATATGTCCAACAAGACAAGTAACCAGATAGTGAAGAATATTAATTTGCCTATTTCGTAAGCTGATAAAAAACGTGATATGATAGTATAAATGGTAGAGTATAGGATGTATAGAAAGAGGAAAGTAAAAATGATCATAAGAATAAAAAATTATAGCTATATCTTCTTTGGATTTATTTTCTTAGGTTTAGGAATCTTAGGAATTATCTTACCATTATTGCCGACTACACCATTATTGCTTTTAGCTTCGGTATGTTTTGTCAGAGGGTCTAAGAAGTTCGAAGTTTGGTTTAAAAGCACGAAACTATATAAGAAGCATTTGGAAGAGTTTGTTAAAAATAAGGCAATGACAATAAGGCAAAAAGTGACTATTTTGTTATCTGCTGATTGTATGATTGCGATCCCTTTTATTTTATTAGATAGCTTTCTGATAAGAATGCTATTAATTTTAATCGTTGGTTATAAATATTATTATTTCATCTGTAAAATAAATACGATAAAAGCATCATAGTATTAAAGATATTCAAATGACTTTAGAAAAATAAAAAACATCCGATATACTTTGTAGATAAGTGAAAAGGAGAATCTATCGGATGAAAATGTTATACAACATGAAAATTAGCACAAAATTATTAGTATTAATTATCATTTCCACATTATCACTTGGTATTGTCGGATCAGTAGGCTACAAATATATGAAAGAAATGGCACTGGGCTCAGAAATTATCTATCATGAGAATTTATTACCAATCGAATGGTTAGGTCACATCAGAACAAACAATCGAGCGATTGATTCTTATACGTTAGAATCGATGTTAACGAAGGATGCAAATAAATACGAAGAGTTAATGAATCAAATGAAGAAAGCAAGTACTGAAAGTTACCTACATTTATTAATTCGAAAGTTTACAGTTTAAGATATTTGAAAGCGGTGTATGGAGAGAATCCCTATTTCGCTTTGTTATTTTTGGAAATGGAAAGTTATTGTCACATGTCGGTTTCATTAGTTCCGATAAGTTTGATTTAAGTAAATAGTTGGCGAAACTCCTGTAACTTTTTTAAACACTCGACTGAAATAAAATGGATTAGAAAAACCTAAGGCATTACTTACTTCAGAAATATTGATCGTTTCCTTTTTTAACATCGTAATGGCTTTTTCGATTAGGAGCTCATCCTGGAATTGGGTAATGCTTTTACCAGTTTCTTTTTTAAACAAATAAGATAAGTATGCGTAGTTCATTCCGAGCCTGTTTGCAATTTCCTTACTAGACAATTTTTTGGAGGCTGTATTACTAAAAAGCTCAATCATTTTACCGACAATTCGATGTTGTTTGGTCTTTTTGGACTCTTCTAGTCTATTTGCATATAAATCGATGAAGAATTGATAGGTTATCACACTTAAATAAAGTGGACGAATCGGATGAGGTGACATGTAATCCTCATTAAGCTTCTTCAGATGTAGTTCTGTATACTCAGGATTTAAAACCTTTCCTTGCTTTGGTAAGTTAATATGAGAATGATAGGTTTCCTCCAAGATCAATGAAGATTGCTGGTAATGTGAATATTCTGAGGTTTCATCCATGTTGTCCTGTTGGTGTGAATCATAAAAATGAATATAATACCATTCCGTACCTGGAGAGTATAAAGTTTTACCCCAATGAGGTACATTTTTTCTGAGAAAAAGATATGATCCTCCATTTAATTGATACTCAACTCCATCTTCTATAACTTGAATCGTCCCTTTTTTAACATAAACAAAAACATGTATGTTTTCCATAAGTCGATCTGGATGACCGCTTGTTCCCTCATCATCCCACATATGACCAATTTCTCTAATAAGAGGCAGGCAGTTTGAAAACAAAGAAACTTCATGCATCGTTTTATCTCCTCGCCCTTTTTCTTTATTTTATCACAGAAAATCCAAAAATAAGATATGCATTTTGTTGTATAGTGAATTCCGTTTTACCTCTACCATAATTCATAATAGAACTATCACAACCTGTTTAGTACAAGGAGGAAATGTACATGAAAAATGTAAACTTGTTAGACGGTATTTTCAAAGATTCACAGGAAAAGGAAGCAATATATCACTCGTGGTGAACAAAGTACAATCATTAAGGTTGGTGATAAGTATTATCGGGCATCTGGTGATGGTCAGATTACGATTGAAACAAATGAACGTTTGATGGGGGAATGGAAGGTCATCTCGACACTTCAATCCTTAGGGCTTGAACTGACAGGGAAAGATGTGGAAGGGCCGGAGTTTTTTAAGTTCAACGGAGAAGATAAATAAGGACTGCTTGTTGACCAATACGCGACTAGTGGTGGATATTTGCCAATCATCACCACTGATATTGGCGATACAACAGGGGCTTGCTGGTGAAAACCAACTACGGAGCAATATTCGTTTGGTCTGTTGAAAAAACGACATGGCACGATTTTACCTATTACTAAAAGTGAATACGATTCCATCTTATCTAAATGGGGAAAGTGAGTGACAAGGGTCCCTTTCTATTTTTCTCGTAAGTTCGTTTAATTTAATTTAATTGAAAGGTGAGATATAACTATGAAATCTCCTCATCAGCTAAATATGAAGAGCTCCAAATTCCTATTACTGTTCGGCTATTGGGAAGAACGAGTCAATGGTTGGCTGGTTATACTCGGGAACCAAATGAAAATACGAATATCTATGGTGAATTTATAGCTAATAGTCTACATCTAGCCTTAAGTATAGATGGAGCTAGATTTGAACCTTTAAATCATAATTAGGGTGTTTTATTCCCTAAAGCTGACTATAGCAAATCGCTACAAGTTGAGAGCGGATTACTACAAAAGCCTTAGATGTTTGGGTTAGCAGATAAGGGCTTTGGAATTCTGGCTATGCCGATTAACAATGAAGGGCATATGGATGGTCCAGGCGAATTGTTGTATTTTGAAACAAATAAATTTGTCCACTTTGAAGAAAAAGCAAGGATGAAGCTGTCAGAAGTGACAATGGTGGATTATTCCTGTGTACTTGACGCGGAGACTTTGCTCTATCGGGTAGGATGGAAGGAAGAAAATGGGACTACGTGCTTTTGTACCAAAAGGGACTTTATTGATTTTGATCGTTCCCAGTTAGGAGAGATGTTTTCAGTCAGACATAATACTTTGCCATGAAAGATGCCAAAGAAGGACAGTTGATCGCCTTGACACCTTCAGAATCTACCTATTTACGGAATAAACTAGGGAGGATCCATAATGTTTCAGTAGATAGCCCAGTTATTACTTTGAATGAAGGAGCTTCACTTAACATAGATAGAGTACGGGTGAAAGCCCATTATTCAGATGGAACCGTTGCCTACAAGAGATTTGAAGCGAACCAAAAAGACCTTTCAACGTTAAATTTGTCGCAGCCAAGCACATATCAGATAAAAGGGAAGGTGGTTCAGCATCAGTTTACTTATCCAATGATGAAAACCAGACCAGATCCTTATATCTTGCTTTAAAGGAACGTTATTACTTTATTGCTACTGATGACTATGGCCAAAGAAAAATTCACATCAGATCTGCGACGACTCTAGAAGTGCTTGCTGATGAAAATGCAAATGAGGTTTTATTGTGGGATGGTAATATTCCTGTTGGTGAGCGTCATGGTCAGCATTGGGCACCAGAGTTATATGTGATTGGAGGTAGACTTTATTGATTTCTCGAAATTAGTGTCAATAACAATTGGCATGGTGTTCAGGCAAATGTGGTACCATTTAAAGGAGACGATCCTATGAATCCAGCTGATGGAGAGTGTAGTATCTCATTAGATATGACCTATTTTGAACATAATGGAAAAGCCTATGTATGTTGGTCACAGCCCAAGTGGTTTGGTGAGGAGCGGGAAAATGCTTCTCTGTATATAGCAACCGTCAATTCGAACGTGCCATGGCGACTTACTTGTGAATCAGTGCGAATTTGTCGAAATGAATATGGATGGGAACGAAATGGTAAGCTACAGACGGAGTGGCAGAAGGTCCCTTTGTGATAAAGCAGGGTGATCAGCTATATATGGTTTATTCGAGTTCAGGTGTAGGTCCAACATATGCTGTTGGCTTGTTAGAAATGAATGCTTCTAATGACCCAATGGATCCTGATTATTGGAGAAAATTAAATTATCCTGTGATGCATTTATTAGGTCAAGTGGGTCAATATGGTCCAGGGCATAACGCTTTGTTTCAAGATCAGTTTGGAGATTGGTTAAATGTGTACCATGCATGTAGTGTGAATGGTGGATTCCGCCATGCGAGCATTAGACCCGTTCATTTTCGATTTGATGGATCACCTATTCTGGATATGACAGATGAAGAAAATCTATTACCAGAGTATCAAAACGTAACATTGACTGTTATCGTTGTATGATCATAATAAACATGAGGAAGGTAGATTTAGATGAAATCAATTCAAACAAATCTTATAACAATTACTGATTCATATGTTAAAAGAGCTCAGGATCTTCTTGTACAGTATCTACTAAGTTTGAAATCTGAGAAATTTTTATTTGAAGTATATAAGATTGCTGGGCTTCAACCGTTAACAAATGAAGGGTATCAAGGTTGGGAAAGAAGCAACGAGATTAATTTCCGCGGACATTTCTTTGGACATTATATGTCAGCGCTAGCCTTAGCCTATCATGCTGAGAAAAGGAGTCCCTTAAAAGATCAATTAATAAAAGAAATGCAGGTGGCTGTAGCTGGATTGGCACAAGCCCAAGAAAACTATGCTCTCAATCATCCAGAAAGTGCAGGTTATATTTCTGCGTTTCGAGAGTCAGCGCTTGATGAGGTCGAAGGAAAGAGCGTATTGCCTGAAGATAAAGAGAATGTACTCGTACCTTGGTATAATTTGCATAAAATTCTAGCGGGCCTATTAGATATTTATAAATCGTTAAAAGGGATTAAAGAGGATACCAGTCAATTGGCGCTAGAGGTTGCTAGTCAATTTGGAGATTACATTTATCACCGGATGATGCAATTACCTGATAAGAAAAGAATGCTGCAAATCGAATATGGTGGAATGAACGATGCATTATATCACTTATTTGAATTAACAAAAAAGAAGGAGCATATGATTGCAGCGACCTACTTTGATGAGGATGAGCTATTTGAGAAATTAGCAAATAATGAAAATATCTTACCAGGAAGACATGCGAATACGACAATTCCTAAATTAATAGGTGCATCAAAGAAGTATCAAGTCTTTCAAGACAGTGAACTTCATTCGTTCCTTTCTGATGAAGAAAAAGAAAAACGTCAAACCTATTTCGAGGCTGCAAAGAATTTCTGGGAGATTGTCGTTAATGAACATACATATTGTACAGGGGGTAATAGTCAAAGTGAGCACTTCCAAGAACCTAATTCACTATATTACGATGCAGAAGTCCGTAAGGGTGATTGTACATGTGAAACCTGTAATACCCATAATATGCTGAAATTAACACGCAACTTATATTTTCTCACCAAAGACCCGAAATATTTGGATTACTATGAAAGAACGTATATTAACGCCATTCTAGCTTCGCAAAATCCTGAAAATGGGATGATGATGTACTTTCAACCAATGGGAGCGGGGTATAACAAAGTCTATAACCGTCCATATGACGAATTTTGGTGTTGTACAGGTACGGGGGTTGAAAGCTTTGCTAAGCTAGCTGATACTTATTATTTTCAAGAGAATGATTATGTGTTTGTGAACCTTTATTTTTCAAATGAGGTAAGCCTACCTGATCATAATATTCACCTTGTTCAGGATACTGATCGTAAAAAGAGTATCGCCACATTTACGACAAGTACAATGAGTGAAGAACCAAGTAAGCCACTCTATCTAGCATTAAAGATTCCGACATGGACGGATGAATTTGAACTGCTACATAATGGTGTGCTGGCTGATTATGAATTAAAGGATGGATTTGCATATCTCAAGAGGGCTGTTGGAAAAAATGAAACCGTTGTTATTAAGTTTGCGCCTTATTTGAAGCTGGTGTCGACAAAAGATAACCCGAATTATGTGGCATTTGAATATGGTCCATATGTATTGGCCGGTGGACTAGGAACTCAACATATCGAAACAGATAATCCAAACGGCATTCTGGTTCGAGTAGGGACGAAGGAACGTCTATTACCTGATACGTTAATGACAACAACCGATGATTGGCCGGTTCATTTTAAAGATCAAATGCAGCCTATTGAACGTGAAGATAAGCTGATCGCTTTTCAAGTGAAAAATGTGAAAGATAACATTATTTTTAGCCCATATTATGAAATGCATGGGGAACGCTACGGAATCTATTTCAATCTATTGGAAGCAGATTCTAAAGAAGCTCAGGATGCAATTAGTCAGAAAGAAGAATGGTTACGAGAGAAAGAGCGGATTTTAGTTGAATTGCATAATTTTGATGATAATAATAGTGAGCATGCTAAAAAAGTAGATTACCAGGTTTCCAAGGTTGATGCATTCTGGGGAAGACGCTATCGCAAAGCTTTTAAGGATGGTTGGTTTAGCTATGAGTTTCGTTTTCAGACGAATGATGATTTTTACTTGCAGCTGGATTTTCATCAGAAGGATGTAGGAAAAAGCATGGAGTTACTCTTGAATGATCAAGAGATACGTACTATCACAGTGCAGGAAGGTCCAGATGGAGAATTCATTTCTCAAAAATTCTTGTTGGATAACACTTATTTATCGTATGAGGGAAGCATGAAATTGACTTTTAAATCAATTGAGAATGAAACACCGAGAGTATTTGGAATTACATTCTTAAAAAGTTAACGACAAAAAGGAGCTGGAAGTATGATTAAATATCAACAAGGACCTGTAATTAAAGGTGAATGGGCAGATCCATTGGTTGGTTGAAATCCATGATAGAAAAAAGAGACGTCCTTTTATCAGGATACAATCTAATCTTTGTTGCTAGGACAAATGTCCCTTCACCTTTCAATGTGTATTGGAAAGTAAAAAATAGGGGATATAAAGCAAAACAAGAAGATATGATTCACGGTGAAATTGTGCGAACAGACAACTTGAGTCATTCGGAAGTGACGACATTCAAAGGAAATCATTATGTAGAATGCTATATCGTTAAAAATGGAGTATGTGTTGCCAAACAATTAATGTCGAAATTAAAGTGTCTTAACCAAAAAGGGGCGTAATAGATACCCCTTTTTTTATTGAACTAAACCAGCTTATAGAAGCTATATTGCTCTTCAACAATATGGCCTTTATCTACAGTTATACCGACAAAAAGGTTGATAGAATGCACCCTTTGTCATTGTGTACATATATGCCAAGATAAGTAGTAAAGTCCTATGTTTGTGTACGTTGAATACGGTGGGAAAATATACTGTAGATAAGGGCGCTTTAATGGGTGCGAAATGTTCCTGACTCAAATGAGATGTGGTCACACAATTTCGGTAAAGGATTGATCAATCGGGAAGCAATATACCAAGTGGACTTGTGTCTTCAATGATATCTTGTAGTTGATAACTCCCTATAGGAAACATTGGAAATCCATCATAACCTGGTGTGATCTGATACATATCAAAATAAATAATGAGGGCTTTGTCAGCAATATAGTATTTTTGATTAGGGCGAATGCCTGTATAGGAGTTTAAAAGTGGGATGTCACGTTCTTTTATTTGTATCTCGATCAATTTGTTAATTCGATCTCTATAAGGACTGTTTTCTTTAAACAGATCTTTTAACTGATAAATTTTCCCGGTGCGAACATCCGTTGTGAGAGAATCCAAATAGGTGACAGGATGTGCAAGTGTTGGCATATTGGCAAAATTACTTAATGTGATACTGAAAATCCCGCGTTGATTATTTTTAACTCCATAATTACCAAAGCATTCAGGAAGAAAGCCAGTAAGTTTTGTGTGGCATCTGCATGATGAAATACCACTTGTTTCGATGGCGAATAAGAATATACTTTTTCATTGCATTATATATGAAACATTTATGACGTTTCATACATAATTAAAGTAATATGTAGAAAAATAGAAAAAAGTTATAAAGGAGGCACTTAGAATGGAAAAGTTTGAGGATTCGGAATTACACCTAAAAAGTAAGGAAGATGTATTAGAAATTAGCTCAACTGGATATGGGTTAGAATCTGTTTCAATAGATAATATAGAAAAACAGAAATTACAGGAATCGAATAGAACAAACTCTTCAGGGAGTGGAGAGCAATAGCATATTAAACTACTATCAATTTCTTGTGCTTAAGGAAAAGTAGTTGTTACTAAAAGTTAGACTACTTTTCCTTCATTAATTGTTCCACAGCTGGAATATCCGCAGGAGCCCACTTTAGGGAACATAGATTTTCTTTTTTCAACCAAATCAATTTTGAATGTTCATTTGGAATTGGATCTCCATTTGTAATCCTACATTTCATGCAAATCAAATGAATGCTAAATGATTCGTATTCATGAGTGTTTTCATGAAAGATATTTTGTGCTTCAATTTTACAGTCTAGCTCTTCATTGATTTCTCTCTCAATAGCTATATAAAAATCCTCACCTTTTTCCATCTTACCTCCAGGAAATTCCCACATGTTCGGTAATGACATGCTCGGTGATCTTAATGCGCAAAGGATTTCATTTTGGTCATTTTCAATAATTGCAGCGACTACTTTTATTTTTATTTTCATCCGAATTCTCCCAGGTTAAATATCAAAAATTACTTTTATCTATCATATCATTTTATTCAATTACATCTGTTAATAATTACATTACCTTTAAATGAAAGTAAATTTTTTTACATAATAATAAAAATTGAAAATTTTAATAGGATAAACTTCACCTGAAAATTTACTTGAATTCAAAATTCCCTCCTACAATTTTCATGTTTTTAAGTGTTAAATACTTGGTATATTTGAATTTATCCTACTAGAAAAAAGCTTAATGAATAATCAATATATCTTATATAAAGGGTTTACATATTATCGTTATGATTTGTTTGTATTATATAACTAGGAGGGAATTGAAATGAAAAAGTGGTTAAATCCTTATTTTTTAGTAGCAATTATCATGATGTTGTTAGGTACAGTCTTTTCAGGAACATCAAATGTGTTAGCTTCAGAAAACAATGAACAAACATCTGAAGTGAATTTGAAGGTAATGACGTATAACTTAAGGTATTTGAATAACAATGACCCTTCACCACATACTTGGGCAGAAAGGTTACCAGCAATAAAAAAATTGATCCGAATGGAACGACCAGATATTATTGGAACTCAGGAAGTATTGTATCAACAACTTAAGGATCTTAATGATAGTTTACCTGATTATGAATGGATTGGTTTAGGGCGTGAGGGAGGCAATAAAGGAGAATATTCAGCTATTTTTTATAACGAAAACCGCTACTCTCCTTTAGAGTATGATCATTTTTGGTTATCAGATACACCCAATGTCATTGGATCAAAGTCGTGGGGGAACTCAATTCCACGTATGGTCACTTGGGCGAAATTTCTTGATAAGCAGAGCGATCAACAATTTTATGTTGTGAACACTCATTTTGATCACCAATCTGCAGAGGCAAGAGAGAAAAGTGCTGAATTAATAATAGAAGAGATTAAAGCATTTGATTCTGAATTACCGGTTGTATTAACAGGGGACTTTAATACAAGCCCAAATAGTCTGCCACATCAAACATTAACAAGTGATGGAGCATTTTCCGATACATGGGATACAGCAAAGGTAAGAATGAATGAAAACCTAGGTACCTTTAATGGATTCCGAGATCCAACTGGTGGAGGACCGGAAAGACGAATTGATTGGGTTCTTGCTAAAGGTAATGTTGTAGCAAATTCTTTTGAAATTCTAGACTATTATAAAAATGGTCAATTTCCAAGTGATCATTATCCTGTAATCGTAGATTTAGCTTTTCCTTACTAATAAATAAAAAAGTCTTAACCCTTTTTTGAAAAGGGGTTAAGACTTTTCTATTGTTTTCGGTAAGATCTAAATAATTTTTTTATTCTTACTATCATCCATTAAAACTTTTACATCAACGGAAACCTCTAATTGTTGTTCACCTAAACCCTGGTAAACCCCTTTTACTGGAACAATATCTCTGTAATTACGGCCATGCCCAATTTTTACATAACGCCAATTAATTTTCCCATTATTAGTCGGATCGAAGCCGATCCAACCTACGATTGGAACATAGGCTTCGATCCATGCGTGAGAGGCGTGCTGGACTTCTTCTGTTTGATCATCATGAATATCACCAATAAACTGATATCCACTAACATATCTTGTCGGTATGTTATAAAGACGGCAAATTGCAATCATTAAATGGGCATAATCTTGACAAACACCTCTTTTAAGACGCAATGTTTCTTCAACTGTTGTATGGACATGTGTGGCACCTGTATCATATGTCAGATTAGAGTAGAGCAAATTTGAAATTTGCTCTAGCAAATGATATATACTTTTTACTTTGTATGTATGAATCTTTTCAGCACAAAATATTCGTAATTCAGGTGTAATTCGGGTAAAATCTGTTTCCATTAAGTACTCTGCATACTGATTTTGAAATGTATCACTAGCTAGAATATCGGTTTCTGTTTCATAGGGTATAGGGTGCACCATATCTTTGAAAGTCTCAACTGTATCTACGATTGAACGTGATTCAATTGTAAGTTCTTGATGTGGTGATGGTATTGTAAAATGATGGACAGTATTCCCGAAATAATCTGTGTAAGAAAATAGGGGTACTTCTGGTTTAACTAAGATCCTATGTTCGCTGCATTCTTGATGATCATCAGATCTAGGTGTGAGCCGAACCTCATTAATGCTGTCCATTACTGGTTCTTGATAAGTGTATCTTGTAAGATGGGTAATTTGCAATTTCACGCTCCGACGAACTCCTCCTGAAAAAATGTTTTTGAGATTGTATCACCTAGTTGATCACATGAAACAAGCATTTGATAAAGCAAATCTAAACCATATAGTTCTCCCTGAACTCCAGCAAGAATCTCTCTAACTTTTACAGTTAAATCAAGCGCTTGGTCTGATAAAAGGACAAAATTATAATCTTGTTGTTTAATAGATTGTAAATTAGACTCTAACGAGGTTAAAGCAAAATTTACTGAACGTGGAAAAGTAGGGTTAAGCATCATATACTCTACTACTTTTTCAAACGTAACATTATTTGCATGAAATTTTCTGAAGCCTTCATATCCACCGACAGACTTTAACAACACGATCATACGATTGTAATTATGTTTGTCTTTTAGTAAAGAGCCATCCTCCATAAAATTAAGATAGATTGAGTAGAGAATCCTGAGAATATTCTCGGCCCGCTCTAAATGCTTCCCAGCTTGAATGAAATTCCACTCTTGATTACGAACCATTATAGAATCGGCTGTGCCGTTAAAGATTGACAACCACTCTCTGATACGTTGATAGAAAAGATAAGGTGATTGTTCCATTGCAGAGTCTATATCTTGTTCTTTTAACCAAAGGTAAAAAGTATTCGTAATATCCCACATTTCATTAGGAAGCAATTGTCTCAATGCTCGCATATTTGTTCTAGTTTGGTGAACACATGAAAAAATTGAATTTGTGTTTGTTTTATCAAATGTTAAAAATTGAATAACAGTTTTCTCATTAATTGTTTCAAATTTATTGTTGAAAGCATTTACACTTCCAATTGATGAAACTAAACGTTCCCACATATAGTCTTCTTCATCTGCATTTCTTTTTAATTCATGTCGCATATGATAGTTGACATCGATTAACCTCGTATGATTCTCAATTCTTTCGAAATAACGACCTACCCAAAATAGTAATTCCGCACAACGGTTCATCATATTTTCTTCACCTCATCATAAGTTTTTTCTAGAATATAGATAATTAAAGAACCCAAGTATCTTTTGTGCCGCCACCCTGGGATGAATTGACGACTAATGATCCTTCTTTTAATGCGACTCTCGTAAGACCACCCGGAGCGAGTTGCACATTTTTCCCTAAAAATACAAATGCACGTAAATCAATATGTCGAGGAGCTGGCTCTCCGTGATCAGTTAAAGAAGGTGAACAGGACAGCTTTATTGTTGGTTGAGCTATATAACGGTCTGGATGTTTAATAATCTTTTTTGCAAACTCATTGATTTCTGTTTCAGAAGCAGTTGGTCCAATTAACATGCCATATCCACCAGATAGTGTCCTTTCTTTTACAACCATCTTTGATAGATTAGCGATAACGTATTCTTTTTCTTCCTGTTTTGAAAGAATATATGTAGGTACATTTTTTAAAATTGGTTCTTCCTTTAAGTAATACCGAATCATGTCTGGTACGTAAGCATAAACAGCTTTATCATCAGCCATTCCAGTTCCAGGTGCATTGGCAAGTGCAACATTACCAGCACGATATGCATTCATAAGACCAGGTACACCGAGTAGGGAATCTGCTCGAAATGCAAGTGGATCAAGGAAATCATCATCTATACGACGGTAAATGACATCAACCTGTCGAAGACCTTGAATGCTTTTTAAATAAACTTTTTGATCAATAACTGTTAAATCTCGTCCTTCGACAAGCTCTATTCCCATCTCTTGAGCAAGAAATGAGTGGTCATAATAAGCGGCATTATGAACCCCAGGAGTCAGCAAGACAACTAGAGGATCCTGTTTATGTTCGGGAGCTAGACTCCGTAAGCTACCAAGTAAATCATTTAACCCTTGATTAATATCCCTTACTTGATATTCAAAAAATAATTCAGGGAATAAATGCATCATTAAGGAACGATTTTTATAGACATAAGACAAACCTGATGGATTTCGTAAATTATCTTCTAAAACATAATACTCTCCTGTATCACTGCGTATTAAATCAATTCCAGAAAGAGGGATATAATTATCGTTTGGAATATCTAATCCAACCATTTCTGGAAGGAAATAGGGGTTGGAAATTATCATCTTTCTTGGAATGATTTCATCTCTAAGAATGTTTTGCTCATGATAAACATCTTTAATAAACATATTTAACGCAAGAACCCTTTGTTTCAAACCACGTTCGAGGAACTCCCACTCTTCTGACGTAATAACTCTTGGGATGATATCAAAAGGGATCGTTCGTTCAGAATGTGATTCATCTTGGTTCCCGTCGTAGAGTGTAAATGTGATTCCCTGCTTAATCATTTGCGACTGCATGGAAGAGTTTCGGTTTGTTAATTTTTTTACCCCCATTTTTGAAAACTGTTGATAGAGTTTGTCGTAAGAATTCCTAACCTTTCCATTTGAATCAAACATCTCATCATAAAATGAATGTTTAGGATATTCAGAAAATACTTGTTTGTTTTTCATTGTCAGCACCGTCACTTTTTTACTCCTCCATATTGGCATATTCCAAATTTTCATATACTGTCACCCTGATCAATGTTATTTTTGTTTACATCAGAAACGATATTGCAAGTATAAGTCAGTCAAACCACATCTGTATGTCGAAAAGAAGGGGGGATTATGTGTCTATTTTGTGTCAATGTTTTGTATTTCACTGCAAATCCATATGAAACAAGGATTGTTTCGATTTAATAGTTTGTGAAATAGAGTGAAATTATGTTAGATATTCTCACAAAAGTTGTTATAAAAATCAAATTAATAGTTTATAATCTATTTAAAGATACTGAATTTATACAATAATTAAATAACGTCAAATTTAATAAAGGATAGAGGGGAGTTAATTGGTGGGTGAGATTTACAATAAGTAAAAAGTTAATCCTAGGTTTTCTGTCTGTAACTCTATTTTTCGGTGCAACTAGTGGGATTTTTTATTATTACATCAATAAAATTAATAATTCGTATTCATCAATAATAAATGTACGTGTCAATATCTTAAGTAATGTAAAAGATATTGAAATTTTAGCAACTCAGCAAACCAATAGTTTACGTGGATATTTGTTAACCAAAAGCCCAGATTTTGAAAAGGATCTACAACGAGCAAATATTGAATTAGATTTGTTAATACACGAAACAAGTAGCCTTGTTACCCATACTGAAAGTAGAAAAGTTGTTACAGAACTGAGTGAACTTAATAACCAGTTTACTAAAAAGTATGAAGAACTATTGAGGCAATTTGAAGAAGATTCGAATCAAGAAGAGGCATTAGAATATTTTATTTCGGAAGTGCTTCCTATAGGAGTAGAGTTTGCTCCATTAACTAAATACCTTACTGACCGAAACAAAGAATTAATGAGTGATGCAAGAGCAGAGAACACGGCACTAGTTGATGATATTAAACAAACCACAATCTTAATAAGCTTTGTTGTACTTATAATTAATCTATTAATTGGGTTATTTATTTCTAAAAATATTACTAATAATCTATCAAAAATAACTAAAGTGATTACCACATTAACATCAACTTCCAGTACAAGAGAACGTTACATACCTATTGAAGTAAAAACGAATGATGAAATAGGTGATATTGCAAATGCTTTTAATAAGATGACGTTAGCTCTTCAGGAAAAAAGCTGGCTTGAAACAAGCATTACAGATATAGCCACAATGTATCAAGGGATTCATGATCTTCCAACATTAGCCGAGAAATTTATTACTAAAATCACACCGATGGTTGGTGCAAATTACGGTGTGTTTTATATCAAGCAAGGATCTGAAGAACCAAGATTTCAAAGTCTTGCAACTTATGCATTTCAAAATCAGAAAATGAGTGTTCCTAGCTTTAGTTACGGGGAAGGAATTATCGGACAAGCAGCACTTGAAAAGCGAGCAATTCATCTTGTAGAGCTCCCGGAAAACTATATTCAAATATCTTCAGGTGTAGGTACTGCTTCACCAGCTAGCCTATTCATTATACCGGTTGAATTTGAAGGGGAAATTACAGTCATTATTGAATTAGCTTCGTTTAAAAAATTTGAACCTATTCAAGAAAGATTATTAAAACAAATTGCCAACCATATTGGTATTACTGTAAATAGTGTGAGAGGTCGTATGCAGGTTGAAAATTTATTAAGAGAATCAAAGCAATTAACAGAAGAATTACAAAGTCAGTCTGAGGAGTTGCAGCTTCAGCATGAAGAACTAATAAGTATGAATGAAAAACTTGAAGAACAGTATAAAAGCTCGGAACAAAAAACAAAAGATTTAAACAATACCAAAATGGAACTTGAGGAAAAAGCTGTCCAATTAGAACTTAATTCAAAATATAAGTCAGAATTTTTAGCTAATATGTCACATGAGTTACGTTCACCGTTAAACAGCTTGCTTATTCTAGCACATCTGCTTACTGAAAATGAAGAAGGAAATCTTACGATTCAACAAGTTGAGTTTGCAGACACCATTTATAAGTCGGGAAATGACCTACTACACTTAATTAATGAAATATTAGATTTGGCTAAAATTGAGTCAGGAAATATTGAGATCATACCTAGCGAAGTTATTCTTAATGATGTATGTCGTTTTATCGAACGTCAATTTCAGCCACTTGCAGATCAAAAAGGGTTAAAGTTTTCAATTCAAATTGATGACAAATTACCAAAAGTTATATGGACAGATGAACAACGATTACAACAAGTTATCAAAAATTTACTAACAAATGCCTTTAAATTTACCGAATATGGTGAAGTTGAGATGAAACTTTATAAAGCGAATTTAGCAAATCATCCTACTTTAAAAAATGACGAAACGATTCTAGCATTTTCGATTAAAGATACTGGAATTGGAATACCGATTGATAAACAACAGTTAATATTCAAGGCCTTTCAACAAGGAGATGGAACAACCAGTCGTAAATATGGGGGGACAGGATTAGGTCTTTCAATTAGTCGAGAAATTGCACAATTGTTAGGCGGGGGTATTGATGTTGAAAGCTCTCCAAGTAAAGGGAGTACATTTACGTTTTATTTACCCGTTTATGATAAAAGTAGTTTAACAGAAGTAAATCCATTAAATGATGAAGTGGCAACTACACTTGAGATTATTAATGATAACAAACAGAATTCTCAACTAGAACAAGATGGAGACGAATTGTTAAAGGGGAAAAAAATACTTATTGTTGATGATGATATGCGGAACATATTTGCAATTACAACAGCCCTAGAAAAGAAGCAAATGGAAATTGTCTTTGCTGAAAATGGCAAGAGTGGACTTATTGTTTTACAGGAAAATCCAGATATTGATTTAATTCTTATGGATATCATGATGCCTGAAATGGATGGATATGAGACAATCCGAATAATTCGTAAGAAGTCAGAATACGAAGACATTCCAATCATTGCCTTGACCGCGAAAGCGATGAAAATTGATAAAGATAAATGCATAGAAGCTGGTGCGTCAGACTATATTAGTAAGCCTGTATTTTTAGATCAACTCTTTTCTTTAATGAAGGTATGGTTGTACAGATAGGTGGTTACTCAATGGAAAAGATTGTGATGCATGAAAAGGATCCTGAAGATCTTGAAAAAATAGAAATTGATTTATTACTAGAAGGTATTTATCGGCATTATGGATTTGATTTTCGAAACTATGTATTCTCATCGATTCGTCGTCGTATATGGCATCGAATCTATTCTGAGAAATTATCGTCAGTTTCAGGATTACAAGAATTGGTTCTACATGATCCAAAAATTATGAGAAGTCTATTAGAGGATTTCTCGATCACGGTAACTGAAATGTTCCGTGATCCCAGTTTTTATTCAGCTTTTCGTAAGAAAATCATTCCTATATTAAAAGAATATCCTACTATTCGGATATGGCATGCAGGGTGTTCTACGGGTGAAGAAGTCTACTCAATGGCAATTCTGTTATACGATGAAGGATTACATAAAAAAGCAACATTATACGCAACAGATATTAATGAATCTGCGTTAGAAACAGCGAAGTTAGGTATTTTTCCATTAAAGAAGATGCAATTGTATACAAAAAATTACCTACATTCAGGTGGTAGAAAAGCATTTACTGAATATTACACAGTTAAAGACAATCAAGCAATTTTTCATGCCTTCCTACGAGAAAATGTAGTTTTTGCTCAACATAATCTAGCGGTGGATCATTCTTTTAATGAGTTTCATGTCATTCTCTGTAGAAATGTCATGATTTATTTTAACTCGAATTTACAAAACCGTGTGCACGAATTATTTTATAATAGTCTAGTTTCATCCGGAATATTGGGGATTGGAAAAAGAGAGGATCTTGCTTTTACTAGCCATAGTACGTGTTATGAGGAGATGGATTCTGATGAAAAGCTATATCGAAAAATGGAACACTAATGCAAATAAAGTAAATATATTATTAGTAGATGATCGTCCAGAGAATCTATTAGCACTTGAAAGTGTCCTATCCTCACCTGAATACAATTTAATTAGTGTCAATTCAGGTGAAGCAGCGTTAAAGCATGTACTTATAGATAACATTGCTGTAATTTTGCTAGATGTACAAATGCCAGGGATTGATGGATTTGAAACAGCTAGAATGATAAAGTCTCGTGAGAAATCTAAGCAAATTCCAATTATTTTTATTACAGCCATTAGTCAGGCTTTAGAGCATGTGACAGAGGGGTATCACTCAGGTGCTATTGATTATATCTTTAAACCTTTTCACCCTGAAACTTTGAGGATGAAAATTGATGCTTTTATAAAAATTCATCGATACCAAGAACAAATTATGTTTCAGAATGAAGTATTAAGAGTAACCGGAGAAACATTGGCAGATACCCTTGTTACTTTTGATGAAACTGGTAAGGTGATAACGACAAATCCCGCAATAGACAATATGTTTGGATATATGGTTGAAGAAATAATAAATGAACACATCAATCTGATTGTTCCTGATTTGACAAAGTATTTTGGAGATCATATCCATATAGGTACAATTATTGAAACTACGGCACTCCGAAAGAATTCATCTGTTTTTCCAGCTGATATCCAAATTGGAGAGGCTAGTATAGGAGGTCAGCAGGTTTATGTTTGTTCAATTCGTGATGTTACAGAAAGAAAGTTGATTGAGGAAGAACGTTTTCGTAAAATATTTGAAGCAACACCATGCCTCGTATCATTGCGATCGCTAAAAGATTGGCACTTTATCAACGTAAATAAGAGTTGGTTAACTTACTCTGGATTTAATCACTATGAAGAAATACTCAATCAATCAGCCGATCCTCTAACATATATCTCTTATGAAGATATTGGTGAAACCGTTGTTGAAATGGCTGATTTAACACATCCTGTATACAATAGCAGAATAAAGTACTTAAACAAAACAGGTGAGTTACGCGAAGGTTTATTATCGACTGAATTGATGGAATTACATGGAGAGAACTGTCTTCTTTCAGTAATCACTGACATTACAGAGAGAGTTTTAGTCGAGAAAGAAATGGCACGGTTGGACCGTCTAAACATTGTAGGGGAAATGGCGTCTGGAATTGTCCACGAAGTTCGTAATCCGATGACAACAATCCGTGGGTTTTTACAAATGTCTAAAGATTTTCCTTCATCTGAATTTATTGACATTATGATTGAAGAGCTTGATCGGGCGCATAATATCATTACTGAATTTCTATCAGTCTCAAAAAATAATAATTCAAAACGAGAATGGAAGAATTTAAACGGAGTTATTGAAACATTGTTCCCGCTTATTCAAGCGAAAGCGATGTACACGGATCATCATGTTGATCTAGATCTAGCTGTCTGCCCTTCTATACAAATCCATGAACGTGAAATTCGGCAATTGATTTTAAACCTTTCACTTAATGGTCTTGAGGCAATGTCTTCAAGCGGAACCTTAACCATTAAAACATATCATCAAGATGACCAGGTTGTTTTAGCAATTCAGGATCAAGGTTGTGGGATTAAGGATGAAGTTATTGATAAAATTGGTACACCTTTCTTCAGTACAAAGAAAAATGGTACTGGTCTTGGTTTGTCCATTTGTCATAAAGTTGTTTCTGAACATAACGGCAAAATTAAGATTGATTCAAATGACAAAGGTACTACATTTTTAGTTTATTTTCCTTGTGAAGACAATCAGTTATTAGGTGAAGATTCTCATCATATGCTCAATCTTTAAGTGATAAGGCTGTGGATTTACGAGAAATAATAAAAAAGTTTAAAATGTAAATAATATGTCCCCTAAAATCATTTTAACCAGTGATTTTAGGGGTTTTTGTTAAAAAATGTAATAGTATCTTTGAAATATATTCTTTTTTAAAGAAAAGGTTGATTAAAAGTAAAATGTCATTACAATAGAAGTAGTAAAGCGCTTTCAGTTTAGTGAAAATAAAATTGGTGACAAAAAAAATTTATCGTATACTTCATACATGTTACATAGTGAACTAGACTTGTAGAAAGTAGCAAAGGTTAGTATTCCCTTTATGTTAAATGACTTTTTACTTACACATTAGGATTACTGAAGGAAAGTGGGAACTAAAAGTGAAAATTACGATCTATGATGTTGCAGAAAAAGCAGGTGTTTCAATTTCTACCGTATCTAAGGTCTTGAATAATCAGCAGGTTGGAAAAAAATCAAAGGAAAAAGTTTTAAGTGCAATGAACGAGCTAAAATACAAGCCAAGTGTCCTTGCATCTGCTTTAACTGGTAAGCGAACTTCCACAATAGGTTTTTTGTTACCCGATATCGCAAATCCTTTTATTGCTGAGATGGCACGTCAAGTTGAAGACCGTGCCCATGAACGGGGATATAACCTTGTTATCTGCAGTACTGATTTTAGATCGGAAAAAGAAGAGCACTACGTTTCATTGCTACGACAGAAAAGCGTCGATGGTTTTATTTTTGCTGGTGGTTTTAAAAATAGGAATGTTGTTATGGAGTTGCTAAAGGAAAATGTTCCAGTGATTCTACTAGCTGCTGAACCTCACCCTAACCTGACTGTGAATACTGTAACCGTGGATAATTTTGTTGGAGGTTATGAAATAGCTAATTACTTAATTTCTCAAGGGCATAAAAATATAGCAGTAATTGCTGAGGATGCCACAAGCAGTCAGGAGCGAATTCGCGGCTACAAACAGGCTATGCAAGATCATAGCTTATTTGTACAAGATGAGCATATAATGATCTGTAACTCTAGTGTCGAACATGCACAGAAGCTAACAGAAGCAATACTGGATACACCTAATCCACCAACAGCAATTATTGGCGCCAATGATTTGCTAGCGATTGGGATTTTGATTGGTGCACGTGAAAAAAACTTAGTTATTCCTCAAGATCTATCAATTACAGGATTTGATAACACACTATTATCGAAATGCTGTGATCCAACATTAACAACGGTTGATCAACCAATTCAGAGCATGTGCTCTCAAGCAGTGAATATTTTATTAGCTGAGATAGAAGGTAAACATAATACAAGACAAAAGATACTGGTACTGCCGAAGTTAATTATAAGAAACTCAACTTGTGAGGTATACTAACATCGTTAGGGTTATCGATAACCTTTAATATTGCATGTTAAAAGAGTCAAATCAAGATATGATTTGACTCTTTTTTTATATAACAGTGTGAGGTGTAACAACTAAATATTTTAGTGGATATGATATAATTAAAGGTATCGATTAATGAAAAATAGAATGTTTGAAAGAGTGTGGAAAGATGAAACCTACCATTTATGATATCGCTAGAGAAGCAGGGGTTTCTGCTACTACTGTTAGCAAAGTTATAAATAATAAGGGACGCATAAGTGAAAAGACAAAAGCTAAAATAATGAAAATTATGGAAGATCTTCATTATCAACCGAATGTATTGGCCTCGGCAATGAAAGGGAAAAATACATTCACAATCGGAATTATCATTCCAGATATGAACAATCCTGTTTATTCTGAGTACTTGAAATTAATTGAAGCATACGGGCGTGAATTGGGATTTAGTATTTTAATTTGTAATACGAATAATGACCCAGAAAAAGAAGAAGAACAAGTAACGTTATTCCGTCAGAGACAGGTTGATGGCTTCATTATTGCTTCAAAATTTAAAAATGATGAGGTTCTTAAAGAGCTTATTAATGAGAATTTTCCATTAGTGCTTTTTGCACTTGAACGTCCTGAACTTAGTATTGATTGTGTAACTATTGATGATTTTTTAGGAGGATATAAGGTTACGGAATATTTACTATCATTAGGGCATCGACAAATTGGCGTAATGACTGAGGATGCAGTAAGCAGTTTAGAGCGTGTTAAGGGTTATAAGCAAGCGTTATCAAATGCTGATATAGAATATAGCGAAAAATTAATTTACCAAAGTGAAACAACAATCGAGAGGGCGGTTGAACAAGCAGGAAAACTTCTAGATAACCAAGATAGACCTACTGCAATCTTTGGTTGTAATGATGTTTTAGCTGTTGGTACAATAATGGCGGCAAAACAACGTGGAATAAAGATTCCAAACGAATTATCTGTTATCGGTTTTGACAATACGTTTATGTGCAAAATAGTAGAACCACAATTATCTTCAGTTGCGGCTCCTTTAGGTGAAATGGGGAGAAAAGCAATGGATCTGCTTATTAGTAAAATTGATAAAACAAATAAATTAAAGCAACGAATAAAGATGCTTCCTGATCTAGTGATTCGTGAGACAACAGCTCGAGTTTATGGAAAAGACGGTCAATAGTAGGGTGTCGTAGATTTACCTATTATCAATAGTTTTATTTCACAAACCCTTTAAAAAATATACACACCCAATCTAAAATAATACTCCTATTATACATTAAGTAGATAGGGGTATTTTTGTGTTCATATTAGTGAATGGCAGATTAAACTGTAGGTTATTTAGTTACGCGAAGAATTGGAATAGTTAAGAAACCTTTTGCAGTTGTTAACAATAAAAAAATTTTAAGGTGAACAAAATTCAAAAAATTTCAAAAAAAGTGTTGAAAAGTAATTTATCATAAGATAATATACAAATAGGGGTTATCGATTACCCGATAATGAATTTTGAAATCGATTACAACGCTCATATCAGACGATAATTCCAAAATCACAAAGGGGTAAGGGGGATCACTTTCCGGATATCTATTGGTTTAAATCGGTCAATTCTTAAGTTAACATCATAGAATAACTCTTACATATTTAAAAGGTAAAGCGCTTTCGTAATAATTGTTAACCTGTTATGAATAATGTATGTTTTATTTGTTAATTAAGTAGTAGTTTGCAATTGTTTATTTTGTAAAATGTAAGCGTTTCACTAAAAGTTATTATAGGGGGTTTACTTATGAAACTAAAAAAAATAATGAGTATGTTAATGATTACTATTCTTACATTAGGATTGTTAGCTGCATGTGCATCAGGTGAAACAGGTGGAAGTGATTCAGGAAAAGATGGAATTGTAATCGGAGCTGCTATGCCTGTGTTTGATGATAAGTGGCTTTCCTACTTATACGATGGAATTAAAGAATATGATGAAGCTCATGATGATGTTGAAGTAAGCATGGTAGATGCGAAAAATGATGCAGGTAAACAATTTTCACAAGTTGAAACTTTTATTGTTCAGCAGGTAGATGCAATTTTAATTAATCCTGTTGAAACAGATGCTGTAGGTCCGATGGTTGATGCGGCAAATGAGGCTGGAATACCTGTTGTTGTCGTTAATAGAATGCCAGATGGAGAGACGATGGAAAAGATTTATGCTTATGTAGGTTCCGAATCTGTTGAAGCAGGTACAATTCAAATGGAAAAAGTCACAGAGTTACTTGGTGGTAAAGGAAATATCGGAATTATGAACGGGACGTTAGGCCAAGAATCAGTTGTTAATAGAACAAAAGGAAATAAAGATGTCTTAGAGAAAAATCCAGATATGAAACTAGTTCGTGAACAGACTGCTGATTATCAAAGATCGCAAGGCATGACCGTAATGGAAAACTGGATTCAAGCTGGAGATGAATTCGATGCAATTGTAGCGAATAATGATGAAATGGCAATTGGTGCAATCATGGCCCTTGAGGCCGCTGGTAAGCGCGGAGATATTATTATTGCAGGGATTGATGGAACAATTGACGCATTAGAATATGTAAAAGATGGAAAGTTGAATGTAACTGCCTTCCAGGATGCTTATGGCCAAGGGAAGGGTGCAATTGAAACAGCTATTAAGGCTGTTAAAGGAGAAAAGCTAGAAAGTAATTTCATAAATATTCCATTTGAATTAGTTACTCAAGAGAATGTTGATGAGTATATCGCGAAGTGGGAGAAATAATATAGAAGAATTTTAAGGTGATTCAAAACCAAAGAGTCTGATCTTCTTCCACAAAAATTCATTTAATGAGTTGAAAGATATAAATACAATTCATGCATGGATGGATCAGACTCTTTTGAGTCAACCTGTAAACTACTAATTACAAGGTGGTGTAAAGGTGAGTGAACAATATATTTTAGAAATGCAAAATATTACAAAGGAATTCCCTGGGGTAAAAGCGCTAGATAATATTCAATTGAAGGTAAAGAAAGGGACCGTTCATGCATTAATGGGTGAAAATGGAGCTGGGAAATCTACACTCATGAAAATTATTTTTGGAATTTATACGCCTAACCATGGAACGATTAAATATAAAGGGAAAGAATTGAACGTTTCGAGCACAAAGGAAGCATTAATGAATGGGATATCGATGATTCACCAAGAATTAAGTCCGGTTCCTCATATGACGGTTGCCGAAAATATCTTCTTAGGCAGAGAACCTATAAAAGGTAAATTTGGCTGGGTAAATGATAAGAAAATGGTGGAGGACGCTAGGGAGTTATTTGAAAAACTCGATATGAAGATTGATCCAAGTTCAAAAATGAAAGACTTAAGCATTGCAAATATGCAAATGGTTGAAATCGCAACAGCTGTGTCATATCATGCTGATTTAATTATTATGGATGAACCAACATCTGCCATTACAGAAAAAGAAGTAGAGCAATTATTTAATATTATTCATTCGTTAAAAGCAAAAGGTGTTTCGATCATATATATATCACATAAAATGGATGAGATTTTTAAAATTTGTGATGAAATTACTGTCTTTAGAGATGGGCAATATATCGGGACAAAGGGTGCACATGAATTAAATCAAGATACATTAATTCAAATGATGGTAGGAAGAGAAATAAAACAAGTCTTTCATAAAGAAGTTGCAGAAATTAAGGAGGTCGTTCTTGAAGTTAACAATCTCTCAAAAGAGGGGAAATTCAAAAACATAAGTTTTGAAGTAAGAAAAGGTGAGATATTAGGGATTGCAGGGTTAATGGGCTCTGGTAGAACAGAGGTAATCGAAAGTATTTTCGGCATTGATCCACCTGACTCAGGCGAGATTTTTATCCATGGAGAAAAGGTGAAAATAAAATCACCTCAAGATGCAATTAAACTCAAGCTCTCATTATTAACAGAAGATCGAAAATTAACAGGAGCATTTCTTCCGATTTCAATTAGGGAAAATATGATTATTTCGAATATCGATCATTTTTCACAGCTAGGATATGTAAATAAAAAATTAGTTGATGAAACATGTAAGGAACAGGTAGAACGGTTAAATATAAAAACACCTAGTATTGATCAACTTATTATGAACCTAAGCGGTGGAAATCAACAGAAGGTCCTGCTAGCGAGATGGTTGTTAAATGATCCCGATATTCTTATTTTAGATGAGCCAACTAGAGGTGTTGATGTTGGAGCAAAATCAGAAATACACAAATTGATGTCTAAGTTAGCGCAGGAAGGTAAAGCCATTATTATGATTTCTTCTGAATTGCCTGAAGTATTAGGAATGAGTGATCGTGTCATTGTCATGCATGAAGGTAGCAAAAAAGGAGAATTAAGTAGGGAAGAAGCAAATCAAGAGAAAATTTTAGAGGTTGCTTATAGTTGAAACAAGAGGAGGGTTTAAGATGAATAATCCAGTTGGCAGCACAGTTACGAGTGTTAGTAAGACTAAGTTTGCTTGGAAAGAGAAAGGGGCACAACTAACTAGTAAGTATGGGATATTACTAGTTTTACTCGCAATGATGGTGACAATGTCATTACTTTCAGAAGCCTTTCTAACAGCACAAAACTTATTAAATGTTGTTCGTCAAATTTCATTTATCGGAATTGTTGCAATGGGTGTTACGATGGTTATTATTACAACAGGAATTGATTTGTCATCAGGGTCAGTTATTGCGTTAGTTTCAGTTGCATCAGCAAGTTTTGCTCATCCAGGTGAATTTCCAATCATTGTCCCTTTAGCAATTGGACTTGGTATTGGTGCGCTTGCTGGATTAATTAACGGAACAATTACAGCAAAAGGAAAAATTCCTGCTTTTATCGCTACACTAGGAATGATGATTGCTGCAAGAGGTTTAGCTTTATTATATAGTGATGGAAGACCAATTCCTGATTTATCGCCATCATTTTTGTTTATTGGTAAAGGTGAAATCATAGGGATCCCATTTCCAATTGTTGTATTTATTGTTATGGGGATTATCTCACATTTGATGTTAAGTAAAACAAAGTTCGGTAAATATACGTATGCAATTGGTGGGAATGAACAAGCTGCACGAATTTGCGGGATTAATGTAGACCGATATAAAATCATGATTTATACTTACGCTGGTTTTCTTTCTGCCATTGCTGGGATGATGTTAACAGCGAGAATCAGTGTAGGTCAACCAAGTATGGGAAATATGTTTGAGTTAGATGCTATTGCAGCTGCAGTAATTGGTGGAACAAGTCTAGCTGGGGGCGTTGGAACAATTGCGGGAACAATGATTGGTGCACTAATTATCGGTGTACTGAACAATGGCCTTGATTTATTAGGGGTTTCATCTTACTGGCAACAAATTTTAAAGGGTATCATCATTGTAAGCGCTGTATTAATTGATGCTCGTAAAAATAAAAAAGCGTAATCAAAAAATATAAGGAATCGAACGGCAGTAAAAAGCTAGACTTTATTGGTCTAGCTTTTAATTATTCTAAAAAAACTAATGGATAATTGAGTGTTCCTATAAAATACATGGAAGTATAATAAAATAATACAAGGAATAAAAAATTAGCTCAAACTTGATGGCAACATAATGAGATGTTCTAGTATGATGAATTAAACATATAAAGTTATTATCATGCTATAAATGAGCAAAAATGTTAAAGATCAAATTAGTTATTTCGAGAAATGAAATTATGGAGGGAGCTCATAATGAGAGAAGAAGTAGGGAAATGTTCTATTTGTGAGAAGATTATTTATTGTTTGGATGGGTTTTTAGATGGAATGATAACGGATAATAAGATCCTGTATTGTTTTTCGTGTGTAAAACAGAAGGATAAGTAATGGAAATTGGTTATTTATTGAATGTTTGTTAAAATAAAAGATGTATTTGAAATATTCTTTTATTTTTGTGAATGGGGGAAATAGAATGGAATTTAACCATGTGGTGAGTAGCAGACGGGAAATTACTAGTTTTTTAGACCAACCGGTACCTTCTGAAAAAATCGAAGGGATTTTAGAATCAGCATGGCTTGCACCTACAGGGAATAATCTGCCTTCGAGAGAGTTTATCGTTGTAAAAGATCGAGGAATGCTTGATCATCTGTCAAAAACAACCCCATATGTACCATGGTTAAAAGAAGCAAACTATGCGATCGTTATTACAGGTCGTCCAACAATTAGTAAGTATTGGATTCAGGACTCGTCAATTGCAAGTGGGTATATTTGGTTAGCTGCAGTGGACGCTGGATTAGGGTGTGCTTTTGGAGCAGTCTTTAATGCGACAGATGAGGATGAATCCGAACAAAGGGAAATGTATGTAAGAGATGCATTAAATATACCGAATGACCGAAGAGTGCTTGCTATTTTGGGATTAGGATATGGGAAAGAAAAGCCAAAAAAGAAAGATCTACCAAATAAAAAAGAAATAATTCATCATGGATTATTTGATCAAGATCATTAACTAATATTAAGATGTACATAATTCGAGTAGAAAAACGTGAAGATGCTGTTTAAAAACAATTTCTTTACGTTTTTATATTTAGATAAAAAAATGTTTCGCTTGTAGACTCAATTGTTTGCTAATTTAGCTCAGCACTTAGATTTAACAATTGTTGCTGAAGGATTTGAGATAGAAAATCAGCATCAAGTCTTAAACTAAAATGGTTGTGATTTTGGTCAAGGCTATTACTTCAATAAACCATTAATTGGAAACAGTTTACAACGAGCTTTCTTAGAAATCGTTAAGTAAATTAGTAATATCTTTGTTCTCTAGGTGTTTATTTATTAATATTGTATTATAATTGATTGGAAAGCATCCGTTAAAGCTTATAAATGATTTCTAACGATAAAGGAGATATATTAATGTCAAATCATGAAAATAATAATGACCAAAATACACAACCAACAGAAAAAAAGAAGGTTAGCTTACAGGATTTAATGAAACAACAGCTTGCAAATAAAAAACAAGCTCAGGCAAATGGAAAACAGGCAAATAAAGGATTGGGTCAAAATCAAAAGATGAAAAGTCAGCAATCAAAAAAAACTAGTACTACACGTAGGAAAATGGGAAGCTAATAAAGATATATTGTATCAAGAACACCATGTAGATAGTTGTTTACAATCTACATGGTGTTTTTTTATTCTTTTAGAGATTAAATAAGGTGAAATTTTTTTACTATTCTTTATTTTGAAATTGAAAAAGGAATTTTATGAAATTAGTAGAAATATCATATAATCTGCTTTGATCTTTAAAACTAAAAATGTAATCGCTTTCTATATGTGAGGGGGAGAAATGAAAATGTATTTAACGATTGGTAAGTTATTTGAACAAACCGTTGCTAAATTTGGAAAAAAGGAAGCGTTGGTAGATCGACCAAGAGGAATTCGCTGGACATATCAGGAGTGGAACAACGAAGTAAACAAGCTTGCAAATACATTACTTGCTACAGGTGTTCGCAAAGGGGATCGAGTATCTACATTTCTATTCAATTCATATGAATTAGGAACAGTTTATTTTGCTGCAGCAAAGATCGGGGCAATTATAAATCCAATAAATTTTCGTTTGAAAGCAGATGAAGTATCATATATTTTGCATGATGCTGAGCCGAAAATTGTCTTGTTCGAACATGCTTTGGAACCCCAAATTACAAAGATACATGATCAGTTCCCATCTGTTTCCTTTTGGTCTATTGATGAATCACCCCCAGCCTTTGCTTCTTCTTATCACGAGAACGTTAAATCAGCTTCAACAACACAACCAATGACAGAAGTATTTGAATCAGATACTTACGCAATAATGTATACAAGTGGAACTACAGGTCGACCAAAAGGGGTAATGCACCGTCATCGTGATATGATTGAGCATAGCTTAATTTGTATTAGCTCTTTAACAATGTCTACGAGTGATATTGGACTTGTAACTGCCCCAATGTTCCATTGTGCAGAACTTCATTGTTGTTTTCTGCCTCGAGTGCATGTCGGAGCAAAAAATGTGATTATCCATCACTTTGATGCAAAGGAAGTGTTACATACAATAAAAGATGAAGGGATAACAAGTTTTTTTGCTGCCCCAACGATGTGGAATATGCTATTACAAGAAAATTTAGAACTCTATGATTTAACATCACTTCAGCTTGGTCTCTATGGTGCAGCACCAATGGCGCCTGTATTAGTCAATGCATGTAAGGAGAAACTGGGGATCGAACTTGTGCAAGCATATGGAATGACGGAAATGGGTCCAGCTATCACATTTCTAGGGAAAGATGAACAGCTTTCAAAAGCAGGTTCAGCTGGAAGAGCTTGCTTTAATCACGAAGTAAGAGTTGTTAAACCAAATGAAAACGGACCATCTGAGCCTGAAGATATATTACCACCTGGTGAGGTAGGAGAAATAATCGTGAAAGGTCCAGCTATGATGATTGGGTATTTTAATAGAAAAGAGGCCAGTGAAGAAGCACTTTATAAAGGTTGGTATCACTCTGGTGATCTCGGATATTTAGATAAGGATGGTTTCTTATTTGTTGCAGATCGAGTGGATGATATGGTCATAAGTGGTGGAGAAAATGTCTACCCAAGAGAGGTAGAAGATGCTCTTTATGAGCATGAAGGAATACTAGATGTAGCTGTTCTTGGAGAACCTGATGAATTATGGGGAGAGAAGGTAATCGCAGTTGTCGTGAAAAAAGATCAAAATGTGACTGCCGAAGATTTAGAAAACTTCTGTAAGCATTCTGAAAAGCTAGCACCTTATAAGCGTCCAAGAAGATATGTTTTCGTTGATCAATTACCTAGAAATGCAAGTGGGAAGATTCAAAAGTTTTTATTACGTGAGGATTTAAAAAATCAGGAGGTTAAATGAGGTTAGTAACTAAAAGCTGAGTATCTGTACTAGATCTCAGCTTCTTATAAAATTATGTAAAGTTATTGTTAAAATCACCTAGTTCTGATGTACTACTTTAAGATCAATACTTGATAAAGCGGTAGGTAAATCTGCAAAGGTTGTAACTCCTTTAAAATTAACCCCAATTGAAACGATGGTTTGCGCAATTTCAGGTCTTATACCTGTAATAATTGTTTCCACTCCTAAAAGTTTCAAAGCGTAAATCACTTTAAATAAATTGTCAGCAACCATTGTATCGATTACTGGCACTCCTGTGACATCTAAAATTAGATATTCGAGTTTGAGTTTAGAAGATTCTTCCATTGTCACTTCTAATATTAGTTGAGATCTATGTGTATCAATTTCACCAATAAGTGGAACAACAGCAACATTTTTGTTAATAGGAACAACAGGTACCGAAAGCTCTTCTAATGCAGTATAAGCTATTTTCATTAATTTATTGCTGTGGTCTTGAAAAACTTCCCCAAATACGGCACTTATTTCATCTAATAATGGGTCAATAATTTTACTAACATCTAACATTGTAAGTGCGGCAAATTGTTGTTGTTCTAACTCCTCTGTGAAAACATCCCATATAACGGTTCGATAAAAAGCCAAAGACCTTAGAGCTTGCGTTAACGAAATAGTATCTACGAGATAACTAGCCTCTGTTTTTGCCCAATCAACTATATCTTTAGATAATTGTTGTTTATCTATTAATGATTTTCCTAAAAGTTCAATAAGATGTGATGCGCGATTATTATCAGTATCCTCGTACCAATTGAGATTGTTTTGGCTTAAATCATATAAATTTTTCTGTAAATCAGTGACACTGTTAGCTAAAATTTTCCTGTTGTTAATAATTTTTTGTCCAATGTAATTTAATTCTTCTTTCATTGCCATCGCTCCCAAATTTTAGTCAACAATTTAATAATACCATATTTGACTTTTAAATCGTTTAAAAGTTAAGGCTGTTTTCACAAACTTTGTTGCTTTTAAAATAGTATTGGATTGGTTGATTGCAGCGAGAGGATGCCCGCTTTCCGTGGGGCGGGCGATGAGCCTCCTCAGCGCGAAGCGCCTGTGGGGTCTCATCTGTCCCGCTACTCCCACAGGAGTCTCGCATATCCGTTCCAATCACCCTAATCAGTTTTGTTCAAAAACAACAATCTTTTAGAAAAGAGCCAAAGTTAAACAAACCTAGCTAGCAATTTTGAAACGAACAAACCTATTTACTTATTTTTTTATTCGTCTATATCAATGTTTGCGACGCTTTATTAACTGATTTTAGTTATTTAATTAATCGTTTGTTTAAAATGTATTAGCGGATGTAGGTATAGTTAGGAAATAAAAAAAGTTATAATTAAATTCTCACTGTAAAATACTATTCAATATGCTATAGTAAATAAGCCTTTATTCGATCAAATGTGCAAGCGCCCGTTTAGCTACTTATGAATTGAAGATTGATGTCAACGAGTATATCCAAGATAAAATAACAATAAAAGCATTAATTTAAGAAAAGAGACGTGATTACCTTGCCTGACTTTTTACAACTAGGAATTCGAAAAGAAATTAACCATACATTAAAATCATTAGGACTTGTTACACCTACACCTATCCAAGAAAAAACAATTCCTTCTATATTAGCGGGAAAGGATGTTATTGCCCAAGCGCAAACTGGAACTGGTAAAACATTAGCTTTTGTTCTTCCAATTTTAGAAAAGATTGATAGTAGTAAGTCTGATATACAGTCTTTGATATTAACACCAACACGTGAACTAGCACAGCAAATATCAAAAGAAATAAAAAAAATGATTGAGAACCTAGAAGATATCAATGTACTTGCTGTTTACGGGGGACAGGATGTTGAGCACCAGTTGAAAAAGTTAAAAGGTGCACAGCATATTGTTGTGGCAACCCCAGGTCGATTGTTGGATCATATTCGACGTAAAACAATTGATCTATCAACTGTTGAGATGCTTGTATTAGATGAAGCTGATCAAATGTTACATATGGGCTTTCTTCCAGAGGTAGATGACATTATCTATGAGACACTTTCAACACGTCAAACGATGCTTTTTTCAGCTACAATGCCAAATGAAATTCGGTCTCTCGCTAAAAAATACATGCAGGAACCAGAAAGCATTCAAGTAAAAGCGAAAAGAATAACTGTTGATGAGATCAGACAAATTGTTATTGAAACAACGGATCGTCGAAAGCAGGGGACATTGTTACATTTATTAGAAGAGCATCGTCCTTTTTTGGGAATTATCTTTTGTCGAACAAAAATTCGAGCGAAAAAGCTTCAAGAAGCTCTTATCGCCAATGGCTATGAATCTGACGAACTCCACGGTGATTTAACTCAAGCAAAGCGTGAAAAAGCGATGAAGCGATTTCGTGAAGCGAAAATTCAATTTTTGGTTGCTACAGATGTCGCTGCAAGGGGATTAGATGTAGAAGGTGTAACACATGTATTTAACTATGATATTCCACATGATGTTGAAAGCTATGTTCATCGGATTGGCCGTACAGGACGAGCAGGTGGAGATGGTGTTGCCTTTACATTAGTTGCTCCCAAGGACATTGATTTCTTACGTATGATAGAAAAAGGGATTGGTCAAACACTAGAAAAGCAAGTGATAAAAGGGATAAGTATTCCTGATCGTGATGATTATGAGCAGGAACGAAACTCACAAATAAAAAAGGCACGCCGTCCAATCGGAAAAGACAAAGCAGGCAGAGCATCTGAAGCTCCATCTAGAAATAGAACAAATGACAGTAGGAGAAAGAGTAAAACAAGTACTTCTTCGCGGTCTAAAAGGACTCGATAATATCTTGGGAAATGAGAAGAGAGAGGACTTCAACCGTCTTTAGTTGAAATCCACTCTCTTTTTTACTTTTGTAAATCCTGCTTCGTTTTTTCACTTCTAATATTTATATCCTTCGAGAATTCTGTATCCTGCTTTTTGTTATTGGGGTATTTGTTTTTTCGTTCGCGGTTATCATTGCGGTTTGTCATTTTTGTACCTCCTCTCCTTGGTGATCATAACTATTATGTGCAATAGAAATATTTTTATTTTCTATCTAATTTTCATTTTTTACATACTCCATGATGATTAGAGAATAATAATGTCGACAAAAAAATTAGGAGTTATTTTTATGGATCAGAGGCTATTTAAATGGATAAATGACTTAGCAGGAAAAAATACTTTCTTAGATAATATCATGATCTTTGCCTCAAATCAGATGCGCTATATTTTCGGATTTGTTTTATTTTTACTGTGGCTACGAAAAGGTCAAAAAAGGAAAGTATTTTATCGTTCATTGATTTCGCTCATGATTAACTTATGTATTAATGTTCTAATAAAGCAATATAAATTTAGACCAAGACCGTTTATAACCCGTAAAGCCAATCTTTTAATTCCTTCAAAACTTGATTCAACTTTTACAAGTAAACACACTTTGCTGGCCTTTTCTGTTTCAACGATGATCTATCTTTCCAACAAAATTGTAGGCTGCATTATGTTGGGGTTATCAGTACTAATTGGTGTTTCACGAATATGGACGGGGGCTCATTATCCGTTTGATATTATTAGAAGTGCTTTTATAGGTTGTATAGTAAGTAATATTATTAATATGTCTTCGCTTATAAGAAAATAAATGTCAAAAACAAGGATGATAGGAGGATATAATTCTTTTATCATCCTTGTTTTTATTCATAAAGAACGAATTAATTAAAAACCGCCTTCACCTGGTGTAAATGGTATATCTAATTTATTTTCTACTGCACGGAGTCGTTGGTTTAAACGGTTTAATCTACGAGTATGTTGTTCAACTCTATCATTAACTTGTGTTACTTGCTGGTTTACTCGGTTGAATTCGCGATTTAATCGATTGAATTCCTGGTTTAATCTTTTGTGCTCTTCGTTTTGTCTTTTTAATTCGTTGTTAAGTCTTGCCAATTCCCGTGTTTGTCGTTCATTTTGTCGTTCTAGTGCAGCTACTCTTCTTTCAAGAGCTGGTTGTCTAGTATCCTCAAATTGTTCCTGATGTTGAACGAATGGAGGATAGTCATTTGGACTATAAAAATTAGGTTGCTGTGGGATAAACTCATGATAATATCCGTATCCGTATGGGTTCATGAAGGAAACGCTCCTTTTTTTATATGGTTGAAATCCTTATAAGTTTATGTGGGTTTTAGCGGACTGTCACGGCTCATGCCTATTTGTATGGGCCATATCTTCCTAGTTATTTCTCGGGAAAGCGCAGAAACCAACAAGATGTTACATGTTATTCGATTTTTAAATGAAATTTGTAGAGAGATTCTGGTTAGTATGAATCGTGATGGAAATCAATTTAATTACATAATAATGTTATGTAAACAAGAGTGTAATTATATACAACCTAGCATAGTAAGAAACGATATTTAGAAAAAAAACTTGCTAAATAACGAAAAATGATATAATCTAAGTCACATGTTTTAAATATATTTTAAAATTTAATAATGTTCAGTCAATGGGTGTTAAAAGATAATAAAGACTTTTAACTTAAAAGGGAAGTTCGGTGTAAATCCGACACGGTCGCGCCACTGTTATGGGGAGCTTCATATCGCAATCCACTGTTTCAAGCATGAAATGGGAAGGGATATGAAGTGAGGAACCTAAGTCAGGAGACCTGCCTATTGTGTGCACTTATTACCTACGCGAAATAGGGAGGAGTGGTGGTCATATGTTGAACCCTTTTATTCATTTCAACTCTAGTTAACTATGTCTATCAATCGTCTCTCTATTAATCCATTAGAGAGGCTTTTTTATTTGAAAAATAAACTACATAGAAGGAGTTAATAAAATGAGTATAAAAAGTTCAAATATCGGTTATCCAAGAATTGGTGAGAATCGTGAGTGGAAAAAGATTTTAGAATTATTTTGGTCAAACGAAATATCTGAGGAACAGTTTTATAGCGAAATGGAACAAATTCGCTTATCACATCTTAGAAAACAGAAAGAAAAAGGAATTGATCTTATTCCTATTGGTGATTTTAGTTATTATGATCAAGTGTTAGATACGGCTGCAATGTTTGGACTTATACCTGAGCGCTTTAAAACCGGTGAAAAAAAGATTTCCCTTAAAACCTATTTCGAGATTGCTAGAGGAAGCAGCGGGAAAATTGCGTCAGAAATGACGAAGTGGTTTAATACAAATTACCATTATATCGTGCCAGAGTTAAAGGACGCAAAGCCTACTTTATTAGAAAATCGTTTACTTAACTTGTATTTGGAAGCTAAGAATAAGTTAGGAATACATGGTAAACCGGTTATCCTTGGTCCAATCACATTACTTTCTTTATCTAAAGGATTTGATGAGCAAGAAAGAGCTGAGTTATTAAATTCACTAATAACCTTATATATAGAAGTATTTAAACAACTAAAAGAAGCTGGAGCAGAATGGATTCAGATTGATGAACCAATCTTGGTTAAGAATGTAGAGAAAGAGATAATTAATGAGCTTAAAGAAGTATATACAGCTTTCCAAGGTGGAGTTCCAGATGTAAAGTTCATCCTTCAAACCTATTTTGAAAGCATTGAATTTTATGAAGAGATAACTCAACTACCAGTACAAGGTATTGGTCTTGATTTTGTCCACGATGAAGGTGTGAATTTTGAAAATATAAAAAAATATGGTTTTCCAAATGACAAGGTGCTTTTTGCAGGTGTCGTTGACGGCCGTAATATTTGGAAATCAAGCTTAACTGAAAAAGCTTCTCTATTGAAAGAATTAACTAGCTTCGTTGATGAAAATCAACTTATTGTTCAGCCATCGTGTAGTTTGCTTCATGTTCCAGTAACGGTAAAAAGTGAGCAACAATTAGACACGCAAATAAAAGATGCATTAGCATTTGCTGATGAAAAGCTTGAAGAAATTGTCTACCTAACAAAGTTTGTTAACGATGAATTAGGTATTGCTGAACTAGAAAGCTATGATCAAGCAGTTCATTCGTTGAAAAATTCTGCACATCGTAATGTTCAAATAGTTCATGACGCGATGAAAAATAGGAAACATGACTCTTCATCACGGATTGATTCGAAAATTCGTAAGGAATTACAAGCAGAACAATTTCAATTACCAATCCTTCCTACTACAACAATTGGTAGCTTCCCTCAAACAAAGGAAGTACGTAAACAACGATTGAAATGGAGAAAAGGTGAGCTATCTGCTGCGAAATATGAGCAATATATTCAAAGTGAGATAAAGAAATGGATTGATATTCAAGAAGAGCTTGGATTAGATGTTCTTGTTCATGGTGAGTTTGAGCGTACAGATATGGTTGAGTTTTTTGGAGAAAAACTAGAAGGTGTCGCGATAACGAAATTTGGTTGGGTTCAATCGTATGGCTCCCGTTGTGTTAAGCCTCCTGTTATTTTTGGTGATGTTTATGCAATAGAAAACATGACCGTTAAGGAAACCGTATATGCCCAATCTCTAACAAAAAAACCAGTGAAAGGAATGCTAACTGGACCGGTAACGATCATAAATTGGTCATTTGTCCGTGATGATATTAGCCGTACTGACGTGTTAAATCATGTAGCCTTAGCGATTCGCGCGGAAGTTAAAGCACTTGAGGCAAGTGGAATTAAGATGATTCAAGTAGATGAAGCTGCTTTACGTGAAGGGTTACCATTAAAAGAAGAAAAAACAGAAAACTACTTAAACGCAGCAGTTTATGCATTCAAATTAGCTACATCATCTGTGGAAGATAATACACAAATTCATACACATATGTGTTACTCGAATTTTGATGATATTATTCATGCAATCGATGAACTTGATGCAGATGTAATCTCAATTGAGACATCTAGAAGTCACGGTGAATTAATCGCTTCCTTTGAACAACATCATTACAATAAAGGAATTGGTTTAGGTGTTTATGATATTCATAGTCCACGTGTTCCAACAATTGACGAATTATCACAAAATATTAAACGTGCACTTGAAGTATTGGATTACCATGCTTTTTGGGTCAACCCGGACTGTGGCTTGAAAACAAGAGGGGAAGCTGAAACGATTGCAGCATTAAAGGTAATGGTTGATGCGGCTCTCAATTATCGAGAAAAACTTCATACTGTTGAGACTGTTAAAATAAGTATTTTAGAATGATAAAAAGACTTAATTAGATAGAAGAAAGAGGGAAGGCACTACTACTGTTTTGGTATGTAGTGCTTTTTTGTCTAGAAAAACAATACTTTAGTATTATGTAACATTAGTTTTAAATATTGTGCTTATTAGTTTTGTCTTGTATTAATGCTTTATTATGATTTAAGCTTACATTAACAGTTTCACTGAGAAATCTATGTAATCCATGAAAATAATGGATTACATAGATTTCTATGAACTATGAAGTTATTTTTCTTTGATCAACAAGATAAAATTCAGAAAAAATTAATAAGTATCACTTATAAGGAAAAAAGCTAAAGGAGGTACATAATGGAACATTATCAAATGTATATTAACGGAGAGTGGAGAGGGGAAGATTTACCAACGATCGAGGTTATGAATCCGGCTACAAACGATTTTTTTGCGACTGTTCCAAATGGAGGAAGAGTGGAAGCTGCGCAGGCTGTTGAAGCGGCAAATAATGCCTATAATAGTTGGTCAGCATATTCTGCCTATGAACGTGCAGACCTAATTCACAAATGGCATGATTTAATCAAAGAACAATTAATAGATTTAGCGAAAACAATGACGATGGAGCAAGGAAAGCCATTAAAAGAAGCGATTGGTGAAGTTAACTATGCAAATGGATTTTTATCATGGTATGCAGAAGAAGCAAAGCGGATATATGGCGAAACAATCCCTGCTACTCAACGAAATAAACGTCTTTTTGTGCAAAAGCAACCAGTTGGAGTAGTCGCAGTTATCACCCCATGGAATTTTCCTGCTGCAATGATTACAAGGAAGGTAGCCCCTGCACTAGCAGCTGGATGTACAGTTGTGATTAAACCTGCAGAACAAACGCCGATTACAGCATTAAAATTAGCAAAGTTAGCAGAAGAGGCAGGAATTCCTAAGGGTGTAATTAATGTTGTCACAGGGAGTGCTAAGGAAATTGGTGAGGTCTGGCTCCAGGATGACAGAGTACGAAAATTAACGTTTACCGGATCAACAGAAGTTGGAAAGCTCTTGATGCAGCAATCAGCACAAACTGTTAAAAAGCTATCATTAGAATTAGGTGGGCATGCACCTTTCATAATATTAGAGGATGCAAATATAGATAAAGCAGTTGATGGCGTGATCGCAGCAAAATATCGAAATGCAGGGCAAACTTGTATTTGCGCAAATCGCATTTATGTACACGAATCAATTTACCAAGCTTTTATTGAAAAACTAGTTCCAAAAGTAAACGAATTAACAATAGGCAATGGACTTGATGAAGGGATCGATATTGGACCACTTATTGATCAAGCTGCGGTTGAAAAAGTAATTCTACACATCGAGGATGCAGTATCAAATGGGGCCAAAGTCGAACTTGGTGGTACAAGAAAAGCAGGTTTATTTATAGAACCTACAATTCTTTCCAATATAAATGATCATATGTTGTGTATGAAAGATGAAACATTTGGACCAGTTGCTCCTATTACCACATTCAAAACAGAAGAAGAAGTGATCAAACGAGCGAACAACTCTATCTTTGGTTTGGCAGCATATGTGTTTACAGAAAATATCTCTAGGGGAATAAAAGTAACAGAAGCCCTTGAATATGGAATAATCGGCTTAAACGATGGACTTCCTTCAACACCTCAAGCTCCATTTGGGGGCTTCAAGCAAAGTGGAATAGGTCGTGAGGGTGGCCATCATGGCATTGAAGAATACTTAGAAATAAAATATATTTCACTTGGATTATAGTATCTATGAGAGCTTAGCTAAAATTAGCTAAGCTTTTTTTAATGTCTGGAAATTATAAAATTCTAGTACTGTGGCTAAGCCATAGGCATCCAGCTCCAGCGCCTAGACCTTCTAGGGTCCTTCTATTCATGAGCGTCTTATTTGCCCGAGGCTGTTCCAGGAGCTTGCGCTATTGTTCGTTATTCATGTAAATAATTCAGGATTTGTGAGTAGTGTGATAGTGAAAAATTGGTTCAAACCAAGTTAGAAAGAGCTACGAAATAGTGGGGTGATTCAATAAACGAGGAAATTGATTCAAAAAATCAGAGTAGTGGTTAAATAAATGAGATGAGGGATTCAATAAAATGAAAAAGTGGTTCAATACAAGTGAGAAAAGAGCTCGAATAGTTTGTTGATTCAAAAAAAGTGTCGTGGTTAAAACTCGTCCACATTGATTGTTCTTACTAACAAAAAACAATTTTAATAGTAATAGATTCATAATCAATAACATAGTAATAAAAGTGTCGTGATATTAACAGTGATAAAGAGAACCCAATACTATGACACTCACACACACAAACTAACTATTTTTAGAGTTATTAAATAATAATTTTAAATATTAAATTATAATTATTATAAAAAAGTATTGATTTTTAACTGAGAGATGTTATTATAATATCATGTTCAAATAATTGATGAGGTGATTCTTAAATGACTAATAACAGACTTACTACAAGCTGGGGTGCTCCAGTAGGGGACAACCAGAATTCAATCACAGCAGGAGATCGCGGACCAACATTATTACAAGATGTACACCTTTTAGAAAAGCTTGCACATTTTAATAGAGAACGAGTTCCAGAGCGTGTAGTACATGCAAAAGGTGCAGGTGCTCACGGTTACTTTGAAGTAACAAATGATGTGTCAAAATATACGAAAGCTAACTTTTTATCTGAAGTAGGGAAACGTACACCTTTATTTATTCGTTTTTCTACGGTTGCTGGTGAACTTGGATCAGCTGATACAGTTCGTGATCCACGCGGATTTGCAGTTAAATTTTATACAGAAGAAGGTAACTACGATATCGTTGGGAATAATACACCGGTATTCTTTATCCGTGATGCAATCAAATTCCCTGATTTCATCCATACACAAAAAAGAGATCCACAAACACACTTGAAAAATCCTAATGCAATATGGGATTTCTGGTCATTGTCACCAGAAGCTCTACACCAAGTAACAATCCTTATGTCTGATCGTGGCATACCAGCAACATTACGCCACATGCATGGTTTTGGTAGCCATACATTCAAATGGACAAATGCAGAAGGTGATGGAGTTTGGATCAAATATCATTTTAAAACAGAGCAAGGTGTTAAAAACATCAGCCCTGAAGTTGCGGCTAAAATAGCAGGTGAAAATCCTGATTATCATACAGAAGATTTATTCAATGCGATTGAAAAAGGTGATTTTCCAGCTTGGAAATTATATGTACAAATCATGCCTTTAGAAGACGCAGATACTTACCGTTTTGATCCATTTGATGTAACAAAGGTATGGTCACAAAAAGACTATCCACTAATCGAGGTTGGTCGTATGGTATTAGACAGAAATCCTGAAAACTACTTTGCTGAGGTAGAACAAGCAACATTCTCACCTGGTACACTTGTTCCTGGAGTAGATGTATCACCTGATAAAATGCTACAAGGTCGTTTGTTCGCATACCATGATGCACACCGTTACCGTGTTGGCGCTAACCATCAAGCACTACCGATTAACCGTGCAAGAAATGAAGTGAAAAATTATCAGCGTGATGGGCAAATGCGCTTTGATGATAATGGTGGTAAGTCTGTATACTATGAGCCAAACAGCTTTGGTGGTCCATCTGAAACACCTGAGCATAAGCAAGCAGCATTCCCTGTTTCAGGTGTAGCAGATAGTGTTGGATATGATCATAATGATCACTATACACAAGCAGGTGACCTTTATCGCTTAATGAATGAAGAACAACGTGCACATCTAGTTTCTAACATTGTTGGAGCTATGAAACCCGTTGAAAGAGACGATATTAAGTTACGTCAAATTCAGCACTTCTATAAAGCAGATCCTGAATATGGAACTCGTATCGCTGAAGGTTTAGGGTTAGCAGTTCCAGAATCAGTGAAATAATCGCTTAGCTGATAGATTCGTAAATTTCGTTTTTAAAAAATAAACACATTCTCAATAGATTCTTAATTATTCTCATTTAGAGCACCCGTTTCTCGGGTGCTTTATTTTCGTTAAGGAAATTATAAAATTCTTGAACTGTGGATAAGCGCACGACATCCAGCTCCAGCGCCTAGCCCCTCTAGGGTCTAGCTAATTTAGAATTGAAGGCAAAAAACGCCTTCTATTCTAAATCATCTTATGCTTGTCGGGGCTGATCAAGGCGCTTGCGCTTTTGTTCCTTATAGGTTTGATTGGATAGTTTTCAAAAAGTATAATGGAAAGAGAAAGTATGTTTATTTTATTTGGAGGTTCAGATGGAAAAGCTCTTTGTTGATGAATCAATAGTAATCAATGCAACAAGCGCAAAAGTTTGGGAGGCGCTTACAAACCGTATTTATTCAGATAAGTGGGCAACTGAGTTCTCAAGTGGAGGCCCGCAATTTTCCATAGAATCAGACTGGAACCTTGGTAGTCCAGTTCTTTGGAAAGGTCAAGACGGAACAGTCATTGTTGAAGGCAATGTCACGGCTCTTAAACCACATAAAATTTTGCGCTTTACTGTATTTGATGTTCGTAGTTCAGAAAGACCTGCTGTTACTGAGGAAGACGGTATTACCTTCAAACTGTCTGAGCAAGATGGAAAGACGACACTCCATATCTTACAGGGGGATTTTTCTGTAATGAATGATGGAGAGAAATACCGTGATTTAAGCACTGAGATTTGGGAAAAAGTACTTCCTAAAGTTAAGAGCATGGCAGAACAAATAAATAATAGTATTACATGAGAAAACGAGGCATTATGATAGCCTCGTTTTTGTTAGAGTCAATTCAAAGTGTTACAACATTTGCAAATGCTTCACTATGCTCTCGACGTTCTTTTCGTACATTTATCCGTTGGCCTGCAGTATTATTAAGCATAACTTCTTCATCAGATTCAGGAATCACTTTTGGAACTTGGACAGGTTTCCCTTGATCATCTAAAGCTACAAATGTTAAAAAGGAAGTCGCAGCAAGCTTCCGTTCACCTGTTCTTAAATCCTCAGCTATCACTTTCACAAATACCTCCATAGAGGAGCGTCCTACAGATGAAACATATGATTTTAAACTAACGGAATCGCTCTGACGTATAGGGACTAAAAAATCAACAGAATCTGTTGACGCTGTTACAACCTCACATCGAGAATGCTTCGCTGCAGAGATCGATGCTACATCATCAATATAACTCATTAATTTTCCACCAAATAATGTATTGTGGTTATTTGTATCCAATGGGAAAACTCTGCTCGTTTTAATGACAAGTGATTCACTGCATTTTTTTTCGGCTCTTCCTACCATTAACATTCTCTCCTGACTTTCTGAAATGATATCCTTGTTTACATTATTCTTTTTTCAATCAACAGCGTCAATTTATTTGTATTAAATCATAACAACATTTTATGATATTGTTTACGAAAACTGGAAAATATACTCATTCTTTATTCCTTTAAGCGTATTTTACCTTTTCAATAAGAAAAAAGCATTTTTACAAAAAGTGATGTTAAATATCGCTAACCATATTATAATGAACATAATCGCACAAATTAAAACTAATTTGAACGAATGTTTTAAAGAATCAGTAAGTAATTTATCTAGGAGGAGATTTGTTTGAATAAAAAAAAGGGTGAAACACATTGGATCATTCCAGATGGATATATTCCACCACTAAGTTCTGGGGAACTTACAAGTCATGAATCTATTTGTATACTAAATTGCAATGAAAACGAGGCGAATATATTTATTTCAATATACTTTGAGGATCGTAACCCAATTGAAAGAATACCAGTAATCGTACAAGGTAAAAGAAGTAATCATCTTCGCACCTCAACTTTAGAGCTTGATGGAGAAACGATACCATTTGGTGTTCCATATTCAATTGAAGTTGAAAGTGATCTTCCAATTATTGTTCAATATAGCCGACTAGACTCTACTCAACCAGGACTAGCGCTTATGTCGACAATGGGATATCCACTAAAATAATTACCAAAAGTATTTAATAATGGAAAGAATAAATTGGTTAGTTAAAATGAAAACGTTTGCGAATCGCTACAAATTGATTCATAATACAGTACATAATATATAAGCAATGTTTAGTAGGTAGTTTGGGAGTGGTGAAGGATTTTACAATACCGTTACTACTCCTTTTCACTATATTCATATTTTTATCTTTACTATGATTTCTCGTTTTTGGGTATTAGGTAAATTAAAGGGGTTCAAAAGGGCTATGAAGCATCTAATCTCATATCTTTCAACCAGGTATAGAAACTTAAAAATTAAGTATAAGTTAATCGTTTTTATTTCGATTATCATGGTTGTTTGTTTAGCATTTATCGTAGTCGGATTTAAATATGCTTTTTCTAGTTATGATGAACAAATTTACCGCAAATCATCACAAGTCTTAATCATGTCATCTAATCGGATTGAAGACGAATTAAAAAATATTGAGGAAGTAACATATAAGATTCTAACTGACAATGTTATTCAAAATGCATTAATCAAAACGAAAGACGAAGTATCTAAATACGAGCAATATCAAATTGAAAGAGAGATTTGGGAAAAGTTAACAAGTTATGTTGGAGCAGAGAAGTATATTCAATCCATTCACCTATTCGATGTAAATGGAACAGAATATCGTGCAGGTGGCACACCATCGTCTCTATTATATAAGCATAATGAAGAAATGATCACAAAAGCTAAAGCTGGCGATGGGAGTAATGTATGGGTATCGCTTAAAGATTCGAAAGATTCAATTTTTTCAACAAGACAGTTAAAATCATCTCGGAATTTAAGTCTTGAGGAATTAGGAACCTTAGTAATTGAAATTAAATTAGATGAAATTGTTAAAGAACTCCCTAGAGAGTGGGAAGGGCAAGAAGGTATTATTATTATCTCAAAGGGTGAGGATATCTTTTTTACGGAAAAGCCTTTTACCCATCTAGATAAGCTGAATTTTTCAGGGAATACTAATCAAGGCTATCAATTCCAAAAAGTGTATGGCAGAAGTTTCTTCGTGACACATTCAAAATCCCCGTATGCAAATTGGACATATTGGAATGTGATACCATTCGGAACGATGTTTGCCAAGGTAACGGCTATAAAATTTGTGGTGATTTTTTTATTCCTTTCACTCTTTTTAAGTGCGATTTATTTAGTTATTCAGTTTTCGAAACGAATCACAAATCCGATTGAAAATTTAGTATCCGCCATGAAATATGTCCAAAATGGAGATTTTAAAGTTGCTGATACCTTTAAGCCCTCACAGGTTCATGATGAGGTTGGAATTCTCCATCGGAATTTTTTCGTCATGATCGAGCGAATTAATGAGCTTATTAAAGAAAATTATGAAAAGCAGCTTTTAGTTAAAGATACTGAATTTAAAGCTTTACAGTCTCAAATAAATCCACATTTTTTATATAATACTCTCGAATCAATCAATTGGTTAGCAAAGATTAATAAACAACAGCAAATATCTAAAATGGTAGAATCTCTTGGCTATTTATTACGGAATGCTATTAGTTTAAAAGATGATGTCATTACAGTGCAAGAAGAGATCGAAATGGTCGAACATTATGTAACTATTCAACGATTCCGTTTTGAAGAACGTTTGGATTTTCATTTATCAATTCATGAAGATGTTAAGGAATGTGTGCTGCCTAAGCTTATTGTTCAACCATTGGTTGAAAATGCGATTCATTATGCATTGGAAATGATGATTGAGCCGTGTATGATAAGTGTTTCAGCATATAAAAACGGTGATTTGCTTCACCTCCTTGTTGAAGATAATGGCATTGGTATGGACGAGCAGCAGCTTGAAAGCGTGAGAAAAGGTGAAATCAATACGAGAGGTAATGGAATAGGATTACGTAATATCGACTCTAGAATTAAGTTCGTCTTTGGCAATCAATATGGTTTACAGATTGATAGTAAGATCAATAAAGGAACAAAGGTACTCATTGTCATACCATATCAAACGAGGTGGGACTATGCATAAAGTATTATTAGTTGATGATGAGAGAATTATATTAGAAGGGATTTCAAACATCATAGACTGGGAGGAAATAGGGACTGAATTAATCGGAACAGCAAGAAATGGTCTTGAAGCCTATGACATCATTATAAAAGAGCTCCCAGACATTGTCATTTGTGATATTAAGATGCCTGGATTAAACGGACTTGAATTAGTTAAGAGAGTATCAAAAGAACACCCTTTTATTAAATTTATCATTCTATCGGGCTTTAGTGAATTCGACTATGCTAAACAAGCAATGGAATATGGTGTGAAACATTATCTGTTAAAGCCGTGTAATGAGAATATCATTATTGATGCAATGAAAAATGTAATCAATGAATTAACGAGTGAAGAAAATAGAGAACGGTTTTTATTGGATATGAAAAGCCGTCTTGAACAAATACAGCCTTATGTTAAAAAACAATTGCTAAAAGAATTTATAACAAGTAAAACTGATGGTAACAGGGGTATTCAATTTTATGAAAAGCTTTTTCATATTAATTTTCAAGAAGAGGAAATTAGGTTGATTGTGTTTCGACTAGAGGGAGACTATCATTATGAACATATGTTTGTTATTGAAAACCTAGGAGAAGATCTTTTTGCCCCATCGATTTTATCAACAAATATAGGAGAATATGTTTTGTTTCTTGTAAATGATGACAACTTTTCAAGCCTGCAGGAAAAGATCGAACAACTAAGAACTCATTTCTATGAAATCTATGAAATGGATATGACTGTTGCAATTAGTGAGGTTGATTCTATCTCACAGGCAAGAAGACTCTATTTAGAAGCACTTGAATGCTTGAATCATCGCTTTTATTTAGGTGAAGGAAGTATTATAACTAAAAGTGATATTCGCCATGAAAAACAACTTTATAATTTTGATTACGATGGACAAAGTCTTTGTCTGTTAATAAAGTCAGGGAATTGGGAAAAGGTAGAGTGTGAAATTTCTGGTTTTTTTCATGATTTAACCGAAAGAATGCTTTCTACAAGTTTAACCCGTTCCTATGTCATGCAGCTATTTTTACTAGTGATACAAAGCTCAGATTCAAAAGGAATTCAAAATTATATGGAAAAAATGTCTTCATTAATGGATATGGATACAATTCAGCAAATGAAAGAATTTTTTGTTATGATTGCACATGAGATTACTCAGGTTCATTATGAAAGGCACAAATCCAACCACTCAGCAGTCATTCATAGCATGATGGACCTTGTTCATAAGCATCTTGGGGATACTGAGCTTTCACTTAAATGGGTAGCAAACAAAGTATACATGAATGCTGATTATTTAGGTAAGTTGTTTAAACAGGAAACCGGAGAGAAATTTTCAAGCTATGTTACACAGGTTCGAATTAATAAAGCAATTGAACAGATCGAGCTGATGGATGATGTGAAGGTGTTCACACTAGCTGAAATGATTGGATTTGGTGATAATCCACAATATTTTAGTCAGGTGTTTAAGAAATATACTGGATATTCTCCATCAGAATATCGAAAAGCATATTTACAATAATTTAAACTCATTATCTAATTTCGCTTATTTAGATAATGAGTTTTTTTGTTTTGGAAACTATATAATTCTAGTAAAGTGGCTAAACACTCTAAAATCCTGCTCCAAAGTCTATGAATAGGATTAAAGAACAATGTTTCAATGGTAAGAATACTCTGTTTTTTAAACATAGATAACTGATTTTTAAATTCAAATCGTGTGAAAAAGCCTATAAAATATACCTTGTAAGCGTTAACAGGATAATGAAAAGGGGGATATAGAAATGAAGAAGTTTCTGTTTTTGTTGCTATCAGTTGTAATGGTATTTTCTTTAGCGGCATGTAGTGGAAGTAGTTCATCTGGTGGATCTAGTTCTGGTTCTGATAGTGGTAAAGGTGATGGTGAAGACGAAAAAGTTACACTCCGCATTGCTTGGTGGGGTTCTCAACCAAGACATGACTATACACTTGAGGTAATAAAAATGTATGAGGAGCAAAATCCGAATGTGAAAATCCAAGCTGAATATGCAAGCTGGGATGATTATTGGAAAAAGCTAGCTCCACAAGCATCAGCTCAACAATTACCAGATATTATTCAAATGGATCTTTCTTACTTCTCCCAATATGCTGAAAATGGACAGTTAGCAGACTTAACACCATTTTTAGATAAACAAATTGATGTAACAAATTTCAGTGATAATATCATTGATGGTGGGAAACTCGGTGATAAATTATATGGATTTAACGCTGGGGTAAATGTTGTTGGCTTCCATTATGATCCTGAGTTGTTGAAAAAAGTAGGGGTAGATTCCCTAGATGAGAATTGGACATGGGATGATTATAAGGAATTGGCTAAAAAAGCAAAAGATGCAGGCGTATTTGTTGATACAGGTATGAAAGCAGATGTATTTTTTAACTATTATTTAAGAACATTAGGAAAATCACTTTATAGTAAAGACGGTACTACTTTAGGTTATGATGATGATCAGTTATTTGTAGATTTCTTTGAAATGACTTCAAATATGGTAAAAGATGGTGTTGTACCAACTCCAGATTATTTAGCTCAATTAAAAGGGATTGAAGATGATCCAGTTGTTACGAAAGATGCACTTGGAATTTGGCAATGGTCCAACCAATTTGTAGGTTTACAACAAGTTGCAAATAGACCATTAGGCATTCATCCTATGCCAGGGCCAGGAACAAAAGAAGGCTTATACTTAAAACCTAGTATGTTCTGGTCGGTTGCAAATAATTCTAAGCACCAAGAAGAAGCTGCGAAATTCATTGATTTCTTTGTAAATGATATTGAGGCTAATAAACTGATTTTGGGTGAGCGTGGTATTCCTGGTTCATCTGCAGTCAAAGAGGCGCTTAAACCTGAACTATCTCCTGAACAAGTTCAAGTATTTGATAGTGTAGAATGGGCTGAACAAAATAGTTCAGAATTCGATGGTCCAGACCCAATTGGTGCTGGAGAAGTAATCGAACTTCTTGATAGTTTGTCAGAGCAAATGAATTATGGTCAGCTTGAGGTTAAAGATGCTGCAAAACAGTTTAGACAACAGGCAGAAAGCATTTTGTCTCAAAATAAATAATTGTAGATTCATACGATAGCTGATCATCATTCGATCAGCTATCGTACTTTAAATGACAAGTGATTTTCTTAAGAAAGGAAATGATAGTATGAGTGCCCGTGCTATAAAGCAAAATTTGGGAGGATACTTGTTTATAGGTCCCTTTGTTATTGGATTCCTAGCATTTACGTTTATCCCAATTATAACCTCACTGTATTTATCGTTTACTAGTTATAATATGTTTTCAACTCCATCATGGATAGGGCTGGAAAATTATAAAAAAATGTTTACTGCTGATCCAAGATACTGGCAATCACTTAAAGTTACACTTATTTATGTACTTGCAGGAGTCCCTTTAAGACTCGGATTTGCTCTTTTAGTTGCAATGATTTTAAATACTACGTCTAGAGCAGTAGGCCTATACAGATCATTATTTTATTTACCCTCATTAATAGGAGGTAGTGTGGCAGTTGCGATCATGTGGCGTAATATCTTCGGTGACGAAGGAATTGTTAACATTCTTTTAGGTTTATTAGGAATTCCGGACGTACGCTGGTTTGGTGACCCGACAGCTGCACTGTGGATGCTTATCTTTTTATCTGTTTGGCAATTTGGATCTTCAATGTTAATTTTCTTAGCAGGCTTAAAAAGTATTCCTATGAGCTACTATGAAGCAGCAAGTGTTGATGGAGCTAACTATTGGCAAAAATTCACAAAGATTACATTACCGATGTTAAGTCCAGTTATCTTATTTAATACAATTATGCAAACAATTGCTGCATTTATGACCTTTGTTCCTGCGTTTATCATTTCAAAAGGTACTGGTGGTCCTTTAGATGGTACACTTCTTTATTCGCTTTATCTCTTTATTCAAGGTTTTGAATTCTTTAATATGGGATATGCCTCTGCAATGGCATGGATTATGTTGATTATCGTCGGGATCTTAACCGCAATTATCTTTTTTACATCCAAGTACTGGGTTCACTATGAATCTGAAGGGGGGAAATAACAGATGAAGACAAATGCAAATCTTAAAACAATAACCAATCCTCAAAGAATTAGTGTTCCGCGAATAAAATCTGCAAAGTGGTGGGTTTATCATTTACTCGTTGGGGGCTTTGCATTATTAATGCTTTATCCTGTTATATGGCTCTTAATGAGTTCATTCAAACCTAGTGAAATGATCTTTGTTACAGCTAAGTCCCTTATTCCTGATCCATGGATTTTAGATAACTTTTCCAAAGGATGGGAAGGGATTGGGGGCAACTCATTCGGTGTCTTCATTAAAAATACAGTCGTTCTTGTTATTTTCACAATGATTGGCCAAGTCATTTCCTCCGCATTTATTGCTTTCGGCTTTGCAAGAATGAATTTCTTTGGAAAAGGCTTTTGGTTTGCTATTATGATGGTTACATTGATGCTTCCTTATGAGGTTGTAATGATTCCTCAGTATATTATTTTCTCAAAACTAGGTTGGCTCGATTCAATTAAACCAATTGTTATTCCAGCGTACTTTGGACATCCGTTCTTTATTTTCTTATTGGTACAATTTATCCGTACAATTCCTAGAGAACTAGATGAGGCGGCAACAATTGATGGATGTAACACATTTAAGATTTTTTATAAAATTATCCTACCATTAATTAGACCAGCATTAGCAACTGCTGCTATCTTTTCTTTTTACTGGACATGGGATAATTTGCTCGGACCTGTGCTTTATTTAAACAGTCCTGATAAATACACTGTATCAATGGCATTAAATATGTTTTTAAGTAATGAAACCGTTTCTAACTGGGGTGCAATGTTTGCGATGTCGATCGTTACGTTAATTCCTGTATTTGTTGTCTTCTTCTTATTCCAACGACATGTTGTTGAAGGGATTAGCACAAGCGGTTTAAAAGGTTAAGGGTAAAAAAGGGTGAGAATAAAAGGGATTGATCACACATTCTTCACCCGATTATTCATGATACAGCTTAAGTCATGCCATGTGTTGAACCATGAATAAGAAGAATGAGGAGGATTAGGATGGAAACAACAGGATTTATGGGTGGGTTAAACAGTATTCTGGAATGGATTTCAAGGTTAGCTCTTTTGAATCTTTTATGGATATTCTTTTCACTGCTTGGATTCATTATTTTTGGCTTCTTTCCTGCAACGGCAGCAATGTTTGCTGTCGTTCGTAAATGGGCATTAGGTGAAATGGAAATTCCCGTTTTTAAAACATTTTGGAGTTCATATAAAAAGGAGTTTATAAAAGGCAATATTCTCGGGTCAATCATTATGTTAATGGGTGTTGTATTACTGATTGATTTTCTATTCCTACAACAAGCTGCACAGTCAATCCAGAATCTTTTATTAGTTCCATTTTACATTATTTCAATTATATTTGTTTGTATGCTATTTTATATTTTTCCTATGTTTGTTCATTATGAGATGAAGACCTTTGATATAATAAAAAATTCATTTTTTGTTATGATTTACAATCCATTTTCTACTCTTTTGATTCTAGTAGGTAGTGTTGGATTATTATTATTACTTTCATACGCTCCCCCTCTACTTATAATCTGTAGTGGTAATGTTTTAGCATTAGCAATCACGAAGCCTGCAAACAACGCCTTCAATAAAATGAATCGAAAGCACCAAACAATATTGGAAAATAGTAAATCGAACGTAATTAGCGAAAGAGGATTTTGATCTTTCGCTTTGTGCTTTTTTGGACTTATCTTTCTAGAAAGGAGCCCATGCTTAACATCCAAGGGTGTAGACCTATAGGAAATAAATGATTAAAATAATACTAGGTTAATAGATTTTTTTGCTGATAGTATAATAAAGGATTCCTCTGTTTTTTAAACAATATTATCTAGTTATTATATTAAAAATAATTCTTTGACCTATTAAACTTTTATGTGTAAGCACTTACATATAAATGAGGGGGATGTATGTGAAAAAAGCTTTGCTTTTAGCCCTAATTTTTGTGTTTTTGTTTACTTTCACTGCATGTAGTTCAGAGAGTAAAACAAAGACAGGTGATGGTGGAGGAAGTGGAGAAGAGAGCATAACATTAAGAGTTGCATGGTGGGGAAGTCAAACTCGGCATGAGTATACAACAAAGGTTATCGAAATGTATGAAAAGGAAAATCCAAATGTTAATATCAAAGCAGAATTTGCATACTGGGATGATTATTGGAGAAAGCTTGCTCCAATGGCTGCTGCAAATGAACTTCCTGATGTTTTTCAAATGGATATGGCGTATTTATCTCAATATGGTGAAATCGGATTGTTAGAAAATTTAACACCATATATAGAGGACGAAACGATTGATGTTTCATCAATTGATGAAAGTGTTTTAACCAGTGGAAAAATCGGTGACAAAATGTACGGTTTTACACTTGGTATTAATGTTTTATCTGTAATTACAAATGATGATATATTGCAGAAGTCTGGAATCAATTTCGATGGAAATAGTTGGACTTGGAGTGATATGGAACAAGTTGCACTAGATATTAGGAAAAAAGCAAATGTATACGGATCAAATGGGATGAGTCCACCAGATATTTTTTTCCCTTACTATTTAAGAACAAAAGGTGAAAAATTCTATAAAGAAGATGGAAAAGGTCTTGCTTATACTGATGATCAATTATTTGTCGATTATTTCGAAAGACAAGTAAGGCTTATTGATGGACATGCATTTCCAACCCCTGATGAAGGGGCAGCAGTTCGAGGTGTAGAGGATGACTTTATTGTAAAAGGGACTTCTGCGATTACTTGGAATTATTCAAACCAGTATGCAGCTTTTGATCAATTAACAGATGCACCATTAACACTGCATCTACCACCTGAGCATCTTGAAAATAAAGCGTTATTTTTAAAACCAAGTATGCTTTTCTCTGTTCCTAAGAGCTCAAAGCATAAGGATGAAGCCGCTAAATTTATTAACTTCTTCGTAAATAATGTTGCCGCAAATAAATTAATTAAAGGTGAACGCGGTGTACCTGTTTCCGCAAAAGTATCTGAAGCTATTAAACCAGAGCTTACAGAGGGTGAATCAAAAATTGTTAAATATGTAGAAGATGCAAAAAAAATAACGAGTGAATATTATCCACCAGATCCAATTGGAAGTGGAGAAGTTATGAAAGCGCTAAAAGATATTTCAGACCAAATTTTATTTAAAAAAATTACGCCTGAAGAAGGTGCAAAAAAATTCAGAGCCCAGGCAGATAATATTTTACAAGGTAAGTAGAGACTTAGGATAGTAGGATTAAGTAATGGGGGGATAATAGTATGCCAAAACTTCAATTTGATGAAGCGGAAATTCGTCAACTAATCGATCTTGTAGTGGAACGTACATTTCAAATGGATTTTAACTGGGATTGGCCTGGTGGTGTTGCTTTTTATGGAGTTGCAGAAGCATATGAAGCAACAGAAAAACAAGAATATATCGATCTATTAAAATCATGGGTGGATGAATGGCTTGAAGATGGATTACCAAAGTTATCAATTAATGGTGTATCGATCGGACATGCACTTATTACACTTTTTAACGTTACAGAAGATGAGAAATATTTAATTGTAATAAAAGATATGGCAGATTACCTTCAAAATGATGCTCCAAGATTTGCTGATGGAGTATTTCAACATACTGTTAACTCAGTGAAGGATGTTTTTCCAGAACAGGCTTGGGTCGATACGATGATGATGGCAGGGCTATTTTTATTACGTGTTGGAAAACTCCTAAATCGAGAGGATTATGTTGAAGACGGACTTAAGCAATATCATGGCCATGAAGACTTCCTTCAAGAGCCAATGACAAATCTTTATTACCATGGATGGGACAATATTGCCAAAAATCATATGTCATCAATTTACTGGGCTCGTGGAAATGGTTGGGCTGCATTAACAATGGCAAAAGCATTGGAGTTAGTTGAGGTTCAGCATCCGTCTTATATGATCATCGATTGCTCATTAAGAGATCAATTAAGTACACTTGTTAGACTCCAGGCTGAATCAGGTTTATGGCACACCATTGTTGATGATCCAACATCATATCTTGAAGTATCAGGTTCATCAGCTATTGCAGCTGCCATTCTTACTAGAGGTACCCTATATAATAAATACACCCAAAAAGCAATCAGTGGAATATTAAATGAAATTGAAGAAGATGGAAAAGTGTCTAAAGTTTCAGCTGGTACGGCTGTAATGAAGGATGCGGTTGGATATAAAAATGTACCGTATAAACGTATTCAAGGATGGGGTCAAGGGTTAGCACTCGTTTTTTTAGCAGAATTATTAAAGACTAGTAAACTTGTTTACAGGTAATCTGTTAAATTATCAATGATCTGCAAGAAGGAGGAGATTCTAAATGGATATGAAGAGACAAGCGATCTATTTAGCAGGTGATTCAACTGTGGCAAACTGTCCAAAGCATGAAGCTCCAATGGCTGGATGGGGTCAAGTTTTTCAAACCTTTTTTAATGAAAAAATTATTGTGTTTAACGAAGCTCTTGGTGGAAGAAGCTCAAATAGTTTCATAGAGGAAGGAAGACTCAGGACAATACTAGAACACATTCAGCCAAACGATTACTTATTCATTCAATTCGGACATAATGATCAAAAATTTTATGGGACAGAGCCGTATAGCACATATCAATACTATTTAAGTCAATATATAACTGGTGCTCGTGAAAAAGGAGCACATCCAATCCTGCTTACATCCGTACATCGTCGTAAGTTTGATAAAAATGGAAAACTCGAAAATACATTAGGAGAATATCCTTTAGCCATGATCCAATTAGCTGAAAGGAAGGATGTACCATTAATTGATTTATGGTCAAAAACAAAAAGCCTTTATGAAGCTTTGGGAGAAGAAGAATCACGGAAATTATTTACGATGTTCCTGCCAAATAAACATCCAAACTATCCTGATGGGATTGAGGATAATACCCATTTTTGCGAAGCTGGAGCCTATGAAATAGCAAAGCTCGTCATTGAAGGAATAAAAGAATTAGAATTATCGATTGGATCATATATAACTGACTAATCAAGATTCGTATTTTTCACTAAATAGATTGAGGAGGGCAGACAATATGAGCAATAAACTATACCATGGAGCTGCGTACTATCCCGAATTATGGAATGAAGAAGCAATAGAAAACGATATAAACTTAATGATTGAAGCTGGTATAAATGTTATCAGAATGGGTGAATTTGCTTGGTCAATCATTGAAAAGGAAGAAGGGAAGATTGATGTTAGTTTCTTCGAAAACATGATTAATAAATTGAGTAATCATGGAATTGAAACAATCATGTGTACACCAACACCTACCCCGCCAATTTGGTTAACCCACAATCACCCAGAAAGAATGTATGTTGATGCAGACGGACGGGTGATGGGACACGGTTCTCGTCAGCATGTTTGTACGAATAATGCTTATTTTCGTGAAAGAGCTGCGATTATTACTGAGGAAATTGCAAAGTCAGTTGGAAATCTTCCTGGAGTAATAGGTTGGCAAATCGACAATGAATTTAAATGTCATGTAAGTGAATGTATGTGTACAAAATGTAAGACACTTTGGCATGAATGGTTAGAAAAACGCTATGGAACAATTGATGAATTAAATGAAGCATGGGGAACCCATATTTGGAGCCAACATTATCATCAATTTGACCAAGTTCCACAACCTCATCCGGCACCTTTTCTACATAATTCATCGTTAAAGACAATGTATCAGCTATTTTCATATGAAAAAATTGCTGAATTTTCAGAAGAACAAGCAGCAATTATCCGTAAACATTCTCAAGCACCGATCACACATAATAGTACAACCTTTTTTCATGTTGATAATGAGCGACTTTACGAAAACCTGGATTTCGCGTCATTTGATACGTATGCAGAACAAACTAATTTTGCTTCCTATTTATTTAACTGTGATTTGTGGCGGAATTTTAAGAAGGGCAAAGATTTTTGGATTATGGAAACCAGCCCATCTTATAGTGCTTCACTAGAAAGCTATGCTGTTCCACATCCAAATGGCTATCTTAAAGCAGAGGCTGTTGCGGCTTATGCATTAGGAGCAGAGGCCTTTTGTTATTGGCTTTGGAGACAGCAACGCACTGGATGTGAACAACCACATGGATCTGTTATTAGTGCATGGGGAAAACCTACAGTTGGCTTTGAGAATGTAATGGAAGTAGAGAAGGCAAGAAAAGAAATAGAGTCTGTTATCCTGTCTACAAAACCCATTCAAGCTGAAGTAGCAATTACCTATTCAGATATCGCGAAGGCTTTTATAAAAACAGAGCCACATAAAGGCTTAGATTATCGATCACTTATGATTGATTATTATGAGAAAATTTTATCAATTGGTTACCATCGTGACCTTATTCCTGAACGAGCGAATTTAAATGGGTATAAATTACTGTTCACTCCATTTGTTCATTATTTATCGCCAAATTATATTTCGCAAGCAGAAAAATTTGTTGAGGAAGGAGGAATATGGATTGTTGGACCGCTTTCAGGTGGTAGCACGATAAATCATACGATTCATACAGATGCTGCATTAGGGGAGTTAGATCAACTTGCCGGTGTAGAAACACTATTTACGTATCCTATGGATGGTACTGAATCAATTGGAGAGTTTATGGAAACCAGCGCAACTTTAGGAATATGGAGTTCGGTATTTCAACCAAAAGAAGGAAAGTCAGTAGGCATCATTAAGAATGGACTCTCTGCAGGAAAAGCATTCTTAACAGAAAATAGGCGTGGAAAAGGCAAAATTGTTATGTTAGGATCTTTACCAATAGGTGAGCAAGGAGACTTTTTATTGAAGAAATGTTTCAATCATTATGCTGAAGAAGCAAATGTTACTTTGAAGACAGATGTATCAAAAGGGACAATCGTAGCGCCAAGACAAGGAAATGGATATCTAGTATGGATTATTGTCAATATGGATGGTATGGGCGGAACAGTTACTCTCCCATATGTTGGAATTGATGAATTATCAAATGAATATATTTCGAATAGGGAATGTGAAATCGAACCATTTCAATATAAGATAATTCGGTTTACAAATGATTGAGTAGAAATAGGAAGTTTATATATGGAAGAATGAACCGCAATTACCTATTCGTGATAAAACCAAAATTCGTTTTCTTGAAAGGATGTTTTCGCAAACTTTGTTGCTTTTAAAATAGTATTGGGTTGGTTGATTGGCGCTTCAGGATGCTCGCTTTCCGTGGGGCGGGCGATGAGCCTCCTCAGCGCGAAGCGCCTGCGGGGTCTCATCTGTCCCGCTACTCCCACAGGAGTCTCGCACCTTCCGCACCAATCAACCTAATCATTTTTGTTCAAAAACAACAATCTTTTAGAAAAGAGCCTCTTGAAAAAAGACAAAGCATCTATGCGTAGAGTGCTTTGTCTTTTTCAATTTTATGATCCGATATTCAATTAATCGACCGTCATGTTACCAACAACTGCTCGAATTGCATTAAGAGTTTGTCCTTTGAATGAATCTGAAACTGTTTCACCGGACGGGTTTTGATAGTAATAGGCTGCCTTTTCAATATCAAAGCGAAACCCGAGATTTAGTAAGGCATTTTGAAGTTCTTGAGGTAATTCAGTTAGTCCAGTTTGTTTAATGTAATATGGAGTAGGATACACTTTTACATCTATATCACCTTTTCCTGTGTAGACGACAAATAAATTTGTATCTTTTTGTAGCAACCATTGATTTTTAGAAAATAGAGAAATCCGTGAATCCTCTAGTGATGAAATCCCTGGTAGGTTTATGCCATAGATTAAATTAACGATCCTTATTATTTCTTCGTATGTATGAAGATTATATGTCTTAAGGTATAGGTCCATCACTTCCGCTTTTTTTAATGACATGATGGTTTTATTAGATTCAGTTGAAGGGTTTTTGATATTTAGAGCTTCTCTCAACCCTTCCATAATTTCGTCAGAATAGACTAAGAGTTTTGCTCCTTCACCTTCGTCTGAAATTTTGTTTAAATTTAAACAAAAAACATCGTTGACAGCTTTACGGAATAACATACCAGTAATCGGTATTTCAACTTGCTTGATGTATTGCTTTAAAACATCAATTTTAGACATCCCACTGATAATATGATCAAATTCTCCTGAAGAAGAGGAAACACCAAGACTTTTTCTTATAACAGTCATAATCGGAATTGGATATTTTGAAGTCTCTAATTGAGAAGAGATTTTTTTCTTGTCCTTAACAACAAATGCTGCAATTGAAAGAAAAAGGAATGAAATCAAAGCCAAAAGAGGTAGTCTAAGTAGAAAGTGTTTGTTGTTTTTCATTTATTTCCAACCTTTTCTTGTTTTTTAGATCAAAAGTCATTATTTCATTACTTCTAGTTTATTAAAAAAATGATAAATTTACCATAAAAAAATATTGATACTATATTTCTAACTATCTTTCAAAACTATTACAATAGATGATAATAAAATGTTTTTTTATATTGTTCGAAAATATTGAATATTTTTCCCTAACAGCATATAATAAAGTTAAATGTTCACGTGTGCAAAAATTGAATAGTTTAAAATAAGTTAAATAAATGTTTTGATTTTTACAATTATGTTCACGTGTGCAAGAATTTAAAACCTAAAGGGGTTGAATAAGTTGCAAACATTCATGGGAGAAAATTTTTTATTAACAAATGATGTGGCTGTTACTTTATATCACCAATATGCTAAGGACTTACCAATTATTGATTATCACTGTCATTTAAGTCCTCAAGAAATTTATGAAAATAAACAGTTTAAAAATATAACTGAGGCCTGGTTATATGGGGACCATTATAAGTGGAGAGCAATGAGAGCGAATGGAATTGAAGAAAAATTTATCACGGGGAATGCGAGTGATTATGATAAATTCCTAGCATGGGCAAAAACGATACCAATGACTATTGGGAATCCTCTTTATAATTGGACACATTTAGAGCTGCAACGATTTTTCGGTATTTACGACATTTTAAATGAAAAAAGTGCACCGATGATATGGGAAAAGGTAAATCAATTATTGAACAGTGAAGAATTTACCGTAAGAGAGCTTATTAAAAAGTCTGGTGTCGAAGTCATTTGCACTACAGATGACCCTGTTGATTCACTAGAATATCATCAGAAGTTAAATGCAACAGACGATTTCCAAGTTCGTGTTTTACCAAGCTTTAGACCTGATAAAGGCTTAGAAATAAACCGAGATCAATTTGTTGCATGGGTTGAAAGCCTTTCTATGATTTCGAATACAACAATTAACAATTATGATGATTTTTTAACCGCACTAGAATCAAGAGTAGACTTTTTCCATGAACTTGGAGGAAGAGTATCAGATCATGCGATTGACACGATGATGTTTGCTGATGCAGACAAAATTGAAGTTGATAGAATCTTTAAACAAGCTTTAGCGGGTGAAAAGGTAAGTCTTGAGGATGAAAAGAAATATAAGTCTTATACATTAGTATTCTTAGGAAAGAAATATTCTAGCCTAGGCTGGGCGATGCAATTACATATTAACGCTCTGCGAAATAATAATAGTAGAATGTTAAGGGAGCTAGGGCCAGATACTGGATATGATGGTATGAATGATGATCTTGTTGCAAAGCCTTTATGCCAATTCCTTGATCGATTGGAAAGTGAGAATGCACTACCAAAAACGATTGTTTATTCACTTAACCCAAGAGATAACAATGTGCTTGCAAGCTTGATTGGTAGCTTCCAAGGTGGAGGAATTCGAGGTAAAATGCAGTTTGGAACTGCATGGTGGTACAATGATCAGAAGGACGGTATGTTAGATCAAATGAAGACGCTTGCGAATATTGGGCTATTTAGTCAATTTATTGGTATGCTTACAGATTCTAGAAGTTTTCTTTCTTATACAAGACATGAATATTTTAGAAGACTTATCTGTCAATTAATTGGTGAATGGGTGGCAAATGGTGAAGTACCGAATGATCCTGACATGCTAGGTGAAATTGTGCAAGGTATTTCATATTACAATGCGAAAGAATACTTTCAATTTAACGGTGTCTTGGAACTAGAAAAAGGATAATATGTTTGGTTAAAGGAATTGAAAGAAGGTATTTAGGTGGCAGTTACAATTAAAGATATTGCTAAGTTAGCAAATGTTTCACATACAACAGTTTCTAGAGCACTTAACAATAGTCCATTAATTAAAGATAAGACAAAACAAAAAATCGTTGAGATAGCAAACCAACTTAACTATTCACCTGATGTGCATGCTCGAAGTCTTGTCCTGCAAAAGTCGTATACAATTGGATTATTTTTAACTAGCTTAGTTAATGGTACATCTTCAAGTTTTCTAGCTGAAACCATCAAAGGTGTCCATACGGTTATTGACGAAAATTATAATTTATTTGTGAGAGGAATCCAGGATTTTCAATCTTTTTCATCTATCACTCGAAAAAGATTTGATGGAATTATCTTGATGAGCCAAAGTGATGTGGATAACGCGTTTATCTATCATGTTTTAGAGCAAAAAATCCCACTTGTGATTTTAAATCGCAAGGTTGAGGATCGATCAATTATCAATATTTTATCTAATGATTGTGAAGGAGCTTATGAAGCCGTTAGTTTGTTCATTAAGAATGGCCATCAGAATATTGCTATTATTGAAGGCACATCAGAATTTCGCTCATCACAAGAACGAAAAGAAGGTTATTTAAATGCTCTGATTGATCATAATGTACCTATTCTTCAGCAGTATATGGTGAAAGGGAATTATGATATGGAAAGCGGCTATGAGGCGATGAAAAAATTATTATCACTAAATAGTCCACCTACTGCGGTGTTTTGTTCAAATGATGATATGGCAATTGGAGCAATGAAAGCAATCAACGAAGCAGGACTTGTCGTACCAACGCAAATGTCCATTATTGGCTTCGATGATATTGGCTTTTCTGAATATACGACACCAGCTCTAACTACAGTTAAAAGACCGATTGAACAAATTAGTATGGTTGGTGCAAAAAAGCTATTAGAATTAATGGATGAAGATGTTGGAGAAGCTGCTCCAATATACTTAACAACTAACTTAGTCAATCGTCAAACTGTCGCTGGACCTCGCGTAGTACAATAATTGAAAGGGTCTGAACATAGATGTTGAAATTATGGTTCAGACACTTTCATTATTATTTACAAAAATGTTCACGTGTGCAAAATTTCTTTTCTGAGGAGGCAATAAATTGCAAAATTTAACTAAAGCGTTAGTGGACAATGATCAATTATATCCAGAAAAAGTGCTGCAATTTGGTACTGGCAATTTTCTAAGAGCTTTTACAGATTGGCAAATTCACGAAATGAATAAGCAGAATTTATTTAATGGTCGTGTTGTCGTTGTGCAGTCAACATCGAACGGAACTGTTAATACGATAAACGAACAAGATGGACTATATACCTTATATTTGCAAGGCATTAAAGATCAAAAACCGGTTAGTGAACATGAAGTAATTAGTAGTGTGAGCAGAGGGATAAATTTAGTCAATAATTATGGTGAATATTTAGCAATGGCAAAAAATCCAGAACTACGTTTTATTATCTCAAATACGACTGAGGCTGGTATTACATTTCAAGTGGAGGATCAACTTCATGATCGACCACAAAAAAGCTTTCCCGGTAAGTTAACAGCATTTTTGTATGAAAGGTTTCAAGTTTTTAAAGGTGACCCTTCCAAAGGATTTATCATTTTTCCATGTGAGTTGATTGAGGAAAATGGAAAGGAATTAAAAAGAATCGTTTTGCAATATGCTCACACTTGGAACTTAGAAACTGAATTTATTGATTGGATCGTAGATGCGAATACCTTTTGCAATACATTAGTCGATCGAATCGTACCAGGATTTCCTAAGGATACAATTAAAGAAAAAACAGAAGAACTTGGTTATATAGATAAGCTAGTTGTTGTTGGCGAGCAGTTTCACTTGTTTGTTATTGAAGGCCCAGAGTTTGTTAAAGATGAATTTCCAGCTGAAAAAGCAGGATTAAATGTCCATGTAGTCGACGACTTAAGCTCCTACAGATTGAAGAAGGTAAAAATATTGAATGGTGCACATACTTTGATGACACCTGTTGCCTATTTATATGGTTTAAACACAGTAAGTGAAGCAGTTACGACAGGCATTATGAAGGAATATGTCGAGGACGCAATCTTAAACGAAATTCTTCCGACATTATCCTTTTCCAAAGAAGAGCTTACCCAATTTACGGAGGATGTCTTAAATCGATTTAAAAATCCTTTTATTCATCATTATTTATCAAGTATTGCATTAAATTCCATCTCAAAATTTAAAGCTAGGATCTTACCGACACTACTCGATTTTGTAGATCAGTTTGGTAAGCTGCCAAAAGGTATCGTTTTTTCATTAAGTGCTCTGATCTATTTCTACAAGGGAAAACGTGGAACTGAAGAAATTGACCTAGTTGATGATGAAGTGACATTAACTTTATTTAAAGAATTATGGAGCAACTGTGATGAAAGTGAAATGAAAATTGGAGATCTTGTTTCAAATATTTTGGCTGATGAAAGACTTTGGGGATTAAATTTAAATGAGATACCCAACTTAACCGAATCGGTAACACGAAATGTAGTAACAATTGCTGAATTGGGTATGACTGAGGCTCTTAAACAATTACCACACTTAAAGGGTGAATATAATGAAAGCGTTTATTAAAATAAATGAGCTTGATAATGTTGCGGTTGCTATACGCCATCTAGAAGAAAATGAAAAACTTGAAGTAGATGGCGAAACAATTCAATTAAAAGAGGCTGTTGCTAAAGGACATAAGTTCTCATTGAAGTTCATAAAAACTGGCGAAAATATTCTAAAGTATGGTTTTCCAATCGGTCATGCTACAGATGATATAGATGTTGGTACCTGGGTGCATTCGCATAATACGAAGACAAATTTGTCTGGTGTGGAAGAATATGAATATCATCCTAACATTCAACATATAATCGGACAGCGAAAAAATATGACCTTTAAAGGGTATAAGCGAGACGATGGGCAGGTAGGAATTCGTAATGAGCTTTGGATCGTACCAACGGTAGGATGTGTGAACGGGATTGCAGATCAAATCATCCGAGAATTTAAAGAAAGGGTTGGAGACATTTCTCCCTTCGAACATATACAAGTTCTTAAACACAATTATGGCTGTTCACAGCTTGGTGATGACCATGTGAATACCCGAACGATTTTAGGGAATGCAGTGAAACACCCAAATGCAGGTGGTGTCTTAGTTTTAGGTCTTGGCTGTGAAAATAATGATATTCATGAGTTTAAGGACTCACTAGGTGAATTCAATGAGAATCGAGTTAAGTTTCTCCGTTCACAAGAGGTTTCAAATGAAATTGAAGAGGGTGTAGATCTGCTAGTTGAGATTTACGAGAATGCTAGAGCTGATAAAAGAGTGGATATTCCTTTGTCTGAATTAAAAATCGGTTTAAAATGTGGTGGTTCGGATGGCTTTTCAGGCATTACAGCTAACCCTTTACTTGGAAGACTCTCCGATTATTTAGTTGCACAAGGAGCGACAACTGTATTAACTGAAGTTCCAGAAATGTTTGGTGCAGAGAAAATATTGATGGAAAGAGCGGAAAATGAAGAAGTATTTCATGAAATTGTTGAGTTAATTAATGATTTTAAACGGTATTTTCAAAAACATGATCAGCCTGTTTATGAAAATCCATCACCAGGTAATAAAGCAGGGGGAATTACAACACTTGAAGATAAATCTCTAGGCTGTACTCAAAAAGCGGGAACAGCTCCAATAGTAGATGTTCTAAAATATGGTGAAAGATTACACTCAAAAGGATTGAATCTTCTAAGTGCACCTGGAAATGATTTGGTTGCATCTACCGCATTAGCAGCATCAGGCTGTCAGCTCGTTTTGTTTACTACAGGGAGAGGGACTCCGTTTGGGACATTTGTCCCGACGATGAAAATATCAACGAACACACAAATCTTTGAAACAAAGCGTCATTGGATTGATTTTAATGCTGGGACACTTATTGAAGGTCAATCCTCAGAAGAGCTTTTAGAGGATTTTATTACTTATATTATAAAGGTTGCAAGTGGTGAGCTTTTGAATCACGAAAAGAATAACTTTAGAGAGATTGCTATTTTTAAAACAGGTGTTACGTTATAATTTTAATGAAGGGGCAGAATTATTCTGTCCTTTCATTTTCCTGTTAACATAATAAATTTATAGTTAATAAAAAATGAGCGGATATGCTTTATATAGAAAAAAAGACCCCCGATATTATAGAATATCGGGGGGGACAAAATACATTCTTATTTCCACCACGCATCAAACATAGAAGCTGGAAGTTCACGCTTATGCTGAGAAACGACATAGCGTTTTTCAATTTTTTTAGCAATTTCTTGATCAACTTGTTTTCCTTCTAAATAGTCATCTAGTTGATCATACGTAATGCCAAGCTCAGTTTCGTCAGCTTGTAGAGGAGTGTTATCAAGTAAATCCGCAGTTGGTGTTTTGAGATATAGTCGTTCTGGTGCATCTAATTCTTGTAATAAGCTTTTACCTTGACGTTTTGTTAATCCAGTGAGGGGTAGAAGGTCTGCTCCACCGTCCCCATATTTTGTGAAAAATCCAGTTACAGCTTCAGCAGCATGGTCAGTGCCAATGACTAATAAGCCTTTTTGTCCGCCAACCGCATATTGTGTAACCATGCGTGCTCGCGCTTTTACATTTCCTTTATTAAAGTCAGTGAGAGGTTCACCTGTTGTATCTTGATAATTTTGGGCAAATGTATCAACTGTACTAGAAATATCAAAAGCGATGCTTTCATCAGGCTGAATAAATGATAATGCTAGCTGTGCATCATCTTCGTCTTTTTGAACCCCATAAGGAAGACGAACAGCGATAAATTTAGCCTCATAGCCTTCATTTCGTAGTTCTTCTACTGCAAGCTGTGCAAGGCGTCCAGATAGGGAAGAGTCTTGGCCACCACTAATTCCAAGTACAAAGCCTTTTGCCCCTGTTTTCTTAACGTAATCTTTTAAAAATGTAATACGAGCTTGAATTTCTTCCTTTGGATTGATTGTTTCTTTTACATGTAATTCACTCATAATTTGCTTTTGTATACTCATTTTTTCATTCCTCCTACCGATATAATGAATGTTCATTAATATATTTGTAACATACTTCAGGTAAAAGATAACGCGGATCTCCACCTAGGGAAAACTCTTCCCTAATATAGGTAGAGCTAATTTCCATAGCAAGACCTTTATCGATTAAATGAAATGTTTCACCATCATCATGATTTCTTAATATAGGTGAACTGCTAATCGCTTTTAACATGTTTATACCATCTCTTGCCATTACGATAAACTTGTTTTCTTGTACAAGATTACTTGAGTTTCCCCATTTTCCTTTTCCGATATCGATTAATAGATCTGCACCCATAATAAAATATATCGTATCATTTTTATATTTGGTTTTAAAATACTTTAATGTTTCGTAAGTTGAGATGTTCCAAGCATTTTGAGTCATTTCGTAATCATCAGCTATGAATGTATCATTATTTTCGATTGCCAGCTGAAGCATATTCATACGGTGACTGTCGTCTGTTTGCATCTGTTTATCCTTCCGCTTACTAGAACAAGGTAAGAAGATGACCTTATCAAGCTTGCAGCGATGTCGAATTGTATTTGCAGTCCAAAGATGTACATTAGTAATAGGATCAAAGGATGATCCGTAAATCCCGATTTTTCCCATCGTTATCCTCCAAATATTCATAATGAAAACTGGTAGACCAAACAACTAGAACGACTAAGGGTATTATCGTGTCCACCTAATTTAACTGAGTAAGAGGGGACCTATTATGAATTTGAACTACCTGTTATCATTACTGAGACCTTTTGTTTAACCTCTTCAATATTTTTCATTTTGTTTTCCCAACAAGCTTGGCTTAAGTCAACTGGATATTCTTCAGGATGTAATGCACGTTTATATTCATCCCACAATAAGTGTAGATTTTCCATTGTATACGTCTGCATTTGTATCAAAGTTGGTGTATCGTATATTAGCTTTCCATCTGTAAAAATTTTCTGGTGAAGTTCTTTTGCTTCAAAGTTCGTAACAAATTTGCTAATGAATGTGTGAATAGGATGGAACATTTTTATCTTTTCTTCCTTTTCAGGTTGTTCATTATGAAGGGTAATATAATCTCCTTCAGATTTATTGTTTAAACGATTAATGATTCTATAGACTTTCTTTAAACCAGGGGTTGAAACCTTTTCTGGGTTGCCGCTAATTTTGATTGTATCAATCATTTCTCCATCTTCATCTTCAATTGACACTAGTTTATAGACCGCACCTAATGCTGGTTGGTCAAAAGCAGTGATAAGTTTAGTTCCAATTCCCCAAATATCAATTTTTGCGCCTTGAGATTTTAGGTTCATAATTGTTTCTTCATCCAAATCATTAGATGCAACTATTTTTGTATCATGAAACCCTGCTTGATCAAGCATTTTTCTTGCTTCCTTGGATAAGTAAGCTAAATCTCCGCTATCAAGACGAATTCCTTTAAATGAAATTTTGTCGCCTAATTCCTTTGCAACTTTAATTGCATTTGGTACACCAGATTTTAAAGTATCGTAAGTATCAACAAGAAAAACGCAATCCTTATGACGACGTGCATATTTATGAAAGGCAATATATTCATCTTTATAAGCTTGTATGAAAGAATGTGCGTGGGTCCCAGATACAGGAATTCCAAACAATTTTCCTGCTCTAACATTTGAAGTGGCATCAAATCCACCTATAAATGCAGCTCTCGTTCCCCAGATCGCAGCGTCCAATTCATGGGCACGTCTCGTTCCGAATTCCATCACTGTATCATCACCAGCAACGTGTTTAATTCGAGCTGCTTTTGTCGCAATTAAAGTTTGGTAATTTACAATGTTTAGGATAGCAGTTTCAATTAATTGCGCCTCTGCTAAAGGAGCTTCGATTCGAACAATTGGTTCATTCCCAAATACCATCTCACCTTCAACAACTGAGTAAACATTACCAGTGAAGCGAAGATCCTTCAAATATGTCAAATAGTCATCCTCGTACTTTAATTCATCACGTAAATAGGCAATATCAGATTCGCTGAAGTGAAAATCTTCTAGATATTGAATAATTCTTTCAAGTCCTGCAAAAACGGCATAGCCATTACCAAAGGGAAGCTTACGAAAATATACTTCAAATACAGCCTTTCGATTGTGGATATTATCTTCCCAATAAGATTCAGTCATATTTATTTGATAAAGATCTGTGTGAAGAGCTAAACTATCATCACTAAAGTTGTTATTCATCGTCATATCCTCCAGTAAAAAGATCTATTTTCATGTAAAGATCATTGTATTCCTAGATAACTTTAGCATTAATACATGCTTTAAAGTGATCTAAAGCCCAGTTATGACCTTGTTCGTTAAAGCTTGCTACTGCTTTTTTGTGAACTATAATGTTAAATCCTTTGTTAAAAGCGTCAATTGCTGTATGCAATACACAAATATCTGTGCAAACACCCACTAGATGAAGGTCTGTAATTCCGCGTTCCCTAAGTTTAAGCTCAAGATCTGTGCCTGCAAAAGCACTGTACCTTGTTTTATCCATCCAATATACATGTTCCTTCTGTTTATGTGTTTGATAGACATTTTCTAATTCACCAAAAAGGTTTCGACCGTTCGTTCCTATTATGTTGTGCGGAGGAAATAACTTTGTCTCTGGATGGTAGGCGTCTTTTTCATTATGCATATCAATCGCAAAAACGACAAAATCACCATTTTCTATAAAATCATTTGTTATTTGAACAATATCTTTTTCAATTTCTTGACCTGGCTTTCCGCATGTTAATGCACCATGATCTGCAACAAAATCAATTGTGTAGTCAATATTAATTAATGCTTTTTTCATTTAATTTTCCTCCTGAAAAATATAGTATTTCTACAAGCATTTTCAATTAATATCTTGCTGAATAAATCGGTCTTACGATGTTCATTTCATCTGCAAATCGATAAAGTTGAGTGGGGGTTTTTGATGTTCGTTGCGTTTTTTGTCCAGAAACTTCCTCAATAAAAGGAAGAGTCTTAATTTTTCTTGAAAATGCTTGATCACTTGTAATAGCTGGATCATTTGTAACAGTTTTTAAAACAGCTTGTAATTCAGAATACGTGAAATGATCTTGTAAAAAGCTTTTTGCTACTGGTGTTTGTAATAAATCATGTTTAATCACAGCTATTGCGGCTTCTATAATTTCGCGATGATCAAACGCCAAGTCAAGCTGCAGCACTTCATCAACCGAAAATAATCTTACATCTGCGGCATCATCATTTGCTTTACGTTTCGAAAGCTCATGCTCGGGAACAATAGCATAATGTGCATTTGAGATAATCCAACCACGAGGGTCTCTGCCGGGTTTGTCGTAAACACCAAAATGTTTAATGTGAATGCTATTTACACTTGTTTCTTCTTCAAGCTCTCTTTTTGCAGCTTCATAAGCAGATTCATCTGGCTGAACAAAACCACCAGGTAATGCCCATTTACCAGCTTCAATGTTAGGTTGGCCCTCAGCATTTAATTGAGCTCTTTTAATAAGCATCAACATTAAAGTCATATGAGGCGGCTTAAATTCCCCGATCTTAGTAGAGAGAATGGTGAAAACTGCAATATCAGAAGTGTACCCATCTGGTGTGCGAAATTGTTTATGATCATAGTGTTCTAATGCTTCCTTATTAGACATGGTACTGCACTCCTATTATCATTCTTATTTTAATTAACAAGGTGTTAATTGTTAATTGTATTATATGTTAAGTTCTGAACATTGTCTACAACTTTTGTTGAAAATAGGGAAAAAGTTACAGGGGATGGATGAATTGGGAATGGGGCATGAAAAAAATAGAGAATTGAAACAGGTAAGTGTGAGGCGGTCTTATTAGTTTGTAATAAAGTGCCATTAATTATTAGTCACTAAAAAACCAGTTTCGCATTAAAGGGAAACTGGTTAGTCATTATATTAAGGATTTGTTGACCAGAGGCCAGCTGACTTAATAAAAATACGTGGATGTAATTTTAATTGAGCAACGATGAATTCTGCTAAATCTTCTGGTTGCATGACTTTTTCAGGATTGCCATCTGTTAAATTTTCCTTATAAGCTAATTCTGTTGCTACTGTACTTGGTGTTAAGGCAGTTACACGAATATTATGCTTACGAACTTCAAGTGCTAATGATTCTGTTAATCCAAGAACTCCAAACTTAGAAGCACTGTATGCACTTGTAACAGGTGCACCTTTTTGACCAGCTGTTGAGGAGATCATAATGATGTCACCACCATTTTTATCAATTAGCTGGGGAAGAACTGCACGAGTTACATAATAAACACCCATTAAGTTTGTATCAATGATTTGTTTCCATTCATCTGGTTCAAGTTCAAGAAATTTCCCGAACTTCCCAGTTCCAGCATTATTGATGAGAATATCTACTGTACCAAGTGTACTATTAATTGTCGCAACAGCCTGATCTACTTGTTCTATCGAGGAGACATCTGCAGTTGCATAGGCTACTTTCACACCATAAGCTTCAATTTCCTTAGCCACATTCATTAAATCTGTTTCAGTCCGAGCAATAAGTCCAACATTTACACCTTCTTGTGCTAATGCAAGTGCTGTAGAGCGTCCAATGCCTTTTCCAGCTCCTGTTACAAGCGCAACTTTTCCTTGTAATGATTGTGCCATTTTATTTTGGCTCCTTTCAGTATGTAAGATATGGTTTCATCTTACATAATCTGCAAAATATATGTCAAAGATCTTGATTTATCACTTAGGATTTATAGTCACAAATCCTTGCTTTTAAATGGCTAGAAGGATCACATTTTTGGATGGATCAAACGTCGAGATATGGTTTTCTTTTTGTGTAAATTCAGTACCTAATGTTTTTAGATTCTTAATTGCCAAATTTCGTGCTTCTTCATTCGGAAACTTTACAGTGAAAGTTTTTAAGCCAACCTCATTTTCTGATGGGGCACTAGCCCCCGCGCTATTCCATGTATTTAAGCCAATATGATGATGATAACCTCCTGTAGAAATAAATAACGCTTGAAGACCATATCGATTTACTGCATGAAAGCCAAGTGCCTGATAAAACTCTTCAGATTCTTTAATAGAAGAAACTTGTAAATGAATATGCCCCATAATTGTTTCAGGTGGTAAGCTGACAAATGATTCGGTGTCTCTTTGTGCTAATAAATCTTCTGCATTTAGAGGATTAGTAGCCATCTCGATTGTACCATCATATTTTTTCCAAGTTTCTTCTGGACGATCGGCATAGATCTCGATCCCATTTCCATCTGGATCAGCTAAATAGATGGCTTCACTGACAAGATGATCTGAGGCACCTTGAAGTGGATAACGAGTCTCAAGTAAATGATAAAGTGTATTAGCTAACTGTGGGCGATTTGGTAGAAGGAGAGCAATATGATATAACCCGGTGTTTCTTCCTGTATTAACAATGGCGTTGTCGATCTCTTCAAGAACAACTAAAGTATTCACACCATCAGCAGTAAGACTTGCCTTATCATCTGATCTACTTAGAATTTGTAAGCCAATAATATCAGTGTAAAATTGGACTGACTTTGTTAAGTTGCTAATTTTAAGATGTACTTCACTAACAAATGTATTAGGTTGACCATGAAAGCTCATAAAAGTTACCTCCAAATAGAATATTTTACTTACTTTTTGATAGTAAGTATATAATTGTAAAATGGTTACGTCAAGTATTTATATCATAATGAAAAAGAAAGAATGAAGACATGTGTTACTGTACAATCATATATAGATGTCATAAAACAGAATTGAAAATCAAAATGTAAGGAATGTTTAATTTGTTACACATTTTTTTCTTATTGAAACGAGGTGCGTTACTATAAGAAATAGTGGAGAAGTATTAATTTTTTATCAGCAATCGGTTTCCCTTCTTTAGAAATTAGAAATAGTACTTATGGGGTAATTTGGATAAATGCGTTAAGATTATAAAGAGGCAAAAGAGATTTATGTAAAGCTTAGATTCTTCGGAATTATTGATTCTATTCAAAAAAAAACACTTTAAAGAAATTAGTCCATATCAAAACATTGCCAGCATCATCAAATCCCTGAAAGTAAATATTAGATGAAGAAAGGGAATAGTTTTGCTTTACTAATTTTTAAAAGAGGAAGTGCTTGAAAATGAATAACTGGATAACTGCTCTTTTGAATACAGGGAGAAGACAAAATATTTTAAAGATGTTTGGCAGTAAAAGAAACAATAGAGGCATGATGTTGGCCTCTTTAATAGGTCTAGGAGTTAGTGCAGCTGCTTATGGAATAAGGAGTAATCGAAACAGAAATATGCTGCGACCTGTTCAAAATGTAATGAATAATTATCAAACACGAACAGCTGGCCAAATGCCAAACGCTGCTGGTATAACAGAGTTTTCAAAAGAATTAGTACCTGACAAAAATCCTTTAACAAACAAATAAATTTGAGTACACATAAAAATGCCTACTTCAATGTTGCCATTTTTATGTGTAGAAATTGGAATCAGTAAAATCCGAATCAAAATTTTCTTTTGGTAATAGATAGTATCAGCGATTTAATAGGAAAATCACTTTTTACCTCTACTAAGATAGAATTTTCTCATGTTAGAATGAGGGAGTTCCAACAAAATTTAGATCCACTAGCGAGTACTAGATTTATTGTTAATCTTCTTAGTCAACCGAGTGTTCAACACTCGAGCAAATATATGGAGAACAATATATAAGGTCAATAGATCTAAAAAGGTTTTGGAATGGACAATTTTTAAACAATGAAAAATAGCAACCTTTTTGGAAAAACGGGTTGCTATTTTTATTTTTCGAGGAAAAAATTTTCTCTGTATAAAACGGATATTAAATCTCATTTTAAGATATCCAATATCCATTCTTTCAAATCAACAATACGCAAATGATCTATGCTTTTATCGGTTCCTGTAACAATAATAGGTGTAAGAGAATCATTTTTATGCATAGACCCATGGGCACCCCCACCTGTATGTTCAGGAGAACTTTCTCCGATAAATTCGTAACCAGGTTTAGCATCCAATATAAGAAAATCTCCTTTTTGTGAATGTAATGCACCATACAATCTTGCTAATCCATCTGGATAATCCCCATATTTAATTTGATTGTTATTATCTATAGCCAGATCAAGTACTGAGCTATTTCCTTTTATGGACCAAGTTTGATTATAAACATCTCTAAAAACTCCACCAGGTTTGAAACGAAATTCTTGATTTTCTGATTTCACTTGAATCATGTCGTTTTCCTTCCATGCAATCCATGCTATACGCTCATCAGTTTGTAATCTACTTATAATATCTTGCAGGGGAATATCCTCATTGATCTTATAAACATATGCCATTCGTTCATTTGCCGTAATGACAAGTTCATCTTTATTCTGAACAGGCTCATCAAGCTTTAGAATATTGTAGTTGGAAAGAGCGTCTCGTAAATCAATTAATGCTTCCTTTTTGTTCTTTTTAACTGATGATTGATTGCTGTCTCCAATAATAATCCAAATCATATTATCAAGGGCATTTTTCCAATTTGGAAATACATTTAATACTTCCTGTAGTTGTTTATCAAGTTTCTCTATGCCTTCAGTCGTCATAGGTCCCTTTCTATGTACGACATGGTCATTTACCGGAAAGTACATAATCGAAAATTCAGGAAGTATATTCTTCTCTATAAGATATTTTAATTCTTGAGCTGCAAATGCATCATTGAGCCCTATCCGATTTACTAAATGTTTATTTTTTTCGTCTTGACGAATAAATGCACCCACTGACAGTATCTTTGGCCCGGAGGTATTGTAATGATCTGGCAAAGCAGTAGTTTTCGCTAAGACCTTTGGAATTTTAAGAGTGTGTTCATAATTTCCACGGTAAATGATAGAGTTAATAGAAGCAGTTGGTTTCCCTCTTTTATCTAATACTTCATGAATGGTTTCCACCTTATGGCTGAGATCTACATTATTAAATTGGTATAGGGAATCTTCAGCGAACTGAGAAACCCCAATTTTAACCATTTCGAAAAAACCATTTCCGTAATTGATAATTCGCTGTTCATCTTCGTCATACCATACGAGACCGGGAATTTTATGTTTATCGGGGTAAGTGCCCGTTATTAAAGAGCTGTCAATTGTAACAGACATTGTTGGATAGGAGCTGACTAAGTTTTTATTATAACGGCCATGATTTAAAAAAAATGCCAGGGCAGGAGCTTTATTCTCTTGAATCGCTTGCTTTAATGGTTTATCCATCAATGAATCAATGATAAGAAGGACAACTTTAGGGGGATTTTTATTATTATTTGTTTGAATGGCAATAGGTAAATCTTGCTCTTCGTTATTTTTATGAACAGAGCAGCCAATTAATAGGATGGAAAGGAATAAAATAAAAATCGAACGAAATCCCATCTTCATTCCACCTTCGTGTTTAATAATTTTCATTCGTGCTTTATTCTTAACAATTTCTTCAATTTCTATGAATTATTATTTATGGGGAATAAGGTTTATAGATAACAAATATTAGGAAATCGCGATTCAGCGGGTTTATATTGAATATAGTCAAAAAATCCCTAAATTTTTTAAAATAGGTTTTTTAGTCCTGAAAATTTAATCTTTATGGTATTCCAAGTTTACCCTTTTAGATTGTCCTAAGATCAAATATTGGAGGGGGGTGGTGTGGTTGTTATGTTGTATAAAAATACATCAGATTTAATTTTTATGTTATCGTACATTTTTTTATGAGATAATCTACCATATATAGTAGTTACTAACATAAAGACTTGTAATGAAACCGTTTTCTACGAAAATATTATAAAAATACAGATAATTTAATAGAAAACCCCTTGTCAAATTTACAAACTTTAAATATAATAAACCCATGTTATAAAAATAGACATTGAATGAGAGGTTATCTTACATGGCTGAAGCGGTTATTTCAAAAGCGAAAAATGATACGGAAATTCTTGCACAAATTAAAGAGATTGTTAAATCAAAAAGCGTAGAGCTTATTCATCTACAATTCGTAGATATAGAGGGTATTTTAAAAAGTATTACAGTTACTGTTGATCAATTTGATGATGTAGTAGCAGGGAAGCAAATGTTTGACGGTTCATCTGTTAAAGGTTTTTCCCCAATCAATAAATCTGATTTATACTTAATTCCCGATTATTCGACGTTTGCAGTATTACCTTGGACTGTTGAAGAAGGATATTCAGAGGCTCGTTTCCTTTGTTCAGCAGCTAACCCGGACGGAACTCTTTTTGAAGGTGATACACGTAACGTATTAAAAAAGACTGTTGAACGTGCAGCTGATAAAGGATATTCCATTTCAGTTGGACCAGAATTAGAATTCTTCTTGTTTAAAGCAGATGAAAACGGCAACCCAACAATGGAATTAGGTGACAATGGCGGTTACTTTGAACCTTCTCCAAAGGATCTTGGTGAAAGAGTTCGTTTAGAAATCTATCGTGCATTAAAAGCAATGGGCTTTACAATCGAAGCTTCTCACCATGAGGTAGCAGAAGGTCAGCATGAAATTAACTTCAAATATGCAGATGCTCTTGGTGCTGCAGATATGTCTACAACTTACAAATGGGTCGTTAAAACAATTGCACAAAAATTTGGTTTACACGCTACATTCATGCCGAAACCTGTTTTCGGAATTAACGGTTCAGGAATGCACGTAAATATGTCATTCTTTAAAGATGGCGAAAATGCATTCTACGATCAAGCTGATGAATTACAATTATCACAAGAAGCATATCAATTTATTGCTGGTTTAATTGAAAATGTAAAAAGCTTTACTGCGATTACAAATCCATTAGTAAACTCTTATAAACGATTAGTACCTGGATATGAAGCACCTTGCTATATTGCTTGGTCAGCATCAAACCGTTCAGCATTAATTCGTATTCCAGCTAAAAAGGGCATGGCTACTCGCGTTGAGCTTCGTTGTCCAGACCCATCAGCAAATCCATACTTAACATTTGCTGTTATTGCTTCAGCAGGTTTAAATGGAATTGAACAAGGATTACAAGCTCCAGCTTCTATTAATGAAGATATTTTCCATATGACTGAAGAGCGTCGTGAGGAATTAGGAATTGATAATCTTCCTGGTAGTCTTGAAGCAGCTGTATCCGAATTAGAAAACGGTGAAATTGGTCTTAAAACTTTAGGTGAGCACGTATTTGGTGAATATGTTGTAGCTAAAAAAGCAGAGTGGGATAGCTATCGTACAGCTGTTCATACTTGGGAATTAACAAACTATCAAGCGAAATTTTAATTTATGGAAAACAAGCAGGTGATGTCATTCACCTGCTTGTTTTTTGTGTCTAGATTTAGTTGTTTGGAGTAGGTTTAGAAACTAACATTTAACCAAAAAACTTAGTTTAAACGATACACAAAGATTATTTTAGGTGATATAATAAGTTTTGAGAATTCTGTAAGCGCTTTAAGGTTTTATATAAGGAAACGTAACATAAAGTCATAGTGTCTATTTATTAGTTGACAATCAATATTTTGACTATATGTCGGGTATCATTTCAACTTAATATGTTGAGATTTACATAGAAACATAAATTGAGAAAGGTTGGATAAGATGTTACCAAAATATGAGAGTTTGCATGGGAAAGTAGCGGTAGTTACAGGTGGAGGTGGCGTTTTATGTAGCTGTATGGCAATAGAGCTCGCTAGACAGGGAGCGAAGGTAGCTATATTAAATCGTACATATGAAAAAGCTTTTACTGTTGCTGAAGATATTAAACGTCAAGGTGGGGAAGCATTAGCAATTGAATGTAATGTATTAGATCGTGAGAGTGTGAAAAAGGCAGAAGAAATCGTGAATGAGACGTATGGAGCTTGCGATATTTTAATTAATGGTGCAGGAGGTAATCACCCTAAAGGTGTAACTACTAACGAAATCTTTGATTTATCTGATTTACAAAACAAGGAAATTACAACCTTTTTTGATCTAACAACTGAAGGATTTCAGTTTGTCTTTAACTTAAATATCGTCGGGACATTAATACCAACACAGGTTTTTTCCGAGAGAATGGTAGGTAAGAAGGGCTCGATCATAAATATATCATCCATGAGTGCACCAAGTCCAATGACTAAAGTACCGGCATATAGTGCAGCAAAAGCTGGGATTGAGAATTTCACAAAATGGCTGTCAGTCCATTTGGCTGAGACAGGTATTCGGGTAAACGCAATTGCACCTGGATTTTTCTTAACAAAACAAAACGAAAAACTACTTAAACATGAAGATGGTACTAATACCGAAAGAACGGAAAAAATACTTTCCCATACACCAATGAGAAGACTCGGGGATCCAACTGATTTACTAGGGACATTACTGTGGTTAGTAGATAATGAATCTAGTGGGTTTGTTACTGGTATCAGTGTTCCAGTAGATGGTGGGTTTATGGCTTATTCAGGGGTTTGAGGATGTGAAATTGTTTATATATTGTCAGTATGCTCGCATTATGTGAAGACTATAATATCTGGATGCCTATAAAAAACAATTTATTTAATGTAAAAAAAAAATACAAAAAACTTAGTTTATCGGATAGACAAACTAAGTATCTAATGGTAATATAACAATAAGAAATAAAAATAATAAACTACTTGGTTATCATTAGCTTTACAAGTTTTCTTTTTAATAGGAAATGTAAGCGATAACAGTAGAGTGTTTCATACTTATTTTAGATCAGGAGGAATAAAAAATGTCTTATTTCGAAAATGTTAATAAAATCCAATATGAGGGTGCAGGTTCTAAAAATCCACTATCATTTAAGTACTACAATCCTGAGGAAGTAGTTAATGGAAAAACAATGGAAGAAATTCTACGCTTTTCTGTAGCATATTGGCATACATTTACTGCAGATGGATCAGATCCATTCGGAGTAGGAACAGCTATCCGTCCTTGGAATCATTTACAAGGCTTGGACTTAGCGAAAGCTCGTGTAGAGGCTGCATTTGAATTATTTGAAAAATTAAATGTTCCATTCTTCTGTTTCCATGATGTTGACATCGCACCAGAAGGAGCAACATTAAAAGAAACATATCAAAACTTAGATACTATCGTTGCGATGATTAAAGAATATATGAGCACTAGCAAAACTAAGCTTTTATGGAATACAGCAAATATGTTCACACATCCTAGATATGTACACGGTGCAGCTACGTCAAATAATGCTGATGTATTTGCTTATTCCGCTGCAAAAGTTAAAAAAGGTTTAGAGGTTGGTAAAGAGCTTGGTGCAGAGAACTATGTATTCTGGGGCGGCCGTGAAGGATATGAAACGCTTTTAAATACAAATATGAAACTTGAGCAAGATAATTTAGCACGCTTCTTCCATATGGCAGTTGATTATGCGAAGGAAATTGGCTTTGATGCACCATTCTTAATCGAACCAAAACCAAAAGAGCCAACGAAGCATCAATATGATTTCGATGTGGCAACAGGATTAGCATTCCTACAAAAATATGATTTAACAGATTACTTTAAGTTTAATATCGAAGCAAACCATGCAACTCTTGCAGGACATACGTTTGAGCATGAATTACGCACTGCGCGTATTAACAATATGTTAGGTTCAGTTGATGCGAACCAAGGAGATACGTTACTTGGCTGGGATACGGATGAATTCCCAACAGACTTGTATTCTACAACTCTTGCAATGTATGAAATTTTGAAAAATGGTGGTTTAGGCAAAGGTGGACTTAACTTTGATGCGAAAGTAAGAAGAGGTTCATTTGATGCTGAGGATCTTTTCCACGCACACATTGCAGGTATGGACAGCTTTGCAATTGGCTTAAAGGTTGCGAATAAGTTGATCGAAGACAAAGTTTTAGACGATTTTGTAGACCAACGTTATAGCAGCTATTCAGAGGGCATTGGTCTTGATATTGTTGAAGGTAAAACAAACTTCCATCAATTAGAAGCATATGCACTGCAATTAAATGAAATTAAAAACGAATCTGGTAGACAAGAACGTCTAAAAGGACTAGTTAACCAATACTTATTAGAAACATTAGCAAATGTAACTGTTTAATGACAATTGTCTAAAACTCTTATATGCTGGAAATCATCATTTCCAGCATATTTTTATTAGTAACATTGTTTAACGAAAAACAGTCAAGAAAGGGGTAAGTGCTTGTGGCAGCTTTGACAAATGTTAAGTTAGAAGAATCAGTATGGAAAAGTGCTTATAATTGCTGGTTACAATACAGCGACATTAAAGATCATTCTCGCGTTCAAGAATATAAAAAAGTTTGTAGCAATTTAGTTATTTTAGATCAATCAGCAATCATTGATTCAGCTAAAGAGGAACTCGAAAAAGGTTTGTTTTCAATGCTGGGTGAAACACCAACGATCTCTTATGAACCACAAAAGAAAGCTTCGATTGTTTTGGCAACTTATGATCAACGGACGATTAAGGAATATGGAGTCGATTATGAAGATTGCAATATACTAAATGATGATGGCTATATGATTCAATCCTTTGATTACCAGGGAGATAAAGCGGTTTTACTACTTGGTAAAACGGATAAAGGTATATTATACGCTGCATTTCATTTACTAAGATTGATTCAAATGAGCAAAGACATTAATAACCTGACTATTTTTGAAAATCCCAAAAATCAAATTCGAATGATTAACCATTGGGACAATATGTTAGGAGATATTGAACGTGGTTATTCAGGAAATTCAATCTTTTACGATCAAAACGAGTTTACTCATGATGTAGATCGAATAAAAGACTATGCTAGATATCTTTCATCTGTTGGTATTAACAGTTTATCAATTAATAATGTCAATGTTCATCAAGTTGAATCAAAACTAATTACGAAAGAGCTATTGCCTCATGTTGCAGAAATTGCAGATATTTTTAGATCCTATGGTATTAATACCTATTTAAGTGTTAATTATGCTAGCCCTATTGAAATAGGAGATTTAAATACTGCAGATCCACTTGATTCTGAAGTTCAAGCATGGTGGAGTGAAAAAGTTGCGGAAATTTACGAATATATCCCTGACTTTGGTGGGTTTATTGTGAAGGCTGATTCTGAACATCGTCCAGGTCCTTTTACATATGGTAGAAACCATGCAGATGGTGCAAATCTTCTTGGTCGTGCATTGGAACCATTCGGTGGCATAGTTTTTTGGAGATGTTTTGTTTACGATTGTCTACAAGACTGGCGGGATCGAAAGACTGATCGTGCAAAAGCGGCGTATGATCATTTTAAACAATTAGATGGAGAATTTCTTGATAATGTCATCCTTCAAATAAAAAATGGTCCAATGGACTTTCAGGTTCGTGAGCCTGTATCCCCATTATTTGGTAGTTTGAAGCAAACAAATCAAGTATTGGAATTTCAAGTTGCGCAAGAATATACAGGTCAGCAAAAGGATTTATGCTTCTTAGTTCCACAATGGAAGGAAGTATTAGATTTTGATACGTATTCAGAGGGAAAAGGTTCTACAGTGAAATCTATCGTAAATGGTTCAAAGTATCCATTTCAATATAGTGGAATAACAGCAGTATCCAATATAGGGAATGATTTAAACTGGACAGGCAATACACTAGCTCAAGCTAACTTTTATGGGTATGGTCGTCTGATTTGGGATACTGAGCTCTCCGCTGAAGAAATTTCAGATGAATGGGTGCGTTTAACCTTCGGACATGATGAGCAAGTTGTTGAAGAAGTTAATCAAATGCTTTTAAATTCCTGGCAAATCTATGAAAATTATACATCACCGCTTGGTGTAGGCTGGATGATTAATCCAGGACATCACTATGGGCCTAATATTGAAGGCTATGAATATTCTAAATGGGGCACATATCATTTTTCTGACTGCCTTGGAACAGGTGTAAACAGAACTGTTAAAAATGGTACGGGTTATAGTGGTCAATATTACCCTGAAAATGCAGAAATTTACGAATCTCTTGAAACATGCCCTGATGAATTGTTACTGTTTTTCCACCATGTGTCATATACACATAGATTAAAGTCGGGTGAAACGGTGATTCAGCATATTTACAATACACACTTTTTAGGTGTAGAGCAGGTAGAAAATATGAAGGCACGCTGGGAACAATTAAAGGATAAAATCGATACTTACAGATATGAAAATGTGTTAGATCGTTTTACGATGCAGCTTGAAAATGCAATCGAATGGAGAGATCGAATTAATACATATTTTTATCGTCATTCCGGAATACCTGATGAAAAGAAAAGAACGATTTATTAAGTCCTAAGTATAAAAAGAATACAATTATAAACACCATCTAATGAATAGTGATTGATTTGAAAAGTATCACTTTCAAAGGGGTGTTTCTTTTTAAAGTTGTTATAATAAAAGTTAATTTGATTGGTGAGGAATCTTCAAATTAAGGTGAAATAATCATATCCACACTACCATACTAGTATGATTACTATAGGTTGAATAAATTTAGATTGAGAGGAAAGATGGCATGATTAATATTGCAATAATAGGTACTGGTTCAATTTCAATTGCGCATATAAAAGCTTATTGTCAATTCCGTGATAGATGTAAAATTGTAGCATTTGCAGATATTTATCCAGAAAAAGCAGAATCATATGTGAAGAAATATCAATTGGAAGCAAAAGTTGTGAGCGACTATAAAGAACTACTTGATGATCCTACAATCGATGCAGTTTCAATTTGTACACCACCCTTTACCCATGCACAGCTTTCAATCGACTTTCTTCGTGCGGGTAAACATGTTTTAGTTGAAAAGCCAATGGCTTCATCATTAAAAGAATGTGATGAAATGATACAGGCTGCACAAGAAAGTAATAAGTTGTTATCAGTTGTTGCTCAAAATCGATTTATTAATCCAATCATGAAATTAAAACATGTACTAGAACAAAACTTAATAGGGAAAATTTCACATGTTCAAGTCGATTCCTATTGGTGGCGTGGTTATAGCTATTATGATTTATGGTGGCGTGGGACATGGGAAAAAGAGGGGGGTGGATGTACACTTAATCATGCTGTTCACCATATTGATATGCTCCAATGGACGATGGGAATGCCAAAAGAGATTGTAGCTGTTGCATCAAATACATTGCATGACAATGCCGAGGTAGAAGATCTATCCGTTGCGATTTTAAAATATGAAAATAATGCTCTAGCACAAGTGACAAGCTCAGTTGTACATCATGGGGAAGAACAGCAATTAATATTCCAGGGTGAAAAGGCAAGAGTTTCTGTACCATGGAAGGTTAAGGCCCAAAAAGCGCGTGAAAATGGATTTCCATACCCCGAAAGTGATGCAGATGTAGAATCTAAAATAACGGAATGCTGGGAACAATATCCTGAATTGAAATATGAAGGACATACAGGACAGATCGATCATTTCTTATCAGCAATTGCTGAAGATATGACATTGTTAATTGACGGCATCCAAGGTAGAAATACAATAGAGCTAATTTCAGCAATCTACAAATCTGCTAATTTAGGAATCAAGGTACAGCTTCCACTTGATAGTGATGACCCGTTTTATACGAGAGATGGAATACTTTCTAATGTAAAGCATTTTAATGAGAAGAAAACGAGTGTAGATGGGTTTTCAGATGCAACAATTACAACAGGTGGAAAGTACGAATAGTAAATAAGCTTTTGCAATTCCAGAAGATTTTATTAATCTTTCTGAAGGATCGGATCGTTAAGTTCGGTTTGTAGGTGTTGGTACTAGATGTCAAAATACGAATCTACGATAAAAATATTGTTAAGATTTACTCATTCACATGGCAACTCATTGAGTTGCCTTTTTATATTGAATCGTTCGAATACTTAATCTATAATAATTGTTAAATTACCATACTAGTATGATACATTTAGTATCATTAGATTTAAATCGAATGGGGGGTGAATTGGTGTTTATTGCTAATGATAACCGAAATAATGGTTCAACAAGAAATTATATCTATCATACATTAAAAGAACAAATAATTACATTAACATTAGAACCAGGAACGAAAATATCTGAAAAAGAAGTGGCAGAGCAATTAAAGGTTAGTAGAACGCCTGTAAGAGAATCCTTCTTACAATTATCTCAAGAAGAGCTATTAGAAATTTACCCACAAAGAGGTACTTTTGTTTCACGAATAGATCTAGAACATGTTGAAGAATCGCGGTTTGTAAGAGAAAACATCGAAAAAGTGATTGTGAAATTAGCATGTGAAAAATTAACTGATGATGATTTATTTCAATTACAAACCAATATTGCCATGCAAGAAACGTGTGAAAAAAAGAACAATCATGAAAAGTTATTTGAATTAGATGATGACTTTCATAAAATTTTGTTTTCTGCATGTGGAAAAAATCGAACATGGAATATGCTTCAACTAATGAGTAGTCATTTTAAACGACTTCGATTGCTACGCTTATCTTCCTATTTAGATTGGAGTATTATCATTTCCCAGCATAAACAAATATTTGAATTAATTACTAAGAATGAACCAGATAAAGCTGAAGAAGTTATGTCCGAACATTTGCGTTTAGTCGTATTTGAAAAGGAACTTTTAAAAGACCGTTATCCAACTTATTTTAAGTAATATTAGAGATGTGTTAAGGAAAAAAATATCAATTTATGATTGGAATTGTCTAGTTGAAGGACTTCCTGTTTATGGGAGTCTTTTTTACGCTACCAAAAAAATAACTAAGTCTATAGTCATAATTTTTAGTGGAAATTATTAGTCTTTATGAACTATATACTGTTTGAATAGTTGCTTAAATTATCCAATTTATTAAATATTTTCCCCCTTAAAAAATGGTTATTTCAACAGAAAATTGTTATAGTAAGGTTACTGCTATTTGTTACATAATTTGTAAAACGAAGGTCGGGGGCAATATGATTATTGATTCATCAATTTATGAACAAGTGTTTATGCAATCGAGAATTCCACAAATTATTTTTGAGGATGGTTTTCATCATATCATTATTAATAAAGCGTTTTATGAGTTTCTCGGATATACAAAAGAAGAGTGGCAAGAGCTATCAATAAAAGATATTTCTCATCCTGATGATTATGAGTTAGATTTGGATCTTTTTCATGAAATGGTTACAGGACAACGACAATACTATCAAATGGAAAAAAGGTATTTTCATAAATCTGGGGAAGTTGTTTGGGGCTCGTTAAATGTTTCATGTATAAATGATCCTACACAAAAACAACAATGTTTTTTGGCTCAAGTATTAGATATAACGGAACAAAAAAATCTTGAAAAGTTTCTGTCTAAAAAAGAACAAAAATATAGACTGCTTGCTGAAAATTCATCAGATGTCATTAATCTTCATTCGATGAATGGAAACTTTGTATATATATCGCCATCGATTAAGCAAATACTTGGTTATGATCCTGAGGAGTTAATTGATAAAACCCCATATACTATTATCCATCCAGAAGATATATCTGAAGTTAAAAAGAAGCATTCCGAGGTATTAACAAATACAGATCCAGTACTTACTACTTATCGTGCACGTAAAAAAGATGGAATGTACATATGGATCGAATCAAATATGCGTTCTGTCTTAAATGAACAAACAGGTGAATCAGAAGGAATAATATCGGTTTCACGTGATATTGGTAAAAGGCTAGAAACGGATAATTTATTACGAAAATCTGATAAGCTAGCTGTTGTTGGTCAACTTGCTGCAGCAGTTGCTCATGAGATACGAAATCCGTTAACATCTGTAAAGGGATTTATGCAGCTTTTCTCTAATACAAAAGAATGTAACGAGGATTTTATAAAGATTGTGCTTGATGAATTAGATCGAGTCGAAGCGATTATCTCAGAGTTTTTAACAATGTCTCGTCCACATCAAGATAAATTTGAGCTAATAAAAGTGGATGAATTACTGAGGCAAGTGATTCAGTTAAGTCAAACTCAGGCATTATTAATCAACAAAGAAATCAACTATACAGTAATTACAGAAATTCCTGTTATAAACGGTGATGCAAACTCATTAAAGCAAGTATTTATTAATATAATTCAGAATGCTTTAGATGCGCTTGATGAAAAAGGGAGTGTAACTGTTGAATTATCAGCTAGTGAATCTACTCTTTTCATTCACATCATTGATAACGGTTGTGGTATTCCTGAAGAACGGTTAACTAATATTGGTGAACCATTTTATTCAACAAAAGAAAAAGGGACTGGACTTGGCTTGATGACAAGCTTTAAAATTATTGAAAATCATAAGGGGAAGCTTAAAATTGAGTCAACAGTAGGTGAGGGAACGAGAGTCTCTATATCTTTACCTTTATAAATGCTAGTGATTCATTCTGTTAGTATAAGCCTTTTTAAACGTGATATAGTATTGTCTAAAAGAGGTGTTAAGATTGTATTATGTTGTTTTAGATCTTGGGTGTGCAGAGTGTGGAGAAAGCTCAAATATACTGGGCATCTTTACCTCGATTGAGCAAGCTAAAAACGCTGTCAATGAATACAAGGAAAAAAATCGATTAGATGAATATTCAGACCACGAATTCTTCATATACAAAATAGATCAATTGGATAAAATTTATCATAACAGTTTTGAACATCTTGTAGAATAAATGAAACAATCAACCTTTTTGATCATATATTGATTGAAAAAGGGGTTTCGCTTAATGGAAAAATACTATTGCTCAAAATGTATGATTCTTAATGATGAAAATAATTCTTGTGTACAATGCGGAAATCAAGAATTAAAACGTATTTCAATAAGTGTGCAGCAGCAACATTCGAAATATATAGTGGAAGAATAAAATGACAGCATAAATCGCTGTCATTTTTTATTTGGAGAAGTGATTCACGAGGAATTGTGTAGTTGAGATACTAGCTTAAGAAGGGTTAATGGCTGACTGGAGAAGCAAGCGGTTACTTTTTTGTCAGCCAACTATATGAATTGTAGTTCTTTTTTGAGCACAACTACAATTTTTAGCTATTTTTATTTCTAAAATTCCATGGCTGAATGATGCAAAAATCTCTTTATCTTCTATTGAATAAGGTAGTGTAATTGTCCTTGCGATTTCCTCATTGTTTTTCTCTTCCTCATTTTGATTACATACATTAGATTGAATGGAAATCTTTATTTTTTCTATACATGTAGTAATTTGAATATCTTCTTTTTTCTTTGTTTCTCCAAGCTCAGCTTCAATTATAAACTCCTCGCTTGTTTCAAATAAGTCGACTCGAAATGTGTGCTCATCCAGTAAGCTAGTAAACGGGTCTGTAAAAAACTGTGTCATCCATTCTTCAATCCCATTAATATTCATTGGATTTGAACACTTTCTAATATTCATGAAAATTGACCTCCATAGAACTGAAACTTCCTTCACTTATGAATGTTTTTAACCCCTTTAACCAATAAGGTATTCAAGATTATTTTTTTTGTGAAAGTTTTTGTCCTATGGAAAGGTAATTAAATGGAAAATTGTATAATTAATAAACAATAAAAAAAGAAATGGGGCTAGCCCATTCCTTACATATCGTGCCCTTGGTTATGCTTTTGACGAGTATGGTTCGCATTTTTAACTTTCTTAGAACCATCTAAAGGTTCTGGTTGTCCGGGATTATTCCCTTTAGGTGCGTTTTTTCGCATATCTTTACCTGTGTTTTTATTAGTCATTGTCATCCCTCCTATCATTAGAATGAGTTAAATTCTTAAAAACATTCTTATATTATAATGAATATTTTTAGAAATAAAAGGCATACTAACAGATGGTTTTATACATGAATTGAAGGAGTGTGTTGATTTATGCCATATAATAAGGACGAGCAACAAGCTTTTCAAGCAGCACAGCAAGGGGCGACTGAAGCTTTTGATTCGTATGAGAGTATCGTAAAAGATAGTGCTGACTACGGGGCACAGCTTAAACATTTAACAGAAGAAGTAAATGAAGCTTATCAACAAATTAATAATGCACTTGAAAATGCATCTGAAACACAAAGACAACGTCTTGAACAATATCAACAGGATCTTCAAAAAATAGTTAATGATGTGAATCAAACAGACATATAAGCACAACAACAATTTAAAAACGACGGAGGATCCGTCGTTTTTTGTCGTAAAGAAATAAACATTATATCTTATTGATTTTTTTTGCGTTTTTTATTATTCTGTCTTTGCTTAGCTGTTAATGGTTCATTTTGAAGCTCTTCATTGTAGCCTGCACCAACACCTTGAGCACTTGCATCATTCATACCCATTCTCACGTGATTTGCTTTACGTTTAGCCATAAGATTACTTCACCCCCTATAACAGATATCTTGTCTCAAAAAACAATGAACCATTAAACCAAATTAAGTAAAAAATAATAAAAAATTTTAAAGTTTTTATGTTATTTCGTTCAAAATTTGATATAGTAAAAAAGTAAAACTAGTACGCTTTCATAAGAAAAACTTATACATATCAATAACATCATTGTTATTTACTTATGTTACTAGTTGTATTAAGATTGAATTGTGAGAAAGTTTAAAAATGGGGTACCATCCTTCGACAAGAGTCGATCTTGATCTTAATTAGGGGGAAATTGTTAATGACTAATCAAGTAACAACAAGCAAAGATGCTTTCCAATCGCGTAAAAGCTTTACGGTCAATGGAAAGACGTACAACTACTATTCTTTACAAGCATTAGAAGATGCAGGAATTGGTAACGTTTCACGCTTGCCATATTCAGTTAAAGTTCTTTTAGAATCTGTTTTACGTCAAGTAGACGGCAGAGTTATCACAAAAGAACATGTTGAAAACTTAGCGAAATGGGGAACTTCTGAGCAAAAAGATATCGACGTTCCATTCAAACCATCTCGTGTAATTTTACAAGACTTTACAGGTGTACCAGCTGTTGTTGATTTAGCTTCTTTACGAAAAGCAATGGCAGATTTAGGTGGAGACCCTGATAAAATTAATCCTGAAATTCCAGTTGACTTAGTAATTGACCACTCTGTACAGGTTGACAAAGCTGGAACAATGGATTCATTACAGTTCAATATGGAGCTTGAATTTGAACGTAATGCAGAACGTTATAAATTCCTAAGCTGGGCTAAAAAATCATTTGATAACTACCGTGCTGTACCACCTGCAACTGGTATTGTTCACCAAGTTAACTTAGAGTATTTAGCAAATGTAGTTCATGCAGTAGAAAATGAAAATGGAGAATTTGAAGCATTCCCAGATTCTTTAGTTGGTACTGACTCACATACAACGATGATCAATGGTATTGGTGTTCTTGGTTGGGGTGTTGGTGGTATCGAAGCTGAAGCAGGTATGCTAGGGCAACCTTCATATTTCCCAGTTCCTGAAGTTATCGGTGTGAAATTAACAGGAGAACTTCCAAATGGTACAACTGCAACTGACTTAGCATTAAAAGTTACTCAAGTTTTACGTCAACAAGGTGTTGTTGGTAAATTTGTTGAGTTCTTTGGCCCTGGTGTAGCGCAACTTCCACTTGCAGATAGAGCTACTATTGCAAACATGGCTCCTGAATACGGAGCAACTTGTGGATTCTTCCCTGTGGATGAAGAAGCTTTAAATTACATGCGTCTTACAGGTCGTACTGAAGAGCAAATTAAAATCGTTGGAGATTATTGCAAAGCTAACGGCTTATTCTTCACGCCAGAAAATGAAGATCCAGATTTCACGAAAGTAGTAGAAATTGACCTTTCTGAAATTGAAGCAAATCTTTCTGGACCAAAACGTCCACAAGATTTAATTCCTTTATCAATGATGAAAGATACATTCCATAAACATTTAGTTGCTCCAGCTGGAAACCAAGGTTTTGGTTTAGAAGCAACTGAAATTAACAAAGAAATCACTGTGAAATTTAATAACGGTGAAGAAACAAACATGAAAACTGGTGCGATTGCGATTGCTGCGATTACTAGCTGTACGAATACATCAAACCCATACGTTTTAGTAGCTGCAGGTTTAGTTGCGAAAAAAGCAACTGAATTAGGAATGGAAGTGCCTAAATATGTAAAAACATCATTAGCTCCTGGTTCTAAAGTTGTTACAGGATACTTAGAAAATTCAGGTCTTCTGCCACATTTAGAAAAACTAGGATTTAATCTTGTTGGTTATGGTTGTACAACATGTATCGGTAACTCTGGTCCACTTGCTGATGAAATCGAAGAAGCTGTTGCAGCAAACGATTTATTAGTAACATCTGTTTTATCAGGTAACCGTAACTTTGAAGGACGTATTCATCCACTAGTCAAAGGAAACTACCTTGCATCACCACCACTTGTTGTGGCATATGCTCTAGCTGGTACAGTTGATATAGACTTACAAAGTGATTCTTTAGGTAAAGACAAAAATGGAAATGACGTATTCTTTAAAGATATCTGGCCAGAAACAGATGAAATTAACGAAGTTGTTAATAAAACTGTTACACCTGAGTTATTCAGAAAAGAATATGAGCAAGTATTTGATGATAACGCTCGTTGGAACGAAATTGAAACAACTGATGAAGCGTTATATGTATGGGATGATTCATCAACATACATTCAAAACCCGCCATTCTTTGAAGGCTTAGAAGCTGAGCCTGGTAAAGTGGAAACTCTAAAGGATTTACGAATTGTTGCAAAATTCGGTGACTCTGTAACAACTGACCACATTTCACCTGCTGGTTCAATTGGTAAAGATACACCTGCTGGCCGTTACCTTCAAGATAATGGGGTAACACCTAGAGAATTTAACTCTTATGGTTCTCGTCGTGGTAACCATGAAGTTATGATGAGAGGTACGTTTGCAAATATTCGTATCAAAAACCAAATTGCCCCTGGTACAGAAGGTGGTTACACAACTTACTGGCCAACAGGTGAAGTGAAATCAATTTATGATGCATGTATGGATTACAAGCAAGATGGTACAGGACTTGTTGTATTGGCTGGTAAGGATTACGGAATGGGAAGTTCTCGTGACTGGGCAGCGAAAGGTACAAACCTTCTTGGAATTAAAACAGTTATTGCTGAAAGCTTTGAGCGTATTCACCGTAGTAACCTAGTGTTAATGGGTGTGCTTCCTCTTCAATTTAAAAATGGAGAAAATGCAGAAGTACTAGGACTTACTGGTAAAGAAGCGATTGAAGTAACAATTGATGAAACTGTAAGACCACGTGATTTCGTTAAAGTTACCGCAACTGATGAAGCTGGTAACAAAAAAGAATTTGAAGTATTAGTTCGTTTTGACAGTGAAGTTGAAATTGATTACTACCGCCATGGTGGAATCCTTCAAATGGTATTACGTGACAAGTTAAAAGGCTAAGCTTTATTTAAGGAACGGGTTTCCCGTTCCTTTTTTGTGTCTAAAAAAAGAAACGAAGGCTAAATACGTTGTTCTTTCTAAGTTTACATGATTAAATAGATGTAGAGAAAAATGGCATTATGGGAGGTCCGTATATGTATGATGCTTTTCAAATAGGACCTTTTACATTACAGTACTATCTTATAGTTGTCCTATTTTCATTTTTAGTTACATATTATCTAATTGAAAGTTTGATAAAAGCATCTTTTGTAAAACAATTTATTCTCAAGCACTTTTGGACAGCTGCTTTACTAATTGTTATGACTTACAAATTTAGTATTGTGTTGTTTCGACCTGATCTTTTATTAACGTTTAGTTGGTTATATCTTTCAGGAGGCCAAGATGGTTTTTATTTAGGTCTTGTTCTTAGTATCATTTATTTATATTGGGTTGGGAAAAAAGAGAAAATCTCAGTTAAAGTCTTTATCTACTCAATTATGATCATGATTTTTAGTTATTTAGTTGTTTATCAACTGATAAAAATCATTGTTTTGTCTTTTGTTTAGGAGGTTTATTTAATCAAATGAAGAAAATATTAGCTATTTCAATTTTAGTTTTTTTAATTGGTTATGCGGTTTATAATGCTATAAATCCGAATGATGCTAAAGTGGGTGTTTCAGAAGGGAATGCAGCACCAGACTTTGAACTAACGACCCTAGATGGGGAAAAAGTGAGTTTATCAAATCTACAAGGTAAGAAGGTTATTCTTAATTTTTGGGCAACATGGTGCCCTCCTTGTCGCTCTGAAATGCCTGATATGCAGAAAATACAAGAAGATTATAATGACGAAGTTGTTATTGCAGCTGTAAACCTGACCAGTTCAGAAAAAAACGTGGAAACTGTAAAGAATTTTGTTGAAGAACTGGAATTATCGTTCCCAGTATTATTAGATGAAAAAGGGAAAATAAATAACCAATATGAAGTAATGTCTTACCCGACATCCTATATTATTGATGAAAATGGAATCATTGGAACAAAATTTGTAGGTGCGATGACATATGAACAAATGGAGGATTTTCTTAAATCTAACTAAGATCGAGATATTTATCTCGGTCTTTTTTTACATTTACACTTTTATCACAATTATCTATATCGTGCCACTTTCGTTTATTTTCTAAAAATTGTACTAAATGATTTAATAATTGGACATCCTTTTCTTAAACATAAAGAGAGGTGATCATGATGAGAAAGAGTAGAAAGAGATCATTTGAAGAATTAGTCTTAGAAAATAAAGAGCAACTTTTAAAGGACCAAGAAGCCCTTGAGAGAATTGAGGAGCGCTGGGAGCAAAGAATGCTAAAGAAATTAGATTAACAAGCTTTTCTAGTCATTTATTGTCTTATATAGGGACAACCTATTCTTTGAGGAGGCGATAACTATGACAAATTCAGATATGAAGCAATCCCATTATGCTCCAAGTCACATCGGAACAAAATCAAAAGGATTTGGAAATAATAAAGGTAAAAAAATGCAAGATACATCCGGCAAGCATGCTCAGGTTATGCAAACTAAAGGAGAGTAATCTCTACTATATTTAACATAAAATTCGTGTTTAAAAACTCCTTTTATATAGCAGACTAAAGTTGTTATTTTGTAAGCTAACCATGAAAGGATATGATAACGATGGCAAAACAAAATCGACCAAACCCGGACGATCGTACAGACAATGTAGAAAAGTTACAAAGCATGGTTCAAAACACAATTGAAAACATTGAGGAAGCACAAGACACACTACAATTTGCTTCTGCTGAAGAACGTGAAAGAATAGAAGCGAAAAACCTTCGTCGTGAGGAAAGTATTAATGCTTTGCGTGAAGAAATTAAAGATGAAGCTCAAGCACGTGAAAACGGATATCGTCACGATCAATAAATCAGGCATTTTGCCTGGTTTTTTTTATAGTAAAAATAACAAAAAACTTTGCAAGATTTTTTAACAGACCTAATAAGTCTTTTTCATTCAATATCAAAATTGTGTATGATATGATGGTTAGAAGAATTACTAAGAGCTACAATTGTGCAACAAGGAGAGAATAACATGCTTGTATCAAAGAAAGAAATTGAAATACGTTATGCTGAAACAGATCAAATGGGTGTAGTTTATCATGCGAATTATTTAATTTGGATGGAATTAGGTAGAACAAAATTGATTCAAGACCTTGGGTTTTCCTATGCTGGAATGGAAGAGGAAGGGATCATATCACCGGTAATCGATCTTGAAATATCCTACAAAAAGCCACTTCGGTATGGTGATACTGCGATTATCCATACTTGGATAGAACAATATAATGGGATGAAAAGTGTTTATGGGTATGAAATTTTCACTCCTTCAGGAGATTTAGCAGTACAAGCTAAGTCAAGTCATGTGTGTGTTCAAAAGGATACGTTCAGACCTGTGAAATTTCGTAAGCTCTTCCCTGAATGGCATGAAGCATACGAGAAGGCGAAGAAATAAAATGGCCTTTGGAATTTCACGAAAGGAATTAGAACAGTGGAAGGAAGAAGTAACCCGTGGAGAAATTTCATTTTTAACACATTTCTGGCTAGATAACCGATTTCCAGATTCGCATTGTGTAACAAAAGCAGGTTGTAAGGACTTAGAAAAATTAGCTAACTGGGGAGAGCAATTCGATTTGAAAAAAGAATGGATACATCATAATGAGCAATACCCACATTTTGATTTATTAGGAAAGACACAAGTAAAAGTCTTAAAACATTATGGGTTAGATGCTCATATAAAACGATTTAAATTACATATTTGACAGATTACAAAGAATAGAAGCATTACTAACAAAACCTTACAAATCATTTATCACTATTGATTAGAGGAGTTACCCTTTTGAGTAACCCTCTTTTTTTTGTGTGAAATAGTATTTATTGTCATAAGTCAAAGCAAAAGCTCAGATGTATAGGTCTGAGCAAGGCGCCATAAGCATTAGTTGTATTACTGTTTTATTGTTCAATGTAGTTAAATGTCGGCTCATCTACTTCTTCATCAAGCTCTACACGAAGGTTATGATTATCAAAATACCATAAGTCGCGATTCTCAACAAAAAAAGTGATACCTTTGCTTTCTGCACTAGAACCAATATCTTCAGGCTTTTGCTTTACTACACCTAATGAAAAGCCTTTTTGTACGTTGCTACATCCTCCATAGCGTACAAAAAATTGTACCATATCACCTTTTTGAAGTTGTAATTCATCTATATACCAGCCTGCAGCCTTTTCATCAACGATTATTTCCATAATTAACACTCCTTCTATAAACGACTAATTAAACTTAAACTCAAATAAATTATCTAATCATACGTTTTTCCCTATAACAGAAAAATAAAACAAATTAGTAGTTCTTCTCTTTATTATAATATAGAACTTCAGATAGAACCATTTTTGTATTCGGTTGCATATGTTAAATATTTGTAAAAAAATAAAAACCACAGTAATAGTGGTTTTTATTTTAGGATGACTCCCAAACTTAGTTGTTATCTTTAAGTAATGCGGTGTGGTTATTGCAGTAAGAGGAGTCCAGTATCCCGCTGGGCGGGCGGTTGAGCCACCCCGACTTAAGTACCCTATGGAGTGGTCTCGCCTGACTCCACTGCTCCCATAGGAGTCTCGTAATCCGCTTCCATCAAGCTAAATAGTTTATGTTTAAAAACAACAATCTCTTAGAAAAGAGACTTATTTACTAAAGCCATTTTACTTTTGGCTCAGTTTTATTTATGATTCTTTTAATATTTGCTCGATGTCGATAGATGACAAAAATTGTTAATAGTGAAATCACTATAATTAAAGGGATTTCTTTTGTAAACAAGCTGTAAATGATTCCATAAACACCAGCAAGCATTGAGGATAAAGACACATATTTTGTAATGTAAAGAACGATGAAAAAGAACGCTAAAATGGTTATAAACATAACTGGTGCACTATAGAGCAGTAACCCTGCTGAAGTTGCAACGGCTTTTCCACCTTTAAATTTAGCGAAAATCGGATATGTATGGCCAATAACAGCAAATACGCCTACTAAAAGCGGATTTAATTCACTGTTTAAAAATAGTGTTGGTAATGCAGAAGCTAGTGTACCTTTTAGTATATCTGCACTCGTAACAATAAGTCCAGCTTTTACTCCAAGTGTACGGAATGTATTCGTACCACCTAAGTTTCCACTTCCATGCTCACGAATATCAATTCCATAGCCTAGTTTCCCAACAATTAATCCTGAAGGAATAGATCCTAATAAATACGCTAAAATAAAGATAATTGCTTCAATCATATAAGTACTCCTTTGTATAATCTTCTTATATTCTACCATGAGAAGATAGAAAAACTCTAATATAGAATTAAAAAAACATTAAACTCAGTAAAAAATTCAGCGTTGCTCTCTACGTTTTGGCGAACTGATATCAGGATAAAATCAACACACCAAGAATAAACTTTAACAGGACTTAAAAATTGTTTATATCGGTCATAGTTGCTACACTTGAGAAAAGGAGCTGGATGTTAATGGCGATTGAATATCCGACAAGACAAGAAATTGGCGAGATTTTAAAAAATAGTAAAACGATTGCAGTTGTCGGTTTATCCGATAATTCATCACGTACATCTTACATGGTGAGTAAAGCAATGCAGGATGCCGGTTATGAAATTATACCAGTCAATCCAACTGTGAATGAAGTGCTAGGTCAGAAAGCTGTAGCATCCTTAAAAGATATTAAAGGACACGTAGACATCGTCAATGTATTCCGACGCTCTGAGCATTTACTTGATGTCGCCAAGGAATTTTTAGAAATTGATGCAGATGTTTATTGGGCACAATTAGGCCTTGAGAACGAAGAAGCATATGATCTGTTAAAAAGGAATAATAAAACTGTTGTGATGAACCGATGTATTAAGGTTGAACATGCAATGACAAAGTAAATTGAGACTTCACTTATGCTGGTGTTTATTACTACCCGTGATAAGAATGGAGTTAAAATATTGTGATCAACTATTGGAAAAATCCTTGTGAAAAACAAGGATTTTTTTATCTTTTACACGAATTAGGTTTGCTAAAAGCAATTTACCATATACAATAAAGCATGGATATTACGTAATTTGCACTATACTAAATAACAAATTATTAAAGAAAAATAAGCATTTCTTTAAAAGTGTGGGTTGTCGATAAACGAAATATTGTATAAAATACTAAAACATGCGTTCTTAATTAGAGAGATGATTTGATTGTGTGTCAATTGAAAGGGGTTTAGTCTTTTGGTTAAAAAGCAACAATTTGAATATAATGATGATGCTATACAAGTACTTGAAGGACTAGAAGCCGTTAGAAAACGTCCAGGTATGTATATTGGAAGTACTGATAGTAGAGGCTTACATCATCTTGTATATGAGATCGTCGATAATTCAGTTGACGAGGCCTTAGCGGGTCATGGTGACCATATAATTGTAAAAATACATAAAGATAATAGTATTTCTGTTCAAGATAAAGGACGTGGGATGCCAACAGGGATGCATAAGCTAGGGTTACCGACACCTGAAGTTATTTTGACTATCCTTCATGCTGGAGGTAAATTTGGTCAAGGTGGCTATAAAACAAGTGGTGGTCTCCATGGTGTTGGTGCATCTGTTGTAAATGCTCTTTCTGAATGGTTAGTGGTTACGATTCAACGAGATGGTTCAATTTATGAGCAACGGTTTGAAAATGGTGGAAAACCTGTAACGACCCTTGAAAAGAAAGGGAAGACAACGAAAACTGGTACTAAAATTCATTTTAAACCAGATCCAGTTATTTTTAGTACAACAACATACAATTTCGAAACGCTAAGTGAACGCTTACGTGAATCAGCATTCCTGTTAAAAGGATTTAAAATTGAACTTATTGATGAACGTAATGATCAAAATGAGGTCTATCATTATGAGACTGGTATTGAAGCATTTGTCACCTATTTAAACGAAGAAAAAGACGCGCTTCATCCTGTCGTTTCTTTTGAAGGTGAACAAAATGGAATAGAAGTAGATTTTGCTTTTCAATTTAATGACGGCTATTCAGAAAACATCTTATCTTTCGTAAATAATGTTCGAACGAAAGATGGTGGCACACATGAAGCTGGTTCAAAAACAGCTATGACAAGAGCTTTTAATGAATATGCCAGAAAAACCGGTTTGTTGAAGGAAAAGGATAAAAACCTAGAGGGCTCTGATATTCGAGAAGGACTTTCAGCAATTATATCTGTGCGAATACCTGAAGAACTTCTACAGTTTGAAGGTCAAACGAAGGGTAAGCTGGGTACAAGTGAAGCAAGATCTGCTGTCGATGCAGTTCTTTCGGAAAACCTATCTTATTTCTTAGAGGAAAATCCTGATTCTGGAACACTACTCGTTAAAAAGTCGATAAAAGCATTCCAAGCTAGAGAAGCGGCACGTAAAGCTCGTGAAGAGGCGAGAAGTGGGAAAAAACGCAAACGTTCTGAGACAACGTTAAGCGGAAAACTAACACCTGCACAATCGCGTAACCCTTTAAAAAATGAATTATACCTAGTTGAGGGTGACTCAGCAGGTGGTTCAGCTAAACAAGGGAGAGACCGTCGATTTCAAGCTGTACTACCACTACGAGGTAAAGTTATTAACACTGAAAAGGCGAAGCTTGCTGACATTTTTAAAAACGAAGAGATCAACACGATCATTCATGCAATCGGAGCAGGTGTCGGAGCAGAGTTTTTAATTGAAGATATAAATTATGATAAGGTTATTATTATGACCGATGCTGATACTGATGGTGCTCATATCCAAGTACTACTACTAACCTTTTTTTACCGCTATATGAAACCACTCATTGAAAATGGCAAAGTATTTATTGCTTTACCTCCTTTGTATAAAGTAAGTAAAGGTTCGGGGAAAAAAGAAGTTGTGGAATACGCTTGGTCTGATGATGAATTACAAGGTGCTATTTCCAAGGTTGGAAAAGGTTATATGATTCAGCGATATAAAGGTTTAGGTGAGATGAACGCTGATCAGCTATGGGAAACAACAATGAATCCAGAAACTAGAACGCTAATTCGCGTTAAAATAGATGATGCTGCTCGTGCTGAGCGTCGTGTAACAACATTAATGGGTGATAAGGTTGAACCACGTCGTAAGTGGATTGAAAATAACGTAGCATTTGGTCTTGATGAAGAAACAAATATATTAGAAAACGAACACTTATCGGTCGCAGAGGAGGTATAGGTCTTGGCAGATTCAGTAGAAATATTTCGTGATTTACCTCTTGAGGATGTACTAGGTGACCGTTTTGGACGTTATAGTAAGTACATTATTCAAGATCGTGCACTTCCAGATGCACGTGACGGCTTAAAGCCTGTACAACGACGAATTTTATATGCCATGCACGTAGATGGCAATACAAATGATAAAAATTATCGAAAGTCCGCAAAAACAGTAGGAAATGTTATTGGTAACTACCACCCTCACGGTGATTCATCTGTATACGAAGCAATGGTTCGTATGAGTCAGGATTGGAAGGTACGCAATCTTCTTATTCAGATGCATGGAAATAACGGTAGTATTGACGGGGATCCTCCAGCTGCAATGCGTTATACGGAAGCAAGATTATCCGCTATTGCCACGGAACTCCTTCGTGATATTGAAAAAGAAACGGTGGAATTTGTACCAAACTTCGATGACACTAGTAAGGAACCATTGGTTTTACCGGCAATGTTCCCTAATCTATTAGTGAACGGTTCAACAGGAATTTCTGCAGGTTATGCAACAGATATACCTCCACATCATTTAGGTGAGGTCATCGATGCGGTTATTAAGCGTATGGACAAACCGAACTGTACTGTTGATGAATTAATGACGGTAATAAAAGGCCCAGATTTCCCTACAGGCGGAATTATTCAAGGTCTTGAGGGAATAAAAAAGGCGTATGAAACAGGTAAAGGTAAAATAATTATACGTGGGAAAGCAAGTATAGAAGAAATTCGTGGTGGAAAACAACAAATTGTCATTACGGAAATTCCTTTTGAAGTAAACAAAGCAAATCTTGTGAAACGTATGGATGAATTCCGCATTGAACGTAAGGTTGAGGGAATCGCTGAAGTACGTGATGACACTGATCGAACTGGTTTACGAATCGTTATTGAACTGAAAAAGGAAGCAAATGCTGAAGGTGTATTAAATTATTTATACAAAAATAGCGACCTGCAAATTACTTACAATTTTAATATGGTTGCAATTCATAACCGTAGACCAATGTTAATGAGCTTGCCTTCCATTCTTGATGCGTACATTGGTCATCAAAAGGAAGTTGTATCAAATCGTTCAAAATATGAACTTCGTAAAGCACGTGAGCGGGAGCATATTGTTGAAGGATTAATAAAGGCATTATCTATTTTAGATGAAGTGATCGCAACCATCCGTGCTTCAAAAGACAAGCGTGATGCAAAGGATAACTTAATTCAAAAATTTGTATTTACTGAGCCACAAGCTGAAGCAATCGTATCCTTACAGCTTTATCGTTTAACAAATACAGATATTACCGCATTAACAAATGAAGCAGAAGAACTTGCAAAGAAAATCGAAGAACTTACAAGTATTCTTAATGATGAAAATGTCTTACTGAAAGTGATAAAAAATGATCTTAAAAAGGTGAAAAAGACCTATGCAGATGATCGTCGTTCCGTCATTGAAGCTGAGATTGAAGAAATAAAAATCAATCTTGAAGTTATGATCGCATCTGAGGATGTTATTGTAACAGTCACAAAGGACGGATATGTGAAACGTACGAGTCTCAGGTCATATGCTGCATCTAACGGACAGGACTTCGGGATGAAGGATAGTGACAGATTGCTTTCTCAAATCGAAATAAATACAACAGAAGTCGTCTTGTTATTTACTAATAAAGGGAATTACTTATATTGCCCAGTACATGAATTACCTGATATACGATGGAAAGACCTTGGTCAGCATATAGCAAACATCATACCGATTGACAGAGATGAAGTGATTCTAAAGGCAATACCTGTCAAAGATTTTGCTGAAAATCATTTCTTAACTTTTATTACGAGATCAGGTATGGTGAAAAAGACTGAGTTAAGTCAATACAAAGCTCAGAGGTATTCAAAACCACTTGTTGCTTTAAATTTAAAAGGTGATGATACATTAATTGATGTCCATTTAACTTCAGGACAAAATGATTTATTCTTAGTGACACAGTTAGGGTATGGTTTGTGGTTTGAAGAAGAAGAAGTAAGTGTTGTTGGTCCTAGAGCTGCTGGTGTAAAAGGAATTAACCTAAAACCAGATGATTTTGTGGTTAGCGGAAAAGTAATCGAACGTAATAAAAAAGCATTTTTAGTTATTGCCACCCAAAGAGGTGCAGTAAAGAAGATGAATGTTTCTGATTTTGAAAAATCATCACGTGCTAAACGTGGTTTAGTTATGCTTAGAGAATTAAAAAATAATCCACATAGAGTTGTTGGAGCAGAAATAGCGCAAGACAAGGGCGAATTTTATCTCGAAACAGAAAAAGGAGTAATCGAAAGTATCAATCTTGCAACATTAAGACCGAATGACCGATATAGTAACGGTTCCTTCGTTATTGATGAACAAGATGCTGGCTCCGTCATAAAAGTGTGGTTAACACTTACTGATGAACAAAAAGATAATCAATCATAAAAATAGGGCTGATCCGTCAAAGGATCAGCCCTATTTTTTATTCCACATGATCAATTTTCAATACTAATAAATGAATCTTTACTTTTTTTGAAAATAATCTGAGAATGCGTGTATGATTTCTATCCCCTGATACGTGAATAGACTAAGTGCAGTAATTGAAAAAGCTACAACTGGAATCATTCTTAACCAAAACATCATTTATAAAACCTCCTATTTATAATTATTATTAGGCAGTAAATAAATGATTTCTAGAAAAGTAGGATGATTGATAATAAACTGAGTAAAGGAAATGTCTTATTTTCTGATTAAATCTTATTGATGAAAAGATAAATAGTGTTATGATCACTACTTGTAAGATTAAAGGATCCTTTACTTGAATGCTGTCTAGGTGATTAAAATGCTTTTGATCATCCTCTTGGAGATTAATTGTTGTGAAAGATGATTCCGTTTCAACGGCTAACACTTTTGCTTGATTAGTAGGGTGATTTAAGTGAGACATTGAAACAATATGAAACCCTACAAACACTAACAGAAGCATCAAAATCGATTTAACCAGCAACCGAAGTTTCAATGATGTCACCCCTTTGCCGTGTAATAGATCTATCATAATCCTTTTTTCCAAATTTGAATAGTATTTTAATTGTCTAAGATAACCTTTTTTTGTCGTATTAAAAGTGTAAGGGTTTCCTTTTTTCTGAGGTTCGGTTAAGAAAGAAGTCCTATCTTTTATTCAATAAATGGGTTGCTTCGGTAGCCCTTTATTCTTATTCGACTTATAATGCAAGTTAGATTGAATAGGTTATGCTACAATCTAAATAAAACATGTAAAATTTATTCTGGACTATAGAAAAAGCTATTAGCTGGTAAGGAGTAAGCTTTGGATAAAAAAGTTAAGCAACTATTGAGGGATTTACAGCAATCAACATGCTATCATATATTTTACAGTTTTAACGATTTAGAACGCTATCTAGAAAATGCAATTTCCTACATTCTTTCTGGAATTGAGCAAGGGGATTATGTTTTTGTTATCGAAAACGAAAGGATATTTCCATTACTATATAAAAAAATAGAACCTTTATTAACTAAGGTACAACTGGACAAAATAAAGCATGTAAATAACTTTGATTTTTATTGTTCAAATGGAGATTTTCATCCACCTACTATTGTAGCTTACTTTTCAAACATGTTAGAGACTTACATAGAAAAAAACGCTTCCATCAGGACGTGGGCTCATGTAGAATGGGGAGATTTACAAGAAATAACATGTAAAATAGAAGAATTTGAACAAGCAGCTAATAAAGCAGTACAATCGATGAAGATCATTTCGGTCTGTGCTTATGATGAAGACAGACTAACTGAATCACTTAAAGCTTCATTAATTAGTTCTCATGAATATACATTAACAGACAGTGAAATCGTTCGTATTAATAATTGACCAATAAAATATCATTATATTATCTAATATAAATTGAATTATAGTGTCTTAAGGGATTAATAACATAAAGGAGTAGTTTTATGAATTTTAATATGAAAGAAGCTATTGAAGTTCTTGAACGTACACCACATACACTTGAGTGTTTTTTATCTGGTTTAGCTGATAGTTGGTTGCAATGCAATGAAGGAAAAGGAACCTGGAATGTCTTTGAAGTGATTGAACACCTTATTGAAGCAGAGAAATTTAATTGGATACCAAGACTAGAAATAATTCTTCAGGAAGGTGAAAGTAAACCGTTTCCACCATTTGATCGTCATTCTCACTTAAATCAACGGTCTGAAAGTTCGATTGAACAAAAGTTGCTTGAATTTAAAACGATTAGATTACTAAATATAACTAAACTAAAGGGTCTTATTGAAGTTGAATCACAACTTGAACTAGCAGGTACACATCCTGCATTTGGTTTAGTTAAGGTAAGAGAGTTGCTTTCCACGTGGGTACTTCATGATTTAACCCACATTGCTCAAATCGTAAGGGTCATGGCAGAGAGATACAGGGAGGACGTAGGGCCTTGGAAGGAATATTTAGGTATATTGAAAAGGTAATCTTATTAAAGTTAATCGGTCCCCCTTTGGTAAAAGAGAGGGGGGGCCAATTGGAATTTAAAGAGTTTACACTTGTAATTCAAACTGCTTAGAATACAGATGTGCATACGCTCCATCGTGTGCAAGTAATGCGCTGTGTGTACCTTGTTCCACAATACCGCCCTCCGTTAAAACGATAATCCGCTCAGCATTGCGAATAGTGGAAAGGCGATGGGCAATGACGATCGTTGTCCGTCCTTTTGCTAACGATTCTAGTGATTCCTTGACGATGCTTTCACTCTCATTATCAAGTGCGCTGGTTGCCTCATCAAATATGAGAACTGATGGATTCTTCAAGAATACGCGAGCGATACTTAATCGTTGTTTTTGACCACCAGACAGTTTAACCCCTCGTTGCCCAATCTCGGAGTTGTAGCCATTTGGCAAGTTCATAATAAAGTCATGGGCATTGGCGTGCTTAGCTGCCGCGATAATTTCTTCATCATTTGCAGCTGGATTTCCGTAGCGGATATTTTCTTTCACCGTTCCTGTGAAGAGGTAAACATCTTGCTGGACAACTCCTATTGTTTTTCTTAAGGACTGTAAGTCGATATCACAGACATTTATCCCGTCTAGTAACACATCCCCCTCTGTTACATCATAAAAGCGAGGAATGAGCGAGCATAATGTCGTTTTTCCCGCACCAGACGGACCAACTAATGCTACATATTCTCCTGGCTGTATACGAAGTGACAGGTTTACTAAGACATTATCTAAATGTTCTTCGTAACGGAAGGAAGCTTGCTTGAATTCAATTTCACCATGTACATCATTAAGGGTAATGGCATTCGCTTTGTTCTCGATTGCGGGCTTTAGATTGATGATTTCCATAAAGCGCTGGAAGCCAGTTATTCCTTCTTGGAACTGCATGCTCATATGAGTCAGTCGTTGAATTGGCTCAATCATAAAGTTGATATACAGTAAAAAAGTAATCAAATCTGCTAAATCTAACGTGTTCCCTGCAATTAGAGCGCTACCAAAGATGATCACTGTAATTGTAATCAGTTGGATAAACGTTTCAACACCATTGAAAAAGTACGCTTCAGCCTTGTACGTTTTTTTTCGACTTTCAAGAAAACGATTATTTTCTCTGTTAAACTTCTCGATCTCGACAAACTCGTTGGCAAACGATTTTACTACACGGATTCCAGATAGACTATCCTCAACCTGTGCGTTTATGTCACCGATTCGCTCTTTGTTTCTTTTTAATGCTTTGTTCAAAAGCTTATTAAAATACAAGACAAAGACACTTAAAAATGGTAAAAAACAGAAAACGGCGATCGTTAATGGTGCATTAATAAAGAACAAAATAACAAATGCTCCAATAAAGCGAACGAGATATTTAACATAGTCTTCAGGACCGTGATGGTAAAGCTCGGAAAGTAGCAGCAGGTCATTTGTTATACGAGACATGAGCTGACCAGTCTTTTCCTTATCATAAAAGCTAAAGGAAAGCTTTTGCATATGTTCAAACAGCTCGCTACGCATATCACTTTCCATACGAGCACCAACTTCATGACCTTTGTAGTCCACAAAGAAGTTCCCGATATTCTGGATTGCGACTAAAACAAGCATTAGCCCACCAATCCAATACACTTTACTTAGCGCGGTGGACATGTCACCTGCCAGAACATCTTTTGTAATATACCGGACGAGCAGTGGAAAAACCAAAGTCACAGCCGAAACGATAAAGGCGCACACCAATATCGAAAGAAACAACGTTAAATAAGGTTTGTAATATGAGAAAAATTTTTTTAATGGAAAATGCATGATTTACCCCTTTTTGTGTTATTTAAATAAAACACATATAAGGGAGTACACCGTTAACAATTTAAGAAAGTGTTCCACCCTTATATGTTTGTACGGTTTGTTTTGTCATGTTTTTCATGTTAAATTCCTCCTTTTCGTTGATGTTATTATTGTAAGCGATTTCTTATGCTGGTGAACAGTGTTTTTCTTTTTTTTAATTTCATTTTTTATTCCTTTAACGGAGAAATTCGAAAAAACAAAAAAACCGAACGATCAACCACGATTATTTCGTGTGATCGTTCGGTTTTTTTGGAATGAAATCAAAGATTTCGTGTGTTTCAAAGCTATCAACTAAGCGATTTAGCCAGCCATAGTATTCCAATGATTGATGAAGTTTTTCAATATCACTTTTTATTTCATTTATAAAGTCTTCGGTGAGTTCTGGTTTTTCAAGGAGTAAATTAAGTTCTCGTAATGATTTCTCAATTGCAGAAACATTAATTTGTACACCATTTCTCCACTTTATCGTAAAAAAATCTATAAAGGTTTGATACCAATCTTCCTCAGCTACGTATAAATCCTTGCGATTACCTTTTTTCCAAACCTTGTCCACCATATGTAAATCCATTAGGTTCCTAACAGAAGTACTCATACTTGTTTTACTCATACCTAATTCATTTTTCATTTCATCTAAGGTCATAGGCTGATTTTGAAAGTAAAGTAGCCCCCACAATCTTCCTACTGAAGGTGTTACACCATATAAGTTCATATTTTGAGAGATTGCTTCAATTACACGTTCTCGAGCTTTCTCAAGTTCTTCTTTACTTTGCAAACCCTGTCACATCCTATTAGCTAGTATATATATACAGACTACATTTATATGATTTGATTGTAAAGGCAATGAAGCAAAAGGAAAATGGAGGAATTGTAAGTATATAGACCGTAAAGTACGTACAGTATTTTCTGTATGTACTTTACGGAGTTAAATGAGCTTATTTGCGCTTTGTAATCATTTTGTACTATTTCTATAATTAATAAGGCATAGTGTTCGTGACAATAAATCATTGAAGGGAAGGATTAATTAATAATAGATGGTTAGTCGCGCTTTATATGAGTCAATAGGTAGAGGTGGAAAAATGAATAGTAATGAACGTACGGTAAAAATCACTGTTCGAGAAGTATCGAAAATTTTTGGGAAAAACACCAAAAAAGCTGCTCAGCTTCTCAAACAAGGAAAAACAAAACAAGAAATCTTAAAAGAAACAGGTTCTACTGTAGGTGTTAATCGTGCAAACTTTGAAGTCTATCCAGGCGAAATATTCGTTATTATGGGACTTTCCGGTAGTGGTAAATCAACTTTAGTTCGGATGTTTAACCGATTAATAGAACCGACAAGTGGTCAAGTACTAATTGATGGGGAAGATATTGTTTCAATGAGTAAGGAAGAATTACGAAATGTGCGTCGTAAAAAGCTTAGTATGGTCTTTCAACGTTTTGCCCTTTTCCCACATCGAACAGTTTTGGCTAATGCAGAATACGGACTAGAGATTCAAGGTGTTAGCAAGGAAAATCGTAAGGAACGTGCATTAGAGGCACTTAAGCTTGTTGGTCTGGAAGGATATGAACATCAAATCCCTAGTCAATTAAGTGGCGGTATGCAGCAAAGGGTTGGACTTGCTCGCGCATTAGCAAATGATCCTGACATTTTATTAATGGATGAGGCATTTAGTGCCCTTGATCCACTAATTAGAAAAGATATGCAGGACGAATTATTAGAGCTTCAGTCAACTATGGAAAAAACAATCATCTTTATCACACATGATCTTGATGAGGCACTACGAATTGGTGACCGAATCGCTTTAATGAAGGATGGAAATATTGTTCAAATTGGTACACCAGAAGAAATCCTGATGAATCCATCAAATGACTACGTAGAGCGATTTGTTGAGGATGTGGATTTATCCAAAGTATTGACTGCTGGTCATGTTATGAAGCGACCAGAAACGATTCAACTTGAAAAAGGAGCTAGGGTTGCTCTTAAGGTGATGAAAGATAACGGAATCTCTACTGTTTATATTGTTGATAAACAAAAGAGATTAATAGGAGCTGTAACTGCTGCTGATGCAAGAGATGCGGTTGAAAAAAATCTGCCTTTAGCAGAAGTGATAAATAAAGATGTAACGACCGTTCAGCAAGATACACTTCTTATAGAACTATTTGATGATGTATCTACTGCAACGATACCTGTCGCTGTTATTGATCAGGACAAGCGACTTAAAGGTATTGTCATTAGAGGAGCTGTTATTGGAGCACTGGCAGGTAATGAGACGTACATAAATGACATTGAAGATAAAGAGCTCCCTGCGCAAGTAGAAAGGGAGGTACTCTAAGATGGATGAATTATTACCAAAATTACCTATAGCCAATTGGATTGACATAATTATCGAATGGCTTGTTGATCATTTTGAACCTTTTTTTGAAAGTATTGCTTCTGGGTTAGAGTTCTTCGTAGATGGGATCGTTCTAGGTTTAGGTATTATTCCAACGATTATTTTGGCTGTTATTGTCAGTTTACTAGCATGGAAGGTTTGTAATTGGCGGATCGCACTATTTTCATTAGTAGGATTACTATTAATTGATAATCTAGGATATTGGGAAAACATGCTAGACACAATCGCTTTAGTCATTACATCGGTAGGTATATCTATAATTCTTGGTATTCCGATTGGAATATGGGCATCACAAAGTGAGACGGTCGGGAAAATAGTGACACCAATCCTTGACTTTATGCAAACAATGCCTGCATTTGTTTATTTACTTCCAGCAATCTTTTTCTTTAATATTGGCGTTGTACCAGGAGTGGTCGCATCCGTTATTTTCGCAATGCCTCCAACTATTCGCTTAACAATTTTAGGGATTAAGCAAGTACCTGAAGATTTAATAGAAGCAACTCAAGCATTTGGATCAACAACAGGTCAAAAATTACTGAAGGTACAATTACCATTGGCATTACCAACAATTATGGCTGGTATAAACCAAAGCATCATGCTTGCTTTATCGATGGTAGTGATTGCCTCAATGGTTGGTGCACCAGGCTTAGGAGCGGACGTATATCGTGCCGTTACACAATTACAAACTGGAACTGGTTTTGAAGCTGGTTTAGCAATCGTAATTATTGCGATTATATTAGACCGGATTACTCAAAATATAGGAAAAACAAAAAAAGGGGGAACAGCTTAATGTTTACAAAATTTTCAAAAGTAACATTAGCATTCGGATTATCATTGGGTTTAGCTGCTTGTAGTGGCGGAGAGGAAAGTAGTGGGACTACTGACTCAGGTAGCAACAAAGCATCTCTTGGAGAGAGTGTAGAATACAAAATTACGGGAATTGATCCAGGCGCTGGAATTATGAAAGCAACTGCAGCAGCGCTTGAAGAGTATGAGTTAACAGATTGGGAGCTAATTGAAGGTTCAGGAGCAGCGATGACTGCATCTCTAAAAAAAGCTTATGACGATGAAGAACCGATTATCATAACAGGTTGGACTCCACATTGGATGTTTTCAAAATTTGATTTGAAATACCTAGAAGATCCTAAGGGTGTATATGGTGAAGCAGAAAATATTAATTCTATTGCACGTAACGGTTTAGCTGAAGATCTACCGGGCGTTCACAAGGTATTAGATCAATTCCACTGGACACCAGACGAAATGGGCGTAGTTATGAGCAGTATTCAAGATGGAACCTCACCCGAAGATGCAGCAGCTGCATGGGTAGAAGAAAATACTGACAAAGTAGCAGAATGGACGAAAGATGCACAAGAAGGTAATGGAGAAGAAGTGAAATTAGCTTATGTTGCATGGGATAGTGAAATCGCTAGTACAAATGTTGTTGCAAAAGTACTTCAGGATCTAGGATATGAAGTAACACTTAGTCAAGTTGAAGCAGGTCCTATGTGGGCTGGTGTAGCTGATGGAAGTATTGATGCACATATCGCAGGTTGGTTACCACTAACTCATGCTGATCAATACGAAAAATACGAAGGTGACTTTGAGGATCTTGGTGCAAACCTTGAAGGTGCAAAAACTGGATTAGTTGTTCCTGAATACATGGACATCGATTCAATTGAAGATTTAAAAGAATAATCTAAAAGTAACACCCACGTACATCATAATACGTGGGTGTTTTTCATATTGTTTAAGCATTTATATTTACAAACTTATATACATGGAGCAATATAAAAATAGACTAATATAAAGAGGTAAACAAATGTTTATAATTGAGGATTTAATTTATAAAGACATCTTATTTATAGACCGGATGGAAATCCCATCCAATAAGATTACTTGCCTTGTTGGTGAAAGTGGAGCGGGTAAATCAACATTATTAAAAATGTTAAATATCATGTTATCACCAGATGAAGGGGAAATTTATTTTAAGGATAAAAATTTAAAAGTTGTTGATCCAATACTACATAGAAGAAAAGTTGTCATGCTAGCACAGCAACCTACCATTTTTGATGGAACCATTCGCGATAACTTAAACATAGGGTTGAATTTTTCCGAGAAAAAGCTAAAAGAGGATGATGAATTGAACAAAGCTTTAGAAATTGTTCATTTAAATAAAGCATTAAATGAAGATGCTAACACTTTATCAGGTGGAGAAAAACAACGACTCGCTTTAGCAAGAGTGTATCTGATGGAACCAGAAGTATATCTGTTAGATGAACCAACAGCAGCTCTTGATGAAGACACTGAATCTGTAGTAATGGACAGCTTTATTACTCAGGTTAAGCTGAAAGGCCAATCGGTTATTATGATCACACATTCACAAAAAATCGCAACAAAATATGGAGAAAAGATAATAACACTAGAGAAAAGAGCAGGGGAAAGAGGATGAATAATGTTATAAGAGATATTGAATTTTGGCGATTAGTTGCCGGATACATCTTCATTTTATTACTAATCGTATTTGTAAAATGGCGTGGCCTAAAACGTGAAAAACGAATTATCATCTCCACAGCAAGAATGACAATTCAATTGATTTTAGTAGGATATATTCTTACATATATATTTAAACAACCAAATCCTTTTCTTATTACATTAATCGTTTTATTAATGCTTTGTTTTGCTGTCTATAATACATATAAACAAGTAGCATTACCAATTAACAAAAAACTAAAGAAAATTATTGCTATTTCCATGATATCTGGTTCATTGGTTACACTCATTTACTTTAATTTTGTTGTTATCCATTTTCAACCTTGGTATGAGCCACAGTATCTAATACCAATTGCAGGGATGATTATTGGCAATTCAATGACAGGAATTACTCTAGGTGTTAAGAACTTAGTTGAAGGGATCCAAAGAGAAAAACAGCTAATAGAAAGTGCTTTAATGCTAGGTGCAAAACCAGAGGCAGCAACAAAGACAGTTGTGAATTCTGCATTCGATTCAGCCATATTACCAACTATAAATAATTTAGTGGGTATGGGAATTGTTTTTTTACCTGGTATGATGACTGGGCAAATATTAGCAGGGATTAGTCCTTTAATTGCAATTGAATATCAGATTGCGGTTCTTTTAGGAATTACCGGGAGCGTTTCGTTAACAGTGATGATCTTTACGCATTTCGGGTATAGGACGTTTTTTAATGAAAAGGCACAGTTTATGGATTACTAATAAAATCCTCTCAGGATATTTTTATTAATTACATCCTTACTCTGTTATAGTAAAAGTAAGAATGTTTATTATAAGGTTTTGTTAAAGAGAAGACGAGCAAGTAAACTAATAATAGATCTAACAGAAAAATAGGATGAAATGCTAAATTAGATTTTACCTGACAACAAAAGGACGTGTTTAACTATGATTACTGAGAAAAAAGTCACCCTTTATTTTGTTAGACATGGGGAAACTCAATATAATGTTGAAAAGCGAATGCAAGGTTTTTGTGATTCTCCGCTTACTGAAAAAGGTATTTCACAAGCAAAATCAGTTGGAAAAGGTTTATCAGATATCAACTTTATAGCTGCTTACTCTAGTGACAGTCAGAGAGTTATTGATACAGCCAAATATGCTATTGGAAAACGGGATATTCCGTTAACTATTGATAAACGACTCAAAGAAATGAATTTTGGTGTTTTGGAAGCGTTAGTAGAAGAGGAAATTCCAGCTTTATACGGCAATGTACTTGAAACTTTATTCAGCTTAGATTTAGATGCGTGTGCTCCAGAAGGCGAGACTTATGCACAACTTTTTGCAAGAACTGAAAATGCAATTGATGAAATTGTTAAAATGCATGCTTCCGAGGGAGGAAATATACTCATCTTTTCTCATGGAGTAACAATTGGCAATTATATCGTACAAATAACAAAAAGCAGCGAATTTGCGGTACATGAAAATTGCAGTGTTTCTATTGTCAGATACATGAATGGTCAGCCTCAAATTGAAATTATTGCTGATACTTCTTTTAGAGAAAAAGGTGGTCAGTGCTTAACTAATGGTTAAGTCAGTTTCTTAGTAGTTTACATGATATAAAAGGAGAGAGGGTAACAGTTTGAGGAGTGCGATTGTTCAATAAGAGCAGTCGTTTTTTTTATTAAAATAATGTTTAGTAGAAGAACAGGGATATAAATATAAATTATTTTATTTGATTTAAATTTTGAAGGATTAAGGAGTGGTTGCCATTGGCTAATAAATTTTGTCCTATATGTGATGAAGAAAACGGGTGTATGATAGGTGCTAGTGAAGACGGTAACTGCTGGTGTAACCTAGAAAAATTTCCAAATGAAATCTTTGAATTGGTTCCTATGGAAAGTAAAAGAAAACATTGTATATGTAAAAAATGTTTAAATAAATTTAAAGAAGAGCAGAAAATGAACAAAAATTAGGAGAGAACTCTACAAGGATCATAGTAATATACCTCCTGACTGCCTGGATGTAGGACATATCCTCAACAATTAAAGCATCGAGATAGGCTAACTTAAACAAAAAGGAGCAATTTTAGAAAATATAGTAACAATGATCAATCTTTTGGTGCAGTAAACCAATTTGATACTGAGTTCCAGCTTAACAAAATCTATTGCTATAAATGGCTTTGTCGCAACCTTTTTAAGAAATTATATTTTATTTCAAAATCTAAATTAAGGGATAAAGGAGAATGATTCTAATTTGGAATCAATCATTTTACCATTTTGTTAAGGGTTATCAATTAGACGTGTAAAGAAATAAAAAATGATATTGATTGAAGGGATACCAATTAGTTTATTGTCGATGGTATCCTTTTTTACTTTGATTTTTTGTGTTTTTAATGTTGCTATAACTAAATGAACAAAAAATTATTTTATGTTGATTAGAGGGTAAATGGGAACTCCTTTATTGAGGGAGTTTAGTTGAAGAAAGAGCAACAGACAATTCTGTGAATATAAAGAATGAATATTATTTATTTAGAGTAGAAAGTGAACATTCAATAAAGGGAGAAACCTGTAATTGTCTATATATCTCTTTTGTATTTGCAGTACAAAGATAATACTTAAAATGACGTCTAAATAGAGCTGGATCCCAAACGGACGAATTTCGGGTTTTCCACTTTCTGCAGTTGCTAAAAATCCGTTTCTTGTCATAAAGGCACCTAGTCTAGGGTGTGTTCAAACTTGACCCTCCTTATAGTTGCATATCCTTATGCCTTCAATTTTCCTTTATCTACAATATCCTTTACTACATCTTCAATCGTAACATTTTCAAGAGCCTTCTCTAGTGCAGTTTGAGCAATCGAAAAATGTATACTAATTGAATCTTGAATATTTCGCCCAACCGGACAATCTGGGTTTGGGTTTTCATGTATGCTAAATAGTTCTTTTTCCTTTACAACATCAACTGCCTTATAAACGTCCAGTAATGTAATATCAGATAAATCTTTAGCTAGTTCCGCCCCTGCAATACCAGGACGTACATTTACCAATCCTGCTTTTTTAAGCATTCCCATAATCTTTCTAATTACGGCTGGATTCGTGTTTACACTCCCCGCTAAAAATTCAGATGTGCTTACTCCAGTTTTATTTATTTCAATAAGAGATAATATATGAATTCCAACAGCAAAACGACTACTTACAGACATTTATTCAACCTCCTTATTAAAAGACTATCGTGTAATTAATTTGATTACAAGTTTATTATATATTAAAAGAGGCTTTTTTAAAAGTTGTTGACAAATCGTTTACATGTAACTACAATAGATACATGTAATAATATTAGTTACATTTAAAAGATTGGAGGAATATACAATGAAATTATTAGTTACAGGAGCAACGGGGAAATTAGGTTCGAAAGTTGTAGAAGCTTTATTAAAAACTCTAGCAGCAGAACAACTGGCTGTAAGTGTTCGCAACCCTGAGAAAGCGGAAGGATTAAGGGCTCGTGGTGTGGATGTTCGTCTGGGAGATTTTGACCGTCCAGAAACATTGGATACTGCTTTTGCAGGTATCGACCGCTTATTAATAATTTCTGCCGATGGGGACAATAAAACAAGAATTCGTCAACATGCCAATGCTGTTGGAGCAGCTGAACGTGCGGGAGTTAAATTTATTGCTTATACAAGTTTAGCAAATGCAACAGAAAGCACAAATATAATGGCCCCTCCTCATGTTGCAACAGAAGCAGCAATAGTTAAAACAGGAATTCCATATTCGTTTTTGCGTAACAATTGGTACTTGGAAAACGAAATTGGTAGCATTCAAGGTGCAATAGCAGGTGCACCATGGGTAACATCTGCCGGAGTAGGTAAAGTAGGATGGGCACTACAACAAGATTACGCGGAAGCTGCAGCAGCAGTTCTTACAGGTAAAGGGCATGAAAATACGGTGTATGAACTTTCTGGTCCTCTTTTAACTCAAGAAGAATTAGTATCTGTTCTTGGTGTTGTATTGAGTAAAGAAATACCTGTACAACAAGTCGATGATGAGAAATATGCCGAAATCATGAAAGGTTTGGGTTTATCTGATTTTGTAATTCCGATTGTAGTTGGTATTCAAGAGAGCATTCGAAACCGATCATTAGAAGTTGAAAGGAATGATTTCGAGAAAATTCTCGGTCGTCCTGTTACGCCGATTAGCGAAGCATTAACCCAAATTCTTAACGGAATTTCTTAAATAAAATAAAATTAGCTCAATTAAAAACCGTCCTTTTCGGGAATTTAACAAGGAACAGAATTTCCACAATGAAGAAACTAACTCGCCAATATACTGGCGAGTTTTGTTTTTATGACAAAACATTTGTAATTCCGTCTTAAAATATTAGAGATAGTATCTCAGAAAGGACTCTTTACCAAAAAGATAATTATTCCGGGGTTTTCATTCATTAAGTTACTTACTCTTTAGAACTAGACAAAGAATAGCAATGGTTAGCGTCTACAAAAAGTACTCAGCAATTCAATTATGAGGGATCAAACTAGATTGAGTGTTGTTTCTAAAAACACTTTTAATTAAGTAATTGGTTGATGTAATGTGATAATTTAATTACGGTATAAATTTGTATCGCACTTTTTTATTGAATTAATGAGGGCGTATCTACAATAAGAAGATACGCTATTTCATAAATAAAGCACTATTAATTTTTATCCATCTTAATTTAAGATAATACTTTCTTTCTTATTATTAATTCTGAAAAAAGTAGGTTAATAATCCAACATAACCAGACTGCTACCATGTAGGAATTTTCATAGGGGAAATTCAGAAGATTATGTGTAATGGCGACAATTATATAAATCGTCATATTTGCAAGTGAAAGAAAGAAACTTCTAATCATCCATTGGCTATGTAAAATCATCTTTCGTCTCTTGATATACAGATAACTAAGGATGGTAGTTACAAGCCATAATGTATCTAAAATAAGAAAACCTATTGTACTAAACCATCCCCCTGTTGCAAAGAGAGAGACGTAAACCCCAGGAATGAAATTTAATACGATTGATAGGACATATATACGGCCATTCCAACGGTGAAAGTTAATAGATTTTACTCGAATTGCTTTAATAAAACCTAGGGAACCAGTTATAAGAGAAACAATGGCCAGTGAGATATGAATACGAATCATAAACACCCATAGGGATTCATTCGTTAGAATTTGATCCTTTCTAGAAATAAACGTTTCAAAAGCTGGATCTACCAAAAAATTCTTTGAAAATGTATGAAATACCCACATGATAGATATGAACACTATGGATATTTTAATAATCCTTTTCATGACATCTTTCCTTCGTTAATTTTTATAAAAATAAATACCGACTATTCATAATAAAGGCAGTAACTACCATTAAAATAAATATTATCCACCAATACCATTTTAACTTTGACATGTTGTCTAATAAAGTTTTTTCTGGGCTTCTGCACAATAATGGATTAATATTTTTAAAAAGGAGCGGCTTGTAGTGAACTTTTTCACATTTACAAAGACTGAATACATGGAAATAGAATGAAGCCAAAACAAAGTTGACCTTGCACATATACTAAAAATTCTATAGAAAACTCAACCCGCAAGCTCAACAGAAGCATATCTCTATAAAAGAAGACTGTTTTGCAGTTCACATTGCCCCCAAATAAAGTGCATTTCTTCAATTAGAGGCAAGGAACAATGAAGAAGCATCCGATAATAGCTTCCTTACCTTAATCAAAAGCGACTCTTCAAAAAGGAAGGATCGCTTTTTTCTACAACTATCGGAGTATTTAGAAGGAAAATTGGTAACATGATAGATATTATAAGGATATCAAAAGGAGATTAATTATGGAATTTAGGAAACTTAACGTAGGTGAAAAACCTCCAATGGAATTGTTGTTATTAGCTGACCCGTCTCAAGATATTGTCGAGGAATATGTCAATAGGGGAGAGTGTTTTGTTGCTGAAAGTGAAATGTAAATTGTTGGAGTATATGTATTACTTCCAACAAGACCTGAGACCGTGGAGTTAGTGAATGTCGCAGTAACAAAAGAGAAACAAGGTAGAGGTATAGGTAAACAATTAGTGTTAGATGCAATACAGGTATCTAGGTCAAAAGGCTATAAAACAATTGAAATTGGTACTGGAAATTCAGGTGTAGGTCAACTTGCTCTTTATCAAAAATGTGGCTTTAGAATTATTGGAGTAGATATGGACTTTTTTATTAAGCATTACACAGAACCAATTTTTGAGAACGGTATTCAGTGCAGAGATATGATACGCTTATCTCAGGATTTATAGCAAAACAAGAATAATCAATTGTTGTGGTAGTATATGTGGTCTATAAAGGAAATCAATTATCGTTAATAGGTTTGTCTTTCACTGATATCCGACTCTAACAAATGTTATATCTGTAGATAAGCCTGGGAATATTGGTTTTTTTACTTTCCACCATTTACGTCTTTTGGACAATTCACTTATTAAAGATATTAACAATGAACTAAAAGTAGCAGGCTGTAGCATTTTGTGATAAGTCTTCAAAAATACAAAAATTGGTAGATGAAACGAGTTGAGTTGACTCGTGCTAAAAGCAGTGTGATTTCTTATTCAGAAACACACTGCTTTTATATTTGCTTTTTGCTATGCAAGTACCTCAAAAGAGAGCGGAATATATACCAATAACGATGTTAAATCGTCTTATGTAGCGGAATTTGACTCAGCAGTTGTATATTCAACAGTTCTTCGACAGCGGTAGGTATTGAATTCAAAACAACTCTCTCAAATAAGATCACAAATTGATCCCATTTAAAAATAATCCAATTCTATATTTTCGTTAGGGGATGATTCCTTTGATCAAAATTGGCATTTGGCATGATGATAGAGGGTACTCCAAAAATACTAGGCCATACATAATCTGGTAGGGATCCGCCAAGACTTGGTTGAATGAGCGGCTTCTTTTATTAAGATTGATGAATAGCTCCGTGACCACTTCTACGATTTTCAAATCAGCAGACGTTCCAGAAGGTTTCACCGAACCGATAAATACTACTTCGACACTAGAATCATATTGTTTAATTTTCTCAAAGATGTCCATAGGATCCTGGTAATCGACAAGGCGAATATCAATTCTAACAGAAGCATCGGGTAAATATAATGAATTTAATAATTCAGAATTTTTTTATGAGGTGAAGAAATGACTGGGGATAAGAATATAAATAAGATTGAATTTGCTAAAAATAAAGATGCTGTGGATCCTTTAGCTCAATACAGAAATGAATTTTATATCGGTGATAAAATTTACTTAGATGGGAATTCACTTGGCCTATTATCAAAGCGAGCAGAACAATCTTTAATGAAAGTTTTTCATTCATGGAAGGAATATGGAATTGATGGATGGATGAAAGGAGATTATCCTTGGTTTGATCTATCACAACAGTTAGGAAAGCAGTTAGCACCATTGGTTGGAGCATATGAAAGCGAGGTAATCGTAACAGGTTCAACAACAGTTAATATCCATCAGCTCATTTCTACATTCTATAAACCTACTACCTCCCGCAACAAAATATTAGCGGATGATGCAACATTTCCATCCGATATTTACGCATTAAAAAGCCAAATTCAACTCAAGAGCTATCATCCAAAAGATGCACTCATTCAGGTGAAAAGCAAAGATGGAATTCTATATGAAGATGAAATTATCGAACATATGACAGATGATATTTCGTTGATCTTTTTACCAAGTGTGCTTTATCGCAGTGGTCAAATTTTAGATATAGAACGCTTGACACAGGAAGCACATAAACGTGGTATTCAAATTGGCTTTGATTTATGCCATTCAATAGGTGCAGTGCCTCATGACTTACATAAATGGGATGTAGACTTTGCAGTATGGTGCAATTATAAGCATATTAATGGAGGACCTGGCGCTGTTGCTGGTTTGTATGTAAACCAAAAATACTTTGGGAAAACACCTGGTATTGCAGGTTGGTTTAGTTCAAGGAAAGAAATACAGTTTGATATGAATCACAACCTTGAAGCAGCTGTTGATGCTGGTGCATATGAGATTGGAACGCCACATGTTTTAAGTATGGCTCCATTAATAGGGGCTTTAGAAATCTTCAATGAAGTTGGAATCAACAACATCCGTAAGAAATCACTTGAAATGACGAATTACTTTATTGAATTAATCGAACTTGAATTAAGTCAATACAAATTTAAGATTGTAAGTCCAATTGAAGAAGAAAAACGAGGTGCCCATATTTTACTAGAACACGCGCAATCAGCTAGTATTTGTAAAGCATTGAAAAGTCATGGAATTATACCAGATTTTAGAGCTCCTAATTTTATTAGACTAGGACCTGTTGCTCTATATAATTCTTTTTACGATATATGGAAAACGGTTAATGTGTTAAAGAAGATTATGGAAGAGGAGCAGTACAAAAATTTTGATAATACAAGAGAAATTATTGCGTAATGAGGTGAAAGGATGACTTCTGAAAAATGGATTGATATTTCTCAGCCACTTAGGGAAGATATAGCTCATTGGCCAGGCGACACGCCTTTTTCATACGAGGTTGTTTTTCGTAAAAGTGAAACGGGATCAGTTAATATTGGGAAAATGGTAACGAGTTTACATACTGGTACACATATTGATGCACCTTTTCACTTTTTGGAAAATGGAACACGTGTAACAGATTTAGACATTAATATTTTTATTGGTCCATGTCTAGTTATTGATGTTTCTCAACATGAACTGATCGATGTTGAGGTATTAAAAAAGTTTGAAATAAAAGGATCAAAACGAATATTGTTAAGAACGTCAGCAAGAAGGGATTTAACTGTGTTTCCCAAAAAAATTCCACTTCTTACTCTAGAAGCAATTGATTATTTGAAAAATCAGGACATTACATTAATTGGAATTGATTTACCTTCCGTCGATCAAATTGACAGTAAGGAACTACCAATCCATCATCGCATCTATAAACATGGGATATATATCCTTGAAAATGTTTTGCTTGATCATATTAAACCAGGTAAGTACGAGTTATCTGCCCTACCTCTTCCAATTGAACATGCGGACGGAAGCCTAGTTAGAGCAGCTGTTAGACCAATATCGAACAAGAATGGAGTGGGAGTATGAAAAAACCAACTGACGACGAAAAAAATATTGAAACGAATTTTAGGGATAAAATGACATATGGTGAATATCTGCAACTTGATTCCATTCTTTCCAGTCAAAAAAGATTATCAGATCATCATGATGAAATGTTATTTATCGTGATTCATCAAGTGAGCGAACTATGGATGAAGTTAATTCTTCATGAAATAACCGCAGCAAAACAAGCCATTTCTGATGGAGACTTACAAGTAAGTTTTAAAAAACTTGCACGTGTGTCACAAATTCAATCACAGATTATCAGAGCATGGGATGTTTTATCAACATTAACTCCATCAGAATATCTTGAGTTCAGAGGTGAACTGGGTAACTCCTCAGGATTTCAATCTTTTCAATATCGTTTAATCGAATTTGCTCTAGGCAACAAAACAGACTATATTTTAAAAATTTATGAGAAAGATTCAAAGCTATCAAAAGAACTTAATGAGGCTTACCAAGAACCAAGTTTGTATGATATTTCGATAAAAGCATTACAACGGGGTGGATTTGAAATCTCAGAGGTTGTACTAAATCGTGATGTTACTCAACCATATCAACATGATCAAAGTGTGCAAGATGCTTGGACAACTGTTTATAAAAATATTGACAAGTACTGGGATTTATATCAACTTGCTGAAAAGCTTGTCGATATTGAAGACAGTTTACAACAATGGCGCTTCCGCCATATGAAGACCGTTGAAAGAATTATTGGATTCAAGATTGGAACAGGTGGCTCTTCTGGTGTCAATTACTTAAAACAAGTTCTTGATCAAAGATTTTTCCCAGAGCTATGGAATTTACGAACAGAATTGTAGGCTAATACAGAAAAGCCTTTAAAAGAGAAGATGAATAAGGTGAATAACATTAGAAGAAGCTCTAGAGGATGTTCCTTCGGTTGTCTAATGACATATAAATGCGCTGCTTCAGATGTTGATTTTGATGGAGGAAAAGTTGTTATCATTGGAGATCCCGCAAAAGATAACATAGCCGTGTAGTTTTTGTTGTTGAATAAAGTGGCAAACAAGGGAGGGGGTTAGATCATCAAATCTGTTGACCGCTTATGATTCAGCAAGGTACAGTAAAAATCTCCTAAAGCTTGTTGAAATACAATTATTCATGACGTCCAAATAGTTGATTATTTGGACGTACCAAGAGATTATATCTCACATACCCAAAACGTATCGAACTGTACCAGAGAGTTAACAGGATGGTGCAGAACATTATCGTCAAGTTGACAATAGCAACTTGACAATAATGATTATTAAAGGAACTAGCCAAAATTCAGTAAATTTTAATTCTGTCTCAATTCCTTGAGTAAACTTAAGATTTGAGATGAAATTTGATTATAATTTTTAACTTCCTAGAATATATATTATGTAGGGGGCGTTGTAATAAACAGAAAAAACCATTACTCTATTCGATGTTTATAGCTGCTATTTTTAATGTTTTCAAAATTAATAAAATCAACACTATATTCAATGACATCATTAATAAATAAATTATGTATCTTAGCAAATTCCTTCACACGAACTAACAATTCATTATCATAAGTAGTTTTAAATTGAACACGGTCCTTAGGTCTTAATTCTTTTCTAAAAGTTATAACTCCTTGTGATAATACAGTTTGTAAACCACTTTCAAGTAAGTAGTTAGGGTGAGTATCATATTCAGAAGCTAAGGTATTTAATTTTTCAATGATGGTTTTACTAATATTTGTTCTGAATTTTACCCTTGTTGGATCTGTAGTTTGAATTAACTTACCATTAACTAATTTCCACATAAATATCCTCCTAATTTAATAAATTACTAATCCGTTAAACGTTGGCTCATAGAATCTTTTTTATATGAATCATATGGTTTAATGGAATCATTATATATAATCTTTGCTAATTCAGGAAGTGTAAATTTCCCTTTAACCCAAACACGGTAAATTGGATTGCCTGCTTGGGTAAATTCTGTAGTAATTTCCGAGCGTAAGTTCCAAGTTTGAAAAACTGATAAAAGTCCTTCAGCAAACTGAATACTACCAGTGGTAATGTTCATCACGTATCCTCTTTTTTGAACCCATCCATCTCCTTCGACTACACCCGCTATAAATGAAGGTAGAAATTCATGAGGGACACTTGGAAAGGGGACTGTTAATGATTTATTTGCATTTATTCCTAGTTTTTCTAGATCAGATTTGATTTCTTTGGAATTAATAATTAATGTTGGTGTTGATCTTGTTTTATAGGTTAATGCTAATACATAATCAGCTTGCATGTAATTTGCAATTAATCGAAGGATATCCTCATTTTTTTGAGAAATAGTAATACTATTAAGTTGTTTGTGAACACAGCCATCTGTAATGAACAAACCCAATACCCAAGCCATCTCATGTGTCCAAACCTTAAAAAAATCTTCGTTTACCTTATGCTTCCGTGGCTGACCCGATGATTGTTCTCTATTCATTTCAACACCATGCTTATAAAGTACATTACGAATAGCTCGATCGGAAAGTCCAATAATTGCTATCATTTCTTTGAATTTCATCCCACTTTTATACATTTGAATTATATTCTCATCCGTAACACCTGGTTTTCTTGGCACTCTATTACCCTCCATTTAGAAATATCCTTTTCTTCTATTGTAAGAACAAATGTTCTGTAAATCAAGAAGAAGAGGGTAATAGAATGAAAGTAATTTTATTTTTACATTAGTCTTTAGGAAAATCCATTCTGTCTACAGCACTCCTTAAATCATCATTCCTAATATGTGTATAGATCATCGTTGTTTGTATCGATGAATGTCCTAATTGTCTTCTTAGTTTAGGTACATCATTAATCTCTGAATGATATCTTGTTGCAAAAGAATGTCTTAATTTATGTACTGATAAGGCCGGTTTCCCGAAAGCAATCGCATATTTTTCGATAAGCTTTTCAATTGAGCGTCCGGTTAGTCGTCTTGATTTTCCTTTAGGTCCCATGGGTGCTGCAACAAATAAAGATTTGTTATTTTTCTCAACACCATACCGATTTCCTCTAATTTTAAGGTATTGTTGTAGGTCATCCATAGCAATTTTACTAAAGAATACATATTGTTCTTTATTTCCTTTTCTTATTACTCGTGCAGAATATTTGCTGAAATCAATATCATCGATATCAAGGTTTACGACCTCTGAAAGTCGAAGACCTGACCCTAAAATTAAAGATACGATCGCTGTATCACGTTCTTGATTTAATTTATAAAAGTTAAGTAATTTCTTATTATCTTTAATGATTTCTCCGTAATCATGTGCAACAAAACGGCGAAATTTTTCATATTCATCACCAAGTAAAATTTTACCTTCCATTTTGTTGGCAGTTGTCTCCATATTTTCATTAAGTTCATTAAATTCAATTTTCGCCATGACATTTCGCTGGATATAAGGCTTTAAATCTCTAGTTTCTGCGATGTTTTGTAGATAATTAAACAGTGATTTTAAGGCTGATAGCTTACGATTAACGGTGATTTCTTTGTTGTTTAATTCGTACTGAAGAGCATACAAAAATCCTTCCACTTGTTGCACAGTCAATTTTTCTAATCTTTCTAATGGAATATCCTTAACTGCACCTGAAAAAAGTTGCTCTGAAATCATCCAGTTAAAAAAGATTTTATAATCATGACAATAATTTAGTAATGAAGCTGCAGAAAGTTTTCTTCGTTTATGATCGATATACTCTTCAACATACCATGGCAATTCCTTGAGCATAGTTTGTAGTTTTTTATAATGTTGTTGCTGAGACTCATTAGCGATAAAATTTCACCTCGAATTCATTTATTCTATGTTTCTATTTTAAATTCTTTAGATTATTACGTCAAATTTATATTTTACGTAATAATCTTTAACATTAATAAACATTACCCTTTTACTAACCTGCTTCGTTAGTACAAAAAAAGTGCATTTATCCATTTTGGATCAACGCACTCATTACTTAGTTTTTAGTATACAACTATTCCTAAAGCTTATTTCTACTGATTGATCCCTTTATTATAAAACTCTTTTATTTCTGTTTCTGAAAGAACCGAGTTATTGTAGATTTTTAATTCGTCTATTAATCCCTTAAAAGGAAGATCCCAGTAATTTACACCTAAACTGAAGACTGCATCCGAATTGGTGAAAACATTCGGAAAGTTTGATCCTGAAAACTTCTTTTCTCCGTTGAGGTAAACGAGAATGTCGCCATTGTTGACAGTGAAAGCAACATGGGTCCATTGATTTGGTTGGATCAACATTCCAGTATTGGCATCATACCATCTGCTATTACCTGACCATACCAATGTATTATTTCCTCCTCCCATTGGAACTAGACTTAACCAGTTGCTCATGTCTCTTGCTCCGAAGAACGTCGTTGTAAATTGTGTTAATTGTTCCGGATTTAACCAAAGAGACACACTATAAGTATGAGTATCAATGAGCCCAATTGGTAAACGGATGCCAGAAGAACCATCGAAAAAGGCAGCCTGACCATCTATCCCCTCACTAAAAGTAATATTCCCGCCCTCGTTGTTTATTCTATTTCCTGTAAAGGTCCCAGTACCAAAATTATCTGTTTGATCACTTACGTTATTATTAAAATTGTAATGTGCCGTTAACTCCCCTAATTTGTTAAAACTTGTCAGAAAATATTCTCCTAAATCTTTTTCAAAAATTTCCACCTTGTATTCTCCGCTGCTAACATTGTTTGAAATAAAATCAAATGTGAATTTCCCATTTTTTTCAGTCGAAGTTTGGGCAATAAATTCTGTTTTATCATTTGGATCTACTATTTTTGTGGTTACCATTCGATCCTTTTGTTTCTTTAAAAACCCTTCTATCGTTACTTCACGAGTTGCCGGGTTAAAGTTAATTTTTACATCTTTTAGTTTAGTAGATTTTTTATCGTTTTGCTTTACTTCCAGCTTAATTGTAGTTGCGATATGTCCGTCTTCTGTAATAGCTGTAATTTCTGAAGTCCCTTTCGATTTAGCATTTATAATGGTCCGAACTTCACCATCTGGTGAAATGTATGGTGAATCTGAAACACTGATTACATTTGGATTAGAAGAGTAGAACTTGACACCTTTAATCAGTGCATGATTAGGAAGTACATTTGCACTTAACATGGTGGTAGATCCCACCTCAAGAATTTTTGATTCAATATCAAGTGTTACACCCGTAACATCGGCTTTTTTCAAACTGAATGTTGCCTTACCTTTCTCCTCTATTAAATCAAGTGAAGATAATCCTAATGAATGGTTTGCCTGTTGAACAATATATAATTTTTCATCATTATAAGCTTGGAAGGATAACCATTTATTATTTCCAATACCTGAAACGGCCTTAAATGTAGCCAGCCCCTTAAAATCCTCAGTACCATTGTTCTTTGCAAGAATCAAATTAGTTCCATCTCTCTTTAAATAATATCCTGGCCTATTTTCAGCCTGAAATGATAAATAACCTTCTCCATTATCAGCCAAGCCTGGAACTATAGACCATTGGAAATTAGTTTGATTATTTACAAGAGAGTTAATGTTGATATTCTGATTGGAATGATATACAAAAGCCTTATCGCTTTCTACTTGTAATAAGTGAGGAATGCCACTTATCCCTGAAGCAGTAGGCTTCATTTTCTTAATTGTACCGTCAGGATTATAATACAATTTTTCAATTGATACGGAGCGACGATAATCTCCCCCAGTAGGCAAGCCAGCTGTATGATAAATGAAATACCATTGTCCTTCATATTCAATAATTGCTGAATGATTGGTTCCCGTTCCTTCTGTTGCATCCATTAACTTTCCTGCAAATGTCCATGGACCCGAAGGACTGTCGCTAATGGCATAACCTATATCCTCTGGCCAATTCATGGCATATGATAGATAATACTTATCATTATATTTGTGTATAAAAGGAGCTTCTGTAAAGGATCCCTGCATATCATTGATCTGAACTTGATGGATTTCACCATCTAGTTCAACCATATTATCTTTTAGCTTTGCATAGTATAAATGCGTGTTTCCCCAGTACAAATATGCTTGTCCATCATCATCTATAAATACAGTTGGATCGATATTATCCCACGGTTCAGTTCCCATTCCCGGTGGGTTATCAGTCATGCTATTGCTAACTAACGGCTTCCCTATTGCATCCTTCCAACCCTTTACAGGATCATCAGAGACAGCTACTCCTATTGAATAACCTCTTTCCCCTTGAGCTGGATTAAATACAGTTGTGTACCAGTAAAACTTACCATCTTTTTCTATGGCTTGTGATGCCCATGCAGTATTTCCGCTCGCCCAATCAAATATGGTTCTGGGTACAGCTCCTTCTAGTGTCCATTTCTTCATATCGGTTGAAGAATAAATATTCCATTCTGGTAAATCATAAAAATTGCTGGTTACTTCTGCATTATCATGACCTACATATAAATACACTTTACTATCGTGTACCAATGCTGCAGGATCGGCACTAAATCTTTCTTTAATTATTGGATTCCCAGTGAATTCTGTAAGTGCTCCAATAGAATCTGAATTACTTTCTTGATTGATGTTACCCTGTCCATTTACTAGGCTGGGTATGTTGAGTAAAAAAACAAAGAAGACTGCTATTAACTTCCTCCACATTTCTTTTCCCCCTCTTCTTTCATTTATTTTATTGGCTTGTCCTCCTTTGATGTTAAAGCGTTTACATGAAAGGGTAAATGGATTAATTTTTGAATGTATTGTAATATTTTTCAAATCCTTCTTATTTATCAAAATTAAGTAACTAGAGCTTAATTACAATTTATCCAATATAAAAAACGTCACTTTAAGGTGACGCTCATACACTACATAACAGAACAGCTTAGAAAGGGGAATTTTATGAAAAGCGCTAGATTGGTATATCCGCTTACTGATTATGCTAAATCCTCTGTTACTACGAAAGAACGTTTTTGGAGGTTATCGGAACGCAGTCGATATGCGACTACTTTCTTCTTGTATGTCTTGACTACATCAACACGATCATTGTAAATGTACACGAATAACCTAACATTGTTTTTGCCTCTCGTAGTGTCAATGATCAATGGAGTTACACTGTTTTCTAAAGATGTGTAATATCGCTCTAAATATAATGCTTCGTTAAAATAATTAATAACTTGAATTTTGTCTGCACCTACCAAGTGTTTTCCATCGATGGTTACGGTGACAGTCTCGTTACTAAGTTTTTGATGCAATTCATACTTGCTGATTAGCCATTCCACAACACCGGTTGGAAGACAGGTCACTACTATTTTAAGTAAACCAGCTAGAATCAACAAAATTACAAAAGGCCAGGTCATTATTCTATCATCTCCGTTATAATTTAAATCAATTTTATAAGGTAATTCATATTAAGGATTCATTATCATAATAAAGAGTTTTATAAAGTAAGATCTTTCAGCTACCTCTCTCCACTCTAAGTGCCCCTCTATTTTTAATCATTAATTAACGGTCTTGTTTTAAATGATTAAGTGATTCAGCAAACCTTACGATCCCTTTACGAATCAAATCTAATTGTCCCCGTCCATATGTAAATCGTATAAAGCCTTTATTAGAACCTAAGATGCTTCCAGGGACAAAAGCAACTCCATTTTTGATCGATTCTTCAAGTAATTTATGCTCATTTATCGTTGGATCTACCTTACACCATAAGTGGATGCCTCCTTCTGGTGTTAGGAAATTCACCTGTTCCCCCATAATCTCCTTGAGACTTAAAACAAGCTCGTCTCTACGAAGTTTAAGTTGCTTTCGGATCATATTTATATGGGAATTGAAATATTCTGAACCCAAAAATTCATTTGCAATCCACTGCGGAAATACACTATGTCCAAAGTCTACCTGCTGTTTAGCATCCGCTAGACGTTGGATCACCTGTGGAGGGCCAATAATCCATCCAATTCTTAATCCCGAAGCAACAATTTTTGATAATGAACTTATATATAGGACATTTCCATTTTCATCAAGCGATTTAAGAGTCGGATTGACTTCGTTATTGTAGGAAGTCAAACTGTAAGGATCATCTTCAATGATAGGAATACCGTATTCAGTAGATATCTCCAAAAATTTCTTGCGTCTTGAAAGGCTGAGAATAGTTCCTGTTGGATTTTGATAATCTGGATTCAAAAAGACCATCCGAATGCGATGCTTTTTATACAATAAGAGCAAATCTTCAGGATTAGCACCGTTTTTATCAACTGGTAAAAGAAAAGTTCTTAATCCAGCAGATTGAAATAAAGGTAAAGAATACGTATATGATGGATCCTCGATTGCAACGGCATCCCCTGGTTTAAGCAAGCACTCTACAATTAAGTGAAGCGCTTGTTGTGCACCAGAAGTAATAAGAATGGAAGAAGTATCCGTTTCTATGTGTTTATTTTCTTTAACATGAGATACTAATGTTTTTCTAAGGTCATCATTTCCTTGTGGATGATCATAACCGAGGCTCCCTATGAAAGATTGAGTTGCCAAGATATTTTTAAAATGATTATCAGGCATTAACTCAGGTGCTAATTCTCCACTTGCTAAATTCACTAAATCATTTTTTTGAATTTCTGATCGAATTCTCTGTACTAGTGGAAGGTTTGGTAAAAATGAGCCATCCTCCACATAGCGACCCCAGTTTGGGATACGTTTATGGGAAATGCCCCAAATATCTGTACTTACCCTCGTTCCGCTGCCCTTCTTTCGCTCTACTATGCCAAGTGACTGTAATTCCTCATATGCAGACACAATTGTGCTGCGGTTTACATTCAACTCTTTTGCTAATGTTCGTTCAGAAGGTAAAACACTATCTGGAGAAAAATGACCAGAGGAAATCTCATGTTCGATATATTCAGCAATTTGTTTGTAGATAGGTTTTTTTTCTGTTCTGTCAGGTTTCCAATCCATTGTTTCCACCCTTGTCATTTTATCTATGTATAATTGCTAACCTTAAAAAAAGACAAATTAAAAATAAATATATAAAACCTTACACATTGTTTATTAGAAAGTGTAAGGTTTAATTTATCTCGTATTTTATCTAACAGTAATATAAACACCAACAGCGATTATTGATAAAAAGATCACAATAGCATAAATAGAAGTTAATCTTGTTACATTTCCTTTTGTTTTTTTATTATAATCTTTATCATTATCTTTTGCTGCAAGTATGGTACCTATTAATGCAGTAATAGCAAGAATAACAATTAATATAATAGCAATTGTCATTATTATATCCCCTTTATATATTAAGATAATCCATCGTAATTAAAAAAGACTATAGTTTAGTATAAATCTTAATCTAAATTGATTAACCATCCAATTGATAATTATCTATACCATCCACTTCGTATTATTTACTAGTATAATAATATGAACTCCCTCTTTAACTGATCAATTTCTTGATTGGAAGCACCGCTAAACATGTCCTTTCAAAATCAAAATGTTTATAAAAATACCAGGACAAAACAAAAAACTTCGAGGATTATCATCACATAATCCTCGAAGTTTTTTTGTTAACATATAAAAACGATAATGCATTAGAAAGCAATCATTGTTATTCGGTGGTGCCAAAATATTTCGGACATTATTGAACTAGTTCATCCACTGATTGTTTTTCATGGATACGTTTGATTGCTTCACTAATTAACGGAGCAACTGAAAGCTCAACTAACTTATCAATACGCTTCTCTTCAGGGAGTGTTATTGAGTCTGTTACAACTAGTTCTTTAATTTTAGAGTTCTGAATCCGCTCAATTGCTGGTCCTGATAAAACTGGATGTGTACAGCAAGCATATACTTCTTTTGCACCATTTTCTACAAGAGCGTTTGCTGCTAATGTAATTGTACCTGCTGTGTCAATGATATCATCAATTAGAATTGCTGTTTTTCCTTCTATATTCCCAACAATATTCATCACTTCAACAACATTCGGTCTTGGGCGTCTTTTGTCAATAATTGCAATAGGTGCTTTTAGCCTATCTGCTAATTTACGAGCACGAGTTACGCCGCCGTGATCTGGTGAAACGATGACAATATCATCTAATTGCTTATTTAGGAAATACTCTCCCAAAATAGGAACACCCATAAGATGGTCAATTGGTATATCAAAGAATCCTTGAATTTGTGGTGCATGCAGGTCAAGTGCAATAACACGAGTTGACCCAGCAGTTTCAAGTAGATTTGCGATAAGTTTTGCTGTGATTGGCTCTCTTGCTCTTGCTTTACGATCTTGTCTAGCATAGCCATAGTATGGAATAACCAGGTTGATTGTTTTTGCTGAAGCACGCTTTAAAGCATCTACCATTATTAAAAGCTCCATTAAATGTTCATTTACTGGGGAGCTAATTGATTGAATAATATAAACCTCACAACCGCGAATACTTTCTTCAATATTAATTTGAATTTCTCCATCACTGAAGCGAGTAACAGAACACTTCCCTAAATCAACTCCAAGAATTTCGCCGATTTTTTTTGATAAAGCTGGGTCTGAGTTTAAGGAGAATATTTTTAAATTCGAATCTTCATAGTGCTTAGACATAATAAGGTGAAAACCTCCATAAGGTATTTTATATTTTAGCGATTTGCCTAATACTATTTTACACTATTAGCAAAACGTTCAATAGCTAGATCTTAATAAATATTACTATAAATATTATAAAAAGGAATTTTTTTATCTATATCAGATCTCCATATCCAAAATCTGAGGGTTATATATAAATGTTTTATGACTGCGGTCTAAATCTATGTATTACCCAATATTTTATAAAGAGATGAAAAATGTCTTACCAACCTCATCCTCTTTTTTAAATATAAATATTAATGGAATGGAGTGATCTAAAGGTGTATGTAATTCATTTTATTGAAAATAATTCAGTGCAATTAGTTCAGTTAGTCAACAATATTCCTTCTGTGGATGAAAATATAAAAATTAAAGGTCGCAAAGGGAAGGTTTTAAGTGTTAAGACAATTGAAGAAAACAAAGTTCATGTTAACGTCTTGTTTGAAAAGGTGAATAAAAACCAACCAAATATAAAAGATACGAAGAAAAAGCGATAACTAATCTTATTATGTTACGATCCTTAAAAATACTCCCTTTCCATCATTAAATTATAAACCACTCCCAATCTGGGAAATTCTTTAGATAATTGATAGCGAAAATTTTCAAGCTTTTAAGGAAATAAGAGATGACCGAAGTAGCGGGTGAAAGTCATCTCTTATTTTGTCATTTGAGAAAATGAGTTGCATTGATAAAACGTTAATTGTTACACTTTTTTACCAGGATTCAAACTTGGTTAATGCTTGTTTTCCGAGTAAATAGCCGCCTATTGCGTATGCCTCTCCTCGCTCCTGAATGGCTTCAAGAGTCTTTTGGTGTTCATATATTTGTAAGTCATATGGGGTGTATGCAATCTCTTCACTAAACGCTTTATTCAAATAAATGGCTGCCTCTTGTAACGCATGATTTCCCCGATCCATGACCTCATAAAAAGACACAAATCCATGCATAACACCATTATAGCGGATAGATTTAACTGGTACACCGTATTCTGATAACCTTTTACCGTAGGCTTCTCCTTCATCACGTAATGGATCAAACTCGGCTGTAATAATAAGTGCGGGAGGAAGGTTAGAAAGATTGTCTGCTTGTAAAGGGGATGTATATGGGTTAGACCACATTTCCTTGTTTGGCGTATAATACTTTCGTGCTTTTAACATAACGTTTCTTGAGATTAAATAATAACCACTGTCGTACATTTCTCTAGAATTAAACGCAACATCTTTGAATGTCGTAAGTGGATAAAAGAGTGCTTGAGCAGTTATGGCAGGCCCTTTACGATCACGTGCCATCATGGCAACTACAGTGGCTATATTACCTCCTGCACTGTCCCCTACAATAGCAACCTTGTTTGGATTGCCATTATACGTCTTGGCATTTTCTACAGCCCAAAGTAAGGCTTCATAACTATCCTCTGTGGCTGTCGGAAATGGATGTTCTGGTGCAAGACGATAACCAACAGAAATGACAACACTACCTGTTTTATTGGCAAGAGCTCGAACAATATTATCATGGGTATTGATATCCCCATACCCTTCTAAAAATGCACCACCGTGGTAATAGATGATAATTGGATGTGGTCCAGAAATCTTTGGTTCATATATACGAATTGGTATTTCTGCTCCATCTGACATGGGGATGTACTTTGTCTCTCGGTTATAACTTGAGGTTCCTGATGCCGTTAAAAATTTTGGTGGCTTCATACCAGATGTAACAAGGTTTTTATCCACTGCATGTAACAACACAGCTGTTTTTGCTGGTACTTTTCCAGCTTCTGTATGACTCCATTGTTCAACAACAACAATTATCATCATACAACATAATATCACCACTGCAATAAACGTGAGGATGAAGCTTTTTATTTGTTTTTTCATGTCTTTAGCTGTTAAAAGCCATACCCTCCTTTATATAATTATGTTTTTAATAGTTTGGATGGATAATGAATAGAATGAATGACTAGCACTTTCATGTCTAATTTAGACTCTATTCCTTTAACCAGTTTGAAAAAGGGAGATTCGTATCGTGTTCTCTTCCTTAAAAACCTTAAACATGCGTCTGTTCATATTATACTAGAATCCTCAATTTCCGTGGCCTCTTTTAGACTATCACCATATATTACCTTGATTGGTTATCTCCTTTATCTCTTATTAGTTAAGACGATGATGAAACTATATATTCATATTTTCAAAATGATAAAAGCCTGACTTGATGTTTAATCACATGCAAGTCAGGCTTAACTCCCTTTAGGACTATTAATATAAAATTTAATCTTTCTTTATTGATTTCAAAAGTAATGAAACCTCCTCAAGTTCGTGCAAACTTAAGTCCTGTTTCCCATATCTTGCTTTACCATAGGATTTTAATAAGATTTTTAGCTCATTTTGATTTTGATTTTTATTTACTTCACTTATAATCTCGTATGGTGTATGTGACACTTTTAAGATAAATCCTTGCTTAACTTTATTTTCAACCAATAGCCGATAAACATAGCGGACTTTCTCGCGGTCGGATAAATCTTCCCACTTTGGTTTACGATTGAATAAGTGAAAAATCAATTCCTTTGTTTGATTTTTCTTATCATGACCCCATTTTTTTATATTAATAAGACTTTCCTTTTCGTCAAAATATTGGATTCCATCCTCTTGTTCGCGGTGACCTAAATGAAAGATTTGGTTTAAGAAATTTAAAACCCATTTCAAACCCTTTTTAAGAAAATAACCTAATTTCTTCCCAGCAAAAATGATGAGAGCGACACTAACAATGAGTGCTAATGAATAAAATGTAAACTGCATAATTTTATCCAAAATGACAGCAATTGTGGAAGGCTCTCCTCCCTCTAGAACCGGCGTGGCTGATTCAGCAGGTGGAGGTGCGCTTTCAATAGGCTCATTATTTTCAAAGATGGATAGGATTGAGAGAATCGTAGATATAATTGCTACAGTAGCTTTGTAAAGGAATAATTGGATAAGCTTAAAGTTGGTTATGACAGCAATTATACTAATGAAAATTAAAATATAGGCTTGGTTTTTACGTTTAATTGAGCCATTCACAAACGGTTTTTTTTGTTTTGATAAGGTTGAAGATGTTAATGAATTACTATTAGAAGTGAATAAAGTGATTACGACCAGTAGAAGGCCAGTCCATGTGATGAATTTAAGATATGGAGATAAGTGATCTATAAATCGATACACAAAGTAAGCTAAAAAGTATATAGGAAACCCAATCATCCATAGTTTAGGAAAAGAAAATAATTTATCTATTTCCCGTTCTGCATATAGGATACTACGGTAAAAAATGATGCAATTACAAATAAAAACAACTAAATAAGATAACAGATTATCATAAAAGAGAATAGCAGAACATGCACTTATGAGAATAGTAAATACAAGATAGAACATTCGTTTTTTATCTTGGACAAATACCCTAAATAAGTAACCGAAAATAAATAGAATCGGCAAATGTGCAATCCAAAGTAGAGGTCTGGGAACAAAATATATGCCAAGTAATAGAACTAGTGGGAAGATAAGAATGAATTCACTCATTCCTAATATCCATTTCTCTAAAATTGCTCGGGCTTTATTGGGCATAATATTCACCCTCCCCCTGAATGTCTTTATTATCATTAGGCTGGTCAGTTAGCATTAATATTTCAATTTTGTTACCTTGAGTTTCAAGTATTCGGATATTATCTTGGATATTTGCTGTTAATAGTGAAGTAATTATTAGAATATCTGCATTTTTACGGTTTATCATATCTTCCATTAAAAATCGATTAAAGCTCATACTTCTATCCATGCTTAGTTTGGCCATTGTATCGTATAACTGTGTTAGTTGATGTTTCCCATTCTTCGGCTCAATGCGTACAGATTCCTTTATATTATTTTCTAATGCTTGCCCAAATGGTTCAACAAAATAGGAGTTACATCCAAATCCTGTGTTTATTCCTTTCGATATTGAATGTTGTGCGATGGAAGCAGCATAAGATAAACCCTTTTCAATTAATGTTGTGTTTTGAATAGGCATCCAAATATCCTCTGTTTCATCAAAGTTTAGATAAATCATTAGGTGGTGGTCAGCCGTGTAATCCCTTTTACTAACTTGTAAGCTTCCTGTCCGAGCTGTTGCTTTCCAATTTACAGAATTCATTGAGTCACCATATGAATATTCTCGTACGCCAGCAATAACAAAAGGATCGTCAATAATCCACCTTCTCACCATAATATCGCCAAGCCAACTATGAGAAGGTAAAGGTATGTCTTCGATTGGAATGATTTCAGGATACACCGTTACGGTTGCTTTAGCGTTAAAGTTATCAAAGCTCTCACTGAAACCAAGTACATCTCCAAGTGTCAAAGATATTGTTTTAAGTTCATAATATCCCCGTTTCATACAGCATACTTTATGTCTTCTTGTTATTTTTTGATAGGGCAACAGGCTAAATAATGTTCTATGAAATTCTTCCCTTAGTTCCCCAGTTGATTGATCTTGTTTTCCTAAAAATTTTAAATTTTGATCAATTTTTGATTCTAATCGTAACCATGGAATTGGAAGAAGTTTATTATTTGAGATTTCATCGATCATTTCTATCTCTTCCCCAGCGAACACTGTATCTTTATTAAAAAAACGTTTGTATTGTAAACGAACTAAGCCCCATTTATTAAAAATAAAGCTTTGAATCAAACTAATTAGGCATGTAATAAAAATAAACCAGGCAATACTCATCTATGAATGATCCCTTTCAAAAGTTCTTCCTCTGCAGGAACTGGTACCGCTTCCAATATTTCATCTAATATCATATCAACTTGATCAATCTTTGATCTCAGCATAGAATTTAATAGAATTCTGTGACCTAAAACCGGTTTAACCATTGCCTTTACATCATCAGGACTTACATAATCACGGTCTTTAAGAATTGCATAAACTTGGACAGCTTTTAACAATGCTTGGCTCCCACGAGGACTAATTCCTAATTCAATCGCTTGATGGTTTCTAGTTTTTTCTACTATATTCATGATGTATTGGAGAATATCTTCATTTACATAAATTTTAGAATATAGGTCTTGAGCAGCAACAATATCCTCCCTATTTATGACAGGGTTCATCTCTTCAAGCGGATTATTTTCTTTAAAACGCTTTAAAATATTTATTCCTTCTTGCTTGGATGGATAGCCTAACTTTACCTTTATTAAAAAGCGATCGAGTTGTGCTTCGGGTAATGGGAAGGTTCCTTGGTTTTCAACAGGATTTTGCGTAGCAATCACCATAAATGGACGATCTAATACATGTGTTTTACCGTCAATTGTTGCCTGTCTTTCCTCCATACACTCCAGTAAACTAGATTGTGTTCTTGGGGTTGCCCGATTTATTTCGTCTGCTAGGACAATATTCGAAAAAATCGGTCCTGATCGAAATTCAAATTCCCCCTTCTTTTGATTGTAAAAATTAATACCTGTCACATCGGTAGGTAATAAATCTGGTGTGAATTGAATCCGTTTAAATGAGCAATCCAAGGATTTAGCCATCGTTTTTGCTAATAAAGTCTTTCCTGTTCCTGGGACATCCTCCAATAGAACATGTCCAGATGAGATTAAGGCAACAAGAAGCTGGTCGATCTGCTCCTCTTTCCCGATTACAACTTTTTGGATGTTCTCTTTTACTTTGGATGCTATTCCTTGTATATAATTTAGGTTCATTTCGCTTTTCCCCTTTTCTTTTAACATGGTGTCCCTCACGAATGTAATCATAATAAGCACACTTATTGAATTTGACGTAATCTTCTGATTTCCTTTCGGTAATGGGATATTCTTTCGGAAAATTGTAAATAAAGATCGTGAACGAGTGGGAATAAATACTGAAGAACAGATAATATGTAAGCTGCTCCGTTACTCTGTTGATTTATTAATGCAAACCTTTCATTCAATTTATAAAAAAACGATAAATATTTTCATGAAAATAACCAATCCTATTTATGATAAATAGGAAAAGGAGAATGATAAAATGGGTAACCAAAGTGATGGTCGTCAAATTCGTTCAAGAAGTGAAAAAAGAGCAATTGAAAACGGACAAGATGTTGAAGTGAAGGAATTTTCCAGAGGAAACGGAAGTCAAAACAACAGAATTCCGAATAAAAATAAAAATTCTTAAAGCTATTGTATCCTATGGCAAAAGACTGAACCCTGTATTTATTCAGAGTTCAGTCTTTTTAGGCATATTTCAGTCTTTCTTCTAGTTACCCAGTTAAAATGTTTGGCGCCAACTCAACCTATTTACCTATTTTACTTATATCTCCTATAAGCGAAATGTTAGAAAAAGTGGCTGTATTATAATTTGCAATTTGACTCGTATTTTTAGCACCATCTACCGCAAATCCTATATACACATCTTCACCCATTTTGATTTCTTTTCGACCAACTTCTGTCCAATTTTCTCCATCTTCTGAAGCATACCCTATTAATAGATCACCATTTCTTATAATTTTTAACCAGTAAGGCAGTGTTGTCCCATTAAGGGATGGTAAGCCAATTTCCTCAGGTCGATCGTTTTCACCTGGTGCAAGAATTGGCTCGCCGTTATTAGTTCGCGTAGAAAAATGGACTGAATAAGGTGTATCCTGTTTATCAGCTTTCACTACCGACGTACTGATGATCGCTGTAGCTGCATCTTTTTCAAGACTATCACGTATCATTAGGCCCGAAATAGCATTGTTGTCAACCTTTGTTAGTGAATCTATTCTTGCTACCAGTTCTGCGTCTCCTGTTACTTCCTTAAAGGCAAAATGAAAGGCGTCAACTCTTTGATCAATGCGACCTGAGCCTTTGACTGTAAGTCCTTCATTCGTCTTAGTTGTGATACCTTTTATTTGTACTTTTCCAATATCTTTTGCGGTCCAATCTCTTGATTGATTTACTGTATTAATATGAATTGGCATAGAGGTTGTCTGTGTAGCATTTCCGTTTTTGTCAATTGCTTTTGCTGTTATATACCATGTACCATCAGGGGCATTTTTCCAGTAAAAATCAAATGTACCATTTGAAGATTCTCCAATCTTTTCATCATTACGATAATATTCGACTTTGGAAATAGTTCGTTTATCCTTTAGCTTAACTTTCATTCTCACGGTAGAACCTGCTTTATAAATACCGTTCATTTTAGGTGATAGAAGGTCTATCTCTGGATTATCAGCTTGCTTATCTATTAAAACAAGTGAGTTTAAATATAATTCTAAATTCGAATAACCTGATGCTGTAATGTCCTTCCCATCAGCAATATCGTTAGGATTTAATCCTTTGGCTTCTTCCCATAAATTCGGTATCCCATCATGGTCTGTATCAATTGGTGCTTTGGCCGATTTCAATTCAGGATAACCGCCTACTTCCCATTCATTATTAATTAATCTACCGGTGCCGTTTTTAACATCATTAACAATACGCGCATCCACGGCATCTCTACGCGGATATGTTGCACCTGATTTTTTAAGTACCTCTTCATAGGCTTTCTCAGCAGGCTTTTTGTTTAATGTATCGTGCCCAAGCACTTCATAAGGAGAGTCGGAAAAAACGGTACCATCTTTGATTTCTTCCATTCCTAACGTATTATCTTCTGTTACAGCCTTATTTCCATACATATAGTTACCTTTCACATAAAACCAGCTAGACCTGCCGTTTTGACCAGGGCTAACCACACGCTTAATTACTTTTTCGTGAGTAGCTGGTCCTGGCTTATAATAATTATTGATCATATTATTCTCCTGATCATTCCCACCATAGGTAGAGTTAAATCCCCAATTATAAATGACATTGTTGACCATATCTGTACTAGAAATCGGATGTAGTTTATTTCCTGAATTCCCTAGTGCAGGAAGGCGACTTGTATGGCTAGCAATTAAGTTATTGGCAAAAGTGGCATTCTCACCGCCCCATATTCCACCATAACCATGTCTTCCTTTCACATGACCTGAGATATACAAACTCTCACTAATTATGCTCCATTGTAGTGTTGTATTTTCATTTCGATAAAAAGACAGTGTTTCATCAACAGACCAGCTAGTTGAAATATGATCCACCATCGCATTCTTGACATCACGTCCACCAAACGCATCAGGCTCTGACTCAATATTTGTGCTACCAGGTCTAAATCTCATATAGCGGACTATTATATTTTCAGAACCAGAGATATCGGTTCCAAAACCTGCAACAGCAATTCCATCACCTGGAGCTGTTTGACCAGCGATTGTTAAGTTTTTTTGTTTAATCTTCAAGCTTTGCTTAAGATGAATTGTACCAGATACTCGAAAGACGATAGTTCGATTTCCTTGACTAACTGCATCTCTTAATGTTCCTTTAATAGGAAGATCACCCTCACCGTAATCCTCTAAGGTCGTCACTTCATAAACGTCGTAGCCACGTCCACCACTTGTATACATTCCCCCTCCTTCAGCTCCTGGGAATGCTAGAACCTTGTTAGCTTCCGCTTGGCCTTCTTGAGGAATAAATGAAATTTCTAATAACCCAAATAATAATACTACCGTTGTTACCATGAGAGTAAACCTTTTCACTATTTATCCTCCTTAAGCAGACTGCCAGGTGGCAGCTCTGCTTTTTTTACAACAATCTATTTGTAAATTTGCATATGAAGGTCATAATGCCAACCTGAGAAAAAACTTTGTCATTCCTGTGCTGAAAAGCCATCTTCTACTTTAAATAAACTTCCTATTTTCAAAGATTCACCCGCCGCATTTTGCGAACGATCATCAACGACTTTCACATATACACGGTTTTCGTAATAACCTGTTGTATTTGTAACATCTAGTAATTTTTGTGGCCATTCTCCTGCCCAGCGGTAACCGTCTCTTCTTTCTTGTTCAATTTCTAGTATATTGTGTTTGATTAAACCATCTCTACCTGAAAAGATTGGACGATTGGTGCCGATCTCATAAAATCGATACCAAGTGTTGCTTGCTGAATCAGGATAAAAGTATTGTCCTGCAGGATCCCCTGAAACATACTTCATCTCTTCAATTTTCGCTTCTTCAAACCAGTTTATTGCACCATCGATTGCAGACTGAATTTCTATTGAAGGGTTTGGAAGTGACATCAAATACTGGACTACCCCAACTGATTCGGAACCTGAAAGAGATGGATGTTCATAGGAACGTGCTTCTTTTGGTTCGTACGTAACTGGATCATGTTGTGCACACCATGCTGTTAATTCACCATTCACCTTGATTTGGGATTTTAAAATATAATCCACTCCATGGTTTAATGAAAGGTTGGTCTGTTCTGAAAGCTCCTTATTAACAATGTCTGAATTAAATGGAAACTTCTTTTGCGAGACCATTGTTAGTACATTCATAACACGAACCATCGCATTATCGTTATACGTAACATAGTCCGAGTAGTTGCCTCTTGCAGGATATACTTGCGGCCATCCACCGCTATCATATTGAGCCTCAAGTAAATAATGGATACCTTTTAAAACAGAGTCTTTATATCGAATATCACCTGTTTCCTTATACATTAAAGCTAAGAAGAGTATCTCATTTGTTGTTGCATTATTATCAATGACACCCAATTCACCATGTTCAGGAGTATACATTTCGGATTTAGGTTCTTGACCATCCCAAGGTCGATTGTATTTATCCTCCATGTTTTTATACCATCCGCCATGATCCATTTGCCAGGATAATAGAGCATCAGCCTGTTTACGATCATTTTCTTTATTTCCGGTATAATAGGCAGCATTGAGGTACGGTATATCGTATGGATCTTCATTGAGTTGCTTCGTGATTGTACCATCCGTGTTAAATACTTCCTTGGTTTTAATAACAGCTACTGTTTGCTTGTCTTTATTAACTCTAGTGGAAATACTTTCCACTGTCATATTTGGTTTAAGATTGGGATCAAGATCAGCCCAATCGTTGGTTGCAGTCTGCAGTTCGATATCACTAGAATTGAAGTTTTTCAGTTTACTATTAAATGTTACTTCAACGGTATTCGGGCTTGTTGCTTCACTTTTAATGATGTTTATTGGTCCGTCTGGTACAGCATTCCCTTTCGGAACAATTTTGAAAACGACAGGTTCGGACTCATTTCCCGCAAGATCAACAGCAGTCAGCGTTATGGTATTTAATCCAGGTTCAAGATCTACATTTGAGTTAAAAGTATAATCCGCAGAGGCTTGTATTGCCTTCTTATTAACAAGTATAGTGCCAGCTTCACTTAACTTACCTGTTAGTGGAAACGGATTGTAAATCGTATTATAGTGATTTCCATTTTTCTCAAGCTTATGTTCATCTACTGTAATAACAGGTTTGACATGATCATAAACAACTTTTACGACAGATGGGATACTGCGATTTCCATCAGTATCACGCGCTTGAACGGTGATTATGTTCAATCCCTCATTTAATTGAACAGTTGTGTTAAATTTGAAGTCTTCTTGTAGTGAAATTTCCTTCTCATTAACTGAAACGATTGCTTCTTTGTTTACTATTCCTGTAATTGTAAATTCAGCTTTATTGACAAAAGCATCTTTCTGATCGATCGTAATAGTCGGTGGTGCTATATCTGATAATGGAATAATACCTATTCGAGTAGGGTCCCATCCATCCGTTCCTTTCAATATATTTTGAACAGTATATTGATTAGCTTCCTCTGGTGTTAATTGCTTTGTCCAAGGATCACGTTCTTTTGGGTTAGCCCCCACTCCTTTGCTATTATATTCTGAATACCTCGCTGTTTTTTCATTTCCTTCATTTCCCCAATTATCCCAACCATCAGATGCAATTGATGCATCGATCTCTGAATTGATAAAAGTAACAGATGAATATGGGCGCCAAGGTCTTCCGAAACGAACTCCTTCTACACCTTCGTCAGCAGTAATAGTAGAATTCAAAAAGACATATCCAAATTTACTGTCCTGAGGGGTGCTAGCCGCTGTTAGCATTCCACCATCACGTTTACTATGGATTTGGCAATCCTCAAATACTGCTGTTGCTGGACCGAAGATGAAATCGACATCACCTTCAATATAGCAGCCTTGATAATATTGTCTTGAGAGATGTGTATACAATGTATCTTGAAAACCTAAAAATTTTACGTTTTCAAAGTAGGCGCGATCACCCTGAACATACGCTGCAACCGCCTGACCTGTACCTTGTCCAGAATCATTCTGGATGGTTAAATTTTTAGCAATAAAATCATTTGAATAAATAAAAATACTTGAACTTTTCGAGGTGCCTAATGGATTGCCATCAGGACCTAGTGTGTTTGCATTATCACTATAAACAAGAACAGTACCTTCTTTACTTTCACCTACTAAACTAAGGTTTGTTTTACTCTTTGGTATCGTTATTTTTTCACGATATTCACCATCCTTTAGGTAAATCACATGCCGTTTAGAACTGTTATCAGGTGCAGCATCAATGGCTTCTTGAACGGTTTTAAAATCTCCACCCTCTTTTGCTACAATTGTTACCTTCGCAGGAGTAACGGCTATAGGAGAGGATTCGAAGCTTTCTCCCTTCTCATTTACAGCTGATATGACATAGTCATAGGTTTCACCATTTGTAACGTTGACATCTTGAAAACTAGTAAGATGAACATTAGTTGCAACTACTTCATATTCCCTGCTATCAAACGAACCACGTTTAATGTTATATGTGTCAGCCCCACTTATAGTAGACCATGTTAATATAACCTGGTTATCACCTGCAGTTGCTTCAATTCCACTTGGAATGGCTGGTACTCCATTCCCTGGCATACCAACTGCGCTTATAGGATTGGAATTTGTACTAGTAGTTGTTTCGTTTTTTGCAGCTACAACATAGTAATACCTCTCCCCATTTGATATTTCAGTATCAGTATAGTTCGTTTCCGTTACCCCACTTTTAATCATTTCATAGGACATTCCCTTTTCCTTACTGCGTAAGATTTGGTAGGATGTTGCCCCTTTAACTGATGCCCAATTGATTGTTACCTCTCCATGGCCATTACTTGCTGACAATCCGGTTGGAGCTTGAAGTGGAGTCACAGGTGACGCACTTACTTCTTTAGAATTCGTGCTCTCTCCTCCAATATTTTCTGCCGTTACAACATAATAATAATTCGTCCCATTTTCTAAACCAGTATCACGAAAGTTAGTTCCCTCAATATTGTCAGCAATTGTCTGATATGGTCCTTCTTTTTCTGTACTTCGTTTAATAGTATACGTTTCTTTTGGACCGGCATTATTTTCATCGATGCCAAGTGCCCATTTGACTGACTCATCAATCAACTTCCAACCGTTTTCTGTCACGAAACCTTCCTGGCCCGCAAATAAAAATGTAGCTACTTGACGTGCTGGTACTGGATCACCCTTCATATTTTTAGAACCCTTTTCATACGCAAAAATCGTTGCTTTGCTGTCATCATCTGCTGCAGTTGCAATCACGATCGCTTCATCAGAAGGTGCACCAAAATTGACTTTACCAGGTTGAGTGTAAACATCGATCATGCCACTTAGACCAGCAGCAAGTGGATGGTTACTCAATTTAATATTAAATGAGGTTTGGTTATCAAAGCTTCCAAATGCTCCAGAAGTAGATGCACTCAAACTGACATCATCTAAGACATAAGGTTCTGCATATATAACTGGTACAGGGGAATTCATGAATTTTTTCCCAATATAGCTTGAGCCTGAGGATTCTCCAATAAATACTAAATCATAAATAGGTGCATCTTCAGTTTTTACTTCGTTATCCTTTTTAAAAGAGACAGTGTATCCAAGTGATTCTAAATGATCAATCGTTTTTTCATCAGCAGTAGTCCCTGTACCCACAAATAAAATCGACTTTGTTTGACCAGATGTTTTCCAGCTCAAATCAATCTGACTATCTCTAGGGAGAACCGTTAGATCGATTGGAGGTAAAGGTGGATTTGGTATTTCAGTTGGTGTAACACTAACCTGGTTTGAAAGTTTACTTTCTCCGACTGAATTTACAGCAGAGACAACATAATAATAGGTTTTATTATTTACTAGCTTACTATCGACAAAGCGTGTCTCTGTTATGTTTGTAGCAATAACTTCATAGGGTCCGCCATTATTCGTACTTCTCTTGATATTATACGAAGAAGCACCTTTGGCAGGGATCCAATTTAGTTCAGCTACTTGATCACCGAATATTGCTGATAAGCCCTTTGGTGAATCAGTAGGTTCAACAAATACTTGTAGATTGTCCCAATACAAATCCCCAACAGATGATCCAGCCGTTTGCGCTTCAATTGCATCTAAACGATCAACTGCTTGGTAAAAGGGAATGTTACCTGTATATTTGCCATTAATATAGATGTCTGCTGAATCATTCACTACATCGACTAATAGTTTTAAGTGATACCATACATTTGATTCTAATGGAATATTATTCTCACCATCATAAGAGAGTTGTTTAAAAGCTCCATCACTCCCCTTATAACCAAGGTTTCCGCCTGAAACCTCAAGAATTATGCCTGATTTTCCATGTTCTTTATCTTCTAGTCGTAAGGGATATGAATTCCCTACTGCTTTTGGTTCCATCATAGTTAATTCAATTACAAAACTCCCAGCTTGTTGATCAAATGTTTTTGTAACAATTGTTCTAGCTCGTTTAGACGAACCACTATCATTATCAAATACTCGTAACCCTCTAGCAGAAGTGTTGCCTATAGAATCAACGGGTACATCGTCAACAAATACAGCGCTTGTTTCTTCAGTAACTCCCTCTTGTGAGGCACTATGAATATACCCAGCTGGTAAACTTCCAACTGTTTCATTCTCGAAATCATCACTAATAATAGAATTTACAGCTGGTTGATCAACTGTTGCTGCGAAGCTTACTCCACTCTGAAAAATTGGAAATAGTAGTATTAAGCATAAAAATACACACATAAATTTTTTCATTCATTTCCTCCCTTATTCATACCGTTCGACTTTTTACTTCTGATTTAATTCGTTAGCACGTCATCTATTCATATTTATAAGTGACGAGTTTGGAATTTACCCCCTTCCTTCATCATAAAGCCTTCTGTTATATTTCCTGGCTTCTTCCTACAATACCAAGTTAAGTTATTCTCTAGCATTACGTATACAATCATGCTGTAAGAAACATACTATTAAGTTATTTGGAAAACGCTTACAAAAACATATCTGATATAAAGATTACTTTTTCATATAAATGATTATTGTACATTCTTCTTGTTGTCTAGAATGCTTGTTACACTCGAACCTTTCTACGATATTTGTAATTCACAAAATAGGAGCCTAGGCAGACGGGCAGAGGATGGGCACACAAAAAGATTTTTGTCCTTAGCTATCAGTATGTTGCTGTAGGTAACCTAGGAGACTCGACAATAATCCCTGGTAGGTATTAATAAAATACTACAAGAAAGAAACCCCTTGTCTCATCATCTAAAGACAAAGGGTTTCTTGTGATCTATTTAACTATTTTTTGATTTAAATCACCAGAAAGTCTAACAAGTCTTTCATTTGTTTCAAAACAACATCTCCAGGCTTATTCCAGATTTCTTCATTACAGATTTCAACCTCAATAGGCCATGTATAGCCTGCTTGTTCAACTGCCTGTCTAATTCGTTTTTATAAATCACTCCATCCCCCATCATGCCACGGCCCATTAGTAAATCTGGTGTGGGCACTACCAATCAGAGCATGGAATCAGGATACGTCCACTTGTAGTAGCAATCTGATGATCAAAACCGGAACAAGCAGAATGACGTCACCGTTCGCAAGTGATACACCACCATGTTCACGGATGGCAAGAATTGATCGAATTAAATGCTGATTAGTTCCCATTCGACCTGTAACACCGTTCATAATAATACCTACATTAAGTTTAGATTTTGAAAAAACCCTTCAAATTTATATTATAGGGCTATCTTCATTCTATTAGATAAGAAAATGGAGGTCTTAGTGATATAAGAAATAGATGGTCGATATCTGAAATGAAAAAGCTTTTTCTTAGACTCTTTTCTAAAGATTGTGTTAGGATCCACCTTTGTATAATTTCAATAGAATACTACTAAATTAAAAAGCAAAAAGAGTACGAAATAGGCTGTATTGGGAGATAAAGCGGTTTACGAAAAACTTCCTTTTCAAATTGCTTATTAGTACGGAACTTATTTGAAGACATACCTCATATGCTTATTTTCATAGTGTAGTAATCCGGTATTTGAAAGTTTTAGATTCCGAAGTTTCAATTGATCTTCCATTAGCATATTATTTTTTATTTTAGTCCTATGAAACAATATTAATTTCATCACAATACAGACATTCATTTGAATGTCTGTATTGTGAATGGCGAATTATTTTTTTATGTAATTAGTTTGGTCATTAAAAGATAAAGTAGAAAAATCCCTTATATTGCAATATTTTTTGCGATACTCTAACGGCGTAAATCCTACTTTTTCAAGAAAATATCTGCTAAAATGGGAGCCATGCTTAAAGCCGGATTCTAATGCTACATCTAATACAGATAAATTAGGCTCTGTTTCTAGCAATCTTTTCGAGTGATTAAGACGGCAGCTCATTAAAAATTTCATGATCGTTCCACCCGTTACTTCCTTAAATATATGTGACATATAATACTTACTAACATTAAGACTTTTAGAAATATGATCTAATGATATGTCTTCTTGGTAATGCTTATCAATCCATGCCGTAATTCTTCTAACATGCAATTCTTTTTCAGTTTCCACATGTATGTGCTTATTTTGATGTGTTTGACTTAGCTCATAAATTTGAAACAAAAGCTGAATCACTAAGGTCTGCATTTTGGCTATATAAAAACGACAATTAAGTGTGGAGTCCTCACATTTATTGGCTTTAATTCCTTCACCTTGCGAAAGTTCAGATATTGCTTGAATTGATTGCTCTATTTGCTTCAATAATTTCTGGTCAATATCACGGAATAAGCAATTATTGAACATTGAAAATGGCTTTAATAACTCTGGAAAATTCAAGATCGTGATAATTGGTCCCATTACCTCTGATGATAAATGAACAACACTTCTTTCATACATTTCTGTCGGAATTGGGTTTGCTCTGTGAAGGGTTAAACCGTTTAATAAAATTAAATCATTTGGTTGTAAATGATAAACCTTGTTTTTAATTAAATAATGACAATTACCACTATGAAAAAGATAAATTTCAAACTCATTATGTGTATGGAATTCGTGCATGTCCCAATCCAATTCAGGATCACAATTCTTCCGATAAATCGAATATTTACAGATGTTCACGAGTCCACCCCTATCGATATGATATGTTTGGTGTTGAGCCTTCTTAAGTAAAGCCCTGATATGTAACATACTCAGGGCTTTTAAGAAGAACCAGCAATTCTATTTTGCTCTATTTAATCCCTGTTGTGGCAACACCTTCAACAAGATGCTTTTGAAAGAAGAGAAAAATAAGAAATGTTGGTATCAATGAAGCAATCGACATGGCAAACAAAGGCCCCCATGCTGTTACAGCTGACGGATCAGAAAACAATCTTAACCCAAGTGAAACTGTGAATAGCTTAGTATCATTTAAATAAATTAATGGTGTCATAAAATCATCCCATGTCCAGTAGAATGAGAAAATCGCAACAGTCGCTAGTGCAGGCTTTGTTAAAGGAAGAATAATATTCCAGAAAATCCCGAATGTGCTACAACCATCAATAATAGCTGCTTCATCTAATTCTCGAGGAATCCCCCTTATAAATTGAACCATTAAAAAGATAAAAAATGGCACTCCTCCTATGAATGCAGGAACAACTAACGGATAAAATGTATTTACCCAGCCTATTTTGTGAAACATGATATATTGTGGAATTAGGGTAACTTGATGTGGCAGCATGATAGTTGCAAGTAGACAAACAAATAATACACGTTTAAATTTAAAGTGGAGTCGCGCAAATCCAAAAGCGACTAATGTTGATGAAATCAGGGTCCCGATAACAACTAATACTGTGACAATACTTGAATTTAAAAAGAAGGTTCCAAATGTAATATCACCAAATCCTGCCCAGCCTAGTGCATAGTTGTCCCATTTAAATTCCGAGGGAAACAAGGATGCAGCATTTTTAAAGATATCAGATTCAGGCTTAAGCGAACTTGCTAATGTCCAAAATATCGGATAAATCATCAGTAACCCAAATCCTATTACAAAAACATGAAAAAAAATGTCACTTTTTGTTTGCTTCATTTTATTTCCCTCCCTCTGATTCGTAATAGACCCATGCAGATGAAGATTTAAAAATTAGTGCTGTAAAAACGGCTACGATAATCAATAAAATCCATGCCATTGCGGATGCATATCCCATTTGAAAATGAGTAAATCCCTTTTCGTATAAATAAACGGCATAAAATAATGTACGATCTAGTGGTCCACCTGCTGTAATGAGAAAACTTTGTGTAAACGTCATAAAGCCACTTATCATCTGCATGACTAAATTAAAAAAGATAACTGGTGTTAACATAGGAATCGTAATCTTAAAAAACTGACTAAACTTTGAAGCACCATCAACTGCTGCTGCTTCGTATAATTCAGCTGGTATTTGTTTTAAGCCTGCTAAGAATATTAACATAGGGGAACCGAACTGCCATACAACTAAAATGATGAGCGTTGATAATGCATAATCAGGACTTGCAATCCAGTTTTGTCCTTCAATCCCAAAATAGCTTAGGATTCCATTAATAGCACCTTCTCTTCCAAACAGTTGCTTCCACATGACAGCTACCGCAACGCTTCCACCAACAATAGATGGTATGTAGTACACCGAACGATATAAACCAACACCACGTCGAGCTTTTACAAAAAGCATAGCAACAAATAATGCAAAAGCTAGCTTAAAAGGGACAGATATAAATACAAATGTAAATGTTACCTTTAAAGACGTCCAAAAACGAGGATCATCTGTAAACATGGTGATATAATTTTGTAACCCAACCCATGAGGGGCTTGATAACATGTCATAATCTGTAAAAGATAAATATAAAGATACAATCATTGGGCCAATAATAAATCCAAGAAATCCTATTAACCACGGAGAAATAAAAGCATAGGCGATTAATTCCTTTTTCCAGCCCTTATGAAGTGCTTTACTTCGTTTTGTGACCTTTTTGTCCGTTAACACACTTGTTTCTGATTGCATTTGGCACCTCCACTGTAAATAAGATTGACCTAATAGGGTTACCCCTCTAACCATTTCTATATAATGTCTGTTTTTAAGACTAAGCCATATAAAAATAATTTGAGGGGTTTACCCTTTGGTTATGTTTAAATCTTTATTAGTAAATTCACTTATTTTTCGCTAAAATTTTGTTTGCTTCAGCTCGGAATGTTTTTGCCATTTCATCTGTAGTAAATTCTCCGAAATTCAATTGTTCTGCAAGCCTTGTAAATAATGCGTCTAATTCACCTGCACCTGATGGCTCTGGGGGATAAATTGGACTTGAATGTTGTTCTGCAAGTTCAACATAGTCAAACATTTCCCTTGCCGCATCATCTACATTAGGTTTCAAGTGGTCACGAACTTTTGTAGCAATTGGAACTCCTCGCTCTGCCGCTAGAATCTCATTAGCTTCAAGATCGTTTGTAATAAAATCAATGAACTTTGCAGCTGCCTCTTTATGTTTTGATTCCTTTGAGACTGAGAAGAACTGTGATGGTTTTAAATAAAGTCCTTCTTTCCCTTCAGGAAGTGATGGTAAAAGGGCTAGCTTTAATTCACGTCCTGCTGCACCTTGTAGAGCAACAATTTGGTTACTGTTAAACCATAATGTAGGTGCTTTTTCATGGACAATTAGCTCTTCTTCCAATCTACCTTGAACGGCAGCTGTTACATCTGGTGGTGCTGCTACATCATCCTTTAGTAATTCATCCCAATAGTTAAGGAACTCAACTAATAGCTTATCATCTTTATATCCAAGTGCTGTTCCATCCTCGTTATACAATTCAATATCATGTTGCCTTAAATAATATTGAAAATTCACTAAAGAGTTTTTAGCACCTTCGACTCCATACACACCGTCACCGAATTGGTCCTTTAGTTTCTTTGCTGCCTCAGCATACTCTTCCCATGTATAACCAGGTTCAAAAGGTTCAACACCTGCTTTTTTAAACATGGCAGGGTCATATGCCATCGCTAAAGCATTCGTTCCTAAATTAACAGCGTAAAGCTTGTCGTCTACATATCCCCCTTCAATATACGCTTCACCAACATCATCAAGATTTAGAGCACCAGAGTCCACAAAAGAATTTAAATCTTCAATAAGTCCACGATCTACATATTCCATTAAATATCGGTAATCCATTTGGATCACATCAGCTAAATTCTTTCCAGCTGCAGCTGTTGCTAGTTTCTCCCAGTATCCATCCCAACCTGTAAATTCAGGTGTTATTTTTATATTTGGATTTTTTTCCTCAAATAACTTGATTACTTTTTTTGTTTTATCATGACGATCCTGAGAACCCCACCAAGCAACACGTAAAGTGATTTTATCACCATCTTCACCTTCTGCTGTTTTTTCTGAACTACACCCAGCTGCTATTCCTAACAGTAAAACGAGAATTATCATAAATGAAATAAATTTAGAAAATGATTTCATCTTTAGAAAACCTCCCTTATTTAGTAAAACTTGTCCTTCTTAAAACTAGAGCACACCCTCAGTTGTAATTAGTAAATGAATTAATCATCAAATAAAGCGCTTTCAAATTTTGTTAGGATTTTTTTACAATATATGTAGAAACTAGCATAATGGCTATCCTTTCTCCTCCTATCTTTTATATTTAGCCTAATTATATTTAAATTCAAGATCCTCTTCTTTTCTGTTCTTGCGGAATTTATAGTGAAAAATTAACTTTAATTGCTGTCTTTTTTTTCATCAACTTGCTTGCAATCCTATAATCTATCATATTAGAAGGATGTGATTCTAACAATTAACCTTTAGTACCAGTACTTTTACAGTAGGCTAAATCTAGACTTTTATTGACATTTGATTATATTGTTATTTTGGGACAGCAATAAGTACTAATTATTTAACTATTCGGAAAGATTACTAGTATACAATTATTAGGAAGTGAACACTTTTCAAGTCTTCCCACTTACCGCATTGAGAATTAATTAGCGTATGTTAACAATCTGGTCTCATTAAAAAAGGACGCCTTTTATTTAGGAAAGGCGCCAGATTATGGGAACAAGTAATTTTTCAGTTGCAAATCAAATTTTTCTTTTCTAAATCGAGCTACTTCTTCAGCACATAAACGTTACTTGAAAGTATTATTTATAAATTTATTTAGGTATTCTAAGGGTTATGTGTTATGCTTTATGTAACCATTTTAACACTTGTAGCATGTTGTCTTTAGAGGCTGACTAAAAGTTAAATGTCACTCCATAAATCTAGAAATTATGTCTTTTACAGTCATATTTATTCGGATATTTAAGGATCAGGCATTAATTAGTCAGCCTCTTTTTAACGTTATTTTTAAGCAAACAAAAAAGGACTCTAGAATAGAGTCCTTTAATAATTATGCTTTGTTTACGTTAGTAGCTTGAAGTCCACGTTGACCTTGTTCTGTGTCAAAAGTCACTTTTTGGCCTTCGTCTAAAGATTTAAATCCTTCGCCTTGGATAGCTGAGAAATGTACGAATACATCTTCTCCACCTTCGATTTCGATGAAACCGAAACCTTTTTCTGCGTTAAACCATTTTACTGTACCTTGTTGCATGTTTGTTTCCTCCTGGGTGGATTTAATCCACAATTATTACTATAGTTGCTCAATTAGATATCAAAGGCGAAAGTTTTAAAAACTTATTCTTTCCTTACATACCGAACAAAAATAATTCTTCTTTATCTTAACAGATAAATTTTGGAATTGCAAATGGTATTTAACAAGTTCTACAGTAAAGTAGAACTTGTCACTGTTTTTCCTTTCTAGTTAAGACTTCTACTGACAATTATCTGTTTTAGATCATTGATAAACTCATCTAGTTTCACTTCACTCGAATCCTCTTTCCCATATTGCCTAACATTAACAGTCTGGAAATCTCGTTCCCGGTCTCCTACAACTAGAATATATGGAACCTTTTTCATTTGAGCCTCTCTCATTTTAAGCCCAAGCTTCTCATCACGTAAATCAAGTTCAACACGTATTTCTGCTTGTTTTAATTGTTGTGTAACTTTTTCTACATACTCTTTATGCACTTCAGTTGATACAGGTATTACCTTAACTTGGACTGGTGCAAGCCAAACGGGGAATGCTCCAGCAAAGTGTTCAATTAAAATACCGAGAAAACGATCGATAGAGCCAAAGACAGCCCGATGAATAACAACTGGGCGCACTTTTTTATTTTCTTCATTGATATAAGTTAAATCAAATTTTTCTGGCATTTGAAAATCGAGTTGAACTGTCGCACATTGATGACTTCGTTTGAGCGCATCTTTAATATGGATATCAATTTTAGGTCCATAAAAGGCTCCGTCACCCTCGTTTATATGAAATTCATAGCTTAATTTGTTTAAAACATTTTTTAATGCAGCTTCCGCTTTATCCCATAAAGCTTCATCACCCATATAATCATCTGGTCTTGTTGAGAGTTCGATTTCATATTTAAAACCAAATGTACTGTAAACATAATCAATTAACTTTAATACGGATGTAATTTCATCCTCAATTTGAGCAGGTGTTACAAAGATATGAGCATCGTCCTGGCAAAATGTGCGAACTCTAAGCATGCCATTTAAGGCACCACTAAATTCATGACGGTGAACCTGCCCAAACTCTGCCATCCGAATTGGAAGATCACGATAGGAATGAAGTTTATCTTTAAAAATAAGCATATGCCCAGGGCAATTCATTGGTTTTAATGCAAAACTCTGATCATCCACCTCAGAAAAGTACATATTTTCTTTATAATGATCCCAATGACCAGAGCGTTCCCATAGCCGTTGGTTCATCATAATCGGTGTACGGACTTCCTTATAATCATATGAATATTGCAGCTTCCTTAAAAACACTTCTAATTCATTTCGGATTAGCTGCCCATTTGCTAAATAAAAGGGCATACCAGGTGCTTCCTCAGAAAACATAAATAACTCTAATTCATTTCCTAATTTCCGGTGATTTCGTTTTTGAGCTTCTTCAATAAAATGAAAATAATCAGCTAAAGCTTCTTTTGAAGCAAAAGCAACACCGTATATACGCTGAAGCACTTTATTACTGCTGTCTCCACGCCAATATGCTCCAGATACATGTGTTAGTTTAAATGCTTTAATATACCGAGTTGCTGGTAAATGTGGACCACGGCATAAATCAACAAACCCACCTTGTCGATAGACTGTTATAACGGCTCCTAGTGGAATATCCTCTAACAGTTCTAGCTTTAAAGGATCATTTGCAAAAATCTCCTTAGCCTTGTCACGTGATATTTCTTCACGTTTAATTTCCAGATTTTCAGAGATGATTTTATTCATCTCTTTCTCAACCTTAGCTAGGTCATTAACAGTTAGGTTATTTTCTAAATCAAGATCATAATAAAAACCATTTTCAATAACTGGTCCAATTCCTAATTGTACAACATCTCCATAAAGACGTTTGATGGCTTGTGCTAATACATGTGCAGTTGTGTGTCTCATAATTTCAATACCAGTTAACGAATTAAGATCATATAACTCAATATTTGCATTCTCATTGATGCTACGCTTTAAGTCATACAATGATCCATTTACCAATCCAGCCACAGATTTCTTTTTTAAACTAGAACTAATTGACTGTGCGATTTCCTCTAAGGATATACCTTTAACATACTTTTTTTCATCTCCATTTGGAAACTTAATAATAACCTCATTTTGACTCATGATTAACCACTCCTAATATTAAATTTCAAATAAAAAAACACACCCATCCCTCAAAAAAGGGACGAGTGTGTCTATACCCGTGGTTCCACCCAACTTTCCATCTAATTACCTTACATCATGATGGCTTCGTTTAAGCTGTATCGTAGCTTTCACGGTATTGATTACTAGTATTTCACCAATACTGCTCAAAGGTGGTAAGCAATTCTATCGAATTAGGAAGTTCCCAGCCTAGCCTTCCCTCTCTGTAAACCGTTTAGAAATACTCATGTCCTTATCATTGCTTTTAGTATTTAATTAAACATAAAAAAACACACTCAAATCCCTATATAAAAGGGACGAGTGTGTTTGATCTCGTGGTTCCACCCAACTTCCCACCACTTTTGTAATAAGTGATGGCTCGTTTTGCTGTATCGTAGCAGCTACGGTATTAATTACTATTGGTTCATCAATACTGCTCAAAGGTGGTAAGTAATTCTCTTGTATTAGGAAGTTCCCAGCCTAGCCTTCCCTCTCTGTAAACCGTCAAGAAATACTCATGTCCTTATCATTGCATCGGCTAATTTTAAATTATTAATTAATATATAGAAATATTTACTAATAGTCAATACCTAAATAGAAAATTTTATGCAAGGTTGTGTCGTAGTAAAACAATATTAACATATTAGCCGCACCTAAATTAATTTTATTTATAATATACTTTATCTACATTGTATTTCGCTTGAAGTTTATTAATAATGTATGTTTCGTAAATGTCTCTCTCCATTGGATCTTCGACCACACATACATCAATTTTGAATACTTCATTTCTATGATTTTTGATAGGTGACACTGTGTCTTCTAGATGCTTTTTGACCCTCTGCCTTAGTTTTCTTGCCTTACCTACAAAAAGCAGTTCATCTTTTTTGTTATAAAATAAGATAATTCCGCCCTTATCTCTTGGAATCTCATGAAGATCAATGAAGCCTTCGATCGATTTTATGACCGGCTCATTATCATTCCGTGATTGTATTCGCTCTGTGATTGAGATGTCTGCTTTAGGAATTTCGATATTTATCATAAATTAGCACGTCCTTTTTCTTCTAATATGTAAATGGTGTTATATGTGAAAAATAAATCATTAACTTCTACTTATTATAATTTACAATAATTAGTGATTTATTTGAAAAATAGTAAGATTCGATACTTCATTATATTAGAAAATCTTTTTGGTTGTCATAACCCGGTATTTTTATCATTATTGTCGAATCTTACTATAATAGAATAATTAATACTATGTGATTAAGTACCCCTAGGAAAAATCATATCATTAAAATGCATTTTTTGCTGAGTTTCATATTGTACCATATAATTTAAAACATGTCTTTTTGTTTGAGTTTTACATGTTATATATTCGAGAAGAAACTTACATTTGTTTAACTTGAAAGATATTAGTTGGAAAGAATAAAAAAAGACCTACCAATTAGGTAAGTCAAAACTTTGTTAGTATTATAGAAATTACGAACCATTGTGTCAGTAGCTGTTAACAATTCATATGTGGTGAAGTTGGTTCTAATTGCATAAATTCAATTCGGTTTCCGTCTGGGTCTTTAATCCAACATTGATAATTATTGTCTTTCCCTTTCGTTGGTTCGACATCTAAGGTAAGCCCTTTCATCTTTATGTGATTGGCTACTTCGTTAATATCGTTCACCTCTAAGCAAATATGATTAAAGCCAATTTGGTTTCTTTCCTCTTGCTGTTTAGTTAATCCGCCATAAAATAATTCGATAAATTGTCCAGGAGCCACTTTAATATATTCAATCCAAGGCTGATTCTCATTGTCACGGATTTCGAATGCCCTTTCAAAACCTAAAATGTCACAGTAGAATTCAAGTGATTTATCCATGTTTTCTACAGTTAATGCTAAATGTCCAATCCCTTTAATCAAGTAGTATCACCCCTTACTTCATTTAGTTTTATCGTTTTTTAGCTTTATGATAAAATCGTTTCAATTCTATTTTGTATCTCAGAAGGAAGAATGACTTCAATTGCTTTGACATTTTGTTCTACTTGACTTGGTTTACTCGCTCCGATTAAAGCGCTTGATACGTTTGGTTGCCTTAAAATCCAAGCTAATGCTAGTTCTGGTAATGTAACATCGATCTCTTTTGCAACTGCTTCTAATTGCTCAACTTTATTAAAGACATCCTCATTTAGCATCCCTTTTATAAAATTATTAATCGATTGATTTGATGCACGACTATTATCTGGGACCTGACCATTTTTGTATTTTCCAGTTAGAACGCCTTGGGCTAATGGAGAAAATACTACCTGTCCGATTCCATATTTTTCACTTACAGGAATCACTTCATTTTCAATATAGCGGTTAAACATGTTATAGATCGGCTGATTAACCACAATTCGATCTAACAGGAATTTATCAGCAGTTGCAACTGCTTCTTCAATTTGTGCTGCACTCCACTCACTTACGCCAGCATACAAAATTTTCCCTTGACGAATTAAATCATCAATTGTTTTCAGTGTTTCTTCAACAGGTGTTTCGGGGTCATAACGATGGCAATAAAAAATGTCTACATAATCTAGGTTCATTCTTTTTAAACTCGCGTGCACTTGCTCCATCACATGTTTACGAGATAAACCACGATCATTCGGCCCGTCGCCCATAGGCCAAAAAGCTTTTGTCGTAATAACATAAGATTCTCGAGGGTATTCCTTTAATGCTCCAGCGAGTACACGCTCACCTTCACCTTGCTCGTAAACGTTTGCAGAATCAAAGAAATTAATCCCTAGCTCATATGCCTTATGTATTGTCTTTTCTGCCACATTATCTTCTACTGATTTTCCATAGGTTAACCAGCTTCCTAAACTAATCTCACTTACTTTTAATCCTGTTCTCCCTAGATTTCTATATTTCATATTAAAATAGCCTCCCAAATAGTTTTTTAGATTCTAGCTGTATTGTACTGGAAGTGATCAAGCATTTAAAGTACTGAAATTATTTAAAGATACTTACATTAAGGTTACTTACTAACCTATTTTAAGTAGATGATAATAATAAATAAGTTATAGTTCCTCTCAGATTTAATTCCCGGTTTCATATAAATATTCAGGGGTATTGAACTAAAGAATACAACAAAAAACTGAAGGAGGAATGATCGTGAATATAACTGAAGTTATGACTATTAATGCCGAAAGTTGCACTCCTGAAAGTACTTGTAAAGAAGTGGCTGTGAAAATGAAAGATCTTGATGTAGGAGTCATACCAATATGTGACAATCAAAAATTAGTAGGAATAATAACTGATCGTGATTTAGTTTTACAGGGATTGGCGAATAATCTATCAAGTGAATCTACCATTGCTGGATTGATGTCAAAAGATGTAGTGACTGGAACCAAAGATATGTCAATTAAGGAAGCAGCAAATGTTATGTCTCAGGAGAAAATTCGTCGATTACCTATTGTAGAAAAAGGTAATTTGGTTGGAATTGTCTCTCTTGGTGATTTAGCTATAAATAATCAATCTAACCAAAAAGCTGGAAATGTGCTTGAAGAAATTTCTATGCCAGCAGAACCTAAAAGATAACTATATAATCATTTAGTCTACTAATCATATGACATGAGATCTCATTAAGACTACAATTAGAGACTTAAACACTTTAATTCAATTAGTTTTTAAATTTCTCTAAACCAATCATATATGTTTTTGTAGTTACAATAACAAAGGAGTGAAAAAGAATGCCCTTATTAGAAATTAGCATTATTCCGATTGGAAAAGATTCTACTAGTTTTAGTTCAGATGTCACCAAAGTTGTTCGTAAAATAAAGGAAAAAGAATTAAAATATGAGTTGACCCCTACTTCTACAGTCGTGGAAGGAGATATTGATCAATTGTGGGAAGTTGCCAAAGAAATGCATGATGAAGCAATTTCTTCTACAGGGTCGGAAAGGATTGTTACCAATATTAGTATTGATCATCGAACAGATAAACAAATGGATATGGATCATCAAATAAACACCGTCCAAAACTCGTTAAAATAGTATTGTAGCCCAGAATTAATATTGCCTCGTGGTAATTTGATTGATCCTTTAGTTATTAAATTAAGGATGATCATTTCACCATGAGGCTTTTATGCTCAAACCACATATTTACCTTACAAACATCTCAAAACCAATATGTATTTTACCCCATTTAATACTCGCACATATTAAAATTCAAATCACCTAAAATTGCACTTATTATGCGTTTAATAGCCTATTTTCAAATAAATAATCACCTACCTATTACAAAAGTGAATATACTGTATGTGCCATTAGGAGGTGATTAACATAAACGGATTATTTAAAGATGATCCCTCATATCGGTACCAAATTCAACAATGGAAAAGAACAGCTTTAGAAAAATTCGAAGAGAAAATGAAAGATAAGGAACGACCATTTCCATGTATTCCAGCTACAATAGGATTCACTACAAACCAACTGCGCTATGGATTTGTAGGTGATCCAAGGGCTTCTTCAACAATCGATGAAGTTGTAGTGCTGTTAAGTGAATACACTCAACGATCAAAACAATTTGGCAAATTCACTTCACTTATTGTTTTCTATGAAACACCACAAGATTTGATAGAAACATATTGTGTTGAAAAATATGAACAGCTATTCTGGGAACATTTAAGTGGCATAAGTCGAAAAGACAGTCAGGAATGGCCGAAACATATTCCAGATGATCCGCATAATGCCATTTGGGAGTTTTGCTTTAATGGAGAGCAATATTTTATATATTGTGCCACCCCATCACATCGAAATAGACAAAGCAGATATTTTGACTATCTTCTGCTAGCGATTACTCCAAGATGGGTTCTACAAGAATTTAATACGTCTAAAATCTATGCGGAAAATATAAAATCGCAAGTGCGAAAAAGGTTGAAAAATTATGATTCCATTGATATTCATCGTGATCTAAACAGCTATGGAGAGAATGATAATTACGAGTGGAGGCAATACTTTTTACGAGATGATGAAACAACTTTATCAAAGTGTCCTTTTCAGCAGTTTTTAAGAAAGATCGTTGAATAGTAATCATAATTCTTATACAAAAGCGCAAGGACCAATGCTACTTGCGCTTTATAAATAGTTCAATAACTAATAAGCTACTTAAATTAATGGAAATATATTATTTACCTCTCTTAATCCAATGTTCAGGAATGGTTAACGCAGGTGATAGCTTCGTATTAATATCGCCCTTAGCCGAGTTAATCTGTGCTTGAGTGAGAAAAATACTTCCTGTTAGATTAGCCCCACTTAAATTAGCGTCTCTAAGGTCTGCTCCGATAAGGTCAGACACTCTCAAGTCAGCTTCTCTGAGGTCAGATGCTATAAGCAGAGCTCCTCTTAGGTCCTCGCCTCTAAGGTCAGCCCCTCTTAAATTTGCACCGATAAAGTCACTACCCCTTCTACTTTTGATCTGTTGCTTTTGATTTTTATTTTTCTTATGTGAAACTTTTGCACGAACTAGTTCACTAGTTTGCAGAAGTAAGTCATTAACTTTTTTTCTATGAGCTGGTACATTAAGGTCTATGATCGACTTTGGACTTAGACTAGTAAGGTTTTTCGTATCCTCTAAGGCAATCTTCAATTCGTTATAAATGGGTTGAGCAGCTTCTAAACTCAGAGCTTCATTTAAATAACAAAGCATTTCATGAAGTTGTTGCATAATAGGAAATACATCAAACATTTCCTTCGCTAACTCAGGGTTATCTCTCCAGTCATTTCCATCATAGGTGACTTGAGATACCTTTTGACCTGCTCCAAAGCATTCATATACAGCACAGCCACGAAACCCTTTTGTTCTGAGTTTTTTATGAATACCACAGCGATAATTTGACTGCAAGTTTTGACAAGGCGTACCTCCATCTTTATCAAATGCAAAATCAGCCGATTTTGCATAAGGTAAAGCGACACAGCACAATCCAAAGCAATTTTCACAATCAGCACTTAATGGATTATTTATGTATTCGTTATTCATTAATTGACTAGACAATCCTTACACTTCCTTAATTGAGAAATACCTTTTATCGTTTTTCATAGGATTAAAGAATGATAACATTTCAAAATTAATCAACTGGTTGAGTTAGAATTCCACGTTTCGTTAGTTCTTACTAAGATGCTTTGATTGATTCTCATGTTTAAGAAGTTATATGAAAGGCAATGCTCTCAATTTTTTAGAACAACTCTAATTGTTCTTGAACAGTTTTTGTCGAAAATTTTGACTTTTTCTTCGTATTTTCAATGGTTTCCACTGGTGCTGCAACAGAACTCACGTTATTCTTTACGTGTGCAAGATAAACCTGTTCATCCTTACATATGGGACAACGGTAAACCGTATTGGGCAATCGAGACATAGCAAGTTCAATACGCTCCTCTTTGGGCATACCTTGTTCCTTTGAGCATTTACCACATACTTTTTCCATAATTTTTCACCTACTTGATATCATTATACCAAAATAAATCATACTAAAACTCGCAAATAATTTAGTAACCCTTATTCACATCTACCTTATTATGAAGCGGTTTATTCTCTTCAATATTCTTTAACGTTTCAACAAAACATTCTACTCCCTCGCTTGGTGTTGTTACAGCTGATATATGAGGTGTAATCGTGACATGTTTATGATTCCAAAGTGGGTTATCTTCTGGTAGCGGCTCATGGGCAAATACATCAAGTACTGCAAATCTAACTTGGTGTTGATTTAATGCATTTAGTAATGCTTTTTCGTTAAGTGATGCACCTCTTCCAACATTAATAAAACCTGCATTAGATAATTGCATAAAGATCGTTTCATCAAATAGTCCTTCTGTTTCTTCTGTTAACGGTAAAGTATTAATGATATAATTCATTTCGTTTAATCTAGAAATAAGAGCATTGATAGACATAACCTCTTTAAAGTATGCCTTTTTCTTCCCGCTTAAAGAGACTCCATATACGTCTACACCTAATGAGGAGAAAATCATCGCCATTTTTTGCCCAATTTCCCCCGTTCCAAAAACCATAATTTTTTGTTCATTTAATAATTTTGGAGTAATAGGATGCCAGTTTCCTTGAAGCTTATACGCTTGGAATTGGTCATGAAACTGCAAATCTTTTAGGATGTAACTCAAGCAATATTCAGCAATTCTTTGTCCAAAGGAACAAATCGTTCTTGTTAATAGTACATTTTCATTCCAGACGTTTTTAAATAAAAAACGATCGACGCCAGCACCAAGAGAGTGTACCCATTTTACATGATGATAATCAAACGTAGATTTCGTATTAAAAGAAACAAAGGCATCAGCCCATACGAAATCCTCATGATTTACTTCCTCTTCAAGTAAATACCTAAAATTCTTTTGTACTTTTTTGCTTTCAATTATTCTTTTGATCTCTTTGTGCATTGGGCTGACAATTAGTATATTTTTAATAATCATTATTTGCACCTCTTATTTTTAAAAAGCTATTTTTATTTATCTCCTATTAAAATACCTTATTATGAAACAAAAGTCGCTTATCAATTTGGCGGGCCAATTACAAAGGGTAGCCCAATTAGTCAATTCGTTTGACATGTATGGACTACCCTTTAAAAAAGTTACACTTTGAATTGACCTACTAATTCTTGCAGTTCTTCTGCCATATTAGATAATGAAGCGGAAGAAGCTGCGATTTCTTCCATAGATGCAAGCTGTTCTTCTGTTGCGGCAGACATATTTTGTGTACCTGCAGCTGTCATTTCAGAAGCATCACCAATTATTTTAATGGAATATACCATATGTTTTGTGCCCACAAACATCTCTTGAACAGCTGAAGTTACTTCTTGGATTTGTGAAGAAACCTCGAGGACTGCTTGTTGGATTTGATCAAATGATTTTCCTGCGTTATGGACAAGGTTTATTCCGTCTGCAACCTTGTTGGTTGTATTATTCATTGATTGAACGGTTTGATTTGTGTCTGTCAAGATAGTCGAAATCAGTGCAGCGATTTGTTCTGCAGAGGCTGCTGATTGTTCAGCTAGTTTACGCACTTCATCAGCTACAACAGCAAAGCCACGTCCTTGATCCCCTGCTCTTGCAGCTTCAATTGCAGCATTTAGTGCTAAAAGATTTGTCTGTTTTGCAATGGTTGTTATTGTTTCAACAATTTCGTTTATTTGGGTTGAGCGTTCACCTAGTGTTGTTACTTCCTTTGATAGGGTATTAACTGATTGATTAATATCATTCATTTGATTTACAACCGTATCAATTGCTTTATTCCCATCGATCGCCTTCTCAGAGGCATGCATTGCTGTCGTTGTCACAATTTGAGAATTGGATGCAATTTTTTCAACAGATGTTGAGAAATCATTTACTGTTTTAGCTGTTTCCTTTACACTTTGGGCTTGTTTGTCTATTCCAACTGCAACCTTTTGTGCAGTTGAAGCAATTTGATCTGTAGCCCCTGTCGTTTCCTCTGTGCTTGCAGTTAATTGTTCTGCGGAAGCTGCAACCTGCTCAGCGTGGAAACCTACTTGTTTAATTAATTCTCGTAGCTTGCCTACCATTTTATTAAAGGATGTAGCAATTTCTGAAAGTTCATCTTTAGAATTTAAATTAATTTCCTGAGTGAGATCTCCTTCACCTTCAGCTATTTCTTTAAGTCGGTTATTCATTATTTGTAAAGGTTTTATAATTGAACGAATGATGAGAACAGATGTACTTATTCCAACTAGTATGGATAAACTAATAACTGAAAATAATATAATTGTTTCAACTTTTTGCCTCTGATCTAAAAGCTTTTTATCTTCTTCAACTGTATTAGTTATTTCGCTAATAAAATTGTTAATGCTGGGGTCGACTAATTCTTTTCGAATGCTTCTTTGTTCTTCCATATGAACTGTAAGTGCCTTTTCTTTATCTCCACTTTCATATGCAGCTACCATTTCTTTATTTGCGTCAGTATAGACTAATAGGTTTTCTTTAATATTGTGAATTTCCTCGCTATTAGAATGCATATTAGCCATTTTTTCTAGCGTAATAAAGTATTTTTCGATATCTTTTGTTTTCTCTTCTATACCAGGAACTAATTCTCCATCACCAGTTAGTAGAAATGCTCTTTCATCATTTGAAATTCCAGTGAACCTATATTGCAGTGACTTCATAATGAGTTGAACCTCTTCATCTTCTTGCATTTTTGAATACGCTTTCTCCGTTTTTTGGAGTTGAGAGTATGATAGAATACCTGAAATAATTAACGCTGATGTTAAAATCGTCACTATAAAAATTAGCTTTCCTTTAATAGTCATTAAACTACCTCCAACAATCATTTGCTTTATTTATATCGACAAAACCCTTTGTATTTAACAACCAAGTTTGCGAAAACAGCCTATTTAATAATGTTTCTCAACCAATAAAAAATGAGCAGATCAATTCTAAATGATCTGCTCATTAAAGTAATGCATCTGCTTGAACGATCTTGACGGTTAGATGATTTTTTGATGATAAATCAATTTCATATGGTTGTATTTTTTCGCCTTCTTCATCACTGATAACTCGTATCTCAGGACGACCGACTGAATGAAAATTATATTTCGAAACAATTCCAGTTCTGCCATCATTTAATTTTACAGTTAGACCTTGTGGATAAATGGCAATACAATTTTTAAATAATTGAATCTGGTTCGTTTCAAATTGTGTTCCGCTACCGGAATAATAGATTTACCTAATTTAATTCCCGACTGACATCTATGTAACGTAACTAAACGCATTTTCTTTCTTTTCTCCTATCCTCACACTATTCACTAAAGAGACAGCCTAAACCCAATATGATACTTATTAATGTGTATTCTTATTAAAGATGCATTTTCTTTCTATATTACATCTTCTTAAATTCTTTTTAGTGAATACATAAATTCTTCTAATTAATCCTTTTGTTGAAAAGTTCTTTTTTTATAGATAGGTAGAAAAACCTAAATAAATGTTGCTTTATGTCGATTATAGTAAAATATTACTCCGAATTCAAATAAACTTCAAAATAAAAATCATACTTCTGTTCATAATAAATACAAAACAAGTATTAATATTTTTGACATTCAGTTAAAAATGATGTATATTACCAAATGGTCGAACGTTTTAAATTGAAGAATACTTTAATATTCGTGTTTAGGGGTGTAATTTATGGAAAATGTGTTTGATTATGAAGATATTCAATTGATTCCAGCAAAATGTATTGTAAATAGCCGATCTGAGTGTGACACATCTGTTACTTTAGGTGCACATACATTTAAGTTGCCTGTTGTACCTGCAAATATGCAGACTATTATAGACGAAAAGGTTGCTATTTACTTAGCAGAAAATGATTATTTCTATGTTATGCATCGTTTTGAACCAGAGAAACGACTTGCTTTTATTAAAGATATGAAATCACGTGGATTATTCGCATCTATTAGTGTCGGAGTCAAAGGTGATGAATATCAGTTCATACAACAATTAGCAGATGAACAAATATCACCAGATTACATAACGATTGATATCGCTCATGGTCATTCCAATGCGGTGATCGAGATGATTAAGCATATTAAGAAGCATTTACCTGATAGTTTTGTTATTGCAGGAAATGTAGGAACTCCAGAAGCTGTAAGGGAATTAGAACACGCTGGTGCGGATGCGACTAAAGTAGGAATTGGACCTGGTAAGGTATGTATTACTAAAATTAAAACTGGGTTTGGAACTGGTGGCTGGCAATTGGCAGCGCTTCGATGGTGTGCAAAGGCAGCTAGCAAACCGGTTATTGCAGACGGGGGTATTCGTACTCATGGTGATATAGCTAAATCAATTAGATTTGGAGCATCAATGGTCATGATCGGTTCATTATTTGCGGGACACGAAGAATCTCCAGGAGAAACTTTTGAGAAAGACGGCAAGCTCTATAAAGAATACTTTGGATCAGCTTCTGAATTTCAAAAAGGTGAAAAGAAAAATGTGGAAGGTAAAAAAATGTTTGTCGAGCATAAAGGTTCTTTAAAAGATACATTGATAGAAATGGAGCAAGATCTTCAATCCTCTATTTCTTATGCTGGAGGAACAAAGCTAGAAGCAATTCGAAATGTAGATTATGTTGTTGTAAAGAATTCTATCTTTAATGGTGATAAGGTATATTAAAGGTATTGAGCTATTCAATAATTTTATTTTTACAGCTAGGTGAGCGAGATTCTTTTGTACTTGCTCACCTTTTTTATTTGTAGTAGTACTAGGCTAATTAATTCCTGAAAAAATTAAAAAAGCCTCAACTCCAAATAGGAATTGAGGCTAATTGAAGAAGAAGGTCTTCTTGTTCAATTAATAGATTACTTAAATAATACGAGTTGTAACGATTCCTTCGATTTGCTTGATTTTTTCCTCAAATTCAGGAATGATATCTTCGTTTATTTTATTGTCGATATCAATCAATGTGTACGCATAATCTCCACGACTTCTGTTTACCATGTCAGCGATGTTTAACTGATAAGTTGATAAAGCCTGTGTAAGCTGCCCAACCATATTTGGAACATTTTTGTGGAAAGCTGCTACACGGCGCTTGCCAGTATAAGGAAGAGAAGCGTTAGGGAAATTCACTGAGTTTTTAATATTACCTGTTTCTAAAAACTCCTTCACCTGACGAGATGCCATAATTGCACAGTTCTCCTCTGATTCTTGTGTAGATGCACCTAGATGTGGGATTGAAACAACATTTTTCATTTTTAACACATTTTCATTCGGGAAGTCTGTAATATATTTTCCAACTATTCCACTTTCAATTGCTGCTTCCATATCTGTCTCATTCACAAGCTCTCCACGTGAGAAATTCAAAATATGAACGCCAGGCTTCATGATGCTGAATATTTCTTTGTTGAACATACCTTTTGTGCTGTCCATATACGGAACGTGTACAGTAATATAATCTGAGTTTGCAAACAATTGTTCTATTGTCATAGCGCGTTGCACTTTACGAGACAAATTCCATGCAGTATCAACAGAGATGAATGGGTCAAAGCCAATGACATCCATGTCTAAATCAAGCGCATCATTTGCAACAAGCGCACCGATCGCGCCTAAGCCGATAACTCCAAGTGTTTTACCTTTAATTTCTTTTCCAACAAATTGTTTTTTACCTGCTTCTACAAGCTTAGGAATTTGATCGCCTTCCCCTTCCAACGTTTTTGTCCAAGCAACACCGGCAAAAAGGTTACGTGAAGAAGCCATTAATGTAGTAAGAACCATTTCTTTTACAGCGTTAGCGTTAGCTCCAGGAGTATTAAAAACAACAATACCTTGCTCTGTGCATTTTTCTACCGGGATATTATTGACACCAGCTCCAGCACGTGCAATTGCTTTTAAATTATTGGCAAATTCCATTGAATGCATGTTATAGCTACGTAAAACAATAGCATCAGGGTTATCACTATTATTGTCGATTGTAAAGTTGTCCTTAGTGAAAACATTTAGCCCGACTTGTGCGATATTATTTAAGGTTTTAATTGTTTTTACTTTTTCTAAAGTTGTTGTACTCATAATTTATTTCTCCTCTTTTCATTTATGTTAGTTTTCAAATATTATGAATATTTATTTTACTAGAATAATGGAATTCAAACGAAGTTTCAAGCTTAAATATCATCTCCTAGAAAGCAGAAAGAGGTAAGGGATACTTCCCTTACCTCTGCCCAGGCGAACGGCTACGACACTATGTGCTCCCTCACGGTTATCCGCGTTTCGCCAGTTACACATAGCCTTTTCATTTCCTTTACTTTATCAAAAACTTCTGCAAAGTTCAAGTAGAATTTATCTTTATTTTTGGCTCTTTTCTAAAAGATTGTTGTTTTTGAACAAAACTGATTAGGTTGATTGGATCGGATATGCGAGACTCCTGTGGGAGTAGCGGGACAGATGAGACCCCGCAGGCGCTTCGCGCTGAGGAGGCTCATCGCCCGCCCCACGGAAAGCGAGCCTCCTCTCGCTGCAATCAACCAACCCAATACTATTTTAAAAGCAACAAAGTTTGCGAAAACAGCCTTATTTTTTTATATTACTAATCAAACTAACTCCATAAGTTTAATCTAAAGGTCTCCCATCAATAAACCCTCTTAGCTCCCACATAATATTTCCCCCAATAAGAATTATCCATCGTATATGCAGCAATTCCTTTTGAACTGGTTGCGGAGATAAACTGATTATCTCCCATGTAAAATCCAACGTGAGTAATCGTGCCAGTCGTATTGACTGCAAAGAAAACCAAGTCTCCAGGCTGTAGTTGATTTTTTGCGATTGCTGTTCCTGTTTTATAGAGTCCTGCTGATGTATTACGGGAACTGTCTATTCCATGTTGATTGAACATGTAGTAAACGAATCCTGAACAATCAAAGCCAGAAGGAGTAGTTCCTCCCCATAGATATGGAACACCAAGATAATTCTTTGTATCTTTGATCAACGTTTTTTTGACAATTGCATGTTCTATGGCTGTATTTGTTGCTTGATCGACCTTGCCCGTTACAGAAAGTCCATAATCACCTTGAAAGGTTTTTATTGCTTGTGTTGTGGCAGTGTCGTAGCTTCCGGTCATTGTTGGTACGGCATAATAGCCAAGGGTTTGTAGGTTTTTTTGCACGGTCTGTAAGCTAGTATTTACCGCGGTTGGTGGTAGTGCGGTTTCACCATTGGAAGCTCCTTGTGCATTTGGAATGGATAATACTTGTCCTACTCGTATCGTATCACTTGTTAATTGATTTACTTGCTTTATTTGCTCAACTGTCGTATCGAATCTCTTTGCAATTACAGATAATGAATCTCCTGACACGATTGTGTAACTAGTACTTTTCGGATTCGTAGTTGGTGCTGGTGACACCGATGGAGCTGTATCTACTTCCCCATCCTTTGGAATGATAAGAGTTTGTCCAATTTTTAACTGATCTGTTTCCAGATTATTTGAGCTTCGAATTTCATCTAAGCTAATATGATATCTAGATGCAATTCCCCATAAACTATCACCGGCAACTACAGTATACTTGATGCCTGAAGTAGTTGTGTCTTGAGTTGGTGCAGGATTGGGGATTGAGTCTGTCACATTATTTACGCTTGAGGGAATGACTATTGTTTGACCGATTCTTAAAAGGTCGGTTGTTAAATGATTGGCACTTCGAAGTGCTTCAACAGTTGTCCCAAAACGTTTTGCGATAACAGATAAACTATCTCCAGATACCACAGAATATGTTGTTGCATGTGATTGGGTAGGTTGTTGAGTTATGGGTTGGTTTGTTTCGTTCGTGTTTGCGCCAATTAAAATAGGTATAATCAACTTTTGACCAAGACGTGTTGTATCATTTGCCAGGTTATTAGCTTCTTTAATGGCCGCGACGGTTGTACCATATTTTTTAGCTAACACGGTTAAATAATCACCTGTCGCAACGGTATGAATTGTCTTTGGGATAATTAACCGTTGATTTAATTGCAAAACATCAGAGGAAAGATGATTAGCTTGCCTAATATAATCGACTGAAGTTCCGTATCTTACAGACAAATTCCAAAGCGTATCTCCAGATGAAACCTGGTAAAAAATCGTGTTTCCTTGTTCCATTTGAGTAGTCCCATTCAATTCCTCTGCCTGAACGGACGATGTTTTTGAAGAAAGAGGGATAGATGCTACAACTAATCCACCAAGGACTACTTTAACCATGGTTACTTTTATATTCGGATACCTTTCTTTTACAATTTGTCTTGCTGTTAACGTGATACTTTTTGTTTCCTTTGGCACTCTTCCTAATTCTGCAGCAAACTCAGTTAATTGATTATCGAGGAAGAGGACTAAGGTAAATTCATCTTTTAGAGGATCAAGTTTTCTAAGTTCATATTTTTGTTCAATATCCATGTTTGTGATTCTCCTTATATTACCTTGTTGTATACTTTAGTATTCCTAACGAATAGGAAATCATTACATTCTTGGTAAAGTAACAGGGAATCATTTGAAGTTGTCATTCATTTAATCTATTTACATTGTAGAACAGAGGTCATTTAAAAGAGGGAAAAAGTCACAACAAAAAATGAAATTATCATATATGTTGTGACTTGTTCATCATTATAATAATATTAATCCAGAAGTAGATTTTTATAAAACAGTCTGGCAAAGTGAATGATTATTATAATTTTAATACCACTCCTTTGAGGTGATTATTTTGAGAAGCTACGAAGAAATGATGGACTTAGGGATGAATTTTGCTCTAAATTGCGAAAAAATTAGAATTTTTACGCTTGAAGGTTCGCTAACAAACGAAAACATTCCGAAGGATGAATTTCAAGATTACGATTTTAGTTATTTTGTTACAGACATGGATTATTTCAAAAAAAGTGACGAATGGTTAACCTACTTTGGTCAAAGGATAATCATGCAAAAACCAGAAGCAATGGAATTGTTCCCACCTGAAATAGGTAATTGGTTCTCTTATTTAATGATCTTTGAAGATGGTACGAAAATTGACTTAACACTAATACCGCTTAACGAATATGAAGACTATTTTAAGAATAGTGACGGTCTAGTTGAAGTGTTGTTGGACAAAGATAACCTAATTAAAGAATCTGTTATGGCAACAGATAGCATGTATCATATTCAAAAGCCAAGCTTTCAAGCTTTTGATGATTGTTGTAATGAGTTTTGGATGACTTCTACATATGTAGCTAAAGGTCTTGCAAGAAAAGAAATTTTATTTGCTATTGATCTAATGAACACTGTTTTTCGTCCCAATTTGCTCACCATGTTACGCTTTAAAATTGGAATTGAAACTAATTTTTCTTTAAGTACAGGTAAATCTGACAAGTTCTTAAAAAAATACGTTTCTGAAGCAACATGGAATACATTGTTATCTACTTACACTATGGGTTCTTATCAAAAAATGTGGGAAGCACTTTATACTAGTTTTGAATTATTCAGAGAAACGACTCACTTTGTCGCAGAAACTCTTGATTATCATTATCCTAATTATGATGAAAAAGTTAGTATCTATATAGATGATATTCGAAAAAGGTACCCCTTTGAAAATTGAAGGATGAAACCGTTATGATTTCATCCTCAAAATGTCCTTATTTAAATTGTTAATTAATTGAACGATCTTTCTTTAGTCGATCTTATCGCTCAAAATGACATTCATTACACACTTGAAATTTAAAGCCAGGAGAAAGGCTTTTCCCACAGCGTTTACATCGTTTTTTCTCAATTTGCACACCAGTTTTTAATTGTTCATGAATTTTATCACTGATTTCTTCGCGCACTCTTTCCCAGTAATGAGCTTCAGTCCGTTTCCCTAATTTATATAAAAATAAAAGATGAAGTCCGACCGATTTATAAGACAATTCAAGTTCTTCAAGCCCGGATTCCAAAATCTTGGGATCTGGTAATTCATGACCGTCAATGATTGCTTCTAACTTTTGCTTCCATTGAGCTCGCAAAGTAGGTTCATTTGAAGAAAATGGTAAATGTAAAAACCCATATAAGTCAGCAATTGACAGTTTTGCTTCAATGATTGAATCCTCAATCATTTCGTACAATAGCTTTTCTTCTGATAAAGCAGCTTTTTTCGTACCCTCAGGACTTTCAAATTGTTCCCACAAGTAAAAAAACAGTCCAAGCTTCCGTGAGTATTTTTGGAATCTTTCAAACACAGCTGTTGTTGGGGCTATCGCAAACCCTTGGAGCGGTTCATCCTTTTGTTCGAGGAGGCGAGCCATACTTTTAGGGTTGCTCGTAAACGCCACTTTACCGATATTATAAATTCCTTTACGACCGGCACGTCCCGCAATTTGCTTTACCTCTTGAGAAGTAAGCCATCTTCTTCTTGTTCCATCGAATTTATCATTTTCCAAGAAAACAATTCGCCTGATTGGTAAATTTAATCCCATTCCAATCGCATCTGTAGCAACAATGACCGTTGTTTCCCCTTTGATAAAACGCTGCATTTGCTTTTTTCTTGTTTCTGGTGGCATACTTCCGTAAATCATACTTACTTGGCGACCACTTCTTTGCAGCTCTGAGGCTGTTTCAAGGACACGTTTTCTAGAAAAGCATACGATGGCATCACCTTTCCTAGTGTGGTTTAAGCGAAATAACTGAAACTCTACTTCTAGTGGAATGTCTCTTACATATTCATGAACCTCGACATGTGAAGAACTGAGAAGCTGAAGAATCATTGCTTTTGCGTTAAAACTGCAGATAATGTGTACCTCTTTTGCATTGGCCTTTGTTATTGCTTTATACCATGAGAAGCCCCGATCTTTATCTGCGATCATTTGTGCCTCATCAATGACAACCACTTCATAGAATTCTTTTTCATGAAACATTTCGACAGTACAAGCTTGGTGGGCAGATCCGCTCACTAATTTTTCCTCTTCACCGGTTTTTAACGAACAAGGAACACCTTCTTCATTTAATCTTTCATATATTTCGAGAGCCAATAAGCGAAGAGGCGCTAAATATATCCCACTGCTTGCTTGCTTCATTCGTTCGATGGCCTGAAAGGTTTTACCTGTATTAGTTTCACCAACATGTAAGACATAGTGAATATTGCGTCCCGCTGGTGGATTATATTCTCTTCCAAAAATGTCCTCAATCATTCGTTCTTCTTCTTCTTTACGACGCTTGATGTCCTCAAGCTCTTGCACTATTTTGCGTTCCCTTTCAGAAAGATCCTTATCAAAGATCTCGCGATGGGTCACTAGGTCGAAAGGAATATCAATTAATTTAGTAAGATCAGTAACATATTCCTCTAACAAATCATCAAAGAATTCCTGTCCGAGGTCTACGAAAGGTTCGTACGCTGATTCTTTTAATAATGAGTCAGGTAAGGATTGATGATACGTTTTTAAATACTCCTTAAAAAGATTTGGAGGAAGGTGCTCCTTAAGCCAATTTGGCCCAAAATCAAACAAATAATTCGTAATGAGTCGTTCATACTTCTCCATTACATTTTCATCATATCGATTGCTGTTGTAGGCTAACTCTAACTCATTGTTTAAATAGTTTGTAAAGATTATTTCCTTTGATGATAGTAGAATCCCTTTTTGTTCGATTTCAATCGCAAGCTGACAACCAAGTAGATAGCGAACATAAAGGTATAGATCTTCGTAATGCTCACCTAATAACTGGTCGATATAGTATTCAAGCTTAAGAAGTAATTTTTTTCTTTCTTCACGCTCCTGCTGGAGGTTCAATCGGTTAGTATATGCTTCTCGTGCCTCGACATATTTTTGATTCCATTCTGCTGATTGATTTGCATACAGACTATCCAGCCAGCCAATCAAATCGAATGTTGCTACATCTCTTATTTCGTTGCGGAACATTTGATTAATCAGCTTTTTACTAACCTCTTCTACTACATAACCCTTTTCAAAGAGAAACTGTTTCTTTTCAGAATAAGAAGCATGACTCGTTGTAGAATTTAGCCATGCATTTAACCAAAGTTGATCGAGGTATTGTCCTCTTTCCCTTATATATTGTTCATAAGAAGGCGCGCTTTCTTTTTCTTCTAAGTATTTATATAGATCTTTGAATGCCATTTCTTTCGTTCGTTCGACAGCCTTTTGGTAGTGATTTGCTAAGATTTCGTCCATAATAAACTCCTCATAGTAGCTTAATTTCTATCGTTGCTTTATTAGTTAGTATGTATTAGTTTTTACGATTTCTGTTATTTTATTTGTGAGATTAACATGAAAAGCCTCAATCCCTATAATTTTAATACCTGCCAATACTCTTTAGAAATAGCTTGTGCAGCATTGGATTTTCTGTACCTAAACATATATATGAACATATTAATTTAACTATATTTTATTTCAAGACAAATTGCATGAAAATTTCTATTCATCTGCAAAAAATAATAATGTATGTACATACTACATTAAATAGTTTCCAACTTAACTAAGCTAGTTGAAACGCTTATTATTCCATTGACAATATGATCTGAAATTTTTTCATACTAAAAAATAAAAAAATTTATTTTTAACGCTACTTTAGCTCCTCTAAAACCCTATATAGAAAGTGAAAGAATGTTTATTTCACTTACTGATTATTTAGGAGGAGAAAACTCATGGAAAAACTAAACTATGAAATCATTCAAAGCTACCAATCTTTTAAGACGATTGAAGAAATGGACCAAGCAGTGCGCGGATTTTTATATAAACATAAAGCTTCTTTATCAGAGGGTATGATCAAAGTATTAACTTTTATCTGGAGACATTCAGTAAAGGTGATTGGTGTCTCCTTTGCCAAGTACGATACTATTGCAAAAGGTGTGGAGCTAAGCCGAAGAACCGTGATTCGCGCTGTTAATAAGCTTGAAAGCCTTGGCATGATTATGAAAATCCCAACTGCTAGAATGAACGGCAAGCAAGGAGTTAATCTACTTGTCATCCAACCTTTTCAGACGATTGATAATTTAAAAAATAATATGTCATCCCAACCTGTCACTGCAACTGTCACTCCTAATAAAACAGAGAATAAGCAAAGCACACTCTATGAGAATAAACAAAAACCTAATAACGTAAGAGGTCAGGAAAAAAGTGACTTACATCATGAAAATGTTGCTCTACAAGAAAGTTCAGAATCAATGCCAACTCAACAAATTGATACAAGCTTTTTACCTGAATCTATTCACAAGGAATTTATTCAAGCTACAAAGCCCTTTTTATGTGCGGTTGATATTTACAAGCTTTGGAACCGTGTTTTAATTGTTTATAAAAAACTCAAACTCGAACGACATTTGGATGATGTAATTGACACAGTGATTGGGGCATTTAAACAAACTGTTTTTAAGAAGAAAATGAATAGTATCCGTTCTACATTTGAGGGGTATTTCTACAGTGTTCTGTACGGTATGTTGATAGTGGAGAAACGACGGGAGAATAAGCATTTGTTGTTTGATTTTATTGGGGATCGATGACATTGTACGATATTAAAAATAATGTTTAGGTGTCTAGGTGGCAGTAGTAACTACAAATTAATCTCAAGCACACGTACAAGAAGTTTTTATTAATTCGAATTTTATTTATCAATTTCTTCAAAAGGAATTACCGATTTAGTAGCCTCTATTTGTTTCCGACCATTCGTTCTCTAAAATGCTCATTTCCCATAAGCTCCAGTATTCGTTACCAATTTTCCTTGAGTCTCTAAGTAGCCCCTCTTTAATAAATCCTACTTTTTCATAACATGCTATTGCAGAAAAGTTAAAATCAAATACACCGAGACTAACTCTATGTAATTTAAGTTCATTAAATCCCACTTTAAGGATTTCTGTCATCATTAGTTGACCTATTCCTTTTCCCCTTACCTTTTTATCCCCGACTAATACTTTTCCTACTCTTGCTGATTTATTTTTTCTGTCAATATCACCTAAAGATATATGTCCTATTATCTTCCCAGTTTCCTTATCTATAACGCTATAAACTAAAGCAGTAGAGTGATCCTTATTCGCATCTTTAAGGTAATTCTCTAGTTGTTTCTCATCTAAGGGATAGCTAAAATTAGGACCTCCCCATTGAAGCAGGAATTCAGGTGAATCTATCCAATTAATAAGCAGTTTGAAATCAGAACTCTCAAAAAACTTTAATTCAACCATACAAGTCTCCTCTTTAACCTCTTAGTTTACTATCACATATGATATGGTTCCCCGTAGTCAAACTAACTGAAAATTGTAAAAAGAGAACCCTCAATCCAAAGTGGATCAAAGGTTCTGAATTTTATTTTCTATGATCCTCGATTATTTACTCAATTCCTTAAGTGAAGTTTTTTATCCCATTCTTACGGGTAGTAAAACCTCATTTTATTTAATACCTGGTTTCACATCCAAAGAATTAACTAAAAACAGGCTCTTTTTTTTTAGATAGACCAAGCGTCTGCGCTGTTGAAGTATGAATTTCCTGTAGAAGCTCTGGGTTTTCCATTAGTGTCTCCCCATAAGAAAGAATCATTTCCTTGATTTTAGGTTCCCACTCTTTCATATGTTGTGGGAAACATTTATTGATTACCTCAAGCATTACGTGAACAGCAGTCGAAGCACCTGGAGAAGCACCTAGTAATGCTGCGATTGATCCATCAGCGGCAGTAATTACTTCCGTACCAAATTGAAGAGTTCCTTTGCCGCCAGCTTCAGTATCTTTAATAACTTGTACACGTTGGCCAGCTACTACTAAATCCCAATCTTCGATATTGGCGTTCGGGATAAACTCACGTAACTCATCCATGCGTTGTTCTTTTGATAACATAACCTGCTGGATCAGGTATTTTGTCAATGACATGTTTTTGGCACCTGCCGACAACATTGTTAAGAGATTATCCGGTTTTACGGAAGTTATCAAATCAAACATTGAACCGTATTTTAAAAACTTAGGTGTGAAGCCTGCAAATGGTCCAAATAACAACGATTTTTTATTGTCAATAAATCGTGTATCCAGATGCGGAACAGACATTGGTGGAGCACCAACCTTAGCTTTTCCGTACACTTTTGCATGATGCTGTGCTACAACTTCAGGATTATTACACACCATAAATATTCCACTTACCGGGAACCCGCCAATATGTTTTCCTTCAGGAATACCGGATTTTTGCAGTAAATGAATGCTTCCACCTCCGCCTCCGATAAAGACGAATTTTGCAGTATGGCGTTCGACAGTACCGCTTTCTGAATTCCGCACTTTCAATTCCCAAAAGCCGTCGCTAGTACGTTTAATATCATTAACACTATGGTTATAGTTTATTTCGACATTTTTACTCTCTAAGTGTTCAAACAACATGCGTGTTAATGCGCCAAAATTAACATCAGTTCCAGAGTCAATTTTTGTTGCCGCTATCGGTTCATTCGATGCGCGTTCTTGCATAATAAGCGGAATCCATTCCATCAGTTTTTTTGGATCATCGGAAAATTCCATCCCTTGGAATAGCGGATTATTTGACAGCGCTTCAAAACGTTTCTTTAAAAAAGTTACATTTTGTTCCCCTTGTACCAAACTCATATGAGGCAATGGCATGATAAAGTCCTGTGGATTATGTATCAGCTTTTTCTTTACAAGATAAGACCAAAACTGCATTGAAACCTGAAACTGTTCATTAATGTTTATAGCTTTACTAATATCTACTGTACCATCTGGTTTTTCAACCGTGTAGTTAAGCTCACACAATGCAGCATGCCCCGTACCTGCATTATTCCACTCGTTAGAGCTTTCCTCTCCTGCATTCGCAAGTTTCTCAAACATTGTAATATTCCATTCCGGTACTAATTCTTTCAAGAGTGTCCCTAATGTTGCACTCATGACTCCGGCGCCAATTAAAATGACGTCTGTTTTAGTTTCTCTGATGCTCATTTTTAACCAACCTTTTCCCCTGAAATTTACAGAAAAAGCGCCACACCAAGCTAAGGCGCGACCTAGTCACATACCTTTTCTGTCTCAAATTAAGACCATATTTTGTGTATAACAATTGTTTATAGATTATATAACTTCTATTATATGATAATTTTAAATTATTTAAAAGCTTGTAAAACGAGAGACGTCCTTCCACAATGCCTAGGAACACGCAAAAACCTAAGGCATAACCTAGCTAAACAACAATAAGCGACCTTAGTATTCTAATTAGAATAACAAGGTCGCTTATAATATTTCTTTACTCATTAAATTTTTCTCCTTCAGTTCAGTTCATACATTGTTTTCTTGGCTTATCTTCCGAATGATCCTTTAGATCAGCATTACATTTATCAAATAAATAAGTTAAGTAAGAATTTAATTCAAATCGATCTCCATTAACAAAATCGGATATAATAAGTTTTTTCTCCATCAATACTTATCTCCCTTCTGTATTCTTCTCTACATGATTTCAAACTATTAAACTCTTATACAAATAAAAATTTTTTGTGAATTTTTTCTACGGAAAACAATCCTAATCGATTTCTTGAGTAATACATACTATCTTTTAATTACTAAAACTTTGGTTGCGTATAATCTTTAACTCATTAGTTAACCGAAGGAATTCATCTTTATTTCTATTCTCCAATGACTGATCGATACCCTTAAGAATTCGATCTATCTGAAAATTATGAAGTGCTTTATCTAACACCATTTGAGCATAATCAGAATTATCTTTTACAAGTTGTTGAGATGTATCAATTGAAGACTCTTTCATCAAAAATCAACTCCTCGGTATTTTCTATCTCACTAATGTTGGATCTCAAGGCTTTAAGAAAAAATAAAACTTAGAAATCAAAAACCCTCCCATATTAAAGCAATATATATCGGCCCCACCTTCGCCATATACATTGATGACCACTCGTGCCACCCTTCCTATTTTTATTATAACTGAAAACGCTTACACAAGTAAAGGGTATTAAAAACTAAGTTTAAAATTGTACAGGAGTTAGGAATAACTGTGATTTATTTTAATCAAATAAAAAACAAATTCCTTTCATTAGTGGATAGTAAATAAAGTGTAATATATCATTCATTTTGATTCAATAATTATAGGAGATAATATTACAGCCTTTTTTGAATTTCAAATCGGTTTCATTACGTGGCAATAAAGTATCTCGACATTTGTTTGAGTTGGTTCCAATTCTAAGACCAAACCAGGCACCGAAATGACGACACAACGATTAGCAAGATGATTGTTGTAAGCTGTCTGTTTCTCGACGATGTACAAACCTGCCCCTTTAACGGAATATTGCATTGTTGCCAATTTGAAAAATTCTGAAAATTGACTTTGTCATATCTTAATTTTAAAAACACCGAATTTTTTAGAGACTACAGAAAGTAAGCCTTCTAAAATTAATATCGAATTTCTTATAATCACAAAAATACAAAAGAATCTAACAACATATATGCAGTAGTTTGTTAGATTCTTTTTCTCTTTAAATTCCTTGCATAATTTTATACAACAAAAAAACTTCACCATTTTTGCAGGGACGTATAAATAATAATGAATGTTTACTTTACTGCTGAGATAATTAAAAACATAGGTCTTCGGAGTTCGTCTTTCATTCCAGGAACACTGTTTACCATCTCTTCTGAAGGAATTGGTTCCTTAACTGCACTGATGCTAAAACCAGCTTCAATTAAGTCATTTATATAAGTTGAGAACGTTCGATGATATTTAATAACGTTCTCAGTTAGGAATGTTGTTTCACGAATTCCTTCTGATTGATAATTATCTACAGCCCAGTGCAGACGGTTCCCTTTGTTATCATAATACCAATCTTGTTCATTTCGTGAAGTGAAAATTGGATGTTCTACTGAAAAAATAAAAGAACCTCCAGGCATTAAACAATCATATACCTTTTGGGAGATTGTTTTAAAAGACTTAATATAGTGAAAAGCCAATGAACTGATAACTACATCAAATTGAGAATCAGAAAAATTAATATCCTCAATTGGCATTTTAATATAAGAAATTAAAGGGTCATCAGTTTTTTCGCGTGCCTTTTGAAGCATTTTTTCAGAGATATCTATCCCAATTACAGATCTTGCATGTTGCTCACGTGCATATCGGCAGTGCCAACCGAAGCCACATCCCAAATCAAGTACACTTTTATTTCGCAGTTCAGGAATAAGTGCTTTTAATATGTGCCATTCTCCTGCACCTTCAAGTCCGTTAACTGAACGTGGCATTTTTTCATACTCTGAAAAGAAATTCAAATCATCATATTTATTTTGTTTCATAATATATCCATCTCCTATAAATTAAGATAGCCTCCTAAAATCTTCCCACCCTCATTGAGTATGCTTTTGACATTATGAAGTTAAATTGTTACATATAAACTTAACCACTTTAATATGTATCTCTTTACTATTCAAACAAGAGACAATCGTTTCCTGCTTGAAAAATTATCAATTTCTGAACCCAATTTGATTTTTTTCGACTCATTTCCCACCCTGCTTCTTTCCGATTAAAGAGAAATAGCCCCTCATTCAAAGAAATTATTTGAAACGAAAGGCTTTTACCATTAAGCATTTACCCAGTAATATCACGTTTTCTATATCCAATAAACCCAATAATCATTAAGACGATGGCAATACAGGTTAATATGGTCACCTTTAATACGTTCATCTCTTCTACTGGAAGTTGAGGGATTTGGCCAAATGGTGATAGATTTCCCATCCAGTCAGGAAATTGTAGCAATCTGCCTAAGTAAACCACAAGGAATGAATATCCTAAATACAGCCAGATAAACCCTGTGAATTGTGGGAATAATCCAATAAGCAGAACGGCCAAACCAATCATGAACCACATAGCTGGTAAATAAATCATTGCTGCTTCAAACATGATATTAAAGGAAATCGGTTCTTCCATCACAGAGGCTGCAGCTGACCACAAGCCAACTAACGCAAGAAATAACATGACTAACCCAAAGACCATCGAAAGGAAAAGATAGCTCCCAATTACTTTTGAACGTGATACCGCACGAGAAAGTAAATGTTCGGTCCGGCTCTTTTTCTCCTCCGCTTTTAGCTTTAATATAAACATTAACGCAGGTATCGTACAGATCATCGAAATGACGGACATTAGCATCGATAAAAATTGTTCAGTTAAAGTTAACCCATTTTCAGGTGTTAATAAATTCGTCAGCATTTCATTATTAGAAAAAAATGATTCTAAATCACCAAAAACTGATCCATAGGATGCTCCTAATACATACATCCCGATGGCCCAAGAAATGATCCCAGTTCTTTGAAGTCTAAAAGCAAGACCAAACGGACTTTGCAAAAAACGTGATGCATGTTTTCGGCCTGGCTTTGCTGGCAAAAAGCCTGAATCTAAATCTCGGATCGTATTTAAATAGAGGGCAACACATACTAGAACAAACGAAGCTCCAACTGTTAAAATAATTGGCCACCACTGGTTATTCACATATACTTCGGTCCCTAAAATCCACCCAAGTGGCGAAAACCAAGACAGGATTTCGTTACTTACATCCCCTATTGCTCTTAGGAGATAAGCCGCCATTAGTACAGTAAATGACAGGCCTATTGTACCACGAGCATTTTCTGATAGTTGGGCAAACAAAAGAGTGACGGCAGTGAAGAAAATCCCTGTTGCTCCTAAAGCGGACCCATAAAGCAGTGAGCCTTCTAAATCCATGCTTTCAATTTGCAGGCTATATAAGCCAAAACCAATGAATAAAGCTAAAAGAACATTTATGCAAAACAAAACAAGTACTGTAGCACTTGCATTAGATAGTTTTCCGACTGGAAGTGATCGAATTAGTTCAATTCTCCCCTCCTCTTCATCTGCCCTTGTGTGACGAGCAACAAGCAGAATGCTCATAATCGCTACAACTATTGCTGTAAAAAGCAGCATTTGATGGGCCATCATTGGTCCAGCCGTATAGTCATCAAGGCCATAACCTGGCCCAAGCATTGCTGTCATCGCAGGATTTCTCATCGTCTCAGCAATCGCCTGTCTTTCTTGTGCAGATTTATATAAATCTGTAAATGCTGAGGCAGTAATGATCGTAAGGAATGATAAAGCAAGCAACCAAATCGGGATCCGTAATCGATCGCGTCGAAGAATGAACCAGACCATTCTTCCGGTTTGACTGTATAGTTGTTTCCACATTAAGATGCACCTCCACCTATATTGGAAATTGAACCTGTACCTTGGTAATGGCGCATAAATAAATCTTCCAAAGTAGGTGGTGAGCTCTCAAGTTTTACTAAGCCAAACTGACTAATATACTGAATAACCGCGTCAAGCTCATTTGAATCTACTTGAAAGGAAAGTCCGTGATCGACTTTTTCAATATCGTGAACCCCTTTTAGATCACCTAAAGAGGTAATCGGTCGCTTCGTATCAACAAGTAGATTTGTTCTTGTTAAGTGACGAAGCTCCTGTAATGTACCTGTTTCAATGATTTTCCCCTGGCGAATGATTCCAACCGTATCACATAATCTCTCAACCTCTGATAAAATATGGCTGGAAAGCAGTACACTTTTCCCGGCTGATTTTGCATCCATGACACAATCTTGAAATACTTTTTCCATTAAGGGATCTAGACCTGATGTTGGCTCATCTAAAATATACAGGTCGGCATCAGAAGAAAAGGCAGCAATCAAGGCAACCTTTTGACGATTACCCTTCGAATAGGTTCGACACTTTTTGGAGGGATCTAGATTGAATTTTTCAATCAATTCCTCGCGGCGGCTTTTGTTCGTCGTCCCACGCAATGTCATAAATAGGTCAATCACTTCCCCACCCGTTAAGTTCGGCCATAGATTCACATCTCCAGGTACATAAGCAATCCGCTTATGTATGTCAACCGCATCCTTCCAAGCGTCCTTGCCAAAAATCGTTGCTTCTCCTTCTGATGCTTGCAAAATTCCTAATAAAATTCGAATCGTTGTTGACTTTCCCGCCCCATTCGGACCAATAAAACCATAGACTTCCCCACGATTCACTTCCATATTTACTCCGTTTAATGCAGTGAACTTTCCAAATTTTTTCGTCACATTCGTTGTTTTCAGTATCGACATGTCAGATCCTCCCCAAAGTATCCTCATTGCTATTCCGTTACCATTTCATTTACAATTCAATAAGTTATGAAATATTTAAACTTATATAGTTCATAATATATAAAAAATATCTTGTTGACAATATTTTATGAACTATTTCATTTGTTTTATTACATAAATTTCATTAAACTAAAAATGAGGTGAACGAAATGGACGGCTTCCAAAGGCGTAGAGAACAAAAGAAACGGAATATCCTAGAGGCGGCATTAACGTTATTTATGGAGTATGGAATTCAAAAGGTTTCGATTTCAGAAATAGCGAAAAAAGCAAATGTCTCGCAAGTAACAATCTATAATTATTTTGAAAGTAAGCATCAGTTAATTCATGATGTGTTCATTTATTATATTGAAAAATCATACACTCATTTTGAAAAAATTGTTATTGCTGACATACCTTTTCCAGAAAAGATAAAACAGTTTATTTTTTCGAAAAAAGAAACAGCCAAACAAATTCATGAAGAGCTTTATCAGCATTTGATGAAGGAATATGCACAGGAAGGTAATTATATCGAAAGTTTATATGCCCAAAAGGTCATACCTCTCTTTACTCACCTATTAAATGAAGGAAAGGAACAGGGGTTTGTTGATCCAAATTTATCAAATGAAGCAATATTATTTTATGTAAAGATGATGAGTGATTATATCCAAAGAGAAGAGGTCTATCAGAGCATATTACCGATGACGGAGGATATTACGAATATTTTCTTTTATGGGATTGTTGGTAAAAAGGACTAATTAGATTGCCGAAAATACATTTCCTCAACGCTTGCTTTCGTTGAGGAAACCTTTTCAGCAATCCTTTGAATACTGCCCAATTTAAAAAAGGTTTTTAAATTTATTTTCCTTCCATCGTTTCTTCTGTTTTCTCCTTAGATAAAAACCAACCACCTATAGCGATCAGAAGCATAACCGACCAAAAGATTGACTTCCATATAACTCCTTCAACAAAATCATGTGAAACAATGTGCACTGAAGGGTGTGCTAGAGTATGCATTAATAACTTAACCCCAACCCAACCTACTAATAGCATTGCCGCTTTTTCGAGACTAGGACGCTTAGTTAATAACTTAACAAAGACTCCTGCTGCAAAGCGAATAACAATTAAACCTGCAATTGCACCTATAATAATAACAATAAACTTAGCACCATCCATACCACCAATATCACCCATAGGCGTATTAGGTAAATCAACAACTAGAGCTACTGCTGCTAAAATAGAGTCAACAGCAAATGCGATATCTGCTAAAGCAATTTGCGCCACAGTCATACCATAGCTTTTGCCTTTTTTCTCTTTTTCATCGTTATGCTTCTTGAGTAAATGTCTTAAAGAGATGAAAATTAAATAAGCTGCCCCAATTGCTTGAACTTGCCAAACGTGGAAAAGGTACGAAATGATAAAAATAGCACCAATTCTAAAGATAAAGGCTAATAACAAACCTATATTAATTGCTTTTTTCTGCTGTTCTTCAGGTAAATGCTTTGCCATTATAGCTAAAACTAAAGCATTATCAGCAGATAATAAGCCTTCTAAAAGAATCAGGATAATTAAAACCCAGCCATACTCTAATAATAAAGTTAGTTCCATGATACCCTCCTAAAAATATTGAAAAACACTTACCTTTAAAGATAAAAGTAAATCATTTGTTGTACTTTAAGTGGAATTTCTTTCTCCGATATTGTCCCATTATAGTCAATTCATTATTCAATCCAAGCACCGTATGGTTAGTTAGTCTGCATTGTTGTCTATTACGAATTGATTCTTTAATAATATGTACAGTAATGATAAATACTACTTTATATAAGTTTAACAGCGAGCTATAATTGGTAAGTTTTATATACTCCTCCTTTTCTAACTAGTAATAAAACGAAAGGCTCAACATTACAACCAACTTCTTTAGTATGTAATAATGATTTTATCCATTTACTTACTTTTGTCGATCAGGGTTACGATGCTCTATTTAAAGAATCTCACACGATTTCCAATTGCACAATTATTATTTTCCATCTTTTTATATCAATTGAATAATTTTACAAAAACAAAGCATTCTAATATGTGTTTAGGAGGTGAAATAATTGTCAAATCAAACCAATGATAATAAGCAGAGTAAAAGTAAGGCACAAAGTAATAATCAAGGGTCTGAATATCACAGAGAGCATGCTGGTAAAGTTGAGGGGTATGGAGAACCGTATCCTGATGCTAACAGTTTAAATAATATGACTGATACAAAAGATCAATAAATAGTAAATAACCCTTCCCCTCTTTATCAAGCTTGCTGTTTGATTGAAGAAGGGGTTTCTTCTTATTACCCCAATTTGAATTTTTAATAACATTCCTCAAGTATTCAAATCCTTTTGCACAATCGGTTTCTTTTGATTTCGAATGATATATTCACCCTAAACTCTAGTAAATAAAATAATAAGTTATAAAAATTTGTACAAAAAACTCAATCACTTAGCAAATCTATGAATATATTACTAGTTTAAAAGAAATTATCGTTGAAGAAGCATTTCAGTATGATGAAAATATTTCAGTTCATTATGTCGTTAACAAGCAGGGAGAAGTCAATTTTCTAAGTAAATCAGCAGCACAAATTGTTTATAATGATTGCTGCTTCCGAGGTAGCTGGATCACCGTTGATATAGATGACAAGATCGCTGAGATTGTGGAAACTGAATGAGGTAATGAAGAAAGTTGCGAAAAAAGGATACGTTGGAGTTGTTGGGTTTGATGTACTTATTCGCGGTGAAGACTATAAAATACCAGTCTCGATCCTTTTATATTTACCGAGACTGGTCCAAAATAAAGCTAATGAGGATAAAATGAATCCTATTATTCAATTTAAATTTATAAGGTGTCACGAAGGTTAAAATACGAGATAAAGATGAATAGGACTCTTCTAGAAATAATCGTTATTTAGCTAATCCTGCTCTCAAATTATTAACACCAAATTCTAGATATGCCTTTAAACAAGTCAGCATAAACACCCAACCTTCTTTATTGTCTATCATTTTATTGATTAATTCAGGGTCATTTTCTTGAAAGCCTTCTTCGATAATTTCAATAATTGTACCTGAATTCGTCTCTTTTAGCGAAATTGTAACAACGTGCTCTTCCTCTGCTTCGCCCCACTTGAATACGATTTTTTTATTTTGCTCAACTTCCATCACATTAATTTGCGCTACTGCTTGATAAATATCATATTTCAATATAATCGTCTTGCCTGATTCCCATCTTTCTGAACTTGATGAGAACCAAAAATTCCCGATTTTAGTAGGGTCTACAAAGGCTTCAAATACTACATTAGCTGGCTTAAGGATATTAAATTTCGTAAGGTTGTTCATAACATTAGATCCACTCTCTTTCTAGTAGTTAATAGATGATTGATTGTCCTCACTAGTTTAATCATAAGTAATTATGCGACGCACATGACTTTACACCAGATGTGCTTCCTGATCAACCTTTTGCAAAAACTCTTTCACTACAATATTATTGCTTTTCTCACTGCCCAGCTTTAACATAGCTCTTCCTACAAAGTTGACCCCTTTGTTTTGCCCCTCATAAATAAGTTTTGTGTGAGTCTCATCAATTTTAAGTAGTGTAAAGCTTAATGTAATCTCGAAGGCCTTTCCTAAAATAAAGCTAATTTTCTTCAGCTTTTTATCTTCAAGATCCTCGTACGCTAAGGTATCCACAATGTAAGTCTCTACCCTTTTTCCTTCACGGTATTTCTGCTGATGCTTTGCCCCTACTTCGTTTTCCCTTTTTTCAATTAATATGTGCTCCTCCACTTTAGGCATGATTTTCTTGATGTTTTTATCAAGAAATAAACTCCACACCTTTTCAATATTTTTTTCTATCACGATTTCTTCTTTCCAATGAATCACTAGTCTTCCTCCATCCCAGATGCAAGAAAATCATCAATCTCTTCAACTTTAAGAGTAAGGTCTTCAATTTGCATCTTTATTTTCTTTCTCTTTTGTAGCAACAAAGCCTCTAAATTTGCAAATGACTCATCATTCATGACAGAAATCATTTCCTGTATCGTAAAGCCAAACCTTCTCAGCTTTACTAAAAGAATCGCCAAAAAATAGCTTCCATCATCGTAATATCGATAGTTATTATCTGGATCTATGTAAGCAGGTTCGAGCAATTTCACCTCAGCATAATAACGCAATGTTTCTTTACTTAATCCAGTCATCTCAGCAAATTCACTAATCTTGTACATCCTTTCCCTCCCACCTATATGATAAACTGTGGGGTGCACTACAGGGTCAACTTTTTTCTGGCTATTAAAAAGCTCACTTTTAATAAGGAATATCAATCTACATTCGTCTTATGTATTGGGGACATAGATTAAAAAGACACCAACAATAACATCCAAATCTTTAAAAGAAATCTGCTTTTTTAGTTAACATTCTCTTCATAGCAGTATTTATGATGTTTATACTTTATTTGTATTTTGAAAAGGTTAGTTTAGAGCTAATTATAAGATGTATAATAACGTAAGCCCTATTTCAAAATAAAGTATAGTCTTTATTTAAGGATTGATAATAAAATGATAAGTAAAAAACCAATGATGTCAATCATCGCAATAGTTTTATCACCATTTTCTATGTTGATTTTAGGATTAATTATTCCATGGGAGCCTTTAATGGATATTCATACTTACTTTGGTGATATTTCAATGTTTTCTGCCTTATTTGGTACTATATTAGGGATACTAGCACTGATTAAAAAGGAACGGAAAGGTTTTGCTCTGTTGGGATTAATTTTGAATGGTTTTCCCTTAGTGCTTTTTATTCTACTAATGATAATGATGTTTCTTTCATTTGTTGTTGGAATATAAAAAAATTGAAATTTAATATCTTGACTAAGGTCTGCATTAAAGGAAAATGGCTCATTCTATACAAAAAATTCCTCCTTGATTCAGGAGGATAAATTCTTAAAGTACTGTTGCGCGGACACCTATGGTCACCTAACTATACATCTTTTTGATTGCTTTGCTTTTGAACTGCTCCTTTATTTGAAGCATTCTGTTTCGTTTTAGATGTTTCATCAAGAGCTTGACTTACTTTACCAGTAAAATTCATTTTATGATCTGGAATACCTTGGTTCTTCATTCATAAATCCCTCCCTTACTCCAGTTATTATCCTCGTCCTTTTTATGATACATACATTATTTGAGATAAAATTGGAGTAGGGTTGGTGTGTTGTTTACTGGTCATGATTAGAATTACATGTCGCGCAAATCATTAAAAATTAAAGTTATCAGGGTCTGGTCCAATGCGTCGATCTTGATTTAGCGATTTGATTTTCTCTAAATCGTCTTGAGATAATTCAAAATCAAATATGTTTGCGTTTTCAATTATCCGGTGTTCTTTCACTGATTTCGGGATGGTCACAACTTCATTTTGTAAATCCCACCGTAAAATGACTTGGGCAGTAGTTTTGTTGTACTTATTACCAATTTCTTCAAGAATTGGATGTTGTAATAGTTCACCCTGCATAAGAGGTGACCATGCTTCTAATTGGATATCATTTTTTCTACAAAATTCACGAAGCTCAAGCTGTGATAAACGTGGATGGTATTCAACTTGATTCACCATTGGCTTGATTTCTGCCTCTGCCATTAGATTCTCTAAATGATGAATTTGAAAGTTACTGACTCCAATCGCACGAATTCGTCCATCATGATATAATTTTTCAATGGCTTTCCACGTTTCTTTATATTTCCCTTTTACTGGCCAATGAACCAAATATAAATCCAAATACTCTAAATCTAGTTTTTTCATACTAGTTTCAAAGGCTTCTAGTGTTGTTTCATATCCTTGATCGCCATTCTTTACTTTTGTCGTAATAAAAAGCTCTTCACGTGGAATACCTGATTCCTTTATGGCTTTACCTACCCCTTCTTCATTCCCGTAGCCAGCTGCAGTATCAATACTTCTATAACCAGCTTTAATCGCTGCTTTAACAGCCTCTTTCACTTCATGTCCTTCTTCTACTTTCCAACACCTAATCCGAACCAAGGCATTTTTACCCCATTATGTAAGATCGTACTATCTTTTAAGCTTTTGATCATTTCTCTTCAATCCTCCTTTGGTTTTTACTTATTCATTTTCTCATGTTATTTGTAAAAATCAAATAATTAAGACTAGTTTGAAAAACGTATAATATCGTTAATTGAGTAGAAAGAAAAAGGATTTAGCTTGTTTTAAATAGAAAATAAGATATTGACGAATAAATATGTAACTACAGCTAACCGTTTTGGAGGAGCTCATGAACAGTTTATTAGAAAAATCACTTCAGCTATTAAAGCTAAATAAAAAGGATGTACAATTCATTGGGGATGGATTTGGGAGCCTGGTCTTAGAAGATCAGAATGGTATGATTATTAGAATCGCTAAGAATTTAGATACTGCAAAACAATACAAAAAAGAATACAAGATACTCCCTCAAATCCAAGCAACACTTTCTCCTATAAAAATACCTAAACCTACGTGGTGTCATTTTGATCAAAAAAATGTTCCATTTGGCATAATTATGTATGAAAAGTTGGCTGGACTGACACTTAATCCAAAGTTACTTTTGGCCGAAAATAAAATAACGATTGCCAAACAACTTGGCGCATTTATAGCACTTATCCATCAGATTCCTGTGAATCATTTTAAGGAGTCTTGTCCTCAAGAGATAAACAATCGAAATCATATTGCTAAGTTGCGTTCATACACAAATGAAGCACTAAAAAATCATTTAACTACAAAGGAAATGTCATTAATGGATGTTTGGTGGGAGGAAACATTGAAGGACAAAGCTTTTTATTCCTACAAACCAGTGCTTTGTCATGGAGATTTATGGTATGAAAATATCCTTATGAATAAAAAGCAAACGTCGATTACTGGTATTATCGACTTTAGCGACATGAAAATTGGTGATCCTGCAATTGACTTAGTTCCACACCACTATTTAGGGGAGGATTTTTATTCTCTTGTCTTAAGTGAATACTCGAGCGCATTTCCTGAGGATCATACAATAGATGATCGAGTAAAAAGACATCGGGGTCTGCGGGAGCTGACTGGACTAGAATATGCGATCAAACATAAAGATGATATTGAGTTAAAGGATTCTATTGCTAAAATTGGTGATGTTATTTTAGGAACAAGAAAAATGGATTTTAGTTAAGGAAGCAATCATTGTAAAAAGGGAATATGTTTAGAATAGTATGTGAGTGAAACATATTCCCTTTTACTAATTGATGGTAGTAAGCATCGAATACGTCCCTTAGCTTTACAACTTTCGCTTTTTCTCCATATAAATCAACAGTTCTTTGTCAATTTGGTCATATTCCACTGTTCCCGCGGTCAAATAACTGATCTTTCCTAGGAGCTCTGTGATTTTCGTTTCTATAATTGCGATTTCTTCCAGTACATTTTGATCCTCTTGTTTTTCCTTATTCATTCTTCTTTCCTCGTATTCCTTCAAACCCATCTCAATCTGCTGAATTTTGCTTTTTTCAATTATGAGTAATTTGGTACACAGCTTTTCAATCAAGTATCTGTCATGTGAGACGATTATAAGTGTGCCAGTATAGCTGCTGAGTGTTCTTTCTAGCTCTTCTCTACTTGGCAAATCCAAATGGTTAGTAGGCTCATCTAAAATTAACACGTCATATTCTTTAAGAATCATATGGATCAGCTTGATTCGTGTCCGTTCACCAAGACTTAATTGAGAGATTGGTTTTTGAAGGATTTCATTTTGAATACCCATATTGGCAAAAATGGTCCTGGCATTCGTTTCTTGCTGACGATCCTCTAGATCAAGGTATTCTAATGGTGTTTTTTCTCCAGGAAGGTCACTTACATCCTGTGATAGATAGGCAATTTTTGTTGACTCACTAATCCAAAGCGAACCTTTCGTAAGTGTTTCTTCATTAAGCAGCATTTTGATAAACGTCGTTTTGCCTGCTCCATTTGATCCAAGCAATCCAATCCTTTCTCCATGCTTTACATAAAAGTGGCTTTTTTCAAAAAGCACGCGATCACCAAATTGTTTCATGATTCCTTTTGCGTCAAGAATTCTATTTCCCCGTTTATGAATAGATTCAAAGTGAAAGGAAACAGATTTCTCTTTCTTTGGCTTTGTCACTTCATGTTTTGATAATTCAAGATTTAAGCGTTTAAGCTTGGATTTTATCTGATTATCCTTTTTCTTTGCCTTCGCTCGTTCAAATTCTCGTAATCCCATCTGACGATTTTCAGCATTTGAACCGCCCTTTCCTGCTTGACGATGGGCTTTTTCAGACCAGTTTTTAAAGGTGCTGATCTGCTTTTCGATCATTCCAACTTTACGTTGTTGTTTTTCATAGTCACGTTTTTTCTGTTCATACTGACGATGTTTTTCGTCTCGGTAGGCGGTATAATTTCCCTCATAAACCTTTAGCCTGCCTTCTTCAAGTTCAAATACCTTTGTCACCGTTTCGTCTTAAAAATAGCGGTCATGTGAAATGATGATCGAAGCACCTGCATAGTCATTTACTTCTTCAATCAGCCAGTTTACCCCTTGCATATCCAGGTGGTTTGTCGGTTCATCTAAGATTAAGAACTCAGGAGCATTTGCCCATATTTTCGCTAAATATAATTTAAGCCGTTCTCCTCCACTTAAATGGGCTAGGTCTTCTTCGTCCCATCTCTCTATTTGCAAACCAAGCAACTTGCTTGTTTCCATCAGTTTTTCTCCATATTCGCTCAGTTCAAAATCAATCGACAAAGAATAGTCTGTTGATTGAGGCAAATAGCCAAGGCTTAGATCGGGTGGCCACATTGTGACAGAACCTTTATCAGGTTCAATCTTGTTCAAAAGGATCTTAACGAGTGTCGTTTTTCCAGCGCCATTCCAGCCGACGAGGCCGATTTTTTCCCCTTGTCGTATGTCAAAGCTTACATCTTTTAGTATTTCACGTTCACCAAAACTTTTTTGTAGTCCCTTACCTTGTATAACTGTGGTCATGTCGCGCACCTCTTTTTTGTGTATTTTCACAGAGAGGTTTAAAAATAAAAAAACCTCTCCAAAAATCCTGGAGAGGATAGCTTCTAATCCCGCTTTAAATAAAATGCAAACGCTCAACATTTATATGCAAACAGACACAAAAACAGAATTTGTGCTTGCTCATATCGTAAACGGCACTTGATGAAAGCTTATATGGACAGACTAATCCTATTCTCCAGGTTCTCATTTTTAGATTCATATGAGTGTTATCCCTTTTAAATAAGATTAAAGCCACATGTTTATAGTACCGTTCCTTTCCTAGTATTGACTTACATTTTCAGTATATTTTTACTGGGTAGAATTGTCAAAGGTTTTTCATTATATATCGTTTTAATTCCTTCAATGTTTACCTGGTCGGTAAGTATTTTACATAAATGGCTTGCGAAGAATTTACTGTCTTGCAACCTTCAAGATCCTCTTCATGTAGTAATCCTAATTGGATGGCCGATTTTATTTTTCCCTCATCTGGTTTTTTTTGAATAAGTTCGAGCAGATTTAATTCTTCCAATCTTTGTACGGTTTGTTCTTGTTTAAATTTTACTGTATCTCTTATTTGTCTCTGTATTTTGTAATCCCTCAGGACCATTTCACCTTTAGCATTTTTGCCCACCGACATATCAAAATAATTATTAAAAACTTTCTTCAATTCCTCAAGTTCTGTTTCCACTTCTTTTTTCTTATGATTGAGTTCAAGGTAATGAGCAAGCATTTCTCTTGTGATTACAGTTTCATTCGTCACCCTTATCCCCTCATTTCACAGATGATAGTTCATCATATTGTTAGATGAAGTGAGATATTCGTAAAAAGAACAAATGTTCTCGTTACGTTCATTCATAAAAAAGCGCAGTATGAAAAAGACCAATAGAATTGTCAAAAAGTATTAATCGGTTTTAAATAAAATGAACGAACGCAAGTAGTTATTTTGAATATGACATATTTCAGATTCCCTTTTAATACCTTGAATTATCATAAACATAAATTGTTGCAAATATAGGGAGAGGAAATTATGGCTATAAGCCCCCCAATGTTACAAAGAGGAGATACGATTGGATTGGTAACACTCGGTAGTCCTCTTGATGCAAGTATTATCAATGCCCGAGTCCAATATTTGAGAGATTTAGGGTTCAATATCGTTTATGGCAGGCATGTTTATTCTTATGAGGGCATCACAGCTGCACCAGCTCAACAAAGAGCCGAAGATGTCATGAATATGTTCAGAAATCCGAGCGTCAAAGTGATTTTATCCACTAGAGGAGGGACGGGGGTTCAGACCATTCTTCCTTACCTCGATTTTGAAGTTATAAGAGCGAATCCTAAAATAATATCTGGTTATAGTGATATAACCGTACTGTTAAATAGCTTGTATCAATCTAGTAATATCATTACTTTCCACAGTCTTATGCTAATTGATTTTAGAGTAGAAACACCTGCTTATAATTTCAATCAATTCTTTGCAGCAACTTCTACTTTGACATCACCTAGAACGATTCAAAATCCACCGAATATGCCTCCAGTGAGTTTAGTACCAGGAAATGTAACTGGTCCAATTGTAGGTGGGAATTTGACTTCGTTAGTCAATACTCTCGGTACACCATATGAACTGAATACACAAGGAAAAATCCTTTTTTTAGAGGAGACCCATTCACCTAGTAATATGATTTTCAGGTATCTTACTCAATTAATGATGTCAGGTAAATTTAAAGATTGTCTTGGAATTATTATGGGGGAATGTACAAATTGCCTTGTATCTTATGGTAAAACATATAACGATTTGATTAATGATTTGCTAGTTCCCTTAGGAAAACCACTGATGATCAACCTTGCTACCGGGCATGGCTTTTATAAAGCTGCTATTCCTATAGGTGCTACTGTTAATCTCAATACGACAGATAATAGATTAACAGTACTTGAACCAACCGTTTCAAGGAAGTAATTGAATTTAAAGGAGAACAGCGATGAAAAAAACATGGCTATTAGGATTTGGGTTTTTTAGCATTAGTCTTGGATGGGCCTTGTACAATGGATTTGTTCCATTCTTTCTTAACGATTATCTTACAAGCACGGCATTAATTGGATTCCTGATGACGATTGATAATTATTTCGCCTTGTTTTTGCAGCCATATATCGGAAATCGAAGTGATCGAACCAATACCCGCTTTGGTCGACGTATGCCTTATTTGCTTTTTGGTATTCCAATTGCTGCTTTATTTTTTGCGCTTATTCCATTTCACTTTAACTTGATAACATTAGTCATGTTTATGATATGTATGAATTTATCTATGGCTCTTTTCCGATCTCCAACAATTGCTCTAATGCCTGATATTACCCCAGAAACTAATCGTACAAAAGCGAACGGAATTATTAATTTTATGGGTGGCTGTGGTGCGATATTAGCTTTAAGTGTCGGTTCTGTTTTATTTAGCATTGAAGAATTTTTACCATTTTTGGCGGTTTCATTTCTTTTTTTAGTGTCTTTATGGGTTATTTTTATAAACATTAAAGAAAACCGTGACACCATTCCTCATGCTAATACTTCAGCACCTAAAATAAGCTATAGAAATGAATTAACTTCACAGACTGTTTTCCTGTTAGCTGCTATCTTTTTTTGGTTTATTGCAATTCAAGGCATGGAGGCATTATTTACTTTGTATGGAGTAAATGAGCTTGGCTTATCAAAAAGCTCTTCGGCATTTTCATTGGCCTTCTTTTCGTTAAGCTTTGTAGTATTCGCAATCCCAAGTGGACTATTAGGTGCAAAATACGGTAAAAAAAATATGATTGTGACCGGGATTTTAGGCCTGGTTTTCATTTTTTTACTATTAAATTGGGTAGAATCAGTTTTTTTCCTACGATCAATTCTATTTTTTGGGGGAATATTTTGGGCATTTATAAATATCAATGCGTACCCTTTTATTGTTTCAACTGGGAGTGAGCTTAGTTATGGTACTCGAACTGGTTTATATTATTTGGTTTCTTCATTAGCAGCGATCATTTCACCACCAATTTTAGGGCTTTTAGTTGATTTTTTTGGCTTTGGACTATTATTTTTTGCTGCTGCAGGAAGTATGCTCCTTGCATTAATCTGTATGCTTAAGGTTAACAAAACAGAGTCTTATTCTCCTTCGGTTATTAAACTGAATGGATAAAAAATCTGGAAGTGTAGACTTTATCTTTTTAGCTAATATAAATAACGAGAGTAAATTATTATAGGTTAGGGTAACCATTAGATAAAGTCTGTCGATTTTATCATATAATCAGCTAATCTTTCATATGTACTAAATATAGTTTTAACTTAGGAAGGAGTATAAAAGAAATGAAGAAGCTAAAGATAATTGAAGATTTTAGAAGTGCCAGCGAAGTTCATGATGACGTAATAAAGAAGACAAGAGGTAAAAACGAATCGGTTATAAAGGAAGCTGAAAAATACTTAAAAGAAACAAAAAAGAACTAAGAGAAAACCTCTTAGTACTATTATTTATGCTTATTTGACCAGAACTTGCTATCAGCAGTATGAGCAATTTGATTGGACTGAACATAACTAATTGCCTGGTTAATAACATCATCATTTTTCTTTTTAATATTTTTTATCAAATCATCATGAAGAGAACGAGAGTTGCTTTTTATTTCATATACAACTACCTTTTTATTACCCATGTTATCTCCCTCCTCCTACTTCTGTTTTTCTCATAAATTTAGTATATAGTTCACAACAAATCCATAGAAGGTCTTGTGCTACTTTTATGTTAATTTTACCATGCTCATTTGTCGGATTCCAATCATTTTGCTGTGATTTATCCATTATTAGGCTCAATACCCATCTTTCTTGGTTTTCTAATATTACAGACCAAGACACTATGCCGCTTCCTTCATCATGTATAAAAGCAGAGGGAGGTTTATCTATAGCCATAATAAAAATATTGTCTTGTTCACTTCTTTGAATGGTTGGAGGAAGTTCTGATTGATTCACACCTGGTGGAACCACTTCTCTTTTGATATGATCATCTTTTACAGAGTACAAAGCATACTTAACTCCAAAATCAAGATGAGATAAAGTCAAATCGTTATTAACTAATAAACTTAAATTGCCCTTCAGCTTATTAAGGAAGGCTTCAAGTGTATTTTTGGATTGTTTTGCAAATTCAAGTTCGTCTTGTGTTGCTCGAAGCTGAGTTATTAAATTTGTAATGTTATCATTACCTTTGGCTATTTCGATGTTTAATCGTGAGTGCTCATTTTTAAGTTGCTGTGTTTCTTTTTCAAAACCTTTTTTATCTATTACAGCTTCTGACCGGACATCTTTAATTTCCATAGTTATTTTTTCTAATTGTTTTTTAAGTTCATCTTCTTTATTCTTTGATTCATCTTTCAGCTTTTTCACATCTTCTTTTAATTCATCTTTTAGCTTTTTGAAATCATCATGAATGAACGGTTTTAACATGATAAATTCTTTTTTCTTAAAATGCTCATAAGTACCTAAGTGAAAATACTTTCCGTCAATCGTAATCATTTCCTTAATGACGTGGTTACGCAATAATGAAGCAAACATAATAACTAGTAATCCACCAATAATGAATGTCTCGGTATTAGAGAAGTTTTTAAAAGAGAGATAGGTTCCACCAAAGGTAATGACAGCTCCTACCAGTTTCTTGTACGTCAAAGCGGACCTAAAATTAGGCAGCGTAAATACTTCCTTTATCATATTTTTTATTATTAGCCTCTGAGTATATACTTTGTCTGTGGAACGGTCAGCAACATTTAATGCCCTCAAATAACTAGAAAGCTCGGTATTTAATTCTTCTAACTTATCCTCTATCTTTCTAATAGGTTCTAATGACATGTTTTTTCTCCTATTTTTTACTCTTCATTTAACTATTATAACAACACCACATTTGGTAAATCTATCTAATTTTTATGATAATAAAAAGTAATTAATTTTTTATTTCCATGTTAATATCCTCTATGAAAATTAGAGATTATTAATAATTTAATATACTGATGGACCAATATAAGATGATTCCTTTTTTCTCCCCTTATACTCTTGTTTATATAAATATTCTGTAAATAAGAAATACATTGAACACAAAATAAAAAAGTACCTTACAGAGAAAAGGTACTTTTCAAAAATATCTTATTTTGTTACTGGAGCAAGTGAAGCTTCTGGTGATGTAACCTTGTCGTAGAAATCTACATATTTGTCACGATCTTCACTATCACGATATGCCATCGCAACACGTGGGTGTTCATTTAATGCACCAGAGATCATGTATGGAATGATATAGCCCCACTCCCACTTTTGACGCATCTCAAGCATATGCTTCTCAATAACGCCAAGAACTGGCTTCATTTCATAGCTTGCTTTTTGGATATAGGTAACGAGAAGCTCTGTGTGACAGTTTCCAGCCGCACGACCCATGCCATAAACTGATGAATCAAGGAATGTAACTCCATTTCGCATCGCTGTTAAAGTATTTGCGAATGCCAGCTGCATGTTGTTATGCGTATGAATACCAAGTTGTTTATTAGGTAGCATTGCTTTAAACTTTTTCACTTGATGCTCAATATCCGTTGGAGATAGGCTTCCAAATGAGTCAACGATATAGACAACATCTACAGGGCTTTCTTTCACCATTTCAAACGCTTCAATAAGCTGTTGTTCAGGTACACTTGATAAAGCCATAATGTTAAGTGAAGTCTCATACCCTAAATCATGGAACATTTGGACAAGCTCTAAGCCTTTGTCTACTTCACGAATGTAACAAGCGATTCGAATCATATCTAGCACACTTTGCTCACGAGGTAAAATATCATTTGGGTCTACACGCCCAATATCTACTAGAGCGGACAGTTTTGTAAACTTTTTCTCAGTGATTACTTTTTCCTTAAGGAACTGATCGTCAAGAAATCTCCAGTGATTAGGCTCTTTCGCGTTAAGCAACTTTGCCGAATTTTTGTAGCCTATCTCCATATATTCAACACCAGCCTCACTTAGGCCATTATATAAATCTTGAACAAATTCAATACTGAAATCCCAATTGTTTACTAATCCTCCATCACGAATGGTGCAGTCTATAATATTTGTGCGATTTTCCATAGTCATTATTTCCTCCCGATTTATGTAAAATTTCATTTAAATTTCTCACAAAGGAAGGTGAGTGTCAACCTATTTTGTAAAACTATTATGAATTGTTGTGAAATAGAGGTTATTGAAATTAGGATTATAATGTTAATAGGTGATTATTAGGACAAAAAGAGGTATCAAACTTATATTGATATTGATTACCTCCCTATTAAATACTCGCATCCAAATATAAGGGTGCAGCTTTATTATATGCACCCTTAAATAAATGATACAATTCAATCTTTAACTTCAACTTTTGTTAAGATTCGGGGGTAAACGCCGGTTCTTTTTGCCCATTCTTCCCATGTTCTCTTCAGTTCTTCTACAAGAACTGGATATGTATCTTTCAAGTTATGCGTTTCTGTGCGATCATTATTAATATTGTAAAGTTCCCAATCTTTTTCTCTTACTTTTGATAGTTTCCATTTTCCTTGACGAATTCCACAATGCTGTTCATGTTCAAAGCAAAATGTTCTTTGTGGAGTATTTTTCCCGAGAAAGGCGGGTTTCAAGCTTTCACCTTCCATCGGCAGAATGTTATGGCCATTATAATTTTCAGGATACGTTGCACCAGTAACATCAACAATAGTTGCCATAAAGTCGATAAAGTGTCCTGGTCGATGATCAATTTCTCCGTTACGTTTCACCTGCTCTGGCCAATGGGCGATTAAAGGCGTACTTATTCCTCCTTCATGACCATAATGTTTATAAAACATAAGTGGAGTACTACACGCATTCGCCCATCCTGAACCGTAACTATGATAGGTATCTGGGCCACCCATTTTATCTAAATCCTCTTTTCGATGTAAAAAATTAGAGGTTGTCATCCAGTTATCAAATCCCCATGGATCCCATTCGGCACAAGCACCATTATCAGAGCAAAATAAAATCAATGTATTATCAAGTTCCCCATTTTCACGAATATTATCAAGGACTCGACCAATGTTTTGGTCCATACGATCGACCATTGCAGCATAGATGGCCATTCTTTTCACTAAATCCTTTTGACGATCCGGATCAATGGAATCCCATGGTGGATTAAGCCCATGAATATCTCTATCCCTATTCCAATATTCAGATCTTGGTGTTAATGGTGTATCTTCGTCAATGATTTGTAAGTTCTTCATCCGCTCTAGACGCTCTTCGCGTATCTTATCCCAGCCTTTTTCATATACCTTTTCATATTTAGCAATTTCCTCTTTTGGTGCTTGTAACGGAAAATGTGGAGCATTATAAGCAAGGTAAAGAAAGTATGGATGATCATCCTCACGAGAATCTTCAATAAAATCCAATGCGTGGTCTGTAATAGCATCTGTTGCGTAAAATTCTCCTTCTGCGTAATTGTGTTCTGGTCGACCTTCAGGCAAACGTATATATTCTTTTTTATCCCAAAAGCTTGTAAAGCCTCCTAAAAGACCGTAAAAATCATCAAAGCCTCGCTCAATTGGTCCATGTTTTCCAACATGCCATTTACCAGATAAATACGTATGGTAACCATCTTCTTTTAAGACTTCGGCAAGAGTAACACACTGATCTTTCAAAAATCCTCGATAACCTGGGGTTTCACGATCTTCTGTCATTTCTCCTACGCCAGCTTGATGTGGATATAATCCACTTAAAAGTGAAGCACGGCTAGGGCAACAACGAGCAGAATTGTAAAATTGAGTAAAACGCAGTCCATCCATTGCAAGTTGATCTAGATTTGGTGTCAGAATCTCTCCGCCAAAACTTCCTAAATCTGAAAATCCTAAATCATCTGCTAATATTAATAAAATATTTGGTCGATTTTTTGTCATCTCTATCCCTCCATACCTTCAATTGTGTCTCTCATTCTTATGATCTTAATAACTAGTAATGTGCTCTTTCCTATGCATTCTCTAGTCCATGTACTCTAATCCAGCTTTTTAAGGCTTATAAAATCTAAATCAGCCATTCCTTCACCCTTTGAAAAGGTGATTCGATTAATTCCTGCTTTTAAATTCACTTTTACAGAAGTGAATTCCCAGTAATCCCAACCATTATTTTTATATGCAATTGAACCGATCAGCTTGTCATTCGCAGATACTGCATGAGTACTCGTTGAATTTGTACCATTTGCATATTTCACCTGTAATTCATATACCCCTGATGTAGGTACCTGTATTGGAAACGTAACTTGGCTATCTTTATCGTCAAATTTACTTACTTTCTGATTGTTGGATAAAATGGAATCATTAACAATATCCGCTTGTTCCAATCTGGCATGCTCTGCTTCATACTTATAGACAGTTTGTTCTTTCGGAATTAATTCAATCGAATCAATTTCTGTATAAAGTTTCCCTTTTGCAATTCGAATCGTGTTTTCTTCTTGATTTAACGATAAATCCATTTCTGTTTCTTTCCAAGAATCCCAACCAAAGCTGTCATAGATTAATTCTTCCTGGGCTTGTCCGTTAATCGAGACATTATGACTTGTTTGTTCTCCCATTCCATTCGAATATCTTACCTTCATTGTATAATCGCCTGCCGGCACTTGAACTTGAAACTCTATAAAACTATCTTCATAATCAATGTATCCTACTTTTGCTCCACCTGAGGCAGCTGGGTTATGTACTACCTTTGCTTTATTAATAGTAGCTTGTTCTGCCTCGTACTTATAAATAACCCCTGGTAGCTGAGGAATCAGTCTTCCTTTTGACTCTCCTGAAGGTACACGTTGTAATGTATCGGCAGCTACTGGAACTCTAAAGTTAGGTGTTCCATCTTCATTCCAAGAGAATTTTTGCATACGAACATTCCGGTTCCATCCTGCTCCTTTAAACTTAGCTGCATGGTAAACAATCCAGTCTTCTTTACCATCAGGAGATTTGACAAAGCTATTATGGCCAGGTCCATAAACACCGAGTGCTGGGTTCTTTTCAAATACTGGGGTAGGGTTCTTCTTCCAAGAATCAGGATTAATCGGATCCAATCCAGTTAATGTCAACATCCCTAGGCAGTAATCATCCGTCCAACTTCCACTGGCTGAGTACACGATAAATACTTTCCCTTGTTTATTTTTTAAAATTTGAGGGCCTTCATTGATGTAAGGGGTTCCATTCAATTCCCAATTTAGCTCTGGTCTTGAAATTTCTACTCGATCCCCGCTAATTGTCCAAGGATTTTCTAAAGGGGCGATATATAATTGTTGGCTGACATTTACGTCTCCCTCCCAGCCTGACCAGACAAAATATAATTTATTTTTATATTCCAGAATTGTTCCATCGATTGCCCATTTATCTGAAGGGTCGGTTATTTTTCCAAATTTAGTTCCCTCTGGATGGTGATATGGTCCAAATGGATCGGAGCCTTCTGATTCAAGGACATACATTCTTTGTTTGCCCATATCCCCATCAGATCCAGCATAATAGATGTACCATTTTCCATTGATAAAATGCATCTCAGGTGCCCACATATGGTGTCCATTTGGAGCATCTGGACTAGGTGTCCATACAACCTTCTTCTCGGCATTACCTAAATCTGATAGATTTTTAGATTTCCAAATCGTAATATTGCTACCAGTTGTCTGTGTGTAATAATAGTAACCATCCGTGTGTTTGACAACCCAAGGGTCAGCCCCTTCTCCAACCACTGGATTTTTAAACAATTCAAATGATTGTTTTTTATAAAATGTGGAGTTCATATTTTTTGTTGTGCTAGAATTTTCAATAGCAAATAACTCAATAGGGGAATTCCCTAAAATGAGAGGTAAAATGAATACTGCAGTAGCCAGCTTATAAAATTTCTGTTTTTTCATAAATTCTTTCCTCCCTTATTTTTATCCAAATTAATTAAAAAAATATGCTTCCTTCATATCATTGAAACAACTTTTACCGTTTTATCGGTGTTTAAAAAATTCTAAATAATGAAGGTTTTGAATAAAATTTCATTTAACATATAAACATCTTGACACTAAATTTCTATTTTTCATTTCTACTTCTAATAAATTAATAAAATATGAATTAACATTTAATGCTTTTGCTTTCTTATAAATAGTAATAAGGAAATCATTACTTATCTTTTGAATCAAATTTATACACCCTCCTCATTACAAGTTTCTCCATTTTATTGCCGTTCAAGTTAATAGGAAGGTAGATGTGTGGTTCCTACCTTCCTATTCGTTTTTTTGTGTTGCTTTTTATTTTTTCTCTATTGTTCTTAATAGTCTTAAAGCATCTGACTCAAATACTTGCTTTATGTTTTCAGATAAACCATTTTCTTTTTCTACTATTTTTCGAAAATCATTAAGGTGTTTTATCGACTGATCGAATTTCCCTTTATCTAAATGATGTTTTGACTGATTTAATTTGTTTGTTAATTTTTTATTCACACTATGTGCAACATCACCAGCTTCTGTCAACGAATCAAGATCATTTTTTATCGATGAATGAGATGTCTCTATAGGTTTTAGAACAAAATTATCAAATTTCGTGTAATTATAGTTTGATCTCAAGCCTACTTTTCCTTGGGTAAATGCTGTGCTGCTGTTGTCTGTATAATCTATTTTTGGGATATCATCATCGCCAACAAATACCTTTATATTCGTCCCTTTTGCAACAACTTTAATATGTTGCCACGTATTTAATGGCTCACTGATGTCAGCACCTTTTAGGTATGTCCAGTTATAATTAAATTTCCCTAAATGAACGCCATCCTTATTGATATACGCGACATAACCTTGCATAAAATCAGGATTGTTTTGACTTAGCTCAATCCCATTGGCTGGATTATTTACTCTAAAAATTAACCCGCCATCACCTGTTCCAGCTCCAATATTGATATCTGCTTCAACTGTATAATCCTTCCATTTACTATCTCCGATGACCGATTTCGCAAACGTACCTGGAGATGTACTGTACTCCCCTTCAACTGCAGGTGGCTCTTCATCGTTATTTAATGAAAAATCAATACTTCTAAAATCAAACTCACCTTTAACCATTTCGACCTTAATTGTATGCTGTCCAGCTGGTAAGGAAACATTTTCCTTTATGACACTCTCCCAGTTATCCCAGCCTCCTATTTTTGGGACATCAATAATTCCTGTTAAATCAACGGTATCATCAAGCCAAAGTCTAATTTGACTTCCTTCTAATTCGGTAGCAACTTTTATATCTACTTGATAATTCTCTTCCTTTTCAATATCGACATTGTATTTTAACCATTCTCCCGCTTGATTCCAGCCAACATTATATCCACCCTCTGGATTAACGCGGATATCAACAGAATCTCTCCTGTATTTTCCACCAATATTTTCAGGTGAAAGATCATGATATCCAATACCTTCTCCACCTGTTAGATAATCGGCCGCCAGTATTTTTCCTGGAAGCTTTTTATGATGATCAAACCTATGAAGTGTTAGACTAGAAAAATCAAATCCTCCCTCTACGGTGACGAGCTTTATTGTGTGTTTGCCAGCGGGTAATGATATGTTCTGTAAAGAAATGGTTTGCCAGCTATTCCAATCACCTGTTTTTGGAATGCTTATTTCTCCTGTTAAATCAATTTCGTCATTTAGTAGTAGTTTTACTTTTCCGCCATCCTCGATTGCAGAAGTAAGGAGATTAAGACCATATGTGCCTGATTCTTCAATGTTTACGTCATATGCTAGCCATTCACCTGTTTGGTTGGACGTAACAGCGTACCCTCCTTCTGGATTCACTCGAATATCAACAGAATCTTCACGGTATTTATCCCCACTGTTTCCCATCGTGTTGTCATGATAGCCTACTCCTTCACCACCAAGATTGTATTCCTCAGCTTCTATGATTCCAGGCACTGGTTTATGAATATCAAACGATGTAAACTCAAGACCAGTAAAATCAAATTCTCCCTCGACGATCTCCACTTTAATCGTGTGCTCACCCTCAGGCAATGTGATCCCTTTTTTCATAACAGGCTGCCAATTATTCCAATCACCCGTGTTAGGAACCTCTAACACATCAGTTAAATCTGTTTTATCATCTAGCCATAATCGAACCTTTGCATTGTTAAAGGTTGTTGCAGTATTTAATTGAACATTATAGAGGCCTGCTTCTTTAATGGATACATTGTATTTAAACCATTCTCCTGTTTGGTTCCAGCCAACTGCAGTACCCCCTTTTGGATTATTTCGGATATCAACAGCATCTCCTCTTAATACACCACCAATATTTTCCGCAGTTGTTTCATGGTAAGCTACCCCTTCACCACCGGTGATATAATAGGCAGCCCCAATTGAACCTGGAATTGGTTTATAGGCATCAAAAGAGCTAGGTTTATTTGTTTTAACCGTCCAAAATCCCTCTATTTCTTCCCATCCATTACTCGTTCCATCATTAAAGTTTGAAGCTAATTCTTTTACTTGCTTATGTTTTTGGAATTTCATATTGGATAAATCAAATGTTCCATTTTCGACAGCAACTTTTAACGTATGCTGACCCTTCGGTAATTCTACTCCCTCAATCGAGAGTGTTTTCCATTCATCTGTCTTTGGAATGTTTATTTCACCTGTCAGATCAGTCGCTTCATCTAATACTAATTTCACCTGTGCATCCTCGCTTGAAGCTGATACTCTTAGATCTACATTGTAAGTACCTGCTTCTGAAATATTGACATTGTAATTTAGCCATTCCCCGGTTTCATCTAAGCTTACGTTATAACCACCTTCGGAATTCACTTTAAAATCAACAGCATCACTTCTATATTTTCCACTAGTATTCTCTTTGGTTGTATCATGATAGGCTACATCTTCACCGCCCGTATTATAATGCACGGCTTCAATGGTTCCTGGTAATGGCTTGTATGCATCAAATACATTGCTTCCGTTCACTTTATTGCTGAAAGCCGTATAGCCAAATGCAGCATGAATATCAGATGTTGCATATCCGATTTTCCCTTCATCTAGCTCTGGAATTTCATGTGTTTGCTTTTGCATGCCATCTACAAAGATCTTAAAGGTTGAAGAAGTCTTTTCTACTCGTATTTGGTGAAGCTTAGAATAGTCATAGCCTTCAGGTAAAGCTGTAGCTTCCCTTTCTTTTTCAATTCCGTTTACGATAAAGGCGGTTTCTAATTGATTTTTTGTAGGACTTAATACAGCTAGGCCGTAGTTACTTTCATCTTTATAGGAGAAAACAGCACCAAAGTATGGATTGCTACTTGAGCCTTGTTCAATTGTTTTCATATTGAATTCTGCCGTGTAATCTGAATCTGTAGATTCCTTCGTCAGTTGCTTAAATTGTTTCGCGTCATTTATTGCCGTTTGTTTAAGCCAGCCAGTCATATCTGAAGCAATACTCCAGTTTCCGCCGTTGATCGTTTCCCAATTCTCATCATAGGATGAATCGGTAAAGCGCTCACTGAAATCAGGTAGGTCCGGGTTAGGCTGTTCAGTTGTTGTTGGGCCAAGAACGAGCATTTTATCTCCATTCCAAGCTATTCGATCTAGATTCATATATCTGCCTGGATTTGCATGACTATGATAAACCATATATTCGGAATCAAGATCTGGTCCGCGGACGACTGAATTATGACCTACTCCTACATTTGCCCCTTCTGTGTTTAGTAAGATTGGATTTTGTTCGAATTCATGTGAAAAATCAGCAATTGGTGAATCACTGCTTGCATAATCAACACGGTATGCCTTATTCCACACGTGGTTTCCTGTATATGTCATATAATATTTACCATTTCTTTTAAGAATTGTTGGCCCTTCTGTCCAGCCATCCATTTCTGCGCCAGTGTTTGAAGCTTGGCCAAAAGTATAGGGATCTGACATTAAACGTGCATCAATTCTTTGATTACCAGTACTATAGAAATACCATTTCCCGTCATCATCAATAAACACATGTCCATCGATTCCCATGCCAAGGTTATTTGTCTGCTTCACAAAAGGTCCTAGTGGGTTTGAGCTTTTGTATACATAATGCCCATTTCCACCAGGTGATGTGTACATATAAAAATGACCATTCCAATACACAACCTCAGGAGCATAGGCTGCCTTTGTTGTAGGCTCCTTCGTAACTAAACCACCGTACTCCCAATTCACCAAATCTTCTGACTTCCAAGCCTTTACTCCACTCTTATCATCCACTGTACTAACATACAGATAATAAGTGCCATTGTGTTTTAAAATATAAGGATCTCCTTCTCCATAAAATATTCCTGTATCCCACTTCCAAGTATCTGTTAATTTAAAGGGGTTACTGTAAGCAAATGCTGAGAATGGGAGGGATAAAACAATGCTAAATACAATGACAATTGATAGTATCTTTTTCAGAAAAATCGCCTCTTTTCTTAAAGCAATTAATTAGACGTTCTATTAAGTACTAAGCTTATAAAGTTTTACAATTTTATTTCTTTCGTAACTGAATCGTTGAAAAACTCGAAAAAAAAAATCAAGCTATAACCAAAGGCAATGATGGAATCTTAACTTTCCTTTGGTTATATACTATTGATTTTTAATGGGTCCATAGTGACAAAAAAATAGTAGGTCGACTGATGATCTTATTAATTTTGTAAATGATAGTTTACCAGCTTTGATATGGATTTATTTTTAGCTAACGCTAGAAGACCTGCTGATAGAAACATTAACGATCCTAATATATCCATAACGAAATAGGAGGCTAACCCTAATAGGATAAACCAAATAGGTTTTTTTACTTCAGCTTGATCATCCTTTAATGATTTCGCCAATACGAAGTTCAGGATTCCTAGAATAACAAATAACATTCCAAAAGTAACGGCAAACATATATAAGCTTCCAAAAATAGACTGTGCTGCCTCAAGCTTGGCAATCGTTGGATATGTGGAATGTAATCCTTCATTTTTAATAAAAGAAGCATAAACAAAAATGGTAAGCAGACCTGAGACGATTTGCCATATTGAACCGATCATTATTAATCTTCTTTCTAGCTTTCTATTCATCATATAACCTCCTATCCTCTTAACCTTTAACCCCTGATGACAAGGAGAGTGATTCCATAAAGTATTTTTGTGTGAACAAATAGAGGATAAATGTTGGAACAATAGCAATTAGTGCCCCTGTTAAGGCGTGAGCAACATCAAGTGCATACATCCCCTGAAGTAATTGTAATCCTGGTGTAATTGGCATTTTTTCAACTTCATTAAACACAATTGATGGCCATAAGAAGTCATTCCATGAACCTGTAAATGTAAACAACGCAACAACCGTTAAAACAGGTCTTATTAATGGCAAAATTAACTTTGTGAAAATTTGAAAATCAGAAGCACCATCCACTCGTGCCGATTCATCAAAATCAATAGGAATCCCTTGCATGAATTGCCTTACAAGAAAGATATTAAAGACACCAGCTGCACCTGGAACAATCGCAGCCATATAATTATTTACCCATCCAAGTGTATCGATAATTTTATATAGGGGAATAAGATTTACAACTGCTGGAAACATCATGGTTGCCATTAAAAAGATAAAAATGGCATCTCTTCCCTTGAATTTCATTCTTGAATATCCATAACCAGCTAATGATACAAGCACGATGACTAAAACCGTTTGTGATACTGAAATAATAAGTGAGTTCATAAACCATTTCGCCACTGGAGCACTTGTGTTCGCAAAAAGAACATCCTGGTAGTTACCAATGACCCAATTGATCGGTAAAATTGTAAAGGCACTTGATTGAATATCAGCTTCACTTTTGAATGAAGATAAGATTGTATACAGTAATGGTACAATCCATATAAAAGCCATAATTAACAAGAAGATTAATGAAATTCCTTTAGTAATACGTTTTTTCTCCAAGGTAAGCACCTCCTAGTCACGTTGTCTTAAAAAGAAGAATTGAATGGCAGAAACAATCATAATGCAAATCCCAAGAATAACAGCCATTGCTGCCCCAATACCTGCAATCGAAATACCTGAACCAAATGCATTTTCTTGAATGTACATTAACAGTACGGTAGTCGAGCTTGTTGGTCCACCTTTTGTTAACATGAGAGGTTGCCCATATACATTGAATTGTGCAATAGTCGTGATCACAACGGTGTATAAGATTTGCGCTCTTATACTTGGAAGCGTGATTTTAAAGAATTTTTGAACACTATTCGCTCCATCGATAGACGCTGCCTCATATAAATCCTTTGAAATACCGTTCAGTGCCGCTTGATAAATGATCATATTTCCACCGATTGTCCACCAAACTGTTACGATGACTAATGTAAACCAGGCATAAGGCTGAGTAGATAGCCAGTTTGTATCAACATTTAAATAATGATTGATAGGTCCAAATGAAACACTAAATAACATAGCAAATACGATCATGACGGCAGAAACCGAGAACAATGTTGGCATGTAAAACAATGCTTGGAAAAATTTCAGCCCTTTCGGTTTCGTATTTAGACCTGCAGCTAAGAGCAAGGGAACAATAATACAAGCAGGTACTGTAAAAAGGACAAATTTAAATGTATTTCCTAAACCTATTCGTAATTGATCGTAAAAGGTAGAATCTTTATTAACCAAAATTTCTGCATAGTTTGCCAGGCCAACAAATTCAGGCTCGCCAATTAGGTCCCAATTCGTAAAGGAAATGTAAATACCATATAAAGTTGGAAATAGAAAAAAGATACCAAATAAAATGAGATGTGGTCCAATATAAAGATATGGAGATAGATTTAGCCGTTTTTTTCGAGAATTTTTCATTATTGCAGTAGACATACTTAGTTCTTTATTCTCTCCAGTATTTATCATCGTTTTTAACTCCTATTCTTTCGTTATCGAATAGAGAGAGGTCTGACTCTATCTAGAGTCAGCCTCTGGCAGTTTCTTTTACTACCTGCGTTTAGAATTATTTTTTATTGTTTGCAATTTTATCTTCAACTGCTTTTTGAGCATTTGCCAGTCCTTTATCAATCTCTAATTTCCCAAACATTGCATCTCCAACTAATTTATCAACCTCTTCAGCTACGAAGCCATTGTATTTATAATCAAAGATTTTGAGTGACTCTTGTAATTTAGGGTCTTGCACTAAGAAGGATTGTGGGAGCTCTTTGAATTCTGGATTATCTAATGTCGCTAATGCCGCAGGGTTTTGTCCTGCTTGAGCCCATGGTAGAGAATTTTCTCTAATATAATCAAGGAAATCCATCATCCCTTTTGTTTTCTCTTCAGATCTATTTTCGTCTTTAAACATGACGAATTGGTGGGAGGAAGTCCAGTTTACAATTTTGTCAGGAGAAACTTGTGCGAAGCTTGTAATGCCCCAATTTAATTTTTCCGCTTCATTTAAACTATTTTGCATCCAAATACCTTCAGGATAAAAAATCGCTTTATTCGATTTGAATAACTGGCCAGGGTCTTCTCCATCTTTGTTAGAAATTTTATCATCGACTAATCCTTTTAATAATTCTAGTGCTTCTTTCGCTTCTGGCGTATCAAGAGTTGGTGTTTCACCATCACTAGTAATATCTCCACCTAGTTGATTGTAAATTGATAAGAAGATTGGTCGTGTCCAAGTTAATCCAATACCAGTAATACCGTCTTTTCGAGAAATTTCTCCTGCTTCTCTTATTTCATCAAATGTAATAACGTTATCATCAAGTGCATTTGGTGCATATTTTTCTAGTAAATCTTTGTTATAATACATAACAAAGCTGTGAACATCTAATGGAACACTGTATCTACTACCATCAATATCTCCAATATTCCATCCTGCTGGTACATAGTTTTCTGCTTTGATTTCAGGATAGTCAGCTAATTTTTCATCAAATGTAGTTAGCAAATCATTTTCGACAAACTGCTTAATTCTTTCGGCATGAACAATTGTCAGATCGGGAATTCCTTTTCCTGAGTTTACGACCGTTGGAATTTTTGTATACATATCATCCGCAGTGATTGATACATTCTTAATCTTGAATTCTGGATTTGTCTTATTATATTCATCAACAATTTTCTTCATATTTTCGCCATCAGGACCTGTAAAAGGATTCCAATAAAGAATTTCATTTTTAGATGAACCTGAGCTAGATGAACTACTGCACCCTGATAAGACAATTGCAAACACAATAAGGATTGAGAACATGAATACTACTTTTTTCTTCATTTGTGTTACCTCCCTTTAAATTAAAATCTTGTATACTACCAATACATCAAAGTCGAATTTTCTATAATTCCCCTCCTTTTAAAGCGTTTTCATTAGATTGCAGGCGACCTTACAGAAAGCTATTTTCTTTATGTAAATCACTTGAGGCTATCTCAAAAGGAATGATTCTATGATTTGAGATAACCTCAAAAGAGATTTCAGTTTAAATGGATTACTTTACTATATTTAAATGCCACATATCATTTATTTTTCGAATTTGTTCCAAATCACACTTTGGCTTTCGATCATATGTTAATAAGCCATTAATCTCCTGTTCCACATCTGTTAATTGTGTATAACAATAACCATGCAATGAGCTTGAAGCGTATACTGCTTTCATCACTCTTTCATAATCTGCTAAATAATCCTCCGCATTGCTGACTGACGTATAGCCCCAACCACTTTCATCTCCCACTTTATACCCTATACCACCAAACTCAGTTAAGAGAATTGGCTCACCAGAGTGAGTGAAGCCTTGAGTGTAGATATTTCTTCCCGCTGGTTTTGAGTGAAGTAAATTTTCAGTTGTTACTAATGAGCTTCGAAACTCATTGTATTTATCCACTTCATCCTTATGGCCATGATTATAGTTATGGATCGCACAAATATCTGTTTTCGTTAACTCCCACCCATCATTTGAAATTACTAATCTCGTTTTATCAAGTGAATGGATTATATGATACATCGCTAATGAATGGTGCTTTTGCTGGCTGTTGTTGGAAATATCAGGAACTCCCCAGCTCTCATTAATAGGAACCCATGTTACAATACAAGGATGATTGTAATCACGCTCTATGATTTCAAACCATTCCTTTGTTAGTCGTGCAACTGCATCCTCACTATAGGAAGGTGAAGCAGCACATTCTCCCCATACTAGAAACCCTAGCTTATCTGCCCAATAAAGAAAGCGTGGATCTTCTACCTTTTGATGCTTCCTACAACCGTTAAATCCCATTTCTTTTGCTAATTCAATATCCTGCTTTAACGCTTGATCTGTTGGTGCAGTCAATAAACCTTCCGGCCAGTACCCCTGATCAAGCACAAGCTTTTGATAATAAGGTCTATTGTTTAGATAAACCATTCCATTTTCGGTATGGATTTTTCTCATACCGAAGTATGAATTGATTTCATCAAGTACGGAATCTTCTTCTAACAAGCGGATTTTCACATCGAATAAATTAGGATTTTCAGGTGTCCAGTTCCATCCAACATGATGGAATCCGGTTCTAAATATCTTTCGATTATAGAGATTGATCGATCTTTTCAGATAATTTTCATGTATTTTTATCGTTTCATTTGCTACATGTTCATCTTTATAGGTAATATCAATTTCTACCTTTTTATTTACATATTCACCTGCTATTTCAAAATCAATTGTTATATCACCATTGTCAATATCAGGAGTAAATCTCACTTTTTTTATATGTGTTTTATTCACTGCCTCTAACCATACTGTTTGCCATATGCCAGTTGTTCGTGTATACCAGATCGCAGCAGATTTTTCAATCCAATACTGTTTTCCACGAGGAATCGTTTCATCTTTAGAAGGGTCTTCAACTCTAACGACAACTGATTGTGTTCCTTCTATTAAATAGTTTGTAATATCGAAAGAAAAAGATGTGTGTCCCCCTTCATGAGAACCGACTAAATTCCCGTTAATGAAAACCATTGAACGATAGTCAACAGCACCAAAATGTACGAGAATTTGCTTACCCACCATCGAATCGGGAATGTCGAATTCGCGTCGATACCATACCCAATCATGAAATGTAGGATCATTAATTCCACTAAGCTCTGTTTGGTAAGCAAATGGAACATTTATTTTTTGCTTATATTCTCTTTCTTTCTCAAACCATTTTTCTTCTAATCCACTATTTTGATCATCAAAATCAAAATCCCATTCTCCATTAAGATTAAGCCAGTCTTTTCTAATTAATTGTGGACGAGGGTATTCTTGTCGAAATGTCATAAACTTCTCCTTTAGCTAAGTGGAATTATTTATTATTTATTTCTCTAATTTTGGTTAGATCTATTTTTGGTGTTCGATCTTCATTTAGGAGTCCATTAACCTCTTGCTGCACATCAGTAATTTGTGTATAACAGAATCCACTAATATATGGAGTATCTTTAATTCCTTGAGTAATAGATTCATAACGAGTTAGAAACTCTTCTTCATTCTTTACCTGATTACCATAGCCCCAACCCTCTTCAGAGTTAAATGCAATTCCACCATATTCACTAATGATGATTGGTTGGCCCTTATATTCATATCCAAGTGCCATTGCATGCTTTGATTTATTGAATGCGATTTCATTTTTAACGACCTTTTCTTTATCTTCATAACGCTTTAGGAATTCATCTCCATATTCGACATAATCATGTAGGGTAATAATGTCTGAAACAGTATGTTCCCAACCGTCGTTGACAATAACAGGTCTCATGCTGTCGATTGCTTTGGTTAGATGATAGATCCCTTCAGTAAATTTTTGTTGCTTACTGTCAGTATAAATATTTTTTACGCCCCATGACTCATTAAACGGTGTCCATGTAATAATGCTTGGGTGGTTATATTGTTGTTTGACAACCTCTATCCATTCTTCTGTGAAGTTTTGAACAGCCTCATCTGAAAATTCATATGTTGCCGCCATTTCAGACCAAACAAGAAGACCTTTTTTATCTGCCCAATAGAGGTATCGTTGATCTTCCACCTTCATATGTTTTCTTACTCCGTTAAAGCCCATCTCTAATGTTTTATCAATATCCTCTATAATTGCTTCCTCAGATGGTGGTGTTAAATGTGATTCACTCCAATATCCTTGATCTAAAAGGAGCTTTTGATAGATTGGAACATTATTAAGCAATATATTTCCATTTTCTATTGAAATCTTTCTCATCCCGAAATATGACTTTACATTATCTATTTCTTCACCATTTCTATATAAAGTAAATTCAACATCATATAGATTAGGAGATTGCGGGCTCCAGTGAACAACTCTCCACTCGTGGAAGTCACTTGCAATATTTGTACTAATTGTCTGGTTCGCACGTTCGATTGATTGTTCAAAAGTTTTGATTTGCTGACCTTTAAAAGAAATGGATGTTTTTAAGCTTAAGGAGGAATTAATATCTCCTGAAATTCCATAAGAAAACTCAACTGATTCTGTATCTATATTAGGAGTGATTTTGACCGCTTGTACATGTGCATCATTTAAAAACTCAAGCCATACTGTTTGCCAAATTCCAGTTGTTTGAACATACCAGCATCCATAATTATTATCTAACCATCTTTGTTTTCCTCGAGGCTGATAGCAGCTTTGACTATCCTCGTTTTTCACGACAATATTTAATTCATTTGTTCCTTCTAGGTAGTCGGTTATATTAAAAGAAAAAGCAATCTGACCGCCCTTTCGTTCACCAACAAATATTCCGTTTACCCATAGTTTTGTTATATAATCGGCAGCTTGGAAATGAAGTACAATTTCCTTTTGTTTATATTCATTAGGGATCGTTACGCTTTTTTGATACCAAACATTAGGACAAAAAACTTCTTCCCCTATTCCACTAGCTTTTGTTTCATATGTAAAAGGAACAATAATTTTTTTATCAAAAGTTGATTCTTCGTACCATTTTTCCTTTTCACCTTTATTTTCTTTATCAAATTTAAAGTTCCATTCACCATTTAAATTCATCCACTCTGCTCTTTCAAATTGAGGACGAGGGTATTCTTTTTTTGGAATATTTATATCTACCATTCTATCTATCTCCTTTTTAATTATTACAATAAAATTGTATTATTACTGTTTTTCTGTATCTTTAATAAAAGAATACCCTTTCATTTTCTCTTTGTCAACAATGTAATTAGATTTTCTGTTTAATTACATATTTATTGTACTTATTAAGAAGGTTGTCAAAAAACAAAGGGTCAAACCCCGCTGTGACACATTCTATAGGCTTTTTACATGCGAAAAAGCGCTATAAAATGTCGTTAGGGGGACTGACCCTTTTCTTTAATAGAATGATATTTTTAATTTTATATCTTGCGGGTGGTCACCGAATTCGCTTCCAAATAAATTCATTCCACCTTTGTGAACAGCATCTTCTTTAATTCCTATTCGAAAAGATAAATATTCACGATCTAATATCCCTAAATCCTGGATTGTTATATCTGAAAGGAAAACGTCATCTATTGTCACCTTTTCCTCAGTAACTTTCCACGTTTTTAAAGACCCGTATTGTGTTGAGGTCGATTCAATCCAAGCTTTAGAGTTAAGTTTTCCTGGTCGATCTCCGTAGTCCCCTGGACTTGTCCATGTTCCTATATCAATTCCATTCAACCAAACTGTTATATCTGAAGGCCAATTATGATCATAGTTCGGGGCTTCTGAGCAAATTTCCGCAGAAAACTCAACAGCTTTAATTTTTGCGCCATGTGGGATGACTAGAGGAAACTTATAGTCAAAATATCCTTTTCTTGTCCATATTAACTGTGCCTTTGAACGAACGGGATTATAAAAGTGAACCGGTTCATCTTCAGGTATGATTGCGCTCTCACGGTCTGCAATTCCACAAGTTGGTGAAACAAGGAAATCGGTGTATTGCCCTATCGGCATTTCAAGTTCATAATGTTCATACTTGTCCTTACTTAAAGGAACATTTAATTTTATATGGATGTCGTCAAAATTACGTGTACAAACCTTCATAGCACCTCTACTCGCAGGGCGAAGCTCCGTTTGTATCAACTCAGCCTCTTCAAGAACCTTTATATGGGATGCTGCGGTAGAAACAGGTATATCCAACCTCTCTGCCAATTGGTTTATGTTCACATTTCCTTTATTTAAAAGCTCAACTATTTTCAATCGAACCTCTGATGATAAAGCATGCGCTACGATCCGTAATTTCTCTGGATTTGTAATCGATAATTCTAACAAGGTTCTTCCTCAACTCCTATTTGTCCCAATAATCTGTTGTAATGTCTAATACAAACGAAAAAAATGTATATATCTGTTTTTTATAACCGAAAAGAATGGATTAATCTAATTTTATTGTAATATTGAAACTACGTCAAGATTATGGGTGAGTTAAAATCATTTCGTCATAAAGTCACAACCGAAAAGACAGCCTTTTCTCTTTAAATAAAATCCTTATTGCAAGACCAACAAAAGCCCATCCGTTCTGATCATTTGGATGGGCTTTGATGGTTTGAAACAAAGATGAGACATCACAATAAGTTAACGAACATTCATGTCACTTGGATGTGGACCTTTTCTTCGATTGCGATTAAGTTGATTGATTTCCTCTATTTCAGATTCAGTTAGTTCGAAATCAAAGACTTGAAAATTCTCTTCAATTCGTGATGGTGTGACTGATTTTGGAATGACAATTGTGTTATTTTGCAAATGCCAACGTAAGACAATCTGTGCTGGAGTTTTGCTGTGTGTTTGTGCAATCCTTTGAATGACTTCGTCTTGTAATACTTCTCCGCCTTGATCAAGAGGACTCCATGCTTCTACAAAAATATTATGTTTTGCACAAAATTCCTTTATTTCATTTTGCGCAAGGTATGGATGACACTCAATTTGATTTAAAACTGGAACGACTTCACATTCCTTTAAAAGACGCTCTATGTGTTCAATTTCAAAGTTACACACGCCGATCGCTTTTACACGTCCATCATGATAAAGCTTTTCTAACGCTTTATATGTATCTACATACTCATCAAATTGAGGAGTTGGCCAGTGGATTAAATAAAGATCAACATAATCAAGACCTAATCTCTCTAAGCTTTCATCAAAGGCACGTAATGTGTTTTCATAGCCTTGATCACTATTCCACACCTTAGTCGTAATAAATAATTCTTCGCGTGGGACAGATGCTTCTTTTATCGCCTTTCCTACGCCTATTTCATTTTGATAGATCATCGCTGTGTCAATGGATGTGTACCCAGTCTCAATTGCTTTTGCAACAGCAGAGGTAGCTTCATCATCACCAACCTGCCATACTCCAAAACCAAGCTGAGGCATTTTTAAACCATTATTTAAGGTAACCAAGTTCATTTTACATTTCTCCTTTTATTAAAAGTAAAAGCAATCTAACCATACTAATATTTATATAACTGCATGATTTCATTCAAAAGAAGCAATTGTTTATTAAAGCAAAACAAGCAGAGATTAATACAAGTAAGGTTAAATTGTTCGGTAAATGTTTTTAGAATACGTGAACTATCTTGTAGCGTGTACAGTCATAGGAGACTTTCGAACTAATCCATAATAGGATAGAAAAGCCAAAAAGCTTGCTAAAAAGATAATGATTCCCATTGGTACTGCAGAATATTCTCCTGCTAACCCTACAAGTGGAGCCGTTAATGAGCCAAGGATAAATGGTAATACTCCTAATAATGCTGATGCGCTTCCGGCAATATGTCCTTGTGTCTCCATTGCTAATGAAAAAGATGTAGTAGAAATGATTGCAATAGATGAGACGAAAAAGAAGATTGGAATAGCAAAAATAATTAGTGGTGCTTTTAATAGAATAGCGACAAGTAGTAAAGCAGCAGATGAGTTAGCAAGAATTAAACCAAACTTCAAGAAGGTTTTCTCTGGAATGATATCTGAAAAACGACCAACCGACTGTGTTCCAATGATTAACGCAATCCCATTGACACCAAATAATAAACTAAACCCCTGAGGTGACACACCATAAATATTCTGATAGACAAAAGAAATACCAGATACGTAGGCGAAAATTCCTGCAATGATAAAAGCTTGTGTAAGAGCATAGCCTGCAAACTGGCGATCTTTTAATAATACTCCAAAATTCTTGACGATCTGTGAAAAATTACTAGGTATACGTTTTTCCTGTGGTAAGGATTCTTCTAATTTCAATGAAACAGTTAATAATAGTACTATGCCAATACCAGTCAAAACAATAAATACCCATTTCCAATCGGCAAAAGCAAGGATTCCAGCACCAGCAATCGGAGCAACAATCGGTCCAAGATTTCCTACTAGCATCAGTAATGCGAAAAACTTAGTAAGTTCTCTTCCGCTATAGACATCTCGAACAATTGCTCGAGAAATCACAAGTCCTCCAGCTGCAGCAAACCCTTGAACAAAGCGAGATGCGATGAACGCATAAATATTTGGTGCAAAAGCACAAGTTAATGAAGCTAGTAAATACAAACTTAGAAAAATAAGCAATGGTTTACGTCTTCCTTGAACATCACTCATCGGGCCAATAATCAATTGCCCCAATCCGAGTCCTAAAAGGCATGTTGTTAAACTAATTTGTACGAGTGATGCACTTGTATGATACTCTTCTACTATTGTAGGAAATGATGGCAAATATGTGTCAATTGTAAATGGACCTAAAAGTCCCAGTGATCCTAAAAGCAAAGCCAGCTGTAATCGTTTCGTTCCTGTTAAATTATTCAAATTTTCTCGCCTCTCTGTCAAAACAGACATTTCTATTAAACTTTATTTCACTTTAACTACAATTTTCACTTAGATTATTTTAAGACGCATATAAAATTGAATAGTGTCTCTTACCAAATCAGAGAACAAGTGTCGACATGACACTTGTGCTTGAACAGGTTTGTATGGAGGTCATTTATGATTACGTGCTACATCTGCTAATTTCTTGGAAATCCAGGGACATACTGTTTAGGCAGATCCGTTTCTTTATGAAGTAAAGCCGCAGCTTCCAATGCCCAATAAGGATTTCTTAACATACCTCTTCCAACAGCCACAAGGTCTGCCTCGTCATTACCGATGACAGCATTTGCAAGTACAGGTTCATCCAATCGACCAACCGCAATGACTGGAATATTTAGTTCTTGCTTTATTGCTCTTGCTAAAGGCACTTGATACGCGACATGTGTCCCAGGCTTTCCGGCAGCAGCAATTGGCCCCTCGCCCCCTGCACTTACATGAAATAGATCGACCCCAGCTTTTTGATAGACTCTAGAAAATTCGATTGCTTCGTTGATCCCGTATCCTCCTTCTACGTATTCTCTTGCAGATATACGCATGATTAACGGCATCTCAGCAGGCATCTCGTTTTTTGCAGCTTGAATGATTTCTACTCCAAATTTTGTTAATTCTTTTCCGTATTCATCTGCTCTTTTATTCGTATAAGCTGAATGGAATTGATGTATTAAGTAGCCGTGTGCACCGTGTAGCTCGATTACATCAACCCCTGCTTTAACCGCTCGACCAACAGCTAAACGGAATTTTTCTACCATTTCTTTCACTTCTTCTGTGGAAAGCTCTCTTGGTGTTTTTGACTTTTCATCAAAGGGAATTGCAGACGGTGCAACTGGCTCTTCCGCATCCTCAGCTTTGCGCCCTGCGTGAGCAATTTGAATTCCAACTTTTGCGCCATGCTTGTGACAAGCTTCTACAATTCTTTCTAGTGCAGGAATTTGATCATCTGACCACAGGCCTAAATCATAATCTGAAATACGGCCATCTGGCTCGACATCCGTCATTTCAATTATGATTAAACTAGCACCACCAATGGCACGGCTAACATAATGAATGTAGTGCCAATCTGTCGCGATTCCATCCTTATTTGTTACGGAGTATTGACACATTGGTGGCATCACCACGCGGTTCTTTAACTCAAGTCCTTTAATCTTATAAGGGCTAAATAAATGTTCCATAAAAAAACTCCTTTTTTATAATAGCATGAGTGTACATTATTGTAGATAGTAGTATAAATCGGCTTTTACATCACATTTTAGTATAATGCTGAATTCTATTAAGTATCATTCACAAATGAGTCCCTTTTTTTTGCAGGTTAATTCAAAAAGTTTACCTTTTAATGTATGTGCATGCATACAAATTAGCATATGACAAATCTTCCCGTCAAATATAAAGCATCAACTAAAAATAATGAATCTATTACTGACAATTATATATTGAATAAAATGATCAATTCGAAAATATAATACTTTATCGTTTTATTTGATTGATTAAGCCTTGTAGCTCTTTTTGGATATCTTCTCTTGAAAAAGCATTTGCAAGAGTTTCATTAATTGTACCTAGAGCTTTTTTTAGTTGTTCTTCGCCTTCGTTTGTCAAAGATGTATAAATGGCACGGCGATCATCTACACAAATATGTCTCTTTAAGGCTCCACAGCCCTTTGCTTCAAATCTGCTAACAAGTCTTGACATAGCGCTCTGACTTAAACCAACCATACTCTGTAGTTGTTGTAGCTTTAATTTTTTTTCAGGAGTTTCTGATAAAAATAAAAGCACGTAAAATTCTTTTAAAGAAAGTTGATGATTTTGTTGCAGGATGCTTTCTAATTCATCCGTAACTTTCATTTGTACATGTGTAAAAGATAACCAACTAGAAATTAGTTGGTTTTTTTGATTTGATTCCATTCCATGTGTACCACCTATTCTAGGGTTTCTTTTTTTACTTTAGTATCACATTTGAGATACGAACTTTTATATTTATCTTTTTATAGTATCAAGACTTCATTTTACTAGTCAAACATAAACATTTCTTCTTTGTTTTGAAAATCCTTTTGTGCGCTTTAGAAATCCGTTTGTAGAACACCCCATTTTCTTTATACGATCAATCAATTTCTGCTTTATTATGAAGGTATTGAAATATATTAGTTATACCTATAGAAATTAGTATAATTATGATATATCCAATAAACATATAGAAATAACTAGCACCATTTTTTAGATGCATAAGATGATATGTACTTAATAACGGTTTCAATACAAAAGATATAAAAGCAATCAATAATAAAGAATATAAGTAGAAATTTTTATTTTTATTTAATGTCCATTGATATAATAATATAAACATTACTGGAACTAACGAAGTATCAAATCCAAAGTGAACTGGAATTAAAGGTATAACTTTATAAGGGTATTCTATAAAGTTATACCTTGTAAGTATTAAATCAGTATAAGCCACCCATATATGTATATTGAATCCCAAAAAACCTAATAAAAATATCCGTTTCCTATCGATTCTAAAATATAGGATAATTAACGGAATAATAATTATCCCTACATTTACCCAAAATTGCCATGTATCATAGGATGAATATTCCCACCAATAATCAACCCATTTGTTTATTCCTTTTTCTTGGTCTAACTTCAGTTCTTCAAGTCGATTATTTTGCTCAGTTGGAAAGTTAATTTTCATGGAGTCACCTCAAAATAATAAATACTACTTTTAGCATTATTTTTCTCCATCTAAAATTTACTATCCAATTATTTTTAACAATTAATTATAAAATCTAATTTTTTTTAAAATTACTTCTCCACTGCTCACCCTCTTCCAATTGAGTGGTCGGATGTAAGGAGGCCACTCTAATTGCTTCCTCCAAGTCAATTGCATCCATTTTCTCTGGATTGAAGTAACTCAAAAACAAGTAAGTCCTTAAAATACAAGTATTTGTTCTAATTCACGCTTCTGACGCAAGTGATGATGGAAATGCATGTTTACCAGATCGTACCACTCCCTCGCATTAAGCCAGCCAAAGCCGTCATGTTTGACTTTGTAATTAGAATTTATAGCATTTACTTTCGGTTCCCATAGTCTCAACCTCTGCATTACCTGATCTAGTCTCACCATAAGGCTTTCCTTACTATCTGAATTGCTTGGTGGGGTATTTAATTCATCTGGTAACTTGATTTTAATTGGTGGAAATCCTCCAATTTTAAATAATTGCTCACCAAACTCCGTTTTCCCAAGCTTTTGCTCTTCTTCTTCTGCAGCACAAGTTTCCACATTGTCAAGGTACTCATGTGCAACTAGGATTAAATGATCGTACATTTGACCGATAGACCAAACTCCTTCAGCCGATTTATATCTTAGTTGTTCCAATGAATAGTTTTGCAGATCACTTTTGTATGTTCCAACCACTTTCAAATTACTCAATTTAATCACTCCTTTATCACTTTAATACATATTAAGTGTCTTTGATTAGTTAGCATTGCTTTCTAATCTATTAGTTCTCTAATAATAGTTAAATCCCTTTTCTATATAACCTTTTAAACTAAACTGCGTTAGATGAACAACGAAAAAAGGATGCCTTAGCAACATCTATTCATTTTGCTAACGCACCCTACATGAAGGAGACCATTCATAAGTTGAATAAGGATTAATTAACTAAACAGGAGCTTTTGATATTTCAATAATCAATCCACTAAAAAAGTAATCATTACATCACATATGTTAAAGTGAGCGTTTTCTCCCTTCGTAAATCGCGAGTTTCTGACAGAATGATTGTAGACGTAATGAGTGTAAATATCATATCTTTGAAATGTAAAAAACATCCCAGTAAGAAAATTCGAAGGAGGCATTAGTGTGAGGGATACATGATTCAGTTAAAAATTTGCTTAATGTACCAACTGTATTTTGATATAAGGCTGAATGAAACATTTTATCAGCCGAAACACCCTTTTTTATTTTTTTAGTAATACACTGTCTTAATTTGCTTTGATTCCAATCAATTTCACCAAATCTGGCATGTAACATTACCAGCCATTCCTCCAGTCATTATAAATTACGCCCAAACCTAATTATCAGATTATTTCAGTAAACTGAAATAAAACACATTTCAAATGGTAGCATGCTAGAGTGTCAAAAGTTCTTTTAAAATTAAATAATCAAGAGGAGGAATTTTATGAAATTTAACAAGGCAATAATCTGGTTATTGGTTCTATCATTTCTTACTTCATCGATATTATTGGGTGAAAATAATGTAGCAAATGCGGAAGTTATTGATTCTATACCAAACACAACAAGAAACATTATGGAGTACGACAATAATTTTCTGTCAGTAACCGGTTTTGCGTCATTAGGAGTTAATGATCGAAGCAATTACATAGGAACCTCTTCTTATCGTAAGGTTAAAACGGAAAGAGAGTTTTTACAGGCAATATTGGATGCTAAAAATGGTAGTGTGAAAGTAATAGAAGTAGCGAGAGATATGAACTTAGGGTGGGCAGAATTAAATCTAAGTTCAGAAGAAGCTAAAAAGTATAATTTTATAACAAAATATCGGGATCCTATGAACGGATTTACAAATCCAACGTTAGCTTCCTCTGGTGTTTCACAATTAAGTGTTTCTGACGTCGATGGATTAACTATTTTTTCAAAAAAAGGCAAGACAATTAGGCATGCAGAATTAAAATTACAAAGAACAAGTAATGATATTGTCATTAGGAATCTGAATTTTGATGGAATGTGGCAATGGGATGATACTGGAAAACATAAGGAAGTAGGCTGGACTTTTATTAAGGTTAATGGTGCAAATAATGTTTGGATAGACCATAGTAAATTTTCCATTGCAGCAGATGGATTAATTGATACTGAGAATGGCGGCTCCAATATTACCATTTCCTGGTCTGAATTCGGATTACCTGCAAATGAGAATCCGACAGAGGATAGTGATATTTATCAATCGATTCAGTATATGGAAGAAAAATATGCTTCAAATGAACTAACTTCCGATAGTGTGTACTATAACATGCGCAATGGCGGTGCGACCAAAGAGCAGATAATGGCATATGCAGCATATCATAGCAAGGTGCATTTAACTGGTTCCGGAGATAAAGACTATGTGAATTATGTGTCTAGTAATGGAAGCGAGATAAAAGATGGTAATCAAAGAATCCGGTTAACCCTTGCCTATAACAGTTATACCAATGTTGGGCAGAGAATTCCAATGATACGTCAAGGTAGTGGTCATTTATACAACTGTTATGTTGACAATTCAACTCATTATGATGTTTTGGAAAATGTAAGCGCTATTGCTGAATACGGAACCGATCAACTATCACGAGCACTGAATGCAAGGAATGGGGCTTCTATTGCAGCAGATTCCTGTGTATTCCATGATATTAACGAGCCAATCACAGGTGCTGAGATTCAAGGTCTGGATACGGCCAACATGGATGAACCTTGGGATGAGCTATTTCAAAGCGCTTATAACAATAATTTAATTGTAAACTCCCAAATTACAAATAAATATGGAACTTATACAGGAAGTAGTTGGGACAATAATGGTGAAAATCTATTTACAAAAGGATTTACATGGTATGACAAATCAACTATAGGAAATTGGGCATGGTCTTCACATATTGTGGGAAGTGAAAATATGAGTAAAACAAATCCACCGACTGATCCATTTTCCTTCGAATATAATTATAATGAGAAGCTACCTTATACTTATAATGTACTTCCTTTAAACAGCGTTGTATCAACGCTCAAAAAATATGCAGGGGCCGGCAAAGTTAATATAAGTCCAGTAGATTGGTTAAAAATAGATTATAGTTCTATTGTGATAACAGATAATGATGAACACTAAACCAAAAAAATGAGCATCGTAAAGGGTGCTCCTAATGGGAAACTTATTCTTCAGTTACTGTATTCTCCATGTGTAACTCTATCCTGTTAGTTTAGGCTCTGTTAAACAATAATATTGAGAGTTGAGACATAAAAAATAGACCATCATTTTTGATGGTCTTATTCAACTAAAATCCCTAATCACTTATTCTCGCGTGTCTTCGTCACTTTTGTATTCTAAAATATCTCCAGGCTGACATTCTAAAGCCTTACAAATCGCCTCTAAAGTTGATAATCGAATCGCCTTTGCTTTTCCATTTTTCAATATAGAAAGATTTGCCATCGTTATTCCTACCCTCTCCGAAAGTTCTGTTACGCTCATTTTCCTTTTAGCCAACATCACATCAATATTGATTATAATCGCCATTGTTTTCACCTCAGACCGTTAAATCATTTTCAGATTTTATATTAATAGCTTCCTGCAAAAGTCTTTGGAGAACAGCAGCAAAGACTGCGATAACAATTGGAGCAAAAATAAAGACCATGCCAATTAAAATGACACCTGGGGCATCGTCTAACTCCGCAAAGATAAAGAAGAAAGGCATACCAACCACATATAAGCCACTGATTGTAATTGCACAAAATTTTATATTTTTTAGAGCTTTTACAGATATCTCCGAGAACGCCTTGTTCTTGTCAATATAACTTAAAAGTTTAAAAGCCTGATACAATGCAACGAAAAACGGAATCGCCGAAACATACATAACTATTAAAATGCCATATAGTACATAAGCGAACTCCGAATTAGTTTCTGCTGCTTCCTTAGCTAATATGGGCAAACCAAATATACATAAAGCAAGAACTGGAGTTCCAATTAGAAAAACAGCTATTTTCAAAAAGATTGTTGAACCTCGTTTCATATAAAGCACCTCACTTATTTATTGTAAATTTGACTTTAACATATATTTTATCGTTTTGAAATAAAATATTATTGATTTTTATTATGTTGTTATTGTTATGTGAATATACTTTTCATTTTAAAAATAATAAAAAAGCATTCCTCATTACACAGAAATGCCTTAAAACTTTAAACATTCAATTTTTAACTGGTTCTTCTAACTCCGTAATTGATAGATGATCATTTTAAGGAGAAAATTTGTAAATACAACGATACAATACATTACTATTTTCTAAATTCAGCTTTGTATGTTTTAAATTTATTCTTCCACACATTCAATTCACTGATTATAGCTCCTAATCGCTGCGCTGATAAAAGCATCTGTCTTTCCGTTTCTTTCGGATTTGGTCCTCCCATGATCGAACGAACAACAATAAATTGATAAGGATCAATCGCCTTTTTATAGTGTTCCTCTGTTAGAGCTAGTTCAATATCACACATTTCTTTCGCAATGTCATTTATTAACTCTACATTTCCATCATTCAAACTTAACCCTGCATCATTTACCCTTTTTACAAATGTTTGAATAATCTGATGTGATTGACGAAACGAAAGCTTGTAATCTCTTACAAGAACGTCTGCTAGTTCGGTGACAGTTGAGAATCCCTCTTGACAACGTTTTAATAACTTATCTTTATTTATCGTCATTTTACTAATAATTTCTGTTAACAACTCGACAATTTGAAAAGAATGCGAAAAACCCTGTTCGATAATGGGTTGAATATCATCACCAATATCAACAATATCACCAAATGGTACACTATGAGTCATCATAAATGCAGATTGCAATTCCCCTATTGATCTACTAATCAGTGATCGTGTATGTTCTAAGGATGAAGGGTTTCGTTTTTGTGGCATAATACTTGAGGTTTGGACCAAGCTTTTATCCAATTCTATACCATCTACCTCATTTGTTGCCAAAAACATTAAATCAAAGACGAAACGAGACAAGGTAGTTAAGGTAATTGATAATGTGCTGACGATCTCAAGCATGTAATCTGCAGCACTAATAGCATCATAGGAATTATCTAGAGGCTTATCAAAGGCTAGTTTTTTGGAGATATAGTGGCGATCAATTGGAAAGCCTGTCGTGCCTAAAGCTGCTGCTCCCATTGGAGATTGGTTTATACGTTGAAGTAAGCCAAATCCTCGATCGAGATCTCTTTCTAAATGGTTGCAGGTCGCAAGAATATAATGAGCAAATGTCGTCGGCTGGGCTTGCTGGTTATGTGTATATGCTGGCATAACTGTTAATGCATGCTCCTTCGCAAGCTGTAGCAGTACTTTTTTCATGTCTATAAGTAAACTCATCCAATGGACGAGCCTTTCTCGCCAAAACATCCGGTACATCGTTGCATCTAGATCGTTCCTACTTAATGCAATATGCATGTTACCGACTAATTCATCTCCAATTTCCTTTTTCAATTCCGCTTCAATCATAAAAAATAAATCTTCATATGCTGGGTTATACTCCTCCTGGAACCCTTTTGCTAATAGCTGTTGATTGGCTAGAATTATTTTTTTTGCATCATGATTCTGTAAAATTTTTTTTTGGGCCAACATATCTGCATGGGCAATATTAATTTCTAACATAAAACTTAGAAAATGTTTTTTTGTAAACTTGTAACCAGGCTCAAGAATATGCTGAATATATAAACGAGATCTATCTGATGACATGCTTCTTGTTCACTCCAATCTCAATGGTACTTATCTATCTATATTCTTTTACTTCTTGGCTTGAGCCTGTAAACCGTATGTTCCTAAAAAGGCGTTCCTTCTTAAACAAAACTGCAACTTCAATAAGAAAGTGCATTACCCCTAATTGAAGTAATGCACTCGTAAGTTGAATTTTACTCTCTTTCTATTCCTGTTCCATAAGAATTAATGCCATTTTGTGTTATTACTTCCCCTAACTTTTCAGCTTGATTATTTTCATCAGGAGGGGTCATGCCAGATTTCTTTTCAAAATAAACAGCTATACCACCTAATATAACGACGGGTATCAATAAATATAACCAAATCATAATACCACCTCAATTAATAAAAGATACTTATTATTATATCAATTATTTAACCATTTTACAATTATTTCCTAATGCAAACTCCACCGTCGGTACAATAACTTCCAAAGAAAAAAGCGTTAATCCTTATGGATCAAATTGCTGTCGAACTTGTATCATTCCTCTTTAGTAAAACTTTCTTTTTCAAAAAGCTATTTAATTTTTCTGAACTTAGAAACATTGCAGCAACAAATAAAACAATACAAACTGGGAAGATTCCTATTGTTGAATGAGATGCAATGAAACCAATAAGAGGCGGTATAAATGTACTGCCTGTATAGGCAACAGCCATTTGATAACCCATTATGGTCTGGGAATGCTTCTTCCCAAAACGTGATGGTGTCTCATGTAACATACATGGAAATATTGGTGCTAATCCTAATCCAATCATAATAAAACCTACTAGTGAGAAGGTGGTCGGCAATGGTAGGAATAGAAGTATGGCACCAGCTAATGCTATTATTTGTCCGGTCCGAATGAGAATAAGATTACTAACTTTAAAGGTAATAAAGCCTGTAATAAATCTACCAATTGTAATTCCAGCGTAATAAAAGGAAACCCACCCGGCAGCAACTGCTGCGGGTAGCTCCCTGACATTTACCAAAAAGCTACTTCCCCAAAGACCCACTGTTGATTCAACCCCACAATAAAACAAAAAGGAGACAAGAGCCATTTTAACTCCTTTAATTTGTAATGGTTTTACATCTATAGCATCTTCATCACTAATTACAGCTTTTGAATCTTCGGTGTCATCATTAAAAGGAATATTGCTATTTTTTGTCACTCTGTTCCATAAGGGCAAAGTCAAAAAGAGGATGATAACTAACGCAAACTGAATTCCAGATATAGCAAAATATCCATCTCTCCAAAAATTTTGCCCTGAAATAAACTGAGCCATAATGATTGGCCCAAAAGTGGCTCCTACTCCCCAAAAACAATGTAACCAACTCATATGATGTGCCTTATAATGTGTAGCAACATAATCATTTAACCCTGCATCAACAGCCCCAGCACCTAATCCAAGTGGTATGGTACATACAAATAACCAAACAACCGATGGAGCAAAATAAAATCCTAGCAAAGCACCAGCAGTCATTAAGACGCTGACAAATGTGACCTTGCCAGTTCCGAACCTTTTAAGTATCTTTCCACTGGCTAAACTCGAGATAATGGTACCACCTGCAATCGTCATAAAAAGGAATCCAGCAGTCTCAAGTGGCGCCCCATAGTCCGATTGCATCACTGGCCACGCTACCCCCAATAATGAATCTGGTAAACCTAAGCTGATAAAAGCCAAATAAATAATGACTAAAAGGAATGTTGTCATTTTTAAACCTCACCTTTAATTAATTAGTATTAAATTGTATTGTCTTCTTTGTTTACTTAATTGTTTCGTTCATCATGAGATCGAGTCCGAGACTTTGTAATCCATATAAGTAATCTTGTTTCCAATCACTCATAGTAAGCTCTGGAATATGTTCTGACGGGATATAATTTGAGCTACCTATAGTAATTTTGTTTAATATCTCTTTTTCAACTTCATCATTACAAAAAATGATGGCATGAGGGTTTATGATAGCAACAAAAGAGGCTACTAATCTGCTAATTGCGTCAATCTCATAATCGTGACTGATCGTACTTTTAATAGGTCCACTTCCGTATTCCAAAGCTTCCCGAAAATTTCGATCATCGTACTGAGGGACGAATGAAACCTCTCCTGAGAAGAAAGTACTTCCTCTCACCACATCTCCATTTATCATGATTCCTGCGCCTGGACCATTTTGACCAGAATACAAATATATAAGGGATTTATTGTCCTTGATTCCCATATTATCGTGATATCCAAGCACTGCAGCATTCATATCGTTCTCTATTACAACAGGTATGGAGAACTGATTCTCCAAGAATTCCTGCAAGTCAATATTTTGAAGATGTTCATAACCAGGTATATAAAAGATACGCCCATTATCAACTGAACCAGGTACACCAATAGCTATAGAGCTAATTTTTGGATATTTCTTCATTATCTCCTCAATAAACTCCGTTAGAAATGTTAAATCAACATCTACTAATACACTTGATGTTTTTCCTGAATCCTTCACTTCTCCTAGACAGTTAAAAACAATATAATTTGTTTCTGTTCTCTCCAAAAAGATTGCCAACCCTAACATATACTCTGGATTGTATGTATATCTTTTTGCCCTTCTTCCACCACTCGAATCATCAAGACCGACTAGAATAAGTTCCCCGTCCTTTTCCATCTGTACTAAGAATTTACTTATTGTAGGAAAACTAATTCCTAATTTTTCGCTAAGTTCAACTTTCGTTGCGCTACCAAGTTCTAAGAGAGATTTACGAATACCGCGAAGGATTACCTTCCTCATTGATTTTGGGGTTGCATTCACTTGTGTCACCACCTATTTAATTGAACTTATTAAAGAATTTTAATAAGTATCCAAAACTTATTAAACATCTTTAATAAGTGATGTGGTAAATATATCATATAAAATTACCGTAAACAATGAAGATGATAATTTTTAAATACCTAATTCTTCTTCCTACCTACTTGATAACCAGCATAAAAAATCAAAAGTGTATAACCAATAATGATAAAAATAGGCATTGGAACGGATTTGAAAATAGTTACAATTACAGATGACATTTTAATTAGTTGTTTAAGTAATTGATCTTCAGTAGATAGATAGTATATATACACAATAAGTATACCGATCGTTATAAAAAATAAAGCACGTAGAATGAGTGGTAAGGGAGTTTCTTTTCTGTGGCCACGCTTGGATTTGCTTGGATTGTTTTTTGTAGCATCCATCTTTTTAAACTCCTTCCTGTCTAATTCTATATAAGTGTTAATCTTTTTCCTTCAAATATATAAATAAATAAATGCTGCTGATTCCATCTATACTTTTATTCTATTTTTCTCCCAAGTACTCCTTCCTATTTCCAGTGAATGAGTAACCATTTCTTTCTTATTTTATTAGACAAATAGATCCATTAAATGATTTCTTTTCAACCAACAAAGACTAAAGGGCTAGATATTTCAAGATAACAATAAGTGAATCTATCAACTTCCCACCCTATGGACTTTAATCTATACAATAGAAATCAACATCACCATTTCTAAAACCAATTTTTTCCTAAAATGGCCGTTCTTCAATCCCTCGTAATCTCTATGTAAACAAACTGTAATACTATTCAATTTTATTTTTTCATAGGTATAGACGTAGATAAGAGTTTCACAACAACTTTCCAACTAGGAGGAATCTATTTTGAAAAAATTAATTTTTGTACTTGCATTGCTAGCATCTCTTATTTTTGCTGCACCTGCTTTTGCCTATACTGTTGAAAAAGGAGATACAATGTCGAACATAGCACGGGAAAATGATCTTACTTTACAAGAATTAGCAAAGGTTAACCCGCAAATTAATAATTTAGATCTGATTTATGTCGGTCAGCACATCAATACAAATAAAGTCAACAACTCTCCCTTACCCTCTCGCGAAGCAATAAGCAAAAAAACACGTTCTAATAAATTAAGTATCTCGGATGATGAAATAGATTTATTAGCAAGACTTGTAAGAGCAGAAGCACAAACAGAATCTTTCGAAGGAAAAGCCGCGGTAGCATCTGTTGTCTTAAATAGAGTTGAAAGTCCTCAATTTCCTAATTCCATAAAAAAAGTCATTTATCAGTCAGGACAATTTCAACCGGTGTCAAATGGTGAAATAAATCAACCCGCTGACAAGGAGTCCATTAAAGCTGTACAAGCCGTACTATCTGGACTGAGAAATATCGCAAAAGATTCATTATTCTTTTACAATCCAAACATTGCTACAAACCGATGGTTAGATTCAAGAGAGACAACGGTTGTTATTGGACAACATGTATTTAAAAATTAATTTAAAAATTAATTTGATTATACAAGCTCTTCATAAACGAATATCATATTGAAAAAAAACTGCTCCATAAAGAAAAAAGACACATTTAAGTGTCTTTTTCACCTGGTAAGTGGTTAACATTTATAACCGTAGACTGTTGCGCCGATAATAATTAATAAGATAAACAGCACGACGACAAGTGCGAAAGTATTACCTCCTCCGTGATAAGGAGCACAATATCCATAAGCAGGAGCCGCATAACTGTAAGGCATCATTGGTTGGTGAGGAGCATTCGCAACATTCGCGCCAGCAACATGTGGAGAGTTTTCGTAACCGTACATATATATCTCTTCCCTTCGTTTTTGAATCTTTTAGACAATACAGTATATACGTTTATTGGAATTTTGAGCCCGTCTAGTTATAATAGGGCTTGGGCAAAAAAAAAATCGTTGAATAAATACTGATATAACGCCATTTACAGTCAACCTGAGAAGTACCATAATAGTTCTTGTATGAAAATAATGGGTAGATAAAAATTAATTGGTCATTTAAATAACTTAAAGAGGGAGAAAAAATGTTAGATAAAATTAAAGCGTTACCTGAAAAGGTGTCATTTGCAATAGGCTTTACTTTAATATTAGGTAGTGGATTATTGTTATTTTTGTTATCACTTTTGTTCCCTATTGGTACGTGGACTACGATGATTGTAGGAGGTATTGTTAGTGGTATTGCTATCATATTTATATTAAATGCGGCAGATAAAAGGCATTCACACATTGATAAGAAAAAGTAACTCTTTATTCATTTCCGCTTATTACATTAACGAGGGCTTTAGCACCAAAATGGACAGTATCAGGTTGGTGATATATTACCAAGTTCATTTCTAACCAACTTTAACTTATCTCCTGGTCGCAAGAGACCGAAATAAAATAACATTACCAAAGATGTCGGCTAAGTTAGAATTCTACAAGCAAGACCGTTTGGCCCTGCTTGTTATTTGACTATTACATTTCCAACCATTCCTTCATTGAAATGGTACCGACATATAAGTTCATATGTACCGGGATTTTTCGTTTTCACGGTAATGGTTTTTTCTTTTCCCGGCTGGACTTCAGCGTCAATTCTGAGCTTTTCCACTGTGAAGGTGTGCTCTTTCTTACCATTGTTTTTCAATATCAACGTTGTCGTTCTTCCATTGGGAATAGTGATGACTTTCGGGTGAAAGTAATCATCGTTCAACTCGACTTCAATCGCTTTCACGGTCTCAGTAGGCTGTGATACGATGTCGGATTCGGCAAATACACCGAGTGAGCTTGGAGTTGTCCCAACCACAATCATCACAAGCAAAACGACCAATCCTGTTAACCACTTTTTCACAGACATTCGCAATCCATCCTTTCATAAGAAATATTATTTTCCAATTCATAAAATATTATCACTATAAATTGGGATTCAACGTCCTTTTATACAAAACTGTTTTATCTCCAAGAACAAACTCGTAATTGCTCGAGCTCATTTTAAACAAATATTAGATAGTACTTCTCCTTCCAGTTCCTGCTTCATTTGTTCAATAACAAAAAGCCACCTTGATTTGGTATCTAGAAAACATATCCATTTGTACCTATTAATCACAAGCGAGGTAATTATATGAGGCTGATTATTTAGCAAACTTAAAAGGTACTTGGAAGTAATAAATCAAAAAAATGATAATAAATATTGAAATAATATATGCCCTTGTAGGGTTATGTTGATGCAGTGCAATAACAGAGAACATAGCAAGGTCAAAAAGAAATGAATACCAAAATCTCCAACCATTCTGATAGGAAATTCTCCCAAACACCAATAGTGTCCACTCAACAGCAATATAAATTCCAGACCAAACTATTATGTAAGTCAAACGCTTAAACCATTTTTGGGGAAAATGAGATAGAAACAGAAAAATACTAATTGGCATAGTAATAAGAGCATAAACAATTACCGTCATTTCATGCCCATAAAATAAATCAGGATGAAACTTCCACAAAGTATTTTCTTTTACAATGTATTCGTAAAGTAAACCACCTGTAGCAATAAAAAGCATGCTCGGATGATAATCTTTCCATCTTTTCCAATTTCCCCACTTCAAAGAAGCCAATATGGTTAAAACTGTAATCGCAACGTGCATACTTACCAACCCTTACTTTACTTTTTTTTTAGTTTAACCTGTACCTATGTTTTTAATTATGTAGTTATTAAAATAGTTTAAGTAGAAATTTTTCAAAAACTAAATTGCTTAATGTAGCAAATTGGGAGAAGAGACTTTTTAAACGCCAATACCTCTTCAATTTTTTTGAAAATAAAAAAGCATTCCTCGTTATGAAGAAATGCTTTATAACTTTAAACTCAATAAGTGCCTTCAATAGATAGGATCGATTCAGTTAAAATTTGTACTAAAGAATAAAGTTCTTCCTTGTTGATACTCAACGGCGGAGCGAATACTAGTGTATCTTGACCATCAAAAACAACTGATCTACAGATTAGTCCATTCTTTGCAGCTGCTGAAACAATTAATGGAGCCACTGGATTCGTATATCTCTCTTGTGAAGATTTATTTTTCACAATTTCTACTGCCCCCATTAAGCCTAGACCTCTTACTTCACCGACAATTCCACATTTATTTTGAACATTTTGCAGCCCTTTTAATAACTCATTTCCTAACTGATTAGCATTGGCTATTAGATGTTCTGATTCGATTATTTCAATATTCTTCAATGCAACAGCACAGGCTACCGGGTGTCCACTGTATGTATACCCATGAAGCAGTGTTCCTTTGGACATTTCGGTGAATGCTTGGTAGATATCACTTGATAGCATGACTCCACCTAACTGTGCGTAGCCACTTGTTACCCCTTTAGCAAAACACATCAAATCAGGTGTAACACCATAATGCTCAATTCCAAAGTATTTTCCTGTTCTCCCAAACCCGGTAATAACTTCATCGGTTATAAATAGCACGCCATACTCTTCACAAATCTCTTTTACTTCTTTAAAGTAGTTTTCAGGTGCGATATGAACACCACCAGCACCTTGGACTGGTTCTGCTATAAAAGCAGCAATTGTTTCTGGTCCCTCTTTTTCAATTAAATCACGTAATGCTTGAGAAGAAAAATTATCGACGTGAAGAAAATCAGGTGCAAGTGAATTAGTAAAATCCCTAAAAGGCTTTAATCCAGTAGCACTTGTTGATCCAATTGCAACTCCATGATAAGATTTTGTTCTTGAAATGATTTTTTTACGATTATTTTGTCCTTTTAACATCCAGTAATGTCTAGCAAGCTTATAAGCTGTATCATTCGCCTCAGATCCACCCGACGTAAAGAATGTAGCTTGTAGATTTCCAGGGGAAATGTCAGACAGCTTCTTAGCTAAACGAATAGCTGGTTCATTACTGAAAGTAGCAAAATTTGAAGTGAAAGCGAGCTTAGTCATTTGGTCACTCGCGATTAAACCTAGTTCCTCTCTTCCATGCCCTATGTTTACATTCCAGAGTGAAGACATGCCATCAATTACTTTTTTTCCTAATAGATCATGAAGGTAGACTCCTTTACCTTCTGTGAAAATAAAAGCAGGCCCTAGGTCTTGCTGCTGTTGAATTGGAGAAGTCGGGTGTAGAAAATGCTTTTTGTCCCAAGCTGATAATTCATCCACTAAACTGCTGTTTTCCTCCATGCGAAACATCCTTTCTTAGCTAAGCCATAACCAAAAGACTAAATAGCATTCGAGATAACAATTTAGGAATGTTGATAGCTGAACGAGTCCAAATATTCAGATAATAAATGATACGAAATAATACTTTATTTATGCTTTCTCGATAGAAAATCCTCCCCCAACAACATCACGAACTTCATGGACGACTACAAATGCTTTTGAATCGATTGAGCGAACAAGCTGTTTTAACTTTGATAGCTCTTGCCGATTAATGACTACATATAGAACTTCTTTCTCTGAACCAGTATATGCACCGCGAGCGTTAAATACAGTTACTCCACGTGCTAAAGAATATGTAATCTCTTTTGAAATCGATTCTGTTGAACCTGAAATGATCGTGACTGCTTTTTGTGTGTCCAGACCCTCAATAACGAGATCAATCGCCTTTGCTCCAATAAATACTGCAACAAGGGTGTACATTGCTTTTTCCTGACCGATCACATAGGTAGAGCCCGCGATGACAATAAGGTCAATAATCAAAATGGTTCTGCTAAGACTCCAGCCAAAATATAATTGCCCAAGTCTTGCGAGAATTGCCGTTCCACCCATCGATCCACCTGCACGGAAAACTAAGCCAAGTCCACCCCCGACAAAAACACCGGCAAATAAGGCAGCTAATAATGAATCTCCAATTAATGGATCTCCCCAACCTTCTGTGACAAACAGAAAAAATGATGAGAAAATTGTTGCTAACAGTGTATATAAGATCACCTTTTTATCAAGTAGCTTGTAGCCTAGCGCAAACAAAAAACCATTTAAGAGTAAGTTGACCACCCCTGGTGACCATTGAAAAAGGTAATATAAAACAATCGTAACACCTATTATTCCACCTTCAGATAATTTATTGGGAATGGCAAAATAATTTATTCCCAATGCATAAATAAAAGAGCCAGCAAGAAGCATGGCTATATTCAATATTTGTGTCCTCATTGTAAAACCTCTCTACGTGAATATGATCACACCGAAACAAATAATAGATAAAGGTAGATAATTTATATCCACCTTTTTCCATAGTTACTACCACGTACATTTTACTTCAAAATAAATTTATATCCTTCTCCAATAATGTACTGTTTCCCAATATGGACTGGTCGTTCATTTTTATCAAATATGACGGTATCCATATAGAAGAGAGGCTCTCCTGTAGCAACTTTAAGTATTTCTGTTTGATCTTCTGTCGCTCGAACAATCTCCAAAGAAAGTTCGCCTGAATGTGAAGGTATAATTTGATGTTTGTCTTCAAGAGTTTTGTATAAAGACTTCTCTAAGTCCTCACCAAGGAGAAAATTGTAGTTTTTATATGAGAAGTAATTATTCTCAAGCATAACAGGTGATTCCCCGCCATACCTCACTCTTTGGATATAGATCATGGCATCATCAACATCGAGCTGAAGCTTTTCTCTATCTCTAGGAGTTGGCTGAATTATTTCTTTTTTTATTACTTTGCTACTCACTTTTAATCCGTTTGCTTTACAAGCCTCTGAAAAGCTAAGAAAGTGAACAATTTTTCTTTCTATCTTAGGTTTACTAACGAATGTGCCCTTTCCTTGCTTTTTAATGAGATACCCTTCCTCAACAAGCTCGAGAATTGCTTTTCTGACTGTTATCCGACTTATCTTATGAATCTCACTTAATTCAATTTCAGTAGGGATTTTTTCTCCGTATTTTAACTCTCCATTCAGAATTGAGCTTCGAATTGTTTCCTTTAATTGGACATATAATGGAACCTTATCATCTTGTCTTAACATAATTTCACCTATTCTATTTGATAATAGTTATATTATAATGCTTTCATGTAAGTTGTCTCAACTTTAGAGGTACTGATAAGCTCCGAAAAAACATGTGTTAGAAAGCTTTTTTGTACTTATGACTTATTAAATAAACTCGTTTAGCCGAATAGACTGGACAACGCTTTCATTGTTCTTTCCATTGCGCCATCTGGATTTTGGACATATTGATAGGATGTGTATTCAAGAGAAAGGAAGCCTTTGTAGTTAGCTTGATTTAACTGTTCAATATACGTTTCCAACGGTAAAACTCCGTCCCCCCATACAAGATGCCCTTCTGGCTTGCCATCAATAAAATGAATATGAACAATTTCCTCATTCATGCTATTAAAATAATCTGTAAAATCCTCCCCAGCTAACGCCATAGGAATGGTATCAATCATTCCCTTAAGATTTGGATGATTTACACCCTCTAACATCAATTTTAATTGTAATGCATTATGAATAATATTCGTTTCCATTCTTGTAAGTGGTTCAAGTGCCAATGTTAAATCTAATTCTCCAGCAACTTGAGCAAGCTTTTCTAACGATTCTTCTGATCGCTTCCATGCTTCCTTTGCATCTTCATTTTCATATCCCCAACCAGGTGTTACTAAAAGCAAAGGGGAATCTAGTTCTTTTGCCGCTAGAGCTGATTTTTTAAAATAGTCGATACTTTTTTCCCGAATATCCACTTCTTTAGCAGCAATATTAATTGGATACACACATTGTTCAGGTGTAAAGCAAATGACTGATAAATTTCGTCGATCAATCTCCTTTTTAACATTTCTTATCTCTTGCACACTCATATTTTCTACATAAAAGTGAGGAGATGCACCCCATACCTCAATATTATTCAATTCGTAGCGTACCATTGCATCTAAGAAGTATTCAAAAGGATAATGCTTGTAGTGAAAATTCATTCCCGTCAATTGTCTTCTCGATAATTTTGCCATTTCATAACTCCTCTCTTAAGTTATAAAAATAGTACCTTATTGAACCATACAAACATGAAAAACACCTAAATTATTAGCACTTTATGATAATATAACATTATATTATGTTATAAGTCAATTGTTACCACTTATATTCGCTCTTCTACCTTAATTTCCTTATATAATGCGAGATTTAGCTGATTCTAGCAAAAAATGAATATGAAAAAATCGTTGACAATATAAAGAAAACAAAATATTATGATGTTATATAACGTATTACCTCGTTATAACGTGTAATAGTTAAAACTAAAGGAGGCAATAAAGTATGGTACATTCTCAAAAGGCTATGAATTCACAAGTTGGCAAGGTGTTAGACCACCTAAAGGGTCGTTCCATTACCCACATCTTTTTTGTTGCATGTGGCGGTTCCTCTGCTGTTATGTATCCAAATAAATACATAATGGATCGTGAAGCAAAGTTTGTTTCTTCAGATGTGTATAGTTCAAATGAATTTATTCACCGTAATCCGAAAAAACTAGGAGAAAACGCCCTGGTGGTTTTATGCTCAATGTCAGGTACCACTCCTGAAACAGTGAAAGCTGCTACTTTTGCAAGAAGTAAAGGTGCAGTAACTGTCGGTTTTACAAATGAAGAAGGTTCACCTTTAGCTCAAGAATCAGAATTTGTTGTGAAATATGAGTGGGGTGACCAAGCAAATGCTATCGATACAAATCTAGGTACGTTATATCAGCTTACAATGGGTGTTTTAAATGTATTAGAAGGAAATAATAAATATGAAAAAATGCTAGCTAGCTTAGCAAATCTACAACGAGTTTTTGAAATAGCTGCTAAACAATATGAAGCGAGTGCTCTACAATTTGCCGCAGATTATAAAGATGAGAAAGTGATTTATACAATGGCAAGTGGTGCTAATTATGGAATCGCTTACTCCTTTGCCATCTGTATCTTAATGGAAATGCAGTGGATTCACTCTAATGCGATACACTCAGGTGAGTATTTCCATGGCCCCTTTGAAATTATCGACAAAAACACACCTTTCATTATTTTACTCGGCTTAGATGAAACACGACCATTAGATGAAAGAGCATTGGATTTCTCTAAAAAGTATGGAGAAAAGCTCGTTGTTTTAGATGCAAAAGATCTTGATTTAGATGGAATAGATTCAGAGTTACAGGGCTATGTTGCACCTCTTGTCCTTAACTACGTGCTACGTAAATATGCCGAGAGACTGGCAGATGCTCGCAGCCATCCGCTTTCGAAGCGAAGATATATGTGGAAAGTTGAATATTAATCGTTGACCCCTTATTATCACAAGAATTTGCATAAAAGATGCTCAGTGCATAAAAGCTCTGAGCTTTTTTCTATATAAATTCTTAATAAACAGCACCTTTATTTCGATATTTCCAATATCTATGACACTTGTTTTTTCAAGGTGTAATACTTCATCATCCCAATCAATAGCTTCGTTGATTAATTACATACTTCTGTTCTGTTGGTTTCAAGCCTTCAAATTAAGGAATATTCTTGTGCTTTTCGGGAATCATTGACATTCTACCGTTCACAAACGACTAGGGAGCATCGTAAACTGATGTTCCCTTCATCTTTTATAGTAGAGTTTTTAATACTTAATATTCCTTTACGTAAAGAACTCTCCCATTCTAAAAAATAGAAATTAGCTCTTTTGTATATCCATGACGTTGATCATCAAATAATTCATCACAAGGAAATTGATCGACAATGGTCCCCTTTTTCATTACCATGATTCGTTGACTCAGTTGTTTTACCGCTGCAAGATCATGTGAAATAAACAAATATGAAAGGTTTAAATCCTGACGCAGCTTAGTCAACAAAGTTAATATTTCTGCTTGGGAAATGACATCCAAACTTGCAGTTGGTTCATCTAAAATAATTAACTCAGGTTCGATGCTGATCGAGCGAGCAATTGTAACCCTCTGCCTTTGTCCACCACTCAATTCATGCGGATAGCGTCCGGCTAAATTTGCTGGTAATCCAACAACATCTAGTAACTGAAGGACAAATTGTTCCTTCGATGTATAAGAAAAATACCTTAGTGTTAGATCATTTTGATATTGAATATATGGATCTAGTAGAGAATCCTTTATTTTCAGCTTAGGATTTAATGCGGCAGTAGGATTTTGAAAGACGATTTGCATATCTTTACGAAAAGGAATAAGCTGACGATGACGTAGATTTTCAATTGCCTGGTCTTTAAAGAAGATTGAGCCACTGTCAATATTCTCTAATCTTAGTAAACAACGAGCAAGTGTACTTTTACCACACCCGCTTTCACCTACAAGCCCTAAACACTCTCCCTTTTGCAAATCAAATGACAGATTAGTAACGACTTCTTGCCCTTTATATAGTTTTGTTAGTTGTTTAACTGAAAGTAGATTCATATAAAACCTCTCTATCTAAACCTGAAGGAAGACCTTTTTCTAATATCGGTGCCGCTTTTATCAACTGTTTAGTATATTCATGCTGAGGATGATCAATTACACGATGCTTGCCACCAGATTCAATAATTTCTCCACTCTTCATAATCGCTAAGCGAGTTGCATAACGTCTAACATGTCGCCAATCATGAGTAATAAAAAGGATGGCACATCCAGACTCTTTTTGCCGATTTGCAAGCAACTCTAATATTTTATGGGTAGAGACACTATCAAGAGCCGTCGTTATTTCATCTGCAATGACCAGGTCAGGTGAAAACATTAGTGCTAATGCAATTGAAGCACGCTGAAGCTGACCTCCACTTAATTGAAATGCATACCTGTTATAAAACATTTCATCTAACCCAACTGATTCTAATGCCTCCAGTGTTTTCAATCTACGAATTTCTTTATTATTAATTCCATGTACCTTTTGATATTCTTGAAAATGTTGACCAATCGTTCGAAATGGAGTAAAAGAGCCTTGATAATCCTGGAATATATATGATAATTTCTTACCACGAATATCTCCTAATTGTTTACGAGACAACGACATCATATTATGTTCGTTAAAATTAATTACCCCTTCCATTTGCAAATTAGATGGCAGCATTTGACCAATCGCCTGTGAGAGCACACTTTTCCCACTTCCGCTTTGACCCACCAACGCATACCATTCACCTTTACGTATGGATAAAGATACACGATCAATTATTTTTTTCTCTCCACTACTGACAGATAATTGTTCAATAGACAATATCATCTCTGCACCTCTTTTTTCACATCAAAGTGGTCACGTAAATAATCTCCGATTAGATTTGTGATTAGTACAACAACAACGATCGCTAATCCAGGATAAATCATTAATTCAGGACTAGACTGAAAGTGAGGACGTGATTCATTTAACATCGCTCCCCACTCCGGGACTGGGGGCTGTGCACCTAAACCTATATACGATAAAGAAGAAATAAGTAAAATAATCTTTCCTAAGTCAAGACTAGCCATCACAAAGACATTTCCTAAAATGTGAGGAACTAGATGTTTCCACATAATTTTTATAGAAGATAAACCATTCGTTCGCGCAACTAAAACATACTCTTTTTGAGATTCAGATAATACTGTACTTCGAACAAGTCGAGCGTAATTTACCCATTTAACCATTACAATCGCAAGTACAAGATTTCCTATACCCGGACCAAGCAAACCACTTAACACAATTGCAACAATTGTATCTGGGAAAGCTAAAAATCCATCGGCAATCCTCATAAATAAACGATCAATAACACCGCGCTTATATCCTGAAATAAGCCCAATTGGTATTCCTACAAGAAGAGCAACACCTAAGGCCATTAAACTGAAGCCGATTGTCTGTTGACCACCAAGCAAAAGCCTCGTCAAAATATCTCGACCTAGATGATCTGTTCCTAGCGGATGCTCTAATCCCATTCCCTCAAGTCTCCGGTCTAAATTTGTATAGGTCGGATCATGACTTAAATAAAGAAACGTATATAAGCATGCAATTATCACAATGAGAGCAAAGCTAATGAGTAGTACAGCTTGCCATCTATATTTTTTCGGTATCGATAAATACATAGAGGAGTCCTTCATCAATTGTTCTCCCTTTCTTTCATTTGCATCTCAGGGTTTAAATAACGGTATGAGAGATCCACACATGCATTTACAATAAATACAATGATTCCCATAATAAGGATATATCCTTGTATTAAAGGATAGTCCCTTTGTCGAATTGCATCCACAATTAGTTTTCCTACTCCTGGATAAGCAAAAAGAACTTCAATTACAACAACTCCCCCTATCAAACTCCCTAAGCTAACACCAAAAACAGTAATGACAGGAGGAATGCTGTGACGAAAAGCGTGAAACAAAAAAATTCTTCCTTCAGATAGACCACGAGCACGTGCTGCTCTTATGAATTCTTGGCTAAAGGAATCAAGTAAACTAGATCGCAGCAGACGAACGTAAACACTAGAAATCGCTAATCCAAGTGTAATAGATGGTAAGAACAATGATATAAATCCATCCCTACCCATTGTCGGAAACCAGCTTAATCTAACCCCAAATATATCTATTAAAATAAGTCCTAACCAAAAGCTTGGTATAGCTGCTCCAATTATCGCTAGTATTCTACTTATTTTATCAATCCAACTATCTCGATAAAGGGCTGATAAAGAGCCCAATGGAATAGATACCAATAGCATTACGCATATTGCACCAACAGTTAATTCCAGTGTCGCAGGAAGAGCTGTTAGAATCATGCTCATTACCTGTTGACCAGTAACAAAGGATGTTCCAAAGTCAAGTTGAATAAAGTTTAAAAGCCAGAGCCCATATTGGACGAGCACTGGCTTATTAAACCCCAATTCTGTTCTAAGCGCCTCTACTTGCTCTTGACTAACTGAAAGCTCATCTACATTTAAAATCGTAAGCACTGGATCTCCAGGTGCGAGTCTGATAAATAAAAAACTAACAAAAGTAATAAATAATAGAAAAAATAGAACTTCTATAAATTTACGAACAATAATTCGAACCATTATTTCACATCCAGTTGGTTCGTTATCATATAGTATTCACTTTTTGTTGTCACCCAATTTATTACTTTATTTTTGTTATACGCGACAATTGTTGAAGGATGTAAAACAAAGGAGTTTATCATATTTTCATATACATAATCCGCTGCCTGCTCTGCTAGTATAGCGCGGTCTTCTTGATTTACAGTCTGATTAAGCTTATCAATAATTGCCGTTAACTCCGGTTCATCTGCTTTACTAAAGTTCAAAGCTCCGGTTGGATGATATGTTGCATTTAAATAATACCCTGCATCCCCACGTGGTGCAGTTAAATTACTATAAGTGGCTAAATCCCAATCACGGTTAGAAGCCATATACTCTTCTGGTGTTTCAATTTGTCTAATTTCAACATCAATGCCAATTTGCTTCGCATCTGATTGAAATACTTGTGCAATTAAAGGTAAGTCTGCTCTTGCAGGATATGTTAAGAGTGTAAATGTAAGAGGTTCTCCATTCTTTTGCATTTTTCCATCCATCATTGTATACCCTTTTTTTCCCAAATATTCTATTGCCACATCTTCTCCTGAAGGCTGTGAATCATAGGTTGGAGCAAATGGTAATGAAGGAAGGAAAGGTCCTACTGCAACCTCTGCATGATTGAGGAGAATTTTCTCCACAATTTTCTGCCTGTCAATTAACGCATCTATAGCACGGCGAACATTAACATCCTGAATGCTTTCTCTTTGAAGGTTCATCGTAAATTGATGTACGCGAAATGTCGATGTTGACTCAACTTCAATAGCTTCGTCTTCTTGTAACATGTCTAGACTTTCAACCTCAGGTCGATAAACAATATCTACTTGTCCGGACTTTAATGCAAGAGTACGGGCATTAGCATCTTCATTGAAAGAGAATGTGACTTGATCAAGCTTTGAAGCCCCATCCCAATACTCATCAAAGCGTTCAAGTTCAAGCTTACTACCTGGAACAAATGACGTAAGCTTAAACGGACCGGTGCCAATCGGTTTATTAACAATATCAGTCTCTGTTACATCAATAATAGCTACATTTGGATTTACTAACTCAGAAATAAATTCTGGGAATTGTTCAGTTGTTTTAATTCGTAAAGTATAACCATCGGCTTCTATACGTTCAATCTTCAATGCATTCTGAATCGCTACATTCTCTTTAACTGCTCGTTCTAAAGACATTTTGACGGCTTCTGCATCCATTACTTTCCCATTCTGAAATTTAACATCTTTACGTAGCTTAATCATCCAATTTTGCCCATCTTCACCTTCCCAGCTTTCTGCTAGCCATGGCTCAATACTTAATTTTTCTTCATCTAGTCTTATCAGTGTCTCTGTTATCCCCGCTCTCAAAGGAACATAGCTAGAGTCCACATGAGGATCAAGCGAATTAGTAGAAAAATTATATAAAAAATGAATATGCTTATCCTCTTCTTCTGTAACGGATGAATTATTCATACATCCACTTAATAACATTACACAGATAAACAATAACCCTAACTTTGTTAACTTTTGCTTTATGTATGGAGAAAGGCACCTACTATCTGTTTTATTTATTATTCTATTAATCATTTATAATTGACCTCCGTTTCAATTCGTAACAGTTACGTTTTATATATTATCGTAATGATTCCTATTTATCAACTACTTTTATCATTTTACATGAGATAAATATCTGTTTTTACGATCGAAGTTTTAGTTGGCTATAATCCTCTTCGTATTCCTATTTCATTAGAGTTCCATTCTTGAACAAAAGTGCCGGTCTTGAATAAGAAAAAGCGATCCTACTTTTTGAAGCATCGCACTTTTTGTTAATCAAATTGTATTTACATTCAGGTGAATTTTAATTTCTCATACTCCCACAAACCATTATAGTTCTTCTATTGAGCTAATCTATTCAGATAAACGAATCATATCCTTACGTTATAGTCGTCTTTTTTTTAGTTTGATTAATTAGCTACACTAGCCTTCACTTCGTTAGAAGATTGATTAACTGGTTTCTTCCAGAACAATGTTATCCCTATTCCAAAAGCTAGTATCACAGTCGCAAGGTAGTAAGGGTAGTCAATATCTATATCAAACAATATCCCCCCTAGAATCGGTCCACTAATGTTCGCTAAACTAGTAAACATTGAGTTCATTCCACCAACGAAACCTTGTTCTTCCCCAGCGATATTTGAAAGGTAAGAAGTAACTGCCGGTCGGAATATATCGAATCCTACAAATACAAGAAATGTAACAAGTAAAATTGAGAAATATGAATGAACAACTGTCATTAAAAAGACAAGGAATGCTGATAATACTAAGCTGTATCGAATTAGTTTAATTTCACCCCAAATTCGTGTAAGCTTCTCAAATAATATGACTTGTGAAAAGGCACCGAAAATTGCCCCCCCTGTGATCACAATGGCAATATCGGAAGGTTTAAATTGAAATTTGTGGTCTGCAAATAGACTAAAGAACGATTCAAAAGCAGCTAAACCAAATGAAGCAATAAAAATTAAAATAAACGCAAGGAAATATTTTGGTGCAATCATACGTTTGAAGCCATTTTTATCATCTGGGATTTGTTCAATCGTTCCTTCTGTACGATTTGGCTCAGATAATAAAATAATTGAAAGAATAGCCGCAATTGTACCGAGTGCTCCTGCAAAGAGGAATGGTATTCGTGTTCCAAATTCCGCTAAAAATCCACCGATACCTGGACCAATAATAAATCCTGTACTGATTGCTGCTGACATATAACCGAGTGCTTTAGGGCGAGTATTGAGATTTGTAATATCAGCAATAAAGGCCGTAACAGCAGGCATAATGAACGCAGCACTAATTCCTCCTAAAATACGAGAAATAAATAACATTTCGATTTCTTTGCTTATCCCGAATAAAAATTCGGAGATGCCGAAAATAAATAAGCCAATAACAATCATAATTTTTCTGCCAAATTTATCTACTGCTTTCCCTGCAAATGGTGAAACAATCAATTGGGCAAATGCAAACGCAGCTGTTAAATAACCAACTGTTGTTCCAGTAATACCTAATTCATTCATCAGAGTTGGTAAGACTGGAATGACAAGACCAATTCCCAAAAAGGCTATGAATAAATTCATTAATAATAATCCTAAAGTGACTTTATGTTTCTTCATGTTTTTCATTCTCCTTAACTGACTAACACTTATATGGTTAACATTTGTTTACAATTTACATCTTAGTGTATATAGTAACTATATAGTCAAGGGTGGTGTTGTAAAAAAATGAATAATAAGAGAGGTCAATATTTAACGACAGGTGAATTTGCTAAACTGTGCAAAGTAAACAAACAGACACTTTTTTATTACGATCAAATTGGACTATTGTCTCCAATACTTAAAAGTGAAAAAGGATATCGATATTATACAATTCGCCAGTTTGATCTATTCATTGTTATTGATTTATTAAAGGATTTGGGGATGTCTCTTACCGATATAAAACAATACATGCAAAATAAATCGCCTGAGCGTTTTTTGTCTCTAATGTATCAAAAAAAAGAAGAGATTGTGAAGATGCGTCAAGAGATTGAAACGAAGGAAAAAATGATCGAAACAAAACTAAAATTAATGGAAGAAGCGTCACATCTTGATTTTCATCAAATTACGTATGAACATTTACCGGAAGCAACACTTTATTTAAGTAGAAATATTGAAAATATATCTGATGAAGAATTTGTAGAAGTCTTCTCAGATTTTATTGATGAATTGTATGTATCACATCTTGATACTGGTTTTCCAATAGGTGTTATTACGAAACGAGAGCAAATTTTAAAGGGAGAATTCACTAATTATAGCTATTTTTATATTGAGCAATCAAATCCTAAGGAAGGATATCCGTATTTTCAATCGATTGCGGGTGATTTTCTCATTGGATATCATATTGGGGATGAGAAAACCATACATAACACGTATAAGCGACTTTTTTCAGAGATGGAACGTTTAAATTTATCCTTAGGAGAGTATGTTTTTGAAGAGTATGTTTATGATACAGTTGTAAAGAAACATAAGGAACATTACGTAACCAAAATTATGATACAAGTCGTTCAAATAGTGGATGAATGTTAGCTCTAAATAATCTCCAATAAACCTTATATAAATGAGCTTGGGAAAAATTTAACCCAAGCTCATTTCCGAATTATCACAAATATTCTATCTCCTAAATGTAATAAAGTCTGTATTAATTGGTTCCATCCCATCTACCCTAAGTAACAAATTAATTTGTCCTCGATGATATTGACCATGTAGTGCAACATGAGTTAGTATGTCTCTTAAAGAATTGCTGAACTCTTTGCCTGTACTATTTTTGTATGAAACAAATTGATCTAGTTTCATATCTGATTTTGTCGTAAGAAATTCTTTAAAGTTTTTATTATTCTCTTCAACTAAATCTACACAAGCCTCTAAATCTACATCCGCCCAAATTGGTAATTTTGTACTATTTATTCTATTTATTCTAGTAAACCATACATGTTCTGCAAAAAGGATATGTGAAAATAATCTAATAGCTTGTTTTTGGTTCTCGCCATCAGTAGTTTGTAAGGTTTTAAGAATTCGACAATTAGCCCAGTTTAAATGTTCAAACATAATACGAATTGTTTCCATGTGACGACCTCCTGTTTATGATTAATCTTATATTTTCAACTTCAATAATCATTTTCCTCATTCAACGATCTTGCACTTTAGTTTAAGTCCATTACATTTTCTAAAAGTAAAAAGCTTACTCAATGAGTAAGCTTAACCGCTATAAACACTATCACATGTTCCACCTTTTGGTTCATAATAACAATGATTTTTATATTGGCCAGCAAAAGGTTGACCATACCATGTTGGAGGACATGGTGCATATGGATTAAAATACCAAAGAGCATATTTCCCTGGGTGTTGTCTCCAATAATCCAAATTCTTTTTTGCTAATCTTTTTTCAACTGATCTCGCTCTTTGATAAAATACATTCCCTTTTTGAACAGCTTCAAAAGAATAATTTCCTCCTTGTACTTGATAAATGACTTGTGGAATTGTTCTTAAATTTTTAAAGTCTAAACAATTTGCTTTAAGACGATTAACAATAACATTTCCAACATATAACATTCCTTGTTTTCCTTCGCCTTCGGCTTCTGCTCTCATCATCCTTGCCATTAAATCAACGTCTGAGCTTTTGTAATTTACTCTTGGCATTTTATCACCTCCAAAATATAGTATGAAAAAAAGCCTATCTTAATGAAATTGTTAATAAAATATAAAATAAGAATACTTAATTCTTTATTAATTGGTCACGGTCGTCTGCTTGTGGAGGTTCCTCCAGCCAACCGTGTTTAATCATAATATTAGCTCCATCTTCAGCATAAAGTGAAATTTCTGGAATTAAAGAAGCATATTTCAATCCTATGTCTCTTCTTGGACTTGCAGCCATCGCTGCACCGTAATTCCCAATTCCAGCTGCAATCATTGCTGATACGTGAAACATGATTAGTTTGTCAGAGAAAACACTGGTAGTTGAATCTGTTATAGATGAATCCCAACTCATTGGTGCTGGTAAGTCCTCTTTTTTCATGTAGTTACTAAAGATATCTATATGCTTTTGTGCAATTTGTTTTCCTCTTACTAAATATTGTTTCACTTCCTCATCTTGAACTGTTTGTGCAAACGCTGTGATAAGAGCTTTACCAATCGCATTTGTTTGTATATTTAAGAACAAATGACTGATTTCAACTGAAGTAAGTGCCCTTCTACTTCCTGTAAATCCTGCTAAAAAGTGTTGTTTCTTTACAAAATCTACTTTATCTGGAACGGATATATATGGAGGTTTAATATAAGTACCTTGTTTTAACATCAATTCACGAGTTAAATCTTGCATCATAACCGCATCAGTTAATACACGTTTATGAAAAGTAACCACATCTAAACGTGTTACCATCCCCAACGCGGCACTATTAGCTGCCATTGCAAGAATAGACATTTGACGAAAATACATTAAGACAAATGTATCTGAAAAAAGTCTTGGTGCTTGCAGATTTACGTCTTGGTCCGTAAAACCAATAGGTATAGGAAATGCCTCTTTTTTAAAGATGTTCTGCATAGTAGAAAGATTCGTGTTTGCGATTTTTAAAGTTTTTTCAATGCTAGGCCGTACTTCCTCATCTTCTACTTTTTCTAAAAAATGTTTTCCGACACAAACAGCTAACGAGTCGTTTATATACTGAGACCATAAAGTAGACATTTCCGCAGCAGTTAAACGAATATTTGTCTTTTCTTCCATTGAAAGAACCTCCTAATTAAATGCATCAAGAATAATATCTCCAAATATGAAAAATATATATGAAAACCTATCACTTAATCTAGGAAAGCCAGACATGATCTACTGAATATGAAAAAGCGTCTCTACTTATTGTAAAAACGCTGCTCTCTGTTAACCATCGTTAGCCTAAGAAGTTTTTTACATTCAGTAAATTCACATGTCCCATTTTAATTGGCGACTGCCAATAATATGATAATAAAACTGATTTTTTAAAGTATAGCCATATGCCTTATATTCCGCCATATCTTCTTTTTCGTTTCCTGTATTCTTCCAACGCATGCAGAAAATCATTCTCTGAGAAATCTGGCCACAGCACTTCGGTAAACCAGAATTCCGTGTAGGCCAGTTGCCATAGCAGAAAATTGCTTAAGCGTTTTTCCCCTCCCGTACGAATAAGTAGGTCAGGGTCTTTCATACCAGCTGTATACAGGTATCTAGAAAACTTCTGTTCATCCAGTTCATCCAATGACAATTCCCCATTGTTTATTTCCGCAAGCATCTCTTTCATGGCATGTAGAATTTCGTGTCTACTTCCATAGTTGAGTGCAATATTCAGCTGAAGACCGTCATTATTCCGGGTACGGTCAATTGCATACTGTACGGCTTCACGTGTATAGGCTGGAAGGTTTTTCATATCACCTATTGCCTCAATACGTACATTATTAGATATAAGGTCTGGTAGATAAGTATATATAAACTCCTTGGGAAGCCTCAATATAAAGTCTATCTCGGGCTTTGGACGTTTCCAGTTTTCCGTAGAAAACGTATAAAGTGTCAGAACCTTCACCTTGCATTTAACTGCTACTTTTACAATTTTTACGACGGTAGATACTCCTTCTTTATGGCCAGCAGCTCTGGGCATCCCCCGCTTTCCGGCCCAGCGTCCGTTTCCGTCCATAATTATGGCTATATGTTCCAATGTATTATCTTCAGGATAATGGAAGGATTCTTCCGATTGTTTGTTATTGAAAAAAGGTATTTTCATTTACATTTTCCTCCTCCCGAAATGTTGTTGTTCTCTCCTATTAATGCTCTATAACTTTAAAGGAGCCAATTTATAACTTGTTAATAATCCCATTACTTAAAGAAAAAAAGAACATACCCATTAATATAATTAGCCAGATGCATCACATCAATATTGATTATCTACCTCAGACTATTAAGTCATTCTCTGATTTTATATCGATGGCTTCTTGTAAAAGTCTTTGAAGAACTGCAGAAAAGAATGTAATCACCATTGAAGCAAAAGTAAGCATCAATCCCAAACTTATAAAACCTGTTATATCCTGACCTTCACCTGCAATCAATATAACTCCAGATATTATTCCTACTACAATGAGGGTACTGATGGTGATTGCACAGTATTTTATAAACTTCAAAGCTCTAACAGATGATTCCGAAAAGGCTTTGTTCTGGTCAATATAGCTTAAAAGTTTTAAAGCCTGATACAAGGCAACGAATAACGGTGTTAAAGTTATATACGCACCTATCAAAAAGGGATACTGCAGGTAGGCAGTATCGGGATGCGCTGCTGTATCTCTAGCGGCTATCCCAGGCAACAAAAATATACACAAATCAAGAACTGGGGTTCCGACAATAGTAACAGCTATCTTTAAAAAGAGTGTTGAACCTTGTTTCATAAAAAGCACCTAATTATTTATCGTCAATTTGACTTTAACACATGTTTTATCGATATACAATAAAACATTATTGTTTTTTGTTGTATTATTATTGTTACATAACTAAGTTTTTCATTATTTAAAAAGATAAAAAAGCATTCCTCATTACAGAGAAATGCTTTATAAAACTTAAAACTATTTAATTTATAAATTGTACTACTAACTTCTGATAGTTAAATAAGAAAAAATGCCTTTCCTAAAACGTCGCGCACTTTAGTTCAAGAAGTCCATCTAAATTAACTTTTTAAACAATTATTCTAATCTAAAATTCAACATAGTTCTTCCATTAATTTTATTTCCTTCTTTCCATAAAAACTCTAAAGCATACTGTGCATCAATATTCTCTTCATCAACTTCAATTTCTAAAGGAGTATTAGTAATGTCTATATTTACCTTTTTTATCACTTCATAATTATCCGTGTTTATTTGAAGTAAGTTTATTTCAGTAGGATGTGGTTTCATTTTATGCCAATCAATTAGTATATCATCGCCTATCTCAACATCCCCAGAGTGAATGTCGGGGTAATTATATGCGCTATTGTCACTACAATTATTCCAACATACTTCGGAATAACTATTATCAAATACCACACCATCTGCCCCAACTGAATTAACATTTTTAATTGAAGGAATTTCCATAAGTGTGAACTCTGGAAGCTTACCATCAGTTATTTTTGTTTGCCCGCTTGATTTTTCGATAACAATATTCCCTACATATTGAGCACTGTTAGCTGAATCAATAAATTTAACTTCTAATACATAAGTCCCTTCGTTTGTTGGGAATTGAAATTCTCTATTATCATTCAATTCGATGTCGATTTGTTCTCCATTTTTCCATAAAGTAGCTGTTACTGTTGGGTCTGTCCAAATATCTCCACCATTTTCTTCATTCTCTTTAAATTCCAAAGAAGCATCTTGGTTTTGAGAAACCTTAATTTTATCTTGTAATAATCCAAATTCTTCGATATTATCTATTGTTTTTTCTACATCTCCACTCGTTGAACTCCAACTAATATTTGCTTCTGTTAATTGCGTTTGTTGATCTTGCAAACCAATTTCTAATTGTAAAAGAGCAGTTGGAACACCAACATCGTAATCCTCGCCAAAACACCCTGTCAGTGCAAAGATAAAAAGCATTAATACAAATAATTTCAAAAGTTTGTACATAATAAGCCACTCCTTAAATTGTTACCACCAATCCTTATAAGCTTCATTTTTTATTCAACTCTTCTACCCCGTTAATCAAGGCTGTTTAGTTCAACAATTTCGGTGTACACTGAGAGGAGGTTTGTAAATGACTGGTGATGTAATTCTTGCTCTTTTTCCGATTATAACTTTTTTGTTTTACATAGCTCCCGTTGTATTTATAATATGGTTTCTATTAAAATTTCTAAAAATACAACAGGAAAAAAATCGCATACTAAAAAATATATCTGATAAGCTTGATAAGCCCAATTAACTACCAACTGAAAGAGTGTTCTGCTCTTTCTTTTTTAATACATACCTATGTCACATTTTTCTTTAACTACGACATTAAAGAGAATCTCTCTTGTTTCCACGTACCTGCTCCGTTAGTTCAAAAAAATGAGTTGCAGCTACAACCCTTTATTCCACTATAGCACCCGTTTGTTTAATAAGAAAAAAGCTACCAAGAATGGCAGCTGGTTCTTCAGCTCAAGCACCTGATAGTTTAAGAAGAAATCTTTAAAGTTGGAGGTCTAAATCATTTAAAGTCCCATTCAATTTTTATTTGATTTTCTCCGCCAACTCTAAAATAATTCCCTCTGGACCACGAACGTAGCATAACTTATAACTTTCTTCATATTGCTGTATCTCACTAAAGACTTCCGTGCCTTTCTTTTTCAATTTTGCCACAATAGCTTCAATATCTTCAACAGCAAAGCAAATATGTCGGATACCCAGCGTATTTGCAAAAGGTTGCTGAATACCTTTTTCATCTGACGGCGTATAAAATTTGACTAGCTCTATCCATGTCTGACCATCAGGCATCCCCAATCCTACACATGCCGTTTTAACATCATTAAGCCCAACTATTCTATCCAACTGTTCTCCATCCAATTCCCATTCTGCTTTCACTTCAAGTCCTAAATCAAGAAAAAACGCTTTAGCCTCTGAAAGATCATTTACGTTTATACTGACATGATCTATTCTATTGATCTTCATATCTCATACCTCCTATATTCCTGTTATTTTCAATACCTGTATTCGTGTTAGGTTTGTTTGAAATTCTAATTCGCTTAAAACAGAAAATATCCTTCTTCAACAAACCTACTCGTTAGCACTATAAGCAAAAAGCCACCAGTTTGGCAGCTTGATCTTCAACTCTTGCACCGTATAGTTGAAGAGACTATATTTATTAGAACGATTTTTTTAGAATTCTTTCTCGAATAAAATTACCTCATCCTGTACATAGTTACATTTTTCATAGGTTTTTATTGCAGCAGAGTTTGTTCTGTTAGTTAATATCTTTATTTCTCTCACACCACGATCTAAAAGATTGTTTTCAAGTAATTTAATCAAGGATGTAGCAAATCCAAGTCTCCGAGCTGTTTTTTCTATGTACATTTCAGTAATTTCGCCCTGTAATTCCCTATAACAAAACGATTCGTAGCTTTGAGCACAAGCAAAACCTACAATTTTTTCGTTTAAAATGGCTACAGCAATCAATTCATTACTTCTTTCCATACTTTGGATTATTTCTGATTGTATTCTTCTAGCACTACCATTAAATGCTTGATTGAGTCTTGAAAGTTCTTCTGCATCTTTTATAGTGGCTAATCTCACACTCTTAATCACTTTATTCACCTCCGAAAAGTTTCCCCTAAATACTCTTCCCCTTTACTTCAATAAAATGGATTGTGAATCCTTCTTCACTAAACACTAACCTGCTTCTATAGTTTAATAAGAAAATGCGATACCTCTTTATTGAAGTATCGCACCCGATAGTTTAAGTGTAATTTTTCACAAACTCGTTTATAAAAAAACAAATGCGACCTTCACCTTGATGAATCGCACTTATTTAAGGAAAATTAAATTAAAATGAAGTATTATTTAAGAACAGATAGAGTTTATCAATACAATCGTTCGAAATATCTTTATCTACATCTTATGAAAACGCTTTTGTGATACTGCTTTAGACAATATCCGATTTATTAAATAACTGTCTTAAGGATTTTTTGCATAAAAATTACTATTTCCGTTTCAGTCCCCTTATTTCCATTGCTATCAATATATTCCCAGCTAATTGGAAATTCTCCAAACCCCAAATCTTTATACCCTAATTTTTCATAAAGTCTTTTAGCTTCAGAATTCTCTATACCTACTTCTAAACCTATGTGAGTGCATCTTTTTTCTTTTGAGAGTCTTTCTGCTTCTTGAACTATAGCTGTTGCTACTCCCATTCTTCGATATTTATCTTTTGTTAGCCCTGCTTCTAAAAAAGCTCTATATGTAATATCAATTTTTTCCGTAACAAAAGTATCTTGAGGACCACTCCAACGTAGTAAGAAATGACCAATAGGAATTTTATCATTCCAAGCGATTAGATATAGTCCCTCCCCCCTCTTTTGAACATCATATCGGTTGTATTGCCACATTGGATTATCTGGAGAAAACTGGGACACAAGTAGATCTAACTGTGACTCTTCTGCTGCTTTTATCTCTAATTTAAATCCTTCCTTATTCATTTAAATTCCTCCGATCCCTCAATATACAACTTCTGGTATTCAACTCAAGCACCCGTTAGTTGAAGAAGCATCTAATTAATTAGCATTTAATCGATAAGATAATATATGACTTACCGATTAATCCTTTTATTTAGTCTTATCTATTGAAAACTTCTTAAATGCCAAGACTGCATTATGTCCTCCAAAACCAAAACCATTAGAAATAGCATAGTTTATTTTTGTCTTAACTGCATGGTTTGGAACGTAATCTAAATCACAATTTTCATCTGGTATTTCGTAATTGATAGTGGGAGGAGCTATATCTTCCATGATACTTTTGAGTGCTATAATGGACTCAATTCCCCCTGCAGCTCCGAAAAGGTGTCCAGTCATTGATTTGGTAGAACTCACCTTTAAATTATAAGCATGAATACCAAAAACACTTTTAATTGCTTTAGTTTCTGATTTATCTCCTTCAGGGGTACTAGTTCCATGGGCATTTATATAATTTACATCAGTAAGGTTGATTTCACCCATTTCTAAAGCTAATTTCATAGCATTTGCTGCACCGTTATAATCAGGGGAAGTAATATGATAGGCATCCGTTGTGGAACCATATCCTACAATTTCTCCTAAAATTGTCGCTCCTCTTTCTTTAGCGTGTTCATACTCTTCAAGGAATAATACACCTGCTCCTTCTGACATAACAAAGCCATCACGTTGACTGTCAAATGGACGGCTTGCCCTTTCTGGAATTTCATTAAAAGTGGACATTGCTCTCATTCTTGAAAATCCAGCAAAAGCTAAAGGATTAATAGGAGCTTCAGCCCCTCCAGCTAATATTCCATCAGAGTAACCATGCCGAATATTTAAAAAAGCCTCCCCAATCGCTTGATTCCCTGTTGCACAAGCAGAAACAGGAGAATAGCTAGGTCCCTTAAATCCTGTTTTTATGGAAATAATACCTGAAGCCATATTACTAATCATCATAGGAACCATAAATGGAGAAACTCTTCTTGGTCCTTTTTCAATTAAGAATTTATGATTATCTAATATGGTATTAATTCCTCCAATACCTGAGCCAATATATACCCCGAATCGCTCCTTATTTATATTATCTACATCAATATTTGCTTGGTCTAAGGCTTGTTTAGCAGCAGCATAACCATATTGCACAAACAAATCATATTTCCCTAATTCTTTTTTATCAAGATATTGCTCTGCATTAAAGTCGGTAATAAAACCACCAATTTGAGTGCCTATATCTTTGAAGTCATCAGATTGAATTTTTTTGATCCCTGATTTACCTTCTTTAATATTATTCCAAAACTCTTCTACGTTATTTCCTAACGGTGAAACTACTCCATATCCAGTCACTACAACTCTACGTGGCATAATCAACACTCCTCTTAATTCTTCACACTATACTTAAAACGATTATTTCAAAAGACTTCTAAAAGGTTCGATTACATTTGAAAATAATGTATTCCCCCAAAACACGCTATATTGTAGTCCGCCTTTTGTACTTGAAATCAGAAGGACAGCTAATGATTCTTTCCTGGAACATGCGAATCTATCACACTGTTTTGGATTTGAACATAGAATAATCACCTCGTTTTATGAATTATATACTTGGTATTAATACCTGGTACTAATTATACATAAAAAAAATTCTTCTTCAACTAACCTGCTTACTATAGTTCAATAAGAAAGTGCATTACCCCTTCTTGAAGTAATGCACCCCTTTAGTTCAATAAAACTATTCGGAAGCTACAACCATATTAATAAATTTAGGAGTTTATGTTATTCCTTTCAAACAATGTCCAAACTTGATCTGCCATATATTCGGGTGGATGCGGCATTTGGTTCATAATCCACCATTCTAAAGTTCCTACAAAAGCCGTTGCAGTAAACTGTATAATTAATTCCTTGTCCATCCCTTGATTAATACCTTGCATATCGATCTTTTCTTGAATACTAGAAGTAAGGGTTTTTTGTATACGTTCTCTGAATACTGAAGTTTTTTGACTAGAGAGCATCGAAGAAAAGAATAGAAAATTCTCCTGAATATAATTAAATAAAGATTTCAGAGCCTCTATAGCCTCATTCTCTTCAACTTTTTCCTGTATAAACTTAGTTAACGTGCAAGAAGAAATCATTTTGTCCAAGTGATCATCTATACACCTATTAAGTAGGTCATATTTATCCGTATAGTGAAGATAAATGGTTCCTCGATTTACATTTGCTCGTTCAGAAATATCATTTATAGTGATTCGATCAAATTCCTTCTCAGAAAAAACTTCAAGAAACGCCCTGTTTATGGCTTCTTTTGTTCTAAGAATTCGTCTATCAGTTTTATTTCCAATAGCCATATTTAATTTACCTCCGTTTTTCATCAACAAAATTCATACGTTTGTTGTATATCACACAAAAGAGTGATTATTAGCGATTGTAATAACTTTTCTTCTCTCTATAATAATAATGAACGGCCGCATTATAAACAACACGTATTGAATAAAATATGTTTTGAATACGGAAATAACATTGAAATTACTTAAAGGAGCGATAACAATTGGAAAACTTGAAATCTAAGGTAATCATTATAACAGGAGCATCGAGTGGAATTGGAGAAGCAACCGCTAAGTTTTTAGCCCAAAACGGTGCAAAAGTAGTATTGGCTGCCAGAAGAGAAGAACTTCTCAAAACAATCGTGAACGAAATTAATAAGGAAGGTGGAAAGGCTGTTTATATGCAAGCCAATGTGACTTCGGTGGAAGACATGCAAAAACTCGCCCAGTTTGCTGTGGAACAGTATGGTCGTATTGATGTACTTATTAATAGTGCTGGAATCATGCCGAATTCTCCTCTAAATGAACTTAAAATCTATGATTGGGATCGAATGATCGATGTGAACATTAAAGGTGTGCTGTATAGCATTGCATCGGTTTTGCCAACGATGAGGAACCAGCAATCAGGACATATTATCAATATATCTTCTCTTATGGGACACAAAGTAATTCCAAGTACAACTGTATACAGTGCGACCAAATTTGCCGTACGTGCTATTACGGAAGGTCTTCGTCAAGAAGAGTCTCCTACCTCTCATATTCGTTCAACGAACATCTCACCGGGAATGACAGCAACAGGAGTTCTTGATGAGTATCAAGATTATCCTAGCATTTCTCCTTACAGTGTGGCTAGAGCAATTGCATTTGCTATAAATGAACCAGATGATGCTGGAGTTAATGAGATTATCATCCGGCCTACGCTACAATCAATCTGATCTAACGATATTACTAGAATGACTGCCCTTGCATGTTATCATGAAGGGCTTTTTTTATTCAATTCTAACAACATTTGCTCCTTTTTAAACTAAACTGCCCGTTACTTCAATAAGAAAAAAACGCGATACCTTTGTTTATGTATCGCTCCTGTTGTTAAAATAATTTTATAAAGTTAACTTGTTTTATGTAATACCCTAACGGCTTTATGTTCATCATCTTTTTTTACATATATATTATATTGTGTATCGTCTTTAAATCGTTCATTACGACTATTGAAACCTCTAAAGGGAGTTTCAACTTTATACTTTATTCCTTCTTCTTTTAATTTTGCAATAATCTTAAAGTATTCTTCATTACCATATGTAGAGTATATTTGTTTCCAATTCCTGTTGGAGTAGGTTCGAATCAATGAAATAATAATGAATACAGAAGCAAGAATGACAATAGTTATATACATTCTAATTCGCCTCCCTAATAAACTTCTTTATTAATATTTCTGTAAATAATATGTAATTCCTTCTTTAACTATACTGCCATTTACAATAAGAAAAAGCTGCCTTTAATGGCAGCTCGATCTTCAACTAAACCAGCTAATAGGATGTCAATATTTTTCTGTAAAATTATAAAATAACTAATGATATAATCAAAATGTCCATGCCAAATAACCTTCCTTACCTCATGAATTGGAAGGTTTTTCATGTATTACTTAATTGTATCTCTTATACTAAATCAAGGAAAGTTTCTTTACGTTTCAGTAAGGCATAAATCCAATGAATAAGTTTGTTTGTACATGCAATCATTGCTACTTTAAAGGGCTTTCCTTCCTCTCGCTTTCTATCATAGAACTCTTTTAACTTCTTATTGCGAGAGCCCCTAATACCACAGAGAACAGCCATATATAAGGCATGACGCAACCTGCTTGAACCTCTTTTGGTAATCCGATTAATCGTCGCTGTAAATTTACCAGACGAATGTACACTCGGATCAATTCCAGAGAAGGCAACCAGTTTCTTAGGATGATTAAACCTCTCAATCTCACCAATTTCAGAAAGAATCGTTGCAGCGATTTTTTCACCAATCCCAGGGATTGATTGGATAATCTTATATTCTTCTATTTCTCCTGCAAGGGCATCTATTTGAGCATCTAACTTCGCTAGATGCTCTTGATACTGGAGAAGCATCTGAATATACATTTCAAGACTTATTAAATGGCTTTGATACAATGTACTTTTGAAAGGATTACGCTGTGCTGCTTCAATCAGTTTCTTCGCCCTTTCTTGTGCCCAGCGTTCTGAACGTGTTAAACATAATCCAGCAATTTTAACTGTTAAATTACATTCCCCAGCTTGTAACACAGAATCGGACGTATTAAACTCCAATAAAGTATTTAAAGAGACTTTCGAATACATATCTCCAAATACCCCTTTATATTCAGGAAACACTTGATCTAATATGGCATGAAACTGTAATTTAGCTTGCACATATAGACCCGTAATTGTTTCATGTTGTCTAGTAAGATTTCGAAGATTTAAGAGTTGGATACCTCTTTTCTTATAAGGTTCCAAGTCTTCTTTGTAGTACAGCTCACATAAGTGAAAAGCATCAATCGCATCTGTTTTCACCTTTCGTAAACTCGATTTTTTTACCTGATAAGACAGTAATGGATTGACCATAATATAAAGATAATTCTGTTCCTCTAAAAACTGAATTATAGGAGCGTGATAATGTCCCGTTGATTCCAATATTATCGTCGGCTCCATCCCTGACTCATTTTCTACCTCTTTCAAAAAATGAAGTAAGGAATCTAATGCCTCATTGGTATGCGATACTTTAAAACTTTTACTGTAAGGCCTACCCTTATCAAAAAATGCTTGAACTTGACTTTCCCCTCTTGAAACATCCAGACCAACTACTGGATTCATTATTTATCTCTTCCTCTCTCAAAATACTTACCAGTAACCCCTATTCCATCTTGAAGTATCATAGCTTCGCTTGTTATACGAGATCTATGTCCCAACCAGCCTCAAACATGTTTCTACAAGTAGGGGGCGGACAGTTTAGTTGTCGGGATCAATGCCCCACGCACCCGTACGTCCTACCCTGGCTACTGATATAATAGAGTCTATTAAAAAAAGGTCAACCAGTAAAAACTGGTTAACCTTATAATACGAATGCACCCGTTAGCTTAATAACAACTCTGTACGTTTAATTAATGTTTCATTAAAAAATTCACCATTTCACTAAATGCTTTTTGTGCTGATTTTTCATTATATTGTGGAGAGTAAGGGTCACTGAATCCGTGTTTCCCGTTAAATTTATGTATTTCGATATTTTCTAAAGTTGAAATTAACTCGTCCACATTAAATGATTTTTCTTCTTGCGGAAAGAATAGCATTGTAGGACATTGTGGTGTTAATTCCAAATAATTCCTAATACGTGAACCATAGTATCCAACTACTCCATCGACACATTCTTCGTCACTACACAACCAAGCAACAGTTGCCCCTACACTAAATCCAATGATAAATATTTTTTCGTATTCATCTTTAACATCTGATAATATATCTTTTATTTTATGCATAGCGTAAGCGAATCCAACGTTCTCCATAAAATTACGATAAGCAACTTCCTCTTGAAAATAACCGAAAGGTGTCTCTCGTTCTATTAAATTTGGGCAAATGACATCAAAACTTTGTTTTGATAATAATTCACAAAAACTCTTCATATGTTGGTTAATTCCATAAATTTCGTGTATTACAATGATTACAGTACCAGACTTTTTGTGTATTTGAATCATTTTGTACCTCCTTGAATAGCTACTCCCATTATACAAAAATACAAATTAATACCATATTATATCATTTCTTGTTCAACTAACCTGCAACTTTAGTTGAAGAACGTTAAAAAGGTTGCCGCAGCAACCCAATATCATTTTCAACAATTGCACCCGTTCGTAATATAAGGTTAGCCAGATTTTTAGAGTTCCTTAAAGAGGTTGAGAGTTCAGCTGGTGGTTATCAACCTTCGGTCGTTTTAGAATCAACTGGACACGATCATATTCCTGTCATTCAATTCCTTGAGGAGCAAAATTATGTTTATATTGTTGTCAATCCTCTTATCTCACACAGAGCAAAGAGTTCAAGTTTGCGAAAGGTAAAAACAGATGCAGTATTGATGCTTATCACCTTTGTGAGCTGTTCTAAAGAAGAGTTAGAGCCTTATAAAAAGAGAGGTATTCAACTATTAAACCTTCGTAACCTTACAAGACAACAAGAAAGTATTGCGGAAATTTCAGCAAAAACTAAGTTACAGCTGCACTCTTTGGTGGATTAGGTTTTTCCTGAATATCGAGGTGTATTTGGAAGTTTATATTCAAAGGTATCGTTACTTACCTTATTAGCATTCCCAACATCTGAGGCAGTTTTAAGTGTAAGTGAGAAAGAACTATCAGAGAAGATAGGTTCGTTATGTATGAGTCGTTCAGAACTTTGGGCAAAAGAAAGGGCAGAGAAATTAAGATATGCAGCCCTTCGTAACCCGTTTCAGAACACTGTTCAAATTGGTATTCGTGATTCTCGTAAGAAGAAAACGACTGATGAGATAATTACACGTAATAAAAGATTAAGAGAGTTTTACGATAAGAAACGTGCAGAAGGAAAACCCTTCAGAGTAGCAGTTATTGCATAAGCTCTTACATTGGATTTACGACTTACTAAAAAGCAGAACTACCTTCCAAGATATAGCTTAATAACTATATCTAACTAAATACAACAAAACCTTCCAATTTCAGTATAGAGGAAAGTTATTTGGCGTGAGCACCTTTAGTATATCATGATGTTATTAATCTTTTTATTGAAAAATGTTGACAAACTATTAGCTGGTTTAGTTATACATAAGACTTACACAATAATTGATATTATATAAATGATGTGACAATAAGTCATTATTTCTTACCTTTTCGTTCTAAAAGTATAGGTGCTATATTTAGTAAGATAGAAACAATTGTCAAAAACCATAATGCCCTTTCCATACCAGGTACTACATCCATTAAAGCTGCCCAATCTTCCACTTCTACCCACACCGATACAAGACTGTATTCTGCACAAAGTGTTAATGCTGTAAATGATAATCCCATCGCCATAGCAAGCTTATAATCCTTTCCTGCTTTATACATATAAAGATTTATAAAAGTTACTACTATTGCAATAACCCCTAATATTACCCACATAACTATACCTCCATATATTTTTATTTATGTCGTGTAATAATACTTATGTGCATCACCTCATTTTTTTGAATGACTTTTTTTTATTAGACATTAATACGTCAAATCTTATTTTATAGTAAATGCTCTTCCTTTTGTGATTTCTTATTGAACAAACCTGCTTCGTTAGTTCAAAAGAAAAATGCTCTACTCCATATTTAAGTAAAGAAGCATTTAGTCAATAAATTTATTTATTAACATACTCCATTGAATTAGCTATCTTAACAAGTTCTTTAATTGTATATTTCTCCTCACTTTCAGGTGATTTTGCAAGAAGAATAGAATAGTACAGTCCATCTTTTTTCCATCGAATTTGTTTTATCTCTTCACTATCAATTTCAATTAATGCTTTAATTCCATTTTTTAATTCAACGGTATCAAATTGTTTATTATTATCGGAAAATGAAGTGTTTTTCTTATGAAACGTTATAACCTGAAGATTAACTCCTTTATCATCACTGTAAGTGAAATCTGTATGAACTATGTCTCCTTTAGGTTCTTCAGGTGGATTTCCAGCATAGTTCAATGAAACATACTTCGGCTCAAATCGGAGTTCTGTAGGTGCTGCCAGCTTTTCCCGAACCTTTTGTGGTAAGCTTTCTGCAACTTCTTTAATTTTTGGAAAATCTTGTTTTAATTCTTCAACTGGACTATTTCCACTATAAGCTGTTAGAAGATTGTTGCAATTAATTTTTTCATTAAAATGCCCCCTGGAATATGTAACTATATTTACGACCAAAGTGGAAAAAAGTTCCTATAAATTTTTTCTCCTTCTTGAACTAACCTGCAACTTTAATTCAATATTTCAATATGAAAAGGGTACCTTCTTTAAAGAAAGCACCCGTTAGTGAAAAAACTACAAACTCACTGGTAAGTGATGTTTATACATTTCTAATGCATTAGTATTTTCTTTTAAAACAGCCACAATCTTGGGATGAGGCTTAGCAAAGATAACTGGATAATCCTTTTCATCAAGTTCTTCATTAATAGGGAAGGCTAATTTTTCTTCTTCAATTGAAAATTGGGCATCAATTCCCTCTTTATTTCCACGAGAGTCAACTCTAATCCATTTATTAAGAGATTTAAGAAATATGGCATTTAAAGCGTGAATACAATACCCTTTTTCCGGAGTATCAAATAACATTAATCTTTGATAACAAAAACCTGTTGGTATTCCCTGTGAACGCAATAAAGAAGCTAACAGATGTGATTTTGCATAGCAAATTCCCTCTTTAAGGTCTAATACTTCTGAAGCATTACAAGTAACTCGCTTCGATTGAATATCCCAAGAATGAGCAATTTCATCACGAACAAATTCAAAAGCTATTTTTGCTTTTTCAATTTCCGTTTGAGATTCATTAAAAAGCTCAACTGCTTTCTTTTTAATATTTAGATTAGAATAATTAACTTCGGTTAATTCAAGTAAATAATCATTTATTTTATCTGATTCACAAACTAGATTCACAAGGTTTTCCCCCGATATGTTTTAGCATAGAAACAACTTTTATATTTATTCCCTCTGATTTATGTACTATCTCCTCATTATAAATGCTAAATCCTATTGAACTATATAACTTAATATTTTTAGGAACAGTCATACGAACCTTACACAATAATTTAGGAACTTCTTTATGTTTGGCATACTCTTCAAGGCTTTTTACTATTTTCTTTGCAATACCCTGACCTTGTTTTTCTGGAATTACTGACAATCTAAAAAAATAAAGCCCATCTTCTTTTAATTTAAAACGAACCATCCCCACTGGCTTTTTATCAATGTATGTAATTAGTGCCATCTCATTATTCTTTAAAGATGTGGAGATTGAGTCAACCGTTTCATCTAAAGCATTTGATGGAGGTACTTCATCTTTATATTCCATAAATGCTTTTATCATTAATTCGTGTATTATTCCTGCATCGGATACATTTGCAAGTTTAACTTCCATTTTTAATCCCACTCCCCTCACAATAAATATACAACATAATGTATTTTTATGTAACGAAAAAGAATTAATTGGTATGGCTTTTTATTGTACTAACCTGCTCCGTTTGTTTAATAGACTTACTTTTATTAGATGATTTTATTGAATAAATCGCTTGTTCAGCACCAAATCTGATAATGTTACGTTCAAATTCCATACCTACTCTATCTAAGAGCCTACAATTGCAGATTGTGTTTCAGCTACTACTTTTGTAAGATTTAATTCATTTAAAGCATAATGAATAATCAATTTAACTACTTCTGTTGCATAACCTTTCCCCCACCAAATTGGTAATAGTTGATATGATATTTCAAGATAACTGCCTTCGTGATGAGGGTCAAGAGAAACCAAACCAATAAAAAGAATTACCAGATGGATTAAGCATATCGTCTAATACTACTTGAATTGATTCTTCATCCCGTATATCACCAAGGAATTTTCTTACATCTTTATTTACAAATAGTTTTTTAACATCAGCATAATCCGTTTTTTAAAGTATTTATAAAACATCTTTCTGTTTCTAACAATTGAATTCATCCCCTCAGCAGCCTGCATTTAAGTCACATATTATAACTTTAAACCCACATTTTGTTAGTTAGGCTTTATAAAACTAAACTTCACCTTTAGTTAAATAAAAAAACGCACTACCTCTTTCTTGAAGTAATGCAGCCGCTAGTGGAACACATTAACACTTTATATAATGTTTTTCTATTATCAACTTAGCTCTTTCGTCAAACTGTGAAGGTAATTCTTTGACGGAGAAATACTTTAACGCCAAACTTTCACCATCATTTATAGCTAGTTCACCCCTTGTATCTTGTGCTAAGTAAACACAGATAACGTTATAGACTTCATCACCGTTGGGATATTTATAATAAAGATTACTTCCTGACAATATATCAATGAACTTAAAACTTGTTGCTGTTAACCCAGTTTCTTCAAAGAGTTCACGTTCAGCAGTTTGCTCTAAACTTTCGCCTATTTCCATTGCTCCACCAGGTAAACTCCATTCTTTTGTATCGGAACGGAATTGAAATAAAATCTCTTTTTTATCATTCATAACAATGATCGTTGAGCCTACCAAAATTAATGGTTTGTGTCCAATTAGTTCTCTGATTTCCTTTATGTATCCAGCCATATTTACCTCGGTATTTTTTAGTCTCTAATGCGATCTCCATAGTATACGTACCAGTGCATATGCTTATTGCTTTGATAATCACAAACGTTTGTAGAAACAGTACACGCACCAAATTTCTCGTTCATTTCGGTAGCAACTTCCTTAATAACACTAAAAATTTCCTTCATAATATCAATTTCATTCTGTTGAACAGTAATGATAGATCCAATATCCTTTTTTTGTATTACTACAATATGTTCTGGATGAAAAGTACGAGTATGATAAAAAGCCAGAACATTTTCGGTTTCTAAAACTATTTACCCAGGTGTTCGCCCGCTTAATACCTCGTCACAATAAAAGTCTTGATAAATGTTGACAAACTATTAGCTGGTTTAGTTTAAGATGATTGATGTTTTTCTTTCTTATTTCTGACAATGAGACCAGCCAATAAAAAACATCCAAATCCTATTATTTTCATAATTACATTCCCTATATTTCCCACATCATCAATAGTTAATGAAAATAAGAAAGCACCAAATAAAATAAATAGAATGGCAAAGAACCATCTCAAATTATTAACCCTCCCTCTATTTTGTCTTGCACCCGTTACTTGAATAAGAAAGTTATCATTTAAGGTTTGTAAGTTTAAAGAAATCTGGGTCAGGTTTCATCAATTTAATACCTTTTTCTGATTGAAAGTAAATTTCTTTGTCGCTTTCATACATAACCATTATTTCTATTTCACCAAAGTCAATTACACTTGTTTTTTCACGAGGTAATACTTCTTCCTCCCAATCTATAGCATCATTTATAAAACTAACAATACCTTCTATTTGAGCTTTGTCATTTATTTCAGCACAACTTTCGTTAGAAGAATTTTGTTGAATACAGATACTTTTCGGAACATCGTCTATCCAAGTTGTTGAATTATAAATAGGGGTTTTATCAAAAATAACTTCCGTCTGATTATTCATTTTAAAGTAACTTCCATAGATAGATAATTCCCATTCTATGCCCTCTTTCCGCCACTGAGACATAAATCCCTTCACATCACTATTTTTATCAGAAGAATTTTGCTTATATTCAACTTCCCAACCATACCTTGGAAGTTCCATTAAGTAATAGTTATATATGTCATTCCAATGGTTTCCTTCCATAACATATTCGTGCTCGGTTGGTCTTAATCCCTCAAATAAAGGAATATCTTTTTCTTGCTCTGGAATAATAGACATCCCCTCGTAAGTATCATCAGTAACTCTTTGATATGTAAACCAACCTACAATAATTAAAATTATAATAGTTCCATAAATAAGCCAATTTGTTTTCTTCATTAAATCCCCCCCATACCTCAATTCCAATTACATCAAAAATTCAAATTTCTTGTTCCACTAAACTATTCTTTAGTTCACTAAAAAGGTATTTAATCTTCTTGAAGGTAAGCACCCAATAGTTTAACAAGCAAATCTTTCTTAAAAGGATTTTGTGTTATAATTTTTTATATCTACATAAGTTAAATATTTTCAAAATTGGAAGGTGAAAAAGTTGTCGGTTATTATTTCAACAGATGATTTAGAACATTCTTGTCCTAATTGTAACGGTCAAAAACATATTATTGTCAATAATCAGAATGAGCCTTGTCCAAAATGTGACGGTAAAGGGGTTGTATTAACTGCTTTAGGGCAAACATTACTTCACTTTATAAAAAAACATACTTAAATCATATATATGGAAGAAGGCTAATTATTTACTGATTAGCTTTTTTTATTCAACTATCCTGCCACGTTCGTATTATAAGGTTAATCAGAACGCTAAATATTTCTGGTTGACCTTTTTTTATTTGGTTTTATTATATCAGGTAGCCAGGGTAGAACGTAACTACCCGTGGGGCAATAAAATAACTTTTATAGTAAAATATTAGTATTTGCAAAAGGAGTCTCATTCTTATGAATATTTTAATTTTAGGTGCAACTGGACGAGTTGGAAGTCAAATAGTTACTTATGCCCTTCATGAAAGTCATCATGTTACTGTATTAGTTCGCACTCCAGAGAAGATTCAAATAAATAATGAAAATTTAACCATTATTGAAGGGAATGTTTTAAATAAAGATGATATAGTACGTGCAATGCATGGGATTGATGTAGTTATTAGTGCACTAAATACTGATGGCACAACCACTCTATCAGAAAGTATGCCACTTATTATCAAAGCAATGGAAAACGAAGGTATAAAACGAATAATAACTATAGGAACTGCGGGTATTCTGCAAAGTAGAACCACGCCAAATTCTCTGCGTTATCAATCAAGTGAATCAAAGCAGAAGTCAACCCGTGCAGCGAAAGAACATCATAAAGTTTACGATAATCTCAAACAATCAACCCTCGAATGGACGATTGTCTGTCCTACGTACTTGCCGGATGGAGAAAGGGTAGGCAAATATCGAATAGACCGAAATTTTTTGCCGGAGGGTGGAGCTGAAATATCTGTACCGGATACAGCAGAATTTTCATTTAAACAGATAAAAGCAAGCGATTATATAAAATCACGTGTAGGTATCGCCTACTAATAATATTCTTATACTAGTAAAGCACCTTTTCATTTGAACCACCTAAAAATAAAGCACATGAAATCATGTGCTTATCTGTCTAATATTCACATAATAAAAAACATTACTACATTAATTAATACTAGAGTTAAAACTAATATAAGAGCGATTTTTTTAAAAGTGAAAGTTATAGTACCTTTTTTCACTCCTTTAAAAATTAATAAGAAAATGATTAGTGAAACTAACAGGATAGTAATATTCATTCTGTATCTCCTCTATTGTCGTAAATATGTATATTTTACCATAAACCTATATTTACTTTTCACCTTTTATTCTATTAAACTGCCAAGTTAGTCGAATAAGAAAAGGATTGCCGCAGTGACAATCATCTTGTTCCCAAGCACCCGTTAGCCTACATTAAAAATTCAATTTGTTATTTATTCTAGGGTTGGTTAAAGTACTCCTTCTTAAAGTAAAATGCCCAGTTAGTTAAAGAAGACTGGTTTAGTTCGCATTTTATTTGAATTGTTTATTAAACGTATATTTTTTTCTCCCTAGTAAATGCTAAATTTAACAATAATAAAGGAGTAAGTATATGTTTCCAAATTATAAGGGAAAACTTCTAACAATCATTTGGATGGGTGTTGGTGCTGCATTACTTTCTAGTATGTTTAGTGTAATTCTTATAAAGCTTACATTAGATACGAACAAACGAATAAAAAACTCTCTTACAAGCTAGGACTATTCCTAGCTTTTTCTGTTTCGCCATTTGTGTCAAATTAGACATAAAAGAAGCCTACTTCTTATTGAAGTAAAGCACCCGTTAGCACAATAAGAAAGTGTACTTTCACAACTCTCCTTGGTTTAATTTTGTACTCTTTGGTCATACTGACTTTTTATGAAAAATTTCAAAAACAAACCAACAATCATTCCTGGAATCACACACAGCATCGGAAGCCAAACAGGTCCAAATAATATTCCAAATATCCTAAAGTTTGAAGAATAAATACAACCAACTGTAACGAAATAAGCAGCAAACACAAAGGGAAGAAAAGAATACCTTTCTTTTCCTCCTCCTGCATCTTTCCAGGCATTCAATTTCTCCATGAAATACAAACAAGGGTAAAAATCACTTTTGATCAATTTCTCGGCATGTAAAATCACTTTTTCAATTTCTCCATGAAAACTGAATATAATCACTTTATTGAAATTACCTTGAACATTAATTAGACATTCTAAAAACACAAACACGAACCCTTTTATTGGTTTACCATTTAGAAATTGACCGAATCCTGGGAGTGCAATACTCCATAACAACGCTTCTTTACCGTTCACCACATTATTCTATTCCTTTTCAAAATTCTTTTTCGACCAGCTTTCAATTGGAAGTTGTTCAAGCTGTTCCAATTGTATACTTAAACTCTGTCATACGCTTTTGGAGGTGATTCCAACCAACCTTTATTAATTAAAATATTCATACCATCTTCAACAAATAGGCCTATGTTAATAAGAGTTCTTACATACAACATATCTATATCTCTTCTTGCAGTTACTGCCAATGAGTTTCCGAATGACCTTACCTTCATTGCGAACATGTCCACTTTATGAAACAGCATTATTTTATCGGAAAAAGGAGGATATGTAGATGTTGTAACCAAATGGTCTAGGTACGATGGTGATTGAATGTGTTCAATGTGCATTTTTTCCTTATACTGCTTTACAGCTTTATCAGTCATATCTAAACCTCTTTTAAACAAAACCTTTATCTTTTCATCTTGAACTATCTGACAAAATCCCAATAATAATGCCTTACTTGTTGTGTTATTCTCAATGTTATCATATAGATGAATGATTTCTAACGCCTGTAATGGTCGAACATTTCCAAAAAATCCATTTAAGTAAGTTTGTTTATCAATTTTATCAATTCCTTCTGGTATTGGAATGATAGGAGGTGTTGCAATGAATTTTTTTCCCATTAAAACATTATTAATTTGCCCTAAAAGGACGGTAGCACATTGATTACAATAAATAAAAAACTCCCTTATATCCTCCCTCATTACCAATGGAACTGCTACTGCGTAAAGGCTCATACCTGCCTTAGCAGCATATTTTAAATAATGAACGTAAAATTCATCTGCGTATAAACGGGGAGCACCCAGATTTACATCATCTTTAGTAAATCCCATAGGCATAGGGAAATTCTCTTTTTTAAAAAATCCTTCTATCCTCTTTATGAAATCCTTTGATAAGGCTAAACCATTTTCCAATAGCAACCTAATATCTTCATCATCACAATGTTGAAGAAAATAACTTAAGATTTGAATTGACATACTGTTTCCCATATAGGTAGCCCAAAGTTTCCCCATTTCAAAAGTCGTTAAAGGTTGGGTCTCATCTGATATTTTTGGATTTAATTTTAGTGGTTTCATCACATTCATTGGATTTAATTCTTTATCGGCATATTCCACAAAACAACCTCCTAATTTACTACGTCAAAGAATAATATTCCCTGGAATAGGAAAATGTATGAATGAACAACCTATACAATACGTCAAATGAAAAGGGGTCTTAGCTAATTACTAGCTAAGACCCTCAGACTGTAGACAAACTCAATGAAAATTGGGTTTGCCTACAGTCTTTTTTGATTTAAACTAGAAATAAGAAAATCTTGAGGTGATGACCATGCTTTCGAAACATAATTCCATTCAACGAGATCAAATAGAAATGATAGCTTTAGATCAACTTGTACCAGCGAACCATTTGGTCCGTAAAATTGAGGCGGCTATTGATTTCTCTTTCATTTATGACTTGGTGAAAGATATGTATTCAGAAGTAGGTCGACCAAGTAATGATCCGGTTATTTTGATTAAACTGACTTTCATTCAATATACATTTGGTATTCGTTCGATGCGTAAAACAATCGAAGAAATCGATACAAATATGGCCTATCGTTGGTTTTTAGGCTACGGCTTCCATGATAAAGTACCTCACTTCTCGACGTTTGGCAAAAACTATGAGCGTCGTTTCAAGGATACGGACTTATTTGAACAGATTTTTTACCGCATTTTAAAAACGGCAGCTGAAAAGAAGTTGATTAGTTCAGAACACGTTTTTGTCGATTCAACTCATGTGAAAGCAAGTGCAAATAAACATAAATTCGAAAAGAAAGTAGTCCGCAAAGAAACACGTGCTTATCAAGAACGCCTTCAAGAAGAAATTAATCAAGACCGTGAAGATCATGGAAAAAACCGTTCCCCCCGGTTAAGTTTGAGAAGGAAGAATCGAAGGAAATCAAAGAAAGCACCACCGATCCAGAGTGTGGTTACTACGTCAAAGACGAACGTACAAAACAATTCGCCTATTCTTTCCATGCAGCCGCAGACTGTAACGGCTTTGTGCTTGACGCGACTGTAACACCTGGAAACACACATGACAGTTATATCCTAGAACCTATAGTTGATAAGGTAATTGATAAAGTTGGAAAACCTAAAGTTCTTGCGGCAGATGCAGCTTATAAAACTACTGCTATTACGAAGTACTTACTTGAAAATGAAATAACACCGGCATTACCATATACTCGACCACGAATAAAGGAAGGATTTTTCCGAAAATATGAATACGTTTATGATGAACACTTTGATTGTTAGGTTTGCCCAGCAGGTGAAGTCTTAAAATATTCAACAACGAATAAAGAAGGATATCGTGAGTACAAATCACCGAAGCACATTTGCGCTACTTGTCCATTTTTAGCGCAATGTACAGAAAGTAAAGATCATCAAAAAGTAGTGACACGTCATATTTGGCAAGAGTACGTGGAGGAAGCAGAACATCTTCGTCATCACAAAGAGGTAAAGCCAATTTACGCGAAACGTAAAGAAACGATTGAGCGTGTATTTGCAGATGCAAAAGAAAAGCATGGTATGCGTTGGACTATCCCCCTATAATAAATCCCCAACAAAATAATGATTTGTATTTTTCTCTGTTCCACAATTCTATTAGTTGAACAAGACTTTCCCTTAAATCGATTACCTAATTATACCATTTTATCTATCTCATTTAGTTGTTTCTTGTTAAACATTATTGCTTCGTTAGTCGAATAAGTAAAAGGATTGCCGCAGCAACCCTCCATCTTCAACTCTTGTACCCGTTAGCTTAAGTACCTTTCTTCACAATCTAAGTTTTAATTCTTTATCTCGGAAAAAGAAAAACGATGCTGGTTTCCATAACAGCCGATAAGTAAATTGTAGAACTCTATCTTTTAACTAATTTTAAAATGAAATAAATAATTCAGGTTCCTATGGGATCGCCATCGTAATCCCTCTTAACATCACCCCCTGTCAATTTAGGTTCACCGCTTTACAAATCAAAACGATTCCAAGCACCGTCCTTAGCTACTACTCACGATTACCGTATTTATTGCAATTATCCTTTACCAAATGCAAATTATTCTTTACATTTTGACAATAATACATTACATTATAAACAACTAAATTTTAAGAAAGGGATAATTAAATGATTGAAAATAGAGTTCGTGAATTACGTGCACGATTTAGATGGACACAGGATGATTTGGCTAAGAAGATAGGGGCAACACGACAAACCATCGGCTTAATTGAAAAAGGAGATTATGCACCGTCCGTTGCATTGGCTTTAAAAATAGCCAATGCATTTGAGGTTCAGGTTGAAGAAGTCTTTTATTTGAAATAGGAAGGGATGATATTAATGCTACCAAATATATTGCGTTCACCATTTATTCCAATGTTCTCGTATCTATTGATCTTAGGGTTTCTTTTTATATCGATGATTGGTACCGAAAATAATCAATCTATGGTACGAGTTTGTCTGTTAATTTTAACTGCTTTCACGTTGGTCTGGGTTTCTTTAATCCAATTAAATAATCAGAAATATCCCGAAAGTAAGATTAAATACCTGGGGGCAATCCCTCCAGAATTTCAGGAAATGGACGAAGGGCAGCAATGGGTTACCTATAAGGCTTGCCGTAGCGTTTATATCTATTACTCATATGCTCTGCCATTGATTGTGGGACTTTGCTTTGCCCTATCGAATATTAAGTTTATGCCTCTATTATTGCTGGGTGTTTTAGGGATAGGTCAATATATCGTCTATTGGTTTTCTATAAGGAAATTAAAACAATTTTAAGGTGGCTGGCTTATGTTTGAATGGGCAGAACAAGCAAATATAATGTGGCAGTTAAGTATATTGTTTTTACTGGGAGTAGCTCCCTGGATGGATGTATCGTTTATTATTCCTTTAGGTGTCTTATGGGGGTTGCCACCAACAGCAGTTGGTATAACTGCTTTTATAGGTAATTTCTTATTAATCCTGCTACTTGGAATCTTTTTTAAGCAGATTAATAAATGGAGAATTGCAAGAAGAAAGAGAAAAGGGATGAACGGACCAACTAAAAGGGAAACCAGATCCAGAGCCATTTGGGAAAAATACGGAATTCCTGGTTTAGCTATTATTGCTCCCATTTTTGTGGGGACTGATATTGCAGCTATTTTTGCATTAATTTTTGGTGCTTCTAGAGAACGGGTTATTGGATGGATGACTGTTAGCCTCGCGTTTTGGACTTTGGTATTTTCTATTGGTGCAGCCTACGGGTATAGTTTCCTAAACTTAAACTAAAATCTTTACGATTTATTAAAAGGACTGCCACTTTAATTGAACAAAGATCCAGCCGACAATGGCAGCTGGATCTTTAACTCTTGCACCCCTTAGCGCAGTTGATTGGGACTATTCGTATCCATGTGCACTGTTGTATTGGACTGTCCGTGAGCGACCGTAAGTTACTGTCGTTGGCGTTTATTTTCTTCGCTTTGACGGACGATCTCGTCAACGACTTGCTTGATGGGTGTGGTGGCGTCAATTATAATACCGTTTTTCGGAATGTCTTCTTTCGTTTGGTGCAATCGCGCAATGAGTTCCCGTTCCGTTTTCTTTCCGCCCCACTCATTTTCCGGTCGCTAGTCAAGCCGCCGGTTCAATGTGTCAAGGTCGACCTCGAGGACAAACACGCCGTCAAATAGATCTATGAATTTCAAAAAGTTCCTAGAACCGCCGCAGAAAAATGTTACCGCCTCATCCTGGTTTGCGACCAAAGATTTTACTTTATCTACATCCCAAATGTGGTGCTCGTGCGTGAGCCCATCCGTCCGTGTACCAGTTTCCGGATCGCCTTGATAAGCCAATTCACGGTCCCCATTAATGGCATGGTAGCCGCGCCGCTGCTATTCTTTGCAGACCGAAGTTTTGCCGGTGCCGGAAACTCCTTCAATCAGATAATTCCTAATGCCCATGGCTAGACCCTCCATTTCTGTCGCTAAATTGCCCGTTAGTCGAATAAGAAGAGGATTGCCACAGCAACCTCTGTTATTCAACTCAAGCACCCTTATGTTTAAGTGTAATACTTCACAATCAATTTCTTCTCAAACTTATTCGATAATAAACTCTCATAAAGCTTTCTATTTTTCCAAATATCATATGCACCAAAAGCTCGGTGATATTTTTAAATTTCCCTCATTCTTCCCCCTTTACCTACTAAATTATCATTTCGTTCTTTTCATTATATTTCTATATGTAACTAAATAAGGTAGAAAAAGAGTAATAATAGTACCTATAATTAGCATTACTGAAACTGTTACTGATGTAGATAATGAAAACTTTGGAGAAATCACCCAAGCAAAAGTTATCATTGGAACTGGGAGTAGCAACCCTACTAATAATCTGGAATTAAAATTAATTGCATGAAGCGTTGAACAATTACTGCATTTAATAGGTTTATAAGCTAAACAAAGAGATATTAAGATAGTTCTCCAATTAAATTGACTTTTACACATTTTACATTTCTGTAAACTCATAGATCCTCCTATATGAAAGTTCTATATACCTCTTATCATATCATCTTGCCACCAAATAACTTGATATTTTCACAATATCTTATAGAGGAAACCTTATTAGATATTTAGACATTATATTAGCAAATTCCTTCTTCAATTCCCTTTGTGAAACAAGAAAAAGCTCTACTCCTTATTGAAGTAAAGCTACCGGTTAGTTGAAGTTGAAGAACATAAATATATTATCCAATAATCGGAATATGTTTTTTTAATAATAGATCATTGACCAGTTGAAGTGCACTACTTCATAAGCGAACAGTAATTTTTGTATTTTTTATATGCTAGTGGTGTCATGTTCATCGAGTTTCGGAATTTATCAATGAAATAGCTTGTGCTATTAAATCCAACTTGATAGGCAACATCTGTGACATTGAATTCTGATTGTTGTAGTAAAATTAGGCTTTTTTGAATTCGATAATCGGTTACGTAATTTAAAGGTGTTGTCTTTAACATCCGCTTGAAATATCGACAGCATTCGGAACGGCTTAATTGACCAGCTCGTGCAATATCGTCTAAAAGGATTTTCTCAGCATAATGTAGGTGTATCCAATTTAGCATTTGCTTCATTCGGTGACTCTTTAACAATTCCGTATGTTCGTACTCTAATTCAAAACCATTTATGAGTAAGTTTTTCCAAATTAACGTTAGCTGTATGGTAATGTCAATTTCATAGTATGGCGGATTGTGTTGAATCAACTGATTGATTTTTACAATAGCAGCTAAAATGTTTTTCGCCCAATCCTCCTTTGCATCCAAATATAAGTAAGGTAAATTAGTCGCTTGAATATAGGGATTTACATAAGTTGTGTAAAGTTCTTGTGACAAAACCAAACTTGGAGAAACATTTAAACAAATATAGACACAGCCCGAATCATTTTTATCTTTCGCCATGTGCAAGCTGCCACTGTTTATAAATAGACCCTCACCTTCTCGAACCGCAAGTTTTTCTTCATTTATTTGAAAAATTGCTTCTCCTTTTACAATCAAAACAAATTGGAATTCATCATGCCAGTGATGTGGTATGTATCCATTTATATTTTGGTTAATCGTTGTTTCGTAACATGCAATCGGCAACACAACTGTACGATGTTCAGTTAATTCTTTTAAACTTTGGTCAATCATAAAGTCTTTTATTTGCATGTTATCACCACAATATATTTATATTTTCTCATCCGATTTAGGTATTATTTCAAGGCTTCTTCACTTATCATATACAATAATATAACACTATTTTTATATTTAAAGGTGGAGAACCAATCATGAATAGAAGAAAAGGATTATTTCTCGTTATAACGGGAGCAATATTTTGGGGGATTGGCGGCACAGTTGCAAAAAAGCTTTTTCAACAGTATGAAATTGATATAGATTGGCTTGTAACGACCCGATTGCTCATAGCTGGTTTTTTACTCTTATCCGTTCAATATTTCGGAAAAGACCGTTCTCAAGTACTTGGTGTTTGGAAAAATAGAAGAATAGCTATCCAATTGATTATCTTCGGGTTATTCGGCATGCTCACGGTTCAATATACATATATGGCTTCCATTCAACACGGTAATGCTGCTGTTGCAACGCTATTACAATATTTAGCACCTATTATGATTATCGTTTACTTAATTTTCCGCAAACACACTGTTCTAACGCGAAGAGATTTATTGACTGTTTCGTTGGCTTTGGTTGGGTCCTTTTTCTTATTAACAAACGGCTCTATCTCTCAATTATCTGTGCCAACACTTGCAATCGTTTGGGGTGTTTTATCTGGAATAGCTTTAGCATTTTATACATTGTATGCAGTTCCTTTACTGAAGCAATACGATTCCCTTGTTATTGTTGGCTGGGCGATGGTTATCGGTGGCTTTGCATTAAGTTTTATCCATCCACCTTGGCAAATGGGGTTTACTAACTTAACACTAGAAGCTTATTCATACTTAGTCTTTGTTATCATATTTGGTACAATGATTGCATTTTGGTTTTATATAGAAAGTTTACAAAGTCTATTACCAAAAGAATCCAGTCTTCTAGGTAGCGTAGAGCCACTAGCTGCTGTTTTAACAACGGTATTTTGGTTAAAGGAACCCTTTGGATTTTTCCAATGGGTTGGTACAGCTTGCATCATGGGAATGATTTTATTATTAGCCTTGAAGAAACGGTCTTTTTCAGATACTAGCAAACCTCCTGAGAATGAAGAGCCCCTCAAAGTTAGTTGATTAGAGGGGCATCTTTAACTAACCTCCCTCTATATAGAAAGGAAAATCTCCCTATTTCTTCAAATTACGTAGTAGTTTACTTTAATATTCATTTGAAGATTGGAATAATGATGTATTAAAGTATAATTTTGGAAATAAGGTAAAAGACGACTGATATCTACCAAACCCCTCTTATCCAAAAAATAGGTAACTAGTTAGAATCAAGCATCCGTTAATTCAAGAAGGAATGACTTTTATTTGCATTTTTTTAGATTTTTCTTCATAAGAGATGCTACTTGTAGATTATCTTGTTGAGAAGTGTTTTCTAGATGCTTAATAATTAATTCTTGCCGTTCCACAGGATGATTTTGACTTAATTTACCCTTTGCTTCAATTTTTGTGATTTTTATTCTGAACGCTACAATTCCTTTACTCATACCTTTGATAAAATCGGGTTCTACATCATTTAAATTGTATGGACTATCTGTACTTTCATATTTATTTACTAAGTCATTTAAAGAATCGAATATCACTTTTTCATCTTCGATAATCTCAATCTTCCCATATAAATGGATGGACACATAATTCCAAGTAGGCACTGCTTTAGTTGTTTCGTACCAAGAAGGTGATATATAACAGTGTGGACCTTGGAAAATCACAAGTACTTGTTGGTTTTCAGCATCCTTCCATTGTTCGTTCGGACGTGCAAAATGACCATATAAAGCATTTTCAGATTTATTTAACATCAGTGGAAGATGTGTTGCATAGGGTTCTCCTTTATGCTGAGAAAATAAAGTTGCAAAGCCATATTTTTCGATAAAATCATAAATTACTTCTTCATCCTCAATTTTAAACTGTTTAGGTATATACATAATAATCCACCTTTTAAAAAAGTTATATAAGCGTTTTTGTCATTATAAAGTCTATTTGTTCTTCGTCACCCATATAAAAAGAGTGGGTTCCAGTTTGTACAAATCCCATTTTCTTATAAAAAGCAATAGCATTTTTATTATTTTCCCATACGCCTAGCCAGATTTTCTTTTTATTACATTTCATCGCAATTTCTATCGCTTTATTTAGCAGATACTTACCAAGCCCATGTTTTTGAAATTTGTTTTTTATATAAATCCTCTCGATTTCAAGTGATTCATCACCCATTTCTTCAGACTGAGCCTCATTTGTATTGATCTTTAAATATCCAGCGACTTCATTGTTTAAATAAACAAAAAAGAATTGCGAAGAAATAATGGATAATTCCTTTTCTAATTGTTTTAAATTAAATGCCTTTTCCAAATAGGCATTCATACTTTCGGGTGAATTCTGATGCTTAAATGTCTCATTAAATGTTTCATAACTAATTTCTTGAAGTTTCCGTGAATCTTCAAGGGTACATTTTTTAATATTTATAGTCATTTAATTATAGCGCTCCTTTATATAGTTAATAATTTCTCTTGTTTCCCTTTTTTACAAATTCCCAGTCTTTTTCTATATTTTTTCTAACTCTTTGAAGAAGATTGAAAATGGCTTCTTCTTCTTTTTCGGAAAGTCCCTCTAATGCAACGCTATTGGAATAATCATTTTCTCTTTTTATAAAAGGATGAACATTTTTCCCTTTTTCTGTTGGAAACAGTTTTTTAATTTTTTTGTTATGTTTATCTTCTTTTTTTTCAATAAAGCCATTAATTTCAAGTTTTTTTATAGCACGAGCTGCTGTTGTTCGATCTACTTTTATCATCTCTGCTAACTTTTCTTGAATAATTCCTGGATTTTCACATATTCGCACAAGGTACAAATACTGCCCTTTCGTAAGGTCATATTCTTTAAATTCGATATTACTTATAGAATCTAATGCCCTTGCTATCATTCCAATTTCACGAAGAATTTCCTTCATAATAAACTCCTTAGTACATGTTTTTGTTGTAAATACAATAAAAATGGTATGTATTAAATTTAATCTAACATTGTTGCATTTGCAATAAAAAAATAATTATATTGAGGTTTTTAATGTATTAGGAATTTTTATAGTAACCCTTGGTATTTCTTTCACTATATAATCAGACCTTGGAACTTTACCTTTTGATGTACTTTGGTGAGCTGTCCATAAATGTGGGGATTTCTGTGGGGAGTTGGGAATTCTTATACTTGATCTTTCATAAGTTCTATATACCTTGTATCATATCATCTTGCCACCTAATTAACTTGATAAATTTCTCAAAAATCTTATTGAGGAAACCTGTCCTTTGAATAAGAAAAAAGCTTTACTCCTATTAAAGTAAAGCAACAGTTTGCTTAATATGTAACGCTTAAAATTCACCTCGGCAAACTCACTTCAGAATAAAAGTAAGATAAATTTTGTGAAGAAAGAGCCTTATTTATCAATTCTTTATTATATCCATAATTCTTTAATGTGGTTAAGATTGATTCAACTCTCTCTTGCCGTTTTCGTCTTAAATTTGATTCCAATTGTATCTCTAATGGAACAGTAGGTATTGTGTATTCACCGATCCTTACGTTTTTAGAATGGCTCCAAATATATTGTCCACCCTCCCACATTCCTTCGCCTGTCAAAGAGTCAGGGATTCCAGCTGGATTAGTAATATGAACAACTTCTACATTTAAACCACAAATTTCCCATCTAGCTTTAGTCCAAGTGAAACCCGAAGTGAATGTTTGATTAAATACAGGCTCTTCTTTAGATGATAACCAATCATTACTGCTTCGATTTTCACATTTGGAAGAAAGAGCAAAGTCATTAAGTAATTCAGCAAATTGTGATACTCCTTCTTTATGTTTAACATAAATATCGACATCACTTGGTTCCATCTCACAACCTTGTAGCACAGATCCTGCTGAACCGACTAATATCCATTCAATTTTTGTATCCGATTGAAAATAAATTTCACACACTTTAGCTAATGCACTTTTCCAACTTTTATCCATTACTTCACCTCATTGATACTAATTCAATAACAATCTCTTTATTAGAATCCGTTCTATGAAATGATTCTTTTACTCAATTTCTTCATAGAATGTAATTTTATTTGAGAAAGGGTCAATAACTGTTAATTCTATAGTACCCCAAGGTGTTTTCTCTACACCTGGTTTAGCGTACGAATATTCTTTTTCTGATAATAAAGAATGATAACTTTTCAACTCATTTATTTTAATTCGAATTGCACTACCTGGAGATGAATCACCATGATGTTCGGATAGATGTAACACAGCATCATTTAAAGAAACTTGAAAATATAAAGGCATATTTTCTTCATATTGATGTTTCCAATCCATCTTAAAGCCTAAGTATTTAATGTAAAACGAATGAGTTTTTTCAATATCAAAAATTCGAAAGATAGGTATAATCATTAAAAATAGCACTCCTATACAATTTTGGTTTAGAGATTCCTTCATTAAATCTCGTTAAATTCAACAAAAATAAAATCCTCCTATTCTAATTAGATATTTAGACATCTTATTAGCAAATTCCTTCTTCAACTCCCTTGAGAGGAACAACAAAAAGCTCTACTCCTTATTGAAGTAAAGCTTTCGCACAAGCCAAAATTCTTGATATGAATGGTTCTTTTTTAGAGATTGTGTGAACTAAGAAACAAAAAAACAAGGAATCACTTTATACTACTGGATATAAACATTGAGGCATCTTGATTCATAAAAATACGATTTCCATGATAGAAAGTCTTAATTTCAATTGATTTAAATCCAACTTCAGATAATCTTTTTTTCAGTTCTTCATGTGAAAAACCGTTATGAACTTTCGGATGATTTATTTTATCGTTTTTGTCAAAATCAATAATAATTAGCTTGCCACCATTATTTAAAATGTTAAACAAACTTTGTAAAATTTCTTTAGTATCCGGTATATGAAGTAGTACAAGTGACATTAAAACTATGTCTGCCTTAAGTTCAGTAGTTTCTTGAGTGAAATCTGAATAAAGTACTTTTGAGTTGGTAATCCCTTTGTGAGTAATTTTAGCATTCGCAACATCCAACATTTGCTTAGAGGAATCTACTAACAGAATAGAATCTACTAAATCTGATAATTCTAAACTAATTAGTCCAGTACCACTTCCATAGTCTATTAATGATTTTGATTTACTATTTCGCAATTCTGGTCTTACTTCCTTAACTATAACTTTAGCTAATTCAATTCTTTCTTCTGTATCATATCTTTTTGCCATCTGTTCAAAAACGTTATTTTCCAAATTCAACTCTCCTATTTCTTTGAAGGAAATTATATACTTTTTAGTATTTTAGCTGGGTTTCCAGCTACTATTGTATTAGAAGGAACATCTTTTGTAACAACAGAGCCAGCAGCAACGATTGAATTATTGCCAATAGTAACTCCTGCTAAGATTACACAACTTCCACCGATCCATACATCGTTACCAATTTTAATTGGTATCCCATAGCCACTCTTATTCCTATCTTTAGGTTCGATTGAATGACCAGCAGTATATATTCCCACATTGGGACCTATCATACAGTTGTGACCGACTCTAACTTCTGCCATATCTAAAATAGTACAATTATACCCAGCATAAAAGTGATCACCAACATGTATATTGTAACCTAAGTCACAATGGAAATTGTGTTCAATACTAGGGTTTACTCCTACACTTCCAAATAACTCCTCGATAATTTCCTCTTTCTTTGTAAAATCTTCTATATCACTATTGTTAAATTTTTGAACGAGTTTATGTGCACGAATATTTTTTAATTTTAGTTCCTCAGTACCACGGTCATAATAGATTTTCTCTTTATCACTCACACCTTGTTTCCTCCCATCACCTAATGTAAATTAATAGTACCATAATCTTCAACTAACCTCAGTTTACTGGAACTGCTTATGGGCAAAATAAGGATAATCTGTTTTGTAAACACTCTAAAACTTCTTCTGGCATTTCCTTGACCTTGATATCCCCTCCTAAAAAAAGTAGCCAATTTGTTATTTCATTCAATTCTTCGGAATTATTAACATTGACAAAGGTCTTTAGAATGGCTGTAGCTTGGTAAGGATTCGTATAGGAAATTGAAACTTTTAAAGGGTGATATTTTTTGAACTGAGCAATCGACTTTGGACCAAGTTCAAGGACAAGGTTGATTACTTCTTCCTGCTTACTTAGCTTTTCTAAAATCTTTTTTTTACTTAATCTTGTTTTCGTTGGGTAGGGTTTGACATTGGTGAGATTGTCGACATGAAAAATCTGCTTCTTTTCTTCCTTTAAGTCAAAGCCTTCAATCAGCCACAGGCTTTTTTCACGATAAAGGTTTAATAGAAAAATTGGATAAGACTTTATTACATTTTCTTCTTTAATTGTAATCATTAAATATCTATCCAAAAGAAGAATTTGGATGAGTTTTTCTAACATGGGATGTGGGAGGTCCGACAGATCAAGTAGGTCAGGATTATTCGGATTGGTCCCTTCAAATAGCAAAATTTGATTTAAAAGAACAAGATCATCTTGTTGGTTTTCTGAGATGAGGCCTAGTAACTTTTCAGCTAAAGACTGACGACTCTTTAGATAGGGAAGTTGTTGATTTCTAGTGGCCATAAAGGCAATAAAAAGAGCTTTGACCTCATTATCGGTAAAGCGAACATCGGCCAGGACAGAATTGTGCATGACAAAATAACCGCCATCCCTTCCAACTTCAGCAACAAGTGGCATCCCCATTGACTCAATTTCTCTGATATCTCTAATAGCTGTCGAACGAGAGATGTTAAATTCTTGCATGATTTCAGAAATTGTAAAGTGGGAACGGTTGTTGATATACCGCATGATGATATTAATCCGTTCAACTTTTTTCATCTGGACTCCTAAACAGTATCATTTTTTGACATGATTTAAGACTATGATATATCTATCAAGTGAAGTCTACAAGTAATTTGATAAATTTAAAAAAGAGGAAGGTTTTGAATATGACAAATTATATCTTAGAAGAAAAAGACAGCTTTACTGTTTTGGGTTTTGGAACTGAGCTTAAGAGTCATTACACAGACTTTGCTGGCATAAACAAAGAAAAGTCTGATTTTTGGAATGCCTTCAGCCAAGACGGTAGACTAGACGCATTAAAAGCCTTAGCTATAAATGACTACGTTTTTGCTGTGAACGAAGCTGTGAATAATAAGATGATGCATTATGCTGGCGTTATGACAGAAGCACCAGCACCAGAAGAAGCCAGAGTTATCCAATTTCCCAAGGGTGATTACCTAGTTGTTAAAGGCGAAGCGAAGACAGCTGATGAATTGAATATTACACTTGCTGGCATTGCCTTTGGTCAAGTCTTGCCAGATGCTAAGAATTTTGCCTATGTTGGTGGGCCAAATGCAACGGTTGAGATGGGGCAGCGAAATGGGTTAATTTTTGGTGAAATGTGGATTCCTGTTGTTAGGAAATAAAGATTTTATGGAGGGATGGAAATGTCCTATATCATAGATTTTAAAAATGTGTCTAAGGTTGGTTTAGAATCTTCCCCTGTAGTAGAAGCGCTTGCTGGTTTACGTGCAAATGAATCCCGTTACTTTATGAACAAATACAAGCATGAATTTACAGTTGTGCCAGCTAGCGAAAGCAAGGAGACACTTGATTACGTGAACCTAATTTTGAAAGAAGAACGTGATATTGAGTTTACGGCCAAACCTTTAGAAACGTCGCGTTTTCAAGTGGGAAATATCAAATTTGCCTACGTCTTTTATGAGGATGGCCTTAGTGTAAACGTCATGTATACGGTTGATGATCCTAAGAAGCGTGCCGTTGGTTTTAAGCTTTCTGAGGTTATGGAGGTTCCAAAGGAATTAGAAGGAAAGTTTAAGTTTGCTAGGCAGAAGTCTAAACTAGCTGGAACAATACGGGGCTCGTTTTTTGTAATTAAAGGAGAATATTAAAGAGCGAAATTGGAAGAAAAAGAAGATGAACACTACATTTTGTAGAAATTCATCTTCTTTTTGGTTTGAAGGGGCATTTGTCAATAGCCCCTAAATGAAGATTTTTTTAGTTGTTTGTTAAATAAAAGCGCCTGATTATACAACAAGATTAAATATATGGATTATCAGAGTTATAATTACTAAATCTCATTTTCCTGAAGGATGCAAAATTTCTTCGTAGATTAATACCAAGTAGTTTTTGCTGTGCCACCTCCAGCAGCTCCAATGGCGTAAGCCTTATACCCAACACCATTATACACTTGTGCAGTATGACAAGAGGTTTGACCACGATTTATCCTTCCGTTACCACCACTACTAGCACAAGAATAAGACGTTCTTTTAGAACCGCTACTAGTATAACTATACACCGTTGCATTCCCAAAGGCATCTATCGGAGCAGCATTAGTTAGCTTCATATAAGCCCAAGATGTTTGACACTTATAACTCCATTTTAGGTATACAGTTCCAAGATAATAACCGTTGGGGTCAATAATATGTTTTGAAGCTTTGGTGACGCCATCACTTGAACAGCCTGTAGTAATAGGATTTGTACCATCATAAGATAGGGCAGATGCTTTTTCAGCTGGTGAAACCGCAAATATCAGACCAAAGACAAAAGTAATAATCATCCCAATATTAAATAGTTTTCTCATTAAAATTCCTCCTAAGTACTTATAAAACGATGCTTTACCTTACTGCCTCATACACATAACTTTCAGCACCATAAGAATAAAGTGATTCTTCTCCTAAGTAATCCCATCCCATCCGTTTGCAAATGTAGAAGATGGGACCAACAACGCAGTTACCAATGCCACGAAACTCATTTTCAACTTTTTCATGCTCATTCCTTCTCTCCGTTTTGAATTGAACGTTCCCTTTTTACTATATATAAATAAGGAAATATTTAACAGATACTTTCGTTCTGGTTTTGTTTTGGTGCAAAAGCTACAAAATACCTGCAACTTATCTCTAAAAGAGAAGAACGGTCAAAATGCTATAACCTTATGAGGATGTAGAAATAATTACTCCATACAAACCCAGTTAACATAATCGCAACTATCAGAAGTAAGCCAAAGAGCCAAATCCTTATGTATCAAGGATTTGGCTCTGTCTGTTTTTTTTCACATCGTTGATTTATCAACGTTAATAAAAGTAACGACTATTCTAGCAGCAATGACTCTTTAGACTCTTCGATAAACCTTCAATCCAAAAATATATGAAATCAATATTATTAACACCATCCAACCGATTGACAACCAAAGATCATTCCCAATAGCCTGAGAGTCTAATAGATTTCTAATGGTTTGAATAATCGGTGTCATTGGTTGATTTTCCGCAAATATTCGAACTACCTTTGGCATTCCTTCGACAGGAACAAAAGCTGAACTGACAAACAGTAGCATCAATAAGATATAAGAAAAAGAACTAGCTCCTTCTATACTTCCTGCAGCTAAACCAAAAGGAACTGAAATCCATGTTAATGCAAGAGAAAAAAGTAGTATCAATAACGCTACAAGTAGCCATTCCAAAAATGTTGCATCACTTCTAAATCCAGCTATAAATCCTACTATCAAAACAACAAGAATTGAAACTAACATAAAGATAACTGACGCAACAACCTGACCACCCAATACGGATGACTTTGCGATAGGCATTGACTTAAACCGATTGAACATCCCTGAAGTTTTATCCAAATTAATTCGTAACGAAGTGTACGCAGAGCCAGTGGCAATGGTCATTAAAAGGATTCCAGGAAGGATATAGTTAATATACTCTTCCTCAGTAACGCCTGGAATTTGGATGGCTCCACCAAATATAAAAACCATCCCCAATAACATCATAACAGGCATCGCAACAACGGTAATAAGAGTGTCGATACTACGTATGTTATGTTTAATGATCCGATTTGCAAGCGTTAATGTGTCACTTAAATTTTGTAAAACGTTCATAATTTTCATCCTTTCGTAAGTGTCATGAATACATCATCTAGGGTTGGAGTAATCATTTTGAATGTCTTGAGTTCAATTTTTTTAGTTGTTAGTGCATTCAATACGTCCAAGGTCGTTTTTATTTCTTCATCTAAATCTATCGAAATCTCACAATCTGCTCTATTGATTGGGGAATAAGATTCCAAAAGATTTAAAGCCCTTTCAGTATCTTGATGATTATTAAATACTAGAAGTAATTTATCTGCTCCTGCCAAACGTTTCATTTCATCTGGAGTACCATTGGCAACAATTTCACCTTCACGTAAAAAACCGATCTGGTCAGCTAAATAATCTGCTTCCTCTAGATATTGAGTCGTTAAAAAGATGGTTTTCCCTTGAGACTTCATTTCTTTAATCGTATTCCAAAGCTCCTGCCTGCTTTTCGGGTCTAATCCAGTAGTGGGTTCATCCAAAAATATAATTTCTGGATCCCCAACTAAACTCATGGCTAAGTCAAGACGGCGACGCATTCCTCCTGAATAAGTGGAGGCAGCTTTATTTTTCGCTTCTGTCAGATCAAATTTATCTAACAGAGTTTCAGCTATTTTTCTTGGATAGCGTTCATGACGTAATTTAGCAATTAGATGAAGGTTTTCGTATCCAGTGAGTACTCCGTCAACCGTAGTATTCTGGGAACTAAAGCTAAATGACTTTTGTGCCACTACCGGATTGTTAGCAACATCTATGTCTTGGATTGTCACTTTCCCACCATCACTATTTAATAACCCGGTTACAATTCTTAATAAAGTACTTTTCCCCGCTCCATTCGCTCCTAATAAAGCGTATATGGAACCTGTTTTCACAGTGATATTTACATTTTTTAGAACCTCATTCTCTTTAAAACTCTTTTTCACATTTTTGATGTTAAGGACTGTTGAATTCATGGTTCTCTCCCCTTTACTCAATAGAATCCCTTAATTTTTTTCTCATTTTATCCATCCATGTTTCTTCTGGAAATTCTGCTAGTAATGAGTCGGCAAATTCGGCAATATCATCCCCGACTACATCTCGTACACTTAGACCATCACTTGCACTATTCTCAAACATATCTAAAATACTTTTTAATAGCTCCAGCATTCCTGATCCTTTAGCATAGTTCCACATGTAGTTTTCAATTGCTTTCATTGCCTTTCTGTATTCTTCTGGTAAATTATCCACCCTTTTTTTATAGTCACGATATTCCCGTTTTTCTTGAATCATCTTTTTAATCATTGCTTTGCTCCTTTATCTCATTCATTTTATTTTCTAAAAATGTCCATCTCTTCCAAAAATGTTCTAATTCTTGTTCGCCTTTTGTATTTAAAGTATAGAATTTTCTCGCAGGCCCGAGCTCTGACTTTTTCTTCTCAATCTCGACCAGCCCTTTTTTTTCAATTCGAACAAGAATGGTATAGACTGTTCCTTCTACAATATCGTCAAAGCCTAAATCGTTTAGGTACTTAGTTATTTCATAGCCGTAGGTTTCTCCAGCACGGATCTTTTGAAGCACCACCCCTTCAAGAACACCTTTAAGCATTTCAGTTAAATCCTTCATATTTCCTCCTAATATTCTACTTAGTATTACTGAGTACTACTATATAGTATTACAAAGTAGATGTTGTGTCAAACCCATTTTTATTTACTTCTTTTATAATTATGTAAAAAAGCAGAATAGCCTTTCTTCAGTGAAAGAGAATGAAGAACTATTGAAACAAAAAGACTCGATCTATAATGGATAGACCTTAATAATGCAAAACCCCGTCCTAAAAGTAGGACAGGGTTAACATAAAGTGGTTTAACTTTTTATAAAAAACACTTCACCGAACTTACTACATAGCACTAGAGTCGTTAGAACTTGGATACTTCGTCATGATGTTACTCCTGCATGATCTGAATAAGGTTGCCGCATGTATCGTCGAAGACAGCTATTGTGAGATCGCCCATTTTTGTCGGTTCCATAGTAAACTTCACGCCTATATCTATTAATCGTTTATACTCTGCGTGAATATCTGCAACCCCAAACATTGTTACTGGGATGCCTTCAGCAAATAACTTCTCTTGATACTCTTTAGCGGCTGGATGGTTATTCGGTTCAAGTAATAGCTCGGTACCTTTTTGTTCCTCGGGAGAAACTAGCGTTATCCACCTAAATTCTCCTGTGGGAACGTCATGCTTTTTTACAAATCCCAGCGTTTCTGAATAAAATTCTAGTGCCTTATCTTGGTCTTCTACGAATATACTAGTAACAATGATTTTCATACTGTTTTTCCTCCTTTGATAGTTATGACGCATGGTGCTGTGCTAACAATTTGGCTACAAGCAAAACAACCCACACATTAGTCAGAAGTCCTGTTCCGTTTTTATAAATTTACTCTATCCATCCTTTCAGCAAATTTTTAAGTGGTTCGTTGTTGAAAATAATGACTCGATATTTTCCCCTTCGTTTTGACATTACGAGTCCTGCATCCTCTAATACAGAAAGATGTTTAGCTATCGCCTGTCGCGAAATAGAAAGATCGTGCTTCATAATGAGACGTACCGTAAGTTCATACAACGTCAGCTCGTTGCGTTCGGATAGTTCGTCTAATATAAGCCTCCGAGTCGAGTCACCAAGTGCTTTGAATATAGCGTCTTTGTCCCAATTCATATATTGAGTATAAGCAACCCTACGGTTGCTTGTCAAGCACATGTAACTGTAGGGTTGCGTGATGAGGGTCGAGAGAAACCAAACCATTAAAAAATAAAAAAATGCTCTACCTCTTTTTGAAGTAAAGCAAACGTTAGGTCAATAATTAAGTAATTGATTTTTTACTACTATGTAAAGTTATATCTAATAATTTATGTTTTATTGATGTCCATTCACTTTCGATAACGCTATAAAATACTGAATTACGGAAAGTTCCATCTTTTTTAATCAAATGATTTCTCAAAAAAGCTTGTCATTTTGGTTCATTTCCACTCTTCTTCCAAAATAGCGTAATAATACTCATCCCACCATTCATTACCCTTCGGAATACATTTTTTAAAATATCCTTCTCTTCTCATTCCAATCTTCTCCATTACTCGATATGATGGAATATTTTGTGGTTGACATGTAGCGATAATCCTATGTAATTTTATTTTTTCAAAACCAAATTCTAAAATAGCTTTTGCTGCTTCAGAAGCATATCCTTTATTATAATATTTGGGATTAAACACCCATCCAATCTCATAAGTATGTTCACCAAAATATTTGTAAAAAACAATATGCCCGATAAGAATATTTCCATCCATTAATACGACAGGAAATTTTTCAGCAGTATCACCCATATTTTTATTTACAAACTCTTTTGCATCTTCTTCAGTAAAAACTCCTTCTGGTATATATCTCATCACATTATGATCTGATGTATATTCATATACACCTTGCCAATCTTTAAACTCAAATTTACGAATCAATAACCTTTTGGTTTTTATGTACATTTACTTATCCCCCATCAAAGTAGTAATCCTTTATCAATGGTTCAAATAAAGCGACGCAAAGGTATGTTTTGCGTCGCTTTATTTAACATTTGAATTAATTGTATTAGCGTAAGTTTTGTCGGAATCTTGGTGCAAACCATAGTATAATTTCTATAAGATAGGGACAGTGAGACACGCTCTGATAATATTGGAGCGTTGCTATTAATTATTGGACGTATTCGGCAATTACAATATTTCGATATACCCTTCTGTTCCATGTACGCGAATTCGTTGCCCATCTTTTATCAGTTTGGTAGCATTTTCCACTCCAACAACTGCTGGTAAGCCATATTCACGTGCGATCACTGCTCCATGGGTCATCAGTCCGCCAACTTCAGTGACTAGGCCTTTAATGGATACAAACAATGGTGTCCAGCTAGGGTCAGTGAATAAGGTGACTAATATATCTCCATCTTCTAGATCAGCATCTTCCATGTTTAAGATCACACGAGCGCGTCCCTCGATAACTCCGGAAGAAACAGGGAGACCTATAATCGCTTCGGCTGGGAGATTTTCTCGTTTGTATTCACCTACAATGATTTCACCATCAGACGTGATAACACGTGGAGGAGTTAGTTTTTCATAAAATTTGTAGTCGTCTTTTCGTTTCCTGATAATCTGGTAATCCAGTTTATTGGTGCGTACGACTCTGTGAAGTTCTTCAAAAGTAAGATAGTATATATCTTCTTTTTCATGGAAAACGCCCGTTTGTACGAGTTGTTCGGCTTCTTTCAGTAAAGCCTGCTTATAAACGTAATAGCGATTAATCATGCCATATTTTGGATATTCACGATAGCCGATAAAATTCCGGATTAGGTCGATCATTCGTTTTGTTTCTTTAGCTTTTTGATCACCATCCGGTAATTGCTTCAATCGATCTAATAACTCTTGTTCTTTATTCAAAGCAACACGCAGCCCTTGTTCAAATTTCCGCTTTCCAGCATTTGGCTCTAAGTTTTTAATGTTACCGAGAACCATGGGAACAAGAGTAATAGGCTTTTCACTCCAACGAGTTTTCGTGATATCGATTTCTCCGGCACATCGCATTCCGTATTTGTTGAGAAAAGCATTGAAAGCGTTTCTAGCTTCCTGTCCACCATTAAAATTAACTAGTTCATCCAAAAAGTTATCATCTTTTACATGTTGTAAATAATCAATTACTTCTGGATATGGACGAATCACATCTGCGACATCCAATAGTGCTAGACCCATTTCCGAAGTAATATTATTTGGTACAGATTGAGAAAGCGTGTCCGCGGCGTTTTTTTCACCTAACCACTCGTTCATTTTTTCATTGATCCATGATGAAGCATTTATAGCAGCCGTAAATACAGCTGTACTTTGTGGGTCAAATAAAATCTTCTTTAATACCTGTATATCTTCTAGAATAAAATCAAATAATTCTGATCGTCTTTTCGTTTGAATGTTTTGTTTTAACTCTTCAATGGATGTTTGGCTACGATTAATCAAATCAGAAACGATTGATGGATTGTTTTCAATTTGTTCCAACATATCTGTATTGCCTCTGCTGGTATTCGGTGCTTTAATATCATTTGGTAACGATTTTATAAAATCTTTACGCTCAATGATGTTCATAAGTGCGTCTTTCATGAGCGGATCGTGTTGTGCCATAGCATTTAATAAAATGTTTCTACTGACAGGCGAAGCCAGTTGCTGTGTGACATCAACAAACAACCTTCCACCAGCTTTACGCATCGGTGCAGGAGTTGTTAACAGGAAAAAAGACAATCCCAATGGTTTCATGGAGTCAGTCATCATTTGTTGATGACCTACAGATACATAGACGTGATTTTCTTGGGTCTCCGCTTCAGGGATGGGGTATAAAGTGGTGATTGGACGACTCTGGACGATATAATATGTATCATCTACTAAACACCATTCGATATCTTGTGGCTGGCCGAAATAAGCTTCGATATTTCTTCCGATGTGTGCTAGTTTTAAAATCTGTTGGTCAGTAAGTGTTTGTGTCTTTTGCTGATCAGGATCGATCTGCTTTGTCTCTGTTCCGCCTTCTTTTCGTCCATAGATAGCCAATTTCTTGGTTGCAATTATCTTATCTGTGATCTCCTCTTCCCTTACTTTATAACAATTGGGAGAGACTAAGCCTGAGACCAGTGCTTCTCCAAGTCCAAAACTGGCATCGATTGATAGTAGCTTTCGGTTAGAAGTAATTGGATCAGCGGTAAATAAAATCCCTGATGCCTGTGGGAAAACCATCCGTTGAATGATAACGGATATGTACACTTGGCTTTGGTCAAATCCGTTTTGCATACGGTAAATTACCGCACGATCCGTAAATAGGGAAGCCCAACATTTGCTGATATGCTGCAAGATTGCTTCTTTTCCGATGATATTTAAATAGGTGTCTTGTTGACCAGCAAAAGAGGCATGAGGTAAATCTTCAGCAGTCGCACTAGAACGCACTGCATATGCATGTTCATCGCCAAGCTGGGAGAGATAATGAGTAACTGCGCCCGCAACATCGGAAGGAATTTCTACTTCCATAATGATTTGTCTAATCTTCCTGCTGATGTCACTAATTTGATCTCGATCCTCTACTTTTAGCATTGTTAGTTGTTCCAACAAAGCTTGAAACGTTTCATTTTGTTCGATGGCTTTTTGATACCCAACAGTTGTAATACAAAATCCTTCTGGTACTTGTATTCCTTGGATTTTTGATAATTCCCCTAAATTTACCCCTTTTCCGCCAACGAGCAATAGCTGAGATTTTTCCATTTCCTGAAAACCGAGAACCAAAGAACTCATTTACATCTCTCCTAACCATTAATGTCCTATTGATTTTAGCAGTAGAAAATGAGAATAAAAAGTCTATATTAACCATTTTTTAAATGCTATAATTATATTAGGAAGAGTACAAATTTATTTTGTTGCACTCATCTGCTCAGTTCGTTTAAGTACAATCCTTCAGAATATCATCTATACTTTTACACAAATCCCAGTTTCTTTTTCATTAAATGGTCCTTCTTACTTCAAAATGACCTGCCCCCTAAATAACAATTGCTTTTAAAGAAACAAAACCATATGCTCTTCATCTAAATATGTATTCTCAAATTTCAATGCTCTTCTTTCACTACCAAAAACCTCAAAACCCAAAAAAGAATAGAGTTTTTTTGCTGACTCATTTGTTGTCACCACAGATAAATAAATCTGCTCAATTCCTTTCAAATCTTTTGCCTTCTTAATTACTTCTACCATTAAACACTTTCCGATTCCAATACCACGTTTTTTAGGTGAAACGTACATGGCGAAGATATTGGCTTTATGTTTTAGTTTGAGCTTATTTTCTTTAACCAAAGTAACTACACCAACAAGTTTTTCATTTTCAAATGCCCCAAAAGTAAAAGATTGATCCGATTGAAATCGACTCTTATATGTCTCTAAGGGAATTTCTTTTTCCTCCTCGTAACTTGAACCGAATGACTCAGGATTATTTTGTAAAGCTTCTAATCTAATATTCCGATAATTCTCGGCATCTAAAGGATTCAAAAGTCTTATATTCATTGTTTCCTCCTAATTAAGCGAAAATGGTATTACCTATTTTTTACATAAGAACGTTAATTTTTCTTAACGCTTTAGTAATTAAATATCTATTCTCCATTTTATTGCTGGTTCAGTTCGATATGATCTTCCTTTAACTTTATAATTATAATATCCTTGTTTAATTCTTGGATTTTATTTGCTAAACTTTCTACACCAAAAATTTCTGTGAAAGTATGACTGCCAACTAAAAGGTTAATCCCTACAAATTTAGCATATTGAATAGTATATAAAGTTGCTTCTCCAGTTATATAAGTATCACATCCCTCTTCACGTGCTATTTTTATATGGGTTGTAGAATGTCCTGCACCAGTTAATACTCCTACTTTCTTTACCATCTTATCGTTATTTCTCCAGAATCTAACCGGCTCCTCTAACTTATCAATCATTTTTTGGACAAGAACATTAAATTCAATAGGTTCACTAAATACTCCTACTCCAGGCACATCGCCATTATCATAGACCGAGTGTTTAATAATGTTGTCAATACCAATAACATTCATAAGAGAAGTACAAGTGCCAAATTCGATAAAGTCTAATGGACCGTGTATCCAGAAGTGACTGATATTGTATTCTTTTAATTTCTTTAGGCATTCCTCTTTTAATCCATAAATAAAATCCCAGGCATCGTGATGAGTAACCATTAAATCAATATTGTTCTCAGCAGCTTTCTCAATTGTTTCGATAGATAAATTAGTAGCATACCCAATAGTAGAAATCGAGTCATTAGACTTATTAGTAAAACCGTAATCTCCATTAAGTTCTTCCAATAACTCTTCATGAAAGAGTCTTTTGATATAATGTTCGAATTGTTTTAAATTTATCATTTTCCCCCTTGTAAGTTTTTACTTTGTTCCACTACCTGTTAGATTGGCATAACCCCTTCTGGATGTTCTGCTCCTTAGCCGTCCATGCAGTAAAAATTCGTTGCTGTACCACAGAGTATGAAAACAAGTTGAACTGTCTTTACTGATTCTTAATATGACTTTCTATAAATCATTAAACAAATCCTGTTCGTTCAACTAAACTCATTCTGTAGTTCAATAAAAAAGTGCATTACCTCTTGTTGAAGTAATGCACCCGGTGGGCATCCATGCAGCAAAAATTCGTCACTGCACTACAGAGAATGAAAATATATTAAACTCTCTATACTAATTCTTCACCCAGACAAACCAATACATAGATTATTGATTTGAGCTATCTCCATCTGTTATAACGATTGAGATGGATCTTCTTTGGTATTGTTAAGTAGAATAGGTCTATCAAAGCTTTTCTTTCATTTCCTCTTTTTATTAAGAATTAATATCCTTGCTTAGTTTTTCAAAAAGATCCAATTGACGAAGATCTATATCTATCTTTCCTAGTCAACTTTATTTCAATAATTAATCATATTAATCAATCCATTTATCCACAATGTCTTCAAAAACTTCATCATTCACAAGTATACGGTTAATCCAGTATTTATCGTTATCAGCCGTTATCGATCTAGGAGCAAGAATATAGGCACTTTCAAATCCATTTTGGTGAATCAAGTCTGCTAAATCGTCTCTACCATTTCCGTATGGATAAGCGAAATCCTTCACTTTTAAGTTTAATTTCTTTTCGATTGTTTTTTTACTTAAGAGAAGATCCTTTTCGAATTTTTTTTGCATTTCTTCCTTAAAAAAGATTGGCTCCTCATCTACTAATTTATGCATGTCATACGTATGAGAACCAACAGTTGCTAAATCACTATCAACCATTTCCTTCAGTTGCTTCCATGAAGAGAGGTTTAAGTTGCCAAATTCATTTCCAACTTGTCCTGCGATAACGAATAATGTAAAGGGAATTTCATATTCCTTCAAAATGGGGAATGCATTGCGATAAACAGAAATGTCAATATCATCAAAAGAAATCCAAACACATTTTTCAGGGAATTTCCCATCCTCTTGAGCTTCTTGGATCTCATCAGGGTTGAGAAATTTAGCCCCTTGTTCTTTCAAATGCTTCATTTGTTTGTTGAAGTCATCTTCATACACGTTATACATTGTTAATTCATCAGAGCCTGTTAAGAATTCAATGGATTTGTTCAGTAGCGTGTCTTCACGTATACGATGGTAATTTAAGCCCAAACATCCGTTTGTATCAAGTTCTTCGGGGAAACTCATAGCTGGTTTAGAAAAATTAATATTACTATATAATAAATAACTAGCTAAAATAATGATTAAAACTATACAAAAACCAGAAATATATTTTTTCATAAAATCACCTTATATATAGATCTTTTATAGGATTTTTCTCAAATATAATGACATTTGATTCGTGTAAAGAGTCAAAATCTTTTTCGCTTATTAACTTAAGGCTTAAAAGATCTTCTTTTGTAGAATGTTCAGGGTAGACTCTTCTATTTAAAGATCCAAACCTTTTTTTATTGTACAGCTTCCAACTCCAAAGCCCTAGATAAAAAACAATCCATATAATGAAGACAATAAAAAGAAAAGAACGAATATCACTGTTAGTCATTTTAAAAGACGTTTTTATAAGACTGATATAGCGATCATTGTAATCAATTAAGGCACTAATAAAAAAGATAATAACACCTAAACAATAAAACCAGACAACAATTGAAAATATTGATATCACCAATTCCCTTAACCAATTAATTTTTGTATGGATAATTAACTCACTTTTCTGTTGCCTCTGTCTGGACTTGACCATGTTGCATACCCACCTTTCAATCTAGATTTAATCGCTTTTGGAAGAGCAAACATGACGATAAAAGCGTTTAATATCCAGTAAATAGCAGGGTACCACGCAGCCCATAGGTAATACTTTGTAATATTGTCATACTTTGAGTCGACTCTTATCGATGACCAAAGTTGGATAAGACTCATAAAAACAAGGGAAAAGGACGAAAATGTTATCCAAATAAAAAACTGCTGAATCGTAGTTGCAGAAAACAAATAGAATAATGTAACAAATACCCATGAAAAGGACCAAATCAGACTAACCCATTGTTCTAGGTATACAGGCCAAATTCTTCTTTGGCGGCTGTCTAACAAAATCCGCCAATTTCTCATCATAACCTCTTGTCCACCTTGAGCCCATCTAATTCTTTGTTTCCAAATACCTCTTATCGTTTCAGGAACAAGCATCCAACACAATGCACGCGGCTCATAGCGAATGTCCCAGAAACGCTGTTGTAATTTCCAAGAAACAGATATATCTTCTGTGATCATATCTCTGTCCCATAATCCAACATCAATTAGAGCCTTTTTTCGAAATGCTACAACTACTCCTGAAACGGTCATGATTTTACCTAGTATTCTTTGTGTTCTTTTAATCGCTCCTATAATTGACGCGTATTCAACAATCTGTAATCGACTAAGCAATGTATCACGATTACGGATTCTTGGATTACCTGTTACCGCTCCTAACCTTTCTCCCTTATGTAGGAAATGATATATAAGGTAATGTGCTGCATATTGATCTAATAATGCATCAGAATCTACGCAGATAAGGTACTCTGCTTTTGATGCATGACAAGCAATTATTAAAGCATTTGCCTTGCCTCTATTCTCCTGGCAATCAATGACTTTGAGATCTTGATGCTGTTTAGCCAGTTGTCGAAGGATTTTAAAGGTATCATCTGTACTTCCATCATTTACTGCGATAATTTCTTTTTTTGGATAGGATATTCCAGACAAATGCTGGATCGTTTCTTCAATCGTTTCTTCCTCGTTATAGCAGGGTACCAAAATGCTAATCAATGGCCAGTCAATATTTTCAAAGTCTATAAATTCTTCTTTTTCACGAAACTTAAAGAAAAGACTTGAACCAGCAATCCAAAGCACTGACATAATTAACGGATACCAAAATACAAATTCTGACAAAGAATTAATAACATTTTCCACTTTTACACCTCATAAAGAGAATAATACAATTTTACTTTTTATTTATTTGAATCCGAGAATGCTTTTTAAACACTAGAAACAGATACATATTTCCTATGTAATAATACCTAATCAATCAAAAAACAACAAGATAATTGTAATGGGAAATATACTCTTTCCAAAAGCTAATCCTGTTGCATTTTTGAGTTCTTTATCAATTGAATTAAAAAACCATGCTACAAGGCATAGTAATAGCATTTAAATTTGAAGAAAAAGGACTAATAAAGAGACTATAAAATCACCAAAACCAATTGTTTCATAAAGCACCTCTTACAATTCTTTAGGTTAATTTACCCTTGTTGGGGATTAAATATAGAAAATCCTTCTTGCACTCAACAAAAAAAGCGTTAATCCTTCTTGGATCAACGCACTCATTAGCATAAGTATTTAAATAACCATTCTAGAACATTAAATTCAATAGGTTCACTAAATTGGCAACTGGTTGAATTATCCCTTCTTGAAGTCATGCACCCGGTAGCCATCCATGCAGCAAAAATTCGTCGCTGCACTGCAGAGATTGAAAATATGTTTAACTCTCTATACTGATTCTTAATCCAGACAGCTCAATCCATAGATTATTGATTTGAGCTATCTCCTTCTTTTTTAACATATAAGATAGGTATTGTCGTTTTGGGAACTAGAAAGACTGTTTATCTTTTATTAAATATCTTTCCAATTTTATTGATTCCCCTAAAAATAAGTATACTAGTGAAATAAATAAAAGTTGCAAAGCAGCCTTCCCCCGCCGTATCATCATTTTTCCAGCGAACTTCAAACAGCCAGCCAATTCCGTAATTTGCTGCAATCCAGACCGCAAATACCTTCCAGAAAATAATCCAGCTTTCTCCAAACAAAGCAGAGAAGAAGGTCACAATTGACAAACCTCCGAACCAAACAATGACAAGAGTACATAGTACAAAAAACATAAACCTAAAGATAGATCCAAAACAACCCACTATCATTTCACTCCTGATCTTAACTTTGTTAATGAATCTATTATTATCAATAATTTCATACTTTCTGTGACAAATACAGACTCTACTATTATATCCTTATTTAATAATAGATAGATGGAATCGCTGCAAATCCATCACTCACTATTATCCCATATAGAATAAATTCAACCTATGGTATAAAGGAACTATCACTACTATAAAAACAACTACTTGTCGAAGGATAGCACCCATTTCGTTAATCAAATTTGAAGCCTAATGTCTACCTATAGGGTACTTTTTTGTAAAGGCAGCTCAATAAGAATTTTTTTACATATATAGTCTAGGACAATATGAATTCGTTCCTGCACTATATAATCTCCTTCAATCCTCAAGACTGGACAAGTTAAGTTATCTCGGTAGTTTAATCTTAAAAGTGGTGCCCTCATTTATTAACGAGGATACCTCCATTTTACCTCTATGAGATTCAATAATTTGTTTGCAAATAGATAATCCAAGACCCAGCCCTTTTTCTTTCGAAGAATAAAATGGGGTAAAAAGTTTCTTCAATTGCTCTTCAGTCAACCCATTACCATCATCTTTTACTTCAATTTCAATGTAAGGATCATTTAAATGACTAACTTGAGCAAGAGAAACGTTTATGTTTCCACCATTATCAATGGCTTCGATTGCATTTTTTATGATATTAATGAGCACTTGTTTAATCTGTGATTCATCAATCAATATATGTAAATTTTCTTTTAAACCTGTTTGAAAATCGACTGTTACGTTATGTTGAGTGGCTTGATTATTCATTAGATAAATGGTTTCTTTTGTAAGCTCCACTATATGGGGTAGTACCAGCGAAGCTGACACCACCCGCAATAAGGAAATGTCAAGGTTATAATAATAAGTTGTTTAAGTTTTAATACTTCTAACACGCATACCCCCGTCCTGTTTTGGATGGGAGTAAACTAAAGTTGTTAAATTTTTTAATAAGGAAGCCTTATCAATACAGTCGTTTAAAATATTAATTTTCTTAAACAATCGCGCCCGATTATTGAATAACAATACAATTCAACTTTTAGCCAAAGACGTTAGAGATCGCTGCTATTAATATCAAGTGAGTAATCACCGGGTATATAGTTTGAAATTTTCCTAGGCTAGTTAAATAGACAATTCTTACTGAAAATTGTGAATCCAACCTCTTCCACATCGATAAATGTTTCGACTTTATTTATATCAACATTTTTAAATAATGTTGGTTTATTCCATTGTCTTGAGGGAATTAAATCCTTCTCCACAATACCTTCCTCAACATGAGAAGCGTCCACAATCCGAAGGCATATAAAAAGTGAACTTATCTTCATAAATGGTATTTCCTAAAAAATCTCCAAGTATTAACACAAAAACTAAGTGGAACGGGGTGAACTGTGAGATGGATGTTCTGCCTGTTATGATAATCATAAAAAATAAGGTGACAAAACCTACTATGACTTTGATCGTCAGTAAACCAATATTAACTTCTTCCAAAGTTTTTTCCTCCAATTTAAAATTTACTTAGTTGTAAGATCTTGAAGTTTAGATAAAGAGGCTAGTTTTAGTATTAAAGCTCGAGTTCCAATACCAACGATGATGTAATATATGAATGAATAACTGTATCTCCACTCAAAATAATAAACAAGTTCGACCCACTCGGAAAAAGGTTCACCAATAAAGGCGTATGTGAGTGCCATAGTGATTTGTGCGATTACAAAAAATTTCCATGTTCTAAAATATTGATATAACAACATGTAAGCTACAGGCATCATTGAAAAATCAAAGGGAAAGGCCCTAGGAATAATAGGTAGGAATGCAATTGGATAATCCCAAAACCTATATTGTAAGCCAACTACATCTAATAAGGTTGTTGTTATGATAATTATGGTACCAAACAACAAAATTTCTAAAATAATGTCTCGTTTAACGAGTTTAGACCATATAATCCAAGGCACAACTAAAAAACCAACTAATATCCACCATTCCCAAGTTAAAAATTCATTCTTTAGCCAATAATTTAATTCTAAAAGGTACAGTTTATCCTCTAATAAACGTATTTCCTTAAAATTTTCAAATATATTATCTATTGATATCATCCCTTATATTTAAATTAAAAAATAACAGATATTTTTGAATTCAAACACTTTGAGCTGTCTTTTTAGGATTACCGTTTTTTAGTAATGAATTACCATCGTAAATAAAAAAACCACGATAGAAGTTCTTCTAACACAGGTTTTCGACTTTTTTTAAAATAAATCAGAAATATTTTAAAGCCAATGAAATTTTTTAAATCTAGATTTAAGATAGAACAATAAAAACAGGATACATCAACTTATAATAATGGAGAAAGCAGGCGAGCACCCTGTTCAATAATGCGCTCGGTTAGGGATCGTTGCAGCAAGTCTTCAATTCTTAATGGTACAGAATCAGTAAGATCGCGTTCGAACTGCTCTGTGAGTTCCCTCGCCACATCAGCACTGTACAAGATTTGACACACCTCATAATTCAGGCGGAAACTTCTCATATCATAGTTTGCTGAGCCTACTTCTGCAATTTCCTCATCGATGATCAACACCTTCGTATGTATCATTCCTTTGTTGTACTGGTAGATTTCGACTCCAGCTTCTATAAGTTCTCCGTAATAAGTGCGGCTTGCAATGTCCACGATTTTTTGATTATTGTGGAGAGGAACCAGCAATCTTACGCGCACACCACGTGCTACTGCTGTCTTTAATGCCATGATAATATCTGTTTCTGGTACAAAATAGGGTGTTGTTATATCAATAGTCTTAGTCGCCTGTGTTATACATATAAAGTAAGTTTGACGTATAACTGGGGTGGGAATTCCAGGGTTTCCTTCCAACGTATGGATATACGCTTTTTGAAATGTCCTTGTTTTTGGCGATATGTTTATCTCATTATAATTTAGGGTGCTCAACTCTGATCCCAATTCGGCTGACCACCTGACATGATCTTCTCTGCCGATTGGATTGATTACATCAGACTTTGTTTTCCGATTTGTTTTTGATTTTATCCTTTCCGGCACAGCCATATTCCAATGAACATCAAAAACAGTCTGCAAATCGACCAATGCATCTCCTATGATTTGCAAATGGGTATCCCGCCAGAAGCCAACGTCAGGCTTCAATCCTGTATATTCATATCCTACGTTCATGCATCCAGTAAAAGCTATTTTTCCGTCGATTGTGACAATTCTACAATGATCTCGATAATTCCAATACGACAAGATCCAGGGAAACCGTAAAGGAAATATTGTCCTGCATTCTATCCCTGCTTCAACCATCTGCTGGATTTTTTTACGCGGGAATTTATAACTCCCCAAGCCATCTCTCATAAAACGAACCTGCACTCCATTTAATGCTTTTTTGATTAGCAGTTCTGTGATGCAATTTCCAATTTGGTCATTCCGATATATGAAATATTCCAGATCAATTGTTTTTTGGGCTTTTTTCAGGGATTCAAGGAGTTGTTCATATTTTGCTATTCCATTGTTAAACACTTGGACTTGGCCCATTCGAAGCCCATTCACAGTTAAATTCCGTAAAGCACCGGCAATTACCGATGCTGAATCACCGAATGTCTCAGGTAATTTGTTAGATTCATTTTTAGAAGAGGTCAATCTTTTTCGATGAATAAACTTAGGGTTTGATATGCTAAGATAAAGCAATAAACCAATGACTGGCAATAGAAAGACGATTATTATCCAATTCAATGCCTTGGCAGGCCTACGTACTTCCCAAATTGCTATGAATAACATAAATAGTGCATTAAATAGATATAGACCAAAAATCCACTCCAACTAAATCCCTCCCTTGTTTTTCTCTTAACATGTACAAACTGTGTAGGGAGTATACGTTTGGAATACGAAGGAAATGTTTAGATATACATTACAGGCTCACCTTTGGGTGAACGATTATAAGTGGGAAAATTTTAATGGACTTTCAAATTTATGCACGTGACTGGCTTGTTCCTCATGAAGAGGAGGAGTAAGCAGAGACTTTCAGTATGCAGGAAGCAATTAGGCGTGCCATCCAATATAATGCAGAAATAAAATAAGCTGAGACAGCCCATTCACCGTATTATAGATACAAAGACAGTCATGGACACACATGAATTTTGATTTGAGGACGCACGCATGATGGAACCAAAAATTACGTGACAAAAAAAGTTGTTTACTAAATCCCTTTATTAAACTATATGTCCCGATACAAAAATAAAGAGCGCAATTCATGCTACAGAATACCAGCTAATATAAGTCAATACTTTTGGCTTAATATTAATTCATAAGTAATTTTACACTAAAAGAAGGCATGACAAAGAGACTTCAAAATAATAGTATCACTTTTAAAAATCGTCCATAATCGCTATGTTCATTAACCCTTGAAAAAGACCTTTGGCTATTGGCTATCATAAAGCCTATACCAAGTGATTCTGATAAAATTTGTACTATTGGGTACCATTGATTAAACCTATTACATCAAAATTTAAACTTAAAGAAAAACCGCAACTACTAGTAAGATACTGTATATAATGAAATCTAAGTTTGTAAAACCTGCAATTCCCTTTCCGTCCAAACAAAAATATGTTTAATCAATCCAAGTATGACAAAAATTAAAATATTCTCTCAAACGAATGTAACGCTAATCAAAAAAAAGCAATTGCGAGATTTACTATTGTTACCTCTAAGAAATTAACATGCAATTATTCCCATAAATATCCTATATAGTAATGAATTTCTTGTTACACCAATTTTCGGGAGATATAATGTCATTTTTGGTAAAATTATTTCCAAAATTAAATAACAAATCATCTTTTTGTAAAATTAGGGCAAAACATGATAAAGAAATAATAATTACTAACATGGAGTGTTATTAGTGAAAAAATTTGATAGTAGTGATCAAACTATTTTCAATTATGATGAAATTGTTAAAAAACTAAACAATTCTCCGGACTTAAAATTGAGAGAGTTGAATTCGAAAGATAATACACTTCAAATTATTTTTCTAAATAATTTAGTTGAAACAGAATATTTAAATACTCATATAATTGAGTATTTAACTCAATTGCCTAGTCAACAAATTCATTTTCAATATATTAGTGAAAATATACCGATTGAGGAAGTAAAGGTAGCAAAAGAGATAAATGAAGTTACTTCTTTATTAATCAAAGGATATGCATATCTCTTTTTTTCTTCTGAGCAAAAGGGAATTCTTGTTAATACTGCAGAAACAACAGAACGGGCATTAGAAAAAGCTGAAACAGAATCGTTAGTATATGGTCCAAAATTATCCTTTACTGAATCACTGTCCACCAATATCAAAATTGTTAGACGCAATATTAACGATCATAACTTATGTACAGAAGAAGTTGTTGTGGGGAATCGCGTGAAACAGAAAGTGAGAATCGTCTATATTAAAGATGTAGCTAATTCGGAAGATGTTGAAACCATTAGACAACGTCTAAATGAAATAGAAATAGATGATATCATGGATAGTTCTGTATTAGCTCAAATTTTGGATGATAATTCTTATTCTTTTTTCCCACAATATGTAATGACAGAACTTCCAGATCGATTTGTGTATTCCATAACAAAAGGTAAAATTGGGATTTTGGTAGATAGAAGCCCAATTTCTATTATTTGTCCATCAACATTTTTTAGTTTTTTTGAATCGACAGAAGATATATATTTACGTTGGTTCTTAAGTTCAACTTTAAGACTATTACGTATATTTGCAATGATTTCTTCCATCTTTTTTTCAGCGTTTTATGTAGCTGCTGTAACATATCAATATGAACTTATTCCTTCTTCTTTACTCCTCAATATAGGTCAATCTCGAGCTAAAGTTCCTTTTCCGCCTTTACTTGAAACTTTAATATTAGAATTTATGATGGAACTACTACGAGAAGCAGGGGCTAGATTACCTTCCAAAGTTGGACAAACGATGGGGATTGTGGGAGGAATAGTACTAGGCCAAGCTGTCGTACAGGCAGGATTAACTAGCAATATTTTAATTATTATCATCTCTTTAAGTGCATTAGGTTCTTTTGCATCCCCTAGTTATGAAATGGGAACAGCTTTACGAATTCTTAGATTTCCAATGATTTTGTTAGCAGGAGCATGGGGGTTCAATGGAATAATGATTGGAGTATGTATATTACTCATTCATTTACTTAAACTAACTTCGTTAGGGAGACCGTTTCTCTCCCCTCTCTATCCTCTTCGGATTGAAGACTTAAAATATGCATTTTTTCGTTTGCCACAGCACTTTTATAGAAACAGAGCAACTTCAAATAGACCAATTGATAAGCAGCGGCTATCTTGGAAGACAAGTAATAAAGAAGATTTAGATGACATTTAGGAAGTGTGCAGATGAAAAAGGTTTCATTGATCAATGCTTATATGGTTTTTTTTATTATTCATACCGCCCAAATTGGTGTTGGTATTATAGGTGTACCAAGAATTCTCTTTTTAGAATCAAAACAAGATGCTTGGATTGTTGTTTTATTCGCAGGAATTATAATCAATTTATTGATTTGGGTTATGTTTCAAATTTTATCCCGTTTTGAAAATAAAGACTTATATCAAATTCATTGTACTGTATTTGGTGAAAAAATAGGGAAACTCTTTAACTTTGTTCTAACAATTTACTTCATTATTGCTTATTATTCTATTATGAACAGCTATATCGAAATGGCTCTTAGCTGGGGATATGAAGGTATATATGAATGGGTAGTCTCTTTTATATTGATTTTTATTTCAGTATATGCAGTAATGGGAGGATTTAGAGTTATTGTAGGTATATGTTTTTTAACATTTTTATTAACTATTTGGCTTGTGTTTGTAATATATCAACCATTAGATCATGTTCAATGGATTCGAATTTCCCCAGTTTTTAACTCTAATCTAACAGAATTAAGTAGAGGGATTTTTAGATCAACCTATACGATGTTGGGGTTCGAAACGCTTTTTTTCATCTATCCCTTTATAAAAGAGAAAAATAAAGTCCATTTTTTTGCGCAACTAGCAGTCGTATTCACTACTTGTTTGGTATGTATGGTAACATTACTTTCAGTTATTTATTTTAGTCCTTCTCAACTTGAGAAAACAATTTGGCCCTCTCTAACAATGCTTAGCATTGTTAAATTTCCTTTCGTCGAAAGATTTGAATATATTGCTATATCCTTTTGGATATTAGTTATTCTGCCAAATCTTGCTCTTTTCTTATGGATTGCTACTAGAGGACTAAAAGATGTTTTTCGCATTAAACAGAAATATGCTGTCTGGATCATTAGTGTGATTCTATGGATATTAAGTTTTGTTGTTACCGAAAGAGTTGAAAATAATACTTTTATTGATGTAGTCGCATTAACAGGATTTTACTTGTGGTTCTGTTATCCATTATTTTTATATATTGTAACTTTTTTCAAAAAAAAAGAACGGTTAGAAAAAGGATGATGTCATGCGTTTACTTATCTTGATATTAAGTTGCTTTATCCTTACGAGTTGTGTATTACCTGAAAGAATATTAGAAAAGCAAGGAGTTTCAACAGCGATAGGTTTTGACTTAATTGAAAATAATCAAATTAAAGGAACAATATCGTTACTACAATTTGATCCTAATATGGAAAGTTCTAGCCAAATTATTTCAACTGTAAACGGTTCTAGTAAAAATATACGCCAATCACTCGAGAATAAGACCAGTCATGATATTAGTTCTGGGCAACTTCGTTCTATCATTTTTAATGAAGAGTTAGCAAGAGAAAAAGGGATCAAGTCTCTTCTAGATACGTTTCAAAGAGATAGCAATATCGGTTCTCTTTTATATTTAATTATTAGTAAACCATCATCTGAGTCTATAATTACTAGCAAAAATCATGAAGATCTTACAGATATAGGTACTTACTTGTATCGCCTCATTGAAAAACATTTAAAACGAGAAAAGCTTACACAATGTACTTTACATGATTTTTTGTCCCTGTATTATGAAGTTGGAATTGATCCAACTTTACCTGTAGTGACTGTTAGATCAAAAACCTCACCTTATATTAAAGAGGTCGCTGTGTTCAAAAAGGATAAAATGGTAGGGTCAATTTCTAATGACGAAAGTATCTATCTTAAAATGATCCATAACCCTAAGCGCATAATCGGATTGCAACAAATTAATATTCCTAAGAGTCATTTAGAGAAAAATTATATTTCAACTAAAGAAATGAAGGATGATTATTTAAAAATAATGGTTCAACCTATAGGAGCAAATGGTAACGTTACATTCTCTTCGATAGAAAAAAATGATTTTAACGTAAATCTTTCAGGATCTATGATCATATATGAAATGTCTGAAGACCTTTCTTTAAACAATAAAAATGTAAAATTCTTAGAAAAAGAAATATCAAATTACATGGAAAATGAACTAGATAATTTAATGAAAAAATTAAAAACTATGCAAGCAGACCCTGTAGGTTTTGGGAGAGTTTTGAAAAGTAAAAGAATGTACTCCGAACTTACAGATGAAGAGTGGTATGACAAATATCCTCAAATAAATATTAATACAAAAGTATCTTTTCAAATAAAAAGAACTGGAACAAATGATAAATAATCATGTTTCTGAAACAAAATACGATTCAAATATTATAACTGTATGTTTGAGGGTGGTTGGGACTTGAACTCATATTACTAGTTTCAATGGAACATACATATGTTCTCTTCTAACCCCTTCCTCATCTAAACTGTCCTTTAGCCAAGTATGTAGCGATAAAAATTCGCTACATCACGGATTGTCGCTCCTACAGGAATCATGCATGGGATCATAACCTCTCTTTTTTATACACAGATACACAGCTTTTGCCACTAACTTCGTTTATTGAAAAACTAGAGCTTCGATTTACTTACTTTCTAATATTTCCTTTCTTATTCTATTAAATGGCCCGATTGCGGAATAGAGTAACTGGAGCTTTTAACTTTACTACTTTTTTATAAAGTAGAATTTGTTATGCAACCACCGTAACAAAAACGACCATTTATGTTACCTGGTGTGAAAAGTAATATTTTGTCTGCCAATCTAGTATAAATCTTACTTCCGAACGAACAAGGGAAGGCATTTTAGCTGCCAAAAAAAGAGGAAAATTTCCTGGAAGGCCAAAAGCAGACGAGGAAAAGATCAACTACGCTCTATATCTCATAGACCAGGGGATGAGCCGATCAGATGCTGCTGAAAAGGCTGGTATCTCCCGTATGACTCTGTATCGAAAGCTACAAAGGGAGGAAAAAAGTTGAAAAGAAATTGGGAAATAGATGAGTTAATTGATCACTTTATTCTCATGCCTGATGAACAAGAGTTGATTCAATTAAAAAGGGGAAACACAAAACTCGGTTTTGCTGTCATGTTTAAGTTTTTCCAATATAAAGCCAGGTTCCCTCATACCAAAGGAGAGATACCTAAAACAGTTATAGAATATATAGCTAAGCAGCTAGAAATGAATCCCGATATATTTTCTGAATATGATTGTACCGGACGTACCAATACTTATCATCGTTCGGAAATCCGTACCTATTTCGGATTTCGCGAAGCTACTCTGCAGGATGTAGATTTAATGACAGACTGGCTGTGTAAGCAAAGGGTTCTAGGGAAATATTATTCAGTAAATAAATGGAATGAATTTTTTGGTAACCTTTCTATATTTGTCAAATTGACTTCCATATTTTTCTGACAAGTACTTATCTAAAATGGGTATGTTATAAAAAGCAAAAAAGCAGAACAAAATTATCGGTATGCTCAACGCCCAAGGTGTTCTGGTAAATAAGGCCAAAGCTGTTACCCAAACTAGATCTCCAAAGTAATTTATATGCATGGAGTATTTAAATAACCCATTGGTGTATAATTTCCCTTTATTATCAGAGTTCTTTTTCCATTTATTCCGTTGCAGTTCAGAATAGGTGTTAAGAAATGAACCAAATAAAAATAGAAAAATATATATTATATCTAGTAATGTTAGAGCTTTATTAGTTGTTAGAGATAAAAGTGAAAAACCAATATAATATAACGAAAAAGCTAAAGGGATAGTAAAGGCTTCCCCCCATGGCATTTTTCTTTTTAATAGATAAAATATTGTAACATACATACGCCCATATACAATTAAAAACAAAATAAATAAGATAGTATTTCGTATATTATTACCTTCTGAAAACCTCCACCCAATCCATTTATGTAATTGTTGTCCACCCTGAAAAAATAAAAACCACCCGGCTATAATTAAAATAATTGTTTCAAGGAATAGTAAAGTTATTTTTTGGGATAAGCTATTTCCTTTGTCTTTATACAAATTCATAAGAATTCCTCCCAGTAAATCAGTTGACCTTCTAATCACATACCCACACTAATTTTATCATAATTTCCTAAAAATGGTATCTCAACAATATGGCCTCATTTCAAAAAGAGCGCTCGAAGACTGCGCTCTTTTTAAAACTTTCCTCATAATATCTATCTTTAACAGTATTGACTATAGAATTAGTGCCTTACTTTCCCACTTAATTGAGCATAAACTCTTGTTGGTTCACTCTTTTCATGTCCCTGTAGGCAAAACGAAAACGCTTGGGTTCAGGAATCCAAGCGTTTGCATAGTTAATTTGCACTGTTATTTTTGACTTTTTCAATTGTATCGAAACTACTTATACTAAGACCCCTTCTACTCTCACAACCTCATATCCATTCTAGTAGAAGAAATCTTTAATTGCTTATTTAAATAGTGGAACATCTCTGATCGTCTTCTTTTTACCATATCCAAACGCACCGTAGCGTTTACATGTTTCGGCCGCCACAGCTGCAGCAATCGCCATCGCTTGTTTTGCATCAGGCTTTACTAAATATTCCTTCAAAAAGATTGCAACAAAAGTATCGCCTGCTCCTAATGTATCAACTACCTCTGTCTCGACAATCCCTTGTTCATATAAATTATGTGTATCAGAGAATAATGCCCCTTCTTCCCCTCTCGTGACAAGAACATTACGTGTACCCAAATTGTGAGCCCTATCTATTAGTTCCTCACATTCATTTCTCGTTAAATCACCGCCAGAGAAAATACCAAATGTAAGATAAGGGCATACTTGGGCTAAATATTCATCATCATACGTAGTTGAAAAATCAAATGATAGATTAATATATTTTTTTAGCAATGGTAGTTCACTTTCCAACCGGCTAAATACGCTAGTATGGAGCAGTGAATGGCTACTTATGTAATCAAGTTCAGATTCAGAAAATGTCAGTTTAAGAAGCGATTGAACACCACCCTTATTTGAACCAACAAACTTCCGGTCCCCATTTTCGTCTAAAGTGACGACAGCAACTCCTGATGGACCAATGGCTCTCCTTACACGTGATACGTTAATATCTTCCTTTATCAAAGAATCAATAATGTGATCACCCTCTTCATCATTGCCGACAATCCCGGTATAAGAGACATCCTCAACACCGTTTTGTCTCCAAAACACAGCAACATTTAAGGCATTTCCACCTGGAAACATTTCTTCACGATCTTCATAATAATCAACGACATTGTCACCTATAGCAAGTAACTTCATTCTGCCCCCACCCTTCAATTTCTCTCTATTAATTGAATTTATCATAGTGTAGTTTGCGATAAAAAGTAAACATTTTTCTAAGAAAAACTCTACATTTGATAAGACTCTACTATACCAAATCGTTAGCAGAGTCTTTACCTCCTCATAACTACCGATTAATAAGCTACTTTACGATAATATCTTCTCGTTTCTAACGAATGATTGCGCTTATCTTCTAAATGAACGCTCACACGTTGAAGAACAGTTGAGGTCACAATCGGTGATAAGTATTTTCGAAACTCAGGAACAATCCCCTTTAACTCGTAATCTTGAGTATCAAACACTGTTAGTTTTTTCGTATACTTCTCTGCAAATCGTTCAACTCGTTCCATCAAAGGACGGGTTTCGTCTTCGCCTTTAAGTAAAATCATACTTGTGTCTTCTTCAACAATTTCTAATGTTCCATGGAAGAATTCAGCGGCATGGATTGATTTTGTTTTAATCCATTGCATTTCTTCAAGTACACACATCGCATAGGAGTAGGCACGTCCCATCGTATTTCCTGCTCCGACTAAAATATGAAATGGCTCATCTTTATACGTTTCCGCAAACTCACATGCTTTTGAATCAGCTTCCTCTTTTACACCTAGTAATAGTTCTGGAAGTGCTTCTAGTTGTTCCGCGAATGCTTCATATTTTGGAAAGTCACCTTTTTTATGCAAAAGATTAAAAATTAAGAACGAGAGAATTAATTGATTTGAATCACCCGCGAAGTCATTTTCCGCATAATTCACGATTGGATAATCAACTGTGTCAGCTAAAGGCTTATGGTATTCACCTGTGATTCCAATTGTTGTTGCGCCTTTTTCTTTGCAATACTTTGCAGCGGCAACTGTTTCCTCTGTCGTACCAGAAAGTGAGGATAGGATGACTAGTGACTTCTCACTAAATTGTTGATTGTTCATCACAACAAATTCAGCGGCAATTTCAGCATAAACAGGGATTGATGATGTTGACTTGATCATATATTCAAACGGATAAAAAGTCGCAACAGCGCCACCAGATCCTAGTAAAAAAATATTCTTGTACTCTTGTTGACTCACTTTTTCAACAATTTCTTCGATCACACTTCTAAGTGCTACTGCCCCTCTTGTAACCTGTAAGTATTTCTCCGGATTAAAATTCAACATTTCTCTCACTCCCATTTTTTATTATCATTCTCCTCACTATCTAAGAAAGGAGTTTGAAAACATTCTAGGTTATAATACATTATAATACGTTATATATAATGTAACCCTTTCCAATCATTCAGTCAACAACTTTTAAAATTTATTAGTAAGGCTGTTTTCGTAAACTTTGTTGCTATTTACTAAGTTGTGCAGCGTGGTTGATTTCCTCTCCAGTTGCTCGCTTTCCGCGGGGCGGGCGATGAGCCTCCTCAGCGCAAAGCGCCTGCGGGGTCTCATCTGTCCCGCTACTCCCGCAGGAGTCTCGCACTTCCGCTCCAATCAACCTTATACAGTTTTTAGCAAAGAACCTATTTCAAAAAAAATAGTCTCTTAAAAAATAGCCTTTAGTAAAGAGAGGACAATTCAGCTCTCTATGTGTTTAACCCTTTATACTTCCTGCGGCTAATCCTCTGATAAAATACTTTTGTGTGAATATAAACAGGATGATAAGTGGAATGGCTGACATCACAAGTCCTGCCATTAACACTCCCCAATCAGTTCTTAATGCATCTCTGAACACTAATAAACCAGCTGTGATCGGTTTAAGAGATTCACTTTGAATAAAGAGAACGGAGAACAAGATTTCATTCCATGCGAAGTAAGCAGCTAAAATAATCGTTGTAAAGATAACTGGCTTACTAATTGGCAAGAAAATTTTATAGAATATTTGAAAGCTATTACAGCCATCGATCCGCGCAGCTTCTTCAAGTTCCTTTGGAATCGATAGAAAAAATGCGCGAATAATCAAAATCGATAGCGGTAACCGATAGGCGACAAAAGGTAATACAAGTGCCCAGTACGTATCATAGATTCCTAGATTTTGCGTTAGTTCATAAAGTGGAATAAGCGCGACCTGTGGAGCAAACATTAACCCTGCAGATACAAACAATAGGAAGAACTTTTCCCCTTTTAATTGAAATCTAGCTAACGCATAAGCACAAAGCGCTCCACATAAAACGGTAAAGAGACAAGTTAACGTGGTGACAATCACACTATTTAAGAAGTACGTTGACACTCCGATGTTCCATGCTTCCACATAATTTGAAATAAGCCACTTTTCAGGCATTGCCCAACTGCTTGTAAAAATTGATTTTGTGTCTTTGAATGAGTTAATAATCATCCAAAATAACGGGTATGCAATTGCGACAAAGTAGAGGAACAAAAGGATGGAGACGAAGAAGGCTCCAATCGTTGTTCCATTAAGTTTCGATTTTTTCTTTTCAGGAAGAATGGTTGCATTCAATTGTAGGTCAGTCGATTGGTTTTGAAGGTTACTCATTTCCTCACTCCTCCCCTGTTTTAAATAGTTTCGCTTGAAATAAGTAAAAAACTAACGTAATCATTAACATGACATTTGCAATTGCTGAAGCGTATCCTAACTCACTATCGATAAACGCCTTTTGATATAAATACGTACTAAATACTTGGGTGGCATTTGCTGGACCGCCGACTGTTAGAACAAATACTTCATTAAACACTAAGAATGATCCAGTTATTGTGTACACAGACATAACGAAGATCATTTCCTTCGACTGTGGCACGGTTACATTTAGAAAGCGTTGGACTCTGTTCGCACCATCAATGGTTGCGGCTTCATATAGCTCTTGCGGAATCTTTTGCAGTGCAAGAATATAGAGCATCGCCGCCCAGCCAATATTTTGCCATTGTGAAACAGCAATTACAGCATACATCGCGGTTTCATGGTTTCCTAACCAGCCCGTTGCGAGTGACTCTAGCCCGATTAACGTTAAAAAGGCATTGAGTAAGCCAATCTCAGGATTATAAATATACTGAAAGAGAATCCCGATAACAGCCATCGAAATTAACACAGGAAGAAAGTAGACGGTTCTTAGGAAGGTCGAAAATCTCCTGAAAATGATGTCCTCAAGGATCGCAGCTAAGATTAACCCACCAATAACCTGGAAAACAACGGATGTTCCAACAAATACTAAGTTATTCTTTAATGCCGTATAAAAAATAGGATCTTGAAAAAGACGAGTATAATTTGCGATATTGATAAACTCTTTTTCTGGTGAAAATGGACTCCACTCAAAAAAACTTAACCAGAAATTTTTTACGATCGGGTAATAGACAAATAGAAGGAGTAAAAGAAACGCCGGGGCTAAATACAAATACTGAAAAAATCGTTTTTGGATCATATATGACATCCCTTTACAAATAGATTTAAGTAGTGTGTTGACTAGGGTTGAAGCTAGTCAACACGGTTTTGTAACCTTCTTAGGAAAATGTATATTTCTTGTACTTAGTATGAGCGCTTTGCATCCAGCTCCAGCACTAAAGCAGAAGTGGACTTCCCTCACCTCTGTACGATAAGTCAACATCGAATCGCTTGTGCTCTTCGTGTTTCCTTTATCTCCTACGGCTCAGTCCAGTCCATACGTCGCTAAGCGGGCGCTTGCGCTTTTGATTCTTATTTCTTTATGGATTTAGCTGCGGCTTGAACCTGTTCCATTACCTGCTCAGGAGTTGCTGTTCCCGCATGCATTTGTTGAACACCTTCTATATAAGGCTTTGCGACTCTTGAATCAACAGAGTTGTCTAACCAGTTTAAAATATCATCTGTTTCTGCAATCATATTCGTTAGCTTAATCTCCATATCAGTTGCTGTGTTTTCATTTACAGCGCCTATTACCGCACTTGGCATACCTGCTTCTGTCATCAGTTTTTCGCCGATTTCCTTTGACGTAAGGAATTTCAAGAATTTCATTGCTTCATCTGGATGTTTAGATGCTTGTGAAACCATAAATCCTTCTGGTGCACCGATGATACCTGTTTGTGTTCCTTCCCCACCTTCAACAGTCGGGAATTTAAAGGTATCCCACTCAAACTCAGCTTCCTCAATAAAAGGTGCCTCAAATGTTTCAAGGAAGATCATTGCAGATTCTCCATTTAAAAAGAAGTTTCGCGCTTCCTCATGCCCCAATGAGTTTGTATTCTCATTAAAATATGGTTGAAGTTCGTCTAACTTCTTTAATGCCTCTACATACATCGGATCAGTGAACTCACTTTCGCCAAACGTATTATCACTAGCTAATGTTTCAGGCTTCACCATTCGTTGATTCAGAGATGTAATATAATGTCCTCCAGCCCATGGGAATTTATTTCCTAATAAAATCGGTGTTTCGTCTTTCGCTTTTATCGTTTTTAATAGATCAATAAACTCAGTCCAAGTCTCAGGTGGTGTTAAATTGTATTTAGCAAACATCTCTTTGTTGTAGTAAAAGACCTTCGAATCTGTATACAGAGGCACACCGTAATTTTTATCTTCATAAGTAAATGGCTTTGTTGCCATTAACTGTTCAGACCATTCTTTATCTTCTTCATAATATTTTGTAATGTCTAAGGCAATATTCTCCCTAATGAACTTATCTCCATATTCTCCTACCCAGGTAAAGAAAATGTCTGGTGGATTGTCATTCCCTAAGATGACGTTGATTTTCTGTCTGTAATCATCATTTAATGCTGTCACTTGTTGGATTTTAATATTGGGATTTTCTTTTTCAAACTGAGCAATCACATCGTTATAAAACGTCTTGTATGGTTCATTTGGCCATCTGTGTAAAAATGTTAATGTTACCTTTCCATCCTCTGACGAACCATCATCTGAGGAAGTAGAATTAGATGAACAGCCTACGATTAATGATAATATCAATAAAACATTTAACATGATCCCCCAACAACGTTTCATTTCATTACCCCCTTGAAATCTTTATTCAGATCTTTTCGTTTTCTAAACATTCCATTAAAAAATTGTAAAAAAGTATTCTAGTAAACAATCACCCCTTTCAAATGACCTTATGTTATTGAATAGTCTAGAACATTATATAACGTATTATAGTGCTGCAAATTTCTCCTCACCAAATAACTAATGACTGGCTTACTCCCCAATAACCTGGATATAGACCTTTCGACTTTGCGGTCCATCAAATTCTGCTAAATAAATATCCTGTGCATGGCCAGAAATCATTTTTCCATCCTGGATCGGTAGCATACAACTATTTCCTGATAACATCGACTTCAAATGACCTGGTGCGTTACTTCCTGTCGCTCCATACGATGGTAGAAAATGTGCATGGGCATATGGTTCATGCTTTGGGATTAGCCTTTCAAGTGTTTCCTCAATATCAATTTCCAAGCAATCCAAACCTTCATTCACCATAATTCCCGTTGTCGTATGTGCAGTGATCACCGCTACCAATCCGTTTTGAATCCCAGATTCAGCAACAAATTCTCGAACGGTTTCCGTAATTTTAATTAACTGAAACTCCGACTGAGTAAGTAAAACGATATTTTCCAATTTCACCATTTTATCATCTATCCCTTCAGCCCTAAGAATTTTTCAGCGTTTGTTCCTAGGATTTTATCCAATGTTGACCTTCTCATCGGTAAGCTCTCAAGCGCTGGCTTTAAACGATTTGCTCGGAATCTTGGTGTATTCGAACCGAACATGACCTGATCCTTAAGATTTCGATCAATCCATAAAGGGCCCATATTTTTCGTGAAAATCTGTTCATAAAAATCCTTCGCCGTATCCATATACAGCATGGACGTATCCGTATATACATTCGGATATTTCAGCATTATCATAATCGTTTCATTGATCCAAGGCCAACCAAAATGAGCTAAGCAAATTCTTAATTCCGGATGATGCAAGGCAACTTCCTCGAAATGTAGTGGCTGTGAATACTTTGCTAACGCATTCGGCTCCCAGCTCATCCCAGCATGAAACATAATCGGCTTATTGTACTCTACACATTTCTCATAAATTGGTTTTAATCGTTCATCATTCGGATAAAACGCCTGTTTAGACGGATGCAGCTTTAACCCCATTAACCCAAGATCTTTAAAAGCATAATCTAAGACATCAAGTGCATCTGGACGATGTGGATCAACACTAGCAAACCCGATAAATCGATCAGGAACCATGTCCACAAGCTTCTTTATCTCCTCATTTGAAACAACATGACCACCAGCAATTGTTGAAATATCCTCAGGCAGCAAAACGGATTTATCAATCCCTCCATAATCCATCCCCACTAAAATTTGCTCGATGGACTGTGGAGACTGCTTAAAAATCCCAAACTGCTCCTTCCGAAATGTCAGAGTCTCCTCGTCATCACAGATTCCCTCGAAAAAAATGGGATGTGTATGTACATCTATGACCATATGAATTCCACCTTTCAATCTAGTAAGCTACCTCTGCTAAACCTTGCAACTTAATTAACTCCTAATATGGTTCAAACTTAGCGATAACTCCCGCTGCTGTTTTCGCACCATTTTTCAAACAGTCTTGAACACTAAATCCATTTATCACACCAAACATATACCCTGCGATAAATGAATCCCCAGCACCAACCGTGTTAACAACATCCACCTTGATTGCTGCTTCCTTATAAAAAGTTGTTCCATCATAGGAAAGACTTCCATTTTCACCGATGGTAACGGTTACAATTTTAGGACCGAGACTTTTGGCTTTTTTCATAAATTCCTCGATGTATTCATCATGCTGATCATAGGAGAAAAATGCATAGTCTACATGAGGTATAATCGTTTTGATTTCTGGTTTATGATGATAGGTAGAAAAATCAAAAATTACTTTGCTGCCATTGTTTCTGATTGTTGGAAGCAAATCGATGACCTTTCCGAATAGATCTGTATGAACATAATCAAACTCTTTGAGAAATTCGATATCATCACTTGTAAGGGAAAAATCTTTCATGACTCCTTCAAGAAGTTCGCCATGCACACGGTCATTTCCGTTTAGCTGCATCTTAATAACAGCTGTTTTCCCTGCTTCTTCACGTAGATGTGATAGTTCAATTCCCTCTTTTTTTAATGTATCGATCATTAATTGACCGTACTCATCTTCCCCGACAACGCTAACGACAGAGGTTTGAAGTCCAAATCTACTCATATGAATAACAAAATCGATACCATTTCCAGTAGGGTATAATCTTTGAAGGTTTTCATAAATGTCAACGCAATTAAAGCCGACTGCGGCTATTTTCATCTGACTCCTCCTTTGTTCAGATTCTTAAAAATTGAATAGGAATGATCTATTTCTAGTATTCAACTGATCTATTATATAATCACCCCATCTTTCCTTTTTAGCTTTTAGTTTAATTGTATATAATGTAATATAACCTATTATGATGTTACATCAATTGCTGGATTTGGTCAATATTCAGTACATTGTTTTTCTATTAGTTTTTGTCGTCATTTTTTTTAAGAGGCTTGGGATTTTTGTCGAAGTTTGGGTGTTGTTGCTGGATTATAAGTGAGATTGTGGTCGTTTAGTATAAGACAGGAAGAAAGTAAAGATAGTGTATATGGGAAAGAGTATGACTCAATCGGGGCGTGATTAGTAACTGATCACTTTTATTCTTGGAATGTATGCCTTTTTTGGGATAGGATTTCTTAACGTAAAAGATCCGTTGTTGTATAAGTTCAATTTTGAAACGATAAATATCAAAATGACCAACTGTCTTTGAAATAAAGTCACGATGTTTATAATAGCGATGAGATGTTTTAAATAAAGTTGCGTTGCTTTACCCCTTTGTTATTTTTAGCCAAAGGGGTGTTTTTATGTCTAAAAGAATAAGAATATCTGAGATTGAAAAATGGTTTATAGAATCCGCGGTACAGGAATAGGTACATATTATCAGTCATTGTTAAAGATTAAAGACGTATCCTCATTAGTTCGGTCAAAGAGACTAAAAGGCATTAAGACGAGCAGAGAGCATGAGTTTTAATCAAGTTGGGAACGAAGCTATTTTTATGTGACTGAATTTTCAGTTACGGTAGCGGATATTCGTGAGTCGCCAAAAGAAGGTACGATACTAGCGGGATATACATTACGTGAAAACTCGTCTGGTCAACAAAAGGGGCAAAAACATATCTCTAAAAGGACGCAAGAAACTCGGGTAATTTTTTTCAAAGTAATGGTACCACTGATTCGTTTATAACTAAGCATTTAAACAGCTTAAAAGACAATTTACTGTGTAATTAACTTCGCTCGGACTCATCTCGAAGGGCTCGACGGCGTTCGTGCAGCACCAGCAGGATAATCATCCCCATTATCACACCTAAGACGATGCCGGCCTCTGTGGTTAACAACCATGCCAATGGGTATTCTGGGGAGGGTGGCGCATCGAGTCGAACTGAAGATAAGGCAGAATATAGGTTGTTGGAGAACAGCATTCCCGAGGAAATCCATGCCGCTGCCATTGGGGGCAGAAACCACCTCGACCCACGTCGGGATGCTATCACTAGTATTCCCCACGCGCCAGTAAGGGACCACACACCTGTACTCAATGATAGGAGGTGCCACCACAGATCGCGTTCATCCATTGTTGCCGTGTCGATGCCGAAAGTGCCGCCAACCGCCCAAAACACCTTGATTACACCGAGTAGGATGCAGCCGGCAGCGACGATTCTAGCCAAGATGATCTGCAGTTGTCTAGTGTTGCCCGGCAACTCCTTGTAGTCGGTTGTTCCACTCAGCGCCTCTGGCCAACGTGCCTTTGCATACCCCGCCAATGCAATCGGCAGGAAGATGCCGATCCCGAAAAGCGAGATCATGACGAAAATTTGCTCGAATACCCAGAAGTCGGCGGCACCTGCCTCTTGATCCCGGATCATAGCTGCAGGTCCTAGAATCGGTGCTATCAAGAGCATGGGTACGAGTAAACCGGTACCAACCCAAACCGGCAGAGCAACCATCCACGCGGGTAATCGCTCTCCCCACGGTCTGCAGAACGCCATTGCAAGAAGGATACCAATCGCAGCGAGAACCGCGGTAACTGCGTTTATCATTCGCCAGCTGGCATCACCCATTTGCTCGGTTGGAAGGAAGAGTCCGAAAGTCCATACGATTTTGATCAGTAGATAAGGCGTTACTGCTATGGCTGCACCATAACCGCAGATTTTACGCAACTTCAACAATCTTGAGACCTGCCTCTCTATCGTACCTGTCACGTCCACACCTCCGCTACAAGCTCTAACTCAATTTGTTTCATTCTCGTATTGTTCATCAAAAATTCTCCTTTAAAGAGTATTTTAACGTTTATTAATATATCATTAGTGTAATAGTTTATTAAACAATTTTTGTTAATTTTAACTTAATCTTAAACAATGGATCACTTTAATAAATACATTACGGTTATTATTTTTTAGTTCAATACCTGTGCAATTTTAAAAACTGTAAAACCCTATATAACACGAATTACCAATCAATCGAATACTAAATTCTACTTCCCCTTCAGAAAAGTGGACCTAAACACACATCTGAAACTCCATCTAGTATGCCGTCATTACATGGATACATCTTCTCCCTTCCCCACCCTATGTAAAGTGATGTTTTCTTCACCTCTCTCCATATTCTTCAGTAACTTATTAGAGATTCTCTGATTTTTTTGTTAATGTGTCCTTTTTTTAATTCGAGCTTCCATTTACAATTCTCCTGACCTCTAGGGATGTCTACTTTATTTTCTAGTTGTTATGTAAAGTGATGTTTTCTTCACCTCTCTCCATATTGTTCAGTAATTTATTTCATGGATATGAAGAATTGTTCAATACATGCGTTACATAAAAAACTTAAAATGCTTTTAATAAAGAAATTACAGCAAGACAAAAAAATAAACCACGATACGTCGTAGCTTATTACTTTAATTACATTTGATTATTCTATTTCACCACATCTAGAAACGATCTTTTGGAAAAATTTTATTCATTATTTCTTCCATTTGCATTTTTTTTTCTGTTTTAATATATGATTTATTATAGAGATCTATATCTTCTTTTAATTTTTCAATTGCCTCTTCTTCTGTAAACCCTATTCCTCTACATGCACGATAGACGTGGCATCTAGCTGTATAAAAATCATCTTCCTTTTCAATAACGAATGGCATAAAAATAGGCATTTCAATCGTTCGGACATCAGTCATAGTTTCTAATGTCACTTCAAATAAATCAAAAACTTCATCTGGTAAAATCGGAGAACCTTGTTTTGATCTTTCTGAAATCTTTTTAGCTACTTCATGTAAAAAATCGAGATCTTTATTTTTTTCTTTCATCTATTTAACTCCTTAGTTAATAAGCTAATCTTTTAATTTAGTGAATCCTATAGATTTGATGGGTTTTACGATTTTACTTTTGCAATTCACTTGAAATTATACTACTTTTAATCAATTTTACTATCATATTTCCTTTAAAACATTTACTTCAATTTTTTACTCATATTGAACCAAACGACTCCACCATGTTTAGAATTTGAAACACCGCAATTGATGTATCCATGATTTTCATAAAAGGAAATTAAGTTTTCTTTACAAGTTAGTGTTATTGATTCCCGTTTGTTTGTATTGGCTTCTATTTCAAGATGTTCAAGCAACGCTGATGCCACGCCTTGTTTTTGATATTGTGGTGCAACTGCTAAACCAAGAATACTTTGATGACCGCCAGATGCTGGATTTGCCTTGATATAATTGAATAAATCATCTGTAATATAGGCAGTTTCTATGACAGGTCCATTGACTAATCCAATGATAACTCCATCCTCTTCAGCTACAAAAAAACTATCAGGAATAAGGTGAATCCGCTTTTCGAATCCTTCTATTGTCGCAGCCTCTTCTATTGTAAAGCAACTATTTTCTATTACAACAAGTTCAGGTAAATCTTCCATTTTAACGTTTCGAATTTTTAACATATTCATCATTTCCTCCAAAATATAACCATTAACCGTACAATCTTTTAAATAAAGGCAAAGTAGGCTTCATATTACACTCTCCTCCATACCCCATTTTCCAAAATAGATCTGATTCTCATTTGCGTAATCAATCCCTGCATAATAATAGATTGGTGACCAAGGATAATGAACAGAACTTCGCTTCTCGATTTCAGTAAATGTATGTTTCCCTTGATACCTAAAATAACGAAATTTGATTCCAACACTATTTTCTTCATTACAATATTCCGAAATGAGGTGATCCACACCAAACACTTGATAGTCATTGTTTTCTGTCTGAACGACTTGTGCAATACATAATCCTTTCGTTTCTACGTTCCAAAGGACTTTTCCACCATAAATTGATGCTAGAACATACTCCTTGTTTCTTATTAATTTCTCAATTAATACTTTTACTGGTGTATCTTCTTTAATCGTGACTGATTTTTTATGGGACTCACAATCATCCCCTGCATGTACGGAGTCTCTATCTATTAATAGGCTAAGTTTCATATTTTCCGTTTCTCCTCTCTATTATTTTTAATCGAACCTGAAGAAATGTTGATCTGCAAATTAGTGAGAATATACCATTAAACAAAGTAAATAAGAACAAAAAGTTAGTTTGCAGATCGGAACTTTCGTTAAGTAGTTATGTATTTATAAAGTAGTTTCAAGGCTACTATTTATTCCACTTCCTCTCAAAATGATAATGCAATCTATACTCACAAATCTCCTTCATCCATTTAAACAAGATGTCTTCCTCATTCTTTTCAATTTGTAAGTTTGGAGTGAATTTGGTTGTTTTCGAAGGTAATCAGGCCCTTATAGCTTCCACTCCACTTTGTCATAGGCATTTTAAAGATTAGGCTACTGACCTTTTCTACATTATAATCCCATAGTTTTTTCGTTTCTTTATCAGAAAAATCGATCCGTTTACGCTATTCTTTTTCTGTTAAGTAAGAGTGGAAAAATGGTGCAACCTCTTGTGGGGTGATTGATTTATACCACTCTGATGATCCTAGTTGAAGCATGGCTAATAGCACGACCATTTTATAGCTTTTGGCCATACCCGTCTTCTCGACTTCATTGACCCATTCTTTTGTTTTGAAAATATTGTTTTTTCCTTAATGAAATTGTAGCTAGTTTAGTAGGTTTGTGGGAATAAATTTTGGAATTTAGTGGCTGTTAGTTTCTCACAATTGCAACTTACCTTGCATATAAAATACCCCTTATACAACAAGGGGTTTAGAAAATATTAATAATATTTATGTCATAAATTATTCCATATACTTTATTATTTTTTTAAATACACTTGAAGGTTGCTTTAAAACATCTTCTATATCTATTAAGGAAAATAATGAACCTTTCACCATTTTAATGTTTGCACCTTCGAAGTCTATTTCAAAAGTAATATCCTTTATTTGGAAGCGATTTATCTTTGTTGCTTTATCTAAATCATTATTATCAAGTTCTAAATTAATGTTATCAGAGATACGTCTTAACATTCGCCAAAGTGTCATTTCTTCTTTTGATTTCATAAATATTTCAGGCAACTCTAGTGCCTGCTTTAGCGTATTTATGTTAGTCACTGTATATACTGATATACCGTAGCCAACAGGCTTGATGACTGCTTTTAATGGTTGCCAAACCTCAATATCAAATCGAACAAATTCCTCTGAGCTTTCTTTAGGAATTTCTGTGATTTGATTTCTTTTAACGATTTGAACATTGATTATTTTTCCAAACCAGCTAATTCCATTTTGTGGGGCTGCCCCACTTTTGGCATAAAGGGCAATATATTTCGCCTCCTGCCAGCCTTTTTTCAAACGATTAGTTGGAAGATGGTAAAATAAGTGTTGGTGATGTGCTAGATAGTTTTCTTCAGTAGGTACCATTCCAACAAGAACCTTTTCGTCAAGACTAGAAATCCAGCTTTCTTTAGTTCCTCTAGGAAGAATCCCTTCCTGCTGTATATCCTCTGGGCTTTTTTCGATGAGATGTTCAACAAATTGCTCAACGATTCTAGTAGCGTTTGGTAAGAAAGGTAATCCACCAATATTGACCTTATTGATACTTTTATAAAAATGGTGATCTTCATATTCCTCTTCATTTTTCCAAGGAAACAATACATAGGCGCCAAAAGCAGTACGTTCAAAAGGGCCATCAAGTTCAACAACAAGTGAATCGCGGTATCTGTGCATTGTGTTGATGTCCTCTTCCATAGGTCCAGGTTTTTGATAATGACGTTGATAGTAGCTTCCTTCCACTGCAAATTCGATTCTGTATTTGGCATCAAATATGTAATTATAATCAAAATCCTTACCTTTTTTCTCAATACTAAGAGTTGTATCTGGCTTTTGCGAAATAGTTGGTAGCTTTCTTTCAGTTTTCTGGTATGTTAGGGTTATTTGTTCCTTTGTTATTGGATGCCTATAAACTCTTTTTGCTGTAGAATTTGTATCTAAGTTGACAAATAAACCTTCACGATTCACTTTTATGATGTCTTGACTGATCATGTCATATTTTTTCCCGAGAATTTGGCCGAGTTTAATAAATGTCCAATACTCATACATAGTAGCAACATCTTTCACAGACATTTGATAAAGATTACCTTGAAGAGACAGTCCCTTTGAAAGAATTAAATAGGTCTGAAAAACATCTCGATATCCTGGAGCCATCTGTATGACTAAACTCATTACCGACCGATCTAATTTTCCAATTAAACGCCAGAAGGGATTTTTAAGTTGTTGATCCAAATCTTTGATCATTGTTGAAATAGATTCAATTAAATCGTCATTCTGCTCTCTTTCAAATCGATGATTCAAAGCTTGTATTTTGTCGTGTAAATCTTGAATTCTATCCTTCAATCGAAGCATTATCCATTTGATGAACTGATTCTCTAAAGTATTATAGGTAAGCTCTTTCTTTATTTTTAAACCAGAAATCGGCATTACAGAACGATTATGTAGTTCAATCCCATTTTTTACTTCTACAAAGAGATTCGGACGTTTGTTTAAATATTTTCGTCCAGTCTGATCAATACGACCTAGCTGATCTCCCCTTGTTTTTATATGTGTTGTAATAAGTTTATGATGTGGTTGCCTTTCTATTTGTTTGATTGATTTCATTAATTGCCCAAAGTGGTGATTTAATAAGCGGAAAAATTCAGATCTTGAAGGCTTCCCTTCCACATTGATTTTGGCGGTTAAATACGTCTTCTTAATAAAATGAAACGCTAAATTGTAAATCTCATCGTTTACTTCATCGAGCAGACGTTTATAATCCTCTTTGTAATCTAGCTTCGTAGGAAAAATTTCAATCGTTACTTCAAGAAATTTTTCCTTATCCTTTCGGATTTCAAAGGTAGATGATCCAACTTCATTTTGAAACTGAAGATTTCCCATTAATAGATACCGATTGTCCATAATATTAACTCTTCCAATAGCTTTTCGAAGCAATGGATGCTCATGGTAAAAGGAATAATTTTCATCTGTTTTAGGTGTGACGACTAGCTGGTAATTTCCATTTTCAAAAAAAATAGGACGATTAGATGAAGGTTCAACCATAGCTTGTGTGGTGACATCAAATACCCTTACAGAATTTATATTTGTGCCGGTCACGGTTAAGTTCATCTCATCGTGAAAATCTAGCTGTCTGTATTGGCTGAGACCTTCATAGCGTTCATGAAATGGCTTTCCTTTCAGAATAAGTGTGAACTCGTCTGTATCTATGATTAACAGCTCGACTTCATTAGGCAGTCCAGAAGGATGTAAAGCCATCGTCTGTTAACCTCCGTCTCATTTCAATAATCTTCCTAGTGCTTTTCGGATAGGCTGCAATTGATAGCTCGTCTAATCTTTCCATTTCGTCACTATAAACCTTATTTGTACAAAAAGTATACAAGCCATCTAGTACATTTTGTACACGATAGTCACTTCCTGAAATACGAGGAAGAATTTTTTGTAAAACACAACGATCAAAGGCTTGTTCAAATGAAAAAAGATTCCCTTGCTCATTATAGGCTAGATAAAAGCAAATCTCGTCTCTGACTCGATAACCAATTTGCGCTCCTATAGGCTTAAGAAGCTCATTTAACTCAACTAGTAGAATTGTTGCTTTTTCTATTATCGAAGGAGAGGCTTGATATACATCTTTCAAATGTAGATAGGTACCTGCGAGCTGTTCATTCGATAATTCGAACTGCTCACTTTCTTGTAGATCCTTCAAAAATGAAAGATAGCCTAAATTAACTTCATTAAACTCGATCGTATTGGCACGATCCAATACCTTTTTACTGAAAGGGTGTGTTGTTTCATCCATGTTTACAGTTCCAATGATAAACACGTTAGGTGAAAGGATAATTTGTTTTTTTGCAACATCTTCTGAAATTAATTCAGAAGTTACAATTTTCCCATTCTCCCAACGGCGACTCTCCATCACACTTAAAATATCACTAAAATAATACTCAACACGTGCAAGATTCATTTCATCTAATAAAACAAAATAAGGTCGGCTTGGATTCTCTTCTGCACTCATCAGCACTTTTGTTAAAGGTCCCTTTTTAAAGTCACCTTTAATATCAACATAGCCTAATAAATCAGAGCCATCATTCCAATCAGGACTAACAGGTATTAACTCAAACTGCCCATTTTGTTCTGTTGCTCCTACACTTTCTGCAAACCATTGCACAATTTTTGTTTTACCCGTACCTGAAATACCAGATATAATGACGAATGGTTTTGTTTTTAATGATAAAAAGAGGTTGATTATTTCTTCTTTTGCATAATAAAAGCCTTTACTTGAGATATATGTATCAATATGATTGATGATCTCATCAATTGAGTAATAAGGTCCCTTAGGATCCTTTACTAGCTCAGTTTGATGATCGTTTTTATGAATAAATTCCTCGTAATAACCAATCATGTCTTCTAGATCATTTAAAAGCAGGTCTTCTGAAGGGAAATCATCGATTGAATATGGGATATAGGCTGCTGTTGATCGTTCATACTCCTTTGCTTTTGAACTTTGGCCTAATTGCAGATCGTTGCCTTTTATCACTCGGTCATTCATATGGATTGATTCACGTATTTTCTTATTGATATTTTCCATTTCTTCTTTAGAGGTTTCAGTAACACCTTGAGCAATAGTTAGATAAAGTGATCGCATATCCTCACTAAACAAATAAACGATATAATAACCTCTTTGTGTTGAAGTTGTGACTTTATTATTCATCACAGCAATCCATGGAACAGATGCCCAGTTACCCTGACCAACTGAACCTTTAATCGTATACTGATTACTATCCAAAAAGTAAAAGTTCCCTATTAAAGAAGGAATAGCATTCCGTACAATATCTCCAAGCTCATTTTTTGCAAATGGACCATTTTTAGCAGCTAAATATTCATTCATAACTTTTAATAAGCTTAACCTAAACGATTGTTCCACAATCACATTCCACTCCTTATCAACAAGTCCGATCTGTTCAAGCCATTGAAGAATGTTTCTCGTACGATATTCGGCGACAGACTCTACCATTAAGTTTTCTCCACGAGAATTACGGACTATTAACATGCCCACTTCAATTAAACATGAAAGCTTTTCATTTTTAGATAGTGTGGAAACAATCTTTAATAATTCTAGTATTAAATTAAAATATTCGTGTTTTAAGGTTTGTTCCCGTAAGAAATTCTTTTTATCTGGTGAATATTTATAATCTTCCAAAATACTATTGTTTATTTGATAGGATTCATTTAAAATTCCTAAAAGCTTTAACCCCTGCCTCGCACGGGATTTTAACCTTTTTAGCTTATCCTCATTATAAATTTTAGTGATATCAATTGGGTTAATTCCGTTCTCTATGATTTCATCTAAAAAAGCGAGAGTTTGATCTAAACTCGCTTCTGGTAACTGATCAGTTGTGAACTCCTTAAGCTTAATAGCTGTTCGGTTTTCCTTTTGGGTTTGTTCTACAAATGGTAAATTACTGAAAAAAGCCATTAAGAAGGATGTTCTTCTTTGAGTCTTTATGAAATCCACTGATGAAGCAGTTCTAGCTATTGTAAATTCTACCCAGCCTTGATTAATAAAATCATTTGAAAGGAATTCTGTGGAATCTGCTTTTTCTCCTTTATTGAATTTTTCCTTTGATGATTCTGTTTCAACATATATACCCTTTTCATCTACTTTTTTAATCCAGTTAGTCTTATTCGTAGAGAGAGTATTTATTATCGGTTTCTGTATTGAAAATTCTTTAAGTAGTTTAATTAACATATTATTGTACTTTTCCTCCGAATAATTGTTTCTTTAGTAATATCTTACCATAATATAAAGATTTTGAAGATATTTGGTACTTGGAGGAAATTAGTAGTATTCTTTCAGTTATAAGTATTAATATTACTATTAATTCTAATTAGATATTGAAATATTTTTATACTTTTCGACACTTTTCATAACATCTCTAGGCGATATATTTTGCTGTTTCAACTTTTGTATTAATACCAACCACTTAGACTCAATATTAAAAGTATCTTCTTCTAACCCTAATAAATAGAGTGGAGATATATTATAAAACTCTGATAAGATTACTAAATGTTCACATTTAAAGGATTTGTATTTTCCTTGTTCCAACCCGTGGAGACTGGTAATACTTAATGCATTTTCAACTTCCTTAAGTGTTAAACCTTTACTTACTCTTATATCTTTTAATCGTTTTCCAATAGTCATTTAATAATTCCTTTCTTGATTATATTAATTTGTTTTATTGTCTTAACTGTGAAATTAAAACTAAGACTATTAGATCATATGAATGATAAACCTTTATTAATTAATTGTAAAATTTATGTAATTTTTCTAACGCAATGTGTCTAGTTATGAATAAGAATTAAACTGTAATTTTAGAGTGATAAATTTTTCACATTAATTAAATTTCTATTTTTTATGTATCCATACATGCCTGAAGAGGAAATGATTGAATCTGGCGATCCAGCAAGCATCATATGCCCGCTACTTCGAGGATTTCTTGAAATTTGTTGAATTTGGAGAGTCGATGCCTGAAATTATGAAAAGTAAGGTCATGATAATTGTTCAGGGACATGTTTATGAAACATATGCGGAAACATTCAAGAGACAGCAATTTGAATATGAGCTTGAAATTTGGGAAGTAAGTCCAAATCGTGAGATTCAAGAACGGCAACAACTGATCTGGTTATGGAAGCTACAGCAATGATTGTAGAGCTACCCCTAAAGCTGAGCTGATGATGAAAAGTTGTGAAACGCATATTAAGGAATCACTTGCAGATTTTGGAGAGAATGTTCAATTATTTTCTCTTTATGAATTAAACAGATGTAATTGGTGGCAATATGCTTGGTTTACCACCATTCTGCCACCAGATTAATCCATTATGTTATAAGGGTTTCACAAGATTTCTTCATGGCTCCGATAATTTTATTTAACAACCCCAAAACCCTCTTTAATTACAAGAATATATACACATCTTTTGATAAACTAGAGCAGGTATGATTCCTTTTAATACTCAGTTAGTGCCTTGATCTTTTTTCAAATTTCTTTAGAATATTCAATTTTTCCCCATTTAAGAACTTATCCATAAGTGCCAAGTAAATTAGAATTTCATCTGGAGCAGCAAAATGTTTTTCATTCCAATTCAATTTCAATCAAAGGAACTTTAAATAAGTATTCTCCATTTCCAAAATTCAAAGCACTACCACTGAAAGAAAACTAAGTTCCAAGTAAACCAATCATTTAAATATTATAACAATTAGCAAAGAGCATAAAGACTAATTCACGTCTCTATGCTCTTCAAACAGTATTTATATTTCTATTTCTTTAGATAATAATTCATTTAATTGATTAACTATCTTTTCTTTAATCTCCATTAGCCTCTCGTGCTTGCTAGCAATTTCAACTTGTTTTTCTAAATCAAAACTTCCATCTTCCCTTATTGGAATCAATATCTTCTCCTGTAATTTATTAATCATATCTTTACTAAGAGTAGTGTATTCATTCTTACCTTCTATACCCAAACGACCTTTAATATTTCTCCTGAAAATTGGCTCCAAAATTATCTTTATATATTTAAGATTAATTTTTTGACCTTGGTCAGTAGGAATTAGAATACCTCTATGATTTGTAATTGCAAATTTCTCATTGTGATACATAAGGTATCCAGCAAGTCCATCTTTAGCCCAAGTTAAATATTCTCCTTCATAATTATACTTATTAATTAAACTAAATTTCTGAGTTGTATTTCCTGAATATAATGGGTATTCTCCCGAATTTTGCAAGCAATACTTTTGCGTATACTTACCATCTCCTAATTTCGGCGTAAATAGTTCTGTAATTTTCATTGCCTTACAATCAGAATCTTCAAGGAAAGAAATACTTAGAGCCTCTATTTCATTCTTTTTTTCTTTTAATAACTCCTTCATAGCCATAATTTTTTCGTATTTATTAGCTATAACTTTTTGCGTCTCTAAATCGATTTCCCCTTCATCGTTAATGGGAAATGGTAATTTTATATCTAACTCTTTTATCATCGTACTATTCAGTTTACTATATTCATTTTTCCCTTTTTCACCCATTCTACCTTTTATGTTTTTTCGAAAAATGGGTTCCAAATGATACTTTATATATTCTAACGAGATATTTTGATGTGAAAATTCTTCTTTAAATGACATTATACCTACTATATTTGTAATTGAAAATTTACCATTAATAATTCTTATATATCCAGCTAAACCATCTGTATTCCAAATCAAAAATTTGCCTTCATACATATTATCTGTTATATAACCTAAAGGTTGATCTATTTGAGTAGAATAAACAGGGTACTGTCCTTTAAAATTTTTAATATATTCTTTCGAAATTACTTTACCTCTTTTTAAAATAAAGATATCATTGAGTTTTATATCTTTAAACACTACTTCAGACAATCCAATTCCTCCTTAAAATCATTTATCAAGTCAATGGTTTCAGTTAAAAGGGTTTGGAAATCTTCAATAGTAGAAGTATCTTTTTCTTTCTTTAATCCAATTTTTACTTTATCTTCCTCAGACCACCAATTTTCAATGATCCAACTTATATCTTTTTTTAATTCAACTGGCAATAATGCTTTATACTTCAAATCTGATTCAAAATAACTTTTGAAAGGTTCATCTATTTCATTTTTGTTTGATAAATTTTTAAAGTTGTTGTATTTACACACTGCTTCATGCAAGTCATTTTCTTCAATATCAAATCGATTTGCATCTAAACTCTCACCAATAGATGTACATATATAAGTGAAAATTGGGTAGTCTTGTTTCACATTGTTATTAATTTGATTTTTGGATTTCTTTTTCAAAGTCATTATATAAGTCTTTTTAGGCGTATTGAAGAAAGTATTTACAGGTAGAGAAATAATACTCTCTATATTAAAAAACTTTAATATGTATTCTTTAAGTTTCTTATTAGCTAAATTAGATAAAATTCCATCTGGGATAACAATGTTTGCTATGCCACCATAATCTAAAGATTTTGCAATCCACTCCATAAACAATGATTCTACACCTGAACCACCCAATGTGTATTCTTCCGTTTTGTTCGCCTCATCTTTCATAGTTTTTGATTGATAATAAGGCGGATTTGCAAAGATAATTTGATATCTATTTTTGTGTACTTTCTCCAAAGTTCCTAATAAGGATTTACTTAAAGTATAGGTTTCATTCAATAATTCCTTAGCCAAGTACTGCACCTCTGGCAATGAATTATTTTCCCTAAATAACTTAGAAAAATATATTAGCATATTAGCTTTAGCTAAAATTGTTGTAATGTCATCGCCAGCGGACATCATTTTATCGTATCCAAAAAGCTCAACTTTCTTAACTAACTTATTATGATCATCCATGTAAAAGTAATCATCGATATCATCAGCTATACTTTCTAATAAAAATTTCCCTACACCACATGCTGGATCACATATTTTCATTCCTTCTTTAATTTCAACCATATTAGTCATTTCTTTTACTACTTTTAATGGTGTGAAAAATTGGCCCATATCAGTCTTATCATCGCTATTTTTCATGAATGTTTCAAAGAGTTTAGATTTGAAATCTTTGCTTATATCCAAAAATTTCCCTTTTCTTTTTTCGTACTTTTTAAATTCAATAATGACCTGTTTAAAAATCATATCAGTATTGTCCTTACTAATATAATTATTATAGATATCTCTTTCAGAGTGGAAAACTTTACCGTTTATTATCGTTGTTCCGTCTTCACCTGTTGGGAACAATGTTTTCATTGTCTGACGAGGCCCTTCTAAATATTTACCTAATACCTTTGCATCCGAACATTCCTCATCAGCATACATATTATAAGTATAATTAAATGAATTGTCGCCAGTAAGAATACCAATATCAGATAAATATTTAAATAAGAATACCTCTACAAATGTATATAAAGACATTTTTGCAGATGCAAATGTTAAATTTTTCAAAATACCATTTATTTTTTGCGCTAAATCAGTTGGGTCTAAATACTCTTTGTTTAAAATCTGATTATTATCTTTATCTATAGACAAACAAATTTCATTAATTAATTTAACTAATTGCTTTGCATTTTCTTTTGGTTTAACCTGAAAATCAATAGGGTTCCCTTTATTATCTAGAATTTTTTCACTAGTTAACGGATTAATCCAAATAAATTGGTCTCCATCAGAAACTATATATATTTTTGCAGATAATGATTTCGCTACATGAATTTGTTGATCAATAGCTTTCTGAATATCAGATTCTGATTTGAATTTTTTAGGCACTTTTTGTTCTTGATAAATTATTATATTCTTTAATTTATCTAAAATTAGTACATCTGGTTTTTTATCTAATATTTTTTTCGCAACATTAACTTTCTTAATTTTTTTTGTATCCATTAAATCTTTAATAGTTGTTGAACCTAAACTAAAACATTCATATTTATCCAAAATAATAACATTGTATGAGTATAATTCATTTTGTATAGTTTGCTCTGACATGCTTATTCCCTCATTTAATTTTTCTATTTTATTTAAATACTATCACTAGTTTTGTTAACATTCTACAATAAATTATTACACTGAATAAAGAGCTCTGTAATTAAAACTAGTAGTTAGTATCAAATAAAAAAGCTTGGAAAACCTTTTAATAGGCTTTCCAAGCTTTCATTTATTACTTTTGCACCCACAGAAAGAGTGTTCGTCCCTGAATTCGATAGATTGCTCTCCTCTACCACCTTTGCTGAAGAACTTCTTTTGGCTTCCAATCAAAACGTCGTAAAAATGAAGGGAATTTCTGTGCAAGGGAAAAAAGTGATCCATATCTCCCAGCCCGGCATGAAGTGGAACGACGCACAAGACCCCTGTATGCCTATTCCGAGGATGCCATTCTTTTTAATAGTGCCCAGCTTTATTGTAAATCTTCCCAATTACCTCCCGGACTGATACACTGGGGACGGGGTGAAAGAGATGAAATTGAGCATGTTGCTGAAAGCGTATGGATTCGATCTTAATCAACGAATCAAGATCGTTCGCCATAGCGACAAGAAAAGAGGATACGACTTTCCCCTTCTCCATCAGAAGGGACAGCTTGAAATCTATCAGAGTTACCAGGAAGACCCGGATTTCCATGACTGTGATTTACCTGTTCTCATTCCTTGGGCAACGAAGACCTACGAGAAATTCATCGGTGTCTACAAGGTCGACGGAGTAAATCCTGCTAAGGAACCCCCCCTTACCGAAGATTTTCATCATTACGACATCTTTAAGCCAAACCGGAATTACTATTACGTCCTCGAAAGGGTTCAACTGTTCGACGAATGGAGGGACCGTCTGGTCATCTACTGGGGAAAGGGAGCCATCCATGGAACCAGAAGTTCCCTAGAAACGACAAGGACTTTATTGAATCCTCCCAAAAGGATACGTCCGTCATTTCCCTGGTTACCTTGACTTCATCCTCAAGCACGAGGAGCTGAAAAAGGTGGTAGACTTCCCAGATGCCCACAGCATGCTGAGTGCCGTTGCGGGCGTTTATGTTATCCTTGACACGACGAACGGCAAACAATATATCGGTTCCGCGAGCGGCACGGAAGGCATAATAGGACGCTTCAGATCATATGCGAAAAACGGTCACTTATATTCATCTTCATCTTCATATTCATCTTCTTCTAAAGAAAGTCCATAATTTGTTGCTATCTTCAGATAATCTAAACCAAACTTGCCAAAGTATTCAATATCATCATGATCTATCCCCGACCACTTACCCTGCCATGCATTCTCAAAGTACTTTTCTGGATCATGAATAATCATAATATTTCTAAATAAACCCAATAAGTTAGAAGAATCTATCACTATTTCATCAATCGATACTTTTTTCGTTTCTACTATTTTATCAATAATATTATCAAGGTCGTTTAGTGTATTTATTCCCATTTGTCCCAATTCATCTATAACATTTTTTTCACTTTTCATAAATGTTGGTTTTATCATTTTTTTAGCTATTGGAATACTAAACTTATTTTGTACATATGCCATTAAAGACGTTCCGTCAATTTCATGTTCTAAGTTCCCTTTTACTGTATCATTCGTTATCTCAATTGAGTACTCTTCAAGTTCATTTGAAAGCCTATCAAATTCCCTGTCAACCATTTCCAAACTTGCTGCTGCTAGTGCAAATCTTCTTTTTATATCATTTTTTTCTGGTAACGAATTATTAAATTTATAGGTTCTATCATGAGAAATATCTGCCCAAGCGTGTTCTAAAATGGTCCTAATTTGAATTTCAAAACACTTATCTTTAAAATGTGAGTACTCGAATAAACTTGTCCTTGCCTCGTTAAATTTAGCTATGTAATGAACTGAACGATATCCAACTTTATCGTCACCCAATTCCTCACCTTTATCTGAACTATTCTTCTCATCAATAATAAATTCTGGTTTAATCAAATTACATACCTTTGTAACATCTGATTTAACAAAAGTAATAATTCTTATACCAGCAAAGTCTTGAATTTGTTCTTTTGGGTTTTTATATTTTTTACTCTTTGCTTTAGTAATCAAGCTTTCTACATCTTTAGCACGAAAAGTTATAGAGTGGTATTCTACATTATTTTTCTCTAAAATATCTTCAATTAAAGAACCTACTTTTTTAGATAAACTATCAAATAACGGTTTTTCTGTTACATACCAATCTTCTAAATCTTTATATATATCAGTTTGGGTTTCAATTGCACTCATTACAACACCGCCACACTCTTTTTAGAAATTTTATCATGTAATTTTTCCAAATACTATAAATAGTTGTAAAATATTCAACTATATTCCATCTCCAAAACTTAATGCTTTTGACACCAACAGTAAGTCATTTGATTTTGCATATATATTTTTAGCAAATCCTCGTCTTAAAGTATGAGGGTTTATATTATTGATTCCGTACTTTAGTGTGTATTTTCTAAGTTGCTTTTGAATTGAATTTGACGTAATAGAATTTGATGTTGGCTTTCCTTTAACTGTGATAAATAAGTTATCATTAACCTCTTTAAATTCACTTCTAATTAAACTATTCTGCTTCACCATAACTTCTAATAAATAAGCTATTTGATTATCTATCGGTAAAATTAAACCTTTATGATTTTTCATAACTTCTCCGTCAAGCCGCAGTCTCTGATTAACAAAATCAACGTGCTGTTCTCTCATACGTGCGATTGTTCCAATCCGTAATCCGCACCGATACATCAATAAAATTGCCGTAGCATTTCTTAAATCAATAAATTTTGTATAATCTAAAACAGATAGCAGTAAGTTCACTTCCTCATCCGTTGCACCTACTTTGATTTCCATATCTACTTTGATATTGACCGACCGCCAGAACTTATTAGCAAACCAACCATTGTCAAAACAGCGACCAAGAAATGCCTTGAAGCACTTTAAACGCGTCAATTTAGTTGTATTAGCGACGTTCATCTGTTCCAACCATGAATAAATAATGTCTCTCGTTATATCTAACAAATATTTCACTTTAGTATCTCTAATACAATATTGCAAAATTGTACGATAATCATATAAAGTTCTTTCACGACAACGTTATAAAACTGGACGTCCCAGGAGAGATTCGAACTCCCGACCGACGGCTAAGAAGGCCGTTGCTCTATCCTGCTGAGCTACTCTATATACCGCTGTCTTGCATCCGTTCAGTGTAACGGTCACTTTTCGAACTTAGACCGTAATCTTGATTTCATTATATGGGAATTAATTTACCATTGCAATTCAAAAAGATTGATGAAGACAGCTGCGTAATAGAATCAGTTAATGTTTGACGTGATAAAAAGAGAATCCAACTCTTGATGCCTCAATGTATTTTTATTTCAATTGCTCTTCTAGAACTTCTTTCAGCAATTCAATCGCATTTTCTTCACTCGGGTCATTTGTTCCAAGTTCCCCTCGGAAGGCTTTTGAAAGGATTGATTCTCTCATAGCTTCTAAATTATCAAACGTAGTTTGAGTTAACTTTTGTTCTTCTTCTAATTTACTTAAAACATAATCTACTTTCTCCACTATTCTTTCTTGTTCATTGAGAGGAGGAAGTGGAACTAGTTGTTGTTTTACAGTCGTTAAATTTAATTCAACTTGATTTGTACTTCCACTCCATGCGTTTTTTAGTTTGTTTTGAATATAGGGTCCTGACAACCATCTAAATAACAGACGACTATTCATAATATTATCGCTTCTTACTATAGTCACATGTGAATCAGCTACTACAATTCCTTCTAATTCATTTATGATTGCAACTCTTCCAATAGTTCCTGTACCCGTGGAGTTCCAAAGTATATCATTTTTTCGGAGTAAACGTTCTTTTGTGTAATTCTTAATCGTTTCTTCATCGATAAACCTAGCTGGATTAATATCAAAACCACTCCATTGTACACATTTTTGCGACACCACCTTCACATTCGATAATTCAACATATTTAGGAGACTTTCCCCTTTGTATATATTCGCTTATATCTTCTAATTTTGTCCAAACCCAGTTTTCAGGAATTTCGAATGGTTCGTTCACATCATTGTTAATTTTGTCCGTTCCTAATACCTTAATCACACTTTCTTCCTTACTATCATTTGTCCCCAATACCCCACGAAATGCCTTATCTAAAATGGCAGCTCGACGAAGTTCAAACGTTTCCTTCGCTTCCTCAATCAACTGCTTCGCTTCTTCAATTTTACTTAAAAAACGTTTTATTTTCTCAGAAATCCGTTTTTGTTCTTTCATAGGAGGAAGGCCGATAACAAAATCTTCAATAAGTTCCTTTCTTATGCCAGTTTGTCCTGCTGTTCTATGAGATTCTTTGATAACAGGATTTTGGATAAAAGGAACTTGTAACAAATAATATAAATAGTCATTATCCATTAAACATTTAATTGGTGTTGCTTTCATTAAAGCAACATTATAAGCGCCACTTAATCCTCTTAAAATTTGAAATACTGGTGGACCATATCTCCCAATCATGACGTCATTTTCTTCAAAAGTTCTTTTTGCAAGCTCTTTAGGAATATATGTTTTAAATTTATCTGACTTAAAATCTCTTATTTGGATTAACCTAATATAACCATCCAGCTGTTCATCTTTAAAAACAGATTTAGGGGGTTGACTACCACCTTGAAATTCAACTACTTTCCCCAATCTTACATATACCCAATTCTCAGGAATATCATAAGGTTGCTCATCTTCTGGCACTAACACCTTTTCTAGTAGTTCATTCAACGTGTGAACTTTCTTCTTACTCATCCTCGCTCACCTCAACTGCTCGAAGTTCTTCTACCACTTCATTTAATAAATCCATTGCTTGTTGAAGTTTCGCAATCGCTGCTTCTGCCGATTCAATAGGGTCTGGTAAGTTTTCGTATGATGATAATGACTCATCTGCAATCAATCCAATGTCTAAACTATCACCTTTTTTTGCAATTTCTTCTCGAGTAAACTTGTTCCAACGTTCATCTTCCACCTCAGAACGGTCTTCTGCGATATACGCTTTCATGAAGTTTTCAAAATGAGCCATAGTTAATTGATTACGTTTCCCAAATGAAGACATGTTTGTTCGGAGGTCATATACCCAAACGTTTTTCGTGTTATCTTGGTCTATTGTTCCTTTTGTGAAGAATAAGACATTCGTTTTAACACCTTGTGCATAAAATATACCTGGTGGCAAGCGTAAAATAGTGTGTAGATTACATTTGTTCATCAAGTCATGACGAATTTGCTCACCAATGCCGCTTTCAAACAGAACATTATCTGGCAACACAACTGCTGCACGAGCTTGTCCATTTTCTTTTAATGCTTTATAGATTAACTGCAAAAAGTTAAGTTGTTTGTTGGATGTTTCATATGTTAAATCATCACGAGATACCCGTTCTCCGCCTTTTTTTGTACCAAACGGTGGATTTGTTAAGATAACATCAAAATTCTTCATCCACTTACCTTGACTAGATAATGAGTCACCTTGTTCTAATCGCCCTTCCATGTTGTGAAGCAATGCGTTCATTAACGCTAGACGATGTGTATCCTTAACAAGCTCCATTCCTGTAAAAGCTTCTTTTTTCTGAAACTCTGCTTGTTCTGGACTTACCCCATCGAAATAGTTGTCTGTCTTTTTCTTTAGATACTGATCTGCAGCAATCATGAAACCGAAGGTTCCAGCCGCTGGGTCAGCACAGCGCTCGCCAATTTTCGGGTCAATTAATTGAATCATTACATCAATTAATACACGTGGTGTAAAGTACTGACCTGCACCTGACTTCTTCTCACTGGCATTTTTCTCTAATAGACCCTCGTATAGATTTCCTAAACCCTCTTCTTTCGCATTGTACCAATCAAGTGCATCTATCGATTTTATAATTTTCTCGAGATTTTTCGGTTCGCCAATACTAGTAGAAGCATCACTATAAATAAGACTTAACTGGTTATTTTCACTACCTCCTAAATCAAGTAACAGTCGCTGATAGAACGTCTTTAACTCCAAGCCTTCTCGCTCTAATAAGTCATTCCAACGATAGCCTTCTGGAATAACATCTTCTGTCTCTTGTTCTTTCATCATTTTTAGAAATAATAAATACGTCAATTCCGTCACATATTGTTGATATGTAATCCCATCATCACGTAACACGTTACATAAATTCCATAGCTTTTGAACGATTTCTTGGTTGTTCATTTCCTACCTCCTGCAATCTTAATATACTTATTTTAAATAGATTCTTCTATAAATCCTCGTTAAACCTATAATCAACTAATTAAAGCAACCTACCTATTATTACTTATAAAATGCCTCAATGAAGGGCACGATTTTTAACTAATATATAGATTCTCATTTATTGTTTTCACAACAGTATCAATAAGATCACCAAACTCACGCTTTAACAACTTATACCCGCCTTGACTAAGAAAAGGCTCTTCAGTAAAAGCTTCCTGTGGTGTCGGGGCTAATACTGGGACTTGAAGTAATTGTTTTTCGATTCTCTCTAACCATTTTTTCTGCCTCGGTGTCCAGTCATGCAAGGAATAGACTTTCTGCATTGATTGTTTTATCCTCGTTTCGTGATCAACAAGCGCTTCACCTAACGCAGCTTGACGTATGAAGCTTATGATATCCGCTGCAATTTCTTCGTTTTTCGTCTGTTTCCAAGCTGTTTGTAAATGAGATTGCTTAAAGCCCTTTGTCTCTAGAACCGTAATTAATTCTCGTAAATCCTTCCGAGTTAGGTCTATTGGACGTGTGCATACAATATGTAGTGCAGGAATTTCGTTTATGTTTTCTTTGATAAACTGAACAAAGCCGTCCAAATAATCTTCTGGGCGCTTGTTTCCCTCTCCGTATCCTCGAATTACACCTTCCACTTTATCTTCTTTATTAGAGATATATCGTTTCTCTCCTGTTACTCGATACGTTTCCATATATTCAAATAACATGGTATGCTGTTTTGCTTCTTGTGGGGTATATGATTGAACTTCTTTTACCCACTCATCAACATCTTTTCCGTTCGATAACTCTTTGAACTTTTTCTTGCCTTCTTCATTCAGTCTTTGCTTACGACGCTGAATTTTTGCTACCAATTGTTCACGGCAAAAAGTTAGTTCCTCTTCTGTTGTTGCATTCGCAAGTGATTCATACAGGTCACCTATACTGTAATTTTGTCGTTTTACGACAGGTTTCATCTCAGTATAATTTTGCAATTTATCATAAATACCAACAGCATCGTACACGTTAAAGTGTGTTTTCCCAATGTCTGGACAAAGACGAGTCGCACGACCAAGCATCTGGTCATAAAGAATACGAGATTGTATTCGACGTAAAAATACCAAATTTGTGATAGTTGGAACATCAATTCCTGTGGTGAGTAGATCTACTGTAACAACTACATTGGGCAGACGCTCATTTTTCAATCGTTTAATTGCTTCTAATGGCTTATATATATACCCTGTAATTTTAACAATAGCATCATCTTCAATTTCATCACCACGCTCTTTAAACCCTTCCTTTAAGAGACGGACAACCAAATCCGCATGTTGATCAGTTGCAGCAAAGATTAGTGTCTTCTCTTTTCCTGTTGGATCAATGTAATCGGCTAATTTATTTAGGACTGCTCGATTAAATGGTTCAGTAATAACTCGCTTATTAAACTGCTCCACTTCAAACCGAACCGTATCTTCTATTTTCTCTAATTGAATCTCACCTTTATCAACATCATATACCTCTACTTCTTCATCCTTTTCAAATACGATTCCAGCTTGTGAAAGTTCTGTCTTAAACAAGTAGGGAGGCTCATGGTCTACTAAATATCCATCTAACACTGCTTCACTATATGAGTATTTAAAAATCGGCATTCCGAATATTTCCGTTGTATGAAGTGCTGGTGTAGCAGTAAGTCCTAAACTAGCGGCATCAAAGTAGTCAAGAACACGTCTGTATTGGCTCACGTAATCATTTTGGTCACGAAATTCTAATTCTTCTTCAGACATTTCTCGATCACTCGTATACCCACGATGTGCCTCATCTACTATGATAAAATCATACTGACCAACACTCGGGAGTTTTTCATTATCACTATAGAACAGTCTTCTAACCATACCTTGAACCGTTGCAATTTGTACTTTGGTTTCAACTTCTGGGGTAATGTCTTCTAATGATTTTATATCGTATATATCCGCAAATGAGTATCCCTCAATTTTTGTATCTTTTAATGCATCTTCTGTTTGTGTTCCTAGAGAGGTTCGATCGACTAGAAACAGGATGCGACGACATTTTTTCGATTTAATTAATCGGTACATAAGTGCGATCGCTGTACGAGTTTTCCCTGTACCTGTTGCCATCGCAATGAGCATTCTTCTTTTCCCTTCTATAAGTTCTTCCTCAGCTGCAAGGACTGCACTTTGTTGATAGTGACGTAAACCAAACTTCGTGATATCCTCTTCTTCTAATCGTTTGTTAGCTCCCAGATATTCTTGACTAAGAATAAGATCTAAATCTGCAGGAGAATGCCAACCTTCTAACGGACGAGCATGTTCTAGTGGTTTACGAGAATCCCAAAACCAAATGCCTGACTCTTCTTGTAGCTGTCTTAGAAAAGGACGACCATTAGTAGCGTATAAGAAGGGTACTTTGTATTCACTAGTCGTTGGTATGATCACTTCTGTGTCAACCTGTACAACATTCTTAGCATAGATTTTCGTTTGACTTTCCAACGCACTTGGAATGGTTTTTTTCTGGGCTTTTGCTTCGATAAATCCAACGAGCTTAAATCCAATGAATAAAGCATAGTCTACTCTTCCACCATCAACCCTCCACTCAGCGATTGCCATGTTTCGGTTTTTTTCTGGTAGCGTACCATTCTTTTGATGATTTAAGACAGTAGTATCAACTTCCCATCCTGTTGCACGTAGTTTTCCGTCAATAATCGTACGTGTTTCTGCTTCGGTTAATTGTTGACGACGCATAAAGGTTTTGGACTTTCTTTTACGATCTGCTTTAACGCCTGCTTTTTCAGTTTCCGCTTTCTGAAGTGCTTTTTCTAATTCTTCTTCAAATTTCTTAACTTTTTCCTCATATTCTTGTTGAAGCTTCTTTGTATCTGTTTCTACTTCTTCCTTAGGCTCTATGTATTCTGGTGCTTGGAAATCCCAATCACCATATACCTCCATAAACCAAATTGATAAGCGGTAGGTTAATTGGAGGAATGCTTTGGCATCTTCAGTTTTCCCATAGCCAGCTTCGTGCATCGCCAAATTACCTTTTTTTCTTAGGATTTCAAAGATATCGATTAACTCTGGCTCAAGTAAACCTTCTCGTCTAAGTGTATTAATACGATCCATCTGTGTTGTCCCATATGCTTCTTTAATGTTTTCTGCGGCAAGTACAAATTTCGTTAATGTCTCCGCAAATAAACGAAGCTTCATTACTGTCGTATGTGGGTCGTGATATACATTTCTCTCAGCTGTCTCTCCCAAGTTAGCAAGTACATCCCATTTCCCTTGGAAAAATGAAAAGTTGCTATTCATTATTATCACCGTTTTCCCTAAGAATTGTATGTATCCATTATACTACAAACTTACAAAAATTAGTGCATGAGTGGGAACTACTCTATAAAACGATGTTAAAGTTATAACCCTTTGATATTGAACTTAGTTATGAATAAAATCGATATTTCATTAATCGAATAAGGTTCGGAAAAATTGTGACGTGTGGATGGATCAGCCTATCCTGTTTCCTCCCCAAGAGCCTAGTGAATATGTGGAAATATGCCCCCATATCCCCAACATTAATAAAGAAAAGACCCCGTAAGGAGTCTTTTAACTTGCTTCGTATTCTTTAACCCTTCGATAGATTAGCCTTATTCATATTTGATATCTTCATTGCTTCTACTACAGTGATATCTCCTGCTCTCCATTGCTTATAAGCTTGCTCAAAATTCAGATGTAATAGAAGTCTTTGGTCTTCCTAGGTGTTCACCCTGTTCCTTTGCTGAAGCTATGCCTTCAGCTTGACGAGCCTTAATCTTAGTTCTCTCTTCTTCCGCAACCCATGATAATACTTGTAATACCATGTCAGCTACAAAAGAACCGATCGAATCATTGTATTACCGCTGTATCCAATAAGGGCATTTCGATCACGACAATAAGTGCTTTAATGTTCTTTGTGGTATCATTCCACTTACTTAGTATCATCTCTTTGTAACGACCTAGACTATCTAATGAATGAATGTATAACGTATCTCCTTTACGCAAACGCAATTTCAAAGCTTGGTATTAAGGTCTATTGAAGCTTTACCACTTTGCTTATCAATATGAATATCACGCTCATTAATGCCAAGAGCATACATGCTATCTCTTGTGATGTAAAGTCTTTGGCTGATATATTATGCTCAATTCTCCTTTCCTTTTAAAGGGTAGACAGGCGCAAAGTTCGGAGGTAAAATCTACCAATATGTAAAAATAGTAGAATTGGAGGAATTAAAATTAACAAGCAGAATTTTGAACTTTTTAAGGAGATGTACTTCCTTGAATTAGATAACAAAGAGAAAATAAACTCCCGTATTTCTGTGCCACTAAGTATTGTTACCTTGCTCGCAGGAGGTTTTGTGTTTCTTCTCTCAAACCTTAATGATATTAAGGGTGAAGTCTGGAGGCCATTATTCTTTTCCTTTTTCTCCTTATTTTCTGTATCACTTCTTATTTCAATTTTTTATATGGGAAAAGCTTATTACAACTATATATACCAGTATCTTCCCTCATTAGCAGACTTAGATGACCAAGCACAAACCTCATTCTTAATATCTTAATATCACACTAGGTAATAAATTATTTGCCTGACTAAATTGATGATGCTACGCTTTAATTTCTTCACCGTTCATTTGAATATTTTTCCGAACCATATTCATCGATAAAATAGCCGGCTGGATACCGTCTTCATTCCTTTTCTTTTGCTTTGTTCTGCCATAAAAAAGCCTCCTTCGCTTCATCGGTGATTCCCAACACAGCAAAAGAGGCTCCACAGTCTGTTTGATAGTACCCTAGACAGTCTGTCGGTAAAACACCTCTTGAATCCAATTTATCAAAACGCTTGAAAATGTTAGTGTGACAATGTTTTTGGCGGGACTGCGTGGGAATCGAACCCACCAGACCACACACGCAGGTCTCAAGAAGTTTTGAAGTTAGAGGCACGTATCCTTTTTGGTTTCATTTAGTGTTATCTAATGGTTTAAAGTCTTGATTTAATGCACTTTTTAACTGGTTATATATCATTTAATTTTATCTTATACTATTTAAAAACATCTAATCCGTGACCAAGATGTGACCAGTTTTTTTGGTTTATTGTTAGGGCAGAACAAATCATTGAGGAGGTTAGATAAACCTCCCTTTTTCCAAATAAGCATGAAAAGGACGATCTTATTAATATAGTTAAGAGGTTATTTTTTTTAGTTTGAAAAGCGGTTTTAGAACTTCTTTTCAGACAATCTCTTATAAACTTTCCGGTTGACATCCCGGCTGTTAAATGGGGAGTATATATATATGTTTAGTGATAGAAGGTGGTCAGAATTAATTATTCATTTGTAAATTCTTTAGTTATTTACCTTTCCAAACGTGCTGAAGCTGCGGACAATTTCGTTATAGTAGTTTTTGCGGCTAAAGCGCTCTAAATCCCCGATGACATAAAATTCTTCCTTTGCTCTAGTTGCTGCAACATTTAATAAATTCGGCTTAGCACAAGACCAATTTGCGGCTCCATCTGTTTCCAAGTCTGTTCCAGCTATAAAATAAACGATGTCAGCTTCCTTTCCTTGGAAGGTATGGACAGTACCAATAGATTTCTTAATCCACTCTTTTAATTTAGGAATTTTATAAGGCTTTAGTGCCGCTTCTACTTCCTTCTTCACTTCTCTTCTTATAGCTGTGAACGGCGTGATAACAAACACATTTGACAATTCTCCCTTTATCTCAAATAACTCAACTAACTGTGAAGCGACGAATTTCCCTTGTTCTTTAACATACTGATTTTGTATCGCTATTCCTGTACAATTGTACCAATAACCAGTACCTTCCTTTGTTTTTTCTTTTGCCAAGACCATTTTTTCGTCATATGCAATCTTATTTGCTATTGTAAACATTGGATTTCGACAACGACGATGAACCCATAAAGGAATACCAATTCGTTGATTTTCATCTCTACCTTTCAATGTACCAATGGGATTCGCTAAATCGGCTAAATTTTGAACAGATGCACTTAACCCTATATACTTATCATCAATTTCAAACGCTTGACGAATATCATACAATATTGTCGAATCTAATGTCACAACAGGCTCAATTTGTATAGGGTCTCCAACAACAATAGCCTTTTTTGATCTCCATAACGCTCCAACTGCTTGTTGTGGACTAGCTTGCCCTGCTTCATCTATCAACAAATACGAGATAAAGTCTTCACCAATCCCTCGATACATTGATGAAAAACTTGCAAATGTCGTGCTTATTACAGGTGTGATTAAATGGATAATATTCCACATGTTACGTAAATACTGTCGATCTTTTTTTTTATTTAAATTCAATATCCGGCGATTTGAAAACACAACTAGCGCAGATTTAATTGATTTGGAATTATTAATTAAAAACAACTTATGTAGTTTTATTGCTTTTAAAAATAATAATCCCCTTTCGAAATTTAGTTCATCTGTTTGCCAAAAAACTTCTTGTTGGCGGTTATTGTAATTTTCCTTTTTCCAATACTCTTTTGTTGGTAAGACTAAATTTTGTTCTTCATAGAATGATTTTTCTTTTTCAAATTGCTCGCAGTCACTTTGGAGTTTCTCAAGTTCTTTTGTTAAATTTTCTTTTTCAATATTTAATTGTAGTTTTTGTTTTTCTACTGCTTCTTGTTTCTTATTAAGTTGTTTAAGTTGTTTACGAAGGGCCTCTTCTTCTTTATTAGAAGAAACAAATATATATTTTAGTATACGACGGAGTATAGAAGGCTTCGGCAAGCTGTCTAATTGTTCGATTGTTAATAGCCGTTGTCTTTCAAAAGATTTTGTTTTAACGATTAGTTGTTCGTTTTTTACTTTGAGTACATTTAAGCGCTCAGTTAGTTCCACCTTTTTTGAAATAGATTCATCAAAGTTTTTTGCTAGTATCGCAAATCTTTGAAGTTTTTCTTTTTTCTGCTCAATACGTTGACGTAATTTATTAAATTCTTGAACGGCACCTAACCAAGAATTTTCATCTATATCTTGGGCATCTTCATTCAAGTAATCAATAAGAGATAAAGATTTTGGATTTAATGATTCCTTAAATTTTTGCTTATCAACTCCATTAAAAGCTTTACTTACACTTATAATATTACTTGATCGACCTAAAGCGGCCGAAAATAATCCCCAAGTGGGTTCCTCAGTCTGAATAACTTTTCTCGAAATCTCTGTGTAGTATCTTAATTCTTCTGCTTCTGCTTTATAAACTTGATCATATTTATCATCATTTTGTCGAATTACCTCTGAAAGCTTTGGTAAATCTTTCGAAATATTTTCAACCGCCCCATTATTACTTGAGGCCACTACCATTGAGAATTGTGTTAAATCACGTGCGATTTCATGTACATTGTATGTATATACCTTATCTTCTTTGCCCGGAATTGAAACTTTGCCAATAGTGTTAAATGCTTCTTTTGGATTATTATATTTCGTCATTACTATTGCACGTTGCACCAATAATTCAGCAAAGACATCTTTTAATAGTGTCGTTTTACCGGTACCAGGTGGCCCATTGACTGAAGTGATTTTCTCATTTTCATTTATGATTTGGTTAACTGCAACTTGTTGCATTAATGATAAACGGTGAGTAACAGGAGATGGCCATCTTCCTAGAGTCAAATTTTTTGGTTGTAAGATCTCTTCAATTACTTCTGAGTTTTCATCTATTTGCAGTTTCATTTCTTTTCCTTCAATAAACTGTTTTAATGTAGAATTTGGCCCCTTAAATAAAATCTGCTCTAAATCATCTAAATAGAAACTAACCCAGTTAAACTTTTCAGATTCTTCTTTTTTATTTTGGAGTATTGTTGCGAAATAGTTTGTTACTTTCGTTGACGGTGTCTTAAATTTTTCGTGGAATTTAATTTTAAATTTTTCTATAGCTTCCTTATTTATACCATCTTTTAAAATAGCCTGAGCATTTAGTTCCATGTCCTCCATAAGAAGACGATATTCTTCTAATAAATCATCGTATTTAATTTTTTTTTGTGATTCCATTACCTTTAAGATGAAGTGTAAATAAGGAATAAATAATGATCCAGAAACAAATTTCCCTTCATTATTTACTTCAAAAGTGAAGCTAAAGTAGCGTGTATGTTCTTTATTTATAATTTCTTCATCGCTTTTAAAATAGTTTCGAAAGGCTTTTACCAACTCATACTGCGGATAGCAGTCGATGTAATAACGAAAAACGGTCATATATTCATTGGAATTAGATGGGATAATTGTATCCCACGGGTACTCATCGAATGAAAGTGGATTGATTTGCAGTCTTTCTTTTCCGTCTGTAAACTTGTGGCCTTCAATCTCATTTCCACTTCCCTGAATTTGCCCAGGTGCAATAGCCTCTAATAAATACCAGGCCTTTAGTACGTTTTTCATTGTCATAACTACAACCCTTTCTATAACTACAACCCATTCTCTTTTATTTGACTCTTTAAATAGTCAAGGAAACTGGATACCATTATTATACATTAATAATTCAAAGAATTTTTCGGGATTATAAACTTCCCTATGGTCTTTATGTATGTTTATGAGTTTGCTAGTGATGTATTCACTGTCAGGAGAATTATTAAAGCACACTGGCTTCCGTGGCGTTTTTTCTAGGGGAAAGAATGAAAAATGTTCGATAATTGTTAGAAATATAGCTGAAGCTGTTTCTCCACCGAAAACAAAAAAGTTGAAATAAAAACTTGTGATAATGAACAACTCAAAACTTTTTTGGATGCCAATCTATTTAACTGCCATTTATACAGGGATACGTCATGGTGAGGTCTTAGGGGTACGGTCAGGATATCGTTTTTTGATAATAATGTGATTTATGTAAGACAATCATTACAGGAAGTAAAAAAGGTATGTTTAACATTAAAGGAACCTAAATCGGGCAAGAGTAGATCTATTACAATAACTTCGTTCCTTGCAAAAGAATTGAAAAAGATCTATAAGCAGCAATTAGTGTACAAACTTTTATTAGGTCAAGTATTTAATGAAGAAAATTTTTACGGACGTGATCCACAATTAAAGTCAGATCAGGAAGTAATAGAATCTTTTACCTACTTAAATAATTTATATAATTGGGATCTGCTTACAGTTTCACTATCTCCTGAGCATTGTGGTGGCGAAGAAGCATGTAATCACTTGTTTCAATTATTCCTTAATGTATTTGAACTAGATTTAAAGAAAGGAATATCATGGGATAAATAAAAAACGCATAAGCTCTTATGCGTTTTTTTTGTTTTAATTTTAGATTGATAATTCATTTTCCAAATAAACGACCAACTTGTAGATACAGTGGTTCAAGTTTTTTTACCAAGTCATTTATTTCAATATCATTTTGTTTTAAACCTGCAATAGCTTCATAAAGCACATGAATTAGAAATACAGCTAAGGTCCCTAGGTTCTCTTTTAATACCTCCGGTGTGAATGAAGGTTGTCTTAGTATAAACTTGCCTTCATCTGTTATTTGAACCAGATGTCTCAAGGAATGATATTCAAATTTAAAGTGGGAAGCGTTGTTATTTAAGTACACACGCACTTCTTTAAACTCCCCGTTAATCTTTCTAGCAATGTCCCCCGCTTGAGGTAAGGTTCCCTCATAAAATTGCTCAACTCTATTCGGGTCCTCTCTTAGATATACAAGTTTTTCATAGGCCTCTATTGCCGGTCGAAACAAAGCCCCGGACTCCTGTGCCAGACCGTCCATTGCTAAACTTAACATCCCATGACATAACGTGTGGATTTTAATATTAATCAATCCAGTTACCCTTAAAACTCCAGTATCTTCGGTGTAACTGCCAATTACTTCATCGAAGAGATTAAACAGCTTTACTACACAATTATAATCATCACTTAGCTCATTATTAAATATTTGCATAGCAATCTCTCTGTTTTGCCACAAATTCACTTCTTATCACACCCTATCAAAACACTTCTTTAGAATTGTCAATATTATTACTAACAGCATTACCGTATTAGAGGTTTTATTTCAATAATTGACTTCTATTAAGTTCATGGTCTATTGCATGGATTAATAAATGCAAGCACGGACCTGATAAGTTGAAACAGTAATCAGGTAACAAGCCTTTTTCTATTATTGTCTCTAAAGAAATTATTCCTGTAGAAAAATTAGCTCCACCGTTAGCATATTCCAATACTTTTGAGAAGTCATAGTAATTATCAGCATAGGTCCTTGAACGCATATTTAACAATTCAAAGACCTCATATTCACTTTCATCAACTTCTTGAATAATTTTGTAATAAGCAGGTATGATCGGTTTCAAATCCAATAAATATTTTTTCACAAGTTGTTTATCTTTTTCCTTATATTCGTTCAGATCACATGATAGGAAAGATATATAATCTTGTATAGCGTATTCATAGTATTCTTCAGTTAATTTTCTTTCTTTAGCTTGTTGATATAATTGTTGTAGTTGGTTATGGTCAGTGCCATCAAGGTCATGTTGTACTGGGGTATTTTGCAGTCTCTTTTTTTCTTTCAGATAAAGACGATCTATTTCGTCCATAAGCTTCGGTAAAGTGTTATACCGCAACGCCACAAATTTTATAAGATCATCAACTGTAACCTTTTTGGTACCACCGTATTTTTCTTCAGCTCTCCAATTGTTGGAGTAAAGTCTAATATAAAATTCTTCCTCGTTAAACAACCTTTTAGATGACCAACTACTGAAAAAACGAACTTCCATATTAAAACCTTCAAGTTCAACTTTATTACCATTTACAGCATGAACACCAAACCAAGAGCGTATCTCCTTGAAATACTTTTCGTCAGTATAATCTCTATCAAATTCTCTTCCGTTAAAAATACTTCGGTCGTCAATATATGGTTGTTTGACATTATTAACCTGTCCTATAGATAACCATAAGTGATTAACTGCTTCGACTATCATATCAATAGTAACTAAGAAATGAGTAAATTTAAGAGAGGCAATATTCATGTTTGAATACTTTTCAGGTTTTTCTATTCCTTCTACAGAAACAGTTAACCAGTCCATACAAGAGCAAATCTTGCTCCAGATATCTTTTCCTTCTACATTACTTTTGGCTTTATAATCAACAAAATAAAGTCTTATAAAATCATTATTTTCATGAACCCTTGTTCTGAAGTCATATATTATCTTAGGATCTAGTTCAGGAACCATAGTATTTTCAATTTCCTTTCTAAAAGTCCAACGACCTAACTAAAAAAAAGCGTTAATTGTTCTTGGATCATCGCCGTCCGTTAGTAAACAAACAACACCTTCATATCTTTTTTAATTGTTCAAAAATTTCTCTCTATGCCACTTCATATAATTTTGCTGTCGCTCATTTATACTAATTCGCATTTTTTCATTGATATTGAGAAGAACTTTTGTTGTATCATCTAAGCTTTCCTTAATAAGGACTTTTTCTGTCTCATCAAAACGCAAGTGATGAGCTTCATAGAATGTTGAGGTCAGGATATCTCGCACGATTGAAACCTAAAAAAGAGAGAATTTACTAACATTAATAATATAAGTCCATTCAAGGCAAAGATGTTGCTCTTTGCTTTTTTATAACTAAAAAAGACCACTTTTCGTGATCTGTATTTTTTTTATCTGTTCAACTAAAGGAGCCGTTAGTTGAAGTAGAGTCCTTCACAATCCTTTCTCACCATAATAAACACCAATTTCTTTATAAAGAAAAAAAACAACTTGGATTGTCAACACTAAACTAGACAACTTTTTTTAAGGTGTGCGAGTTTGAATTGAATTGGACTTAAGTACCCTAGTGTCCCGTGAATTCTATTATGATTAAACCAGTAAACATAGTCATGGAATTCTTTCGTTAAATCATCTAAACTATCAAAATAGCGACCTTTGACAAACTCCGTCTTAATGATTTTAAAGGTAGCTTCAGCTACCGCATTGTCATATGGGCAGCCTTTCATACTTAATGATCGTTGGATGTTAAATGTCTCTAATGCATCATCAATAAGATGGTTCTTGAACTCGCTTCCGCGATCTGTATGGAAAATACGCATTTTGCGGAGATCACACTGAATCGATGCTAATGCTCGGTAAACTAATAACGCATCCTTTTTTGGTCCGGTACTGAATCCGACGATTTCTCGATTAAAGAGATCAACAAATATACATATATAGTGCCATCTTTTACCGACTCTTATATATGTTAAATTACTGACAACGACTGATAATGCTTCGTCTTGTGTGAACTCACGATTTAATTCGTTTTTCTGTTCAGATTCATTCGTTCCGGAGGAATGTGGTTTAAATTGGGCAACTGTATAGGCAGAAACCAAACCCTGCTCCTTCATAATTCTCCCAATCCGACGTCTTGAAACTTTCTTACCAAGTTTCCTTAGCTCGTGTTTTATCTTACGAGTACCATAGTTTTGATGATTCACATGAAAAATCTCAATGATATCAGTTGTAATATCATCCTCTGCGTGACGTTCTCTTGCTTCATAATAATAAGTGCTTCTAGGTAGTTGGAGGACTTTACACATTGCTGATATCGAGTATTTGTGATGGTTATTCTTGATCACATTTACTTTCGTCCTAGTATCAGCGCGGCTTGCTTTAAAATATCATTTTCCATTTCTAGTTGCTTATTACGCTTACGAAGTTCCATTAGTTCTTTTTGTTCAGGAGTGACATTGTCTTTTTCCTTAAAAGAACCAGAACTCTGACTTTGATTCACCCATTTATCTAAAGAAGAAGGAGTAAGATCATACTCACGAATGATCTCTTTTCTCGGCTTCCCATTTTGGTATAGTTGGACGATCTGTTGCTTAAACTCTTCCGTAAAGGTTCGACGTTCTCTTTTGGTCATAGTAGATTCTCCTCAAATGTATTATCTGTAGTCTACTTGACCTTAAAAATTCTGTCCAACTTAGTGTAGCCTTTCCAACTAACTTATTGTCCTCTTTAAAAATATTAACTAAGACTAAGAATTTAGATTGTATCGAATACCTTATTAGTGACTTTATTATAGAAACCGACACACAATTCGTAACAGTCTTCAAAGAGATTTTGCATTTCCTCTTTATCGTATGTTTCTTTACCTTTTATAAATCCAGGCATTTCAATTTCGACGTTACCATCATTTAACGATACGTTCGCTTGAGGTGAGATTAATCTTTCATGCTTATTCATATTGTCAATATCATTAACATAAGAAAATGAAGGTTTACTTGTGTATTCCTCTATAGCATCAGTAACAGTTTTATATTTGATATCTCCAAGAAGATCATTCCGTACCTGATAAAAGTATAGTCTCTTAGGGATTTCTTTTTCTGGGTACAAGCAAGCATAGAGAAAATGTCCATAATTATCAAAAAAGCTATGAAAAGAATTAAAGAACGTATAGCTTATTTTACTAAGTAGGACCTCAGGAGGGACAGATGTTGAACAATAATTTAATTTACACTCTGGAGGACCCGAAACTTGCCCTTCACTGAAAAGTTTTCTATTCCATTCACTATAAGCTTCGCCAAGCCCATTTAAAGAATAATAAAATGCATTAAGGTCCAGAATTGCATATAGAATTTTCTGTTGTGCACTCTCTAGGTAAGTTATTATTTCTGAAACTTTCTGTTCTACAATTTCTTCGGTGGCAGCCACCTCAGCCATAGTGTTTTTACTTTGAAGCCCTTCTACATTAGATATCATTATGTAAAGCTTACTTTTCCATTCTGAAGGTATGGATGCTGAAAAATTTTCTTGCGTCTTCATTTAAGATACCCCTTTGCTTTAATCTCTTTATAGTAATCTTTAGATATAATTCTACAGACATGTGTAAAATCCTTTTTATCGATCTGGTACGATTTGTTAAATCCCTTTTTTTTCTCCCTCGATTGTTAAATACAGATCTTGACCTAAGTACCATATTATACAAAAACCACAAATAAGGTATATTTTCCTTAACTAGGTGTATTCATTATTAACTTTTCTTATTTCATTAAACTACCACTTTAGTATAATAAAAAACTGCCAGCCTTTAGTTAAGGTTGACTCAAGTATGATCAATTCAACACCTTCACTCCCACTACACTATCGGATGCCACTCGTTCAAATCCACCAGGCTTCACCTCAATCCGCAGCTCATAAGTTATCGGATCGACGTAATGAACACGCCCAGTCATTTCATGAGTAAATCCATCGTCCCATAACTTCAGCTTTACGGCATGGCTGTATTCCATTGCGTAAGCTATACGTAGGTTAAACTCTTCCGTCTGATGTTCGTCTAATATTGGCTTAGCAGTCCGAGCTTGATCCTTAAACATTTCGCTGGTCATTTCGAATGCTAGCGGTATAAAAGAAGCCGCCTGCCATTTCATTTTACCACGGTCACGCATTGTCATAATGAATCATCTCCTTTGATACCATTATATAAGAACTTATGTTCTGTATGTATATAAATTTAAAGACCAACTTTACAGCGGTCTTTAGGATTTCGTCTTTAATTCCAGCCCCCAATACTTCAAAGGCTTCAATAAATTTGACAAGCTGAAATTTTCCCAGAAACACGCCATATAGATAGGCCTTTTATAATAGTAATATAATCCTTGTTGAGATAACAAAACAAAAACTTACTTTCTTCTTAGAGGAATAACATAGAGGGTATAAGCCTTAAAAGGTTTAAAGACAAATAGGAGGAAATAAGATGATAGCTTTTTTAATAACTGTTATTGCTATTGGAATTTTAATGGGGAGTATTTATTTAGTAGCATGGCTTTTTTTAGCATTATTAATTGCAATTATTGTATTTATTTTTACATGGGATTGGCAGAAAGCTTGGAGAATTGGAAAAAAACAAGCCACGGAAACATTTGAAAAACAACGTCCTGCATCAATAAATACAGCACCAATAAAGAAAAAACGCAGACGCAAAAAAGTATTTCATATTATATCATGAAAGAAACGGGAAAATTTCTAAAACAATCAATGAGAGAACATGACCGTATGTATAATCCATCAAAAAAATATAGAAAAAATAGATATTATAGATGAAAAAATATTTGAATTAATTATGTTGCAAAAGTGCCACATCGTTCACCCTTCTCTAGATTTACGTTCCTTCGCTTCATTGCACATAGTTCAGAAATACGAACTAACGTATCTAATAGAACATAAATGATCACTTTATTTCTAAAACCAGTATAGATTGAATCGTCAATGACATACAATATCCTCTTAACTTCATCGGGGGTGAATGATTCTAACGTATCTTCAGGTGTTTTGATTGGCTTGAAATCCTCATGGATAGGCTCATTAATCCATTCCTTCTTATGAGAATATCTAATGAAAGCTCTCATATTACGAATGCGAATATTTACAGTCATAGGAGAAAGCTCCTTGTCATGAATCATATACCCTATATATCCTTGGAAATCTTCCGTTGTGACGTTCTCATTTGTTATTTCTTCACCAAGAAACTCCTTGAGATAGGCATAATTATTGTAATACTCATCAATTGTCCTGGATGCTAACCCCTCTGTTTTCTTAGCAGCCATAAATTTATCAAACATCTCATCCAATGTCAGGATATTTGAATCATTTTTGGGTTTCTTTTTGCTGCCCTCTCTAATCTTCCCTAGTTTCGGCTTAACCTTTTTTTGCATAAAAATAACCTCCAATAAATAATTATTTGGAGGTTGAAGGTAACGTTCTCTACAGTCTCAGCAACAGTCACTCTACAGTCTTGTTAGTAGGTAAGAGTGAGACTGTGTAGGAATATGTAAAAAACTTTAATCAAAGTAAATCTGCAAAAACCCTTGATAAATCAACTTTTGTTGGCGGGACTGCGCGGGAATCGAACCCACCAGACCAGGCACGCAGGTCCCAAGCAGTTTTGAAGACCGTGGAGGGTCTTTCACTCCCCAGAAAACCTTATAAATCAAGCTTTTGAGCTGGATATTCACCAGTCTTCCTTGAAAGACCAGTACAAACTTTATCAGAGCCTTACAGTCTCAATGTTAAGGGTTTCTCTTGAGAACGTCAATACAGAGGAAGGAAACTCCAAACCCTTTGAGATGAATTTGGAGCTGTGACCTTGTTATTCTACTTCGATTTCCAACTCACCAACAATCGGGTTCGGAAGGTTTTTAGCATAAATCGTATATGGACAAGTTAAAACTTTACCAGCCGCATTTGGACTAAAGAATATTCTTAAATTCTCATTAAAAGCTTCCTCAGGTTGATGATGTTTTAAGTCACCTATAGTATCCTTAACTACATAAAAGTTCTCTTCTTCTTCAACCTGTGGGTATTGAAAAGGAGTATGAAAATCCATGCTTGCTCTGACCATTAACAACCCAGAAGCTGGTTCTTTATGAATTTCGTCCATAACCATTATTCCGTCAGAAGGAAATTTAATCTCAATGGAGACATCTTCTAAATATTTATCTCCCTCATTTTTTAAGACTAAATTTATCTTCTCAGATAACTCCTCGCCAACATGATACCAATCATCTTCTCGGTAAGTCTCTTTAACTTTCTCTAAATTTTCGAGGAGTGTCTCTGTACTTCTTTCTTCATAAGAAGGATTTATCCCCAGCAGGCTATTTGTTAAGGCAAATTGACCTAACCCCTTAATCCCCATTTTGTCAGTCAGTTTTCTTTCATCTAGTATTTTCTCAATTTTTTGCTTTGCCTTATCTGAGGGGAAAATAAAATCTTTAACTGCTATTACTTTGAGCTTTTTATCTAGAAACTTATTAAATCCAACAGTTATTTTTCCATGGAATTGAAACTTTGAGCGAAAAACTAGTATCTCTTCCAAGTCTCTCCTCGTCATTCTTTCTTGCTGGCTTCCCTTCCTTATGAAACAATCCCCTTTTTTTAACTCGCCTTTTGTTTGGTCTTTATATTCCTTCTTCATCATATAAGGAGGATTATTACAGTTATCAATCTCAAATACCCCAACCCAGTTTCCGTCAACTTCTACTGGAAAGTAAGAAAAGTCGATACTCGGTTCAACATTTTCTCTCAGCACTTGTTGATAGGTTGCTTGGTCAACAAATTCTTCTTTTGGAATTGAAAAAAACTCTTTATCTCCGCTTGGCAAGTCTTTTACTCCAGTAATGATATATCTCTTGCCTACTCTTGTTGCATTTGCCATTGCCATAATATCTTTAATTAAATCCTTGTACTTTTCCTTACGATATTGTTCCCTTTTAAAGTCCAGCAATGTTCCTTCTCTGTCATACTTAATAATTGACTCCAGTTCACTCAAGAGCTTTCCCTCCCTGTTTTCTACCTATTAATAAGCTTCATCAGCTCTTCTTTTTTAAGCCAAGGTCTTCTTCTATGAAGTATTTTATGGCAATTGGAACAAACCAAAGCAATGTCCTCTACCTTTGTCTTTTCGCCTTCCTGTAATTCTGAGACAGGTTTTGTATGATGACCTTCGATAAAGTCCTCTCCGATTTCTCCATAATACTCATAAAAATCAAAAGTACAAATCTCGCAAAAGAGCTTTCCATGCTTTTCTTTAAAGCGTTCCTTTGCCAGTTTAATAATCTGAGGGTTTCTTTCTCGGACTATATGTTGTCGGAGCTTCTTTTTACCTTCTTCAAACCCCATATCGTCCTCGGTTAAGTCCACAGTCTTCTCCGTTGGTTCATAATTTCTCAAACCCCAGTGACCTTTTCCCTTTCCATGGACTGGATAGAAAATATCTTTCACCCCACCAGCTTCCCCTTTAAAATTGGCTTGGACGCTTGTATGGTTGTAAATTGTTCTTCTGATTGTCTCCTCCAAAGTCGAATTGGAGCTTAAATCCATTATTCCCCTATCAGTTATTCTTTCAGTAATATCATGAAGAGTACCATGCCCTCCAAGTTCCTTGAGCGCGTCTTTAATTTCAGTCAGCCATGGTCTGGGTTGAGCCATTATTCTCCCTCATTCCTTAAACTTCTTTTTCAATGAATTTTACTTTAGGAAATTTTTCTTCATAATCAAAGTCAACACCAAGTATTTTATCGGAATACTCCTTAAAAATTGAGTTATTATGGTTAGCGAACCTATGAGCATGACATTGACGGTTATCATTAATCCCCTGTAATATTTCAAGAATTTGTTTTCGGTTAAAATGAGATAAATTTGGTTTAATGAGACTGTCAAAGTTACGGTCTGCTGCGTCAAAATTCCTACTATGAACAAACTGTTTAACAAGAATGTCATAATATTTTTCTTCACATTCATTATCTACTGCCCAGCTCAACAATAACGCTCTATCTGACGTAGTTAGTCCATATCTTTTATAAAATACTTCCTCATATGTTTGGTCAGTATAATGTAATTCTTCTATTAAATAATCAAAATGTTTTTCCATACTCTCTCTCAAGAATGGAGACCGAACAACATATTTCCATTCCTCTTTGATTTTGGCTTCAAGTCTGGCTCGGCTGTGACTTTCCATGAAGCCATAAAATTCAGGATTTTCACCAAAAAACTCTATTAATTTAAGCAAAATCTTCTCATCATCCTCAGAGAACCTGTTGAATTGTACTGGGTTTTCTTGAACATATTTCTGTAAGTTTGCTCTGTAACGACTGTAAAGTATTGAAAGAGTACGGAAATTTATATCTCGGTTTACCTTACAAGGTTCACTTGTACAACTGAAAGTAATTACCCACAGGTCTTTAAAAATGGTATTTATCATTAATTCATTTGTATTTTTCAGATACCTCGACTCAATATAGTTTTCCAGAGCTGAGTCCTCTGTAAAAAAGCTTTTATGACGGTCTAAATCTTCTAGAATTGTAGTGAATACCTTTTTGGACATAACAGGATTTTTCACGAGCAACCCTTCCAGCATATTTCTTATCAACGCTCTTACTGTTTCTTTATTAGGAGTTGAAAGCAAGTCTTGCTGAGTTAGAACAGGGTGAGCGGATAAATGGCGGTGAAGCCTTAAAGCGTCAATACTTATTTTATCTGCTGGCTCTAATAAGAAGGTTCTTGTCTTAACCTCTTCAATTAGAACTCCTTCCCAGCCTCCACTATTAGGAGCTTTCGCTTGTTCCTCCTCAATTTTAGCCAGTATAGATTTTGCTGTTTCATCATCATATAATTCCTTCAAGTCCTTCAACTTGTAAATCAAGTCACAAACAACAACAGAGTAAAGCATTACGACAGCCGAGCGGTAACTTCCATTTATGTATGATTGCAGTACCTCTTGAAAATATTCTTTAGTTTTTGGGTGATAAATTCTCTCTGCATTTTGTTCAATAGAATAAGTCAGCATGAAATCCCCTCTTTTAATCTGTAATTATATTAAAATATATTCCCTTTCCTATTATAGATAAATATCCATAACGTTCCAACTCAATATACAAAAAAAGCCAACTCATAAAAGAGTCAGCTAGGTTATTGCGTTACAAATATTCTTGAGCTGTTGTCTTCTGCAATCACTAAAACTTCTGGGTAAGCTCCTTTGTAGAACCCGAGAGCCAAATCTTGAACAGCCGCCAGAGTTTGAGGACTCTGCAGCTCTGTTCCCTTAATGAAAATAATGACTTTGCTTCCTATCGAATAATGGCTCTTAATCATTTAACCAGCTCCCTTTGTTTTTTTGTCGAACCGATAAAGGAAAGCCATAGTAAGAAACTGAGTGCGGCAAACTCCAGAGCAACCTCCGAGGGCGGCTCTTTCAGCGTTAATTGCTCCCAGCCTTCTCAAGCTGGCTTCCTTGTCTTGCTTTATTCGTTTTCGTAATCAGTAAACAACCCAGCAATTCCAATGACTTCTTTGTTGTCTCTGTTCTCTTTTGACAGCTTGAATTTTCTGTTTAAGCCCAGGCTCTCAGAGAACCTAATCATTTTCACTTCAAAGTCGTTATAGCTTGGAGACTCGCTCATAAAGTCGGCTGAGTCCTTCCTCGCTTGCTTAATGAAGTTGAAAATATAACGGTCAAGCATTGCCAAGTTTACAGGGTCGAGCTTCTCAGCTTCCTCCAAGAACCATTCAATGGTTGCGTTATAGAAATTTACTTCCTCATGAGTCAACTTCTCTTTGAAATCTGCTGAATAGACTCCATGAACAAGAGCCGCTTTCGGGTCTAAATTTGCCATACTCTTTCTCCTCCCTTCCTCGGTAGTTGCTCCAGTTGAAGCTCCCCCATGAAATTTACAGCGTCCATTTTGGCTTATTGGCTGTTTTAAACATATCCGTCCAGAGCGTTGAACAGCTCCGCAAATTGAAGCTTCCTTCTTCAAGCTTACTTTAAGCTCGCTCAGAAGCTCCTCCTTGTCTTCCTTCTTGGCTTCCTATGCTTTCAGAACAAGCTCTTGAAACTCGCTCGGGAGCGTTGGGAAGCGTCCTGTTTTCTTAACATACTTTCCATTTGCCAATTGGCTCACCTCCTTAGCTGGCTCTCTAGGGAGTCATATCTCCTTTCCAGCTCAGCTTTCTTTTCGTCAAAGCTCTCCATTTGTTTTTTGAGGTTAAGCAAAGAGAGAAGCTCAAAGCGTACTCGCTCAAGCTCCCTCTCAATGTTTGCTTTATCCATTGTTGCTCACCTCGTTTTGGTTGAATTAAAGCGTTCTTCCGTTCTTCTTCACCCAGTCTTCATAAAAGCGGTCAAACTCCTCTGCTTCCTTCTGTTTCCGTTCCTTCTCAAGCTGTTTCATATAGAAAGAGGACTTCTGGAGCTTTTCTACTTGCTGTTTTAATTGAAAGTGTTTAGCCGCCAGCGGTTGCTCGTCAAAAAGCTTCTGCTTCTGAGTCTTAATTGCATATCTCAGAATTGCTTTGTCGGCTGTTTTCTCAATCGTTTCTGACAAGCTCTCCTGTTTCCCCTCAGCCTTCCTTTTAGCTTCCTCCTCCTCAATCTCGTCCAAGTAACCATGCAATTCCTCAAGCTCTTCCTTTGAGAGCGGCTGGCTCGTATTTAAAGCTTTGTCGAGCAAGAACCTCATTCGCTGAGCTGGACTCATTTTCCCTTTTGGAGTTTCCTCCTCAGAGAATAACTGAGCTGTTTTCATTTGAGGGAAAGCAACCAAGGAAACCTCCCGAATGAGTGAAGGCTTTCCCTTTGTGTCTAAGTAGAATGAAATTGAAAGCTTCTTATAAAGACCGTTCTTCACTTTCTCAATTGCTTCTGGGTCAATAATCTCCAGCTTTCCAAGAAGCTTCCCAGCTTTTACGGAAACCGCTTTGAGGAAGCCGACTGTATCTCTGGAGCTTTCCGAATGGTCGAGCTGAATTGGAACGCTGTCCTCACCCTTGAAATTCTTAACAAGAGTTTGAAGGTCTTCTTCCGAGTAGTTGACTCCTCTATGAGTGCCGACTGTAAACTGCTCAGCTTCCTTAATTAGCGAGCCGCCTTCCTCAGAAAAGCTTCCAAAGTCTCCTCCTGTAACCATATAGCCAATAGAGTTTTTGTTCGTCAGAACCATTTCCCCAGCTTCGAGCTGAGAAAGCTGTTTTTCAGTAAATTGAGTCATTGTAATTCCTCCTGTTTTTAAAATTTAAACAATCAGTAAACCTTGAGAGCCAAGCTCCTCTTGCATTTCCAGCAATTCTTCCAAAGAGTAATGCTCAATGAATGAACGCTCGAACCGCTCCAACTCCCCAAGGGCGAAAGAGAGAAGCCTTGTTCTCCCTGTTTCTTGAAATATCCGATTTGCTTCCGAATAATCGAGGAGCAAACTCTTGTAATTTCCTTTGACGTTTTCCATTGAGCAACCCTCCAGAGTTTTATTTGTTCAGTTGTCGTTTTGTATTAGCGAGCGAGCTGTCAAGAGTAAGCTCTTTTAAGGTCAAGCTCAAAAGCTGTTCCTCCAGCTTCATTTCCGCCAAAGCCATTTCTCTTTTTAAATCAGCCATTAATTTGTTCATTCCATTTCACCTCGGAAAATGTAAGTTTGTTTCTCTCCCTTGTTCCTTGCTTTATTCAATCGAGGAAGCCAGCCAGAAGACCAGCTTCCTCAGTCCTTCCTTAAATTTTCATTTCCAAGTAGTCGCTAATCTGCTTCCAGAGCTTTTCAAATTCCTTTTTGGCTTGCTCTTCACCTTCAAGAAGTGCATTATGAGCCGCACTCTTGTAATCCTCTTGGTCAGGTCGGAAGTTCTCTCCGTATCGCACCCCAGCAAGAGAAGCGAGAGAGTCAGCGGAAGGAAGTCCATACCTTCCATAAAGTTGGTTTTGAAGACCTTCAAGCTTTTGGTCAAGAAGTCTTCGTTTCATACCTCGGCAAGCTTGTTCTTTGTCCTTCTGAGCGGCTTCCTCAATGGCTTCCCTTCTTTGGCGAGCGTTCTCGTCAGCAATTGCCTTGTTCAGCTCAGCTTGTCGAGCGTCAAGCTCTTTAATCTCCTTAGAAAGCTCATTCACCTTCTTTTCGACTTTCGCATGACGCTTCTTCAAGGAGCTGTCTTCTCCAAGCTCCAATTCAATTTCAAGTCCTCGGAGCACTCCCTCAAACTTTGCCTTCTCAGCTTGAAGCTCTGCAATCCTTCCAGCGTTCAAAGAAATCTCTTCCTCTTTTGTTTTCTTGTTAAATAAACCCATTGTAATTCCTCCTGTTTTTTAAGCCTTCTGGCTTTTGAATTTTTTTTGAAATGCCAAATAACCTTCGAGCGAGTGCTCCAAGGGTTTTCTTGTTTTATTTCAGCCTTCCTCAGTTGCCCCGAGGGAGGTTATTTCTTGAAGTTTTCCTTTGTCAGTCCAGCTTCGTTAATCGTTCTTACAATCTTGTCAAAGCTTGGCTTCACTTCTTGGCGGCAAACCAAGGAAGGGTCAAGAACAAGTCCTGTCTTCGCTGACTTCACTTCAACAATTGCTTGAACCTTTCTCAGCTTTGGAATAGCTCGCTTAACAAAGTCAATCGAAAGACCAAGCTCCTCAGCAATATGCTTTCTTTGCCAAACAATAAGCTTGCTCATGTCCTTTTCGCTCGGGTTATCGACTAGCAAATGAGTCTCCCAATGGAAATGAGTAAGTAAAAGCATGAGGAAACCAATTTCATTGAGTGAAAGCTTCTTAGCAATCTCTTTAAGCCTTGTTTTGTAAACTTTAACGAATTTGAATGACTCCCCAGAGTATCCGCAATTGAAGAAGCTCTCTCCAAGGGTTACAAAGACGCTCCTTCCGACTTTCTCTCGGTAAATCAAACTGAAAGCTTCCAGCTCACCAAGAACCTTCCTTGTCTGGGCTTCTGACTTTCCAATGAGTCTGGCAATATCTGAAACTGTCATTCGCTTGCTGTCATGGAAAAGCTGTCCTTGCTCGTTAAACTTAACAAAGCCAACAAGAAACATTAGTAAGCCGCTTTGCTCCAAGCTCAAATATTTTTTCACTTCGTTGAAGTCCTCCTTCACTCTTACAAATTGCTCATTCCCGAGCCGCTTTTGACTCAGCTTCTTTTTGAAAGCTTTGTTTGAATTTACCCTTTGAGGAGTTTTGGCTTCTCCTCCCAGCTCAACCAATTCCCTTATCGTCAAATCATAAAAATTCTCCATTTCCGTTTTTCTCCTGCTGTTTACAGCTTTTCTTTTTTGTTTTCGACTTCGACAGTAACCAAATTCATTAAGTCTGGCTCGTTTAGAGCGTTCGCAATCTTGTTCAGCGTGCGGAAGGTTATAGCTTTCTCTTTGCGAATTGTTGAGAGGTTTCCTTTTGAAACTCCTGTCTTTTCTGCAAGCTGAGTCAGCGTCCAACCTCGCTGTTTTAATATCCTGTCAATGTCAAAATAAATTTTAATGCTCACCATTCTCACCCCCAGAATTGTTTATTCCTCTCAGCAAATTCCTCGCAATCGTAAAGGAATTGAATATATTCATTCATGCTCATTCCGTTCGCTTGAGCCAAATATTCAAGCGTCCTTTGGAGTTGCTCCTTATCAACAAGCCCTTTCGAGCGAGGACTCTGGAGAAACTCGAACAAGCTCATTGTCCTTTTAGCTTGGTTGACCTCCTCAGAAACTAAAATCATATTTCCTTTAGTGCTTCCGAGCCAGCCTTTTGAGAGTGCTTGGAAATGGTCAATCTCCAATTCGACTTCTTTTCCAGAAATCATGCACTTTCCAGCCGCAAAGCTTTTCAGCTCCAAATATTCTTCCTCAGTAAAGCTGTCTGGAAGGTTGAGCTTTCTCGCTCTTTCCCTTTGCTTGTAAACTGTTCTCTTGTCCTTCGTCTCTTGGACGTATTTGCTTTGAAGTTTTTTGAAGCATGGCTGGCAATCGGGTCTTAACATTCCGTTTGCGTACTTTGGAAAGTCCTCAGCGAGCTTTGGTTGCTGACAGCTCTTGCAAACCTTCTGAGCAACCTCTCCAGCTTCATTGAAAAGCTCGAATTGTTTTGTTTTCTTTGTCTGTTTTACTGTAAACATTTGAAATCACTCCATTTTGTTTTAATTTTGAAACATTACTCCAAAACAAATAAGCTTGCTCGTCAGCAAGCTCCCAAGAACAGGAATTGAAATGGAGTAATTCCGATAAGAAACTGTATCAGTCCTTCCTCAAGGTCTGTACTACTGTATTAATTGGGAGAGAAACTGCCTTCGCTCGCTACCTTGAGGGGGAGGTCTTCGCAAAGGTCTTACATTTCCCGAGTTGCCCTCTCGAAAGAGAGCTGATAAGGAGAGGTCAAGAGTGCCAGTTCTCTCAACCTCGCTCCCTCCAGATGAGGAAGCTGATAAGAGAGGTTAAGAGTTTCCGCTCTCAACCCCAAACTCACCATCCATGTTCTCCACTGTAACTATTTTCGATAATATGATGAGCATCTGGTTCATCAGTCTTCAGTTCACTTTTCTGCTTTAGTGAGTTAGAAAGATTAATATTAGTATTTAAATATCTCGGGTATTTTACTTCTCCACATAATTAATAATTCTTTAAATTCCTCAGTTTCTATTGTATTCCTATTAGGTTCGTCAATCAAAAATGGGTTTTCTACTGTTGTTTTATCTTTCTTTATAAAGACAATTATTTCATTCAATGCAATTTCAAAATCCTCATGCACTCTTTTTAAAACTGCATCAATGTATCCTATATACTCATCAACTTGTTCTTCAGTTGAAATATTTTCTATAAAATCTGAAAACACACTAATTTCTCTTGGTAAAACTAGTCCTATATCACCAAATGAATCTTCTTTAAACTCATAGGAATATTTCATACTTAATCACCTACTATCTTATTTTTTATATAATGGATAAGCAGTTGCTATTGACCCATCTTTATTTAAATACATCTCTATTTTTATTCCTGATGAAGTAACGCCCCTATATTTATTAGATCTTACTTGAATTTTCGAGTTGTAAGCTTCATCAATTGCATTTAATACTTCAATACGGTTCCATTCTTTCGGGAAAAAACTTGAATCAGCAATTTTACTAACACCATCAATTTCAACTTTTGCCATATATACGCCATTTTTATCAGGCTTTTTTTCCGAGCCGGGGACAATATTACCGCCCATCATACTCTCATGATGATAACCTACAGCTTTTCCATTTCTATTAATCTCTCCATGATAAATATGTTTCATTGTACCTTTTGTGTATTTACCATCACTATTTCCAACACCACTCAAAGCAAACTTAGAAAAATCCATTACCTTCTTAACCGCTTCAGTATCCAACACATTAAACGGGATCTTTAATCCGTCACCATTTAAACTATAAGCCAAATTGTTATGATCATTCATTTCATTCAACAATACGTGAATCCCGCCTCTTACTTCACCAAAGACATAATTCACATGTGTTTTTGTCTTAGTAGATAGTTCATGAGCTTTATCAATTGTCTTCTCAAGAACAAGATTCCTATCCTGTAAACTTGGTGTTTTTTTCGATCCACGAACAATCGGCTTAGCCCCACCTGCTAGAATACTAGCTAATCCTATACTACTCAACCAGTGCTCTTTTGAAAAGCTTTCTTCTGGATTTATCGCTCCATTTCCTAGGTCAAGAGTTCCCATGCTTATGTAATTGACAAAGTCATAGGGGGAATTCATTGCGACATGGGCTCTGTCATCCATCCCTTGATACATTGTTTTAGCTGTGTCAAATGATCCTATAGTTAGGTAATTTCCAAAGTCGTATATGGAATCAAATTTCTTTTCGTTCCGAGCTTCTAGGCCATCCCAAAAGTCGTTCCCGATTTCTTTGAAGCTATGTATCGATTTTTCAATCGGGTTTAATTTTGCAAATTCTGCTTTTTCCCTTTCTCTTGCTTCGATCTCAGCTTCTATTTCTGCTTGTTGTTTTCTGACCTCTTCTTGGTTCTTTTTGTATGCTAGATAATCGATTGTTTGTTGTTCTGCATGTGCTTTTAATTGATACACATCACTTGCTTTATAGGCTGCCGAATTGAAATGAATCGGCGAGATCGTGTTACCTTGACGAGATGCTTCAATTAATTGCTGAAAAAGAGTAATGACGTATTGCTCGTCACCTTCTGATAACTTATATTCTGATGTTAAATCTTGATCAAGTTGATTGACAGCATCAATAGTGTCTTTTCGGTCTTTATCTGCTTTCTCAATATTGTCATCGAAGCTATTTGTTGAAAAAGCACTAAGGGGTATGAGGTCATCAATCCGATTAAATATCTTTTGCAGCTCATCCTGTTGGCTAGCGACCATTTCCTTATGGTTTCTTATGTGATGCGCTAGTTCATCTTCAAGAAATGGCAGGTGGACTACTGTATTACCTGATAGGTCTTTATCTTCTGTACTTCCTTGAATTCCATTTAAAAAAGCGATGTGTCGATCTGTAAGGCGGAGCCAGGCTTCTATCACATCGATTTGGGCTTGGTAAAAGTTCTTGATGGCATCAGCTCCCTTGCCTTGGAACTGGTCATCTAGATTGACGATGTCATTGCATTTTCGTTTTACCTGTTCAAGCTGCTCTCTTAGATTTTTATATTCTTGTGATCGATCTTTCATTGTATGTATAAATGATTTTGTATCCAATACTTTCAAATCGTCCTTTGCACCTCCTTTTGCTTTCTCTATTCCAGGATTATCCTGTATGAATGTATGAGACGATTTGGTGTAATCAATGTTTTGATGTTAATTTCATTTTTTGTAACTATTTACCAATAACATAAATTATAGATTAAGTACATAAATTCAGCGCAATTACCCAAAAAACAAAACTATTTACCTAAGTACTTTATTCGTCTAAATCTCCATGTATCTAAACTCCAATTAAACGTTAAAGTTCTTACCACAAATCCAAGAAAATAAAGTCTGTTTCCTAAAACTTTGGAAACAGACTCATAATATCATTATCTACCTAGTTTATTATCAATCTCAGTTGTATCTACATTCTCGCCAAATAAATCTTTTAGTTTATTTTTGGCTTGCATTTTAATTTCATCATTCACATATAAAGCTACTTGAACTAAAGCGAATATTACAACACTTAAGTCGTCAGCATATCCTACACCAACTGCTAAGTCGGGTATAATATCTAGAGGTAAAATAAAGTAACCTAAAGCCCCAACAATGGTTGCTTTAACTTTTAATGGAACATCTGGCTTTTGAAGTGTGTAATAAAGTAATAGAACGGCGTAGACAACAGAAGTTCCAGCTTTTTTAGAAAATTTTTGAACCTTAGTCCAAAACTTTTCCTCTGAGAAATGCTCTTCGTGTTGGTTAATATCTTCAGCATTCAGTTTTTCTGCTTCATCTTTTAAATCAGCAACTAGTTCTTCTTCAATTTCAATTTCGTCGACTTCATCAATATTAGGTGAGGATAATTTGACTAGATCTGTTTTCTTCTTAAATAGATTTTTTAACATGAAATCACTCCAAGGATTAGTAAATTACCAATACATTTTACACCATAATTATCCATTTATCATCTTTTAATTTAGAACACTAGTATTTCAAATAAATTAGTTGAAATTGTTTACATTTGTCTTTTCCTCTACTAACTTTTATAGATTATATACTTCTCCGATCAAGATACACTTTTAGATACACCTATTACACGATAATAATCTATAAACTTATTCATCTACTCACTTCAACGTATTTCCTATTAAGCTTTAAATAGATTAGAATCTCTACTCTATTTGCTATAATATATAAAGACATTTTACCATAAATATACATTATGTTTTAGCAATATTATCGGTAATTCACTTTCTGTTAAACGTCTATAATCAAGTGTTGTTGCAATGTAGTTTCGGCGAGCCCTGTCCGTTAGTTTTTTATCTATTTTTTTATAAAGTCACCTGATAATAAAGTTCTATGTTGCACAGTATGTGTCAAATACAAAAAACGATCACTACAAAGTGATCGAGGTTAAAATGTATATATCGTAACCAGTATATTTGTACTACGCATTAAACGAAAATTTTCTAATTAGACCTGATCCGGTTTGTGGTAACTTGAGTAGGAATGTGATAGGATTTATATAATTCTAAATATTTAAATTTTTGAATTTTTAATCTTAATAGGAAAGGACGACTGAGATTACAAATGATTATTGATTGCCATTTCCATGTTGATGAAACGATGTTAGCGCTAGAAAAAATGATTGAAGAGATGGATAAAAATAATGTTGAGAAAACCGCATTAATTCCACCTTTTAATGAAACCATGTATGAAAAAGAAAGTACATACCAGGATAACCTACACCGCTTATTCCGCTTTTTAATCATGAATTTCCCCAAAATAGGCTTTAAGATTTATGACGGATTAGTTAAAGATGGTTACTTTAAAGTGAATGGAAGCTTTAAGATACTTACCGAGCCAAATAATGACATTGTAGCAAATGCGATAAAACGCTATCCTGATCGTTTTCTAGGCTGGGCTGCCGTTAACCCAACTGTTCCAGAATCTGTAGAGACGTTAGAGACATACCTTAACCTAACTGGTTTTATTGGAGTAAAAGCCCATCCATTTATGCATAAGTATAGTATTAAAGAACTCGATTCCGTTGGAGCCTTATGCCAAAACAGAGACATCCCAATGATTATTCATCTATCTTCAGAACCAAATTCCTACAAATACTTACCTGACAAATATCCCAATCTCAAAGTTATTTATGCTCATGCAGGACTTCCTTTTTGGAAAAGCCTGTGGCAATATGCAAAGGAAAAACCCAATGTTTACGTGGACACATCAAGTGATTACCTTACCCCCTCTATCGTAAGAAATGTTGTTCAGTCACTTGGGTATCGCAAAGTATTGTATGGCTGCGATGGACCATATGGAATGAAAAAGTTTAATGAGTACGATTACTCGGATAAAAGAAGTTGGGTTGATTCTTTAAACATTCCAGGAGAACATAAGGAATTTATTCTAGGGGAGACTTTTATGGACTTAATTAAGAGGACTGACACCCGTTAATTTTAGTGAAATTCTTCACTAAGTCCTCTAAAACCGAAGTTGTTTATTGCGCAATAATCGTCAAATGAATAACAACAAACCCTAATAAATTTTTCAGAGGTAACTAATTATTATGTCGTTTGTTAACTTCAATTGTAATGAACTCCGGCAAATAGCTGGGAGTACATCCTTTTGCTACTATTTCATCTTTGTAAAGACCCGTTTTCTCACCAAGTTTAATACAACGTGCACGATTCTTTTCATCATAAACGCCTATCCAGCCTGCGGTGAAATTCATAGCCCATTGAACTTCCGGTTCTTCCTGCGTAATATTAGCTTCTAATGAAGATAGCAAGTATGCGGTGTTATCAGGCGGTGTTTGTCCAGTCCATCTCAATCGCCCTTGATAATACCAGAAAGCTCGCCTTTGAAGAGCAGAAGGACTATTTTCCCATGACTCCATCAATGCAATTTTTTTCTTGTCTTTGGTGAGCTGATTAGCCATTAACCAATCCATTAAGTTATTTCGCTCATCAAAAGTGTGAGTCTGCATATCCTTATCAAGCTTATTTAGCACATGTTGTGAAAGAAGTTTTTTGTCCATAATTAAGATTGCTAATAGTCTGGGCAAAAACTCTTCGGTTGACCAAAGTTCCATAGCTAGTTCGTGATCTTTTTTAATGTCCTTCGCGATTTTTCGTAAGTCGCCTAGCTTAGTTTTACTATTGATCTGAGCTAGAATGTTTTCTACTTTTGAAGAGCGTTTTATTTCTATATCTTTTTTTTCATCCATTTTATACAACTCCTTTATTAAAGCACTGTTTCATAATATGTCCTTGACGAGATATATCAAGAACTTAATTTCGATATAAGTCTTATTGCAGTGGTGTGTCGTATTAAAGCTTTCTCCACCTATAATAGAAGAGCAACCATCTTTAATATAATAATAACATTTACTTCCTTTTAATTGGATACGAAAAGAGCATTCCTTTTTAAAGAAACGCACCCGTTAGTTAAACAATATCTTAAATTCATTCCTATTCCATCGATTTAGCTATATTAATCATCTGTTCTTCTGTCAGTGTTAAACTATCCATTTCTAAGTAAGGATCTTTTTGAACCCAACGCAAAATTCCATAAACAGGATTTTCGTTATTTTTTGAAGCTTTAAATGCTGAAAAATACCCCTTATAGCCATTTATATTTACTGCCTTATTATTCACCATTTTTTCCGAATGACCAAAAGCTTTCTTTTCGCCAATTCCAAACATTAAACGTTTATCATTTTTCTCCATATAATGGAGCCTGAAATCCGTTATATATTCTTTCTCATTCCAAGGGTATGTTTTGTGATGTTCAGAGTCCAATCGGTCGGTATTCCTTGAGGAGCAAGGACCTTAAAATCAATTTTCTTCTTCAACTTTGGAATGGAGATTGTATTGTGATTATATATAATAGCTTTTATCTTCTTTTTCTATATACAAATCCAAAAAAGTCCCATATGAGTATTCGTTACTCCAAATCCTTATATATCTAATTCTTTCCAATCCTTTAAATCAGTATATATACAATTATGAATAATTGTTATCCTCATGCACCGACTGAATGAGGGTTATTTTTTCCTTTGACCGATTAATGATTAGATGTACGACCATTAAAAGAAATGCGGTACTAACCAGTATACTTGGAATGATGAAAATACGAGGTTGGTAGCCGGAAATTAGAAATGGTAGCAAATAGCCAATCAAAGCAGCGGTCTGGGATAAGAAAACGTATAAACTTGATCCAAATCCAATGCGTGTATTAAACATACGCTGTACATACCCCATTGCAACCCCATACAAAACAGAGACGAAAAAGGAATATAGGGGCTGTACGAGAAAAAATACCCAAAGTGGCGGATTTATAGAGTACACTAAATAAGTCGTTAGAGCACATAAACTGCTGATAATGATGACAATTTTACTCCCGAATTTGTTTGCCCAATATCCTGCAGCCGTCATAAACATTAATTCAAAAACGGCCTGAACACTCCACAAGTAGGACATTAACTGAGGTTCTTCAAACAATTGTACAACAACGAGAGGCAAATAAAGCCCCCTTAATGCGTCGGCACATGCAAGCAAAAGTAGAGCAAATAGCATAACAAGAGAGAATGATTCACTTTTATCACTAGATAAGGGTGCTGGTGCCTCATGCTCTTTGTAAAATAAAAGAACAACAAATAATGTAGCGTATCCTAAAAAATTCCCCCAAAGAACACTTTTGAAATCACCGAATATAAATAAATTCGCTCCTATTAGCAATCCAGTAAAAAAACCTACACTTAACGTAGCACGAAGCCAGATTTGAGCCATTTCATAAATATAAGGAGCAAGGGTCATAAAATGATTACGAGCCATTGCAAAAAACTGGCCCATTATGAGTCCTGAAGGTGCAACAGCAAAAACCATACCAATAAGCGTTGCCATATAGGTTGACGCATTTATATAAATAAGTAGTCCTGTCATACAAAGAATGCAGGCGAAAATTGGTAGAGGTTTCTTCCGCTTGATTTTGTCACTGATAATACCTATCGCAATGGTTGTAATCATGTTTAGCAATAACGAAATGGAAAAAATTGAAGTGATCTCGAATTTTGATAAACCTATTCCATTACGCATGTAGACTGCGTTCATCGGGGCCAATATTCCCGTCCCAATGCCATACAAAAACATACCTACTAGGAGAATCCACGAACTTTTGATTTTTAGAAATTGTTTAAAATCAGTTATTACTACCATATTATTTAGCACCTCCTTATCAAATTTGGAATACCGTGTATATTAATTTCAATGTTAAGATGGGAAATACCTTTAAGAATATTCATCGAAAAAAATGACTAGGAAACTGATTTCCTAATCATTCTTAACCCTTCCCCATCGCTATAGATGCAGTATTTATTTTTACTGTTTTGTATTGTACTTGTATTAACCAACATTTCCTGCCTTAACCATCACTTTATTTATTGTTTATTTAAAGATCTTCTGTATTGGTACTGTTTCCAATGAAACCTTATATAGCAACCAACACAAAAACCTAAAATTGCAATAAATGCGGCTGCAGCAACTATAATGGTGAAAACATAACCTAAAGTCGTCCAATTCATTAGAAAACTTATTAATCCCCCTGCTAGACAAATGACTGCAATTATCTGATTGAATTGCTGCTGATCCCATTCCTCAGGAATATATTGTGAAGGGTGCTTTCTAAAAAACAGCTTAGCTAAACGCATTACAGGATTAAATCCAAAAAATAAGCCCACTAAACCTGCTAAGATAGGAATAGCAAGGATCCATTCTTGCTTAGTTATCCAGGTAAACAATACAGACACCACTATAAACCACTGATTTGTTCGTACTATCGGACGAGGAACTGAACGTACTTGACTTCCCATCAAATCCAACCTTCCTTATCGTTATTATATAATTTACTTTGATTTTTCGCCTTTTTTTCTATTTTATTATAAAAAAAAGATAAAATGATTGAACTCCAACTGCTTTCTTCATTTTTTAGACCTTCAACAAGGTAAAATTTAACCTTATTTTATCACTACTTCTTCCTCTAAGTCGCCACGTTAGTGCAACAGCTTTTATGTATTTTTAGTTTTATAACACAAAAACAACCCTAAACTGCATTATCAGTAAGGGTTGTTTGCCTTTAATTTTATTTTCTAACAGCTTCATAAGCATATGTCTGTTTACTATTTGTTGGTTGTTTACCATAATCAAAATCTGCGGAGACGACAATATCTGAAAAACCGATACTTTCTAATACCATTTTAAATTCCACTATGCCGTACCAACGTGCTGCAAAACGCTGTAATTCAGATTGAATCCGTTTTCCTTTCCGCCATTTTTCATATTTTAAATAGGAAACTTTATACTGATTAAACAAATCAACTTCGACAAGTTTACCCTCCATTGTAATTATATCTCCGTTTGGTAAGTTAAAAGCTGTTGTTCCTTCAAACTTTCCATCGGTCTCAAATTTGTTGTCGGGTAGGAAAAGTTCTAGCATTAGTCTTCCGCCTGGTAGAAGATGCTCATAAAGACGCTTCAATACTTCAATAGATTCATCCCTTTTTTCAATTAATAAGAAAGAACCAGCAGGAATTATAATTGCCTCATATTTATTTGTTAAAGAAAGTTCTTTTAAATTTGATTCATATAAATTTGGTTTTAATCCTCGCTCTTCACATTTTTGACGACAAGATGCCAACATTTCAGGAGAATAATCTACTCCATCCACATTAAGACCCGATTCTAAAAGTGGAATAATTACACGTCCCGAACCGACCATTGCTTCAAGAATAGGTCCGTTACAATTTTTAAGTCTTTCACGGTAATATTCTATATCACCGCCAATAGATTGTCCGACCTTTTTGGTTAAATCATAAACTTCAGTGCAAAGTTCTCCATAATAACTAAAAGACATAATAACTAACCCTCCGTGTTTTTGGTTTTATCACGAATGGGGTTCCCAATATAACTTGTTTATCCCTTCCGCACCTCAAAGTTATATGCTGTTCCAATCAAATTTTCCATTTTCACAAGAATCACTCACTTTCAAATTATATGAGATAAATTTATCATAAAGGAAAATTTTGGGCAATAGAGAAAATTATATTTTTCTAATAATTCAAATAATTATGTTTTCACTCTACAAGTAATCAGGAAACCTTATTCCACTAAACTGCGATTTTAGTTGAAGAATGATAAAGAAAAATGGCTGCCGCAGCAACCCATCATCTTCAACTCTTGCACCCGTTAGTTGAACAACTCCAGGGCTTATTTAAACTGTTCATAATTTCCTTTGGATTAGAGATACGGTTCTCAATAAAAATAGTTGCCTATCCTTAAGTAATTTCATATAAGCTTCTTCAATCATATTTGAATTTAGGTGGGCTACTAGGCATACATCCAATCCAATCTTTGACCCTGAACATAAACTTGGATATAAGTCTAATTTCAATAAGGAGTGAACCTCGAATTATGGTATATACACGACAAATGCCATCTGCCCTGAGTCCCTTGGGTCTTCAAAATTGTTTGTATCGTTTTACGTACTTGTGGCTTAGAAACGGAGACAATTTCTGGTTTTATTTGACGACTGTCGGGGAATCAAGAGTTTATGGATATAGGTTTTTCGGCGGAAGATGGAATAATTATTCGGTTGCTTTAAGAGATATTGTTAACTTCCATTGTTCTCCTCCGACTCCAACTCTATATTAAAACACTGTGACTGACCCTGGTAATCGTATTGTTCAGTCTTACTTTAAAAGCGTCTGTGCTTTCGCATAATCAGAGATCGTTTTTTTGAATCGAATACTGTGATCACCAGATATCCGCCACCTGCATGTTCTCATCCATCATGTATAGAACGTTAATCATTTCGGTTAGCGTTCTTTATACTGAGATTAGACTAAAATCCAAAATGAACATAAGTTTAATCCTGAGGCTGCGTTAAACTGCACTTTAGTGGATAAGAAAAAAACCGCCGCAGTGACAATCATCTTGTTCCCAAGCACCCGTTAGCCTACATTAAAAATTCAATTTGTTATTTATTCTAGGGTTGGTTAAAGTACTCCTTCTTAAAGTAAACTGCCCGTGGGACATGGATCCCGTCAGCTAAACAGTTTGCCCCCTACTTGTAGAAACATGATTGAGGCTGGTTGGGACATAGATCTCGTATAACAAGCGAAGCTGTGATACTGCAAGAAGGAATTAGGGGTACCGGCAAAATAATAGATTAGGAGTTGGTAAAGGATGAATCCAGTCGTAGGTCTGGATGTTTCAAAAGGTGAAAGTCAGGTTCAAGCATTTATTAATAAAGGCAAGCCATTTCGAAAAGCTTTAAAGTATCTCATACGATTGAGGGGCTTGGTTTACTTGAAGAATTTTTAGAGGTTATCAAGAAAGGAACGGGTCAAAAATCTCCGGTTATCCTTGAAGCAACTGGTCACTATCAAACACCAGTTGTTCAGTTTCTAGAGGAACGTGGGTATTTATTAATTATTATTAACCCTTTAATTTCATATTAGGCGAAGAGTTCCAGTTTAAGAAAAGTAAAGACAGATGCCGTTGATGCTTACCTTCTCTGTGAGTTGTATTATAAGGAAGAATTAGGACCATATAAAAAACGAGGGATTCAGTTATTAAACCTTCGTAACCAAACGAGACAGCACGAAAATATTACAGGTGTTATGATTCAAACTAAGCTTCAATTTCAAGCTATCCTGGATCAAGTATTTCCTGAATATCGTGGGGTTTTTGGAGATTTATATTCTGTGGTGTCACTCTTAACATTACAAGAGTTTCCGTCATCCGAAGACATATTAATATCTAGTAATGAAACAATCTCGAACACGATCAATGAGTTATGTAAAAGTCGCTCAATCAGATGGGCGAAATAAAAAGCTTTAGAATTAAAAGATGCGGCAGCTCGTAATCCTTTTGAAAAGTCAGTCTACCAGTGTCATATATTAAGCTTAGGTATGTACATTAATATTATTTTTTCAATACAAAGAGCATCTATCAAGATTAGAATCGGAGATAGACACTCTCGCGAAAAAAGCCATTTAAAGTCGCTGTCATTGCTTGCGTAAACAAGCTTTCACATTGGATTTTTGCCTTACTAAAGAATAGGACAACTTTCCAAGATATAGTTAAATGACTACATCTAACTAAATGATACAAAACCTTCCAATTTAGAAGTGAAGGAAGGTTATTTGGCATGTTTATTTTTAGTATATCAAGTACTTTTTAGATTTCTAACTGAAAAATGTTGACAAACTATTAGCTGGTTTAGTTCAATAAAAAAATGGTTGACAATGGGAACTAGATCTTCAAGTAACGCACCCTATAGCCATCCATGAAGCGCAAAAATCAGCGCTTCACCACAAAGAATGAAAATATATTCAATCTGTCGATACTGTGTCTAAGGCTGGGAGAGGAAGGTCGATAAACTATGGTGCCTTAGAGCCCATCCTATAGTCTGACTCCAACGACCACGGTGCACCACAAACTGTCGCTCCCTTACGGGAAACACTCATGGTAGATTAATCCTAATTCTGATTGTTGCACCAGCCTCCAATTTTCAAGCCTAGAAAGGAAGATTTCAATGGATGTAATCATTGAAAGAGCATGTGGTATGGATGTTCATAAAGATAATATCACTGCGTGTATTATGACACCTGATGGAAAGGAGATTCAAACGTTTCCTACTAAAACAGTTTTTCTACTCAAGTTAATCGACTGGATTAACGAACATGGCTGTACTCATGTCGCAATGGAAAGCACGAGTGTTTATTGGAAACCTATTGTTAACCTACTAGAATCTGAAGGGATTGAGTTTCTAGTTGTAAACGCCCAACACATGAAGGCACTCCCCGGTCGTAAGACCGACGTTAAGGATGCCGAATGGATTGCCCAACTTCTTCGCCATGGTTTACTCAAAGCGAGTTTCATTCCCAACCGTATTCAAAGAGAGCTACGGGAACTTGTCCGTTATCGTCGCAGTATTATCGAGGAACGTGCAAGACAACATAATCGGATTCATAAAGTTTTAGAAGGAGCCAACATCAAACTAGGTTCTGTCGTTTCTGATATTATGGGGGTTTCCTCAAAGGATATGCTTCGAGCTATCGCTGATGGCGAGGATGATCCTGAGAAACTAGCAAACTTCGCTCGTCTTACAATGAAAAAGAAGAAAGAAGAACTTGAATTAGCACTTCAGGGGTATGTTAACCCACATCAACGCTTAATGCTCAAAACGATTTTAACTCACATTGATTTCCTAACTGAGCAAATTGAAATGTTAGATCAAGAGATAGCCAAACGAGTTAGCTCTTATGAAGAAGATATTGAAAGACTAGATTCGATTCCTGGACTCGCCAGAAGAATGGCTGAACAAATCCTGGCTGAAATCGGTACTGATGTTAAAAATCAATTTCCTACTGCGGCACATCTTTGTTCATGGGCAGCTCTCGTACCCGGGCATAATGAAAGTGCTGGGAAAAGAAAATCAACTAGATCTAAAAAAGGAAATAAGTATTTAAGATCAGCATTAACTGAAGCAGCTCAATCAGTGAGAGGCTCTAAAAACTATCTTGGTGCATTGTATCGACGAACAGCAGGACGTAAAGGCAACAAAAGAGCAGCTATTGTAGTTGCTCATGCGATTTTGCGGATCGCATATTACCTGTTAACTAGAAAAGAAATGTATGTAGACTTAGGTGAAGACTACTTTGATAAACAAAGACAGGTTTCTATTGTACGCCATTCAGTTCGAAGACTAGAAAACTTAGGCTATACGGTTACAATAACAGAAGCTTCCTAATCCATTAAACAAGTATATAAACACCAAAGATCAAGACGCTCCTCCCCTTTTAAAAGTTGAATGAGCTGCGTCTATTAAGTTTTGCCATTTTTCTGATTTCACAGAAGTTAATTTTCATGGTAGTTTAAGTACAATTCTTCACAAAATCTACTTAATTTAATGATTTATGGAGAAAATTATAAAATCCTCTTTACCAGTAACCCCACTTGTTCTGCCATGACACGGGGTGGATAAGGCATTTGATTCTTGAGCCACCATTCCACTACCTCTACATAAGCAGCCGAAACAAATCGAAGAATAATATCTTCACTCAATCCTTTATTTTTGCCTTCTGCTGTAACCACTTCATTCTTTAACAGTTCAACAGAAAACTCAATGTATTGGGCTCGAAAATTTTGGGCTCCTCCACCGACCAACATCGTTGAAAAGAATAGATAATTTTTTTGAAAATATTCAAAAATTGCTTGCCCACCCGCAATAAAATCCGTTTCTGATAATGATTCGAACATTTCTTGCAGTTTATTAATGTGTTCTTCAATAAGTTTATCAAGCAGATCGAATTTATCCATGTAATGAAGGTAAATAGTCCTTCTGTTTACATTCGCTCTATCGGAAATATCTTGTAGCGTAATTTTGTCGAATTGCTTTTCATTCATAAGTTCAATAAAAGCTTTTTTTATTGCTTCTTGTGTTTTGGCTATTCTTCTATCAATTTTAGTCACCTAGATTGACCTCCAAACCTTTTGTATAATTACACTATTTTTTCGATTTCGTGTATTAATTCACGAATCAGGATTATTTGGCAATTGAGAACGCCCTTTTTTTATTCTATATTATACACAGATGTGAATTAATACCACAATATGAATTTCTATTGTAATAAATTAAACATAGTAATATGAAAGGAGTGGTATGAGCTATACCTATTAAAAATGTTCCAGATATAAGTATCGATTTCAAGTAGGCAATGTAATCACTATTCATCAACCAAGTCTGGGTGTAAATTAAAACCAGTCAACAATAAGAAAAATAAAAAATTTAAAATAAACGAAATTAAGGAGGAAGAAACATGACACAAACAAATTTAGAGATGAGAATTGAAGAATTAGAAAACGTAAGAGCCCTAAGAGAACTTGTTGATAATTTCTCAATACTTGCTGACAAGAAAGAAGTTTGGAAGCAAACTGAGCTTTTTACTAAGGATGCTACTGTAGAATCCTATGCAAACGGAGCGTTAGTATCAAGTTTGAAAGGAACTAAACAAATAGGTGAGGCTTTTGAAGCCTTCTTAGCGAATTTCGAAACTGTTTATCATATTAATGGTCAACACGTTGTGGAAATAAACGGGGATAAAGCCGAAGGTACTCTCTATTGTCGGGTAGATCTTATTAGTTCCGAAAATGGAAAGAAAATAAATAACGCTTCAGCAGTTTCTTATAAGGATGAATACGTCTATGAAGACGGTCAGTGGTTGATCGCTAAAAGAACTTCAAATTTTGTGTGGAATGATAGACAAGAATTAAATCAGTAATTGCTTATTTCGAGTAAATTCCAAAATGGGTTGTCCGAATTAATGGATTGACCCATTTATGGTTTTAGGTTGGACGATAATGAAAAGGAGGTTACAAGTACAAACATGAGTGAAGATAAACAAAAAATCCTAGCAGTGTTTAATCAAATTAATGATGCAATGATTAATAAAGATATTGAAACATTGAACACCTTCCTTAGTGACGATTATGCATCTGTACACATGACTGGTTATCGTCAAAGTAAGCAAGAATGGCTTGAACAAATAGAAAATGAAGAAATGAATTATTTCAAAACTATTCCTCAAAAAACAAAAATCACAATTCATGGTAATAAAGCTATTCTTATTTGTGATGCAAAAATTGATGCTAGAATTTATGGTTTTCGAAACACTTGGAGTATGAAAACGGAAATGCATTTTGACAAATGTGGAGACAATTGGTATCCAGTGAATGCTATAGCAACAAGTAATTAAAAAGGAGTTGTAAATAATTGAATTCGAAGACTAATAAACATCAGGTCCGATTTGCACTTTTATTAGCAGTCTTTTGTGCGTTAGGACCATTTACCGTTGATATGTACCTTTCATCATTTCCCGAAATTATGAGGTTTTTTGACACAAACGCATCCATGGTTCAAGCTAGCTTAACCTCTGCTCTTTTAGGATTAAGCTTAGGTCAAATTATAATAGGTCCTTTAAGTGATGTTCACGGCAGACGAAAACCTTTGTTATTTTCAATGATTCTGTTTTTCATTTCTTCTGTCGGTTGTGCCATTTCACCGAATGTCGAAGTTTTTATTGTTTTACGTTTTATACAAGGATTTTCAGCTTCTGCTGGACTTGTTATAGCTCGTGCAATTATCAGCGATATGTATGACGGCATTGAATTAACAAAGTTTTTTGCACTTCTTACGACGATTACAAGTGTTACCCCATTACTTTCACCACTTGCAGGAAGTGCCGTTATTTCTTTCACTTCATGGATAGGAGTATTCATCTTTACAGGAATTGTAGGGATCTACTTAACCATCATGACAGTTTGGAAAGTGAAAGAAACATTATCTGTAGGGAATCGTATCTCTAGTGATTTTAAAGGATTATTAAAAAACTATAAAACCTTGCTTCAAGATAGAAAATTCATGGGATATGGTCTTGCATCTGGCGTATTATTTGGAGGTTGTTTCGCTTACATTTCAGGAAGCCCTTTTATTTACCAAAACATTTATGGCGTATCTCCTCAAATGTTTTCAATTTTATTCGCTTTGAATGGGATTAGTTTAATGTTAGGAGCTCAATTAGTAAAAAGATTGGCGGAACGAACTACTCCACATAAGATTTTTCTGATTGGATTGTTATCTTCTTTTGTTTCTAGTCTTGCCGTACTTATTGTAGTTCTTACTCATGGACCGTTAGCCGCATTGGTCATCTCACTTTTCTTATCAAATGTAGCACTGGGTATTATTGGACCTATTTCATTTACTTTAGCAATAGAGTCGCAAGGGCATATAGCAGGTAGTGCCTCTGCACTGTTAGGTATCCTACCCTTTTTATTAGGTTCTATTACTTCTCCACTTGTGGGTATTGCGGGTGAATACTCTGCTATTCCATTAGGAGTGATTATTTTTGCAACCAGTTTATTGGCTGTTTTCTTCAATGCAGTCCTAATTAGAAACACTAAAGCTGTGCCTGCTTCTGAAGAAATGAATTTGGATTAATTATGTTTAGCAGAATGATAGAAATATAAAAAATTGGAGGAATACAATTGCAAAAAGTAATTTTAAACAATGGTGTTGAGATGCCTATACTGGGCTTTGGAGTTTATCAGATTACAGATCCAATAGAATGTGAACAAAGTGTTTATGACGCTATTATGGCTGGTTATCGCCTGATTGATACAGCAGCTGTCTATCAAAACGAGGAAGCGGTTGGCAGAGCAATTAAACGAAGTGGTGTGCCAAGAGAAGAATTGTTTGTGACGACAAAACTCTGGATTCAGGATACTGGTTATGAGAGCACTAAAAAGGCATTTGCAAGGTCACTTGAAAAACTGCAATTGGATTATATGGATTTATATTTAATTCATCAGCCATTTGGAGATGTATATGGTTCTTGGCGTGCGATGGAGGAATTGTACCGTGAAGGAAAAATCAAGGCGATTGGGGTGAGTAACTTTCACATGGACCGTCTAATCGACTTGGCTATTCATAATGAAGTAACTCCTTCTGTAAACCAGATTGAAACGCATCCTTTCAGCCAACAAATCGAAAGTGCTCAATTTATGAAAGAGAACAATGTTCAGATAGAGTCCTGGGGACCTTTTGCTGAAGGTAGAAAAAACATGTTCGGGAATGAAGTTTTAGTCGCGATAGCTAAAAAGCATAATAAATCCGTTGCCCAGGTGATTTTGCGTTGGTTGACACAAAGAGGAGTCGTGGTGATTCCAAAGTCTGTTCATAAGGAAAGAATCATCGAAAACTTCCATATATTTGACTTTGAATTAAGTAAAGAAGACATGGGTATGATTGCCACGTTAGATACGAAAGAGAGTTTGTTCTTTTCACATAGAGATCCTGAAATGGTGAAAGGGCTCAGTAGCTTTAAATTTGAACATTAATGCGTATATATAACAAAATGAAAGGCTGCCTATATATTAGTGGGCAGCTTGTTTTTTTATGAAGACGATTCCTTAACTAGGAAGGTCATATTTTTTATGATTTTGTGAAGGAATGTACTTAAACTAATCTGCTTCATATATACAGTATTGCCGAAAAAAATGAGGTTCTATCGAACCTCATTCATCGTTTACATGTTATCAAAGATACGATTTATTTTATTCGATTTCATTATAGATTGCTGCCCAATCTATCTTTAATTGTTCTTTCAATCTCTTGTTTTCTTCTAGAAGCTTATTTCTCTTACGAAGTGATTCAATTATCACATCCTTAGAATGTTCTGTCATGTTTCGTTTAACTTGCTTAGGGGTATCTAAGTATTGTCGGTTTCTTTCATCTTCGGTTCATACATATATGCGCTCTCTCCTAATCTCTGAGTAAATACTTGTTTACATTATTGTCATCATTATTACCTTCAAGAGTACAAATCCAGATCCCTGCAAAAAAGAATAAACTTTAAATACCCAATTATCCTACAAATACTTTTAAGAACTTCATAAACTTCCCCCTTATATACAACAATCCCTACCAAAGTTCTAGCTTTTTAATATTTTACTATTTATTTTCACTCAAATATGTTGCAGGAAATCTAAAAGTTCTTGTTACTGAAAACACATACAAATCGTATTCATAATCAATTGCAATTGCAACTTACTACTGTAATAAAAGTATGCCCTCTCCCTTCCATTCTTTGTTATAGATAAGGTAGAACAGATGTGTAATAATATATGTAGAACAGATTGGAGGGTAAAAATTTGTATATTATTATCGAACCCGACTCCGATATTCCAATTTACTTGCAAATTACTAATCAAATTGTGGAAGCCATCGCTAGGGGTTCTCTTCTTCCAGGCGAAGCTCTGCCTTCTGTAAGAGCTTTTGCTGCAGACCTTGGTGTCAATATGCACACAGTGAATAAAAGCTATCACCAACTAGAACAAAAAGGCATGATTAAAATCGTTCCAAAATCCGGAGCTATAATCTCTTCTCCCCTATATTTTAGTGAAACCACTCTTAAAAATCTAAGAAATATCTTTAAACCACTAATCGCTGAGTCGCTTGTTGTCGGTATGACGGAGGAGCAAATCCAAGAGCTTGTCAGTTCGATTATCAAGAGCTTTAAAGAATAGCAAAAAAAGGAGGAATCAAGATGACGTTAGCCATTTTTCTTATGATCGCCATTATTTTGGCGGGGATCCAAACTGCAGTACCCTACTTAGTGAAACGAACAGTAATCTTTGGAATCACGGTTCCTGAAAAGTATGTAAATAACGAAACGTTAAAATCCTTTAAAAAGAAATATACATTGCTAGTTTCCCTCTTTTCCTTTATTGCCTTAGCTGGTTATCTTCTTTGGGCAATATTTAATACCCCTACCGAAGAACAAACTGTGCTTGTAGGTACGCTTATTCAATTTGGAATCATTCTATTAAGCCTTTCTCTCTATTTTTACTTTCATGCGAAGACCCTTCAATTAAAGATAAAAAATAATTGGGCAGAAAATCTAAAACAAGTAAAAAGCACAGATTTATCAGTACGTTCTCAGGATGTAATGCTTCCTTGGTCTATCTATTTATTACCAATTATCATTACGTTTGGGGTGATTGGATATACCGTACTACAATACGACCTTCTACCGGAACAAATTCCAACTCACTGGGGTATCAATGGTGAAGCTGATGCTTTTACTGAAAAAACGCCAATGTCAGCAATTTTAATGCCCTTGACACTTTTAATGATGCAATTGATGTTTTTAGGTATCCATGTTGGGACGAAAAAATCTGGGATTAAATTAAGTGCAACTAGTACAAGTGCCTCTCGTATGAGGCAGTTAACATTACGTAAGTATTCAAGCTGGTTGATGTTATTAGTCAGTTTCTTACTCACCTTAATGTTTAGCTTCTTTCAATTACAAACGATCCACCCTGAATTATTTGCAGGAGCCACGATGTTGGCAACACCGATCATTTTCCTTATCGTGGTCTTAGTCGGTACAATCACTTTTGCCATAAAAGTAGGTCGTTCAGATAAACACATTGTTGTTGACACTAAAGAAAATATTGCTGATTTCGACGATGATTCCCATTGGAAAGGTGGTCTTATTTATTTTAATAGACAAGATCCATCTATCTTTGTTGAAAAACGGTTTGGTGTTGGTTGGTCCCTTAACTTTGGTAATCCAATTGGTTATTTCATTATCTTAATGCCTCTATTAGCGATCTTGGTGTTTTCGTTTATGTAGATTGTGCTACGAAACAATTTGCTTAGGGAATAGAGCTTGAATTAATCGATGGGTTAAGCTGTTTGAGTTATCGCTAGAGGACTAACAAAAAATCTGAAGTTGAAATAAAGGATATAATCCTAGTAAAATAGTGGAAATTAAAAAGTCAGGTAATACACCTGACTTTTTACTGTTTATGCCTGATTAATTTCAGTTGCCATCTATTAACCTTCTTAAAAAGCCCATCCATAATATTATCAAATTCACCTTCAAAATCAGCCACCATACAAACTAAAAATTAAGAATCAGAATTATACAATCCCTGATTACTAACACAACGGCTTAAGTTTTTTTACAAATAAATCCAATAATTCTTTGGCACTATGTACTTCATTATCTGGTTTATAGGTAGCATTGGGTGGTGAATTTTTCTTTCGATGATTCATCCAGACCGCATGCCAGCCTGCTTGTTTTGCTCCGATAATATCTTTTTCAAAATTGTCCCCAATATAAACCGTTTTGGTTTGGTCAAGATCCATTTTCTCTTCAATAAAATCAAACACTTCTCTTTTCGGTTTTGCATGACCAATCGTTCCAGAAATAAAGGTCCTTTCTGCAGGAATCCAGTGAGTAAGGCCGAGCTGCTTTATTTTCATTGCTTGATGTTTTTCCTCACCATTGGTAAGAATCCCAAGCTGTTTTCCTTCTTTGTAAAGTGCATTTAGTAGTTCTTCAACTTCCGGAAACAATGTAATGTTTTTTTGTTCGGCAACATACATTTCATGAAAAATAGCTGCTTTTTCAGTATCCATAGGAATATTAAAGTCTTTACATGCAGCTATAATTCGTCCTGTCTGCCATTCAAATTTTGATAATTCCCCCGCTTCACTTTGATCAAATATAATTTCACTATACTTTCGACTAGCTTTATATAATTGATCAATTTCTTCGTTTGAAAATGGCTCTTGAAACAGCTTCCTTACCGTTTTATGAAAAGATTGTGCTTGATCATATAGTGTATCATCGACGTCAAAAATTATCGTATCCATTCACATACCCTCCTCATATTATTATGATACCACTTATTTTTGATTGACTCAGTAGCAAATCGCATACACTGACCTATTGCTCTCCAACGCTAAAGGGTGGGATACTTTTTGTCTTTAAAAGACATTATGGACAATACTAAATTTGCAACACTATTAAAATCATTAAACCTTGAAAGGAAAAAAGCCAATCACTCCACACGGAACATGACAGTTTCCCGTCATTCAGCATTCCATCTAATAAGTAGAAGCCAGTTATGCCATTTATCACAATAAAAGTATTAGATAGAAAAACAATCGAACAGAAACGCACTCTTATCCAAAAATTACAGGGGTTGTTTCTGAAGTATTTAATGTACTAAGAAAAAGAGCTGCTTAAACAGCTCTTCTCCATCAAATCGTACACGATATAAATTCTTAACGCCATAACTGCCATACCTGTAATCACAGAATGTTAGATATGGCAATTAAACACCTAAAAGAAGAAGACAACCCTATTCTTCATTCAGATCAGGGTTGGCATTACAAAATGACATAATATCAAAGTACACTACAAGAAGAAGAAGGAATTACACAATTAAATGGCATGAGTCCAGTTGAATATCGAACTCATGCCCAGTATTAGCCTTAATATAAATGTCTAATTTTTTTGGGGAAGATCAAACCTATCCCACGTCCCTTTACTCTCTGCCTTTAGTGCGCTGATTTATTGCATCGATATCATAAGGATAGCTAACAAACAATTCACTCGCTTTATTTAAACGTTCTAGTTGATCATTTGTTAAAGACCATCCAGCAGAACCTAAGTTAGCTTCAAGCTGTTCCATTGTACGTGCACCGATAATTGGGGCCGTAACCCCTCTACTGTTTAGAAGCCAGTTGATTGCTGCCTGAGCCGGAGTCTTACCCGCTTCTTCTGCAACACTATATAACGTATCTAACAAATTCCATGTATAATCGTTATTATACTTATCCCATGTCTCACTATAACCTTTTTCTTCAGCAACAGATATTCGAGAATTTTCTGGTGGCTTAACCATGTCACGTGTAAACTTCCCGCTTAACCAACCTCCGCGAAGCGGACTCCATGGGATGACCCCCAATCCTTCATTTTCACAAACATCAATTAATTCGTATTCGGTAGCCCGACATAGCAAATTGTATTGAGGTTGTAGGCAAACAAACTGTTCCCAACCTTTTTGTTTACTTAAATCTATTGCTTTTTGAAGTTGCCAGCCTTTAAAGTTACTTGCTCCAATGTAACGTACAAGGCCTTCACGAACAAGATCATTTAATGTGCTTAACGTTTCTTCTAAAGGGGTTCGAGGATCCCATGCGTGAACCTGATAAAGATCGATATAATCGGTTCCAATGCGTCGTAGGCTTTCTTTAACACCGGAGATAATATGTTTTCTGCTCAGACCAACATCATTCGGTCCTTCACCCATAGGGAAACGAACCTTTGTTGCAACAACATAGTCATCACGATTTTGGTCCTTTAACCACTTACCGACGATTTCTTCAGAAACACCACGAGTATAGACATCGGCAGTATCAATAAAATTTCCGCCTTCTTCAACATAACGGTCTAAAATGCTGAAACTATCTTTTTCACTCGTTTCACGACCTAATGTCATCGTTCCAAGACAAAGCTCACTTACTTGTAAACCCGTTTTCCCTAGATAACGATATTCCATTGATTCATCACTCCTATTATAATAGTTAATGTAAAACCTAATTTTTTTTCAAAAAGATGGCACAAACTGGAATGAATGCCAGTTCGTTCACCCTTTTACCAAATAGGTACAAATCCATCAATTTCTTTTAAAATAGATTCAATTTCAGTCAATACATCATTAGAAAGCTCAACTTCAGAGGCTTTCACATTTTCAGTTACCTGTTCCGGGCGGCTTGCTCCGACAATTGCCGAGCTAACACCAGGCTGTCTTAAGATCCAAGCAACGGCTAATTGGGATAATTTAATTCCTAAATCATTTGCAATTCCTTCCAAGCGGGCAACTCGTTCTAAAACATCATCATTTAAGTAGCTTTTAATCCAACGATTGATGTTGTCATTGGCTGCACGAGTGTTGGAAGGGATCACTTGACTTGGTTTATATTTACCTGTAAGAATTCCTTGGGCTAAAGGTGAAAAGACAACTTGTCCAATCCCTTCTTTTTCAGAAACCGGTAAAACTTCTTTTTCGATATAGCGTACAAGCATGTTATAGATTGGTTGATTTGAAACGAGTGGTCGTAGATTTTTTTCTTTTGTTATATGTACAGCATCCGTAATCTGTGCTGCAGTCCATTCACTAACACCATAGTATAAGATTTTTCCTTGCTGAACTAAATCATCTAATGCACGTAATGTTTCTTCTGTTGGTGTTTCTTCATCAAATCGATGACATTGATAAAGATCAAGATAATCAACACCTAATCGTTTTAAGCTTGCATTGCATTGCTCCATGATGTGCTTTCGTGAAAGGCCTCGATCATTCGGACCATCTCCCATAGGAAAAAACACTTTTGTTGCAAGCACATAGCTTTCTCTAGAATAAGATTTAAGGGCTTCACCAACCACTTTTTCAGCTTCGCCTCGATTGTATGCGTTTGCGGTATCAAAAAAATTAATACCAAGCTCATAAGCCTGATGAATACAATCAATAGCGTTTTGGTTCCCTACCGTTTCTCCATATGTTAGCCAGCTACCAAGTCCAATTTCACTAACTTTTAACCCACTATTACCTAAACGACGATATTTCATTTTGAAACACTCCTGTCATGAATTTTGTTTATTTTGCAAATATTGATCCTAGAGAAAAAAATGAATTACTAAAAGATGATTATATTTCTTGAGATAAGACTGAGAACAACCGATAATTACCGGTTGTAGAGTTTTTAACGATTAGTAGAGATCATTCCTTTTACAAGGCTTTAATTCTTTTTTACTTCGATTCCTGCTAATTCTTCATACAATTTTATTACTGCACTCATATCTTCGCCCCCATATCCTTTAGCTCTTGCCATTTGAAACATTTCTTTTACTAAGGATAAAACAGGGGTAGGTAGTTCAAGTTCTTTTGCAACATCTGCTGCTAATCCTAGATCTTTATAAATAAGATCAGTCATAAAATGAGGTGAGAAATCTCTATTTAATACTTTCGGGCCTTTATTATCCATCATCCCGCTTCTAGCACCACCGCCGCTGACGACTTTTATAAATAGCTCAGGATCAACCCCAGATTTTGCTGCCATTGTTATGGCTTCTGAAAAGGATAATAGATTAATAGCACCCATCGTATTATTAGCTAGTTTCGTATATGAACCTAAACCATTTTCCCCCATATAGTAAGCTTGTTTCCCCATCACATAAAATAGAGGCTCACATTTTTCATAAATTTCTTTCTTTCCACCAACCATAAAAGTTAAAATACCTTCAATTGCTTGAGGTTCACTACCTGTAACAGGTGCATCTAACATTTCAATGCCCTCGTTTAAAAGGTTCTCTGCTACTTTTTTACTTGTATTTGGCGATATTGTACTGCTATCGACAACAATTAAGCCGGCATGTGCTCCTTTAATAATGCCTTTTTCACCTAAAATAACTTCTTCAACTGCATGATCCGCAGTTAGCATAGTGAAAACAATTTCGCTTTTTTTAGCAACTTCTTCAGGTGAAGATGCAATAATTGCTCCTTGTTTTTCAAGGGAGTCGGCTTTATTTCTCGTGCGATTATACGCAATAACTTCATAGTCGTTGTTTAATAAATGTCCTGCCATTGGAAGGCCCATTGTACCTAATCCGATAAAGCCAATTTTTTTCATTTCATTATCCTCCTTACTTTATTTTGTGTTAACTGATTCTACTTGCCAAACACCAAGACCAAGCTTTGGCATATGCACTCCATTATTTAACACTGTGAGATCTGTGATCTGTTGGATACTCATTATCAATTCCTTAGAGATTTATTTTTTTAAGCGCTTTCTTTCTTTTCTAAGCGTAATCTTAAGTCGCTGACTCTCTTAACCATCGACCTGAGATTTTCTAGGTTTCAAAGTACCACGGTTATGATTTTAAAGCTAAACCGGTTAAACTTTTCATACTGAAAAACCAAATCTTTAGATAGTAGGATTATTAGTGATCCTATCAACTAAAGATTAAGGAAAAAACTTTTTATAAAAATATATATAGAATATTTTCTTTTATTTTACATAGAACAATTAAACATTTAAAGTAGTAAAATGTTTTTAACTACATATAAGAAAAGTAACCTGCTTTACTTTAGGTAACTATATAAATCCCCTATAAAAGCTCTGACATTTACAACACCAAGCTGTTGTTTTTTTAACTTATTTGTTATTAAAGTTGAAAACTCTAGGAACAGATTTGGACGATGTCCAATAACTAAGTTGATTAATGAGCATTATTATTATTAATAATTATTCATTTGTAAATCTATCATTTTGTATAGTAAGTAAAGTTATTGTAAGTATCTTTAAAAAACTTCAGTACTTTAAATATTTTACCGATTTTACTATAATAAATTTAGAACAATTCATACTATCTATCACCACGCATGAACTTTTATTAAATTAACTTAAGCAAGAATACGGAAGAATGATCAATATAAGCTCGCAAGTTAGTATGTTGGAATTAAAGATCATGCTGTTTATTGCGCTACAAAAGGCGGAGTAAACCAGTTAACACGTGTGCTAGCGTTAGAAGGGTCTTCTCAAGGTATCAATGTAAACGCTGTAGCTCCAACGTTTACTTAAACACCAGGAACTGCTGAACGACTCAACGAATCATGCTGTAAAGAGTATGAAAGGTAAGGACTCCCCTATCTCTGTATGTATCCGACGCTAATCAAAGTACTCTATTACAAAAATAAGGAGAATATAATCATGAGAACAATAAAACTTGGAAACAGCACATTAGAAGTGCCGGTCATTTCAGTCGGCTGCATGCGTATTAATTCACTAGAAAAAAACAAGGCTGAGCACTTTGTCCAAACAGCGCTGGATTTAGGTGCAAATTTCTTCGACCATGCTGATATTTACGGTGCCGGAGAGTGTGAAGAGATTTTCACTGATGCGATCCACATGAACGATAATATTCGTGAAAAAATCTTCCTGCAATCAAAGTGTGGTATACGACAAGGAATGTTCGATTTTTCAAAAGAACATATTTTAGAATCTGTAGACGGAATTCTTAAACGATTGAATACAGATTACCTAGATGTTCTTCTTCTACACCGTCCAGATACATTAGTAGAGCCTGAAGAAGTAGCAGAGGCTTTTGATACTCTTGAGAGTTCAGGTAAAGTGCGTCATTTCGGTGTTTCCAACCAAAATCCAACACAAATTGAACTCCTTAAAAAATCAGTCAAACAAACGATTGTGGCAAACCAGCTCCAATTAAGTATTACGAATGCAAACATGATCTCAAATGGTTTTAATGTGAACATGGAGAATGATTCTGCTATTAATAGAGATGGTAGCATACTAGATTACTGCAGACTAAACGATATCACGATTCAGCCCTGGTCTCCTTTTCAATATGGATTCTTTGAAGGAGTATTCCTTGGAAATGACAAGTTTCCGGATTTGAATCAAAAGATTAATGAAGTCGCTGACAAATATGAAGTTAGCAACACTACGATTGCGATCGCGTGGCTATTGCGCCATCCCGCGAACATGCAACCAGTTATCGGTACGATGAACGAGAGCAGATTAAAAGATTGCTGTAGGGCAAGCGAAGTTCATCTTTCGCGCGAAGAATGGTATGGAATCTATCGTGCGGCAGGCAATGTTCTGCCATAAACACGATCATACTTTATATCAGATCTTTTATTAAGAAGCCCCAACACGGCAACATAATTAAGCACCCTCAAGTCTTCATTGACTAGGGGGACAAGGGGACAGGTTAACTGTACCACCATTTATTGGAAAAGTTGAATTTAACCAGCCAAAATGTATTTTTCAATAAACGAACAGAAATTATGTAAATAAAATTAAAAATGGTTTCCAGGTCTGGAAACCATTTTTGTAGTTGACCATATGATGTTACCAATTCGTTTATCCTTTTACGTAAGAAGATAAACAATTACTATTCACTGTCACAGTAGATGTAAAAAATTCTTAAAGATGGTGTGAGATTGATTGTTTTTTCTTCTAGAAATAATGACTTAGATAATATATTGTATACCTAAAACAATGAAAGCCCTACCTCTCTTTCATCCTTACGGCTCCTTGTCCGTGCCAGTGTGAATCAGGATTGCAAAAATCAAGTGACTATTTTATCGAGTTATTTGATGAAACTTCAAATGTTCGTAAAAGAAATTTAAATAATAAAAATGGATTAGATTGTAGAAATAACAAAAGAGGTTAATGCTCTCTATGGGTGAGTTGAAGAAGTTGAATGTCTTTGAAAAGATTTACATTTAATAATAATCATATTCCCAAAAAATTCAGGATATTTTCGGGATATGTCATACATTATCTACAATTAACCTTAATAGAAACTTTTTATTTGATTTTCAGTGATCCCTTTAATTAATCCCAGTTCACTAATCAAAAATTCATGTGCGTTATCCAACATTTTTTTTTCGCTTGTATTAAGTGCTTTTTCTTTCTTCATACGCATTAAATCACGTACAACTTCAGCACCTTCTTTTATTTTCCCTGTTTTTATTTTGTCCGAGTTCACTTTATACCTTTGTTTCCACGGCAGTAATCTATCTGTTTCTCCATGCTGAAAAGTGTGTATGATGTGTTTTAATACAATTATGTCAGTGACTGGGCGTATACTTGAACTCAATATTTTAACCGTAGGAATCATGACTTGCATATTACTGATTAACATTTTTATGACATAATACTGTTGTTTTTCTCCTGATATTTCCTTTTCTTCTATGGCTTTAATTATACCTGCTCCGTGCATTGGATAAACAATGTTATCGCCAATTTGAAACAAATAATCCACCTCCATATATGGTAACCTTCTTAAGTTTATCATATATGTCATTTTTTATCAAATTTTTAATAATATCATAATTTTATTTCCATCGTCAACTACTTTTTCTTTAAAAATCAAAAAAAGCAAAAACAATTGGAATCGTGTCCGATTACCAATAAAGGGAAGGTTGATTTCACCGCGTATATTCTGAAACCTCTACTAATTAATGTAGATCAGTTTTCCCTTGAAAACGACTAAATCGATCTCGTGTTTTTTCAATCTTGTGTGATACTCTTAAATTTCAATTCTTTTTTTCAGTTCGAGGTGCAATAGGTACATTCAATCCCTAGAATATACCTGGTACACTAAAAAACGTTCCTTACTATGTGTGTAAGAAACGTTGATAAAATAATTTTTTATTCTTACTCAGAAACCGGTGGTCAATGTCGTACCGACACTCCTCGAAGGAACATGTTTAGACTTGTTCATTAATCATTTGGAATTAAAAATAATGATGAAAAAGTATGCATTCCTTTGGAAACAGTGAGAGTAGTACTATGAAACTTTTTATCGCTCATAAGTATCGCTTTTCTCCCTACTATTTTTATGATTATTACTTTGTTGTGAAAAGTTTTAAAAAAAGATCTCTACATACTCGAAGAGATCTTAATAAATTAGGTTTATTGTTAATACCGGATTAGCCAATCGTATCCTAAGTATTCTGACATGTTAGTGAAAACGTGCAAATTACTAAGAACACTGACTGCACTTGAATTTTATTGAAATTCTCTTAGTTATACACTCGCCATTTCTTTAATAAAATTTTGCATTCTTGCAAGTCTCGCCTGATACGCATCAAATAATCCATCTGCCGTTTCTTTAATTGTTCTTTGCGAGTTCGTGTAGATATTTACACTAGTCGCATAGTCCGTTTGCTTAATCCATTCTTCTGGCAAAGAAGAAACTCCAGTCAGAGAGCCTGAAATCCCTGAAGCTACTGCAGTAATACAATCAATATCTCTACCCAAATTAACACCAGATATCATAGCTTCTTTTAAATTCCCTTTTACCATTCTAAAGATACTAATACCTTTTGTTACAACTTCATTTGCTGAAGCAAATGCATATGGTGTTCCTTTTCCACTATAAATATCATCAAAAGCTACGCGTAATTCTCTAAAATCTGTACAATTTGCTGTATGTTTAAGTCCTTTGTCGATTTCTTTTACAACAAGGTCTTGATCACAGTTATCATATATTGCTCCAATGACACTATCAACAGTAGCATTTGGTGTTGTTGCTGCCGCAATTGATACAGCTGTTACCGTCGCCCATTTGAGGCCTCTGCTATTTGAAGTCTGGTAGAGTTGACCAACCTCTAATACATCCTCTTTAGCTCCTTTTACATCTCCAGCATTTATTAAGCCTATTGGATGACATGAACGAGCAAAGCTGTTTAAACCTGCATAATCACAATATTTTCCTAAATCTCTTGCAGGAATTCCACTCTTCGCCATAGCTAACAATGTTGCTTCGAAAGGTTCTGAGACCATTCCGATTGAGATAGGTTTTATATCTCTAATCCACATGTTTTTAACATCTTCCGCATTTACTCGGTCTTGTTTTTCAATGATAGCTGTAATCATTAATTTTTGTCTTTCAATGCCATCCTCAGTCGTACCCGGCTCTCTCTTCCACCCATTGTTATAATGTTCGTATGATAATGGTCGGTCGACAGTTCCGTAGGTTTCCTCTATTTTTTGATATGACCAGCCTTCAACAGCAGCTCCCATTGCTGATCCAATATGTGCACCTGCAATACATCCTAGAAATTTGTCTCTTAACGTTACATTTGAAGTCATTTAATATCCACCCTTCTTATTATCCTAATCTATTATGTTATTAACCTTTGACACCGCCAAAGGTGATGCCCTGTATGAACCTTTTTTGAACGATAAAATAAAGAAATATGATTGGTAAAGCAACTAATACTGAGGCTGCCATCAATGGGCCCCATGCCGTATCTTGAGCTGTTCTAAATTGTTGTAAACCTAGTTGTAATGTATATTTTGTTTCATCGTTCAAGTAAATAAGTGGACCTAAAAAGTCATTCCATGATGCCATGAATTGAAATAAAGCAATAGTTAAAACCGCCGGTTGGCATAGCGGCAACATGATACGTAAATATATACCAAATTCTGAACAGCCATCTATTCTTGCTGCATCTTCTAAATCCCTAGGTAATTGTTTAAAAAACTGCCTCATAAGAAAAATATAGAAAGGAACACCGAAGAATGCTGGTATTATCAGAGGCATAAATGTTCCAACAAGTCCAAGCTTTGACCATACAATAAATAAGGGAACCATCGTTACAGGGAAAGGAATCATCATAACTGCTAGTGTGATAAGAAATAAAGTGTCTCTCCCCTTCCACTTTAATCTTGCAAATGTATATCCAACTAATGGACAAGATATGATGACGCCAACAGTAGAAATCGTAGCGATGATCAGAGAATTCTTAAATTGTGTAAAAAATGCAATCTCAGTCACAGCATGCACATAGTTCTCCCAATTAACTGGGTTAGGTATCCAAACTGGAGGGTGAACGAAGAGTTGGTCTGCTGCTTTTAATGATGTGGATACCATCCAGATAAATGGGAGAGCAAAACCTACTGCCGCCAATAATAAAAGAATGGGAATAGCTATTCTTTTTACCAAGTTGGTCTTCACTTCATCACCTCAATCGTCACCTTGGTAAAATACCCATTTACCAGATGATTTTAGTAGGACCACTGTAATAAGCATTACAACTACAAACAAAATCCAAGCCATTGCAGACGCATAGCCCATCTTCATATACAAAAAGGCGTTATTATAAAGGTACATCGAATAAAATAGAAGGGATTCTGCCGGGTTCCCCGTCCCATAGGTAAGCGCATAAGGTAATGTGAATTCTTGCAGAGCATGAATAACTCCCATGATCATATTAAAGAATATAACTGGTGTTAATAACGGAATCGTAATATGGAATGTTTTTTGCAACCAATTAGCTCCATCAATATCTGCTGCCTCATAATAATCTTTGGAAATATCCTGAAGTCCGGCTAAATAGATTAAGATAGAGTTTCCTAATACCCATAGCGTCATAATGACCAATGACGGTTTAGACCAAGTTGTATCTCCTAACCACCCAGGCCCTGTTATACCAATTTTTTCAAGAAATGCATTAACCAATCCGAATTGAGGATTTAATAACCATTGCCATAATATTGTAGTAGCTATTACAGGTAATAAGGACGGGAGAAAGAATACTGTCCTTAGAAAGCCCTGACCGAATACCGGCAAATTAAGTAGCATTGCAAGTGTTACCCCAAACATAATGGCTAACGGAACTTGCATCAATGCATAAGCTAGTGTATTTTTGAGACCTTTCCAAAATAGATCGTCGTTAAAAAGTGTGATGTAATTTTCGAATCCAATCCACTGAGATGGACTAATGACATTGTAATTTGTAAGACTATAATACATAGAGCTAAATAGAGGGTATGCATAGAATGCTAATAAACCAATAATCCATGGAAGAGCAAATAAAATGCCTGCTCGCCGTATTCTAGTTTCCATACTAGTCGTTTTTTTACTGGCTTTCGCTTTTACATTAGTAACCTCTGTAAGATGAGACAATAACAACCCCTCCCTTCCTATTTAATAGGAGAAGAATAGTATATCCTTCTCCTTTATTCAGTTATTCTAATTGTGCTTTCTTATTTTCTATTTCTTTATTAATTTTTTCTGTTATTCCATCTAATATCTCTTGAGGAGTACCTTGCTTATTCATTACTAAATCAGGTGCCTTTGCCAACTCATCCCACATCATATTTCCTGCTAATACTACTGGTCTATATTTACCATTCGGTAATACTTCAAGGAAGATATCTTGACTCGGATCATCAGCGTATAACTTTTCATTTACCTCTGGCATTGCTGCAAATTCACCAGTAATCTTTTTAAAACTTTGACCTTCTTCGGTAGCACACATCCATTTAACAAATTCCCAAGAAGCATCTAGATTTTTCACGCCTTTAGGAATTAGGAGCACCCTCCCTCCTACAAACGTATTGAAGTCCTCTCCAGAAGGCGTAGGAATATAAGTGACACCATAGTCTAAATCTGGAGCATATTCTTCAATTTGGCTGAGCATCCAGTTTCCAGTGACCATCATGGATAATTGACCTGTAAAGAATGGATTCGTAGCATTAGTACCCGCAGAGCTAACAAAGCTCGTTACGTCTTTAATTCCAAACTTTTCAGCAAAGTCCGTTTCCCATTTAAGAGCATCGACAATTTTAGGATCGTTTGCCGTAACGACATTATCATTATCAACAAACTCACCACCAAATGCCCAACCCCATGAATATAACCATCCTTCACCGAACCAAGGGATAAAACCAAATCTAGTATATTTTCCATTTTCTTTCTTCGTTAACTTTTCAGCTGCAATCTCTAATTCTTCAATAGTAGTTGGTGGATTCTCAGGATCTAATCCAGCCTCCCTAAAATGTTCCTTATTATAAAATAAAGCTCTTGCCGTTCCATCATATGGAAGTGCTAGTAACTCACCTTCATAAGATGCTTCCCCCCAGGCCCATTTATAAAAATTATCTTCTGTTATACCATCTTTCGCTGCTAACTCTCCAATTGGCTCAAGAGCTTCTTTATATTCAGCTATTCCATATCTACTTGCAAGCATTACATCTGGTGGGTTCCCACCTGCAACTGCAGTAACTAGTTTTGAACTAACAGAATCCCCTCCATCTGGAGCTACATAGACTGGTTTAACTACAATATCCGGATGAGTTTCGTTAAATTTTTGTACAGATTTTTCAATTGATTCTCCAGATGGTCCAGTTTCCCAGTTGTGCCAAAAAGTTATTTCAACTTTTTCTTTACTATTTGAATTGCCATTGTCTGTACTGTCTTTCTCTCCATTTGATTGTTTGTTCGAACACGCAATAACACTAAATAAGAAAAGTACTGAAATTACCATCATTAGGAATAGACGACTAGACCTCTTCTTCATTACAATCCCCCCGGATGTTTTGGTTTAGTATCAAGCTATTTAAAGAAGAAATTTCTAGCTATGACTAAGTTTATTTTGTAATTCTCTAGCAATCTCTAATTCTAATTGATGCAACTTACCAACTCTCCTTCTGAAATGCTCCTCTGTACTGAATTCTGCCTTGAAAAATGCATTTATTAAATCCTTTGCTAACCAAGGACCTACAATTTTAGCTCCAATACACATGACATTTACATCATCATGTTCTACACTTTGATGGGCAGAATGAATATCATGGCATACTGCAGCCCTTATTCCTACAAACTTGTTTGCTGCAATGCTAGCGCCTACCCCTGTGCCACAAACCATTATCCCTCTCTCTGCCTCACCACTTTTAATTGACTGGCAGACAGATCTTGTTATATCAGGAAAATCCACTTCTTCTATTGAATGACAACCATAGTCTATAACGGTTATTCCAAGTGATTTCAAATGATCAATAACTTCAGCTTTTAGCGGAAAACCTGCATGGTCGCATCCTAAAGCAACAATCATCTTCACGCCTCCTTTCAAGAGCTTACTTACTGATATATGTTTGAACAATTAAGAAAATTTGATTGAAAAGCTTTGCACTAAAAGAATTCCGCCCCCCTCTTTTTCGCTAGATATTAATACCTACCAAGAATATATGTAAGCGTAACCATAGTTTATGCAACAATATTTTTTAATTATTAATACGAATTTATTTGAAATTAAAAACATATTTCTGAAGTATATGAAAAGGCTTCCATATTTTTCTTAAAAGGAGGGTATAACGATGGCTACTATGAAAGATGTAGCAAAACTATGCGGCATTTCAATTTCTACAGTATCTAGAGTGATTAATAATAGTGGTTATGTTAATAAGGAAACGGAGGAAAAAGTAAAAGCAGCCATAGAGAAGCTTAATTTTTCTCCTAATCAGGCTGCAAGGAGTCTTGTGAATGGTGACACCAAAACCATTGGACTTATAATACCTGATATATCTAACCCTTTCTTCCCTGCTATAGCTCGAGCTGTCGAAGATACATTACAAGAGGAAAAATATTCTATAATAGTTTGTAATTCTGATAACGATATTTTAAAACTAAGTAAACATTTTAAGACCTTAAAGCAAAAATCTGTCGATGGTATTATCATTGCAGGTGAAATAAAGAGGAACCATATCCAAGAATTTACTGAACAAAATCTTCCCCTCGTGATGATTGATGTAAATACTGATTCCTTACCCGTAAACTCGGTGAGAACCGATAATCGTTTTGGAGGAAATATTGCTACTAACCATTTAATTGAGCAAGGTTTCTCAAGGATTGCACATATTCGAGGACCTTTAGATAGTTCTACTGCTGAGGACAGATATAAAGGGTATTTAGATTCTCTAAAGGAATTTGGGATACTATACGATCCCACCTTAGTACAGATAGGTGATTTTCACGAAGAAAGTGGTTATAATGCAATGTTACGTTTACTAGCTCATTCTAATCCACCAGATGCTGTCTTCGTCGCGAATGACCTAATGGCCCTAGGTGTATTAGAGGTGTTATCAAAAAACAATTCACAAATAGGTATTGTTGGCTACGATGACATTCCATTTATAAAGTATTTGAATCCAAAACTTACTACTGTGAAACAACCTATATATGATATAGGAATAAAGGCAGCACAAATTCTATTAAAAACGATAAATAATAGCTCTGAAACAGTTGATTTTGTTAAAGAATTGATGAAGCCTGAATTAATAATAAGACAAACCAGTCTGAGGGAAAAGGTGAGAAAATGAGTGACATAAACGTTGTTGTTGTTGGTAGCATCAACATGGATCTCATCATTTTCACTAAAAGGTTTCCTAAGAATGGTGAGACAATCATAGGTAATGATTTTCGTAGAATTCCTGGAGGTAAAGGTGCTAACCAGGCAGTAGCAGCAAAAAGACTTGGTGCGAATGTTGATATCATTGGCTGTGTAGGTGATGATCTATATGGTAAAGAACTTCAGAGTATTTTTGAAAATGAAGGTATTGGAACTGATTATATACATGCCGTACCAAATAAAAATACTGGAGTTGCATTCATAACTGTTAACCAACAGGGAGAGAATTCGATAATCTTATCTCAAGGTTCTAATAGTAACCTTTCTCCTAAACTAATACGTAAAGCAGAACAAGTAATTAAAAAGGCTCACGTATTACTCCTTCAATTAGAAGTTCCAGTTGAGTCTGTTATTGAATCTGTTAAAATAGCAAAGAAATATAAGATACCTATTATACTAAACCCAGCTCCAGCAATTGAACTTAATGCTACATTATTAGAACATATAGACTACCTAACACCTAATGAGACAGAAAGCAAACAAATATTAGGTAGAGATTTTGGAACAAATGAGGAAATAATTAATACGTTAAAAGGAATAGGAGTTAAACATATCATTGTAACATTAGGAGAAAATGGAGTTGTATTCAACAACCATGCTGAAGAAATTATCCAACTTGATGCGCTTAAAGTAAATGCTGTAGATACCACAGGAGCAGGAGATGCTTTTAACGCCGCTTTTGGGGTTTCTATTGCAGAAGGGAAAACCATTACTGAATCAATTCACTTCGCCCAAACAGTAGCAGCTTATTCAGTTACCAAAAGTGGGGCTCAGCCATCATTTCCATATAGTAGAGAGTTAGATGCATAATATTAACTAACTCCCTTTTTACAACTTTAAAAGCTTGGGTGAAGAATGAGGACGGTTCTTGCGCTTAAAGTTCTTCCAAGGACAAGAACCGTTATTGGTTTACTGTTTTTTTTTTGTGTTTAGGCTGCTACGGTATCATCCTGTTATTTGGATTAATTTGTTCATGTCAACGCAAGGATTATGTTTCCATTCATACAAAAATAGGTATACCAATATCGGTATACCTAAAATTATTTTCAAACTAAACCATAACTTCCTTCTTAATACTCTCTTCTCTAACCAATTTTTTTACCAATTGATCAATCTTTTCAATTTCCGCACTTGAGTTCTTCCACCAATTCCGACTCCAAATTCGAGTGATCTTCCACCCTTTGGTTTCCAAAAATCTTTGTCGATATACGTCCCTTTCTTTAGCTGAAGGTGAACTATGGTACATAGCGCCATCACATTCAATTCCAAGAATATACTTCTCGGGATGATTAGGGTGTACGATTGCTTGATCGATTCGATATCCAGACATTCCAACTTGTGTATCAACCTTATATCCTAAGTTTGTTAACGCATTGTATACCTGTTCTTCGAATGGCGAATCAAATAGTAATGGACCAGTTTGTTTTTTTGTATTTTGATTTTCGTTCAGGTTAGATAGAACAGCTTCGATTTCTTCTTTTTTAACTTGTGAAACAGCTTTTGCATATTCCATATAACTCTTTAAAAATTTAGGTCCATCATTTTTTGTTGAACCTACGCTAAGTTCATTGGGTTCGATACTTGTTACTACATGAATTTCCTCTTTTGATCTAGTAACAGCAACATTTAAACGATTTTCTCCACCTTGTTGGCCTAGCGTACCAAATCGATTATAGACTCTTCCTTCATTATTTTTTGCATATGCAATTGAAAAAATAATGATATCTCTTTCGTCCCCTTGGACATTTTCAATATTTTTAACAAATACTCTTTCATCCAAGTCCCTACTCATAATCTGTTGATACAATACACCAAACTCTTGATCAGCTTCTACTTGAGCATCAATTATGTCTTGAATTTTATCTTGTTGCTTTGCATTAAAGGTGATGATACCAACTGTTTTTGATGGATTTTTGATTATGATATTTTTGAGTAAATCAACTACCGCTTTCGCTTCAACCTCATTACTCTGATTAACCCAAAGTCCATCAACTTTAAGCCATTGAATCGCAGCTGGCTTCCGTAAGGGTTCGACATTAGGTGCGATTTGTATATTTCCATTGTAATAGGCATGATTTGAGAAATTTATTAACTCCTCTGATTTAGATCTGTAATGCCATTGCAGCATCTTTTCAGGTAATGTTCGCTTTCCTAGGTTCAAAAGACTTTCTGATTCATTGAAATCATCAACTTCAACATCATCTTCATCCTCTTGTATCGCACCTTTAAAAAGGCTTGAAGGTGGTAATTGCTTTTCATCTCCGGCAACGACAATTTTCGCTCCACGATAAATAGCTGGAAGCCCATTTTCAACTGTACATTGTGATGCTTCATCAAATATCACGATATCAAAGAGTTCTTTTTCTAAAGGATATATAGCTGAGACAGTTTCTGGAGAAGTTAACCAGATTGGCATTACGTCAAGAAGTCCATTTAGTGAAAACTCTCTAACTAGTTTTCTTACGGGCCAAATCATTCTCTTTTTACCAACCTGATGCTTTAATTCCTTCATTGCTTTACTGTTTGTCTGTTTCACTTGATTTAATTTCTTTAGTAAACGGTTGATAAGCACTTTGACTGCAAGATCTCTCTTCTGTAATAATAATTCCTTAAAATGTTCCCGTACTTTTTCGATTTCTTCCGTACCAATCTTTGTTAGCATTGGATGTTTTGATTCAATATCATCAATCCAATGGATAAAAGTGGATTGCTTAACGATATCTACCCACTCGTCTGATAATTGTTTATGAATATGATCACCAGTTTTATCTTTCAGCATATCGATCATCTTTTTTATATTTGGTAAATTGGCATCGTATTCACGATCCATATTACGTAAATCTTCAAAGTCCTGGATAATGTATTCGTGCTTTTGATCAAATTCCTTTAAAGGAATATCCCCTTTAGAGATTCTCTCATAATATTTTTTCACTAATTCATCTGAAAAATAAGGCTGTAAAGATATCATTTCATTTGACATTTTCTCTGATACTTGGGATAAATCAAATAAAAGTTTTAAGCTTTCCCTTACTCGTGGCCATTCTTTTGAAGAAACGCCTTTAAATTTCTCCCCGTTTAAAAGTTCCTCAACGATTGTCTTGCCAGTAAAAGATGTCCACCACCATAATCGGAGTTTTTGCAATGATCGTTTTTCATCGGGATTCAAATCTTCGTAGATTTTCTCTAATTTATCATTGATAAGCCATGTGTATTCTGGGGTGATGTCATCCTGATCAAATTCACTTAAATATCCAATGCTCGTCTTAGCCTTTTCAATCACGTTTTTTACTATTTCTACGATGGTAAGTCGATCTTTCAGCTCCAGTTTTGCGAATGACTTCCTGTCCTTTAATGGATATTTTTCACTACCAAATCGACTGTAATAGTTACCATAAGAAAATATTTTCATTAGTACTTCATCAAGATTATCTTTGGTAAGTGAATGGAGTACTTCCTTTAATTCCAAAATGACATCAATTTCAGAGATCGGCTTTCCTAAACCATATAAGTCGTATGCCTTATATCCATGCGATTGTACTTCATATAGTCCCTTAGCAATTGCGTTTAGCTTAGATTCATACTCTTCAATTTTATTAGAAAGTTGAATGAGATCGTTTTCATAGTCCTGAATTGATCTATCATCTTCCAGTAAGGTATGCAGCTTTTTATATAATGGTCTTCGGTCATTTTTTTCATCATGCAACAAGGCAACGTGTGAAGATAATCCTAATGATTCTAAACGTTGATAAACAACATCAAGTGCAGCTCTTTTTTGACATACTAATAGCACTTTTTTATCTTGAGCGATAGAATTCGCGATTAAATTTACTATGACCTGTGATTTACCTGTACCTGGTGGCCCGTGAACAACTAAACCACGATTTCTATCTACCTCATTAATAATTTCCTCCTGTGATGCATCTGTATCAAGAACAAAGAACTTCTCTTTCTCTGGCTTTATATCCTCATGACTCGTGTTATCTTGCTCAGATTCTGATGGATTAAAGCTTTCTCCAGCTTGTAATAGTTCAGCAATAATGCCTAAATCACCATTGCCATTTTCCGTTTCCGTAATTAAATCCTCATAATCCTTTAATAAAGCAGAGTTTCCTTGCGGATAATTTCCCAAGATGGCCATATTATCTAGTTGAAATTGACCCTTTTGGAATTCTGGTATCGTATCCTGCTTGTAATCAATAAACTTTTCAAGTTCTGGTTGGTTATTCCAGAGAATATTAAACGAATATTCCTTTAACCAAGTGATCAATTTTAAGAAGTTTATCGATTTTGCTTGCTCTTCAGCTTCATCAAATATTTTATCGTCAATATCTAATCCACTAAATTTTTTAAAGGCTAAAATAAGTGTTCGATTTAACTGAGGCTCCCCTTCTTCTACATACAATTTCCACTGAGTACCATTCACTCGTTCTCGTTCAAGTTTTACCGGATATAAAAATAAAGGAGATCGAATGTACGTTCCATCTAACATGCAACCAGAGACAAAGGGGTAACCAACATATAAATCATACAACCCTGTCTCTTCTTCAATTCCCTTAATATTACGGTATAGAGAAGTTAACTTACCAGATTGCACTAATGATTCATTATTATTTACATCTTGTTTTACCAGAACAACATTTCCTTTTTGGTCAATCACTCTTTCAACTACAGTATTCGCATTTGTTTTCTGATCTAGCTTATCAATTGAACTTAAATCAAACGCCCATTTATCGTATAACTTTAGCATTCGAATTGATCTGTTTCGTTTACTCAGGTCATTTAACCTATCTTTTAATTGAACTAATTTTTGTTTCATTTTTACCACCTTTGAATTAATCGACCTATATTTTATTTATTCGTTATATTACTATTGCGTAAATTATATTATAACCCCTAATTTTTTACATTAAAAGATGAGGTTCGACTTTATCTCACTTAAAGCTTCAAGGTAATGGATAATTTTACGGCTCTTAAATATCAAGAAACTTCCACGATTTTGACTAATAACAGAAGATTAAAACAAATCACTAAATGTTTGTTACTCTGTATTACTTTTAGAAATTGTTGTATAAAATTTGTGTGAAATGAATTCAAATCCTACCGTTTTTTAACCTTTTTCCAGCAAACAAAAACAACACTCACAAACGTTTATTTAACAACATTCATGAGTGTTTTAAAGTTTTTAAAATGAACACGTTTTGTTCTAAAGATACCGTTGGTCAGTGTTGAACCTCATTAAGTAAAAAAATATATATAATTACTCACTATTTTCCATTTTTGCATTCATATACTCTTTACGAATTTAAGATAATGACTTCCCACTATCTTTATGTATTGCAAAAACATACGTTTGAATACTGGACCAACCGTACAGTTCTTTTAACCATTTTTGCATGGATAATTCATCACCGTTAGCAAGGACATTACCATTTTTTAATAGAGTTGCCTCTTCACTACGATCTTTTGCAAGGATGGTGTCTCCAGCATTGACCACACCCCACTCAATCATCGCATCAATCTTTGGTAGGTTTCTGCGTGATAGTTTTTTTCCTGGTCTTTAATGCAGTAGTTTTCTCAAAGAAATCAACATAATAATCATTGTAGTCATTTAACGGTAATACCTTTTCGACGTTTATATAAACATCACGATTTATTTTATAGGGAATTAGTTTATAGCAACTTATAATAACTCCATTACTATTTAACCATGCAACTGCGGAAAGGGTTTGTTCATTGAATTCAGAGGCTACTAAGATAATCTTTTGGTTCTTATTAAAATTAGCTTGGGCTTCATTTACATGTAAAAACTCTGTTAGCTTTCGATTTCCTAAATCCGTACTTGTCAAAGGTTCATTTTCGAATTCAGTACGGTATTTTTCTATATAGGGTGCATAGATTTTGTTTACAAGATCTTCAGGATTTTCAATAGTTGCATAACTTGCTGCATATCGTATCGCTTGAAATTCAAATGCTTCTTTACGTGATTCGATATCTTTACGGTCCCTTTTGATTTCAATTAGAACGATATTCCCGTTGTTATCGACTGCAGTGAGATCACTTCTTCCATGGTGGGCATTTCTAACCTGTCGACCTACAATTAACATTGATTCTTCTTCATCACATACCATGTCGATATTGCATCTTAATAATTCTTCAATATCGTTTTCCAAGCATTTGTAGTTCTGAAAAAGGGACTGCATCAACTTTTATGGCTTTGTTTTCTTGAATGTTGTACATAATAAAGAAACCTCACATTTAGATAATAAGTAATCTTAAATAACCATTAATAAATAAAATGAAAAGTTGTGTAACGAAAAGTAATATCTATTGGATACGAAACAGGGATAAGAGTTTATGATGAATGTTTTTCCACGATTTTTAAACAATTGCTTGATTGCTTTTGCAACAGTGGTCTTTTTTCTCCTTTCATTCATTTTCTCTTCGACTATCTAGCTTTATACTTCTTTAAAAAGGGAATCAATAAATTCAATTTAATATTTAGCTGGAGTTTCTTATTTTCTTTATTATTCATTGCTTTTCAATCATTAAATCTTTGTTATAATAATAGTAGAATAAGCATAAACTAAAAAAGACTGTTCGGTGCTAGAACACCAAACAGCCACACAATAGCTAGATTCCCTTCAAGGGGATCAGCGATATAGTAGGTAAAAAACTCACCCTATCGCCCTGTAAAGCTCAAGGGTGGGTTATTTTTTGTCTCTAAACGATATGATTGACAACACCAAACTCGCAAATGCTATCATAAGCATTAACGTTTGAAATACTGTCATCATAAGCGTCACCCCCTTTCCTTCTGGGGTAACGCTGACCACCCTTGAGTTTTCCAACTATTGCAAATCTATTATAACACACAATAGAACACATGTTCTATTCCGGAGGAATTAGATACATTTAATAAATATTAATTCACCATAAGTATTTCATTGTTTATAAGGAAACCCTTTTTATTAGATCGTTAGGGAGTTGTAAATTTTTTAGACTAAATAGTAACCATACTTGTGTTTATTAGCATAATAATAAGAGGTATCTCAATAGCACTGCTTATTGAGATACCTCTCTTTTGCAATTGGATTGCTTTAATATGGGTTCAATTTTACTGCTTGTGGAAAACTGGATCGGTTAATACAGAAAACACATATCAGTTTAAATAAATAACCTTTTAGACTGTTTCTAAATAGGTATTGTCACAGCTTCTTCTTGAGGATCAATGACCAATACAGGTGGCTTACACCTATCCTTTACTGATATAGCAAATTGTTAGAATTCAATATTCTTCACTATCATACATCCGTAGCGCAACAGCAAGCTTTTCTTTATCCAACTTGGGTCTACCTAATGTTTTCCCACTTCTTTTATTTGCTTCAAGTCCTTCCTTTACTCTCTCAGAAATAAGGTTTCTTTCTAATTCAGCAATGACACACATCATTTGGAACATGGCTTTGCCCGTAGGTTCTTGTATCCAAATTTTCTTTTAAAGAAATGAATTACACCCCCATCTCTTCTAACTGTTGAATAATGTTGAGGATATCCAATGTTTTACGTCCTAAACGGGAGATGCTCTCCACTACAACTGTATCGCCTTTCCGGATAACATCAAAAAGTTGATGAAGTCCTTTTCGATCTTTAACCGTACCAGTAAATTTCTTCTTAACTATTTTTACAACCATATTCATTAAGCATACCAATTTGCCGATCTAAGTTTTGGTCAATAGTAAACACCCGAGCAATACCGATTTTCATTTGTAACCTCCAATAAACGTGTATATTTTTATTTTACTAGAGAAGCACTTATTGCAAAGGTATTTGGTAATAATTTTGGTAACTGCTAATCTTAATAAAATCAAAGGACAGTAGGGCGATGAGGAAACATTACAAAAACACTGGTTTATGGTTAAAGCATGTATTAACATGGCAATAGGTTATTCAGCAATCGGCCATTAAGTTGAATAAAGACAAAATCGACTTGACAATAAAGTCTAATCAAGCTATATTCTTAATCCTATTTAGTCTAATTAGACCATTGCAAACAAAGAAAGAAGGTTTTTCTATGAAATCTATATTATTGATTGGACAATCAAATATGGCAGGCAGAGGATTTATTGAGGATGTACCGCCGATTTATAATGAGCATATAAATATGTTGCGAAACGGTAGATGGCAAATGATGGCAGAACCACTTAATTTTGATCGTCATGTATCTGGTGTTGGGCCGGCAGTCTCTTTTGCTCAGGCTTGGACAGAGGATCATCCAGGTGAGTCCATTGGGATAATAACATGTGCCGAGGGAGGAAGCTCTATTGATGAGTGGGCAATTGACGGACTATTAACAAGACATGCGATTTCTGAAGCAAAATTCGCTATGGAAACAAGTGAAATAGTGGGAATTCTGTGGCATCAAGGAGAAAGCGACAGTTACGGAGAACGTTATAAGACGTATGAAGATAAATTGCTTTCATTATTTAAACACTTGAGAGAAGAATTGAATGCACCAGATATCCCGATTATTATCGGTGAGTTGGGACATTACCTTGGAGAGGTCGGATTTGGAAAAAGCGCTGTAGAATATAAACAAATAAACCAGATATTATCTAAAGTTGCTCATACCGAAAAAAATTGCTTTTTTGTAACATCAAAAGGCTTAACAGCAAATCTAGATGGCATTCATATTGATGCTATCTCCCAAAGGAAGTTTGGATTAAGATACTATGAAGCTTTTTCAAAACAAAAGCATGTTTTAGATATTTTGGACATAGAGGATGAATGGATTGAAAAGGAAGCAAAACGTGAACTAACTAAAAATGAACGTATATTTGTTCAAAGTATGAAGTTTGCCTTAGGACAATTGAGTTTTGAAGAGTTTTCTATTAATGTCTCCAATATTAATGAAAGTAAGTAAGCAAAATTAATCTCATTTTATGAGGAGAGATCAATTGATTCCACTCTTAATCTTAGGTTTGTTAAAAGAAATACCAGGTTCATATGGATATGTACGGGAAAACCAGCTAATATACTGACGGGAGATTAGCTGGTTTTATCACTGTTCAAAATGATGAAAACTATGAAACTCTCAGCTTAATAGGTATTCGCTGATCCATATCAAGTTCAAAAGTTCCGTATGGATTGACATGATGATAAAATAAAGGTGCTAATCTCCTAAAATCCTCTGGAGTCATTAAAACAATCCCCACTTCTTAACAAAGTGGAGATTGTTTTAGTAGACGTTGATCAGTCTAATTTATATAGTAACCAGATTTGTGCAGGTCCACCAGGGATATCTTCCCAAGTACCAACATTAGCCCCGCTATCAATGCTAGCTCCACCTACATCTAATGCTTTATTACTTTCCATATTGATCAATTTATAATAACCAGCGCCATTATCTACTATTTCCCATTTTTGAGAATCCAAATTGCTCCAATCCTGTATGTTCACATTGGTCCCAGGCATGGTTGGATCACCATCTAAAGATAATGCTTTGCCATTACTAGGATTGATTAACTTATAGTACCCTTGTCCTAAGTCAACAATTTTCCATCTTTGCAAAGGATTATCGTTCGAATTATCCCTTGTTAAGACATTCGCATCATTTGTGCTGTTGTTTTCAACAGAAAGGGCTTTACCGCCATTAGGATTGATTAATTTATACTCAGAACCCGATTTGATTGAGAACGTGACATCACCAGATATACTGATATAGTCTATTTCAATAGCATGTTTTCCTTTTCGGAACTCGATTTTGTTATTATATCCTTTTTTGAGATCTACTTTCACTGTAACCGTATCAAATTTCTCCCTTTTTATACTAGGGAATTTGACCTTTGATGGAGATTTGCCGTTAACAGATACATAACCTATCGCATTTTGCTTTGAAGAATTGGAATAAATAACTGTCATGTTATAAGTCCCAGCCTCTGGAACATTTATATCTTCCATTAGTAAGTTGCTATTACGATTATTAAGTGTTACGGTTTTCTTGTTTGAAGCTTCTTTATTCCCCTTTAATTTTGCTTTATACACTTTACCGTGCTCTGCTTCAAATTGATATTCACCAGATGGAACTTTTGTTTGATCAGAAATCGGAACACCGAAATTTGGAGAATCATCATTATTCCAAGAGAATTTTTGTATCCTTGTTGGTCGAGGGCCACATCCTTGTCCAGGAGAGCTATTGCCATGGTACACGATCCAATCCTCTTTTCCATCTTTCGATTTAACAAATGAATTGTGTCCCGGACCATACACACTATTTTCCTCTGATTTGCTAAATAACGGTTCCTTTGCCTTCGACCAAGATTCAGGGTCTAATAGATTACTTTTATCTGAAGCTGTTAACTTACTAATTGCATAATCATCTTCCCAGCATGCACTTGCGGAATAGACAAGGTGGATTTTGTCATCTCGCTTGAGGATGACAGCTCCTTCATTAACATGCATTCCTTTCTTTTCCCACTCATATTCTGGATAGGTCAAGATGACGTTTTTTCCATTTAATGTCCAAGGATTTGACATTGGTGCAATTGCAATAGCACTACCATGTTCTCCAGACCAATCTCCATATGCAGCATACATAAAATAAAACTTGCCTTTATGATTGAAAACAGATCCATCAAGTCCAGCATATTCTGTGTTTACCTTTCCTTTTTCTACCCATTCGCCACTTAAAGGATCGGCTGAAGCGTTCTCAAGAACGTAAACTCCACGGCAATCGTCACCACATCCTGTATTTGCAGTATAGTAAATATACCATTTTCCATTAATATGATGAATTTCCGGAGCCCAAATATCCTTTACATTTGATGGTTTGCTCCACACTGTTTTCCGTTCCCCTAGATCAATTCCGGTTAGTGTTCTTGACTTCCAAATATCAATGCGATGACCTAATGTACGAGTAAAGTAATAATAACCATCGGAATGGTACATGACGTATGGGTCTGCCCCAGCTGTATTAATTGGATTTTTAAATGTTGAAGTAGATGCAGTTCTATCACTTTTTACATTTAAATTCTCAGCGTTTAATGTAGATGAGAAAAGGAGTAATAAAATCGGAATTAATAATAGACCCCTAAAAGTATTACCTGTTTTATGCGACATTTTCTTACCAACCCTTCCATAAAAATTTATTCGTTTGACATGCCAAGCCTATTGAAAGAATATGAAACTCTTTTTTCTTCACCTCCCTGTTAAAAAGTTCAAATTAAAAGAAATAACTTCTGTACCACAATGCTAATTATAGATTGCCTACCATTTTGTTTGTGCATGAAACCGCTTTAATTTATAATGGAAACAACTCTATTTTCTGAAGATTTCGACGGTCGTTTTTGGTTAATTGCTAAGGGGGATGTTTGATGAAAGATTGCTTTGTTAAAGATATTTCTCACTTTGACCCACATGATTTCTCTGCAAATGATGGTGAGGGTTTATATAGATCTCACTCCCACAAATATGCAGAAATTGTGGTTATTACAGATGGTGAAGGGTACTATACTAGTGAAAAAAACCAAAATATTCATGTGTCCTCAGGTTCTATTCTCATCGTCCCACCACATTTATATCATGGATTTGTATGTGTTAAAGCTTGGAAAGGTATGTCGATCCATTTAAAGCCGCAAAATATTCCACATTACTGTAACTATCAAATCAATCAATTGTATAAACATGACGCTAATAAGATTATCGCTACAAAATTCGATCAAAATGACCTAAGAAAAATCCTCCATTCTGTTCATCAAATGGAAGATGAATTGTCTATGAGAAAAACGGATAAATTTTGTTACGACATTCTACGTAATGCCTTGGAGTTAATTTTGTTATTAATCATTCGACATGCAAAACAGGCAGATCAAGAGATTAGTCATCCTAATGATGAAGAGTCTATATTCAGGGAAGTTCTCCAAAAGATTCATCTGAATTTTAATACATCCCTAAAGGTAAGTGAACTATCATCTCACTATTATTTGTCTGAAAGTACTTTTCGAAAAAAGTTTAAGGAACACACAGGATATTCACCAAAACAATACTTAACAAATTTAAGATTAGACGAAGCAAAAAGATTACTACGACAAACAAAAAAAACAATCGAATTTATTTCAACGGAAGTAGGATTTAGTTCTTCTAGTAGATTTCATGATCAGTTCACAAAACGTGTAGGAGCCACACCTTTTGAATGGAGAATGCAAGATCGTGATCATATGAAAAAATAGAACAATCAATATGACTGTTCTATTTTTCACTTAGGCTCGTCTTAGGGGTACGGCAACGAATCGTTCTTTTTTGGGCCAATCACAAAAAGCTAGGGCAAATTCATTTATTTTATCAGACATCATCGGCCGTTTGTTGGATCTTGATTCTACCGATCGATTTAGCTGTGCTAGACAAATGACTGGACAATGAAAATCCTTCGCCATCGTTTTGATCGATTTGGATATTTCAGTTACTTGTAAATGGGCTTTGCATCCGTAAGATTCACTGGAATGGATGAGTGTTAAGTAATCGATAAAAATGATTGGTTTTTTGTTTGGAAATTGATTCATCAATTTTCGCGTTTTCGCTCTCATCTCAGCAATCGTTTGTCCAGCACCATCAAAAATTTGCATATGAGTTTCAATGAGTTCACCAATCACTTCCGACCATTTATTCTTTTGACGTTCATTTACCATTCTTTTAGGTCCCGCATTTTTGTACGGTTAAAGCCCCCTGTTGAAGCAATTAAGCGAGTGGTTAGCGACTTTTCAGGCATTTCCGCGGAAAAGACGAGTGGCAGAAAGCCCGTCCAACCCGACATTTTTGCAAAATGAAGCATGACATCGGTTTTCCCCATTGATGGTCTTGCCGCCACAATCGTCACTTCCCCATCCTGAAAGCCTCCTGTCACTTCGTCGAGCTTTTTAATACCAGTTGTTGCACTAGTTAACATGATTTGGTCCTCCCATGGTGCCTCATAGATATTTGTCAACGCTTGTTGTAAGGAGGTATGATCATCCATCTTCGACTGGTTAAACACGAGTCAGGTTTAAAATTTTCAGGTTGAGCACCTGGGCCTTGTGTTCCAGCTACTGAATAATGGAGATAAAACAGACCGTTATAATAAAAGGTTGGATGAAACGCTAACCCTAGCAATCCTCATTCATCATATCCTCCACTAGAAGCACCTAGTTTTATGACACGCGGGCGAATATCTAAAAAATTCCTAATTTCTCCGTTTCCTATATAAAGGATCTCTCCTACCTGGGTTACAATAAATAATCTTTCCATTGTGTCACCTGGAAGTATAGTTGTTTTCAAAACAGTGGGTAAATTTATCTTATGTACAATGGGCCGTAATCTAACTGTAACTTTTTTCAACTAGCGCAACCTCCTTCTTATACTCCTTCATATAGATTTCTTTTATCACAGGGAATAGAGCTTAAAACCGTAAGTGTCAGGTTAGGGCATTCCACTACAAGAATAACGGCTGACATCTATGCTCATAGAACAAAAGAAACGGATTGTGTATTGCCTCGTCCGATTCCGTCATTTTATACCCGAAATCATGACCTAATCGCGTATGCCATTCATCGGGAGTAAGTCGAAGTGCGGAAGTTTAGAAGATTAGGTGTTCGTTACATTAACAGAGCCTTTCTAATTAAAAATTATAGGAAAAGTAAATGTAACGAAAGCTGCCCAAAGTCCGTAGACCGGCAAATACTTAGTTACGGCATCTTGGATAGTTGAAGGTCCGGATTTGTTTTGTAGAAAACGCATATAGGAGAGCATAATCCAAATTAGATTTGCCCAGATAAGTATGTTTATTCCTAAAACAGCAAGTCTATTAGGCGTAATCCCATAAGAAGAAAGTCTGAACACGATGGCTGACAAAGCCACACTGTCAATGATAAGCGCAAGAACAATTAAGGCAAAATTTATATAATCTGAAATGTTCTTTTTCTCGTCTGAGTCGCTTTCGGAAATGGAAAATATGGTAACGGCCAATACACCAAGGAGTATTCCGTTGAAGGCTATCAGGAAATTGCGGTCCAAGAATGGATTTTTTCCTACCCATATAACCGTTATTAGATAGACCAACAATGTGACCAGGACAAGAGGACTAAAAATTTTAGCTATATATGGTGTAATATTCTTAGCAAGTTTAAGATTCATTGATACCAGGTATGCAGCTACAATAGCGAGAGCAGCAGCACCAAATAAAACGACATTACTAAAATAGAAGTCTTCTATATCCAAACCAACAAAGTTAAATAACTGCATGGTTAATGCTGCTAGCACCATTCCGCTAACTGCCATGCTGGCGTAGAGAATACAATATTCCAAATTAAATTTAATATAGGCTAATCTTGTACTGCTTTTTGAATATTCATTTCCTGTAAATGCAAGCCCCACCAATACCCATAAGAATATAGGAAGGTGTAAATAAGCAAGGATAATACTGTCTTCATCATTTAATGGCAGCATATTAAGATAAAACCCGGAAATTAGGAACAACGCTACAAGAGAATAAATAACTCTTTTTTTCGGAGTATTATTGTAAACAAAATAGGCAGCAATAAAGGGAATTATACCAAAAGTCAGGTTAATTGGAGCAATTGCTTCCTGTTCGACAAAATGGAAAATGATCCTGGTGATTATCCCGGCCAGAATGGCTAAAATGCCCATGAATAAGAAATCTTTTTGAAGCAAGGAAGATTTTTCTGTATTTGCCCTCTCCTTGAAATGCAATCTTTCATACCAAACGCCAAGTACCTGAGAATCAGGATTTTGTTCCCATGCGTGTGAGAATGACTTTTTAAAAGCTTTGGGGTCTTTTCTATACATTCTCTCCAGCTCATGAGGTTTAGCAATATTTTCAATAATCAAATTGTTAATGTCCATGGTTTTACCTCCCCTAATAATTGTTATATTAAGTTTCCTCCACAATGTTTAACTGTCTTCGTCACTTTTGTATTATAAAATATCTCCAGGCTGACCATAATAAGCACCTCACTTATTTATTCTGATTTTGATCTTAATATATATTTTATTGTTTTGCAATAAATTTATATTAATTCAGATAACTTTATTATTGTTATTTTTTAACCAAGAATTAAAAAAACCAGCATTTTTCTTCGAATTATATTGTGCGAATAAAGTCTCCAAGACTAAACTTCCTCTCTCTAGTGCGACTATAATATCTATACTAGTGAATCGAATACCATATCAAATATAACCAATCCCTGGATTAAGTGAATTTTGAACATCATTATTCTAAATAGGCTGTTGTATGCATAAAGTGAGAAAGGATTTATGGTTAAAATATGGGATTTACTCATTCTGAATCTGATAATGAAAGGAATGAAAGCATGCCAAAAAAAGAAGATAAAAAATACTTTGATTATATCGTCATTGGTGCTGGAACAGCTGGCGGGGTAATTGCCAAAGAATTAACAGATGACAAAAAAACTTCCCTGCTTGTACTTGAAGCAGGAACAAATATGAGGAACGAGCTAAGCAGTGCTTCTAACCCAAACTCAGGTCTGTTAGCAACCGATAACAGACACTCCTTTAATATAATGTCAACAATTGAACCTAATATTAATAGCCAACTAAGGATCTCGAGTGGTCGAGCAATTGGTGGAAGCTCTGAACATAATGCCATGTATGCAGTAAGGGGAAGTCGTGAACTTTATGATCAGTGGGGAGAACTCGTTGGCCCTCAATGGGAATATGATAACATTAGTTCTTTATTCAAAAAAAATGAAACTTATACAGGAAAGACACAAGAACCGGAACAACGAGGAACAAATGGTCCGATTTTTGTTAGACAACAAATCATTCCTAAAAATGGACTTACAATTACTTTAGCTAAAGCAACATCAACTGTTTTAGGTATACCGATTGTCGAAGATTATAATACAGGCATAAGAAATTGCACATTTTATAAATCACAGGCTATGAACAAAAAGGTGGGCGGAAAATTTGTCCGATCATCAACAGCAACAGGCTATCTAAATGAAAATATTGTTATACAAGGAAATGAATTCCACCCAGATGAGTTTGGAGTTGGAAGGAGAAAGCTTGTCATTTTAGCAAAAACAACAGTCAATAAAATTCTATTTAAACGAAAAAGAGGCGTTAACATTGCTGTAGGTGTTAAGTTTGTTAGGAACGGGGTATCAGAAAAAGCTTTTGCAAGAAAAGGAATCATTGTTTCTGCGGGTAATTTTTCGTCGGTGATTCTACAACGTTCGGGAATCGGAAATTCGATGGATTTAGCCAGAATTGGTGTATCTACTTTAATAGAGAATCCTAATGTTGGACACAACTTTCAAGCTCAATTTACTGCCGGAGTGGGAGTTGAAGTAGAAACTAGTCGACTTCTAGATTTGAGAGATGCTGACCCTGATCTCCCATTCCCACTAGGTGCCCATAAAGGAGAAGGTGAAACAGGAGGACGACGTCTTCAACTATATAGCAGCATAACACCTTCTTTTCTTCCACCACCAGTTATCTTTGTTAACAACTGGGCATTTGATCCAAATAAAAAGACGAATGTGATGAGTATTGGTCCTTTTGACAATAATCCAAGAAGCAGAGGAACGATTTTGGCCGCTCACAGCGATCCAGAAGTTTATCCATCCGTTAACCTCAATCCATTGCAAGATTCGAATGACTTAGAATTCATGATCGATCAGTATATTGAAATTTACAAAATTATGAAAAAGGCTCAAGAACTTGATCCTGAAGGTATTTATAAGTTAGTTTATCCTGATGAAAAAATCTTTATGATAAAAAATAATGCAGAAAAAAGAGCTGAGATTGCTAAATATGTTAAAGCTACGTATCGAAATATCCAACACTTCGGCGGACAATGTAGGATGGCAAAGAGGATTCAAGATGGCGTTGTTGATGGGTATCTAAATGTTTTTGGTACTAAAAACCTGAAAGTCGCAGATCTATCAATCTCTCCAATATTACCAGACGGCAACACTTCAATACCTTCTCAAATGATTGGTTTAGCTTGTGTACGATTTATTCAAGAGAATTTTACTCCTTATGTGTTGGTTGATGAGGAACTTGAGGAACTTGAAGAACTTGAAGAGTTTGAAGACTATGAAGACTATGAATAACAAGAATAAGGTTTGAAAAGAAATGGATAATATCCCAAACAATAACAACACTCACAAACGTTGATTTAAAAACATTCGTGAGTGTTTTAAAATTTTTAAAATGAACTCGTTTTGTTCTAAAGATACCGTTGGTCAGAGTATAAACTTATGTTTAATATTATGTAATGTCCGGTATCTTCCTTTAATGCCTTCAAATACTTTTTCATTACAAAAGGGTTGTTTCAAGTGCATCACTCAACATTGAGCCGAAGCTATCAAATAACTGAATTAAGGTTCCTGAGGGTTTATCAAGTTCTACAAATACACCGTCTTTTAAGTCATAAAATTCCAATGGTATAAAAAAACTGTTTCACTTTTATTTCCCTTTATACATTGCTAAAAGTATTGAATATTTGGTAATTCGATCAAGTCATACTCATTTCCAAATTTTTCTGTTTGCAGGTATTTTTATAATTAAGATGGCATAGACTTGTACTAACGTATAATGAAAAGAGGTAGTATAGTACATGCAAATAAACCGAATAAAACGGGGTGCCGGTCTTAAAATGGCAAAGAAAATCATGAATGAAATGCAACAAGAACCAAAAGGGATTCACTATCCTGGATATAAACGAAGAGTCTGTCGTGCTTCTGAAATAGTAGCCAACCAACCTTTAGTGCAAGATATTCTTTCTAGACATTTGGGCATAAAAAAATAGCCCTTGGAAGTTTGAACAGGGCTATTTTAAAATTTATCCACCGAAAAATTTCCGTACCAGAGGACTTTTACTTGTTACGACAACGCCTTTTCTAGACTTAGGTAGTTCTTGGGAAATTGGTTGTCTATTTAACAATGATTCCGCTCTCTTAACTGAGCTAGCTAATCTTTTTTTTCTTTGTTCGGCTGTTAATTGACTAGAATTCCTTACGATACCCATTGGTTTACTATCTTCCATTTCTATCGGCATTTCGAAATCCTCCTTTCCCTACTATCATTTTAATACATTTCTCCACGATATGTCTCATATTTTTGTACCTTTGTCTGCATATCATCCACAGAATCAAATTGTTCTTGTAATGAAATCGCCGTTTCTTGAGATAAAATTAATTCTCCTGCGATATAGTTTCGTGCATACACAATCTGTATCAAACTGCACATTCCATCTAAAAGTTGAACATCATTTTCGTCAAACTGGTGCTTATGACTATTCAATACTATCACATATTCTTCTGGAATCGATTCTCCTACACTATTAACCTCAGCTACTTTTACCTTATACACTAAGTAATTCATTTCAAATAATCTAGCGGTGTCATCTTTATTAATAGCGATTCCCCTTGGATCCCTGTCCAAAATATCCACTGATCTTCTTATATGCATTGGATATTTCCTTCTCTTTAATTGTTTTCTAGGAAATACATCATAATCGAAATTGATCCCCCATTCTTTGAAGTAATCAGATTTCATAAGTCCTAAAATGACTTCTATGTATTCTTTTTGCGTGGATTTATCGACCAAGTATGAATTAAACTCTTCCAAACTAGAACTGTTCAACCAAAAAATGAGAATGTCAAATTTTGTTGTCATTTGATTGATTGTTTGTAAGACGGCTGTCCCTGATGCTTTCGACTCAACTTCTATGTTACCTACTTTGAATCTCCTTAATTCACCCATCATGGCAAGGAGAATTTGAAAAACTATAAAAATAATAAAAAGAATTAACAAGTGTGAAAATATTATTTTAAATAGTGAATTTTTCTCAAAGGTCTTTATAACCAAATCCGTAATAGTTGTAGGTGATGGGGCCTCTATTTTAGGCTCTGTTTCGGTAACTGGCTTTGTAATCGTTTCGTTTTTAGTAATATTCTCTTCTTTTGTAGTACCATTCGTTTCAGTAATAATTGTTTTTGTATCAGTGGTGGTCGTAGTAATTTCATTTTTTTTCATTTTTTCTTCCGCTTTAGTATTTTCAAGTTCCTTTGTTGAAACACTTTGTGTTTCCTTTGATGTAGTAGAGTCTTGTGATTGCCATTCACTCCAGTTATTCCACATATATATCCCAATGGAGATAAACATCGAAAAAATAACTAAAACTGCAAGTGTAATAAACAGTAATTTCACTACAAATTTTATTCGATTCCTTGCAGTATACACTTGTGTTCCGAAGTCTTCTATTGCGGGTTTAATGATTCTACGATCGAGCCAATTATTAAAACTCAGTTTTACATTCTTCCATGTACCGTTTTTTCCACTCATAAAACTCCCCTTTTTAAGACTAGCATCTACAATAATTATAGGCTGTAGCTACCAATACAAACAACTTAAATTTTGTCCAAGAGCATATAGAATTAAAAGCGGTTTGTGGGGAGTGACGTTGGTCACCTCTTCACCATATATTAAGGTTATAATTTTTTTCCTTCTTTCAAAGCAGTAGAAAATAAATATAAATAAAAAGCAGTTAGTTAACTACTAACTGCTTTTTATTTATATTTTCAGCTTTTTCTATAGCTTCATTCAAACCTTTAAAGCCATCTTTTAGTAACTCTTCACTTTCACAGGTGTTCGGTTTTAATTTCATTATAAAAAATAGTAAAAAAGTCTTTATTCTCCATCCTCGTTCATGACCTCTTGCTCGACACTCACTTCTTCCATGTTCTCTAAGATCCGCTTTGCCATAAGTTTATATCCTGTAGCGTTTGGGTGGAAATAATCATTAGCTAATAACTCTATGTCGGAATCAATAAATAAATCAGAAGTGGGAATATAATTTACATTTTCAAATTCTTCAGTAACGAATTTACTCGATTCATTCCAATCGTCAACAATCGTTTGAAATTCTTCAACATCAGCAAAATAACGATCGAATGGATTATAAAAACCAATCAAATAAATTTTTGTGTCTGGATTTAATTCATTGATCTTAGTAAAAATTACTCTTAATCTCTCAAGATATTCTGGTTTTTCTTGATTAAAAAGCTCTATATTAAGGTTCGTAAAATTGTTTCGAACAATTTTCATAATGTCGTTGGCGCCAATTGTGATGAAAACAATATCAGCCTCTTGAATGGATGCTTCAATCTCTTTCTTTTCTAGACGTTTTAATAATTGGTCTGTCCGGTTTCCTCTTTTACCATAGTTTTCGATGGTAACATTGATGTTATTATCTTGAAACGTGTTATTTAAAATCCCGACATAACCGCCATTTTCTGTTTCGTCTCCTACACCTTGAGTGAGAGAATCACCGATTGCCACGATATTAAGATCCTTCTCGAATAATTTGATAACCCCTTCTACGACTCCCCTAACCTTTTCCTTTATACCTTCAGATATTGTGTTACGTTTATCATTCTGGCCGTTTACGACTTCTTTCTCTTCTTTTTCTGCTATATCAATAGAAACATCTTCAACCTTTACCTCTTTTTCAGGAACAGTATTTTCAGAAATCTTCTCATCTTCAGTTTTAGATTGATCTGTCATTTCATCAGAATCTGCCGCTCCATTCATAGCAGATATTTCTTCATTTAACTGTTTTGTTTGATAAGAATAAGAATGAAAGAAATATAGGCTAAAGCACACTACTAGCAAACTAGCAAGAATGATCGTTAGTTTCCTTCTCCGCATGTTTAACCACACCAATCGAATTATTGTATTGTTTCATTATTATAATCAATTTTCTTATTTTAACATGAATGTTAACTTATATAAAATAAGAAAACATCGTAAATTCCGTTCTTTAAATGTTTACTGACAAGTCTTTTGAACAGAAGAATATTTCTTCAGAATACAAATACCTTTTAGGAAGGATAATTGCTTTGATTTTAAATACATATAATCGTATCGAAATCTTACTATATCTTAGTTGAAGAGATCATATTATTCTATTCAAAATGAGAAGTTGATTGATCCTTAACCATTAGCAACATATCGAAACAAAAAACAGACAAGGATCCTTGGCCGTAGTTTAAACTCTTGTTAATTACGAACATTGTCATTCGGTGAGTCACCAGTGCCATTCTTATCTTCCGTTTGTGTAGATTCCAGGTAAAGATCTCTAAAAAAGATTTTGTACGATTATATTTTAAATAAAGGCTCTTTTCTAAAAGATTGTTGTTTTTGAACAAAACTGATTAGGGTGATTGGAACGGATATGCGAGACTCCTGTGGGAGTAGCGGGACAGATGAGACCCCGCAGGCGCTTCGCGCTGAGGAGGCTCATCGCCCGCCCCACGGAAAGCGAGCATCCTCTCGTTGCAATCAACCAACCCCATACTATTTTAAAAGCAACAAAGTTTGCGAAAGCAGCCTAAATAAAAAACGTTCCTTACAATTTTGTAAGAAACGTTGCAGATTTCGCTTTTCCTGTCATTTTTCTTCGACTGAGGTCTTGATTCTATTAAGTATAAAGTCTTCCCATCAGCCAAGGTCGTTGTCGATAATGGCCCATTGGGATTTGAATTAAGCTTGTTTTTCCTAGTGAATCCAAGTTGTAAATTTGATCACTTTGGTTCACATCGAAACCGAGGAGTGGGTGGCCACCCATATCAAGGGCTGATGCTGCTAATAATAATCTTTGGACTAGCATTCCCGCTTCCATTTGTTGAATTCGATATCCTCTGTATCCAAGTGAATCTTTATCGTAATCCTTGTCACCGACAACATGCAGAGTGATAGGTACTTGCTGTAAATTTACATTACCTGAAGACATTCCAGATTGCAGTTGGAGCCGATGGTCTCCTGGATTCAGCTGGCGCAATGCATGCTCCCTATTGTCATAATAATAAGCACCATTAGCGATTCCTTCAATATTATACAAACAAACAAATATAGAAACACGTGGCTCATATATCAGTGTTTCCTCTATGTCATTTCTGTAACGGAAAGATTCTGTTGCCTCATATAGAAGGTAAGCAAGTTGTTGTAGACTTACTTTTCCCAAAATAAAATCCATGTCAGGTGAAAATCGCTTTCGACAAGTAGACATGAAATCATACGAAACTCTTTTAACCGGGGGCAAAGGCACAACCATACCCTCAACAGTTCTCATCTCCTTCTCCTCGATCCATCGAAAAGGTGAAGAGTCGAGCATGGAAGCTTCATTCACTTTTAGTAACATTGGAAACTCTTTCATTTTTTTTGATCGAACGTAATGTTTAGGTTGAATAGGAGGTATTTCTTGTAACAAGTCAGTAGCCAAGCTATTCACACCATGACGGTTCCCTGACCACATGGTTGGTTCTACAGATAGCGGGATAACTGAATATACGCTTTCTTCTTGTTCCGTAAGCCCAAGAAGATGGTTAATCGCACGATCAAGGTATTGATAGTACACCCCTGATGCAAAGCCAAAACGTTTTGCTACTTCTAATAACTGCCCAATCAGGACACCTGTATCTAACCCTTGTAGCCGGTAAGAAAAGTTATTGTACTTGAAAAAGTTTTTCCAAAACATCGTTGATACAAAAACGGTCCCAAAGCAAGATGTAAGATCACAACGGTATCCAAGCGCATGGGTAAGATAATCATCAAAATGACCTTCACGCAATAAGACTAAGCGGTGGTGTGAGGCATCGAAATGGTAAATCCCTTCAGGTAAATCGACAATTTTTAAATATACGTATAATTCGTTTGGATACAACGCTCCTCCCGAAGGGGCAAACCTTCTAAAGGAATGCATGATTTGAAGTTGATTCTCGGAAGAATCCATCGGGATAACAGATTGACTAAATTGGGTTATTCCATACACAAACCAAAGAAAGTAACCGATTTTCCGAAGATTTGGCTTATCAGGAACTTCCTGACCTTCCAGAGTTAGTGGTATATCCAAAGAAAGTGGTATTTCGGGTAAGTCATAGTAAAGCTTGTAAGCAAGAGGGCCATCTTCCCAGTCCACTTCCCAGTTTGGAATGCTTGCCTGATCAATATCAAAATGTAAATTGTGCAGAAACTCATCAAGAATCATTCTTCCAGCCTCCCTTTTTATGGAAACGGGTGTGGAAGTGGATTAAGCTTTTCACGTATCAGTGATTTTGTCGTATAACCCAGTTCCAGAGGGACACGTAATATCCTTTCTAACCCTGATACGCGCTTTAGATGATGTCCAAAGGTCATTGGCACCATCCCAGGAATCAGCACTTTTACACAATGTAATCCGTTTCGTTTGATTTCCGGTGTCGTTTGATCAATGACAATGACATCCAAGTTTACGTTCCGTAACGCTTGTAGAATGTCTTGAAGATCATCGGTAAGGTCAACATGGTTCGATCTACACTTGAATTCCTCGTTAAACGATTTAATCGGAGAGTTATTGTTAAGTAAAAAATTTAGGCGCTCTTCTGCTTGTGGTAAGCCATACAACATGCCATGGTCATCCATCTGTTGTACGAAGGTAGAATCATGTAACATTCGCACATATTCCTCTTTGTTTGCTTCTAATTTCTCATCAAGTGTTAACATCATGCCAGCCAGCTCATGAACAGCGGTTTTCACAGCCCGCACCGGATCCAAATGAGCCCCTGCTGCACAGATTAGATTCAACCCTTTTTGCTTTCTGTTTTTTGCCAATGCTACAATGCTTGGGATTCCATGTTCCATTGTAGAGTTATATAAATAAAGGTCATATCCTCCAACTACTCTCATCCGGTCAATCATCAACAATAGTTCTTCATCTTCAGCAGAGTATGGGTCAAGACGTGGTAAAGACAATTTTGCATACCAGGTCATAAGAAACGAATCACGCTCGACCACTTCCATAATGCCGTAAAAAATGGCCTCTTCTAAACTTCCTCCTAGTGCGCATCCGTTTGAAGTTTCATAGACAAAGCCCCTTGACCCGCAACCCAAACTATAATAGGCAAGTAACTCTGGAACGAGAATTGGTCGCTCCTGTAAAAACGAATAGCCCCATACCCATTTCATGGGACGATCAGGATCAAATTTTTCAAAGGGAAAGCCCGGGCGTTGATATTGTTCTTCTTCATGTACACCAACCAATTGAGGATTTAAGGCTTGATCTTTTATATTATGGTAACAATCATATACCACTGACCGTTTGCCGCGGGGCTTTAGACCGCAGTATCGTTCTAATCCTTCTAAAATGGCCGTTAATTCACTTACCGCGTAGGAATTTGTACGGCCGGCAGTTCCTTCATCCCCCTCAAACAAAGGTAAATTTACACTTACATCAGCAAATGGAGGCACGAGGTTATACATCTTATCATTAAGCAGGCCAGATCGAGAATCAAGATAGTCTTTACTTAACACGTTTTTCAGATCATCTAATGAACGAGTTCGGTAACTTTCCATGCTGACTTTCGGACTTTTTTGAAGGGAAATTCGGGCTAAATCCGGTGAATCGTCAGGTATAGAACTACATACAGTACATTGTGGGACAGGCAGGAAGGAATGCCATGAAATCTTCAATGTTTTTAGGTTGATGAAACCGAGTCTTTTCTCTGATAGAGTTTGTTTCCCTTGTATTAGCATCTGAACCTCTGCTTTAAGGAGTTGAACCATCTGTGAAAACCCTGTACGTGATGTCCATGCTTCCTGTTGTGTTTTTCCAGAGGCCTCTAAATTTTTCTGCATCTGCCACATCTCTTTACGATGACTTCCTGTTAGGACGCGTCGTAGATCAGCACATTGAGAGCAACCTGGAATTCCAGGTTGAACCAAAGGCCCAATAATACCTTCTCCAAATGAAACAAAGCTTCGAAGCCAAGGGGTGTTGCTTGCTCGAAACACGTCTTCTGCGATTTGATGAATAGAAGGATTCCATTCATCTTGCAGGACCAATGCCAAATCAATGGTTTCTGGTACGACTGAATCAAAATGAGTCTGGCGAACAATCAAATATTCTGAGGACAGTTCTGTACAAAAAAGGTCTGCTAACAAACCCTCACCAACAACCAACAAAACAGCACTCACCTTTATTCCTCCTCTCGAACCACAACTCCAAATATCCCTGCTAAACCTTCTTTTAGGATTGGTTCTGGTTCAAGTTCAAAAATGACTAGTTGCTTTCCATTCCGATCCAATACTTCCTTAGCAGATTGCAACAGCACAGAATGTTTCTGATCATCACAATCAGGAATATTTATTAGTTGAGGTGCTTTTTCCTCAAGTAGCACTGATGATACAACTAAGCCTTGGGACGTTAAGGGATCTTCATGGTTTTGCAGGTTAAAAAGAGCCAGTTGCAATGCTTTTCTTAACGCAAATGTTATATTAATATCTACACTTCCATACCACCCATTTTTCGTACCAATCCATACGACAGGAAAGCCAGATACTTCCTCTCCTAATCCAATAATTGGGTCGCTCTGGATCGTAGATAATGCCTTTAAATAATATCTGCATCTTTCATCTTCTACCGTACTCAACTGGACTCGAGATAGAGTAACCGTTTTGTTTGGCTGTTTTATTTTCATCACCTGTACTAAATACTTCTGTAGTCCTCGGCATACGCTTTCGGTAAATGTTTCACCTGCTCCAACTTGAACTTGTGATGGCAGATCGAGTACGGTCGTTATTCGATTTCCATATGCTTCAATTCCAGATAAACCAGCTTCCCTTCTAGACTCCTCGTGCGTCAGTCCTGAACAGATCATACATTTCAACATCTCAGCAGGTCCATCAGACAATGGGTCGATCGGTTGGACTCGGCACTGAGCTAACGGAAGTTGAAGCAAATCTCCTTCATCCCAAGTATGAAAAATCCCTGTTGCCTCTGATGTTAACTTATTGAAAAAAAGAAGTAATTTGCCCGTTTCTTGACTTTCCGATTCTCGTTTTATTCGTGCATCATAATCGTCTACCAGTCTAACTAATGGATGTCCAGTCACAAATGGATGTGGAATGAAATTATTCCAGTTTCCTTCCAACGTTTCTAAATCCAGTAAAAAGTATTGATTATTCTGTTCCCGTTCCGTCACTCCGGTAATGTTTTTAAACAATTCAAATGCAATGAGATTAGCCAGCATAGCCCCGGCAGTGGTAGAAAATTTAGAAATTCGATTTTTTTTATCAAGTTCCGACCGATGCAGTCGGCGCCATGCTGATTCCCAACAATTCTCTGAGCTTGGTAAAACGAAAGGACCCGCCATTCCAATCTGTTGTAAACACAAAGCCGGGATAAACACCTTCTTTTTTTCTCTACAAATCCTATGTAGAAGTTTTAGCTCCTCTACATTTCCTTCTTGTGACACATACAAAATATAATCAAACGGCTCCACAATCTCCTTCCAAGAACTTAGTGAGATCTCCTCTACCGCCACCTCCGGATCTGTTGTTCGGGCATGTGCTACGAGTTCCTGCAGCCGCTGTATATTCGTCTGATTCCTATCTGTGATTAATATTTGAAACTTTGGTAACCCGGAATCAAGTAATGCTGAGACCAATGAAACAAACATAGCTCCTGAACCAATTGCCATTGCTTTTGCCTGACGATAAGTCTGAAATCGAAAGGCGGCTGACTCTACAAAACTATCAACAAATTCAATTTGTGAAGCATACTTTTTTAGAACCTGTTCAGTCAATTGATATGGCTGGTCTCGACTTACATCTTTCACAAATCCATTTTGATACAATGTTTCCGCAATTTCGTACACTCGATCACGATATTGGCCCGGTAATCCGTTTGTCAAACTCTCCAAGGTGTGTTCTCCATTGAACATCGGTATCAATTTTTCAACCCACTTATCTATCATACTGCCTTCCATACGAAACGAACTTACATTATTCCGAAAATATACACCGCTGTTGGCTTCAGGGAGAAAAAACGTGTCCCTTTTCACCTTCAGACGCATAGAAGGGTCCAAATTCGTCATATCGATCCTCCTTAGCCGTAGCTACCAATGTCTTTCAATATACATTACTAACATCTTATGTACTGTAAATTGTCCCTTATGTTTATTTTTAATGAGAATAGCCTCTACACCTAAATGTAGAGGCTTGCCGTAATTCTTTACGAAACTTATTCTATCTGCCTCCGCAGCGACCTCCGCCGCCACAACGATTACCGTCACTACAACGGCCTCCACCACCGCAATGGCCACCGCCACAACGACCTCCACCACCACAGCGACCGCTGCAATTATGGCAGTTGAAACAGCTAAAACAACTAGAACAACTGTAACAGCTGTAACAACTAAAGCAGCTAAAACAGCGAAGAATACTTCCAATACCAAAGTAAAGCCTTTCATTATCATTATAGTATTGGTTTGGGTCATAAGGTACGGCCTGAGTAGCTTGATAATCTCCGAGATTTAACATCTGGAGATCATGTTGAAAGTCATTCATTCATTAAAACCTCCTAAATTACTTACCTGGAAACCAGTGACAGGAAACGAACTTGTAATTTCAAACTGAGTTTATGGTAGATAAATACTTCTTCAACAAATTATGTAGATTGGGTGGGTATGGTTACTGGTAATAAAGCCTAATTATTTGAATTTTAGATATACAGATTAAGAGCTTTTTAAATAAAGGGGGATTGGGGAGTGTACTTTAATCATAAATAAAGAGAACGCAATGATTTATCCAAGCGTCCTCTTTATTTATCGTAAGGTTACCATTACAGGTGAATAGGTGTATTTTAAGTAGCAGTGTTTATAAAGCTTTTTACAAATAAATCTAATAGCTCTTCGGCACTATGTACTTCTTTATCTGGTTTATAGGTAGCATTGGCTGGTACATCTTTCTTTCGATGATTCATCCAGACCGCCTGCCAGCCTGCTTGTTTTGCTCCGATAATATCTTTTTCAAAATTGTCCCCGATATAAACTGTTTTGGTTTGGTCAAGATCCATTTTCTCTTCAATAAAATTAAACACTTCTCTTTTTGGTTTTGCATGACCAATCGTTCCAGAAATAAAAGTCTTTTCTACAGGAATCCAGTGACTAAGGCCGAGCTGCTTAATTTTCATTGCTTGATGTTTTTCCTCACCATTGGTAAGAATCCCAAGCTGTTTTCCTTCTTTGTAAAGTGCATTTAGTAATTCTTCCACTTCCGGAAACAATGTAATGTTTTTTTGTTCTACAACATACATTTCATGAAAAATAGTTGCTTTTTCAGTATCTATAGGAATATTAAAGTCCTTACAGGCAGCTATAATTCGTCCGGTCTGCCATTCAAATTTTGATATTCCCCCCGCTTCACATTGATCAAATAAAATCTCACTATACTTACGACTAACTTTATATAATTGATCAATTTCTTCGTCTGAAAATGGCTCTTGAAACAGCTTCCTCACAGTTTTATGAAAAGATTGTGCTTGATCATATAGTGTATCATCTACGTCAAAAATTATCGTATCCATTCGGATTGCCCTCCTCATATTTTTTCAATCGGCTTCGCTCCACCTGCTAGAATACTAGCTAATCCTATACTACTTAACCAATGCTCTTTTGAAAATCTTTCTTCTGGATTTATCGCTCCGTTTCCAAGGAGGTTGAGCGATTTTTTCGTCAATGCGTCCAATAAACGTTTCTATTATACACTTCACTTGTTCAGATAGTAATGGAAGAATTTCTTCTATTGAGGGTGGAGTTGTGTTCCAATCAGTTGGTTTTGTCCCTCTATTGAAAATTTCCTTATATCTTTCAGGGAGGTTTGGAGTTTGATTTGCTACTATTTATTCCTTTTCCCCAATAAACAAAACTCCCACAAATATTGATTATAATGGTATTATGGTAATTTAAAACGCCTACCCGATGGTTAAGAATTTATAATTTTCTGTTGAACAACAAAAAAACGATACGTAAGTACCGTTTTCCCTTGATATTACTAAAAATCATCACTTTCATTTGCTGTTGTTTTAGGAACTGCCATTATGTACAAAATTTTGTTAAAGCGCCCTTTATTCGTCAAACTAGCTCATTAACTGTCCGCCATTAACCTCTATTATTTCTCCAGTTATATAATTAGCATGTTTTGATGCTAAAAATAAAATAGAACCTACAGTCTCTTCAGGGGTTCCTTCTCTTCCCATTGGAATCTGTTCCACCATTTTTGCCCTTTGTTCTAATGTAGAATACTTGTCATGGAATGGGGTTGAAATTACTCCCGGAGCAATTGCATTAACCAAAATATTATATTCAATTAAATCTTTAGCTAAACCTTTTGTTAATGTGCTTACTCCACCTTTTGATGCTGCATATGCAATACTACCTACTCCCCCTCCATTTTTTGCCGCGATAGAAGTAATATTAATAATTCTACCTTTTCCTTGCTTTTTCATAAGAGGAATCACTGCTTTCCTTACGAGATATACAGATTTTAAATTAACATCCATAATTTGATCCCACAACTCTTCGTCTAAATCTTCTAATCTTGCTCTTTGGATCAATGCACCCGCATTATTTACTAGTACATTAATTTTCCCAAATTCTTGATTAATTTGTTGAACCATTGATTCCACGTGTTCTTTATTTGAAACATCACCATGTACTAAAAAAGCTCTTCTGCCTTTTGATTGAATCTCGTCAATTAAAGATTGTGCCTTATCAATGTTATGGTTTGCATGAACAATAACATCTGCTCCGTTTTCAGAAAATTCTAAAGCTGCAGCTCTTCCGATACCTATGCTGCTTCCAGTAATCCATATAACTTGACCTTTAAATGAATCCACAGTAATTCCTCTTTTATCTTTTTATTTGGCACTTTTCTAAAAGATTGTTGTTTTTGAACAAAACTGATTAGGGTGATTGGAACGGATATGCGAGACTCCTGTGGGAGTAGCGGGACAGATGAGACCCCGCAGGCGCTTCGCGCTGAGGAGGCTCATCGCCCGCCCCACGGAAAGCGAGCATCCTCTCGCTGCAATCAACCAACCCAATACTATTTTAAAAGCAACAAAGTTTGCGAAAACAGCCTTTTATTTAAAAGTAGTTGGTAGCCAAAGAGAAATACTAGGAACAAACGCAATTAACAATGCTGCGATGATTAAAATAATTAAGAAAGGTATACTGCTTTTAATAAAATCTTCAATTTTAGTTCCAGTAATCGAACAGGTAGTGAACATGATCGTACCAAGTGGTGGTGTCATTGTTCCTATACTAATACAAATGATAAAGAAAATACCAAAATGTACTGGATCAATTCCGTATTGCGCAAGCATCGGCATGAATAACGGGGTTAGGATAATAATCGATACATTTCCTTCAATAAACATCCCCACTACTAATAGAAAAACAATAACAACTAGGAAAAACAGAATTGGTGATGATACATTTGTCACCATTAACGCTGTCATTTTTTGTGGTACTTGCTCTAACGTTAAGACCCAAGCAAAAGCAGAGCCCGCAGCTATAATAATGATAATGGAAGCTGAAGTATAAACCGTATCGACAAGTGCACGTACTAGTTGTTTTAGTTTCATTTCACGATAGATGACTAAACCTAGGAATAACGCATAAAATACAGCAATCGCTCCTGCCTCTGTTGCACTAAATATCCCTAATCGAATTCCTCCGATAATAATAACTGGTAACAATAGGGCAAAAAAAGCATCTTTAAAAGATAGTAATAGGTCTTTCGCTGTAAAATGTTCTTTATTGTCCGTTTCAAGTTTATGTTTTATTGAATAAAAATGAACATAGATCATGAAAATGATACATAAAACAATTCCTGGTAAAACTCCTGCCATAAATAATGAACCAATTGAAATATTACCAACATACCCATACATAATTAAGGCAATTCCTGGTGGGATAATCGGTGTTATTAATGAGGTTGCAGCTGTTAAGACAGTTGCAAATGAACGACTATATCCCTTTTTTACCATTTCAGGAACTAAGATCTTTGATTGCATGGCAGCATCTGCTATATTTGAGCCGGATAATCCACCCATAAGCGTACTTAAAACTACATTTACCTGTGCTAATGAACCTGGTAATCGACTCGTTAAAATTTGAGCAAATCTTAACATTCTAGTTGTAATTCCCGTGTAATTCATTAAAATACCCGCAGTAATAAAGAAAATAATCGCTAAAAGAGGAACAGATTCAATTCCCCCGACCATGCGTTGTATCAAAATAGAACTTGAAAAATTATCAATAAAAAAGAAATATACCGCGGTACTCACTATTAGTGCAAAAGCTATTGGTACGTTTAGTAAGAACAAAATTAGAAGAACAGATAGTACGACAATTAAAGCCACTTTATTCTCCCCCTTCTTTTTTTAGCTCAGCTTTTAGACTTTGAATGAGTAATCGGGTGAAATGAATAGCTGTTAGAACCCCCCCAATTGGTACAGCAATATCAATATATTGGTAGCTAATTGCTAATATTGGTGTGACCTTACTGTGAGCTTGTGCTGTTAAACTGCTTCCAAGATAGATTAATACATAGATAAGGGCTGAATAAATGGCGAGAGCCCTAATAATGATGGCGGAAATTTTTAGAGGACGTGGCATTTTATTTACAAAATAATCGACTCCAATATGGTTATCACGTTTCATGGCCGAACTCATCCCAACAAAAACAAGCCAAATAAATAGTCCTATTGAAATTTCTTCAGCCCATGCAACAGGACTATTTAAGACAAACCTTAAAAAAACATTTATAACAGTAAGAGAGATAATAACAGCGAGTGCGAGTGTTGCAATAATATCATCAATGGGATCAAATATCTTTTTAATCATAATTTTCCCCTTTTACTGAACAATTTTAGCTTTCTCATAAACTATTAATTTGATTTAAGAAAGTAGGATTTCCTATTTAAGAAAATCCCACTCAATATGATTATTGTTTATTTTCAAGTAACTTTTGGATTTCCTCATATAAACCTGGAGTCCAATCTGGAAACGCTTCATACACGCTACCTACTTTTGCTTTAAAAGGTGCAATATCTATTTCATGAACTTCTACACCCTCGTTTTTAAATTCTTCTAACACATTATCTGTTTGTTCTTCTAATACAGTACGTCCATATTCTGCAGCTTCATTTCCAGTTTCTTTTAAGATTTCTACTACATCAGCTGGTAATGATTCGATAAAGCCTGTTCCTGCAATCCAAGATGTAATGAATTTTTGGTGACCAGTTAAAGATAAATGTTTAGAGATTTCTTGTGCTTTTACACCTTGTAAAACAGGAAGTGGGTTTTCAGCACCATCAATTAAACCTTGTTGTAATGAAGTATATAAATCACCAAGTGGAGTTGGTGTTGCCGTTGCGCCTAAAGCCTCAAATGTTTTAATGGACATTTGGTTATTAGGTACACGAATCTTTAATCCAGCTAACTCCTTTGGGGTTGTTACTTTTTCATTTGTCATTAAATGACGAACACCATATGCTGTGTTACCGTTTACAATTTCAATATCTTGTTCTCTTAATTTATCTGTTAAACCTGTAAACCAATCAGTAGTCGTTAAGTATACTAAGTCATCTAAATTTTCAGTTAAGTATGGAGCTGTAAGAATACCTGCATCTGGAACATAATCCATTAAAAAGTCATAACCAGCCATAACAATGACGTTATTACCCATTTTTGCTTGTTCTACAACATCCTTTTCAGCACCTAGTTGCGAACTTGGATAAAGATTTAATACGATTTGCCCATCACTTGCTTCAGCAGCTAATTCCTTCCACTTATTTGCTTGTTGATCAATTGGCTCACCTGGTTGGTTACCATATGCAACATTAATTTCAATTTTTTCTTTATCAGTATCTCCATCACTTGATGAGGAAGAACTCGATTTTCCTGAAGTTGTACCTGAAGAACATGCATTTGCAATCATCAATAAAAATACCATTAAAACTGCTAATAATGATTTTTTCATTTCCATACCCCTTTTCTTTAGACTTTTTTATTTAAGGAGACGGATTAAGCGTTTTCATTTATTTTTACACCTTCGTCCCCAGTAAATCTACTATTAAAATGTTGGGCCAATTCTCCAGATTCCAAAATCATGTTGTTTAAGTATTTCGGCTTTTGTAAGCTTGCCTGAGCAAACCATTCCGATTTCGTCAAAAATTCGCTTTCCAACATCTTCTACTGTTTCTTTGCCATCAATGATAGAACCAGCATCAAGATCCATATTTTCTGACATCCTTTCGAACATTGGTGTATTCGTAGATATTTTAATAACTGGAGCAATCGGTGAACCAGTAGGTGTTCCTCTTCCACTGGTAAACAAAACAACTTGAGCACCACCAGCAACCATACCCGTTAGTTGCTCGATATCATGACCAGGCGTATCCATCCAAACCAACCCTTTTTCCGTTGGAGCTTCAGCGTAATCTATGATCTCATTTAATTGACTTTTTCCAGCCTTGTTTGCAGCCCCTAAAGATTTCTCTTCTAATGAGCTCAATCCACCTTTTATGTTTCCAGGACTTGGATTTCCTGTTCTTATATCAACACCCATTAGAATTGATCGGTTTTCCATCGCATTAATAATTTCATATACACGTTTAGCAACTCTTTCATTCTTTGCACGTTTAGCTAGTAAATGTTCTGCTCCTATTAATTCAGTCGTTTCAGCTAAGATTGCAGTTCCTCCCTTTTCTACAATCATATCGCTCACTACACCAACTGCAGGATTTGCTGATAATCCTGAGCATGCATCAGAGCCGCCACATTCTGTTCCAATAATTAATTCACTAAAATCACACCATTCTCTCATTTGAGAGGAAGCTTCCTGTACTAGTTTAGTAGCTGCTTTTGCACCTTCAGCAATAGCCGATAAAGTACCACCATAATCTTGAATTGACACTGTTTCAACACGTTTACCTGTTTTAGCAATTTCACTTGCGACACTCCTAGCTTGGTGTGTTTCACAGCCTAATCCTAAAACAACGACACCATAAACATTTGGGTTAATTCCTAATCCAACATATGTACGGAAAGTTTGTTCATAATCTACTCCGACTTGAGCACAACCATGTTGATGGATAAAAGATACTGTTCCATGTACAAGTTCAGTAATTTGTTTTGCCGCCTGAGTAGCGCAAGTTATTGTTGGTAATATTAGCACATGATTTCTTACCCCTACTTTTCCATCGTGACGTCTATATCCTAAAAATTTACCTTCATTGTTAGTTTCCAACAATTTTGTCACCTCTTCCTCTCACACCTTCTAAGTTGTGAACATGAACATGTTCGCCTTCCTCTATATCTCTTAATGCTTTCCCAATAACTTCCCCATATTTCATAATATAAGATCCACCTGTTATGGGTATAATGGCAAATTTATGCCCAAATAGTATAGTTTCCTTTACTATGATTTCCTTCGTTTTCTTATCTGGTAACGTAACTGTTAATTTGGTTTCAGCTGGTATCTCTTCTAATGCGACAGCTACACTGTCTTCAGGCCTCATAACAATTGTCCGATAGTTTTCTTCCTTCAAAATAATCATTTCCCCTTTATTCAATCGATATTATTTGATTTTTGAACATTTTAATATCTTTATATTTCTAAGATTACTGTTTTAAAACCGTTTGATATAGCATAGGTGGTGTGGTAGTACCAAACCAGCGAAAATATTATAACAGGTTGTTCCTCTCTAATAATAAAAAGGGTAGATCCTTAAAAAAATATAACGTTTTCATTTTTTTGTCTGTCTGGTAGTACCACGCTTAAAAATAATGATATCATCATAATTGTGGCTTTTCAACGGAATTTTCAAACTTTTTAAAATTTAATAAAATATTTAAAATTATCCCTTTCTTTTGTATTAAGTTTTTATTAAAATAAATCAAATGGTATATTGGTAATACCAGTCTATTGAAAAGGTGGCTCTATAATGGTTAAGATAAATCCAATAAAAAAAATCACTGTTACTGAACAAGTCATGGAACAGATTGCTTCATGGATCACATCAAATGAGTTAAATCCTGGTGATAAACTGCCTAATGAACGTTTATTAGCTCAAGAATTTGGAGTGAATCGAGGGAGAATTCGAGAATCTTTACGCGCCCTTGCCCTAATTGGATTAATAACAATTAAACCCGGTGAAGGCAGCTATGTAAATAAGAGTGAATCTCCTATTCCTGCTGAGACCATTGGCTGGATGTATTATAATGAAATAGACAATTTAGATGAAATATATGCTGCTCGAAAATTAATTGAATCCGAGGTTTTTCTTGAAGCATCTAAACACATGACTGATGATGATATAATTGTCCTAGAAAAAACGTTAATTGAATTGAAAAGTTTGTCAGTTAAAGAAAAGAACATTGTAGATTTCCAACAATTACTTGATGAATTCGATTTACACATGGGATTTTGTAGCAAAAATAAAATATATAACAAATTAATGCAAACAATTGTACATCTTCGCCATGAATCAATGTTAAAGATACTTAATATCCCTGGTGCCTGGGAAAATAGTATTGAATGGAGAATAAAACTTGTATTAGCGATTAAAGATCATGATGATGAGAAGATAAAAGAAGCTATTAATCTTAATTTTACAAGAGCAAAACAATTCTATCGAAAAGCAGATTAAATATATTGCACTAATCCATTTTTTGAATTTGATTTAAAGATAATAACAAGAAGTATGAACTAGTCATCTATTTAGAATGAAAGAGTTCCCCCGAAAGTCAATCGACACTTTCGGGATTTTTTCTTTTTTTTAAACTTCATGTTTAATTGATGATTGAACCAGATTTGTTTTTCATCATTAGAGGTACAACCGCAATTGAAACAAGGAATACACCTGTAACATTAACATCAAGTACTTTTTTCCAAGTATTTAATTCTCCATTTGGTTACACTTCAATAATAGCTTTTATAATATTGTTTGCTGGATTTGTAACTTCCTCAAAATCAGTTACGATATCATCTAACTTAAAACGTTTTGTAATGATCGGATTTACATCGATATCTCCATTTTTGACGCATGAAATAACGTACTTGAAGTCTTCTCGTGTTGCATTTCTACTTCCAAGTAAACTCATTTCTCTTTTATGAAATTCAGGATCATTAAATGTGATATCATCCTTTACGAGACCAACATAAACTAGTTGTCCTCCATGACTAACATAATCAAAGGCATTCATCATTGATGACTTATTACCTGTAGCATCAAAAACAACTTCTGGAAAATCTCCATTTGTAATCTTTGATATTTCTTCAATTGGATCTTTAAGTGCATTAACCGTAAAATCAGCATGTGCCCATTCTTTACAAAATTGCAATCGTTACACATGAATATCCATTGCAATCACTTTTGCACCAGCAAGCTTTGCAAATTTCATTACACCTAATCCAATTGGGCCACCACCAATAACTAGAGCAAATTGATTGTCCTCAAGTTTTGCACGCCTTACAGCATGTGCTCCAATACTTAAAGGTTCAATCATAGCAGCTTGATCAAAACTAATACCCTTTACTTTTAACACATGATCAATAGGTAATTTGATATACTCCTTCATACCGCCGTCAATATGGACTCCGAATACTTTCATATTTGTACAACAATTCGTTTTTCCTTGACGACAAGCAATACATTTTCCACATTCTAAAAAAGGAATAACCGCAACTGAATCACCGGCTTTTAATTCCATATCATTCATACCAACTTCTACAATTTCACCAGATAATTCGTGTCCTAACACTCTTGGATATGTAAAGAATGGTTGATTACCATAATAGGCATGAATATCTGTTCCGCATATTCCTATCCTTTTAACCTTAATAAGCACTTCTCCTTGCTTAATCTTCGGTATCTCTTCTTCTTTTTCTGCAAATCGCTTTGGTTCTTCACAACTTATGACTTTCATGCGCCCCACCCTTTTAGAGAGAAATTCAATTAAGTTTATTCCTTATTTCATCACAAACTTTTATATGAAAACGCTTTGACAAAATTATATAGATCATCAATTGAAATTGAAATTACGAATATTGCTAATTTATACCCTATTTTAATATATTACAAGAAACAGCAGATCGTTTAAGGAGTTCAAAAACATGTACCCTTTTATCATATCCAAATTTTAAAAAAAGTAGCCTCAGACCATGAATCAACCTGAGGCTTAAGAAGGCATTTGATAGATTACAATATAAGCTTTAGGAACCCTTTACAAAAACTGTCTTAATTGAAGTGTAGAATTCTTTTGCTGCTTCACCTTGTTCACGAGATCCTGTACTTGAAGCCTTCATTCCTCCAAAAGGAGCTTGCAGCTCAACACCAGCACTTTCAGCATTTACACGAACAAGGCCTGCCTCCATATCATCAATAAAACTTAAGAAGGAACTAATATTTCTTGTGAAGATTGAAGCACTTAATCCGTATTTTGAATCATTTGCAACATCAATTGCGTTTTCTAACGAATCTACTTTAAGTAAAGCTAATACAGGTCCAAAAATTTCTTCTTGCGCAATAATCATGTCAGAGTTTACATTTTCAAAGACTGCTGGACGAACAAAGAAACCATTTTTATATTCGTCATCAGTTAACACTTCACCGCCATAAATAAGAGATGCGCCTTCTTGCTTACCTTTTTCAATATAGCTGCATACAGTGTTGAATTGTCCCTCACTTGCACAAGGTCCCATCCAAATACCATCTTTCAACCCATCACCAATTGTAATTTCATCAATTTTCTTAAGCAGTAGCTCTTTAAATTGATCATAAATATCTGCCTCAACAATAACACGACTTGTTGCCGTACATTTTTGTCCAGTAGACTTTAAACCACCGCTTAATACGGCATCAACAGCTAAATTTAAATCGGCATCTCTTGCTACGATTACTGGGTTTTTACCACCCATTTCAAGTTGGTATTTAATACCTCTTTCTGTTGCTGACCTTGCAACATTTTTACCAACACCTTCAGAACCAGTAAACGTAATGCCGTTAAGTAATGGATGATCGATAAGTCCTTGACCAATAACTGCCCCAGAACCTGTAATGAAATTAAGAACCCCCTTTGGAAAACCGGCTTTTGCAAAGCATTCAACAACTTTAGCAGCAGTTACTGCAGCCTCTGTAGCTGGTTTAAAAACAACGGTATTTCCATACACTAATGCTGGTGCAATTTTCCAAATAGGAATAGCTACTGGGAAGTTCCATGGTGTAATAACACCAACAACACCTAGAGGAGTTCTTCTCGTAAACATTAGTGCATCAGGTTCTGTTGACGGAATTGTATCCCCATCTGAGCGCATTCCTTCCCCTGCATAATAACGGAGAATAGCAACTCCTCTTGCTGTTTCACCTTTTGCTTCTGGTAATGTTTTACCCATTTCACGCGTCATGGTTTCTGCTATATCCTCAAGGCTTTCCTCTAGAAGATCTGCTACTTTATATAACAATTGCCCACGAGCAACTTGACCCAACTTACGCCACCCTTTTTTGGCATTGTGGGCTGCTTCTACAGCTTCGTCTAAATCAGCCTTTGATGATTTTTGTACATTACCTACAATCTCTTCTTTATTTGCGGGATTATAGCTGGCAATCACATCATGATCAGAAGATTGTTTCCATTCATTATTAATAAAATTTGAAAATGTTTGTGCTACTGTTTTCGTATGACTCACTAAAATCCACTCCCTATATTTTAAATTAATTTATTGAAACTCAAGGTGACGAATAAATTCACCTTAGTATGAAACAGTTTCTTTTTTTGCTTGTTGTTTAACTGGATTTTTAAGAATACCAACTTCTGAAATTTCAATTTCAATTGTATCCCCGTCATTTAATGTGAATTCATTTGGAGGAACTACACAAGTTCCAGTTAACAGTACTGTGCCATCAAAGATCTCGTTATCAAGAACTAGGTATGAAACTAATTCATCTAGCTTTCTTTTTAATTGATTTACACTCGCCATTCCATCAAACACTTTTTCATTATTACGGAAAATACGGCAAGTAATGGTTAATTTATATGGATCCTCTACAGCATCCGCTAGTAAAATTGCTGGTCCAATTGAACATGAATTTTTCCAAACTTTTGCTTGTGGAAGGTAAAGAGGATTTTCACCTTCAATATCACGGCAACTCATATCGTTCCCAGCTATATAGCCTAAAATTTTTCCGTCTTTATTAATAACTAATCCTAATTCTGGCTCGGGAATTTGCCAATTTGAATCTGAACGAAGATAAACCTCTTGTCCCGGACCAACTGTACGTGCAGCTGTTGATTTAAAGAAAATTTCCGGACGCTCAGCATCATACACTTTATCATAAAATGTAGTAGCATCCAGTTTTCCTTCTGTTGCTTCATAATTTCTAGCATCACGACTTTTTTCGTATGTAACCCCAGATGCCCATACTTCTGGTGCATCAAGTGGTGTTGTAAGAATCATATTTTCATATTTTTCAACTGGCTCATTAGCAGTAAACTCTTTAGCTAATGCTAATACTGTCTTTCCTTGTTTCTCTGCTTCGTTAACAAAAGACATAAAATCAGGGTATGGTAAGTCAAAAACAAAACTCTCTTTATTAACTAGTGCTAATTGATGTTTGTCTTCTTTCTTCTTATAACGTATTATTCTCATTAAAAACCCTCCTGTTTTATATTATAAAACTCAGTTTTGTTATATAGATAAAAATAGGCTAAAGCCCATTTAATCATATCCTTTTATATCCATAACCTAGTGAAACAGATATTTGCTCACCTGTTTCTTTTAATAAAGTTTTATACTCATCTATTATTTCATCTTTAACCTTAGCAGAAGACAGAGACATACTAATTGCAGCAATGACCTTATCTGTATGATCCATTATTGGAACTGCCAAACAAAAGATCCCAGTTTCATTTTCTTCATTGTCAACAGCAAATCCTTTATTACGTACACTCTGTAGCTCACTCAAAAACTCTTCTTTATTCATTATCGTTTTGTCTGTTCTTTTCGTAAATTGATAATTAGTCAAGATATTCTCAATTTCACTATCATCTTTAAAAGCAACTAAAGCTTTTCCAACTGCACTTGTGTGTAATGGAACACGACGCCCAATTTTCGAATAAAAAACAGTAACACCATGGCCTTCTACTTTATCAATATATACGCCTTCCTGGCCATCTAATAAAACTAAATGAACAGTGTTCTTTGTTTGAAATGATAATAATTCTAAATATTTTCTTGCATTTGTACGAAGGTCCATATTTTCAATAACATAATACCCTCGTTCAAACAATTTAAGGCCTAAGGAATATTTTCCATTCTCTTTATTTTGTTTAATGTAACAATGGGCCTGTAATGTTTTTAGTAATGAATGAATTGTACTTTTATGGAGATTCATTCGTTTACTAATCTCTGTAATGCTTAATTCGTTTTCGCGGTCATCAAAAAGTTCTAGAATTCGTAAAGCTCGGTCTACTGATTGGATAATTGGCACATTTCTCATTCCTTTTTTGGTAAATAAACGATTTAACACAATTATATATCATATTTATATTACTAGAATTACTACTAATATTGTTATTCTAGATTTTGTGATCGCACCTTTTAAGGAACACCAATTGATAAAATGTGTATTTGATTAAAAACCAAGCATTATATCGCTTACATTTTTGATTTCGTACATTTAACCAGCAATTTGTTTTATAATATAAAACACTAATTCATATTATAAAACGTTATGGTTATAATATAATAATTTGGTTGGATTTTCAATACAAAATTTTGAATTTTCTCAAATCGACATGCTTTGAGTTGTCCCTGAGACGCTTATTAGGTTCTCAACCAACTGTGACACCTCTAGTTTTTCGAAAAACTAGGTTTCAGAATAGAGCTTTCGGAGGTTCAGCTATTGCACTTGAACATAATGGTGTTGCTCAAATATCAAGTCTATCTGCATAGGAATCTTTATTTGGAGTTGCTCTCTACAATCGCAAACGTGCTTCTATACTCGGGCGGTCTTCAAGCTTTACAAAATATGATGATTATAGCTGCATTACCATTTTCGATCATTATCGCTTTAATGACCTTCAGCCTATTGAAAGCTTTACGTGAGGAAGCAAAACAACTTGGGATAGGTCGGATTAAAAAAAGAAAGGAATAAGTAATAAACGACATTGTAGCTATTTATTATGTCGTTTGTTATATCAATTTATATCTGATCCTCTTCTAGTAATATTAACTTAGACATTGAGGGACAATAGTTAGAGTATAAAATACTTGGAAAGGAGTAAAAAATGCAAAAACAAAACATTTTATTTAACCTTGACGATACATTATCATACTGTAATAGATATTTTAACCGAGTAATAAGTGAGTTCGCTGACCAAATGATCACATGGTTTGACTCTATAACCAAGGAAGAAATTAAACAGAAACAACTTCAAATTGATGTTAAGGCGATTAGTCAGCACGGTTTAAAGTCAGAACGGTTTCCCGAGTCATTTGTTGGTACTTATAAATATTTTTGTGACTTAACAGGTAAGGAAAAGAAAAAAGACGAAATCCAATATTTAAGAGAGTTGGGGTTTAAGGTATTTGAAATTCCCGTTGAACCAATTCCACATATGAATGAAACACTACAACGTTTAAAAGAAGAGGGACATGAATTATATTTACACACAGGTGGGGATCAGGCTAATCAAAGTAAGAAAATTGCCCAGTTAGAACTCGCTACATATTTTGAACATCGTATTTTTATTTCGGAACATAAAGATACAACAGCTCTTTCGGATATTTTAAAAACAATTAAAGCCGATCCTAAAGTAACATGGATGGTTGGAAATTCATTAAGAACTGATATTGTCCCAGCACTTGAAAAGAATATCCAAGCAATATATATTCCAGCTGAAACAGAATGGCAATATAACGTTGTTGAAGTTAATGTTGAGCATACTAGTGCTTTTTTGACACTAAATTCACTTCAAGAAGTACCTGATGCCATTCATAAGCATATCCAAGAGCATGCTATGTCAACTTATAGATAATACTTCTAGTTCGTAAAAAATGAAAAGTAGTTTTACCTAATGGAGATAGTGCTATTCTATTACCTAGACCAGTGCGATTACAAAAAGATAATTGCACTTTTAATACTTAAAATCTGTTTTTTACGGGGCTCACCATGTGAAGAAACCTCTCTACCTTTTGTGTAGATTGTGTTGTCCCCTCAATTTATTGTAGTAATTAATAATTAATTATGTTATACACATATTAACTTACAATCTATTAATTTAACTAATATTTCTGCAAAAAGGAATATAACTCCTTCTTCAACCTCATCTATAATCTATAATTACGATCTTCTTCCACAATTGTTTAAAAAATTCTAAGATATAGAGCATACAAGAATATATTTAGTTTAATATTAATCTTTATTTAGGAAGTACGAAAAAAGCAACCTTTTGGTAAATGGGATTTACTTTTTTGCTTTATCGTTTATAGGATCTACAAATGGAAATAATAACTAATAAAGAGCTTTTCAATGAGGAGAAAATAGTGAAGGAAAAAATAAGTGGACTCCAACTTTTTTATGTAATTGCTGGATTTGAATTTGGAACAGCAATGCTTTTTGGATTAGGTGCGGAAGCTAAGCAGGATGCATGGTTAGTTATTGTGATTGGTATGTTAAGCAGTCTAATTTTAATGGGTGTTTTTACGCAATTATCACTTTATTATCCTAATGATACATTAGTTTCCATGCTACCTAAAATTATTGGAAAATATCTTTCTTATCCAGTTATAATAATTTATATAATCCATTTTATCTATTCTGCGGCAAGAGCTTGTCGTGATTTCGGGGAATTAATTGTCTCGACAATATTAATTGAAACCCCAATTGTTTTTGTGATCGGAAGTTTTATGGTTTTAATGATCTACTGTCTTCGAGGGGGAGTTGAGACTTTTGGCAGAATGGGGGAAATGGTATTCCCAATTTACATTATGTCAATGATTGTGATTTGGATTTTATTATTTAGTGTTGAAGATTTCAATTTTAAAAACCTTACCCCTGTATTAGGAAACGGGATAAAACCAATATTGAATGAGGTATACCCTAATATTATAAACTTCCCATTTGGAGAAACCATTATCATGATGATGTTTTTTCCTTTTTTAAACAATAAACGAATAATCAGAACGGTAGGCATGTCAGTAATACTATGCGGAGGGTTATTACTTGCACTTAATTTTATTTTTATTTTATCTGTTTTAGGACCTGAACTTTATGGTACGAGTGAGTTTCCCCTTCTTAGAGCTACCCGAATGGTTTCTATCGCAGATTTTCTTGAACGCTTTGATGCATTAATTATTTTAATGATGGTAGCAGGTGTATTTTTTAAGGTTGGAGGTTGGACATTCGGAGCATCTGTTGCAATCTCTCAATTATTCAAGATAAATAATACTAAATCGATACTCCTTGCTTTGGGTACTTTAATTACCCCCTTATCATTATTAATTGGAACAGATTTTGTTGAACATTTAGAAATTGGATTTAATTACTTTGTTCCATATTTCCATGTTCCTTTACAAATAATCGTGCCGATCATACTACTTTGTATCGCATTTATCCGTAAAAAGATTAATCCTGAAAACTCTTAATTTACAACCTAAAGGACGCTTTTTATTCCTAAAGAAAAGCGCCTTTTCTTGAATAAACATAAAGGACATAAAGGACCTATTAGCTTGTATTTGGAAATATTATTTGTGTTTTCTTTTAAAAAAAGTTTCTGTTAGTAACTTAGAAAAAGGAATTGAAACAATCCCAGTGTTAAAATCTTCATATAAATTTAACTATCTTGAATCTTAGAAAAGAAAGCTTTTAACCGGATGATTAGGGTGTACGATTTAATGTAAAAGGCATTTGATGTTGGTATAATTTTTTATCTGTTCTTTCCGATACATTTTTATAAGTAATTAATACCTCTCTGCAGACGTTCGAGCACATAAAGTGTATGTTTAAAATAATTAAAATCATGATTTACCTTTTTTTCATCTATTCCACTGTAAAACAATCCCCAAGCACATTCTCTTACCATATGCATGAACTTTAGATCTTGTAAAATATGAAATTGCTCTTCTTCATAGGTTTCGAAATAAAGCTTTAACCATTCTTTCTCCTGTTCGTTCGAGAACCTGCACGAAAAAGGAATGGTAGCTAAATCAAAGAAAACATCTCCACTTCCAGCCATCTCCCAGTCAATAATATAAAGAAGTTGACCCGATGATATCATGTTCACAGTAAAATAGTCATTGTGACAAAACCTTCCATTGAATTGTTTATCATCGCTTCTTTTTTGAGCGATTACTTCAGCTTTTTTTAGAAAGGGACTCAACTCTTTTGGATAGTCTACTTTCAACTCGTGAGCACCACTTAAATAGCGTTCGATAAAATGATAGGGGGAACAATGACGCTCGTTATCTTTCATTGCATGAATCTTTTTCAAGTGACTAATAATTAATTTTTTTAAGTTTTCTTTATTCAAATCATCCGATGAAATCATTTGACCTTCAATAAATTCGGTAATCACATACCTTCCCTGGTTGTGCGCGCTTATGACTTTCGGAGCAAAACCCTCTTGAGCTGCTTTTTTCATAATTTTTACTTCTGATTCTCTAGTGACATTTAAATACTCATTTTGTTTGCCATTAATTCTTACTACAAACGATCTTTGTTTTGTAATTACTTTAAATGTTTGATTATTTAATCCACCATTTAGCGGTTCAAACGAAACAAATCCGTTCTTTAGAATAGAATTTTCCTGAATAATCTCTTGGATAAACATTATATTTCCCCACTTTCTTACCTCATATTTCTTAGAACTAGAGTGCGAGTACAGAAGATAAATACGTTTTAGAGATTCTATGTGCTATCTAACAAATAGAAGACTTGTTGATATTTTATTATTTATTTGATTATTATTTTAACAATAAACCATTAAGCATTAGTTCTAAATTTTTGGATTAGTATATTTGAATTTTTTTGTTATTTTCTTGAACAAAAAGTGGTTATAACATCTTTTACTGTATAGGAAGAGAAAGTGGCATCACTTCAGGAAAGTTAAAAAAAATACAGCCTGAGTTCTAAATTTTATGAACACAGGCTGTATATTTCTATTACCTACAATATCGTTACCGAATCATCACGTATATGCTCTAACAAAAAAACAGAAGGACTTTTTCCGAAAAACATTAATCGGTGCAATGGTCTGGTCATGGACACATAAAGTAATTTCAATTCAATTTCACTAAGCTCAAACAGTTCGTCTAGAGCAAAAAGTAGGACAACATCAAACTCCAATCCTTTGGCTAGCTGTGAATGAACAATGATTAAGTCTTCTTGGTTGATTTCTTCATTTTCACGAAGTAATTGTGTTCGTAACTCCCCGCTAGCATGTTTCCTAAACAATTTTTCTATTTTCACACATTCTCTCTCTGTTTTCCCAATAACTGCAATGGTTTTCATTCCCTCACTATAAAAACGCTGAACTTCAGCTTTAATCTTTTCAACTGCTTCTATTTCATCATTCCAATAATGAAATACGGGTTTATCACCATGTCGAACGACTGGCTCAACTTTCGGAAGATCTAATGGCAATAATGAAAGAATATCATTAGCTGCGTGCATAATTTCTACCGTTGTTCTGTAGCTTTTTTGTAAAGTGGTATACGTTGCTCTTGGAAAAATGTCTTCCTTTACTATGCTCCAGTCGTTTAACCCTCGATACGAGTGAATACCTTGAGCTAGATCTCCTACGATTGTAAACATGTCTGTTTCCAAAGCACTCTTAAGTGCATACAGTTGAAAATAGCTGTAATCTTGGGCTTCATCAATGACTACATTACGAGCACGAAGCTCTTTCTTAATACCAAATAGATGATACTGTAAGTATAATAGACTCGCCAAATCTTCTACTTCAAATTGACGTTTTTTTCTAAGGTTTACTTGATAGTCATAAAAAAAGTCTATTTGATTCTGATCTAATATATCTCCAGCATATTTTACTAGTTGGTCTTTATTTGTAAATAATTCATCAAAATAATGAATAAGATCATATTTCTCAATCTGTCTAATATATGCTTGAACCCCTACTCGGGATTGCTTGAGAATGTCGTCCATAAGTTCAGCTTTTTTGTCCATCGCCTTTGTAACATAGCTTTTTCTTTTGTCAGGATCTAGCCTCGTACTATATAGAGCCTTTTCTATCTTTTCATCGTAAAAATCTGCTACTTTTTTCAATAGTACTTTCTTTTCTGTTCGCACATAGTTTTGCAAGACATCTTTTATCTTTTCCAAACGTCGATAATAAGGTAAGTACGTGTATTCCTTTTGCATGAGATGTTTCATTTTACCGGCACTATAAAGTTTAAATTTTGATAAATAAAAGTCCTTTTTAGGTATAAGAGATTCCAATATATCTTCTAAATACCGGTCAATGATGATTTTCATATCTAATGACCCCTTAAAGCTAGAAATCCATTGTATCATTTCAGGATTTTCATAGGTTCGATCAATAAATTTTCCAAGCTTTTCTGATGGGGATGTCAGCTTTATTTTTTTCGAGATACAGCTTTTGACATAATCACTAAACGTCATCTGTAAGATTCGGTCTACCCCAAGTTCGGGTAGGACCTCTGATATATAATCAATGAATAAATTGCTTGGAGCAAGAATCATGAGCTGCTCTGGTTTGAAATAATCGGCATATGTATAAATAAAATAAGAGATTCGGTGAAGAGCAATCGTTGTTTTTCCACTTCCAGCTGCACCTTGAACAATAATAGGTTTATTTAAATCCGCTCGAATAATTCTATTTTGTTCTTCCTGTATTGTTGAAACAATATCAGTTAACCGATTACTTGAACTAGCTGAAAGAGATTCTTGTAGCAATTCATCTGTGGTTGTTAAATCAACATCTCGAATAGCTTTAAGCTCTTCTTCTTCAATTATATACTGTCTCTTTAATGATAGATTCCCTTCATATATTTCACCTTCTGCTTCGTATGTTACGTCACCAAGCCGCCCATCATAATAAAGATTTGCAATAGGAGAACGCCAGTCAACAATAATAGGATCTTGAGTTTCACGATCAAATAGAGACGCCTTGCCAATGTATAAAATCTCTTCATCACTTTTATCATTCGCCTTATAATTAATTCGAGCGAAATATGGCTTATGATAGATTTTTTTTAGACTACGTATTTCTTCTTCAGTTCGTTGAAGCATACTCGAATTTGTTAGCATGTTTAAGTAACTTAAACTACTATCCTTTAAGTCAATTCCTTCCAAAGATTCCTTGGCACTTTTCTTAAAGGATTCTTCATCAAGCTCCCTTGCTTGAATTAACATTTCCATATACTTTTTTGTAAACCTTAGCCGATCAATTTCTTCGTAAAAATCAGGATGCTGCTTTTGGCCCAAATTTTCCCACTCTCCTAGTTAACCGAGTATTTTCCTTAAGGCAAAAGTACAAAAGCGCAAGCGCCTTGAACAGCCTCGGGCAAATAAGACGCTCATGAATAGAAGGTGTTCTTTACCTTCAATTCATGAGTGGCTTATGACCTCGAGGGGCTAGGCGCTGGAGCTGGATGTCGTGCGCTTATCCACATTATAAGAATTTTATAATTTCCTTAAACGAGTACAAAATACCATGAAGAAGGCATTAGAACCCTATCCATGGTATTAATAAGTATTTCTTAGATGTTAACAGTAAACAAATTCAGTTCTGTCTTGTCGGAATTCCAATTATAAACGTTCCCTTTAATATTTGCAATTTTCTTCCATCACTATTTTTATTCTGAAGTTTTTAAAATATTTCAAGGTAATAAAGTTCCTATTGATACTTTTAAATTCCCCTTATATTCTTCCATTCCTCCCCATTAATTGCATAAAGCTCATTAATATCTTTAATTTAATTCCGCAAAAAAAGTCGACAATTGTAAAACGTTTAAAACAGGAATTTAAAACATTTTGTAGAAATCATTGGTATTAGGAGAACGGCATTACACATCTAGATACAATAAATAAGGATGGTGATTGGTATGTTCAAATTTATCCGATATAAAGAGCAAGATATTATGTGTGAAAGAAAGCTTAAAAAGATTATGAAGCGTTTAGATATTGTAGAATTCAATTATAATTGGGATCGTACTAGCTGTTATATTGAATTTCAATATAATGAAAATTCGTACAGAATGGAACACTCAATTCAAAAGGCAAAAAGAAAAGGTCTTATCGTATTAAGGAATGGGTTGGATTGTTTATTGGAGTTGGTTCAATCCCTTGAAGATTTGTGTGAAATCATTGATAGAGGAACTTATAGACTCGAGACTTGGGTATCAGGTATGAAACAGTCATCTTTAACAGAAGAGAAACCTGAATTTGTAGAAGAAGTTCATATAAGATATAAGTCTTTAGGGAAACAGAAACATTCCGAATACGAAAGGAATGAGGATTTTATTCATGTTGCGCCTGAATCATCTCTAGAGGATTTTACTCCTTACCAGAACCTCCAGCGATCTCGACGTGAATAGATTGTTATTTGAAGAAGCCCTCTCAATTAAATACTAAACTAAGTAGTAGAATAAGAAGATCTATTAATTCTTTTAACAAGATAAGAATAGGACATCCCTTTGATGTCCTATTCCAACCCTGAAAAAAAAAGTATCAATCACTCTTTTAAGATTTATGTTTAGGTAGATAGATCATTGCTTTAAATAAATCTCCGTCAATTTGTATGTTAAATTTCCCTTTTTGTATTTCAATTAGGCTTTTCGCAATGGATAGTCCTAACCCGCTACCTTGGCTAGATCTGGATTCATCGCCTCTTTTAAAACGCTCCATTAATTCGTCTGCTGAGATATTTAACTCAAAAGCTGAGACGTTTTTGAAGGTAAGAAGGATATCACTGCCTAAATCCTCGATAGAAATATATACCCTTGAGCCTTTAAAGGCATATTTAAATATATTGGATAATAAGTTCTCGATGGACCTCCACAATAATTTCCCATCTCCTGTAATATATACCTTCTCCTTTGGATAATTCATCTTAAATTCTAAATCTAATGCTTCAATTTTGTCATTCACTTCCCCTAGCCCCTGGGTTATTAAAGACAAGATATCAATTTTCTCAAAATTAACTGGCATGTTTCCGCTGGACGCCTTTGTAGCTTCAAATAAATCATCTGTTAATATTTTTAGCCTTTTTGATTTTTGATCTAGAACTTCGATGTATTCTACTGATTTTGATGGGTCCTTTTCATTTTTCAATAAGTCCACATAGGTAATAATGGAGGTTAAGGGGGTTCTTATATCATGCGATACATTGGTTATTAACTCCGTTTTTAACCGCTCACTTTTTAGTTCGCTATCCACTGATTTTTTCAAACCATCAGTAATACTGTTGATACCGGCAGCAAGACTTCCAAACTCACCTTTTCCAGCAACTTCAAGTCGATGATGAAGATTCCCATCCTTTATTCTCTCTACCCCATCCTGTATTGCTTTAAAGGACTTGATTTTTTTAAAGGCAAACCAGGCTGCTACGCCAATCGTTACCGGGAACATGAAAAACGTTAAAGCAACTAATATCGGATAACCGATAACAATTAGTACAGTCTTTACGCCAACGCTTCCGCTGCGGTATACATCTCCTATAAATTTAACTAATTTGTAGATGATTGTATAAATCAATGTATGCTTGATAAGTGTTTTATTTTTGAAATGCTTTACGAGAGACAAAACCAGCACGAATCCCAGAATAGCGAAAGGAATTGTTATTGGTATGATTAGTTTTACGATATTTTCAAACAAATCATCTACCAATGTAACCCAAAGTGGTAATAGGCATATACAAATCACTATATTAATATCATTATATAATTTATCTACTGCTAGTAAGTGCAGCTCTTGATCCTTAAATGACTTTCTTCCTATTACGAGTACAAGATAAACAAATGAAAGGATAAATCCTGCCAAAAATCCTACTAAACTATATAAGTTTTTTGTAGCAATGGCTTTGTTTTCTTGCCATTCTTTCGTTTTTCGATCTAAAAATTCTTCCGTAAAAGCAACAGAGATTACCGTGTTTTCTAGATCCAATTCATCTGTTTTTTCAGTTATCCGATACAAGTATTCATTTTCATTCGCTTCTTTTGGATAAAAATCTCGTTTGTACCCCTCAAAAATCATATAAGCAGGGTAAGTTTTAAACTGTTCTTTTTCTATCTTTGTATTATTTGTAAACACATTTGTTCCATCACTGCCATAAAACAACGGCGCTTCATACGTTTCAAGATTTTGCATTAACAAATGAAATTCTCTTAAATCTTCCTTAATCAGCTCATCCTTTGCCTGAGATATTTTGTCTTCATATTCCTCTTTAAACATTTCATAATTTTTTTCTTCACTTAACTCAGGATTATACTTTCTGGAATTAAGTTGATAATCTGAAAATAAGTTTTCCTCTGTACTTTTCCATTCCTCTTCACTAATCGTTTCGCCACTTAAAATATGTTCCTCATTCTTATATTCCCCGATTAGTCTTGTGAGATCACTTATGATCCTCTCACTTTCTTGTATATATGTTCTGCTCTTTAAATAATTGCTTTCAACTACGCTATTAAAATCGCCATCATTTACGATCTCTACTTCTACAAATGCTCTAATGACACCCGTAAAACATACGATCGCAATCATAAAAACAATAATTTTCGTTATAATGGAATGACTATATTTTTTCAACTTTATATCCAACTCCCCACACCACTTTCAAATATTTTGGCTCTCTCGGATTTATTTCTATTTTCTCTCTGATTTTTCTAATATGAACAGTTACGGTATTTTCCGGACTAAAAGATGTTTCATTCCATACCTTTTCATAGATTTCCTCGATGGAAAATACTCTACCTACGTTTGCAGTTAGAAGCTTTAATATCTTATATTGTACTGGTGTCAGATGGACGTCCTCCCCATCGATGGTGACATTTTTCCTTTCATCATCAATCATAAGTCCCCCAGTATGATATACATTGCTTCTGGTTTCAAGACTGCCTAATGTTGTATATCGTCTCAGCTGTGATTTAACCCTTGCGATCAACTCCAGGGGATTAAATGGCTTGGTGATATAGTCATCTGCCCCTAAATTTAATCCTAAAATTTTGTCCGAATCCTCTGATTTGGCAGAAAGCATGATCAATGGGATATTATTTTCTTCCCTAATTATCATAGTAGCTCTAATCCCATCCATCTTAGGCATCATAATATCCATAATAATAAGATGAATCTCATGATACCTGATTACTTCTATGGCTTCTACTCCATCAAAAGCTTTGAATATTATATAGCCTTCGTTTGCTAAATAGATTTCTATAGCATCTACAATGGCTTTATCATCATCACAAACCAATATGTTCATGAAAGTTCACTCCTATATGTGATTTTCAATAGATATCCCTTCCCTTTATTATTTCTACTAAGGGAATAATACCAATCATATCTTAACAAACACTTTATGTAATTCTTAAGATTTTCTTAGTGATTTAATATGTTTACTCATAACAAACGTGATAATGGAAATAGGACAAACGCCAAACTAAATTAGTTTGGCGTTTTCAATCAATTTTCATATATGAATTATTATTATTATTATTATTAACTTTAGATATATTTTTCACTCAATATGAACCTCTCTCAAATGAATTGATAAAAGACAAATTAAGTTATTCTTAAGAAATCAATTGTGCTTTTGTTAAGTTCTTTTAATTATATTAATAACATAAATGGTTAGATTCACTTCGAGGGAGAATAACTATAAGAGAAAAAAAAGGTATATATACTTTTAACAGATACAGGTCTTTGAAAAAGGAATGTCCAAAACTAAAGGGCATTCCTTTTTACGTTTTTCAACAAACCCGCCTTTATCTACAGTATGTTTTTCTATCGTATTTAACGTATGTAATGATACAAAAACGACCAGATTTCTATCTTTGTGGAAACATTATATACAGTTATTTTTTATAGTATTTAACGTATTCAAAGGTATGAGGAAATGGACTTGGGTAACTAGAGAAAGAAACAAACCTGAAGTTTAGTAAGCGAAAGCGCGGTAGGTGTGATAGATAGGCTCGTTGCCTGATCGGAAAAATGCTACAGCCTCAGGATCAATTGTACTCACAGAAGGCTCAAGTCATGCCCTTAAAACGTGTATCTATGACTACATGTAATCAACGATAAAAGGTGCATTCTTTTAACTTTTTTGAGCTGATACTGTTGATAAGGGCCATTTTGTTGAAACTTTGATTCCTAACAAGGTTTTACTGGCTCGTTAGCCGTACGCCTGTATAAAACTCTTATTGGACTTCAATATTCAATTATAATGCTACCAAACAGGTTATTTTCAATATAAGCATCCATTTTCCAAATTCCTTTTGCTGGTAAATTCAAATATCCTACGGATTCACCATAGTGATGTGGGGGTTTAACTATCTCTTCGTTTGGTACACCAATAGAGCTTTCAAATGCTGTAACAGTTTTTCCGTCCTCTTTACTTGTCCCAATTATTTTCACTTGCTTTTTGAATAACTGTTCCGTCTTTTCTGTAGATCCTCCCCAAAAATGAAGTAATTGTTTATTATTTGTGCCAGCATTAACTGGTGCTTCAACAATAGCAAACTTGCCTTTAACTCCACGCAAACCATAAGGTACATCTTTTCCATTTGGACCTGGTTTGGAGATTGTAAAGGTAGGGCTAACTTTACATTCATCCATTTTAGTCTCTGATGATGTAGGCGTATTTTTTTCCTTAACTGCAGATAAATTTTCACTTGAACAGCCTGTTAGTAGCAAAAATGTACAAATAGATATAAATATATTCTTCACATGTCACCTCTCACAAATTTTTCATAAATAATTCGATATAATAGATAAAAGACCTGCTATTAAATTAAATGATTTACCTTTTAACTCTTATAAATTTCTTCTTTGTTTATTCTTTTTTAATTGAAGCATAGTACCATAACCATGCTCCAAAACTGAATAGCACTCCTATAATTATAATAAAACCAGCTGTCTCCATAAAAGACCTCCTTAAATTACCTTCCTTTAAATTTAACATATAATTCCATTTATAAATATACTTTCCTTCTTAAACAAACAACAAAGCTTTGCATTATTCAAGTCTCACTCGATTAACATAAAAAAAGAGCACAATTCTTGCTACACAATTGCGCCCGTTTCTTGAATATAGTTCATACAAAATGAGTAACTTCATTTTCACCTTACATAAATATTTTGCATTTGGGCAAAATTATAGAAACAAATCTAATTGGAGAACAACATTTATGATTTTACTTTCTCTTTTCTTAATGTTAGGTGGGTTATTAATTATTAATGCTATTTACGCTTACCAGACTAAGCACATTGACTCTAATTTTTTTCATACTTTATGGTACTATATTAAACTTGTACCTTTTTTCCTGTCTGCGAGTATGATGATTGGATACGGAGTAAAATATTTAACAAAAATTGTAGATGACTTAACCTTCTCACTTATTGTATCTAAAGGAATTGAGATCCTAGTTAGTGTAGCAATTGGATACATATTTCTTAAAGAAATTCCCAATTGGCGTACAGGGATCGGTATCACAATTATATTAATCGGTTTTTGGATATTAAAAGGAAAATAAGAAAGAGCTGTAAAGTGACAATAAAGTTACTTAATTTTAAAACTTCAAACACGTATAACCCCGTTCTGATTTTTAGTACGGGGTTAAAATAAACTTGTTTAATTTTTGATGTAAGAAACTTCAAAGTCGTTTAAATCTAAGGGTTCTTTCACATAGCGCACTATTGTTGAAGATTATATATTATTTAATAGTTATTTACTTACTGATACTGTTCCCCGTAATGTATGTAAACACAAATTTCTATTTGACCATAAAGTATATATCAGATTTAAATAGAAAGCACCAAGCTTAAATGGTATATAAAGAATGAGATAAAACCCTTTAAACCGGTAGCCACCCCAAACATTATCCCCAATTGGAATGTTATTCAGCTTAACCATCAATGTTTCAGTTACTTTTATCGGATAAATCGAATAAATTTATGAACCGAGAGTAACACTACACATAAAACTAATATGGGGTATTAATGACATGAAACAGATTATTCTCTGGTCACTCTTGATATTGCCTTGGGCGTCCTTGCTTTTTTTGAAAATGAATACTGTACGCAGGTACATGCCGGTCGCTCTTTTTATGACCGTTATTCATACCTTGGCATATCAAGCGGCTTACCATTACGGATGGTGGAAAGAGACAGGTTCCAGTCTGTTCGGGTGGGATAAAGTCGTCCCGGTTCCTTGGGTGTATGGAGCATATTTAGTTATAGTTATCTGGATATTCCGCTTTACTTTCGGGAAATTTTGGATGTATTTAACTGTCAATATACTTTTGGACGGGTTATTTATGTACATCGTTTACCCGGTATGGCAACGGATGGGGCTTGTTTCGAGTGAATCGACTTTGTCTACAATAGCTATTGTTGCTATGATGGTCGGTTTTGCAATTATCATCTATCTGTATCAACTGTGGCAGGACGAAGTCTTCAAACAGCCTAAAGCGAAACTCATAAATGACCAAGAACTGACTTAGCGTCCCCTTCATTGGAGAAGGAAAGCAAAGTAACCGAAGAGGGACATAGGGACAGGTCATTTGTCCCAACAATTGATCTTTTAGGATATTAATAGAAAGATCTAGCTAGCGTTTGTTTAATAAAGAGAGACATACCTTACTTGCAACTCATTGTTTCTCTATTTCACTGACATTTGCTCAAATACAAATATTTATTGGTACCAATTAAAGTGCCTAATTATCCAATACAAGTTTATAACCTTTTTCCCATATGCATTACATTCACAGGGACAATGAACCTGTCCCTGTGTTCCCCTGATTTTTCCTTCATCTAACCACCTGACCGTTAGTTTAAGTGTAGTAACCCTTCATAGCCTTCATAATTTTCATTGTGACTGATATTAAACATACTGGTATTTCACATAAAAAAACCTACTCTTCAATTGGTAAATTCATTTCTTGCCCGTCTCCTAAAACTGTGACTGTTTTCGCCTGTAAGCCCATAAGCTTCTTAATGGCTTCATATGAACGTCCCTTTTAGCGGATTTTCTTCCCACAATATATAGGGGCAGTTTAATTCAAATAACACTTTTCAAAAAACACGTGTATATTTTGAATACAGATAATATATATCACTAACTCGACTTAGTTAATCTTGCTGCTATAATGGTTCTAAATTAATCACGACAAAAGTTCCTATTTTTTGCTAATCTCTTTAGAGAATGTAGGTTTTATCTACCTTTTATACTGAAGTATTTTACTCAATATTATCTTTAAAATATCTTTTACTGTCATGAATTAAGGTGATTTCAGGTTCGAGATTTATTTAATTTCGTATAAAACTTGGTATATATATCTGTCCAGTCTTGGTTAATGTTAGCTTATTCAGTTCAATCACCTCAGGATTAATGGTTATTTGAATAGAATAATTAAAAAGTGTGAAGAAAATATGCATTTTTTAAGCTATAAGTTTTTATTTTGAAAGATTTTATGTAATGTTAAAGAAAAAATTAAAATATTCAATCTGCATAATTTCTCAACATTTCCGCTGTAAAATATCTCTATACTCGTAAAGGTGAATGATTATGAAAATCTCAATTAAATTAGGCTTATGGTTCTTTATTTGCATTTTCATCATTGAAACTTGTTCAATGATCTATTTACATCGTAATGTCGTGCATTCTCTTGTCAATGAAGAACTATCATCATTAAAGGCAAGAGGAAATAGCCATCGTGATGTTCTTGAAATGTCATCTGATAATGCTACTCTACATCACATTGGATTAATGGAATCACAAACAGATACAGAAGTCGTGATTACAAATACAGACGGTAAAATATTAGAAACATCTAAGGCGATCGACGATGATATGGGGAAATTATTAAGTATAGCGATTTATGATATACCAAGAAATGGACTCATATTACAATCAGACTTGCAAAAGGAAAAGTACATTGCAACGGTTTCATCTTTTGATGGAGGAAAAGAAAATCAAGGATATGTTTACATGTTCAAAAGCAAAGATCAGATTCATCATTTTATTTCACAATTAAATAACCATTTCATACTTGCTGCATTACTGATCCTATTTTTTATGTTGATAACGATTTTCTTTTTATCTAGAGCTTTAACAAAACCCCTTGTTTCGATGAAAGAAGCAACTAGAAAACTAAGTAATGGAGATTTTTCTGTTTCTCTTCCTGTTACTTCAAATGATGAGCTTGGTGAGTTATCAAAATCTATTCAAACATTGGCTAATGACTTGAATTATTTAAAAAAGGAGAGAAATGAATTTTTAGCAAGTATCTCTCATGAACTTCGCACTCCTCTAACCTATATAAAAGGTTATGCCGATCTTGGAAGAAGAAACGCTTTAGATGAAACAGAAAGAATTAATTACTTAAACATCATTCATGAAGAAGCAGATCATGTAAGTGTTTTATTAAAAGAATTATTTGAACTTGCAAAGATGGACCAAAATGCCTTTTCCATTTCTAAAGAACGTACTAACATTTGTTTATTCCTTCAATCTATTTTTGGAAAAGTACTACCTGCATTTAAAAGTAAGGGAATTCATTTGGAGTTAAATTGTAAGGAAGATTTTTTCGTTGAAATTGATCCTATACGCTTTGAACAAGTCTTTTTAAATCTATTAGACAATGCTCTAAAATACTCTAAAGAAAATACAACTACTTCGCTTGAAGTCTTGCAAGTAAACAAAAATATAATAATATTTATCAAGGACCAAGGAAAAGGAATTCCTTATGAAGATTTACCTTATATCTTTAACCGCTTATACCGTGTTGACAAATCCCGATCCAGATTGACTGGTGGTTATGGATTGGGATTGGCTATTGTAAAAGAAATAGTAGAAGCTCATAATGGTGAAATTTCAGTTGATAGTCAAGATGGTAAAGGAACATGCTTTAAAATCGTATTAAAGGAGCACTAAAATGAAAACCGTTTTACTGATCGATGATGAACAAAGAATGCTTGATTTATTATCTTTATATTTATCTCCTTATGGTTACACGTGTATAAAGAAAGTCTCAGGAAAAGATGGTATACAGTTTTTGGAGAATGAAGATGTCGATATTGTCCTTCTTGATGTCATGATGCCTGAAATGGATGGTTGGACAATCTGTAAAAAAATAAGAGACTTTTCGAATGTTCCCATCATTATGTTAACGGCTAGAAGTGCTAAGGAAGATATCGTTAAGGGATTAAAAACTGGTGCAGACGATTATTTATCAAAACCTTTTAACGAACAGGAATTGCTAGCAAGAATCGAAGCTTTGATTCGTCGGATTAGTAGGCATAAAAATGAAGAAGGGCATGTTACTTTTAAAGGTTTAACTTTAAATAAATCAACCTTTGAATTACGATATCTTAATGAAGGAATTACATTGACGCCAAAGGAATTTGCCCTATTAGAATTATTTTTGAACTACCCTAATAAGGTTTTCTCACGGGAGCATCTGCTTACAACTATATGGGGACTAAGAGCCGAAACAGAAGACAGAACAATTGATTCTCATATTAGAAACATCAGAGATAAACTACGTCATGCAGGATTTCCAGTTGATAAACATTTGAAAACCGTTTGGGGTGTCGGATATAAATGGAGTTCAGATGCATACTAGTGACTCCGACAATTAACTAAACGTGAAAATATTATTTCTCGAGCTTTCAATATACTAGCACATTTCCTTGTATTGGTAGTTCCGTCTAATGGACGTAGCCTTATATTATTACCTAATTAGAAACATACTTAATGTAAAGTGCAAAATGGTAATGGTACTTTTTACGAGGAGGTTACATAATGAAAGATAATGGTGATCAAATTAGCGAAGGGTTAAATCAAATATTAGAAATCATTAATGCAAAAGGAGACGCTGGGGAAATAAATAATATAGTGGAAAGATCCAACAACGATTTCGATAGGTCCAAGAATGATACTAAATCTTAAATTAAGAACAACGTGAAATTCTACGATAAAGCATGTGTCAATGTAGTCAGAACTTTTTTTGAACACTATTTTTATGTGGAACTTTAATTTAAAAGAAAAAGAGCTTATCTATTTTTGATAAGCCCTTTTTAGATTTTCTATTAATTTAAATTGGCTGTTTTCGCAAACTTTGTTGTTTTTAAAATAGTATTGGGTTGGTTGATTGCAGCGAGAGGATGCTCGCTTTCCGTGGGGCGGGCGATGAGACTCCTCAGCGCGAAGCGCCTGCGGGGTCTCATCTGTCCCGCTATTCCCACAGGAGTCTCGCATATCCGTTCCAATCACCCTAATCAGTTTTGTTCAAAAACAACAATCTTTTAGAAAAGAGCCTTTAAATTTATTTTGGTGAAAGTTCACTTTCCGTTACCCATTTGTGATTTTTAACTTCTTCTCCTCCGTTTGTCGGAGTGTAATCGACCATATACACTGTTGTTGCTTCAGCTGAATCAATTACAGCTGTTGCTCCTTGCATCCCTTCCATATGATCTGCATTTATGATAACTTCTGTTCCTGGCTCGAAGGTTTTATCTCGAGCATCTTCAATTTCCTCGTGAATAACCCATTTATGATTTTCTACTCTTTCTCCACCAGTTGTTGGGGTATAGGAAACAACATATGCGGTGGTTTCATAGGCTCCTACAATTGTTGCTTCAGCATCCTTCATCCCTTCCATATGGTCTGTTTCAAGAATAGCTTGACTTCCGACTTTATAGGTAGGATTTTCAGCCTCTTTCAATCCATCCGGAACTTCGTCTGAGCCAGAATGGTTCATTTTAGAATGGTCCATTTCCATATTTTCTTCAGAACTTGAATTCATGTCAGTGTTTTGATCAGGTACATTTTCCTCACTATCACTTGCACACGCTGATAACGCTAATGCTAAAATCATTGAACCAATTCCCATTCCAATTTTTTTACTCATTATTCTCCTCCTATCTACTTATAAAAGTAAACATTTCTAACTAATCAGTTACTTTTTAACATGCTTCCTAAAATAACCTTTTCTATCGCTTCTAATGGGCCTAACAAAAGATTAACAAAAAAATTTGCAGAAAATATGCATATTATCTATTTTAAATTTTCAAATGTTTTACAAGTTCCTAATTTGACTTTAGATTTTTATATAATTGTGCATAAATTAGGTAGGATCAATAGCTATATAAAACTCTTTGTTATTAATACATGGTTGTATTTATTGCATAAGCATAAGGGACTTTCAAATAGAAAGTCCCTTAATGCTTATAAAAGTCTAATTTAATAAATGTTCTTTATAAAAATATCCGATTAAAAAATATAAAACCTGTAACAAACAAAGATAAAGTAAATATCGAAATACCTGCTACTAAAACCCACTGGAATTGTTCCCATAAAAAAATTACTTACTTTTGATAATTTACCGAATGAAAACCGAAATGGTCTTCGAAATAGCTGGTACCGTTTGCCTTAGACGTGGTCTAGAGAAATGCCCATTATGATCTGGAAATCTTAAGATTGATAATTCCATCTCCGGCTTAACAGGATTATGCTTTGTAGGTTAACATCCTAAGTTTTTTCGATACCATTTAATGGACTCGTAAACGTCTTTTACGGGTATGTAAATACAAGTTAAACCTGTAATATCTTCTTCCAGTTTCTTCTTTAAATTGATTTCTTCATTAATTTGCATTTTCTCATTTCTCCCTTCTCATTATTTTCAACTACATCGAATATAGACCTTAATAGATCCTCATAGAGATCAAATTTTTCAGCCCATAATGAAATATCTTCGAGTAGTGGAAAGCCTGGGTTATTGTTTGTAATTTCCTTTCTTTTTTTTTACAATGAACATATTTGCTCATCGATTTAACCGTTCATCATAATACTCGGTCAGTCGTTCAAAAGGCATTCTTTTCATTACATTCCCACCTCATTATTTAATAATCTCCGCTTTAATATTAACAGAAATTGGAACTAAGTATAATTTTTCTTAAGCTAACCTTCCCTAATGCTTAGTACCAGTTATTTTAAAATCAATAAAGAGACTTACCCTATTATAGATAAGCGTCCGATTATTGGATAAGCTGCTGCATTATTGGCTAACTATGCAATATATTCCATCAAACGTCGAACTTTTTACGATTCTTCAATTAAATCTTTATTAATAAAATATCAACCTTTTATGTCTTTCTAACACTAATAAATACACCAATAAGAATCGGTAATATTGCACATAGAATAAAATAAAAAGCTCCAAAGCTCATTCCAATAAAAAATAACAAAATTCCGTATATAGGACCAAATAAAAATATCAATAAATACTTAATGACTTTGTTTTCGATCAATTTAAATACAATAAAACTGTATGAAAAAACACAAATAACTATTAATAAAGCCACCATCTTAATCACCTCTTTTTAGTGATGTGTGTATCTTCCATTATCTTATTGAAATTCGAAGCATGTTACCCTGAACATCGTTAATAAAAAAAGTTCCTTCTAATAACTAATTCTATTATTTCACTCTAGCCCATTTAATTGAATAACTAAAATCTGAAATCACTCATAAAATCACTTCATTCTTATTTATCTAACCTGCCCCCTCTTTAGTGAAATAAAAAGTTCCCAATTGATCAGGTGTGATATGTTATCATAAAAAAGTACGTTAACTAATTACTTATTTTAGTTAACATTTAAATTTAATTAACCTGGCAACTGGGGGGGATTTTGTGTATAAACTGCGAGGTCATCATATTTTTTGCCTTCTAGGATATCGGGGAATGGGCTATTCCCAAGAATACATTGAAAATATGACACGTTTGCATCAAACCTTGAGAGAATACCCTAAAACGTGGATTTATCTTGTAGAGGGACCTGATCAGTTGTGTGAAAAGTATCCCAACTCAGGTGAATACCACTGCAAAGACAACAATATTTATGAAAGAGATTCCGCTATATTAGAAAAATTGGGACTCAAAATCGGACAAATTCTGAAATGGGAGGACATTGAGTCGAAAATCAGAAAGTATATCGCACCCTCTGATATTAAAACAGTGTGTGAAAATTGTTCCTGGCGTTCATATGGTGTTTGTGAGGAAGGAATTCAAGAGATTCTTGAAGGAAAGGGTTTAAGGGAAGTTAAATAAGCCTTTCTCCTTTTATTAAAAAGTTCCTAGTTTATTATTTATTCCTTAAATTAACCTTCACGTTACTAAAGCGCGATTGCTCATGTTGAACAATCGCGCTTTATTGTTGATGATATATTGCTTTAAATAAACTAGGTAGTTTTAGTTTTTAACCTTTCTTCTTAAACACTTCACTAGTGAATCCTATAATACAAATTAATATTAGAACTGGTATAACGATAGGGACTAAGTAGCCGAGTAAGTCTACAACTGTTCCTAAACTCATATTAATTTGTATAAAATGTTAATTTGATCTAATTCTAATGTCTCCAATTTATTACTGGTATTTCTCAGGCAGCAGCCCTTGTTTACCGAAGAACACTCCTTCACTACATAAGCGAATTGCGTATTAAGATAAATTATCCTCAATCAAAAAAGTAATAAGTTTTCATGTATAAATATTAATCATTAACCGGAAATTAAATTTATAAATAACATTAATGGAAGGACACCTTATGAATAAGTTCGAAAAAAATACACTTAGATTTTTATTATTATTCAGTATAGTTTCTTTTTTAAATTTAATGAGAAAACCTCCCGTGAAAGACTGGATGCTAATTTTTTTATTCAAAGGATATCTTTCCTCAATTCTAGATAAGTTAGTTGTGAGAAAAGGCTATATTTCATATCCAGTTAAGTTATTTAAGTCGTTTGACATTAGTTTTATATTTGATTATTTGCTCTATCCAATTGCATGTGTATATTATAACCAAGCAACAAAATCTTCGAACTTATTTGGTATTTTAATTAAGTCACTCTTTTTTAGTGTACCAATGGCATTAGTCGAGCATTTCTTTGAAACTAGAACAAGCTTAATTCGTTTTAAAAAGGGCTGGACTTCCTTTACCAGTTTTTATTCGTTAACAATTACATTTTTAATTTCAAGAACATTTATTGCTTTTATTAGAAAACTTTCTAATAAACCAGTTCAAGAAAATAGTTAGGGGCTGGTTTATGTCGCTTGTTGTGTGATTTCTGTAATGTCTGAAATGAAATAAGCGCGTATCCTTGTTCATGGATAGCGAGTTCAAAGCAACTAAATATTTTTAGTTGCTTTTTTATCTTTTCTCATCTTTTTGTTTGCTTTTCCCACAATTAATAAATAATTCTATGATAATCAAGAATAGACTAGCTCATTTTCATTTATTTTTTCTTTTTGTAATTTCTTAATGGTTCTCATTATATGATCATCTTTTTCTACTCGATTCCCCTCTATATTAAACACCATTAATTTGTCAAAGGAGAAATGAACATCCACATTTTCACTAATTTCATCCCAACAACTTTGTGTTCTAATATTTAAATTTCCAATATTTGTTTCCACACGATAAATCGTCTCTCCTCCAAGTTGCTCTATTGCAAGGATTTTTCCAGGTATATTTACATCACTGTCAATTTGATCTGTATTCACAATACCAATATCTTCTGGGCGTATACCTAAATACATATTGTCGAATTCAATGATGTTTGTCGGTGGTGAGCCGATAAATTGCGCTACAAATAAATTTGCCGGATTCGTATAAATCTCTTTCGGCGTACCTTTCTGCATGATTTCCCCATGATTCATTATTATGATATATGAACCCATTGACATGGCTTCTACTTGATCATGAGTAACGTATAAAAACGTTGTTTTCAACTGTTGATGCAATTCAATTAACTCTTGTCTCATTTGATTTCTTAGTTTAGCGTCTAAGTTTGATAGGGGTTCATCCATCAAAAAAGCATGTGGACGCTTAACAATTGCACGGGCAAGAGCAACGCGTTGCCGTTGTCCGCCTGATAATTGAGCCGGACGTTTATTCGCATGATCTGTAAGTTCTACCAATTTTAAGACATTTTGAATGATTTCTTCACGTTCTTGTTTAGGTACTTTTTTAATTTTCAGCCCATACTCGATATTCTTGTAAACTGTCATATGAGGGTATAGGGCATAGTTTTGGAAAACCATTGCAATATTTCGATCTTTTGGTTCTTCATATGTGACATCTTCCTCATTAATAAGCAATCCCCCGCTAGTTGGTTCTTCAAGTCCTGCAATAATTCTTAATAAGGTTGATTTTCCACATCCAGACGGGCCGAGTAAAATCGTAAACGAACCATCTGGAATTTCAACATCAATTCCTTTTAATATTTCATTCGAATTAAAGGATTTTTTAATATGATTAATCGTTATTTTTCCCATTTTCACAACTCCTAAAGTAGGCTTAAGCAAGATTGAATAGATTACTTAATTCCAAATCGAACAAAAGAATCGACGACTTGTCTCTGTAATACAAGATAAATAATCAGGATAGGGAGACAAGAAACTGTTGTCGCTGCCATAAGTGAACCCCACATGTTGACATCTGAATTTACGAACGATTTCAACCCAATTTGGATTGGTGCATTTTCCATCTGCTTTGTTATGAGCATTGGCCATAAATATTCATTCCACCCGTTAATAAACAATAAAATGCCGAGAGAGACTATCGTTGATTTAATATTTGGTAATATCACATGTAGTAAAATGCCAAAATCACTTTCCCCATCAAGTCTAGCTGCTTCAATAAGCGCAACAGGAAATGCTTTAAAGCTTTGATAGAGTGATAGAATAGCAAAAGTCGACACGGCAAATGGCAATACCACTCCTAACAATTGTTCATTCAATCCCATCTGATTGATAAGAACATAGTTTGGAATCATAATCGCTTGAAAAGGAATTAACCATGATAAGCTAAGCAAAGTGTAAATGAAAAAGCTCCCTTTAAATTGCCAGCGTACAAGCGCATAACCAGCCAAAAGACTAGTGATAAGCTGCAGTGCCGTCATTAGGATTGCAATGATAAATGAATTAAACATCATTCTTACTATCGGCATTTCAGAAAAAGCATAAACATAGTTTTCAATAGTAGGTTTAAAAGGAATGAATGATGCAGTAAAAATCTCTGATTCATTCTTGAATGATGAAATAATCATCCAATAGATAGGAAAAATGGCAATGATACACATGATAATTAATAAAAGATGCTGAACCACATTTAAAAGTCTTACTTTCCTTTTCATTTTCTATAATCTCCTATCTTAATTATCATAAAATGCAAATTTTCTAGAAACATAATTGAGTACTAATGCAATTATCGCGAAAACGAAAAAGAACAAGATCGCAGCTGCAGAACTTAGACCTGCATTCAGATTAGAAAATCCATATTTATACATTTCATAGTAAATATTTGTTGATGAACCAAAAGGTCCTCCCGCTGTTAAAATATCAATATAGGCAAAGGTAAACTGACTTGAAAATAACATGCTCATAGTCAGCATAAAAAAAATAGTTGGTGATAATAAAGGGAGTGTAATATCGATAAAACGTTTAAACCTGCTTGAACCATCTAAAGATGCTGCCTCATAATAGTCTTTGTTTATGCTTGTTAATGCAGCAGAAAACATAATTGTACTAAATCCAATTAAACTCCATCCGGTCATAAATAAGATAATCCACTTTGCAAAACGCGGATCTGAAAAAAATGCAATATTGGTGTCGATTAATCCTGTTTTAAGAAGAAAGATATTTACTAAACCATTGCTAGGATGAAATAGCCATCTCCAGATTGCACTAACAGTAACCGGCGCTAAAATCATAGGAATAAAAAAGATAACGCGATAGACATTTTTTATTTTTCCAGTCATACCATGTGTGGAAACCGCCAAAAGCAATGGAATGATAATAGAGAAAGGAAGTAAACCAATCGTATAAAAGATTGTGTTTTCAATTGATATTAGGAAATCTTTATTATTGAATAAACGAATAAAATTTTCTAACCCTACAGGTTCAGGTGTCGTTCCTGGTACCATACTCCACTTTTGGAAGGCTAAATAGAATGTTGATAATAACGGTTGATACATCCAAATGCCAAGCAGCAATATAGCCGGCAATAAATAGAAATATGGTTTAAACGTTTTTCTTTTCCTGCCTTTTTTTGAAACACTTTTTCTAATAACCGGGGGTTCATTTGACAATGGCGGTTGATAAATATTTTCGAGTGATTTACTCATACCGTTTCCTTTCTTTTCAAAAAATATTGGAATTGTGCTGTAATAATAGTTTCTATTTTCACAGCACATTTCTCTCAAAGAATCTTTAGTTGATCATATCGTTAATTTGATTTTCTGCTTCTGTTAACGTCTCTGCTACCTCTGCATCAGTTGATACTGCTTTTACAATTGCATCCGTAAAGATTGATGTAGATTCAGTAGCATATTCTCCCGGCCAGATAGCCACTGGGTGCATTTGTTCTAATTGTTTAAGATTAATTTTATATAACGGATTTTTATCAACGAAATCTTTTAAATAGTTTGGGTCATCTGCAAGTCCAGTGCGTAAAGGCAAGTATCCTACTTCTGAAGTGATAATCGTATATCCTTCATTTCCAGTTACATACTTGATAAACTCCCAAACCGCTGCATTTTTTTCTGCCGAATCAGGCCTTACCGCTAAAGCACTTCCTGAGTTTACTGGTACTGATGGTTTATCACCAAATTGTGGAAGTCCAGCACCGTATAATTTCCAGCCGCCAGCTTCAGCAGCTTTGGTGAAACCGCTATGCAGAGCTGTTGATGTAATAAACATACCTAGGTTTCCAGCCATAAATTGTTCCGGCATTTCCGTATCAGTACCTACTGCATGAGATCCATTTTTATAGAGATCCTTCCACATTTCAATTGCTTCAATGCTTTCTTTATTAGCAAACGTTGCTTCCTTTCTATCCTTAGAAAGCATTTGGCCACCATTACTTAATATAATCCCTTCTGTGGTCCAACCGTTATTTGGAGCTAGACCAAAACCGTCTTTTCCAGTTGCTTCTTTAATTTTTAAAGAGTACTCTTTAACTTCTTCCCATGTTTTCGGCGCATTGTTTGGGTCTAAGCCAGCTTCTTCAAATAGTTTTCCATTGATAAAAACAATTGGCGTACTAAATGTGAAGGCTAATCCATACATCTTGCCATCAATTTTTCCCAATTCTAATGCATTAGGAGCAATACCTTTGAAATGTTGCTTCAATTCATCTTTAGGGAATACATCTTCATACGCTTTTAATCCAAGAGTTTCTTTCGAATTATCTAAAGTTGAGAATGTATGTTGGATAACATCTACTTGTTTTCCTGCTGCTATATCTGCCTTAAATTGCTGAAAAGATTGATCGGCCACCCCTTCAACAATAACTCCTTTTTCCTTCCCAACCGTGTCATTAAATTCTTGAATTAAATGCTCTATGCCTGCTTTCATTGTTGGATAAGCTAAACTATAGGAATAGAAAGTAATTTTCGTTGGATTGTTTGGATCTAATTTTCCTAATTCTGCTTGATTTGAAGTTTCTGATGATGTTGCACATGCACTCAATGCCGAGATTACTAAAGTGAAGACAATAAACAGTAAAAAAAACTTTTTAGTAGATTTCATTAGAAATGTCCTTTCTTTCGATAAATTTTTTGATTAGTTATGTTGTAATGCCTGCAATGAAAAGCTTAAAATTGTGTTAATATCATCAGGGAATCTTACAGTTTGAACAGCAATTCCTTTTTTATAAACTGTACATAAGCTAAATCCTGTCCGATCATTCAAATGCATGCTTTCGTTACTAACATTCACGCCAAATGCCGTACCATCTGCAGTAGATAGCAGAATTTTGCCATAAGAGCTTACTTTATTCTGATGCGTATGTCCGCTTAAAACGGCAATGACATCTGTATTATTAATGATGTTAAGAACTTCCTTAGAATTTGTAAGAGCGTGGCCATCATTCACTTTACCTGCTTCAAGCGGATGATGAACGACTACTAAACTGCCATTTTCAGCAGGAGTTTTCAACACATTTTCAAGCCAATCTAGTTGATTTGCATCAATTATACCTACACCACTATGATCATGACTTGAGTCTAAGACAATCAATCTGTATCCATTGATATCCTTTTCATAGAAAAGTTGATCTGAACAATTTGCTTTCCCTTCGTAACCTTCCCAATATGCAGCTGTAACGTCATGGTTACCAAGAGCGGTATATACAGGGATATCTTCCACATGATCCTCGATAATTTGTTTAAAGTATGCATAATCACTCGCATTACCCTCATGTACCAAATCCCCGCTAATTAAAATGAAGTCAGGCTTTTGCGTTAGAGATTTAATATTTTCTAAAATTTTCATTAAAAAATCAGTCGGATTACCATTCGGCCCATCGATTTTTTCTAGTAAACTGCCTTTGTAGTTTTGCAAAATATGGGTATCTGTAATATGAAGAAAGTTAAGTTTATTCATTTTATTTACCTCACTCCCCGTTCTTTTTTGTTCTCATTTACAACTTAATAGTTCGTTATTCTAAACAATAATCTTTAATTCTTTCACGTATTTCTTGAGTAATGCCAAATTCTTCTGCAAGATATGCTTCGAAATTACCGTATATCCTAACAATAGAATCCATTGATGCTTGCAGATAATTTTCTTTCAGTAGCAGTGCATCTTTAAATCGAGCAAGTTCTTCTTCGGAAATATCCTTTGCCGCTTCGTTAAACATATTGTTATGGAAATCTTCTAATGTACGATTCGACATTAGGAAATCTGCCAATACCGTTTCATATGGTACTCCAAGAGTTATAAGGATAAGCATCGCACCAACTCCCGTACGGTCACGTCCGCCCGTACAATGGTGAACAAGTGGCAAATTCTCTTCTGGATTTTTAAGAAGCTCCATAAGTCTTTGATACGAAGCATTTTGAATAGGTATTTTTGCATACATATTAGTGAACATATCTTTAGTAAATAGCTTATAAAATTCACTTTTAACTATTTCATTAGAAGATGCCTGTGCTGTAAGTTTATCCTCAACTTGAACTGGAACTCGTTTGTTTTTAGCTTGTCCTATTATCGGATCCGGTTTTCTATCTGCTTCAACTTTGTCACGATAATCAAATACATATTTTAGGTTTAATGTTTCTAAATAGGTTTTATCTTCTTCCGTTAATCCTGTTAATTCAGCTGCTCGGAACAAAATTCCTTTTTTCACTCTCCTCCCATCTAACGTTATTAACCCACCCATATCACGAAAATTGACAACACCTTTTAGAGGCAATAAACACTCCAGCTCCATCGTTTCTTCTGTCATTTAGATCACCTCTTATTTAATTGAACTTTTCATCTATTTTAAATTTTTCTAATGTTGAAACTACGTTTAGATCAATTACATTAAAGTTTGTTTTCCCATTTTTAACTGTTACCAAGAGAATATGGTCAATGGATCCAACCCCTTCACCGTGCCAGCATGCACCTGTTCTTCCCATTTGGATATGATCGCGGCCGTTTCTTTTCATAACTTCTAACTGATGAAGGTGTCCAGCTAACATCGTGTATTCTCTATTCTTCAGCATATCTTCAAGATGTTGAAACTGAGTGTCTTTTGTTTTCCAGCCAGGCTTATGCATTAATACAAAAGTCTGGTTTACATCTTCGTTTTCTTTAAGTACATTTTCGAAAAAAGCAAGTTGTTCATCACTAATATTTGGAAGATTACCTTTTTCTAGATCTTCCTTTGAAGCCATACTCATCATTTGATTGAAAAATGCTTGAACATACTCTTTTGATTTTTCAGGCTCACTTGTGACATCTTGAGTCACCTTTCGAAATACTTTCAGAAAATCTCCTGACATTCCTTCTGGCGACTCTTCAGTATTAACAAATAAAAATAGTGCATCATGAAAGCGGAATGCATAATATTCAAAACCCTTTCGTTCCCGCCAAACCTTTACCATTGTTTCATTCCCATAATCGTGATTTCCAACAATGTGGAAAAAAGGAAGTTCGAGTTTTTGTAACAAATGATCAACATAATCCCATTCTTCATGTGCTTCTTCTTCATGATTCCAATAGCCTTCAATTAAATCTCCAACACATAATACGAAATCTGGTTTTAACTCTTGAACGAGATCAAGCCCTTTTTCAAAGACACCCGGAGTTGTAATCCCACAACGGTCACCTACTATAGCAAACGTAAAATCACCTGTCTTTGTCGGCTTCAAATCACCAAACCATGGGCGCTTATCAGTAGTAAACTTTTCATTTTCATAATAAATTTCGATCGCTTTTTTTTGATCAGTTAAAGTAATCATTTTCATTCTCCTTTTCAATATGTATCAATCTTCTATTAGCATACAAGTAGCATGTTAATAGAATGTTAAAGTGATGTTAATTATTGTTTTGCAAATATTAAAAATTGTATAAATGTAGTGAAGTTTGTAAAATTTTGTAGTTTTCCTTAAAAAGTTGGTTTCGAATCGATATAATGGAGTGATAAGCTTTTAATATTACTAATCATTTTTTGTGTATATAAACTTTTTTCCATCTAACAACCTTAGTTTTAAATACATTTACTATAGAAAGGATAAATTTCCAAAGGGGATACTTATAAAATTTCTATATTTTTATAGTTATAGCGGAAAGGAAATTGAAATGATATCTACATCTCTAATTGATACTGCTTACACAACCATTCGACAACAAATTCTATCCTGTGAATACATGCCAGGAAGTCTGTTATCCATATATAAGCTTGCTGAAGAGCTGCAAATGAGTCGAACTCCGATTTCCAATGCGATCGCTCGATTGGAACTAGAAGGTCTTGTAGTTGCATTAAAAAATCGGGGAGTAATGGTAAAAGAAATCTCTTCCAAAGAAATCATCGATATGTTTGAGGTAACTTTTGCTCATCAGATGTATGTCCTGGAATTAGTCGAACATTCCGATCTTTACACGTTTAATATGAATGAGTTAAAAAATATATTGGATCAACAACTAAAGGAAAAAGAACAAGGTAGCTATTTCGAATATGCGAATCTTTCTCTGTCATTTTTTAGAAGCTTCATAGCAACGGCAAAAAACAATGTGATGCTGCAAATTATGGACGCTCATCGAGATAAAATTGTGATGACTTCTGTTGCAAACTATAAGCTTTATCCTCAGCAAAGATATTTCTCAGGTGCACATTATAATGGGGCAATCTATGAGGCATTACTAGTAGAAAACTTTCAGAAGGCTAGACAACTATTAAACGAATGGCGACAAAAAACGCGTGAACGAGTCATGATGAGTGGATCATTTTAAGATCCAGGAGATGAGTAACAAGTTAAACTGCACTCCAATTGTTAGACATAACTAATAATTGGGGTGCAGTTTATTATAGCTAACTTTTCTCCAGAGAAAAATTGAACAAATGGGTTGTTATTAGAAAGTCCATCGTTATTCAATTCTTGCGGCCTTTTCTTGAAGACTGGATATCAAAAAACTATTAATATTGATCTTCTGTTTTTGCTCCCGAATAAGGAATTAGATTATCTTTATCAAAGAATCTTCAAATGGAGCTGTTAAAGATCCTTTTCATTTAATTTCTTCTCTTATTTTTATTTTGTTGGCAATGTGACTGTGATTTTTCTTCTATAATTCTAATTTATTACTAACCGAAGATACTAATGTATTCAATGAGTAGTTAATAATAGTCTTAGATGTTTTATACTCAATTTTTATGTAACGACAAAAAATAACAAAATTATCTTGAAAATTAATAAAAAATTAATGTTCTATTTACATTGTTTATGTATTGTTAAATCGTAGTACATATTAAAGAATAGGATGTGGAGAACAGTGAAGAAGAAAAGAATTTTGTCATTGTCTGTACCGATTATGTTGGCAACATCTTTGTTTGGAAGTGCTGCAAGTGCAGCCCCCAATGATAACTGGTTACAAAGCAGTAAAACAGAGTTAAGTGCTCACCGTGGTGCACAAGTGGCCGCTCCTGAAAACACATTAGAAGCGATAACTCAGGCTGGACTATTAGGATATGGCTTTGTTGAGATTGATGTCCAAAAAACAAGGGACGGCCAATACATATTAATGCATGATAAAACGGTTGACCGCACTACTACAGGCTCTGGAGAGGTAAAAGATTTAACATTAGAAGAAATTCAAAGTTTTGATATTGAAGATATAGAAGGAAAAGTAACAGATTATAAAGTACCAACACTTGAGGAAGTGTTAGAGGAAGCTCATAAATACAATATTGGTATCAATTTTGATGGTTCAAAAGGCGACTGGGATGATAAGGAATTCGTAGACGATATTATGGAAGAAGCTGAGGAAGCTAAAGTATTAAATCATTCATTCTTTGTACTAAGTAATGATGATATCCGAAATCAATTTAACGAATGGTACCCAGAAGCAACTCTGACATTCCTTGGAAATGCATTGAAGAATGTAGATGCTGATATTGAAGAATTGAAACAATATGATAATGCCATTTACTCAACATCAATTAACAATGTAGATGAAGAAACTGCCAAAGAAATTAAAAAAGCAGGCCTAAAACTGCATGTATACTCAGTTAACACTGCTGAAACATACGAAAAAGCGAAAAGTATTCATCCACGATTGATTGAAACTGATGTGATTATACCTTAATATCATTGATGGAATAAATGAATATTTTTTGTCCACTCACGGTATTTACTAAAAATAATGGACTAAGAAGAATGTTGCATTCTAATAGAAAAAGCGTGTGAATTCACAATAAAATTCACACGCTTTTATATGGATTTATCACCTTAATATGCACACAACAGTTTTTAGGTGGAAGACTCACCCCAGAATAACATTTTGATTGTGTTGATAAGAAGGAACATTAAATATCAAGTTTACGAGTACCAATCCATTTCACCATTTCAGGATCCCTATGTGAAAAGAACAGACTTTCTTTCGTGTCTAATGAAGCAATTTTCTCCATATCTTCTTGGCTTAATTCAAAGTCAAAGATATTGAAGTTTTCAATGATTCTTTCCTTACGAATAGTCTTTGGAATCGCAACGACACCTCTTTGTGTTAACCATCGTAAAATAACCTGGGCAACGGATTTATTATGCTTTTCGGCTATTGATACTAAATTTTCGTTCTGGAACATGTTATTTTTTCCTTCAGCAAATGGTCCCCAAGACTCTATTTGAACATTGTTCTCTTTCATAAACTTATGACTTTCTATTTGCTGGCAGAAAGGATGTGTTTCAACTTGGTTTACGGCAGGAACTACTTCATTATGAAGGATCAAATCCACTAGACGATCACTCTGGAAGTTACTAACTCCAATTGCTCTGATTTTTCCTTGCGCGTTCAATTCCTCCATTGCACGCCAAGAACCATATACATCGCCGAATGGTTGATGAATTAAATATAAATCCAGATAATCCAATTGCAGTCTTTCCAGTGATTTTTCGAATGCTTTCTTTGTACTCTCGTATCCAGCATCCTGAACCCAGAGTTTTGTGGTAATAAACAATTCCTCTCTTGGTACACCACTACGCTTGATTGCTCTACCGACTGCTTCTTCATTTAAATAAGAGGCAGCAGTATCGATCAGACGATAGCCCGCCATAATAGCGTCATAAACCACTTGTTCACATTCATTTTCATCTTGAATTTGAAATACACCAAAGCCTAGTATGGGCATTTCAATACCATTGTTTAACATAACTTTTTGCATATTAAGTCCTCCTGTTTTATAAACATTTATATCTGTTATTTGCCCACTCTATTTGCATATTCAGCCGGATAGCGCTCTCCTGAAATCTCAATCTTTGAAAGTGCGTCGTTTAAATCAATTAGTTCTATTGGAGTTAGCTCCACTTCCGCTGCACCAAGATTTTCTTCTAAGCTCTCTAATTTCCTTGTGCCGGGAATCGGAACTATCCATGGTTTCTGAGCAAGTACCCACGCTAGTGCGATTTGAGCTGGTTTTGCGCCTTTTCCTAGAGCAATCGTCTTTATCAAATCGACCAAAACCTGATTAGCTTCGATATTCTCCGATTTGAAGCGAGGTACAATGCTGCGAAAGTCAGAGCTAGCGAATGTTGCATCTTTATCAATTTTTCCGGTAAGGAAGCCTTTGCCTAGCGGGCTGAACGGAACAAAGCCGATTCCAAGTTCTTCAAGGGTAGGAAGCAGTTGTTCTTCAGGACTTCTCCACATCATGGAGTATTCACTTTGAATAGCAGTAAGCGGATGAACTGCGTGTGCACGGCGAATGGTTTCCACTCCGGCTTCGGAAAGTCCCCAATGCTTGACCTTCCCTTCCTTGATTAGGTCTTGTACAACTCCAGCTACTTCCTCAATTGGCACATTGGGATCAACTCGATGCTGATAGTAAAGGTCAATAGTATCAACTTTAAGACGTTCGAGTGAGCCTTCAACTGATTTCCTAATCTGTTCTGGGTTACTGTCAAGTATTTGCTTCCCATTTACCATTTGGATACCAAATTTAGTAGCAATGACGACCTTTCCCTTGAATGGGGCAAGTGCTTCGCCTACCAACTCTTCATTTACATATGGACCATATACTTCAGCAGTATCAAAGAAAGTTACACCTCTGTCAATCGCCGAATGGATAAGCGAAATCATCTCTTTTTTGTCTGGTGCAGGACCATAACCATGGCTCATACCCATGCATCCAAGTCCAATAGCAGAAACTTCTAGGTCACTTTTTCCTAATTTACGTTTTTGCATAATTTTTCTTCCTTTCCTTTTATGTTTGTCCCATTAAACTGTTAAATTTTGTTCTTAGTCTTTAGAGACATTCAATAAACATCAGGTGGAATTGTATGAATAACTCAGTAACCTTATTATGCAACAAATGAAATCACGCTTGGTATCACAATCGTATCAAATGATTGCATAATCCTCTCACAACCATTTACGCAGAAAGTGAATTAGCTTTATAATGAGACCAATGCGGATGAAGAATACAAAGGAGGATTTTATGCTTGAACAATTATATAGACAAAGAGTTGAGCTTTCAAAAATTATAGAGAGTCACACAGGGAGGGACGGAACTCAAATGACTTCCATACCATCTTTATTTTTCTCCCGTTATTCTAATGAAACTGGACCAAATTATGGAGTTCACAAGCCTTCCTTATGTATTGTCGTTCAAGGGATGAAGGAGGTAATGCTTTCTCAGGAACGCTTTAGGTACGGTCCAGCCGATTACCTTGTTGCATCCGTTAACCTGCCAATTACCGGACAAGTCACTGAAGCCTCTTTCGAAGTTCCTTATCTTGCTCTCAAACTTGAATTCACACCGAGTGAAATATTGGAGGTGTTACGTGAATTCCAAATGGGAGTTGACAAAAAAGAGCATGCTAAACGAGGAATGTATGTCAGTAAAATTGATCAATCTTTACTTGACGCGGTAACAAGATTAGCTCGTTTGCTAGATACTCCGAAAGACATCAAGGTCCTTGCTCCTCTAATCATGAAAGAAATCATCTATAGGGTTCTGCAAGGAGAACATGGTGGTATGCTAAAACAAATAGCAATAGAAGGAAGTTCTACCCATCAAATCAGTGACGTGATTAAACATATCATGAATAACTATGAAAAGCCTTTTAAGATTGAGGAGCTTGCGGAAATAGCAAATATGAGTGTTTCTTCTCTTCATAGGCACTTTAAAGAGGTTACTGCAATGAGTCCAATCCAATTCCAAAAACAACTAAGACTTCAAGAAGCTAGAAGCCTGTTGCTAGCCGAGTCATCGGATGCAGCAGATGTAGCATTCCGTGTAGGCTATGAGAGTCCATCACAATTCAGCCGTGAATATTCGCGCAAGTTTGGTTTACCACCAAAAGAAGACATAAAGCTTCTGAGGGAGCAATATGAACAAAAGGTAAAAGCTTAATTCCCCTTCACATGGGTTCATTCTATGTATCAATTATAGTCGCACCTACACTTTAAATAATATGAAAAAGTGCATTAATTGCGGATTAATGCACTTTTTCATTCTGCAATTTACCTTTCTATATTCACCATAGCTTTTTCCTTCTTCCGAACAAATTTCAGAGCATAATGAGTCCCACTAATATATATTCCCATGATGGATAGATGATCAATTAAAAAACCCATGGAGGACTTATCAATGTTCCAACCAAATGGATTATAGACCGTTAACTTGTAAAACATATCTCTCTCAAAAGAAGCCTGTACACCATAAGCAACAATCAACACCGCTAAGACACGAAGCACAATTGTGCGGATGCGGTTGGTGCTAGTAATTCCTGTCATCTTTCGTACTGAATTTATAATTGTTCCCCAGGACATCCCAATATGCACAGCCATGAAGATAAATCCCCAATATGAAGTCATGACATGTATTTGTAATAGAGTCATGTCATTGTTTATAGGAATAAAGGCAAATATGTCACGGGAAATTGGCACTGAACTTAGCATCACAACAGCCATAGATACTAGAAAAAGTAAATTGACCGCAATGCTCAGAATGCGTCGTACATTGTGCTTGCCTTTAAAAATCGTCTTATACCATCTTCGATTTAAAAAATTATGAGTAATAAACAACAAAAACAATATTACTCCTACCAGTTCATGAATTGTATTTCCGGTAATCTGGTAAGTCATTACAACTAACATCAGAACTGTCATAGAAAGATCAATAACCAGCCTAATTAACATATTTCGTTTCAAGAAGTTCTCCTCTTTCTAAATTAATTTACATTTGGGTAAGTTTTCTACCTTGATGCACTTTTTAAATCGATTTCCGATCAAATGCTCAATCCTATGTCACTTAACTATAATGAATCATTAAAAGAACCTTTTGGATGATCCCAGCCTTTTCTTCATTTTCTATTAAGCTATCCCTTAGCAAATTATCCTGTGAGTCCTCTTTTACTACCCAGTGATCAGTAGGGATACGTGTGATTTGGGATTCTGTACTGCTTTCCTTTGATCCTGTAAAATTTTCAAGATCATAACTCTTCATTTCATCCAACGTGTTAATATATTCATCCCGTTCTTGATTCGCATGGCAGGTAAAGCAGCGACCGATATCTTCTTCATAATCCAGCGACCTGTCAGCATTGAATTCTTGGTATTGCCAATCTCCGTTACGTGGTGTCCCTTCTGGTGTTTGGTCTCCCCAACCAGTGCGCTTTTCCATCACGAAGATTTCATCAAGCTCTTCATCCCTATATATTTCGAGAGTGATTACGGTGCCATCAGGAAATGGTTGCCCGTTCTGCACTGCTTCAATTGCTTCTTGGCTCGTATAGAGTTCCTCTCTAACATTTCCTCGATGGACTGTCGTGTAATTCACACCCTTATTGTAGTTCTCAGGAAATTCAACAAGTTCACGGTCATAACTAGATTGTTCCTGTTGGGAAGTGTCTCCAGATGGCATCTGTTGGGAAACCCCATTTGTATCATTATTGTTGTTGCATGCCGTAAGAAGTAGAGACATCACCAATGAAAGAGACGGAATTAGTAGTTTTTTCATATTGTTTTCCTCCTACAATTTTACGTATTTTTATCGATTCTTAGAGTCCAATTTGTATAAGATTCTAAAGGATGTGGTGCTGTTTACCATAGGTAATGACGATACTTTAGGACTAGCAATTTATGTTTCTATGCATCAAGTGCACCGTGTTTAGAACCTTGGGTATTATTTTTCAATAGAATTATAGTTATTGAAGAAGTAGATGCCTTTTTATTATGCAACAAATAAAAAAACGACCGATACCCTATTCCTCTCAAAATGTTGCCTAATCCTACCACAATAAAATTTTTAAGTTTTACGCCTGTATATTTTCAAGAAATCACAAATAGTTTCGTATAGAAATTTTTTATTAGAATGGAATGATTTAACGGCAATTTGTCATAGCAGTACCTGGGGGATATTGTGGTGAAGACTCTATTGTTATCCTTATGAAAAACAGCATCAATTTATAGAGGAAGAAGAGAATGACTAAGGGGAAAAACGATTTACTAGGTGTATAACCATACTAATTAAATGAAGAACAAAAACCCGGATAAGACAACAATATTTAAAGAAGTCCTTTATCCGGGTTTTATTTAGAATAAAGTGTGTATTAAGCTATCATCTATTATTACGGAAGATCTTTTAAGAAAACGCTACAGGAAAATCAAAATTACAACCTGATTTAATTTCTACATTGATACAGAAGAAATGCAATTAAGTACACCTTAGGTTAAGCTACTTCAACTTGCTTTTGTTTCTTTTTCAATAAGCGTTTCTCATAGAAAGTGAACAGCAACAAGGCAAACGTTACCGATACGGCGCTGACCGTAAACAATACCTGATAGCTCGTATACTGGGAAACCCATCCTAACATGATTGCACCTAGTCCGATTCCGAGGTCAGTAGCAGTCAATAAAGAAGCATTGGCAACCCCTTTTCGTTCCGGGTTGGCAAGACGGATTGTCGCTGCCTGAAGAGCCGGTTGTGCTGAACCGAAACCAATACCGTACAGAACAGCCGAAACGAGTACGCCGAACAATCCGGTTGAGAAGCTTAAGACAATTAATGCAGAAATTGTAATCATAAGAGCAGGAATAATGACAAATTTCTCGCCATACCGGTCCGAAAGTTTTCCTGCAATTGGACGGCTAAGGACAAGAGTTGCCGCATAGGTCAGGAAAAAAACACCGGAATTGACCATGAGCGAGTTAGCGAATAGCGGGACAAAAGCCGTAATACCACCATAAGCAATATTTACAAAAAAGACAGATCCCGCAACTGGTAAAATTGACTTTTCAAAAAGTTCAATTTTCCTCGTGCCTGATTTTGGTTGAAAAGGCATTTTTGCTCCAAGCATCAAGAGCAGCGATACAACAGAAAGGCATACAGCAAAAAGGAACAGAGCAGTGTATGATAGCTCATCAATCACCCAAATACCGAACATAGGGCCAATCGCCATAGCCAGGGTCATGGCCGTACTAAACCACCCCATTCCTTCTCCGCGCCGAGTGGATGGGATTATATCCGTAATCGCCGTGAAAATGGCTGTTGTAGAAAAAGCCCAGCTCATCCCATGCAATATTCTGAGCCCCATTAAAACAACGATCCCACCGACCCAACCATACATATACATCACCAAGGTGAAGAGAAGCAGCCCCCAGACGACAAACGGACGTCTACCGAATCGGTCCAGAAGTACACCAACGATCGGGCGAAAAATAACTGCAGACAGCATAAATATACCTACCGCTAGACCAACCTGTGCTTCGTTCCCACCCAGCTGTTTAATAAACAGTGGCAGTGTAGGGAGTAGCATATAAAATCCTGTAAATAGGAAAAACATCCCTACTGTCATGAGAATAAACGACTTCGTCCATAGACGTTCCACTTTCATTCCTCCTCTGGTGAAGTTTTAGGCGACATCGGTATCATAATGCTATTGTCGTACAGAAATTATTGAAAACCAACCACTGGATGCGGTACATACGGTTCTTCCATCAAAGCAACCTCTTCAGGAGTTAACGTAATTGAAAGAGCAGCTACCGCATCTTCGAGATGAGTCATTTTCGTAGCCCCAATGATAGGAGAAGTAACAGGTTCCTTTTGTAGCACCCAAGCAAGCGCGATTTGAGCCATTGGAACACCTCGTTCTTTGGCTATTTCTGCTACTCGTCCAGCCACTTTGCGATCAGACTCGGAAGTAGAAGGAAAAAAACTTTTACCGGTTTCATCTATTTCCGAACGAGCAGTTGATTCATCCCAATTACGTGCTAATCTTCCTTTTGCAAGGGGACTCCAAGGAATGACACCGATTTTTTCTTCCTTGCAAAGCGGCAGCATCTCTCTCTCCTCCTCACGGTATAGGAGATTTACAAGATTCTGCATCGATACAAACTTAGTCCATCCATTTTTCTCAGCAATATGGTTTGCCTTCAGTAACTGCCATGCATACATGGAAGAAGCACCTATGTACCTTGCTTTCCCTGCTTTTACAACATCGTGAAGCGCTTCCATTGTTTCTTCGATTGGTGTATGATAATCCCAGCGATGGATCTGATATAGATCTATGTAGTCTGTTCCTAATCTCATTAGACTTTTATCAATTTCACTCATAATAGCCTTTCGAGAAAGTCCAGCACCATTTGCACCTTCATGCATACGGAAATAAACTTTCGACGCTATAACAACTTCATCCCGATTTGCATATTCCTTTAATGCCCGTCCAACAATTTGCTCACTTGTTCCATCAGAATAAATATTTGCTGTATCAAAAAAGTTAATGCCTAATTCAAGTGCTTTCTTTATTATTGGGCGACTTTGCTCCTCACCAAGTGACCAAGGCGCAATTCCTCTCTCTGGTACACCAAAGCTCATACATCCAAGACATAGACGCGAGACATCTAAACCTGTATTTCCAAGTTTAACATATTCCATTAATGTAACCCCCTTTTTAAATACATATAAAAACCAACTAATATCTACAATTATAAATACATCGAAAGCACTTTCAATTGTTAAATGGCTACGATTTGTTCAATAGTAAACAAAATGATTATAATTGTTCATTATCTATATAGGTATTGCAGTATAATCCAAATACTTAACTATTAATAAACTAGTAAAACAGCTTTAAGGTAACTTTCATTAAAGCAGCTATACTTCTAAAATTAGAGTAGCAACTAGACCTCTTAGAAACAAACATTGAAACATTAATGAACATACGCCTATAATTATATTCAGAATAAGACCCTATCAAAAAACTTACTATTTAACATGACAATATTAGTTGTTAACGATATTAAGAAAGTTTGGTGACCATACAAATGGCTAAAGTAGACAGAAGAATACTTAAGTCTCAAGAAGCAATAAAAAATGCTGTGATCGAACTTATGTCTGAAAAAAAGTATGATGACATTACCATACAAAATATTTCAGATCGAGCAAATGTTAGTCGCGGAACTATTTATCTTCATTATTTAGATAAGTACGATTTACTAGAAAAATTAATTGAAGAACATATTCATAAAATGGAGGAAATCTGTGAATCGACATCTGCCCTAGAATTTATAGATGCCAACCTGCCTTGGTTCGAATACCTCGAACAAAATTACTTATTTTTTTCAACAATGTTAGCTAGTAAAAAAGGAGCACCTTATTTTCGGAATAAGTTCCATGAGTTTTTAATTGAAGAGTTCAAGGATGAAGTAGATGTAACTAGTTCTGGTGGAAAGAATTATGAATTACAAGAGGATATTATTCTACAATTTATTGTTACTTCATACGTCGGTTTAGTAGAATGGTGGCTTACAAATGAAATGCCTTACCCAGCAGAAGAAATGGCAAAACAAGTGGGGATTTTGTTAGATAGAAATATATAATGATTGATAAAATACAAATATTAAAAGCCCCGTTCAGCATTGTATTGAACGAGGCCTTTGCAGTAACTTCGGTTTGAGTATACCTTTCACACCAATCTTTCATTATCTGATTCAAAGATAAATACTCACCCATCCTTATTCAGGTTTGTTCATACCTAAGATCCCTCGAACTTCCATTCCAGGTTAAATTCCTGCGTTGTGTTAAATTGTTGTATTAATTCACATCTGTGAACAATATAAAATAAAAAATATCCATCCTCAATTGTCAAATCATCTTGATTTGTGAATTAATACACAAATTTATAGAAATTGTTCATTCCTTGTAAAGTCTGAGAAACATTTTAACCCAATTCTTTCTAAAACGTATGCCATTTTCACTCAAATTTTATAATTCAATGCACCTGCTGCTCTCTTTAAAATAAAAAACCTAAACCACATAATGGATACGGAAAAACTCCACCAATTTAGCGATTTAGGTTCTTTACCTTATGACCAACATTAATGATTTGGTTTTGCCTGTATACCAGTAACAATCCTAAAATCAAGTTTATTGTTGGTTGCCTATAATTATAAACGGAAGCTAGATGATTACAATGATCAAATCAACGCCTTTGGTGCATTATTATACAAATTTACAATAGTTGTTAATTATTTTCAAAATGTTTAGAAATTCCTTTCTGCTAATGCTATAGATACGATTTAATTTGATTATAATGGAGTTTGTATGATAAAACATAAAAAAATCCCGAATAATGGACTTTTTTATAAGTGTCCATTATTCGGGATAAAGTTCAATGCATGGCTAACCCTGCTTTTTTAAAAGAAAAGTTCATTTATCTATAAAATGAAATATCAAAAAAGCAACAGTTATCCGCGTCTTCCGCCTCTACCGCCCCGTTTTGATTCTGTACTACGTTTAAGAGTGGATAAATTCTCTTCACTACTCTTTAAAAAACGAGACATTTTATCTTCAAAATTTTCCTTTGGTTTGAAATTGCTTTTTGAACGGAAGTCTTTTGATCTGCTGTCAGTTCTTCCCTGGCGTGCTGGGCGTTGGGAATAAGAAGAGGTTTGTCCTTCTGGTTTATCTATAGCTTTTTTGATGGACAAGGCCGTTTTTCCGTCTTTCTCACTAATTATTTTTACTTCAACTTGGTCGCCTACTTTTAGATGGTCATTTACATCTTTTACATAGCTATCTGCTACTTCACTGATATGCACAAGACCTGTCGAACCTCCTGGTAATTCTACGAATGCTCCAAAATTAGTGATGCCTGTTACTTTACCTTGTACCTTGCTTCCTACTTCAATTGACATAAATATAATGTTCCCCCTTAATATTGTAAAAACACTTTATTATAACAGATTGAAGCAAATAATACTAATTAGAGTAATTTTCCTCTTATTTGTTAATTCGTCCTTCTAACTAAAGCGGGTTTAATTCAGTTTTTTCTTTGAGTAGAATTAAATAATAGTAAAAATAAGAAGGTTTAGAATGTTTATTAGAGGGTAAAAGTTTGTTAAATCATAATATAAATGGAGGTTCTACTATGGTTGTGAAAAAAATTAAAAAAATTTTAGAAAATCCTAAAGTAAAAGAAGCAGTAACTGAAAAAGTAATACCGGCTATTAAGAAGGAAATAAAAAAGAAAAAAAATAGATGATGTGTAAAACGACTATATACTTACTACTCCTATAGAAATGGAGCATTTGCAAAGTCATATCTTTAATCTTGAAATTGATTTTAACATCGTTCTTCAATACCAAGAGCACCTATCAAATATTTCGGTTGAAATAGATGCCCTCGCTAGTGAGATTGAAGTATATAAGCAACTTCAATCTATCCCCTGGAATCAGAGAGAAAATCGCTGCAACGATTGTTTCTGAAGTTGAAGTGATAAATCGATAGTTTAAATAAAACTACATAACTTCTAAAACAAATGCATAAAAAGCATCTCCATGAGATAGGTTCGCTTCCTTTTCATCCATCCACCATCCACCATAAGAATAGTAGTAAACACCTTTTTGTGTAGGTGCTAAAAAACTATTTTCTTTAACCAAGACTTCATTTTCATTATTTTCACTAATTTGTGTAAGATGGAATTCGTTAGGTTTTGGTTCATAGTCCATTATAAAAGATATTTTCTCACCAGGATTTACTTTTATAGGTTCTTTTCCCTCTAAAAGTTCAACAGGTCCAGCCATATCAACACATGTACCTTTCCAACAATAAGTGCCAAGCTTTGTTTCATACTTTTCATTACCAATTTGTATATAGACTTCTGGAGGTTTTTCTCCTGACATTTCTTCTTTTGAACAACCAATAATGATAAAGCCAAAAAGAACTAATAATACATAAAGACATTTATTCATAAACTTCCCCCTTTATGTTTAAAGACGTATTAAAATAAGCAAAGGTTACTCATATATTATAGATGGAATTTTTGGATCATTATTTAATTGATAGATGTAAAGCAAGATATTTCTGTTTATATTCTCCTCCCTTGTATTTCAGACACTGCCTCAAATACCATGTTATACATTTTTTTAACTCCTTTATTTGAAGCATCAAAGTTATATGCATTCTCATCCTCAATTCCAATATTACCAGCCTCTGCTGCTGCATCCATATTTGCACCTAAAAAGATAAACTCCCAGTTGTATTTTTCCTTCTGTTGTGCGATCAGTTGTTTCAATTTTTCATAAGTAAATTCACGGCTGGCATTTTCTAGACCGTCTGTTGTAATAACGAAGATCACCTTGCTCGGTCTTTCCTCTTCGCTTATATGATAAAGCCTATTCCCTACATCAACGATCGTCTTCCCTACTGCATCCAGTAAGGCGGTAGTTCCACTTACAAAATAATCCTTATCCGTTAGAACAGCATGCTGTACGTCAATACCATTCCATAGTATTTCATAGGTATCGTCAAAAAGAACAGCCGTAACATTTGTTTCAGCGTTTATTTGACTTTGTTTCTTAATAAAAGCATTAAATCCGCCAATTGTATCACTCTCTAAACCTGCCATTGAACCGCTGCGGTCAAGAAGAAAAATAATTTCTGTCATATTCGTATTTATATAGATCAACATCCTTTCAATTGTGTTTATGCTATAAGTTTAGTGGAGTTCAAACTTGTTTTGGTCGCTTGTTAAGCGACATTTTTGGAGGGGCTATTTTATGTTTGAGAAAAAGATTTTAAGTGAATTACAGGAATATATTGAGCTAAATACAGTGGTATTGGCTTTTCTTAGTTCTAAACCAATTATTATTGAGGATGTAAAACAAAACGCATTAGAAGAATTTATTACTATTCATCGTGAACCATCATTTGCTCAAGTTTTGTTTAGTTTCGTTGATAAAAAAGGCTGCAGTGACTCCGACATTTACAAAAAGGCCGGTATTGACCGCAGGCATTTTTCGAAAATCCGCTCTAAATCCGATTATCGTCCAGGTAAACCTACAGTGATTGCGTTGGCCCTTGCACTTGAACTTAACGAAGAAGAAACCGATCAACTATTAGGTTCTGCCGGTTTCTCCTTATCAAATAGTGATACGTTTGATTTAGTTATTCTATTTTGTTTAGAAAAGAGAATATATGACCTAGATGAAGTTAATCAAGCTCTGGAGTACTTACATTTAAAGCCTTTAATTAAGTAATAGGTTAGTATTTGTCTTAAATTATGATTTTCTACAAAGGATTTACATTAATAATGGTATTATTATTCCAATATTCTAATAGTAGAAAAATATAAGTAAAAGGGCTGTTCGGTGCTAGTACACCAAACAGTCACACAATAGCTACGTTCCCTTCAGGGGCGATCAGCGATTTTGGTATATAACTCACTCACGCTATCTCGCTGGTATGCTCAAGAATGGGTTATTTTTTAGTTTCCCTCGTACAATTGTTTTTTACATTAGCGCCCGTTGAACAATCAAGGTGCACTACAACAAGTAACACCTTCTACATAAACAACCGATTACCTTTTTATTTTGGTTCAAAGTTCTTTAAGAATAAGCTATTACATAATTTTTGCGAAAGTGAAATAACAGTTAACGGATAATCTTTTCTTATTTATTAAATACTATTCTTAATATTCTCTGAAACATTTGTTATAAAAATTAAATGAATCAAATTTGCTATAATTATTTTTGCTAGTCTAAATCTTATTTATTTTGTTCGGATAGTCCCTAATTGGGAATGCATGGGTTAAAGGGTTAATTGCTTTTTCTACAACTTCACTCATTGTTTTACAGTTAGCCTTAACTTTATATACTTATTTTTTCATAATAGGCTTTTATAAAAAGTTTGATTAAACTAAATCTCCAATAAAACATTGATTATAAAATACACCAAATGACTTAGCAAAGCCTTTTTAGAAACAGACACCAAAAATGCAAGCGCATATTTTCACTCACACAGGTAACATTACTATTTGTACGATCAAAACACATCCCTGAGGAGGTTTTTAGCATGGGCTTTTTTGATTTTTTAAATGAAGAAAAAACTAAAAAGGAAACTCGAAAAGAGGTACGTGAAGTAGCTCAAACTGCCGATACAGAATTTGCAGCAGAAGATGCACATCTTGATCTCCGCCAGGAAGAATTGGACATCGATAAACATCGGGTCGAGACGGGTGATGTGACGATTCATAAGGACATTGTTGAGGAAGAACAATCAGTGAATGTACCTGTTTCCCATGATCAAGTTGTCATTGAACAAAGAGCCGTTGATCACGAACCAACAGATGAACCAATCACTGAAGAAGAAACGGTTCACATTCCAGTAACTGCTGAAAAAATTGATGTAGAAAAGCATACGGTCGTCACTGGTGAAATCTCTGCTCATAAACGTTCGGTTCAGGAAACAGAACAAGTACGCGACGTACTTCGTAAAGAAGTTGCAGATGTTGAATCACATGGTAATACAGATATTATTAAAGAGGACTAATTGTTCCCACCTACTTATCTTCCAGTTAAGTAGGTTTCTTTCCACCCTCTTACATAAAAAATAACTTCAGGAGGTCCTATGGGGAAATATATTATTATTGGGGCGATAATTGGTAGTATAATCGGTTGGATAACAGGTTTTACGGTCGTAACAGGATTCGTTTTAGGAGCAATCGTTGGAGGCATTAGTCATACAATTAATGCGAGAAGAAACATCGACGAATTCTCTGAAAAAACATATAAAAATAAAGAACAAACGCTTCAATTACGAGAAGAACAGTTGGACATAAAAAAAGAACGAGTACAAACGGGTGAGGTAAAGGTTCATAAAGAAGTCGTCGAAGAACTGAAAACGTTCACGGTTCCGATTAAGCGTGAAGAAATGGTAATAGAAGCAGGAGATGAGGAGGAACTAAGAATACCTCTGAAAGTAGAAGAAGTTGAAATAAACAAACAACCTGTGCAAGTGAATGAAGTATCGATTACAAAACGTCAAATAGAAGAAATGAAACAAATAAAGGAAAAGCTAAAAAAAGAAACAGTACACGTCGGCGTTACTGGTGATGCGGATGTCATAAAAAAGCCGCCATTTGAAACAAGGGAATAAACTAATTCCGCCATTCGGGTGGTAACAGGTGAAGGTGCTACCCGACTCCTACTCCTTCTTCGTAACCTTCGAAAGTCACCATCGTCTTACCAAAACTAACCCTTACTGCTTTGAGGATACTTCAAATCGTATACAAATACTTGGTCTACTTTTATTTGGTGTAATTTTAACGCTTTACATTCCCTCGAAATACATAGACGAAACAAACAATAGTTATCAAAATTATTCACTGTTAAGTAATTTTGCTTTTATGTTTTTAGGTGCGTTATTTGAAGAACTTTTGTTTAGAGGAATTATTCAAAATTTGCTTTTCATATTTATAGAAAACCAATGGATTGCAAATATAACAACTACTTGATTGTTCTTAGGTTTTCATACTCAATATTTCAAAAAGCCTATTATGTTAATAAATATAACTGTTCCAAGTTTGACTTTTGGTTGGATATATTTTGAAACAAATAATATTTTAGTGCCATTTGTGGTACATTTTTTAATGAACTTAGGTATGACGCTATTATTCAAATACAATTTAATAAAGGTTAAAAAATAACTTAGTTTCATGAGCACTTTTTTTGCTTTTCTTTTCATTGCTTTTCAATCATTGAATCTTTGGTTATACTAATAGTAGAAAAAACATAAACTAAAAAAGACTGCTCGGTGCTAGAACACCAAACAGTCATACAATAGCAGGTTCCCTTCAAAGGGGATCAGCGTGTTAAGGTAAAAAACTCACCCTATTGCACTCCAACGCTCAAGGGTGGGTTATTTTTTGTCTCTAAAAGATATGATGGACAATACCAAACTTGCAAATGCTATCATAAGCATTAACGTCTGATCTACTGTCATCATATGCATCACCCACTTTCCTTCTGGGGTAACGATGACCACCCTTGAGTTTCCTGACTATTGCATAACTATTATAACAGAAATAGAACTCATGTTCTGTACTAAAGATGCATTTATTTGCTATTTTTTAACGAGGTCTTACTCCTTTTTCAAATATTTCTATTTTTTAAAGATACCTTTAACAAATCTCTGACTTTTTTAGCTATGTAATAAAACCAGAAGCAATAGATAACTTTTCTATATTAATTTTTGAAAAGTAATCTCAAATTGATATTTGTTTCATCTCGATTTGAGATATATAATAAAAACAAGAAAACAAAGCAAACGCTTTCAAGATTGTAACTTCAACGTTACTTCTTATACATAAGGAGGACTTACCTATGAGCCAATTAGCAAGAGAATCTAAAGTGAAAAATTTATTAGATAAACAAAAATTCAATCAAAAAGAAATTTCCCAAATGACAGATTCACAGATTGAATATTATCACTGGCTCTATTTTGAAGATTCTGTTTACGATTATATGTAATTTGAAAATAAATTAATTCTAAAGCCTTTGTACTTAGTACAAAGGCTTTATTGTGCGTTTGAATGATACTGGGGACGATCGAAATATGAGGATATTTTGAGTGTGTTTTTCTTGTTTGAATTTGGGTTCCTTGAGAATTAGTTGGATTTGATTGTTGAATATATTTGCTTTGTTACTAAAAATGCCTTTATTGTAGAAACTTCCCCGTTCAAGTTACAACCCCTTTTTACTATTGTGGCTGAATGAGCCTTTGGTTCACTCTTTTTTTGGTTATTTCCAAAAATAAAAAAAAGAAGTTGAATATTATTTTTCAACTTCTTTAGCTTTAAAATATAGTTTAATCAACCTTCATTTTAGCCTTTACGAATTAATCCCAAAAGCTTAAATGTATCGTACTACTAGTCCTTGACTTTGCAAAAAATTCCGCTTGACTTCCTCCATCAACAAAGCCACCAATATTATAAAAATACCCACATTTGCCTCGTCCTATATATCTTGCTCCTACATAATCATTATAACTTTCAGGATCGTACTCCCACAATTCAACTTTTACCTCACCAGCTGGACCCACGTAAGCATCCCTACAAATCTTATAATCTCCGCCACCAGAGGCATACACATGACTTTCAGCACCATTAGAATAAAGACTTTCTTCTCCTAAGTAATCCCAGCCACTAGCAAATGTAGAAGAAGGGACCAACAACGCAGCTACTAATGCCACGGCACTCATTTTAAACTTTTTCATACTCATTCCTCCTCTCCCGTTTTGATTGGAAAAATATTATTACTCATATAACTTTACCAAAATCTTACTTTTTTTACATCCTTCAAAGGTAAGAGTATATAATCCTTACCTTTTTTGATTTTTTTGAAAGATACAGGACTACGGAACGAGATATAATGTAGACTCTTTTGATTTCGGTTACTATATAACTAATATAGAAAGGGGAATAAGCAATGTGGAGTATCCATATCATTATACAAATTTAGAAACCTTAGAGCTTATCTTACATAATCGAACGTTTCGTTTATCCTGTTTGAATAGAATGAATGACCTAGAAGAAGGTGATACAGAAGATTTTCAAAAGGTGGGGAGATTTATATATATATAGTTGGAACAAATAATCATATCCCATATCCACGCAATAGCAAAGACACCTATTCCGAAACCTTAGATGGAAATCCTACTTGCATAAAACCACACTTTTTCATGCAAAAATATAGGCAATCTTTTAATAGTTTTTCCTACTGTTGCTCTGCTACCTGTTGTAAAGAAGCAGCTTTATGTAAATTAATAATGAATACATACAAAAATAAGGATTTTTTTTATCAATATAGACAAAGATACTTTCCTTTTTATTTGCTTTTCATATATTGATAGCAGATTTAATAGAAAGGAGTGATATTCATATGGCTTATTACAGTTATAAATATTACTGTTATAAATATTGTTGTTATAAGAAGAAAAAATCTTACGACGATCACGATGATTATTGTTGTAAGAAGGAAAAATGCTACGATGATCACGATGATTATTGTTGTAAGAAGGAAAAATGCTACGACGATCACGTAGATTTTTGCTGTAAGAAGAAAAAATGCTGCGACGATCACGTAGATTTTTGCTGTAAGAAGAAAAAATGCTGCGACGATCACGTAGATTTTTGCTGTAAGAAGAAAAAATGCTACGACGATCACGATAAATGGTAGTTTGTTAAATAAAAGTAGGGTACCTCCTACCATGGCTTCTATTACTATTCCATTATCATTAAAAGTTTAGTGTGGTAGGTATAATAATTTTTTAAGTCATTCCTTTTATAAATTGGGATGGCTTTTTATTTACATAAAATAGAATTTTCCTTATCCCTGGTGACAACTTCGCTGATATTACCACCTTATATTGCTGAATTTGGGGTCTTGCCAGAAAAACGTGGAATACGAACGTTAAGACTGGAAAACCCCTAATATTAGGCTTTTTCTGTACAATAACTTTATTTGTTTGAATAAGTTGAACGAAGATTAGAAATTATTCGGCTTTAAGAATGGTCAATTTAGTTATGTCCCAGCTTCTTTTTATTGATCTTCAGCTTCTTCACTATCATTGGTAAATAAACTTCCGATAAATGCAGCAATCTGTGCAAGTTTCTCTATATCTAGTTTTTCCAATATACTAAAAGATGGTTGAGGTGGTAGTAGACCAGTTCCACGTAAAACCCTGTTTAATAGTTCTTGTTGCTGTTCCATTTGACTGTATAACTGTTTCAATGTTGATTCTTGTTCTTGATCTTGATCTTGATCTTGATCTTCATTACTATTATTGCTATATAAACTTCCTATAAACGCAGCAATCTGTACAAGTTTCTCCGTATCTAGTTTTTCCAATTTACTAAAAGATGGAGGTGGTTGTAGACCTTTTCTAGTTTCCAATAACACATCATTCACTAGTTTTTGCTGCTGTTCCATTTGCTGGTATAACTGTCTTAACATTGATTCTTGTTCTTTCACCTGTTTAATTAATTTATTTAACTGTACCTCTTTATTACAATTACTACATTTACACATTCTCTTACCTCTTTCTTTTTTTATAAATTGGCTCTGTTAAACTTGGTTGTTGATTTCCGCTGCAGGCGTTCGCTTTCCGCTCCAATCAACAAGGTGCCAAAATCAACAGTGAGCTTTAACAGAGCTTTATATTAAAAACAACCTGAAATATGTGTAGAGGTAACTGGAGCAGCAATTCCTCCACTATAACTAATATTTTGTAAAACTTGTGCGTCTAGAAATTGACCTATATTTTTCACCTCTTTTCTAATGATGTCCTCTATTATATGAATGTGAGTATATTTACGTATAGACAAGTAATTTAGTTTAATAGAATTGTTTTAACCGTAAATGATTGTGCAGTAGATAAGATTGATTCATCATTGCTGATGTGTTTCATTTAGTATTAGTTGACTAGAAAAATATGAAAAGTGACCAAAGAGACAAAAAGGCATTGGCAACTGCAGCCATTCAGAAGGCATAAAGCCTGTTCAGAAACCCTAATATATCGGATTTCTGAACAGGCTTTTTTATAACGTCTCATTATGTAAACTTAAAAATCCTCAATATACTCTTTTATATCAACCCTTTATAAAAATCCTGTATAAAGTTAGTTAACAATTATTCGAAGATTATAAGTTTATCAGCATTATTTAAAACCTTATTATACTCATCATCAACATGACTAACTTCGAATGTTTCGGTTAAATCGCTTCGTTCATCTAATTCCTGTTTGATGTATTGTCATATTTTTTTTCATCCAATGACTGTCCGCATTAACATAAAACGAAAAATATGCACATATCCATTTTAAGTATTGTTCGATATTGAGAATGGAGTGATTAAAAGATGGCTAACCAACTTCAGCCAGGGCAGCAACTTCTGGCAAACCAACAGCTCACTGCAAACAATGGGCGAGCATTCTTAATTATGCAGGAAGATGGAAATTTTGTTCTCTACGAAGTACATAAGGGCAAAAATATCCCTGTTTGGGCGTCTAACACCAATGGTAGTGGTGCCGTGAAAGCAGTCATGCAGGGTGATGGCAATCTTGTCGTCTACAAGCCTAATGGCCAGGCGGTCTGGGCCTCTGGCACAGATGGGAACAGCGGAGCATACCTATCCCTTCAGGACGATGGGAACGCGGTAATCTATAGTAACCAAGGAAATGCACTCTGGGACACAGGAACATGGCGCCATAGTCGAAAGCTTGGTTTCGATCCAGCAGTGCATGGATTTTTGTTTAGAAACAAATTCGTCAATAATATAGCTAACATCCCGGGATATGGACAAGTGAAAACCCAGGGACGGTGCGGAGGAATGGCTTTTGCCGCTCTCGACTACTTTCTCAAGGGTATTCCGGTTCCAAAATACACCGGGAGCCTGTTCAACGGGGAGGTTCCGCCGGATGGTCACTGGCTTGCGGATTATCTATACAGTCGACTTATGGACAGCTTCCTTGTACCTTCCTCCATAAAGTATATTAATTGGACGGTCGCATCAGATCATTCTACCGTTTTTGGAGGAAAGGGAGTCAGTCGCTGGACAAAGGAGGAGGAATTTCCAAAGCTTCGGTCGCGCATCGACTCCGGTAAACCTGTTGTCCTCGGTATGATAGATGCAACCAACCTTGGGCAGATCGGATCAGAGAATCACCAAGTTCTAGCCTATGGATATGAGTGGCATTCGAAGGCTAACATTATGAAAGTATTCGTGTACGATAACAACACGGTAGGAAGAGAAGTCGTTTTATCCTCTGAACCAGGTAACCAACACTTTGACGCCACGAATACTGACCCATGGAGAGGCTTTTTCGTTGTCGACTACACCCAGAAGAATCCGCCTGTATTCACGACCAATCCACCGGCAGCCAATACTGTGGTTCGATACGGTCAGACCATTAAGGTAAGTCATCTCATGACAGGCCTGACTCTTCATTCGCATGCACTTAACTATGGCCATGGAGGCAGCTCAGGTCAACAGCAGATAACTTGCTTCAGAGGGGCCGATGACAATGACCTTTGGAGAATCAAGGGGCCAGATGGTACGGATGCAAACTATAAGATCAATGAAGTAGTCAAGCATGGCGATGTGATCCGGCTCGAGCACGTGCTCACAAAACGCAACCTGCACAGCCACTCGGGACACCCTTCCCCTGTCACTGGTCAGCAGGAGGTTACCTGCTTTGGCTCTGATGGCCAGGGAGACAACAACGATAACTGGCGGGTCGAGTTCGTAGGTGGCGGCCTGTGGTCAGCGCAGCGGCGAGTCCGCCTTGTCCACCAGAATACGAACCATGCCCTCCACTCCCACCTCGAGCACAGCCATGACAAATGGACTGCAGGCCAACAAGAGGTAACCGGCTTCGGTGGTCGTGACGATAATGACTGGTGGTGGCTCCTCGAAATCCGCTGAGAAGGGTAGACACGGTTATTTTATCAGGCTGTTAGTTGGGTATGAGTCCAAAATTGTACTGGACTCATACCTTTTCATTTTACCTTAGCGGAAAATGATATGGGTAACTCTTCTTCCCTTACTGATCTTTTTATCGGAACAGCTTCATATTCATTTATCTTAACATTTCCAAGGAGGATTTCTGACTTCACCTTTTTAACTTCCCACTTTTTTCAAAATCCTTATAATGGATAATTTCAGAGAGAACCTTACGTTCATCTGCTTTTTCAAACTCTACTCTGGCTTCATCCTTATTGTCATACTCAAACATTTTTATGCTGTCTTGTAAAAAAAGGGTTAAAATCCACATATCAATTCCTCCCTAGATAGTAAGATTAACTGAAGAATTTTTAAGAACGAACCACCTCAAAATCAATTAACCGTTTCTTGAATAATCTGGCTTTATTTATTAAGTATATAAAAACAGATTCGTAACGTATCTCTTTATCGATTCTCTGTTTGTTATCTCTGGGATCATTTAAAACTTCCTTCGATGAAAACATTTCTTTTTCTTATCCAATATATTTTCATCAATTATTTACCTTTATTAGCGACTATTAACCTATTCACTAAACAAATTGAATGCGATTGTAATCAACCAGCCCAGAGCAAGAGCACCCGATAAATATGTACCAATATAAAGGAAAATCTCGATCATGATTCCTCCTCATAGCGTTTTAACTTGGATTTTTTAAAAATTAATCCTAACTACCTTCAAAAAGTAGTGAGGGTACTTGCTGCTTAATGCTGATCCATAACCTACGGGGCAATCAGCGGAGGGTATTAAAGCGTTTTCAATTATTTCTATTTAGTGGATGTCAGCTCCTTTCAAATGTCATTATAACAAGTGATTTTTAAAAATATGTCGAACCATTGTACATTCACTTAATTGTAAATAGACTGTTAACTTCCCTTAATAAACCGTTATAAAAACTAATATTTGTCTTTTAGATGAAATCCTACAATTCCATTGGACTTAACCAACTGCTGGAATCACTTTCTAACTACACAATAACCCCCCCCCTACTCAACCGTAAGGAATTTCATCTCTTTGACCATCTAACACAGTAATTCCTATTTTTTTAAACTCGGCCATGTCGTAAACTAGCAAAGAGAAGTATGACTACTGTTCAAGCTCAATTCGATTTGGATTTTGAATAATAACTCAACAATAAGACCCCTTTTCATGTATAGTTAAAGTAGATTTTGCTAATAAATACAAACAGTTTTGCTTTTTTATACGAGGGGGCTATTCTATGAGAAGAAGAATTATTTTATCTACAGAGAGTGGAGCAGATTTACCAGCAGACTTAGCTGACAAGCATTCTGTGCAAGTGGTACCGATGCATGTCATTATGGATGGTCAGGATTATTTAGATGGTTCGTTACCCGTAGTGGATATTTATGACTATTATGAACGGACAAAGCAAATACCCTCTACAGCAGCAACAAATTCATACGAATATCAAGCCTTCTTTACGAAGATCAAAACGGATTTTCCTGATTGCATCATGATTCATATTGGTTATACGTCAAAGGCATCTTCTTCTTTCCAAAATGCGTTAATCGCAGCGGAAGAATTTGATAACCTTTATCTTATAGACGCTCTGAACGTTACTGGTGGTTTAGCAGCTATTGTCATGTATGCTGTATCTCTATTAGAGAAGGAACCTACGATTGATCCACTTCGATTAATAGGAAAAATTGAATCGATTGTTCCTAAATCAAGACTTGCCTTCGTTCCAGGCAGCTTAGATTTTTTAAAAGCAGGCGGACGGGTAAGTAATCTAGCTTATCTCGGTGGTGCATTGTTAAAAATAAAGCCCCGTATCGAATTAATAAATGGAAAGCTTGTTTCAACCAAAAAATATCGTGGCCAAATGAGTGACGTTTCCGAAAAACTTATACACGATTTTTTAAATCAATACGACATTAATAAAGATCAACTATATTTTCAGTACTCAATCGGACTTAATGATTCGATCAAACAGCGGATGGATGAAATTGCAAAAGAATATGGCTTCAAACATGTAATATGGATTCAAGCCGGCGCTATGATTTCTACCCATGCCGGACCTGGGGGCTTTGGAATTGCAGGTTTAGAAGTATAAAGGGACGGGGGTGGGAGCAATGATTAATCGTTTCCCCCCTGTTTATTCGTAAGCTGTCTACACGTGAAATTTTTTAGAGAACCAATTTTTTATGAAATATTATTCGACACTCTTTTTAGGGAAATAAAAAGTCAGGTAATCCACCTGACTTTTAGTGTAGGTGCCTGATCACCACCCAAAAAAATCGCTTTGATTAATATTTCTGTAACAGCGTTAAGGAAGCGGTGAATAAGTATAATGTTCTTTTCTCTCTTTTTCACCACGTATTATCAAAATACCCCGCTATAGCTGGAAAGTTTTCAATTTCCTTTCTCATGTCCCGAAACGAAATCACATCATTTCCTCTTGCAATCTCATAATCTAGCGGATATTCTTGACAGTTCAATGGGGTTTGATGAAATGTTTCGATATAGAATTGGATTGCCTTTTGCTCGCTGTGAGCAAAGATATAGACATCTTCATTATGGTCCATCTTCAGTGAGTAGATGCAAACCTTTTTAAAGCCTAATACATTGTTTTGAATTAATAACGCTACTTTCTGATCATCTGCTTGATCAAAGTCTATTTTGGATTTGTGGTCATCCAATGAGATTTTCTGCTCTACTAGTAAATGGTGGATGTAATGGGCCAATGTGGATTCTTCTAAACGTATAGCATAAAAGTAAAGATCTTTCACAATCACGTAATATCACCTCGAGATTTAGAATTTTTATTCCATTCTTAACGGGCAGTTGACCCCTACCTCAAGATACGAGAGAAGCAAAGAAGTAGCTAATGTTAACTGCCTGTTAAGATCTGATTAGACTCACTTTATCGCCTTTAGACTTTGTTCATATAGTTATTCATGGGTAAGCCTATGTTCCTTTTGTTCTTCAATCTTTCCTGTATGTTCGTTGTAATTCACTGCGATGGTTCCAACTGGACCATTTCGGTTTTTCGAGACGATGATTTCTAGCGTTCGATCCTGAGATTCCTTGTCGTAATACGCTTCTCGGTACAAGAACAAAATGAGATCGGCGTCCTGTTCCACACTGCCTGATTCCCGAATATCTGACATCATCGGCCGTTTATTAGCTCTTGATTCCACCGATCGATTTAACTGTGCCAAACAAATGACTGGACAATTAAAATCCTTTGCCATCGCTTTGATCGATTTAGATATTTCAGTTACTTGTAAATGGGAATTGCCTCCGTAAGATTCACTAGATTGGATGAGTGTTAAGTAATCGATAAAAATGATTGGTTTTTTGTGTGGAAATTGATTCATCAATTTTCGCGTTTTCGCTCTCATCTCAGCAATCGTTTGTCCAGCGCCATCGAAAATTTGCATATGAGTTTCATTGAGATATCCAATCACATCCGACCATCTATTCTTTTGACGTTCATTTAGCATTCTTTTTGGATCCCGCATTTTTGTACGGTTAAACCCCCCTGTCGAAGCAATTAATCGAGTGGTTATCGACTTTTCAGGCATTTCCAAGGAAAAGACGAGAGGCAGATACCCCGTCCAACCCGTCACTTTTGCAAAATGAAGCACGACGTCGGTTTTACCCATTGATGGTCTTGCAGCTAAAATCGTCACTTCCCCATCCTGAAATCCTCCTGTCACTTCGTCGAGGTTTTTGATACCCGTTGTTGCACTTTGCAAGATTTTTTGATCTTCCCATGGTGCCTCATAGATATCTGACAAGGCTTGTTGTAAGGACGTGTGATCATCTATCTTCATTTGGGTAATGTTATCCAATTCGGCAATGACCTTAGCAATCTCCCAATCATTGTTGGCTGCTATTGTTAAAATGTTTCGCTTTTCCCGTTCTTTCCAAAGATCAAGAATGAGCTTTTCTATGCCTTCAAATTTCTCAAGATCAGCAAACGATAACATCTCCGAAAGGTAAGACATTCCCCCTAATGAATTGAGGTCTGGCAAGGTTGTCAATGTGATTAAATCAACATTCTTACCTGCTCGGTTTAATTCCATCATTCTGCGCATTAATTCTCTATGCTGTGTACGTTCAAGTTGTTCAGGTTGAATGACGGTATCATTGAGTAGATAGTCCGCCTTCATCAAGCTACCTAAGAACGCTTTTTCAGCAATACTCATCACTCTTCACCTGCCGTTAGATCAAGTTCAAATCCACTTGGAATAGCTCTTCCAGCAGGAAATGTCTCGGTTGATTGCTTATGCTTTGGTATAGGCTTTTGGTCCTCCTGATAAGCATCAATCTCTTCAACGGTCAGTAACGATTCATTTTCCCAGTTTTTCAGAATGCCAATAACATAGTTCAGTCTTCGCTTATTATTGGCACAGGCAATCGTCATGGCTTTTACCAAAATATCTTTCGGCTGTAAAAAGCTAGAATCATCTAACCAAGATAACAACTGCTGTTTCGCATTCACATTTGAAAAACCAAATCCATTGTTGTCCCAAAACTCAATCATTTCTTTGACGTCTTTCGATTTTTGATTTTGTGATTGGTCCTCTATTTCTGGATTATTCTCTATATTTGGGTTAAAAGCTTTTTGTTGTTGTTGTTTTTCTTTTTCTTTTTCTTTTTCTTTTTCTTTTTCATTTTCTTTTTGTCCACGTATCGTATTTTGATGCATAAACGTATCGTCAACTTCATCATATTCGGTATCTGGATATGTATCATGTTCATCTTGGTCGCTAACTTCCCTCTCAAGATCTTGTTTACAAAAAGATTCATAAAGGCTCCGAATTTCATCTTTAAGAATGGTCTCCGAAACATATGAAATAAGCGAGAGATCCTCGACCTCTTTTAATTCAGAATTAATACAATCCATAACCGGTTTCCCACCTTTATGAAGGTTATCCTTCCCCCAGTTTTTAATGGCGAGTTCTCTCGTTACAGGATTATAGCGAATCAATTTGTGATGTTCGATGAATCGTTCCATTAACGAATGAACACTCTCAATCGTATAACCCAAATCAAAAGCCATTTGTTTTTTCGTAATGCGATAGATTCCAATTTGAGTCGTATGTGGATTCGTAAGTAGATAGAGGTAAAAGTATTTATCCTCCGGAGTCATCGTTTCTGAAACAATCGGATTCTTCCAAAATTCAGTACGCACCATTCGATATTTTGCCATCTTCAGCCACTTCCCTTTCTTCTTAGAAATATTCTTTTCATATTCTATATAGGGAGAAGTGCTGTTGAGAGTAGCGTATGTTACACATAAAAATTGTGAATATTTTGTGACGAAATGATTGTTTGATATCTATCACTCTCCATATTAAATTCCTCATTGATTAATGACAGGAAATCTATGGACACGATATTTTTATATGAAATATAGTTAAAGTCGTTTACTTAAATGGTTGTGAGAGGATTATGCAATCATTTGAGAAGAATGTGATAGCGGTTACTTTCTCGTTTGTTGGATAATAAGGATATCGAAATTAATACGTAGAGAGAATAAGTTAATAATCTTCGTCCAACTTTTATCTCACCTGGAGCAGTTATGATTGAAATAATGGAATCAATTACAGATATGTTGAAAGATAGATATCATTAATTTTCCAAGGAGGTCTAAAATTTGTATATTCGATTAAAAAGACTGTTTGAGATCAAGGGATATAGCTTATTGGTTATTTGTTTACTACTGGTTGGTATAGGAATTTCAATTACAATGCCGTTTCTGCCCCTCTATTTAACGGAGGATTTTGGAATAAGTGTGGGAGCCTTTGGTGTTTTAATGGCGGTAAGCTCAATAGGCGGTGTGGTGGTGAACTCACTCGTTGCTAAACATTCAGATAGCGATTTTGATCGAAAGTGGATTATTATAATCGCTACAATTTCAGCTGCTTTTGGGTATGCATCGTATTTAGTGTTTGATAACTTCTTTATTCTGCTAATTGTCGTCAGCCTTTTTAATGGTTTAGCTGCCCCAGCCATACCGCAGATCTACGCTTACGCACAGGAGTCAGCAAATGTTAGCAAATCCGATGACAAGACTTTCGCTATGTCTACATTACGTTCTCTTATCTCTCTCGGATTCCTAGTAGGACCATTGGTAGGAACACTTATTTTAGGAATTTCTGGATACGAAGGAATCTTACTTGGGGCAGTGTTTATTTATCTTACTGTTGCTTCTCTTGTATTCTTTTTTCTACAGAAACGAAAAGTAGTTAAAAACAGTAACGAGAATAGCAAAAGTTTAGGTACCTTTTCACTCAAAAGTAAGCAGATCTTACACCCGTTCATCGCCTTTATCTTTCTGTTTATGGTCAATGCTATTAACTTGATAATTACGCCGTTATTTATTGTTAATGAGCTACAGGGCTCGCATAGGGATATCGGATTGATGGTTAGTATTTGTGCTGGTTTGGAAATTCCGATTATGCTTGTCCTAGGTGCCCTTGGTAAAAAGATCTCAAACCATACACTGATTATTTATGGCTGTTCTATCGCTATAATTTATTACACCATTTTAAGTATCTCAACCCATTCCTGGCAGATTATTGTAGCACAGCTTTTGCAGGCATCGTTTGTGGCTATTGTTATGGGCAATGGTCTAAGTTATTTTAATGAACTGCTACCTAAAACACCAGGACTTGCAACAACCATATATTACAATGCAACCATTATTGGAAGGTTAGTAGGAACTCTTGGCGGTGGCGCCATCGCCCAATTTGTAGGGTTTCGTCATGTTTATTGGGTGTGCCTGATAGTTGTGATTTTCTCTTTTCTAATCTTTTGGAGAACAAGTACTAAAAGGAAAATAGAAGTAATTACAAAACAATCTCGGTCCGTATAGATTATAATTATTTAACGGTTGCTAAGGACTATTAAATAAAAAAAGAGCTCTTGGTATCCAACAAAAAAGAGACACGAACAAAGAAGATCATTAAATCTCTTAACAGTGATCTATTAATAAACGATAATAAGCCCCGGTAGCCGCCGGGGCTATAAATTTTGCAGGGTGAATACTCCACCATTCTCTATTTTATACAAATCATCTCAACTCCTTTTCTGTCTCATTTTGTATCTAATTTGCTACAATAACGAACTAATCATCTTTTTAAAACGAAACACAAAAAGGCTATCAAAAGATTTTCTTTATTTTACTCATTTATGAAAAACGCCCTTTCTTACTTCGCAATTTAAGTGGAATGCGAGATTATAATAATTCTGTATTTTCAAGTATGTTTCAATTACAACACGTATTTACAAGGTATAAAAATTCATAAATAGGGAACTTTATCACTAGGTACAGGGTCGGTCAAGATTCCAAATTCACCTTGGTTGTCACTTCCATGACCTTGTGCCGTTTTTGAGCGAAAAATGAAAAAGTAGATATTCAAGGTATCGTTATGGGTATATTTTCCATTCGGTATTTTTCTCCAAAAATCCACACCCTCATGTTATTAATTTTGAGAATTTCGGTAAAAATTAATTTAAGGCGGTGGGTATAATTATCTTTTTATTAATTTCTGTATTGATTTTTGGGTTAATTATTTACTTTATGCCCAAGAAAATGACATATTTTGAAATGTATACAACTTCGTTATTCTCAACAGTTTTACAATTAATAACTGATATTTATTTAGAATTTAAGTTCCATTTATATTGGTATTTCAGTCCTGAAGTTGATAATGAAACACTTTGGTTTGTTTTCTGGATTTATCCAGCGGTAAACATTATATTTTTAAACTTTTATCCAATAGGAACAAGTCTGTTAAGAAAGCAATTAATCTATATTCTTGGATGGAGTACATTTGCAATTGCTTATGAATGGACAGCTGTTCAAACAGGTATATTCCAATATAATGGCTGGAAATTATGGTATTCCATGCTAATATATCCACTACTCTATATACTTCTTTTCATTAATTGGTCAATTATTAAAAAGTTACACCGTTTAGCAATATAAAATTTATGTTTGCTAGGACTCCCTGCCTAGCTTTTAATATTTTCTTCCACTTCTTCATTAGGGTAATTCGCCATATATTGATTGAACACGCCCATCTTTTTTAGTCCTTTAATCACTTTAGAATTGTCGTGGATCCATCCTCCTTGTAAGCCCAAACCCAATAATGGCAAGGATTTAAGGCATCATCTAGTTTTTGGACTGAGGGGCACACTAAAAAAGGAACATCCCTTATACGAGATGTCCTTCTCATTTATTATTATCGAGCTAAAGCATTTATACTAGAACTTTCCTTCTTGCCGTGCAGTAAAAAGTAAAAAATAGAAGATGACAAGACTACAACACCTAAGATAGCATACAGGGTACTGTAGCCCGTGAATGGAATGATAAATCCAAGCAGATAAGGGCCAAACCCAAGTCCTGCGTCTAGAAATATAAAAAATGTCGACGTTGCCAGTCCCATACGATGCGAAGGAGTTAACTTAATAGCGATAGCCTGAGTGCAAGATTGCATATTACCAAATCCAAGTCCAATAAGAATACCAGATACTAATAAAGTAATGCTGTTGTGGGCTGAACTTAAAAGCAGCATTCCTGCTGTAAAGAAAATAAAGGCCGGATACATAATATAGTTTGCACCTTTCAGATCCATTAAGCGACCTGTGAATGGGCGTGAGATCAATACTGCTATTGAATATATGAGAAAAAAGAAGCTTGATGTACTTACCAGGTCAATTTCAATTGCATAGAAATTAATAAAAGAAAGGACACTAGAGTAACAGAAGGCTACAACCAAAGTAATTACTGCAATTGGAACTGCCTTTGGCTCGATAAAGTTGGAAAGTTTAGATCCTTTTATTTCAGTTGTTTTTATTGATACTTCCAATACCGGCACATACACAAAGAATGCTGTAATCAAACTAATGATCCCTAAAGCGAGGCAAACACTAAAAATCATTTGAGAACTTGTATTTTGGCTCATATATAATCCAATGAATGGACCGATTGCAGTAGCCAATGTCGCACTCATGCTGTAATAACCTATACCTTCTCCTTTTCGATTTGTCGGGATAATCTGAGCTACAATGGTTCCTGTTGCTGTGCTAGCCATACCTAGTGTAATACCATGTAAGAATCGGTTAATAAGTAGGAAGATGATCCCGTAATTTACAAAATATAAAAGTGTCATCAAAGTAAAAAGAATTAAACCAATGAATAACGTTCTCTTACGGCCAATTATTTCGATACTGCGGCCGATAAATAGCCGTCCGATTAAAGCTCCTATAATAAAAATCCCCGTTACAAGACCGGCTTGACTTGTAGAAGCATTAAATTCATTTACTGCATAAACACCCATGATTACGATTAATAGATAAAAAACTAACGTTAAGAAAAAGTTGATAGTGGAAACAATGATAAAATCCTTCGTCCACAATTTAGATTTACTCACTTTTTATTTCACTCTCTATTCATAATATTATTTTGTATTTTAGGAAGAATTTGAAAAGCAACATTTTGCTCTTCTTTAGCTATACCTTCCATAACACTATTTTCTAAATCTGTTATTTTATTTCTACATGCTTGGAAAATCTCTTCTCCTAATTCAGTTAACTGAATAATTTTTTCTCGCCTATCCTTACCAGGAATTTGCTTCACAATTTTTAATTCTTCCAAACGGTGAACCCTCCTAGTAATGGTCGGTTTTTCTACATTATATTGATTTGAGATATCTACAAGTGTCGAAGGTCCATTGTTTTTTATATAAAAAATAACTTGCCATAAAGAATAAGAAAGCTCATACGTACTCATTAGTTCATTCAAAGTAGTTATAAGTGGTCTATACAGACTTAAATAACGTTGAAAAAAACCTTCCAATTAACTTCACTCCCTTGTTTAGTGAATAATTACCTTAGATAACCATTACCTAGGGTAATTATAAACTTTATTAAAAAAAGATGTCAAGTAGATTTTCTTTAACTAAGCACTAATTGAATCACATTTAGTTTCAACTTACTTTCTTGCAAGAACAATCTAACAGCAAGGGAAATTGAATATCTTCGTGAAGCCTGTTATACACCTTTGGAAATATCTCTATTCGAGTATTATGTTTTTGACAGGATGTCGGATTGGAGATATTGACACTTGATAGGAATAACATCAATTGAGACACAGCTATGCTACAAATTTATTAAATAGTGGTGCCCCCACTGAATGAATATTATCAATTCCTACTAAGCTAAACTGCACCTTTAGGTAAAAAAAAGTGCATTACCTCTTTCTTGAAGTAATGCACCCATTAGTTGAATATGATTTTTCATCAATTAAAGTTATTTTGAAGCAAAATACGGTATGTGTTTAATCCAAAGTCCTGTCAACAACTTGTTTCGCAAACTTAGCAAAGGGTTCAATTAGGTCAGGGCTTTGGTCTATTGCCCATCTAAGTTTATCGAAAGCTCTTAACAGCAACAAAGGTCTCATACTAGCAACGTCTTTTTCCTTTAAACCATAGCTGTCTAAAAATGCTTTAAATTCCTCACTATTAGGTCCTCCACCAAGGATCTGACACTTCATTATTTCAATAATGTCTCCATGGGGAACCACACTTACTTCTGCACTTCCCCAATCTAGCAAAACTACCTGCCCTTCATTATTGACGATTGTATTCTTCAATGAGACATCCCCATGATTTAAACCAAAGCGGAAATTCTCTCTCTTCAATCCCTCGAACAGTTTTCTAATTTTTTTAGATTCAGTCTGATTGATTACTCCAAGCTCTATAAACTGATCATTCTCAGTTAGACTGTTAATATTATAATCTACATAACCTAGCCAACTACCATCTGACCCTGCATGAGGAGGGGACTGAAACACACCATGTATCGGATCAATCAAGTTTTCCCCGTATCCCTTAACTTGAATTGTTTGAATAAGTTTGGCATAAACGCCAAGTTGTCTCCAAATATCGGGCTTAGGTTTTGTACTATCTAATCCGTTCTCTCCATCTACGAAGGTTTGGATCATAAATGCTGTATCATTAGCTATACCAATAGACAAAACCTCAGGACTTGGAATACCAACTGATCGTGCTTGCTCGATACACCAATTTTCTTTAACAAAATTCGAATATGTACCTTTATCGTTCATACGGACGACGACTTTACTGTTTTCTGTCTCAGCTACGCAAACTTTATTTACGTTTCCTTTACCTAGTATTTGAAATGATTTTTTTACCCTTTCTTGCAAAAAATCCCCTGTGATTCGTTCTGCTTCCATAACAACTGATTCTTTCATTAAGTTCTCCTTAAATAAGCTATATGATTATTTACTCCAAGACATTTTTAATGTAACTATTCAATTACTTATTTAATATTTTTCTTCAATTAACCTACAAGTTAGCTAAATATGTATTACGATCTTTCGTTATTGAAGAATAACACCCTTTCGTTAAAGCATAAAACTTCACAATTCTGCCTAATGTGTATCCTTTTTATTTCCATATTCGTTGAAAAGTTACCTTATTACTTTCGTTTATTAAGAGAAATACGTCAGGATTACTAAGACTTTTCCAATCATCGAACCCAAAATCTTTGTTAAAATACATTAAAAGTAAGGACATTAAATTTCCATGTGTAACAATGACTATATTATTATTGTTTCTGCTATGGGCTTCTTCTACAACCTCAACAATTCGTTTCATCGCCTCTCGACTTGACTCTCCGCCTTCAAATTTTAGTTCTAAATCAACAAATGTACTTCTTAGTTTTTCAAACCAATCAGAAAGATTTTTGATGCTCAGATTACGTTCTGTCAATTTTCTATCAATCTCAACGTCTATATTTAATCTCTTTGCAAGTGGATATATAGAATCAATTGCACGTTTATATGGACTTGAAATAATACGGTCAATTTTAATATTTGAAAAGAACTCAGATAAATCTAAAGCTTGTTCAAGTCCTCTATCTGTAAGTTGCGCTTCAGGTGACTGTCCCTCTGCTTCACAATGCCTTATAACATAAATTTTCTTCAACATAAACCACTCCAATAATATATATAAAGATATTATGACGAATGAATTTGAATCAATGCCTCAGCGTGTTCAATGCTTTCCTTTAAATATTCTAATTTTAATGAATCTCCCTTAGAAAACTAATTTCATATGAATAGATACTATTTTTTTCGCTTTTCGTTATTATTACCTCATTATCACCTCTAAACCTTGAGCTTTTTAACACTTCAATCTTTTCATAAACAGTCTAACTATTGCACCTGCTGCAACTAAAATGACATAATTATTTCCGACCATATTTCTTATATATTTAATGTATTCTACTTAATTCCTCCTTCCCTGGTCTATTTACTTGTACTAAATGATGAATCTAATTCCCAAAAGTAATCTCCTATAGTATCAATTAGAGCTTTTGCCCTTTTTTCAAGATTTTTTGGCACATTATCTCTACTAAAATATTCAAGACTTATACTTTCTCCATCATTCATTTCAATTTTCCCACTAACATCTATAGCACGGTATAGGTTAATTACACTATATGTTTCATCCCCATTTGGATAACGAAAATAATATTGAGGACCTGAAAATACTTTTATTAATTCAAAGGTCTTAGCTTCAAGACCTGTTTCTTCTTTTAATTCACGAGAAGCAGCTTCTTCTAAGGTTTCCCTTAGTTCCATTGAACCGCCAGGAAGTCCCCAATCATAAGTATCTGAACGAAGTTGGAAGAGAACTTCCTTTTTCTCATTTACTACAAGGACAGTTGCACCAACACTAATAATAGGGTGGTTACCGATTAATTTCCTTAATTCGGATATATAGTTCATAAATTAACCTCCTAAATATCTATTAGATAAATATATATTTCTAGTTTGGATAATTAATTACCTTCCTGTACTAGCCTAAGTTTAGTCTTAAACACACTTCTAATACTTTTTAATACAATCTAATTTTCTTAAAATCTTAAAAAGCACATTTCAAATTATGAAATGCGCCTGATCGTAGAATATCATCATTTAACAAACTGGTATGTCAACACTAAATCAAACAAGTTTTTTAAGGGCAAAGTTTCGATAAGCCACCGGACTTAAGTAGTCAAGTGTGCTGTGCGATCGGATATTATTGTACCAATTAACATAATCGAAAAGTTCAAGAGCGAGTTGTTCAAGGGTGCTAAACTGCGTTCCGTTAATTAATTCTGTTTTTAGTATCTTAAATGTCGCTTCTGCCACTGCATTATCATAAGGATTTCCTTTATTGCTCAGAGAGCGTTTAATCTGATATTCACTCAATAATTCATCAATATCAACGTTCTTAAATTCAGATCCACAATCTGATGAAATATCTTCACATTTCCTAAAGGACGTTTGACCGATGCGAAGGTACACTGAACCAGAGCTGCGTCTTTGTGCTTTCCAGCACCGTAACCAACTATTTCTCTATTATATAAATCTATTAAAAAACAGACGTAGTTACAATGCTTACCTACTTTGACATAAATCAAGTCACTGACCAATACAGACATCTCTTCGTCTACTTGAAATTCTCGATGTAACACATTTTCGAATGGATTCTTCATTTGGTGGTGAGGTCATTGGCTTGTAGGACGCTTGTGCATTTCCATCAAAGATAGATCCTCCATCTTCACTAAAAAAATAAACTTTTCAAAAATTGTTTACAAGAACTGAAATATTATTTTCATGTCCAATTTCACTATAGCTTTTAATCGATGTGCCGCTAAGTAAATTTATGGATCAGCTTGTTTGCAAAACTTGCTGCAAATATTAATCTTTAAATTACATTCATTTTTCGAATTAAACTCTTTAAATATCTTGAACAGACCATCCTTCTTCTTCTACTAATAATGAGTAGAAAGGTTCATCAAGTTCAAGTCCAAAACCTGGTTTCTTAGGAACTTCAACATAGCCATTATTGATTACGTAATCAGATCCATCTAACCCTTCAATTTTCACTTCATCCCACTCTATAAACAAAAACCCTTTAATGAGAGGTGCCAGGTGCCCTAAAGCAAAGTTTCCATACACACATCCATAGTTGTGAGGAGCTGTCTTTACATTTGCTTCGTCAAGATCTTTACCGAGATATTTCCATTTATGGAATCCAAAATGTAGAATATCATATTGAATAGCATCAATTTTACCCTCTTTGGCCCAATCAACGATTTGAGGAGCAGCATTTCCCTCACCGTCGGTAACCATTACATTTAAACCTTCTTTTTTAATCCAGTACTTCAAGTTGTTAAGAAATTCAGGATCTTCATGGAATGGTTCTTCTATCCAATAAATGTTAGAATCTGCCGTTTTTGAAAGAACTTCTTTTGTTATATTTAAGTTGTATCCATTGTTAGCATCAATCATTATCTTTGCATCTGGTCCGATTACTTCTCGGACCCCTTTTATTATTGATATGTCACGATTTGTACCCTTGATTAGAGGCATGTGCATAGCTCCACGCCCAACTTTAATTTTGAAAGCTCTGTGACCTAACGCCCAACCAGCCAAAGCTTCTGATTTAATAAGTTCAACTGCATCACTATCATTTTCTAAATGGAGATCATCGAAATATAACGAAGTATCATAGCATGGAATACTAATTTTTTCATCTGTATTGCCTAACAGAAGTTCATAAACAGGCTTTCCTTGCTCATTTCCAAGCCAATCTAACAATGGGAACTCTATATCATAGTAATGCTCGCTCACTTCACCATTACTTCTAAATAATTCTTTGACTGTCGTTCCTAATAGTTCTTTACCTCTATTTTCTTTTATTCGAGACCAACCAAAACCTTGTTTGCCATCAATTGTGACACGCACTAAATCTAGTGGAACGTTATCACCGTGTACTCCAAGCCTAGCGTTACTACCCGCAGCTCGATTTCTTTTTCCTGGTAATTTACACCACTCAATCTTTTCAATTTTTTTGTTGAAATATTTGATAAGTCCATTAATTTATCCCCTTTCTACACTAAGAGACTGTTGAAAAGTCTACAATACAATCTCTTGCCCACATGCACTGACTCTCACTCCGGATGCATCACAGTAAAGAACATTAACTTCGACTTCATATTTACCTGTTTCTCGATTTTTTTCTGCTCATATGTCCCCCATGCTATCCCTGTACTCCAAAAACATTAAAATTCATCTTTATTGATGACAGTGCTAAATTTCATTTGCTTTTTTTTACTATGTAATCGCACTTTTTACATGATCTTTTGGCAAAAGGTACCCTAGACTATAAAAATGTGCTAATTGTTGACCAAACAATTGATATCGGAAAGACACCCTTGTCCATGTTGATATTTATACTTATTTACATCATCTAACTTTTGTTCGTAATAGCTTTGATTCCCAAGAATTTTGTCTACTTGATTAAAGCTTTTTTCAAAAATCTTCTGGTAAAGAGATGCCGAATGTTCCTCTCCCAGATACAAGGCCATTTCAGCTGCCGCCTTTACAGCACCTAAAATAAGTATAGTAGTTAAAGGATTTGGACCATATAATTCGATGTCATACGTAACATGTTGTTCACTATCAACAAAATCATCATCGGTATCCCATTTAAGAAACACATAGTTCAAAGTTTTCTTTACTGATGGCCATAGTTCGTGTAAAAATTCGCTGCTTCCAGTTAATTTCATTATCTATAAACTCGCGTAATCGTTCCCATTTGTCCATCTGCTGCTACATGAACACTCCATGATCCTTTAAACTGTTTAAATGATCGAAAATTCATTTTCCCATCTTCTTCTACCTCGTTTAAATATTCTTTTTTCCTCATCGATTGTTCCAGTGTTGGGAAAATGAAAGCTAAAGTTTGATCACCAACCCCATTTGCCAAAGGAATAAAACCATCTAACCAGTAAGGAACACGTTCCCACCCCTCTTTATCACCGCCAACCCATTTACTTTCTTTAATATCCGGCCAAAATTTATCAAGGTTTCCACTTAGTCCTTCTGCCTGTATTTGTAGTTGGCGTAAAAGCCATCCTATAGGCTTTATTTCATTTGTGGTAAAAGGTTTCAATGATAATTCGGAAAGATTCTCTCCTATCATTATTAATCACTCCTGATTTTTATGTGGATGAATCATCTGTCATTGGCTTTATCTTTCATTCCTTGGAACGATTAACAGCAAATGCAAAATCCTTTTCAATTGCAGCTTTTTGGCTATTAATCTTTCGAATGAGGCTTGGATCAAATTTTGCTTTTCTTTGATATGTATACAATCCATTGACCTCTTGTTCAACATCATAAAGCTGGGTATAACAGAATGCACAAATAGAAGGGTTATTCAACAAGGTTACTGTTAACCCTTGATATCTTTCAATGAATTCATGTTCTGATTGAGGCTTTTCGCCGTACCCCCAACCATCCTTTTCGTCAGGGTTCCACCATATTCCTCCATATTCACTTACAAAATAAGGTTGATTTTCATATTGCTGACGATCCTCAAATGTCACATAAACATTCCCACCTTTACTCATCTCTTCAAACTTTGCTGAAAACTTTTCTACATTCTGTTCATAATCATGAATATCGAATACATCGGTTATGACATGGAAATTACCACTCGTATCAATGACTGGGCGTGTTGGATCTAACCGTTTTGTCACTTCATACGTTATACGGAGCACCTGATCATTTTGGCGGGTTCCATTTCGATCCCATGTTTCATTAAATGGACACCAGCCTATTAGTGCAGGGCTATTAAAGTCTCGTTCGATTGATTCCATCCACTCAGGTAAAAACTGTTCTAGTCCTTTAGATCCCGTTATATCCAGTCCCCAGTTTCCGTGCTCTCCCCATACGAGATAGCCTAGCTGATCAGCCCAATAAAGATATCGCGGCTCAAAGATTTTTTCATGCATGCGAGCGCCATTAAACCCCATATCCATTGATATTTTGATGTCTTTTTTTAAGTGCTCATCCGTCGGTGCTGTGTACACTCCATCAGGAAAGAAGCCTTGATCCAAAACCAATCGTTGAAAAATCGGCTTATCATTTATAAGGATCACTTTGTTTTTGATTGAAACAGACCTTACCCCGAAATAACTTTCCACGCGATCGATCACATTTTCTTCCTTTTTAAGAGTAATTGTTACATCGTATAAATTGGGCTGTCCAGGTTCCCAAAGATGGACTTCAGATAGATGAAGGAAGGATTGAACACTTTGTCCTGCAACTATAGCTGTTTCTTCGGCAACGATTTTCCCATTAAATGTTGCTTCAAGATCAATTGTTACATCCCTGTCATATTGATTTAGGTACAACTCAACAGCTACACTCCCATCCTTCGGATTCGTCTTAAATTTCGCGTGTGTAACATATGTAGATGAAACAGATTCCATCCAGACGGTCTGCCAAATTCCTGTTGTTCTCGTATAATCACAACCAGCTGAATAATACCCTTCACTTTGCTTCCCTCGGGGCTGTAGTCCGGAGCGATTGTCATCCTCTACATAAACCACGATCGTTGCTTCCTCACCATCTAGTAAATCTGTGATATCAAAAGAGAAAGGAGTATAGCCGCCCTTATGCTCACCGGCCTTTTTCCCATTTACCCAAACATGTGCATGGTAGTCAACGGCTCCAAAATGCAAGATTGTTCGCTGTTCTAGCCAACCCTTTGGCACTCGGACGCTTCTCTTATACCAGACGGCAGCCATAAAATCGGTATAACCAATCCCTGAAAGCTTGCTCTCTGGACAAAAAGGCACTTGAATCTTTTCATTAAAAGAACCATGTTTATATAGTTCACGTTCAATTCCACTCTTTCCATGATCAAATGCAAATTGCCATTCTCCATTTAGATTTAACCATGTATTCCTTACAAACTGCGGTCGCGGATATTCATTTCGATAACTCATACATACCTCCATACATTGCTATTTTAATTGAACATTTATACAATTATGAGCCTTCTATAAAGTACGCTTTTTTGATTTTTTCAATCCCAAGGGACGCCACTTCTATTGGCGTTTGATTTCCGAAGTCTTCAATAAACAACTCCAATGATAAATAGCCACGATAACCAATTTGATTTAAGAGATTTGCAAGCTTTTTATTTGGTGCAATCCCATCACCTGGGAACACACGATCATGGTCAGCAATATGTTCCCTAGGTGGAGAAAATGGATAATCATTGACATGGACGATCCCTATGTTTTTTGGATTCAAATAGGACACATTTTCAATACTGCTTCCCCCTGTATACATATGGAAAGGATCTAATAATATTTTGACATCTTTAATTCCACTTTCCATGGCTACAAAAACGGCTTCATTCAATTTGGAGAGTCTCTGCGATTTCCCCCAAAATTCAAGGTATGGTTCAACTCCAATACCTCGTGCCAGATTCGTTAATTGAGAAAAATGGCTCGCCATCGTCTCTAATGTAACACCCTCTACATTTCCACTCGGTGGAGCTGCGACAGCATGGCATCCGAGTTCCTTTAGTAATGAAATCTCTCTTTCAGCTTGACCCAGCCCCTCTTTACGAATTCGCTCATCAGCATCAGACCACTTAAAAAATGTAATGGCATTTACAACTGAAATACCGCGATCTTCTATAAAAGTTCTTAGTTCTCTGATTGAACCTCCAGTTTTAAGATATTGATCAATATCTTTAACCCATAGTTCTATGCCATCGTAACCTGCTTCAGCAGCCACAGTTACCTGTTCTTTAACATCCAATCTAAATGGAAACAAAGTTGACGTATTCAATGCTAGTTTAAAATGAACCATCGATTATACTCTCCTTCCAAATAACACTATTATTGCTATCAAATTACTTCCAAAGTTCTCTTTTCCAAATGACTCTGTATTGCCATTTCGATCAAGTAGATAGCTAAACGAGCTTCTTCTGGCTTGACCGCAAGTTCATTATGATCCACAATATGTTCATAAATATTTTGATAGAATGATTGGTAAGATCCTGGAATCGTTTCAATACGACCTTCAATATGTAGCTTATTAACATTCGTATTTAGTTTCCCCCACCATTCCTTTGGTTCATTTCCCCACCCCGGAGAATCAGGAGTTAGTCCCTTTTTTAATAATTCCTCTTGTGGATCTATTCCGTACTTAACAAAAGATCCTTTTGTTCCATGAAGCGAATACCGCGGACCAGGTTCACGAGCAAGCAAAGAAGATTTCAACCTTAGACTTAATCCGTTTTTATAACCTAACGTAACATCGAAATAATCATCTGCTTGGGTATTTGGCCGCAACGTGCGAATTTCGGCCCGAATCGTATTTGGCTTGCCAAACAGACAAAGGGCTTGATCAAGAAAATGGACACCTAAATCATAAAGCTGACCTGACCCAATGGAACTGCTTTCTCTCCAGTTTGTGTTCGCCATTGGACTAAACCTATCCCAACGGAATTCAACATCGTAAATCTGGCCTAGTATGTTTTCTTTTATCAGATGTTGAATGGTCAGGAAATCGCCATCCCATCTACGATTATGAAATACACTAAGCACCTTGTTCATTTTTCTCGCTAAGGCAATTAATTGATCTGCTTCAGCAGTCGTTGTAGTAAATGGCTTCTCAACAACGACATGCTTACCTGCTAACAATGCATCTTTAACAAATGTAAAGTGGTCAGTACTTGGGGTCGTGACAACAATCAGATCTATCTCTTTATCTTGATATAGATCCCGAATATTATTAACGAATTCCACCGAAGGATAGCGTTCCTTATCACTTTTCCCGTTTCTCTGGACGATTTTCCTTAATTCCAAATTAGGAATCGCAGATATAACTGGAGCATGAAACGTCCTAGCTGCGAAACCATAGCCGATCATACCGATACGGACCTTTTTGTTCATATCATTCTCCTTTTTCATGAATATACAGAAGTAAATGTTCATTCTTAAAAGACAAGCCGATACAAAAATCTAAAAGTGTTAACAAATCGATGTATCGGCTTCATAAAAGCTTTATCAATCTATGAAACTATTTAAAGTACCTTCTTAAATGTTCATTCGCTTTTACGATCCCTTTTCTTTCCGCTTCTAAAGATCCCCAATACCTATGATCTTCTAACTCGATACTGATCGCCCCGTGATAGCCGAGACGTTCTAATCGAACAGCCACCTTTCCCCAGTCTACCTCACCATGTCCGGGAATCGTATAGCGCCAAGAGCCTTCAGAAAATCCATACTTTTCGCCAAAGGTAGTCTGAATAACGCCGCATTCATATAGCTCATCATGAAGAATTTCGGTGTCCTTTCCATGACAGTGATTAATTCTTTCACCGAATTCATTTAGAACTCTCACATAATCAATCCCTAAACGTACGAGATGTGAGGGATCGTAGGTCATACCGAAATGTTTTGATGGTATCGCATCAAACATAGCTCTCAACATTTCAGGTGTACAACCGATTGTTGGATAATGCGGTGCTGGACCAGGCCAGCCTTCAATAGCAATATAGATTCCAGTTTGCTCAGCATGCTTTACAATATCAGGAAATGTTTCTTTCCAAATAGCAAACCCTTCCTTACGTGGCATTGTATGATCCTCAGGTACTAGACACATGAATAACACGCGTCCTCCTAATTGGGATATTTCTGTTATCTGCATTTTTAACGCTTCTACAGCATTTGCTTGCCTTTTCTCATCTCGACTTAATAGACGAGCCCCGCTTCCTGCATCGACAGAACCGATTTCAATACCAGCTTTTTGACATGCATTCTTTACTTCAGGTGTTAAACGCGGGACATCTAGTGTATTTAATCCAACCTGAGCAGCCCATGACGCTACCTTTTCAATTCCTTCTGCACCAATTTTAGGTGGTATGCGCATTCCGATATTAAAAATCATTGCGGTAGTTCCTCCTCTTTTTAAATTCATTGCTTAGTAGGGTTTATAGCCTGCAGCTTCATAAACCATTTCTGAAAGATTGACCACTTTTAATGCAAATTCCCCCGGTACTTTTACTTCGTGTTTTCCTAGTATTGCATCGATAAAGCTTTTATCTTGATTGGTTGTTTGTATTGGTAATTCTGGAACGATCGGCTCCTGACTTGAAAGATGCAACGTGATCTTGCCATTGTCATAGAAAATCCCACCATTCTCACCGCAAAATGCATAGGTTTCATGCCATATTGGAGCACTTCCTACGAGGTTCAATCCAGCCACTGCCCCTTCCTCAAAGCGAATAGAGGTAAACGTATCTATTTCTACTGGAGCTCCCTGGTTAGAAACTTGAGATTTCACTTCTACTGGTGTTAATCCTGATGTCCATAGCAGAACATCAATAATATGGCTACCTGAGTCCATCAAAAAACCACCACCTGATAAATTCGGGACTTGTCGCCATGAAATGTTCTGTCTCTGGCCTCTCCACCATTGCTGATATAACGACGCAGTGATTGAAGTTAGTTTCCCTATTTCTCCATTTGCAATCGCATCACGGATATAAATAAATTCAGGCTGAAAGTGACGCTGATAGGATACTTGCATGACCTTACCCGATTGTTTAGCGCTTTCAATTAATTCCTTGGCCTCTGTTGATGAACACGTCATCGGCTTCTCAATTAAGACGTGAAGTCCTTTATTCAGGACATCTGTTGCTTGTTGAAAATGCAAGGTATGCGGAGAACATATGACAACTGCATCAAGATTCGCTTGCTCCAGCATGTCGTGATACTCAGAAAATTGTCTCGTATTCAGAAGCCCATATTTTGTAATAAATCGTTCCCTAGCATCAGGACTTACATCTGTGATTGCACTTATTTCCACGTTTTCTAGTTCCAATAACTGCCCAGCATGAAGGTGGGCTATACCACCCGTTCCGATAAATCCAATACGAATTTTACTCATCGATTACTCTCTCCCTTGTCATTAATTTAAATCAACTTCTTGTCATCCACCTATTAAAGAGTCGTGTTTTTTTAAAAGAGGATTGATACAAGAGTTGTCCTTTTTGATAGTATGCAAAGCTTTGTATTTATAGGAAACTTTTATTCTCGAACAACACATTTTATAAAATAAGATAAAGATAAAAATAAACCAATGGGCTTTATCCTATACTTAAACCCATGTTCAATTCTGTTGATAACGTTCATATGCCTTCTCGTAAATTTCAACAAGCTTATTTAGATCCATCTCTTCAATAGTTTTGACATATTCATCCCACTCAGATAATGGAGCTTCACCCGTAATAAATTTTGCTTTCATTTGATCGACGTATGTTTTTAAATCTCGTTCGATACGGGTAATCGTTTTCAATTCATCATCTTCAAAATAAACACCTGGGTAGATTGGAGTTTCAAATGGGATCAATTTTTTCTTATCTTCTTCACGTAACCATTCACCGAATTTGTCATTTCCCCATTTCCAACCTAATTGATCTTGTGCAAATCTTCGAATTGGAACGCCAATCCCCCAATCTGGAGAGATGGAAGAGCGAAAATCCTCTGGGCTATCAAAGCCTTCAGGAGCATCCTTTATTAACCTTACCTCCTTTTTATTTTCGTCTTTCCATTCCCAATAGGTGCCTTCCACACCATTATGAAGAAGATCAGCACCTTCTTTTGAATAAGAATAATCAACCCATCTTATTGTTGCTTCCGGATTTTCATTTTCCTTTGTAATAGCAAAAGTTCCACCACCAATTCCGGTTGATTCAGGAACAATCGGTTGATCCGTTAAGTCGCTTGTCAAAGGGTGAAACACTGGGTTATCTGTACTTTCAGTGGAACCTCCAAGCACAAAAGCTGGATGTGCGTCTGCAAAAACACCAATTAAATTTTCATGTCCTTTTGCCTTTTTTTGAGGATTCGTTTGTGAAAACGATTCATGATCAAATAGATCTTCTTCCCAAAGTTTATTCATAAATTCCAAATAGGCCTTATAGCCGGGCTGAACTGGACTGTATTCAACTTTGCCATTATTGAGTGATATGCCGCTGCCTGTTAACCCAAAGGCAGCAAGTAAATAGGAGTCAAGTTCTCCAACACCACCATGATTACTTAAAGGGAGTTCATCTGCTTTTCCATTTTGATTTGGATCTTCAGTTTTAAATCGTTTAAGAAGGGTATAAAAATCATCAATCGTTTTCGGTAATTCTGTTACACCAAGATTTTTTAACCATTCTCCGTTGTACCACATATGCCAATAGGATGGTTGATCATCAACTGATGGTAATGCATAAATATGTCCATCAGGTGCCGTAATTGCTTTCTTAACTTCAGGTCTTTCTTCCAGCAATTTTTTGATATTTGGCGCGTACTTATCTATCAAATCTTCTAGTGGAATAAGAATTCCATTGCCACCGTATTTTATCTGTTCCTGATGATTGATATCAGATGCATAGAAAATATCAGGTAAATCCCCACTGGCTAATAATAATTGCTTCTTTGTTGGAAAGTCATCGCGTGGAGGTGTTTGAAACTTAAATCCTATGTTTGTTAATTTCTCTATTTCTATGAAATATTCTCTTTCTTTCCATTCCCCTTTTCCCACATGAGGGCCGACCATGGTTAATGTAATCTTGTCATCAACGATAGGAAAACCACTTTCATTTACCGATACTTTAGGATTGTTTTTTGACGATTCTTTGCTAGTCTCATTAGAGTTACACCCAAATAAAACGCTTGACATTAACATGGTTGTCATCAGGAACATTGGTACCTTCTTTTTCATTAAATAAAACTCCCCTCTATGTGATTAGAAAATAGATTTCTTATTTAGCAATGTTAAAGGTTATTGTTGATTTTGCCACACAGTTGATTGGAGCGGAAAGAGAGCACCTGCAGCGGATATCAACAGCTAAGTTTAACAAAGCCTTTTATTTTAATAACTACTCACCGAAAAACCTTTTGTCCCCCCTCCTTTCAAGTAGCAGAAAATGCAAAATCACCCCTTGATTGAACCAATCATGACCCCTTTGACAAAGTATCTTTGCAAGAAAGGGTAAGCGATTAACATTGGTAGAGTTGAAACAAGGATGACCGCGTATTTTAAAACTGCTGAAAGGTCTGCTTTTTGGTTAATCACCTCTGCATTGGCAATGGCCATCGCTGGATCCATTGTTTCAGTGGAGATTTCTTGCAGGACAAGAATTTTTCTCAAGACCATTTGCAACGGATACTTAGCTTCATCATTTAAGTAGATCAAAGAACTAAAGTACTCATTCCAATGTCCGACACCGTAAAATAATGCCATCACTGCAATAATAGGCATTGATAATGGTAGCACGATTTTAAAGAACAGCTTTGTATTCGTACAACCGTCAATACTTGCTGCATCTTCTAATTCTTTAGGAATCGTCACTTGGAAAAACGTTCGACATAAAATAATATTCCAAATCGAAGCTGCATTGGGAATAACCAATGCCCATACAGTGTTAATCATCCCAAGATTTTTAACTAGCAAATATGAGGGGATCAGACCGCCACTGAAAAACATTGTAAATACAAACATCATCATAAAAAAATTGCGACCAACCAACTTTTTTCGGGATAAAGCATATGCAGCTGGCAATGTGACAAATAGGTTAATTGCCACACCTAACAAGGTATAAAAAATTGTATTTCGATAACCAATCCAAATCTCATCGTATTGAAAAAGTAGCTTATATCCTACAAAGGTAATCCCCTTGGGCAAAAGCCACATCTTACCTTGATTGACTAGGGTTGGATCACTTATTGAAGCGCTTACAATATAGATTAATGGGTAAAGAATTAATATCAATATCACAAATAGAAAGCAATAAACAAAATACTTAAAAATAAGATCTGTTCGACTTTCTCTAATCGCAGTCATTTTTAATCCCCTCTCTGGTTACCATAGACTTGTCTCACTTCGTTTTCTAGCAATCTGATTAACGATGACGAGAATTGTTGCATTAATGACTGCATCGAACAATCCAACAGCAGTAGAGTAACTATACTGTGCGTCAAGAATACCAGTACGATAGACAAAGGTTGCAATGACATCAGAGGATTCCATATTTAAATCATTTTGCATAAGTAAAATCTTTTGAAACCCTACCGACAATAAACTCCCCATATCTAGGATAAACAAAATGATAATCGTCGGAAGTAATGCAGGAATGTTAATATGCCAAATTCGTTGCAACCTTGATGCCCCGTCCACTTTTGCAGATTCATGAAGTTGTGGATCTACACCAGACAATGCCGCTATATAGATGATTGCTCCCCATCCCATACCTTGCCATACACCAGAAAACACGAAAACTGTCTTAAACCAACCTGGATCCTGCATAAAATCAATCGGTTCAACTCCAAACAAACCTAGGATATGATTAATTAAGCCAGTTTGAGGTGAAAGAAATGAAATGATCATACCCACCATAACAACGAGGGAAATAAAATGAGGTGCATATGTAATTGTTTGTAATCCCCGTTTAAATAAGCCGTCCTTCACTTCATTAAATGCTAATGCTAAAATAATCGGCATTGGAAAGCCAACAATAAGCGAATAAAGACTGATTCCAATGGTATTTTTTATCAAATCCCAAAAATAGTAAGAACTAAAGAAATCTTCAAACCACATAAATCCAACCCACGGACTATCCCAAACCCCTAACGCAGGGTTAAAGTCTTTAAATGCAATTAGAAGTCCATATAAAGGAACATAATGGAAAATTAAAAAATATAGAAAAGCAGGTAAAAGAAAAACATATAATTCCCAGCTTGTGGCAATATTTTTCAATGTAGTTCTTCGTTTCTCTCTTCTGATTTCTTTCTTGCTTTTTGATGAAAAAAGTGGTGCATTATTAGATGATGATGTATTCAACCCTGACTTCATAAGATCCCTCCCTCTTTAGAGCATTCAATACCAAGGTAAGCTAAAACTCAGCGACGCCAAGTAGATTCATAGATTTCTCAAAAATACTAGTAACATGTCTTAATTCTATGTAAAATCTTAAAATACAATCATTGGGGATACTCGTTTCCGTATACCCCAATGTCTGTACTGAAGTAGATTCTATTCTACACACTAAAATATAGGTTACTTGTCAATATTCAATATTGATCCCTTAGTAGCGAGGTTTGCATAAATCTCAACCATTGCAGACTGTTCTAAGAGTGAGACAGAACGATTAGGGTCTAATTCAAACAAGCCAGTATCTGGATTACGAACCGTTTCCCACATTTCATCTGCATATGCCTGCATAAATTTACGATATTTATTATTGTGATTTACTGTTTCTAACAGTAAAAGATTCTTTAAAAAGATAGAGTTGAAGTATGGTGGATCGGAATAAATACGAGAATTCCCATAATGTTCGAGTGCCTTATCAGCGATATCTTCTGCTCTTTCCAAATAAGAGCTGTCGCCAGTCGCCTTGTAAAACAGTACACTAGCCCCTAACATGACTCCTTGATTATAGGTCCACTGTCTTTTATTAATATTCCCTTCAAGATCAATATGATCCCAGTACAATCCATTCGGCGCCAACATACAACCATTTACCCAGTCATACATTTTCTTAGACCAATCTAAATAATACGTGTCCCCTGTAATGTCGTATAACAACAATCCAATCTCAGCAGCTGGAGCATTTGAAATAGTATTTCTATCATTACTCCATGGAGCTTGTGTCCAAAATACTCCACCTGAACAAGGATGTGCAGGATTGTCATCCCATCCATGGACAGCAAGGTCGAATATTTGTTTCGCTCGATTTAATGCTGCTTCATCACCTGTCGCATCGTATATTTTAATAAAATTGAGTCCAAGCCAATGGTTGTCATCATAAAATTTATCTCCACCATTGCCAAAAGGCGGGCGGACGTAGGAATCATAACCAACTGGGTCTGTTTCATTATTCCAATACAGCTCAAGACCCTGCAAACGATCCTGAACATCATCCTCGTAACTCTCTCCAACTTTTTTTAGTTGAGACATATCAATTGTTGCTGCCATCGCACGTGAGAATGGCCATACATAAGAGTATGGGTTACCGCCATTATGCGGGTATTCCTCAAGGTAAAGCTTAGAGTCTGACTGATAAAAGTATTTTTGCAGCGCCTCATATGAATCAATGGCACGCTCCATATTTTTCTTTTGATGGGATGCAGCATTAGCTTCCGAATTGGGAAATGCTACGGAAACGATCAAAAATGATAAGATGGTTAAAATGAACAACGGTTTCTTCATTTTTATTCCCCCTAAAGTATGGTTCGATTGTAAGTATCCGTTTTAAAACATGCAATAAAATTTTTCACAGAATTCTATTCTCTTACACCTCTAAATCCCTTTCCCTAATAGATAAAATTGAATATTCAGTTATATCAATTCAGTAAGGGTTAACAGTGCATAAAATTCAATCATAGGAGCTTGATCTAATAACCATTTATGTTCTTGTGAAACACCTTTTTCCCCCGTCCAATCCTTGCTGAAAAGTCCATTCTCATCCCTTGCGTGTTTCCATGCATAATTGACATTTGCCTGTATTGCATTAATATACATACGATTACGGCTAGGATCTGCATGATATAAGGCTAAGTATCCCTTGAATAAAATTACATTAAACCATGGAGAATCTGGGAAAACAGCAAATGAAAGATCATTTTTCTTTTTTAAAAAGTACTCTAAGCTTGACTCAGCTAAACGAGATGCTTCTATTAAATAGATATCTTCATTTGTCAGTTTATAAAGCAAAGCATTGGAATGAATAATAGTTCCTACGTTATAAGTGTACGTCGTTTGATCAATGCTCCCATCCTCTCGAATGTTGTCCCAGTATATCCCTTCATTTGGTGATTCTAACTGCTTTGTCCATTTCAAAATTTTTATGGCCCAATCAAGATACTTCATATCACCCGTTACTTCATAAAGCTGAATAGCTAAAACTGCTGCAGGACCATTCGAACAAGTATTTCTTGTTTTTTTATCAGTATTCCAGTAAATACCACCCCCTTTATCTTCCGACCATCCGCTGATCGCAAAATCAAACATCATTTTCGCCTTTTGTAAATATTTCTTATCACCTAATGTGTGATATGCTTCAATAAAATCTAGCCCTAACCATTCATTATCATCATAAAACTGCTGACCACCACCATATTTAATCACGTATGAATCATACGCTTCAGGCTTACTTTGTTCATTCCAGTACTTTTCAAGTCCATCGAGGACATTGATTAAATCATGGTAATACTGTTTACCAATACTAGGCATCTTTGCAAGAGCATTAATTGCAGAAATAACACCGGAATAAGGCCATAAAAATGAAACTTCTTGATCCTCTTCCTTCTTTTGATAATGTTCAAGATAAAGGCCCTCATGTTTAAGGAAAAACCTATTTAGTAAAGCATGGTACGTTTGTTCAGCCATTTCCTGATAATTCATTTTTTCTCCATTTACTAATTCCATTCGTTTAAAACCCTCCTATATTATCGGAATTAAAATCTCACATTAGTGACTAGATGGTTTTGCGACAGTACTATAGTCAATAAGTAAAAACCCATAAGTAAACGCTTGCATTTTTGTTTTCAACTTGTTTAATCCATTTTGAAAAATCAGCTTATTGGATACTAAAACCCCATGTTTAGATTTAAAATATGTAAGCAAAATAGATCAGGATTTACAAAGTTTTCATTTTTCTTCTAAGCAAGATAACAAGTATCAAGGTAGTCATGAAATAATTTTTTTCTGGATCGTCACCGCAAAATGACGATCCACTACAGGTTATAGAATGATGTCTAGTAAACTACAATTCTACTTTTTCGCCTTTTTTAAGAGAGTTTTCACAAAAATCAATGACAAACTCACAATACATAGCATTAGCCCATGAGAACCAAGAGCGAGTAAATTCCGTCGGATCATCAGCATGAAATCCCTCATGCATAAGCCCTGTATCTCCGTCGGTTTTTTCCAACAAATTTAATATCCTATCCTTTTCTTCAAGTGAAACAGCCGTCAAACCTTGGATTGCCAAGGCAATATGCCATATATAGTGTTGTGGGGTGTGCGGACTTCCAATACCTGATGCAGCTTTCCCAACATAATAATACGGATTCTGTTCACTGAGGAGAAAAGCTCGAGTATTTTGATAGATTTCATCATCCGCTTTACAATAACCTAGAAATGGCATAGATAGTAAACTTGGAACATTTGCATCATCCATCAAGTTGTAATTCCCCAACCCATCTGTTTCATACGCATACATTTTTCCGTATACAGGGTGTTCATATATTCCATACTTTTTAATGCCTTGCTCGATTTCAGCTTTTAGTACGTTGGCCTTCGTTTTTAAGGCGGTATTGTTATAAATATCTTCTGCAATTTCTGCAATATAACCTAATACAACACTCGCAAACATATTAGACGGAATTAAATACCCATATTTGCACGCATCATCACTTGGACGGAATCCTGACCACGTCATCCCAATCGGCCTTGTTTCTGTCCCCTTTCCATTTCTCGAAAGTGTGTCAGAGTCAGGACAATGAAATCTTTCAAATCTGTAGGCTGATCGATTTTCATGATCCTGTTCCGTGATCCAGACCTCAATGATCGAATAAAGTGCTTTTAGAAATGCATGATCAAATATATTTTTGTTATCAGTTTGCTTCCAATATAGATAAGCTAGCTGGATAGGGTAGCACAATGAATCAATTTCATATTTTCTTTCCCAAACCATCGGGGACATATCTGTTTGATCATCTTGATGACCATTTCCATTTTCAGTCTCATTAAATGCATTCGCGTAAGGATCATGTAAAATATATTTAATCTGTTGCTTAATCACACCTTCAATCAATAAGCTTACCTGCACATCTTGCTTAGCTAATCTTATATATGGTCTCAGCTGAGCAGATGAATCTCGTAGCCACATTGCCGGAATATCCCCTGTAACCACAAACACCCCGCCATTATCTAAGCGATTCAATGTACGATCAAGTGTATCTTTGAAACAATTTCTGAATAATTCAGCCGCCTTCGGACGAGCAGATAGCTGCTCGTCAATTTTACGTGTAAATAACTCAACCGCTGTTTTATCAAATAGTTGTTTTTCCATGTGTTTCCTCCACTGTTAGAATTAACTATAATAATATACATATTAATAATAAAGGTCAATATATTTTATATATAAAATATATATATATTCATATATATTCATATAGATTCATATAGATTAATATATTTTATACATAAAAATAGCATAGGCTTTTTCGCCTATGCTTTCGTTTTTTTTTGGTTAATTTTCTATATTTTCCTAGTTGATTGACCATTGATTAATTTGGTGTGTAATAAAGTCGTTTGTAAGCTCCTGACACTATTCTTTAAACCTAGTAATTGTTCTACAGCTAGCTGCCCCATTTTTTCTTGATCCTGAAGCAAATGTGTAAAAGTAAAAGCACCTGGTTTAAATGGAGGACTATCAAAACAAAGAATCGAAATATCCCTAGGAACGGATAACCCCAGTTCTTCTACCGCTTGTTTTGCTAGAAGAGCAATATTGTACTCTATCGCGAAAAACGCTGTAATATTCTTTTGCTTCTGCAAATGATCCTTAATCATTTTTAGGTCTTTAGCAATATTGGCCTCCTTGAAGGAATCTGGCAACGTTGAAATAACTTCAGTTAGCATGAGAGGGGTTTTGGTTAAACCTTTTTCCACATGTGCTCGAATAAAACCCTCAATGCGATCTTCGACAGCTGTAGCGCTTACAGGTGGAGGACTTAATAAAGTTATTGTCTGATGTCCAAGGTCAAATAAATATTCTGTTCCTTTTTTAGCTGCTCCAATATTATCCGTACCCACTGCTGCAGCTGCCACGCCTTTTAAATAACGATCGACAAGAACAAATGGAAACTGATCAACGATTAACTTCAAAATTTCCGAGTTAAAAAAGGTTGCCCGTGATGGCAGAATAATTAATCCATCCACTCCAAGCTCCATAAATTCACGAATGGCGGCTTGTTCTTTATCTACGCTTCCAAATGAGCGTCGTAATAGAATAAATGCCCGTTCTTCCGCAGCATGCTCAATGCCATTTAACAGTCCGATCCCATAACTTTCATCAAAGTCAGTCATTATCACTCCAATAACTGGCTTATTTCGGGAGGAAGGTACAACCTTCATTTCATTATTAGCAGGTTCCTTCACAAATGAACCTCTTCCAACCTGTCGAAATATTAATCCTTCAGATGCTAACATTTCTAATGACTTTCTAGGAGTAATTACACTCACATTCCATGAATCAGCCAATTCCTTTTCAGAAGGAATACGTTCACCTTCTTTATACTTCCCTTCAGCAATGGCTGTCTTAATTGTTTCATATATTTGTTCATAGATCGGTTTTGCCGATTTCAACACCTTCTTCCACTTTCAATAATCATCATAGTAGTTAACTTTTTAATCAGCAACCGGTTAAAATATATAATATTATATTATCTAAGTAAAATCTACTATTACACTTTCACCATTGTTGTCAAAAACAAATATCATATTACGTATATATACTTATATAACATGAAAAAGAGGGAAAGTGGGATATATTAAAACATAATTGGGAGGTTGTTTTACTACCCCTCAGTCGATTATTTTTCTAAAACGCTTATTCATTTATGGGTTCTCCTCATACCAATTCGTTCAATCCTAAGTAGTGACTTTTTATAGGATTTTCTTGAAGTCATCAATCAATCTCAATGCCAAAGTAATCCTTTGAAATTTCTTTAAAATCATTTTGATCAATTTCAACTTTCTCCACTTTTCCTTCCACCCATTTGGTAAAGGAGGTTTCAGTTAAGGTCACGCTCCCATTGTCTGTCAGCATGGTAAGTAAAGGCTGTTTATTAAATGGGGAATCCTGATGCACTTTGATTATCCTTTGAACTTCATCTAATTCTGAAATGTTTTTAATCGTTTCTGTTGACTGGAAAGCATATCCTATCTTCCAATTCTTATCTTTGTCATGTAATTTCAAGAACAACATATGGTCGCCATGCTCGCTTTCGATTTTCTCAACTCGGAATTCTCCGGTTTTAGAGTTGACAATCTCTCCAGTAAAAGGAACTGGTTTTAATGGGAGATTTCCCCCAAAGCCTGTATCTATTAAGTAAAGTTGATCATGATAAGTCATAATGATTACAACATGTGTGTTCCCAATTGTATTCCATCGTTGGCCGCCATGATCATAGATAATTCCACGAATTAAGGATACATCGAAACCATTTTCAACTAAGAATAAATAGAGCAATGAATTTAGATCATAGCAAAGCCCACCTTCGTTTCTTATCATGATTTTATCTACCAAATTTTCTTTTGTTAATGTTTTAGACTTTTTTGAGAGAATACTTAAGTTTTCAAATGGTATGGCTTTAGCCGTTTTTTCTAGTATTTCATCTAACTTCTCAAACGTTATTGTTTCATCTTTAGAAAATCCAATTTTGTTCCGAAATAATGCATTGACGTTTTTCATAGATGGTGTCTCCTTTTTTCCTTGAATCTACAAATAATTGTGATTATTTGCTAGGCAATTATAGGCTTACACTGGTAATTTTTCAAATGAAGCAGCACTTTCTCAAGCATTCAGTTAGAAAAAGAACAAAAACCCATTCTAAAATGAATGGGCCCTTGGAAGAGAGATCTTCAATCAATGAAAAGGGATTTCTCTATCTTCATCATTATTTTTGCTAAACACATACGGTTCCAATCTTAGATTAATGTTTTTCATTAACTATCAAGTCAATGATATAAGTCAATATGGTTTATTACTTTTATCAATAGCCAAATCGATTAGATCCTGGACCAACTTCAACTTCTACACCATCTTCATTTTCAGTTATTTCAAGGATACCTTCTGCTTGATATAATTCTATACCATTTTCTTTTACACCATTAATTTTAGCATTTGGTAGAGTAATATATGCAGTTGTGTTAACTGGTACCTCCACTTCAACTGTAACTCCATTATGGGTAATATTCCATGCAGAGACAATTCTTCCATACATCGATTGAAGTGTAGCACGTGCATATGTCATTTATTTAGCACTCATTCTTGGATTAATACGAATTCGCTTATACGCTGACTCTTTTTCATCTATGTCTAACCCTGCAACATATCGGTACATCCAATCTCCTATAGCACCGTAGGCATAATGATTAAACGAGTTCATATCATCACTCCAGAATGAACCATCCTCTTTAATACCATCCCAATGCTCCCAGATGGTCGTTGCACCTTTTTAATCGAGTACAACCAAGAAGGATAGGTTTCCTGAAGAAGCAGCTTTTCCGCGGTACAGTGATAACCATTTTCCGATAACGCTATGCATAGATATGGTGTACCAACGAAACCAGTTGTTAGTAGCCTAATGAGGTGGTTTATTGCGCGAGAACCACCTTCATATTGACACCCCCTCTAATCACTTACTACCGAAACTATCCACTATACCCTTCAACTAAGTTCAACAAAAAGAACACTTATCGAGTGTTCATAAATGCCTCTATGTTCTAATTCATTCCTTAACATTTCAATAAAGTGTCTATCTAGCTTTATTTCAATTGCCTTTAAGTATGCATCATGATGCTAGTATAGTTTCATGGACACAACTTAGTTAAGTTTTGAAAAACTTGACAAGAATTTTAACTGGGGAATTAAATTATCCAGAGCATGATGGGTCAGTTGAGGTAGGACTAGTTGCCAAAATATCGCCGTTAGTTCCGAATGAACCTATTGAATTAGGAACCCATGTAGAGACTATTCCTTCCGATTTCGCTGTTCCGAGAAAAGGACCGTTCCCTTATTACAGGTGATGCTTTTGTTACGGTGAAACAAGAGTCGCTGTTCAATGTATTAACTCAAGAATTAGAAATCAGTGGCCGTCCGAGATATTTAACTACAGATTGGGATGCTGCGAAGGAATCCGTTATAAAATTAGAAGCATTGAAGCCTGCATTGGCAATTACAGGGCACGGACAACCATTGTCCTGTAACAAACTTTCAAAAGGTCTCAAGAAATTAGTGAAGGAATTTGATCAGAACGCAATCCCAGATTATGGACGATATATTAATTAAAAACACTGAACTACTAATAACTGGACCATAAACGTTATTTTCATGCGAGAACTAATTCGCAAGTATTTTCATACACATTTTGTACTGTTGCTATGACCAGTTTATTCTACTAGAGTATAATGTAAAAATGAGGGAGATAAGAAATATTAACTGTTAAGTAATATAGTAACAGTTAATTAAAACGCTTTCAAAAGTTTTTCGAATCTATTGGAATTATCAGGTAAAAGAATTTTTATACATTCCTCTCCAGAACTTCTCTCTTTTCAACGATTATTTCGAAATCATTGCGATACTTTGCAGGTGAGACATTCATCATCGTCGTAAATACACGTGTAAAGTAATGCACTGATCCAAAGCCGGTAACATCAGCTATTTCTTTAATTGACATGCTTGTCGTTTCAAGCAGACGGGTCGCCTCCCTTACCCTTTCCTTACGAATATAGTTGGAGAAACTTTCAGTCAGTTCTTTGGAAAAGAGCCTTGATAAGTGACGACTGGAAATGTGAAGATAGTTGGCAACATGTTCTAGCTTCAATGGTTCTGATAAGTTATCTTGAATAAACAACTTTGCTTGATATAAAAGTGTTGAAGAACTATTTGCAAACAATTTTTCCTGACTTTTCTGACTAGCTTCGGAAAACATAGAGGTAAAAGACAGGATGAGTGTGTGTGCCATATTGGAAATGAAGTTATTATCGTCTGCACCACCGTTTGACGTATGGGCTACCAACGCTCTCCAAATTAACGCTGTCGGAGAATCATCCGCACCACAGACATAAAATTTATTTGTTCCCGCTAATTGACTAATCATACTATTGGCATCATCCTTTGAGTTTTCATGTAAGATATCAAAAGCAATATACACGAGAAAAAGACCAGTTTCACTTAAAATTTGATGTTGATTGTTTGGACGTGATAAAAAAACAGTACCTTTCTTTAATGGATATTGTTCATCCATGTCTTTATATAATCCTTCTCCACTAAGTACATAACAAACTTCAAAAAATGAATGCTTATGCAACGGATTGTCATAATGTTTTGGATTAACCCCCCAATAAAGCACCTTAAAGGTAACTTCTTCTCCAAATGGCCCCATTGCATATTGATTCAATATTCCTTCACTGCGTTTACAAGATTGGATTATCATAAATATCCCTCCGTGTCTTCATAAGACAAAAAAGTAGCCTCTTATGATAAAGACTAGAAACTAATAATTCATTATTATGATAACAAGTAAACTATTAAACTTAAAGGTGGTAAATATTATGATTACATTAAAGGATGCTGAATTTTACAAAGAAAATGGATACTTACTTGTTAAAGGGGTTTTTAACAAAGGTGAAGTAGAAGAAATGAAAAATGCCGTTGAACAAATTATTCAGCGTGCAGCCAATGCAAAACTTGATCGAAATGCCGCTTGGCAAGGGGAGTACATTCCACCAAACGAGTTAAAAAAACTTGTTTTGAAAGGGTTTCATGACGTTCATTATCATGATTCATCTTTCACTAAAGCCGTTATCCATCCAAATATGGTCTCTATTTTACAAAAGTTAATCGGACCGAATGTTCAATTACATCACTCCAAAATGCTTGTTAAACCACCTGAAAAGGGAGCTGCTTTTCCTATGCATCAGGATCATCCGTATTTTCCTCATGAAAGTCATACCATGATGGCAGCCAGTGTTCATCTTGATGATGCAGACTTGGAAAATGGATGTCTAAGAGTCATACCAAAATCTCATAAAGAAGGATCTATTCCTCATGTAGGGCGTCACTATTTAAATCATAAGGAATATCCGATTTCCATAGGAACTCCATGCCCTGCAGAAGCAGGAGACGTTCTGTTTTTTAATTATTTAACAATACACGGCTCTGACAGTAATCGGAGTGATCGTCCACGTAGAAACGTACTTTTCCAATATCGCGACCCTGATGATAAACCGTCTGCCGATGTACACGTGAACTGGGGACAAGGCTTAATGGTCTGTGGAGAAAATCCAACGTTCCGTGAATATCAGGCAAAATAGTAAAATTATAGCTGATTCTAATCACTAGGTATAATAACACCATATATTTGGAGTTCAAACTCGATTACTCATCTTTCTCTTTGCTTTTCATTTGTGTGATTTGCAAAACAGGAGGCTGACTCAAAAGGTCGTTAGTAACGGCTATTGAGTCAGCCTTATCTCTTTTCTTTATTAAATTTCCTGTTTTTAGGTGTTTTTTTGTAATAAGTAAGTACATTTTCCTATGTTCACTTATAGATTTTGACTCTTTTGGATGTGTTTTTGCCACTAACTATGGCAGTGGGCATCCTCATCTCTTTGATTACATTGAACCTGCTACTACTTTCCCTCTAAATAAAACAGCTTCTCTTTTAGGCAATCTTGCCACTGCCTCAGCGGAACATTCTGCTTCTAATAGAACAAGACTCGCTTCATCACCTTCTAAAGGCCATGCTACTTCACCTTGTTCATTTAGTGGAGTAGTACCACCTGTTGCCCATTTTAATGAATGTGCTAACGTTTTTTCATCTTTACGATTGAAACGTTCACAGTATCTCATTGATTTTTCTAGTACATCACCGTTTCCGAATGGACTCCATGAATCATAAAATCCATCACATCCTAAATATACCTTCACTCCTTTTTGATCTAAAAGTTCAAGAGGAGGAATATTTCTTGTGATCGGAATAGTAGACATAATAGACATTCCTACCTCACTTAAAGTTTCAGCTAATTCTGTTGTTTGCTCAATCGGAACGTCACCTAAGCTAAATGCGTGTGATATAGCGGTTTTATTATACCATTTTGCATCTCGAACCATTTCAGCAAATTTGTCGATCGTATAAAATCCAACATGTCCGTGATCGTGTAGGTGAATATCAATACCTGCATCGAATTCTGTTGCTAGATTCAGGACTTCATATAATGATTTTTCAATATTTTTATCAATACCTGCTGGATCCAAACCTCCCACAATATGTGCTCCTGATCGCATTGCTTCCTTCATTAATGAGCCCATATCATCACGCAAAAGACCATGCTGAGGGAATGCAACAATTTCATAAGTAAGCTTGTCAGAATAATCTTCTAACGATTCACGAACACCCTCAAGATTTTTCAATCCAATATAAGGATCAATATTCACATGTGTACGGATATGTGTAGATCCATTAGAAAGAATTTGTTTAATCATCTTGCTCGCACGTTGTTTTGTAGTAGGTACAAGTTCATTTAATTCCAATGCTTCATAATACAGTCGTTGCTCAAGATTTTTAACAGGTTTACACGATTTCCAATCAAGTGATAAATACGTTTTATCTAAATGATTATGCATTTCTTTAAAGGTTGGTACAGCAAGAAGCCCTTTAGCATCCAACACTTTCTCATTAGAAGGAATAGCATATGGATGGGAATGCTTTTCTACAATGCTTCCTTCTTGGATTTTTAAATCAAAGCTTCCTGTTTGAGTTTCAATGAAGCCATCTTCAAATTTCTCAATACCCATTTCTAAACGAACGTTTCTCAACCATATTATTTCACTCATTGTATAATCCCTCTCTTTTAAGAAAAAAGAACATATTCATGTAGCTTACTTTCTACTCTCTTTCCTTTAAAATATACACAGTCAACTGTTGCTCTTCTCGCAACGGCTTCTGCAGAGCATGAAGCATCTACTAGAATCATAGACGCCTCATCACCCACTTTAGGCCAATTACGTTTTCCATCTTCGTTCAGTAAAGAGATTCCGCCAGTACCGTACTTTACAATAGAAGCTAATGATTTTTCATCCATTTGACGGAATCTCTCTGCTAATACCGACATTTTATTAATCGTGTTTCCCGTACCAAATGGAGACCAATGATCGGTAATACTATCATGACCAAGTGAAACGTTCATACCAAGTCGGTCTAATGTTGGAATAGGAATGGTTGCTCGTGTAATAGGAACAGTTGTCGTCACATCGATTTGCTGCTCTGTTAATAGAGAAACCATTTCAATTAATGCTTCCCCTTCTAAATCAGCCAATGCACTTCCGTGACTAATAGTGGCTCTTCCCTTTAATCCTGCTTCCTTCGTATAGTGAGCCATTCTTTCAAATGTGAAAGCACCAAGAGTATTCAAATCATGAAGATGTATATCTACCCCAGTACCTGCTTCTACTGCAATATCAAAAATGGTATGTAATGATTTCTCAATGTTACGATCAATTGTGGCAGGATCGACTCCTCCAACAAGTGTTGCACCATTTTTCATAGCATCTCTTACAAGCTGTACAGAGTCACTTCTTAACAACCCGTGTTGTGGGAAAGCGACAATTTCATACGATAAGGAATCTTTGTATTTTTCTAGAGCATTGACTGTTGCTTCTAAATTTTTCAGTCCAATAACAGGATCCACATTACAATGTGTACGAATGTGAGTATGACCATTACGAAGAAGCAATTCGATCATTTTCTCTGCGCGCGCTTGTGCAAATGGTAATTGCTGTGGAAGGATCGTTTGCTCTTCTTCAATACGAGATTGAACTCCTTTTGGAGCCGGTTTAACTGCTTTCCAAGGTCCACCATAATACGTTTTATCAATATGAATATGCATATCTCGTAACGATGGTATTAATAATTTCCCTTCACCATTAACAGTTGGAAACTCATCATTTGGCTCGGTTTGTGCAATTTCAACCATCTTTCCGTCTACAATTTTAATATATGCGATTTCTGTTTGCGTTTTCGTTACTTGCCCTACTTCCTCTACGAATCCTGTTTCTAATACAACATTTGTTAACCAGAATGTGTTCATAACTTTTTTCTCCTCTATTATAAAATTAAGAAGCTCCTTTTTAGTTCTCACAAGCATATGACGAATCCTAGCAATATTCTATCTCTTGGCATTTGACTCTAACCCTAACGCTTAAAACTTAAAGAAGGACACGTTGTGTAGAAAGGACTCTTTTCAATATATACCTAAGACTATTCATATCATCTTAAAATAATTTATTATAAAAATAATATAGACATTTTGTGGGAGAACTAGCGTTTATTAACTACTCCATTTGTAATGGATACATAATCCCTGTATTGTGAAGGGGTCATATTGTTTAAATTCCATTGATATCTATAATTATTGTAATAAGTCATATATTGCTTAATTTCATTTTTCAGTTCGTCTATATTTGTACAAATTTTAATAGAGGCTTCATCTTTAAAGTGTCCAAAGAAGACTCTTGAGGTTCATTATCGTCAACCAATAAATTTCCCCTTACCAATAAACAGTAGTTTTTCCAAGCATTCTTGCTACTCCTTCTGCAAAATAATAATCACCATAAATCAAAGAGCAGTCAACGTCAGTTTCCTCAGGCTTATGTCCGCATGTATGATAATATGAGTGTAGATTTACAATGAAAAGTTACCCACTTTAAGCGCATTCAGCAGTTAGGTCTTAATGTTGATTTTCAAACTCACCTAATGTCACCTAGTCTTGTATGAGGTTCGTGCCCCTCTATGCGGAAGTTTTCCGCTGACTTCCTTCAGATAAAAGAGTCACCTTCTTATCCTTATCTTAAGCTACAGGTTACTATTGCCTCCATATTTCAGGAAATACCTTATAGCCTTCACCTTCTTCCAGGCAGACAAATCAAAGGCTGCCGAGGATTCTCGACAGCCTTTGAACTAGTAATAAAATTACTGGGTTCTACTACTATCCATACCATTTATATTTGCAACTGACTGTTTTGTCTATTTAAGAGCCATTCTTTTGCAATGGCCTTACGACAATATAATCCAGTTCATAAGATCCTTGATCCTTCATGAACATGATCGTATTGGTGCCTTTATTCAAAGGAACCTCTATTTTCGTGGCCATAAAGCGCCCCCAGCCATGTGTACCTTGATATTTCAACGAGTGTACTTCGCCATTGACAATCATTTTGCCTGTCGAGGCATTGTATCCATTTCCATTGGCAAACCAAATATCGACATTATAATTTCCCGCTTTAGGAACAACAACTTGATTGAACTTCACATAGCTTTCAGCAAAATCAATTCCGCCTACATAGCTTCTCCCAGATGCATAGGCTGCGTTGGTTCTTACTTCTGCACGGAATATGTCGGCTTGTTCCGCTTCATATTTGGCTGCACCCGTATCTGCCAAGCTCTCCGTCACTTCAGGGAAATAGGTGATACGCAGGTTTTGCGCTCCATATGGAATCAATTCAATATTTTCAGTCGGCTCTGTTGAAAGAATTGGTCCAACAGGCGGTTCGGCAGCTTCTACGTTATTAGCTGATTTACCCCATGTTGAGATTTTTTTCGCTTTAGCTACCAGCTTAACTGGTGTCGTTGCTTGCTCAAACGGATTCTCAGGCATTGGTCCTGTAATCACATCGATAGATTTCTCTGGATGCTGCCGGTCAATAAGCAAACCGTAGTTCCATGGATTTTCCGCCTTTACACTATACTCATTGAAGCCTAAAGCAGACGCATTGAATCCAGGCACTTCAGCAATCGGCTTGTTTTCAACCTGCCAGCTCTCATTCATTTGCAGGGAATACACAAGTGGACCGCGTTCAATACCAATGGAATTATTGACCCATGTTGTCGTTTTCAGCTTCATCGGCATTTGAAGAACCATTTCGTCACCACTCTTCCATTTTCTGTCTATGCTTACATACTCTCCTGCTTTCACAGCTTTCACAGGCTCTCCATTCACAGTTACGGTAGGACTAACCGACCATGCTGGAATACGGAGTTTGAGTGGGAACTGCACCTTTTTTGAAGCTGTTATGTCAAATTTTATTTGATCTTCAAACGGATAATTTGTGGTCTCATTAATCGTAACGTTTGCATCTTTCAGCCTCACTGATACCTTGCTCGGCCCGTATGCAATAACCCCAATGCCTCCGTCAGCAGATGCTGCCCACATATTCTTTACTAAATATGGCCAACCCATATGCATATTGAAGCGGCAGCACGCAAAACCAGAAGTTGGCGAAGGCATCATACCGTTAGAATGGTTTTGTTTAAAGCCATGATCTGCATAGTTGCTCTCTACTTGATTAGTTAAGGAATAATATTGATGGTTCTTGATTTGCTTATCCATAGCTCCAGGAAGAGAGTTGAAGGCAATTTTCTCCAATGCATCTCCAATGTGCGGATCGCCAAGAATCATTGCAGCTTCTTCATTACTTTGCATCCGCTCTGTAATGGCGCAAAGTTCGACTCCCTGTGTGGAAGAAATTCCAGCAAGCATTTCAGTACCCGAAGGCATACCGGTTATCTGAGTATGATTAGATAAATTTTTCACTCCGGCCTGAAAAGCATCGCGATCATTTTTGGAATGCGAACGCTGGTAATAAATGGCAGGCATTTTAATTGCTTCATTCACATTAACCGTATGAGTAGGATGGAAATCATCCCCAAAATCCTGAAACTTATTATTGTTAAACAGGTCTGCAATTGGATAACCCTGTCCTGCCAGCAAATCTGACAGGTCAAGTAAGAACTCGTCACCCGTATGGTTGTACAACCATACGACAGTATCTATATTATCTCCAACCCGCATTTTCCCCCATTCCTTTAAAGGCTGAGTAGGCAAATGAGTGGCTTGATACTTAAAATAGTTTGTCATAAACGGAAGAACACGTTCATCACCCGACGCTTCGTAATAATCTTTCAGCGCATAAAGCGCTACCATGCGAGGCCACCAATCGTCATTAGCCGGACCGAAAAATCCATCCTCACGTTGACTCTCCAAAATGGCGTTAATCCATTTTTGAGAAGTGGCGATGAGATCCTTATCTTTCAACGTATAAGCAAGAGGAATCAAGCCTTTTAAATAATAAACAGGTCTTTCCCAATCAGATTCCGGCGCTGTGCCTCCAAGCCATGCTGCATCTGTTCCCAATTCGCTATACAGATCCTCCGCATAACCTGTAGCTCCGTCTCGCTGAAGCTCAAGTTGCTTGAGAAGCCAGCCTTTAGCTTCAATTGAACCAAGAGGCAACGGAGTAAACGGTGTCTCAACTAGCGGGTTTTTGTTTGCAACAGGTTCTTTGAAGGTTTTGTCAGGAATCACAAACGCACTTGCAATAAAATTATCAAAAGAAGCTTGAGATTGGTTGATTTGCAATCTAACTCCTCCTTTATCATAATGAACTCGACTTTTATCATTATATTAGATAACTGGAGTACGAGTATCGTTTACGTAGACCTTAATGGTATTTTGGCTGGTTACGACTTTCAGATGGTAAAACTTATTAGGATCGATACGATCAAACACTTTCAATGTTTTCAGGACCTTCCACTTGTTGTTTTTCATTTGATCAAGAGTTACTTTGCCATCACCGTTAATTCCAGCATAATAGCCTCGTATCATTGTGTTAGCCTCTATTCCCTTTTGTAAACACAACTGTCCTTGGCTCTACTAGCTCCACATGAAAGAAAAATCAATTTCCGGAAACCCAACCAACAAGCCGATATTTTCTACTAGAATAGAAATGTCAGCATCTTCAACAAGTTTTAAAAGAAGTTAGCTCTAACCAGAAACCTCTAAGATAGTACTTAAAAAACCTCTCCATCATACTTTCATTTTCCTATACCAGAATTATGACCATTTATAACTTTTGTGACAGCTTCAATCAGCGTATGGATATCAGCATTTAATTGCTCTTTTGCTTTCTCAGAAATGCTGCCATTCTTTTTTATATCCTTTGAAAAGTCTCCTAATTTCTTGACTGATTGCTTGTGATATCCTTTTTGATACTGCTCTAGCGATTGAGAAAGGTTGACATCCAATTGTTTTTTCAAAACCTCACCAATCTCTCCCGATTCAACATAACTTTTAAAAACCGATTCTACTTGATCAAACTTTTCCTGTAAATCATTAAAACCAAGTAATTCTATTTGAGACATAGTAATAGAGGTGGCTCCACCGTTTTCTTTTACCTCAAGTCTATAGTAGGAATAGGCACCAGGGTTCTCAATTTTGAATGGTTTGGTGAAATTACGCCATTGGAAACTTTCATGTTCTCTTTTATCTAGAATATGCCAATTTTCACCATCTTTGGAGCCAATTAATATCCAGCTTTTTGGATCCTGTTTTTTATCCTCTCCAGAAGTAATCGTGTACATCAACACTTCCTCGGGTCCATTCTCGAAACGATATTGTACCCACGGATTATTATTTACTATTGACAATTTAGTTTGAGAGGTATTGTCAAATAGCCTTTCTGCATCACCTTCATCGGAATGAAGAGATGTCCCTTCATTATGATCTGTTAAATCAAACATTGTAGTAGGTGGCAAGGAAGTACCGTTTGTTGCTGTATCAGTGATCGACTTAGGTAAGGCGTCTACACCTATTCCCCATTTTGACGGCTCGCTTCCCATTTCAAACTCCAATGTGGCTCCTTTACTCAGCGTTTCATGGGCTATCGTTAACTTATCATGATTTTTATCGTTTACTTTTAGGTTTTGTACGTATTTATTTTCATTGCTGACATTTGGAGCTTCGATGATTATTTTCCCCCCATTTTCAAGGGTGATCGTCATTTTCTTAAAATAAGGTGCTCCAATTGCATATTCAGGTGTGCCCATTTGCAACGGATAAAATCCTGCAGCACTGAACAAATACCATGCAGACATCTCTCCGTTATCTTCATCACCTGAATACCCCTGGCCAATTTCACTTCCAAGATAAAGTCGTGATAATACTTCACGAACTTTTTCCTGCGTTTTCGCTGGTTGTCCAGCATAGTTATACATGTAAGGAATATGATGGGAAGGCTGATTACTATGCCCGTACATTCCCATCCTTACATCCCTAGCTTCAAGCATTTATCCAGTTTTTCCGCTATAATGCCCTGGGTGAGAGGCTGTCTCGGGAGTGGAGAAAAATGCATCCAGTTTTTCCGCCAATCCATCTCTACCTCCATATAGATTTGCCAACCCTTGACCATCATGTGGTACGTGGAATGCCATATTCCAAGCATTTGTTTCTGTATAATCACCGCCCCAAACTTCAGGATTGAAGTTATCAGCAGGGGTTCTCCATTCACCTGACGGCTCTTTTCCCATAAAGAAATTTACATTAGAATTAAACATTTCCACATAGTTCTGCGCTCGCTCTAAATAATAATTGGCAGCCGTACAATACTGTTTATGATCTGGATTCGACTTATCTGTCTGCTTTGCCAGCTCTTTTGCTATATTCGCAATAGCAAAGTCATTGATGTAACCATCCATTGCCCACGACAACCCTTCATCAGTCGAAGTGCTTGTATAACGATTAAAAATAGACGTGGACAACCCTTTTCTGCCCACACTCTCATTATCACTAGCTACGGAGGCATTCTTTAAAGCAGATTCATAAAATGCTTTCACATCAAAATTTGTTACTCCTTTTAAATAAGCATCAGCAAAAGCAACATCAGAACTTGTGCCAACCATCAAATTAGCATAGCCAGGCGAAGACCATCTCGATATCCACCCGCCATCCTTGTAATGTTGTACAAAACCATCGATCATCTCACCGGCAATGGTTGGTGTAAACAAGGAGTATGCTGGCCAGGTCGTTCTGTACGTGTCCCAGAAACCATTATTGATAAAACACTTACCATCAACAATTTTGGCACCTGTCTCAGTGGGTGTGTTTTCTTCCGTTTGCTCCAAAAATGGACTAGCATACTGATAGTTAGGTTTTTCTTCAGTGCCCGAATTTTCATACCCAATATTCGGATATAAGAACAACCGATACATGTTGGAATATAAAGTGGTAAGTTCGTCTTCGCTTGCTCCTTCCACTTCAAGTATTTTTAGTTTTTCTTTCCATGCTTTTTTTGCATCTTCTTTCAAACATTCAAAAGAAGAATCAAATTTAATATCCTGTTCAAGATTCTTTTTTGCTTGCTTAACGCTAATCAGTGACGTAGCTATTTTCATTGTGACTGTTTTGTCCTCACCCGAGGTATTGAAACTAAAATAGCCTGCAACATGATCCCTGTTCTCTCCAGATAACTTCCCGCTGTCAGTTACTTTCTTATCAAATGATGCATAAACGAACATCCTAGTAGCACCGTCAGAAAGGTTGCTTTTTACATCTGTAAAGCCAGTGATTGTCTTTTGGTCTGGATATAAAGACAAGCCACCATTATTGTTTACATTGTCAAAAATCAAATTTGATTTTCCATCAGTAAAAGTAAACCTAAACATTGCGGCACGGTTTGTGGGCGTCATTTCCGTTTGAATACCATTCTCAAATGTAACACTATAATAATGCGGCTTTGCTATTTCATTTTCATGTTTAAATGGAAGCGCTCGTTCATTTCTGTTAGCACTAGGTTTTTCTGACGCCGAGGGCATTACTTGGAATGTCTGACGATCTCCCATCCATGGGCTTGTTTCATGACTGAGAGAAAATGCCTGGATTTCTGGTAAATTTTCCGAGTTATTCGCTTGTTGATAAGTGTAAAGCCAGCTAATAGAACCAGCGTCTGTCACTGGCGTCCAGAAGTTAAACCCATGAGGAACCGCCACTGCCGGGAAATTGTTTCCTCTAGAAAATGTGGAATTTGAGTTTGTCCCTCTCAAAATATTTACATAATCAACAGGACTTTCATATGTTTCCTCTTTCGAATCCCCTTCAATTTTAATATCATCTATACTACCCTCAAAAACCCCAGGACCTTTTGGATTGTCATAAGCCACTAAAATTCGATCAATGGTTTTTCCTTCGGCCACTTTTCCTATAACAGATGATTTATAGTTCCATTGATTCGGATATAAAGTATTTGATTCCCCTTGTGCCTTGGGATTTAATTCAATACCATGCTGGTCCTTTGCCCCAATTTCACTAAGATATGTTCCATCAGTAAATGCAAGATCGATAGATACGTAGGTACTAGAATAATCCCTTTGTTCCTCATCCATAAACTGTGGATGAAGATAATAGGAAAGTTTTGACTTGGAAGTAACTGCAATCTTTACGTCAAATACTTTATTATAAGAGTAAGCTCGGTATTCTGGAACATGCCTACCAGAATACCGTAAAGCTTTTCCTCCTGTCCATCCTGCATTGGCTTTTCCTGTATAACTACTGTTCGGGCCATCCCCTATTTCTGAATTCATATTAGAAATTTCACATGCCAGCCATTTTGTTTGCTTATTGTGGTCCACCAAATTATTAGCTTCTTCATTTGGCGGCTTGTCTGCACTTGCAGAAACTTCTTCTATTAAATGAGTGATATTCCCTTGTATTGAATCATATGGAATACCTTTGATACCTGAGGCCATTTTTTTTCCTTCACTATCAGTTTCAACAGTGTTTTCCCAGGTAGGTTGTTTGTCCCCTTCCTCAAACGAAGTAAAGAAGTCTATTATTTCAACTTCTCTCGCAGAGACTGGACAAACAACTGGTTGAGTAACATTATTTTCACCCATGTACACTTGTCTCCTCAATGGATTTTTTCCTCATCATGTTATTGATTAAGTTTTGGTGTAGTTCCTTATAAATATGAAGGATTAGATATCTAGTCCTCAACTTGATCTTACGGTTGAATTTACGTCTTCGTTACTTACTACGCCATCGGATTGATTCAATAATTTAATAAAGAGGCCACCTACAACCGACCGATTCTGAAAGTTTATCTGCTTGCCAGTGACCGTGTCATACCAATCGGTAAATGGTACTCGACTTTGCGTTTCATTCAAGAAATCCCAAAGTGGTGTGATCATTTGTTCAAAATCTTCCTTCGATTTTGCCATTGATGCACACCATACAAGCCAATCAGACTTCGTATATGTATTCCTGTTATCGAGAGGTGTTCCGAATTTGTTCTGTTTTGAAATGTAAAAAGGGATTTCTTTTTCTACGATTTCTTCTGGAAACAGGTTTAGTCCGAAAATTCGATCCCATACCAAGTTATATTTAAGACTCCATGTCTCTTGTGTACTATCAAAAGTAAGTTTGTAATGATCTTCTACTGCGGCCATTCTTACCCATTGAGATGCCATCTCTTTTGCCATTTGAAAATAAACTTCTCCATCCTTTTCATCAAGCATATTGCACATAAGCGAATAGGCACCGATGCCGAGTATTGCTTTGATGGAAAGGTTAGCATTATGAGCCAAATGCCCTGCAAAGTCATCCGTACATAATTGGTTATCTGGATCAAGTCCGTTTTCTTTTAAATAATTCGCCCAGTCGGTCAAAAGGGCCCAGTTCTCTTTTGCAAAGCCTGCATTTTTTTCATATTTACAAATTGAAGCGGCCATAATCAACATGTTCCCACATTCTTCGATTGGCATCTGGTATTCTAATTTATTTTCACCGTAAACTTGGCCGTTTGCTTTCGGATAACAACCCACATCATGCGGGGCAAAATTAAAATTCCACTCTTTGCTACTAGCATATCGATATATAGGCCTCATCATGCCTTTGACAAGCTCCGGATTGTAGCGTAAAAAAAGTGGGATAGATGGATAACTGACATCAACAGTGGCAACGCAGCCATTGCTGAAGTTTTCTTTTGATAAAAATAAAACTTCTCCTTTTTCATCAACAACCAACTTATGTGCTGCAATCGCCTGCCTGTAAGCAAGTGACAGCATATCCTTATATTTTTCACCACCCGCACTTTTACTGTCATTGATCAGCTTATGGTTAAATTCTTCACACCTATTTTGGATATCCTCATATTGCTCCACTGCCAAGACAAGCATTTCTTCGAACGTTAAACCGTTCCTACGCCAATAGGCACCCAAATGTTTCCCAAAATATTCGATTGAATGAATATCATCGTACGCTAAAAGCAAATAGTGTGAAGATTGAGACTCTTGAACCTCACCAATATCTAATACAGCTGCCATTACTGGAGTATCGACTATTACCGGCCTTGGCTGCTGTTCATCGTCTTCCATTAGCAATTGTCCGGATTCCACAAATTGTTTCCTACCATTGTATGATTGTATAACCGTTTTTAGAGAGGTTGTTTGAGGTGCCGCTAGATAACAGTACCCCCAATCAATCCTCGTATCATCTCCTATACGTTTTAGAATTGGCTGTTCTTCAGTACCCATGCGCATAGCTACGATATTGTCATTAATCATTTTTCTAGACCAAACTATTTTTTGATTCGGTGTGTTCACACACAATTCGCCAGATACATCAAAATAAATTTTGACATCATGGGACTTGCCGTCTATAGAACGAACACTGAAAGTTACGTATGAAGCAGGTCTTGTCAATAAATCTAAATCATCAAGAAGCAGCGGTGTAGTAAAACTAACTTCAAGCTCGATACCGTCACCCTCAAATAAATATGAGCTAGTTAAAGGATCAACTTTTAAACTTTTTTGAATCAAGATATCGGGTTCTATGTATTCTGCATCAGAAGCCATCTCTACTTTACCCATGAATCTTCTAGGCTTACCATCTACCATAATCAAACCAACCATGCTGTTACGTTTGTTTGTCCAATGCACCGTATGATCATCATAAAGATGATCTTCTGCTGACCAGACACTGAAATATGGATCAACCGTAACTAGTGGAACGGAAGGGGGTCTAAATGTTTTTTTCATAGTAACACATCTCCTATTATCTAATTTATTGTTCTATTCACATAAGTGAGAAGGAGAGCGTACTGCTCTCCTTTATGCCTGTATAGTACGGTATTGATATCAATTAGTTTGATGTCCGGTATCTCATGAAATCTGTTCCTTCTTTTGCTTGTTTTGATAACTCATCATCGACGTCTTTAATTCCTACATTTTTTAACGCTTCTTGTGATTCCTTAATTAATTTTAGAGCTTCTTCTTCTGATTTTGAATGAATGGCTTGTAGGACTACATCCCCTAACGTATCAAAAACAGGCTGGATTTGCTCATAATTTTCATGTCCCTTAAACACATTATAAGGATCTTTTCCTTCAATTGGCTTAATCCCTTCTGGGGACATAATTTTCTTGAATTCTTCTTCTACTTTATATCTTTCATCATATTGATATCCAAACGCACCACCTGCTAATGAAACTGCACGATATAATCCTGCTAATGTACCGTAAGAAGAACCGATTCCTTCATTATGCAATGCTTTAGGGTCCTCTTTTAATTTATCAACCCATTCTTTTTTCGCTTGAACTTTGCCATCAACCATATCGTAATGAACGCCCTCGATACCATAGTTTGTTAAAAGGAACCCTTCATCAGATGCCAAATAATCTAACATCTCCATGATTTCATCTAATTTATCCTTGGAAACCGTATTTGGAACAGCAATGAGTTGAGAACCAGTTACATTCACTTCTGTTCGATAAGGATCCCCGTTGAAATCATTTAATGGCCCTAATGGAACAAACTTATCTTGAAGTCCTGCTTTTACTAATCCAGACCATAATCCAGGGAACTGATTTGGAACTACTGCATAACGCCCTTGAGTAAACTTTTCCTCCGCAATAGCGCCGGTTTGTGTATATGCCTCTGGATCAAGTAATCCATCATTACGTAGTTTTTGCATGTATAAAATATAATCTTCATATTCTTTTGTTAAAAAGTTCAATTCAGCATTGCCATCTTCATCAATCATCCAACTAGAAGATCCTGCAACTGGTACAAACATCTCAGACATAATGTCTAATGGCCAACCAGTTCCCCCAGCTCCCAAAGGAAAAACTGGTTTACCATTAACCTCTAGATTCTCATCTTTTACAGCTTGCAGAAATTTGTAAAGATCCTCCGGTGTACGTACAGATTGTGGATCAATCCCTACTTTTTCTGCGATGTCTTTATTAACATATAATCCATATAACCAGTTAATGACATCTTCAGATGTAGCTGGAAAACTAGCATGCAGCATAAATTGACCGCCCTGTTGTTGACTAATAATACTATCGTATAAAGAAGTTGACATATTTTCCTTCTTTACTAGTTCAGCAAGATTTGGATATTTTTCAATATACTCAGTTAAATCATGAAGCTGCCCTTCGTTCGCTGCCTTTAACAATGTTTCACTTTCTTTTCCCCAAGCAGGACCTGTATACAAGTCTGGAAATTCTCCGGTAGCAAAAACTTGAGTGATTTTTTCTACTTCACTTAATCCTTTTGGATAGTCAAATTCCATTTTCACTCCTGTTTCTTCCAAAATCTTTTTGGCAACAGGATTATTTTCAGCATCTTTAGGTTCATTTCCATCTGAACCAGCCCAGTTATGCAAAACCTTTACTGTAATAGGTCCCTCCTTACCATCAGTACTCGTTTCCTCACTCTTTTCCTGACAAGCAGCTAAAATTGCGAGCAACAAAACTAACAACAAAGTCATTACTAGCCTAAATTTCTTTTTCATCTTACTCCCCCTAGAATGATATATTTTCTTTCATATAATAAACTCCTCTATTGAGAAGACCTATCCCTTTACTGAACCAATCATGACGCCCTTGACAAAGTATTTTTGCATAAATGGATAGACACATAAAATTGGTAAAGTCGCCACCATTAAAGTTGCCATACGCAATGATTCTGGCGTAGTTTGCGCTACTGATTGTAGTCCGATCGAAGTTCCTGTTTGTGAAGCATTCTTTGCTGCATCAGCTTGTGCTATTGATTGACTCAAAAGATCATTAAGTAAGGTCTGAACAGGCAATAAATCTTTATTTGTAACAAAGTAGGTTCCTGTAAACCAATCATTCCAGTGAAATACACCTATAAATAGTCCAATTGTGGCAAGTACAGGTGTAGATAATGGCAAAATAATCTTCATAAAAACTTTAAAATCCCCACAACCATCTATCTTCGCTGACTCTTCTAATGAATTAGGCAGTTGCTGAAAAAAGGTTCGAAGCACAATAATATTGAAAAAATTATATAAAAATGGAATAACATAAACCCAAAATGAGTTGATTAATCCCAATTCTCTAAACAAAACAAATGTAGGTATCATTCCTCCGCCAAACAGGGTTGGTATAAAGATAAAAAAGGTAAAGAAAGTTCTTCCTGGTAGTGTTTTTTTCGTTAAAGCATAAGCAAATAATGCACTTAAAAACACATGTAAGGCCGTTCCAATCACTGTACGAAAAATAGTAATTTTATAGGCTTCCAGAAACTTAGTATCTTGAAATATCTGAATATAGTTTTCAAATGTAAACCCTTTAGGAAGAAAATAAATAGGGTACTTCATTGCCGCCACCCCATCACTAAGTGAATAAGCTAAAATATAGATAAAGGGGTAAAGAGTACTAAAAGCAAAAAGTGCTAATAATGTATAATTAATGATAGAAAATATCGACCACTTTCTCCCACTCATTTAAGTCTCCACTCCTTTACCATAGGGATGTCCCATTGACTTTTTTGCTAATACGATTAGCTGAAATAATAAGAATTAATCCAATGATTCCTTGGAATAACCCTACTGCTGTTGCATAACTAAAACGACCCTGTTCCAAACCAGCCTTGATCACATAAACATCTAACACAGTCCCTATCGAGGCAGTTGAAGGAGTATTCAAAAGTAGTAATTGCTCATATCCTGCAGACATAATACCGCCACATGCAAGAATAAACAATATGACCATCACACCACTTATTGATGGTAATGTTACATGCCACATTTGTCTGAACCTGTTTGCGCCATCCATTTTTGCTGCTTCATATAATTGAGGATCGACTCCTGAAATTGCTGCTAAATAAATAATGGCTCCCCAACCGACACCTTTCCATATATCAGACCCAATTATAAGCTGATAAAAATAATTAAGATTGCCTAAAAACTGAATTTTGTCTAGTCCTAGTACAGCAATCAATTCATTTATCGGTCCTCCATATGGGCTTAATATCCGTTGCATAAGTGTGACAACGACAACCCAAGAGATAAAATGAGGCAGATACGAAATGGTTTGTACAGTTCTTTTAAACTTTGCAACTCTTACTTCATTTAACATAAGCGCTAATATAATAGGCATCGGAAATCCGATTATGAGTTTCATTAAACTTATGATTATTGTGTTACGAATAATTTCTCCTGCTTGATAATAGTTGAAAAACTGTTCAAAATATTTAAGACCTGCCCATGGACTTCCCAAGATTCCCTTTACAAAGTTAAAATCTTTAAAGGCGATTGTTATTCCATACATCGGAATATATGAAAAGATAAAGAACCAAACAATACCTGGAAGTAAAAAAAGATAGAAAACTCTATGCTGCCATATTTTTAACCAGATGTTTTTCTTGTTTTTCGTTACATATACTTGCTGGGAAGCTAGTTTTGATTCAATATGGTTCTTCATTTTTCCTCCACTCCTAAAGAATGTGACATAAGAAGACGTAGATGCTTTGTTACATGGCATCTGTTTTATTGACTACCACTTTACAACTAATTTCGTTATCTCTGTCGAACTATGAGTATAGTTGAGTAAAATCGTTTGAGATTGTTCATGCCATTCCCAACTAATATCCTCACTTTTATTTCCTATAACTAGCTTTGCTTCATTCGGCTTTCTAAGACAGTATAGACGGGCCACTGCCTTCATCTTTTCTGGCCCTCTGACAATCATTTCAAAGCCATTTTCATTTTGATTCAGTTCCTCTATTCTTGAGGATGCCGCGATTACCTTCACTTCCTGTACTGTCTGTTTATAATCTAAATCATACAAAAGCGTATTTTCATCAGGCTTTAGCTGAATATGATGGAGAACTTTTAAAGATGGATCAAACAAATCGACAAAGTTCCCTTTTATTTCTAGCGGTTCTTGGCTAATTGATTCATCTAAAACAGCTGCAATTCGATAAGGACCCCGTTGCATCATAAAATAGTTTTTCTCATCTAAAGTAATTTCTTGATCATAGTTTTCTAAGCTACTATTAATCATAACCCTTAACAAATCTGCACTTATTTTAGATTTAGCACATTCGTCAGGAGAAAACTTTAAATAACCAAGGACTCCTTTTTCGATTTGATAGATACCCTGTTCAATTCCACTAGCTATTCCTAAGCTTTCAAAAAGATGTTCTCTTGGAAAATCGTATTGGTGTTTTCCTGTATTCCACCATTCTCTGACTTTATGGTATGGATCACTGTCATCACCAACATAGATTAGTACTCCACCTTCTTTCACCCATTGAGCAAGTGCATTATGCAAATCAGGATATTCCGGCTTTAGAAATTCATAGCTTAAAATCAATAAGCGGTAATCCTTTAAATAATTTGGAAAGCGTCGTATATTATCTAGCTGAACTGGTCTAACCCACAATCCTCTCTTTAAAAGTGGAAGTGTCAATCCATAAAAGGAAGAAAAATTTAATAGTTCTATATCTTGTTCTTTTTGGACTGAATCCGCATCGGTTCCATCATAACGAGAATCGGAATCATTTTCTTCATTAGAAATAATCTTTCTTTGGTACATCATCGAATCAGATAAAAGAACTCCGATTTTTTCAGACATTCCGTGAACATGAATGTCCTGTTGATTCATGTTCCCTAATGTATGCATAACCGTCAGCAAGGTCGTTGCATAGTCTTCAGGGATTTTTTCAAAACCCGTTCCTTCTTGATTAGGGTATTTTCCTTCAAAAATCCGGCAAGGCCATGGAGAAATTTCATAATGCGAAATATCTGGATGTAAAAGAGAGGCTACCACTGTTTTAAAGTAGTTTTTTCGATAATCAGACCACGTATATCTTGGATTATCTTCGATAGGATCATGTAAAAACCACATTCTTCTATCTGTCCCACTTACAAGCTCCTGCATCATCCCATATTCTAAGAAGGCGGTTTCAAAAGTTCGTTCCTTTCGAACACCTTCATACACATTTTTAGTCCGTGAGGTACCAGTCCAAATTTGTGCAATGTAACCATCAATGGCCGGCAAATCAATTAGCATGGATTCAGGACTTACAATTCTCCATTGTGTATAATTTATAAGACTATGAGTAGGAACATAAAATCGTATAAAACGGTTATATTTAACTAAGGCATACTCTTTCAACTCACTGCATAACCGATCTAAACTACGCTTATATAAATACGCTTTAAGATGTGAAGCACGATATTGGGCATCTACAGATTCATGTGGCGGATTCCATGGTTCCTTATAATAAATTTGCCATTCTCTTTTAAATGCTTCAGAATATCCTCCATCGACCCAAAACTCAGGTTCTTCTAGATGAATTGCTTCGACACCTGAATCTACTGCAGCTCTAATTCTTTCTGTCAAAAAATTCGTATAAGCAATGGTCGGTACCATATATGGAACATCTTCCCCATGTTGAATATATGATCCTTGTTTATTTTTTTGAGCTTCATCCCAATGCTTTAGACCGTCGAATTTACCATACAAATAATCTTTGTATTCTCCCCATGCAACACCAGTCATTAAATGAACAACATAGCCTTTTTCTTTCCACTCTTTTATTCGTTTTGTCATCGTCTTATCTATTCCATAAACCATTACAAAATCAGTTTGTAAATCAAAAGAAGGCTTAAAAGATGCAGATTCCTGAAAACCGATTCTCTCTTCTTTTCGATCCCTGATAACCATAGGTGTTAATCCCTCCTATTTTTTAGATACGATTTAGTGTTATGTATGACAGGTGAACCTCTAATAGTGGTCTACCTCCATCTGTTTACCACTTCTTAGAGGAATTTCACCTGTATTATCATTTTCATTTTAATTAAAGAGAGTGGAAATCTTAGTTGCTAGACAGCCCATTGGCTTCTTTAACGAGTTCAAAGTACTGATCTCCACGTACAACCTCATATTCCGTACCTAATGAATTGGCAATTTCCTCAATATCTGAAGGGGTAACTGACCAAGACAACATTCCCATTGAGATGAATAATGGTGACTTTCCATCCCATTCTGCAGATAATTCTGCAATGGCTTCTTTTGCTTCTCCTACACTACTAGCACCTCGCAAAATCGACTGTGGGAGTTTGCCATTTAATATGGATGTTTCACTGGTATTTTCCCAACTGAGGAAAATTCCTTTTGGATTGATATAATCGATATAATCCTGAGCTTCTGATTCAGACAACGGTACGTTCTGTTCATCAACACGGTTAAGTGCATATATAATGTCCATGCCCGTGCGTTTCATGTACTTGTTTGTTTGCTTCGCATATTTTTCGAAAGTGTCATCAGGCCAAGGTGTTGGGTAAATATAACCTGCACCCGATGGACCTGCAATTAAGAGATCGTTTTCGGTTGCTGTATGTTGATAATGGCTTAGCATCGAAGGAGCTGCATCATATAAAAGTGGACTTGCTGACCAGTTTATTGGCACACTTCCTCTTGCTTCATCATCCCAAAGTTGCCTTAATTTATGTTGGTTATACTGCAAGTTGTCGCCTTCTCCAAGAGTAAAGGTAACGTAAATTTTATTAGTAAGTTCCGGTGCAGGTAAAGGCTTCTGTTTTTTCAAATTTCTCTTTGTGCCTGAGAAGACGGTCATATTGTTGAACCAATCGGCAGGTACTACATAGACACTATGCTTTGAAGTAAGTTCAGTTGAACTAAACTCTCCAGCAACATCGTTTCCAAACCAACCTAAGTAAGGTGTATTTGGTTCTACATCTGACAGGATTCTCTCAAACAATTCTTTTTCTTCCGGAACATTTGTTTCAAGCCAGAAGACCATTGCACGGTTAGCAACAGCATAATCTCTCAAATAACCATAAGGTTCTGTCTTTTCTGATGATTGAGGCTGAACATTTGATGCTGATAATTTGAATTGATTCCACATATCCACCGAAACATCTAGATCTTGAGTTCCTGCAGGTGGGGTAAATTTATACACAAAGTAATTTCCAGCATCTGCCCATCTATGCCCATCAAAGCGTTCATCTGAGTTTGACTGGTTACGATCATATAAAAACGGCTCTTCTTCTGATGATCCAGGTATAAACTGTGCAATGATTTTTCCATCTGCTTTAACTGTTACCTCATGCACTGCTGGGCCCCAGCCATCATTCGAAAAGGCGTCCTGAAAACGAAGGTAGACAGCTTCTTTTCCAAGGAAGTTCGATAAATCCAGATCATATACATCTCGATTTTCGCTATCCCTAATCTGTTCTTCTTCCTGAATGATTGTTTGAAAATCATCCCAATTGTCTTCAGGCAAAGCCACACCTCTGCTTGGATTCAATCCAACCAACATACGGTGAGTCGTCTTTGACCAGAGATTCTCAAATTGCCATTTATATGCATCCAATCCGTCTTTGAATTGCCCGCGCAAGTCTTCAATCACTTTCAAATTGTAAGGTGCATTTGTAAGTTTCTCAGCGAGTTCAGGACTGGCAACTACTGCATTTTCTATGCCGGCCATTGTTGTTGCGACATTGATTGAATCTTCCACTTCAGGATCATAGATGATGATACCTGCTATCTCTTTCTTATATTTCATTAGGAGATTCCATGGTTCTTCAATCATTGTATAAGGCACGTCCAAATCATTTAACCAAGTATAATTCCCTTCCTCATAGTCTACTTCGATGGAATAGATTCTCGGTATTTCGCGATTCACGTTTCCTTGAAGTGTAGTGAACAACAACTTCTCATCCCCGCTATTTGCCCTTAAATCAATAACATCAAGATGCTTCGCTTTAGCAAATGTAGGTAGAGCCTGACTGTCAGACCATTGAATTTTTCCATTTTTCTCAGGTTCTAAATTCGGTTTTTTTGCGTAGACAGCAGTACAAGTTAATACTAAGACCATTGTCAATCCTAACAATAAAAGTTTTCGGAACATATTTTCCTCCCCCTATAAAAATAACTGAATCTTAAAAAGGCGAATCGAGCATCAATCCTGTTTAGCAATAAAACAATCTAGAAATATATGTATCTTTAAATGAATCACCTCCTTAAATCGAGCTATTATATGTGATTTCACGAATCTTATCCTCCTTTATCTAATCCCTTAAAAATCAAATGGTAGCGCTTTCTAAAGTTTGTTTGCATTATGTATTTCCATGATTAAAACTTCCTGTTAGTTATTTTTTCAACCTTTTGCTTAACAGAAACAAATCAGTGCAGATTGAGACTTTTTATCATATGACTCATTTGTTATATAGAAAGTAGAAATCTAAAAACTTTAGGGTTTGTAGGATTCAATAACAATGAAGGACATTATTCTAGAAAGGTATACTTAGTAGGAAAAAGGAAATTTAAAATCTTAGAAATATATATATTCTGAATTATTTAATAATTCATTTAATATATTTATTATATATAATAATTCATTTATGTCAATAGAACATTTTAAAATATTTCCTTTTACTGGAACGATAATTGAAATATCACTTACAGACTGAAATTTTAAAGTATTGAAAGAAATTCTAATGTGAATGTTAGTCGTCTACTATAAAGTCAAAAATATTTCCACAGTTAGAGAGATCCTCAATAAAAAAAACAAAAAAATACCCAATATTATCGGGTATTTTTACATATATTTCATTATTTTTTTAATTCATTAAAAACCCCTGTTGTCTCCTTAACAATTAATTTTGGAGTAAGGTTTATCTTTTTATAATCTAAGAATGTTTTATTTTTTCGATCATCAAGTAATTCGACTAACACCTTCGCAGCCTCCTGACCCATTTCCTGTTCCGACTGGGATATGTGAGTGTAAACACCAAATTCGTCATATCCAGACGATGGATCATCAAAAGTAAGGATGGAAATATCTTTAGGAACATCCAACCCAATACGCTTTGCCACTCTCGAAATATGCAAACCCAACTTTGCATTCAAAGTGACATAAGCGGAGGCATAGCGAGTCGCAATAAATCGATACAATGGGTGATCATCGTCCAGGTTTCCGTAATCCACTCTAAAATCAGTGAGAATTAGGGAGGGATTAATCATAGCTCCCTTCTCTTTAAGTACATCCATATATCCTTTAATTCTGTCACCTACTGTAATGGTTGGAAGTGCAGAATCTGAACAAATTGCAATATCTCGATGTCCCAGTTCCCATAAGTGAGAAACTGCAAGTTTAGCGCCATATACATTATCAGAATTAACATAATTCGTTTCCACTCCCGGTAAATAGCGATCTATCAGCACGAATGGAAAGTGACGAACCTTCAACTCTAAAATATCATCATTGTATGTTTCTGCGTCAATAGGGAAAATAAACAAACCAACCACTTGCATACGAAGTAGTTCCCTTATAGCCTCTCGCTCGGTTTCTTTTGAGTTATGACTCAACATGATCACAAGATAATAATCCGTTTGATTCAAAACCTTATTTATGCCACTTATTAAGCGTATAGCAAAAAAGTCCTCAACACTAGGCATGATTAGCCCAATCATTTTGCGACCGATTGGAATCTGGGGTGAAACATTTAGCAAAGTATTACCCTCCAAATCACTAGTAGTGCTTTCATTAGTTAAACTAAGTATCCCTTCCTGGACAAAGCTCCCTTTTCCTGGAATACGATAAATCCAACCTTCCTTTGCCAATTCGGCTAATGCATTTGCAACAGTAATCCGACTGACATTAAATTTCTCCATTATCTCACGTTCTGGTGGAATTTTTTCGTGTTCCGACAACTTTTTTGAAGAAATTTGGTTTTTATAATACTCTTGAATTTGCAAATATAGTGGTATTCTTGAATTATTTTGCATTTAGTATAACTCCTATCCTACTCGAGTCTTTATATCATTATATCAATTAAGTTTTTTATTTCAAGAATGCCCTAATTCTACATTTGAATTATTAGTTTTTGTTCGAAAAGGACGGCTATATACGAAACATCTTGTGTATCTCCACCCAGTTGGTCTGAACTTATCCCCAACACCACCCTATATATTTAATATTTTTTAACTATAGAACATCCTTTGTTGCAAAAGCTTACCCATTATAAATTGTAAATAAAGGATATACCAATGATCAGGTAGCACAAAGAATGAGAAATAGCGCGATTTCGACACCCCTTTCAATCTAAATCAATGACAGAAAAATATTTTTTGATAACGTTTGTCAAAACTATCAATATATATATATATATATTTAATATAGTATTATGTAATTGCTTTATAGAATAACTGCTTATGGGAGATGTAGGAGGTGAATAAGGAAGGTGTCAGCTTTTCTACCACAACATATCATAAGGAGATGTGAAAAATCGTGATTCGAAAGCTTATTATCTTAAGTCTAGTTCTGATATGCACACTTTTATTATCGTTTGGAGTATCCGCTTCTGCAGACTCTAAACCTAACAATGGCTCAATTATATGGCCAATGCATCAGGAACTCCCCACCTTTGCAAATGTGAAGTATTTAGATGTTGCCAATGTTCATGACAAACCCGGAGACATCAAGCTGCTTCTAACCACTCTTGAAGGAATTGTCAATCGTGAGAAGCCGCGGATTTATGTACAACAGAATAAAGTTGATCCTTGGCTTAACAATCTGAAGGTTCCTTATAAGCTTCATGACGATGCTATGGATGTCTTCAAGGCTTATGCGAACGAAATTGAAGGTATAATTGTCTACGATCCAGAAATTCCTGACTCGATCAACGTTGCTACTACTCTAGCTGGACTAGAAAATGCCGTTGTCGCAGGTCCTGAACTGGCGAAGCAATTGACCGCTGAACCATATAACCTCGAGGTGATCGAAGACTTCCAAAGCAAATTTAAGAATCGATCGGAAGCGTATACATGGCAGTATGAGAACCTTTGGAACAAAACAACTAAGAGAATGTTAGTCGGGTTGAGTCCAAACACATCAATCCCGATCCCACCACACAAGTACGAATCGTTTCAAACTTTAGCGATCGAGAAGGAACAAGTGCGGGATGACAGTAATCGGAAAACGCATGAATTCGATTTGTCTTCTTATTTGGGAAATGAGGCCGTGTATCTTCGCTTCAACGATGCATTTACTCAAGATGGCTGGGGACCAGCTGTTCACGAAGTGGTCGTGAAGGTGGGGACTTCCTATACCACAAGCTTCCTTCCCTTCATAATAATACGATTTTCCCTGCTCAAAATTAATTTTCTTCTATTAAGATATGTTTCGTGCGTATAGTTGCAATAACCCAGATAAGGGATAGACAGCAAGCTAGGTACATTCGCATCATCCATAATTACATAGTTACCTTTACCGTCTGTTTCATAAACATAAACCCTTCCATATAAAGGATGATTGATCGTTCCATATTTTTCAATACCATGTCTAATCTCGATAGCAAATTTATCACATTCTTTACACAATTCTTGTTCTCCAATTATCTCACTTATCTCTTTTGCATATTCTAATACAACAACAGCAAACATATTCGAGGGAATGTGATAACCAAACAGACAAGCATCATCACTTGGCGAAATCTAGACCAAGTCATCCCCGTCCAAGCAGTTTCAGAACCTTTTCCATCATTGGGTAGAGTATCTATTAAACTTACATTTTTACGATGAAATCTGTATGACGATTGTTCATCATGGTTTTGTTCTACCTTCCAAATTTTCAGGATTGTCCTCACCACATTAAAGAAAGTGTTATCAAATATTGAAAGATCATTTGTTTCTTTCCAATAGAAGTATGCTAGTTGGATTGGAAAACATAAGGAATCTATTTCATACTTCCTTTCCCATACTATTGGAGACATATCTGTCTCATCATCTTGATATCCACTTCCATTTGCTGTTTCATTAAATGTATTTGCATACGGATCTTTTAAAATATAATCAAATTGTCTCCGTAGCACGCCTTTAATCATACTCGCAATTTGTTGATCTTCAGAAGCTACCATTAAATAGGGGCGGACTTGAGAAGCAGAATCCCTTAGTCACATCGCTGGAATATCACCTGTTACCACAAACGTTGTATCATCCTGTTTTTCCGTTAATGTGGTCTGATAGGTATTCATAAAGCAGTTCTTAAACAATTGGTGTACTTTATCATTTCCAGAAAAAAAAGTTTCTACATCCTCTATTATTTTCATTAAAGATTTAGGTACGTAGTTTGTCATTAGTTGCATTCATATTTCTCCTCTGTAAATTAATTTTAAAAAATAATGATTCTTTAATAAACTATATTAAATCAACGATTAATTAGCTAACTGATAGTGAATGTATATTCGATGTTATATCTCTATAAATGGAATTTCAGTCATTCTTAAGTTTGTACATCCATACGGTAATAGTTTTACTGTTTTCACTTCGCTGATCGGTTGATCTACTGGCACTCTTGCAACAATTCCGTTATTTTTTGGCCAATTAATTTCGACTACGCTTGCACTAGCTTCAATTGGCGATTCTTTTGGATTAAAAGGAATATCACCAATGCCATTAAACATGTATTCTATATTTTTATCAACATATCCATAATTCCATTGTGAATGGGGTAATACTTCATAATCACAATGAGGGTATACTCGTAACTCTTCATCTTTACCATAATCAATCATATTCCATTCTTCTTCAATAGCGATGGAATATAAAAGTGGACCTCTTCTCACCGCTACCTTATCTTCTGGTCTATTTATAAATACAGTCTCATAATTCAGTACGACTTCTATTATTTCTTCACCAATCCAAGTTTTTGATAGGTTATAATACTCCCCACAGATAGCTTCTTCACCATTTACTCTAGCACTCGAACAAAAGCCCGGAATCCTAATATCAAAATTAAAGTCAAGAGGTTTATCTACACTAACAGTAAATTTCAATATATTATTAAAAGGATAATCTGTAGATAAACTTATCTTTACAGTTCCGTCATTTAGAACTGTTTCCACTTCTGATGGAGCAATTGCTGTGCAAGCAATTCCTTTGTCCGTTGTCATAAATGTAGATAATGCAAACTTTGGCCATGCTTGATTGAAATTGGAAGTACAACACCCAAAATGTGGCTCAAGTCCAAATAAGTAAGATGAAATATTATATTTTTGATCTACCACCATACTTATATTATGGAGATTCAAATGAAGATGTATTTAGTAATGGTTATACTCATATTTCTAGAAGTAACTTTGAATGGTTTGATTTAATAATTGTGGAAAAAGGTTCTTTATATATCGGAGAAGAAGGGGTGAATTATACGATAAATAGTAATCAAGGCCTTATTTTAGCTCCCTATTCTCACCATTATAGTTTTAAACCATGTACAGAAGACACACATTTTTATTGGGTCCACTTTCAAACAACTGGACAATGGGCAATCCATGAAACTCATGCAAAAGAATATTCAAATGACTCCCTACATTTGCCTAACTTTTTTACTCTTAAACATGATGTTGCAGTTTTTCATACTTTAAGAGAATTAAATAGCTTCTTACAAATTAATCATTTAAAGAATAAATTTAATCAACAAATTCTATTTCTACATTTAATTAATCATTTAGTACAAAATGAAACGCAGGCAATCTCAGCAAAGGTCATTCAAATAGCGGAATCTTCTGCTATTTGGTTAAATAAACACTTCCATGAAAATGTATCAATAGTTGAATTAGGCAACGTAATGAATTTTCATCCATCTTATATCTCACGTTGTATGAAAGAAGTATATGGTGTTTCTTCGAAAAAATATTTACTTAAACTACGGATTAATTACTCAAAAACTTTATTAATTTCAAAAAACGATTCCATAGAAGAGATTGCATTTAGGAGTGGTTTTAATAGTTTATCTTTCTTTTCTAAAACTTTTACAAAAGAGATTGGATTATCTCCTTCACACTTTAGAAATAATTATCGTTAACTGATAGCTTTAAATTTTAGCAGACATGATTGTCATGAAATGATCAATATCAGACCAAATTAAGTCAACATAAAAGACGATTTCCAGTCCAAAACTTGAACTGGAAATCGTCTTTTTTAGAAAATCAGTTATAAACGTCATTTTTTAAGTGCCTTCAGTCAAAATTAGGTGAATAAGGTATAAAATATATTTCTCTCGCTTCACCCGACAAATCGATAGCCCATCTCCTACCGGAAATTGATCGATTCCAACTTTTGAATCACTCGCCATTCGCTGATTAAAGTGTCTTATGGAATAAGTTCACGCATCATTGTGATAAGCGTCGGCAACCTGTCCACGATGTAAAACATTATCCCCAACATTCAATGTACCAGGATTCGCTATACGTAATACACGATCTATGTAGTTCTGATAATTTTCCTTATCGTGAGTAATGTGATTATAAAAAAGCGCCTCAAACCATCATGTAACGTCCTCGTTAAGTTTAATTACCTATTCTTTTATTCTCCGTACTCTTGAACATATATCGAATCCCCTTACCAGCCATCGGTTCATCGTTATATCTTGGTACCACATGAAAGTGAGAATGGAAAATATGTTGACCACCAATTTCGCCACAATTCCAACCAAGGTTATATCCTTGGGGTTTATATTTTTCATCTAAATATCTTTTTACTTCTTTAAGAAGAGTGTATGTTGCACTCCACTCTTCATCTGTTAAATCGAATGCTGTTTCCCTGTGTGCCTTTGGTACAATTAAACCCGAACCTTCAAGTTGCTTCCCTTTTATTTGAGCTTCTTCTAGCTGTAAAAACATACAATAATCATTGCTAATAATTATGTTTTGATTTGAATCTAAATTTGGATGACAAAATACACAATCTTTCATTTTTCTATCCCCTCTGCCCATATATTGAAGAATTGCGCCCGAATGTTAAAAAAAGAGACAACTTCTAATTATGGTACCTGAACCACGGTGAGATATAAATTTCACGTAGTCTGCCACTTAGATAACTTCAGCTTTCTTGTTTCGTTTAAAACTCCAAAAGCCACAAACAAACAACACGATTCCAAAAACAGTTATAAAGACAACAGGAGAAATTATTTTAACAAAAGAAAACCCAATCATAGTAACACCGACAATTAAATAGTGATGAACATTATGTAATCGATAGGTCTTCTGCTCTATATGCCATGCACGAAAGTAACCCTGTAAAAATCCTAAGATAATTTGTAATAGAAGTGCAGCATAGGGAAGAAATTCAAGCGAATTCTTTATACAGCCTACGAGTATATATACAAAACCCATCCCTGCGTAAATAAAAGAGATATAAGTATTGTTCTTATTCTTTTTCGACTGAAAGACACGGTAGCCCCAAGCAGCCGCAAAAGAAAATGCGGCAAATAACCATGCAAATAAGGTGAAGGTCAAAGAAACTTCTTTTAACCAAACGATATAATATGGGAAAATAGCGACTTGTCCAACTGTTACAACAAGAGGGATATACCGTTCACTTTTATTCTTCATGTTGTGCTCCTTCACTTGATGTAATAGTCATAAAATAGATTTCGAAAGACTTCATTTGGATCTCTTCGTAATTTTTCTTTCTGGAACCTTTTCCATTCAGGATAAGACCTCATGAATTGTTCTTTTGTTTGATAACGATAATAAGGGAGGTAATACGTTCCTCCATGATTGAGGGTTAAATTGGTCCAATCTTGGATAATAGCTTCGGCATTAGCAATCTCGTTTTCTTTTAATCCATGTTGGATCAAAATAACTAGACCCAACATATCTTCCTTGGCATAGTTCAAACTTGTGTGGTTGTCTTTTGCTGCATATCGCACCGTAATATTATGTACTTTAAAATCTTCATTTTTGTCGTTTGGTCGGAGCAATTGCTTTACATCATTTATGTATTCTTCGTAAGAATGAACTGGAATAAAAAACTCTTGCAAGACTTCGACACGACCAGGTTTCGTAAATTCCATGAAGGTGGATTCCGAGCGCATAGCGTTATTTCTATTAATCATATTACCGTCGATTGAATCAATATATAGTTTTTGAGTTTCCCAAAAAACATTCTCTAAGAATCCACCTTGTCTTCCAAGATCAAGTGCTAGCTTACTTAGACGCACACCTTGTTCTTCTTTGAGTGGAGAATTTTGATCCTGTTTTCCTGTATAGTTGTAGTCAATCACATACATTTCATCCAAAAAGGTACTTGGAGCAACACTTACCCTTGCATAGTGCATGGCTGTATTTTTATGATCTAATAAATTATTAAAATAGGATTCATACTCTTCTGTTTTTAGTTCTTCTGTCTGGATGGTGTACACCTCATTTTCCGTTAATTCCAATGTCACATCTAAAATCACACCGAATAATCCATATCCGCCAAAAACGTACTTCATCCATTCGTCTGAGCTATCTCGGGTTACTTTCTTGATTTCTCCTGTAGGTGTTAATAATGTCATTTCCTTTACCGTTCCTGACATTGGACCAAAACGAATATCTCGTCCGTGAGCGTTTACTGAAAGGGACCCCCCTATCGAAAAAATCGACTGTGATTGGGTCACTTTTAAGGCTAAACCATAAGGTGTTATCGCTTCTTGGACATGATCCCATGTTGCTCCACCTTCTACACGGATAGTTTTATTCTGCTCATCAATTTCTAACACATCATTGAATGTCCGCATATCAAGAACAACACCATCTTTAAAGTAAGTATGGCCCCCTTGCGAATGCTGTAATCCAGCAACTGAAATTTGCTGACCTTTTTCGTTTGCTTCCATTACAATCTTTTGTAAATCAGTACGATTTTTAGCTTTAACTACTCGTTCTACACGTTCAGGAAGAAGACCAGTATAGTCCGTTGCTAAATTACTTTTAGTGAGACCATATTTTCTTTTCTCAATCGGTATGCTCCATAAGACTACGACAACAAAAACAAAAACTAGACTCCCTAGAAACCATGGTTTTTTAGATAATTCCGTTATCGTTTGCATATTAACTCCTGTTTATAAGTTGTATTGTTTTGTGAAAATTCCCTTTTAATGAACATCATGTTCTATCTTTATAATTTTACCATTAATTAGGAGCATTTCCCCATTCTGCTTCATTACCTAGAGTAAAAGTGTCAATAACACTTGAGGTTGATTTGATATAATTCTTCCACATAGAATTATAGATCCCTCTAAAAATCAAGAAATAAATCCGTGTCATTCTTAATTAGTACAATGCTCTTTTTAAGATTAATTCGGTTGCACACACATATTCCAGCATATCAGCCCAACATAGAGAAAGAGCACAATTCCTTCTGCAGAATTGCGCCCGATTGCTGAAAGTCGTAATACGGAATCACATTTCAATCGGAACTATTTGACAAGGAATATGGACTCTTTCGTACATGACACTATTTTGATAATCTTTTAATCTACCTTCAAAAATCAATTGAAAATTTTCTGAATGGGGCAAGTCACTTGGTTCAACCAGAGAAAGATCTTTATCATAGTCAATGACCTTACTTTCCTTTAGGACAGATGCCACAAATTGAGAACAGAAGAAAGCATTCTTTCTTTTTATCGGCTTTTTAAACAGCACACCAAATAATCCTATAAAATTATAGCGATAATGTTCCTTCTTGGCTGCTATTTCTTGGATATATTGATACATCTTTTGATATTCATGATTTGTTATGGTTAACGAATAGATGGCACAATATGCTTGGTTAAATAAGACGGAATGAATATCTTCTCTAACGAATCCTCCAATAAAAGGGTTTTTCGCTGTTTTTCTCCCGAAACTATATACCTCAATTAATTCAGTATCAAAGGCGATTGAGGCATGATTATAGGGTTTTTTAGTATAGGATTTAATCAGTCTATTTAAAATTGTTCCAGTATCAGTTAAAAGGATATAAATCTTTTTTTCTCTGATCATAATCCTCACCTTAAATCTTTTTAAACGATTAATATAAAGAAAAAAACATAAGAAAGACCTAATCAAATTCTTTAGAAAACTTAAATTCCTTACTACGCTAAGGATCGGAATTTTTTTAAAGATAGTTCATAACAGTTATAAAACTTGACTAGTATCTATCTTGGTTGAACTTTTTCCCTTAACCTGTTTTAACGTCGCTACTATGAGAAAACTAACAATCACTAATAAAAGCCATGAACTCACCTTTCCTAGATGAACGAGACTCCACGCATCGGTTTGGTTTGGATATTCCCAAGCTCCAAAAAACGTTGCGATATTTTCGGCTATCCATATAAAAAATCCGATGAGCACAAAAGAAAGTGCGAGTGGCATACGGTAACGTCTTCCATTAACCTCGTATGTGACCCATGATTGCCAAAAGACGATCATGACAAGTCCAGATAACCAAAAGCGGACGTCAATCCAATAATGGTGGGTGAAAAAATTCAAATAAATCGCAGCTGCAAGAGGTACAACGAGCAAAAACGGCGGCCACTTAATGAGTTCAACCTTTAATCTCCTCCACGCCTGACAAAGATAACTCGCTACACTTGCGTACATAAATCCACTATACAAAGGCACTCCAAAAATTTTAAAAATACCTTCCTCCGGATATGACCAGGAGCCCATGTGTACCTTGAAAAGTTCAAGAGCAAGTCCAATAAGGTGAAACAAGGTAATAACCTTTAGTTCATCTCGTGTCTCAAGCCCAGAACGCACCATCCACCACTGCATCAGAAGGCAGATGATGAGCAGCCAGTCATACCGTGGTAGTACGGGAAGTGACATGATTTGTGTAATAGCCAAAGAGGCAAAAATAACGACAGGAAACAAACATGATAGGGCCTGCTCCCAACCAAAACGAATGAGTTGTTTTAGTGCTCTCATGACTTTCCCCTCCAAAATAGGTCCTGTTTAGTTGGTGTCTTCATCACTTCGGTATTCTAAAATATCTCCTGGTTGACATTCTAAAGCCTTACAAATCGCCTCTAAAGTTGATAATCGAATCGCCTTTGCTTTGCCATTTTTCAATATAGAAAGGTTAGCCATTGTTATTCCAACCTTTTCAGAGAGTTCTGTTACGCTCATTTTCCTTTTAGCCAGCATCACATCAATATTGATTATAATTGCCATTGTTATCACCTCAGACTATTAAGTCATTTTCCGATTTTATATCAATCGCTTCTTGTAAAAGTCTTTGAAGAACTGCAGCGAACACTGCGATTACCATTGAAGCAAAGATAGGGACCATTCCGATTATTATAAGACCTGGGGCATCGTCTAACTCTGCTACGAGATAAACAAATGGGATAATTACCACATACAAACCACTAATTGTCATTGCACAGAATTTGATATTCTTTAGTGCTTTAACAGACAACTCAGAGAAAGCTTGGTTTTTGTCAATATAGCTTAAAAGTTTAAAAGCCTGATACAATGCAATGTAAAACGGGATCGCTGATACATACATACCTATTAAAATGGGATATAGTATATAGGCATAATTTGGATTTGCTGGATTATTAGCTAACCACGGCAGCCCATATATACATAAAGCAAGCACTGGAGTTCCAATAAGAAAAACAGCTATCTTTAAAAAGAGTGTTGAACCATGTTTCATAAAAAGCACCTCACTTATTTATTATAAATTTGATTTTAACATATTTTTATCGTTTTGCAATAAACTTTTATTTTTTATTGTTGTTTTTTTATTGTTATTTTAAACAAAAAAAGCATTCTCCATTACAAAGAAATGCTTATAACTTTAAACTATTTAATTTATAACTTGTATCACAATCTGGCCATAAGCATGAAAAAAGAGCACAATTCTTGCTGCAGAATTGTGCCCGGTTGTTGAATAAGATAAAAGTATTCAAATTTAAAAACATAATTGTTAAATTATTAACTCAGAATATGGCTCAAAAGTTTCATTTAAAAAGTCGCTTTCGTTCTTCCATTCATCCGTTAGTTGATAAGGACAACAATAAAAATTCATTTCTAAATTGTGGTATCTATTTTCTATCTACTACTCGACTAACTATTTCAGTTACGGTAGCTCTACTCATTTTTTCCTTCCCATCTGTTAAAGCATCAAGTGTGCCATGAGCAAGAGCTACTGGGATTTTACAAAAATTATAAATCGGACCTGGTTTAATATCCTTCAAATAGACGTCAGCCAATGCTAGGTTACGTCGTGCGAACATATACATATCTTCTAACTCCCATCCATCGGGAAAGAAATCTACACCTCGTTCTAAATCTTCAGCACGATTGCGAAGAATATTGATAGACTGCAATCCTCGACCAAAAGCAATGGCTAGATCCTTGTCCGTTTCAACATCATCGTACCACTTCCAAATATCTGAGAGCATAACTCCTACCAAACCTGCAACATAGTATGTATATTCATTCAAATCTTCTTCATTCTCAATCCGCCACTCTTTTAAAACCCAGTCCGCCATTCCCTTCGCCATCGTAGATGTGGCACTCGAAATATTCTCTACAATTGTCGGTGGACAAAGTTTTATCCATTCGCCAAATCGTAAGGTAACCTCTGGCAGGAGTGACTTGTATGGGTGAAATAAAGTCATTAACTCCTCATTATTGTAGGGTTCTTTTAAGAGTAGGCTGATTGAACGTAATAGATTATGTTTGGCTTCCACTTGGAGTTGGGGGTGGTCTTCAATCTCGTCAATAGCTCTCATACATAAGTAGGCGGATGAAACTGCTTCTTGTAATCCTGAAGGTAGTTGACTAATCGGAATAAAGAAGGTCCGACTTGTCGCCATTAACATGTCTATCGCACTTCTATGTAAATTGATTGCTTCACTCATCTGGTATTATCCCCTTTTTTGTTAATATGCTAATCTCTTTAATTTTAATTGTATTATCCCCACTATATCAAATATTTAATAATAAAGTTCTAACACAAAGTTTACGCCATTGCCATTTACTGATGATGACTAAGAAAAAATGGACAGCTGGAACTTTCTATCGTAGTTCAATTTTTATGCCCGAATGTAGGACGATTAATAATGCAACTTATCCGGCCTATGCTTATTGAACTATAGAGCCCGTTAGCTCAAGAACAAAATGTTATTTATTTGATTTGACTTCCCAGCAAAATATCCTTTAATTGGTTAAGACTTTTGACAATATAAGTAGGGTTAGAATGACTTAGTTCATCAAATGAACCATGTTAACTCAAAAAGAGTCAATAACAGTATTATTTGCACCAATAATATCGTGCTCCCAGTCACCGATTATAATAAAGTCATCTAGTTTATAGTCATTTACTTATCTAGTATGTATTGAATAATTTCAGTTTTTGATGTTTTTGTTTCATTAAGATTACTTCCGACAACAAGGTCAAAATACTTATTAGTAGGCGTTGAAGTTGCAACCTCTAAAGTAAATTGTTGTTCTATTAACGATTTTAATAATAATGGAATATTTGTATATAACTCATTCTCAAACATCCCCTTTTCCTTAAACCTTTCCCTATAAAAATCAATCGAGTTTTTTGTATTTGTCCATATTAAACTCCCATCTTTATCTAATACCACCCTAATTTTATCATAAAAGTTTCAAAACATACCAAACTCTTCTTCATCAAAACTACACCTTTTGCCGAATAAGAAAAGCGGTTTCCATTTCAGCAATCGAACTAGATTGTGGAAAATTTACTTATAAAACAGATGTACTTTCTTTAAATTTACACAGTCTCCAATGAACTCAACTTTTTTCTCCTATTATCTTAAATGAAAACAAGTAAGTATGACAAATTTTATCATACTGGTACTTTTTACTCGTATACCGTTAGTCTGTTTTCCCCAATTACATATTGTAAGCGTTATCTGGATAATAATGTCTTGTCATTAAATTATTTTTGGTATTTATTTTATATGAATACTAAAAAATTAGAAAAGGAGTTTTTAAAAAAATGAAGAAGAAATTGGTATATCCGTTTTTAGCTGTTTCTTTATGCTTTTCATTAGGCTCTTGCTCGGTAAAAACTAAAGAAACACCTGTTTCAAATGAAAGTGAAGGAGAAGAAACTCACAGTATACAGACTGTTCATTGGTCCTATGAAGGGAAAACAGGATCTGAACACTGGGGAGAGTTGGACCAAGCAAACTCAACATGTGTCAACGGAAGTGAACAATCTCCAATTAATATTGAATTCTCACAGGTAATAACCGATGAAAAAATAAAAAACATTCAGATTCAATATGAGCCAACACCTTTTACACTTGTAAACAACGGTCATACCGTGCAGGCTAATGTCACAACAGAAAGCAACAGTATATTAGTTGAAGGAAATAAGTACAAGCTCGCTCAATTTCATTTCCATACTCCGAGTGAACATCAATTTAATGGTCAGAATTTTGATATGGAGCTACACCTTGTACATAAAGACGAGAATGGAAGAATTGCCGTCCTTGGAGTGATGATAAAAGAAGGGGAAAAAAATGAAAAACTTGCATCTATTTGGGATGTATTACCCAAGGAACAAACAGGAGAAGATATTTCCGTAAAAGAACCGATCGATTTACAGGGTATACTTCCTCAAGAACAAACGTCTTTTCATTATAATGGATCGCTAACAACTCCTCCTTGTACAGAAGAGGTGAAATGGGTCATATTTGAGCATCCGATTAAAATGTCGAAAAAACAAATTCAGGCATTCCAGCAAATCTTCCCCGACAACCATCGTCCTGTTCAATCTATAAATGACCGTGAATTATATGAAACCAAATAAATGATTTCATATAATGATGATCACCTAAAAAAAATATAAGTGGTCATTTTCTTGTTTTTCGAAGGAGGAGTTATGGATCCATATATTCAATTTTATGGCCCTTTAGCTGAATAAAAAGTTAATCTACATTTTTCTTACTAGAGAACGCTAAATCAAAAAAAGCTATCCCTAATGATAAACCTAAAGCAATATGAAAAATCCTATAATAATCTATTTCTGTTTGTCTAAAAAAATAGCAATAAATAATACTCGTCCCACTAAGCAAAACAAAAGTAGAAATAAATCTATACATTCTTTTTATAATATCAACCCATTTTACTTTTCTCATATTGTTTACAGTTGCCACAATGAAATAAAAAATAAATAACATAAGAAAAACAACATAGCCAATAACAAATTTAATAGCAAATGAATTATCAATATCCTTATATACAATAAATAACGTAATTATCGTGCTTACTACAAATATTGTATAAAACATATTAGATATAAGATTTGTGGGGAATTTCTTCATTTTATCTCATCCTCCATTTTTGGCGGTGGAAGTGTTAAACATTAATTAGTGAGAAGTAATGTTTTCTGAGTTCCAGAAACACGCCTGATTCGCTCCCGATTAATGATATTCCACCGCATGAAATGAATTTTTAGTACTCTAAAATTTGCTGAAGAGCTTTTTCAATTTTATAATGAACGTTCCCACTCCTCAGCCACGTTAACTGATTTACAACGTTTACTATTCGGTTCTTAGCTTCTTTACTAGACTCTCCTCCTTTAAATTCCAACTCCAAATCATCGAATGTTGCTTTAAGTTTTTCAAGCCAGTCGGATAAATCCGTTGTACTAAGTGTGGAGGAGCGCTACTACGTGAAAAATTAGTTGCTTTAGCCTCAAAACGACTTATAATCGTTGCAGATGATACTAAATTAGTAGATACATTAGGTAAGTTTCGTTTATCGATTGAAGTAGTCTCTTTTGCATGGCAACATACTCACTCCAATATTAGGCTTAAAACTATACAGACCAATATAACCATACATAAACTGTAGTAATTACACAGAAGGAAGATGATAACATGCTAAAATTCTTTAGCGCTAGATTGAAAGGAGATAACGAAGTCCCTCCGGTTGAAACTGATGCTTTTGGTATTGCAAAATTTGTGGCAAATAAAACAAGAACTAAATTAAAGTTTTCCCTTGAAGTTAGAAATATTAAAAATTTTATTCAGGCGCACATCCACTTTGGTAAACGTGGAGTAAATGGACCCGTAATAGTTTTTCTATTTGGGGCCAACCTCGAAACCCTTGAGGAACAAAATGGTATCACGACTCAGAGAGGAATAGTTACTGGCACTATCACTGATGATGACATTGTACCAAATGAGGTCGGAATAGATTCTGTAGAAGATTTAATAAATTTTATGGAACAAGAGCTAACGTATGTAAATGCTCATACTGAACAAAATCCCGCAGGGGAGATTAGAGGTCAAATTGTACCACTTTAATTCCCACACTATTAATCAGTAAAAAAGAGCGTCAAACTTGGCGCTCTTTACTTTTCAAACGCTATTCTATTCTTTAGTCCTCACTAATTTGTTCCAAACCTTTTAGTTGCTCTGGTACGAGCACGCTCAGCTTCGACCTCGCGATTACGAGGCTCGGCAATGGTTTCCAGCGTGTTCAATAGATTCCGAGAAACCATTGCTATCTCATTGACTGCACGATTAAAAGCCTCCTCGTTCGCCTTTGAGGGCTTGTTATAGCCCGTTATCTTTCTGACGTACTGAAGAGATGCTGAATGAATCTCTTCATCGGTAGCTGGTGGGTCGAAATTAAATAATGTTCTAATGTTTCGGCACATAAGTTACTCCTTTTGTTTTCATTATGGAATACAGCCAACATTCGTACTTCCTGCTAATGTCTCAAGGTATCATAAATCGAATAATCTACTTCTCCTGAAATATTTGCCATACCATTTTCACACAACTCTATAGCCATCAAATTCTCCTCAGAAGGTGGAAGATTTTTCTTGGAGGCATATATTCCAAATTCAGTTGATGTTCTAAATCCAAAGCGTTGATAGTAACGATAATCTCCTTCAACAATTATTCCCTTATATCCCATTTTAGCAGCTAATTTAATTCCTTCCTGCAACATATACTTACCAACACCCTGACGTTGATGATTAATTGCTACTGAAACTGGTGATAGCATCAATATCTCATTTTCATACTTATTACTTATTGGAAGTTTTGAAAGGATAAAGTGTCCTATAATCGCACCTTCTTCCTCAACAACTAAATCAAGCTGGGGAATGTAATAGTGTTTTTCTCGGATCTCTCTTACTAAAGCTTTTTCAGCTACTCCGTCCGAATAATCGGTATTTTTAAATATCTCATATACAAAGTCTTCAATAACACGATATTCTTCTTTATTAACTAATCTTATTTTCATTATTACACCCCCAATGTGCAATTACAATTTAACTAAGAAAAAACCACTCTTACAGAATTACGCCCTTTAATGTTCTTTCACCAATGGCTTCCCCGACCCGGTAGGCAAGCGCTGCATTATTTGCTTCTCTTATCTCTTTACTGTCCGGCAGGTTCATGATTTCAGGTGGCATTCTTGATACCAAGCCTCCTTCTTCGTCTACAGAAATAAGGATCGGAGTATCGTGTAGGCCGGAATTTATTTCTTTTATTTTATTATTCAGATCCAATAATTGTTGAGCACCTAAAATGTTTTTCTTAAATAATATGACTCCTCCTACATGATAATCTTCTATTAATTTTCTAGTTTCATCATTGACTTGAGTATCTTCAAATCCAAACATAAGCTTTTGGCCAATTTTTTCCTCTATCGACATAGAATCCATTATTTCTTTTATCGGATCCGTTACTGCATCAGGCGGAGATTCTTCAGAATTATTTTCTTCCATGTTATGTTTGGAAGCTTGGTTACATCCGATTAGAACTAGTATTATAATAAAAGTAAAAATAAAAAGTAACCGGTACCATTTTTTCATATTATTCATAATTACCTCTCTTATTCCAGGAAAGCATCCTTTAACGAAACAAAGAAAAAATTATATTAAATGGTATTATGGAATATTAAAGTTTTAATAGGGTATGGAAACGATTCAAGTAATGTGGGGCCACTATGGAAAATATTCATAGTGAACCCCAGTCATGTAGTGTTCCTGTTGTAGTTTCTAACAATTTCCATTTCTTTTTTTTAGGGTATGGATAGTGTATCACTCAACAAGCTGATCCTCAATAAAACGCATCCTCTTAATTACGTTTCCTTCCTTATTTTTATCATAAACATTGAATTCTTTTTGTGGTTCAGCATCTGACCAAATTATATATGCAATTAGATCATTCTTATGATGTTCTAGCCGATCTGTATTCATGTAACTTTCATCAGGCTGCCAGTCTCTTGGCAAATCCTCACTTTCCCTATATAAGGACATATCAAAAATCCTGTTTTTTCCTTCTATTACTTTCATTTCTTCTTCAATTGGATGATCCTTACTGTATTTTTCAATTAATTCTTTCAATTGTATTAAATCTTTCGGTGGATTTAGAATCATATAGTGCTTTTTAACAGTCACCACTTCATCATCCTTTTTACCAAAGATCTCTTCTGTATTGTCAATTTCGAAAATCTTTGTTTCCCCACTTGACTCCTCATTCTTTTTACATCCAATTAAGTTTAATGAAATTAAGAATATACCAATCATTAAAACTATAATTTTTAAATTACCTTTATTCACTCAATTCCCCCTCGAATGGTATATCCATTTCCATTACAGTAACAAAGGGCTTATATTCCCCATCATATTCATTATAATGCTGTAAGACAAACCAGGAACGGAATCCTGCTAAATTGACATACATCTTCTCAACATCTGGCTGATCTAACCCAAAATGATCATATAAACGAACATGCATGACACCTTTGAAGTGATTGTTCTCTACTGAAAAATCTTTTACGGATACTGTATTCCCCCAAGTATCATTTACTGTAATTGTAAGTCCTCCTATTCTATCACTCCAAGTGCTAAACGTCGGGTAACTAGCATTTCTCTGTATAAAATTATAAAATTCATTAGTTTCCTTTGTACTTTTATCAAACTGAAGTGCTCCCAAATTACCTCCATTTTTCTTTAACTCATCAACTAAGGCATTTTTGACAAACTCAACATAGTCTTTTGTTGTCTCATGCTCACTCGCTTTTTTAGTTAAAGTCTGATTGCTATACTCTGTAGCAGTTCCATCCTCAAAATGATCAATCATATCTAAAACAACATCTTCCATATCTCCCGTAGAAAATATGCTTGTTGACATTGTCTCGAACTCATCAAAGAGAATACCTGGGAAATAAGACTCAAGTAACTGGAAATTGAACATCCAGCTAATGTCAGTCATTTCATCTCCAGTATAATCATTTGTTTTCATATCATTCGCTACATTTCCATTTTCATCATGGCCTTCTGGTCTATCTGATTGATGAATTATTAAATTGGATAAATCAGAGTACAACGGTCTCGAATCCTCATTATCAAAAATTCCATCTCCATCACTATCTTTTTGGTCAGGATAACTAGTTGGAAAGAAACCTTCAAAATGAATAGTAATTCCAAAAATTTCTATCGTGAATGTTTTGAATGGACCCATTTCTTGCCCATCAGTTAATCCATCTCCATCACTATCTTTCTTGGTAGGATCTGAGTAAATTATACCGTATGGTGTTTTCATTCCTTCAATTTCATAGATGTCGTATAAGCCATCACCATCTGAATCTTTTGTATCTATCCCTTCATCACCTGAATCATCGCTAGTGACAATGTCATTAAACTTATCGCTGCTTGCAGCTTGATCGTTCTCTTCACCTGTTCTCGTTGCAATATTTTGAAGCAGCATTTCATTTACACCATTCGTACTTGAGTAGTCTATTTCCCTACTCCAAAGCTCCAACCATTTTGTCTTATCAACAACCAGATATTCACCAAAGTGAGTAGTTTCCACACTTATTGTATTTTTACTTGTATCTAACACAGCGTTAATGCTTTCAAACATTTCCTCGTCTTCATTGTACCAAACGATGGCTAGATCATCTTCCAACGTGTCTCCTAGCTTCGCTTCATCATAAGTAAACTTAATGCTTGCTTTCTCAAATTCTGATTGCGTATTGATGCTTACAGGAGAACCAATAATACCGTGTAAATTAGTTGTTTTAATATTTACGTTGTTTGTGCTGCTAATTCTAGTCGTTTTATTAATATTATCTTTTGCACTAAACCCAACTTCTACGCTTTTAATCTCTGATTTATCAGGCTGAATCAATGATTTACTAATCGATTGTTTATAGAGTTCTTGTGAATCCTCGATTTCGTCATTGTTGCTGTCTGCAGCATTCGGATTTGTCTTTAAAGCATATTCATCTCCATCACTTAACCCATCGTTATCTGTATCATACTTATTAGGTAATGAATCGAACTGATGTACTTCAAATCCGTCAGTTAAACCATCTTGGTCTGAATCTTCCTTAATCAAATTTGTTTGATAAGCTTGCTCGTCTTTATTACTCAGGCCGTCTTCATCGATATCTTCATCTGCATCACTTATGCCATTACGATCTGAATCATATTTTGTCGGGGAAATAAATGATATAACCTCATATTCAATATTGTCCTGCAATCCATCACCATCAGTATCCTTTTTAAATGGATTTATTCCCTCTAGGAATTCTATTCCATCTGTTATAGTGTCACCATCCGTGTCAGAGGTAGATTCAAAGAATTCTGTGTTAAATGAATAGCCTGCTTTTTCAAGTCCGAATAACACTTGTTTATATGCATTTTGATAGGATTTTGATGCAGGGATAGCTAGATCTTTTTCTAGAAACTCATTAGCTTTTTCAGACATTTTCACAGAGTTATTCAAATGAGCTTTTAGTTTATTTCCTTTGTGATCTGCTTGATCGGAGATATCCTTTAAGATGCCGATAGCATTTTTATTGACAATTTTATCCGATAAATAAAAATTAAAGAGTATATCTGCAAGTAATACTTCAGTTGGTTCATTAAAATCGTTTTCTGTTACATACCCCCATAGACATATAGTTAACTTATGTTTGATTTTCAAGAGCTGATCACTTTTAAGAACCACCTCTTGTATGTACTCCTCTTGAACAGCTTGTTCATATTGGTTAATCAATTGTTGAAGTACATCAAGTCCATTCATATCTTTTTGTTTAAAGTCTCCGGTTTCATCAATTTCCGCTATCAGTTTAGAATCAAACTTAGCATTAGTTTCTTTTATGACTGTCACGAAACGCTTTAATTCATTTATTGCAATCTGATCATAGATAATTGCAATTCTGGTGTCCTCAAAGAATTCATATTCACTTAACCATTGTTTTACATTTTGCTCACTAGAATTCTTAAGTTTTCCTTGATTAGCTTGGTTATCTCCCTTGGCAACCACCGCTTGCCCAGATCCGCCGAAAATCATTGCAAAAATTAATAAAAAACTCAACATACTTTTTACTTTATTTTTCATTGTGATAATCTCCTCTATAAAAATATTAATTTAACCTATATACGATATCGTAGTTCCCATCCAAAGAAATATTGTCAAAATCCTTGAGATAATGTCATTAAATCAACCCCTTTGACAAGTGTTATTTTTCTAATAGCAACTAGTGGGTACCTACCAAAAGTACAAAATAGGAATATATTACAAACAATACGAATACTGAATTTTCTAAAAATTTTTAAATCAGAAAGACACCTAATTTTTTAGTGTCTTGTCTTTTTAAATTTACCGAACATAAATAAATCTTTGACCAATATATTTTCGGTCTGTAAACCAATGAATGGATTCCGTTTAAGCTCCCCAACCGTTTATATGAAACGTGTCAGGGTCTGATGCTTTTTGGTCCTTAGACTGTGGCGAAAATGCAAAAACATTGAAAAGCATAAAATAAACGGTAACAGTTATTTCTTATAGTTCCTTGGGGGATAAATTCATTTTTTCTCCTTTCCTCCCTAAACTAAAATTTCTTGAACCAAATTTTAGTTTATTATGTAAATCTCTGGGATGTAAGGTAAAAACCTCCTGATAATTTAATTATTTTTATCATACTTATGAATCAATTGATCTTTATTTAGAGATTGAACCTATATATACAGTCATTTTGGGAAAATTGTACGTTAAGCATTATATTTAAAGCTAAAAAGCCGGATTCCTGTATCCTAAGGAAGGCCGGCTTTCATATATCATATCTATAACACTCTTTGACTATCATGTCCCGTTGTTGAATACATCGTTTTTTTGAATCTCTCTTAACATTTACAAATCATCAACATGTTCCCCATCTGGATCTTTAAAATTGGCTGTTTTCGCAAACTTTGTTGCTTTTAAAATAGTATTGGGTTGGTTGATTGCAGCGAGAGGATGCTCGCTTTCCGCGGGGCGGGCGATGAGCCTCCTCAGCGCGAAGCGCCTGCGGGGTCTCATCTGTCCCGCTACTCCCACAGGAGTCTCGCATATCCGTTCCAATCACCCTAATCAGTTTTGTTCAAAAACAACAATCTTTTAGAAAAGAGCCTTAAAATTAAACCAATGGCCATTCTCTATATCTGTAATAAGTTCAACTACACTTATATGAAATGGTAAGCCTCATCTATATCGTCAGTGTTAAAATGGATTTAACTTGAACTTGGAAGAAGTTTCAATTACAAAAAGTATATCTAAGTAATTTTGAACAAATATTATAACTATTGAAAATCAAAAGGAGGTGTCTACATTGAACGCACAACGAGCACAAGAAATTGCTTCTTCGCCAATTATGGCTAATGTAACTTATAATGGAGATAGTATTTACATTGAGCATGTGGATAAACAAAATGGAATAGCTACAATCCATTCCCTTGATGAACCAAATAATAAACAAAGTGTTTCTGTAACAAGCTTAAATGAGCAGTAATTTCACAAGTGTTTCTCAATAAGAAACCTCCACCTTTGGGTGGTGGTTTCATGTTTGATTAAATTTAGTTGAAATCTGCTTTAACTATTCATCCCCTTTTTCTTAACAAAAAAAAATCTCCTTCTCACAAATTCTTTTCGATAAACTGGTTCAATTCAATAAGAACGCCTTAACGGTGATAACTAGGTAGCAGCCTTTCGATTTCCTTCTTTCTAGAGTAAGACGATTAATCATTTTGTAAACACTACCTCCGCTAAATTACAATTAGGGAAAGCATTATAAATAGAGAAAAAAAGATGTCCCAAAAGCTGGCTCTTTTAGGACATCCTTGATAGTATCTTCAATTTATCGCTGTCACAACTTACATTGTACTGATATCAATCACGAATCGATACTTTACATCTGAAGCTAAGACACGTTCATAGGCTTCGTCAATTTGATCAGCTGAAATTATTTCAATATTAGGAGCAATATTATGTTTTGCACAGAACTCCAACATCTCTTGAGTCTCACGAATGCCTCCAATCATTGAACCTGCAAATGAACGACGATGACCGATGAGAGAGAACACATTTACTGCCAATGGCTCTGCAGGGGCACCAACATTTACTAGAGTACCATCTAGCGTTAACAGTGAGAGATAAGCACTAATATCGATTTTTGCACTTACCGTGTTTATGATCAGGTCAAAAGTACCAGCAAGTTTATTAAATGTCTCAGAATCACTTGTAGCATAGTAGTTGTCTGCGCCGAATTGCAAACCATCTTCCTTTTTATTCAGTGTTTGTGACAGGACGGTAACTTCTGCTCCCATGGCGTGTGCAATCTTGACAGCCATATGACCAAGACCTCCCAAACCAACAACCGCTACTTTCTTACCTGGACCAGCTCCCCAATGGTTTAATGGTGAATATGTCGTAATACCTGCGCAAAGTAATGGTGCTGCGACGTCAAGTTCAATATTGTCAGGAATTCTGACAACAAAATCCTCAGTTACGACAATATGGGTAGAATAGCCACCTTGTGTAGGCTCACCATATTTGTCGACACCAGCATATGTAGGAACATTTCCTTTGAGACAGTATTGTTCTTCCCCTTTAATGCAGTTGTCACATTTTCCACATGAGTCAACCATACATCCGACCCCTACTCGGTCACCGACTTTATACTTTGTCACCTCTGCTCCAACATCTGTGACAACTCCAGCAATCTCGTGTCCAGGTACAAGAGGATAATTCACGGCACCCCATTCACCGTGAGCAGTATGGATGTCAGAGTGACATATGCCTGCATATTTAATTTCAATTAGAATATCATGTAAATCAAGATCACGTCTTTTAATTTCAGCAACTCGAAACGGCTTGTCTGGACCGTCGACTGCTCGCGCTTTAGCTGTTGTCATTTGTTTAACCTCCAATAAAATTCGGTTTTTCAAGAGAATTGACTCGGGATAATGTTTAAATACTTAACTTCCCTTTGATTTATGTCATTCTTTTTCTCTTGCAAAACTAGAATAATCCCTATAGTTAACTCTAGGTCAAGCAATAAGTTTTTGTAGATACGAAACAAACCTAAAAATGAATTTGTTAGACTTTTACATTAAGGAAACAACATGATAAAATTTTACCAATACATAGAGTTAACTCGAAGTCTAAATAAGAGAAAAGGAGATAAATAAATATGACATATTCTATAAGCGAAGTTGCAAAAGAATTAAATCTCACAGTATATGCCTTACGTTACTACGATAAGGAGGGTCTAATGCCTTTTGTGGAGCGTAGCCCTAGTGGGACCAGATTATTTAAAGATTCCGATATTGAAGCATTAAAAATTATTCAATGTCTAAAATCTACCGGGATGCCTATTAAGGAAATTAAAGGTTTCATTGAATGGTGTTCTGAGGGCGATTCCACTTTGCAGCAAAGATATGACTTGTTTTTGGAGCGAAAAGCTACAGTAGAAGCACAGTTAGAAGAACTGAATAAAACAATGGAACTCATAAATCATAAATGCAACTATTACATGACCGCCTTGGACGCAGGAACGGAAGATATTCATAAGAATAACAAAATAGGGAATTTTTAACTAACTGAAAAACCACCTGCCCTTCATAATTGTTGATCTGAAGGACAGGTGGTTTGTTTTATGATAAGAATCCCTGAAGAAGGAAAGCCATTTAAGGTCGCTGTCATTGAGTCTTATCTGTTTAATTGTTTCACTTTTATAGGCTTATTTTCCCTGCTAAGTTTGATGATTTCCCCGATAATACTGATTGCAATTTCTTCTGTTGTTTCCGAGCCAATTTCCAATCCGATTGGAGAATGGATCTGCTTCAACTGTTCTTGTGTGACTCCTTCACTTTTTAATTTTTCAAATATGTTTATGACCTTTCGCTTGCTGGCGACCATCCCAATATATGCAATCGGAAATTGTAGTGCCATTTTTAATGCGATATCGTCACGATCTTTTGTAACAATTACCACGTAAGACTTTTCATTGAGGTTGGCTGCAAGCATTGCCTCTCCAATATCCTCATTCACAAAAAGGTTGGACGCATTAGGAAAACGCTCCTTCGTACAGTAACCAATCCGATCATCGACAATACAATAAGGATATTCAAGAAAATCAGCAAGCTTTGCTAACGCATAGCCTAAATGACCGGCACCAGCCAGAACGAGTTCAGGCCTGCTAGTATAGACTTCAATAAACACCCGCAACGTTCCGCCACAATTCATTTGAATCCCGTCTTTTGCATGTTTATTCAGTTTGTATTCAACGATTTTTGATTGACCCTTTTCGAGCGCCTTTACACTCTCTTCGATAATATAGTGTTCAGCCAAGCCCCCTCCGACAGTTCCTTCAATCGTACCATCACGGTATACAATCATTTTTCCAACATGGCTGGGAGTCGAGCCTTTCGATTCAATAATCATGGCTAAAGCAAAGGTTTCGTTTTGACGTGTCAGCTTGGCCACTTTTTCCATCAACAGCATGAATAGCTCCCCTTTTTTTAAAATTAATTCGATTGATATTGCTTCATGCAAAGAAAATAACGTAAAAGATTTAAGGCGACTGTTTTTCTGTATAAAGCGGTAGAGCGCTGATCGTCGATTGGTTTTATGATCTTATCGAAAGCTGCCACAATCTGAGCGATGTCTGCATCTGCTAATGGTATGGTCAATCCAAGCAACTTCTTTTCAATATCAATGGAACGAACCATAGTAGGCCCGACAGCCCCGAATGCAAAGCGAACATCTTTTATTCGAACACCATTTAACCGGATATATCCTGCAAAAGATACTTTGGCAATTGCATCTGCGTTGCGGTTGCCGACTTTCTCAAAAACGACATGAGAACCTTCTTCTAATACGGATGGCAATATAATTTCAATCAACATTTCATTGTGATGACGTTGAACCCTTCGTGGACCTTGAATAAAATCACTAATAGCTACTACACGATCACCATTAACGGAGCGCAGCAAAAGTTTTGTGTTGTATACATATAATAATGGCAGTGTGTCCCCAGCTGGAGAAGCGTTGCAAATATTTCCGCCCAATGTCCCTCTGTTTCTAATGGCCGGTGCCGCAATCGTTTTAATTGCGTTCTTTAATGGGATTGGAATAAGCGGGTCTTCAAGTAACTCGCTATAGGTACAGCAGGTACCGATGTGGAGATCCTTATGATTTTGATACACCCGCTTTAGCTCAGAAAAGTGATCAATAAAAACAACCGGCTTAGGAATTTTTGGTGGGACTCCCCTTCGACTTTTGTGAAGGACCATGACATCGGTGCCACCGGCAATGATCGTACAGTCTTCTTGATTCAATTGGCTCAAAGTTTGGTCTAAACAATCGAAGCGATACGTAGTTATTTTCTCTGCCATATGCCGTCCCCTTTTTTAGCTGCCAGGTTAATTGCATCAACAATCATATTGTAGCCCGTACATCGGCACAGATTTCCGGAAATACCTTCACGAATCTCAACCTCTGAAGGATGAGGATTTTTGGATAATAAATCTGCACTTGCCATGACCATTCCAGGAATGCAAAAACCGCATTGTACTCCTCCGGCAGTGGAATAGCTCTCATCTAAAATCTTAAATTGTTCCGTTTCCATGATCCCTTCAATCGTTTGAATATCAGCTCCATCAATCGAGCCAATTGGAATAAGGCAGCTGTTTTGCAGGAGGTTATTCACAAAAACACTGCAGGCTCCACATTCTCCTTCACCGCAGCCTTCCTTTGTTCCGATTAACTCAAACTCATCTCTTACTAAATCTAGTAATCTTTCTGTGGCAGGGGCGTCAGTTTCAACGGTTCTTCCATTAAGCGTAAATTTAATCAACCTCTTCACCTTCTCTCATCCAAAGACTTTCAATAATGACTTCTGGTGTAATTGGGATTTGCTGAAAAGAAGTTTGCAGTGCATCCTCAATCGCAGCTTGGACTGCTGGAGCGCCGCCGATCAAAGTCAATTCACCTGCCCCTTTTGCCCCGTATGGACCATCAGCATAGGGATTATCAAATACCTTACTGTCGATTGAAACAACGTCCAATGAAGTCGGGGGCCCATAATCTGATATGCTTTTTTGTTGGATTTTCCCTTGCTTTGAAGTCATCTTTTCTAGATAACCGTACGCTAATCCTTGGGCTAAACCCCCGTCAATTTGGCCTTTCATAATCCGTTCATCGATTACCTTTCCAACTTCATAATTGCCGTATACTTTTTCCAACTTTACATTTCCTGTTAATCGATCAACTTCTACTTCAACGAAATTAACGCCCCATGAATAAGCCGGGTAGGCATCACCCGTGAATGTCGTTTCGTCCCAAGGAATCATTTCACGGTGAACATAGTTCTCAACTATTTCTTGTTCCACTCCTATTTGCCACTGATTTTTAAGTTTTTTCGCGGCACGTTCAAGCAATTTTCCCACGATCATTGTCGTCCTGGAGGCTACTGTCGGACCGGAGTCGGGAACCTCTTTTGTATCGGGATAAGGATACAAAATTTCTTCGTACGGGAGGTCTAGTTCTTTGGCGACAATTTTACAAAGCGTCGTCAAAATGCCTTGTCCTATATCTGAATTTGAAATTTTTAGCGATACCTTATCGTCCTTTGATTTAATCAGCTTCACCGTTGCTTTAATATGATCTCTTTCACCACTCCCTGTAAATCCACATCCGTGGAGGAAAAGCGAAGTTCCTATGCCTTTTTTATAGCGCTGATTTTGCTGATTGAAACGCTGAAACTGCTCTTTTTTCTTCTTGTAATCTGACACGTTGAGTATGTCCTCAACCATTTCTTCCATTAATATTGGGTCGCGGAATTTTCCTTTTGTAATAGTGGGGTCTCCTTGTTTAACGAGATATTTAAGTTTATATTCAAGTGATTCGATGTTTGCCAGTTTACTAAGATGTCCAATATGACTTTCGATTCCGGCAAAGCTTTGTGGAGCACCAAAGCCTCTAAAGGCACCGTTCGGAACTGTATTGGTTTTTAAGACATAACCTTTTGCATGAAAATGCGGAATTTTATAAACACCCGCACTGTTTATTAATGCACGTTGCAGCACGACAGAGCTCAATCCAACATTCGCTCCTCCATCAAGAAAAATGTCAACACACATGCTCAAAATATTTCCTTCCTTATCAATGGCTGTTCGATATTTTAGTTTGGCAGGATGCCTTTTCGTCGTAACCACCATATCCTCAGATCGATCGAACACGAGCATCACCGATTTTTTGACTGCTTTAGCAGCAACGGCTACGTGACACGCCATCATTGAAGGATAATCTTCTTTGCCGCCAAAACCTCCGCCGGTAGGACTTTGAACAACTCTGACTTCATCATCACCACATGCTAAAGCGCTTAGCAATGCATTTTTTATATAATAAAGACATTGCATCGATCCCTGGACAATAATTTCATCATCCTTATAAATGGCGAGCATTCCTTGTGGCTCAAGGTACACATGCTCCTGATAGCCCGTATCATATTCTTCTTCGATGATTTGATGAGCTCCCTGCTCAATTGCTGAAATATTCGCTAAGCTCTCTCCAAATTCATAGCTTGCCATACACGCGGATGTTGATTTTTGTTTGATTGCTTCTTCCAATGTATAAATAGCCTGATGTTCTTCAAATTCAATCTTCACTTCATCTAACAAACTGTACAAGATATTCAGATCTTTTCCAACGAGCATGAGAATCGGCTCACCAATATAATTGACCCACTCATTGGCAAAAATGGGCTGATCTTCTTTGATAATTTTGACATAATTCGGTCCGGAGATATGCTCTGCACCAACAGCTTCATAATTATCCGGAAGGATTGGTAATTGAATAGATATAATTTTCCCATAAGCAATTGGCGACCGATATAAAACACCATAAACCATATTCTCTACTTTCACGTCACTAATATAGGGCAACTGGCCAGATACTTTACCTTTATGGTCTTTTTTGGGCACAGAGGTGCTTATGTCTTTTAGATTCATTGCAACAACACCCTTCGACTCATTTTTTAATAGACATATGATTAATAGAAACCTCTTCCTACGATTTTATATATAAGAATGATATTTTATGATTAATTTCATTCAACAATATCGTTGTTTTTATTTATTTCGAATTTAATTACAGTGAAAAATATGCGAAAGGTATAAAAAAACAGCCATATCCAGAAGGAATGCCTGTAATCAATATTTGACTATCGTACCCTTAGTAGAATAAGAATCTTTGATCAATATTACTTATTTACGATAATTCTTTTATTTACTAAGCGTCCATTGTATTATGCTCTGAACCATCTAGTGCTCTTTCAAGTTGATGGAAACCTAATTTGATGTAAAGGAGATTAGCTGCTTGGAGCTTTTTGATTGTTTCTAAGTAACCGTATGTTTAGTGTTCCTTCGCAAAGCAAAAATATATAATTATGTATCATACATTACCGTCTTCATCAATTAAATTTACCTAGCGAAAATGATAATAATCAATGGCTTTTTGGTAATCATCCAGCGTATCAACATCCATAATTACTCCTGGGTCATCTACATCTACGTATTCCTTTTCGAAACCGCCCAAGACCTCACGCAAATTACTTTCTGGGTTGGTATCGAGAATTTTCTGTTTCACTTCGCTTGATAATTTGATGGGATGACCACCTTTATAATTACAGCTGGGAATAACTACATTCCCTTTGTATTTTGAAATTAGCTGAACGGTCTCTTTTTTAACAAGTGGACAATCTCCAGGTGTTATAAAGAAGGCTGGGGCATTTATTTCTTTACAGCCTCTTTGAATGGAAGTAAACATCCCCTGGTTAAAGTTTTCATTATAAACAACCTTTACCTGAAATGAGTAGGCATTTTTATTGCATACTTTTGCCATTTCCTCTTGAATGAGTTCCATTTTAAAGCCAGCTACAACGATTACTCTGCTGCATAATCCTTCAAATTTAGAAATCGTTTGCTCCAACACGGTCATTTGCCCCAGTTGCAAAGTCATTTTAAATGCATTCGCTCGGCTTGAATATCCAGCAGCTAAGACGATGGCTTCCATTTTTATCACCCTAATCTATCGTTAAATCTTAATCATCTATTCGTCTTGTCACTTTTATTCCCAAATCGTTTACATTCCCATCCAGAGAAATCTCAAACTTTGTTTCACTAATGGTGATATGTTCATTTTGAACGACATTATAACAATGTCCACACCAGACATTTCTTATCTTATTTGATAATCTTTATGATCTATCATTCATTAATAGACCTTTACGCCTCACTTGCTTTTTAACATTTCGAAGGTATCACAAAAATAGCCACTAGAAAGTTTCTAGTGGCCAACACCAATTGTAGAAGTCACATAACTAGATAATAAGAGGGTACTTGTCGTCTCCATACCTATTAACTATAGCAAGAGTATCTATTCTTATATACTCACCTATTTGATTCAACAAATAGGTCAAGAAAGAAGAAAAGTGAGTTTTTTAGCATCATAAACGTTAACAAGAAATCATCCTGCTACTTAATCATACACATCTCCCCTTTTTCATCAAAAGCGAGCTTTAAGTCAAACGCAAAAAGAGTGGGGCCATTTTGAATATAATAGTTGTATCTCTTGAAAGCCTCCTCCCATGAAACATCCTCCACATTCTCTGTCCACCACACTACATATGAAAGATGTTTCTCTTGATCTGGCTCCATCCATCTGTTCCTATTTCGCAATGCTTGGCTATGCTTACCTGAATAGGTAAAACGATATAACGATTGTAGGCTTTTCCATATCGTTAATGTCTGAACAGGGTAACCTTTCCCTTTAGCTTCTTCAGGGAAAGACACTCCATCTGATGAAAACTCCTCTACAAGATGTCCTGATACATATGCCTGACGCATTACTTTATATCCCATTTCATAAAACTCACGAGATTTAGGGTGGTCATAGGGGTGATTTAGCTTACCAACAGTATAAATTGAAACTAAAGCCATAAACAGCCCTCCATTTACAGTATATACCTAGGTATATTCAAATTAGATGGGATCTTATAACTTCTATTTATCAAGTACAAAAGCGTAATCAGCCTTAAGAGTAAGAAAAAAACGATCGTCAACAAGTACAATCACTCCTGTATCTGTCTCAGACCTTCCTTACAATGTGTTAGAAACTGTACAGACTGTATACAAATTCGATCTGGCGCTAAATACAAGATCGCGTCAAGTTGAGGGTAAGACCGAATGATAAAAATATGGGATGTTGATTTTCCCCCAAAAATAAAATAGAGCCGAATGAAAGACCACTCGGCTCTATTTTATTTAATCTTGTCCTATTTTCAATGCTTCTTCCGCATTTTTGAGGTCTTGAGAAACTTGTTCTTTGATATCGTATGCATGGTACATCTCTTTTTCTATCATGTATTGGGCAATTTTATCATGCAGGTCTATCGCAGTTTCGAGTTCACTTTTTAATACTTTTTTAATTTCTGGTGTTGCTGTCTCTGTAATAGCCACCGCCAATGATCTTACTCCGGATTTGGCAGACAGCAGCAGGTCGGTTGCAATTGTCTGATCATCAATAATATCTTTAAGAGTATTTAATTTTTCTGTTTTAGTAGTCATATATATCCTCCCTTTATGCTTTTTCTAAAATTTTTGATAGTTTTTTGACCGCATTAGTGGAAGCTTCGACATCTTCTTCTAATATCTGCTTTAAATCTTTATCTTCTACAAGCTCTAACATAGCTGTGCCTTTCTTTACACAGGACGTTTTAAATAACAATACTTCATGTACTTCTAATTTTTCATGCATAGCAATGTCCTTTGTAGCCATAGATAAATCCCTCCAATTTTTATTAATCCTTCTGTTTGGATAAGTACCCGATTCCCTTATAAGTAAACATATATTGAAAAAATGAAAAACGTTCCCTACAATGTGTAAGAAACGGGATTATTTACGCTTTTAAATCTTAATCAGACACGAGTTGTTGGGGAGAAAAGACAGCTTTAAAATTTAGTAAAAAGGCTCTTTAGATCCTAGTAAAGTCCCTCCATTCTCCTGGTAAAAGTCCTTGATACTTCTGAGTAAGAAAACGATCGTCTACGAGTACAATCACTCCTGTATCTGTCTCAGACCTGATTAATCTGCCGCCTGCCTGTAGCACCTTGTTCATTCCAGGAAAGGTATAGGCGTAATCATATCCGTTTTTTCCTGTTGTTTGAAAATAATCTTTCATAATATTTCGTTCTAGACAAAGCTGTGGTAAGCCTACTCCAACAACAACGACACCATTCAACCTATTCCCTTTTAAGTCAATTCCTTCAGAGAAAATACCACCTAATACCGCAAAGGCTATAAGTGGTTCCGTACTATCTTCTTTAAACTCTAATAAAAATTGTTCCCGTTCATTCTCATCAAGCTTATTATTCTGAATGATCGTACGGATTTTAGAATAGCTTGCTGAAAAGTCTTCATACACACTTTTCATATACTGATAGGAAGGAAAGAAAATTAAATAGTTTCCACTTCGTTCTCTCAAAAGATTTGCGAGCATGTCAATGATCTGTTTTTTTGTATGGTCTCTGTCATGGTACCTGGTCGATAAAGGTTGCAGAAAGACCTCTGATTGTTCTTTTGCAAATGGTGAAGGAATAGAAATGGTATAATCCTCTGACGTACCCCCTAGCATATCCAAAAAATACTGAAGTGGTAATAGTGTGGCAGAAAAATAGACAGTAGTTCGGAACTTTTTACTAATCTGTTGCAAGTTATAAGAAGGATCCAAACAAAACATTTTAATATGAACCTCATTTTTCTCCGTTTCCACATATGTTACATACCGTTCATCATAGAGCTTTGAGATTTTAACAAATCCAGTTGCGGCAAAATAGGTATCCAACAGCAATGTTTGGTCTACTGATTTTGTTGGTTGTAATAATTCGATCTCAGCGTTATGAACAAATTCTTCAAGCATGTTGATGAGGTCCGTATCTATTTCCTTCAACACAAGATGCCCTATCTCGGAACACTTTTTCTTCATTTCAATAAAATATTTATTTAGTTTATGAACAGAATCATGCAAATTCAACCCTTTATATTCACGTTTTAATGTAAGAAAATCTGACTTTTGTAAATCAGCTGAAAACATCTCTCGAGCTCGATCGACTAGATTATGAGCTTCATCGATTAATAAGGCAGACTGTCTTTTATGTTCATCAAAAAATCGTTTCAGTGACACTTTCGGGTCAAAAATATAGTTGTAATCACAAATAATGGCATCTGCCACAAATGCTAAGTCTAAGGAAAATTCAAATGGACAAAGCGTATGCTTTCTCGCATATTCCTCAATTGTCGATCGATTAATAAAGGTTTCATGAGAAAAAATATCTAAAACAGCTCCATTTATTCGATCGTAATATCCATTGGCAAACTCGCAATACTCCTTTTGACAAAGGGTTTCTTCTTTAAAACAAACTTTATCCTTTGCCGTAATTGTCACAGCGCTCATACACAAACCTTTATTTTTCATATGTGAAAAAGCCTCTTCGGCAGTTTGTCTTGTGATTGTTTTTGCGGTTAAATAAAACATTCGCTCAAGCTTACCTTCGCCAATCGCTTTCACTGTTGGGAAAATTGTAGAAATGGTTTTTCCAATACCAGTAGGTGCATTTGCAAAAATATTACTTTCCTCTGCTATGGTTTTATAAATGGCACCTGCGAACTTACGTTGACCATCTCGATATGTCGCAAACGGAAATGGTAATTTTTTAATGCTATGATCTCTTCTTATTTGATGCTCTTGCATGAGAGATGCATAGGGAAAATACTGCTTCACTAGCTCATTTACAAACTGTTCGAGGTCCTCAAAAGTAAAATGGCTTTGAAATTTCTTTTGCTCTTCTGTAACAGCATGTATGTATGTTAATTGAACAATCATTTCTTTCTGTTCATGATCTTTTGCATATATATAGGCATACACCTTCGCCTGTGCCCAGTGAACAGGGTATGTTTCCTCTTCTATTCCACTCAAGTCTTTTGAGGTTGACTTAATTTCATCAATAAGGATTTCATCATCACGAAAAAGCAACCCATCACATCGACCTTCAATCATGAACATCATCTTTTCATATTCAATTTCCGTTTTAAGAAAAACTTCCTTTTGATCTGTTTCTTGATACGTACTTTGTATGGCCTTATGGGCTTTTGTCCCTTCTGTAAGGGTTGTAGCAGTTCTAAAACTATTATCAATACTTCCACTACGAAACACATATTCAACTAATGTACGTACAGAGAGCTTTATTTCGGGTAGCATTTGATCACCTATATTAAAATTCGATTAGTTATATAGTACAAGGTATAACAGAAATTCACAAAGATTAAATTGGCTAGTTATGAAATAAAAAAAGGGGGCAAAGTTTTATAGATTATCAAAAATTAAAAGATACGGAAATATGAGAACACTCTCCTTCATAGTCATTATCCATATTAAACTAAAAATAACACCGTTTCCCTCGCAAACGGTGTTAAAAAATTAAAGTCATAAAAAATGCATTAATAACATTATTTAAATGATTCTATTCGACCTTTTTACCAATTTTATGATCAGATGATGTTCTGTTTCCTGTTGAAGTTTCATACCCAACCTTGTATGTTGGTTGTGTCGATTGTTTTAACGAATCTGGCATTTTATATTGTTCCAAATCATCCTGAAACTGCCTTGCGCTTGGATTCTCTTCCATTTTTACACTCCTTCTTCACTTTAGAATTCTTCTTGAAAGAAAATGGACTAATTATCTTTTTTCCTAGGATGTCTCATTACCTATACCTGATATTGGTGATCCAGTAGATGTGTGTTCAACCACCCATTCACGTGTCATATCAGCAATATTTGACCAGTTTGGAATCATGTTCGCATGTTCTTGAATCCAGCTCATACAAAATTGCGGATCAATGCTATTCTGCTCACACTCCGATAAAAAAGACTGAACTGTCGATGCATTACAGTTCTCCCAAGTTCCACAGGTTGACCGCCATATTCCTTCCATTTTTTCTTGGATAGAATTAGTTGTGGAATGATTGAGATTATTTTGATTGGTCATATAGGCACCTCCAAAAACTATTTATGAAATACATATCTCATTATGTCCAAAGTGTAAAAAACCATGTAAGAATAATCAATGCAGAACATGAATACTGAATTTTAAAAAGCATTCTGTATTCTATAACTGAAAAGAAGCAGTAAAAGTGTTCATTTTTAGATACTCTGAAAATAAGGATGCGCTGATAAACAAACGTCAAAATCAGTTCTTATCATCTAAAAATAAACTTATCAATAAATAATCCCTTTACTCTCTTTTTCTATAATGCAATGGAGCATAGCCGGTAACCGCCTTAAACACCCTGCCAAAATGGGTCACACTGCCGAATCCGACCTTCTTATAAATCAAGTTGACCTTAATGGATGAGGATTCCAAGAGCTTCTTCGCTTCCTTGATCCTAACATTGTTCAGGTACTCTACAAATGTAAAACCTGTCACTTCTTTAAAAAAACGACTTAAATAGTATGGGCTTACGTAGAATTTATCTGCCACTGATTGTAGCGACAGTTCGTACATATAATTGTTGTTGATATAGCGTACAACCTCTGAGATTCTTTCATGCATAGGGCTTGGAGATTCTATTTGCTCGATGCTAGTTTGTTGGACATGCCGGCAGCAAATAATGAGCAGCTGCAACACCAATGTTTGAGCATACATCTCGAAGCCCGGTTTTTTCAATTGAATCTCTTGAATAATCGATTGCGAAAGCGTTTCAATTAAAAGCTGCTCTTGGAGAGGACATCTAACAATTATGTACTCCTGTTCGAACAAAGGCTGAAGAATATTCCTATAGGAAGGATTTCCTAGAGCCATGCAGATCTCATGAATATTTACGATAAGCCGCTCATGCTTATGTATTTCTGTATTGGTTGTCCGATGCAGGATATTAGGTGAAATAATAACAATATCCCCTTCGTTTATCACTAATGTCCGATCCTTTAAAAAAAACTCCCGTTTGCCTGAAATTAGATAAAAAATTTCAAACGTACTGTGAAAGTGATTGGCTGGCATATGGTGGCTTAGCGCTTTCCTGTGTGACACCGTAAATGTCTCATCAGCGTTTTGAAATAAAATGCTTTTCAGACTGTTCGCCTCCTCACATTTCGATTTTCTTTTATTTTAGGCCTCTGTTTCCTTTTCTGCAAGATATAAGAGGTTTTCAATTAATTCTGCAAAAAATGTACATATTTTTATGCTAACCTAATCTTAAATACATATAGGAGGGATTTTCACTATGAATGTTTCTGAATCTAGTACCAATAAGATACCAACAGAGGCACTAACCCCTATTCAATGGGCTGAGAAGGCTTGCGAAACATTAATGGCAAAATTTGAACCGGAACTCCTTCCGCCAGAGCGATTTCACTATCATCAGGGAGTCTTTCTATCTGGTATGGAGAAAGTCTGGAGGCTGACTCAAAAAGAACAATATTTCGACTATATCAAGCGTTGGGTGGACAGCCATATTCTCGTAGATGGCAGCGTTCTCAAATGTAAAACAGATGAACTTGATGACATTCAGCCGGGTGTGCTTCTCTTTACTCTTTATGAGCAAACCGGTGATGAACGGTATAAGAAAGCGTTGTATAACCTTGTTCCTCTGTTAAAATCATGGGAAACCAATCAATCGGGCGGATTCTGGCACAAGGGTCATTACCCGAATCAAATGTGGCTGGACGGATTATATATGGCAGGACCAATCGCAGTTCAGTTCGGTAAGACTTTCGGTGAAAGTGACTATTTTGACATGATGGCATATCAAGCCATCCTCATGGAGAAGCATACAAAGGATCCAGACACAGGCTTGCTGTATCATGGGTGGGATGAAACGAAAGCAACCAATTGGTCAGATCCTGTTACTGGCTTGGCTCCGGAGTTCTGGGGACGCGCAATCGGCTGGTACCCTGTGGCACTGTTGGAAATGTTCGATCACCTTCCTGAGGATCATAAAGATAAGAAAACGTTGACAACTATCCTTCAGGACCTTCTCATTGCCCTAACGAAATACCAAGATCCAGACACCGGTTTATGGTTTCAAGTAGTTGACAAAGGACATCTGTCCGATAATTGGTTAGAAAACTCTTGTTCTTCACTATTTGTTCAAGCCATTGCCAAAGCAGTCCGATTAGGCTACCTGGACGACAAGTATCTGGAATATGCTTGGAAAGGCTATCAGGGTGTAATTGATACGTTGAAGTTCGATGAAAATGGAAACGTACTCATCGGCAATATTTGTATCGGCACAGGTATCGGCGACTACGCTCACTATATTGCCCGCCCTACCAGCGAGAATGATCTTCACGGAGCTGGAGCGTTTATTCTCATGTGTGCTGAAATGAGTCAAGCGGCAAAATAAGATGTGAATTCAGAACAAAACAGGAGCCTTTTTTCAGGCCCCTGTTTTTTATAGGTATTTTCAATACCCTTTCACAACAGTAAAAGCTATTTTGTCATCAAAATTTCCTGGGCAAGCGCATAAACTGACTTTTTCCACCAAAAAAAGAAGACATTCGAGTGATATGGGATAAGTTAAACCTGAGCACTTGTCTTATATTTTCTTGGCAACTTCAACCTCTTGCTTAAAGTGGTATTAAAATAGCATCAGTTTAGTTGGGAGAATTAATCACAGCCCTTTAATGACAGGTTCAGTTTTAGTTAACGTCCCTGCTTAAAAACATTAATCTTTTTATTTCTGAAAACCCATTTTTCTTATAAAACTCCTCGGCAGGAATACCTCTGTCGGTTAATAATGATATGGTACTTACTCCATCTGATTTTAGTTCTTTTAGTAAGTAATTCATAAGCTTAGATCCCACGCCAGTATTTTGTTCCTCTATCCTTACACACATTTCATTGATAAAGAACTCGTCACCACTCCACCAATACTTGCGAGTACCAAAAATAAATCCGATGATTTCTTCTCCGTCAACAGCAACAATGCCCATAAATCCAGGGGTATTCGTGAAGTCTAGTAAATATTGCTTTGCCGTTTCGTTCTTCCATTCATCATTCCAAGGTTCTTGATTAAACACATCGATAAATGTTTTCGTACATTCGTAAGAGGTTCTTTTCTTCAAATAATTTAAGTTCCATTTCAATTACTCCTCGATTTTAGCCAATATAACATTAATAACTTCTACAGCGCTGCCCGCAAATTAATCTCAATCATTCTTCTTTATAATAGTTTAAAAGTTATTTTCCACATTAACAACTGGTCTGTTATCAATAAAGTCTATTTTACGAACAGCAACAACTATTTGTGCTTCTGCAGAAAAATACATATAATACGTTCCATTGTATTTATTCACACCCGGTGCCCATGCTACATCATTCAAATCCAAGGCTAAACCCTAATTACCTACTCACCCACTTAATCGTCTTCGAAAGGAGTTCAGTAAAATGATTATCTAAAAGCCCTTCTTTATTATGCACAGGAGTAAGACAGCATACCCGCCCTTTTCCATAGTCATGAAACCATCCTGCGATGGATTGACCCACTTCTGACTCTGATTATAAAAAAATATTCGTTTCCTCTATATTTACGTTAACAAAATAATGCTCATCTTTTATTTCAAAAGATACTGGTCCAAATTCATCGTTTCCTATTACACTTGTATATTTCACTTGATAATGAAGTTCAGGATGATATTCAAAATAGCCTTTTAACATTTTAGTATAGCTACTCTCGGCGGCATAAGAGGCAAGTCCTGAATGCCAGCCTAACCAACCGCCACCTTGGTCGACATACTGTGCAATCGCTTCACCGATCTCATCAGTCATCCAGGTATCTACCTTTTGGTCGGTTGGATTGACCCGATCCTCTTTAAATAAGATAACGGCATCTGGTTTTTTCGCCAATTCTTCAATTAACTGGCCCGTTTGAATTTAGATATACTTAACCTTTTCGTTTTCGTTTAGTATGGTTAACGCCTGATTAAAGGAAGCTTGGATCGCTTCTTTCGAATGATAGTAATCACCTAAAAGGGCCACGATTTTTTCACATCAATCACTCCACGTTTCTAAATTTTACTACTATGTAACCTTCTGGTTGAATCGAATTGGACTCGATTAATATATGACCCCCAAACAATGGTTTGAGGGTCAGTAGATTTAAAATGGCATTGATTCTCCCTGTGTATTAATAAACGAGGAGGTACCAGTAATTTTCTGTTTTTTCTCGATAATATCCATAATACCTCTTGCTGATTCCTCTGGTGTACCAGGAGCTTTCTCTCCACCCATATCTGTTTTGATCCATCCAGGATGAACAGCAAATACAGATACCTGATCATCAGCTAGATATTTTCTTAATTGTTGAGAAAACATGTTTAACGCTGCTTTAGAAAGTGCGTAAGGATAATCCCCGCCGTATGCATTTTGGAAACTTCCGGCTTCAGATGAGATATTTATGATCGTAGAATTAGTTCCTTTATTCAGTAGTGGCAAGAAATGTTTAATGACACGCATCGGTCCAAAAAGGTTAATATTAAACGTCTGCTCCACCTTTGCAATATCTATTTCTTCAATTGTTTTTGATCGTTCATCTAAAATTCCTGCATTGTTAATGATCACATCGAGAGTGATGTTTTCCGCTTCTAGCTTTTCAATGGCCGCTAGACAAGTTGCTTCCTCGGCAACATCTAGTGATAGAAGAGAAACCTGATTTGGAAAAAGAGAACGTAGTTGTGCTAATTGATCCATTTGTTTTTCAGGGTTTCTGATCCCAGCATAAACAGTGTGTCCCCTTTTGACTGCCTCGATCGTCAGTGCAAGACCAAGACCACGGTTAGCACCTGTGATTAATAGTTTCATATAAACCTCCTTGTTTCATTCGTTACGATTTCTGTCCTAATTCTTGTAAACCAAGCATAACACCCAGCTGAGGAACGGAGTCAAAGAAGCAATACCTACCAACTCCGTATTCTCCTTTATGTACTAAAGGAATCCCTCTTCGACAAAGTTAATATGTTCTTCAAAACCGCTTCCCCCTATTTATCGTTTTCAAGAAGCTCTAACATTATCTTTAGATCTTTGAAAGTGTCCATATAAGCATAACGTCCACCTGTATATTCCCCTTTTTGTACCAAAGGCATATTTTTTGCTTCCATCAAAGTAACTTTATCTTTCATCCCATTGATAATAAAGGCAATATGGTGCGGTCCTTCGCCATGTTCATTTAGGTGATTCCTCCAAGTGCTAAGATGCTGATCAGGTTCAATTAATTCCAATTGAAGTGAACCCATATCGAAAAAGGCTAATTTTGAACGGGCTTCAGAAGAGGCTCCTTCGAATTCTGTTTGGGCAACATCCACTGTATCTGTCCAATTCCACTGTGGTTTTTCAACACCAAAGAAATCTGCATAAGCTTGTGAAACTGTGTCGATATCATGAACCAAAATACCGATTTGCGCAATAACATTTGTACCTAACACACCATTTTCTAATTGAGTTTTATTAGTCAAATTACTTCCTCTCCTTTTTGAAGGTAATTTGTATATTTACAATGGTTATTCCATTGTCGTTCAAACGTAAACAGTTTACTCTTCAAATCCCTATCTTTTTGACAGCTTGAAAAAGGCCGTTGTCATGATTTAGGGATATCACCTAAAGCAGCTAAATAAATCAAAATCATATTTCCAGACATCCAAATTGACATTAGTGTCAATGAATATTAAAAATTTTCTAACAATATTATGAACGCGCTTTCAACAATCTAGAAAAATGAATATATGATAATAACAATGTAGTTATATATACTGCAAAAAACAGCCCTTCTTTTCACCTTCAATTGCATCAATTCTTAAAATATATCTTAAGCTGCAATCCTCATGACGTTCTGAATAGCTTGTTTTTATTTCAACCCCATCATCTTTTTCTATTTTCAAGAAGGATTCAAGTGCTTCTTTCTTTTTTTCATCCTTTATTTCTTATAATATATCGTTTCTACTTATCTCCTACTCTTTCATTCCCTACTGCAATTGGATTATCTGGATACGAAATCCAATCGCTCCAGCTCCCTGCGTACAGTTTTACATTTGAGTAGCCTGCTTCTTTTAGAGCTAATATGTTCGGACATGCTGAAACACCTGATCCGCAATATACGATTATTTCTTTATCTAAAGGAATGTCGGAAAAATGAGTGATCAGAGCTTCACTTTCTTTCCATGAACCCTCTTTGTTCAAGACGTCTTTCCAAAAGTAATTTTTAGCACCTGGTATGTGCCCGGCTACAGCATCAATTGGTTCGAATTCGCCAAGATAGCGTGGATTTTCTCTTGAGTCGATTAAGATTGTGTCTGTTTGATTAAGCTTTTTCTGAACATCAAAGTGATTTACCGATTTCCATTCATTATTTAATTGCGGAAGTAACGTTTTTGGTGAAGGATTAGGAACAACAGTTGTTATTGAGTTGTTTTCGATTGTCCATTTTTTAAAGCCTCCATCTAAAACAGCTGCATTAGAAACTCCTATGTAGTTTAGCAGCCACCATAGCCTTGAAGCATTCATTCCTCCTTGATCGTCATAGATAACTACATGCGAATCATTGCTTATTCCTAGATCACCTAGCTTTTTCGCCAACTTGTCAACCTGGGGTAATGGGTGACGCCCTCCATGTTTATCAATGGGCGCTGAAAGATGCTTTTCCAGGTCTACATAAACAGCACCAGGTAAATGTCCCTCTAAATACTGTTTATATCCTTCGTTAGGATTGCTCAAATTAAATCGCGTATCTACAATGACCAGATTTTTATTATTTCTTTTAATTTCTCCAGCAAGCCAATCGCTACTTACAATATGTTGCATAAACATTCTCCTTTACAATTGTTTGTCTATGAACCTATTCAATCTCCAATAAATGAAAAGGCTTTAATTGTCATAAAATTAATAATTATTATACTATTAAATTGGAAATATTGTATAATAATCGACTTTTCATCGTTTAATAAAATGGCGATATTTTGTGTTTTGTACTAGTATTAAAATTAACTGAACATTCAAAACTCAATTAAAGGCATATAAAAATAAGGAGCTATCCCCTTTAAAGAATAACTCCTTACCCATCTTATTTAACTTCCACAACAAATGGATAGACAGTAACCTTACCGTTTTCTTGAAATTCCGCCCAAATTTTATATATCCCAGGCTTAGAAAATTGCGTTTCAAAAACTGGATTTTCCTCTTCTAAAGGATGAACATGCAGGTATTCTTCACCTTGTTCATCTAAAATAACTACATGGCCCAGAGCACCTAAATATTGTTCTAGTTTAGCTCCGTGAACATCAAATGTTAATGTGACAGGCTCATCTACGACCAATGGGGTTGTCGACAACGTTACTTTTTTCCCATCTATTGTTTTTTCTAGTTGTTGGTCCACTTCCAATGATCCATGACTATGATCATCAGTATCAGGATTTCCAACTGTAAATGAAATTGGTTGAACTTCATAATCTAGGTTCTTTGGTTTAATATCAACAAAGACCTTGTATGTTCCTTCTTCTAACTGACTTGCGATTTCAAACTGTCCTGGTGCTGTTTCTTCCGGGTGTAAGTGATAATACTGATCTAAGTGTTCATCCACTACAATTAAATGAAGACGTTTTTCATGACTTATTTCTAAATCTTTGACTGGATTACCTGAATAGTCTTCTAGATTCAAAACTATTGTTTTATTTTCTTCTTTTACTGTCACATTCACAGCACTTTCTGAATTTGCTTGTTCATCATGTTCATGTGCATTTTCTGCTGATGAATGTGAAGTGTGATTTTCCGCCTTCTCTTCCGTTTCATCTACTGAAGTACCATGGGTATCAACACTCTTATCTTCCATAAAAATTGCCTCATAGGTAAAGTATCCTACAATGACAATCCCAAGATATATAATGGCTGAAAGCAACCATTTTTTCATAGGTTTGTATCTCCTTTTACGTTAAGTTTTACCCTCTGTAACCGAAGTGCATTAAGGACAACAGATACTGAACTAAAGGCCATTGCTGCCCCAGCCAACCAAGGTGCTAGGAAGCCTAGTGCTGCAATTGGAATCCCAAGCGCATTATACGCAAACGCCCAGAAGAGATTTTGTTTAATGTTTCTGATCGTCTTTTTACTCATAAAAATCGCATCCGCAATACTAGTAAGATCCCCACGAATCAATGTAATGTCAGCAGCTTCCATGGCAACATCTGTACCAGTTCCGATCGCCATTCCGATATCGGCGGTCGCTAATGCTGGTGCATCATTAATGCCATCACCAACCATAGCGACAATTTTCCCTTGCTTTTGAAGCTTTTTCACTTCTTCTGCTTTTCCTTCTGGTAGAACTTCTGCTACTACTGAATCAATTCCTGCTTCTTTTGCAATTGTCGAAGCTGTACGTTTGTTGTCCCCCGTAATCATAACAACCTCTAGACCCATTTTTTGGAGGCGTTTTACAGCTTCTCTTGATGTATGTTTTATGGTATCTGCCACTGCTACTATGCCGGCATATTGATTGTTAATGGCAATAAGCATCGCAGTTTTCCCTTTTTCTTCAAGCTCCTCCATTGTCCGAAGAGCATGATCAATCTGGATGTTATTTTGTTGCATCAATTTTCTTGTACCAGCTAATACAATTTGGTTATTCACCTTTGCTTGGATGCCATAGCCTGGTATCGCTTCAAACTCTTCTACATTGAAAAGCTCGATGTTTTTCTCTTTTATTCCAGCTACAATCGCCTGGGCAAGTGGGTGTTCTGATTGCTTTTCTGCCGAACCTACTAGTTGTAAAAAATGCTTTTCATCAAAATCTTCTTCTACTATAACATCTGTTAAAATTGGTGCTCCATTTGTAACCGTTCCTGTTTTATCTAACAGGATTGTTGTTAATCGATGGGTCCTTTCAAGATGTTCTCCGCCCTTAAATAACACGCCAAATTCTGCAGCTCTTCCTGAACCGGCCATAATCGAGGTTGGTGTCGCTAACCCTAAGGCACAAGGACAAGCAATCACTAGAACAGCAATTAATTTTTCCAGTGCTTCAGCAAAATCACCTGGTGCTACCCAGATAAACCAAACGAAAAAGGTAATGATCGCAATTCCCACAACGATTGGAACAAAAATTCCTGATATGTGATCTGCTAAGCGTTGAATCGGGGCTTTCGAGCCTTGAGCTTCTTCTACGACTTTAATAATCTGAGCAAGTGCTGTATCACGACCTACTTTCATCGCTTTTACTTTTAAAAATCCATTTTTATTGATCGTCGCTCCAATTACTGAGTCGCCAATTGTTTTATCGATCGGTACACTTTCACCAGTTAACATTGATTCATCTAGAGCAGAACGCCCTTCAATGATTTCGCCGTCCACAGGTATTTTTTCTCCAGGCTTTACAATCAGGATATCCCCAACTAATACATCCTCTAATGGGACCTCTTGTTCAATTTCATTACGAATGACTGTAGCTGTTTTCGCTTGAAGCCCGATTAACTTCTTAATAGCGTCAGAAGAACGCCCCTTGGCTCTCACCTCAAACAATTTACCTAAAATAATTAATGTAATAAGCACCGCACTTGTTTCATAATAAAGTTCTATCATATGGCTGCCACTACCAATTGAGACAATCGATAAATATAAACTATAAAAATAGGCTGCAGATGTACCTAATGCAACGAGAACATCCATATTTGCACTTTTGTTTCGCAGCGCCTTAAAAGCTCCTACATAAAACTGCTTTCCTACGATAAATTGAACAGGTGTAGCCAAGGCTAATTGCACCCAAGGGTTCATAAACATCTCAGGTAGATAAATAAATGATGTAAAGCTAAAGTGACTGACCATCGCCCATAAAAGTGGAACAGATAAAATGAGTGAAAAGAAAAACTTGCCCTGCTGGGTTTCTAATTCCTTAGCCTTCATTTCGGCAACACTCTCTTGCTGTTCATCCTTTAAATTGGCTTGATAGCCGAGCTTTTCAACCTGTTTCATCATGTCGTTAGGACCAGTTTGCGATGGGTTATACTCAATTGTTGCATTTTCTAAGGCTAAATTGACCGATGCTTTTGTTACACCTTCTATTTTATTTAGCCCTTTTTCAATTCGAGTTGCGCAGGCTGCACATGTCATACCGATGATATTCAGCTCTACCTTTTCACCTGTCACCTCATACCCTAAATCATGAATCTTCTTTTTAAAATCATCTATATCAGCAACACTTGGGTTGTATTTAATGGATGTTCTTTCTAGAGCAAAGTTAACGGTTGCTTCTTCTACTCCTTCTAGCTTTTTAAGTCCCTTCTCGATTCTAATCGCACATGCGGCACATGTCATTCCTGTAATAGGGAGAACGGCTTCTTTTGCTCCTTGTGTCATAATCATGACCTCCTATATACCTGGTGGTGGTATATTTGTTTTCAAAATGAAACGTGCTTAAAAAACAGCACGTTTCACATTAGTATACTTGTTTCATTCACTATTTTCAGTGAGCTTAAACTATTTCATATCCTTGGTCATCAATTGTTTCTTTAATCGCAGCTAATGAAATAACAGCTGAATCGAATGCCACATCTACTTTTCCTTCAGATAGGTGAACCTTAACATCTGATACTCCGTTTAATTTGCCGACATTACCCTCGATTGCATTTACACAATGACCACAAGACATACCACTAACTGTTAATGTTACTTTTTCCATAATTGATTCTCTCCTTTAAATTTACTTTTTCATTAATCTTTGAATCGTAACAAGTAGTTCATCTACTACTTCTAACTCACCATCTTGAATTCTTTCTGTTACACAGCTTTTAAGATGCGCTTCTAATAACACTTTCGAAAAGCTATTTAATGCCGATTGAACAGCCGAGATTTGTGTAATGACATCATCACAATAAGTATCTTTCTCAATAAGACCTTTAATCCCGCGAATTTGACCTTCAATTCTGTTTAATCGACTTGTAAGGGCCTGCTTAACTTTTTCTGAGTGATGACTTTGCCTTTCAGAGTGACTTGTGCCACAATGTTCAAATTCTACCACGTCTTCTTGATTTTCAGCCATCTATTTGACCTCCTTCATATTTATAATTTACCATACCCCCCCACCCTATGTAAAGTGTTTTAGGAAAATTATTCTCCTTAGACACCATCTTTAACAGCTTCATGTATTTATACTTAATTGTATAATTAGGATCAATCTTTGATTGTATATCTATCAGTATTAATTAAACGTTTGTTTATAAACCCTACAAATTTAAATGGTACCTCTAATTAATCATATTAATCTTCACGATTCTAAACTTTTTCAATGTTTTCCAATTAAACATCCAGTCTGAATAAATGTTAATGTTAAAAGAATAAACATTTCCTGGGCAAGCGCAAAAACTGACTTTATACAACAATAAATGAATGTACCAGTGACTTAATGTATGATGGTTTAGAGAGGGCGGTGCTGTAATTGACACACGATGTTGAGAGAAGGATTGTCATCTATAATCAAATAAATAAGGCTAGGCAGAGTATGTTCTGCCTAACCTTTTTCATTTTACCCTCTTATTTAGAGTCTTTACCATAGTACGGCTCGTGGCCTTCCCCTTTGTCTAATGCTTCCTTCATGAAAGGACCAAATACCTCGACTCCCTTTCGCGTTTCCTTATACATACATATCGTAGTGAAACTTTTTATTTTTCCATTCGTAAATATATAATGAGTTAAGGAGATGATTTTCAATGTTTAAAAAGACAAACTGGACTGTTTTATTAGTAATGCTTGCTATATCCAGTATATCTGGCGGGATGGCATTAAAATCTACATTTGAATACTCCCCTACTTTTGGGTGGCTTCTAGGCTTTGTCTGCTTTCTTTCTGCTGGGTTTGTGGCAACTAAAAAATTAAAAAGTAATACAAATTAATAAATAGTAATATCATACGCAAGGCTGTAGGACTTGATTGACGATTTATACAACAAGTAATTTGTTCATAACTCTTTTTAATAGCAATGCACCCTATCTTGTAATTCTCTCTCACTAAGTTCTCTCTGCATACCAAAAAATTTTATTTTTAAATTTTACTGTGTGCGTTTATTTAACTATTTTGTGCTTGGATTTCTTTACTTGAGCGTTTATTTCCTTTGTATATAAAGTAAAGGGAAATCATCATAAATAATAATGCGAAGGCACGTTTAATATCTAGTTCTATGACTAAACTATTGAACCATCCAAAATGATCAATCATCACACCGATCACAAGTTGACCCGTTATACCGGCAATATTGGTTGCGATAACTCCTATTTTTGGAACTGCCATGACAGTTAGAAGCAAATACATCGTACCCAAGAATGCTGCGCTTAATTGCCATTTTGGTGCTTCTAATAGTGCAAGTAAATTTCCACTGCCAAAAAATATGATGAAAATAGTAAGAAACATTGTTCCAGTGAGAAAGGTTAAAAATGTTGTTTCAATTGTTCCAGCTTTTCGACTAAAAGTACCATTGATAGATGATTGTGCGCTCAATGTAATACCGCCAATCAATGTGAATAAAATCATAAATAGACCCATTAGTATAGATCCCCCTAGTTAATTAAAATAAGTGCGATAATCATTGAAATAACTGCATATATTTTTTCTTTATTAATTCTGGTTTTCGTACTACCAAGCCAGCCAAAATGTTCAATAACCATACTCATTACTAATTGTCCAATAATTACTGCAACCATTGTGATTCCAACACCAACAAATGGAACACTTATCACGATTGATGTTAGATAAACAACCCCCAAAACACCTCCAAGTAATGTCCACTTAGGTGCTTCAAATGTATAGGAAAGCTTTCCCTTTCCAACAAAGAGCAACAATAGCCCCATGATTATAGACCCCATAAAGAAGTTATAAAAACTTGTTTCAATTTGTCCAATTGTTTTTCCTAGTTCAGCATAAATAGCTCCTTCAAAGCTAAGTGCTGCTCCAGCTAGAAGGGCTAGTAAATAAAATATAAAGCGCATAGATAATATCTCCTTTTTCGTATAATTATATATCTAGAAATGTAGATATAATGTGGTGAAAAAAACAGAAATCAACACAAACTAGATCTCTGTTTTAAAATATTCAGCAAACTGTAGAAGAAATTCTTCATTGCGCCTATAGTAAGTCCATTGGCCATGTCGTATCGATTCAAGCAGACCAGCTTTTTGCATCATATTTAAGTAGCTAGAAACGGTAGATTGAGAAATTTTGGCTTTTTCTTGAATATCCCCAACACATACTCCTCCTTTGTAACTTACCTCCTTTGGCAGGTGAGCGCCTTGTTTTGGGAAATGCTTCTCAGGTTCCTTTAACCACTCTAGGATATTGAGTCGTGTTTCATTGGATAATGCCTTGAATACATTAATAGGTTCCATGGGTTTAATCATATATCTAAATTTCTAGATATGTCAAATTGGAAGCAAAAATAAGATATAGCTTATGACAGAAAACAAAATAAAAACCCCCATTTTTTGGATGGGAGTTTTCTCGTACTTATTTAAACTTTGCTTCAAAAATTGATTCTTTTAATGGTCTACGGTTTGATGGTTGCTCACGAGTTTGAAAGTTTTCCGGCAGTTCTTCTTTTTCTCCTTGGTATCCGATCGCTATAACTACTTGAACATCATAGTTGTCAGGGATATTTAATACTTCTCGTGCTTTTTCTCTTTGAAATCCTCCCATTGCATGAGTAATTAACCCTTCTCTTGTAGCTTGTAAAGATAGGTATCCCCATGCCGTACCAGCATCAAATGTATGTACAGGGTCTTCTTTATTTGAGATTAGAACAGCTAATACTGGAGCTTTTTCACACCATAAACGATTCCCCTCATTAATAAAGGTATGAAATTGTTCTCTATCTTCTTTGTTTCGGGCGATGATGAACCGCGATGGTTGGAAATTATTCGCGGAAGGAGCCCAACGTGCAGCTTCAAATATACGCATTAGTACCTCTTCTGGCACTTCTTTTTCTAGGAAAGAACGAGGAGACCACCGATCCAAATAAACTTGATCAATATCATGATCAGCTTGACGAAATTGTTTTATTTGTATTTCACTCATGAGAATCCACCTTTATACAAATTTTTACTTTCATTAGCAGTTTAAGGATTTTTATCGTCTAAATCAACTAAAACGAACTCTGTCACATTATCTAGTTTTTTCTCAGAAAGTTATGTATGTTTCCTTCCTGTAGTTCCTGCACAACTTTTTTTATACTAGCAATAATGCGAATTCAAACCTTAATCTTAAACAAAAGAAATCCCACTTCTATTTGAAAGTGAGATTTTTTTGTTTAATTCTTCTTTTTAGTGAATACCCTTATTGAACGACTTCCTCGCCTTGGTAAATCCGAAATGCGGGTACAATCGTGTCCGAAACAATTTCTTTTCCTTTTTCACGAATGAAGTCCAATTTATAATAAGAATCAAATCTTTGGCTGATTTCCGTTTTCACTAGTTCTGGCGGAGTGACGACAATGAATTGAAACTTGAGTTTTTCGGCAACTGCGAATATTGGGTCAAGGACATGTGCCGATGCAGCTTGTCCGAACGGATTATCACAGACTAATGGAACCCAGCTTTGATCTGTTTCACTTTTAACCGATAATAACATCATCATCATTACCATTCGAGCTGATAGCTTTTGTCCTCCACTCCCATCAGATTTAGTCTTAGAGCCTTGATTAATTGTCTGCCAGGTTGAATAATGCTCTCGTTGCGGTTTCCCGTACATAAAGGCATTATCTGTTCGCATATTATAAACGAGTAACTCAGGATATCGGTTTCGAAGTGAGACAAATAAAATTTGCTCATCACTTATGAGTTGGTTTATTTCTTGGTCAAGGGCTCGATTATGATCATCAATTAAATCAAATTGTTTGGTTATTTTGTTAATGGCCGTAACAAAATGCTGCTTCAGTAGTGGCTCTATATCTTCAGCCTTTTTAGGTAAAATATCCTCTTTTAGCTGGACGAGTGGAAAGGATCCTCGCTCATTTTTCACCTTCATTTTCGCAATCATTGAACGAATCGCTTCTGAAATGCTCATCACCTTCATACTTGCACGGCTAGCCCAGAAGTTTTGCGCCTTTTCTGCCCTTTCTTTGTCGCGTTCTAATTGTTCTAAACCACTTTGCGAAAAACGCTTCATATTTTTAACAACACTTTGAATATGAGTATAATGCCGTGTATCCATATGATCTAGTGTTGTTAAAACTTCATTTTTAAAACGAATCTCCCAATCTTTTCCTTCAATTGTGAGCTTTACATTACGCAGAGATTGCTCAATTTTCGCGTGTTTTTCTTGTCCTTCTACCTGAATAGTTTGATGTTCTTCACACCAGGATAGGATACAAGCTTTACCTTGACTCTTAATTTTTTCTATATCCTGCTCAGTAAATGCCGATGCTTCCTCCTTTAGGATTACAGACAAGGTTAGCAAATCTCCCTCATATCCAGTAATATTCGTTTCTGTTTCTTTTAGGCGTTTCTCAGAGTTCTTTATCTCTTCTTTCGTTATTTTCGTTACGTCTTTAATTTCTACAGCCTTTACTTCTAAGTCAAGGGACTCCCAATCTTCGGGCTGTTTTTCATGCTTGGCAACTTTCTTTGCTAACTTTTCTCGCTGTTCGGTTGCATGCTGGAAGGACGTTTCAGCTACCGTAACAGCCGTTCCTTGTTCTCGTTCTTCTTTTTCAGCAGTTTTTACTTCCTTCTGGGCGGTTTGCAGCATATTTTCTAATATACTTATAGGTTCATCTGGTTCGTGTGCTTGATTCCAGTCCTTATTAAGAGAATTGAGTTTTTTCTCTAATTTCTTTTGCTGTTTTTGTTCGGCTTCTTTTTTTGCCTGGATAACGAGTGATTCTCTAGACTGTTCTTCTTTTGATTTTTGGAGCTGTTTTAGCTCTTCAATGCTTCCATTTATCTCTTCTACTACTTGTAGGGATAAACGCGGAACCTCTTCATATTGATCTGCTTTTTCATCAGTAGGAAAAGTCGCTTCTTCAATAAAGAAGGCAATCTCTTTTATATTTTGTTCGATTGTAAGCTTCCATTCTACATACGTTTGACTCCACTTTGTTTGCATGTCAACGATATTTTGGTGCTCTAAGGTTATTTCCTGCTGTTCTATGCTTAAGGCATCCTTTTGTTTCTCTTTTTCCAGTTTCACCCGTTTATTTTCTTGATGAAGCGTCTTTTCCCGCTCAAAATCCTCTAAAGTTTCTACATCCTTTGAAAGCTTTTCGATCTTTCGCTTCGTCATCTCTAACTGATTTTTTAGCTGCAGCTGTAATTCTTTTTCTTTTTCCTCTTGTGTGATCATTTCCTGTAATTTTGTTTTCTTAGAAAAAAGGGCATTTTGTTCCAGATTTAAAGCTTTTTCGATATCACTAGACAGCTCATTTGATAAAAATCGATCGAGTTCTTTTAAAATACGACGTAATGAGGTTTCTGTTTTTTCAATTTCAATCAAAGTATCTTTCTTTTCTTCTATTTGTTTAGCAATCTGTATTTTCCAGTTGGTAAATTGATTTTTAGCAGTTAATAGGTCTTTCTCTGTTCCATGAATAACCACAAAGGATGGTTGGTGATTTTCCTTGTTCATATCCTCACGCAAGAAAATTGGAACAGGACTTTTATACATTCTGCCTGAAAGAATCTGTTGATTAATTTTTTGCCATTGATGCTGGCTTACGACTAACCCATATGGAAGGAGCGGATAAGTTATAAGGTAATTCGCGATTTCCTCTGTACTTAATGATTGGAGAAATTGGCTTCCGTAAAACACATCAATACCAGTCTTTTCATCGATCAATTCCTTTAATTCTTTCACATCTTTATTTGGAACCCAGAAATGTTCATCATTTAAAGAGTGGTCGAGTTGTGTTTCCCAAAGGTCTTTTTTTACTTGTTCACCTTGTTGTAGGTTTTGCCCCAATATTTCTTCTATCTGTAGTGAATACTTCGATAAAAGTGAGAGAGTAAACGGCACAGTGACATCATCTAATAAGCCATGAAGCTTATCTACTAGTTTTGCTTCTCTTCGCTTTTGCTCTTCATTTGCTGCCTTTAGTTCCTCACATTTTTCCTCTGAAAACTGAATCGATTGGCCGAGTGTACCACGTGAATTCGCCAGTTGATTTTGTTGTTCGTTTGATTGTTTATCTTTTGCTTGCAGTTCTTCTAACTGAACCTTTTTATCTTCAATTTTTTTAGAAAGACTCTCAATAAATCCTTTTAAGTCATAGGTTAAGCGGTCACCAAACTCTTTGATGAGCGCAGCTTCTTCAGATTCAAAGCCATGCATTTGTGTATATAAAAAGTCAATTTCTGTACTAAGCTGAGCAATTTCTTTTGTCTTTTGTTTATCTAGGCGGGACAGCTCAGTTCCTTTTTTCTTTATAAACTTTTGATACCCGGAGTACTGCTTAACAGCTTCCTGTATAGATTGAAAGGCATGCTCCCACTGAGTTACTGCTTCCAATTTAATTTCATCCATTCTTTGATTCACTTGCTCTAAACCACTATTTTGTTCTAGCTTCACAATCTGCTGTGATAGAGAACGGATGGTTTGTTCGTTTTCACTCCACTCTTTCAATAATAACTGAAAAGCAAGTTCATCTTTTCGTTCCAGTTTTTCTTGAACGACTTCTTCTAAAGAAGTATGTTTCTTCTTTTCTTCTATTAATTTCTTTTCCCAATTCAATACCTCTCTGTGGGCCTTTGCATACTCTAAATTATCTTTTTGAAATCGTAATTCCGCTTGTTTTAAGGTTAATTTGTCAATATCTTTTTCTAAACTGAGGAACGTTTCTGCTTCCGATTGCTTCAAATGCTCTAAAGCACCAAGAAATTGTCTTCCTACCTTAATGCTTTCTTCAACAATTTCTTTATGTTCCACTCCTTTTGCTAAGTGCTCTTCAAATGGAACGATGTCTTCTAAAAACTCTTTATGTGCTTGCTCTCTTTTTAATAGCACTGGCAGGTCCTTTGCAATACTGGCCTGGCTTTTAAAAATCTCCACCAAATCATTCTTTTGATGTTCAGTTCGATGTAAGACTTGACTTACAGTAGGAATGATTCGTTTTTGGAACAGGGAATGGTCATCCTCTGCTCCTTCAAAGTATTTTCCAACTCCGCCTTCATCTTTATTTATGTCTTTCATAATATCCCAGTCTTTGCGATTAATTCCGTATGTATCAAGAATTCGATAATGTTTCTTCGTATCTCGGTAAACATCATATCCATTCCATTTTAAATAGTCCTTTAAGCTTTCCGTTTCGGCGACTTCGTCATTTTCATAAAGTGGAATATGTTCAAGTGCTGCCTCTTCATTCCGTTCATATTCTCTAGTATAAAAGGAAATATTCGGGAGGATCTTAGCTTCCTGTTCTAATGTTTTGCTTTCATTTCCATTCTCTTCACTCATTGAAATCCGCTGTTCAGCTGAGAACATCCCTCCAGTAATCAGGTGCCTACGGTCAGCGCCATCCAATTCCCATTGAATAACAACATGGAAGGTATATGGAATAAATTGCTCTTTATTATTAAAAAAGAACTGCTGGTAATATCGATTATTTTGTTTTCCCCACGAAGTTCCAGGTTTGAGGATTTGGAAGATCGTTTGAAGGAACACACCTTTTCCCCCACCATTCATCATCGCAATTAGACCATTGGTTGAAGTTTCATCATTATGGAAATTAAATGTTGTATCTTTATATTGCTTTTGCATGCCATCATATTTCAGGCCAACAATTCTAATTCGATGGATTTTCGGCACGCTCATCCTCCTCTGTTGTCATCATTTTTTTAAACATTTCATATCGGTCATAGTCGTGATATAGGTATTCAATTCGCTCAAATAGCTCATTTTTAGGAATCACCTTGGGAATATCGTCACGATCAAGAATAACGATCAGTCCCTCTGTCTCTAATAATCGCATCGCCCCCGCAATTAAACCGATTCTGGTTCGACGATTGCCTTTTTTAACCCCATAATCCTCTGTGTCAACCTCCATGTATTTCCATGTTGTCACAACATCCTTCATATCAATTCGTTCTTCTTCGCCAAAGGTAGGTTTCGCTTTAAGAATGCTTTCCCAATTCAAAATGAGATCGTTGATTTGTCTTTCTAATGCATAATAACTAATCCCCTCCCGCTTTGTACGAACTTTAGCAGCCTGATTACGGTCAATTGTTGCTAAAAAAGACATAATGACAACGCTAATAAGATGGAAGTGTTTTTTCGTTTCAATTTGCCGATGCTTTTCTTTCATGTGGGTAAAATTCGTAGCAAAGACAGAGCCGGTTGGCTGAACAACTAATTGAATGCGTTTAGGTGATTCAATGATATATGTACCTGATTCGTCTGCTAATAAAAGAACAGTCTGTCTCACTTCCGGATCAAAATACGTCTGGAAATGTTCACTATTTTCGTCGATTACTTTATCCTTTAATAAGGAAAAATAGACAGCTGATGCATTTTTGATCGTTTCTGCATTCATCTTTTCTCCTCCTGTACACATATTTTAAAAGGGGTCATTTTCATTCGTTGCCAGAGAAAAGGCTCCGCTCGATGATCAAACTCTGTAAAGATCTTCATCCCTTCAAAGACTTGAAATTGGGGATATTCCTTCATTAATTTATGAAGAAGAATTTCCCTCTCGTCGCTTAATGTTTCTTCCTTCCGGTGTAGCACTTGAACCTTGAGTGGTTTTTTATCAAACATCATCCATAAATCAATCGTTTCATATTCCTCAAGCCATAAATCCTGCACTTCCAACGGCAGGTCCGCTAAATCAGCTAACGAAAACTCATTGTATGTTTGTAAATATTGAAAAACGTAACTCCATGCCTTAATAACTGATTCCCAATTTGTTACTCGCTGGGGCGTTATTCCTTCTTCTGCCTCTTCTTCCACCTCAAGATTCATTTGTTGTTTTTCATCGAATTCTTGCTCTCCCCAAATCCAATCAAGCGGTAAAATAAATTCATTCTTCGGTGAAAATAATGGAGAAAGAACTCTTTCTATTTCTGATAAACGACGAACTCCTTCCTTCATAAACCAATTTTCATAAAAATGCTCTCGAAATGAAACTAGGCTGTTTTCCCAAAACAATGAAGGGTTTTCCGCTTTTAATTTCATCTCATATGAAATATTTTGAATGACTAGCTTCGCAAACCGATCATGCAATTGCCTTGTATGGCCAATTTTTTCTTGGAGAAGCATCAATTCTTTCTGAATATAATCATCCTCTTCATTTCTTCGTTTCGTTTTTTCAATCATACTAGTGATTGTACGGAAATGGTTTTTTTCTTCATCAAATTGCTTTTCAATTTCAACACGATTGTCGGCCCTTTGCCATTCCTCTTCAATCAATAAGATTTTGGGATTATTGATCATTTCCTTTTGAAAGGTGAATTCATTTGCCATTAAGCGGTTTACTCGTGAAATGAGGTGATCGAGGTTTCGAATAGCTTTTCTAAAATTACCATTTTTAATCAACTGCATACTATAGAGTTGTTCAATCGTTATCGAGAATTCCTCAGCCATTTCCCTGCTCATAAAAATCATTTCCTGAGCAACATCTGTGAGTTTATAAACAATTGACCCACCCATTTCTAAATTCGTATATAATTCATCCATTGTGACATATCGGAAGACCTGAGTCTCCCAGGATTGGCTGATTTCATCGTAATATAAGGCTTCAAACGGTTTACTAAACTCTTCTTTTCCTGAATATAAAAGCCCACTAGTAATACGTTCAACTTGTTTATCGTCAGCTAAAAGCTTCATCTGCTTAATTGAATCCTCTACCATATACTTAATATCGGATTTGTGTCTATGATCATCATCATTTAATTCTCTATAAAAGATTGTTAGGAGCACTTGCATGAGAATGGTTTGGATATGTGGTTTCAGTTCACCGACTTCCATTCCCCGCCCAAGCTCAAACAGTGGATTTAATCGTTGCATTCGCTGGGCAAATCCTTCCCATGATTCGTTCACATCCATCTCCTCCATGATTCGATTGTTAAGACCTCTTGTGGAATTCGCTTATTTTCCTGCCACAATTGCAGTAATAGTGCTTGCTCTTCTTCAGTAAACCATTGAATGAATAAATCACGGTATTTGATGTTCTGTGTTTGACCGATTTTCTGATCATTCATTTGCTCCATACATTCAAGCATTTTGCGGTAAATTTTTAAGGCAGGCTGAATACAGCAATCCGGGTATTTTTCGATAAGTCGAATGAGGATACCATATCCTGCGGCATCAAGAGCTCCTACGTAATAGAAAAGATAGGATTTTGGCGGAAACATACTGAAGAAAAAGGAAAAGCTCTGTTCAATTTTTGTTCCTTCACCATAAATAATCAGTTCAGGTTCATAATCAAGTTGATTTGCTTGCAATAATTTAATAGAAGTATGGAAGAAAGAAAGATTTTCAACGATCAGGACCCGTTGTATATCACTTACTTCTTTCCCTTGTTTCATCCAAAATACAAAAGGCTCCCCATAGTTCACCATTTTAAGTTTATCTTCTGATATTTTAATTCTAGCTAAAAACCCTTTTCCGTCAGGAAAGTGATCACTGTCTAGTAAGAACTTTTCATGACCAAAGAGTTCTAGGCATCTTTCTTCGACTGACACGATTTCCCGTTCCTGATGAGACTGGAGAAACGTATATACATTTTGAATTCGAGTCCATTCCTCTTTCGTTTGCCACTGTGGATGACGTTCATAATAGGAAAAATCAAACTGATCACTTAATTTCATCATCTCGAGACGATCCCATTTAGCTTCCTGAACTTTAATATTGACCCAATAATATAAGGCAAGCGCTGGTGTTCTTCCATTGTATTGATTATTTAGAATCGGGATCAGTTGTCCTTCAGCTTGCAATGTTTCAATTGCATGATAAAACAACGAATACCCGTCCATTTCATAATAATCATCCAAAAGTTTGCGCAACTGATGCTCTAAATCGTTTATATTTATTCTCTTTTTTTGTTTAGGGTGTTGAATATCTCCAATAAAACCTCTTACCCTTGTTTCAATTATATCGATTGTACCCACCTACTTACATTCTCTTAATTCATTGGTATATAACTTACTACCCAATATGCACATCATTATATTAATATTATAAACTAGTTGAGTTATCGTTGGTAAGTTGAATTTTCTAGTCTACTAGTAATGAACTTGTAAGACTGGAAAAGCAGGAGTAGAAGATATGAATGTATTTTTATTATTTCATAAACTCTATCATTTAACTAACAAAGCGATCTTTGAACGTATAACAGTCTAGTTCCAGCAATGATTATCCATTTAATAGAGAAAGGCTTTTTGTGCAATAGATATACAATTCCTTTTTCATAACTAAATATGTGCCATAAGTAACCATCGTCATAAAGATAAATAGATTTCTTTTCTTTATCACTAAGATTGTTGGCAAAATTGTTCTCCAATTTCTTACGCAAGTACCTTCCCCATTTTGGAATTTCAGTAACCTTTACCTTTTTATTTCTAAGCGATGATACCAAGTCCATGCTATATTCCAAAAAACCACCTACTTTTTATGAAGTCTTCTAAACCTTTTGGACTAAGAAACCTACAAATCATCTAATGAAATCACTTTACCACTACCCGCATTCACTCCGAATTGACAGTCTAATTTTCCACATAAAACATATTTCCTTTGTTCAAAGTCATATACATAGTACGGTTTTAGCTCAAACAAATCTTTGATTTTTTCAAACGCTTCTTCTTTCGTTATCTTTACTTTATAAGGTTCTTGAAATTGATCATAAATCTCCAACATTGGTTTGTTATCCATGTAATTTACTGCTTGCAGGCTCTGCGTATCAATCATAATCATCAGTTTTCTTTGAAAGACATGATTGTCCTGGTGGTTGGCCCTTGCTATTGCATGAATATACCCTTTGTCACGATGGAGGGTTTTAAGCATCCATTTTCCAGTGTCATTCGGATATTCCTGACGTAATAATTCCTCGACTGCCATCACACATTTCTCTTCCTCTTCCTTTGTGATTTGAAACGATACCGGAGATGGCTCAGCTGAAAATGCTTGTTCTACAGTTATATCTTCATCCCAACTAATCACTTTCCTATCAAACGGTTTATTAATTGGCTCGTCCCAAAGAAGTGTTTTATTTATTTTCAAATATGACCTTACATCCGCTAAAATTTCAAATGGAATCGTTGATGTTCCACCATTCGTGACATAGATCTCTTCTACCGCATAAACATTAACTAGCTTTTTCTGTTCATAAGAAGGAAATTCAATCAATTTCAATTGTTCCTTTGCTAAATGTTCCACATCTTCATAGATAAGATTATAAGTCCCTACCTTAACCATTTCTTTTTGGGGAAATTGTCCATGGACAGAAAACGAGGTGAGTTTCCCTTCCTGATTAAATTTAACGTCAATAAATCCAGAAGGAGACACCGCTACACCTTCAAAGCATTCTTTAAATTGAAGTTCTCCTTCACTTTCTTTATGTAATTGAAATTGTTTCCCATATGTCAGTCCTGTTTCAAGTTCAACCCATTTTATTATTGTCTTTGTATCCAGATTTGCAAACGTAATCCCATCTATTGCATATGTCTCACCCATTACAAAAATAGCACTCTCAAACTTATGAGTATTTACATTAATTTCAATAACTGCTGTACCCTCAGGGTTTGAATCATCATCCTCTTGTTCATTTACATGATTAGGAAACCACTCCATACAAAGTGTATAAACCGTATCATTGAAGATGGTGACATTTCGATAAAGACTATGTCGCTCTAAGTAGTAATTAGCTAATCCAAATTTTGTCTTTGTAAACTCAATTAATTCCTTTATCTTTGAATTCATAGATATGACCTCACTTATAAATTATTAGTTCTCAGGATTTTCGTTTAATACCCAAGGAATTCGAGCTTCAAAATCTAATTGCAGAACGGGGAGAGGAAAATCATCGTGTAAAAAGATTATACTGACACGCTTCCATATAATTTACGCAGTTTAAACAATCGCAAAGCTCAATATCTTTACTATAGAATTCCTTTGTCTTATTTATATCAACTTCTAACAACCACTTCATTAGACTGATTTGTTTCATTCTGCTCCCTCACGCGATTTTATATCCTTTTTTCGATAAGGAGATAATACTTCATCAACCCATCTTTGAAACATGTCATATGCTTCTTCATCTGTTTTCACATTGCCTATATATCCGCCTTTAAACGTTTCGTAATAATATCCATTATCAACAAAGAGCTCTTGCCTTTCGCGATCAGTTTCAAAATTATCAAAAAACAAATCCATCGAATCATCCTGTCTTACCCAAGCTATCCCTTCGACAAATCGAGTGTATTCATTCTTATAATTATCTACATGCAAATGATTCCCAGTATAATTTTCCGTATCAAAATACATTTGATCATTCATGTACTTCACTCCTATTTGAAAGTATAGTAGTTAGCTAAAACCATTTTGTTTTTTTTCATAAAATCTCGCACTAGTAGATGGTATGAACTTAATTTTATAGTTTCCTTCAATCTCTTGTTTTAGCTTTTCCACTAATGTGACTCCCTTTTGATTAAACTCATCTTCCATTTCAATCCCATTAGGAAGTAATGTATCTTTATCCCAATTAATCCATTTCCCATAATTCCTTGCCCAAGACGATAATTCCTCTGCTAATACATCTGAAATCGGAACGTCTTCTATATCAAGATTGCAACCGCATCTTTTACACCAAATCGGATCTGCTCCAACATCTGCTTCTATTTTTAAATCATTTGTATCTCCTTTTTTACAACAACAGTTCAAGTGTTCTCACATCACCCCTGATAATCTTGGCTTATTAATCCGATAGTATTAATTCCCTTAAATCATTTGTCGTTTTAGTAGATGTTAGGTAAGTTTCTCCTTCTCCAACCATATACATAAGGATACTTTCTTCGTTTTCCTCTCCTAACCATAGATGGATTGCATGAGTAGGAAATCCTTCTTCATATTCGACCATTACATCATAATCAGGTGTCGCTTTTTTCAAATCTGATTTCTGTATAATTGCAGTTTTTATTGCTTTCTCAAACACTTTAACTGATTGGCTATCATCGATGGTAAGGAAAATATCTTGGTTCATGTCACCAACTCCATTTGATTTGGCTATGTTTATTTCTTTCACCTTTTCATCTAAAAGGACCATATTTTCTTGATTAGTTTGACAACCTACTAGAAAAACTAAACCTAAAAGCGAAAGTAAAGAATATACTACTTTCAATTTCATCTCCCCTTTAAAGATGTTGGGAATTGTTACTTTGTCTTTTTTAATCTTCGAATAAGAAAAGGCAATAAAATAATTTTGATGATGCATATAACAACTCCTAAAATACTAAACTCATTTTTTCGAATGCTTATAACTTTTAAGATATCAATATTAAATAAGTGACCTAATAAGGAATACATGATGATAATTGACGTTGCTATTAAATATTCGCTTTTTCTTGATTTTGTTTTCAACAGTCATTCACCTCTCAATCTTTTCTATATTTGATACAAACGGTTTCCAAAAACAACAAAATTTTTCGAAACAGACTTTATCAAAAAAACGTCTCCACTCATAGTAGAAACGCCATCATTACATAACTCTGAAAAAATTAACTTATGTAATTTTCGAAAAAATGCCCTTTGTGATTTTTTGTAATATACGATTTAAAGTTACTATAGCAAGCCCTAGTGTAATAATTACTACTGCAAATGGAATGATAAATATTAAAAATTCATTTTGAAAACGTTCAATTAGTAATGCACCGCCATAATATATACAAATTCCAGCAATAATTGTAGTAGTTATATAGGACATTAATACACCTATTTTTTGCATTTTGTTAAGTTTTGCGAAGGTTTCACTGTGTTTTAATATAAAACAAATTACTACACCTATATAACCAATTATTGATAATATGTCATTCATTGGACTCCCCCTACTGTTTTAAGTTTATCAGGCGATGGTAATATCTTCAATTCCTATCTATTTCTTCCTATCAGGTAGCTATTCTTATTTCTAAAACTCATTATGTATCTCTTATTTATTCCTGATTTCTCCCCTGTCGTTTTACATGGTGACTCCGGAGTTCCGGCCCAACATATTGAAAAAGCTATAAAAAGAGGAATCGGCAAGATTAATGTAAACACAGAAAAACTGTGCAGCCTATACAAAAGTCGTTCGAAATTTCCTTGAAGCTGTCAACTTAATCTAAAATCTAAACGTTATTATTGTCTTTTTTATATTTTTAACTTTATTATGACACAGTGTCACTTATCGTATTGACTTATGACACGGTGTCATATATAATTTGTTTGTGCTTAAATTATGACACAGTGTCACTTGTGAAATATAAGGAGAGTTATTATGCCAAAACAAACGTTTTTTCACTTAGCTAAAGATAAACAAGACACGTTAATTCAATCTGCCAAAGAAGAATTCTCAAGGGTTCCCTTACATGAAGCATCAATTGCAAATATTATCAAAAATGCGGGAATACCTAGAGGGAGTTTTTATCAATATTTTGAGGATAAGGAGGATTTATTCTTTTACCTATTAAATCAGCTTGCGCAAAAAAATCATGAGCGATTTATATCCATCTTGAAGGAGAAGAACGGAGATTTATTTGAGACGTTTATTGACAACTATCAATTTATGGTAAAGAGCCACCGAAAGGCAGAACACAAAAACTTTTTTAAAAATGTTTTTTTAAATATGAACTATAAACAAGAAAATACATTAGCAAATAATATTTACATGGAGAATCAGAAAAATCAGTATTTAAGTACGATTAACTTAATTAATCGAGAAAAATTGAACATTCAAGATGAACGAGAACTCCATCATGTCATGAAAATTATTAGTGCTGTCACCTTTCAAAACCTTATTCAGGTGTTTGTAAAAGATTCAACTGATGAAGAAGCTTTGCGAAATTATTTGGAACAAATTGATCTGCTAAAAAGAGGGCTTCAAAAGGATTACATGAATGAACTCACCTAATGGAACGAAAAAAGATTCGATTGATTTGAAAAAAATAGTTGAGAGACTTAGAAAACAAGGAATACATGCACAATTATGTAAACGACCTACCTTTATAAACATGTCGAATAAAGAATGCATAAGTAATCCTTAAGAAAAAATTGATAAAATTTTAGGGAATAAGGGGAATAGATATATGGAATCAGATTTACAACAAAAGAAACCACCCTATTTAATGATTGCGATCTTATTTGTCGGTGCGTTTGTTTCTTTTTTAAATAACTCGCTTTTAAATGTGGCACTGCCTTCGATGATGGTAGATTTAAATATTAAAGATTATTCAACAATCCAGTGGCTTGCAACTGGATATATGCTGGTCAGCGGTGTCTTAATTCCAGCATCAGCCTTTTTATTAACGCGGTTTTCGAACCGTAGATTATATTTGACATCAATGTCCATTTTTACTTTAGGTACTGCGTTAGCAGCTTTTGCACCAAACTTCAGTGTCTTACTTACTGGGCGTATGATCCAAGCAGCAGGGTCTTCGGTCATGGGGCCTTTATTGATGAATATTATGCTTGTCAGCTTCCCTCGTGAAAAACGTGGAACAGCTATGGGTGTTTTCGGATTAGTTATGATTACTGCCCCAGCCATTGGACCGACATTATCGGGTTATATTGTCGAGCATTATGACTGGCGTTTACTTTTCGAAATGATTTTACCCTTAGCTGTTATTACCTTATTATTAGCCGTTTGGAAATTTGATAATGTGATGGAACAAAACAAAAATGCCAAGCTTGATTACTTTTCAGTTGTCTTATCTTCGATCGGTTTTGGTGGATTATTATATGGGTTCAGTTCCGCAAGCTCAGATGGTTGGACCGATGCTATTGTCTTAACCACTTTAATTGTTGGGGCAATTGCTTTAATCGCCTTTATCTATCGCCAATTTAAAATGGATGAACCATTATTGGATTTAAGTGTATACAAGTACCCGATGTTTGCGCTTGGGTCTGTTATTGCCATTGTCAATGCAGTCGCTATGTTCTCTGGGATGATTTTAACACCAGCGTATGTTCAAAATGTAAGAGGAATTTCTCCGCTTGATTCAGGGTTAATGATGCTGCCTGGTGCTATTATTATGGGAATAATGTCGCCAATAACAGGTAAATTATTCGATAAATTTGGTCCACGTCTTCTTGCCGTATCAGGACTTGCGATTACAGGAGTTTCAACTTACATGTTAGCAAACTTACAAATTGACTCTAGTCACACCTTTATTATTCTTGTTTACACTCTGCGAATGCTAGGTATGTCAATGGTAATGATGCCAATTATGACAAATGGGTTAAATCAATTACCAACACGATTAAATCCACATGGAACAGCCGTTAACAATACTGCACAGCAAGTCTCTGGTTCAATTGGTACAGCTGTCCTTGTTACCATTATGAATTCAGTGACAAAAACAGAAGCTGAAAGCCTAATGACTGGTGTTGACCCAACAACAATGACAACAGCTGCTCAAGCTGTGTTAACACAGAAAGCTTTATTAGCTGGTATCCAATATTCATTCTATGTAGCGCTAGGCATTAATATCGTCGCTCTATTATTAGCCCTCTTTGTTAAACGTGTTGATACTAGTAAAGAAGCTGTGAAGGAGTTAAACCAGCAAGGGAACACACAATTGAAGGCTGAGACAATTTAAAAAATTGAACTTGGCGTAGTAAAATTTGTTCATAACTAACGCTAAGGAAGTTTTCACTTATAAAGAAGTCGTTTCCAACGATGAATCGACTTCTTTATTTAGATTATTGAATAAACCTTAGGGTCGGACCAATGTTAAAAACAGTTGAGAGTTCTTCCCCATTACAGCGATTCCAGTTGTTAAAATTCGATAAACCGCAAGGATACATATTAATACTTAATTTCTATAAACAATAAAGAGAACAAATATTAGTTTGTCCTCTTTATTGTATATAGAATATTTACATGAATAGTCCATGAATCGTACTAAGCAGAGTGAATAGTATTGAAACCTTTATCGCTTTCAGCTGATATCACGAATGATTTCCATTGATTTTAAAAGTATTGTGCCCGAAAACGTCTATATGTTCAACGGCTTCTGGCTGTGCAAGACAGATACTACGTACATTTGTAAGCATACCTGCCTTGTCTTGTGTTTTCATTTTTTTATTCACCTATCATTGATACTATTTTGCGTTCTCGTCTGGTTGATGAATACCAAAGATATTCCCTTCTGTGTCAACATAGTATCCCTGCCAAGCCATTCCAGGCAGAGCATATTTTGGCATTGCGACCTTTCCACCATTATTCGTAATTTTAGCCTCAATTGAATCGTAATCTTCCACTCCCATTGTACAAGCATAACCATTTAAAGGTTGGTTTGGTTCTGGTGGTGGGCCTTGACGTTGCATCAAAGCTCCATTAATTCCAGGCTCATTTGCATCTCCAGTCACAGCACCAAAATATGGCATTCCTGCATAATCAGTCCAATCTTCAAACTTCCAGCCAAATACCTCTCCATAAAACGTTTTTGCACGTTCCATGTCATCCACATGAATCTCGAAATGAACTAATCTTCCCATATTTCATCCTCCTAATATATCCATCAAAATTTTGATTTCATTTAATCTCTTCATATGTAATTTCTTCCTAAATTTTCATATTCCTTCTACAGTATGACAGAAATATAGAAATTTAATCAATTCTATAAACGTTGCTTGTAACGTGGTTTTAACAATAAGAACCTCAGAAGACTTTCATAAGAACATTTAATTTATGAATGTTCTCCAGTTCTTTAAACAAAAGGATCCAGGGATGTTTACTCTTCTTCCCTGGATCCTTTTAACCTTGAATTAAGATATGTTAATTATTTTTCTCTAGGCATTGATAAACATCTATCATTTCTTGTTTATCTAACTCACGAATACGACTGAATATTTTAATATCTGCTACTGCCTCAGTATATAATCCTTCAACAACAACATCACTTACCTTGCCCGTTACCCATGTTTGCACGTCTATGCCATCAATGATTTCCTTACGACCTTCATCATTGATGCCACTTTCATAGCAACTAACACATGGTACCGATAATTTTTGCACGCCATCATGAAGTCCATCTTCTGAAATAACTTTCTTCCCGTTACAAAATGGACATGGATAACTTTTTTTAATCTTATTAATTTGCGTAACGATTTTTTTGTATCCAAAGGCTTCATAAACATAGGTTAGTTTTTTGTATTTTCCATTAGTGAAATACTTATCAATAATGGTTTCTCTCGTTTCGTTAATATTGGCAAAATCACAGATTGTAAGTAGGTTTTTGCTACTTATTGTTTCAATATTACCTTTAATCTTGTCCCAGAATGGTAAAGCATTTTGTAAAACCACTTCATAGTTTACAAAGCTAGCTAATTCTAGTTCAAGCATCTTCAGCGCTACTTGTATTTCCCGAGGGAGTAACGAGACATCTTCTGTAAGTACCATTTTTCCGCCAACAACTGCTTTTAGTTTTTCCAGCTCTGGTAGCTGCCCTACTGTTTTTATGACTTGATCAATCGGTTTCTGAATGATCTCTCGAATATCAGTGTCACCAAATTTTAGCTTTTTATGATGGTTTAGCACTGTTCCTTCACAGACTGGACAGATCATCATTTCTTTGGATGCTTTCATTTGCTCTTTAATCATCGATTTCGAAATAAACATATAACGGCTAATGAGTAAATTAAAGCCCTCCCAAATTCTTGATGTCTTTCCTGCTTTATCATAAAATGACTTTTCCCAATAACCATATAAGAAAGTATGACGTTCTGCTTCTGTCATCTCATTATAGCTTTTACTAATATCCTGACCAAGCTCATTCTTTATCTCATCAAAGAGGAATTGTAATTTTGGGTATTGATAATATTTTAATACCGCCATAACATCTGGATATAATAACCCATCCCAGAATGGCACTGTTTTATCTTGAATGACAACATCAATATCAAATTTTTCAATGACCCGACGACCTGAACAACATGGACAATGATTTTCTTGATAATAGAAATCGAAGTTTCTTGTATCTTTATTGGTTGGATGTGCAGCCACAATATAGTTGATCAGTCCACCTATTTCATAGAGAAAGCTATATTGACTGTACAAGTGTCTTTCAAGGTCGATGGCAATAACGGGTGCAATTTTGTCAGACTCGTATTCACCATAAATCAAACGGGCCATTGGTGATAAGCTTTTTAAGATGCCACCCTTATAAACATTTTCTGCATGTTTAAAATAGCTCATATGATTTTCTTTTACGTAATGAATGCCATTTTTTGACCTTAGTGATGAAGGAATTTGTAATGTAGCCGCTTTATCTTCACTGTTCATTAGACGATAATAATCATAATGACTAACAACATCAAGATGTTGCACCGGAGCAGTTTGTCTTTTACCAAAATCAACAATAAAATCTGAGCTTTCTAGCATATAGGCATTATGTTCAATCATCATGATTGAGACAGATTCATCCTGAAGTATGACCCTAATACTATCTATGAACTGGTTTAAAATATTTTGTGATAACCCTTTTGAAGGCTCGTCAAAAATAAACAGCGTATTTGGGTTTCTTGAATTTGAAAACAGTTCAGAAACTAAATGAACACATTGAAATTCTCCAGTAGATAAGGATTGTGTTTTTCTTTCTAACGTTAAATATCCAAGTCCAAGCTTTATTAATAAACTTAAGCGTTTATGTGCGATGTCTTCATTTGGTAGTTCTTCAATAATATCTTCAATTGAGCGTTGAAAAATATCATCAATCTCTTCACTGTATTTTGAGAGCTTTCTTTTTATATCAAGAAAAGTTGCTACTGTTGACCGGCTGGTAATCGATTTGTTTCGATCCTGTCCAACCATAACCAGTTTATCCTTTGGATATCGCATCACAAAATCCTTGGCCATACATTCATTAACAAGTGTAGATTTACCACAGCCAGACTCGCCGGTAAAGGTTACAAGTCGATTTTTTGGAATTTGAATTTCTGCCATTTGAATATTACGACAGTAAAGATCATGAAATTTATAGTATTCTGTTGGCATTGCCTGATTTCGTTCCCAGTGAATCGGTTTTGGGCGTGGGGATTCTTCAACGATTTTCCCACCATATTTGCCACTACCAGGTCCAAAGAACAATTGCTCATCAGTTGTATCAAGCACTGTGTCAGAATGATCAATAAGCCAAATTTGATTTTTATAGCCTAATTGTTTTATCTGCTCTAAAATTTTCAATAGGGTATCGTGATCAAGACCAACGGAGATTTCATCAATAATAATAACGGTATTTTCACTCGTTGCCATGAATTCTGCTAAGTAAAGTCGTGTTAATTCTCCGCCAGACAACGTACCCATAATGCGATTTAATGATAAGTAACCTATATTCATATTGATAATGTTTTGGAGAATATGTTGTTTCTCTTCACTTATATGTAATACTTCAGCTTGCGAAAGAATTGATTCAATGCTCAGGTTGTTGATATCAGCGATATTATGAGGTTTTTCAAACAATTCCATTTCATATTGCTCAACTTCTTGATTATAGCGGTTGCCCTTACACTTTGGACATTCTACATTTTTGGTATAACCTCGTCCTTTACAAGCTGAGCACCACCCTAATGCATTATTAAATGAAAAAAATTCTGGTGAAAGATTAAATTTTTCAGCAAGGCGAACACGAATCTCTTTAAATACACCTGTATGTGTACCAATCGTAGAGCGTGGATTGGAAGAAATTGAAGATTTTCCGAGAAAAAGCACTAAAGGCATTTCTTCCATCTTAATGGCACTGAAATTGGTTTCCATAATAGTAGAAAATAAATACTGATATTCAGCCTTTGGCAATAAGGAAACGAGACGCTTCTTTGATTCTTCACCGATCGTTTGACAAAAGGTTGTTTTCCCTGAACCAGACAAGCCCGCAATTCCTAACGACTTATCAACTGGGAGTTCTACATCTAGCTTATAAAGATTGTTTGAAATCAATTGATTTATTTTCATATTGTTACCTCTTGATTCTCGAAATTTAGACTTTCAATGATAGTACAATTATTTATGAATTTTTTGTGTTATTTCATAAAAAATCAATGATCTAGTGAAAATTAAAAGCTCAATGACAAAGATTATTTCTATACATTTAATAAAAAGAGGAAATAACAGTACAAGGATCTTCATACAACATTTTATCAAACATGGTAATTATTATTAAGTCCAATACAGGAATATAGTAAATTTCCCTTCTTCTCTAATATTTTTATATCGTGTGGACAGTATTAAAGCCTAGTAAAATCATTCCCCTAGAACGTTTTCCCTTTTTTCTTAGCATCCGCATCCAAACTAGCTTCAATTGCTATCCCCATACACATTCCAATCGGTAAACCTAAAGCAATATTTTCAAATAACTATCATAAATAACTATTATGTATTAATTTCCACAAAACCATCTCGATTTGATATTGGTTTAATCTCAAATTGAGATATATAATAAATGTAAGAAAACAAAGACTATTTAAGTTGCTTCCCATTTTTAAGGAGGATTTAACATGAGCCAATTAGCGAGAGAATCCAAAGTGAAGGATTTATTAGCTAAACAAAAATTCAATGAAAAAGAGATTTCAGAGATGACAGATCCACAGATTGAATATTATCACTGGCTCTACTTTGAAGATTCTATTTACGATTATATGTAAGTTTAAATTCATTATAAAAGTTAAAAGACCTAAAAAATGAACAACTGCTCAGAATTAGCTCTGAGCAGTTGTTTAATGTTTCCCTTTTTTATGTCTTTACAATATTTTGCTTTAAATTAACCCTACTATTAATTAAATATTCTCATTTCATATAGCGATATTCCATTAGACTATTCAAAATAGAAATTTCTTGTAATAATTCCTCTCCAACATTCGTTTCAAGAACCTTTTTTCTTTCAAGTTCTTTATCCACCAATCTTTTTACTGATAATACATCCGTTCCATTTTGTAGAACATCTTCTTTTGAATTAAAATGTTTATGTGCAACAAGCTGCATACCGTAGGAATTATATAATAAAGTGTATCCGGCAATCCCTGTCGTTGAATGATAAGCCTTAGAAAAGCCTCCATCAATGACAATTATCTTTCCATTTGCTTTGATTGGATTTTCTCCTTCAATTTCTTTAACTGGTGTATGGCCGTTTATTATATGACCTTGATCAGGATTAAGATCAAACTCTGTTAGAATATTGCGACAGACTTCATCATTTTCACGTAAATAATAGTATGGATTTTTTTTCTCTTTATGGGTTGCCTTATCCTTAATGAAATACCTTTCAAAGGTCGTCATTTCTCTTTTTCCAAAGAGTGATGAATATTCTCCTGTCCATAAATACCAAACCATATCTGTTGCAAGATCATCTGTCTCTTCAGGATGTGCAAACGAATATCGTAAATAATGTTCAAAAACATCAAGTAATTCACGACCTGCATAGGTTTTATTTTCAATGACCATTTTCTCCATATTTCCTTCTTCATCTAAAGGAATACAGCCATGTATTAATAAGTTTCCATTATATTTCAAATAAAGACTACCTTTTTTCATCAGAAAATTCATATGTCTAGCAAGCTTTTCCGAATGCTGAACTGAAAATAACAGCTTGTCCATTACTTGCTCTTCTTCTTCTAATAATTGATCAGGTTGCTCTGGATTAACTGTTGCAAAGCAAGTATTTTCTAATGGATATGTTTTTCCATGTATCTTGATTTCATTTTTATCAAAATCAATTTTCTCAAGCAATAGTCTTTCTGACATATTAAAGTTCGGACGTCTTTTTATAATTGGACTTTCAAGCTTGAACTGAATCATCGCAATCGCTTGATGAATTTTTGTAATTTGTAGTTGTTCTTCTTCAGAAATTTTAAGGTCTGATTGGATTTTCGGTCTAAAGGCTGGGATGTCTCCATAGTATTTTTCCGCTAAATTAAGAAGTGGTCGAAGATTGATGCCATACACATCTTCAATAATATCTAAATTGTTGTAGCGAGCACAGATCCGAATAATATTAGCGAGACAAACCTTTGAACCAGCAAAAGCACCTATCCATAGGACATCATGATTTCCCCACTGAATATCGACAGAATGATAATTAATAAGAGCTTCCATAATTTTATCAGGCTCAGGACCTCGATCATAAATGTCCCCAACGACATGAAGATGGTCAACAACCAATCTCTGAGTTGTATAAGCAAGGCCTATAATGAGCTTGTCAGCTTGTCCCAGGGAAATAATTTGTTGAACAATTTTTGAATAATAAGGTTCCTTAAAATTCGTGAATTCATCTGTTTTGTATAAAAGCTCCTCAATGATATACACAAACTGATTAGGCAATGCTTTCCGTAATTTAGATCGTGTATATTTGGAAGATGCATAAGAAATTAGCTTAATCATACGCTCAATGATTACTGTGTACCATTGGTGTAATTCTCTATCATTGTCAAAATTATTTTTAAGTAACTGAATTTTTTCTTCAGGATAATAAACTAATGTTGCAAATTCTTTAATTTCTTTTTCAGTTAATACCTTTTTATAAATGTCTTCAATTTTCTCTTTTACCTTCCCCGATCCATTTCTCAGCACATGCTGAAAGGCTTGATACTCTCCGTGTAAATCACTAACAAAATGTTCTGTCCCTTTTGGTAGATTAAGAATGGCTTCAAGATTGATAATTTCAGTTACAACTTTTTCTTCACTATCATAGATTTGAGCCAGTAAATCTAGGTGTTTTGTATTCAACATTATGTATCCCCTTTCAGTGTTTATTTATATTATACATCTAATAGAGTTGATTTATATACTTATATTATAAGAGAAAACTAAAAATTTCATTAATTCGGTAATTATATATTTTCAATTGGAAAGGAATTATACAAAACCTCTCGCAAAATCTAAATATACTTATCTATTACGATAATAACTAGACATCTAGTACTAGTTCAAAGGCTGCTTTTAATGTAAGAAATTTCAAAAACACAGCACAAATATTTTTACTTAATTACAAAAAAACCTTAACAGATTTGCTAAGGTCTTGTATGCTCAGAGTCTTTAGCTCTGAGCTTTTAATAAAATTTTGATTATTTCATCATTAAGCCTGATTGCTGAATACCCAACGAACCTTTTTATTGATGTACTGATCTCTCATTTCAGTTAGTGTAGTTACACTACAAACTATACTAACACCTTACATATTTGCGTTTGAAACCAAGCTTTCCTCTATCTAATTCCTTTTGAATATTTTCGGACGCATGTAGGATGCTGCTTTTTTTCTTGTCCCGCTTGATTTGGACTGGGCCAACTGCCTTTGCTGTTTCAACCGCCTTATCATGAAGCGGTAAATATGAAATTCCGACTGTGTAAATAAAATTATTCATAGCGGATTTTGTTCGATCTGGAGAATCATGAATCGTATTTTTCACCTGATCAAGCTTACCGGCAATCGAGCTTTCGCTAAATTCAGCGTCCGGGCGATTACCCAAAAGCCAGCAGTAACAGCTCCACCCTGCCGACATTTTAAGTTCTTCACCGCTTGCGATCCATTTATCGGCAACAACTTGCGCAAATTCGGTTTCTGCTAAAGTTACTGCAACTACATAATCTGACAGCATATAAAAATATGCTGCATCTATCCAACGATCAAAATCTTCCTCAGTCATTATCATTGGGTCAGCAATGATGCCAGCAAAATACATGGCGTCATAGTTCCTGGTGGCGTAAAGCTGCTCGGCTAAAGGTTGATTTTTCTTGATTTTCTTTGCGAGCGGCTTCATTGCTCCGGTAGCCACCCCAAAAAGCGGCTCATGTGCTCCATTGCTTATGTAAGTCTTTTTCGTTCGTTCCTTGCCAAGCGCTTCCAGTTCCTGCATAACTATTTCTAAATCCATCGTTTTGCACTTCCTTCCTTTATAATCTTGCTCATTTTATTGTAACAATCTAGCTTATATTCTTTTATTAAGCAACTTGAGAGATCAAGAATTAGGTTGTTATTCTTGAACTTACATCAGTTAGCCTTTCTGTATATAAAAAAAGAGCTGCATAAACAGCTCAGCAACCTTCAACGAAAGCTTTCTATAACTAAAGAAATGTGCTTTCAAATAATTAAATACAGTCTTCTACGATTGTTGAAATCTGCCAGGTTATACCGAATTTATCTTTTACTTGTCCATAAGATGGACTCCAGGGAGTTTCTTGAATTGGCATAATTACCTCGCCACCATTTAGAAGTTTTCCGAATACTTCTTTTGATTTTTCTACATCATTTAAAGTGATAGCTACATCAACTTGTGATCCAGTTTGAAATGGTTGACCTGGGAATGTATCAGATAGCATAAGAAACGTATTACCAACTCTCAATTGTGCATGTATTACACGATCTTTTGCTTCATCAGGAAGAGTGAATTCTGGATTTTCTGGCAACTCTCCATATGTTTGAACTCCTAGAACTTCTGCCTCCAATGAATTTTCATAAAATTTAACAGCTTCTTTCCCATTACCATTCATTCTTAAATAAGCATGAACCCCTAAAATCATATAACACACCCCTTTTTTCAATTTTTAACATATGTAACAACCATACAGAACGTACATTCGTAATATAACACATATTGTATGATTATGGAAGTATCACATAAAAAAACTTGCTCTTTTATTTAGGCTCTTTTCTAAAAGATTGTTGTTTTTGAACAAAACTGATTAGGGTGATTGGAACGGATATGCGAGACTCCTGTGGGAGTAGCGGGACAGATGAGACCCCGCAGGCGCTTTGCGCTGAGGAGCATTCCTGTTTAATATCCTTAAGGCTTCTTGCAAAACAAAAAGTCCTCTTGTATGATGCTTGAGTATCAACGACTAAATTGACTCATCACCATACAGGAGGACCATATGATGAATAGTAATATGAATACCAAAATTAATCAAGTATCTGAAAAAACACTTGTTATTGGAATAGACATTGCGAAGAAAAAACATTACGCATGCGCTATCGATGATCGTGGACGAATTTTGCAAAAACCGTTTCCGTTCATACAATCCCTTGATGGGTTTGAGCAACTACACAATATGATTCATTCTCTACTAGAATCACATGAAAAGACAGATGTCTTAGTCGGCTTTGAGCCCACAGGGCATTATTGGATGAACTTAGCTGCTTATTTAGTCGAAAATAATATTCAATTTGTCATGGTTAACCCTATGCATGTGAATAGAACGAAGGAATTAGATGATAACCTTCAAACTAAGAATGATCAAAAGGACGCTCGCGTTATCGCTTCTTTAATCCGCGATGGCCGGTTCAACTATACACGAATTTTAGAAGGGACAGAAGCCGAACTTCGTAATGGGGCGAGTTTTCGGACTAAAATGCAGGAAGACCTCGCATCACTTAAGAATCGAATGATTCGGTGGACAGATCTTTATTTCCCTGAGTTCCATCATGTATTCAAAAGCTTCGGTAAAAACGCATGCGCTGTTCTCGAGGTGACACCTTTGCCAATCGATTTTGATGGGAAAAATGATGAAGAACTTATCGCACTTTACAAAAGGGTTGAAGGAATAAAGTGTCTTTCCGTTTCTAAAATACAAAAGCTAAAATCAATAGCCAGTCAGTCCATTGGTTTAACTGAGGGGCTAGAAATGGCCCGATTTGAAATGGATACATTACTTTCTCAGTACAAAGCTCTTTCAAACCAACTGGAGGTCTTATCATCAAGGTTAAATGACCTCGCTCAACAATTGACAGACTATGAGTATATTTTATCTATTCCTGGTTTAGGCGAAAATACTGTTGTTGAACTACTCTCTGAGATAGGTTCTCTTAGGCAATATCAGCACCCACGCCAATTAATTAAATTAGCGGGGCTCACGCTTAGAGAAAACTCTTCTGGCCAACACAAAGGTCAAAAGAAAATTTCCAAAAGAGGTAGGAGGAAGTTACGGGCTATATTATTTAGAGTCATCCTCCCTATAATTCAACACAACATAGCGTTTAAATCTTTGTACCATTACTACACGACTCGTACTGTCAATCCATTAAAGAAGAAAGAAGCCATGGTTGTTTTATGCGGGAAATTACTAAAAATTCTACACGCTTTGTGTACAAAACGAGTGCACTTTAATGTAAATCATATGTTAACAGATCTCCATTGCCTCAAAGAGGCAGCCTAAGCAACTTCCTAGTTTGTAATCTAGACAATAGGATGACACGGAGAAGTTGGCACGAAATGAGCCATTAGACTAAGAGTCCCTTGAGGAGCATAGCCAGCCTCTGCCTTATGAATAGACCGAACGAAGGAATGTACGCGTTAGACGCCAAGAGACATGGGAGGGTACGTCATCATAAGATTCGCAGAGATCCGAAGTGCATCATATAAGCACTTAGAGTTAATCATTTCCAATTAACTCTAGCGAAGCGTAACCTCAGAATAACAATATTTTGAACTTTTGGAAATTGATGATAATCTGTAGTGAAAATCAGTAAGTGAAAATTTTTTTTCTATCTATTAAAACAGTTTTAAGCGTTGATATACCAACATTTCTAGAGGGAGGCTCATCGCCCGCCCCACGGAAAGCGAGCATCCTGAAGCGCCAATCAACCAACCCAATACTATTTTAAAAGCAACAAAGTTTGCGAAAACAGCCTTTATTTAATAAATCACCACAACCTTAACACCACAAAAACTTTAGACCGCTGAAAACTTTTTTAATTTAAATGAACCTTTTTGCTTTCTCAGTTGTATAGTTAGAAAAGAAGGTAGATGGGGGATGTTATTAATGGATACTGGTTGGATTGTTTCACTAATTGTTGCAGGTTTTTTAATGATTTTTATTTTAGCGATTGCTATTCCAATGGATCGCAAATATGTTGTCCGTGAAAATGGTAAAATCAATTATAAGAAAACGAAAATATATTTAAGATGGAACGTTTTTGATACGCTTACGATTGGTCTAGCCACATATTCCATTATTTGTGTTCAGGCACTTAATTTTTTAGTCTCTAGTGGTGAAACAGTTGAGAATGTTTTTGTGCAATTTTTTACAAACCAAGCACAAGTATGGACGCTAGTATCAATTTTTTACTTAATTTGCAGGGTCTCTATGACGCTAAAATCTATTAAGGAACGCTGGGGCGATGAGATTGAGTGAGCGTGAAGATGAATTAATGATCGCTTATCAAAATGGTGATAATGAAGCATTAGAAAAGATCTACACCCTATTAAAGCAGTCTTTATACTCGTTTATTTTCCGTTATTCAAGAGATGAGCAATTAAGCATTGATATCGTTCAAGACACATTTGTTAAACTGCAGCGTTATAAGTACGATTACAATCCAAGCAAGGGAAAACTAAAATCATACCTTTTTCAAATTGCATATCGATTGATGTTAACAAAATTAAACCGTCGTAAGAAATGGAGGAATCTTTTGCCCTTTCTGACGCCGACACGGACCGAAGAATTCCATCTTTCAGACAAAATGACCATTCGGGAAGCCGTTGCAAAGCTTCCTGAAATACAGCGTGCCGTTATATTACTCTTCTACTATCACGATATGCCACAAGAGGAAATAGCCAAAATCCTTAGAATTCCAAAAGGGACGGTTAAATCAAGATTACACATCGCAATCAAAAGATTAAAGGAAGAATTGGAGGGAGACGAATATGGGACATGATCCCTTTGATAAGGATAAACATCTGCATACGAAACTTGAACAATATCACGTAGATATACCCGATTTCCCAATGAAACCTAGTAAGTGGGAACGTTTTATCAATCTTTTAGCTTCACCAGCAAAAGACCCACTTGATTCAATCATTTCAACTTCGAATGGAATTTTGTTGCTAAAGCTTGCTCCAATAATGGGAACCGCTGCATTAGCATTAATACAAGTTTTACTTTTTCTATAAAAACTAGGAGCTTTTTCATCTGAAAAAGTCGATTCTCTGAACGATAAGGAATCGATTTTTTTAATTTGTTTGTTTTCTTAAACACTTTTTTCTTTACGAACTAAAGATACAATATTGATATTGCTATGTAGGCTAATGACATTAAACTTAGCAGGAAAACAAAAGATGCGAATAGTAAAACCTTTGTCTTTTTATTCATTTCTACACCATTGTTAAAGGAGATAGAAAATCCTAATAATAACCCCCCTAAAATCGTTATTAATCAAACAACGGATCAATTGTGCTTCCCATCCATATACCTACCATAAAAAGCATTAAAGCAAATACCTGATTGATCATAAAATTTACAGTCACTTTGCTCCCCCTCTATTTAAACCTTCTAAATAGTTGTGTATTCTCGATAAGCTAAGTAGGTATCTTTCTTTAGAAATAGTACTGTGACCAATAATTCATAATTCGACCAATACGTCTCTATGAATCGTGATGGCTACGTTACATTACCTGACCTTGATTTTACGAGTTCAATAGCTTTGAATTTTATAAATTTTTTAATTCTTCATTTGAAATAACATGCCAACCATGTGCTTTAAGTTTCTCAATATAGGTTTCTACCTTAATTTCCTCAATTTCTAATACAAGAGGTTTTAGTGAAACAAAGCATTCATTCATATCATAATTAATAGTGATTTTCACCACTTCATATCCATTATGAAATCCTGGATCGAATCCTGGATCATGTATGATATCCCCTTTAACTGGACGAATATTTGATTCAAATGTTTTCACCATTAATTCTTGTCTAACCTTTTCTTGCTGTTCTTTTACGGAAGATATAAAAATCAGTAAATTTATTTTCATGGTTGACTCCTTATAGTTCCAATTATTTTATGAATTTTTTGCAAATGAAAGCTGTTTTTCCTTAAGTGCTTCATTCAGTATTCTCACCGCTTTCGGCCCAACACCATGTAACTTTAAAATTTCTAATTCAGTTACTTGTGTCAATTGAGCAAGATTAATATACCCAGCATTGGTAAGCGCTCGAGTAGCTGGTTTACCAATATTGGGCAAATCAATTTCTTGTGTTGCTTTATTGATATTGTCCATTATTGTCCTCCTTTCATTAGTTAATTTAATACTTGTTACATAAAAAATTACAGACTCTAAATGTTTTCATTAGGTTTTACCTCAAATCCGATCTTTTAATAGTACCTAACATATACAAGTTTTCCGTTTCATACCTACTCTATTTTTCATTTCTATTTTCTTAATATATTCTGATGCTATAGGTACCTTACAAGCCGTATTCCCTACGTCTACGTGTACCTTGCCAATAAATTCTGCTACTTGTTTTGCTTCCTCACATAGTTCAGTTACATATGCACCCACAGACAAAACAAAACCATTCATCACATATCGTACACGGTTTCGTTCTTCATGAACCGTATTTTTCACTTGGTTCAACAAAGTCTTAATTTCAGCTATATCTAACTTTTCGTCAGGGGTTATGGATAAATAGTTTGAATAGGTGCTCCAGCCACAAACAGCAACCATTTCGTCCTCTGATTTCATCCACTCCCTCGCCAATTCAAGAGCATAATCACTCTCTGCAGTTACCTGTGCAACTGTATATTCTGCTGCCATATACCAATACGCTTTTTTGGCCCAATCTTGTAAGGTTTCCTTTGAAATATGCTTGGGATTAATTGAAAGGCCTGCTAAATACATTGCATCATGATTACCAGAATCATATAATTTTAATGCTAATTCATGATTCTTCTTTACATACTTGACAAGCTTCTTCAAATCCCCAATTTTCACCCCAAAATAAGGCTCCTTTACCCCATGATTCAGATAAATTTGCTTCGTTTGCTCGGAACCTAATTCTTCAAGCTTTTGCATAATTTCTTCATACGTCACACTATTCATCCTTTCAAAAAAATCTATTGTTTATGTAATGTATTCATTTTTTACTTTAAACTATTTTCAAAAAAATCTGATCCGTTCTTTAAATAATTTTACCATAAAGTAGGTTGAGCCTACTTAGGTAGTTTCTTGCATAAAAACTTATCCTCCAAAATCATATGGTAAATATTGTGCATTTCAATATGCTCATTTATACTTATACATATAAAAAGCTTAACTCGATACGAACATCTGTCTGAACTTTTAATCATGAATAAAAGGTGGTAGAAATATGAAACTAGGCGCATTTTCTGTAAGTTTAAATGTAAAAGACATTAATCTCTCAAAATCATTTTACGAAAACCTTGGATTTCAAACATTAGGTGGTGATATTACCCAAAATTGGCTTATTTTGAAGAATGAAAATTGCATAATTGGGCTATTTCAAGGAATGTTTGATAAGAACATCCTGACTTTTAATCCAGGATGGAATGAAAATGCTGAAAATCTCGAATCATTTACGGACGTTCGCGAACTTCAAAAACAGCTCAAAGGAAATGGAATAAACATGCTGTCTGAAGCCGATGAATCAAGTGAAGGACCAGCACATTTTACAATTGAAGATCCAGATGGTAATCTCATTCTTGTTGATCAACACAGATGAAATAGCCAAAATTAACGGTACAAATAACTACATATTACTTTTGCTATTATAGTAGATGAAAAAGCAAAGGACCTGTTCTTCAACTTCTAAATTAGAAGAAAGAGAACCGGTCCTACGCTAGAGCAATCCTTATTTTATTCCTAGTTGATACTTAAGTTTATTATCATACCAGTATTGCACTCCGTATAATATATATGCTTTATAATGTAAGTATAGAAAAAATTGAAAATTATTCAACTTATTTAAACGTAATATTTTTATTTTTTTAATAAAGTTAATAATAGGAAAAGCAAACAATCCGTCAGCAATAACATTAAGCAACACAAACTTTTTAAAGTTTCCATATGATAATTTAAGTAACCACAAGGAAAGAGGCATATATGGACCAATACTAAAAGGGAGTTCATTTGTTAGAAATGATTTTCGCTTATCATAAAAAGTCCACCAATTACGTTTTTGTCCAATCTTATGATTGATAATCTCCAGAATTACAATGACTATCCCCGCTAGAGAAAAACGTTTTAAATTATGTTTTCCTATAAATATCAACGATAACCAAGGGACTACTATTAAAATTACATTAAATAAAGTGTGCCTTTTGGATAACATATGGATTTCACCTTAACCTTTTATAATTTCATCTCTTTTTAGAGTATCCGAATACACAAAAAGTATTCTATTATCTTAAAGCTAGTTGAAAAACAGCTTCATTACCCAATTGTAGCCAATATTTTCTTGCTTCATTTGTTTCTAGACAATTCGTTTTTTATTGAAGGTAGAGATAGACTACATCAAATATTCATTTTATTTGCAATGTATTCCGCATCCTCGCCTACTCCTAATAGTAGTGCTGAACCGCGTTTATGCTGCCATGGTAAACCAAGGAAATACAATCCTTCAATTTGAGTGATCCCCCTGCTATGTACTGGATTCCCTGTTTTGTCCAGGACTTGTGAGATATTAATCCATTCGTAATTTGATGTAAACCCTGTAGCCCAGATGACATTTTTGACTTCAATCTTTTCCTGATCTTCGAACTGAAAAATCTCCTGGTTACAGTGAATTGTTCTGGGATGAAGGATAATTCGTTGATCTCGAAGTAAATGCTTTAATTCATTTCCAAAGATAGGATCCCCATTACCTCGAATCCTTTTTCCGATAAATGATTCAGCCGTAGCATTCAATATCCTGAGTTTCTTGAACCACCAAAAAATACTCTTTCTGAAGAAAGTTAAGGGTAGAAAGCTGATTTCTTTGCTAATGGATAAATGCACCTCTCTCGAAGAAGAAAGCTCTACCGCAATTTGTGCACCAGAATTTCCTCCTCCAACTATTAGTGCATTTCCCGGTAATAATTGGCTAGCATTTTTATATTCAGATGAATGAACTTGATACACATTATTAGAAAGATTCTTTGAGATTGATGGAATGGAAGGTAATTGAAAAGGCCCAGTTGCAATGATCACTTGTTTTGAATGCATGGTTTCTATATTCGTTTTAATAATGAAAGTATTTTCTTGTTTTTCTAAAGATTGAACGTTCGTTTCCATTTGAATTGGTAATTCAAATGTCCTTGCGTAGAGCCCCAAATATTCAACTACTTCATTTTTAGTTGGTAACCCCTGAGGATCTCCCTTCATTTGTAAACCAGGTAAAGAACTAAATTCTCTAGTAGTAAATAATACTAAGGATTCATAACGATTCTTCCAAGAATCACCGATTTTCTTATTTTGATCTATTATTAAAAAGTTTTTCGTTTGCTTCAAAAGATGATATCCCATAGAAAGGCCAGCTTGACCGGCACCGATAATAATTACATCAAACATTATTTTAACTCCTTATTCAATAAAAATATGAATCTATTCTCAAGATCAATATGCAAACATTAAAAACAATTAATATAGTAACATTGAGATAACCCTATAAATTCTTATATGTACCTATAATAACATGTTAATATTTTCCTCTACTAACCCTAATTAAGAGTATTCAAAAATAATTACGATTCCACTTTTTTCTTTTGCCTGCATAATAGTGTTTCCATTTTTTATCTAGTTAAATTAATTACTGCTCTTCAATGAATTCTTCATCATATATCGATCGACGTATGATTTAAGCATTTCAAATGATGAGTGCTTTACCTCGATTCTATGAGTTAAGAGTAAATAAATAAGTAATTGTTATTATCTGCTTAAATTATTGAAATTATTTAACAGCAAATTCTTAAATATTTTATTTAACACATGTAAAACCTATATTCAAGTTACAAAATTCATATAGGAGTGTGACTTATTAAATGGCAAAAGAAAGAATAAAGAAGCCTTTTTATAAACGTTGGTGGTTTTGGGCTATTGCGGTGATATTGGTGATAGCTATCGCGACTGGTGGCGGTGAAGATGATACCGACTTAGCAAACGATGCTGGGGATGCTGCACCTCCAGAAACTGTAGAAGGAACAGATGTAGCTGAGGGTGAAAAGAAGGAAGAAACAAAAACGTATAAAATCGGTGATGCCGTAAAAGTTGGCGATGTTGTGTTTACTGTTCATGGGAAGTCAACTGCAAATAATGTTGGTGGCGAATATGGACAAAATGCAAGCGGAACCTACTTAATTCTCGATGTCACAGTGAAAAATGAAGGAAAAGAAGCAATCATGACAGATTCATCCTTCTTTAAGTTACTTCAAGGGGATACAGAATATAATGCAGATGATTCTGCAACACTTTACGCGAATGAAGCAGGAAAAGGATTTTTCTTAGAAGAAATTAATCCAAATCTTGAAAATCGTGGAAAGGTTGTTTTTGACGTTGCGGATCCTAAAGCAGCATACAAGCTCCAAGTACAATCTGGTTTCTGGGGAACAGAAACACAAACAATTGATCTTCAATAATAAGTCAAAGGATCAGGAAAAATAATCATTTTCCTGGTCTTTTTTATAAAATAAACCCCAACTTGTATTCGAAATCCTTTTCTTTTCATAAGATCATCCACTGTTTCACTGAATCTACTTAATCTATTATTGCAGTCGTTCTTAGCGAATTATACTTTTCCATTTTGTATCGACGATCATTTGCGCTATGCTTTAGGTGTAACTTTGAAACAAATTCTTACAATATGTTTTTGTCGGAATAATGACAAATTCAGTATTATAATAAAAATAAATTGATCTTTACTGTTTCTTTTTTTATTCTTAAGAAAACCACTATTATATTAGGAGCAAATAACATGAGTAATAATCATTCTGTGAAACAACGAAATTACAATTCATTGATTTGGATCTTGTCAATTGTCATTGTAGGTGTGATAGTCGGAACGTATTTTTTGCCTAAAAACAATGATGGTAGCATTTTGGGAATAGAGTTAACTGTATTACCGTTAATGAATGCTATTTTCAACACCTTTACATTTCTTTTTCTTGTTCTTGCTTTGATTACAATCAGGCAAAAAAATATTAAACTGCACCGCCGTTTTATTATTGCGGCATTCACGACAACATTTTTGTTTTGCATTAGTTATTTGACCTATCATTCAATGGCTGAATCAACTAGCTATGGCGGAGATGGATTATTAAAGAGTATCTACTATTTTGTTTTGATCACTCACATTTTCCTTGCGGCAGCAATTGTGCCACTTGCACTTATTACGCTAGGCAGGGGCTTGAATATGCAGGTAGACAAGCATCGGAAAATTGCTCGATGGACGATGCCGATCTGGCTTTATGTAAGCTTCACTGGTGTATTGGTCTACTTCATGATATCACCGTATTATTAATTCGAGTGTAAAGGTCTTCTTTTCATAATAAAAGCAACAATCTTTTTATATTCAAAGATTGTTGCTTTTATTTATTACACTTAGATCTCAGTAACCATACCTGAATTTATCGTAACTTACCTCTAATAGTAGCACCATCCCTCAACATTTCTGTCTACTTTTTCAGCAGTCTCGTCTAATAATGTAGTCACCTCTTATGTCTACCCTTTTTATAATTGTCTATTTGATGGGGTACAGTTCATTCTGATTTTACACTCGTTTTTCTTTGTTTCTATATATAAAATTTACTATCTATTCCTCTAACCCTTGCACACATTCTGCCCATTGTTCTTCGGCAATTCGTTTTAGTAATAGAGATTGCTCCCATCGATCGGAAATTTCCTCCATATTCCCTTTACTATAGCTGTTTTTCGTGATTGCATATCCTGGTGGACCCAATTCACATACGAATGGGAAAATATCTCCAACTCTCGCATCCATCAGCCAATTTTCCATCCCTTGTTTCCACCAGCCTTTAAATCGATTCAGCATCGGATGCTCTCCATTTGGTCCAATATCCACTTGCACCTGTTCGCCATTTGATACTCTCCCATGAATACACCCACAACGTTGTAACAATTCATTTAAAAACGGCTCTGCTCTAAAAATATCCCCGACCATCTCTCCAGCGACAACATAGTGAGAAAAATCAATTGTGAGACTTAAATTCGGAATTGCTTTCACATAATCTACCGTGCGTAACAAATCTTGTGTAATTCTTCCTCTATGTGTTTCTACAAAATGAGTGATACCAAACCGTTCAGCTTCCTCTGTTAACTCTTTTAGCAGCTGTACCGCTTCTTCACCGATGACAAAACTATCCATCACTTGTGAATTGACATGCTGAACGCCAAAGTCTTGTGCCTGCTTTAAAAGAATTGATAACTCTTCACGATTCCATGGATAAGCACTAATGCTAAAGCTAAGCTGATACTTTTCAAGTAAGTTGTGCCACTCCTCCTGTTTTTCTTGAGGTGGAAGAAAACCATTAATCCCTGTAAATCCTGCTTCGGCAATTTTTTCTACCTTTTCTTCTGTTAACCATTCTCGTACGCCATTTCCTATCCCATTCATCGCCCACCATGATTGTTGAATATCTAATCGTGGTGGAGCACTGCTTCCATTATTTATTTTTTTCATCTTTCCACCTTTTCCTAATGTAGGTTAATGTATTTCCGCTTGGGTAAATTCTGTACCACATGGATTCGATTCAGTCGTTTCAATATCCGTAACAGGCGTACCATCCTGTTTATATAGTGGTTTGTAAAAATTTCCAGCTTTTGTGGTGGAAATCCCTGCATAATGACAAATAAACGATCTGCGAAATTTGTCTTTTGAAGTATTTGGATAAGATCCATGAATTACATTACCATTAAAAAACAACACATCGCCTGGCTCCAGGATCGCAGGTATTGGCTTTAGCCCATCAGGTATATCGACCTCTTCACGAGTAAACGATTTCTCTGGGTCAGCTCTATGAGGGCATTGGATTTCAGCATGCTGCGAATTAGGAACAACATAAAGTCCACCGTTTTCTTCATTAGATGGATCAATTGCGGTCCAGGCTGCTATACATGTTCCTGGTTCCATCTTTAAATAAAAATTATCCTGATGCAGTGCCTGCCCCTTTGCACCTGGTGGCTTATAATAGAACATACTTTGTGCTGCAAGTGGCTCCTCTTCAAGTAGTTTTGTCAGAATTGAGAATAGCCTTAAATCCAACAAGTACTTCATAGATAGCGAGTCAATTTTATGAGGATGCATGATCCTTGGATACATTTTCAATATATCGCCTTTTGCATCTTCCTCTGAAAGGGGTGAAAAATAACCTGGTATCGGTCCTTCGGAATGTATTTGCATAAACCGATTTTTTAACTGCTCAATTTCCTCGCTTGAAAATAGTCCTTTTACAATCAAATATCCATCTGAATCAAACTGTTCTTTTTGTGCCTCAGTAATATTCTCCACCATCATCCACCTCTTTTTTTATTAATAATTGCTATAATTAAATTATAAGAGATCTCAAAATGAAAGGAATAGAGAGAATGACTATAAACCTTAACAATCCTGCTATTTTTAAAAATGCTTCATCACCTGGGGTTCTTTTTTCAGATCATTATCATCAGTCAAATGAATACAAGGTCACTCGATCAAATGGAGCGAAAGAATGGATAATAACATTTACTCTTTCTGGGGAAGGTTTGTTTAGTGTGGATGGTCATGAACAGCATGTAAAAGCAGGTGAGCTAGCTATTTTAAAACCAAAAACCGCTCATCAATATGGATCTAATAACAATCACTGGGAATTCTATTGGGCTCATTTTCTTCCAAGACCAACTTGGATAGAATTACTCAATCTTCCTGAAACAACAAAAGGCTTTATCTATTTTCCAATTAATGATATACAGCTACAAGATCGTGTTAATAATAGCTTTCAGCGAATGATTCGTGATAATCGGTTGCTTCAAGAGTTTTCTTTGGAGTTATCGATGAATGCACTTGAAGAAATTTTATTGGCTATCAATCAATGGCTACAAACAACAAAAGCAAACAAAATAGATTACAGAGTGCAACAGGTTATTCATTTATTGAATGAAGAGTTAAGAGAGGCGCATACAATTCAATCCTTAGCTGATCAAGTCTGTCTCTCCCCTTCACGACTATCTCACTTATTCCGAGAACAAGTCGGCACATCGATTATGGCAACACTTTTATCAATTAGATTGGCCCATGCAGCAAAACTACTAGAATTCACCCAGTTACCCATTTCAGAGATCGCAAATGAAGTAGGCTTTGCAAGCCCCTTCTATTTTACAAAACAATTTACTACTAGTTATGGGATGAATCCGTCGGCATATCGTAAAAGGCTTTTAGAGCAATAAGGGAATGTTTTTTTTCAATTTTCGTAGATTGTTAAACTGCACGTTGTAAACTGTTTTTGTTTGAAGTCTGTTATGTTAAACTGCCTCTTTATAAATTATTTAAAATCTAGACGTTCACTCAATCTTTTTTCTATAAAAAAAACGCTTATCTTCATTACTGATAAACGCCCTTAACGGAATATTTAAGTATTTTCTATAATATTTTGTTCGGTTAGTTACAGCCGCCGTAGAAACTGTGAAAGAAATAAAAAGATACCAAAAATGTATTTTCATCCTTCTCTTCAATGATTAATGAACATTTAGCTCTGGCAACCATTGCTTCATATGATTTATTATTTCTTTATATACTGCCTCTTTACCTGCCACTTTTTTAAGAGGGGACACAGTATAATCTTCACCTACAAAAGTTGGGATAAATGAAGGGTTATTTAACTTAACTATACTTTCACCGTTTACTTCTACCTTTTCAACTTTAATCTGCAAAATACCACCGATATCTTTATAGTCCCCTTTTTGTCCGGAAAAGAAATTGCCTAGTGAGTAAGCTACAAATGAACGTTTTCCGTCTGCTCTTTCAATCCATTCCATCGGCTGCAAAACGTGAGGATGGTGTCCAATAATAATATCTGCACCAGCATTTGCAGTTTGACGTGCTAATTTCTTCTGTTCATCATTCGGTAACCTTTGATATTCTTGCCCAAAATGAAGACTAACAACTACAACGTCAGATAACTCTTTTGCTTCTAGTATCTCTTGTTTCATCTTCTCCATATCTATTAAGTTCACTAGGTACGGCTTATCCTTTGGTACTGAAATACCGTTCGTACCATATGTATAAGCTAAAAATGAGAATATAATGTCGTTCATTTCTATCGTTCTAATTTTCATTTTATCTTTTGATGAAACGTATGAACCTACATAAGGCATACCGATCTTATTCCAGTGTTGAATCGCATTTCGAATCGCTTCTTCCCCACGATCTAACGTATGATTGTTTGCCAGTGTCACAAGGTCAACACCACTTTCTTTTAATGCATCTCCCACCTCATGTGGACTGTTGAACGAGGGGTATGTCGAAAGACCTATCTCCACACCTCCAATCATCGTCTCTTGGTTGGCAACAGTAATATCTGCTTCACCTAAATAAGATTGAACCGGTGTAAGAAAAGGCATAAAGTCATACTGTCCGTTAGCAACATGTGCTGGATTATATACCCGATCATGAATGAGAATATCACCAATAGCAGACAATGTAGCAGTCGAAGTTTTATCTGTTGCTTGTTTTCGAGACTTCTCAGATGTTTCCGTATTAATTTCCTTTCCTGAATCAGTATTCTTATTCTGAATATAAGAATCTGGTGTTTTAATATCTTTCTTATGCAAGAGATAAAAAGAAGAGCCTACTAAAATAAGAGTTACTAATAAAAAATAAAATAATGGTCTTTTCATCAAATTCTTCCTTTTTTAATTAATTCTTTTTTTAAAAGTCAAATATTAAGGGGTATCAAGGTAACTCCTTAATATTTGATTTCCTAATGAATTTCTACTTACTTAATAATGTTAGATCAATTTGATTCTAATAATATTGATAATCAAACAAAGGTTTATACTATTAATACTGTATAAGATATTGTTACCAATTAAAAGCCTTGGATTCAATAGTGTTTCTCTTAACTAACTCAAAAAAAGTTCAATTGTGGAAATATCTTTTTATTTTTGACAAAAATAAAAAGCATCCCTCAATACAAAGAGATGCTATATAAAACTTAAAACTATTCAATTTATAAAATGTTCAAACCCCTGCTCCGTTTGTACAAGAGGGAAATATACAGTAGATAAATATTGCTACCCTCGGCAATTAACCAACTGGTAGAAAAGATTTAAGATGCTACTCAAACCAAGTAGAAATGTACCATTATAAGAAAAAAACTTATGCCCACTCTAGTAACCATATTATCTAACACACCCTATACTCAATAGAATATTGTTGTCTTCTTCGTTACAATTTAAAGTTAACATAGTTTTATTTAGCTAATGTTAATTGATTATAAATACTTTATTAATTCAGCAAACGCCCGGATAGTTTATTTCCTTTTTTCATTCAGTCTACTTATTCTTAATTTTTTATAAGTTAGTTATTAAACCTCAGAAACTTGTCGCATTTAAAAGTAGGTCTTGTCAGCTTCACTCGTGGCATCTTGCTATATAGAGTTGCATTAAAAGAAGCCGTTGACAATTGGCTGTGTTGATCTTATACTTTTATATAGCTTGAATAATAAAACCTTTTTGGACGTGGATTTTTCTAGAGTTAGCTCTATTTTCGCCACACAATTGTCAACTGACAATTGTGTGGCTTTTTTGTGTGAAGAAAGGGGAAGAATGAATGAAAACTTGGCAATATGCTTTAATTGTTTTTTTAGGTGGATGCTGTTATGGAGTTTTATCTACATTTGTCAAACTTGCGTATTCGGCAGGTTATTCGGTGACAGAAGTAACAGGTGGCCAATATTTATTTGGAGCATTACTTACATGGACGCTAGTTATCTTTACAAAAAAGAAAAAATCATCTTTAAATCAAGCTATCAAACTATTATTATCCGGAATTCCATTTGGCTTAACAGGTGTGTTTTATTATCAAGCGCTACAAACTCTTAATGCTTCTCTAGCAATCATTTTTTTATTTCAATTTGTTTGGATTGGCACACTTTTCGAGTGGATCTTTTATAAAAAAATACCAACGAAAGGGAAAATCATTGCAATCGGATTTCTTATTATCGGCTCAATTCTAGCTGCGGGCTTAGTTGCAAAGAGTGAAGTTGCTCTGTCTTTACAAGGAACAGCTTGGGGGTTACTTTCGGCTTTGACGTTTACAACTTTTATATTTCTCAGTAGTTCTGTTGGAAATGATACTTCACCAATCCTTAAAAGTGCTTTCTTATCCACTGGTGGTTTAATTGTCGTACTTTTAGTATACCCACCAATGTTTCTATTTGATTTACCTGTCTTAATCGGGGTAGCACCGTATGGTTTATTTCTTGGTATATTTGGTGTTGCTTTACCACCGCTTTTATTTTCTATAGGTATGCCCCATATCGGACCAGGACTTGGCACGATCTTAACTGCATCTGAGCTTCCAGTAGCTGTAACAATGTCTGCGATTATCTTAACTGAACTTGTAAGTTTTTCACAATGGCTAGGAGTTGTGATCATTTTAAGTGGGATTGTAGTCGGCAATGTTCGTTTTACCAGTCTGTCACTCCTTGAAAAAACTTGATTCACATATATTGTTCCACAGAGAAAAACACCACAATTCAAAGCCCACTTTCCAAAAGGAATAGGCTTAGAATTGTGGTAAAACCATTTAGAACAAATTCCTAATTAATGGTCCCGGTTCACAATATAGTTCAATAAATGCTTTAGAAAAGTGGTATTACGGGGCACCTCTTGCAACATTTCTATTGCTACACAGTAATGTTCCCACATCGCTTTTCTTGCACCATCTACACCTAAAATTGACACAAAAGTCGAATTGTTGTTCTCAGCATCTTTTCCAATTGGTTTGCCAAGTAAAGTTAAATCCCCTTCAACATCAAGCAGGTCATCTTTTATTTGAAATGAAATGCCGGCATGGTAGGCGAATTTTCTTAAGTGTTCAATTTCCAATTCTGGTGCATCAGCGAGAATAGCAGGCATGATGAGCGAAGCTTCGAATGCGATGCTAGTTTTATAAAAGCTCATCATATTCAATTGATCTAGTGTTAATTGTTTCCCTTTGGAATCCAAGTCCATCGCTTGTCCCTTACACATATCCTCTGTTATTTGGGCTGAATATTGAATCAATTTAAGCACCGTTTTTGCATCAAACTGGTCAAGAGAAGCTTGTTCCACAATCGCCTTCTGGGTCAAAAAGAGACCCGTTAATTCCGCTATTGAAATGTTATATACCTGATGTAGGGTTGGACGTCCTCTACGGATGGACGCATTATCCTGGGAAGGCAGATCATCGAAGATTAGTGATGCAGTATGCATATATTCCAATGACCTTAAAAGTGGTACAATTGCTGAACGTTTTAATCCATATTCGTTAATGCCCATGATCCAAGTTATGATGGGCCTCAATCGCTTTCCATCACCCTCAAGGCTGTAATTTGCAGCATCAATGATCGGTTCTTTCATAAAAGAATCATGATCGGTTTTAGTGATTTTTAAAATGTTATTTATCTGTATGCGTACGTTTTCGATCGTATCTACAAAGTCTTCCCGCTCTTTCCGTTCATTTTTCAGAATGGTCATTATATGATCTCGGAGCAGTTTATCAAAAAAATCCACATCATTCGCTTTTCGCACCATATTTTGAATAACCCGATTGAATTGCGGGTTTCCAGAAGCGAATAGCTCCATCACTTCATTGTATTTTTTGGTTCCCATTCTTTCTTTAAAGCGTTTCAAACCGTTTATCGCACGATCCAAAATTACTTCACAAGTTTTGGGATCTGAATGATATACGTTATGGATCAAATTGAATATAACCGTCCAGTATAATTCAAAGGGGTTTATTAGATCCAAACGTTTATCATGGTATTTAATATAATAAGTATAAGGTGTTACTGCTCCTTCCTGCATGTCATCGAACATATCTGCAAAATCATCTGCAAGCTGGTTGTATATACCATAAAAGAAAGTACGATTGTCAAATCCCTCATCCTCTGTAGCATTGATTACTGAACGGACAATCAATCGCGACGAAGAGGATTTTAAAATTATAGGAAGATAAAGCTCCTCATTAGTATAATTTGGATTTATCAGATCCTTTACGCGGTCCACTTCCTGAGAATTAAAAAACACATAGGATTGCTCCAGAAAATTATTTCTAGTCTCTAGGGGCTGATGTCCCTTAATATACTCAAAAGCGTCGCGGAGTTCTGAATGAATATATCTGATCAAATCCATGTTTTTTCCGGTCCACTCGCCCAATTCAGGCACAGATCCAGTAATTAGAGTGGTACGTATTAAATCGGAATATTGTTTTTCCTCTTTATCAGATAAGATTTTGGCATCGAGAAGATCGTCAATGAACGGATAGGTCAGACCATAGGAATAACCTAGCCTTATTGCTTTATGTAGTCTCTGAGTCCGTTCTTCCTGCGATATCTCAGCGCTCATCTCTTCGAGCTCGTGCATAATTACCCCAGCAATGATTTTAATTAATTTTCTTTGGGCTTGCTCAGCATCCATTCCCTTAGGAATATTGGCGGAAACTGTCTTTAATTTGTTTAGCACCCAAATCAAAGTGGACTCAATGCCCTCCTTCTGAGCCTCCCGGTACAACCATGCCATGTTAACCGTCTCAGTTTTGTCCCCTTGTTCTTTTACAGTTGAACGAGTCAGGTGATTCTTTAAACTATCAACTACACGCTGAATACTCTTTTGTGTATCAGGTGAGTACAAGGCTTTGCCCAAATCACGCATGAAAATATATGAAATGCTTCGATCTAGATAATTATCTAGTTTACCTGTGTAATTCAGCCATTGGATATAATTGTGATACCCTTTTGAATCAGGTTTTCCTGTTCTACGCGAAAATAGGGATAAAAATGTATGGTGAATATGGTTCTGTTTCCAGGATTGGAAATCATTTGTTAGGGTAGGAACATAGCTCTTTTGCATGAGCTGCTCAGAAAGTGATTTAAAATATTGTGCCGCCTTCTGCTCAGCTAGCCGATAGCATGCATCAGCATTTTTTATTAACTCTTCATTCATTTTATCCATTCCCTCTGTTTTATGTTCTTATATATATGTATGCAATCTCATCCAAACCTATAATGATCCACTCATTTTTCTTTAAACTAACAAAGTATTTTTATCTTTAATAAAAAAGAAGTCGACCTTTTATACTTTAATTTACATAATAATACTCTAGTAAACTGCGCTAAAGGATTTAATGTGACAAAAATGGTCACGAGACAAAAGGATAGTTTTTTTGTCACAATAAATTCACCTTATTATAGAAGGCAAATATATGGCATTCATCTTTGATCATGTTTACAACAAATTTGTGCATCTTGATCAATATCTCTTACAATTGCATACTCATTCCCCCATGTACACATCGTGTTTAAAACAGGTACAAACGAGTTACCTAACTCGGTTAAACTGTATTCAACTTTTGGTGGTACCTCTTTATAAACTTCTCTATAGACAAGCCCATCTCTTTCCAACTGCTTCAGCTGTTCTGTTAAGACTTTTTGTGTAATTCCCGGCATTAACTCATAAAATTCTTTTGTTCGAGTTGCTTTTTGACTTAAGTAAAAGAGAATTAAGCATTTCCATCTTCCGCCTACTATATTCATAAAAATATTTATTCCAGTATTATATTTAACCATGTTCTATTGTTCCTCCTATATAGGTACTTAAAAGTGGCTAACCCACATTAATGTGCGTTATTTTCTCATTAATTATTGCCCACTATAATAAAAGGTGCAACAAATAAAATCTTCGGAGTTGATATGAATGAGTGTAAAAGACATTTTAAGAAAAAGACGTTCCGTTAGACATTTTGATCCAAATTATACAATTAGTTCTGAAATTATCACTACTTTAATTGAGAGTGCAACTAAGTCTCCTAATGGAAATAATATTCAAGCCACTCGATACTTAATCATTGAAGATCCAAAATTACGAGATTCATTGTTACCTTTAGCATTTAATCAACAACAAGTAGTTGAAGCCTCTGTATTAATCGTTATGTTGGGTGATTATCAAGCTTTTGATAAGGATAATATCATTAAGATACATGAAGAAGGGTATCAAGCAGGTTATTTTAATGAGGCATTAAGAGATTTTCTTGCGAATGCTGCCATTAATTACTATGCAGATAAATCACATGAAGATTTGAAGCTGGAATTGACTAGAGACGTAAGTCTTGCTTCAATGTCATTAATTTTATTAGCAAATGAAGCAGGTTTTGAAACGATCACTATGTCAGGTTATAATTCTAAAAATCTAAAGGAGGCTTTAACTATTTCTGATAGATATTTAGACGTTATGCTTATAGCTATTGGAAAAGGCACAAGAGCTGGTCATAAAACGGTAAGACATGATGTTAATAATGTGATACATAAAAATAAAATAGTGTAATTATTTACTCGGTTCAGTGTTCCTGACCTATTAATAGAAAGCGCCAAAACATTTGGCGCTTCTTGTTATATTATACTAGCTAAACCAATACTACTTAACCAATGTTCGTTTGAAAAATTTCCCTCTGGGTTTATTGCTCCACTTCCTAGATTAAGTGTACCAAACTTACAAAATTGACAAATTCATAGGGGCTTCTAGGTTAAAATGCATATCTTGGAAATTGTCACGCCCACCTTCATAACCTCATAGGATAAATTGGGGGTGATGTAGTGACGAGATGGTTAAAGACAGTCATACTGATTTATCTCTCATTCTTGTTTTTTGGGAGCTTTTTAGCTGTTGGTGGATTATGGGTGGGGGCTTTTGAACAATCGCTGCCATTCATTTCTGATATAGAAATCTTTTTGTATTATTTCTTCGCTGGTGCAATTGGGGGCTCATTGCGACACCTTTATATGTTTTGCTCTCATTATATGAAAGGTGAATTAAAAGATTATCGAGAGTGGATTATGTACATTTTTTATCCAATTTTTGCAACAGGAACAGCTGTCGTTGCTGTCACAATTATCCAAAGTGGTATCTTTTCAATTGAATTCACAGAATATGAGGACACCCCTTATGCCCATATAAGCATTGCGTTCTTTGTTGGCTTTGGTTTCAATAGGTTTTTAAATAAGCTGAATACTGTTTCAAAGAATATATTCAAAACAAACGACAATCAAAAGAACAGTAAGTAATTAACTGGTTAATGGCGGTTTACCAATAACAGGAAAAAGCCCAAAAACAAACACGCCATTGCATTTGTTTTTGGGTTTTCTATAAATAAAACATCTTCATGCTCTACAAAGTTAACATCCAATTTATTTTTTCTGCTAACAAACTTGAGACGTTTTCATTAACCATCCCTTCTCTTGTATGGGCTGGTGTAAAGCAGCATATTTTCCCTTTGCCAAAGGAATGCTTCCAGGCTGCGATCGAATCCCCATCGATACCTGTACTCCACAGGTCAACTTCTGTATTTGCTTTATCACAGTGGACAAAATACTGTTCATCTGAAAGGAAAAATGTATTCTCTCCACTTTTTTCATTATCCTTCAACATGTATGTAACCTCTTGAAGTCCTGGTGGATGATAATTAAAATATCCACGCAACATATGAATGTAGTTGCTTTCGCTTGAATATCCAGCCATTCCAGCATGCCAAGCTAGGACACTTCCTCCCTCTATTACGTAGTTTACGAGCTTCGTATCCAATTCTTCGGTTAACCAAGTAATTACCTGTTCATCCCTTGGGTTTAGTTGGTCCATTTTAGCATTGATAAATAAGTCTGGTCTATCACTAAGCACTTGTGAAACTTCCTTATATGTTATGTATTGTAGGTCAATTTCATCTTTGATTGGTAATCTTATCAATGCAGCTTCTAAACCAGCCTTTGCATCATCTGCAGCATGCCAGTAATCTCCTAGTAATGCGACAATTTTCTTCAACTTCCTCTCACCTACCAATTCAATTTATTCCCTTGATAATCAATGTACATATGTTCGTCAATTGCTGGTGCTTTCAATATTTCCTTCATAATTCCAGTTGCCGATTCTGATGAATCAATGGTTGCATCATGATTGAAATCACCCATAATATATGTTTTCACATAACCTGGATGAAAAGCTAAAACCTTTATCCCATATTCCGCCACTTGATTTTGTATAATCGTTAATTGCATGTTTAATGCAGATTTTGACATACAATAGCCATATTCTTTTTTTCTCCAAGAATCTGCAAGACTACCAGCTTCTAATGAAATATTCGCTAAGATTTTACTAGTGCCTTTTACTAATAATGGGACAACAGATTTTGATACACGCAACGGACCTAATGCATTGGTATCATAAAGCTTCATCATATCCTCATAAACAAACTCACCGAAAATATCCTCAGAACGGTCTTTGTAAATCGCTGCATTATTAATAAGTATATCTAATTGACCAGCATTTCTGTTTATATAATTCGCGGCCTCATTAACAGATTCTTGATCCGTTACATCTAACGTAAAAATGTCTAAGTCCTGATCATACTCCTTTTTTAATTCATCAAGCTCAGTCCAATCCGGCATATAACGTCCAGCAAACACTTTAAAATTTGATTCAAGGAAAACCTTTGACAGAGCAAGCCCCAATCCTCTGTCTGCCCCAGTAATATAGACGGTCTTTTTCATTTATCCCAATCCCCCTAATTGTTTAGACTATCGAAATTGAAAGCACTTACAACTATGTATATTTGTATTCTCCATTGGATTTATAATTCCTTGTTCTTTCTACTATTAAATTCATCACTTAGGACAATATGTGAAAATGGGCGAAAAAAAATACCTAAAGTGGTTGGTTCCACCTTATAATGGAACCACTTCAGGTAACGGTAATATTCTTCCAATCGTTTAATAAAAATTTAAACATTAATACCCATTTCCACTAGATTTTTGGGGACTGTCCCCCAATAGATTGATAGTTATAGGTTAAATTTCGATTTTAAATAATGATATACCCCATCTTCATCACATGTAAAATCTGTTACTTCTTCAACTATTTCTTTGATATGATCTGGTGCATTTTTCATTGCAACGGCATGAGGAACAAATTGTAGCATCGGGATATCATTGTCACTATCACCAATCGCCATAACTCCATCCTCAGACAAATCCAAATGTTTTAACAACTGTTTAATTCCTGTTGCCTTGTTTACGTTTGCAACCATCAATTCTACATTGTGTTCTGAAGATATAGATGTAGAAAAATCGATTTCTCGTTTTAATTGTTCAAGCTCATTTTTCCAACTATTTATATGTTCTTTTGTTCTCGCAAAGAAATAAAACTTAGAAAATCGATTTCCCTCTATGGTATCTGTCCAAGCAATCTCTTCTTTAATCGCTTCTTTACGTGAAAGCCACTCATTAATACCCACACTCTCTGGCTTTGGTTCTCTTATTTCATCCTCAACATATTGTTGATCTTGTTTTAACGTCATTCGGGATGCTCCATATGGGAAAAGCTCATAGTATACCTTGGTTTTTCTCGCTTTTTCAATAACGTTTTCTACTAATTCAAGTGATAGGGAATGTTCAAAAACGACTTCCTTCCCCAAGTATCCCGCCATACCATTCGAAGTAACGAATCCATCCACTTGAAAGCCTTCAGGAACTACTCCTGCTATTTCATCAAATGATCTTCCTGTCGCAATAAAAACATTTATTCCTTTATTCCGTATGGCATCAATGATTTCTTTTGTATGTATACTTACCTTATTATGATGATTTAATATTGTTCCATCCATATCTAAGAATATTGTCTTTGTTTTTTGTTCCACTACGATTCCTCCTGCTTTTTGAAAAAGTTTACTAGATAAGTATACACTGTTACTATCTACCTAAAATTACGATTGTAAAAAAGGAACTTTCTATTATACTAAAAGTCCCTTTATTACACTGTATTTCCCCTTTTATTTTATATAAAAGAAGAGCGTTAAAGCTTTAACAGATCCTTGGTGAAAGAACATCTAAACGCTTAATTCCTTTGTTTGTGTTATTTCCTGAGGCTGTTCCTTAATAAGAAATCCACCAAATAAACCAATCATTGAAAAGATAACTGGGATCATAAAGCCATAAAGATAACCAACATTACTTTCTGCAAGTTGAAAATGATCCAATACTTTTCCAAAAAAGCTCGGTAATAGGACGGCACTTAAAAATCCTCCCATATTCGCAAATCCCGAGGCAACACCGACCTCTTTTACATCAAACGACTGGCGAACAATAGCAAATGTTAAGGCGCTTGCGCCATTTCCATATCCGATCAATAAAAAGAGCACCATAAGGATAATGAGAGGCGGCTTTCCGCTAAATAAAAGAAAAGCAGACCAGCTTAGAAAAACAAGCAAATGCACAGTAATATAAGGTATTTTAATTGATTGCATGCGACTAGAAATCCAACTAGTTAAAGGAGCACCAATTAATGCACCAATTAGGCCAATCATAATAAATTGACTTGCACCGGAACGTGTCATATCAAATATATCCATGCCATATGGCACTGCCCACGAACCGATGAATCCTACATATGTTCCTACAGCACCAAAGTGACAGAGAAAAGCTGCCCACGCTTGACGATTCGAAAAAATGCGATTCAATATAACAAGCGTTTTCTCACGTTTATGCTCAGATTTAACTGAAGATGAACTCGTTATAGCATTGTATTTGACCATTCGTTTTGGATATTTAACGAGGACGAAATAGAGTAGAATTCCACAAAGACATAAAATGACTCCCATTGTAAAAAATGACGCTCTCCACCCTGATAAGGCAATCCAAATTGAAAAAGGTACAGTTGCCATCAAGAACCCAAGGCTCCCAGTCATTCCTGCCATACCAAGCAATTTAATAAATTCATTTCCTTTAAACCACTGGCTTAAAATTAAAACGACATTCACCCAAATTGTCGCATCTCCTGTTCCTACTATTAATCTAGCAAGAAATAAAATAGATTCATTAGGTGCTAGACTATAAAGTAACGTCCCTACACCAGTTAGAAGTGTCCCTACAATTAGAAAGAGATTAGGCCCAAAACGATCAGATAATATTCCGATCGGAACTTGCAAACCAGCATATGCAAAAAATTGTATACTTGCAAGCAAACCAATGGTTGACGCAGTTACATTGAAATCTTTCATCAATTGATCTGAAATTAATCCTGGTGCAGTTCTTTGACTTACAATAATAAAATAAGTAAACAATACAGTGGCAAAAACGATCCACCTGAATTTGCTATTTTGTTTGTCCATTTGTCTGTACTCCTGTTAGCTAATATTCCCCTTTCCTAATTATACTCTAGATTTATCTAGTTAGCATCGAGGTCCTTTATTTCCCAACCTAAATTCCGACAAAAAGAGGGTGACTCAAAACCAAAGGGTCAGACCCCTCCAACACAATATATAGCACCTTAAAAGTTAAAGGCTACTATATATTAGTAATGCCGGGAGGTGTCATACCCTTTTGAGTCACCCTCTTTTTAATTCATTCTTTATTTACCATCAACGACTTCTTTTAATATTTCATAAGAGCGTTTTTGTTTGTCTGGATCATAGATATACGAAACAGCCATGATTTCGTCGACATTATATTTTTCTTGAAAACGTGAAAGTTGTTCACGGATCGAATCTTTTCCACCCATTAATGTCACGCTTGACATTGATGTTGCCATTTCTTTTTCGGGCTGACTCCAAATGTGATCCATACTTTCAACTGGGGGACGTAATGGAGTTTGAGAACCACGTACAACATTTAAGAAAAATTGTTGCATCGTTGTTGATTCAAACTTAGCCTCTTCATCCGTTTCTGCGGCAATTACATTTAAACATACCATCATATATGGAGAATCCAGATATTCGGAGGGCTGGAATCGATTACGGTAAATTGAGATTGCTTCTTCCATATATCTTGGTGCAAAGTGAGAAGCAAATACATATGGCAAGCCTAATTTCGCCGCTAAATATGCTGAATCTGTTGAAGAACCAAGGATATAAATTGGTATATTCGAATCAACACCAGGATAAGCTTTTACAAAACCTTGATGTTCCTCAGGACCAAAAAACGTTAGCAAGGCATTCACATCATCAGGAAAGGTATAGACAGAATCATTTTGTGATCTTCTAAGTGCACCTGCAGTCTTCATATCTGTTCCAGGTGCTCGACCAAGACCCAAGTCCAATCGATCTGGATAGATTGCTGCCATCGTTCCAAATTGTTCGGCTACAACTAAAGGTGAATGGTTCGGCAGCATGATCCCACCTGATCCAACACGTATGTGATCTGTATGTTCTAATGTATGTTTTATTAAAATCGAAGTAGCCGAACTCACGAGTGTAGGTGTATTATGATGCTCAGCAATCCAATATCGTGTATAGCCCATTTTCTCAGTTGCCTGAGCTAAATCGACCACCGCTTCAATTGCAGCTTTAGCTCCCTGCCCTTCGCGAATAGGTGCAAGATTTAAGACTGATACGGGTATTTGTATATTTGTCATGTTACTTTATCCTCTCTTAATGAAAATTCCTTACTATCGTAACAATTTAAACGGTGGAAACAAACTTTTTTGCTTGGAGATAAAAACGGTCATAAGGTCTTTCGTTTAACATTCCATCTTCAGACCTTAATTATTAACCTTTTCTCAAGGTAACTAAGAAAGATCATTATTCTATCCGTCCTGAAGGATATACATCCTCCGTAAATAGATAAAAGGTTGCCGTTTAAAAACAACAGCAACCTTTTACTATTATCAACACTCAATAAAAAACATTAGAATAAAATGCCTTTATTTGCAAAATACTATCTATTATATCAACCTATTCCAAACTAAACTAATATCAGGAGTGAAAAAAATGACCAACAAGGAAGAATTTCAACAAGATTCAATTAAATTTAGCATCTGGGATACAAATACTGAAGAAGTACATTTAGAGCAAGAACTAACTAACAGATCAGAGGCATTTAATAAATCTTTGAAAAATTTAGGACAGGCATCCAATTTAAATGATCTTAAATAATTGCCATGATTACACTATTTATGAATAAATGATTTTGATACTTTCGTTTTCACCGATAATCACTTGATTAGTCATTCCAATAAATAATCCTGTTTCAACTACTCCAACTAGTAGCTTTAACGATTCATGAAGACTTTTAGGGTTTGCTATATGATCAAATTGACAATCCAGTATATAGTTTCCATTATCTGATATGAATACTTCCTTTTTCTTTTTTCTTAATGTGGTTACACAGCCAAGTTGAGAAATATGCTTAGCAGTTATCTCCCATCCAAAAGGGAGTACTTCAACAGGTAAAGCTGATTCTCCTAAATGAGAAACCATTTTTGATTTGTCAGCAATGATGATTAATCGATTGGCCGCAGCATTGACTATTTTTTCTCTAACTAGTGATCCTCCACCACCTTTGATGAGATTCAAATCCCCATCTATCTCATCAGCACCATCAATAGCTAAATCAAGCTGCATTGGTTCATGAAAACCTGTTAAAGGTATTCCAAATTCATCTGCCCATCCTGCTGTTCTTTTAGAGGAGGGTATTCCTTTTACTATCAACCCTTCTTTCACCCGTTCACCTAATCTTTTAAGCATCCAGTAAACAGTTGAACCTGAACCTAACCCAATAATCATTCCATCTTCAATTAATTCAACTGATTTTTCAGCTGCCATTTTTTTCTGATAATCGCTTTGTTCAATTAATTTCGTATAATCAAGCTGTTCTGACATACATAATCTCCTTTCCTAAATCGATTAGAATGTTGATTGATTATTTTTACATACACCTTTATTTACAAGGTATTTTGGGGTTTTTCCGATTAGAGCATCTGCTATATTTTGAGCTGTTTTTTGTTTCAATTCCAATTCTGATTCTATTGAATAATAAGCTGAATGTGGACTTAGGATTACATTGTCCATTTTTATTAGTGGGTTATTACTAGAGAGCGGTTCTGTTTCTAATACATCAAGCCCTGCTCCAGCAATTTTCCCAGCTTGTAAGGCTTTTATTAACGCTGATTCATCAATGACAGGTCCACGAGAGGTGTTAATAATAAATGCTTCCGTTTTCATTAAATTGAACTCTGCATCACTTACCATTCCTATTGTGTTATTGTTTAACGGTGCATGAACTGAAAGATAATCGGACTCTTGGCAAAGCGATTCAAGATCTACAAGGTCAACATTTATGGCTTCTGCAGTTTCAGCATGAACATATGGATCATAGGCGATTACCTTTAGACCAAATGCCTGTGCTTTTTTAGCTAGTGCTTTTGGGATATTCCCTAAACCAATCAACCCTAAAGTACGACCATTTAATCGAAAAACAGGTCCGCCTAGTTTATAATCCCAATTCCCACTTTTAACCTCTTTATTATGCTTAACAATCTTTCTCGCTCCAGCAATGAGTAAGGCGAAGGCATTATTTGATACCTCGTCAATACAATAATCTGTCACATTACATACCATTATTCCTCTTTCAGTCGCAGCATTTAGATCAATTGTATCAAAACCAACACCATATCTTGAAATCACTCTGCAGTTCGGCAAGGTATCTATCACTTTACGTGAAATTGGTGCATATTGATTCATGATTCCATCTACTCCTTGAGCAGCTTCTATCACTTCATCTTCGGTGGAACATTGAGCTGTTATCAGTGTCGCACCTACCTTTTCTAAAATTTCTCTCTCTGGCTCCAGAGTTTTGTATGTATAGTCAGTAACCAATACTTTGTATTTACTCATTGTCCTATCCTCCTTTTCCCACTGTTAAAATAAATTAATCTGTCAAATCAATGATTTACTGTTATTTAGTTCAACAAACACTTTCATAAATCCTTGTGTAGACATACTCTTTCAGATCCAATAAATAAAATGCAAAAATCAACAAACAGTGAACATTTACAGAGCCTTATACAAAATAAGCCCCCATTTACCTATAAAGTTAAAGGAGGGCCCATTTATTTATTATTAGAAATTTTACCAGAGTTGGTTAATAAAAGAATACGAGATACTTACTCGTTCCATTTTCAAACTTCTTTCTTGTCATCTATGAATAAAGGTATTCACGTTATTTTGTTTCAAGGCATCAATAATCTGACTAAAGAGATTTAAATCTTCTTTAAAATCTTCAGGAGTTGTTTTAGGAACGATTCCTTTCGTTACAACCTCATAAAAGTTTTCTAATTCAATAGTATATGGATCTTTAAAGGTTGGACGATTAATCTTTTCTTGATAATTTCCATTCAGTGTCTCACCTACTTGTAAAGTAGTCGGTAAGTGACGAATATATGGGGTATTGTACTGAACTTTTAATTGAAACATTAGCTTCACGGGCTACATCCTTTATCGTTATTCTCATTTTCATAACCTCACAATTATTATAAACGTTTACATAATAATCCCTATTGATGTTAAATTTGTCAATCCCTATTCCCTTGTTTTTATCTTAAAGTTACTTACCAATAGTTTATTTTCCATAATGACAATAAACTCTCTTTTTTAGAGAGTTTATTGTTTAGATTTATAAAGAGAACCTTGTTACTTAAAAAGTAGAAAGTACACGAGTCAATTTTTTAATAAAGGAATATATCACTTTCCATTTACTATTTAACGATCTGGTCCAAAACATTTAATATTCTCGTTTTAAAAATAATAAATAGACAACTACCTACTTCTTTAACTAGTTCAATACTCGGCAGAAAAGACTTATGAAGCAGAAAGTCCATTTTGTTTCTGCATTTCTATCAATTCATCATTTAACATAGTCATTTTCTCTTCGATATATTGTTTTAATAGCAAATCTAATTTAATTGAAATTGATATATATTCACCATTAGCCGGACCTTTTTTAGAGTACAAATCACTTAAAGTCGTTTTTAGATTATATATTTCCAATAATAGATCCATATTTTCATTTTGGACGTGATTAACCGCTTTCATTACGCACCTCATCGTTTTATTTTATACTTATTTTGGAGATGTTCAATTTAGTCAGATAGACTCGTATCTCTCATGAACATATCAATTATTCCAAAACCTTTACGATCTTATCATAGTCATATATAGGTGAGAATACGAAAGTGAAATGTTGTAAAATTTAGAAAAGTCGTTCGGAGTATTGATATAATTCTTTATTTCAATAGATGATTATTTAAAGAAAGATCTAGTGTTGGTAGTTAAAGGTTCTGTCTTTAAAGAGGAGTAAATAGGAAGAATTCATTATTTTATTCCGATAATATTCAATCGAAAAATAATAATTTTCAAAAAATAGATTTCTCGGACATTTTTTAACAATTATTCATTAATAATCTGTTCATTCCTTTACCTAGTAAACGAAAATAGTGACTATTATGTGTCTGGAGGCTATTTTGTAATTGAAAAATAGAGCCGACATATAAAGTTGTCGGCATTGATCATCCATTGTACTTATACTTATTCACTCTCCATTTCCCATTTAGCAATTTCCTTTCGAACCATTGGTGCTACCTCTTTACCTAATAGTTCAATTGCTTGCATTACATCATTATGTGGCATTGTGCCAACTGGTACGTGAAGCATAAAGCGTGTAATGCCAACGTTCTTTCGAAGGTGAATAATTTTTTCGGCTACAGTCTCCGGATCTCCTACGTACAAGGCGCCTTCAAAGCTACGCGCGGCATCAAAGCTTGATCGATGATATGGCCCCCACCCTCGCTCACGTCCTAGCTTGTTCATAACTTGCTGGGTTGAAGGGAAAAATTTATCGGCCGCTACTTGGGTATCCTCCGCAATGAAACCGTGTGAATGTGATGCCACTGTTAAATTGGATAGATCATGGCCAGCGTGGGTTGCAGCCTTTTTATAAAGCTGCACGAGCGGCTCAAATTGTAGAGGACGACCGCCAATAATTGCTAACACCAGAGGAAGACCTAGGAGGCCTGCGCGGATGACGGATTCTTGATTACCACCACTGCCAATCCAAATAGGTAGAGGATTTTGCACTGGACGTGGGTACACACCAAGATTATTAATAGCCGGTCGGTGCCCACCTCTCCAGGTTACCTTCTCAGATTCTCTTATTTTTAATAATAACTCAAGATTCTCTTCAAACAACTCATCATAATCCTTCAACTCATACCCGAAAAGAGGAAACGATTCAATAAAGGAACCTCGGCCCGCCATTATCTCTGCACGACCATTCGATATGGCATCAAGTGTAGCAAAATCTTGAAACACTCGCACTGGATCGGCAGAAGAAAGCACCGTAACGGCGCTTGTCAGACGGATTCGTTTCGTCTGTGACGCGGCCGCAGAAAGGATGACCGCAGGAGAAGATGCTGCAAAATCCTCGCGATGGTGTTCCCCTACACCAAAAACATCTAGTCCTACTCGATCTGCTAAAACAATTTCCTCGACAACTTCACGTATTCGTTGTGCATGACTTATCACTTCACCAGTTTGTACATCTGGTGTTGTCTCTACAAAAGTACTCACACCTATCTCCACTAAAACCACTCCTACTTCATGTTTTAAGTCTAGTTTATATTACAACAAGAAATAGTCGTTGACTAACGATTGCTCTCTTCTTCCCTTAGGAGCTTCAAAATCCTTAAACTATTCACTAGCTATGCTTTTGACTAGAAAATTAAGAATTATATTCAAATTTAAATTGAATGATAGATTAACATTGATATAATAGAATAAAGCGCTTACTATTACAGTTTTTACTAGATAAGGAGAACAGAACATGGAAAAACACACAAAACCTAATCATCCTTTAGTCGAACACATTTATACTGCTGATCCTTCTGCACATGTATTTGAAGGTAAACTCTACATTTATCCTTCACATGATCTTGACCATGATGGTCCATCTAATGATAATGGTGACCAATATGCTATGGAAGATTATCATGTCCTATCCATGGATAATGTTGAATCAGCGTGTGTTGATCACGGAGAAGTACTTCACCTTAAAGATATTCCTTGGGCAAAAAAACAATTGTGGGCACCAGACGCAGCTTATAAAAACAACACGTATTATTTATTTTTCCCAGCAAAGGATCAAAATGATATTTTCAGAATAGGTGTAGCGACAAGTTCAAGCCCTGCTGGACCTTTCACACCTCAAGAAAATTACATACCTGGTAGTTTTAGTATTGATCCCGCTGTTTTAGTAGATGATAACAATAAGGCATATGTTTATTTTGGTGGTCTTTGGGGCGGACAATTAGAAAAATGGCAAACAGGTACCTTTGATCCAAATGCAGTTGGTCCTGCTGAATCAGAACCTGCTTTAGGACCGATAATAGCTGAATTAAGTGATGATATGCTAAGTTTTAAAGGAAAACCCCAAGAGATCAAAATTGTTGACGAAGATGGTAAGCCAATCCTTGCTGGTGATGAAGACAGAAGATTTTTCGAAGGTCCATGGGTTCATAAATATAATGGCTATTATTATTTATCCTATTCAACAGGAACTACACATTGTATTGTTTATGCCATAAGCGAAAATCCACAAGGTCCTTATGTGTACAAAGGAAAAATCCTAACTCCTGTAGAAGGTTGGACTACTCATCACTCCATTGTTAAATTTGAGGATAAATGGTATTTATTTTATCATGATTGCTCTTTATCAGGTGGCGTTAACCACAAGCGTAGTGTGAAATATACCGAATTAACATATAACGAAGATGGTACAATTCAGACGATCGATCCTTATCAAACAATAAAAGGATAAAAGATTCATAGATTAATATCAGCTCGGCAATGTAATCGAGTAGGAGGGGGTGACTAACCCCCGACCTCTCACACCACCGTACGTACCGTTCGGTATACGGCGGTTCAAATTAAGTGTGACGTAAAGTTTCGTATCGTTCAGATAGACTTTTGAGACCCTCTTTTCTCCAGAAAGAGTTATTGAGGGCACGGTGAAGGATTGGACTACTGGTTATTCGCCAGTAGCCCTTTCTGCTATTTCCCCATTCATATGCTTTGTGTTTATCAATTCCTAGTCCTATAAGTTTCCTTATCCTTGTTTTAGGAAGTTTCCACTGTTTCCAGTAACACAATCTCAGTCTTCTTCGAATCCAACTTTCCAAACCTTTAAAGATACTTGGAGTATCTGCCAATGCGTAATACCCACACCAACCCACTAAATACTGATTTAATTTCTTTATTCTTACATCCATTGGTATCGGTGATTTTCTTGACGTTATTTCCCTAACCTTCTGTTTAAATCTCTTGATGCTTTGTTTGGATATACGTATTTTCGGCTCTTTTCTGTTAGTAAAACTAAAGCCTAAGAATTTTCGGTTCCATGGTCGTTCTACGGCTGATTTCTCACGATTTACCTTTAAACTAAGCTTCTTTTCAATGAAAGACGTTACACCCGCCATTGTTCGTAAGCCAGCTTTCTTAGATTTCACGTAAATATTACAATCATCCGCATACCTCACGAATTTATGCCCTCTATTCTCTAATACTTTATCTAACAAATCTAGGATGATATTTGAAAGTAGTGGACTTAGCGGACCTCCTTGTGGAGTTCCCTCTGTATTTTGTGAGACCACGCCACCCATCATAATCCCGACATTGAGATATTTTCGAACAAGATTTAGTAGAACTTTATCGTCAATACGCTTTGACAGTAGCCCCATGAGTTTGTCATGGTTCACTTTATCGAAGAATTTCTCTAAGTCTATGTCGACTACCCACCTATAACCATCTTCGATGTATCCTTTCGCTTTCCGTACAGCGTCATGCCCTCGTCTTTGTGGACGAAACCCATAACTGTTTTCAGAAAATGTTGGGTCATAAATTGGGGTTAATGTTTGAGTAATCGCTTGTTGAATGAAACGGTCTATCACGGTTGGGATTCCTAGTAATCTAACTCCGCCGTTTGGTTTCGGGATTTCGACACGACGAACGGGTTGAGGTTCATAGGTTCCCTGTTGGAGAGACTTTCTCAATTCGTCCCAGTGCTCGACAATATACGAACGCAGGTTTTGGGTCGACATCTTGTCTACACCGTGACTACCTCCGTTACGTTCCACTCGTTTAAGAGCGTTCAGTAAGTTTTCTCGTGATAGAATTCGTTCCATTAACATTAAGATATATCCTCTCTACGTGAATGAGATGTTCTATTTGTGCCATTAGTAGCTCCACCCTCTTGAAGTCCCCTGTGTATTCACCACTTCTTCCTTCAAGTAAGTCTCGTAAGAGATTGTCTGTTTCTACACTACTTATGAACGCCTAGTTCTCATCCTTCCTAACTTGTTCAGTCCTTCCCTTTCATTCTCGAGTTTGAAAGGTACTATGACCTCTGCTGACTTCTGACTGTTCAGCTATCTATCAATAGATAGGTTGCCAAGAGTGCTTGGCTTATCAGTCAGACCTCCCCAGGTAAGAGTACAGTCTTTCACTCCATCTATCTGCTTCATTTACTCTATACCACCTTCGGCAGAAAGGACTTTGTTTTGTTAAGCAAACTCATCCAATGGTATCTAGCCTTATATGAAGTTCGTATTCCTCAGACCGGAGGTTTGCCGCTCGCTTCCTTCAGATTCTGCGTCACCACAGACACCCTTGCGTTAAGCTACTGCTACTTCTGCCTTCACAGTTCGGGACTTTCACCCTATAGACTGCACCCATGCTGGGCGCACTTAAATAAGATCACCGCACTTTAGAGATGTGGTGATCTTATTCCTTTAAAATGGTTTATTTCTGCCCTCTAAAAAGTTCATTTCTATGACTTCATTATTACTTTCTCCTGTTGACTCATTTCATTCTCAGAGACTATTTTTTTAATACTGTGTCTTGCTGACAACAATTTATTTTTTCAAGCTTTTTTTATCCAATTCTAACCATTCATAATTAAGTTCATTGAATGAATAAACCAAATAACGGGAAAAATTGTAACAGAGTTAGGAGGAACAGACTTTGGAACATACTTGGCTTTCTCTGTTACCATTTCTTATAGTCATATCAATGTCTATATGGCTAAAAAATATTTTACCAGGTCTTGTAGTTGGACTTCTTGTTGGTTCGATGATTGTTACATCTGATTTTTTGGCGGGGTCGCAACAATCGGTATTATATATCGTTACTACATTGTCTGAAGAAACAAATATTAAAATTATCGGGTTTCTATATTTATTTGGCGGACTAGTAGGAATGATGAATATATCAGGTGGCATTAAGGGGATTTCGGAATGGGTTGGCACTAGAATAAAGACGGAGCGCGGATTGTTGAAACTAATTTGGCTTACACTCCCTTTTACGTTTATGATGCCAATGTTTCGAATCATGATGATTGGTCCTGTCGTCAAATCTTTGATCAAAAAAATGAACCTATCAAAGCAAAAGGTAGGTCTGATAATGGATATTTCAACCGAGTCTGTTATCGTCCTTTTGCCAGTTGCTACGGCATTTGTCGGATTTATGGTATCTTTAGTCGGAGCTGGCATTCAAGAGCTTCAACTAGAAATGTCGCCATACCGAGTCTTCTTACTTAGCATTTTGTTTAACTTTTTTGCAATTGTAATGTTGGTTATTGGTATCCTTCAAACATTCTGGAATCCTACTAAAAAAACAAATGATTCCACCAAAAGCAACCTTAAAGTAGATGAAGATGAGCACGAATTTCACCGAGTTGGAATTAAGAGAGAATTATCGCTGGTTAAAGCTCAACCGTGGAATTTGATTATCCCTGTCTTTTTACTCCTAGGATTATCATTATTTCTTTTATGGCAGGATGGAATGGCTAAAGGAGCGAAAACCCTTTTTGAAGCTCTTTCAATGGCAGACGCAACATTTGTCATGTTGTTAGCCGTTTTTATCACACTAATCATTACGTTTATTTTTTACATTGTACGCAGACAGCAATTACACGAAATTTTATATCATTTTTATGATGGTGGTAATCAAATGATGGAGGCCATTAGTCTGCTCGTTTTGATTTGGGCACTAACACTTTCTGCTGAGGATCTAGGGTTTTCAGATTTCATTAGTTCAACCTTAGGATCATTTTTACCAGCTTTTATGACACCTGCAACGATTTTTCTGATTGGTTCAATTGTCGGTTACTTTATTGGATCATCATGGGGAACATGGGGATTATTTATGCCATTAGGATTGACATTAGCTGTTTCAACTGGTGCTTCAGTCCCATTAACTGTTGGTGCAGTTTTTGCAAGTGGCGCATTTGGTGCATTAACTTCACCATTGGGTGATACGACCATTACAACTGCATCGATTCTTGATTTGTCTATTGTTGATTATGCCCGCTATAAACTGAAAATTTCCGCCATAGGTGGGGTTATTGCAATCGTTCTTTATCTTGTTAGTGGTTTATTTGTTGTTTGAATATTGAATTTTGGTATATTGCATGAACTACTTGGAAGTGTATTTGCTCCAAAAAGGAAATATGCTATAGATGTTACCCTTAGAAAATAGATTTCCAACTAAAAAAGCCTTGTCCCTGGAACAAGAACTAAGGCTTCAACTTTATTCAACTAACTTTTTACTTTGCAAACTGCTCTGATTCCAAACGACCTGCGCCATACAAACGGTAGGCACCATGCATTGTAGGGCCAACATATTCATTTAGCTTCCAGCCATGACGAATCGCGTCTGTAATAAACGCTTTTGCTACATCAATTGCTTCTAATACCGATTTTCCTTTTGCTAGCTCTGCTGTAATCGCTGCAGAATATGTACAGCCTGCCCCATGAATATAAGTCGTGTCGATTCGTTCATTTTCATATAGCTTAAATTCCTTGCCATCAAATAACAAATCAACTGCTTTTTCGTGCTGTAATTTGCTGCCGCCTTTGATCAACACATATTTGGCACCAAGTTCATTTATTTTAACTGCAGCATTTTTCATATCATCAATCGTTCTGATTGGACCTGTTTTTGCTAGCTGACTCGCTTCGAACAGATTAGGTGTTACAACTGTTGCGAGTGGCACCATTACTTCTCGTAATGCATCAGCTGTTTCTGGATTTAGAACCTCGTCTTCTCCTTTACAGACCATAACAGGATCGATGACTACGTTATTTAGCCCAGCTTCTTTGATTCTCTTTGCTGCTGTTTCAATCGTTTCAACTGTACCAAGCATACCTGTTTTCACTGCATCAATTCCCACTGAAAGGGCTGTATCTAGTTGAGCCTCTAGTGCATCTATTGCAATTGGAAATACACTATGATGCCAGTGATTTTTCGGATCCATAGTCGCAATGACAGTTAATGAAGTCATCCCGTATACGCCAAGCACTTGAAATGTTTTTAAATCTGCTTGTATTCCTGCACCACCACTCGTATCAGATCCAGCAATTGTTAATGCTTTTTTCATTGTCATGTTATGTGCCTCCTTGTTGTAACGAAAAAATGGTTTAGATAGGAAGTATTTTTTCGTAACCTATCATTGAAATATGATAACTCTAATTTTATGTGAAGTCATCCGATTTTAATTATTACGTTCCTGTAACTCAGGATTTCTTCAAGCCTTTTTCCAAACAGTTGCATACTTTTTCTTGTATTTTGAATCCTCTTCTTTTTCAATTAAATACAAAGCCATTTGTTAAACTTTTTCATTATCTAAAATTAATAGGTAAAGATACTTCAACAGATGTCCCTTTATTTGGTTCACTTGAAATATTAATCGCGCCCCCATGATTTTCAATGATTTTATAGCATACCATTAATCCAAGTCCTGTACCTTCCTCTTTTGTTGTGAAAAAGGGTTCCCCTAATTTAGGAATTAGATCTGCTGGAATACCGATACCTTGATCTTGAATAACGATACTCAAAGCATTAGGATCTGTTTGCTTAAGGTACACCGTTATTTCTCCTCCCTTTGGCATTGCTTCAATTGAATTTTTTAAGAGATTAATAATCACTTGTTTTAGTTGATTCGGTTCACCTGTAATGAGCGAATGATCTACATCTAAATCTGATAAAATCTGGACATTATTGATTTTTGCTTGGGTGTCCAGCAGCGACACAATCGTTTGTACGATGCGCTTTAAATCGATTAATTGATAGTTTATACCTTGAGGCTTAGAAAGAATAAGAAATTCACTAACAATCATGTTTATACGATCTAATTCAGTTAACATGATCTCAATATAGTTTTTATCAATATCTTGTTTTAAAAATTGGATAAAACCTCTAAGCGTTGTTAAAGGGTTTCGGATTTCATGGGCAACACCTGCAGCAAGCTGACCAACTGCTGATAGCTTATCAGATCTTCTGATCATTTCCTCAGCTAACTTTGATTCAGTAACATCTTTAACAATTTCAAATATCCCGTTAAATTCATTATCTGTAATGATAGGAATCATTTTCATCTGAACGATTCGTTTACTCCCATCTTTGTTGATCAATGATAAGGTCATTTCCCTCGTTTCATATCGATTTACACTATTAAAATGCCCCGTATACTTATCGAAGTCTTCTGGTACAATGATTGACTCCCAATTCATGTGTTTGAGTTCTTCCAAACTATAACCTAGTAAATTTTCAGCGGCTTTATTTGCATCGATTAAATGTCGTCCTAGACAAAATGTAAAAATCGCTTCCGAATTATGTTCAAATAAAGATTTATATCGTTGTTCGGTTTCTTCTAAACGTTTTACTAGTAGTTTACGATTTTGTTCTTGGGTATGATGAAGTAATTCCCCTATTTTTTTGCGTTCATTAATATCGATATCGATTCCATTTAGTTTTATGAGCTTCCTTTTTGAATCAAAAATAGGTGTAATCCGTTTTTGAATCCATTTCACTTCACCATTCGGAAGTAAAATTCGATATTCGCTCATCCCACCATTTCCTGCTAATAACGCTTGTTCAAACTCAAGGACTTGTTCAAGATCCTCATGATAAACAACCTCTTTCCATAATTGGAAATTGTGTTCAAATTCATTTGATGAAAAACCATATAATTCCTTCACTTTTGAAGAAACTATCAACTGATTTGAACGAAGGTCATATGAGAAAATAACTGCATCCACACTATTAAAAAGCTGGTTCAATTCTTGCTCTTTTTCCTTTAGTTCCTTAGCGTAATAGCGCGATTTGTCAACCTGTAATCCTACCCACCATACAGGGACGATAAAAATAGCATTTATCAACCATTCAGATAAAGGAATAAAACCAAATTTTACATATGAAATGATTTTAAAAACCATTCCAGAAATAAACAAAATACTTAGAGACCAAATTCTTCCTGAATACTTCACTTTACTAACTCCTACACTATGATAAATAAACTGATTGTTGTATTACATTAATTTGTTATTAAAACTGTATTCATAGTACCATATTCCCGTCTTCGATGTCTTCTACTCCTTTTAGTAGTTCTATTTCAAGTCGTGTTATTCTTTCTCATATAAAACTGATTATTCGCTTGTGGTGAATGATAAAAAGTTTATGCTCTACTCACATATTTCTGATAGACTCACCTTAATCAAATTGTCATTTGAAGAAATTATTTTATAATAGGATGGACCATGTCTCTTTTGAAATGGCTGTTTTCGCAAACTTTGTTGCTTTTAAAATAGTATTGGGTTGGTTGATTGCAGCGAGAGGATGCTCGCTTTCCGTGGGGCGGGCGATGAGCCTCCCTCTAGAAATGTTGGTATATCAACGCTTAAAACTGTTTTAATAGATAGAAAAAAAATTTTCACTTACTGATTTTCACTACAGATTATCATCAATTTCCAAAAGTTCAAAATATTGTTATTCTGAGGTTACGCTTCGCTAGAGTTAATTGGAAATGATTAACTCTAAGTGCTTATATGATGCACTTCGGATCTCTGCGAATCTTATGATGACGTACCCTCCCATGTCTCTTGGCGTCTAACGCGTACATTCCTTCGTTCGGTCTATTCATAAGGCAGAGGCTGGCTATGCTCCTCAAGGGACTCTTAGTCTAATGGCTCATTTCGTGCCAACTTCTCCGTGTCATCCTATTGTCTAGATTACAAACTAGGAAGTTGCTTAGGCTGCCTCTTTGAGGCAATGGAGATCTGTTAACATATGATTTACATTAAAGTGCACTCGTTTTGTACACAAAGCGTGTAGAATTTTTAGTAATTTCCCGCATAAAACAACCATGGCTTCTTTCTTCTTTAATGGATTGACAGTACGAGTCGTGTAGTAATGGTACAAAGATTTAAACGCTATGTTGTGTTGAATTATAGGGAGGATGACTCTAAATAATATAGCCCGTAACTTCCTCCTACCTCTTTTGGAAATTTTCTTTTGACCTTTGTGTTGGCCAGAAGAGTTTTCTCTAAGCGTGAGCCCCGCTAATTTAATTAATTGGCGTGGGTGCTGATATTGCCTAAGGGAACCTATCTCAGAGAGTAGTTCAACAACAGTATTTTCGCCTAAACCAGGAATAGATAAAATATACTCATAGTCTGTCAATTGTTGAGCGAGGTCATTTAACCTTGATGATAAGACCTCCAGTTGGTTTGAAAGAGCTTTGTACTGAGAAAGTAATGTATCCATTTCAAATCGGGCCATTTCTAGCCCCTCAGTTAAACCAATGGACTGACTGGCTATTGATTTTAGCTTTTGTATTTTAGAAACGGAAAGACACTTTATTCCTTCAACCCTTTTGTAAAGTGCGATAAGTTCTTCATCATTTTTCCCATCAAAATCGATTGGCAAAGGTGTCACCTCGAGAACAGCGCATGCGTTTTTACCGAAGCTTTTGAATACATGATGGAACTCAGGGAAATAAAGATCTGTCCACCGAATCATTCGATTCTTAAGTGATGCGAGGTCTTCCTGCATTTTAGTCCGAAAACTCGCCCCATTACGAAGTTCGGCTTCTGTCCCTTCTAAAATTCGTGTATAGTTGAACCGGCCATCGCGGATTAAAGAAGCGATAACGCGAGCGTCCTTTTGATCATTCTTAGTTTGAAGGTTATCATCTAATTCCTTCGTTCTATTCACATGCATAGGGTTAACCATGACAAATTGAATATTATTTTCGACTAAATAAGCAGCTAAGTTCATCCAATAATGCCCTGTGGGCTCAAAGCCGACTAAGACATCTGTCTTTTCATGTGATTCTAGTAGAGAATGAATCATATTGTGTAGTTGCTCAAACCCATCAAGGGATTGTATGAACGGAAACGGTTTTTGCAAAATTCGTCCACGATCATCGATAGCGCATGCGTAATGTTTTTTCTTCGCAATGTCTATTCCAATAACAAGTGTTTTTTCAGATACTTGATTAATTTTGGTATTCATATTACTATTCATCATATGGTCCTCCTGTATGGTGATGAGTCAATTTAGTCGTTGATACTCAAGCATCATACAAGAGGACTTTTTGTTTTGCAAGAAGCCTTAAGGATATTAAACAGGAATGCTCCTCAGCGCGAAGCGCCTGCGGGGTCTCATCTGTCCCGCTACTCCCACAGGAGTCTCGCATATCCGTTCCAATCAACCTAATCAGTTTTGTTCAAAAACAACAATCTCTTAGAAAAGAGCCTTTGAAATAATAAAATATGGAGGTGCATTCCTTGGAGCTACGGCAATTAACCTATTTTCTTGAGGTTGCTAAACATAAAAGCATCACTAAAGCGTCTGAAGCACTACATATCTCACAACCAGCATTAAGTAAAATGATCAAAAGTCTTGAAGAAGAATTAGATATGACACTCATTATCCGTACTAATAAAACGAGTGAGTTAACAGATGGTGGTTTCATTGTGATGGAATATGCTCAAAAAGTGTTATCACAAATCGATGAAATGTCGATTACGTTAAATGATTTGACTAGTTTAAAAAGAGGTTCGATTAGCATTGGATTACCTCCAATTATTGGGAGTCTTTACTTTCCAAGTGTCATGGCGGAATTTCATAAAAAATATCCAAATATCTCAATTAATATTACAGAATATGGAGCGGCTAAGGTTGTTAAAGGTGTAGAGGAGAGTGAATTCGAGCTTGGGGTGGCTGTACTTCCAGTTGATGAAAATGAATTTAACATCTATCCAATTGTCGAGGATGAAATGAAATTAATAATCCACCTTAACCATAGTCTAGCAAATCGTGATGTCATCTACTTACATGAATTAAAGAATGAAGAATTTATTTTCTATCATGAGGACTTTGCACTACATGATATTATGTGGAAAAAATTCATTGCTGAAGGATTTGAGCCTAAAATATTATTTAAAAGTTCGCAATGGGATTTTATGTCTGAAATGGTTGGTGCAAATCTAGGGGTAACGATCTTACCTGAATCCATTTGTAATAGAGTTGAGAACAAGCAAGTTAAAATTATGAATTTGGAACCTGTTACACCATGGAATTTAGCTGTTATTACAAAGAAAAATAAGTATATTTCTTATGCGGCAAGAACATTTATTGAATTTTTCCTTTGAGCTTCATTATAACTAAAAGTTATGCAAGCAATAATAATTATGTATTATACGAATAACAAATAGCATAGTACTATGTTCTTAATCAACCAAAAACTAACTGGTTATTAGGGAGCTATACTATGCTCCTTCCTCAGTAAAGGGAGGAATTTTCATATGAAAATCATCACAATTATTTTACAAATTTTATTTATCCATTTATTTCTTTTTATCGGTGCGAGTGTGAAGGAACTCATTTCAATTCCTCTCCCTGCCTCAATGATTGGATTGGTTTTCCTTTTAGGAGCATTGTTTTTTAAAATTGTGAAACTAGAATGGATTGAAAAAGGCGGCAACTGGTTATTAGCAGAATTGCTTCTTTTCTTTATTCCATCTGCAGTAGGAATTGTTAATTATGATGAGATATTAAGTTGGCAAGGAATTGAAACCGTGTTGTTAATTGGCTTAAGTACCTTCATTGTTATGGCAGCAACTGCTTATACATCTGATTTTATTCATAAGAGAAAAGATCGTGTATCAGGATGAGTATTCTTTTATTTACGACTATCACGTTTATAATTTACAAGCTTACAAAATTCAGTTATAAAAAATGGGCATTTCCACTTTTCCACCCGTTATTAATTTGTCCTATTTTCATTATCGTTTTTATCTACTTATTTCATATTCCTGCTGATCATTATACACAAGGGTCTAAATGGATTACACATATGTTAGGACCTGCAACAGTAGCTTTCGCAATCCCAATATACAAACATTTCCACTTAGTGAAAAAATATCTCGGAAATATTGTTTTAAGTGTAACTGTGGGAACATTAGTTGCGATCTTCTCATCCTTCGCTTTGTCAATGTTGCTTAACTTAAATCCTGAATTTATTATTAGTATCTTACCAAGATCTATTACTACCCCAATTGCGATTGAAGTGTCAAAAGAAATCGGTGGTCTACCAACGTTAACAACAATTTTTGTTATCCTAACTGGAATTATAGGTGGGATAATTGGCCCGTTTGAAATTAAATGGTTATCGATAAAATCACCAATTGCAAAAGGCTTAGCTCTAGGTATGAGTGCACATGGAGTTGGTACATCAAAAGCAATGGAATACGGTGAGCAAGAAGCGACATTTTCCACGCTTGCGATGATCTTTGCTGCATGGATTACGATGGCTTGGGGCAGCTTGCTGATTCCGTTTTTAATCAATCTTGCCCATATTAATTGATCAGAAGGTATGTTTATATGAACAAAAGCTCAGGACGCCTTGATCAGCCTCAGGCAATTAAGCTAATTTAGAATAGTAGGCGTTCTTTGCCTTCAAATCTAAATTAGCTAGACCCTAGAGGGGCTAGGCGCTGGATGTCGTGCGCTTATCCACAGTTCAAGAATTTTAATTTCCTGAACGAAGAAAAAAGCAGTCTAAATTTAGATTTAGACTGCTTTTCATGTTTAGAGTATGTGTTTTATGAGTGTAAGCAAGATGATATCTAAGTTTAAATTGCTGTGTAGTTCTTTGATACACAATGCATTCTTTAAGATCTTGTTTTTACTTTTATAAGGGCTATTCCATAACTATCCATTGATTTGCCATATTGTTTCATTCCGTTTGAGATGAATTCAATCATTTTTTTCATGTTTGTTCGTCCCTCTTCAGCTTTTCCTTTCATTATGTATGTGTTGTCTAAAAAATACAAAGTCACTGAAAACGGAAACAACATTCATGTTAGCGAAAACATATTTATTGTAAGCGTATAAAATATGTGTTTATCTTATTATATTACCTGTTTACTTTGTTTTTCATCCTAATCCGTGTAATCGAAGAAGACACATCTCCTTCGATTAATTCTAGTACTTATAGATAATATTTTAAAAAAAGTTTTAACCTAAATTTATATCTCCCGTTGATCACAGTAGGTATCAATTAGCTGTTCAATTTGCTCAAGCTGAGGAAATTCTCCCGAAAAGGTGAATTTTATTTCTTCTAGAAATTCTCCTTTGTTATATACATGAATAGCTCCTTTTTGGTTAATGACACTATACTCGGGCTCAAACCTATAGCCATTCCGTTCCACTGCACCCATTTCTTAAACAACTCCTTAACTCTAAATATTGTTCACCATTACTATTTCACGAATGTACTTATAAAACTTTATAATGCAAATAATTATTATGTTTCAGAAATAATCGGGATAATAACTTTTATACAAGAATTAAGTTGATTTTAGAGGTTATGGCCTATTCCCTTAAATGCTTTAATTTATCTGGATTTCTAATAATGAAAATCTTCTGGATATGATCTCCATCAATAACATCAATAAATAAAGCCAACAATTGTTGGCTCCGTTAGTCATTCTTAAAAAGTATGAGCAATATCTTTAGCTCGTGCAATTGCGTTTGCTTTAATTTCTTCTGCTTTGTCAGGCATTGCAGCATGACCTTCAACAAATAAGCCTTCAAATGAAGGTACTCCGTAGAATTGCATGATAATATTTAAATAGCGGTGACCCATTTCCATTTGAGCTGCAGGTCCTTCTGAATAAATTCCTCCACGAGCCTGTATATGTAAAGCCTTTTTATCAGTTAAAAGACCAACTGGTCCTTGGTCTGTATATTTAAATGTTTTGCCAGCCACCGATACTGAATCTATATACGCTTTCATTACTGGTGGAAAAGAAAAATTCCACAAAGGTGTTACAAAAACATATTTATCAGCTGAAATAAATTGTTCACATAGTTCTGAGAGTCTACTTACTTTTGCTTTCTCATCTGATGAAAGCTCTTCAAATCCCTTTCCAGATTGAAGTTTACCCCAACCACTAAAAACATCGACATCAATTTGAGGGATATTTTCTTTATAGAGATCAACATTCACAATCTCATCGTTTGGGTTTGCTTCTTTGTAAGCATCGATAAAAGCTTTTCCTACAGCCATACTGTAAGACTGTGTGTCATCATGGGGATGAGCTGTTATGTACAATATTTTTGTCATTTTGTACTCCCTTTCTTTCTAAAATTGTTCACCCTATTTTGTGTAGTTAAATTAGAATATATACTTTATCTTCACTTAACATATATTTAATTCGAGCTAAATTTATATAAGAATTCAAACAAACCTAACTGCATATAAAAAAAAGGATGTACTAGTTAAAGTATCATCCCTTTTTATGTAGTATTTATTCATTTAGTTACTAATATAAGGATTCCCACTTATATTTTTTCTCATTTCATCAGTTAATTCAAATGCTTCTCTTACTTCACTTTCAATTACATCAACGTTTTGAATACTTCCATCATAATGTAGTGGTTTACTTTCCATGTAAATTCACCTCCGTCAATAGTAGTATATACATTATATTACTAGTTATTTATTCCCATTAACAAGATTTATTTTGAGAATTCTAAAAAATATTTCTTATTCATACAGGATAGTAAATAGCTTCTATTTTTCTACCCATTCTCCTATTTGCTATTAGGTTCGAATTTCATCATAAATTCTCCAGACCATCTATGGAATACTTCAAAAAGCCTTGAAGGAATCCAAAAAATAAATTAATTATTCTAAAATAAAGAATTAATTTTTAAAATGATCTAATCTAGCAAAAAATTCTTGTACAAAATTGTAAAATAATTCTTCTGTAGGAAGTAATACACGTTGTTTAGGGGTGATGACTCCCACACTTCTCGTTACATTTGGTTCGATTAATGGAATTTTTACGGTTGAGCGTGGGATGTTATCAACTAAAGTGACTTCTGGCATTAGTGCTACCCCAAGTCCCGCAGAGACTAATCCTTTCAACGCATCAATATCGTCCCCTTCAAAAGCAACATGTGGTGAGAAGCCTAGTTCGGCACATGCATTAATAACAATTTCACGAAAAACAGTGCCGTTTTGGAGTAAACAAAAAGGGTCATCCTTAAGTTCGCGCAACTTTATAGTCGACCTGTTTGCAAGTGGATGATGAATTGGCAAGAGAGCAACAATATTTTCCGTGAATAATATTTTCCGCTTAATCTTCTTCTCATCCATTGGCAATGGACCAATTAATGCAAGGTTAAAATCCCCTTTCACCACTCCATCTATTAAGTCTTGATACAGAGCTTGCTTCAGTTTAAATTTCGCTTCTGGATAGTGCATACGAAAAGCATAAATCACAGTAGGTAACGTATGTGCTGCCAAACTAATCGGAAAAGCTATTCGAATCGTCCCTTTTTCTGGATCTAAATACTCTTCTACTTCACGTGTCGCATCATCAATCACATTCATTGCATGTTTCATCCGCTCTAAAAATACTTTTCCAATTGGAGTTAATTTTACTCTTCTTCCTTCTCTAATAAACAGGTCAACGCCTAATTCGCTTTCTAAATTAAATATCTGTCTACTCACAGAGGATTGTGCCACATGCAGAGAGTCTGCTGCTTCTGTTACATGTTCTCGCATTGCAACTTCCATAAAATACCTTATCTGTCTAATTTCCATTGTTGTTCCCCCTGATTTTCATTCATGCATAAAACGCATTAACTTTATCGTTTCTTTATATTGATTGGATTATTATTTGATTATAAAATACAGCTTAACAGTAAATCTAATAAAAATTAAAATATTTCAGTCAATATGATCATTTTTATTTAATATTGACTCATAGGAGAATGAAAAGGATGAAAACAATCGAGAAAATAGAGCAATCATTTACAGATAATGTGAAAGAGTATGTCGAACAAGTTTACGCAACTGTAAAAAAGCGTAATCCACATGAAAGTGAGTTTCATCAAGCGGTTAAAGAAGTTTTTGATTCTTTAGTTCCTGTTCTCGCTAAAAATCCTCACTACATCAAGCAAGCTATTCTTGAAAGAATTGTTGAGCCTGAAAGAGTCATCTCATTTAGAGTTCCATGGGTTGATGATCAAGGAAATGTGCAAGTTAACCGAGGATTCCGTGTCCAATTTAACAGTGCTATCGGTCCATATAAGGGAGGTTTAAGATTTCACCCTTCTGTAAATGCAAGTATTATTAAATTTTTAGGCTTTGAGCAAATTTATAAAAACTCTTTAACTGGTCAACCAATTGGCGGCGGAAAAGGCGGAGCTGATTTTGATCCTAAGGGAAAATCAGATGCGGAAATCATGCGCTTTACACAAAGCTTCATGTCTGAACTTAGCAAGTATATCGGTCCTGATATCGATGTTCCAGCTGGTGATATCGGTGTAGGAGCTAGAGAAATTGGCTATATGTTTGGACAATATAAAAAAATGCGTGGCGGCTTCGAAGCTGGCGTATTAACAGGTAAAGGCCTTGGTTACGGCGGAAGCTTAGCACGAACAGAAGCAACTGGATATGGAACAGTCTACTTTGTAGAAGAAATGTTAAAGGATCAAAACTTAAGCTTCAAAGGAAGTACGGTAGTTGTATCAGGTTCAGGTAATGTTTCCATTTATGCTATTGAAAAAGCGATGCAATTAGGTGCTAAGGTATTAGCATGTAGTGACTCAACTGGTTATGTATATGACAAGAATGGCATAGACCTTTCAACAGTAAAACGCTTAAAAGAAGTAGAAAACAAAAGAATAAGTGAATATGTAAACGAACATCCAGAAGCGCATTATGTTGAAGGATGTTCGGGGATCTGGACGATTCCATGTGATATCGCCCTACCTTGTGCAACACAAAATGAAATAGATGCACATTCAGCTGAGCTATTAGTTTCTAATGGTGTGAAAGCGATCGGTGAAGGTGCAAACATGCCTTCTACACTAGAAGCAGTCGAGATTTTCTTGAAAAATAAGGTTTTATTTGCACCAGCAAAAGCAGCAAATGCAGGTGGCGTTTCAGTTTCGGCATTAGAAATGGCTCAAAACAGTGCAAGATTAGCTTGGACGTTTGAGGAAGTCGACGCCAAATTACATGATATCATGAAAAACATTTACAACGAAAGCATGAAAGCAGCTCAAGAGTATGGTGCACCTGGAAATCTAGTCGTTGGTGCTAATATTGCTGGTTTTGTTAAAGTTGCAGATGCTATGATTGCTCAAGGAATTATTTAATTTCTCTAAGAATTTGTTTATTTTTTCAACGGATATAATTAGAAATCTTAAGTAAGCTAGGAGGACATGTCCTCCTAGCTTTTAATTTTTCATGTAATATGAATAGCCTTTTTCTGCAATTTAAACTATCCTCTAGTTTAATACTACTTTACGATTATCCCCTCTCCACTTGCTCATACACTTATTGAATCAATTTAAGCATAACTACTTTTTTCTAGCAACCTGTTATATAAATGAGAAAAATTGACATAATGTATACTACAAGATTTAAAAACTACACTAGTATACTAATTTATTTCATTATTAAGAGGTGATGATTATGCCGATACAGCGTACGTTTATTATGGTGAAGCCTGATGGTGTAAAGCGAGGTTTAATTGGTGAAATTATTAAACGTTTTGAGCAAAAGGGGTTCACATTGTTAAATGCAGAGCTTATGACTATAAGTCGTGAAAAAGCTGAATATCATTATATGGAGCTTCAAGATAAACCATTTTTTGGTGAGTTGGTAGAATTTATTACATCAGACTCTGTTTTTGCAATGGTTTGGGAAGGCGAAAATATTATTGAAGTTTCTCGAAGCATGATTGGAAAAACAAGTCCTTTAGAAGCATTACCTGGTACAATTCGTGGTGATTTTGCATATTCCAAAGCGGAAAATGTGATTCATGGCTCTGATTCTCTTTTAAGTGCAGAACGAGAAATCGCAAACTTCTTTGACCCGTTATCAATCCGTTCTCTAAATAAAGATTTTCCTTTTGACGAACGTAAATCAGTTTGAATTAAGACTTGGAAAAGTTATTGTTATAATGTCTTTAGTTGACCACTTGTTAGAGTTAGCCAACTAAAGACATTCTTTATGAAAAAAACGGTAATATATAGAAAAAACAGGTTTTAAACCATTTCCTTCTGATTAATTACTTCTACATTTACCCGGCCTGAAAAAAATGTAGCACCCCCGCCCATATCGGAAACTCGATCTGGAGTTAAGGAATTGACCAAATGTTTTTTACCCGTGATGTCTGACCAAAGGCCTTGACTTACGACTACTCCTGGTAAAACTTGATTGCCTACAGAAACTGAGAGCTCACATTCTCCACGATCATTCCAAATTCGGACAACTGTTCCATCTTCAATACCTCGTTTATCCGCATCATGTTGATTCATAAATAATTTTGGTGCTTTTTCAAGTTTGATATGTTTCTCATTATTTGAAAAGGTTGAATTTAAAAAATTATGATTTGGTCCAGGTACATATTGAAAAGGAAAATCTGTCTCTTCTAATAAAGGAATATAGGTTGGGAGTCCGGGGTAACCATCTAATTCCATTTTTTTAGAAAACAACTCAATCTTACCACTTGGTGTGTTTAAATTTTTCAATAAATCACTTGTACTTGCTTTCAGATAGCGATCTATTTTTAATTTTTCATGGCATTTGTCTGGTAAATAAGGGTTCGATAAATTGTTTAGAGCTTGTTGAATTAATTCTTCATCTGAATCCTTAAATGCTTGTTCATCGTATCCCATTGCTTGAGCAAGAAGTCTGAATACCTCTGTATTAGATTTACTTTCTCCAAATGATGAAATGACAGGTTCCTGCAGATGGATATAGTTATGCCAGTAAGACGTATAAAAATCAGTATTTTCAAAAGCTGATGTAGCAGGTAAAACAATGTCTGCAAACATAGCTGTTTCCGTTAAAAACAAGTCATGAACGACAGTGAATAAATCTTCACGAGCAAGACCCTCACGTACCTTATTAGCATCTGGAGTCACAACAGCTGGGTTGCTTCCATATATGAACAATGAGCGAATGGGCTCTTCTGTTTCAAGTAACGCTTTACCTAATTGGTTCATATTTATTGTTCGAGTTTGCTTTTTCATAAGATCTGGTCGTTGCAGCGCTTTTGTATTATGGGCTAAATAGGCAGAGTTTGATTTCAGAGCTCCCCCACCCTTTACAACCCACTGTCCTGTTAATGCAGGTAAACACGCAATTGTCCTAACAATCATTCCACCATTATCGTGATGCTGTAATCCATTGCCAATTCTTATCATAGAAGGAGAGGTCTCTCCGTACATCCGAGCTAATGTATAAATGTCTTCTACAGCAACACCTGTAACATCTGAGACCATTTGTGGATCATAGTTCTTAACATGTTCTTCTAGCTCTTCATAACCAACAGTATATTCTTTTAAGAATGATAGATTAACAAGCTTTTCTTTGTAAAGAATATGCATAATCCCTAATGCTAGGGCTCCATCCGTACCTGGTAGAATTGGGATAAACCAATCTGCCATTCGCCCTGTTTGATTTTTGTGTACATCAATGGCGATAATTTTAGCGCCATTTTTTCTAGCCTTTTGCGCAATCATCATTTGATGCATATTCGTGCTTACAGCGTTAATTCCCCACATGATAAATAGCTTTGTTTCCGTCATTTCTTCTGGGTCTGTTCCATAACTTCCACCCATTGTATACTTATATCCTTTTGAACCTGCAACTGAACAAATCGTCCTGTCAATTTGACTTGACCCTAAGCGGTGAAAGAACCGGCGATCCATTCCTTCTGCATTGATATTTCCCATATTCCCATAAAAACTATAAGGAAGAATGGTTTCTGATCCTTCTTCTGAGATAAGTTTTTTCCATTGATTTGTAATCGTTTCGATTGCCTCTTGCCAGCTAATTGGCTGAAATTTCCCCTCACCCTTTTCACCAATACGTTTCAAGGGTGTCTTAATTCTCTTTTGATCATAGATTCGTTCACCCATGTTTCGGACCTTATTGCAAATATTCCCTTTTGTTACAGGATGTTCAGGATCACCTTCGATTTTAACGATTTTTCCTTCTTTTTTGTGTATCAGTAATCCACATTGATCTGGACAGTCAAGTGAACAAACTGAAGGCACAACACCATCTTCTATATTTATATATTCCTGCATAACTAGTATCCTTTCATGAAAAAATTGCTTTATAAATTATAACATATCGAACCAATCTTTAGAAAGTTTAGAAAATAGATTGACTTACCTATAATTTTTATTTAATATTTAATACATTGTCTAAATATATAAACAATTTAATCAATTAAATATTTTGTTATTTCTATTAAGAGAGGTGGAGGGACTGGCCCGTCGAAACCTCGGCAACATAATGTGCCAATTCCAGCAAGCATTGCTTGAAAGATAGAAAGAGCTGCCCTTATAGTTTATTGTGAGAACGATAATAAATAACCATCTCTTTCCAACATTTTGGGAAGAGATTTTTTTATTTTTTTGAATTAAAGGGTTGTTTTCAAAGCAAAAAGAGGAGATGAAGAAAATGAATGTCTTAGTAACAGCACCGTATAACGACGAAGGTCTAGTCAAATTAAAGGAACTTTTTGGCGATTGTACCTATCGTTGTTGGAAAGAGAATGGTAGAGCCTATAACGAAGCTGAGTTAATCGCTCTATTAAAAGAATCAAAGGCTGAGGGATTAATAGCTGAGTTAGATAAAGTGACTGAAAATGTATTTGCAGAAGTACCTGAATTGAAATTTGTTGGTGTGTGTCGTGGCATGCCTTCCAATGTTGATGTTGAAGCTGCAACCAAAAGAGGAATTCCGGTATTTTATACCCCCGCTCGAAATGCACAAGCAGTTGCTGAATTATTCATTGGCAATCTCATTACCTTCTATAGACATACAATCGCCTCCTCTGAATGGTTGCAGCAGGAAAAATGGGATGGAGACTACTTACAAGCATATTTAAAGTTCAAAGGAAATGAGATTACAGGAAAAACTATTGGAATGGTAGGATTCGGTGCCGTTGGTCAGAGAATTGCAGCTGTTCTTGAAAGTTTTCAATGCAGCATTCAATACTATGATCCATATGTTGAAAGCCAAAATCCCAACCATACTCGTGTATCCTTGGATGAGGTTTTTTCAACTAGTGATGTCGTATCTATTCACCTCCCTCGTACCGAAGAAACAATCGGAATGATAGATGAACATTATTTAGGACTTATGAAGGAAGACGCAATCTTAGTAAATACGTCAAGAGCAGTTGTCGTTAAGCGAGATGCACTTGTTCATGTCTTAAAAGAAGGTAAAATTCGTGGGGCTATTTTAGATGTATTTTATCATGAACCACCAGATAAAAGTGATTATGAAATCATCAAATTGCCAAATGTTTTAGCTACCCCCCACCTTGCTGGTGCAAGTTATGAGGTTGAGGATCATCACGTATCGATTATGAATCAAGCGTTTACGAAGTGGTATATAAAACGTACTCTTGACGTTCCGACAATCTATAATCAAAAAAGTCTAAATGTAAAGTCATAGAAAGAAGTGAATAAAGTGACATTAAAACAAGGTTATTTAGTATTTGATATTGGCACAGGAAATGCTAGAGTAGCAATTGTTGCGACTACAGGTGAGGTTATAGCTGTCGAAAGAGAGGATATTCAGTATGAAACCGAATCTCTTTATCCAGATAGTCGTTATTTTTCACCTGATTTACTTTGGAGAAAACTTATTTTTTTAGCGAAAAAAGTAATCACAAGCGCACCTGATATTTCAATTAAGGCGATTACCTCGACAAGTCAACGCCAAGGGATTGTCTTACAGGATCGGGACGGGAACTCATTTATCGGCTTACCAAACATTGATAATCGTGGTCGTGAATGGGAACGTACATTGCCTGATCCAGAATTTATCTTTGAAACAACAGGTAGGTTACCTTCTGCCTTGTTTTCGGCTTTAAAGCTTGTTGCCCTTAAGAACCGACAGCCTATGTTATGGGATAAAATCGATACATTTACTAGTATTAGTGACTGGATTACTTATAAATTAAGTGGTGTCTTAGTCTATGAGCCATCCCAGGCAACAGAATCACTGCTATATGATGTTCAAAAAACAGATTGGTCTGATGTGATGTGTGAACAATTTGGGATTTCTAGAAAGTTTTTACCAGAAATTAAAGCATCTGGCACAATACTTGGTGAAATAACACCAACAATCGCAAATGAGTTAGGGTTAAAGAAGGATGTTTTGATTATTGTCGGTGGCGGAGATACTCAACTCGCAATTGAAAGTACATTTGCCGAAAATCGAGATGTCGTCATTGTATCAGGTACAACCACCCCTATTTGCAAAATGACAAATGAATATCGAGTGGATCATGAAAAAAGAGCTTGGACGAATGCTTATACACAAAAAAATACATGGCTACTTGAAACGAATCCAGGGATTACCGGACTAAATTATCAAAAATTAAAAGCTATTTTCTATCCTAATGAAAGTTATCAACAAATGGAAGATGAAATGAGTAAGCTCGAGAACATTGATTGTGTATCAGCGTTAGGTATGTATCTTACTGATGAGAAGAATGCTTCAAAGAAAGGCGGATTTATTTTCAATACTCCATTAGCACATGACTTAACTCGCGCTCATTTTGTCGCTTCTGCTTTATGGGAAATTGCTTGCACAATCAGGTGGCATTATGATCAATTATGTGAAGTAAGTTCTTTCGATTTACCATATGTGTGGGCATGTGGCGGCGGTTTTCAAAGTAGAACTTTAGCAAAATTTGTAGCCAATCTCTTACAAAAAGACGTATATATTCGTCAAGGATACAGTCAAGCATCTGCTGTTGGTGCCACTGTTATTTGCAACAAGACATTAGGATTAACTGACAAACTGTCAGATGAAATCAATATAATTAAGCCTGATATTCAACACAATGACGTTATGTATGAAGAGTGGAAAAAAGCACAACATTTTTTTTCTAAAATGAATGTAACCTATAACAAATAAAGTTACATTACTAAAAACAAGGTTTGGAGAGAAACGAATGTTAGATAAAATTGGAATACCTAAAAAATTAAGCTTTGGCTTTCTCGGCGTCATGCTCTTTATGATGGGAGATGGCCTCGAAGCTGGTTGGCTTAGTCCTTTCTTAATTGAAAACGGCTTGACTGTTCAGCAATCGGCATCAATATTTACTGTATACGGTATATCTTTAGCACTTTCTTCTTGGTTTTCGGGTGTTTGTTTAGAAGCATTTGGTGCTAAGCGTACAATGTCGATGGGATTATTATTCTATATCATCGGTACAGCTGGGTTTATCGTATTTGGTTTTGAATCAATGAATTATTCAGTTATGCTATTTTCATATTTTATAAAAGGTTTTGGCTACCCTCTTTTTGCTTATTCTTTTTTAACATGGGTTATTTACCGTACACCTAAAAATAGATTAAGTACAGCTGTGGGTTGGTTCTGGATTGCGTATTGTGCAGGAATGATGGTACTTGGCGCTTGGTATTCAAGTTATGCGATTAAATCATTTGGTTACATCAATACATTATGGACATCTATTTTCTGGGTATGTCTAGGTGCGTTTTTTGCTTTAGTTCTTACGAAAGACAAATTTGATAAGAAACAAACTTCGAGCAAAAAAGAAACACTCAATGAGCTTTTAAAGGGAATTACCATTGTGAAGTCGAACCCTCGAGTTGCTGCTGGAGGGGTTGTCAGAATTATCAATAGTTTAGGAACATATGGATTCCCAGTGTTTCTACCGATGCATATGGCAGAACACGGAATTGAAACAACTGTCTGGTTACAATTATGGGGAACAATTTTCTTAGGGAACATTCTTTTTAATTTAGTTTTTGGTTTTGTTGGAGACAAATTTGGTTGGAAAAATACAATCATCTGGTTTGGTGGAGTTGGTTGTGCAATATTCACAGTCCTTCTATATTACACACCAATTATCGCAAATGGAAACATTGTTGTAACTAGCATTGTTGGATTTATTTGGGGCGGTTTGTTAGCTGGTTACGTTCCAATTGGTGCATTAGTCCCAACTGTTGCAGGTAAGGACAAAGGAGCGGCTATGTCGATTTTAAATCTTTCTGCAGGTTTATCTTCATTTGTTGCGCCAGCTATTGCTTGGGCATTTATCGGTATCGTCGGAGCTGAAGGTGTTGTCTGGATCTTTGGAGCTCTTTATTTAGCTAGTGCCGTAATTGTTAAATTCATTCGTGTACCAGAAGAGGATGAAATGCGTAAAGAAACAAAAACACTTGCTTCATAAATTCTTATACAAAAAGGCGACTCATATGGGTCGCCTTTTTATTACATAACATCAGGCAATGATCTTGTATGGTTAAAATGTTATTCAAGATAATAAAAAGGATCACCTTGATCTTAAATTTAGCTTACGGTGCTCTTCTAGTTATTAGTTGGTTCCTCTTTATTCTACAGAGAAAATTCCAATGAGAACATTATACAAAATTCTCTAGATCACGATCGATTATACAATCTTCACATATACCATAGACATCAAATTTCTCTTCTGTATGCTCTTCCATCTTGCCACACACTTCACATATTTTTAGTACCATTTTTCCACCTCTTGAAAATTCTATTGTTTAAAGACTTAAATGGATGCTACACCTTCGTCAAAGAATTTTTAGCTTTACCTAAAGTATATTCAACTAAAGACCATTTCGATAAAGTATTTAATTAAGTATATTTAGGACCTACAAACCTATCATTCCTTTTTACACCTACTCCTAATCATTATCATTTTGAAATGAAACATACTATTTAGGCACATACTATAATCGGTGATGATAATGCCTTGTCGATCAAGCGATGAATTAAACACATTAGTAGCAAAAGCAAAAAAGTGCGCAAAAAGCGGAAAAGTTGCAGACTATATTCCTGCACTCGGAAAAGCTAACCAAGATGATTTGTCGATTGCCATACATTATCCTGACGGACGATGTATCTCAGCTGGATGTATTGAAAAACGTTTTACCCTACAAAGTATCTCAAAAGTAATCTGCTTGGCCCTCGTTTTGATTGACAGAGGCTCTAATTATGTATTTGAACATGTTGGTATGGAGCCCACAGGAGACCCCTTCAATTCGATTGCAAAATTAGAAACGATGTCTCCTTCAAAACCTTTAAATCCTATGATCAATGCAGGAGCACTAGTTGTTACTCATTTGATTAAGGGGAATTCTGTTGAAGAGAGATTTCAACGTCTTTTATCCTTTATTCACGAATTGACAAGCGATTCAACAATTAACTATTGTGAGGAGGTAGCACGCTCTGAATTTGAGACAGCACATTTGAACCGGGCTTTATGCTATTTTTTAAAGCAACATAATATTATTGAAGAAGATGTTGAACAATTAATGGAGTTATACACAAAACAGTGTGCTATTCAAATGAACGTATTAGATTTGGCGAGAATCGGACTAGTTTTTGCGTTGGATGGAGTTGATCCTCTTAGCGGCAAACAAATAATGCCTCCAGATGTCGCTCGAATTTGTAAAACGTTTATGGTTACATGTGGGATGTATAATGCCTCAGGAGAATTTGCCATCAAAATTGGCATACCTTCAAAAAGTGGAGTTTCAGGTGGAATAATGGGGGCAGTTCCCGGAAAATTTGGTATTGGGATTTTTGGTCCGTCCTTAGATGAGAAAGGAAACAGTATTGCAGGTATAAAATTGTTAGAATTATTATCAAAAAATTATAAGCTAAGTATGTTTTAAACTACTCTTTACTAGGAAATTCCCCAGAAACTATCTTGGGGAATTTCTTTTAACACTACCTCTTTTTATTTTATTACTCCTATAAACAAGTTTCTATTGTTGATTTAAAAACTTTCCATTACTCTTAATAATTAACCCCTCACCAAAAAGATTAATAGTTAAATTCAAATACAATTTTAATATAATTAAATTCTCTATTATCGTTTAATTTTTGTTGGAAAACACTGTTTTTTTATATAGCTTCGAGAGTTTTAGCTATATTAATTTTTGTTAGAAAAGATATCGTCTTTCATCTTTGATAATATTTGAAATAATGTTACAATAAGAAATATTAAAATTTTCTGAAGAATTTTAATGTAACTGTTAACTGGAGGGATTTATTTTGGCTGAACAACGTAGTAATATGATTAAACAAGGAATTGACCGTGCTCCACATAGAAGCTTACTTCGTGCTGCAGGTGTAAAAGAAGACGATTTTGACAAACCGTTTATTGCGGTTGTAAATTCATATATTGATATTGTTCCAGGACATGTACATTTACAAGAGTTCGGTAAAATTGTTAAAGACGCAATCCGTGAAGCTGGCGGTGTTCCTTTTGAAATGAACACAATTGGTGTTGATGATGGTATCGCAATGGGACATATCGGAATGAGATATTCGTTACCAAGTCGTGAAATCATTGCTGATTCTGTAGAAACAGTTGTTTCAGCACACTGGTTTGATGGAATGGTTTGTATTGGAAACTGTGACAAAATTACACCAGGAATGTTGATGGCGACACTTCGCGTGAATATTCCATCAATTTTTGTAAGTGGCGGACCGATGAAAGCTGGTACAGACAGTGCTGGTAATGCACTTAACTTAAACTCTGTTTTCGAAGGTGTAGGAGCATACCAATCGGGTCAAATTGATGAAGCAAGATTAAAAGAGATTGAGTCAGTTGCATGCCCTACATGTGGATCATGTTCAGGAATGTTTACAGCAAACTCTATGAACTGCTTAGCAGAAGGTTTAGGACTTGCTCTTCCTGGAAATGGTACAATTTTAGCGGTAGCTCCAGAACGTAAGGAATTTGTTAAACGCTCTGCTAAACAATTAATGGAGCTTATTAAAAAGGATATTAAGCCTCGTGATATCGTAACAATCGATGCGATTGATAACGCATTTGCTTTAGACATGGCTATGGGTGGTTCAACGAACACTGTTCTCCACACATTAGCATTGGCACATGAAGCAGAAATTGAATATTCATTGGAACGTATAAATGAAATTGCAAGTCGTGTTCCACATCTTGCAAAAATTGCTCCAGCATCAGATTATCATATTGAGGATGTTCATAATGCGGGAGGCGTAAGTGCCATCATTAATGAGGTTCTTAAAAAGCCAGGTGCTATTAATGGAGATTGTCTAACTGTAACAGGAAAAACATTACGAGAAAATGTGGCAGGAGCAGATATTCTTGACAAGAATGTCATTCGTCCTTTAGACAACCCACATTCTGAGCGAGGTGGACTTGCTGTATTATTTGGTAACTTAGCGCCAGATGGTGCGGTTATAAAAGTTGGTGCAGTTGACCCAGCAGTTGGTGGCTATCATAGAGGTCCTGCGATTTGTTTCGACTCTCAAGAGGAAGCACTTTCTGGAATTATAACTGGTGAAGTTAAAGAAGGCGATGTTGTGGTTATCCGCTATGAAGGTCCTAAAGGTGGACCAGGTATGCCAGAAATGCTTGCCCCTACTTCCCAAATTGTTGGAAGAGGCTTAGGAGCTAAGGTAGGTTTAATTACCGACGGACGTTTCTCAGGTGCATCTAGAGGTATTTCAATCGGTCATATTTCTCCAGAAGCAGCAGAAGGCGGCCCGATCGCATTTGTTGAAAATGGTGATATTATTGAACTGGACTTAAATAATCGTTCAATTCAACTAGAAATTTCAGATGAAGAATTTGAAAAACGCAGAGCTAACTGGAAAGGCTTTGAACCAAAAGTTAAAAAAGGTTATTTAGCACGCTACTCTAAGTTAGTTACATCCGCAAACACTGGTGGAGTAATGAAAATTTAATTTAAAATGCATCCTGCCAAAAGCCAAGTAATTTAAGGCTTTTGGTGGGTTTTTTTGTTGTTTTTTAAAGTTTATACCTCTCTCCTACTATTTTATACCTTAAGAAAAGGTACTAAAAATAAACCGACAAAAAATCTCTAATCGTTAAATCAGAGGTTTTTTGTCCAATTTTATTAATAAGTAAACCTTTACAACTCGTCAAATTTCTAACTCTTTATTTTGTAATTTTTATGATTTACAATGGTTTTAAGTGGTTCATCTTTTGCTGAAGTACCGTACTGAACCATAACGGAATTTTCCCTAATACCAGAAACAACACCTTCTATCGACTTACCTTCCCTTTTAAAGGAAATTACATCGCCAATTTTTGCAATGGCCATTCAATCACCTCGACTTATATAATGTCCAATATAACTAAAAAATACTTTTCTTCTTAAATTAATTTATAAGTAATTTTACTCATAAAACGGAATGATTTCCCTTAAAAATAATACCGAATGTTTGTGCTTCAACTTAACTTTAACAGTATGCGAAAAGGTTTATTTGGAAAACTAACTATAGGGATTAACCAAGATGAAAAGAAATAAATAGCCGTCAAGGTATGTATTTACCAAAGCCGGCTAATTCATAATTATTCATTTTGTTGAATTATAGTCCATTCAATCTTTCAACTGAACTTTCCGAAAAAAGTTACAGTCTGATTCATGCTTGCTCATTGAAATTATTATATACTAGGCGCTTCCATTCCCATTTGGCTCCATTCTTCTCTTGATGGTCCATACACTCCCGGAACCTTCAAGCCAGCTTGTCGCATAAGAACTGTTATTTGACCACGATGATGAATGATATGTTTGATTAGTAGAGAAAGCGTTACAGCCTTAGGCATTTCTCTCCCAAACACATTTTTCATTTCACTTAATGATTGGTCTGTCCACTGTTGCTTTATAGCGTCACTAGTATCCGCACTTACTCTGCGAAATGTCTCAGCGATTTCTTTAGCTTTGGATGGGATGTTGTTTGAGTCTTTTATTCCTTCAACCGTAATTCCAAACTCAATAAGCATTCCAGGTGTACTAGTTACAATATGCCAGGCAATTGATCCTAAAGTACGATCATCAGGTGAAACTTCTTGTTGAAGAGAAGGATCTGTCAGTGCATCTAATACCTTTTGAGTTAAAGCAGCCTCTTGATTCCATTCTTCGATAAATTCAGTTATAGAAGTATACATATTTTTGCCTCCATGTTCTGTTTTTTTAAATTTTCTATTAACGTGCATAGTATAGCATTTTTTACCAAGATTACAACGATTCTTTTATAAAGGCTCTTTTCTAAAAGATTGTTGTTTTTGAACAAAACTGATTAGGTTGATTGGAACGGATATGCGAGACTCCTGTGGGAGTAGCGGGACAGATGAGACCCCGCAGGCGCTTCGCGCTGAGGAGGCTCATCGCCCGCCCCACGGAAAGCGAGCATCCTGGAGCGCCAATCAACCAATCCAATACTATTTTAAAAGAAACAAAGTTTGCGAAAACAGCCTTTATAAAACATATATTAAGTCTGATGATAGACTTCTAAAAAGCAGTCCACAAAAAATCTATGAACTGCTTCTATAATAAATTTATTTTTTTAAAACAAAATGAATTGGCTTAGTACTTATTAAAACTCTGGTAACGAATTCAAGTTATTTTCCTTGATTCCATCCGGTTCACTGCGCAATATATCACGACCATATTTATGAAAAACATCTACATGCGCTAGTTTACCAGCCTTTGCTTCAGATAGTGCTTCTAAATAATCTAACTCTCTCCCGGATTCTGTTTGAAAGCCAATCAAATCACCATCATCATTCTTTCGGACTGCTATTATCTTTTCTTGATTTGGATTACGATTTGTTGCATTTTCTTCGTTAATCTCGTTTACATTTGTTTGATTTTGATACTGATCATAAGCTTGCTTGAAACGATCCATATTATCACCTCATTATTTGTATTTCCTCAAATGTTTTGTTTTATGCTATAAATACACAATCAGTATCTTCTATTTAAGCAAACAAAAAGCTCAGTGAATTATTTTCTCCACTGAGCTTTCATATAATGAGTGTCATACCTGGAGCATCAAGTTCTCTTTCCTCAAAGCCTAATTTTTTATAGAAGTGCTGTTTTCCTTTCGCTGAAAAAAGTTGAATAGATTGAATGCCACTTTCTTTGCATTTCGTTAATAGTTCTTCAATAATTTGTTTACCTAGTCCTTGCTTTTGATAAGTTGGATCAACCATCACATCACAAATTAACGCTTGATAAACACCATCAGAGATCATTCGACCAAAAGCAATAAGTTTGTCTTGATCATAGATTGAAATATGATACCAACTATTATTTGCTGCTTGATATAATTGTTCTCTTGTATAGCATCCCTTTTTACTTTTTATTAACCCACTTGCTTCATGAAGGTTGACAAATTGTTCAAATGTTGGAAGTTTATCTGTTATATATGAATTCATTATTATCACCTTTTAAGATTTTGATTTTTTATCTATAACTATATTTATACAACATAGTGAATAAAAATTCAATATTAAATAAAAATAGTATGTTAAATTAAAAAGTATTTTTTTGGTTTTTTCCACATAAAAAATAGACGGGTTGCCCCGCCTACCGATTTATTAGGAAACTGCTGATTTATCTTCATTCTTTGCTATCGTTTTTAACTCTGGTTTTTTCTCTTCCTCTTTATCTTCTGAAACTAATCCCTTTGTCGCGCTTTTGAATTCTGTTAGTGTACGTCCAAATGCTCGGCCAATTTCTGGAAGCTTTGAAGGTCCAAAGATAATCAGCGCTATGACAAGGACTAAAATTAAGCCAGGGATTCCAATGTTCGAAATCAATACGATCAACTCCTAAAATATAATTTATGTAATGCATGAAAACTGGAAATAAGTCAAATTAATGGGTTACCTTTTCTCGTTTTTTCTCCATTTGTTTTTCATGTGCACGGCCATGCGCTTTGTTGCGGTCTTCTTCCACTTCCTTAGAAACTTTTACACCTTGTGGAATTGCATTTGCTTCTACTTCTTTTAATCCCTTGCCGTCTCTTTCATAAACAAATGAAGCTCTTGTTGAAATGTCTGCTCCCGGTTCTGTTACGAATGGAACAACACGGTAATCAGCCTGCCATTTTTCCGGTGTGACAGTACAACGAACATAACCACGATAATCGTTAAAGAATTTGATATGAGGATTTCTTGTTAAAATGCGGTCAGTATCGGCTCTTTTATCAGCTCCGTTACCACCAGATGTAATAGAAGTTCCCACAAACTCTGCTCCAATTATTTTAGAGCTTTGATTATTATAATCAGTCATTAAATTAGCTGCCCAACTTGCATGCACATCCCCTGTCAGGACAATTAAATTATTCATGTTCTTATTGTTAACATAGTCTGTAATACGCTTTCGTGTTGCTGGATAACCGTCCCATGAATCCATACTAAACGTTGGCGTTGTATCTGTGCCAAACTTTCTTTGAGCAAAGAAAATTTGTTGCGCTAAAACATTCCAATGAGAGTTTGAATTTCCTAGGTTTCCTAGCAGCCATTTTTCTTGGTCTTTTCCTAAACTGCTGCGGTTTGGATCCAATGATTCTTCCGTATGAGCTTTCGTCCCGTCTCCATTTGCTTGATCATCACGGTATTGACGCGTATCAAGCACATAGAAATCTGCTAAATTACCATATGTAAAATTTCGGTATAATTGCATATCAGCTCCGTTTGGTAAAGATGTTCTACGGAGTGGCATATGTTCATAATAAGATTGGTATGCTGCTGCACGACGTTTGATAAATGCTTCAACCGATTGACCTTTTTCTGGGATTACATTTGCATAATTGTTTTCTACCTCATGGTCGTCCCAAGTTACAACCCATGGAAATGCAGCATGGGCTGCCTTTAAATTCGCATCAGAACGGTATTGAGCATGACGGTTTCGGTAATCTTCAAGGGTGATAATTTCTGGACCGCTATGTGTACGTACATTTCCCGTTCCTGCAACATATTCATTTGGGCCGTACTCATAAATATAGTCTCCAAGATGAAAAACAAGGTCGAGTTCTTCTTTTGCCATATGCTCATAAGCTGTATAGTAGCCATGTTCATATTGTTGACAGGAAGCAAATGCAAATGTCATTTTAGCAATGTTCTCACCTGCCGTTGGAAGGGTTTTTGTTTTTCCTACTGGACTTAATTCATGACCAGTTTTAAAACGATAATAATAGATCATGTTAGGTTCAAGTCCATCGACCTCTGCATGAACTGAATGGGCTAGTTCAGCTCTCGCTATTTCCGTTCCTCGTTTGATAATATGACGAAAGTGCTCATCTTTTGAAATTTCCCATTTAACAGGTACTGATTGATGTTGCATTCCTCCACCATTAAGTGGATCTGGAGCAAGCCTTGTCCATAATACTATACTATCTGATAGTGGGTCCCCGGAGGCAACCCCAAGTGTAAATGGATAGCTTTGGAATTTCGGTGCAGCATTTACCCTTGATTCACCTAAACCCATTGACTGAGCGATTGTAAGTCCTAGCGAAAGTCCCGCAATTTTCCCGGCTCCCTGAAGAAAGTTACGTCGATTAAATTCCTTCTTTTCAAAACTATCATTTGTCAATTTCTCAATCAATTCGTCAATCGGTCTATTAGTCATTATCAATTTCCCCTCTCAAATAAAATCATGAATCGACATTTATTATAGGGATCATTTGTTAATGAATTATTAATAAATGTAAAGAAGAAAAGAAATTCAAAAAAATATTTGAGTAATATGTACCAATACTTTTTAATCATCATGAGAAGGTTGAATGAAAACAACTAGGAAAAAATAAAAATAATTTTATATTTATGATAAATTGTGACAAATCCCCTACAAATTCGAGGACCATCATTCCTGGATTTTTTAACATTTTCTTTAAAAAAATATAACAATAGAAATTTAAAGAATATTTCAACTTAAATTGTTAATCTATAAAGTACGTAAACCAATCCTTTCTAGTAAATAGTTGTTTTTACAAGTACATATACTCAAAGGATTTATTCCTATAAATATGCTAAAATATATTAATTGACACGTCCTTAAGTGTAAAAAATAAAATAAGACATAAAGGAGTTGAAGTAAATGGATAAAGTAATATTTAATGGCAGGTTAACCGAAAGATCGCAAATAAATATCGATTTAGAGGACCGTGGCTACCAATTTGGAGACGGTGTTTATGAAGTAATACGTGTTTATAATGGATCTTTGTTTACTGGAGAAGAGCACTTGCAAAGACTTATTGAAAGTGCTGAAAGTATTCAGATTAAAGTTCCTTACTCAATTTCTGAAATGAAAAATCTGCTTTTGAAACTGATAGAAGAAAATAAGCTTTTCTCAGGAATTATTTACATACAAATTACTAGAGGTGTGTCACAAAGAAACCATTTGTTCCCGAGTGCTGATGTAGTACCGTCTTTTGTTGCTTATACCCGTGAACTACAAAGCCCTACTGAAGCAATGGAAAAAGGGGTACCAGCAATTACTTTGGAAGATATCCGCTGGCTTCGTTGTGATATCAAGAGCTTAAACTTACTACCTAATCTGCTTGCAAAGCAAAAGGCATCTGAAGCAGGTTGCTTTGAGGCACTTCAACATAGAAGTGGCACAGTTACTGAAGGTAGTTCTTCAAATGTTTCAATTGTTGTAGATGGCAAAATTAAGACACATCCAGCGACAAATCTAATTTTAAATGGCATTACACGCCAGGTATTATTAGATATTAGCCGTAAAAACGGATTGGAAATAATAGAGGAAGCATTTTCGGTTGAAGAAATGTTACAGGCAGATGAAGTCTTCTTATCAGGAACGACAACAGAGATCATGCCGATCATCGAGATTGATAAACAAAAAATAGCGAATGGCCAACCAGGTCCTGTAACAAAACAGCTTCAAGTTTTATTTGAAGATAAGATTAAAGAACAATGTGGTTTGGATTTTAAAACTGTATAATGAATTTTCCCGGTTCAGCAATGCTGACCGGGAATAAATGATGCGAAGTATTCTTTTAAAAATTATCGTCGTTCGCTGACTGTTATAACCCTATTTTATTTGGTCCAGCGAACTAATGAGTGTTTCAATTACATAGTTTAAGTCTTTCTCTTCAATAGTTAATGGTGGTGAAAGCGTCAATACATTGTTAAACCCAGCAACGGTCATGCCATTCTTACCTATTATCACATTCTTTGCTTTACAGCTATTAATCACTTCGTTTACTTTACATACATCAAGTGGTTCTTTTGTTTGCTTATCCTTCACTAGTTCTATGCCAATTAACAAGCCTTTCCCACGGACATGACCAACGTATGGGTGGTTGTTCAATCGACCTTTTAATGTAGTTAATAGCTTGTCACCAAGTTTTTGTGATCGTTCAAAGAGATTTTCTTTTTCCATAATCTCAATATTTTTTAAAGCCAATGCACATGCTGCAGGATTTCCTCCAAATGTATTAATATGACGAAAAAATTCATATTGCTCGGCTCCATTAAATGCTTCATATATTTCTCTACGAACTGCTGTTGCGGATAATGGCAGGTACGCACTTGTTAAGCCTTTTGCCATCGTTATAATGTCTGGCTTTACCCCATAATTCATAAAGCCAAAAGGTTTCCCAGTACGACCAAATCCGCAGATAACTTCATCAGCAATGAGAAGTGCCCCGTGCTTTTCACACACGTTTTTAACACCCTTCATATAATGATCATTCGGTACTAAGATTCCTCCTCCTGTAATAATTGGTTCCATAATCATGGCGGCTATTGTTTCACTTTGCTCCCAAGTCATGATTCGATCCACTTCTTTTACTGAGCTTAACTCTTGTGGATTTGTTATATGTTCATCTTCATCACGATAAACATCAGGTGGTGTCACATGAAGAAATCCTGGTGATAAAGGCTCATATTTATATTTACGTTCAGCTTGACCAGTTGCAGCTAGGGCGCCCATTGAACTTCCGTGATAGCCACGGTATCTAGCGACAATTTTATAGCGATGATGGTCACCTCGCTGTTGATGGTATTGTCGAGCTATTTTAAAGGCTGCTTCATTTGCTTCTGATCCACTATTGGAGAAAAAGATAACATAATCTTCACCGAGCATTTCGTTTAGCTTTTCCGCTAATTGAATAGCTTTTACATGGCTTTGTGTTAATGGGAAATATGCCATCTCTTTTAATTGTTCATATGCTGCATCTGCTAATTCTTTTCTTCCATATCCCACATTTACACACCACAAACCCGCCATAGCATCAATATATCTTTTTCCATCATAATCTGTTACCCATGAGCCCTCAGCCTTTGTTACTACCATTGTGTTTGTTGGGCTATATGGCTTCATTGAATGCCATACATGTTTTTCATCTTTAGATAATAGCATTTCCTGCTGATCTGTACGTGCCATTTTTATCCCTCCTTTGTTCTCTTAAAAATCAAAACGCGATGTGATCATTTTCTTACGTGTAAAAAAGTTAATCCCATCTTTCCCATTTACATGTAAATCACCATAGAAGGAGTTTTTCCATCCTGAAAATGGGAAGAAGGCCATTGTGGCTGGAACACCAACGTTTATACCAAGCATTCCAGCATCTGCATCCTCACGGAATTGTCTAATTGCTTTTGCATCCTTCGTATAAATCGTTGCCCCATTCCCAAAACGAGATTTCCGAAGATGCTCTAATCCTTCCGCTAAATCTTTCGCACGAAGAAGACTTAAGACAGGTGCAAAAATTTCATCTTTGGCAATCGTCATCTCTGGGGTAACATGATCAAAAATCGTCGGGCCAATAAAATTCCCTTTAGGCATTTCATCCATTTCTTTCCGACCATCTCGAATAAGCGTAGCACCTTCATGGATTCCTTTTTCAATGTAACCAACGACTTTCTCCATATGCTCTTGACGTATAACCGGTGTTAAAAGAACATCTTCATCCATTCCACTTCCAATAATCAATTCATTTGCCTTTTGACGTAATACTGTAATAAATTCATCATTTTCACCTATGATCACTACAGCACTACATGCCATGCAGCGCTGTCCAGCACTTCCAAACGCTGACGCAATGATATGTTGAGCTGCTTTTTCAATATCCGCATCTGGCATAACAAAGTGATGATTTTTCGCGCCTGACAATGCTTGAACTCGTTTCCCTTCAGCAGCAGCTCTTTCGTATACATATTTGGCGACAGGCTGAGACCCAACAAACGATATGGCTGCAATATCTTCATGTTCAAGCAACCCATTCACTACATCATGTGCCCCATGCACCACATTTAGGACACCAGCTGGCGCACCTGCTTCTGAAAACAGTTCCGCCAGTCTATTTGCTAAGATAGGGGTTCGTTCAGATGGTTTCAGTACAAAAGTGTTACCACAAGCAACGGCAAGAGGAAACATCCATAGAGGCACCATCATCGGGAAGTTAAACGGGGTAATACCTCCAACAACACCTAATGGATATCGAAACATTTCTGAATCAATCTCCTCAGCTATTCCTGAAAGTGTTTCCCCCATCATTAGGGATGGTGCACCAGCTGCGAATTCAACACATTCAATTCCACGTTGTACCTCACCATATGCTTCTTTATACGCCTTTCCATTCTCTTGAACTATTAATTTTGCTAGTTTCTCATGGTTGTTAGTTAATAAATGATGAAAGGTAAACATAATTCTAGCTCTCTTAGGTACTGGGGTATTCTTCCACGAGTGAAATGCCTCTTTTGCAGCTCTTACAGCACTGGCTACATCATCTTTTGTTGAAATTGGGACATTTACAAGAGTTTCATTTGTTGCGGGATTTAAAACTTGTTTTGACTTTTCACCAATGGAATCAACCATCTGGCCACCGATATAATTTTTCAAAAGAGATGTGTTTTTTTTTGTAAGAGACACCTTAATTCCCCCTTAAAGTTGTTCTATTCTTCTATTAATCTTCTTGAATGGAGGTACTTCTTAAACATTTTTTCTTATTTTAAGACTTAGGAAAAAGGATCGGCCTTAAAAAGACCCATCCTATGCTAGAGCTTTACATTCAGAGCTTTTGCGTCAACATGATAGCTGAAAAATACTTTCTTGCTTCAGCGGTCAATATGTGTAGGGTTTCTGTCTCCTTTTCTTCATGTTCACCTTTTTCAAATTGTAAATAAGCACCACTCAAATTTTCTAAAACCCCTTTTATGCAGTAGCCCTTTTGGATTAAATAATCTATTTTCTCTCTCTCTGCTAAATATTGTTGATAGTCAGACACCGTTTTCTCCCCCTACTCCTTACATACTAGTTCCTTTGCTATTTATTAGGTTGTAACAGAAGGATCATCAGTAACTGGAGTATCTAATGATGATTCAACCGCAACATCATCAATCACCCAATCACGTCCAACTGAAAGTCCTAAATACTTTTCATCACTTGGATCTTCAATTTCAGCTTGCTTATATTTCACAAACCACCAATATTTTGCTAGTAAATAATAACAAACTGCCCCTACGACGAATCCAACTAAGAACGAATAGCTTGGAACAAAATAGGATGAGACTGCTCCAGCGATCCATGCAATAAACCCTGCTACATTAACGCCATACATATATTTATATTGACCGTTTGATTCGTAAAGATCGGGTACATTTACTCTGCGTTTACGAATAAAGTAGTAATCTGCTACAAGAATCCCAACAATGGCAGATAGAATTCCTCCAATAAATAACAAAACGGGAATGATAACCCCGAACAAGTTCCAGGGTTGAACAATTGTTCCCACAATCCCAGCGGTCACAACTCCCGCCCAGAATGGAAATCTTGGTCCACCAACGTTTGAGAAAATAGTAGCTGCTGGAACAATATTGGCTGAAATGTTTGTTGACCATTGCGCTAACACGATCATAAGCAGAAGAATACCTAATACAAATCCACTTGCTGCTTCTTGTAAAGCAATAACAGGATCATAGTTCATCACAGCAATATATGCGACTCCACCTATAACTACCATAAATGCTTGGGTTAACGGTAAAGCTATTAAATTACCAATTAATGCGTGTTTATTACGCTTAAACCAGTTTTTCTCGTTTTTAGGTGCTTTTATAAAGCGAGATATAGAAGGAATATCTGCTGAAAGAGTAGCCCAAAATCCCATGTTACTAAAAATTACAACTAAAAAGGCTGTAAACGCTGCTCCACCTGTCACTGGATTCTCAACCCAGCTCCATACTTCTCTTCCACCTGCAGCTGCCGTATCTGATAATGATACATACATCCAGCAAGAAATTAAGATAATGATTGGTGCTGCTAAATCTGCAAATCTCTCAACTGCTTTAATTCCAAGTGCTGTGTTAAATAACTGTAAAATTGCAAATAGCAAGAAACAAACAAACCAATTATCAAAGCCAGCTATAATCGATAAGATTCCATTCATAGCTGTAGCTCCAAAATACGTATTTATCCCAAACCACATAGATGCTGCCAAGCCACGGACAACAGATGGTATATGGGTCCCGACAGTTCCGAACGGTGCCCTCATATAAACAGGAAAAGATAGCCCATGTTCAATCCCAATATCACCTGTTAAAGAGATGAAAAAACCTATTGCCAACGAACCAATGATTGTTGCTAATAATACAAGGGGCAAGGGTAATGAAATAACACCTGCACCACCGATTGCAAACGTTGCTAATACAACAACCATCCCTATCCACATAAAAGAATAACCTATTGGAGTAATCTTTCTATCTTTCTCTGAAATTGGCAATAGATCTGGTGATTTTAAATAAGATTGTCTCTTACTCATGTGAACACTCCCTTTTTCGTTTTAAAAATGGGTGATTTAGATAAAACAATTGCTTGCCTTAAAAGAGCAAGCAATTTTAGGAGTTGTTCAGATCGATGAGTACAACATTCTGTGGGATAACTTTTATTAAAATTAGTCGAGATTACTTGTTGTTAAATGGTTTGTCTTTCATCTTGATCTGAAGAACGTAACATACCGTACTTTGCACGTTTTAAATATTGACCAGAGCCAGGGGTTCCCACGAATTTCTTATTATGGACAACAAACTCGCCTCGTACTAATACAGATATTGGTTCTCCTGTCACTGCCATTCCTTCAAATGCAGAATAATCAACAGCCATATGATGGGCTTCAACTGACAAGGTACGCTGAACGTTTGGATCAAAAATGACCAGATCTGCATCTGCTCCAACTGTGATTGTTCCTTTTTTAGGGAATAATCCAAACAATTTCGCTATTCTTGTTGAAGTAATATCAACAAATTGATTTAACGTAATTCTCCCTTTTTTCACACCTTCAGAGAATAAAATGGAGAGACGATCTTCAATCATAGGTCCTCCATTAGGGATTTTTGTGAAATCACCACGACCAAGTTCTTTTTGCCCTTTAAAATCAAAAGAACATTGATCAGATCCTATTGTTTGTAATTGTCCTGTTTTTAGGGCATTCCATAGCACATCCTGATTCCACTTTTCACGTAAAGGTGGTGACCAAACATATTTTGCCCCTTCGAAGTTTGGTTTTTCTAGATAGGTTTGATCAAGCACTAAATATTGTGGACATGTTTCTCCCCATACATTAAATCCTTTATTTCTCGCCTCTGTAATTTTCTTAACGGCTTCTGCACATGAAACGTGGACGACATATAATTGAGAACCAGCAAGCCCTGTTAGAGTAGCTGCTCTTCCAGTCGCTTCACCCTCCACTTCTGGAGGCCTAGTCAAGGCATGATATATTGGGTCTGTATTCCCATCCTCTAATGCTTTTTTCGTTAAATAATCAATGACATCGCCATTTTCTCCATGAACCATTACCAAAGCACCTAGCTCTTTTGCAGCAATTAAGGTTCTAAAAAGCGTCTCGTCATCTGCTTGTAAAACATTTTTATAGGCCATAAATACTTTAAAGGAAGTGATTCCTTCTCCATTAATAACACCATCTAGTTGTTTTAGTACATCATTGTTCATTTCACCGATCATTAAGTGAAAGCCATAATCAATCACTGCTTTGTCTTTTGCTTTATCATGCCATGTTTGAATTGATTGACTTAATGGAATCCCTTTATTTGTTAAACAAAAATCAATAACAGTTGTTGTTCCACCAAAAGCAGCAGCAATTGTTCCAGATTCAAAGTCATCCTTTGTAATTGTTCCGCCAAATGGCATATCAAGATGTGTATGTGGATCAATTCCTCCTGGAAATACGTAGCACCCCTTAGCATCAACTATTTCTGCACCATGGGCAGGTAAGTTCGTTCCGATCGCACTAATTTTTTCATCTTCAATTAAAATTTCTGCCTTATAGATATCAGTTGCAGTCACGATTGTTCCATTTTTTATCAGTTTTAACATACTTTACCCCCTGTTACTTTTTCACGATAGTAACTTCGCATCCAGTTGATTGAAGGACAGCTTGCCGCTCATTCCATGTCATTGGTGGAAGTTCATTTGCAATCTCAATCATGTCAATTGCTCCATCTACAGGACAAACAATCGAGCATAAATTACAGCCTACACAATCCTCTTCTCGAACCTTTAAATAATCCTTGCCATTTGGATTTTTCACCATATCTATACATTGATGTGATGTATCTTCACAAGCAATATGGCATTTGTTACAGTTAATACAAACGTCGGTATTAATGCTGGCTACGACCTTATAATTAAGGTCTAAATTTCCCCAGTCTGAGAATTTTGGAACAGCCTTTCCAACAAGATCAGAAACAGATGCAATTCCTTTTGCATCTAAATAATTATTCAATCCATCAATCATATCCTCGACAATTCTAAAACCATGATGCATAGCTGCTGTGCAAACTTGTACCCCTCTAGCCCCCATCAGCATAAATTCTACTGCATCCTGCCAATTTGAGACTCCGCCCATACCCGAAATCGGCACATTTATATGTGGATTTCTTGCACATTCTGCCACCATATTTAAAGCTATCGGCTTTACAGCAGGTCCACAATAACCTCCATGGGCACCTTTTCCAGCAACGTGTGGAATTGTATTCCAAGAATCTAAATCTACTCCAGCTAAACTATTTATCGTATTGATCATACTCACAGCATCAGCCCCACCACGAACCGCAGCTTCAGCTGTCACAGTAATATCAGTAATATTTGGTGTCAACTTTACGATAACAGGAGTATTAGCTACTTCCTTTGCCCAATACGTTTGTTTTTCAACAAGCTCTGGCACTTGCCCTGAAGCTGATCCCATTCCACGTTCAGCCATACCATGTGGGCAGCCAAAGTTTAACTCAAGTCCATCTACTCCAACATCTTCTACACGTTTAACAATTTCATGCCATTTTTCTTGCTTTGGTTCAACCATTAATGAAACCACAATTGCATGATGAGGAAATCGCTTCTTTGTTTCATAGATTTCCTTTAAATTCACTTCCAACGGACGATCTGTAATCAGTTCAATATTATTAAATCCTGCCACACGTTGTCCGTTAAAGCTAACTGCTGCAAAACGTGAGGAAACATTTAAAATAGGATCACCCAAGGTTTTCCAAACAGCACCTCCCCAGCCTGCCTCAAATGCACGTTGCACTTGATAGCCTGAGTTCGTTGGTGGTGCTGATGCTAGCCAAAATGGATTAGGAGACTTAATTCCTGCAAGATTAATCGATAAGTCAGCCATTTTCACTCTCTCCTTTCAATTACCATATGTTTAGACTGTTTTTACTTGACCTGTCTGTTTATGAATGGAAAGGGCTGTTAGCTTACCTTGCTGGGCCGCTGTTACAACCATTGCATCTCCGTGGCCTTTTCCGAAAACAACATCACCACATGCAAATACTTTTGGATTTGATGTTTGATAGGAAGCTTTATCAACCTTTACAACACCACCCGCGTGCTCTAATCCAAATTGCTCAATTAAGGATAAATGTCTTGATTGACCGATTGCCTTAATAACAGCATCTACTTCTATAAGAAACTCTGAATCTTTTACTGGAATTGGTCGGCGGCGACCATCATTACCTAATTCACCTAGCTCCATCTTTATGCATTCAATTCCTGACACCTTGCCATTTTCTAAGACAATTCTTTTAGGAGCCGTTAACCAGCGAAATTCCACACCATCTTGTTTAGCAAAATCATACTCAAAATTGTAAGCTGTCATTTCTTCTTGGGATCGTCTATATAAAATTTTGACATTTTCTGCCCCTAGCCGAATTGAACAAGTTGCAGCATCAATCGCCGTATTTCCGGCACCAATGACAGCTACTCTTTTACCTACTAATTCCTTGGTTATTTCTTTTGTTTTGGTCTCTTTTACAAACTGAATGGCATCATAGACGGATTCATTGTTTTCCCCTGGAATGCCTATATTCGGTACATTTGCCATTCCAACTGCTAAAACAACGAAGTCAAAACTATCTAAGATCTCATTTGCTGTAATATCTTTTCCTACACATGTGTTAGTACGGATTTCTACATCTAAAGCTTCTACTTGCTTGACTTCCCAAAACGAAATAGCTTGTGGTAATCGAAATGAAACAATTCCGTAAGTATTTAACCCTCCAGCCGCTTCTTCCGCTTCAAAAATGGTCACATTAAAACCATATAGAGCAAGCTCTCGTGCCGTTGATAACCCTGCTGGACCTCCGCCAATAACTGCTACTGTTTTGCCATTCCTTTCACCTGCTTGAAATAGCATTTGTTCATTTTGAATCGCCCAATCTGTCGCATAACGTTGAAGGTTTCCAATCATAATGGGCTTGGTAGAATCATTAAGAACGCAAGCACCTTCACAAAGCTCTTCTGTAGGACAAACTCGCGAACAGCTAGCTCCAATTGGATTTGCACTCATGATTGTCTTTGCCGATCCTTTTAAATTATCCGATGCAATTTTTTTTATAAACGATGGAATATCTATTCCAGTTGGACAAGCTTTAATACAGGGAGCATCATAGCAATATAAACAACGATTTGCTTCTTCGATTGCCTCTCTGCTTGTAAGTCCTTGATGAAATTCTTGAAAGTTTTTTGATAAATCGGTTAAAGAAATATGAGAGCCTTTGATTTTGGTCAACACAATGCCTCCTTTTCTTTAAGCAAACAATGGTAGAACTGTACAGGAATGCTGAACATAAGGAAATGAGCTTCATCAACAGTAGCCTGACCTATTATTTTATATCAGACTCGCTAATTATTCGAATGTGAAATGATTCACTTAAGGTAATAATGAAGTCATTTCATTATATGTTTCTGGGCGACGATCACGATAGAATTGCCAAACATCACGGACTTCTCGAATTAACTTTTTATTCATTTCACCAATAATCACTTCATCCTTATCACGACTTCCCATTACCACAAAGTCTCCTCGAGGATCTACTAAATACGATTGACCGTAAAACTCACCCATATTCCATGGTCCTTCATACCCAACGCGATTAATTGCTCCTAAATAATACCCATTGGCAACTGCATGTGCAGGTTGTTCTAGTTTCCAAAGGTATTCAGATAAACCTGCAACAGTGGCTGATGGATTAAATACAACCTCTGCCCCATGTAAACCTAGTAATCTCGCACCTTCTGGAAAATGACGATCATAGCATATATAAACGCCAACCTTCGCAAAGGCTGTATCAAAAACAGGGTAACCAAGATTACCTGGTTTAAAGTAATACTTTTCCCAGAATCCATATCCTTCTTTCCCCACTCCTACATGTGGGATATGTTGTTTTCTATATTTCCCAAGATATGTTCCATCTGCATCAATGACAGCAGCCGTGTTATAGTATGTAGCAATACCTTCTCTTTCATAGATTGGTAGAACTATGACTACACTTAATTCTTTTGCAAGTTCTTGAAATAATCTTGTTGTTGTACCATTCGGAATTTCCTCAGCAGAGTCATACCACTTTGTATTTTGCTCAGCACAGAAATATGGTCCATAAAATATTTCCTGTAAACAGATGATTTGTGCACCACTTTCAGCAGCTTCTCTCACAAGCTTTACATGCTTTTCTATCGCTTTTTCTTTATGAACCTGAATCGGTTCATGACCATCCACATCATTTGATGCTTGAATAAGACCAATTTTCACTAAATCAGACATATTTTATCCCCCTTTAGTAGCTTTTATATACAGTGTGTTCGCATGATAAAAAAATGTATATACAGACGAACAACACATGTTTATTAATAGAAGAATATAAGGTGTTTACTAACGAAAAGACGGTTTATAAAAGTGAATAAAATGAATAATACTAAAATGTTGGAATGTAAAGTCTATTATCATTTTAATAGGTGAAAATAAGGTTTTCCTTATACAAGATGGAAATTCCTGTAAGGATTTTACATACCTTAATGTAAAATAGAGTAAAGCTTGCTTGGATGCCTTGTAGATAAATTACGCAGATTGGATTAAACGTTAATTGGAAAGTGAGAGGGCAAAATAGGAATGATGATTGCTTGACCATTAGTAGTTGTAGTAACAACTCAAAGTCACCCTTAGAGACTGGTAACATAAGTAGTTTATAGTTCCTCCTAAATGGAGCTATAGCTAATATTTTATATAGTATATTGGGAAAATCGTGTAAAAATTGGTCGTCCTAATAAAGAAAGTATATTATTTCAAAATATCAAATAACGAGACAGTTACTTTATCTTACCTAAGTAATACCAAATTAAATACAAATTAAATACTTTCTAAAAATAATGAACTACAAATAAATCGTTCGACATGTAGAAGTGAACCTTTCATTTTACTCGTAAAAATTATCCATATAGATCTTTAACATCGTTAAAAATTAAAAATCATCACGCTTGAAAATTTTCATTCTCAAGCGTGATGATTTTTTCTTCAGTCGTATCTTTAGCAATTTGTTTTGTATTTTCAACTAACTGATAAATGTGATCACAACATTGCTGTGCACCTTTTACTAGTAATGGCACACCAATAAAATCGATTCCTAATCCTCTTGAGAAAAAACCTCCTAATGTCATAGCAAGCGGTACTGTTGGAGAAGTATTTGAAAAAATAATCCTTTCTTCAAGTTGATCTCTATTCTGTAATAATAAACATATGTTTTTTAAAGCTGGTACAACCAACTTGGAAGATCTTCTACCGAGTGTATAGACAGAATGGCCTTCATCATCTACTCCATGAAAAATTATTTTTCCTGCATCCTTTTTTGTTAATTTATTAAAGAAAGGAACTGCTAATATTTCTTCCTTTGTTAGCATTCTTGAAGGTGGTTTTAGAAGTTTTAAATGGTAGGCAGCAGCTAGTGATGTTGTATGTGTTCCACCAAAGTCATTGTAAATATAAATCATAGGATCATCCTTTTTTCAAAGTTCTTTTTAAAACTATTATATCCATATGAACAACAGTCATTTAATTTATCCTTAAATTAGAATAATAAATTAATTTCTTAAAAAAGATTAAAAAGGTTTGTAGATGATTGTTAAAAATCTCGACAAACTCGCTTTTAACAATATAAAACTTTCTCCTATAAATCATAATTCTCCCATATTGTAAATTAAAGATGCTTTATTGTAATAATTTCCCGTTTATAGATAAAACTATTTAATGACAACATTCCCTAATTTGTATTATCTACTTATGAATAAAAATTCCTATGGGACAAACAATATATATAGTTAAGTTACAAAATCAGGAGGGAATCACATGGTAAATGTATGGGAAACAGTTATGGATGCCATGAAATCAATGACTGTTCAAGATGAAGATCAACCTCTTCATGTCGGAGAAGTGATGGCATGTTGGATTTACTTGGCAGGTCTTGAATTAGCCAAAGTATCAGTTCAATCAGCTATAAATACCACGGATGATGATGAACTAAAGGAAATTCTTGAAGAAGATATGAAACTCGGGACCAGTCAAAGGAAACGACTCCATGATTTCATGATAAAGGAAGGAATTTCATTACCTTCTTCCCCTGAAGATATGCCAATATCTGATTCTAAAAGTATTCCTCTTGGTGTTAAATTAACGGATGATGTGATTGCAAACGAATTATCTTTAAAAATCATTAGTTTGATTATGAAAGCAGCTAGTGCCACTACTGAGTCGATTCGTACAGATGTTGGTTTATTGTTTATTCAGTTTCAAGCTGAAAAATTAGCTTTCGCAACTAGAGTAAAACATTTAATGCGTAAACGTGGATGGATTAAGGTACCACCGTTTTACATCCCACCTGGTTCTCAACAACCATAAACTTTTAAGTTGCTACCTACGTTTTAAAGGTACAAACTAAGCAGAGCAAAAACAATCTATATCCTATGCAAAATTAAGTTTACATAAACATAACTAAAAAAGGTTTGGTGTTTGTTTATTCTCAACTTTTCGGCTGTTAGCTAAAAAGGCCATTTTGAAGAATAAATTTATTACTAAGATGAGCCATTTTGCATACTTGTCCTTAATTTTTTGCTCAGTTAGGTATAACAGGGTCAGAGACTACCAAAATAAAAATAAAAAAGGATACCATCTGAAATAAACAATTTGGTATCCCTTCATTCAATTTCATTTTTATTTCTTTACTCGGCCAATTGATAATCCCTGCCCAACTTGCAAATAATCGATTCCCCTTAGTATTTGATCATCACTCTCCGTACCACTGGAACAATAAATCCTCTTCCTTTAATTTACTTATTATAACAGTCTCAGAAACTAAAAATAACAAAGGGTCAGACCCTCCAACATACTTTAAAAAGTAACTATAAACAAGTGATGTTAGGAGGTTAGACTCATCTGAGGCACCTTCATACCAATTTTGATTTAACTTTATAATCTAGAAAACTCATCTACCAATTCTCCAAACCGCTTAAGTGAATTTTCAATTGGGTAAGGAGTCGTTAAGTCAACTCCAGTCTTTTTTAACAACTCAAGTGGGTAATCAGAGCTTCCACTCTTTAAAAATTCCAGATATGAGTTCAATGTGTCTTGATCGCCTTCAAGAATCTTTGTTGCAAGATGAATCGCTGATGCAAATCCAGTAGCATATTTATAGACGTAAAAAGGACGATAGAAGTGAGGAATTCGTGCCCACCCAAATTTCACTTCATCATCAAATACAATTTCTTCACCATTATATTCTCTGAATAAAGTCTCATAGATTTGATTGAAAACATCTACATTTAATGGCAACCCCTTCTCCACCATTTCGTGTGTTTTCTTCTCAAACTCCGCAAACATCACTTGAGTAAAAAACGTGCCCTTAAATTGATCAATAAAATGATTGAGTAAGGATTTTCGAATTTCAGGATTTGTTTCATTGTTCAATAAATAATTAATTAATAGTACCTCATTAACTGTTGAAGCTACTTCCGCAACAAAAATACTATAACGTGCGGTAATTTGTGGTTGATGCTGTGAGCTTAACTTACTGTGAACACCATGCCCACATTCATGGACCAACGTAAATAAACTGTTTAAATCATCCTGATGATTTAAGAGAATAAACGGATGAACACCATAAATACCTAAGTTGTAAGCACCTGATCGCTTACCAGGTGTTTCCCTGACATCTATATATCTTGAGTCTTTAAATTCTTTTAGGATGCTTATATACTCTTCTCCTAATGGAGATAAAGCCTTACACATTGTTTCATATGCTTCCTCAAAAGTAATCTCCTGCTTTACTCCACTTACTAGAGGCACACTTAGATCATACTGACGAAGTTCATCCACTTTTAACTTTTCCTTACGAATTCTAGTGTAATGGTGATATGGAGCAAGATTATTTTTGGTTGTAGTAATGAGATTTTCATATACATCTTTCGGTACATTATCACCAAATAACGCTTTTTCCAGCACTGAAGGATAATGGCGAATTTTAGCTATAGTAACATTATTTTTAATTGCTGCTGAAAGTGTTGCTGCAATTGAATTCTTTAATTGTAAGTAAGGCTTATAATAAGCCTTATACGCTTCTTTGCGCTTTTCTCGGTCTTCGTCTTCAATTAATTTCGCATACATTCCCCTTGTTAACTCTACCCGTTCACCACTGTCATTCGTAACTTCTCCAAATTTAATATCTGCGTTATTCATCATGCCATATGTATGGCCTGGAACGGACATTGCTTCCCCTAATTGTGATAGAACTTCTTCTTGCTCCTTACTTAAAACGTGTTTTTTGTAACGAAATGACTCTAATAAATCATCTTCAAAATAAGTTAAGCGTTCTTCTTCAGATATGTATCCTTTTAAAACCTCTTCATCTAAGCTAAGCAAATAAGGCATGAAGAAGGAAGTCGCTGCACTAGCTTTCACATTAAGTTGTTTTGCACGTTCTAACAAGGATTGTGCTTGCGTTTCCCTCGTATCCTCATCCACATTTAACATGGCAAATGCATATATTTTGTTCATCAAAAATGATAGCTCTTCACTTTGTTTAAGGTATTGATACAGGGAGTGTCCGTTATGAATGTCACCATCAAATTTTTTTAACTTTTCTGCGATTTCTTCAATAAGTTTGTAATCTTCTTCCCATTTGCTATGATCAGAATAAATATCTGCTAAGTTCCATTTTTCATGGGTTGGTACTTCTTTTCTTGAAGTGAATGTCGTCATTAGAAAACCCCTTTATCCAATAATTTATTACTATATATTCTAATTAAACCCTCTTTAATCCTTTATTATTTGGAGAAGAAAAATAGACTTTATTTTAAGATAATCATATAGGGAATTTATTATTTACAATTATCTTTGGAACAACTTTTATCATCGAGGTCGATTTAATTTGATGAATACTTGTTAGCAGTTTTAATTAGAGGGGTAGTATTGAGGCAGTTTTGTAAAATCGCCTAAAAAGGAAAATGAGTTCATTTTCCCTTCTAACGATTTTTATACATATCCTAAAACCAACTTATAGGATTCCTTTTGAGTGTGATGAAAAAATTGGTCATCAGCAAAAGAATCATCCTATACTTTTCCTAACAAAATTTGTTACTTGTTAAAACCATAATGCAAATAGACCCTCAGTAACTCCTAGATTGTATATATAAAAAATACCAAATACAGTACTAATACCACCAGTTAGTTGGACTAGGTTTTTATGGATCAATAATCGATCTTTTGCTGCATTAAATGGGATTCCCAATAAACTAGTAAATAGCATCATACCAATACATGTGCCAATACCGAAGATGATAATATATACTGCACCTTGCCATAATGTATCAATGGTATTCATAGTTAGCAGCACCATTGCTGAGCTTCCTGCTAATCCATGGATAAATCCAATAACCGCTGATTTGAAATATGTTTGCTTTTCAGAACGGTGTTCATGAATTGGTGTCGTTCTAGATAAAATTGCTTTTATTCCTAAGTAAACTAACATGAAACCAACAAGCATCTCTAATGTTAATGCCCACTTTTCTGATAGGGCAACTTTAAACCCAATTAGTAGTAGTCCCACAATAAATAATGTGGCAGTATGACCGATCCCCCAAAAAATGCCTGTTAGGGACGTACTCCACAGTTTTTTTGTTTTACTTGCCATCGTTGAAACAGCAATCACATGGTCGGGTTCAATTGAATGCTTGATGCCTAAAACAAAGCCTATGCCTAATATCGTTACTAGATTTAGATCCATGAATTTCTCTCCGTTCAATGATTTTCTTTTTATCTACGAATCACAATAAATTAATGATAATTATTACTTTTATCCTTTTCTCCACTCAATGATTTCCACGTTAGTTAAGAATCCTCTTATTAAGCTTTCACATTTAGTAAAAAAGGATTCAATGATCGGTGTACTAGTGGCTAATATTCGGACAGAAATACCTTTTACGCTAAGTATACTAATACCAAAACGAAACTTTTCATCACATATTAATTCTTCTCTTAATTCCTCAATAATGCGCTCATTTAATTCTGGATGGAGAAAAAACATTGTACCAATATGTGTATAGCCTTCTAAATACATCATTTGTTCAAGCTGTTCACACGGCTGTAATAGTTGATGATCAAAAACGGCTAATTGATCATCAACATAAATTTTCATTTTAGAAGCAACCTTTTTATATTGAAAATGTTTTCCATCCTCAGACCAGCCTGGTGTGATGATATCTGTATAATAAAATACCGCAGATGAACTCATGTACACATTTGTATTCTGAGTGAAATTTGCGTCTTTATAAGGAATTAAAGAATCTTGCTTTATATACAGTTCACTATTGGGTTTCAAAACATACTCCATCGCTTGGTTTACACCAAAACGAGGTGATTTATATACCTTTGTTGATGCCTGTGTAGTAAGTGCTAGGCGTGAGGATTCATGCATAATAACCTCTGTTTTATATGTGTCCCCATCAACATAGCCACCCCCAACATGAATAAGGGTAAGCAATGGAAGACCTCCAGTTAGATAGGTAGGTCGAGTTATTTTTAAGACTCCATCGAAAAAACTGTTTGTAATGACAGATCGATCCTGTTTTTTTCCTACCTCTAGTTCAAGGTAGCCTGTGTAAGTCATGCTTCAAGTCCAACCAAAAACGCTTCACGTTTAATCCAATCAACAACATCAGAAACTCCTGTCCCATCCTTAAGGTTTGTAAAGATATAAGGTCTGTCTCCACGTGAAACAAGAGTATCCCTTCTCATTACTTCAAGGTTTGCACCTACATATGGAGCTAAATCGATTTTATTAATGATAAATAAATCAGATTTAATCATACCCTGTCCGCCCTTTCTCGGTATTTTTTCACCTTGGGCAACATCGATAATATAAATTGAAAAATCGACTAGCTCTGGACTAAACGTTGCTGCTAGATTATCCCCACCACTTTCAACAAAGATTAAATCAAGGTTAGCATGTCGGTCATTTAATTCTTCAATTGCAGCGAAATTCATTGATGCATCCTCACGTATTGCAGTATGTGGACACCCTCCTGTTTCAACACCAATAATTCGATCCTCTGGAAGTGCTCCGCTTTTTATTAAAAATTGGGCATCCTCTTTCGTATAAATATCATTTGTAATGACCGCAAGCTCGAATTCCTTCATTAATTCACGGGTTAGTTTATCAACTAAGAGTGTTTTCCCTGCTCCAACAGGACCTCCAACTCCAATACGTATAGGCTCTCCCATTTAAATCATCCTTTCTTATTTAATAGATTACTAAGTACGTTTACGACATAAATAATCGTACTGATAGCTGTTCATGTATCATTTGGGCAATTTCTAATCCTGGTGCTCCTGCGCCAAATTCATCCTCTGAAAGGTTTAATATCTCTTTAACTAGATTTGCTAATAACGGTTGAATTTCGATTAAAAGTTTTTGACCATCAGTTTGACCTAAAGGTATCCCTCTCACCCCATTTTGAATGAGTGAAGAGGTAGTAGAGAATAGGTAACTTGAAAGAGTTGTTGGCAGATCAATGGTTAATTCATGACAAATAATCGCAAAAACGATTGAGCTATGGCCATGGCTTTTTTTTGCTTTAATTCTAGATTCATACTCTTTAAGCAGACGATTGGGATATAATTCATTCATTACTTTAACTAACTGACGTCCGATTCTCTTTGTACCTTCACGAGTTTCTTTTGCATTTGTCAGAGCATATAATTCTTGATCAAGCTGCCAGCATGCATCAAGTTTATTTTCCTCTATTGCTTTAAACGCTATCCGACAAGCTAAGCCATCCGTATATTTACACTGCGTATGCAAGTATTGCTTAATAGCAACTAAAAAGGTTTCTTTATTGATCACTCTTTCTTCCTGGATGTACGTCTCAAGTCCAAAGGAATGAGAAAACGCACCTGAAGGAAAATTTGAATCACATATTTGGAGCAAATGGAACAATTGATTAGTCATGAGAATGGCCGATATGTTTGAACGCCTCATTCATTTTTCTTTTTTCTCTTGTAAATGGAACAGCTAGTTCATGAAGTAATTTTTCAACTAAGTAATCATACTGAACAATCATTTCGTTGTTTTCAAATTGTGCAGGTAAATGACGATTTCCTAATTGATGGGCAATTTCTCCCATTTGCAATAAACTTGTAGGCTGAATCACAATGACATCATCTTCAATAACACTAATCACAATTGAATTTTTTTCATCTTGAAAGAGAATATCACCATCCTTTAGTTCTTTATTATCTGTAAGGCGGATACCTAGCTCTTTTCCATGATCTGTTTTAACTCGTTGAATCTTCTTCACTAAATCATCACTTCTTAAAAAAACGCGCTCAATATGAGCAGGAGTTTTTTCTGAATGTTTTACATTTCCAATAATTTTTTCAATAATCATTTCCTTCACCTCAAAATAAAAAGTATCGTTGTGCTAATGAAACCTTTTCATCTGGTTCACATGTGATTAATTCACCGTTCACCTTTACTTCATATGTCTGTGGATCAACCTCGATTTCTGGTGTTTCACCATTAAAGACCATATCCTTTTTCGTTAATTTGCGAATGTTTTTTACAACACAAATCTTTTTCTGTAGACCTAGCTTTTCTTGGATACCTTGTTCAAATGCAACTTTTGATACAAATGTTAGAGAAGTGGAGTATTTTGCTTTTCCAAAGCTTGCAAACATTGGACGATAAATCGCTGGCTGTGGTGTCGGAATGGAAGCATTTGGATCTCCCATTACACTCCAGGCAATCATGCCGCCTTTGACGATTAATTCAGGTTTAGCACCAAAAAATCCTGGATCCCAGAGAACAAAATCAGCAACTTTACCAACCTCAATGGAACCTACATAATCAGAAATGCCATGGGTAATCGCTGGGTTTATTGTGTACTTGGCGATATATCTTTTTACTCTTTCATTATCATTTTCTTCACCCGCAATCAGCTCTCCACGCTGACGCTTCATTTTATCCGCTGTTTGCCATGTCCGTGAAATGACCTCGCCTACTCTTCCCATTGCTTGTGAATCGGAGCTGATAATACTAAACACGCCAAGGTCATGAAGGATGTCTTCAGCAGCAATTGTTTCTTTACGGATTCTTGAATCAGCAAATGCTAAATCCTCTGGAACAGATGGATCTAAATGGTGACATACCATTAACATATCTAAATGCTCTGCAATCGTATTAATTGTAAATGGTCTCGTCGGGTTCGTTGACGATGGAAGGATATTTGGATAAGAAGCAGCCTTTATTATATCTGGTGCATGACCACCACCAGCTCCTTCAGTATGATAGGTATGTATCACACGCCCATCAATCGCCCGAAGTGTATCCTCAACAAAGCCACCTTCATTTAGAGTATCTGTATGTATAGCAACCTGAACATCATACTTGTCGGCCACCGTTAATGCCTTATCTATATTGGATGCTGTCGTACCCCAATCCTCATGTAGCTTCAGCCCAATTGCTCCTGCCTCAATTTGCTCAATGAGTACCTCTTCACTAGAGGCATTCCCTTTCCCTAAAAATCCAATATTCATAGGAAATTCCTCAGCTGCTTTTAACATGTTATGGATATTCCACTCGCCAGGTGTACAGGTAGTTGCATTCGTCCCTGTAGCTGGACCTGTTCCGCCACCTATCATTGTTGTGATACCAGATTCAATCGCTGTTTGAATTTGCTGAGGACAAATAAAATGGATATGTGCATCAATACCACCCGCTGTAACAATCATACCTTCTCCAGCAATAACTTCAGTTGATGCCCCAATTACTATATCAACTTGATCCATTAATAATGGATTTCCAGCCTTACCAATCGCAGCAATGACACCGTCCTTTACACCGATATCCGCTTTATATATACCTGTATAATCAACAATTAACGCATTTGTCACAACAAGATCGACAGTCTCACTTCTCGTCGCTAATGGATGCTGCCCCATGCCGTCACGAATAACCTTACCTCCACCGAATTTTACTTCATCACCATATGTTGTATAATCCTTTTCGACTTCAATAAATAGCCCAGTGTCCCCAAGTCTTACCTGATCGCCAACAGTTGGACCAAACATATCTGCATATTGATGTCGAGACATTTGAAAACTCATTGTTACACTCCTTTATCTAGTGCAGCATTTGTTAGGTTGTTTAGACCAAATACCTTCCTTTCACCAGAAAACGGTATAAGCTCAACCACCTTACTATCACCTGGTTCAAAACGTACGGCTGTACCAGCTGGAATATTCAATCTTTTCCCATAGGCTTTAGTTCTTTCAAATGCTAGCAAGCTATTAATCTCATAAAAGTGGAAATGTGAACCAATTTGAACTGGTCGATCACCATTATTTATGACCTCTATCTTGGTTGGGTGCTTCCCTACATTACATAAAATAGGTTCTTTATTAAGCTTGTATTCTCCTGGTATCATACTTTACCCTCTTCTCATTCATTCTTTCCATTATTGAATGGGTTCGTGGACCGTCACAAGCTTCGTGCCATCTGGGAAGGTCGCCTCAACTTGGATATCATGTATCATTTCAGGTATTCCTTCCATGACATCCTCTCGTGATAAAATCCTTCTCCCAAATTGCATCAGCTCAGAAACAGATTTACCATCTCTCGCTCCTTCCATTACCTCATAGGTAATAATTGCAATTGCTTCTGGATAATTTAACTTAAGTCCTCGTTGCTTCCTTCTTCTTGCTAAGTCTGCCGCTACGACAATCATGAGTTTATCTTGCTCACGTGCTGTCAGCTTCATCCAATCTCCTCCTTATACTGCTAAATGCCTTTGAAGATCATCCTCATTAATGTCATTACAGTTACCATTCATCACCATTTGACCTTTATCAAGAATATAAAACTGATCTGCACAAGCTATCACTGCATCCAGATTATGTTCAACCAATAAAATCGACATATCTTTCTCACTGGATATTTTCACTAAAACATCCTGGATAAGCTGTACGATTGAAGGTTGAATGCCCTCCATCGGTTCATCAAGTAATAAAACCTTCGGATTAGAGATTATCGCTCGTGCAATCGCAAGTTGCTGCTGTTGACCACCACTCAAATCCCCACCTTTGCGGTCAATCATTTCCTCTAAAACAGGAAACCATTGAAAAATCTCCTGAGGAATGGACGTTGAACGCAGTGATTTAGGAAGAGCTTCCATTCCTAGTAAAAGGTTTTCTCTTATCGAAAGATCTGAAAAAATCTCCCTTCCCTGAGGAACATAGGCCATTCCTGCCCTTGCCCTAGCCTCTGGCCTTTCCTTCTTCCATTCGTTTTCTTCAAATCGAATGGTACCATTAGAAACAGGTAAAAGCCCCATTAGCGCTTTAACAAGTGTTGTTTTCCCAACACCATTTCGTCCTAAAAGACCAACGATTTTTCCTTTAGGTAGTTCAAGATGTACATTTTGCAAAATCATGGTTTCATCGTATCCAGCTTGGAGATTTGATACTAGAAGCATATTATCCACTCCTTCCTAAATAAACGTTCTTCACTTCTTCGTTTTCTTGAATATCCTGCATAGCTCCTTCACAGAGCACCTTCCCCTCATGCATCACCACAACCTTTGTCGAAAACTTCCTGACAAAATCCATATCATGTTCCACAATCAGTATCGAGCATGTTTTTGCAATTTCTTCGATCAATTCACCTGTTTTATTACGTTCTTCACCTGACATTCCCGCTATAGGTTCATCTAAAAGCAAGAGTTTTGGTTCTTGAATCAGCTGCATCCCAATTTCAAGCCATTGTTTTTGACCGTGTGACAACGATTGTGCGAGTTCATCACGAACTTCATATAAACCAATTTTATTTAATAACTCATCAATTTTCGCTTTTTGAGAAACTGACATTTTCGCAAATATGATTGAAAACAATTTCTTTTTTTGCTTCATGGCAATTTCTAGATTTTCAAAAGGTGTTAATTGTAAAAAAATACTCGGAGCTTGAAATTTACGCACAATTCCTTCGTGAACAATTTTCTGTTCAGGAAGTTTTGTTAGTGAAATGTTTCCATCAAAAATCACTTCACCATCGGTGGATCTTGTTTTTCCACATATGACGTCAAGGAGTGTTGTTTTCCCTGCACCATTAGGTCCAATTAAAAATAAAATCTCTCCACTTTCAACTTGTAAATCAACGCCTTGGAGTGCCTTAAAACCAGAAAAATCAACCATCACATTACGACACGAGAGAATCGGTTGCACCCTTTTCCTCCTCCTTTTTCTCTTTTTTGAAGAAGCGAACCTTAAACTTCTCAACAAAACCAACTAAACCATTTGGTAAATATAAAACGACTAAGAGAAATAATCCGCCCAAGAAGATCGTCCAGAATTCAGGATAGGTTTCGCTTAAAAAGCTTTTAGCGCTATTTGTTAAGATCGCCCCAATTGCTGCACCTAAGATTGAATGCCTTCCTCCAATCGCTACCCATAAAACCATTTCAATAGAAGGAATAATTCCCATCATTTCTGGTGTAATGATCCCAACTTGCAATACAAACAGTGCACCAGCTATACCAGCAAAGGCTGCTGATAATGCATATATAAACACTTTAAATACGGCTGGGTTATAGCCTAAAAATCGAAGACGATTTTCCCCATCTCTAATCGCGATGAGCAATCTTCCAAAGCGTGTTTTTGTTAAAATGAGAGCTATTCCCATAACAATTGCTAATAAACTTACCGTTAAGAAATAAAGAAAGCTTTTTGTCCCCGGATCGGCTAACGGTACATGAAATACCGTAAAAAAGTTTGTTAAACCACTAGTTCCCCCTGTAATTTGCTGGCTACCAATAAATAATGTGACTGTAACGACAACAACAGCTTGTGAAATTAAGGAGAAGAAGACTCCTTTAATTCGATTTTTAAACGTAAAGTAACCAATAATCCACGCAATCAAAAATGGGAGTAAAATAGCAGAACCAATTGCGAAAATTGGATTTTTAAACATAGTCCATATAATAGGAAGTTCTGTAATTCCATTCCACTCCATGAAATCTGGCACTCCACTAGTAGAAGCCTCAAGTTTTAAGTACATCGCCATACAATAGGCACCCAATCCAAAAAAGACCCCATGCCCCAAACTCATAATTCCAGTAAAACCCCATATTAGACTGATCCCAACAGCGATAATTGCAAAGCATAAAAACTTAGCTAGCAAACCAATTCGAAAATCCGAAAGCATCAAAGGGGCAATTAACAGGAAGAGAAAAAACACTCCATAATAGGCTCCTTGGCTATATTTTTTAAACAATGACAGCACCTCCGTTAATCTAAAGCTCTCACCTTTGCACCTACTAGGCCAGTTGGTTTCCATTGTAAGAAAATGATAATAAATGCAAAAACGATTACCTTTGCAAATGTTGCACTTGTAGATAACTCAACAAATGTACTTAAAACTCCTAGCATTAGTGCAGCAATAATAGTTCCTTTTAATTTTCCGATACCACCTAATATAACGATCATAAATGCATCAACGATATACGATGTCCCTAATGTAGGACCGATAGAGCCGATCAATGTTAAGGAACAACCTGCAATTCCTGCAAAGCCACTACCAATAGCGAATGCAGTGCTATCAACCCTTCTTGTCGAGACACCTAAGCAAGAAGCCATATCACGATTTAATGTAACAGCCTTCATCCGTCTTCCCGAAGGAGTTTTATAAAGATATAGAAATAATAAGAAAATACACAGTAACACTAATGCAACAATAAAAAGACGTTTGTAAGGGAATGTCATACCTGCCAATGCAAGTCCGCCGTTTAACCATTCTGGAGCAACAACTGCAACATTCGGTGCACCGAAGATCGAACGTGCAACCTGTTGTAAGATTAAACTCACGCCCCATGTTGCTAGTAAGCTATCAAGTGGGCGTTCATATAAAAATCGAACAACTGTCTTCTCCATTAATAACCCAAATAATGCTGCTACAAGAAAAGATAGTGGAATTGCTAGGATAAAATAATAGCCAAAGGCTGCTTTAGGAAGATATTGAATAAATACTTGTTGAAGAACATATGTAGTATAAGCTCCCATCATAATAAATTCTCCGTGAGCCATGTTGATAATATTCATAAGCCCAAATGTAATTGCAAGACCTAAAGCAATTAACAAGAGGATGGAACCGAGGCTAACTCCATTAAATAGTTGCGTAACGATTATCGACAAGGATGTTTCCTCCTTTTCAATGCGAATCCTTCTAGGAACTATTGTTTCCCTTTTCGTTCTAGCATTCTAGTAATCTCTTGCTGAACGAAAAGGGGTTATATCACAAATATTTATAAATCCATTAATTAGCTTGTTGACTTAACCCTTCTGCCCAATCATATGTTTTTAAATATGGATCTGGTTTGACCTGCTCACTCGAGTTCCATACCTCTTTAAATTGTCCATCAGCTTGCACCTCACCGATGCGAACTGTTTTATAAATATGTTGTGTTTCACCATCAATTTTAACGACTCCCTCTGGAGCCTTAAACTCAACACCATCAGCTGCTTCCTTCACTTTTTCAACATCGAAAGAGCCTGCTTTTTCAACAGCTTCCGCCCATAAATAAACGGCAATATAAGCTGCTTCTATTGGGTCGCCTGTTACACGGTCTTCACCATATTTTGCTTTATAGTTTTCTACAAAAGTCTTATTCTCTGGTGTGTCAGTTGTTTGGTAGTAGTTCCATGCAGCATAATGACCTTCTAATACCTGAGCCCCTATTCCCCTAATCTCTTCTTCTGCAACACTTACAGATACAACTGGAATATCCTTAGCAGTTATTCCTGCATCTTGTAGTTGTTTAAAAAACGCAACATTACTATCACCATTTAAGGTATTAAAGATTACATCTGGTTTAGCCGATTTGATTTTATTAATAATCGTATTGTAGTCAGTGTGTCCTAGAGGTGTGTATTCCTCTGCAACGACCTTCCCGCCATTTGCTTCTAACTGTGCGTTTACAATTTTATTTGCTGTACGAGGAAACACATAATCAGAGCCAATCAAAAATATATTTTCACCTACGGTTTCTAACATCCAATCAACTGCAGGTACTATTTGTTGATTTGTGGTAGCTCCGGTATAAAAGATGTTTGGAGATTGTTCCATCCCTTCATACTGCACAGGATACCAGAGCAAACCATTGTTTTGTTCAACGACGGGAAGCATTGCTTTACGGCTAGCTGATGTCCACCCTCCAAAAATAGTTGCTACTTTATCCTGTTGAAGAAGTTTTCTAGCCTTTTCAGCAAAAGTAGGCCAATCTGATGCACCATCTTCAATAATAGGTTCAATTTGCTTACCAAGCACTCCACCAGCAGCATTGATCTCATCAATAGCCATCAATTCTGCGTCACGTAAGGAAACCTCACTTATTGCCATTGTGCCACTTAATGAATGGAGAATACCAACAGAAACTGTATCTCCTTCTACGGTGCCGGAACTTGAATCTGAGGTTGTTTCTTGAGCTGGTTTATTTGTCTGTGACGAACACGCTCCAAGGAAAAACACCATCATCAGTGATACTAAAAACCCTTTTCTCATTCTCAATCTCCAACACCCCTTTATGTATTTTCAGCATTAGAATCTCATACATCCAGATTGTTACAATTAGTAACTTTTGATGTAAGAAATACTAACACCACTTACTCTTCATATTATACATAATCTTCCTCTATAATCAAATTAATTTTTCAAATATTTTGAATTTAACCATTTTATTGGGGTAATTACCACAAATTAAAGAAAACGTTCGTTAGATTTCCTTACATGCATTCTAAAAAACACAAAAAAATAACTAGGATTAAATTAGGCCCTAGTTATTTCAAAAATTCTATATTGTATTAAGTATGTCTTTTTAACATGACTGAGCTTTATGTATAGTAAACTTGATGAAATCCTGTGATTCTTTAATGCGATCAAGATTGACACCATATTGCCAAGCTTTAGCTTCCTCTATCAAGCCACTCCATACTTGAAACATTTCCTGTGTCCAACATGCCGCATCTTTTTTTGTTGCAACAATACCATACTGCATCGTATATAAAGCCCTACACATCGTAAGAATTGCATAGGCTTGATAAACACTTGTATTTAATCGATGTGAATCTTCAAGCTGTGGTGCCCACCAATGTTTTAATGTATTCTTTTGCGCAATTCGTAAGTCATTGGAAGAAATGGTGTCAATCAGCATCTTCGGTTTAGGTCCAGCCAACGCTATGCCTTTTTCTCTAATAATATATCTTTGTATTACCCATTCATCCCCATGTCTGTCTAAACCAAATGAGCCATCTGAACGAATGACTGGATGTATTGAATTTGTTGGGTCATACCGACGTAGTGCGGTTTTATCTATATATGAGCCTTCAAAATTTGTTTTCCACAGCAATTCACTCAATAATATACGGGTATGTAAGGACTCTAGTTCAGATATTTTTTCTTTTGAAAGGGATTCTGATGTCACAACTAGATAATCAATATCACTCCTGTTTGGATCAAAGTCGCCAAGAGCAAGTGAACCATGTAAATACATTCCCACAAAGGTATTTTTTAAAATGCCTTTTACATCAAATAAGATCTTTTCTAATAATTCATTAACATCTGCATACTGAGTGAACTGTGAATCATTAACGATCAAAAGTAAAACCTCCAGCTCTACCATTTTAATACTATAGTCAGAAACCTCTTCAAACTCATTAGCTATTAATCGTTGAATACCCCATTGCTGCTTTATATTTACCTGGAGAACAGCCTACAACTCTTCGAAATAACCTACTAAAAAAAGCGGGATCGTCATAACCGACCTTCATAGCAACATTAATTACTTTTTCGTCAGACTCGATAAGAATTTGTTTGGCCTTTTCAATTCTTATATTGTGAACCATTTCCACAACTGTCTGTCCTGTTTCTTGCTTGAACAGTCTATTTAAATGGCGTGGGCTTATATTAAAAAGATTACAAAGGGTCTGAATGGAAATTTTTTGATCATAGTTTCTTGATAAGTAACCACAAATACGTTGAATCAGTATATTAGTGTCATTTACGATATTATGAGAAGTATTGCTTTTCGAATTTCTTTCGTTATAAATCCGCGATAATAGAATCAACAATTCTACTAATTGTAGTCGTATTAAGGTTGAGTAGCACGAATTCTCCTTGTTGTATTCGTACATCATTCCTTCTAATAAATGTAAAAATCTAATCGAATAGTTCCCATCCAAGTTTAAAAGGTGATGAAACCGTTCATTTTTATCTAAAAAAGGATGTATATAAAAATAATCCATTGACTGTGATACTCCAAGCTCTTTTAACCATGAATCTTGAATTAAATTGGGCAGGAATAAACAATTTATGATTTCTAACGACTGCTCTTTCTCAATCAGAAAGGTGTGGGCTTCACCAGGATTTATAATAAACACGTCATTCGTTTTAATCGTATATGATTGTCCTTCAAATAAATGTTTTGCATGACCTTTTACTACATATACTAATTCAATGAATTCATGTGAGTGAACTGGCGGAATGTTTAAAGAATCGTGATGGAAGCGTTGGATCCAAAATGGAAATTCTTTTGTTTTCATATAGTCACAAGATTGATATTTTGTAGCCGTCATTTATGTTCCTCCCCTAGATAAAAGATATGAGTAAAACTTCTCTAGGTAGTCGAAAATAAATCTCTTTTAAAACTCTACATCCAAATGCTTCATAATACCCCAACATCATTACTTTGGCGGAATTTAATTCCCCCACCGCTTTTCATTACTTCGCTTGAATTTTAAGTGGGGGTATTACACACTATTAAAATTAGATAAAACTCAAATGTTAATTGTAAGTGCTTACATTACTTTTCTGCCCAATAACTTTGGTATTTCTATGACAGCACCGTTTTCGTTCTGAGAACGAATCGCTGCCTCTATGACTTCCTGAGCTGATAATGCATCCAAACCTGATCCAGCAACATATTCTGGTTCGACTGATCTTTTAATATCACTAATAAATGAATTAATTCTATTTTTAAATGTTTCGTTAAAGCCACTCATTCCATTTAATACTGAATTCCGTACAACCTTCATTTCGGAACTTTTATGTGGATAAAAGGTGAGATTTTCATAGACGTTATCAATAATCAATCTTCCATTATTTCCTGCCACTTCACAATTTTCAATCGGATGATTGTTATCCATATCATAACTACCAGTTAAGTGACCTACAGCACCTGATTCAAATTCTAGATTAATAGAAGCAGTTGACCAAACAGTTCTTCCAGGAGCTTTCGTCATAAACGCTTGAACACGGCGAATATCACCAGCAAAATAACGCATAACGTCAATCGAATGCGGATGAAGTGCCCTTAAATGGATCCAAGGGCTTGATTCATTTGGGTTACCAATTGTTAATTTCATATTTACGAAAAGCAGTGTACCAAGATCTCCTTTATCAATCCACTCCTTCGCCAAATGAGCAGCAGGTACAAAACGGTGATTAAGATTGCATGCTAGCCTTACATTTTGTAAACGAGCATACTCGACCATTTCCCTCGCTTCCTTTATGCAGTTTGATAATGGTTTCTCAACTAATACATCGATGCCAGCTTCTATTGCTAACATAGCAGGTTCATAATGATGTGATCCATTTTCTTTTCCACCAGTAGCTACACTTATTACATCAATCTCTTCATCTTTAAGCATCGTTTTCAAATCCGTATAAGCGTTGACTTTACATTCGTTAGCTACAGTTTTTACTAATGACTCATTAAGATCACAAACTGCTACTAATTGTACATCCCTATGTTCTTGATAATAGCGACAATGGATTTTCCCGATATGATTTACACCTACGACAGCTGCTTTTAGCAAAACACTCACCCTTTCAATATATAAATGCTTCGGAGAAAACAGATCCCCGAAGCATTTATTTAGCTGAAGATGCTCTCTCTTCATTTATTCTCTACGTGTTCTTCTTTTTCCTTCTCCTGTAGTTGCTGTGCAGTATTTATTGATCCAATATACATTGAATCATATGCTTCCTGTGATGTTTCGAATGGCCCTCGTTCCATTCCATGCCAATTTAAATTCGTGTACATTGGATTTGTCCGACCAGTTTCACGCTCACGTTTCGCTATATAAGCGTCCATTCTACCTAATAATAAATTAACGATTTGCGGTTCTTGATCTGCAATATTATTTAGTTCTTCAGGATCTTTAATAATATTGTACAATTCAATTTCAGGTTTAAAATGAAAATCAGGCTCAAGTGCACGTATTAGCTTCCATTCAGGAGTACGCCAACCATGCTTACGCATCCAAGTGCATTCTGTAATATAAAAATCTGACTCTTGTAAAAAACCTTCTACTTCCCCTGTAATTAGGGATGTTAGATTTCGTCCATCAAACGAAATATCTGTTTCAATGTCAATAAGATCTAATAATGTCGGCATAATATCTTTTATTAAAGTGATATCTGAAAACCTTTTTCCTTCTGGTAGTTTACCAGGAAATTTTAAAATTAATGGAACAACTAAATTATGTTCATAAAGACTATGGTGATCATACCAACATTGATGCTCATTCAAGGTTTCACCATGATCAGAAGTTATAATAATCATCGTCTCTTCCTCAATACCAAGAGATTCAACGGTTGTTAAGATGTTTTGAATACATGCATCCATATATGCAATCGCACCATCATACTGTGCATCCACATAATTAGAGTCAGTCAAGCCCTCTGGAAGCCATGAGGTAAGGAAATCAGCAAACGGTTTAAATTTCTTCATCTCATTTAACGATTCATTTGTAGGATCAAATTCATTTCCATCATAAAACATTCTTTCGTAAGGTTTTGGCGGTAAGTACGGTGAATGTGGATCCATATGTCTTAAGAATAAGAAAAATGGTTGATCTTCTTCTGCAAGTCTTTTTAATTCTGGAATTGTTACATCATTTAAATTTTGAGCCTTTGGACAACGCCCGGAATCATCTGGCTGCCATGCTTCATAATCTAGGTATTTTTGAAATCCACGTGCAGATGGGTTTCCGGTAAACCCTACACATGTTGTGTTATAGCCATTTTCTAAAAGGATTTCTGGTAGTGTCTTTACATGTTCACCTAACGGACCATTATGTCTAAGTGCTACTACATCTGTTCCAAAGCAATCCATACCTGTAAGCATCGAAGCATAACCAGGAGTAGTCGGGATACTTGGACTGAAATGATTTTCAAATAATACACCCGCTTCAGCAAATTTATCAATATGTGGGGTAGTTAAACGATTATACCCATACGCACTCATCCGGTCTCGTCTAAGACTATCAATACCAAAAAGAATTACATTTGTTTTCTTTGCCATTATCCCCTATCCTTTCTGAGCTAAATTTGCTTCTCTTGCACCTAATGACTTTAAGCAAGCATTTAAATATCCATAGCTTTCAGCTGCAACAATGGAAACGTCCGCTAACGTGTGTTGGTTTGCTCCGATTACCTCCAAACAAACTGGACCTGAATAATTAGCATCAACCATTGCTTTGCAATAAGCGAAAAGATCAATATCACCACGTCCACATGCTTGATTTTGAATGTCACCTGGACCCTTCGTCCGTCCTTTGCAATCTCGGATATGAATATGTTGTACTCGTTCGATCACTCTAGCTAGCTCTTCTTCTGGATTTTCATTCCCTCGATAAATATGGCTCGGATCCATATCAATCCCAAAAGCCTTCGAGGAAATCTCATTCATTGCTCGCAATGTTGTTGGTGTATTATAGATCGCATTTCCTACATGAGCTTTTACACAAAGTGTGACTCCATATGTCTCTGCTTTTTTCGATAAACGATAAAGGGTTTCAATAGATTGTTGAAGGTCACCATCATCTCCTGATTTTCCACCAGGACCTACGTTTATGATTGGAATTCCAATTTCTGCTCCTGCTTCAAAAGCCTTTGTCAACCTCTCTTCATCAAGTGATGCTACTTCCATTGAAAGAAATTCAAGACCATTCTCCTCAACTATTGCCCTTAATTCAGGTGCTTGTTCCTTCCAACGGTCTAACTCTAGATGCTCACACATACCCTTAATAGCTGATATTTCGACACCATCATATCCACATAATGCAATTTGTCTTGCCGCAGTTGCAAAATCAAAATCCTTAAATAAAACAGAGTTTACACCAAGTTTAATCATTTTACCCCTCCTGAAATAAGTTCTATATCCTTTACATCGACAATCGTTCCTGTTTCAAATGACTTGATGGCTGCTTCGATAATTTGTTGGGCCTTAAGGGCATCATCACCAGATCCATCCACTTGATCATATGAGACTCCAGAAATCAGTTGATCTACAAAAGCATGTATTCGGCTTTTGAAGGTTTCAGGGAATGATCTCATTCCGCCAAGATAACTGTAGCTTTCTGTCTCAATGCTTGTTCGTGGGTAATAGGTTAATTGTTCACATGCATCTTCAAGAACAAAGCGACCTTTAGAACCGACCACTTCACAAAGCTCAAGACCATAACTTGCCCCGGCATCATAGCTGCCCACTAAATTTCCAATTGCACCATTTTCAAACTCAAGAATAATTTGTGTATTAGACCAAATTTCCCGTCCTTCACCCTTCATCATAAACGCTCCAACTCTTTTTACATCTCCACAGAAATATCTAATGACATCAAAGGAATGTGGATGCAAAGCTCTTAAGTGGAACCATGGTGAACTTTCAACTGGATTGTTAATCCACATTCTCATATTAATCATGTGAAGCTTGCCAAGACGACCATTTTCTACCCAACCCTTTGCTTTCTCTGCAGCAGGTGTAAAGCGATGATTGAGATTGACCGCATAGGGAATTTCATTTTGTCTGGCAAGTTCAACCATTTGCCTTCCTTCTTCAACATTATTTGAAATCGGCTTTTCGCCTAGAACAGGGATCCCCGCTTTTAATAATTCCATAGTTGGTGCAAAGTGCTCACCACCGTTTTCTTCTCCTTTTGTACAAACACTTACAAGGTCGAGTTCAATACCACTTGCAAGCATTTCACTAACACTGTAAAATGCTTTTCCACCATACTTAGTTGCTGCTTGTTCAGCTTTGATCTTTATGATGTCACATACAGCTACAATTTCAATGTTTGGATGGTCTTTATATACAGAGGCGTGAATACTACCAATATTACCGACCCCTACTATAGCTACTTTTAAAGTCATTTTTTCATCCCTCGCATTTTTCATTATTTTTCTTAGCGTTTTTTATTGAATAGTTCTTATATAAGTATCTAGCTTTCTAGTGGATAGCCCATTGTCGTAAATAGCGCCAGTGCCTCTTGAGATGTATCTAATCGGCTATGCTGTACAATAATCGGCACAGTACTATCAACTTTTATTGCATAAGGCACATTTCTTGGAACTTTATTTCCATCACGATCTTCCAACTTATCTAAACGAATATGATGAGTTCTTTTTGAACCACATTCTGAGATGAATGTTTCCATTGGTTCTCGATCTTCAAAATAGAAGGTCAGTTGTATTTCTGCGTTACTTTCCGTTAGATTCAAGACACAAACAGCCTCATGACTAACTTGTTCACCCCTGCTTTTCGGTTGAAGAAAGCCATCTGGGATAATCCAAGTTTTTTTTCCAATCAATTCACATACCCCATCTCATTTAAATGTAATCGCTTTCGTAATTAGATTTTTTAACAGACAATTCCTAGTTGGTATAATTAAATAATAGCTAAAACCTTTAAAATCATCATTGCCCATTCTGCCACCTTAATGGTGGATTCGGCCAATTTTCTAAATACCCTCTATTGCTAACCTTTAAAACTTTGTCTTTGATTCTACAATGCAATTTTAATAGAGATGTATTTTACGTTTTAGACCTAAACCAATTTCGGTACTTAGATGGAGACATTTTTGAATATTCTTTAAATGTTCGATTAAAATGACTTATATCTTCAAAACCAACTTCTGATGCAATGAAGATAATTTTTTCGTTAGTATGTGCCAACATTTTTTTTGCTTGATTTATTCGGATTTCGTTCCGATATTCGATAAAAGTATGACCAACAATTTCCTTGAATTTAGCCGTGAAATTTGATTTACTCATTCCTGATAATTTACTCACCTGTTCAAGTGTTAAAGGGCGATTATAATGAAGTGTGATAAATTTGCAGATTTGATCTATTATTTCTTTATATTCACAATCCATGATGATCTTTTGAGTTGAAGTATTTTCATAGTAACGACTTAATAAAATAAAAAGCTCCAACATTCTTGTTTTTATCAGAATTTGATAGCCATTTTCCTTATGTTTATATTCTTGCGCGATTTTTTGTAGAAGTATCATCATTTCTGATTGTTGCTTGTATGTTAAAATCAAATGATCTTTGAAATGAACAGTCTCTCTTAAAAAAGGTTCAACATAGAAAAAAGATAAAAAAGACTCCAAATGTGATAGTGATTCTATTTCTTGTTTTAAGAATTTGGGTTGAAATAATAAATTATATACCTTTAGCTGTTCATGGTTTCCAACCTCAAATCCATGAATCTTTTCTGGTTCAATAATAAATATGTCACCCTCTTTGATGGTAAAGACTTTCTCTTGATAAATGTGGGATCCGCTTCCTTCTATGACGTACACTAATTCGAAAAATTCATGAGAATGCTGTTCAATTATTTCGTTACTGCTGATTGTAAATGGAGCGATATAAAATAAGAACTCTTCACTTTCAAAAAACTCCGCTGATTGTAAATAAATCAAAAATATCCCCACTCCCTGGAAGATTAACCAAGAATCTAAGTATATTTACCAAGATTAATAGGACTTTCCACAATAAAATTAATTTTATAGAATCTATTTATTGAAATGGGAGGTAAGTATGAAACATTTACTGAGTAAAAATCTACTCACAGAAGAAAAAGTTATGTTTTACAGAGAAAATGGATTTGTTCAAATTGATAACGTTTTAAATCTAGAAGAAATTTCAGAATTAAGAACGTATCTTGATGAAGTGATGGATGAAAATAATGGGTTATCGATTCAAACAGATACAAAAGGTGGTGCCTACTATAAGGTGCTTAACCAAAGAGTCAATACGTGGCGTGATCATGCAGGTATGGCAAGGTATGTGTCACATCCTCGTCTTGCGAGTATCGCCCTTCAATTAAGTGGAGTCAGTGGGGTCAGACTTTTTCATGACCATGCACTATTAAAAATGCCTGGTGATTCGAAACCAACTCCTTGGCACCAAGATTTTCCTTATTGGCCACTTAATAAAGAAACAAGCAAAAAGACACTTTCTATTTGGATTGCATTGGATGATGTAGATGAAAATAATGGCTGTATGATGTTTTTGCCTAAATCTCATGAGGTTGGGCAATTAAAACCAATTAACCTTGTTGATCCTGAAGATATTTTTGAGTACACGAAAAGCTCTAGTATACCTGACAAAACACCAGTAATTGTAAGAATGAAAGCCGGTAGCTGTACGGTCCATTCTGGTTTAACGTTTCATCATGCTCATGCGAATAAAACTAATAAGCCCCGAAGAGCACTTGTTATAATTTACATGCCTGATGGAACAACTTATAATAATAAGCCTCATGTCATTACAGATCCTCTAAATTTAGCTAAAGATGAAAAACTTCAACATGGAATATTTCCCCTATTAGCTTTTAGATAATGGTTATTGGCATATAATTAGAGGCATCATTTATACACATAAAGATGCCTCTGATTTTAGATTAGTAAATAATGTGATTCATATTGGAATGAGCTAAATTTTCACTGCACCCGAGGTTAACCCTTTCATAAATAATCTCATAGTGAATAAAAACAGAATAAGTAATGGCAATGAAGCAATGGTGTATCCAGCAAACATCGGCCCGTATAATGTTTGTGATACAAATTGACTTTCGAATTGAATTAATCCAACTGTTATTGGAAATTTATCAGGGTTGCTCATTAATACAAGTGGCATCATATATTCATTCCAGATCGCAAGTAGATTCCAAATGGCCATGGTACCAATAATTGGCTTAGATAAAGGAAGGACAATTTGCCAAAATACACGAAGTTCACCGCACCCATCTATACGTGCTGCCTCAAACAATTCCTCAGGTAATGATGCGAACGATTGTCGGAATACAAAAATTGTAAAAGCTTGACCACCGGCAGCAAATGCGATAATCAATCCCAAATAAGAGTCTAGCAATCCAAAACTTTTTATTAAAAGGAAAAGAGGAATTAATGTTAGCAAGCCTGGAATCATTAATAAGGCAACAACTGACATGTACAGAAAGTTTTTCCCTTTATACCGTAACCGAGCAAATGAATATCCAGCCAAAGCTGAAGTTGCAATGATGATTATTACACTAGCAACCCCAATAAATACGGAGTTAAAAATGTATCCACCGATTGCTTCCCATGCAGTAGCATAATTTTCAAAATGTAACGGAAAGGTTATCCCAAAAAAGTTACTATAAAATTGTCCATTTGTTTTAAAGGAGGTAATAATCATATAAAAAAACGGGTACAGTGCGACAAAGGCTAACAAAATAAGCAATAGATGACTCCATAAATCCTGCTTTATTGTTTTCAGCATTGTAATCTCCTTTCTGGTATTTATGCTTTGTATTCAGTACTAGGATTGATATATTTCATTTGAATCCAAGTTAATATAAGAACAATTACAAATATAATCATCGAAACCGCCATTCCTAAACCAAATTCACCGTTTTGGAAAGCAAGGAAATACATATAAAGTCCTGGAACATAAGATGAATAACCTGGTCCTCCATTTGTCATTACGAGTGGTAATGTTACGTTTTGAAGCAATTGGATGACTGTTAAGATTAAGATTAATTTTACTTGTCCCATAACTAATGGAATCTCAATTTGAAAAAATCTTCTTACTTTAGTAATTCCATCAAGTTTCGCTGATTCATAAACACTTTCTGAAATAGACTGTAGTCCTGCAAAAAAGATTAATAGATTAAATGGAACGACAAATGGGAAGCCGACAAACATCAATGCATATAGAGCAATATTTGGATCTCCAAGCCAGTTTTGGATAATTCCTTCAAGGCCCAATGTTTTCAATAACGTATTAAGTACACCTACGTTTGGATCATAGATAAAACTCCAAATCATAAACATAACGATTCCCGGTACAACAACTGGTATAACAAATAATACTCGATAGATATATTGCATCCTCTTACTTTTTAAATGAAAAATCATAACAGCAACAATTAATGGAACTAATAATTCGACAAGTACTTTTACAACTGTCCATATCCCGACATTTTTCATCGAAATCAAAAATATCTTGTCTTTGAATAAGCTTATATAATTTTGAATCCCAGTAAATTGTGGTTGATTGAACCCATCCCAGTTCGTAAATGAAAAACCGATAGCAATTAATGCAGGGTAATACATAAATGTTATTAAAAGTATGAAGGAAGGAATCAGCATTCCATAGCCAGATTTCCAATTGTAACGTAATTTTCCTGATTTTTTATTTATCTTTACTATTTCCTTGTTTTCGATCTGTTGGACTGTTTCAGGCAATTTCAACTCTCCTTTCATTTAGGAAAGCGGGTTATTTTAGAAATATGTCCCTTTAATAACCCGCTCTCGTTTATTTATTCATCCAAGTATTCTGATAAATCCCAGTTATTTTGTTGAATTAGGGAATCTGCTGTTTTTTCCATCTCTGTATCTGCTACTTTAGCAAATTCCTCTAAAGTTGTTTCTCCTAGAATATAGCTTTGGAAGGCACGATAAATAGCATCCAATTCTTTCTTCTCAAGGTTTATTCCGCCAAACACACTTTGTAACGGCTGATTTGCAAGATCAGATAAACCACTAAGTTCGTCTATTGGCTTTGCACCGACGACAGTAGGAACATTTTCTCCTAATTCATTTACAATTTCTTCATTACGCTCAGGTGTTGTAATATACATTAACCAATCAACAATTGCTTTTTCCTTCGCTGTAGTTAATGAGTTATTTGCTTGTTTAGACGGAACCGCATATTGGAAAGAGGCACTTGGGCCACCAATTGCTGCGGATGAATCAAAATCAGTAGCGAATTCTGAAACACCCTTATCCGGATATGGATTTTTAAAGGACGACCATTCAAAATCAGGATTCGCTGATTTTATTTGCTGAGATGCCCAAGAGCCATCGAAATACATACCAACTTCTCCTGTTAAAAAGGCAAGCATTGTTCCTTGTCCATTTGAATCTCCACCTGTAAAGTCAGGCTGCCAATATTGTGAAAAGTCCTTTAAGATTGGCCAAATTTCCATCCACTTTTCATTTTCTGATCCATACACACCCTTTTTAATGGCAATAACCTGATCTTCATTAGTAATTCCTTCATTTCCTGTATATCTTAAGTCGTCATATTCATCTGCAAAGAAGTTTGTAAAGAATAATCGAGTTAACCATGTAATTCGATCAGTACCAGTAGGTGTTGAAGCGAGGTTCCAAGCAAATGGAATATAACCTGCATCCTTTAATTTTTGTGATGCATCAATAAATTCAGACCATGTTTTTGGAAGCTCCTTAATACCAGCTTTTTCAAATGCTTCTACATTGTAGTAGGTAGCTGTTCCAACATAATCACCATTAATGACATACGTACTTCCATCTGCAGATTTCGTATCAGAAATAATTTGTTTATTTAATAGTTCATTCCATGGTTTATTGTCAACATATGGATTTGGTTGATCTAAATACTTTGATAAATCTGTAAGTGTACCTTTTGCTAATGCTGTATTTGCATCATACCATTGTGACCAAATGATGTCTGGAAGTTGTCCACCAGAAGCTTTTGTTCTTACCCATGTCATATAATCCTGATCAGCTGGCAGACCTTTAATGAATTCAATTTTAACGCCAGTTTCCTTCTCATACTCTTCAGCTAATTTTTTTAATACAGTTGCTGGCTTTTGGTTTGCATTTAATACCCGGTTCGGACTATATGTACCGGCATACATTTTAATTGTTCCTTTAAATTCTTCGTCCGTTTCCTCTGTTTCTTCTGGTGAAGAGCTTGGAACGATACATCCTGACAACAATGAAATCATTAGCACTGCGATAAATGAAATAATCCATAATTTCTTCAAGCTTTTCATCTTCTTAATCCCCCCACTTTTTAAATTTTTTACCTATTAAAATAAGTACAAAAAATGATTAGTAAAACTCGTTAAAGCTCAAGGGTGATATTACTATTTTTAACAAATAGTACAGAATATTCAGATATATAAATTCGTACTTCCTTGAATTCTAGGAAGCATTTGTAATAAAGATTAATTTCTTACATGTAAATCAATTTTTTCTCGCCGTGGATTTGCTTTCCATTCATCCCAAGTCAAACCGTAATCAGAGAGAACTTTTTCAATCCTTTTTCGAAAAGGTAAGCCTTCTTCCCTAAGCACTACTTTCATTGGATCCTCTCGATCTCCAAGCTTCGATTCTACCCATTTATTTAACATATTTTTGTATTTTTCCACATGGTCAGGTAGAAGATCAGCAAGATTTGTTTCTTCATTTGGATCGATTAGTAAATCATACAGTTCAGAAGGAGATCTAGTAAAAGGACCAGAGTCATACGTTTCAATGTATTTATAACGTTCGGTGCGAATACCTCTAGATGCTTGCCATGCACATTCACTTAAATAAATTTCTGAATGAATAGGATCATTTTTTCCTTGAATGTATGGCCATAGACTTTTCCCATCAAGTTTGTCTGGGATTTCTAGACCTATTGATTCTAAAATAGTTGGCATCAGATCTGCATGTTGTACTAACTTATTGATTCTTACCCCTTCTGGAATCATTCCTGGCCACCGAATAATCAGAGGTATATGGACAGTTGCCTCATATAGGCCACAATGATCCCAGTAAATATCATGCTCTGTTAAACTTTCACCATGATCTCCAAATAAGACTAGCATGGTGTCATCTTTAATACCTTGTTGCATAAGAAATTCATCTAAATCTTTTAGCATATCGTCTAAATATCTAATCTCAGCATCGTATAAAGCGTTTACATAATTCGAATCAGTAATATTACCTAGCAAATCATAGTGATGATGCTTAAAAAACGGATAAGCCGGATGATTAAATGCAGATTCCATACTTTTATTAGTCGGATCGTAGGGGTCCTGACCAGACTGATAAAACTGAGGGATATATTCTTTAGGTGGTAAATAAGGTGTATGTGGGTCCCAATAGTGAAGAAAAAGAAAGAAATCCTCATCTTTATGCTCTTTTATCCATGGCTTTGCAAGATCATTAATTGATTGACCATCAATCCATCTTGTTTTTCCAATTGTGTTCATGTAGTATTGATATCCTCTAGCAAACCATTCCTTTAAATGATATAAATTATCGACTGCAGCAGTAGTATAACCTGCTTTTCTAAGTGTTGTAGGAAGCCATTCGTTTTCTTTTGGTAAGTATGTTGATGGCGATCCATGGGAAACAACTCCTGTTGTTAAGCCGACTTTCCCTGTAAAAATACTCGTATGGGCAACTTCTGTTGGAACATCAGATGCATAAGCGTTTTCAAAAATAACCCCCTGTTTTGCGATTTTATCAATATACGGACTAGTTGGAAGCTGATATCCATAGCATCCTAGTCGCTTAGCCCTAAGTGTGTCTAGTGAGATAAAAATTATTTTCACTATTATCCCCCTTTTTTATGTTTTCTAAAAGAATGTGAAACTTCTATTCCCCTATATGTATCATACTTTTTAGCATTAACAAATTCATGGTCGTTAAGGACATGTTATTGGTGGATTCAGCCATATGTGTTCAATAGTTGGTAGGAAAGGTGTAAAGGTGTAAACGATGGGTAAATGAAGGAAATAAGTAGATATAGATAGTAGAAAGGTCAAATCAGCATTTAAAAGTTTTAGAAGGAGATTCAAAGTCTCAGCGGAACAGGTATGACTCATGCAGGCGTTTACGCCAAGGAGTCTCACCTTTCCGCCACGTGGAAAGCAAGTATCTCTCGCAGCAATCAACTACACCGAGCTACTTTGTAAATTGCAAAAAGCTTGCGAAAACAGCGATTATATAAAATTCAAACCAGCTGTATATGGAAACGGAATTGGGAGTATATCCCTAAAATCCTTTTGAAGTTCCAAAATTTCAGGGTTATTTGGTTGTGAATCAAAAACGAACGAAACAAAATCCTTACTATGTAGAGTTGTGGTCATGTTTGTAGAGGATACTTGAATATGTTCACGATCCGTATATTTACACTCAATTGACTCGAAGTGTTTGGATTTTAGATAAGGATTTAGTTGTTTTAAAAATCGTTCAGGATTAATGATATAAATGGTCCCTTCATTTTTTTCAAGAGTAAAAGTTGAACCCGAACCTTTCAATTCATTTTCTAATAACTGTTCATGCCATGGGACTGCAACTTCTATTTCTTCCAAATCATATGCCTTTATTGCATAGGATAGTAAGTGTTTAATCTCGTTTGGTTTACCTGCCCACTCAATCATCTTCCCCTTTTGTTCTCGTCTTTGTCGATCTGGTACCCCTAGGACTAAGAAGCTACTGACCTTATTATCCTTATCTAGGATTAACGTTTTATGTGTTAAATTCAAACAACTAGCAAAAGCTTCAGCATGGATCATAGTTTGTAGATCTGTCACACTTTGATCATATGCAATAAGTCTTTGATGAGCAATTTGATTCATTTGGAATAAATCTTCTTTTCGCATTTCTCTAATTTGACTTTCACTTTTTTCATGAATATTTTCAAATTGAACATTAAATTTTGATACACTACCGAAATGGCAACAGTTTACACGTGTGTATAACGATCGATCCCCTGATACAAGAAGCAAGGAAGCATCTGAAGAATCTATATATTCGAATACTCTTTCTAAAATTTGACTAGCAATCCCTTTTTTGCGGAAATCCTCTGCTGTACAAACAGAACCTAATGAAAATACATTTAACCTCGCTTCACCTATTTTTATTACAGATGGTACTAACCCCATAAAAGAAACTAACTCTCCATTATGAAATGCACCAAACGATTGTCCAATCGTACTTTGTGAAAATATAAATGGAAACGCCTCTCCCATCGACTTTTGTTGATGATTTCGAAATGTTTTATCTGATAGCTCAATCGCAACTTGTCTTTCATGTTCTTCCAATTGACGAATTTCCATCCTAACATCCCCTTATCTAGTTTTCTAGAGTTACTAAAAAAACTCGCTTCTTCTTTATATTACTATAATTCAACCTTTTTTTGATAACGTTTACAAATTTTGATAGACAAGAAACAATTTTGTTATTAAAATAATTATTACTATGAAAATATAAATAACCTTTATTTCAATCAATAGCTATCTGAAGGTGGTTTTAAATGTTTCATAAATTTCTATAACATTGATTAGGGGATATACACATGTTAAAAGACTGGAAAAAGATATTATTGCTTGCAATTCCTTCAATCGCATCATTTGCATCTATGACTCTCACAGGAACAATAAATCTGATTTTGGTCGGACAACTCGGTGCACTTGCAATAGCGATTGTCGGAGTTTCAAATATTATAATGTATAATGCTTGGGCGATCTTTTCGGGTATAGGTCATACAGTCAACTATTTAGTTGCTCAAAACTTTGGGTCAAATTCGATGAAAAAAGGTGTTGAGCGCACATATATTGCCTTTTATTTATGTACAATTGCATGTATAATCGTTTTTCTTGTCGGTTTATTTTTTCCGGCTGATATATTTAAAGTAATGGGAAGCTCAAGCGATATGATTGATCAAGGAAAAGATTATTTACAAATCCGATTTTTTGCGATGATTTTTTCAATCTTCACCTTTGTTTTTCATGGCTTTTTCCGAGGAATTGGAGACACAAAAACACCAATGATTAGCTCCATCATTGGAAATTTGATTATGATTTTTTTAACTTATGGTTTAACGTACGGAAATTTCGGGCTTCCAGAGATAGGTCTATATGGCGCTGGGATCGCTTTGTTTATTGGCGAGGTTGTTACCTTTCTGATTTGTGCTTATGTTTATTTCATCCGTCTTCATTCTAAGTTTGAAACGCGCACAATTGTAGCCTTTAATCGTGCTGAATCAAAACTCATTTTTGGAGAAAGTTCTAAACTAGGGATTCAAGAGTTTTCAATGAGTATGGCGATGTTTGTTTTTACTGCGTTTGTGACGAGATTAGGTACACATGCTTTGGCTGCAAATGAAGTAGCCTTAAGCGTCATGAGTCTTGGTTTTATGCCGGCGTTTGCCTTTGGATCAACTGCAACCATACTAGTTGGTCAGGAAATTGGTAAAGGTAGTGCATTAGAAGGAAGAAAGGCAGGTACAAATACAGCTATATTAGGATCAATATTCCTATTTATTCTCGGGATTATCCAATTTTTTCTCGCTGAGCCTATTGCTAAAATTTATACGGATGATATCATGGTTTACCAGCTTGCCTCAAGATTAATCATGATTTCAGCGTTTTTACAGCTTTTCGATGGACTATTAAACTTCTATGCTGGTGGACTTAGAGGAATTGGAGATACTTCGTTCCTTTTAAAAACATCGCTCATTTTAGGTTGGTTATTGTTTATTCCTTTAAGCTACGTTTTGACGTTTGTTCTTGAGCTATCAAGTGTTGGTGCTTGGATTTCTTTATACACGTATTTAGCTGTTTTTGGTGTTAGTGTTATGGTTCGGTTTTATCGCACTGATTGGAGTCTAATAAAGTTAAAAACAGTCCCAACAGAAATCAAAGAAAACATTGGTTAAAATCATTTGTGTCAGCAAATGTTTCGATTTAACAAACAAGCCAAGTCACTTAGAAACTTGGCTTGTTTTAGTTAATGGCTGTATATCGTTTATTTATTAAAGCAACAAACTTTTTAGTGGAGCCAGGTAATTGAATGAAGAGCTAATTTATTCATTTTTATCTTTTTTTTCCTTTTCCTTCTTATCTTTTTCTCTTTCCTTTTCTCTCTTTTTATTCTCCTTTTCCCTTTCCTTTTCAATCTTCTTATTTTCTTTTTCTCTCTCTTTCTGTGCTTTCATTTTCTCTTTTTTAGTATCTTCTTTTTCATGTTGATTGTTATTATCATCTTTTTCGTCTTGTTTCTTCCTTTTTTTGTTTTGCTTGTATTTGTTTCCAAGTAAAGCTAAATCAAATTCTTTTATTGACATTTCATTCTCAGCTTTAGCTAGAATCTCTTTAAAAATTACTGTCGCCGTTCCACTACTGGACGATGAGAGATAATGATTTTGATCAGTTTTGTCATACCCTAACCAAATTGCTCCTACAACTTGAGGGGTGTATCCTACAAACCAATGATCTTTTGCACCATTTTCTGACGGAAAAGGAAGTTGGGTAGTGCCCGTTTTTCCAGCAATTTCTCTACCAGTAATCTGTGCTTTTGATCCGGTTCCTTCGTTTACCACACCTTTGAGCATAAATGTCATTTTTTGTGCGATTAAAGGTTCTGTTACTTTTTGTTCCTTTCTTTCCCACTCTCCAAGTATTTCGCCATCCGCGTTTTCAATTCGTTGGATCGAATGAGCCTCTACCATTACTCCATTATTTGGGAAAGTAGTAAATGCTTGTGCCATTTTTAAGGGAGAGGTTCCTTCATTCATCCCACCTAAAGCCAAACCAGGTATATGATCCTTTTGTTCTAAAGGTATGCCAAAACGTTCTACTCCATTGACTCCAACTTCTATACCAATTTTTTGCAGCAACCAAACTGCAGGAAGATTATAGGAGTGAATAACAGCGTCATACATAGACACTTCGCCACGGAATTGTTTATCATAATTTTGAGGCTGATACCCCTCAATATTAATTGGTTTATCTTCTAACCTATCATACATATCATAACCTTGTTCCAAAGCAGGAGTATAAACTGACAAAGGCTTCATGATCGATCCCGGCTGTCTTTTTAATTGTGTCGCACGGTTGAATTGACGGAAGGTATGCTCACCTCGTCCACCTACAAGTGCATTGATTTCCCCAGTAGAAGGGTTGATAAATATCGCTCCACTCTGAATCAACTGACCTTCTTTGCTCTCTGGAAATACTTGATCATCTTTATAAACTTCATCAACTGCATTCTGTATGGAAGGATTGAGTCCGGTATAGATATGAAGCCCACCAGAAAGTACTTCATTTGGTGTTAGATGATATTTATTTATTGCCTCATCAATAATATGATCTACATAATGAGGATACTTTCCTTTGTATTCTTTTACTTCATTCGTTGCTAACTTGACCTCTTGATTTATTGCTTCTTCAAAATCACTTTGGCTAATATACCCTTCACTTTTCATCAGTGACAACACAAGATTTCTTCGTTCAATTGCTTTTTCATAATTATTAATAGGGTTCAGATTAGATGGTGCTTTGACCAAACCTGCAAGTAATGCTGATTCACTTAAAGTTAGTTGATTTACATCTTTCGCAAAATATGTTTGGGATGCCCGCTGAATTCCCCATGCACCTTCTCCAAAATAGATTTGATTTAAGTACCGTTCTATAATCTCATCCTTTGTATACGTGCGTTCAATTTTTTTAGTTAAAATTAGCTCTTTAAACTTTCTTGTATACGTACGCTCTTGTGTTAGAAAAGCATTTTTAGCTAATTGTTGTGTAATCGTACTTCCTCCAGCAACAATTCCTCCACTCGTGACATTCATAACCATCGCCCGAGCAATCCCCACATAATTTATCCCATGATGATGATAGAATCGCTGGTCCTCAGTTGCTACAAAAGCATTTATTGCATTGCTCGGAATACTCTTTATCTTTACACCGTCGATAGTAGAATTCGATATCTTACTTGCTACCTCACCCTTTTGGTCATAGATAAACGTTGGTTGTGGAAGAGGCTCATCTAATTTACTTACATCACTAGTCCAAATGAAGATATTCAAAATAAATAAACCAATTAAACAAAATACAAATGCAAATAAAATAATCTTTAATAGAAAGTTTTTGGGATATTCGCAGTTCCATATCCTCTTTAAGAGTGTTCGTTGCTGTCTATTCTCGAATCTTCCCATTTTTTGTTACGTACCACCTTAGATAAAATCTATTTAATCTATATTTTTATGTTTATTCTAGTTAATAAGCTATTTCATACGTATGATTTTCAAAAATACGTACATATCGGATGGAAGAAGTATGAATAGTTTCATATTCTTCATTACTTTTCACTGTATAAGTAGTACTATTAGCAACTCTTTGCAATACTTGTTGTAGAATATCATTAGCGTTCGTATCTGATTGTCCTGTTATTTTCTCCCACTTCACATCTGCTTCGAGAGTATAACAAATACTGAATTCTTTTAACACATTGAATGCCCCCTACTTTGTTTATCTGAATCAATCGCTTCTCTGTTTACGATTGAACTACACACATTTTATATACTTAATTAAATTTCGATAAAAATCGCTCAATTAAGGGGGTTAATCAGAAAGTTTTTAAATAAAATTGATACAAAAAAAATCAACTCTATTGTGAATTGATTTTTTTCATATCCTTTTTATTTTTGCTAATGCTAAAACAAACCATCATCTTCGTCTGCTCGATTTAATAAGGTTTCCAATTCAGTAATAAATAACATCTGGTCATCATTTAACTTTGTGTTAGGGGTATTAGGTATAGCAAGTTCTTTTTCTTTATCCAACTCCTCTATATTCAATTGGACATATAAAGGTTCTGCTACACCTTCTAAAAAACCTCTCCAAATATGTAAGGAATTCTCTTTCGAACCTTTAATAATTGGTTCCTTTTCTAAAAAAACAATTTCCTTCCCATATCTCTTCTCTAAGCCTTCTACAATATATAGCCCATCTGAAAGTGCATCAAAAATCGAATCAAAATAAGTTTTGGGATTTCCCATTACTACTTGATTAATCGGATCACCAACCTCAACCGAATAAACGATTGCCATACTTTCACCTCAATTATTTTAGCTTCTTTCCATTTTTCTCGATAAAGCATCTTTTTAAACTTAATGAGCATATTTTTTTGTACAATTTAAAAGTAAAAGCACAGCTGCTTAGATTGCAGTTGTGCTTTTATATCATCAATCTATTATTCTCCCAATGTTGATTGGAGAGCTTCTATTGCTAATTTAGAATCATGCCCTTTTGCATACAATCTAATATTTCCTAAAAAGTCATGAAGCTCACTTGTGCTTAAATAGCTTTTAGCATTTAATGACTTTTTACCAAACTCAATTAAGATATAGCTTTCAAATTGGTTTGCTTTTGATACTAAACTGATGATTTTTTTATGGTCTATTTTCTTTCTAAGTAAACAGTTCACAGAAAAATTCATTTGATTCTCCCTCCCTCATAAACAAATTTGCAAGTCATATCCATATGGATATTTAGGTTTCCTAATGTCAGCAAGTGAGTAATAATTTATAATCAACTTTTCAGAAACAAATTTGATTTAAAAGGAAGATGGTTTATAAGAAAGGGCAAGTAATAGAATCAACTAATTAGTTTTGGCTCCATATGAGCAATGAGAATTCTTCGTATTATTAGCATACACCCTGTTATTTTAAGTTACTACTGATATGTAAAGTTATATAACACACAATTTTTAAGTTAGCTATTTTTTCGTAAGAAATAGTTACATATACAAGGTTAATGTAGAAAATTCAATAAAAAATACAACGCCTATTTAACGACGTTGCTTTCTTTTAACAACTATTTATCTTTACAGTTTCACTAATCTTATTGATTAAAAAGATAACCTGTCTCTACAATTTTGTTCTAATTTCTTTATTACAGTATTGTTCAACAACCGTTTTAATTCGATTGATTCCATCCCACAGATTCCCTGGTCCATCATACACTAACGTAATCGGACCATTATAATCACTATTAGCTACGAGGTCTAATGATCTTTTATATTCCACCGAATCGATATAACCCTCTTTGTCATAATTCGCTTTTGCATGCACTGATTCTGCATAAGACATAAGGGTTTCAATTGAATGATACTTATGTTCAGGAAGGAAGTTTCCAAAGTCAACAGTTAAGCCAATTTCACCTTTAGAGAAATTCAGTAATTCCAAGCAGTTTTCTTTTGTGGAAGCAAGTTGTTTAAAGTTTTCCGTTACTACTCTTACCCCTTTTGGCTGTGCATATTCTCCTAATTGTCTAAAACCCTGTTTTGCTAATTCTAAAGCTGTTTTGTTCCCTGGATTAGCTTCACCTGCAATCACACGAACGCTTTTCGCACCCACAATTGCTGCAACATCGATCCATTTCTTGATAAATTCGATGTCAGAGTTTCTTCTGTAAGAGTCTTCATTGCTAATATCACCATAATCAACTAAAAGACAATGAAATGTGATACCTGACAATTCAAAAGCTTCCTTAAGTTGATGTAAATATTCAGGCTCAGTGCTCGGAAAATGAAAGTGACAGACTTCTAATGAACGAAAGTTTTGTCTAGCTAATTCAAATGGTAATTCTAATAAAGTGATATTTTCTGGTTGTTCTTCTATCCTTGTTTGTTGACTTTTTTGGGCTTCATCCCAGTACGTCCAATTTAATGGCCCAAGCTCTCGGTGAAGACTCCAAGTAGTTAATGATAAATATGGCATTTATTAAACCTCCTTTATACGTTATATGTAAGTTCAACGAGAAAGCTTTTTGTTCCTTCTTTCTAATAAAAAAACGTGAGAACTATTTGAAGTTCCACGTTTTTTCATATCTTTAGATTTGTACTAGCTTAGGAAACTAAAAATTCTAGGACTGTGGATAAGTGCTATGACATCCAGCTCCAGCGCCTAAAATAGCTTTCAGAAATTGTCACTTCTTGATCAAAGACATCAGCAAGCATTTGTCTCCGAACTGAGCGGGCAAAACCTCCTGTTGCTTGCACTCGCGTCGGTGTACCAATTATCCAATAAAAAACCCAAGTATAAATACTACACCAAAACCTACTAGACCAATAATTGTTTCCATGACCGTCCATGATTTAAGTGTGTCTTTCACACTTAATCCGAAGTATCGTCCTACTAACCAGAAGCCAGAATCATTTACATGTGATAACACCGTGGCACCTGAAGCAATGGCGATAACTAATAATCCAAGTACAGGACCTTCTAAACCTAAAATTGAAATTAGGGGAGCCATCAATCCTGCAGCTGTAACCATCGATACTGTTGCTGATCCTTGTGCTACACGTACAACTGCTGCAATTAAAAATGCAAGCGCAATTGGTGGTAAAGCTGAACCTGCCATCATATCTCCTAGTACTTCACCAACACCTGAATCAATCAACACTTGTTTAAAAACTCCACCTGCACCTGTTACTAGAATTATAATTCCAGCTGGTTCTAATGCTTTTGTTGCAATGTCTTGAACTTCTTGGCGTGAATACCCTCGTTTTGTACCAAGTAATGTGAAAGTAAGTAATGTTGCAATCGTTAATGCGACAAATGGGTGACCAAGGAATGTGAATATTTGACGTACGATATTCCCTTCTTCCAAAAGTACACCTGAAACCGTATTCAGGAGAATTAACACTAACGGAATCATGATTAAGGATGCAATTAATTTATAGCTCGGTAATTCTTTGTCATACTCAATATCCTCTAAATTCATATAATCTGGTACAATTACATGTAGTTTTTTTGAAATATATTTAGCAAAAATTGGACCTGCAATAATCATTGCCGGAATACCAGCAATTGTACCGAAAAGAATTACCCAACCTAGATCTGCACCAATTAAGTCAGCAACAGCTATCGGACCTGGTGTTGGTGGAATGAAACTATGTGTTACAGCTAAACCTGCTAATAATGGTATACCATAATAGAGAAGAGACTTGCCAGTTTTTTTTGCTAATCCATATACAATTGGAACTAATATGATAAAGCCAACATCAAAGAATACTGGAATTGCTACTAAGAAACCTGTAATTCCAAGTGCCCATTGTGATTTATCTTCACCGAATTTTTTTACAAGAGTTTGTGCTAAACGCTCAGCACCACCAGAAACTTCAAGCATTTGACCGAACATAGCCCCAAGACCAACTACAACTGCAACAAATCCGAGGGTCCCCCCCATCCCATTTTGCATCGAAGTGACAACTTCATTTAAAGGCATACCTGCCAAAATACCAACAATTAAACTCACTAATAATAAAGCAACAAATGCGTGTAATTTTGTACGAATTACTAAAAATAAAAGAAGAAAAATTCCTGCTAAAGCTACGAGAATTAACATTTGATCTGACATATTGTTTCACTACCTTTCTTGTTGTTATTAAAAATGGCTGTTTTCGCAAACTTAGTTGCTTTTAAAATAGTATTGGGTTGGTTGATTGGCGCTCCAGGATGCTCGCTTTCCGTGGGGCGGGCGATGAGCCTCCTCAGCGCGAAGCGCCTGCGGGGTCTCATCTGTCCCGCTACTCCCACAGGAGTCTCGCACCTTCCGCACCAATCACCCTAATCAGTTTAGTTCAAAAACAACAATTTTTTAGAAAAGAGCCTTAAAAATAATTAAAACTTGTTACAAATGAATTAGTCCTATAGCAGATGATGTAGTATTAATATTTCAAATTGAAAGTAAAATTATCTAATTATTTTTTCACAAGCTCTTGACCAACAAATGCATTTCTAAGCGCTTCCAAACCTTTTACTGTAAATGTTAAGAAAAGATACACATCATCAATTCTAGTGTGATAACTGGAGCAGCAGTTTTTATATTAAGTGCTGTTTCAACTGTCCACTTTCTTCTCCTGATGAATGCATACCCCCTTTAATTTCTTCAACTTTAAGATCCTTCGAGATATCTTTTCCGTTAGTACCATTAACCATGAACGAATAACAGAACCATTTTCAGGAAATGACCACTTCAATTTCACCTGAATACAGGTAACAAATTTTGCAACAGTAATATTTCGAAAAATTTTTTTCAATCTCAGAAAAGAACTCTTTATCTCCACCAATCATCGTACAAGCACCATTTCGAGAGCCATCAACACCCCTTTTTTCATAAAATCTTAGTTTACATCATAAGAATGACATCATATTCCTTATGTAATAGATTAAGAGATAGCTGATATACCATTTTCCCTAACCCTATCATCCTTATTAGCATTTCGATTCATCCTAACCTATTGCGAAATAAATTTTCTTGATATCTTAATTATAAGAAAAAAATTTCTTTTTGCAAGCGATTTCAGAAAAATATTTTTTCTTCCGCTTGAATTTTAGTATAATAAAAAGAAAGCCTTATCAGGAGAGATACACATGAGAAAACAAGAACAACCGTGTTTAGTCACTGTTCGCAAAATGTATCCTAAATTCAGTATTACGGAAAGAAAGATTGCCGACTATATCCTAAAAAACCCAAATAAAATCATTCATTCATCAATTAACCAGTTAGCAGAAGATTTAGATGTCGCGGACTCAACTGTTTTTCGTTTTTGTAAAAGGATCGGTTATAAGGGGTACCAAGCTATGAAAATTGCCCTTGCATCTGAAGTTGTATCACCATTACAGGATATTCACGAAAAAGTTGATGCAGGAGATTCAGTAGAGACGATTGCTACAAAAGTATTTCGTACTAATATTAAAACGATCGAAGATTCTTTATCGATTTTTAATGAAGAACAATTGCAATTAGCCGTTGATGGAATCGTTGCTTCTGATTCGATTCATTTTTTTGGTAGTGGTGGCTCAAGTATTATCGCTCTTGATGCCTTTCATAAATTAGTGCGCACTGGCTTAAAAGTAAATGCGGTCATTGATACTCACTTTCAACTAATGGCAGCTTCACAGATGTCTAAAAATGATTGTGCGGTATTAATATCGCATTCAGGATCATCCAAGGACATTCTTCATATCTTAAATGTGGTGAAGTCAACAGGTGCAAAGACAATTGCGATCACAAACTATGCAAAATCACCATTAAGCGCAGCTGTAGATATTCCTCTTTATACAGTTTCCGAGGAAACAGAATACCGCTCTGAGGCGTTATCATCACGGATTGCACAGTTAACCCTTATTGACGTACTTTACGTGAATATCTTGATGAAACGAGGAAGTGAAGGTCAAGATGCCCTCAAAAAAATGCGTGAAGCGATCACTGTCAAACGGATCTGAATAGTGAAACTAAAGAATCTTAATAATGTTTAAAATTTTTACATTATGGTTAACCGCAAGACATTTTATCTCCTATCTCACCCTTGGGTCTGGCCGCTTTTAGAATAACACCACTTATTATTAAGCGGCTATTTTTTCACAAAATAAGAATGTGAAGTAATATTCCTATGATTTTTATCAAAGTATAGTAAGGTCTGTTAAAAATGTTGGGAGGTAAAGGTATTGAAAAATTTTAGATATTTAATAAGTAGGGAATATGAAGCAGATAGTGTTGCAGAAGATCTACGTTTACAATTGGAAATAAATCGTGTTAATCAAGTACATGTTAAAGCAGTAACGGTGCGAAACGAAGTTCTTGTCCAAGTTCCAGATGCAAATGATTCGATTGAAGAGGTTGTTGAAAATTTCATGCACAGCTACCAAACGGGAATAATACTAGAATAATCATATGAATTAAATAAGGACCAAAAATAAACACCGTTCAATAAATGAATGGTGTTTATTATTATTATTATTATTATGCTTTAGAAGAAGTTTTTGACCATTTCAGAGGTATTTTCACAATTCAAACATTGGTAATAAATAGATAATATATCTTCTGTCACTTGATGTTTTGTTTCTTGAGCACAGTTTTCACAGTATTTCTCTTCATAAACTTCCATTCAAATACCTCCGCTACTTTGTAAATGTAGTTATTAATGTTCCAGGATAATAAAACTGGATAATCTCTTTATATGTTTTACCCGATTCTCCCATGAAATTTGCTCCCCATTGGCTCATCCCAACACCATGACCGTAACCTTTTCCTTTTATTGTATAAGTATCTTCGTTACATTCGAGGGTGTTTATCAAGTAACTTTTAAACTGATTTCCTCCTATCATCGGACGAATCTGATTTAGTTTAACATCATCAAGTGTGAACTGTTCGAATAATACAGTACCATCTATTAATCGGTGTAAAAACTCTACAGTAATTGAACCTTTATCCGTCCGTTTTGAATTAAGCTGTTTGTCTGATAACTCAAATCTAGGAATTGATACTATTTTTATTTCACCTGGATAACCGTTATTTTGAAGCCACTTCTTCATAGATAAAGTGATTTCTTCATCCTTTTCCTTTACATCATCCCACCAATTTGAATTGTCCCAATTGATGTCATTCATCGAAATTTGTGTTCGATGAATTGTAAATTCCCATGGGTGTGTTGGATCAAATGGATCCTTTTTTATCGGAAAATAGGACATCGCCTTCCCACCCCATACATGTGCATTATTCTCGGTTACACCACCATTACTAGCTGAATAAAATGCGTCTATTAAGTGATTATCGAATGTTATTACCTCACTACTTGTTTCCTCTACTGCTTTCGTAGTGTTCTCATTCCAATTATATCCACCGTATACTTGAAAATGAATCGTATCATCCATTTCTTCCTTAGTATGTGAATAAGCATACGTACGTGCAGCTAATGATTGTGCTTTCAATGCTTCCTCATGCCAAGATGGAAAAACTTCAAAAGGCACAACACCCTTTAAATAATCTTCAATAAGTAGTTGATTAATTGGTCGAATAACGTTTTCTTCTATTTTAAACTCCATTGCACCTAAATAAGGTCGATTGTTAATATAAATAGCATGATCACGGTCATAGGTTTCAGGAAAAAGAACTAGAGGACCGTTTAACTTTTGTTTCTTACCTTCTCCATGCAAGTACAATGAATCATTCTTCACTGTTACATGATAATCTACCCCTTCTTTCAAAGAAAGAGTAGGGTCAAGTGTTTGATAGCCTCCTTCTAGAAGGATATTTAATTTTTCGGTATCCCCTATATAATTAATTAACTTCACTTTTATCATTTCTTCTGCTTCAAATTGTTTTGGAAATAAAGTTGTAAATAGAATGACGAATATTAGAATAAAGTATCTCATAAGCCTATAATTCCGAGTTGGTAAAGGAATTATTCATCGTCCCAATTCAGAGGAGTTTGACAATTTTTCTCTCATTACATACATATCAACTTTTCGAATGGAAAGAATAAGCAATTAGTAAAGAATATAGGCGTTTGCGAAAATAGGAAGTGAATTTTAATGGATTTTTTTAGTAGTCAAGAATCACTTACAGATATGGAGTGGGTTTTACGAGCAGTTGTAGCGTTTTTCTTTTTAGTAGTAATAGCAAAAATAATGGGACAGCGTTCGATTTCACAGTTGCGATTCCTTGACTTTGTTATTGCGTTAGTAATAGGGAATATTATTGCCCATCCTTTATCAGATGAAAAATTAGAGTTAAAAAGTTCAATGATAACGATGACAGTTTTAGTATTTTTATATGTTTCTGGAATATATTTAAGCTTAAAATGGAATGGGTTACGAAATATCTTTGATCCACAACCTATCCCTCTAATTGAAAACGGACAAATTAATTTCAAAAATTTAAATAAGGCAAGGATTACAGTTGATATTCTTCTATCTGAATTACGAAAAGAAAAAACAGATGATATTCAAAAAGTAGTACTTGCATTTTGGGAACCTGGAGGAACGATATCGATATTTTTATATCCTCAGTATCAGCCAATTACACCTACTGATTTAACACTTGAAATAAAGCCTTTTGATTTTCCTAGGACAATCATTAAAGAGCGAAAGATTGATTACAATGAGTTACAACATCTTGGTAAAGATGAAAAATGGATATTGAATAAACTTAAAACAACCCACAATATACATGTAAAGGATGTATTACTGGCGACTTTTGATTCTAGTGAAAATCTAAAGGTCTTCTTGTATAAGTAATCGATTGATAATATTATTAATTTCCATTTCCTTGATAACTGGTTTATCAGAACCTATACGTGCTTTACGTGTTTTGTATGCCTCTAAAAATAAATCCATCGCTTACTTTCATTACGTATGGTTGAAGTGTAATAGTGCCATTACTTCAACCGAATTCAAATTTATAAGAAGACTTGATCAATACAGTTTCGGCTGATACTAGAATTATTTAAGTGATAATATGCATCAAGGGAGGTTTATTCTCGATAAATTATAAAAAAAGCGATTCAAAATAGAATCGCTTTTACTAACTTACTATTCAAACTATGTTGCTACTTAATTACTCTCACCTTTACAGCTTTTCTTCCCCATTTTAGTGCGGTATTTTCCGTTGCAAAAAACACATCAATTTCATTTCCATTAATACCCCCGCCAATGTCTGCTGCAATAGCTGTACCGTATCCATCAACTTCAACAGTTGAACCTAATGGTATTACATTTGGATCTACAGCAATTACATTTCCATCAGGATATTTTTTTAAATCTATTCCTAATTTTGTGGTACCTGAACACCCATTGCAACTTGCAGTATAAGCTGTGCTTTCTACAGTTAATTCCTTGATTTGATTATCTACTTCTGTTGCTTTTTGGTTTAATTTCTTAAACGTTTGTGGACCAGCTAAGCCATCTGTAGTTAGTCCGTTTTTTTGCTGGAATTGAATAACAGCATTTTTTGTACCACTTCCGTATATTCCATCAGTCGTGCCACTATATAGATTCCAAGCCTTTAAAAGTCGTTGGAGTTTAACAACCGGCCTCCCCATATCTCCCGATCGTAGTACTTTTATTTTGTTAATCGTTTGAGGACCAGCGATACCATCAACTTTTAAATTTTGTTCATCTTGATATTCTCTAACTGCTTCCTTTGTAATTACTCCGTAATAACCTGTTGCGGTATGATAGGGAAATTCTCCTTTAGCTATTAAGTATTCTTGTAATTCGATAACATCATTATGTACCATACCTTCCGATAAAGTTCGATCACCCAATGCTGCTTCACCTTTTGAGGGAAAGAACAATCCAATACTCGTAAGTACAAGTATTGTAAAACCCCATTTCATTTTCATCAAAAGCTCCTCCTTCTTTATCATTCAAACAATACGAAGAAGCGCTTAAATTTCTTAGGTGTTAAGCTATTTTTCCTAATATAGACCTATAAAATCTACCTTTTTGAAAATAATGGAAACTATTAATGACCTTTACCTTAAGAACCCTTTCACCGAATTGTAAACTTCTTTTTAGAATCTTGATTTATTTAATTGTTTTTACTAAACCATGCCAGCAATATTGTACTGTTTTAGATTTAGAAGCAGCATGCTGTAGCACCCACCCAGCTACGTCCCGGATATTTCTCTCCTCTGCAGTCATAGGTACAATACCTCTTCCCATTTCTAACATAATAAAGATGATAGGATTACCATTAAGCTTCTCACATTCAAATATTTCATCAATCAGTTCAAAAAAGTAATCCCTTGCTTCATCAAGACTCAGTTGGGATGATAATGCTTCCTTAATCCATATTTCCCAACCTTCTAAAACAAGGACTGCTTTTGAATGATAGGAATTTTTCCAATTTCTCAACAAATGATCATTATACGCACTGTGCCAGGTTATATCCTGATATTGCTCACGAATTAGTTTTCTTTTTCCTGAATAGGCACCACCGACAACGAGTTGCAAACCCATTCCCCCTTTTGCTGTTGAAATGACAAGTGATATGCTTTTCCATGCTGTATCATTAATTCCCAGAAAGACTTCGTTTGCTCAAATTTTTTCAAGATAGCTCGGATGACGCCCCCATGGGTAAGGATAAGCACGTTACTATTATGATCTTTATTTTGAATAAGTAGATCTGCCAGAAAGGCATTTATTCTAGCGTTTAACTGGGCTAGAGTTTCTCCGCCCGGTGGAGCAATATGCTCCCAATTGTTTAACCAATCTTGATAGCTTACATCACCTTTTAGCATCTCATAAGTCATACCTTCCCATTTTCCAAAATCAAGCTCTCTTATCCTAGAATCTAAACAAACGAGTTTATCTCCTATTAAATATCGAAATGTTTCTGTACATCGTTTAAGATCACTAGAATAATAACGATCAAAAGGAATTTCTTTAAGGGAGCTTCGCAATGGATTTAATTTATAAAGCTCATGATCTACTAATGGTTCATCTGTATGGCCTAAATATCTTTTTTCAATATTCCAACTTGTCACCCCATGACGAACCAAATATACATCGATAGTATGAAAAGACCCCATAATTCCCCTCCTTCGATTGATGCACCAAGAAGATCCCCATTGATACCTTTAAAGTTTTTTAAGATCCAAATACGAAGGAAAAAGTAGAATACGAAGTATGAAAAGAAGAGCAATAGCGTGTATGGGAAAACTAGTGTAAAAAGGAAAATGATAGTAGTGCCAATAATAACCTCGCGGAAAGTTAGATGCTTCTTCCATTGATAGGCAAGTCCTTCCTGCTTCATTACTGGAAGGTAATATAATAAGTAAAGCGGGATTAATCGACTGAATGCTGGAATCAGAATAAGAAAGAATAGTAAGGGTTTCAGTTGATTTGTCTGAATAACTCCATAAACGAATGCAATTTTCCAAGTGAGGTGAAAGATGGCGGTAAGGACAGCAAAGCTTCCGACTTGAGGATCTTTCATGATTTCAAGCTTTTTCGAAAAAGGAGCATTTGAACCCACCGCATCGGCCACATCCATTAAGCCATCTAAATGTAATCCTCCAGTTAAAAACACCCATATCGTCACAATCAATAGAGCGATCATCCATCCAGGCAATACCGAGTCTGTGATTGTAATGGCTATAGCTAAAATACCTCCAATGATTAACCCAACGATTCCAAAGGAAGCAAGTGCTCCTCTTATTGATTTTTTTTCCCAAGGACACTCGATAGGAATCGGGATACGAGTTAAAAATTGCATGGCTAAAATAAATCCTAAAATGTAATGCTTCATCATGATCAGCCTTTCCATTTAATCGGTATTCCTGCAACGATTTGATAAACTGATTCTGCTTTAGAAGTAACTAAACTGTGAACTTTTTGAAGCTTATAGATGTATTCGTGAATAAACAAATTGTCACTTTGGATTCCTTCATTAACATCATTTGAGACAATGATTAATTGCAGTTGCTTCTCCTCAGCTAGTTTAATCCATTTTGAAACTTCTTCCAAAATCATCCCTATATCTGTCTTTCCTTTATACAGCATGTTATTTATCCAAACCGTTAAGCAATCCAATAAAATGACTTCCTGTTCCTTTACTGTTTGTAATACTCGTGTTACCTCCAAAGGTGCTTCAATTGTATCCCAAATTGATTCTCTTTCAACAATATGTCGAGCTATTCGATTTTCCATTTCACGATCGGTTCTTTCTGCAGTAGCTATATATAATAATGTCTCATTTCGACCAGCTTTTTTGAATAATTCAAGGGCATAATTTTCTGCAAAAGAACTTTTCCCTGAACGAGCACCACCAGAAATAAACGTTAACATTGCCTGTCTCTCCATCTGCGTAACGTTTGTAGTAAAAAGTTGTTTTCAGCCTCAGTACGAACCGCTAAACGTAAATAGTTTCCATCAAGACCCTTAAAAGTATGAGTATGTCGTGGAATAATGTTATTCTCTAGTAAATAAAGAAATAATTGTTCAGTATCTGCTTGTCGATCAAGATCTCTTAACAAATAAAAATTTACAAGAGTAGGTGAATAATAGAAGCCTAATCTTGAAAGCTCGGCGGTTAAAAGTTTTAGCTGTCCTTGTAACCAAGCTTTTGTTTCATCAATAAATACATGCTGAGTAACTAGACAAGGGAGTATGGAGGTTACAATACCATTTACACTCCAAGGAATCTGACTTCTCTTCAATTGGAAAATCATCTCTTCCCTTGCAACAACATAACCAAGTCGCAAACTAGGAATTGAAAAAATTTTAGTTAATGATCTCAGTAATACTAAGTTTGCATAATGATCAATAAGGAACGCTAAGTCAGTGATATGGGAGGGTAAAAAGTGAATAAATGCTTCATCGATTACAATCGTTGTTTGACACTCGATGCCTTTTTCAAGAACTGCCTTAATATCTTCAATGTCGACTACAGTTCCTGTTGGATTATTCGGACGACATAAAAAAACGACATCTACTTCTTCCATTTTCGATATAACCTTTTCAAGTGGAAAAGAAAAATGATCCTCTTGTTGAAGAGAAAGATGGGTTACAGATAATTGAAATACGTGACAAGCTCTTTCATATTCAGAGAATGTAGGTTCGATTATTAACGCTTTTTCCCCAGTAAATTGTTGGGCAACTAGGAAGATCGCTTCAGAGCCTCCATTCGTTAAGAGAGTCTGTTCTTGCCTTACCCCTTCATGAGTAGCAACTAACTTTGTAGCTTCTTCGTAGTTGGGATCAGGATACTTTTCGAATTGGTTAAACGCTTCTATAAAGCTCTCTTTTAATGCCATCGGAGGTCCTAACGGATTAATATTTGCACTAAAGTCAACATATAGATCATCTTTATTAATTCCTTTTAATTCTAGAATTTTCTTCGGTTGCCCACCATGGTCAGGCCATTCCATCTTCACCACACCTTTCTTTACTATAGCTTCATATAAATGAAGAATAGTATAAGCACAAACATAAACCATGCACCATGCATGTAAATAATCGTTTTTTGAATATCTTTAGGCTGAAGCCTGCGAGTATAGTTGCCCATTTCCGCTCTGTTGGAAACAATTCCTTGGTAAAAATTCTTTCCTCCTAACACAACCCCTAAAAGCCCTGCAGTCATAGCCTCAGGCCAACCACTATTCGGACTTGGGTGCTTTTTAGCATCACGAACAGTTACAACAAAAGCATTCCACTTTTTAGAATTGGGAACAAACCACGAAAAAAGCCAAATTAAGATTGCCGTTAACCGAGCTGGAATCCAATTCATTACATCATCTAACCTGGCAGATCCCCAACCAAATTGTTTATATTTTTCATTTTTATAACCAACCATTGAATCTAATGTATTTGTTGCACGATAAGCCATTGCTAATGGTGCACCACCAATCAGTGCCCAACATAATGGAGCAATGATTGCATCAACAGTGTTTTCAGCAACGGTTTCGACAGTACCGCGAACCACTTCATCTGTGGGCAGGTCTTCCGTGTCACGACCAACGATAAAGCTTAACTTTTTACGAGCTAAAGATATATCCCCTTGTAACAGTGGGATCGCGACTTCTTTGGCTGCTTTATGTAATCCCTTCATTGCAATTGTCGTAGAAATAAGATACATTTCCACTAAAAACGTAGCGTACGGATGGATATAATTCACAATTTTAAGTAAGAAATAAACAAAGATATACGTCCCGCCAACAATTGTCAAAGTTAAAAGCATTCCTTTTGCCTTGCGATACTTGTTCCGATTCCACATCTTTTCAAGAAAGCTTATCGCTTTTCCCATGATGATTACAGGATGTGGAAGCCACCTTGGATCACCGATAAGTAAATCGGTAATAATCGCCGTAATGATCATATAAAAATGCATAGCAAAGACATTCATAGTTGCTGCACTCTGCGTTTTTCATAGTTTTGCACAGCTTTGATCATCGCTTTATAAACAGACATACCAATTCCTTTCCCAATAACAGTTCCAGATCCTGCATATGGTGTAGGATCACCCTTTTGAGTAGCTGCAATTAGTGTACTATCTGTTGATGTACCTGTTGCAATTGTACAAGTAGCAGCATCTTTAATTTGTAAGTCATTGAAGGCTTTCGTCTTTGCTTCTGTAACAGATTGAACGGCATTTACTAAAGCACCATCAGTTAAATGAGCATCAATAAAAACCATAATATTTACAGTTCCGATTTGATAGCCATGCTTAACTGTGGAAGGGTCAGTGATATCAATTGCATTACCAACACCCGCGGTTATGACTGCTATTATTTGAACATCTTCATACGTTTCTTTTAAGATACTCATATCTTTTAGGTTCACTGCTGTCATCATGCCAATTGTGTCATACTCAGAGATCTCCGCTTGTCTTAACCAGCTAATAATATCCTCTTTAGGATTTGAGCAGTTATATTCTTTTTTGACATGAAAATTACAAAAGTTTTTGGCCCACTGCAAGCCTTCTCCTAAAACACCGTTAGAGATTGTTCTTAAAGGATGGTTAAATGTAAGATGGATAGATTGATCAGTTTGTTTTAACTCATATTCTAGCCCTAGGTTTTCTTTTTTTACTTGGTTAGGAATAACCGTGATTTGTGGTTTTGGGATAACAGGGTGAAAATTAGTTTTAATCCCTACTTCATATACATCACTTAGCTGATTTTCATTTTGTAAGAGAGACAATTCACCTGTCTCAATTAATTTTCCACCATTGAGTAAGCCTATCTTATCTGCAAAAAGAGCGGCTGTATTTAAGTCATGTAAAATAGCAACAATCGTTAAATGATGCTTCCTTTGATATTCTTTTAAATGATCCAGCATCCTAACTGTATGTTTTATATCAAGATGGTTTGTAGGCTCATCTAAAAAAAGGATCTGTGGCTCTTGTGCAAGTGCTTTAGCTAATAAGACTCTCTGCTTCTCTCCACCACTTAGACTCTTAAATGGTTGTTTTCGAAACTGAAATACATCGGTTTGTTTCATAACCTCATCAACTATTTGACGATCTTTTTTAGAAATATGTTTTAATAATCCTTTTTGGTGTGGGTAACGTCCTAGCATAACAATTTCTTCCACATGAAAATCGAATTCAACCTGTGGTTCCTGTGATAAAACGGCTATGATCCTAGCTCTTTCTAGGGCTGAATAGCTTTGAAGTGACTTCTCAAAAATAGTAATCGTTCCTTTATTTATTGGCAACACACCTGTTATTAATTTTACAAGAGTTGTTTTTCCACTTCCATTCGGACCAATAAGCGCAAAGAAATGACCGGTCTCGATGGTAAGTGTAACATCCTTTATTACCGACGTTTTTTCATACCCTCCAGATAATTGCTTAATGTCAATCATATCTATCCCCTTCCTAGTCGTTCTCTAATTAATAGTAGAGCAAAGACTGGTGCACCAATTAAAGCTGTTATCACTCCAATAGGTAGTTCACTTGGTGAAATAATTGTCCGGGCGATTAGATCGGCAAGGATCAAATATCCCCCACCAACCAACATTGATAAAGGTAGGACATGTCTATGGTTTGGTCCGATTAATAACCGAACAAAATGCGGAATAACTAATCCAACGAAACTTATTGATCCAGATACAGAAACAGCTGCTCCTGTTAGTAAGGATGCTCCTATGATAATATAAATCTTTCCCTTCTGAACGTTTACTCCTAAATGTTCAGCTGATTCTTCACCTAACGCAAAGGCATTTAACTCTCTTGAACGGATTATTAAAAACAACGCACCAATAAGAAAGAAGGGAATCATTAGCTTAACATGACTCCAGCCTCTCATCCCAACATTCCCCATTAACCAATATAAAATTTGCCGAATATCTTCACGTGAACTTAAGGCAATGATAAGTGAAATGACAGCTCCAATGAAAGAACTGACGATAATTCCAGCAAGGATAATCGTCTCAATTGAAAGTCTTCGATTGGATAGATGGGTCACAGCAAAAACAATAAACATAGTGCATAATCCACCTAATATAGCGATAACTGGTAATGTATAGCTACCTAGAAAGGTGATGGTAATTTGAAAATATAGAACGATAACTGCACCTAAAGAAGCACCTGAAGATACACCGATTGTGTACGGATCTGCGAGTGGATTTCGTAATAACCCTTGAAAGGCTGCCCCAGCTAATGATAGTGCAGCACCTACAAAAAACGCCAATAAAACACGAGGAAATCGAATTTCCCATATGATCGACTCTGCTGTTTTGGGAATTTCCTCACTAAATATCTTTATTCCGGCAATTTTTGTAGCTAATACATCCATAATTACTGTAATTGGATAATGAACACTACTAATAAATAAACCAAGGAGTGCTGCAATTAGCACAAACACTCCACATATTAGATACATCCAAACGAATTTATTTGTCAAAAATTTCTGGATAAATAAGCTTTGCAAGCGTCTCAACCCCATCAATTAATCGTGGTCCTGGTCTAGTAACCGTATCATTATTTACATCAAAAACTTGTTTATCTTTAATAGCAGGCACTTCTTCCCAGCCAGTACGGTTTAATACACCTTCTGCAGGATTTTCAACATAATATCCGTATGTAGTAATGATAACATCAGGGTTTAATGTAACAATTTCTTCCTCGGTCATTTTGACCCAACCTTTTTGTTCACCGGCAGTATTTGTTGCATTGATAACTTCTAACATCTCATGCATAAATGTATCTTGACCTGTTGTAAAAATGTCTGGGGCAGGTGAAACTTCTACCCAGACAGCTTTCTTTTCAGTTACAGCTTTTGCCTGCTCTTTTATTTCAGCTAATCTACCCTTCATTTCTTTTACTATCGTGTCAGCCTCTTTTGTTGCACCCGTAACTTGGCCAATTAAAGTAATCGTATTGTATACATTTTCAAATGATTCCGCACTTCCTATAACAATGACATCAATACCAGCCTCTTTAAATTGCTTTAAAATATCGGGATTGTTTTCATGTTGGAAATCAGTTACTAATGCAAGATCAGGTTGTAGAGCCAATATTTTTTCGACATCTAATTGTTGATCACCTATTTTTTCAATCTTTTCAACATCTGGAGGATAATTACTGTAATTATCTACTCCAATTAGCTTATCACCTTGCCCTAAAGCAAATGTTATTTCTGTATTACTTGGGATGACAGATACAATTGTTTTAGGTTCTGATTCAATTGTTACTTCTTCACCCGTTCCGTCGGTAACTGTTACTGGAAAGGCAGCTTTGGTTTCCCCTTCTTTTGTTTCATCAGATTTCAAAGTTGTTTCATTCTCATCTGTTGCTTTATCTTCTGCATTTCCACAAGCAATTGTGAAAACGCTGATTAGCATAACCATGATGCTTAGTAAAAGCCATTTCTTCAATACTGTTGTCATTCTTACCACTCCTATTCATTTTTCCACAAAAAAACGCCTATTCACGTGGAAAAGGCGATAAATGCATTAAGGAAATGGTGATTTACAATGTAAACATCAAAAGACACCAGCATTATAAAGCCATCCTTTTCCTCGAAGGATACTTTTACATAACAATAGGCAGGTCTCCTGGCTAACGCATCATCATTATAGCTAACCCTTCCCATATCATTTATACAGTGGGTATTTTTTTAGCTACATTCAACGTTTACAGTGGCGGGACCGCGTTGGAATTTCACCAAACTTCCCTATTATCCTCAAAATCTTGTCATTTAAGGACCTATTGTTGAATATTCGTTTTTTTGTGACATGCATTATTATAAAAGAAGATATAGTAAGTGTAAATGAATATTTACTAAATCTTGGACGATTGACTTTCAGTTGTAATGCCTGCTGATTGAAATGTCGCCATTTCTTTCATCATTCTTGTTGCTGTTTCAAGTAATGGAAATGCAAGTGCAGCCCCTGTTCCCTCGCCTAATCTTAAATCAAGTTCAAGGAGTGGAGATTTATGTAGGTATGCAAGGGCATGGATATGCCCTTGCTCTTTAGACATATGGCCCGCTGTCAAATAATCGTTTACCTTCTCCTCTAGAACGACAGCTAATAGGGCAGCAGCTGTACTAATAAAACCATCTAGGATCACTGGAACTCTTTGTTCAGCAGCTTTAATAATAGCTCCTGTCATCCCCGCAATCTCTAGACCTCCAACTTTTGTTAAAATATCAATTGCATCTTTTCGGTTAGGTTTTCTTTCTGATAATGCTTTAGAAATGATAGATACTTTTTTATTTCGAGCTTCATCAGAGATTCCTGTCCCTAAGCCAACTACTTCCTCGACTGAACATCCAGTTATTACCGAAACAATTGCACTTGCGGTTGCCGTATTCCCAATTCCCATTTCACCAACGATGATGCACTTAGCACCTTCTTCGATCATTTGTTGGGCCATATCCATTCCCGCAATTAAGGCTTGTTTCGCATCTTCCTCTGTCATGGCATTTTCATGCGCATAGTTATTCGTACCATATTTCACCTTTTTATTAATTAACTCGTTATGGTTAATATCTTCAGCTACCCCAATATCAACAATTTTAAGAAAAGCATTTATTTGTTTTGCAAATACATTAATTGCAGCACCGCCATTTAGGAAGTTGTATACCATTTGGGTCGTTACTTCTTTTGGATAGGCAGAAACCCCCATTTCACTAATCCCATGATCAGCAGCAAAAACGATAATACCTGGAGGTGTAACCTCAGGAAATACTTGATTTGTTATTCCGGCAAGCTGAATTGCGAGTTCTTCTAATTTCCCTAAGCTTCCAATTGGTTTCGTTAAAGAATTCACATACTCTCTTGCTTCTTGCATTTTTTCATCATTAAGATTTTGAATAGATTGTAGAGTCTCTTGTATTTTAATATTTGAAGTCATTTGGATTCTCTCTTTCTTTGTTGAAATTGTTCCATTATTTCATAAAGGTGTTCTATATCAAGCGCGCTTCGAACATGATCAGCTAGGCGGTTGAAATCTTTATTTTGGCTATCTTCAAAGGATTCTCTTGTGAGAAAAGGCTGCAGGCCTTTCTTTTTACGAATATGGTTTAAAAATACCCCTCTAAATTCGTCATTATGAAAAATACCGTGGAAATAAGTTCCGATACACGTTTCCATGGAATTCTTACTTCCATCCTTTCGATCATTCAATTGAATGAGAGGTTCTATTTGAGGGGCATGGGTTGTGGTACCCATATGAATTTCATATCCTGCTACTTTAACATTAACTCCAAATAGCTGTATTGTTCCTGTTGAACGTACTGTTGTCTTCTCGTTTGTTAATAACGTTTCTAATTGGAGCATTTTCAATCCTGCTATGCTTTTGATTTTTGATTCTACTTGAAAAGGATCTTCTATTCTGTCACCCAGCATTTGATATCCACCACATATTCCAAAGATGACCGCCCCATTTTGATGTGCTCTGATGATTTCTTGTTCTAAGCCTTTTGCTCTTAAAAACAAGAGATCCTCGATTGTGTTTTTACTTCCAGGTAGGATAATGATATCAGGCTGCTCAAGTTGACGTGCATTTTCTACTAGACGAACATGAGTATCCTTTTCAGATAGGAATGGATCGATATCCGTGAAATTAGATATTCGTGGAAAGTTAATAACTGCAATATCTATTTCTTTGTCAGTATCTTTTTGTTTACTATACGTACTTAAACTTAAGGAATCCTCTGCATCAATTAACAAATCATTAATATACGGAATCACACCTAATATTGGTTTTCCTGTGTATTTTTCAAACCATGTTAAACCTGGTTCAAGTAGTGAAAGGTCACCACGGAATTTATTAATAATCACCCCGACAACTCGATTGCGATCTTCCGGTGAAAGTAACTGCAATGTCCCTACTAGACTTGCAAAAACACCGCCTTTGTCAATATCACCTACTAAAAGGACAGGGGCATCTGCCATTTTAGCAATACTCATATTAACTAGCTCGCGATCATTTAGATTTACTTCCGCAGGACTTCCTGCCCCCTCTATTACAATTCGTTCAAACGACGAAGCGAGATTTTGATAGGATTCTTCAATAATTATTTTCGCTGTATCATAATAGTCGCTGCGATAGTTTTGCGCTTTCATGCTTTTAAGAGGTTTCCCATGCACAACAATTTGCGCTTCGTTATCTCGTGTTGGCTTAATTAGAATTGGATTCATCTCTGTTGTTGCAACGGTCTCAGCTGCTTCTGCTTGAATTCCTTGTGATCTGCCAATCTCTTTTCCATCAAGAGTAATATAGGAATTCAACGCCATATTTTGCGATTTAAATGGGGCAGTTCGAAAGCCATCCTGAGCAAAAATTCTACACAATGCTGTAACTAGTATACTTTTACCAGCATCTGAGTGTGTGCCCTGAATCATGATAGGAATTGCTTTACCGTGAGCCATGTTTCTTCATCTCCACACATTTTTCAATAAAGTTTTCCACTAGCTCTGGACAGGATGCAAAATGAATATGGGTATAGCCAGCGATTAGATTCTTTGTTAAATAGCCCTCTTCACCTTCACCAAATACCCCTTTTGTATGGTATGCATTTCGTCTTGCATTACTAGAATAGTAGGAAGAATAATGGTACTCATGTCCCCGAGCGGTGTGCTTCTGTGTAAGCAGAAAATTTCCCGGTAGACCTGTAATCTCCCGATAACCAATTGCAGCTAACTTGTCACCCATTTTTATTTTTCCAGGAATAACCCCGACCATAGGATATTGTTTGTCTTCAATCGTTTCGATTGATTCTGCTAAATACATAAAGCCACCACATTCAGCTAACGTAGGTAGTCCTTGCTCGATCCTTTTTTTAATCGATTGATTGGCTGCACTTTGCTCTGAAAGCTCTTTCGCAAATTGCTCTGGAAAGCCGCCTCCTATATAAAGTCCGTCTGCCTCTTCAGGGATCGTCTCACCTTTTAATGGTGAAAAATAAAGACATTCAGCACCATAGGCTTCAAGTAATTCAAGGTTTTCTTGATAATAAAAACTAAAGGCTCTATCCTTCGCAATTGCTAGCTTGACCCCTTTTGATGAGCGTTGTTTGAAAATTGAATCCGTTACATTACTCTCTAAAGGCTTTCTCATACTAAGTTGTAACAATTTATTTACATCGATTGTTTGTTCAACTAATTCACCTAACTTTAAAAATAGCTCATTCAAATCACCACGCTCTACTGAAGGCACAAGACCAAGATGTCTTTGGGGCATCTTTACGCTAGAATCATTTAATAAGTAGCCACAAACTGGAACACCACATTCCTGTTCAACAGCTTCTTTTATTATTTTGTAATGGCCAATACTTCCGACCTTGTTTGCAATAACGCCAACAATATTTACATGTGGTTCAAATAATTGATACCCTTTAACAATAGCTGCAGCACTTCTAGCCATCTTACTGCAGTCAACAACTAATAATGTAGGACAATCTAGCAACATACTAATCTCAGCTGTCGAGCCTTGATTTGAGTCAGCTGATTTACCATCATAAAATCCCATTACACCTTCGATAATTGAAATGTCAGCACCATTACTACCCTGTATAAATACTTCTTTCAACACATCTTTAGAAAACATCCAACTGTCTACATTACGAGATGGCCGTTCCGTAACCGCGGTATGAAAGCTTGTGTCTATGTAATCTGGACCACATTTAAAGCCTTGAACATTGAGACCTCTTTTTTTTAGTGCAGCCATTAAACCGATTGTAAACGTAGTTTTGCCAACTCCACTTGATACTCCTGCAATAACTAAACGTTGTGACATAGCTCTCCCTCCTATTCGAAAATTAGAATTCGATTCCTTTTACTGCTGGTATACCTTCGTCATAATAATGCTTTTCTACATCTACGACTGAAACTAGGTCTGCCAATTCTTTTATTTCTTCCTTTGCATTCCTACCTGTAATGACAAGATGAACATGTGGTGGCTTCGTTTGAATAAGCTCTTTTACCTCATTGATTGGGAGAACGTCATCAATTGGAAATGAATCGATCGCAAGTGCGTTATTTAGTTCATCTAAAATTACTACATCATATTTTCCAGACATAACGGTCTCTTTTGCAATCCTCCATGCTGACTCTAATGCATTTCTATGAACCTCTGGAGTTTTTGTCCATGTAAAACCCTCACCCAGCTGAATCATTTCAACTCCTAACTTTTCTAGCGATACTTTTTCTCCATACGATCTTCCTTTTGATTTTATAAATTGTAAAATCTTTACTGACATTCCCTGACCAACTGCTCGTACTGTAAGACCGATTGCGGCTGTTGTTTTACCTTTACCATTGCCTGTGAAAATGAGTGTTAATCCTTTTTGTTTTTCTTCCACCTGATATTCCCCCTACCAATTTATTGAACAAAAAAACGCCTATCCAATACGGAAAGGCGAGAGTTTAAAAGAATAGTAGTTAATTCGAGTGTCCTCTAATTAATTTCTCCTCTTATTCTTTCAATTCCCTTTTCCTCGAAGGTTACTTGATTTGGACAAATAGGCAGGTCTCCTGGCTTACACATCATTGCTTTTACAACCCCCTTCCCATAACATGTGTTACAGTGGGTTTAGGTTGTTTCACTCCGTGATTACAGTGGCGGGACCGCGTTGGATTTACACCAACTTCCCTATTATTCTTACCATAGTTAGATGTTATTTTTAACAATGGTAAGAACCTATTTGCTACTATTCGTTTTATTGAGTCTACGTAATTATAAGAGAATTGATAATGATTGTAAACGGACACCGGTCAAACTCTTGTGTAGGTATCCTCTTAAGTACTTTATCTCATCTCTTTTTATTAGGTGCAAAGTTAAGTAAATAATTAGTGATGACAAAAATCCTTTTATCTAGATTTGAGTGAATATATGCGAGAAGGAAGTTTTTTGTTTTCCTTACTGATCTGTACGTATTTTTCCTTTTTCCGTAACAGCAAACTTTCGTGTCATCGACTTAATATTTTCTACCTTGCGAAAACGCAGAGCTGACCAATCCTCGTCGATAGCTATTTGTCGAACAGGCTCGTAGCCTTCATTGGTAAGCGTTTTAGTTACACTTTCACGACTGCAATCTGACCCTTTGTAAAGTTTTGATGATTTCTTAGGATAGCAAAGCCAAAAGAGAGCATCTTCTTTTACATAGGCTTCAGCGCTACGAGCAAAAGTTTGCAACTCCACAATAGATGTACCGAAAACTTGTACAAAATCATATCCTTCATCCTCAGCATTAATATGTATTTCACCTTCAAACCCAGTCATAACCTCTTCATATGCTTTTGGTGCATTTATAATTAATATATGTTGTCCTTGGTCTTTAAATTGTAGCTTCTTAATAACCGGATGAATATCTGACATTTTTATTTCATTCCTTTCTTTTGCTCTTACAAATCTGAATCAATATAATCTCCCTATTTATATCATTACATAATTCTTTAATCAACATTAAGAAAACAAAAATATAAGAGAGTCAAAAGACTCTCTTATGATTTCTATATTTCACTTTTTCTCAACAGCATGTCCACCAAATTCATTTCGTAATGCTGCTACAACTTTTCCAGTAAATGTATCATTCTCCAAGGATCGATAACGCATTAAGAGTGACAGGGCGATTACAGGAGTAGCTGCTTGTAAATCTAATGCAGTTTCAACTGTCCATTTCCCTTCACCTGATGAGTGCATGACTCCTTTAATATCTTCCAATTTTCCATCTTTTGAAAATGCACTTTCAGTTAACTCCATAAGCCATGAACGGATAACTGAACCGTTACTCCAAACTCTAGCTACTTTTTCATAGTCATATTCAAATTCACTCTTTTCTAAAACTTCAAATCCTTCACCGATCGCTGCCATCATGCCATATTCAATTCCATTATGAACCATTTTCAAAAAGTGACCACTACCAGATTTCCCAGTATATAAATAGCCTTTTTCAACTGCGGTATCTCGGAAAATTGGTTCTACAATCCTCCAAGCCTCTGGATCTCCACCTACCATATAATTTGCACCATTACGAGCACCTTCCATGCCACCTGATGTACCTGCATCAAGAAAGCTTACCCCAATTTTTTTGAATTCTTCAGAACGGCGAATTGATTCTTTATAATGTGAATTACCAGCCTCAATGACAATATCTCCGGCTGTTAAGAATGGGGTCACATCGTTAATTAATGAATCTACAACTGAATGTGGGACCATAATCCACAATACTCTTGGCTTTTCCAACGATTGAACAAGTTCTTTTAAACTTAAAGTACCTTTGGCACCATACTCTTTAATTTCCTCGATCGCACTTGAATTTATATCGAACGCAACAACTTCGTGATTGTGGTCAAGAAGATTCTTGCTAATGTTTAATCCCATTTTCCCTAGACCAATGACTCCTACCTTCACATTCTCTACCTCCTAGCAAAGTTATTCGAATTTAATCACACTAAAAATGTTACAAAAAAGTTGTTCCTTTTAATCATTAGCTTTCTTGAGGAGCAACCTTTGATGATTCAAGAGATTTTTTGTCTAACCACCAGCCAAATCCATCCTCTTCAAGTAATCGATGAGAAGCATCCGGTCCATAGGATCCTGATGGGTAAATATGAAGAGGAACAAGATTTTCTTCAAATGCTTCTAGAATAGGTTGAACCCATTTCCAAGATAGTTCAACCTCCTTCCAATGAGCAAAGAAAGTAGCGTCTCCTTCAAAAGCATCTAATAGTAAGAGCTCATAAGCTTTTGGAACATCGTCTTGGTCAGCTGAAAATTCGATGTTTATTGGCTCGATTTTTCCATCCTTTAATGGATTTTTACTATTTAATTGTAAAGATACTCCTTCGTTTGGGTTAATCCCGATGATTAATAAGTTTGGTGTTGGGTCCTCGTTTTGATTAACATATAACTCTTTTAAAGGATTTTTGAATTCAATGACTATACGTGTGGACTTCTTCTTCATTCGTTTGCCGGTTCGAATATAAAATGGTACTCCCTGCCAAAAAGGGTCATCTATCCACAATCGAACGGCAACAAATGTATCATTTTTAGAAGATGGTGTAATTCCAGGTTCTTCTATATACCCGATAACTGATTTTCCATCAATTTCACCTGAACCATATTGACCTCGAATAACATCTGAACGAACATTTTCTTTTTTCAATGGACGAACAGATTCAATGATTTTCTTTTTTTCATTTCGAATATCTTCTGCAGTAATTCGTTTTGGTAAATGCATGCTTGTCATCATTAACAATTGCATCATATGGTTTTGAAACATATCGCGAATTGCGCCAGCTTTATCATAATAGCTTGCTCTTTTTTCGACTCCAACTGTTTCACTTGCAGTAATTTGAATATTGGCAATGTGTTGATTGTTCCACAGAGTTTGAAATATCGGATTTGCAAATTCTAATGCCTCCAAGTTTTGCACCATCGGTTTACCTAGATAATGATCTATCCGATAAATTTCCTCTTCTTGAAAGGTAGTGCTCAATTTCTCGTTTAATTCTTGAGCTGATTTTAAGTCATGTCCAAATGGTTTTTCAATAATAAGACGTTTCCATCCTCTAGTCGATCCCAACCCACTTTTTTTAATGTTCAAGGCAATGACATCAAAAAATGTTGGAGCAACAGACATATAAAACATCCGATTCTCAGGAATATTCAATTCCTCTTCACGTAGTTGAATAAGATTAAGTAATTTTTTATACTCACCTTCATTTGTCACATCTAATTTACAATAACGAATGGATGGAAGAAAATCTTTTAATTTCGAATAATCATTTGATCCACCTTCAGAAAATGTATGTACAGATTGTTCAACATTCTCGTGAAACTCCTCATCTGATAATTCAGTTAAACTTACTCCAATGAAAGAAAATGAAGGAGGCAATTTCTGATCAACATATAGACTGTATAGTGCGGGGATAATTTTTCGTTTAGCTAAATCCCCTGTTGCTCCAAATAAGACAAAGGTCATAGCATCCATTTAGATTCCTCCAGTTGTCGAGATCAGATTCTTTCCTTTTTATTTTAATGTGTCCAATCGAGCGTTTATTATTTTCAACATCTACCACAACATTGGGAAATCAACTTGGAATGAATATAATAGGAATGCAGAACATAATGATGTTGAATAAACCTAAAAATTCAATTAACTATAATATAGTTATGTAAACTAATTAATGATAACTCTCGATATAACTCGAAAAACTCATAAAAAAAGAGCCCAATCACAAATGATTTATTTACAATCATCTAAGCGTTAGGCTCTTCTTGATTTATTTCCACCACATTTTAAATGTAATATTAGTAGAGCTTTTAGTTAACTTGATTTCATTTAAATATTATTAACTAGACTTTAACCATTTAAAAAATCCAATCGATCCTTTTCCTTCACATGTTGAACATGCAATGACACCCTCACCAGAACATGAATCACACTTGTGATTACCGAAATCAAAACCTTCTCCAGAACAGTTCTGACAGTTTATTAATCTACTACCATCACAGCTTTTACACGTCATGTGGTTCCCTCCTGCTTCTTCTAATTAAGGAGCAGTATTTAACTAAAAAGTGTAGTTTCAGATCTGAATTCTTTTGGATTTATGCTCCCATATAAGTATATTTATCCCTAAGGCATCTTATGATTTTACCAAGTTACAAACAAATTATATATTTATTACAATTGATACTCCCACACCTAAAGGAATGGACTTTCTCTTTCGGAGTTCTGTAATATGACATAAAAAACACAAAAAATCGATAACGGTGTCTAAACCTGCGCTTCCCTGGGAAATTAAATCTAATTGTTATTGTTTAATCGTTAAATAATCCAGAGCATTTTTAGCCTGTTTTTTTGCAATTTCAACAGTTTCTGCTGTAGATAAGGTAACTGCAATTCTACGACCAACTTTTGTTACAGGTTTTCCAAATACTCGCACCTGCGTATTTGTTACAGCTAGAGCTTGTTCTAATCCTTCGACTCGATATTCATTCATTTCTTCGATTGCTTTTAATGGGCGACTTGCGCCAGGTGTTACAAGCGTTATCTCAGGAATTGGAAAGCCCAATATAGCTCGAATATGGAGAGCAAACTCAGATAAATTTTGTGTCACTAGAGTAACTAATCCTGTATCATGCGGACGTGGGGAGACTTCGCTAAAATAAACCTTATCTTGAGCAAGGAATAGCTCTACACCAAATAATCCATAACCACCTAGCTCATCTGTAATCACCTGAGCAATTTTTTTTGCCTCTTGAATTTGTCCCTCAGTCATTTGATGTGGCTGCCAAGATTCAATATAATCTCCATCTTTTTGGATATGACCAATTGGTGCACAAAACTTTGTTCCATTAACCGCACGAACGGTTAACAGTGTGATTTCCGAATCAAATCGAATGAATTCTTCGATAATGACTCTTCCGTTTTGCACTCTTCCACCCTCCATTGCTATTTCCCAACATTTCTCAATCTCTTCTTTCGAGTGGCAAACACTTTGTCCTTTGCCTGATGAACTCATAAGTGGCTTAATTACGCACGGAAAACCAATGTTTCTTGTAGCTTGTTCAAATTCTTCATATGTATCAGCAAATTCATATTTTGCTGTTGGTAACTGTAATGTTTCTGCAGCAAGTCTTCTAATCCCCTCACGATCCATCGTTAGTTTTGCCGCTCGTGCAGTGGGGATCACTTGAAAGCCTTCTTCTTCTAATTTGATAAGTTCAGAAGTTGCAATTGCTTCAATTTCTGGAACAATTAAGTCAGGTTTTTCCTTTTCAACAATATCCCTTACTTCCTTCGGATCAAGCATATCGATAACATAGCTTCGATGTGCCACTTGCATTGCAGGTGCACCTTCATATCTATCAACAGCAATCGTCTCAACACCAAGACGTTGAGCTTCTATCATGACCTCTTTTCCTAATTCACCTGACCCTAGCAATAAAATCTTCTTTGAATTATACATGCTTCATATCCTCCTCTATCCATTTACCGATATTATAAACGAACAATCAATAAATCAAAAGCAATTTCATTCGTATTTTAAACCTTCATATCACAATTATATATGAATTTTCATTTGAAATATATCGATTAACCGTCCTTCGGTTGGTTATTTATCCAAAGTTCAAGAATTGTATTAAAAAACAAAAAAGACAGACAGGTACTTTCGAACACCGTGTCTGTCTAGATTAGTTTTCAGATAAAATTGAGTGTAGATCCTATCTTATTTATATGATCCATATCAGCCCATAAAATAAAGAATTGATAAATTGTACCCTGGATTTGAATAGGTTCTGGGTATTTAACAATTAATGCAGCCTGCCCCTTCATTTCCTGTGGCTGATCCTGAGAAGGGTAGATAAAACATGCATCTTGTGATTGAATATTGCTTTTATTTATTGTTGGTTGAGACCCATATGGCATCAATTGATGGAATGCTTCATTATGACATACCTCATCAATATTTGAACTACTGGAAATAGCAGAAATTTGGAAAAAGCCGTCTAGTCCTTCAAATCTTTCATCTCCAACTTGTTTCCAGCTTGCTGGATAGGTTAAGCGAACCTTATATACTTCGCTTATAAAGGTCTTCCACTGTTCGCTATTTTGTTTAGGAGACCATTGTAAGGAAGTGATCTGAACACCTTCAACTAAGCGAATTGGAGCTGGATGCTTAATATCTACCACCCACATTTCACTGGCAATTCCTTGTTCATTACAAGCGGAAAGGTAACCAATTTTTCTTCCATCAGGCGACCATGTGATCGGTGTTGCATAGCAATCTGATATAGCCCATGTCCGATCATTTTCTCCTTTTCTTTCGGAGGACCTAATTAAGGAAAAATATCCCCTATCTTCAAATGCTGTTGCACTATATGCAATATTTTTCGAATCTGGTGACCATTCAGGAAAGTAATTTTTCGCGAGTGGCCCTCCTTTTACTTCACTTGTTATTCCAGTTGAAATGTCAACAGTATGAACGATTGAAATACTCGCTCCTGGTGTTGTATAAAGAGCATATGCTCCATTAGGGGATAGACGAACATTATTTAGCCGTCCTTCTGTGTTCCTCGTAACTACCCGCATATCGTTTCCGTTTTTACGAATTCGGAAAAGTTGACTAGTGCCAGAGGAATCAGGTGCTTGAAATAATAATTCCTCACCGCTAGGAAACCACTCAACATCAGTTGCAGCAGGTGCGTTTATTCTCTCTACTTGATGTGTACTGATATCATACAAAACAATGTTCGCATTTTTAATATAAGCAAGCTGGTGATTATTTGGTGACCAGTCTAGATGGATACTTTCTCCTTTCTCAAACTGATCAATTTTAGCAATATCCCCACTATCTAGATTAATCAGATAAAGAATAGCGTTCTTTCCAACAAAAGCGATGTTTTTAGTATCCAATGACCAAACAGGAACAGAAAAACGATCACCTATACCATTTGTAAGCTGATCACTCTTTCCACTACTAGGGTTATATAACCAAATATCATCATGACCCCCTCGATTTGATGTATAAGCAATCAAACCACTTACAAGAGGTGGAGAGTACGGGATTTTCAGCTTCATTCCAGGGTAAATGACATCGCTTTTGAGCTGGTTAACTAACCGTATTGGTTCAGGATTGATGGTTCCCCCAACTACAACATTAAAACGTTTTGCAATTTGATAAAGCGTATCTCCTGGATAAACAATATAGTATGGAACGCCAGGTGGTATCTTAAGTAACTGACCTGGATGAATCATATAAGGAGGCTGAAGTGCGTTTTCTTCCACAATAACAGTTTGTGGAACACCATAAAATTGAGATAATTGAAAAATTGTATCACCTTTTTTAATCTGAGTAACATTGACACCAGGTGGAATCGAGAGCTGTTGACCGATATAAATTGTATAAGGTGGGAGTAAATGATTTGCAGCAATAAGGGAATCGACCGGTAGCTCCCATCTTGTCGCAATTTGATACAGCGTGTCACCAGAGCGCACGGTGTAAAATACTTGCATGTTAATCCCTCCTAAACAATCAATCTAATACTTTTTGTAGTTAGGTTGATTATAGATTTTGGGGATATCTTAAAAACGATTTTTTCTGTGACAAGTAAGTAAGAATATTCTCTATATCTTTAAAGTATATACATTTTCCAATCATGATTATTCCATTTTTATTATTCTCCAACAAAATTAGGCGACCGTTTTTCCTTAAATGCTTGGAGACCTTCTAAGCGATCTTTCGTTGGAATTGTTAATTCATACGAACTTTTCTCAATAGAAAGACCAGTATTAATATCTACTTCGTACCCTTTATCAATCGATAATTTTGCTTGTTCTACTGCAATTGGAGCATTCCTAACAATTAGATTGGCTAATTCTATTGCCTTATTTAACAAAGCTTCAGCCGGAACCACATATTCTACTAATCTAACTTCCTTTGCCTCTTTCGCATCAATTCTTTTAGCTGTATAGATTAATTCTTTTGCTTTCCCTTTTCCAATTAATCTTGGTAACCTTTGTGTTCCACCGGCACCTGGAATAATACCGAGCGAAGTCTCTGTCAAACCAAACTTCGCCTTTTCTGATGCAATTCGGATATCACAGGCCAATGCTAATTCTAGCCCACCACCAAATGCGCCACCATTCACGGCTGCAATGACCGGTTGTGGTAATGCTTCTAGTTCATTTATTGTTCTTCGTATCTTCTCAACTGTCCTTCGCACTTGAGTCATGTCCATTTCTGCTCTTTCTTTTAAGTCTGCCCCTGCGCAAAATGCTTTTTCACCAGTCCCGGTGATTATGATACAACGAACAGACTTATCGAATTTATATAAAAATATTGCTTCTTGTAATTCTTCTAACAAGTGAAGTGATAATGAATTTGCTACTTCTGGACGATTTAAAGTCATAATAGCAATTCCATTCATCACTGTAGAGATTAATACTGGTTTACTCATCCCTTCCCCTCCAAGTTCAATGTTTATTTATGAACTTATCAACAAAACTTGTAGTTGCTTGACCAGAAAGGAAAGCAGGATGAGCTACAACTTCTTTAAGCATTGGGATATTTGTTTTAATTCCTTGAATATGGTAGTTTACTAGTGCTTTTTGAAGAATATCAATCACATCATCGCGTTGCTTTCCACTTACAACTAGCTTTGCAATCATCGGATCATAAAAAGGTGTAACAACTGATTGGTCATGGATACCCAGTTCATGGCGAATACCTGGTCCCTTTGGTAAGTCTATTTTATTTATTTTTCCAGGTGATGGATAAAAGGTTTTGGGATCCTCAGCATAAATTCTCACTTCGATCGCATGACCTTCTCGTTTTATATCTTTCTGTGAAAAATCCAATGAACAGCCTGCAGCAATTTTTAGCTGCTCAGCAACTAAATCTAATCCAGTAATTTCTTCTGTAACAGGATGTTCTACTTGGAGACGTGTATTCATTTCTAGAAAAAAGAAGTTTTTATTCTCATCAACTAAAAACTCAAATGTTCCAGCGTTTTTATAGTCAATTGATTTGGCAGCTCTGACCGATGTCTCACCCATTTTTACACGAGTAACCTCGTCAAGAAACGGTGATGGCGCTTCCTCGACGACTTTCTGATGGCGTCGCTGTATTGAGCATTCACGTTCCCATAAATAAACAGTATTTCCAAATTGATCTGCAAGGATTTGAATTTCAATATGTCTTGGATTTTCTATATATTTTTCCACGTACATTGCTCCGTCACCAAAAAAATCGTTTGCCCGTTTTTGATTTCCTTCATACATTTTGAGGATTTCCGATGCATTCCTAACAATTTGCATCCCAATTCCACCACCACCTGCTGAAGCCTTGAGCATGACAGGGTAACCAATACTTTCCGCTACCTTCACCGCTTCTTCCGCATTTGCTAATGGATAGGAGATTCCTTCAACAACTGGTACACCAGCTTCCTTCATTGCTTTGCGTGCTTCAATTTTACTGCCCATCTGAGCAATAACATCAGGAGATGGACCAATAAACACAATTCCCAATGCCTCACAACGTCGAGCAAAATCAGCATTTTCAGAAAGGAGGCCATAGCCTGGGTGAATAGCCTCTGCCTCACTTAGTAGAGCCACTTCGAGAATTTTATCGATGTTTAAATAGCTCTCAGCTACTCTCGGACCACCTAGTAAACAAGCCTCATCTGCGATTTTGACATGAGGTGCATCTTTATCAGCTTGTGAGTAAATCCCAATCGTAAAAATCCCCAAAGACTTGCACGTCCGCATAATGCGCACTGCAATTTCTCCACGATTAGCGATAAGAACTCTTTTGAACATAGCTTTACTCCCTCCAAGTTAACAGCCTATTTGGCGTGCAATAACCATTCGTTGTACCTCTGATGTCCCTTCACCGATCTCCAATAGTTTTGCATCCCGGAAGAATCTCTCCACCTGATATTCCTTCATATAGCCATAACCGCCATGAATCTGTATCGCTTGATCACATACCTTCATACACATTTCTGATGCAAATAATTTTGCAATAGCTGCTTCCTTTTTAAATCCTTTTCCTTGATCCTTTAACCACGCTGCTTTATAAACCATATTTCGAGCTAATTCAATATTCATAGCCATATCAGCTAATTTAAATTGTATCGCCTGAAATGCTGACAAGCTTTTTCCAAATTGTTTTCTCTCTTTTGCATATTGGAGCGATTTTTCATAGGCTCCTTGAGCAATCCCAACAGCCATTGCTCCGATTCCAATTCTTCCGCCATCTAACGTAGCTAAAAACTGTTTATATCCATTTCCTTCTACACCAAGAAGATTTTCTTTGGGTATGCTAACATTTTCCAAAACTAGTTCAGCCGTATTTGAAGAATGAAGACCCATTTTTTCATAGCGATCATTAACAGTAAATCCATGTGCATTTGTAGGTACAAGGAAGGCGCTAATGCCATTAGTTCCCTTTGAACGATCGGTTACAGCTGTAATTGCAAGATATTTTGCATAACTTGCATTTGTAATAAAGCATTTTGAACCTGTTATTACCCACTGGTCACCATGTAGTGATGCAGTAGTTTGAGTCCCTCCAGCATCTGACCCTGCATTTGGCTCTGTTAGACCAAAGGCACCTAAATACTCCCCCGTACAAAGTGGTGTTAAATATTTCTGTTTTTGTTTTTCTGTACCAAATAAATGTATCGGTGCTGCTCCTAATGAAATATGAGCAGAATAGGTGATACCAGTAGAAGCACACACACGACTTAGCTCTTCTACTACGATTGCAAAACTGATTGTATCTGCTGCACTGCCACCATATTGTTCTGGAAAAGGCAAACCCATAATCCCAAGCTCTGCTAATTTTTCAAAGATCTCCTCTGGAAATTTAGCTGTTCGATCTCTAGCGTCTGCCTCGGGAGCAACTTCTTCTTCAGCAAAATCATGGATCAACTTACGAATCATTTCTTGTTCATTTGTCAAATCGAAATTCATCCTTTATCAATCCTTTCCTTAATCGCAATGAAAAGATTAAATCAGTTGACAATGTTTGTCTTTAAAAAGCATTTAATTTTACATGTTCATCTATGATCAAATCGGGCTCAGTCATTGCTTGAATATCTTCAACAGTAAACCCTTTTGCCACTTCGATCAGCTTCAGGCCTGAATTTGTAACATCTATAACAGCTCGATCTGTAATAATTCGATCTACTACACCTTTTCCAGTTAAAGGTAGCGAACATTGTTTTACTATTTTTGCTTGACCCTTTTTGTTTGTATGTTCCATGATCACAATGATTCGTTTTGCACCATGAACAAGGTCCATTGCACCGCCCATTCCCTTTATCATTTTCCCTGGAATCATCCAATTGGCAAGATCACCGGTCTCTGAAACTTCCATTCCACCCAAAATCGCAACATCAATATGCCCACCACGGATCATGGCAAAGGATTCTGTACTATTAAAATAACTAGCACCTCTTGCAGCAGTGACCGTTTCTTTTCCAGCATTTATCAAATCAGGATCCACTTCAGTTTTTGTAGGGTAAGGTCCAATGCCTAACAATCCATTCTCTGATTGAAGGACAACCTGTTTTTCTTCAGAAATATAGTTTGCTACAAGTGTCGGCATCCCAATTCCTAAATTCACATAATCTCCATCACGAATCTCACATTCCGCTTTTATAGCAATCTTTTCTCTACTATTCGAAGACATACTAGACCTCCTATTCACATAGTTTCATGCTTTTAATTACGAACAGTTATCCGTTCAATTCGTTTTTCTTGTTTTCCAACGACTAGTTTCTGAACATAGATACCTGGTGTATGAATTTGATTGGGAGGTAACTCACCAACATCTTCCAGTAATTCGACCTCAGCAATCGTTATCTTTCCAGCAGTGGCCATCATTGGGTTAAAGTTTTGTGCAGTTTTGTTGTAAATAAGATTTCCGAATTTATCAGCCTTCCAGGCGCGGATTATACTAAAATCAGCAGTAAGGGATTCTTCTAGTAAATATTCCTTGTTATTAAAGACACGGGTTTCTCGGTCCTGGCAAATCGGTGTTCCAACACCAGCTGGAGTAAAAAAGGCAGGAATCCCAGCACCACCTGCACGAATTTTTTCAGCCAATGTTCCTTGTGGAATTAGTTCAACCTCGAGTTCACCGTTTAATACTTGACGCTCAAACTCCTTATTCTCACCTACATAAGAAGAAATCATTTTTTTAATTTGTTTATTTTTCAATAATAAACCTAATCCCCAATCATCAACACCACAGTTGTTTGAGATCACTGTGAGATTTTTTACACCGGAATTACAAAGAGCTTTAATTAAATTTTCAGGAATTCCAACAAGTCCGAAACCGCCAACCATTATTGTTGCACCATCTTTTATTTCTCTTACTGCTTCTTCAAATGACGCTAAAATTGACTTCATACCATGGATACTCCTTCCTAATCATAAACTTTGGATTAAACTGGATAAACAGGGTGCTTTCGATGTGTAAATAATACATACTTAGACATATAAGTATCGAAACGTGTGAGTAGTTCGTTTCGAAGCGAATTTGCTGGGATGACACCGTCAATGATCATTTCTGATGCTAATCGATAAATATCGATATCTTTGCGGTACTCTTCTCGTTTTTGTTCGATGAATGCAGATCGTTCTCCCTCAGGTAATTCAGCAATTTTATTTGCATAAACCGCATTAACGGCAGCTTCAGGACCCATAACTGCAATTGAGGCACTAGGTAAAGCAAGGCAACAATCTGGTTCAAATGCTGGACCTGCCATCGCATAAAGTCCAGCACCATATGCCTTTCGAACTATAATTGATATCTTGGGCACAGTTGCTTCTGACATAGCAGAAATCATTTTTGCCCCATGACGTATAATCCCAGCTCTCTCCACCTTTGTTCCGATCATAAATCCTGGAATATCTGCTAGAAATAACAATGGGATATTAAATGCATCACATAATGTAATAAATTTTGCCGCCTTATCTGCAGAATCATGGAAAAGAACGCCACCTTTCATTCGCGGCTGATTGGCTACTATACCAATTGACTGCCCATTCATTCTACAAAACCCCGTAATTAATTCAGGAGCAAATAATTTTTTGATTTCAAAAAATGAATCTTTATCAATAATACGTTCGATTAAATCCATCATATTAAATGGGGCATTTTGATTTTTCGGGATGATTTCTTCTAGTGTTTTTTCAAAATTGTTAGGGGCTACAGCTTCTTTCATTGGTGGCTTTTCTGAAAAGTTGGCAGGAAAATATGATAGGTATTTACGGGCAAGCTTTATTGCATCTTCCTCAGAATCAGCTAATACATCACCACAACCTGATACGGAGCAATGCATCTTTGCTCCACCCATTTCTTCGAGGGAAACTTTTTCACCTATCACCATTTCAGCCATTCGTGGAGATCCTAAGTACATTGACGCATTTCCATTAACCATAATGACAACATCACAGAAAGCAGGGATATACGCTCCGCCTGCTGCAGAAGGTCCAAATAAAATGCAAACTTGTGGGATTTTTCCGGAAAGTTTGACTTGATTATAGAAAATCCTTCCAGCTCCTCGCCGACCTGGAAACATCTCAATTTGATCAGTTATCCGTGCACCCGCAGAATCAACGAGATAGATGAGTGGTATGCTAAGTTTTTCTGCCGTCTCTTGTATTCGGATAATTTTTTCTACTGTTCTTGCGCCCCATGAGCCTGCTTTAATTGTCGAGTCGTTAGCCATTATACAAACGGTTTGACCATTTACTTTCCCCATGCCTGTGACTACACCGTCTGCAGGCAAATGCTCCTCCATGCAATTTGCAAATAGAGCATCCTCCACTTGTAAACCATCATCAAAAAGGGATTCTAACCGCTCACGGACAAAAAGCTTTCCTTTCGTTGTATTTTTTTCATGGTATTTTGAAGCACCGCCTTTTTTAATTTTCTCTACTCGCTCTTGTAATGTTTTATCGAAAGACAACGTAGTTTCCCCCCTATATGTTCCTTTTTCATATAGATTGCTAGATTTTAATTTTCCCTTGGTTAGCTTGAATGTTATGACTTAACAATGGCCGACCAATTTTTTCTTGGATATATAATGCCGCTTTATCAAGCTTTTGTTTGTTAACACCAGTTAATACCCCCATCCCATCGAGCATGTAAAGAAGATCGTCTGTTGCAAGATTACCAGATGCTCCTGGTGCATAAGGACAGCCTCCGAGTCCACCGATGGAGCTATCTATTGTCGTTACGCCCATCTCAAAGGAAGCGATTACATTCGCAAGCGCTGTTCCTCGTGTATTATGAAAGTGCATAGCTAAGGACTTTGCAGGAAATTTTTTTAGTAATACAGTTAATACTTCTTGGACTTGTCTAGGATTCGCTACCCCAATTGTATCTCCAAGTGATAATTCACAAATTCCCATATCAAACAATTTCTCTGAGATATCTCCAATCGAATGAATCGATACATCGCCCTCATACGGACAACCGAACACGGTAGATATATAGCCCCGAACTGACTTTCCTGATGCATGTGCTTTCTTTACGACTTTTTCCAATACAGGGAATGTTTCTTCTATGGATTTATTAATATTTTTTTTATTATGAGTTTCACTGGCAGACATAAACACAGAAACTTCATCAATATCTGCTTCAATCGCCTTTTCAAGACCTTTTAAATTTGGAACAAGTGCAGCATATGTTACACCATCTACACGTTTTATTTTTTTCGCCACCTCCATAGCATCCGCTAATGTTGGAATCCATTTTGGGTGAACAAAAGAGGTAATTTCAATATACGTTAATCCTGTATGTGATAATTGATTGATCCAGCTGATTTTATCGCTTGTCGTAATAAATATTTTCTCATTTTGCAACCCATCACGTGGTCCAACCTCCTTAATCGTTACCGTTTCTGGCCAATTCATGCCATACCCCTCCGGTTTTTTTGACTATTTTACTCTAACTCAATTAACACATCACCATCGCTTACAAAGTCACCTTCATTTATTTTTATTTTTTTCACTTTACCACTTACTTCTGCTGCAATTGGAATTTCCATTTTCATTGATTCTAAGATTACAACATCTTGACCTTTTTCTACTTCATCTCCAGCCTGAACCAATAATCTCCAGACACTACCAGTCATATTCGTCACTATCGTGTTCATTCTCTTGCCTCCTTAAATATATCAATAAGAAAAAATATATACCTATTTATATACTATTCCATCTAAAAGCTACTTATAATCAACATTGAATTTTTGCATTATTTAGACTTTATATCAAAATTAAGAAACTTATCCTTTGTATGATTTTTAAAGGGAACAAAAAAAAGCCAACACGAAATCGCGTTGACTAATATTCTCAATCTATGATGTTTTCAAACCAGCTTATTCTTTATGGCGGCAGTTTTTGCAAACATTTATAAGTTGATTTGTTTCCGTTCTATGTGGATATAATAACTTAATTCCAGTCTTTCCACATAATGGACATTTACCTCGTCCATTTGAAGGTAATTTATATAAGCTTTTCCCCCGATACCTTTTGGCCATATCCATCCATCCCTATCTGTATTATCCTTTCTCTTTATTTAATGATGGGATGACATTTAAATTGTAGGCATTTATTTCGTTTGTACAAAAATATTAAAATAATTTTTTGAAAAAATGAATTAAGTGATGATCATCTTCTGGTTCTTCCTCAAACACATCTTTTTGTTTCTCTATGTAAATATCCTCTTTGTTTATTGCATAATCATATGCCAAAACTAGACCTAGTTCAGAATCATATTCTTTGTTTGTAGAAATTAAAAATTTCGTTCCGATTTGATTAGCTAGCTTAATATAATCTGACAAGTAGGTGTAATTCATTGTTCCGTTCAAAAACAACGTTGCTTCTTTATTTTTCTTCATTAATTCTTCAACTTCAATATATGTACCTTTTTCCCTTACTTGTAGTTTTGTCAAAACAACCAAAACACGTTCTCTTAAAGTGCCTAAAAATTTCCGTCTTTCATCTGGTTTTATTTCTCGTACACCGTGTATCCCTTGTTGGATATAGTCATCAATGTTTTCACTCAAGATCATTGCCCCCCATTTAGATTCTTTTCTAGAATTGTATTTATTTATAATAAATATTCATTTCAAATCGATTCATATCCATTTACCACTTCTAATTCCCTCGATTTAAGTGGTAACTTGTAGATAATATCTATGATCCTCGTTCCAATAAATTGACAAACTACTGCATACAAGATTATTGTCCAGTCAACAACTACTCCTGTTAAAACTAATAAACTTCCGTTAATCCAAAATAACGTCTTCCCCGGTGGAAGTCCTTTCGTTTTTGACAGAATTAAAGCCAAAATGTCCATCCCACCTGAAGATGCACCCATTCGAAATAATATTCCTATTCCTACACCAAAGATCAATGAACCTATAATTAGATCCAGTATAACATTTGAAATGGGCTGTTCAATTAAAGGGGAAATGAAATTGATTGTAGCAGAGGTTACTGTCACACAATACATGGTCCAAATTGCACTACTTTTTCCTAGCCACTTTACTGCAGCAACTAATAAACTCGCATTTAAGATCCAAAGTGTAAACGCAAACGGTAAATGCAATAAGTAATTTAACACTACACCTAAACTTGCAGCACCACCTGAAGGGATAAAGTGTGGGAATAAAAAGGTCGCCATTGAAACACCTTGTATTGTGGCAGCAATTCCGAGGATTATGCTTTTCTTAAGGATGTTCATCAAAAGATCTCCTTTATTTTGATAATTGTTAAGTAAGAGAACAAAATGGGTCAAATTTGTTCATGTTATATTTTTAAACAAAGATTCATCTATACAAATTATTTTAACATAACAGGATGAGAATATGATGATGTTGTAATTGCTAAAGAAATACCGTATTTATCGTTATATAAATCAAATACTGTTAAAAAATAGTAACAGGAAGTTTAATTTTCTATCCCATTTTTAGTCATTATTAGTACTTTATTTCCACCTACATAAAAGCTCTAACTTTATGATATGCAGATAGAAAAGTAGCTTTTGTTCGGGATTTCTTAGTTATTAAGTAGTTAACCGTATTGTCAATATATGAGTGCGGAGTGCAGTTACCCTCCCTTAATTTAACCGCAGGATATGAGTCTAAATCACCTTCATATATTAATTTAAGCTGCTTCGCTTCACTTAAATCCTGTGGAGTAACAAGGGATAGCGGCTTATCAACAAGGGAAATTCCATTATTACTTAATAGTGTCGCAACAAATTGAGAGCAAAAAAATGCATTTTTCCTTTCTATTTCAATATTTAAAACAACCCCTAATAATCCAATTAGGTTATATTTATAGTCCCGCTCACTAAGTTCAATTTTTTTTATATTTCTTTTTAGTTGGTAATATTCAAATTCCGTAACAGTACAACTATATATTGCACATTTTGCCTCCTTAAATAACTCTGTATGAATATCTTCTTTCACAAATCCCCCAATAAATGGATTCCTTACATTCTTTCGACCAAAACTATACATCTCATTAAGTTCCTCGTCAAAAGCAATCGATGCGTGATTTAAAGTACTCTTTGTGTAAAGCTTGATCATCCTTGTAAATAACGTACCTGTATCTGTTAGAAATATATACACTTGTTTGTTTTGCATAAAAGACCCTCCAAAAATGATTGAAGGGATACGTTTAATAACACTCATCATATACCGCGTTGAACAAAGAGCTATATGTTTGCTTTTTGCTCTAAATTCCCTTCTTTCTATATGATAACGAGTTATTAAATAGTGAATAACAAGCTAGAGGTTTAATTGCTACTAAGACTTAAGCAGTATATTACTTATCAGACCTTGTCTGCTTTTTACAACAAAAAAAGCCACCTAGCAAGGTAGCTTTTTTCTTATCCATTTACATATTTATTTTCCCGATGTTTCAATCCATTACTATGATTCAACTTTTTCTCCATTTTATAAATAATTAAAAACAACACGCATAATTCTGTTAGCATCCCAATTGATTGTGCCAAAGCACCTATCTTTCCGTTCCAATAAGGAAAAAGACTAGAGGTTATAACTAAAACTAAAAATGTAAAGATTAAATTGGTTGATTGTGATAGAACCATAACCTTTGTGCGCTTTCTTACCATTAATAAACCATTACAAAAGTCGATAAAAGGAAAGACTAGTGTCATTAAGATAAAAACTTTTAAACTATCCAAACTTGCGTTAACTAAGCGTTCATTTGCACCTAAAAGATGCTCAATAAAAAATGCCCCTAAAGGAGAGTAGCAAAACAATGCTAATATCCCAGTAGGAATGAACCCCATCATTAAAGTGAATTTTTGAACCTTTTGAGGATGTTCTTTATAAAAAGTTAGAACAATTTGATGTGTATAGGTGAAAAAACTTAAGAATAATTGTGTAATACTTAGAGCAATTGCATATGACGCTATTGCTAATTCAATTTCATGTGTTTTACCTAAAAAAGCATTTATTATTGGGCCAACCATGACGATAATTAAAGATGAGAGAATCAAAGGATTGTAAAAATTAAATATTTGGGACTTTTTTGTAATATTATGATTTACATCATCCTTAACCATCTTTTTGACTAATATTCGCCCCTCTATAAAACTAACTAAACTTTCTATCACCATTCCCGCTAAAAAAATATATGCTCCTGTTTTTGCATTTATATTGCCAGTGTTAATAAATACGATGGATAATATATACATAACAACTAACCTAACGACCATACCAATGGTTAGCCATTTCGTTTGCCTATTTAAAATAATAACCCCTTGGAATAGACACCGAATAGCTGAAAAAAAGGTTACAATGATTAGAATTTGATAGACATCCACAATATGTGCAGTCATTTCCGTATCAGCACCAAAAAAGGTAGAAAAAATCCACTTACCTACCGGAGTATAGGCTAGGATACCTGCCACCATCATTAAACCTGTTAAAACATAGGCAGCTACCGTCGACATCACTTTAAATGATACTTTGTCACGAACTAGCGCTGAGCAGGCGTTCCGTAATAAAACACCTAGACGTTCTGTTATTCCAAATAAGCTCATAGCAATTACATAACTAGCAATAATAACCTCAGCGTTCTCACCTCTTGTTAAAGTCCCATTAATAATCATGTGAGAAAACGTAACTAAGCTAGCTGATAATCCTAAAGGGATAAAGAACCATAGGATCTTTTTGGTCGATAGCCCTTGTTCATCATGATCAATAATATTTCCCATCTCCCTTGTTTAATTAAAAATGTCAATCTTTTTTTACTTTTATAACTTAATGCTTCTATTATCTGATTTTACCAAAGTGTGAAAGCGCATTCTATAATAATATGATTATTTTTTATTTTTATTATTAATAAATTAAAATAAGAGGGTTTACGCTAATATATTAAGTTAAATATATTTTTTATACATATGTATTCAAGAAGGATTTGAAAGACATTATCACGAAAATCAATGTTAATAAACATGATTAAAAAAGGAGTAAATTCTATGAAGTTAACAGGCGAGATGAAACAATTACTAATGATGTGTGCAAGTGCTATGATTATATTTGTCTATATTGGAATCTTTGTCAATTTGTATATTTGGGAACGTAATCATGATTTATTTGATGTTGCTTGGTATAATATTTGGATGGTCTTTTCGTCAGCATTCTGTTATTCATATGCAACAAAGCAATTAATCAATCATTCCATCAAAACATTAGTCCGATTAAGTGCTTTTTTTGGTGCTATTTCGTTTTTATTATTATCAGGCTTTCATCCTGAAAATGAGTTAGTTGGAATTGTAATGTATGCGTTACCAATCGGAGCGATGATGGGTTCTTATTGGGGTGGTATGAATATCATGCTGTCGGTTTATGGAAAAGGAAAAGAATTTGTTATTTTTTTCTCCGTATTTGCAATCGTTGGCCAGATGATCTCAATTAGCATTCCTCTTCTCTCTGCCGCAATCATCGAGCTAGTGGGTTTTATTGGTAGCTTTTTACTCATGCTAATTTTTGTATCACTCATGTTTATTATGTCATTTCGTATTCCAAACTTCACTTTAAAAAATGTAGATGAACGAATTTCCTTTAGAAAAGTATTTTCGTTTAGAAATGTTGCTACAAAACGAATGAAACTAATGTTAAAAACAACTTTTTTTCATGGTGTTGTTATGATGTTTCAAAATCTTTTTGTGCTTATCTTTACATTTCAAATTACAGAAAATGAATGGCTTATTGCATTATTAAATATTGTGTATACATTCTCATCGATCATCGCATTAAAATTATTTAATAAAATACAAACAATTTCCTATAAAAACTGGTTGAGGATTGGTATGACACTAATATCAATTGGATTTATTTGTGCAATAATTGGAGGATCGATTTTACTTATTATATCCAACATTTGTACTACTTTCGGTTTATTTTATGTTAATACGATTATATTTTCCGGTCAATTATCAGTACTCCAAAACGAAAATATATCCAAAAAGGTTAGTTTCCTGTTTTGGAGAGAGTGGATGTTTTTCATTTCCCGATTCCTTGTCATAGGTACTCTTTTATTTGTAGATCTTTCTGGACCACTCTTTTACATTCTCATGACGTTTGTAGTAATTTGTGGCTTTAGTATTCCATCTGTATTCCCAAATAAAAACAAGTCAATGAAAACTAAAAAGGCAATTGCTTAAGTTTTCAAGCATCTTAAATCGATACAATCATATTGAATTTTTTATATAATTCATCTTTAAGCTTCTCAAAATATTGATCACTAACAAAACCCTTTGCTCCACGTAAAATCTCCCTTGCATAGTGCTCTGGTGGAGCTGTTTCTTCATTTTTATCAATAACAAGGAAAGTTAAAACGTTGGTGTAAGTCTTCCCATTCATTTCAATATCTATAAAAGCAGGGCGGTATATTTTTGCTTGAACACCTTCACGACGATACAAATAGCTCAAGCATTCTTTTGTTATTTTATAAACCTTCCCTTCAACAGTGTTTTTAGCTTCAATAATATCTGCTCTTCCACCATCGCTTGACTTACGGGTATAAGCTAAAGAAAAGCCGTGTGCCTTTCCACATCCTTTTACAAGTTTAAATAAATGATCCACTTTTGATTTTCTAAATCGTTCGTCATCCATACATGACCCGTATGCAAAATATAAGAGATTATCATTATTCAAATATCTATGACACTTCCAATCTCCGTAAGGAATATGAGTCATTTTCTCCTGTGTGTTCTTATATATATAAACAAAAACATTGTCATAACGAATAAGATCAGTGAAGACTGATTGAATAATTCTGTCATAGAGATTGCTTTTGTTTTCACCTCTATATCCTTCCAACACATCTAGTGTTTGAAGTTGTTCGTATGATATTTCATATAATTCACCATAAACACGTTGCAAAGGATCACAACACATTGCAGGATAACCTTTTCCTGTGTCGTATAGTATCCCAGATGTCCAGCAATGTCTAGCTAAGCATTTTGCTCCCCTCAATAAATGTTCATTTTGTTCATACTGGCGGAGAGTTCCATACACAAAGACAAGAATTTTCCGATGCATACTTTTGCCTCCTAAACAATGCTCACAGTTCAGCTTGCTTCTTCCTTCATTCATGAAATACATATTTTAATCAGACTCCGATTATGACAAAGATGACTAGATAATCGTAAACCCTTGTAATCAAAATTAAGCAAGAGGCTTTCTACGATATCTAGTCATACCATGTTCATAACCTTGTAAACGCAATCCAAATAAAGGAATATAACGTTGTCATTCCACCCTTGTAAACACCACATTTTCTTAGGCGAAGACCATTTGTACCCAATAATAAAGGAGAAACAATGTTACAACAGTTGTTAGTGGAATAACTAAAATTGACACCTGTAAATAATCCTTCCATTTTACTTTAATTTTATTTTCCCTTAATATATGCATCCAAATTAGTGATGCGAGTGTTCCAATTGGTAATAGTAAGGAACCAATATCACTACCGATGATATTTGCCAGATAAATAGTCTTTAAAGTAATAGGGTCTAATCCCATTTCAGTTAACGTTATTGTGCCAATCATTAAAGCAGGATGATTGTTAAAGATATTAGATAATATCGAAACCAATCCACCCATAATAAAGCTTGCTTGGAATAGTCCCTGATTTATAATTGGTTCACATATTTCAACAAGCAAGGCCGTTAATCCAACATTATGAAGCCCATATATTATGACATACATCGAAAAAGCAAAAAGGAAAATATGCCAAGGTGTCTTCTTTAAAATATCTACTGGATTTGTACGTAGGTAATACCATCTCCATATAAGTAAAACCACAGAACCTAATACTGCAATAAATTCAATAGGTATACCCAGATAAGAAGCAACAAAAAGGAGGCAACGAATCAAAAGGACAAATGATAAAATATTCATCATTAATTTTGTCCGTTTATATTTTGTTTTAACAGAAATTGACCCTTTGAGCGGGTGAAAATGTTTTGTAAAAAATACATTCTCTAAATCATATGACTCCTCAGGTAATCGCTTCGGTATCTTTTTCCTTACTACGAAAAACATTAACCACGACATAAATAGCAAACCTAATATTGCTGGCACAAACATCATCGCTGTTTGCGTATAAAGTGTCATATGAACAAGCTCTAAACCTATTAGATTGACAATATTACTTACTCCGATTGGCGTGCTAGATGCAGTCGCAATCAATGCACCACTTAAAAGGTAGGGGATTTGCTGATGTGGTTTTAAGCGAAGATTTTTTAAGAGTAAAATCAAAATTGGAGTTGTAATTAATATGCTTCCATCATTATTAAATAAAAGCGTCATCAAAAAGCATAATAGTTGAATATACCAGTAAAGACGATAACCTGACCATTTTGCTAATCGTACAAGCCGTGCGGCTGCCCAATGAAAAAAACCGAAACTTTCTAAAATAACAGCCATCACGATTGTTGCAATAATTGTAATCGATGCTCCACCAATTTTATTCAAAATATCTAAAATGTCTACATGGGATACAATGCCTGTCAGTATAATAATCGCAGCACCGATTGTTGCAGGCCATGCTTCATTTAGCCCATTCGGCCTCCAAAATATGACTAGCATTGTCATCACAAAAACAAATACAGTCACTCCAATTTCAAAAGTCATTTACGATGCTCCTTTCTTTTTATATAGAGAATATCATCGTTGCTTTCTTCATGTCTTAATCCCTATATTTATATTCAAACCTATGTCAAATGGATTAGATATTAAAGTAGATTTCTATAAATGTACGAATGGCTTTATGGTAGAAACACCCTGTAGAGATACTAGCTGATTGTGTACATTCAACTAGTAAACAAAGTTCCAGATGAAGAAAAGAAGAAAATTAAATTAAGACCTTATAGAACAATTGAGGATATGAAAGGTTTCTTTTTATTAAGCGAAATATCACCATCTAAGGAATTAGTTTCAATAGATCACTTTTTATGAAGTGATTTTTGTTAAAGCACTTTTAAATCAATTGCAATCGCTTACGTGAAAGTTAATAATATAAGAGAAATGGAAAATAGTTAGTTAGTAAAGGAGAGATGGAAATGGTATCTGGTAGAATTAGACATATTGCTATCTTCACATTAAAATATCCAGTTGATTCAACTGAAGCAGAGAATTTCTTGGCTGATGGAGCGCATATTTTAAGTGCAATACCAGTAGTAGAGAATTTTGAGGTTTTACGTCAAGTGAGTTCAAAAACTGACTTTGATTTTGGCTTTTCAATGGAGTTTACGAACCAAGAAGCTTATGATACATACAATCTCCATCCGAATCACAAAGCATTTGTTGAAGAAAGATGGAAAAAAGAAGTAGAGAGATTCCAAGAAATAGACTTTATGAAGCAAGATTTTTAGATTTGTTCCATATAAGATAAACAAAATTTCAGGGCGTTCGTTTATTGACGTAACGTAGAAAAAAAGATCTCTACGTATCAGATAGAGTAAGACTTCTATCATAGGGGATTGTCTTCATCCACCCCTATGATAGATAAAAGAGATACTTCTCATACTTTTACGGGCGGTTGTCATTTACTGCAAGTTAAGGAGCTACAAAAGAAACACGAAGTGCAACAAGCATTCGATTGTGACTAGCGAATAAGGAGTGTAAAGTTCAATAGGAGCTGGACTCTTAAACTGGATGTCAAAGCGCTTATCCTTTGTATCATAATCTAATGCTACTTTTGTTCAATAAAAAAGTGCATTACCCCCAAGCATCGCATCTGTATGTGGAACATCAATAATATTATTTAGTGCTTGAAATTTTATTATCGCTTGTTACTAACTCAACTGTTACTTAATGAATAATTCTTCACACGCTCTGTAACTTAGAAAAAGCTCTTTTTAAAAACTAATTAAAAATACCTAAATTATATATTCAACTTCAAAGTCAGGTGAAATTAAATCCATTTTTTCTAAATCCCAATAAAAAGTTAAAATAGCAGATTGTTTTGATTTATGCGAAAGGAGACGTTTACCATTCTTAATAATCAGACTTTCAGCTTCCCAAAAGGTAACTGACTCGTCTTCTCCAGTACGATTACAAACAAATAAAAAAAGTCCAGTATCTATCGATCTTTGTTCCCACTCACCGTTTGGTCCGTGTAGCCCTGGACCCAGGCTGACGGGGCAATTAGGATCTCTGCTCCTTTGGCTAAGAATTTGTCTGCAATATTTTTATTGTAGGCATCTGCACATATTAAAACACCAATTTTAACATTCCCCATATCTATTGGTTCAATGAAAGCACCAGAAGTAGACCAATCATCTATAATACTTGTGATTTTCCTTTGTTTTCCTATTATATTACCACCTCGGTCTATTACAAATACTGAATTATAAAGTTCTCCACTCTCTGACTTTTCAGGACAACCAAGAAATACATTAGTATTCAATGACTGAACCAACGATACAAAGTTTAACATCCATTCATCGGGTTGCTGCATTATCCACTTAGTTCCTATCTTTTGAGAGAATTGCAAGCCACTAACTGCTAATTCGGGAGTTATAATCCAATCTACATTTTGATCAGCCGCTCGTTTAACTGCTTTTTCAATAAGACTTTGATTCTTTTTTATATCACCTGCTATTGGTAGCAAGTGCAATAAAGCTACTTTTAATTTACTCAAATTAAATCACCCTCTTAGATTTTAAAATTAGGCTGTTTTCGCAAACTTTGTTGCTTTTAAAATAGTATTGGATTGGTTGATTGGCGCTCCAGGATGCTCGCTTTCCGTGGGGCGGGCGATGAGCCTCCTCAGCGCAAAGCGCCTGCGGGGTCTCATCTGTCCCGCTACTCCCACAGGAGTCTCGCACCTTCCGCACCAATCAACCTAATCAGTTTTGTTTAAATACAACAATCTTTTAGAAAAGAGCCTAAAATTAAAATTAGTTAATTTTGTTTCTTTTTCTAAGTAATAATAACTCTAACAAAATTAATTGAACTATTCTTCTACAAGCTCATTAGATGAGCTAAAAAGATTAAAAATAGTAAAACAGTATCTCTACTAATTGATAAATCAAGAAATTGTTTTACTGATAATATTTTTAAAAAAGGATAACTTATTTATAGGAGGTGCTTATATGAAGGACAGGACAATATTGAACTTATTGACTACATTTGGAATAGGTGCAAGTATAATTTTTTTATTACGAAGAAAAGGCGACTTAAAGGACTGGTTTCTTATTTATTTTATTAAAACTTTAGTTTCGACTGTATTTGATGGACCAGTAATAAAGACAAAATATTTGCAATATCCACATCGCTATCTCCCTAAATTGTTCGACTCAAACATTGTGTTTTTATATATATTATTTCCTTTATCATGTGTCATGTATAATCAATTTACTTATAATATGAAACCGTTAAAAACTATCGTAAGTGTTTTCCTTTTTAGCGGACCAATGACACTTTTTGAGAATTGGCTTGAAAAGAATACCAATTTAGTGAAATATAATAAGGGTTGGAATAGCTATATTACATTAATTGTTCTTTCGTTTACTTTTTTGCTTGTTAAAGGATGCATTGAGGGAATTCGTTTCTTAGATAAAAATATTCACAATCCCTCAATTGCTACAGAAAAAAGGAATCTGCAAAATAAGTTTGAATAGATCTTTGTTGAGCTGTAGAATCAATAAAAAACACCTATCAAATTCTACAATTTGATAAGTGTTTTTTATTGATTGCGATTTTAAGATACCAGTTAACACGTCTTCTATTTTACAACTATTAAGAACTTATACTAAACTCAGGGATGCTAATATTCACTTCACTGCCTTGTTCTGAAGAGCGTAAAATCCCATCAATAATCGCTTGATTAATCACGATTTGATCTCCAGGAATTGGTGCAGGTTTTCCTTCCTTGATTGAAACAACAAAATCACGTACCTTCTCATAGAAAATATTGAGTTTATGTTCTTGGACCGGAATACTTGTTTCCACATGGTGACCTTTTATGTCATGGAATAAGTTAATGGACCCAATTCCACCATCCCAAACTCCACTCCATGGACCACTTCCAGCAGGCGTTAGCTTCAAGCCGGCGTCAGAACCGAGGAACAATGTTGGTCCTAGAGAATCCATATGCATTGCCCAAGATATTTTAAAGTTTAAAACGATTCCACCTTCCAAACGAATCATCGCGACGCCAAAATCCTCGACTTCAAATTTATCCGCTTCACGATGATAGATTGGATTTGTTCCAAAATGATTGGAAGTATAGGCCGAAACTGTTAAAGGCCTTGGATAGCCAAGTGCATTTAGAGCCAAGTCTAACGAATAACAGCCGATATCCGCCATTGCTCCAGCACCTGCTAAACTTTTATTAATAAAAGTGCCTCCTGGCATCCCACGTCGTCTTCCTCCACCTGTTTGAACATAATAAACATTCCCTAATTGTCCAGACTGAACAATTTCTTTTACTGCTTGCATATTAGGATCATATCTTGGTTGGAAACCTACTGAAAGTATTTTACTAGTCTTGTGAGAGGCTTCTACCATTTCAATTGCCTGATCAAGAGTAACTGCCATCGGCTTTTCAACTAGAACATGTTTTCCGGCATATAGAGAATCAATACTAGTGTTATGGTGTGCAACATTTGGTGTACATACACTAACACCATCTATATCCATTTTAAGTAGCTCGAGATGATCATCAAACCCTTTGGCATCTTTTAAATCCAATTGTTCAATAAATTGATCTGCTTTACCTGGGATCACATCAGCAACAGCTACAATTTTGACATCAGGCATTTCCTTATAGGCTCTAACATGTGCAGCTGCAATACCCCCACTGCCAATAATTCCTATGTTAATCGTATTGGACATATTCGTACCTCCTAATCTCGTTTATACCGTTTTAATATTGACAATGTAAGTTTAACGAAACATTGCCGTTTATTTAATAGAAGTAATTGGTTTATATCCGGCAACTTGATAAATTTTTTCAGTTAGCCTTACCACTTCTTTTGCGAAATCTCCTGGTACCATTACATCATGAACCCCTAGAATTGAATCGATAAAACTCTTATCTGAATTTGTCGTTTGTTGAGGTAGTTTAGGGATTATTGGTTCTTTTCCTAACTGACGAAGAACCATCTTTCCATTATCATAAAAAATCGCTCCCTTTTCCCCACAAAAAACATATGTTTCATGCCAACATGGAGCATTCCCCACAATATTTAGCCCTGCAACAACATTATTTTCAAAACGAATCGATGTAAAGGAATCTTGCTCTACTGGGGTATGATGCTGCTCCAGTTTTGATTCAACCTCGATTGGTTTTAATCCAGTGGTCCATAAAAGCACATCAATAATATGACTCCCAGAATCCATGAGCATACCGCCCCCAGATAACGAAGGATTTTGCCTCCACGTTCCAACGGTTAAATGTTTCCAATCCTGATATAAAGAAGCAGTTACAGATGTAAGATTTCCAATTTCACCGTTTGAAATCGCTTCACGAATGTAAAGAAATGCTGGTTCAAAATGTCTTTGATAAGATACTTGCAGTACTTTGTTCGCATTTTTTGCCATGTCGATTAGTTGTTCTGCCTCTTCTAGCGAACAAGCCATCGGTTTTTCAATCAAAACATGACAATTATGGTTAATTGCATCCACCACTTGTTGAAAATGTAGGGTATGTGGTGAACAAATTAATACCGCATCCAGTGGGATGTTTTCTAGCATGTCAAGATGATCATCAAAGCTAGTGATATTTTCAAGGTTATACCTATTAATTAATGTTTCTCTGTTAATAGAATTTGGATCAGCAACTGCTACAATCGTAGCATTCTCTAATTCTGCCAATTGACTTACATGCAAATGTGAAATACCACCTGTGCCTATTAAACCAACTCTAACCTTTTCCATTTATATCCCTGCTTTCATAAATGGTTGCTTGATTTTTAATAATAGTTTTTCAGTAAAGAGCGTTACTTATTTGAAACAAGACTAGATTGTTCTTCAAAATAAACAGCTTTCCCTGTTTTTGCAGATTCATAGATTGCTTCTAAGATTTGTGTAACGACAAATGCCTGCTCTGGTTTTACAACAGGTTCTGTGTCGTTGATGATATTATCAATCCATAGACGGGCTTCTAAATCGGCATCAGATTCTGATTTCCCATCGTAAAATGCTACCCCGCCTGCTCCAAGTTCAACCTTGTTCGTATAAAGTTTTCCAAAGTCTTCACCGTTTATTCTTAATCCATCCTTCATATCTGCTCCGCCTTCTGTTCCACTCAGTGAACATTTTGCTTCATCAACATCCAATGAGTTCAATGCCCAGCTTGATTCTAATACGATTGTTGCGCCATTTTCCATCGTAATAAAACCAAATGCAGAATCTTCTACTGTGAATTTTTCAGGATCCCATGGTCCCCATGCATTTGCAGCATCCTTCTTCTGACTTAATTTATGGTAAGTTGTCCCCAAAACAGATTTTGGCTTATAGTTATTCATCATCCACAATGTTAAGTCAAGCGCATGTGTTCCAATATCGATTAATGGACCTCCTCCTTGCTTTTCTTCATCAAGGAAAACTCCCCATGTTGGGACAGCACGACGACGAATCGCGTGTGCTTTCGCATAATAAACCTCTCCAAGGTCACCACGTTCACATAGCTTATGTAAATGCTGGCTATCTGGACGGAAACGATTATTATAGCCAATCGTTAATTTCTTACCAGATCTTTTCGCAGCCTCTAACATTTGACGAGCTTCTGCTGACGTCTTTGCCATAGGTTTTTCACACATAACATGCTTACTTGCATCCAGTGCTGCAATTGAAATTTCCGCGTGTGAATCGTTTGGTGTAAGCACATGCACAACTTCAATTTCTTCGTTCTGAAGTAACTCTCGAAAATCTTCATAAACCTTAGCATTTTCAACTCCGTACTCGGCTGCTGCTTTTTCTGCTCTTTCGATTAGCACGTCACAAAATGCAACCAATTCTACGTTTTTTAGTTTTGATAAACTTGGTAAATGTTTCCCATTTGCAATACCACCACAACCAATAATTGCTACTTTTACTTTACTAGACATAATTCTTCCTCCTATACCTTTTATATTATTTAAAATAAATTTCAAGATGTTCTTTTGCTTTTTGAATACCTTGTTGTTCTGCCTCTAAAGAGCCCCAATAACGATGATCTTCCAATTCAATACTGATTGGACCGGTGTATCCTATCTTTTCTAAACGTACGGCAACTTTCCCCCAGTTTACATCCCCTTGTCCTGGAATCGTATAACGCCATGGACCTTCAGAAAAATCATATTTAGAACCAAAAGTAGCTTGAATGACACCGCATTCATATTGCTCATCGTGTAAAATTTCAGTATCTTTCCCATGGCAGTAATTAACTCTATCGCCAAATTCAGACAACATTCTTAAATGATCAATTCCTAGTCGAACTAAGTGGGATGGATCATAGTTAATCCCGAAATGTTTTGAAGGAATAACATTGAACATAGCTCTAAGCATTTCAGGAGTACAGCCTAATGTTGGATAATATGGTGCTGGTCCTGGCCATCCTTCTAATGCTATATAAATACCATTTTCCTCGGCATGATTTACTATGCTAGGAAACGTATCCTCCCAAATTTCAAAAGCTTCTTTGCGTGACATAGTGATATCTTCTGGGACAAGGCACATAAACATGACTTTGCCACCTAGACGAGAAATTTCTGTCATTTGATTTTTAAGCGCTTCTACAGCTTCTGCCCGAGTTTCCTCATCTTTACTTAATAGTTTCGTTTGACCAACTGCTCCAACACCATCAATTGATCCAACTTCAAGTCCATTTGCTTCAAAAATAGCTTTAACTTCTTCGTTATAATATGGTACATCTATCACATCGATCCCAATACTAGATGCCCAACTTGCAACGGACTCCATGCCTCCTGCACCAATTTTTGGCGGGATTCTCATACCTATTTTCTTGTTCATATTAACAACCTCCAGATATAATATATTTCTATAAAACTATTTAATTCCACTAAATGTAATACCTTGAATAAATGTTTTTTGTAAAAAGAAGAATAATAAGATGATTGGTAATGTCATCATCGTTGAAACCGCCATCATTAATCCCCACTCAGTACCCATTTGCGTTTGGAATTGCTGAAGTCCTAACGACAGTGTATATTGAGTTTCGTCAGTTAAATAGAGTAATGGACCAATAAAATCTGTCCAGCTGCCCATGAACTGGAATAATCCAACAGCAAGTACTGCCGGTTTTGCTAACGGAAGCATGATTTGCCAATAAATCCGAAACTCGCTCGCTCCGTCTATTTTGGCAGCATCTCTTAGCATATCTGGCAATCCTAAAAAGAACTGACGCAATAAGAAGATGTAAAATGGTACACCAAAAAATGCTGGTACAATTAAAGGTAAGCTTGTTCCAACCCAACCTATTTTGTTAAAGATTAAAAATAAGGGAATCATTGTTACCTGCCCTGGTATCATCATGACCGCAATGGTAATGAAAAAGATAACATTACGACCCTTCCATTCCAATTTTGCAAAACTGTATGCTACAAGAGGACAAGTAAGCACAACTCCAAGTGTACTTAACAGCGTAATAACTACTGTATTATTTAGATAGGTAAAGAACGGTATATACTCCATTGCATCTAGATAATTTGACCACTGAAATGGCTTAGGCATCCATTCAGGCGGATAAGAAAATACTTGTGTTATAGGTTTTAATGATGTTGATACCATCCATATAAATGGAATGATGAAGAAGAACGATGCAATAATTAAGCATATGTGAGATAAGGTTTTCTTTAATTTGAGTTTAGTTTTTGCATCCATGTCGTACGACTCCTCTCTACTTCCCTTGGTAGTGAACCCAACGATTTGAAGTAACAAAGATTACAGCAGTTAGGGCCATGACAATGACAAATAGAATCCAAGCCATCGCTGAAGCGTACCCCATTTGGAAAAACTTAAACGCATTATCGTATAAGTGCATTACATAAAACGTTAAGGAGTTTGCTGGAGTTCCCTGACCTTGGGTCATAGTGTACGGTAATGTAAATTGTTGAAATGCTCCAATAGCTCCCATTACTAGGTTAAAGAAAATAACAGGAGTAAGTAACGGCAATGTGACATTGCGGGTTTTTTGCCACCAATTGGCGCCATCAACTTCTGCTGCTTCATAAAGTTCCTCTGGAATATCACCAAGTCCAGCAAGATAAATGATGACAGATTGACCAATTCCCCAAAGAGACATTAAAATAAGTGACGGCTTAGACCATATTTCACTCCCAAGCCAGTTTGGCCCCTGTATTCCAATCATATCTAGCATTCCATTTACGAGACCAAATCCTGGATTTAATAGCCACATCCATAGGACCGCTAAAGCAACATGTGGTACAAGCGTTGGTAAAAAGAAAATAGTCCGATAAATCGCCATTCCTTTTATTTTCATATTCAGCATCATTGCTAATGCAACACCGAATATAATACTCAATGGAACAAATAAGACTGTAAAATAAATAGTATTGTAGATTGATTTCCAGAATAAGTCATCTTTAAAAAGTTCTTGGTAATTTTTAAGTCCAACGAATTCCCCCGGTTGTAAAATGCTATAGGTTGTGAAACTAAAATAAATCGAAGCGACAAGCGGAAAAGCAAAAAACACTACCAAACCTATGATCCAAGGTGAAGCAAATAGCCATCCGTGAAGATTTGAATTTGTAGAGTACTTCTTTTTCTTCTTTGCAACTATTGATTTTTGTACACCAGTACCTTTAGTTACTTCCGCCATGTATAAATCCCCCTTTCAATATTTAAAGTATAGAGGGTGACTCAAATGTGTCTTTAACCTTTAGTTTTGAGTCACCCTCTTAAAGATTTATTTATACTTCTCGAGGGCCTTGTTAATTGCTTCTGTAGCTTGATCTAAGTTTTCTTGCGCTGTACCATTTCCTCTGACTGTTTTTTCCCTTGCATCTACGATTTCATTCCACATCAATTGACCTTCAGGGATAACTGGTCTGCTATGAGAGTTTGGTAGGATATCGATAAATTGCTTTAACTTTTCGTTATCTCCACGCCCTAACTTCTCGTTAACAGCAGGGATTACAGAAAGATCGCCAGGAAGTTCTGCAAAGTATACCTCTTGTCCTTCTTCAGTACCGAAGAACTTTACGAATTCCCAAGCTGCTTCCACATTCTTTGATCCTTTTGGTATAACAATAGCGTGACCACCAGACCAAGTAGTGAAGTCAGTACCTGTAGGAGTAGGCATAGGTGTTACTCCATAATTCAAGTCTGGCTTATATTTCTCAATAGCAGAGATTGTCCAGTTTCCATCCACTTTCATACTGATTTGTCCTGAAATGAACGGGTCCATTGCGCCAGATCCAGCAGAACTTTCAAATCCGGCAATGTCCTCTACACCGAATTTTTGAGCAAGGCTAGCCATCCAAGTTAGCGCTTCAACAACTTTAGGGTCATTTGCAGTTACTTCACCAGTTTCTTCATTGTAGAATTCTCCACCAAAGCTCCATCCCCAGCCATATAGCCAACCTTGGCCATACCATGGAATAAAACCAATTTGTTTAAAGCGATTTCCTTCTTTTTTCGTTAACTTTTCAGCAGCTGCTTCCAACTCTTGAGTTGTTTTAGGAGGATTTTCTGGATCTAATCCAGCTTCCTTAAAGTGATCTTTATTATAGTAAAGCAAGCGTGAGTCCGTTGTATATGGAAGTCCATATAATTTATCTTTGTAGTTCGCTTCCTTCCAAGCATATGGATAATAAAGATCCTCAGATACTCCGTCAGCTTCAGCCATATCAGTAATATCTGTTAATGCTTCCTGAGCCGCCCATGAACCGACCTTAAATCGGTCAAATAGCGCAACGTCAGGTGGATTGCCACCAGCTACAGCAGTTAAAAGTTTTTGGTCTGCTCCTTCACTAGCTTCGGTATAGACCATTTTCACTTTAATTTCTGGATGCTTTTCTTCAAAGGCTGCAACCATTTTTTTCAATGCCTGTAAACCAATATCAGTAGAGCCATGCCAGAAAGTTATTTCAGTTTGGCCTTTTGTCTCTCCACCACCATCATTACTACCTGATTCTTTAGACGAACACCCCGCTAAAACTAAACTGAAAATAAGAAAAATCGTCATGAAGAAAATCCCAATTTTTTTACCCCGAATTTTCACAAAACTTCCCTCCCCTTTAGTCTCTTCATTTTCATTTTTGGTTTTCCTTAAATGGTAAAAGTTCACAATCCCCCTTATACAACAACTTATATATGATAAATCAAACTATAAAAAGTTTGACCTTATCCAGAAGCAGTGGTTTTGACCGTTTTATGAATACGCTTACAAATAGGTTTAAAAAAATTTAGAAAATTACGATTGAAACCTCAAGCTTTGAAATAATCGCACTCAAATTATCGTGCTTCAATTAATAGAATCAAAGTTTAATTAAGAAGAGATAAATCAATAAATGTAGTATGTATATACCCAAATTAAACTATTAACATATCAATTGTTATAACAACTATATTTTATAAAGTTATTATAACAATCTAAAAACACACATGTCAACATTATTTTTTACTATTTAGACAATTAACTTACGGAAGAAAATCTAACCCTCTGCGAAGCTGAATTATGATACTGATTATTGTAAAAAATGCAAATAAATCAATACATAACTTATCATTGCATCTTTATTCTAATGATGGGATAACAGCAAAAATAAGAAGCTATATTCAATAAATGAACATAACTTCTAGATTATTTTTGCATTTTTTATTTTGGATTGAGTGGATCTACCTTTTATTATCTTAAATCCAACTTCAGAATGAATTGGTGTCATATCATTTTCTTGTATGTGGTTAATTAATATATCAACTGCATTACAGCCCATTTTTTCTTCATCTTGAAAAACATGTGTGAAAAATGGTTCATCGATTAAATCTGTTGGAGAATCAAAGCAAGCAATAGAATAATCTTCTGGAACCTTTTTACCTAATGATTCTAAAACTTCATAAAGTAAAACAGCTACCAAATATTCACTTGTTATGAAGGCTGTGATCTCTGGGTTATCCTCTATTAACTTACATATATCATTTCTATCCTTATCATTAATTTTTAGCTTTTTCAAATTACTATTTGAGCTATTTTTTAGTGTGCTCTTTATATCCAGTAGGATCGTATCTGGTTTAATTCTTACACCTTTTTCTGCCATAGCAACGTGAAACCCCATTAGTCTATCTTCAAGAGAAGAAGTACCTCCTGTTGCAGGTGAAAGATAAGCAATATGCTCATGCCCAAGCTCTAACATATAGTTTGTTAGCTCAACAGCTGCCTCTTTGTTATTGATACAAACTGAGCTTGAAGGTATTCCTGTTAGGTAGCGATCGACTAAAACAAGTGGGTAATTTTCTATAACTAGCCTTAGTAATGCATTATTATAATGCTTTCCTGGTGAAGGACATATGATTAATCCATTTACGCCAAGGTTTACTAATGAGCTAATTGCTTTTTCTTCTAATTCAGGTATACCTAAAGTTTGTTTCATCACCATAGAAAAATTAAGTTTTGAACACCTTTTTTCAATTGAATCAAGCAGCTTTGGGCCGTAATCATTACCAAACCCAGGAAGAATAAATCCCACTAAGTCCTGTTTAGAATTTGAATCTACTAAAAAAGGATTATTTATATTGTCTACAGTTGAATTAATTGTAGCATTGTTTATATCAGAGACATAAGATCCTTTTCCCCGATAACGTTCGATGATATTTCTTTGTGCTAACATATCTAACGCTTTTTTTGTCGTGATACGACTTACATTGAACTTTTCAGCAAGCTCATTTTCAGATGGGATTTTATCTCCCGTTTTCAAAATTCCGTTTTTTATATCTTCTAATAGATCAAGGTATATTTTCTTATATAATTGGCTCATCGGAACTCCTTGTTTTACTTTAAGTTGATATGTTAAATATAACAACTAAATCGTTTTTTGACAACTATTCTAACTTCCTGTATAGATTATTTTTCCTTAACAAGCACCTGCTCCTAGCACTTCAAAAAAAATAGTTACCTAACTTATAATTTTCAAAATACGAAAAAAACTCGTGATTCGCACTTACGAATCACGAGCTTTTTTAAGTGCTTATTTATAAAAAACCTTATCTACATTATACCTAGCACGTAGGTTGTTAATAATATAGGTTTCATAAATTTCTCGATCTACAGGTTCCTCAACAAAACAAACAGCAATACTATATACTTCATCTCTATGGTTTTTAATGGCTGATACTTGATCCTCAAAGTTTTTTCTAATTCTTTGTCTTAGCTTTCTTGCCTTACCAACGAATAATAGCTCATCTTTATTATTAAAGAACATATAGATACCACTTTTATCTCTTGGTATCTTCATGTAGTCAGTAAACCCATAAACACTACTTAATACAGGCTCACCTTTTTCTCCTAATTGCCGATTTTTCGTTATTACGATATCTGTTGATGGCATATCAATTTTTAGCAAACTGTTCACTTCCTAAGTTATCAAGACTCACGTAGATTATTAGATGTTAACCTCTACCTTGGCTACCGTATAATAACTGTTATAGGAAAAACAGTCAACCTTGTAACGTGATTTTTGTTGAAATACACCTTGTCTATATTAGATCACTAAAAAAAGTTTTTTTTAAAACAACAATGCCTACTCAATTTATTAGTTTGTTATTAGTTTGCTAATGTCACTTATTTCGACCCTTTGACCTATTTCGTTTGAAAGTGAAGCGGCTTGATTGATCAACGTTAAGTTTCGAATGTCATTTTCATTAATTGTAGGCTCACTATTATCAATAATTGCTGCAACCCATTGTTCGAGTGGCATAGGGTGAGACTTTGGTAATTGATTAGGAATACTCCATTCACCATCTAATAGATTACTTTTTAAGCGCGCCTTCCCATCTTCTATCATCAATGTGCCCTCAGTACCGTATAACTCTAGTTGGAAAGGTGACCCATTAGATAGAAAACTAGTTTCAATTGTCCCAAGAGCACCTGATTCATATTCAACAAGTACAACTGCATTATCGTCCACATCATACCCCAATGTTTGTTGTAGTCTTGCAGTAACAGCCTTAACAGGTCCTGCCAAACGGTTTGTTAAATAAATTGGATGTGCGCCTAAGTCAATTAACGCACCTCCACCACACTCCTCTTTGCTAAAGAAATGACTTGGCAACCAGCCATTCGGATTTCCTTCAAAAGAGACTGCACCATTATGAGCACAGCGACATCGAATAGATGAAAGCTTGCCTATCAACCCATTTTCGAGCACATCTTGAGCATAAAGATAATAACTTTCTGTTAATCGAGGTAATGAGACCATTAGCTTTACTTGATTTTCTTTAATAATTGAAAAAATCTCCTCACAGTCTTGATTTGTAAAGGCTAATACCTTTTCGGTAAATACATGTTTTTTATGTTTAGCAGCAAGAGAAATGATTTCTTTATGTAGATTAGTGGGTGAGTCGACGATAACTGCATCGATTTCAGCATCCATTAAGACATTTAAAAGATCAAATACAAATCGGACACCTAGTTCTTGTGCCCACTTTTTCCCCCGTTCTGGATTTTCGTCCCAGACAGCTTTAATTGTAATGTTTTTATTTTGTTCTGCTTGTAAAGCATAGTCTACTGCATGGACATGCCATTTACTTAATAAAGCTACATTTATCATAATGATCCATCCCTTCGTTTTAAAACGCTTTCATTGTATTCAACCTATCAATATGTAATGAACAAGTTTTTGAGAACACTACCTTGAATACAAGTTATCGTTTATTCATAATCCTAACATAATCAGTTGCATTTGTGACCTATTATATTTTTCACTTCTTCCCTTTATCAAACATAAATAATAAAAAGGCAAGTCATTTTTAATAAACAACTTACCTTTGTATTTTAAGTTCACTTTTTAGATAACCGTTCAATTATTGTTGCTAATAAAAGTGTTCGTTCAACCAGACTTGGAATAACTAAATATTCTTGATCACTATGAGCATTTCCACCTATAGGACCTAAACCATCAATTGTAGCTATACCTAAAGATGACGTAAATGAAGCATCAGATCCTCCACCAGTAGAGGTATCTTCAATTTCTACACCTATTTCATCACCTACGTCTTGAATAATTCGTAGTAGTGCACGTGTTTTTTTGTTTTTCTCCATTGGCGGGCGATTCATTTCACCTTCTAATGATATCTTAGTGCCAACTACATCCGAAGAAGAGCAGATTTCATCAAGTCGTTCTTCTAGAAGTTCGACCTGACCTATTTCTTTTATCCGAACATCGATTTGGGCTTCTGCATGATCTGAAACAGTATTAGCACTTGATCCACCTTCGATTAAACCTACATTTACGCTAATTCCATTTTCATGGTCGGATAGTTCATGTAATTGAATGATTTTATGGGCTAATTCTTCGATTGCACTTCGGCCTTTTTCAGGTTCAATACCAGAATGAGCTGCTTTTCCCTCAATAATGAGTGTATAATTTCCTTTTCCTCTCCTTGAAGAAACGAGTGAACCATCTTTTCTCGCAGGCTCCATCACAAGTGCATACTTTTTACCATTTGCTTCTCTTTCAATAATCTCACGAGAGGATGGTGATCCTATTTCTTCGTCACTATTAAGGACAATTCGAATCCTTTTATAGCCTTCATATCCTTCATTAACTAACGCTTTTATAGCATACAATACCGATACTTGGCTCGCTTTCATATCAATAACACCTGGTCCATATGCACGATTTCCTTCAATCCGAAACGGCCTTTCAGCTGCAGTCCCTCGAGGAAATACTGTGTCCATATGAGCAAGAATGATGATGTTTGGATCGATTGCATCTTTATGCTCAATAATTAAATGGTCTCCATACACCCCTTGTTTTTCAACAAAAACGTTGAATCCAAGCTCTTTGTAACTTTCTTTTAGTAGTAGCCCTATCGTATCGACACCTTGTTTATCATATGATCCACTATCAATATTTACGAGCTCTTCAATATAATGAAGCATTTCTTCCTGATGCTGATGTAAAAATAAGTCCATGAAGCCTTTGCGCCTACTTTCTTTTCCTACTGATGATATGTTATATCGATTTTACCAGAATGAAGGGATTTAAGTAAGTGGTTCTATCTTGAATATTTCTTAATGTAGACTAGTTCCTCATATTTCTATCCTAAAAATGAGCAAAATTCGAACACATTTACTTTCATTACATTAAAATATTCGCTATTCCCCACAATAGGACGAAACTAAGAATAATTGTTACATTCGATAAAGTCCCTACAAATTTTTGATCATATTCAAACTCAACGGAGTAAGGTAAAACAGATACAGACGTTGGTAAAATAAGACCAATTAGTATCGTATATTTGAACATATCATTAAAAGGTAATAAAAAAAATAACAATACTCCAATCGCTAATCCAACACCATAACGAAGTCCCAAAAATTTCATCATCAGTTTTAGATAGCTTTTACTAAAGGAAAAATTCAAGTAAATTCCTAGTAAAAGTAATGATATTGGCATATTTGCCGCTGAAATAATTCCAGAAACATTTAATACTACATCTGGAAGTTTTAAACCAAATAAATTGATCAAGACGACGACTAAATATGTCATAAAAGGGATTGATTTTGACATTTTACTAACAATCGTTTTGAAATCAATGGTTTGCTCTTTTTTTGAATAAAAACTACCAATTAGGTAGCTTAATCCAAATACAATAAAGGCATTTCCTACATCAAACATCCCAAAGTATGTAATACCTTCTTTACCAAAAATGACCTCAACAAGCGGATAGGCAAATAACCCAATATTAAAACCGGGCACCATCATCCCTATCATACCTTTGACAGATCGGTTTTCTTTCCTTAACACAAATAGAGTTAGAAAGCCTGAAAAAATCCCATAAATAAAGGAAATAAAAATAAGGAGAAATAGCGAGGATTCTACTTTTATCTCACTAAAGGTTACAATAATTAGTGCTGGAAGAGTAAGATTGAAGATAATTCTTGATAAACCCTCTCCATCTCTCTCTTTCAAGATATTGGATCTTCTTAAAATATATCCCAAACCAATGATTAGCACACAATACAGGAATTGCTGGTTAAAGCTGGCCAAAATAAATGTCTCCTTGCTGTCTTAAGTTGTAAAAAGTCTAGAATCATATTATTAATGAATACGATTATGATAGAAGTGGATTATTTTAAAAAGGATGACTCTAATTCATGGAACAGACCTCTACATCACAAAATATAGTCTCAAATAAATGAATAGATACTATATACAAGTCACGTTTGGAATGGTCTGACCCTTTTTTAGTCATCCTTCTCACCTTAACTATTAAATTTCTATATCAACACCGATACTATCCACTCTACCAACTTCTCTTATGTACGCTGCTACAGCTTGGTGTTCAGGATTTGCCACATATGCCTCAAGAGCTGTCTTATCTTCAAAGCGAACTGAAAGTACGACTTGGAAATCCTTACTCTTTTCAGCGAAATTTAGACCTGCTTGCAAATCTATTATTCCAGAAAGATGATTTTTTAACGACTTAAACCGCTCACACACTTCTTTTAATTGTTCAATTGTTGTTGTTTCTGAAAATTTTATTAGTACTGTACGATCTATCATATAATACCCTCTTTTCTTACTGGTTTTCAATCTCGTTAATTTTAACGAACATTGATGAGACCTGCAATATTTAGTTTTGATATCATTCATAATTTGCTAGTTAATATTTTATTATTCTTAATTTTATGATAAATTAAATTATACTACTTTGAGAGGGTGTTGAAAAATGTCGAAATTTTCTAATATTACGATCGAGAAGAAAGCAAATATTTATTTTGAAGGTAAAGTTACAAGCAGAACCATTTTATTTGAGGATGGAACTAGAAAGACATTAGGTGTTATGCAGCCAGGTGAATATGAATTTGCAACAGATGTAAAGGAAGAGATGGAAATCGTTGCAGGGCATTTGGAATATAAACTTAATGGCGAAGAATGGAAAATGATTGAAGGGAATGGAGTTTTCTATGTACCTGCAAATGAAAAATTTCAAGTAAAGGCAGTTACAGTTGTTGATTATTGCTGTTCTTACATAAGTGAATAATTATTAAATAGCTCGTCTAATAAATAATAGCGAATATATATGACTCTACTTAGTAAAAGCCATATATATTCGTATTGTGATAAAATTTTCCATGTTCATTCTGATTACAATTACTTATCGTTCATCTCTTCTATCGTTTCGACTAACTTAAAGAGAACCCGATAAATAAGACTATACGCTTCACTCAAGGTGATGTCTTGATTAAACTCACGTATATAGTCCAGTGTAAAGTTCAAATCCCACATTCCATCATTTTGATTAAACATGAGATCAAAAGCTTCAGCTTTACCGTTTAATTCTTCATTAAGATACTCTCTTATAACTTTTTCATGTTTCTTTTGTAGCTTCAAGCCTAGCATGACATCATATGTTTTAAATACATCATCAACTTCTAAGGAAATTGCATCAACCCCAATTAACTCCAGCCAATTCGACTCCAAGTAAATGAATTCTTCCATATGCTCTTTAAGATAGTTAACAGAGTGATCTAAAAAAGAAAAAGTTTCAATTGCAATGACTTCTTCTGTTTCCTTATGACCTCGTTCAATGTACGCATCTTCAAAGCGTGTGGTCGGATTATTTTCTACGAACTTTATAGTCCCTTTTAATTCATCAGAGAGTAATTCATGCTTCTTTATGTAGTCTATTTCTTCTTTGAATATCGCGATATCTGCTTCCGTTTGCTTCAATGCTTGCTGTTTTTCAATAATTGTTATGATAAATTGTTTCATTTGTTTTTTTAACAACCTGATATTTCCTCCATCCAGCTATTTTTGTTTTGGTTTCTGATACTCTCTTTTCATTATGTCCAAACTACATTCAGTGTACAATCTACATATAATACTTACAAATTTAACGTTGTTTTAAAACTCATCTCAATACATACAGGACAATGATCACTTCCCAATATGTCTGAATGGACCTGAGAGTCTATTAATTGTTCAGCAATCCTTTTTGAAACAATAAAATAATCAATTCTCCACCCAATATTGCGTTCGCGTACTTTGCTCATATAAGACCACCAGGTATACACATCCTGCTTTTCTGGATAGAAATATCGAAAGCTGTCGACAAAACCTTCAGCAAGTAAATTCTTCATTTTACCACGTTCTTCCAAAGTAAATCCAGAGTTCCCTTTATTTGACTTTGGATTTTTCAAATCAATTTCCTCATGGGCTACATTTAGGTCACCACAAAGTATAACTGGTTTTATTTGCTCCAATTCGATAAGATAATGACGTATCTCATCCTCCCATTGTAAGCGATAATCAAGTCTTTCCAAATCCCTTTTTGAATTTGGTGTATATACATTGATTAAGTAAAATTCTTCGAATTCTAAGGTAATAATCCTACCTTCAGGTTCATCATCTGCTTGACCGACACCATAAGAAACAGAAATTGGTTTATGTTTTGTAAAAATCGCTGTACCTGAATACCCTTTTTTTAGAGCATAATTCCAATATTGGTGATACCCTTCTAGTTCCAATGAGATTTGGCCTTCTTGTAATTTTGATTCCTGGATACAAAAGATATCAGCATTGATTTCATTAAAATAATCTAAAAAACCTTTTCGCACACACGCTCTTATTCCATTTACATTCCATGATACAATTTTCATATAAATTAAATCTGCTCCCTATTTAATTATTGTTCTACTATTCTAATTCACTTAAGAAAATTCTATTATAATATACTTTGCATATGTTTTAATACTTACATAGACTTTTTTGTTGTAGAATCAAAATAAATATCTACTACAAAAAAACTATTGTCAAATGCGTATAATATAAATATTAGTTTCATCTTATGGAAAAATAAAACTAAGTTTTTACTGCCCTGCGTTAATACTGGGATAAAAATACATTAGGAGATATGTTATGATCATTCAACCAAATACATTTATTTTCAACCTAGGTGTTGCAACCATTTTATCGATTATTATTGGATTAGAACGTCAATTGAAAAAGAAGCCTTTGGGTTTAAAAACTTGTTTAGTAATCGGAATTGTTAGCTGTTTATTGACAACTGTTTCAATTGAAGCATCTGAAAAATTTGCTGAACAGTATGTTAGACCAATGGACCCATTGAGATTGGCTGCACAGATTGTATCAGGAATAGGATTTTTAGGCGCGGGTGTCATATTAAGGCGGAACAACGATATGATTTCTGGCCTAACCACAGCAGCAATGGTATGGGGTGCTGGAGGCATAGGAATTGCCTGTGGAGCTGGATTTTGGTTTGAAGCAATCATTGCTACACTTCTATTAATTGTTAGTGTAGAGCTCATTCCCTTTATCTTTAAATTCATTGGTCCGAAATCTTTAAGAGAAAGAGAATTAAAAGTAAAGATTATTGTCGATGAAGAGGAAAAACTGACAGATATACTTAAAGAGCTTAAGCTAAAAAAAATGAAAGCAAGAAAAGTGAGAGTTAAGGATATACAAAATGGTGAACTCCAACAGTTGGAGTTAATCTTGTTAGTAAATGAAAATTTGTATGTTACAGATGTTTATTATTCTTTGAAACAAATTGATCACGTGATAAATGTTGAAATGGAATCTCTATAATGGAGATTCTTCTTTTTTTCATAATTTTTTTAGTACATATCTTTCATACTTTTTTAAACAGGAATATAATGCATAACTTCCTTATACTATAAAAGGTACAAAAAACTAAAGGAGTGTGTAAATTGGAACAATCATATACAAAGCATACAAAAATTGACCCGCTTTTTCATTATGTTTTAGCACCTCTATCTCTAGTTATCGTTATTCTAGGAGTTATTCAATTTATTCAGGCACTTATTAATAATAGCTTTACATTAAGTGCATATATCCTTTTATTTTCAGGATTTGCTTTATTTTTTATCGTCGTAAAAGTTCGTCTATATGCCCTAAAACTTCAAGATCGTCTTATTCGCACCGAGGAAAGTCTCCGCTATTACATCCTAACAGGGAGACGTTTAGATCCACGACTTACACTAAAACAATTAATCGCTTTACGATTTGCTAGTGATGAAGAATATTCTTTATTAGTAGAAAAAACGGTAATTGAAAATTTATCAGCTAAACAAATTAAGCTGGAAGTTCAAAATTGGAAAGCAGACTTTCATCGAGTTTAATACTATAATAATAGTTGGCAGTAATTGTATCATCCTCTGCACATGTAGAGGTTTCTTTATTTGCAATAAATGATGGAAAGGAGTGAACGAAAATTACGATTGAAGTAGATGGGTTAGTTAAAAAATATGGTGACTTCACTGCAGTAAATGATGTTAAATTCACAGTAAACACAGGTGAGGTTTTTGGATTATTAGGACCAAATGGAGCTGGAAAAACAACAACAATTGAAATGCTCGTAGGTCTTAGAAAGCCTGATCAAGGGACCGCTTACTTAGCAGGTTATGATATTCGAAAAGAAATAGGAAAGGTGAAAGAAGTAATAGGTGTTCAACTGCAATCTACTTCTTTGTTTGAATTATTAACTGTTGAAGAGATTATGAAAATGTATGCAAGCTTTTATCCAAGCCATGTCAGTATACCTGACCTTATTAACGACATGTTACTTTCAGAGAAGAAAAAAGATCGAATAAAAAGCTTATCTGGAGGACAAAAGCAAAGATTAGCAATCGCCTTAGCGATAATTCATGATCCTAAAATTGTTTTTCTTGATGAACCAACTACAGGTTTAGACCCACAAGCACGGAGAACCTTATGGAATATCATTGATAATTTAAAGGAAGCAGGAAAAACAATTGTCCTCTCCACTCATTATATGGATGAAGCACATGTGCTATGTGATCGTATCGGTATAATGGATAAAGGATCATTAATAGCTTTAAATACACCTACATCGTTAGTAAAACAGCTACAATCTGATAGTGCAGTCGAGTTTTCACTACAGTCCAAACAAGATTCCTTGTTTCTCAAAGAACTTCAAGGCGTGAAGCAAGTAACGAAAAGACATGATAAATATGTACTTTATACAGATTCCCTACAATCCACCTTAACAGATTTAATCCAACACACCTCAAGTAAAAACATAAACCTTCAAGATCTGCAAACAAGAACAGCTACTTTAGAAGATGTATTTATTCATATGACCGGAAGGAGTCTACGAGAATGAAAGCTTACCTACAGCTAACATTAGCTCAGCTCCGAATCTTTTCTAGAAATCGTCAAGTTTTGTTCTTTACACTTCTTTTCCCAATTATTCTAATGCTCGCTCTTGGTACATTTGTTGGGAACGGTAATGGAATTTCTCTATCAATCGCAATTGTAGACAATGACCAATCACAGGCCTCTAAGCAGCTTATTTCTCCTTTTAAAGAAAATGACGCATTTAAACTTGAACTAGTTGACGATGTTGATGAAGCTTTAAAGCTTTTGAAAGATGGAGAGAATCAGCTTGTAATGGAGATACCTGAAGGATATCATACATATTATAAGGACCTTGGCACAAATGAAGATCGCTTTACTTTACCTGTATATTATAATGAAACAAATTTATCTGAGTCTCAACTCGCCCTTTCCATTGTGAATGCAACTGTTGATGAAATTAGCAAGGATATCGTTAACTATTCTCCAGTTGTTGAAATTGAATCTAAGGGTGTCCGTGCACTAGATATTCAGTACATTGATTTCCTTGTTCCTGGGATCGTTGCAATGATGATTATGAGTAACAATATGAATGGTGTCGCAGGGCAAATTTCAGCGTGGAGAGAACGTGGAATCTTGCGGAGAATGCAAGGTACTCGCCTTAAAGCTTCAACCTTCATTTCAGCCCAAATTACTGCACGACTATTTTTAAATGGGTTACAAGCATTGCTTGTCCTGCTTGTTGGAGAGGTAGTATTTGACCTTAATGTAAATGGATCCTGGCTAGTATTAATCGGATTTGTAATTTTAGGAACTTTAGCCTTTATGGCACTTGGATTTATCATTGCCGGTGTTGCAAAAAATCCAGAGAGTGCTGGGCCAATTGCAGCCTTTGTAACGTTTCCAATGTTATTTTTAGGTGGTGTCTTTTTCCCAATTAGTAATATGCCTGAATTTCTACAGCCATTTGTAAATATTTTACCTATAGCTCATTTAACAACTGCTTTACGTGAGACAATGAATGTAGGTACTCCTATTACAGAACTTTGGGTTGAGACTTTGACTTTAGGCGGATGGCTTATTGTTTCATTCTTTGTTGCAAGTAAGGCGTTTAAATGGGAATAAGTTTGCCCAGTGATTTGTCCGAAGTAGTATCCGCTGTTTAGAAATAATGTGTGCTACTTACCTACCTTAGTAGCACACTGTTTTATTCAAATGTACACCTCCAACCCACCAATCAATCCCAATTAAATCAATACGATTCGCTTTTCCCTTTAAAACATTCTCACCATTAGGGCTAATAGTTAGGCTGGGATCTAAATGATAATATTCAAAAGCTGGCAATGGTCCATCAATTTCAAGTAGAGCATTTTCACCTTTGATTAACTCATTTAATAATGAAGCAATATGTAAATCACTTAAACCATCGTTTATTAATGACGGAGATATACTTTTGTAAAGATCTCTAAAAGAACAAGTCTTTTTTGCAATTGTGTTAAGTGCCAACAATTCAATTTCATTTAATCCTGTTAGAGCTGATGGGAAATACCTATCCTGTCGTTTAAACATTTCTAGTAGAAAAGGTAATTCATGTTGCTCATCAGTTATCCATTTTTTTACTTCCTCCAGGGTAGATGAGGTATAAGCATTCCAGCCTGTTACCGCCTCTTTTACTTGGTTGCTAGTGATTTTCACTCGTTGATTAAAGAGCTTAGTCAGTTGCTCAAAATTCAATTGACCTAACCCATAAAAAGGAGAAATGGTAGGATATGAGTTCACACTGACCATCGATAGATTTACGATTTTCTGAATCGATAATTGTGTTAGTATGTACATTAGCATCGTTTGATCATAGCGGTCATGTTCGAACCAAAGTACCACCTCTTCTTCTCGCGAAATTTTATTAAGTTGGTTTAATTGATTATGACAATTCTGCAGAAATAAAGTTGAAGGTATATTAAGTTTTTCCTCAAAAAAGATGGCCCTATTATTTATTAATTCGTCATTTGACCAATTGGAATTTAGTGGACCAAAATCATACATTTCTCTCCAAACAATTATATTCCCATTAAGTCCCTTAATTTTGTTACCGAGAACATCGCCGTTTACAATATGAATCATATTAGACACCTCAATTATTACTGGGATTGATAACTATCTATTATTTAAGATATATTGTTATAATCACCTTCCATCCATTCTATTATCATAGATTGCAAGAATTTGTGCAAAATAAAACCTCTTTGTACTAACAAAGAGGTTTTTAAGTAACCAATACTTACTTGTTTCTTAAGCCCACCACAATTCCTTCGCTCCTTGCTTAATTAATTTATCCTGCAAAAATTCAACAGCTTTTGTGAACCCTTCCTCTATACTCATTAAACCGTCTTCATGTTCTATACTTATAGCACCTTCGTAACCAATTGTTTGAAGACTGCTTATAATCTCTCTCCAGGTATCTTCACCATGACCATACCCAACTGTACGGAAAACCCATGAACGGTTTGCAATATCCTTATAGCTCTTTGTATCTAACACACCATTTAATGGATTGTTTTGTTGATCGATTCTTGTATCTTTTGCATGGAAATGAAATAATGCATTTTCTTTTCCTAATGCTTTTATACATGCTACTGGATCCATTCCTTGCCAAAAATAATGACTTGGATCAAAGTTAGCTCCGATTTGATCACCACACTTTTCTCTTAAACGCAGTAATGTTTCGGTATTATAAACAACAAATCCTGGGTGTGGTTCAACAGCAACACGTACATTATGCTCTTTTAAAAATTGATTTTGTTCCTGCCAATAAGGAATCACCTTTTCACGCCACTGCCAATCAACAACCTCTGAAAAGTCATTTGGCCATGGGCAAGTAATCCAAACTGGATGTAAAGAATAATCAGATTCACCAGGACAACCTGAGAATGTTACAACATTTTCAATCCCTAGCTTAGAAGCAAGTCTAACAGTATTTTGAAATACTTGATGATGCTCTGAAGCAATATCTTTATTTGGATGTAAAGGGTTACCATGACAGCTTAATGCGCTAATTTGGATACCTCTAGTTTGAAATGCCTCATAAAATGCATTAAATTTTGCTTGATCTGCCAACAGTTCAGCAGGATTACAATGTGCATTCCCTATATATCCACCAGTACCAATTTCTACAGTATCAAGACCAGAATCCTTAATGTAATCCAATGCTTCATCTAAAGATTTCTCCGAAAATAGTACAGCAAAAACTCCTAGCTTCATCTAAATCTCCCCCATAAAATTAGTTGAATATGTGTTTTATTAAAAATGACTTCTAGTAAATAAAATTAGTATTCTTCCTTTATTTCTCAGATCCTGCAGTGATTCCGCTTACAATATACTTTTGTAATAAGATAAACATGATAATAATTGGGGCAGCAGCTATCGTAGACACTGCCATTAGTCCATCCCACTGTGTTCCATATTGACCAATAAATTTTGTTAGCCCCATTGTTAATGGTCGAATTTTTTCATCTGTAGCTAACGTTAAGGCAAAAATTAAATCTCCCCAAGCGAATAAAAAACTGAACGTACCAACTGTTAACAATGTAGGTTTTGTCAAGGGAAGAACGACTTTAACAAATGCAGTGAAACGATTACAGCCATCAATAACTGCTGCATCCTCTAAACCTCTTGGAATTGAAAGAAAAAACGGACGCATTATTAATATAGCAAATGGTAAAGCGAGTGTTGTATTTCCGATTATTAAAGCTACATAACTATTTAGTAGGTTAAAATGACTAAATAAGATAAATAGTGGCATAGCTGTCATAATACCAGGTACCATTTGCGTGACAAGTAAGATTAGTAGGAAGATTCCACTACCCTTTAAGCGAAAACGAGCCATTGCATATGCTGCAGGCAAAGCTAATAAAAGTGTTAATAATGATGTTCCAATCGCAATGATTAACGAATTTTTTAGGTACAATAAAATACTTTGATCTTCTACTATATTTTTGATGTACGCACTAAACTGAATCGTTTCAGGAAAAATCATCGGAGGAGTTGCAAACACATCTTGAATTGGCTTAACAGACGTCGTGATCATCCAATAGATGGGAAATAGAAACACTGCTGTTATTAAGAGTGCAATGACAAACATTCCATATTGTCTTGTAGTATATTTCATCACATTGACTCCTCCTTCCTGATCAAATATAGGTAAATTAGAGAGATGACTGTTAAGATTACTAGAATAATTGTGGCTACAGCACCACTAAGACTAAATTTAAAGTTTACAAAAGCAAGCTCGTAACCGAAAAACGGAAGAACTTGTGTTGCATTAACTGGCCCTCCTCCAGTCATGATCAGAATAATATCAAATACTTTAAACGTGTAGATAATCCCGAGAACTAAGACGACTAAAGTTGCTGGCTTCATTAGTGGTAGTGTAATTTTAAAAAATGACTGTATTCTTGATGCGCCATCTATTTTTGCAGCTTCATAGACATCACTCGGCAGTGCTTGTAAAGCTGATAATAAGAGAATCATATTGAACGGAATTCCAATCCAAATATTTGTCACGATTATGGCCATTAATGCAGTGCTTTGTTGGCCTAACCAGTTTATGGGTTCACTTATTAATCCAATTTGGATAAGGAGATAATTGAGTACACCATAATCCACATCATATAACCATTTAAATAGTGTTCCCGTTATAACAAGCGGTGTCATCCACGCTAAAAGCAAAATTGAGCGAAAGAAGTTGCGCATCGGAAATTGTTGATTAAAAAATAATGCTAACAAAAAACCAATTGATAACTGAAAAACAATACAGGAAACAGTGTAAATCACAGTGTTCTTTAAGGATAGAAGAAATCTTTCATCTTGAAAAATTTGACGATAATTTTCAAGCCCGATAAATGACTTATCACCTTTTAAATTCATGATAGTAACATCTTGAAAACTAATAAAAATATTATAAAAAATTGGATATAGCATAAAAATTACAACAAAAAGAAAGGCAGGTATGATAAATAAATATTTTGGCAGAGATTTCTTCAAAAATGGACCAAATTGCAAACCAACACTTACCTTCCTATTAGATTCAACTCTTGTATCCGCTTCCAAAGTTTAGCCCCCTTCTGAATCAGTTTGAGCGTATTTCAAACTCAGTCGCTTTTATTATGGTAATAAAGGTTCTATTTTTTCTGCAGATTCTTTCATTACTTTTTCAACATCTTCACCAGTAATTGATCGTTGAAGGGCTTCTTGGACGATTGTTGATATTTCCGGATATTTTGTTCCGTAAGCACGAGGTTTAGATGTTTTTATCTGTTGGACAAACACTTGTAATTGTGGGTCTTTGTTCCATTCATAATTCTCATCGCTAGCAACATCTTCACGGTTAGGTAATCGACCTCCAAGTTCATGCATTGGTCCCAATACATCAGGCTGTTGAGTCCAGGTTATAAAATCAAATGCTTCCTGTTTATGTTCTGTTGTTGCTGTAATAGCCCAGTTTTCTCCGCCAAGTATTGAAGCAGCTTGTTCATCTTCTGGCATAAGTACAACATCCCAATTCATATCCTTAGATTCTTCTCTAAGTGTAGGAAGCTGCCACGGTCCATTTACCATCATAGCTGCTTTTCCTGTTTGGAATTGAACAAGAACATCTTGCTGATCCCAATTAATAATATTTTCCGACATCGAGCCTTCTTTCACTAAATCTTGGATAAATGTCATTGCAGAAATAGCTTCTGGACTACCAAAGGAGTCTAAATCAGCACCAGATTGCCATAAGTAAGGTAAAAACTGGAATGTACCCTCTTCACTTTTAGTTGCAGCAATTGCTAAACCTTTGCGATCATTTGTTGTTAATTTTTTTGCTGCTTCTTTTAGGTCTTCCCAAGTTTTTGGTGGTTCAGTAATACCGGCTTCTTCAAACATGTCTTTATTGTAATAAAGTGCAAGCGCATTACTATTATTTGGAATACCGTAGTACTTACCATCTAACATCGTTGAATCTTTTGGACCTTCAAAATATTTATCTGCTTCTCCCCATGCTTCTACTTCCTTTGTAATATCAGCAAATACCCCTGCAGCTGCGAATGATTGATGATCAGGATTATCGATTATGACGATATCCGGCAATTCGTTCCCCGCAATGCCTTGTAGTAGTTTCGTTTTTAAATCCGCAAAAGGAAAATACGTTCGCTCGAACTTAATATTCGGGTGACTTTCTTCATACTTACGAAGCAATTCTAATTGTTCTTTCTCTGGAGGTGAATCTGGATTTAAATAATCCCAAACCTTTAATGTTACGACTTCATCAGTTTTATTTTTGCCATCTCCTTGTTGATCATTACTAGCCCCATCACTACTACATCCAACAAGTCCGATTAGCATTAAAAATAAAAGACCACATATTAATTTCAAGTGTGATTTCATCATAAATTCCCCCTTTAATTAATTGCTTCTATACTTTTACTCCCTACAATGGTTACTTCTTCACCATGTTTAATAGATTGTAGGGCACCACCCACTATTGCAAAGCTTTTTAAATTATCCTCGAGATGAGTGATTGGCTTTCGATTTTCTTTTATGGCTTGAACCATTTCAAAAATCGAAAATTCACGATCAGTATAAGGCATTTTGGGAAGCTCTAACTCATGTGTTTTTCCATCTTCATAAGTCAAAAGTGGAACATCATCAATTAATTCAATAATTCCTTTGCTCCCTACTAAACGAACCTCTCCATTCCAAGATGTTTCTTTCCCACGTGTTACCCAACTCCCAAAATAGTTGATTAAGGTTTCATCAAATTTAATGATTGCGCTTGCAACTCCATTCCCACCAAACCAACTCCAAGATGGTTTCATACTTTTTGAATAAATGGATGTCGCATCTTTCCCTAAAATATGTCTTAATAAATCAAAGTGGTGTATGCTCATATCTTCTATTAAAATCTCACTATATTGATCTCGCCAACCACCAAATTTTGTTGCTCTTCTAAAATTCCATTCTCCATATTCAACATTTCCAATGATACCTTGTTGAATACAATTCTTTATCGCTGAAATCTCTGGTCTCCATCGATAATTTTGACTAATCATAATAAATTTCTCGTATTTCTTCGCTTCATTATATAATTCAGTAGCTTCTTCGAATGTATGAGTAATTGGTTTTTCCATGAAGACATATAATCCTGCTCGTAGTGCGTCTAGTGCAAGGCGTTTATGTGTTTGCGGTGGTGTAATGATGATCGCTATATCTGCTTCAACTTGTTCAAATGCTTCTAAATGATTTTGGAAAAACTGAATTGAGTCATCCTTCAATAATTTCTTTGCATCCACTATGTTATTCTCATCCACATCAACAACAGCAACTAATTCAATTTCATTAAAATCTCGTAAAATTGTTAACCAAGATTGACCAAATCCTCCAACACCTATTTGGATTACTTTTAACCGACTCATTAATCGTCACTCTCCTACTTATTGGTTTTAAAAGAACAACTTTCTCAATAAATGATCTTTGTACCACATCCTTTCAAGAAATGAAGAATAATATAAATTGATTATCGTACATCATTTTTAATAATAAGAATTGAAACAGGTAAACTACTAAAGTACTAAACAATTCTGAACTATTTACCCGTATCAATCTAGGTGTTTTAAACTGATGTACGATAGTCAATTATTCGTGTACATAATATTTCACATTGCCCTTTGTTACAATTTCCAGTTTTACAATGTCCTTTACAACCTGTATAGGCTCCCCTAGCATAAGATGATCAAATACTTTTCTTACTGCAAGTGACCCTTGGTAAACTGGATCCTGACAGATCGTTGCAGTTATGACATTATTCTTAAGAAAGTGATGAATTTCTTTATTCATATCGTGACCAATTAGAATTGGATTCTTATTTAATTTCATTTCTTCTATTCCTCTTGCCACATCGGCAAGTGCTCCAGTGGCAACATAAATTCCATCGACCAGTTTTAACTCGTCTTCTAATTCCATAATAGAGTTTGAGAGATCTGTGTTACTAATTTTCAATGGGCGTATAAGCTCCATTTTATTTGACTGTGCCGTATATTCTATAAAACCGAGAACTTTTTGCTGCATTTGAAACGTATTCATTTTATCTGTAATTAATGCGAATTTTTTAGAAGTATGTGTAAAATGATACAAAAGCTCTCCAGCTAATCGCCCAGAATCTTGATAATCTGCACCAACGTAGGATAGTCTTTTGCTTGTAGGAGAGTCGCTGTTAAACGTATAAATCGGAAAGCCGTTTTCAATTCCTGTATTGATTACATGTATGAATGGGGTTGCATCATTAGCTGAAAGGACAAGTCCGTCATATTTTGTTGATTGAATAATATCCTGAACAACTCGCACTTGCTCTTCGACTTCAAATTTCGACGTTCGAATGATGTCTATTTCAAATCCATAATCACATAAATCTTTATATGCCTTCATAATTCCCATTTCAATTTCTTTCCAGAAATATTCTGGATAAATAGGAAAAACAAATGCTACGAGAATTTGCTTTTTTCGAGAAAGTAAACTCGCGGACATATTTGGTTTGTAATTTAATTCCTTTGCCTTTTCTAAAACCTTTTTTAATGTTTTAGGACTTACACCACTTCTGTTATTCAATGCTCGATCGACAGTAGCAATAGATAAACCTAGCTGTTCAGCAATCGTTTTAGCTGTAATTTTCATGTCATATCACCACTTATCTAAAAATCTTATGTAACGATTAACTTGCTAATTTGAGTTATATCATATAGGAAAAGTCGATGTCAACTAATTATTTGAATTTTTTGATTATTGATGTACGTAAATCTTTTTGGGTTTTTATAAAGTCTGACTAGCCAAACTTTGTTGCTATATACCAAGTAGAACGGTGTGGTTGATTTCCTCTCCAGTTGCTCGCTTTCCGCGGGGCGGGCGGTGAGCCTCCTCGGCGTAAACGCCTGTGGGGTCTCACCCACTGGTTTTGCAAAGTTGTAAATAAATTTGAATATAAGTGAAAATTTTACATCTGTATTTTACTGTGGGAGCAAAAAAGAAAATCTTCAAATAAGATCACTATTTGTCCCCATTTTTTGTAAGTTTATTTATTTAATTGTTCTTTTGACTTGCTTTTTTCTTTTCTCAACGACAAGAGCTACATGACCATAATTTACTTTTCCCTTTGGCTTATCGGGTATTTTCTGCCTGCCCTTTGACGTTTTCTTTGGTTTGTATTCCAAGGCATCGATAAATTGACCCCATGGTCTATTAAGGTAAGTCTGGATATGCTTTAAAATGGACAACATGCTTTTTTCGGATTTAGATTTTAGCTTCACGATCAGGGTAAGAACATACGCGATCATTGCGATATACATTTGGTTCCAAATCCCCTGTGGTTTTGTGCTCCACACTTTGACAAAGCGTAGAGACTGTTTGATCCACTTAAAGAATAGTTCAATAACCCATCGATTTTTGTAAATCTCGGCAATTTCAGGTGATGATAAATCCCATCTGGTCGTCGCTACTTTATAGATCTTCCCCTCAGAATCTTGATATTCTACCAACCTTACAGGTTCCATTTTCTTTTCAGCACCAAGTATCACCTTTGCATCTCTAACGATATTTTCCCCTTCGGGTACTTCGAATTCTTCTAAAACTTGAATCGTGATATCACTTTTTATTCTAATGACAAATTTAATGCCTTCTTTAATCCATCGATTCATCCTGATTTTATCCATATAACCACGATCCATCACATAGGTGGCATCAGAGATTTCTATTAATAATTCTCCTCCTTCGTGGTCTGAAGCCTTCCCGTTGGAAGGCACAATTTTATCTGGGTAATGAACATCAGGTGATGCCACGACTAATCGGGTATGCATTTTGACCACGTTCCATCCTTTTGTGACGTAAGCCCATTCAGATAAAACAGCTGGAAGTTTAATATGAGTTGCATCTACTATTCGGAGTCTCCCGATATTAGGAAGACCTGAGAAGTGATGGGTATGAAAATTCAATTGATGTAAGACCTTAAAGAATAATTTTTGCAGGACCGTAGTATCTAAGTCATTAATTCTTCTGCTTAACTGTGAACTACTAATGCTTTCTATCCCAATCTCTTTCATGAGTCCTGAGTACGCCCGCATTTTAATTTCGAATTCAGGATAAGACTCCCAATGATCTAGTTGTGCGGTGATGAACAGTTTAATCAATTGTTCAACAGAAAGCTTTTTCATATCGTAGTTTAAGAGAGGACAGGATAAATCTTCTGTAGGTAATAAAGACAAACATTGACTAATAACAGTTTTATGAGCTAACATAATATTGGTTTGGTGCTCCTTTGTAGATAGTTTGTTTATGGGAACAAACATTCAACATATCTACAATAGGAGCTTTTTTTGCGTTTGTCTATAACTTACACAGATTGTTATTTACTTATTTTGGTAGGTGTGCAAAGCCAGTGGGTCTCACCTGTCCCGCTACTCCCGCAGGAGTCTCGCACTTCCGCTCCAATCAACCTTAAGCAGTTTTCGTTTTATAATCAACAATGTCTTAGAATAGAGCCTTTATAAAAGAGATAAATAGGTACAGGAGTATTTGTACTGTTACCATCTGAACAAATTGTCAAGCACTTTAGTAAGAACACTTTTAAAAATTTTTGTAAAATAATTTACTAAATAAAGTGATTCTCAATGTCCAATTTCAATGCCAAGTAGTTCACTTCCATTATGATTCCTTACAAGTTAATCATTCATTTCAAATCGATTTCATATTGGAATGTTTTCTGATATAATGAATGAGTATTCATTCATTTGTTATTGTGAAGGTTGATCAATATTTAACGAGGTGATCTAGATGAAAAAACTTGGCCCTATTCTAATTGTTGAAGGACCAAATAATAGTAAGGTTCCTTATTCACGTAGTTTATACATAAATTGTTCTGAGAAGGTGTTAATTGATACTGGTGCTGAACCTCAAGAATTAATGAAAATAAACGAGCAATATGGAGTAAATTTAATTATTAACACACACTATCATCCAGATCATACTCAACATAATTATTTGTTCAAGCATGCTAAAAAATGGATAAATCCAATTGAATATCACACTTCACTTACAATTGATGGAGTAGCAAAAAATAATGGGATTTATCAGGAGTGGGGTTCAGAAGGTGCAAAGTTATGGCAAGAAAATATTCCAAAAGAGTGGATTCAAAGTCTTTCAGAAATCGATGGAACATATGCTTATGAAAAAGAGTATTCATTTGGTGGAGTAAACGTCATTTTTTTGCATACACCAGGACATACTAAAGGATTTTCGTGCCCTTACTTCCCTAACTTAGGTATTGTCTATACTGGAGATTATGATATGACATCTTTTGGACCATGGTATAACGGCACAGATGGAAGCATAGATGAATTTATCCAATCAGGCCAGCGCCTGCTAAACATTGATGCAGACATATTTATTACTGGTCATCAAAAGGGTGTCTTTTCAAAAACAGAATTTAAGGATGCGATGATGAATTTTTTATCGATTATTGATATGCGAGATGAAATCATTCAACAATATGTTCAACAAGGTATGAATTTTGAAGAGCTTACGAGTATTGGGATTTTTTATCCTCGAAAAGCTTTAGAACATAAGCTTTTAAAGACATGGGAACGAGGTGGTATACGAAAACATCTCCATCGACTTGGCTACACAGTTGAGAATGCCACAATTAAGCTGCTATGTGCAAAGTAACCGTAACCTTTTTAAAGATTTTATAATAAAAGAGAGGGTCCCCCCTCTCCTATTCTTCCTCATCCATTAATTCTTCAAATGCAGATGATACTTTATCGAACTCCTCATCATTCTCGATTGCAGAGAAATCACCTTCATCATCTAGCTTTAAAAAGAACACATCGATATCCTCTTCTGAATCATCTTGAATATCTTCAACAAACCCAACAGCTACATAATCTGTTCCTTCTAATGTAATTGCAGCCAACACTTCAACTTCATTTTCCTGATCATTTTCATCAGTAATTGTAAATACTTCGCCTACTTCAATTTTATCCATTTTAAAAACTCCTTTTTATCAACATACAAAAATTATTGGAAAATAACGCTACCCTTGAAAAAACTAGTACTCCAATAAGAGCCAATCTATAAGGGTATGTCCACTTTCCCTTCCAACAAATAGTAACACTAATACTATTATATTTCCAAACAAATGAAAATTAAAACTTAACTATGTTAGGGATGTTCATAGATAATGCTTAAATATGTATTTAACACGAAGTTAATTCTTGAATTATTCCTCTCACATCAATCCGTAATACTGTTCTTTTCGAGCATGGTTATAAATTATCTCCCCCTAAAAGTCTTTATTACTTACGATTTATCTATCAAAAAGTTACAATTTTTCTATATAATAATCATAATATAAGTGACAGAAAAATAGTGGTTTTTTCCTTTTTAAACTAACCTTCCCCGTTTGCGACATAAATAAAAAGCTACCCTATTGGTAGCTAGATCTATAAAAGGAAGCACCTAATAGTTTAACAAGAGTTCTTCCATTTACTTAAATTTCAGATTAGAAGGTTACAATAACTTTGCCCTGTGAGTGTCCAGTAGAAACCTTTATTAAGGCTTTGTTAATGTCATTAAAATTATAAATTGAATCAATAGATGGCGTGATATTTTCTTTTTCAACAAGATTAGTGATTCTTTGTAATTGACTGCCATTGGCGTGTACGAATAAAAAGTGATATTCATTTTTATGTTTACGTGCTAAAAAATCTACACGAGCACCCACTAAACCAAACAATAATTGTTTCCACATTGGAAAATTATTGTCAACCGCAAAGCGATAATTAGGTACGGCTTTTAATGATACTAACTTTCCTTGAGGTTTTAAGATACCAAGTTCTGCTTTTATCTCTTTTGCTCCCAAGGTGTCAATAACATAATCTATATCAGATAAAATGTTGGCATAGTTTTCCTCATGATAATTTATGAATCTATCAGCACCAATCGACAGTGTACGTGATCTACCCCTCTCACTGCCGCTTGTTATAACATATAACCCCATTGATTTGGCGATGGGGATTGCCATAGCACCAAAGCCACCGGTTCCTCCAGGGATAAATATCTTTTTGTTAGGCTGAGCATTGAGTACGTCATTTAATGCTTGATAAGCAGTCAAAGCAGTGAGAGGAACAGCGGCTGCTTCAATAAAGGATAGATTTTTAGGCATTATGGATATCGCATCTTCATTGATGACCGCATATTCAGCAAAAGCTCCAATTTGATTAACTGGCAACCTCGTATAAATGTGGTCACCAACGTGGAAATTCTCAACATCTTTTCCAACAGCCTCAATAACGCCAGATAGTTCATTTCCTAAAGTTAATGGTAAATCATAATCAGAAATCATTCGAATACTTCCATTTATAATAAGGATATCTAATGGATTAACACCTGCTGCTTTTACTTTAACGAGTACCTCACGGCTATTAATTTCTGGTATTTTAACATCATTCAATTCCACTTGAACTTCTTTTGAATATTTCTGCATTTGAGCAGCTCTCATTTTTTCATCCTCTTCCTTTACAATACTTTGGTATGGCGTACAATTTTTCAGTTGTACGCCATTCTTCACCCTAAAAGCTATACTTACTCTTCTTGAGATTTTAATTCTTTCATCGTAGGATAATCCGTATAACCCAAGCTTCCGTTACCACCAAAGAATGTTGTACGGTCTGCTTCATTCAAAGGAAACCCTTTTTTGAGACGTTCTACTAAATCCGGATTAGCTAATGACCATACACCGACTGGTACCATATCAGCAACGCCATTATCAATATCTACACTAATATCTTCTAGAGCTCGACCAGCTCGATTGACTAATAATGGATTTGACCAAATTGAACGAATTTCATGGAGCAGTGTTTCGTTTCCTAAATGCATAACATGAAGGTAAGCTAAATTGAATTGAGTTAATTCTTTTACAAGATGGAGATAAACTTCTGGACCTTGTTCACCTTCTTCAATCCCACCAAGAGGTGTCCCTGGTGAAATCCGAAAGCCTGTTCTTTCTGCTCCAATTTCTTCAACGATTGCTTTCGTTATTTCGATAGCAAAGCGAGCACGATTCTCTATTGATCCACCGTATTTATCCGTTCGTTTATTAGAATTCACTCCGATAAATTGATGAATTAGATAACCATTTGCTCCATGAATTTCAACGCCATCAGCTCCTGCTTCAATAGCTGCAGATGCTGCTTTTCGGAAGTCTGCAATTGTCCTTTGAATATCTTCTTCACTTAACTCCCGTGGAACGGGTATTTCCTGCATCCCTTTAGCAGTAAACATTTCTACACTGGGTGCAATAGCAGATGGTGCAACTGCTTGACGATGATGTAGTGTATTGTCAGGGTGCGACATACGACCAACATGCATTAATTGGATATACATAAATCCACCTGCTTCATGCACCGCATCCGTAACCTTTTTCCACCCTTCAATATGCTTTTCAGTATAGATGCCAGGTGACCATAAGTAACCTTGTCCATCATCAGAAGGTTGTGTACCTTCACTAATAATTAATCCCATAGATGCTCTTTGAGAATAATAAAGGGAACTTAGTTCTCCCGGTGTACCATCTTCTTGCGCTCTACTACGTGTCATTGGTGCCATCGCTAAACGATGAGGTAATTCCAAATTTCCAATTGTCGTTTTTCTCCACAATTTATCCATTTTTGTACACTCCTCTTCAAATTATGTTACCCGTTGTATACTTGTGTCCTTTTACCTTTTGTTTGAAATTGGACAAATCACTGTATTAGTAATTTGTATTAGGAGAGATGTGGGTATATCGCAGATACACCACCTGCAAAATCTCTTTGGACCTTTCGGCTCACGTCATCAGCAACAATTTCAAAGCTGTCGGATTCTAATCCATCAATAGCAATTTTTGCGATATCCTCAGGGTTGGATTTGGGAACTTCTAAGCTCGTCGTCATGTCTGTCTCCATGAAGCCTACATGTAATCCAGCTATTCTCACATTTTGAGGATAGAGATTTAAACGTAGGTCGTTCGTCAATGCCCACTCTGCCGCCTTTGCAGCCGTATAAGCGCCAACAGTTCCCGAACTAACCCAAGATAATGCAGAAAGAATATTCAGAATCGATCCTCCCCCATTATTTACTAGAATCGGTGCAAAAGTACGAACCATGGAAAGTGTTCCAAAGAAATGCGTATTAAACTCCAATTGTATTTTATCGAGATCACCGTCAATCAAAGAAGCACCTGTAGACGATCCTGCATTGTTGATCAAAAGCGTAACATCCTTAGCGACCATAGCGGCTGCAGCTACCTCTTTAGGGTTGGTAATATCAAGCTTTACAGGAATTACGCCGGGAATGTTAATGGACTCAGGATTTCTTGCACCAGCATAAACCTTAGCCCCTCTGGTTAGAAGTTCAAGTGCTAAATGGCGTCCAAAACCTCGGTTCGCGCCGGTGACAAATGCGACTTGTTCAGAAATTTTCATTTTTATGTGCTCCTTTTATTAATTAATTTTGGTACAACAAAATGGCTTCCTCCTCAAAACTACGCAAGTAATGATTTTCTTAAGGAGAAGTTGTGGACATAGGCAAGTCTCACTATATGGGAATGATCATTCTAAAAAGCACAAAAGAATGTTCCCTTCATGGAGAGATATTTAAGTAAAGCAAGACCCATATACGAGAACGACCATTCTAAAAAACACAAAAGAATGTTCCCTTCAAGGAGAGAGATTAAGCAAGGAAAGACTCATATACGAGAACGATCATTCTAAAAAGCACAAAAGAATGTTCCCTTCATGAAGAAAGATTAAGCAAAGCAAGACTCATATACGAGAACGATCATTCTAAAAAATGGATAAGCAATGATATCTTCTTAGGAGTAAGCTTTACTACAGCTCAGACTTACTCACAAAGGAACTATAGTTCTAATAATAAAATAATTATTTATCTAAAAGTTTTATGGATAAATTGGCTATACCGTATAGTTTTTCTTTGGGAATGGAGGTTCTTGTCATTACCCTTAACCCAACACATACAGTATGCAGATGTTCCGCAAGTTCTCCGGCATCATATTCTGAGGTAAATTCTCCCTCCTCCTGCCCCCACAGAATAATATCCTTGAGTAACTGCTCTGATAGTGTAAACGATTCAGTGGACTTTGAATCCACATCGGCATCGCGCATTGCCAATTCCACCGCCGAATTCACCATTAAACAGCCTGAAGGCGAGTTTTCTTCACCGTATATCATGAAACTAAAAATAAACTGAAGAGCCTCCGCTGCAGTCTTGGAACGTTTAACTTCTGCTGTAAGCTCTGAACTGACTTTATCGTGAAATCGATCCATAGCTTTCAAAAACAGCGTATGTTTGTCACCAAATGTGTCATACAAACTTCTGCGATGGATTCCCATATGCTCGACCAGATCGGTCAAGGATGTCTTCTCATAACCTTGTGCCCAAAAGAGCTTCATCGCCTTGTCTAATACTACGTTCTCTTCGAATTCTTTGCTTCTTGCCATTCTATTTTCCTCCTCCCATAGTCAATATAACATTTTGAGAACGATCGGTAAAGAAAATAAGCTCAAAACTTATTCAAAATAATATCAAATGTAGTGAAATACCTATAGTACAAGTAAGGAAACTCCATAATCTCTTCTACATTTTCGCTATCAGCTTAACCTAAATCCCTTGATTATGTTCTCCTAAAAATCGTACCAGAGGCTGATTTTTAGGAGAACATACTTTTGTGGAATAAAAAAACTGGAGGCTTACAAAAACATAATCAATAACCCAATAATATCAAAGATTTAAGACGTTTCATTTTTTAAGGTTTAGTTTGTATATTATGTATTTATTGCAAACTTTACATCATACCTTAAATGGAGAACATCACCATTTACTTATCCAAATGTTTATATTGAAAAGAAGAAAGGAGAAACATAATGTGTTATTTTCAAACACCTTTTCCTTACAATAACAATAGTTACTCCAGGACAGTTAGGCAGGTTCAAGGTAAAATGATAATTGAAGGTAATGGTCGTATAACGGTTATGCCTGACCAAGCAATAATGAACATCGGTGTTATGACTGAAAATAGCAATGTAGAAATCGCTCAAAATGAAAATTCCAAACTATCAAACCAGGTTATTGAATCACTTCAACAAGTAGGAATCTCATCTCATGATATCCAAACATTATCTTATACGATTCAACCCATTTATGATTTTGTTGAAGGTAAGTCTATTTTAAAGGGTTATCAAGTGCAACATGTTTTCGAAGTCACAGTACGTGACCTTCAGAAAGCAGGAGAGGCTTATGAAGCAGCAGTATCTGCTGGCGCTAATATGGCAGGAAGTCTGCGTTTTGAAGTGTCCAATAAGGAAGGATATTATCAAGAGGCTTTACAATTGGCAATGAAAAATGCCACTGAAAAGGCAATGAAACTAGGGCAACAAATAGGGGTAACAATTCAACTTCCACCTACAAAAATTACAGAAGAACCTGTTGCTTTCGCACCGAAAGAATTATCAATGTCCTTTGCTACAGAAACAAGCTTACAAGCTCCTCCTCCAATCCAAAAGCGAGAAATAGAAATCGAAGCAAAACTTTCTGCTGTTTTTCAATATTAATATTTGGCAAAGGACGGTACCTAATTCATTGGTCCGCCCTTCTTTTGATCATCTTAATGGAGTAAAACCTTCCACTTTCTTTAATGTTTTCTCGATCTTTTCTAGTACATCAGCTTGAAGGTTGACTTGAACAGCCTTTACATTTTCTTCAATCTGTTCCGGTCTACTTGCTCCAATTAATGCAGAACTGATTCCTTGTTTTCGAAGTACCCATGCTAATGAAAGCTGAGCTAATGAAATATCAAGCTCCTGAGCTATTCCCTCTAGATCCTGAACACATTCCAACACATTTTCTTTCAGATAACTATTGATAACACCATTAACGTTATCGTTTGCTGCTCTGCTTTCTTGTGGAATTTGTGTTCTCGGCTTGTATTTTCCTGTTAAAATGCCTTGTGCAAGTGGAGAAAATACAATTTGCCCAATTCCTTCTTCTTCACTAACTTTTAGTACCTCGTCTTCTATGTAACGCTCAAACATATTATAAATTGGTTGATTTGAAACAAGTGGATAAAGATTCAATCTTTTACTAATTCCAGCAGCCTCCTTAATTTGTGCTGCACTCCATTCACTAACACCACCATAAATTATTTTCCCTTGGGTAATTAAGTCATCAATGGCCCTTAGTGTTTCATCTGTAGGTGTTTGCTCATCATATCGATGGCAATAGTAGATATCGATATAATCCATACCGAGACGTTTTAAGCTCGCTTCACATTGTTCCATTATATGTTTTCTAGATAATCCGCGATCATTTGGTCCTTCTCCCATTGGAAAGAATACCTTTGTTGATAACACGTAATTTGACCGACTGTAAGGCTTTAGTGCGGCACCCATTGCTTCTTCTCCAGCACCTCGGTTATAAGCATTTGCTGTATCAAAAAAATTAATGCCGCACTCAAATGCTTTTCTGATACATGCATTAGCAGCTTCTTGTTCTGCTGCCGTTCCATATGTAAGCCAACTACCCAGACCAATCTCACTCACCTTTAATCCACTATTCCCTACACGTCTATATTTCATTATTCAGTCACCTAACCCTTTATAAATTTTATTCTATTAAACTAGCAAGTATTATTTTGTCTATAGCACTTAATTAAATTCGCGATTTGACGATTGATCCCTTTATATTGGCATGTTAAATTCCAATTATTTAATTATGCTTGGAAAGAGGATTAAAAGAGAACTTACAGACTGCAATCTTTGGGTTCCTTTTCATTTGCTCATAAATTTTCCGCTCAAGACTATATAAATCAGCAGACAAATGGATACACCTGTATGTTAAAATGATACAATTTGATCAATTTCCGATTCAATAAAAGTATTTAACCTGGCAGCAGCCATGAAAAATAAATATTTTTTTATGTTTTAAAGTTATAATTAAACACTTAGGATTTATTTTGCACAAACAACTTTAAAACCCAGCTACCTTCACATGTATGATTAACTGGGTTTCTTAATTATTTACATCCTGCAAGAGTAACATCATTCACAAGTTTTCCATTTTTAATAACACCAATTCTGTCAGCAACCTGTTCAATTTCTCCTAAAATATGACTAGAAAGAAGAAAGGTAATCCCATCCCTGCCAAATAGCTAGGGGCCAACCTATTATTCTAATTACCACTTAACCGTGTAGTTGCTATGTGTAGATGGTGTATTCCACACATTATTGCTTCCAGGCTCCCAGTTCTTAATGTTTCCATTGGCATCAACAATGACTGCTTTGAACTCATAATATCTATTTGCAGCGATGTTACCTGTTCCTCTCCAATCGTTATTCACACTATCCCAAGTTAATTTAATCATTTTTCCGTCTGCACTGTTCCACATTCCCATTTCCCATCGGCTTCCTGTTAAGTAAACGGTATCTCCAATGTTAGTAGGAGCATTTTTAACGACAAAATTTATTTTAACAGGATCTAAGATTAATATATCCCTAAATCGATCCATTTCAGCTGTTTTAATTCCATTTTCATTGACTATATTAGCAAGTCGTAATAAGGTAAATCCACTAAAGCCTTCGTTAAATAAATGTTGAGCTGTATTTTTATATCTAGATTCACTATAGCTTGCATCTGAGCTAGAAATCGCAAGAGCATTCTCCCCATTGATGACAATGCCCTTTTGTGATGATAAGGTAGAGATCTGTGTAACCAAGCTTTTGGGAGCAGAATAATATGGACTTTGGTAAACTTGAGAATTGTCCATCTCAAGACAAGTAAATGTTAAGGCCATGTTACTTGATTTAAATTGATCTAGTATTGTTGAATAGTTATAATAGCCAGCTGAATACTCAGATGAATGTGGCATACTAGGATCATTCATCTTCCAGTGTATTCCTGCAATTTTAGCACCAACTGGTACTCCAAATGTACTATCAAAGTTTTGATGTGCCTTGCTACTAATCAATGCCAAATGCTTCACCAATACATTTTGGTACCATATCATGAAGTCTTTACCATATTGACTATTATAGGCAGCACCACTTGTGAAGAAATTGTCTCTATCTGTTGGAGGTGAGATTTGAGACCAAGATGATAGCGATGTTTTCCATGCATTATTTAGACTACTTATCGTTCCATACTTAGACTGCATGGCATTTCTGAAATCAGCTTTGGCTGTTTCTGTATAAGCTTGAAGTTTTCCTCTGCTAGGATAGCTCCAACCATCAACTCCAACATAAGAAGGATAGCGTAATTCTCCTGCAGGTCCTCCACTTACGTATATCTTTACAATAATATCTTTGTAACCAGTAAAAGTTTGAGTAAAAGAGGCGTATAGTTCATTGTATTGTGTACCAACGACATCACTTGCCCAAGGTGAAAGTGTCTCTTTATTGACATACCCAGTCTCTGATTTATGTGTTAACCGATCTTCCGTTGAAAGGCTCCAAACCCAATTTGGTATTGGAATATTACAGTCATCCCCAACATTTCCTCCACATTGATGTGTTGAAAGGATCGGGACCCATTTCAAACCTGATTCTCTTACTACTTGTGCATACTGTTTGTAGTAAGTCCAATCAAATTGATTATTCCCTTTTGATTCGACATCTCCCCACCATACATCAGTCGTTAAAGCATAAACACCATTACTTTTTAGAGTTGCAAGTTGCTTTGCAAAATCGTTCCAATTCGTAATTTTTGTTAATGGTGCCATCACATACGTCTTATAATCAGACTTTACATCAGCAGATGCATTCTGAACAAAGAGAATTGAAAAGGACAGTAAAAACACAATCGAACAGATACTAAACTGCTTAATAAGTCTCTTCATTACATTTACCCCCCCTGTTTCTTATTGAGATTTCGTTTACCATACAATGCGACCATTTGCACAAAAATTGGTAAAAATATAAATCTCTACCATTACTATTACTATACAACTTTATATATACAATGAAAACGCTTTCGTTTTTCTGGTTTGCAATTAAATATTTTTGTGTGACTAATTGAGAGACAATAGATGCGTTTATTTAACAGGAAATCGTAGATAATTGTTGAATTGAATTGATGAAAAGACAACATGAAAGCAATAAACACTTTTAACTACTAAAATTATTTTATATGGAGGTTATGTTCATGAGTAAAAAAGTGCTGATTGTTACTGGGGATGCTGTAGAGGCGCTTGAAATTTTTTATCCATATTATCGGTGTCTTGAAGAAGGATTTGACGTAACGATTGCTTCACCTTCTGTAAAAAAACTACAAACAGTAAGTCACGACTTTATAGAAGGAATGGAAACATATGTGGAAAAACCTGCTTATGGCATTGATTCTCAAGTAGCTTTTGCTGATGTTATTCCTTCGCAATATGACGGGTTGATTATTCCTGGAGGACGAGCACCCGAATATATTCGCTTGGAGGAATCGTTACCGAAAATTGTCCGTCACTTCTTTGAGGAAAATAAGCCAGTTGGTGCTATTTGTCATGCTGCACAAGTGCTTACTATTGTACCGGATTTGATGAAAGGCCGGGAGTATACAGCATATATTGCTTGTAAGCCTGATGTGACTGCATGCGGCGCTACATATATTGATGAAACATTACACACACATCAAAACCTTGTTTCTGGTCATGCGTGGCCAGATCTACCTGGGTTCATGCGTGAGTTTATTAATTTACTGAAATAAGACGAGTTACTATACGATATCCTGGTACAAAAAGCAGCAAATCAAAATGTTGGTGGTACCCCCCATTAGAAAATATAAAAAATAAGTATTGTTTATTATTTCATGAGGATTTAGTGTCGTAGAATAATCCTTTCCAAGTTCAATGGAAAGGTAAAATATATACTCGACACAGATCCTCGATGGCAAAATTATTGTTTCAGACCCTGATGGAAAGCCGGATTTTGTAGCCATTATCTATACTCAGGATTATAAAAACCTGATTTGATAATGTTTTTACATTGAAGACATGGATATAAAGTATTTAAAAACCCAATTTCTCAGTGTTTCACATGGGAAATTGGGTTTATTTACTCAACAATTGCGCCTTTTAACGGAACAAAGAAAAAATTATATTAGATGTTATTTAAGTTTAATGGAATTAAGAATATACCAATCATTAAAACTATAATTTTTAAATTAACTTTAATCACTCAATTCCCCCTCGAATGGTATATCCATTTCCATTACAGTAACAAAGGGCTTATATTCCCCATCATATTCATTATAATGCTGTAAGACAAACCAGGAACGGAATTTTCCTATAATTCTATCCTATTATCAACATTAAAATTTAACAGAACCAATTATTAAAGTAGGCTGTTATCCTAAGCGTTAATTATTTAACTAACGAAAATAACCTTAATATAATCGAAAAATCATTTAGGGTATTGCCACTCCTATCAATTATCAGTCTAAACTTGATTTTCACTTTATATATTTTTTGATTTTATTGAAATTCAGTTTTCTACTTACAAATTTCCTAATCTATTACAGTTTAGCAACAATCCTTCAAAGGAAAAAGGACGAATTGTAAACATTCGTCCCATTCCTTTTATCGATACTTTGCGATAAATAACTCAATTTCACTTAATAGACTTTGTTGAATCTCTTCTACCTTAGTAAAATCCATTGCATCAATATAATAACGCTCTAACTCATCTCTTAACTCTTTTGCCTCGGCTAGGTAAGAAATTGCTTCCTTCATTTTATCTTTGTATGCTTTTGTTGTTCTTGCAATGTCACTTGCAAATTCTTCATCCGTTCCAGGAGTTATACATCTTTCATACATATCAATAACTTCATCTGAATCTCTATCAGGGAAATACTCGTGTGGTGCCGTACTATCGAATATAGCAATCCCCTTTTCTCGTAGTATAACCATATCAAGACTATTTGGATCAAAGCCACAATGGTAGACTTCTACATCAAAGCCCTTTTCCTCACCGGCAGCAACGATCTTCTTCAGCATGGTCGATTTGCCAGACCCAGCTCTTCCTTTTATAAAGTACCGTTTTTCAATATCTTCAGTTAAATTTTGAATAAAATCAACAGCTCCAAGAGGAGTTGCTGCACCTAAAAACCGATGCTTTATCTTTGGAGATTTCGCTAAAGCATTCTCACCATAAAAGAGATTGATCAATTCCTCTGTTAGTTTATTTGCTTCTGAAAAATCCATATTTGAAATATAAATATCTTCTATGTCATCATGAGCACATAAAGCTTCAGCAAATGTTTCATACGCTGTCTCAAACTTAATTGATATCATCTCATTAAGTCCAAGGATTGCCGCTTTATTTGCAGCTAGTTTTTCAGAATCCCAGGCCACTCCTAAATTTACATACTCTTCGATAACACCGGGTGCTTTAGGTTCAATTATATGTGGTGCTGTTCCATCAACGATCCCTATCTTACAGGTAGGGAGAATAACTCCATCTATTGAATTGTTATCAGAAGCACAATGCAAGTAGTCAATATCAAATCCTTTGCCCTCATATAACTCGCCAATCTTTTTCATCAATGTGGATTTCCCAGTACCAGGACCACCTTTTAAAATAAACAATCGATCTAAATCCTCTAATACTGAGTCATAAAGGCTAAAAAACCCTTTAGCCGTGTTACCTCCAGCATAATAATGACGAATCTTTGCACTCATTGTATCACCCTTCCACACCTTTTCTCCTAACATATGTAGATTATCTTACAAGGGTGAATGCCTATTTCTTATAAAATGTAAGATTTTGCAGCACTACCTGTGTTTATTGCCGATTAAGCTACATTTTCGATATAATGAATTATATATCAATTTAAAGGGGTAATCCGATTGAATTCAAAAGAAATGGAAAAACAAATCATCGCAAACTATCAACGAGATGAGCATATGATGATCCTAGTGTTTGCACAATGGTGTGTTAACAAAGATCTAGATCCAAAAGAAATTTATTTACGAGCATATCCAGAACAAGTGAATAATGCTGCGCTTCAACAAGCGATTGAGTTAACAGTACCTAAGGAAGAATCAAGCGAAATTCCTAATACGACCTTACTTAACGTTTTATCCCTTTTTGGAAATGAGGATCTAGCGTTTATCGTAACAGAGGAAATGGATAAAATAAAAAAGAAGTAACAATAGGAGTAATTATGAAGAAAAAAATTGATCATATTGGCATTGCTGTTAGGGACTTAGACAATAGTATATCTATCTATGAAAATGTTCTAGGTGGAATATTAATCGATCGCTATCAAAGTGATGCAGTTGGTGTTGAGAGTGAGATTGCTATAATGGAAGTGAATGGTGATCGAATTGAATTATTATCACCAACAAATAATTCAACATCCCCGATTGCGCGTTTTATTAAGCAAAAGGGCAAAGGTGTCCACCACATCGCCTATCAAGTCGGTAATTTGGATGAAGCAATCAAAGAACTTGAAGTTAAAGGCATACGTATATTAGCGGGTTCTTTACGAATAAATAAACACGGTAGAAGATTAATTTACTTAAATCCCGCTGACACTGAAGGAACGATCATTGAATATTGTGATTATCCAGACGAACACTTTGAATAAAAAAATAGCTTTAAAAAATGATACCCCAATACAATCCAATTTCTAAACACAAAAAATGATCTGTTGCTACAGATCATTTTTTTGTGTTTACATACTTTAGTATCTTTTAAATACTAATGTTGCATTATGGCCACCAAACCCTAAAGAGTTAGATAAGACTACATTCACTTCTGCCTTTTGGGCAACATTCGGTACATAATCTAGATCAAGTTCTTCATCTGGTGTAGTGTAATTTATGGTTGGAGGTTTAATTCCATCTTTAATAGATAATAACGAGATAATCGCCTCAACTGCTCCGGCAGCTCCAAGCATATGCCCTGTCATAGATTTAGTTGAACTGATAGAGAGTTTATAGGCATGTTCACCAAAAACTTCTTTAATAGCCTTTGTTTCATATAGGTCATTATAATGTGTGCTAGTACCATGTGCATTGATATAATCAATATCTTCTGGGCTTAGATTAGCATCACTTAAAGCTAACTTCATGGCACGTTGCCCACCTTCTCCTTCAGGTGCGGGTGTTGTAATATGATATGCGTCACCTGTTGCTCCATATCCAACGATTTCTCCATATATCTTAGCATTTCGGGCTAACGCATGCTCAAGTTCTTCTAAAATTACAATGCCTGAACCTTCCGCGATGACGAAGCCATCACGATTTTTATCGAACGGGCGACTTGCTGTTTTTGGATCTGGATTCGTTGATAGAGCAGTCATATTAGCAAATCCTGCAATTGTCATGTCTGTAATTGCAGCCTCAGCACCACCTGTAATCATCATATCAACATCCCCATTTTGGATGACGCGAAACGCATCTCCAATTGAGTTTGCACCAGAAGCACATGCTGTAACTGAACAATTGTTAATTCCTTTGGCACCAAGCTCAATCGAAACACGCCCTGATGCCATATCTGGAATAAACATTGGAATAATAAATGGACTAACACGTTTTGGTCCTTTCGCTAGAAATCGTTTATGTTGATCTTCGAACTCGTCAAGTCCACCAATTCCAGAACCAATCCATACTCCTACTCGTTCTGGATCAACATGTTCGCCGATTTGAATACCCGCGTCCTTTACAGCCATCTTACTAGCTGCTATGGCTAGATGTGTAAATCTCGCCATTCTTCTTACTTCTTTAAAATCGATAAAGTCTTCAGGTGAGAAGTTTTTTACTTCTCCAGCAACTTTAACATTAAATTGGTCTGAATCTACTCTCGTTAACGGCGCAATTCCTGAGACACCATTTTTAATATTTTCCCATGTAGTAAACGCATCGTTTCCTAATGGAGTAACTGCTCCAATACCTGTAATGACAACTCGCTTTTTCATATTGCTTCTCCCCTTATGCATCTATCATAATCTTTGATTGTTTGTGAATACTAGCATTGTTTTTATTAAAATAAAAGATGTTGATACCCATACTAACACAATTTACGTATACTTGATAAATTATGACTAGGTCATAATAACACATATATATTCTATAATAACTTTTAATAAAAAAAAAGCCTCACATACTGTGAGAACTTTATAGTTCTAACTTTTCAATAGAGTCTAACAGTGATGTTACATCATTCACTGTATTTATGATTTCAGAATTCTCTAGTTTTTCAAGAGCTAGTTCTCCATTTTCCATAGCTGTATTTATCTCATCAATTAGTGCTTCATTCTTGGTTACTAAATCTTGATGAATATCTTCTGCAATAGCAGGAGCTTCTATAGTATTAAACTCATTAATATCTTCAACCAGTGTATTCAATTGATTTTCAAGATCTTGCTTAACTTCTGGATCAACTGCAGCATCTTGAATTAGCTGTGGAGCTTCCTCTGCAAAATCACTTAATGAATTTATATAACTCTTAGCTTCATTTACATAATCCAAAGAATTATTAACTTCATCTAATAAAGAACAGGCGCTCAGCATCATTGTTGCTAGAATAAGAATTACAGAAACTATCTTTTTCAATATTTTCTCCTCTCAACTTTCGTATGAATTTTGTTGCTCATTATTCATACGATTAACTTTGTAAAAAGTTTCACCTTTTTTATTAGCTTGTTGTAATTAGCCAATTCCTTACTATATTTATAATGTTAATGAAGGAGCACTAAAAAAGATTAACATTCCACCAATAATACCAAGTAACACCCCAATTGATGTGTAAGAAGCGAGGTAAATACCTATCGGGAAAATAAGTGCTCCCAGAATAAACAACCCTTTAGCCGACTTCAATTTCTTCACCTCAGTGTTAAATTATTATTTTGAAATAGATTCTTTCAGTCGATCAGTAGCCCATCGCTTTAGAATACCTTTCCCCCAACCATTCTGATTTGTTGCCAACGAGCTAACTCGCCAATACATAGGTGGATGAGGCATGAATTGAAATTCTATCATTCTCCAAATCCAAGTTGCTCTTTCTAAGGAGGATTTATCTTTTTTTGTTTTATCTTCAGACATACTATATGTTAACGATTTATGGATTTCTTCATCCTGTGCTTTTGTGAGAATTCGGAAACTGTCAGCCATTTGCTTACGTCCACCCTTTAGTAATGAAGCACCTAAATGATCCGCCCTCACTTCCATCCACTGTGAAACAAATGATTGATAAATTGGGAAAATGAACATAATGGACCAAATGAGAAGAAACAAAGGGATCCTATAAGCATCTATATCATGGATATTTTCTTTAATGAAAAGAATGACAAAGAGAATGAAAATGATATAAACTGCGCGCCAGATCTGGCCCCACATAATATCTCTTTTCTTAATATGGATCGCCTCATGAGCAAGAATCCCCTCAATAACCTCAATCGGCAGCTTTAAAGTAGCTGTTGTCAATGTAACCATACCTTTTCCAATATTCATTCCAGTTGCAAGTCCGTTATATTCTGAAGACTCTGTTTCATAAATCCGGGTTTGTGGAATACCTGCTTTTTCAAAAATTTGTTGGGCTATGTTTATTAGTTCTTGATTCGTTGTTTCTTTCGCATCCATTGCAACCTTTAACACCAGATCAGAAATATATAGATTGAATCCCCAATAAATTATTGCGATCGTTACCATTAACCAATTAGGAATATTTAAAAAATATAATAAAAGGAGCAGTCCTGTATAAGCAGATACACCCTTTACAGTTGCTGCAAAATAAAACTTTCCAAGTAATCGTTTCATATTCCTTTTATGATAAAAGGGTAACACCATAATCTGCTCATCTACGCTGTCTTTTAACCCTCCTGCTCCAAACACACGCTTCCATTTATCCACATCTTTCAACGTCATATAGACTGTCTCACCTGGTAAAGATAGTTTTAATACACTTTGCGAGCTTGTCGTAAAGTCAGTGTTTGACATGAAAAGTGTTAGTAATGGATGAAGTTTTAACATATCGACTGCTGACTCAATCTGAACCATTTTACAATCATGGATTGAAAACTTTCGTAAGTCATACTTTGAAACAATATAAACCATTTCTGTATCTTTGCAATAATAAATTCTTACATTTTTATAGACAAGAATTCTTTTTAATAATTCGGTTATGGCTGTTAGTAATCCAAAAGAAATGATATATTTTAATGGGCTCGCTTCAGGACCAAATATGAGAAAAAGAATGGCAAAGAAAAAAATGATTAATGTCATACTTATATCTAAGAAGATCCGTTTTATCTCTCTATGCAACTCGATTTCTTCCACACTATGAACTTGTAACTCTTCCTGAATTTTTTCATATCTGACATGTCCTGATGTAAGAGTTACCATTGAAAAATAACTACTTGATATAAAGGCAATATAAATAAAACCGTTAATAAAAGAATGTTCATAGAATACATATCCGATTGCAAGGATACCTGATGTTATTTCAACAATATACCCGAATTTCTTGTTGCGCTTTCCTGAAATAATACCAGCTAATTGAATCATACATCCCATAAAAATTGATAATAAAATCCAGCTTAAGCTAGGAAACACTTTCTCACCCACTTCTTCACTTTATGACTTATACTGCATGCTTTCTGCCATCTCAATAACCTTTTCAATCTTAAGGGATGGATCCTCGATCATAATCGAATATCGTAAGCCATCTTCATCCCAGCTAAGTATTCGGAGCTCTTCAATTTCCATATAATCAGCAATGTGACCGCGTACCTTCCATTTACTTTCTTCGATCTCCATGTCTTTACCCACTGGAGTTGGAAAAATTGATAAGCTCAATGATGATACTTTATCTTTTGTATAGAGAACAACTATCTCTGTTCGATTAAGTTCACCTTCTAACACATTCCACTCAATATGGTGAATTTCTTGATTGTCATCATTTAAAAGTAAAAAAGGTTGTCCCAAAGCTTGTTCAGCTTCTTCAATTGTACCTGTGTTTGTTGGAAACTCTGATTCAATTGGAGATACTTCAACATCTTTTGGTAAGTTCACTTCAAACGTATTTTTTGTAAAATCAGGAGTAAAATCAACCTCTTTATATTCGATTTCAGTCCGAATATCACCTGAGTTGGATATAACCTTCACTATAAACCATGTTTTTTTATCAACCCAAACCTCCATCTCGCCAAATAAAGAATCCTTTGAATTAGGGGTAATCTTAAGATGGTATGTATCCAAACCAAGCACTTTTTCCTCACCCACAACCTCATGCTTATGGGTATCTTTTATATGCTCTAGGAAACTAGTTAATTGCTCCTTCTGTGTCATTGATGTTGGTAGATCATCTGCTGTGATATCTGCTGATAATGCTTTTTTACTCTCTTCATCATATGTAATAAACGTCTTCCCATCATTATAAGCAAATGCCTTCTGATCATTCCTCTTATGATCAGTTGTTACCGTTTTCCGTTCGCCATTCTTTCCTACATATTCTTCCATGGTGGAATATTCTGTTTCTTTTTCATCTGTAAAAATCTTTAAAGTCGCTTTACCATAATAGTCATCAATTTTTTTGCCTGCTTCAAGTACATTTGAAACAATTTCTTCTGAAGATGCTGCTGCTTCATTTGTGCAACCTGATAATAACCCAATCGTAAGTGTCGTACCAATTAAGAAGTTAATGATTCTCATAATTTTAAGCTTTCCTTTCTTTTATCCAGCAGGCTACTAGTGTCCCGTAACCTTCTTTTGAAAATAAGTTTATTTTACCTTCGTGTTTTTCGATAAGCATTTTCGATATACTTAATCCTAACCCAGAGCTACCACCTAGACCTCGGGCACCCTCTACTTGCAAAAATGGCTGAAATACTTGTTTTTGTAAGTTTCCAGGTATTGCATTGCCTTGATTTTGTATTAGAATGATCGTACCGCCTTGGCGCCACTCATTTAGCTCATTGATAAATGGGGAAAAGACCCAATTTGGAAGTGGTGCACGATAAGATATTGCAGCTAACCAAATCAAATGATCTGATTCTGTATGCCTAATCGCATTTCCCATTAAATTATCAACAATGCGCATCATTTGCTTCACATTTACACCATATTGACCGTTGGTATTTTGTTCGATGTGTAAGTGAATATGTTTCTTAGCGCATGGTTCTTCATATCCAGATAGGAGCATGTCAAAAAATTCTTGACCATCCACCTCAACTAAATCGATTTTTTCTGGTGCTGACTGGAGAGCTGTATAAATTGTTAAATCGTCCAGCATTTGTTTCATATAATGTAATTTTTCAAATAGAATCGTTTTATATTCATACTGTTCTTTTTCCGTTAATCGTGTTTCATCTTGCAATGCTTCAGTATAAGCTTGAACAACTGTTAAAGGCGTTTTTAAATCATGGGATAAAGCTGCAACGATAAATTCTTTTTCTTTTTGTTGAATCGCAAGTTCTTCTCGATTTTGTTCAATTTGTCTGCGCATCCTATGAAAATGAGAAAATAGCTCTCCTATTTCATCATTTGTTTTTTTGTTAGGATTGGTAACTGTTTGCCCATTAGCAAAAGCCGTCATTTCCTTTTGCAGGATTGTTAATGGTTTATTTAATTTTCGATTTAATAGAAAAACTACTAGTGTATATAAAATAATGAAAAAGCTGCTCATTAAAACTAAGAGAGTTATAGAACGATCATTTACTCCATTAACCCATTCTTTCCTGGCAATTGTTACTTCGTATAAACCAATGATTTTCCCATCTTGAAAAACTGCTTTTTTCAATGAATACGATCGATGCTTCTTTTGGATTTCATTTAAATTTTTATAAAGAGTTTCAACATTACTTCTCTGATAAAGACGATTTATTGAAGGATCTTCTATTGATGAGTAAAGAATAATTCCGTCTGGTCGATATAGTGTAATTTTGACGTTTTCATTTGCAAATTTACCTATTTTATCATAGTTTTCATTTGGCTGAATTTTATATAAAAGCCCATCTTCTAATATTGGTTGCATTTCAATAAGTCGATTTGAAACATTCATATATTCGAGTAAATCATGTTTTTCATCATAGCTAGAAATACTAACGTATAGAAAATAAAGAGCAATTACAGGAAGAAGCATAACAAGTAAAAAGCTAATTATTAGCCAATATTTAATTTTCATATTAGTACTTCACCTATAAATCGATAGCCAACTCCCCATACTGTTTGAATAAACTTTGCAGAGCGAGATCCATCATTTAATTTTGTTCTTACACTTTTTATGTGCACTGTCACAGTATTGTTTCCATCAACATCTTCTTGTTGCCAAATATGCTCGTAAAGCTCTGATTTTGAAAAGGTTTGAAAAGGATTTTTCGCTAGCAATAATAGCAAATCCAATTCCTTTGATGTGAGCAAAAGAGGTTCATCATTTAAGTAACAAATTTGTTTTGAAAAATCAATTCTAAGACCATGTTCATATTTCGTACTTTTTTCTTCCTCCGGTCTATTTAAATACCGGTGATATCTTCTCAAATGAGAGCTAATTCTTGCACTAAGCTCCTCCAGACTAAACGGTTTTGTTAAATAATCATCCGCACCTAACTCTAGTCCGCGAATTTTGCTTTCATCTTCATGTCTTGCACTTACAATTAATAAAGGTATATCACTTTCAAGGCGAATTGTTTTGCAAAGCGTAAAGCCATCCATTTCTGGCAACATTAGATCTACCAAAATAAGATCATAACTATCCTGTTTAAAATCCTCCCATCCTTCCTTACCAGTAGAAGCCCAAGTAATGTGATACCCTACTTTTCTTAAATGATCACAAACAATTCTGGCAATTTCTTTATCATCCTCGACTAATAATATCGAACCACGATTTTTCATAAATGTATCCCTCTTTCAAATCCCATTATATACAAAATAAAATGCCTACTTTGGATTCTTTATAATTACTTAATAATTATCATGAAAGGAATGATAAGAGTAAAGGATAAATATAACAATCGAGTGGTTCTGGTTCATTGGGTGGTGACTTTTGAGGTAAAAAAACAATTGTTAATCTTTATTGAAGAATAGGTTTTTATATTTTTCATTCAATCAAAAAACAACCAATGCCCTTCATATATATGAACAAGCAATGGCGTACCGCTAGCATAATATAAAGTATGATGCTTGCAATGAATATACAAAGAAGGTGAGTTTCGTGTTATTAAAAGGCTCTTTTCTAAAAGATTGTTGTTTTTGAACAAAACTGATTAGGTTGATTGGAACGGATATGCGAGACTCCTGTGGGAGTAGCGGGACAGATGAGACCCGCAGGCGCTTCGCGCTGAGGAGGCTCAACGCCCGCCCCACGGAAAGCGAGCATCCTGGAGCGACAATCAACCAACCCAAAACTATTTTAAAAGCAACAAAGTTTGCGAAAACAGCCTATTAAAATAACAATTTCTTGGAAGATTAAAATGCAAGAACTTTCATGATGTAAAGGGGTGGTATTCATGGTACCTTGTCAAGGTACAAATGAACATACGAAAGACTTTGAGTTTTCAATTAAGATTCCGGATGGATACGCACTGAGTGAATATGAGTTAAATGCTGATGTGACATTAAATACAGATCAGTTAATATGTGTAGCCAAACCTTGTGAATTACAGGAACAGGATGAATCATATCCAGTCTATGGTGTTCGATTGCAAGGAAAACTTTCGATGTTAGCTAGTTTTTCTCCTGTTCACAATCAGTATGGGCAAGGAACTGCTGCTATTTCAAAATTTCATACCATACCAATTAATCAAATTATTTATTACACATCAACCCAAACAATCTACTATGATTTCAACCAGATTACTGTTGAAAGTATGACAGTAACCGAATCACTAAGTGAGAATACACTCATCATTAACGGAGTCCTCTCACTTATGCAAGAACATTCGGATCTTGATGTTTATGCATTTATAGCAAATCAAAATGACAACACATTATCAGTCATCGATACATCTAGAATGATACTCCTACAGCCAATATCCCTTTCTTATCCCCCAGATAAAATAGCAATTACTCCAGATAAAGCATACACTTTTGTATTACATTCAAATGACAATGCTGTCACAATGATTAGTAATGATACACTCTCCGTTATCACTGTTTTCTCTATAGACAGAGCAAATGATATTGGCTTCTCCCCTAACAGCCAAACTGTTTATATCCTTAGCGGTGTGTCGGGTACAATTACTGTTATTGACATGGAGACTCAAGTGATTTTAAATACAATATCACTCACTGGATCAGGTTTTTCGAGTATTGCCATTGATCCAAACGGACAATTCGCTTATATCGTAAATTCTTTAGCATGGAGTATACTAATTGTTGATTTAAATTTAGCGGAAATTGTAGTGGTTCAACCATCCACTTCCGATTATCCTTATTTAATTGAAATAGATCCGTTTGGTAGTTTTGCTTATATTTTAGGAGAAGTTCCTTTAGGTGGCTCCACGATCAAGATTTTTGATTTGTCATCATTCACCTTTATTGATGCGGCATTATTTAGTAATCATCTCGATTCGTTCCTTTCTTTTTCACCTAATCAATCTATTGCTATTTTAGGAGCTCAAAAAAGCGATGAAATCTATATTATTGATACAAGCCAGCATGAGGTAATAGGAAGCTTTTCTATTGATAATCCAGGAAGTGCAGCATTTACACCTGACGGAGATTTTATCTACATTTCACAGCAAGAACAAAATACAGTCACTGTCCTAAGTGCTGTAGATTTTACATTAATTGCAGTGATACCAGTTGGTGCATCACCTATAAGCATTACCATATGAATTTCCTCCTACTGTGCAATTAAGTGAGGAGATTTCTGGCTTAATCGTCTTAAAAGAAATTTTTATATTAATTGGTAACGTAGTTCGATAAAAATCTAGAAACCTAATTTAAAAAACGACAAATGTTTGAAAAAAATAAAAAAGCACATCACGAAAAGTGAAGTACTCTGTTTAGGATTGCAATATGTATGATTGTGTTACTCTTTTATTACTAACCATTTCAAAAAGTCCTGTTCAGATTTGGTTAAGAATCTCCCCAAGTCTTCTGAAAAATGAATATATAATTCAATATACCGTTTAGCCTTATCGTCCATTATGTACCCCCAATGATTTTGTAAGCATTTTAATTTTACCATGTTTTTAGAAATGTGGAATCATAAAATTTAAAATATTTGAACAGGGATACTTATATTAGTTTTTATTTTTCTCCAGCATAAATGAACAACTAAATTTAACATGGCCTTTTCCTTATATACAAGCTTGAAAAATATTGTCACTTTAACCACATATATAAGTCAAAATATAGGTAACCTAAATACAGTATAGACTTTCTAAAAGGTGGTGACTTTATTATGAAGAAGCTTCTTGCTATATTATTGGCTGCACTTCTTGCTACATCTGTCGTTGCATGTGACGATGCACCAGGTGAAGATGAAATAGGTGATGGAGAAATAAATGATGAAGAATAAGTAGATAAAGGGGCTGACACTTACCGCTCATTAAGTCAGCCCTATATCTCTTATTGAGGTATATCAACTTCTAAATCTTCAATACGTTTCTCTATATATTGAACGTCCTTTCTGGCATTATAGCGATCCGCCTTTTCGACGGTTACGGTTATATTATAATCTGGGATACCAGCATACTTTTCATACCTACCTCTTGGTAATAAGAAATTCCCTTCAGGAAAGTGAACTTCCAAGTTACCTCTTGCGATATTCACAAATTTCGCTTTGCCTTGGAAAACGCCAAAGCCATTATAAACAACAATACCTTCACCTTCAGCAATACTCAAATGACTAGCATCTTTTGCATTCATAAGAACATCATATCTACTTGCACCATTAAATGGGTCTGTTTCTTTATAAACCATTGAATTAAATTGCTTTCCACGACGTGAAGTGACAATAAATTGACCTTCTTTTTTCCCTAAATCAGGTATATCAATTGAGATTAACTTTCCTCTTCCATCTGGTGTTGGACAGATTCCGCCTTCACATAGCCACGCTCCACCCCATTGGAAAACATCACCTTGTTTCTTTAGATGCTGAATTCCTTCATAATCCTTATTCGCTTTTGCAATTTCATCGCGAATTTCTTGACCTGATTTGAACTCAACAAGGTGGGCAGTATCGGGTTTTACTCGTTTTGCTAAATCAATATAAATCTTCCACTCAGCACGTGCCTCTGCAATCAGGTTTTTGTTCCCTTCAATCTCTGGTGAGAAGTAAACCATACGTTCTGTCGATGTTGATGTACCTCCACCTTCTTGTTCATAGCGAGTTTTGGCGGGAAGGACAATGACTGCTTCCTTTGCATCAACTAAGGTAGAAGTATTTAGTATAATGTCCTGGTGAACGCGTATATCTAGCTCAGATAACGCCTTTTCTACAAAATCAGGGTCAGGCATTGTTTCTAAGAAATTCCCTCCAGATAAATAATATAACTTTATTTTTCGCTCGTGAATGTCTGGAAGGACGATATTTTCAAGTGTTACCCCAACAATATCACCTTGCCATTTAGGTATTTCAAATCCCCAAATTTGCTCCATTCTGTTAATGTTTTGAGCATCAAAACCACTACCAGGTAAAACAAATGGATCTGCCCCCATTTCCCCTGAGCCCTGGACAGAAGAATGACCACGAAATGGCATTAAACCGTTATTTTTGCGTCCTAAGAACCCACGCAAAAGCGCAAGATTAGCAACTTGTGAAATATTATCAGTTGCAAAGGAATGCATTGTTAATCCTAATGACCAAGCAAAAACGGCGTTTTTACTTTTTGCCAATAGCTCAGATAATTCAATAATTCTTTCTTGTGTCACACCCGATGATTTTATAATATCTTCCCATGATTGCTCTTCAACTTTAATCTTTAGCTCTTCATAACCATTAACATGTTCTTGAACAAATGTATGGTTTATCGCAGAACCATGATTCTGCTTTTCCATCTCAAACCAATGCTTCATAATTCCGTGAATTAAAGCAATATCTCCCCCAATATTGACTTGATAGAAGTCATCTGCAATTTTCGTTCCAAACAATGCAGACTCAAGATTTGAAGGGATCCAATATTTGTCCATTGCAGGTTCACTATATGGATTAACGACAATTATTTTTGTCCCTCGCTTCTTTGCTTCTAACATATATTTCGTTGAAACAGGTGAGCTGTTTGAAGCAACACTTCCCCAGAACAAGAGGACATCTGTTCCAAACCAATCTTGATAATTTGCAGTTGATGCACCTACACCAATGGAACGCTTTAAGGCGGTTTTACTTGGCGAATGACAAATACGTGAGGCGTTATCAATATTATTTGTTCCTAAAAATCGAGCTACCTTTCCAGCTACATAATAAGACTCGTTGGTAATCCCTCTTGATGTTAGATAAAACGCATATTGTTTTGGGTCTAATTGCTTCATCTTAGTTGCAATGACATCCATCGCTTCATCCCAAGAAATACGTGAGAATTTCCTTTCTCCTCTGCGACGTATAAGTGGATATGGAATACGTCCCAACTTTCTTAAATCGGTACTGCTATATTGGCGCAATTGATCAATGTCAGCATGAATGATCTCTTCTTTTAGTGCTGGCATTGTATTTAAACGGAGCACGTTCATTCTTGTTGTACATAGATGTGGTCCTTTTAATGTCTGGTCAAAAAGTCCAGAAACTCCTAAAGCACAACCATCACAAACACCTTTTGTTAATATTCGTGTTGCATAACCAATGTTATCTTTATTATCCCAAGCAATTTTCATTGTATCGCGAAAATGCTGTGGTTTAACTTTTCCTAGACCAAACGGTATTGGACTAACCCAGTGTTTAGGTTGTGGTGTTTTTGTCGCGTTTATTGGTCCTTGATGCTTCGTCTCTCCCAATTGAATCACTCCTTATCTATTAAAAAGATGGAAAGAGAATCTTTTTTACAAGTCGTAACTAGAGATCATTTATACTAATCTTTAATAAATATGAGAATAACTTGCTTAATAGGCTTCTTTTTCATTTAGGAATACTCCTTGTTGCTAATACTCTTAATAAATGATCCCTAAACAATGAAAAAACCACCGTATCCCAACATTTTTATGTTGGGATTCACGGTGGTTAGTCTTTTGCAGGGTCGCTACCAAGTGCCATACCTGTTTATTTAGAATATTTTTGATGAAGATCTTCATCAAAAACGAATATTGACATTCCGAAATCTCTGTCAATATCTATATCTACAAAAAGGTCTACAAACTTACAACCTAAGAATTCTTCCATCTCAACTGGAGGATTCTTTCTGTACATTTGTTTTACCATTTCGGTTCTTGCTGATCGCAGCGCTTGTTTTCCTTCATCTGCACTAGCAATAAATTTTTCAACAGGAGATAAATTCCCTTCCATTTCACAGATGGCCCAGTTTTTACAAAAAGTCGTTGTAATCTTACTAGGGCCCTTGCCCATATGCTTCTTTCTGAATGAACGAACAATATTACTAAATTCTGCTTCGTACTTATTCATGATACCATGATACCCTCCTACCTACTAGGGGTAATAGCATGAGGTATTTTACCACATTTCTACTTAAGATGGAACATAAATTATCCAGCGATTGTATTTCTTGAGCTTTTTGATGCATTTTTTTGTCTAAGCTTTTGAATATCAAGACGAATTAGTATTGAAACAAGTAGTGCTATAATAAACAATCCTGAAAAAAACGTTAAGCTTGTAGCATAGCTTCCTGTTGTATCCTTCATCCATGCTGCAAACATAGGACCTGCTAAACCTGCCGCTGCCCAAGCAGTTAAAATATAACCATGAATTGCACCAAGCTGCTTTGTTCCAAATAAGTCACCAATATAAGCTGGAATTGCAGAGAATCCACCGCCATAACAAGTATAAACAACGGCCAACATTACTTGAAAAAGAATTGCTTCACTTGTATGAGGTAATAAAGCAAATAAAACAATTTGCAGAACAAAGAAGGTTGTATATGTATTCGGCCTTCCAATGTAATCAGAAATTGATGCCCAGCCGATTCGCCCTAGACCATTAAAGATCCCCATTACCCCAACAAGGGCAGCAGCTTCTACTGTTGAAAGTCCAATACTTTCTTGAGCAAGTGGTTTTGCAGCTGAAAGAATTGCAATTCCACATGTAACATTTATAAACAACATTATCCATAAATAATAGAACCTTGTTGTTTTAATCGCTTCATTTGCTGTTAATTGAGAAAGATCTTCTTTAATTCTTGATTTTCCTGATTGAACCTTTTCTTTGAAGCCTTCGGGAACCCAATCAACTGGTGGTTTTTCTAAATATAAGGATGATAAAGTCATAATGACAAAATAGGCCGCTCCTAAAATATAAAATGTATTAGCAGTTCCAACAGTTTTGATTAATGAGTCCATAATTGGACTACTAATGGCTGCTGCAAAACCAAAGCCCATGATTGCAAGTCCTGTCGCAAGCCCACGTCGATCAGGAAACCATTTGATTAATGTAGAAACAGGTGCGATGTATCCTACTCCAAGTCCAATTCCTCCAAGCACACCATAAGTAACATAAAGTAATGGTAGTGAACCTAAATTTACAGCTAAGCCAGATCCAATTACTCCAATTCCAAAGAAGCCAGCAGCAAGTAAACCAGCAGCCTTAGGGCCATATTTTTCTACAAAGTGACCTAGAAACGCTGCAGACAACCCAAGAAATAATATTGCTAAACTAAATGTTAATTGCACTTGTTGTGCGGTCCATCCAAATTCATTCATTAATGGATTTGTAAAATTACTCCAAGCATACACTGATCCAATTGAAATATGGATTCCAACGGCAGAAGCAGCGATAAGCCAACGATTTTTTGTCTTTTTCACATATTCATCCCCTTAATTAAACATGGTGTTGCTAATTTCTAAGCTTACAATATCAACATTTAGACCCGTTTTCCCCACATTATTGATTAGGTTTCTCTCTCTCACTGTGTCACCATCAAAAACTCACTTCTACTAGCTCCTTAGTGTTTACCAAACATAAGCAAAAGATTCAGAATTTAATAGTATCATAACACTAAAGAAAACCGTCAATCTCCGATAAAATATGCAAATTAAATATGCATATCATACAGGTGATTGACGGTTAGTTTCAAGCAGGATTCGCTACTATAGGGCCAACAGTTAATCGCTTACATATTTGTAACAGTTTGAGCCGCAGACAGGATCGCTATCCCGAAACAAAATGTTACAAATTCTTGAACATTGTAAAAAAATACTACCATGTTAACATTTGTTAAGCAAGCTAATTTTAGTGTTTTTACAATTCTTTTGGGCTCTGTTAATGCTACCTAAAGAGTTTTTTACTTTGTTGATTGTATCCGAACGCCTGCAGCGGATATCAACAATCAGTTTTACAGATCCTTCTTTTTAAAAAAGCAAATTAGGTAACCTTTTATACTTGTTTAATAAATTATTATATGTTTATACTTTAGTAATCTTACAAAACGGGTGAAGTTTATGATAAAAAATATTAGTGTAAATCAAAAAATCATAAAGTATACAAATGGCCAATTAGTAGAAACTGTGGATGATATTGTAACTGAATTCCCCTTAACAATCTTTGTGAATGATCAAGAATTTGCTACGATAGTCTGTACCCCTACTCATTTTGAAGAAATGGTGGTCGGTTTTTTAGCTTCTGAAGGTGTAATCCGGTTTCATAAAGATATAGACTCATTAAATATTGATGACGATGCTGGATATGCACATGTTAAATTACATGTTGATGTAACAACAAGTCAACAGTATTATTCGAAACGGTTTATTGGTTCTTGCTGTGGTAAAAGCAGACAATTTTATTTTCATAATGATGTACGAACTGCTAAAACCTCAACTTCTAAACTAACTATTTCTCCTTCCCAATGCATAAACTTGATGAATGAAATGCAAACAAGTAGTATTGTTTTTCAAGAAACTGGTGGCGTCCATAACGCTGCCCTTTGTACACCCGATAAATTGATTGTTAGTCGAACTGACATTGGTCGTCATAACGCCTTAGATAAATTATTTGGATATAGTATATTAAATCAAATGCCAACACGAGAAAAGATCATTGTTTTTAGTGGGAGAATCTCGTCAGAAGTTTTGGTTAAGGCAGCTAAAATTGGAGTAGGAATTGTGTTGTCTAAATCTGCGCCAACAGACCTGGCGATCAAACTAGCGGAAGACTTAAATATTACAGCTGTCGGATTTATTCGTGATCAGTCATTTAATGTCTATTCTCATAAAGATAGAATTGTAAATATTTAAGCCGTTTAACTATAAATTTCTTTAGCGGTAACACTAGATTTGGCAAACACTTGCACAAAGTGTTTGCCAAATCTACATATAACGAACTCTTTATTGCTCTTGGGAGAATCGGTTTATAAAGCTTTAGAGCAAATCAAATGCAAAAATGTGAGAAACTTCACACACTTAAGTAATACTAGATGATAAACTATAGAGGGAGGGATTTTGTATTGAAAACAACTAACACAATCAATGATTACTTTAACCGCCCCCTTCGTGACCTACGAATTTCCGTTACAGATAAATGTAATTTCCGCTGTACTTATTGTATGCCAGCAGAGATATTTGGACCTGATTATCCTTTTTTAAAAAGAAACGAACTATTATCCTATGAAGAAATAGAGCGCCTCACAAAAATTTTCGTTCATTCTCTAGGAGTTCAGAAAATCAGAATTACAGGTGGCGAACCACTAATGAGGAAGGACTTACCTAACCTCATTAATAAGATAAAACTAATAAATGGTGTTTGTGATATTGCCATGACAACAAATGGCTCTCTACTACCAAAACATGCTCAAGCTTTAAAAGAAGCTGGTCTAAGTCGAGTATCAATTAGCCTTGATTCGTTGAATGACGAAGTATTTGGCAAAATAAATGGCCGTGGTGTTACTGTAAAAGCTGTCATGGATGGAATTGAAGCAGCAGCTGAAGTCGGTTTAAAAGTGAAAATTAATATGGTAGTAAAGCGCGGAATGAATGATCATGAAATTATTCCAATGGCGAAATATTTTCGTGAAAAAGGCCATATTCTACGATTTATTGAATATATGGATGTTGGCAACACAAATAAATGGAATCTAAAAGATGTATACCCCAAAAGACAAATTATTGAAGATATCCATCAAGTAATGCCTGTTGAAGCAATCGATCCTAACTATACAGGCGAAGTAGCTTCTCGCTATCGCTATATCGGATCTGATGCTGAAATTGGTGTTATATCATCTGTTTCAGATGCCTTTTGTTCCACTTGCAACCGTGCTCGCCTTTCTGCAAATGGAATATTGTATACATGTCTATTTGCTTCAAAGGGACATGATTTACGTGACCCTTTAAGGTCCAAGTTATCAGATGAACAATTAGCAGAGTATCTTCAAACCATTTGGCATGGTAGAAAAGATCGCTATTCTGTTGAACGAAGTGAGTCTACTACTAAACGGACCAAAATTGAAATGTCTCATATTGGGGGCTAAGGAGGAATAATGGCGAATTCATGTAATTTAGATCATACACTAGATGATGTAAAGAAAAAACTTGCGGATCAAAGACCTTTTTTATTACCCACTACTGCGGAAAAATGTTCACAGTACCTTACAGCTACTCAAAGCCAAAAGAACCTAAATGAATTGTTCCATTTATTAAAAAAGTATGATTTAGCTTCTGATGAAGAAAGAGAAATTCGCAATCAAAAACTAAATGTTTTTTTTCAAAAATAAATATTCGGAAATAATAAAAAGGATAGAGGACTATCCTTTTTATTATTTGAATAACGATCATTTTTAAAAGTAACGATTAAAAATATCCCCTTTCAAGATGATTGTTAGGAACATTTTGTATGTTCACTTGATCTTCCTGTAAGGGGATATTTAATTTATTTTATTAACGATTTGTAATTAATGAGCAGGAATGTGTTCTGGCTTTCTAGTATTTTTATGCTTGTGACGACGATTAATCATTCTTTGTTTCAAATATGGAACTAAAATTCTATCTGCCCCGTAGTAGTATGCTGCAGTATTTGCTACCATTAATAAGATGGCTACTGTATAAAGCACAGGGTTCGTGCTTGTTGTACCTGCTAGTAAGAAGTTTAAATTCATAAATGCTCCTGCAACTAAAGCTGGAATTGTTGCAGCTCCTATGATTAATCCTACACCAACTAGGACTTCTCCGAAAGGAATTAATATGTTAAACAGGCCGATATTAGGAAGAGCAAATGCTTCAAGGAAGTTTGCATACCATCCTTGTACGACAGGATGATCTCCTCCCGCTTTACCAATAGCCCCGTGTACAAAACCAGTTGCATCAAATCCTCCGGTTACTTTATGGACCCCTGCTTCTAACCACTGAATACCTAACCAAATACGTAATACAGTCCAAATCATTGCCATTCTCGGTCCTCTTAACCATTTCATCGAAAACCATCTCCTTATTTTTTGTGAATGTTTTCACAATGTATTCTAAAAAAATTGGAAGCTAGCTAGCTTATTTAGTAGAAAGTTTGTGATTGTTTTCACTAACTTTCTATAGCCTTACTGTACTCTCTTTTTACAGCGAATTCAATACACTTCACACAGTGTTTGAAATTTAAAATAAATTGTAAAAAATGTGATTTTTATCACAGATATTTTGGAGATATTCCTTGTTAGTTGGTTGGAATTTCTTCATAATACGCTTTTGAATTTTTTAATTGACAATATCTTCATGAGGTAATATAATTCATCTCAGAGTAATAAATCTTTAAACTGAGATATTTTAAACAAAGTTAATTATTGGAGGAGAAAAAAATGGCTAAAACAAAATGGAATCTTGATGTAACACATAGTGGGGTTGATTTTTCTGTAAAACATATGATGTTTGCTACAGTAAAAGGCGGTTTCCAAAGCTTTAATGCAGAAATCGAAGCTGATCCAACAGACTTAACTACTGCTGATATTGCATTTTCTGTAGATTTAGCAAGTGTTGATACTCGTAACGAGGATCGTGATAATCATTTACGCTCTGCAGACTTTTTTGATGTTGAAAATAACCCAACCATGACATTCAAGTCGAATACCATTGAAAAAACAGACGAAAATGAATATAACGTTACTGGTGATTTAACTCTTCACGGAGTGACGAAACAAGAAACATTTGCAGTTACTTTTGAAGGTACAGGAATTGATCCATGGGGAAATGAAAAAGCCGGTTTTGGGGCAGAAGGAAAAATCAAACGTAGTGATTACGGCTTAACATGGAACGCTCCATTAGAAGCTGGTGGCGTTTTAGTAGGCGATCAAATTAAGATTTCTCTTCAAATTCAAGCAGCTAAAGAAGCTTAATAATATACAGGGGATGAGATTAAGTATCTCACCCCTTTTTTATAGTCATAAATAATTAATTAATATTTTTCCCATAAAAAATTTCATCCATCTCTTTTGTTAAACGGTCAGTTATTTCTATTTGTTCATTTTCACTTAACTTATCCTTTGAATAACCAAATAAATAATTATTTAAATCGAACTTTTTTAGCTTACACTTTGTGTGAAAAATATTTTCTTGATATATATTTACATCAATCATATCAAACTGATTTTTCACTTCATCTGGGATATAATTTTGTATGGAACTAATTTCATGGTCGATAAATAATTTTTCTCCATTAATATCTCTAGTAAAGCCACGCACTCTGTAATCCATTGTCATAATATCAGTATCGAATGAATGAATCAAATAATTCAATGCTTTTAATGGTGAGATTTCTCCACATGTTGATACATCGATATCGGCTCTAAAGGTACTTATTCCTTCGTTTGGATGATATTCTGGGTATGTATGAACGGTAATATGGCTTTTGTCTAGTCCCATCACAATTGCTTCTGGTAGTGGACCTGGGGATTCATCATATGATTCAGTTGGTACTTCTACTACTGGTCCTTCTGAAACTAGAATTGTTACACTTGCTCCTTGCGGGACATAATCTTGTTTTGCAATATTTAATACATGTGCACCAATAATTTCAGTTACAGATTTTAAAATATTTGTTAACCGATCAGCATTGTATTGTTCATCGATGTATTCGATATAAGCTTCGCGTTCCTCTCTTGTTTTCGTATAACAAATATCATACATGTTGAAACTTAATGATTTAGTTAAATTATTAAAACCATGTAACTGAATACGTTGTTCTGGAGTTAGTTTCATCTATCTTCCCCCTTTTATATTTTATCACCGATACTTTCCTAGACATTTATATATTACCCATTTCTATGAAAAGAAAATCAGCCTTATTCAGAATTACGCTACTATGATCAAAAGCTTTTGCAGAAAAAATATATTTTTAATAAACAACAGCCGCTTAAAATACATGGCGGCTGTTCGTCCTATTATTATTTTGTTTCCAACATCTTAATTATTTGTTCAGCATGATTTGTTAAGTTTACTTTTGCTTTATCAGAAATTGTCGTTTTCTTGTTATTCTGGTTTATCTGATTCATGAACTTTTCCATAAATGATATGGATTTTTTATTAGAGCCTTTTTCAGCATGATGCTCAGCTTGTTTTAAAGATTTTTCTAACTTTTTATTAAGCGGACTATTTAGTTCACCATTTTTCGAATATGTGGCCAATAAGTCTTGTACTACATTGAATACACCTGGTGTCCAATACGTTGGAACAGGTACATTTCCCCAATCCGTATCAGATCCAAAATAATAACTTGTATAAGACGGTTGGTTATATCCAACGTTTTGCCAAGCAATACCAGTTCTATACTGTGGATCATGCATTAGTGAATATAATTTCCGATCTGTCACATCTGAACTTAGGTATATTCGAATCGAATTACTATCAGCTGTTCGTACAAGAAGTTCTTCTCTCCAATCACCAAAAATATCTGCAACTAAAGATGGATTTCCTTTTGTGTAATTATTCGTTCTAGTGTCAGTAGCCGTTAATATCGTTCCTTTTGTCCAATCTTGTATCGTTGGAGTTTGTTCTATTGAACCATTTACAATTTGCGTGGTCATATCAGCTGACCACTTAATATTCATATTTGTTCCTGGTACAGAATTGTTAATTTTCTCACCATCTGCTGACCAAAGTCCCACAGCCCATGTTTCCAATCCTTTGTGCTCAGGATCTACGTCCCCTATCATTCCTCTTCCTGTATCTTTACCAGTGTATCCACCATAAATTACTTTTCCTGTATTGGCATCGCGAAGTGCATAACCATATGGTGCGTATGCTCCACCTTCGTGTACCATGAAAATTTCTAAACCAGATCGATCAGGATTGATATCTGCAACATGCAATGCATCACCATGGCCTAAACCTGCAGTTGCTCCAGGGGTCGCACTCTCAGGTGGCATCACATCACTTGAGCTATACAATAAGGTTCCATCATGATCGATTGTTGAAGACCCATAAATGATTTCTTGCTTCCCATCATTATCAACATCTGCTGTACTTAATGAATGTGCACCTTGGGTTGTAAGTGAACCAAATTCCTTATCTGTTCCTAATCTACCATGTGGACCATCATTAAACGGATTGCTCATTGGAGTCCAGCCACTGTCAACCGCCCAATTCTCTTTTATGTGCTCGCCATCCCAGCTATACGTAACCATGGTAGCTCTAGTATAATAGCCACGTGAGAAAACTGCATAAGGTTTTTCCCCATCAAGATAGGCTACCCCAGCTAGAAATCGATCAACTCGGTTACCGGGCTCGATTCTAGACATTGCATAATCTCCCCACATAAGTCCATCATCTTCTCGCCCATATTTATATCGAATGGTTTCTAGTTCATCACCTGTTTCACCATTAAATACGGTTAAATATTCAGGACCTTTAACAATAAAACCTTCAAAATCTCTTAAATTATTTCTGCTACTTCGACTTGGAGCATATTCATCAATAAAGTAATCAGCTAAACTTTCAGCATCATCCTGAGATAGAGGATATTTATACTTCTTTTCTATTCCAAAACTTTCTTCAAGTGTTTCTGGCCAATTTCCGTTTACAACTTCTTCATGCTTATGCCAATCCATAAACATGTCGACAACATGATCATAATAATCTTCACTGCTCATACGGTAGTCATCTTGGTGACTATATCCATCTAGCTTATCTTCTTTAGGCATTGTTATAAACTTCTCTGAAGAGATATCGCCATTCTTGTCAAACTTTATCATTTTTGTTCCTGGAGCTGTTTTAAACATTAATTCTGATTTTCCATCTCCATCAAAATCATAAACTAAAAATTGTGTATAATGAGCTCCAGATCGAATGTTTACTCCAAGATCAATTCGATATAACAGTGTGCCATCAAATGTATAACAATCAATATAAGTTTTTCCTGTATAGCCTTTCTGTGATACATCTTTTGAGTTTGTTGGATCCCATTTAACAAAAAATTCGTATTTACCATCACCGTCAACATCCCCAACACTCATGTCATTTGCTGTGTAAGAATATACTTCACCACTTGGTGTTACACCATCTGACGGCTTCTTTAATTTTAAATCATAATATGTATGGTCCCAGGGTGTGGTTGTCGAGCTCTGATCGATTTCCTTTCCATTATCAACTGCAGCAACATAGTACGTTGAAGAATCATTACCATCTACATCTAAAAAGTTTGTACTATCTTCTACCGTAGCAATTTTTTCACCATCACGGTACACGTTGAAGTTTACTCCTGTCAATCCTGAATCAGAATAACCAGTCACTTCATTAGCTAAAAGTCTCCAGCTAATAAATATCCCTTCAGAAGTGCTAGCTGCAACTAACCCTCTGTCAAGATATTCTAGTTGGATCCCGTTGCCTTGGACTAAATTATGTCCTCCTTGGGAATTAGTAGCGAAAGCATTACCTTGATAGCCTGTCATAAGAAGTGGAACAGCAAGAGATACGGCTAATACTTTTTTTGTTAGAGATTTTTTCCTCACGTTCATTTCATCACCTTTCAAATGTTTTAAAGAAAAAGAGCAGTAAATGAATAGATTTAATACTAGATTTAAGTTTTCGAGATTTAGTGGAGCTTTTGTTATATATGACAATCTACTTTTTCTTTGAGACGTTTCTTGTAAGTAAACTTTACAAGCTTATATTTATCACCTTCCAATTTATATTTACAAACCCAATCTGTAAGCCTTTACATTTTATAGAATAAAAACAGAAGATTGGGAATTTCATCCTATTATAGAATATTAACCACCTACTGTTAAAGAGAAAATTCAGAGATCATTATATAAATAACAGTGTTTTTTGAGTGGATACAGGAAAAAACCCCTTTAGTGAATTTTTTGATTCATTCAAAGGAGTTTCTATGAAAAGGAGAAAAACATTTGAAGTTGAATATTGCTTATTGGTGATCTTTGCACAGGGAAAGTTAATGGCATTACATCCCTTTAAGTTATGATTAGTCATTATGATCAAAAGTTATTATTACATTTCCCTTTTTGTGCCCCTTTTCTACATATCTATGAGCCTCCGGAATTTGTTCCAGCGGATAGTGTTTATCAATTACCGATTTTATCTTTCCCGTTTCAATAAGCTCTTTGAGGAAAATTAAATCTTCAGTACGTACCTTGGCTATCCCCTGCCCTTCAACTGACACGTATCTACCGTTCGGAGCTAGAGCTTTCTTACAATTTGATTTCGAACTTTTCCCAACTGCATCAAAGATGATATCATAACGCTCTTCTCTTTTCGTAAAATCCTCTTTCGTATAATCAATTACCTTATTGGCACCCAGCGATTTCACCAATTCAAAATTTGCACCACTACATACCCCGGTAACTTCTGACTCAAAGTAATTGGCAAGCTGTACAGCTGAAGTCCCTACTGCACCTGAAGCTCCATAGATCAGGACTTTATGTCCCTTCTGAATATTTCCCTTTTTTAGAAAATGCAGCGCTGAAGTTCCACCAAAAGAAACGGCAGCAGCTTCATTATACGACATATTTGTAGGTTTTATTGCTACTACCCCGTCTTCATGCAAACATGCGTAATCGGCGTAAGCACCAAAATTCATCCCAGTCATGGCAAAAACTTTGTCGCCTTTTTTAAATTTTCTTACATTCCTTCCTATATCAGCTATCTCCCCGGCTAACTCCACGCCGAGTATTGATTTTCTCGGTTTTCTCAAACCCAAGAAAATCCGCATAGGTACCCATAATAAAATAGGACTATTGAAACTCCTAACTCTTATGTCTCCTGATGCTACTGTTGTGGCATGAACTTTTACCAGGATTTCATTGTCCTTAGGAATAGGTTTTTCTACCTCTTTGAGTTCTAGAACATCGGGTGAACCGTATTTTGTGCATACAATGGCTTTCATAACTATTCTCCTTACGTTTCTAAAGTTTAATCCTTTTAAACATATGATAATAGCTATAAAATAAAACTACTTTAATAACCAAACTGAAGGAAACAAAATTTATCCAACTAAAAGGACATTGGTTGCATAAGGAAAAATTTATATCATATTGTAAAAAAATACACCTTCAATCGTTCTGCTTACATCAATTAGATTTCATTATTTGCTAATATCTTAATAATTTGTTCTTCAATTTGTTTTCCACTGGCCTCATCTTTTAAATGGTTAAGTAAGATTGAAAAAATAAAGGTTTCACCATTATTTGCATTTATAAACCCCGATAGTGAGCTAACATTTGTAAGTGTTCCTGTTTTTGCTTTTACATTATCCTTTAATGAAACGTTTTTCATCCTTTTTCGCAATGTTCCACCAATCATTTTGTCTGTATTACCTGCTATAGGTAATGATGCTTCAAATATAGGGAACCAGTCCATTTGCTTAGCATGATATAACAAGGCAGTGATTTCATTCGCTGGAACAAGATTCATATGTGAAATACCTGAACCATCTCTTATTTCAATCTCTTGCATTCGTATACCCAGTGTTGTTAAGGCAACTTGTTCAACCTCTAATCCATCTTCCCAGCTACCATTCCCTTTAAACACTTTTCCCATTTCTTTAATTAATAGTTCACCATGACCATTGTTGCTCAATTTCATAAAGGGTATTAACAGTTCTGACAATGACATCGATTGATGAGAAAGTAGTAATTCTGCATGTTCAGGCGTAGTTCCTACTTTAATACTACCTAGTATCTTAATATCTTGTTTTTTCAAGGATTGTATTAGTAAGTCCAAAGCATATTTTGTCGGCTCCCAAACTGCAATCCTTTCTTTCAGATTAGACGCTTTTAATGGAATATTACCTTCAATTGTAATGACATTATTACCATGCCCTCTTGAGATTTTAATGTTACTTGGTACATCCGAGGAAACTGTTTGAGTTTTATTAATTATGTTTATAATACTCGTTTGGGGTCGGACAACAACTTTAGCAGTTTTATTCATTTTCTCATTCGGACTAACCTCAATAATAATTGTCCCTGCATCATATTCCTTATCTGGTGATGCAGTTAGCGCACTTGTTGCTGCACCATAATAAGCTGCTTCATCACTCCAAGGTACATCAATTGAATAGCGAACTTGATCATACCAAGAATCATCTCCAATTAAATCGCCACTGATCATTTTAATCCCCTTCAATTTTAACTCTTTAGCGAATTGATCAAAATTCTCAGGCAAAAGTGTTGGATCTCCTTTTCCTTTTATATATAAATTCCCCCCAAGTACATTCCATTTAATAGATCCATCTGTTAATAAGTCTGTATGAAAGGTATAATCCTTTCCTAATGTTGTTAACGCTGCTGCTGCCGTAAACAGCTTCATATTTGATGCAGGGGTTAAACGTGTGTCACCGTTATATGTATACAATAATTTCCCAGATGAAGCTGATCGAACACTGACCCCAGCAATCGCCCCTTGTAGGGATGGATGATTACTAAGTAGTTCATTTAATTGGTGCTCTGATAAAAAAGTTTGTCTATTTGTATTTGCAATTACTCCGCTTTCCTTTATTGGGAAAATATAGACGAATACGCATAAAAATAAACAAAATAACGGTTTTGCCATTTTGATTGCATTGCCTCCTTTGAAAGCTATTTACCGTTTAATGTTTTCAACTGCCTTATCTTATATCCCAGAAAGCACAAAAAAACGACTGAAAATAAATAAATTCAGCCGATTCTAATTTTATTTTTATTTCACAGTTTATTCATAACATCTGGATCAGATCCGACGCGTTGATCTTGATTAAGCGAATTAATTTTCTCCATATCTTCTGAGCTTAATTCAAAATCAAAGATATTCGCATTTTCCTGAATACGATGAGGTTTCACTGATTTCGGAATTGTTACAACTTCGTTTTGTAAATCCCACCGTAGGATGACTTGAGCCGTCGATTTTCCATATTTTCGAGCAATTTCTTGAAGTGTTGGTTCTTCAAATAAGCCGCCTTGCATTAGTGGGGACCATGCTTCAAGCTGAATACGATTTTGTTTACAGAACTCATGAAGACTTGTTTGAGTTAAACGTGGATGGTATTCCACTTGGTTAACCATTGGTACCACTTCACAATCCTCCAATAATTCCTTTAGATGATGCTCTTTGAAGTTGCTGACACCTATTGCACGAACTCGGCCATCTTTATATAACGTTTCAAGTGCTTTCCATGTTTCTTTGTATTTATTTTGTTTCGGAACTGGCCAGTGAATAAGATATAAATCTAAGTATTCAAGTCCTAGCTTTTTCATGCTCTCATCAAAAGCAGCTAAAGTGGAATCATATCCTTGTTCCGAGTTCCACACCTTTGTTGTAATAAATAATTCTTCGCGAGGTACATTTGATTCTGCAATTGCTTTACCAACACCCTCTTCATTACCATAAATAGCCGCTGTATCAATACTTTTGTAACCTGCTTCTATCGCTGCTTTAACTGAATTAATGACTTCTGATCCATCTTTCACCTTGAATACTCCTAAACCAAACCAAGGCATTTCAATCCCATTATGTAATGTAGTCGTGCTTTGCAAGTTTTTCATTCTGTACACTCCTCTCTTTCATACACAATTATTTTGCTATTTTTCTAAAAATGAAAAGTAATATGCTCTATATATGTAAGTTATGAGTTGATTTTTTGGATAAATGAGAATCCCTTAAACAAAAGGGTCAGACCCTCCAATGTAAAACAAAACGTTGGATAGGTTTGACCCAATTTTGTTAGCATTCTTTTATTATGCTCTTTGATTAATAACCCATATAAGATGCACCAATAATAATTAAAAGAATAAATAAAACGACGATTAGAGCAAATCCTGCTCCGTATCCGTAACCACCTTCGCCACCCATAATATCACCTCCACACATGTTTGGTTTACTATATGTAAGTAGTTATCACTCTGTTATGGGTAAAAAACCTAGTCTTCATATTTCACAAGTAATTTATTTTCCTGTATCATCTTAGTATAATGGACTGAAATAACCATAATGGTGGTGTTTTTTATGTGTGGACGCTTTTCATTAGCAACCGAACAACCAATTTTACAAGACCAATTTGACTTCATTTTTAATGAAGAACTTGATTACCGATATAATATTGCACCCTCGCAAAATATTTTAGTAATTGGTTCAAATGGACAGGAACGAGTTGGAACGAAAATGCAATGGGGTCTTGTACCGCCTTGGTCAAAGGATACGAAAATTGGGTACAAGATGATAAATGCGAGAGCAGAAACATTAGATGAAAAGGTAAGTTTTAAACAGCCTTTTAAGAAAAAAAGATGTTTAATTTTAAGTGATGGTTTTTACGAATGGAAAAAACAAGGGAAAGAAAAGCAACCTTATCGGTTTATAATGAAGGATCGTCGACCATTTGCTTTTGCAGGTCTTTGGGAGTGTTGGGATAAAGGAGACAAACCACTCTACACATGCACAATTATAACAACAACACCTAATGAATTAACGAAGGATGTCCATGACAGAATGCCAGTTATTCTTCCCCCCTCAGAATATGACCTTTGGTTGGATAGAGATGCCCAAGACACAGATAAACTCAAAACACTACTAGTACCATTTAACGACCAATTAATGGATGTATACTCTGTTTCAAGCATTGTGAATTCACCGAAAAATGAATCAGCAAAATGTTTAGAACCTACTAATAGTCTATAATAATGGTTTTTTCTAAAAGCAACGTGGTTTCAATATTTGAAATCGAAAATAAAAAGTAAAATACGCTTGAATAATACCAAGCGTATTTTACTTTTTATTTCGTATAGTTTTTTTCAAACCATTCTTTTGCTTTAATTATTTCCTCTCTCGTTAACTGGTGACCAACATCTCCCCAATGCTCGGTGACATCAGCTTTCGCTAGTTTTAATGTATCAGCAAGCTCCTTTGTTTCGGCTTGTGGAATGATTGGATCGTTTGTGCCTGCTCCAATAAAAATAGAGGTTTCAGACAAATCAGGTATTTGGATTCCCCTTCTAGGAACCATTGCGTGTAATAAAATTGCTCCTTTTAGAGCCCTTTTGTAATGATACATAAGACTAGCAGCAATGTTGGCCCCATTTGAATACCCAATCGCAACTACATTGTTTCGATTGAATTGATACTGATCTGCCATGTCTGAAATGAATTCGTTTAGTTCATTTGTACGAAAAATCAAATCTTCCTCATCAAACACACCTTCAGCTAGACGGCGAAAAAACCGTGGCATTCCATTTTCAAGGACATTGCCTCTTACCCCAAGTACAGATGCATTTGGAGCAATCATATCAGCTATTGGTAATAAATCTCGTTCATTTCCACCTGTACCATGAAGTAATAATAAAGTAGGGAGTTTGTGATCTGTTCCTTCTTTGAAAATATGTTGCATAAAAACACTCCTTTATTTTTCCTGTTGACTATGAAATTATAAAATTCTAGTACTGAGGATAAGCGCTATTGTTCCGTATCTAATGGTTCTAGTCTTGCTTCTATTTCTTTTCTTTGCGCTTCAAAGTATGGTGGCAATGCTAGTTTTTCTCCTAAATGTTCGAAATCTTCGTCCCCTTCAAAACCCGGACCATCTGTCGCTAGCTCAAATAATATACCATTAGGCTCTCTAAAATATAATGAACGGAAATAATAACGTTCTACAAACCCAGAATTAGACAAATGATTTGCATTTAATATGTCTACCCATTTGTTTAATTCTTCTACATCTTCCACACGAAAAGCGACATGGTGAACACTTCCACGACCTGGTCTCTCACGTCCCACCTGATCTAATTCACTTACGTGTATTTCTGCTCCAGTTCCACCTTCTCCTGTTTCAAAGACTCGGACTTGTTTTTGATCCTCATCTTTTGTGTAACCATCCTTTTCTCGAAAGCCCATTAAATCTGTTAATACCTTTATTGTTCGCTCAGGACGTGACACTGTTAAATGAACCGGCCCTAGTCCAACTACACCATTTTCTTGTGGAACAGGGCTGTTAGCCCAAGGTTTCCCACCTGCTACACCTACATTATTTTCATCAGATACTAGTATTAAACGCTGACCCTCTTGATCGCGAAATGAAAGTGTTGCTCTTCCACTTTCATTGCTTATTTCATCATGATCAACATTAAATTGCTCAAAGCGATTCTTCCAATAGTGGAGTGCCTTATTATCTTTCACACGTAAAGATGTAGCAGTAATACTATTCGTCCCAGGGTATGTTCTACCAGCATGAGGAATTTCAAAGAATGTTAAATCTGTACCTGGATTTCCTCGCTCATCGGCATAAAATAAATGATAAACAGATGTATCATCCTGGTTGACAGTTTTTTTAACTAGTCTTAAACCTAATACTTTCGTATAGAAATGATAGTTTTCTTTTGCATTTGCAGTAAGTGCTGAAACATGATGGATGCCTAATAACGGCTTAATATTCATAAAAACCTTCCTTTCTAAGAACAAAAGCGCAAGCGCCTTGGTCAGCGACGAGAAACAAGAGCACTTCGTATGAGATAAAGGAAACACGAAGAGCGGAAGCGATTCGATGTTGACTTAACGCAAAGAGGAGTGTGAAGTTCACTAGTCGCTAGGCGCTGGAGCTGGATGTCAACACACTTATTTAAAGTACAAGAATTTTATAATTTCATAGATAATAAAATATCTTGAATTCAAGATAAATTATAAAGGACTTCAATTATGTATGTCAACTAGTTGAAATGAAAAATAATATAAAACAGGGTTAACGATGAAACTTATACGTTAACCCTGTTTTATAAGATTTATTGTTGGATAAATTGTCTATTTTGCTGGAAACTTTGGTAGCTTGGAAGCTGTTGTTGCTGATTAGGTACCCTCTGGAAAGATGGTTCAACATTATATGATCCAACTTGTGAAATTTCTTGTTGCATTTGATTACATGTGTTTAAAACATGCTGACATTGCTGTATTGCTTTGTTGTGACCTTGCAGGCTTTGTTGAATGACTTGAACTGCTTGTTGTTCACGTTGTAATAGTTGTTGAAGCATTTGTACATTTTGTTGTTCTTGTTGAAGCATTTGTTTATATAGTTGACTACCTTGCTCTGTTTGTTGAATTAATTGTTGGACTGTTTGACGACATTCATTAATTTGTTGTAGGGCATGTTGTTGAGTATGCATATGTGAAACCTCCATTTTTTTATATTGATTGTTGTTGGTTATTATATAAACTGCTTGGCTGGTAGCTGTTTATCATAGATTGTGTAGTAGTCTGATCAAAGGTTGGTACATGATAATAACCTTTGTTGTTCATATAACTCCAAATTTCATATGCTTGATCTGCACAATTTTTCGCACTCTGAATCATCATTTCTCTTATTTGTGAATCCGTACATTCTAAAGCTGCATGCATTTTTTGTACAGCTCCAGTCTTATGACACCCTAACATTCCAGATGAAATATCACGATCATTCATTTGATTGATTGAAGCGTTTGGAGCCTCTGGAACAGGATTACTGCCTATACCATAGCTTGGCGAAAAGTTCATATTCACTTTCACATTAGGTAAACGATTGATATTTACTTTGTGTTTTAGAGCATTAACTAAAGAATTATACTCATTTGTCATGAAAGATAGTTGATTTTGTAAAATATTTTTAAGCTCTTGATCTTGACAATATGGTTGGTAAAGTTGAAACAGATTGATACCATTAATTGTATTGCAAAGTACTTCATGACAATCCATGATTTCATGAGCACCGATGTTTACTTGATTCATTTGGCTCTGCACTGCTATTCCTCCTAGAAACTATTTTTTTATAGCCAAATTTAAAATCCCTCTAATGAAATAAAATTATACAAAAAAAAATCCCAGATCATTTCTGAGATTTTTAAGAAAACTTATATAGAATAGTTCCATTCGATTGTGCAATAATAGAAAAAACGCCATGATTTTTAATCTGTCTCGATAATGCAAACTGAGTTCCATCCCAGTCCAAGCTCCAATTTAAAGGTGCACTCGCTCGTAAATGCATAAATTGATGTTTAAAAACTTCATATTCGAGTGATAAAGAGAAAATGTCTTCTTCTATTGCATACCAAAGACTTTTTAAAAACAATTTAGCTTTCACTGAATCTACAGAATCAATCATTTGGTTAACTGTTATATATTTCACTTTATCTCCTCCCCTACCTATACATTAGATGAGAAGCTATAAAAAAACTACCCTAAAATGTTTCCAATCTAGAGTAGTGATCATTATATATTATGAATGTAAACTTTTACCTACCAATTGAGCTTCTTGATCTCGTTCCATTTCTTTTATTGGAGATTTTTTATAACGTCCAATAATACTACTAGCTATAAAAATGCATGAAATTGATAATATTGCCTTAAACCAACCTACCAATGCTAAAGCAAATAAAATGATTAGAGAGTCGCATACGAATAGAACAATTCCTCGATTAATGCTAAATTTCTTATCAATATACAACCCTAATATGTGTATTCCACCAAGTGAAGAACCATTATTTAGAACAAATGTAACACCAAAGCCGATCAGTAGGCCAGAAATAATAGATGCGATAACAATATTAATTTCAAACGCTGGGATAACTAGATCGAACCACTCTCGTATAAATGAAATCCCAGTTATTGATAAAAGACTAGAGATTGTAAACCATTTGCCTAATTCTTGAATGGAAATAATGAAAAACGGTAAATTTACGATAAAGAATAGAACACCCCATGGTACATTCGTTACATATGTTAGAATTGTAGCAATACCCGCTGTTCCCCCAAATGTTAGCAAGCTATCTGATAATAGTTTAATTCCAAGTGATGTAATGATAAGTCCAATTAGCACGAAAATAAGCTTTTTTAAAAGATTCATAGAGAACACCCCGTTCCTGTTGTCAATTCTTAACTTATCTCATCGAATGACATTGGTCAATAAGCTGGGAAGTATTCGGAATCTTAGGTTTATTTTGAAATAATCATCTATTTTAATTCCTGAGTGGCTTATGACCCCGAGGATCTAGGGAGAAGGATGACAAAGTGTTAACCAGAGTACGTGCATTTAATAATTTTCAAAACAACAAAAAGACTAATTCCACTTTTATCATAATCGATCACATCGTGATACTCCTAATGATTAGCGAGAAATTAATCTTTTAAAAGAATACTCCTATTAAAACATCGGTACCGGTGGGTCAATTCCTAGAACTGGTTGCCCATTAATTGTTAACCAAATATAATAGTGATCGATTTCAGTATCTAAACGATTTTCAATTGTTTTGATCGCATTTTCTTGAATATCAAAACTCATCGTAGCTGTTTGATCACCAAGCGGAATTCCTTTTAATCCTAGTAAATCAGCAATATATCTAGCATCCTCGTAAGATACCTCAATATATTTATCATGCTCAGATAGATATGCTGCATTTGCCGGTGTTACTGTTATAAGAACAACAAATAATAAAGCAGCAAGTAAAAGTATGAACTTTTTCATTTTTATTTTCTTCCTCCTAAAGTTTGTGCTTCACATCATTAAACACATCGACAATGATTGGATTATACATCGTTCCACGACAACGGTTAATTTCTAAAATGGCTTCTTCCTTTGATCTTCCCTTTTGATAAGAACGATCAGTTGTCATGGCATCATATGAATCTACAACAGATATAATAGAAGCCTCTACCTCAATCTCATCTTTAGCTAACCCAAATGGGTAGCCTTTCCCGTCGTAACGTTCATGGTGTTGTTCGACAACAAGACCAGCGCTCATTAATAATGGTAGCTTTGTCTCCTCTAGAACTTGTCTCCCATAGGAGGTATGCATTTTCATTATTTCCCATTCTTCTTGAGTGAGTTTTTCAGGCTTTAGTAAAATGTCTAAAGGAATTTTAACTTTACCAATATCATGAAAGAAGGAGGCCATATTTAGGCGTAAAAGCTGTTTTGAATTTAATCCCATTGCTTCGCCAACTAGCATCGATAGTTTACTAATTCTAGCACAATGGTCCCCAGTATAGCCATCCTTTTTTTCGATCGATATTGCCAAGTTCATTAAATCTCTAGAAATTTGACTGTAACGATGAAATACAGGTTGCGAGGAAACGTACAAAAATTCGGTTGTCCCTATTGATTGAAAAACATAATGTTCCTTTACAGGACTTCTATAAAATGAATCTCCAGTTTTATAGATCTCATATCCACCATTTGTGCTCAGTTTTAGTTCTCCTGAAACCACAATTAAATACTCGAGTGCTTCCCAACCTTCTTCAGGTTCTAAAGCCCATCTAGTATTTGGTTCGAGCTTATGATGGATAATCTCAGTCTGATCAGCTGAAGCGATAAGTGAAATGGTTAAACCTTTCATTTGAACTGTTTCTATAAAATGATTCTTATTTCCTATCCCCTTCATATGAACCTCTCTTCTCTAATAGAATTCAGATGTCTTCACTAATTATAGTAGATGCTTGTACAATCGCATAGATTGTTTTGGGAAAATGAATATAATACCATATAGTTCTTGTTAAAAAATGGTTCTAATAAGAATTTATTGGATATTTAATAATTCCTTTTACCTAATTTTATAATAGGTATATAGTTATTGTTAGAGTTGATATTTTTGTCGAGTTACGAATTTAAACAAATAACAAGAAATCCTTCATATTATTGTGATTTGAATCACATTCTTCTGATTCTCAATCATGTATTCTTCAAATAGGAGGTGCAATTTATGAATAATCAAAAATTTGATCGCACTACAAGTATAGGTGAAATAGTTGCAGCGTTCCCTCAATCCAGTGACTTTTTCAAAAAATATAAAATAGATTTTTGTTGCGGAGGAGCACGTTCTCTTGAACAGGCAATTTCTGAAAGGAAATTAAAAGAGGAAGAATTTTTAGAAGAACTAGAGCAATTTTATCTAAAGAACATCCGCTCAGTTGCTGAAACCGATTGGAGAACAGTTCAATCAGAAGAACTTGTTAATCATATCATTTCTATACATCATCAATATGCCGCATCAGAAGTAAAACAAATGACGCCATATGTAAATAAAGTTGCTCTTGTTCACGGTGATAAGCATCCACATCTTAAAACGGTATTAACACTTTTTAATGAGTTAAAAAGTGAAATTGATGAGCACTTTAAAAAAGAAGAAACAGTTGCATTCCCAGAAATAATAAAATACGAAAAAAATAAAACAGAGCAGTCTCTAAAAGAACTAACTCCTATCATCCAGTCTTTAGTTGCTGAACACGATCAAGCTGGGGAGATTTTAAAAAAAATTCGTGAAATCACTCATGATTATTTATTGCCTTCTGATGCATGTGGCACATATCGGTTGGTTTATAATCGTCTTGAAATGTTAGAGGATGATATGTTTCAACACATCCACCTTGAAAATAATATCCTTTTTCCAAGGTATATGTGTTAATTAATTTACAATTTTAACAGAAATGACTAACTACCCTGATCAGCAAGATTAGGGTAGTTTTGCTATTTGCAATGACTTATATCCCCGCGGAAAGCTAGCATCTCTCACTATAATCAACCACGCCGTAATACTTGTTATAAGCAATCAAAGTTTGCGAAAGAAGTCTAAAATAAATTCATCGCTGTGATATTTTTCACAAACAGAAAAGAATCCATTTGCTATTATACTTCTATATCACATAAATAGCTAAAAAATGAATGACATGTTCGAAAGGAGAACTAATAATGAAGAGTCAAAAACATCAATTACCTCTTCAGACGTTAAGTTTAACAGCGGGTTTTATGGTTTGGGTATTAATTTCTTCCTTAATGCCAAATATTAAACAAGATATCGACTTAACAGATCAAGAAATTGCACTGGTAACAGCGATTCCAGTTATACTAGGTTCCTTATTGCGTATTCCAATAGGATATTACACAAATCGTTTTGGTGCACGAATCACTTTTACAATCAGTTTTCTCATTTTGCTTTTTCCAGTCTTTTATCTTAGCTATGCGAACTCATTAATAGATTTAATTATCGGTGGGTTGTTAGTAGGAGTTGGTGGAGCAACATTCTCAATTGGGGTAACATCTCTTCCTAAATACTACAAGAAAGAAAAACATGGTTTAATTAATGGTATTTATGGTGCAGGTAATATTGGAACTGCAATAACTGCTTTCTTAGCACCAGTCATGGCAAATACTTTTGGATGGGGAAATACAGTACGGTTTTATTTAGTGCTTTTATTCGTATTTGCCTTATTCAATTTCATCCTCGGTGACAGAAAAGAACACAAAGTTAATCTCCCTATCATGAAACAAATTAAAGAGGTTTATCGGAATCAAACGTTATGGTTTTTATGTCTATTTTATTTCATTACATTTGGTGCATTTGTTGCTTTTACGATTTATTTACCAAATTTCCTTGTGAATCATTTCGGTCTTGATCCTGTTGGAGCTGGCATGCGTACAGCCGGATTTATTGCTTTAGCAACAGTGTTACGACCTGTTGGTGGATGGTTAGCTGACAAATTTAACACGTACTTCATCTTAATGCTTGTTTTTGCAGGTCTTACCTTTTCTGGTGTCCTATTATCCTTCTCCCCTACTATCGAACTTTACACAGTTGGAGTTTTAACAGTAGCATTTTGTGCAGGTATAGGTAATGGAACTATTTTTAAGCTAGTACCGCAATATTTCACTAAGCAAGCTGGAATTGTAAATGGAATTGTTGCTGCAATGGGTGGTCTTGGGGGCTTTTTTCCACCACTTGTCTTAACTGCAGTCTTTAATTTTACTGGTCACTATGCCATAGGCTTTATGGCTTTATCTGAATTTGCTCTACTTAGTTTTGTAATTGTCGTCTGGATGTACTTTCAAGAAAAACTTAGCATTGAAAACAAAATCATTGAAAATACAGCCTTAGGATTGATGATTACAAATCCTAATGGTGTGATTCAAAAAGTAAATCCAGCATTTACAAAGGTAACTGGCTTTACTTTAGCAGAGGCCGTTGGAAAAAAACCAAATCTATTACAATCAGGACAACATAGCAAATCATTTTATAAGGATCTATGGGATAAGGTGAAAAAGAATGGTTACTGGCAAGGTGAGATTTGGAACAAACGTAAAAATGGTGAAATTTATCCTGAGTGGTTAACAATAAGTCAAGTAAGCAATGATGCTGGCGAAGTAAAATATTATATTGGACAATTTAGTGATATTTCTGAAGAAAAACGAATGAATATATAGATTCCTAAAAGATGAGAAAAGCTGAGTAAAATCATCAGCTTTTTCACTTGTATTCATATCAAAATCTGTAAATCAACTTTTTAGTGTTTAAGGAGTATAAGCATATGTTATCTGCAACTTTATTTTTCTCACCTTCAAAAAATGTAGGATCTACGCTTAAGGAATTAGGATTTCTATTCGTGAAAAATGAATATAATTATTATCTTAAAGATAAAAAGCTCATTGAAGCAACAATTGATTCTTCCAATTGTTCATTGAAATTACTGTTTTCTTCTGGATTAAATCTTGAAGAATACACCATGATCCATACAATTATCCTTTGTATAATGAAAAAGATGAATGCAAACATTGATGACAATGATAGTTTACTTGGCTACACAAGTAATGGTGAAGGTGCTCATATTGTTTCTAACTGGCAGAATTGGTATGGTTTTTTACAAGACGCGAAACTCTCCTCATTAGAAGGAAAAAAAGTTCGTGTGATGGATGAAAATGATAAAGAACTTGCCTCAGGTATGTTCGTAGGATATAAAGCCGATGAGCTTACATCCTCAATTATTGAATGTACGTTAATCACTCTTTTTGGTGAGAGAACATATAAAGGAAATAAACTATCAATCCAACCAACAAATGAGTGGTAAAGCAAATAAACTTCATTAAAAATAGCTTCTATGTATAAATCAAAATCTTGTACATAGAAGCTATTTTTCATTGAAATATTCGGACAAGAAATCCGTTCTGTTCTACATCTGGAGCAAAAAAAGTCACACCTGAACTAGCAGCAATAGTTGATACAACTGTCCATATTACTAAACTAGTAATCATCCAGCCTGTTACTAAACTTCTTTTCGATCCAAAGCTCATAGCCATAAAAGCAGAAATATGAGAACCTACAAGAAGTGGACCGAATATTGTTAACCCTGGTAAACCATATTTGTCAAAAAGAGACCTTGCTCGTTTTTGCTTTTTGGAATCCTTTTCAGATAGTGCCTCATCAATACCCTGGGCCTCTCCTCCTTCGACCTCTCTCAAACCTACTCGCTTCTGTTTTCTTGCTTTCATCCACCCTTTGACTTTATCAACAAAGACGACCAAAAGCAGGATTGTTACTAGATTCCCTAAAAATCCTAGTATTGCTACAGGTACTGGTGATAATCCACCAATAATCGCCAACGGAACTACAGTAACTAGCTCAAACAATGGTATTGCCGCTAACAGAAATACCAAAAAATAAGATATAAACATTTTTAAATCCCTCTTTACATTTTAATTTTCACTTTTAATTCATGCTGTATTTCTATTAATCTGTGACAAAGGCTAATATAATACCTCTCTACTATTACATACGAACAAAATAGTAAAAAGTTTCAAATAAAATCATGTATCTATATCTAAATATGCTTACTATTCGTTAAAAATTTATTAATTAAAAGTTCAATCACTACACTGATTAGAATACCTAAGCTATAACGAAGTAAATCAATCCAAAGGAAACCTCTTCCAAGAATTAATCCACCAATAAGCGTATTTCTAATAGAATTTATCCAATCAGATTGATAAAGTTGGCTAATTTCAATACCAAATGAAAATATCACACTAAAGAGGATTGTTATAAGAATACTTCTCTGTTGTAGCAAAAGCCTAAACAAGAAGAAAACCATACTTGCCCAAAACACATCACCTAAGTGAACGGTGATTTCATTTGGAAAAGCATTTGTCATTCTAAATGTTAATCCCAAACAAATAAAAACTAAAACTAAAAAGGTATACATAATGTTTTTGAACATAATAATCCTTTCGGCTAAATGAATTAGCATATTATCATAAAATTATTTTTACAACATTTCTTTAAAAAGAAAGGCTATTTTCTAAAAGATTGTTGTTTTTGAAAAAAACTGATTAGGTTGATTGGTACGGAAGGTGGGAGACTCCTGTGGGAGTAGCGGGACAGATGAGACCCCGCAGGCGCTTCGCGCTGAGGAGGCTCATCGCCCGCCCCACGGAAAGCGAGCATCCTGGAGTGCCTATCAATCAACCCAATACTATTTTCAATGCAACAAAGTTTGCGAAAACAGCCAAAAGAAATGACGGTCTTACTTATTATATAAAATAAAAGTCTTACAAAAAAAGCTGTTAAGAGATTTAATCTCCTAACAGCTAATTGTTCGTTCATCTATTGTGCCTTGTGTAGTTGAAATAATTATTTAACTTCTGATTCAGTTTCTGATTCATTATGATTTGTATAATCATATTTTGATGGGTCAACTGGTTCAAAACCTTCAGGTGTATAAAAGCGTAATAAATCTTGGTTTACAATTTTATCTGACATCTGAAGTTTTAATTGAGTAATTTGTTCGTACTGTTTTATTGCATCGGTTTCCTCAACCGGTTCTCCAGTATTTGTATCATAATATTTCCCATTCAAAGCAGTCACCTTATCAGTAATAAAGTCTCCATTACGGAATGGCACTACTGTCTGATGGTCTTTAGAGAAAAGATCTGTCCCTACTTGTACATATCCTTTTGTTTCAATACCAAGTAAATGCATGAGTGTTGGCATTAAATCAATCTGTCCACCATACTGATGCATTGCCCCCCCATCTTCACCTGGAATATGGATAAATAGTGGGACCCTTTGTAATTGAGCATTTTCAAAATCGCCTACTTCTTTGCCTAATACTTTAGACATAGCAGTATTATGATTTTCAGATATCCCGTAATGATCTCCATACATAACAATCATTGAGTTCTCATACAATCCAGATTCTTTAAGATAAGTAAAGAATTCTTTTATAGCTTCGTCTAAATATCGAGCTGTTTGAAAATAATTATCTACTGAACTATCGCCTGTTGTATGCTTCTCAATCGTTGCTTCATCTTGATCCAATGGGTATGGGAAATGATTACTTACTGTAATAAATTTTGTATAAAAAGGTTGACTTAAGGATTCTAGCATTGGCATAGATTGTTTAAAAAACGGCTTATCTTTCATCCCATAATTTAAAATATCTTCGTCTTTTGCATTATAATAACTTAAATCAAAAAACTTATCATAACCTAATGATTTATAGATCTCATTTCTGTTCCAAAAGGATTTCGTATTACCATGGAATACTGCAGATGTATAACCATTTTGACCTAAAATAGCTGGAGCTGCTTGGTAAGTATTCTGACCTTTTGTTGAAAAGGCTGCTCCTTGCGGTAATCCAAATAATGAGTTTTCAAGCATAAATTCTGCATCAGCTGTTTTCCCTTGTCCAGTCTGATGGAAAAAGTTATCAAAGTAGAAAGTACTTGAATCCTTTGTTAACGAATTAAGGAATGGTGTAACTTCCTGACCATTCAATTTATAGTTAATGATAAAATTTTGTACTGATTCTAAATGAACATAAATTACATTTTTTCCTTTTGCAATACCAAAGTAATCAGGATTTGGTTCAGCATAAATCGCATTTGTATAATTCGTAACCTCTGTAATATCATCTGTATCTGCCATTGCTCGTTGTGTTGAAGCTCTTGTACTTTGAATCGCATCATAGATTGTAAAGTTATACATACCTAAATATTTAACAATATAGTTACGGTCAAACGTTCTTGTTAATAACTGTGGACGATCTGTTTCTGCTAAACTTAGGTTTACTGCGAAAAAAGCAATAGCAGTTGCAAAAACCATAACTAACGAACGAGTTTTAACTTTAATAGATGTTGGTTTTACTAACTTAGTCAAAACTAATACTAATAAAATAATTGTATCTAAGAAATACAAAACATCATAAGGTTTTAATAATGCTTCAATACTTTGACCTAAGTCACCTGCATTACCTGTTTGTGTAAGTGTTGGAAGTGTAATGAAATCTGAGAAAAATCGATAATATACAATATTTGCATATAACAAGAATGATAGAAGAAAATCTATTACTATCATCCAAATAAAAGATTTTTTCCCTTTAAAAAATAGAGCAAGTCCCAAAAATAAAATAACTGAGCTAGCAGGGTTTAGGAATAAAAGAAATTCTTGCATCGCATTATCAATACCTAAACTAAACTCTACTCGGTAAGCAGCATAGGTTTTGACCCATAAAAAAACTACTGCAAGAACAAAAAAATTAATATGCTTATTCAGTAAAGAACGTAATTTTGTTTTCATTGTTGCCACCTCTTAATTTAAAATAGCATTAGTTTATATCAAAATTCAAAAAAATATTTTGATTAACAGTACTAAATACTAACGTATTTTTTTATATATTGTCAATCTCCCAAATTTGGACAATCTTTATTAACGTATTGTGTACTCTAGGTTACAACATAATTATTAACAAATTATGAACAGTTTTCTCAATTCAGTTGTTTAATAAAATAAATACATTTAGATTGTCATATTTACATAGATATTTCTCACTATTGTATTATATTCAATACAAAATGACCTATTCACCAAGTGAATGGCCATTTAAATGAATGATCGTTTTCAAAAAGGAAAACTTTAGGTTCATTTCTGATTTTTCATTTGATTCAATTCATCTACAAGTTGACTTGTGCGTTTAGCGTTACCTTGTGCAAAATTTTGTAAGCGGTCCTTTAACTCTTCATTGTTATGAATTCTTTCTGCAGTCATGATATACTGCCTCATTAACTCATTTTCTATTTTGTAAGATGCCTCAAGAACATCAATTAATAGATCGTCTGTTAACATGTCTTCACGATCATGGTCACGATCGTAATCTTTGTTATGGTTCATTTATGCATCCTCCTAATCCATACTAATTTCATTATGTTCATAAGATCATCTTGGAATACATAATTACTGACTTATCTTAGTTTTAAAAAAGGCTTTCCCGAAATTATTGTGGTTTCTAATGACATAGATCTATTATACAGATTTTAATTTTATCATCTTTTTAAGAAGATGCCCATCGATGAAAAAAGACAAAAAGAAAGGCATGTAAACACTTTACACACCTTCCGTTTTAAAACTATTTGTACTCTTGTTTATTCCATTGTATAAAAGTAATAAGACAGATGCTAGTGGAAATAATTGCTATACTACTAAATGTCCAAACATGTTTATATTCCTCACCAAAATAAGATTCAATTGTCATTTGCAGCATGATGACATTTACAAGTAACGTGGAAAAAATGATAATCCAGTAGAATTTATTCCCCATGACGTATCTGTCTCCCTACCGCATAAATTGTACCTGCCTCAACTTCTAATTCAATTAGTGGTAATTCTCTTTGAGGTGGACCAGCTAAAGGATGACCATTGTCTACACTAAAAAATCCTCTATGACAGGGGCAGAGTAACACTGACTCTTCCTTTTCGTAAAAAACTGGACATTGCAGGTGAGTACATTTATTATTATATGCTTTTAACTTTCCTTCTTTTGTATGAACTAATATAGCAGGTTCATCATCTGTAGGATAATTGAAATTAATGGCACTGTCTTTTGGTATATCAGCTAGTTTTGCGATTTCAACACGATTTGAGTGATCTTTATTATTTGAGAAAGCTAAACCAGAAAAAGGCAAAGTAGCAATACCAAGTGTAATGGAAGCTCCAACAGCAGATTTCAAAAATGCGCGGCGATTAAATTTTAAATCATCAGCACGATTTAGATTGTCTATTAAATGAATCATATCACTCTTAGTTTCTTTTTCATTTCGTTTTCGCTTATTATCATTTGCCATTTTCGCTACTCCCTCTCGATTCTAATTTTAATCTGTATATACACCGAAAAATTCAGGTACATAGTCCCACTTATTTCCCTCTTGGGGCTTTTTCCCTTCAACTAAGTTCATTTGAGAACGTTTCCGGCGTAATTGCTGCATTTCATCAAAATCAATAAATCGAATAGCATCACTCGGACAAACGGAAGCACACATTGGCGCAATATCATGCTTTGAACGGTCATAGCACATGTCGCATTTATACATTTTATTCTCTTCAAAATCAAACTTAGGTATACCGAATGGACAGCCAAATGTACAGTTACGACAGCCAATACACTTTTCCTCCATAGCAGATAAAACAACGCCTTCATCCGTAATTTGAATGGCATTTGCTGGGCAGACACGAGCACACGCTGGGTCTTTACATTGCATGCAAAGCATTGGATATGTTTGGCGGCTTTCTGTAAAGTCAACATATTCCACATAGTTTCGTTCTTTTGCATCATGATCTCCACATTCACGACATGCTGCTTGACATGCTCGACAGCCGATACATCTTTCGAATTCTAAATACATGATTTTATTCATGACGATATTGCACCTCTTTCTTTTAATCAGTTGGCTGTTTTCGCAAACTTTGTTGCTTTTAAAATAGTATTGGGTTGGTTGATTGGCGCTTCAGGATGCTCGCTTTCCGCACCAATCAACCTAATCATTTTTGTTCAAAAACAACAATCTTTTAGAAAGAGCCAATCAGTTTTATAATTTTTCTATTTTTAATGAACAAACTTTAAATTCTGGCATCCTGGAGTATGGATCTAGATGATCACTTGTTAATTGGTTAACAGCTAATTCTTTCCCCCAATGATAAGGAACAAAAACAGTATCCTTACGAATCGCTTTTGTGATTCGAGTTTTAACCACCATGTGTGATCGTGGTGATACTAGCTTCACTTGTTCACCATCGTGTATATTATATTGACTTGCTAAAGCAGGGTGGATTTCTGCATATGGCTCTGGGCATTGTTCATAAAGAAAATTAACTCTACGAGTTTGATTACCTGATAAATAATGGAAGACAACACGGCCGGTAGTGAGGAATAACGGAAATTGATTTGTTGGTGTTTCTCCTGCTTCCTGCCATTCAATACATGCAAGATTTGCTTTTCCATCAGGAGTACCAAAAGATTCCGTAAACATTGTTGGTGTACCTGGATGATCTTTAGAAGGACATGGCCAAAAAACACCATCTTCCCTTTCAATACGATCCCAAGTAATTCCGTAATAATCTGCTTTACCACCTTTAGACGCTAAGCGGAATTCTTCAAATATTTCACTAGCATTGTTATATGGGAAGAATTGACCACGACCCATACGTTCTGCAATCATACTCAAGATTTTCCAATCTGGTTGTGATTCCCCAAGTGGCTCTCGGATTTTTCGAATCCTAATAACACGTCCTTCTAAATTCGTTGTTGTTCCATCATCTTCAGCCCAAGTTGTCGCAGGTAATACGACATCAGCAAATTGTGCTGTTTCTGAAAGAAAAAAATCACTGACAACTAAAAAATCAAGTTTTTCGAAGCCTTTCCAAATATGCTCTAAATTTGGGGCTGAAACTGCAGGGTTACTACAGATCACATGCATTCCGCGTATGTTTCCTTGTTCAATTTCATCAAACATTTCATATGCTGACACCCCAGGTTTTGGCATTTCACTTGGATCAATTCCCCATACACTTGATACATATTCAACTGCTGCAGGGTCTGTTAGTTTACGATAACCAGGTAGTAAATCTGCTTTTTGACCATGTTCACGTCCCCCTTGACCATTTCCTTGACCTGTAAATGTCGCAACACCTGAAGCGAATTTTCCAATTTGTCCACGAAGTAATGCCATTGTTGTATATAAAGATACATTGTCAACACCTTTAGTTTGTTGCTCAACACCACGTGCAAACATAACAACTGAGCGTGGTGACATTCCGAAAATATGTGCTGCTTTAATAATTTTTTCGACAGCTACACCAGTAAGTTGTGATGTGTACTCAGGTGTGAATTTTTCAATTGTTTTTTTCAATTCCTCATAGTTGTTACAGCGTTCACTTACATATTCCTCATCTACATAGCCTTCTTTGACAATAATATGGAGCATACCGTTAGCTAGAGCTGAATCAGTGCCTGGTTTTAAATCTAAATGAACATCAGCTACACGAGCTGTCGGTGTTTCCCTAGGATCAGCAACAATTAATTTAGCTCCTTTGTCTTTTGCCTTCCACAGCCATTGAATACTTGTTGGATGACATTCTGCTGTATTAGATCCTGCAATGAAGAAGCAATCAGTGTGCTCTAATTCCGGCCAAGGCAATGTAGATCCACGATCCGTACCTAATGTTCTTATAAATCCACCTGCTGCGGAACTCATACAAAATCGACCATTATAATCGATAAAACGAGTGCCTAATCCAACACGTGCATATTTACCAACGAGGTAGCATTTTTCGTTTGTCATCGATACACCGCCAAAGACAGCAACAGCATCCTTTCCACTCTCTTTTTGAAGCTTTTTAAAGTTTTTCTCAATTAAATCTAGTGCTTCTTTCCATGAAGCTTCAACTAATTTTCCATTTCTCTTAATTAACGGTTTTAAAATACGATCCTCGTGTTCAATAGTTTGATAGGCTGTTACACCTTTTGGACACATTTTTCCGTTTGTTACTGGCCAGTCATATCGCGGTTCAACCCCAACCACTTTTCCTGATTTTTCATTGACACGGATATGCATACCACACTGCATACCACAGTAACAACAATGAGTTGTAATTAATTTTTCACCTGGTTTATGAAGATTTTTCACGCCTTCTTTTGCTAAAAATTGACTCATTATTCGGCTCCCCTTTTATCTTTATATTTTTTTAATTCATCTTGCACATGATCAGGAAGATCATAATAATCATCTGTGCGTGTTTTACCAAAGCCAGATAGGTGAATTCCATTCATTGTTAAAACAGGCTTGGTTTCAGATTGGATTGGATTTTCCATATTTAGCTGCTTCATGACACGAATCCTTCTTCGACAAGCAGGACAGTAATCAGATAAAAATGTGCCATCCTCTAGCTGTAGGTCAAAGCTTTGGACAGCCAGTATACTTTGAACGTCCGAAATCTGATCATCTGAGCTATATGTCTCTCCACAGCTGTTACAAGGTCTTGTATCAACTTTCACATGCTCTTGATAGTTCATTGGTACTGCAGTTGCAAGAGGTCGAATTGGCAAGTGGAATAATTTTCCGAATGGAAAGTAAATCAATAAAACAACCACTGTTACTTGATGGATTAGTGTTAAATAATGATGCATCCAGCCTTCTAATAAAGCGTAGGAAACGGTTAAAACTAAACCAGATACTGTAACGGATAATAGTAAAACTAATGGAAATAGATCAAACTCTGCTCTTTGTGTTACTTTTACATCTTGATTAACAATTCTTCTCGCTAGTGCCATTGATACTCCAATCAATACCATTGTTGCTGTGATATTCAATCCGTTATAAACCATTTCTGCGAATATACCGTGGGCAGCCATTTGGATCGTATTCAATCCCATGACGACAATTACATAAGTTTCAGGGTCAACTAATTCAAAATGCATCCAGCCAAACGTTAAGCCAAATGTGATCGCAAACGACCCAATACAGCCCCATGCAATCATGAAATGGGTAATCCCACGATAGATTCCACGTTTAAAGATAAATTTTTGAAGAAAAATATTATCAAATGCTGTTTTTAAAATAGACGTAATATTTCGTTTTGTTCGCTTTTTCGTTTTTAAATTTTTAATACTTCTTTTTACAACCTGTTTTGTAGCGGGACGAATTAGCCAAGCACACATACGAATTGTTAATCCGATTGCGAAAATAAGCGATGAAATCAAATATCCCATTAATGCCATGTCAAAATGTAAAAACTTTTCAGTCCCAATCCAAACCGTGAATAATAGAATTAAAATGACAAAAAATGAATATTTACTAGTTTTTGAATAAAAAGTTCGTTCAAATGTGTTCATATACTCTCCCCCTGTGACTTTTATTACATATATTGAAGGGTTTATCTGGTAGTCTTCATTTATGATGGTTGTTAATCAACTCTCATCATTGTAATGGAAGTTTTTTTAGATGAATGTGAAAAATGTCACAGTAAATCTTTTATTCAAAAAATGTTCGAAAAAAGATAATGAGGTGTTGGATATGATGAATGGTTCTGTAATTGCGATAACAAGTGGAAAAGGTGGAGTTGGGAAATCAACTGTTTCTGTTAATTTAGCAATTGCACTAGCAAGGATGGGAAAAACAGTGGCACTCATCGATCTCGATATTTATGGATTTAGTATCCCTAAGATCATGAATTTGCAAAGTAGCCCAAAAACAGTAAATGGAAAAATCATTCCGGTTGAATCCCATGGGGTTAAAGTAATGTCAATGGGTTTCCTTATAAAAAATAATGAACCAGTTGTATGGAGAGGTCCCATGCTTGGCAAAATGGTGGAACACTTTTCAAAGGATGTCTTGTGGGGTGAGTTGGATTACGTCCTGTTAGATATGCCACCAGGCACTGGAGATGTTGCACTTGATATGCATCACTTTATTCCACAAAGCAAAGAGATCATAGTTACAACACCACACAAGACTGCAGCACATGTGGCGGAACGTGCTGGTACAATGGCGTTAAAGGCCAAACATGACATTCTAGGTGTGGTGGAAAATATGGCTTATTTTAAACCAAATGATCGCGCGGAATTGTACTATTTATTTGGAAAGGGAGGCGGAACAGAGTTAGCAAATAAGCTCAATACAAACCTTCTAAGTCAGCTTCCAATCGAGGAACCTGTTGAAAGTACAGATACACCTGGGATTTATGAGGAAGAGACTAAACTTTATTCTGAATATAATTTGCTAGCGGAAAGAGTTCACTCGCTATTAAGCTAAAAAACACATTTCAAATAAGTTATATTCATATAAAAACTTTTTTGTAATGCATAAGGCAGTCTTTTTCTTCTATTAAATAATGAAATAGGCTGACAAAATGCTTGTCAGCCTCATTGGTAAAAACGATTCAATGCCATTTGATCTTACTTTTCTACTTCTTCAATCCAAACCTTTTCCATTACTTTTAAAAAAACCTCAGATGGTTGAGCCCCAGAAATCGCATATTTGCGATTTATTACATAAAAAGGTACACCTGTAACACCGATTTGTTGTGCGTCTTGTTCTTGTGCACGAACATCTGCTTCATATTCATTACTATTTAACATTGATTGCACCTTTTGTTGATCTAATCCAATTTCAGTTGCTAGTTCTATTAACGTTTTCATTTCTCCAACATGTCTTACTTCTGTAAAATAAGCTTTAAATAACCGTTCAACCATTTCATTTTCTTTCCCGAATTGCTTTGCTAAATGAATTAAACGATGAGCATTCAAAGTATTTGTTGCTTTTATTTTATCTAAATGATAGGTCAATCCAACCTCTTTTGCTTGTTCTGTTAATTGCAGATTCATCGCCTTGATTTGTTCTTTAGAAGTACCATATTTTTTAGACAAAAGCTCTATATTGTCTTCTTCATAATGAACCTTTGCATCTGGGTTAAGTTCAAAGCTACGATACTCAATTTTCACTTCTTCTTTATGTTGAAATTTCGCAAGCGCCTCTTCCAAGCGACGTTTTCCAATATAACAATACGGACAAATAATGTCTGACCAGATTTCGATAAGCATTAATTTTTTCCTCCTTCCAAGAAAAATCACCTATGAACAAATCTTTTCAATTGTGTTGATGGTGAGGTGATACGTTTAGTATGTAAGCGGTATACAGAGGTAACTCCTTGAACAAAGTGTTACACCATTTGGGAAGAATTAACCTATTCTACTTTTTTTGGCTCAGGATATTCAATTCCAAACGTTTCAACGGTTACTTGTTTAATCTTTTGCTCCTCTAGTGGCTTGTCTTGTTGATCTGTTTTAACATCAACAATGCGATCCACTGCTTCCATTCCCTCGGTTACTTTTCCAAAAGCAGCATAGTCACCATCTAAACTACTAGCATCTGCAACCATAATGAAAAATTGAGATCCTGCTGAGTCAGGTTCCTGAGTACGTGCCATGGAAATTACACCTCTTTCATGCTTCACATTATTTTCAAAGCCATTAGAAGTAAATTCTCCTTTTATACTGTAATCAGGACCACCAGTACCGGTGCCATCTGGATCCCCACCTTGAATCATAAAACCAGGTATGACTCGATGGAAAATGACTCCATCATAAAAACCTGATTCTGCAAGAGTGATAAAATTATTTACAGTATTTGGTGCGATATTAGGATAAAGTTCAACTTTTATCTCGTCATTATTTTCCATAGTTATTGTCACAATCGGGTTTTCTTCAATGACTTGAACGGATTTTTTAGTTTCTGAATCTCCAGTTTGAACTTCCCCTGAAGTATTACAGCCACCTACAATCATTAATATAATGCAAACAAACACCACTTGAACAAATCTAAATTTATTAACCATGTCTAACTCCTTTCTTGTTGAAAAAGCTCAATCATTCTTTCTACACAAAAAGAAAAAATCCTTCATTTAACGAACTGTGCAAACAAATTACTATGTAGCTAGAAAATCATATGTAACCTTTAAGTCTTTAACTTTCGTCCTGTTCTATGTTACCGTAAAAGTATACATGATACATGAAGGTGGTGTCTAACTTGGCAATAAATGATTTACAACATCTTTTGAAAGATTACTACCCATTTACACTATTAACTGACTATCAGCTCCAAGAAATGGCGGATAAAGCAACGCTATCAACCTTTTCAAAAAATGAATTTATTTTTCATGAGGACCAATCAGCTGAAGAAATAGATCTTTATTTCCTTGTTTCAGGGCTAGCCAAAAATATCCTGCATCAAAGGAATGGGAAGCAATTATCGCTTCGCTATTATTATCCTGGTGATATCATCGGATTAATGGTGATGTTTACAAGTGGTGAATTAAATTTTTCTGTTCAAGCTTTAGAGGATAGTACTGTATTTAAACTCAATAAGCGTCATTTTTTTGAAATGATGACCCGCAATAATGATTTTTCGAAAGTGATTTGGGGAAGCATCGGGGAACGGACAAAATCCTTGTATGACGAGATGAAAAATAAGACGTCTTACGAGGATGAGGAAAATGTCCAATTATTGAAAACCCGTGTCAAAGTATTAATGGACTCGCCAACCTTTATTCATCCAGAGACAACGATGGAAAATGCTGCTATCGTTTTAAAAGAAGAAGGTATAACGGGATTAGTTGTTAGCAATAACTCCTCTAAAATGCTGGGAGTCCTAACATTCAGAGAGATACTACATTATATAACTGAGAATTCAGATAGAAATAAAGTTAAAGACTGGATGGATCATACTCCTTATTTCGTTGAAGCTGATGCATTCGCATTTGAAGCTCTTTCCTTTATTAAAAATAAGGCAATAGAGTTTATACCAGTTACTTATAATGAAAAAATCATCGGTACATTATCTAGTCGATCCTTTCTAAATCTTCAAGATTCTAGCTATTTGGATCTAACATACAATGTAAAAAACTCATATTCTTTAGACTTACTTATAAAGGAAGGGCCACTAGTAAACAAAACACTCCAATCATTTGTTCAGAGCTTAGTTGATAAAGAGAGCTACGCTTATGAAGTTGCAGAAGTAATTACAAATCATAACGACAATCTCCATAGACAAATTATTAAACTTACTGAAAATGAAATGAAATCTGAAGGCTATGGAACTCCACCGATTAATTACTGTTTTATTATAATGGGGAGTCAAGCAAGACATGAACAAGGATTTCGTACTGATCAGGATAATGGAATGATTTTAAATGATTATGAACATTTGCCAAATAGGACAGCAATTGATGAGTATTTTGAGATATTTACGAAAAAGGTAAATCATCATTTAAGTGAATCTGGCTTTCCTGAATGTACTGGTGGAATTATGGCCAAAGAAAATAAATGGAGAAGATCATTAACAGGTTGGAAAAATGAAATTGATGTGTGGAAAAAGGAGCTTGATGCCGAAGAAATCCAGAACTTTACTATGTTCTATGATTTTAGACCAATTTATGGTGATTTTTCTTTAGCAGAGATAATTCGAGAGTTCGTAACAGATAGAGCAACACGCTCAAAAACGCTGCAGCAGTTATTAATGAAGGATGCAATCCGTTATAAAATACCTGCCCACCCTTTTGGAATTATGAATTTAAAGCAAAAAAATAAAATAATAAATGTAAAAAAAACGGGTCTTACCCAAATTATTTATTCAACAAGAATTAACGCGATAAAATATGGTATCCATGAAGTTAGTACGGTGAAAAGGCTTGATGCATTGAAAAAAATTCATGCCATGCATCCTAGAGACGTAGAAAACGCAAAAACGGCTCTTCACTATTTACATTTTTATCGATTACAGCAAAATTTAACGGAGTTATCCAAAAATGAACCAGTTACAAATGAAGTGAACGTTTTTGAGCTTTCAAAAGAAGATCGCTTAAAAATAAAAGAAGCTTTGCAAGTTGCTCATCGTATGCAACAAATAACGAAGATCAGCTTTAATCGAAACCGGGTGGTGTAGTACAGTTTGCCGAATGATTTAAAAATCTTAAAATATTTACTTTGGGACCAGCTTTTTTTAAAATTTCAAATCAGCAAGATGATAGGGATACCTGAATATAAAGAAGCTGCACAATCCATCGAAGAATTTATACACAGTCAAGAAGGTTTAATAAAAACAGATCTAGCCTCATGTACATTTACAATTTTCGATTTAGAAACAACCGGTTTTTTCCCTGAAATAGGTGATGAAATTCTTTCAATTGGAGCAATAAAGGTGAAAGATTTTTGTATTCAATATGATGATGCTTTTTATACTGTCATGAAACCGATTAATAAGATCCCAAAAAACATTCAGGAGCTTACAGGATTATCGTCTGATACACTTGATAAGGCACAATCATTTCCAGTAGGATTAAAAAGGTTTCTAGAATTTAGTAAAGGCAGCATACTTGTCGCACACCCCGCTACCTTCGATATTGAGTTCATTAAAAAGGTAATCAAACAATGGAAGCTTCCTTGTTTTTTACCAGAATATATTGATTCTCATGTGTTAGCCAATGATTTATTTTTTGGTAAACGAAATTATTTAGATAATTTAATTGATCGATTAAATATCACAGAAAGAGAAAGACACCATGCTTTAAATGATGCGATTATGACTGCAGATATTTTTGTTCAACTGCTAAAGTCCTATGCAGAAACATCTATTACAATTGTTGAGGAATTACTTGAAATTGAATCACACTCATGAAGCATAAAAAAACAGGCGTGAGTAAACTCACGCCTGTTCTATTCATGCTATATCTTTTTAAAGACTGCAACTTTCGTTTCAATCTCACCAACTTCAAGGTCAGTTATATGTGAAAAACTATATACACATCCATATCCATCTATATCAAATAATGTCATTTCCATAAAGTCCTGTGGCAATTCGTGTAAATGCTTTAAAATGAGTTCATTTTCTGATTTGTGATAAAGATCCCCCTCTTGTAAGTAGTGAACAAAAGGATTTGTATCAAGACGATTTTCAATAGGAATGTTAACAAATTTCATTTAAAAGCACCTCACAATTTAGTTTTCTGTATTTTCTGATTATTTATATAATACACTATAAGTCACTGTTTGAAAACTATTTTTTAAAAATTATTTGTTGACAATTTTTTCAAATAAAATCACAACAAATAATCCCTTCTACTAATTACCATCGTTTCTTTAACTCTATTAATCCCTTCTATTATAAACAAATGATACCAATTACCTTAAAACTAATACATGTTAAAATAATAACAAGGATGTGACATGTATGCTGAAAATACGACAATATTTTATTATATTAGTATTAACTTTCCCCTTTCTTGTCAGTTTTAATTCAAATGATGTAAATGGGAAATACATTGCTTCCTATCAATCTCCTGAAGGAATTCAGTTTGTTAGTAATTCAAATGAGTGGGATAAGACAAAACTAATAGATTTGTATAAGACACTTATAAAAAATAAGCATGGAGAAGAAATTAAACTTTTAAAAGAAGTAAAAATAAATGGTGATCCTCTATCATCTTCGTTAACAAAAGGGAGTTATCATGCTCTAACAAGTACGATTACATTATATCAAGGTGATAAGTACACAGAACCTTCAGCATATCAGGAGACACTTTCACATGAATATGGTCATCATTTTGCGTATCATTATTTTCCATCCCACCACCTCCCCTTTTCTGAATGGTTATCGGTACGTGGGATCGATGTGTCTGAAGTACGCTGGGATGCTTTTTGGAATTACGAAGAAAATAATCATGCATATTACCCACAGGAAATTTTTGCAGATGATTATGTGTTATTGTATGGGGCAATAAATGAGGTTGAAGCAGTTGATGTTTTTAATAATGAAGCCTTCTACCTAAGAACTGATCATGAAAATCAACAGTTTCCAAATGTGCTAGAAAATCGTGAGCTGCGTTCATTTCTTGAAGAGGAAAGTGGAATAGAAATTGACGAAGATCGTCTACTCGAATCTCCAAGGTTAACAGAATGGAATGACACTAAGGCTTCATACGCCATTACTGAAAAACCAAATGTAGCATATCGGTTAAATCTTACATTTCATAATTTTGAAACTAACGATGATACTAGTGAGCACTTTGAACTTTACGAGATTACAACAGATAAAAACAAAGAACGTATAGATTTTTCATTAGATCAAATTGATCAAGACATTTTTTCTAATTACGATTACGTTACAGCCAACCTAGATGTAGTTGATTTATCAACATCTATTGGATTTGAAACTGAGGAGATTACCTTAGAATTAAATATGTAATTTTTAGAAATCCGCGGTAATGCTTACTATATTAATAGGGAAAAATCAATTCCGAAAAAATCTTTCGGAATTATCCTTGCAAAAGATCGAATCTTCTGTTATATTACAGTCAACTAAAAATATTTTCTTACTTCAATAAATTTGGAGTGAGGATAGAGGCGCAAAGACATAAGTACACAATATGAGGAGAATGAGGTCCTATGATCATTGTGGAAAGGGGAATTTGCCGAAGTGGATAGAATCTCATGTTCTTGAAGCTGGTTCTGCTATTGAATAAATGCAGAACTGTCATATAGGGAACTATATGGAGGGCTATCTTTCGCACGGGAACGATTTTTGATACATATTGTTTCTAAGCATCAGCGAATCCCTCGTTGTTGCTTTTTTGCGTTTACTATGAATGGCCCTGACCACCTCTAAATTTACAAAAACTATATAAAGGGTGTGAAGTTATGAATTACGGCCAAGTTTTAACAGCAATGATTACCCCGTTTGATCATAATGGTGAGGTTGATTTTAACGCAACAGAAAATTTAGTGAATTATTTAATAGCTAATGGTTCGGATGGATTAGTTATAAATGGGACAACTGGTGAGTCTCCTACTTTAACGACAGAAGAGAAAGTAGATTTATTTAAATTTGTTGTACAGATTGTTAATGGTAGAGTTCCTGTCATCGCTGGAACAGGATCAAATAACACGAAAGCTTCTATTAGCTTAACTAGTCTTGCTGAAGAAGCAGGTGTCGATGGAATTATGCTTGTTACTCCATACTATAACAAGCCATCACAAGAAGGAATGTATCAACACTTTAAAGCGATTGCCGAAACAACATCATTGCCAGTAATGCTTTATAATATTCCAGGTCGAAGTAGTGTTAACATGTCTGTAGAGACCATTGTTCGTCTCTCACAACTAGATAATATTGTTTCAATTAAGGAAGCAAGTGGTGACTTAGATGCAATGGCAGAGATCATTAGCAAAACACCTAATGATTTTTCAGTGTACAGTGGAGATGATGCCCTAACATTACCGCTTTTAGCTATTGGTGGAACGGGAATAATCTCAGTATCATCACACATCATTGGTAATGAAATGCAAGATATGATTAATCAATTTAAAAATGGTGATGTCACTGAAGCTGCTACCTTACATCGCAACCTTCTTCCTATAATTAAAGCAATGTTTGCTGCACCAAACCCAACACCAGTAAAAGCAGCGTTAAATATGAGAGGAATATCTGTTGGTGGTGTTCGTTTACCACTGATCCCATTAAATAATGAAGAAGAAAGAGCACTTCAAGCTACCCTACAAACTAGTAACCTAGTAGAAGTTTCACGATGAATGGCTCTTTTGATTTTCGCTCATTCATCTAAGTTTCAAAATATACCATGCATTTACAGATTCTAATGCATAGAAAAAAGCCAACATGATGAGTAAGATTTCTCCTCATGTTGGCTTTTTATAAGTTTTTTACATCGTAGCTTTATCTTTTTTCTCATAAAGCACTGTTAAGCTAATTAACGTGACTAAAATCGTTGCTCCCATATCTGATAAGATCGCAATCCAAAGTGTTAATAGCCCTGGAATCGTTAACAGTAATGCAATCAGTTTTAACCCAAGCGCTAATGTAATATTTAATTTAATGATTGAATTAACTTTTTTAGCAGATCGAATCGCTGATGGTAACTTACCAAGATGATCTTGCATCAATACGATATCAGCTGTTTCAATTGCACTATCTGTCCCTTTCCCCATTGCAATTCCAAGATCAGCGGTAGCTAGTGCTGGTGCATCATTTATTCCATCACCAACCATCGCAACCTTTTCATTTTTTGAGAGTTCTTTTATTTTTGCAACTTTTTCATCTGGTAATAGACTAGCGAAATATGATGTTAGTCCTACCTTTTTCGCTACTTTATCTGCTGTCTTTTCATGATCACCAGTTAACATAATCGTATTATTAATCCCTGCACTATGAAGATTCGCAATAACAGCTGCACTTTCTTCACGAATTTGATCAGAGATTCCCATGATGCCGAGAACGTCCAATTCATTTGCTAAGATGACTAAAGTCATACCTGACTCTTTAAAGGCTATAAGATCTTGTTTGACTTTTTCTGTTATATTAAGATGGTTTACATGTGCTTCATTGCCTAAATAATAAGTAATACCCTTCATTTTTGCAATGATCCCACTACCAGATACTGTTGATATTTCATCAGGTTCATCTAATGCTAATCCTTCTGCTTTCCGCATAACCGCTTTGGCAATTGGATGTGATGATGACTTCTCAATCGATGCAGCAATTTGTAAAAAGGTTGGATCGTACGCGACAAGATCCTCTACATATGGCTCCCCTTTTGTGAGCGTACCAGTTTTATCAAAAGCAATCGTTGTAATCTTTCCTAATTGCTCTAAAAATACCCCACCTTTTATAAGGATTCCATTCCGAGCATTTTTTGTTATACCTGAAACAATCGCAATCGGAGACGATAACACTAATGCACAAGGACAGCCTACGATTAAGACCGCTAAGCCTTGGTAAAACCAATCTCCCCAGTTACCATTGAATAATAGTGGTGGAAGTACCATGACAATAACCGAGATCACCATAATTAATGGCGTATAGTATTTCGCAAATTTATTAATAAATAATTCAGTTGGTGTTTTCGTTTCTTGTGCTTCCTCAACAAGATGAAGTATTTTTGCTAATGACGAGTCCTCATAAGCTTTCGTAATTTTGACTTTAAGAACACCTTCGTTATTTATACTTCCCCCATAAACTGGTTCATCAATTGCCTTCTCGACTGGCATGGATTCTCCAGTAATTACAGCTTCATTAACAGAGCTTTTCCCTTCAATAACAATACCATCAGAAGGTATTTTTTCACCAGCACGAACTAAGACAATTTGATTTACCTCCAAGGAAGCAATCTTTACAATTCTTTCCTGGCCATTTTCGAGGATTGTTGCCTCTTTTGGAGCAATCTCTAGAAGTTTTTCCATCGATTTTCTAGCTTTTTGCATTCCAAGACCTTCTAAATATTCATTAAGTCCAAAGAGAATCGCAACAAGTGCTCCTTCCTTCCACTCACCAATACTAAGCGCACCGATAAGAGCAATAGTCATGAGCGTTTCGATATTGAATTTTAACTTCGCTAAGTTTTTCAAGCCTTTAAAAAATGTTTGGTATCCACTTAAGGCTGTCGCAGCAAGAAATAATCCAATTGCTACATATTCATTGATCCATTGTTCAGTAATAAATGCCGCAATGTAGAAAAACACTGAAATAGATAAGAGTGCGATCCAGTTTACACCAGTATGATGCTCATGATTGTGGCCATCTTCTTCATCATTTTCAATATATGCTCCATCTGACGATAAAATCTTATTCACTATATTCATGTCAACGGTACTGTCTAATTTAAGTTTCCCAGTATTATAGCTTAAAGACGCTGTTTCCCCAGAAGGCAACTTGTTGATTTCCTCTTGTAATTCTCTTGTACAATTGGCACATGTTAAACCCTTTACTTTATATTCGTCCATTTTGCTTCACTCCATATAAAAGCTTAATGATGCTGTGCATGATGAATTGTTTGCTGTAATACATTCATCACATGATCGTCATCCGGTGAATAATATAATGTTGTCCCTTCTCTTCGATACTTAACCAAACGTAAATTTTTCAAAAATCTAAGCTGGTGTGAGACAGTGGATTGCATCAGTGAAAGATTTTCAGCTATTTCATTCACGGAACACTCTTGATGTGATAATAAGTGTAAAATTCGAATCCTAGTTGGATCACCTAATGCTTTAAATGTTTGTGATACGATAAATAATGTTTCTTCATCAAGCTGTTCAGATTGATCTTTATCCTTATTTAATGCTTCATCCATTAAAAAACACCCTCTTTGTGTTATTATATATCAAAATATGAGTATATGTTCATATTATCTTATTTTATCATAAAAAAAATATTGGCTATTGTCAATCTTAGCCAATAATTAATAGCAATCCTGCGATAAATATCCCTGTCAATAGGCTAAGCCAGTGGAGAGAGTGATATCCTTTTTTCAATGATGGTAAAAACAACTCAAAAATTGCCACATATCCAATTGTACTACTAGCCACACCAAGTAACACACCTAAAAAATGACCATTACGAATTGGAAAAACACTGCCGATAAGTGTAAAGCCGTATAAGCTTAAACTTAAAAACACGAGTGAAACAAATAAGTGACGTAATTTTAGAGAAGTGGCAAAATAGATCATCATTAATGTCATACCCTCTGGAATATGATGAAAAACAACTAAATGAAATAAATGTCCATCATGATCAACATGATTTCCCAAAGCTAATCCTGAGGGAAGATTATGTAAGGTAATCGCTAAAATAAGAAAGTAAAACGATGCTGTTTTATCTAAACCTCCATGGTGAGAATTATTATGCATAAATTTATCAATTATCATCATCAGAAGCAAACCTACAATTATACCGAGAAACACAGAACCAGGCTTATATTCTGAAAAACTATGTGGTATCAATTCTAAAAACAGTACACCACATAAAACGCCAGAACATAGGGACAAAATATAGTCGATTTTCACCTTCAACCATTTAGAGATAAAAATCGATATGCCTACCCCTGTTAACAGAGAGAAAAATACAGAAAAACATAATGAAACTCCCACCAGTTTCCCCCTCCAAAAATCTGTATATACTCTTTGATAGCTATAACTAGTTCTATGTATACTGTACTTTGTTTAGTACAAGTTAATCGCGGGATTACTACCAAAAGTTCTTCAAACGAACTAACTCGTGAAGACACCTTAGTCGAATAAAATTATATAAGCTGTGAAAGAAAATAGTCCACAACAGGTTTTGAGGTAAGGCGAGCAGCTACGTATGGAGGTCTAACGTTAACTGTTGCTTCGACAGGTAGACCTAACCATAACTTCTGATGATCAATGATAATGAACGGAAATGAGACAGAATAATTAATATGTTTATCAACTTTTACGTTTTCTATTTTTTCAGTAGTCATGAAAGTTAGTAAGACTTTGTCATTCCTATTGTTTAAAATGGTCTTCCACTCTTTTGGTAATTCTTTGCCCGATGGTAAGCCTACAAAGATCGATAGCCTCGCTTGATGAATATCTTCAATAATTAAGTCTAGTTTCTTTGCGTGTATCCAAGTTAAATTAGGGTGTTGATTTTTTATCCAAGCACCTACTTGATGTGGTAGGATTTGCTGATCATGTTTAAACTGATGGTCAACGAGCTTGCGGATCGTTTTCGTTTGATAAACATTGGATTGAATAAAATGATGATCACAAATATGAATGAATTTTCCTCTTGTTCTTGTAATCGCAACATTGATAAGCCGTTCACTATCTTTACCAACTAACAGCATTCCTGGTCTACCTTGAGGATAACTATCAACAGTATCAAACAACATTACATCACGTTCACTCCCTTGAAAACGATGAACAGTCGCTGAGGTGATGTCTGCGTCTTGAAGCTCAGTTAAATAGAGGTCTGATAATAAGGTCTCCATCAAAATTGCTTGCGCTCGATAAGGTGTTACATACCCTATTGATCTAGAACCAGCTAAGTAGGATTCATGAATAAGCTGAAAGGACAAGAGTAACTGCCATAAATTAAATCTCGAGTTCGATGATTTTTCACGGAGACAATGACTTCCTGTAAAACTACTATCTAAAAGAACAGAAGCACGATTTGGAAACGGAGCTCTTTCTAAAATTGCATGTCTCGAGGTTTTTACACTTTCATGATCACCTACGAGAGAATCATATATATATTGATTCGTAAACGAAGAAATATCAGGGTGCATTCGTCTTTGTTCCTTTAAAAGAAACAAGTGCGGATGTAATTTTTTTCCGGCATTAAGCCAATCTACAACCCCGGCCTTATGAAATATATCCTCCCTTAACCACTCATCCACTAGCGGACTTCTTGCTGCTGCAATTGGTGGCAGCTGCTTAAAATCACCGCAAATAATAACACGAGTACCTAATGATGCAGCAAAGCCCACCTGTGGAACGTATGCCATACTTGCTTCATCTACAATGACAAGATCATAATCCTTTTCATAAATTGTTGGATCATTTGCTGCCTTTGAAAGTGTTGTTCCAATAATATCGGCATCTTTAACAAATTGAATTTCCTTTTGCCGTATTTTCTCTAACACATTGGTAAGTTTTCCTTCAATCTCCAATAAACGTTCAGAGTCTCGTCTACTAAAAGAGCGTCCTAGATCATGTTTTATTAATCTGCGTTCTTCTTGCAAGCTTAGTTTTTGCTTTGCTAAGTCTGGATTTCGTTTTGTGATGAGTTCGGTAGTTGTTAGAAAAGATTCTGAAGCGATCGCAGACTGTGATCCATACCGTAACAAATCTCCTTCTCGAAACCGACCTTTTTTATCGATGAAACGTGCAATTTCAGTCATTAACACATCTACTGCTTGATTACTTTGTGAAAGAATGAGAACACGATTCGCTTTAAAATATTTATTTGCCGCTACTCTTCCAAGTGTATAGGTCTTACCTGTTCCAGGTGGTCCCCAAACAAAAGTTACCGGGTTATATTTACTTCTTAACACTAGCTCATGAACATTGGATTTTATATTATCGGTTGGATGTATAGCTTCATTAGAAGGGTTCATCATTCTTTTTATCCGAGCTCGTTTCCGTTTACTTTCTTTTATCTCATCCAGGCGATCATGTAACTGGTCTAAAAGCTCCCAAGGGTCATGGAGTAGAAATAACTCACTAAGATCGCTACCTAACGATTGTTCTAGAGAAACGATCACACTTTTCCCCTCTGAAGAGAGGATACGACCACTTATTGTTAATTTCCCAGATTCCATTCTTATCGTTGATCCAATTGGAATTCGGATAGGAGAAGACGTATCGAAATAATACGTAAATGCCCCATCACTCGTCATTAACTCCCCATTTTTCACGTAATATTTAGTGCTTCCATATGTTTTTAAGTGCATGATTTCAGCTCTTAACGCTTTCTGCCAAGTCTTTATATAATAATTCGTTGAATGCATGTTGTCAGCTACCTCTTTAAATTACAAAACATTGTTTTGTTCTCTTTATTAGTATCGACACATACTATACCATCTTACTAACTGAAAATCTATTTCACTTTGCCCTAGCATTTATTTATTAAATCTTTTTTAAACACACAAAAAAGGCTGACTCAAGACAAAGCGTCAGACCCTTATCATAATATATAGCCTCAAAGTTGAGTTAAAAGTCACTATATACTAGTTACGTTGGGTGAGACTCTTTTCTAGCCAACCTCTTTTTTACTTATTTGTTTGTCAAAGAAAAATCCATTCCAATTGGAAGTTTTACACTCTCAGTCATTTTATTAACAGCACTAAACAGAGCTTTTACAGAAGAGGTCATAATATCCATATCAACCCCACAGCCCCAATAAACAGTACCGTCTAGAGCTGTTATCCCTACGTAAGAAACGGCGTTTGATCCCGAGCCTATTTCTTGAGCATGCTCCTTATAGACTAAATCAGTATATTTAATACCAAGTTTGGTTTGTAGTGCGTTACTGATTGCATCTAGTCTTCCGTTCCCTTCGCCAGCAACTTCCTGAAGCTCATCATTTATTTTGATCGCTACGATGGTTTGGTAATCATCATGCTTAGTAAACTGGTAATTGACAAACTCGACAGGTGCTTTGATATTGACATATTCCTTTTGGAAAATGTCATAAATTTCATTAGGCAAAAGCTCTTTTTGCTGATGATCTGATACATTTTTAACAATGTACCCAAAGTTTTCACGCATTTTAGCTGGTAAATCAAGGCCATATTGCTGTTCAAGAAGATAACCGATTCCACCTTTACCAGATTGGCTATTAATCCGGATAACATCTCCTTCATACTCTCTTCCAATATCATTTGGATCAATTAACAAATAAGGAACCGTCCAATGCTCGCATTCGTTTTCCTCACGCCACTTCATTCCTTTAGCTATTGCATCTTGATGTGAGCCTGAAAATGCAGCAAATACAAGTTTACCACCGTATGGCTGTCTTTCATAAACCTTCATCTTAGTCATACGTTCATACACAGCAATGATTTCTTGAATATTTTCGAAATTTAATTCCGGATTCACTCCATGGGAGAACATATTTAGAGCAAGAGTAACAATGTCTACATTCCCTGTTCTTTCGCCATTACCAAATAATGTTCCCTCGATTCTTTGTCCACCGGCTAGCATTCCTAATTCCGCATCCGCAATACCGCTTCCTCTATCATTATGTGGGTGAAGTGATAAGATAACATTTTCTCTATAATTCATATGATCACTCATGTATTCAATCTGGCTTGCATAAACGTGAGGCATCGACATTGAAACAGTAGCAGGCAAATTGATAATTACTTTATTCTCAGCGGTCGGCTGCCATACATCAAGAACCCGATTGCATATCTCAAGCGCAAAATCCACCTCTGTACCTGTAAAGCTTTCAGGTGAATATTGGAACTTAAAGTTCCCTTCGGTTTCAGCAGCATATTTCTGAAGAAGTTTTGCACCAGTAACAGCAATGTCGATAATTTCTTCTTTAGATTTTTTGAATACTTGTTGACGCTGAGACACAGACGTTGAATTGTATAAGTGTACAACTGCTTGCTTTGCACCTTGAAGTGATTCAAACGTTTTCTTGATAATATGTTCTCTTGATTGAGTCAAAACTTGAATCGTCACATCATCCGGGATCAAATCCTCTTCAATCAACGTTCGTAAAAAAGCATATTCCGTTTCAGATGCAGCTGGGAAGCCAACTTCAATTTCCTTGAAACCTATTTTTACAAGCAATTGAAAAAATTCTAACTTCTCCTTTAGAGTCATTGGAACAACCAAAGCCTGATTTCCATCCCTAAGATCTACACTACACCACATTGGAGCCTCAGTTATATACTCTTTTTGAGCCCATTTCATGCTTGGCTCTGGGGGCATAAAGTAACCTCTTGCATACTTTTTATGATTTTCCATTTTTCAAGTCCACCCTTCCATTTATCATACATATTTTTATTTAGATACATTAGAACGCAAAAAAGTCTTTCATCTCTAAATTAAAAGAGACGAAAGACTGTTAAAATCTCACGCGGTACCACTCTAATTCATACCAAATTGGTATGCACTCAGACAGACACGGGTTTTTATAATACCTATATCCTCCTACTGTAACGGTTAGGCTCCGTCTCTACCTACTCTTAAAAATTTCAGCGAGCTACTTCAAGGCGAGTTCGGATTTTGTCTACGACTGTTTTGCACCAACCAACAGCTCTCTGTACGCTTATAAAACCCTACTATTCCTCTTCAATGTATTTAATATTTAGAATATTATATCAAAGGAAATTCAGGTTATCAAGGTTATTTCATTAAAAAATAGGCGAACAACTTAAGTTTTTAATATCACGGTATAACCCTCTAATGAATCACGACCCAGTCGACAGATAATGTCTAACTCCAAATTGCCATATGAGTAAACAAGGAAAGATAAAAATGATCCCAGCAAGAGGAGACATCATATATAGAAGTGTGTCCCCGTGATTTTTATCGAGAATATACAGCAACGGCAAGTAATTTACACACCCAAATGGAATTATAAATGTAAAGAATTTAGATACCCATTTATGATAGATATTTAATGGATATTGAGCCATCTCTCTTCCACCATCAGTAAATATATTTACCACTTCTAGACCTTGGATTGTCCAAAAGCACATTGTAGCAGCAAGTATGAAAATTCCAGTAAAAATAAATACACCGCTGACAATCATAAGTAAGAGGGTAATAACTTTGAAATAGTCCCATTCGATGGAAAGATTACTAATTGCCCACCCCAAAACGAATAAGCTTTGTAGTAGCCTTCCAAATCTCGTAAACTCAAATTTTGATCCTAACACTTGAATGAAGGTGCTTCTTGGACGGACAAGAAGTCGATCAAACTCACCCTCCTTTACAAGACTAGAGAATGAGTCAAACCCTCGAGCAAAACATTCACTTATAGCAAATGCCATATGAATAACCCCAAAACATAGTGCAACTTCAAAAAAACTCCAGCCTTTAATTTGCCCGAAGCGTTCAAATAGAAAATATAAACCTGCAAAGACAGTGAATGGAATAAAGAATTGTCCGATCGATAAGAGCCAAAAAGATGTACGATATTCCATTTGTGATTTAAATAAAATTCTAAGATATTTGAAATAAATACTCAAAGTGAATCATCCCCCTTGTACAACCACTCTTTGTAAAGCTTTGTCAAAAGCATATCTTCCCAATAAAATAAGAACACTAAGCCAGCCAAGCTGAATGAATATCCCTATAAGTGCCTCATCCTGTGGAATGTGTCCTGAATAGACTCTGAAAGGAAAATCTGCCGTCAAGCGAAATGGAAGCAAGTAGGCAATGTTTTGCAGCCATGATGGCATAAGTGGGATAGGAATAGTTAAACCAGCAAAAAATTCCCCTATGATCCCAAAAACTAACAATGAGCCAACTGGAGACATCGTCACAAAGACAGAAATATAAATAAACATAGATATTGAGACTAATAGGAGTAAACCTAGAATCATTGCTGAAAGAAATAACATGAAGGTTGTTATGCTAGGTGGTAGTGTCATTTTGTATGGTTGCGGTAAAAAGAAAGCTACAATTAGAATGGGAAAGCTTCGAAGTAATGCACTCGACAAGCGCTGTGCTAAAAGTTTTGCATACCAAAACCCGTAGATACCGCATGGTCTACAAAGTTCATACGCGATATTTCCACTCGTGATTAAATCAAATAATTCATTATCACGAAACCAAAGCATGATAAAAGCTAGAAAGGCCTGTTGTAGCCAAATGTAAGTAATTAATTCTGTAAAAGAAATAGGTGGTGTATGTAAGTAATTCTGGTAGAATGCTTCAAAAATCATAATATACATGAATCCCCAAAAAAATTGTGTCACCACCCCTGCCAAAGCAGCTGCCCTATACTGCATGCCAGTTAGTAGCCGTAGCTTCAATACGGAAAAATATGCATTCATATTTCATACTCCTTATATAATTGTACAATAATGTCTTCAATTGGTTGTGCTTCTATAGAGACATCAAGTAATTCAACCTTGCTTGATAATTGGGAAACTACTTCTGATATCATGACCTTCTCCGTATCTACACTTATAATAGCCCGTTCAGGTGACCAAGAAAGCAAAGAAGTTCCATGAATTTCAAATGAATTAACCGTTTCACGATAATCTGCAGTAATTGTCTTAAGTGTCCCAAATCGACTTCTGAGTTCATTCAATTTACCGTCATACAATAAGCTCCCCTTTCCGATTAAGATGACTCTGTCAGCTAAAGCCTCGATATCATTCATATCATGCGTGGTAAGAATGACAGTAACTCCTTTTTCTTTATTAATTGTTTTAATAAACTGGCGAACAGCAATTTTTGAAACGGCATCAAGTCCGATAGTTGGTTCATCCAAAAATAATATTTTCGGACTATGTAGAAGTGAGGCAGCGATTTCACAACGCATTCGTTGCCCTAAGCTTAATTGTCTTACTGGGGAATTAATGAGACTTTGCAGATCGAGTGTTTCAACAAGTAGATTAATATTATCTTTATATTCTTTTTGAGGAATTTTGTAAATATCGCGTAGAAGCTCAAATGAGTCCATTACCGGTACATCCCACCACAGTTGAGAGCGTTGTCCAAAAACCACTCCGATATTTTGAACATATGACACTCTGTCCTTCCAAGGAGTGTACCCCATAATGCTGCAGGTTCCTCGGTCAGGAACCAAAATACCGCTCATTAACTTTATCGTTGTAGATTTACCTGCACCATTTGGACCGATATAGCCTACAATTTCCCCCGGTTCAATAGAAAAAGAGATATCTTTTAGCGCTTCAACAATAAAATGCTCCCGATAAAACAGCGCTTTCACAGACTGCCTCAAACCAGTAGTTCGCTTGGCAACTTTGAAGGATTTACTTAAGCCTTCTATAGTAATCAATCGTTTTTCCTCCTAACATTTTGAATGGAAGAAAAAATATATCATCATAAATCATGTATGTCAATAAAATTTTCTGATTTTTCAAGCATCAATAACTTGGATGTGCTTTACAAATAAAAAAAGCAGTGACATTTCAAATGAAAAATCCACTACTTTAATAGTTCCTATACATTTACATTACCATATCTCTAGTATTATTATGACAAGCACACTCAGCTAAACTGTAACCTGTTACTTGGAAGCCATGCTTTTGTAAAAATCGAATTCCAATATTTTTCTCGAGTTTATTAGAAGCGATGACATATACATGTTTCCTTGGAATTTCATGATAAAATCTTTTTAAATAAGGTATGGGAATGACAATTGCTTGAGCTTGAAAGGCTTGATTCTCTGATAAATTGTTATAATCTCTAAAATCAACTACAACATGATGATCATCAAGTTGAGATCGATTTACATCAATACAAGGAACGCTTTTTATTGCCATATAACTTTTATAATAAAAATAACCTAAAATCAAAACAAAAATAAGTCCTATCACTAGATAAATAATGATTATTCCCTCCTTTGTTTATATTTCTCTAGCTCTATCTGCAATTATTAAAAAAATAAGATAGCCATATAGGCATATTGTTAATGCGCTATAAAATCTCACTTACTAATATATAGTGAGTCAAGGTCTTTATTCAAGTAAAAAGATTCGCGCTTTACATTTTTTTGATTAGTTTTTTAACTGAAGCATAGATCCCTATTCATAATAGACTATTTGCTTTTTTGAAACAGCCTAATACCAGTAGTGGTATTAGGCTGTTTTATTTTTGTTTAGGAAATACTAAGGATAAGCGCTTTGACATCAGGCTCCAGCGTCTAGTGTACTTCACAGTCCTCCAGTTCATACGTCGCTTATCAAGGCCATCCGCTTTGTTATTACTTGTTTAACTTATCTAAAATAGGATAAAGTTCTTCAAGATGCGTAATTTCAAAAGTAGGGATAACTTCATTACGTTCTTTATCATGACGATTGATCCAAACAGATTTGATTCCAGCTCGAGAAGCGCCAAGGATATCTGTCATTAAATTATCACCAACCATGATTGCTTCATCTTTCGTTAAATTCATTTTTTCTAAGGCATGTTCAAATATAGAAGCATCTGGTTTTCCTCTTCCAAATGCACCAGAGATAATGATTTGTTCAAAATATGGAACAAGCTCAGGTGTAATATCTAATTTTGTATTTTGAAGATCTGGTGATCCATTTGTTAATAATAAAAGACGGTATGTATCCTTTAGCTCGTCCAATACCTTAAACGACTCGTCATATACAAATGGCTTTTGACGTCTTTGCGCTGGAAACTCTTCAGCTAGTTTGGCACCAAACTCTTGATCATCGATTCCGCAAGCCTTTAGCCCTCTTGTCCATGCTTCTTTACGATATGTGGGAACGATTTCTGACATCTTTTTAAAATTCTCTTCATCATCTAAAAAGTTGCCCCACAGTCCTTCAAATGGATTAATCCCGATCATTTGTGTAAATTCATACGTTTCATATGAAGAATATAGCTCTCTCGCTTCATTTCGTACAGCTTCTTCCAATTGATCTGGATCGACTCCGAATTTTTCATGAGCGATCTGACACGTTGCGATAAATGCTTCTTTTACACTTTTTTGATCCCATAATAATGTATCATCTAAATCAAAGAAGATTGCTTTAATCATATTTATTCCCCCAGTTCTGTAAACTACTATATGCAAAACTCATACTATTCAAACAATAGATTACAGAGATTTTTTCAATATGTAAATAGGATAGAGAAAATCAATTTACGAAAACAGAAAATAATTGACTAGGTACTTTATTTAAATAAAAAAACCGTTTAGCGTGTAAACGGTTTTAATAAACTAGGAGGATTATTCATATGTGATTGTGGTTATTTTTTTATAATATACATCTCCTTACCGTAATACATTGTTAGATCTTTCATGATTATAGCTCCCTTCGTTTGTAACAATATCTCTTAATCTAAACCATGATATTTTATAAATTTCCTCCATAGCTGTTTCAAATTCTTGCTCTTCTTTATTTTTAACTCTCCTTTTCATTGAGTCATAAATAGAATCTTTATTATGACCACGTACTGCTAAAACAAAAGGGAAACCAAATTTCTTAATGTATTTGTTGTTAAGCGCCAGAAAACGCTTATATTCATTTGGGGAAAGCTGATCTAAACCTGCTTGTTGTTGTTCAAATTTTGAAGAAGTGGACAATTTTATTTTTGTACCTAAATCAGGATGTGCTAGAATTAAAGCGAACTTTTCTTCCTTTGAAGATTTCTCAACAAGCTTTACCATTGAACGATGAAGAAATTGTATCGAAGGAAAAGGTCGTAACTCCCATACTTTGTCAGCAATCCAAGGAGTATCCTCGAATATCCAGCCAAGAAGTGCTACAAACTCACTCTGTGAAAATTCGTTCACATCCTTAATTGTAATCAAATAATCACTCCATCCCAAATTTAATGTTATTAATTGTTACATATTATGTTATATTATTTACATAATAATCATTTCCTCTTCATTTTTCATTAGTTATCATCACTAGTTTTAGAAATTTTTCTTAGTCAAATTAACTAAAAAGCATAAAAAATGGTTTTATTGATTATTTTTATGTTACTTTTTCTAACATTACAATAAGGTGGGATCTTGATGAAAATGAGTGAATTATTAAAAATCCCTATTCTTTCCAATGCAAAAATTGCTGCAGGCAAAAATGGTGTAGGTCGAAGTGTACAATCAGTCAACATGATGGATGCCCCTGATATTATTCAGTTTTTAAAGCCCAATGAATTATTAGTGACCTCAGCTTATTTTATTCGTGACAATCCACAAGAAATGGTCAATCTCGTCAGATTTATGGCAAAGAATAATTGCTCCGGGCTCGGAATAAAAACTAGAAGCTTTTTACATTCCATCCCCTCTGAAGTTATTAAAATAGCAAATGAAGAGAACCTTCCCTTAATTGAACTTCCTCTCGAACATTCATTAGGAGAAATTGTTAATGAGTCATTAAGTTACATTCTAGCAAGACGAACAAAGGAGCTACAATTCGCAATAAATACGCAAAGAGAATTTACCAAGCTTGTACATAAGGGAGAAAAATTATCAAAAATAATTGATCGACTTTCCACGATTCTCGATAAACCGATTTTGCTTATTGATCATTTAAATCGTGTAATAGTTGAAACACACCACTTTCGTAGCACCGAAATGAAAAAACTCAGAAAAAATATTGTAAAAGACATCGATGCTAATCATTCGTCAATTAAACAGCAACCACTTTACCTTTCTGTTTACAAACCATCTTCCCTAAAGGGCAAATTCGTTCATTTTTTTCCGATCGATACCTATTTTAAGAAAAGTTATTTACTAATTATTGGCTTTGATTTTCCCGTTGACGGATACACTCTCTTATCAGTGGAGCAAGTAACGAATGTTATTTCCTTCGAGCTCCTGAAACAACATGCATTATCAGAGAAAAATCTACATATTAAAAATAATTTTTTTACAGCATTATTAGATGGTGACATACCTGAAAGTGAGGTTTTGAAACGAGGGGGAAAATACGGACTAAAAAAGGATCAATCTTACAATGTAATTGCCTGTAAAATTGATGAAAATAACGAAAAGATAACTCAATCTCTTTCTTTTTATAACTCATTTCAAGTGGAAGGTTTTAAATACACGATTTATGAGCATTTAAAATCAATGTTTTCAAAAACAGGAATGGAGTTTTGCATTTTTATAAAGAATGATATTTTTGTTCTATTACTAGATCGAGAGAATATGAAATCTGAACAGCAATTAACTGAGTTTATTCAATCCGTTCAAAAGAAACTGCATGAGCAATTAAACGTGTCTATTTCTTTTGGTGTAAGTACTCACTGTAAGGATATACGGAATATTCATAAAGGGTACCGACATGCTGTGGAAGCATTGGGGGCAGGGTATCAACTTAGAAAGAGTCATTTCATTCAAACATATCGCACCAAGGATATCACTGAATTACTCCAAATGATCCCACTTGCTAATGTAACAGAGTTTTATGAGAGCACCCTTAAAGAACTTGCCTATACAACCAATAAAGATTTACTAAGTTTAGTACAAACCATTTCTGTTTTTATTGAAAATCATTGCCAAATCGCCGAAACAGCTAAACGGTTATACGTTCATCGAAATACAGTTGTTTATCGGCTAGAAAAATGCGAAGAATTATTAAACATCTCCTTAAAAGATTCTGATGAAACACTAAGACTTCGGATTGCTTTGTTAATCCGTTCGTTTCTTCTGGAAAAGGTAAAACCTTAGGTGGACCTTTTTCACTCTAAGGTTTTATTGTCAAAAATAGCCGAAGATTCATTTTTATAACGCTGAACCGCTCGAAGAATTCCATTGTACCCCGTACATCTACAAAGATTACCACATAAATAGTCGAGCACTTCTTCTTCTGTTGGCTGATTATTTTTGTCTAACAATGATTTTAAGGCAATAATCATACCCGGTGTACAATACCCACATTGAAGGGCACCTTCCTCCAAAAACGCTTGTTGGATCGGGTGGAGATTCTCTTGTGAAACCTGTTCGATTGTTTCGATTACCATACCATTGGCTTGATAAGCCATAACTAAACAAGAATTAACCACATTTCCGTTCATTAAAACGGAACACGAACCACACCTACCTATTTCACAGGATGTTTTTGTTCCGGTTAATTCTAAATCTTTACGTAAAAGGTCAACTAATCGATAGGTAGGGGGTACAATAAGACTGTACAATCGACCATTAATTGTTATGTTTAATGCAATCTTATTTTCTAGTATTCTATCATTTGTACTATTTTCAAACCTATCAATTTTCATTCAGATACCCCCTGTTTATAAAACGAAAATGAAGTCGTCTGAAGAGCATTCAATATTTCTTCAGAAGAAACAGGTAGCTTCTTGACCCATAATCCGCACGCATCATGAATTGCTGCGGTAATTGCTGGAGCAACAGCAACAGTGCCAATTTCACCAACACCTCTAGGCCCGAACACATCGTTTTCCATTAAGGATTCATCAACATCAACATTAGTCGAAAGAGGGATGTCCCTTATCGTTGGAATAATGTACGAATCAAAATTCTCAGTATGATAACAAGCGTTTTCCATTAGCGAATCTTCAAATAGAGTAAAACCTAGTCCCATAATGGCCCCACCCTCAATTTGTCCTAAATAGCCTAGTGGATTGACGACAGGACCTGCTGCAACAGCATGATCAAGCTTTGTCACCTTAATTTGACCTGTTAATTGATTCACTTCAACCTCAACTGCAACGGCTGCATACGTGTGTATATAATGCCCGCCAATAACCGCATCAGGAGTTGTCGGAAAATGAAATTGTGTTGAACAAACAGGAAGCTCCGTTTTCAAGCTGTTCGCAAGTTCTTTATAGGTGATCAAAATCTCACTCTTTTCACCTTTTTTCCAAACACCATTTGCACCGAGCATCAGAAGCTCCTCTGCAATCCCAGTAAGGCGTGACGCTGCATTTAGCAGTTTGTTTTTCCACGGTCCTTTCAATTTATTCATACCCTGCCAGATCATATTTGTTGAACGAGAGGCAGTCGAGGAGCCTGAGGCAGGAACTAACCCAGTATCTCCAATAACGATTTTTACATCTTCTTTCGCACAACCAAGCATATCTGTCAGCAATATTTCAACTGTTGCAAGTAACCCTTGTCCAAACTCTTCAAAACCAAACGCTATTTCAATCTTCCCCTCTTCCGTTAGAGAAAGGCGGGCACCAGATGGATCTGGCCTTCCAAAGCCAAGCCCACCACCATGCATGGTGATAGCAGCACCTTTTCCCCTTAAACTCCAATTATCTTGTAAATTTAGAGGAGTTGAAAAAATAGGGGAGGACTTAATCATCTTCAGAACATTTTTCGCTCCATCATTCGCAACAATCCGTTGACCAAGTGGCCCTAAGTCATCTGCCTTTCTAATATTCATCTCTCGTAATTTTAAAGGATCAATATTTAGTATTTCTGCAAGTCTATCAATTTGTGATTCTAAAGCAAAGGTTACTTGATTACCGCCAAAACCCCTAAACTCACCTGAAACCCCGTTATTCGTAAATACTGAAATCCCTTCGATATCAACATTTTGAATTCGATATGGACCAGTCGAATGCTCTACTGCAAAATCCAATACAGCTGGTCCTAACGTGGCATATGCACCTGTATCAGCAGTGATTCTAACAAAATGACCAACTAACAAACCATTTGCTTTTGCACCTGTAATCATTTTAATTTTCATTGGGTGACGTTTTATTCCCGCTTTGACAGATTCATTTCGCTTGTTATGAAGTTTCACTGGTCTATTTGACTTTATTGCAAGCAATGCCGCATATGGTTGGATATTCAACTCATCCTTCCCACCGAATGAGCCTCCGATTGGACTTGAAATGACACGAATATCACTTTCTGGCATTGCCAAAATTCTAGCCAACTGCATACGATCCTTGAATCCGTGCTGTGTCGCAGCATATACTGTGATTTTACCATCCGCTTCTGGAACAACGACACCACCCTCAGTTTCCATATACGCATGCATTTGTCTCGGTGTTTCATATGTTTCCTCAACAATATACGGGCACTCTTTAATTGCATTCATGACATCATCGCTACTTTTATAGCCTGCACGATGAAGGATATTCCCTCCCGGATGTAGTTTAACCGCAGAATCGATCAAAGCCTTTTCAGGTTTATCAATAACTTCAAGTATTTCATACTCAACCTCAATCAACTTGATCGCCTTATCAGCAATTTCTTCAGTTTCAGCCGCTACAGCTGCCACTGCATCCCCCACATACCGAACAACATCTTCACAAAAAACCGGTTGATCTGGAAATATTAACCCAAATCGATTCATACCAACTACATCCTTATGAGTAACGACAGCAAAAACTCCCTCTAATTGTTCTGCTTCAGTTGTTGAAATCGATAAAATTTTAGCATGAGGATAAGAACTCCGTAACACTTTTCCATAGAGCATCCCTGAAAAAGAATAATCAGTTAAATATTTAAGAGATCCTGTTACCTTATCATATCCATCAGGACGGATTTTCCATTTTTCTTGAAAATTATCTCTTATCAATTTCACATATCTCATCCTTCCTTATCACAAAAAATGTTCATTAATTCAGCAACAAGTAAATTTGCTGCTACCTGCTTGCGATATGTCTCCGTTATAAAAGGATCAGAGTAGGAATTGATTTCATCAACAATTTCTAGGTAAAGAGATCTTAGTAAATTATCATCAAAATCATTTGTTTCTAATATTTTTTCAACTACAATTAGTCGACAAGGATCATTGTTACCACCACCGACAGCGATTCGAATATACTCCAATCGCTTAGCACTTATTCGCCTCCATTGCGCACAAATTGTTACCAAAGCTGGTGTAAACGCTTCTCTTCTTCCCACTTTCTTAAAAAAGGCTTGTTCTCCCTTCTTTTGACACGGAATACGAATTAATAGCAATAGATAGTTAAGGTGTGGTGTATCCTTTAGTAAGCTAAGCAATCCCCATAATTTTATAACCTTTGTTTCGTTTTGAATTCTTATAGTCAATTCAGCATCTAAAACAAGCAGAGCAGGAATGGAATCACCGATACCACTCGCAATATTCCCACCAAGTGTTGCCCGATTTCGGACAGCAGGCGCTGCAATCTTTTTACATGCCTCAACAAGTAATTGTGCATGTTCATTGATAATTGGATTTTCTATACATTCAGAAATTGTCGTTAGTGCACCTATTTCTACGAATGAAGAATCCCCTCGCTCAATATACTCTATCCCTTTTAACTCTGTAATTGGTTCTAAGTTTATTAATGTCGTTGAAAGCGGTTGGCCAGCTTCCCAATTAAGCTGGATAAGTGTTCCTCCTGCGATAAAAACACCACCTAATTCTCTCAACCTCATCGCATCCTGAATGAGACGTGGATGTTCAACTAAAATATCTGATTTCGTTATATCAGCCATCTCATTTTTCACCGTGATCACCTATCCCTCCTGAAATGTCCTTAAGTGAATGACTAAAAAATCGACTAAAGCATAATTAGGGATAAGCACAAGTAAGGAGAACTTCTAGCTATGAGTAGCTTAAGAAATTTTATTAGAGTTTCTTAAATAGAAAGACCTTGCATATTCATAATCCTCTACTGTATCTATATCGAATAGCTGATCTGAATTTACCTCAATGCTCGTTCCTGTTAAAGTACCATTCTTCAACAAACTACGCGCTCCTTCATCACCACGAATTGTCATGATCTTAGCAAGTGCTTTAAGATTAAATATTATCGGTGGCTTCAATACCCCACCAACAGCAGATGCAACATAATCGTGTTCATTTCTCGCTTCATTGATTAATCGATTAATCAATCCAGATGTTACAAATGGTTGATCTGCAAGAAAGACAACAATAGACTCTGCACCTAATTGTAAAGCACGCCTTATACCCGCCTTAAGTGAAAAAGATTGACCTAAATGCGCTTGTAAACTTACGATATTTTCCCATTTATTTGGATAAGCGTGGAGATCATCTGCAGAATTAAGCCATACTGCATTAAAATCATTTGTCACAACTAAAAAATGATCAATATTTGATTGCATAATCTCTTTCAACGCAATTGTACCGAGAGGTTTTACTGATAATGGTAAAGATAATTTACATTTTCCCATTCGCTTACTACTACCTGCAGCAAGATAAATCCCAATGATGTTCTTCATAAAGCAACCGCCAACCTCCTTGCTTTATTTTGAATGAGCTCAGCCATAATACTTATCGCTATCTCTTGAGGCCCTTCTGCTCCGATTGCTAAACCAACAGGAAAATGAATCCACTCAGGAATCCTTATACCCTTTAAAAGTTTTTCCGCACGAACCTTTGAACCTAAAATTCCTAAATATGCAATTTTCTTTCCAAGCAATAATTGGATAAGTTGATGATCTTTTTCATAATTATGGGTCATCAAAACAATTGAATCAGAAGTAGAAAAGGAAATGGATTGAGCAAATTCAGAAGGTGAAGCAATGTACGTTTTATAAACAAATGGAAAATAAATTTCGTTACAAAAGGCGGGTCGCCAATCAACAACAATCACTTGAAAACCTGTAAGATGTGCTAGTTGCGCGAGAGGAATCACATCCACTCCAGCTCCATATATAAAAAGCCTTGGTCTTGCCATAATCTTCTGTATATAATACAAATTTTGATCTCTTTGCAGCAATTGAGTACTTTCATCCGGAGGAAAGGTTGGCCGTTGACCATGCCATTGACCAAAAAATCCCCCCTCTGCCGTAAAAAAAAGGTACTCCATTACTTTGCCCTGCATCGAGATTCTTTTTGCATATGTTACATCAACACCACGGTTAACAAGTTCCCTTACTTTCTTTAAATCTTCTTTAAGAAGCGATGTAACCGGCTCTACCAAAACCTTTATAATCCCATTACAGCCAGCACCCTGTCCCCATGACAAGTCATCTTCATCCGTGAGGTCATATGTAACAATTGTTGAGTTCGGATTCGGATCATATAAGAAATCATTTACTCGTGCAAATAGGTCTTGCTCAAGACACCCTCCACTTAAAAGCCCTACTTGCTTACCATTCTCTTGAAACAACATCAACGCTCCAGCCCTTTGATATGCTGAGCCTTGAACATCAATAATTGTTGCTAAAACACTTTTACAAGAAGAATCACAAACCGTATCGAGTATTTCATATATGTCCGTACGCATGTTTTACCCCCCTCTCATCATCTATTTCTATTATCTGATCGTAAAGTTCCCCTTAGGCAATCTGTTTAATAAACGTTTAATCGCTTTATTTGCTTCCTTTAAAACGACCGATTTATCAATCGTCTTTATGATTCGATTTTCCATAACCACTTTTCCATTAATTATCGTCGTTTCCACATCACCTCTTGTAGCTGAATAGACGATTCTTGAAATAGGATCGACATCTGTTGATGGGTATGTATGGAAATTATTTAAATCCAAAATAACAACATCTGCTTTTTTCCCAACCTCTAAGCTACCAATCTCTTTTTCTAATCCCATCGCTGCTGCTCCACCCATTGTCGCCATACGGAAAACCTTTTTAGCATCCATTGCTGTTGGACCATGAATTGGTTTTTGAATAAGAGCTGTTAATCGCATTTCATTAAACATATCCAAATTATTGTTACATGGAGCTCCATCTGCACCAAGACTTAAACATATTCCTTTATCGTGCATATCAGGTGTTTCAGCAATACCTGAGGCAAGCTTTAAGTTTGAACCAGGACAATGACTAACCTTCACACCTTTCTCGCGAATAATCCGTTTTTCATTGTCATCCAACCATATACAATGAGCTAAAATTAACCTAGGGCTCGCTAAGCCTAGATGATCTAAATAAACGACATTTCTCATCCCACGTTCATTTTCGACAATTTCAATTTCTTTTAAATTTTCTGAAGCATGAGTATGAACCATCACTTGATATTGATTAGATAAATCCCTCACCTCAGTTAACAAATCTTCAGTACATGAAATGACAAATCTAGGTGAAAAAGCGTATTGAATACGACCATTATCGTAATTGTTCCATTTTTCCAACAAGTCAACACTTTCTTGAATCGATTCATTTGTTTTTTCTAATAGATTAACAGGAACATTGTCCCCTTGATCCATCATTACTTTCCCTGCTAGAGCTCGGATTCCACTTTCTTCAATAGCTCTAAACGCAAAATCTGTATGGCGAACCGTTTCCATATCGATGATTGATGTTGTACCACTTTGAATAAGCTCTCCAATACCTAACATCGCAGAATAGTAGATAGATTCTTCATCATGTGCAGCTTCAAGTGGCCATATCCTCTTAGATAACCAGTCTAAAAGCTCTAAATCATCACCCTGACCTCTAAATAATGTTTGACAAAGATGAATATGACTTTGAATGAATCCAGGAATAATTGTCTTACCTGTTGCATCTATGATTCTATCAGGCAATATCCCTTCAATACATTTAGAGATCTGCGCAATTCTATCATCTTCTATCAAAAGATCACCATAAACAATATCTGTCTGTTCATTCATTGTAATAATTTCTGCATTTTTTATTAGTATTTGCATTACTCTTCCCCCTTTCGACTGAATCAACACTCTCCAATATCCCCTATGTTACTTTTAATCACAACGTTTGTTAGTTATATTTATCATAATAACAATTTTCTTATTTGTCATTGTGCATAAACGATAAATCCCTTCCTGAAATTTGGATATAATCCATAAAATCTCATCATATAAACTTATGGAAACGTTAGATTTTCTTACACATTCATCCAGATGGATAGCACCTTTACTAAGTTTATTAATTTCTATAAAAAAAAGACTAAACTCAAAATGAGTTAGCCTTATTAAATGATGGAATTTACAACGTTTGCGAAAACAGCCTAAATTTTATTATCTTCTAGGTTTTCATAAAAGAAATCCAATTACGTGCTCATTTAAGAGCCGAAAAGATTGCTGATAAGCCTGAAACAATTATTAATAATAGTGTCAATTTGTTAAACAATTCTTGCCCTACTTTATTACCTATTTTAATACCTATGATTGTTCCTAAAATTAAAGCAGGTGAAAACGATAAGCTATATGCGCAGAAGAAATCGTTGATATGGTCAATAAATTAGGTGTTGAATTTAGTTCTATGGTAGAAACAAGTGGTGATGTCTATATAGGTGGGGGAAACAGACGCCATGAGACAGTTTGCACGGGTAGTAAAAGATTTACAATTACCTTATCCAAATATACGGTATCAGCTGTACAGCGGAAACTCAGACGATGTGAATGAACGGCTTGATAAGGTTTGCTTGATTTTGGTATTTAACCCCCCTTTTTTTACCGGTTTTTCTTAACAAGTATCAGACTTTTGGGTGAGATAAGTCTCAACTTATGAAGGATTACTTCATCCCATCTTTAATATAAAATAGTAGATAACAGTTTTTGTAAGCCCTCAATTTATCCTTATTTAGAGGGTCTATTGAACTCTATTTTACGGGAGAGTGATACTTATGTCAGAATTAATTTATGCAGGTTCATTAAAGAAACTTGAAGATGTAGGTGCAAAGGTAATAAAAGGTGGAAGTCATGCAATTGCAATATTTGTTCACGAAAAACAAGTCTATGCGGTTGATAACCGTTGTCCTCATATGGGCTTCCCCCTCCATACAGGAAGCTTATGTGATGGGATTTTAACGTGTCACTGGCACCATGCTCGCTTTGATATAAAAAGCGGTGGAACCTTGGATCCATGGGCAGATGATGTCCCTACTTACCCTGTCGAGATTAAGGAAGATGAGGTTTGGGTACATCCTGTTCCTTATAATAAAGTAACAATCGAAAAATTAAGGCAGCGATTACGTGAAGGTCTTGAGCAAAATTTAAGTCTTGTCATCGCTAAATCGGTTGTCGGATTGATGGAAGCTGGTTTTCCAGCGACTGAGATTGCAAAGGTTGGTATCGACTTCGGAACGAAACATCATCAAAGCGGCTGGGGCTCTGGTTTGACAATTTTAACAGCGATGACAAATGTATTGCCTAAATTAGATAAAACTGGTCAGATTTTAGCATTGTTCCAAGGTCTCTTTCATGTTTCACGCGAAAGTTCTGGAATGGGAACACGCTTTTTACTCGGGTCCCTTCCTGTCACAGATGAAATGAATACCCAATCATTTGAACAATTAGCAGAATGGTATCGTCATTGTGTGGAAGTTCGTGATCCACAGGGAGCTGAACGAGTACTCTTGACGACGATTGAATTAGACTTCACAAACGAGCAGATTGCTGACATGATGATGACAGCAATCACGGATCATTTTTATGTAAATACAGGGCATACGCTCGATTTTCATAATAAAGCATTCGAGATTCTCGAGCAGATTGGTTTTGAGCACCGACCATATGTATTATCATCATTGTTACCTGGTCTCGGTAATGTATCCCGTAGTGAAGAATCTCATAGCTGGCAATCACCTGTTGACTTGGTCAAACCATTAATAGAAGCGTTTAAAAAATTACCTGATATTCTTGCTAATGCATCATCAATAGAGGAAACTGAAGTGGATGAAGCAGCATTGGTTGAACAAATTTTATCAGATGATGCTTTAATAACGGTAAATATGATGTTGGATGCACTTAGAAATGGAGTCTCCCCTGCCCGTTTGGCCCAGCTCGTAGCTTTGGCGGCCGCGGAACGGATTTCCCGTTTCCATGTACAAAATGATTTCAGAGATTGGATTACCGTACTTCATACTTTTACACACGCGCATGCATTACATGAATCGTTAAGGCGCTCAACCACACCTGAATTAACCCGAGCTGTTTTCCATGGAGCAATGAGTGTCTATCAAGATCGTTTTCTCAATTTACCATCTGCACGAAGACCGGAACCAAAGGATGTAGAAGCTGAACCGCAAAATCCTTCAGAATTATTGGAGATGATGAATAAACAACAGCAGGTTGCAGAATCAGCACGTTGGGTAGTGAATTACCTGGCACGCGGAGGTAATAAGAGTGAACTCTTCAATACACTCGGGCACGCTTTACTAAGAGAGGATGCAGAGTTTCATTCGTTTCAAATGTTTGAAGCGGTGATGGTCGAACATGAACATTGGGAAATTGAGGATTCCGAGCTTGCTAGTCATGCAAGGGAAACGTTGATCATTGCAGTAACACGTTATCTAGCAGGCCATGCCCCAACTGCTAGAGAAATGCCACATACAGCAAGGATTGCAATGCGCCTCCACCGCGGAGAAAAATTATTTGAAGATGAATGATTTATAGAAAAGTGAAAATGTATGTACAATCTCGCTTGATTCGTTTCAAGCGGGATTGTCTTTTTAATACCTACAACCGCTTATGTTTACCAACTAATGTAGCAGGGTCTTGAGATAAACTCCTTTAATATACATCACCAGCTGTTGCATAAATTAGCTTTATCTTTTTCACATAAATTCCTTTTCTTTTTAACTCTTCAATTATGGTCAATTGTTTTCATTAATATCTCCTTTAAGAACTAATATAATAATGCACTTTTTCATTCTGTCATTGGACTTACCTATTACTTCAAATAATACATTTATTATGCCTCACTATTAAATCTAATTCAGTTTTTTTGAACTGTTCTTTTTTCTTGCTTCTGAATAAATTTCAAAGCATAATGTGTTCCAACAACATAGATTCCCATGATAGATAGGTGGTCAATTAAAAACCTTATAGTGGAATCATCATTGAACCATCCAAATGGATTGTAAATGAATAGCTTAGAACCCATTTCTCCCTCGAAGGAAGAATGGACCCCGTAGGCAACAATTAGTACAGCTAAGATACGCAGCGCAATGGTGCGAATACGGCTAGTACCGGTGATTCCCGTCATCCTCCGTACTGAATTGATAATCATTCCCCATGATAATCCTATGTGTACTGCCATGATGATAAATCCCCAATAGGCTGACTGAACATGTATTTGCCGGAAGATCATGTCATTATTTACAGGTATAAAGGGAAATATATCACTGGATATTAATATTCCACATATCATCATCACAACCATTGCTACTAGAAAAAGCAGATTGAGTCCGATTTGCAGAATACGCCGAAAATTATGCTTTCCCTTTAAAATCGCTTTATACCAACGTCGATTAAAAAAATTATGGGCGATAAATAATACAAGTACCACAACTCCAACAACTTCATGGATCATATTTCCGGTAATATAGTAAGCCATTGCTATTAACATGAGAACTGTCATAACAAGGTCATTAACAAGCCTGAATAACATCGTACGATTCAACGTATTTTCCTCTTTCTATATTAATTTATCACTGCATTATGTTCCAATAGTGAACCAATAAACTATCTTTTTATGGGAACACACCCATTAGCTTTTAAATTGCTGTAAATACATATTCAAAAGAACATCCTCAATTATTTTCGTTTTTTCCTCCCCATCTATTAAACTACTTACTCCTTTGTTTGCATCCTTAGAATTAATCATATGGGCAGATATCTCACTTACCTTCCATTCCTCTGTATGGATAGCAGCAATTGGGGTTTCTGTACTGCTGTTTTGTGATTGTGAAATCTCTTCCAATTCAAACTCTTTCATTCGACCTAACGAATTTATATATTGATCCCTTTCCTGATTTGCGTGGCAGGTATAGCATCGTCCAATAGCTGGTCCACCAATACCATCTTCCATCACTTCTCTGTCAGGAGTAAATGCCTGGAATTCCCATTCCCCATTACGCTCCTCAGGCGAGTACTGAGAACCCCAGCCGGTACGTTTTTCCATCACTAAATAATGCTCAAGCTCTCCATCTCGAAAACCTTCGAGAGTGACAACGGTGCCGCTCGGAAGCTCCTCTCCGTTCTGCACTGCTTCAATTGCTTCCCTACTATTTACATAGATGTTTTCATGAATATCTCCTCGATCGTAAGTGGCAAACACAATTCCCTCTTCAAGGTCTTCAGGAAATTTAACAAGATGAGCCCCAGAACCAATCTCAGCAAATTCTTGATTTTGTTGGGAATTTTCCATAGTTTTTTCATTATTATTGTTGTTGCAAGCAGTAAGGGTGAGGGCTAGCAGTAATGCAAGAATTTTAATTAATCGTGACTTCATATCGTTTCTACCTCCAAGGCAATATATTTTCTACAGTTATGAATTCAATTAAATTTTTATAAAATATCGGGAAATTAAGATTAAGTTAATGGACTGACTAGATAGTCATTTATAATACCCTTGCCTCTTTAAACCTTGTTCTTTTTTATTTTTTCTTACTCCAGCTATCAACCTGCCAACTTCAAAAGGAACATTCATAATAAAATTGAATTGGCAATAACAAACTAATCGTATTTATTTTTGTTTTACAGAATCATTAAGAACTCATCCTTTTTAATATTTTCAAAGGCTGTTTTCGCAAACTTAGTTGCTATTTTCCAAGTGGTGCGGAGGTTGATTTCCGCTCCAGATGCTCGCTTTCCGCGGGGCGGGCAGTGAGCTTCCTCGGCGTAAACGCCTGTGGGGTCTTACCTGTCCCGATGCAACCGCAGGAGTCTCGCACTTCCGCTACAATCAACTTGAATCATTTTTGTTTAAAAGGAACAATCTCTTAGAAAAGAGCCTTTTCAAATATTAATCTTAAATTTATATATTGTAGATTTCTGTATTTCCTCCTTTGGATAACCCTTATTAAAGTTTAAGTATTTTAAATTAGAAAGAAATTAAAGAAAGATTAGAAAAGGATTAGAGTTTGTATGAAATCAAAAAAGGAAGAGCCCTATGATTCCGGAAGCTCTTCCTTTCACTGTTCAGATCTTGATCGTATATTCAAGTCTTCTTTGCTTTCATTCCTTTTACTGGACACTCTGAACTAATGCTAGCTAAGTAAGTGTTACTCTTGACTATTTTTCCATCTTCTTTTTCTACAGAAACTAAAGAGCCTATCTCTTCGTTTTCAATGTTTACAGAATTTACAGAAGCTACCTGTTCAATTTGGTTTAAATACAAGATCTCTCCCGAATAAGCATCTACTTTTAGCGAATATACTCTATTCTGACCATGCAAATCTATAACGTACATTTTATTTTCTGCTATTTTATTTAACTTTATATCTTTGATATCTCCTAGGTATTTTGTTTGAATGCTTTTTTTTATTTCTGCAGATGTTAACATCTTTTTGTCTCTATCTACAACTATTTGATGGACTTCAACAATAATGGACAAAACGATTAGAAATATGAAAAGGAAAACAATTTTTTTGGGATTCATACAGTTTCACCTTTTAAGAGATTTTTTTAGTAAAAATGCCATTTTTCCTTAAGCACAATAAAATGAATGAAAAACGATTTGGTTATATCGGTAAAATTACAGTAAACCTTGTTCCCTCTCCCTCTTTGCTAACAACACTTATGCTTCCTTCATGAGAATCCACAATCTGTTTTGCGATTGATAAACCTAGCCCAGTTCCCCCAGTTTCCCGATGTCTGGCTTTATCCACCCGGTAGAAGCGATCAAATATATGTGCGATATCTTCTTTTGGTATGCCAATGCCATAATCCTTTACAGTGAAAAAAACGTGATCTTTCTCATATCCAACATTAAGTTCAACTGGTAATGTGCTATATTTTAAGGCATTATCAAGCATGATAAACAATAGTTGCTTCATTTTTTGCATATCTGCATTTCCTATAACTCTATCGAATGGAGTACAAACAGAAATATGTCGGCCATAAGCATTTTTCATCAATTTGCTTGTCTCTTTACTGAGTGAAACAAAGTCTACTTTTTTTATATCTAAATTCCATTCTCCATCATGATTTGCAAGCATGAGCATTTGCTTTGTCATTTCTTGCATTCTGACGGCTTCTGAATAGATTGCATCTACAGATTCTTCTAATAGAGTCTGATCTTTCATCCCCCATCGTTTCAGCATGCTTGCATTGCTTTCAATAACAGTAAGCGGTGTTTTTAATTCATGGGAAGCATCAGAAACGAATTGCTGTTGTTTTTCAAAGTTTTTTGCTAAGATATCCATCATCTTATTAAACGTACTACCTAATTTGTATAATTCATCTTTTGATTGTGTTTTTAACTCAAGCTTTTTAAATATGCTCTTTCGTTGAATTTCCTCCATCGTTTCAATCATTGAATTGATTGGTTTTAAAATAATGTTGCTTAACATTCTGCCGGCTAAAAATGAAGGAATCAGAACAATAAGTGAAGCGACAGTTAATACAAGTTTCAAGATTTTTAAACTTTCATATGCAGATGCCAAACTTGCTGTAACTTCTATCATCATAATATTTCCGTTGTGCCATATGATTGGAAAATTCGAAACAGCATATTGAATTCCATTAATTGATTTCAACTCAACTGTTTGTGAGTTATTAAATGTTGGTTTAAATTTTGTTAATTTTTCATCCTCCGTAATAGTAATAATGGCATGTGACTCTTCATTCACCACCCGAATCATTCCATTCAATGGTAATCGAGAATTCAAAATTTCATGTATATACTTCTCGTTAGTAACAGGTTTCAATACAGCAGCAATATTCTCAGACTGTAACTGAACGTGATTTAATTTATCGTTCGTAGTTATTGAGTAAAATAAAAAATAAATGGATGTATTAATCGCAATGCTAATCAATAGCACTGAAACAGTTAAATACAAATGGATTTTCTTTCGGATATTCATAAAACATTACTCCTTTATGACATATCCAATTCCACGCACTGTATGGATAAGCGGAGAATGAAAGGAATCATCAACTTTCTTACGCAAGTACCTAATATATACATCTACGACGTTTGTCTCTCCATAGTAATCAAAGCCCCAAACACGCGTTAAAATCTGCTCTCGGTTTAGTACTTGGTTTTGATGCTGTATCAGATAAACAAGTAAATCAAATTCTCGAGGGGTTAATTCAATATTCTTGGAATTACGTGTTACTATTCGTGTTTTTATATCAACTTTTAAATCTGCCACTGTTACTATTTGTTCGTCTTCATTTTTCTCCATCATTTGGTTTATTCGAAAACAAGCACGAATTCTTGCCAACAATTCCTCAATTTGAAATGGTTTTGTAATGTAATCATTCGCTCCATGATCAAGCCCGATTACTTTATCATGAATAGAATCCTTTGCTGTTAATAAAATAATAGGTGTTATATCTCCTGAATCCCTAATTCTTCGAAGTACTTCCATTCCGTTTAACTTAGGCATCATAATATCCAGTAATAAAAGGTTCCATTGTTCATTACTAAATTTTTGTAGCCCTATTATTCCGTTTTCGGCTGTTTCAACCTTGTATCCTTCATGTTCAAGCTCTAATTTTATGATTCTCGCAATATTTGCTTCATCTTCAATAATTAATACTTTTTTAGGTGCAGGTTCAAAATCTACTATCATTTTCTTTGAGATAGTAAGATCTTTTAAATTTGACATGTAAGTTCCTCCTTTCTTTTATAATTTCTTAAGTTTAGCTATATTTTCTAACTTCAAAAAATAAGGTTAATAGGTTCATATTTTGAAATTCTTCTTAATAGGAACAAAATGCTCTTAAATACTTTTTACAAAAGGAGAATTGTACTACAAGAAAATGTTAATTAAAAATGATGGCCAGTTGGTGATCACAGAAGAAGATGCTCTGATTATTAAGAATATCCGTGTGAAGAACCATATTGCCTCCGTTGTTATTTATTCTATCGTGCTTTTCGCGTATAGCAAATGCTTATATCTTATATCAAGATATGCTTGATGGGTATTTCTGAAACGTATATACTGAAACATTATGAAGGAGGAGTGATGATATGGAATTTAGAGTTTTACGATATTTTCTTGCTGTTGCAAGAGAAGGAAGCTTGACGGGTGCCGCTAATTTATTACATGTGACACAGCCAACCTTGTCAAGACAATTAAAAGACCTTGAACAAGAGTTAAGAAAAAAACTATTTATTCGCAGTAGTCACAGTGTCATTCTTACAGATGAAGGAATGCTCCTGCGAAAGAGAGCAGAAGAAATCGTTGATATGATCGATAAATTAGAGGCAGAATTTAGTTCCATGGAAGAAACAATAAGTGGTGATGTCTATATTGGTGGTGGGGAAACAGACGCTATGAGACAGATTGCACGGGTAGTAAAAGAATTACAGTTAAGTTATCCAAATATCCGGTATCACCTCTACAGCGGAAACGAAGACGATGTGACGGAACGGCTTGACAAAGGATTGCTTGACTTTGGTATTTTAATTCAACCAGCTGATTTATCCAAATACAATTATATCGATATCCCAGCTAAAGATGTTTGGGGCGTTGTTATGAGGAAAGACAGTCCTCTTGCTTTCAAAGATACCATTCAAGTAGTGGATTTATTAAATGTTCCGGTAATCTGTTCACGGCAGGCTCTGAAACAGACATTTTCTAAAAATGAATTTGCGGATTGGTTTGGTGAAGATTTTAATAAAATAAATGTTGTGACTACATACAATCTTGCCTATAATGCTGCCATTATGGTTGATGAGGGTATTGGTTATGCAATAACCCTTGATAAAATAGTGAATACGTCTAGTGATAGTAACCTTTGTTTTCGACCACTAGAGCCAAGACTTGAATCTGGCTTAACTATTGTTTGGAAAAAGCATCATGTTTTTTCCGCTGCTGCTGATATGTTTTTAAAAGAAATTCAGGCGAAATTTTCAAATTCTTTATCAGATGTATAGGAAAATTTCAAAAAACATATTATGAATAATGTATTCCTCGAAGAAGCCACCATAAGTTACTTGGATTTTTGACCAGCACATCAATGCGTCCAAATCAGGGCACTGCCACCTTGACAGCAGCCTCTGCTTTGACATAGTAAGATAAACCAACATCTGCCTGAAAATTATAAATAGAACCAAGATGCGTTCAATAGTTAAATTAATCGAAATTGTGGAATATATTTAGGAAAAAGGAAAATATACCTAGTATAAAACACTAGGTATATTTTCCTTTTTCTATTTAATATAGAATTAACTTTTGAATCTTTTCACTTGAACTATCCTGTTTAAGTACAAGAGTCAAGGTGTCATCTATGGAGCTGTACCTATATCATACTGATGCACGTGAATAACTACTAATGTTTACCAAGGGATTTGTTTTCCATCTTTAAAGAACCCGCCAGAAGGTCCTTCAGGTCCTATCGTCGCTAACCAAAGGATAGACTCAGCAGCTTGCTTAGGGGTTCTTAGAGCCGATGGTCCACCCATATCTGAGCTTACCCATCCCGGATCGACGGCGTTTATTTTAATATCTTCCTTGATTTCTGCTGCTACCAATCGTGTCAATCCATTTAGGGCAAATTTAGACAACTTATAAGCGCCTACTCCTTGATATGACATTTCGCTCATCGCTCCATATTCTGAGGAAACATTAATAATCCTCCCAAAGCCTTGTTTTACCATGAGGGGAATAAAGGAACGGATCACATGGTAAACTCCAAAGAAATTAGTTGCCATTGTTTTTTCGAGAATGCAAGGGTCCATAGCCAATAACTTTTCATTCTCATCTAAATACACGCCTGCATTATTAATCAATACGTCTACTCTTCCATACTTCTCATTTATTGCAACCGCAGCTTGATGGATGCTTTCTTGACTGGCGACATCCATCTCTACACACGAAACATCCAAATCAAACTCCTTAAGTTTTTGCACAGCTTCATAACCCATTTCTGGATCCCGACTTGCCAAAATCACCTTAAAACCATTCAAAGCTAATTGTTTGGCCAGTTCATATCCAATTCCTCGATTCCCGCCAGTTACAAGCGCAACTTGTTTATCGTGTGACATTTTACTCCCCCATTTCTCGTTCTTTGATTGAGTGGCATTTAAAAATCATAAAAGGGATACTCCTTATGCTGAGAGTTGCTTTGTAGGACTATACATATAATTTCTTAGTAAAATAGTTACCAAACTTAGTATCAATGATAGGATTCCAACCAATACGACATATTGTGTACCCATTTCTGAGATAAATAACCCGCCTACAGCTGCACCAAATGTTGTTCCTAAGTTAGCGGCTGTTAGAAATAATCCATTAGCGAAATCAGGAGCTTCGGGAGCTGCAGACATAATCCAATATTGAGTAATATTAGCTCCTATACCACCCAAGATTCCCCAAATTAAAGTAATGATAGCCATAGGTACGGTAAACTGTCCTGTGAAAAATAATATGATGTAAACTGCTCCTAATGCGAATGGAAAAGTCACTACAGATATGATCGCATTTTTAGTAAGTAACTTCCCTGCGACAATGCTTCCAATAATATTGGCTCCGCCGTAGATGAATAACATTAAACTAATAGAATTCGAAGACATATTCGTAACAGTTTTCAGATAATCAGCAAGATAACTATATACTCCAAATACGGCTGAGTTTAATAAAATGACAGACACAATGGAAAGCCAAGTAATTGATTTTTTTAATACCGATAATTGAGCTCCGTAAGAAAGTCTTTCCTCAACCGGCATAGATGGTACAAATAGTAATGTAGCAATGAATGCTATAGCAGTTACAACAGCAAAAAATACCATCGCCATTTGTAAAGAAACAGTACTATCAATAAAGCTTGAGACTGGTACACCGATTACCATTCCGGCAGATACTCCAATGAATACTTTAGCAACAGCTTTTGGAGCTTCTTCTTTACTTACTGAGGCAGCAGCAACTGTAAATGCCAAAGAACAATAAATAGGATGAAAAAAAGCTGGAATAATACGAGCAATTAGTAGAATGGTAAAGTTAGATGTAAATATGGATATGATGTTCCCCAAAACGAAAACACCCAGTACAAGTAACATGACCTTCTTCCGATTGATCCCCGAAAACAATAACGGCATGGTTGGACCGGATACTGCAACAGCAAGGGCAAAAAGGCTAACCAGCCATCCTGCTTTTGATATACTGACATGAAAGTGATCAGCAATGGAGGGTAATATGCCAATAACCCCCATTTCAGTATTTAAGATACCGAATACTCCTATAGTTAATATGAAAATCAACAAATTATTTCGTTTAGCCAAAATAAACAGCTCCTTTCTCCTTTCTTCAATAAAATGCCACCCAAAATCTATGGGGGCATTTTATTTTAAAGGTTCTTCCCAAAGAACTCAGTTAACTTCCCGTCTGACACCTTATGCATCCACGTGTGCCATAGACGTCGAGATGTCTCGGTACGCAGTGATCTGCGCTTGGAGGTCAGCGATCTTTTGCTCTGCGATGCTAACGGCGTCAGTGCCGGCAATGAAGCGACGTGGAGGCCGTTCTTCATTTGAGATCTTGATCAATGCCTCGGCGAGCTTGGCCGAGTCACCGGCCTGCTTACCATTCTGTGCATTAAACGCATCTTGATTTATTTCTCTGCGGTCGGAGTAGTCCTCAATCGAAGGATCCGCGTAGGTCGCCGACTCCTTCGTGAGAAGCTCGGTGCGGAACATTCCTGGGTTGACAATTGTGGTATGGATGCCGAATGGCGACACCTCAGGCTGCAGCGACTCCATCCATCCCTCAAGACCGAACTTAGACGCAGCGTAAGCGGAATTAAACTCGAATCCGGAAATGCCAGCGCCTGAAGAGATCGAGATGATGTGACCGGAACGCCGCTTGCGCATTACAGGCAACACTGCCCGGGTAACATTCATTGGGCCGATTAGGGCAGTCCTCAGTTGCAACTCAATTTGATCTGGGGTCAACTCCTCAAAGTAACCCCCATAGAAGTTTGCGGCGTTATTGACCAGTACGTCGATCTTTCCGAACTTGTCAACCGCAGCATCGACAGCTGCCTCAGCATCAGCGAGACTGGTAATATCTAGTTTTACGACCAGCAAGTTGTCGTCATCGCCAAGGGCTTTTGCAACACTGTCAGTATTTCGACCTGTCGCAACGACTTGATTACCAGCAGCCAGGACCGCCTTCGTAATGTCAACACCCATGCCGCGCCCGGAACCCGTGATAAACCAAACTTGCTTATTTTCAGTCATATTTTTTTCCTCCTAGTTTCTTTTTTCAAATTTATTTTTTTTGGTAAAGATTCTTTTGTTCAAACTATTCATTATTCAACTTGTTTTAAAAAACCCTGTTGTTTTTACCCTTTGTTATTATTCTAAATATTCCTTTTGTATATAACAAATACTTATATCTTATATCAAGATATGCTTTATGGGTATTTCTAAAACGTATATACTAAAACATTATGAAGGAGAAGTGAATATATGGAATTTAGAGTTTTACGATATTTTCTTACTGTTGCAAGAGAAGGAAGAATGACTGGTGCCGCTAATTTTTCACATGTGACACAGCCAAAATATTTTTGCAATAACGCTTCCCTTTGATTTTTCTGATGATCTTTTGCCGTACTACCTACATTTGCAATCTTTATTACATCTTTATAAACCTCAGAGACATGGCTCCCAACGACAACTTGAAATTGCCCACTATTCTCTCCAACACTGAGAATTCCATCTGAATTTTCAAGATTTTTTTATCAGCATGACTATGATCTTTTAATGTTAAACGCAGACGTGTGGCACAATGCATCACACTAATTATGTTTTGTTCTCTACCGAGCCAATTGAACTATTTCCTTCGCAAAGTTTTGGTAACTCAATTTTCTCCACTCTTTTTTAGTATAATTTCCTGTTAAATTCTCAACTTCTTAACTGTTCGTATGGTAAAAAGACTTAATTAAAAAACCTAAATCAAACAATCATTTTTGAATGTTTGATTTAGGTTTTGCCCGTTAGGTTACAACCCTAAGATCGTCCGTTATTATGAAGGGCTAGGAACCCTGTTTCATCCTCAGGTATAATGACACCAAATTCTTGACCAAGTACTAATGTTTACTAAGTAATTTGTTTTCCATCTCTAAAGAACCCTCCAGAACGACCTTCAGTTCCTATCGTCGCTAACCAAAAGATAGACTCGAGGTTATGCAATGTTAGCTCCCAGGAATTGCTTTTATATCGGGGTTCAATGCATAAGCCTCGTAATCTCTTGCACTTCGTTCAAGGTTTTCTTCGGACATTTGCCCCACTCCGTACACTATAAATGGGGTCAAATAGCGGGTGCCGATCAAGTTGCTAGTCGCCTGAAGAGGGCGTAGTAGCTCCGGAACGGTATATTTATGCCTGCCGCTTGCTGTATAGTATTTTTCAGTTCCGGCTGTGGAAACAGCAATCAGCAACTCCTTGCCGTGCAGTTTATCCCCGTTGCTTCCATAAGCCCAACCGTAGGTAAGGTCTTCACCTTCCCATTTTTCAATAAGGAAGGGGTGCTGTACCAATAGAAAGGAAATTGCAAAACGACGCGGTCGCGCTGCTCCAATAACCTCTGCTCGGCCGCCACATCAATCTGTTCATTAGGGTAAACATGGTGAACGGTAACGTGGCTTGTTTTTCAATCTCTTTCGCCAAGCGGCGATTGATACGGGAAGTAGTTATGTCAGGGTGAAAAACAAGAATTAGAGTTTTCATTTCAAAACCTCTTCTTTAAGTGACAAATTCATTAGTTAATTTCTTCAATTTGAACGGTAAAATCACCACTCATACTTGCAAGCTTTTCTTTCCCAGATTCAATATTACCTAGTATAATAAGATCATTTGTGGCATCCCCAAAACCATTATAAAAAATTGCCAAATTTCCCCAAGGAGAAAAATAAGCAAAGTCTCCTTTTTTTGGTTGGTTTCCGGATTGCACATTATCAGTCGATAATCTTTTTTGTAAAATACTAATCTTCTCTTTACCTACGTAATCTTCTAATGTTATCGTTAACGGCAATTGAGCTAAAAAATCTCTACTTGCTGAATTATCATACATATTCACAATTACTTCCTCGTTGTTAAATGTCAATTTGACTTTAACATCTTCCATAATAACTAAACCTCCATTATCAATTGTTGAATCCTTAATATTCTGTTTTTCCTGCTCATCGATTTTATCTATTTGTTCACCACTTGAATTTTTATTTGAAGTAACATCATCATTGTTTTCCCTCCCATTATTACTACTTCCGCAAGCTGTAAGAAACGTTAAAATCCCTAATATAAACAAAAGTGTGAATATAAATCCTTTTCCCACCATTTCTCCTCCTCATTTATCCGTACAAATGCTTTGAAAATAACAAAAAGAATAACAAAAAATCTAGAAGTGATTATAAATGCACTTATTGAACCTATACCTGAAAAACCATTCCAAAAATTCAAATTTGATATCGTACTTTTATGGTAATTTTAGATTGTCTGTTCTGCTCTTGTTTCCTGCTTTTGAAAAAATTTCAAAGCATAATGTGTCCCACAAATATAGATTCCCATAATAAATAAATAATAGTCAATTAGAAATTCTATAGTTGAATTATCATTGGACCAACTACCAAATGGATTATAAATGATTAACTTTGAACCTATTTCTCAATTTAAAGAAGCATACACCCCTTGGAAGCTCCTCTCCGTTCTGCACGACTATTTACATAGATGTCTTCATGAATCTTTCCTCGATCGTAAGTGGCAAACACAATCCCCTTTTCAAGGTCTTCAGGGAATTTAACAAGATGTACCCTAGAGCCAATTTACGTATATTCCCCAGACTTGGACCCAGAGGAATTCTCATCTTGTTGTGAAATGTCCTTTGTACCAGTATCATTGTTGTTGCAAGCAGTCAGTAAGGGTGAGGGCTAGCAGCAAAGCAAATGATTCATCCAATTTTCCTTCTCCAAGTTTTTTTGTCTCGTAAATCCATCGTGACTTTCCTTCTATCTGACTATTAATCCAAGTTGAATATTATTGACTATAGATGGTAAGGGAATTACTTTCATACTGACTTCTCTCTATTCGTTACTACATAGCTTATGGAATTTCTATTCAGACAAAAAAGAGTGAATCCCGAAAAGATATGCGGGATTCACTCTGCGGTTTCACGCAAAGTACCATTGTCACACAAAGTTCTCTACGATCTTCAACACTAGCCTTATTTTTTCTTCAGATTTTCTTTGAAGAAGGACTCGAGCTTGTCAAAGGGGATTAAATTTACCCGGTCGTACAGATCCACATGCCCTGCGCCCGGAACAATGTAGAGTTCCTTCTGTTCGCCTGCAAGCTTGTAGGCGTCTTCGCTGAACTCTCTGGAATGAGCGTTCTCACCCGCGATGAAAAGCATCGGACGAGGAGAAATCGTCTCTATGTCTTCGAACGGGTAGAAATTCATGAACTTGACGTTACTGGTTAGCGTCGGGTGTGTCGTGAGTTCAGGTGACGAGCCCTTGGGAGTGAATTCCCCTCTTGGAGTACGGTAGAAGTCATAAAACTCACGCTCAATAGCGGTAGAGTTTTCATTTAGTTCATGTACTGTCCCGCTGGTGTATTTGGTTTCACCGCCCGTGAACTCCACATAGCGTTGCTCGGTTGCCTCTGCAATGATCTTTTTTCTTTGCTCAAGTGTCAGGGAATGTTTAAGCCCATTACGGTTGGCAACACCCATGTCGTACATACTGACTGTCGCAATGGCTTTCATGCGCGGGTCGATCTTGGCTGCGCTGATAGCAAAGCTCCCGCTGCCACAAATCCCGAGAACACCAATCCGATCCCTATCAACAAAATTCTGAGTGCCCAGGAAATCCACCGCAGCACTGAAATCCTCGGCATAGATATCCGGCGAAACAGCATTGCGAGGCTGACCCTCACTCTCTCCCCAGAAAGACAAATCCAAGGACAAAGTAACAAATCCCCGTTCAGCCATTTTCTGGGCATACAGATTCGAACTTTGTTCTTTTACTGCGCCCATAGGATGCCCGACAATAATCGCGGGATTTTTGGTGTGCTTCTTCAAACCTTTGGGAATATAAAGATTCCCTACAACATTCATGTTGTATTGATTTTTAAACTCAACCTTCTTCATCGTTACCTTGTTGCTCTTGTAAAAGTTGTCTGCTCCATTGGACATGTCCGGCGTGTATGTATCGCCAAGGCCGGTCTTGGATGCAGCACCAACACCTGTCGTTGATAAAACTATGCCCAGTCCCATCACTGTGAGAAACTGAAGGCCACGCTTAATAATAGATTTTTTTTTCACTTTAAATCCCTCCGATGTTTTTGCTGATGTTATTTCAATTCTGTTCGGTTCACGTTTGAAATTTGCACAAAATATATTTTGTTGGCATGGCCTTGCCTTATCCCCCTTTCTTTGTGAACATCACCTTTTATTTAGGCTTAATTTCCACCTTAAGCCATCTAAATTAAAAAAAAATGATAAAACGATTAGAAAATAATGAGAATTCTGTCATATAAAAAAGGGAAACCAAATGAATTTGGTTTCCCTCTTTTAAACAGGTAGTTTATGTACAATTCTTCACAATAAAAGATTCTTCTATGCGTTTGAGACATTGTGAAATCTACAATTTCTCTTCTATATAATCAACAACGACTTGCTTTCATCTAACCAATGAAAGCATCCTGATGATAAGGCAAAGTTCTATAAAAAGTATTTATTCCCTTATTAATTCTTTGTTTCTACTATTTTTTATGTAGGTTTCACACATCTAAATGGAACCAGATACTTTATTAGACACTATTTTCTTTTGGTTTCGCTGTCGATTCTCTAACGATCATTTCACAAGTAAGAAGGACTTTTTCATGCTGATCTTTGCCATTTTTAATTTTGTTAGATAAAGATTTGACTGCTCTTCTTCCAAGCTGCTCCTTTGGAACATGGATTGTTGTAAGGGTAGGCGATCTAAGATAGGAGTTTTCTAAATTATCAAATCCTGTAACAGATATATCTTCTGGGATATTGAAACTTAGTGCCTTTAATAAGTCGATAACATAAAGGGCGATCAAATCATTTGCACAAACGAATGCTGTAGGAAGTTCATTTCCATCCTCTAGTTCTTTTTCAATCCAAGCCTTAATATTTGCATACATGTCCTCAAACTCAAGTCCATTATGTAAGGTAACTTGTTCGTTAGATTGTTCTGTTATGTTATGAAGCTCTAATGCACTTCGAAAGCCAAGCCAGCGATCATAAAAGCTGCGTGAATAATGATAATTACCAATGAATTGCATTTTTTTATGACCTAGTCCTATTAAATAATTTGTTAATAGATAGCTACTATCATAATTATTTGCAAAAATTGTATCTGTCGTAAACAGCGGCTCTTCCGAATCAATTAATACAACTGGGATTTTCCACTTTTTAAATTCTAAAAGGATTGTTGTTGATAGTTTACCTACGCAGATAATACCGATAAAACCTTGAGGGTTAATGACAGTAGTAAAATTATCTGTTTCTGTCATAATAACCATGCCAAGTGAAAGATCATTCAATTCGAGAGAGATCCCATCTATGATTTTCCCCCAATAGACTGAATCTTGATAATAACTTCTTGGCAAAACCACAAGGACATTCTTTTGAGCAGATCTATCATGTTGAATATTATTTACCGTATTAGTCTCTGTTGGAAAGATGATATCTTCAGTTTTGTATCCTAACTGTTTTGCTGTATCTAGCACCTTTTCTCTTGTTTCTTCCTTAACACCACTTTTTCCAGCTAATGCTCTTGAAACAACATATTTAGAAACTCCAAGATAATCGGCAATTTGCTGAATAGTAACTTTCTTCCCCATCTTTACACCTCTATATTGTTAACCATTAAAAATGTTAGTTTTATTATTTTTTTATACTAACACTATATCATTTATCTAATCGTATATAAAAGCCGAATGCAGAAAGATGATAAAAGAGAGATTATCATTAAATAGAGTGAAGGCAATCTCTAGAAATGAAAATGAACACAAAAAACGAAGCCGACCTTATTGTTTAATAAGATCGACTTCTATTACTTAAACTGGGACTATTTTACTTAGAACAAACTCTTCTACAACTTTTGCCACGCCATCATTCATATTTGTATCTGTAACAAAATTAGCAATTTCTTTAATGTCGTCTGGAGCATTTCCCATTGCCACCCCAAGACCTGCGAATTCAATCATCGCCAAATCATTGTAGCTATCACCAATTGCAATCACTTCATCACGGTTTATACCTAAAACCTGGATTAATTGATTTAAGCTTGTTCCCTTCGTCACACCTTTTTCGGTAAATTCTAAAAAGAAAGGCTTTGAACGCATCACACTGAATTCTTCATCTAATTCAGCTTGAAGTTTTGATTCGACCACTTTTAACTTTTCAGGAGCATCCACCATCAATACTTTAACAACTGGCTCTGATACAGCATCTGTAAATTTTCCAACAACATTAATTGGTAAACCTGTCAGATCTGATTCTATTGTTGTATATGGATTTGCTTCTTCAGTAATGATTTCATCACCTACATAGGTATGGATATAAACACCTTCACGGCGACTAATTTCATAAAGGGTATGAACAGCTTTCGGAGTTAATGTGCTACTGAAAATTTCTTCAAACGTTTGACAGTTTAATATTTTCCCACCATTAAAAGATAGAATAAAACTACCGTATTTCGCTAAGGAAAGTTCTTCAGCAATATGCTTCATACCGAATGTAGGGCGTCCAGACGCCAGAACGACCTTCACACCCATCTCTTGTGCTGACATAAGAGCTTGTTTTGTACGTTCTGAGATCGAATGGTCATCACGTAATAGTGTATCATCTAAATCTAACACAATCATTTTGTAAGACATTTGCGCATTTCCCTTCTTTTTGAGCATTATCTCTTATCCTACTACAAATCAAAAGAAAATGGGACAAAACCTTATAAATTTACTAGATTTATTTATGGTGAAATGGGCACTTCCCCTCAATTGGCTTAACATCATCTCCAATGAAATATTGTTTCCATTCTCTATGTTCAGGATCCCCATAGTGGCTAATATTAGGATGCTTTGGTAGTTGATCCCACTTCTCAACACGTTCTCTTACCTTTTCTCTAGACATCAACCCACCTTTTGAAGTTCCTTCAAGTCCTTCAAAGATTCTTCTCGGTTGAAAACCCAGGACAAGACAGTTTCCTAAATCTCTCGTCTTTCTCTGCTTATATGCTGGTGCATTTCCAAACACAAAGAAAGGCTCATTAGCAAAAGAAAATGCCCATAAATGGTGATCAGGATCTTGAGGAATTTTCTCTGGCCATGGTTGATCATCTGTGTTATGTAGGTATTTTAATATATCCCAAAAATAATCACGATAATAATCTAATGTCCTCTCTTCTTTTTCAGGTTCAACAAACACAAATAAACCGTGTCGTGTAAGTTTTGGTGCATCAAATAGTTTAATAAACTCTTCTAATGCTCGAGGAAGATTTGACCAATCCTCATGATGAATAAACGAATAGCGTAATTCACCTTTTTTCTCAGCACTCATGCCAAAATAACAAGGAAATGTTTGATCAGTTACTGTGTTATGAAATGTGTTATATTCTTCTACAACCCAATTTGGAACTACATTTTGATTAACCATGTCCTCTTTTTCTAGTAAATATGTAGATGTTGTTTTCATGTCAATACACCCTCCATTATATTTAATAGAGATCCCTTACCCTATTTCATAAACAATTAAGCATTCAACTTTATTTTTTAAGCTTAACCAAAGCTTTATCTACAATTCGCAAACATATAGTCCCTATGTCTTATATTCTTTTAACTTGTTTTATATCAATTTAGTCGGGTAATAGAATACGGAAGTTCAAAAGCAGTAAAAATTGATATTTACTTAATCTACTAAAGGAGGATTCAATCATATGTTTCGTCACCAAAAAGAATTACAATATGAAGTAAAGGTAGAACGCCCAGATCCCATGCTCGCCCGTCGAGTTCAGGAAGTATTAGGTGGGCAGTTTGGTGAAATGACAGTCATGATTCAATATCTGTTTCAAGGATTCAATTGTCGCGGAGAAGAAAAATATAAGGACATGCTGATGGATATCGGCACAGAGGAAATTGGCCATGTAGAAATGCTTTGTTCGCTTATAAGTCAGTTGCTAGATGGTGCTTCGCCTGAGGATCAAGCAAAAGCCGCAAAAGACCCAGCTACAGCAGCAATAATGGGTGGTATTGATCCCCAGCATCTACTCGTGAGCGGTCTTGGCGGAATGCCTACCAACTCAAATGGCGTACCTTGGAATGGCTCGTATATTGTTGCTAGTGGGAATTTATTAGCTGATATGCGCGCTAATCTTCATGCAGAGTCTCAAGGAAGACTTCAAGTAGCAAGGTTATACCACATGACAAAGGATGAAGGCGTTCGGGCAACATTCCGCAAAATGTTAGCACGAGACCGGTACCATCAATACCAATGGATGGCTGCCATTGAGGAGCTAGAAGAGAAAAATGGAGTTGTAGTTCCTGCAACATTTCCTCGCGAAGCAGAAGAAGAAGCTCAGACAGAAGCATATGAATTCTGGAATTTATCGGAAGGAGAGGAATCTGGAGAAGGTCCTTGGGCAACCGGAAGTGCACCGGATGGAACTGGCGATTTTGTGTATGTGACAAAACCTGTCCCGAAAGGACAGATTCCTTGTCCAAAAATACCTAGTACTGTTCTACATCATGATCTAGATAAAAAAACAAAATAATAATTTAAAGTGAGTTTTATCTATAACCCATAGCTCTTCTACCAAGATCACATGTTGTCACACTGAGTACAAATTGACAAGTGCTTTAGAAGTAAATGAAAAGGCTGGCAACAAACCCTTTACGGTTTTTGCCAGCCTTTCTCTTAGATTTTTGCAGCAGCTTGCTTTGATGCTAATATTTGTACTTCAATAGATCCAGAGCTTTTGTTCACAATCGTTTTAATCATAACTGGGTAATCCTTGTTATTCATAAATTTAAAGTCTGGACCGCCCCAAGATACTGTTGCATCTCTACCAGCAGGAACATAGCCTACCGATAATGAGTGTGAGTGTAGTTCAAGAATTTCTAAACCAGCTTCTGCAACAGCATTATATAAAGTAGAAGATGTTTGGCATATCCCTCCACCAATACCTTCAACAAACTCTTTATTCACAATTTCCTTCGCTTTTTGATACCCACGTGCAGGTGTACGCTCTCCAACAACTAAATTGAAATAAAAACGATCTCCAGGGCCTAATACAATTTGATTGATTGTATTAGCTGATAAAGCAATGTTTTCAGTACGTCCCCACACATTTGCATTGAAAGTTGTCTTGTAGCTACCGATAACAACCTCATCAATCCCCTTTATGGTTTCTTGCGTAACATTCGGTAATTCTTCTTGAATTGGTAACGCAATTGTTTTATCAAGTGCACGGACATTTTTTAACGATTCTACAAGCTTTTCCTCATCAAGAACCACACGACTTTGCCCATTTGAAAGCTGACCATTACTTAATTTCGCAGGAATCATCGGTTGGTCTAATTTACCTGCTAACTCATCCGCAAGCTTATTCAATTCTTTCACATATTCTTCAGGTTTAGGATTTAACTTTGGTGTAAATGAATAAAGGATTTCCTGTGTTGTTGGGTGAATTAAGTCCACTGATAATTCAACCGCTTTTTCAACTAACTGAGAAGTATTAGTAGCCATACTTCTTACTGACAAGGGTTCCTCATTTTGATTACCACTTGTCATACTTGAACTACACCCTGTAACCAACAATAAAAGTACAATCGAAGAAACATATTTTTTATACATTCGCTCTCCCACTTTTCCCGCAAGATATTCTTTCTCTAAACTTAAAATAATTTAATCCCCATTAATCACTTTATTTCATAAGCACCCCTTACCTTGAAAACACCATTCGTTAAAAAGACAATTTAACAACCCTATAATATATATTGCTTATCAGATCAAATTATCCTTCTTATTGTTAAAAATTACCTTCAACATTTATGATTAATAAATACTATTTTACTACAAATTTGTGGTAAAAAACCTTAAATATGATAATAAATCCTTATGGTTTATTCACCATATTAGACGATATAAGTGTGCTATTTGTTTCATGAAAATTCCTTATTTTTGCATAAAAAAAGAAGACCACACCTATTGTGGTCTCCGAACCATTATGAAATTAAAACTTAGTTTACTTCAACAACCCAATTAAAGACATCCTCATGATTACCTGTTTGAATTCCAGTTAACGTATCATATAACTTCTTAGTAAGTTCTCCAGTTTCCCCATTGTTAAGCACGATATTTTCTTCATTATAGAATAATTCACCGATTGGAGAAATAACTGCTGCTGTACCAGTACCGAACGCTTCCTCTAAAAGACCTTCTTTATACGCTTTATAAACATCTTCCATTGATAGCTTACGTTCTGAAACAGGAACATCCCAATGCTTTAACAAATGAAGAATTGAATTTCTTGTTACACCTTCAAGTATACTTCCATTTAAAGATGGTGTTATGACTTCACCATTTATCTTGAAGAAAATATTCATACTTCCAACTTCTTCAATATATTTTTTCTCCACACCATCTAGCCAAAGAACTTGAGAGTAACCTCTTTTTTCTGCTTCTTCCTGAGCTTTTAAGCTAGATGCATAGTTTCCACCCGTTTTCGCTTTGCCTGTTCCGCCATCCACAGCACGAACATATTGATTTTCTACAAATATTTTAACTGGGTGAATTCCTTCTTTATAATAAGAACCTACTGGTGAAAGGATAATCATAAAACGATAATACTTAGATGGTGCAACTCCAAGGTAATATTCTGTTGGAATAATGAAAGGTCGAATATACAATGATGTTCCTTCGGCAGTTGGAATCCACTCTTTATCAATTGAAACTAATTCTTTTAAAGCTTCAATGACAAATTCTTCATCAATTTGTGGAATACAAAGTCGATCATTTGATAAGTTTAATCTATGCATGTTTTTATCAGGTCTAAACAAAAGTACTTTGTCTTCACTTGAGCGATATGCTTTCAAACCTTCAAATACAGTTTGACCATAGTGAAATACCATTGTAGAAGGACTTAAAGAAATTGGTTCATAAGGAACGATTCTCGGGTCATACCATCCTTTTGCTGCACTATAATCCATAATAAACATGTGATCAGTAAACGTACGTCCGAATTCTAATTGATCTGCGTTTGGTTTTTCCTTTTTGGTTGCACTTAATGTGATATTAATTTTATTAGTCATAGCTAACTCTCCCAGTTCAAAATAATTTAAAAGTAGCTATTATCGAAATAATAACTTTACATCCAATAAATAATTTATAAAATTCAATTAACTGTATTAACCTATTTTATACCTTTTATGAACTAGTTAACAACTGTTTTTCGACAAAAGATTCAAAATAATCTATAAAAATATTATTTTAAATTAATTTTGATGTTATATGTGTATAATATTGTATGTTTCTTGAATTTTTAGCAGTCCTTATTCATTAAGGTGTTTTCGCCAAACTTTGTTGCTATATATAAGTATAAGGGATGGTTGATTTCCGTTCGAGGATGCTCACTTTCCGCGGGGCGGGCGGTGAGCATCCTCTGCGCAAGCACCTGCATGAGTCTCACCTGTCCCGCTACTCCCGCAGGACTCTCGCACCTTCCTTTCCAATCAATCTAAAACTTTTTTGTCCAAGAAACTTAAAAAAAACATTTATTGAAAAAATTCTTCAATTAAAGTACACATGTAAAACATTCCATTTTATATTTCCCTCTAAAAAAAGACATCCTTTGAAGATGCCTTTTCTCAAGATAATCCACTAATTTTACATTTTACTATAGGAAAGATTCATCTGACTATTTTTTTAAATACAATTAAAATGTATATTTTTTAATAAGTTCATCTAATTGCTGATTAAGTTCTGTTAATTGTTCTGCGGAACTAGCTACATTGGAAACGGCTCTTATTTGTTCATCAATTGATGAAGTAATTTCTTCAACAGATGCTGCTGTTTGCTGCGAAACACTTGATGCGTTTCGAATAGCAATCGTGATGTTGTTATTTTCATCTGTTATTTGTGATAATTCATAATTTAACGATTCAACCGCTTTAATTGTTTGACTAATTGAAGAGGATATAAGATTGAATTCTTTTTCAGTTGCTTTAACAGCTTGATTTAACTGTTGAGAATGCACAGTTGTATCAGACATTGTTATAACAGTCTTTTCTGTTTCTTTTTCGATACCGTTTATCATGCCTTGAATTTGTTTTGTAGCAAGGTTTGATTGTTCCGCTAGTTTCCGAACTTCACTAGCAACAACCGCAAAACCTTTTCCATGCTCTCCAGCTCTAGCTGCTTCAATACTTGCATTTAGTGCTAAAAGATTTGTTTCAGATGCAATACTTTCAATTGTAGCTGTTATTCTAAAAATATCTTTTACTTTATTATACAAACTTGTAATTCCAACACTAATTTCATCGGAAGCCTTTAATGAGTCCTCGTTTGATTGAAGTAATTGTTGAACGATCGCTTTACCTTGTTGTGTAGCCTTTTCCGAATTCAAAGACATTTCCTTAATTGCACTACTCTGATGATTCATCGTTTTAATTGATTGATTTAAGTGCTCTACTCTTTGATTGGTATCTTCTAACTCGCTTGCTTGCGAAAGTGTACCATGGGATATCTCAGAAATTGCTCGACCAATTTCTTCACTACTTGCCGAAGTTTCTTCAGAAACAGCAGATAAATCAGATGCTGAGTCTAATAAATGACTACTTGTATTTTGCAGCTTTTGTAATAGATCTCTAAGTTGCCCTGTCATCCGATTATACGCATAGCCTAATTGTCCAATTTCATCCTTTGATTCAGGTAATGTCAAATTGTTAATTTGCCCATTTGAAATAGCAATAGAAGCTGACGTAGCATCAACAAGTAATCTAATTTTCTTTTTCGTTAATGCAAAGAAGACGAAAAGACTAAGAACAGTAATAATCGCTGTTATTATCATGATTATAAACTTTAATTCTATTAAGCCACCATAGAATTCATCTTCGTATACTGCAATACCAACATACAAGTCCCATGGCTCAAAATGAGTCATATATGCAATCTTATTTCTGATTTCACCTGTTTCATCATTTTTATCTTCATACGCTACATAACGATCAGATGGGGATGTTGCACCAGCTCCCTTTACCATCTTTTCACGATTTGTTGTATCAGATGGTATAGACCCTATAGGATTTGACGGATGAATTTGCGCTGAATAATCTGACCCGTAGCCAATGATATAACCATCTTCTTTATATAAGAAAGATGACTTTTTATAGTCATACCCCTCATCTCCAGAAAGTCTCGGTCCACTTAGTAGCTCTCTTGCTTTTTCTTTTGCATCTTCAATACTTATTTCATTATTTTCAACCTGATCATTTAATACAGATAAAGTTACTACAGAGCCTTCTACAATATATTTCAACTCTGATTTACCTTCTTCAATCAATGACTTTTTTGCTATAAAATAGCTAGTTCCCCCAATGACTGTAGCAGTAATAATAATAATTAAACTCATTAAAGCTAGTAATTTCGTTGATATACTGTCCCTTTTATTAATCGATAATTTTCTTTGATTCATTTTCTTCTCCTAAGTTGTTAAGATTTTATAAAAGTTTTCAAAAAGAAACATTTAGTTTGCTACTATTTATATCGGCTTTAAAATAAGGATATTTATAGGTACAATATCAATTCTGCTAAATATCTTTAGATTGAAATAATTTACATAAAAAAAAGACACCATTAGATGTCTAAAACGAGAAGTTATTCCTTGATTTCCTTTATTATAGAACCTTGACTTTCTATCGCTTGTTTTACTTGAGTGGTATCAGTAATTTCTTCATTAAATTCAACCTTAAGATCACCATCATTCAAATCGATTAACGCTCTTTCAATCCCGTCCATTTTTGCAAGAAGGATCTCAATTTCATTGTAGCTCTCTTGATTACCTTCTCCTATTGAAAATGTAACTGTTTTCATCCTACTATTCATTCCTCTCTTTTTTAAAATTTCTGCTGATAAAGCTACTCTCTTTGTAATTTTCACTTACATAATAAGTCTCTTCTTTTTATATTTCTTAAATCTTTTTAAAGCAACAATCATTGGAGTGATGATTTAATACACAATCTACCTTTATATTCCCCTGTTTACAAAAAACTAACAGTTTATTAGCATTTTAAAAAATCAAATTTAAAAGAGTGCGCACTGAAAAAGTCCAATTTAGATAAAAAAAGCTAACGACCTCAAACAAATAGGTTGTTAGCTTTTTCATTCTAAGCCGAAGTTTATCCAAAGAGATAAAATCTCTATTTCGTTTATTACTCCACTCTATTTTTACGTTTATATAAGAAATACCCAATAACAACTAAAACAGATCCTAATAGCAAGAATGTGCTATTCATCGTTGCAGTATTAGGTAACTTTTCACCTTGTACTATTGATGTATCATTTGTTTGATTAGCACTAATTTCTTCTGTAGAGTTTTGTGTTTCCTCGTTTTCGATTTTATCCTCGTCCTGGTTGTTCTCAACAGGAGTCACAACGTCATTTTCATTCTGATCGGGTAATTCCTCATCAGATAGATCTTCTTCCGGTTCTTCTACATCGGGGTTTGGTGTTTCATCAACTGGCTTTTTTGGATTTTCTTCCTCTTCAGTTGGATCTTCTTCTTCAACAGGAGCATCAACTTCAATACCAATTTGGTATGCTGCTATTGTACCTGAAATCTCATGAGCAGCTAGTAAGATATTTTGACCTGTTGGACTTTTATCAGCTGGAATAAATGTTAATCCTTCAGGTGCAACGTCTCCACTTGCAGCTATAACAGCTTCATCTTCGTTAAAAACACGACTTGAAAAATAATGATTGAACGTAGGAGAATTTGGATTACTGATATTATAAATCATAATCCCACCTGTTCTTTCCAAACCAATAAAGGCATAAGCTCCACCTTGAACCTGTCCTACTGTAACAGTTTCCGGTTCTGGACCTTTATCATCACTGCGCGAATCAAAACCATTCTCATCGTTATTTGTATTAAAATATTCTTCTTTATAGACTTCCTTCGTTATTTCTTCAAAATCAGCTCCACTATCATAAGCAAGCTCTAGTGTATTGGCATTCCAAATCGAAAAGGAACGTGCACCAAAGCCATATATGGCTTCATAGTTTCCTTCTTGATTCATCGGTGCTGATGTTGTCGAGTTTAATCTTCCTAGATTTTCATCATTAAATAAACCTTCTGCAATTAACTGATCAAGCTCCTCTTGTGAATAGCCGTCAAATAAATCAGCATTCAAATCATATGAATCAACTAAATCCGCCACTCTTGCTTCTTCAGAAAATCCATCATAATCTTGAGCATCTCCTTCATTTGCTGACAAAATATAAGATTGACCATTTACTGTGTATGAAGCCATCCCGTCAGGTTGATACATTGATAATACTGGCCAATTGGTAATATTAATTTCGTCATCATCGTTCGAGGCATCAAGCTTGTTTTTCCCTACTGAAAAGTCTTTATAACCTAGGCTTTTGACTGTAACAAATTTCTTATTTTCAAGATCAAGCTTAGCAATCGCATTATTTTCCTGTAATGCAACATACGCATACTGATTTTGTTCATCAACAACGATATATTCAGGCTCTAAATCTTGCGAATATGTACTGTCTGGATGAACCTTTCTAACTCCAGCTTCAATAATTTCATCCGTAAAAGGAACCTGACTCACAGCTTGGTCATTTATAGATGCTGCACCAGCCGAAACATCAATTATACTGACAGTTCCTTCTGGATTAACAGAATAATCTCCATTCGGTTCACCTTCATTTGCAACTAATACCTTTGTTCCATCAGACGTAAATGTCAACATATCTGGTAAGGATCCAACACTAACATGTGAGAGGTAATCACCATCGGTTGTCATAAATACAACATGTCCAACATCAACTTTGTTTTCAGCAGGAGCAGCAACAGCAATATACTCACCATCTGGGTGGATCGCAACACTTGTTACATCTGATGCAGAAACACCTAAGTCAGCTAAAGTAATTTGTTTTATTCGCGGTAATTCCTGTTCACCAATTTTTAAGACAGATAAATCAATAATATCAAGAGCCTTTGCAGCTCCATTAACAGAAAAGGCACGATGTGTCACTGAATCATAAGCGACAATCTCTGTTCCACCTTCTCCAATTTCGGCTCCACTTGTATAACGACCTAATAACTCAACATGAAGGGCTTGTCCAGTGTCTCTTTGATATTTTGTCATTGGCTCAGCTGCACTTGTATTAACAGGGGTAAGCAATAGAGCACATGTAGCAGCAGCCAACATAGATTTAGTAATCATTTTTTGAATTCTTAACATATTATCCTCCTTAAAACTATTTAAGAAATATTCAGATAATATGAGTTTACTGTAGCTACATAAAGCAAATTCAAGAAAATTGTTATGTTTTTGTAAAATTTATCAATATTCGTCGTATTTTGGTGTAAAATCTTATGACCACCTGAGTCTACTTTTTAAAAATATTAGCTTCTTTAATAGAAGAAATAACCTTCTTAAGTTGTTCAGTATCACTCACCAATGCGATTCTTACATATCCTTCACCATTTGGACCAAATGCATGACCTGGTGTAACAACTACATTTGACTTATCGATTAGAGCATAGGTAAATTCAAGTGATGTAAACCCTGGTGGAATTTCTGCCCATATAAACATACCAGCATCAGGTTTGGTGATTTCCCACCCAATTTCTTTGAGCCCACTCACCAATATATCTCTTCTTTCTTGGTAAACTTTCCGGCTAGATTCACAAAATTCTGCCCCTTCCTCTAAAGCACGAATGGCAGCCTTTTGAACAGGTAAAAAAACACCATAATCTAAATTACTCTTCAGCTGATTCATCGCTTGGACAATTTGCTTATTCCCCGCTAAGAAACCAATACGACTCCCCGCCATATTATAATTTTTAGAAAACGAGGACATTTCCACACCAACGTCTTTGGCACCGTCGATCGATAAAAAACTAACAGGCTTATTACCTTCATAATAGAGCTCTGAGTAGGCAAAGTCATGTAGCACAAGAATATGATGCTTCTTCGCAAAAGCAACAACTTCATTAAAATACTCCTTGCTAGCTAAGGCTGGAACAGGATTTCCAGGAAAATTTAATATCATGATCTTAGCTTGTTCAGCAATTTCAGTAGGGATCATCGAAAGATCAGGCAAAAATTGATTTTCTTTTTTAAGCGGCATAAAATAAGGCTTCGCACCTGCCATCGCAATTCCTGCAGCATATGCCGTATAACCAGGATCAGGCACTAAAATGATATCACCAGGATTGGCAAAAACCATCGGAAAATGGACTAACCCATCTTGAGACCCCATAAGCAATAATACCTCTTGATCTGTTAAAATCACTTGATAGTTTCTCTTATAGAACGCTGACACTGCATGATTAAATTCGCTCGTTCCTGTTAACGAATAGCCATATTGATCGCCTTTAAGTACCTCTTCCGCTAATATCTTTGTTATGAAAGAAGGAGGTGCTAGATCTGGACTTCCGATACTTAAATCAATTATTGGGGCACCTTCAGAAATTTTTTGCTTTTTATATTGTGATAATTCACTAAAAATTGATGGTTGAAAAGAATGCATTCTATTTGATAATGTTATATTCATCTGAATCCCCCACATATTTCCCGAGTACGGTATAGTTGTATAATTATATTTTTTCTGAAAATAGTGTATCACATTTAGCTATTATGCAGGTATGTGAATATTTATGAACCTCATTAAAATTGAAGTCTTTTTACTGTTTTTCTATAATGGACAGGTTGAACAAATGTGCATTTAGGTGATGGAGAAACGGAATTTAAAGTAGGTTTTTTGTCCTTTTTTGTCATGGTTGTTTTCGCAAATTTTGTTGCTATTTAGGTGTACTATGCGGTTGATTACAGCGAGAGATGCTGGCATTCCGCAGTGCGGCGATGAGCTCTTCCTTCTAAAAATATGAAGTCGATCCAATCCCCCTACATGCCTGATAAAGGAATGATTGAAAGTAATGAACTTAAAACCCACCAAGATTCACATGCCCGCTTTTTTAAGACTCCTTGAATGTGTCGAATATGGGAGTCAATGCCTAAAATAATGAAAACACAGGTTATAACAATGGTTCAGAAACAATGTCTATGAAAAGTATGAGGAAACAGCGAAGAACATCAACAATTCGAGCAGGAAATAGAAATCTGGAAAGCAAGTCCAATGTGTGAAAATAAAAGAAGCCGAATTTCAATTTTAAATGTAGTTAAAACTAAAAACCCGCTTATTTCATTTTCCCAAAATGAAATAAGCGGGTTTTAGCGTTCTACAAACTCACTCCGATGTCGTCATAGACGCCTGGACTTCCGGATTAATTTCTGCCTGAGGGTAGTTAATTTGTTCATCGAATTCTACCCAGTCGAGATTTGCCATCATCAGCAGGAAGCGTTTGCCGCTGGACGGGTCGCTGATGATAATGTGGTCACGACCAGCTGTTTCTACGCGCCCTCGGTAAACCATTGCATTCCATTTGTTGTTACCTTGGTAAGTAAAGTAGAATGTACCGACCTTACCTTTGTTGAAGCGTAGGATATTTTCGATAAATGATTCTTCCATCACGCCTGCCAGAAGTTGCTGCCCAGTCCCTATTGGGACCACTGGAGCGGCAAACGAGGGCCCCGATGGCATAGTCGCCGGGAAGCCGCCAGGTTGTTGTGGGCTACTTGCCCGCGTCATGGAAGTTGGATAAAAACCAGGATAATAATTCATTGGATAATAATTATAGTCTCCACAAGTCATGAGAAGATTAACTCCTTTTTAATTTATCTATAAAACTCTGGGCAGTAGCCCGGTACCGCGACATAGAAGCAATGATTCTTGTGCGCAAATTCGAACTTCGTCATAGGGGATCTTGGCATCGTGGCGGTACAAGCAGCTCGGTATTTTTTCCCCGGACTGGGGTTAAAAAACCACAAACTCATTCTGGACCGAGGTTCCCTATGACCATGCAACAAATTCCTAGCCCTCTGGAGGTCAGCTTCGTTGGGACGTTGTGTATACAATGTTCCATTTAAGACGGGTTCGAAGTGAGGAATTCCAGTTCCAGGTATAGTTTGATAAATCGCATGTCTGATATTGCGCAACCCTTTAAAGTCAGGAGCACAGTCAGCCTCGACCCGATTGGCCACAACCGTTCCCACCATGCTCATCCCTTGGGCTCCCTCACCGATTGCTTCCGCTGTCATGAGCCTCGCTAACTCCTCCACGTCACGTGAAGTATGTTTTATTCGTCTACCCACTTTCTCACTCCTTTCGGCTTATACAAGTAACTTATTGCTTGAAGCTGGATTTGGAAACTTGGCTATCAGCCCAAACTCTGGAAATTTGCATCCTCAACGATTTCCATCCCCTGCTCAAACTACAAAATTAACCGCTCCAAATACAGTCCTCCAATAAAATCTTACTGTCAGGTGAGACCACTTTAAATTGATCCCTGTAAACAGGATCTAATTGAATGTAGTTTGGAGCTCTTGGTACATGAATGAAAAATTTATCAATCTTTACCTCGTTATATTTATTCACCTTCGCAGACCGATTCAGTTGCCTATACTTTGGGTCAGGCTTATGGTTCTCTTGATAAGAGTCAATTTCATCAACGGTCAGTAAAGATTCATTTTCCCGGTTTTTTAAGATACCCACCATATAGTTCTGCTTCCGCTTGTTATTAGCACAGACAATTGTCATTGCTTTTAAGATCACATTTTTCGGCTGTAAAAAGCTAGAATCATTTAACCAAGATAACAGCTGCTTTTTAGCATTCACGCTTGAAAAACCAAATCCATCGTTGTCCCAAAACTCAACACTTTCTTTCACATCGTTTGTTTTTTGATTTTGTGTTTGATCCTCTATGTATGGATTATTCTCTATATTTGGGTTAAAAGCTTTTTGTTGTTGTTGTTGTTTTTCTTTTTCTTTTTCTTTTTCTTTTTGTCCCCGTATCGTATAACGAGACACAGACGTATCGTTAATATCTTCATCCTTATCTGCATATGTATCCTGTTCATTTCGATCTTTCATTTCCTTGTCAGAGGACAATCTTTCATGCTCATAAAAAGATTCATATAGACTACGAATCTCCTGTTTTTGAATGGATTCCAAAACATATGGAATAAGCGAGGTATCCTCAACCTCTTTTAATTCCGTAAAAATACAATCCATAACCGGTTTTCCCCCTTTACAGAGGTTATCTTTTCCCCAGTTTTTAATGGCTAGTTCTCTTGTTTCAGGATTGTAACGAATCAATTTGTGATGCCGGACAAATCGTTCCATTAGAGACTGAACACTCTCAATCGAATACCCCAAATCGAAAGCCATTTGTTTCTTCGTTATTTGATAGATTCCAATTTGAGTTGTATTAGGATTCGTTAGAAGATAAAGGTAAAAATACCTATCCTCCGGGGTCATCTCTTCTAAAACAACCGGATTCTTCCAAAAATCAGTACGCACAATTCGATATTTTGCCATCTCAACCACTACCCTTTCTTTTAAGAAATTCCTTTCACTATATATATATAGGAAGAAACGAAAAGAGAGTAGCGCTTATTTCACATAAAAATTGTAAATATTTTGTGACGGTAAAATTCTGTGTACATTACACACTATTATTAAGCTATTAAAAAATTTGTATGATTTACTCAATTGGTTCATCTCAAGATAAATCCTCAATCAAATATTTCAAAATAAAGTTTTTTCTGCCAAAGGGAATTGAAAAATAGTATATCGTATTAAAATAAAGAAGAAGCCCTCTCACTTAAAAGTACTTCTATTACTACTAACTTATAGCTGCTTATTGACAGCATTCACCATGCTACTTATTACAATACCACTTTGCCTTTTTCTTCCCTTAGCTCGTTTTTCTTCGACCGCAACAATTCTCCAAATGCTGCACCTCCTAAAATCAACAAAGCCCCGGCTATTTGCACAAGACTTAACTTTTCTCCTAAAATGCTAGCTGAAAAATCCAATGCCGAGAGTGGCTCAAAATATCCGAGGATTGACACTGTAATATAAGAGGCGATCATACGTTACTATCCAAATCAAACTTATCGTTTTCTATCGTATTCTTAAAAAACAAAAAAACTCACAAAGGCTGATATATCAACGATTGCGAGTGTTTTATCTTATTTTCTATTCACAAATAGATACCAGTGGTCGGGGTCAAGTAGATAGTTTTATTATCACCAAACACCATTAAGAAAATTTTACCTATTATTTAATCCAAACACGAAAGGTTTTGTCTATTGGAGACACAAGGTTAACTTTAACTGCCTGCACATTGTTTAACTCACCAGCTCCTCCTATATTCTCTATCCAATGTTCATGAGTCCCAGTGTTCATATGAATATAGTTTTCACCTGACTGAAAGGTGAGTTCATCCCTTTTCCAAAAATACGTTCTTTCATTAACTCTAGTAATTTCATCGCCTTTAAGAAGACCATCAGTATTAAAAAGGAATTCTATCTGCATAAATACGTCTTCTCGATCGTCTGACTTCACATAGAGTTTCCATTCACTGTCACTAGTCTTCACTATATCGATCTCAACTTCGAATGTTTGGCTATGAGTTAATCCCCTGTGTTGGTGCGGTAGTAAATACCAAATACTTGTATCCTCCATATTAGCTAACTGCTGCTTCGGTATCGGGCCTCGATACCCTTTTTCCATCTGCTTTTTTAGACGATAACCATCATCTATTTTTTCGATTGTGTCAAATTCAATGATCCCAGGTGAAAAACTACTAGTTACTCTTACACCAAGTAGTTTTGCATTGCCTTTACGAAGAGAAAAAAACGACGCGTTTTTACTCATAATGGTTGCACTTTCCTCACTCTGTCGAAAACGAACAATGGGTGCTCCAAAGGACTCATGCATACTACTATGTTCAATTTTGGAGCCATGTCCAACTAGATTCATTTTCTTTAAGTTGTCGATTCCTGGGAAATCACCATTTATCAAGACTTCATAATTAGTCGGCAACGCTGTTTTACCAACCTTTTGCTCTTTTATAAAAGGGAACATCAGGTATCCTATCATAATATGATTATTAACTGGACCCATTTCTGATAGATTTTCAGCAGCTAAGTCTGACATGGCAGCATAAACCGGGTTATTGTCGTGAAAAGCCATTAAACGGCAGATTAAGTGATAAGGAGATAAATCGAAAACATTTCCAAAGTCCTGACGACCTGAATAATCTGTGACGACCTCTCCATCTGGATGAACAAGGTATTGCATCATATCAAGATTTTTCCTTACATAATCTAGCAATTTCGGTTTATTTCCTATCCGTGCCGTGTGATAAAGAAAAATGTTACTGACAGAATTATAGATCCCATTGCTCCGTTCCGTCCATTCTCCGTCTTTGGTAATGTCGATTCCTTCTGCTAGCCATTCCTCTACGCGATCTAATAATTCATCATTTCCAAAGATCGTATAAAGGTGGCATAAGGCAGAAGTTAGGACCCAGCGATGATTCGGAGTATGACATCCACCAGTCAGCATTGCCGGAATCGTTCTTTCAAGAAAAGACTTAACCTTACTAGTTAAACTGTCAGCTTCTAGACCACTATCATTTTTCAATAAATGATAAATGTGGGCAAATCCAGTTACTATAAATCCCGTATCAGGTGGGGAATGGTAATTGGTCCATCCCGGGGAAATTGTTCCATCCTCATGCTGTTGATCTAGCATGTAATCCAATGCTTTATCAATTCTTCTCGCTAATAGGTCATAATGATAAAATCGAGAGTCTGGGTTCACATAGGAGCTCAGCCAACTACCAAGCACACTTCCAACTCCAGTATGACTTGGACTAGGGATACCTGTTTTAGCATCTACCACGCCTCCAAAGTAACGACTCTCCTCATCATCTATTTGCTTTTCAAAAAAAATTTCTGTTAAATTATCGTTTAGTTCCACCATATTTTTATACAAAGATAATCACCACTTTTCTACTAAGTATTGAGCCAATTTAAACATGATAAAGTGATTCTGTTATTGGACCATCGTGAGAGCTTGACCAAGTTTTACAATTGCCTCTATTATGTTTATTTCATAAAAACAGGAGCATCATTCGGTTTTTGCATTATTTGTATACCCTTTTAACTTTTGGAGTGTAGCGATCAAATACAATGTCATATTCATTGTTTGTGTAACAATCATTCATTTCGTATGTACTCTGTTTCACCAGTTATTAACTTTACCATTTTGCATTTCCCCATATTTACAATTATTCCTTATTCCGTGAAACTATTGCAATTCTGTTATTATATTCGATTACAAAAAGCTAATCTCCTTTTAATAAAGCGGTTGTTTGATGTTTTCGCAAACTCTTGAAAATGTTAGCAAACTAATAACTGGTTTAGTTAAAAACGAAATCAAAGATTACCTTTCATTTTCACGCTCCCATTCAATTGCTTTCCGTTCCAAGTTTTCCACAAAATCACTATTACTGTATGCTTCAATGTCTTTAGGAAATTCAAGAGCAAGGCTTTCCTTCAACTTTCCATACTCAATTACGTCTTTTTTGTGTGATCTAAGATAATCACGAACCGCCAAATGGCGTTCAATTTCAAAATGATTATCATATTGAAACATATGTATTTGATGTGTCCTGTTTTCTCCACCTTTTCGAAAATATCTTCTTCCGTTAATCCCAAACTCTCCAAGTGGCTCATAACCTTTTTCAATCATGCTTTCATTAAAATGATCAACGTTTGAAATATCTTTTACGATTGGCATTATATCCATGATTGGTTTAGCTTTCAAATCGGTCACTGCTGTACTGCCTATATGATGTATCTCTACAAGTTCATCTTTTAATATCTCACTAATTAATTTTGCTTCTTTTTTGAATAATTGAGTCCAGTTTTCATTATAGTCTGTAATAATAATATTCATTGCACGGTTCACCATTTTTAATTTACCTCCTTCTCACTTCGACTATACTTTTATATAATCCAATATTCTATCATGATCCCGTTGTTGTCCATTGTTTTCACCTGTATGCAATAATGCACGAATAAGTATTCAGTTGTGTAAAATGAAGGCTCTTTTCTAAGAGATTGTTGCTTTTAATACAAAACTTTCAGGGGGATTGGAACGGATTGCGAGACTCCTGCGGGAGCAGCGGGACAGGTGAGACACCGCAGGCGTTTACGAAAACAGTCAATGAAAAAGAAGAATAATAAAAAAAGCACCCAATAGGTAGACTTTACTGTGTCTACTTTATAGGGTACTTTTTTATATCCTGTACACGCCCTTTAAATCGCAAATGCGTGATCTCCAATTGTTTTAACAACTTCACGAGTTAAAATCCAATCACTTGTTGCAGTTTCAGGGTTATAGAAGTACAGTAACTCATCATTTTTTTCTTGTTCCGCTAAAGCTTCTTTAACAGCTTTATGTGCTTCTTTATCAGCAGTTTCATTTATAGAACCATTTTGGACAGGTTCAAATGCATTCTCTTCATAAATAACTTCCTTAACTGTATCAGGGAATTCTTTGTGTTCAACTCGATTCAACACAACTGTTGCAACTGCTACTTTACCTTCATATGGCTCACCTTTTGCTTCTGCATGGACAAGACGAGCAAGAAGTTTCTTTTCTTTGTTTGTGATTTCCAAAGAATTTTCTTTATTTGAGACTTTTATAGAATTATCTTTGTTTTCAATCAAGCTCTTTGAGATTTTTGCTTTTTCTTTCTCATTTATAAAACGTAAGTCAATGGAGTCACTATCAACTTTTTCGATATCATATTTTTCCCATAATAATTTCAACGTGTCACCAGTCTGAATCGAATCTTCTGCTTGAGCATTTATTTGAGTTGTAGGAAATACTATATAAGAACCAATTACTAATGTAATTGTGATCACTAATTTTAATAATTTTTTCATTTTGTAAACCTCCTGTTTGTTTTTTTAGGATAAAACAGGGCCATCTACAAGGCTAACAGGTTTACAAGTGGATCACATTAGTGAATTATTGGCAGAATTACCATTCGTGTTTTTTTACAGCTAAATGTTTTCATTCTGTTAAATACAAAAAGCTTAAGGGAATTGTCCTCAAGCTTTTAAAATACCCTAAATATATTGGCACCAATGGTTGATAAATGTGAAGACCTTTCTGCCTACCAAAAATTCACTACGCTATTACTCCATATAACCTTCCACTAAATCATAACATCTCTCTTCAGTAATTATTGCTTGTGTGCTTATATATTCTAATGTTTCCATTGTTCCACCTTCAAACTTTAATGCTGCCTCCTTTGCTGTTAGATCTCTGTATTTTATCCATTCTCGTTGCTCTTCTCTTAACTTATCCATATCACTAGTAGAAAGTTGATTTTCGAGAACACCATAGATTTCATTTAAAAGAGCATCCCATCTTGATAATATTTCCGCTTGGGCCTGTGTCATTTCTAGTTGTGTTCCATTTTTTAATACTTCTTTAAATTCAGCTAAACCTTTTTCAACCTCATTAAGTTTTTTCATATATTCTTCTCTTTTATTTTCTACAACTGCATTTTCTTTTTCAACTTCTAACTCTTCAGTTGTATTGATGTTTACTTCCTCAATTTCTTCAACTTGTGCTGTATTATTATCTCCTTCCGTTTCGCTCTCTGTTATAGATGTTTCTTTTTTATCCGTATCTGCCAATTCTTCTTCAGTATTGGTAACTGGTTCCATTGCACTTTTATTTGTTTCATTGTTACATCCAACTAATAGTAAAAAAATCACGAACATTCCAAATATTTTCTTCATATCAACATTTCTTCACTTTCTTTAATCAATTTTATATTGTTATTACTTTTCTTTATATCCCACTAACTATACGAACGATAATGCATTTTCTTGCTTCTCAATTGCTAGGTTTTTAAATTGGTGTGGCTCCTCAATATAAACCTGATGCCAAATCATAAAAATTAAAACTGTCCAGATCTTCCGGCTATGATCCCTAAATCCTCTTTGATGTTCAGATAGTAGAAATAAGAGGAAATTCTTTTCAAATAAGTGATTCGTTCGGCTTTCAATTATTAATTGATACGCCCAATCAAACAACTCATTTTGTAACCAATGTCTGATAGGTACAGGAAACCCGAGCTTTTTTCTATTTAGAACAGAATAAGGGATAATTCCTTCCATAGCTTTCCTAAAGATATATTTTGTTTGCTGATTTGTAACAGTCAGGGAAGATTTTAGTTGAGATGCTACTTTATACACTTCTTTGTCTAAAAATGGAACTCGTAGCTCTAAAGAATGAGCCATCGTCATTCTATCTGCTTTCACAAGGATATCACCACGTAACCAAGTATGTAGGTCAATAAACTGCATTTTTTGTACATCATGCAAATGGCGAATGCTTTGATAGTAATCTTTGGTCACAGTTTTAAAATCCCATTCATCATGGTAGTTTTTCAGTAGCTGTTCTTTTTCAGATTCATTAAATATTTTTGCGTTGCCAATATATCGACTTTCAAGGTTTGTTGTTCCTCTTTCAATATAACTCTTCCCTTTTGTTCCTTCTGGTAACATGCTAGCCATTACATTCCAACTTTTTCTCATACTCCTTGGAAAATAGTTAAAATATTTTAGCGCATGTGGCTCTTGATAGATGTTATAACCTCCGAACAATTCATCTGCTCCTTCTCCCGAAAGAACAACTTTAACATGCTTTCTAGCCTCGCGAGCAATAAAATATAAGGGAACTAAAGCTGGATCGGCAACTGGTTCATCTAGATGCCAGACAATTTTGGGAAGTTCTTTTATTAGCTCTTCTGGCTTTACAACATAATGAATATTTTCTACATCTAATTCATATGCTGTTTGTTGCGCTAATTCAATTTCACTGAATCCCTCTCTTTCAAAACCAACAGTAAATGTCTTAATTTTCGGATGAACTTTACTAGCCAAAGCTACAATACTCGATGAATCAATACCCCCAGATAAAAATGCCCCAACAGGCACATCACTTCGTAAATGCATATCGACAGAATCTCTCAAGACATCTTGAATCTTTTTCACTTCTTGCCCAAATGGTTTATCGATTGGACAAAAGGTTGGTTTAAAATAGGATTGGATCTTCATTGGACAACCCAACTTTTTTGTAAAAAAGCTTCCAGGCTCCAATCTACTAATTTCTATAGATAAAGTACTAGGTTCAGGCACATATTGATATGTTAAGTAATGATGTAAGGACTCCATATCTATGATACTCTCACCTTTTAATGCAAGGAGAATGCTTTTCTTTTCCGAACTACAGTAAAAGTCACTCTGAGTTTCATAATAAAAGAAAGGCTTGATTCCAAAATGATCTCTTGCACCGAATAATTCTTTTTTCTCTTTGTCCCAAATGATAAAGCTAAACATCCCTCGTAATTCGTTTACTACTCTTTCACCTATGTGGCTGTATAATGCCACAATTACCTCTGTGTCAGAATCTGTATTGAACGTGTAACCCTTCTTCATTAAACTTTGTTTTAGCTCTAGATAATTATAAATTTCTCCATTAAATGTAATCCAATATCTATCTTCATAAGATTGGGGCTGACTACCACTTTCCACATCAATAATACTTAACCTTCTAAATCCTAGATGAATATGATCATCAAAATAATAACCTACATCATCAGGACCACGATGTGTGATCATCGAAGTCATGTCCATTGTTGTCAGCTTCTTTTCATGAGGATTTTCATTAAAATTTGTACTCATAAATCCTATAAAACCACACATAAATATAATCCCTACCTTCTAATTTGGTCATCATTTTTGTCTTGTTCATTGTTCATTCCTATTTATTGGTAAACAAACAATTACAATTGTTCCTTTCCCATACTCACTTTTAACTTCGATTGTTCCCTCATGCTTATTGATAATATTGCGGGAAATAGCTAATCCAATCCCTGCACCAATTGATTTTGAATCAATTTTGTAAAAAGAATCCATTATATAATTTATTTTATCTTGGTGTATCCCAATTCCGTAATCTTGGATCTTTAGTATGACCATTTTTTCACTCACATCCTGGTAGATTTGAATTTCACTACCTTTTTCAGAAAACTTAATGGCATTATCCAACAAATTTAATAATACTTGTCTTATCTTGTCGCCATCAGCATGGATTAAAACAGGACTACATTCTAGCTTAATCTGTAGGTTTTTCTCGTTAGCTTTTTTTTGCAGCTGTAACACTACATCCTTAATGAGCGTATCAAATTCCAGCAAGGTTGGAACAAGTGTGACTCGATTTGACTCATATCTTGAGAAGTCTAATAGATCTTCCACTAATTTCATGAGGCGTTCAGATTCACTATTGATCATACGCAAGCCGAATTTTGCTTCTTCTTCCGTTAAACCATCAGGTGATTCCATGGTCTCTACCCACCCCTTTATCCCTGTCAAAGGCGTCCTAAGTTCATGTGAAATTGAAGAGATGAAATCAGTCTTTAACCGATCCATTTTGACAATCTCTTCAGCCATAAAATTAAGCGTTCTCGACATTTCGCCAAGTTCATGTGGATAGATATCTTTTATTCTTTTCTCAAACCGACCCTTTGACATTTCACGAGTAAGCTGAATAATTTCATTAAAAGGTCTCACAATTGAATCGGCAAGACGAAGACTAACAAGAAAGACAATTACTGCAACACCTAGACATATCATTAACCCATAACCAAGTAAACTATTAATTATCTCCTGTACATTAGTCAAAGATGAGGCATAACGAAGTACTCCCACTACTTGTCCTTCCGACATTAGAGGTGTGTAAACTGCTAAAACTTTCTCTCCTGACTTTTCAAGCTTTTCTTTCTTATATATAGTGCTATATGAAAAGACATTAGGATCTATGGAGTAGGTTTGTTTTTCGTAAAAGCCTGTTGATGATTGTAAAAGTTCGCCTTTATTATTTAATAATTGTAGTTCAGCTCCGTCGTATTGATAGCTTTTCATCACTAGATCACTGTATTCCTCAAGACTCCCACTCTTTTGTTCATTTTCCTCTGTCCAAATAGGATTGATTGCTTCGACATGGTTTTGAAAAGCATTGGCTATTCCTTGGTAGTAATACTTTGTCAACGCGACCCCAAATACAGTCATGACTAAACCTAAAGTCAAGATAATGATGATCATAAAATATAAAATGACTTTTCTTTTCATCGGCTAACCATTCCATATATATCCATGTCCCCATTCAGTACATAAATGAACGGGAGATGATGGATCGGTCTCTATTTTTTGACGAATTCGTCTTATATTTACGTCGACCACTTTTAAATCACCTACATAGTTTTTCCCCCATACTTCATCTAATAATTCATCTCTTGTATATACTCTGTTTTGATGACTCATTAATAAATGAAGGATCGAGTATTCAGTTGGTGTTAATTTGATATTTCTTCCCGAGGATAATAACTTTTTATTTTTCACATCTAACTGAAAGTGATCTGATTCAAGTATTTCACTGTTTTCCAATGAAACTCTGTAGTTTAGATTTATCCTACGCATAAGCGAGAAAATTCTTGCTTCTAGTTCCACCAAGCTGAATGGTTTAAACAAGTAATCATCGGCTCCCATTACAAGCCCCTCCACTTTATCTTTCTCTTGAGTTCTTGCCGTTAGCATTATAATGCCCACTGACTGATTTACCTTTCTAATTTCTTGACAAACTTCAAATCCATCTATTCCTGGAAGCATAAGGTCGAGCAAAACGATATCAAATGCTTCCCTTTGGAACAACCTCAATGCTTCTTCCCCTGTTTCTGCTTCGCTTACTTCATATCTCTTCTTTTTCAGATTTAAGCTGACAAAACTTCGTATAGATAACTCATCTTCAACAACAAGGATTCTATTCATTTTCTTCCCTCACTTAAAACTCATTTTCCAGCAGATGAAATTGATCAAAAGGAAACGTTTGATTTTCCTTCATATCTGAATAAAAAATGGTATCCTTTGTTTCCTTCAAAACTTTTTTTGAAGAATCCCATGATTTTTCGCTCGCCCATTTCACTTCAAACACAAGCTGTTCATTTGAAATAGATATTAATTGAATACCATTTTGAATCTCTTCTATAGTGACCTTTCCATGCCATGCAGAAGGAATCTTTATGTAAAACCTGCGTACTCGATCGGTAAACCGTTCCTCAACCTTTTTCGAGGCTCCATCTATTGAATACGTGGAATAAAATTCTATAAAGGGAATTTGTGAAAACTCAGTATCCTCCCAACCTTTAGGGATATACATCCCACCTACATCAGTTACGCCGTCTCCATTAATATCTTTGCTATAGAGAGGGTAATCTTTATATGTAATACCACCATTCTCGTCCCCAACATTCACAAGTTCACCATTATCAAATGCAATAATTTCAGTAAGCATTGAATGAACACCTATCGCACTATCTATAAATAATGCCTTATGACCATCGTTTAATTTTCCACTCACGATCTTCTCATGAAATGAAAAACTGTTTAAACTAATGACTGAGCGTGATCTAAGTTCACCTTTTTGATAATAAAACATTTCTGCAGTGAAAGATTCTCTCCTTTTCCCATTTATAAGAAGAACATCCTTTTTCTCATCTCCATCGTAGTCTGCAATGTCTATTTCATCAAAGCTTTGCTCAATTTCTTTCTTTAGCCCCTTTGTATCCCACTTATAAATAACTAGCTGTTTCTCAGTTTCAAAATCAGTTGCACCACCTAAACCAATGACCATTTCCATTACTCCATCACTATCCAAATCTTGTAGACTAAAATAATCAAGAGTGTGATAATTCGTTTCGATAGCTGATAACTCTGTCCAATCTTCCTTACTTTCTTGAAGTACGAGTAATTGAACTTGTTGGTTTCCCTTTAAACTTCTATATAAAATGAATGCTTCTTGTTTCCCATCACCGTTTATATCTCTCATAAAAATTGACTGATTTGTAGCACCTTGTTTTGCTGTCATAAACTCAATTTCAGATGGTAAAAGTTGATTTAACTTATGCTGCAATTTAATTTTTTTCACATCTTGTGGTTGAGGAGATTCAATTAGCTCACTTGGAGATTTGACCATACTACAACCTGATAACAAAATTCCAAGAGAGATATACAATAATAACTTCCATGTCCCTCTATTTTCCACCCAGCACACTCCTATCTACTTATTTACAGATCGGAACCGCACTAACGGTTGATCCATAATGGAATATCTTCATTATAAAAGTCTTAATTAATTAAAGAGTTACAAAAAAGTTACAATATTCATGGTAATATGCATTTAACGTGACCTAAGTATTACATTTGTAATGGATATTGTCACCAAATGACGCTTTATAGATTATTTTGCTTGCTCATCAATTCATATTAAAACAAGGCTTCTATCCATAAGAAATTTACAAACCATCTACAGTTGTTAGTTGTCTTATCAGATTATTATGAGCAGCAAGTATCAATGCCTTTGAGCGCAATAAATACTGTTTAACACAAAAAAACAGGAGCGGATTATCTATCGCCCCTGTCTAATTGTTTTGCTTATTATTATATGTCCATTCCATTCAATAGCTCTTTTAATTGAATTAACTCATCTTTAGATAATGTAATTCCTTTACCCATCTTTTCGTTATCTTGATCCCAATCACGCAAATCATATTTTGGGTCACGGTCATTCCAGCTCATTAGATTTAATTCCTTCTTCCACCCTTTTGCGCCTTCTGAAATTGTTCCAATCTTTTCTATTATTTCGAATTTTAAATTAGCCATATGTATCATCCCTTCCAACTGTTTAATATTATTTTCTCATAGTGGATTATCCTAACACAATATCTCCTTCTTTTTAAAAATTTTATATTATACTTCACTCTGTTAAACTTGATTGCTTTTTACCTCTACATGCGTCAACAATTCGCAAAAAAACAGTGAGCCTTAAACTAAATAAAAAACGAAAATTAAGGGTGCACTACATCTCAATTATTTAGCTTTTACTTCCTAACTTTCATATAAAAAAAGCTTACTTAAGCTCATTTATTAGCAGCATTAGCAAGCATTCTCGTACATTAATTATGTCACATTTTAATTTTTGCTTTTATATTCAATGAGCTAGTCACTTTACCAATAATAATCTTCATCAGAACAACAAATCATTCTAGGATCAAGCAAAACGTTTATTAGGTACTTATTCTATTAATCAAATTATAGAAGGAATTTTAATATGAATAAAGAATATTAAATTATAATGTAAAATAAAATAACGATCAAAAATTCTAAAAAATACAAGAATATGAAAGCGTTTTACACAGAGAGATCGGTGAACTACTGAAAATATTGGTGAGGGGAAATAACAACATGTATAAACAGAATGATATGGACACAAGAATTTCAATGCTTGAGGGAATTATCCCATATAGTCATAAGCTAGCACCGCTGTTTATTCGTAACACCTTGTATAATTTAATTCCAGAAGGGACGGAGCATATATATGTCGTAGGCATTGGTTCTAACCTAATTAATGGCGACAGCCTTGGTCCATTTGTTGGAACCTTACTTCAAGACATGTATCCAAATCACTTAACTGTATTGGGAAATCTAAAATCTCCCTTAGATGCCACAACCATTGTCCCAAGATTTTCGGGTATTGCCTTACCAAATAATAGCTTTGTTGTTGCAATTGATAGTGTACTTGGTTCAGAAGGGATCGTTAACACGATTGTTGTTCGTGAAGGCTCTTTGCGCCCTGGGAGTGGTCTTGGCCATAACCTTCCATCTATTGGAGATTGTAGCGTAATGGGAGTGGTCCTCGAAAATGATCCAGCTGTAGAATCTTCTCTATTTTATACGAATCTCCATCTTATATATACAATGGCTACAAATATTGCAAAAGGTATATCACTTGCGATTAGACAATATTTTAAATATCCATCTGATCACCCAATTTTGTTAATTAGTTAGCTATAGATATTATTGAAAAAAGTAAAATTTATATAACTAACCATATATCCTTCCTTGAAGTACAAATAGACGTAAACCATTTATGGATTATGCCTATTTGTGATGAAACACTAAGATTTAGTTGTAAAATTACCTACTGAAGAATTAGCTAGTTCCTTTTCTTTCATACCTGGAATACCTTGTTCATCAAGTAATAAAATCATTCGTTCAAGATAATCAGTATCTTTTACAACAATATAATTTTGAGGGAATAACTCTTTCTTTATTTTAAATGTCATTTTATAAGCGTTGTTCACACGATCATCAAGCCCGTAAAGCTCGTGCCACCGGACAATTTTTTCTATTTGATAATTCTTTATTTGATTTGAAGAATAGAACTTACTATTGAGAATGATTCCTTTTGATAAGATGAACAGATTTCCACGATGCTTAATCGAGTTAATGATCACAATAAACAAATAGACAACACTAAAGAAGGAGGATCCTAACCATTCTGTTGCAAGAACAATCCACAATAGAACCAATAACAATAAAAGGGCAATAAGGGTTCCCCATTTCACATATTGATAGGATTTCGTATTCTTTGCAAGAGGTTCCATTTTCTCCCATTCAATTGGAAGGAGAATACTATTAAACTCATCGTCTATTTTTGGATATAGTGCATCCTTAGATAAATCAGCTGCTTTCTTTATCCTTAATCGATAATTGATTAGATAATATACACCAAGTATGAACATAATTGTAAACAAGATATTAATTACCAATTTTTTCACACCTTCTTTCTTTAAAAAAAAATGGTACTAAAAGTAGATGGATGATCTGTTCTATATATATGTAGATGTGTTACTTTAACTCTATTTACCATATTATGCTAACATATTTTCCAATTAAATGCTCATTTTATAAAAATATCCTGAGGATTTTTATTCTAATCATAGAAAAAAAGAGAGGATTAACATCCTCCCTCCCATGTATAACGATTTGTCATTTATTTTATCTCAATGTTTTTAGTGCTCCACTCCATGCAATAACTTGGTCTAGCATACCATTAACATTATCAAGATGTAATTCAGCTGGCTTGAAAACACTTCCGTTTTCAAAATCTGTAAATAGTGACAATGTAGGATGTGTGCGAACGTCTGCAACTAGTAATTCACCTAAGATCCCACGAAGATGTTCTGCTGCACGAGCTCCACCTGTTGAACCGTAGCTCACAATACCTGCAGCTTTATTGTTCCACTCCACACGAGCTAGATCAAGTGCATTTTTCAAAGCTCCTGTGATACTGTGATTGTATTCTTGTGTAATAAATACGAATCCATCTAAACTAGCAAGTTTTTCTGACCAAGCTTTTATTCCTGGTTCTTGACCATCTGTTTCACCTAAAAATGGTAATTTGAATTCCGCAATATCTACGATTTCATAATTTGCATCTTCACGTTTGTCCGCAATTCCTTTCACCCATTCTCCTACTTGTGGACTTAATCGTCCTTGACGTGTACTTCCTAAGATAATTCCAATGTTTAATTTTGTCATTGTTTTTTCCTCCTTATGTTTAGATCCACCAAATAATTTCTCTATAATGCCCATCTTCTGCACCGCCTAAAATATTGTTTGTTCTCATTTGATATTTTTAAATTTTATCAACCCCTTTAATTTGGAGGTTTAAATTCTGCTGTTTAAAGTTTTCCTAAGATCACTTTTACCTTCATTTAAAGAATTTTTAATTTGAGATAAAAAATAAAAATTTTTATGCTTTGAAATTAAAATGACACAGAGTCCTATTTCTAAATCTTATCAACTTCATTAATAGCTTAAAATATATATATCCTAAATTTAAATATCTTGAATATGAGATAATTTTAATGGATTTTTCTTCTTTTGTCAACTTATTAGATCTGTAACATTATTAATATCATAAATTGTGAGGTTATTACTTTTTGTAACAATGCTTCCTAGAGATGAAACATCTATTAGGAAGCTCTTTAATATACATAATACTTAGCATAATAATTTATCTAAAATAGTAAATTATTCATTATTCTTTAATGAATTCTTTTGTGCTTCTTACAGTATCAATTGGGCGAACTAAACTTTCAATTTGTTCACGTTTTGGCTCTAAGAATGGAGGTAAAGATAATTTTTCTCCAAGTGTTTCATAAGGTTCATCTCCCATAAATCCTGGACCATCTGTTGCAAACTCAAATAGAATTTGTGGAGCAACTCTTGTGTACAATGACTCAAAAAAGTGACGATTAACATATCCTGAGGTTTGGAATCCGAAGCTTTCCATACGATTAATCCATTCTTCTAGAACTGCTCGGTCTTCAACACGGAATGCCGCATGGTGAACTGTACCAAAACCTTGTCTAGCTTGAGGTAGAATTGCATTATATTCTACTACTACTTGGGCACCATTTCCTCCTTCACCAACCTCAAATAAATGAAATGATCCTGACTGATCTATTTCTTTAAATAATAGAACTTTTTCCAACATTTCTTTAAAGTATTCGAAATTAGCGATACGGATAAAAATTGGCCCTAGACCAGTTATTGCAAACTTAAGAGGAATCGGTCCATTTTGCCATGGTGAACCAGATGCTACACCTTCATTATTCTCATCTGAAATCAATTGGTATTCTTGGTCATCAAAATCAACAAATGAAAGCGTCTGTTTACCAAATTGTTCTTTCACCCCTGTATGCTTTACCTCTAAACTATCTAAACGTTTTACCCAATAATCTAACGCAGCATCACTTGGTACCCGAAAAGATGTTTTATATATCTCATTTGTACCATGTACACCTTTGGGAATGCCAGGGAAGTCAAAGAAAGTCATATCTGTGCCTGCACTACCTTTGTCATCCGCGAAAAATAAGTGGTATGTTTGAATATCATCTTGGTTAACAGTTTTCTTTACTAAACGCATTCCTAAAACATAAGTGAAAAATTCATAGTTCTTTTCTGCACTACTTGTAATGGCTGTTACATGGTGTAATCCTTTTAATTCATTCACTTTAATTTCCTCCAATTAAGCTACAAACATAGCTCTATAGTGTCGAACTGTGTACTAGCCCTTTTCTGAGTTTTTTTACTTTAAAGGGACAGTGAATAATTGTTAATATATTTTTCGATGTTATTGAATTGACTATTCAAAATATAAAGAGATAATTACTTGTGGTATTATCTCAGATTCAGATATCCTTATTTCGAGATAAATATATCACAAATAAAATTCCGTTGTCAATAACAAAGCTTTTAATTAACTTTTAAGAACAAGCTTCGTTCAATTTAGAGATTGATGTTATAACACGAACCTGTGGAAGGTTGATTGGAGCGGAAATCAACCTCACCACACCACTTGGTACATAGCAACAAAGTTTAGCGAGTTAGCCTTTTAATTAATTCTATTACTAAGCTACATTCTTTTTCATAGTAAAAAAGACATCCTACCTACATAGGATGCCTAAATACGGACAGATTTTTCTATACTTGATTAATTCTTACTAACAACTATCTTATCGCATGTTCATCTTCTTTTATTTTAGCTATTATCGCTTCAGTCAATTCCTTCGTCAATTCATTTAAATTTTTCTTAAGCTTAGAATTAATTAATTTCGCCATTTTGCCTTCAGGTGTGATTTCTAGATACCCAGTCATCAGAGTGTTGTTCGTATCAATTATTTGTGCTTCGAAATAACCTTTTCCAGTCATTTTTTCATTGATACCAGTTAGATTAAAAATAACCTTTTTAGGTTTAATCCAATCTGTGATATCAACTTTTAATTCTACCTTCTTCTTAATAACCCCTAAATCGGTTTTGAACTTCCAAATTGACTCGCTATCATTTAAAATCTCATGCTCAATATATCCAGGTACAAGAGGTGCCCAATTGTCCATTACACTTACAAAGTCCCATATTGATTGGATCGGCATATTAACTTCAACTTTATATAACTCACTTGGCATTTGATGATCCCCACTTTCGTTTAGCAAATGATGTAAAATGATTCGACGTAGTCACGAAAGAATCTTCATTCTGAACTTATTCAAACCATACACTGGATATGCCAAACGATAGATTTAGATCAGATTTACCATTAAATGTAAGTCACGTTTTTTTTTATAAACACTTACATGTTTTGATACCAAGCACGTGTAAAAACAAATCCGACCTATGTTAATACTAATTCTTCCTCCACACGAACAACAGGAAGCTGTATATAAATCGTTGTACCTTTTCCAATCTCACTCTCTGCCCAAATTTCTCCGTTGTGATGTTTGATGATTTCTTTACAAATTGCCAGACCAAGACCATGCCCTTTTCTTGAAGGGTGATTCGCTTTTGTGAAGTTTCTTTCAAATATATAAGGCAAATCTTCATAAGCAATCCCTAAACCAGTATCACGGCAAGAGATTATTACATTTTGTTCCACTTTCTCTAATTTCAGATGAATCCCACCACTATTTGTATGTTTAACTGCATTTGTAATCAAATTAGCGAAAACTTGTCCTATCCTCTCAACATCAATCTCAATTAACGGAAAGAGTTCCATATCTTCATTTAACTCAAGCTGTAAATATAAATTTTTTCTTGTGACTTCGTAGAGAAATTTGCTTTTTATGTTTTCCAACAGTTTATCAGCTGGAACATAATCAAAGCTAAAAGAAAGATTGCCTGATTCCAATTGGGTTAAATCAAACAAATCGTTAATAAGGACATTTAATCCTTTTATACGTGAAATGCTATTTCGTATGTATTCATCTCGCTTTGCTTCCGTGTTCGCTAATCCATCTAGTATTGCTTCCATATACCCTTGTATACTTGCAATTGGTGCTCGCAAATCATGTGAAATATTGGATAGTAACTCTCTCCTTATTTCTTCTGATTGTGCTAAATACTTATTTGCCTCCTCAAGGGTTTGATTAACTTGTTGAAGCTCGGCTGTTCTTTCTTTAACTTTATCCTCAAGGTTTTTGTAGAGCTGAGCATTTTCAATCGATATCGCCGCCTGCGTTGATAGTAGCGTTAAGAAGCTAATCCGTTCCTTTGAAAACACATTTGTCACCTTTTCGTTTTCCAAATATAGAATCCCTTTTAACTTTTGATAATAGAAAATTGGTATACAAATAATAGATTTCGCCTTCGTTTTCAGGACGTATTCGTCTTCTTGAAAAATACCTATATTACTTGCATCATCTAATTGAACAATGTTACCAGTTCGATTTACATACTGAACAATATTAGGTGAAAAATCATTATCTCTATGTACGGATTCTTCAAGCCTATAATTTTCATGAGCAACAACAATTAATTCCTCACCTTGTTTAAATAAAATGGTCCCTTTCGTTGCACCTGCATTTTCCATCGTAATATGGATAACTTTTTCTAACAATTGCTCAATTTTCATTTCACTTGATATAATTTGTGCTGCTTTATATACTGCATTTAAATCATAATTCTCTGCTCGACCTTCATATAACGTTTTCTTGACTTCAACATTGTCTCGCATGTATGTTCGATATTTATCAGACAGATGTTGCGCTTTCTTAATGCCCCCCCATTTTAGGTAGCTGTTATAAGCTTCAGTAAAGTAAAGACCTGCAATTTTATTTTTCTTCTGCTCTGCGTAAAATCGACCAGCTGCTTCATTACATAAAGCGACCATTTGAAGAAACTGATTTTCTTCACTAGATTGGATCGCTATATCAAAATACGCCTCTGCAGTTTGCTTATTGTTTGTAATTGCAGCTAACTCCGCCATAACTAGCATTTTCTTAGACTCATAATTTTCAGGTGACAACTTAGCATATTTTTTTAGCTTTCGTATATTTCGTTTTATCTTTTTAAGCGATTCCCTTTTACTCAAAATAGTGGTCTTTCCTAGTCTAATAAACTTCAATAGCCATAATGCTTCGAAAAAATAAAATTCTGGTGCGATTACTAATGTTAAGCGACTATTCACTAAAGGTGCTAATTCCTTTAATACTTGATTAGCAAATTTATCCTTATTAAATAAGTAGGCCATATGTAGACGCATTGTATAATGAATAATTTTGGCAGAATCATCATCAATAATTTTAGTAAACTGCCATTCAATCCGTTTATCACTCGTAAGATAGTCAAGCCATTCCTGCATTTCTGCCATAAAGCCTGCCGAGATTGGATATTTAATATCTTCAATGAAGGTTTTCTGTAATTGAATAATATTCTTAAGCTCTTCTAAGAGTGTTCCTTTAATAAAATGAGAAATGACGAGAAATGAACTATTTGCTCCAGCGAGATGAATGTTCCCCGCCTGTAGACAATATTTTTGCGATTGTTCCAGATACTTAATATTATCCTTTATATGGTTTTTCCAATGGTTCACAAAGCTTGCGAAAACAAAGGATACCCTACCTTTTATACCTATATTGCCATTCTCTTCAGCATACAATAAAGCTAGCTTTCCAAATTCATAGCTTTGCTTAAAATCATGAAAACCTGCACTTAAAATGAGTGCATAATTATTAAAAACTAATGGACTAAATTCTGTTAGACCAAACTTAATCGTCATTCTCATCGCTTTTAGCATGAAAATAGTTGAAAGGTTTTGATCTACATGATAGGTCGGAGCATTTAATTGGATCAATGTCCGCAAAATTAAACGATTTTCTTCACTTTCCATTTCTGGCAATTTCAATAAGTCTTTCGGTTGTTTTCCTGCGAAAGCTAATTTAACAAAAAGTAATTCTTTGACAATATGTAGTTTATTCGGTTTAAAAGGAAATTTCTGATTCATTAATTGCAATCCTGCTAAGCCTGCTTCAACCGCTTCTTCTACACGGTGAACATGTGTATACAATGTGATTTTCAGATTATAAATCGATAGTTTTTCAACCTTTGTTTTTGCATGCTTGAGCAATGTATTAAACGTATGTTCAGATTGATCGAAGTTACTGTTTAAATACTGTGCTTCACCTAAGCCCTTAAGTAGGTTAAATGTTAAATCATAGTGATTCTTCCAATCCTCACCTAATAATTCGTATGCAACCTTGTAATATATTAATGCTGCTTGATAGGCTGCTGTATTTTTCGCGAATTCTCCAGCATTTACATTCATTTTGGCTAGCATGATCGTTTCCTTTTCAGGCAGTAAATGTCGAGCTAGATTAAGATGATAGACTACATTTACTAATTGTGATTCAGTCATTTCATCTTGAATAAGCTCTCTCCCAATTGCCAGATGGTTAGTTGACGTTTCTTTGTTTGACATTGTTGAATAGATTGCCTGTTGAACGCGGTCATGGATAAAACGATAGTTAGAAGTAGAAACATCACTTATATCTTGTTTACTCTCCCTTTTATCTACATTTTCGTGCGCTGGAAGAAGAAGCCCCATGTCAATTGCAGTATCGATTATTCTACTCGTACTTAATTGATCTTGTTTTGCTATTTTATAAACTGTATGTAAATCAAATTGATTACCTATGCACGCTGCAATTTGAATAAGCCTTAGTGTTGTTTCTGGTAACTTTTTCAAGCGATTGATTAAATAAAAAACAACGTTATCTTGAATGGAGGCTTGTGATAATTTTGTTTCATCAATCGACCAGTTTCCGCTCTTTTCATTAAAAAATAGAATGTTATTTTCATAAAAAGATAGTTGTAATTGTTTAATGAAGAATGGATTTCCCTGTGTAATTCGATAAATAGTTGTACTTAACACTCTAACATCTTCTTTTTGCTCTGATAGATATGACTGAATCCAATCGCTTACTATATCATAGGATAAAGCATCAAGAGTAATAGTTTGTACCTTTCTTTCATCTTTTAAGTGACTAATCGTTTGATATAAAAGATGTTCTGACGTTATCTCGTTTTCTCGATAGGCTCCTATCATTAAAAAATAATGTGTATCTTGATTTGAAATTAAATACTCTATCAATTCTAAAGAAGCACTATCTGCCCATTGCAAATCATCTAAAAATAAAATGAGCGAATGATTTTTTTGAGCAAATACACGTACAAGCTTTTGAAATAAATAATAAAAATGTGAGGACATATCTACTGCCGTCAATTCAATTTCTTCATTCTCTTTATTTACAAGCCATTTCAATTCAGGTAAAACACTTAATAAAATTGTTAGATTAGATCCTATTTCATCTTCAATCAAACGACCCCACTTGTTAATATTTGTTTCATCTTCTGTGAGAATTTGCTTAAAAAGCATTTTAAATGCATCAAGTATGGCACTATAAGGACTTTGCTTAAGGAGAAGGTCAAACTTTCCTCGAATTAAAAATGTCTGTTTCTTATTTAATTCCTGCAACACTTCATCCACTATCGCTGTTTTTCCTGTTCCTGATTCACCAGATATGAGCATAAGCTGTGTTTCACCGTTTTCAAGAGTACGATTACATATGGATATTAACTTATTTACTTCTTCTTCTCTTCCAAATAATCGATTATTTGTCTCTATATTCATAAATGTATCTTTTTTCCCTATTGCAAACGAGGTTAGTTGTCCATTTTCATAATGTTGGAGACAAGTGATTAAGTCCTCTCTTAAGCCATACGAACTCTTATAGCGATCAATTGGAGATTTACTTAGAAGTTTCATAATAATATTTGTTAGGATTTCAGGAACATCTTCATTTAGATCTGTTAAAGGAGGTGGCTGTTTTGTTAAGTGCGCATGGATCCAATCAAATGGTGATTCTACAACAAAAGGTGTTTGACCTGTTAGCATTTCATAAAAAACGACACCAAGTGTATAAAGGTCTGATTGAAAATCTACATTTCGATTGATTCTTCCAGTTTGCTCTGGAGATATATAGGCTAATTCGATGTCCATCTCTTTATCAATAGGTATTTGATTGTTACTTATTCGATTTTTTTGAGTATATTGGAGACCAGTAAGTTTAAGTTCATTTGAAGTATGATTAAGTAAAATCGTAGAAGGGTTAATGTTTTTATGTACAAGTTGATGGCGATTAAGATTAACTAATGCCGTTGCAAGCTTAATAGTCATTCTTAAAAACTCGTCTACTTTCAATTTTTCTTTTTTCTTGAGGTAGGTGTTCAACGTTTCACAAGGAAAATATTCATATACCACATAAGGTTGCCTACCATCAGTTTCCAAACTTATAGGTCGTAATATTTCTTCAATCTCAATTGATTGAACTAAATCATATTCATACTGTATGGAAGCGATTGTTTTTTTTGAAACGTGTTGCTCCTTTACTATCTTAAGAAGCACATTCTTTCTAGTATCAGTAGAAAATCCTTTATAAAGAGTATATAAGTGATTGCTTGATATTTCCTCTAATGATTGATACCTACTTAATGATTCCATTTGTCATCCACCTTTTGCTTATGGAATTTATTTGCATTCTTTAACTAATCTTTAAGAAACCTTATACAAGCTTTATAGTTTATAAAGTATGATAAGGTTATCAAATATCATGACGGAGGTTTCAAATGGAAAAGTTTAAGCATTTCACTTTATCTGATTCAAATAGAGATCTCGATTATGAATGGGTAAAGCTGATTCAAGAAGCATTTACTCTAGGAATTACAAAAGAAGAGATTAAAAATTTTTTACAGACTTATGGTGATATTAATCATCAAAAAAGCCATTAAATTTATACCCCATACCTCTTAAGGTTAAGACATAAATTGGCTCTGTAGGATGTGGTTCAATTTTTTTACGCAAATTACTGATGTGTACCATTACAGTTCTATAATCACCAAGACTTTCTTCACCCCAAACCCGTTCAAACATCTGCTCCACGGTAAAGACTCGATTTGGATTTTCTGCTAATAAGCATAATAGCTGATATTCTTTTGCTGATAGTGGTATCGCTTTTTTATTTACTTTTACAACACAGCTGTTTTTATCTATTGTTAGCCCTGGAAAAACCAATACATAGTCTTCAGTCCATTCATTCAGTTTATATACTTGATGTGAAATATTTTTATTTCTACGTAGATGAGCTTGTACTTTAGCAACAAGTACTGCAGGACTAAAGGGCTTTGTTATGTAATCATCTCCACCAATACGATGCGCTAAAATTTTATCAAAATCATCTTCTTTTGAGCTTAAAAATAAAATTGGTGCACTTGTTTTTTGACGCAATAATCGACAAACCTCATATCCATCCATATCAGGGAGTAACACATCTAAAATGATTAAATTGGGACGATGGAGATCGACTAATTTTATTGCAGTATTTCCAAATCCAGATACGGTAACAGAGTACCCCTCTTTTGACAAGTACAGTTGTAAAATCGATCTGATATCCTCATCATCATCTATTATTAAAATTGTTTCTCCTGCCATTTACTTTCCTCCAATTACAAAGAGTGTTTCTTACTAAATATTGATATTTTTACTTATTAAACGTTAAGGATTCACATTAACTTTGAACTATGAAAAAGGACTTACTCATGGAGGTTTTTAAATAAAATCTATAAATCTCTTATTAAACATCAGTTCTAATTAACTATAAATATTTAGTGGTATTTACCTAAACTTTAGGAATTAATATTGATTCACCTTTTATTAGTTTAGAAAATATTACTAATGTAATGTTTTCCATATCCTTATTATAAACGCTTTCGACAATTGTTCAAACAAAATGTAATTTGAAGGATTCATATGCGATTTTGATTTAATATTTGCAAATTTCAAGGAAAAGCCAAGATTTCCAGCAGAGGAGTGTTCTTTATAAATTAGTAATATTATGGGACAGAGGGGAGCTATTAAGGTTGGGTTAAACTTTAATGTAATGTGAACGCAGGATTAATAGGGGAATATACACGAAATTGGTAGCTCCATCTCGTTTCGCATAAATTTAGTTAATCAATTTACAGCCATCTAAGCCCAATTGTTAAGTGACAACAATCCGAACCACCAACTTTAGACGATAGCTTTAGGTTAATTCCATCAGGATTAAAAGTTGTCTCTACCTTTGACTTAATACCGGTCGACTTGATTAACTGATCAACTTCCTTCATATTTGATTGCTGTGCTGCATCCATAACCTTTTTAGCAAACGGTTTTGACTTTGCTAGCTCATTTAAAACCAAACTTGCTTCTTTCATTAAATGCTGCATTGATTTAGCCGATTGTTCAAATAATGTAGGATCGACATCAGGAAATTGCCTAACTTGCTGTTGATAGTAATAATTGTAGGGGATTGTAGTTACCTGTCTTACTGGGTATCCATTGGGATAATATACCGGATTATACATAGGTTGACAATAATAATGAGTCACTTCAAATCAGCTCCTTTAGGTGAGTTGCCACTTTATAATATACGACTATACCAACTATTTGTGATTGTCTATTTACAACAATATCCAGATATAATCTCAGAAGCTTTAAGTAATTATAATTTGAGCTTGAAACTCAACCATAAAAAATCCCTATGCATCATTTGCTATTAAGCAATTTGATACATAGGGATCTTTCTTTATTTATTAATTGGTAAGACAAGCCTTACAGTTGTTCCTTCATTTACTTTACTCTCGAACTGAATTTGACCTTTATGAAACTCGACAATTCTATAACTAACGGTTAACCCTAAGCCTGTCCCTTTCTCCTTCATTGAATAAAAGGGCTCTCCTAAATGCTTTAACCTCTCTTGGTCTATCCCACATCCGTCATCTTTAAACAGAATACAAATATGGTCGTGATCTGTTTTATTAATAGAAACTTGCACTTTTTTTGATGTAGCTTCTATAGAATTTTTGATTATGTTTATAAATAACTGTTTTAATTGATTAGACTCACAATCTACAAGTGGGAGCCTATCATTTGTTAAAATTTCTAACTCAACGCCATATAAATTTGCTTCAGACTCAAGCAATGATTTCACATTTGATAGCAACTCATTTATATTTCGTTTTTGAAAATGAATTTGTTGCGGCTTTGCTAAAACTAATAGCTCACTTGAGATAATATTTATTCGTTCAATTTCTTCAAGCATAATTTTATAATACATTTGATTTTCATCACTTGAGGATTGGAGCATTTGAAGAAATCCTTTTAATGATGTTAACGGATTCCTGATTTCATGTGCAACACTTGCAGCCAATTCCCCAACAACTGAAAGCTTCTCAGTTTTTCGAAGTAGTTGCATCGTTTCTTTTTCTTTTGTTATATCAACGGCATACCCAATCACTCCTACTGTCTCATTATTAATGATCATAGGAACTGCAGTACAACGTAAACTCTTCTTTAACTGATCCTTTTTAATAATCTCAATTTCTTCATTAATCCATGGTTTGTTTTCTTTAATCACCTTTATATAGGCTTCACTAACCCGTCGACGATCATTTTCAACGATAAGAGATAGTACTGACTTTTGTAAGAAATCTTCCTTGTTATAGCCAGTATATTTATAAAAATGATCATTTACGTTTGTAAGATTTCCTTGTAGATCAATCATATATACTAATTCTGGATTAAATTCAAACAATGATTTATATCTTTGTTCACTTTCTGCCAATTTCCTTTCAGCAGCAATCCTATCACTTACATCGCGTCCCAATACGACGAGCTCTTTTCTTGTTCCATTTTCATTAAATATTGGAACCTTTATCGTATTAAACGTTTTAACCGTTCCATCTCGCATAGGGATTTCTTCAATACACTGACTAACCTCACCTTTTAACCATGCTTCTTCATCTGATATTTCACAATATCTTAGCGCATCACCATAAAAATTGCTAAAGTCAGCTAGCTCAGAATCCTTTTTACCTCGGTAATCAACATTCTCAATTTGAAATAGCTTTAATGCAAACTCATTTGCCTCCGTCCATCTGCCATCACCATCTTTAAAATTAACAAAGTCGACCATTGAATTTATTAATATATTTAACTTATTTTTCTCTTGCCTTTCTTTTTCATATGCTTCCTTTTTCACTATTAAATAGTAGAAAAACACACTCGTTAGCACAACAAATATGCATCCTTTAATATTTTGAAAAATTAAATGAATGTCTTTTGGGATTCCGTTATAGACAATTAAGTTATCAGTAACAATAATCCAAACGAAGCTGAATATAATATATAATAATAGCCATTTTACTTTTTTCGCCATAATTCTCTCCTTGAATATTGCCGATTAATGACTATTTTACTATAATCAATCCTTGATTACATTATAATTATATAAATAGAAAATTTTTCATTTCTTTTTGAGGTCAATTTTTTTACACCATAAGAGGTAAATGCTTGAAAATACAAAAAAAAGGCTGTATAAAGGGCTAGCTTTTATACAGCCTTGTCTATTAAGTTACTATTTCATTTTCCATTAATATTATCGAGATATAAATCCTTCAAACCCTTGTCTATTCAAATCATCAGCTACAATTTGGGCAAGTTGTCTTGCACCCTCACGGTTAGGGTGTAAGCTATCTCCAGGCATATAAAGTTTACCTGTAGCTTCAGGACCTATTGATGTAAAATAAGTTGAACTTAGTACATTTAGATCTACTAATGGTACTTTTTCTTCCTTAGCTAAAGCTAAAATGGAATGTCTATACCATCTATTTTCTGAATTATGAACATGATCTGAATTAAAATCTGTTGCCCTTCCTTGAGGAGTTGATAGTATCACCATCGCTCCTTTATCTTTGACTTGTCTAACCATGTCTCTCATTATCTCTTTAAATTCTGCTTCGGTTGTCTTATTTTTTGGATTTGTGTCATTAATTCCTAACTGTAACAGAAAATAGTCATCTGGTTTAATATACTTCAAGATTGCTTCAAGCTGACCATCGTCTCTAAATCCCCTAGCAATTTGCCCCCCTGAAGCCATATTTCGTATTTGATATGTTTCCGTATCAACAAACTCTGGCAAAAGTTGTCCCCAACCTGCTTGTAAACTATTCGCTAATGGGTAATAGTTACAAACTGTAGAGTCTCCACCAATATAAATTGTCGGTTTCATTACAGCATGTTTAGATAATTTCTTGATCTCAATAGCACTAAGAGTAAAGTTTGTACCAACTTTCCCCTCTGTAACAAGTAGATTTAATTGATTGTCTGTAATGGGGATTTGAAATGTATCTGTTGCTGCGTTTCCAGTCATATTGATGAGTTGAAAAACTCCTTCAGCAGCAACGCTTGCTCTTGCAGTATCACCAAGTGTTACAGTTACTTCGTAAAGCCCATTAGGAAGATCAACATTGAATGTGTTTTCACTTTTCGTGCCAAAGGCTAAAAATTGAACAGCATCACTAGCAACCCCTGTTCCTGCAGCTGTAACATTCTTCATGTTTTCTGGGGTGTTAAATCCATAGCCCATTTTCTCATTATAACGAGTAGTTGCGCTAACTCCCGTAAACCCCTTTTCTACAGGACCTTCTCCAAAGTCAAATTGATATTTTTTCGGAGCTGCTTGTGATGCCTCTACTTGAGGGGTTACCGCCATACCTTGCATAAAAATTGATAACAGAAGAATAACACTTATTAAACCCAATAGTTTCCCTTGTCCCAAAATAGTCGCTCCTTTGTTTAAATGAATGTTATTGTTGAAAAGTAAACGGTTGCTAGTTATTAGCGATTAATAATTCTAAACATATCTTCACTTACAAAATAATTCCCATTCTCTAGTGAGCCTGTTATGGATACCTCAATTTCCCCATTCTCACCGTTTAGTGCACTAATGATGTCTTGTTGATTAAATTTGAGCGTGTTTCCTTTTGGAACTCCTATTATTGTTATGTCGTTGATTTTCATTTTTACAGATGTTATTTTTGATCCTAAAGCTGTTTTCACTTTAGCTGTAACGGAATTTTCACTACTGTTTTTATTTGTATTAAGCACGTTCGGTGACACATCCACATCAATTTGTGATACAACATACATTTTTGGTGCAGATGGATTTTTCATGCCATGACCTAGATAAAAGCTTGTATGTGGCGGCTGATTATAGGCAACATTTTGCCACGAAACCCCTAAACGATAAACGCGATCATGCATAAGAGTAAAAATGCGTTGATTCGTCATGTTTGTTGTTGTATAAATCCTTAGCTCACTACTATCTGCTGCTCTCCACATTACTTCTTCACGCCAGTCACCAAATAGATCGGCCTGCAAGCTTGGATTGCCCTTTGTCCAGTTATTAGATGCTGAACCTTCTGCTGTTAGTAGATTAACAGTTGTATTGTTTTCATAATCCCATTTATCAATTTTACCTGTTCCATAACCTATAGACTCATCCCAATTATGGTCTAGGAGCTCACGGGATAAGTCGCCATCCCACCAAATTCCAAAATTCGTTGATGATGGCATAGCTTCTGTTATTAATTCTCCAGTACTTGAGTATATGCCACCTCTTGCCCAAACCTCTTCACCTTCATAACGAGGATCAATATCAGCAGACATTCCTCTTCCAGTATCTCTTCCAGTAAAAATCCCCCAAAGAACTTCCCCTGAATCAGCATCTCTGTACTCCATTCCAAATGCAGAGTTTTTATCTTCATGCACTTGAAATACTTCCAAACCTGGATGATTTGGATCTAAATCACCTAAATGCATCGCATCTCCATGTCCCAATCCTGTTGTATATAAGGCTTTACCGTCATCATCAATTGCCATTGCACCATAGATGATTTCATCCATTCCATCGTCATCTACATCTGCCACACTTAGATTATGATTTCCTTGGCCAGCATATCCTTCATTTCCTGGTGTGTCACTATCAAACGTCCACTCCTTCGTCAATTTTCCATCGCGAAAATTATAGGCAACTAGCATTGTTTTTTCATAATAACCACGCGCCATAATGAGGCTTGGTCTTTCACCATCAAGGTAAGCAATCCCTGCTAAGAAGCGATCCACACGATTCCCATATCCATCGCCCCAATCCGTTACGTTTCCTCTAGCTGGTTCAAAATCAGTTGTCACAAGTTCCTGGCCAGTTTCTCCATTAAAAATCGATAAGAACTCAGGCCCTTCTAATACTCTACCTTCTGCATTTCTATAATCGGCAATTGGGTCACCAATAACCTTACCTGTCGAATCCGTTGTTCCATCAGCGGTTTTTAATGCTACCTCTGATTTACCATCTCCATCTAGGTCATAAACCATAAATTGCGTATAATGGGCACCAGCTCTAATATTTTTCCCAAGGCCAATCCTCCATAAATGGCTTCCATCCATTTCATACGCATCGACAAAGACCTCACCTGTCACACCGTTTCTTGAATTGTCTTGTGAGTTCGATGGATCCCATTTTAATACAATTTCATATTGACCATCCCCATCAAGATCACCAACACTTGCGTCATTTGCATGGTAGGTATAGGTTGATCCATCTGGATTAATTCCATCGGCTGGTTTTTCTAGCGGTACTGAAAGGTAGTTTTTCCCCCATACACCAATCTCTTTTGATTTCGATTGTAATTTACCATCCAATACTGCACGTACAGTATAAGTAGAATCCGCATTCCCTTTCCTATCCAAAAAGTTTGTGTTCGATTTAATTGGTGAGGAATTTACCTTTTTCCCATCACGATATAGGTTGAAAGAAATATCTTCAGGTTCATTCCCTAACAATCTCCAGCTTATAAAAACACCATTTTCTACATTTACAGCTACTAGGCCTCGATCTAAGAATTCCATTTGATAATTTTTGTAAGAAGGATCTTGTTCAGGTGTGCTGTTTGCCATTGTTACTTGGGGAACAAACAGTGAAGCAGTTAATATTGAGCTAATTATAAATTTATTTGTTTTTCTAAATCGATTTCCTGTTTTATTAAACATAAAAAACCTCCAGATTAGATTAAAGCGAAGCGCTTTCAATAAATACTAAGTAAAATGTGAAAAAGTCTTCCATCCTAGTTTTTTTGCTTAGCTGTGAAAAAAAACAAACTATTTTGGTTATTGTAAAAACTAGTACTTTTCGCTAAAATAAAAATAGGCTATAGTGCCTAATCTCTACATACTCTAGATTAGGATATTTTTGCCACTTTCCTCCTTTCCTTCATTTTGAAAACCTTTAATGAAAGACTCCTTTTTAACCTATCTGAATCTTTTTTTACAAACAACCACACTTTTTTGTTTCACCATTTTTATTACCTCTTTGCACATTTTTGAAATTTGAGATTTTTTTGTTGTAGAATTTACCCCTGCCTATCTAAAAAAATCAGGATATTAGGCAGGGATCATTCTATTTTTGGAGAGGGATCGCTTCTTGCTTTTTCTCAATTTTTGAAAAGGCGAGAAGTGCAGACCACATAATGACAAATGCGGGGATGCTTCCGCAAAAAATTGGAATTAATCCAGGAATGGTTATCATTAAGAAATAAATTGCTACTATCCCAATTACCATCATGATCGTTGATAATGGGTGTAAAATCATAATAATAAATGAGTTTTTTATTGCCTGAAAAATCTTCGTTTCATAATGGACAATGACGGGGAAAAAATAAAAAGATGTTAAGACATACCCAAAAAAGATCATTAACAATGGAAAATAAATTAGCCTTATCAATCCATTTGCTTCCCTAACAATAGAAAGGTCAAAATACAAAATATATCCAACAACAAACATTATGATTCCTATTACATTGCTTATCTTGAACTCTTTCTTATATGAGGTTAGAAAAGTTTTAAAAACAGGGATATCTGTTTCCCCCATAATTAACTTTCGAATCACTGCAAGCATAGCTGTGGTTGCTGGAAAAAAACCGAAAACGATTAATCCAACAAGTGTAAATAAAATCCATAATAAGTTTACATATGCTAGTTTCATAATCCATTCTGATATTTTATAAAAGCCACCTACTAATCCATTCATTTGCATTTATATCTTCTCCTATCAACTTGTCTCATTACAAAAGACGTTATAAAAAACGAAATATCAAATTTTTAAAGTTTGTAGTCTATTTAAATTCAAATGTTTTTATATTAAAGCCACTTGACTTCCACCAGGTACATTCACTATGTTGCCATCAATACTAAGCCAAACAGACAAAACTGATGGATTATAGACAAATTGACTATCTGCAGAAAATTTTAGGTTTTGAAACGCCTTCATATAGTCAACAATTTCAATATTTGTTGCATACCAAATATCATTTCGATTGCCGACAAATTGACAAAAACTTTCGATTAGTTCCCAGTTTTGGTCATTGTCAAACTCATAGCTATGTCCCCATACATACATCATGTATAGGTATTGTTTTTTCTGAAGGTTTATAAAATCTTCTGCGAGTTTCATTAAATTCTTATTGTGATGGCAGGTTGGATTCCATTCAAAAAAATCATCAGGCATTGAAAAATCGCCTGTTGAATGTACTGTCCTACCATACTCTATACCGAGATATGGCAAAACCTCTTTAATAAGACGATTGAAAGAACCATTCGGATAGGACAACCCTCTAACTGGATACTCGACTATTCTCTCTAAACCTTTACGATCGTCGACTATTTCCTCAACTAATTGTTCTTTTGGTGATCTTGCAATTGTTGGATGTGTAACGGTATGGGCAGAAACCTCGTGCCCATCGTACAACTCTATTATTTCCTCCTGTGAGATGCGATCTCCAACCCCTAATAACCCTGAATTAATATGGAATGTTCCCTTTATCCCATATTGATTTAAGATGTCTACTAATTTCCTATCAGCTGCTCTTCCATCATCATAGCTTAAAGTTAATACTTTATGTTTTCCTTCAGGAAATGCTAACATTACTTTTGGCATTCTATTTTTCTCTCCTTTTGTGCATTCATTTCAACTTATTTAGTTTAGACAAAATTGCCTCATGCACTTGAAAATTACGGTAAGCTGCCTTCATCGGAGCCATTTGTCGAAACCCAATTTTCCCTCCAGATAATATGCTTCCATATTCGGTTTCATCATCTACCCATTCTAATACCGGTAATTGATTGATCGTAAATTGAACGATTCCTTCATATTTAATTAGCTTCATTTTATATGGTGGTATTGCATCCTCAACAGGGGGCAAGGGATCAGCTCCAATAGCTGCTAAATGAAAGCCATAGCTTTTTCGTAAATTACAAGTTCGAAATGCTCTTTCATCAGCATGTTTATGTCGAAAATAGGATAAATGCAAAGTATTAATTGCTCCTGAATGATATTCAGGGTACCTACCGTTTCTTTTAGGAAGCTTAGGACTGAACAAATCTTCACCATTACGTCCTGTTGCAGCAAAAAATAGCATACAAAGACCAGGTTCCCTTATCGGATAAAATTCCCATTCGATTATCACTTTATCTGGAAAGTTAATTGGGCACCAAAATACCCAATGAGAATTATCTCCATGTACTGATGGATCTAATTTATTTTCTAATTGGAGACGATTTTCTTCAAAACTAACTTTTGCTTCACCTTCTATTAACCAATCAGCAATATCATTCGTTGATGACAATGAATTTAAATATAGTCTTTTTCCTCTCTCAAATAAATAGCTGTGCATCATCAAACAGTTTCCTCCAATCCTACTCATTTTAAGTGGTCACAAACCTAGTAATCTATCAAAAATATAGACTACAAACAACCTAACTGTCCTTTTCTATTTCCAGCAACTCTTTTTCTTGATGCAATTTTCGATATTGGCTTGGAGGTATACCCATCTGCTTTTTAAATATTCGATTAAAATAGCTATGACGATAACCAACCGTTTCAGCAATATCATTTATTTTCATCGTGGAATGTAACAGTAATTCCTTTGCTTTTTGAATCCTTATATCTGTTAAATAATCAATGAAATTAATCCCGACAATTAATTTGAAAGCCTTACTTAGTGAGTAAGGGCTTGTACCAGCTTCCTCTGCACAACTATCTAAAGAAATATCATTCATATAATTTTCTTGGATCAATAAAACAACTTTTTCTACGATTCTTTTTAATTCCATATTCATTCTGCCTTCAAGTCTCTGATTAAAAGGCAGGATGATCGATTCTATAAACCACTTTGTGAAGCTTTCAATTGTATGGACCTGTGTAAGCTCCTCAAACATATCTTTACCATTATATAAATCATGCGGATGGATGCCTGCATGTAAAATTTCATGCTGGATACTGCTATACAATTGCCTTACTCCCTGTTGAATATTAATCTCATTTCTGCCATTCTCAGCAAGTTCTTCCAAAAACTGATGAATTAATTTTTCAATTCCTTCGATATGCCCCATTCTAATCGCTTGAATTATTTCTTTTTCAACTGCAAAGGGATAGCGAAAACTATTTATATCCTTTAAAGAACCCATTTCCTTAAGATCGATGATTTGATTTTTATTTTCAAAGATTCGAAGACGTTTCCACTTTTCCATTTCTTCAAAAAGATAATGGACTTTTTTGATGCTATTTGTAGATTCACTAATTGACACAATTACTTGCAAGTTAATAATTTCATTCACTGCATCCATTACCTTATTAGCAAAGCGTTGAATATCTTCATTAATCATCGTTCCAGATGGATAAACCACTAATAAACCAACTGAAAGATCAGGGAATTTGATCACATTATATTGTTCAAAAATCTCATTAGCTAACTCTTCCATTATATTTGCAGTTAAAAAGGTGACAAGACTTTCATCATTATTTGAAAAACGATCTTTTGATTCAAACAATCCTGTTAGTTTAACATCTAGAGCAATATATTGATGATTTTCAACTACCCATCCATAACTTTTCATTCGCTTTACTAAATCTTCTTCTTTATAATGAGAAAAATATCCTTGAACAAGCTGCACAACAAAGCTATTCTTTATTTCTGTCACCTGTTCTGATAAACGATTTTGTAATAAATGACTCCTTTGTGATAGTTCTTCCCATTGTTGTTCAATTAATAGAAATTCATCTTTTCCAGTATGATTCCATTTCCCAGTAGTTTCGTTCATTAATTTACTCATTAAATTTCTAATTGGTGTATAAATCCGGTAAGATGCAAACCAAGACATAATAATAGCTAAAATAAGAGCGGATGCACTAATAATTAATATAATTCTCGAAACAATAATGAGTGGTGCAGTAATTGATGACATTGGTGCGGCTGATACATATTTCCAATCTGAATCAACTCGAGATAAATGACCTAAAGAAACCGAATAGATTTGCTTATTAAAAGTAAATTGAAACGATTCTTTATCTATATCATGATTTGTTAACTCTTTTTTTAAAGCGCTTACAAACAGTTGATCATTTGTGTTATCTGCTGAAAGTATCACCTGATTATCACGATTCAAAATAAATGTAGCGCCTTTTCCATAGGGTGTTAGTGTTTTTAATAAATCAAGTGCTTTCTCTCTATTAATTGTAATTATAATAGAACCAAAAGGATGTTTACTAGCTGCAGGGATCGTATGAATTAAAGCTAAACTTGATTCATTTTGATCTTTTCCAGGATAATGACCCCAATAGATGTTTCCATTCTCTAAAGTCTGGTGAAATTTGCTGATTTCCTTTTCCTTTAAAAGTTGATATTCAGAATTAAAGAGGATCTTTTTTTCTCCTTCTAAATAAAGGTCAACATCTTTAATAAGAGGATGTGTTCCTTGTAAACGCACTAATGTTTTTGAAATATCATATGATTCTGTAAATTGTTTAACAAGATCTATGCTTCTTAATGATTCTCCAAATCGAGGTTCGATCGCCCAACGCGATGCGGAATACTCCAAATTCCTAAATTGTTCATCAATATTTTTTGCTCTTTGTACAATTTGATCTCCATGAAGTTTACGAAGCTCGTCCTCCACTGCACCAACAGCAAGCCAATAAATAAGAACTCCGGTAATTAATCCTGGAATACTGGCAATAAGCAAAATAAGGATAAAATTTTTCTGATAATGACTAACGGTCCAATTGATTTTTTTTAGATGGTTGCCTACACTCCTTACCCCAATAAAATCCCCCCTAATCAAACATAAAACAACATTTATTTAGTCTATTATGTCACATTTCAATCATAAAAAGAAAGCGGTTTATTAAAAATGATCCAATCTTATCACTACATATGAAAGGACAATTTACTAACCATAAATTGTCCTTTCTTTCAATTATCCTTTTACAGATCCTAATAACATTCCTTTTGCAAAATGCTTCTGAAGGAATGGGTATATGATCAAGATCGGTAATGTTGCCACGACAACGACAGCAAGTTTCAATGATTGCTCTGGGGGTTCAACATATTCAGCACCCATTGAGGTCGGATCGTTTAACATCGTTTGTGAAAGGAGAATAATTTGTTGAAGCAATACTTGAACAGGCCATTTCGTATTGTCATTGATGTATAATAATGCACTAAAGAAATCATTCCAAATAGCTACGGCATAAAAGAGCGCAAAGGTTGCAAGCACTGGTTTTGATAATGGAAGCATAATTCTCCAGAAGATCCCAAATTCAGTACAACCATCAATTTTAGCTGACTCTTCTAATTCTAATGGAATATTTTGAAAAAATGTTTTGACAATAATTAAATTAAACGGATTGATCGCTAAAGGCAATATCAATGCCCAATAGGAATCCAATAATCCCAATGATTTTACCACTAAATAGGTAGGGATCATGCCTCCGCCAAATAACATTGAAAATATAATGAGATTCATAATTGTACTACGTCCCATTAAATGTTTTCTTGAAAGTGGATAAGCCATCGTAAAAGTAAAAAAGAGACATACAAGTGTTCCTACCAATGTTACACCAATCGATACTAAAATACTGCGTGTAAATGTACCTGTGGAAAATATATATTTATAGGATTCTAGTGAAAATGTTTCAGGAATGATAAAAAAGCTTCTTCTTGTTAATTCAGCCTCTGTAGCAAATGATCCCGCAATAATATATAAGAATGGACAAACCATCAACAATGCGATTATTCCTAAAAAAATAAAGTTAAATACATCAAATACTCTTCCTGCTGGAGTATTGTGCATTTTTGGCATCGCCATTTGTAAGCACCTCCTCTAAGTTTAAACCTACTAAAAGATCCCTTCTTGTCCCAATTTCTTCGCAAGCTTGTTTGCACCTAAAACAAGAATGATGCCGACGACTGATTTAAACAAGCCTACTGCTGTACTATAACTATATGCACCTTGTGTAATCCCCACAAAGTAGACATACGTATCAAATACATCAGCAACACTTCGATTTAATGAATTCGACATTAAGAAAATTTGTTGAAACCCTGTATCAAGGAAGTTTCCAAGTCGCAATATAAGTAAAACTACAATTGTACTTCTAACAGCTGGAAGGGTGACATGCCACAATCTTCGAAACCGTCCTGCTCCGTCTACAATCGCTGCTTCGTACTGTTCTTGGTCAACTGAAGCTAAGGCTGCTAAGAAAATTACAGTGCCCCAACCTGTTTCTTTCCAAATGATTTGTCCCATAATTAATGGACGAAACCACTCAGGGGAAGATAAGAAATTAATTTCCTTTCCATAGAAATAAGATACGATTTCATTCATTACCCCACCACTTGTAGTAAAAAAGATATACGTAATACTTGCAATAATGACCCATGACATAAAATGGGGTACATATATAAATGTTTGTACAGTTCTTTTATACGAATTAATCCTTAATTCATTTAATAAAAGTGATAAGATTATTGGAGCTGGAAAGAAGAATACTAAATCTAATACGGCTAGAATAAAGGTATTTCTTAATAATCTAAAAAAATCTGGGTTTTGAAAAAAGTCTATAAAATTTTCAAATCCAACCCACTCGCTACCAAAAACGCCTTTAAAAGGAGAATAATCTTGAAAGGCGATGACAATACCCCACATTGGTGCATATTTAAAAATAAGGAAATATAGAATCCCAGGAACTAATAATAGATACAACCATCTATCCCTTTTCAAGCGTTGTAGTTTTGTAATTGTTGTTGTTTGTTTTTCACTCAATAAAGGCGTTGAGTGACTGAAATCCTGTTTAACATTTTGAGTTTTTAAAAAAGCCACTTTCGCTCCCTTCCCTTCTTTGAAGTACGATTATTTTTTGATTAAAGTCTATCTCAAAAGGGGCTGACCCTTTGATTTTGAGACAGACTTTTTTGGAATTGTCAGTTTACCTCTTTATATAATTGATTTATTTCATCAATATAATCGTCTCCGCCAGTACTACGCCATAATTCAATTGCGTCTTTAAATCCTGCTTCATCAATTTGACCAACGATAAATTTAATTTTTGCATCATTGATAATATTGTCTAATTGCTGACCCTTTTGAGCGTAAACCTCGGAAACGAGTGCTTCAGCAGGGTTTGGTACAACAATTTCTTCATTTTCCGTCTTAACGATTTCTTCTTTTTCTAACAAAGGAGTTTGTTCTGCCTGAATAAATCGATTCTCAGGTATTCCCGTCTGAAATTGATTCAAATCTGTGAACTCGTTAATAAGAGCTTCATCATTTTCCGTAAGTTCAACTAAATTACCATCTTTTAACTCGTAATGACGTCCCTCTAAGCCGTTGTAGGCTAATGTTTGAGCTTCTGCTTCACTTAGCTTATCTATAAAAGCTAAAACTTTCTTCAGCTCTTCCTCTGTTTTTACGCTGGATTTAGGAATGGCAAGCATACCTGAATATCCAGATGTAGGTAAATTGTGTAGACCTGTTGGACCTTCAACAGCACCTATAACATCAATTGGCTCTTTTAAGTTCGGATTTGCTGCCATCATATCCTCTTCTGCACGATGGGCACGGTCCACGACATCGACGATCACACCTGCTTGTCCATTCAGAAGCGGGTCACCCCATTTTAGCGGATCCATTACCGCAAAATCCTCATTGATTAATCCTTCATCATAGAGCTTTTTAAAGAACTTTAACGCGTTTAAATATTCCTCCGTCATAAAATCAGGCTGCAGGTTACCATCTGCGTCTTCGCCCCACTTATTTGGAGCTCCAAACCAAGTTTGCATGATATCCCATGGACCTGTGTATTTTGAAACAACCATACCGTAAGTATCATCTTTTCCATTTCCATCTGGATCATTCTCTGTGAACGCTTTCAATACATTGTAAAAATCATCGATTGTTTTCGGGGTTTTTAAACCAACATTTTCCAACCAGTCTTTTCTAAATGTAATACCGTTTCTTCCTAATGGTCGACTACGATAGATACCGTAAATCTTTCCACCTATGGAGCTATTGTTTAATGTAATTTCATTTGCTTGACTTAAATTAGGATAATCCTTAAGATATTGCCCAAGTTCCCAAAAAGCCCCATCCTCAACTGCACTTATGAAACTAGGTATCTTTGACGGAATCATCATAATATCCGGTAGCTCTCCAGATGCTAATGTAATATTTAATTTGTCAGAATACGAGCTATTAAGAACCCAATTTACTTTTATATCTGTTTCCATAAATTTTTCAAGTTCTTTAAATACTGGACTATCTTCACCTGGTGGTTCTGGCGAATATGCCGTTGTCATAATTGATATAGTATTATTTGATTCGCTTTTTCCGGATTCTTTACTAGTTTTTTCTGAATTACTACATGCTACTAATGATGAAGAAAGAAGCATTGTTGAAAGTAATGGAAGGACAATTTTTTTACTTAATTCTTTTTTACTTTTACCCATTTAAAATCCAGCCCCCTGTATTATAATGATTTTTTATTTAGATACAATCCATCACTGTTGTGATCGGTTTGACCTCTACCTTTACATTAATTCGATTCTTTTTTTCTAACAATTATCATTTTTTGTTTTCTTTAAAACCCTTGTAAATACTGGATTTATCCTGTGGTTTTCTACTTTTTTGTCTAGGTAATACTTTCTTGTAAGATGAATTTTTGGTTAGTTTAAGGTCAGTTACTATGTCATTATTTATCCAATACATTTATTTCATTTCATTTAGAAGTTTGATATTCTCATTATTACTTAGAACCTGATCTGAGGATAAATACTCACCAATCAATTCCAAGGCAATGATCGTATTTAAGCACCATTGGGACGTTGTATTGGTCGTAATTGTTGAAACCTCTGTCAAATGCCTCCATGCATTAACTTCTTTTTCTTCAATTGGTAACTTCATCTCACTAATTTCTTCGTCTAATAATAACTTCCAAGCTTTTTTTGCTAGAGAAGGGTCCTTTTTCTTTGCTGCTGCAAAGGCAACCATACCTGCCGCTAACATTGGAAGACTAAACAATTTATCATGCAAAATCCCATTGCTTCTTTTCAATTTTTCTTCTTGACTTAAAACGTAAAATTCACCAAATTCCACCAACATGTCATCCCATTCATCATCATCTAATAATTGGGATAGCTCCATCCATGCTTGAGGGCCACCAAAAGCTATAATCATATGATAAGCACCAGAATTTCCATCTCCCATGTGAAGCAGTTCGTTTGTCACTGGGTTATAACCAAAGTTTGGACCTGAAAGCAAACGTAATGGTAATTGTTTTAACTCTTCTATTCCAGTTGAAATTTTATCACGATAGGCTGTATTTTCTGTTCTCTCCCATTCGGAAAGCCAATTTGAACAAAACGCTGCCCAATCCGGACCTACGCGAGCATGTGTCTTATATTGATGATCTGGATAGAATTCTCTCATTGGATCTAAATTTGCAAGCGCCTGATCTGCGTCCCTAACTTCGATTAATAAATCTCTTGTTCGTTCATCCGTTGTCAAAAAGTAATAATATTTATGAAGGCCAGCCATGCTTATTCTTGCTTCCTTACAGCCACATCCCCAATGGACTACATTATGTCTAGATCCCAGACCGGCGTATTCTCCATAGTGATACACATCTACTTCACTTGTATGCCGGGTCATCGCTTCAGCCATCATGAAGATATCTTCACGACCAGAACGTAAAAAAGCATACCATAGCCAAATATTTGGCACCAGCTCTGTATTTTGCCATGCAAATCCACCTAAATCATATCTCCATTGATGGCGGACGGAATCGTATGTATGCATCACATCTCCATAGTTCCAGAATCCATACCATCTACGTTGATCAATTTCACATTTGTAAAAGCTTATCGCCTTATCAAGTTCTAATTCTAATTGAGCTTTTATTGGATGGCTTGTATCTGGTAAACTCCAGACACCTAATGCTTTTGTTTCATAATAATAGGTTGGCTCACAGACTAATAGAGGCGGTGATTGCCATTCTTCAGCTTTTTCTACTAACTCTTCATGTGATGGTACAACAGTATAGCACTGTAAAAAAACTTCACTAGTGTTTGCTATTCCATATGGTGTTGCTCGCATTTCGTCAAATCCCTCATAGGCACTTACCACATGAGTTTCATTACTATAATGTCTTAAATCCATTGCCTCAAAGTCGGGAGACCAAAACCAGATCTTTAATTTTGTATCTGCTCTATTTAAACCGATTACTTCTAAAGTTGAAGGGAACTTCTGCCAAAAGTTTTTAACACCAATTCCTATTCCGCCACTTTCACCACCCGCATAAATTAATCCCTTGGCTCTAGTACCATGAGTTGATTCAACCCATGAATATCCATTATTTGTACGCTTCATTATTCGATAATGATCTGCTGAATCTTGTGTTAATTTAAAATCATTCCAGATTGCATTTTGTTGAACATGTTCAAGCAAAGGCTGATGTTGTTTATCAAATAAATTCACTATTTCTCCGCTAATTTGCTTTTCATATAGTCCATTGGCATTTCGATGTCTTCTCGTTAACATTAGCTGAGCAGGTTCTGAATAGATTCCTACATCACCAGCAAATCGTATATGACGATTCCATGCTTCACCACTTAGAGGAATCGAAAATTCCATCCCAAGCCCTTTAATGAAATCTGTTTGAGGATTTCCATCATAGAAAAATGTATGAACCATTTTTATCGATGAGGTTCCAGCATAAAAATAGATACGTAATTGAAAAGGCAGCCATGTTTGCTTGTGGTTACTAGAAATCGTTTCATGTTCACCATCTATTTTGATTACACATTTTACTGAACCGTTCTGTTCAACTATTGCATCTTTTATGTTGCTTTCAAGTGGGATTTCCTGAATTGTCTTTTTCCCAGAGGTCTCATCCCGCACTTCTTGGATTGAGATTAATTTCCCCTTATTCCCAATCACTTTTGAATCGCTTACAATTTCCTCAATGAAATTTGTACCTTGTTTGTTTATGATACATTGTATTTCTCCCGTATCAACTATAATTTGATTCTCTGAATCTATTACTTGTAACGGGCTTTCCGGAATTTGAGTTTCACCAACTGTTAATTCATATGACTGTTCGTTTTCTAGAAAAACTGCACTGTGTCCTGTCCATTTCACAGTTCCATCCGGCCAATAGGCCATCGGCCAGCTTTGAATAGGTGTTTTCTTACCATTATCGTCCATTAGACATAAAGTTTCTTCTCTATTTAGAATTCCCCGCTCCCACGGAACACCCCATGAGACACCTGATCGACCTTTCGGCTTATGTTTTAGCCATTTCAATTTCAAAACCAACACAACCTTTCCTGCATTATCTGAATACTTAAGACTACCTTCATTATTTTTCAGATTATTCTTTCCTTCAACCAGACTATTTTGATTCTTTTTGATCAGTACGCATTTGCAGATGGTTTTGTTAATTATCACTTTTTTGTCATTCAACATATTTTTGCAAAAGGCAATGAATTACATAAAGTTCTGAGCTTATCAATTGAAAGCTCAGGACTTTGCAGGAGTTTTTCTATAATTTGCTTCTAAATAAACAATCATTGACACTAATAAACTACTTTGAACTTTTTAGTCTATCATCATCTAGTGTTGGCAGAGCTTCGAATTCTGGAACATCTACTAAATAAACGTTTCCATATCCGCTCATATCACTTGTATACAATATTTTTGTGCTATCTGGACTAAAGCAAGGATGAACGTGAACTTGTTGGATATGAAAACTCCCGCGATGCATACAGAGTACTCTTGGTCCCTCCATTTTATCCTTTGTTTTCTTCCATAAAAACAAACAGTCTTGATAATATTCACCATGGTAGGCAGTCGTTTGCTGGCCATCACCGACGATTAATTGAGTATCTTTTGAATGTATATGCATATTTTGGTACGGAAAATTGAAATGCTCATATTCTGTATTATCAAATTTTACTGAACCTAAAAACTTCCCATCCTTTCGATCTAATGAATCTGTATAGCCATGGTAGCCAATACGCAAACCATCTGCATGCCAATATTCATGTCCTGCATATTGATTATGCTTTTCCTCAGCTACCTTCCATTTACGCCCTGTGTCTATATCAAGCACCCAAATTCTATGATCTACTTTCTCCCAAGGTCCCTCATGACAAAACGTTATCAAATTAGGCTGGGTTGGAGAAGTATTAACATGCCCAATCCACCGCTTTTCTTCATGAATGGTTTTTATCTCACCTGTTTCTATTGTTAGTAAACAAATCTGGCAATGTGGTCTTGCAGCTTCCGTTTCCTCAAAACCTATATACCCGCCGGATAGATTGCTTTTTATCGAATTTGATAAATCTTCTGTTAGTCCGAAACAAAGATGTTTACCGTCAGAAGTACAACTTAAATTACTAAATTGATAGCCTTTTGGGAGTTCAAAAAGTGTTGACTCATGATAGGTTTTCAGATTGATTGCCACAATGCTCCTATCTATTGTAAAATAAGCTTCCATTTTATGTGGGTTAATAAAAGTACCCTGAATTCCTTTTTTCTGATTTCGTTTTAGGTCTGTTAATTGCGTCAGATCTCCACTTAGTAAGTCTATACTATATAAATTTGTACTGTTTCCTCTGTCTGAACCAATTAATAATTTTGTGTTCTCATCATACCATGCGTTATTAGTGAAATATAAATGGTAACTATGTGAGTAATAATCAGTTAATTGTGTTATTACTACGCCAGTTAACGGGTCATGGAAACTTTTTCGTTCAGATGACCATTTCTTCCCCTTTGTCATTCAATGTTTCCTCCTTTATTTTTGAAATTCAACCATTTTGCATTCAAATGGTCCAATTTCTAATTTCCCGGATTCTATCTCTATTTTGTTTTTTATATCATATCCCTTAAAAGGTATTGTCACAGAACCGCCATTACCATCCATGTTGATCATTAACCATATTATAGATTGGTCATTTTCTCTAGGTGCTACAATTGTTCCAGGAGTAACATCTGTTCTTTGATTTACATCAGCTAAAATAGAATAATGGTCGATCATCCTTTTTAAGAGAACATCTCCTTCACGCCCTATTGGCATTGCTCCAAGCATAACGATCTTCCCTTTTCCAAGCGAATGCTCTGTTAAGAATGATTTTCCTGCAGATAATCCTTCCGTAATGGTGCCAACTGAATGCTCCTCGCTATACTCAAAAACTGTACTCCATAATCCCAAAGGTGCTGTACAGCCAAATGCAGAACCGATTGTTCCACTCTGATCCATAGGATAAGTAAAAAGTACTTCAACACCTGCTAGCTTTTCAAGTTCTCCTAATGCACGATCTGTGTGGATAGTATGTTCTTCAGTACGGCCTCCAGTTAAAGGACCTACAATCCAAATCCCGCCATTTTCAACAAAATGTTTAGCACGTATCAAATAATCATCAGATAAAAAATGAATGAATGGCGTAAGGACAACTTTATATCCTTCAAAACTAGCTCCTTCAGGTATTACATCACGATGAATTCCCATTGATAATATACGCTCATAATAATTTGTTACTAAACCGCGATGATTTAACCCTTTGTGCGGCTCTGTTGCTAAAAAAACTTTTGCTCGATCAGAATAGGTGATCGCTAAATCAGCCTGTACAGGTTTTGTAGACAGAATGATTGGCTCAAATTCTTTCCGCATATGTTCAACTTCTATGACATTTTTGTATCCTACTGTTGGCTTTCCCCAAGCACTTATGACGGAGCTATGGGGCTGTTCACATCCCGTTCGTTGCTGTCTCCAAAGCCAGTAGCAAAAACCTTCGGCACCTAAGGCATAGGCAGCAGCGGCTTCAGCCTTTAAATATCCGTTTGGATGTGGTGATGCATAGCTCTCTAATGAAGCCGCAAAGGATGTACTAGTTTCCATTATCCAGAAATCTTTGCCCTTTTTAAAATTTCTCCATAAATCACAATTAATTAAATAAGCAGGAAAATTTTCAATCGATGCATAGGTGTCAAAGGAGGCAAAATCAAGATTTTTAAAAAGCCGCTCATTATCAACACTGAAAGCAATGCTGCTATTATGAGTTATTGGTGCACTTGAATAGGTTCTAATCACTTCAGCCTGCTGGTCAGAAAACTCTGCAATTTTTTCCATTGAAAAAATCTTATACATAGTATTTAAAGAAGAGTTATGGAGAAATGGTGCAGGACCTGGCTGGGGCACTTGTTCAAAATGATGATAGTATTCACTCCAAATATGTGTACCCCAAGCTTCATTTAAATTTTCAATCGTCTTATAACGGTTCTTCAGCCATTCATGCCATAATGATTTACATGTTTCACACATACATTCACTTACATGACACTTAAACTCATTATCGATCTGCCAACCTATTATTCCCGGGTGGTTCCCAAGTGTTTGGGCAATATGCTCAGTAATAATTGCTGCTCTTTCTCTAAAATAATGATTATTCGTACAAGCATGCTGTCTAGAGCCGTGTCCCATTGTTCGTCCATCTCGATCAACATACATTCGTTCAGGATGCTTATATGTAAACCAGATTGGCGGAGTTGGTGTAGGTGTGCAAAATATAGTCTCTATTCCGTGTTCATAAAGCTTATTCACAATATCCTTAAAAAAACTCAGATTAATTTGGTCTTCAATTGGTTCCATTGTTGACCAAGCAAATTCTCCAATTCTAACAACATTGATTCCCGTTTCCAGCATTAGCTTAATATCCTGTTCAATGACATCCTCAGTCCATAATTCAGGATAATAAGCTGCTCCATGATAAAGTTTTTTACTCAAAATTAGCTCTTCCTTTCAAATTTTGTCGTTAACCTAAAAACCTTTCTTTTATCATAAGCAAAGGAATCATAATAAGACTATCGTACATTTTTGATAGGTATATATTTTTAAATAAATACATTTTTGCAAGAATAGTATTTTATTGTTTTATCAATTAAGGAATACAAAAAAATGGCATGAAGTGTTTTTGCAAACACTTCATGCCATTATCTTTTATATATGATAAATTATGCTAAAACTGTACTACCCATTAAATAAAGATCAACTTCGCGTGCTGCTTCACGGCCTTCGTTAATCGCCCATACGATTAAGCTTTGACCACGTCTTGCATCCCCAGCAGCAAAGACGCCCTCAACGTTTGTTTTAAAGTCGCCATATTTTGCTGCAACAACATTTCTAGCAGTTGTCTCAACGTTAAATTGCTTTAATACTGGTTGTTCTGCACCTTCAAATCCAATAGCGATGAAAACTAATTGAGCAGGCCAAACTTTTTCACTACCTGGAATTTCTTTGAAGTAGTATAAGCCATTTTCATCCTTAAGTTTTTCCATTTGAATTGTATGCAGCTCTTTTAGATTTCCATTTTCATCTGAAACAAGCTTTTTCGTTTGAATAGAATATTCGCGAGGGTCATTACCGAATTTCGCTTCGGCTTCCTCATAAGCATATTCCATCGTGAATACATGTGGAGCTTCAGGCCACATATTTTCATGTGTACGAGACATTGGAAGTTTTGGATGTTTACCAAATTGAACAACGCTTTTGCAATTTTGACGAATAGCTGTAGCTACACAGTCAGCACCTGTATCTCCACCACCAATTACGATTACATCTTTACCTTCAGCATTTACAAAATTGCCATCTTCAAAATTAGAATCAAGATAGCTTTTTGTTGAAGTTGTTAAGTAATCCATTGCAAAATGAACACCATTTGCCTCGCGACCTTCAATAACTAAGTCACGTTGCTTTTGTGCCCCAACACAAAGGATGACTGCATCGTATTGTTCACGTAGTTCTTCAGAGGTAATATCTTTACCAATTTCAGTATTAGTAATAAAGGTAATTCCTTCTTGGCTTAGTAAATTGATACGTCGTTCCACAATCCCTTTATCAAGCTTCATGTTTGGAATACCATAAGTTAATAATCCACCCGGACGGTCTGCTCGTTCATAAACAGTAACAAGGTGGCCAGCTTGGTTTAGTTGGTCAGCACTTGCTAAACCAGCAGGTCCAGAACCAACAATTGCGATTTTTTTACCTGTACGTTTTTCTGGAATACGTGGTGTAATCCATCCATTTGCAAAGCCTTTGTCAATAATTGCTTTTTCAATGTTTTTAATCGTAACAGCTGGGTCTGAAATCGCAACGTTACATGATCCTTCACATGGTGCAGGGCATACTCTTCCTGTAAATTCAGGAAAATTATTTGTTTTTAATAAACGGTCTAATGCTTCTTTCCATCTTCCACGATAGACTAAGTCATTCCACTCAGGAATTAAGTTATGAATTGGACATCCTGAAGTGAAACCATTAATCTCAGTACCAATGTGACAGAAAGGAGTAGCGCAGTCCATACAGCGCGCTCCTTGTCTGCTTAACTTATCCTCAGAGAAAGGAGCTGAATACTCTTTCCAGTCATTTAAACGTGTAAGAGGCTCACGTTCGGCCGCCTCTTCACGTTTAAATTCTAAAAATCCTGTTGCTTTCCCCATCTTCCTCTCCCCTTTCTACTGTACTACTGCTTTGGAACGCGCTGTTTTAGACGCAGGTCCCTTTTTTTCAGATTTTGCATTTGCTTCAAACGCACTCATGATAGCTTCGTCATTTGTTAATCCCGCTTGCATTTGTTCAGCAATTTTTTCCATCATACGTTTGTAATCCTTTGGAATTACTTTCACAAATTTCGGTAAAGTTTCATTCCATTGCTCTAATACAAACTCAGCCTTCGCGCTATTTGTATAACGGAAATGAGCTTGAATCATATCCTCGACCAATCTGATTTCTTCGTCATCAACTAAGCTTTCGAATTCAATCATTTCAGAGTTACATAGAGCTTTAAATTCTTCTTTATTATCAGCAAGTACGTAAGCAATTCCACCTGACATACCTGCACCAAAGTTCTTACCTACTTCTCCTAGGATTACAACACGGCCACCAGTCATATATTCACAGCCGTGATCACCGACACCTTCAACAACCACATTTGCACCAGAGTTACGAACACCAAAACGCTCACCAGCACGTCCATTGATGTATGCTTCACCACTAGTTGCCCCATAGAACGGAACGTTACCAATGATGACATTGTCAGCTGACACAATGCTTGATTCTTCAGGTGGAGCAACAATAATCTTACCACCAGATAATCCTTTACCAACATAGTCATTGGAATCACCAGTTAAATGCATTGTTACACCTTTAGGAATGAATGCTCCAAAGCTTTGACCAGCTGATCCTGTAAAGCGTAGTGTAATTGTATCTTCAGGTAATCCTTCTTCACCATAACGTTTAGAAATTTCACTGCCGACAATTGTTCCTGCAACACGGTTAATATTTTTGATCGTAAATGATGCATCAACCGAAGTTCCAGTTTCAATTCCTTTCGCCACTGCAGGTAAAATTTCAACCATGTCAAGTGATTGTTCAATTTTATGGTTTTGCTTAAATTTAGCAGTACGTACACCCTCAGGCTGATATAAAAGTGTAGTTAAATCTAAGTGTTTTGCTTTCCAGTGTGCTTTTGCACGATCGCTTACTTGTAATACATCTGTGCTACCAACCATCTCTTCCATGTTTCTGAAGCCTAGCTCAGCCATGATCTCGCGAACCTCTTGTGCAACAAAACGCATGTAGTTAACAATATGATCAGGATCACCAGTAAATTTATCACGAAGCTCTGGATTTTGTGTTGCGACACCAACTGGACAAGTATCCAAATGACAAACACGCATCATAATACAACCCATAACAACTAAAGGAGCAGTTGCAAAGCCATATTCTTCTGCACCTAATAGGGCTGCCATAACAACATCGCGACCTGTCATTAATTTCCCATCTGTTTCTAATACAACTCGATCACGTAGACCGTTTAACATCAATGTTTGATGTGCTTCAGCTAATCCAAGCTCCCAAGGTAAACCGGTATGCTTAATACTCGTTTTCGGAGATGCACCTGTACCACCATCATAACCACTAATGACAATAACATCTGCAGCACCTTTTGCAACACCAGCTGCAATTGTACCTACTCCAGATTTAGAAACTAGCTTAACACTAATACGCGCATCGCGATTTGAGTTTTTCAAATCATGAATAAGCTGTGCTAAATCTTCAATTGAGTAAATATCATGATGTGGAGGAGGTGAAATCAATCCCACACCAGGTGTAGAACCACGAACATCTGCAACCCAAGGGTATACTTTATTACCAGGTAATTGACCACCCTCACCAGGCTTAGCTCCTTGAGCCATTTTGATTTGAAGTTCATCAGCATTGACTAGATAATGACTTTTCACACCAAAACGTCCTGAAGCAATTTGTTTAATCGCACTGCGGCGGAAATCACCGTTTTCATCAGCGATGTAACGTTTTGAATCTTCTCCACCCTCACCACTGTTGCTTTTTCCGCCTAAACGGTTCATAGCAATAGCCAATGTTTCGTGAGCTTCCTTACTTAAAGATCCAAATGACATTGCACCTGTTTTAAATCGTTTAACAATAGAATCTACTGATTCAACTTCATCAATTGAAATCGCTTGTCTCTCATTATTAAATGCAAATAAGTTACGTAAGAAGCCGATTCTCTCTTCATTTGCAGAAGTTGAGAATTTTTTAAATAGGTCATAATCATTTTTACGACAAGCCCATTGCAAAGTATGGATTGTTGTCGGATTAAACGCGTGAAATTCCCCTGTTTTTCTCCACTGGAAGTCACTACCTGAATCTAATGTCTTATCTACTTTGTCTGAATAAGCATCTTTATGACGTAATGTTGCTTCAGTAGCAATTGTTTCTAAATCAATTCCACCGAGCTGTGATGCTGTTCCAGTAAAGAAACGATCGATTACATCTGAACATATACCTACAGCTTCAAAAATTTGTGCGCCACGGTAGCTTTGTACAGTTGAAATCCCCATTTTAGACATTACTTTTACGACACCTTCTGTAACACCCTTGATGTATTTCGCAACTGTTTCCTCATAGCTCACAGTTAAACTTCCGTCTAACACAGCTTCTTTATAAGTTGCAAAAGTTAGGTAAGGATTAATCGCATCAACACCATATCCAATTAAAGCCGCAAAATGATGAACCTCTCTAACCTCTCCTGATTCGATCACTATGCTTGCCTTTGTACGTGTTCCTTGACGAATTAGATGCTGATGTAAAGCACTGACTGCTAATAATGCAGGAATCGCCACTTTCTCTGAATTCATCGCACGATCAGATAAGATAATGATATTAACATCTTCAGCAATTGCTTTTTCTGCTTCAGCAAAAATCTCTTGTAAAGAAGACTCTAAATTTTCTGTAAATAAAGTGTCGATTGTTATGCTTTTAAACCCAGGATAAAGGTTCAAACGTAATTGTGATAATTGATCGTTAGAAAGAACTGGAGAATCCAGTTGAATTCTACGCGCATTACCTTTATTTGGATGAAGGATGTTACCTTCTGTACCTAACAATGTCATAGTTGAAGTTACAATCTGCTCTCTAATTGCATCAATTGGCGGGTTTGTAACTTGGGCAAATAGTTGTTTAAAGTAATTGAATAATGATTGTGGACGATCTGACAGCACAGCAAGTGGTGTGTCATTCCCCATTGATCCAAGTGGATCCTTACCTTCTGTAATAATTGGAAGTAAATATTTTTGAATATCTTCATACGTATACCCAAATGCACGTTGACGCTCTGAAAGGTCTGAAATCACTTCTTCAACAAGCATCTCTGTATCATTAAGTTTAATTAGTTGGTCATTTAACCATTCTTGATAAGGCTCTTCATTTGCCATTTCATCTTTAATTTCATCATCAGAAATAATACGGCCTTCTTCTAAGTCAATTAGCAGCATTTTACCAGGACTTAAACGATCTTTATAAAGTACATTCTCTTCTTCTACTTCAATAACTCCTACCTCAGATGAGAAGATGATATAATCATCCTTCGTTACATAGTAACGTGCTGGACGTAAACCATTTCTATCTAAAATAGCACCAATTTGCTTTCCATTTGTAAATGAAATGGCGGTCGGACCATCCCATGGCTCCATTAAGCAACTATGGTATTCATAAAATGCTCTCTTCTCAGGACTCATATGAGGATTCTCAGTCCAAGGCTCAGGAATCATCATCATCGCAGCATGTGCTGGTTTACGTCCTGCTAATACGAAGAATTCAAATGCATTATCTAATATTGAAGAGTCACTTCCATCTGCATCTAAGATTGGTAGAACTTTTTCAAGATCATCACCAAATGCTTCAGATACAAACTGTTGCTCTCTCGCTTTCATCCAATTCATGTTTCCACGAAGTGTATTAATTTCACCATTATGAATTAAATAACGATTTGGATGTGCTCTTTCCCAGCTTGGGAATGTGTTCGTACTAAAGCGTGAGTGAACTAAAGAAAATGCTGATACAAAGTCTTGATCTTGCAGGTCTAGATAGAAAGCATCAACCTGTTCAGGAGTTAAAAGACCTTTGTAAACGATAGTACTGCTTGAAAGACTAGTAAAGTAGAAACGTAGTTCACGGTCTCTAGCCCAATTTTCAGCTTGTTTACGAATCACATATAATTTACGTTCAAAGGTAATATTATCTTCAATGCTATCATTTGCTCCAATAAAAACTTGGCGAACAACTGGGCAGCTCATTTTCGCAACAGGTCCAATATCATCAGCATTGACAGGAACGTTTCTCCAGCCTAATATCTGCTGACCTTCTGCTTCAATAAAATTGTTAAGTTGTTCCTCAATTTGTAATCGTTCTGCGTCGTCATTAGAAAAGAACATCATCCCTACACCATAACGACCACTTTCAGGAAGATTCATCTCCTGGCAAGTTTTTTTGAAGAATGCATCAGGAATTTGCACCATTAAACCAGCGCCATCTCCTGTAAGTGGGTCACTGCCTTGTCCGCCCCTGTGGTCTAATTGACAAAGCATGTTTAGTCCTTTTTTTACAATATCATGTGTAGCGTGGCCTTTAATATGAGCGTATAAACCAATACCGCATGCGTCATGTTCAAATTCAGGACGGTAGAGACCTTGTGCTTTTGGAATTTGATTGTAAGTCATGTATATCTCCCCCCGTTAGATAATCTTACACCCGATAATTTTCAGATAATTACATTATATCTTTGCAAATTGATGTTAACAATATATAATTTAGATAGATTCAATCTAATTTTGATATATATAGGTTTTGTTCTAATTAATCTAATTTTGATATATATGATCGGAGGACACGATGGAATTACGTCAATTATATTATTTTATGGAAGTAGCTGAGCGAGAACATGTATCAGAAGCTGCTCAGTTTTTACATGTTGCTCAATCTGCTATCAGCAGACAGATTGCAAATTTAGAGGCAGAGCTAGGTGTTACATTATTCGAAAGAGAAGGACGAAATGTAAAACTTACTCCGATAGGTAAGATATTTCTTGAGCATACGAAAACAGCAATAAAAGCAATCGACTATGCAAAGAAACAAATTGATGAACATCTTGATCCTGAAAGAGGATCGATTAAGATCGGGTTCCCTACAAGCCTTGCTAGTCATTTATTGCCAACAGTTATCACAGCTTTTAAAGAAAAATACCCGAATGTTGCATTTCATTTAAGGCAAGGTTCCTACAAGTTTTTAATTGACTCTGTCATCAATCGTGAAATTGATTTAGCATTTATCGGGCCTGTCCCACAAAATATTCCTGAGATTTCAGGTACGATTTTATTTTCAGAAAATATTTCAGCATTAATTCACGTTTCACACCCATTAGCTTCTAAAAGAAGCATTCTCCTTAATGAATTAAGGAATGATGATTTTGTCTTATTTCCAAGAGGTTATATCCTCCAAGAAATTGCGATCAATGCTTGTAAACAAGCTGGCTTTATTCCTAGCATTTCCTCAGAAGGTGAAGATTTAGATGCAATTAAAGGATTAGTCTCAGCAGGAATGGGTGTCACTTTATTACCTGACAGTACATTCCACGAGGCGATTCCACGGTTTACTGTAAAAATACCGATTGAGCTTCCAATCGTGAGAAGAACCGTCGGGATCATTATTTCGAGTAAAAGAGAACTGGCTCCTTCTGAAAAAGTCTTTTTTGAATATGTTAAGGAATTCTTTTCAATACTAGAGCAATATCAATAGTCATCATTACATAAGGCTAGCTTTACTATCTGGGTTAGCCTTACGTAATACATCATAACAAATAAACATCAGCTTCTCTTTAGGGAATAATTGGGAACTACCTCTTAAGTCAGGACGAGTTTCTTCTATTATATAAGCGTTTTCAATACTTTGTTTTTCATTACTGAGTCTTCTAATTATAAAACTTTATACACCTGTTCATTGGACAAAGGAATGAGAGATCTTACTTTAGCTAAAACTATAATAAATGAAATGGGGTTAAATAAAGACTCAAGGGGGCTTTGTAGATTATGAAAAAAGAAACCTATTTGACAAACGCACCAAAAAAAGAACAAATAACATTGCAAACAGATGGCACATTTCCAAATCTAAAAAATATTGATGGCGATTCTGTAAATGAGCATAAACACCAAGAGGTTGCTAACTCCTTAATCGCTGAGAAAGAAATTGGCCAACAGCAAGAAAATTCATGAATGAACAAAAGCACAAGCGCCTTGATCAGACTAAGGCAGGCATAAGACGCTGGAGCTGGATGTCAAAGCGCTATCAAAAGTTCAAGAATATTATAAATTCTTGAACGATTAAAGAGGCTGACACCATTGGTATCAGCCTTTAATGATATTCACTCCTTGAAATAATCCGGATAATCCGTAACAATTCCATCTACTTTTGCATCCAACAATCCCTTAATTGACTTCAAATCTCTTACTGTGTAAGGCATAACCTTTAATTTATAAGACTGTATTCTTTTAACTAATTTTTTTGTGACGAGTGCTTTATTTGGATTTATATATTGAACAAGTGTAGACCATTCTTTAAGTTGTACATTCGAAATACCATGTACACGATATTTAACAAGCAGACCTAATGGTACATTTGGAACAAATTTATTAAACCGTTGTAATAACTCAAAGTCAAAAGATTGGACAATCACTTCATTGTTATCTAGGTTATGCAAGTTGTTCTTCTTTAGTTCATCTGCAAGTACCTCAGCAATGTTTGGATATAAATTTGGATTTTTTATCTCGATTAACAATCCAACCTTCCCATGAAATTCCGAAATCACCTCTTGAAGACTAGGTATCCTTTGTCCTGAGAATTTCATATGAAACCATCTTCCTGCATCAAGTTTTTTTAATTCTTGAAAGGTAAAATCCCTTACCTCACCTTCACTGTTTGTTGTTCGTGATACATTCGTATCATGTATGACAACTAGCTTGCCATCCTTTGTCATCTGTACATCTAACTCAATATAATCAGCTTTTAACTCTAGCGCTTTTTTAAACGCAGCCATCGTGTTCTCAGGTGAATAGCCAGAAGCACCGCGATGGGCAATTACTAGAAAATTGTTAGGAGTAATTTTCGATTTAGTTAATCGTAGAATGTTTTTCAAAAAGGAGTTTATTAACAATTTCACCCCACCCATCCTTTTGTTTTTTGTTTACTTACAAACTATCTCATAATTGTCATTTGTGATTAGCTTTCGTCATCAACTTACTCGCAGATCGCCTTTTGAAAAGCCTGATGAATAGCACTACTTTGTTACTTAGTTTATCATTTAAATCGAATTATTTGAAAATAATACCAAAGTAAAGTACAGTTACTGCATTAGTGATTGAGGAGGATTAAGCATGAATGAAGTTATTAAAACATTAACAAGTCATCGTTCATTTCGAAAATTTGAAGAAAAACAGATTGAAAATGAACATCTTAATGCGATACTCTCGGCTGCACAAGCAGCTCCTACATGGATTCATGGTCAGCAAGTTTCTGTAATTGTTGTGCAAAATAAGGAGCGGAAACAAAAGCTCGCAACATTTTGCGGGAATCAAGAACACATTAAGCAAGCACCAACATTTTTAGTCTTTTGTGCTGATTTTAATCGAGCAAAAATGGCAAGTGACATCGAAAATGTACCATTCGAAGCTATTCATGATGCAGATATCCTTTTAGTTGGAGCAACAGACGTTGGCATTGCGCTAAGCAATGCCATAGCAGCTTCAGAATCTTTAGGTTTAGGTGTTGTACCGATAGGTGGTATACGCAGACAGCCCCTTGAAGTAATTGAACTTTTACAGTTACCACAGTATGTTATTCCAATTGCTGGTTTATGTATTGGTTATGGAAGCGACGATCCAGGATTAAATCCGCGTTTAGCTAAAGAGACTTTTGTTCATAAAGAAGAATACAACAACAACCAAGAGAAGTACATAAAGTCATATAATGAGGTTTTTAAAGAACAACAATTGATAAAATCAAATGGGCAAAATAACTCAACATGGACAAATAGAATTTCAAGTTTTTATAAAGAAAGCCATTATAACAACAATTATAAAGATGTACCTCAAATGCTAAAACAACAAGGATTTAATTGCAAAGATTTACTTGAGTAAACATAGCTTATATTTTGAATATCTTTTAATCTAGTGTCCTGACAGGTCAATGACCTGTCAGGTTTTTATTTTCACTTAAAAAACTTATTTTTAGGTTTTGTTTCTTAAAATAAAGGGTATTATCTCTAAAAACATCTTAAGGGGGAAAGGTATGAACGCTAACAATAATGTTTTTCTTGCTGGGGATGCTGTTAATGTTAATCAAGAGATAATGTACTTGGTAAAAGAAGCGATGAGATCTGGAATAGGCAAAGAAGATTTTAAACGTTTTATTGAAATGAAAAAGTTTGAAATCAATCGTAATACATAAATATTACACCTAATTGAGGGACTATTTTGTCAACATATTGGTTGATAATAATAGTCCCTTTCTAATGAAATTACTTAATACTTTTAAATTTCTCGATAAAAGGCTTTGGACTTGTTTTTACTGCATAAGCATGCATCCCTTTTGTCGTGTGCAAATAGAGAAAACCCATGTCTTTTGAAAAAAAGCGGTATGAAATATCTAATACTTCATCCAATAAAAAAGAATCAAAAGATGTACAAACCTGCTGAGAAGACAATGTAATCTCGTGCTCCTCTTCCCTTTGGAACTGAATATTATTTTCAATCGATCTCGTAACTATAATATATGGTAGATTTGCAAGGATTTCCACACTGTCCCTCCCTCTTACATACTAAAACTCTTCATTATATAGGTGCTGAGGTATTTCACTGATAAATGGTGTTATTTCTCCTTTATAATATACAAATAATTCATGCATTGCCCGTGTACATGCAGTATAGAAAAGTTTTCTAACATCTTCAGATCCATATTGCTCCTTAGACCCATTAAATATGAAAACTGCATCAAATTCAATGCCTTTTGCTAAATAAGCCGGAATAATGACGACTCCTAAACCAAATTCATTAGTTCTTTTATCAACTAAATGAACTTCCGTTTTCTCTTTTAGTAATTTATATACATTTTCGCTTTCCTGCGCTGTTTTACAAATAATTGCAATTGACTTGTACGAATCTAGTGTTTTAACTCTTTGAGCAATCCCGTTTATTAACGCTTCTGTAGAGTCTTTTTCAACCATAACCGGCTTACTGCCTTGTCGATTAAAGGGATCTATTTCGTTTCCGTTTTCCAGTAGTGCACGTGTAAATTCAATAATTTGTTTAGTTGAACGATAACTCCTTTTTAGCTCAATCCTTTCCGTTCGTTCAGAATCAAATAAAAACTTAAGCGCTTCAATCCCTGAATAAGAATGATGTGCATAAATCGCTTGATTCAAATCACCAAGCACAGTAAATCTCGCATTTGGAAATATATGCTTTATAAAAGCAAATTGAAATGCAGAATAATCTTGGGCTTCATCGATAAACACATATTTAACACTAGTATTTACTTTAAAACCCTCTATTTTCTCCTTAACATATAAAAATGGTGTTGCATCCTCATAGGTGAGCCTTTCATGGTTAATCTCATTAATTGAAAATGAGCAAATATCTGCCCAATCTGAGTCTGAAATTTCATCACCTACGTTTTTTTCAAAGGTTTCTCCTGGCAATTTAAACAATTGCTGATAAATTGCTGGTATATCAATAAAGTCATGGTTAGCAATTTGCTTTTTAATTGAATTGAAATGACGTTTCACAACATATTTACTTAAGTTTTCTTGCTCACGATTAAAATCATCAAACGTATCCTGGGAAAACCTTTTTTGCTTACTCAGCTTTTGATAATAAAATTGATATTCCTCTTTACTTAAAAACTGAATCTCTTCTTCTACCCATTCCTTATTTCGCTCTTTTTTCTCAAGTTTCTTTAGTTCACTTACCAACCAATCTGAAACGAGTTTTACTCGATTAGTAATCGAAATCGTTGGGCTAAGCGAGTAGAAATAGGAATAAATTGCGTCCGAGCTAAAAAGCACATTACCTCTAAATGTGATATCTCGAAAAACCATCCCTTGCTTACCTAAATAAGTAAGATAACTTTCTATTTTATCCATATATTGAAAAGAGGATTTATACTTTGCCGCTTTATGTCTTATTTCATAAAAATCTTCTTTTTGTGCAGTTAACATATACTCCATCTGAGAAAACGGATCCTCAATCTCAAAATATTCTCCAAGAGAATGTTGTAAATATTGTTGAAACGTTGTTTGTTGCATATTTTCTTCACCAAGCTCTGGTAAAACATTTCTAATATAGCTATTAAACATCGGATTTGGTGAAAATAAAAGAATTTCCTCAGCTTCTAATGTTTCTCGATATTTATACAAGAGGAATGCTACTCGTTGGAGAGCGGCAGAAGTCTTACCACTTCCAGCTGCACCTTGAACAATAAGGAGCTTTCCTTTTTCGTTTCGAATCACTTTGTTTTGTTCCTGCTGAATTGTAGCAACTATATTCTTCATTTGTGTATCTGACTGTTTCCCAAGTACTTCTTTAAGAAGCTCATCTCCGATTGTAATTCCGGAATCAAACATACCTTCAATAATTGCATCCTTAATAATAAATTGCCTTTTAAGCTTTAACTCACCACGAACAGTTCCACCAGGTGCAGTAAATTCTGCAGGTCCAAGCGAGTAATCATAATACAAACTTGAAATTGGCGCTCGCCAATCATAGACTAAAAACTCATCTGAGTTACGGTCAAGATAGGAAGCAATTCCTAAATAAATGCTTTCTAATACTCTTTCCCCATCATCTAAAAAATCTATACGCGCAAAATAAGGGGTATCAATAAGTCTTTTTAAATTTTTCAAATCACGATCAAGGTGTTTATGACGATGCTCACGTTCGGATAAAAATTCTGCTTGCTGCTTAATACTTGTTGCTGTTTCCCCTGCTTCAACTGCATCATCCATATTGACAGTGACGTCATCCCAAAAGTTTTTACGAATGTTGACGATATCCGTTTTCACCGAGGATGTTTGTTTTTGTAAAAAAGCAACATCTTCGATCATTTTATTCCTAACAAAATTTATTCTCGATTGCTCTTCCTTTAGATCGTTCTTAAACTGATCCATGTAACCCCGCCTTTTCCTACCACTTTTGTAAAAGCCTTTTACAAAAAGATTACATATTATAAGTCAAAATCATCTTAAAAGTCTTTGTACCCTTATACTTTCGTGGTTTCCTGTTGAAAACCCTACATATAAATTTAGCTTATGTACAAATTTATAAATTCATTAAAACTTTACGCACACTTAAGTTGAAATTAATTTATGAGTGCTAAGCTTATTTTAGAAAATGAATAAGGAGGGATATAACTTGACTAGGCAAAGAAAGATTATCCTGTTTAGCTGTATTAGCCTTCTCCTCTTAACTACATCTGTTTACTCTGCAGCAAATCATTCAACAAGCGGTGATATGGTAAAAGTACAATTACTTGGAATGAATGATTTTCATGGACAATTAAATACATACCAAGAAATTTTCGGGCAAAAAGTTGGAGGTGCAGAGTATGTAGCAGCCTATATTAATAAATTAAAACTTCAACAAAAACATACTATACTTGTTCATGCTGGTGATATGGTCGGTGCTAGTCCACCTATTTCTGCTCTATACCAAGATGAACCAACGATCGAATTTCTAAACCTATTAAAGGTGGATATAGGGACTCTTGGAAATCATGAATTTGATAATGGTGTTCCAGAAATGCAAAGACTATTAAGCGGGGATCAAGAAAATAGCTATAATGGGTCCACTACTTCCTATATTGCCGCAAATGTAATTGAAAAAAAGACAAATTCTCCACTTTTCCCAGCTTTTACAATAAAAGAAATAAACGGAGTTAAAATCGGCTTTATTGGTGTTGTCACAACAGAAACGAATGATTTTGTCGTCTACAAGAATCGAGAGCAAGTAGATATAATTGACGAAGTCACTGCGATTAATCAAGCCACAAGACAATTACTGAATACAGGAGTTAAAGCAATTGTTGTATTAGCTCATGTTTCTGCTACATCAAATCTAACCGGTGATAAACCAGAGCAAGCTATGGTCAAAATGGCACCACTGATACATGATGAAGTAGATGTAATTTTTGCAGGGCATAATCACGCATTTGCGAATACTTTAGTAGATGATAAATTAATTGTTCAAGGATATTCCTATGGTAAAGCGATATCACAAGTACAACTTGAGTTAGATTCTAGGTCAGGTGAAATTATTAAGAAAAATGCAAAAACTCATCTAACTTTGCATCAATTTATTGAACCAGACAAGGCAACAATTAAGCTAATTAATAAATATAAATCGAAGTTAAATTATAAAATGAATGAAGTAATCATGACGGCTAACAACTCAATTTCTAGAAAAAAGGATAAGCAAGGAGAATCCCTTCTCGCAAAATTAATAAGCAAATCAATGATGGAAGAGATGAATACTGATATTGCTTTTATTCATCACGGAGGTATTAGACTAAACTTAAATAAAGGTGATATTACGGTTGAAGATATTTACCGCTCAATACCTTTTAATCACAAGGTGGTAAAAATCAAATTAACAGGAAAGCAAATCAAAGCTGTGTTAGAACAACAGTTGCACAAAAAGAATTTATTACAAACTGTTGGGGTTTCATATCACATTGAAGAAAATACAAAAGCTGGGGGAAAAATCAAAGATTTACGAGACAATAAAGGGAAGGAAATAATACCTTCCCAAGTATATACTGTTGCCATCAGTGACTATTTAGCACTAGGTGGAGATGGTTTTACAGCTTTTAAAGCTGGAAAAATCATCTCAACAGGTGCAATGATCAAAGATGTTTTTATTAAATACATTAAGAATAAAGAGGTCAATGAAAAAAGTTAACATGTGAACTCTTACCTCAATTAGAATTTTGATTCATATTCTCCCCCTTTTTAAGGGGGGAATTTTTTCGCATTTAATAAAGATCATTTATTGCAAATCAAACTCAGATAATGAATCCATATGACTTGCAATCATAGCAATAATCGTACTAGCCTCTTCTTTACTAAAAATAAAATTAGTTTCATCTTTAATTAAATCATCATCGTCAGTCCGTATCCGATTGATGCGTCGAAGAACACCATCACCAGTTTCTTGTACGACACCAAATTGATACGTTACTTCTACTTCATCCTCATATGTAAAAGCTGTAACCTCAGGTGTCTCCCATTCAACATCAATTTCTTCAAATATATCCGAATCTATATCATCCGAATCCACTTCAAAAGACTCCTCATCCTCGTCATAATCGTCATTCATAAAAATATGAAAGCTTTCATGTACAGCATCAATAATGTCTTCTATATCTGAAAGAAGCGTTCTAGAGGTTTGCTCGTATTCAAAATCAAATGTTTCAATATAGAAGTCTTCATTATGAGGATCGAAAAACAATGTGCAAAAATAATCGCGATCATCATCTTCTGTCTCTACAAAAAATTCAATTCTTGGATGTTTTGCACCACGATCAATTGACATATGACCTACTTGATCATATTTTTCACAAATTGATTCAAGATGCTCCTGTAATTCACCACTTACACGGTCAAACCACTCTATACTCATCTCTCAACCACCTTTCTATTTTATCCTCACTAGTATGTCCTACCTGTTAAGAAATCCTACATTTTTATCTTTAGAAAAAATAGTGATCAAAACATTGGGTTAGCACATAAGCTATTAACATCATTTCCGTTTTTAATGAGAGGAGTGAAAATAATGGTCTATATAAAAAATCAAGAAAACCGTACATTATATAAACAAAGTTCAGAAATAAAAATAACTTCCAATCAAGATTCTTTTCGAAAAAATTATCTGCAGGAATTTATTAAGCAGCAGAGTAATATAAATTCCTCATTAAAAAATGCCTCAAATGAGGTAAATAATCTAGTAAACGAAACGAGAAATGAACAAGAACAATATTTTAACCATGTTTTAAAACAAATTGAACATCAGGAAAAACGGACAACACCACTAATTGAAAATATTACAAGACAAGAGCAAGCTTACAAAACATTGTTAGAGCGATTTGAAGCTATCGATGAATTTAATCATGAATTAATAAAAAAATATGATAATGAAGGATTAATAAATCAAGCGATTGTTGATCAGCTAACCATTCAGGATACAGCCATTCAACAACTTTCGAAAAAAATCGAACAATTCGGTGGTCTTCATCATAGTCTTAGCGATCAATTAGAGGAACAAAATACTATAAACGCTGATATACTAAAAACTCTTGAATTACAGGAATCTTTCCATAAAACGATTCTTGAACGACTAGAGCATCAAGAAGCATTAAACCAAAAGATGTCAAGAGATATAGACAATCTAAAAGCAACATTGTTTGAAAGATTTAATTATGTAGTCGAAAAAATCGAAGATAATTATAAACAAATAACAGGATTCGTTACACAACTTTTTACAAAGTCAGGCTTCTTCCACCATAGAATAACGGTTGAAAAAGACAAAAAAGAAAAGGAAACAATAACCTCGAAATAGACTAATTAAAAAGCTGATTCATATTGTCCTCTCTAAAGACATATGCTATCAGCTTTTTAAATTGCCATTGAGTAAATTATCGTTAATTATCTCCCTATTCCCATTATGTTTTGAAAAAACACTCATTTAACAAGATTTAAACTCCCATATAAGGTAAACCTAAAGAGGATTATATATAGAAATGGAGTGATAAGGTTGCCTAAAAAGTATCCTAACTTTGTAAACAGTGAATATTTTGTTGATGAGCCTGGTAACTGGCACTTAAAAGAGGGTGCACCTAAAGAGATTCAGAAGGAATTTGCAAATTATATGCAATCTCTAAATGTTATTCAAGATGAACCAGGGACAATTGATAGTATTCACGTGTCTTATCCATATGGGGATTAAGTTATATTTTAAAATTCTAAAGTAGGCTCTGTTACTTAGTTGGTGATAACCGCTTCAGCCTTTTCACACAACAAAGTGCAATAATCAACAGTGAGCTTTATATAATAAAAAACGCTATTATTAAAAATCAAGATATTTTGTTTAATCCCTTAATAACATATATTTTAATTTAATCTCAGACATTTTTTGGGGGTAAATTAGTAAGGATAGATGAGCAGAATAAAATATGCTCTATTTATCCTTTTTTTGGAGATAAACCAAATAACACCTGCAAGCAGGAGTATCCATTCCATCTATTTAGTCCTACTATAATTGAAATTTTTCTTTAATCATTTTTGCAACGTCTTCTGCACTTAAATTAGTATTGTTTATTTTAATGTAGTTTTCCTTTGTTATTTCCCCATCTTTTGAATTTAATCTATGTTTTTCCAAACTGGTTTTTAATTCGTTTTCTGACCACTTTATATTTCTTTTTGTCGGCTTATGTTCAAGTCTTTGGGGACTTTTGTTACGATCTATTCTTTCTTCAATATCTGCTTCAAGTTCTACAAAGTGAACACTTCCACCTTTAGATTCAAAAATATTACAGATTTTATCAACATAATCCCAATCAGCTTGCTGGTCAAATGCCCATACATAAGTAAAAATCAAACCATATAAATTACTTTTAGAAACTTCTTCAAATATTTCTTGGCGAAATAAGTTAACCAATCTTTTTCCTACTTCAGATCCATAACTAAAAAAAGGAGTAACGAACTCAATTGTCATATGATTATGAAAAAGTTTCAGTTCAGTTATTTTTTCTAATTCATGTCCAACGGTCATTTTACCAACTGCCTGTGGTCCAAATATTAAAATAAATTTCATATATCCTCCTTAAAAAATAAACATTTATTATAAAATAATTCTTTTTCAAACATACAAATTCCTTCTTCAACAAAACTGCACTACTTGAATAAGAAATAAATAAAAAAGTACACCACTATATAGAAGTGATGTACTTAATTTTTTTATGTGTGACATTAAAGATAAACACTTACTCTATTTATAAAAAGGTACATTCACCTATCCTTCATTTTACAGAGTATTAGAGCAGTTTTTTGTTTTAATCAGCTGTAGTAAATGTATACTTTGTTGTTGTTTTATACTTCTCTCCGACATCTAATATACACGGAGAAAATTCAGCATGATGAATTGAGTCTGGTAGCCCTTGAGTTTCTAAACATATTCCTAAATACTTTTTAGATTGGACATCTCGAATTTGAAAACTGTCATCCATCATATTTGACGTGTATATAACTACACTTGGTTCATCTGTTTCAACGATTAATTTTCTACCACTTTGTTCATCAAGCAATATAATCTCTTGATTATGATTTTCTTCTAGTACGAATGGATGGTCAATACCTTGACCTACTAATTTAACTTGATCATGGTCTGCTGTGATGCCTTCTTGAATTGTTTTACCTTTTCTAAAGTCAAAAGGTGTATTTTCAGTATCAAGAAAAGCACCAGTTGGAATTAATTGCTCACTTAGTTCAAGGAATTGTTTGCTTTTTAATTTTAATTTATGGGATAAGATATCTGTTTTTACATCACCACTTAAATTAAAATATGTATGATTAGTCAAATTAACCAATGTTTTCTTATCAGTTGTAGCAGCGTATGAAATTAACAATTCATTTTGATTATTTAATAGATACGTTACCTTAACAGATAAATTACCTGGATAACCAGCTTCCCCATCCTTGCTTAAATATGAAAATTCCACACCTACCTCATTTTCATGTTCCACAATTTCGGCTTTCCAAAGCTTTCGATCGAAGCCTTCTGGTCCACCGTGTAAATGATTGTCGCTTTCATTTTTGGGCAAGGTATAGGTTTTTCCATCTAAATCAAAACTTCCACTACTAATTCTTCCTGCAACACGCCCAACGACTGCGCCAAAATATGGAGAATTTTCTATATAATTATTTACATCATCAAAGCCAAGAACGACATTTTCAAATTCTCCTGCTTTATTAGGTGTTAGCACCTCTGTAATAATACAACCAAGGGAAATACAAGTTACTTTCATACCTTGATTATTTTGAAACGTAAATGAATATACTGGTTCTCCCTTATATTCTCCAAATTGTTTCCTTAAAATTTCCATGCTTCTCTCCTCCAGCTATAACGATTAGAATGTCTATATTTTTTTATTCCTCGGACTAGGAGCAAATAAAAAACTGCAATCTATATAATATTATTCATTTTTCTTTTATTTCCTGCTAAAATTCAAAGATTTTCTTTCATTGTGTCTAAGTTAAGAATATATTGGACAATTTCTTCATTTACTTGTTTCCATTTCTTTGTTGGTACTTGGTGATTGACATGTTTAAATAGGACAATGCGATAATCAGATGTTCTTTTTTTAAAGTAAGTATTGTATCGATTTATTGCATCTGACCTCGTTCCATCCATCCATAACAATGGTACGTTAATTTTACAAATATCTTCAATGATATTCATATGAAGGACCTCTTCATAATATCTATACCAAACACCTTGCTGTGATTTATTCATATGAGTAATAAGTAATTTTTTTAATTTATCATTTTTAGTATGACTCATTGCTAAAATATGTGTTAAAAGGTTTTTATGGTGATTAACCATATACATACCAAGCTTATGCTCCAATCTAAGAGAAGAATTTAATACAGCTGGATATCCTCCAAATAATATTAAGCCACCCACACGGTCTTGAAAATGAGAGCTAATATATTGTGCAATTGCACCACCTGCAGAATATCCACATAAAACTACTTTCTTTAATTTCAACTCATTAATAAGAGCAATTATTTCTTTGCTATAATATTCTATTGTTACTTCTTCACTAGTTATCTTCGAGCTATCTCCATGACCGGACAAATCTGGGAATATTACTCTCATGTCCCTGCTAAGATTTCGTTGATAATAGAAAACATGTCTTCCCATACCAGGTGGATGAATAAAGATAACAGGTATTCCTTCACCAATATCATCGTATGTTATATGCTTGCTTTTCTCGATAGTAACGCTTGCCACGATGTCAACTCCTAATAAATCATAATATTGATGCTATTATTCCACAACATTTTTCAGGTTAGCCAATAGATCCAAGAAAATGTCGTTCTTTCGTCTATCTTAAAATTGACTATATTTACCAGGTTAGCGGAAGAATAATTCAATTTAAACGTGAGATATTATTATCAACAACATCACAAAGATTATTAGCTTATGAAAAGGCACTTGTTTAAACTTGGTTATTGACTTCCGCTGCAGATGTCCAAACAAAGTGCCAAAATCATCAGTGAACTTCAGAACCTTAGAAAAAGAAAATAGTATAAAAATTAATCATTGAATCATAATAGTCCTAACTAATCACGGGTTAGCCTAGAAGGTTAAAAGCTTGGTGCAAATCCAACTTAACCCACCAAACAATTATTCATAAAGGAGATGGATTCAACATGGCAAGCAATGGTAATAACTCAAATCAACTAGTGGTACCTGGTGCTGCTCAGGCGATCGACCAAATGAAATATGAAATCGCTTCAGAATTTGGTGTAAACCTTGGTGGAGAAACAACATCTCGTGCAAATGGATCAGTTGGTGGAGAAATCACAAAACGTTTAGTTTCTTTTGCTCAATCACAAATGAGTGGCGGAGCAAGATAACAACTTCAATTTCATATAATTGGCAAAAAGGTACCTTAACTGGTACCTTTTTCATTTAAATTAAGGTCATGAAAAATAGGAAAAAGGTTATGATAGGGAAGAAACATAAACATAAAAGTTATCGGAGATGAAAGATGATATGGTAAACCAAAATTTTGATCAATTTATCAAGACTGAAGCAAAACATAAATCAGCTTATCTTGGTTCTGACCAACAACATTCACATGATAAAGCTAGACGTGAAGATGATATTAATACAAGGTCAGAAACAAATGTGTCTGTCGGAGCAGTTGGTAGGGATGTTTTTAAAAGAAACGATTAAATCTAGTTTTAATAATCAGAAACATAGGGGTGAATAACACCACCCCTTGTTTTTCTAATTTAGATTAATGCTCTAGCATTCAGTACAACAAGCCAACACTACTACTGTTTTTATGATTATCTCGCCTTAATAAACATCTGAACCCATGCACCATGATAAAACCCAACACCAATTGTATCAAATTCTGGCTTTAATATGTTTGCTCTATGACCTGATGAGTTCATCCATGCATTCATCACTTCTTGTGGAGTTTTTTGGCCTTTTGCAATGTTTTCTCCAGCATAGGAATAGCTTATTCCAAATGTTTTTAACATATCAAATGGTGAACCATAGTTTGGACTTGTATGAGAAAAATAATTTGAATTAATCATATCTTCAGCTTTTTTCTGGGCAACATTTTTCACATCAGCGCGATGTGTAAGAGGTCTTAATCCAGCTTTTGCTCTTTGTTGATTAACTAATTGTACAACCTGTTCTTCAAATCCACTTGGACTTGATGCAGTTGCTTTTAAGCGAATAACTTCTCCTACGTGCATATTTCTTGGTTCAACTGTTGGATTTAATTCCATAAGTTTTCTATAATCTAGTCCGTAACGCTGTGCTATGTACCAAAAAGTATCTCCTGGTGACACTTTATAAAATTCAAATGGTGGTTCTTTAAAGGTCTTGATTTGACCATGAGAAACAGTAGGTAGTGCTGTCATCAAAATGGTTGTAGCCAAGATTAGTTTTTTTAGCATTGTATTTCCTCCACTATTAATTGTATTTTTTACCACCATCCTATTTTGGCTTATTTTACAATTTGAATGCATACTTTCTAAAATAAATTAAATAAAAAGAGGCTGAACAAATAAATGTTCAACCTCCATACCTTATGGTCTTTGAATATTTAACGTATTTAACATTTCATTAACAGCTGCTTGAATGTCTTTAGACTGATTATTGCCGTCTAACGCAGTATTTATTTGATCCTTAAACGTTTTGACAGCTTTCTTAACAATTTGTTTATTTTCTTTATTTGCCATCGTTTTTATTCATCCCTTTCAGTTGCTCTGATTTTTTTATCGATTGGAATGTTTAAACCTAGATCTTTAAACATGTCAAAAACAGCAACTTGAATCTCTTCACCATTTGCTCCTTGTTGTTTTAATTTCTTTATTTTTTTAGCTAAATTTCCAATTCCTTGATTCATTTTATTATCCATATTCCACCTCGTGTTTATTGGTCTAAAATTGAACGAATGCTTTCACAAAGTTTTGTCGGGTTTTCAGCTTGAAAAATATTACGGCCTATTGAGATCCCGTTAGCACCAGCAGATACGGCATCGTCAATCATTGTTAACAAATCAGCATTTGAATTTAGTCGTTCACCACCAGCAATTAATACTGGAATTTTCACTCCAGTAACCACATCTTTAAATGACTCAGCTGATCCACTATAATTTACTTTTACAATATCTGCACCTAGCTCTTCTGCGACACGGGCTGCATGCCGAATACGATTTGGATCAAACTCATGTTCCTTCGAACCATCACGCACATACATCATCGCAAGTAATGGTAAACCCCATTTGTCACATTCTTCAGCAATTAAACCAACATCCCTTAACTGTTCTGCTTCAAACGGTGAACCTAAATTAACATGAGTCGAAATAGCTGTTGCCCCTAAACGAATCGAATGCTCAACAGAAGAAACGACTTCCTTACGATTTGCCTGTGCTTCAGGTGCTAGTGAAGTAGACGCAGATAAATGAATAATTAATTCACCTTTATTTGAACCAAGTGTATCCTTTAAATAACGAACAAGACCTTTATGAACGACTACTGCATCTGCACCACCTGCAAATACGGCTTTAACGGTTTCATTTATCTCAGCTAATCCTGTAACAGGACCAATTGTAATACCATGATCCAATGGGACAATTAATAACTTCTCAGAATGGTGGTATAGTTTCTTTAGACGTATTTCTTTTCCTGACATTAAGATTTCACCCTCCCTCTATTTTTCAATAATTGTTTCACTTACTTTAACCCCTACATGCCTTCCTGGTTCACATACATAGGCAAGTAACTCATCACCAGGTTGAATCGTTGACGCATTTCGAGGTTTTCCATCAGCACTCATAATCCGGATGTGCCAGTCATCTTGAACAATGACATTTAATTCGCGATCTCCAACATTTCCTTTTATCAATAACATTGGGCGTACCTCTGTTTTAATCCGACCAACTGTTAAAACTCGAGTTTCCCCCTTTGTATTAACACAAAGAACTTTATCTCCAGCTTTCAAATCACTTAAATACTCAGCAGCGTCTTCTGGCTGCCAAACGTATGAGTGAACAGCACCAGCATTTACACGGAAAGGTCTTAAGTTCATATAAGGGAGATAATGTGTCTCAGAGCAAACAAATACTCCTCCACCAGATGTAGAACCAATGATCATCCCTTCATCTTGAGTCATGATTCCTGTTGTATCAATACATGCTCGAACTCCCATACCTGCATGCATTACTTCAGTGACGACCATTGGATGCAATTCTAAATTAGGCAAAGATTGCTTCGACATAAATGTAGTTAGTCGTTTAACCTCATCAATATCAGATGTAGTAAACAGAACACCATCACTACCCTTTTCTAGCGTTCCATAAGCAATCTCGGTATCAATCGCCGTGTTTACAGCACGTAATAAAATTGTGTTGCTTTCTTCTAATCTAGCAATAATTAATTCAAGTGGAATGTTTGTCGGTAGGTCAAAATCTACTGCAGCAAAGTCATAATTACTTGCTTCTCTTGAACATCGTTCTAGCATTTCTCGATTATCTACTGAATAAAAAATACATGTTTTATAGCCTGATTTTTTAGCATTTGTTAAAATTTCTTGATCATCAGAAAACACAACATCACCTGTTGGCACCTGTTCAAGCTCTTCGTTCTCTGTTACTTCTGTAATAAAGGATATTTTTTGAGGAAAGTATCCATCCTGACGCTGTTTTAATGAAACCAATACTTTATCAATAGGAGAATGATTAATTAACTCCCATACATCCATATTTTCAACTGAAACTCCTCTACCGTCATACCAAACTTGTCTTGCTTTTTGTTGCATACAATAATTGCTCCTTCCAATTTAAAAAATTTTTATTTGTGTTAATAGGCTTTGTGTTTCTTTTTGAGTTAAATAATAGCGAGGCTTCGCCTTCATACCAAAGGATAAAGGATCCTTCCGATCATAAAGGGTTCCTTTTTCTAAAAGGAAGATTGAGAGGTCTATACCGTAGGCAGTTTTAAGTGAGTCAATATATTCCTTTGGCACCATATTATGCTCAGATTCTTGTTCGACAAATAGATAGAGGTGATTTTTCCAATTACCAACCGACCAAAATCGTCTTGCAGGTAATTTGGATATGATTTTTTCGACTTCATACAAATCAAATTGGACGGAATTTATTGTGATCATGTCATCTTTTCTTCCTCGAATAACAAATGAACAGCTAGCTCCACATAAACATTTGCTATGTTTAACCTGAGCAATATCTCCTGTAGCATAGCGTATCATCGGGGTGGCTCGTTTTCGTAATGTAGTAACAACTAAGTTACCACATTCACCATCGTTTACTTCTGTTTGAAAGTCATCTTGTAAAACCTCAATGTGAAAGCAATCATCGAACAAATGCATCTGTTGGGAAGGACAATCAATCATTGCTGTTCCAATCTCTGTCATTCCATAATTATCAAATACTGGGACACCCCAAATGCCTTCTATTAAAGATCTTCTGTACGGTGTTAATGGTTCACCAGCTGTACAAATGGCCCTTAGGAATGGAAAGTCCGTTTTTGGGTTTAACCCCTGCATTTCCGCTACTTCTGCTAGCATAATTGCTTGTAAGGAAATACACGCAAGCACGGTTACATTTAAATTCCTTAATAAATTGATCACTTTTGGCATAGGTGTTACCGTTGTGCGACTATCTGCAGGTATGACACATCCTCTTTGTTTTTGCACAGTTCGATGCATAAAGTGTGAGATCGTTGAGAGAGCATATGGAAAACGGATGAGGACAATGTCTTCCTGGTTAAAATTAACACCACATGTCGCGATCCGGCTCGTAATTTCATCTAAATCTTTATCGCTATACCATACAGAAACGGGTTGGCCAGTTGTTCCAGATGATTCATGATACTGAGATAAAGATTCTGCCTGACTTGGCAAAAGTCCATAAGGTGATTGTGAGCGCAAATCATTTTTGGTTGTAAAAGGAATGTGGGCTAAATCAGCAAGTGACTTTATTGGTAGCTGTGGAATACGATTTGAATAATAATTGGACGTTTTGGCGTATGCAAGCACTTCGTTTAATGCTGCCATCTTCTTATGTGTGTCCATGTAAACACACCCTTTATTACATCTGTAGAAGATGTTTAATATTTTTACTTAAAACTTGTTCACGTTCATTGTCGGTTATTTGCAATCTTAAAATTTTTTCTAACTCAATTGCAGGGTGTGAAAGAGGGTATTCTGAGCCGAAAATCACCTTTGAAGCGCCAAGCTTCTTTACAGTTTCCTGAATATGAAGATAGTTACCTGTGGATGTTTCCAAATAGAAGTTAGGAAGTGTTCTTGCAGCCTCAACAGCTTCTTGATCAGCTGGACCAAAACCCATATGACCTATGATAAAATTGGTTTTTGGAAATTGCTTTGCTAGCTGAACAAATTTAGCTGTTGACGCACCAGGGCTGTATACGACATGAGAATAAACAGGGAAACCGTACTCACCACAAAGGGAGGCTAAGGAAGTAACACCTTTTGATGCAAATGAAAATTGATGAGATAAAGGAGAGAGCTTAAGTCCTTTAAATCCAAGCTTGAGACCATTTTCTAATTGTTCACTCACATCTTTATCATGTGGGTTAATACAAATAAACCCTTGGATGTTTTTATTCGTTTTAATTGCATTTTCAACGTAATGATTATCAGGGACTGGATTATCTGGTTTGGATTTACCTGTAATATAATCCGTCATTTTTCGAACATCTAGCATAGCTCCTGGAACCGCTACACCTTGATCAATCCCTGCTTCTTTTATTAGCTTTATATACGTTTCTGTGTTTCCATACTCTGTGTCTGATAAATGCGTATGTGCATCAATAATCAATATCTTCACCTCTATTCATAAACAACTCTGACTGTCTTTCCTTGTGGACGTGGTAGCTTTTCAACAAATTCAAAAGCAAATGGAATGCCTGATGCGAATTCCATTCTACTAGCTAAGGAATCTGCTAAATGCTCTGAGGGCTCAACAGTTTCTGCAAGCTCACAACGTACGTTAATAACGTCATTGTCTCCTTCTTTTTTCAAAACAAATTCAAACCAGTTTCCGATTTCAGGCTCACGCATTAAAAATTCTTCAAGGTAAAAAGGTGATAAAGATGTGCCATTGTAGCTAATTTGGTCAACAACTCTTCCTCGCAAATAAAACTTCGGCATAGTTACTCCACATGAACAAGATTCCGATTCAATATATCCTAGATCACCAGTACGGAAACGTAAAATCGGTGTATCGTAGCGAAGCGCACTTGTTACAACAATTTCTCCAATTTCACCCTCATCTAGTGATTCTCCAGTTTTGGGATCAACAATTTCAACAATTGCATGTGCTTGTGCTAAATGGTATCCATCATGTGCATCACATTCAATACCTAATACACCAGATTCAAGACTTCCATAAAAGAAGTTAGCGGTCACCCCCCATAATTCTTCAAGGCGTTGACGAAAAGAAGGAGAACAGCCTTCACCAGTAATCCATAATTTCTTTAACTGTAGCGTTTTTAAATCGAAGTTTTGTTCACTCGCTTCCTCTGCCAAAAGCATTGCCCATGATGGAGTGGTAATCACAATGTTTGGTGTTAAATCGCGAATCATTTTTAATGTTTTCTTAGGGGTTGAATACGCTCCACCCTTCCCTGCTGGGATGACAGTTGCTTCACAGCCTTCCATAAATGTTTTATGAAATGCTAAACCCGCTGCACTCATTTCATATGGAAGTGCATTTAAACAAACATCGCCAGGATCTACTGGAAATAATTCAGGATATCTCGGGGCTAGATCATGCAAGTAGTAGTCATTCCACGTATACATCATATAAATTTCTTCTCCACCTGTGGTGCCAGTTGATACTTGAACAAGTGCAATTTCCTGTTTGTCACATGTTAAAAGAATATATGGTTTGCCTCGAAGCTCATCTTTAGTTAAGAAAGGTAATTTACTTAAGTCACTTATTTGTTGAATATCAGTCGGTTTCACATTAACCTCATCAAGCTTTTCCCGATAAAAACCATTTTTTTCATATGCCTTTAGAACAATTTGTTTAAGTGATTCAAGATGATATTGTTCTATCTGTTCTGCTGACATTTTATCTGGATGGAGGGTCCCATCAAAGAATTTGGTAATGGTTAAAGGCATACTCACTTTTTTTAGTTTTTTTTCAAACAACGAACTCATTCTTTATTAACCCCCTGACTTACTAGTCGTTGCGCATATTTAGATTCAGGAGCCACTTTTAAGAGTGTTATAAATGTTTTTTCAGCTTTATCTAGGAAACTCGTTTTTTTATATAATTGTCCTAAATCAAATAAAAGCTTTACATATTGTTCATGTGAAATTGGAGGTTTTTCACGATTACTTTCATATGCAGATTTTACAGCGTTAAGGTCTTTTATTGCTTTATCACTTGAATGGAAGAAGCCCTCTGGTAAGGCATGATAGATTGAACCTCTTAAATATAATAATTCAGGATTATCTGTCTTAATTGATGTTTTTAAGATCTTTAATGCTTTAATCGTTTCTCCGAACATTTCTTGGGGGTCACTTGCATGCTTGCCCATTAAAGCAGCTGATGCCGCGTAATACGTGTTCGCAACTTCACAATTTGGATATGCTTTCAGCGCATTTTCCCAAGCTTCTAAGCTTTGCTTTGCAGCTTTTTTGCTCCCTTTTGCACCTAGATAATGAAGTTCTTTCGCCATGTTATAAAATTGATCTTTATTTGATGTTGAATATTTAGAAAGATTTATCTCTTGAAAAGCATACACTTCTCTCTTGTCATACACTTTTTGCTGCATTACCTCACTTAAACTAGTTTTAGTTTTTAATAACCTGTTCCATGTTTCATTTGCTTCCGCTATCATCTCAAGCCTTTCATAGGCACAACCTAGGTCAAATAAAAGCTGGTGATAGGTTTCCTCTGTTAAATAGGTAGGATCATTCTCATATTCTTTTAAGAGGTACTCAATATCACTTACAGCTGTAGCTGCACGTCTAAAAAAGTTTTCTGGTAAACGTAAACTGTGATTTGCACGGACAAGTCGGAGATCACGATTAGAAGGGTATTCATTTACAAGACTATCCATAGCTTTCAATGATTTTATCGCACTGCCAAACATATCATACGTGTTTATCGAATCTCTTCCTAGCATTGACTGCACATCTAAGTAAGCCATTTCAACCTCAGGTGCAGAATTCGTTAATACAAAGTTTTCAAAGAATTCGATTGCCTCTTGCACTTCAAGTGAACTACCATTTAATGCTCTTTCATAGATATTAATGGCTTCATCAGTTAGTCCTTTACCCTTGCTGTTTTTTTTTGCCTTTGTTGAAGATTTAGATGAAGATTGTTTACTAGATGTTGAGTTTCCTTTTACCTTACCTTCACCATTTACAGTTTTCAATTTATTTTGAAACATGCTTGCTTTTTCAAGTTGATTCGATCGTTTGCATGCCTCAATTACATTTTTTAATACTTCGTTATATTCACTTTCAGTAAGAATGGAAGAGTCTTTTTCATAAGCCTGGACTAAAAATGAAAAATCTTCAATTGCAGTACTAGTTCGTTGAAAATACATTTCAGGTAATCGAAAAGAAACATTTCCTCTTAACAGTCTAGCAATTACTAGATTTGGAGCTGATTCAACTACTGCATCTAACAGCTTCAAGCCTTCTAATGCATACTTCATTTTATCTGTTACACTATTTGCATCTCTTCCAAGTAAAGTAGTAGCACTGCCTAAATAAGCTTGGATTTCTAAATTATTTTTATCTTGCTTTGCTAAATCTTTTAATGAGTTATATGCACTATTAACTGCTTGCTTGTTTCCCATTATCCCCTCATTGTGTAATTCAATAGCTGCATTTAATGGCTCATTTTGTGAAATTGAAACTTTACTTGACACTTGTGATTGCTGATTGTTTACGTTCTTTTCTCTTGTTTGATTAGAATAAGACCCATTGACCTTAGATTTGTTGCTTTTATTTGAGTTCTCTGTTTTGATGGAATTGTTTTGATTACTGAAAGATTGCTCTTGATCTTGAACTAATATATCTACAAGTTCATCTACTAATGCTTCTAATGATAACTGAATTTGTGCTGGTATTGACTCTGGGCTAGGAATTTGAACAGGTTCATCCACTACTTCATCTACTAGTTGTTGTACCCGTTCATGTACTAGTTCTTTTACAGGCTCTAGTACTGCTGCTACTTCTTGTTTTGGTTCTATTTCTCTTAAAACATTTTCTGGTCTAATATACGGGTTTGATTTTATTAAAGTTGAAATTAAATTTTGTCGGTACTGTGTTCTAACCTTTTTTCCCACATTTATTCACCCCCTGTTTTCTTTGCTTCTGCAACAAGCTTTTTATATTTGCTATTATTTAAACTTAATAGTTTATTCCAAGTTTCTTCAGCACGTATGGAGTCGCCTACTGTCTGATAAGCCTTACCTAGTTTTAGTAAAATTTCATGATATTGATCTTTCGTGATATCTCGATTATTATTTTCAAAAGCTTTGATTAAATAATTAAAATCTTCTATGGCAGTTTTTGTACGTTTAAAGTAGACTTCAGGTAATCGTAATGCTACGTTTCCTCGTAATAGACGAATTTCTACATTATCTTCATCTAATTTAATTGCTTGATCAAGAGCTTTTATTCCTCTTTTACCATAGTTTGATTTTTCATTTATATCGGAATGGTCCCTTGCGATTAAAGCTGATGAGCTTCCGAAGTAAGCTTCTACTAATGGATGATTATTTACCTGGAGCTTAATGTTTTTCAAGCTTTCATATGCCTTTTGTGCTGCTTGCTTATCACCATTAATACCTTTTTTGTGAAGAGTAATGGCTTTTTCAAAATCTTTCTTCCAGTCATTATTTCCATTTGCCAAATTCTTGCACCTCCTTTGTTAATTTCACAATTAAAAGTCGTGCACTACAAGTTTTTTTTACACTTTGTAGTTTTTAAATACATTTACACTTTATGTTGTAGGAATGGTATGGTGATAGACTATAATGGAAAAGTATAATTTTGATGATAGAATCCAATTAGGAAGCGCTTTCAAAATATTGATAGTCATTGTCTAAATGACTTTGTGTAGTCTATTAACCCTTTTATTATAAACTTAAGTAAAATGTGTGACCTAGTTGAAAGACTAATAGACTTAGTGAGAAATGAGCAATTTAAAGTTTGAGGAAGGTGGTTTATCTATATGACTGATAAAAGTAGTAGGATTTTGTTATTGGATATTATACGAGGTGTTGCCCTTCTAGGTATATTACTTGTCAATATGCGAACCTTTCATTCACCAGATTTTTTGAAGACTTATTATGGAATCACTACCACCTATCATGGTGCTGACCATTTTCTATCACTATTTTACCAGTTGTTTATTCAAATGAAATTTTATCCAATATTCGCTTTTCTTTTTGGATTAGGCTTCTATTTATTCATCATGAAAACAAATGGTCTATCCCTATTCATTAAAAGAATGATCTTTTTACTTATGATAGGTCTTATTCATCTTATTTTTCTTTGGTACGGAGATATTTTGCACCTTTATGCGGTAACGGGCCTTTTACTTTTATTTTTTCATAAGCTTTCAAGCAAAAAAATCCTTTACTGGGCCTTTGCTTTCCTAACTTTTTATCATGTATTACTTGGTGCAAGTGTATTCTTACCTACTGATTCTGGTTTCGATCAACATCTTATTATAAAAAAGATAGATACATACTCAATAATTTATGAGGACGCTACTTATAAAGAATGGCTTTTTTATAGAATTAAGATAGAGGTATTACCAATTCTCACACAGCTACCAATAGCAATGGTCCCAATTTTAGGTATGTTTTTATTAGGGTTGTATGCGGGAAAGCAGAAGTTATTTGTTTATAATGATTCAAATCGATTGCAAATTAAGACATTGTGTAAATGGAGTTTTCTTATGAGTTTACCGATTATTTTTGCTAATGGATTGATTTTGTCGGATTTAAATATAAGTCCTGTTTGGGAAGCACTTACCCATTTCCTTACAAGTCTCAGCGGGATAACACTTTGCATTTTTTATATGAGTTCGCTCTATTTGCTTATAGAACATACAACTTTCAAGAAACGTTTTATACCCTTTAGCTATGTAGGACGTATGGCTTTAACAAATTATTTACTTCAAACAATTGTTTCGCTTTGTTTTTTCCGCGTTTTTCATCTATATGAAAAAATCAACTTAGTTGAGGGAACATTTTTCAGTTTTTTGTTATTTTCTTCTCAAGTACTGTTTAGCTACTTCTGGCTTACATATTTTCAAATTGGACCCGTTGAGTGGCTTTGGCGTTCATTTACTTATGGAAAATTCGTCCCTTTTAAAAAGGCTAAACAAAGATCATAATTATAGTAATATCCACTTAATTAACAAAATGTAGTTAATTGAATGCCTGTTTGTAGGATAAAAAACCTATTTTATGTAAAAAATAAAATGATAATTTAATTAGGAGGTTTTTTAATGGATATGAATCGGGTTAGACAAATTCTCTCTTCTTCAGCTGATATTAAAGTAATGTACAATGGTAGTTCGATATGGATTGATGAATTGCACGAAGATCAAGAAATGGTTACATGCCATTTAAGAGGACCACTTGAGGAAAGAACACAAGTAGCAGTATCAGAGTTGATTGAGGAGTAATACGGAATATATAGCTTAAACAAAAGGGTTTGACTCTTTTGTTTTTTTCATTAAACAGTACTTTTCACTTATTCCAACAATATTCATGAAATTCATATTCAAAACTCCTTTTTTAAATGAATAGAGATATTGTATATTGAATAATGGAAAATTGGAAAGAATTTGTTACGTATAATACATATTGTTAAGAAAAATGTGTATAATGTATGTAGTACTAAATCTCCTTACTAAAGGATGTGTTTAAATGAGATTTCAACAGCAAGTTGAAAAACCACCAGAGGTAACATTAAAGATATGGACTTGTGCCTCAGAAGACTGTAATGGTTGGATGAGAGACAATTTTAAATCTGACGAAAAGCCAAATTGTCCACTTTGTGGACACACTATGGTTGAAGATGAACGTACATTACCTGTTTTAGAAAATTTTTCTGCAGTTAGCTTAAAAAAAGAATAATCAGATAAACATCAAAGAACAAAAGCGTAAGCTCCTCGTTCAGCCTAGAGCAAATAAAACGATATAGAATAGAAGGTGCTCTTTGCCTTCATTCTAAATTGGCTAGGCGCTGGATGTCGAAGCGCTTATCCAAAGTTCAAGAATTTTATTATTTCCTAAACAAAAATAAAATCCCATGTTTAAACATGGGATTTTATTTTGCTTTCTTCTTTGGAACCAATTTGTTTTATGACAATTTATTGGTATAATTTCTGAATGAATTATTCTTAATCTTATTATGATTATATACAAACTTCAATAACTAGTGAGAGACATTTCACATAAGTTATGTAACTCGAGGTGTAAAATGTCTTGGATAAAATTTGAATTGGTAAATAACATTCAAATTATTAGCATAGATCCGTACGATCCTGTAATCGTAACGAACATCCCTAAAGGATGGAATCTGCTTGGAAAAGGAAATTTTGCTGCCGTTTTTACTCATGCATCACTTGATGGAAAAGTTGTTAAGGTCTATGCGGAAAATCGTGACGGAATAAAAGAAGAAATACAAGTTTACAAAAAACTAGGTGATCATCATTCATATTCAAAGCTTGATGAATATGGTGAACGTTATCTCGTGCTTAAAAAGTTAGACGGTATAACATTGTTTCAGGCATTTAGGGATGGTGTTTATGTACCTAAGACTGTAATTGAGGATATTGACAATGCTATAGAGCACGCTAAACAAAGAGGGTTAAACCCTACCGATATACACGGGAAAAATATTATTATGAATGATGGGAAAGGGTATATCGTTGATGTGTCAGATTTCCTAAAATCATACACCTGCCCGAAATGGAAGCATTTCAAAAAAATGTACTTCCTTTTTTATATTCCTTTATTTAAAAAAATGCATTTCGCTCTACCATTTTGGTTATTAGAAAGAATAAGAAAAGCCTATCAGTATTATTTACTTTTAAGCGGATTTAGAAGAAAACAAGAATCAGCTGATGAAAATGATTTTAGTCATTAATGATAAATTCCAGAAAAAATGCTGACTCATTATTACAATGAGTCAGCATTTTTGATCGTTTTGGAAATTATATAATTCTTGAACTGTGGATAAGCTCACGACATCCAGCTCCAGCGCCTAGCCCCTCTAGGGTCTAGCTAATTTAGAATTGAAGACAAAGAACGCCTTCTATTCTAAATCATCTTATTTGCCTGAGGCTGATCAAGGCGCTTGCGCTTTTGTTCTTCAATTGTTACCCTTTGCTTTTTTGTTAGTAGCAACAATTGCCTCTTGGATAAGGTGTTGAAAGCCACCATTACTAAGTATCTTAAGGCCTTCTGCAGTTGCACCACCTGGAGTTGTTACTTGCTCCCTAAGGTCCTCAGGTGATTTTCCAGCTTTCAACATTTCTGCAGAACCAATTACCATTTCAGTAACTAATTTCTGTGAAGTCTCTTTCGTGACTCCTAATTTTTCCGTCATATCAATAAGTGATTCAACAAAGAGGTACAAAAATGCTGGTGCACTACCTGTAACAGCTGTTAAATTGTGAATGTCCTGTTCTGTACAAAGTTGTGCTTTTCCAACGGAATTTACGAGTAGTGACATTTGTGTTTTATGTCTTTCTGTAACAGCCTTACCATATGTATAGAGTGAAATCGAATGCCCTACCTCAGCTGCTGTATTCGGCATAATCCACCCAACTGCACTATTAGAAGGCAGTCTCGCTTCTAAAAAAGACGGACCAATTCCTGCAGCAATAGTTACGATAAATTGATTATCAACATAATTTTTCAACTGTTCTAAAATGGTTTCATGCTGTTCAGGTGGCATAGCGAGTACTATAACATCTACATCTTGGATTGCTTCACTCCAGTGTTGTACTGTGATAACACCAAATTTCGCAGCAAGGATTTGTAACCTTTTTGGATTCGACCGATTTGATACATATACTTTTTCTATTTGATCGCGACTCGTTTTATGTAACCCTGCAATTATAGCTTCAGCCATTCTTCCTGCTCCAATAAATAATATAGAAGGATTTTTCATAACAGCCTCTTTTCTAAGAAAAATATTGTCTACCCTATTAACATTCCAGCAAAATAAAAAAAGACGTCTAAAAGACGTCTTTTTTGCGTATTGAGGCGATAGACTGCACGCCACATCGTGCATTTAGCCAGTTGGCATGTCTATCGACTTACACAATTCAGCTCATCGCTTTATTACTATAACATGGTTTTCTCCATATTACAATAGCATAAAACCCAAGATGGCCTCATTATATGAATTCATCTTGGGTTTTAATTAATAAATTATATTATTTTACAATTTTACGATATTGATAAACATCATGTTATTCTAGTCAAAGAAAACTCACTCTTATCTATTCGACCGAGAGCTATTTCCACCTTTTTCTCCAATTTCTTGATAGAATTCTTTACCATGCTCTTTTGAGGTTTTTTCTCCACCCTTTTTACCAATCTCTTGGTAAAATTCTTTATCATGTTCCTCAGCTGTTTTTTCTCCACCTTTTCGACCGATCTCTTGGTAGAATTCTTTGTCATGTTCCTCAGCTGTTTTTTCTCCACCTTTTCGGCCAATCTCTTGGTAAAATTCTTTATCATGTTCCTCTGCCGTTTTTTCTCCACCTTTTTGGCCGATTTCTTGATAGAATTCCTTGTCATGCTCTCTTGCTGTTTTGTTACCACCTTTACGGCCGGCTTCTTCTCTACTCATTTTGTTGTTTTCGTTATTCATTTTGAAATCCTCCTTTAGGTTTTGATGTTGTACAGTTGTTCATATACCACTTCATATCTACCTCAAACCTATTTGTCCAAATATAGTAAATAATGACTAATTAAATAAAATTCTAGAGTAATAAAGGCAAGTTTGTCGAAAAACCCATTTTACTATTTTCAAAGAAAAAAATTATCATATCCCTGAATCTTTTAGACAAGTTCTCCTTCTATTTACATATAGATAATATAGACATGCATTAGGGAGGGGAATTTATGAAGTTTATCATTATCAAAAGAAAGTGGTTGTTGCTAGTTGTTGCAGCTATTGTAGTCGGTGGCTTGTATTATTTTACGAATGATGCCATTCCTACATTCAATAACAGTGAGGAAAAGAGCAATGAACTTGTCATAAACATGGTAACAGGCGAATTTACTTCAACGACAGCTGATGGAAAGAAAATTGAAGCTTATCGCTGGGATCCAGGGACAATTGTGATTCCAAAGAATGAAGAGGTAACATTAAGTATAATTGGAGTAAATGGTGATGAACATCCATTTTATATTGAAGGAACTGATATAAAGGGAACAGTCAAAAAAGGTGAAGAAACCCTTGTACCTCTGCATTTTAAAGAAGAAGGCACATACCGATTAATTTGTGACACACATTCGCATGAAGGTCATGGTGTTCCGATGATTGCCAATATCGTTGTAGATTAATTAAAAAATATTAAAAATTCTTAAAAAACTAGTTTAACTACTAAAAATAAGGGTAATGTATTATATCAAATATGAAATATAAAGGTGGTTTAATTTTGGAGGTTGTCATTTATAATGAGGAATTGTATGAAGTATTTTATACATACTCCAGTGGTTACTGCGAACTAAGAAAAGTTGAATCAGTGATTCATGATATAATTTTAGTCCACCGTTCAGAAATTTCATCCGTTGAAACAAGTGCTTAATTAAGAAATTCACATTTTACCTTATACAATTTTTACATATAATACTTTTTCAATAAACTTAAAAGGGTCGTACCCATCCAGACTAAATTTATATAGTTCAAACTCATTTTTTGACTATATATCGAGAAGGAAGGTCTGACCCTTTGACTTTATGTTTTTTATTCTTTACTGTCTAAACAATTATTTATTTTGTTCATAAGATTTGATTAAATAACTCATCAGCTTTTCATCCTTAGAAAGACCAGCAGAATAGGATCTTTTTAAAAATCGCTCTGCTAATTCAAAGGAAGGGTATGCTTCAGGAAGTAAAACATGATTTTTTTCGATAACAAACTGCTCTTTCTTTCCATTATAAATTAAAAACTGTTCATCCTCTTTGTTTTCATAGTGGGCACAGCGATCCTTGTTATTGTATCGATTGTGTCGTGCATCTTCTTTTAATGGTTTGATAGAAAACGGTTTTTGAACGAATTCTTTATACGCTTCTTTTGTTATCTGGCAGCCTGCTGCTTTCGCATGACCTCCACCACCGTATTTTGAGGCTAGCTCAGATACATCCACACAGTCGTGAATGGTACGGAAACTAATTTTTTTATTCCCCATATTCAATATTGAAATACAGTCTAGATGAGGATAATCTTTTCCGAGTGCATTTCCAAGTTCTGAATGATAGGACTCCGCATGTACAATCCCAACACAAAGATCACCGATAAACGTTTGAACTAACTCTTTTCTTTTCCGTCGAATATAGCGTTCTGTTTTTTTCTCTTCAATATCTAATATTTTTTCTTCAAATTCATCAAATGTGAAATGATCATTTTGTTCAAGCCTATCAAGCATCTGCTCTTCAAATTCTTCAATTGATTGCATATATAAAAGATCATTTAATCTTTTTGCACTTATATTTTCATTTTTCTCCCATTCCCATGTATCATACTGACGAACTAGTTCAACGTATTCGTCTAAAGCAATCGTAGGCTTTATTATATTTTTCTCCACTAAATACTTATAAAATAAAGAAGTGGCAGAAGCTAACTTTCCATGCGATTCTTCAACCTGTACTAGTCCCCAATTATATTCATTAAAATGAAGGGCAGTCTTATGGTGATCAATTAACTGAATTTCCCCTCCATTTGAAACGTACTCATTTAATCTTATTTCATTTTCTTTGTTTACAGATAAATCTGTTATGTAAAGTTTATGTTTTGTCTTCTTCTCGCTAGCTTCATTTAGAAACCTTTCAACATGATAATCAAGACTGTTTACCGAATGATAATATACATCAATCTTGTCATTAAATGCATACTTTGCAAGAATTCCACAGCTTACACCATCTAAATCATTATGAGTACATAATTGATCTTGCATAGATTCACCTTCTAGTTTTACTTTTTTATGTAATAGACATATTCATTCTTAATAAGTATTTGTTTTATGTGAACGAATCTATTCAAGCAATTCATATCCAAAACGAATATGATGAATTCTCGGTACTCAATAAATGAAGGAAAATAGAGCATTCCTTGACTCCCCTCTACAAAGAGCGAGCTGAATAGGTTTTAAATTCGTTGGTTTATCTTATCACAGGTAGGATACAACGCATAAAGAAGATTCATTTGTATCCTAACTAATTATTATTGAGTAATTCGTTTCCCAAGGATTAGCAAATCTCTTTCAACACCTGCCATATCAGCAATTTTAGGTAAGTGAGCCCACTTTTCAAAATTGTACTTTTCAAATAACCGAATACTTGGATCATTATGCCCAAATACAAATGCAAGTAATGTTTTTATTTCTAATTTAGGACATTGTGAAATAGCTTTTTCAATTAAGACTCGAGCATAGCCTCTTCCATGAACAGATGGGTCTAAATATATACTTACTTCTGCAGTTGCATGATAGGCTGGTCTTCCATAAAACGATTGAAAGCTTAACCAACCAACAATTTCGTCATCTTCCTCTAACATCCATAAAGGTCGATATTGTGAGTTGTGATCATGAAACCATGCTACTCTGCTCTCTACAGTTATTTCTTCTAAATCAGCGGTTGCTAGTTTTCCAGGAATTGACGAATTGTATATTTCAACAATTTTCGCAAGATCCTCAAGCTGTGCATCTCTTATATGCAGTTTTTTCTCACCCATGTACGTTTTTCCTTTCTTGTTAAACCTTTGTAATAATTCTAAATCGTATTTATAAATTTCTATTTTTCAATAATAAATTTTATTTCACTATGTATTGTTTATACTAAAAATAGGACCTAATTACAAGTTAAATTAATATACTATTCTATTAATAAATGAAACAAATGATGAACAAGATTATGTATTATGTTATGTTCTTTCCTTTTAATTGCTTGCATTTTAGTTATTTCCTCCCACTTTATTATGTTTATTTTTTTTGCTCAGGAATAAAAATACTTGCAATATGCCTTGCCTGTCTATCACTCGAAGGTTCATTTTCAATCACTCTTTGCATTAGTTTTGATAACTCTAATGCAAAATCTTTAAATTCTTCATCAGATAAATAAACAATTGCCTCACGAAAACTCACTCCATCCGCAAATAAATTAATTTGTTCCTGATTTAGATAGCTCTCATACTTACCTAGCAAATGAGTCATAAATGTTAGAAACAAGTTTAAATGTTCATCACGACTTAATTTTTCCAGGTCCTCTTTTCCTCCTATTTCGTGTTCACTTAATGCAAAGATTTTTTCAACCGTACCACGAATTTGATTTTCTCTTACGACCCGAATAACCTCAGCTTCTAATAGCTTGTTTAAATGACGATAAAGTGTAGCCTGTGGTACATCTGTTAATTTCTGAGCTATATCCTGTACATTTAATTCCCTTCCACCTATTAATGTTTGAACAATTTTCATTCTTACTGGGTGTAATATTAATTTTGCTTTTGAATCCATTATGACACTACTCCTTTATTCAATAGTTGAAATTGTTTTTGATATTATTTTCATATTTGATAATAATGATGTAAAAAAAAACAAATTACGATTGGAAAGTTTTCATTTATATTATCGTTTTTAATAATAATATTATTTTTAATAATGTCAATCTTTTTTTGAGTATTAAAAAAAGGATGATACTGTTCATCCTTTTTCTAAATACATTATGATTGCACTTCGAAATAATCTTTATAATAGCCGCCAACTTTTCCAGTATTATCAATGACAAAATAAAATTCTTCTGTTTCATTTTGTACTTCATACTGTTTGCCTGCGGTTAAAGCGCGGTTAACCATATATTTTTCAGCGTTTGTATGTATACAGGTTACTTTTTTAATAGGTGCTGATGTTTGCCATGTTTTATGTATCATATCAATTCAATCCTTTCTTCTTTCTTTTATTTTATATGAATTAAAGGAAATTGCCAAATAAACATAACAAAAAACCCTTTTGCATACTCATATGTTGAGGTGAATAATTTCTTATGATAACAAATGAGATAATAAGTGATGAAATCTCAAGAAGAGTTGATGAAATAATAAAGCTCCAACAAGAAGATGGCTCTTGGAAATTTTGTTTTGAAGGTGGTCTTATGACCGACGCCTTTATGATCATGACAATACGCTCATTAGAAATTGAGGATGAAGAGATTCTTATAGAAAAATTAACAAAACGAATTATTACTTTACAATCAAATATTGGCATTTGGAAAGCATACCCTGATGAAAAGGATGGGAATCTTTCCACAACAGTCCAAGCTTATACTGCTCTGCTTTATTCTGGACTTTATTCTCGAGAACACCCTATACTACAAGAAGCAGAACGATTTATTCGAAAGAACGGCGGTTTATCAAATACTCATTTTATGACAAAATGGATACTTGCAGTAAATGGCTTATATCGTTGGCCGAAGTTATTTTATATCCCTATGACCTTCCTACTTATCCCTCCTTCCTACCCATTAAATTTTTATCAATTTAGCACTTACGCAAGAATACACTTTGTCCCTATGCTAATTGCTGCGAATAAAAAATATTCAATTCAATCAAAATTCAAACCAAATCTTGATCACCTTTTCGATCGTAACCTCACTGATCAATTAGATCAATGGGACTTATCACATCATACTCGTACACAAAATCCATTCATAACTGAAATGAAAAATCTATTACAGCTACCTATCTATCTCCATCGTTTAGGTTATGATCGCGCAGAAAGGTATATGCTTCAAAGAATCGAAGGGGATGGGACACTATTTAGCTATGCTAGTGCAACATTCTTTATGATCTATGCCCTACTTGCATTAGGCTATAAAAAAAAAGCACCGATTATCAAGCGGTCAGTAGATGCTCTTAAACAGCTTATCACATCAAAATGTAATGGCATACACTTAGAAAACTCAACCTCTACTATTTGGGATACAGCATTAATTAGCTATGCCTTACAGGAAGCAAATGTTAGTCTTTATACAAAGGCTATTAAAAACTCTACCACTTATATCCTCTCTAAACAACATTCAAAAAAGGGAGATTGGAATATTCACAACCAAAATATTGTACCTGGTGGATGGGGCTTTTCACATAATAATACGATAAACCCTGATAACGATGACACATCAGCAGCTTTAAGAGCCATAACGAGAAGTGCACTAACGAATAATAGAATTCATTTTGCATGGAATAAAGGTGTTACATTCCTATTATCGATGCAAAATTCAAATGGCGGGTGGGCAGCATTTGAAAAAAATACTGATTTTGAATTACTTACCTATCTTCCGCTAGAAAATGCTAAAGATGCTGCAATTGATCCATCAACTGCGGATTTAACAGGTCGATCATTAGAGTTCTTAGGTAATTATGCTGGATTAACATTAAACCATCCAAGCATAAAAGCAGGAGTCAACTGGTTATTGAACAATCAAGAATCTAATGGCTCGTGGTATGGTCGTTGGGGTGTTTGTTATATTTATGGAACTTGGGCTGCAGTAACAGGTCTTGTTGCTGTTGGGGTCTCACCTACATTCCCTGCCATACAAAAAGCGCTAAAATGGTTAGAATCTATCCAGCTTGGTGACGGTGGTTGGGGAGAATCCTGTTCAAGCAGTGAGAAAAAACAATTTATTCCGCTTCACTTTAGTACACCTTCGCAAACATCATGGGCACTTGATACCCTTATTCAAGCTAATGATATAAATAGTGAATCAGTACAAAAAGGAGTTGCCTTTTTATTAAATGAAACCAATAGCAAAGAATCGTCATCATACCCTACTGGTGTCGGTTTACCCGGTCAATTTTACATTAATTATCATAGCTACAATTATATTTTCCCTTTGTTAACTCTTTCACACTATTTAAAGGTGCACTTACAAAATCCCTAAAAACAATCAACCTTTTACTCTTCATGCATATATTGACTACGACTAAATAAGGGGAGGGATTCGATTGTCAAAAGAATACATTGTTTCAATGAGACAATGGTGTGATGAGATTTTAGCTAGCTACCATGAAATATTTAAAAAGCTACAAGAACGAGATATTTCAAATAAATTGGACGATTGGAAACAGCAATTGACACAATTTCAAAATGAGCTTACCGAAGAAAGCACAATGGAAGAAATGGAAATTTATGAGCGTGCAAATCAATTATACTTACAATTTGATGGTTATTTTGAAGTTAGGGATGCTAAAGAATTAGATGAAAAATCACGGGTTCAAACTCACTCGGGTACAGTACCAATTGGAGAGCATACCCTTCCTCCGTTACCATATAATTATGATGCGTTAGAGCCTTACATTCACCAAGAAATAATGAGATTACATCATGATAAACACCATAAAAGCTATGTTGATGGATTAAATAAAGCCGAAAAAGAGATGCAAAAAGCGCGTACATCTAATAACTTCGATCTTATTAAACATTGGGAGAGAGAAGCTGCTTTTCACGGAGCGGGACATTATCTTCATACCATTTTCTGGACGATCATGAGTCCAAATGGAGGCGGTAAACCCTCGGGCATGTTAATGAGAGAAATCAATCAATCCTTTGGAAGCTTCGAAAAATTTAAAGCTCATTTCACTGAAGCTGCAAACAATGTTGAAGGTGTTGGTTGGGCTATTTTAGTTTGGTCACCACGCTCACGACGGCTAGAAATTTTGCAAGCTGAAAAACATCAAAATCTAAGCCAATGGGATGTTGTCCCAATACTTGTATTAGATGTGTGGGAGCATGCTTATTACCTTCAATATAAGAACGAAAGAAAAAAATATGTAGACAATTGGTGGAATATTGTAAACTGGCGAGAAGTAGAAAGACGTTTTCATGAAGCACAACAATTAAAGTGGAAGCCGTTTTAACATAAAACAAAAGCTCTGGGCGCCTTGAACAGCCTCAGGCAAATAAGAAGATTTAGAATAGAAGGCGTTCTTTGCCTTCAATTCTAAATTTTCTAGACCCTAGAGGGGCTAGGCGCTGGAGCTGGATGTCGTGCGCTTATCCAAAGTACAGAATTTTATAATTTACTAAACGATAAAAAGGCGGATAATTATGAATATCCGCCTTACATTTAAATGATACCTAAAACATCTAAAAATACTAAAATAATGACAATTGGTGCAACGAATTTTAATAGCATATACCACAGGACAAATAGCTTCTTGCTCAGTGATGATCCCTGTAAAAGCTCTTGATAGAGTGTTTCCTTCGAAAGTTTAAAAGGAACAAATATTGCAATTAACAATGCACCAAGAGGCATTAATATATTACTTACTAAAAAGTCTGCTGCATCAAAAATCGATTTTTCAAAAAGTGTAATATGACTCAAGACTCCGAATGAAAGTGCGGACGGAATTCCAACAATGAAAATACATATCCCAAGTATCCAAGAAAACCTTTTTCGTTTTGATTCAACACCTTTTGCAAGAGGGGCAACAATTATTTCAAGCATTGAAAAGGCTGAAGTTAATGTTGCAAATAAAAATAAGAGTAAAAATGCAATTAAAAAGAAAACACCAAATGGCATTTGGTTAAATACAGTCGGTAAAACATTAAATAATAAGACTGGACCAGCGTCGGGTTCCAACCCAAATGAGAATACAGCTGGAAAGATTGCTAAACCAGCAAGAAATGCTACCAATAGATTTAATATAACAATCGAAATAGCAGATTGTGGAAGATTTTCATTTTTTGATAAGTATGAACTATAAGTAACCATTACTGATACCCCAACACTTAATGCGAAAAATGATTGACCCATTGCATATAAAATCGTTTCAGATGTAACATTTGTAAAATCCGGTTTAAGGAAGAACATAATTCCTTCCATTGCTCCATCTAATGTGATGGAACGAATAATTAATATAAAAAAGATGATAAATAGTGCAGGCATCATAAAACGGCTTGCTTTTTCAATCCCATTTGAAACACCTTTAGAAACAACAAATACCGTGATCAGTAAAAATGCAAATTGAGCAAAGATTGTTAAACCTGGGTTTGTAATGCTTTGACCAAATAATTCACCATACTCTTGTTCTGTAAGACCGCTTAATCCACCTGTTAATCCTTTAAAAATATAAATTAAAATCCAACCGCCAACTACACTATAGAAGGATAATAAAATAAAGCATGTTACAATCCCGAGTCGGCCAATGAAATGCCATGATGAATTTGGTGCGATTTGTTTATATGACTGTATCGCATCCTTTTGAGTGCTTCTTCCAATAATAAACTCACCTATTAATAATGGTAAGCCGACCAATAAGGTAAATAGAATAAATATTAGAAAAAACACTCCGCCTCCACTAGTACCTGCCACATATGGGAACTTCCAAATTGCTCCCAATCCAATCGCTGAACCTGCAGCAGCTAATATAAATGCAAGCTTCGAAGACCATTGTTCAACATTGTTACCCACAAAATCACCTCTACGTTTTCTCTTGTTAGCTAGTTTGATTAGAAATGACTTTGAATTAATAACCAACACTATACAAACATCATATAAGTTATCATTTTAACATTTTACTACGATAATTTAAAATGCAAATTTTAAAAAAATTGCTCCAAACATTTATTTGTTTTCATAATAAAAAAATGAATTTCAACTAAAACGTTAAACATTCATTAATCTAGTTGGTATGAATAATCGTTCCTATCAAACTTCAAAAAAAACAGAATGATGAAATTCACCATTCTGTTTAACCTGGTTATCCTTCTAATAATAAAGATTCTGGATCTTCAAGAAGTGCTTTAACAGTAGCTAAGAAACTTACTGCTTCTTTACCATCAACAATACGATGATCGTAAGATAGTGCAATATACATCATCGGACGATTTTCCATTTTTTCAGCGTCAATCGCAACTGGTCTAAGCTGAATTTTATGCATACCGAGAATACCAACCTGTGGTCCATTTAGAATTGGTGTTGATAATAATGAACCAAAGACCCCACCATTTGTAATGGTAAATGTTCCACCTTGTAAATCACTCAGACCTAATTTATTGTCACGAGCTTTTGTAGCAAGGTTTAATATCTCACCTTCAATACCAGCAAAATTTAAACGATCAGCATCACGGACTACTGGTACAACTAAACCTTCTGGTGCTGAAACAGCAATACCGATATCATAAAACTTTTTCATTACAATCTCATTACCTTGAATCTCAGCATTTAATAATGGGTATTGTTTTAATGCAGCCACAACTGCTTTTGTAAAGAAAGACATAAATCCTAAACGGACATCATGCTGTTCGAAAAATTTGTCTTTACGACGTTTTCTAACTTCCATTACATTTGTCATGTCAACTTCATTAAACGTTGTCAGCATTGCAGCTGTTTGTTGGACTTCTACTAAACGATTAGCTATCGTCTGTCTACGTCTTGACATTTTGATACGTTCAATAGGTTTACCTGGTTGCTCTTGCTGTACAGCCACAGTTGATTTTGCCGGTGGTTTTACTTGTTCTGCTTGAACCTGTTTCACAGGAGCTTGAACAGAATGTGCTTCAACATCTTGTTTACGAACACGTCCTAGTGGATCAGTTACTTGAACCTGTTGTAAATCAATGCCACGCTCACGTGCTAGTTTTCTTGCAGCAGGTGAAGCAATCGTACGTTGTTTATTATCTCCTTCTGCACCATCATTTTGCCCTCTCACTGGCTCTTCAGCTTTAGGTTCTACTTTTTCAGCTGTTGTTTGCTCTGGTGTTGACGCTGAAGCTTGTCCTTTTTCATCAATGACACCAATAGTCTCTCCAACCTGTACAGTATCACCGGACTCTTTATGTGTCTCTTTTAAAACACCTGAAAATTCTGCTGTTAATTCAACATTAACTTTATCAGTTTCTACCTCTAAAAGGTATTCACCTTTTTCAACTGAATCACCTGGTTGCTTTAGCCATTGTGCAATTGTTCCTTCAGTAATAGATTCTGCTAATTCTGGTACCTTAATCTCAGCCATGTTGGTTCCCCCTTGAGCACTTGCAACACTTTTAAGCTATCCATCCAAGCTGCTATAAAAATGAAAAGCTGATAATTTGCAAGTGATTCCTATTTATTTAGAATTTACAAATGATTGGTCTAATACTTTTTGAGTCAATGCTTCAGTTACAATTCTTTCTTGATCCTTTTTGTGAATATTTGGATCTCCTTCAGCAGGACTTTGTCTTCTTCTTCTACCAATATATCGTACTGGAACTCCCTCAGGTGCGATATCACGTAATCTAGGATCAATAAACAACCAAGCACCCATATTTTGTGGTTCTTCTTGAACCCAGATTATTTCTTCAAGAGATGTCATGCTCTCAATAATCGATGAAATAATCTTTTTAGGGAATGGATAAAGTTCTTCTACTCTTAAGATGTGTACCCAATCAGTATTGTCTTCAATAGTTTTTAGCTTATCTGCTAGATCAATTGAAACTTTTCCGCTACATAATACAAGTCTTTTCACTTTTTCTGGAGTATGTCCTAGTCCTGGTTGTTCGACTACAGGCTTAAACTCCCCTTCACTTAACTCATTTATATCAGAAACTGATTGTTGTTTACGTAATAAGCTTTTTGGAGTCATAATGACTAATGGACGAACTTCCTCACGTTTCAACAAATCTGCTTGACGACGTAAAATATGGAAATATTGAGCTGCACTTGTTAAATTTGCAACTGTCCAGCTATCTTCTGCTGCCAATTGTAAGTAGCGCTCTAAACGAGCACTTGAATGTTCAGGACCTTGCCCTTCAAATCCATGAGGTAAAAGCATGACTAAACCAGACTTTTGACCCCATTTCGCTCGACCTGCTGCTATGAACTGATCAAAAAATACTTGGGCAGCATTTGCGAAATCACCAAATTGTGCTTCCCATAAAACTAATGTTTCTGGTGCGAACACATTATATCCATATTCAAATCCCAGTACAGAACCCTCAGATAATGGACTATTGTGAACAGCAAATGATGCTTTTGCATCTGTTAAACGGTGAAGCGGTGAATAAGTTTCTCCATTTTCAATGTCGTGAATAACAATATGTCGATGGGCAAATGTACCACGTTGTGAGTCCTGTCCTGTTAAACGGATTGGAGTACCATCTTCTAAAATTGACGCAAAGGCTAACGCTTCTCCTAAAGACCAATCTACTTTTCCATTTTCAGAAAGTTCTTTTGCTCTTTTCTCTAAAATTCTTTGCAGCTTAGGAAATACTTTAAAGTTTTCAGGCCAGTTCACAATCTCTTCATTTAATTTTAGTAAATTAGCTTTATCTACTGCAGTTTTTAAATCCGGCAAACCACTATTCACAAATTCAGGAAGTTTTATTTCGTGAGCCTGTGCTACATTTTTATCAGGTACTTTTTGAAAAGCCTTCTCAAGAGTTGTTTCAACTTCCTCGATAATATTTTTAATATCTTCAGACTTTAAAACGCCTTCATTTTCTAATTTATTACCATATAATTCACGAACTGTTGGATGTTTACGAACCTTTTCATACAACTTAGGCTGAGTCATTGATGGTTCATCCATTTCGTTATGTCCAAATCTTCTATAGCCGATTAAATCGATTAAGAAGTCACTTTTAAATTTATTTCTATATTCCATTGCGATCAATACAGCAGCTAAACATGCTTCTGGATCATCTGCATTTACGTGGACAATTGGAATTTCATAACCTTTTGCTAAATCACTAGCATATTTTGTTGAACGAGAATCACGGCTTTCTGTTGTAAATCCGATCATATTATTGGCAATGATATGTATCGTCCCACCAGTTTGGTAACCTGTTAACTTATTTAAGTTAAGCGTTTCAGCAACGATTCCTTCACCCGGGAATGCAGCATCCCCATGAATTAAGATGGCCATAGCATCACTAACATTTAGCTTAGGATAGCCCTTTTCGGAACGATCCTCTTGAGCTGAACGAGTGTAACCTTCAACAATTGGATCAATAAATTCTAAGTGACTTGGATTGTTTGCTAATGTTACTTTCGCTCGAACTGTGTTTTCATCTTTAATCTGTTTATTAGCACCTAAATGATACTTAACATCACCGCTCCAACCATAATTAATGCCTATTGAACCCTCAGAAGGTACTAATTCTTTATTCGGTGCATGTTGAAATTCAGAAAAAATAATTTCATATGGCTTGCCAAGTACATGTGCTAATACATTTAAGCGACCACGATGGGCCATTCCAATATTTATTGTATCTGTACCAACTTGTACAGCACTAGAAATCAATTCATCTAGAATTGGTACTAGCATGTCCAACCCTTCAATTGAAAAACGCTTTTGTCCAACAAAAGTGCGATGGAGGTATTGTTCAAAACCTTCAACCTCTGTTAATCGTTTTAAAATAGAAGTACGTTTTTCCTTAGATAAATCCTTAAAAATACTACCGGATTCAACCATCTTTACTAGCCAAGTTTTTTCTTCATAATTGTGTACATGGCTGAATTCAAATGCAATTGAACTTTTATATACCTCTTTTAAGTATTTATACGCTTCTAGCCCATTTGTTACATGTGCTGGAGCATCCTTACATAATAGATGAGCAGGTATATCCTTTAAATCCTCTTCTGTCAAATCATATTCTTCTAAAAGAAGAAATTCATTTTTTTCACTACAATCCTCAAACGGATAAATAGCTGCATTTAAGTGTCCATGTCTGCGAATATTTGTTACTAGATTAACTGCTTCTGCAATTTTGGTCATTTTATCAGCACTAAGATGTTCGTTATCAGCTGATATTGTCATTTGATTAGTCTGTATAGAAGGAGAGCCCCAGTTATCAAAGATTTCCTTTAATTCTATATCAATAGAGTTTGGATCAACTTTATATTGATCATATTGCTCCATGACATAGCCGAGGTTTGGACCATGGAAGTCTTCCCAAGGGAATTTTCTCTTCAGTGTACCTTCTGACATCTAACATTACCCCCAACTATTCGTAAATGATCAGAAAAAATTTCTGATACGTAGGAAAGTTAAATATTATCCTACAATATTATTTAGTGATACAAGTATAGTAGTATGATATTGAAACGCTTCCAAACCCTATTTTACCATTGCTATCTCAACATTCCAAGCGAAGTTAATGAAAAATTTCAAAAAAATTTCATATTTTTTTATTTATAGTTAAAAAGCAGACAGTAATTGATCGAAAGGTTTAAAACCCCCTACTGATAACTTGTTTTCCATGATACTATCATACAACAAATTCTGGGTTAAAAAGGTTAATTTTTATTTTTTTAGAGTATTTTTATCAACTTTTTTTTAAAACTAATAGATCAAGTAAATTTAATTAAATAAGGATTGTTCAAGCATTAATAAAAGACCTCTAGTTTCTTAAATAAGAGCTAGAGGTCTACCGTTAAATGGTCTTTAAAAGTAATCTTTTCAATAACGGGAATAGTTGCTCTGGAAGCTCTTCTATTTTATCAACAAAGATACTATATTTTCCATATATATTCTGAATTGTCTTCTTTGTGGGTTCGTCAATTTCTCCTCGTGATAAAAAAACGTTCATTACTTCTATTCCCAGTTTTCTCGCCTCTAAAACTGCTTCATGTGTGTCGATAATACCATTTCTCTCATATCCCATCGCTGCAGGTTCACCATCTGAAAAAACGAGAAGAAATTTTTGTTTTTCATTTCTCATCGTTAATTGCTTTGTCATATGTCTTATAGCATATCCATCACGGTTATCCTCTTCAGGTGAAAGCTGCATGATCTCAGGACCGGATTGTTGCTTTAGCGAATCTTCAAATGTTATTACTGTGTGGAAATGATTTGGTTGACGTGTTTTTGAGGCCTCATTCGTATCTTCCCAGAATCCAACGATTTGATGTGGTACTCTCACTGATTTTAACGTTTCATGGAAAAGTGTGATTCCTAATTTCGTTTGTTCCATTTTATCAAACATGGATGCCGAACAATCAACTAAGAGCGTAAAAACAGCATCTATTTGCTGCGATTTTTCTTGTTTTTTATAAAAAAGCTTCGGATTTTCATCTGTAAGAAGTCTTAAAAGCTTTTTATTTAACCTTCCGATATGAAGATCTGTTCTAGGTAGCGTTCTTTTATGCTCCAATGTTTTCTGAATCATAAGCTTTAGCTTATTCTGAAATAAGAGAATGTCATTGCGATCTTTTTTGTATTGTTCTAGTTCGTTTGGTAAAGGTTGTTTAGCTTCAACAAATACAGGAACTGCAAATTTATTTTCTTTACCATATACAAGGTCACCTGCCATAGAACGATCTTCACTTTTATTTTCCAATGCTTCTAATTTTGAATAATCGTTCTTTTTCGCTTTCTTTGACGTACCTTGTACCATCGCAAGTGCTTGATCACCATCATCACCTTCACGGACAATGCCATCCCCATTTATTGTCGTGTTTGTCCCTTGCTCTAAATCAAATTGCAAAAAGCTTTTCGTAGGTTTGCTTGTTTCACTATGCCATGTTGGTAACTTATCTCCATGTACATCTTCATCACCTTTTTTAGCTTCTTCCAAAGAGTCTTTATTTTTCAATTTTGATTTTCGTTTTAACTCATCAAAAAGACTATTTGTTTCATAGGATCCATATGGTAAATCCGCTAAATAGAAATAGGTATTTAACATATCTTTTTCAAGCATTTCTTCTAAAACATCCATAATGTCTAAGACAATTTGAATGACCGCTTTTGTTGTATTTACTTCATACACTTGAAAGATTTTAGATTCAATAAATGGAAGAGCACGATCCACACTATCTGATAATATTGGCATTTGTTCTAATGGAGATTGTGCTGTTAAACGTAAATAAAGAGTATTAAAGAGAGCATCTGTCAATATACTACGCTCTTGATGAATGGTTAGCTGACTATGAAAATATTTTCGATATAAATTTCTTCTTACCTCAAATGCTCGTTTTGTACCTTGGCGTTCTTTTTTACAAATTTCCTCGAGGCGTAAATCTTCTAATAACATACATAATTGTTTCGCAAAGCCATTCAGCTTTAATAGCTTCGTTTTTTCGATAAATAATCCAATTTCTTGAAAGTTTGTATGATAAAAATTACCGATACATCTTAGATAAATATCACTTTTCAATGCAGGAACGGTTTCGTTTTTTTCACGATGATCCCAAAAATGGCTAACATATATTTTGCGCTGTACGGGGTCTATATAAGATTGCACACTATAGTCAACCTCAATATCACTCAGTTTCGTAAGTGCCTTTGCAAGGTCAGACAATTCCATAAATAAAAAGGAATCAACTTGTTGATCGTTAAACTTAATAAATCTCAATGTAATAACCTCACTCGAATAAAGTCTCTGCTAGATTGCGAATGGCCGCTTTTTCCCTTTCATCCTCTAACTTATCAACAATTCCTCTTTCAATGGCGCGAAGTGGTGGTAAAAATCCTGCTAAATCACAGGTGTCTATTAATGCACGAATTGAAGCTGCTTCCTCAGATACTTGCCCATTATGTACAAGTGCAAGCAAATCTGCTGAAAGCTTCGTAAAGGTATTTAATAATTTTTTATCAGTAAGTCTTGATTGGCTTTGTAAGACATTATTTAATTCTTGACCTTGAATATAAGGTACATCGATGACGACAAAACGATTTTTAAGCGCCTCATTTAATGGCACTGTCCCAACATATCCTTCATTGATAGCTGCAACCACACCAAAATATCTATCTGCTTTAATAACTTCACCAGTAAATGGATTTGTGATCATTCTTCGATAATCAAGCACTCCATTTAAAATAGGCAATGTTTCAGGTTTCGCCATATTTATTTCATCAATATATAATAAATGTCCACTTTTCATCGATTTTACAACAGGACCATTCACAAATTTAATCGTTGTGGATCCATTTTGATTTTCAATCGTTTTAAATCCTAAAAGTGCTTCCGCATCCATATCAATTGAACAGTTTATACTGTGCATTGGTTGTTGAAATAAATTAGACAATGTTTCTGCAAGCTTTGTCTTTCCAGATCCTGTTGGGCCTTTCAATAAGACATTTTTCCCTAATGCCAGTGCAATCATTGCATCTATTAAAATCGAATCATCTGATGGCGTAAATCCACCTTTTCCTACTAATAAAGCTTCTTCTTCATTAATTGGGCTTTGTGAACGATTTTGTATAAGTGTTTTTATTTCATCAGGTAAATTAAAAGATTGTAAATTATCCATTTAAATAGTCCTTCTTTCTAACTTATCTATCTCTTTTTATTAACATAACCAAAGATGAGTATACTAGAAACGAGTGGTGGTTACAAAGGAAACGAATAGAGAATGTTGTTAACTAAGGCTGTTTTCGCAAACTTTGTTGCTTTTAAAATAGTTTTAGGTTGGTTGATTGGCACTCCAGGATGCTCGCTTTCCATGGGGCGGGCGATGAGCCTCCTCAGCGCGAAGAGCCTGCGGGGTCTCATCTGTCCCACTACTCCCACAGGAGTCTCGCATATCCGTTCTAATCAACCTAATCAGTATTGTTCAAATACAACAATCTTTTAGAAAAGAGCTTTAACTAAATAATGAAGAATGCTGGTAGTAGCTTGTATTTTCTGAAATTTTAACCAACAAAAAAAGAACCTATCAATTTAGGCTCTTATTTTGCTGGATAGTTAATTAATTTTTTAGAAACGTTTAGCACCTAAATAACGTTGCTTCCAATAGGAATTATCTAAGTTGGAGATTGTAACACCAGAACTACTAGCATGAATAAATTCATTATTTCCTAAATAAATTCCCATATGTGAGGGACCTGCTTTATAGGTTGTAAAATAGACAAAATCACCTTTAGAAGGTGTGCTAATTGACTTCATCGTATCCCAATACCCTGCTGTGCTTAAACGAGAAACAGATGTAACTTTATTTAGGACATAGTAAATGAATCCACTGCAATCAAAACCAGAAGGTGTATTCCCAGCCCATCTATACGGAGTACCCATTAAGGCTTTAGCTTCACTAATCATTTTATCAACTTTACTTGAATTGGTTGTGGTTTCCGGTGTAACTGTTTTATCCTCAGAAGATGTATTTACTTCCCCAGTCAGCTTTAAAACTTGCCCGATTCTTAGCATGTCTGATGTTAGATTATTAGCAACCTTAATCTCTGCGATAGTTAGGTTATACTTATTGGCGATTTTCCATAGAGAATCACCAGATTTCACTTTGTATGAACCAGTTGTACCTGTTTGAGTCGGCTGCTTAACAGGTTCTTCTGTTTGACTATTACCTGTTGATTCTGTAGTCGATTTATTTACGATCAGATTTTGCCCTACATAAATCATATCACTTTTTAGACCATTGAGCTTTTTCAATTCAGTTACTGATGTACCATACGCCCTAGCTAAATCCCATAAAGAATCTCCAGATTTCACCTTATGTGCTTTAGTAGAAGTTTTTTGTGTTGTTTCAGATTTAACTGGTGTTCCAGAAGACGGATTATTAGTTGTACCTGGAATTTCCAGAACTTGTCCTACTCTTAAGAAATCCGACTTTAATCCATTCAGACTCATTAATGTATTAACGGACGTGTTATATTTATGAGATAACTCCCAAAGAGTATCCCCACTTTCCACCTTCACATTGTCTGCTGCTGCTATTGAAGTAAATAGGGACGATCCTACTACAGCTGTTGCTGTCAATCCAATCAGTTTTTGTTTCATTACAAATAGTACCTCCTACGCTTGTATACAAATTTAGTTTAATAGATTAGTAGACGAAAAACTACAAAATTATTAGAAATATGGTATAAATAGATAAAAATAGGTAAAATGAAACAAATTTCTTCATTTTTATCATACATAAACAAGTAGTTGCTGACAATGAAATCTTTACTAAAATCCTTTGATATTAAAAAAATAAATGTAAAAAGGAGGCTGATTTAATAATTGTCAGCCTCCTTTTTGATATGAAAGTGTATTACATGATCTTTAATCGTTAATATTTACAAAGGTTTTGAATTTCTCTTTATAGCAATACAATTCCAAAGTTTAGAACTTAATGTAGATTTAACTAGTGAATACTATCTTTTGCCGTACTAATTGGATATAGTGTACCGTCCAAGGCAAATGACATTCTGCCTGTTTCCTCTGAAACCACTAATACAAGGGCATCTATCAATTCTGAAAGTCCAATTGCAGCTCGATGCCTTGTACCAACTTTTTCATTTCCAAAGTTTTGCGTAGTTAATGGTAAGACATTCGCAGCTGATACGATATAGTCCCCTTTTATATGAAGTGCGCCATCATGTAAAGGATTTCCCGGAAAGAATATACTTTCAATCAATCTGTTCGATAGATTTGCATTTAATTGAATACCCCCTTGTAGGAGGCTGTCAACTGGATTATTACGTTCAACAATTATTAGTGCTCCATGGCGTCGCTCAGATAAATTTTGAATAGCCTTTGCGATGTCAATGTAATTTTGTGTAAAGTCTGCTATATAGGTTTTTAAGTAAAAAAAGGAAGCAGAAGTTTGAATTTCATTAAACTGTTCTTTAATATGTGCAAGTTCACATAATAAGCAATAGTCCTTGTCCTCTATCGAAGATCTCATCGTTTCTGCTTCTTCAATAATTTGTTCTAAATGAAAAGCTATATGATTCTTAATGTTTGTAACTGTATTGTAGCCTTCCAAAATATCCGCCCCTTCCTTTGTTTTAGTTTTATTATTTTGCAAGATAATTATGAAAGATATTTTTATTCTAAAAAAGTCATTTTATTTTCAAATGTATCTTTTCCAATTATTTCAACATACTAGTAATGGGAGGTTTTGCCAATGCTAACACATAAAATACTACAATATACCTTTAGTATCCTTGGAGTACTTTCATTAGGCTTCTTTTATTATCAAATGTTTAAAGGTGAATCGAGAAAATCAGACAATCAACCAAAATAAGGTTTCTTTGTTTTTTTCATGTTATAATTCTCTAGTCAACAAGAAGAAACGAGGATATTTATATGAAGAAAACAGTTACAAAACGCGAAAAAATCATTCAATTATCGAGTATTTTATTCCCGATACTCATTACACAATTAGGATTGTATTCGATGAACTTTTTCGATACAACAATGTCAGGAAAAGTTCATCCTACTGACTTAGCAGGGGTTGCGATTGGTTCAAGTCTATGGGTGCCAGTTTATACCGGATTAAGTGGAATCTTGCTCTCCATAACACCAATTATTGCTCATTTAGTTGGTGCTAACAAAAATAAAGAAGTACCAAATATAATTATCCAAGGTTTATATTTAAGTGTAATACTTTCAATAATTATTATCATTGTTGGTTATTTTTCTTTAGATCCAATCTTAACTAACATGGGCCTAGAACAAGAAGTCCGCCATATTGCAAAGGGTTATTTAATTGCCTTATCTTTTGGAATTTTACCTTTGTTTATCTACGCTGTTTTAAGATGTTTTATCGATGCACTAGGTTTTACTAGAGTGACAATGTTTATTACTTTAACCTCACTACCAATTAATTTTGTGTTTAATTATTTATTTATTTTTGGAAAATTCGGGTTTCCTAAACTTGGGGGAATCGGTGCAGGTGTTGCCTCTGCTATTACGTATTGGTGTATTACTGTCATTGCGTTAGTCATTATTATGAAGCAGTCTCCTTTTAAAGAGTATTACGTATTTAAAACATTTTATAAGGCTTCTTTTAAGGCATGGAATGAGATATTAAAAATAGGCATTCCTATTGGATTATCTATTTTTTTTGAAACAAGTATTTTTGCCGCTGTTACCCTATTAATGAGCCAATACAATACGATAACGATCGCTTCCCATCAAGCTGCGATAAACTTCGCCTCCTTTCTTTATATGCTTCCATTAAGTATTTCAATGGCCTTAACAATCATTGTTGGCCATGAAGTTGGTGCAAAACGGTTAAAGGATGCAAAGCAATATAGTTATATAGGAATTGGATTGGCTATCTTTCTCTCAGCTTTATCTGCAGCTTGTATCTATTTCTTCCGTCCTGAGGTTGCATCTATTTATACGTCAGATGCAGCTGTATTAAAACTAACTCAGGACTTTTTAATCTATGCAATATTTTTTCAACTTTCAGATGCAATCGCTGCTCCTATTCAAGGAGTTTTAAGAGGATATAAGGATGTCAATATTACTTTTATAATGGCTCTTGTCTCATATTGGGTTATCGGATTACCTGTCGGCTATATGTTAGCAACCTATACAACATTAGATGCATTTGGATTTTGGATCGGGTTAATTTCTGGGCTCGCAGCGGGTGCTATTGGACTGTCAATTCGACTTCATATTATTCAGAGGAAAAATGAGATTGCCCTAATACAAAAAAGCTAATTCAGTGAATTAGCTTTTTTGTATGTATTAAATATGATTTTATTATTGAGTAAACCCTATTTTTCCCTGTCTTCCCATTTGTAAGTATAGTACGTTTCTTGCTCAAACCAATGCTTAGCTTCTGGATCATTATTTAATAGCTTTTCTTCCATCTGCTTTAACATCCCTTCAGTTTGTGAACGGTGAGCCTTAAGTGCTTGTAATTTTATATCCGCTACATCTGTAATATTAATCGTAATATCTGGGTCACCAATTTTTTCAAAGCGATTATTTGAAAAAGCCAGACAATAGGTTACAGGTCGTTTTTCAATCGGTCGACGTTTTAATGCACGAATAACTGCAGCACCGCATGCATCGTGATCCGGGTGGACTGCAAACCCTGGATAAAACGTAACAATAAGTGTGGGCTCAACATTATCAATTATTTCCTCCATCATATCAGCTAACTCTTCATCATCTTCAAATTCGATTGTTTTATCACGGAGTCCAAGCATCCTTAAGTCTTGTACGTCCATTGCCCTACAAGCGTCCTCTAACTCTTTCTTCCTGATAATTGGTAAAGATTCACGATTAGCAAAAAGTGGATTTCCCATATTTCTTCCCATTTCACCTAAGGTACCACAAGCATATGTAACCGGAATACCAGCTTTTCTTTTTTGTGCAATTAGTCCTGCAACACCAAATGACTCATCATCAGGGTGCGGTAAAATTACTAAAACATGTTCTTTCATTTTCAATCTCCTCTTTAGTTATTAATTTTAACGCATTAAATTTTAATACTGGAACGGTTTTTCACTTATTTGTAAAGCAATAGCTAATTGTCCTTCTGAGTTGTGACCAGCCATTAATAGTTGATTTTCATCATTATAGACCCAGTCCGTTAAACCCTCTGCATAAATCCATCCTTCATTCATTTTTAATCCGACACGATAAGGACCATTTCCAGTAATTTTTGCTTGATGATACGTTACTTTTGTATTTCGAATAAATGCAACTACAGTCATGTTTGATTCGTTTTTATGAGCAGAGTATGCTCCTGTTGTCGTTTCTAAATGTATATAAACTGTTTTGTTTAAAAATTGTTCTAAGTATGCTTGTACAGCTTGTTTTGTTATTGGCTTCATTTTTATAACTCCCTTATTAAATTTATTTCGTGAGCGTTTCAAGTACGTTAATATGTGAATCAATCAATTTTATTTTGTAGTCATCATTTAATGTAGAAGAGACAATTCTTTTGACAGATATGTGAAACTTCTCATAAGGACTTTTCCGAAGTCGTGGATGTGTCATTTCATCCTTTAGTTCCTTTTCAATTGCAGCTCTCAAAGTCTCAGTCTCATCAATTTCAATAGGTAGTTCTCGGTTTATCCATAGTTGTCGATATGCATCTAATAATTCTTTTGCACCCATCATAATCCCTCAATTTCTTCTCTTCTTTACATACCAATTGTATTTTTTCTTGATCGTTTTACTTCAACTTTTTTAAAGTAATTTGAATTAGATAATGTAAAAAGGATTAATGCACTCCAAATAAACGTAAATGTAACCATTTCAATCGTCGTAAACGGTTCTTTATATACGACAATTCCGATAACTAACGTTATGGTTGGTGCTATATATTGGAGCACTCCAACCATAAATAATGGGATGCGTTGTGCACCACTTGCAAAAAGTAATAATGGTAAAGCTGTTGCGACGCCTGCTCCTACCAATAATAAATTTGTTGATACATCAAAAGCTAAAAATTCAGATTTGCCTTGACTAGCTATCACCCATAAATAGTATACTGCTATCGGAGTTACAACCATCGTCTCAAACGTTAAGCCAATTGTTGAACTGAATTTTGTCAGCTTTTTCGTCAACCCGTACAATCCAAAGCTTAATGCTAAAGTTAAAGCTACCCATGGAATTTCCCCATAATGAATTGTCATGATCATAACACCAATTGCCGCAACACCGAAGGACATCTTTTGCCAAAAATTTAACTTCTCTTTAAAGAAGATCATTCCTAAAAGGACACTTATTAAAGGATTTATATAATATCCTAAGCTTGCCTCAATCATATGTTCATTATTAACAGACCATATGTATACAAACCAATTTATGCTTATTAGTAAAGATGAGAAAACTAATGAAAGAAATAATAGCGGTTGTTTTATCATCCTCTTACTTGCGACTATTATATTTTTCCATTCTTTATTTAAAGAAAGTAAAATGAGCATAAATAAAAATGACCAAAATATTCTGTGTGCTAGTATCTCTTCTGCTGATACATTTTCAATCATTTTCCAATATAAAGGTAATATCCCCCAAAGTAAATATGATCCCGCTGTATAAATAAGTCCTTGTTTGTATGTATTTCCTGCTGATGTATTCACTTCTATAACCTCACTTCTTATGCACTTAACGTTCATTATAAACTTGAAAGTTCATGTCCTACAAGATATAAGCATTGCTAACCGTTTTCTTTTACATTGCATATCATGTTAATAACTATCTTCATCATTAAGGATGTGAAAAAATGTTTCCTTGGAATAAACAATTTCCATTCGATCAAAAGGGATTTACTCAACACATTAATAAAATGAATCCAAAGGAAGTTGAAAACTATATACAATCAGTAATGAAAAATGTTTTTGGAGAAGATTTCACTCAAAGCTTTCCATTTCAAGGAGAACTTACTCAAAATGAAAAAAGAGGAAACACTGCCAAAAAATCGTCGCCAGAAATTTTTGAAACAAACGATTTTGTATATGTAAAACTACCTGTTTCTAAAGACGATGTTGGAAAGATTAAAATACAGCATACAAACCATCAATTAATTGTTCACAACTACCCAAATCAATTAGATCAAAATAAATATTTGCTTCCATCTCCAGTAAAAAGGAAAGGAGCAAAAGCTAGGTTTATTGAAGGCTGCCTTGAAATACAATTTATTAGGTTACATGACCATAGTATTTCAGAAGTAGATATTTCCTATTAATATAGAAATTAACCCACTAATAATACAAAACCACACTCGCTTTAAAGCAACAGAAAAGAGCCAAAATCAAAAGAAACTACCTACAGATAGGTAGTTTCTTTTGATTTTAAGGAACTTATTTAACCCCTAATGGAAGGAGTGCTCTTAGTGAAATTCAAAATTCCGTTCATTTTTGATGGTGCGAGTCATTTGAGATAAAAGATTGTTAATATGGGTACCCCCCGCCATATGGATAGCCATAGCTACTACCATACCCATAACCATATGGATTTCCACCATAAGGATAAGGTGGATAAGGTGGATAAAATGGTGGTCTCGGTCTAAAAATCGCACTTCCGACTAAACCACCAAGCAAACCGCCCACAAACGGACCACCAAAAAAGAATCTTCCACCAGGGTATGGTCTATGAATATTATTTCGCATCATATAAGGTGACATTATATTTCCTCCTCTAATATTTACCTACACTAAAAAGTATTCATAAAAGTAAATATTGAGTGGGCTAATATCTATGTTTTAGGTAATTAGTTTAAATTCTTTGAGAATCATAAACGAAATGCCTGAAATCATTCCTCATAAATCATCTTTTTAGTCATTCCACCGTCTATAACAAGATTTGTACCTGTTACAAAATCATTTTCATCCATCGTTAAATATAAACATGCCCTTGCAACATCAATTGGTTTACCAACTCTTTTCGAAAAATGCTGTGTATGATCAATTTCCCTTAATAATTGATAATCACCCGTTTCAATCCACCCAGGAGAAATCGCATTGACTTGAATGTTATCTTCTCCAAGTGAGGCTGCCAGAGCATGTGTTATTGCAATTATTCCACCCTTTGTAGCAGCATAAGACTCCGAGTTTTTCTCAGACATAATAGCTCTTGTTGAAGCAATATTTATGATCTTTCCACCGTATTGATTTTTTTTCATATATTTAGCAGCTTCTCTAGATGCAAACATCACACTTTTTAAATTTGTTGAGATAACTGAATCCCACTCTTCAACCGTTATGTCATATGGTGAAACCCATTTTGAAATACCAGCATTATTAATAAGTATATCAATTGTATTATATCGTAAGATTGTTTCTCGCATCAAAGTTTCAATGTCTGATACTTGTGATACATCTGCTTTTATATAGCTGACGAGTAAGGATTGCGCTTGGTATTCCTTTTCTAATTCTTTACCTGTGTCTTCATCAATATCAGCTATAATGACTTTATATCCTTTCACAGCATATTGAGAAACAATTTCTTTCCCTATTCCTTTTGATCCTCCAGTCACGATAACTGTTTTAGACATACAATCAGTCCTCCTCAGGAGTACAATATGTGTTAGCCCAGATTCCAACTTCGTTCATAACACCTTCTAAGTGTTTACCCTTTTTAGTTAATTGATAAATTACTTTCACAGGTGTTTCATCATAAACAATCCTTTCCAAAAGACCTTCATTTTCCAACTCTTTTAGCCTTTCAGATAACATCTTTTGACTAATACTAGGGATAATCTCTGTCAGATCCTTAAATCTTTTAGGACCATCTAATAAAACATGAATGATGATACCAATCCATCGTTTACCTAAAAGACGAAAGGCAGATTCCATTTTCGGACAAAGATTGATCTTCATAATTATCGCCCCTTGTTTTAATTTCTTGACTCATTTTATCACATCAACTATTATATGTTATGTGAAAGAACTTACAAAAAGTAAGTATATAACTTTTAGTATAAAAGAAATATACAGCAAATTCAACCAAGGAGGCTTTTCACATGAGTACAACAACATACGCAGAAGATCTATTTACAGTTCTTAATAATCGAGCATCTGTACGTCACTACGATCCTAAAGTTAAAATATCAGAAGCAGAATTATCTGAGATTTTAACCTATTCAACTAAGGCACCATCAGCATGGAACTTGCAGCATTGGCATTTTACTGTTTTTAAGAGCGAAGAGTCAAAGCAAAAGTTACTTCCTGTCGCTTATAATCAAAGTCAAATCGTTGAGTCATCTGCAGTTATCGCGATTTTAGGTGACCTTGAAGCCAATAACAATACTGATTTAGTATATGATCCATTAGTAGAAGCTGGCTATATTACACCTGAAATTAAAGAAACATTAGCAGGTCAAATAAGTCGTGCCTATACTGATAAAGCATTTGCTAGAGATGCAGCATTTTTAAATGCTTCCTTAGCAGCCATGCAAGTAATGCTAGCAGCTAAAGCAAAAGGATATGATACTTGTTCCATAGGTGGCTTTAATAAAGAACAATTTATAAAAGAATTTAACATCTCAGAAAGATTCGTACCGATAATGTTGATTACCATTGGAAAAGCAGTTAAACCAGCACATCAAAGCAACCGCTTGGAACTTGAACAAGTATCTACTTGGCTATAATCTTTTAATAAAAGGCTCTGTTAAGCTTGGTTGTTGATTTCCGCTGCAGGCGTTCGCTTTCCGCGGGCGGCCCAGGAGCCTCCTCGGTGCTCTGCACCTGTGGGGTCTCCCTTGGATTCGCACTCCCGCAGGAGTCTTCACATATCCGCTCCAATCAACAAGGTGCCAAATCAACAGTGATCTTTAACAGAGACTAATTAAAAAAGACAGATCCCTTTCCTTGCACGAATTTATGCAAGGAAAGCATACTGTCTTTAATTCATAAGTTTGGTTACATCTTTTCTTTCAGTACAGATATCGCCTTTTCAAGCTGTGTATCATTTTCTTGTAATTTACTTTGAATCAGTTCCATGATTTTCATTGTGGTTTCACCAGTTATTTTTCCATCCATTGTAAGTTTATGTTGCTTTTGAAAATCTTTAACTGCTTTTTCAGTACTATCATCAAAGTAGCCTTCTACACTAACTTCTTCATAACCTAATGCTTTTAACATTTGTTGAGCTGCATTTACTTCAGTTTTAGAATCACCTTTTTTAAGAACAATTTCTGGATTAATAAAAGGTAAGTTTGCATAGTCAGGAAGTTCTGCCTTTATTTGTGGCTCTATCCCTTTTTCATGAATCCAAGTACCATCAGGAGTTAGCCATTTTGCAGTTGTATATTTTACTGATGATGTATCTTTAAATGATTCAGCTGATTGGACTGTTCCTTTTCCAAAGGTTTTTTCACCAACTAAAGGAATTCCTGCTGACTGATGTAATGCTGCAGCCATGATTTCGCCAGCACTTGCAGTTCCACCATCAATCAAAACGGTTATTGGTAAGTCAATTGCTGCCTCATTCTCTGATTTATACACTTCTTTAGAACCATTATTATATTCTACTTGAAGGATATTTTCCCCCTTCGCTACAAATAGTTCTGACATAGCTAAGGCTTGATCCATTAATCCACCTGGGTTTTGGCGCAGGTCTATAATTAACCCTTCTACTTTTTTCTCTTGTAAATCTGTTAACGATTTTGCTAATTCTTCACCTGTAGTTTCGGAAAATTTGGTAATTTGAATTTTACCTATATTATCCTCAACAACCTCCGAATAAACTGTTTCTAATGGGATTGTGTCACGGGTAATTGTAAAATTCAACTCGCCTACCCCTTCACGTCTGACAACAAGATTGACTTTTGTACCCTTTTCACCTCTAATTTTCATTACTGCTTCATTGACCGAAAGGCCTTCAATTGACTCTTTATCAACTTTTAGAATGACATCTTTTGGCTTTAATCCAACTTCTTCAGCAGGTGACCCTTTTATAGGAGAAACAATCAAAATAGTACCATTACTTTCTTGAATTTCAGCACCAATTCCTTCAAATGAAGATGAGATATTTTCACTAAAACTCTTCGCTTGTTCAACATCCATATAAACAGAGTATGGGTCTTCTAGGGATTCAACCATCCCTTTAATTGCCCCTTCCACAAGCTTGTCTGTATCAATATCTTTGTAATAACCCTTTTGTAAAATATCATACGTTGATCTTAACTTTTGGAAAGGGTCTCCATTACCAGCAATACTTACCTCTTTAGGTTTAACAATACTGTATGTAATACCCGCAGTAACAATTGCTGTAACAATAATCCAAATGAACAATCTACTCTTTTTCACTGTAACAATTACACCACCTTTATGTATGTACCTATTATGTCTAAGGTAAATTAAAACGTCAACAATTATGAGGAAAAGGTTCGTTTTTATAATTAAATCATATAAGAAATTATGTAGTCTATTGGGTTTAGTACTATGCAAAAATAAATCCATCGTTTTATCTAGAACGGTTTTTTTTAGTGTTGAATAGTTATAACAGTAATTTATTTTTTCATTTCGACAAATTGCCCGATACTTTTTCATTAATTAATTGTAAAGTTTATTACACGAATGTAAATTCAGGAGGTAATGTACCATGCAACTAGCAGAATACATTGGAAAAACTGATTTAGCAATGATTAATTTTTCATTTTTATTAATAGAAGATATTGATAATAAAATTAAATCGAAAGCATTTTTTTATAAAAATCAAATTTCAAGTTATATAAATGATTGTGTCGATCATTTTTTAAATACTTTACATGTAAAATATTCGCTTCAAACGATATACAAAGCTGAAATTCATCAAATGATTACTCCAAAATTAAATAAAATTTTTGAGAAACATTGCATTTTTAGCTGTATCTAAGCACCTGTCCTTTTGTTCCCGCATAATTTAAGTTTAGGGAACTGAATGGAGGTATTCAATGAATTATTTAAATCTGTTATCTTTATTAGGTATCGGTGGTGCACATCCCGGTGGAATAATGCTAACAAAAAAAATTTTTGAAAGTGAACAATTCCCGTTAGATAGTACAATACTTGACGCTGGTTGTGGAACAGGACAAACGACAAGCTATTTGCACCAATTAGGTTATCAAATAACTGGGTTGGACATTAACACACAAATGATTGAACATGCAAAAAATAGAAACCTCAACTTAAATTTTGATATACCTTATATGAATGAAGATCTTTCACATACGACTGTTCCTAACGATACGTATGATCTTATTTTATGTGAATCTGTATTGAATTTCACCTCGCTTCCAAACACTTTACCGGAACTTTCACGCATATTAAAGCCAGGAGGTATTGTGGTCGCGATTGAGATGATTCGAAATGCCTCGCTTACAACAGAGGAAGAATTAGAACTTACAGCATTTTACGGATGTGAACATATATATTCCATAAGAGAATGGAATAATCTATTTACTGAATATGAGCTACCAATTTATAAGCATTTATCACAGGTAGATCTTACTTTTGATGATAATGAACCTACCACAGAATTTAGCCCAATTAAATCAATTCCCGATCACGCTTTCATGCTTCTTTCTGAACATGAAAGACTAACAATAAAATACGCTAATAAACTTTCTTATTGTGTATTTTTTGCTCGTAAAAAGCGTAACAATTAAGCTTACTCAATTTATTATAGCTAGGTTTAGCGTACAATCTCTTACTGTTCATTTCACATAAGATATGTTAAATGAGCGTAAGGGAGGGAAAGTCATGTCACAACACTATTATAATTTATGTTGTCGCTATAACGGCAAGGTTGTTAGGATTAATGATAGAAATGGTCGTGTACATGTAGGGAGAATTTGTAGAGTTTCGAATAATAAAGTCTTTATCGAGCCTATGGTACAAAGAGGTGGATATGGTCTTGGTTTCTATGGTGGTTACGGGTACGGTTATGGATACCCATATGGGATTGGTTTAGGATTTATTACTGGGATCGCTTTAGCTGGTTTATTTTTCTGGTAAATAGACGCTAACGCTTTTTTCATTTGCAGTTTACCTTTAGACTTCAAGAGTATTAAGATATTAAGAACTAGCTAATTGAAAAACTATACTTCAAAAAGGGAAGGCTTACAGCCTTCCCTTTACTACTAACATTGGCAGTATTTAGTTACGTCTTTATAAATGGAAATAATGTCATCGATTCTCATCCTAACTAATCCACTTGAGGATGGTGCAACAAAATCAATGACTCCTTCTACAATACTGTGCTCTTGTTTTCCCCAGTCTGCCTTTTTTCTTTGACTATATTGAAGATAAACACCTTTCCCTACAAAAAAGGCTATTTTAGGTTTATATTCATCTATTTTTTGCCGTAGAATAATTCTTCCTACTTTATATTCTTCAGAAGTGATTTCTTCGGCAGCTCTTGATGGCCGTGAGACAATATTTGTAAATCCAATCCCGTTGTTTAGCAACGTAAAATCTTCTTCTGGTTTATACTGTCGAACAGTTATACCTGCTTCATATAATATTTTCCAAAAACGATTATGCTTATTTGCATAATGATGTCCCACTTCTCCAGATACAAGACTAGGATTAAATCCAATGAAAAGGATCCTCAAATCCTGTTTTATATGGTCCATTTTATCTAACATAAACTAATCTCCGCTATATTTTTTTCACCTTTTGAAAATACTCTTCTAAAGTGAGCCCGTTCTTGTAGATTATCGCTGCCTTTTCTTTTCCAACATAACGTAAATGCCAAGGCTCATATTGATATCCTGTAATGGATTCTTTTCCTTTTGGGTATCGGATAATAAAACCTGCTTTATGTGCATTCTCTTTGACCCATTTACCCTCTATTGACTCACCAAAATCCTCAGTTATTTCAAGATTTACACTTCTACTCGTAACATCCATTGCTAAACCTGTTTGATGTTCACTTTGACCTGGAAGAGCAACTGCATGTAGAGCCTGTTCTTCACCTTTATCTTCTTTTTCAACATTAAATATCCCTTGTTGTCTTGAATATGATCGAAACCCAGATACAGCAAGTAATTCAATACCATTATTTTTAGCTATGGAAAATAATTCCTCTAAAGCTTGTGCTGCCTCTTGTCTTAAATATCGTTTCGGTATATCCTCTTCACCAAATGAAAATTCAACGTTTGGAGCAACCAAGTCTGTTGGCTCATATTCCTCTGGTAAAGTATATTCTTTATTTACCATTGAGAGAATATTTGTCGGATTTTCAATTATTTTATCTCCGTCTACTTGTTTTACAACATTAAAAAAGTTTGACTCTAATAGAAAATCTTCATCAATTTGCTTTTCCTCTGATACAACTAAATTATTTTCTATTTCACTTCTTTGACCCGACTGTTTTATATCCTGCCCCTCATGATTTCCGCTAAACGGCATCCCATTTGGAAGTGAGAAGCTTGTGCAAGCTGTAAGTGTTACAGCAAGAGACAAAATCATACTTATTTTTACATAATGCGACATATTACCACCCTACCCTAAAATCAATAACATTACTTATTTTATCATTAAATTACATTCGAAATAAATGATTATTAGCTCCTACTCACATCTTTACCTTTATACCTAAATATTTAAACTCATTACTTGCCAAATATTATCGACAATTTCTGCATTACAAGAGTAGTTTATAGCACAAAAAAACGTGTGCTGGTGCACACGTTAATCTTTCTTTATAGCTGCATCAAGTGCAACGACGATCATATCATTAAATGTAGTTTGTCTCTCTTCTGAAGTTGTTTCTTCACCTGTTAATATATGGTCACTTACTGTTAAAACAGAAAGAGCTTTACGATCATATTTTGCAGCTAGTGTATAGAGGGCTGCTGATTCCATTTCGATTGCTAGGATACCATATTGTGCCCATTTTTCTAATTCAGCATTATCATTGTAAAACATGTCTGCTGTAAATACATTACCTACTTTAAGATTTAATCCTTTTTCAAGTCCTGTATCATAGGCCTTTTTAAGAAGATCAAAGTTAGCTGTAGGTGCATAATCAACCCCACCAAATGTTAAGCGATTCATTTGCGAATCAGTTGAAGCACTCATTGCCAATATGACATCTCGCACTTTTACATCCTTTTGAATCGCACCACATGTTCCCACACGGATTAACTGTTGTACACCATAGCTCTGCATAAGCTCATTTATGTATATAGAGATTGACGGAACTCCCATACCCGTTCCTTGCACAGAAATTCTGTTTCCTTTATATGTCCCAGTAAAGCCAAGCATTCCTCTTACTTCATTGTAACAAGTCACATCATTTAAAAACGTTTCTGCAATATATTTTGCACGTAATGGATCACCGGGTAGTAATACCGTTTCAGCAATTTCATTCTCTTTTGCACCAATATGTACACTCATTTTACTTTTCCCTCCTATTTAAATGTAACTAAAGAGTCAATTTACTATACCATAAGAAATATTCCAAATAAAAGTTTACCCGAGAGAAAATAGGGATATTGTAACACCTTTTCAAATACATAATTAATTTTATGCTAATCATTTTTTTACAGCTTTATCTTAAGCTAGGAGGGAAATGATATAAATGTAAATCTATTTAGGAGGGGAAAAATTTGAAAAAGAAACTAGAACAAGCTGTACAGCATGCAAATGAAACAAATCCAGGTTCTCGAAACAGATCACACCCTCAAGCATCAAAAAAATCAAAAAAACAAAAAACTCACAATAATAACAACACAAATGAAATGGGGTAAATTAAATGGGTAAAAAGCATCGTAATCGAATTACACCTAAAAAGAATAATCATATTCCACCAGAAGTAACTGGCGCTGAGGAAATTGCTCATGGTAAGGAAGAATCTTCAGCAAAGCGAAAAAATGGTCCTGGACATAATCAAGAATCTCATTAATATAGGATTAGAAAAGCTGACAGTTTTAATAAACTGTCAGCCTTACCTTACGTGAATACGATTTATTTGTTTCCATCCTTCTGGATGAAGCTTATAGTAAAATTGTCCTTTTTTCCCCTCATCAATTAATAATATATCACCTGTACATACATATCGTGCCTGATAATCTGGGGGCATTCGGTCTGCTACATTAAAGGTTTGAAAAGCCTTTTCTAATACATCATTATGTCTATTCCCTTCTAGAAAACACCGATAGACAGCTTCATACCCTTTCTTGTCTCCAAACTTAGGAGTTTGAAAAATCGTAATATCATATGTATTTAATCGTTTCTTAACCAATAAAGAATAAACCATATATCTCCCTCCAAGTAAGTCAGCATTATATACTACTTAAATTGGCTATTCATGGAGAAAATCCCTTTATCTAAAACAATCTTTTTTTGTCGAACAACTGATTTATTTTAGCTAATATTGTTGTTAAAACAATAAACCACACAAAACCTGCACTAAATCCTGCAACTACATCAGTAAGGTAATGAACACCCAAATATATTCTACTTAATCCAATTAAAAAAATTAAGGTTATCGTACTGATTAATAAAGTCTTATTTTGTTTATTTGTATTACTCAAATAACGAATTAATAGATAACAAATAAAGCTATAAACTGCCATGGAATTCATTGAATGACCGCTTGGAAAGCTATAATGTGCCGCTTCATATACTGCATTAAAAGAAGGGCGTTCTCTTAAAAATTGCTCTTTAAGCTGATAATTTAGCTGCCTTACACTATAAAGCATAACAAATAAAAAAACGACATCTATAACCTTCCGTCTAATAAGTAAAATAACCGCAATAACAAAACAAATTGGCAACATGTATTTAATCGATCCGATATCCGATATGAATAAAAACACATCATTCAATAACGGTGAGCGAACCTTTTCGAAAAAAAGTGTTACATTATTATCTAAAGAACCTATTACCTCATAGGGATAAATAATAGCGCAGAGTAGAAATATGAATAGTGATACAATAAACCACTTTATCAAAAGCATTCCTCTCCTTTACTCAAAGAACTGGTTTGTTGTTGAGATATAGCTAAAAACCCTGACAAAAAAATGTAAGTTAGATCTCTACCTTGCATATTTTTCAACCCAATCCTTTACCTTTAGTGAAACCTTATTAACACTCGTATTTGATGTATCGATCATAACCATTGGTGGTTCATATTCTTTATCTGCATTCTCTATTAACCATTTCGCAAATTGGTTATGCTCCTTTATAAGTTCATTTGACCAGCCTCTTTCAAGCAAACGTTTTTCACGAACTCTATCGTCACAATGGAGGTTTAGGAATAAAATTTGACTAAATTCTTTATAATCCTCACACTTTTTAATTTCCCAAGGCATTTGAGTTCCACACAAAATAGTCATTCTATTACTTTTTGCAATATGACTAGCAATTCTCATCCAAATATTTTTTACTATTTGCCAATCCCCAACGGCATTAGTGAGTAATTCTTCATCTATATCAAAAACATCAAATTCAGGTAAAAGTTCTCGAAGATGTGGCACTATTGTCGTTTTACCACTCCCACTAGCACCTGTAATAATAAATAAAGGTAGCTTAGCATAATCTTTCATCTATTATCATCTCCTTTCAACGTGAAGATTACCTTAAATTGATTTTAATATAATCTTCTCTTACCTACGAGCATATTACACCACATAATTTCCCATTCTAATATTGCCTATCTTAACAATCCTTCAACTATAAATCCTGCATTATTGCTTTATCTAAGGATTCTTTAGAAGCAAAGTTTAGAGGTTCGCAATAGACTTCAATACAATCCCTTATTCAGATATAAAGTGAGGGTTACCACAATTATGGTAACCACAGCAACCTATGATTTTGTTACCATCTTTTCTAGCAAACCTCAACCTTAAACCTTTTTTCCTCAAAACCTAGTTTCCATAACTTGATCAAATTTCATGAGCAAAATATTGATGTACATCATAATAGAGAAATAACTATATATATCGTTCAAACGAAACATGCATTTTAGCAAGAATAATTATTCATTAAACAAGTTGTTGCTTTACTTACATTTCTGGAATTAACTATATCAAAAAGACTGACTAAAAATCATGTCAGCCTTCGTACAACGTTTTATTATGAAAGTGCAACTATTAGTTATTAATGTACTTCTCAAATACTTCACCAAAGTCTCTCTCATGGTATTGTTCACGAGCGGAAGATAGCCAATTAAAACCGAATTCAGTAAGCCCTTTGTATGTATCTGAAAGATTATTATCATCTGTTCGAGCATTTTGTAGAACTGCTACGGCCTTATCTAAACTTTGTGTTGCCATATTTAACATAATCTCATTTTCGAAGGTTATTTCAGAAATACGAATAAGCGCTTTGTATAGATCTTTTAATTGTTCAATTTGATCTTTTCTTACATCAATATCAAATGTTTCACTACCAATTGAAAATTTTATTTCTACATCCATATCGATCTTTCCAGCTGTTTCAAGCGCAACTCCTGAAATTTTACGTTGAGAATATGGATATCGATTCAATGTTCTTTTAGATGATGCCGCACTAGCTCCATCTACGTGTATAACAGCAAGGTTCGTGAAGCAATATTCATCAGCTTTTGTTTTTATTAAAAAGTAGATTTTTTCATTATCTTCATGCATAACATAGTCATCAGCATCCGTTTTATCATAATCTGAAGGCTGAATAATTGTTCCAATATCAGATAATCCTAATGCATCAGCAGCTAATTTTTTAAACATTTAATCATCTCCATTTTTAATAATAGTTGTTATTTTCCACTCTATAATTGTTTAACTATGCTTCTTTAGTACATCATTGAAGGTAGCTTTAATTGTAGGAAGTTCATAATCTTGTATGGTAAATTGAATCAATGATTCATCCATATCTAATGCTTCTGAGAACAAACCTGCTAGTCCCCTTGCGCGACGATCCACTTCCATAATTACTTCTAGTTTAGTTTCATCAATTTGAAAGAAGATCAACTCAATCTCATCGAATTTACCATAATAAGGACCTGAAGTTGGAACAAACTCGAATTCTTGAATAAACGGTAACCTTTTACGAATTTTATAGGGAGCTGCTTCATTTTTAACCTTTCTTAATTTAAAACCGAGTTGTGAAAATACGCTCATTGCTTCCTCGACCATATCACTTGGCAAAATGTCAATCATATCGCGGTCTGTTGGATCAACTGAGCCTTTTATATCTACTCCAGTTTGAATCCACACTTTTGAGGAACCGGTACTTATTGGAGTATCCATCGGGATTTTAATTTTAAAAGGAATGGTTTTTAATTCTTCTGGCATTATAACAAAGGGCTCATTTAGCTTAATTGTTGAAATAACAGCTTGTTTATGAATGATTTTATCATCAGATTCTTTTTCATATGTAGTATTGATAGTTAAGTAGATTTCATCAATATTTTGTTCGATGCTACCACCTTTAATCTCAACAATTCCTTCTGCTTCCTCTCCTACTTTAATTGAAGATTGGGAAAGCTTTGTATCTACCTTAGCTGATCCAATTCCAATACTAGCCAAAACCTTGTTAAAAAATGACATATAACTTTCTCCTCCGTTTAAATGCATTCTTTTACATCATTTATTAATAATTGGACCTCTGCATACGGTTCATCCAGTTGAAGCATTTTTCTTAATACTTTTTTTGCGATGGGTGTAAGTTGTAATTCTTCTTCCCAGCTTCTTTTTTTCTTAGAAATTGGTTCAAAAGACGAATAAAGTAAAAACAATAAAAAATGTCCTAAAGCGTAAAAATCACTTTTAAAGGCAATTTCCCGGTACAATTGCTTTTCGAGATGATTGACTTTTTTCTCAATTAGACTTGTTTGATCTTCTAGCTTTCTTGCAAGTCCAAAATCAATAATAAAGTATTCTTTATCATTTTTTAGTATGTTCGGAATTCTTAAATCCCGATGTATAAACCCGAGTTCATGAATATATTTTACCAAATGTAAGATATGGTAAAGCTCATTGAAAGCTGAAGATTCAGTATATGAAATGTTTTCACGGAAGATTATTTCTTCAAATGTACTTCCCTTTTTATGCTCCATTACAATAAATTGTTTGTTATTCTCTTCAAAATGTTCATAAAAGGTCGGAAATGCTGAACAATTTAAAGTTTTTAATATATTTGCCTCACGTTTAAATGAATTCCGACCTGATTCTTCAAGCATTTTGTACTTCCGTAATTGTTTCAATACAAGAAGATTTCCTTGTTGATCATTCACTAAATACGTGTAACCATAGCTTCCTTTTCCGAGCAAATTTACAACAATATATTTCCCACCAATAAGTTCTGCAGTCTTTAAAGGTTTTTCACTAACTTCTATTAGCTTTGAGTAAATCCTCTTCATTTAGCTACTATAGGAACTAAAGAAACCACTTGATTTATGCTTTTTCTTATAATATTGATGGCCATATTTAGATGGATGATTATAGCCTGATTTTCGTTTTTTAAAATCACTTGAGCTATAACGATTATGGGAATGGGAAGTTTTACTTGATATGAGTGATTTAAGTATTTTGCGTAACATGTTTTATCCCTCTTTTCTGCTTTATGTTTATATATACGAATTAAAAGAACAAAGGTTTCACTTTTACATACAATAATACATCAATTATATCGTGAATTTTTAGCAACAGTCATTTTTTAACATTACAATAAAAGTATAAATACAAAGGATGGCTTACATGTTGGGACTATTAAAAACATTTGCTCCGAATCCAAAGGAATACCCTACTGTACAAGAATCTGAACGGATAAAGCTTTACGAAGAGATAAATCAATCATTAAATAATCTAACTCCTGTCTTCACAACACAAACTGAGCGTAATTTAATTAGAGAAATTTACAAGGAAACAGAACAACATAATGTTAATAATTTAACTAGAACAGAAGCATATCTCCGTTTTTTTTCCAAACATAAAGAAATTCATTGGTCATTTCTTGCTCATATGGTGTCTCGTAATGGTGGATACAGTATGACCGACTTAAAAAGCTCGTTGGTCAGCCATTTTTTTGACAATGAGAAAAGGCAGATAATGTTCGACTTTTTAGAGAGAGCAAATGCGCTAATTTTTTATGATGCATATCTCCAATTACTTTTATACGAAAAAAGCAAGAATGAAAACAGATCATACTTTCACTTACTACCCGCTTTTCATATTTCAAAATTTATGATTCCTATCTGGAACTACTTTCTTTCGTCCTCAAATTCTAGCTTATTAACCTTAGCTCTCATTACAAATGAACAAAATTATGTAGAAAAACACTTAATGTCTTCGCAAACAACGAAAAATAAAATCTTTCATACATTACCATATGTTTTGCAGGAAAAAATGGGTCTTACACATGTAATATTCCCTTATAAACGATATCCATTTTTAAGGTATTATAAACTTTCAGGAATTGAAGTTCATGAATTTTCCTCAGTGTCTGAACGAATTCAAATTGGAAAGCAGCTGTATTCAATTCTGTTTTCTAAGCATCAATATAATTCAATATATAGCTTTGCCAATTACTTTGGCCATAGTGGTTCAAGAAGTGACTATTGGCCACATTTATATACAAAGGATAATCATCATGTTCATAAGATCTATAGTCCTTCATTGCCACATGCATGGAACGATGTATTACATTCATTTCCTACAAAACAAGATTGGTTTACAGATATAGCTCAAATAAAATCTTTCGAAATTGGCATAATGATGAATGAAACAGACATAACAAAGGATGTCAAACGTGATTTAAACATTTTATTGGCGCTTGGTAAATTAAAGTTAACTAAACACAAGATTGGCTAGTATCGTCTAGAAAAAATAATTCAAGATTATATTTAGATCGATAGAAACGTAATTTGAACACACAAATGAGACTGACTTAGTATCAGTCCTTTTTCACACATTCAGTATTATGGGGTTTCAACCAAAATACATAGTGATTAGAATTCAGACGTTCCACTATTCAGTCAGCCTCAATGTTATTAACTATTAATCTTCATTCTCAAAATCTAAATCTTCATCAATAATGCATTTGTTTAGAAGGTAATCAAACGTAATATCCGCTAGTTCTTCTAGCTCACTTTCACCAGGAACATACCCTCTTTTTGTGAGCTCATTGTAAAAGAACTCCGCAATCTCCTCTGTATCAATAATCACTTCAATTTCCTTCACAATATCGCCCCCCTTTTATTGTTTATGTCCTTGTAAAAGGACATATGTCACCTGAAAACATTTAATTTTTCATTAAAGGCTAATCTTAATTAAAACAAGACTTAACAGATCTTTATGGACAGTTACCAACATCCTATTTTCTTAGCATCTCCTGAATCATAAAGTCGGAGTTTTAAGCCTGTTAAACCTTAAAAAATGGCTCTGTTAAAGTTCACTGTTGATTTTGGCACCTTGTTGATTGGAGCGGATATGTGAGACTCCTGCGGGAGTGCGAGTCCAAGGGAGACCCCACAGGTGCAAAGCACCGAGGAGGCTCCCGGACCGCCCGCGGAAAGCGAACGCCTGCAGCGGAAATCAACAACCAAGTTTAACAGAGCCTAAAAAATAAATAATATATATAGAAACTGGAATAAAGAAGGTTTTCTCTCATATAGATAGATTTAAGTGGACAAGCATTCTTAATTAGGAGTGGATAGTATGTTAAAAGCGGATTATCAGAATGGAATAATTGAAAAAGAAAGAAGATCAAATCACAATATTCTTCAGTTTATTGATGGACCAGGATTTGACAAGCTATTACAATTTTTAATTAGAGGATTATTTCTCGGGATGATTGTTTTTTGCATACCATACTTTTGCTTTCTCTTAATTACCTGTTTTTTTTAATTATTACTATCCGTTTCTCGATATCTTCGAAGACTTTTTAAAATTAAATCCATCATTTCTTTATATTCAGGCTCTCCAAACATTTGATAAAGTGCCTTATAATCATTGTAGATATCAAGTAATTCATCAATCATTTTATTCTGCTCCTGTAGCCCATTTCCTACTTCATCGGTATCTGAACTAATATGATTGCTAATCATTGCCTTAAAATATCGACCTGTATCTGTTTTCGTGTTATTAAGATGAAGTTGTTGCATAAATGTTTCAGCGTCTTGATTACTTATCATTAGGCTCATCTCATCTTCGGTAGCTTCCAGCCATTCACCATCAGACATCCTTGTCAATTCATATGTTAGTTCTTCCCATCCATCATCAGCATATCGCCAAACCTCTGTTCTAATGCCCACGATTCGGAATAATGAACTACCATATCCTTTAACCAGGACTATATCTCCAATTTGATAAAGAACATCAATGCTAATCTGTTCCGTTTCGATTACTGAACCATCATAATCGGAATATAATTGAAGAGCGCTTTCAAAGTATAAAATTTCACTATGATTTACTTCGTACACAAAGTGTTGGTCAACTTGATGTAGCTTCGTAATTGTCCCAACTGTTCCATACATAATAATCACGACAATGTCCCCTATTTTATATTTTGGTCTATTTTTCATCGCCCATCTCTCCTTTGTCGTGATTATGAAGGATAGGATAGTATATGCTGTATTTCTTATTTCGTCATGGGCACTTTTTGGATAAGAAGATGAAATTGATAGTTCGTCCATTCAAAAAGGCGGTAGTTTATATAAACTGCCTTCTATTTTTACGAAAGCATAAAAAATTAGTTTTCAAAAACGGAAATTTTTTTTTGAAAGTAAAAAGACATAAAGTGTCTTGTCAAAGATGGCCTTATGTCTTTTATTGATATTTATATTTGTTTTAGGATTTCATTTTGATAACGATCCCATGCATCATCAAATACTGACATACTTTTTAAGTAATGCCCATTCATCTCTAAATATGAGCTTAACTCATCATAGCGATCAGAATTTCTAGGAAAACCATGATCAAGATATGCATCATTTGCAAATTTTGCAATATCATCCTTTGGCTTAGGATGACGATATTTCATTAAATAATGATAAAAGGACTTCAAGTCTCATTCCCCCATAGACAAGATTTTTTTATTATAGCTTTTTAATGGGTAGATTGAAACCCTTAGCCTAATTCTAAATAAATCCATCGAAAAAAAGAGCCCCTATATGGAGCTCTAAGCCATTAGTTTGTTTATCGTACGTAAGCCGCACCTACGATAATTAACAAGATGAAAAGGACAACAATTAAAACGAAGCTATTACCAGTACCGTACCCAACGTTTCCACAAGGATATCCGTGATCATAGTAGCAATGCATATTTATCCACTCCTATTATCCTAATATTAGATTTCTCTTTACTTTATGTCATGGGTGGGTTGTATTGCATGTGCATTCGCCTATTTTAAACGAAAAAAAGTTACACAACAATGTGTAACTCAAAGTAAAACGATTTTTACTTTTCAAAGAACTCGATCCATTCCTGATCAGGACCTCTAAAGAAAATGTATTTTGCGCCATTTGGAAGGACTGTAATATCTTTGCTAATCCATTCAACACCTGCTTCATCAAGTCTCTTTTGTTCCTTCTCAATATTTTCAACTTTGAATGCAACATGATGAACCTTCCCTTCAGCAGGAAGATCGGCATTATACCCCTCAATAAATTCAACAATAATTTCCTCATTTACACCTAAAAAAGCAAGCTTTTTATCCCCATCAGTATGTAAAAATTGATCAATTAACGTTAATCCAACAACTTCTTGATAAAATGTAATTGATCTTTCAATATTTGCTACTTGTATTCCTACATGTTCAAAGCCAAGAACAGTCATCTCCAGCAACTCCCTCTGTATTTTTAATCAAATGTCTATATTATATTACACATAATCAATTATCTTACAATTTATCATAAGACAATTTTGTAGTCACCTCATTTACGTTAATAACCAATTATTCAAATAAACGAGTATACTGCCCGTATCCTTCTCTTTCAAGATCTTCTTTTGGAATAAACCTTAGGGCAGCTGAATTAATGCAATAACGAAGTCCATTTGGTCCTGGACCATCGTTAAAAACGTGACCAAGATGAGAATCAGCAGTCTTGCTTCTTACCTCTGTCCGAAGCATGCCATGTGTTGTATCCATTTTCTCAATCACTTCTAATTCCACGATCGGTTTTGTGAAGCTTGGCCACCCACAACCTGCATCATATTTATCTGTCGAGCTAAATAATGGTTTTCCAGAAACAATATCAACATAAATGCCATCTTCCTCATGATTCCAAAACTCATTTCGGAAAGGTGGCTCAGTTCCGTTATTTTGTGTTACTTCAAATTGAATTGGGCTTAATACTTCTTTTAATGCATGTTGATCTTTGCCTTTCCAATACTGTTCAATGAATTTATCTCTACCTGAACCAGTCCGATATTGCTTATATCTAGCAGTACTTTTTTTATAAAAATCCTGATGATAACCCTCTGCTGGATAAAATGGCTTTGCTTCTACTATCATTGTAACGATTGGTTTTGAAAATCTTCCACTTTCCTCTAGTAATTGCTTTGATTTTTCAGCTAACTGTTTCTGTTCCTCTGAATGATAGAAAATCGCAGTTTTATAAGATTCCCCACGATCGTGAAATTGACCGCCTGCATCTGTAGGGTCAATTTGCTGCCAAAACAATTCTAATAGGCTTTCATATGGAAAAATTTCAGGCTGAAATGTAATTTGAACTGCTTCGAGATGTCCTGTAGTATTAGAACAAACTTCTTCATAGGTAGGATTTTCTTTTTCTCCACCGGTATAGCCAGATATCACACTTACAATCCCTGGAAGTTCATCGAATGGTTGTACCATACACCAGAAACATCCCCCAGCAAATGTCGCTAATTCTAATTTGTCCTTACTCATTATGTAACGCCCCCTTTATAGTGGTTGTCTATATTATATATCAAGAGATAAAACGGATGAAAGTAAACTGATTTTCAATTGGAAAGCCCCTGAATTGTAAATAACTTGACACAATCATAAAGATTCCTTAGTCTTAAAAAAGAATATATTGTAGGTTCGGAGGAAATTAGCTTGAAAAGTCGGCAAGATAAAATGTATGAAATGGAAGCACTCATGCGACATGTTTATAAGAAATTACGACAAGAAATGAACCAGGTTTACGATAAAGAAATGTCAAGAAATGAGTTTTTCATTCTCAAAACACTCTATGAACAAGGTTCAAGAAAGTCATCAGACTTATCAAAAATGCTAAATGTATCAGCATCCCACATTACTGCAGTAACAGATTCTCTAATTGAAAAGAGCTGGATACAGCGTGTTCGATCTGTTCAAGACCGTAGAATTGTTGACCTTCATTTAACTGAAGAGGGTAAAAATACATTAGAATTATTTGAAAAAAAGAAGACTGACTTCTTATTACAAAAATTCAATGATTTTAGTGACCAAGATATGGAAAATTTCATCACCTTATTTAATAAACTATTAAACGCTTAAGAATTCAATTAAATATATGAGAAAAAGGCTATAAAACCAAACTATGCAAGGTTCTAACATCGCTTGAATAGTGACTTATTATAGCTTTTTTACATATTTCCCACAAAATCGCACAAGCTAGTATTTAATATACTAGGAGGTGTAATCCGTATGTCAACCCCTTATTTATGTCCAAACTGCAAAACAAATCGTTCACGGTTTAATATTATTGAACAACATGTTAAATCGGTTAAATTAAATCCTCAAACTGGAGACCTTATTGAGGAATTAGAACAAGCATCTTTAGACCCCTTCCATGTAGCTTATAATGGACCTCAATATAAGGTGCAATGTGGCGTATGCGGTCTTATTGAGGAAGAACTAACATTTATTAAAAGAGCTCAGCTAAAACAATAAACTATGTTATAAAGAACTTAATTGTCACCAAGACCTAATGTTTGAAACTTTTATTATTCTTATACACTTAAACTAAACTACCTTAAGAATATAAATTCTAAATTATTACAAAAATGCCCCTCAATCAATGTAAACAATGTTTAGAGAGGGGCTACAGTTTATTATCTTTTACTATCAGTAATTGTTTGTAAATAATGTAGTAAAACATCAACTAATTGGTCAGGTTGTTCAAGCATGGACATATGTCCACAGTCTTCAATCACAACATGATTTATAGTTGGTTTTTCAACAGAAAAGGCACGGTCTAATGGAATAAGTTGATCTTCTCTACCTGCAACTAAAAGAACTGGCACTTCGAGACTTCTTAACACATCATTTCGATCAGGTCTATTTTTCATCGCATCAAGTGCACATATTGCACCATAATCAGATGTTTTATAACCAATGCTTTTCACATAATCTATTTCATTCTTTCGTTCATTTGCATTCTTGACTGAAAAAAGCTTTGGTATTAAATCATTAACAAAAGGAACGATCCCCTCAGCTGTAATTTTTTGAATCCCCCTGTCTCTGTTTACTTTTCCTATTTCTGTATCAGGAAACGCAGTTGAATGCACTAGAGCCAAGCCAGAAAGTTTTTCAGGATGTTTTTCTGCAAAGGCAAGACCTATATATCCTCCTAATGAATGACCTACTAATGTTGCTCGATCAATTTGTAAAGAATTTAAAAGGATCGAAATATCTTCTGCCATCTCTGCTATTTCATAACTATCCCTCGGGGTACTCGATTCCCCATGACCCCTTAAATCAATTGTAAGAACTCTGTTTTTTTTCACTAAATGTGGAACGATATACTTCCAATAATTGTGATTACCACAAAACCCATGAATTAATACTACACAATGACCTATACCTTGGTCCATGTAAGAAATCATATTATCCCCTACATTATGAGTAAATCGCTCCATCATTCACCCTCCGAGTTCAAATGTAAACTTTTATCAGTTCAACGGTAATCGTAACAAACATTTTGTTTGAACTCAAATATTTTTGCATGATAAAGCAAAATACATCTAAAACCTTTAACTACAGCTGAGGGATTTGAAAACTATTTAAAAGATTAATTACATACGTAATAACACCTATGAAGGAATTCAGAGTGTTATTACGCAATTCACAAAATACTTTTAAATTTGATAATTGGCAGGAGGTTGAACTTCTATCATTTAAGGAATCTCCTGATCCTACTATTCATTCACTATTCTGAGTTGAATTAAAAAAGATTTCTTTTTCATCTTGTTGTTTTTTCTTGTGTTTCTTCTCCTTTTGTTTCCCCATCTTTCCATCTGATTCATAACTTAATTTTTTCGACTTACCTTTCATATTTATCCTCCTAAAAAGAATGTTAATCATTATTCTCTCCCTTACAGGAAGAAATATGTTGAATGCCCTTAAATAGTATATCTTCTAAGAATCATAAAGCAAGACTACCGACTGATCAAAAAACTTAGAATCTATCTTTCTACCTGACTTTACAATAATTTACTGTAAATTTTGTTAACATATTTTATCTGTATTTTAATTTTCTAAAGAAAATGTACAGTTTTTGTAAAAAGAGTATACATGCCCGCATTTTCAATTATTATTAGATTGAGCCAGCTGGTTCAAAAAAAATCACTCATTCGTTACATGGGAGGAATAATCAATGAATAAGAGCTTGTTATTGAAAGTTGGAGCATCATTACTTGCTGTATTTTTAATGGCTGCATGTAACAACGCAGAGGATACTGAAACAGAAGACACAAACACTGAAGAAACAGAAACTGAGGAAGGTACCGAAACTGAAGAAGAAACTACTGAAGAAGGTACTGAAACTGAAGAAGAAACTACTGAAGAAGCTGAATAAATTCTTAAAACCAAACAAGTTATTAGGTACTTAAGCTAAGCAACCATCCAACATGAAGGAAATACTATGTATTGCTTAAAACCCTGCTTCAAGCAGGGTTTTGCTCTAAATATAGAGTACAGGATCGCTGTGCAGAATAAATTAGCGAAATTTCCGACATCATTTCCTTCAAAGGAAAAATGAGAGGTTCTGACCTCCCATTTTTTCAACTATTGTTCTTTTGCTTTTCGTCTTTCATATGCCACAAATAAACGGCTATACTTAAAAATAATGTACTGTATCCAATATTCAAATATACTTCATCCATGTTTTCTGCAACAAGTTGCTGATAAGCAACTCCACCAAAAATTAGTGAGATTAATATCGCTACGATTCCAAATAAAACAAATTTGTTTTTCATATAAATGATCCCCCGCATCTTCATTTTCATTCACCAGAAATTCACTATCGTGGTATAGTATAAACACCAAATAAAACCTTAAATGTCGCCAATGAACTGGATCAGTCCAATTTTTTCTCTATTATGATTTTAGCTTGGTCATTTTCGTAAGCAACTTCGTAGTTTACTTTATAGGTTTTCGAAACCTGTTCCTCTCCATTTCGTTCTAAAGAGGTTAATATAGCTTCGACAAAAACCTTATTTTCTTTGTTCTCTTTCTTTAATTCATCAATGCTTATTGAAATAATATTCAAATATTGACTTCGAAATGTATCATAATCCACATTTGATTGCCATTGACTACCTAAAAGCGAATATGCGGTAACAAAATCGCGGAAATTTATACTTTCAATAAAATAGCTAACTAGATAATCAGATGTCTCTAGCATTTTATTTTCGTCTATTTCAGCTAAATCGTCAATAGCTGATGTTACAGGAAGGTTTTTCATAGGTGTTTCAGACCAAGAATTAACTAGTGGAAACACAGAGTTTATAGGGATACTAAAGCCAATGTTTCCTTGTTCTATACGAGCCGAGTTTATTCCAACCACCTTACCAGTTTTACGATCAATTAGTGGCCCACCACTATTCCCAGGTGCGATTGGTGCCGAGATTTGATATACATTCTCATAAGTATACGATTCAACATCTAATTCTCTGTCCGTTCCACTGATAATTCCTGTTGTTACAGTATTTTGATAACCTAATGGACTACCTAAAGCTAAAATTTCATCACCTATTTCTAATTTACTATTAGATGATAATATCAAAGGTTCAATATCCTTTAATCCATCAACTCTTACAACAGCAACGTCAGTTTCTGTACTAATCCCAATAACCTTACCTTCATAGCCTTTTGCATCAGTTGTCCTAATTTTTACGATTTCCGAGCCATTTACTACATGTGCATTCGTAATGATATCACCTTTATTATTATATAAAAACCCTGATCCAATCGATCCATCATCTAGCTCAACCATAACAACCTTCTTCTGAGCCTCTCGAATAATTTCCTTTAAATCAGGAACTACTTGTTCCTTGCTCGTATTATTATCTTTTTTTAGAATTAATGATTCAGAAAACACATTTTCAGCTGTTTTATCTTTTATATATATATAACCAATACCACCACATATCCAAATAAGAACGGATACTATGATACTACGAATCAATTTTTTATTCATAAATTATCCTTTCTTCTCTTCAAGTAGCCAGGATATATTATTAATGTTTACTTTCGCATTTTCTTTCGCTGAATATGTAACATGCTCAAATTCCCCTGTTTGACCAGGCACTAGTTTGTTTGGAAATACATTCGTTTTTCCTTCTTCTAGTTTTTTCCCGCTCTTATCTACTACAGTAAATTCAATAATAATTGAATGAACAGTCTCTGTACCGCTATTTTTTACAATACCATCAATATATGCATCTCCATATTTGTCAACCTTTAAATTAATGCTCGTAACTTGAACGGCTTTTGTGAGGTTACGTTCTTCTTCTTTTTTAGCAGCTAATATAGCCTTCTCTATCCGTTCTTGCTCTGCCTTTTCAAAGGAAGACTTTTCCTCTGTTATTCTATCTTTTAAGGATAAAAGCTTTTCATTGTTCACAACATATTGAAGTGCTTCATCTATTACATTAAAGGCTTGATTAAAATGCTTATTCTCAAGATTTTGTTCTGCATTGGTAGCACTAATCATCACCATCTTTGTGTAGATTTGTTGCTTTAACTCTGAGGCTTCTTGTAGTTCTAAAGAATATAAGGTTGAAAGCTTATCTGCAAGTTCATCAATTGTCGTGAGTTTATTAATTTCTTCTTTTATTTCGCCAACTTTTACACTTGTTTCTACCTGCTCTATTTGATTTGTAAGATTGATAAATAATGGAGAGCTATTTATATTAACTTGTCTCCTTAAAAGGTTAATCTCTTTTTGCGCGTCATCAAAGTCCTCATTCATAATTTTCTTTTCTACACCAATTAACTCTTCATTTAGCTCTTTAATTGATATAATCATTTCTTTTTCTTTCTTTAATATATCGTAATCATTACGATATGATAGGCCTTGTTCGATATATTCTAATGCTTTATCATATTCTCCTGCTAACGCTTTTCTTTCGGCATTTTCTTGAAAAACTAAAACCTTTTCGTTAATTTTTGATTCATAGAATTCCACAGAAAATAACAATATAATAACAATTATCAAGCTAATAATAGGTATGAGATAGTATACCTTTTTATTATTTATTCCTACATGCTGATTGAGCTGTTTACCACAATTTGAGCAGTAGTTAGCGTTATTTTCTAAATGATTGGCTCCACAGTTTATACAAAACATTAAGAAATCCTCCTCTTTTCTGTGGTAAAGGGGACGGAGCACCACAATCTAGTGTTTTTTAGTATCTATATCCCTAAATACAATCAATCTATTTTTCATTTAAGATAAACATGTTTTTAATGCACCAAACTATTCGACATATATATTGTTTAGTATACATGTTTCGTCTTCTTCATACTAGGTTATGAATACAGGGTAATTCGTACCATTTTCTAAATAAGAGAGTGTGAATATCTATAACTAAAAATCAAAAAGAGAACTAACATAGAAGGTGTTAGTCCCTTTTGTATCTATCTTATGGTAAAGGCACAAACAATGTAAACGTAATATCATCTTTTTTTAGATTGAAGCTTTCTGCACGAGCACTTAAACCACTTTTTAACGTAAGTTCATCAAGGTTGATATCAATTTCTTTTTTACTGGAGTCAATTACTACATAATTTGGAAGATCATAATTGGTACTCATATATTTCAAAACATATGATATCGGTAATTTTAACCTGCCTATTGATAATTCCTTTACAAATAATTGCATATTTCCATCGGATTTAACTTTAGGTTCGAGAATTAACGTCATATCGATATCTTTATTAAATGCTTTTATAACTCCATATACATTTACATTTTCCTCTAACTCGACTCGATATTGTAAGTTTTTTTGATCTGTTTCTTCTTCTAGGTAATGATTAATTAAGTCTGTTAACGACTTTTTTTCTGTACTTATAAGAAATGGTATTAATACATCTTCACTATTTTTGTCCGTTTTCACTTCTTCAATCGGCTTTTCACTAGGTATTAGCAACGAAGTCGTAACAAAAATGATGAATAATACATTTATGATAATTAGTACAAGAAAGGATAGTTTCCATTTATTCATGAAGCACTCACTCATTTCTCACTGTTGAATCTTGATAAATCTCATTTTCCTTTAATGCATCATAAACTTTGTCTGCAATTAAAGAATACCCACTTTGATTAGGATGAAACTCATCTTTATAAAGAAGTCTTTCATCACTCTCCGTGGAAAACAATTGATCCACCGATACATAGACGGCCCTTTCATCTTGTTTTATCATTTGTTGAGTTGCTAAATTCCATTCGTTTATAATCATATCTATTTCAGTTAATTTAGGTAGCATATATTTAAACGGATTATACAAGCCCACATAGACAATGTGTGCAGATGAATTAAGCTCTCGCACTGTAGTCAGGATAGTTTGAAATCTATTTTCATAGTTTTTCTGTTCTTTACGAAACGGTTCAAAATCAAGAGATAAAATGTTATTGCGAACAACACTCATGATATCATTACCGCCAATCGTCATAACAATTATATCCGCATCTTTTATACTAGCTATTACTTCTTCTTCCTTCAGCTTTTTTTGAAGATTACTAGTTTTATGTCCTCTTACTCCATAGTTATCCACTACTACTTCTCTAATATTTTCTTGTTGTTCTAACTTCTCCCTAACCATACCAATGTATCCACCTTGATTCGATTCATCTCCTACTCCTTTTGTCAATGAATCACCAATCCCAACTAGTTTTATTGATGAGGGAACGAACTCTTCAGATGGTTCAGCTTTTTTTGTCAATGTAACAGGTTTTGATTCAAGGTTTGAGCTTTGTTCAGACATACAACCTGTTATCAATAGACACATACTACTAACTATTAACATTTTTCTAATCATAAAATCACCCTGCTATTTGGTCTAGGGACAAAGTATATCATTATATTAAGTGCATATTTTAGTAAAAAAGATTCCCAATGGAATCTTTTTTGCGTAATCTAACTATATTTATCCTTTTTAAACGGGTACAAAAACCTATATTAGGAGGTGCCGATATTCTCCGAGGAAGGACATAAGGCTGGGATTAGCAAACCAAAAGACATTGCACCTTAAGTTATTTTGTTAAAGCTTTAATATCAGTTATTATTTGATCATAAGGTGGCTGATCAACACCATTATAATCTTTCATAACAACTCCATTTTGATCGATTAAGTAAAAGCTAGTTCCATGAACAACTTGATCAGAATTACTTGGTTTTTGAACAATTGTTTTAAAGCTTTCCATAGCGAATTCCTGAATTTCCTTTTGTGTGTATCCTGTTAAAAAGCTCCAATTTTCAAAAGAAATTGAATAAGGCTCAGCAAACTCCTTTAATTTTTCAGGTGTATCAATTTCCGGATCAACGCTGAAAGAAATAATCTTCGCATCTAATCCCTCTGCTTTTATCCTCTTTTGTATCTCAGTCATATGCGCGGTCATAGGTGGACACACTGTTTCACAGCTTGTAAAAATAAAATTAGCAATCCAAACATCACCTTTTAAATCCTTTAAAGAAACATTTTGACCGTCTTGATTTTTGTATTGAAAGGACTGTACCTCATAATTAAGCGGATCTGCTATTGGAGATGAATTACCACATGCTGAAATAAACAGAAGTACAAGCGCAAATATAGAAAATAATAATACATGTTTAAATTTCTTCTTCATTAATCTTCACCCTTCGTTTTTCATCGACAAATAAAAGTGTATCAAATTACCTGGTGTAATTAAAGGCAAAGCTTGTGAAGAATTCATGACAACATGACATTAAAAATCCAGTTCGCTTTTAAAGGTTCTAATAACATCTGAAATAAAGTAATCATAATCAAAACGAATCGCTATAGAATGTATTGGGAATTTTGCTAACTCTTTATAAGGTCTAAAATCACCTATACTCAATCCTCTAGCATCACCATTACTCGTATCAATTTTTACTGGCTTTTCTATAAATTGAAATGCATCATGATTAACAGTTGCCCATAGAGCTAAAAGGTCATGCATTGGTCCACCTGTTATAGATGGATCTCTTTTTTTATACCAATTTGAATAGTAATCAATCATCGGCTTTAACATTTGACCAATCTTGTCGTCAGTTTCCTTCGTAAATACATCCAACTCATTTAACTTACTTTCGGGAATAATCGCATAATTTGTAATATTTAAGGGAAAGATCTTTACATTTTCAGCATACGTAAGAACAAGGTTTGCTGCATAATGATCACTATAAAAATTAGCCTCAGCTACTGGTGATGCATTACCTGGATATAAGAATGCTCCACCCATAATATATATTTCTTTAACTTTTGACATTAGATTAGGATAGAGGACAATTGCAGTGGCTAATGATGTTAATCTCCCGGCATTTACAATGGTAAGCTCATGTTCGTATTCGGTAATAACTGAAGAAATCTGATGGAAATTTTCAAATTCAGATGGGGGTTCCGCTTTTATTTTTGGGTAAATGGGACCCATTCCATATTCACCATGGATTTCAGGAAAATAAGTCGGATCCTCGCCTGTTAATGGTCGAACTGCACCACCAATTATCGGAATATTTGTTTTGTCTGTTATTTCTTGAATAAATGTTGCAGTTCTCGTTGCATTCTCTTTTGAGATATTTCCATAATCGACAACAACACCAACAATATCAACTTTTTCACTATAATAAGCAAAAAGTAACGCGACAATATCATCAATTCCAAAGTCTCCAATAAAAAGAACTTTTTTCTTAATAATATACACCACCTCCAACATGCTTGTGTTTAATTAAATTATATGTCATTAAAACCCAGTTATTGCAAAACTCATTTTCTTTCAACATTTTTTCTGGGCCTAAAAAAGGGACTAGCATAATTTGCTAATCCCTTTTATTACTCAGCAAAGAACATAAAACCTATTGCACCAGGTCCTGTGTGTGTTGAAATAACTGGAGTGGTAAACGAAATATCAACAGGACAATTTGGGTTAATATCCGCAATCGCTTGTTTTAGCTTTGAGGCTAAGTCAAATGCATCTGCATGGGCTATCCCTACAGCTTTTACTGTTTTACCTTTTACATCATCAGCAAATTGCTTTACGAGATATTTAATTGCTTGTGACTGACTCCGTACCTTGCCAATTGGTGTATATACGCCATCCTGGAGGCTAGCTATTGGCTTAATATTCAATAATGATCCTATTAAAGCTTTCCCCCTACCAATTCTCCCACCCTTAACAAGATTATCTAGGGTGTCTACCGTAATATAAAGTGTTGTATTTTTGCGAATTTCCTCTACTCTTTGCAAGATTTGTTCTTTTGTATATCCTTTCTTAGCCATTTTTGCTGCTTCTATAACCTGAAAGCCCAAAGCTTTAGAAATAAACATCGAATCCACTACTGTAACGTCTGCAGCTGACATCTGTGCCGCTCCCTGAGCTGATTGCATTGTTCCGCTCATACCTCTCGTCATATGGATCGAAATAATTGCGCTACCATCTTTGCTTAAATTGTCATATACCTCTAAAAATTTCCCAGTAGGCGGCTGCGAGCTTTTGGGAAGCTCCTCTGATTGTTTCATCATTTTAATAAACTCACTAGGTGTAAGATCTACGCCGTCTGTATATGTATTGTTATCAATTGTAATTGATAATGGTACAACCGTAATTTCATATTCATCAAGAATTTCTTTACTTACATCAATTGTGGAGTCTGTTACGATTCTAACATTGCTCATTTCATCACATCCCTAAAAATACTATCTCTTATTATACATTCTATCTATTATGATTCAATGTATATAATGGCTGATTCCATATAGGATAGTGAAACTTTTATGATATTTTTCCACATATGTTATCATCACATTCACAACTACGAATTGTAATAAAAAGATAATTAAAAGTACAAAAACTCTCAAGCTGATGGATGTGTCCGTACCATAGAACATAAGAAATTATCAATTAATGCACAAAAAAAACCAGATTTCTCTGGTTCAGTTGAAGGTTTCACTATGCATTGTTTTTTAATATATAGGTTCCAAAAATCGCCTCATAATCAGGCCATTTTATCACCTTTTTCAAATAATCTTTAAATGAATAACTACTTTTTGGTTGTTTTTGGGCATAAATAATTGTTAAAAATTTTTGTAAACGGATTTGAAGCATGAAACGGTATTTGTTATCTTCCTCCAATACTGGGATATCAGTAATTTTTACCTTCTGTCCACTCATCAGCTTGAACTCTAGGCTTTTTAATAACAAGTTATCAATCCTCTTTTTTACCCGTTTCCTATATTATAACCCAATATTTAAATGAAGTCTGTCTAAAATTGTCACATAAAAAGATTTTTTTCACTAAATAAGCAAATGAAATAAATTGCTATCTTTATTTACATCAGTAAAATATAATCCTTTTTTCTTCATTCTTTGAAGTAATGGATCATAATCCTCTTTTTGTTTTAATTCAATACCTACTAATGCAGGTCCATTATCTTTGTTATTCTTTTTAGTATATTCAAAGCGGTTAATATCATCATTTGGTCCAAGAACTTCATCTAAGAATTCTCTAAGTGCACCTGCACGTTGTGGGAAGTTTACAATAAAATAATGCTGTAAGCCTTCATAGATCATTGAACGCTCTTTAATTTCTTGCATCCTACCAATATCATTATTACCACCGCTAACGACACAGACAACATTTTTGCCTTTTATCTGATCTCTTAGAAAATCAAGTGCAGCAATTGGCATCGCTCCAGCTGGTTCAGCAACAATCGCATTTTCATTATATAACTCTAAAATAGTTGTACATACTTTTCCCTCTGGACATAGTACAACCTCGTTAACAACATCTTTACAGATCTCAAAGGTTTTATCACCAATTCTTTTTACTGCTGCTCCATCAACAAACTTATCGATTTTATCGAGAGAAACCACTTTATCTTCTAATCTAGAATTAAATAAAGAAGCTGCACCTTCTGGCTCTACCCCAATCATTTTTGTAGAAGGAGAAATACTATTAAAATAAGTACCTAAACCTGAAATTAATCCCCCGCCTCCAACACTTGCGAAAACGTAATCAATATCAACATCCGTATCATTTAAAATTTCAACTGCGACTGTGCCTTGACCAGCAATCACATCAACATCATCAAAAGGATGGATGAACGTACGATTTTCTTCCTCACAACAGATTACAGCTTTTTGGTATGCATCATCAAATGTATCTCCAGTTAAAATAATTTCAACATATTCTTTACCAAATAACTCAACCTGTGTGACCTTTTGTCGTGGAGTTGTTGATGGCATGAAAATTTTACCGTGAATTTTTAATTGTCTACATGAATATGCAACACCTTGAGCATGATTCCCAGCACTCGCACATACAATGCCATTTACTGTTTGCAGTTCATCAAGTTGTTTAATTTTATTAAAAGCTCCGCGAATCTTAAACGATCGAACTACTTGTAAATCCTCACGTTTTAAATAAACATTGCATTGAAATTTTTCAGAAAGCTGTTCATTTTTTTGAAGAGGTGTGTGAGTCACAACATCCTTCAACAAATGATGTGCCTTTAAAATATCTTCCACGTATACCTTTTGTAATTCATTGATAGTTTGCTTCATCTTCACGACCCTTTCAACTGCTTGTTAATAGAAAATTATATCATGAATATTCAAAATTTAAAGGAAATAATAGAAAGTTTCACATATTTTTTAAATGTAAGTACTTATCATTGATTTAAAAATTGAAGATGAATTTCATCAATTGGGTGTATTTAGTTTTAATTGGGTGTTATAATGATTTTACACCACGTTCGGAGGTTACGATTTGAATTCAAACAAAAGTTTTTTTACATGTGAGCAAGTTCGGAATTTTTCACACAATTCACTATCTAGCTTTTCAGATATTATTTCAAAACATCCCTCTCTATTGGAGAATGTTCATATTGCAAAAAAAATAGCCTTAACTGACTTTCCAATCCTTATACATGGAGCAACAGGAACAGGCAAGGATTTATTCGCTCAAGCAATACACACACATTCACCTCGTAAAAATTGCGCATTTGTGACAGTTGATTGTAAAGAACATAATGCTGAATTATTAGAAGAGGAACTGTTTGGCTACGAAGACAATTCTAATGATTCTTCTAGTTTGTTTGACTTGGCAACTGGCGGAACAATATTTTTTAATAATATTGGTGATTTATCTCCAAAAATACAAACAAAGATTTTAAGTGTTATTGAAAATAAGGGATGGAGACGTTTAAATGGCTCCAGGCTCATCCCCTTAAATGTTCGATTCATTTCCGCTACAAATAAACATTTAGCGCTTGAAAATGACTTTAGAGATGATTTATTGTACCGACTAAATGTACTATCGATCTCGTTACCTGAAGTTAAGGAGATAAAACAAGATATACAAGTTTTCATCGAAATTTCCTTGCTAAATCAGGGAGTCGATTAGAATAGACCAGGCCTGATGCTTTAAATCATTATGACTGGCCAGGTAATATTCGAGAAATAAAAAACACGGTCGATTATATGCTAACCGTCTCTGATGGAAGATCGATTCAGCTACATGACCTACCTCATGGTCTCATTCGCGTCGATAAACAGAAAACGAAGAAGCCTCAAGAAAAAAATACTATTCAATTAACAATGATGGACAAATTGGAATATGCATTTATTCTCGAAGAAATTAAAATGCAAAACGAAAAAGGTGAACCAGCTAGCAGACGAGTTATTTCTGAGAATAGTAAATCCTTATCAAATCCTCTAACAACCCAACAAGTCAGACATCGTTTGGATTTCTTAGAAAAGCATCATTATGTCACTAAGGGTAGGGGCCGAGCTGGAACAAAAATCACCCTAGAGGGAGTAGACTTTTTACTTTCACTCAAGGAAATTATTAAATAAAGCACTATTCTATGAAATTGTTATTTTCTAAACGAAAACTATTTAAGGTTGATTGGAGCGGAAATTAACCACACCGCATTACTTGTAATAGCAACAAAGTTTTAGAAAACAGCCTAAATAAAAACACATCCTTATTAATAATCGCAGACTTATGAAACAAATTGATTTACTAAGAAAGGAGATTCACATGGCAAACACACACACATTCTCAAAAGGCGAAGAGATTGCTAATTCGATTACACATGGAATTGGTGGATTACTCAGTATTGCAGGGCTCGTTATTTTAATCGTTTTCTCTTCTTTATATGGAACTCCATGGCACATCGTAAGCTTTACTTTATTTGGGGTGACAATGGTGCTGTTATACACCGCTTCTACCCTTGTCCATAGCTTTCCAGCTGGAAAAGCGAAGGACATATTTGAAATACTAGATCATTCAGCTATTTACTTTTTTATCGCTGGAACCTATACTCCCTTCTTATTTATTGCAGTTAAAGGGTGGGTTGGATGGACTTTATTCGGAGTTGTTTGGGGACTCGCGATTGCTGGAACAGTATTTAAATCATTTTTTGTGAAAAAGTATTTATTTTTTTCAACGATTATGTATGTTGTAATGGGCTGGTTAATTGTTTTTGCTTGGAACCATATTACTGAAAATGTTGCTTTTAATGGTGTAGTTTTATTAGTTATCGGAGGAGTACTTTACACAATTGGTGCCGTCTTTTATATGTGGAGAGGATTTAAATACCACCATGCAGTTTGGCATATCTTTGTGTTAGCAGGTACAATTCTACATTTCTTTTCTATCTTGTTTTATCTTTTACCATAAGCAAAAGCAGCCTCTATACGTTGTTCATACTAGTACATTTAACAAGTGTGAACAATTTAGAGGCTGCTTTTTTTATAAGGCTATTTTTTTAATCTTGCATTTCTTTAAGATTTTAACAAATTAATATAAAACCTAGTTTTTTCTTTCGTATATGACAAAATCAAAATCATAAGGATTTTTTTCATTTTTTATCCCGGGCTCATTTGAGATTGTTTCCCATTCGGTATCATTTGTTTCTGGAAAGAAAGTGTCTCCTTCAAATTCGTGATGAATATGTGTTATATATAAACGATCACTAAAAGGAAGCAATTCTTTAAATATCTCCGCACCACCGATGACAAAAATTTCTTCGTCCACTTTTCTTGCCATTTCTAAAAATTCGTCAATTGAATGCAACACCTTACATCCATCATGCGAAAATTGTTGATCTCTTGTTATAATTATATTTTCCCGACCTGGTAATGGCCTACCAATAGATTCAAATGTTTTGCGTCCCATCACAATTTTATGGTCCATTGTGATGCGTTTAAAATATGCCAAATCCTGAGGTAAATGCCAAGGGAGCTGATTATTACTACCGATAAGTCTGTTTTTATCCATTGCATATAGTAAAGAAATCATACGCTAACAGCTCCTTTAATATGTGGATGTGGATCATAGCCTTCTATTGAAAAATCCTCAAATGTAAAGTCAAAAATAGATGTAACATCTTCATTTATATTTAAAGTTGGTAATGGTCGCAACTCTCTTTGTATTTGCTCTTTCACTTGCTCGATGTGGTTTGAGTAAATATGAACATCACCAAATGTGTGTACAAATTCACCAACCTCAAGGTTTGTCGCTTGTGCCATCATATGGACTAATAATGCATAAGAAGCGATATTAAATGGAACACCTAAAAATACATCTGCTGAACGCTGATACAGCTGACAAGATAATTTCCCTTCAGCTACATAAAACTGAAAAAAGCAGTGACAAGGTGGTAGTGCCATATGATCAACATCCGCAACATTCCAGGCGGAAACAATTAACCGTCTAGAATCGGGATTATTTTTTATTTGATTAACGACATTTGATATTTGATCAATTGTAGAACCGTCTTTTGCTGGCCAAGATCTCCATTGGTGACCATAAACTGGTCCTAACTCCCCATTTTCATCCGCCCACTCATTCCAAATCTTTACTCCATTGTCTTGAAGGTATTTTACGTTCGTATCACCCTTTAAAAACCAAAGCAACTCGTGGATAATTGATTTTGTATGAAGTTTTTTAGTCGTGATTAATGGAAATCCTTCTTGAAGATTGAATCTCATTTGATAACCAAATGTACTAATTGTACCTGTACCAGTACGATCTTCCTTTTTGACCCCATTTTCAAGAACATGCTTACATAATTCTAAGTATTGCTTCATTTCGACACTTCCCTTACTAAGAATACTACATGTATTTTACCATTTTATCTTACATTCACATAGGATTTCTGTGTTTGGATAGCTGCTTGATTTTCTAATGATTGAATAAATGAAAATGTAAGCGGTGCCTTTTCTTCAAGTGTAAATCTGGTATCATTGTTGTAATAGTACATTGCAAAAGCTTCTGCAAAATACTCTTCAGGAAAATTGATAAAATAGTTTCGATTAGGAAACAATTGTTCAACCTCTTGCTTCCAAATCGCAAGAAATGTAGGATCTTCACGAACATAATGGAATACATATCGATCAATTGCATGTGCTACTTCATGCAATTCTAGTGAAACAGATCCATGACCTTTCCCATATTCACTATGCCCAATCTTCGCATAAACAACTCGATCATTACTCATACCAGGAACTTGATTCCAGTTAGGAGATGAATCAGCATAGCCTCTAGGTTTTTTATCTTTCAAACTAGTTAATCCCTTTTGATCAGTTAAAGACCCATTAAATAGCTTAATTTGGATATTTTGCTCTGCGGCAATCATTAAAATATTTTGATCTATTTTTTGTAAATTTTTTATCATAATTAAAGCTTCATCTTCAGCAAATGAGCCATCTGGCAAGAAAACCATTTCTCCAATTATTGGTTTAGATAGCGTCAATTCAAGCGACTTAAAGGAATATGTAGAAAGCGGGATACCTTCAGGAACTGCCCTAGCCAAATGATAAAAAGGAATACAAATAAAAGATATGATTAGGATGAAAATACCCTTTTTCATGTTGTACATCCTCTCGATGATTAAATGAACCTTCTAGTGGATTTTTTCAGATGATGGAAACTTTGAGGTGATATCAAAGTGCTTTAAATTGATTTAGAAAGTTGTTGATAAGAAAACTAATCCAATCAACAAAACTTAAATATTTTGAATCTTCTATTACAATCATAACATATTTTAATAGATTAAACTATATTACTAAAATGATTTCTCGTAGAAATAAGTTTACTAGTATGCAGAATTACACAGAGAAAAAGCACGCAAATACTTTTGCGCACTTGAAGAAAGGTTAATTATACAGCGTTTACATATCTTTTTATTAATGATAGCTCATCCAATTTGGAGGCGTATTTTTATCCCAGTAAATACTCCCCAAATCCTTGTGAGATTGAAATGAATCATGGTAAGTATGATAATGGAAATTAAACCAATATCCTTCTAAAGGCCGATTTTCTCTTCGGACATGGAAGCGTAAAACGTCTTCACCAGTAATTGTATTGTAAATATGAAAGATTTTTTCACCAGTTCCACCTGAAGGCTTTGATACCTCAAGTTGTTGGAAAAGTTCGTCGTCCTCAACATTCAAATAATATGTAATGATTTCTTCCATTTTAGGGAAAATCATTTCTTTAAATTCATCTTCAATGACGCCACCAATTTTATCGCCGAATTTTATAAAAGACTTTTGCTCTGCCTCTGATAGTAAATTGATTAGAACTTGATCCTTTGATAATGGAAGTTCTTCAATCTCTACCTTCGGTGGTAAAATTTGCTCTATACTGTCATCATTAATAGAAGATTTAGACACTGAATCTTCTGATGGTTTATCTTGAACTGCAAGAGATGCCGGTGGTGTTACAAGCCCGAAGGTTGCAATCGAGAATAGAATGACAAGTGATTTTCTAAACCATTTATTCATAGCGGGACTTCCTTCCGATAATACTAATATATAAATATCTTATCATATACCCAATTGTATTAATATAACAAATATATTACAAAACAATTAAAATATAAAAGGCGATTTTTCTTTAAATAAAAAGAAAAAACGTTTAAAATAAAGAATACATACGCATATTAAGGATATCACTTTGGGAGGTTTGAACGATGGGGTATGATACAATTTTTTTCATTGGTTGCTTCGTTACGCTTGCATATTTTATTTTTGTAGAAATTACAGATTGAGTACATACTAACGAGGCTGCCTAATGATAGGTCAGCCTCGTTTTTCTACGTTCTTTTCGTTTTCTTTCTAGCCGAATCAAGTTGCTTGCCTTTTGCTTCACTCATTGTTGTTCCTTGCCCCTCGACGTTCGGTGAGCTTAGCCCAGCCCTTGAAGGGTCTACTTTTCTTTTTGGCATATTCATAACACCTCCACACTATTATCTTTCGCTAATCCGATATTTCTATTACGCCATAATGAAATTTTGCAGATTTTCGGATGTTTACAATAAATCCATTTTCCTCAAAACGAGTACTACGCCAATGATCTTTTAAAACAATTCTTCTTTTAGCAACACGTTTCGCCTCATTTATTGCCTCTTTCTTTAATGGTGTAAAATTAGCTATACTTTTTAAAGGTAATATCCCGATTGATTCTTCAATTGTTTCTTCGAACATCGGATCAAAATAAATAACATCATAAGAATTATTAGGACAGCCTCTTAAGAACGTTAAATGGTCATTTGATGAAACATCAATGCGTTTCATTGCATTATCTAATACTTCTAGGCCTGTTTCCCATTGTTGCAATCCTGTTTTTACGATATAAGCTAGACTACTGCTTTCTTCAATCCCCTTTACAATGCCTTCTTTTCCCACAATATAGCTAGCAACAATACTATCTGATGCTAATCCAAGTGTACAATCTAAAAAAGAATCGCCAACTTGTAAATTGCAAGCTTCAGAAAAAGGATCTTTTTCACCTTTTAGCAGCCTCTTAATTCTAAACATGGCTGAGTTTGGATGAAAAAACAATGGATTATTTTGATCTAAGAAATGCAGTTCTAAGCGACTTTTCCCTACAACGAGTGTATTATCTCGATAATTCTTTTTAAGGTACTCTACAGCTTGTTTACTCCGTTTCACATATGAACCATTTAGCTCGAAGGCAATTTCCATAGCAGTTTGTATCAATTGATCATCTGGTCTACTTGAGGTTGTTACAATCATCTTATTTCTCCATTCTAAGTAATAAGCCAAAGAATTAAGCATGGCATATGTCTTCCTATGATAAGTAAATCGCTAGATCATCATGCCATGCTCTATTCTAATGACTGATTGAAAATAAAAAGGATGCGCAATCGCATCCTTTTTAACAGTATTTCTCAAACGTACTTTCTAAATTTTGCATAATTACGTCAATTGAATTTCCTTCAATTTCATGACGAGGTATAAAGTGAACGACTTCATTATCTTTTAATAGCGCCATTGATGGTGATGAAGGCTCATATCCTTTAAAATACTCACGCATCTTACTTGTGGCTTCTTTATCCTGCCCTGCAAAAACAGTAACAAGTTTATTTGGTTTTTTCTCTGCATTTAAAGCAGCTTGAGTAGCAGCTGGTCTTGCAAGTCCTGCCGCACAGCCACATACAGAGTTTACAACTACAAGCGTTGTACCTTTTACCTCGATCATAAACTCTTCAACTTCTTTGTCTGTCGTTAATTCTTCAAATCCAGCATTTGTAAGCTCAGCTCTCATAGGCTTAACAATTTGCTTCATATATTCTTCATATGCCATTGACATTTGCATCACTCCATTATTTCAATCTATAGTTCAAGAATACAATAGGGATTTTACCATTGCAATATTGTTAATTCATTTTAACTACTTCTATTTCTTCCATAAAAAACAGTACCTGAGGTCAAAAATCTTAGCCTTTCCTGCTCTCGGTCATTTGCTTCCAAACAGATCCTTTAGCTTCTTCTCCACCCTCAATACGTTCTATTGCCATCTTAACCTGCATACTAACCTCAAATTCCGGATCTTCTTCTGCTTGCTTTAAAGCTGTCAATGCGGTTTGATCTCCAACCTCGAATAAGAACATTGCTGCTCTCCATCTAACGAGTTTGTTTTTATCAGTTAATGCGTTCATCATTGGCACCATTGCTGATGGATCACCTATATCTGACAAACAATCACCTGCAGTACGTCTCACTGTAACCGTTTTATCGTTTAAAGCTTTATATAACAATGGCAATATAACTGGTTTTTCAATCATCCCTAAATAAACAGTTGCTAGTCTTCTTATTGAAGGTTTTTCATCATTTAGAGCCTTTTCTAATACCGGTAGATCGTCTTCTGTTGGATCCATTTGATCCAAATGTGCAAATCTAACAGACCAATCCTCATCATTTAACATATCTAGTGTTACTTTATAAGATTTTTTTACCGGTGTATTTGTTTTATGGCCTGCTTCAGAGGCAGATTTCACCAGCCTTTGTAATCGATCATCCGCATAGGCTGCACTTAATTCATCAACGACATCCTTTCCAATATCCGCAAGATCGCCATATCTTACACCATGTTCTTTCCACTGGCGATCTAATACTACATTTTCATTTGATTGCTGTGCCGCTAATACAGCTTCTTTAAAACGTGCTGGTAAGCCATAGCGCTCTTCAGTCAATCCGTCTGTAAGTTTAACCTGCATCGGAATATTATTAAACATTTGAACAAAAACCTTAACTTCACCGAATGCTTCTTCTTGCTGTCTAGCGTTAAAATTCCCTTCCTCTACATCTTCTCCAAACGCTTGACGAACTTGTGCTAAAATATCTTTCCAATCATATTTAGCATTTCTTTCGACAGCGAGAAAATCAGCAACATGATAAACACCTTTTACTCCTTCGATATGTAAGATCTCTCCAATAATACTTGGTGCTTCTTTAGCCTGTTCCTTTTTATAATTATTACTTTTTCCAGATGGAAGTTCTTCTGTCAAAAGCACCTTCATCGTATTAGGACTAGGAGTAGGTTCAATCGATTTTATTTTCACTATGAGCACCCCTTTTTATTAGTAAATTTATTGTAACATAGCCTCTTTAATAATCGCTATTCATAGAGGTTGAGCTTTTCTTTACAGTATCAGAATTTATAACTTTTCTTACTAAGTTTTGGTGTCTAGCTCCAGCGCCTAGACCCTCTTAGGTCTACAGCCACTCAGGAATTGAAGACAAAGAACGTCTTCTATTCCTGAGCGTCTTATGCCTGCCTTAGTCTGATCAAGGCGCTTGCGCTTTTCTTTGTTGTTATTTTACTTCGTTACACTCTCTATAGAATTGATCTAAAAATACTTGGAGGAATTGGTGTCTTTCTTCAGCGAGTAGCTTCCCAGTTTTTGTATTCATCAAGTCTTTCAATTTAAGTAATTTATCATAAAAATGACTGATTGCGTCAGTACCTTCTTTGTTATTTGGATGATAGATAAGATTTCCTTTAGAACCTGCATATGTAAACGTCCTAGCTATACCAATAGCACCAATGGCATCAAGACGATCTGCATCTTGAACAACTTTGGCTTCAAGCGATAAATGATGCACTGGCGTTTTTTTACGAAAACTAATAATTTGAATAATGTCCACAACATCTGCAACAACTTTTCTATCAATCTCCATCTTCATTAATAATCTTTCAACATCATTGATCTGAAGCTTCACATCTTCAGAAAGCTTGTCATCAATTAGATCATGTAGTAATGCAGCTAATTCAACAATAAAAATATTCGCATTCTCTGTTGCTCCAATTCGGAGTGCATTCTTTCGTACACGGTCAATATGCCACCAGTCGTGACCACTTGCCTCATCATAAAGTTGCTTTTTAACAAATTCTTCTACCTTGCTAACAAAATAATTTTCTTCCATTAATTTATACCCCTCTAAGTTAATAAGCTACTTAGCTAAATTTTTTCGATGTTGATTTATTATGAAACATAAAGAACAAAGTACTTGATATTACACATATAGTATCATATCAAATTGTAAGGGTGTGTCATGATGAGAACTGTTAATTACCTGCAACCAACAATCGGTCAAGCTTGGACTGGAAGACATATCGTTTTACTTCATTGTTCTGAAAACAACATTGTAAATGAGTTATACAAAAGTTACCACGCACCAATAGAACCGCCCCGTTCCAATTGTGCAGAGACTTTATCTCAATTACTAAGTATTGGTTATCGTGTACAAAAAATTACCCCTTTACCTAATCAGCAAATTCAATATTTTTTAGTTATGTATTAATTTATTATAATGAGGATTGATCCATTTTGGCCTGCTTCATTCCCAAGACACTAAAAAAGAAGCCTTAAACTCTGACTTCTTTTAACAGATCTTTAATATCTGGTTTTATTTCTGATGGATTTGTATTTGGAGAAAATCTCTTTATTACTACTCCTTTATTATTAACCAAGAATTTTGTAAAATTCCATTTAATCGCTTTGCTACCTAATAAGCCTGGGGCATTTGATGCTAGGTAAACGAAAAGAGGATGAGCATTTTCTCCATTTACATCTATTTTAGAAAAAATAGGAAAGCTTACCCCGTAATTCATCTCACAAAAGTTTTCAATATCACTATTACTACCTGGCTCCTGCCCCATAAACTGATTACATGGAAAACCTAGCACTGTAAACCCTTGGTCACCGTATTCCTCATATAAAGCTTGTAGCTCTTTGTATTGGGGTGTAAATCCACAATTACTAGCTGTATTAACGATCAATAAAACCTTATTTTCGTACTGTTTTAAAGTTTTCTTATCACCTTTTATTGTTTCAACTTCAAAATCATAAATGCTCATAAAAAACCTCTTTTCTACCTTATAAAGATTTAAGTATTTCTCAACTTTTAAGCTTTTTAGACATCATGTCTAGTAATGAGATGGAATGCTCGACAATATGTAACAAATCCTCAATATCATCTTCTCCATAGCATATCTGAAAATCCACTTGATAGCGGTGATGATATACCTTTAAGTTCGAGGTAATCTCTTTTGTAAGGAAAAGCTTAATCGAGTGACCTTCCCAGATTTTTTTAAGTTTCTTTAAAAGGAATTCGTCGTAATCTTGAGTTTGCAATTGCGCTTCTAGTGCCACGTTTATATGGCATCCTGGGTTTTCAATCGAATGCAGTAATTCGCCAACAAGCTGCTGTTGCCTCATCTCCATTCCAATTGTTGCAGTCGGATTTTTCTTATACTTATTTGCGAATGTAATTGTATATAATCTTGACATCGTGGCTAAATCAATATTATCACTTCTATCGGTAACCGAAATCTCATTTTCAAGATCCAAATCATAAATATACCCTTCTACGATTACCTTTAAGTTATCAAAAACAGTAGGATCAAACATTACTACCTCCTATAAAAAAGATAAAGAAACTTATATATTCCGAAAAAAAGTATCACCTTTTTTGAAAATGTTCTATCCCATCAATTTGTTTATTTCAAACCAATAGAGTTTAAAAAATTCTACTTAAAATAACCCTGTTGCAAGACCTTCATCATTTACATCCATTGAAAGCGCAGCTGGTTTCTTGGGCAACCCAGGCATTGTCATAATATTACCCGTTATCGCGACAATAAATCCCGCACCAAGTGATATTTTAAATTCACGGATCGTGATTGTGAAATTTTCTGGTCTTCCTAAAACATGAGCTTCATCGGTTAAAGAATACTGTGTTTTCGCCATACAAATTGGCAATTGACTCCACCCAAATTGATCAAAATCATTCATTTGTTTTTCTGCCTTACTTGTATATTGCACACCTGTTGCACCATAAACGATGTTTGCAATGTTAAATATTTTTTGCTTAATAGAAGAAGCAGTATCATATAAGTGTTTAAATTGATTTTGTTCCTCATCAATCGTTTTAAGAAGTTTTTTCGCTAAATCTATTCCACCTTTTCCGCCATGTTCCCATACTTCACAAAGCGCAGCTGGATGGGAATTATCATGACACCAATCCAAAATTGTTTTGATTTCTTTATCAGTGTCAGTTATAAATTTATTGATCGCTACTACATAAGGTAACCCAAAACTTTTTATTGTTTCGATATGTTTTTTCAGGTTTGAAAAACCTAAAATTAGAGCTGCTGTGTTTTCTTGTTGTAAATCATTCTTTTTCAATCCACCATGCATTTTCAAAGCCCTTATTGTCGCAACAATAACAACTCCTGAAGGGTGAATCTTACCTATTCTTGCCTTAATATTAAGAAATTTCTCAGCACCAAGATCTGCACCAAAGCCTGCTTCTGTAACAACATAATCACCAAGTTTTGCAGCCATCTTTGTTGCTAAAAGACTGTTACAGCCATGGGCAATATTTGCAAATGGACCACCATGAATTATCGCTGGGGTGTGTTCGAGCGTTTGAACTAAATTAGGCTTGATCGCTTCTTTTAATATTAATGTGAGTGCCCCTTCATACCCTATATCAGCAACTGTTACAGGTTTGTTAGAATATGTGTAGCCTATAACAACTTCGGCGAGCCTAGACCGTAAATCAGCCAAGCTATCAGCTAAACATAATATTGCCATAATCTCTGAAGCAACGGTTATATCAAAATGATCCTCACGTGGTACCCCGTGTGTGGGACCTCCGAGGCCAATTGTAATATACCGGAGTGCACGATCATTTAAGTCTAACACTCTTTTCCAGATAATTCTCCTCGGATCTATTCCAACCTCATTCCCTTGGTGAATATGATTATCTATAAATGCGGCTAAAGCATTGTTTGCAGTTGTTATCGCGTGAAGATCTCCTGTAAAATGAAGATTTATTTCATCCATAGGTAATACCTGTGAATATCCTCCACCAGTTGCACCTCCCTTCATACCCAATGTTGGTCCTAGTGAGGGTTCTCTTAGAGCAACAATTGCTCGTTTATTTAGCTGATTAAGCGCTTGAGCTAAGCCTACAGTTACAGTTGATTTCCCTTCCCCTGCAGGCGTTGGATTTATTGAGGTAACAAGAACGATTTTTCCAGAGGGTTTATTTTTTAAACGTTCAAGAATCTGCAGAGAAAGTTTTGCTTTATACTTACCAAACAATTCAAATTCATCATCATTGAGCTCCAAATAATTTTCTGCAAGTTGTTTTATAGGAAAAAGTGATACCTGTTGAGCAATATCAATATCAGATTTATATTTTTTATTTCTATTCACAATATTTTCCTCACTTTGCTAGATTTATTGTTCAGAATATCTTACCATGTATAATGGAATTAATTTTCAGGAATCAAAGACCTCTCTTTGTTTCTTATTCACTTGAATTTAAATGTATGAATCATGAGAAAATATAGATATAAGAAATTAAAAATATCAATTAATTTTTTTATTGAATAAAAATGCAAAATTATGAAAGTTCGAATTGAATTATTTTTCTAAACTTTCTATAATAAAGAATCAACCATAGAAAGAAATTTACGGAGGTGCTTTTATTGCCGATTAACATACCTAGTCATTTACCAGCTAAAGAAATACTAGAGCGAGAAAATATTTTTATTATGGACGAAAAAAGAGCGTATTCACAAGATATACGACCTTTAAATATCGTTATCTTAAATATTATGCCTGAAAAGGAAAAAACAGAAACTCAATTATTACGATTATTGGGGAATTCTCCACTCCAATTGAACATAACATTTTTAAGGCCTGACACACACACATCAAAGACTACTGCGATTGAGCATTTAAAGGAATTTTATACAACCTTTAAGCATATACAACATAAGAAATTTGATGGAATGATCATTACTGGAGCACCAATTGAGCATTTAGAATTTTCAGAGGTTTCATATTGGGATGAGCTAAAAACAATCATGGATTGGACGAAAACAAATGTTACCTCAACTTTACATATTTGTTGGGGAGCACAAGCAGGACTTTTCCATCACTACGGCGTAAATAAATATCAACTGGAAAAAAAATGCTTTGGTGTTTTTAAGCATGAAATTGTAAATCCCACTGTAAAATTATTAAGAGGGTTCGATGACATGTATTACGTCCCACATTCAAGACATACAGATGTACTGAAAGAAGAAATCGATTCTGTTTCAGAGCTTCAACTCCTTTCTTATTCAGAAGAAGCCGGTGTTTGTCTAGTAATGTCTGAGGATGGAAAGCAAATATTTTTAACTGGTCATCCTGAATATGAACGAACATCTCTAAAGGATGAGTATGAACGAGACATAGCAAAAGGATTACAAATTGAAGTTCCAGTTAACTATTTTGCTGATAATGATCCAAATAAAGAACCAATTCACTGTTGGAGATCACATGGGAACCTCCTATTTGTCAACTGGTTAAACTATTATGTTTACCAAGAAACACCTTATATTTGGGATTGAAAGGGTAAGAATAAAGTTTTATTGCAAGTAAAGTAGATTAGTTGTTTCTAATGAATGTAGAAAGGAAAGAGAATATGTTCCTCTACCTTATTTGATCATGTAATTAAATGTAAAGTTGAGAACAATTAAGAAGTTAATTTTTTTTGATTCAATATTTTTACAACGATTTTACATCTTAAGAAATACTTAATAATTGCTTTATAAAAAAGTAACATTTATATGGTAATCTTTAAGACAAATTCAGTTCGATTTCTTCATATAATTTTTATTAATGGAGAACTGAATTTGTTGTTTCGATTCGTTTCTGATTAGATTGAGGTGAAAATATTGAAAAGTAATTCAAAAGTGTTAATTTTGACCGCGAAATATGGTAATGGACATGTTCAAGTTGCAAAAACATTAGAAAATAAATGTAAAGAGCTTGGTTTCGAAAAAGTTGTAGTATGTAATCTATATTCAGAATCATTTCCTGTTTTTTCAGAGATTACTCAATATTTGTATTTAAAAAGCTTTTCAATTGGAAAACAGTTTTATCGCATATTTTATTACGGTGTAGATAAAATTTATAACAAAAGAATGATGAATCTTTATTTTAAAATGGGGCATAAACGTTTACATCAAATCGTTACTAGTGAACAGCCTGATATGATTATTAATACGTTCCCAATGATTGTTGTTCCTGAATATCGCAGGAAAACTGGAACTGTTATTCCAACCTTTAATGTCTTAACTGATTTTTGTTTACACAGAATATGGGTTCACGAAAATATCGATAAGTATTATGTCGCATCAAACCATGTTAAAGAAAAGCTAATACAGGTGGGAATTCATCCTGGCACTGTGAATGTGACCGGAATTCCGATAAGATCTCAATTTGAGGATGAAGTATGCAAAAAAGAAATATATGCAAAGTACAATTTGGATTCTAGTAAGAAAACCCTTTTAATAATGGCAGGTGCACATGGTGTTTTAAAAAACGTAAAAGAATTATGCCAATCTTTTATTTCTAAAAGTGACAACATCCAGACTGTCGTGGTTTGTGGAAATAATGCACTTTTAAAAGAAAGTCTTGACCCCCTAACACATAGCAATCCCGAACAAATAAAGGTGCTAAGTTATGTTGAGAGAGTTGATGAGCTTTATAGAATCGCATCATGCATGATTACTAAACCTGGTGGAATCACACTAACAGAAGCTACTGCACTAGGCGTTCCTGTTATTCTATTCAAGCCAGTTCCAGGTCAAGAAAAAGAAAACGCACATTTTTTTGAGGATAATAACGCCGCAATCATTGTCAATCAAATAGAGGATATTTCTGAAGAGGTATATAAATTACTTGAAGATGAACATAGATTAGAGCAAATGAAAATGAACATCAAAAAGCTGCATGTTCCAGGATCAGCAGACTTAATTGTAGAAGATATGATTAAGGAAGCTGCTTATATTAAAGATAAACATATGATGGCTGGCTCCGTAAACTACTAAAACATCTTTCAGGGATGAAAAGGGTAAATTCACATTACCTGGAGGTCCTAATGGATACAAGTACTCATATCACAATTGGAATTGGTTTAGCAGGCCTTGCACATATAGATCCTGTTATATCTTCTAATCCAGAACTTGCTCAAGCTGTTTTGTTAGGCACTATTATAGGTTCTAATGCTCCTGATTTTGATTATGTTATAAAACTTCTTAAAGGAACTGGCATGTATACTGAACACCATCGAGGTGCATCTCATTCAATCCCTGCATTGTTTATATGGACTTTCTTTGTTTCAGGAGTAATATTCTTGTTTGGTTGGAATGTATCATTAATGCACCTTCTTCTTTGGACGTTTATAGCTGTTGTTTTGCATGTTGGCTTCGACATTATGAACGCTTACGGAACGCAGGCTGGAAGGCCTATAACTAAAAAATGGCTATCATTAAATTTTATTCCGTTATTTGATCCGATTATTATTATTGTTCACTTGATTGGATTTACCTTGTGGTTAACAGGGTTGCCACCCGGTATTGTCTTTTTCTTTGGATACATCTTTCTAGCAATCTATCTCATAAATAGGTATTTTTTATCGATTCAAAATAGGAAATTCTTTTTGAACAAAACAAAAAAGTACGGGATTTTCACCATAATTCCTACAATATGGTTGAAAAAGTGGCATTTTGTGTTTGAAACTGAGTCTTCTTACCAGGTCGGTTCAATAATTGGTAAGAATATTAAATGGATTCATCATTTTGAAAAACATAATCCTAATTGTGAAATAATAAAAGCATCTTTAACTGATAAAAATGTACAACATTTTTTAGCTAACTCAAAACATGTTCACGCTCTCTATTTTCCAACATCATCAGGTTCTGAGGTCCGATGGATTGATTTACGGTTCCGTCATAAGGATCATTATCCGTATATGGCTGTCGTCAAACTTGATCAAGCTAAAAGTATTTTAGCTTCCTATACTGGCTGGGTACACCATTCAAGAAAGCTAAATGAAAAGCTCCTCCCATCGGAAAAGCGAGCTATGCAATTATAATAAAAAAAGACTTTTTTCAAAAAGATTGTTGCTTATAAAACGAAAACTGTTGAGGTTGATTGGAGCGGATTGCGATACTCCAGCGGGACAGGTGCGACCCCGCTCACATTTACGTCGAAAAGGCTCAAAGACCGCCCACGGAAAGCGAGCAACTGGAGTGGAAATCAACCACACCGCACTTCTTGGAAATAGCAACAAAGTTTGAGAAAACAACCTAAAAAAATGTCTGATACTACTTTAACGTGGTGATCAGACATTTTTTTCGTTTATGAAATTATATAATTCTTTTACTGTGGTTAAATAATTTTTATGTAATTATACAAATAAGAGTTGATTTTAATGGTCATATTAATGGAGTAAATACCTTAAAAGTAAGATGTTCATTATCCATTCGGAGTAGCTTTTAATCTCGAGTGACAACCTTACTTATTACCAACACTCAGGAGGACTTTATGACGAAAAAAAATAACAAAGGTAGTAAAAATCAAAACTCCCCTCAAAATGGTCAATATCAAATGGAATTGGCACAAGATCACATTCCAGGTGATAATAGTAAAGGGAACAAACGTAATAAAGATCAAAAGGATAAATCAAGGATCGAATAAAACACAAACAGCCACTGAATGTACCAGTGGCTGTTTGTGTTTTGCGCTAGATTATTCTCCTAGACCTTCAGTTGTAATAGCACGTTCAACCGCTTCAAGTGCAGCTGCTTCATCACTACCATTTGCAGTTATTTTAATTACTGCTCCCTTGGAGATACCCAAAGACATTACACCCATAATTGATTTTAGATTCACAGTTCTACCATTCGCTTCAAGATTTACTTCAGAAGTAAAAGAATTAACAGCATTTACTAATGCAGTTGCTGGTCTAGCATGTAACCCTGCTTCACTTGTAATTGTAAAAGTTTTTTCTACCATTTGTACATTCTCCTTCCATTTTTGCCAATGTAGCTTTTCTACTCTATTTAGATTGATGAATTTGTATGTAATTCTTCATCTCATGCAGCTGTAAAAAGCTACTTTAGTTATTAACATTATTATAAACTTTTTTTAAAAAAAGGGAACTAGTTTATTAATTAATTTGATAGACATTCTTACTATTTATTTCATATTGAACATGTAGAGTAAAAGTATCTGTATTCATACGCTCAATAACGATCGAATTTAGCTCATGATCCTGAAGAATAATGATAGAAGATTTCCTCATCTCTAGGATCGCTTTATCACACTTAGCAATAAATTCACATGCTCTAGCAAAACCAGCTTCGTCAATCCTACGGCTACTTGTTATTAAAATATCTTCCCCATTAATGTGAACTTTAAGCATTAAGATCCTCTCCAAGCTTTTTAACTATTATATGCTTGTATTTTGTGTGTATTTATAATATTTTTTCTCCACGGGAAGATTCTGAAAGTTTTGTAAAATTATCCTTGTTAAGCTTGACGGTTTTTATAAAATTAGTGTATAGTTAAAACATCATTAAGTTGAGTATTTATGATAACGTTTTTATAACGATTAATTATACATATAATATTCTGTTAATGATAAAATCTTTTTTAGCACCACCTGTGCTACAGTATTAGGAGGATTAAGTACTATGCAAAACGGTAAAGTAAAATGGTTTAACAATGAAAAAGGTTTTGGATTTATCGAAGTTGAAGGCGGAGATGATGTATTCGTACACTTCACTGCTATCCAAGGTGACGGATACAAATCATTAGAAGAAGGTCAAGAAGTTTCTTTCGAAATCGTTGAAGGTAACCGCGGACCACAAGCTGCTAACGTAACAAAGTTATAATCACAAGCACTTCAAATAACTTGTGATTCAACCATAAACAACTTGAATTAACAGAGGCTGAGTTTTCTCCGCCTCTTTTTTATTTGTTCAAAACGCTTAGAATTGTTTATTCGATAAATGAACCTATATTACCAATTTGCTAACGTTTTTGACTTACTAGTAGATATTCCACCGCTTTTACATTTTGCTTAATACTTTTCTCAATTCTACTTACTTCATGTTGATTAAAAATATTTGCGTTGTTCGCTATAAAGACTAATTTATCAAGATCTCGGTAAATTTCTGAGAATGCTTCTTTAATTGATGTATCTAATGGTTCATTCCCCATGTCATTTCCACTCCTTTCAATCAGAAAATTGACGAATAACTAGTCTAAATGTTTCATAAATGTGTTATATTTTTACATAGTATACTCCTTTCCTCATTTTAACACGACATTACTGATTTCGATATATGTATACAATTGTTTTTTTTAACGAATATTTTCTTCTAATAATTCAAATCCTATAAACTGGAGGTGTTATCATTGGATCAAATTAAACATAGTGGATTAATTAGTGGAATGAATGAATTAAGTCAAATTGAGATGTCAGTAAAGGCTGCGCAAAAAATGGTCGGTTCAGCAACAATGCAGTTAGATCCTGAAGCAATCCATCATGCAGAAAATGCGATAAGTGATGCAAAGGATCTAATGAATCGATCACCTAAAACAGGTGTTGATCAAGAGTTTTTAACAAAGCAGCAACAATTATTAGATCAATGTGAGCATCAATTATCTGAGGCAAAGCAATAAAAAAAATCCGCGATATGCGGATTTTTTTATTGCTAGAACATTCAAGATCTATTTAGGATTTAGCATTTATAATAACTTTTCTCCAACTTCTTTTATCTTTTGACCTACAGTACATTGATTAATACAAAAAGAGTGAGCATGACGCTTACCAAATTCTTCACGGAAATGCTTCTTTAGTAGACAATTAACACAATAAGTATCTAATATTTCACTAAGTTCCTGCAATGTTTGTTTTTTACTCATTTTCGTCAACTTCCTCGTCCAATATCAATTTACTTCTAATTTCAATTCCACTCATCGCTTGTGTTGCTAGTTTATCTGCTTCATTATTCTCTTTCCTAGATATAGCCTCATACTCAGGTATGATATGAAGACTTTTTATTTTATTCTCTATACGATCTAACCAAATTGTAAATTCTTCCTCATAGCATGGCCATTCACCAGATAGCTGGTTTAGTACTACTTGGGAATCACCTTTAAATACTATCTTTTGTTTTGTTATTCCATACTCCTCCAGTATATTTACCAAATAATAAAAAGCTGCATATTCTGCTTCATTATTTGATGTTAACTCCATAACCTTCTCGTTCATTCTGATCCGATAACGATTACCACTCTGTGTGTAGTAGACTACAGCCCCAAAGCCTGCTAATTTAGTGTTTTTCTGATATCCACCATCAAAATATGCAATAACATCATGTGGTTCATCCTTAACAATATCTTTAAGACGTTTTAATTCCTTTAGCGTCCAGGTTTGCCCGTCTTCTGATGAAAAATAAAGTTGTTTTACTCTTCCAGTTTGCATAAAATCTTCAGCTAAAAGTATCGTCTCATTTAATGATAAATATTCTGTCGAAATAAGTGCTTGAAACTTTTTTTTCGTTTGATATGTCCATTCGATTCTATACTTCAAAGGGTTCACTCCTGATTAAGTTCTATGGATTTCACACTCGAGTTAGTATATATAGATGTAAAAAAAAAAATGTTAATGCATTGAGATTAATTCATAAGGGTATAACCCTCCTGAATAAAATCACTTTATATTTACTAATGTTATCAATGTGCTATAATTTATTCGATTTACCTTTATTTTGATTCCATTAACCATAAGTTAATCATTTTTGTTTATTTCTAACTAACTATTTTCTATGAGTTTAAAAAAGTGCCAATGAAACCTATTTTATCACCGTTTTTGTTTTTGTTAAACAATTTAACATCGTTAGGAGGTTATGAGTTAATGATTGAGGTATATGTAGATGGTGCTAGTGCTGGCGATCCTGGATTGTCAGGTGCTGGAGTTTTTATTAAAGGGCATGGAAAAGCAGAACAGTACTCACTCCCTCTTGGGATAATGACAAATCATGAAGCAGAATACCATGCATTAATAAAAGGCTTGGAAATTTGTTTAGAAAATGGTTATCAAATTGTATCGTTTCGCACAGACTCACAGCTTGTCGAACGTGCCATCGAAAAACAATTTGTTAAAAACCCCTCGTATGCACCACTACTTGAACGTGTTTTAGAGTTATCAAAAGAATTTGATCTTTTCTTTATTAAGTGGATTCCTAGTAAAGAAAATAAAGTAGCTGATCAACTTGCGAGAAATGCTATTTTAAACAATAAGTAAAACGATAGAGAAGAAAGATGTGAAGAGTATGAAAAAAACAGCATTAGCTGATATAAGTTTATTATTTGTAGCATTTATATGGGGTTCAACATTTGTGATTGTTCAAAAGGCGATACAATTCCTACCCCCTCATTTTTTTAATGGTACGAGATTTTTATTAGCAGCTTTATTATTATTTATCTTTATGAAAAAAAAATCGAAGTTTTCAATCAACTTATTAGGAGCTGGTATGTTTTTAGGTGTGTTTTTATTTCTCGGCTACGCTTTTCAAACGATCGGTTTACTTTATACAACTTCTTCAAAAGCAGGCTTTATTACGGGGCTTAGCGTTATGATTGTACCACTTTTTGCAATATGGATATTAAAGGATAAACCTAGATCAATCGTTTTTCTTAGTGCTTTTATTGGAGCACTTGGACTCTACTTCCTTACTGTAGGAGATATGATGAGTATGAATATAGGTGATCTCCTTGTTTTCTTCTGTGCTATTGCATTTGCACTTCATATTATTTTTACTAGTAAATTTTCGAGCAAGCATGAGGCGATACCATTAACAATTGTTCAATTAACTACTGTGTCTCTACTAAGCTTTATTAGTTCGACTATGTTTGAAAAAACATCTTTTAGTTATGATGCCTTATTTAATCGAGATGTTATTATTGCATTAGTGATTACATCTATTTTTGCAACTGCGATTGCGTTCCTTATCCAGACAAAATTTCAACAATTTACTACTGCAGCAAGAGTAGCACTTATTTTTGCAATGGAGCCCGTTTTTGCTGCACTTACTGCTTTTATTGTCATCAATGAACGTCTAAGTGGAAATGGATTAATTGGTTGTTTACTTATCTTTATTGCAATGATCGTGACCGAATTACCAGATATTAAAGAAATTAAAGGGATAAAACAAAAGCATGGTATGTAAGCTCGGTTATTCGGGCTTACTTACAATAAATTCAATGATTCAACATGTCTAATTGCCTGTTTCCTGTTTATAATTGCTTCTTTATCTAACATCTCTAACAAGGATATGAAAAAAGCACCATCAAATTCCTTTTGGATTTTTAATGTAAGCTCAATTGCTATAATGACGATTTCATCCTGTGAATTTGTATAATGTTTGCCAAACTGAATAAAGCCGTACGCGTCCTCACCTAAAGTAAAGCCCTTTCCTGTTAAATATTCTACGTAATCTGTAACTGTTTGCACCGTTTTTGCCAATTTGAATTCCATCCTTACATAATCAGTATATAGACAATGATAGCGAATCCTGTCGATTAATTCTATTGTTTTTTAGTAGAAATATAAAAGTTTATTATGTAAAGTTTATCTAATAATGAAGACTTTTGACTTAGGGATAACTTAACCAAAAGTTTTTTTAATTAATTTTATGAGAAAATGGTCATAATACATGTGGAGGTGACATGATAATGAGTAGTGAAAAAAGAGGTAACAATCGTGGTCAAAAAGCACCAAGTGTCAATCCACAAGGATATGGAGAAGATGTTGAGTTTTCAACAGAACCAAAGAGCAAGCTAGAAAATGCTGCTAAGAAGAAAAATACGAAGTAAGAAAAGCTCAGGGCGCCTTGATCAGACTAAGGCAGGTATAAGACGCAAAGGAATAGGAGAGTTCTTTGTCTTCAATTCCTTAGTGGCTGTAGACCTAAGATGGTCTAGGCGCTGGAGCTAGGTACCAAAATTAAGTAAGAAAAAATATAAATTTTGAAACTATAAGAGAGGTATTTATATAGCCTCTCCTACAACTGTAATATTTTTCAAAAGTGTGTGAACACCTCTTAATTCGAGATCTTTTATCATTGAAAACGCTCTGTCCTCATTAACCAGAAAAAGTGTATCATCAATTAAACATTGTAAAGGTGCTTGACAGTTAATTTCAGCAAGCTTTCTTGAGAGATGGAGCATTTCCAAGTCATTTTCAATTTTCGTTTTCTGCCCCTTTGTTAAATCTTTCAGACTTTCAAGAAGGACATCAATTGATTTGTATTGACTAATAAGTTTATAAGCGGTCTTTTCTCCGATTCCTTTAACTCCAGGATAATTATCACTTGAATCTCCCATTAATGCTTTTACATCAATTAGCATATATGGTTCAATTTCAAACTCATCCATAAATGTTTGTTTTGTATAATGTTTGTAGTTTCCAATTCCCTTTTGAAAAATTAGGACATCAACATTGTCATTTAGTAATTGCAAAATATCCTTATCACCAGTTAATATGGATATTTTCATTTCAGTCTCATACGTTTTAGCTAACGTTCCAATACAATCGTCTGCCTCAAATCCTTCAATACCTAAATTAGGAATATCTAAAGCTTCTACTACCTCTCTTGCTAGATCAAATTGCGGAACTAACTCGACTGGGGCCTCAGGTCTATTTGCTTTATAACCGTCAAAGAGTTCATTACGATATGTTTTGCTTCCCATATCCCAACAACAAACAACATGAGTAGGTTTCACATAATCAATTGCTGCTATAAGATGTTTTAAAAGACCTGTAACTGCATTTGTAGGAATTCCCTTACTATTTATCATAAACTGTCCATAAACAGATGTAGCATAAAATGAACGAAATAATAATGCCATACCGTCAACGATTAATAAATGATTTTCTTTCTTCATTTAATTCCCTCCTGCCTAAATACTACTAGTATCATAACATATAATGCCCATTAGTGGATTGGAACTTCAACCCAGGCATATGCTGTTTGAATAATAGTATTAACACATAACAAAAAAACTAAGCCAACTGGCTTAGTCTTTATTTTTACTACTCATTTTGTGAGCTTCATTTTGTGCATATGATGCAAATTCTGTGTTAAAATCATTCTTTTTCTTTTTATTATTGTTGCGTTGTGCATTTGCGTTTCCAAGTTTTGTACGACCCATAACATTCACCCTTTCAAGTTTAATCGAGATTAGCTTTCCACCTCAACCACAATTTAAATCTTTGAAAGGTAAAAATGAATGATGGAAATATTCGGTGTTTTATTTACCGTATTTTTTTCGGACAAATTCTTGAACCATTTCCTTCGTCACCGTTTTACGTGTTGGAACAATTCCTTCAGATGCTAGACGATTCATTTCTCCTGTAACTTGATTAATGTTATCAACCTCATACGGAAGGGAGCTAACACATAATTGGATGGCCTCTTCAATTAATGATTCACGTTTTGCCTCAAGCTTTAAAAATGATTGAATGTGATTATGCTGTTTTTTACTATGCTGTGATATTGCTTCATGAACATTACTCATTTATGCTTCCTCTTTTCTCCATTAGCCTTTTAACATGTTCTTTAGGTTCCCAGCACTGAAACGCATATGATGGCTTTGTTTCATATTTTAGACGGCTGCACAAATAAGTCATTTTTTTATCTATACGTACAGCTTGAAAATGAATACAGGTAGCACATACCTGATACGCTTTAGAATTCATGGTAATCCTCCCAAAGACACATGTTAATTCGTGTTTATATCCTATGATTTTATCACAAGTTAACGATAATGATCATCCATTAAGAAGATTTATTGTTGATTCTAAAGTAACTTGTAACTGTTTTAATTGTTCAGTATCTTCTGCCTGTATATCAAGTAAAGCATCAAAGCCTTCTTCAGTTTGTATTCGTGTCGCTTGAACAAGACTTGAATGAATATTCTTGATCACCTCTTTATAATAATTAGAAAATTCATTTAAGTAATGTTCTAATGTAACAGATACTGGCACATCTATACGTTTAAGTAAATCTTCACTCATAGTCTTTTTCTCATTCTTTTCAAAAAATGCCTTCGTATTTTTAAATAATTTCAATGAAAGGTTTAAATTAGTGACCATAGCTGAAGAAAATTCAACCGTAATGAGAGGTGTTTGAATATCTTTCATTTCAGGCATAGTCAAGGTTACTGATTGGGATTGTTTTTTGATCAGTTGTGTTATTCTTATGAATTCATCAGCTAACACCTTTTGAATGAAACGCTCTACTCTCAGAGTTGTTGCTTGTAGCTCTTGTACTAATTCAAATTCAATTGTTCTAATTAATTCCATTAAACAAGATTGAAGCGCTAGTTGAGTATTTTTATTTTGATTAAATACCCCTGGATGAAAGGATTCTTTGAAGAAATCATTGAAACGCAATAGCAATCTTTGTTTCACATAAAAGATAAGTTCCTCAATTTCCTGATTAACAGTATTCATAATATGCGTATTAGTCAACGCAGTTATTTCTTGCTCTACGTTCTTTTTTTCTTCAATCAGTTTTAACTTAATACTCTCTTTTTCCGCTTCATCTTTTTCAGCAGCCTGGATAAGCGACACTAATCTTTCATTTGTACGTTTCAAGCCTTCATTTATTGAAATAATTGTTGTATTAGTCAATTCTTGTTTAATAAAATACTCAAATTGTTCTTTAAACAGCATATAGTCTTTTTCTATATCCAACTTGTTAGAAATGATATTTAAGCTTGATACACCATAGAGTCGAATATTCCTGATTTCCTGCTGTAAGAGTTGATCGCGTATATAGTTTTTTACAAGTTCGACTTCCTCTTCATCCTTAGCTAAATCAATTGCATTGATTATAAAAAACATCTTATCTAACGTAAATGAGTCCTTTACACGTCCCAATTGACGAAGAAATTCTCTGTCTCCTTTGGAAAATGGATGGTTATAATACGTTACATAAAGAATTGCATCTGCCTTTTTAATATATTGAAAGGCGACATCAGTATGTCGTTTATGAAGGGAATCAGCTCCAGGTGTGTCGACTAATGTTATTCCAGCTTTTGTAATTGCACAATCATAATAAAGGATGACTTCTTCTACCAAACAAGCTTTTTCTTCTTTTGCTACAAAATCTTTAAACGTTTCTTTTGTTGATGTTATAAGCAAGCCGCTGCTTGTAAGTTTTTGATAGTCAATTAGTGCTATGGTGTACTTTTTTATACTGTCCTTTTCAGATTGATCTTTTCCTTCAACATTTTTGAGTTTTACAATCAATTCCTCTAAGGTCAATTGTTTGTTGGTTAATGATGGAATACTTTCTACAACTTCCTTTATTATTGCTTCTTCTGCTTTTAATTTCACTTCTACTAATCCATGTTTCTTTTCCTCTGTAGTAGGAGCAATTTTATTAATCGTTGCAGTTGTAGGCGTTGGAGAAGATGGTAATACTCGCTCACCAATTAATGCATTCGCAAATGATGATTTCCCAGCACTAAATGCCCCAAATAATGCAACAGTAAATGATCGATTATTGTAATTATTTACTTTACTCTCTAATGAATCAGTAAATTGTTTAAATCCACGGATACCTCTAAGTCGTTTAATCATTTCTTGTGTTTCGGTTATAAATTGGTCTTTGTTATCCAGTTGACTTGCAACATGCTTTTCCTCTGAACGTTTTTCCTCTGATTCAATTTTGACTACTTCTTTCAAATTTAATGAATCTTGCACGCGATGATGATAAACTTGGTTAATTAAGAGCCACTGTTTACTATCTTGGCTGTCAATAATTGGTCCATTAAATAGATTATTAATTGCTGCTTCATAGGTAAAATACTGCTCAAATTTCAACAATATTCCTTCATAATAACTAATCTCATTGTCATATTTCTTAAGATCATAATGTGCACTGTCGATACCTTCCTGTTGTTCTAATCTAATTAGATTCATCATTTGATCAAAAATCTTCATAGCTATATTTTTACTTTGCTTCTTAATTAAATCACTGACATCTGAAGAATAGGTCAAAATATATTGGTTATTAAATGATGCTCCAGGTTTCAATGCATCCACAACAATTTGTTCTGATAGTGCAATTGAAAACGTCTGAACCTGTTGAAGAATTGTTACATCATGGATTTCATATTTCTGAATATATTCTTTAAATAATGGTGTAAAATGCCAAGTGATTTGTGTTTCGACGTTTTTCTTCAAATCTTCAAATAGTGCCTTTTTCCTTTGTTCACGTTCTTGCTCTGTTTTAGATTTTGAAAATAAAAAGCCTACTTTAAAAGCAGGATCTACCGCTTCGATGAATGATGCAGCTTTTTCCCTTGTTTCATACGGAATTATATTTGCACTTTTTAATAAAGAGGAAACTCTTTCATTTATTTCAGTGGATAAATCTTTTAATTTTCTTTCTTCCTCATCAATTAGGTCTAGTACCATATTCTTCTTATTCACAAAATCAGCTAATACAGTATTAATGTGTTCCTTATCAACATCTGTTAAATCTAATTGTTCTTTATATTTTTCCAAATGCTCTTTAGCTAACTGTGTAACTGATGCCAACACATTCTTTTCCATGTATTCATCTTTATTGTTAACAACCACACGAATAATATCTCTTATCTCATTTAATTGATTATACTCATGGTCATCATTCATTAATGTCGTGAAAAATACATCCTGATGATGAAGACCAATTTCTGAAAATGATGTTTCGATTTGATTTTTAAAATCGGTAAAAGGTACTTCACTTTCTTTATGCTTATCGATTTGATTTACGATGAGAAAAATAATTTTATCCTTATTTTTCATTTCTTTTACAAATGATAGGTTTTCTTCAGATTGAACATGGTTATAATCTGTTACATAAAAAATAACATCTGCAATATGAAGCATTGATTCTGTTGATAGTTTATGTGCAGCATCTGTTGAATCAATTCCCGGTGTATCCATAATGACAACATTATTATCAAGATTTCGATAAGGTTTTTTAATATACACCCTTTCAATCTCATCGCCTTGTTTACAATATTCCTTGATTTGCTCGATCGAATAGTTACCAGCAAGCTCAATACTTTCTTTCTCTTTTGAATATAAGGTTACCCGTTCTTGACCATTCTCCAATAAAACTAAGTTTGCACTTGTAGGTATTGGACTAGTCGGTAACACTTGTTCATTTAGAAGTTTATTAATCATAGATGATTTCCCTGCAGAAAAATGTCCAGCAAACGCGACATAAAGCTTATCATTATAAAGTTTATTAACTAATTCTACAAGCTTATCAGCATTTTCATTATCATCTGTCTTGACCATTTGATGGAGCTTTATTAACATTTGCATTAATTGATCTGTTTTTACAGCAGCTGTCATTGTAATCCCCTTTTTCTTCTGCTTAGTTTTCATTAAGTTTCATTTTACAGAATCTTTTTGATTTTTGCTATGCAAAAAAGAAGCTAATTTAATTGAGTTAGCTCCTTTTTTATTATATTTATGCCTGATTTTCTTTGTGTCGTTTATTTACTAAACATTTAACGCAAAATAAAAGCTCACCTGAGGTGAGCAGAAAAAGTTATGCCTTTCGTACATTTATATTCTTTAATATGTAGCCAATCAATACACTATATGCAACAACGGTACAACCTACAAATAACATCGTCATATTCGCAGTAGACCTCCAAGTTTTAAAATGAGAATGATTTTCATTACAAAAATATTGTACCATTAATGATAATCATTTTCAATATTACTTTCTCATTTTTCTGAAAAAAGTTCATTATCTTTTCGGTACAAATCTTGATCTCAAGTTAAATACTTCTTGGTAATTAGTATGCAACTGAAGTGCCTTTTCCTCTGCTGGTATCCTTATTGTCATCATGACGATGTTCAATAATGAAAATAATACTGCGGTAAAGTACGCTTGATATAATAATGGAATGAATAAGAACTCAACTGCTACCACTACATAGTTAGGATGCCGCATATATTGATACGGTCCTTTCAAAACTACAAGATCATTTGGAACAATAATAATTTTCGTATTCCAATAGCTACCCAACGACACCACAGCCCAATAGCGAATTAGTTGTGTAAAAGCCAGTATTGGAACGAGTATGTACCATAATACCGTTACTTCTTTGTGGAGGATATTAACCTCAAATAAGAGAGATAGTAAAAACATTACATGAAGTGCAACAATGTAAGGATAATGCTCACTTCCATGTTCAATTCCTCCCCTATTTAACAGCCATTTTTCATTTCGCTTAGCAATAAACATCTCGGTTACTCTTTGAACAATTAGAAGCAACAATAAGCCATAGAACATTTGTTTATACACTCTCCCAATGAACAAGTAGCATTTCTGAGCTAAACCCCGGCCCTAGTGCACCGATTAATCCATATTCATTCTCCTGACCAATTTCCCTCTCAAGATATTCTTGAAGTACATACATAACTGTTACAGATGACATGTTTCCATGATTAATTAGTACTTCTTTAGAAATATGTAAATGCTGTTCTTTAAAGCCCAATCCATCCATATAGGCATCAAGAACTTTTTTTCCCCCTGGATGTGCAATAAAATGAGCAATTTCTTCTATACTTAAACCTTTCTCTTGTAAAAAACCTTTTACTTGAGGGCGAAGCCATTTATTAATAATTGAAGGAATATCACGGGAGAACACGACATAAAATCCATTATTTTTAATCTCCCAACCCATAACATCCTCCGAATCTCTTAAGAACGTTGATCTAGTTCCTTTAATAAAGGGGAGAGCATTTAGTTTTGAATGTTTCAGCCTGTTAGAAGATTCACCAGCAAGACATGTACAAGCTACACCATCAGCAAACAGTGATGTACCGATTAAATTACTCTTTGTAAGATCATCGTGTTGAAAGGTTAAACTACATAGCTCTACTGAAATCACAAGAACGAGTGATTTCGGATATGCCTTGCAATATTCATATGCACGGGAAAGACCAGAAGCTCCGCCTGCACATCCTAATCCCCAAATTGGAATTCGTTTTATTGTTTCTTTAAAAGGCAATTGATTGATAATCTTTGCATCAATACTCGGTGTCGAAATCCCGGTACTACTAATAAAAAAAATCGCATCAATTTCTTTATAGTCGATTGATTGATCTAAAAGTTTAGAGTTGGTCAAACAGTTTTTAACCGCTTCACTACCTAATTTGACTGCCTTATCAACATACATTTGGTTTTTCTCTTCAAATGTATGCTGTTTTTTGTACCAATCTAGATTTTCAACAAAATCTCTTTTTTGAATCTCACCATTTTTAAAAACGGTTAGTAAACGTTCGATATCCTTAAAAGAATCTTGGAAAATTTCCTTAGCAAATTCAACAGTTGTATCCTGACTCATTTCGTTTTCTGGGATTGCCTTACCTACAGATAATATATAGGCCAATGGTAAATTCACCTCAATTTCATTAAGGATACTATTACCAAATAAATGTAAAATTATCCGTTTTTGAGGGTTTTAAATAAAATAAAACAGATATTGAAGGGATTGTGAAGTAAAGTTAGTTTAAAAGTTCTTTAGGGGCATTATCAGCTTATGGCAATAATCTTGGGCTAGAGATTAGGGATTGATGTAGTTCGGTGGTTCCACAGATCAACATTTTAATTCGCAAACGATAAAAAAAGCCTTTCCCATCTGGGGAAAAGCTAGACGTATTAAAGGAGTTGTTGTTGTGCACTATTATTATATCGCAATTTACACCCATTATCATTATTAAATTTTGGTAATCTTAAGCTCTGAAAAAATATGCCATAAATATTTCATCATCGTAACGTCCATCTACTTTTACTTGCTCTTTCTGTGTACCTTCCTGGATGAAACCATATCTTTCATATAGTTTAACAGCTAAATCATTTGATGCGAATACTGTTAAACATAATTTATGTAACTCATGTGTTCTACACCAATCAAGTGTATAATCCATGATTTGACTCCCTATTCCATTTCCTTGTGCTGATTTTATAAGCCATGTTCTAAAAAGACCTGTGTGCCTTTTCATTTCAAGCTCCCCTCTGATTACCCTAGCTATTCCAACAATTTTATTTTCTATTTCTACTGTTACATACATATTATCAAGTTTCTTCATTTCATTTATAAATTCTTTTTCTTCATTTACCGTACGTGCACTTTCTTTTTGAATATAAGAACCAATTTTCAATATATTTTCTACTGCTTTAACGATTTGTGCTGCATCATCCGTTCTAGCAGGACGTAGCACAACTGCATCCCCATTTTTTGCGATAAATTCTTTTATCTGTTGATTTTCTGTCATGCTCATCAACCCCTTAATAGAAAACAAGCCAATAATTTAAAGGCTGACATTAGCTGTCAGCCTTTCCTTTCTAGGAAAAAGATAATTCGGACGGAAACTCGCAAATTTATGAGCAAATAACCTATTAGATTTGTTTGTTTTAATGAAAAATTAAAATGGCTAGTTTCTCTATCCCCCTGACATATTTGAGTAATTCTAATGAGAATACTCAGTCTTTCCTTGATTTTATAATATCGTTTAACAACATATTAAATTTTGTTAAGCAACACGAATCGCTTTTCCAAAAGGTACTTTAGGGACAAACTCATCTGGAACTAACCAGAATACCTCTTTTTTAAATGTTAATTCTTCATAAAAATATCCTGTTACATCAGTAATATAAAAAAGTGTGTCTATTTCTTCTTTTTCTGTCCATTCTAACACTTCTGTATAAGACGATTTACCATGTGTATAATATTTTATTTGATCGTCTTTTATCGAAGTAATACTTCTTATTTTAAAGTCTGCTTGTACTAATAAGCTCTTTGGACACACTTCACCAAACAATTTAACAATATTTTGGATTAGTATTGTTTTTGTTTGATTTGTAGATGTGTCTATTGCGAGGGCAATTTTTTTACCTTCTCTTTCTTGTAACTTAGAAAGTAACAGTCTTTGCCATTTCATATTAATAACTCCCCCTCACAATTTTTTCTGAAGCATATCTATTTTGTGCAAACTTAAAATGATTTATAAGAAAAATCTTATGTTAAGTTATTATCAGACACGTTCCAATCAGAAAATTGGCCACTTCCATTACATCCAGGACAGTCAAAAATCGCATCAAACGTAGGTGTATAAACGCTCGTTAATGTTGATATAAAGCCTTTTCCTCTGCAATCCGGGCATCGTCCTAAAGATTCCATCTCTGAACGTACCTTTTCATTTCTTGCTTGCTTCCAATCAGAAAAAGTATTCAAGAAATTCATATCATCACCTCTTTTTCCTTAATATGTATCATGAGATGATATTTTAAACCTTACTTCAAATTGGAGAAGTTCAAAAAAAAAGAACATAGATTATATTCTTTTAATAAATTTCATGAAATGAAAAATCATATCAACATCAGAAAGTCCAATTTTTATGAATATTATTTTATTTATCCCTACCTACAACTGCGAAGAATTTGATGGACTCGCACCTTCATTTTGATCAACCAGATCTGGATCTATATACGTGTTGTAATGCATTGAATTTGTTATTGATCCATCACCAATTCCAAAACTTAATCCAACAATTTTACCTGTGATACCATTACCAGATATATTTGATGAACCCGGATTTATCGATGCATTTCCAGAAATATTTACAATTTTAATACCCTGGAGGTTAAAAAAATTGGAAGAGGACAAATTAATTCTCCTTTCATATTGGGTTAAAGGTTTCCGATTCTGAAGGATCTTTTGCTTTAGGTTGTTCATTATCTTCCTCATCAAAGTCGGATATTTTCATAATTGATTGAGATTCAGAGTGATCACCTATAGAGGAGTTTAATCCCTTAATATTATTTGTAGAAGAAAACTCTTTGTTACTTATTTCACCAATGTTAAATGATGAGTTTCCTGACATATTCAATATCTTTATGTTATTAAAAATTAAATACGCTTTGAACAGGCTTCAATTGTAACCACTCTCTTCAAACACTTATATTACTATATGTTAAAAAACATAAGATGCTAATGATTATATAAATTATTATGATCTAAATACGACAATGATAAATGATCTACTTTCTTTTAATCAGTCACTATGGTATCCTTACAATAGAAGAGAGGTGTAAAATATTGGCTACATATAAAGCTAAAAAAAGTAATTTCAAGCAACTTTTATTAAAAAACAACACCGATCTTGACACCCTTGCTCTTAATACTAATATTCCAAAGGACCAACTTACTAATTATTTAGATACTAAGGTCATGAATTTAAATAATGCCATGACAATTTCAAAAGAACTAAATTGTTCAATTGAAGAGTTGTATTCCTGGAAAGTTTCAGATAAGTGATTAGATCTCTATAAAATTAATTTATTCTGATCGAAAAAATAAAAATGCCTTCTTTCACTCAATTTTGAGTAAGAGAAGGCATTTTTTACCTGCTTTAGTCCGTATTCAAAATAAAAGTAGGAACTGCGAAAAATATTACAAATATTAAATTTACCATAATACTCTACCAAATTAGCTTTTTTTAATCAATGAACCTTAACTTTTGAATGAATTTTATGTAAAATATAATTAACTTGTTTATTAGAAAAGGAGCTTACGATGGCTGAGTTAGCATTTAAAGAATATATCTTCAAAAAAGGAAGTAAAACAACAATATACATGTATCAGAGTAGTATTGAAATTATTCATCACGGATTTTTAGGTAAATTTAACAGAGTCAAACTTATTCAATTCAAAAATATTACTAATGTTACACTTAAGAATCCTAGTTTAGCGTCTAATGGTAATATTGTATTAGATTGTGGAGAAAATAAAAATAAAAATGAAAAGCATGAAAATACGATTGAATTTTCCAAAAACGAAAAGGAACTTGCATTAGATTTGAAGGAAACGATTGATAATAAAATAGAAGAAATAAAAGGACAACGTGCAGATTCCGCAATTGATAACTTTGAAAAGCTTAAAAAGTTAAAAGAATTAGCAGACTTGGAGATTTTATCAGAAGACGAGTATGAAGAACAAAAGGAAAGAATCTTAGAGAGTTAAATCATGTATGAACGAGTTAGATTAAGGGCTGACATAAGTCAGCCTTTTCATTGTATAAAGATCTAATCCTTCTTTGAAAAGCTAAAGAACTAGAAATTGCCTTACTCCGACTATATCAACAATTTCATAAACTCTTTGATCGCTTCTTCTTCATCTTCTCCTTTTGTAAGGATTGTTACTTCTTCATTCCTTATTGTTGCCAATAAGCCCATTAAGCTTTTAGCATCCACTTTATAATGCTTCCCAACAATGTGAATTTCTGATTCGAACTTATTTGCAACTTCGGTTAATTCAATTAATTTAGTTACTGATAGATTTTGAGTTATTTTTATATCCTTTACTCTCATTTGCTTTTCTCCTATAGTAAGAATAGTTAAATTCTATTTTATATATAGGTATGTCATGACAAGAATTTTTGATTCATTTGCAGATAATAATTCCTTCATTTATTCAATGAGTAAATGGTACCAATATTGAATCCTCACAACTAATCAATTTACCTGCTTACCTCTTTTTGATTGGCTCTTTTCTAAAAGATTGTTGTTTTTAGACAAAAATGATTAGGTTGATTGGTGCGGAAGGTGCGAGACTCCTGTGGGAGTAGCGGGACAGATGAGACCCCGCAGGCGCTTCGCGCTGAGGAGCATTCCTGTTTAATATCCTTAAGGCTTCTTGCAAAACAAAAAGTCCTCTTGTATGATGCTTGAGTATCAACGACTAAATTGACTCATCACCATACAGGAGGACCATATGATGAATAGTAATATGAATACCAAAATTAATCAAGTATCTGAAAAAACACTTGTTATTGGAATAGACATTGCGAAGAAAAAACATTACGCATGCGCTATCGATGATCGTGGACGAATTTTGCAAAAACCGTTTCCGTTCATACAATCCCTTGATGGGTTTGAGCAACTACACAATATGATTCATTCTCTACTAGAATCACATGAAAAGACAGATGTCTTAGTCGGCTTTGAGCCCACAGGGCATTATTGGATGAACTTAGCTGCTTATTTAGTCGAAAATAATATTCAATTTGTCATGGTTAACCCTATGCATGTGAATAGAACGAAGGAATTAGATGATAACCTTCAAACTAAGAATGATCAAAAGGACGCTCGCGTTATCGCTTCTTTAATCCGCGATGGCCGGTTCAACTATACACGAATTTTAGAAGGGACAGAAGCCGAACTTCGTAATGGGGCGAGTTTTCGGACTAAAATGCAGGAAGACCTCGCATCACTTAAGAATCGAATGATTCGGTGGACAGATCTTTATTTCCCTGAGTTCCATCATGTATTCAAAAGCTTCGGTAAAAACGCATGCGCTGTTCTCGAGGTGACACCTTTGCCAATCGATTTTGATGGGAAAAATGATGAAGAACTTATCGCACTTTACAAAAGGGTTGAAGGAATAAAGTGTCTTTCCGTTTCTAAAATACAAAAGCTAAAATCAATAGCCGGTCAGTCCATTGGTTTAACTGAGGGGCTAGAAATGGCCCGATTTGAAATGGATACATTACTTTCTCAGTACAAAGCTATTTCAAACCAACTGGAGGTCTTATCATCAAGGTTAAATGACCTCGCTCAACAATTGACAGACTATGAGTATATTTTATCTATTCCTGGTTTAGGCGAAAATACTGTTGTTGAACTACTCTCTGAGATAGGTTCTCTTAGGCAATATCAGCACCCACGCCAATTAATTAAATTAGCGGGGCTCACGCTTAGAGAAAACTCTTCTGGCCAACACAAAGGTCAAAAGAAAATTTCCAAAAGAGGTAGGAGGAAGTTACGGGCTATATTATTTAGAGTCATCCTCCCTATAATTCAACACAACATAGCGTTTAAATCTTTGTACCATTACTACACGACTCGTACTGTCAATCCATTAAAGAAGAAAGAAGCCATGGTTGTTTTATGCGGGAAATTACTAAAAATTCTACACGCTTTGTGTACAAAACGAGTGCACTTTAATGTAAATCATATGTTAACAGATCTCCATTGCCTCAAAGAGGCAGCCTAAGCAACTTCCTAGTTTGTAATCTAGACAATAGGATGACACGGAGAAGTTGGCACGAAATGAGCCATTAGACTAAGAGTCCCTTGAGGAGCATAGCCAGCCTCTGCCTTATGAATAGACCGAACGAAGGAATGTACGCGTTAGACGCCAAGAGACATGGGAGGGTACGTCATCATAAGATTCGCAGAGATCCGAAGTGCATCATATAAGCACTTAGAGTTAATCATTTCCAATTAACTCTAGCGAAGCGTAACCTCAGAATAACAATATTTTGAACTTTTGGAAATTGATGATAATCTGTAGTGAAAATCAGTAAGTGAAAATTTTTTTTCTATCTATTAAAACAGTTTTAAGCGTTGATATACCAACATTTCTAGAGGGAGGCTCATCGCCCGCCCCACGGAAAGCGAGCATCCTGAAGCGCCAATCAACCAACCCAATACTATTTTAAAAGCAACAAAGTTTGCGAAAACAGCCTTTTGATTTAATAAACTACCCATTGTTTTTGTAAAAACTCATATCGTTCATTCATTTTCCTATTTTCACATCACCTTTCTAAATTTTAACAAAATTAAAAAGCATCCTTACGATACTTTTACAAACCTGTCATATTTGTAACATTTAGGTCATATAATTTAACAACCCTATAGGAAGGAGTGAAAATAATGGATAATCGGATTTTCTTATTCCTTGCAACGATCCTATCTGGTTTTGCACTTATTAAGGTTAATCTAGAGGAAACATTCTTATCTGCTTTAGCACCTTATTTTAATATACTTGGCATATTAACTGTATTAGTCTTCTCACTCGTTTTAATTTATAAAGGCGTTAGAAGTTTGTTTAGTAAATAGAATTCGGAAGGCACTCTTTATAGGGTGCTTTTCTTCTTTTTCGTAATATTAAATTGGATTAGGAGTTAAATTACATTTGAAATTACATAGCAGAGAAGCCACAACTCACTTAGCAACTGTCTATGTTGTCTGATTAAATATGAACATTAAGTGAACATTTTGTTACGCATTTATGTGTTTTCGACAATATAACAAAGGAAGAAAACCTCACAATTAATTAGCATTAATAACATTCCTAACATATCATTAATACATAGATTAGGTACAAGGAATGTAACACTACCCACTCCCCTGTGGTGCTTTGATACATGCCTTGCCTATTCTGAAAAAAACTTTCAAAGAGGCGGTGTATTCAATGAAACGATTTATCTTTTCTATTGATTCTGAAGAAATTGAAATTAGTGCAAATTCTATTCTGGAAGCTGTTTCCATAGTAAAGGAAGTAATGAAAAATAGTAAGGAAGAACGGAATCTAAAATTTGTAGGAGTTAAGTATTGACTTTCTTAGTGTAAAAAAACAAATAAAATTTTTCGCATAATTCCCCTTACTATTGGTATCTAATAACACTCATATCCAAATCATTTACTCGTAATATAAATCCGTAATGTTCATTATAAGAACCAAACCAATAGTGCTATCACGTTAACCTTCTGACTTTTCCGCTGAAATGAAACATTCTTAACCCTTTTTGAAATGTAAAATTAAAACGTTTATCCTCACATTTTCTTTTACAGAATTTACTCTGGCGGTCATTCTTTTTCTTTTTATATATAAAAAAACGTCACCTCCAAATTCATGTTATACACACGAAAATGTAGGTAACGTTTTAACGTTTTTTCACTTATAGAATGTTGGATTAAGCGTGCTGATTTTCACTTTACTCTTATTTCTTTAAGATGCTTGCCCTTGAACAACAGCATCACGATTGCTTCCAGCTTTTTTACCAGATGGAATGACATTAAAAACGATATTTAGTACGATCGCCGTGATACTTCCAGCAACAATACCGCTATTCGTTAAAATTTTAACTGATTCAGGAAGACCTGCGAAAATCTCTGGGACAACTGTTACGCCAAGCCCTAACCCAACGGAACAAGCGACGATTAATAGATTTTCCTGTGAAGCAAACTCAACCTGGCCAAGCATTTTGATCCCATAAGCAACAACCATTCCAAACATAGCAACCATCGCGCCACCTAAAACAGATGAAGGAATAACTGTTGCTAAAGCAGCAATTTTTGGTACTAAGCCTAATCCAATTAACATGATTGCTGTTGTGTATATAACACGATTTGTTTTAATGCCAGACATTTGAATAAGACCTACATTTTGCGAAAATGTTGTATATGGAAATGCGTTGAAAATTGCACCTAGCATATAAGCGAGACCTTCTGCACGATACCCTCTAGCTAAATCTTTATCGTCAAGTTTTTTGTTGCAAATATCACTTAACGCAAAATACACACCTGTAGATTCAACCATACTTACAACTGCAACAATCGTCATTGTAATAATTGGTGCTAATTCAAAGGTAGGCGTACCAAAGTAAAAAGGCTTTCCGATATTAAACCATGAAGCATCATTAACAGCCTGTAGGTCTACCATCCCCATAAAACCAGCCACAACAGTTCCTGCGATAATACCAATTAAAATTGAAATAGCTCTAATAAATCCTGTAAAAAAGCGATTAAGAAGTATGATTAAGAATAGAACTCCAAACGCGAGAATAAGGTTTTCTTTTGAACCGAAAGTTGGACTTCCTTGACCTCCTGCCATGTTATTCATTGCAACAGGAATTAATGTAATTCCAATGATCGTTACAACAGAACCTGTTACAACAGGTGGGAAAAACTTAACTAACTTTCCAAAGACAGATGAAATAAGAATAACGATGAGTCCAGAAACAAGAATAGCTCCATAGATCGAGGATACGCCATATTCATTACCGATGGCAATCATCGGCCCAACTGCAGTAAACGTACATCCTAATACAACTGGTAAGCCAAGTCCGAAAAAACGATTTTTCCAAACTTGTAAAAACGTAGCGATACCACACATAAAAATATCAATCGCAACTAAGTAAGTTAATTGTGCTCCAGATAAACCAATTGCACTTCCTACAATTAAAGGAACTACAACAGCACCAGCATACATAGCAAGAACATGTTGGATACCTAACGAAACGTTTTGTAATGATTGCTTCATGCTTTAACCTCCTCAAATTCTTCAACAAAGCTTACCTTGCCATCTCTTAACGATTGAATTCTCGCTAAAGATTCGACTCTGTAGCCTGAATTCTTTAATTCACTTGCACCCTTTTGAAACGATTTCTCGATCACAATCCCGATACCTTGAATGGAAGCACCTGATTTTTTCACAATATCGATTAATCCTTTTGCTGCCTCTCCATTTGCCAAAAAGTCGTCAATTATAAGTACTCGGTCTGATTTGTTTAGAAATTGGGAAGATACAGCAATTGTATTTTCTTCTTGTTTTGTAAATGAATAGACAGAAGATACGAGTAAGTTATCTGTTAATGTTAAAGATTTTCTCTTTCTTGCAAAGATAACCTTCACACCAAGCTCAAGACCAGCCATAACAGCAGGAGATATACCTGAGGATTCGATTGTCACGATTTTTGTAATACCTTCTTTTTTAAAAAGTCTAGCAAACTCTAAGCCTATCTCTTTCATAAGCTCTGGATCGATTTGATGATTTAAGAATGAGTCAACTTTTAACACACCGTCAGAAAGAACTATACCCTCATCTTGTATTTTTTCTCTAAGCAGTTTCATTTTCTTCCTCCCTAACGATTAATTAAATTAATTTAAAAGAATAGTTACAAAAAGAGAGGCTTATTTTTTATGCTTTCTTCTGTAATTTAAATTTTAATAGTACAAAAAGCGGCATTGCTTCACTATAAGTGAAGCAATGCCGCTTTTATAAAAAATAGGAAAATACCCATTTTTATATAGCGAAACATTTAACCTCACTCATAGTCAAATAATTTACGGTTATTTGGTAGAAACTTGTGGGCCATATTCCCACGATTATATGAGCGTTATTTGCAATTAAATGAATTATAACAATAAATGAATGATTTGCAAATGTTTTTTTGCGAAAAACACGAACTTTAATCATTAAACTAATTAAGAATATTCGTACAATTAAAAAAGAAGCAACTGAGCTGCTTCCTCTTTAATAAATGTATTTAAATATGATAGATGTAACGATACTTTTCTTCAAGATATTCAATTAAATACTTAGCATTTAATCCTTCACCTGTTACATCCTTCAATATCTCTAAAGGTTGTTTTGTTTTCCCATATTGGTGAATATGCTCTGTTAACCAATTTCTAATTTTTTCAAATTGGCCTGTTTCAATTAATTCATTAAAATCAGGTAAATCTTTCAGCATTGCATGTTTAAATTGTGCTGCATACATATACCCCAATGCATATGACGGAAAATATCCAAAGCTTCCTCCTGCCCAATGAACATCCTGCAATACACCCTTTGCATCATTTGGAGGTGTGACACCTAAGTATTCTTCATATTTTTCATTCCAAATACGAGGAAGCTCTTCTACAGTTATTTCATCGTTAAATAAAGCTTTTTCGATTTCATAACGAACCATAACATGAAGAGAATAGGTTAGCTCATCTGCCTCAATACGAATAAGGGAAGGCTTTGACTCATTTATGGCTTCATAAAAGTCTTGTAAACTAACACCATCAAATTGCTCTGGAGAAAAATCCTTTAGGTTATTATAGTAACGCTGCCAGAAACCTTTATTTCTTCCGACAAAATTTTCATAGAATAGTGATTGCGATTCGTGTATCCCCATTGAAGTACCACTGCATAAAAAAGTCCCTTCAAGCTTTTCTGATATGTTTTGCTCATATATTGCGTGTCCACATTCATGAATTGTACCAAAGATCGCTGTCCGGAAATCTTTCTCATCATACTTTGTCGTTACCCTGACATCACCACGGTTAAGCGTAATTTCAAAGGGATGAACCGTTTCATCTAATCGACCTGCTTCAAAATCATAGCCTAATTCATTTAACAGGAACTCACTAAGCTTACGTTGATTTAATTTAGGAAAATGATGATATAAAAAATCCGTTTTAGGCTGATGGGATGACTCGGCAATTTTTTTTACAAGTGGCACAATTTTTTCCCGCACTTGCGCAAATACTTGATCCAATACTTCAACAGTGACGCCTGGTTCATATTCATTTAACAATGTATTATATTTATTTCCTTCATAACCCCAATATGTAATAAGTTTTTTATTATAATCTACAAGCTTTTGCAAATAAGGTGCAAAGGATTGAAAATCAGACTTTTCCTTCGCATCTTCCCAAACTGATTCAGCTTTTGAACAAAGGACAACATATTCTTGATATTCCTTCGGAGGAATTACTTTATTTTTTTTGTATTCTTTTTTGAGAAGCTCAACAGCCTTTTGTGTCACTGGATTAAGTCCGCTGTATACTTCATCTTTTGATAGAGCTACCAAATATTCATTCATTTGATCTGATACAAGCATTTGGAAAGCTTCGGTTGATAGCATACCAACAACTTCTGAACGCTGTTCAAGTCCCTTTTTAGGTGCTCCTGTGCGCATATCCCAATACATGACATTGATAGCTTCTTCATACGCTTGCATTTTTTTTATATAATCCAAAAAATCCTTTTCAATTTGAGTCAATTAAATCACTCCCTTTGTCTAGTTATTTAAAGCGTAAATACCCTGATCATTATTGTCAATCAAATTTCTTCATCATTTTATGCAACGGATTTGTAACGTAAAAAAAGGATAGACACAGAGCAAAAGCTCCAGCCTATCCAACAATTGGCTCTACAGGTAATACAGCAGTTATTTGATCCATAACAAACTGATCATTATCTCCAAGAAAAATTGTGATAGATCCGCTGTCTTCACTAGTTCTAATCAATCTGCCCATTCCTTGTCTAAGCCTTAAGAGCATATATGGTAAATCAACTTCCATGAAGGGATCCTTCTTATCTGACCTTTTCGCTTCGAACACAGGGTCTTCAGGAGGATATGGTAAAGTCCATATAATCACATTAGAAAGTGATGGGCCTGGTATATCTAGGCCTTCCCATAAATGAACTGCACATAGAACTGATTCCTCATGTTGCTGGAATTCCTTCACAAGTGAGCTTATTTCTTTATCACCTTCAAAGAGAATTGGAAACTCATAGCTATTTGAAGCAATAGAAGCTTTGAACCACTTTAATTCTTGTTGAGAAGAAAATAAGATAAGTCCTCTTCCCCCAGAGCGAGTTAATTCTTCTAGCGTTCTAGAAAATTTCATTGCTCGATCTACTTCATTAACGAGCTGTAATTTCATTTGCTCATCGTAGTCAAACGGTGATTCAACAGAAAGTGATAAATAATCGTTTATCCCTAAACTGTTTGCAATAAAATCAAAAGATTTACTTTCTGAAAGAGTAGCTGAAGAGAAAATAAAAGGCAAGTTCTTTGAAAATACTCTTTCTTTTAAAACTTCCTCAACTTTTCTTGGCATGATAACAAGGCTATAATCGTTGTCTTTTTCTTCAACCCAGCTCACCGCATTATTTTTTTGATTAAACAATGAAAGTGAATACTCCATTTGATCAATAAACTCTTCAACAATTTTCAATTCATAATCATCAATTGTAAAAAGCTCGCCTTCAAATACAAGTGCTTCACTAATTTCAGCTAATTTTTTTTGTAGATTGTTTGCTGTAGTTTGAAGCTTAGTCTTGCGATTAATTTTCAGACGATTTGATCCTTCAACACTAGTGGTACATTGTTGTAAATCATCAAAAAATTCATCGTTAATAGCTAGACCATCCTCAACTAGATATGCAAGCTCTTCACGAATCTCATTTTGTAGTAATCGTTCTAAAAAGATTTGTAATGAGCTTTGCTTAACACGGTGTGTTAGTGCCTTTTGAGCAGCAAACTCCAATAAGTGCCCCTCATCAAATACAACGCTACTATACTCAGGCAAAAGCGGCATTTGACCTTCACGTTTTCTTGATTCATATGTCCACACATGCTCCATAAAGTAGTCATGTGAACATACAATGATATCAGTAGCTTTACGATAGTGATCTCGTGACAATGTTAGACCACAGCGATGTCTTTGTGAACAAGTAAAACAATCTTGAAAGGAGTCCCATCCAATCTTGTCCCATTCTTCATCAGAAAGATGCCCGAATTCCTTACGATCACCATACGCTGAAAATTGTTGCATACCAGCTTTTTCATGAACGAAGTCTGGAAGTGATTGATAGACATCTAAATATTTTTCATCCCCATTTTTTTGGATAACGTCATCTAGTTTATTTAAACATAAATATTGACTATGGGTTTTACTAAGACGGACATCCATTTGTAAATCAAGAAATTCAGACAACTTTGCAATGTCGCCCTCTTGCTTAACTAGCTGTTCTATTAACGTTTCATCTGCACAAGCAATGATTGCTGGTTTACCTGTATATCTCGCATATGATAAAGCATATAGCAAGTACACGATAGTTTTCCCTGTACCAACCCCTGCTTCAGCAAACATAACTTTTTTCTCTTGATATGCCCTCTCCAATTGAAAGGCCATGAAAATTTGTTCGTCTCTTAACTCAAACCCTTTCTCAGGAAGGATATCGTAAAAAACATCTCCTATCCAATTGTTTAAGGCTTGGTAAAAGCTCTCATCCTTTGATATAGCAAAAGGCAAACGGGACGTCACCATGTGTACGTTTCCTCCAATAATTTCAATTTCCAAATAATCCACAAAATATAATTATCTTATTTAATAAAGAAGATGTCAATTCATATGTATACATCTAAAAAGGAGTTAGCCAAAATTAGCCACTCCTTTTTGAGAATTTATATTATTAGTATGATCGTAAACCAAGCTTTTCTAAATTTTTATTTATCAAATAAAGTTTCAATTATTAATTGATGATCAATCGATGTTGCATGTGATAAAGCTTTAATCATATCTTCTCTAGCATTTCCTATTTGAAGCACTGCAGGAGACTCTAATCCTATTTGTTCCTCTAACGATTTTTGAGTGGAACTTAGTGCCTTTGAAATAAGTTGAAATTGCTGATCTTCATACATAAAATAAAACCACCCTTCATTATTACTTTCAATATCAAATCAACCGTATTAAAGTAAGAACCTATTATGAATCTAGCATGAAAAGTTTTCGCTAATTATTAATCATATGATTTCGGTCTTATTCTTTATTACTAATATTTACTTGTTGATTTTCACATTGAAACGATTCATTTTTAGGAATGGTCTTATATTTAACAAAACAAGCTTATTTTATTCGAAAAAGGCTTTGTAAAGTGATCTATGTTAGCTAGAAGAAACTTGCAGAATTAAATTATGAGAAAAAGGTTATTATTATTATTATGGAATTAGAAAAACGAAGAGAAATTACTCTTCGCCTTCTACTTTTTTATATCCCAATTCTAGTAACTCCTCTGTTAACACATCAGGTGTAACAATATAGTATGTATTTCCTTCATCATTCGTTATAATTACTTCGGTCGGACTTGCATCCACACGCGCTGCATCTAAAGCAAAATATTTTGGTCCAAGTTGATTAAGTATTGAAGACAATTATTCCACCTCCTTTTATCCTATATTATAACAAGGATAGTCTAATTAGCGTAGAGTAATTCTTTTTTAACGCTGTTCTCGCAAACTTTGTTGCTATTTACCATGTAGTGCGGGGTGGTTGTTTTCCGCTACAGATGCTCGCTCCAATCAACCTTAAACAGTTTTCGTTTTAAAAGGAACAATCTCTTAGAAAAGAGCCTTTGTTAAAGACAATAGAAGCAGACTCTAAATTTCACTAAAACTATAAAGTCTGCCACCTAATTTAATCCTTGTTTCTTGGTGGGCGTACATTTGACCAATATTGATAGAAATCAGTTTTTATAAAACCGTTAAACAGCTTGCGTTTTTTTGTAGCTGGCTTTCCATAAAAGTCTTCAAAGCCCTCATGAGAAGTAAGCATATAGATACTCCATGTATCTAACGGAGCAAATGCTTGTCCCATTTCCTTGTACATTTGCTCTACAGCTCTTTTTTCACCGAGTCGCTCTCCATAAGGAGGATTGCCGACTATCACACCAAATTCCTTTGTTGTAGTAAAATCCTTAACTTGCATTTGTTTAAAGTTTATAAGCTCACGAAGACCTGCTTCCTCAGCATTAGCCTCAGCAATACGGATCATACGATGGTCAATGTCTGCAGCTTGAATATCAAGGGGTTGATCATACTTTGCCTTTTCTTCAACTTCCTGTCTTGCAAGATCCCACTTTTCCTTGCCAATCCAATGCCACTTTTCCGAAGCAAATTCACGATTAAAACCTGGTGCTATATTTTGACCGATAAGTGCAGCCTCCATTGGGATTGTACCTGAACCGCAAAAAGGATCGACAAACGGACGATCTGGTGTCCATCTTGATAGTAAGACTAGAGCTGCTGCAAGTGTTTCCTTAATTGGTGCTCCCCCTTGATCAATTCGGAACCCACGCTTATGGAGACCTGAACCACTTGCATCAATTGTAATTGTTGCAACATCTTTTAAAAGTGCTACCTCAATTCGATAAAGGGGTCCATCTTCATTAAACCAACCGGTTGTTTTATAATGAGATTTTAATTTTTCAACTACTGCCTTTTTAACAATTCCCTGACAATCAGGTACACTTGCCAAAGTAGATTTCACAGATTTCCCTATTACAGGAAATTCTGCGTTTACTGGTAAGTAATCACCCCAGTTTAACGCTTTAGTTTTTTCAAAAAGCTCATCAAAGGTCTTTGCTTGAAATTCTCCAACCTTAATCTTAATACGATCAGCTGTTCGTAACCATAAATTTGATCGACAAATAGCAAGTTCATCAGCTTCATAAGTTACTTTGCCATTCTCTACCTTGCACTCATACCCTAAATCCTTAACTTCTTTCCCAACAATAGCTTCTAAACCCATTGCTGATGTTGCAATAAGTGTTAACTTATTCATTTTTCACCCTACCTTTACCCCTATTACCTATAATAGTCAAATTTTATCTATAATAGGCATATAATATGTATGTTAATTAGCGACCAATTCCCTTATTACAGGACAAGACTTTTCACTATAACATCATCGTCTATTTTGACATAATATAACCAGAAAATATGTAAATGAAAAGGGGCTGAATTGATCAGCCCCTTGTGCATATGTTTTCATACTGATTAATAACGTTCGATAAGCCATGTTTTGTTCCATCGTACTACAAGCGGCAATGCCTCGTACTCAGGTGGTAATCATCTATCTACAGATGCTTGTAAAAGCTTCTGTCCTTCTCTTCGTTTGGTTCCTCCAAGAAGGTGCCCCTACCATAATTTGGGTTTCTCGCTCGTGGGGTTTACCTCGTTCCACTCTTACAATTTCTTGTAAGACTTCGTCACTGTGGCACTTTCAAGGTAGTCAAGCCATATCCGAAGACTTAGGCTTTTTCCCTGCCGTCAGCCGAGCTAAAAGCTCATTGCTGCCCTAGCTTATGAATTCGCTAGGCACGAACACTACGGGCATCTCAGCACCGTGCGAGCATGGACTTTCCTCTACAATCCTAAAGACTGCAGCGATTACCTGAACGTTATTAATGAAACAGCAAAATTAAGTATACCTAAATATCTCTAATAAAACAAGTGTAAAAAAATGGATTATTTAATCATATAGCTTACTGCCGAATACATGTTTCTCAAGATTAGATAATCGTTTTAAAATATCAAAGTTTGTTGTGTTCGTTTGAACTGGTGGTTGTTTTTTATATGTATCATCTAATTGCTTCTTCAAACGAAGATTTTCCTGTTGTAGATCTTCAATTTCTTGATGGAATGTTTCATAGTCTTTTATAACAAGATCTAAAAACTTGTCAACTTCCTCTTGTTTATAGCCTCTTACTCCTGATTTAAATTCTCGTTCTAAAATTTCTTTTGCCGTTAATTTTACTTTATCTGAAAGCATATCTTTCACCTCTTATAACGAAGTCATCAACCTATATTTTTTCAGAAATCTCGCTAATTGTCAATTTCGTTCAATCGCTATTTTCCGTTATTAACTTACACGAATCACCAAAAATCAGCATTTTTCATATTTTCTTCCTCCACAACTAGTTGAAGGTCGGAAAAAGTAATGAATCCAATGAAATAACTAGTTAATTCTTGCTTTTTTCTGGCAGTTTCCAATAAATACTTTGGAGAGCCCTCTTTTTCTTCATCAAATAAAAGAAGCAGACCATCACTTTTACTTACAAGAAATTCATTCTTTTGACGGAATTGTACTGGACTTTCATACTCTCGTTTTGTAATACTATCAACAAAATCAGCCTGAGACAAGATAAATTCATAATATTCTTTGTTTATTTCATTCCACTTACTTTCTTGATTAAGAAAAGGCGTTAGAATAGCTAGCTTTAAATCAGAGTATTCCATTTGCAAGTTAAATACAACCTCAGCTGCCCATAATTCTACACCCATTTGCCCACTAATGATTACCCATTCGAGCCCTTCTTCCAAGAAACCAAGTAACGATTTTTCAATTGCTTTTTTAATGTATTGTACAGCTTGATCATCATTTTTAAAAATTCCTAATTCAAACGATTTATAGCCAGAGATTGTTAAAACCTTCACATTAATCACCTTATCAATATACGAAATAATACCACACATTATAACGATAAATAATGAGTACGTAAAAAAAGCATCTAACTTTGGGAACTTTTTATAATAAGAATAGGAGCTGAAAATTCAGCTCCTAATCCGTTTACTTATCGACCATATGGGCCAGGTCCAAATCCTGGACGAGGTCTTGGGCCTCCGAAACCAGGGCCTCCGAAACCAGGACCTCCGAAACCAAAACCTGGAGCTGGAGCTTGACCGTAAACGTTAAAGTGTTGATGTGTTACCTCATTCTCAACTGATTGAGTTTGCGGGAAATAGTGTTGATGCTTATAAAAATCATGATTCACAGTTGTTGTGTGTTGTGGATGGATGTGTGGTACGATCGTTTCAGAATAATTATTTTGTACACAACATTTAGTTGGGTGTACGATAGGTGCCATTACTTTCGGTCTACAATGCATATATCATTCTCCTTTCAATCATTTGTCTTACACTTCTAGCCTATGATGAAAGGGATGTACATGTACTAATGCAAGTACCTAATTTTATAGAAAAGCATAAAAGCTTTCTTTAAAGTTTGTGAAAATAAAAATTGTTAAAACGATAACGATGAAAAACAAGTATAATATATTTTTGTACACAATATTCTTCTCCCTTTTAAAAGTTCGTACAGTCACTTATTTTACATCGTTCAACAGAGATCTACAATTGGTTTATTGCTTGATCTATATAAATTCATAATTTCGTCATTTTTTTGACGAATTTACTCACTTTTTGCGCTTACCCGGGCAATATTTTCTGAATATTTCCGCTTCAGTCTATTTATTCTTTTTTCAACATCACGTATATCTAATTTCATTAAAACTTGCTCGCTTTCATTTACCACATTATACACAAGTTCACTATAGTGGATTGCATCCTCATAGTTTTTTTCCTTATGTTCATAGTATTTAGCCAATTCAATTGATGCTTTACAGGTAATAGTTTTATTATTTGATGAGTGGATTATTTCCATCCATGCTTCTATCGCTTTATTCCATTCTTTTTGTTTCTTATAATGCAGTGAGAGATTGTAATTTGCTTCATCCTTATTATTTGGTTCTTTTTCCATTAAGGATTGATAAGCTGAAAATGCAGATGATTTTTCCCCTATATAATCTAACCATCTGGCAATTTCATAGTGCTCTGATGCATTTGCTTCATTATCTGTTTCTAGAAGTTTTATAGATAAATGGATATATAGAGTGATAAGCGATAATACGTCAATTTCATTATGTTTGAGGACTCCCATTATGATATCTGGTTGTTGTTGTTTAACAAATTGAAAATAGAGCATTGGTGCTAGAAACCCAGGAATATCATTTTCTCGGGTAATATTAAGGATTTCAGTTTCTACATTAACAAGTCTTACGGATTCAAGCTCATTTTTCCAAAGCCTCCTTGCAGCATGAAACAGATCAAAATGACCAAAAGCCGGAAGACTTGGGACAGAATCTCGTATTAACGTGTGCCTAGTTTTTACTTGTGGCCAATCAAATGCTTTGCCATTGTAAGTAACAAGAGTTTTACTATTAATTCCTTGTAAAAAACTTTGATATAAGGCAACTTCATTGCCGGGTTTAGGTAATAAATGCTGCTTAATGACAACACGATCAGCAAAAACCTGAGCTTGACCTAATAAAAAGATCGTGTTCCCCGCTCCCCCGCCAAGTCCTGTTGTTTCAGTATCAAAGAAAAATAATTCACTTGCATCATGACCTTTACAAGATAACGGATGGGTTTGATCACTCTCATTCCACATCGAAACAATCTTATGGAACTCACCAAGCTGATAATGTCCGTGTTTATAATCTAAAGGATAGGTCACTTCCCTTATTAGACAGACTTGCTCATCATATGAAAAAACAGAAGTTTGATGCTCTTTCCACAAGTGATCAACTGGATCATGTTCTACCTGTTGATCACTTGAATCTTTTTCTTCTCTAATCACATGCTTTTTCAACCTATTTAATTTATTTTTTAACGACATTTGCCTCATCCTTTATTTTAGTATGGAGGAATAGGACAGAGCTACGATGATTTTCCTTCAATTTAGTTGGTGCTGTTATTCCTTAATAGCAAGTTTTGTAAGAAGCAGATACGTATCTTTTTTGATTGAATTTGAGATGCTTTCAGTCCCAATGCAAGAAGGACAGCCATTGTGACATGGGCAATTTGACAGTAAATTGAGCGCTTCTAATAGGACAGAATTCATTGTTTCGTAAATTTTCTTTGCTAATCCCACGCCTCCTGGGTATCGATCATATAAAAAAATAGTTGGTTTATTATTGTGGACCGCTTTGATTTGAGCAACAACGTGCAGGTCAGACGGATCGCACATTACTTTTAATGGTGCTACATGCTGAAGTACATGTGCTACTCCAATCAATGATTCTTCTAGACGTTTTTCTGACATATCTTCTTTATTAAATGAATGTAGACTTATCCACGCTGCATTTGTATGGAGTTCTTCTTCTGGAAGATGGATAGGACCCGAACCGATATTTTCATGAGTATCAAATTTTATTTTTTTAAAAATCGTTGCCATCGCTTGAACGGTTACATCGCCAAATCCATACCCAGCACTTTCTTTCTCTATGAGCATGTCTTCTTCTAAAACCTTAAGTTGTACAGCCAAATTTGCATCTGTAAAATAGTCAACATCCACTTCCCTTACAAATGCTTTTTTCTCCTCCCAATCAAGCTTTTCCACTTGAAATTGCACCCCTTGATGTAAATAAATCGCTTCATCGTGTAAAAGAGTCATCGCACTAAATCGATCCATTTCCCCAATCACCTTTACACTCGCAATATCAGATTGATCGATAATTATGACATTTTCCTGAGAAGCTGAACGAAGGCTAATGTTATGCGCTGGGAAGGAATCATTCATCCAATGGTATGTGTTGTCGTTATAATATAGGACCCGTTCCTCTGCTAAAAATTGTAATATATCTTCTAATTCAAGCCCGTCAAATGTATCACCATTTTTAAAAGGAAGCTCAAAAGCTGCACATTTCAAATGGTCTACAAGGACGACGAGATTGTCTGGATTTATGATAGCTGTTTCAGGATTTTGTTCAAAGAAATAATTAGGATTTTGAATAATATATTGATCTAGCGGACTAGAGCTCGCAACCATTATTATCACTGCTTCCCCTTGTCTTCTTCCTGCTCTACCTGCTTGCTGCCATGCACTAGCAATTGTTCCAGGATAACCAGTCATGATACAAACTTGCAACCTACCGATATCAACCCCTAGTTCAAGTGCGTTTGTACTAACAACGCCTAACACGTCTCCGTTTCTCAGACCTTGTTCAATCTCTCTTCTTTGTTTTGGTAAATATCCTCCACGATATCCACGAATTGACTTTTGTTTTAGTTCGTTTTTTATAAGTTCTTGCAAATACGTTAATATGATCTCCACTCGTACTCGACTTCGAGCAAAAACGATCGTCTGGATTTTATTTTTCAAAAAATGCCCTGCAAGCCTTCTCACCTCAAGCGTTGCACTTTTTCTTATATTTAACGGCTTGTTCACAATTGGTGGATTATAAAAAATAAAATGCTTTTTACTTGATGGGGCCCCATTTTTAGAAATGAGCTCCATCTCCTTACCTGTCAGTGTCTCAGCTAATTCCTTAGGATTTGCTATTGTTGCAGATGTACATATAAATTGCGGGTTACTTCCATAAAATTGACAAATTCGTTTAAGGCGTCTTATAACATTGGCAACATGGCTGCCAAATATTCCACGATAAATATGAAGCTCATCAATTACGATATATTTTAGGTTTTCAAAAAGAGATACCCATTTCGTATGATGTGGTAAAATCGCTGAATGCAGCATATCTGGATTCGTAATAACGATATGTCCTGCCTTTCTAACCTTCTGTCGAATTGCGGGTGACGTGTCACCATCATATGTATAGGAATTCAACCCGACACCCATTTCAGTTATAATCTCATTTAATTCCGATTTTTGATCCTGTGCAAGTGCCTTTGTCGGAAAAAGATATAATGCTCTACTTGATTCATCATTTAAAATTTTTTGCAAGACAGGAAGATTATAACACAACGTTTTTCCTGATGCTGTAGGTGTGACAGCAACAAAGTTTGAGCCTTTATTCGCAAATTGATAGGCCTCATGTTGATGTGTATACAATTCTGAAATTCCTCTGTTTTGCAAGGCTGTTTTTAAGCGTATATCTATATCATCAGGCAAATCAACCGCTTCCGCCTCTTTAGATGGGATCGTATGCCAGTGAACAATTTGTTCACAAAATTCTTTTTCTTGTTTTAAAGCATGAAGAAGACTTGTTAACGATTTTCTAAATTCCATTTTATTTCCACCTCTATCTTCATCCTACACAAATGTGGATGTTCAGTTCCTATTTTACCGAATAAACGTTCGCAAATAAATAAAAAGCAGAAATATTTTCTGCTTTGAATAAAAACTATTTTATTTAATGTGTAAATATGAATTACTTAACTTTTACATCTAGTATATTTGAAGTTCCTTTTATTACCTTTCCTGATGAAACTTTTGTGATGTTTTCTAGAATATCTGAGTTCGTGATAACGATTGGCGTAATTGTGCTTGCGGCTTTCTCCCTTATCAAGGAAAGATCAGCGGTAATTAATGGATCACCCACTTTTACCTTTTGACCTTCTTTAACATGAACATCAAAGCCATCTCCATTCATACTAACTGTTTCAAGCCCAATATGTATTAGTAGCTCTAATCCTGTTTGCGAACGCAGTCCAATAGCATGTTTTGTGTGAAAGACTTGAATAACTTGTCCATCAATAGGCGCTACAATAACGCCTTCTGTTGGCTCAATCGCCATCCCTTCCCCCATCAATTTTTGAGAAAATACAGGATCCGGTACCTCTTCTATATCTAACAATTTTCCAGTTAAAGGGGCAAAAATTGATTCTTTAGTCACTTTTTCTTTTTTTCCAAATAATGATTTTAACATAAAAATCCTCCTCTTTGCTTTTTATTTACTTCCAGTATATTCAAAACGTTATGAACAACGGAATGATTTACCTAAACAAAATATCCTATATCTAAATACCATAAACCTTTTTTCAAACTCTTCATATAATAATTTGTAATTTATATTATGTAGGGTGGGTTAAAATGAGAAAAAAGGATAATTTGGTTAATAAAAATAAGGTGCAACCAATAGAACAGATAGACTTTTTCCAAATTGTTGATCAGTTTTTTCGCACAGAGCCTTTAAAGCAATTTATGAATGAATTTGATACAATGCTTACTGATTCATTTCCCTATCACCATATTCATGTTAACACATATGAAACAGATAAAAATTGTATAGTAGAATTAAAAATTCCTCCCGTTAAAAAAGAACAAGTTAGACTTGAGCTATTTGACCAATATTTAACGATTTCTATCACGAATCGCGAAGAAATTAAAGAATTTAATGAAAAGTCATCTACATTTAGAAATTATACATCACTTGATAGCTTATCAAGAACAATTCTACTACCTTATCCTGTTAAAGAAAATGATATTAAAACAACTTTTAAAAAAGGTTCCCTAATTGTTACAATACCCAAAAAATCAGAACACTTTTATATAGAAGATGATTTATAAAAATTTTACTATAACATAATGTTAATACAGTGAAAAGGTCAGACACTCCCTGAGTCTGACCTTAACTGTTTTTATGTGATTTACCACCATACTTAGGGTTTTCTTCTGGTGTTGGATCGTTCGCTAAATCTTTTGCAGAAGCTGTTACCTCGTTTTTTCTTGATTGTTTACGTTTTATTCTCACCATTTTTATCACCTCTTAACTTTACTATTACACATTAAGAAAAATCTATGACGATAAAAAAATCCAAATTTTGACGTGAGAGAAATACTCTTTACTTCAAACACTAAAGCATGGAGGTGTAAAAAATGGACAAAAAGAAATCAGATCTGCCTGACTTCGATGAGTTAAACGATCGTGTTATCGCAGAACCAACTTCATCCCCAACTCTCGTAATCAAAACAAATTTAGATAGCAAAAATATTAGTAAAGATAATCCTTATTCAAAAACGTCTGAAACTTCAACAGAATTCAAAAACTTTTTTAAGGACTGATTACCATGGATTTTACATTAGGATATTTAACAGAAGCAATTTCAAATTATGATAGTAGCTCAGTAGCTAAAAGAATTAGCTTAAAATTAGAAAAAGGACAATTTAAAACGGAAAGAGACTTAGTGTTAACACTGGATGAAGATGAGATTCAATTTCTAAACAATGTTTTACCTGATGAAATTAAATATGCTTTTAATGAACAAGATTTTATTAGGGGCAACCAATTAAATGAGGTTTATGAATTGTTGATTTAAGTTGTTTTCATATAGCATAAATTTAATTGTTGAAAATGTACCCGAGGGAGAGAAATTCAAATGAATAGAAACAGTAATCACTACATTAATATCAAATTCCAAACTGGTGCTATTGATAAGGAAGGCGTCAATGGGTGTCAAGTTGAAGACGTAATAAGTGTACTTGTCGAAAAACTAAAATCACACCAAAATGGTGATTTTGCCTGTCCAGAAAATTCTTTGGCAATCTCAAATTTACAAAGTGCTAACTTTGCACTACGTGTAAGGAAAGAACGATTGGAAGAGAAAAATCAAGGGAATGAATATGTTGAAACTTTTTAGCACAAAAAAATACTCGAATACTAATGTGGATGAAGTTAAACGTTTAAACGCTCAATCAGGATTATCTTATAATGAAGTGAAACAACTACTTGCTACACATTTAAAGAAAGAGCAAAAATGAGGTCTCCCTCGTATTTGCTCTTTTCTTTTATTTAAACATTGAGGTAACCCCTTTAAATAGCCCTCCCATCTGATTTACAGCACTCATCATTTGTCCTGCTGTATCCATCATTTTGTTAATATCTAATTGACCATCAGATTTTTTAAATTGTGAAATAACAGTCTGGAAACCTGTTGGCTGTTGCTTAAAGTTTGGTACTGGCTTAGGATATGGTGTTGGATATTGCGAGTTCATATACTGTCCATTTAACATACTATTGTTCCCATTTCCATAAAATGGTTGATAAGGATTTTGAAACTGTGGTTGGTATTGTTGCTGATAGGGTTGATAATACGGGTTTTGATATTGTTGCTGATACGTTGAAGTATTCATATTTTGGCCATTTTGAAAATCAGATGTCTGTTGCTCCAAAAAAGGAAAAGTCTGAACTGGTGGATAGTATGGACTTTCTCTTCTTCTCCTTCTTTGAAAAGCATGTTGTTGATTCATCTAAAATTCCTCCTCCCATTGATCGAATCCTAGTTGTTCTTACTATATGAATAAAATGCCTATTGGGTGAAACAAAATTCAATACATGAATATTGCTTGATTTGCTCATATTAGAAGGGAACACATTAAGGGGGGATTATCTTGGCAAGAGGGAAACATTTTAACCATAAAGAAAGAGGACATGATCCTACAATTCCAAAACATGGACAAGAAGTTTCTGCTAAGGAAACTGAACATTTAGCATATGCTATTGAACCAGTCGCAAGTGAAGATCAAGATCCAGTTAGTATTAAGACAGAAAAGTAATGTACAGAAGCGCAAACACCTGTTTAGCTACGTATAACTAAGAGAGACAGCGATTCAAAGTTGACTTAGCGTAAAAGGATTATGAAGTTCACTAGTCGTTGGGCGCTTGAGCTGGATGTTAAGTGTTATCAACAGTACAGAAATTTTATTTTATATGAACGTAAATAAGGGACTGCTCTAGTCAGTCCCTACTTCAATCTCTGTCAGAATACTATCAATGATATATTCCACAGAATTATGGAGATTATGAAATCTTTGATTATTTACATCCTTATAAAATGACTGTAGGACAATCTGCTCAATATTATCAATAGTTGATTCAATTTGTGAAAGATGGATATATTTAGGTTTATGTTCCTTTACCCAAGCCTCTGCTAACGGCTTCCACATAGTTGCTTGTTTCATAACCATCTCAAATGCTGGCTTTACCTCATTATAAAAAAGCGATTCAGTTTTTTCTGGTTTTTGCTTTATTTTTTCAAATCTAACCTTACAATCATTTAAAAGCTGCAGAAGCTCTTTTGAAAACATGATTAATTCCATTTAAAGCTCACCTCTGCACTTATCATACCAAATCAGTTAAAATAACGCACATTACTTAAATATTTGTTGCTACAAAAGGAAAGCAGGAAGCATGAGACTGATAACTATCATTCTTTAGTTGTGTTTCTTTTTCAATGCTTAAACAAGAAATTAGTTCAGTTAGCTGCAGATCAATACGACTAGCATCCTCCCGTAATTTAATCTCCATTTTATTAGTTGAAACCTTAGCTATAAATACTTCCTCAAGTGCCATAAGCTCTTGTTCTAATTCTGCTAATTTTCCTTCAATTACACTCTTATCAATGATATTTTTCAACGTTCTCCCTCCTCTTCCTGTTAATTAATTCGCTGAATATTTATGACTACCTTCATGCTTGACAAAACTAGTTTCTATTCGTCAAAGAAAATGAAAATGTACATCCTTCGACATCTATGTTCGACCTGCATGGAAACAAATACGTTAGTAAAGACTACTTAATAGGAGGTGCTAACTATGGCTAAAAAACCAAAAGGTAAACAACAATCTGTAGAAGAAAAAGCACGTAATACAGGAGATAAAAAGCTGGATGGCCCTAACCGACCTTCAACGTAAAGGGTATAGGGTATTTAAAACTATTTCACCAATGAAACGAAAGCAAGGACTACCGTCCTTGCTTTCTTTATCCATTTCTCCAATACTCTTGAAGTAATGTTAGTAAATGTAATTGATCTTGCTTATGTCTAAACCAATTAGTTAGTTCATAGTTTTTCGGGATTTTGGACTCTTTAAACCACTTTTTTGAATTTTGACCATGAAACCAATCTTGTTTTTTTTCGTCTATACTATGTGAAACCATTGGATATGCTGTTCGTAATAAGGGTGTTTCCCTTTTAATTTTTTCGGGAAAGGTTTGTTCATAATCATATCTTGAACCAGTGTGTGGAACAGACCTGGAAAAAGTCAAAAATTGTTCATATAAACCAGCGGAGAATAGTAACCAAGCCAATCGCTTACCAAGTTCAATCCTATTTGTCAGATTATTAAAGTTATAAACAGAAAAACCAAAAAGTTCTCCACTTAAGGTTGGGAAAATAACTGTACTAAAGTGCAACATATCTTGAATTTTATAAGGATTCTTTTTAAAAACTAAGCTCTTATACTGTTTATTATTTATTACAGGAACTTGAATTACATTTTGCTCATTAATAATAAGTGCAGTTAATAATCGATTTGTTTGTTTATTACACCAAAAATAATTCCATTCTTTTAACATAAATTGAGATACCTGAAAAAAATCGAATAAATAAAAAAGTGGCTTATTTAACTTTTTTGACCACTCATAAAGTAAGAGTTGAGGGTATGCATCTTGAAAAATTGTCCAATTTGCTCGTTCATATATCATAAAAAGCAAAGATCTCTGGTCCATACCTAATGCTTTACGGAACCATTCCCCCTGCAGGTCTGTCATGCTCCAGCCTGCATTTCTAGAAACCATACTCGCAAGGTATGACCATTTAATTTCTGGATGAAGTTCATAAAAGTCTTGATATGCTTTTGTTCTAGATATATTGTCGTAATTTTTTTTTCTTGTCGTATTAACTATAGATGTGATGATTTCTTGATCACTAATGCTATTTTTCGCTAATGGTTTACTGTTAATCATTGTCCCACCTCTAATAAAACAAATTAAAAATATGCCAAGCCATGTTCAATTAAGAAGAAATAGCTTATTCTATACTCTGTGCCTGAGATCAGTTATATTATTTAACAGCTTAAAGAAATTTTCACGAAATAGTAAGCGGATATTTCTCCCTTACCGTTATACAAATTATCGTCTCCTAAACGTTTAGAATGTACACATTAACAAAATTGAAACTTTTTTAACAAACATTTCTTGATATTTTTGGTATGATAGGTAGTAGTTTCGATGAGGAGGTCAAGTATGATTTTTCGTTACCCTAACGGAAAGCCTTATGAACCAAAGGAACAATTCGTACATAAAAAACAGCAAACGATCACTTATAGCAATCGCGGGATGACACTTGAGGAAGATTTAAATGAAACAAACAAATACTATCTTGAAAGCAAACTAGCTGTTATACATAAAAAGCCAACACCTGTCCAAATCGTTAATGTTGACTACCCTAGAAGAAGTGCAGCAGTGATCAAAGAGGCTTATTTTAAACAGAGCTCAACAACAGATTATAATGGGATTTATCGTGGTAAGTACGTTGATTTCGAAGCAAAGGAAACAAAAAATAAAACATCATTTCCTTTACAAAATTTCCATGCTCACCAAATTGATCATATGAGAAATATTGTTGAACAAGGTGGGATATGCTTTGTTATTTTGTCAGCATTTAATGAATTTTATTATTTAGAGGCACAAAACCTGTTAACCTTTTGGAACCGTCAAGAAACTGGAGGAAGAAAGTCAATTACACATGATGAATTAAATGAACATGGGCATAAAATCCCTTTAGGATATCAAGCAAGGATTGACTATCTAAAAATTATAGATAAACTATATTTTTAAGATAAATTCAAATATGAATCGTTACTTATAATAACGCTTTTAATGAAAGCCTATTATGAAAGGTTGGTAGTAAAATGTCAGAACAATATAGAAGTCGTGAAGAGCGGAAACGACAACAGGCGCAAAACTCGCCAAAGCAAAAAAAACAACGAAAACAAAAAAATAAGAAATCATCTCCATTGTGGAAAAAGATTTTATTAACATTATTAACAATTGGTATCGTGGGAATGGTTGCAGGTGGAATTACATTTGCAGCAATTGTAGCTGGGGCACCTCCTTTAGATGATAAAAAATTAAAAGATTCTTTCTCCTCAGTCATCTACGATATAAATGGCGAGGAAATTACTGAATTCGGTCAAGTTAAACGGACATATGTCCCTTATGATGACATTCCTAAAGTTCTTGAAGAAGCAGTTCTTGCAACAGAGGATGCACGTTTTTATGAACATAACGGGGTGGACATTATCCGTCTAGGTGGTGCACTTTTAGCAAACGTAAAAGAAGGCTTTGGTGCCGAAGGTGGTAGTACAATAACACAGCAGGTTATTAAAAACTCCCTTTTAACAACTGAAAAAACGATTACACGTAAAGTTCAAGAGGTATGGCTAGCATTTCAATTAGAACAAAAATATTCAAAACAAGAAATTATTGAAATGTATTTAAATAAAATTTACTTTCCTGGAAATGTGTATGGTGTAGCACAAGCTGCAGAATCGTTTTATGGTAAGGACTTAAGTGAGCTAGAGCTTCATGAGGCAGCAATGATCGCTGGTATTCCTCAAAGTCCAAATAACTATAATCCAAGAACAAATCCTGAGAGTGCAGAGAAACGACGTAATATCGTGTTAACATTAATGGCTAAGCATGGTTTTATTACAGAAGCTGAAGCCGATGAGGCAAAGAATATTCCTGTACAATCTACTGTCATCGAACCGACTGAAAAAGCAAACCCTTATCATGCATTCGTTGAAGAAGTTATTGAAGAGGTAAAAGAAAAAACTGATATTGATGCAGGATCTGCTGGATTAGAAATCTATACTACTTTAGATCCGAAAGCTCAAGATACAGTCGAAAATGTGCTAAATGGTGATACACTTAATTATCCTGATGATAAGTTACAAGCTGGTATCGCCTTAATTGATACTCAGACAGGTGAAATTCGTGCAATAGGTGGCGGACGTAATCAACCTGTTGGTGGTTACAATTACGCTACAGACACTAGACGACAACCAGGATCAACGATTAAACCTATTCTTGATTATGGTCCAGCTATTGAACATTTAGAATATGATTCAACATATGCTCAAGAGATTGATGAGCCATACACATATAGTGATGGAAAAACACCAATAAATAACTGGGATAGAAGTTATAAGGGCCAAATGTCTATTCGACAAGCATTAGCTGATTCAAGAAATATTCCAGCATTAAAAGCATTACAAAAGGTTGGATTAGAAAAAGCTCAAGATTTTGCTCAAGGTCTTGGTATCCCACTACCTGAAATTCATGAGTCATATGCAATCGGTGGTTTTAAACATGGTGTTTCCCCTCTTCAAATGGCAGGAGCATTTAGTGCTTTTGGAAATAATGGGATTTTTATCGAACCACATGCTGTTAAAAAAATTGTTTTAAGTGATGGGACTGAAATAAGTCTTGCTCCAGAACCAGAGCCAGCAATGAGCGATTACACTGCTTTCATGATTACCGACATGATGAAATCTGTTGTAGAATATGGAACTGGTAAATCAGTTGCCATTCCAGGAGTAAATATTGCAGGGAAAACAGGTACTACAAACTTTACTGATGATGATAGAGCAAAATACAATATCCCTTCTGGAGCTGCAAAGGATGCCTGGTTTGTTGGCTATAATCCTAACTATACCGCAGCTGTTTGGACTGGATATAACATTTCAGAGGATAGTGAAAAGGTCTACCTGGATTCGTCAGATCAAAAGCTTGCAAGAGCTATGTTTAAAGAGGTCTTCTCTGAAATTGCAGGTGACGATACAGCAGACTTTGAACAACCAGATAGTGTAGTGAAAAAAGCAGTTGAAAAAGGTTCTATGGAGGCTGTATTAGCAAGTGAATATACACCTTCAAGCAGGATTTCATATGAATATTTTGTTAAAGGTTCTGAGCCTTCAAAGGTTTCAAAAAAATACGTGAACCAAAAACCTAATAAACCATCAAATCTAAATATAAATTATGATCAAGTAACAAATTCTATTAGTCTTAGTTGGAGTTTCGATGAGAAAGCTTTAGATAATGTATCCTTTGAGGTAAGGCAGTCTGTTGATGAAGGCCAATACCAAGTCGTAAATACATCCAAAAATATGGGTTATGAAATAGCAGATGTTATCCCAGGCGCGATCTATTCCTTCCAGGTTGTAGCTGTTAGTGATGATGATAATAGCAATCGAAGTAATGCAGCTGCAACGAAGATTCAAGTACCAGAGCCAGAAGTGGATGTTCCAGAGCTTCCTGGAGATGCTGAAGGAACCGAAGAAGAAAATGTGGAAGATGACAAAAATAACAACGGCAATGGGAACGGCAATGGGAACGAGAATGGGAATGGCAATAAAGAAGAAAATGGGAATGACAATCAAGGCGAAGGCGAAAATGGGAATGGCAATCAAAATGAAAACGAAGGCGAAGATGGTACTCAGGACGGTGAAGTAACTAATCCTGAGGATACTACTGATACACCGCCTGCTACCGATGCTAGTACACCTCCCCAAGATAATAATGGGAGAATAAATGAAGAAGATGGAGAAGAAGAATAGTATGATTTCTCTTCTCTAAGCATGAAAAAGAGATTACTCGTAAGCAGTAATCTCTTTTTTTTGTTTCAAGCGCTGGATCGCCAATGTTTTATAGAAATTTTTTTCAAGTTCAGCAAACAATTGTTGTAGCTGGATAAAAGAATGGTATCCAGTGGGCTTATTGAGTATAAACAATAACCGTTCTTCACAATTTACCGGTTTTAGTTTTAATTCTGAAACCATCATCTCTTTTACATTTAAACTTTTTATCGGGGTATTATTTGCCCAAAAAAGAGCTAGTAAAAATAATGAGATAGATTGAATTGATACGGATTCAACCTCCAGATTAGGCTTTCTCTTTGCATAACTTATTTGTAAATCCGGTTCTAGCATCTTCCATTGCTGGATAACAGCCTTAACTGTGATTTCTGAGTTCTCCCAAGGAGGATCTTTGCTTAATTGATTGCTTACTAAATGCAGCATATCAAAATAGAAGAGTTCTTTACTTAAGATATCATCAAAATCCACCATATCTAGCTTTTTAAACGTTGTTCTCTTGGTAGAAAAAGGAGCAACTAGAAATGATTCTGGAATTTTATATTCAGTATCATGATTATCTAGCATTTGTAACTTTATCCTTTTTCATCCGCTTTTGCCCTTCACGACATAAATGTAAAAGTGGACAAACATCACATTTAGGTGATTGGGCTTTACAATGGTAACGACCAAAAAAGATCAATCTATGATGAGTATCTGACCATTCTTCTTTGGGAATTTTTCGCATTAATGTTTTTTCAACCTCTAAAACAGAATCCTTCCACCGACAAATTCCTAATCGCTTACTAACCCTTTCAACATGTGTATCTACAGCGATAGCTGGAACACCGAATGCAACAGACACGACAACATTTGCCGTTTTACGCCCTACTCCTGCAAGCTTTATTAATTCTTCATGCTCACGAGGAACCTCTCCATTGTATTGTTCAAGAAGTGTTTCACACAAGCTTCTGATATTTTTAGCCTTATTACGGTATAAGCCAATAGATTTAATATCGGATTGTAATTCCTCTAATGGAACTGCAAGATAGTCCTCTGGTGTTTTATATTTTTGAAACAAGTTTTTTGTAACTTTATTTACGAGTGCATCTGTACATTGTGCTGATAATGCCACAGCAATAACAAGTTCAAATGGATTATCATGAATTAATTCACAATGTGCTTCTGGAAACATGTTATGAAATGTATCTAAACATTCCCGAATTTGAACCTTTGTTAGCATGAATTCACCTTCTTTATTTTTATATGAAGGAAATATGGACGGAAATTTTCTTCATTATTATTACAGTATTGATTTTGTTTCAAAGAAAAAGAGAGCTAGATGCTAGCTCTCAAGCCAATTATAAAAAGGAACTTTACGTTGATACTCCTCTTGATTCACTTGCTGCTTACTAGAAGAGTTTCCTTGATGTTGACGAAATTTTTTAGCATGATTTCGTGCTTGATCAATTGTTCGAATCCCATTCTTTTTCCATTCAAATAAAATTCGATCAATATAGCGAAAGTTCAACTTACCTGACATGACAGCTTCTCTTAGAGCAGCTTTTATGATAACTGGATCATAATCATCTTGATCAATCCATATTGCTAATGATTCACACTCGAACGGAGATAGTGGGCGGCCAAATTCATTTTCAAAAATGGTATACAAGCTTAGATCCTCTTGCTTGCTTTGCTCCTGCTCTAATTTGTTGTTTTCCTGCATTAAATAGGAATATAACTTATCCCATAAAGGTTTTAAAGAATAGTTTTCAAAAAGTATCGTATTTTCTTCACATTCCTCTATTGTTAAAAAACCTCTTTGAATTAAACTTCTTAAAATTGAAGTACATGTTGATGTAGAAAATGACATGTGTTCGGATAACTCCGTTGGGGTTGGAAACTGATTCCCATTTTGTTTAAATTTTTTAACTTGGAGAATCATCATAAATTCCTCTTCGTTGAGACCTAATTTTGAATAATTATTAAATAAAATAACGGGTATTGATACATTTCCCGTCTCCTGTAAATATATGAATTGTTCTTTATTCATCCAACACACCTCACTTTCAAGTATAACATGACTACATTAAACATTGTATAAAATCACCCTCGGTTGTTTTTGCCAATATCCATCTTGACGCTAAATGTGATTATCCTGCTGATTCACATTTAATTCTCATATTTATCATAAAAAAACGACTCTTAAAAGCAGACGAATACAAGCTTTTAAGAGTCAGTATCTTTATTTTATGGATAAAGTCTATTTAATAAACGTGGGAATGGAATTGTCTCACGTACATGCTCTACACCGCTAATCCAGGCAACTGTTCGTTCAAGTCCTAGTCCAAAGCCTGAGTGTGGAACAGAACCATATTCTCTAAGCTCTAAGTACCATTTATATGCATCACTATCTAGCTCATGTTGATCTAAGCGTTGTTTAAGTAATTCCATATCATGTATACGTTCAGAACCACCAATAATCTCACCATAGCCCTCAGGTGCAATTAAGTCTGCACATAGTACTACCTCCTCACGATCTGCGTCAGGCTGCATATAAAATGGCTTTAAGCTTGTTGGATAATGAGTAATAAATACTGGTTTATCATAGCTTTCGGCTATTGCAGTTTCATGTGGAGCACCAAAATCATCACCCCATTTGATTTCTGTAAAGCCTTTTTCATGAAGGAACGTAATCGCATCATCATAAGTAATTCTTGGGAATGGCGCTTTAATTTGCTCTAATTTAGAAATATCTCTTCCTAAAGTATTTAATTCCAATGCACAGTTCTTAAGCACACTCTGTACAATATAAGATACATATGCTTCTTGAACATTCAAATTGTCCTCAAATTCATAAAAGGCCATCTCTGGTTCAATCATCCAAAATTCAATTAAATGACGGCGTGTTTTTGATTTCTCTGCTCTAAAGGTTGGCCCAAAGGAAAATACTTTCCCTAATGCCATTGCTGCGGCTTCCATATATAACTGACCGCTTTGTGAAAGATAAGCATCTTCATCGAAATATTTCGTATGAAAAAGTTCTGATGTACCTTCAGGAGCACTTCCAGTTAAAATTGGAGGGTCTACCTTTACAAAGCCTTCTTTATTAAAAAATTCATATGTTGCACGAATAATCTCATTTCTAATCTTCATTACGGCGTGTTGACGTTTAGAACGAAGCCATAAGTGACGATGATCCATTAAAAACTCAGTACCATGTTCTTTTGGTGTTATCGGATAATCAACTGATTCAGCAATTACTTTGATTCCAGTTACTCCAAGTTCAAATCCAAACGGTGATCGTTCATCCTCACGTACGATCCCAGAGACATAAATGGAAGTTTCTTGTGTGATTGATTTGGCTTTTTGAAAAATTGCCTCATCAACCTCTGCTTTTACAACAACACCTTGAATAAATCCTGTTCCATCTCTTAATTGTAAAAAAGCAATTTTTCCACTTGAACGTTTATTTGCAACCCAAGCTCCAATTGTCACTTCTTGTCCGACAAATTTTCCTACTTCTACTATCGTTGTTTTCACTTAATAATTCCCTCCAAAAAGCTCCGATGTCAAATCAATTATGTACTAACCACAGAATATTATACTTTATTTTAAGTATGTGTAGCAATCATCTCTATTTTAAGATTGCTTTTCTTCTTTAATAGCCATATGTTTAATGATCTCACCATTATAAAAATTGACAAAATCAAAAGTGTAACGCTCTGATTTATCACGATATTTTACTTCCCAGATTGGGATTCCTTCATCCATTCCTAACTTTACATCTACAATATTCTCTGGATTATATGCTTGATTTACCTTTGCTATTGCCTGTTCCTCAGTAATCCCAGAAGACTGTTTTTTTACGATTACTGTCTCTTTCTTCTTAGTTTGAGGAACCCAAACATAAACCTTTTCATTACTACTATTTTCCCCAGACATGACATGATACTTTATCTGCCCGTTATATGTTTCAATCGTATCGATTATAGATAACTTTCCTTTTTCTAATGCAAGCTTTTTCGATTCTTCATGGCCATCCATGTATTGTTCCCTTGCAGCACTATATGTACTTGCAAATACCCAAGCAGCAATAATCAGGATGGCGATTGTTATAATTAGTGTAATTAATGTTTTTTTACCCATTCTATAACGACATCCTTATGTTCGATAAATTGTAAATACACACTTCTTTTGGTCTTCTTGATCTAATGCTAGACCAAACATTAAATCATCTCTTTTTAATGTTCGATTTAGTAAATCAACAATTTTATATAGATCTTCTGAATGGTCGACAGTAACTGTTGATACGATTTCAATTTTGCTTTCCATGACATAATCCTCCTACACGAAACAAATTTTGTAACTTATATGTCTGTTTAGTCTGGACACAATAACATTACAACAAACTCTTACTTGTTGTATCAGGATCCATTATAACAGTGTAAATACTTTAGTATGATAATAATTTTCTCCTAACTCACACCATACTTGGCTGATTTAGTTGCTTTGCAGCAATTGACTCGGCCTCTTTTTTACTCAATCCAGTCTTCAATGGAATGTGTAAGTAAATGCATCGGTTTTTTTTCAATTTCGAGATCTGGAATAGATTCAAGAAAATCTTTACCATATCTTGTAGAAACAATTCGGTTATCTAAAACAAATAATATCCCTCGATCTGCTTCATTTCGAATAAGTCTACCAAAGCCTTGTTTAAAACGTAAAATCGCTTCTGGAAGTGAATAATGATAAAATGCGTTCTTACCACTTCTCTCCAACATTTGACATCTAGCTGCTACGATAGGCTCATCAGGAGATGCAAAAGGTAAGCGGACAATCATCAATGCAGTTAACTCATCCCCTGGAAAGTCAACACCTTCCCAAAAACTACTTGTCCCTAACAAAATCGCTTTGCCAAATTGTCTAAAGTTCTTTGTTAATCTTGATCGACTTCCACTACCTGTTCCCTGCCCCATAATGATAAAATCATCAAGTGTTTCATCTTCTTTTAACAATTGATATGTTTTTCTTAGCATCTCGTACGATGTAAACAATACAAGGATCTTTCCATCAGTTATTTGGGCAACACTACCTACATTAGCAGCTATCGCTTCAGAATACTCATCAAGTGTGACTTCATTCACTAAAGGCATATCACTTGGAACAAATAGCTTTACCTGCTCCTTATATCGAAAAGGAGATTTAAGCTGTAGCTGTTTTGGATAAAAATCTGATAATCCGACTGCCTCAATAATATAAGAAAAAGATTTCTTTACTGTTAATGTTGCAGAAGTTAAAATAACACTCTGTTTCTTTGCAAAGAATTGATCAGCTAAAAAGTCAGCTATTTCAAGTGGCTGGGCATAGATGGAAACAGCGTTTTTTGCGCCTTTCGTTTCAATTTCAATCCATGTAACAATTGATTCATCATTTTTGAAAAATAAATAATCAATTTTATCTTTATATTCCTTAACAACGGAGAGAACTTGTTTATATTCTTGATAAATAATTTTATTTTTTATAGATAGTTCAGCATCATCCACTTTGCCCAATACCTGTAATGATTTTTCCATCAAGATGATCAGATCGTACATGATAAACTTTATTCTATTAGCAAGTTCTAAAATAGAATCCCATGTTCGATTATTTTCTTTTTCAGTATTATATTTATAAGAAGTTCGATTTAAGTGGGAATCCTTCCTACGTTTTAAGACATAAGAATGAATTCCTGAAAATAATTGATGGCATTCCTCTTGCAGCTGTAGTAGATGAGCATCCATTTCTTGCAAGAAATGATGGTTTTTTTGACCAATTTCTTCACTTACACGGGCAAACTTATTAATAAGTCCATTTGTATGAAATGTTCCTAAACGATTTAGCATACTATGTACATCAAGATAAGAAAATCTACTTCCTAGCTGTTCACTAGCTACTCTATGAAAATGATGTGCCTCATCAATAATTACCTCTTGATGCAGAGGTAAAATTTGATGGTCACGTTCTAGATCAGACAATAACATCGCATGATTTGTAATAATAATATTTGCCCTCATTGCCAACTCTTTTGCACGCTGATAAAAGCAATATCCCGAAAAGGGATTTCTCTTTAAAGAAGATCCATCAACATGAAGTTGATTCCATAAAACCTTTCCACCAGAGGGAATATTTAGTTCATCTATATCCCCAGTCTCGGTCTCTGTTAACCAGAGAAGGAGCTGTGCCTTTGTTAGGATGAAATCATAGTTATCTTCAGGTTCTCTAAGTGACTGCTCAAACTTCTGTAAACACAAATAATGACGTTGGCCTTTTAAAATTGTAGTTGTGAAAAGAAAGGGTAGTATTTTTTCAAGAAAAGGAATATCTCGCTCAATCATTTGTGATTGTAAGTTCGTTGTATATGTACTAACAATAATTGGCCTTTGTTCTTTTTTTGAATAGAATATCGCTGGCACCAAATAAGCGATCGTTTTACCACTACCTGTTGAAGCTTCAAATAACCCGTGTTGATGCGTATAAAATGCATCAAAGATTTCTTTCATCATGTACATTTGGTCTGTCCGCACGTTATAAGTAGGAAGGATATCAGTTAACTTGCCATTTTTATTTTGAAAAAGCTCGATAAAATCTTCAATAGAAAGAATTTCTTCTGCCGAGTCATTTGCATTTTCAGGTAAGTTTAATTGAACCTTTTTAATAGCCAATGACCTAATCAAATCCAAATCTGCTCTGTCTTGCTGTTGCTCAATTTTTACTAATTTATCTGAGATTACACCCTCTATTATTTCTTCAATATCACTTATAAAGGACCTTGAAAGCTTTGATAACTGCTGCAGTGTAATAACAGGTAAAGCCTTTAATTTATCAAATATCCGTAATAATAACAGGGCCGTTACTTCTGCATCACTATCAGCACGATGTGGGTGTTCATGAATTATATTAAATCCATCACTTAAATCAGATAATTTAAAGCTTTTTTCGGTAGGAAAAGCAATTCTTGCTAATTCAACTGTATCTAGTATTGGTCCTGAAAATTGAAAGCCACAGTTCTTTAGTTCTTCCTGTAAAAAGGATAAATCAAAATAGACATTATGAGCTACAAAGTAAGAATCAGACAGCAACGAAATTAAATCCTCTGCTATTTCTTCAAACGTTGGTGCTTCCTCTACCATGTCATTAGTAATCCCTGTTAATTGTTCAATAAATAAAGGAATTTTTTGCATAGGTTTAACAAAGCTCATATATCTATCGACAATTTGCCCCTGTTCTATGACTACAGCAGCAATTTGAATAATCCTATCTCCTTTTTTTGGGGCATTTCCTGTTGTTTCTAAATCAATAACAACATATCGTTGCTCATTCATCTGTTGACACCTCTATTATTAAGAAACGCAGGGCGCGTTTTTCTTGGGAAGTAGGAAATTTTATTGGTCAGGCACACTCATTAGACTACGCTAAAGAGAAAATTTAAGTTGTTAATCCAATGGGTCCCATAAAGCTAACTAATAGTTGTTAACATGTATACTCATAAGGAAATCTGACCTACTACATATGATTCGAAAATCTTAACTTAACTATATCATATTTTTAATCAAAAAAAGGACTGACTCATTTTAAAAGACTAAAAATCCCTGTTATTTAGTAACAGTAATCCTAGAGTCTTTTGAGAGCCAGACCTCGAAATTGACAGGTTAACTATTCAATTTACAAAATTGTTGCTGCTGGTTCATGTCCTAAAATATCAACAATCCTATTATTTTCATCCATAATTGCAACTTTTGGTTTGTGTGATGGAACATGTTGTTCCGCAACAAGCGTGTAGGTTAGAATAATCACAACATCGCCTTCTTGTACTAATCGTGCAGCTGCACCATTTAAACATACAACTCCACTACCTCTTTCACCTGCAATAATATAAGTCTCAAATCTGGCACCATTATTATTATTAACTATTTGAACTTTTTCGTTCGCAATCATACCTACTGCATCAATAATATCTTCATCTATTGTAATACTGCCTATATAATTCAAGTTTGCTTCCGTTACACGAGCACGATGAATTTTAGCATTTAACATTGTACGGAACATGATGACTTCTCCCCCGATTCTTCTTTTAATCTATATTTGAAATCTTGCATTTTCTACTATAAAGATCTGTTTTATTTAACTTCAATCGTTATATTATCAATTAGCCTTGCGTTTGTAAACTTGACAGCGATGGCAATAATCACTTTTCCCCTAATTACCTCTATTTCCTCCAAATTTGGATAGGAAAGGATCTCTATATAATCAATTTCCCCATCTGTTTCCTGTGAAATGGTGGTAGTAATTAGAGCTTTCAGTTTTTCTTTATCACGTTCACCTTTTGCAATTTCATTTTTTGCATTAGACAAGCTCTTATAAATAACTGGTGCTTCATTGCGGTCTTTTTCGTTTAATTTTACATTTCTCGAACTTTTAGCGAGTCCATCAGCTTCTCTAATTGTTTGGACTGATACTAACTCAATTGGAAAATAAAATTCTGTTATTAACCCATCTATGACTGCTACTTGTTGTGCGTCCTTCATTCCAAAATATGCTCGGTCAGGTTTGATGAGGTTAAATAGTTTAGTTAATATTGTTGCTACTCCATCAAAGTGTCCTTTTCTTGATCTCCCACATAAAACATTCACACGAGATTGGACTTTAACTGTATATGAAGGCTCAGTTGGATATATTTCTGGTACAGAAGGGCTAAATAATAGATCAACCCCTGATAATTTCGCAAGTTCTTCATCTCTTTGTTGATTTCTCGGATATGAATCATAATCCTCATTAACACCAAACTGTAGTGGATTTACGAAAATACTTAAGACGACAATATCATTATCCTTTCTTGCCTCTTCAAGCAATTTCATATGACCCTCATGTAAATATCCCATTGTCGGCACAAAGCCTATTGTTTGATTCCTTTCTTTATATCTATTGATTTTCGTTATTAATTCCAGCTTAGTCGTTACAACATTCATTTCTTAACCCCTCCATATAAGCCATTAAGCTCCTCTTCCTTCATATTAAAAGAATGCTTTTCTTCGGGGAAAGATCTTTTCTTTACCTCAGAAATATAATGACTAATTGCTGTCTCAATTGTTACAGCTACCTGAGCGTATTGTTTTACGAATTTTGGTACATTGCCTGAGCCGTAACCTATTAAATCGTGATAAACCAAAACTTGACCATCAGTTTGGCAACCAGCACCAATTCCTATTGTCGGAATCGTTAACTGCTTCGTTATCTCTTCTCCTATTTGACGGGGAACACACTCTAACACAAGAGCAATAGCACCAGCAGCTTGACATTTCTTAGCATCTTCAATTAGTTTTCTCGCAGCCTCAGCATTTTTCCCTTGGACTTTATAACCCCCTAGTACATTTACTGCTTGTGGAGTAAGTCCGAGGTGAGCAACAACTGGAATACCACCATACGTAAGTGCTGCAATTATATCTGTAACACCATCAGCACCTTCAACCTTTACAGCATCAGCTCCACCCTCTTGCATAAGTCTTGCTGCGTTTTTCAATGATTCATCTTTTGAAAGATGATAAGACATAAATGGCATATCTGTTACAACAAATGTATTTTTCGCTCCACGTTTAACAGCTTTTGTGTGATGAATCATATCATATATTGTGACGGGTATTGTAGAGTCATATCCAAGTACAACCATTCCTAATGAATCTCCTACAAGAATCATATCTACTCCAGCATACTCAGCTTGTTTTGCACTTGGATAATCGTAGGCAGTTAGCATTGTAATTGGTTCTCTATTTTGTTTCATATTCATAAAATCAATTCTAGTTTTCATGTATACCCCTCCTATTTAGTAGAAAAAATGGGCTTTATCCCCAAGGTCTAGTGGCATTTTTCTTATCCAAAAGTTATGAATTTTTTGGTCGTTTTTATAAAATTCCTTAATTGAATCAAATTTACATAACGACTTCCATACTTTCTTGTACCACGGTCAATTCATTTTTAGGAACGGGGGAGAAAATATCAATTTAAACGTTTTTTCAACGAAAAAATCCTTCTTTCGACAAAGAAAGAAGGATTTGTAGGCATACTAAAATCGGTTTTCATCCCTCTGTCCTAGTCCTTTTTGGATCAAGGCAGAATTTCATTTCAATAAGTTGTGTTTAAACACTCTACTATTACTATTAACTAAAGTAGAATACTTCATGAATTAATTATTCCCACTTCAATGAGGTGTAGTTCTAATAGATACTACCCAAGTGAAAGTATAGCAGAAAGTAATCCATATTACCATCAGGAACAAAAGCGCAAGCGCCTTGATCCGCCCCGACAACAACAAGCATAAGATGATTTAGAAGGCGTTCTTTGCCTTCAATTCTAATTAGCTAGACCCTAGTGGGGCTAGGCGCTGGAGCTGGATGTCGTGCGCTAATACACAGTTTAAGAATTTTAAAATTTCCTAAGCGGTGAAAAATGAATTTCTGTTATTTCAATTCGATATCTGCAGAGTAAATCTTTTCAATCTTTTTTTCACACGTTTCAATTAACAAAGCACCATCATCATCGATACCAATAGCTATTCCTTCAACAGTGCCTTTGAGAGTTCTGGCAATCAATACTTTATTTAAACTTATTGCATAGCTTTCCCAAAGGAGTTTAATTGGTTTAAATCCTTTTGATAAAAATAAGGAATATAGACTTTCAAACCTTAATAAAATCGTTTGAATAAGTTGTGCTCTTTCCCAAGATGTTCCTGTTTCAATAAGAATGGATGTAGCAATATTTTGTAAGTCTTCGGGAAAATCCTCAATTTTCTGATTAACATTAATACCTGTGCCAATTATGACCGAATGGACTTGATCTGCCTCTGCCTGTAATTCTGTTAATATCCCTACAACTTTTTTTCCGTTAATCATAATATCATTTGGCCATTTTATATCAGGCTTGAGTGGTGTAAGCTCCTCTATAGCTTGTACAATAGCAACTGCAGTGAGAAGTGTGAGCTGTGGTGTTGTGTTAACAGGAATATTAGGTCGAATAATCATACTCATCCAAATTCCTGTACCACTTGGTGAATACCAAGCTCTAGACATTCTCCCTCTTCCATTAGTTTGTTGGTCTGCCACGACAATTGTTCCTTCTTGTACACCATCATTTGCTAAACTTTGTGCTATTTTCTGTGTAGAGGTAACCGTCTCTTCAAAATGAATGGTACGACCCATCATCTGTGTTTTTAGTCCTAAGTGAATCTCATTGCTGCTAATTTTATCGGGTTTTTTCTTTATGCGATACCCTAATCTTCTAACAGCTTCTAGTTCATAGCCTTCCTTTCTTAGCTCTTCTATATGTTTCCATACGGCTGTTCTTGAGCAACCAATCGTTTCACTAATTTTTTGACCTGATAAAAATTCCCCATCTGCTGTAGAGAAGGCTTTTAATAGTTTTGTTCGAAGTCCAGTTTGCATCTTATTAGCCACTCCTTTATAGCAGACTTATTATTTTCTATTTTTTTCGAAATAATTGCTTTCTCAACCTCTTTAATTGCTTTTGAAACCCAAGGACCTGGTTGTTTATTTATATATTGAATAACATCATGTCCTGTAATTACGAGCTGTTCTCTGTGTTGAATAGGTAATTCAAGGATTAAATTCTTTATCCTCTTTACGTTTGCATCAAAGTTCAATGGGTCTGTCATTATCGAACGAATTCGTTCTACTGTAACAGCTCTTTCAATCCCAGCTTCATATAATAAAAAGTCAGACCAAGATTGCTCGTTTACGACTGTTAAATATTCTATATTTTTTTCCACTACCTTAATGAGCTTTACTGGTAATTTCCACTTTCTTAAGAATGTTTGGACAGACCGCGGGGCTATACAATATGTAAATATCGTCCAAAGTTCTTCACTTGTTTTCAGATTTTCTAAGTTATATGTTCTAAGCTTCTTCAATTCATCTTGTTTCATTTCTAGACCAGGTAAATAATCATTCATTCCTGTTTCTAATATGATTTCAAGTGCGCTTTTATGGTTTATCCCCTTAAGAAGCTTCTCAATCTCAATGGTTTTTCGTTCTACTGAAATGACTTCTAAAAGATGTACATGATCTTTAATAGATAATCTAGTCTCAGGACATAGCGTAAAATCCAATTGACTAACAAATCGAACAGCACGGAGCATTCTTAAAGCATCTTCGGTGAATCTTTCAGATGAAGAACCAACAGTTTGAATAAGCTTTTCACTTAAATGAGCTTTTCCATTAAAATAGTCTAGAATAATACAATCTATATCCATTGCCATTGCATTTATTGTAAAGTCCCTTCTCCTTAAGTCCTCTTTTAAGGATGTAATATATGAAACCTCTTTAGGGCGACGGAAATCTACATATTCTGATTCAGTACGATAGGTTGTCACTTCATATGGCGTTTTATTGTGCAGCACAATGATTGTTCCATGCTCTGCTCCAACATCAATAGTATGTTCAAACAAATTTTGTACATCTTTTGGCTTTGCTGAAGTAGCAATATCGACATCTCCTATTCTTCGATTCAAGAGGTGATCACGAACTGCTCCACCAACATAATAGGCTTCAAAGCCAGCAATATGTAATTTTTCTAAAATAGGTTTTGCATTATCAAATGGGGTTTCCATTTTTCTACTCCTTGTCATACTCAAGTCGAAATTGACGAATTAAGCTTGATAAACTAATATCAAGCTTAATTTGTTTTTACCACCATATTATTTCCTTCATTTTGAAGGGTATGTAATTACATCATTCAAGTTTTAATCAGGTCATAGTAGATTGATTCATATTGGGAGACGATTTTGTCAGAATGAAAAGAATTTCTTGCGTTAAATATAGCATGATCTGACATTTTTTTATGTAATTCATCATCTGATAATATATGGGCAGCACGGAATGCGACTGTTTCAATATCGCCAATATCACATATATATCCTGTTTCACCTTCAGTAATAACTTCAGGAATTCCCCCTGTATCAGTTCCTATACACGGGACTCCACACGCCATTGCCTCTAATAAAACTAAACCAAAGCTCTCTTTCTCTGAGAGTAATAACATAAGATCACTTAATGAATATAATTCCTCTAAATTATCCTGTTTACCTAGAAAAAGAACTTTGTCGGTAAGACCTAATTCACGAACAAGTTTGCTTACAAATGTCATTTCTGGTCCATCACCAACTAGTAATAGTTTAGCATTAATCTTGCGTTGGATTAAATGAAAAGAATAAATGACATCCTGCACACGTTTTACTTTTCGGAAATTAGATACATGTATAATGACTTTTTCATCATCACCAATTCCGTATTCTCTTTTAAGATGTGATGCATTTTTTTTCTGATACACTCGATCATCAATAAAATTATAAATGGTCTCGATTGTTTTTTTAGGTTGGATTAACTCATTGGTTTGACTAACTAAAGCATTTGATACAGCGGTTACTTTATCTGATGCTTCAATTCCAAAGCGGATTAAATCTGAAAGTGATTGATCATAACCTAGAACTGTAATATCCGTACCATGTAGTGTAGTAACAATTTTAAGATCATCATCAACCATTTGCTTAGCTAAATAAGCACAGATTGCATGTGGGATTGCGTAGTGAACGTGTAATAAGTCCAATTTCTCCCTTTTAGCAACTTCAGCCATTTTACTTGCTAATGCTAAATCATATGGTGGATATTTAAAGACTGAATATTGATTCACTTCAACTTCATGAAATGTTATATTACAATATACTTTATTTAAGCGAAAAGGTAGACTTGAGGTAATAAAGTGGATTTCATGTCCACGTTCTGCAAGTAGCTTTCCAAGCTCAGTTGCAACAACTCCAGATCCTCCTACAGAAGGATAGCAGGTTATGCCAATTTTTAATTTTTTTCTCATTGTCTTTCACCTAAAAGATCTTCTGAAAGTAGAATTGGATTTTTCGTTTTAAATCCTTCAGCGTACATGACACCAACCTCTTTCCCATACAGCCTTTCTCTGCTCTCAACAGATTCAATGTACCCGTTTGTTAGTGGGGTTTCCATTGAACCCAATGACTTTTCAAACTGACTTTCATATGCTCTTAAGCTTGTTAATTTTTTATCGATCGTATTTGAAATATCGATAACAAAATCAGGCTTATGGAACCCATTAATCATATAATAATAAATGGATTGTACACGATGTGAAGGTAGGTCCAATGTATCCTTATATTTACGAATTCCTGCGGAGAATACAGCTTCCTCTACTAGTCTCGCACAATGTCCATGATCTGGATGGCGATCTTCAAAATAGGGTACAAAAATAATTTTCGGCTGATTTTCTCTAATAATTGTTACAATCGATTGAATTGCTGAATCTGTTAGATACAGTCCACGATCTGGCAATGTTAATTGAATTCTCTTAGTCACACCTAAAATTTCCCCTGCCCGCTTTGCTTCTTCTTGACGGACAGAAACCGTACCATTTGAGGAAAGTTCTGCTTTTGTTAAATCACAAATTCCAATTTTAAAGCCTTTATTTGCATATTTTACAATCGATCCACCCATCCCAATTTCTACATCATCAGGATGAGCACCAATTGCAAGCATATCTAGTAATTTACTCATTTTCCTCTCCTTAGCTAAAGAAGGATACTCTAAAAAGCTACGCTAACCATTTAATTAACCATTCTGTAACTTTGGTTTTAATAAATGGTTAGCATACTCCTTCCTCTCCATTATCTTTGTATGGGAATTGTACAATATTCTATTTTCACCAAAATGTAGTTGCTCAAAAAACATCAATTGTTTTTAGAATGAATAACCTCTCTCCACTCTAAATCACCACGTTCTAGTCCACGGATCAAGATCTCGGCTGTCCCCATATTTGTTGCTAGTGGAATTGAATAAACATCACATAAACGAATAAGTGCTGTAATGTCAGGCTCATGTGGTTGTGCGGTTAATGGATCTCTAAAGAAAATAACAATATCCATTTGATTTTTTGCAATAAGTGCACCAATTTCTTGATCTCCTCCAAGTGGTCCTGATTGAAAACGGTGGATCGATAAACCACTAGCTTCTTGAATTCTTAACCCTGTTGTCCCTGTAGCGAATAGTTCATGATCTTTGAAGATCGGTTTGTATGCCAATACAAACTGAACAAGATCCGTTTTCTTTTTATCATGAGCAATTAATGCTATTTTCATTTTAATTTTCCCCTTTATTCAATAATGTTTTCTAATCCATACACTAATAAATCTACTTTCATCACATTTTCCACAGCAAGTTTAACTCCTGACATAAACGATGCGCGATTATATGAATCATGACGAATTTTTAATGTTTGTCCATCCCCACCAAACATAACTTCTTGATGTGCAATTAAACCAGGTAAGCGTACACTATGTAGACGAATCCCCTTATAATTTGCACCTCGTGCTCCAGTAAGAATTTCTTTTTCATCTGGGTGACCTTGTTGCTTCTCTTCTCTAACTGCTGCGATCATTTCTGCCGTTTTTAACCCTGTACCAGAAGGAGCATCTAATTTTTGATCATGATGTTGTTCAATTATTTCAACATCTTGAAGATACTTTGCTGCCATCTGAGAGAATTTCATCATTAAGATCGCTCCTATTGCAAAGTTCGGTGCAATAATAGCTCCAATACCTTTCTCAGTTGTTAGTTCTTGAAGCTCTGCTAAATCATCCTCAGAAAACCCTGTTGTACCCACTACAGGTCTAACCCCATTTAACAAGGCTTTTTTTGTATGTATTTTGCCAATCTCTGGTGTAGTCAAATCTATTAATACATCCGGACTCGTTTCAAAAAAGCATTTATCTATATCTGTATAGATAGGCACATCGACATCAAATCCATCAAGATCCTTTAGGCTTTTTCCTTCATGTTTATGATCCACAACTGCAACTAATGAAAAGTGTGTGGTTTCCTCAACAAGCTTAACTGCTTCACTTCCCATTCTACCACGAGCCCCTGCGATGACAATTTTAATCTCTTTCATTTTCCAAACTCCTTTATTATAGTTTCTAGCTTCTGCGAATTATTTGTCCTATACTAAACAATGTGTATCCGCATTGCTATTCTTTTTTCGTCCAGCGATCTTTGTCCCTTGTTTTAAATTTATTCATAACAAGATCGTGTGCTTTTTCCAAATCTATATTCAATGAATTAGCAAGACATATTAGAACAAATAGAACATCCCCCAGTTCTTCTTCTATTTCCTTTTCCTTTTCAGAAGCCTTTTTGGGCTTTTCACCATAATAGTGATTGATTTCTCTAGCTAACTCGCCAACTTCTTCGGAAATTCGAGCCATCATTGCTAACGGTGAGAAATATCCTTCCTTAAACCCGCTTATGTATTGGTCAACATCATTTTGAAGGTCTTTCATCGTTTTATGCTCCATTTGTTTCACCTCATTTACTTATCAATATAATGTTAGCTAATACAATTAAGTTTTACAATTATTTCGTCATCATTTTTTCAAAATTTGCACCTTGACTTTCTATCAACTATAATATTTTTGCCATGGTTGCATTTTGGGAGGTGTCTAATGTTTGGTGATATTCGTATAAAAAACATACTTTTTATTTTAATTGGGTCAGCCATATTTGGTTTTGGGCTTGTACATTTTAATATGCAAAATAATTTGGCAGAGGGTGGGTTCACTGGTATTACCCTCATGTTGTACTTCCTGTTCAAGTTTGATCCATCAATATCCAATTTATTATTAAATATACCATTGTTTTTTATCGGTTGGCGGGTTCTAGGAAGAACTTCATTTTTATACACAATGATTGGTACGATTAGTTTATCGGTGTACTTATGGATCTTTCAACGTTATCAAATTAATATGCCATTAAATGATGATTTAACGCTTGCAGCTCTTTTCGCTGGAGTTTCACTTGGTATCGGGTTAGGTATTATTTTTCGTTATGGTGGAACAACTGGAGGAGTAGATATTATCGCTAGATTATCTCATCGTTATTTAGGCTGGAGTATGGGAAAAACAATGTTTCTATTTGACCTATGTGTCATTACATTGTCGTTAATTACTTACCTCTCCTACAAAGAAGCAATGTATACACTTGTAGCTGTTTTTGTGGGAGCTCGCGTAATCGACTTTATGCAAGAGGGAGCCTATGCAGCAAAAGGTGCTACTATTATTTCAAGTCAATCTGAGGAAATTTCAAAAAGAATTATGAAAGAAATGGATCGAGGAGTAACTGTATTAAAAGGACAAGGGTCATTTACAAAGCAGAATCGAGATGTTTTGTATTGTGTAGTAGGAAAAAATGAAATTGTTAGATTGAAAAGTGTTATTACTTCTGTTGATCCACATGCATTTGTAGCTGTTAGTGATGTCCACGATGTTTTAGGTGAGGGATTTACGTTAGATGAAAATAAAAAACCTATTCAAAGGTAGATCGTGGATAATTACTAGTAATACAGCAGCTAAGAGAGGTTAGAATTTCAACCTCTCTTTTCTATTGATTATTATTTTCCCTTTTTGCTTGCTTTTCCTTTTCTCCTCGGTACTTTCTCCAACCTGAGTATGATAGTGATAATAAAATCACACCCCCCGTTGAAATTATTACCCATAGTAATGATGGATCTGCCTCATCCTCTTTCACTCTCTCAAAAAGTGCTTTTAATTCCTCTTCCATGATAGCTAATTGCTTTACACGACTTGTTTCAGGAATCTCTTGGAATAAGCGATCCTCTACAACAGAAATATGGGCATCCATCTTTTTAACACGTTGACTATCAAAATCCACTTGTATACTGGGATAAATCACCTCATATAGAGCTAAGAATTGATTCCAATCATGTTGGAAAGATTGATTGTCCCCTTCTTCAACATCACTTTTCATTTGAGAGAATGTTTCCATAATTGAAGATTCCATCGAACCCCACAATGGTTGATGTTCAGATACCATCGCATCTACAACTAAGCGGAATTTTGTTAAGGAACGAACTTTTTCATCTGTACTTATCTTTTCATCCTGTATGATATCTTTTGCATTTTTGTGAGTACTAGTAATGGTTCGAAAATGGTCTAGTGATATATACTCTCTATCAATTGGTATTTCTTCAAATTTAACAGCAAAATATTCAAGTAATTGGGCAGACTCGCTAAAGCGTTCTTGCTTCGCTAGTTGTAATGCTGAATCAGAAATCTGATTTAACGATTCCCAGTCATAAGTTTCTTCTGCAAGTGCTGGTTTTATGTGAATCAGCACCATTCCAATTATGAGTGCGACTATCCATTTCTTCATCCTTGTCCCCCCTAGAACTTCTACTAAGAATCGTATGTAGAAATGGACAAGGTTAGACCAAATTATTCAAGCTAAAAAAGTTTTTATTTTGGAAGAGATAATTTGTAAGACCGTTTATTCAGTACTAAACCATAACCAATTAAAAGTGAAATAATACTTAGCCAAAATGTAAAGTAACCAATATGATTACTATAATCCATTAACATGCTATAATGCGGCATCATCCCAAAAACATAGTCAATTACATCATTATGTAAAGTCCAAACAGCAGCAACTAATAAATGCCAAGCTTTAAAGCGATAATAGGGTGCATAAAGTAAGCCTTGAATAGCCATTCCAAAATGGGATGCAATTAACATGTACCCCTCCCAAGGTAAACTTCCATCAATCAACAATACTAAGATGTTCATTATGACTGCCCAAATCCCATACTTGAATAGCGTAACAATCGCTAAAGCTTCTATTAGAGGAAAGTTTTTACGAATTAAAAACCCGAGTAAAACAATCAAAAAAAATAAACTTGCAGTGGGACTATCAGGAACAAATAAATAAAAGTGTGCTGGAGTTTCAGACAATTGATATCTGTACCAATAGTAACCGTAAAAGGTTCCGAAAAAGTTAATTAAAAACATGACTATTAAAATAGGCTTCTGACCTAAAACATATTGAAATATTTTCATTTTCCCACTCACCAGACTCTTTGTTTTTTATTAGAAATGCTAGATGACGGATCTGACATTAAACTTAGTACAAATAATTTATACTTTCTAATATTGCTTTGATTTTCTTCATATTCCTGATAGTGAATGTCTTTTTTTCTTAATTCTGATCGTGCAAAAAAAGCTGACAATAGTCAGCTTTTATTTTGCCGTAACACCAGAGATAAATTCTGATAGTACTTTTAATTGTTCATCTGTGCCTTTGAATACGCCAGCAGGCATAGCACCTTGACCATTTTTAGCAATATCCGCAATTTTATCAGGTTCTAATCCATTATCAACTAGAGCCTTACCTGCAGCTCCACCTTCAAGATTGTCACCATGACAAGAAATACAGCCTTGCTCCTGATAGATTGCATAACCTTCAGATTCTTTATCAATATCTGCTTCTGCTTTAATCTTACCTTGTTCAGCTGCAGCTTCCCAGTCATGAGTTGCAACAGATTCCCAAGTTAAGTAAAACGTACCCGCTACACCTAGAATCATCATTCCTACTGCAATAGGACGCTTTGCGGGACGACGATGTGGGCCACGGTCTAAAAATGGAGCTAACATTAAAGCACCGAAAGCAAGACCTGGAATAACAATTGCACCTATAACTGTATAAGGTCCAGATGCATAAGAATATTTCAACAATTGGTATAAGAATAAGAAGTACCAGTCTGGTAATGGAATGTAACCAGCATCAGTAGGGTCAGCCACACGCTCAAGCGGCGATGGATGTGCTACTGTTAAACATAAAAAACCAATTAAGAAAACAGCACCTACTAGCCACTCCTTTAAAAGGAAGTTTGGCCAGAATGCTTCTGTTTTTCCAGGATATTCCGAATAGTCTTTCGGAATATTCGGCTTTCTCTCTGCAGGAATACGAGAGTCACCTACAAATTTCATACCTTTTCCGCGATGCATGATTTCCCCTCCTTACTAAGGTGGTTTCCGATAGAAAGTTAATTATATCGGTTTTGAATTTCTATTTAATCAATTAGATCCTATAGTGGACCAGAAATACCTTGCTTACGTATCATGATAAAGTGAGCTGCCATTAAACCGAAAAGAGCAGCTGGTAAGAAGAATACATGGATAGCAAAGAAACGTGTAAGTGTTTGTGCACCAACGATTTCTGGATGCCCAGATAATAATGTTTTAACTGTTGGTCCAATTAGTGGCACTGATTCAGCAATTTGCAATGTAACCTTTGTTGCAAATAACGCTTTCATATCCCATGGTAATAAATAACCCGTTAAACCAAGACCTAGCATAATAAAGAAAATAAGTACGCCAACAACCCAGTTTAATTCACGAGGTTTTTTATATGAACCTTGGAAAAATACACGTAATGTATGTAGGAACATCATAACTATTACAAGACTAGCTCCCCAGTGGTGCATACCACGGACAATTTGACCAAAAGCTACTTCGTTTTGCAAATAGAATACTGATTCCCAAGCATTTTTAATGTCTGGTACATAATACATTGTTAAGAACATACCAGAAAGAATTTGAATAACTGTTACAAAGAATGTCAATCCGCCAAAGCAATAAACAAAGGCAGAAAAATGGTGTGCAGGGTTAACGTGTTCAGGAACTTCATGGTCAGCAATATCGCGCCACATCGGCGTAATATCTAACCGTTCGTCAACCCAATCATAAATTTTGTTTAACAATAGATTACGCCTCCCCACGTGGTTTTGCTGCACCTAAAAATAAATAGCCATCCTTAACTGCTTGCTTATAAATATCAAGCGGAGCAATTGGTGGTGTTCCCGGAACATTTGTACCATTCTTTTCATATCGGCCATAGTGACACGGACAGAAAAATTGGTTCGGGTTTGCTGGATCATTATTCCAACCGACAGTACAGCCTAAATGCTTACAAACTGGTGATAAAGCCGTAATTTTGTCACCTTCTTTAAAAACCCAAGCTGATCTTGTTTCTTCTGATTCATACCAAGCATCTACTTGCTTGATTTTAAAGTCAAAGCGTTGAGGTTCTTCCGTAATTTCGTCAACCTTTACAACTTGTACTAACTCTGTTTCTTCTGCTGGTCGGAGCACAGGGTCAAGTGCGAAGCGAACCATAGGCATAAGCATACCTGCAGCCATGAAACCGCCTACACCGGTAAGCGTGTAGTTTAAGAATTGACGTCTAGAAACTCGATGTTTTTTCTCGCTCATCATTTTCCCCCCTCTATCTTAAGCTAAGTCCGTTTAGGACATACGGAAATGATATATAAAACTAGGACATACTCATGATATATCAATCTTTCCATGAGGTCAATAAAATCCTGATTTGTAATCTTGGAAATAAAAAGGTTTTTTTCAATTATTCCAAGATTGTAATAAAATGTTCAAAATTTGTTCGACTTGGTCCTGTAAAAGCTTTCTCTTCAAACCCTCATCCATATGCTCAAACGGTACTGATGGTAACCAAATAAGATGGGCCTTTAACTGTTCGCATTTACTGTTTTTTAAAGTTTCATCACTTGTAAGAAAAAGAACATGCTTAAATTCCTGTTGTATTTCATTTTTCCATTCTATTACATTTTCAATCACTTTCTCAGAATTCTTTAAATATGAAAATGAAGGAAATAAGAAAACTCTTCCTTTTAATTGTCTCTCAAGTTCATCTGAAACATACGTAATAAACTCACCTTTTGACACAGTACCTTTAAAATCTGACTTTAAAGAAACAGGTATTAACGGAATTATCGCAGTATCTACGTACTCTTTTGATTGGTTAATAACATCTACATCACTTGCAACCCACTTCAATTTATTCCACTCCTTTCCGATATTTTTACGACTAGATCTATTATAAAGCTTGTCTTACAAATTGTTAAATTTGAAGCATATAAAGAGACTATGATAGTCTTTAGAAACTGGAAAAGTCCTTAAAAAGAAAAAGAAGCCACACCTAGTGAATAGGTTGTTAGCTTCTTTAACAGTCTCCAGTTTAATGAAATTTTTCAGGTACTTTAAAAGTGTTACTTTATTTAGCAACCAGATATGTAGGCCGCTCTCACTTATTTAGCTTTGATGAATTTTCAAGTTTATCAATTGCTGAGTAAGTCTTTGAAAACCTTCCTTGTCTTGACGATCAAGAGCTTCATCAATTAATTGTAACAATTTTTCCTTTTGAAAAGTTTGAAGGGAATGATCTAGAACTTTTTCAGCAACTTCACGATCCTTCTCATTTCCATGTAAGTGTTCGGGCATAAATGGATTTGATTCTAATACAGCGGCGTACTGTGGCGATTGATAAACAGATCTAAAATTTAGTTGAATAAAAAGTTCTTCATCTTTATTTAAACGTATATCATGGAATGATTTTTCTGCATCTGTTGTCATTACGTTTTCTTTATAAAAGCGAAAAGGAACTTCTTCAACACAATGCGTTGACATGATTATACCCCTAGGACAATACTGAGCTTGCTCAACAAAATGAACTTTTTCCATTAAGGTATCATGACTCATTAAATAATTTAAAATCCACACACATTCTCTTCTTTTCAGCTGATAATGGTTTAAAAACCACCTGACAAAATCTTTCTTTTCGTGGACAGATACAGGGGCCACCATACAATTCCCTCCTCTGCAGTTCAATTAATTCATACTATGGTTAATTCCACAAAAACAAAATAAAATCCTCCTTATTTCCCTTAAAACTCATCTTCTAATTGTAGCAATATCTCACCAATTTCGACATTTGAAGGATCTTGCATTAATATTTTTTCAAATATTTCCTTAGCTTCTTGCTTACGACCTTCTTCTAATAAAAAGTACCCATATTCATGAAGAAATTCTCGTTGATCCTTGAAAGAATTATATGCAAGTTGATAATGGTTTAATGCCTCTGAATACTCTTCTTTTTGATGATAAGCTCGTGCTAAGTTCCATTCAAACTGAGGATCCTCTTCTCCATATCTTTTACTTTCAGATATTAAATCAATTACATCATCATATCGCTCTTCTTGAAGGAAAATATGAGTTAAAGTAATAGCAGCCTCTATATGACCTGGATCTATGGCAAGCGTTTCACGCAATAAATTTTCAGCATCATGAATATGGCCAGATTTAATGGCAATCTTACCGCCATATAAGTATAGTTCTTTATTATATTCATCAACCTTAATTCCCTCTTGAACAGTTTCAAGACTTTCTGGTAAGAGACCTTCATTCTCATACGCCTTCGCCAAATACAAATAAAGGGAAGAAAAATGCGGATCTGCTTCTTTTAGCCTAGTAAATTGTTGAATGGCTGTTTTATAAAATCCACCTTGATAAGCAGTAAATCCGTAACCAAATAACGTATTAAGATCCTCTTGTTCGATTACGGCTTGTTTATAATAATCAAGCGATTCCTCAAACTCCCCTGTTGCGCTTAAACACTCAGCTAACCTTTGTTCAATTGAAACACCTGAAATAGACTTCTGATCTTTTACAATTGCTTTATAAAAAGGTATTGCATGCTTATATTGGCCTTGGTGAAAATAAAATTCTCCTAGTGCAAAGTCTATAACAGGCTCCTCAGGTAGTAACTGCTTTGCTTCTTGCAATTTTTGTTCACTGACCTCAGCTAAACCTTGCATTTGATATAAATCAGCTAAAAGTAGCAACGCTTGTGGATATGCCTCATGGTCAGATGTAATTGTATTTAATAAATTGATCGCTTCTTCCTCTTTCTCCAAATCTAAGAAAAGTTCGGCTAAAAATAAAGTTACTTGTGTTTCTTCAGGATACAGAAAATGAAGTTCTTCAACTATTTCATGTGCTTGATCAATGATACCCCATTGATAATATTGATCTGCTAAATGGAGTTTCTCTTCATCATGAAGTGTTGGAAGTATATTTGCTAATAAATTTAATCCTTCTTCAGTTTCACCCTTATTTACAAGATTTATTGCTTCGTTTAGCACTTGATTAAACATAGTAATTCCTTTCTTTATAAACAATTGTTTGAATTATTAAAACGACATATCAAATGTTTATTTAAAACTTGATGTTTGATGACTTTGAGGTTTGCCCTATTTCGTTTTGTTATTTACATATCTTTATCATACATTAAAATGATGCTGATTGTGGTATGAAACGACTTGAAATTGTGATAAAACATTCTTCGCCAATTCCTGGATAAAATGAGACTTCTCCGTTTACATTAATTAATCTTCCTTGGTGTGCTGTAATGTTCGGGAAGTGTTCATCATAATTGATAATAGGCTTTTTTTAGTATGTATACCTTATTTCGTTTAGTTTGTACAAATTATAATTTACTTGTCCACCAACTCGAATATCTCCTTTTTCAGGATAAATACCTAATCTCATTAATACTTCTTTTGTTAATGGTACTCCTTCTTTTAATGGAGTTGGAATGGAAGATAATCGATGTTCTTTCATGATTTTCTCCCATACTTGAAGGAGCTTTTGCTTTTTACTAATAACAGTGCTTTCATCTCGTGAAAATGGAATAAGAGTGATTGGATTTGAAAACATTGCGTCCCTTATCCATCCCCAAGATTTTGAGGTGAGTTTATCAGTGTTATCAATTTCCACAAAAACCACAGATATATTTTCTTGTTTACATCTTCTTAAAATTGATGGGCTCAAAGCTTTAAATGGAATCTTAACACTAATATAATAATCAATCGGAGAATTTATCATTAAGTGTCTTTTTTGTTTTACTTTTGCACTTAGTTGTTGTTCATAATCTATATTTACAACCGTAAGAAGTGATGTACATCCTTTTTTTAGATACTTTTCAATGATAGATTGTTTGAATTCTTGGAAATGAAGTGACGTATGTAGAGAAAAATCCAGCATGACATATCCTGGGGTTAATAAATACGAGCTCATATCCATTTTCATAAAACGAATATTTTCCATAGTATGACGCATAAATTCAATTTTATTTTTAACAATTAATAATGATGTTTTCTCTAGACCATCAGACTTTAATAGATTTACTCTGTCAATGATATAACTCATGATACACTCCCCACCTTTCATCCTCTATAAGACAAGCTATGTGGGGATCTGAAAAATTATGCTTATTGTTTTCACACCACAGTACAGGATATTAAAAGTTTCTAGACGACAAAAAAGAGACAGCTTTTATCATTAATTGAATCAAAACCAAGCTTGGTTTTGATTGACTAATCAATAATAGATAGCTAATCTCAATAGTTTTTAAGTAAAATATTATTTTGATAATACTGATAAATGATCAAAAAAGTTTGGATAGGAAACATCAATTGCTGTAGCATCTTGTAAGTTGATTGGCTGTTCGGTAATACATGAAGCTATAGCAAGCATCATCCCAATTCGATGATCTCCATGACTAGATACAGTTGCATTTCCTAGCAAGTTCGATTTACCTGTAATAACCATGCCATCATCAGTCGCCTTAATGTTAGCTCCAATTTTTGTTAGTTCACCGACTACCGTATCGATTCGATTTGTTTCCTTCACTTTAAGCTCACTTGCATCTTTAATGATTGTGTCACCTTCAGCTTGAGTTGCCAATAACGCTATAACTGGAATTTCATCTATTAGTTTAGGAATTAAGTCACCACTAATGGTTGTTCCTTTTAAAGATGACGTTTTAATTAAAATATCAGCAATTGGTTCAAAAGTCTGGTTTTCTTGCGGGATTATTTCAATTGAGGCACCCATCATTTTTAACACATCGAGAATTCCTGTTCTTGTTGGGTTAATTCCGACATTTCTTAAGAGTATTTCACTATTAGGGACAATAGCTCCTGCAACAAGGAAAAAGGCTGCAGATGAGATGTCACCTGGTACAAAGATATTTGTTGCTTTAAGGCTTTGGCCACCTATAACTGAAGCTGACCTCTCATCCTCTTTAACTTTAACACCAAACGCTCTTAACATACGTTCAGTATGATCTCGCGATTTATGTGGTTCAGTTACGATTGTTTCTTCTTGATTCGTCCGTAACCCCGCTAAAAGTATTGCTGATTTAACCTGTGCACTAGCAACTGGTGATTCGTAGTTTATCCCGTTTAGGTTGTTACCACGAATTGCTAAAGGAGTATATTGTCCGTTTTCTCGTCCATCAATTGTTGCACCCATCAGCTTTAATGGATTAGTTACACGAGACATAGGCCTTTTTGCAATTGACTCATCACCAATGATACAAGAGTGGAAATCGGTACCAGCTAATATTCCCATCATTAATCTGGTTGTGGTACCTGAATTACCTACATCTAGGATCTCTGAAGGCTCTTCTAAACCATCTAAGCCCTTTCCTTCAACAGTAACAAGACCTTCCTGAATATCGATTGCTACACCCATTTTTCGAAAACAGGAAACCGTACTTAAGCAATCAGCACCCATTAAAAAATTTGAAATTTCTGTTTTACCATCTGCTATAGCCCCAAACATAACAGCTCGATGTGAGATTGATTTATCACCTGGTACTTCAACAGAACCGGCTAAACTGCTTACCTTTGATAACTTTTTTAAATCTGCCATTAAATCCACCTCTATTAAATACATAAGAATTCTTTTTTGTTGTTGTTCACTTGTTATATGATAAATGTATCATAATTTGAATATTTGCCAATACAATCTATTGCTAATTCACGATCACGTTCAGTTTGGAAGCTTAATCTTAATACCCCATAAATCTCTTCTCGCGTTTCAATAATCCGTATATTAGTTAAACTTATTTCTTCTTTCGCTAAATAACCAGTTATCTCAGAGATTATACCTGGGTAATCAGGAACATCCACAAATAAGTCATAGAATGATGGGATTGCCCCTTTTTGTTTTTCAGGCAAACCATCTCGATATTGTTTCGCATGCTCAAAATACGTATATAATTGATCAGCTTGTTCATTTTCTACAAAGCTTTTTACTCGTTCCATCTCAGAAATCCATTCTTCAAACAGATTTAACAATGGACCTTTGTTGTGTAGTAAAATATCTCTCCACATTGCAGGGTTGCTAGAGGCAATTCGCGTTATATCTCGAAAGCCGCCAGCTGCGAGTCTTTTAACAAGAGGAAATTGTTCTTCATAGCTTTCTGCTTGATACACTAGGCTTGCAGCAACTATATGAGGAAAATGACTTATTACCCCTGTCACCTTATCATGCTCTTCGGGAGACATCTCTATGAAATTAGCTTTCGTTCCATCCAAGACCTCTGTTAGAACAGAAAGATCATGAGGGGTTACATATTCTGAAGGGGTTAATATGTAAAAAGCATTCTCAAATAAATGAGGCTTTGCGGCTAAAATTCCCGACTTATGTGAGCCAGCCATCGGATGACCTCCGATGAATTTAATTCTACCATTTAGATATTTTGTTGCACATTCTACTATTTTCACTTTTGTGCTGCCAACGTCTGTAATAATTACACCCTGTTTCAACTCCACAGCTTGAAGCTGTTCGATAATGTTTATTGTTTGCTGAACAGGTGTAGAAATAAAAATAATATCAACAAAGGCTAGATTCGGAAAAAGAGTTGGAGAGATTTCATCTATAGCACCGATCTTTTTTGCTAGCATCACTTGATCTTCATTAATATCAAACCCAATGATATGTATTGAAGGATCTTTTTGTTTAATTGATAAAGCAATAGAGCCCCCTATTAAGCCGAGTCCTATTAAATAAATGTTTTTCACCATCAAAATCACCTTTTTTGCCTATCATTCTAAAGAGGCTATTCATAGATAAAGTAAGGGTTATACTATAAGAGAAACTATAAAAAAAGAACATTATTTAATTATATATATCAATAAGTTTAATAGTTGTTGCATTAAAGAATAGCTTTCTAAAACTTAGTCCTCTCTTCTATTTGAAAAGAGGACTAAAACTTTATTCAAGAACAAATTCTTTTAATATCTCAATAATTTCTGCATTTTGTTCTTCCGTCCCAACAGTAATACGCAAATGAGTTGGAAAACCTAATGCATTTCCGGAACGAACGATATACCCTTTTTTTAGTAAAGCATTAAAAACTTCATCTGAATCTCGCTTAAAATCGATTAAGATAAAATTTCCTTCTGATGGGTAAAATTCTAATTTTAGATCTTCACAGAATTGGTAAAATTGTTGCAAACCTTGTTTATTTTTATCACTGCATTCAGAAACAAATGCTGGGTCCTCTAAGGCAGCAATTGCCGCAGCCTGTGCAACACGACTCGTATTGAATGGTTCCCTTGCTGGCTCGATTTTTCGGATTAAGTCAGCATTTGCAATCCCATAGCCAACACGCAACGCTGCAAGTCCGTATGCTTTTGAAAAAGTTCGAAGGATCATTAAATTCGGATAATCTTTTAAAAGTGGGACAGTTTGAGGATAATCCTCTGCCACAACATATTCATAATAGGCTTCATCAACTACAACAAGAACATGTTTAGGTACTTTACTTAAGAAATCTAATAATTCTTGTTTTTTTACATATGTACCAGTAGGATTATTTGGTGTACAAACCCATAGCACTGTAGTGTTTTCATCAATCTTAGTGAGCATTTCATCAAGGTTATGGTCTCCATCAACAAGCGGAACTTCCCGAATTTCTGCTCCTTCAATCACAGCATTATGTTTGTATTGAGGAAATGTTGGAGTAGCCATCACCGTATTTTTTTGTGGGCTTAAAAGTGCACGGCAAATAATTTGCACGACTTCGTCAGACCCATTTCCGAACAATAATTCATCTTCATTTACACCTACATGCTTAGCTACTTGTGTACGAAGAAGAGCACTATAGCCGTCCGGATAAATAGCTAGCTGATCAAGTTCATCTAGTATCGCTTGTTTTGCTTTTTTTGAGCAACCATATGGGTTTTCATTTGATGCAAGTTTGACTACTTTTGTTAAGTTAAACTCTTTTTTTACTTCTTCAATTGGTTTTCCTGGTTGATATGGTTTTAAACTTAGTAACTGCTCTTTAATTTGCAAAGCATAACACCTCTCCTACTATAAGTGAAACTTAATCAGAGGGAACTTCCCTCTGATAATGTTGTATACTATCTTAATGTGTTCATTAAAATTAAGCAATTAAATAATGAATTGCATGTGCTTATACATACTCTTTACTTTCATTTTCAGAGCCAAAGGTTTTAGCGAATTCTCTGAATTCGTCAATTGCCTTGTTGCGAGTTGTTTTGTTTAATAAAGATGTTTGTAGTCGTTCAATTTCTCGAACTAATGCACTACCTACTACAACACCATCGCAAATGCTTGATAACTCTTCTACCTGCTCCTTAGAAGATACGCCAAAACCAACGACGACAGGTACATTACTATATTGTTTTACTTCATCTAGGAAAGAGGTTATTGAGTTGTCAAAATTCTTTCTGACACCAGTTACTCCTAAGGAAGAAACACAATATACAAATCCTTCTGCATTTTCCGCAATCATTTTAATTCGACTTGATGATGTTGGTGCAACAAGAGATATAAATGAGATTGAATGCTCCTGACATTTTTGACGAAGTTCCGCGCTTTCTTCAAAAGGGATATCAGGAATAAGCAAACCATCAATCGTATTTTCTCGCAGTAAAGCGAAAAAGGATTCCTGTTCTAATTGTAACACAGGATTATAATACGTGAATAGAATAATCGGAATATTTACTCCTTTTTTCCTCATTTCAGGAACTAGCTTCATTGCTTTTACTATATTCATACCGTTCTTTAATGCTCGGCTGGATGCTTTCTGAATAACGGGTCCATCCGCTACTGGATCAGAATACGGTATCCCTAGTTCGATTGCTGACGCACCAGCCTCTTGCAATGCAACTGCTAAATCTATTGTTGCTTTACCATCTGGATCACCCGCAGTAATAAATGGTATAAAAAGTTTATTTTGTAGTGGCTGCTTGAATAGTGTCTTCATGTTTTGCTTCCTCCTTGAAATGAGACATTAAGGTGTGTACATCCTTATCTCCTCTACCTGATAAGCAAATAAGAATACTTTCATGACTAGCCATTTGTTTTGCATGTTCAAAAGCAGAAGAAAGTGCGTGTGCAGATTCAATTGCTGCTAAGATTCCTTCTTCCTTTGCCAATAATTCTAGCGCATCTAAAGCTTCTTGGTCTGTTACACTTTCATACTTCACTCGTCCTGTGCTTGCTAAATGGGCATGTTCAGGTCCTATACCAGGGTAATCAAGCCCCGCAGAAATTGAATATGGTTCAGTAATTTGACCAAATTCATCCTGTAATAAATAGGTTAATGATCCATGAAGAACACCTTTTGTTCCTTTTGTAATTGTAGCCGCATGCATGTCTGTATCAACACCCATTCCAGCTGCTTCTACTGCAACTAGATCAACTTTTTCTTTTAAAAATGCAGCAAACATACCAATGGCATTACTTCCACCACCAACACAAGCCATTACTTTAGTAGGCAGAGTGCCCTCAATTTTTTGAAACTGCTCTTTAGCTTCGTCACCAATAACACGTTGAAACTCTCTAACGATATAAGGGTATGGATGTGGACCAACAACCGACCCAATTATATAAAAATGATCCTCACAATGCTGAACCCAATAACGCATTGCCTCATTTGTTGCATCTTTCAATGTTTTATTTCCACTTGTTACAGGAATAACCTCTGCACCAAGTAACTGCATACGAAACACATTTAACTGTTGACGTCTTACATCCTCTTCACCCATGAACACTTTGCATTCCATACCAAACTTTGCAGCGACAGTCGCTGTTGCAACACCATGCTGCCCTGCACCCGTTTCAGCAATAATCTTTGTTTTACCCATTCTTTTAGCAAGTAAAGCTTGTCCGATGGCGTTATTAATTTTATGAGCACCTGTATGGTTTAAATCTTCTCTTTTTAGGTAGATTTTAGCACCGCCAAGTTTTTCTGTTACATTTCCTGCAAGCGTAACAGTAGTCGGTCTGCCAGAGTATTCATTCAATAAATGATGATATTCTTCTAAAAATGCTGGGTCTTGCATTGCTTCTTTGTGTGCTTGTTCTATTTCTGCTAATGGACTCATTAATGTTTCAGGTACGAAGCGACCACCAAACTCTCCATATCTGCCATTCTTATCTGGATATATTGACATTCTGTAACACCCTTTCTTCTATTCGTTCGATCTTATCCTTACTTTTCTTGTTATCTACTTCTATACCACTAGATAAATCGATTCCTTGAGGGTGATATGTTAATAATTTTCCAATATTGCTTTCATTAACACCACCAGCAATAAAACATAGCTTGCTTGTATCGCGAGAGAACTTTATATAATGAGGGACTGCAGACCAATCAAAGCTAACACCTGTCCCACCCCATTGACCTTTCATCCTTGAATCGATAACAAATCCATCTACAATATTTTTAAAAGAATGCATCTCTTCAATAGTTTTAGAATGATGATGAAGGGCTTTCCACACAGTGCCCACAAAAGTCTCTTTTACTTTTTTTATATCCTCATAGGATTCATTTCCATGAAATTGTATAACATCGATAGGAAGATTTGTTAAAACATCAGCGAGTTCATTTGCGGTAGGATTAACAAAAACTGCAACAAGTTTTTTTGCAGTAATATCTACTTCTTTTAGCCATGTTTTTACGATTTTTGGATCTACTCTCCGTTTACTTTCTGCGAAAATAAGACCGATGTATTCAGCTTGAGAGCTAGAAACAATTTTCAAATCATCAAGAGAACGAATTCCACAAAATTTCAATAACGGTTTAGGCATTGATACTTTCTCCAAACAGTTCTTTAATTGCCACTGCTTGATCGTCTTTTCTCATAAGCGATTCTCCTACTAATACAGCCTTAGCTCCATATTGCTGAACAAGATTTAAATCATCTCTTGTATATAGGCCACTTTCGCTAACGAGTAACGTATCCCTTGGGATAGAAGATGCCATTTCTTCTAGCTGTCCAATATTTGTTTCAAAGGTTTTTAAGTTTCGATTATTAACCCCTAGAATTTTTGGTGTTATAACCTTTAATACCTTTTCTAGTGTATCTTGATCATGTACCTCTACTAGTATATCTAAATTTAACTGTAACGCATATTGATAAAGTTCCTTTAATAGCGAAGACTCAAGTGCTTCTCCAATTAATAAAATGGCATCTGCACCAATACGATTTGCCTCATCAATCTGAATGTGGTCGATAATGAAATCCTTTCTTAATATTGGAAGGTTTACAGCCTTCTTTACATCAGTTAAATACTCTCGTTTCCCTTGAAAGTATGGTGTATCTGTTAGTACTGACAAACAATCTGCTCCACCCTTTTCATATGCTAGGGCAATTTCAACAGGGTGAAAATCCGCTTTTATTAATCCCTTAGATGGGGATGCCTTTTTGACTTCTGCAATAAGTCCTAGTTCACGATGTGGAGCTTTTAATGCATCATAGAAGGAGAGACGTGGTAGCCTCTCATCATCAGGTAAGATTAGTTTTTTTATTTCTTCTTTCTTTGTTTCTATTATTTTATCAAGCATAGTTTTCCTCCCGCTGATGACGTAACACCGTTAATTGCTGTAAAGCTAAACCGTTCCTAATCGCTTCTTTAGCAAACATAACACCGTCTGCAAATGTTTGGACATAGTTTGCTACATATAGTGCAGCTGCAGCATTAATTGCCACAATGTCCTCAGCACTTTTTGGTGCTCTTCCTCGAAAAATACTTTCGATTAGTTCCGCACTTTCTTGCGCATTTGATACTTTTATATCTTCAATATCACCTTCTAATAGCCCAAAGTCATTTGGATGGAGAACATATCTAGTGATCACACCGTTTTTAAGCTCAACGACATCTGTCTCAGCTGAAATAGAGATTTCGTCCAACCCATCACGTCCTGTAACAAGCAATACATGCTCTGCACCTAAACGATTTAACGCTTTTGCCATTTTTTCAGCATATTCAGTTGAAAATACACCAATTACTTGCCTTTTGGCATTAGCCGGATTTGATAATGGTCCTAGTAGATTAAAAACAGTTCGAAAGCCGATTTCTTTTCGAGGATTAACAGCATGCTTCATTGATGAATGGAACATCGGCGCAAATAAAAAGCTCATGTTTTTGTCATCAAGGCTTTTCACAGCTTCATCTTGTGTTGTTTGAATATTTATTCCTAGAGTTTCAAGGACATCTGCACTTCCACTTTTAGAGGAAAATGCACGGTTTCCATGTTTTGCAACTTTCACCTTTAATGATGAAACAACTATTGCAGCAGCTGTTGATATATTAAAGGTTGAGGCTCCATCACCACCAGTGCCACACGTATCGACAACATCGCTTTCATAGTGTATCGATGTCATATGATTCTTCATCGATTTTGTAAAACCAACGATTTCATCAACTGTTTCGCCTCTAAGTCGCATAATCGAAACAAGGCTAGCAATTTGACTTGGTGTTACCTCACCTTCCATAATCGAATCCATTACTTGTTCTGCCTGTTTCTCAGTTAATGTATTTCCTTCAATACATTGTGCTAGTAGCTCTTTCATCACCATTTACCTCCTCATTAAAAACCTTTTCTGCTAATTGGATTGCTTTTAACATGGCACTCGCTTTATTACACGTTTCCTTCCATTCAAGCTCAGGAACACTATCAACAACAATTCCAGCTCCAGCTTGCACATATGCAGTATTATTTTTAACAGTTATCGTTCGTATTGTTATACATGAATCAATATTTCCATCAAAGCCTACATATGCGACACAACCAGCATAGCTGCCTCTTGCTGTAGGTTCTAATTCTTGAATGATTTGCATTGCCCGAATTTTTGGAGCACCAGATACAGTTCCTGCTGGAAATGATGAAAGTAGTGCATCAATTGGATGAATATCACTTTTAATTCTTGCTGTAACCTTTGAGATTAGGTGCATAACATGTGAAAATCGCCCAACCTCCATTAACGTCGGTGTTGTTACTGAACCATATTCCGCTACTCGGCCGAGGTCATTACGCGCCAAATCTACTAACATATAATGTTCTGCTTTTTCTTTTTCATCATTTTTTAATTCTTCTTCAAAATAAAGATCTTCCTCAATTGTTTTACCACGTCTTCTTGTTCCAGCAATAGGATGAATTTCAAGATGTTTATTTTGAATATAAATTAATCTTTCAGGAGAGCTACCTACAAGCTCAGTATCATTAAAACGAATATAAAACAAATACGGGGATGGATTAACAATTCGTAAAATACGATATAATGAAAAACCATCAGTTGAGATCGGTATTTCAAATCTTTGTGACAAAACCCCTTGGAAGATATCTCCTGCACGAATGTATTCCTTTACTTTCTCAACATCCTCAAGAAACTTACTCTTTTCATAATTTGATTTTATTTCATCAAAATTAACGTCAAATTCAGCTGAAACTGGTAATGGTAAATGTTCTGGCTGTTCTTTTTGCTTCAGCTTACTTATATATTTGTTCATTTTTGCTTCAGCAAGCTGGTAAGTTGCTTTAAGGTGTACTTCATCTTCAACTTCTTCTCCGTTTACTCGTTCAAAATGAATAAAATAGAGTTGTTTCTCTTGATGATCAAAAGCAATAACTGTTTCACATACAAAAAACATACAATTTTGCTGCTTAAGATCGTCAGTTACATGTTTTTCTACCTTTTCTAAGATCGATACTGTGTCATAGCCAATATAACCTACCGCTCCTCCTACAAAAGGTATATCCAATTCAGGAAGTTTAATGGCCAAATGCTCTTGCAGATTCTCAAATATTTCCGTTAAAGAATGAGACTTAGAAAGTGTTTTTCTTTGTTCATTTAAGATCGAAAATTCTCCATGGTTTTCTTCTATAAATAAAAATGGATTTAGACCTATAAATGAGTAACGAGACCAACTAGATTCAGAATCCTTGCTCTCTAATAAGTAAACAGCTTCATCCTGAAAAAGCTGAAATAATTGAATGGGTGTAAATGTATCAACGATATATTTTTTAACAATGGGGATTGTTCGATAATGCTTACTATCTTCACAAAATGTAGTAAAAGAAGAAAAATTCAAATTGACTCACTCCTCCAATAAATTTGGAGAACGAGGATTTAGGAGGTTGTAACTATTTGAAGATTGTATAAGCACATTTTCTCTGTTACATACAAGGACAGGTCTTTTGAAAAAGTATGTCCTTTTAGTATGTTTAAAGTATACAAATACTTAAAAGAAAAAATAAAAACCCAAAAACACAGTGGTTTTTGGGTAGACTTGTGCCGTTAAAAATAAAACCTCAGCTAAACTAACTCATTCTCTGCTACCCTATACTATACTAATCTATTCTACTCAACTAATTAACTAATCAATCTTCTTCATCATGTTATTACATTACATCAATTATTGTCAAGGTTAATGTAAGATTGTTCTGAATTTTCACGCTGTAAAATTATTACTTCGATTAGCTTCTACTATTAACAAACGCTCAGATAATAGACAAATCTGGTCTTAGCTTAACTGCTTCTTCCAAATAAACATGATGGATATTTTCTTGCTTTTCATTTGTCTCTACAGTCATCATAATTCTTATACATTTCCCAAGACTGTTAGGTACTGGTATTTCCTTCATGCACATAACAGGAACATATGTCCAGCCTCTTAGTGTTCTTAAAGCTTTTGCAGGAAATGTTGCTGTTAGATCCTCTGTAACAGTCATAATCACTTGTGCAACATTTTCAGGTCGTATATCATTTTTACGAATCATTTCATGTATTAACTCTTCAGTAGCTTTTAAAATAACATCTTCTTTGTTTTCAATAACAGTTGTTGCTCCTCGAATTCCCCTAATCAACCTTTTCACCTCGTTCTTCAGCTCTCCACTCATCAAGTAAAGAATATAATTCATCTTCAGAAAAAAGCACTGATGTTGTAACACCGATTTCTTCTAATAAAATCATTGTCAATTGATTCGACTTAGTTTTTTTATCTTTTTTCATTTTATTAATCAATTGATCCGTTGTTTGTGAATAAGGCACCTCTGTTGGAAAACCAATCGCTTTAAACCATGATTTCAATTCGTAGTATGGAAGCGTAACATTAAGTGTTTTATTACTTAACCATGTAGCAAATAGCATACCAATCGCTATACTATCACCATGTGAAAGCTTTCCATAGCCTGCTTCTGCTTCTACTGCATGTCCAAGTGTATGTCCAAAGTTTAAGATTGCTCGAAGTCCTAATTCCTTTTCATCCTTTGATACAACATCTGCTTTTATTTGGATTCCTTCAAGAATCATGCGTTGTAATTTATCTGTTGTTATGTCTTCTAAATGGCGAATTTCTGAATATAAGAACTGATACAGACTTTCACTTCGAATAAGAGAATGCTTAATAACCTCTGCAAAACCTGATCTCAGTTCATTAGTTGGCAGGCTTTGTAAAAAGTTACTATCATAAACAACTACTTTTGGTTGATAAAAAGCACCGATCATATTTTTTCCTTCAGGATGGTTTATCGCTACTTTACCACCAACTGCACTATCATGTGCTAATAATGTTGTTGGCACTTGTATGAAAGGTACTCCTCTCATATATGTAGCGGCAACAAAACCCGTTAAATCACCAACTACTCCACCTCCGAAGGCGATGATAACTGATTTACGATCTAGTTCTTGTTTTAAGGCATAAGAGTGGAGTTCGTAAAACATATCAAATGATTTAGCTGCCTCACCACTTTTAATTACATACTTATAGGTCATCCATTCCTTGTCAACTTTATCGACCAACATATTACCATATAATTGGTCAACATTTGTGTCTGTTACAATAAGAACCTTTGATGGAGAAAGGCTTCTTAAAAGGGAAGGCAATTCATTTATCGCTTCATTACCAACAATTACCGGGTAGCTCTCCTCAGTCGTATTGATTAAAATCGACTTCATTAAAAATCCCTCGTATATTCGCGCATTTTCTTAATATTTTCTTTTATAAGATCCATACGATCAGCACCAAACTGCTCGACAATTGCATTTGCAATTTCCCATGCTACAACTGACTCTGCTACAACACTTGCTGCAGGGACTGCACAACTATCAGAACGTTCAATACTTGCAGTAAATGGTTCTTTTGTTTCAATATCCACACTTTTTAATGGTTTATACAGTGTTGGAATTGGTTTCATAACCCCTCTTACAACAATTGGCATACCTGTTGTCATGCCACCTTCGAATCCACCTAGACGATTTGTTTTACGAGTATATCCAGCTTCTTCAGTCCATTCAATCTCATCATGAACTTGACTACCAAATTTTCTAGCCGCTTCAAAGCCGATACCAAATTCCACACCTTTAAAGGCATTAATGCTGACAATAGCACCTGCAATCTTACTATCTAACTTGCGATCATAATGTACATAGCTGCCAATTCCCGCTGGTAGTCCTTCAACGACAACTTCAACAATTCCTCCGATTGAATCGCCATTTTCCTTCGCTTGATCAATTGCTTCCATCATTTTAGTTTCAGCCTGACGATCATAGCATCTTACTTGTGATTCTTCTGTTACTGCTAAAAGATCATCAATATCACGGTATTCAGTATTTTCAGCCCTTACACCGCCAATTTCTAAAACATGTCCAACAACTTTTATATCTAACTCTGCTAAAATTTGCTTTGCTAAAGCACCAACAGCTACACGAACTGTTGTCTCACGTGCTGAAGAACGTTCTAATACATTTCTCATATCTCGATGACCATACTTCATCGCACCAACTAAGTCAGCATGACCAGGACGTGGACGTGTAATTTGACGTTTTACTTCTTGTTCTTCCTCAGGAGTAATTGGCTCTGCACCCATTATTTTTGTCCAATGCTTCCAGTCTCTGTTTTCTACAACTAAAGAGATTGGAGACCCTAAGGCTTTACCATGTCTTACCCCACCCAATAATTGAACTTGATCCTTTTCAATTTGCATTCTACGGCCACGACCATAGCCCTTTTGTCTTCTAGCTAAATCTCTATTTATATCTTCTGCAGTTAAATTTAAACCGGACGGAACACCTTCAACAATTGCAGTTAATTGAGGTCCGTGAGATTCTCCAGCAGTTAAATATCTCATAATTCTCTCTCCCTTCAACGCACTAACGCTTTTAAGTACAAATATACCATAACTAGTATAAAAAAAATAGCTGATTTTAGCTCTTTTGATAAAAAAACGTATCAACAGAAGTGAGTTGATAACGCTCTGCATTAAAAATTTGTTCAGTACTTCCAACAAAGAATATCCCTTGTTTTTTTAATGCACCACTGAATTTTTTGTACAGAATCTCTTTCGCTTCTTCCGTAAAATAAATAAGGACATTTCGACACACTATTAAATCAAATTGAGATTCAAATGGATCTGCTAGCAAATTCTGTTTCTTGAATTGAACTGCATTAATAATTTGATCACTAACCTGATAATTCGTCCCCACTTGTTTAAAATATTTCTTTTTCATATCATTAGGAACTTCATTTAGTGACCGTTCAGGATAATTCCCTAGCTTGGCTCTAGCAATAACATTTTCATCGATATCTGTTGCAATAATTTTTACTTTTGAGAGATCTACAAGTTTCGAAAGGATCATGGCAATTGTATATGGCTCTTCACCTGTCGAACATGCAGCACTCCATATCTTTAACTGATTATTATTTTCTAGGAGGCTAGGAAGAATTTTTTCTTCTAGCACTTGCCATCTTTTATAATTACGGTAAAATTCAGAAACATTTATCGTAATCCGATCTAATAATTCATAATATAAGTCATTATCTTTACTAAGACCGTTGTAAAAATCACTAAAGCTAGAAAAGCCTCTCTTCTCATATAAAGATATTAACCTTCTCTTCATTTGAGCTTCTTTGTAAAGGGATAAATCAATACCAGTTTTGTGCTTTACTTTTGTGATAAATTGCTCATAATCCTTATCAACCATCATTTACTCTCCTAATACTTAACCAAAGCGATTAAAAAATTCTCTTCATCTTTTTATGAATAATTTATAGTATATCTTAAATTTGTGAGAATTTGCGCAATTTTTTTAAAAAACATGGCTTAACGCCCTACAATGGGGAAAATCTCAGTTATATTACCTTCTCTGAATATAAATTTTGATTGTATAAACAATAACTAAAGGTCTTATACAATTTTTATCTAAAAAACAAGAAGCTAGCAAATGCTAGCTCCTAGTAAATCCAACTATTAATTAATTTATCATATTCAACAAGCTCATTTTCGTTAAAAAACAGCGCAACTTCACGGTTTGCACTTTCAGGTGAATCTGATCCGTGAATAATATTTTTACTAACAAACATGCTGTAATCACCTCTGATTGTTCCTGGCTCAGCATCTTTTGGATTTGTTTTTCCCATCATCTTACGAGTGAGCTCAACTACATTTTCTCCTTGCCATACCATAGCAAATACTGGGCCTGATGTAATAAAGCTGACCAGATCATCATAAAAAGGTTTACCTTTATGCTCTCCATAATGTTGCTCAGCGAGAGAAACAGGAATCGTCATAAGTTTAGCTCCAATTAGTTGTAAGCCCTTTCTTTCGAATCTACCAACTATTTCCCCAATAAGCTGTCGTTGCACGCCATCAGGTTTTACCATTAAGAATGTTTTTTCCATATTATATTCTCCACCCCATTGAAGTTTATGTATAGGCTTTCATGACCCCAAGAAAATAATACCATGCATAAGGAGCAATATGCAATAATGGGATGGAGAAAAAGTCTAATAATTAAAATTTTCTTTTTCCAATATACTTTGCGATACTAATCAAGGAAGTTCTCGAGCGATTTTTTGGTAAAGTCTCTACTATTTCAAATGCTTTTTGAAGGTATTGATCACTTACTTTCGCAGATCTTTCGATTACATCAGATTCTAAAATCTTTTTTAATAGTGGTTGAATTTCATTTGGTGATGTTTCATTTGTTATTTTTTCTACTTCTGCTCTTATCATCGGATTTTCCAATGCAAACAAAACTGGGAGTGTTATATTCCCTTGCAGAAGATCACTTCCAACTGGCTTTCCGAGTTCTTCTTCAGTTGAAGTAAAATCGAGAATATCATCGGTAATTTGAAATGACATTCCAACATAATAACCAAACCAATAAAGCTTTTTATGTATTTCTTCTGAAGCCCCTGTTGAAATGGCTCCTAATTGACAACTTACAGCTATTAATAAAGCAGTCTTTCTTTTAATTCGCTTTAAATATGTACGAATAGATTGATCAAGACGATATTTGTCTTTAATTTGCTCAATTTCACCTAAGCAAACCTCTACAATCGTCTTGGATAAGATTTGATGTGCCAGAGAATCATCAATATTTGTCATGACCTCTAATGATCTTGCTAATAAATAGTCTCCCGTATACATTGCAATGCGATTATCCCACTTCGATTTCACTGTAGGTTTTCCTCTACGCAACTCAGCGTCATCAATAACATCATCATGAACTAGTGATGCCATATGAATGGTTTCAAGTGCAACTGCAACATATTTCACTCTATTTATATCATAGTTTCCAAACATGGCTGATAGTAAAACAAAAACAGGCCGAATTCGTTTGCCTCCTGCTTGCAAAAGCTCTAAGTTCGCTTCTCTTAACAAAGGGTGCTCTGAAATAGCTGTCTTTTCTAATTCTTGTTCAATTATTGAGAGGTCAGTATTCAAAAAGGAATACAATGCTTTAAATTTCATACTATTCACCTTAATACATCTTATTGTCGAACATATTATTACTATTTCTAACTTTGCGATCTGTATCTTAATTAACTTTATCGAGGAAGGAATAAACATTCAGAATTAATGGAGTTTGCTTTTATGTAAGCACTCAAACCATGCAGTGGTAATCTATATAATTGATTATTTCGTATTAGGTTTTATTCCTAAATGCATTGCTGCCACTCCACCAGTAAATGGTTTTACTTGAATTCTTTCAAACCCTGCCTCTTTAAACATATCAGCAAGTTCCTTCATTCCAGGAAAATCACGAGCCGATTCTTGTAACCATGAATATTCTTGATAACTTTTTGCAAACAACTTACCAAATAAAGGCATAATAAAGCGAAAATATAAATAATATCCTTGTTTAAATAGAGGTGCTGTTGGTTGTGAGGTTTCCAAACATACAGCCTTGCCGCCTGGTTTCAAAACTCGATTCATTTCTTTTAATACCTGCATGTAGTCTGGTACATTTCTTAATCCGAAACCAATTGTCACGAAGTCAAAGGATTGATCTTCAAAAGGTAGTTTCATTGCATTTCCATGAATAAGTTCTACATTTGATAAGCCAAGCTGCGTAACCTTTTGCTGTCCGATTTGAAGCATATTTTGACTGAAATCTAGCCCTATCACCTGTCCGTTAGGACCAACCTCATTTGCAAGTGCAATACTCCAATCAGCTGTACCACAACAAACATCTAATGCCTTTTGACCTGGTTTAACTTGCATTCGCTTCATGGTTTCTTTTCTCCATGCAATATGACGCTGAAAGCTTATAACTGAATTCATTTGATCATAGTTTTTGTATATTTTTTCAAATACTCCATGGACTCTTTCTTCTTTAGATTGATCCATTTTTACAAACCTTCTTCCACAGTCTTTTTATAATGTAATGTTTCATAGAAACGAATGGATTGCAATCGTTTATGCAGTAGATTTTTTATAGCAGGAGTCTTAAGAAAACCTGATTCTAAAAGAGAGGACGTCTCTTCAAAATACATATTACATACTCTCATTAAATAGTTACCTGAGAACATGCCTTCATATTTTTGATTTTCGGGAATATTTGATTCGTTCTCAATTTGAAATTTTTCATGAGATAGTCTTTTATAAATTAAAAACTTTGTAGATATCAATTTCCATCGATCGAGATTAAAATGCTCGGCTACACGTTGAAATAAAGCTGTTTCGACAATAAGTAAACTATCCATTATAGATTGAATATTGACTTCATCATCATGGTAGAGTCTAATTTTATGTTCATTAATTTGCTTAATCGCGACGGCCAATGTTCTTACCATTTTGAAATCCTTTACCTCTGAAAGCATAAAATAATATAATCCACTAAAGTAATCGCCAGCCAATACGGTTAATTGTCTTTGCACAAATTCAGTTGAATTAATATTATTATGAGTTGTTACATCGTCATGAGTATCAAGGGCAATTTGAACAAGCATAGCCGTCAAAATATAACTTTCTTTTAATTCCTCTGAAAGATCTATCTCATCAAAAATTGCACAAAAGAGCAATAGCTTATCCTCATCTATTTTTGGTAAAGGTAAATACTTTCCCAAAAATGGATGTGTGAGTTTCTCCTCTAACGCTATTTTCATTTTCGCTAACTTTACATAGATGTCCTGCAAATATATCACCCTTGTCCCCAATTTAACATTCTCTCTCTATTGAATGTTACAATAGCTATTCATGTAAAAATCTATACAGAATCCACTCAAGTGGAAGCTAAGCGGTTAACGTGGAAAAGGGGACGGTTATCCACTTTTAAGTGTTCGTCAATACCTATAATCCACATATTTTATGTAGTAAATCATGCAATATAAATTAGTATCATGGTTAATATTGTAACGTTAATTAATATTCTTCCATTCAAAAATTAAATTACAATCAATTATAACACAATGAATCATATTTGTTCTTTTTAATCTACTTTATGCAGTCTACACTGTTTTTAAACGCAAATAAAAGCAGGGAACCCTGCTTATTTTCGTGAATCACTTTCTAATTCTCCAATGCCTGTTTGAATATGCGCTTTACCTCTTATTTTAATTGCAGAAGTATGTTCTGTGAACTGAGCAATCATCACTTCACCTTTATCTAGCTTTTCAGAGTGATGAAATCGAGTATCTGAACCTCTAGTAAGTCCGATCACGTTCACGCCATCCTCAATGGCTTTTATCATAACGAAGTCATTTTTTTGATTCATTCCTACACCTGCCTATTTACAGATTGTCTTTTTAAACTATTAAGATTATTTTAATGATATATGCATTTCAGACTTGCCAATAAATCATGAAATCAACCATAACATATCTCTATCATACCACTTAATAAATGATGAAGACTATCTTTATGTTTTAAATTCATATGATTTTCCACCCAGGATAATGAAAAAGCTCATCCTTTAATTAATGATAATACTTCTGCTCTAGAAGCTTCATCTTTTCTAAATATCCCTCTTACAGCAGATGTAACTGTTTGCGAACCTGGCTTTTTAACACCTCTCATTGTCATACACATGTGTTCTGCCTCTACAACAACCATAACCCCATGAGGTTCAAGAGATCTATTTATACTATCTGCTATAGTAGATGTGATTCTCTCTTGTAATTGGGGTCTTTTAGCAACTGCCTCAACTGCACGTGCAAGCTTGCTAAGACCTGTCACCTTGCCACCTTTAGGAATATAAGCTACATGTGCTTTACCATAAAAAGGAACTAAATGATGCTCACACATTGAATAAAAAGGAATATCTTTAACTAATACTAGTTCTTCATGATCCTCACCGAAAATTGTTTTAAAATGTTCTGATGGGTCTTCATCTAACCCGCTGAAAACTTCACCATACATTTTAGCAACACGTTTGGGGGTATCTAGTAAGCCCTCTCGCGTTGGGTCTTCACCGATCGCTTCAAGTATTAACTTTACCGCTTGTTCGATTTTCCCAAAATCCACTTGTCCCATTTCTGTCCTCCTATTCGATTACATTTGATTTTAGATTCTAGCATAAATAATAAGATAAAAGCAAAATTAAAAGTGTAAAGAGGTATACTGCAGGCTATCATTAAAGGGCAAAGTAGAAGGTGTTTTTTCTCTTCAAGTATGGATTTCCCACTGCCGATTGACACACTTGAAGTGGATAATGAAACCATTCCGACAGACAAATGAAAAGCCCCTTAGAAAGGGGCTTCTGTGAAGAATGGCTGTATGTAATAGATATTACATGACAAACTATAACTTATTTTCCTGCTACAGCGTCTTTAAGTGCTTTACCTGGTTTGAAAGCAGGCACCTTGCTAGCAGCAATTTCAATTTCCTCACCAGTTTGTGGGTTACGACCTTTACGAGCCGCACGCTCACGAACTTCGAAGTTACCAAAACCGATAAGTTGTACTTTATCACCATCTTTTAGTGCATCTAAAATTGTATCGAAAACAGCATCTACTGCTTTAGTTGCGTCTTTTTTAGATAATTCACTAGCTTCTGCTACCGCATTGATTAGTTCAGTTTTATTCATGCCTTTCACCTCCTCCCAAAGGGATGGAATTACTATTAGTCTTCATTTCTTCACAGATTCGATAAATTCTATACATGATAGAACGTGAAAATACTATCAACACGCTTATCTTATATGATTTTTCTACATAATTCAATGATTTTCATCATGAATATTGGTGTTTTAGGAAGAATCGACCAATAGAGAAAATAATTTCTGTAAAAAGAGTAACATAATAAAACAAGTGAATCAAGTTTTATCCTAATAAAAAACCAATCATATCAAGGGTTAATTACTAAAACAGGAATGAATGTTCTTATTCTAAGTTAAATTTCGCCACTTACATTACATTTTTGTAAATATTATCTTAATATATGTCATAATTGAGCATTTAGTATGAAATTTTATATCTATTTAACTTTATTAATTTACCAGAATAATAAAGGCGATGAGAAAATTAATTTCCTTATAATTAAAAAAGACCTCTTAAATAGAGGTCCAAAAGTTATAATATAATCGCTATTAAACCACCGGAGCCTTCATTAATAATTCTCTCCAATGTTTCTTTTAGTTTATATCGAGCATTTTCAGGCATTAACGATAATTTTGCTTGAATTCCTTCACGGACAATGGAACTTAAGCTACGTCCAAAAATATCAGAATTCCATATTGATAATGGATTATCCTCAAAGTCTTGCATTAAATAGCGTACTAATTCTTCCGATTGCTTTTCAGTTCCAATGATTGGAGCAAATTCAGACTCTACGTCAACTTTGATCATATGAATAGATGGTGCAACAGCCTTAAGACGAACACCAAATCTTGATCCTTGTCTAATGATTTCAGGCTCATCAAGACTCATGTCAGTCAAAGCAGGTGCTGCAATACCATATCCAGTTTGTTTTACCATCTTTAAAGCATCTGCAACTTGATCGTATTCAGCTTTAGCATAAGCAAAGTCCTGCATTAACTGTAGCAAATGATCTTTACCACGAATTTCTACTCCTACAACCTCTTTCAAAATTTGATCATATAAATCATTTGGAGCATATAAATCAATCTCAGCAATCCCTTGCCCCATCTCAATACCAGCTAAGCTTGCTTTGTTAATAAAATCATATTCACTAAATTGTCCGACAACTCGATCTACATCTCTAAGTCTTTTAATATCTTTTACTGTATCTTTTACAGCTTCCTGATAGCTCTCACGTAGCCAGTGATCTTCTCTTAAGACCATTACCCAACTTGGTAAGTTTACATTTACTTCTAACACAGGGAATTCGTATAAAGATTCTCTTAAGACACTCATAACATCTGATTCCCTCATGCTTTCAACACTCATTGCTAGCACTGGAATATCATATTTTTCATTTAATTGCTTGCGAAGGGCTTCCGTTTCAGGATGATGAGGGCGGACCGTATTAATAATCATAATAAACGGTTTCCCCACTTCTTTTAATTCTTCAATTACTCTTGATTCAGCTTCTAAGTAATCCTGGCGTGGTATATCTCCAATCGAACCATCAGTTGTAATCACACAACCAAGTGTAGAGTGCTCTTGAATAACCTTACGTGTTCCAATTTCTGCCGCTTCATGAAATGGTATTGGCTCTTCATACCAAGGAGTATTAATCATGCGAGGACCGTTTTCATCCTCATAACCTTTAGCGCCAGGAACAGTGTAACCTACACAGTCTACTAATCTAATATTGACATCAAGTCCCTCATCCACATGAATAGAAACTGCTTGATTCGGGACAAATTTCGGCTCAGTTGTCATAATTGTCTTACCAGCTGCACTTTGTGGTAATTCATCTTGAGCTCTAGCTTTGTCAGATTCATTGTCAATGTTAGGTAGTACGACTAATTCCATAAATTTCTTTATAAAAGTAGATTTACCTGTTCTTACTGCACCAACCACTCCTAAATATATATCGCCACCAGTTCGTTCAGCGATATCCTTGAAAATATCTACTTTTTCCAAGTGATCCCCTCCCGATCATACAATATTGGGATAAAGCTTATCCGTCTTCTTATAGGACATTATATATGTATGACGTTGTCCTATTTATTTATGCCTTTGCCCGCAATTTTTTTTCCAAATATCGATTTTTTTATTAATAACCCCTCAAAAGTGAAAAAGAAAACCCTTCTTTTAGAGTTTATTCTTTAAAGAAGGGTTCATGACTTTTTTATAAAGTTTTTTAAAAACAAAGTGTTATTCTTTCGCTTCAACAAATACAGGTTCGCCTTTTTCATTTATTGTATAAGGCAAAGAATACGCAGGAACAAAATAGGTATCCTTCACTAACAGATCCCGAATATCATCCCCCGGCTTGTAAGAATGTTCTTTTTCTTGCAATGCTTTAAATAAATCAATACGATAGTCTACATAAACCTTTGCGTTTTTATCGATAACTAAAGGTAAATTCTCCCCCGAAAACGGACTTTCAACGAATGGATCTTCGTCATATCCAAGTTTCTCATAATCTAATGTGTAGATATCATTTGTTATAAGATCTTTAAATGGTGGATAACCATTGGATTGACGATAGACATCTAACCTAACAGTTAGTTCATGTATTGTCTCAGCAATACGTAAATCAATTAATTTCACTGTTGGGTTTTCTTCCACATCTACAAGTGTATATAAATAGATTCCACCACTTTCGTACGCGGTTCCTGGTGGTTCTGCCATATATTTAGGAGATAACGCTGAAAAATCTATTGGATATTTTTGATAAATCGGTGTTGTCATATCCCTCGTCTTTATAGGAAGTAGCCCTCCCGATTCTTCCTGAAATCGATCTACAGAATTTTGGACTGCAGCAATTTGGTCTTCATAGGGTATTGTATTTTTCTGTAGCTTTTCTTCTGGATAGAGACAACCAGATAAAAGGAAACAGCCAAAAAAACAAGCCATAATCTTAATAAATTTCATCCGCAATAACTTCCTTTTACATTTAATTATTCGGTAACAGGTCCGCTGAATACGACAAACAAAATGATAATCCCTGCTAGAATCATAAAAATATAGGCTAATATTGTAAAGATTACTTTTAATAACCCCTTTAATTTAAAGCGACTTAGATAAATAAACAATATTGCAATAAACATAAACCCCATCGATGCAAATGATATCCACATTTTCATAAGGGCTGCACTCATAAACAGACTCCTCCTTTAAAAACAAAACGCAAAATCCTTGGTCATTCTCGGGCAAACAAATTAGATATTCATGAATAAAAGCTGTATTTACATACATTTCGATATAGCTAGACGCTTGCAGATGCAAGCACTTATCCACAGCACTTGAAATTTATCATTACCTAAGCTTTATGAAAAGTGTATCCGCCTTGTTCATTATGTATTAAAATTTTAAGACCTACTATTTATAATAACTAAAAGTTAATTCCATGGTCGATTATAATATACTTTACAGGGCTTGTCCAAAGCTTGTCCTTTTTATGTTAATCCTTGTTTAGATACAATAAAAAACTGAAGTAAAGAGGGGACGAACTTTACTTCAGCAATTTATACGACTAAACAGTACCCATCAATAAGAACAACTCTTATTTGACTTCGTTGCATTCTATGCGGATATAAATGATTTTGCATCCTCTAATGCCTAGATATGCCGTGTAAACTTTACAAGTCAGGTTTTATTGGTCAGGCTACCCAAGAAATCAGATCAAACATGTCATATTAATCCGCATTATTAACATGCAGCTTTCATACCTTATAGGATATATTGTTCCTATTTTTTTTAATTCTTCGTATTATATGCTAGGTATGATGTGTTTGTCACCTATTAACAGAAGGAAATGGGTAAGTAACTAGGCTATTTTATTTGAATGGCTTCCCGATTTAGAAAATAGACTAGTTCTATTAATAATGCAGCTCCATTTGGGCTTGCTGTATTGATTAGTCATTCTAATAGTACATGTAATTCAACTATAGAAAGTGTGACTGAAGTACGATTTGAATTATCGATTTTCCATTATGTTCACAAGATCTTCCATTTCATGTGTTTTTACACGTGCCATTAAAGAATCAACCGCTACTTTTGGCGATTGTCCATTAAATAATACCTCGTATAAAGCCTCAGTTATTGGCATTTTCACATCATATTTATGAGCAAGCTGGTAGGCAGCTTTTGTTGTCCGTACTCCTTCAACTACCATTCCCATATTTTCTAATACTTCTTCTAGCTTTTGACCTTTCCCAAGCAGATTACCTGCTCTCCAGTTCCTAGAATGCACACTTGTACACGTAACAATTAAATCTCCAATTCCAGTTAAACCTGAAAAAGTTAATGGGTTCCCCCCCATCTTGCTACCTAACCGTGCAATTTCAGCAAGTCCACGGGTAATAAGAGCAGCTTTTGCATTATCACCATAACCTAGACCATCTGTAATACCAGCAGCCAAAGCGATAATATTTTTCAATGCTCCACCGATTTCTACACCAATAACATCAGGATTGGTATAGACGCGGAAATGTTGATTAATAAACAAATCTTGTATGTATTCAGCAGCTACCATATTTTTAGATGAAGATGTTACTGTTGTAATATGTCTTTGACTAACCTCTTCTGCATGGCTTGGACCAGATAGGACAACAACATCCTTTAGTAAGTGACTTGGCATCTCATCTTCAATTATTTCTGATATACGTAAGAGTGTATCAGGTTCAATCCCTTTGCTAACATGAACAATTGTAATTGCTTCTTTAATCACCTTCGTAATTTCATTCAAAACACCACGAATTGCTTTTGTAGGCACAGCAAGTACAATAGTTTTTGAACCTACCAAGCTTTCCTCTAAGTTTGAAAACCCCTCAATTTTAGCTGGCAATTCAACTCCTGGAAGGTATTTATCATTTTTTTTCGTTTTATTAATATTATTAATTAATTCTGGACGATGGCCCCATAACTTAACATTGTGTCCGTTATCTGCAAGGACAATCGCTAAAGCCGTACCCCAGCTCCCAGCACCTAACACTGTAATTTGTTCCATTTTGACACGCCCCTTTTCTTTAAGAAATGAGACTAACCCCCATTAATATAGAGTTAGCCTTATTACACAATAGCAAATCATTTAAATTCAGGACTACTTTCTTTCTCGGGTAAAGATTTTTATAGGAGTACCCTCAAATTCAAAAGCTGCTCTTATTCGATTTTCTAAAAATCGTTCATAAGAAAAATGCATGAGTTCTGGATCATTAACAAAAACAACAAATGTAGGTGGCTTGACTGCAACCTGTGACGTATAGAATATTTTTAATCGTTTCCCTTTATGTGTTGGAGTTGGATTCATGGCGACAGCATCCATGACGACATCGTTTAAGACGTTTGTTTGAACTCTTCTAGAGTGATTTTCACTTGCTAAGATTATATTAGGCATTAATGTGTGAATACGTTTCTTTGTCATTGCTGACAAGAAAACGATCGGAGCATAGTCTAAGAATTTAAAATGTTCACGAATATTTTCTTCAAATTCCTTCATTGTTCGTTCGTCTTTTTCAACTGCATCCCATTTATTCACAACTATTACAACAGCTTTCCCAGCATCATGAGCATAACCTGCTATATGCTTGTCCTGTTCAATAATACCTTCTTCACCATCTATCACAACTAAAATAACATCAGAACGATCAATTGCCTTTAATGCACGAAGAACACTGTATTTTTCTGTTGTTTCATATACTTTTCCTTTTTTTCTCATACCAGCTGTGTCAATAATAACAAACTCTTGACCTTCATATTTATATACTGTATCAATTGCATCACGAGTTGTACCCGCAATATCACTTACAATGACACGCTCTTCACCTAATATTGCATTTACAAGTGATGATTTGCCCACATTCGGTCTACCAATTAATGAAAACTTAATTGTTGTGTCATCATAGTCTTCTGCGCCTATATTTTTGAAATGTTTCGCCACTTCATCTAATAAATCACCTAATCCTAATCCATGAGAACCTGAAATCGGATATGGTTCTCCGAATCCTAGAGAATAAAAGTCATAAATATTTGCTCTCATTTCAGGGTTGTCCACCTTGTTAACAGCAAGTACAACAGGTTTATTTGAACGATAGAGAATTTTGGCTACCTCTTCATCTGCAGCAGTTACACCCTCACGTACATTTGTTAAGAAAATGATGACATCTGCTTCTTCAATTGCAATTTCAGCTTGTTGACGAATTTGTGATAAAAACGGTTCATCTCCGATATCTATTCCACCTGTATCGATGATATTAAATTGATTATTAAGCCATTCTCCAGAGTTATAGATTCGATCTCTTGTCACTCCAGGAATATCCTCTACAATCGAAACTCGTTCTCCTACAATTCGGTTAAAAATTGTAGATTTTCCTACATTAGGCCGTCCTACGATTGCAACAACTGGTTTTGCCATGTCTTACACCCTTCCTATTCTACATTCCATTATTATGTTTCCACATTTAATTGTGAATTTCCTAAAGAGAAGAAGTCTCAACTCACCTACATATAAGATGAGAAGCTGTACATTCAACAGTCTATGAAAAGTTAAAAATGTTCTATATCTAATTTCATAACATTAAAAGTATTTTAATACGACTGGGTAAACTTACAAAAGCACCAGCGCACTACATCACACCTAATATGTAAAAACTAATTTCCCTCTACAAAAGAAACCCTTCTATTTAAACAAGAAGGGCTTAACTTTTATATATTAGCAAACAATTCACAAATACTCAACTTAGTGTTTCACAATAATATACAAATCTTCCCCAATTCCATGTGCTATTCCATCTAATATTGCTTCAAGGTTTTTGGCATAAAAATGCATTTCCTCTTGAGTTTTGCAAATGAAAATTGCAGTACCACCAGCTGCTTTCGTTTCATCAGTTGTAATGATAGCCAGTATATATTTTTCAAGTACACTACTCATTTTTTTCCTCCATGTCGGTTTGCCTTCGCTTCAGATGGCATTCTAATAGCATTTTCAAGTGTTGGACAATCTCCAATTACTTGAATTGCTTTTTCAATATCACGTTCTTGAGGAAGTACAAACACACCTAGTCGACCATCATCAAGATCTCTTTTTGCCAACGGAACCAAAGATGGTTCTCCTGAATCACGAACAACCCCTAATGCAGTTGATACATCATGAAGTATCGCTTGACGTTGTCCTAAATTAGCAATTGTTGTTTTTGAGTTGTCATTTTTAGGCGTGAGAACAAAACCTAGACCATACTTTAAAATGGCCTTTTGTTTATCAGGAATCCCTATATTCATTATATAAATATCATCAACATATAATCCTGCTCCTTCAAAATGAAGATCTGCTGTTTTGATATTTACTATATCCTTTATTCTACTTCCAGCCATAAGCTTTCTACAAATAAAAAAACAAATAGCCCCAACAATTAATGCAGTATAAATATTTACTGTTAAATAGGCAAATGTAGTAAGCAATGATGTAAATATAACCAAATAATTTCTACTTTCAAACGCAATTGCAATTCCTTCAATATATGTACTCCCCCGCGGAACAAGTTCAAAACCATCCAAAACGGTTAACGTGTTCCTCTCCATATTACGAACATCACGAAATTGTGATGCTGCCAATGTAAGAAAGGTAATCGCGGTAAAATCCTCTTCCATAATCGATGGAACTGCAACTGTACCTAAACCAGCTGCAATAAACCCTAGCGCAATATGAATTATTTTCCCATGTAAGTAAGTAGGATATTGCCTATAATCTGTTCTAAGCATATGGAGACGAGTTAGAACTCCAACTATCACACCAAAAAGTACTGGCAACGTGTATTCATTCATATCATCCTTGTTTCTCCTTTGCCGGTTTTTGTAACGTTTGTTCAATAAAGACAATAAATTGTTGAGATATTGTGCAAATATAAATAATTAAGCACCCAATGACTATCATATCTAAAAAGGCAGCAGTCCCAATTGTTAAGCCTTTATGAAACTTCCCTAAAATAAACCAATATAAAAATTCGCCTTGACATACTGAAATAATGTAAAGAGCATACTTTTGTACAGTTTGTTTCCCTAGATAGATAGCTAACAAACTGACAGCTACACTTACGATTAATCGATAATCGAACAAAAACCAAACTGGATCATAAATTCGAAATAGTAAAATACCTGCATAAGCAAACATTAATGTTAATGTTGTCATATAAAAGGACACTATTCTTTGTTTTTTATGTTTAACAGCAAGGTAATATCCTAAAAGCAAAAATAATAGAAGCGAAACCCTGACATAAAAATCTCCAATAATCATATAAAATTCACTAATAATGATGTTAAGCATTATGAAAATTGCTAATTTTATTCTCGTTTTTCCTTTTTTCATAAAAAAAGTTGTAACAACCCAAGCTAACCACATAAGCCAATAAAAAAATATTCCTTCCACTCTCACCCCTCCTACTATTCCCATTATGTCTTTTTCCAATTACCTTTAATCGAAAAATTAACAAAAAATAGCACTAATGAATAAAAGAAAACAGACAAAAAATAATAGTACACATGATTGGAGGTTTTAAAATGGGAAAAGATCGTCAAGAAAAAAAGCTTAGAAAAAGCGGAAGAGTAGAATCTGATCGTGATCAATCACTTAACTACCCTGGGGCTACAACATTAGAAGGTCCTGAATCCGCTAGAAACAGAAATAAAAAATAATTAGAAGTTGTTTTGCCTGGCCCTATATTATTGTCCTTTACGAAGAGTTTACAGGTCACTGATAAGAACAAAAGCGCAAGCGCCTTGAACAGCATCGGGCAATTAAGACGCTCATGAATAGAAGGTGTTTTTAACCTTCAATTCTTGAGTGGCTTAGACCCAAGAGGGGCTAGGCGCTGGAACTGGATGCCAATCTCTTAGCCACAGTAATTGAATTTTATAATTTCCTGAATATTAAAAATGACTAGTTGGTTTAATAACCAACTAGCCATTTTTTCATCGAATTTTTCTGTTGCTATATTCCTTTGTATCGATACTTCTTTCAGTTAACCAATGATGGGTTTTTCCACTGATAATTAATGGAGCATATTGAAGTTCCTGTATTGTTCTAGAACCAAGTGCAGACATAACGATCGTTAATTCCTCTATCATTTGGTTAATTTCTTGCTCTAAATGCTCATAGCCCTTATCTATGAATACTTTCAGTAAATAACCAGCTACTCCTACTGATGATGCTCCTAACGCTATTGCCTTCGCAATGTCAAGTGCATCTTGAATACCACCTGAACCAATTACAGGGATACGTTTTAAACTGCTTACCTCTGCAATTGAGGCTGTAGTTGATATTCCCCATTGATCAAAAAACTTGAGCATTTTTCGCCTTCTCATATTTTCGATTTTTGAAAAATTTGTTCCACCAAATCCTCCAACATCAACAGCAGTTACTCCTACCTCTTTTAACTTAGCGGCTACTTCTCGATTCATACCGAAGCCAACTTCTTTTACAATTACAGGTACGTCAACACCTTTGACAATTTGCTCAATTCTTGATAAGGCTCCACTAAAGTCACGGTCACCTTCTGGCATTACTAGTTCTTGTACTACATTTAAATGGATTTGTAATGCATTCGCTTGAATCATATCAACTGCTATTTTTGCTTGTTCAACTGTTGCCTCACTGCCTAAATTCCCAAAGATAATTCCTTCTTTATTAACCTTTCTAATAATTTCATAGGAAGGACGCTCACTCTTATCTTTAATCGCAGACATTTGTGAACCAACTGCAACTGCTATATTTGCATTTTTTGCAGCTTTTGATAATGCTTCATTAATAATTACCGTATCCTCACCGCCACCACCGGTCATAGCATTTATAAAAAGAGGCGAACTTAAAGTAAGTTCGCCAACTTTTGTTGATAAATCTATTTCTGCTATAGACAAGTTTGGTAGACTCTGGTGAACAAAGGTAATATCATCGAATCCATTTGTGCGTTGTTGCCCCGTTGCTAATGCATGTTGGATATGTTCGATTTTTCTTTGTGCTCTTTTGCTCACCTATATCACCATTATTTAAGTTTTTTTAATTGATCCCCAATCATTTCACCTAATTGGAAGCCAGACGATGATTCTTCCTTTGCTTGGTAATTACGGAAATCTTCTTCAGTTGCTTTTGGAGATTCTTCTAATTCACGAATGCTTAACGAAATGCGTTGTTCAGATTCATTAACATCTAATACCTTTACTTTAACCGATTGATTTTCATCTAATACTTCTTGTGGAGTACCAATATGTTTATTAGAAATTTGCGAAATGTGGACAAGGCCTTCAACTCCAGGTAAAATCTCTACAAATGCACCAAAGGATACTAGTCTTCTTACTTCACCTTCAAGAACATCTCCAACCTTTACTTTATCTGCAATATTTGCCCATGGTCCAGGGAGCGTTTCTTTAATAGATAAAGAAATTCTTTCATTATCACGATCAACTGCTAGAACTTTAACCGTTACATTCTGACCTTCTTCAACAACATCAGATGGTTTGTCAATATGTGTATGGGAAAGCTGAGAAATATGAACTAACCCATCTATTCCACCAATATCAACAAAAGCACCAAAATCTGTAAGACGCTGAACTGTACCTTCGATTGTAGACCCTACCTTAATAGATTCTAATACAACTGATTTCTTTTCAGTTTGTTCTTTTTCTATTACAGCACGATGTGAAAGAATCACTCTGTTTTTCTCGCGGTCTAGCTCGACAACAATTAATGAAAGAGTTCTCCCCATGTATTCTGAAAAATCCTCTACAAAATGCGCTTCAACCAATGATGCAGGTATAAAGCCTCTTACTCCTAAATCAACAACAAGGCCACCTTTTACAACATCTTTAACTTCAGCTTGAAAGATTTCTTTTGATTCGAATTTTTGTTCTAATGAGTCCCATGCTTTTTCTGCATCTACTGCTCTTTTTGAAAGAACTAATGCTTCATCTTCAACCTTTGTTACTTTTAATTCTAATTCGTCATTTTCTTTTGTCACATCAGAAGCTTTTTCTACATGAAGGCTAGAAAGTTCACTAATTGGAATAATACCAGTATGCTTACAGTTTTCAATTTCGACAATAACCTGTTTTTCTTCTACCTTTGTCACGATACCCTTTACGATATCTCCAACTTCAGGCGTTTCAACTTGTACGTTATTCAACTCTTCTACCATTTCAATTACCCTCCTTGGTCAAAACCTGCGCGACTTTTGATTAAATATATGTAAGATTTCATTTTATTTAAAAGGAATTTTTATTCTTTAAAAATAAAATAAAAAAAACCTCTTTTAATAAACTTCTAATAAATGCTACTTTTTGTCAAGTAGTAAGTACTCATCTTGGTTACTTTTTGAGAAGTTTTCCTATTTCTTCCATAATAATCCCGGACATTTCCTCAGTAGTAATTTTTTTCTCACGATATTCGTCCATATTAATTGGCTTACCGTAAACAACCCGTAATGTTTTAAAAGGTTTATATGGCCCAATAATTGCACAAGGTACTACTGCAGCATTAGAACGGAGTGCAAAAAATCCCGCTCCAGGAAGTCCTTTACCTAATTCTCCATCTTTGCTTCTTGTTCCTTCTGGAAAAAATCCTAATACATTACCTTCTTTTAAAATTTTAAGACCTGTTCGCAGTGCTTCACGATCACTACCACCTCTGTTTACTGGAAAAGTCCCAAAGTTCATCAGTAAGTCCTTTAATATGGGCACTTTGAATAACTCTGCTTTCGCCATAAAAAATACTTTTCTTGGTGCAGTAATTCCAACGACTGGCGGGTCATAATTGCTAATATGATTGGTACAGAGAAACACCCCTCCATCTCTTGGGAAATTCTCTAAACCTTCGACTTTAATTCGATAAGTTGGCTTTAAAATACCAGCTACAACTGATCTTGCAAAAGGATATAATGACACGTTATCAAAGCCTTTCTTCTATATAATCTTCTATTTTTTTTACGACATCGTGTATAGACAAAGCTGTAGTGTCAATTTCGATTGCATCCTCCGCTTTTCTTAAAGGTGCAACTTCTCTCTCAGAGTCTAGTTTGTCTCGATTGGCAATTTCAAGTTTAAGTTGTTCAAAATCAGATATATAACCTTTTTTTTGATTTTCTTCATGACGTCTTTTTGCTCTTTCCTCAACAGTTGCTCGTAAAAAAATTTTCAACTCAGCGTCAGGTAATACATGAGTTCCGATATCACGTCCATCCATTACTACGCCACCTGTTTTTGCCAATAACCGCTGACGTTTTAGCATCTCGTCTCTTACCTTAGGGTGCATAGCCACAATTGACACATTATTTGTCACTTCATTTGACCGAATGATTTCCGTAACATTATCTTCATTGACCAAAACGATTTGACCATCTTCTGATGGCTGTAGTTCAATAATAATGGTAGAAAGAACGTCTGCTACCTTTCCTTCATCTTTTAGATCAATGTTTTCTTGCAATGCTTTGTATGTCAAAGCACGATACATTGCACCAGTATCTATATAAATGTATGAATAATGCTCAGCAATTATTTTTGCTACCGTACTTTTACCAGCAGCAGCTGGTCCATCAATTGCGATTGAAATTTTCTGTTCCATATTTCCTCCAAATAGGTTTTTAGTCTAGTAGTTTTGATGTCATTAAGTTGCCAAAGGAGAACGCATTTGGTTGATGCATTAATAATGCCATAGATACAGCATGCCAAATAAATGAAGCAGGTCAAATCCCCACCTGCATCATTTTCTATTGACTAAATGTTTCCAGCCATTCTGTAATCGTAATTTTATTTACCCCTTCATATTGAACAACACGAGAAAGGTATGGTTGAATGGTCGATTGTTGGATCAATAGTTGCGCACATACTAATGCTACAAATTGAATGACAATTAATTTGATTAAAATACGTTCAAACCGTTTCATTGCTTCAACTCCGGTATTTTTTAAAAATGCATCTAGCGCACGCGTAACAGTTTAACATCCAGCTCCAGCACTAAAGTAGAAATGAACTTTACACTTCTTATACATTAAGCCAACATCGAATCACTATCACTCTTCGTGTTTCTTTGCCACACTTAACGAGCAGTAAATGATACCTGCCCTTAAAAGTCCGATAAGTCTCGCTTTATCTCATTCGAGTGCTACAGTTCATATGTCGCTAAACTGGCGCTTGCACTTTTAATTATAGTATGCATAAAAATACCAATATTTATTCTGTAATAAGTCCTTTTCTACGCAGTTGAATTTGTTGCTGAAAGCAAAAACGAATCAATGTTTGTTGAGTGGCATCATCGATTTCTAAAAACTGTAGCGGTGCTTTTAAGAATAACTCATTTTCAGGTATAAAACGGATAATTCTAGCATTTAGTTTTATATATTCAATTGATTCATTTTGAAATGGCAGGGAAAACCATACAACTATCTCTTGACCTTGCTTCAATTTTGTAGATTTTGGAAGAAGGATCGCTGAGCCTCCAGCACTTATATCTGTTGTAACAGCAATTATAGGTTGAAATTCATCTTGCTTAGGATGAATTGCCACATCTACTGAAGTATCAACCCTTACAAATTCTCTCCTTTGAATCCGAATTAACATGTTGTCACCAGGATATGTAATAGAAATCATTGGAATGTTTTGCTTTACACGTCCAGTAACCTCTGTTTGAAAACGAAACGCATTATGATCCTTATTAACAAAAGAAGCGATAAGCTCTGTACCGAGCATCAAATAGGCCGAACGACCTGTAATTGCATTAATTGGATAATCGATATATAGTTGATTTCCTTTTCTTTCGACTAGCTTACACTTTAGTCTTTCGCCATTACCATCTGATGTTTCTAAATTTATGACATCCCCAATTTTAAGCACAAATATCACTCTTTCTGAATACACTCTCATTCTTATTAAAGCATGGACCATTCCGATGCGCAAGAGTACAAACTTCAGAAAATAGCTAAGTGTGTTAAAACGAAAGAGGATACCCTAAAAAATAAAACAATTAGGATATCCTTTAAAATATTCGCATTCTATTTTAATAATAATTCAGTATATACAACCTAATATTCTTATCAACTCAATTGAAAAAATAAAGAATATTTATTCAGATTTCACTTTGATTTTTTTAAAGTTCTTAAACTTCTTGGAAGATTGGTTCTGGATTTTTCAATTTCTCAATTTTTTCTTCCATACCGTTTTCTGCATCAATGAAAATTCGATATGTGTCAGCATTAATTGTTCCTAGGAACTCATAGCATAGTACTTCTTGCCCTAATTCATTTATTATTATGGCTAATCTATCTTGTTGTACTTCTAAACTTGGATTTAACCTTTTAGCAGCTTCTTCTTTAGAAATATTTGGTTTTGGTATTTCCCTTTTTTTATGTGCAGCTAAATAATCACGTGCAGAAAGACCTATGACCTGACCATCATCTAAAGCAACCTTCATTCGTATTGAATCTGGGTAGATTCTCACACCATCTACAATTGATACGAAAGAAAAGACCCCGATATTATCATACTGTGCGCTTTCAAATAGATCAAGATCTTCAAAACCATGATCATTTAAGAATTCTCTGGCATTATTAGAGGCTTCATTAAGACTAATAACATTTTCTTTAATATCGCGATTTTGCACTAAATAAACGGGATGCCCACCTTTTTTCGTTAAGTCCATATCGATATCCGTATTATTCTCTTTGTCGTGCATAGAAACACTATAGAAACCAAATGATGAGCCTTCGCCATTTTCTGTTACCTTCAAATCTGTCACTTTGTTTTGGACAAAGGTTTTTGCGATTTTTATTGCTGTTTCTTTACTTATTTCTTTCCCCTCTAACTTATCAAAACCTTCTCCTGTTTTATTCATTGACGTAAAACTTGCACCAAAATCAGACTCTGAATATGCCTCTACATTTTTTTCGACTGTTTTAAAACCATCAATGATTGTGTTATCTGCTTGCTTTTGTCCAGAAGCTAAAGCTAATTCAACATCCATCCAGCGTAAATTGTTTTCAATGACTAAGTGTTGAACATTTCGAAGTTCATTTTGAATATCTTCAGATTTCGTGTACATTGTCTTTAGCTTTTTATACTCTTCATCTGTTAACGGTTCTTTCTCTAAATCACGAACAGCTGCTCGATAAGTAAAATCACTTATTCCAGCTAAAAGTTCTTCAGTTTTATTAAAAGGCAATAATGTTAAAGGAAGTTGTCCTACATCCGACTGTGCTTCAGATGTTATTCTCCACACGTCTGCAAGTGCAGGTGATAAAGATTGTTTTGAATTCATAGCTAATGTTGCTCCAATACGATCATGCAATTGGTCCACTCGATATGTTAAATCATGAAAGGCTCGCTGATAATTATTCTCTGCTTGAATCAGCACTGCGTTTTTTTCTTGGTGTTCTTTGTACCCCCAATAACCGGAACCAATAACTGCAATTGATAAAATACCAATCAAGATTCCACGTATCATGCTTCATCACCCTTTCTATTCACAGAAAATATGCTTTCCAATCCGTTTAATTTGTGGTCTGCCCCAAATCCATGAACTAGTTGCTGTATCAGGGTTAAAATAATAAATGGCTCCTTCAGTTGGATCAAACCCATTAATTGCATCTAACACAGCCTTCTTAGCTTGTTCATTAGGTGTGAGCCAAATTTGCCCATCTGCGACTGCAGTAAAAGCTCGAGGCTCAAAGATAACACCTGCTACTGTATTAGGGAATGTAGCACTGTTAACACGATTTAAAATAACAGCTGCAACTGCTACCTGTCCGATGTACGGTTCACCCCTGGACTCCCCATATACCGCATTTGACATTAATTGAATATCATTTTGTGAATAACCACCTGGTAAATTAACTGCAGTTGACTCCTTTTGTTCTTTGTTTTGAGTTGCTTTATTTTGTGCTTCCTGATTCTGTTGTGCCTGTTGCTTTTGCTGTTCTTGCTGATTCTGTTGAGCTTGCTGTTTTTGTTGTTCTTGCTGATTCTGCTGAGCTTGCTGCTTTTGTTGTGCTTGCTGATTCTGCTGAGCTTGCTGCTTTTGTTGTGCTTGCTGATTCTGTTGAGCTTGCTGTTTTTGTTGTTCTTGCTGATTCTGTTGAGCTTGCTGTTTTTGTTGTTCTTGCTGATTCTGTTGAGCTTGCTGTTTTTGTTGTGCTTGCTGATTCTGTTGAGCTTGCTGTTTTTGTTGTTCTTGCTGTTTTTGCTGGGCTTGCTGATTCTGCTGGGCTTGCTGTTCAGTTGCTTGTGCTTTGTATTTTTGCTCACGCTGTTGTTTTCTTTGTTCTGCTAATTGTCTTGCCTTTTGTATCTGTTGTTCACTAGGCGCAGTCTGTTGAGCTAATGGGACCCCACCATAGTGTGTGAATTTTTTTCCTTCATTAATTTGTTTATAAACAAAATCTTTATAGAACTTGGTAGAATTTCTTAGCATATCCTTCGTTTTTTGACCAACTAGGCCATCAACTTCATCTAAACCAAACATATGCTGAAAATTTCGTACTGCCCAATACGTACTCCATCCATAAACTCCATCAATAGTTCCATGGTAATACCCGTTATATTGAAGTCTTGACTGCAATTCAATAACATCACTACCCGTTGCACCTCTTTGAATAGTTTGTTCTGAAAAAGCATGTGCCTCTGGGACATGTATTGAAAAAAATTGAAATGTGACGGATGTAAAAGTTACTACTGCTACCATCAACATTATGCGCATGTTTTTCATGTTGCTGCCTCCTCAAGTAGATGTAAATGCTTAAACGTATTTTTTGTAGTCTTTGGTATTTTATTCATACTAAATTATGTGACAACCAATTTAAACAATTCATGGCATTATGAACAATTAATACTTGATTTAGTTTTATGGATGAAAATCGGTTGGAAAGTTAATAAAATAACGACAAAAAAAGCTGCACTAGGGCAGCTTAGAATCAATTATCTTCACTCTTGCTTTTTTAGCTTTATGTAACGCGAACCACCATAGAAATAGCATAAACGGAAGCATGATATAGCGCCAATTCATATAGCTTAATAAAATAGAATCATACATAGAATGTAGTAAGATTGGGATTATGCAAGAAAACAAAATCCACTTTTTTCGATTATCACCAATTGAGAATTTACCTTTTCCTAAATAATAACCCATTAAGACACCAAATAAGGCGTGACTTGAAACAGGTAAAATTGCCCGACCAAAGGCGTACTCAACTCCATTCGCAAATAAATAGACGATATTTTCTAATGTAGCAAATCCTAGTGAGACAGATACACCATATACGATCCCATCATAATGTTCATTGAAATGGACGTGCTGATAGATTGTAAAGAACAAGATGAACCATTTAAAAAATTCTTCAAGAAATCCAACTGCAACAAACGTATATAGGATTTTAGATGGAAAAACTGATTCAGTCTCTAAAACATATTGAATAAACATAATTGGAAAAACAAGCAGTGCCCCGAAAATAAACGAACGTAGCACCATATAAATAGGCTCAGATTCGTATTGATCTTTCAAATAAAAATAGCATAATAAAGCAAGACCTGGGGCGATGCCCGCAGAAATAATCGCAATCATTCACAGGCCTCTTTTCTAAATGAAAATCTTTCGATTAAACTAGCATTAATTAACCTTAAATCAAATATATACATATCGAAATGATTTATGTATAAGTAATAATAAATAGGAATAAAAACGAATTTTCTATAGACGATTCACTTTTTTAATCGTATCATGTTATCGTAAAATTGAAAATGTCTAAACGTCATTTAAACAGAACAATTATTCTAGCACATACATGGAGGATTCAACGATGAAAAATATACTATTAATTCATACAGGCGGGACAATTTCTATGAAAGAAGATGAAAAGACTGGTGAAGTAAAGCCTGGTGAAAAAAATCCTCTCGTCGATCATATTAAAGAAGTTCCTGATATTAATATAATATCAACAGAGCTATTCCATTTACCATCACCACATATTACGCCAATTAACATGCTGCAAATTAAAAATTATATTGAAGAAAATAGAAAGAATCATAATCTCGATGGAGTTGTTATTACGCACGGCACAGATACACTAGAAGAAACTGCATTTTTTCTTGATGTGACATTATCATTACCTATTCCAATTGTTTTAACTGGAGCGATGAGATCAAGTAATGAATTAGGATCTGATGGGTTGTACAATCTTTTATCTTCATTAAAGGTTGCAATATCCGAAAACGCTAAGAATATGGGTGTTCTTGTCGTTATGAATGATGAAATACACACAGCAAAAAATGTAACAAAAACACACACTAGCAATGTTGCAACCTTTCAAAGTCCACAATACGGCCCAATTGGAATTGTAAATAAAGGTGGTGTGTTTTTCCACCACAAACCAGTAATCAACAAACCATTACATGTTGCTAATCTTGATAAAAACGTACTTTTACTTAAAGCTTTTGCTGGAATGGATGATTCTCTTTTCCATGCAATTGACCTGTTACAACTTGATGGGCTGGTTATTGAGGCATTAGGACAAGGAAATTTACCACCAATGCTCCTTCCTAGCTTGAAAAATTTATTAAATAAAGGTGTACCAATAGTTCTTGTATCCCGCTGCTTTAATGGTATTGTTCAAGATATTTACGGTTATGAAGGCGGAGGCAGACACCTGAGGGAACTCGGAATGATTTTTAGCAATGGTTTAAATGGTCAAAAGGCTAGACTAAAGCTGATGATCGCATTAGAAACAACAACTGATCGTAAAAAACTAGAAAAGATATTTTCGATATAAATCGTCGGTTAAAATGGTGAATATTGCAAAAGTGAGAGGTGCGCAACATGCATCTCTCACTTTTTCTCTTAGTTTCTTTGTTGAATTGCACTGTAGATAAGTTGACCATGAAAACGTCCATTTTCAATAAATATTTCGTTTGCATTATTTCCTGCTGCAATAACACCCGCAATAAAAATACCTTCAATATTAGTTTCCATCGTTTCAGAATTATAGGTTGGCCTACCAGTCTCTCGATCGATCGATACACCCATTTTTGTTAAAAACTGATGGTCGGGATGATAGCCTGTCATAGCAAAAACAAAATCATTTTTTATTTCTTTTGTTTGTCCATTGACTTGAAATTTTAATGAATGTTCACTTATTTCAGTAACATTCGCTTGAAATTCCATCGTAATCGTACCATTTCGAACAAGTGCTTCGAATTCTGGTAAAATCCACGGCTTAATACTAGGCGAATATTCATTTCCTCGATATAGCACAGTAACCCTTGCACCTGCTTTTACTAGCTCTAAAGCCGCATCAACACTTGAATTTTTCCCACCAATAACAACAACATCTTTATTAAAATAGGGATGTCCTTCTTTAAAATAATGAAATACCTTCGGTAAATCCTCACCAGGGATATTCATATAATTGGGATGGTCATAATAGCCTGTCGCAATTATGATATTTTTTGCTTCATAAACCTCTTTATCGGTATAAACGATAAAGTATTTACCCTTTTTTTCAACACTTTCGACGGTTTCAAACGAATGAATGCGAATCTCTTTTCTACGTACCACTTCCCGATAATAGGCTAATGCCTGGTTTCGAAATGGCTTTCGATTTTCTGTAATAAATGGGACATCTCCTATTTCAAGTTTCTCACTTGAACTAAAAAACGTTTGATGTGTAGGATAATTGTAAATAGCATTTACAATATTTCCTTTTTCAATCACTAGAGGCTTTTTCTCTGTTTGTTCTAAAGCGATCGCAGCAGATAGACCACAAGGGCCCCCACCGACAATTATAGTATCTTCCTTAATCACAATTCCCCACTCCTGTATTATTTATAATTATTTTAATTTTTATATATAATGAAACTCCTTAAGCTAAGAAATTACCTCTAAGTAAAATTTCCGATCCAATCAACAAAGTGCAAAAATCAACAGTGAGCTTAAATAGAGCCTACAAAAAAAATCTCCTATCAAACATGATAGGAGATTTTTCAATCTGTTGCAAATAGAAAACCTTAGATCCAGCCTCTGAATCTAGAAGCCTCTGCCATTTTTCTCACACCGACCATATAGGCAGCTAAGCGCATGTCAACTCTACGATTTTGGCTTGTATCATAAATATTATTAAACGATTTCACCATTACAGTTTCTAGCTTTTCTTCCACTTCTTCTTCAGTCCAATAGTAGCCCTGGTTATTTTGAACCCACTCAAAATAAGAAACTGTTACGCCACCAGCACTTGCTAAAACGTCTGGGACTAAAAGAATACCACGTTCAGAAAGGATTCTAGTCCCTTCCAATGTTGTTGGCCCATTTGCAGCCTCTACAACAATGCTTGCTCTAATATTCCCAGCATTTTCTTCAGTTATCTGATTCTCGATTGCTGCTGGTACAAGAATATCACAATCAAGTTCAAGTAATTCTTTATTTGTAATTGTATCATTAAACAGCTTTGTTACTGTACCAAAGCTATCACGACGATCAAGTAAATAATCAATATCTAAACCATTAGGATCATGTAGTCCACCATAAGCATCAGAAATCCCAACTATTTTCGCTCCAGCATCATGCATGAATTTCGAAAGGAAACTTCCAGCGTTACCAAAGCCTTGTACAACAACTCTCGCACCCTCAAGCTTTATACCCTTCTTCTTTGCTGCTTCACGAATACAGATTGTAACTCCTTTTGCCGTTGCAGATTCACGTCCATGTGAACCACCTAAGACTAAAGGCTTTCCAGTTATAAATCCAGGAGAGTTAAATTCATCAATTCGGCTGTATTCATCCATCATCCAAGCCATAATTTGAGAATTAGTAAAAACATCAGGAGCAGGAATATCTTTAGTCGGACCTACAATCTGACTAATCGCACGAACATAGCCACGACTTAATCTCTCTAGTTCTCTAAACGACATATCTCTTGGATCACAAACAATTCCACCCTTACCGCCACCATATGGAAGATCAACAATTCCACATTTCAAACTCATCCATATGGAAAGAGCTTTCACTTCTTTTTCTGTTACATTTGGATGAAATCTAATTCCACCTTTTGTTGGACCGACTGCATCATTATGTTGTGCACGATAGCCAGTAAAGATTTTGACTGAACCATCATCCATGCGAACGGGAATTTTTACTGTCATCAATCTAATTGGTTCTTTTAATAATTCGTATACTTCTTCAGGATACCCTAGTTTTTCAAGAGCATTATGTATCACCGTTTGTGTGGATTTCAACACATCAAGTTTATCATTTTTAGCACCGGTGTTTTTCTCGGCTACCATTTAAGCTAACCTCCTAAATCTTATCAGTAAATGAAAGAATGTCCACCTTTCAGACATTAGTATACACTTTAAAAATGTTTATGCAAAGAAGAAAAATCATAATTATAAGATTTTCATTTCATTGCGTAAACGATTTCAATATTAACTAGATTTACGTATGTAGATTTTGACCATTTAGTTTATTATAACTAGAATTCAGTAACTTATTATATCTTTTCCACACTACTTTAAAAACGAAAAAAACGACATATTTTTTTTTATATGTCGTTTTTTAATAGTTTGAAATAATTCACTAAGAAGCCTTTATCGACGCAATCCTTAAAGAGGATTTTTTTATTTTTGTTCTTTGCTCTTATTCCAAAAATGATAATAGATTTGTTGGATCGCATTATCTTCCATTATGATTTTACCGTATTCTTTTAATCTATGGACGGTTAAGGTCGAAGGACTTCCATATTCAGCTAATATCGAGACTAAGTCATCAAGTTCAATTTGCTGATCGTCACTTAAGAGTAAGTAATAACGTTCTTGAAAAAATATGATCATACCTTCAAAAACATTTTGCTGATATAGACAATTTGAAAGTTGAATGATATCTTCAAATGATTCATATTCATAGATAACGTCAAAGCTTTCATCTAATTTAACTTGCATTTCTATATAATCATCAGAAAAATCATCATCAATCTCGTCGTTTTCTTGACTATTTGTGACAATAACAACCATCCCTTGAGCATGAAGTGAATACACTTCGACAGCTATAGGTCCATGCGCCTCAAAGCCCAATTCCACGCTTGCTTCATTCATCATATCCCTAAATAATTGATGAACTTTTAAAGAGTCTTTCCAGAGATCTTCTTTCGTTAGTCCTCTGTCTTTCAAATCATCTGTTGTTAAGAAAATTTTTATCTTATCATAGTTCAGTCGCTCTAGCCGCATCCCATACCCTCCTGCCGTCAGAACGCTCTATATACAATCATAATATGATTTTTATATGAGATGGTTCTAATATTTTTTAACAGTTTACACTCTGTACATAATTAAGACAAGTTTAAAATCTTGATTTTAATGCCCTAATTTTTCCTTCAACCATTTTTCCCATTGTTGTTTACTTTGACCTAACAGATGTTTATCATACTGAGCATTCATTGTTTTACTAAAAGCTTTTCCGTATAAACCAATTTGTAATTGCTTATATTTTGAAGAAAGAGTTTCAACAAGATCCAAGGTTTTTTTCGCATTTCCGTCTGAATCACATGATAAAAACAGAAACCTTGGTTTGACTTTTTCTAGGACAATTTCGAAATCATCATCTACAAGACACGCTCCTATGTATATTACTTCAAATCCCATAATCCGCAAAAACACAGTAAAGGTTAGCAATCCTAGTTCATATGATTCTTCTGGACCACAGACAGCAACTACCTTAGGCAACAATCCAATTCCTGGTAGTGTATGCAAAATCATCCCGATGCGCGACCGTAAAAACGAAAAAGCAAATTGTTTTTGAGGAGTTGTTATGTTGCCTTCTCCTATTTGATCGTCAATTTTCACGAGTAATTCCCCTAGCATTTCGATAACAACTTTATCAACAGTATATAGACTAAAAGCCTTATTTAAACGTTCATTAGCTTGGTTTTCATCGAAATTCAGAAGTGATTGAAGGAGCTTGTCCATGAGTTCCACAGATAGATCTGCTTCCTCTACTCTAGTCCCAATCTCAATATCGTGATGTAATGGTGCTAGGCTATTCTCTAACAAATTGACAGCCTGACTTATCGTAAACCCTTTATTCACTTTATCAATTAACCATTTTAACGTACTAATGTGCTCTTCAGTATATAAACGATGACCTGACTCGTTTCGTTTAGGTGCGATCATTTTATAGCGCCGTTCCCATGCTCTTAGAGTACCCGCTTGGATACCGAGTAGAGTAGTAACAGCTTTTATATTATACTTGCCTTCTTGCTTAGACATAGTAAATCCCCCAAAAAGTGAAAACCCTTATAAAATTATATCGAATCCTTTACCACCTGTAAAATTAAGTCAAGCTATTGAATAGACCATGCTGTATGTAAGCATGGTCTATTCTATCATATCAATAAATTGTCCTATTCATTATGTAAACTAGTATGCTTTAATTGAATAAAATGTGCTTCAGCAGGAGCACCTAGTCTAAGTGGAATCCCTGATGTTCCGTATCCATTACTAATTAAAAGTGAAGCCTTTTTTAGATTGTGAAGTTTCCCCTTTTCATATAATCCTAAACCAAATATACGGATTTGACCACCATGTGTATGCCCACTTAAGATTAATGATATGCTGTCTGCTTTCTTTACCTTGTGATAAATATCTGGGTTATGACTAATTAATAGTCTAAAGTCATCTTCAGGTAAATGATCCAATGTTATATCAAGTCTATCTCTGTCCTCACTCATATCCTCTACTCCTAACAAAATCAGTTTTTCACCAGTGTTTGAAGTTATGGTGGCAGACGAATTATTTAGTATCGTAACACCATGTTTTGTTAAAAGGTATTCAAGCTTGTCTTTTCCTACTTCATAATCGTTATTGCCAAATACAAAATAAATTGGCGCAATCTTTTTTAATACATTTAAATTTTTCTCAACTTTCTGAAAAGGTACACCTGCTTCAGTTAAATCTCCACCTATCACAACAAGATTAATTGAATCCGGAACCATTTCTAACAATTTTTTAGAAATGGTTCTTCTATGAATATCAGAAATAAAGAATATCCTGAATGTGTCGAAACTTTTTGGGAATTCATCAAATAAAAGCGTATGTTTTGTTAAACGATTTTCCTTCGCTTTGAACAGCATGATTATAATTAATGCAAAAAGTATGAAACAAAAGACAAAAATGATTTTTATTAGCAAGGAAAACACCTCAGCATTCTGTATACAATAAAAGAGATAAATATTAATCATTGAATGATTGTAAAGATGGATTATAACATAAAATAACAGTGAACGAAAAAACCCTTCCATTCTACTTTATGAAAAGAAGGGGTAGGCTTATGAGTTGTAAAATCTGACTGTCTATCTGTCTATGAAGGTTATTTTTCTAACTTTTTTCTAGATACTTTTGAGCCATTTCATTTACTTTCATGAAACAAATTTATATCAAATTCATTCTTCATCATTGAAAAAACTTCATGGCGTTTTTCCCATTGTATAGGTTGTGGCCATAATTCTGTGCTTTTTCTTATTACTTCACATCTTAGATTATGATATTCCGTTTCAGCTTTTTCTTCTTTCTTTTTATAAAACTGCGCTGTTGCATACCCACCCACGATTAGTAAGACAACCAATATGTGATAAGTACCATCAAACAATGTATGAAATATCACCTCCAGTTGACCACCTGTAGGTTTGATAATAAATGCATATAAGTAGACAATAAATCCCATTAATAAGATAAAGGTGATGAATTGTGCCTGAAAGCATTTATTTTTATATGTTTCAAGCTTTTTTTTGCGCTCAACTAGATGATGAAGCATTTTCTTTGTTGGTTCGTCAGTATGACCATTCAGCAGTTGAATCCTCGTTTCTATATTAACCACTTCCTCTCATACAACGGTTCTTATTGTTACTACATTGTATGAAGTCGTCCACATATATATGAATAGGTTCCTTTTAAAAAAACTAACAAAGAATAGCTATTTTATAGGTATTTTCAAAATTTGCCCCTCATAAATATTATTTGCCTCTATCCCATTATATTGACGAATAATCTCTTCTCCTGAACGACTCTTATAATACTTAATCGCAATTTTAAAAAGAGTCTCATCGGCAGCAACTTTGTGTGTTTTTATTTCAGCATAGTCGGTCTCATCAGATTGAACGGTATCTGAATCATTTGTAGGTTTTTCCGTAGCACTATCTGTATTATCTTGATTTTTCTGGTTTGCGTAATCCTTTTCAGTTGAATCGGCCTCGGTAGCGCTAGTTGTTCCACTATCATTATCATTTAATTCATTTCCATCTACAGGCTCAGCTTCTACTTCCTCCTCAGATGAATCGCTATCCAATTCTATACCCACGCTATCCTGTTCCTCTTCTGATTCTTCTTCTCTAGCAATATAAACCGTTTCGTTCCCTGAGGAATTTTTGCTAGTTACAGACTGATCTCCATTGCTACCGAAGTATAAATAAATTGGTAGTGCGATTAAAACCAAAATGAAAAACACGGTTAGAATACTTATTAATGGATATTTCATTTTTGGATTTTTCTTTTTTTGCTTATCTTTATGAACTTCACCACGTGGTGGATAATCTCCATGTATTTCTTTATAATCATCAATCATTTTTTCACGTAAATATTCCGCTTGGTCAGGGCGTTTATCATATTCACTCATTTGTTTCTTTCACCCCTTTTGATAAATTGCAACCTAATTTGAATTGCAAACACTAAATCAATTAAAAAATGAGCAATAATTGTTGTATATAAAGTTTCAGTCATTTCATATACAATACCTAACAGAAAACTAATTGTAACGACCATTGTAAATAAGAGCCATTTTGACAAATAACGAAAATGCAAAATAGCAAATATTAGACTTGCAGTCCATATTCCAAAATGTGTTTGTAACACACCACGAAATAAGATTTCCTCAGAAATCGCAATTAACGCAGTCAAAACTAATATATGTGGAATAGATCTTTTTTCGAAAATTTTTTCATTAATACCACCATCATCAGTTAAACGAGATGGCGCTACTTTCATTATTATAAAATCTACAATGATAACAATTAATGCTAAACCTATGCCATATATGACAAATAAATAATTTTTGATTACCCACAAATCAAGAAATTGCTCAATCTGATCAAATAAAAAGAACCCTAATGCAATAGCAATGAAAAGTAGTAAAAATTGTGTAAAGTATAAATTTTGAACAATTTGTTTATCTGTTAGTTGTTTAATTAGTTCATTTTGCTTTTTCAACAAAAATTAATCACTCGCCTTACGAAAAATCATCTTTAATTCTTCTTCCCATTCCACTTCTAATACTTGATCTATACTCTCATCATTACCCTCATAGATCGTATAGTCAACTCCACAGCTGTCACAACAATTCCGGATATCAGGATTAGTATATTCCTCATTGAAATAAGCTAATAGCTTTTTCCTTCTACATCCCTCAGTTGAAAGCCAATTTGTCATCTTACGTAATTTCTCCTGTTTAATCATAATCCTGTTTTCAATCTCAGACCAAATGTGAGAAATAAGACTCTCCGGCTTGAGTTTCAGATTATTTAAACCCATTAAGTGATTTTCTATATATCGCCATTGAATTTCTGTTAATCCACACTGTTCATTTATCTTTTCGAAAGAGACTGGTTCATTATTATTTGCCTGCAAAAAATAAATCGTTCGATAAAGTTTATCATAAGTCGGAAATTCGGATTCCACCAATGATTTAGGTACTTCATAATCAGCATCTGTTAACATCGTAATTGCAAGACTTGGGGACCTATCTCTACCAGCTCTTCCAATCTCCTGCATATAAGATTCTAATTGAGCGGGGAAATGAAAATGAATAACATACCGGATATTTTGCTTATTAATTCCCATTCCAAATGCATTTGTACAGCATACAACTTTTAGTTGATCATACAAAAATTGCTGCTGAATGAGAATTCGCTGCTCTTGATCCATTCCACCATGATAATAACCAATACCATTTGCACCTGATTCAATAAGAATTTGGGCGAGTCGTTCTGCCCACAATCTACTTGAACAATAAATGACCCCAGGACCTTTTAATGAACGAACTAAATGAAGGATTCGAGTTATTTTTTCATCAATTGTTTTATGTTTTTCTACTGTTAACGCAATATTTGGACGATCAATTGAATAGATGAAAGCTTTATTTCCTGAACGAAATTGAAGAATTTTTTGGATGTCCTCCAGTACCTCACTTGTTCCTGTTGCTGTTAAAGCTAAGCAAGGAGGCTGCCCCAGTTTTTTTCTAATCTCCCCTAATTTAGAATAGTCTGGCCTGAAATCATGCCCCCACTGTGAGATACAATGGGCTTCATCTACAACGAACAATGAGATTTTCGCTTTCATTAATGCATTTTGTACATATTCATATTGAAGGATTTCTGGAGAAGCATAAATATATCGATATTTGTTAATAGATTGTAAATACATCTTCCTTTTATTAAAGGGAATCGTGCTATTTAATGCAATGACGCTCTTCTCGCCTCTTAGTTTAATTTGCTCAACTTGGTCCTCCATTAAAGATAACAAAGGTGAAACAATTAAAATTGGGCCATTTAACAGGTATCCAGGAAGCTGGTAACATAGTGACTTGCCTCCTCCAGTAGGAAGCATCGCTACAACATCCTTCCCATTTAAGACCGCTTCAATTATTTCCTTTTGCCCTGTTCGAAAATGTTCAAGATGAAAGTAAGATTTCAACACAATACCTAATTGCTGGTTCATTCGTTCCTCCCATTCATTGCAAAGACTAGTCTTATTTGAAAGTAACTGAATTGATGATTTAAATATTCTTTTACTTTTTTCAACTGATGTGTTTTAAGGACCTCAATTGCAGCAGTAATTCGTTTGATATCCTCTTTCGATAAATAAGGATCTGGGGTATAAGTATTATCATGTAGCGTGATTTCTACGATATGATCCTCTATCGTGCTCTCCTTTAGCCTACGAATAACTGCAATTTCCGATAGACTGATTCCTTGTAACATATAGGAGCGTGTTATTGCAGTTGAAGCAGTAAGCGTATTTTTTTGTTGCTTATCTTTAATGATCTCCTTTAATACTAAATGTTTATGGCCATATACTTGTTGCTGCTGAATAATCGAATGAACGATATTCCAAAATTGCAAGTAAATATATATAGGGTCATCTTTATGCTTTAACGCTATTTGCTCAAATGTTAGTCCTACTCTTTGACTTGAGGTTAGTCTTTGAATAAAAATTGTTGCTTCTTTGTTCGATTGTAAAAGAAGCAGTTGTTTTAATTCTTCGTACAATAAGTTTATAAGATCCGATTTTGAATTTTCTCTTAAAAATTTTTTAACCCATTGCAGATCCTCTTGATTTTTAGTTAATGGCAAGTAATGATTTCTTTCATACACACTATTAGATAAAACCTGTACAAGTAAAGAAAGTCTTCTCCAAAAAACCCGAGCAATATCCCCATATTCCCAACCATTTAAAGCAGATGGAATTGGCTTAACTTTTTGATTTTCAACCAAAATGAAATGACCTTTTTCAGTTAATGCATAATGCTGGCTTGTTAATAATTCAATTAGTCCAGCTTTCCATATTTGTTCACATGCATCATTTAACTGTTGCCGTGAAAGCCTAGGAAAAAGACTGAACATATGTGATAGGTTAAAAAGTTTGCCATCTTGAATTGTTTGTGAAGATTTTTTCCCATTAAGCAAATGATATATAGCGGAGAGAGATCTTTCTCCATTAAAATGTTTAACACAATTTAGCAGTACAAATTGAAAATAACCTTGTTTCATTATATCACCCTACAATGTTTGACAATATTCGAGCTACACTGTTTATTTTAACAAATTTTTGGACATTCGTTTACAAAATAAGCATATTTTATTGACTACTTTAGTTGTGAAAAGGATTATCAATAGAGTTTTTTATTGAAATGTCCAAAAAACAGATTTACAATACTAATTAGGAACATGATTAGCTGTTGATATAAGTGAAAAAGAATTTCTCAACTTTTAAGTTCTACCATATGATGATATGGTATTAATTATTTCAGGAGGTTTGTTTTAAATGGCAAAATATACTATCGTAGACAAAGACACTTGCATCGCATGTGGTGCTTGTGGCGCTGCAGCACCAGACATTTATGATTATGACGATGAAGGTATCGCATTTGTTACCTTAGACGATAACCAAGGTATTGTCGAAGTTCCAGAGGTACTTGAAGAGGATATGATGGATGCTTTTGAAGGCTGCCCAACCGATTCTATCAAGATCGCTGACGAAAAATTCGATGGTGACGCGTTAAAATTTGAATAGTAAATTAAAACCCTCTGCTAAGTTGCAGAGGGTTTTAGTTATACTTGCTTATAATTTATTATTAATTGGTTTGTTAACCAAGTTCTCATTTTCGACATTATAGCGATTATCAGCAGAGTGACTATTAATCCTTTTATAAGGTTGAATGGTAAAATTGCCGCAACAACTAGCTGTCTTGTCGCTTCTGAAGTCATCGCAGGCATATTTAAAAATAAAGTATATGCAGGCATGATGACAAAATAATTTAATATGCTCATAATAACCGTCATTAACAATGTACCAATTGCAAGCCCAACGAGTAGACCTTTCAGATTTTTAAATCGTCTAAACAGATACGCTGACGGTAAAATAAATAATGAGCCAGCCATAAAGTTTGATATTTCACCTACAGGAACACCTGTCGCACTTCCCTGAATGAGATAGTGAAGAATATTTTTTATGGCTTCTACCATTAGTCCTGCTGCTGGTCCAAAAACAATCGCTGCAATTAATGCAGGTACATCACTAAAATCAATCTGTAAAAAGCTTGGAAAACCCGGAAATGGGAAATCAAGCATCATGAGCAAGTATGCTATACTGCTTAGCATTCCTACTGTTACATGTTTTCTAACTTTACTTTGTTGCATCATTTTTCTCTCCTTTTCTGATCGCACTTGAAAAAGAGAAAGTTCTTAGACTACATAAAACAAGCCCCTGTATTATCATTGTCTTATAAAGAACAACAATAACATCAGGGGCAATTTCACAAGTCTAAATAAACGTTTAAAAAACATAAATTTTAAACGTTTGAACCTCCATCTTCTCTCATCCAGACTATACTGTCGGTTCTGGATTCACACCAGATCCTGCCCAATAATAAAGGCTCGCGGACTTTGAAAAATTATTTCCATCACCGCCGGTCGGGAATCTCACCCTGCCCCGAAGATTGATCATTTTATTTAGTTTTTAACTCTTTAGTAGTATATAACTTTAACCGAATTTTGTATAGAAATAAGTATTCTCTACTCTAGAACTCGGAGATAAGATACCACTAAGGATAAAAAATACGCTTTCGTACTTTAGTGCTTTAACGGATTTTTGACAAAATTGCCTTAATATGTTAAATTATCAGATATTTAAACTGTACTTTGGGGGGATTTTAATATGATCCATGTTCTAGTTTCAGACTCAATGAGTAGCGAAGGTTTACAACCATTATTAGATGCAGCACATATTAATGTAGTGCAAAAAAAGGTTGAAGAGGTTGATCATGAGCTCCACTTGTTTGATGCATTACTAGTTAGAAGTGCCACCAAGGTTACTGAAGAATTGTTTGAAAAGATGACAAATCTTAAAATTGTAGGTCGTGCTGGTGTTGGTGTTGATAACATCGATATTGAAGCAGCAACAAAACATGGTGTTGTTGTTATTAATGCACCAAATGGAAATACAATTTCAACAGCAGAGCACACTTTTGCGATGATGGCATCATTATTACGTCATATCCCTCAAGCAAATGTTACAGTTAAATCAAATGAATGGAATCGTTCTGCTTTTGTTGGTACAGAATTATACAGTAAGTCTTTAGGTATTATCGGGTTCGGAAGAATTGGTGGAGAAATAGCGAAGCGTGCTCGTGTATTTGGAATGAATATTCTCGTTTTCGATCCATTCCTTACGAAAGATCGGGCAGAAAAAATTGGTGTTAGTAACTGTACATTAGATGAGCTTTTAACAAATGCTGATATTATCACAGTCCATACACCACTTATAAAAGAAACACGAGGTATTCTCAACAAAGAAACAATTGCAAAAACAAAAAAAGGTGTATATTTATTGAACTGTGCTCGTGGTGGAATCATCGATGAGGCAGGATTGATACATCATCTAGAAAACGGTCATGTAGCTGGAGCTGCCTTGGACGTATTCGAAGTAGAGCCTCCAGTTAATAATAAGCTTCTTAAATTTGACAATGTTATCGTAACACCACACTTAGGTGCATCAACAAAAGAAGCTCAATTAAATGTTGCAGCCCAAGTAACTCAAGAGATATTAAATTTCTTAGATGGTAAACCAGTTACATCATCTATAAATTTACCAACTCTTACAAAAGAGCTTTTCGATAAAATTCAACCTTTTTATCACCTTGCTAAAAAGATGGGTAATATTGTTTCACAATGCATGAAGGTACCAGTACAAGAAGTTGCGATTCAATATGAAGGATCTGTAGCTGAACTTGAAACTTCATTCATTACGAAAGCTTTATTATCAGGATTTTTAGGTGCTAGGGTTGATATAACTGTAAATGAAGTTAATGCAGGTATGATTGCTAAAGAAAGAGGCATTTCGTTTAGTGAGAAAATCACCTCAAATAACTCAGGTTACGAAAATTTATTAGAAGTAAAAGTATTTGGAGACAATCAAAACTTTGTTCTAAGAGGTACTCATGTTCCACACTATGGGGAACGAATTGTCGGTATAAATGACTTTAATATTGATTTCTATCCAACAGGACATTTATTGTACATTCAACACCAAGATAAACCAGGTGTAATTGGACGCGTTGGTAAAGTGTTAGGTGATCATGAGGTTAACATTGCTACTATGCAGGTTGGTCGTAAAGAAAAAGGTGGCGAAGCAATCATGATGTTAGCTTTTGACCGACCTTTAGATGATACATTAACTAGTCAATTAGCAGCCTATGATGACATAGTTTCTGTAAAATCAATTGATTTGTAATAAGGATGTTTTGATGGCTGAATACAATAAAGTGGTTCGGTTCAGCCACTTTTATAATTATTCTCTTGTAATGTGGATGTCGATGCGACGTTATCCACATTACAAGAAATTCATGCTAAACATTAAGAAAACTGGAAGGTTTACATTTAGGATTTGTAAAAGTCAGTTTTTTTTATCATTCGTTTTTACTTATTAATAAAACTTGTTGAGGATGAAGGAGTTCATTGCTTAATCGATTTGCCTTTTTTATGGCTTCAGGATCCATACTGAACTCTTTGGCAATTGACTGAAGCGTGTCACCAGCTTTCACAACATAGCTTTTTTCATTGTTCAAATAGACTTTAAGCTCTTGTCCCGGGTAAATAACATCAGATTCTAACGTATTCCATTCCAGCAGTGATTTAATCGTTACCTTATAGTTTTGTGACAATCCCCATAGGGTGTCACCCTCTCTGACTGTTATCACCTTTTTTTGCTGATTTTTTTCTTGTTGTTCATTTAAAGACTTATCAATAGAAGTTGAATGAACCTTTGTTTGAACTGACTTCTGTTTTACTTCAGTCGAATCTTGAACTTTTTGGATTGACTCTTGATCAATGGTTTTGTGATCGTGTTCTGCATGAACAGTTGAATTTGACAAATCGAATACAAACAGAGGATCTAATGCATGTGATTTATCATAAGTCCATTCTCCTTCATGCAATTCAAAATGTAAATGTGTTCCTGTCGATACACCAGTATTACCGATAATGCCTAGAGTTTGCCCTCTTTTAACCATATCTCCTTCTTCAACCATTCTCGTACTTAAATGAGCATAAACAGTTTCGTAGCCTTCTGGATGTTCAACAAATACTACATGTCCATATGTATTGGAGTAATACGATTTTGTTACTTCACCATCAGATACTGAGACAATTTTTTCACCTTCAGGAGCAGCAATGTCAATTCCTTTATGGTTACCATTTCTCGTGCCAAATGTATCCGTAATTTCCCCTTCAACAGGTTGCACCCAGTTATCATCTAACTCATCTATGTATGATTGGGCATTCACTGGCTTACTTCCCATAAAGATCATTCCAATAAAAAGTCCAATCATGGTCATCACTATAATATGTCTTACTTTTACTAGCATTTTTCTCCCCCTACATTTTTTTGGATTTTTCGTAACGCTCCGTTTTAAATCCATCGACTAAATAAAATGGTTATTAAGTGAATTTACGAAGGATTTACAATACTTCACCAGCATGTACGAAAAACGCACTTAGTATGCTCAGGCTTGATGTGAAAGTTTCAAATGATAATATCCTATCCACTTTAATGATTGATCATTCGACACAAATAGCAAGTCTCATTTTGCTACACGGACATTGTATGTATGCTCGTCTAGAAACAGAACAACTGTAGTATATTGCATTTATTTCCTTAATATACATAAGTTGAACTTTTACTGTAAATAACCCGTATAATCGCTCAGAACTAAAGATAATTGCTTGTTAAAACAAAAAGAGACCCTAAAAAATGAGTCTCTAACTAATTACCTTCAATTGGATTTGGGGAATAAGGCACTTCTATTGGCTTAGTAACATCCATGACACCGACCTTATCAATATTGATCCCATTAAACTGAACAGTTTTATAACCAAATTCTTTAGCTGTTAATAAAATAGATTCAAACATAATTATCGTTGGTTCACTGTTTTCAAATTCAACACCTTGATTAAATTCGATTTCTAACATGTCACCATATTCATTTACCTTAATCGTTGTAATGTTATTCATTATTGTAGGTTTTAAACTACGCTCTTCTAGCCCTTTCTTCATCGCTTCGAAAGCACTATCAACTGAGTCATATGGATCTGGCGATGGGACAAGAAGCTTTAGAGTATCCTCGTCAAATTGATATAGGAAATATGCCTTTTTCGTTTCTTTCTTTACAACTAAATCTTTCTTATGACCTGTTTGACCGAATTCAATTCCTTCTTTTTCATTTGTATAAAGTTTTGCATTTTTATAATCTAGCCATCTAAAAGTTTCTATAATGGCATTTTGATATAACATATCATGACTAGATGATTTTACATTTGGTTCCCCATTATATTCAATGTTAATTTCCTCGGGATTATCTGTTTCCAATATATCTGTTTTACTTAATTCATACGAAATCGGACCAAGTTCATCTATATAAGTTTCTGGATTTACCTCTTCAATTTGTTCCAACTTTTCCTTCTTCTCATTCGCCTCTAAACTTATAGGTATAATATTTTGTGCTTGTGGATCAGTAAAACCAACTGTAATGATCTCTTCTGCATCATGTTCACTGGCCACAAATGTTTCCTTTTTATCCCTTTTTAAATGAGTATTAGCTAGTGTATTTTGCTCTTGATTACTTCCTTGTTTTGAATTTGCCTCAGCCATTTTATTATCGTTAGCAGAATCATTATCAATTGTTGCTGTTTCCTCTGATATTTTCGCTGTTGACATATCCATTGAACTTTCTTTATTTGTTGTGAAATTTTGAAAAATAAATGGAGAGATTAAAGCGAATATCAAAAGCGCTGCAACAGTAGCAACAGCAGGAGTAATCCAACTTCGTGACTTTTTATTAATCTGCCGTTTATATTGAATGCTTTGAAAGATGTCTTTAGCAGTTTGTTTATCTTTAACAGAGGGCAACTGCTTCAAAAGCTGTTCGAGTTGTTCTTCACTCCACTCTTGTCTTTTCAATAGAAAACCCCTCCTTTTCAGATATGCTTATCATTTGCTTTTGCAACTGTTTTATAGCACGATGTTGCGTTGTTTTTACTTTACTTACCGTCCAACCAAGAGCTTCCGCTGTTTCTGAAATGGATAGTTCTTGTAGATAACGTAAAATAAGTACAGAACGTTGGTCAATCGAGCATACGTCAAGTGCTTTGTATAACCATTTAACCTGTTCATTTTCCAAGGCAACCTCATCAGGTAACACTTGATCATCCTTTATCTGCTGTTTATCCCAATCAAATTTTTCTAAAATCCGCATGCGAATTGTTTTTTGTTTGCGAAACCAATCGATGGCAACATGTCTAGCAATTGAAAATAGCCATGTTTTTTCACTACTTCTTCCTTGGAATGTATCGTAAGCCTTTAAAACTCGAATATACACCTCTTGCACAAGGTCTTCAGCCTGTTCACGGTTTTTCACCATATAGAATAAAAACTGAAAAAGATCATGATGATATTTTTCATATATTCTCTGAAAGGTATCCTCCATGAATGCCCCTCCATTCTTTTATTTAGTCGTAAATAAATAGGAAAAGTTGCATAGATGTAATATGAAATGTATTTGAAACATTTATGTAATATTCGACATCAACTATATTTAACTTTAGCACACAAACTTGTAATCTCTAAGGTTATTTAAAAAAATTCACAAAAGATTTGGCTTTTGTTACTTCTTATCACTATATAAACCTAAAACAGAGTATTATATGTAAAAACAATCGAGTAGGAGGGGGTGACTAACCCCCGACCTCTCACACCACCGTACGTACCGTTCGGTATACGGCGGTTCAAATTAAGTGTGACGTAAAGTTTCGTATCGTTCAGATAGACTTTTGAGACCCTCTTTTCTCCAGAAAGAGTTATTGAGGGCACGGTGAAGGATTGGACTACTGGTTATTCGCCAGTAGCCCTTTCTGCTATTTCCCCATTCATATGCTTTGTGTTTATCAATTCCTAGTCCTATAAGTTTCCTTATCCTTGTTTTAGGAAGTTTCCACTGTTTCCAGTAACACAATCTCAGTCTTCTTCGAATCCAACTTTCCAAACCTTTAAAGATACTTGGAGTATCTGCCAATGCGTAATACCCACACCAACCCACTAAATACTGATTTAATTTCTTTATTCTTACATCCATTGGTATCGGTGATTTTCTTGACGTTATTTCCCTAACCTTCTGTTTAAATCTCTTGATGCTTTGTTTGGATATACGTATTTTCGGCTCTTTTCTGTTAGTAAAACTAAAGCCTAAGAATTTTCGGTTCCATGGTCGTTCTACGGCTGATTTCTCACGATTTACCTTTAAACTAAGCTTCTTTTCAATGAAAGACGTTACACCCGCCATTGTTCGTAAGCCAGCTTTCTTAGATTTCACGTAAATATTACAATCATCCGCATACCTCACGAATTTATGCCCTCTATTCTCTAATACTTTATCTAACAAATCTAGGATGATATTTGAAAGTAGTGGACTTAGCGGACCTCCTTGTGGAGTTCCCTCTGTATTTTGTGAGACCACGCCACCCATCATAATCCCGACATTGAGATATTTTCGAACAAGATTTAGTAGAACTTTATCGTCAATACGCTTTGACAGTAGCCCCATGAGTTTGTCATGGTTCACTTTATCGAAGAATTTCTCTAAGTCTATGTCGACTACCCACCTATAACCATCTTCGATGTATCCTTTCGCTTTCCGTACAGCGTCATGCCCTCGTCTTTGTGGACGAAACCCATAACTGTTTTCAGAAAATGTTGGGTCATAAATTGGGGTTAATGTTTGAGTAATCGCTTGTTGAATGAAACGGTCTATCACGGTTGGGATTCCTAGTAATCTAACTCCGCCGTTTGGTTTCGGGATTTCGACACGACGAACGGGTTGAGGTTCATAGGTTCCCTGTTGGAGAGACTTTCTCAATTCGTCCCAGTGCTCGACAATATACGAACGCAGGTTTTGGGTCGACATCTTGTCTACACCGTGACTACCTCCGTTACGTTCCACTCGTTTAAGAGCGTTCAGTAAGTTTTCTCGTGATAGAATTCGTTCCATTAACATTAAGATATATCCTCTCTACGTGAATGAGATGTTCTATTTGTGCCATTAGTAGCTCCACCCTCTTGAAGTCCCCTGTGTATTCACCACTTCTTCCTTCAAGTAAGTCTCGTAAGAGATTGTCTGTTTCTACACTACTTATGAACGCCTAGTTCTCATCCTTCCTAACTTGTTCAGTCCTTCCCTTTCATTCTCGAGTTTGAAAGGTACTATGACCTCTGCTGACTTCTGACTGTTCAGCTATCTATCACTAGATAGGTTGCCAAGAGTGCTTGGCTTATCAGTCAGACCTCCCCAGGTAAGAGTACAGTCTTTCACTCCATCTATCTGCTTCATTTACTCTATACCACCTTCGGCAGAAAGGACTTTGTTTTGTTAAGCAAACTCATCCAATGGTATCTAGCCTTATATGAAGTTCGTATTCCTCAGACCGGAGGTTTGCCGCTCGCTTCCTTCAGATTCTGCGTCACCACAGACACCCTTGCGTTAAGCTACTGCTACTTCTGCCTTCACAGTTCGGGACTTTCACCCTATAGACTGCACCCATGCTGGGCGCACTTAAAAAGCGACTCCTATTGTATTAGAGTCGCAGTGTTATTATTAAAACGGCATTTAACCCCTGCTAAGCAGGAACTAACGAGAATCATCGAAAGGCTCCTTATACTAATTGTCTTTTTTTGAAGGCTTGCTCTTAAATACAAGTGCACTTCTTTCGTATTCAACATCACTAATTCCTAAGCGAAAATTAATCACTCTTGCAATCGCAAAAAAGTAATCTGACAAACGATTTAAGTATTTTAAGACAATATCATTTATCTCCATTTCTTTTTGAAGTGTTACTGTACATCTTTCAGCACGGCGAGTAACAGTTCTTGCAAGGTGGATTACAGCAGCTGCCGGGCTGCCTCCAGGCAAAATAAACCGCTCTAATTCAGGGGCTTCTTTAACATAATGGTCAATTCTTTCTTCCAAAAAAGAAACCATTTCAGCGGTTGTTTTATATGGATATTTTTCTTTTACAACTGCTAAATCGCCCCCACAATCGAATAACTCATGTTGAATTTTTTCTAGCTCTTTGTAAATATCATCGAACAATGAGTCTGTAAGTAATGTCATCGCCTGTCCTACAAAGGAATTGGCCTCATCAATCGTTCCATATGCTTCTACACGTAAATCGTCTTTATCCACTCTTGCACCAATAAGGCTGGTTTTTCCGTTATCACCTGTTCTAGTATATAAATTCAACTTTTTTCACACTCCAATCTTCTTTCCTAGCTCAATATATATATCGTTTTTCCATTATGTATACAATTCGACTTACTATTTCAATTCACCTTTTATAGATGAATTAAAAATACGTTTGATATAAAAAAATAGCCTATTCCTACGAATAGGCTATTTAATTAAAAAGTTTGTCACACAATTTACGCATGCAAATTGTTTCTTATGAAACAAGATTGTTCGTCAATTTCAATCAGAATCTAGCTTTTTTCGTGGTAAAAAGATACTAAATGTCGTACCTTCTCCTATTTTACTATGAACTTGGATTTTCCCTTGATGTGCTTCCACAATATTCTTCGCAATAGCTAACCCAAGACCTGTTCCAGCTCTTCCTCTAGTTCTAGCTTTATCAGCTTTATAGAATCGTTCGAAGACAAACGGGAGATCTTCTTCAGGGATTCCACTACCTGAATCTTGAACTTTTAGTGAAATTCCATTTTCATTATTTGAAACAACGATAGAAACAGTGCCATTTTCAGAGGTGTGCCTTATGGCATTATCAATTAAATTTGTTAACACCTGCTCAATCTTGTCTGCGTCTAATACATAAATTGTTTCATCTAAATCAATATCTGCTTTTAAAGATATTATTTTCTCTTTTGCAAGGCCTTGAAACTTACGATTTATTTTATCGATAAAATTCGGTACAGAAATCTCCTCAAGATTTAGGGAGATATGCCCAGCTTCCATTCTAGCTAAATCTAATAAATCATTAACTAAACGACCCATTCGCAGAGATTCATCATGAATAACTTGTGCAATCTCTTTCTTCTCATCATCAGTGCTAGCAATATCATCAACGATTGCTTCACTATATCCTTGAAGCATTGATATTGGTGTTCGTAATTCATGACTCACATTCGCAATAAAGTCCTTACGGAGCTTGTCTAATCGACGTTCCTCTGTCATGTCTCTAAGCACTGCAACTGCTCCTCGAACATAGGATTGATTATATAATGGACTCATTAATATAACCCAGCTTCTTCCTTGAAGCGATATTTCTAGAACCTGTTCCTTTTCTGTATTAACTACAAGATGAAACAAATCATTTGCCTCTGGAGGAAGTTCTTCACTAGTTTGAATATTCATTCCTTGCTCATAATACCACGCCTGCAAGAATCGCTCTGCAGGGGGATTTGTGACTAATATTGTTCCGTTTATATTTAATGTAATAACTCCATCTGCCATACTACTTAATATATTTGATAAATGCTCCTTTTCTTGATTAAGTGCATTTATATGGAATTTTAATTGCCGCCCCATTTGATTAAAGGCAATACCAAGCTCTCCTATTTCATCATTAGACATTATTGGCACCTTCATATCAAACTTTCCTCTTGCAAGGTTTTGAGCAACCTCTTTCATTTTCCTTAAAGGATAGGTAATTCTCGTAGATAAAAAGAAAGCGAAAATTGTTGTTAAGATTATAGCGATACCCGCAGCTAAAATAATATATTTTGTTGTATATTTAGTAGTTTCGTGAACAGCTAACAGCGATTGCGAGATAAAAACAGCACCGTTATCATGTTCAGAAATTTTATAAGGTACGCCAACAATTAAGATTTCATCTTCACCGTTTGCTAATGGATTATTTGGATTAACTAGATTAGTTCGTTTGCTTATATTCTGGTCCTTAGTTAATACAGCAGCGAGATCTGGATCTTTTTCAATATCAGCAAATTCTAGAGCAGGTATTTCTTTATCTAGATTAGGTGAATTCCAATAGGTATCCCCGTCTTTTATAATCAGAATATGAGTTAATTCATCAGTTAATTCCCATGTAATTGATCTTGCAAGTTGTTGATCCTCATGACTTTCCATGATTGCAGATACTTTATTTGCAAGCTGAGCTAGTTCTTCTTCAGCCTCAGCAACATGATAATTTTCAATAAACTCGAGCATTAAAATTGTTAGAACAAATAAGACAAAGCAAACGAGTAATAAAATCGTTCCCCATAGCTTTCCTACAACACTTCTCCAAAGTATCATGCATTATTAACCTCAAATTTGTAGCCAACTCCCCAAACCGTTACAATCATTTTTGCAGCTTCAGGTGACACTTTGCTTAACTTTTCACGAAGACGTTTAACATGTGTATCAACTGTACGTAAGTCTCCGAAAAATTCATACTGCCATACTTCTTTTAAAAGCTTTTCACGGTCATACACTTTATCAGGTGTTTTAGCTAGAAAATATAATAGTTCATATTCCTTAGGGGTTAAACTCACCTCAGTTCCATCAGCGGTTACACGATGTGCATCATGATCAATAGAAAGATGTGGAAAAACGATAACATTTTTCGCTTTTGTATCCGTTTTTAAGTAAGAGGTCTGTGATGATCTTCTTAGCAAAGCCTTAACACGTAAAACAACTTCTCTTGGACTAAATGGTTTCACGATATAATCATCTGTTCCAACCTCAAAGCCTTGAACTCGATTCGCTTCTTCCCCTTTTGCTGTAAGCATGATTATCGGGGTTGCTTTTTTTTCTCGAAGTTGTTTACAAACTTCTATTCCGTCAATACCAGGCATCATTATATCTAACATAATAAGGTCATATTCGTTATTTAATCCCAGCTCTAATGCCTCATCACCATTTTCAGCTTCTTCAATTACATAATTTTCTCTTTCTAAATACATGCGTATAAGTCGACGGATTCGATCTTCATCATCAACAACTAGAATTCTTGCACTTTGATTATCTTCCATTTGAAGCCCTCCCTAGTATGTAGTACGTATAATGAAAAGCCTTCACTGCATTGGAGTGAAGGCTTTGATAGCAGCGTTGCAATTATTTTTATGCTACTTAGCACATTTAATTGACGATCTTACTATTATTTTAGGATTTCCTTTTCTTTATGCATAAGAATGCAAGCCTGCGATAACTAAATTAACAAAAATCAAATTAAACATAATGATTGCGAATCCTATAACTGCAAGCCATGCTGACTTCTCTCCATGCCAGCCTTTTGAGAGACGGAGATGTAAGTATGCAGCATAAAATAACCAAGTAATTAGTGCCCATACCTCTTTCGGGTCCCAACCCCAAAATCGGGTCCATGCGATTTGTGCCCAAATCATTGCAAAGATCAATGCACCTAGTGTAAATACAGGAAAACCAATTGTAACCGAACGATAGCCAATTTCATCGACGAGATCAAGATTAATATTTTTCGTAAATGGTTGAAGCAAAGCTGAGATTCGTTTACGAAATAATAGCCTAAATAAACCATATAAAAGGGTACCTACAATTGTTGACCATATAACAGTATTTACCTTGTTTGCAGAAAAAAGTGCTGGAAGCTCAACTAAAGGTGCAAATTTTCCTTCTGTCACCAATTCTCCTTCATGTGGACCTACTAAAGCCGGTAAATTAAATGTCATTACAGCTTCTTGATCATTTTTATCAATCCAATTAAATTCTGCTTCATATCCCAGTCCCTTAAATGTTGACGTAACAACGATAAACCCTATAGTTATAACTAGAATATACATGACAAATTCTAACCATCGCGTTTTACTCGTTGATTTTGTTTGATCAACAACAGTGACAAGGTGTATAATCCCTGCGATCGCACTGATTGCTAGAATTGCTTGACCTAATGCAGCTGTTGTTACGTGAATGTATAACCAGTGACTTTGTAATGATGGAATAAGTGGACTAATATCTGATGGAAACATGCTTCCATATGCAATAATTAAAATAACAATAGGTAAAGTAAACAGACCTAATACTGCAACTTTGTATATGAAAAATAGGATTATGAAAGCGAGGACAAGCATCATACCAAACGCTGTTGTAAACTCAAAGAGATTACTAACCGGCGCATGCCCAGATGCTATCCATCTTGTAATAAAATAGACTAATTGTGAAGCAAAACCTAAAATGGTTGTCCCTACTGCCAGTATAGTCCACTTACTCATTTTATCTAACTTGCTTCGTTTATCTCGGATTGAGCCACCAAATAGAAAGATGGCCACTAAATACAAAATAAACGCAATTTCTAAAAATGTACTACTTAATGATGCCACGTTTTCCCCTCCTTTTAGAAATGTGTATGTGCCATGACAGCCTCATAGGACAAGCATTGGAGCTAGTACAGAAAGCTAAGTCCAGAAGTTCTATTCATTAGTAATTATTTTTTTTCCATTTGATCTTTAGGGATTGTCAAAGAAGTACCATCTAAAATCAGTTTCAATTCCTGTGACAAACCGTACCAATTTTTATTTGTGTGACCAGCAATTAATAATTCATCATCACTACGTCTGATCCAAATTCGACGATGATTCCAATACATACCTTGAATAACACCAATCATAAAAATTGCCCCACCTAATGCTAAAAACCAAAGTGTTAAATCTTTTCTGACAGTTAATGCTGTTAAATTCTTTGTTTCAACACCTTGAAATTTCATCTTGTATTGATTATCTCCTGATGGCTCTATCGTCTGTTGAATTGCAACAAAACTTGTCTCGCCTTTAGGAGTTTCAGGTGTAATCATTTTGAAAACAAAAGCAGGATTATTTGGTATCCTTGTTTTTGTTGATGGAACACCTTCCTCATTAAAGAAAAAGTCTGGAAGATAAGTTGAAATTTCAACTTTATATCCATTTCCTAAATCGTAATTTGATTGAGGATCTAGAAGATCTACTGTAATTTCTCCAAAACTCTTTTCTGTTTCTTTATCTATTAAACTAAATGTCATTTTATTTAATTCATCTAGCTTATAATCTACTTGATAAAGTGAAAAAGAATTAAATTTAAGTGGTTCATTGACACGAATTTCTTCTTGCTTCACCTCTTCAAGATTAGGCTCTGCACCATGGACAATTTCACCTTTTCTTTCATATAAAACAACATTCGATTGGAAATTTTTAACAACACTTCCGTCTCCAACACGGGTAATTGCATCCGCGAAGACCTCATTTTCTTTGTCTTTCTCGTAAACTTCCATTATAAATTCTTTATTTTCTAGGTAGTATTTCCCTTCGGTTCCTGGTATGACTGCTGTCTCTCCTTCTCTAACCCAAAGCACTTCATCAACATACATTCCAGGTATAAAGCGAAGCATTGCCCCAAATAAGAATAATATTAATCCACAATGATTGACATAAGGACCCCATCTTGAAAAACGACCTTTTTCTGCTAATAAGTTTCCATTTTCTTCTCTAACATTGTAACGGCGAGATGTTAATCGTTCTTTAATGGTTTCAAGGTTTGTTTCATCAGTTTTAGTAGCACTAAACAACCTCTGGCGCTTCATAAACGATGCATGTCTAGTAACACCTTGCTTTTTCAATGCTCGATATAATGGTACAAAACGATCTAAGCTTGCAATAACGAGTGAAATTCCTAATGATGCAACTAAGATCATATACCACCATGAACCATATAAATTATGGAAACCTAAGTCATAATACAACTGACCTAGAACTCCATATTCATCTTTATAGAACTCACTTGCGGTCATTGTCGGAGGTATATACATTTCCTGTGGAAAAACTGTTCCTAGTGCAGAAGCAATTAAGAGCAATACAATGATCCATATTCCAACTTTAACAGATGAAAAGAAATTCCATATTTTATCTATAAATGTCTTTTTATAAGTTTGAGAACGTCTTGCAGATCCTTCATATTTCATATCCAATAGATGTTTAGGTTCTTTTTGCTCTTTATCACCTATCGTATTCCCACATGATTCACATATATGTGTTCCCTGCGGATTTGCATGACTACATTCACATTGTACCTTATTCATGCTGAAAACTCCCCATTTATGGTTTAATCTGTTCCATAAAATCCCTTACCATTCTCTCTGTCAATGAACCTGAAGTAATATGTACGACTTCACCCTCTGGGTTAATTAGAAACGTTGTTGGCAGAGGACCTACACCATAAGCATTTAACACTTGACGATCTTTATCCAAAATGACAGGGAATGACAAATCATGTTTGTCCACAAAGCTTTGAACCGCAACATTGGATTCAGCAATATTAACTGCTAAGACTTCAACACCTTGAGTTTTATAGTACTCATATTGATTATCCATATAAGGCATTTCTCGTTCACAAGGCTCACACCATGTTCCCCAAAAGTTTAAAAATACACCTTTACCCTTGTAATCTGAAAGCTGATGCTGTTTTCCCTCTAAATCAGTTAATACAAAATCGGGTGCTTCACTCCCAACCTTTACCTTCTCTTTGCTCACAATAAAATTTGAATATAATGTATATCCTAACGCACCAATTAATAAAATTAATATAATAGAGCGCATAAGTAAACGTTTCTTCTTCATTTACAAACTCCCCTACCCTTAAACATTCAGTGTCATTATAACATTATCCATATAGATGGTTTGCTGCAGTTTTTGAAGTTTATGTGAAAATTGTCTTACTTGTTGCCATGGAGAGCAAGAGCTCGAAGCTGTTTGACTTCATGTGGTGATAACTCTCTTGAATCACCTGTAGCAAGACCTTTTAAATCTAGAAATGCATATTGTTCTCTTTTTAACTTTTGGACAGGGTGACCAATCGCTTCTAGCATTCGTCTTACTTGACGATTACGACCTTCATGTATTTTCAGCTCAATAATACACGTCTGCTTTTTTTTGTCTACGGATAATACCTTTACTTTTGCAGGAGCCGTTTTTCCATCCTCAAGATGAACACCCTTTTCAAGTTGTCTTACCTTCTCACGAAGTGGGATGCCTTTAATTTTCGCAACATATGTTTTTTCAACCTCATAGCGTGGATGCATAAGAATATTGGCAAATTCACCATCGTTTGTTAGAAGTATCAGTCCGGATGTATCATAATCAAGTCTTCCAATTGGATAAATCCGCTGCTTTATATAAGGGAAAAAGTCCGTAACAACCTTTCTACTTTTATCATCTTTTGCAGCCGATATTACACCTGTAGGTTTATACAATAATAAATAAACAGGTTCCTCCCGTTCTAATGGTACTCCTTCAACCTCGACTCGATCTTGATCAGTCACTTTTATTCCGAGTTCCTTTACTACTTTTCCATTCACTTTTACTTTACCTTCTAATATTAACTGCTCTGCTTTTCTTCTAGATGCTACACCGGCATGAGCAATTACTTTTTGTAAGCGTTCCATCTTGTTCACCTCGTTAACATATTACTGCTTTCCAGTTTTTTTCACAAGTTTCGACAAGTTTAGTTAAAAAAAACAACATCAATTTACTATCATTTCACCTATTATCATTTTTTCGATATTAAACGTCAAATTGTGCTTTACCATCATACCACAATTCCTATTCTATGTTTAAATTACGTTTAACCGCTAGTTTTGTTATATGCATCATAAAGAGACTGACCTAAACGGGCCAGCCTCTTTCAATTTAGTATGAATTTCATCCTATGAAAACATCAATGTGACAATAACAATTGAAGCAATAATCCCCACAAGATCAGCTAATAAGCCTACCTTCAAAGCATCACCCATTTTTTTAATACCAACTGCACCGAAATACACGGTCAGTACATACAATGTTGTATCTGTACTACCTTGCATTGTTGCTGCTAGCATTCCGATAAATGAATCAGGTCCATATGTAGCAATTATATCGGAGGTTAGTCCTAAGGCAGCTGTCCCTGAGATTGGGCGAATAAAAGCTAAAGGTACTATTTCTGCCGGAATATTTAGAATATCTAATGCAGGCTTCATTATATTCATCAAAAATTCTAATGCACCTGAAGCACGGAAGATTGAGATAGCAACAAGCATCCCAACTAAATATGGAATGATTGAAAATGAAATAGTAATGCCCTCTTTTCCACCTTCCACAAAGGTTTCATACGTTGGTACCTTTTTTAAGGTACCGTATATAAGGATAAAGCCGATGATAACTGGTATAAACCATAATGATATTACCCCAATGATTCCCATGTTCTATTCACCCTTTTCTCTTTCTCCGATAGTAAAAGAATCGATCTATTAAAATAGCACCAATAGTTGAAAGGAATGTAGCTATTAATGTGGGTCCGACTATACTTGTTGGTGAGGAAGAACCATAGGTCATCATAATCGCAATCACTGTCGTTGGAATTAATGTTAAACTTGAAGTGTTTATTGCTAGGAACGTAATCATTGATCTACTAGCTTTATCTGAATTTCCATTTAAGACTTTTAATTGTTCCATTGCTTTAATTCCTAATGGTGTTGCGGCATTTCCTAAACCAAAAAGGTTGGCCATCATATTGGAGATCATATACCCCATTGCCGGATGTTCAGGTGGCACCTCTGGAAAAAGCCTAGATACAATTGGCTTAAATAAGTTACCTAGCTTTTCTAATAATCCTGCTTTTTCAGCAATCTTCATTAAACCTAGCCAAAATACTAATACACTAATTAACCCAAATGAAATCGTTATTGCTTCTTTTCCACCTTTAAAAACAGCTTCATTTACTTGCTCCATTGTTCCATTAAACATCGCAAAGACAATACCGATCACAGTTAAAAGAACCCATATGAGATTAACCATATTTATTTACTCCTGCTGCAGCAAAAAAAAGACTTTTAAACAGCTCCCAGAATGAACCTTTTGGCTTTTCAACTTGACCATTGTCAAAGTAAATTGGAACCTCTGCAATTTCATTTTTATCGAGCATAACAGACATTTCCCCTACAACATCAGGGACATCCTCAGGGTCTTTCCATTTCTTATTAGGTGTTATCAAGGAAAGATTAATTTTCACTTTTTGTAGTTCTTCAGCAGTTAAGGGATAAATGACATTTCTACTAATAAACACTCTTTCTTTATAAAAATCGTTGTCTAGTTTACCAAGTGTTCCCTGCCGTTTTATATTTACAAGTTCAAAATTGTTATAGGCATAGTTGTGAAGATTCATATGATCCTTCCAATCATTTGGATCATTTAAGGTAACAACAATGGTATTAAATCCATCCTTTGATGCTGTTGAGACAAGGGTTCGTTTCGCTCTTACTGTATAACCCGTCTTTCCTCCTGTGCTATATTCGTAAAGGCTAGTTAACAATTTATTTTTGTTATGCCATACTCTGTCCCATTTTTCATTAGGATTGGGGGCTCTATGGGTTTCAGTACTAGAAATCTTTTGATATGTTTCATTTTGCATAGCATATTGAGTTAATATAGCCATATCGTAAGCTGTGGAATAATGATTTTCATGATCGTCTAGTCCATGCGGATTTGCAAATTCCGTGTTTGTCATCCCAATTTCTTCAGCTTTTTGATTCATCATTACCACGAAGCCTTCAAGACTTCCTCCAACATGTTCGGCGATTGCTACTGCTGCATCATTTCCGGAACGTAGCATTAGTCCATATACTAAATCCTCTAATTTTATTTTTTCTCCCTTTTGCAAATAAATAGCGGATCCTTCAGCCTTAAGTGCATTTTCACTAACTTTTACCATTGTATCGAGCTTACCGGATTCAATTGCAAGAATTGCCGTCATAATCTTCGTAATACTTGCAATTCTCATCTTAGTGTGAGCATCTTTTTCATAGAGAACTCTACCAGATTCCTGATCAATTAATATCGCAGCTCTCGCACTCACACCTATTGCTTGTGACTGGTGCGGAAATAATGTTAGCAGCAAAAAAATGATGATAAAACCAGTTGTCACTTTCTTTATATGCAGCAAAGCTATCACGTCCTCTTACTTGTTTTGTACAAGTTTATGCACGTGGACAAAGCTTATGAATGGAAATTTCAAAATTGTGGCTGGACTCCTTTATCTAATACCTCTCTAACTACTTGAAAATCGTCTTCAAAGGCGGTGATTAAATCGGCTAATGAAGGAGGTGGTGTTTTTCTAAAAACAATCGCTTTTGTGCTTGAATAGGCACTACGACTATCTTCGTACCAAACATCATTCTTGGGGTGAAAATATCTTTCAATACATTGCTGATACACTTTAAAAAGTAGTTGGTTTGCCACATCTTCTTTAAAAGGCTGATTCCTTAAAATAGTAATACAGGCATCAAGTGCCTCCTCACAAAATACTACAAGCTTTCGAATGGATTTTAACAATTTTAAGAAGTAGTCCTTGTCGCCAGCTATTTCATTTTCTAAAGATGTGATTGTAGTAACATTCAAATAATTCGTTATTTTATCGACTACATTCTCCAAAAATACTACTACTCTCTTAAGTTCTGATTTTACACGTGTATTTTCCATCATACACACCCTTTTCGTCATATGTATAATCAATAAAAGCTAGGAGCAACTTCTCGAATAGTATATGCTTATTATTTTAAAAACTGAACATACGAAATAAGACTGACTCAGGTAATTTCACGCTTTTGCCTTTTTAGCAAGCATTGAACATTACCCCTAAGTCAGTCTTAGTTCATTATTTTAGTTCCTCTAATGTTTCATTAAATTTTTCAAAGAATAAGTCTGCTTCTTCCTGTTCATATTCTTCATTTTCTTTATCCGGAAGAGGTGGAAGCTCTTTTATTGATTTCAATCCGAAATATTCAAGGAATTCCTTTGTTGTACCATATAGTATGGCGCGACCTGTACCTTCTGCCCTACCAACCTCTTTTATTAGAATTTTTGCTACAAGGGTCTGGATTGGACGCTCTGTTTTCACTCCACGGATTTCTTCAATTTCAGTTCTTGTAATTGGTTGTCTATAGGCAACAATAGCTAAAGTTTCAAGCGCTGCTTGTGATAGTGAAGCATTTACAGGTGCTTCAACTAATCTTTTCAAATAAATTGCATGATCCTTTTTCGTAGTTAATTGGTATTGTCCTGCAACTACGACTAATTCTATTCCACGTTCATTTCCTTTATAACTTTGTGACAGCTCTTCTAATATATCAATGACTTCCTGTTCTTCTAGTTCTAAAACAACCGTAAACTGTTTTAAAGAAAGACCCTCATCACCTGAAGCAAATAAAAGAGCTTCTACAATAGCTTTCCACTCAATTAAACCTAAGGACATGAGCTACTCACTCCCCATAATATAAATATCTGCAAAATTATTTTCTTGTTCAATTAATATCGAATGTGATTTCATCAATTCTAATATTGCTAAAAACGTAACGACTAAATGATCTTTACTGTTGGATGGAAATAAATCCACAAATCGACGTCTCCCAGGACTTGATCGTAAATCATCTAAGATCTCTTCCATTCTTTTTTCAATTGGAATTTCTTGCCTAGCTATTTTTGTTTGGATTGGTTTTTGTATTTTCTTTCTTCTTAACATTTTTTGAAATGCACCAAGCATGTCATATAAAGAAACATTCAAAGAATCCATTTGATTTACTGGCAATGTGCCGTATTCACTTAAATCACTAGGTGGCTTAGTAAAGACCTGTGACCGGTCTTCTTCAAGAGTACGTAAGTCCTCAGCTGCTTCTTTATAAACACGATACTCAATTAACCTTCTCATTAACTCTTCCCGAGGATCTTCTTCTGGCTCTTCTCCATATTCATCCTCAAATAGCTCTTCATCTTGTTTTGGTAAAAGCATTCTACTTTTAATTGAAAGCAATGTAGCTGCCATAACTAAATATTCGGATGCAATATCAAGCTGCAACTCTTGCATTGTGTGAATGTAAAGCATGTATTGCTCTGTAATTTCTGAAACAGGAATATCATATATATCAATTTCTAAACGATTAATTAAATGTAGTAAAAGGTCTAATGGACCTTCAAAAGCATCAATCTTCACATGATATTGCAATTTTATATCCCACCATTCTTACAACTAGCCAACATATAGTATAGAGTAAAATTTAAGCATGTCCAATAATATTTAAGGTATTTTAACAAAAATATTCATAACTAGTTGTAAGAAAAATACCTAATAATTGGTCATTCGCCCATACATTTCAGCTCTTTCCTCATATATTACAAATGTAATAGCTAAACATTAAGGAGGAATTAAACATGGGTGAACATGGTTTTAACTATGGTGGAGGATTTGCGTTAATCGTTGTATTGTTTATTTTATTAATTATCGTTGGTGCTGCTTGGTTATACTAAAGAATGCAAGAGGCTGCTGAGTGTATCAGCAGTCTTTGTTTACTTTTATGATACAATTATATATATAGAATCACTGAAGGGATGAAACGAGTATGTATGACCGTGCCTTTATAGAATATCTCCTACACTTTCATTGTGAACGGGATTATTTTGAGTGCCATGAAGTGTTAGAAGAGCATTGGAAAGCTGATCCACCTAAGAACCGGAAAAAATACTGGGTTGGTCTTATTCAAATTGCTGTTGGCTTATATCATCAAAGGCGAGGGAATTTTTCCGGAGCATTGCGAATGATTTCAAATTCAATTCAGTTATTGGAGAATGATAGACAGGCAATTGAAAAGCTTGGATTACATAGTGAAGAGCTAATTAACGAATTAAAAAAGCGAAAAAACGAAATTCTAGATAAAAGAGGCTACTATAGCTTCAATTTACCAATCATCGATAAGGAATTGTTACACATGTGCAAAATGCAATGTAAAGACTCACATAAGGTATGGGGAAAAGATAGTGACTTATTGGATGAGTATTTAATTCATAAGCATAAAAAACGAAATCGATCTGCTGTTATTGAACAACGATTACAGCAGCTTGAAATACGAAAAAGGTCCAGAAACTCTAAATAATAGTTAAAGCCAGAGATCACAATAAATTGATCTCTGGCCTTTCACTAACAATCTAGGTCTTTATCAGCATTACACTTTTTAAAGAATGCCTCTGTTTCGTCATTAGGAACAACAGATTTGTTTTTGTATAGGTCTCTTACTGCATTTACCATACGTTTACCGATACCTTGTTGCCTATGGGAAGGATTCACTGAGATATGTTGAACTTCTACCAGGTCCTCACCTTTAAAAACAACTCCAATGGCACCAATAATATCCTCTTCTTGTTTCCATAGAAACAACTGCCAATCATCTGTCGTTTCATATTGCTTAATAGTTTGTTGTAATTGCTTAAGATCCTTTTCACCTGGCATAAATGACAAGAGACCCATTGCAATTTTTTCAAAACTTTTTTTATAACGTATTAACATAAATACCCCTCATTAACGAAATAGCTTCCTAAAAAGCGAAAGCATTAGTCAAGCGTCGATAAAAAATATAAGATACAAAAACGAAACATGATACCCTTTTATATTGCTGATGTTTGAATTTCAAGAAAACTACTTCTCAAAACATTATAAACAGTTTTTTATCGATTTTAAACACTTTTTGTAAAATTAATGTAGGGCTTTAAGTAAATTTGACATTTCAATAGCTGTAACGGCTGCTTCATATCCTTTGTTACCAGCCTTTGTGCCAGCTCTCTCTACTGCTTGCTCAATTGTTTCAGTTGTTAAAACACCAAATACTACTGGAACACCTGTTGATAAAGATGCTTTAGAGACACCTTTAGCTGCCTCATTACAAACATAATCATAATGAGTTGTTGCTCCACGAATAACTGTACCTAATGTAATAACAGCATCATAATTCCCTGTTTCAGCAAGTTTTTTTGCTATTAGAGGTAATTCAAAAGCACCGGGAACCCAAGCTACAGTTACATTTTCTTCTTCTACACCGTGCCTTCTTAACCCATCCTCTGCTCCACCTAACAGCTTAGACGTAATAAATTCATTGAAACGAGCAACTACGATCGCTACCTTTAATCCACTACCAATTAAATGACCTTCAAATGTTTTCATCTATAATTCCTCCTGATTTGTTTGTATTAAAAATGTAAATAATGTCCAAGTTTTTCATACTTTGTTCTTAAGTATTGTTCATTCTCTTCTCTTGCCGGCATTTCAATAGGTACTCGATCAACAACAGTTAAGTCGTATCCTTCAAGTCCTGCAATTTTCCTAGGATTATTCGTTAATAGGTTCATTTTTTCAATTCCTAAATCTTTTAGGATTTGAGCACCAATTCCATAATCTCGGAGATCAGGAGCAAAGCCTAGCTTTTCATTTGCTGCTACTGTATCATACCCTTGCTCTTGAAGCTTATACGCTCTCATTTTATTTAGTAAACCAATGCCCCTGCCTTCTTGGCGCATATACAATAATACACCTTTGCCCTCTTTCTCAATTTGTGCAAGTGCTGCGTGCAATTGTGGACCACAATCACATCGATATGAACTAAAAACATCACCTGTTAAGCACTCAGAATGCACTCTTACTAATGTGGGTACAGTTGTATCAATTTCACCTTTTACAAGTGCAACATGTTCTTTATCATCTAATGAGTTAGAATAACCTATGGCTTTAAATGATCCATATTCTGTTGGTAAATCAATTTCTATTTCTCTCTTAACTAATTTTTCGCTTCGATTACGGTATTGGATTAAATCCTTAATCGTAATGATTTTCAAATCTAGCTGTTCAGCAATTATTAGTAAATCAGGTACTCTCGCCATCGTACCATCTTCTTTAATGATTTCACAAATAACACCACCAGGCTTTGCACCGCAAAGAATGGATAAATCCACAGCTGCTTCAGTATGGCCTGCTCTCCGAAGTACTCCACCTTCCTTAGCCACTAATGGAAATGTATGACCTGGACGTTTAAAATCGGATGGATTTGTATCATCTGCTAGTAATGCTTTAACGGTGTCCGCACGTTCAAATGCACTGATTCCCGTTTTATTCGATTTATAATCAACACTAACAGTGAAGGCAGTACCATGTGGATCTGTGTTTTGATTAACCATCGGCGTTAGTTCTAATCTTTTAGCTTGTTGTTCAGTAATCGGAACGCAAACTAATCCTCTTCCGTGCTTAATCATAAAATTAATCGTTTCTGGTGTCACTCGATCTGCTAAGGAGACAAAATCCCCTTCATTTTCCCTATCTTCGTCATCAACAACTATAATAACCTTACCTTCTTTTAGATCATGAATGGCATCTTCTATTTTATGAAACATTGTCAAGCCTCCTTCATCTTTATCATTTCCAATCAATAATAAAGGTGTTTTCGTCCCTTAATAAAATCCATTATCTGCTAAAAATGATTTACTCAATGAAGAGTTCTTTGGATTTACCTGTTGGTTAATAAATTTTTTTATATACTTACCAATCATATCGCATTCAATATTAACAATGTCTCCAACAACTTTCGTACCGAGGATTGACTCTGTTAGCGTATGAGGAATAATTGAAATAACAACTTTATCTTTTTCCAGACCAAATATTGTTAAACTAATTCCATCAATTGTGATCGAACCTTTATGAATTAGAGTATCTGTTAACTCTTCTGCTACCTGTAATTCGTAATAAACAGCATTTGAAACACGTTGTTTTTTACTAATTTTAGCTATTCCATCAACATGCCCTGAAACAAAATGTCCTCCGAAACGACCGTTAGCAGCCATCGCTCTTTCCAAATTAACTTTGGAACCTTGCTTTAATTGGTTTAACGACGTGTCTTTTACAGTTTCAGGCATCACATCAACAGAAAAAGAAGCTGGACTGAAATCTGTAACTGTTAAACAAACTCCGTTAACGGAAATACTATCCCCCAAGGACATATCACCCATTATTTTTTTGGCTGCTATTGTAAAAACAATTGCGTCCTTAGAACCTTGAACGCTTGATATCGTACCAATTTCTTCAACAATTCCTGTAAACATTAAGTTCCCTCACTTTGCTGCATACTAATAGCTATTAATAAACATATAGACCTCCCCTTTGATAAAGATGTCCATATTTACGTTTACTCGAGAAAAGTACACGGCGCCAGTTATCGGTCAATAAGCATACGAAGGCATATGACTTAAGCTGACAGCGCCTGGAGCTAGACACGAAAACTAAGTACTAAAAACATATACTTTTTTATCGTTTTAAAAAAGCCCATAGTCAATAGACTAGGGCTTTTAATTTAAGAAATTGATATTTGAGTAAGTCAAATAAGAGTATTAAAAATTGATTTTTAAACAAATTTTAATACGCCGCAAAATCGCGCAATTCTTCTCCCATCCAGACTTTAACTGTCGGCTCTAGAGTTTCACTAGATCCACCGTTAATATATATTAACGGGTCACGGACTAAGAAGCTATTTTAGCTTCATCACCGCCGGTAGGGAATTCCACCCTGCCCCGAAGAATGTAAAACGAAATATGAAGTTATAATTTTATTTTATCCGTATAATGTGATATATGCAATCTTTTAGATATTTAAATAAAACAAAAAGCTGAAACTATTCTCAAATGAACAGTCGCAGCTTTTAAATTGTTCTTACTCTTCGTACACTTTTACTTCCTTCATAACATCGTTTGGCTTAATTTTATATACTGCTTCAAGATTTTCATTAACCTTACCAAAAACAGTATGAACTCCATTTAAATGGGGTTGTGGCTCATGAACGATGAAGAATTGGCTTCCACCAGTATCTTTACCTGCATGTGCCATTGATAAAGAACCTGCTTCATGCTTATGCGGGTTTCCTTGTGTTTCACACTTAATTGAATAACCAGGACCACCAGTACCTGTACCTTGTGGACAGCCGCCTTGTGCAACAAATCCAGGGATTACACGGTGAAATGTTAAACCATTGTAAAAACCTTCATTTGCTAATTTTTCAAAGTTAGCTACCGTACCAGGTGCTTCATTTGGAAATAATTCGATACCAAGTGTATCTCCATTTTCCATTGTAATTTGTGCTTTTTTCATATGTATGTAACCTCCAATAAGTTTAATACGTCTAATAGACATGAATACCTTTCTATTCTACTATAATCAAGGAGTGAACAGCAAATAAGAAACGCAAAAGGTGTCGTAACCTTCGACAGCATTTACCATTCTGGTGGTACTTGGAGCGAGAAACAAATATTTTACCAAATACGATATTGTTGATTAACTAGAAAAATGATACCCTTCATCTAAACGAAATAAAACCTAAAATAAAGGAATAAACTTCAAAATACTATTGACTTTTGAAAAAAAACACTATAATAGATTGTATTAAAGACACTTGCTTTACAAATAAAGGAGGATTCACCTTTGAAAAAGTATGTTTTAAGCTTAATTGCTGTATTACTATTTGCATTTCCATCACTAAGCCATGCGGATGCAGTGGTTGGTGACCTAATAATTACACTTGGGGAAAATTTAACTGAACAACAAAAACAAAATCTGCTAAAAGAAATGAACGCAACCGAACAGAATCAAATCATCACCGTTTCTAATAAAGAAGAACATAAATATTTAGGTGATTATATTCCTAAAGCAACAATAGGGACGAAAGCTATTTCTTCAACAAGTATAACAATTGAAAAAGAAGGTTCCGGACTTGAGGTAAGTACGAAAAATATTAACTGGGTAACTGATGAAATGTATTTAAATGCACTCATGACAGCTGGTGTTAAGGATGCAACAATCTATGTTACAGCTCCATTTGAAGTTTCAGGAACTGCTGCATTAACTGGATTAATAAAGGCCTACGAAATTTCTTCAGATGAAGCGATACCTGAGGATGTTAAGCAAGTAGCTAATGAGGAACTTGTCACAACAGCAAAGCTTGGTGATGAAGTTGGTGCTGAAAATGCCTCAGCCCTTATGGCAAAAATCAAAGACGAAATCGCAAAAAATGGCGTTCCTGAAACAGAAGCTGATCTTAGAACACTTATCGAAAATGCAGCCAAAGACCTCGGAATTACCTTATCAGAAGCAGATATTAACAGTCTAATTGAACTATTTAATAAAATGAAGGACATTAATATCGATTGGAATCAAGTTGGTCAGCAGCTTGATAAGGCTCAAGATAAAATATCAAACTTCCTGAACTCTGAGGAAGGTCAAACCTTCTTACAACAAGTGAAGGATTTCTTTATTGCCTTATGGAATGCGATTATTTCCATCTTTACTAATAATGAGCAATCCGCAATGAATTAATAGATATCTGAATATAACAGTAAGAGGAGCAACGTTTTTCCGTTGCTCCTCTTACTGTTATAAATTATATAAAAGCATTAATTCTATTTTCTTAATTTTGCGATACTTTTGATTTTAAAGGTAGATCATTCGCAATTAGATCTTCAAAGCTTTCCCTTTTTATTACAAGCTGTGATTCTCCATTTTCCACGAAAACAACTGCTGGTCGAGGAATTCTGTTATAATTATTCGCCATCGAATATCCATAAGCTCCTGTACAGAAAACAGCTAAGATATCCTCTGGTTTAACCTCTGGTAGTGGTAAATCCCAAATTAACATATCTCCGCTTTCACAGCATTTACCTGCAATTGATACTGGTCTATCATGTTTTTCAGCAACTCTATTCGCTAAAACTGCTTCATATTTTGCTTGATAAAGTGCAGGACGGATATTATCACTCATACCACCATCAATTGCAACGTATTCTCTAATATTAGGTACTGTTTTTTGTGAGCCTACTGTATAAAGCGTCGTACCTGCGTCTCCAACAAGTGAACGGCCTGGTTCGATCCAGATTTCAGGCATGTTTATTCCCATCTCATTCACCTGTTTTTTTACTGCTTCAACAATTTGTTCCACATAATAAGTTGCTGGTAGAGGCTCATCTTCCTCTGTATAACGAATCCCAAATCCTCCGCCTAAATTAACAACCTCTGGTGTAAAGGAGAATTTTTCTCTCCAGGTGTTAATTTTTTCAAAGACTCTCTCAGCCGCAAGAACAAATCCAGCCGTATCAAAAATTTGTGACCCGATATGGCAATGAATTCCTAATAAATGAATGCCTTCTGATTTCAAAACAGCTTCAATTGCTTGTTCGATTTGACCATTTAATAGTCCAAAACCGAATTTTGAATCTTCTTGACCTGTTGTTATATAATCATGTGTATGTGCTTCAACACCTGGAGTTACACGTAAAAGAACTGGTACTTGTTTACTATTACCCTTAGATAATTCTTCAAGCAGGGAAATTTCATAAAAATTATCTACAACGATACAACCTACTCCATGTTCTAAAGCCATTTTTAATTCTGCGCGACTCTTATTATTTCCATGTAAATGGATTCTCGATGCAGGAAAACCAGAAGTAATTGCCGTAAAAAGCTCCCCTCCAGACACAACATCCAATGATAAACCCAGTTCATCAATTAATTGGAACATTGCAATCGATGAAAAGGCTTTACTAGCATAAGCCACTTGTGCACTAACACCCATATTTTCAAAGGCCTTCTTAAAGCTATTAGCACGGTCTTTTATTAAAGCCACATCATAAATATAAAGAGGTGTACCATATTCTTTAGCTAATGTTATCGTATCGACTCCGCCTATTTCTAAATGTCCTTCTTCATTTATCTTGCTCGTACCATGTAAGAACAACTATTATCCCCTCTTTCTACTATATCTAGGCTAGTTAAGAAGCAATGTTCTTTATGACGCTTTAAACAAACTAAAAACACTAGTAGTCCCCCAACAGATCTTTAACAATCCCTATTGTGCGAAAAAAACAACATCCATTATTAATAAGCCGTCTATTGATCTTAAAAGGAAAAAGACAGTTAACACCAGCTGGTCATTAACTGTCTGTTACAAAAGATTCCTTAATAAATTAAACATACAATATCATAAAAGAGGGGTTCTTTCAATGTCGCTTTACCCTAATTTGATTGTTTTTTTACATTTTGAGGATGAACAATGCTTGGTCTAAGTTTTGCACCCGGTACAGATGTTCGAATAATGATTTGCCATAAGGCTTTTGCATTAAAAGGTAAAAAGGGCCATAAGTATGGAGTGTTAAGTGAACGAATGCTTGCTAGCAGTAAAACAAATAGTGTACAGCCTATTACAAAGCCTTCTAGCTTAAATAATGCAACAGCAACCAATAAAATCAAACGTGACATTTTATTTGCAACACTTAACTCATAACTAGGAGTTGCAAACGTTCCGATACCCGCAACTGCAACATATAAAATAACCTCTGGTACAAACAAACCAACATCAATAGCTATTTGTCCGATTAACGCTGCAGCGATTAAACCCATTGCAGTAGATAATGATGTTGGTGTGTGTATGGCAGCCATTCTTAGGAATTCCAGACCGAAGTCTGCGAGGAAAATTTGGACAACAATTGGAATATTCTTTTGATCAGTTGGACCAATAAATGCTATTTCATTTGGCAATAAGGAAGGCTCTAAAACAAATAGAAACCATAGTGGCAAAAGAAAGACAGACGAGATAATGCCTAAAAATCGAACCCATCTTAAAAATGTCCCTACTGCAGGGGCCTGGCGATATTCTTCCGCATGTTGAACATGATGAAACAATGTTGTTGGAGTAATGATAACACTTGGTGATGTATCAACAATAAGTATGACATGTCCTTCCAATAAATGATTTGCTGCAACATCTGGTCTCTCTGTATAACGTACTAATGGATAAGGGTTAAATCCCTGTCTCACTAAAAATTCCTCGATCGTTTTGTCTGCCATTGTAATTCCGTCTATTTTGATTGTTTCTAATTCCTTTTTAATTGTTTTTACTAGCCCAGGATCTGCAACATCTTCTATATAAGCAATACATAGATCGGTTTTAGATCGTTCTCCAATTCTCATCATTTCATATCTTAAACGCTCATCTCTAATTCTTCGTCTAATTAGCCCCGTATTTACAATGATATTTTCAACAAAGCCATCTCTTGCTCCTCGAACAATTTTTTCTGTATCAGGCTCTGCAGGCTGCCGTCCAGGATAACTCCTTACATCTACAACATAGCCGAAATCACTGCCTTCCATTAAAAATACAATTAAACCTGAAAGAACTTGATCAACAACTTCATCTAATGTTTTTATTTTTTGTACTGATTGGTTAACGATTCGATTCTCAAGGATTTCCTTAAATTTTGTATGATCTACCTCATTGTCACTAATGGATGTGACATTCTTTAAGATCTCAGTAATATAGCCTGTATCACATAGCCCGTTTAAAAAATACATATTGACTTGGTAATCTAAAATATATAGCTTTCTTATGCCTAAATCAAAACTAATATTTAATCCTACATTTTCTTTAAAGTACCGTTCATTTTCCGCAAGATTTCCTGATATTGGTTTCTTATCAGTTTTTGTTGTCATGATAGCCGCTCCTTTCTAAAATAAGTTTTACAGCTTTCATTGTGACTGGACAACCGTTTTTCACACTGTCCTTTCGCGCCATTTTGCCGATGTCACCTATTCCTACAATAATTGGAACATCAATCTCGTCTAGGCAATAAACAGTGTCACCACTTATCCTCCCAACCTCAAGATCCTTTAACCCACCTTTATCTACACCGTATTCTGTTAACTCACCGAAACGATCAATACTTACATCTACTTTTGCCCACTCGGTTTGATGTGTCTTTGATGCGACAGCAATCACACCAAGTACTTCAATATTTTGATGTCCGGCCACATATTTCAAGGCCGTTTCACCTGCTCCTTCACCTAATAATCCACAATCATCAAACATAACAAAAACAGGATCATTTTTAGCCTCGAGAATAAGCTGAACAATGTGTGGTCCACTCAAAGTTGTCGGATTTCCTTGAGTTCTAGATATTACTCTTCCACCTATTTCAGCTGCAACATATTCGATTGTTCTTGCTGCATACTCATCCCCATCTGTAACTAATATTACCTGTCTTTGTTTTGTCAATGTTTAATCCTATCCTTTCGGTTTAAAAATAAGGGCCATGATAAAAGCGAACAGTATCGCAGCTGATATCCCGGCTGAAGTTAATTCAAAGATCCCAATGCCAATTCCTATAAAACCATGTTCATGAGCTTGCTCCATTGCCCCATGAAGTAATGAATGTCCAAAGCTTGTGATTGGAACAGTTGCCCCTGCTCCTGCGAACTCAATTAACTTATCATAAAGACCAAATCCATCTAAAATCGCACCTGATACGACGAAAGTACTCATCACATGTGCAGGCGTGAACTTTACAATATCTAAAAGTAACTGCCCAACTACACAAATAGCACCTCCTACTATAAAAGCCAATAAGTACTCCATTAGCTATTCACACTCCCATCAGCTCTTTCAAAAACAACACCGTGTGCGATAGTAGGGATAGATTCTTTTTGTTGAATCATTGTCGGGCTTAATAATGCTCCTGTTGCCACTACAAAAACACGGTTTAGGTTTCCTTTTTCTAATTCATTAAATATATGACTATATGTTACAACAGCTGAACACCCACACCCACTGCCACCTGCAAATACCTTTTGATCGGGACGATAGACGATTAAACCACAATCATTGTGTTTGTCGTGAACATCATAGCCTTCATCTTTAAGCATTTCTTTAACAATTGGACTACCCACTCCAGACAAATCACCAGTTAAAAACATGTCATAATCATCCGGAGTCCTATTTAAATCTTTTAAATGCTGTGCAATTGTATCAGCTGCCGCAGGTGCCATCGCAGAACCCATATCAAACGGATTTTTGATACCAAGATCAGCTACTTTCCCAATTGTAGCTGATGTAATACGTATGTTGCTGACCTCTTTACTTATTAATACAGCACCAGAACCTGTTACAGTAAACGTTGCAGTATCTGGCTTTTGACCACCATATTCGGTTGGATTGCGAAATTGTCTTTCCGCAGTAGCATTATGACTACTTGTTGCTGCTAGCACATTACTAGCAAAGCCACCATCTATTAGGGCAGATCCAACTGCTACGGTTTCCATAGATGTTGAACATGCACCAAACATGCAAAGAAATGGGATATTTACATGTCTAGCAACATAATTTGCTGTTACATTTTGATTTAACAAATCTCCCGCTAAAAAAAGATCAATATCATCAGTGGTTTTATTCCCTTTCTTTAAACATTGTTCTATTGCTTGCTCCATTAATCGTCTTTCGGCAAGCTCCCAATTGTCTTCACCACAATGAAGTTCTTTATGCTTCACATCAAATAATTGGCCTAAGGGACCATCTGCTTCCTTAGGACCAACAGCGGTTCCACTTGATTGTACAAATAATGGATTTTCAAATTGCCAAGTTTGTTTACCAGTTAATTTCATAAGTGTCACCTCACCTTAAAATACAATCCCATAGAAATAACGAATAATACCTACAATGTACGCTGCTACAACCCCAAATACGATGACACTACCGGCTAGCTTAAACATATTGGTTGCAATACCTAAAACAATCCCTTCACTTCGATGCTCAATTGCAGCACTTGTCATGGAATTTGCAAAACCAGTAATAGGAACTGCAGATCCTGCACCCGCAAACTGTCCAAGTTTATCATAAACACCTATTCCAGTTAAAATGGCTGAGATTAGAATCAACGTTCCTGCAGTAGGATTGCCTGCATCCTTCTCAGAAAAATTTAATACATTAATGTAAAAATTTTGGATACCTTGACCAATCATACAAATAAACCCACCTATTAGAAATGCTTTTAAGCAGTTTAAAACGTAAGGTGTTTTTGGTTGATAGCTTTTAATCTGATTTTTATAGTCATCCTTCATTTTAGAGTTTGCCATGCTTCTACCTCCTTTAATGATTCACGAAATAGATCCAGTGGAAAAGGGAACCAATAATTTTCCCAAACACAATCGCCATTAACAGAATAACAATTTTATCTCCTAATCCAATCCGCTTTGCTAAGATCGGAAAAACATTTAATACCTCTGTTAAGGCGGCTGCTAACATTCCAATGAACATCCCACTAAAAAGTCCAATTGGAATAAGCCATAACTCTGACTGGAATAGTACTGTATCTCGTAAGCTCATCCAGCCTGTAATAACAGTTCCGAGAATAATCGCCCACTCATATACTTGGATAAAATGGTTTGTTTTTGTTAGCTGAGTTAGCCTTGGAATAATCCCGAGTACAGCTAAAAAAGCTACAAACCCAGTACCTACAACTAGCCCCCCTGACAAGCCAATAATAATTAAGATCACACTATTTACGATCATTATCAACGTTGTTCAAATTCTCCTTATTTTCATTCATTGCAACATATTTATCTAAATCTAGCTGATAATTAAAGATTTCAACTTCCAGGGGGCTTGGTTCCTCATTAATTTTTTTCTTAAATAAATGATTGAAAAACAAAACCATTCCTAATCCTAATCCAATTGAATATGGAATTTGCAGTAAGAGTGGTTGATCATTTGAATTCCCCGTTACAATTTTATGGATACGTTGATGAACTTGCTGCATACTTACATCCTCATGAAAGTTCATAATTGCAAGCCCCGAACCTATAAATAGTAGGATCCATACAGCAAGAAATAAGATTGGTGAAAGCTTCTTTTTTTCGTACACGATTTCAACGATTGTTTGTGAAGATCCAATTGTCTGGACATCAATAAGGTGGTCAAATTTATGTATTTCTTTTAAAACGTGCATGACGTCTATTACCACCATATTTTTATCACTCGGTTTAATTTTGTGAATAAATAGTTGTCTTAGTTTTTCCGTCAACCCCTTATCGCCGACGACGAGTGCGATTTTATCAATCGTAATGACATCGTTAGGATGGACTTGAATGCGATGACGAAGTCGAATATATACCGTCTTTTCCATCAAGATTCACTTCCTAATGATTTGGTTTATAAGCAAGGTTGGATACAGAACATTCTAACTAATAATAATTCCAATCAATTTTTAAAAACGGACGAATTTAGTATAGTAAATTATATTTTGTTACCTCATACAGAGCCCCACATTGCTTTAGATGTTCGTTTTTTACTGTCATAAATTCGTCTTATTAATTTTGTTCGTATATGTAGTATGCATTTGCTGATTTTTAATCATGCAAGCCTTAGCTGAAGTCCAATAATTACCATGGAAGGACAGCATTATTTTACTTTGATTTATATACGTTATAGTCGAATATTTGGTGTATTCCCATAAGGATTAAAACGACAAAAAAGCTGACCCAATAAGGCCAGCTTTTTTCTATTGATTCATTTTATCCTTCATTTGCTGTAAGATCTTCTTTTCAAGTCGTGATACTTGTACTTGAGATATTCCTAACCGCTCTGCAACTTCAGATTGTGTTTGGTCTTTATAATACCTTAAGTATACGATAAGTCTTTCTCGTTCATCGAGATCACGAATTGCATCTTTTAACACGATTTTATCGAACCATTTTGTTTCCGTATTATCAGCTATTTGATCGAGCAATGTAATCGGATCACCATCATTCTCGTAAACCGTCTCATGAATGGATGAAGGTGCTCTTACAGCTTCTTGAGCGAGAACCACATCTTCGGGAGAAATGTCTAAGTAGTTTGCGATTTCTGCTACAGTGGGAACCTTCCCCATTGTTTTCGAGAGTTCATCACGAGCACGTCGAATTTTATTGCCTAGTTCTTTTAATGATCGACTAACCTTTACTGTCCCATCATCTCGGATAAATCGCTGAATTTCTCCAATAATCATAGGTACTGCATAGGTTGAAAATCGCACATCATAAGATAAATCAAATTTATCGACAGATTTCAGTAAACCAATACTTCCAATTTGAAATAAATCATCAGGCTCATAACCGCGGTTCAAAAAGCGTTGAACAACTGACCAAACGAGACGCATATTTTTTTGAATAATTAAATCACGAGCCTCTTGGTCCCCTTCTTGACTGCGACGAATTAACTCCTTGACTTCATGGTCCTTTAACTGTGTCTTTGAATTATCGTTCTTGACCTCCACATCCATAGCAAGTCTCCCTTTAATTGCATAAAGCTTTACTTTTCGATAAGTGTTTTGTCAGCCTAACTGTTGTACCTCTTGTTTCTAACGACTCTACCTTAATTTCATCCATAAAATTCTCCATGATTGTAAAACCCATACCTGATCGTTCAAGTTCAGGCTTTGTTGTATAGAGAGGTTGTCTCGCTTCTTCAATGTCAGCAATCCCTATACCTTCATCACGAATTGTCATATGGATGACATCATCCTCTAATGTAACTGAAATGAACACAATACCATTTGGATCATTTTCATATCCATGAATGATCGCATTTGTCACTGCCTCAGAAACGACTGTTTTTATTTCCGTCAATTCATCCATTGTCGGATCAAGTTGTGCAATAAATGCTGCTACCGTGACCCTTGCAAAGGATTCATTTTGACTAAGTGCTGAAAATTGGAGGTTCATTTCATTTTTCATGATGCCACCCCCAATGTTTGCAGTGCTTTTTGCTCATCATCTTCTAAACGGATAATTTTAAATAACCCTGACATATCAAATAATCGTTTTACAGCAGGAGAAATTGCACACACAACCATCTCTCCACCTGAAGCTTTAATTTGTTTGTATCTTCCTAAAATCACACCCAAACCGGAGCTATCCATAAACGATAAATTTTCAAGATTTAACATAATATGCTTAATAGGATTCGTGGCTAACGTCTCTGTAACTTTTGCACGTAATTCTTCAGCTGCATGATGATCAAGCTCACCTGAAAGTCTTACACATAATACAGCTTCCTTCACATCAAGTTCAATCGCTAGACTCAAGGTTTTACCCCTCCTTAATTTCTGGATAAAGAGTCATTCTTGATTGAAACTTCATTTTCCTGCATGGTGACAAAACTAGTGGTTATTCGTCAACATTAGCTAGACTTTGTAAAATCCCCCATTACCCGTTTAAATAACTGCCACCAGCTCGCTTCTGAAATATCTTTTTCGGCTACTAATTTGCTTTCAGCCAGAATTTTGTCATCTTTCTTTAATTGAAGAGAACCTAGCTCATCACCTTTTTCAATAGGTGCTTTCACATCTTTTTTCATCACAATCTCTTGAGTCACATCATCCACATTTTCACCCTTTTTAGTAAGGACTGAAATTGGCTCAGATGTCATTAAGTTTGCTTCTTTTTCACTACCCTTGCTTACTTTCACCTTTGTTAAAACATGATCTTTTTCAAATAGAGGATGTGTTTGATACTGACTAAATGCATAATCTAGCATTTTTGTTACTTGTGCATTACGGTCTTTCGGTGTATCTGCTCCAAAAACAACTGCAATTACACGCATATTATCTTTTTTTGCAGTTGCCGTTAAGCAATACTTCGCTTCATTTGTAAACCCAGTTTTCACTCCATCAACACCTGGATAAAACTTAACAAGGCGATTCGTATTAACTAGCCAGAATTTCTTGTCAGTTCCTTCTCGTAAATAATCCTCATATTTACCGGTAAATTTCGTAATTTCTTCATACTTTAATAACTCTTTTGCCATTAAAGCCATGTCATGAGCCGAGCTATAATGGTCAGGCTCAGGCAAACCTGTCGGATTTTTAAAATGAGTGTTTTTCAATCCTAGCTCTTCTACTCTCTTGTTCATCATATTTACAAACTGTTCAGTAGAGCCTGCTATTTTTTCAGCCATTGCAACTGACGCATCATTTCCAGATCCAATCGCAATACCTTTTAACATTTGCTCGACAGTCATTTCTTCTCCGGCCTCTAAGAAAATCTGCGAACCGCCCATTGAAGCAGCATATTCACTTGTACGAACTTTTTCATCCCATTTAATTTGATTATTTTCGAGCGATTCCATAATTAATAGCATCGTCATTATTTTTGTCATACTTGCTGGAGGCAGCTTTTCATCACTATTTTTATCGTACAAAATCGTTCCCGTATCTCGTTCGATTAAAACAGCTGACTTCGCTTTATCTGCAAGTTCGACAGTTGTAGATTCTTTGGCAAATGCCACTGGTGTGACAGAAATAAGCATTGCTATAAGCGTAAAACAAGAAAGTATCCGTTTCATTTCATAAGCCCTCCATTCTTTATACATCCATTTTTTCCATTTGGAGGGAAATTATACTAGGGTGGAGGAAAGATTTTTTATAGGTAGTTATTCTATTGAAATGTGATAACGCTTATCACATGTGCTACCAGTAACCTTGAAATTTAAAGATGAAAGAATCTTATAGGAGGTTGTACGAGATGAGAATTGGTCTCTTCTTTTTGCCACTTTGGTGCATCTTCCCCTCTTAATTTTGCGCCACTTTTGCACTAGTTGCGTCTATTCTGGCTTTGATCACTTCTTTACTATTTGAGACTTTTTTTTGAAATTTGAACATTTCTTTTCTCTCTTTATTAACTTGTATTAAGTCCACACTTAAAAACCACAGCCCATTAGGCTGTGGTCAATTCAATAAATCCCTCTATTCCACCGTGGCATAAATCAATTTCGGTGCTTTTACCTCACTACTGGATATCGATATGCTACTATACAACTTGTTCATCACGTCATCTACATTTTCTTGGTTGCTGTGAATCGTAACAAGAGATTCACCTTTTTTAACAAAGTCACCAATTTTTTTATTTAATATTAAGCCAACTGCTAAATCAATTTGTGATTCTTTTGTTGCACGTCCTGCTCCGAGTAGCATGGCTGCAGTTCCAACTGAGTCAGCAATAATCTCAGAAACGTAGCCTTCTTGTTCTGCCTCTAGTTCAACGATAAACTTCGCTTGTGGTAGAGTATCTGGATGATCAACAACAGATCCATCTCCACCTTGCGCTTCTAAAAATATTTTCAGTGTTTTCAGTGCATCTCCGTTGCTCATGACTTCCACAAGCATTGATCGAGCTTCATCTAGTGTCTTTGCTTTTTCAGCTAAGAGGACCATGTAGCTTCCTAGTGTTAAACAAAGCTCTTCCAAGTCTGTTGGTCCTTTTCCACTTAAGGTATCAATTGCTTCTTTTACTTCTAGTGCATTGCCAATTGCGTATCCTAATGGCTGGCTCATATCAGAAATAACGGCCATTGTTCTCCGACCAACTAAATTTCCAATGTCAACCATTGCTTTGGCAAGTTCTTTTGAATCCTCTAGATCTTTCATGAACGCACCGGCGCCCGTTTTTACATCTAATACGATGGCATCTGCACCTGCTGCAATTTTTTTACTCATGATGGAGCTTGCAATGAGTGGAATGCTATTTACCGTTGCTGTAACATCACGTAATCCATATAGCTTTTTATCAGCTGGGGTAAGGTTCCCACTTTGACCGATTACAGCGATTTTGTTTTTATTCACTAGCTCAATAAATTGTTTATTTTCTATTTCTACGTGAAAGCCAGGTACGGATTCTAGTTTATCGATTGTACCGCCTGTATGACCTAAACCACGTCCTGACATTTTTGCAACGGGCACCCCGACTGCAGCTACTAATGGGCCTAATACAAGTGTTGTAGTATCACCAACTCCACCTGTACTGTGCTTATCCACTTTAATTCCTTGAATTTCACTTAAATCGATTGTGTCACCGGAATGGACCATGGCCATTGTTAGCTCTGCACGCTCATTGTCTGTCATACCTTGGAAATAAACAGCCATTGTAAAAGCACTCATTTGATAATCTGGAATATCACCAGAAGTATAAGCTTTAATGATATGATGGATTTCTTCTTTTGTTAATTCTTGGCCATCTCTTTTTTTCTCAATTAAATCAACCATTCTCATAGATAATCTCACCTTTATTTTTAGTTTGATGACTGGATCTTCTCTACGATACTTTTTACTAATTTTAAAAAGTTGACACGCACTTTATCCGTGGTTTCGATCACTTCGTCATGCGATAGAGGTTGATCTAAAATACCTGCAGCCATATTGGAAATACAGGATATACCTAATACATTTAGTCCTGCATGTCTAGCGATGATGACCTCTGGTACCGTTGACATACCGACTGCATCTCCTCCTAATGTACGAAGGGCGCGTACTTCTGCAGGAGTTTCATAGGATGGTCCAGTATTACCAACATATACTCCTTCTTGAAGCTTAATATTAAGCTCACTAGCAATATTTTTTGCCATATCTCGAAGCTTTCTATTGTAACTCTCTGACATATCTGGGAAACGAACTCCTATATTAGCGTCATTTGGCCCAATCAAAGGATTTGTCCCCATATTATTAATATGATCGGTGATTAACATTAAATCACCAGCTTCGAAGGACTCATTAATTCCCCCTGCTGCATTTGTGACGATTAATGTTTCAACTCCAAGCTCTTTCATCACTCGAACTGGTGCTGTTACTTTGTCTAAACTATATCCCTCATAAAAATGGAAGCGGCCTTGCATTGCAATTACTTTTGCTTCCTTAAGTGTTCCTATTACAAGTTGACCTGCGTGTCCTTCAACTGTTGATACTGGAAAATTCGGGATTTCATTGTATGGAATCTTTACAGGGTTTTCGATTTCATCTGCTAATACTCCTAAACCTGAGCCTAAAATCAGACCGATTTTTGGTGTATCCTCGTATTTCGATTTCACATAACTCGCAGCTTCTTTAATTGCATCGTAATTCATATGTATCCTCCTATTCTAAATCTGCTAAAAAACTTTTTCCGAATGCAGGCATTTTTACTGCAAAATTATCAGCAATGGTTGCCCCAATATCAGCAAACGTCTCTCTTATTTGCAGCTCTTTACCTATTTTTAAACGCGGACTATAAACCAGTAATGGAACATATTCTCTTGTATGATCTGTTCCGTGGTGAATAGGATCATTGCCATGGTCTGCTGTGATAATTAAAAGATCTTGTTCCGTTAATTTGTCAAGGACTTCTGTTAATCTTGCATCAAATTCTTCTAGCGCTTTACCGTATCCAGCGGGATCACGACGGTGACCATATAATGCATCAAAATCTACTAAGTTTACAAAACTAATACCAGTAAAATCTATGCCAACAGTATCATTTAGCTTATCCATGCCATCCATATTGGATTTTGTTCGTAATGATTTTGTGATTCCTTCACCATCATAAATATCAGAAATCTTCCCGATAGACAAAACATCATATCCACTATCTTTTAGCTCATTCATGACTGTCCGATCAAAAGGTTTTAAAGCATAGTCATGACGATTTGCAGTTCGTGTGAATTCCCCATGATTACCTAGGAATGGACGAGCAATGATACGTCCTACCATATATTTTTCATCTAATGTCATTTCACGTGCTAGTTCACATATTTTATATAGTTCATCTAGTGGAACAATTTCCTCATGTGCAGCAATTTGCAAGACTGAGTCTGCAGATGTATACACAATTAATGCCCCTGTATTTATATGCTCTTCGCCTAATTCATCTAATATTTCCGTTCCTGATGCAGGCTTATTACCAATAATTTTACGACCCGTTTTTTCTTCTAATTCGTTGATAAGATCTGGTGGGAAACCATCTGGAAAGACTCTGAAGGGTTGCTTTATATTAAGCCCCATAATCTCCCAATGCCCGGTCATTGTATCTTTGCCATTCGATGCTTCCTGCATTTTTGTATAAAAAGCTAGTGGCTGTTCTTGTTTTGGTATTCCGTTAATTTCACGAATATTACTTAGACCTAGCTTAGCCATATTAGGCATATTTAGCCCACCCATATGTTCTGCTATGTGTCCAAGCGTGTCTGAGCCAAGGTCGTTAAACTTGTCTGCATCTGGAGCTTCTCCAATGCCAACTGAATCCATCACAATTAAAAAAATTCGTTTATATGTATAATTTGCCATGCAAATCCTCCTTCTTTCATATTCTCTTAACTTACTGTTCCCTAATAACACTATATTCAATTCGAAAATGAGAACTTGTCGGAAGTCTGACAACTAAACCATGTCTCTATTATAAACCCCTTACATGAACATTGACAACTTTTAAGGAGTAAATTCAATTTTCTATTCTTTATTTTTTCAAAGCATTGATCTATTTCCTGCTTAACGATAAAAAAGCATCTCCACAAATGTGTGATGCCTCGTTAAGCCCTAGGATGAAATTGATTATAAACATCCTTTAATCTAGTTTTTGTTACATGTGTATAAATTTGAGTTGTTGAAATATCTGCATGCCCGAGCATTTCTTGAACAGCTCTTAAATCTGCACCGTTCTCAAGTAAATGTGTTGCAAAGGAATGTCTTAAAGTATGTGGTGTGAGCTCTTTATTCACATTTGCTTCTAGTGCTATTTTCTTTAGATTTTTCCAAAAGCCTTGCCTAGTAATTCGTTTTCCGTGATGATTGACGAAGAGAGCTTCAGTTGGCTGCTTTGCATTTAATAATTTTGGTCTTCCCTTTTCAATATAATTGGTAATGACCTCAGTTGCTGTTCGACCAATTGGAACAATTCGTTCTTTATTCCCTTTTCCATAACATCGAATAAATCCCATTGTTAAATGAACATCTGTTAGGTTAAGATTAATCATCTCGCTTACTCGAATTCCAGTGGCATATAAAAGCTCAAGCATTGCTTTATCTCGATAGCCAAACGGAGTTGTAAGCTTTGGTGTATCAAGCAGCATTTCCACCTCTTGTAAAGAGAGGATTTTAGGTAAATTCCGTTCTAATTGTGGAGACTCAATTAATACAGATGGATCCTGGTCTGCTTGCTTTTCTCTTAGCAAAAATTGATGAAGCGAGCGTATGGATGCTGTATGTCTCGCAATCGTTTTACTTGATTTCCCAGCTTCTTTTAAGGATTTTAAGAATTGAATAATATGAAGACGTGTGACATCATTAAATGTTTTAATTTGTTGATTTTCCGTTAAATGCTTTTGATAACTTTTTAAATCTCTTTCATAAGATACGATAGTGTTATTGGATAAACCTCGTTCTACTATTAAATAGTGGATAAAATCTTTTATTTGATCCTTCAAAATCGTCTACTCCCCATTGTCAATAAAGAACATTAATCTGTTAAACCAGCTTTCTTCCTCATTGTTAACCATGTTTGTTACTTTTAAGGCAGCTCCTTCTGGCTGATCATATCGATGTAATTCCTGATACTCTAAGTTCACCCAAATGATAGCATAATAGAATAAAATCGTAAATCCAGTGAATAAAATAAATACCTTTAACATATCTCTAACCGTCTTTAACCAGCGAATCATAAGGAACCTCCAACTCTATTCGGTGATTTACTCCGCCCAAAACGAAGATTGTCAATAAATTTCTTTTAGTCTATTTGATTTTGAAGGATCATACGTTAACGAGGAGTTTTTATTATCGTTTTGGAAATTATAAAATTTTTGTACTGTGGATAAGCGCTTTTACATCCAGCTCCAGCGCCTAGCCCCTCTAGGGTCTAGCCAATTTAGTATTGAAGGCAAAGAGCGCCTTCTATTCTAAATCGTCTTATTTGCCCTAGGCTGAACGAGGCGCTTGCGCTTTTGTACTGATTATTAGAAGATATGCCAAAAAGGACAAACTTTATACATCATTTTTATTTTTTTGTTAATCTTTAAACATGATTTTTCATGTACTAAATAAAGAGCTATTGCTGGATATAGAAGCAATTTTCCAAATTTCAATGTATTTAAAGTTTTGTAAACGACAAAAAAAGCCTAACTATGTATGTTAGACTCTGTTACTCATCATTATTAGGCTCTTGTTGTTCGTTTTCCGCCTTTTCCTGACATTTCACACATATTCCGTGAAATGTTAGGCGGTGATCTTTTATTTTAAAATTCCATTTACTTTCAACGATTTCTTCAACATCTTCTAGTAAATCTTCTTCAATTTCAGCTACAGAACCACATTCAATACATACTAAATGGTGGTGAAAATGTGCTGCTCCTTCTTTACGAAGATCGTATCTAGATACACCATCACCAAAGTTTATTTTATCGACAACTTTTAATTCAGTTAATAATTCCAAAGTACGATATACTGTTGCTAGTCCAATTTCGGGTGCTTTTTCTTTTACGAGAAGGTACACATCTTCAGCACTTAAGTGATCTTCTTCATTTTCTAGTAATACCCGAACAGTTGCTTCACGCTGCGGTGTTAGCTTATAGCTAGCAGAGTGCAGCTGCTTCTTGATCCGATCAATGCGGTTTTCCATAACTACTTTTCCTCCCTCGCCGCGTTCCCAAAACTATTATATATCATTTGGAAGGAAAGTGTCCAACTAAAATCATTACAATCTAATAAACATAATCTATATTAATTAATAATAATTATTATTTACTTACAAACTCTACTACATTTTTCATTAAAAATGGTGATGCGTAAGCTTCAAACCCAGATGCTACTATAGCAAGAACTCCAATAAATAAAAACACGGTTACATACCGCATAAATAAAGAGAATGGGGCCTCTAAATTACTTGTTTTCTTTACGAATAGCTGTCTGATGATCTTTAACGTAAAGGCAATTGCAACGGAACACATAATGATAAAGGCTGGGATAAGCAGCACATTTTGCGGTAGTACTGTAACAAATGAGAGTAAAAAGCCCTTTAATCCTAATTGATTCACTAAAAATCCGACTGTGAAACCAACGACCATACCTTTTATAAAAAGCATAACTAATATGACTGGTAGTCCAATGATTGAAATACCTAAGATCCACATTAAGCCTAAGTATTTTAAGTTATGAAAAAAACTTTGTTGGAACATATCTGTAGAACTTGCTACTTTCCCTTCAGCAACTTGTCCGAAAAATCGGTTTAAATAGTAGTATAAGTCTTCTTTTTGACTTAAGTTCATACTGTTTACAATAATCGCGCCAAAAATAACCCCCATTAGAAACAAAACAAACACAAACAGATATATTGAAGAATGCTCTTTAAGATGCTGCTTTATCATTGCACTGATTGGCAGTTGTCTACGCATATTATTTCCTCCCGTCATTCACTTACTAGAGTATATGAGAGGATCACTATTCTATGACTCAAAAAGTTGGTTTTCTTTTCTAGTTTTCTATTATATACTTTTATAAAAATGAAGAGGATGTGTAGAAATGAATCCTATTTTACTAGATTTCCCTTCTGAATTCACAACAAAACACCTACTCCTTCGCGCCCCTAAGTTTGGTGATGGCAAAGCAGTTAATTCGGCAATTCTTGCTTCGATTAACGAGTTAAAACAATGGCTACCTTTTGCACAGCAAGCTCCAACGCTTGAGGATACCGAAATAAACACTAGAGAAGCAATCGCAAAATTTATTTCACGCGAAGATTTGCGCTTTCTTATATTTGATCGATTTACTGATCAGTTTATCGGGAGTACTGGCCTACATAGAATAAATTGGGAGATACGTAGCTTTGAAATTGGTTACTGGATCGATTCAAGATTCAGTGGTAAAGGGTTCATGACAGAAGCTGTCCAAGGATTAATATATTTTGCTGAAACAGAACTTGCTGCTAAACGAATTGAAATTAGATGTGATTCAAATAATGTTAAAAGTCGAAATATACCTGAAAAATTAGGATTTACATTAGAGGGTACGTTTCATCATGACGCTCTGTCAGCAGATGGTACGTCACTGAGAGATACATCTGTGTTCGCTAAAATTATCTAAAGGAAATGAACTGATAGGGGGAAATACAAATAAGTACTTTTCCCCCATCTTCACTAAATTCCTGTAACCTTTCCATACGTTCCGCCACCGCCAGATGTCACTTGGAGGCGACCTTCTCTTCCAGCCACTATATACTCTACAATTTTTTCTGGTACTACCTTCTGAAGTTCATGCTTAGGTACTTCATGTAGTATGTTCATCTCGGTTCCGAACATGTCCTTCAATTTTTCTAATGTTTTCGGACCAATACCAGGAATAAATTGAAGTGGAACTTGATGAATATATGGAGGACGAATATTGGTATTTTCTATTGAACTTGCTAGTTCTTTGAGCCGTTTTGATACTCCTTTTACAAAACGAGTACTACCGCAGTTTTCACATTTTACTTGATCTGCTTCCGGCTTTATACCACATTTTTCACATGTTGTTTCATAATATTTTCCCAAATATGGATTTAAACCATAATTAGCTTCTACACCTCTACCATCTTCCCCAGCTAGTGCTTTTTTCAATTCTAAAAAGCTTGGTTCTTGCAAAACTAGTTTTTGGTATTCTCTCCCAATTTTCGGCAATGAATGAGCATCTGAATTGGTTAAGTACGTAAAGTTATGTAACTCAGCTATTTGGTCCGCCATCGTGGTATCAGAGCTTAATCCAAGTTCAACCGCATCAATTAGGCTTCCATCAAAAACCTCTTTCAATGAATACGTTACTCCACTTCCAAATAAGCTTTTGTGAGGTGTAAAAATATGAGCAGGTATAAATATCCCACCTAGGTTTTTAACAACCTTCTGTAATGTTTTTCCTTCTTCATAAATTCTTTGTGAACTTAACGTAATATTTGTTAATCGCGAAGAAAGCCATGTAGAAAACTCCTGCATTTTTTCAAGTGATGGCATAAAGGCCAATACATGGATCGGACCTTTGCAAGCATCATCATAAATTTCCAGCTCACTACCGAGAATTAAGGTTGTATTGTTAAAGCGAATGCCACCGTTTTCTAGCTCGACACAATCACCATTTTTAACAAGCTTAGTAAGCGTCAGTAATACTTCAGGTACATGAAAGTCAATGATTCCTACAATATCAATTCCTTTATGCTCACTAGCTTCGACTAATATATTTTCTAAGGTGAGCGTTCGTGAGGCTGTAATTTTCACTGGCTTTCCAGAAGTTGTTTGACCGATATGAATATGTAAATCAGCAAAATAACGATTCATGATGTTAACAAACCTCCTGTCGAGTGTTTACGCCAATTTAATACGAAGGTTAGACTAAGTTTTACTACTAGATTAACTATTAATTAAGTTCCTTGATATAAATTATCTATGTTACATCAGGCTATGCTGTAATTTAGCTTTCCTGTCCTTTTAGCGCTTGTTTAAGTTGTAAGTATTGAACGGCATAGGCTGTTTTTGCATCGTATATTCTTTTATTTTGAATCATTTCCGCTGCTTCCTCTAATGTCACTTCCATCACATCTAAAAATTCATCTTCATCTAGTTCTGCAGCTACTGTTAGCTTTTCCAAATTCTCTGCAATAAATAAATGAACAAGTTCATCAGCAAACCCAGGTGAGGTATAAAACGAGATTAATGGTTGTAGATTACCACATGTATAACCGGTTTCTTCCTCTAATTCTCTTTTAGCTGTAGATTCTGGTTGTTCTCCTTTTTCTAGCTTACCAGCTGGAATCTCAACTAATGTCCGTCCAAGCGGCTTACGAAATTGCTCAACCATTAAAATTTTATTTTCTGGTGTTATTGCTATAACAGCTACTGCCCCTGGATGCTTTACAATTTCGCGAGTACTTGTTTTACCATTTGGTAGTTCAACTTCTTCTACATATAAATCAATAATTCTCCCCTTGAATATTTCCTTTGAAGAGAGTGTCGTTTCTTTTAAATGATCCATTCGATCAGCTCCTGTTCTATAAGCATTTCTTCCTTCATACATTCTATCATATCTTATTGGAAGGCTCTGTTAAACTTGGTTGTTGATTTCCGCTGCAATCAACAAGGTGCCAAAATCAACAGTGAGCTTTAACAGGCCTATTGGAAAGGAATGGTTCTAAAAAACGTGAAAATCTATCTGCTGGACAAGGGTATTGTTCTTGTTGGGAAAGCGTGGGAGATTCGTACAAAATTGAAGGAGTATGGTCGTACGTATACAACTGTAAATGAATGGATTAGTGATGATAAAACAAGGAAACATTCAGGTTCAATTCAAAAAAAAATAGACTAAGTGTTTTGAGTTGCTTTTTCATATTCTTTATACTAACCTCGAATTAAAGATGGTTATTGAAAAGGAGTGATAAAGTGCGAAAAAGACAACTTGGCAAATCAGAATTATATATAAGTCAAGTAGGACTTGGCTGTATGTCACTTGGAACGGAAGAAAAGCATGCTCTCTCACTTATTGATGCAGCAATAGAACAAGGTATTAATTACTTTGATACAGCGGATTTATATGATTTTGGACGAAATGAAGAACTTGTCGGCAAAGCTATTAAACATCGCCGAAAGGACATTATTTTAGCAACAAAAGTAGGAAATCGTTGGAAGGATGACAAAACTGGCTGGAGCTGGGATCCTTCTAAGGCATATATAAAAGAAGCTGTAAAACAGAGCTTACTTCGTTTGCAAACTGATTATATTGACCTTTATCAGCTGCATGGGGGAACAATTGAAGATAATATTGATGAAACGATAGAAGCTTTTGAAGAATTAAAACTAGAAGGTGTTATTCGTTATTATGGTATTTCTTCCATTCGACCTAATGTGATTAAGGAGTATCTTAAAAAATCAAGTATCATCTCAATTATGATGCAATACAGCCTACTAGATCGACGTCCTGAGGAATGGTTTTCGCTCATGAAAGAAAATGGGGTGAGTGTAATTGCTCGTGGACCTCTTGCAAAAGGTCTTTTAACCGAAAAACCTCTATCATTAAAGCTCCTAGATAAAGGGTATCTTTCTTATTCAAAGGGAGAGCTGGAAAAACAACTAGTAGAACTTGAGAATGTAGACACCCACCATAGTATGACAGAGCTTGCTTTGCAATATTGCCTTTATCAGGATGCCATCGGCACAGTAATTCCTGGGGCAAGTAAGATACAGCAATTAATTGAAAATGCTACAGCGGGATCAGGTGTGCCACTAGATCCCCAAACATATGAAAAGCTACAACAACTAACGAAACTAGATAAATACGAACAACACCGTTAAAAAACGGGGCCGATTTGGCCCCGTTTTCTTGTCTCTCTATAATTATTTAAAATTCTTCCATGATAAGGAACTCTCGTCTAACAGTTCTTCAAAGCTTTTATTTTTTTCTCTTTGTTTTCGTTCTTCTAGTTTTTGGCGTTCAAGCGCTGCTTGTCTTTCCTCTTGTTCCTGTGTTAATCCTTTTTTCACTGCTTTCAACTGCTCTAATAAATTACTATTTAAATGATCTGAAACTGATACTGACTGATCATCCTTTTTCTTGCTTGGCTTTTTCATCCACTCGCCTCCTACATCCTTTTTCAATGTCACTTATAAACGCCCATTTAATTGAACGAAGTAAACAGAGCTTGGATTATCTCTACTTCAAAGTATAAAAAAGATTTTTAAAATTGAAAAGAGATTTACTAAAGGAAATTCATTACATTGCAATTGTATAAATACCAAGCAAGAGATTAGGTAATCCCAGTAAAAAGAACATCGCAGCTCTGTTCACTCTTTTTATTCGTTCTTCCTTTGTTTCATTTTGATATTGTATTCTTATGCGATCACTACTTACAAAAACTCCTACATACAATCCTGATGCTAAAAAGGAAACTAAACCAACACTTCCAGATAGCATGGTAATAATCGTTTTATCATTCGTCATATAACCAATTAGTCCTATTAAGCAAGCAAGCAATAATCCTAAGAGAAAGGCTTTCATTTAAACACCTCATTATTATATGGATACGCAAATACTGCTTGGCTGTTTCGATAATTGTATAATTTGTTCAATAAACACATATTTTATTTGATAGAAAGGAGCGATTTAACATGGCTAAGCAACGAGGACAAAAAGGCAAACCAAATGCTGATACTTCTAAAAAGATGATGGCTGCTGAAGAAGTAGCAAAAGCGATCCATCCTACAAAAAGACAGAATTCAGAGCAATGATTAATTAGACAGGCTTAATGCTTGTCTTTTTTATTTGCATGACTTTGTAAACATTGGAAGTGTGGTAGCTGTTCATGTAAAATAAGAATGAAGTAAAAGGTAAAGGAGTCAGCGTTATGAAAAAAATATTTATTGGATTGCTTATTATCCTTTCGTATATTTTTATCATTGGATTTTTCTTTACAAATAAAATGATGTATATCAAAAAGAAAACAGATGAAGAAATTATCAATCGTGATACTAAATACGGACTTTATAATCAAAAGGATTTTGATGCTCTTGAAAAGAAAGATGTCTCAATTCCCTCTCAGTTTGGTTACTCAATTAAAGGCACTCTTATTGAACCCCACAAGACGAATCGTTACATCATTATTTGTCACGGAGTTACAGTAAATCGCCTTAATTCAGTTAAGTATATGAATTTATTTTTGCAAAAGGGCTGGAATGTTTTGATTTATGACCATCGTAGGCATGGTGAAAGTGGTGGGAAAACAACAAGTTATGGTCATTATGAGAAATTTGATCTTCAATCTGTTGTTCAATGGTTAAAGACAGAACTTGGGGATTCAATTATTTTAGGGATACATGGTGAATCAATGGGTGCAGTTACGACGTTGCTTTATGCTGGAATGGTTGAAGACAGCGCAGATTTTTATATTGCCGACTGCCCTTTCTCAGAGCTTGAAGCACAGCTACTCTACAGACTTAAAGTAGAGTTCAAGGTACCAAGCCTTTTGATTATGCCAATTGCAAAGCCTTTTGTTCAGCTGCGTGATCGTTACTCTATTAAAGGTGTTTCACCACTTAATGCAATAGCAAATATAAAACGTCCTGTTTTATTGATTCATAGTAAGGAAGATGATTACATACCAGCTGAAATGACTAAACAACTTTACGAAAAAAAGACAGGGCTTAAAAAGCTTTATATTGCTGAAAAAGGCTCACATGCGATGTCGTATGCAGAAAACCGCGAGGAATATTCTAAAGTTATTGATGAGTTTTTTGCTGAGATTGGTTTATAAGTACAAAAGCGTAGGCGCCCGCTTAGCGACATATGAACTGGAGCACTCCGTATGAGATAAAGCGAGACTTCCATCAGTGGGCTATCTGATGGATAGCGAGACTTATCGGACTTTTACGGGCAGTTTAATCATATACTGCCCGTTAATGTGCGGCAAAGGAAACACGAATAGCGTAAGCGATTCGATGTTGACTTAGCGTATAAGGAGTGTGAAGTTCACTTCTGCTTTAGCGCTGGAGCTGGATGTCAAAGCGCCTATCCATAGTACAAGAATTTTTACCACTTCCTATACGAATACAAAAGCGTAAGCGCCCGCTTATTGAGAACTTATTAAGGCTACCACATTAATCAGGTGGTAGCCTTTTTTCATCCTAGCACATCAGAAATATGCTCCATATTTTTCTCCATCCATTGAATTGCTTCATCTATAGTCGGGAATTCTTGTGCTTCAAACGTCATTTCATCTTGAAGCAACCATACGTCCTTCGTATCGTCATGAGAGCCTCCGATTGACCAGTGAAGCAGACTATATGGGTGGTTATCATTTAAAAAAGATACCCACGTTTTATTTAACGCAACATTTTTTATTGATTTTAACCGATTCTTCACCTATTTCCCCTCACTTTACAAGTAAACTCATGCGTGGATTTAATATTTGTGAAGGGCTTTTTAGCATATAGCAATTAGCTGTTTTGTTATAGGATATTGTGAGCTCTTCATCTAAAAATACCATTTTTGTCTTTTCAACAAATAACGGTACTTCATTTGTTTCTAACTTTATGTCATCTGCATCCTGCTCTTTTACTAGCCATAATGCAGTGACACCACTCATCACACATCCGCAGCCTTCTGTATCATATTTTAATTTCAACACTCTATTTTTATTTTCTCGAAGTTTAGGTGTTAATTGCTCAATTGCTTCTTTTGTAAATGTTAGCTGCATGATATTCTCCTTCTCAATTTCTTTAATCCCATTTTAACATAGGTATCAAGTGTTCTCATCTTTTAGTGATGTTAATGCATTTTCTACTTTTTAAGTCTCTGTTCTACAGGTTTGTTGCTTCAAAGATAGATTAGATTCGCCAAGTAGAGGTTCGATCTTTGCGAAACTATCTTCGCATATTTTTAGCTACAGCGGATATAATTGAGAAGAAGATTACATATAGGATGGTGTTAGAAGTGTCTAACGTACAGATCAAAGTTATGGATAATGGTCCTTTGCGGATATCAGGCGAAGTAGAACTGATTGATGTTGATGGGAACAAATTTACGACAAAAGAGATTTTTTCTTTATGCCGCTGTGGACGTTCTTCGAAAATGCCATTTTGTGATGCGTCTCATAAAGGGAATTTTGATTCTTGTGTTCGTGCCGAAAAAGTCTTAGGTGAATAATTAAGAAAGTTAGGAGGATGAGATTGTATGTTTCATCCTTCTACTCGTTTTTCTGCTTATTTTTGCTTCACATCAACAATCGCTTTAAGTGATAGCTTTTGGCGGTGGCCACTTTGTTCATCGACAATTTGAAGCGTATGTTGAATTGGATCGATATAATGAACATAGCCCGTGCATGTGTGATGAAAATGATCTTGATAATATGTGAAAACTAGCTCAGCGTGCTCTTCCATTGCTAGGCAAATTGTTTCATTAAATTGTTCAAGCTGTTGCTCATCAAGCTCAGGCTTTTCTTGATAGGAATCAGCCTCTGACCAATCTCTTAGTAGCTTTACATGCTCAGGTAGCATCATTGATGTCCATTTTATATTTCCTCTGTCTCGTATCATGTCATTCACCATCCTCAACAATTATCCACTTTGGAATTCATTCGGATAGCCTAAGTGAAATAATGTATATGCAATCTCTTGATATCCAAGGTCATTTGGATGTATATCATCTCGTCTTGACAATAACTCACCTTGTCTCCCTTTAAAAACAGTGTAAATATCAGCAACGAAAATTGTTGAGCCATTACCAAGGCTATTTAAATGGCGATTAAATAACCGCACCCATTTATCTGCAAGTGGAATTTGTGGTAGCGGGTTATAAAGATTGAGAAGGTAAATCCTATAAGGCACACCACATTCTTTTTTCAGTTCATGTATTGTGCGCATGATTTTTACCATATTGCTATGGCATTCTTTTACTGATTGATTAAGCTCCGTTACATCACCTGTTTCAGCAAGATCCTTACTTGCATTGATTAAATCGTTTCCTCCGGCGGAAATAGTGATGATGTTGGCACGCTTAATTTTCTCGTGTAGATCTGGGCGTTCTACAATCGTAAGTACTGCACCTGTCTCAATGCCAGATTCTGCATATATATCAGCAACTACATGCTTGTTTAGCTCTTTTTCTGTCAGCCTGACATAACGTGCTACAAAACCAGGTGCTAAAAATGATGCACCTACTCCAACCGTTAGAGAATCTCCTAAAGCAACATATGTTAAACATTGCTGTTGTTTAACTGCCATGCTACGTCCTCCTAAGAAAAGCTCAGGGCGCCTTGTTCAGCCTTGGACAATAAGACGCAAGTGAATAGAAGACATTCTTTGTCTGCTATTCACCTGTGGCTTAGACCCAAGAGGGGCTAGGCGCTGGAGCTAGACACCAAAATAAAATCCTTATACACTATTCTTCATTGGAGTGAATCGTAGCTTTTCCATTTGAAATGGGCTTGTTATGCTTTATGTCCACCTACAAGTTTGGCACGATGCTTCGCTGTTCCGGCTGGAGTGTACGACACAGCACGTAAAATTGCATCTGAACCATATTTATGGCGAATTGAATCCATTACATAGCCAAGTGTTCGCTGCTTCGAACGATTTTGGCGAAACAAGTCAAGCTGCATCACGCAATCGTCTTCTATATTTGATAAAGTAATCGATATTTGCCGCACCGTTTTATTTGTGTAAAACTTGTCAAACAGCTGCAAACATATTTCATAAATATCCATTGTAATATTTGTCGGCTGATCAATTGTTTTAGATCGATGAAAACCACCGCCAAATTCATCACGGCTATAGCCAATTCCAAGACTAATCGTTCTTCCGACCTTATTGTGCTGCCGTGCTCTGCGGGCAACTTCCTCACTTATTTCTAAAATGACATGCTTAACTTCCTCGGGATCTGGGTAATCACGAAGCAAAATCTGACTTTTCCCAAAACTAATTTGTCCCTGCATGATCGGTGCCCCGACTGCTGATAAATCCACTCCCCATGCGTGATAGTATAGTTGGTTACCCATAACTCCAAATTTTTTCTCGAGAAGCTCAAGAGGGTAATTGGCTAGCTGTCCGACATTGAAAATCCCCATCCGATTTAATGTTTTTTGCACCTTTGAACCGATCCCCCACATTTTGCTTAACGGCTCAATCTTCCACAGCTTTTCCTTTACATCATCATACGTCCACTCTGCTATACCTGTTTTTTTCGCATCGATGTCTAAGCATACTTTTGAAAGAAGCATGTTAGGTCCAATGCCAATTGCACTAGGGAGACCAAACTCACACTTCATGTCATCACGAATTTTATCGGCAATCGTTTGGGCATCACCCCAAATATGCTCTACCCCATCCACTTCAATAAAGCTTTCGTCCACACTATAGGTATGAATTGCCTCCTTTGGCACATAGCGATGAAGTAATTTTGTTATTTCTGTTGACATCCGAATATAGGTACCCATCTTCGGATTAACAATTTTAATCCGCGGGTCCTTTGGAACTTCAAATAATCTCGCCCCCGTTTTAATGCCAAATTCCTTTTTCATTTGCGGAGAAGCTGCCAGTACAATACTCCCTTGGCGCTCAGTATCACCAACAACGACCAAATAACATGTTAGGGGATCTAAACCAAGTAAAACCGCAGCACAGCTTGCATAAAAGCTTTTCATATCAATACAAAGGATTTTTCGTTTTGGTAACTGACCGTAGTCTTCAATCATGACCGCTTCCTCCAAACGGAATATATGTTCGTATTTATTATATTCTTTATCTTAAGCGAATATACGTTCTATTTCAATGGAAGTTTTCACCATCAGGGGTGAAAATTTCGTCGAAAAAAGACAACGAAAAAAGTATACTAGCAATAGCGAGGTGGAAAATGGAGAACGAATTTTTATTAAAAATGCTCAAGAATAGCTTTTTACAATATGGCCGAGATCTTGATATAGATCCGCTTTCGAAAGATGATTCCTTACAACTAATTGAAAAGATTACAAACGAAAAAGATAAGGACACAGAGTGGTACGAGGTTGTGGAAGATGTTGTATACTCGTATTTAACAAACCAGGAATAAAGACAAAAGCGCTGGAGTTGGATGTGTTGGATGTCGAATGATTATCCAAGTACAGGAAATGTATGTACAGTAGGATTTATAAAGAAAAAGGTAAGCACCAAAAATATCAGTGCTTACCTTTTTCTATTTTACACACTCATTGGAAAGTAACCTGTCCTTTTTAAAGGAAGCATTTCCTTGTCAGCTTCCGCTAATTCAATAAAGTACCCATCGTCATCTAATGCAAAAACATGCTCTAATTGCTGTGCAGCCTCTCTCATCCTACCGAGAGCAACGAGAAAACAAGCGCGATTATAGAGACAGAACAGGTCATCTGGATTTAATTCAATTGCCTTATTAATTGCGGCTAAGGCTTGATCTGTCTGTCCTTGACGATGAAAAATTAGGCCAAGCTGATTGTAGTTGTCTTCATTATTTGGTTCTAATTCAATTGCTGCCTTACTCGCTTTCTCAGCGTCTAGAAACTTCTCCATTTGGAGGTATAATCTAGCAAGATTATAATAGCCCTTATCAATTGTAGGCTCAATCAATAAACAACGATGATACATCACTTCCGCTTCTAGTAGATCCTCTCGTTCAAATAAAACGTAAGCTAGTAAATTCATATATTCTGGATCCTCGTGTTCAGTTAAACAGAATTCAAGCAATTCTTTCGCCTTAGTCAAATAACGGTATTGCTTAGAGAGTTTCACATTTGCCATTTCTTCAACATATAAAGCCGCAAGACGATAGGCTATGTCGACATTTGCGTTATGAGAATATGCCTTCTCTAGCACCTTTACCGCATCACTTGAAAGATCAGCTTGAACGTAAAAATCGGCAAGCCACATCACAGCCCTAACATTTTTACGATCTAATTTAATTGCTGTCTCATAAAAACCAATGATAACCCCGGCATGAGCAGTTATCTTCGTAAAATTTGTTAACCTTTTAAAGAATCCCTTCAGTTCACTTAACTGTTCAGGGGAATTCCCTTCTTGAGAAGCCACTTTTTCATAAGCAGCAGCGGTAAACATAAAAGCAAGACTTCTTTCAGCCTTTTCAAGCTTTAACTTATTATAATAACTTTCTAGCTTTAAAACAGAGCGAGTATTGCCTGCAACCTCAACCAATAACTTGTAAAGATCACGGTCATCTACATGCTCTTCAATGAGTAATAATAAAGCAGCCTTAGCTTGCTTATTATTTCCTTGTTTCATCCAAAGTTTTGCTTGATGATACAAGAGCTGTGGCTGATGTGGGCTAGTTAATAACGCTTCATTTAAGTATTCTTCCTCTTTTTCAAGATCACCAAGCTTCCCATACACATACGCAATTGAATCAAGAATAAACACTTTATCGTGTTTCCTCATTAATCCATTTAGAAAGTCAAGAAGCTTTTCAAGATCTACTTTATGATCAATAACACCAACTAAATCTTCTACCTTTACCCCAAAAGGATTTGAATAAAAGGCTTTCAGTAAATAGTTCCTTTCACTAGCTCTATCCTCCAGGATAGAGGCAATGGAGGCAAGGTCTAATAACGCCTGTTCATGTGATGGATCAAGCGTAAGGACCTTTTGATAGTAGGTTTCTGCCTCTTTGTAGTCTTCAAACTTTAACGCAATTTCTCCTAATCGATAATATGGAACAGGATCTTTTTTAATCGTTAAGGCTTGTTCAAAAAATTGCTTAGCCTTCTGAAAAAGACCATTCCCCTTATACAAGCAGCCAATATAGTATATATAATAAAATGAATTTTCAGTCGTACTACTCGTAAATCGCTCTTCAAGAAACGCTATTCCTCGCCGGTAAAAAGCTGTATCCTCGATTGCTTCTACATACATCTCAATACAATCATCAAGATGATAGGAAGCATGCAAAATACCCTTTTCCATAAAATCTAGGGCAAGCTCAAAATAAGCAGTCTTATCCTCAACAAAAATTGCAGTGTCCCAAAGAAGCTGACCTCCATTAACTAAAAATTCACTATTCGTCTCAAAATCTCGTTCTCGCTCCTTCATAAACTCAAAAAGCTCAACATATTTTCCTTCAGATTTTAATACGCTACCTAACGAGAGCCAGGGAAATACATCACTTGAATTACTATCAATTGCACGCAAAAGATAGGTGCGAGCTTCTTCATAACGCTGGGCTCGTTCATATAAATCGCCTAGTTCATTAAGCAAAACGTTTGCATTTTTTGTATAGATGAGGCCATCAAGTAGCACCTTTTCAGCACGTTTTTCATCCTCATCAATGTGCTCATATATATTGGCCAATTCTCGATAGGGAAACGGTACGTCTCGTTCTAAAAAGATGGCAACCTGAAAACCTTTCATCGCAAAATGACTTCGCCCCAGCTCATGATCACAACGTGCTCGTTCATACCAAAAATACGCATCCTGCTTATTTGTTTTTAACAGTTTATGAAAAATGGCACGAGCGTCTTCAAATGCATTAGAGTCATGCAAAATGACAGCATAGTTAACGAGGGCAAACGTATCCTCTTCATTTATATCCAATGAAACCTTTGAGTGATAGAGAGCCGTCTCGTTATCACCTAAATAAGAAAAGGAGAGCGCTAAATACGACCAAATCATATGATCCTCAGGCTCATATTGTAACGCTTCCTTAAATGCTTCGATTGCTAACACATATTCATTTTGCTCATAATAAATCCTACCTTTTAAAAACCAATGGGTCGATTTATTACGTTTACTAAACTCTTTCTCAATATACAGTAGAGCCTGGGCAAGCTGTTTTGATTGACAATAGGCGTGGGCAATAATTAGCCTGCTATATTCATTGTTTGCTAGTTGCCGACTAACAGTAGCTATAGCCTTCTCTAGTATTTCTTGACTAACAAGCTTCGGTATATATCTTAACGTATAAGCAGCCACAAGTAATTGATCAAGATTTTTATTAACAAACTGTTCATCTACAGATGTAAGAGAATCATCTTCTAGTTCAGCAAGACTTAACATTTTACTTACAACCTCGTGCTGCTGTCTATCTAATGAATTGAATTTTGTGCGATCGGCACTTGGAACAATCGCTAAAGCTAGTACTTGATTATTTCCATATTCCTTCTTGAGGTCAGCATAGTGTATTTGATGATATTCTCTAAAATTAGGATCTTGTACGTGTAAAACACGTAAGTTGTCATCATAGCCAACAAGCACCTGAACATGTGATGACATTGGATAATCCACATTAAGTATAACGCCAACCTGCATGTCTATTAAGGAACTAAAGCAATCAACATCTCCGTAGAAAAATTGACAAGCATAGCCTTGTTCCTCAAGGTACTCAATTGCTTTAGAAAGTTTCGTTCCAGACACAGAAAAAATGGAATCGGCAATGACATCTTGATGAATAAAGTGGTTAAATTGACTCAATAGCATCTCTAAACTAGCAGGTACACAAAAATTGTATTTTTGAACCACTGGTTTATACGTTAGCATTTTCACAGTGAGATTCATCGTTCCACTAAATTCTTTAAATGAAGATTGTTTCGAAAGATGAGGATGCTCGGCTAAAAAACGAGTCAGCTTAGACAAGTCTTGCTCATAATAATAACTTTCAGCCATATAGTCCTCAAATAAACCTTTATAATCATTGTAAGGAGTCAGCTGATTAATCGCTGCAATCGCTATTCTCATTTGCGGCCATTGCTTCAATTGGTAAAAAAGGCGTACTTTTTCAACTAAAAGCTTCGGGTAATTTGGATGCAATGTTAATCCTTCTTCAAGTAAGGAATGTGCCTTTTTATACTGACCATAAATGCCATAATGTTGAATTAATAATGAATAGGCAAACACACCATCTCTTTTATCCAGCTTCCCCTGTTCGAGAAATTCGATCGCACGATCCCAATCACCTTTCTGCAAATAATAGTATCCCCACCGAGTATTCATAGGTGCTTTCGTTTTTTCCGCACACTTATCCATATACGTTTTTGCTTCTGCAAACCGCTGCATATTCATCAAGGTATCCGCTAACACAAAGAACAGCTTTTCTTCTTCTTCATCTGTCAGCTCAAGCTTTAAAAGCTCTTTTAAACTTTGTTCAGCTTCTATTAATTTATGTTCACTAACTAGCTCTTCACAATACCAAATCGTCATCATGGGTGTTTTTAAATGCTTGAAATTGGTCTTAACGAGAACAGTCGCTAATTTCCCCATAATTGCAGTATCAATAACTTTAAGATACTCCTTTAAGACACCCTCGTCAGCAAATGTATTCAACCACCTGCGAAATGAAGATAATGTTGCTGCTTTTTTTATTTGATTATATTCTTCTAAAAAAGTTGAAATAGCTTCTTCATACTGTGTTGATTGTATTAATTGATTGAAGGTTGTTGTTTTCATCATGTTCCCTCGCAAATAAAAATAAAAATCAGTGTTCAATTACTTTAAATATACTTTTTTTCACGAGGTTTGTAATCTTTTTTTTTGAGTTTTCTTAACGCTCTTATTTGACGTATAAAAGGCCCAGTGCCCACCGCACCGAGCCTAATATATAACTATTTCTTAAATAAAACCTTTCCGGCAATACGCTCAAACAACCTTGGCATCACTTGATAGAGAGTACTTCCTGCATTCATCCAACCAGGTAAATTGATTTCTCGTCTTGGCGTAAGCATAGAGTTTACGATAATTCGAGCTACCTTATTGGGATCAAGCATCCACCGCTCCACATTTTTCACATAATCACCTTGCTTATCGGCAATTGTGAAAAAGTTTGTTTTTATTGGACCAGGGTTTACCGATGTAACGTAAATATCGCTATCCTTAACCTCCATACGCAGGCTGTTTGTAAAACCTAACACAGCATACTTAGTTGCTGAATAGAGACTAGATTTAGGGGTTGCAAGCTTACCAGCTTGTGAAGCGATATTGATGATATGCCCTTTTTTCCTTGAGATCATTGCTGGCAGCACCATTTTTGTGCTAGCAACTAAACCGAAAACGTTCACTTCAAACATATTTTTCATTTCATCAAGTGAAGCATCAATCACATCATTAAAGACCCCAAACCCTGCATTATTGACAAGTATATCAATATGACCTATCTCCTGTTCAATCTTAGTGAATACTTGCTGAACAGAAGATAGGTCCTGGACATCTAGAATATAATAATGGCAGGAAACTCCATAATCTTTTTTAATACGTTCAGCTAGTTGAGCTAGCAAGTCTTTTCTTCTTGCCAGCAGGATAATATGAGCCCCATGCCTTGCACATTCAATCGCAATTTTTTCACCTATTCCACTTGATGCACCAGTTATTGCAACATAGCACCCTTGAATTCGTGTATTCATATTCGTCACCTCTAACATTCATTCGCAATAAATCTATGAGTTTTTAATGAAGTATCAACTTTAATTTGCTCCATTTCCAATAAATAGTCAAGCTGTCCAACTGTTTCTGATATCGTTAACATTAGCTGTTTATGATAAATAGTTGGGAATAGAGCTTGACAAACTTGAAAGACAGTCAATGGTTTTTCAACAAGAAAGCTTTGAACTAGTTGAGCACGCTCAGATTGCTTTTTTAACCGATAGACAATCAATTTATGTACCTCATCAATATTTTCTCCATGTCCTGGATAGACAAGTGAAATTGGTAGATCTAACAATCTTGAGATCGATTGATTTAACTGAAGTTGTGGTTTAGGTCGTTCACAAATATCCTTTGTCATTGAAGGCTCTAATAAAGGGTTTGGAGAGATATGCTTTAGTAGTAAATCCCCACCAATTAATATACCTGTACACTCCTCATATAAAGCGATATGACTTTGAGCATGACCAGGTGTTTCTAGTATGCTCCATCCAGCAAGACCGTTTATTTCCTCTCCTTCTCTTATAAAGGATTTAAGGTTCCTTTTACACGAAAAATCTAAAGTGTTTTTCAGCTGATTAATGTAAGGGAGGAATTTTTTATCTACCCCAAATTCAATAAACAACTTCTCAAAAAATGCCGCAAGCTCAACAATAAATTGTTCATCTTGTTTTAACCAAGGTGTGTTAAAGGGATGACCAATTACTGAAACTTCATCACTAAAATGATCTAACATTCCCACATGATCTGGATGGTGATGGGTAACCACGATTTGTTCAATGTCTTGAGGGGTATAGCCAATTTCTTTCAATTGATGTTGAAACGCTAGCCAAGCTTCTTCTGTTTTTGGACCCGCATCAACTAGTGTTAAACAATCTCCCTTAATGACATACACATTCACATCGCCAACAGGAAAAGGTGTTGGTAGCTCCAACTTAAATACTTCGTTTCCTTGTGTGATTTGTTTCATTTCCTTCGCCCCATTTATCCCATTCTTAACCGGCAGTAACCCCCTCCTAAAAATTCATATGAAGATAGGCGGGGGACAACTACCATAGATAAGTCCCACTATATTATTTTCGAATAAAGCTATTTTCACCCTATTGTTGAGAAATATCACGATCTATTATTATTGTATCTCGCCGTCTAACTTTTGTCATTATATTCAAATAATTCAGAGAACATTCTTCGTGAAAAAGCTTGACAAGTACCTGTCTACAACTGCATAATGAATAAAAATTTATGAGAACTCATAAAAGTGTAAACACATTATCGAACAACCTAACCGCATTTCTGCGATAAAGAGACAAAGCTTAAGAATGTCATTCCTAAGGTGGTACCGCGGAGCCATTCCTTCCTTTTTATAGGGACAGAGTGGCTTTTTATAATGTGCTTAAAAGAGGAGGAGTTCATTTGGAAAAAGTTGGATTTATCGGCGCAGGTTCAATGGCAGAAGCGATGATTGCAGGACTAATAAAAGGTGGCTTATTTCAACCAGAACAAATAATCGTAGCAAACCGCTCTAACAAAGAACGATTACAGGAACTAACAAAAAAGTATGGAATTGAAACAACACATAATAAGAAGAGAGTAGTTCAAGAAGCAAAAACCATTGTATTAGCGATGAAGCCAAAAGATATAAAGGCTGGCATAGATGGTATTCAAGACTATATTGATGGTCAGCTGATTGTTTCTGTTCTAGCTGGTATCTCGATTGAAACGATGACATCGCTACTTGGTAAACAAACAGCGATTATTCGCGCAATGCCTAACACATCTGCAGCAATTGCTAAATCAGCTACAGCCATTGCAGCTAGTGAAGACGTCACGATGGCTCAAATTAAGAAATGTCAGTCTTTATTTGAAGCGATTGGAATTTGCAAGCTTGTAGAAGAAAGTCATCTAGATGCTGTTACAGGACTTTCTGGTAGCGGACCAGCATATGTTTATTTCCTTGTTGAGGCGATGGAAAAAGCAGCAGTTGAAGTTGGTCTAGAACCTGATGTGGCAAGAGATCTTATTGTTCAAACATTACTTGGTGCATCTGAAATGATTGCAAGCTCAGATAAACACCCATCCCAATTAAGAAAAGAAGTAACTAGCCCAAACGGAACAACAGAAGCTGGTATTACCATTCTTCAACAAAAAGGCTTTGAAGAAGCCCTTATCTCATGTGTAAAACGAGCAACAGAGCGATCACATGAATTAAAAACAATGTTCTCTGAAGCACTAGTTACAACAGATAAATGAACAAAAGCTCAAGCGCCCGTTTAGCGACGAGAAACAAGAGCACTCCGTATGAGATAAAGCGAGACTTCCATCAGTGGGTTTCTGATGGATAGCGAGACTTATCGGACCTTTAGGGGCAGTTTTCATTTACTGCCCATTTAGGTGGGGTAAAGCGAGACTTCCATCAGTGGGTTTCTGATGGATAGCGAGACTTATCGGACCTTTAGGGGCAGTTTTCATTTACTGCCCATTTAGGTGGGGTAAAGCGAGACTTCCATCAGTGGGTTTGCTGATGGATAGCGAGACTTATCGGACTCTTAAGGGCAGTTATGTCAATTACTGCCCGTTAATGTGCGGCAAAGGAAACACGAAGAGCGACAGTGATTCGATGTTGACTTAGCGTATAAGGAGTGTGAAGTTCACTAGTCGCTGGGCGCTGGAGCTGGATGTCAAAGCGTTATCCACAGTAAAAGAATTTTATTATTTCCTAAGACGTGAAAAGGAGTGTAGATTTCAATTGAAACTTGCACTCCTTTTTCTATCAGAATTTATCACTTATTAAGAGGGTAATAGGAGAAACGATTACGCTCTTTGCTATTTATCCTAATCAAGTACCTTTTTTTAAATGCTAATAGGAAGGTATATATCAATAATCGTACCTTTACCAATTGTACTTGAAATATTCATCGTTCCACCATGAGTATGAATGATCTTTAATGTCGTCATCATTCCAAGTCCAGTCCCCTTTTCTTTTGTTGTATAAAAGGGTGTCCCTATTTTAGCAAGGAGCTCTTCAGATATACCACTTCCTTGATCCGCAAATTGAATAAAAATGGTTGTCGAAGTATGTTTCTTAGCCATGATAGTAATTTCGCCACCATCTGGCATTGCTTCAATTGAGTTTTTAATCAAGTTGATAAATACTTGTTTCAATTGACTTGCAATGCATTTGATCTGTGGCAAATCTTCTAGATGTACTTTTACTTCCACATTGTTCATTAGTGCTTGCGAGCTTAGTAGAGTTACAACATCATCAAGAATTTTCTCTACACGTTCATTATGAAAATGATGGGCTTGTGGTTTAGCTAAAACAAGCAATTCTCCTGTAATCATTTCTATTCTTGATAATTCATCAGACATGATATTTAAATACTCACTGTTTATCTGTTTCATTGATTTTTTATATAACTGTAAAAATCCCTTTATCGATGTAAGTGGATTTCTTATTTCATGTGCAATTGAGGCTGCAAGCTGTCCAACAGCAGACAACTTTTCAGATTCCAACAACATTTTTTCCGTTCTTTTTTCTTTTGAAATATCTTTAGCAATTCCGTATACACCTACAATTTCATTATGAACAATAATCGGCATATTTGTAACTTTTACAGCAATAGCTTGACCGTTTTTATGGAGGGCTATTGTTTCATAATGTTGTTTACTACCACTCGTTGCTTTAGAAAAATACTCCATTGTTTTCTCGATTTCTTCTGATGCTATTAAAGGAATGTATGACATTTGTAAAAATTCCTCAGCACTATACCCTAATAACTGTTCCGTTGCACGGTTAACACTAAGGTAATTGCCATCCAAATCTAAAGAATATACAGCATCAGGGTTATTTTCAAAAAGGGACTTATAATGTTGCTCTCTATGTGAGGAAAATTGCTTCTTGTCCGTGATATCTTGAAAATAAACCGAAAGACCATTCGGTGAAGGATATGCTCTTACTTCAAACCACGCTTTTAGAGGAAAAGAGTAGTGTTCGAAATTAACAGCAACTTGTTCATTAACCGCTTTATGAAATTGATGATAAAGCTGTAGATCAATTGTTTCTGGAAACTCATCCCATAAACAATTGCCAATAAATTGTTCTTTTTTACGAAGTAATAATCTAGTTGCCTCTTTGTTAACATAAGTAAACTTCCACTCTTTATCTAATGCGAAAAAAGCATCAGTAATCCGGTCTAATATTTCATATGGGCTTATCTCTTGAATATGCATGTTGTTAAACCTCACAAATATTTTTTCTAGTAATATAATATCATGTATTCAAAAATATAGAGATAGTAAACAATAATACCTCATACAAAAAGATCATTTTTACACAATATGGTAGATCATGGTAAAATAAATAAAAAATCTGAAAGGAGAAAATCCTTTGCGAACACGAAAATCGATTATTCAATCTACCCTTCCTCATCAATACCCATTTTTAATGGTAGACAACATTCTAGAGATTGTAGAAGGAAAGAGTGTAAAGGGAATTAAAAACATTTCAGCAAATGAATGGTACATAACTGACGATCATAAAGTTATGCCAAATGTCATGCTTGTAGAAGCACTTGCACAGCTTGGCGCCTTTGCAGCACTAGGTGAAGAGTGCAATATAGGATTTTTAACAGCAATTAAAGGTGCAGAATTTATTCACGAAGCATCGGTTGGTGATCAAATCTATCTGTATTATGAGATAAAAAGAATGAAGAAAGATTTTGTTCTTGGCAAAGGACATGCTGAGGTAAATGGGCAAATAATCGTAAAGGTCGATGAAATCTTAATCTATCAAGCTCGTTCTTCTTAAATTATTATTCTGTACTGAGTAGGTGAACTTGGTGAAACTAAATCTTGTAGAGCTACCTGATCATGAAAAGAAGATTTATGAGCAAATAAAGAAATTATCAAATCCAGAAAAACAAATGCTTTGGTTCCTTATTAAAAAGACAAATATTGAAGGAATTGCTCTTAACCCGAAGATTGAAAAAGAAATGATCTCACTTATAAAGCAAGAATTCATTGCCATAAATGAAATCTACAAAGGTGAGGGTTTCAGCTTTTTCATCTTACAAAAAGCCCCTTATCTTCTTCGACAGTTAAAAAAACTAGGTAATTAAAGCCTAAGCAATAGTCTTAAAACTATTGCTTAGGCTAAAAAATGAGACTACATTTAAAGTAGGATTCCTTAACTAATCAGCAAAGATCGTTTTAATTGATAAACTCAATAATTCTGGGAACATATCAAATGCGTATGGAATATGCAATCGTTCTGTCCACTTGTGAGGATCTCTCCCTATAGGTCCTATATTTAAAACTGGGATATTTAAGTTTTGAATTTCTCTTAATGGTAACTGAAAACCATTTCCATAAAGTGGCATATTGGCAGTTAATTGAGTAACTGATTGTCCTTTGTCTGTTAGCTGGACAAAACTTAAATCACATAAACCTGGAAAATAATTTTGTTGCTTTAATTCGATTTGATATTGCGCTTTCGCAAGAGAAATCACTTCTCCAATAGTTTTCTGGATAAGCAGATCTTCTTTAGAAGACACCGCTGGATAATAAGGTGGGCTGTAAAAGACAACAATCATTGGTGCGTATTCCTTACATAACCCTGCTAAATCTGCAGCAAGTTTCGCTGAAAAATCACGATCATCTTTATCACCACGATTAGCTGACAAATCATTTATCCTTCTTTCTATCTCTTTATCACCATATCTGCTTATCGCTTTTTGTAATAGTTCCTGAAAGGTAAATACATTTACCTTGAAATCAAGTGGAGCAAATGAGAGAAACTGGTTATAACGTTGAACACGTTCTTGATAAAAAGACTCTACATTTAGAGCTGCTTCTTTTGCAATTTGAACGAGCTTTTCGTGGAGTTCACTAAACGAACGGTCCATCATGAGTAAATTATACATTGACACAGATGTGTGAGGAATTTGTACAGAATACTCCGTCTTTAAATCTCGCATCATTAAGCTAGTTGGTGGCGGTGTTATTTCATCACCGACCTGTTCACAGAAAGAGTCGTTCAATTCCATTAAACGATTTATTTCCGAGAGTAATAAATTTGCATTAAGTCCTGAAAAAGGCTCCCCTACATGTGTTTCAATTCCATTACAGTAAAAGCCTGCGAGTACTTTCCCGATCGAGCCAGTGTAAATATAAAGGTTTTGATCGTTCGGGTATTTTGCAAACATAGGTTCAGAGTTTATACATGTTTTATAGGTCAAGCCAAAGCGTTGCTTTAACTCATTTAATACAGTTACTGCACATAACATGCCAGCTGAATTAACCTCTTCATCAGGAACCGTTACTAATAAAATATTACCCTTAAACTCACCGCTCATTGCCCTTTCAAGCATCGCTAACTGAACAGTTAGGCCTGCTTTCATATCCATTGTTCCTCTACCAAATAACCACTCACCACTGTCAAGATCATCACTTACAATTTTTGACAGTCTGGAACCTCTTGCTTTCAGCTCATTTGTCAGCTGTGCGGGACAAAAGGCTAAATGAGCTAAATCTCCATAGTCCTTGACGTCTACTACATCATAATGGCTTAACAAAACAATCGTTTCTTCTGTTTCACCTTGTTTTACCAAGGCGGTTACAAATGATCTTCCATCATCAACAGGATGAAGCTCCAGGAATTCGGGATGAGTTTGAAAATAATTTCTTTCCTTAAGCAGACCATAAATATGTTTACCTAAAGCGACCTCACCTTGCGAGCCTGTAATACTGGCATGCTCGACTAACTCAGTTATTAGCTTTACCAATTGATCCCTCGTTTGCCATTTCACCTGCATAGCAGATCACCTACCTAAAATAAAGTATCTTTTATTTATAAAAGATTCCGAGTATATTAAAGTTCTTCAAGTTAAGCAGAAGACATGACGAAAGTAAAAGGTACTAACATTTTAGTAATTGCTACTCTCTGCTTTTAGGAACTTCAACCAGCATAAAATCTTCAGCCAAGTAGGTTAACGGAAACAATGCTTGTGCTTCTTTTACTAGCTTAGTAAAATCGTCTTCTGATTGGTAGCGAGAGCTTATATGTGTTAGTATTAACTTTTTCGCATTAGACTGTTTAGCAATCATTGCAGCTTGTTTTGTTGTTGAATGAAAATAGTCATATGCAAGCTTTTCATCACCTTCAGAAAATGTTGCTTCATGAATAAGCAAATCGGCTTCATGAGCTAGCTCAATACTATCCCTAGTGTATCTTGTATCTCCAAGAATCGTTACAATTCTTCCTTTTAGCTTAGGACCTAAAAAATCATTACCATTAACTACCGTTCCATCCTCAAGTTCAACCTTTTGCCCTGCTTTGATTTTCTGATAAATAGGGCCAGGTTTGATCGATTGTTCTTTTAGTTTATTTACAAGCAATACGCCTGGTAAGTCTTTTTCAATAACACGATATCCATATGACGCTATTCCATGCTCTAGCTTTTTGACGACCACCTTAAATTGAGTATCTTCAAATACAGTACCGTTTTCTATTTCGACAAATTCTAATGGGTACGTAAGATGTGATTGACTTATAGCTAGTGCTGTTCTGACAAATTCCTCAACTCCCCTAGGTCCATAGATTGTTAAGATATCTTCTCCTCCTTGAAAGGAACGACTGCTAATCAACCCTGGTAAACCATAAATATGATCGCCATGCAGATGCGTAATAAAGATTTTTTCAATCCTTCTAGGTTTTATTGATGTATGTAAAATTTGGTGCTGTGTTGCTTCACCACAATCAAATAGCCAAACAGCTTGTCTTTCTTCTAACAATTGAAGGGCAATACTCGTAACATTTCGAGTTTTAGCTGGTATCCCTGCCCCTGTACCAAGAAACATGACATTCACTTACTTTTCCTCCTAAAAATCACTTTCTTTTAGAATACATGAATAAAGGTCTGAGTTAAACTACCACTGTTCGATGCGATTCTTCCATTCCTTTTAAACAAGAAAATTAAGAAATAACGTGGTTTTGTCGGAAAACGTAACATTTTGTAACAATTCGCTTGACCAATACATATATGATTGTCTAAAATAGACTGAATAATAAAAACATTTTAATAAGATCGAGTGCTTAAACACGATATTTTTCTTTAAATCGTTTATACTAGTACTTGTGGAACTATTATGTTTGATTTACCGTACATTTACCTTTAAAATTAAGTATTTGTATAGAGTATTTTCCAATCAGTGTTCATAAAATTTTCATATCCGTAAGCAATAGTAAGAAGGGTATGCTTTTCATATCACTGATGAATAAATAAATGTATTTTGACAAAGTGAGGTACGAATGTGATTACACAAGAACATCCTAAATCAGTTATCGTTATTTTTGGAGCAACTGGTGATTTAGCAAAACGAAAGTTGTTTCCCTCTATTTACCATCTAGTTCAAAACGAAAAAATCGGCAAAGAGTTTGCTGTTGTTGGAGTAGGAAGAAGACCTTGGACAAACGATGAGTTTCGCCACAATGTTTCAGATTCTATTCAAACTTCGATAAAGGAATCAAAAGATCTTGACGATTTCACATCTCATTTTCATTATCATCCATTTGATGTGACAAATCCTTCTTCCTATTTAGAGCTTAATGATTTATTAACTAAGCTTGATAGTACATATCAAACAGAAGGAAATCGTATATTCTATTTAGCCATGGCACCAGAATTCTTCGGAACAATTGCTAAAAATCTTAAAAAGGAAGGCTTAACGGCTACAAAAGGCTGGAGTCGACTTGTTATTGAAAAACCGTTTGGACATGATCTTCCGTCAGCTCAAACATTAAATCAAGAAATCCGAGAAGCTTTTAACGAAGACCAAATTTATCGTATTGACCATTATTTAGGAAAAGAAATGGTACAAAATATTGAGGTAATTCGTTTCGCTAACGCTCTTTTCGAACCATTATGGAACAATCGCTACATTTCTAACATTCAAGTAACATCAAGTGAAGTATTAGGTGTGGAGGACCGTGGGCGCTACTATGAAAATTCAGGTGCTTTACGAGACATGTTTCAAAATCATATGCTACAAATGGTCGCATTACTTGCAATGGAGCCACCGATCAAGCTTACTACTGATGAAGTAAGAAGTGAGAAAGTAAAGGTTCTACGTGCACTTCGAGCAGTTAGTGAAGATGAGGTATCTGACTATTTTGTTCGAGGACAATATGCGAGCGGTCAATTAGATAATAAACAATTAATTGGCTATACTGAGGAAAATAATGTAGATAAAAAATCCCAAACAGAAACATATGTTGCTGGGAAGTTGTTAATTGATAATTTCAGATGGGCTGGTGTTCCCTTCTACATTCGAACTGGTAAGCGCATGGCTGCCAAATCTACGCAAATCGTAGTTCAATTTAAAGATATTCCAATGAACCTATATTATAAAAAGGGTGAAAATGTTCCACCTAATCTACTCGTTATTAACATTCAACCTGATGAAGGAATTACACTTCAATTGAATGTGAAAAAAGATGGAGATGCTGGTGATTCTAAGCCAGTTAAATTGGACCTTTCAAACAATTTCCAAGACGGCATTAACACACCAGAAGCATACGAAAAGCTACTTTACGATTGTATGCGTGGAGATGCAACAAATTTCACTCATTGGGATGAAGTTTCATTATCATGGTCCTTTGTCGATCCAATTTCTGATGCATGGAAAAAAGGAAAAGCCGCACTTGCTGCTTACCCTTCAGGATCGATGGGTCCAAAAGAAAGTGACGAAATGCTTGAAGCGGACGGTAATCAATGGTGGCCAGTTAATTAATTATTAACATTTTTTTAATATGGACATTCTAAAAATCAATATCATGCATTTTTGTCTACTTAATACTTTTAGCCGGTTGGTCATCTTTAGGATCAACCGGCTTTTTCATGGAAATCATTGTTTAAAATTACCAGCTCTATTAAGCAAATTTTTATTGCACGCTAGTTTTTTTATATGTTAAGTTTCCCTTAAGGAGGGATTAACATGGTAATTTATGATCCAAAAAACATTTTGAGATGTATAAGTATCGGCAGTAGTATAGGCATTATTTTAGGGAGTATCTCAACACTCTTCACATAGCGTTCTAATTGCCGTTTTAAGACTTCAATTCAAATGACGTCTATTATACCTTAGTAAGGCATATTTGCTTTCCTTGACTAGATATAGGGCTATTAGAACATATCTAATGAACTTCATAACAGTTCATAAAATTGCACACAAAATAGTGGCATTAGAACAAATTATAAGATAAAGTTCCAATCTACTATTTTTGTGCATTCTTATAGTGCCACTTAAATATGAAAAATGTGCGAATTGGCTCGTCTATTTGCCTCATACGCAACATTATTAACAGCATAAGATAAAGTGTGCAAGTCGCAACCCTTGCAATCTCCTTATTTTATTTTGGGCTATTACTTTGGTAATGGCTCTTTTTCTTGCTAACGCCCGGCGTAAACGCCTGCATGAGTCTCACCTGTCCCGCTACTCTTAGCAGGAGTCTTTGCACTTACGCTCAAATCAACCTGAAATAGGATTTGTACTAAAAGCAACTCTCTTAGAAAAGAACCTTGTTTTTTGTCTAGAATCTTATGGTAGGATTTTACTGTACGTTAGGAATGGGATAAAGTTTAAAACCATTAAAAATAGGTAATATATACTATACAGCATTATAGAAGAGGTAATAAAAAGTCATAAGAAGGTGATTGGCATAATTAAAAATGAAGAAATGCTTATATTTATTAATGAGTTAGGTCTGCTAATTGATGAATATCAAAGATGCAAAAATACAGAGATTAAAGAGCAAATATATGACGATATATTACTTTTAAGTGATGTTATTAAACTTTAGGCTCTTAAACGTGGTCGGTGATTTCCGCTACAGGTGTTCACAGTGAGCTTTAACAGAGCAAAACTTTAACTTATTGGAGATTTTATATCCTTTTATTCGTCCCGAAAAACAGAAATGGACAAGAACCTTTGAAAGGTCCTCGTCCATTTTTAAATACTAACTAATATTATTTTTGCATCCACTCAGTATGGAAAATACCTTCTTTATCTACACGTTGGTATGTGTGAGCACCAAAGTAGTCACGTTGAGCTTGTAAAAGGTTAGCAGGTAATGTTTCAGTACGGTAGCTATCATAGTAAGATAGTGCTGATGAGAAGCATGGTACTGGAACACCGTTATTGATTGCTACAGTTAGGATTTGACGTAGAGCTCCTTGGTAGCTTTCAACAATTTCTTTGAAATATGAATCAAGTAGTAGATTTGCTAATTGTGGTTCCTTATCATATGCATCCTTGATTTTTTGTAGGAATGCAGCACGGATAATACATCCACCACGGAAGATCATTGCGATATCACCGTATTTCAAATCCCAGTTGTATTCTTCAGAAGCTGCTCTCATTTGCGCAAATCCTTGAGCATAAGAACAAATTTTACTCATGTATAAAGCTTTACGTACTGCTTCAATAAGCTCTTCTTTGTTACCTTCGAATGGTTTAGCAGCTGGACCTGAAAGAATTTTGCTTGCTTTTTGACGTTCTTCCTTCATTGCAGAAATGAAACGTGCGAATACTGATTCTGTAATGATTGGAAGTGGTACACCTAAATCAAGGGCACTTTTACTTGTCCATTTGCCTGTTCCTTTTTGACCGGCAGTATCTAAGATGACGTCAACTAATGGCTTACCAGTCTCATCGTCTTTTTTCGTAAAGATATCAGCAGTGATTTCAATTAGATAACTATCTAGTTCGCCTTTATTCCATTCAGCGAATACTTCATGTAGCTCATCAGCTGTTAAGCCTAATACATTTTTCATTAGGAAATACGCCTCAGAGATCAATTGCATATCGCCATATTCAATTCCGTTATGAACCATTTTCACATAGTGACCTGCTCCATCTGGACCAATGTAAGTACAGCATGGATCTCCCTCAACCTTTGCAGAAATAGCTTCTAAGATAGGTTGTACAAGATCAAATGCTTCCTTTTGACCACCAGGCATAATTGAAGGTCCTTTTAATGCTCCTTCTTCTCCACCTGATACACCAGTACCAATGAAATGGATTCCACTCTCAGCAAGGTCTTTGTTTCGACGTTGTGTATCTGTATATAATGTATTACCGCCGTCAATTAAAATATCACCTTTATCAAGATGTGGTAAAAGCTGTTCAATTGTTGCATCTGTTGGAACTCCTGCTTTAACCATTAATAAAATTTTACGTGGAGTTTCAAGTGATTGAACAAATTCTTCAATGCTGTATGTACCAACAACATTTTTTCCTTTTGCTTCTGCTAAAAATTCTTCTGTTTTTTCTGCTGAACGGTTAAAGACAGATACTGAAAATCCACGACTTTCAATATTTAACGCTAAGTTTTTCCCCATTACAGCCAAACCAATAACACCAATCTGTTGTTTCGACATTTGCTTACGTCCCTTCTAGTCCTTAGAGTATGTACAGGCAATAATCGGTTGCCTTCTTCCGACAAAATCTGCGGAATTGACACATAATTCGAATTATTTATTATGACTACAATTGAAAATACCATAAGTTTTAACTACATTTCAAGTGACATAACTCATGTAATCGCTTACTCTCTTAAAAAATCTTTATTAAAGCTCGTACCAGGTGATTGATCATCTTCTCGCTCGCCTTTTACACCTCGTTTAATGAATTGATTTCCATATTTTTGATTTATTTTATCAATCACTTTAAGCAACGGTTCATCCTTTGCATCATTTTCAAATGAGAATAGATCTAATTGTTTTAACGCACCCTCCTTTTCAACCAAATCTTGAGCAGTTATACCTAACAGTCGAATCGATTCTTCATTCCAATGGGTAAAAAAGAGCTGTTTTGCCATTGAAAAAATTTCATCTTCATCACCAATAGGATTCGCTAATTTTCTACTTCTAGTTATTGTTTTTAAATTCCCATATCGAATCGTGATAAAAATCTTACTAGCTAAAACCTCTTTGCGCTTCATTCGAACCCTGACAGAATGTGCTAGTTTTCGTAATACCTCATTTATTTCATTTTCATTTGTCGTATCTTTTGAAAGGGTCGTAGAATTTCCAATACTTTTGAAATCATAAATCGAATCAGGATCTACTTCTCTATTGTCTACTCCGTTCGCTCGTTGTTTTAAACGTTCACCATTGACTCCAAGCAATTGTTTAAGCTGGACAGGATCACCATGAGCTAGATCATATATTGACTCAATGCCAATTGAGTGTAGCTTTTCAGCAGTTTTATCTCCGATACCATGCATGTTACCTACTGGTAATGGCCACAGTTTTTCAGAAAGTTCTCTTTTTCTTAGCACCGTAATACCAAGTGGTTTTTTCATATTTGATGCCATTTTAGCTAAAAATTTATTTGGCGCTACCCCAATACTACAAGGTAGTAATAATTCTTCCAAAAGCCGATCCTGAATTAATGCCGGAATCTCTAATGGATTTGTACGTATAGATTGAGTAATATCCATATACCCTTCATCTATTGATACTGGTTCAACAAGGTCTGTAAATTCCCTAAGTAAGTCAAACATTGCACGAGATGCTTTGCGATAACGTTCAAAATTAGGCTTTTTGACGATTAGCTCAGGACATAGCTTACGAGCCTGCCATAGTGGCATCGTCGTCTTCACGCCTTTTGCACGTGCTTCATAGCTGCAAGTAACAATGATCCCTTTCCTCTCCTCTACATTACCAGCAATAGCTAGCGGCTTCCCCTGGAGAGAAGGATCATATGACATTTCAACTGATGCGTAAAAACTATTCATATCAACATGAAGAATTATTCGACCGCTTGCAGGACGTTCCATATAGCTCCACCACTCACTAAAAAGTTAATTTTTATTTTATCATGTAGGTTGAAAGCATGTTTTTATAACAACTAAAAAATCACCAATACAATTTATTGGTGACTTACCATTTCCTCTTTTACAATGGCAATACTTTCAAGACTTGATAAGAAAAGATTCGGATCAATTAACATTATCAAACGATCTTCAAGACTTGCAACAGCTGTGAAGTACTTTGTTGACTGAAACGCTCCAATACCAATCGTTTTTAATTGATTTTCATAAATATCTAAAATTTCTTTTGCTTCTTTTACAATAAGTGCTGCAGAGAGCTCTTCTGATTGCACAACGATTAGTTTAGCATTATCATCCCCGAATGTATCATCCTGATACAGAATACGATTCATGTCTAGAACAGGGATTAACTCTCCTCTTACTTTAACAACACCTTTCATGTAATAAGGCATATTAGGAATAACATTTATATTTTCAAGCTTTTCAATAGAAATCACGTGTTCGATCGGCAGCCCATATTCCTCATTACCAGCTCGAAATACGACGACTTTTGAAATGTCCATATAAATCTCCTCTCGGATCACATTCAATCCCTCATAATATAAGGTTTTCTATGACTATCATACTATGAAACAAAGTTAATGAAAAGAATATATCTCCCACTACATGATAATATCCTTAAAATAAAAAGAATATATCAACAATTCATTCTCCTATTGACGAATTTTGTCGAACTTGGTAAGATTCGATTTATTATTTTAAAATAATAACAACCTTGTATAAGTTCAAGAATATGGCTTGAACGTTTCTACCAGCTACCTTAAATGGCTTGTCTACAAGGATTAGAGATCATTTTTCCCTTTTCCTTACTGTAGATAACAACTTTGGCAGCTTTTGTTTAGCCAAAGTTTTTTTGTTTATACTTATTGCAGTAGGAGGAAAATCATCATGAAAAAGTTTTTTCAATTTGAAGAACGAGAAACTTCATATAAAAAAGAAACACTCGCTGGGATCACAACCTTCCTATCTATGGCCTATATTTTAGTAGTCAATCCCATCATATTAAGCCAGGCAGGAATGGACAAAGGAGCCCTTTTTACTGCAACTGCACTTTCAGCAATTGTCGGTTCTCTTTTAATAGGTCTACTTGCTAACTACCCAATCGGGATTGCTCCAAGTATGGGACTTAATTCATTTTTCACGTTTTCAGTTTGTATTGGAATGGGAATTGAATGGCAAATTGCCTTAACCGGTGTTTTTGTCGCCGGAATTATTTTTATGATTTTAAGTTTATTGAAAATTCGCGAAAAAATTATTAATGTCATCCCTCAGGATTTAAAGCACGCAATTGCTGCAGGGATTGGCTTTTTCATTGCGTTTATTGGTTTAAAGAATGCTGGGATTATCGTTTCAAATCCAGATACATTTGTTTCAATCGGAGAATTAGCTTCTCCAGTAACAGGGCTTGCTGTTGTTGGCTTTATTATTACATTAATGATGTTAGTAAGAGGAATAAATGGCGGGATTTTTTTAGGAATGGTTATTACGACAATTATCGGAATGATTGTTGGTTTGATTGAAGTACCTAATTCGATTGTTGGTAAAGTACCAAGCATTGAGCCTACATTTGGCGTTGTTTTCTCACACTTAGGTGAAATCTTTACACCTGAAATACTCGCGGTTATTTTCACCTTTTTATTTGTTGCATTTTTTGATACAGCTGGTGCACTTATAGCTGTTGCTAGTCAAGCTGGAATAATGAAAGACAACAAAATACCAAATGCAGGACGTGCATTACTAGCTGATTCTACTTCAGGAGTTGCTGGAGCAATATTTGGTACATCAACAACAGCATCCTTTGTAGAATCAACTGCTGGGATTGCTGTTGGTGGAAGAACAGGGTTCACTGCTATTATTATCTCGGTTTGCTTTACGATCGCACTTTTCTTTTCACCAATTTTGTCAGTTATCACACCTGAGGTGACGGCTCCTGCATTGATCATTGTTGGTGCTTTGATGGCTATGGAAATAAGCAAAATAAATTGGAGCAGATTAGAAATCGTTATTCCTTCGTTTGTCACAATTATTATGATGCCACTAACATCTAGTGTAGCAACTGGAATTGCACTAGGATTTATTTTATACCCCTGTGCAATGATTGCTCAAAAGCGCTTTAAAGAAGTTCATCCAATTATGTATGTGCTTAGTATCTTATTTGTTTTATATTTTATATTCGTTTAGACATCGTTGTTAAAGGTAAAAGAAGACATTATTTTCTTTTACCTTTTTTTGCATTTTACAGAAAATTAAGAGAAGGATCCCTACTATGAATCTCAATTTATACTGTCATCTCGAATTTATGAAACTTTTCATTATCGTATCCGTATTAAGATTATAAACTAATAACATGTTCAACTATGAAGGGAGACATTATGGGAAACATTTTATTATTTGCACTCATTGTTGGGTTAGCATCTGCACTTGTACTTATCCCCTTTACTAAAAGAAACAATGCCAGCAAAGAGGATAAAAAACCAATATCTGGAGCAGTAATTACATCATTAATTATTGCGATACCTTCTGTATTTGCATTCTATTACCTTAGTAACCTAGACATGAACCTTTCCTCCTTATGGCTGTTTTCTATCATCATAACTGCAGCTGGGGCTTTATTCGCTAGTGGGAAAGAAAGGATGATAAAAGGAGTACTTTTTGCAGGTAGCCTTATAATTGGAATTTACTTCCTTACAGCTGGCATTTTTAACGCTGATGAAAAGTTCAAACATGCAAAAATGGAAGAACAGGTTGAAATTAAAGCGTTTGATGAAAAGGAAACACCTGCAAGTGTTCCACCACAATTTGCACGAAATAAAATGAAAAAAGCATTCGGTCAAGTTCCAAATACGAGCTATTATGAGCTTGGGAATCTGCAAATCCAAAAAGTGAACGGAGAATTTGTCTATATTGCGCCTGTAGAATTTTCAGGGTTTTTCAAATGGTGGAATGGTGATGAAACACCTGGTTATTTCACATTAAGTGCAACTGATTCCTCAGCTAATCCAAAATTCATGAAAACAGAGATGGTTTATACTCCATCCTCCTATTTTAATAAAAAGATTGAAAGACATATCCGAATGAATTATCCTAAACATATTTTTTATGGAGATGTCCAGTTAGAAATTGATGATAACGGAAAGCCATATTACATTCGTTCATATGGCGAATTTGTATCAGCCCGCAATGGTTTTACAGTTAAAGGTGTAGTAGTTGTTGATCCTAAAAGTGGTAATACAAAGGATTATTCATTAAATGATGTGCCAGAATTTATTGATGGCTCAGTATCGCCTGAAGCTGTAAGCTTACAAAATAGTTATTTTGGAAATTACGTACATGGATTTTGGAATAGTAAATTTGGTAAATCAGATGTGAAACTCCCTTCTGATGAAGGAACTGAGGCAAATGTTAGTCCTATTTTTGATAAAAATGGAGACATGTATTATTTCACCGATTTCACTAGTCCAAAAGCTGGTGTTGACTCAATGCTAGGATATTCTCTTACCAATTCAAGAACTGGTCAAGCTACCTATTATACAGGTAACTTAGAAGAATCCTATATGGATTCACAGGGAGCCTTGCAAATTATCGAAAAGAAATTCATCGAAAAGAAATGGCATGGAGAAATGCCTGTACTCTATAACTTTTACGGAGAAGCTAGTTGGTTAACACCTGTATTAGATTCCAACGGTTTTCTACAAAATTACTTTATTGTATCTGCTGCAAATCCAGAAATATCAGTTTATGGAACTACCCCAAATCAGGCTTTAAAACAGTATAAGACAGCATTACAAAAAGGTGGCAGTACTGTAGATGGGAATTCCAAAGCAGAGGAAAAACAAGTAACTGGAACAGTTGTTAGAGTATACAAAGAAAAGTCTGGAGACTACACAATCATTTCGTTCCTTTTAGACAATCGTCAAAGCTATGTCATTTCTTCTGAAAATAACGCATTAGCAATTTACTTGCAAGTGGGAGATAAAGTAAACGTGAACTATTTGGAAACGGGGGAATCATTCCTACCTGTAAATACTATGGTGATTGAGGGATTGGAATAACGAATCAAAAAACACGCTGAACAACTCAATTTGAGTTTGAAGCGTGTTTTTTCTTTTTGGCTATTTTCGTAAACTTTATTGCTACTTAACAGAAATATCTTCACTTAATCATCCTCTGAAAACATATAATCTCTTTTCTTTAAAGATATATTTAAAACTAAGCCAATTCCGATCATACTAGCCAAAACTGAACTCCCTCCATAACTCATTAAGAGTAATGGTATCCCCGTAATTGGTAGTAAGCCCGTGACCATCCCTATATTTTGAAAAGTGTGAAATGTAAATAGAGCAACCATACCAATACAGATATAAAATTCAAAGATTTTGCTTCTAGCATACATAGCAATACCTAGCATTCGGTAAATGATTAAAAAATATAAGGCAACCACAAAAGCAGCACCTAAAAATCCAAATTCTTCAGCTACAATTGTAAAGATAAAATCAGAATGTGCTTCAGGTGTGTACACATTACTATTATGAAATCCTTTTCCATCCATCATTCCTGACCCAATCGCTAAGAGTGACTGTTTTAGCTGGTAACCAATCCCTTCGGCATGTTCAAATGGATTTAACCATGAATAAATTCGATTTAATTGATACGTACCAAAAATATTTAATAAAAATTCGGGATTATATAAGAAAATAAGCACAAGTGCACCTACTAATGAAACCAAAAGTAAAAATAATATTGAAATAATTCTCCAATTAATGCCTGATATAAAGATGACCGAAATCGTGATAACAAGCATAACTAATGAAGACCCAAAATCATTTTGTAGAAGGATTAGAATAATCGGTGCTAGTGAAACCGCAGCTATTTTTACTAACAGGAAAAGATCTTGTCCAATACTATCTATGTGAAATCGTTCATAGTGTTTTTGGGTAACGTTTGCTAACATCAAAATTAAAAATATTTTCATATATTCTGATGGTTGGATAGATCCTATTCCCGGAACAATAAACCACGATTTTGCCCCATTCCGATAAGGAGCAATCGACTCAGGTGCAACAAGTATTCCTATTAATAAAATAAGGCCAAATCCGTAAAAATAAGGTGTTACTTTACTTATTTGTTCAAAGTCAAATAAGAAGATAACAGATGCTACTAACAAACCTAATACAAACCAAATGATTTGCTTTAACATAAAATTTTCATCATATTGTGCATATTTTTGTGCACTAAAGATACTGATACAGCTAGAAACCATTAATAAAAATAAGAAAAATAGTAGAGAAGCATCAAAATAACTATATTTTTTTGTGGACAACTTTATCACCGTACTTCGATGTATTTAGGAGATAGTACTATAAAAAACTATATATCTATAATAGAATAACATTTCCACTAGGAAAAACATACAAAATATAACATATTTTTCTAAACTATAATGTTGTCACATTATAGGTATAAGAGAAATCCCTCTAACCCTCTACATATTAGACGCACAATTAACTAATTAGTTTTAATAAAAATAAATTTCAGCCTTTAACAACAGGAAAAAAACCAAAAAGAAGCAGATTAACGATCTGCTTCTTTTTGGTTTTTATTTACCAATAAACATTTGTGTCCAATGATGACCGTTTTGATCATAGCCAACACCTATGTGAGTAAAATCCTTACTTAAAATATTTTTACGGTGGCCTTCACTATTCATCCACGCTTGAACTACCTGTTCAGGTGTTTGTTGACCTTGAGCAATGTTTTCACCTGCCGTTTTATACGTAACACCAAAGTCTCTCATCATGTCAAAAGGAGAACCATAAGTTGGACTTGTATGAGAAAAATAATGATTTTGTCTCATATCCTCTGATTTCTTTTGAGCAACTCCACTTAATTTCGTATCACCTTTCAAGTCGGACAAACCGTTTTTACGTCTTTCAGCGTTTGTTAGCTCTATAACCTGTTGAACGGCTTGGCTCAACCCTTGTGTTGGTTGTTGAGTTTCAGGCTGTTTCTCAGCTGGTGCTTTAGCTTGCTGTTGTTGCTGTGTTGGTGCTTGTTGCTTTTGTTCTTGTGGTGCTTGAGCTTTTGGTTGCTGCTGTGTTGGCGCTTCTACTTGGTTTTGTTGTGTACGCTGTTGTGCTTGTGGTGCTTGTGGTGCTCTTTGCTCGGCTTGTTGCTTGAATTGGTTTATATATTGTTGAGCTTTTTGCTGTGCCTCTTCTGGGCTATTTGCTTGAATAGTCTTGAATCTTGCTTCTTGAACCGCGATTGCTCTTGTGTGTGGATATTTGTTACTAGAGACATCTGTCTTCGAACTCGAAAGATCCATACCATCAATATTGCCATTACGATCTGGAATAAAATCAAAATCAAAATCATTTTCAGTCACTGTATTTTGACGATCACGGTGAGCAGTTCTTAATTCATTTGCACCTTCGTTATATCTGGTACCAATGTCACGTGTAATTGGCCCATAGCTCCGACCGTTATAATTAACGTTATCAGAAACATCAACTGTTCCAGCTCGATTAACATCGGTAGTATCTAAAGCTTCGTTATTATTATTACACGCTACAAGTCCCGCAACTAGCGCACCTGTAACGAACATACTGAATTTTTTGTTTATCAATCAAAACGCCTCCTTTAAGTTTGATTACGTACCTTCTTATTTTCTTTGTTTTTGACAAAAGTATAGATGGTAATAATCAATAAAAATGGAGGAAAAAATCATTTTTAGTTATGATTGTATAAATGCTTCTATTTCCTTATTATGAACTGTTTATATAAAAAGATTCCACGAAGAAAAAGAAAGAACGCACGGAATACCCGTGCGTTCTTTCTTTTTCGTACTTATTTTGCAACTTCTTGAATCACTGCTAAAACAAGTTCTGCAGTTTTTTCTAATTCTTCTATTGGCATCTTTTCATTTGTTGTATGAATTTCTTCATAACCTACAGCCAAGTTTACAGTTGGAATACCATTACCAGCAATCACATTGGCATCACTTCCACCACCACTTGTTTGAAGCTCACTTTCGCGACCAATTCGTGCTGCTGCACGTTTTGCTACTTCAACTACATGATCCCCATCACCAAATTTAAAGCCAGGATACATGACTTCTACTTCCACTTCAGCACGACCACCCATCTCAGCTGCAACCTTTTCAAAGGCATCCTTCATTTTTTTCACTTGTTCTTCCATTTTTTCAGGAATTAATGAGCGTGCTTCTGCAAGAATATGTACTAAGTCACACACAATATTCGTTTGAGTGCCACCTTCAAAACGACCGATATTTGCTGTCGTTTCATGGTCAATTCTACCTAATGGCATTTTTGAAATCGCTTTTGCAGCAATTGTAATGGCAGAAACTCCTTTTTCAGGTGCAACACCTGCATGAGCTGTTTTACCATAGATCGTTGCTTTCACTTTAGCCTGTGTAGGAGCAGCAACAATTATCGTTCCAACTTTTCCATCACTATCCAATGCATAGCCGTATTTTGCTGTCATTAAAGCAGGATCCAATGCTTTAGCCCCAACTAAGCCTGATTCTTCTCCAGCAGTTATCACAAATTCAATTTTTCCATGCTGAATGTTTTGTTCCTTTAAAGTCTTAATCGCTTCTAACATCGCAGCTAAACCCGCTTTATCATCAGCACCAAGAATTGTTGTACCATCTGTAACAACATATCCATCTTTTATACTTGGTTTAATCCCATTCCCAGGTACGACAGTGTCCATATGTGATGTAAAATAGATTGTATCAACGTTCTCTTTAGTTGCCTCTAATGTACAAACTAAGTTACCTGCACCGTGACCAGTCACACCAGTTGTGTCATCTTCAATGACATGTAATCCAAGTTCTGTAAATTTACCCTTTAACAACTTTGCAATCTCTGCTTCATGCTTTGTTTCTGAATCTACCTGTACAAGCTCTAAAAACTCGTCTAGTAATCGTTGTTTATTAATCATTTCCTTACCTCCTAATATTAAAGGGGAATATTCCCATGTTTTTTCACTGGTCTTGTTTCTTTTTTTGTTCTTAGCATGTCAAGTGCCTGGATAAGCTTGATTCTTGTTTCTCTTGGGTCAATGACATCGTCAACCATTCCCTGACTAGCAGCAACATAAGGATTTGCAAATTTTTCACGATATTCTTCTATTTTGTCTTTTCTTATTTCCTCAGGGTTTTCACTCGTTTGGATTTCTTTAGAAAAAATAATATTTGCCGCTCCTTGTGGACCCATTACAGCAATTTCAGCATTTGGCCATGCATAAACAATGTCAGCACCTATTGATTTACTGTTTAATGCCACATACGCTCCACCATATGCCTTTCGTAAAATAACCGTAAGCTTTGGAACAGTAGCCTCAGAATAGGCATATAAGATTTTTGCACCATGGCGAATAATTCCCCCATGTTCTTGCTTTACTCCTGGGAAGAAACCTGTAACATCCTCAAATGTAATCAGTGGGATTTGAAATGAGTCACAAAAGCGGATAAATCTTGCCGCTTTATCGGATGAATTAATATCAAGACCCCCTGCCATATATTTTGGTTGATTACAGACAAGTCCGATTACCTCACCTTTTATTCTCGCTAGGCCGATTACGATATTTTTTGCAAAATCCTTTTGAACCTCTAGAAAAGAATCCTTATCAACAACCTGCTCAATCACAACACGCACATCATATGGTCGCACTGCATCAAAAGGAATTACTTCTGTTAAGTCTGGGCGGTATTCATCATGTTCTTCATACTGCAATATTGGCGGTTTTTCATCATTATTCTGCGGCAGATAACTTAAAAGTGCTCGAACTTGAAGCAAGACATCTTCTTCAGTTGAACCTGAGAAGTGTGCATTACCACTAATTGTATTATGTACATATGCTCCACCTAAATCCTCAGAGCTTATCTTTTCCCCAGTTACGGTTTCAATCACCTTAGGTCCAGTAATAAACATTTGACTAGATTTTTCCACCATGAACACAAAATCGGTAATTGCTGGTGAATAAACTGCACCACCTGCACAAGGACCTAGAATGACAGACAGCTGGGGAATAACACCAGAATAGATCGTATTGCGATAAAAGATTTGTCCGTAACCATCTAATGATACCACACCTTCTTGAATTCTCGCACCGCCTGAGTCATTTAGTCCAATAAACGGTGTCCCATTTTTTGCTGCTAAATCCATAACCGCAGCAATTTTTTTTGCATGCATTTCGCCAAGAGCACCGCCAAATACAGTAAAGTCCTGAGAAAATAAATAAATTGGTCTACCATTTACTTTCCCAAAGCCAGTTACAACACCATCTCCAGGTCCCTTTTTGTCTGTTAATCCAAAATCGTTACAACGATGCTCGATAAATGGATTTAACTCTACGAATGATCCTTCATCTACAAGTAGATTAATTCTCTCTCTAGCAGTTAGCTTTCCTTTTTCATGCTGCTTCGCAATTTTTTCATCCCCACCACCCAGCTCAATTTCACGCCTCTTTTCATATAGCTCATTAATTTTTTCATAAATATCAATCGTCATCATGATCACCTCGTTTTTCACATAGCTCAACTAATACATTATTTGCTGCTTTTGGATGTAAAAAAGCGATCTTTGCATTTGCCGCTCCTGCTCGAGGAATCTCATCGATAAGTGGAACTCCTTTTTCTTTAAGTTCTGCTATACGTGTTGTTATATCTGTTACTCCATATGCAATATGATGAATGCCTTCACCTCTTTTAGACAGAAATTTGGCAATTGCACTATCTTCTGACATCGGTTCCAATAATTCAATTTTTGTTTCTCCTGCGGATAAAAAAGTAACTCTCACTTGTTGTGATGGTATTTCTTCATAACCAAGTAATGTTAATTGTAAGGCATCTGTATAAAATGGTAATACAGCTTCAATCGAATGCACTGCTACCCCAATATGATCAATCTTTTTTATCATATAACATCCCTCCCACCTGCAATGTAAACGTTATCACGATATAATAAACTTCTCTCTTCCTGTGAGAAATCCCTGCTTTTTCTTCGAATTCCTTTCAAATTTTAACAAGTGTTAAGTGTTGTCCAAATGAACCATTCACGTTAAAATAATAGGATAAGGAGTGAAGAAATATGTCTCGTAAAACACAAAAAGTTGTCGTTTATTTAATGATTGGCGTCATGCTTGTTACTACATTGCTTGCTGGTGTATCGGTTTGGTTTTAATTTAAGGTCAAATCTTCAAAAAAGAATACGAAGAATGAATATTATAAACTTATGTATTTATTGAATAGGTTAGTATTAGCTTTGGAATTACAGCCCCAATTCAAAAAATAAAAATGAGTCTGATTCAAGAATCAGACTCATTTTTTCATTGCTCCATGTTTTATCGCTAACTCTTCAAATGTCTCATTAGAATTCAGAATTAATATCCTTGTGCCTAAAGGAATAACTTCAAAGAGGCTTTCAACATTTTTATTTTTCATTCTTACACATCCTTGTGTTACATAATGGCCAATTGAATCTTCATTATTAGTTCCATGAATTCCATATGTCCGGCCATCAGTTTCCTCTGCATCAAACCCGATCCATCTTGTGCCTAATGGATTTTTCGGATCGCCTCCAGTAATATCCTTTTTCCGATAATATGGATCAACAGCCTTTACAATAACTGTAAACTTACCTTCTGGTGTAAGATCATTCGACTTCCCTGTAGCAACTGGAAATATTTCTTGAATTTCATTTTGATTTATATAAGCTAATTCATTCGATTGCTTGTTAATAATAATAAATGGATCACCAACTATTGGATTTGGTCCTAGCGGCCAAATGGGTGATGTAATAATTGAAAGAAAAAGAAGCATTGTTTTCATCGTATCAACGTCCTTTTTCTTTTAATATAAACGAGTAACGCAAGAACAATACTATGTATTCATTCCTTTAAACTGACTTTTTATGATTAAATACCTTTCCATTTCTCCGACAAAATGCAGGAGAGCAGCTCTTACCTCAAATTCTTCCCGCGTTTGAGGTAATTCCATCTCTTCAAAAGATTGTTTTATTTCGAGTAATTGAACTAGAAATTTATGAGCTGTATTTCCAGGATGTATATTCATACGAAGATCATGAATAAACTCAGCAATCATCTTACTTTGTTCAACAGAATTTTGAACAGAAGTAACCAATGGAATCACTCGTTCAATAATTTCAAATTGTTTTTCTCTCATTTTAAAATAATGATAATATGTATTCTCATGGCGTAAAAAGTGATTTTCAACATCACGGAAAGCCATTGTTTTAGCCTCATTTAATAATTCAGCTGTCTTGATTAATTCATTACCATCCCATTTTCGATCATTATCAGTAAGGTACATTTCAATTTCTTGAAAAATTAATGCTAGATTTTCCTCAACTTGAAGTTGATAATTTTTTAGCTTTGATTCAACACTTGGCATATATAAATTCATGATGAGAGCTACACCAATACCAATAATGATTAACATAAACTCATTACCAATCAATTGGAGAGTGATGTTTTCAGCATTGTATAAATGAAAAATAATGACAGCACTTGTGACAATTCCTTCTGAAGCACGCACTAACACGGTTGTAGGGATAAAAACTAACAACATAATTCCAATAATAATTGGATGATAGGTGAGACCTTCAAAAAAGATGAATGAAAAAATGATCGCTATCGTACATGCAAGTAACCTTGCCCGAGAGCTTTTGAGAGATTTTTTCTTGGTCACTTTTATACATAAAATTGTTATAATTCCGGCAGAAATATAATTATCTAGCTGAAGATATTGTGCAAGCATTACAGCTATGGTTGTTCCAAGAGCTGTTTTTACAGTCCGATAACCAATCTTAAACATAAGAAATCTCCTCGATTTGAATTGTTAAAAATTTAAATTGTTTATATGAAAAATAGTTTACACTAAATATAGGTAAAATAGAAAAAAGATGATCAACAGACCACCTTTTTTCATGTATTTTATAGCATTTGTTCTAAAAATTCTTGTGCTCGCTTTGTTTTTGGTGCAGTAAAGAACTCACTTGGTGGAGCATCCTCAACTAGCTTTCCGCCATCAAGGAAAAGAACACGATCAGCAACCTCTTTAGCAAAGCCCATTTCATGTGTAACAATCGCCATTGTTATACCTGTTTGCGCCAAATCCTTCATTACTTCAAGTACTTCCTTTACCATTTCTGGATCTAGAGCTGAAGTAGGCTCATCAAACAAAATAACATCAGGATTCATTGCAAGAGCTCTTGCAATTGCGACTCGCTGTTTTTGTCCACCAGATAAACGATTTGGATATTCCGAAGCCTTTTCGAGGAGACCTACTTTGTTTAATAAGGTTTTCGCTTGTTCCTCTGCTTCCTGCTTTGTTAGCCCTTTTACGGTCATTGGTGCATATGTTAAATTATCGAGAACAGACTTATGTGGGAATAAATGGAAATGCTGAAACACCATTCCTACATTTTGACGAATCTTTGAAATATCGGTTTTTGGATTTGTGATTTCTTGATCATTAATCAACACTTTTCCATCTGTTGGTTTTTCAAGTAAATTTATACAACGTAAAAACGTAGACTTACCAGAACCAGATGGTCCAATAATTGCAATCACCTCACCAGAAGCAATCGTTGTTGAAATTCCTTTTAATACCTCTAACTTCCCATATGACTTATGCAAATTTTCAACTTTAATCACTGCGTCTCATTCTCCCTTCTATACCTTTACCAAGGAGTGTTAAAAACATTACTAATATATAGTAAATTAGACCTGCGAATAATAATGGAGCAAAGTAGTTATAAGAATCTGCTCCAACTTGATAAGCTCGTCTCATAATATCCTGTACGCCAATTACAGTTACGATCGCAGATTCTTTTGTTAAAGTAATAAACTCATTCATTAATGCAGGCATAATATTTTTAAATGCTTGAGGCATAATAATATCCTTCATCATCTTTGCATATGGGATACCTAATGCCATTGATGCTTCTTGTTGTCCTTTATCAATCGCATTTATTCCCGCACGAATGATTTCTGAAATATATGCACCTGAGTTTAACGTAAATGCTGCTACAGCTGCAGGATAAGGATCAATTGGAAAGCCTAGTATTTGAGGAAGTCCAAAATATATAATAAGTAATTGCAACACTAACGGTGTTCCTCTAAAAATCGATGTATATGCATCAGCAAACCACATTAAAGGTTTTATTCGACTAATTTTAAATAAAGCTAGAATGATTCCCCATGCAAAACCAAGTAATAAGGAAAGCACAACAATTTGTAATGTTACCCAAATCCCTTCCAAGATAAAGGGCAAGGATGGAATAATTGAGGTAAAGTTAATATCCATTCTACTGCCAAATCCTTTCAATCTAAATTAAGTACGTGCCTGTTCATAAAAAAGGGCTGACACTATAATTAGCTGTCAGTCCCATTGCATTTTTCAAAAGAAAAGTGGATCACTTATTCTTCGCCACCGAACCATTTTGAAACTAAATCTTCAAGTTCTCCATTTTCTTTCATTTCATTTAATGCTTCATTAAATTCTTCTGTATATTTACTATCCTTTTGGAAAGCAATTGCTGACCCTGCTTCATCTTCCGGTGCATTAAGAGTAAAGCCTGCTAAATCTTTGTCTTTTTCAATATAGCCATTAGCTACTAGATCTTCAATAATAGCTGCATCAATACGACCAGATTTTAATTCTTGAATTAAGTCTGAAATTTTATTGCGATTTTCAATTTTCAGGTCAACCTGTTCTGATATTTCTGTAGCTTTTTCTTCTTGGATCGAACCTAATTGAACACCAATTGTTTTTCCTTCAAGTTCTTCAAGGCTTTTTATTTCTTTATCCTTCAAAGAAATAATCATATGGTTTGCTGTGTAATAGATATCTGAAAAATCGACATTCTCTTCACGCTCTGGTGTTGGTGTCATGCCTGATAACACGATATCAATTTGTTTTGCTTGAAGAGCCGGGATTAAACTATTAAAATCCATATCCTGTACTTCAATTTCATAACCAGTTTTTTCTGCTAATGCATTTGCAAGATCAATATCAAAACCGATAATGTCACTACCTTTAGCTGTATCAATATATTCAAATGGTGGATAATCAGCTGAAGTTGCCATTTTTAACACTTTCTTATCTTCTGATTCAGACCCTGAAGTTGAACCCTTTCCATCATCTGTACTTGTCCCACAAGCTGCTAATAGGCCAACTACTAAAAGGCTTATAATAAACAATGATAATTTTTTCATAATAGTTTCCTCCTATAATTTATAAACCAACATTACTTTTTTAATAAGTGTATTTCCACTAATAATTATTCGATATTCTGTATTTTAACACAGGTTTATAATTATGCAATATTTATTCATAAAAATGTAATTATAAAAATATTTCGTCAATTTGTTTTTTTAAAATACTTTAATCATTGTTGCCCCACATAAAAAAGAGATAGACACAATGTGTGTCTACCTCTTTTTTACTGATTTTTACTTTCTCATTTTATACTTCTTCACAATACTCATCAAACGCAGCTTGAAGCTTTGCAACGACTGACATTGGATCATGACCTTCAATTTCATGACGTTCAACCATTGTCATTAACTTACCATCTTTAAGTAAAGCAAATGAAGGTGATGATGGTGGATATCCAGTAAACAATTCACGAGCTCGTGCTGTTGCTTCTTTATCCTGTCCTGCAAAAACAGTCACAAGATTATCTGGACGATTGTCATAATGTACAGCATGAGCTGCTGCTGGTCTTGCAATCCCACCAGCACATCCACAAACACTGTTCACCATTACTAGAGTCGTGCCTTTGCTATTTAATGTTTCATCTACTTCTTCTGGTGAAGTAAGTTCAGTATATCCAGCTGCAACAATTTCCTTGCGAGCTTGTTGCACGATATCATTCATAAATAAGTTAAAATCCATACTCAATGAAAACCTCTCCTTTTACACTCAATATATTTATTTTACCAAGCTTTCTATCAAATGAGCAAATAGATCGCTCAATTTTTATCTTTTACGAAAAGATCTAATAAATCTAGTGCACTTGCTGCAACACTTCTTTCACCGTTCATCACTGCTTTTTCAAAGCGAGTAAGCTGTTGACTCACCTTTGGATGTTGATAAAAATTCTGATAAAGCTCTTGTTTAAGCAGATCATGCAGCCAATTTCGTTGTTGATCACTTCTTCTTTTATGAAAGATATTGCATTTTTTCGTGTATGCCTCAAACTGTTGGATTAACTGCCATATGTCTTCAATCCCTGTTTCCTTTAACGCAGATGCTGTGACAGCTCTTGTTGTCCATCCAGATGTATACGGCTTTAGAAAGTGAAGAATCGTGTTATATTCATGCTTTGCTTTATTGGCTTTTGCAAGATTGTCACCATCAGCCTTATTGACAACAACTAAATCTGGTAATTCCATAATCCCTTTTTTCATCGTTTGCAGCTCATCCCCTGCACCTGTTAGAACTAGCAACATAAAAAAGTCTACCATATCACGGACAACAAATTCACCTTGCCCTACACCCATTGTCTCTACAAGAATGACATCATATCCAGCTGCTTCACATAAAGCAATAGTTTCTCTCGTCTTTCGATTTACTCCACCTAGATTTCCTCCTGAAGGGGAAGGTCTAATAAACGCAAGTGGGTTTCTAGATAATCTTTCCATTCTGGTTTTGTCGCCCATAATACTTCCCTTTGATACGTTACTGCTAGGATCAATAGCGAGTACAGCGACCCGGAAGCCGAGATGGCATAAATAAGTTCCCAATGAGTCAACGAAAGTACTTTTACCCGCACCTGGAACTCCTGTAATTCCAATTCTTATCGATCCTGAACTCTTTTTTAATAGTGCTTCGATAATTTGCTGAGCCTTTTCAAAATGTCTTTTCGCATTACTTTCTACTAGTGTTATTGCTTGAGCTAAAATAACTCTGTCACCTTTGATAATTCCATCAATATACTCGTTTGTAGCCATTTCATTGCTTTTTCGAATATATTTCGTCATTCTTCAATTTCCTCATAGCCCAATCTCTCAAGGATCTTATTTAATACCTTAGTTGCAGCAACAGGTATTACAGTTCCTGGCCCAAATATTTCCGCAGCTCCCTTTTCTTTTAGCTCATCGTAATCCTGATAAGGAATCACACCGCCAATAATGACAATTATATCTTCTCTCCCTAACTTTTTTAATTCATTTATAAGTTGGGGAAGAAGTGTTTTATGGCCAGCTGCTAATGAGCTCATTCCTACAACATGAACATCGTTTTCTACCGCTTGTACGGCAGTTTCAGCAGGTGTTTGGAAGAGTGGCCCGATATCTACATCAAAGCCCAAATCAGCAAATGCTGTTGCGATTACCTTGGCTCCTCGATCATGTCCGTCCTGGCCCATCTTTGCAATGAGAATTCTTGGACGTCTTCCCTCAAGCTCATAAAATTGATCTGTTTTCTCTCTCACCTTGGTTATTTCTTCTTCGTTTGAAAATTCCGAGCTATAAACTCCACTAATTGAACGAATCATTGCTTGATGGCGTTTACTAACCTTTTCAATTGCATATGAAATTTCACCAAGTGTTGCTCGCTGGCGTGCTGCTTCAACAGCTAGCTCTAAAAGATTTCCTTCACCATTGGCGGTTGCAGTCGTTATTTTTTGCAAGGCTTTATTCACAAGCTCATCATTTCGCTTTGCTTTTACTTCATTTATTCTTTGAATTTGCTTTTTTCTTACCTCTGTATTATCGATCGACAAAATATCAAGCGGGTCCTCTTTTTCAAGCTTAAATTTATTCACTCCAATTATTGTTTCTTTTCCTGAATCAATTTTCGCCTGCCTTCTCGCAGCCGCCTCCTCTATTTTCATTTTTGGAAGACCTGTTTCAATCGCTTTCGTCATACCACCAAGCTGTTCAATCTCAGCCATATGCTTTGTCGCGCGTTCAATGAGTGAATCTGTTAAGGATTCTACAAAGTAAGAGCCTCCCCATGGATCAATCACACCACAGATTCCGGTTTCATGCTGTAAATACAACTGTGTATTTCGAGCAATTCTCGCGGAAAAATCAGTTGGTAATGCGATCGCCTCATCTAATGCATTCGTATGGAGGGATTGGGTATGTCCCATTACCGCTGCATGTGCCTCGATACATGTTCGAACAACGTTATTAAAAGGATCCTGCTCAGTTAAACTCCATCCTGAAGTCTGAGAATGTGTTCGCAATGCAAGGGATTTTGGATTTTTAGGATTAAACTTCTTAACGATGGATGACCACATATAACGTGCTGCTCTCATCTTGGCTACTTCCATGAAATAATTCATCCCAATCGCCCAAAAAAACGATAACCGAGGTGCAAATTGATCAATATCAAGACCAGCCTTTAAGCCAGTTCGTATATACTCAAGACCATCTGACAATGTATAAGCGAGTTCAAGATCTGCTGGTGCTCCTGCTTCCTGCATGTGGTAGCCAGAGATACTTATACTATTAAACTTTGGCATATTTTTCGACGTATACTCAAAAATATCGCCAATAATTCTCATTGATGTTTCTGGCGGATAAATATATGTATTACGAACCATATATTCTTTTAAAATATCATTTTGAATCGTACCTGATAGCTTTTCCTTTGCTACTCCTTGCTCTTCTGCTGTTACGATATAAAATGCCATAATTGGCAAGACCGCACCATTCATTGTCATTGAAACCGACATTTCATCTAAAGGAATTCCATCAAATAATAGCTTCATATCTTGAATGGAGTCAATAGCCACTCCTGCCTTTCCAACATCTCCTTCTACCCGAGGATGATCAGAATCATAGCCGCGATGTGTTGCCAAATCAAAGGCAACGGATAGGCCCTTTTGTCCCATCTCTAAGTTTCTTTTGTAAAAGGCATTACTTTCTTCTGCACTTGAAAATCCAGCATACTGTCTAATTGTCCATGGCTTATTCACATACATTGTCGCATAAGGCCCACGTAAATAAGGATACGTCCCTGGAAATGTATCCAAATGCTCGATTTTTTCAAGGTCCGTTGAATCGTATTTATTTTTCACTCGTATTTGCTCATGTGTATTGAAAAATGATGGAGAAGGATCCTGAGATGCTGTCGGTTTTATAAGCTTTGCCTCAGTAATAGTTCGACGTTTCATCAATTTCCAACCCCCATTAAGTGATGAATAGTGACTAGGAATTTATACGCATTCATGTTTGTAGTGATAACACCATTTAACCCATACTCCGCCATTTTCTTCTCATGACCATTCCCGGTGATAAATAGATGAACTGATTTCTTTCCTTCCTTTATCTTACTAATAAGAGAAGAATCAATTTTATTATAACCCTCGTCATTTCCACAGAAGATAATCACATTACCATTAGGGTATGATGAAAACTGATCATATGAAACAACCTCTACCGTTATTCCGCCTGAAGCAAGTAAGCCTGTCACGAAGTCAAGTCGGGGCTTATAATCTTTTAATCTCCCAAAAACAATAACGTCAACTTTTAATTGTTGATGATTTTTTTTAACGTATGTTTCAGCAGCAATTCTTAACTGCTCAAAATGCTCTACAAGACGTCTATTTTTAATAGGAGTTATCTTTAGCTGTTCAAGTAGATTTTGTGTTTTTACAATTGGTACTTCCTTATTCTTATTAACAAAAATATACGCATTTTGAAATGTTGTAACTTGTTTGGTATCTGTGTGATGTTCATTTGCTTGTTTAATACCTTGTAACGTCGCTTCAACTTGATCGGAAAGGTTCGCAAATGCATTCGTCCCAATAATCGTTGTTTTACTCTTATTAACATCATCTACTCTTTTTTCAAATATTGCTTCAAGTTCTTTTTGGGGTTCACCCTCTTTTAATAGGTGGAGAAAGCCTCCTTTTTCATCGATCGCTTTTATTTCTTTCCAGGCTCGTTCTGCCAGCTCATTTGTTAACGTTTCTACATAATAAGATCCTCCTGCTGGATCGATGACACTAAAAAGTAAGTTTTCCTCTTTTAAAATAAATTGAGTATTTCTTGCAATTCTTTCTCCTAGTTCTCCTCTACTCGGCAAAACATAATCAAAAGGATAGATAGATAATTCATCGACACCTGCTACAGCTGCGGCAAAACCTTCAGTTGTTGTGCGTAAAAGATTTACATGAACATCATAACCTGTCTTATTAAATATCGAGGTTCTTGCATGAAGATACATTTTCTGTGATTCTTTGTTTCCTCCTAATGCATGTATAAGAGATGCCCATAATTGCTTTGCTGCTCGAAATTTAGCAATTTCCATAAAAAAATTAGACCCTATCGCAAAAGAAAAAGTTATGTTTTTAGCAATGATATCTATAGATATACCACGATTTAGCAGCTCATTTATCACATCAAGTGCATGTGAGAAGGTGTAGTTCAGCTCTTGAAGTGCATGGGCCCCTGCTTCATGATAAAGGTCACCTTTAATCAGTAAACAGCGTACTTCACACTCATGCATTTGACACCACTTTATCGTATCAGCAAGATAATCAAATTGTGTTTTAACAGACCTCATATCTTCTTCGCCATTAATTAAAATGCTTTCATACGGGTCAAAACTTAAAGTTCCTTTAAGGTTCTTTAGTTCATTTCTCTTTTTACGAGATTGAAGAAACAGAGGTATAAAACCAATGTCTTCTCCTACATCAAAAAGGAAGGAATCATTTAGCCAGTCGATGTGCAAAAAAGCAACATCTAAGTCCACAATTTTTTTTAGACACTGAACATTATCTAGATAAAATGAGCTCTGCCCCTTATTCTTAGCTTGTTTTATCATCTCACTCAACTCATGGCTATTTTCAGCTAAAATAACTTGACTAATATTCCAATCATTCGATTCGCGATGATCATGTATTATTGGCAGTTTCCTAGAATCATAATCCTCTTTTGCATATAATGGCTTTAGCTTAATACCTTCGTATGTAGTTGAGCTTAGACTTTCAAACATCTTTCCCCTTAATGCTTTTTCAGCCTCAGCTTTCCAATCGTTCCAATTCCCCTTTGTATGTATCATGCCTAGTTCCTCCCCATGAAGTGTTCCTATTCGAAAGTCCACCCTCTTGTTGAAAAATTCATGATCTACTACATTTACTAAACGATTCAGAATAAATAACTTTTGATAAGCGCTTACATTTATAAAAAATATAAAAGTTCTACAATTTTATTTTATTATAATTTTTCACCATCAGCAATGAAGTTCTAGCTAAAGATTCATTTGAAGAGAAAAGTAAACACAAAGGGTCAGACCCTCAAACCATATATAAAGCTTTACTTCAGTAAATGCTATATATGGAGTTGAATGTTCTGACCCTTATTAGTCTGTTTCATCTTACATTTTATTTTTTTAAAAGGCTCTTTTCTAATAGATTGTTTCTTTTAAAACGAAAACTATTTAAGGTTGATTGGAGCGGCAGTGCGAGACTCCTGCGGGAGTAGCGGGACAGGTGAGACCCCACAGGCGTTTACGCCGAGGAGGCTCACCGCCCGCCCCGCAGAAAGCGAGCATCTGCAGCGGAAATCAACCTCACCGCATACTTGGTAAATAGCAACAAAGTTTGCGAAAACAGCCTTTTTTAATAAATCGAAGTTGTTTCTTTAGATACATTTTCTAAAATTTCTTTCACACGTGCTAAGAACCGTCCACAAATTAATCCATCTATCACACGGTGATCAAGCGACATACATAAATTTACTATATCACGAACGGCTATCATTCCATTGTTCATGACAACAGGTCGTTTTACAATTGTTTCTACCTGTAAAATTGCCGCTTGAGGGTAATTAATGATTCCCATTGATTGCACAGACCCGAATGAACCTGTGTTATTTACAGTAAATGTGCCGCCTTGCATATCATCTGGTGTTAATTTTCCAGTTCGCACTTTGTTCGCTAATTCTGTAATCTCTCTAGCAATTCCTTTTATTGTTTTTTCATCAGCTGCTTTAATAACTGGTACAAACAAGGAATCTTCAGTTGCAACAGCAATAGAGAGATTAATATCCTTTTTCTGAATAATTTTTTCTCCAGCCCACATCGAATTAATTTGCGGGAATTCTTTTAATGCTTGTGCCACAGCTTTTACGAAAAAGGCAAAGAACGTTAAGTTGTAGCCCTCTTTTTTCTTAAATTCATCCTTTATGGAATTGCGATACTCAACAAGATTTGTTGCATCTACTTCAACCATCATCCAAGCATGTGGCGCTTCATGCTTACTTCGAACCATATTAGCTGCAATTGCTTTGCGAACTCCTGAAATAGGGATTTCTATGTCGCCTGGCACGGTTGATGCAGTAGTATGAGTGTGGGTTTGTTCGATTCCTGGTTGAAGAGTTGGCACAGCCGTTGGTTTAGGAGCATCATCTTGATTTGCAGCTCCAGTTTTAGGAATCGATCCACGTTCAATTAATTGTAAAAGGTCCTTTCTAGTAATCCTACCGCCAGCTCCTGAACCATTCACTTGTTCTAAGTCTATATCATTTTCCTGAGCTAAACGGAGCACAGCAGGAGAATAACGTTTTTTATTTGATTGAACCTCTTGTTTTTCAGTTTGTGCTTGCGCTTCAACTGGTTCAATAGATTCGCTATTCACCTCAACTGGAGTTTCTGAGACTACTTCTTCACCCTCTATTTCAATGGTGCAAATAATTTCTCCAACATCCAGTGTTGTACCTTCTTCAGCTATTATTTCTTTAATAACACCGCTAAAGGAAGATGGAACCTCGGCATTAACTTTATCTGTCATCACTTCTGCAAGTGGATCATATTTGTTTACCTTATCACCTACAGAAACGAGCCAGTTACTTATAGTACCTTCAGTTACGCTCTCACCTAACTGAGGCATTTTAATTTGTTTAATTGCCACTGTGAAACCTCCTTTGTTAAAGGCTATCTTGCATGCATCTATACAAGACCTATTTTGTAAGATGCTGATGACTTGTTAATGCCATCTCGATCTACTTTCGTAATAGTAAGTTGCTAACTTTATATTTTTTTCTAGAAAAGTTAAAATTCAGCAAGTTTACGCATTGCTTCCTCCACTTTATCTGGGTTAATCATAAAGAATTTTTCCATTGTAGGTGCGTACGGCATCGCTGGGGTATCAGGACCAGCTAATCTCATGATTGGAGCATCTAAATCAAACAAGCAATTTTCGGCAATAATAGCTGAAACCTCACTAATAACACTGCCTTCTTTATTGTCTTCTGTTATAAGAAGTACTTTACCGGTTTTCGATGCAGCTTCAATAATCGCCTCTTTGTCTAAAGGGTAGATTGTTCTTAAATCTAAAACATGTGTACTAATGCCATCATTAGCTAATCGTTCAGCAGCTTGTAGGGCAAAATGCACACATAGACCGTATGTAATTACTGTAATGTCTTCTCCGTCTCGTTTCACATCTGCTTTACCAATAGGCAGAACATAATCATCTACAGGTACCTCACCTTTGATTAAGCGATACGCTCGCTTATGCTCAAAAAATAATACAGGGTCATCATCACGAATGGCAGCTTTTAATAAACCTTTTGCATCATATGGTGTTGAAGGAATGACAATTTTCAAGCCAGGCTGATTAGCAAAAACAGCTTCTACTGATTGTGAATGATACAAAGCTCCATGAACACCACCACCAAAAGGGGCACGTATTGTTATTGGACAGCTCCAATCGTTGTTGGAACGATAACGAATTTTTGCTGCTTCTGAAACAATTTGATTTACTGCAGGCATAATAAAGTCAGCAAATTGCATTTCAGCAATCGGTCTCATTCCATACATTGCTGCACCTATTCCAACTCCGGCGATTGCAGATTCTGCAAGTGGTGTATCCATAACACGTTCTTCTCCAAATTTTTCATACAACCCTGCTGTCGCTTTAAACACTCCACCCTTTCTGCCAACATCTTCTCCAAGAACGAATACTTTTTCGTCGCGCTCCATCTCTTCATGCATTGCCATTGTAATGGCATCTATATATGAAATAACAGCCATCTTTCTTCCCCCTTACTCTGCATAAACGTATTTTAATGCATCTTCTGGATTTGCATACGGCGCCGCTTCTGCATAATCAGTAGCTTCATTTATGACGTCCATAATGCCATCTATCATCTCTTTTTCAATTTCCTCAGAAAGAACGCCAACTTCATTTAAATATCTAGAAAACTTAAGGACTGGATCATCTTTCTTTGCTTCTGCTACTTCATCCTGCTCCCGATAGCTACTATCATCATCATCACTTGAATGTGGTGTTAGTCGATACGAAATTGTTTCTATTAAGGTCGGACCCTCACCACGACGACCACGATCAGCAGCTTCTTTTACAACAGCATATACTTCAAGTGGATCATTTCCATCCACTGTTACGCCAGGCATACCATAGCCAATTGCACGGTCAGAAATTTTTTCACAAGCAACCTGTTTGTCATATGGAACCGAAATGGCATATTTGTTGTTTTCACACATTAAGATAACTGGTAATTTATGAACGGCAGCAAAATTAGCTCCTTCATGGAAGTCACCTTGGTTTGAAGAACCTTCTCCAAATGTTACAAATGTAACAAGATTCTTCTTCTGCATTTTACCTGCTAATGCTATACCAACAGCATGGGGTACTTGCGTAGTAACCGGTGATGAACCTGTAACAATTCGGTTTTTCTTTTGACCAAAGTGACCTGGCATTTGTCTTCCAGCTGAATTCGGATCCTCTGCCTTTGCAAATCCAGATAACATCAGTTCCTTTGCTGTCATGCCAAACGTTAAAACAACTCCCATATCACGATAATACGGAAGAACATAATCCTCATGACGATCTAAGGCAAATGCTGCACCGACCTGAGCTGCTTCTTGACCTTGACAAGAAATAACAAAAGGGATTTTCCCTGATCGATTTAATAGCCACATCCGCTCATCTATTTTTCTTGCCAATAGCATTGTTTCATACATATTTAACACATCTTTATCGGTTAGACCTAACGATTGGTGTCGGTTTTCTGTCATTTTATTACCTCCTAAATAAGAAATACGCAAGTGAAGTGCATTCATCAACCTCTAGCTTGTATAAAAGAACGTGCTCTTTTTTCAGAGTAGGCAACTAACTGATGCTTATTCAACACAAGATTTTCTTATTTTTTCATAAAATTAAAAATGAATTGCCTTTCCATAAACAGCAAGTGCAGCTTCGCCAATTGCTTCTGATAATGTTGGATGAGGATGAATCGTTTGAGAAACTTCCCAAGGGGTTGCATCCAATACTCTAGCAAGACCTGCTTCAGATATCATATCTGTAACATGTGGTCCAATCATATGAACACCTAGAAGATCATCTGTTTCTTCGTCCACCACAAGTTTGACAAATCCTTCTGTTTCACCAAATACAAGGGCTTTACCTATTGCTTTAAATGGAAACTTACCTATCTTTGTTTTAAAACCGTTTTCCTTTGCTTTATCCTCGGTGTACCCGACACTTGCTATCTCAGGTGAACTATAGATACATTTCGAGATCAGTGACTCATCAAGCGGGATAGGCTGAGCATTTGCAATATGTTCAACAGCAACAATACCTTCATGTGATGCAACATGTGCTAATTGTAAACCTCCAATGACATCACCAATCGCATAAATATGTGATTCTTTTGTTTGATAATATTGATTTGTGGCAATAAACCCTTTTTCAAGTTTTATATCGGTATTTTCAATACCAATACCTTCAACATTCGCTTGCCTTCCAACAGATATGAGAATCTTATCAGCTGTAAAGGATCTTTCTTCACCTTTATGCTCTGCTTTAATTGTGGCTAAATTTCCTTGTTCAAACGTTTCAGGTAATACCTTTGCACTGGTGACAATGGTAATTCCCCTTTTTGCCAGTAAACGCTCCATTTCTTTTGAAATCTCTTTGTCTTCTGTTGGTAAAATTCGATCAGAGTACTCTAAAACTGTTACACTCACACCGAAATCTACTAACATAGAAGCCCACTCAATCCCGATCACGCCTCCACCAACAATTATGATTGAATTTGGTAGACTATTTAAATCAAGGGCTTCTTCAGAAGTTAACACAATTTCTCCATCAATCTTAAGATCTTGAAGGCTTTTTGGTCTTGATCCAGTAGCGATGATTACATTTTTAGGAATGAGCATTTCATTTTCTTCCCCGTTATTCATTTCAACAGAAATTGTTCCAGGCATCGGTGAAAAAATAGATGGACCTAAAATACGCCCAATCCCCTCATACACATCGATTTTTCCTTTTTTCATAAGTTGTTGCACTCCATTATGGAGTTGCTCAATAATTCCTTGTTTTCGTTCTTGAACCTTTGAAAAGTTCAGCTTTACCTCAGATGTTTCTACACCGAATTCTTCACTCTTTTTTGCTGTAGCATAAACCTCTGCACTTCTTAGGAGTGCTTTACTTGGGATACATCCCTTATGCAAGCATGTTCCACCAAGCTTACTTTTTTCAACAACAGCTGTTTTAAGGCCAAGTTGTGTAGCACGTATCGCTGCAACATAACCGCCAGTTCCTCCACCGAGTATGACTAGATCATATTCTGTAGCCAAACTATCGCCTCCCTTTATCTAAAGTCTTTCGAAGTAACTCATTTATTTTTCATTAGTGACGCAAAAATGCCATAGCACTTTTTTTAGTAGGATATTGTTTTGCTTCTTCCTCATTTTTCAAAACACGTAAGGCACCCTCAGCAAGTGCTTGAAGCTCGTTTTCACCAGGAAACACAAGGACGTCTGCAATCCAATCGATATAAGCGGAAATCTCTTTTACAAATTTTTTACCATAGGCTAATCCACCTGTTAAGACAATAGCATCAACTTTTCCTTTTAATACAGCACTTGCAGATCCAATCTCTTTCCCAATTTGATAAGCCATTGCTGAATAAATGAGAGAGGCCTTTTCATCTCCAGCTTCAACCATTTTTTCTACCTTAACTGCATCATTCGTTCCTAAATAGCCAACAAGGCCACCTTTTCCTACTAACTGCTTCATCATTTCTTCGCGGAAAAACTCACCTGAATAACACATTGAAACAAGATCTCCTGCTGGTACTGTTCCAGCACGTTCCGGACTAAATGGACCATCTCCATGCAAGCCGTTATTAACATCAACTACTCTTCCACGCTTATGAACACCAACGGTAATTCCGCCTCCCATATGGGTAATGATCAAGTTCATTTCTTCATATCGCTTATTGAAATCTGACGCAACACGCCGGGCTACCGCTTTTTGATTTAACGCATGGAAGATACTTCTTCTTTCGATTGTAGGCACTCCAGAAACTTTTGCAATCTCTTCCATCTCATCAACGACAACTGGGTCAACAATATATGCAGGAATATTTAGTCCATTTGCAATTTCATAGGCAATGATCCCACCTAAATTAGATGCGTGTTGACCAGCAAAACCATTCCTTAAATCTTCTAGCATTTGGTCATTGACTATATAGGTTCCGCCTTCAATGGGCCGGAGCAGGCCGCCACGACCACAAACTGCATTCAGTTTCGAAATGTTGATCCCTTCTTCATCAAGCGTTTCTAAAATGGCTTGCTTCCGAAATTCATATTGATCAATGATGTTAGGATACGTATTAAGTTTATCTAAATCATGTCTAAGTGTTTTCTCAAAAATAGATATTTCGCTATCAAAAACCCCAATTTTCGTTGATGTGGAACCAGGGTTAAGGACAAGGATACGATATTGATTCACCTGCAACGTTTAAACCTCCGTCATCTAAAAAATTGATCACTGTTGTATATTATGGAAGCCTTTAGCTTATGTAAATTGAAACTGGAGTTAGAAGGTCTACTAATCTAACTCCGCGTTTAATTATTTATGGTCGACGACTTAAAATATGATGTCCATTTTGCAAAAATTGACTGCGAGAATTTCTCATTCTTTCAATACGTTCTTCCGCAAGACGATCCGCTGCTTGATAGGTTGGAATACCGTCACGTTTAGCTATTTCGATTACTCGGGCGATATTGTTATATATTCCTTCAACCTTTTTTAGCGCACGTTCACTATTATAGCCATATAATTCATCTGCTACGTTAATAACACCACCAGCATTAATGACATAATCAGGAGCATAGACAATTCCCATTTCATGGATTAAATCTCCATGCTTAGTATCTTTTAATTGATTATTCGCAGCTCCTGCAATCACCTTAGCTTTTATTTGAGGAATCGTAACATCATTTATTGTTGCACCAAGAGCACATGGTGCATAAACATCACATTCCACACTATAAATATCATTTGGTTCAACTGCTTTTGCATTAAAATCCTCAACAGCACGTCGTACTGCTTCTTTGTTTATATCGGTTACAACTAAGTGTGCACCTTCTTCATGCAAATGTTTACACAGGTTGTAAGCTACATTCCCAACCCCTTGTACAGCAACAACCTTACCCTCTAGTGAATCTGTTCCAAAGGCTTCCATAACCGCAGCCTTCATCCCGCGATAAACACCATAAGCCGTTACAGGAGATGGGTTACCAGAAGAGCCAAAAGCAGGGGAGATGCCTGTTACATAATCTGTTTCTTCATGAATTAAATCCATGTCTGCAACAGTTGTTCCTACATCTTCAGCTGTAATATATCGACCATTTAAGCCTTGAATATAACGGCCAAATGCACGGAACATCTCTTCATTTTTATCCTTACGCGGATCACCAATAATAACTGTTTTACCCCCACCCAGGTTTAAACCGGCAGCAGCATTTTTATAAGTCATCCCTCGAGCTAAACGAAGAGCATCTTCAATTGCTTCTTCCTCTGATTCATAAGTCCACATTCGTGTACCACCTAGAGCAGGTCCTAGTGTCGTATCATGGATGGCGATAATTGCCTTTAGTCCCGATTGTTTATCCTGACAAAATACCAATTGCTCATAATCGTAATGCTCCATATATTTGAAAATTTCCATGAAGTCGTTTCCTCCTAAATGTTATACTTATCAGATGAACAAATCGCTAATGCTAAAGAATAGAGCTTACTTTCAGAAGAGTCCGATCGACTTGTTAATACAATTGGTGCTTTCGCTCCAGCAATAACCGCCCCAACACTAGCTTTTGCAAAATAAATCAGAGATTTATACAAAACATTTCCTACATCTATAGTAGGTACTAGCAATATATCTGCTTGTCCGGCAATGTCACTATCAATCCCTTTATGTTTCGCCGCCTCTAATGAAATTGCATTATCCAGAGCTAAAGGTCCATCAATGAGACAATCCTTTATTTGCCCTCTCTTATTCATTAATGTTAATGAAGCTGCATCAATGGTTGCCTGCATAGCAGGATTTATTATCTCAACTGCAGCAAGTGCAGCAACTTTAGGCTTATCGATCCCAATTGCTCTTGCAATATTAACTGCATTCACAACAATTTGCTCCTTTTGCTGCAAATCAGGCTCAAGATTCATGGCAGCATCTGTGACAATTGTGAACTTTGAAAATCCAGGGACTTCAAAAATGGCGACATGTGATAAAATCCTTCCTGTTCTAAGACCATACTCCTTGTTTAATACAGCCTTTAAAAGAGTTGCAGTCGGAACGTTCCCCTTCATTAGCACTGAAGCTTCATTCTGATGAACGGCTCTTACAGCAAGTTCTGTCGCTTGTTCTTTTGTTCTCGCTTGGATAATTTGAACATGATCTTTCCCAATACCTTTTGCAATCAATAAATCCTCTATTTCTTCCTTTTTTCCAAACAATAAAAAATGAGCAAGATTACGTTTTATCGCTTCAGATACAGCTTCAATTACCTCTTCATCTTCTGCTGAAGCCACCGCAACAATTTTTCCATTTATTTTAGCTGCTTCGTCCAGCAGATTTTCTAGCTTCATTTCATTTCATATCCTTCCAAGTTGTATTCATCTGTTCTTATCAACTAAAAAGCAAAAAGTGTGCCAAAATAAAAATGATCTATGATATTTCTTTAAAGTATTCTCTATAAAAATGTTCACAATGCTTAAATTTCCGTATCATTAATACATTCTCTGCTGTGACAAATGATGTTTTTCTTAAAGATAATTTAAATGCCAAATTTAGAAGGATTTACTTTACAAAAAGAAAAAGCACAATTATTCTTCTTTATCATATAACGAACATGCACTATTTTGCAAACCATGAACTTTATTGCATGCTATTATTTGCAAGGTTATATTTTTCCATTTTATAATATAAACTTCTTAACGATATTCCTAAAGCTTTTGCTGTTTTTGTACGATTATACTCATGGACTTCTAATGAGCGTTTGATAACCTCTGCCTCAACACGTTCTACAGCATCAGCTAATGTCTCCTCATTATTATGGACAAAAGCGCTATTTTCTTGTGCTTTACTTTCCTTTGTCGGCAACTGAAGCATCGGAATATGTTTCCCTTCAATCTCAATTTCGTGGTGTTCCATGAAAATAATTGTTCTTCCTAATACATTTTCAAGTTCTCTTACATTACCTGGCCAGTCATGTTGGGTTAAAATATTAATTGCTTGTCCTGTTACAGAAACGATATTCCTCCCATAATCCTGATTTAATTTACTAATTAACCTTTGGCACAGAGCAGGAATATCTTCTTTTCGATCTCTTAGTGGTGGTATAGAAATAGGATATCGATTTAGGCGGTAATATAAATCCTCACGAAATACGCCTTCTGACATTGCTTTTTCAATATTTAAATTAGTTGCAGCAATTACCCTTACATTTACCGGAACAGGTTTTGTTCCACCAACCTTGACGATTTCATTTTCCTGTAATACACGAAGAAGCTTTGCCTGCATATTTGCTGATAATTCTCCTATCTCATCTAAAAAAATACTACCATTATTTGCTTCCTCAAAAAAACCTCTTTTTCCTCCACGCTTCGCACCTGAAAAAGCTCCTTCTTCATATCCGAAAAGTTCACTTTCAAGGAGACTTTCAGCAATAGCAGCACAATTTACCCGAATAAATTTGTTATATTTTCGATCACTTGCATTATGTATAGCATGTGCAAATAGCTCCTTACCTGTCCCAGATTCACCCCGTAAGAGCACAGTTGCAGGAGTTTTCGCACCAAGCTTTGCCTGTTCAATCGCCATTTTCATTTCATCACTTATACCAATTATGTCCTCAAACGAGTATTTCGCTTCTAGCGTTCGAATAATTTGTCTTGCCCGACTTAACTCTGTAGTCAGCTTTTGAATTTCTGACATATCTTGAATAACCCCAACACTACCTTTTAACTTTCCATTTACAATGACAGGAGCAACATTTACAATGACGTCTCTTTTTGCAGGACCAACTTTCATTCTGACGCCTCGAACTGCACGTCTTGTTTGTAGTACCTTCATATGCATGCTTTCACCTTCAGAGATATCTGCTGTTGCTGGTTTTCCTAGAACTTGCTCCTCAGATAACCCTGTCATTTTAGTATATGCCCGATTAATAAGGATTCCATGACCTTCTTCATCCACTACTGATATTGCTTCCTCTGATGATTGGATGATTGCTTCAAGCATCACTTGGATCTCCTTTAAGTTCGTAACCTCTTCTGCCAAGTTAACAATTTCTGTTATATCTTTAAAAAGGGCTAGTGCTCCTAGTAGATTCCCCGCTTCATCAATCATAGGAATTCTAGTCGTAATGATTTTAAGTCCATTATCAAGAACTTGCTCCTGATTCGTTTCAACCTCACGAGTTTTAAGCGTCCTTGCCAACTTACTCGAAGGAATTATCTCATTTACCTTGTGCCCCATTGCCTTTTCACGGGGAAATCCTGTTATTTCCTCCGCAGTTTTATTAAATAAGATAATTTTTTCATCTATATCAATCACGATCATGCCATCATTTGTAGAATTAAAGATGGTTTGCTGTTTATAGGTCTCCTCTTTAAGTCTTGCGATTAACAATTCTTTTTCTTCAACTAGTTCAGAAATAAGATGTGCTACTGCACCTGGAATAATAACCATATCTGGATGCTTTTCCAGTTGTAAAAGCTCCATGACCTTAATGTTACCTGTTGCTTCAATAACAATGTTAATATTTTTTTGCTTAACAGTCTTCCAATGCCTGCTTGTTTCAATACCAAGACTTCTAGCTAGTTCCATCCCTGGAGCATGTTCATTTTTATCAATCATTGCAGCAACTTCCACAATATTCGTTTCGACAATTCTTTTCAACAGAGCTGTTCCATCCTTACCAGCCCCAACTATCATAACTCGTTGCATAAACCTATCCCCTTTATGTCACTATTAAGAAAAGCAGAATCGCTTTGGTCAGGTTAATAAAAAACTATGTTTTAAAAAATGGTCTTTTTGATTATTTATATAAGAGTAATACCTAATAAATCATTTTTATAAAACTTGCAAAAATTTGCACACTTATATCATATCGTAAAGGATAACACTTGACAAACAACCGTGAGAAACAGACAATAAAGCGAGACTTCCATTAATGGATAGCGAGACTTATCAGATCTTTACGGGCAGTTATCCCTCACCTTTTTACATTTCTTCTCTTGAACATGAGTCTGGGATTTTACTATCCGTTAAGAATGGGATAATTTCAGAGAATATGAAAGGACTTTATCTTTTATGATTAGAATACTTGCACTTGTCATTATGGTCATTCCAGGTTTTTTAGCAGCATTTGGTATTAAGCTCATGCGTGACATGACGTTTGGAATCCTTCAACCTCCTATACCATATTTATGGCTGCAGTTTTTATTAGGACTTTTCTTGTTTTTAGGTGGGCTTAGCTTTGTGGCAGGTTTTATCTTTTATAGAGATCGAAAACGAAATAAGGTACAGAAGAGATTCGCTAAGAGGTAGAGAAGAGATCTTATTATAAATTATTTATGATGAAAAAGAGTGAGGCAGTTGCACACTCTTTTTCTCATTAAAAATGTGTTGGAATTCAATCGCCTTTAAGTTTTAGCTCTACAGCAGTTTCTGGAAAATCAGTAAAAAACCCTGTGCATTTTTCATTTATCAACCGCTGCATCAATTGCGTATCATTTATGGTAAATGGTCTTACGCTAATTCCGTGGCTTTTAGATTGCGAAATTACCTCCCCTTTGGCTGCATGATAATGGGGATGCAACCCTTTCGCACCAATACTCTCCGCATACTTCCAAGGCATATATAATCCTTCCATATAAAGGATGGCTGTTTCAATTTCAGATGAGATCTCCTTACAGGTTACTAAACTATAATGATTAAAAGAAGAGATAATTACTCGCTTTTGAAGGCTATGTTTGTAAATAAGCTTAATTGTTTTTTCTTCTATTTTTGGATAATCAATGATTCCATTTTTCAATTCAATATTTACAATGAATTCTCTTTGCTGTTTTGCCCATTCCAACACTTCGTTAAGCGTTGGAATAAATGAGCCACCTTTATATTGTGTAAACTTATAGCTCGCATCTAATCGAGAAATTTCCTCAAAGGTTAATTCTTTTACAAATCCCGTGCCGTTTGTCGTTCGATCAACTGTTTCATCATGGATCACAACTAGTTCACCATCTTTTGTCATTTGAACATCCAATTCAATCCCATCAGCTTTTGCAGCCTTGGCAGCTTTGAATGATAGCATTGTATTTTCGGGATAACCACCTGCAGCACCTCTATGACCAAAAATTAATGTCATCTTGTTTGCACCTTCATTTCGTGTAAAATAGTTAGTAGGAGGGAATACTTATGAGACCATTACAAATATCAGCAGATACAGCACAGAAACTAGCTACATCACTAAATGTTCCGCTTGAGCAGATAATGCACATGCCACAACATATACTGATTGCTAAGCTTACCGAACTAAATAGCAAAGAAAATACTGACAAGAAAGACTGATTACTAGTCTTTCTTTTTAATTTTAGACTATTGTGGTATCTTTCTTCTAGGTGGTCACCATTATCAAATTATTTAATTTATTCATCTATATTCTACTCCTTTTGATGCCTTTCCTTTATTTCACATAAATTTCAATCAATTTTTATACAATATTGGTACCAGGTATTATTTTTAGGTGTTATTATTAGGTTATAAAGCAAAAGAGGTGACTAATCAATGATTTCAAAAGCTCGTATTACTGCCATTGGATCATATGTACCGGATTTAATCGTAACAAACAGTGATCTTGAAAAAATGGTTGATACAAATGATGAATGGATTTTGAGGCGAACTGGAATAAAGGAAAGAAGATTTGCAGCAGAAACTGAATATACTAGTGATGTAAGTATTAAGGCAATCGAAAACTTAGTAGAACGCTACCAAAAAGATATAAGAGACGTCGATATGATTATTGTGTGCACACTATCTCCTGACTACCAAACCCCTAGTGTAGCCTCATATATTCAAGGAAGATTGGGGCTAAAACAAGCTGGAGCCATTGATATAAATGCTGCATGCGCAGGGTTTACGTATGGCTTACATTTAGCAAATGGACTTATTACAGCTGAACTCCATAAAAAAATCCTCGTGGTAGGCGCTGAAACTTTATCAAAAATAACTGATTTTACTGACCGAACAACTTGTATATTATTCGGAGACGGTGCTGGAGCTGTTCTTGTCGAGTATGACGAAAGAGGAAGCTTTCTCTCGTCACACGTAGTTTCAGAAGGTGAAAAGGCAATAAGTTTATATGGAACCTATTTATCTGACAAAATGTTTGGAACGGAGCTACAGAATAAACGACAGCTCGTACAAAATGGGCGTGAGGTATACAAATGGGCTGTTACAACTGTTCCTAACGGCATGAAAACTGTTGTAGAAAAAGCTAATTTTTCTTTGCAGGATGTTGATTGGTTTATTCCGCACAGTGCTAACCTAAGAATGATTGAATCGATCTGTGTGAAAAGCCAATTTTCTATTGAAAAGACACTGACAAGTCTAGTCCATTTTGGTAATACATCTGCTGCCTCAATCCCTTTAGCCTTAGATAATGGAATTAAAGACGGCAGAGTGAAAGAAGGAGATCACCTATTACTTTATGGATTTGGAGGAGGTCTTTCCCAATCAGGTCAACTTGTTCGATGGGGATAAGGTATTATACTCCCCCTCCTCATCCTCTTTGTTATTTTCGAAAATAGGTACTGCACTCGTAATCATTGAACATTATAAAGAGAGGGACTTTAATTAAGTCTCTCTTTTTCTTGATTAATTTTCTCCTATTTATATTTCCTTTAAAAATTAAAAAACACTTCGAACAATTAAGTAATCACCTGTTAATCGATTACTTAATTTTACTTAAAAACCTATTGTTTTATTTCCTTTTGCTTGCTACAATTTATTAGGTACTGTTTATTTAATTACTTTGCTATAGCTACATTTTATTGTAAGGGTTTACAGTGAAGTTTGTACATGGCTAGAACAAACAGGTAATAAAGTAACCAATTAATTGAGGTGGAGAAAATTGACGATTAAGGTAAACGTGGAAACACTGGAATTCCACATATTTAATGAAAATGTAAGCTATATTTTTCGAGTATTAGAAAAAAGCAATCAATTAGAACATCTTTATTATGGAAAAAAGATTAGACATCGTGATTCATTCAAACATTTACTAGAACGTGAAATTCGCCCTTCATGTAATATGTTCGAAGATGACCATACTTCAACACTTGAGCATATTAAGCAAGAATATCCAAGTTATGGGACAACAGATTATCGCTCACCAGCCCACATGATCACCAATAAAATCGGTAGTCATATAACCAATTATCAGTACCAAAGCTATGAAATAATTGCTGGGAAGCCAACGCTTCACCAATTGCCAGCAACATATGTAGAGGATGAAAATGAAGCAAATACGTTAGAAATTACATTATGGGATGAAGTTTTAAAAAGTAAAGTAATTCTGAGCTACACAATCTATAAAAATAGAAATGTCATTTGCCGTAACACTCGTTTTGTAAATGAAGGAAATGATTCTTTTTATATTAACAATGCTATGAGTGCTAGTGTTGATCTTCCTGATGACCAATTTGAAATGGTGCATTTAAATGGTGCTTGGGCACGTGAAGCACATGTAGATTCTCAAAAATTATTTAAAGGCATTCAATCGGTATATAGCACGAGAGGCGCAAGTAGCCATGCACATAATCCCTTCTTAGCTTTAAAACGTTTGGATGCAACTGAGCATACTGGTGAGGTCTATGGCTTTAGCTTAGTATATAGCGGCAACTTTTTGGCACAGGTTGAAGTAGATACCTATAGTGTTAGTCGAGTACTAATAGGAATTAACCCATTTCAATTCAAGTGGAAGTTAAACCCTAACGAAACCTTCCAAACACCAGAATGTGTTATGGTTTATTCAGATCAAGGTTTAAATGGAATGAGTCAAACGTATCATGAATTATTTAGAGAGCGCTTAGTACGAGGTTATTGGCGAGATAAAGTTCGCCCTATTTTGATTAATAACTGGGAAGCAACTTACTTTGATTTCAATGAAGAGAAAATTGTAGATATAGCCTCAACTGCAAATAATTTAGGAATTGAGCTTTTTGTATTGGATGATGGTTGGTTTGGTGAACGGCATGATGACACAAGTTCATTGGGTGATTGGTTTGAAAATAAAGACAAACTGCCAAATGGAATTAAAGGGTTATCTGAAAAAATAGAGGCTTTAGGTATGAAGTTTGGCCTTTGGTTTGAACCAGAAATGGTTTCAAAAGGAACAAAATTATTTGAAGAACATCCGGATTGGATCATTTCAACACCAGAACGCCGCGCATCACATGGACGAAATCAATTCGTTCTAGATTTCTCAAGGGCTGAAGTGGTTAACCATATCTTCACCTTGATGGATAACATTATTAATGATTCTAAGATTTCTTATATCAAATGGGACATGAATCGATATATTACAGAAGCCTATTCGACTAGCTTAAAGTCAGATCAGCAAGGTGAATTGTTCCATCGTTATATTCTGGGCGTTTATGAACTCTATGAACGATTAATTGCGAAATACCCTGAAATTTTATTCGAATCATGTGCTGGTGGTGGTGCTCGCTTTGATCCAGGCTTATTGTATTATGCACCTCAAGCCTGGGCTAGTGATAACACAGATGCGGTTGAACGCTTAAAAATCCAATACGGAACATCAATGGTCTATCCGTTAAGCGCAATTGGCAGCCACATATCCGCTATTCCAAATCATCAAGTAGGACGAATGACTTCAATTGATACACGAGCTAATGTTGCATATTTCGGGACATTTGGTTATGAACTTGATATAACGAAATTAAGTGATGAAGAAAAAGCAAAGGTACAGGAACAGGTTGCATTTTTCAAAGAAAAGCGGAGCTTAGTTCGCAGCGGAGATTTTCACCGTTTACTAAGTCCATTCGAGTCAAATGAAGTCTCCTGGATGGTCGTTTCTAAAGATAAAACCGAAGCACTTGTTGGTTATTATAAAGTTCTAGCAAAACCTAATGATAAATATTATCGCCTAAAGCTAAAAGGTTTAGATTCTGACAAGTTATATGCAATTGAAGGAATCAAATCAACCCATTACGGTGATGAGTTAATGAATCTCGGTATTGTTCTAGGCGAAGATTACACAGATCGTGCTTCAGAATTTTGGTCCAGAGAACATCCACATGATTATGCTTCAAAGTTATTTGTGCTAAAAGAAGTAAATTGATCTTTATTGTCTGTCATACTTTAAAAGTACCAGTGATTATTTCACTGGTTTTCTTCAATTAACCGCACTAAGAAAAACCTTCCAACTTTAAGTTATAACGTAATATATTAACTTTTCCCTCATATAGTTTAAGATAACGATATGGACAAGGGGAATGCTTTAAAATGAAAAAGTTTGCTGTTTTACTTTTTTCAAGTATTTGTATCGGAATAGGTGTTAACATGTTCATACTGCCTATTCATCTAATAAATGGCGGCATTTTCGGAATAAGTTTACTTATTAAGTACATATGGGGAATTAAGATCGGACACATAATGATTTTGATAAATACCCCTATTTACCTTCTATCCCTTCTATACGATAAAACTTATTTTATTAATGCGATTCTTGGATTGATCTTTACCTCAACTATCATTGATTTGCTTTCACCACTCAACGGCTTGCTACAACTTCCTATCATAACAAGTGCCATACTAGGTGGATTAATAATTGGAATCGGTGTTGGATTCATGCTAAGATCACATATCAGCCCAGGTGGGATCGATTTATTAGCACTTTTAATTTCGAAATCAAAAGCGATTAATCCAGGAATCGTTATATTCATTATCGATTCATTAATCATAATTGCAGGAATTATTGTATTACAAGACTTTAAATTAATATACTCATTTATAACGATTTCTTGTGTTGGACTTTGTGTTGGCCTCCTTAATACATTTAAGTCAATGAACTTTTATGTGCGATAATAATTTTGAAAGTAGAAATCCTTTTCTTTTAAGCGCCATACTATAAGTATTGAAACGATGAGAAACCACCGATGATCAATATCAGTGGTTTCTTTTTTAGTATTAGTAACGAGCAATGCTATGTAATAATACAACAACATTTCCTTTTGAACTATAGAGGAATTTAGGTAAAGCAAATCCAATAACTACAACTTAAAGTAACTTTCTCAGAATCATTCACCCATTTTTTCGGTTTCTGTTTCTAAATTCCTCATTTTTATCTCTTCTTCCGTTTTAACACTTTGGTCAATTTCTTCACCAAAAACTTGAGTCCAATCATTTTCCGGGTCAAACTTACCCTCTTCTAATTCGTATTCATTTAAGTAAACATTCAAATTGTAAAGAGTTCTATAAATTTGATAAACATTTTTTTGAGTATCTAAAAGACTTGAAGTTTGATTGATTCTTACTAACACATTAATCAAATTTTGAGAAGTTGGATCATTTATATTCTCTGGTAAAAGTTCATCTATTTCTTTTGCTCTTTGACCCAATTCATTTTTAACTTTATTGGAAACCCAACCATCTGGATATTTTCCATCTGGTCCATTTTTTCTAGAATTTCTAAAATAACTTCCATTAACAATTGAATCAAAATATTCAAATTGGTTCTTCACCAATGCTTTAAGCTTGAGATTATATTCTTTTTCTTCTGTTTCCTCTTTTTCATCAAGTTTTGGTTCAGCGACAACTTCGATTTCATTTTCAGTAATTTCATTTTCACTTGGGTCTTCTTGTTCTTTTGATGGCAAAGCAAAATAAACAAATAACACAACAATTAATATAAATATAACGAAGATTAGTCCTAATTTTTTAATATTTTTCAATTTAGTCTTCCTTTCTAAATCTCTATTTATAGTAACATTCTACCAATTAAATTTAAATAGTGATTTTATATGTAAAATAAAAAGACCAACGAATAATTTTTGATCTGTACCCTTAAAAATAGACAGTTTATAAAAAGACCTTTATGCACTTAATAGGTGGCTTCGGTATTGTTCCGGGGCCATCTTTTTTAATCCCCATTGATATCGGTAAGTATTATAGTAGACCATATAATCTTCAATTACCCCTTTTAATTCTGTGAGTGTTTGACATGAAGAAGCATCAATCTCATCTTTTAAATGGCCAAAGAATGATTCTATTGGTGCGTTATCCCAACAGTTTCCTTTACGAGACATAGATTGAATAAACCCAAGTTTCTTAACTTTTTTTCGATATTCTGGATTTGTATAGTGAAATCCTTGATCAGAATGGAGTATGGCTTCTGGGTGGACGTTCCCGTCCAAGGCATTAATTAAGTTATCAAGTGTTCGATAAACAAGTCGCATTTCTAATGTTGTCGAGAGATAGTAGGCCAAAATTTCACGTGTTGAACCGTCTTTAACACATGACAAATATACAGGTGTGCCATTTTCTAAATAAAGATAGATGATGTCAGTAAGTAACACTTTACCAGGCTCACTATGTACGAAATTTCGATTCAGGATATTTGGACAAGTCCGGTGTTCTTGTGTTGCCTGAGCCATTCGTTTGTAAGGGTTTGACCTTCTAATTTTTGACTTTAGGTTAAACTTATTCATAATACGATAGATTTTCTTGAGATTCATCACAGTGAAATAGTCATTTTCTAGAACCATTCTTATATCTCGTCCACCTGATTTACCATTCTTTTCATCGAAGACTTGTTTTATAAGTTTATAATCCTGTACATCCTTACGTTCTCTATCGATACGCTTGGGTTCAGCCTTAAGCCAGGCATAGTAACTTTTGCGTTTTACTGTAGCTAATTCACAAAGATAAGATACCATTCTAACTAGACCATATCTACGAATTGTGGCCTCAATTAGTTGGAACTTTTCTGATAATGTTAATTTTGTTTCTTCGCCTTCCTCTCTAGTTCTTCTAACTTTTTTAAGAAGTCGTTCTCCATCTCTAAGAAGGCAATACGTGCCTCTGCTTTTTTTAGTTTATCTTCTACTGTAAGATCCTTCGAAGATGGGCGTCCAGTGCTTCCTTTACCACGAAGCTCATTCTTAAAACCTTCCTCACCATACTTTTCATAAGTTTTTCTCCAACGCTTTAAACATTGTTGAGGCTTTTTAGATCCAATTATGTCTAGATCAAATCCATATTCAATGAAAATATCCGTTGGCCCTTTGCCATTTTTGTATTCCTTAATGGCAGCAATTTTAAATTCAGGTTTATAAGAGATCGACCGATCTGATACATGATTGACATTTGGATTGTTCTCCAGTTGTTGACGTTGAAATTCATTAAAAATAATTTTACTCATATTAGTTCCCCGTTCTCTCTATTTGTTTTGATTAACGGTTCTTCTATGATAAAACATAAAAAATCCCGAAAAATGGACTTTTTTATAAGTGTCCATTTTTCGGGATACAGATCAGACTCGAAGTTGCTTCGTTTTTTATACAGTGTAGTAAGTTGAATTTATTTTAGCTCCATCATCAAACATATCAACCATTTTAATTTTCCTTTGATCTCTACGATTCAAAACTTTTAATACTTCAATTTCTTTATAATTAAGTCGTCTGGAAATCTCCCTAAAATTTAATGGTTTTGTATCACTTTTTAATAAATTAAAAATCTCTTTTTCCATAATTTATTCCCCCTAAAACTTTATAGAAGGAATATAGCATGAATACCTTAATAGGTATAGTTACATGTAATCAGACTTACTGCGGAATTTTATCCAAAACTGTTATTAATCTAATTTACGGATTTAAATTATTTGAAGTGTCACCATCTGGATTACTTCTAATGTAGGGTTCTATATAAGAACCACCACGAAAGTGTCCTTCAACTTCATGTATACCAGGATTATTGTAATCTCCCGGTCCCCCTTCTACATCTGTACAATTACTCTGTCCATTTTCCATAACTATGCAATCTGGCTCAGGGTTGAATATTAAGTCAAAAAATGCTCCTCCAATACCAATAATAAAGAATAAAATTCCACCCATTATGATAAAGAAACATCCATATCCGGAAGCTTTCTCCATTACATCTTTATTATTTGTAAAGAGGCTTACAGTTGATTGGATTGATCCAGGAATAAAAAAAAGACAGACTATGCCAACTATAGTGTTGAAGATACCTCTATCATCAACGTTTAGATTCCATTTAAAGTTACCAAAGTATAAAAGAACTAAAAGTAAGCCTAACAAAAACAAGCTAAAAGCATTACCCATACTTTCATCATTTAATCCACTTTTTCTTAGTAATAGTAGACCTAAAAGAGCAATAATACATGCTATTAACAGAAATACCATTTTCAAACTTCCTCTATTCATAGTTAATATTTACTATGAATATTTTATATTATATGTTTGAAATTTAACAGTTTTTTTCTGCATTGCCCTTCTTATCTTTGATTTCACAAATGTACTCTTTTAACCGATATTAAAAATTACATCTTGTTGTAGAAGATACAGAGCATTTATAGTAGCAAATACCATATCTACTTTTCCTGCTGTTTTTACACTAATTTTCTTATTTATGTACTTATTAAAATTGGTGTCTTCAGTCAATCTACAGTTAGTAAAATTGTTTTCGTAAATTAGATTGTTATAGTATGAAAATTTCTGTTCTAAGATTAACTCTTTAACCCATTTAATTGTAGGATGAAGAACACTGCTATGCTGCTTAACTTCAATGGTTGTTAAATCATAATCTCGTTCCCACTTTTGAGCTGAGTTTCTTAGATTTCTCATGTCATAACCAATTTTTTAAAAAATATCTTTATCAAAGTACGGGGGGACTAAATTTTATTTTCCTGTTCATAAATAATATTAAATAATTCTTCCCTACTTATCTCTCCACGTTCTGCCATTGAGTGATGGTATGTACACACTGATATAAGGTTGCTGTCATCTAATCGTTTACTATAGTCCTCAACAAGAGGTACGACGTGATGTACTTGTATGTTAGTATAGTTGTACCTCTGCTGTGTGTTATACAGTTCCCTTAAGCATACCTGACACATGTGTCTATCCCTATCTCTTATGTACTTACGTTTGTTCTGCCATGCTTTAGTCCACCTAAACTTATCGGCCTTTGATATTACCTTCTGCTTGTTAGGCTTCTTATCACATACATACTTCCTATCGTGAATATCACCACAATAGACACATGATTTAAGCATTACCTGTCAAACCCTGTTCATGTTCATTATACCTTTCTTCCAACTTATCTAATTTCCGATTCACTCCATCTATTTGTTTTTGCATCTTATACATTTCCCACTTGAATTGTAACTTATCATTCATACGTATAGACTCTTCAATACTCTTCTGTGCTGCCTCTATACCATTAGAAATGTCACCGGTTTTATCATACTCAAGCATTTAATCATCTCCGTTTCATCTAAATTTAAGCAAAATAAAAGCTCTCAAATTAATGAGAGCTTTTAAAGATTTTCATCATTTTCAAGCAAAGTTTTTGATAACTGATCTGCTAGGCTTGAACAATGGTTATGCATTTCAGTCATATCGGAATCTACTTTCCTGCTATTATAACGGCCTAATACTATATGATCATCTGACCAATATTCTTCGATATAGTTTTTAAACGTAGCCCAAACAGAATCAATTAAAAACTGCTCACTCTCGTCAAAATACTTCCCTAAAAATTCGTCACTAAATTCATGACTTAAAGGCTCCTCCAACAATACCTTATAGCTAAATTGGTTAGTAGACTCTAATGTGTATCGTAATTTAACTGCTTTTTTCCACATTTCAGTCCTATAACGCTCTTTAAGTCTCTGGTGCTCTTGCCTTTGCTCATTGGAAATTGCAACAGCAAGTTCATGATTAGCTTCAGCCAGTTTATTTGTCTGCTGCGTAGCTTTCCACAACAACCAACTAAAAACACCTGTAACAATAATACCAATCCCTGTAACAACAACGCCTAAAAATGTAATAAATAAATCAGTTGTATCTTTAAGTCCAATTTCTTTAAGATAAAATAATAGTAAGTCTAACATTGCAATCTCCTTATTGAATGATCAATAAAAGGATACCATATTTTTCAACTAATAAAATAAAAGCTCTCAAATTAATGAGAGCTTTGTTGTTAAACTATATGTTTATTAAATATACGATTTAAATAAATTTGTTCAATTTCTTCAAACTGCTCTTCTTTACTTCTTTGATTTTTAGTTAGGATTAACATAATCTCCATTAATGTTTCTTTAACTTTCTCTAGAGACATTTCTTCATTAAATACTCTTTCAGATTTACTTTGAGCACTCATTATGAATCCCTCCTTTGAATAACAATTCGATACGATCATTGAGGAATCCTTCTGCTAAAGCAACTATATTTCTGTTAAATTAATACATTAATAAAACGAGTCGCTTTTTTGAATAGGGAGAATCGAGGCAAAATAAAAGCAGTCCTCGATGAAGGACTGCTTTATTATTTTTTATTTATACTATCAATAATGCTTTGCATTTCTTTTTGATTTCGGCTTGTGAATTCTCGAATATTTTTCAGTGGGTCAACTGGATTATTTTTGACATATTCCAAGAATAAACCACTAATTTCCTTCATTTTTTCTTCATCGTCAAGAATGGATGTTGTCTTTATTTTCTTATTTAAGATGTCAATTAGATCTTTTCTTTCCTCTAATGATAATTGATTACCTGAATTCAACCATTCTTTGACCAATTTATACATTCCCCATGGTTGTAAGCTTATTTTATCGCCTGTTCCCATCTCGTTTCCAATATCAACCTTACCATTGTCCTGAACACTATACCAAGGTGACTTACTGGTATTATAATTACTCATATCTTCCTTGTTCCAAGTCATTTCCAACATTTCCTCATCAAATATTGTTACAATCAAACATTCAACAAGTTATGTCAAAAGTCCTTTATTCCCACAAATAATTTACAATAAATTCAAATTTTCCTAAACTTAATTTATTATAATTGGCCTATAAACCAAAAGGAGTGAGTATAATGAAACGGGAATATAAAAAGCAAGGGTATCATTTATTTAAACGCATCATGTATTTAACTCTTGAGCAATATAATCGTCACCATCACATATATGGGAAGAATTCCAAACAAGCTAAAAATTCAATGAAACAGTTGCAAATTTTGATGGATCTACGTGATGAACATATAGAATCATACAAACGAGAAAGACACCCTAAAAATGAGTGTCTCAATCAGCTATTGTGTTAGTGGGATCTGTTTCTATTTCTTCATCTGTTGATTCAACTTCATCTGTTATTTCTTTATCTGTATCAGTTGGAATATCTTCATCAACATTATTACAAGCAGTAAACAAAAGAACTAACATCACTAATAACACAATTTTTAACCACTTCAAAATATCACCCTCAATGATTTATAGGTACAATATTTAAAATGGTCAAATTAATTAATTCATAAACACTAAAAGTCACTCAATGTCTAACTTATGTTACGACTAACGAGTGACTTTTTCTAATTATGTATTAAATTCACAAATTAATTTTTCAACATCTTCTTTATTATGTGATCCTTTATAAAATACGTTACCCGACTCAAGAGCAAGAAATTTAATTACATTAATTATTTCCTTAATAATCCATTGTTCACTCTTTGTTATACCTAAAGCTTTTGGTTTGAAGTGAGCAAATTCATTTCTGTAATGAATCATTTTTTTTATAGCTTGATTTTGCATATCTGTCATTTTTAAGACTTTGCTATCCAGTCTTTGAGTCATTATGCCCTCATCCTGACAATAGTCTAGAATATCCCAAATTGATAATAATTGACTTGCATTGTAATCGACAACTTGATCTAAAATTGATTCATTTTCTACTACAAATCCCATTTGTTCATAATATTTAACCGTTTCTTTTTTCTTTTTTTCAAATTTTGCCTTTCCTAATTTCATTTCAAGAACTCTTTCAATAGTAATCCCTTTAACAGCACAAACTCCAAAACCATATAAAGCACCGTGCAACGAAATCATAAGCCATTTAAAACAATACTTATCTTTTCTATTTTTATAATAAAATGCTGCTTTTTCTAAATAATCAATTGAATTATCTAATTCATCTGTATGTAATATAAATTCATCTCTCACTTAAACCACCTCATTACCACTTTAAGACAATGAGATGATTCAGTAAATATATTTTTATTTCCTTAATGGATTACATTCTGATTGAGAAGTTTTTTAAGCATCTCAAATTTAGTTTGAAGACTAGATTCATTTAACATACCTGCTGAAAAGCCAGTATCAAATCCAGCTAAAGCAATTCTAATGGACTTGTCTGAAATGCCAATATCTCTCAATGATTGTTCATAACACTTTTTTGCATCATCTCTGAAGTTCAATAACGTCACCCCTCATCTAATTTAATGATATCAAGGTGATGTTTATTGAGCTATGTATACAAGGCTATTTTCATTCAAAATGTGCTTTATATCTATATGTTATTGGTTCTTATTCTTTTATGTAATGTTCTAAAATAACCATCAATGTACTCATACGTTTCTTTGGTGTCTCCAGCAACCATAAAAATTTCTTCTTCTGCTGCTTCCATATCCCCTTCAAATAATTCCATTATGTAATCTTGTTTAAGTAAAGTTTCAACTATATCCTCTACAGCTACAGACATTTCATTATGTATAAATTCAATTACACCATTATTTTGTATATTGTATTTAATCATTCTGTTGCTTCTCTGTATGTATTTGAAAGTATGATGTTCTGCACCGATCTAGCCGATACACCTAGTTCAATTCCTTTTTGGCGATACCACTCTATTTTTGCACATGTACGATTCTTAAACTCTTCTCTAAGATGTTTATCAATATCCAAAGACAATCTGACTTTATTCCAATTTCTGTCTCTTGAGTTCTGCTTATTTTGTTGGTCTGTAACCAATCTTAAATTTTCTAATTTATTATTACGTGGATTCTTATTGATATGATCGATCTGTAAGCCTTGTGACAACCAGTAATCCTTTGTTACACCCATTGCGGAACTGAGTACAATTTCATACTTGTACATGGGAACTGGTTTACCTCCATTATCAGGAATCAGACGTGTCATTAAATATTGTCCATTATCCCCTGTGCCTTTACAGAACTCACTATCAAGCAACCACTTGCAACTAACTTTAGAATAAACTCTTCCTGTAGGTGTATGGCAAAGGTATTGCGAAAACCCAGAAACAGGTGTCATTTCACCTTTTAATAGTTCAAATTTTTCATTCATCTATATTTCCACTCCTAATAATTTAATTTGAGTGCAAACAAAAAAGACACCTTCAACCATTGGAGAAATGGCGGTGCCTCTCTTTTTACATCAGCTAATTATTGAAATGTGTGTCTCACGACATGACGTTTAAACTCCAATAGTTACCTAATTCACCCTCTCCCAAATGGATCAGGTAACTATTGCAAATTAAACAAAAAAAGACACCAACAAATTAATGTCATTGTCAATTAAAGGAGAATAATTAATAATAAAAATTCGATAATTATTAATCTATAACTATAACTATCACCAGTGAGGTCGGTTAGACCTCACATATAGTAACAGTTGCACTAAAACTTTTCTTATCTTCCTTAACAGGTGTAGTAACAGTATTAAATATCACTTTCCATCCGTTCATTCCCATACTAATACCACTTTTAGCAATATAATCAGGGGCAATACTACAAAGCATATCGTCACCACTATAAATATTTGCATATCCTTTATCAGGTACAGTCTTTAAAGTGAATGATTTACCAATTAAATTATTTGTAATTTCCTTAGCTTTTTTATTTCTAGAAAGAATTCTCACCTTTTTATTCTTTACCGGTTCAATTTTATTTTCGTCTTGCTTCTCATACCAGTAATGACATAAGTATTCAGAATGCTCATTTTCAACATCTAAAATAGCATAATTTCTACCCATCGTAGATAAGACAGTATATTTACCATTCACTAAATCAGTTCTTATTACAATCGGATTATCTAGGAAACTTGTTTCTTTCCTGTTTACCTCAACTTGTTTAATAGTCATTTTATTATCTTTTACTTCAGCAATGCCTGCAATATTTTCCTTTGTATTAATACGTCCTAAATCATATAATACCGTTCTAAGATCTAACTTATTTTCAAGAGCATTATATCTCATACCTTCATAACAAACATCCCAGGCAAAGTCATAATTATCTTCTTGTCTATATGTTAATTCAACAACAGCAGTTGCTAAAATACTAAGATTAGGCTCAACTTGATGGCATAATAAACGATATTTCTTTTTAATTAGTGAGTATTTAGCTCGAATAATATCTCTTTCTTCTGGATCTTGTTTCATTTTAGCTTTATTTTCAAAATCCCTAACTTCATTATTTACAACTCTTCTTTCCACTTTGTAATCCTTATACAAAGGCCTTAATTTATCAATCACTTCATTAATGTAATTAAAATATGGTAATTGATTTCTATATTGGAAAATCTCTAATGGATTAATAATTGATTGATAATAATCAAGGTCAATATCCTTTAAGTATAAATCATCAATCTTATCCTTTTGTTTCTCAATCCATCTAACATACTGATTTAATGGTGAATCTGTATCACTACTAAATTCATCTCGTTTACCACCATATACCCAATACATATAATAAGGTTTCTTCATTCTCTTCCCATGATTTGAATAGGAAAAGCAATATTAACGGCCTCACCAGTTTTAGCTGCATCAATTAACATCATTTGATATATCTTATTTACACTAACTACTAAATCAGCTTTCATGTATTCACCATAGGATAAAGCTAAATCTTGAAATTTCGTATTCCAGTTAGTTAAAAGGATTTTCAATTAGGATAGACTTATTTTTAAAGTCAATGTTATCCGGACGTAAGTCACAAGACTCTCCTGCGCGTATGCCAGTATCCAAAATTAATCTTGTTTAAACCCATGACCTATAAGAATGAAAAACAGTAAGGTCAAAAGTATTTAAAACTTTTCTAATCTCAACATCAAGCAATGCTTTTTGCTTTCTTTTTGGCTTAATATTTTCAATATTTGCTACAGGATTTATCTTAATTTCCCTTTCAGATTCTAAAAAATTGAAGAAAACTTTGATATTTCTTAAATAATTAGCTACCGTAGTGTCACTAATAGGCTTATTAAAGTCATGTCTATGATCAGGATGATTAATTTTCTTTGATTTCTCACTTGAAACGACTGTATATTTACCTCTTTCACGTCAATATTTAACATACTGTCGAATATTGACCAGACTTAACTTTGTTAATATCAGTGATTTTAATTTCCTTTTCCAAATAAATTAGGAAAAGTTTTAAAGTCTGTTCATAACTAGATAATGTTTTTCTTGATAAATTCTTTGAATCACAGTAAAGCATAAAGTTATCTAAATGATATTCAATCTTAGACAAAACAAAAGGCCTCCCTAATTATTGGATTAACCCAATAAACAGGAAGACCTTATATTAACAGGTATATACTTTAAAATTAGTTGGTCACTAAACTGTATTCGTTGGTCACTTGTGTCAGTGTTCCAACATTTATGAAGTGTCCTCATCCCTTGGTACGACTGACTTAGCTAGCTTTATGCTCTAAACGCAACTTATCAGCGACCATTGCGATAAACTCTGAATTCGTCGGTTTTGCTTTTGTCATACTTACCGTATACCCGAATAAAGAGGAAATCGATTCAATGTTTCCACGGCTCCATGCCACTTCAATTGCATGACGAATAGCCCTTTCAACACGTGAAGCAGTTGTGTTGTATTTTTTTGCGATGTCTGGATATAACACCTTTGTTATTGAGCCTAATAATTCGATATCGTTGTAAACCATAGAGATTGCTTCACGTAAATATAGATATCCTTTAATATGTGCTGGTACGCCAATTTCATGGATAATACTTGTGATGCTTGCATCAAGGTTTTTACCCTTACCATGAGATTCATTGGATGATCTAATCGAAGAACTAGCTCGTTTAATAAGTGGTGCAGCGTTTCCACTGACTTGGCGGATATGACTGGCTAACCCTTCCATATCGAATGGTTTTAAAATAAAGTATGCAGCACCAAGATCCACAGCTTTTTTCGTAACGTCCTCTTGTCCAAAAGCTGTCAGCATGATGACATTTGGCTGTGGACGATCCATTTGTCTTAACTTTTCTAATACGCCTAAGCCGTCTAAATGTGGCATAATAATATCTAATACTAAAACATCAGGTTCCTTATCTTTTAACATATCTATACATTCTTGGCCATTATACGCTACGCCAAGAACCTCAATATCATCTTGACTTGAAAGGTATTCCTCTAATAAACCTACAAGTTCACGGTTATCATCAACTATACAAACTTTAATTTTTTTCAAAAATCTTCCTCCTCAGTCTCGTTTTGCCATTATGTCTTATATCTATACACGATTATACCTAACAATTTCGACAATGTGGGTGTAAATCCTTTATTTTTATAAAAAAACTTTATAAATCGGAGATTATCTTAATCTCTCTTCAATTTGCTCCCTTTTTCGACTAAATATGCCATTTGACTTTTAGAGACTAAGGTAGTTTTGTCGAAAAATCTTTCCATTTCTATTTTACATAATTCCTCATGAAAATAAAAGCAGAAAATAAAAAAACTGCCAAGAAAGAAAATTTTCCTTGACAGCCTTTTCATTAACTTACTTTCTGTTTTTGTTTTGAATAAATGTCAATGCCTGCTTCATTTAACATCCATTCAATGTGAACACCGTACCCACTTGTTGGATCATTTACAAAAACATGTGTTACTGCACCGATTACTTTTCCATTTTGGATAATTGGGCTACCACTCATACCTTGAACGATCCCACCCGTTTTATCTAATAGTTTTTCATCAGTAATTTTGATGACCATCCCTTTGGTAGCCGGGAATTTTTGTGGTACTGAGCTAACAACCTCTACTTCAAACTCTTCAACTTTATCATTGTTAACAACAGTTAGAATTTTTGCCGGACCTTCTTTTACTTCATTCGAAAGTGCAATTGGCAATGCTTCATCATTTACACCATTGCTAATATCTTGATTAAGCTCTCCGAAAATCCCAAACGGGCTGTTTCGGGTAATGTTTCCGATTACTTCACGGTCTCCTGAGAATCGTGCAAGTTTTTCTCCTGGATTTCCGTTACTTCCTTTTTCAATGGAAGTGACTGTCGATCGAACAATTTGTCCATCTTCTACAACAATTGGTTTTTTAGTATCCATGTCAGATATAACATGTCCCAATGCACCATATTTTTTTGACTTTGGATCATAAAAAGTCATCGTTCCAATTCCTGCAGCAGAATCACGAATATACAAGCCAATTCGAAATGATCGATCGTTTTCATCCTTTAATGGATATAGCTTTGTTTTTACTTCTGTTTCTTCTCTTGTAAGAACTAAATCAAGAGGTTCACCGGTTTTTCCTGCATTTTGGATAAAAGGGGTTACATCACTCATTTGTTCAATTTTCGTTCCATTGATGTTTGTAATGATATCTCCGACCTGTACACCAGCAATTTCTCCTGGTGATTTTTTACCTTCAGGTGTATTTATTTGGTGATGTCCAACCACCAATACGCCAAGAGTATTCAGTTTTACACCAATCGATTGTCCTCCAGGGATCACCTTAAAATCAGGAAGGACGTTCACACCAATCTTTTTTACTGGAAAGCCAGCTAGGTCAAAAACAACTGCTCCTTCACCCGCTTTTTTCCCATGTACATCAAGTGTCTTACCATCACTATTTTTTTGAACTGTAAATGCTTCTTCTGCGTCTTGAGTAGCATTTACAGGAATCGAACTTTGCACGCTCACATGTTGTGACTCAAATACCGACATATTATTAGGTAGTTTCACGTATTCCTTTACTTCTTTTACAAATCCTAAACTCATGAGTGAAACAAGGAGAATTACACCAACTATTTTTCTGATTTTATCTGTCTGCAATAACTTTCACTCTCCTCGCTCCTAACACACACCAAAACTATATATGGCTACAGTTTTAATTTAGCCTTTTGAGCTCACATTTATAACTTGAATATCTAGAAAATTGAAGGTTTTATTGTAAGTTTTAAGCATAATTGAATAATTTCGGTTCAAGACTAACATATACAAATAAAAAGCTACCTTAATTGGCAGCTTTTTATGTTAACCTTTTGATGTATGTGCAAGTGCTAGGAGTTCTTTTGCATGTTCCTTTGATAGCTCAGTAACTTCAACACCAGCTATCATGCGACCTATTTCTTTAATTTTTTCCTCTTCAGCAAGCGGCTTAACACTTGTTTTTGTCCGGCCTGTATTCGTTTCTTTTGCTATATATAAATGAGTGTCAGCCATTGCCGCAACTTGTGGTAAGTGTGTTATACATAAAACCTGAGATCCGTTTGAAACACGGTAGATTTTTTCGGCGATCGCTTGTGCGACACGTCCACTAACACCTGTATCAACCTCATCAAAAATAATTGAGGTAATTCCTTGGTGCTGCGAGAATATGCTTTTCATTGCAAGCATTATCCTTGAAAGCTCACCACCAGAAGCGGTTTTACTAAGCTGCTTTAATGGTTCACCAGGATTGGTTGACAAATAGAATTCCACTTCATCAATACCTGCAGGAGAATATTTCAGATCATTTGTTGAAGTTCTTTTTTTAGCAAAGTTTACATCAAAGGTTGTTTTTTCCATATAAAGCTCTTTTAACTCACGATGTATTTCATCAATCAACACTTTTGCAAAATTTTTACGAATGCTCGTCACATTATTTGCTTCAATCGTTAGATCTTGAAGGACAGAATCAAGCTCCTTTTGCAGCTTATGTAAATGACTGTCACGATTTTTGATCGTATCAATTTCGTCTTCAATTTTAGCAGAATAAGTTAATATTTCCTCAACGGATTGCCCATATTTTCGTTTTAAATGATTTATTTCATTTAAGCGACTTTCTACAAAATTTAAGCGCTCTGGATCAAACTCAAGTGCTTCTAATTCATTCCGAACTTGATATGAAAGATCCTCAAGTAGATAATATGCATTTGAAATTGTTTCAGAGAGCTCCTTCAAGGTAGAATTTATCGAACCAACATCTTCTAGATTACTCATTGCATGTCCGACCCAATCTAGTCCTTTGTGCTCACCATGTAGTGAATTGTAGCTATTTTGCAATGATTCATAAATTTTTTCATAGTTAGAAATCTGAGTTTTTTCTTCCTGTAGAAGTTCATCTTCCTTTGGTTGTAAATTTGCACTTTCAATTTCCTCTAACTGAAATTGAAGGAGGTCAAGTCGATGTGCCATCTCTTGCTCATTTTCCGAAAGTTGGGTGATTTTTTTCCGGAGTAAGTCAAAGCTTTTATAAATTTCTACATATTCTCCAAGTGCTTGCTTTACTTTTTTTCCACCATATTGGTCAAGCAGTGTTAAATGATTCTCTTCATTCATGAGCTCCTGATTGTCATGCTGTCCATGAATATCAACTAGATACTGTCCTATCTCCCTTAAGATTGCAATAGTAACAAGCTTTCCATTGATCCGACATATACTTTTTCCTGAAGATGATAAATCCCGTCTTAAAACAATCATGCCGTCGCTCACATCAATGCCAAATTCGTCACATTTCGTGTAGACAGGGTGTTTTTCATCATCTAAAAGGAACAACCCTTCAAGCTCTGCTCGTTTCTCTCCGTACCGAACAAATTCAGAAGATCCTCTAGCCCCAGCTAATAAATGAATTGCGTCAATAATGATTGATTTACCTGCACCAGTTTCTCCTGTTAACACTGTTAGTCCTTTTTCAAAAGAAACAGTTAACGACTCAATTATGGCAAAGTTTTTTATAGATAATTCCGCTAACAAACAAAATCACACCTCTTGTTTAATTTGGCTTATTTCGCATGTTTTTTCTAACTTTAAAGCATGTCCAAAAATCGTTCTGATATTGAATCAGTATCTTGTGAAGTTCTACATATAATTAAGATCGTATCATCTCCACATATCGTACCTAAAACCTCATCCCAATCAAGATTATCAATTAGAGCACCAATTGCATTTGCGTTTCCAGGTAGAGTCTTCATAACAAGCATATGGCCTGCTGAGTCAATTTTAACAAAGGCATCCATTAAAGCACGTTTTAACTTTTGTAATGGATTAAAGCGCTGATCGGCAGGCAAGCTGTATTTATAGCGTCCATCCATCATTGGAACTTTTACTAAATGAAGCTCTTTAATATCACGGGATACTGTTGCTTGTGTTACATTAAAGCCCATTCCTTTTAATAAATCAACTAATTCATCTTGTGTTTCAATATCATTGTTTGATATTATTTCACGAATTTTTATATGTCTCTGTCCTTTATTCATTAAAGCACCCCTTTTTGCAATGATGCATTTTTATACATTTTCTGCATGTTTATACCTTACATCTTATATTAAAACCCTTAAAAAGTACAGTTTTAATAAAAATCATTTAGATTAAACTGCATAAAACAATGATTATCGGGGCTATTTTGTCTTATAATGATAAAAACTAATAATTCATAAGTTGCATGAATATCCAGATAATTTAGAAAAACCAAAGAGGATAGCAAGCTGTATTCTCCATCAAGAAAAAAACAGGATAATAGCAATTGCTATTTTTCCTGCTTTTCTTTGAGTTTATTCTCTTTTAGTTTTGCATGTGCTTCTTCAACAACATCACTAGCAGGAATACCAAAATGATTTGTTCCTTCCTCTTTCAATCCTTCGAAGCGAAGATGTAAAAGGAACTCGATGTTTCCATCTCCACCTGTGATCGGTGAGTATGATAAGTTATAAATATCATACCCCTCTTTTAGGGCAAAGCTGACCATGTCATTTAGAACAAGCTCATGAACATTTGGATCGCGAACAATTCCTTTTTTTCCAACTAGCTCTCTTCCTGCTTCAAATTGCGGCTTTACTAAAGCCACAATATCGCTATGTGAAACTAAAATTGTTTTTAATACAGGTAAAATAAGCTTTAACGAAATAAAGGACACATCAATCGATGCAAATTCTGGTAACCCTTTTTCAAAATCAGCTGCTGTAGAATAGCGGAAGTTTGTCCGCTCCATAACGACTACACGCTCATCTTGACGTAGCTTCCATGCTAATTGATTGTAGCCTACATCTACCGCATATGAGAGCTTAGCACCATTTTGGAGAGCACAATCTGTAAAACCACCTGTAGAAGAACCAATATCAATCATAATTTTATCTCGTACATGTAGATCAAAATCTTTCATTGCTTTTTCAAGCTTTAAGCCTCCACGACTTACGTAAGGAAGAGTATTCCCCTTTATCGTTAGTACAAGGTCACGGGAAACCTTTTCTCCTGGCTTCTCTAAACGTTCTTCATTTCCATATACAATTCCTGCCATAATCGCACGCTTCGCTTTTTCCCTTGTTTCAAACAAACCGTTTTCAACCAGTAAAATATCTAGTCTTTCCTTTTTACTGCTCATGATCTAAGTACCTTTTTCTCTTTTTCAGGCATCATTGCTTTAAGTTGGATAATAACATTTTCTGTTGTCATACCGATCTCTTCGAGTAATTTAGAAACACTACCATGTTCTATAAACTGATCTGGTATACCTATACGGGAAATCTTTGATTCGTAATAGTTATTTTCTTGGGCAAACTCTAAAACAGCACTTCCAAATCCACCTTGTAGAACAGCTTCTTCTATGGTTAATACAGGAATATGTTCAGCAAAGATATCATGAAGCATGCTTTCATCTAAAGGTTTGATAAAACGTGCATTAACAACACGAATCGATTTACCTTGTTTCGCTAAGGTTTCAGCAGCCTCAATTGCCATTTCAATTGTCGTGCCAAAGGTAAGAATAACAGCATCTCTACCTTCTCTAAGAACTTCCCACGATCCAATCGGGATTTCTTTAAGCTCTTCATCCATTTTCACACCGATTCCATTTCCACGTGCATAGCGTAGCGCGATAGGTCCATCATTATATTTCAAAGCTGTATTAACAAGATGTTGGCCTTCATTTTCATCTTTTGCCATCATAAGTACCATGTTTGGCAAATGTCGTAAAAATGCAATATCAAAAACGCCTTGATGGGTTTCTCCATCGGCACCAACTAGTCCAGATCTGTCAATTCCAATAAATACGTTTAAATTTTGGCGGCAAATATCATGAACAACTTGATCATATGCTCGTTGTAAAAATGTTGAATAGATTGCTAAAAACGGCTTCATGTTTTGGGTAGCAAGTCCAGCTGCCATTGTGGTAGCATGCTGTTCAGCAATTCCAACGTCAAACATTCGGTCCGGGAATTCTTGCGCAAAAGCTTCTAACTTAGATCCAACCGGCATTGCTGGTGTCACAGCGACAATTCGCTCATCCTCACGAGCAAGCTTAAGTACTGTATCACTTACAAGCTTACTCCAAGCTGGTCCAACAACTTTTGGTTTTAAGAAATCACCAGTCTCAATTTTGTAAGGTCCAGTGCCATGCCATGTACCAATTGTATCTGTTTCTGCCGGTTTATACCCTTTTCCTTTCTTCGTGATCACATGAAGAAGAACTGGTCCTGAGGTTTTTTTAGCATATTGAAGATTTTCAAATAAATCTTCATAATTATGTCCGTCAATTGGTCCTAAATAAGTAAAACCTAATTCTTCAAAAAACACACCTGAGACTAGCATATATTTAAAACTATCTTTCACTCGTTCAGCTGTTGACGCAAGTTTCCCGCCTACAGCTGGAATTTTCTTCAATAAATACTCAAGCTCATCTTTAACCCACTGATATTTTCCGGCTGTTCTTAGTCTGCCAAGAACATTGTGAAGCGCACCAACGTTAGGGGCAATCGACATTTCATTGTCATTTAGAACAACGATAATATCCTTTTGCTCATGCCCGATATGATTTAGGGCCTCGAGAGCCATGCCGCCAGTTAGTGCTCCATCACCGATTATGGGAATTATATGTTCATTTGTTTTCTTTAAATCTCTTGCAATGACCATACCCATTGCGGCGGATAATGATGTTGAACTATGACCTGTCTCCCACACATCATGTTCACTTTCATTGCGTTTCGGAAAACCACATAGGCCTTTGTATTGACGCAAAGTATCAAATTCATTCGCTCTTCCAGTTAATATTTTATGAACATAGGATTGATGTCCTACATCCCAAATAAATTTATCTTTAGGACTGTCAAAAACTTTGTGAAGGGCAACTGTTAGCTCAACAACACCTAAGTTTGGACCAATATGTCCACCAGTTTCTGATAGCTTTTCAATTAAAAATTGCCTAATTTCCGCACTAAGTTTTTCAAGGTCGTTATTCGATAGCTTTTTTAAAAAGCTTGGGTCTTTAATGGATAGAAGATCCAAATGGATCACTCACTTTCGGGTTCAGTTTGATTCTATATTCGTGTTTGTATATAATTTGTTCTTATACCTTAGTCTTATCTTTATATTTTAACGTAAACTTCTTTTATTTGAAAACAATTTAAGATTTAATCTTAGCATCTAATACTTCCCTTATTAAAAGGACAAATATGTGCAAGCAAAAACTTACCATAAAATAGCTTTAATTACAATATTTTATGTCCATCACTGCATGTAGTGGTTCTGAAAAATCGAGTAAATAGGACAAAAAACCGCTACCTATTGGAAACGGTTTTAGTAAAATCCTTCACACTTAATTTCGTCATGATTAATGATCCCTATTTGCTATTAAATCACACATTTGTACAAGTAAATTTGAATGAACAGATAAACTATTTAAAATCGTCTTTGCGTGGTCAATGTGATCATTAAGTTTTTCTTTTGCACCTTGCATCGTTAGAATGGAGGGATATGTTGTCTTCTCATTCGTCGTATCAGATCCCACAGGCTTCCCAATAACGTCTTCGTTCCCTTCAATATCTAAAATATCGTCACGAATTTGAAATGCAATACCAAGATGATAAGCATACTTACGTAGTTTTTCGATATCCTCTTCAGGGGCTCTCGCCAAAATCGCACCTGAAATGATGCTAAATCCGAGGAGTTTAGCTGTCTTGTTTTCATGGATGTACTGAAGTTCTTCAAGGGTTAAATTTTTTGCTTCCCCTTCCATATCAGCAACCTGTCCACCAACCATGCCTTCTGCACCAGCTGCTTTTACTAGTTCTGAAACAACGCGAAGCTTGTTTTCCGATGAAGGATAAGGATCATTTACAATTAGAGAAAAGCTTTGTGTTAAAAGTCCATCACCTGCTAAAACGGCCATTGCTTCGCCAAAAACTTTATGGTTTGTCGGCTTTCCACGTCTTAAGTCATCATCATCCATGCACGGAAGGTCATCATGAATAAGTGAATAGGTGTGAATCATTTCAACCGCACAAGCTGTAGCTATACCTAATTTTTCAGTTTGTTTGTATGTATGAAGCAATGCTAAAACAAGAATTGGACGCAAGCGTTTCCCGCCTGCTTCTAATGAATATTGCATTGCGTCTTTTAATGTTTTTGGTGCTTGAAGCTTTTCAATATACTCAGGCATTGCTTTTTCAATGATTTGTTTACGTGAAACTAAAAAGTCGTTAAGCTGTATGGTCACGCTTTTTCTTCCTCCTGCAGCTCAAATGGCTTTAATTCCCCATCTTCACGTAAAATAAAATCCATTTGTTTTTCTACATGCTGTAGCTTATCATGACAAAGCTTTGAAAGTTCCATACCCTTTTGAAAGTATTCAATGGCCTTTTCAAGTGGTACATCTCCTTCCTCAAGCTTCCCAACGATTTCCTCTAACTGTTGCATGGCATGTTCAAAGGATACTTCCTTAGCTTTTTGCTCTTCCTTACTCATGAACGGATCTCTCCTCTATTCCCTGTACTTTACAGTCTAGTTGTCCATCTTTAAGTTGTACTTTTACCATCTGTCCTGCCTCAATTTGATTAATACTTTTAACAAGTTCTTTTTCATGATAAACAAGGCTATAGCCCCTGTCCATAACTCTTAGCGGACTTAATGCATTTAGTTTAGCAATTGTTTCATTAAATTGCGAATGTTTATAGGCTAGTACAGAACTCATTTCTCGATTAAGCTTTTTAAACAATAATTGATACGCTTCCATTGAACGTTTCACTTGACCCTTTGGATGTACATTTGCTAGTCGATTTTTCACATGTGTGAAGGAGTCTTTTTTATGAATGATGGCCCGTTGTCCTTCTTTATTAAGGCGTTCAACAATTAAATCTAATTGTTGCTCCTTTTGTAAATAAAGCTGTTTTGGATATTTAAAGGCATAGGATGTTTGATAATGGTTTAACCGGTCTTTATTTGAGGTTATTTTCTCCCGCATGGTTCTTTTAAGCCTATTTTTACGTTCTAATAAGCGATCCATTAATTCGGAAAAATGAGGTACAGCTAGTTCGGCAGCACCTGTTGGTGTAGGAGCTCGTAAATCGGCTACAAAATCAGCAATTGTATAATCTGTTTCATGTCCTACAGCAGAGATAATTGGTATTTGTGATGCGAAAATTTCTCTTGCTACGATTTCTTCATTAAACGCCCATAGTTCTTCAATTGAGCCTCCACCTCGACCAACAATTAAAACATCTAATATATTTAGCTGATTCGCTTGTTTTATTGCTTTCGCTACAGAAGCACCTGCCTGAACTCCTTGTACAAGAGCTGGTATTAAAATAACCTTTGCAAGTGGGTAACGACGATTGATCGTTGTTAAAATATCACGAATCGCAGCACCTGTAGGTGAAGTTATGACCCCAACTTGATCCGGATATTTTGGTATTGGCTTTTTGTGAACTGGATCAAAAAGACCTTCTTTTTGCAGAGTTTTTTTCAGCTCCTCGTAAGCTAAATACAGACTACCGATACCATCTGGCTGCATTTCCTTCACATAAACCTGATAGCCACCACTTTGTTCATAAACCGAGATTTCGCCACGGATAAGAACCTTCATACCATTTTCCGGTTTAAACTTTAGGGATTTATTGGCACCGGCGAACATGACGGCTTGAATTCTTGCCTTTTCATCCTTCAATGTAAAATACATATGACCACGACTATGTAAATTGAAATTTGAGATCTCACCCTTTATCCAAATATCGGTTAAATGAGGATCAACATCAAATTTACGTTTTATGTATTTCGTTAAGGCTGTAACTGTTACATATTTTACTTCACTCATAGTACAACCTCCTTTACTAAACTAATAACTTTAAAATGACTGAATAGGGACGGAGTAATACAGATCGTTTCTCCGTCCCGCTTTTAAGTATGTTTTATTTAGTACTTAGAAATTGTTTCGCAGATTGAACTGTATTATGAGCTAGCATCGTAATAGTCATCGGACCTACTCCACCTGGAACTGGTGTTAAGTAGCTTGCAACTTCCTTCGCTTCATCAAAAACAACATCACCACATAATTTACCAGTTTCAAGTCTGTTAACACCTACATCAATGACAACAGCTCCTGGTTTAATGTCCTCGCCTTTAATAAAATTAGCGCGGCCAACAGCAGCTACCAAAATGTCTGCTTCTTTCGTAAAAGCTGATAAATCCTTCGTTTTTGAATGACAGTAAGTAACTGTTGCATGTTCGTTTAAAAGAAGTTGTCCAACTGGTTTTCCGACAATATTACTTCTTCCAACAACAACCACATTCTTCCCAGTCATTTCTACGCCAACTGACTTAATCATTTCAACAATTCCAGCTGGTGTACAAGGTAAAAATGTTTCTTGACCTGTCATCATACGACCAATATTAATCGGATGGAAGCCATCAACATCTTTTAAGGGTGAAATTTTTTCAACAACAGCCGTTTCGTTAATATGTGCAGGAAGTGGCAGTTGAACTAATATCCCATGGTATTCATCATTATTGTTGTAGTGCTCAATTACATCAAGCAATTCTTTTTCTGTAAAAGATTCAGGGAAATTTTCTAATTTAAAGCCAACACCGATTTCCTCAGATGCCTTTTGTTTCCCTCTAATATAGGAAAGTGAAGCAGGGTTGTCCCCTACTAAAATAACGACTAGCTTTGGTAATAAGCCTTTTGCTTTAATTTGTTCCACTTCTTTTGCTAATTCACTTCGTTTTGTTTTTGATAATTCTTTTCCATCAATAATCGTTGCAGTCATTTCTAATTCCTCCTCAAACTTTGCATTACCTCTTTACAGGCCTTTTTTGATTTTAGAAAGGACACCATTGACGAATTTACTAGAATGATCATCCCCAAACGCTTTTGCTAGTTCCACTGCTTCATCTAATGTTACATTTGCAGGAACTTCCTCATATTTTAGCTCATAAGCAGCCATACGTAAGATCGTTTTATCGATATTCGCTAAGCGATCAATTGTCCAATTAACTAGGTGAGGCGTAATTAACTCGTCTAGCTCCTTTTCGTGTTCGATTGTTCCGAAAACAAGACTGTTCATAAATTGATCTGGAGTCTCCTCGTCTAGTACATGCTCAATTGCTTCATTTGGTTCTATATTACTAACATTCACTTGAAATAGCGCCTGTAGTGCCTTTTCTCTTGCTGTTCTTCGTTTCATTCTTTACTTGCTCCTTTAATGTTTAAAAGTCGAATGTCATAAAGTGATCATACCATATCCAACTGTCAGATTCATGCCGAAAATCGATTGTTTTTATGTATTTCCGAATGAAAAGGCTTTATTTTTATAAAACATTCGTGGTTTATTTTATTTCTATAATAACAATATAACCAGTCGCCTGAAAATCTATAAACACTTTCAAAACAAAAGAAAACCAAAGGGGCCAACCCTCTGGTTTTGCTCTTGATCAAAGATTAATTCAAATTACATTTCTTGATCAACTTCAACTTCTTGTGTACGTGATTCGAATTGAATTCCCACAACATGTATGTTTACTTCATTAACTTCTAAAGCTGTCATGTTCAGTAAAGCTTGACGGATGTTATCCTGAATTTTTTGTGCCACAGTAGGAATAGATACACCAAAAATCATGACACAATAAACTTCGATAACGATGCCTTCTTCAGTAAGTTCAACTTTTACACCCTTACCGTGATTTTTCTTACCCAATCGCTCAACTACTCCTGCTGCAAAGTTTCCACGCATTGACGCAACACCTTCTATTTCTGATGCTGCAATACCTGCAATGACTTCTATTACTTCTGGAGCAATCTCTACTTTGCCTAAACCGTTATAATCTTGATTCATTTCTAAAACGTTATTAGTATCTTTCAAGGGTCAGCACCTCCGAATAAATTTACGAATCCATGACCTTATACATTTCTAAAAATTTCGTGTTAAAATCACCTGATACAAATTTTTCATGTTCAAGAAGTCGCATATGAAATGGAATTGTTGTAGAAATTCCTTCTATAACAAATTCACTTAATGCACGCTTCATTCGAGCAATTGCTTCATCTCTTGTCGCACCATACGTTATCAACTTTGCTATCATTGAATCATAGTATGGTGGAATTGAGTATCCTGGATATACCGCTGAATCTACTCTAACACCTAGACCACCAGGGGGCAAGTACATCTCAATTTTACCTGGAGATGGCATAAAGTTCTTTTCTGGATTTTCGGCATTAATTCGGCATTCGATTGCCCAGCCATTAAATGTAACCTCATCTTGAGTCACAGGTAATTTTTCTCCTGAAGCAACTTTGATTTGCTCTTTAATTAAGTCGATTCCAGTTACCATTTCTGTTACCGGATGCTCTACTTGGATACGTGTATTCATTTCCATAAAGTAAAACTTTTTATTAATATGATCAAAAATAAATTCAACCGTTCCCGCACCTGTATAAGCTACTGCCGCTGCTGCTTTAACTGCGGCATCACCCATTTGTGCACGAATTGTTTCATCGAGCGCAGGTGATGGCGTTTCTTCGATGAGTTTTTGCAGTCTACGTTGAATGGAACAGTCACGTTCACCTAGATGAATAACATTTCCATGTGAATCAGCTAACACTTGAATTTCAACATGGCGGAAATCCTCAATGTATTTCTCAATATAAACGCCTGGGTTACCAAATGCAGTAGCTGCCTCTTGTTGGGTAATTTCAATCCCTTTTACTAGTGCTTGCTCATCTACAGCAACGCGGATACCTTTTCCACCACCACCAGCAGTTGCTTTTATTATAACAGGATATCCCATATCGTTTGCCAGCATTTTTGCTTCTTCGATGTTTTCGATAATTCCTTTAGAACCTGGAACTATTGGGACACCTGCTTTACGCATTGTTTCTCTTGCAACATCCTTTGTGCCCATTTTTGAAATGGCTTCTGCACTTGGTCCGACAAAGATAATATTGCATTCTTTACAAAGCTCTGCAAAATCTGCATTTTCTGCTAAGAAACCATAGCCTGGATGAATTGCTTCGCTTCCAGTTAATTTTGCGACACTAATTATGTTTGTAAAATTTAAATAGCTATCTTTTGAAGCAGTTGGACCGATACAATACGCTTCATCTGCAAGCTGTACATGTAATGCTTCACGATCTGCTTCAGAAAAAACAGCAACTGTTTCGATATCTAATTCCTTACATGCTCGGATAATTCGAACAGCAATTTCTCCTCGATTGGCGATTAGTAATTTCTTTATCATCATTTTGGCTCCTTACTCAGGCTTAACAAGGAATAAAGGTTGACCATACTCGACAAGCTGTCCATTTTGAACGAGTATTTCGACGATCTCACCCTTCACTTCTGCTTCAATTTCATTGAAGAGTTTCATTGCTTCTACAATACAAACGACTGATTCTTTTGTAACCTTTGATCCAACTTCTACGTAATTGCCAGCTTCAGGTGAAGAAGCAGCATAAAACGTACCTACCATTGGAGACGTAATCTTATGTAAATGAGATGTATCAGCTGTAGGTGCTTCAACAGTATCCTGTTTTGGAGCTTCAACAACTGGTGCTTGTGCTTGTACTGGTTGTGCTTGTACTGACTCAAGCGTAGGGGAAGTGGCTACAGTACGTACTACTGTTTCGACTTCAGGTAATTGCTTTTTCATTTTTATTTTTGAACCTTCGTGCTCAAATGAAAATTCATTAATTGATGAGTGATCGATTAATTTAATAATTTCTCTGATTTCTTGTATTTTTAGCATGCTTAGGCACCCCTTTAATCATATGATCATTTACGTAAAAACATGATCTACTAATTTATAGTCTAGTACTAAAACTTAGTCCCATAATATTATCTTACGATACATCACTGAAGAAATTCAACAACAATTGTACCCATTTCCTCAGGTTTCTACTGATTTTCATAAGTGTTTTTGATTGTTTTCCTTTTTATTCAGCTTTGCTAGTCGTATTTTACATTCTATCTTATAGTTTACCATCTTGTCATTCATGTACCTAATTAGTTAATATGAAAAATAGTATTAGCTTTAATTTCTTTTAAAATGAAGTCCCTGTTAAACTTGGTTGTTGATGTACGCTTAGGCGTTCGCTTTCCGCGATTTGTCCGGGAGCATCACGTATCCGTTACAATCAACAGTGAGCATTAACTACAGCCAAAATAAAAAAAGTCAATCCGATTAATAATCAGATTGACCTCTTCATATATTTAAAGCTTAATTATTGTTCAAATGTAACGACCACGTTCTCCATATTTTCCATTTCATCTCTTACAAGCACCATAATCTTGTTAGCAGCAGATTTGTCATGCTCTTTTGATGCTTTTACTGTAATTTTTACATTGTTTCCTTCTGCACGAACAAGTGCATCATCATAGCCTTGTGATTTAATAAGCGTCTCAAGAACTGTTTCCTTATGTGCAGCTTCGTCTAATGCTTCCATTTCGTCATACGCCTCGTTCTTTTCTTCAGGAGTTGTATCATTACTTGCAACGATTGTATCTAATTGACCCTTTCTTTTGCTGCGCTGATCTTCTAATTCCATACGTAATTCTGCAAATAATTCATCGCTAGTCACACTAGAAATTACAGTTCCATCCTCAAGCTCTTCTGTTTGTACTTCTCCTTCTTCAGCGTTGGCTCCAGTTTCATCCTGAGACTCTCCTTTTTCAGAGTCTTTGCCGTCTTTACCTTCTTCAGCTGGCTGTTTTTCTTCTTCTGTTGCAGGCTGTTTCTCTTCTTCTTGTGCAGGCTGTTTCTCTTCTTCTTGTGCAGGCTGTTTCTCTTCTTCTTGTGCAGGCTGTTCTTCTTCAGCTGCTGGCTGTTTTTCCTCCGCTAGCTCATTAACATCTGCAGTATTTTCACTTACCTCTTGATTCTCTTCTGTCATGACTATATTGCTAGTTCCACCGTCTGGAGATGTTACATAATAAACGGATAATACCACCACTAAACTTAACATTGTTAATAACCAAACCGTTTGTTTTTTCAACATCATCTATTCATCCTCCTTCATTTTTTTCGACTCCACAGCTACACGATGACTAGGTACACCTAATGCACGTGTTACCGCGTCTATAATTGTTTGCTTTATATGAATGTTGTCAGCACCTTGAGCGACAATTAAGACTCCACGAACCTCGGGTTTTTTTACTTGCACGACAATCGGAACCTCTTTTTCGCCTTCTTGAATGATGACAACTTGTTCATCTATTGATTGGTCTTCCACTTCTCTTTTGCCGCCTTCACGGTCGGTTTCTGTAGTAACCTGGCTCCCAGTTACCCTGTTTTTTTCAACTATCTTTTGTGAAGTTGAATCAACATTCACTACAACTGAAACATTTCCTACACCAGATATTGTTTCTAGTACTTCTTTTAATTGGTTTTCATATTCGGCTTCATAGTCAGAGATGGAGCCAGTACTATCTCCCTTTGTTTGCTTAAACACTTCAGTACTTTCATCAGTAGCTGTAGAAGTAGTTGGTAAAGCGTTATTCTTATTTTCATCAGTAGTAAAAAGATTGCTAATAAGCATGAACGCTATCCCTAATACGAAAACAAGAATAAAATATTGAAATTTTGATGGTTTCTTAGAATTTGACTGGCCAAGTAAGGACTTTAGCTTTTGGATGAAGCTTTCTTTATTGCTCATCTAATGACTCCTCCCCCCCTTCCAATTCGAGTGTGATTTTTTCTTCTTCTACTTCCCAAATTTTTGCTAAATACGCGGTAATCTCTTCTGAATTTAGCTGTGCTTCTGGATCGTCTTTTGGAAGTTCTTTTGTGGTGTCAATCGATATTGATTGGACAGCTTCAACTGCTTCTTGACCTGCTACTTCCTCAGCTTCATTTTGTTGTAAGACTACACGGATATGCTGGAGATCATTCTGAGAGTTTATGTCGTCTACTTGTTCAGATTCGGAAAGAAGGATTGTTTCAATCGTTAAGTCATAGTTTTGCACCAGCTCCTCTTTTGCCATCGTTTTCATTTGGACAGCCATTTGTTCTAAAATATATGCACGTTGTGAAGCTTGTATTTCTTTTTTCTGAAATTCTATTAAATTTTTTACCTCATTTTCTTCTGATGGTGCTACAGACTGGAATTCTGAGAGGATTACATTCATATCTGTGTTGAATAATTTAAAGATTGGATTGATTATGACAATTATTAATAATAGGCTAATAACCATTTTTGCATATTTCTGCATTGATGAATTTGGTAATAATAAATCAATAACCACAGCTAGTAGAATAAATACGATAATATTAGTAATCCATTCTGTTAAAAATGACAAAGTAGATTCCCCCCCTCCTCATTAAAGTCCGAATAATCCTGCTTTACCGCATCATAATTGTCAGATTACCAGCGGCAATTATCACAGTTAAGCTTAAAAAAAACATAAGAGAGACAATTGCCAATGCTGCAAATATATAGATAACACTTTTACTAATAATATCTAAACACGCGATAACCGGACCTCCACCTAGAGGCTGTAGGATCGACGCGGCGAATTTATAAATAAACGCTAGCGATAACACTTTAATTGCGGGAAATGCAGCAATTAACAACAAGATCGCTACACCGATCACTCCAACTGTATTCTTCAATAAAATCGATGCACTAATGACCGTATCTGTCGCATCCGTAAACATTCTTCCTAAAACAGGGATGAAATTTCCGGTAATAAACTTTGCCGTTCGAATTGTGATCCCATCTGTAACAGCTGCAGAAGCACCTTGAACAGATATAACACCAAGGAATATAGTTAAAAACGATGCAAGCAGGCCAATGCTTATATTTCTAAGTAATCCTGCAAGCTGTGTCACTTTGTATTGATCTGTCAATGTACTCACGATATTCAATAAGGCCGAGAGAAACAGTAGCGGTAATACAATATTTTGGATCAACAATCCACTTGTATTCATTAAAAAGATAATAACCGGATGAAAAAAGGCTGCTGAAGCTAGTCCACCTGAAGATGCCATTAAAGCTAATAAGAGGGGAATTAACGCAAGGATGAAATTAGTCATAGATTGAATGGCATTATTTGTATATTGAATAGCGACATGAAAGCTATTTAGAGCGATTATGATCAACACCATATATACGAGAGCGTAGGCAACCTTACTTACTGCGCTTTGATTAAATGCATTTTGTAATAACTGCAACAACATGCTGAAAACAGTTAACAAGATTAATGTACCAAGTAATTTCCCATTCGCTAGTAGCTCATGAAATAAAAATTTCAGAAACGCCTTCATCCATTCTTGAAAGGAAAGTTCCTTTTCCCCACTTAAAAATTGCAGCAAACTACCTTTCTGACTTTCCGGTAAAAAACCACCATATTCTGTCATCACTTCATCCCAATAGTTTTTAATATCATTAATTTCGAGCTTTTCTACCTGCTCATCGACAATCATATTTGCATTAGGAGTATCAGGTTCTTCAGTCTGCTGAGGTGTCTCAGAGGCTTGTACATTTATTGGGATTGCTAGAAAGAGTGAAATAAGAATAAGAGCTAGAAACGTTCGCATTTACACACCCCCAAACTTTATACAAATTTCCTATCACACTATTACGTACCTGGAATCATTCCAAGAACTGTTTCAATAATGACCGTTAAAATCGGGATTGCCATCGTTAGGATAAGAATCTTCCCGCCTAGTTCAATCTTAGATGCGATTGCACCTTGTCCAGCATCCTTTGTTATTTGCGCACCAAACTCTGCTATATAAGCAATTCCAATTATTTTTAAAATCGTTTCAACATATATGAGATTAACGTTCGCATGTATCGCAATTCGTTCAACCATTCGAATAATTTCATATACCTGATCGATTAAAAATAAAAAAATAACACAACCAACAAATACGACAAGCATAAAGGCGAAGGTGGGCTTTTGCTCTTTTACGATTAGGGCAAGAAAGGTTGCGATCAGCCCTAGACCTACAATTTGAATAATTTCGATGAGAAGCCCCCCTTACCCTTGGAAAAGAAAGACCGATTTTATCTTTTTAAATAGATCATCTACAATTGATGCAACCATAAATAAAATATAAATAAAGCCAATGAGTGTTACCCATTGTGCATATTCTTTTTTTCCCATTTGATCTAAAATTGTGTGAAGGAATGCAACGACGATTCCTATCCCGGCAATTTGAAAGATTGTGTTAATATCTACGCCCACCTGCGACGACTCCCTTCCACTTCTACATCAATAAAATGACTAAAAGTAAACCAGCTAGTACCCCTAGACTTTTCATCATACGTTCATAACGATTTTGCCGATCAATTGCATCTAGTTCTTCTCTCTCTAAGTGCGAAAGCGTTAACTTTATATGTTTTTGCTGTGAGATTCTATCATGTTGACCAAGTGTTTCACCAAACTGTTTTAACACTTCATATTCACCTTGTTTAAAGGCTGTGAGACTCCAAACATCTTGAAGACTTTCCTCCCAAGCACCCTTAACACTCGTATGACCTTTTTCTAGCTTTTTTGCAAATTGCTCGAAAAAGATTGATAAGGGTTTCGGTAATTGCTTTGAAATATGTTGAGCTGCAACAATTAACGATGTATGTCCATACATAATCTCAGCTTCTAATGATTGCAGTGCTACCTTAAGCTGTCTAAGCTGCCTTGTTCTTTCACTTAAATGTTTTGCAGCTTCGAAGCCAGCCCAGGTTGTTGCAAGAATTATGAGTAACGCACCCATCCACTTGATCATTTGATCCCACTTCTTTCCATTTGTAAATACTCACCATGTTGATTAAGGATTTGTTGAACAGTTCCAGGTCCATCTTTTCTAGATAATTCCATATATCGATCAAATACATTTGCTTGCAATAACATCTTTAATGTAGGGCGATTGGTTAGCTCACTAGCTCGATACCCATGAACAGTAACAAATAACTGTACACCTGCATGAACGGCTTCCATCACTGCTTCTGCATCTTCCTTCGTACCAATTTCATCCACAATTAATACATCAGGACTCATTGAACGAATCATCATCATCATGCCTTCCGCTTTAGGACAAGCATCGAGAACATCAATTCGTTCACCAAGCTGATGCTGTGGAACCCCCTTCACACAACCTGCAATTTCTGATCGCTCATCAACAATTCCTACCTTTTTTGATTCGATCTGCTTAAAGCCACTGCTTATTACTCTCGCAAAATCTCTAAGTAATGTTGTTTTACCTGTTTGTGGCGGACCAATAATTAACGTATTCAACCACTTTCCAGCATATAAATATGGAATATAATTCTCTGCAATACCTATCTTTTCTCTAGCTATCCTGATATTAAATGAAGTAACATCACGAATCGCCTTAACTCGTCCATTTTCCGTAATAACTCTTCCAGAAAGACCAACGCGATGCCCTCCACGAACTGTTATATAGCCCTTCTTTAATTCTTCTTCTAATGTATAAATCGAATAGTGACTTAGCTCATTTAGTAGATTAATTGAGTCTTCATATGTCGTTACATATGATAGAAAAACAGGTTTCCCCATTATGATGACTTCGACCCGTTTCATCACACGAATGCGGATTTCCTCAATTCGCCCCAAACTTGCAGGATGTAGTTTCCCTATCTGGTTACTGATCGATTCCGGAAGCATCTCAATTATTTCCTTCACACCGCTTCCTCCTATTAGCCAATTGTTACTTTCAATGTATGCATGCTTGACCACATTCATGACTTAATTGTCCTGATGATTTTTGCCTTTCTAAACTTCTTCTTTCTACTTATAAATTCCAAATAAAATAAAAAACACACCAAGACCAATAAACAGCAATTTCGCATAGGATAATTGATCAGCAATATGGAAGATACCAATCGTCATCGTAACTATAAAAATTACTGGACCCACGATTGCTAAGAGTGAATTGATTGTGACGGCCTTTTTTACATCATTGAAAACCAACATTAAAATAGCTGCTGTTAATTCGATTGAGGCAGACAAAAAGCGTAAGCCTGCCATTGTTAAAACAGTTGAATCAATATGAGAAAAAAATCGTTTCATGTTGTCCTCCTAAAGTACAGTTTGTACACCATATGCTAAAGGTAGGTATTTTAGACAAGGAAGGTTTATAATAAAAAGAAAAAATGCTTATTGGTTAAGGGGTGTAAACGCTGTTAATTTTTTCTAAACTATCATCTCTTTTACCAGCAATAAGCGAACAGATTCGTACAGATAAAAGTACGATTGTAAGAGATTACTCTGTCCAAACAATTTGTAACTTTGCAGAGATTGGTGAACCTGAAGCACTTGCTGCATTTCCAATATTAAAAGAAGCACTTTCCTTATGGGAAGGGAAACATCGTGGGCGAATTTTAACTGGATTATTAAATGTTTGCAAGCATGCTCCGACATGTATTCTTGAAATTAGAGGAATTGCTGAGGAATACGTTGAGGATAATAGAAGTGGTGTTAAAAAAGCAGCTAAAGTTTTAATGAAGGCGATTATTAAGGAATCGTGTAGATTTTTCTTAATGCATGCAAAAAAGAGGTGCATTAGAGCACCTCTTTTACAGGACATTATATATTACGCACGTGAAACGTAAGAAGCTTCAGTCGTATTAATGATTAGACGATCGCCTTCGTTAATGAAGAATGGAACTTGAACGGATAAACCAGTTTCTAAGATCGCTGGCTTCGTACCACCTGAAGCAGTATCACCTTTGATACCTGGTTCTGTTTCAGTAACCTCTAACTCAACTGTATTTGGTAATTCCACACCTAAAGTTTCTGTACCAAACATCATAATTTGAATTTCCATATTTTCTTTTAAGAATTTTAATTCATATTCTATTTGAGTTGATGGTAATTCGATTTGATCATATGTTTCTGTATCCATGAATGCGTGCTGATCTCCATTTGCATAAAGATATTGCATTCTACGTGTTTCAATTTGAGCCTTCGCAACTTTTTCGCCAGCTCGGAACGTTTTCTCTTGAACAGCTCCTGTGCGAAGATTACGTAATTTAGAACGGACAAATGCTGCACCTTTACCAGGTTTTACGTGTTGGAAATCCATTACACGCCAAATGCCGTTATCAACCTCAATTGTTAGTCCTGTACGAAAATCGTTAACTGAAATCATGAAAAAAGTCCTCCTAAATAACTTAAATAAGGGATTTTAGAACGTGGGACCTCTTTTGGCCTCATTGGTTCTAAAAAATAGTGTCTATTCTTATATGTAAAGAACATGTATTCCCTATTACAAAATAATAAGATCTTTTGGTGAATGAGACAGTGACTCATTTCCGGATTTGGTGACAACTGTATCATCTTCAATTCTTACTCCACCAAGACCTGCTACATAAATACCGGGTTCGACTGTAACAACCATACCTGGTTCAAGAACTGTGTCAGATCTAAGTGATAAGGCAGGTCCTTCGTGTACTTCCATTCCCAATCCATGACCTGTAGAATGTCCGAAATACTCACCATACCCTTGCTCACTAATATAATCACGTGTAAGAGCATCAGCCTCTTTACCTGTCATGCCTGGTTTTATTCCATTCATGCCACGTAACTGAGCTTCAAGAACAGTCGAATAAATTTTCTTCAACTCTTCACTCGGTTCCCCAACAGCAAATGTTCTTGTGATGTCTGAACAATATCCTTTGTAGTATGCACCAAAATCAAGCGTAACAAAATCACCTTTTTCAATTTCTTTGTCACTAGCTACCCCATGCGGTAATGCAGAACGATAACCTGAAGCAACAATAATATCAAAAGATGAAGATACAGCACCATTTTTTCTCATAAAAAATTCAAGTTCATTCGCAACTTCAATTTCTTTTAAGCCTGGTTTCACATACGTTAAAATATGCTTATAGGCTGCGTCAGCAATATCTGTAGCTTCCTTTAATATCTTAATCTCTGCAGGAGACTTAATCAAGCGTAACTTTTCTACTGCACCTGATACTGGTACAAATTCGGCTCCTGTTAAAGACTTATTATAGAAAGAATAAGCTTGATATGTAAGGTGGTCTTGTTCAAAGCCTAGCTTTTTAATCCCTAATTTGGAAACGATTGATGCAACTTCCTCATGTATAGGTCCTTTATGCTGGACAATCTCATAGCCTTCGACTTCTTTTGCTGCTTGCTCAGTATAACGGAAATCTGTAATGAAAACAGCCTTATTCTCAGAAATAACGGCAACACCAGCAGTGCCAGTAAATCCAGTCATGTATCTGCGATTGAATTCACTCGTAATTAAAAGTCCATCAATAGATAATTCCTGAAATCGGTTGCGGATTTTTTCTAATTTCATCGTTGGATTCCCCCTACTCTCTCCTTTAATGCGAGCATTGCTAGCTCATAACCTTTAAAACCAAGTCCGATGATTTGACCGATTGTGACTGGAGCAGTTACAGATGTGTGGCGAAATTCTTCTCTTGCATGAACATTTGAAATATGAACTTCAATAACCGGGAATGATACACTTGCAATAGCATCACGGATCGCGTAGCTATAATGTGTAAAAGCTCCAGGGTTCAATACAATCCCATCAAATTGATCCGCGGCTTCATGGATGGCATCAATGATATCACCTTCATGATTTGATTGAAAACAAGTGACTTCAATTTGTTCAACTTCTCCAAACGCTAACAAATCCATTTCTAAATCAGTTAATGTTTTGGACCCATAAATAGCAGGCTCGCGTAAGCCAAGTCTATTCAGGTTTGGTCCATTTATCACTAAAAACTTCATGAATTCTTGCACCTCATTTCATAGTAAAAAAGCGAAACCATCATCATCTTACTATTTAATTGCCCTGTTAAACTTGGTTGTTGATTTCCGCTGAGGGCGTTCGTCCCAATCAACAAAGTGCCAACCAACAGTGAGCTTTAAAAGAGCCTATAAAAAAAGAATGTTCAGCTAATGAACATTCTATCATAACTAATCGCTTTCATACTATGTTTTCCTTAAGCAAATGAGGGCGGAATCTCACTAATTCATGCTTATAAACATTCTAAGACTAGTTTCTCAGCAATAACTATTTATATAGGTTTCATGATAATACCGCTATATAATAATGATCGCGTAATAATAGCTTAGATTAACCTTTATCCATTAGACGGTAACTCACGTTTTTCATCTAATTCTCATTGTTCGTATTTAATTCATTGTGATCAAAGGAAATCGAGTAGCCAACAAAAACTCCGTACAAAATATAAAGGCATGCTGTTGTCACAATCGTGGCGCGCGATAACTCAAAAACAGTTTTAAGATTTGGAAATATAGGGTTTAATATAAAAAAAACAAGACCCCATAATGCAACTCCATATAAAATTCCAATCCACATTGACTTGAATCGTTTTAAAATAGCATAATAAGCCAAAGCAACACCAATCGATAGTAACCCTATTAAAACAATACTAATAAATTCTCCAAGCGTACCATTTTTCCAATCTCCTAACGCAATCGGTTGGAGGATAAGATTGGGACTAACTTCTGTAAAATTCAATAGTGAAGATAAGTATGCTAAAAAACTCCAAAATACACCACCGATAAAACCTGTTGAGATAACTTTGCCAAGTTGCGAAACTGGTTTTTCTCTTTTGTTCTGCTCTAAATTCGGATTATCTTTATCCTGTTTTTGTTCATCATTTTGATTTTTTTTATCTGCCATCTATCTACACCTCCATTATTACTATGTCCATTTTTTTAAAAGACATGTTTTTTACCAAGTTTTTTATGAGAATGAAAATTACATGTCTAGTAAGTGAAAGCATGGGTATAATGTAAATAAGGGTATGATTTCCAGCCGGATTTTCTTTAGAAAACACGATATTATAAAAAATTGTGAATAAATGTCTTATTTATATGCGCTATTCTAAAATATCACTCTAGAGGTTTCCTAATAAATTCTGTATTATAGAAGTAATAGCTAAACACAGTAGTGATTGTTGTTTACTTAAGTGATAAACAGAATAGATAGGTTGGTGTCTCATGTCAATTCAAAAAAAGCCTGCATATGGTGGGCAAGCTGTTATTGAGGGTGTAATGTTCGGTGGCAAGCACCATTATGTAACTGCAATTCGAAGAAATGATCAATCGATTGATTATTTTCATTTACCAAGAAAAAGTCAACCCGTTTTATCAAAATTAAAAAAGATCCCATTTTTACGAGGGATAATCGCCATTATTGAGGCTAGTGCTAATGGCTCTAAACATTTAAATTTTGCAACTGAACGCTTTGAAGTTGATCCTGAGGATGACGAAAAGGTGTTAGAAGAAAAAAAGAAGTCCGATTCCAAACTAGCGATGTGGCTCGGTATCGCAGCAGTTGGTGTTATTTCCTTTTTCTTCGGAAAAGTAATCTTTACACTTCTTCCCGTGTTCTTAGCAGCGTTTATGAAACCACTTGTTCCATCTGATTTTGGGCAAATTCTTATAGAAGGCGCTTTCAAACTATTGTTATTACTAGCATATATATATGCTATAGCCTTTACACCATTGATTAAACGTGTGTTCCAATATCACGGAGCTGAACATAAAGTTATCAATGCCTATGAAAACAACTTACCACTAACTGTTGAAAACGTACAAAGCAGCTCTCGTTTACATTACAGATGTGGAAGCAGTTTCATCCTATTTACCGTTATTGTAGGTGTTTTCGTGTACACACTTGTACCATAAGATCCTTTATGGTTACGAGTTGTAAATCGCTTAGCACTCATACCAGTGGTCCGTGATCATTTGAGGTATTCAAATAACAAATAAACTTCGTGATGTTCCAGTATTACGGTTTTTAGGTTACCCAGGACTTTGGCTACAGCTATTAACAACAAAAGAACCAACAGATGATCAAGTTGAAGTAGCCATCGCAAGCTTTAATGAGCTAATGCGAAAAGAAACAGAGACAGCATTAGCTGAACAAATTGTTTAATTTAGTCTTATGAAGGAAACGGAGACTTAAAAACTTCATATTATTTTTGTATCTTGATTGGTATCTTTTCTCGGAGGTGGTTTTATGAATCGTCGTGGGGTGAATGGATTCGTCTTTGCAATTATTTTATTAGGTGCAGTTGGACTAATAACAACTTTAGTTTCTAATCCGTTGTGGCTTTTAAAACAAATCGCGATTTATGCTGCTATAGGTTTTGGAATATATCTGATCTATCGTCTTTTTATGAGAAAGAGAATGGGCAAGGAAAATACTTCCTATGCCAAAGCGGCAAAGCAATCAAAAAGACGTTTCGATGATCGAAGTACTCGTGGTTCAAATGTCAGAAACATAACACATGCTAAAAAGTCAACAAAAACCTCTGCAATTAAAAAGAAAAAACAACCATCACATTTAACAGTGATTGAAGGAAAAAAAGGCAAAAAGAAAAACCGAGCGTTTTTCTAAAACGTCCAGCTCTTAAGAAACTCGTTCGTTCGACTTCGTCCTAGCTCAATTAGAGCTAGTTTTTTTTCTTCATTTAAATCCAACTCAGTTGAAACAATTTGATCTACAGGCAGAAAAACAATATCCTTTTCATGCCTACTGGAGATATGTCTACTATCATGAGCATCCTTCATTGTTTCAAATAAAGCACCATACATGTCAATCGCATTTTGAATCTTTCTTTTAGGCCGTTCTTTATCATTTGAGCTTAGCTTAATACCAAGGACCGGCCTTTTCTTATACGGTTTCTTACTTTGATAAAATAACCAAATCGGAAAATTACTTAGCACACCCCCATCTACAACAATATTACTACCTGTTAATGTTGCTAATCGTACTGGTTCGAAAAAATAAGGTAAGCTACAACTCATCCGTACTGCTCTTGCAACAGAAAACGATTCTGGATTTATTCCGTATTGATGAAGATCATCAGGTAATACGATCAGCCTTCCATTTGTTAAATCAGAAGCAATAATCCGTAATGAACCTGCTGGAATATCTGCAAACGTGGAAATCCCCTTATTTTTCAACTTCGCTAAAAGCCATTCTTCTAGCTTAGCCCCTTTATATAATCCAAGATTCCAATATAATGAAATCCATTTTGTAAGAGAAAACGGAAAAAAGCTTCTTCGTTCATCTAAAAACATTTTCAAGTCAACTTCATCCATCATCTCTAAGATTTCGTCAGCTGTATACCCGGCTATAATAAACGCAGAGATAATAGAACCAGCACTCGTTCCTGCTAAGCGCTTAAATTTAAAACCGTTTTGTTCGATCGCTTGATAGGCCCCGATAAGAGCAAAACCTTTAATCCCACCACCTGATAATACACCATCAATCAACATTGTCTCCCCTCCTTAACCTCCTACTATAAAGAAGAAATCATTGTAAAGTGTACGTAACTAACTGCCCGTAAAGATCCGATAAGTTTCGCTACCATTCAGTCGGATGAACCGCCCCACTGAATAGTCTCACTTACTTTATAGTGTAAGATCAAAAAAGGGAAAATAGACCATTCAAGTGATAAGCTGAGAATTGTGAGAATGAACAAAAACCCCTGAATAGTGAGTGCTTGATTCAGGGGACAATCCATATTTTTTCATCCTATCATTTTTATTGTTTCATTTTTGGATCTAATACATCACGTAGTCCATCGCCCATTAGATTAAACCCTAAAACGGTTAACATGATGGCAAGACCGGGAAAGAAAAGAGTCCATGGTGCTTGAACCAAATATTGCTTTGAGTCAGCTAACATTTTTCCCCATTCAGGAGTTGGTGCTTGAGCTCCTAAACCAAGGAAGCCAAGTGCAGCTGCTTCAATTATTGCTGTTGCAATAGCAAGTGTACCTTGAACAATGATTGGTGTCATACTATTAGGAAGGATATGTCGAAATAATATTCTAGTGTCCTTCATGCCAACTGCTTTTGCCGCCATGATATATTCCTCCTGTTTGACACTAAGAACTTTTGACCTGACAAGACGTCCAAAGTTTGGAATATTTATTATCGCAATCGCAATTAGTGCATTTTGTAAGGATGGGCCTAAAATCGCTACTACCGCAATTGCTAGTAGTATACTTGGGAATGCTAGCATAATATCAAAGATTCGTGAAATTAATGTGTCTACCCATTTCCCATAGTAGCCAGCAACAATCCCCAAAATTGTCCCAATAACTGCTGAGGCTAACACTGAAAAAAAGCCGACCCATATAGAAATTCTCGCACCGTATACAATCCGTGAAAAGATATCTCTCCCGAAGTCATCTGTTCCAAACCAATGCTCACCTGATGGCGCAAGTAATCGATTGGATAGCTCTTGTTCTTTGAAGCCATATGGAGCAATGAGAGGTGCGATTGCGGCGAGAATAATAAAAAAGATCACAATCCCTAGTCCAACAACCGCTAATTTATTTTTACAAAAAGATCGCCATGCCTCTTTCCATGGTGCTGGTAGCTCCTCATTTCCATTTTGTGATGCTATTTTAGATGTATTTCTTGCAAGTTCAGCCACGTTTTATCCCCCCTTGCTATTTACTATTGATGATATTTTATTCGCGGATCGACAACTGCATATAACAAATCTATTATTAAGTTAATAACGACAAATATAGTAGCAATGACTAATATCCCTGATTGAATAACAGGATAATCCCGATACCCAATAGCATCATAAAGATATCGGCCAATACCTGGCCATCCAAAAATCGTTTCAGTTAAAATGGCTCCCCCTAATAAAAGACCTGTTTGTAGACCAATAACTGTTAAGACCGGGATAATAGCATTTTTCAAGGAATGCTTGTATACAACCCAAAACATCCTTACGCCTTTTGCTCTAGCTGTACGAATATAGTCTGATTTCATAACCTCCAACATTGTAGAGCGTGTCATTCTCGCGATAATGGCCATCGGTATAGTTGCTAAGGCAAAGCTAGGTAGGATGAGATGTTGGACCACTTGTCCAAATTGATCTATTCTACCTTGCAGCAAGGTATCGATTAAATATATATTGGTTATCGCCGTTATTGGGTCCCTGACATCCTCTCTCCCTGTAGTAGGTAACCAGCCTAATTCGATCGAAAACGCCCATTGCTCCATTAACCCAAGCCAAAAAATTGGCATTGAGACACCAACTAACGCTAGGATCATAGCAAGGTAATCAAACCATGAATTTGAAAACCAGGCACTAATAATTCCAGCATTTACTCCAATAAAAATCGCAATTATCATCGCTACTAATGTTAATTCAATGGTTGCTGCTAAATATGGCCAGATTTCTTCATTAATTGGTCCTCTCGTTCTTAATGATGTTCCTAAATCTCCTGAAAAGAGGCCTTTCATATAATCAACGTATTGCATATGCCATGGTCGATCTAATCCTAATTCACTTGTTAATGTAGCAATGGCCTCCTTTGTCGCCTTTTGTCCTAGAATCACTTGTGCCGGATCACCAGGAATTGCATGAATGATTGCAAAAACAACGAGTGTCATTCCAAACAAAACGGGTATTAACGAAAAAACGCGTCGAACAGAATATGAGAACATCGACTCACCTCTTTATCAGAAACTTCACTTTTCCTTATTAGTTAACAAAAGAGGAGGCTTTTGCCCCCTATCTACAAAACTACTTAAATTCAACCTTTGTTAAAGCTTCAGAGCCAGTTGGATGTGGGAAATAGTTTATTATGTCACTAGCTCCTGCTAATAGCGGTGTTGAGTGGACCAAAGGAACCCATGGTGCATCTTCATGAATAATTTCTTGAGATTTCTTGTACAATTCATTTCGAGTTTCTTGATCTGTTTCTGTTTGAGCCTTGATGAGCACTTCGTGTAGCTCGTCATTGCTATAATGAGAATAGTTATTACTTCCAATGCTATCTTTATCTAGCAACGTATATAGGAAGTTATCGGGGTCACCATTATCACCAGTCCACCCTAACATGTATGCATCAAATTCACCTTTTGCTGCCTTATCTAAATATGTCGCCCAATCGACAGATTGAATTTCGGCTTTAACACCAATTTCAGCAAATGAAGCTTGAATTACTTCAGCTACCTTCATTCCTTCAGGCATATAAGGACGAGCAACAGGCATTGCCCATAAATCCATTTCAAAGCCATCCGGATATCCTGCTTCAGTTAACAATTGTTTCGCTTTCTCTAGATCAAATGGATAATCCTCAATACCATCGTTATAGCCTTCAATAGATGGAGGCAGCGGATTTTTGGCAACTTCTGCTTTACCACCATAAAAAGCGTCAATGATTGCTTGTTTATCAACGGCATGATTCAATGCTTGACGAACAAGTTTATTATCAAATGGTGGACGATTAGTTGTAAATCCTAAATAACCAACATTCATTGACGGACGCTCGATTAATTGCAGTTTATCATTCCCTGTTACCATTTCTTCATCAGAGTTATTAACACCATCCATTAAGTCAATTTCACCATTCACTAAAGCGTTAAGACGTGCAGTATTCTCTGGAATAACGCGGAAAATAACTTGATTTAATTTTGGATAATCTTTCAACCAATAATTTTCATTCTTTTCAAGGACAATACGATCATTTTGTTTCCATTCAACAAATTTAAATGGACCTGTACCAACTGGATTTTCTCTAAACTTATCCCCATGCTTTTCAACAGCAGCAGGACTTGCGATTCCAAATGGGGACATTGCTAAATTTTTCAAAAACGGAGCTTGCGGTCTGTTAAGCACAAACTGCACAGTATATTCATCCACTGCCTTTACTTCATCAATGACATGGCCTTCTTCACCTTTAAAACCACCAAACATGGTGTAATAAGGAAAATCGTCAGCATTACTATTCATCCAACGGTTAAAGTTAAAGACAACTGCTTCAGCATTAAAGACAGTCCCATCATGAAATTCCACATCTTGGCGCAGCTTAAGTGTGTAAGTAAGAGCATCCTTAGAAACTTCCCATTCTTCAGCAAGACCTGGATGTAACGTCGTATCTTGCTCCCCATACTCAAGCAGGGTTTCAAAAATATTTTCAGTCACCTTGAATGTTTCACCTTCAGTCGTCGTTATTGGATCTAGGGATGTTGAATCCCCACCACGTCCAAATACAAGTGTGTCTTTCTTTGTTCCGCTTTCTGATGGTTTTTCTTCAGTATTAGCTTCTTGATTCGAGTTACTGCAACCTACTAGTAGTAAACTAAACGCCAAAAATGAAACGAGTAACAGCTTTAATGTCTTCTTCGTCATTAGCATATGTACCCCCGTTTGTTATTTTTTATCATAATTGCTGCAGGTCACCTATTGTATAAATGACATGCAACATAATGACCATCTAAACTGCGATATTCTGGTTTAGTCGTTTTACAGATATCCATACATACTGAACATCTAGTATGAAATGCACATCCAGAAGGTGGGTTTGAAGGACTTGGAAGTTCACCAGAGATTTGAATAGCTTCACTTTTATAATCAGGATCAGGTATCTGCACTGCAGAGAGGAGAGCTTTCGTGTATGGATGCTTTGGATCATCATAAAGAACTTCACTATTTGCTAACTCTATTAATCTCCCTAAATACATCACACCGACACGATCACTAATATGTCTTACAACACCAAGATCGTGTGCAATAAAGATGTAGGTAAGTCGGAATTCTTTTTGAATATCCTTCATTAAATTAAGAACTTGTGCTTGAATAGATACATCAAGTGCAGACACAGGCTCATCTGCAATAATCAATTTCGGCTTTGTCATCAATGCTTTTGCAATCCCTATTCGTTGACGCTGACCTCCACTGAATTGGTGTGGATATCGTCTTGCATGATCACTACTTAACCCTACGATTTCTAACATTTCTTGTACTCTTTTTTTCCGATCATCCTTTGAGCCAATTCGATGCACGATGAGAGGTTCCTCAAGTATTTTTTCAATGGAATGTCGAGGGTTTAACGAAGCATATGGATCCTGAAAAACCATTTGAATATCTCGCCGCGTCTTCCTTAATTCTGTTTTAGACATCCTTGTAATCTCTTTATCTTCGAAACGAATCTTGCCATCACTTGCTTCAAGTAAGCGCATAAGTAGACGGCCAGTTGTTGACTTACCACATCCACTTTCACCAACAATTCCTAACGTCTCACCCTTGTTTACGAAGAATGACACATCATCCACTGCTTTTACTTCACCTTTTTTTCCTCCAAAAATACCTCCTGTAATTGGAAAGTATTTCTTCAATCCATTAACCTCCAGAAGTAACTCTGACATGATGATTAGCCTCCTCTTCATCTCTATGCAAGAAGCATCGAACTACATGGTTAGGATCATCCATTTTGTATAATTGCGGAGATGCTTCATAGCATTGACTTTCTGCTACATCACATCTTTCAGCAAACCTACAACCTTTCATTACACTTCCAGGTCTTGGTATATTTCCAGGAATACTATATAAGCGATCTTTCTTCGCTCGTAAATCGGGTACTGACTTTAAGAGGCCTATTGTGTAGGGATGCTTAGGTTCTTTTAAAATTGTGCGCACATCACCTTGTTCAACGATTTGCCCCGAATACATAACTAGCACCCGTTCACAAATATCCGCTACAACTCCCAAATCATGTGTAATAAGAATAATCGAGGTGTTCATTTTCTTATTTAACTCTTTCATTAGCGACAATATTTGTGCTTGAATTGTTACATCAAGCGCTGTTGTCGGCTCGTCCGCAATTAAAACTTGAGGATTACACGCCATTGCCATCGCGATCATAACCCTCTGTCTCATACCGCCAGAAAGTTGATGAGGATGCTCGTTAATTATTTCGCTAGCCCTGGGTATTCCAACTAATGTAAGCAATTCAACTGTCCTTGCTTTCAGTTCTTTCTTTGTAAGAGTGGTATGTAATCGGAGCGCTTCAATTAATTGATTACCGATTGAAAATAGAGGATTTAGTGAAGTCATAGGTTCTTGAAAGATCATCGAGATTTGATTGCCCCGTATCTTCCTCATTTCTCTTTCCTTTAACTTCGTCAAGTCCTTCCCATCAAATTCAATCACACCATTTACAATTTTTCCTGGGGGACATGGGATTAATCCCATTGTCGATAATGAGGTAACACTTTTACCACTTCCAGATTCTCCGACAATCCCCAATATCTCTCCTTCCATTAATTCGAAGCTAACCCCATCTACTGCAGGTATTAATCTTTTATCAGAAAGAAAGGAAACTTTTAAATCTTTTACTTGAAGAATCGGTTTCTCCTTCATCTTTTCACCTGCCTATTTTAGTTTTTTTGAAAAATTTAAAACTATCAAAGTATAATGAATGCAAGTATGGACAATTATGACATACAACTTATTTCCTCATTGCTAAAATTTGTCGGAGGAGCAAAATAACTTTTCGACAACTTTATAAATCCTTTTATTACTTTAAAGTAAGCTAACTTTAAAGCGTCGTATCAGTGGAGCGAGTAAATTACATTTCAATAAGCACAAAAAAAGACCTTATGGTGATTCACTCCTTAAAATTTTTTCAAAATAATATACAGGATAGTAAAAACGATATATTTCAGGTTGGTATTATTTACCTACAATTTAATCTACTATAGGTAATTATTGGGATTATTTTCATCAATATAATAAAAGGCTAGAGGAAATGCTCTTTGATTTCCTAATAAAAATACCCCATTAAGTAGATCTACCTACTTAATGGGGTATTTTTAATTGTTCGTATGTTATTGCTCTTCATTATTTTTTTGGATGCTACGCAATGTGTCCACTCTTTGCTCATTTTCTTCAAAGTATTGAACAAGATCACCAATACGATCGATGGCATTCCAGCTTAAATGATGCTCAATTCCTTCAACATCATTGTATATTTTATCTTCGTCTACTCCGATAATTTTTAAAAATTGCTCAAGTAGGTCATGACGATAGACAAGTCTTTTCCCGGTCTTTTTCCCTTTATTCGTTAAAACAAGTCCACGATATTTTTCGTAAATTAAATATTCATCTTTATCTAATTTTTGAACCATCTTTGTGACTGAGGAGGGATGAACAGCCAAAGCTTCAGCAATGTCTGAAACACGCGCATATCCTTTGTCTTCTATAAGTAAATATATTTGTTCTATATAATCTTCCATGCTTGGTGTTGGCATGCGGTCCCCTCCAAAATTGCCGATCTTTTCAAAGGCTATTTTTTCACTGTTACTGTTATTGTTTTTTTGCGTACCTTTTAAAACGAAATCATTTCAATTTTACATGAGAATTTCGTGCTTTACAAGGGATATGAAAGGCAAGCTTACTGCAATAGAATCTCGTGACATGAAAAAGGATCTGGCATAAACCAGACCCCATTTCTAAAAAGTAATTTTTATAGTCCGCATTTCAGCTGTGCGCCACAGCTAGTGCATGTGTTACAGCCCCCAAGGTCTTCTACCGTACCTTCACGACAAACCGGACATGTATTACCTACTTCATTTCCGATTGTTACATTTGTAGAACGTAGGTCGTTAATTGTATCAACTAGAACGACTTTGCTCTTTTCTTTCGTTTCGACTTCTTCAGTTTCATCAAATGTGTTATCTTCAGCTTTCAACGTTAATACTTGGGTGTCACGACTTCCATCGACATATACAGTACCACCTTTGGCACCGCCTTTATATAAACGCTCGTAAACTTTTTCAACTTGGTCTACTGAATAACCTTTTGGTGCATTAACAGTTTTACTAATTGAACTATCAATCCAGCGTTGGATAACACATTGTACATCAGCATGTGCCTCTGGTGCTAATTCCATCGCAGATACAAACCATGCTGGCAGGTTGTTAGGATCGGCTTCTGGATGATTATCTAAATATTCTTGAACGATATCAGCTTTAACTTCAATAAATTTCCCAAGACGTCCACTACGGAAGTATGAGAATGAGAAGTATGGCTCGAGCCCTGTTGATACGCCAACCATTGTCCCTGTGGATCCAGTAGGAGCAACCGTTAAGAGATGTGAGTTACGAATACCGTATTCCTTAACACCATCTAAAATATCAGCAGGCATCTTACTCATAAAGCCTGTTTGTGTAAATGCTTCACGAAGGCGAGTTGTTTCTGCTGTTTCTTCACCTTCCAAGAAAGGAAAACTACCCTTTTCTTTGGCTAATTCAATTGAAGCACGGTAAGCAGTTGTCGCAATTGTTTCAAATACTTTGTCAACTAGTACATTACCTTCTTCAGAACCATATTCAGTTTCACAGTAAATAAGAAGATCATGTAAGCCCATTACACCAAGTCCAACACGACGTTCACCAAGTGCTTGGTGTTTATTTTCTGGTAAGAAGTAAGGTGTTGCATCAATTACGTTATCCTGCATTCTTACACCGACTTCAACTGTTTTTATTAGTTTTTCGAAGTCAACCGTTTTTGTTTCTTTGTTTGCCATTTCTGCTAGGTTAACTGCTGCTAAGTTACAAACAGAGTATGGCGCGAGTGGCTGTTCCAGTTTTGTTATCGTAAAGGCTTTTTATCCTCTACTTCTTACAGTTGAATTCCTGTAAGTTCAGCATATCTTTTCATCACACACATCTTTCATAAACTTAATCAGTTCTTATAAGTTCATTAAGCGTATGATGTTGCGGCCTCGTGGACGGATTATATTCTGCTATGCAGGTTCACCGTCTATGCGTTGCCCCTGACTAAACTTTTACATTCAGCCTTCGGTTCGGATTCCCATCTCAGGGTTCCCGCTTTATTCCGCAATTTTTAACGTGAGGCAAACTAAGCTACTCTACCACACGGGTTTGTTGCAACAACCTGTTGACCGTATGCTTTTGCATTTGTCATGTCGTTTGCGTTATCAATGAAGAAAATACCTGGCTCTGCAGAATACGTAGCACAAATATTAACTAAGTTCCAAAGCTCCTTAGCTTTGATCTTACGGTACGTGCGAACCTTGTAGCCTTGTCTCTCCCACTCACGTACATCGCCAACTTTATACCAGTTTTCGTTGTAAGCTTTCATGTTTTCTTCGTTATAGCCTTCAACATCTGGAAAACGTAATTCATAGTCAGCATCATTTTCAACCGCATCCATAAAGTCTTTTGTTAATGTAACTGAAATATTTGCTCCTGTTAGGAACTCAGAATTATGAACACTATATGTGCCGCCAGTGCGAAGCTTTATCTCTGCATCTTTAATAATTTTCTCACTAAATCCACCAGATCCAGGAATTTGCTTATAATTGATAATTCCTTGGTACATATCAATTTCTTGTTGTGTTAATGGAGTGAACTTTAATTTATCTTGAGCGTATTTTTTAATCGCTTCGTCGTTTGTGTTTTCAATCAAGTATCTTAAAATACGTGGATTTTGCATTTTCGAAATGATGAATTCGATGATGTCTGGATGCCAATCAGCTAGCATGATCATTTGGGCTCCCCTGCGACTTCCACCTTGTTCAACAAGATGAGTCAATTTCGCAATATCATCTAACCAAGATACAGATCCAGAAGATTTTCCATTAACTCCACGAGCTAGCGTGTTTCTTGGACGTAATGTTGAACCATTCGTTCCAACACCGCCGCCACGGCTCATGATCTCCATAACCTGTTTACGATGTTCTGAAATACCTTCGCGTGAATCTTTAACAAATGGCATTACATAGCAGTTAAAGTAGGTTACATCTGTTCCTGCACCCGCTCCGTATAATACACGTCCAGCAGGAATAAAGTTTAGATTCACTAGTTCCTGATAGAACTTCTCGAACCATTCATTACGTTTTTCTTCAGTTGTTTCTACCGATGCTAATCCCGTTGCATTACGTTTTGCAATTTGTTCGTAAAAGATTTCAAGTGGTTTTTCAATGACGTCTAACGAGCGTTTTACAATACCTGTTTCAACTTCCTCAGGTTTGTCTAAAGAATGACGATATTCCTCGTCAATAAGTACGCTTGCTGATTTAGCTTGCCAATCAATATCTTTAATGTAACCAAGTCCTCTTGCTGGGAACTTAGGATCCTCTTTTATAGTCAGTACAACAAAGTCCCCTTCAGAAAGTGTAATTTTCTCCGTATCCTTAAACGTATAACGATCAAGCATAACAAGTCTAGAAACACCCTTATGAGTTAACTTCATATCTTTTGTAACTGGATGAACCTGTGGAAATGCAGCGATATCCTTGTTGAGCTTTTCCACATTTATGCTCATCTTTTGCTCAGTACCAACAGTCATTGTAACAACTCCTCTATCTATCTCTCTATTAAATGTTCTGATTAAATTTATCATATCCCACCACATTATTCAATATATAGTGTCTGTTTTTTTACATACAATACTACATATAGTTTCCAGGTCAACATCCTATCAATTTGTCAAATCAATAACTTATTAAAAAGCAAAGGAAAATTGAGTTTGAATAAGTTTTCGAACTAAAAAGGATGTTTTTTGAAGGATTTTGTCACTTGCATGATGAATCTTGTCGTAAAATGCTGATAAATTAAGGTTCCCCTATGTTTTTGTCGAAAAAATTACTTTTCGTCAAAATTCTACAGGTCTGACCTTCTTATACAGTAAATATCTATTATAGAAGATATAATAAAATTTAGCATCTGTTATATTCTTTTTCCTCTATTCAAAAAGACGCATCCGTTAAGATTGCGCCCTCTTATCTAATAGTATTCTTTACCTTTTAAAATTCCATTCTTCACTTTCATACTTCTCTTTTGCTATCTTCTCAACATATTCAAGTTCTTCTTTATTTAAATCATAAGGTTCTAATTCAATATTTAAGCCTTTTTCAAAACCTTCTTTAAATGCTTTTTTCGCTTCATTAATCGTCACTGGTTCAACACGAAGCGTATTTGTTGCTACTGCTTTATTTTTGAATGCACGCTGCATTCTTTCTTTTACTTTGTCATTCGAATAGTTAAATAAGTCAAACAACATATCTTCATCCAGATCTAACAGAATCGATCCATGCTGCAAAATCACGCCTTTTTGACGAGTTTGGGCACTTCCAGCCACTTTACGCCCTTCCACTACTAGCTCATACCAAGAAGGAGCATCAAAGCAAACAGCTGAACGCGGTGATTTCAACCCTTGCTTTTCCTCTTCAGTACGTGGAATTGCAAAATACGCATCTAGCCCAAGGTTTTTAAAACCTTCTAAAATCCCTTCAGAGATCACTCGGTATGCCTCTGTTACTGTCTTTGGCATTTCTGGGTGCTCCTCAGAAACGATAACACTGTATGTTAACTCTTTGTCATGTAGTACACCTCGTCCACCTGTAGGTCTTCTAACAAATCCGAGTCCATATTTTTTTACAGCATCTAAATTTATCTCTTTTTCAACCTTTTGAAAGTATCCAATCGAAAGTGTTGCAGGATCCCAGCCGTAAAATCTAATCGTAGGGGGAATCTTCCCTTCACTATGCCATTCTAATAATGCTTCATCCAAAGCCATATTAAAAGATGGTGAGCAGTTGCCAGAATCAATATATCGCCAAACTTCTTTCGTCATATGTAACCCTTCTTTGTATATGAATTTTACTATTTTAGTCTAGCAGAACTTTAGAGAGTTGAAAATAATATTGCATGTAATCTAATGACATTTAAGACAAGCTCTTATATAATAAGAATGGTCTACATTAGAGTTCATTTGAGCTTACAAACAAGAATAACATATATAAAAGGGGTCGAGCACTTTGACAACAACTTGGTTACTTATTATTTTATTAGCAGCGATTATTGGTTACTCTGCTTTTACTTTTTTCTATCAACGTAAGATTATGAAACATTTATCAGAAGAAGAATTCCGTGCTGGCTATCGTAAAGCACAATTAATTGATGTTCGTGAGCCTAACGAATTTGAAGGCGGTCATATTTTAGGTGCAAGAAACATTCCACTTTCACAATTACGTCAGCGTCATAAAGAAATCCGTACAGACCAACCCGTTTACTTCTACTGCCAAAACACAGTTCGCAGTGGCCGTGCAGCACAAATGCTAAAAAGAAAAGGCTACAGTAATTTACATTGTTTAAAAGGCGGCTTTAAAGGCTGGACAGGAAAAGTTAAAAAAAAGAAATAGCTTAACAACTAAATACAAACAAACCCGAAGCAGACGCAAATCATTCATTCTTATGACTTTCATAAGCTGTGAAAAAGTCTGCTTCTTTTTTTGAGTTTTGAAATCTAAAAGGAAAATGGATGATTTGAGAATAGAAATAGGTTTACTAACATAACGATAGTCAGAATTAAAAATATTTTAAAGTAATAATGTCGCTTTTCAGATATAAAGAGGTCTAAAAGGTAAAGAACAATTAATCAAAATTTTTTTCATCTATATTGGAGGAGTATTAAGTGTTCATTGCAATACTATTTTTTCTACTAATGTCTTTTTTCTTATCAGGAAGTGAGACAGCTTTAACCGCCGTCAATAAAATGAAATTAAAAACGAGAGCAGATAACAATGATAAAAAGTCTCAAGCTCTACTAAAACTTGTGTCTAAACCAGATGAATTAATTACAAGCATCCTGATTGGGAATAACATTGCAAACATCATGTTGCCAACTCTCGTAACGATTATCGCGATTGAATATGGATTTAATGTAGGTTTAGCTACTGGGATCTTAACAGTTGTACTAATTATTTTTGCGGAAGTTTTACCAAAATCGATTGCAGCATCTTTTGCAGACAAAATCGCCTACATCGTTTTTCCAGTCATTAGGGTCATCCTTTTCATTTTCAAACCGTTAACATTTCTATTATCGAGATTCACACGTCTTGTCGTAAAAATGTTATCGAAAGATGGAAAAGTATCTGTCTCTATATCTAGAGAAGAATTAATAACAATGGTCAATATCGCTACTTCCGAGGGTACGTTGCAAAATGAGGAAACTCGATTAATTAAAGGTGCTATTGATTTTTATGATCTAGATGTCCGAGATGCATTAAAAACACCTAGAACGGAAATTCAAGGTATTCCCACTGAAGCGACTTTTGAGGAATCACGTGAAATTGTTTTAAATGGAAGTCATACCCGCTACCCAGTCTACAAGGAAAATATGGATCACATTGTTGGTGTATTACATTCAAAGTCTTTACTTACATGGTCATTAGAACCATCTAAAAAACTAGAAGACTTTATTGATAATGACCCTCTCTTTGTTTTTGAATTTCATTCAATAGAAAAGGTCTTTAAATTAATGCTTAAAAAAAGAAGACATTTAGCCATTGTTTTGGATGAGTATGGCGGCACAAAGGGTATCATTAGTCATGAAGATATTATCGAAGCCATGATTGGACAAGATATTAATGATGAAACAGATGAAGATGAGGAAGTTTTGATTGATGAATTAACAAATTCCCATGTTATTTGTAACGGTAAACTAGCGCTGAGACGCTTAAACGAGGCTTTCAAAACGAAAATACCTGAAGATGAGGACATTCTTACCGGATTTCTACTAAAAGAATTGGGACGTTTTCCAAATGAGGGTGAAACGTATGAATACCATCACCTACATTTCGATATTCAAAAAGTTGAAGAAAACAAGCTAAAAAAAATAAAGATAACGAAAAAAACTGCAGCTGGTGAGGAATAAAGAGGATGACTCAAAACCAAAGGGTCAGACCCCACTAATACAAATATATAGCCCTTAATGGAAATGAAAGTGCTATATATTGGTATTGTTGTGTGGGGTCAGACCCTTTCCGAGTCATCCTCTTTTATTTTGCAAAGCCCATTATTTGCTTAATCATAGCTAAGCCAGATCTTTGTTCATGTTTAATACGTTCTTGCCGGTTTTGATGCTGCTTAATAAATGCTAAGAAGCGCTCCTCACGTTCATCAGTTTGTTTCAGGACAAGCTCACGTTCTCTACGAACTTCTTCCTTATATAATTCACGCTCGATTTCCGACGTATCAGATAAAGCTGTAATCATTTCTTGAACATCAGAAAATTCAATGCGCGCAACCTCAGTTTGCAGCTTTGACGTTTCTGCAATTTGTTGATTTACAGAGTGAATAACGTTTTCCTCTAACTGCTTTAAGCGATCATTTAATTTTAAAACATCTTGAACTTCCATTGATTCAATAAATGAAGTAATCTTCGAAAGAGATTCTTTAATGTCTGTAACTGCTTCTTCATCTACTTGTGATTTCATTTTAGGTTCAGTTCCATTTTGATTTTGCAATAACTGCTTAATTGTCTGCACATCCATATGGCTATCTTTCAACGATTTAATTTTCCGAAATAATTCAATGTTTTCAGCAGTAAGTAGTCTTGCGTTTTTCTCATCTCTTTCAATTTTAATAAACTCCGAAAATTCTTCTTCCCAATTTTTTAAAATAAACGCTTTTTCACCAACAAGAGCAGCCGCCTTTGATATTGTTATATATTTTGTTGCCAATCTATCCACCAGCCTTTTTGTATTTTTCTTAAACTAGTAATTCTTCAAAGGCACTATGAAATTCCTTCACATCGACAAAGGTTCTAAAAACTAGTCATGAATTTTAAGTTTCCTCTGCTTTTCGGCAAAGAAGCATAAAAAAACTGACCTACTGTAAAGAAAAATCCTTACAGCAAATCAGTTTTTTCGACTTTATCGTTGATATCTTAAGATTGGTTTTCTAGCAGCAGTTGTTTCATCTAAACGTTTTACAACTGTTGTATGTGGTGCTTCTTGCACGATTTCAGGTGTTTCTTCTACTTCTCTCGCAATTTGTATCATCGCATCAATGAAGGAATCAAGAGTTTCTTTTGATTCTGTTTCTGTAGGCTCAATCATAATGCACTCTTCAACGTTTAATGGGAAATAAATGGTTGGCGGATGATAGCCAAAGTCCAACAAACGCTTAGCAATGTCTAGCGTACGAACACCAAGCTTCTTTTGACGTTTTCCTGATAATACGAATTCATGTTTACAATGCTGATCAAATGGTAAATCATAATATGGTGCTAGGCGTCGCATCATATAATTTGCATTTAACACAGCGAATTCAGTTACATTCTTTAGTCCATCAGGTCCCATTGTACGAATATACGTATAAGCACGTACATTAATACCAAAGTTTCCATAGTAAGGTTTAACGCGACCAATTGATTGTGGGCGATTATAATCAAAATGATAGCCTTCTTCATTCTTTACGAGCACAGGCTTTGGCAAATATGGAATGAGATCTGCCTTCACTCCAACCGGACCTGATCCTGGTCCGCCACCACCATGTGGCCCAGTAAATGTTTTATGAAGGTTAAGGTGAACAACATCAAAGCCCATGTCCCCTGGTCTTGCTTTACTTAAAACAGCATTTAAGTTAGCTCCATCATAATAAAGCTTTCCACCTGCATCATGGACAATTTGTGCCATTTCTAAAATATGCGCTTCAAATAATCCAAGCGTATTCGGGTTTGTAAGCATTAATGCTGCAGTATGTTCGTCAACAACTCGCTTTAAATCCTCTAAATCAACTAACCCATTTTCATCAGATTTAACCGTAATTGTTTCGAAGCCAGCAACAGTCGCAGATGCTGGATTTGTTCCATGTGCAGAGTCAGGTACGATTACTTTTGTTCGCTTCGAATCGTTATTCGCCTCATGATACGCACGAATCATCATTAACCCTGTCCATTCCCCATGAGCACCAGCTGCAGGTTGTAGGGTAACCTCGTCCATACCTGTGATTTCTTTTAAATGCTCCTGTAAATCAAATAATAATTCCATCGCACCTTGTACAGTCTCTTCTTCCTGTAATGGATGAAGATGTGCAAGGCCAGCGATACGTGCTACATTTTCATTGATTTTTGGATTGTACTTCATCGTACAAGAACCTAATGGGTAAAACCCAGAGTCAACACCATGATTACGTTTTGACAAGGCGGTATAATGTCTCATAATATCTAATTCAGAAACCTCTGGAAGCTCTGCCTCTTCACCTCGTATATAATCAGAAGGAATCAGTTCTGCTAATGACAATTCCTCAACTTCAAGCTCAGGTAAGCTATACCCAACACGGCCTTGTTTGCTAAGTTCAAAAATTAATGCTTGATCCTGTTGATTATTCATTGCCATCCCCCAATTCCTTTACAAGTGTGTCAATCTCTTCTTTTGTACGTAGCTCGGTAACTGCGATAAGCATATGGTTTTCAAGCTCAGGAGCCACCCTTCCAAGATCAAAACCACCAATTATTCCTTTTTCTAGAAGCTGTTTATTCACTTCACGAACAGGTTTTGTTAGCTTCACAACAAATTCATTAAAAATTGGTTGTGAAAACGGAACATTCAGTCCTGCTTTTACACACGCATTTTTCGCGTAATTTGCTTTTTGGATATTTTGAATCGCCATCTCTTTTACTCCTTGCTTACCAAGAGCAGTCATTGCAACAGACGCTGCAAGTGCATTTAACGCTTGGTTTGAGCAAATATTAGATGTCGCTTTATCACGACGGATATGCTGTTCACGAGCTTGTAGGGTTAAAACAAATCCGCGTTTCCCATTTTCATCAGTTGTTTGACCAACAAGACGACCTGGCACTTTTCTTAAAAGCTTATTCGTTACAGCAAAATACCCACAATGTGGTCCGCCAAATGCTGTTGGAATTCCAAATGGTTGCGCATCACCTGCAACAATATCAGCACCTAATGCTCCAGGAGGTGTTAATGCGCCTAATGCTAATGGATTCGAAGACACAACAAACATGCTTTTACCAGTATGTGCGATCGGCTCAATCTCTTTTAAAGGCTCGATAGACCCAAAGAAGTTAGGATATTGAACAAGAACTGCTGCAACATCTTCATTCATTTCTAGTTTAAGTGCTTCAAGATCTGTTACACCGTCTTTCACTGGTACTTCAACAACTTCGATGTATTGACCTTTCGCATACGTTTTAATAACATCACGAGATTCTGGATTAACAGCCTTTGAAACAAGGATTTTCTTCTTTTTCGTTTGACCTGCGGCTAGCATCGCAGCTTCCGCTAAAGCTGTTCCACCATCATACATAGAAGAGTTTGCAACATCCATTCCAGTCAACTCACAAATCATCGTTTGAAACTCAAAAATCGCCTGGAGTTCACCTTGAGAAATCTCTGGTTGATAAGGTGTGTAAGCTGTGTAAAACTCAGAGCGAGAAATCACATGATCAACAATGACAGGCATGTAATGATCATAAACACCTGCACCTAAAAATGATGCATGACTACGTAAATCTTTATTTTTTGCAGCTAATTGGGAAAGCTCCTTTAATAGCTCGGTTTCAGATTTCGCTTTTTTTATGTTGTATTCTCCCTGAAAACGAACACTTTCTGGAATATCTTGAAACAATTCATCAACTGATGGTACACCGATTGCTTGCAGCATTTCCTGCTTATCTTGTTCTGTCATTGGTAAATATCGATGATTCATTGCTTGTGATCCCCTCTCGTAGTTGGATGTTTTTTATTATAGGCTGACTCGCCAAACTTTGTTGCTATTTACCAAGTATTGCGGTGTGGTTGATTTCCGCTCCAGTTGCTCGCTTTCCGCGGGGCGGGCGGTGAGCCTCCTCGGCGTTAGCGCCTGTATGAGTCTCATCTGTCCCGCTACTCCCGCTGGAGTCTCGCACTTTCTCTCCAATCAACCTGAAACAGTTTTCGTTTAAAAGCAACAACCTCTTAGAAACGAGCGTTATTATTTCTTCGGTCGCTTATAAAAAGGTGTAGCGACAACTTTAGCTTTTAATCTCTTTTTACGAATTTGGACCTCTACCTCGGTTCCTAACGCAGTAAACTCTGCTTTTAGTAAAGCCAATCCAATATTTTTCTTTAATGTTGGTGATTGAGTACCTGTTGTGACAACACCAATTTGCTCTCCATTAGCAAATACCTCATACCCATGGCGAGGAATTCCTTTATCGATTAATTCAATCCCTACTAATTTTCTTGCAGGTCCATTTTCCTTTTGTTTTTTCAACACTGCTTTCCCATTGAAATCTGCTTCTTTGTTCGGTTTAACAGCAAAGCCAATCCCAGCTTCGATTGGTGTTATATCCTTTGAAAGCTCTTGCCCATACAATGGAAGAATGGCTTCAAAACGCAAAGTATCACGTGCACCTAATCCACAAGGTAAAACACCATCTTCTTTTCCAGCTTCTAAAATTTTCTCCCAAAGAACAATCGCATCTTCTGCAGCACAATAAATTTCAAAGCCATCCTCACCAGTGTATCCAGTTCTTGAAAGTAAACTGTTAACACCTGCTACCTTTACACCATCTTGAAATTTAAAAAATTTAATTTCTGTTAAATCTGTATCAGTTAGTTTTTGGAGAACTTGTTGGGCAATTGGCCCTTGAAGTGCAAGGAGCGCAACTTCATTTGAGATGTTTTTTATCGTTACATCACCGTTTATATTCGCAGTAAGCCAATCGATATCTTTATCGATATTTGATGCATTAATGACAAGTAAATAGTCGTTGTCAGCTTTTTTATAAATTAGGAGATCATCAACAGTTCCGCCATCTTCATAACACATTGCCGTATATTGAGCACCACCAGTTTTTAAAAGGGAAACATCATTTGTTGCAATCTTTTGTAAAAATGCAAGACTGTCAGCTCCACGAACCTCTACCTCACCCATATGTGAAACATCAAACAGACCAGCCTTTGTACGGACCGCCTCATGCTCTTCTTTAATAGAAGAAAATTGAACGGGTAAATCCCAACCACCAAAATCAATCGTTTTTGCACCGTAGTTTTTATACACTTCAAATAATGGTGTTCTCTTTAACTCTGCCATTTGGATAAGCTCCCCCTCTATGTTTGGTAACTTCTCAGATTTCTTTTAAATAGGCTGACCCGCCAAACTTTGTTGCTTTTAAAATAGTATTGGGTTGGTTGATTGCAGCGAGAGGATGCTCGCTTTCCGTGGGGCGGGCGATGAGCCTCCTCAGCGCGAAGCGCCTGCGGGGTCTCATCTGTCTCGCTACTCCCACAGGAGTCTCGCATATCCGTTCCAATCAACCTAATCAGTTTTGTTCAAAAACAACAATCTTTTAGAAAAGAGCCTTTAAATAAAAGGATCAAAAAAAGGACATGGAACTCCTACAAAATTAGTAGAAGTCCCTGTCCTTTTTACCTGAAAGTTTACCTTATGTAAAATTGATAAGCAGTGTTTTTAACTAATGATCTAAACTAGATCTAGTAAAAAACAATCCGCCCTCATAAGGCTTTCCCCTTTGGTAGTTTGCTGCATGAGCGCAAACACTCTCCAGAGCCGCGTCAAATAAGAGTCTTTTTGCCTGAGAGATTCACAGTTGTTTGCTCCTTCGGCGCTATATACATATAGTCTCTCCCCTTATTCTCATCCGCACATATTTTGTTTTCAAATTGGTTATACTTTGTAAAACAGTTATGATCGACATTTAGAACAAACAAAAGCGCAAGCGCCTTGATCAGCGACGTATGAACTGGAGCACTCCGTATGAGATAAAGGAAACACGAAGAGCGATAGCGATTCGATGTTGACTTATCATAAGGAGGAGTGTGAAGTTCACTAGGCGCTAGGCGCTGGAGCTGGATGTCAAAGCGCTTATACCTAGTACAAGAATTTTCATCTAAAAAAAAGATAAAACATATATGCTTACTATAATGAAAGAAAAGCATATTTTGAACTTTCTTACATTATCATCCTACCATGAGGGTATCGTTTCGGCAATCACTTTTTTACTTAACAATTAAGTTTTTTTATCTATTATTGTTCGTGTTTTAGAAAATGAAAACACTTTATTATAAAGATACCCTGCTTTTATACCTAAATGATGAACATTTCAATGCAGCTTAGTTTACGAAAGGACTGTCATAACTATGAATGTAAAGACAAACTTTGATTCATCCTGGCAGGAAGGATTTTTTGAAAGGCTTGAAAGTGATGGACCTTGGTCAAACTGGGAATTATTTAAACTCAGCTATGAAGTTCAGCAGCATACAGCTGTTCCTTCATTTGAAGGCTTACAAGCCCCTAATCACCTTCCACATTTCACCCCGCTGCCTCATCAATTAGAGGTTGCGCAAAGAGTGGTAGAAAAAATGAATGGAAAAGCCATTTTAGCCGATGAAGTTGGTTTAGGTAAAACGATTGAAGCAGGACTAATTTTAAAAGAATATATGATTCGTGGTCTTGTAAAAAAGGTATTAATCTTAGTTCCTGCATCACTTGTTTCCCAATGGGCTCGAGAGCTAACTGAAAAATTTTTCATTCCAGCTGTTGAGCAAAAGAAAAGCTATGTATGGGAATCATGTGATGTTGTTGTATCCTCAATTGATACAGCAAAACGCAGCCCACACCGTGAAATAGTCTATGAACAATCCTACGATCTTGTGATCATTGATGAAGCTCACAAGCTTAAAAATAATAAAACCAAAAACTATGAATTTGTCCAAAATTTAAAGAAAAAATATTGTTTATTGTTAACTGCAACACCTGTCCAAAACAGAGTTGAGGAAATTTTCAACCTCGTGTCCCTACTAAAGCCAGGGCACCTTGGGAATGAGGCATACTTTACAGAGGTTTTTTCAGCAAAAGAACGTTCATTAGAGGATCATGAACATTTACGAGAGTTAATAAATAAGGTCATGATTCGAAATCGCCGTGGTGACACTGGAATCGATTGGCCAAAACGCCATGTTGAAACCGTGCCAATCGACTTTTCAGAAACAGAACAACATCTATATGACACGATTTCAGCATTAAAAACTTCCACTCAATATGCTGCAAATACATTTTCAATCATGACACTTCAACGTGAAGCATGCAGCAGTCGCGAAGCTGTTTATATGACATTAAAGAAAATGCTAGATCGCCCAGAGGAAGAAGAAGCCGTTCTACCTAATAACGTAATTAAAGACATTATGATGGCGATCGATGGTGTCACACAAAATACAAAGGCTCTAAAGGTTGTTGAGCTCATTAAAAACATTAACGACAAAGTAATCATTTTTACGGAATACAGAGCTACTCAATTTTATCTACAATGGTTTTTACAGCAAAACGGCATTACTTCTGTTCCCTTCCGTGGCGGCTTTAAACGTGGAAAAAAAGACTGGATGAAGGAACTCTTCAAAAATCGAGTGCAAGTTCTTATTGCAACAGAAGCTGGCGGTGAAGGGATCAATCTTCAATTCTGTCACAACATCATCAATTACGACTTACCTTGGAATCCAATGAGACTTGAGCAACGAATCGGCCGGATCCATCGTCTAGGACAAGAGCATGATGTCCATATTTACAATATGGCAACAAGAAACACAATGGAAGAACATATCCTAAAGCTTTTATACGAAAAAATACATTTGTTTGAAAAAGTCATTGGTGAACTAGATGAGATTTTAACAAGATTAGAAATTAAAAATTTCGAAGAGCACATCCAAGACATTATGTACAATTCGAAAAGTGACGGCGAAATGAAAATCAAGATGGAAAACTTAACCTCAATCCTTGATTATGCTCAGCATTCTCAAGAGCAAAGAAAGGCTGCTAGTGGAAATCAATAGTAATCTTCAGCTTCGAAAAGTATAAGCCACTAAAGGAATATCTAATCCTTTAGTGGCTAGACACAAATACTTAGTACAAAAAATATTTTTTAATTAATATGCTAGTTTGAAAGGTGGAAACATCATGCAGCAGGAAAAAATTCATAGCTATTTAGAAAGCTTCTTCAAGGCAAATTCCTGTGACATCATTGATAATGAACCAGGCTATATGACCGTCCAATTAACAATCAACATGGATAAGGAGTTAATGAATCGGCCTTTTTATTGGCATTATCTAGAAAAAACAAATGGAGTTCCAAACCCAATGAAACTAACATTAATAACAGATCAACAAAAAGCTCCTGGTGATCTAAAGGGTGAGGTCATGCATTTTGGCGCCCCACGCCTACATCAAATCTTTCAATCAACTACACGTCTAGGGAGCTACATTCGCTTATTTGAAAAAGTCACCTCTCCAGGTGGGAGCATTCCTTTACACCCATGGCTTTGCGCCAATTTCATGGTATCTTATCAATGTGATATGAAAAAAGATCAGCTACACTCAATCGGTCTGCATCTCGTAAGTGGAACCTTGGTAGAAAACTTTCAAGAAAAGTTAGAAAAACTCGAACTCACACCAAAAATACCTGATCTATGCTTTAATATGACTCCACTAATCAAACCGCAAAGCGGACTAAAACGAATTGAACAGTTTATTGAACAAAGCATTAGCAGACAAGATCATTCATGGGCAGACTCTGCAAGGCAACGATGGAATGAAGACCTAAAGCTTCTAGATCACTTTTATGAAGACTTAGACGAAAAGCCTGACTGCTACCATTTAGAGAAGGAAGCTTTGCGCGAGCTTTATGAACCACAAATTAATGTATCAGTGCAAAATGGCGGTATATTTTATTTAACCCCTCAAGCAATCTTTAAATAGGTTACCGTTGAACAAGCAATTGGTAGGTACAATTGCTTGTTTTTTGTCTCCTTTTATGATTTTTGCAAAAAAGAATTATAATTCGACAAAAATCAATTTTTATATTTTTAACTTTTCTTAAAGTTTTCTTAAAGTTTAAATAAAGATGTGCTAAAAATACTTGTTTAAACCCAGTTAAATAGGCATTTACACCCATTTAACATTACATTAATATTACATTTACCATTTTCAGATAAATTTTTATCTCTCGACATAGTTCTGCACACTTCCTTTAAATTCCTTTTTATAATAAGAGTAGATATATTGATAGATACATAAAAAGGACTTTTGTATCAATTCCCAATATCAAATAATGACAATTATTCAGTCAAAGGGCAAACCTATTGAAAAATAGGGACGCAAAGTCACAGGTCTAACGTTCTTACTATGATGGCTGGACTGCCTGAAATACAGGCAAGTATTTTAGGAGGGTATAAGTTGAATATTGAAATCATTGATCGTATTACAAAGGAAAGCCATCTTGACCGCGAATGGGTAGAGATGATTTTAGAGGCACTTGAAGTGGGTATTAGTGTAGAGGAAATAAAAGAATTTTTAGTTGAAAAGGGAAGCCCTGTAAAATGAATAAAATAGGGCTTTGTAAATTTTTTGATAAGATGTTCTTCATATAAAACAAAACCTTCTTTATATGTTATACTATTGCTAACAAGGAAGGTGATCTTTGACGTGATTGGTCCACGAATTAAAAAATATAGAACTCAAAAAAATTTATCTTTATCTGAACTAGCTGAAAGAGCAGGAGTTGCAAAATCCTACCTAAGTTCGATTGAACGCAATCTCCAGTCAAATCCTTCTGTACAATTTTTAGAAAAAGTTTCATCCGTTCTAGGCGTTTCCGTTAACACCCTTCTCGATGAACAAAGTGAAACAAACCCACAGGAACTTGACAACGAATGGACAAAGCTCGTTCAAGACGCCATGAAATCAGGTGTCTCCAAAGATCAATTTCGCGAGTTTTTGGAATTTAATAAATGGAAGCTACAGAATGATAATGATAAATGAGGGCATGGTTGGTGATATTTGATCGCCGATGATGCTCTTTTTGTTTTGTTCGTTTTATTGAATACCACCTCCCTACCCTATTTCTATTTATAAATATGTCAATTGTCAAAATTCCTATTTCTATGTCGAAACTTTCCCCTTTTCATATTAACTTATACGCTTTATAATGTTATAGAGAACAAAATAGTACGAATATACTATAGTTGGTGATTTTTTTTACTCCGTTTGTTCTTTATAAAGAAGTAAACGGAGGAGGTGAGAACATGACAGGTAAGATTAATGAGAATCGTCCGATGGTTTTGGAGCATCAGGCGATTCGGTTTGAGACTGCGCAAAGTTGGAATCCGGGTAGAGGAAATCTAAACCATCCTGGAACAGGGAATGATGGTGTAAATTGGCCACCGAACAATCCGAATCCTACACCAGGTGGTGCTGGTGCCCCTGGACAGGGAAATGGGAAAGGGAATGGCTAATACTTGAAATTTTCTATAATAATTGTTGGGGTCAATTATAAGTTGGCCTCTTTATTTAATAAGGAGCATTATTAGGATGTATAAAAAACAGATAAGAATAGGTGAACATCTAATATTACTTACTAGTGATTCTTGTACTGTAATGCATTTGTTTAATCTAAACTTTAATTTAGTAGAAGAAATAAATTCTAAAGCAGATCTCTCTATACATATTATAGATGGTTTTGGAATACCCTTTGTTGATTATTACGTCGCTACTTATAAAACAAGTGACCAAATTTCCTTTAAAAGAGCAGATTACTTAATTAGTGTCGACCTAAATTATACTAACGCAACGATTTCTGTACATAACGATTTAGCGCTAAAACACGCCTTGATGAATCTATATAGTTCTTTCATCGTTCATCACAATTGGGGGATATTATTACACTCTTCATGCGTACTTGAAAATAGTGGAGCACATATCTTTTCAGGTCAATCTGGTGCTGGTAAATCTACTGCTGCTAAATTGTCTTTTCCTAGGGAGCTTTTATCTGATGAAGCAACCATCATAAAAATCACTCCTAATGAAATAAACATTTTTGACTCTCCATTTAGAAGTGAACTTGAAGGAAAACATCTATCTTGTTCTTATACTCTAGAAAGCATTCAACTACTACATCAGTCGTTAAATAATAAACGTATCAAATTATCAAAATCAACTGGACTATTACAGCTCATGGATAAAGTGTTTTACTGGACCAATAGTCCTGATGAAACAAAAAGAATATTTCATTTGTTAAATAAGTTAGTGAATCAGGTCCCTGTCTATGACCTCCACTTTCAAAAAAACAACAGCTTTTGGGAGATGATCTCTTAATGAAACAATATATCAAAAAAAGTGAATATGAAACAGTTCATCTTGATAATGAGTGGATTATTATGAATACAGACAATTTTACTGTTACAAAATTAAATGCTCTTGGAGGATTTTGTTGGACACTGCTCGAACATCCACAATCAATTGGCTCACTAAGTCAATCAATATTACAAAAATACGATTTGCAAAATGAATCTCTACTAACAGATATTGAAGAGTTTTTAGGAGAACTCATAGAATATGGATTGGTGCACCATGCAGTTTAATAAAGATACTGTCGATCTTCTAATAAGAACGATGCAAAAATATGGATGGATGGATCTACCTTCTTATGGAACAAGTATGTATCCATTTATTCAAAAGGGAAACATCTGCCGATTTGTTGAGTTTAATGAAAAAACAGTAAAAAAAGGTGATATCCTACTCTATCATTCTTCATCAGGTCAACTCATCGCTCACCGATTTTTAAGAGAAAAAAAAGTAATTGGTCAACTTAAATATGAGCTTAAAGGTGATACAAATCTTTGTTCAGATGAACTAATCAGTCAAGATCAAATCATTGGCAAACTAGTTACAATTAATAAACAAAAAAAGAAAGTGTACTTAACTGATTTATCAGCTATTTTATGGGGTTACATAATTGTATCTGTTCCTTACATCTCAAAGGTATTAAAAAGCTACCTTTCATTTAAGGAATCTATTAAGACGCGATATGGAGTTTCAATATGATTGCACACAAAATAGGTTCAGCAATAAAAGAGTTCAACCTTAAAGGTATACAAAAAACTTTTCAATTGCTAGGACCTTATATCCTTAAAAGTTGGAAATCTTATTCTGGACTTATCGTTATTTTATTTGTAGAAATCTTTCTAACGATTGGATTTGCTTGGTTCTTTGGTACGATCACAGATGCTGCAGTCCAAGGTCAATTTAATAAACTAAAATCACTTATTCCAATCATTTTATCACTAATTACGATTAGCCTATTCGTAACCTATTTCAATACCTACTTACAATCCTATGTTACTAGCAAGATTAAAAGAGATTTAAAGGAACATGTGCTTAAACAAATCTTGTTATTACCAACAGAAAAACGATCAAAAATACGCTCAGGTGACCTTTTAACTCACTTTACTAATGATATCAATTGTATTGATGGCGTCATTGGAAGCAATCTCATCTATCTTATCCAGCTGCCATTAATCTCAATGGCTGTTTTTTTCTATATGCTCCAAATTAATTGGCAATTATCCGTTCTTAGTCTTCTAATTATTCCTATTGCAATAGTCGTTGGTGGTGTATTCGGAATATTAATTAGAAATAACAGTAGAACAATCTACAATAAAATTGGGGATATTAATAGCAACTTAAGTGAGACGTTCCAAGGTCTCTCAGTTATACGTTCGTTTCTTCTTGAGGGATTTTTTGCAAAGATATTCGCTAGTCAAAATCATGAGTTCTTCCATTTAGAGATGAAGAACGCGAAGCTACGCGGTACCTTTTATGTTGCTGGAGGAGCAATATCATCTATTGCCTATATCATTAGCCTTTGTCTTGGTGCCTTTTTCGTATCAACCGGACAAATCACAGTTGGCTCTTTACTAACCTTTGTCACCCTAATGCAGCACCTCATTAATCCATTAACAGGACTAGCAGGATTATGGGGAAGCTTCCAAAGTTCAGCTTCTGCCGTAGAAAGAATTTCAAAGGTGTTAGATGTTGAACCTGAGGTTATAGATTTTCCGACCTATACGAAGAATAGTAGTCAACCTAAATCAATCAAATTTAAAAATGTTACTTTTTCCTACGATCCAGAAACAGAAATACTTAAACAAATAAACTTAGATATTCCAACTGGTAAAATAGTTGCCTTTGTGGGGCCGAGCGGTGCAGGAAAAACAACTTTATTTAATTTAATACAAGGATTATATCAACCTCAATCCGGTCAGGTTTTATTGAATGGTATGTTGATTAACGAGCTCTCCCCCTCCACTTTAAGAAGTTCTTTTTCCTACGTTGCCCAAGAAACCTTCTTATTTAGTGGAACGATTAAAGACAATCTTTTATTAGCTCGTCCTGACATAACGGAATTAGAAATGATAAATGCTACGATTCATGCAAACATTCATGAATTCATCTTAACTCTCCCTGATCAATATGATACCGAAATTGGAGAACGCGGAGTTCGATTATCTGGTGGACAAAAGCAGCGGTTGAGTATTGCCAGGGCAATATTAAAGGATGCACCAATTCTATTGCTTGATGAAGCGACTTCTGCGTTGGACAGCGAGTCAGAATTTCAGGTTAAGATAGCGTTGGATCGACTGATGAAAAATAGGACTACACTTGTAATAGCTCATCGTTTATCTACGATTCAACATGCAGATTTGATTTTTGTAATGGATGAAGGGAGAATTGTTCAACAAGGGAACCATCAAGAGCTTATGTCACAAGATGGACTTTATAGAAAACTTACTCAAACACAGTTTTTAAATAATCAAAGTAAGAATTTACATTTATCAGTAGTTTCCAAATAAAAAGGGGAAGAAAAAATGTTAATAAACTTTCTACAATCCTTATATGATCACAACTCTTCACTTCCAAGTGAAGCTGGTGATTATGAAAGATTAATTGATGACATCGAATACTTTTCAATATCTCCTCAAGTTTATTTTCACTTAAAACAACAAGATCGACTAGAACTTACTCCCCCTTTCTTTCAAAATCGACTGAAGAATACGTTTAATCAAGTTCTAATACAAAATCTCTTTATTAAGAATCAAACAGAAAAGATTCTGTCTATTTTGGATGAATTAGGTATTCCAGCCATCCCTTTAAAAGGTGTGTTGTTTGCAGAAAAATACTTTGGCCATATAGCTGCAAGATCAACCTCAGATATTGACCTATTAATAAAGCCGCATGATCTAGACCGTGTAACAGAGTGTGTGAAGGAATTGGGATATATAATGGAAGAAGAAGGTGCTCCAGGTCATTTTCATTGTAGTTTGAGTAAGGAATTACCTGGTTCACCAGTTCCGCTTGTTGTTGAGATTCATTGGAATATTTTGAAGGAAAATACGGGTGAGTTTTCTATTAAAGAATTTTGGGAACAGTCAACTCCTTTTAAACACTATGAAAATGTCAAACAACTATCTGATGATCATACGTTTTACATGATTTGTCTTCATGCTTGGAGACATAATTTAGATTCTATGAAGCATTTCTTAGATATCACTCAGATGATTTATGTAATGGGTAACCAAATAGACTATGTTAATTTATTTAATGAGGCTACTGGACATAAAACCTTAAATCGAATGAAACGAACGTTATCAATTGTTTATCGAACCTTTCCTCATGTAAATGAAATTCAAAAACTCCCATTTCACCAGCAAAAAGGTTTGTACTGGCAATATGAAGCGATAAGAGATTCTAGCTTTAGGAATGTGAAAGTGTATGTAGATTATTTTGATTATTTATTTTTTAGTTTTGATACCGTTAAACATCGATTGATTGCAATTAATGAATGGCTCCGACCGTCAGAGTATCACTTATCGATAGAGCTAAAGTCAGAGAAAGGAACTAATTTTAAAGACTATTTAATCTTATATCATAAAAGATGGTTTGGATTTTTAAAATCTGTCTTCCTTCATAAATGATTAGAAGGAAGAGTTTTCAAAAGGTATTAATATTAACTTTTTAGGATAGACGCATTTTATGTTTTTAATATTGGTGAAATATCAAAAACTTTAACAAAGGCATATAATCTATCATTTTTTCTTTAATGTCAGAACATTAATTTCAGGGGTGTTAAATAATCGAAACTTTAAAAATGACACTGTTTTACTGCTTCCTAGTCCAGCACTAACATATTGCTTCGTTTTTTTGTACTCCCATAATCCCTTTACTCGATTTTGTGGAGGGAAAAGACCACTGCGTTTGTAGTATGGTTCTGGGACAAAAAGGGCGCCTATAAAAGGCAGTCTTATTTGTCCACCGTGGTAATGGCCAGCCATGATTAGGTCATAGTCTCTAAATTTACGATTTGGATCACTTTTCAATTGGTCGATTTTAGCATCGACGACTGGGTAATGATTTAAAGCGATTATTACATCTGAATCAATAGCTGAATCTAGCTTTGACATTTCTGCTAGTAATTGATTTTGATGCTGTGCGTATAATGAAGAATTAGCTTTTGTTGGTATGGCAGCTCTTTTTTGTGGATCCAACGTAGATAATTCAAAATCAATAATTTGTATGTTGAAAGATCCTTCTTCAACTGTATAAATCGACTCGAGAAGCTTTACACCTCTTGCTTCCATCCCCTCTATAAATTCATGCTTTTTCAAGTCTTTATTACCATCAACCACATAACTACTTGGGTCCGAATTTCCTGGAACATATAATGCATGATCTTTTTTGTTAATACCGTCTATCAATGAATAAAAAGGCTGATAATTACTACTACTACCACTAATTAACATATCTCCAGTAAATACAATTGTATCGTAATCAATGGAATTAATTTCCTTAATTAGTTTTACTTGATTTTCACCAAATACTTTTTCGTGTAGATCTGTTATTTGTACAATTTTAAAACCATCTAAATCATCTGGTAAATTTTCAATCAATATTTCTTGATTTACTACTTTTATTCGATTATTGTCCCAAAGAGTATATATCAATAGGACCACAATCATTAACACAATCGATAACAATACCCTTCCTCCTGCTTTATTCATTGACATCTCCCCTGAATTCTATTTAAAAACTACATACTTAATAAAGCTCGAACAGAAAACACTCACCTATTTTATAGTGAGTGTTATAAACTTGCTTCCATTTGATTACTTAATAAATGGCCAAACACACTTCTTTTATCTTTTGCAAGCTGGCCAAATTCTCCTTTTTGAATAATTGAACCCTGATCCAATACAACTACTTGATCTGCATTTCGTATCGTTGATAAGCGGTGTGCAATAACTACAATTGTCATTCTTCCCTTTAGCCTATCTATCGCTTGTTGGATTTTTGCTTCATTTTCTGTGTCTAATGCACTTGTGGCTTCATCAAGCACAAGTATTGAAGGGTTACGCAAAATTGCTCGTGCCAGAACAATTCGCTGCCTTTCTCCTCCAGAAAGTCGGATTCCTCTATCTCCAATAAGAGTATCTAGACCTTGTGGGAGGTTTCTGACAAACTCAGCGGCAGATGAAAAGTCCAAAGCTTCCCATATTTGTTCTTCAGTTGTATCTGGTACAACTAATTTCAGATTCTCCCTTATACTAGCGTTAAAGAGAAAAGGATCTTGTGGAACATAACTAATTGCCCTACGCAAAGAGAATAGATTTTCATTTGTTAAAGGTACTCCATCAAGTAATACTTGCCCTTTTTCCGGTTGGTTTAGACCCATTAATAAATCAATTAAGGTGCTTTTTCCGGCCCCAGATCGACCAACAAAGGCGGTCATTTTATTAGCAGGTATCACGATATTAATATCCTCTAGAGCATATGAGGCTGAACCATTTTGATGATAACGGAAGAACACATTTCTGCATTCAATTTCCTGAGTAATTTGAATTTGCTTTAACTCATGATTTTCTTTAAGAGTAAATTCTTTTGCACTTTTACATTCGTCTTGCAAAGCCTTTACAGCTTTAAATGAAGGGAGTGTTGTGGCAATTTGCTCCAGCGAACTTTGGATACCAGCAACTCTCGGCCATAATCTTGAAAAAATGATGATGATTAGCATCAATTGACCAGCTTGAGCATTGAACATATTTACGGCAATAAAAATAAACGTAGCAATTAATACTGCCGAAGCAATTTTATAGTACATTTGTGAAGTAGTTTTCATCTTGGTATATTCAATTTGTTCATCCTGCATTCCTTTGGTGATCGTACGAAACCAATCCATTCTTGACTTTTCTAAAGTATTACTCTTTATATCTTTAATTCCGTTAATTTGATCGGTTACACCTGCAAGATAATCTTTTCCTAATGTATAATTTCTCTTCCCCAGCGCAAGAGATCTTTTTAGAAATTTACGATTAAAAAAAATAAGAACTGAACCACATAGCAAAACGAAAATCGTTATATTCGGCGAAAGAAAAAGGGCAAAACCAATTTGAATGAATGTAAAAATAAGTGAAGACATAAATTGCAAAAATGAGTGTGTCCCTCCACTCGAGCGAGCAATTTCTGTTGTTAATAAATTAGTAAGATCCGATTTTCGATGTTTTATGAAAAAATTCCAATTTGCATGTAACAAAGATTCATACGTTTCCACTTGTAAGTGACGGAAAAAGCCATTTTGAATTTTTGTATTTTGAATTGTTATATGGCGTTGTAATAAATTTTGTCCAATAACTATTAAAACAAAAATTGCTAGAATGACAGGTAAACCTAATGTACTTGGAATGTCTTGCAAAAATGTAAACATTTCAGAAATTGGTATCTCACCCGCATCTAGCTTCACAATCCCACTCATACTAATCATAGGAATTAATAATAAAATGCCAATGCCATCTAACAAACTAATAAACATCATTGCTAGTAAATTTATGTAAAGGATTTTCCCTGCATACGAGTGGATCTGCTTTAAAAAGTAAATTACATGAGTCAAGATTAGTTCCCCCTAGGGTAATGCATGCTTCCTCGTCCTCCTCCAAGCCCAAATAAAAAGACGTAAAGGGAAGTATAAAAAGTGCAACTGTTTTGGCAATGGCAAAGCCTCTGCATCCTCAGGATATGGATGTAAAAAACTTAAAACAAACAATAGCTTTTGTCTGGCAGACATTAATGAAATTAAATGACGTGTATGATACCGAGATACATCTTCAGGAATGGGATCTGTATGTAAATTAACCATTCGTTCAAGATAAAATATCGCCTCTTGTGCCAAACCCCAAGAACGCTTATTTTCTAATAAAGGCTTCAAAGCATTAGATATCTTTGAATTTAAAAGCTCTGTAGTTAAAACTAGAGCCTGTGCCCCTACATTGTGAAAATGATAGGTTTTTAATAACTTGTTCGTCGTTCCCCAATCAATGTCTTGTTCTGTCAATTGGTGAATATCTAACAACCAACGAAGTCTTGACCAACCATGACGTGCACCATGTGAAACGAGGAATAAGAATAGGTCTTCTTTCCCAAGCAAATAAACGGGATAGGTTGTGAGTTTACTTCTCCTTTTTCGCTTCCACAATTCTTCGAAACTAGGTTCAGCGCCTGGACCTGGATTTAATCTCCAATGAATCTCAAGTTTCATTCGTTTTTGAGGATGGAAATATGTAACATGATGATGTCTCCATTTCCAATCATTCAGCACCGTTTTAATATAATCATCTTTTTCATAACCTAGTTTTACTAAGATTGCTTCTGCATTCTCAATTTCTTCAATTGGAATCAGAAAATCCAAATCACTAGATGTGCGCAGAGAAATATCACCATATAAGTCATGAGCAATCACAGGTCCCTTTAAGAAAAGTAGACGTATTTTATCCTCAGTGAAAATTTTACTTATTTGCTCCATTTCTGCACTTAATTGCAGCATGTTGAATGTATTGCGTTTATAATCTAATGATAGTTTTTGAATAACAAATGAAGGAATTAGATTTTCACTGATTCCTTTAAATGTAGAATGCAGCACAGGATACACACGGTGATGTTTTGCTTGCTCTATAAATAGATTCCAATCAATGTCAGCAAATAGCTCTGATTTATTTGCTTCAATAAATTCATGATTGTTTCTCTTAAGTAGCTCAAGGATTAACCTTAATTCCCTAGGTACATTTGCTAGATCAAGATTGAATTGATTAACCATTGCTTGTTCCTCCAATTTTCTTAGCAAATTTCCCTACTACAGTAAACTTCTCCATACCTTCAGATCCTGTTATATAATAAGGACCACTACGCAACCAAGCATGTGCTAATAATTCACCTGACTCATCTCTGGCCGTTCCTAAATAAAGGGTGCTTTCAATTTGACGTTTTTCTAACATTTTCATTGCCGCAAATGCTTTAACAAGACATTGACTTTCCCAAAAGGTATATCGACTCATAATATGAATAGCTTGAGAGACACTAGATAAAACCTTTTTATTCGAATCAGATGGATCAAAAGTCGTTTCTTCCATGTGCTGACCTAAAGTAGGAGCCACTTTTGAAAAAGGGATACTTTTAAGATATCGACCTAGCCCTAAATAGAAAAAAGATTCGACTAGAAGTATCTTAGTTTTCAAATCCATTGATATAAAAATCCTTAGCTTATTCAAGATCTCACTATCCCTTTCTAGAAAAAATAAACTAGCAATCTATCATGTTGTTGCTTCTTCTACCATAATCAAATTTTCATCATTTAATAATTTTAAAAATGACATGACCTGTTCTTCACATTCACTTTGATTCACATCATATTGTGTAGTTAAAGTATTAACCAAATGATTGATTGAAGTTGGTTTTTTAATTAGATCCCATATATCTCCACCTATGTCACCTAAATTGTAATACTTGCCATTTTGAATATTTAACATTACCTTTTCCCCATCCATATCACTTACTATATTACCTTCTTCTTGGCTAACGATATGAGTTAATGAAATTCGTTGAGTTTTATCCATATACTTTTTCCTCCTTATTTAATGTTTTTAAAATTAATTCTGTTAAATCATATGCAGTAAATCGACTTGTCGGACGACGCAAATGGTATATATCAATATGCTCACACATTTTTGCAGTTGTATTAAAATGCCATTCCATTAAGCCTGAAGGTTCAATGAAGAAATTTCGGTATGTATTACAAAATAATATGTGTAATCGATTTAAGTTTTCAACAGGATTGAATTCTATCTCATCATTATTTGTTTTGACTAATTCTATGACACCTGCAAGTGGCAATGGTCTAGAAGCAAATTGGTTTATTACTGGAATCGCAAATTTGGTTTCTCTATTGAAGATTGGTCGAAATTGATTAGATTCCATTGCAAATTGATTTAAGCTTTCTAACCATAATTTTTGTTGTGGATAAGCAGGTGTTACTATTGGGATACCTTTTTTATTAATAGTTACCGGTATGACATCATCACTAATGAGTTGATACCCTAACTTTAGGAATGCAGAAGCAAGTGTTGATTTGCCTGCACCTGAATCTCCTACAATAGCATAAGCTTTACCGTTTATTTCTATTGCACTACCGTGTAATGGGAGGATTTTTCTTTGCATTAATATTGCTCCCATACAGGTCCCCAGTAGATAAAGCCGAATTTGATCTTCGTTTGCATTGTTGTAAGGGGAAAAAGTAATCTTTTCTCCATTTTCAACCAGATATATTGCTACATTAGGTACATCGAACAGACAATAGTTTTCTCTTACTACAAAATATCTCTTTGGATCTCCTAATAAAGACCACTGTTCAGTAAGATCAGATTTTTCAACCAAAATATCTGGATCAAAACTTATGCTTTGCTCTTTTTCTAATTCTGGTAATAATATACTGCTTAAAACCTTTAAGCCAAACGCTTTATAAACAATTTTATTTTTACAAGTAATCATCTAGCAATTTTCCCCTTTAATATATTTTCATTTAACTATTCTTTATAGATAAAGCAGTAATTTATCTAGTATACGAATCAGGTATCAATGTCCACACCCACTAAATTGCTTGATGCAACTATCCTTAAACTTTTTCATGTGTATGATCCCTTTCTTTCTAATTTCTTTTAACTAAGATTTGTTCGTCCTAAAATCATTTTTGGGAAACATAAATAAACCTGAGCTATATTAATTTTTGATTGAAATTACGAAGAAATTAACATGGTGGAGGTCCTGTATACTTTATTGTAATTATTGACTGACTTCTAATATGTTCTTGAATTGATATTTACTGTTGGTATCTACTTGAAACTTTAATTAACCACATTCAGATGACTTTATATTCAATATCTTAGGAAGCACCTCTTCACATTGGTGGAAATTATGTAGTATTTCTCATTACCAAATGAAGAGGTGCCTTAATGTTTATTTTTTATAAGAAAAAAATTTAATTGTTAAATGATTAAAGCTATTACTTTTTTACTTAAGATCCATGATGTACTCCGGTTTGACCTTCTTCTCCAAGAGCTGCATTATAGCCTTCATCATATTTACCCCAATTTGCACTTGCCATTGTTTGATCAATATTTAGTACTTCTAATACTGGATTTTTCCATTCCTTTTTCATGTTATCACCTCCTTTCAAGTATGATTTTTAATAAATCGATTAATTATTAAACTTCGCATTAATATTTGATATTCTGGATCAAATGCAAATTCATTGCTTGGTCCTTTTTTTACTTTTGAAATGGCTGATTTAAGGATAGGCATATTTAAGACTTCTGCCAGCAATGAATCTCTACTTATTCCTTCTAGTTCTGATATAAAGGAATCCCAATAAGGCATCATTCGATGGACACAATCTGCACCTTGAACTCCTCGAATTCCTTGATTTAGACGTACCTTATCTGGAAGAAGCCCTTCAGTTGATCTCCTGATTAACGCTCTATCTAACCCATTTTGTACGTATTGTCCTTCTGGAATAGATAAACAAAAACGAATTACCCTTAGATCATTTGTTGGATCACGCTTCCATAATCCGAAATTCAAAGATAGCTTAGCTCCTAACGTACCAGTTGTGTTCCAAGGAAAAACTTCTTTAAAATGAGATCTCCTAGCTTCGAAAAGATTACTTGATTGAGAACTTGATATATTCATTCCATGTTCTTGTAGCTTTTCTAAAACTAAGGTCTTCTTTGCTAATTCAGGATTTATTAACACCGGAAACTCATCCTGGTTATATAATGAGTTTGTTTGATTTATTGATGGGAATGCTATTTTCGCAATCACCGGTAGTAAGCGTAATCTGCTGCCACCAACATTTTTACTATATTTATTTAATTCATTGATAAGCCGAATCCATTTTATTTTTTTCAATAAAATAGAATAATAGTGCATCGCTGGTCCCCATGAAATACTTAGGTTTCCTCTACCACCATTCAGTAAAATCCCTATTCCATGCTGATGTGCAGTCTCAAAAATACCTTTAATCCAGTTGGAATTAGCAAAGAACTTGTAAGGCATTTCCATTGTTTTAAGCCAATCATCGACTTCATTTAAAGGGTTAATTCCATCAAAATCCAAATAGAAATCCTTAATATTACCTACATGCTTCACTGTAGATTGTATGAACGGTCTCTCATCTGCAAGTAAGTACTTAGGCGTCCAATCTTCAAAATCCCTGGGTGGTACATAGCTATATGTATGTAATGTTTTATTCTCACTTAGTAAAGTTCTGGCAGCAAAGCTTACTACTGAACCGGAATCTAATCCCCCACTCAAATGAGCTCCTACATTACGATTAGTCCTTAGGCGGGAGTCTACTGCAGTTTTAAATACATCACGAAAGGCTTCTACATATTCTTGATCTGATTTTAGAACTATCCTCTCCTCAGGGGTTATTGCCCAGTATCTAGATAGCTTCACTTTCCCATTTGTTATTTTAATAGCATGAGAGGGAGGGAGTTGTTCTATTTGTTTATATACCGTAATAGAGGTATCAACAGTATCATTCATCCCTGGTATTGCTAAAAACTCGGCCATCCATTGTTCATTTAATGTTTTCTCAATATATGGCAAGGATAGTAAAGGCTGTATTGTTGTACAAAAAGCAATTTGATGATTATTCTTGCAATAATAGAGAGTTCGACTACCTGAGAAGTCCCTGGCACCAAAAAGATGTTGATTTCCTTCATCCCATATAAAAAATACGAAATCACCGACCAAATACTTTGGTGAGTCTTCTCCCCATTTTTGATAAGACATCAATATTAACTCACTATCTGTTATTGATTTTCTTTTATTAATAGAAACTTGTAACCTTTCAAACAATTCATCTCGATTATCAATAATTGCATCTGCTGTTATTGCTATTTTTCTTTCTTCATCATAAAAAGGCAACTTTTCCCCAACTGATTCAGGTGTAATCCATTGGACGTGACATCCTAGAAAAACCGCTTCTTTTTGCCATGTTTGTACATCATCGGCAGGAAATTTTTCAAGTGATTTCATGATATTTCTGCTATGTTCATATAAAACAGGTTCCTGATTAAAGTTAAATATACCAGCTATTGCACTCATTTTTTTCCTCCCGAAATGTCCGTTCAAACATTTATTACAGTTGATTTCTATAAATATTCATACCCCTTTTTTGTTCTAGAAGGTTATTAATTGTTGAAAAATTAATTGTATGATCTACAACGAATGCCTTCTCTTCTTTAAGATCATATCCACAATAAGGGCATTGCCAGTGGTCCTTTTTTGTACTACTATATGAATGATTTAGACACCGCGTACAAATTTTTCTGAACACTTTGTTAACCCCGCTTAATACTTTAATTACGATTAAAATATACAGATTTATGAGATTTCTATAACCTAAGTAATTAGAGATATTTTATAACCGTACACATTTAGTTTTTATGTAATATAAAATAATAACTAGTTATTCTCAATAAAGAACAACAGAACATATTTGAACTTAAATTCAGCAAAGTAACCCTATATACAGAACAATACTATAACTTTATAAAGAACACAATAGTAAACTTGTATAAATCAAATCCCTTTATATTTTAAGTAAAGCAATAATAACATTAGTTTTAAGTATATCTACACTCCACAATTAAAAATAAAAAAAAAATTACATTAAAGTTAATTTTAAATTTCGATCAAGAATTTTCTCTTTTTCATAACCATTTGGATTATTTAGTTGCCAACGCCAAGAATCCTTACACATATCATCAAGCCCTTTTTTTGCGCTCCAATTTAATTCGCTATTCGCTTTCGATGCATTTGCATAGCTAATACCTATATCGCCTGGTCTTCGATCAATGATTTCATATGGAATCTCACGTCCTGATGCTTTTTCAAACGCTTTTATCATTTCTATTACACTATATCCATTTCCAGTACCTAGGTTATAAGCATTTATTCCTTGTGATTCCATTACTCGTTCCAGAGCTTTTATATGTCCTACTGCTAAATCAACAATATGAATATAATCCCTGATTCCTGTCCCATCGTTTGTTTGATAATCATTTCCATAAACATTCAAGTATGGAAGTTTCCCAACAGCGACTTGACTAATATATGGTACAAGATTATTCGGAATTCCATTAGGGTCCTCCCCAATCATTCCACTAGAATGAGCTCCAACCGGATTAAAATATCGCAGTAATGCAATACTCCAATTATTTTTCGCAACATAAACGTCACTTAAAATTTCTTCTATCATTAACTTTGTTCGCCCATAGGGATTTGTAGCCCCTACTGGTAATTCCTCGTGAAGAGGTACACATTGTTGCATACCATAAACAGTTGCAGAAGAACTAAACACCATTTTATGCACACCGAACATTTCCATTACTTCACATAATATCAACGTTCCTGTAATGTTGTTATGGTAATAATGTAAAGGAATAGATACAGACTCTCCTACTGCCTTTAGTCCAGCAAAATGGATAACAGCATCGATCTTGTTTTCTTTAAAGATTGTTATTAAATCATCTTTGCTAAGTAGATCACATTGATAAAATTTAAAGTCTTTACCTGTAATTTCCTTTACTCGGTTTATTGCTTCTAATTTACTGTTCGAGAGATTATCTAATACGATAATCTCGTAATCAGCATTAAGTAGTTCTACACATGTGTGTGATCCAATGTATCCTGCGCCACCTGTAACAAGAATTGGCATGAATATTACCTCCTGATATAAAAGACAGTAGATTTTATATAAAAGTGAGTTTATTCTTAATAAAGAACAAAATAACATAAATTTTCATTTCTACAATAGATATAAGATTTTAATATTAGTAGTTTTATTCTTATAATCTTGAGTTTAAGTCAAAAATTTTTAATTAAAACTTATTTAGGTTCTTTATAAAGAACATACTTTAATAATACAATTATTTTTATTACACTTCAACAAATAAATATCTATTTATACAAATAAAAAATCTTGACAAATTGAATATTAAAATTATAAATAATGCTTTCTTCCAAGCTGCAATCTTTTAAACTTATAAATTCAGACAACCTTTAATGGCCAATTTGATGAATTTTATCGGGCATTTTTTTCATTTTTTAATATGTCCAACCCTACGTTTTCTACAAACATATGATGTATAGTATAAAAGAAGGATATTTATTCACTTAAAGACAATAAAAATATTAAATTTTTCTAATTTTAAGAAAGGAAGTGTTTTACACGGTGTACCCAAAGGTAAACATAAAATGGAGTTCAATGAGGAAGGTGGAAAAATGGTTCTAGTAATAATGGATTATTTTGAAGGTACTTCTAATATTACAAAGACGTATCAAAATGATATGATGGGCTTTAAAATTACAAATGACCATAATTCTACTGACCTTACTTTTAAAATCCATGGCATCACGATTTCTGTTAAACCAAAGGAAACCTTCAATGGAAATTTCACACCATTTAGATCAATTACTATTAACACCTCTGTCCCTTATCGAGCTATTGTGTCAGCACCCTTTAATGGCACTAATCCCGACACCATGCCTCCAGAAGCAGTGACTGATTTATCCGCTAGCAACGTTACACCTACCTCTTTAACTTTATCATGGACAGCCTCCCCTTCTAGTGACATAGCAGATTATGATATTTATCAAAATGGCGCTTTTCTATTATCATTGAATAGTACGAGTATGGAGGTGACAGATTTAACTCCGTTAACAGAGTATACATTTCGTGTTGTAGCTAGAGATACAGCTGGGAATGAATCAAGCGGAACCGATGTAATTATTACTACTGCAGATGAAGATACGACCCCTCCAACATTAACAATAACCTCCGGCGGAACCTTTACTGATACCCAAACTGTCACCATATCAACAGATGAAACCGCAACGATCTATTATACTATAGATGGAAATGATCCCACTACCTCAAGCCTAGTCTATTCAGCACCTTTAACCTTAACTGAAACTACTAGTATAAAGGCCTTTGCAAAAGATACAGCTGGAAACGAAAGTAATATTCAATCAGTGACCTATACGAAAATCGGGATTATTAATGATGGGCTAATCTTACACTATGACTTTACCAATAATGCCGGATCAACCTCGAATACAATTACCGATAAAGTGAACAATGTTAAAGCCACTTTGGTTGGAGTTGCTCATGATGGCGCAACTGATGGGTATGTGGGTAATAAAGGATTATTATTGCAAGTACAAGATTATGTACAGGTTCCTACAAATACAAGTCCATTAAATCAATTAATCGATTTAAATGGTGGTTTAACGATTCAAATGATTAGTTATGATACGAATGGCTCTCACTGGAGAACAGAGGATGGAAAGTTTACTTCCGCTAATGCTGGTTCGTTCACAAAATACAAAAAAACTGATAACAGTGAAGGAACTAGAAGTATAGATTCCTTTTGGTTTACCGATAGCTCTGGATACAAGCAAAGTTACCAAGAGTGGATAAATCCGGTCGGATCTAATGCAGTTAATGTATTTACACTACGAATAAATGAAAATAACACAGGGAGCATTTTTATTAATGATGCTATTAACACAAATGGACGTATTCCAGTTCCACAAGACTTTGTATCCTATAATAATTCTATGGCAGTATCACCACTTCAATTAAGACGAAATTTTGTAGGACATAACACGGCTCCTGAAACATTAGTTGCTTTTGTCATTTACAATCGTGAACTTACAGACAATGAGGTAAGAAACAATTATCACTTTTTTCGAAATAAAGAGTCGCTAGAAGGAATCTCGGTGAATCCATCTAATGTGCAATTAAATCCCGGGGAAAGTCAACTTCTTTTCGTTCAAGGGTTACCAGATCGATATACAGAGCTATTAAGCATCACATTTCAAAGTGGCAATGAGGGATATGTAACAGTAGATAATAATGGAATACTAACTGGGGTATCTGACGGGGAGACAAATGTTTCAGTTACTGCTACTTATGATGACCAAATCTTCACAGAATACGTAATTGTAAAGGTAGGGGGACGGGTTGTTTCTCCCCCTTCTTCAACAAGAACCATAGTAGGGATGTCAATTAATCGAAAAACTCATACTCTTAATGTTGGAGAAAATTTCGTTGTCATGGCTACGGCTTTATCCAGTGAGCTTCTATATGATGTTTTTCATGATAATATTGTCCATTGGGAAAGCTCTGATCCTAGTGTAGCCAATGTACAATATGGAGTAGTTGAGGGCGTTTCCCCAGGAACTGCGACACTTACTGCTTATGATGCAACAAGAACCTATTCTGAGAGTTTCGATATAACCATTGTTAATAAGATTGAACCTCCTTTGACAGAAGCAGAAATCTATTATGTTGATGTAAATAAATATTCTATGAAATTAGATAATACAGATTCTACTAATACAACAAATGGCATTCAAAATGCTTTAGATCACGCCGCTACTAATGGTTATAAGAAAATTGTTTTCCCACAAGGCACATATTTAATAAGTCCTGCCGTAAGAACTATTTATCCACCACCTAATATAATTATTGATTTTAGAAATTCTATTCTCAATATTGAACCTAGCGTATTAACTGCTACTGGCTACAAAATGTTCTATTTTACTAATGTAGTTAACACAAAATTAATAAGAGCACATGTATATGGAGAACGAGATTTAACAACGATTCAAAATTCCGTGGAAGGTTGTATAAGCGTTCTAATTGATGATTGTAAGAACACGGGATTAGAATTCTGTACTTTTAGTAAATCACCAGGGTTTAATGTGATTACTGGAACGCTCAGAAATAGAAATATGGGGAAAACCACTCAAAGTATTTCTGTTAGTAGATTTAATTTTGAACCAGGAAATCTAGACGTAAATGGAAATATTGATAATAGTAAGACCACTAATTATTACAGATACAATCAATACATGGATGTTTCAGGCTTAGGAGAATACTATTTGCTAGGATATACTCAAGGTTATCATGGATATCCTTACTTAAGATCAAGATTATATTCTATTCATTTTTATGACCAAAACTTTAACCATATCGACTCACAAATGTATAATTTACAGTACTATAATTATTCGAAACCTCCCAATTCTAAATACGCCAAAATTGTCATTTACCAAGAAGCTTCCCCATTATCAGGAGATAATGACTTTAATGGTGCTGTTGCTTTTATAAGAACAATGGGCATGCCAAGAAACTGTTTCATCAAAAATTGTACTTTTAAAGATAACTTTAGTACAGGTCTTGCTATGTGTGGTGGTCAAGGCTGGATTATTGAAGATAATACATTTTCTAATAATGGCGGACGAATGCCAGGCTGTGACATCGACTGGGAAGATGGATGGGAGCACATGGTTGGGGATGTTTTAAAAAACAATTCCTTTAACTCTAGATTGGGTGTCATTTTGAGCGCAGGTGGCAGTTTAGCTGTATTCAATAATACTTTTAATCAGTCAACGATGACAGTATGGAGCAGAACTCAGAACTTCAGAATATGCAATAATGTATTTAATGGAAAAGGTTCTTTAATTAATGACTTCAAAGCACAAGGTGATTCTGTATTAGCAAGAAATATTTTTACTAATGCTGCGACTTACTCTACAGGTATTCTTCATACTGGTGCTGATTATAAAGTTCATGATATTTCTAATACGATTATTCAATAGATATAAAATAAGTAATGCTAAAGTGGTGTTTCATCAGTAAAACGCCATTTAAGCATTACTTCTTAAATACGAATATTTGAGTCAGCTGACTAACCTTAAACAAGTAATTAGAAGGGTAGGTAGGTTCCAATTTTGAAACCCTTTCTCTATTTGTTGATGATATTTTAGACTAGTCATCAGACAGCTCCTTTGGTGAATTGCTTGGGTGAGAGCTTTCACTTTAACTAAAAGATGGCGTTCTGTCTTTTTTTATTTGATTAATGTATGGTATTTATAGGAAGTAAATTTACTCATAACGAGTCTTATTAAGGATGCCCATTTTTAGTATCCATTTACAAAAAAGTAAAAAAGACAAGAGTTTGAAAAATCAACTAACAACACCCCAACTCTATTCCAAAAAATTCAAATTATTGAATCCCGATATTAATTTTGTCCTGTGGCTCTAAATAATTCCAATTTTTGAAATAGCATTCATTAGTATTTTTTTAGGTTTTCTTTTCTTACTCCATGTATAACCAATATTATAAAAATATTCTACATCTTTATTTTCTATTGCTTCCAAATATTCTTTTGTAAAATATTTAATTACACCTTCATTAGATAGACATTCAATAATACATTCATTAGTAAGATATTCACTTATAGTTTCTTTAATTATTATATTATTTAAATTACTATTAAATAAATTATACATTGAACTCCTAAGCATATTTAAAAGCATTATGGAAATGCCGTTATATTCTCTTTTTCTAGTTTCTGAATAGTAATTTTCAATAACTTCTTTTTGTATCATATATCCATTTACTACATCTGGAAAAAAATAAGGCATATACTTACTTGTAAATCCTCCTAACCGATAATAGTAGAGTGGATCGATAATGATTTTTAAACTATTTATTTTTAGAAGCATGTCAAGGTTATAAAATAGATCATCACCTAAGAATTGTATCGTGTTCAAATACTTTCCACTACTTAAGAGCACTTCTTTTTTATAAAGTTTGCCACATAAACTAGGTGGAAATGGATGTCCATGTAAATAAGCAGTAGCAATATCCTTTTTTATCTCCTCTTTTTCATATACTTTATCTTCTTTAAAATACCAACTTTCATTCTTATCTTTTATTAATGCACCTTTTCCTAATACCCGATACATATTACAAACGACTATATCCACATTATGGTTTACTATTTCTTTATACATTTTTTGTATCATCTGTATATTAATCCAGTCATCAGCATCAACAAACATAATAAACTTAGAAGTTGCTGCCTCAATTCCTTTTCTTCTTGTTACGATACTTCCTTCATTTTTTTTATCAATTACAATAATTCTTTTATCTTGTTTTTCATATTTATTGCATATATCCAAACTATTATCAATAGATCCATCATTTACTAAAATTAATTCAAAATCCTTAAATGTTTGGTTAAGAATTGATTTTATACATTTTTCAAGATATTTTTCTGCATTATAAATTGGGACCACTACGCTAACTTTACTCACTATATTGATCCTCCGCTCCTCTTAAAAATGTTCCGTTTTATTTTAAGTGTTCATAATTGATAATTTCACTAAAAGTTTTCATATTCTTGGATGAATAACTTCTTCAAAAGTTTAGATTATAGATAGTTTAGATGCTGTACTAACAAGTACTCTTCTAAGTTTTTTCTTTTTATACATACTTTCTCCTAACTCAAATAGATAGAGAATATTTTTGTCTTTTATGGCATTCAAATAATCCTTTTGAAAATATTTTTCAGAACCTTTATTAGTCAAACATTCTATTACTTTATCATTTGATACATATTCTCTAATTAATTCTTTAATTCCACCCTCAGTTAGCTCACCATTAAACAAATTATACAAACATGTTTTAAATGTATTCAGTAACATTATACTAATCCCATCGTACTGTTCTTGATATGTATTTTGGTAATATTCATCAATAACCTCTTTTTGTATCAGATATCCATTAACCATATCCTCAAATAAATATGGCATATATTTGCTTGTAAATCCACCTACCCTATAATAATATAAAGCTCTGTCAATAACCTTAACCTTATTAGATTTTATCAATATTTCCATATTATAATAAAGATCCTCTCCTAAAAAACGGATCCTATCTAAGTATTTACCACTCTTTAAAAGTAACTCTTTTTTGTACATTTTTGCGCAAAGTGAAGGCGGGAATGGATGACCCCAAAAATAAGCAGTTACTAATTCACTTTTTATTTCTTCTTCGTTATAAATTTTTTCTTTATTAAAATATCTACTATTATTCTTTTTCTTAAATATTTTGCCATTACCCAAAATTTTATACATATTACAAACCGTTATATCTACACTACCTTCAATCGAATCATCGTAAAGTATTTCAATTGTTTTACTATCAATCCAATCATCAGCGTCAACAAACATAACATACTCAGAGTTTGATGCCTCTACTCCTTTTCTTCTGGTTGCGATACTTCCTTCATTTTGTTTGTCAATGACAATAATTCTTTTATCTTTTTTTTGAAATTTCTTGCATATATTTAAACTATTATCTATAGAACCATCGTTTACTAAAATTAATTCAAAATCCTTAAATGTTTGGTTAAGAATAGACTTTATACATTTATTTAGTTTCTTTCCCGCGTTATAAATTGGCACTACTACACTAACTTTGCTCATGAATAATACCTCTCTTTTTAAATATTCACCTTTATTTTTTAAAAAAAGGGTGACAATTTTAATAGGTTAAACTGATTCAACATCAGGTATATTTGCTAAACCTTTTGATTCACTTCTATAAAAAAACACAGCAAATTAAAAAATCCTAGTGTGAAATCGTCATAAAAATTAGAACATTAGATAGATCTTAAATTACTTTTTGATAAATTACCTAGAATAATTTTTCTCCTGATAAGAAACTTTGGATTGTCAACACTAAACTAGACAACTTTTTAAGGTGTTCAAATTTATATTGAATTGGACTCGTGTTGCTAAGAGTTCCATGAATCCTAATATGATTGTACCAATGGATATAATTCATTAATTCCAGTTCTAAAACTTCTAAACTATCAAAATAGCGGTCTTTGACAAACTCCGTCTTAAAGACTTTAAAGGTAGCCTCTGCGACCTCATTATGTAAAGACAGCCTTTCAAGCTTATTGACCGTTTGATATTAAATGTCTAAAGCTTCATCAATTAACTTGTTTTTGAACTCATTTCCTCGGTCAGAATGGAAGAGATTGATTCGTTCCAAATTGCCGTGAATGGAAGATAATGCTCGATAGACTAATTGTGCATCTTTGTTTGGTCCAGCACTGAAACCAATAATTTCTCGATTAAAGAGATTAACAAATAAACATACGTAATTCCATTTTTGATTGACTCTAACGTATGTCAAGTCCCTTACGATAACTGCTTTTTAAATTCATCTTGATCAAACTCTCGATTTAACTCATTATGGATTGCCGATTCATTAAATTTATCTTTATGTGGCTTGCATTGAGCTACCGTATACAAGGATACTAATCCCTGCTCATTAATAATCCTTCCGATACGAAATCTAGATCGATCAATGTCTTCTTTAACTCTACTTTGATTTTTCGAGTACCGTAATTCTGACGGCTGGAACGGAAGATTTCAATAATTTTAGAAGTGAGTACATCTTCAGATGATCTTTCTTTTGCCTCATAACAATAGGTGCTTCTTAGTAATTGCAGGACTTTGCACATTGCAGATATCGAGTATTTGTGTTGATTGTTTTTGATCACACTTACTTTCGTCCTAGTATCAGCGCAGCTTTCTTTAAAATGTCGTTCTCCATTTGTAGCTGTTTTAGTTTCTTTCCGAGCTCGGCCAGTTCTGACACTTCTGGTTTCCGATTATCAGATTCTTTGAAAGAACTGGAGGTTTTATATTAGCTTATCCACTTATCTAAAGACGATGGGTTCAGACTGAGTACTCTGAATTAGATCTTTCCTCGGTTTGCCATTCATATATAGCTGTACCATTTGTTCTTTGAATTCTTGTGTAAATGTTCTTCGCTCTCTTTTGGTCATTGTAGATTCTCCTCGTTTTTATTAATTGAAGTCTACTTGAAACCTATCCACTATTTCCCAATGGAAATACCTCAAATACAATATTTTAAAAAGCTTTCATGCACTTTTTTGATTCAGTTTAGACCTATTTGTCAATTTTGCTACTAAAGTCCTTACAACTCCAAACAAGTATTTAAACTCATCTGTTTTACAAAAAACACCTATATAAATTAAATTAGGCACAATTAGACAAATAAAACCAATTAGTATTAAATTGAAAAAATTATCTGCTACAATAAAACTACTGATCAAACTTGTAAGTAAGTAAGTTCCTATCCCAATAACAACGTAAAAAGCATATTTTATAAAATAATTTAAAACAGGCTTTTGGAACACTTTTTTATACACTAGATAAGGTGTCGTCCAGAACGGAATAGCCAGCGCACTTATAAGAGTTCCAATAAAAACACCCGCTATACCGACATATTGCACTAATAAAATTGAAATAATAAGATTTATAGCAGCCTGAATTAAAGGAACGAACCGATCTTCATGAAATATCCCGGACGTAGTTTTTACTGTGGATATAGAATTTCGCATTCCTCTTTCATAAAAAATAATCATTAATATGATCATTACACTTTTACTCAAAATAAACTCTGATCCTATCCATAACTTAATAAATGGTTCAATGGTGATTAATAACAAAATGGTAGAAAGGGAATATAACCAAAAATTAAGAAGCATATAAACCTTATAAACACTATAAACTTTATCAATTCTTTCATTTGCCACCAAATTACCAACACTATGATATATATTGTTAAATATTTGATTTATAAATGTCCTACAAATTTCAATCAACATATTGTAATTTGAATATAATCCTACTGCTGTTACACTGACAAATGAAGAAATTAATATATTATCAGTACCAAACACCAAATAATTCCCAATATTTTGTAAAACAATAGCTTTAACATTCTTAGTAATATTACTTTTTGTGCCACTATCCAATTTTGCTGTTATTTTATTTCGTAGAAATGGATACATTTTATTAACTATAATTGTTAGTATAATGGTTGTAATAATTGTTATAATACAATCTATTATTAGATATAAAATGTAATTCCCTGTATAATTCAAGATTCCTATTTTAAGACTAGTAGTTACAATTGCTGATACAGAATATATTCCTGTAACAATGTAACCTTTTTGGCAAACATTTAAAAATGAATTTTTATGTACATATAGATAGGGTAATACTGTATTGATTAAAAAGATGCTATAAATTAAATGAATATTTTCAACACTTGAATCCTTAATGAAAAATTCAAGAAAAGGCATTATAGATAATCCTAACAATAATACAATTAATGCTATTACCATGTATGCATTTCGATAAAACTTCATTAGCACATTAATTTTCAATTGATCATTTTCCGCTACCGGCTTATAAAGGCTGTACATGATACTGGCCCCTATTCCTGCCTCCGCCAATGTCAACATAGCTAAAATATTTGTAAGCAGTCCGTTTATTCCTAAGTATTCAATACCTAAACTGTTAATGAACACTGTTCTTGAAATAAAACTAAGTGATGTAATAATAATCTGACTTCCAATACCTGCAGAAATATTAAGGATAGAATTTTTTACTCTCATTAGAGTCCCTCATAAAATATTTATTTAATTATAGTTTTAATAAATTGTAATTTATTCCACAAACCCAATCTCATTTTTTAATTCATTATACTTCTCTCTTGCTAACCTCTGAAATATTTCCTCCAATGGTATATGTTCTATTATTGATTTTAGTAGTATTATCATTGAATTTTTTATTTTGAGAAACTTCATATTGATCTATAGTCGTTATAACTCTAGCAGGGTTACCATCAACAACACTTTTTGGTGGTATAGGCTTTGTCACAATACTACTAGCTGCCACTATGGAATTTTCACCAATAGTAACTCCAAGCATAATTAAAGCTCTTGCACCTATAAATACATTGTCTTCTATGGTAATACTACCAATCTTAGTGTAATTATTTATCATTTTTGTACTTGCATCGTTAGCAAATAAATATGCTTGTGGTGCAATGGTTACATTATTACTTATCTTTATTAACCAACAGTGAGAGTAATCACATATAACACCGGATTGAATAGAGCAGTTATCACCTATTTTCATTCCCATCTTAATATAGTCTTCTAACCATATCTCTTCTAAGAAATATCTTTCTAAATCTAGCTCTAATAAAATTAAATATCTTTTTTGTTACCATGCCAATTCACGCTACCTTAGAATTATTAAATAAGTTTATAATTCTTATACAAAAACCTTGAGTAAAAGGCAAAATATTAAACAACATGGAATATACACCTATATCTTTCGTATCACCTTGAGAAAAATCCACAGCTCCATTCCTTCGTGTTACATTCATTAAATAACTTATAGCTTTTTCCGAACTGGATAAACAATCTTTTGAAATTCCATCTATTTTTGCTGCATTTAACAAAAACCAACCTAAAGTAGCTGTTGTAGATGAATCTGGTCTTGATTCATTTCTTGTTACAGTCCAGTTCCAACTTCCATTTTCTTGCTGAAAGCTTATCGCAGCTGCAGCAAATTTTTTGACACTTTCTTCTAAAACTAATTTATAATTATTTTTGTTAGGAAGTTCCTTCCATGAATCTATGAGTCCAATAGCATACCATCCTAGACCTCGTCCCCAACCATACAATCCAAGTGGTGCCTTATTTTCCAATCTATAAGCATGGCTCGGTATAAACTGTTTTTCTAACATTCCGTATTGTTCATACTCCCTAATTTGCTTTACTGCTAAATCAATACAATTACTTTTCTTATATCTAACCCCATAAGCAACTAAAAAAGGACATATAAAACCTATGGTATCTACATATCTGTAGCTTTGCATAGACTTTCTATATCCTACTGTCCCATCTTCACCTATTTGCTCTTTAATCATTTCCCAAGTATAATCAAATGCATTTCTATATTTATCTGTATCTATGAAATCCAGCTTCATGACTGCATAAGCTAGTATAGCACCATCTACATGCTTAGGTTTATTTAACCATTGTCCATTTTGATCAAATTTTGATTTCAAAAACTTTTTTATTTCTTTTTGTACTTCTTCGTCATCTTTATTTTTTAAAGACTCTGTTAAACCTAATAATAAAGCAGCTTCTTGCCAGTGCTGTATTGCGTTTTTTGTATAATTTCCTTTTAGCATATCTATAACAACTAATCTTGTATTATCAGTTACCTTAATCTTTGGTGTATTATTTAACCATTTTACACCCTTATTGGTGATTGACTTATTCCACAAATTCTTATCAATATGTCTTCCGATATGAATCCGACTTACCCAGTCATTAAATATAGGTACGACATCAATCAAAATAATTACTACTATTAAAAAGAAAAATATTAAACCTAATACCTGAATGAACAATCATTTGCACCTCTTATCTACACTGCTTTCATTAATTCATATAATTTTTGTATTTCTGACTCAGTTCCTAAACTTTCTTTTGTTAAGTTTTCTATCAAGTTACTTCTTAATTCTTTATCATTATTCAACTTTATAATTCCTTCAAATATTGATTGAGAATTCATGTCTACAATTAATCCATTCTCTTCATTTCGAATTTGATCTTTAGCTGTACTAAAATTTGTTACAACTATTGGCTTATGAAGTATTTTCGCCTCGTCTATTGCTATGGATTTCCCTTCAAATCTTGAAGGTTGCACATATATATCAGCTTCTCTTATATATGGATAAGGATTTTCTTTAATTCCCAAGAGAATAAATATTTCTTGGAGGTCATATTCTTTTATCAACTGCTCTAATTTAGATTTATCTTCTCCTTCTCCAATAACATACCACTTTACATCATATCCACTTTCAATTAATTTTTTACACGCTTCTATGGCCATTTCAAATCCTTTTTGATGATTCAATCTTCCAACAGAAACTAGCTTAATTCCTTTATTACTAAAATCAATGGTTTCTAAAGACATGTTATCTATCACATTAGGAGATACAATATTAAACATAACTTCTACCTTTTGCTTATACATTGGAAATCTTTGTTTTAAAACGTTAGCACATTCTTCAGATACTGTAACAATACTATTTAATTTATCGAAATATATAATGTCAATATTAGGATCCATCCCCAACTTGTCATAATCATTATGTATAAACCCTATTTTTTTATTTGCATTTACCTTATCTATACAAAAATAAACTGGATTCTTTTCAAGATATCCAATAGCTGCATCATACTTCTTATTTATACTTTTCAAAGATTTCGACAAATACTTCCACACTCTTTGCTCACATCTAGCTCGATTTTTTTCACTCTTAAATATAAAACCTGCACATAGTCTTGAAAAAACTAAATCAATTCTTCCCCTTTTTAAGTAATCAAATAGGGCTTCTACTATCGACATATCAAAATATTTATACTCAAAAGGTTCTTCCAATAAATTTACTTGATCAGGAATTTTACTAAAGAATAAACCTTCGTGTTTAAATAAAAATAAATCTACATCGTAAATAGTGTAATCTATTGTTTCTAATAAAGAAATTAGTGCTTTTTCAGCTCCACCACTGGTCAAATTATTCATTACAAATAAGATATTTTTTTTCATACACATATCACCTCACTTAATAAAAAAGATTATATAGTTTATCTATTTCTTCCTCAGTTCCTAAATTCATCTGAGATAGGTTAAAAATTAATTCTTCTCTCAAAGTTTGATCATTTATGAGCATTTCAATTCCCTTTACAACACAATCAGCATCCATATCTACAATTATTCCATCTATTCTGTCATTTATTTGGTCTTTTGCAGTACTAAAATTAGTAACAACAATTGGTTTGTTCATTATTTTTGCTTCATCAATAGCAATAGATTTCCCTTCAAACCTGGATGTCTGTGCATATATATCAACTTGCTTTATATACGGATATGGATTAGATTTTAACCCTAATAATATAAAATTCTCTTCTAAATTATATCTTTCAATTAAATTAGTTAATTTTTCTCTTTCTTCTCCATCTCCTATAACGTACCATTTTAATTTATATCCTTTTTCTATTAATTTTTTGCAGGACTCTATTGCTAATTCAAAACCTTTTTGATAATGTAATCTACCTATAGAAAGTATGACAATCTCATCATCTTTTTTTTCATATAAATCAGTGATTACCTGTTTAGCCATTTCATTAATCAGCTTTGGTGATACAATATTATAAATAACATCCACTTTATCTTTTTCATTTGGAAATCTTTTTTTTAGTATAGTCGAACATTCTTCTGATACAGTCACTATATTGTTAAGTTTTCTAAAATACACATTATCAATGCTTGGGTCCATACCTAATTTATCGTAATCTATATGAACCCACCCTATTTTTTGAGAAGCCTCAACTTTATCTACACAAAAATATGTAGATGTTTTTTCTAAGAATCCTATAGCAACATCATATTTCTTTTCTATTACATTTAAAGATTTGGAAAGATATTTCCAATTCTTCTGTTCTCTTACTGAAATATTTTCGAAATTTCTATTAATACTAAACAATATTCTATTATAAGCTAATGTTATTTTGCCTTTTAGTAAAAGCTTTATTATAGATTTAATTAAAGGTAAGGAAAATAGATTATATGATTTAGGTAAAGAAAGAATTTGTACTTCTTTTGGTACAAATTCCATAAATATGCCATTATGATTTAACAAGAATAAATCTACATTATATAATTCGTAATCTATTTGTGATAATAAATTAACTAAACTTTTTTCTCCGCCCCCTGCAGATAGGCTAGGCATAATAAATAATAAATTTTTTTTCATAATATACCTCATTCTACCTAACTAGTTCATGTAAATATTCTACTGATTTATATGACATTCTTCTTATCTTAGGTATAGATTGTTGAAGTTTTTGTCTTAATCCCTCTTCTTCTGCTATCATTTCATCGAATGCATTCTTTAATTTTTTACTATTTGAGATTTCTTCTATTCCTAACACTAATTTTTCTTCCCCAAAAAGATCTCTTGCTATTCCTTTGGATTTCACACTATATCCTAACACCATCGTTGGAACATAATTTGAGTAAGCAGCAATCGTCGCATGTGTTCTTGCACCGATAAAAAATCTCATTCTCGCAATATATCCTTTATATTGTATTGCGTTTAAATGATCTGGTAAAATAATGACTCTACCAGTATTCTTAAATTCTTCGTAAAATTTATAGAGAACTTCATAATCATTATTACCTTCATCTATAACATGAGGTGTGAGAGCAATCGTCATATCGGTAGTATTTAATATATGATTTATTAGGTCTCTTACAGCAGTTTTGGAATTTTTGTTTCGATTCCAGACAAGAGGACTAAAATTTAAACCTACTGTATTCCCGACTTGCCAACCTTCAGGTAATTCTAACTCTTCTTTTTCCATCGTAAATGCAGGATCAGCACATAGTTTAACATTATTAAGTCCTTTGCTTTTCAACATTTTATATGTAATGGTTTCACGAGCCAAAATTAAATCAAATAGTTTCAGATCCTCCAACTTTCTTTCAGACATATCTTCTTCTCCGATAGAACATCCCCATAATACTAATCTCTTTCCTTTTGACTTAACCCTTCTGTCAATCTCGTACCATCCAGGCTGCTCCCCGTAGCAATAATTATCCCCACCTATTGATAAATAAACATCCATATCATCTATATGCTTTATTATATTATGGTGAATTTTACCAAACGAATATGATTCATCATTAAAAAACTTTACTTTAAGTGATGATATCCACCAATCATACGAATACTTTTTTATGATGCTATTAGAACCATCAAGTATTCCATCTAATTTAGTGATTTTTTTATCCGTTTCTGGCCTTCCAGAAGCTAAATATACCTCTGCTTCTTTTACTTTTTCTTTGATAATATCCGTAGATGAACGAACGATAGCCTCACAACCTCTATTAAGACTACCATCATGTGCAAACATCATGATCTTCATACTTATCCTCCATTAATGCTTATTTCTAAACCTACTATATGCAGTAACAAAATACAGCCCGGCAGTGGATTTTCTTTTTATTAGGTTCAATACTAACTTTTCATATCTCCCTAGAGTGCTATTCAATTCGTTATAACATATAAGCAATGCTTTTCTTACATCATTATTACTTACCATATTTTTTATATATCTAAATCTTTGGCGAAAACTTAGCTCTTTCGATGGTGTAAAATAAACATATATATAAGACATGACGCTCTTTATTAGCTTTAAAGACTTTAGATGATGTATTTTTTCTTTCTTAAGTAACTCTTTATAAATAGCTGGCAGTTTCATATTGTACACTTCTATTGCCCTATTAAAATAATCTTTTTCTGCTATATTTCTTGTTGCGCTTCCCTCTACTTCTCTATAAAAATATCCCGTATAATCTATGTACTTCAGAGTATTTGCAAAGCTAAAAAAGCGCATATTAAACAGGCCATCTTCTCCTAGAGGAACCTTTTCTGGAAACTTTAGATTATTTTCTCTTATGACTTTATTTTTATAAATCTTGTTACATCCTGTATTTAAATTATCTTCTTTAAGAAAATATGGTAATATTTCTTGATTAATATAATCATTATTTAAAGTTACTTCAATTGGAAATGGGTAATTTGTGATTATCTTATGTCCTTCTATTTCACTTTCAAAATTTGAAATAATTACATCAAAATCACTTTGTTTTGCTGATGTATAAAGTTTTTCATACATTTTTTTATCAATATAATCATCAGAATCAACAAACCCGATATATTCACCGTTAGCGACACGTAAGCCTACATTTCTGGCTATACTTACACCCTGATTTTCTTGATTTATAAGTTTTATTCGCTCATCTAACTTTTGATAGCCTTCAATAATTCGCTGACTATCATCTTTCGAACCATCATTTATAAATATGAATTCACACTCTTGTAGGGTCTGGTTTAGAAGTGAATCGATGCACTGAGTAATATAATTTTCTGCATTATAAACGGGTATGATGACACTTACTTTTAAACTCATATATATCAATCCTTACCTGACACATCTCTTTTTTATTGTTGAAAATAGATCATTAAAGTAAAGTTACCTATATAATCTTATACAATTTATTAAGTTCAAAACTATTACTATAATTTGTATTACTGCAATTATTTATTAATTTTTGTCTCATATCAAAGTTGTTATATAGTTTTTCAACCCCACTCACTATACCTTCAATTGATAATTCTGTAATATAACCGTCAAATCCATCTTTCACCTGACTTTTGGCAGTTGTATATTTAGTAATCATAACTGGTTTCGATAGTATTTGAGCTTCCCCCACTGTTACAGCTTTCCCCTCATACCTAGATGGCTGTATATATATATCTGCTTCCTTAATAAATGGATATGGATTTGTTTTCTTCCCCAATAAGATAAAGCTATCATCTAATTTAGATTCTTTTATGAGACCTTTGATCATAGATTCATCTCCTCCATAACCCACTACATACCAAGCAATATCATGATACCCTTTTTCTTTTAAAACTTTTAAAGCTTTTACAGCATTATCAATTCCCTTGGCATGTGATAGTCGCGCAACTGTCAAAATTTTAAATCTATTATCCTTGATCATTGGGTTATCAACTTTTCGATTAGCCATTTCTCTAATGAATTCTGGTGATGTTATATTTTCGATTACAATAACCTTATTTTTTAATTCACCATATTTATTCAAAAATGAAGTTTTGCACGCCTCAGATACAGCTACTATATAATCAAATTTCCGCCACATTTTTAAGTCCAGTTGTATATCTGTTTCAACAGTTGAAAAATCTGTATGAATCCACGCAATTTTTTTCTTTGCACTAACCTTTTCGGCTACAAAATAATGTGGCCACAAATAGCTAATCGCAACATCGTATTGTATATTCACTTCAGGCAGAAACGGTAATGCACACTTCCACATTAGCTGCATTTGATAATAACCTGGTTCTTCAAATTTTTTTACTTTTCCTAAAATACCTGCATTTATCTTAGAAAAAACTCTCGATAGCCCTATACTATACTGTTTATCTTTTAGGATTTCCCCTATTGATTTTCTAAATGTTGCGTATTGTGGAACTTCACCTAATAAATTTACTTTATCAGAAACTAATTCCAAAAAATCACCTTGATGCTTATATAACATTAAATCCACAACGTAGTTTTTATAATCGAAGTTTTCAAGCATGCTAATGAGACTTCTTTCTACTCCTCCAACTTCCATATCAAAAGAGGCTATCAATATATTTTTCATTTGTATCTCCTAAACTTTTGAAACTATTTTTCTAATTTTAGCAATATTATCTCCACCTATTACTTTAGCTGCAATTGTTTTTACATTACTTTTAAATCTAGCCTTTGGCGGTAACCAGCTTTTATAGAAGTGATGCATTGCATACGTATTTCCAGTAATACACTTCCTACAGTTTATATAATCATATGGAGAGAAGTATGTTTGAGGGTAAAATGTCCCTATATCTTCTAATTCTTGATATTTTCCATTCATTTTTAAGCCTTTGTTTTTTAGTATCTCGGATACAATAGCTACATTAGTTAAATCATCGTAACTTCCATCCTCTTTGATAAAATTCTTTTCTTTATATGAATCTAAAAATAATTTTATTAATTTATTGCCATTCTCTGTACCTATCGTACTAGTAGCAATATAATTTTCTTGCTCAAATCCCCAAAATGACTCATGATGCAAAAAATCATCAAATGGTTTAAATACCTCCACATCAGTATCTAGGTAGATCCCCCCAAATTTATATAAAACATATACTCTTGCATAATCACTCACGAAAGCAAACTTCTCAGATTCATAAGCCTCTTTCACATAAATATTGATGTTAATATTAAAATTATCTTCATTCCATTCTTTAATTTCATAACCAGATAAATGCTTTTTCCAGCTTGCTATACATTCATTTACAATATCAGGTTTTTCTTTTCCTCCGAACCAACAGTAATGAATAATTTTAGGGATTTTATTAGTATTTATAGTCATTATCTTCTCAATCTCCCTTCAATAGGAACCTATAAATAAAGCTCAAACTATACTCTTATTTTTAATAATTCTTTAACGCATTTTATGACTCTCATTTGATCTTCTTCTGTAATATTTGATCCTGAAGGAAGGCACAGCCCTGTATTGAACAAACGTTCTGACACATTAGTATTTTCACTATGAGAATAGTATTTAACTCCTTTAAATAATGGTTGCATATGAAGGGGTTTCCAAACAGGACGTGCTTCTATATTTTCTTCAGACAAGGTATTTAATATAGACTCTATTGTAGTTTCAGCTACTTTCTCATCGATGGTTAATGCCGTAAGCCAACGATTAGATTCCGTCTGTCTTAATTCTGGCATAAATTTAACACCAGGTATGGAACCCAACTTTTGATTGTATCGATCAAATAGTAACCTTCTAGCTTTTACTCTATCTTCCAATACCTCTAATTGAGCCCTACCAATACCCGCAAGTATATTGCTCATTCGATAATTAAAACCAATTGTACTATGTTGGTAGTGGAGAGCTTGATCCTTTGCTTGGGTAGCTAAAAACCTTGCTTTCTTTAAAGCTTCAATATCATTAGATACAAGCATACCTCCACTAGAAGTTGTGATGATTTTATTCCCATTAAATGAAAAAACACCGAACATGCCAAATGTTCCACTCGCTTTACCTTTATAAGTAGAGCCTAGAGATTCGGCTGCATCCTCAATTATCGGTACATCATATTGGTTACATAAAGAAACGATTTCATCCATTTTTGCACTTTGGCCGTATAAATTAACAACTATTACTGCTTTAGGCATCCTACCATCAATAAATGCTTCTTTAAATGCCATCTCAAGAGCTTGTGGTGACATGTTCCATGTTTCAGGCTCTGAATCAATGAATACTGGTTCAGCTCCCTGATAAAGTATAGGATTCGCACTCGCTACAAAAGTCAGAGAAGAACAAAATACTTTATCTCCCTTTTTTACATCTAATAAAGAAAGAGCCAGATGAATTGCTGCAGTACCTGAACTAACGGCAACAGCTTCACTGACTCCTACATAATTTGCTATTTCTTTTTCAAAAGCATCAACATTTGGCCCTAATGGTGCGATCCAATTTGTTTCAAACGCTTCATTAATATAGTTCAACTCATTTCCACTCATGTGTGGGGAAGAAAGGAAAATTCTTTTTTGTTGACCTTTTTGCATCATAATTACACACCTCCTACTTGATTTATGATTTGGCTGGGATACCTACAGCAGTTGTATTTGCTGGAATTGAGTTTATGACAGTTGCTCCAGCTCCTATAATCGACCAATCCCCTATCTTTACATTTGGAATAAGAGTAGCACCTGCTCCTATATGTACACCTTCACCTAACTGAACACTTCCTGCTAAAGTTGCATTTGGAGATACATGAGCAAAATTGCTTACACTATTGTCATGTTCGATAATTGAACCTGTATTAACGATGACATGATCCCCAATAACGGCATCTGCATTTATAACAGTATTTGCCATTATTACAGTTCCCTTTCCAATCCTAGCACTCGGACTAACAATAGATGAGGGATGAATACTAGTAGTATAAAAAAACTCTCTAAGATTAAGTTTCTCAACAATCTTTTTTCTTGTTTGATTATTTCCAATTGCTACAACAAATTTAATATCATCATATTTATCTAAAAGAAACTGAAATGCCGATATTGGACCGTAAAACATTTCATCTATAATTAAATAATCCTCAAATTTGTCATCTAAATAACCAACTATATGAGAATTTTCATTAAATAGAATAATATCTTTAACTACTTTACTATGACCACCTTGACCTATAATAACAATGTTCATCTTTTACCCTCTCTTATGTTAGAACCTTTAAACTTCTCCACAGTCGCATAACCTGGCTGATTTATACCTTGTGACTTAAAAACCTTGTAAACAGTTAAAAAAAGAATTTTTATATCTAGTAAAAATGTCCGGTTATTTACATACCAGACATCTAATTTAAACTTTTCTTCCCAAGAAATAGTATTGCGACCATTTATTTGTGCCCAGCCAGTTATACCAGGTTTTACCAGATGGCGTTTTGCCTGTTCTTTTGTATATAGTTGTAAATAGTCCATTAATAACGGCCTCGGACCAACTAAACTAATATCACCTTTTATTACATTTATTAGTTGTGGAAACTCATCAAAACTAGATTTTCTTAAAAACTTACCAAATGAAGTTAATCTGATTTCATCGGGTAACAATTCACCATCTTCATTTTTTTCATCTGTCATTGATCTAAATTTATAAAAATAAAAAGGCTTACTATGTAAGCCAGGACGTTGTTGTTTAAAAAAGATTGGTGATCCTAATTTTAGTCTTATAAGTATTGCTATTGAGAGCATAATTGGGGAAAGCAAGATTAATATTATTACCGAAACAACTAAATCAAAAATTCGTTTCATTTTTCCCCCTCTTTCACTTAGTCTTGTACAACATAAACTGCAGTTTAATTTCTTCAATTAGTTCTAAAACACTAATATTTTCTGTTTCTTGACCTTTTTTATAAACATTCTCTAGAATTTCTTGTAAATTTTGCTCAGTTAACTTTTCATAAAAATTCATATTATTACCTCTTAAAAATTAATATAATCGCTGCGGTAATACATACCTAACGAAATTACTTGTTCATAGTAAAAATACATTAAGTAACAAACTAATAAACCATAATATACAAACTTTCTGTTATTCTCTTTAAATAAATAGATAATCCATGATATTAAGATTAAGTTGTATAAACTGAAATAAATATTAAATCTTGCAAATATCCAGTTTTGAGTAGCTATTATCATAAAAATTAAACTAATAATAGATAAATTAACAATTATATCGCTTTTAGGCCACATTTCTCTTAATTTTTTACGTCCTAAAAAGGCAATGATAACTGGAACTGCTTCAACTAGTGCCCTAATATTGTTAGCACCACCTTCATCAAACGTACTATAGTTACTGTATTGTGTATCTTCTAAAGATGCAAAGAGCATCTCAGAAAACTGATTGAACCCCATTACAATAAATATCGCTAGCGCAAATAATAAAAATGTAACCTTTGTCCAAGCCTCTCTTCGCACGATAAAGTATATAGGAATTAGTATCAATGCACTTTGATGAATCGTCGAAGCAAGGATGACAATTAGAGAGTATTTTTTAAAGTCACCATTTAGTATATATTTTGTTGCTATAAAAATTATCGAAGCAGCTAAAAATTGTCTTATTCCATTCATAGAGACAGTAAATATACCTGCAGTGATATAAACATAGAAACTTAATTCAATCATTCTTGAGTACTTATATAAAGTAATGCCAATTAAAAGATTTGTTATTAGAGCAGTTATAAAAATAAGAAGTTGTGGATCCTCTGATATAGTTTGTAAGAGCATTTGTAAAATGCCAAATCCAGGATCTTTATTTGTAACGACATATTCCCATGTAAAATCACTTTCTGTGTAAGAATGCATATAAAAATAAGTGTCTCCAATATTATTCCGAAGCCCCGAAACAAGCACTAACGATGAAATAGCTAAAAAAACAAACAATTTATTCGGCGATACAAAGTTTGATCCTAAAGAAAGGGGTTTAGAAATAAATCTAGCAAATAAAGTAAACATGTATACCAACGTGAGATTTATCCAAAATATTGTCATTATTTATATCCCTTTCAAAACAATCTAACCACTTTTCAGCACTGTTGCTTTATTAGTTCTTGTTATGTAGAAATAAAGTAAAATCCCAAATGGTGTAGCTAATAAAGTAGTTAAAAATTTAGGTGATTCTAGTAAAAATTTATTGTTGCCTATCATTAAGCTACTAGAAACATAATGCATCGATTCTCTAAGTCTTTCTTTAAACGTTGGTGCATGTTCAATCGCAACTTTTCTAAAAAAGGCAAACCCCTTCGGATTTTTCTTATACTGATTTATGATATTCATACTAGAACCATCTGGTAAATACTCCACATAACAAAGTATCTCATTCATCACAAGTAATGGACATTGTTGATCTATGAGGATGTATTTATAGCTTAAAGGACAGTATTTCTCTCCTGGGAAAATTGGATAAGGTGGTGTGTTTTTTGTTAATTCTGTTCTGTATACTAATTTTTTATCACCTTTAACCTTATGCTTACCGTAAAGATGTGAGAGTGTAGATTCATTCAAATAGTCTGGCATATTTGTACCTATAATCTGCCCATTTGGTGTTGCGTCTAGTGCTACAATTCCTGCATGTTTGTCACTACCATGTTTTTCCCATAACTGAACAATCTTTTCAACAGCATCATCAGCCATATAGTCGTCTGAATCAATACAGACATTTAACTCAGTATCAACTAATACATAAGCGGCATTGTGTGCTCCATGCATTCCTTGGTTTTCCTGATAATGATATCGGATAGGTACAGCATTTTCAGCTATCCAATTTTTTATAAGGCCTTTTGTGTTATCAGTTGAACCATCATCGATAATTAACCAGACAAAATCTTTACTCGTTTGTCTTTTTAAGCTTTCGTAACAAAGGTGTAAAGTGTAAGCACGATTGTATGTAGGAGTAAATACCGTTAAAGTCGGAGCCATACTTTACACCTCCACCGTATTCATGGAATTTTCAAGATAAAATTTTGTCAACCATTCAGCCATATTTGTCGTATCAAATCCATTTGAGCGTAACATTGTTGATGTATCAGCATGTTCAGTAGTAGAATTTATTATTTTATCAACCCATTTATCAATTGGTTCCTTGAGACTTATGTATTGAATTCTACCGGTAATATCAGTTTCATTCGTTATTGAATCAGAAATAATACAATTTAACCCAGCAGCTTGTGCTTCAACTAAGACAACTGGTAGTCCTTCGAAAAGTGAAGGAAAAAGAAAGATATCCATTGCTTGCATTAAATTTGCGATGTCAGATCTTACACCTAAGAACTTTACTTTAGTGAATAAACCTAGTTTTTCTACTTTTTTTTCAACCTCTTGGCGTAGATGACCTTCGCCTACTAATACGAGAATGGTATTAGGGTTATTATCATTAACAGCCTTGAAAATATCGATAAGGAATTCATGATTCTTCTGTTTATTAAATCTACCAATATGGCCTATAACCATTTGATCTCCAATGTCTAATTCTTTTCGAATTGTTTCTCTTACCTGTTCATCGTACTTAAACTCATTTACGTTAACCGCATTGTTAAGTACTGTAATCTCTTTTTGGTCTCCAAATAACCATTTTCCTGCGTTTTTTGAGCAAGCAAAGTACTGATTTGGATTTTCTTTCATAGCAAGTCTTGCATACAATCTGAATGGTAATTTCAAATCAATTCCCAAGTCGCTTAAATGGCTATGTGCAATTCTACATGGAACTCCATATCGTTTAGCTGCCCTTAAAACGAAGCTACTATTTTCGTTATTATGAGAATGTACGACTTTATACTCATTGTATTTTGCAAAAAAATCATTTAACAAATTAAAATATTTTCGGTAATTACCAGGACGAATCTGAGGCATTCGATAAATTTTACCTCCAAGGCTTTCTATCTCATCATCATAATGACCTCTTTCTACACGATGTACCATAAAATCAAATTGAATCTTTGTTGTGTCTAATTGCCGATAGTAATTCATCAGCATTGTTTCAAGACCGCCACGATTCATAATTGTAACTACCTGTAAAACTCTTATCGGTTTCAGAAAAAACCCTCCTATCTAACCGTTTTTCTCAGCACTTCAATAGAAATTAGCATCATGTAAAGTCCGAAAGCTAATCGATTTTTGGCAAAGAAAAAAAACGTTTTCCAAATAACTGAACAATGTTTCAAATCAAATTGCTCTAGAGAACGTTTTATACGTTTATTATTTAGAACTACTTTTATATCGTTAATTTGTTTAACAAATGAGTGGTTATTGCCTTTAGATATTGTATTTAAACCTAAACCTAAAGTATTTAAACTAATTCGATTGTTCAACGCTATCTGATACTCTTCTCCTAATTGCTTTTCATTAAGAAAACTTTCCATTCGACTATAAAGCTTTCCAAATTGGATAACTAAATTTGGGTTGTGTTTCGATGTAATTGATGCTGTATTAGCTCGCCAGTAGTGATAATAAGATTTGTTAAGAAAGACAAAGCTTTTTGCATAGTAGCTTGCATGGATGTTAAAAAGTGTATCTTCGTTACTACCAATTTCACTGAGATCAATAAATTGTATGGTATTCTTATTTATGAGCTCAGCTCGATACAGTTTAGACCAAACTGTTCCCCATGCATCAAGGAGTTCAGGAGTTGCAACTTCCTCATTTATAGGTCCTACTAAACGCCGCATAATGTTTTTTTGAACATCGTCATTGTAGTAGTTACTTCGATCAGGTAATTCAAACGATTTTTCTTTTGAGTGTGTTTCAAATTCACGAATATAAGTACACATAACGATATCGATATGATCCTCTTCAGCAACCTTTAGCATATCTTTGTACATCTGAGGTTCAATCCAATCATCTGGATCGACAAAGCCTATATATTCTCCCTTTGCCTGACTTAACCCATCATTTCTAGCTGAAGAAACACCGTTATTTTGTTTTTCAAAAATAACAATCCGGTGATCCTTCTCTGCATATTCCTGAAGTATTTTCATGCTTGAATCTGTAGACCCATCATTAATTGCAATAATTTCGAAATCCTTTAAATCTTGTGTTAGTAAACTATCAAAACATCTAGCTAAATAATTTTCTACATTATATATAGGCACGATTATACTTATCTTTGGTTTCATCCATATCCCTCAACATATACCTAGAATAAATACTGTGTAATTCTTTACTAACACTTATTAAGTCAAATTGTTTAACCATTCTTAAACTACTATTTCCTAAAGTTTCACATAATTCATTAGAGGTTCCTAAATCCACTATTCTATTGGAAAATAATTCAATATTTGCAGTATCAACGATAAAACCATTTTCTTGGCTTTTAACTAACTCAGAGTGTCCCCGATTCTCCGTTGCTACTACAGGCAACCCACATGCCATTGCTTCCATTATATTCACAGGCAATCCTTCACGAAGACTTGAAGCAACTGCCACATCACATATAGGCAAAATTGTCTTTATATCGTTCCTATATCCAAGGAAATCTATCATACTTTCGATATCTAGCTCTGAAGCAAGTTTTTTACATTCTTCTAAGAGAATTCCTTCTCCAGCCAGAAGAAGCTTAGCATTTGGAACGCGATCCTTTATTAATGCTATTGCCTTTATTAAAAATTGCTGGTTCTTATTTTGATTAAACTCAGCCGCGTAAAAAAGCAAGAAATCATCATCTTTATATCCTAGTATTTCTCTACGTTCACGCTTAAATTCTTCATCTATAGGTTTAAATCGTTCAGTATCTACTCCAACACCATGAACGTGTTCAATCTCTCTTGCCATAAAACGATGTGAGGTTGCAAGATTGTAATCCTCTTCGTTTATCGTAATCAGGCAATCAGTATACCTGGCAAGTACCTTCTCAATCGAATAATAAAGAAGCCAATTCATAATCGGAGCTCCCTTACAAAAATGAAAACCATGTGCTGTGTAAAGCACCTTTGTTCCATTTTTTCGGGATTGCTTGGCTGCTAGCCTTGTAAGTACACCTCCCATTGGTGTATGACAATGAATGATTTTGTAGTCATTTTCGTTAATAATTAATTTTAACTCTCGATAAGCTGCTAAATTCTTAATGTGAAAGGGGGAGCGCTGAATCGGTATATTATATTTCCTGTCAACATATGGAAGCTCAATTTCTCCACTTGCAGCAATATGAACCTCCCATCCTTTCTCTTTGAACCATTTCAAAATCGGGAGGTGAAATGCTTTGAAATGATAGTCAACTGTTGCACAGAATAACACTTTATTTGGCATGGATTTTCACCCTTTTTTGAAGTAAGAAAAAAACACCCGATATTAAATGGTGTTAAATTTCAGTCACTTCTTTTTCAATTACTTTATTCAAAAACTCTAGCAAGTCGTACTTTAAGTCCTCACGTTGTAAGGCAAGCTCAATTGTTGTTTGAATAAAGCCCATTTTCTCGCCAACATCATAGCGTTTGCCTTCAAAGTTATAAGCATAAATCGCTTCTAACTCGTTTAATGCAGCGATAGCATCTGTTAACTGAATTTCACCACCAGCACCTGGCTTTTGTTCAGCTAGCAAGTCGAAGATTTTTGGACTTAAAATATAACGTCCCATTATTGCTAGATTTGAAGGTGCTTCCTCTTGCTTTGGTTTTTCAACTAGATTGCTAACATTATAAAAACGCTCGCCTATTTCAAATCCATCTACAATGCCATAACGTGATACTTCTTCATCTTTCACATGCTGAACACCGATAATAGAAGCATTGTAGCGTTCATATTGCTCAATCATTTGCTTTAAGCATGGCTTCTCTGCTCTTACGATATCGTCTCCAAGTAAGACTGCAAAGGGTTCGTTGCCGATAAACTTACGCGCACACCATATTGCGTGACCTAATCCACGTGGTTCTTTTTGACGAATATAGTGGATATCAACTAGTTTTGACGCCTTTTGAACCTCGTTTAGCAGCTCAATCTTTCCTTTTTCCATTAATGTATGCTCTAGCTCAAACGAGTGATCAAAGTGATCCTCAATTGCGCGTTTTCCTTTTCCCGTTACAATAATGATATCTTCAATCCCTGATTCAACTGCTTCTTCGATAATGTATTGGATTGTTGGTTTATCAACGATCGGCAGCATTTCTTTTGGCATTGCTTTGGTTGCTGGTAAAAATCTTGTTCCTAATCCCGCTGCAGGGATGATGGCTTTTCTTACTTTCACCGACGACACTCTCCTCTATTAAACTGAGACTAATTTTTTCTGGTAAGGTACTCGTTCATTTGCTAGATCTAGTAATGTTTTTCTTAAATGATCTCGTTCTAAAGTCTTAAAGTTTTTAATAATATATTCAATTTCTTCTATATATAAATTAGATGTTTTACCAATGTAGATTTTTGGATAGATTTGTTCTTCATGAACCTCTTCTTTCTTTAAAAGCTCTTCGAAAAGCTTTTCGCCAGGTCTAATTCCAGAAAATTCAATCCCAATTTCATCAATATTATTTCCTGATAGTTTAATAAGGTTTTTAGCCAGATCGACGATTCTGACTGGGTCTCCCATATCAAGAACAAAGATTTCTCCGCCCTTTGCTAAAGCCCCGGCTTGAATAACTAGTCTTGAAGCTTCCGGGATTGTCATAAAGTATCGGACCATATCTGGATGTGTTACTGTAACCGGTCCGCCATTTTGGATTTGTCTCTTAAATAATGGGATGACACTGCCTCTACTTCCTAGGACATTCCCAAATCGAACTGCGACAAATCTTGTTGCACTCATTTGATCAAAGTGCTGAATAAGCATTTCAGCCAATCTCTTTGTCGAGCCCATGACACTTGTAGGATTTACGGCTTTATCTGTTGAGATCATCACGAATGTTTCAACACCATGAATACTTGAAGCCTGAGCAATATTTTTTGTACCAATGATATTGTTTTTTACTGCTTCTTCTGGGCTTCGCTCCATAAGTGGAACATGTTTATGTGCTGCTGCATGATACACAACATTCGGCTGATAGATAGTCATTACATTCAACAGTTTGTCATAATCCTGTAAATCAGCAATTTCAGTTATGATATCGATCTTAGTATCCTTGAAAGATTCCTTCATTTCCATTTCAATCGAATAAATACTGTTTTCACCATGTCCTAGCAACACCAGTGTTTTTGGGTTGAATTTTGAGATTTGCCTACAAATTTCTGATCCGATTGAACCACCAGCTCCTGTAACAAGTACAACTTTGTCTGTGACATATTCACAAATACTCGTCATATCAAGCTCGATTGCTTCCCGACCAAGAAGATCTTCAACTTGTACGTCACGAAATTGATTTACTGAGACTTTTCCAGTCATTAGGTCCTCAAGCATTGGAATCATTTGTGTTTTTGCAGTTGTTTTTGCACATTCTTTAAAGATTTGATTGAGCTGCTTTTTACTTAAAGAAGGAATTGCAATAACGATGTTTGCGATATTTAACTTTTTCGTTATCTGTTCAATTTGCTCGACTCCGCCCATAACTGGTATCCCAAGAATATCTAGCTTCTGTTTGTTTACATTATCATCGATAAATGCAACAGGTAGTAATTCACCATCATGATTATTTATTAGCTGTCTTGCTACCATCGTTCCGGCTGATCCTGCTCCTACGATAAGAGTTCGTTCCTTATTTATTGTCTGTTTTAAATACGTATCTCGGTAAATTCTCCAAAAGAAACGTGAGCCGCCGATCAGTAATAAATGTATCATCCATGTAATGGCCAGAATTCTGTAATCAACCTGGTTTTGTACAAGTTGCTGAACAATCCCAGTTAAAATAATGGTGTAGGTTATAACTTTAAATATACTTATCAATTCACCAATGCTGGCATATTCCCAAGCTTTTTTATAAAGCTTATAAATTAATGAAAATAGATGATGACCAAGTAATAACGTAATAGAAATAATAAACATTGGCATTGTTAAGGTTTGAAGATTTGGATTAATTAACTTTTGGCTAAAATAAATCGTTGATAAAACAATACCTGAATCTAATAGAATTAATAACCAGATCCGACTATGATAGGACACTCGTTTTCACTCCTTTCTAGTTTTGTGACGTTTTCTTTAGCATAACCATTCGTTTTTCAATAGCGTAATCTAATACTTTTTTAAATTGCTCAAGCTGATCAATAGAGGCATCTTGTTTTATGTAACGCACGAGCTTTTTCATGACCTTTGGAAATTGGTCAAACTCCTTCATGGTTTCAGCTCCTTCTATTAAAATGATTACTTATAAATCTCACAATCGAGATATATAAGTAATTATTTTAATAATGTGGGCATTTAACCCGCCCTCACACCATACTCTTGACGACAAAGCGTCTAAGGTATCTTTCAACCCACAGCACGGCCGAGTACCTCCATTGATAAAGGCTAGGAGATATCACCTATAATGCACAAGTAATTCTTAATAAAGAACAAAATATTAAAAAATTATTCTCGTTCGTTCAAGATAACTCCCAACACTTTTGCCCTAACTAAGTGTAACAATCGATTTGCTTCAGCTGCTTTCTCTCGATCTGATTTACCACTATTCAGGACTAAAACAACTCCATCACATTGGCCAGCTAATAATTTCGTATCTGTTGTTTCAAGGACTGGCGGACAATCAAAAATAATAACATCAAATTCTTCTTTTATATCCTTTATGAAAAAGCTCATTGCCTTTGATCCAATCAACTCTGTTGGATTAGGTGGAATTATGCCACTTGTTAATACCTCTAATCTTCCAATTTGAGTTTGGAATGTTGCTTCTTCTAATGGAACGCGCCCCATTAACACATCTGTTAAACCATAGGAATCCTTTAAGTTAAACGAAGTGTGAAGGGTGGGTCTACGTAAATTTGCATCAATAAGCAATACCCTTTCACCTTGTTGAGAAATTGATATCGCCAAATTAATAGCTGATGTTGTTTTTCCTTCTCCAGATGATGGTGAAGTAATAATGAGTGTTTTATGCTTTTGATCGATTGATGAAAATTGAATATTGGTTCTTATAGTCCGAAATTGTTCAGCTATTTGCGAACTAGGATTTGTGTAAGAGACAAAATGGCGTTTTGTCATTTCCTTAACAGACTTCTTTTTATTCAGATTAAGAACCAAGTGTCTCACTCCTATATTCGAATTTAGTTTGCTTTTTTTTCTTTTTTTGCATGTTTTTCTTTTTCATTTTAGATACTGAGCCTAACACTGGGATTCCTAGCAATTCCTCAACTTCATATTCTTTTCTCACACTATTATTTAATGAATCTAGTAAAAATGCTAAACCTATACCGACGACGATTCCACCTATAAATGAGATGATAATTGTTTTGTTCTGATCTTGATTAATTGGGATTGGTTCTTCTTTTGCTTTGGAAAGGAGCTTTACTTCTTTAAAATCCATAATAATCGGAATTTCCTCTTTATACGTTTCCGCTACTGAATTGGCAAGAATCGCTGCTTGCTTTGGATTTGAATCAAAGACAGTGATTGTTACAACCTGGGAATTTTCAATACTTCCTACACTTATCTTGCTACTTAATGCTTCAGGTGGGTAGGGCAAGTCTAATTTTTTTACTACCTTATCTAAAACTGTTGTATCTTGGATAATAACCTTTAACGTTGTAATTAAACTGCTATCTGCTCCAATAATGATTCTGGATGTGGATTGATACATAGGTGTGTAGGTAGCCATTGAGTAATACGTTCCTGCAGAAGTTGTAAGGATTGTAAGAAGAACGATGATCCACACATATCGTTTTAATACTTGAAGAACCTCTTTGAGATTGATTTCCTTTGCTTGCTTGTGTTCACTTAAATGTTTATCCTCAAGCTCATGAAAGCTAGACATTTCTATTCACCTACTCATTAAGATTTTATTCTTAATTAAGAACACAATAATTAACTAATATATATGTATTAATATTCTCAATTTGTTTTTTGTTCTATAAACTAGGATAGTTCACTATAAAGAACAAGTCAATATATTTCAAGAAAGATTTACAATTTTTATATAAATCTAATAAATGCTTAATAGTACTTCTTCCATGTATCAACCTTTATTTTTTATATGCTACTTTTACTAGTTAATTAATGCTCAATTATCATATTTATTTACTATCAAGATTATTACAGTATTATCAAATAACCTGTTCTTTAAAAAGATTCTTTATTGATTGTATCCTAAATAACTACTATAAATATATGCCAATTATACTATTTTTTAAAACACTGAAATTTACCGTATTTTCGTTAAAAAGAACACTTTCCCCTGATAATCTCCTTTTTTCTCTTATTCTCATATGATCTTGACATTTTATTAAGAACAAATTGTTTCATATAATGAATGGTGCAAGACTATATTCTGGTAATTGAGGATAAGGAGAACGTCTACATGGTTGGAGAACGTTTAAAGGAGTTGAGGCAGGAAAAGGGATATTCGATTAGTGAATTAGCTGAGTTAGCAGGAGTTTCGAAATCTTACTTAAGCTACATTGAACGAGATGTGCAAAAAAATCCCTCGCTTCAATTTTTAAGAAAGATTGCTTCAACTCTTGAGATAGATGTTGAAGTATTATTAGGTCCTTCTTCTTCTGAAATTAAATCAAGGGAGTTTGTTTTTGATGACGAATGGAGTCGTTTGTTAAACAAGGCGATTGAAGAAGGCATGAGCAAGAATGATTTCAGGGAATTCCGAGATTACTTGAAGTTTAGAAAGTGGAAGGAAACCAAAAGGCAAACAACAAACCTTATCCAGGAGGACAAGCTACATGAGTAAAGTGAAGGAAACAATTCAATTTAACCAGTTAGATCAAGAATGGATTGAATTAATGATGGAAGCAAAGAAGCTTGGATTGTCCTTTGATGAAATTAAACAGTTTCTTCACCGTGGTAATGATTGGAAGTAGCAAGAAGGCCGTCATCTGACGTCCTTCTTGCAATTCTATTCCTTTGAAACAGACACTTTGTAAACAAACACATCTTGATACAAATCAATTATTTCTTGGAATCTAGGATCATCCTCTTTTAATGTTCCGTTCATCAGTTTATTTCCATTATCTTCAATTGCCAAACCAATGATAATTTCCTCATTCAGTGTAAATGTAACTTCTTCTTCAAGCTTTTTGAAAAGTGAAGAGGCATTTACTTCTTCATATACACCATTTGAAACCATTGAATTAAACCCATTTTCATAAAGTACTATGGTCTTAAAGGTAAAACTTTTGTCTGTTTTTTCTTTTGTTATAACAATTGACTCCAATTTATTTTCTTCTAGGAAAGTATCTGCCATTTCTACAACATTTTCTTGTTTTACACCATCGTGATAATGTTCGACGATGATATTTAATAAATGCTCATTTGGAATTGACTTTACATCATAACCTAATACTTCTTGACCCATTATGCCCTCAAGCAATATCGTTTCTCTCTTTGAAAAATCTGTTGGGGAAATTTTCATTTCATCTAATGAAGTAATTTCCTCAGATGAACACGCTGTTAGAAATAGAATAGATACAATGATAAGAAGCTTCCTCAATCTCCCCCACCACCGCCTCCACCATCTCCACCTGAGTCGCCACCAAAACCACCAAATGAATCATTCGAATCATGATGATCCTGATCATGCCTATGATCTGAATCACCGATCATATAAGGTGGAACGAAAGTTGAATCCTGTTTTCTTGATTTTACGTTTTTCTTTCCCTTCATACTTACTACTATGCCAATTACAATAAAAAATAGTGTAATAAAAAAGATCGTAGAAATAAATGTAGCCATACTAATTCCCCCCTTAAAAATCTCTATTGATATAATATTATGATACCATCCAAACCTTTTACATGGTTGTACTTATTGTTGAGTTTATCTTATTTCTTATCTGCATAACACCTTGCAAACATGTATAGTTTTCATGATTATGGAAATAAATACATAACGAGGATGGTGTTTTTAGGTGAAAAAATGGATATTTCTTCTTACAATACTATACGGTTTAACAGCTACGCAGGTTTCATTTTCACCTGAAGTTCATGCTGTTTCCCAAAAAACATGGGAGGATGTCGCTGTCAATGAGACGAAAAAACGATATCCATTATCACAAGTATTGTTTTCACAGAAGATTTGGGACAAAGCAAAGAAGGATATAACAGTAAAACAATATCGCTTAACATTAAGAGAAGGTATGGAGGATTTTGCGGTTTACACAACAATAACCTTTGATTCTTCTTCTGGTGAAATAAAAAAGATCCAGGTTATACCTGAGGCATAAGTGAAACGAAGGGTTGACTTTTTAGATGATACACATTACGTGTAAAATTAAAAAGTCAGCCTTTTTCTATAGCTTCTTATAAGAATTAAAATACTAAATCACTTGATTAACGGGAATAAATGAAAGAATAATTTTGGGGTAATGTAACGTAAAAAACAGTACAATTTTCATTTAAGAAATTGTACTGTTCCGAAAAACTTATTTTTTCCGCTTATTCATAATTAGCTTAAGCGAAAAGGGAAGCACTCCAAGCCATCTATTGCTATAAAATGTTGAAGACGTTTCAACATGCTTTCGTTCTTCTCGTTGCTGTTTACGTGCTTCCTTTGGTGTGTCCATATACTTTACGATTTGTTGGGTTACATATTTAACATAATCATTTGTTGACAAGGTAAAAACACCTCTAACCTTTTGTTCTCACCTCTATTTATTACCATAAGTTAGTTATTTTAATCGTGAAATAATTTCATTCACAATTTCTTCAATCTCTTTATTCGAAGTGTCCACTGTGAATGAACAATCGTGGTAAAAAGCTACACGTGAATGGTATAAAGCATGAAGTTCGTCTTTTGTTTTCTTACTTGCTAAAGGACGATTTGTATCTGAGTGTACACGGTCATATATAATGTCAATGTCTGCATGCAATAAGATGATTTGTCCATTCTCTTTCATCAAAGCACGATTCTCATCTTTTATTACGATACCACCACCTGTTGTGATGATTACATCCTCAGTTGGAAGTTCTTTGAGCATCTCTGTTTCCGCATCACGAAAAAAGGTCTCTCCGTGCTGGTCAAAAATCTCCTTTATGGTCATATTTAACTTTTTTACAATTTGTTGGTCTGAATCTAGTACAGGTAGATTTAGTTTCTCTGCTAGTAGTTCACCTACTGTTGTTTTCCCCGCTCCCATAAATCCGGTTAAATAGATAGCCTTCAAAATAAATATCCTCCACGTTTTTCTTTATACAATAACACAATTGCTAATATTCAGACCATACAATCATTTCATTTTTTTTAAGATCATATTGAAAGCTCGCCGTATATTGTTTGTTTTTAGGTGATTCACAAGATATTTGTACTTCATAAACACTAGAGGTGATTTCGCTGATAACATATGTGAAGCTACCATTTATTGTGTTTGTAACAGTAGCTTCATTTATTTTTGCTGTTCTATTTTTAATTTCAAATAATGATTGATCTACAGCCAGCTGCATTAAGTTATCGAGTAGATAATATTGTTCTGTTTCGGAATAGAATTGCTTTTCACTAATAAGTGAAGTCGAGATGTGCGCAACAATTAACAAGCAAAATAGGACAATAACCATAGTTGTTGGAAAAATAAATCCTTTTTCGTTTCTCATTAAGTTGACCTTTCCTTAAAGGTTCGGAAAGTATGACGATAGTTCTTCCCTGCTATACTTTCTACAAATAGTTGAACGCCTAGGAGATCCTGTTGGAATTCAACATTTTTCACTTTTAATAAAAAGATTTCATGTCCTGTGCCATCAACTTGTCTGCGAATTAAGTTCTTATATTGACTAATTCTGACGGATTCTCCTAGCTTATTTTTAAAGGTTATTTCTGATTTATTAGCGGTAATGTTACTTGCTTCTTTCAAATCTTTATGTAATTGAATGACAAATAGTTCCCATTCATATGGCCTTAAATCTTCTGGATGTTGGGAATGCGAAAGTAAAAAGTGGAGAATGATTGTCAAAGTAGAGATGATGATCGAGTAGATAAAGAAGGAAAGAAGCAGATTCAAAAAGGTATAACCCCGTTCGTTATGAAACAAGAAAGCAAACTGATTTCGTTTTTTTGAACGAATTCGTCCAATACAAGCAAGCTCTTTTATACTTTTCTTCCTCCTCCCATGATAGATTGTATTGTACATCTTCCTGAACAAACTCTTCATTCACCATAGGAGCATTGTTATGTGCCACCTCTTGCGTTTTTTGATGAAGAATTTTATATGCCTTTAGGGATTCTTGAGTATTTATCCTCTCTTGTGTTAAGAGGACTAGCTGTGGAATGAGGATCGTGACAATTAAACTCCACATACTAAATGCAGCAATGGTTTCTGCAAAGGAAAATCCTTTACAATTTTTCAATTTTCATCCTCCCTTTTCCTAGATAAAAAATGACTTTATAGCTACTACCATTATATGTGATGAGCATTGTTCCACTTTTTTGTATAGATCCATTGCTATTAAAGGTTACTCGATTCTTTAAAGTTACACCTTCTATTTGAATTTTATGCTGATAATTACTACTTAACAAGGTTTTAGCTGATTCACCTGTTACGATCTTATATTGGTTTCTTTCAACTGCAAATAAGATATAAACAGGTTCGTCATTAACTAAAGCATATTGCTGTGCATACATCATATCTTTTTCAAATTGCTCCAAAAAGGTTTCGATCACTTTTTCATGATAAATTGGCACAATATTTACGATAAGCACAAAGCTCATAATGGTAACGATCGAAAGTACTAGAAGTGATTCTACAAGTGTAAATCCATTTTTATGGGGCTTCTGGTGCTGTTCCACCCTCAGTTACCTCACCAGTTGCAGATATTACAACACTATTCCCATTAGGACATACTGGTGTATCCCGTAAGTAACCTTCAGCTACAAGTTCAGCAACACTTGGTGTATTTGTGTTGTCGATCTCATAAGCTGTTGCTTGTGCCTGGACCATATTAATTAAACCATCACAGCCCTTTTCTTGAATGCTTGAATTATGCTTTGTCACATTAGGGATCGTGATTAATAAGAGTACAGAAATAACCAATAAAACAATTAGCATTTCGATTAGGGTAAAACCTTTTTGATTTTTCATTTTTCCTCCTAAATATTTTCCATCATTTTGTACATTGGTAGTAGCATGGATAAATAAACAAATAAAACGACAATCCCGACAAAGGCATAAATAGTCGGTTGAATGATTGTCATAGCTTTGACGATTTTTTGTTCAAGTTTTTCTATAACAAATTGACTATACATATATAGCTCCCTTGCCAGCTGTCCATTAGCTTGTCCGTGTAAGATAACAAGGGCAAGCTCCTTCTCATAAAAGCCTCGATTTTCAATAATTTGATTAAGTTTTGCCCCTGATTTTAACCGTTCAATTAAATGGCTTGCTTCAACTCGATAAAATGGCAAAATATTTTGATTTTCGAATATTTTTAAGCTTTCAAATGTCGACATTCCTCCTCTCAAAAGATTGCTAAGCTGTAGAGCAAAGAAATAGCTATGAAACATAATAAAGGTATTTTTTACAATTGGAATTTTGATTAAAGTTTTCATTTGCTCATCAATTGGTTTCTTCTTATAGATGAGTAAATAATAGAGAAGAATTGCGATCGCCAAAGTTAATCCACCAAACCCGGTCCACTTTAATACTGAGAATACAAACAATAGAAATACCGAAAAGAAGGATGCTTCTATATTCATTGAATCGTAAAGCTGCTGAAATTGTGGCGTAATAACGGATTGAACGATTGATAGGATCATAATAACTGTTATGATAAGAAAGAGTGGATATCGAAGTATTTTAGACAGTTTTTCTAGGTGGGTCATTTTTTTATGGAGAATTTCGCTGCTTTCTCTTAAAGCAAATTCCATATCACCGTGCTGCTCGGCAAAATAAAGATAACTTATGACGTCACGATGAAAATGTAAATTGGTTAAGGCTTTTCGAAATGAATGTCCTGAAGAAAGCTGTTCTAAGCAAGTTGATAAGTCTCCTTGTTTGCTCCCTGTTTCATTTACGTACAGGAAATTCAATGCCTCATTCAAGGTATAACCCTTTTCAAGCATACTACTTAATCTTTTTAAAAGAATTGCTTGATCCTTTAAGCTCCATTTTTGGTTAATCTTCATATCGAAACACCCAGCGGTCATATGAATTAGGATATAGGTATCCAAGTGCAATGCCTTTTTTGATCACATCCTTTAACATTGGATATGAATATGCTGAAACTTCTCCCTTTGCTTCCTTTACAACGGCTGTAAGGTTTTTACCATAAAGCAATTCATATACACTTAAACGTCTTTTTTTCCTTAATTTCTTACAAAAAGGAGAACATTCACCTTCACAAAATGGGCACTTAAGTTGTACGAGGCGCTGAGCTGAAACTGCGATCAATGTTTGTTCAATTTCAGATAGACTTACATCAAATTCAAGTAGCCTGTATATCGCACCCTTTGCATCTCTTGTATGCATTGTAGAGAGAACTAAATGGCCTGTTAGACTAGCTCTAATCGCAATCTGGGCTGTTTCACGATCTCGAATTTCACCAACCATTATTATATCCGGGTCGTGTCTTAAAATTGCCTTTAAACCTGCAGCGTAGGTAATTCCAGCTTTTTCATTAACTTGAACTTGCAGTACTTCTGCACTTTTTGTTTCAACTGGGTCTTCTAGCGTAATAATATTTCGGTTAAAATGACGCTTTGCATAGTGGATAAGTGAATATAAAGTGGTTGTCTTACCTGAGCCGGTTGGACCGGTAAATACCATTAACCCGTGAGAATGGTTTAAAATTGAGAGCAATTTGTTTGTTGTAGCAGGAAATAAGGATAATTGTGTAATTGGTGGAATTTTCTCTTGAGGTAAAATTCGGATAACAAGGCTTTCCTCATGAATGGTAGGTAGTGTTGATAACCTGAGATGCACATTAATATTTGTTGTTGAGATAGATAGTGCTCCGTTTTGTGGTCGTCTCCTTTCGCCAATATCCATTGAAGCAAGAAATTTCAAATGAGAAATAATTCGCTCACATATCTCTTTTTTCATCGAGTGTTTTTCGATTAAGTCGTCATCTACCCTAAAATGAATTAACGTTTCTTGTTCTTTTGGAACAATGTGTATATCTGAAGCACGTAATGCACAGGCTTCTTCTATTAGTCGTTCACTCAGCTGTTCTATGGTTTGCATGTCTTCTACTCCCTTCCCTACTTCTTCTCATGTAAGAACATTGTATAAAATGTCCAGCAGAAAATCACATTAGGAAAATGGAATTTTGTATTTTAAGTTATTCTATTTTCATCAACACATTATTAAAAATTCACATGAAAATTAGATGAATTTTGTTTTGAAAAGGAAAAATTCGTACATAATACAAAATGTTGTTACATACCATTTGATTTGCCAGAAGCTCTTTATCTATTTTTAATTTTTTACTAAGTACGCTTATTATTAATGGGCTATAGCCAAGCGGTAAGGCAACGGACTTTGACTCCGTCATGCGTTGGTTCGAATCCAGCTAGCCCAGCTATTAAAGAGTCATCTGTCGCTTTCGCAGATGACTTTTTTCATTAGTTGTTATCCATCAAATATTGAATATTTCTTTACAAGAGGTTTTTCTTTATTACTTTGTAGAAGGTATACTGTAAACGCTATTTACAAGTATGTAAAAGGTACATTATAATAATTAGAGTGATGGACTTGTATACACGAGTATGATTTGTCAAAAGCTATCATTATGAAGATGTAATTTGTAAATCACATCATTTTGATTTTGAACCTGTATGACAGGGCATTAATACAGCTTGTGGCAAAGCCAACAAAGGAGGGATACATATGGATCGTATGTTTCGAGTATTAGGTTTCTGGACAGGAATCTTCGCTGTTATGTTTTATCTTGGTGACATGAAGACTACTTCCTTACTATTTTTCGGGCAAACTGGGTTTTTCGTCTTTTTATCTTACTTAAAATTATCCGAGCGCATGTACATTTATATCTTTGGTGCTTACTTAACGGTTTTCTTTGTCGGATTTACGTATTGGACAACATTTATGATGATTCCTGGTCAAAGCGTTGGACACTAATTACTAAAAAACAGGTAGCCCCTTCTTGGGACTACCTGTTTTTTCATGCAAAGGGTGATTGCAACTACATTTGTCAAAGAAGTATTATAAAAATACACGATTTCCTTTGTTAGATGTATTTTCTATTTAAAACCCATTCAAAAACGGATTTCTCTCCATTTCCAATTCAATAGTCGTTTCAGGACCATGACCTGATAATACGAGGGTGTCCTCAGGTAGAGTAAGTAGTTTATCATGAATGCTTTTAATTAATTGGTTTTGATTTCCTCCTGGTAAATCTGTTCTCCCTATGCTTCCTGCAAATAATGCGTCTCCAGAAAAGACTATTCCCGCTTCTGCAGCGTAAAACGAGATACTTCCTGGTGAATGACCAGGGGTTTCATATACCTGTAATGAAAAATTTCCAATTGTTAGTGTACCTTCACTTTTAATTAATTCATCAGCTGCAGATACTTTCACAGCTCCTGCCATAAAAAATTGCGAGCCATTTAATGATGGATCAGTTAGCCAATCCTTTTCATTTTTATGTACATATACAGGTACCTTCCACTTATTACGAATATCATCGACCGCTCCTATATGATCAAAGTGAGCGTGTGTTAGTAAAATAGCTACTGGCTTTAGGTGTTGCTGTTGCAAGATGTTTGTCAGCTTGTTCGCATCCCCGCCTGGGTCGATTATTAAGCACTCTTTCTCTTCATTCGAATAAATATAACAATTTGTTTGAAGAGGTCCTAATGGTAATTGTCTCCACTTCATCTATATACCTCCAAGTTTTATTCAATAACTATTATTTTACACTATTCTTTTGTAATAGGATATCTTGATATCCATGATTGAACTTTATTCAAAATGGTCATGCTAAAATCAAATTGATTAGTAAAGTACCGTGAATTTTCCATAATTAATTACATTTTGTCTTTCACTATATGGAAAATAAACTCGACAAACGTCTTGAAACCGATTAAAATATTAGAAGGACTTGTTTGTATCTTGTACATTTACTAAGCGATACAATGAAAATGATCTACATAGAGTAAGGGGGCTTTTTTAATGGGCTTAGTTATTATTTTCGGACTTGTTACCATTCTTGCAATTTTTGGCTTTATTCGTTCACTTAAAGAAAAGAACCTTCTTGGTGCTTTCTTTGCGTTTGGTACTTTAGCTGTATTCGGATGGTTTGCAGTCATGACTGTCTTACATCACGGTTTCCCAACTGCACACTAAAGTATAATGTAAACAACCCCTTAGCATAATTGCTAAGGGGTTTTAAATTATTCTTCTGTTATATGCTTCTGTACACTTTCAAGCTTACCCACCATAGTTGTTTTTTTATCGCGTCGATCGTCTATACGGATATTTGTAGCTACTCTTTGTATTCCTTTATTGAAAGGAGCTTCATGGATCGCAGTTATTACCTCAAATAGAGTAGGTAGCTCCCCTTCAATGATTGTGTTCATAGGTGTTAACTGAAATTTAATTTTACCTTCATTTTCAAATGATTTTAATATTTGCTGAATGTCTGCTACATACTCGCTAACGCTTGGATTATTTGTCCCTACTGGGATTACTGTTACATCTACTATTGCCACCTTAAATACTTCCCTTCTAATTCAATTTAACTAGTTCTTTAATTGCTTTATCTTCTATATGAATTATATGTTCATATCTAGCACCATATAATGCGTACTCCCCGTTCGGTGAAAGCTTAAACGGTAAATTTTCAATAGTTTCAATAATCGTTTGCTTTTCTTGTGTTTCAAGATTAAAAGAGATTAGAGAAAAAGATGTTTTTGCTTCATTTACTTCAAACATATAAAATATATTTTCCTTGCTATCCATATCATGATAAGGAATAGACCATTCTGAATACAACGCAACTAATCTTGTAGGCATTTCCGTTAGTTTACTTTTACTTTTCAAATCATAAAACCGTACGACAGCTGTACCATTATCATCTACTAACTCAAATGTAGACATTACCTGATTAAAATTTGAGTTTGACACTACACCATTCGCAAGCTGTGTTTCCTTTTGGTTTTCAATATTGTAAATATATAGGGGAGCAGTTATTGATGGAGTTTCTTGATCCCACTTCAAATAAGATATTTCCTTATCGTTAAGCCATTGGATAAATGGAAAATCAACCGGATTCTTTGTGATATCATTCTCATCAACATTTAGCATATATGTTTGAAATGTCCAATCTTCACTGAAACTAGAAATAAAAAGCTGATTATGGTTAATTTGGTTCCATGTGTACTGTAGCTCGTATGATTCTATCTTTGTACTGAATTTCAGCTTTCCATCAGTATCCAAAATAGTCAATTCTGCCTCATAGCTTGAGGGACTAGTATGTACAAAGAAAAGGGTATGATTAGCATTTGCTTCAAATTGTACAATCGGTGCTTGTGATTCAAAAAATAAGGAGGATTTCCCTGTAAATAAGTTATATGTATGTATTTCAGAACCATCTACATCATTAGTGATATAAAGTAGAGTTTCATTATCTTTCCAATCAGCAACAGAATGAAATAAGCTTTCGTTTATTTCTAGCGGAATTTTCGCTTCTTTTTCAAAAGATTGATTTACTGACTTTTCTTCAGGTTGAAGTTCCCGCATTGATGAAAGCTCTTTTTTTTGGTCTGGTTGATGAGATGGATTACAGCCTGCACCAAGAAGTAGGCTTAACATAAGTAATGATATAATTTTAATTAATCTCATCAACTCTCTTTTCACCCCGTCTCTTATGTAATATTTTATTTATATTAATTCTATTCGTATCATTTGAAAAAATACTCTCTATTAGTCATACGTTTTTAAAGAAGATTTTGTTTCACTTTTCAAGGGGATTTTTCATATAAAACTAATTTCAGAAAGGTATTGGTGAATGCCAACACCTTTATTTGAATTTCCCGTTACATATATAATGCTGATAAAAAAATACCTTTACTTTTCAGATAGATCTCATCAAATTGTGAAAATGGTAATGGATTTTGCCCAAATCCTAATTCAACTGTATAACCCGGCTTTCTCCAGTCATTTACATACCAATCACGGAAACCTGCATGGCTATCAATATCTCGAACAGCCTTATAACCACTTAACCTCTCGAATTCATTCACAATGCGTCCTGCCTCTTCAGGCTCCTTTCTAAGGTAGCCCCAATATATTTCCTCACCCTGTGTATGAAATGCAAGCACACGGTCAAAATCACGTCTTTTAACTAGGTCAGCAAGTGCAATGGCTTCAGGTTCTGTTAAAGGTGCATCTCCAGGATAATCACGTGGCGATGGAGATTTTGGAACTTTACGTTCTTTTTCAATTTCCCAATTAACAGGATACTGGTTATTAAGATCAATTCCCCTGATATTCGCTTTCCATTGAGAAAAATCAAGACTTTCGTCATTCATTTTATAAAGAGAAGCTTTATATTCCGAGTGATTTGGCACGCCATTTAGGACAAGATCCACACCATCAGGGTTTACCATTGGGACAAATGAAAGTGTCGTATCTTTATATAAAGATAAACAATCATGCCCTGCAAATTGTTCACCTTTGACTAACGCTCCCAAGTAGTCTGAAAGCCAGTGCATCATAATGCTAGTTGTGATCCATTCATTAGCATGAAAGGAACCATTCATATGGACTTTTTTATGTCCCTTGCCGATTGTTAATTCAATGAGTGGGCTACCTAGAACACTATGCCCAATAATCTCTTTTTTAACAAATGGATACATTTTAAGTAAGAGATCGATGTCTTTATATAAGCTCTCTGAATCATAGGGCTTCTTTGTATAAAGAATTGTATCACGTTGACTGTTTTCATGCACCCTTGGTAATGATTTGTTCATAAGTTCTACAAATTCACTGTTTTCAAGCACTAACTTACAATTATAAGGAATGTTTAACTGTGCATTCGCTTCAATAATATCTGTTTCGAACTTTTTATTTACATTGCTATCAATTATTAATTCCTTTTTAATCTCTAAATGTTTTGCAAGCAAATTCAACGAAATTTCTTTCTTTGTACGAATGATTGTCATCATATTATCCTCCTCAAGCCCATTTATTACTAGCTTATGTAGAAGGAATTAGATTGTTATTATGAAACGAAGATTCATTTAATTATCTAGAATCAAAAAAAGCTGACTCGGCAAGACATTCCCCTGAGGTGGGGAATGGTCCTTTTCTCGAGTCAGCTTTATTAGCTAATTTTTTTCAGTTGTTGTATTTTCTGATTCTGCATCAACAGCTTCGGTTTCTTTACCATAGAACCGTAGAAGGTCTCCATATATTATTTCATCTGAGTAGTTAAGCTCTTGCTTAGCTTTCTCCATATATGGTTCACATATAGCTTGATCTGCTTCTTCACCTGTAGCCTTGTCATAACAAACACCACGTGTGTAGACGTTATTTTCTGTTATAAAGCTTCCGTCCCTTAATACAGTAAATGAAAGCTTTTCATCAGAGAATACATCTGTTCCAAACTGAATTTGTTCACTAGTATCAATACCAAGTAGGCTCATAATTGTTGGTCTGATATCGATTTGGCCAGCAACTTTTGAGATAGTTTGTGGCTCTTTATCAGTGACACCAGGAATATGAACAATAAATGGTACTCGTTGTAATTGAATTGTTTCAAAAGGAGTAATTTCTTTACCCAAGAATTTTTCCATAGCTACATTATGGTTCTCGGAAATTCCATAGTGATCACCATATAAGATGATAATTGAGTTTTCGTATACGTCTGTTTCCTTTAACTTTTCAAAGAATTGTTTAATGGATTCGTCCATATAACGTACAGTTGGAATATATTGATTTAATGTTTTACTGTTTGAATCAAATTCATCAATCAATTTATCCTCTTCACCTAATTCAAATGGGAAGTGGTTTGTTAATGTAATTAGTCTTGTATAGAAAGGTTGTGGAAGATTATCAATATGCTGTACAGATTGCTCCATAAAGTCTTTATCTTTTAAACCCCAACCAATGGAGTTCTCTTCAGTTACTTCATAATCATTCACATCAAAGAAACGATCGTAACCAAGTGTATTATACATAATGTCACGGTTCCAGAAACTTTTATTATTGGCATGGAAAATTGTTGAATAGTATCCATAATCCTTTAAAAGCTCAGGAGTTGCAGTGTATTCATTGCCACTGTTTGTGAAATATACAGCTCCACGACCTAATGGATACAACGAGTTATCCACGATAAACTCTGAGTCAGATGTTTTCCCTTGACCAGTTTGATGATAAAAGTTTTCAAAATAATAACTTTCATTAATTAAGTCATTTAAAAACGGAGTGATTTCTTCCCCATTTATTTTTTCGTTAATAACAAAGCTCTGTAATGATTCTAACGATAGTAAAATGACGTTTCGTCCTTCAGCAACTCCATTTAAGTCCTTTGAAGGTTCTTTACGGTTTGCATTCACATAGTTTTCAATTTCAGTTAGGCTATTGCTGTCAGCTAAAGCACGTTGAGCAGATGTCTTCGATTGTAAAAATGCATCATAAATATGAAAGTTATATACACTAATATTTTTCACTAGCATTTCACGGTCAAATGAACGTGTTAATAATTGTGGGCGCTCTGTTTCTGCAAGCCCTAAGTTAAAGAAAAATACAGCTGCAACTAATAAGAAATATGCAGATCTTTCTTTGCGTGTTAATTGTGAAGAAGTCTTAAACGTTGGCTTTTTTAATAACCAGAATAATATTGCAATGTCAACAAACATTAATATATCTGTCGGTAAAAATAAACCACTAATACTACTTCCTAAATCTCCCATATTGCTTGTCTGAAATAAAACGGGAATTGTTAAGAAATCGTTAAAGAAACGATAGAACACCATATTCGCTAATAAAAGGACTGTTACAAATATACTTGCGCCAAATATATAGCGGTTTCTATTCTTTTCTTTCATAAATAACCCGATTCCAAAAATTAGCAGCAAGAAACTTAATGGGTTAATGAATAGGATAACTTCTTGTGTGAAGTTTTCAATTTTGATATCAAAGCTAGTTTTATAGACAATGTATGTTTTTATCCACATAAATAACGTTGCTAAAAGTAAAAATGAAATTTTAGAAAAAGATTTCTTACGCATACATTTACCTCCTCATCCCTTGGGACAATCGCGCTTTTTATATCTCTAATATTTTTCCATTTATTAGGTTGAAAATGAAACAGCTAAAACATATCTTAATACTTCTTTTACAAAAAATCAATCCTTTTTAATATTGTACTAACAATAGCCTGATAGAATTATAATGTTTAGCTTATTCTTTTTACCCTATTATTAGACGTATGAAACGTCAAAAAGTTTCGTTTATATTAAAGTTTAAATATTCCGAATAATCCTTCTCTAATTTAAGGAATGTACAAGCGTCCTGCTCAGCTCTAGGAAAAGGAAGTAGATGTTCTTTTGCAGTGAACTCATGTTTACATTCACACGTGTTCTCGGTATATCCAAAAAACTCATCCATTATCAATAAAAAAGAGCACTCCATTTTAGAGGCTCCTCCTTATTATCCCGGATTTTAAATTGTTTATTTAGACTCTTTTCTAAAAGTTTATTGTTTTTTAAACTCCTGAAGCCATTCTAGGCTAAATCTGGAAAAGACGTTATGTGAAAATTTTCTGCGAAATAGACTTTATTTATTAAGTAGCTTAGTTTTCGCTAACCATGCACCACCAATTACACCTGCATCATTCCCTAGTGTTGCCACAGTAATTGTAGCAGCAGCACCTACCCTTGGAAATGCAAAGCGTTTAAAATAGTGGTCTACTTTCTTCAATAATCGGTCTCCAGCCTTAGAAACGCCACCGCCAATTACAATCTTTTCTGGATTTAATCCATTTGATACGTTGGCAAGTGTTAAACCTAGGTGGAAAGTAATGTAATCAATGATTTCCTCAGCAATGACATCACCTTGGTCAGCTGCGTCAAAAACATCTTTTGATGTTAATTCTTTATCATTTTCTAAAAATTGATGTAGGATACTCTCCTGATTAGTTGAAGCAAGCTTTTCTTTAGCAACTCTTACAATCCCTGTAGCAGATGCGATCGTTTCAATACAGCCTGTTTTCCCACAATTACATGGAGCCCCGCCTTCTGGTACTACAGTAATATGACCAATTTCACCACCTGCTCCGTTAACACCATGAACAACCTCACCGTTTGAGATAAGTCCACCACCAACACCTGTTCCCAGCGTGACACAAATTAAGTCTTTCGCTCCATCTCCTGCGCCCTTCCACATCTCACCAATTGCAGCTATATTTGCATCATTATCAATAACAGCTGGCAAACCAGTTTCCATTTCTAGATGGTCTCTTAGTGGGTAATTTTTCCACCCTAAGTTTACAGTTTCATAAATGAGACCATTAGCTAAGTCTACTGGTCCTGGGGCACCCATTCCTATCCCTGCAAGTTTTGATTTAGGATATCCTAAATCATCAAGCTTTGCATCAATTGCTTTAGCGATATCAGTTGTAATTTGCTTTCCGGATTTGTCTGTTGGGATTTCCCATTTTTCAACAATTTCACCGTAGTAATTAATAAATGCCATTTTAATTGTAGTTCCACCTAAATCAATACCAACTAACCATTGCTCATTCATAAAAATCACCTTTTTCTACTATTATATATGTAATTAGTAATCGTTTTCATTCAGGCGTTTTTTACCTGTTTTCTCTGACCTTCGATTGAGGTAAACCCCAAACAACTTTGGCCAAATGATTACGAATTTACTGATTTTTGCCTTTTAGTCTCTGTACTTCTTGTCTTAACAGAAGAATTGCCATTTGGTAGTCTTTTGGTTCTATTAGAGTTGATTGATACAATTGTTTTATCTCTTCTTCCATTAATTCTAAATCTGCTATACGATCCCCGATATAAATGATCGTTCCATATCTTTTAAGAAGCTGTTGTACATCATAAATTGTTTTCAAATTGATCACCTACTTACGTTTGTCCATTACTTCATTCAGCTGTTATTAAGAAAATTTTTGCGAAACTACAGACCTATTTAAGATGGGTCTACTATAAAGTATAAAGGAAATGATCTTAGCGTCAAGAAAACGTTTTAACATTTTATTATTTTTATAAAGATACTTTTCTATTATTGTAAATTTCATATTTCAGAATACCAATAACGAAATGATTGGTATTCACAAACACCTCTTTTTTTCTATTATATCTAATATAAATTACAATTTAGGTAAATCACCTTTAATTTATCTGAATAATTTATTTTTTCTAAAAAATATATTGAATTTTATAATATAGAGGTTTAAAATGGTGATAATTTAATAGAGAGATTTGGAGGAGCAGGAAATGGCAACTTTTATTGTATCAGTCGTTTTATTAATTGTAGGTTATTTTGTATATTCAAGAGTAGTAGAAAGAATTTTCGGTATTAATGATCAACGTGTTACTCCTGCTTACACTAAAACTGATGGTTTGGACTTTATGCCGATGGGGTGGCTTAAGGCTACTCTCATTCAATTATTAAATATCGCTGGATTAGGTCCCATCTTCGGTGCGATTATGGGCGCACTTTATGGACCTGTAGCATTTATTTGGATTGTTATTGGATGCTTGTTCGCAGGTGCTGTTCATGATTATTTCTCTGGTATGCTTTCTCTGAAACACGGCGGAGAACAATTCCCAACACTTGTTGGGCGCTATTTAGGTAAATCAGTTAAAACGATTATAAATCTTGTTTCAATTGTTTTAATGATTCTTGTTGCTGCAGCTTTTACAGCTGGCCCAGCACAATTAGTTGAACAACTTACACCTTTAAGTTATTCAGCATCATTACTTCTAATTTTTGTTTATTTTGTTTTGGCTGCCGTTTTACCAATAAACAAACTAATAGGTAAAATCTATCCAGTATTTGGAGTTATTTTAATTATTATGGCTGTATCCATAGGATTTGCATTATTCTTTATGGATTACTCAGTACCAAATTTGACGTTTAAAAATTTACATCCAGGTGAAATTCCAGTTTGGCCATTATTAATGGTAACCATCTCATGTGGGGCCATTTCTGGGTTTCATAGTACTCAAAGCCCTATTTTATCTAGAACCTTGAAAAAAGAAAGTGATGGTCGCAGAGTATTTTTTGGCGCAATGGTTGCTGAAGGAATTATTGCATTAATATGGGCTGCTGCAGGTATGACATTCTTTGGAGGACCAGATGGTTTGCAAGGTGCATTAGCCGAAGGTGGAACTGCTGGTGTCGTGAACGAAATTAGTAAATCTACGCTAGGACAATTTGGCGGAATCTTAGCAATTCTTGGAGTGATCATCCTTCCAATAACTACTGGTGATACAGCGCTTAGATCTTCGAGGATGATGTTAGTCGAATTATTTAGCAAATTTGGAAATTTTGATTCTAAGATAAAAACCGTATTGATGACAATCCCTGTTGTAATCCCTACCTATTTATTAACGCAAATGGATTACACTTTCCTTTGGAGGTATGTTGGTTGGACTAATCAGGTTGTTGCAACAGTTATGCTTTGGACAGCAGCAATGTTTTTACTACAAAGTAAGAAATTCCATTGGATCGCAAGCATTCCTGCGTTATTTATGACAGCTGTAACTGGCTCATATATTTTCTATGCTCCAGAAGGATTTCAACTATCTTATCAAACATCAATGATTTGTGGCTCAGTTGTATTTGTATCAGTTTTCGTGTGGTTCCTAGTACAACTTAAAAAATATAAATATAAAGAAGTTGCTCTTAAGAAAGTTGCATGATGAGCAGAGGGCTGACATTGTCAGCCCTTTTTATTATAGAAGCCCCATGTACAAGAGTTTTTATCATTTTCTTCATCACTAAAAAACAGACTAATTCTAGTTCAAATTAGTCTGTTTAGAATATTAACGATCTGGATCTTGAGGATGCAGAAACGTTGGCCGTCTATTTTTCAATGGCATAGGTGCTCTAAATAATACATCTCGCATTCCTCGATAATTAAATGGAATGAATGGATATAAATATGGTACATTAAATGATTTCATACGAGCAAGCATGATAATCCAACAAGTTATTCCACCTACAAATCCGATTACACCCAGCCATGCTGTAAAGAGTAATAAGATAATACGGAAGATTCGATTCGCAAGGCCTAGCTCATAACTTGGGGTTGCAAAGGTTCCAATAGCTGCTATAGCTAAATAAAGAACCACTTCATATGTTAGAAGCCCAACCTCAACAGCTACTTGACCAATCATCAAAGCTGCAACTAATCCAAGTGCGGTAGCTAATGATGAAGGAGTATGTATCGCAGCCATCCTTAATACATCTATTCCTATCTCAATAAGCAAAAACTGAATGAGTAATGGAATATGACCTTGTTCATTAATTCCGATAAATTCTAGACCAGGAGGTAGTAGCCCCGGATTTTCAGCAAGTAAATACCAAAGAGGGAGAAGGAAAATTGATGTCCAAACCGCCATAAATCGAACAATGCGTAAATAAGCACCCACAACTGGTTTATTGCGATATTCCTCTGCATGCTGAAGGTGATGCCAAAACGTTGTTGGCGTAATAAGTGCACTCGGAGATCCATCAACGAAAACAATGACATGACCCTCATACAAATGTGCTGCAGCAGTATCTGGTCGCTCTGTGTATCTAACCATAGGATATGGGTTTAAATGTCTACCTGCAATAAACTCTTCAATAGTTTTTTCCCCCATCGGCAGACCATCTGTATCGATTGCCTCTAGTGATTTTTTTAGATCTTTTACGTGATCTAAATCGGCAATATCCTCTAAATAACAAACCACAACATCTGTTTTAGAGCGTCTTCCAACCTGTAAGTATTCCATCCGAAGCGAACGGTCTCTTATTCGCCTTCTCGTTAAAGCAGTGTTAAAGACAATTGTTTCAACATATCCATCTCTTGAGCCTCGAACAACTCGCTCCATATCTGGCTCTTGCGGACCTCTAACCGGGTATGTCCGAGCATCGATTAAGATCACTTCGTCAATGCCATCAACGACAAGCGCTGTTGGTCCTGCTAGCACAGTGTGGACTACTGAGTTTAAGTCATTTGATTTATCAATTTCAACATAAGGAATATATGTTTTTAATAGCCGCTGTAAAGTGTTTTCCTCAATCTGCTCTGGAGAAAGCTCTGATAAATATTTCATTAAATAATGAAGAATATCATCCTTAACAAATCCATCTACCATAAACAAAGCCATTTTTCGCCCAGCATATTCAAGATCTAACTGAATGACATCAAAGCTTTTTTTTACTCCTAGTCGTTCAGATAAAAAATCTATATTTTCTTGAAAATTTTTTGAAACAACTTTCTTTTCTACCTCATACGCCATAAGATTTCTCCATTTCGTATCTCAATTTGTTACTCATCTTAGACGAAATACTGGAAATACATACCTGTCATAATTTTTTTGTTATTAAATCCAATTGAATAAAAACTAACTTATTTTCTCATATTCATATTTTGTGCTATAGTGTCATACACTTAAGCAACCTGTCCTGCACGGAGTTGATGCTGATGAAAACAACTAAATGGGTAATTGTGATTTTACTGGCACTAATAACTTCCAGTTTTCTATTTTTTTATCATGGGAAAGTTGCAAGGGAAAGCATCATCTTTTTTCCAATTGACGACTCTGTAACCTTTGATAAAGCTTCTACTACTCTCCAGTTTGCTGGTAAAAAAGATGATGATGAGTATATCATTGAGTGGGATGTTACTTCACTTACAAACAAGGAAATATATCTAAGGCAAGATATATCATTGCTATTTTCAGATGGAAAATTAGTTGATACGCTTTCCGAATGGGAGGATCAAAGCCAAAAGCTTGCACAATATAAAAAAATTACTGGTGAAGATAGTAGCCATTATCAAACGATAAGTCTTCATTATGGAGAAATTCATTTGGAGAATGATCTTATCCGTAGTACACAGCGAATGTCTCGAGACCATTTATACGTAATTGACTCAGAATTTACAGATCTTTTTTCTTTTAAAAGGCCACTTACTGATGAAGAATTAGATTGGAAAGACATTTTAGATAAAGTGACAGAACAACATCTTGAATACAGCTGGAATCAATTGATTGACTATTATAAAATTGACGAAACCAAATATGAAAAAATTCCGTTCATAGAGTTAGAAAGGTACAATACCGATCCGCTTTTAGGATTATCAAAGGCTAAAACACAAGAAGTGATTGGTAGTCTATGGGAGGGTTTATATAAAAATTACTTTTTAGGTTTAAAAACAAAAGAAGGCAAGGTGATTGAACCAATTGGCAGCACCATGCCTTTGATTTTGGTTGCAAAAAATTACTCTCATATTGTGATTCTTATTCAAGCTGAGAATGGTTTACCATTTAAATTTATTCAGAACATATCGCTTAACGATTAAGTTGTTCCTTAAATGATTTATAATCCTCATTTGTAGGGTCAAATTCCAATGCATTATTTACCTCTTCCAATGCAAGAGAAATGTCACCCCTATTTGCATATAAGATCGAGAGGTTAAAATGAGCTTGATGATAGGAATTATCATCTGAAATAATTTGTTTTAAATGCCGGACTGCTTGATCATACTTTTCCAATTCAATTTCACTTACAGATAACAAAAAAAAGAGATCATTTGAGCTGTTATCCGTTTTTATTGCTTCATTTAAATAAGTGTAGGCTTCTTCATATTTTTCATCCTGTATTAACTCTTGACCTTGAAGGACTGTATACTGTGAATGCTGCTCTTCAGTTTGGCTAATTCCGTAACGATATAAAATAACTAATAAAGTAATTGTTGCAGCTAAACCTATTAGTCTCAGTAGAATATGCTTTCTTTTAGGAAGTTGAACAATTAATGCTGCAAGAAAACCACCAACTAATCCACCAATATGTCCCGCATTATCAATATTTGGAATTGCAAAGCCAAGCGCCAAGTTAATGGCTATTACTACTAATAGGTTAGAACCCATCGTTCGGAAAAAAACTTTTCTATTTTGCACCCCTATGTATAATAACGCACCGAAACAACCAAATATAGCACCAGAGGCACCCGCAGATAGAAACGGGCTAAATGCAAAGCTTACAATCGAACCAGAAACGCCAGCAACTAAATAGATAAACAAAAAGCGTAGTGAGCCATACGCTCGTTCAACTGCAGGCCCAATGTAATAGAGCGCAAAACTATTCATCAGTAAATGCAAAAAACCAATATGTAACACAATGGGAGTGAAAAATCTCCACCAATCCCCTTCATAAATGAGGGGATTATATTTTGCTCCGAAACGAACTAAAGTCTCCGAATTAGTACTGCCGCCGTATAATTCGAGAAGGAGAAACATAAAAATTTGTAATCCTAAAAAAAGATACGTTAAAAAAGGCTTACCATTTTGAAAGATTTTTCTTTCTTCTTCTTTCTGTTGGTTTTGAAAGTCGATAACTCTATTTCTTACTTTTTGAATGTCTGCAAGTTCTAGATTTTTCCTTTGTATTTCATGATCAAATTTCACTGGAACATTTAATGCTTCTTCTAATTTTTGAATCTTTTCATTTAGATTATCCTTTATTAACAAGGTAGAGGTTATATCTATTTTACCTTTCGATCTACTGTATCCTTTAACAAAGCTTTCAGGATAGTCATCTACTGGTGGTAATGAAGAAACATATATATTCATTACACGAATTGGACCTCTTACACCATTTCTTAAAAGTTGTTCAAATCTTGCACCTGCTTGTTCAATATCTAAAGCAAGTGTGTTTCCCCAATCAACATCCATTCTTCTTAACCGAACTAGCGTAAATTGTTTATTACGAAACGGCTCTAGCAGTACCTCACGACCATCCTGGGATAGAGCCAAAATTGAATATTTCTGCTCCACTACTAGTTGTTCTATTAATGACCAATATAAATAATCTTGCTCTATCACCATAATATCCGCTCCGACCTTTATTTTTCTTTATTATAACAAGTAATGAAAGTGAAAAGGAAGAATCCTGCCTTTAAGCTACCTTCTAAAAAAGCCAAGAAATTTTTAGAAGCATAAAGTAAAAAAAACTGACTTAACTACAAAGTCAGCTTTTTCAAGAATTAACTTTTTTAATGAAAAGCACGATTAACAAAACGATCTCTTAAAAAAGGAACTCTCATTGATAATTGAATAAAGTATCTACGTAGCTCAGGTTGACCTAATACAACATTCACTATTTGATATCGATAGCGATATAATGCGAATCCTCCAGCTACAAGCATAATGAGTCGTCTCATAAACATCCCTCCTACTCATATATTTAGTAGGAAAGGCTTTTTTTATCCTTTAAAAAAGGGAAACATTGTTTCTTTTAAGACATTTGCTGAATGGGCAAATTGTTTTTTCTCATGTTCATTTAGGCGAAGCTCTACCACCTTTTGTATTCCATTTCGATTCACAATCGCAGGAACTCCTATATATACATCATCCTCACCATATTCACCTGCTAAATGACAAGATACAGTTAAAATAGAGTGCTCATTATGAAGAATGGCTTTTGTTAACCTGACAAGTCCCATCGCTATCCCATAATATGTTGCGCCTTTTCGATTAATAATATGGTAGGCTGCATCCCTGACATTTACAAAAATTTCTTCAAGCTTCTCCTGCTCATCGGTCATAGTTTCAAGGATTGGGACGCCCCCAATATCAGCATGGCTCCACACTGGCAGCTCAGTGTCACCGTGTTCCCCGATAATATAAGCATGAACATTGCGTGTGTCTACTTTAAAATGTTCACCTAAAAGATAACGAAATCTTGCTGTATCAAGAATCGTTCCAGAGCCAATAACACGGCTTTGTGGCAAGCCAGAATACTTCCAAACCGCATATGTTAAAATATCCACTGGATTTGTAGCAACAATAAAGATACCATCAAACCCGCTATCCATCACATCAGTTACAATTGTTTTGAAAATTCTTACGTTTTTAGCTACTAAATCTAGTCTGGTTTCTCCAGGCTTTTGATTAGCTCCTGCGCAAATAACAACGATATCCGCATCATTGCAATCCTCATAGCCTCCATACCAGATTTTGGTAGGGCTTGGAGCAAAGGCTAAGCCATGATTAAGATCCATTGCGTCACCTTCTGATTTCTCCTTGTTCAGATCAATTAAAACTAATTCTTCCGTAACACCTTGATTTAACAAGGCAAATGCATAACTAGATCCTACAAAACCTGTACCTATAAGTGCGACACGATTTACATTACTAGCCATTTGCTTCCAACCCTTTCAAGTGTTTTATTCTTTATACTTTGTGAATTACTTCACAATTATATTTTACACTACTATTGTCTCTATGTAAGATTAATATTTGAACATTTCATGAAAGAATAAAACCTAATATAGTAGCAGACGCAATTGATAAAAGGTTCACTGCATCATTATTTAGAAAACTATACTTTGTCAGCTTCGTACCACTATTACTACAATGTATTTGTTTTTCAGTTATTTTTTCACAAACATTACACTTATATTTAACTTGAATTGTCTGCCCTAGTAATGTGTCAAGGATATTTCCGATAAAACCAAAAATTACGATACACAACATAAAGTAAAAGGAAATAGAAAACAAGATTCCTGCAATTATACTTATAAAAGTCGCTCCAGCTAATGCTGCACTCGTGCCTAGGATAGATACTGCACCAGACGTGCCTCTTTCTACTTTTTTTAAGGTTAAAAGTAATCTAGGCTTTCGCTTACTTAGCGTACCGACCTCAGATGCCCATGTATCAGCATTAGCAGCAGCGATCGATATACAAAAGCAAAGTAATACCGTAGGATCTACACTCGGTTCGATAAATTGAAATAGTCCAAGTATCGCAGGAACACTTCCATTGGCCATCACCTGAACAATGTCTCTGCGATCTCCTTTTTCTAGCATATCCTGAAGGTTTGACTTCTTTGAACTTTGATATTTACTTAATAAACTTGAACTACTGAAAAAGCAGCCTAATACGAATAGACCCTGCCAGGAAAACCCTAGATAAATGAGAAATCCTACACATACCGCTCCGATTGCACCACTGACAGTTAATGAGTTTACCTTCCAACCAGCATATGATATCAAACATATAAACAAAAAGGCCCAAACCAATTCGAGCTCTAACATATTAGTTAATTACCCCACATTCAGTAATAATTGTTGAAACAGGAAGATCATGTGGCTCAGTAGGCACTTTCTCAACAATTTGCATAGAAAAGGCTAAAGACAAGGTATCGTTTTTGTAATGTGTTAAATATCGGTCAAAATAACCGCCACCATAGCCAATACGATAGCCCCTCCTGTCATAACAGATACCTGGTATTATCATGAGATCAATTTGATTTGGACTGACTTTTTCCGTTTCCAAAACTTTCGGCTCTAAAAGACCAAAAAAGACGCGTTCAAGCTGGTCAAAGGAGGTTATTTGTCTAAACTCCATCGTATTTGTTTTAGGATCACATTTTGGGACAACGATACGTTTCTTGTCTTGCCATGCCCTTTCGATGATGTTTGTGGTATCAACTTCACGGCCATTTGATATTGTCACCGCAATTGTATGAGATTCTTTCCAAGACTGTAAAGAAAATAATTGTTGATGAATATCCTTCGAATAGTGTCTAAATGTTTCCTCAGACATTTCAGCTAATCTCTGCTTAATTAAGGTTCGTAAATGTTTCTTATCCATATGTCATTACCCTCCTTACCTTTATTATAGCTGGAAGAGAAGGTTGGAATCATTCTTTTTCATCTTATATATTGCCTTAAAAATAAAAAAAACAGTAGGAATAAACATCCCTACTGTTACTTTGTTTCGCGGTGTGTAGTCATTTTTTTATCTCTTGAACAATATTTCTTAAGCTCAAGACGATCTGGGTTATTACGTTTATTCTTTTTAGAAATATAGTTACGTTCGCCACAATCAGTGCAAGCTAATGTAATATTTACACGCATGTTTCTTTCCCTCCAAACATAAAAAACTAATAAAACAAATCAGACTTTAATATAATAGCATTTTTATTAGACAAATACCACATGAATTTCATTATATTTTAATTTTGACCTTAAATACTTCTTATTTATAGGCTGTTTTCGCAAACTTTGTTGCTATTTACCTAGTAATACGGTGTGGTTGATTACAGCGAGAGTTGCTCGCTTTCCGCGGGGCGGGCGGTGAGCCTCCTCGGCGTAAACGCCTGCATGAGTCTCACCTGTCCCGCTATTCCCGCAGGAGTCTAGCACTTCCGCTCCAACCAACCTTAAATAGTTTTCGTTCTAAAAGCAACATTCTCTTAGAAAAGAGCCTTTTTATATCATATTTTTATAAACATCAGCTGTTTCATCAATAAGTAAAGACCAATTATACTCAGAATTTACTGACTGGAAACCTTTATATGCAATCTCCCGATACTGATCAGGCTGTGATATATATTTACGAAGTATTTCTGCAAGGCTCTTACTGTTTGCTTCATTAATTAAAATTCCGCGCTTTTCTGCAAGGATTTCTCCTAAGCCACCTATATTGAAGGCAACAGTCGGTTTAGCAGCAGCCATACCCTCTAATGCAATAATGCCAAACGGCTCGTATAAACTCGGTATAACTAACATATCACAATGTTTTAATAAGGTATTCCGTTCTAAATCATGTAAAAAGCCTGTAAAAATTACTTTATTCTCTAAATTGAATTTTTTCGTTAATTGCTTTAATTCTGATTCAAATGGTCCTTTACCTGCAATTACAAGTATAAAATCTGGGAACTCTTGATGAATTTCCGAAAATGCATGGATAAATAGTTGAAAGCCCTTTTCTTTAACAAGTCTTCCCATTGCAAATAAAAATGGAGAATCTATAAAAGGAAACCTATTTCGGACATCTTCATTTAACATAATCGCTTGATAATTCTTCGGAATGACTCCATTTGGAATAACCTCAAGCTTTTCTATGGGACAGCCAAGCTCATTAATTAAGACGTTCTTCATATATAAACTACATACGATGATACGATCAGATGCCTGTACGAGCTTTGTTTCATAATCTGTTATCCTTTTGGTTATAGCAGTGACCTGATCTTGCTTTCTTCCGATTTCGGTCGCATGAAAGGTTGTGAGCAGCGGCATCTTCAAAATATCTTTTAACTGACTTCCCGCAATACCTGTTAGCCAATCATGAACATGTATTAAATCAAAGGATAGTTGTAATTCCTGTAAAACAAACTGTGAAAAACGAAAATTTATATTTCTAATGTAATCCAAGAATTCTGAGGGCTTTCTCTTCCAGGGGAGTAAGCGAAAAACGTGAACACCATCTTCAACTTTATATGATTCTTTATCTGTTTTAGAAATTGTAACAACGATATACGTAATCCCCCGCTTTATCCCTTCTGAAGTTAAATCAGTAACATGCCTGCCGAGTCCTCCAATGATATGATCTCGATATTCAGTTGTTAAGAGTAAAATAGTTAAATTTGCTTCATTATCCAAATACAGCACCTTCTTCTCATTCATAAACTGTATATCCTGAGTATGCCTGTAGCCACATTTGAGGATCATCAATAAGTTGCTCCCATTGTATTTCCTTGCATCTATGATTTTTACTTTGGAGAAAATGTATGGTATTTGATCGTTTCACAGTGATCGTTTCATTATGAGAGTTGCTTACAACTAGTTCACAATTATATATTCCTGTGGGGATTGTCGCTAAATGCAAAACACCACTTGGATCACTAATAAAAAAATCAGTCATTTGTTCCTGTTTACTTTTTTTAGAAAGAATAACTCGCATATGTAAATCATTAAACTGTTCACCAAGTATATTCTCTAGTAGAATTTTGGTGGTTGATAAAATATTCCAGGTAATAAGAAGACATGTTGGATAGGCAATTATTTTTAGAGAATCCTCATAAAATGTCGATTGTGCTCGAATGATATTAGTAGACTTACTATTGTCAATTGGTTTCATAGCTGTCCTCTTCTTTCTCATTACATACTTATGATTATCTTAACATGCATAGACTGTGAATACTTGTTTACATTCTAGAGAAAATTCGTCAAAAAACTACACTTTATGAAAAAAACCACTTCTTTACAAAGACAATTTATGATATAAAGGTAGAGGGAAATAATCAATAGAAGGTGAAAAAAATGACAATCATGATTATTATTTTGTTTATTATAAGCATTGTGCTTATCGGCATATCTTTTCTACAACGTGACAATGTAAAAGAACTAGAACAGGAGCTAGATCATTTACAATTGTCAGCGATGCAAGAGATATACAAACTAAAGAAGAAAATGAGAGTCGTCGAAGAAGAGCTCTTACAAAACGATACTCCTCTAAAGGAACAAACTAAAACGAATAGTGATGATAGCCAATCTAATCCTAATACTTCACGCATTTTAGCAAAGTATCGTCAAGGAATGTCCATTGAAGCTATCGCATTATCAGAAGGTACATCTGTTGAAGAGATCCGAGCAATTGTTGAACAGAATGAGAGGGTTTTAACATGAGTAAAACCGGATTTCAAACATTTGCAGCAGGCATGATTGTGGCTACATCATTACTTGGCGGAACATATCTTTTATCTGATAACAAATCAGCAGAAGCTAATGCAGAAAAGAAAGAAGTTACTAAAAGCGATGTTGAATCATATTTAACAAGTAACGGAAAAGTTTCGATAACAACTGACGAATATGAAGAATTATTAGCAGCAAAGGATAAAGCTGTTCAGCAACAGGATACAAAAACAGCAGAGGAAACACCTCAACAAGAAGAAAGTACAGCTGAAGAAAAGAAAGAAGAAGTAGTTAAATATAGTGTTACAATTAAATCAGGTATGACAACTAGTGAGATTTCTGATTTACTAGAGCAAAATGGAATTATTGAAGATTCCTTTGATTTTGATCAATTTTTAATCAAGGGTAACTATCATCAAAAGGTACAGCTTGGTACATTCACTGTTCAAAAAGGAATGACATATAACCAGCTTGCAGAAGTATTAACAAAATAAACATAGAAAAACAGCTATAGAGACTGATCTCAATGGCTGTTTTTTCTATGTTATTGGCTATTTGAACAACACTTGTTGTAAATAAGGGAAATCTACGACACTCCTGCGGGAGAACTGGCTGCCAATACACCACAGTGAAAACGGACGAGGAGGCTTGGCAGCCAGTCAGCGGAAAGGGAACAAGATTTCCCTAATCTAAGATAAAAAAAGCAATAAGATTTAACAGAGATATTTATTAAATTTGAAACCTATATGTACTAAACACTTTTAGCTATTCAAATCATATCGTTGGCCTTTGACAAGGTACATGATGCTTTCAGATATATTTGTTGTATGGTCTGCCGTTCTTTCAATATATCGGCATATAAACAATAGCTGGGTAAGTTGCTGAGAGTTTTCCTTTTTGGATTCCATAAGCTCTAGAATATCACGGATTGTTTCACCATATAACTCGTCTACTTGATCATCCATATCAGCGACTTTTTTTGCTAAAACGATATCCTCTTCATTAAAAGCTTTTATTGAGAGAGATAGCATTTCTAATGCAATATTATGCATTTTTTTAATACTATTGATCGGCTTAACTAGAGGTTCATCACCAATTCTAACAGTTGATTTTGCGATATTAACAGCAAAATCAGCCATCCTTTCGATGTCACTGGAAATTTTGATTGCGACAATAATTCTTCTAAGGTCAACGGCAACAGGTTGTTGCTTTGCAATTAAAATGATCGCTAAATCATTTATCTCTTCATCAAGATCATCTACTCTATTGTCGTCCTCGATTATTTCCAAAGCCTCTTCAATATTTTGGTTTTCTAATGCATGTATAGCTTTACTAAGTGCAACTTCTGTAAGGCTTCCAATTTCGATTAGTTTATCTCTTAAGTTTTTTAAGTCAAAATCAAATCTTTCTCTAACACTCATGCTTCATACCTCCTTATCCTTCTTATTCCCTAAAAAAGTAATTTCTAACATATAGTTTTCAATTAATAATAGGCTCTGTTAAACTTAGTTTTCAATTTCCACTTCAGGCATTCGCTTTCCACTGGCTGTCCGGGGCCTCCTCGGTGCTAAGTAACTGTGTGGTCTCCCTCAGACTCGCACTCCCGCAGGAGTCTAACATATCCATTTCGGTCTAAAAAATGTATCCTAATCAAATGTGAGCTTTAACAGTGCTTAAAAATAAAAAAGTCGTGCTAGATTATTATAAGCACGACTTTTCTATTTTTAATTGATTAACCAAATCGACCAGTAATGTAATCTTCTGTTCGTTTATCAGAAGGGTTAGAAAATAATCTATCAGTATCAGTAAATTCTACAACCTCTCCATTTAAGAAGAAAGCAGTACGATCTGAAATACGAGCAGCTTGTTGCATGTTATGAGTTACGATAATAATACTATAGTTCTGTTTTAATTCTTGAATTAATTCTTCAATTTTAAGTGTCGAGATCGGGTCGAGTGCTGATGTAGGTTCATCCATTAAAATAACATCTGGCTCAATTGCAAGACAACGGGCAATACATAAACGTTGCTGCTGACCACCAGATAGACCGTATGCATTTTCCTTTAAACGATCTTTTACTTCATCCCAAATAGCTGCACCACGTAAACTCTTCTCAACAACTTCATCGATAATCTTCTTATCTTTAATACCGTGAATTTTCGGACCATATGCGATGTTTTCATAGATAGATTTTGGGAATGGATTTGGTTTTTGAAACACCATCCCTACCTGTGTTCTAAGCTCTTCTACACCATAAGATTTATCAAAAATATTTTTCCCACGATATAGAATTTGCCCCGATGTGCGAACTATAGGAATTAATTCCACCATGCGATTAAGCGTTTTGATATACGTCGATTTACCACATCCAGAAGGTCCGATAATTGCTGTTACATCATTTTCATAAATATCAAGGTCAATATTTTTTAAAGCTTGGTCCTTACCATACCAAAGATTCAAATTATCTGTTTTATATACTACGTTCTTATTTATATTAACTTCATTATTTTGTGTATTTTCTCTTTTAATTTTTACACTTTCCATACGAAAACCCCTCCAATTAAAACTTATTAATAACGTTTCTGGAATTTATTACGGATTAACACAGCAATTGAGTTCATCACTATTAAGAAAATAAATAACACGATGATGCCTGCAGCTGCGACCTGTTGAAACTCTGGCTGTGGTCTTGCTGCCCAGTTGTAGATTTGAATTGGCATAACAGTAAATGTACTCAAAACGTCTTCTGGTAAGTAATTAACGAAAGCAAATGCACCGACCACTAGTAAAGGAGCTGTTTCTCCAATTGCACGTGAAAAGGCTAATATACTTCCCGTTACAATTCCAGGAATTGCTGCAGGTAAAACGACTCTTAAAATCGTTTGCCATTTAGTAGCTCCCATACCGTATGATGCTTCTCGTAGATCCTTCGGAACGGAGCGAATTGCTTCTTGTGACGCTACAACAATAACTGGTAGTACGAGAAGAGCCATCGTAAATCCACCAGCTAAAATACTTCGACCTAGATCGAAAAAACGAACAAATACAGTTAAACCTAAAAGTCCAAAAACAATAGAAGGTACACCAGCAAGGTTTGAAATATTTGTTTGAATAAAGGTGTTAATTTTACTTTTCTTCGCATATTCTTCTAAATAAATTGCCGTTCCGACAGCTAAAATCAGTGCTGTTGGAATAGTCACTCCCATTACCCATAGTGAGCCTACTATAGCAGCTTTAATACCAGATCGCTCTGGTCTTCTAGAAGCATAGTTTTGGAAAAATTCAAGTGAAAAATAACTAGATCCTTGAGTGAATATCCGATATAAAAGAATAGCCAAAACAACTAATGCCAAAAAGGTAGCAGCCATAAAAATCCATTTAAATGTTTGATTTAATGCTAATCGTCCACCCATTTTTTTTGTAACAACTTCTTGATCAATCATTTTCATATTAGTATTCCTCCCTAAAGCGTCGAGAAATATATTGTGCTAAAAGATTCAGAATAAGGGTAAACAAGAACAATGTCATACCAACTGCATAAATACTGTAATAAACAGTTGTTCCATATCCTGCATCTCCTCCACTAACCTGAACAATATATGCTGTCATCGTTTGGATCGATTCAGTTGGGTCAAATGTTAGCTTAGGAGTTGCTCCCCCAGCCAATGAAACAATCATAGTTTCACCAATAGCACGAGAAATACCTAATACGAATGATGCAACAATACCTGACATTGCAGCAGGAACAATTACCTTCATTGTTACTTCAAATCTTGTAGATCCTAATGCTAATGCTCCCTCTCTCATTGAATTTGGGACAGAGCTCATTGCATCTTCAGAAAGTGAAGCAATCATTGGGATAATCATGATTCCAACTACAATTCCAGGACTAAGTGCATTAAAAAGCGCCAAGTCAGGGACAACTTTTTGCAAAAGAGGTGTAACGAATGTTAATGCAAAGAAACCATAAACAATTGTTGGAATACCAGCTAATACCTCTAATATCGGTTTAATAATTCTTCTTGTACGATCTGATGCATATTCACTCAAGAAAATAGCTGCCGCTAATCCAATTGGAACTGCTACGATAATTGCAATAACTGTAATTAATAACGTACCAGATACCAATGCACCAATTCCGTAAGTAGCACTTTCTTCAAAGAATGGATACCATTCCTTTTCTGTCAAGAATTCTACAATTGAGACTCTACTAAAGAAAGTTACTGTTTCAAAGATTAATGTTAATACTATACCTACAGTTGTCAAAATAGATATTAGTGCTAATACAAATAATACTCCAGGAACCATTTTTTCTACTATTTGATTAGTGCTATTTTTAGACTTTTTCTCTTTTATTAAGTCTCTAACACTTACATTTTGTTTGTTTGTTAAAGCCATTTTGAAAAACCCCTTTCCAAAACATAGGAAGAAAGATGAGAAGCATATATCGAGATGCTTCTCATCCACTCAACTAATGAATTATTTTAAACCCTCAAGAGTTTCAAGTTGAGTTGTATATTCCTCTTCTGGAAGAGATACATAACCAACTTCTTCAGCTAGAGCACCAGCATTCTCAAGGTAGAATTTTACATATTCAGCAACATGTTCTTTATCTTTAATAGAAGCGTTGTTTACATAGATATATAATGGACGTGAAAGTGGGTTGTATTCACCAGATTCAACAGTTTCATTTGTAGGTTCAATTGCTTCCCCAGCTTCGTTTACAATAGGTACAACTTTTAAATTATCTTTATTTTCTAGGTAGTAAGCATATCCAAAGTAACCAATAGCATTTGTATCTCCAGTAACACCTTTAACTAAAGTGTTGTCATCTTCAGATAATGTTGCAGATTTCACAATTGCAGCATCTTCTAAGATAACTTCATTGAAGTAGTCATAAGTACCAGAATCTGCTCCAGGTGAAAAGAATTTAACTTCTTCTTCTGGCCAATCAGCATTAATATCAGACCATTTTTTCACAGAACCATCTTCAACCCAAAGCTTCTTTAAGTCTTCAACAGTTAATTTATCGATAAAATCATTTTCTTTGTTTACTACTACTGAAAGCCCATCATAAGCAACTTGGAATTCTGTGAACTCAATTCCATTATCAGCTGCTGCTGTCTTTTCTTCGTCTTTAATTGGACGAGAAGCTTCGGAAATATCAGTTTCACCTGCTGTGAACTTTTCAAATCCACCACCAGTACCAGATATACCAATTGGAGCTTGTACTTTTGGATGATCCATTGAGAACTCTTCAGATACTGCTTCACCAATTGGAGCTACAGTAGAAGAACCATCAATTCCGATTTCTCCTTCTAATTCAGCTGACTCTTCGCCAGATTCTTTAGTTTGTTCTGTATCTTCAGTACCATTTTCTCCAGTTGCTGCATCTTCTCCATTTCCACAAGCTGCTGCGAAAGCAAGTAATGAAGAAAGCATGATTGACATTGCTAGAAATTTAAAGCTTTTCATTCTTTAATTCCCCCTAGTATATTGGTTGTTTTGTCCTACGTGTATTAGAATAACGCTTGAGTATTAATCAAGTTTTAACTGAATGTAAAGGTTTTGTAAATTCGTGATGGAGTTTGTCATAATTTGTTATTTTTTAAATGATAGATCATTCTCAAATCTCAAATTAATTATCTTTTATTTATTGTTTTACTTCTGCTCCCCCCTTATTCAAAAGAAATAAAAAAGAATAGGAATTCTTTATTGAAACCCTATTCTTTTTCACTTATTATCCAATTTTTATACAATTCAAATTATCCGCCACTATCACCATCAACAAGATTAGTTTTACGGACAGGTTTCTGACCAGTTTTTTCTATTGGTATGTTACTTTCTTCAAGCTGTACATTTCTTACAAAGAAGTAAATAATTAAATGTCCTGCACCAACAATTGCTAGTAAGATTGGAATACTTTGTTTTTCATTAAATAAAGTTACGGCAACGATGAAACCTAGAATAGAGACAATACGACCCGAATTCAGAAAAATTTCCTTCACTACAATGTATTCGATTCTTGCCTTGGTTATATTCCAAGCCCTTCCGATTACATCATAGGTAATTGATGCATATGGTACAAAGAGCATCGGATAACCGAAAGCAATTAGTACAGCATATATAAGTAACCTTTGATACGATAAATCAAAAAGGATAACAAAGATCGATAAATATAGAAAGATACCTCCCATTAAAATGAACATTTTCCTTTTGGTTTTTTTTATGATCCTTGTTGCTAAAAAATAAGCAATGAATGCTGCGCTAGAGTTTACAAGCCCAAACTTCCCTAATGCTAATTCGCTTCCAGTCGCAATAAATACGAAAACACCAATAACAAATGCGAAGGTTCCTTCTCGAAGTCCTTGAAAGAAATGAGCGCTCGTAATCATTTTCCAATTTCGATCTCTTTTTCTTTCATTGAATATTCGTTTAAATAAATAATCTCCTTCTGCAGGTCTTCTTTTTAAAAAAAAGCTTAGTACCACTGCACCAGAAAATAATAATAGGGATATTGAAAATATCGTGGTATACCCTGTAAAATTTTTTAGTCTTGAAATAATAAACCCGGCAATAATTGGTCCGACCATTCCAGCTGTTGAATTCATAATCCCTAAAAAACCATTAAAAAAGTCTCTAGTCTCAGGTTCGGTTATTTCAAAAGTAAGAACATTAAAGGCTAACCAATAAAATCCATAGCCTATCCCTAAAGTTCCTCCTAGTAGGATAATGAATTTTGCTGCTGATCCTCCAATTATTAATACCGACATGAAAAAGATTGCCAAAAAAATGACTCCAAGTCGTAATACAACTACGCGGTCTATTTTTTTGGCTAGCCTTCCCGCGAAGATAAATGTAATTGGTTGCATGATTACAATTGATAAATTGTAGATTCCTAAATCAATAAATTCTCCGGATTGCTTCCATAAATAAACGTTAACAAACGTATTAGATAAAGAAATACTCAGCGAGTACAATCCACCAATCACTAACAATAAAATTAAATCCTTACTAACATGTACATCTCCAATAATTTTTTGCAGTTTTGACATAAAAATGACTCCCCTTCAACTTCTATTACATAGTCTGTCTTATCAAAGTGGAGATATGTATTTTTATTGCATTTGATGTAATTAAAAGGTGGAGGTAAATAAATAAGCAAAGATTCCACTTTTAAGGGGTTTCTTGAGGTTTTACTTGAGATAAATGGGGTTAATGCTAAAAGAGTATCTGTTAAGACCCGTACATAAAAAGAAGAGCCAACCTTAGTTAGCTCTTCAATCGTACTATTATTTCGCAGAGTTAAAACGTTGTGTTACTTCATCCCAGTTTACTACATTCCAGAATGATGCAATGTAATCTGGACGACGATTTTGATAATTTAAGTAGTATGCATGCTCCCATACATCTAATCCAAGAATTGGAGTTTTACCTTCCATTAATGGAGAATCTTGGTTTGGTGTGCTAGTTACTTCTAATTCACCATTGTTCACTACTAACCAAGCCCATCCAGAGCCAAAACGAGTTGTTGCAGCTTTTGCAAACTCTTCTTTTAAGTTTTCATAGCTACCAAATTTAGCGTTGATCGCTTCACCTAATTCACCAGTTGGCTCACCGCCACCATTTGGAGAAAGGATTGTCCAGAAAAGACTATGGTTAGCATGTCCACCACCGTTGTTGCGAACTGCTGTACGAATAGCTTCAGGAACTGCATCAATATTAGATACTAATTCTTCAACACTTTTGCCAGCCAGATCAGCATGACCTTCTAATGCTGCATTTACATTTGTAATGTAAGTGTTGTGGTGTTTTGTGTGATGAATATTCATCGTTTCTTTGTCAATATGTGGTTCTAGTGCATCGTATGCATAAGGTAATTGCGGTAATTCATATGCCATTTTTTAATTTCCTCCCTTAATATGTACAAACTAAAAGCTTTGGATTAGCTTTCCAACCTAAGGTTACCAAAATTGTCCGGTTCTTTCAATTGAAAAGCATGCAAAGTCATCTTTCATTTTATACTTTTTTTAAATAATTATGTAACAAAGGATCTTTTTTGTTATATATTTGGGTATTACAGAAATCAGTGAATAAAAAAAGCAAGGGAATCCCTTGCTTTCATCCAATATAACTAATAATGATCATTTTACTAAAATATTAGTTTCTGTAACCTAATACAGCCTCTGCGATATTTACACAATGATCTCCGATACGTTCTAAATTGCTAATAATATCTACAAATACGATACCTGCAGAACCTGAGCACTGACCTTCATTAATCCTTAATATGTGTTTTTTACGTAATGTGCGCTCCATTTTATCAATTTGTTCTTCAGATTTTAATACCGTTGTAGCTAAAGCTGTGTCTTTATCGTCTAATGATGTAATTGCATCCTTTAATGTTTGGATTGTAAGATTAAACATGTCTTCCAGATCTTGTTTTGCTGAATCTGTTAATTTCACTTTATTTGTGAGTTGGAATCCTACCAATTCAACCACATTTTCAAAATGATCACCAATTCGTTCAATATCTCGTACTGTATCCAATAACATACTATGCTCTTCCGATTCAGCAGTAGACATTTCGCTTCTTGAAATTAAGATTAAATAATCTGTAATTTTACGATCTAGATTATTAATTGCATCTTCTAATTGCATAGATGTATCTGCATGCTTTTGCGAGTATGTTCTTTGATATAAGTTTGCTTCTTCTAAACCAAGAGTCGCAAACTTACCCATGCGCAGCACTTCTTCTTTTGCTTGTCCTAAAGCAATGGAAGAAGATTGTTCGATAAAAATTGGATCCAAGTGTTTCGCTTTATATTCAATCATTGAATCTTCACCAGGAATAAGCTTTGTCACAATCCACGCTAGGACTGCAATAAAAGGAAATTGAATAATTGTATTTGTAATATTAAACGACCCATGAGCAAATGCTATTGTCATTTCTGGATTTAATCCAAAAGTCGATTGTAGGAATTGAATAAAATTAGTGAATAGCGGTAGAAAAATCATGAAAATAGCTGTTCCGATTAAATTAAAAATAACATGTGTTAATGCTGCACGTCTTGCTGCAATTGACGCCCCAATTGAAGCTAATACAGCAGTAATGGTTGTCCCAATATTATCTCCAAAAAGAACTGGTAGTGCAGCTTTAATGTCAATTAGACCCTGCCCAAATAACTCTTGCAAAATTCCAATTGTAGCACTTGAACTTTGTACAACAACAGTAAAAATTGTTCCAACTAAAACACCTAATAATGGGTTATCACTCATACTTACTGTTAAATCATGAAATGCTTGCAATGATCTTAAAGGCTTCATACCAGATCCCATTAACTCTAAGCCAAAGAACAAAGTACCAAATCCAAAGACAATTTGTCCCAAACTATGTATTTGCTTATTTTTAAAGAAAAAGAGCATGATTGCACCGACAAATATAATAGGGAGGGCATATTCTGCTACATCGATACCAATTATAAACGCAGTAACTGTTGTACCAATATTTGCACCCATAATGACACCGATTGCCTGTCTAAGTGTCATAAATCCTGCACTGACCAATCCAACCGTAATTACGGTAGTTCCACTACTTGATTGAATTAAAACTGTTACAATGATACCAGCTAAAACACCCATAAATGGATTCGTTGTAAACTTATCCAAAATGTCTCTTAGCTTATCACCGGCTGACCTTTGAAGGCCATCGCCCATGTATTTAATACCAAATAAAAATATCCCAAGACCGCCGATAAATTCAAATATCATCTTCTGGATATCAATTTCCAAAATTTTCAACCCCTCATTCATGTTCGTCTTAAGTCGACAAAAATCTACAACCATTACAATTATTAACGATTTATTGTTTTATTGTAAAGGTGTTTTAATAAATTCTTTACAAAAAAATAAAAGATAGTGAAAGATAGCGTTTTCACATACATAATCCTTCAATATAATTGTTCTTTTCTTGTATTATCCAATAGAGAGATATAAAATATAAGTCGTATAAATAAGAAGGGTGTGTCGTTTGCTCATGAATGTTTTTAAACAACTTTACACTAGTATATACTCCCCTAAAATCATCTCCACATTTCGATTTCAAGGGATAGGGAAAACAATATTATTTGTGTTTATTTTGTCTTTGATTAGTACTATACCCACTGCATTTCATTTTACTAGTGGTTTAACAGAAGGTTTAAAAGGATTTGATCAAACTCTCCGTGATGATTTACCTTCCTTTACCATTGAAGACGGACAGCTTTCAGCAGATACTGATAAAGCAATAGAAATTAGGAAAGATAATTTTATTATAATATTAGATGATACTGGTGCATTCGGTGTTGATGAAATTGAAAATAAACAAAATGCGATTGGCATTTTACAGGATCGGTTTGTTTTTGCTGCAAATGGTCAAGCGCAATCGTATGAATATAATCTTTTAAATATGACTATTTCTAAACAAGACCTAATTGATATTTCAAAACAATTTAATCAACTCCTACCTATCTTTATCTCGATTTTAGTTGTAATAGTATATTTATTCAGTTCCTTTGTTAAATTTATTGAAGTAACAGTTTTAGCTGTATTTGGGTTAGCTTTTAAAAATAGTCTTCAAAGAAGATTAAATTTCAAACAAATTTGGGTGATTTCAGCCTATTCGACAACATTAGCAACTATTTTTTTCATCATAATGGATAGTTTACAAGTAACCGTACCTAATGGATTCTTATTAAATTGGTTTGTTCATCTAATTGTTCTTTATCTAGTAATAAAAGAAGTCCCACCTTCAAAGAAGCCTTTAAAAACAGCATAAAAACTGGCATTTTAAGTTCTTACAAATAAAAACGCGGGGTTATTGAACTGCACCCCAATTGTTGGACACAATCTAACAATTGGAGGTGCAGTTCATTATTCCTGCGTTTTTATTATTGGTTATTTTCACAATGCTTGTTGTTTTTTGTACAAGGCACTAAGTGTCGTATCGTATTTAGCCTGTCTGCCGAGCTCTTATCGTTGTTATACTAAATTCTAGCAAGGAGTCAAATTACACTACTTTAAATTGCTTTGTACTTTCTGTTAATGTTTTTGATAAATCTGTAAGAATTAAACCCATTTCATGTGTGCGATTGATTTGAGTAATCTGTCCTTCTGATGATGCAAGCATTTGCTCGGCACTAGCTAAAGTTTCCTGTGAAATCGAAACAAAATTTTCTGAAGATTGTTCCATTCTTGGAAGTGATCTGTTTAGTTCCTGCAGGTAATCCTTCATACCAGACAGCTTCCCATTCACCTTCGATATTTCTGTCATTAACAGATCAAAAGCTTCCTTCGACTCTTCTGCAACAACAAGGTGTGACTGGATATTACCTAACATCGATTCAAATTCATTGTTAGCTTGATCTGAAATCTTTTCCATCATTTGAATTGATTGAGTAATTTCCTCAGTTGCTTTGGATGATTGATCAGCAAGTTTACGAACTTCATTTGCAACTACTGCAAAGCCTTTACCCGCTTCACCTGCACGTGCAGCTTCTATTGTAGCATTTAAAGCAAGAAGCTTTGTCTGTTCTGCGATTGATTGAATAATACTAACAACCTTAGTAATAACGATCGAGTTGTCTCTAACTCCTTTAATCGTGGTCGTCATTTTTGTAAATTCTTGATCAAATTCATTCATTGAATGAATCATTTGAGAAATCCTACTTTCTCCCTTTACAGCAGAATGATCCATGTCTGATGCACTATTAAATACATATTCCATGTTTTGAAGAATAAGCGTTATATCACTTTTCATTTTTTGGAATGTCACAACATTTTCATCTGAGCTGGTAGCTGTTTGTTCAGCTCCTGTTTTTACGACCTTGATCGCTTCAACAAGTTGACTGTTTTGGAGCATTACATCATCTGATGCCTCCCTCAAATGCTTACCTGTTGTAAAAAGCTCTGTCGTTGTTCCATTTATATGAGTAATCATTTCACGCATTTGTTTCATCATTTGATTAAAGCTTTTATGTAAGGAGTATATTTCAGGAATATTAGTCGATAATTTTATGTCGTTTGATAAATCTCCATTTCTAATTTCTCTCATTGCATTCTGTAGCGTGGATAAAGGCTTTGTTAAACTTCTTACAAGTATAAACAAAACGACTGTTGTAATGACAACACTTATTATAACAACAATACCAATAAAATTAGCAAGGTGATTTACTGGCTCCATATAGTTATTTGTCGGAACAAGAATTACATAATACCCTTTTAATTCCTGTATTTCCTTAAAAGATAATGTAAAATCGATTCCATCTATCTGCTTATGTAGCACACCATGATCTTTTTCCAAAATAGCTTTTACTAACTCTTCAGAAATCGTAATTCCTGGTTTTTTATTGATATCCATAGGCACAGCACCATCTTTTGACACTAAGAAGAATTTTGCTGGTAACCCATCTTGTATTAATGCAGCGGATTGTCCTGGTATAACAACATCATCCACTCTTTTTGAAAATTCCTCCTCATCACCAATATATGCAAAGGCCAAGTTTTTAACAATTTCAGAAGTTGTATTAACTTCTCTATAAAGTCGTTCTTCAATTATTTTCATCGTTGTATCCTTTGACTCACTATATGATGTAAAACCTACAACACTAATGGATGATAATAATAGGAAGAGAACTAGAATAATTAATCTCGATTGAAGAGAGATTTTAGAAAAAATTGTTTGTTTATACTCTACTTGTTGCTTTTTCTGATTTTTTTTATGAAGCTTTAGCTTTATTTCGTTTGTTTTATTAACTAAGTTTAGTAATTTTTTCATATTACACCCCTTTCTACAATTCATTAAGAATTATGACAGGGAAATATTAAGGAAGTGTAAATCTATTGTAAATTTTTGTTGTATTTAGTCAAAAAGTCGTGAATCTTTTTCACTATTAACGTTAAATTATATTTTTAATGGAATAAATTACTTGGACAAGCATATGTATGGGTTAATACGATTTTTAACTCATATTGGAGGCAGAAAGATGAAACGAATTTCGTTATTAATAATAGGTCTTTTCCTTTGTTATATTATTTATTATGACTTTCAAATCGGGACACTTCCTGCTTTTAGTATGACAAATGTCGAGGAAACTCCAACATCACCTGATAATAATAAAAAAAGTACTACAATTCCGTATTATGAAGTAAAAATTAAACAAGGTGATACAGTTTTATCCGTAATAGAACGATATCACGGTACTCTCCCTACCTCGATTGAACAAATTGTTCAAGATTTTGAAGGATTAAATACAAATGTGAAGGCAGAATCAATATTACTAGGTGAAACATACCGTTTTCCTGATTATAAACAATAGTTGATCCTTGTCATTTATTATGACTCCCTGTAAAATGAGTGTGGGAAGTACATTTACTAGAAAAAATAGACTAGGTCAAGTATCATTAATTAAGATAATGAAGAACAGAGATATAAACTTATTTTTAAGGAGCGATTTACACGTGAGTGAAATCATACATCGTACAAAAACTCGTCCTGTTAAAGTTGGAAATTTAACGATTGGTGGAAATAATGAGGTTGTTATTCAAAGCATGACAACAACAAAAACACATGATGTCGAAGCAACAGTTGCTGAAATCAATCGTTTAGAGGAAGCGGGATGTCAGATTGTGCGTGTAGCATGTCCAGATGAACGTGCTGCAAATGCAATTGCTGAAATAAAAAAGAGAATTAATATTCCTCTTGTTGTTGATATTCATTTTGACTATAAACTTGCTCTAAAAGCGATTGAAGGTGGAGCAGATAAAATAAGAATTAACCCAGGTAACATCGGGAGAAAAGAAAAAGTTGAGGCTGTTGTAAAAGCAGCAAAAGAACGTAACATCCCAATAAGAATTGGTGTAAATGCGGGATCTCTTGAAAAAAGAATCCTTGAAAAATACGGTTATCCTACAGCTGATGGGATGGTGGAAAGTGCATTACATCACATTAAAATACTTGAAGATTTAGATTTCCATGATATCATCGTTTCTATGAAAGCCTCTGATGTAAACTTAGCGATAGAAGCCTATGAAAAAGCTGCTAAGGCGTTTGATTATCCTTTACATCTAGGAATTACTGAATCAGGGACACTTTTTGCTGGAACAGTTAAAAGTGCTGCTGGTCTAGGTGTTATTTTAAACAAAGGGATTGGAAACACGCTTCGTATTTCTTTAAGTGCAGACCCCGTTGAAGAAGTAAAAGTTGCACGTGAACTTTTAAAATCCTTTGGTTTAGCTGCTAATGCCGCAACATTAATTTCTTGTCCAACATGTGGACGAATTGAGATCGACTTAATTAGTATTGCAAATGAAGTTGAAGAATATATAGCAAAAATCAAAGCACCAATAAAAGTTGCAGTATTAGGTTGTGCTGTAAATGGACCAGGTGAAGCACGTGAAGCAGATATAGGTATTGCAGGAGCACGAGGTGAAGGTCTTTTATTCCGTAAAGGTGAAATTGTCCGTAAGGTTCCTGAAGAAACAATGGTTGAGGAACTGAAAAAGGAAATCGATAAAATTGCTGAAGAGCATTTTGCAAAGCAGGAAGCTGAAAAGCTCAAAGCATAGAAACTAAAGGGTAGAAAATACTATATGTAGTATTTTCTACCCTTCCTTTTTTATAAAGTTATTTCTCTTCATCCTTCACCGGAAGCAGCACAGCTCCAATATTACTGCTCGCGGACAGAGTAGATTCAATATTATCCTCTACTTTATTCTCTTCATAAAAACGATTTTGAATTGCATAATTTGCCGTATATGTTTCATTTTCTTGGTTAACTGGATCAGTTCCATGATTACCTAGTGATTTCTGGATTTTTTCATTTGCCTCATATCTTTTCATATTTTACTCCTTTTAGTTTGCGAAAAAGCGTAAATTAGGGATTGACCATATAAGGTCAATCCCTTCTATCGTTCAGTCAGTCCATTTTAGAAAAATGGCATAATAAAGATTCCTAAAATGATGGAAATTGCACCGATTCCAATTGCCCATGCTCCTAAAGCTTTTGCTCCCCTTCTACGTGCAATGAAGCCAACAATTATACCTGCAGCCCCTAAAATAACAGGTAAAATAAACAGTGAAATAATGGAAAGAGCTAAAGCCAAATACCCCATTCCTCTGCCTTCGCCCACTACTTCATCACGATCAGCTTCTCTGTCTACTGCAGCATAGTCTCTTCTTAAGTTCACTGGTGCGGCTATTTCTGCTGCAGTCTCTTCTTGAAAGTCGTCTTCAATTTCTCGATCTAGTGGCGTGAATCCCTTGTAATCAGGGTTGTCAAAACGAGCACGTTCTTGATTTTCGAACTTATTTTCGTCTGCCATTAAGATCCCTTCCTTTCATATATAAAGGAGCATTTATAGTATGAGCTAATGATGCAGAACTATAACTGTAAAACTTTTCTGTTCGTTTAAAAATTGATTATGGTACACTACTAATAGGAAGCAACGAAGGAGAGAGCATATTATGTTACGACTAGGAATTGATATTGATGGTACAATTACAGACCCTAAGACGTTTGTACCTTATTTAAATAAATCATTTAATAAAACCCTAACATATAATGATTTAAAGCAATATGATTTAACAAAGGTATTAAATATAACCGAGGTAGAATTTTGGAAATGGATGGATGAGTTCGAACCAATTATTTATAAAGAAGCACCTCTTGCCTTACATGCTAAAGCCGTTTTGGATAATTGGAAGGAGCAACACCAGCTTTTATTTATTAGTGCAAGAAGAAAACATTTACTTGATATTACATACAATTGGTTCAATGAAAACGAGCTTTATTATCATCATATTGAATTAATTGGTAGTCACGACAAGCTTGAAGCTGTTAAAAACAATGATATTTCAATCTTTTTTGAGGACAAGCACGATAATGCTTGTATGATTAGTGAAGAGCATCAGATCCCAGTAATTCTTTTTAATACTCCTTATAACCAGGATCCCGTACCAAGCGGAGTTATCCGTGTGGACCATTGGCTAGAGGCTAAAGACTGGGTGAATCAATGGTATGAAGTGAAAGTTTTATAAGGAACAAAAGCGCTGGAGCTGGATGTCATGCGCTTATCCAACAGTTCAAGAATATTATAATTTCCTTAAACGACAAATAAGGCTCTGACACCAAATTGTCAGAGCCTTACTTTAATTGCATTGTGGGCATGTCCCATATATTTCAAACTTATGTCCACTAATATCATATCCGGCTAGGTTTTCTTCTAGGTTCCCCATTGGACACCCAGGTATTTCTTTTGTTTTTCCACATTGTAAACATATGAAATGATGATGATGATGCTTTGTATCACATGTAAATCTGAAATGCTTTTCTCCAGATAGTTCTGTCATTTCAAAAATTCCCAAATCAGCAAATAACGATAAATTTCTATAAATCGTATCGAAGCTTAAACCTGGATAATCATTCTTTAATGACTCTAATACATCTTTTGCAGTTAAGTATTTATCGTAATCAGCAAAAAGCTGGAGCATTTCTTCTCTTTTACTTGTGTATTTGTAGCCTTTTTCTTTTAATAAGTCGAGAGCTTCTTGAACATTCATGAAACTTTCCCCTTTGTAAATTTAGTCCATAAAATAGCTAAAATAAGAATAATAACAGATAAAATAACGATAGTTCCACCTGGTGCTAAATCTAAATAATAAGCTAGGATTAATCCAATAATAACAGAAAGTTCACCGAATAGTACAGAAAAGAAAATGGTTTGTTTAAAGCCTTTTGCAATTCGAATACTCGCTGCAACTGGCAATGTCATTAACGAGGAAACAAGTAAAATTCCAACAATCCTCATTGAACCAGCAATAACCAACGCGACAATTAAAATAAAAATGAAGTGAATCCACTTTGCATGGATACCAGATGCTGTTGCATGTTCTTCATCAAATGATAACAAGAATAGTTCCTTATAAAGAAGAAAGACGGTACCAATAACAAAGACTGTTATCCCTATTATTACATATAAATCTGTACGGCTAACTGCGCTAATACTACCGAATAAATAGCTAAAAAGATCTGTATTAAAACCATCTGCTAGAGAAATAAATATAACACTAATACCTACACCACTAGATAAAATGATTGGTATCGCAAGTTCTTGATAATGCTTATAAACTGTACGAAGCTTTTCAATGAAAAGAGATCCCGTTACAGAAAAGGCCATACCTAAATAAATAGGATTTAAACCAGCAAATACAGCAACCTTTTTCTCAAGCAATAAGCTTGCTGCAATTCCTGCTAATGTCACATGACTCAATGCATCAGCAATAAGAGACATTCGTCTTACAACAACAAACACGCCTAACAGCGGTGCGATTAATCCAATTAACATACCTGATAAAAATGCATTTTGTAAAAATTCATATTCGAAGAGACTGCTTACCATTTTTTATATCCTCCATTAATGGGAGTGGTCATGTGTCAACACATGTAATGAATGTCCATAAAAATCTGACATCTCATCATCCTTTAATAATTCAAACTCTCTAGAGTTACCATGAAAATGTAGATGTTTATTAATACAAGCTACATGTGTTACCTTATCTGTGATTGTTCCAACATCATGCGTAACTAAAATTAACGTAATCCCCAAATCTCTATTCAAATGCGTTAGCATTTCATAAAAACTTTGAACAGTTTGGGCATCGACACCTACTGTTGGCTCATCTAATATCAATAACTTAGGATTACTTACAATTGCACGAGCAATAAATGCACGTTGCTGTTGGCCCCCAGAAAGCTCTCCAATGTTCCTTTTAGCAAACTTGCCTAATCCTACTGCTTCAATTGCCTCATCGACATGCTTGCGGTCTTTTGGACTCATAAATTTGAATAAACCTAATTTGGATGTTAAACCGCTGGAAACAACTTCAAAAACTGATGCAGGAAAACCAGTATTAAAGCTATTTGCTTTTTGAGAAACAAACCCAACTTTATGCCAATCCTTGAATTTCTGTATCGTTTGCCCAAACAACTTTATTTCTCCCTGCTGTGGTTTTAATAACCCTAATAAGCATTTTAATAATGTTGTTTTACCTGATCCATTTGGACCTACAAGCCCAACAAAACTTCCTTGTTCAATTGTAATATTTATATTTTCTAACACTTTTTGCCGATCATATGTGAAATTCACATCATTTATTTCAATAATAGGTTGCTTCATTGACGTCATCCTTTACAAATTAAGAATCGTTCCGATTTACATCTAGTAAATATACACGATTGTTTATAACATGTAAATTATACAGAAATAAATTCTCTATGTAAAGAATAAAAATTCAACGGTAAAAATCGCACATTTTATATAAACCTCCATACATTGTTTTTAGAGGAGGTTTGAAAATGATCTTATTTCAAAAAATTATTAACCAAAAGCTTAACAACATATCGGTAGAGGAATTAATGCAGTATGCGAAACAATTTAATGTTACAATAGGTCGAGCCCAAGCGGTTGAGGTTGTAAAAGCCATGCATGGCCAAAATATTAATATTTTCAATCAAAACGAGAGAAAACAATTATTACAGAAAATTTCAAGTATAACTTCTCCACAAACTGCACAACAGGTTAATCAAATTTTTCAAAAATTCACTAATTAATAAGTACTTAGAATGGAATAAATGAAGAAAAGACAGGATCAATTTTTTTGATCTGTCTTTTCTTCATTTAAATTTTTACATGTTTTCAACACTATGAAACGTATATGTCAAAATGTTTTTATTATCTTATTGATTCATGATCTTATCTAATAGACCTTCATCAAATGATTGTTCCTTGAACATATTAATTTCAAATTTATAAGGAGGTTTTTTGTATTTTTTATCCTCACCCACAAATGGAGTTTCAAGTATTTTTGGGATAGTTGTTAAAGATGGGTGATGAATGACCTTATTTAACGCTTCAAAACCGATATGCCCGAAGCCAATATTTTCATGACGGTCTTTGCTTGCACCCATTGGATTCTTACTATCATTGATGTGCAAAACCTTTAAACGATCTAAACCAATGATTGAATCAAACTCCTCAAGTACTCCATCAAAGTTATTTACAATATCGTAACCAGCATCATGTGTGTGACATGTATCAAAACAGATAGATAAATGCTGGTTATGTGTTACACCATCAATAATCTTTGCCAATTCATCAAAAGAACGTCCACATTCAGAACCTTTTCCCGCCATTGTTTCTAATGCGATTTGAACTTCCTGATTTTGTTCTAGTACCTCATTTAAGCCTTCAATAATTTTATTAATGCCAACCTCTGGACCTGCTCCTACATGTGCCCCTGGATGAAGAACAATTTGTTTAGCTCCTAAAGCATGGGTTCTCTCTATTTCTGAACGGAGGAAATCAACACCTAACTTAAATGTAGCTGGATTTGTTGAATTGCCTATATTAATAATATAGGGTGCATGAACAACGATTTCATCAATTCCATTTTCCTTCATATGGGCTTGTCCAGCTTCAATATTCAAGTCTTCTATTTTCTTACGTCTAGTGTTCTGAGGTGCACCTGTGTAGATCATAAATGTATTTGCTCCGTATGAAACAGCTTCTTCACTTGCAGCTAAAAGCATTTTTTTACCACTCATCGAGACATGCGATCCAATTTTAAGCATGCGTTCTCCCCCTATCTGCTTTTCTTATCTAATCTTCTTTTTCTCTTTTTAATTTGGTCCATTTCACGAGTCATCTTCTTTTTATATCCTGGTTTAACCTTTTTAGGTTTTTGAACGATACTTTTTGCTAAAGCATCCGCTTCATCTGCGACTCTTTTTCGCTTTTGTCGACGTTGGCGATCATCTAAATCCTTCCATTCTCCACCGACAAAATCTCTATTAACAAATTCAATACCTAATTTCTCTAATTTGTTTAATGCATCCTCATCAGATGAATCAAAGAGTGTAACAGCAATCCCTGAACTTCCAGCACGTGCTGTTCTACCAACACGATGAATATAAAAGTCTAACTCTGTTGTTGGAATCTCATAATTAATGACATGACTAACACCTTTGATGTCAATTCCTCTTGCTGCTAAATCAGTTGCAACAACATATTGGAAGTCTAAATCATTGATTTGTTTCATCATTTTTTTACGATCACGAGGCGATAGATCACCATGAATACGGCCAACCTTTAAGCCTTTCTCAAGAAGAGCATTTGCAACTTCATCTGCATTCTTTTTTGTATTTGTAAAAACGATCGCCAAAAATGGATTAAATTTAACAAGCATATCATGTACCAATTTTATTTTGTCTCGGTGTCTTGTCGGTACTAGAACATGCTCAATTTTCGCTGCAGTAACCTGTTTAGGTGCTACATGTGTAAACTTTGGATTTTCTAAATATTTTTTTAGAAATGGTTTTAGCTTTTCTGGTATCGTTGCAGAAAAGACAAGAATTTGTAAGTTGTCAGGCATTTGACTAGCAACCATATCAACCTCTTTAATGAATCCCATGTCAAGCATTAAATCTGCTTCATCAACGACAAATGTACGGACTTTATTGACGATTAATGCTTGTTCCTTCACTAAATCGTTAATTCTACCTGGTGTTCCAACAACAATCTGTGGCTGGGTCTTCAGCTTGTCTATCGTTCGTTGTTTGTCAGTTCCGCCAATATAACATTTCGCTAAGATTTCTTCCTTTGAAAAAGCAATAACCTTTACAACCTCGTTATAGATTTGTGTCGCTAGTTCTCTAGTAGGTGCTGTAATAACAACCTGTACTTCTTTACGATCCGGATCAATCTTGTTTAGTAATGGTAATAAATAAGCATGTGTTTTTCCTGTACCCGTTTGGGATTGACCGATTGCACTTTCACCTTTTAATATTGAAGGTATTAGCCTCTCTTGAATTTCAGTTGGTTCAAAAAATTTCAACTCACTCGATAATGCTTCTATAATAAACGGTTTTAATGAAAAACGCTCAAATTTTGTTTTCTCCATCCGTGTCATCTCCTTTTAGACAAAGCTTTATCACACCTATAATGGTGTACTCTTTATCAGTCCATCATTACATTATACCAATATCCACGAAATAACTCAATGTTTGTCAGAAAGTGAACTTCATCATTGATATAATACTTCTTTTATAATACGGAAACCATTTTCTAATCATTTGCATAGTCTAAGGATAGGGCAACTTATTATGAAAGGAGGATTTATATGTTTCCACAAAGACCGATGCCTCCTATGAATTCTAGAGGTTTTTTCCCCGGGCAAGGTCAGATGCCAATGGGACGTCAGCCTTTACAAGGTCCTTTTATGGGTAGTGGACAAATAGGTCCACAAATGCCTGCAAGAGGCGGAGGATTAAAAGGATTATTATCTAAGATTATGCCTGGGAGTCAAGGTGCAACTGCTATTAATCCACAAGGGTTTATCCAAGGGGCAACAGGTGCTTCAAGAGCTACTGGAGCGCTTCAAGGAATAACAAACCCCGCTAATATTTCTAGTATGCTTGGAAATGTTCAAAAGGTCTTAGGAATGGCACAGCAAGTAACCCCAATGGTTCAGCAATATGGTCCCTTAGTGAAAAACTTACCAGCAATGATCAAAATCTACCGTGAATTAAAAAATAGTGATAGTGAAAGTGATGAAGAAGTCACTACTACTGATGAGACTCCTGAAACAAATACAGAGTTTACCTCTGAAGAAACACCAACAACTAGCAATCAAAAACCAAAAAGAAAGACATCTACAAATGAGACTACTTCTACTAAGAAAGAAACAGAATCAGTGACAACTAAAGAAAATAAAAAACGTCCATCAACACCTAGAGGCTCAAGTCCAAAAATGTATATCTAATTTTCCTCTTTGTAATCTTCCCTTATGTTCGATATAATATTAAGAGATTATGAGAGTAAAGAGCCGTTTTGCGGCTTTTTTTCAATAGAAGAAAGGGACAAAGATTAGAATGACTTTTTAGGTCTGTACCCTTTTTATCTCTTAAGGAGGCAATGAAATGGACGTTATAAAAATCGCTCCACGTGGATATTGTTATGGCGTTGTAGATGCAATGGTTATTGCTAAAAACGCTGCTCTAGATAAATCCTTACCAAGACCAATCTACATTTTAGGAATGATTGTTCATAATAAACATGTAACAGATGCATTTGAAGAGGATGGCATCATAACACTCGATGGAAATAATCGATTAGAAATTCTTGAACAGGTTGATCATGGGACGATTGTTTTTACCGCTCACGGAGTATCACCTGAGGTAAGAAGAATTGCAAAAGAAAAGGGGCTTGTCACTCTTGATGCTACATGTCCGGATGTAACTAAGACACATGATCTTATTCGGGAAAAAGAAGCTCAAGGTTTTCATATCATCTATATAGGGAAAAAGGGTCATCCAGAACCTGAAGGAGCAGTTGGTGTAGCTCCCGATATTGTTCACCTTGTCGAATCAATTGAAGATGTTAACCGATTAAAGATTGAAAATGAAAAAATAATCGTGACAAATCAAACAACAATGAGTCAATGGGATGTTGCAGACATTATGGAAATGGTAAAAGAAAAATTTCCACATGTTGAAGTACATCGCGAAATCTGCTTAGCAACACAGGTTCGTCAAGAAGCCGTTGCTGAACAAGCAAAAGAAGCAGATTTAACAATTGTTGTTGGAGATCCTAAAAGCAATAACTCAAATCGTTTAGCTCAAGTATCAGAACAGATTGCTGGAACAACTGCATACCGTGTTTCAGATTTAAGTGAGCTTAAGCTTGAATGGTTAAAAAATGTAAAAACAGTAGCTGTTACAGCAGGTGCTTCCACTCCTACACCTATTACAAAAAAAGTCATTCAGTTTCTTGAGCAATATAACCCAGAGGATGAGTCAACATGGGATCTAAACCAAAAAGTTCCATTAGCAAAGATTCTACCCAAGGTTAAAATTAAAGGCTAAATATAACAAACAAGCCCATTACTACATACTCATTGTAGGTAACGGGCTTTTTTTAGATTTAAACAAACGTAAAGGGATTTGTATCAACTGTTGAACCAAATACACTCACATCAAAGTTTCTTTCTTTACACATATCACCCAATATGGCTGATACACCTTTAATCATAACCTTCTCAACATGGTGTCCTGGATCAATCACATTTAAGTCTAGCATTAATGCATCATGTGCTACATGGAAATACAAATCACCTGTTACATATACGTCAGCACCTTTATATTTAGCTTGCTGAATATATTTGTTCCCATCTCCACCTAATACAGCAACCTTTTTTACCTTTGAGCTTGGATCTCCTACCATTCTAACCCGCTCAACATTAAGCGATTTTTTTACATGCTCAGCAAACTCTTGAAGAGTTAGCTCATCCTTTAGTTTTCCTATTCTCCCTAAACCTAAAGATGCACCTTGTTGCTCTAATCGATAAATATCATATGCTACTTCTTCATATGGATGAGCTTTAATCATAGCATTGATAATTTTTTTTTGGAGTGACTCAGGAAAAATCGTTTCAATCCTAGTTTCCTTTACTAATTCAAGCTGTCCCGTTTTACCAATAAACGGATCAGCTTCTTCAAGTGGTAAGAAGCTTCCTTCCCCGCTCGTAGAAAATGAGCAATGACTATAATTTCCGATATGGCCTGCACCAGCAGCACCTAAGGCTTCTCTAACAGCCTTTTCATGACTAGATGGGACGAACACGACTAATTTTTTTAATTTATCTTCGTATGTAGGTACTAAAACATCTAGATTTGTAAGCTCTAACGCTGCTGCAAGCAAGTCATTTACACCGCCATTTGCAATATCTAGGTTTGTATGGGCAGCATAGACAGCAATATCATGCTTAATGCATTTTTCAAAAATTCGACCGGATGTAGAATCTGTTGTAAGCTTTTTAATTGGGCGAAAAATTGGTGGATGGTGGGCAATAATTAAATCGACCTTCTTTTCAATTGCCTCATCGATGACCGCTTCTGTAACATCTAAGGTTATCATAACTTGATGAATTTGTTTATTTAAACTCCCTATTTGTAGACCTATCTTGTCCCCTTCTACTGCATAGGATTTAGGTGAAAACTGTTCAAATAATTGAATGACCTCAAAGCCGTTTGGATTTTTCTTCACGCTTGTAATACCTCCTCAACAAGCCGAATTTGGTTTGATAGCTCTTTGAACTTTTCATTATTTTCATAAGTATGTCCCGCTTGTTCAAGCTGTTTAACAATCGTTCGCCAATGATTGCATTCCTGTGTCCACTTGTTTTGAAAAACAACTGATTTCTTTTTAGCTAAAATTGGCCCTAGTAATAGGTTTGCTTCAATGGAATATGTTTGATATGGGAGCATTGAATTTCCTTTTTCAGCTACAAGGATTTCATATATTTTATTGTCTTCTTCTATGATATCTTCATCAATTAATTGCCATCCATTTTCCATCATCCATTGTCTTATGTAAATCGCGTGGATATTGGGTTGTAAAACGAGTCTTTTAACTCCAGATAATTTTGTACTACCTTCTTCCAAAATACGTTTAATTAGACCTCCACCCATTCCTGCAATAGTAATACAATCGATTGAGTCTCCTTCTTCAATAACGGATAAACCGTCCCCTTGCCTGACAGAAATAACGTCTGACAGTTCACATTTCTTTACTTGTTTCTTTGCGGATATAAAAGGTCCGTCGGTAATTTCCCCGGCAATTGCAGCTTTCGCAATTCCCTGCAAAATAGAGTAGCAGGGCAGATAGGCGTGATCAGAACCAATGTCAGCAAAAACTGCATCTTTTGGGATATAACCAGCAACTGTCGCAAGCCTCTTTGATAGCTTCATTTCATTCATATTGTCACCACTATTTCGTTTATTGTTATTTCTTTATCATTTTCCATATAAATACTTTTTAGTAAGCTGTTTTTGCAAACTTTGTTGCTATCTACCAAGTAGTGGGGTGTGGTTGATTTCCGCTCCAGATGCTCGCTTTCCGCGGGGCGAGCGGTGAGCCTCCTCGGCGTAAACGCCTGTGGGGTCTCACCTGTCCCGTTACTCCCGCAGGAGTCTCGCAATCCGTTCCAATCAACCTGAAACAGTTTTCGTTTTAAAAGCAACAATCTCTTAGAAAAGAGCCTTTTAGTAAAAGTATAAAAAAAGTCCTTCACATATGCAAAGGACTTTCTTATACTATTATTTGATTTGAGAAACCCATTCAGCCATTTCATCCAGTTTTTCTGCAGGAACTAAATTACCTGGCATACCGCCTCTACCCTCTTTTAGGGTTGTTTTGATTTCATCAACAGATAATTTCTCTCCAACACCTACAAGGCTAGGTCCTGAAACACCTTGATAGTTATCACCATGACAACCAATACAGCCCTTTTGTGTATAAAGTTCTTCAGGTGTAGCGTTTGCAACATCCTCAGTTTTTGGCTCTTCGTCACCTTTTGCTAATTCTTCATGATCGCCAATACCTTTAAATGATAAAAGGAACATAAGGCCGATTCCTAGAACAGCGATTAATAAAAATGGTATAAGTGGATTGCGATTCATCATGTAACCTCCCTTATGTAAATAAGTAAATCTCCACTAGTAAGGCTGTAATTCCTTCTAATGGTTAGTTGAATTATCTAGCTTTTACAGGCAGTTAACACATTAATAATTTACGTTTACGATTTTTTAGGTTCTTACTGCCCGTTACTGCGGGATAAATTTCATAAGTACATTTTTTTGTAAACAACCTCTATTTTACTGTAATTTTACAATAAGTAAAAGACCTATCTTATAACATCCCCATGTTTTTCACACTTTAGACAAAAAATAGAAAAGAGAATTGTTTCTTTCAAGAAAGCCATTGACAATTAATTATTTTAATATTAGAAGACCATGGTAGTCAATATAAAAATAGCCAAACCTACTATTCCACTAATTATAAGATATATCACACGATATATTCTCCCGATCAAAATCCAAAGTAAGCAATTAACAACAACTGTTCCACCAATCCACAAACGATCACCATTTGTTATTTTCTCTATTATGGATAGTGAGACAATTAATAATTGAATAAAAGTTATACTTAAAGGCACTTGAAAAAATACTCTTTTTCTTATAAAGTAAGCGGTAACATTCATTGAAGATACTAGAAAAAAACCTACAATGGTCATTTGCAAAACGAAAGACAATTCAGTAAAATAAATGACAAGGAGCATTGCTGGAAGCAACAATAGTAGCAAGCCATACAAAAAAACTTGATAGATAGTTATTGCTTTTCTCTTTTGTTCCATTTGTGATGTGATATCTATATCCATTTGATTACCTTCAGTATAAAGCGCTAACAAAAAGTCACAATATGTTTCGGGCAGAAGCTTATTATTTTTCCAATAGGAAATTTCATTAATAATGATGTTCTTTTTATTATTATTCATTCAGGTCATCCTTTTACGTCTACTCTGCCATAAGAATAACGCAAGCCCGCTGGTCAGCATCCATAGTCTTTTTAAGCACATGACTTAACTTGTACCAACTAAAAGGAAGTTGGAGCTTGACACCAAAACTTAGACTTAAACTTTCTAATCATTTAAAAAGACGGACAATGTTGTCCGCCTCATCTATTCTAGAAAGTCTTTAAGACGTTTACTACGACTTGGATGACGTAATTTACGAAGAGCTTTTGCTTCAATTTGACGGATACGCTCTCGAGTAACACCAAAGACTTTACCAACCTCTTCAAGTGTTCTTGTTCTGCCATCGTCAAGTCCAAAGCGAAGACGTAACACATTTTCTTCACGATCTGTTAAAGTATCCAAGACATCTTCTAACTGCTCTTTTAATAACTCATATGCAGCGTGCTCAGAAGGTGAAGTTGCGTCTTGATCTTCAATAAAATCGCCAAGATGAGAATCATCTTCTTCACCAATTGGTGTTTCCAGTGATACAGGCTCCTGAGCAATCTTTAAGATTTCTCTTACCTTATCTGGGGTTAATTCCATATCTTCCCCAATCTCCTCTGGAGTTGGTTCTCTTCCTAAATCCTGAAGTAATTGACGTTGTACTCTTATTAATTTGTTAATTGTTTCAACCATATGAACTGGGATACGGATGGTCCGAGCCTGGTCTGCAATCGCACGAGTAATCGCTTGGCGAATCCACCAAGTTGCATACGTACTGAATTTGTACCCTTTACGGTAATCAAACTTTTCAACTGCTTTCATTAGGCCCATATTACCTTCCTGTATTAAATCAAGGAACAACATCCCACGACCTACATAACGTTTGGCAATACTTACAACAAGTCGAAGGTTAGCTTCAGCAAGTCTACGTTTAGCTTCCTCGTCACCTTCTTCGATACGTTTAGCGAGATCAATTTCTTCATTTGCAGATAAAAGATCAACTCGCCCGATTTCCTTCAAGTACATTCTTACTGGGTCGTTTATTTTTACACCAGGAGGAACACTTAAATCATTTAGATCGAACTCTTCTTCTTTTGCAAGATCTTGAACATTTGGATCACCTTCAGTCTCACCAGCCTCACCAATTAGTTCGACACCTTGTTCACCAAGAAATTCATAATACTCATCCATTTGGTCTGATTCAATTTCAAAGTTGGACATACGTTCTGCAATTTCTTCATACGTCAAAACTCCACGTTTTTTCCCAATTTCAGTTAACTGATCTTTCACCTGTTCAAAGGTTACTTCCGTCTCATGGGTTTGTTTATCAGCCATAGGATCCCCTCCTTCCAAACTTATCACATGTTAAGATAAGCCATCGGATTACTGTTTAGCGGTATTACCTATAATATAGGAATGTGCATGATTAAAATGCATGACACATCATTTATAACTCACTTACCTTTTAATCTTCAGCTTACTTACTATGATTTGAGCGCTTGATTTAATTGAATGATTTCCATCGCAATTTGAGCTGCTTCTTTGAACTGTTTATTTCTTTCAGCTTCATTTTTTTCAGCTTCTTTTTCTTTTATCATTAACATTTTTTGATGATTCAACACCTGTTTTATATAATCTGATAGTTCTTGTTCACTCACTTCGGTGTTTAATGTGATCATCGCAATGTTGGATACAATATGTTGTAATTCAGGACTTGGCAGCCTTGAAAGGAAAGAACTTACATTCTCTTCATTTCCTTCTTCATAAAATCCATATAAATAAGTAACAATTGCTTTGTGCTCTTCAATATTAAATTGAAGTCCAAGTCGTTCAAGAACCTTTTCTGCAAAATCCTTACTTCTTAGCATATGTCCGATTAACATACGTTCAGCAGTATGAAATGCTGGTAGCAGCCTTTTCGATTGAATAGGTGCTCTTTTTCGATGTTGCTGGTCAATACTTTTTTGTGGCGAAGCTTTTTGTGGTTTTATTTGCTGTTCCTTTTGGTGAAGTTGGTCCTTTAGAACCTCCATCGAAAGGTCAAATTCTCTGGAAATTTGTTTTAAGTAGATCTCTTTTTCAACTGCACTTTCTAGCTTACTAAGTTCTAAAATAACATTTTCAATATACTGTAGCCTTTCACCTTCATTTTGAAGGTTTTTTCCTCTACGGTAATAACTCATTTTAAATGTCATTAAAGATACGCTTGCCCCTATTACATCATTTTTGAACTTTTCTGATCCGAATTTTTTGATGTAGTCATCAGGGTCTAACCCATCTGGAATCATTGCAACCTTTATTTTACAACCCGCATCTTTTAATATCTTTGATGCTCTAACGGTTGCTTCAATACCTGCCGAATCTGAGTCATAACATATAATGATCTCAGATACATTTCTACGGATAATTTTCGCCTGTTCATCAGTAAGAGACGTACCCATTGTAGCAATAGCATTTTGGACTCCAGATCTTGTTGATGAAATAACATCTGCAAATCCTTCAAAAAGAATAGCTTGTTGGTTTTTTCGAATATGTACTCTTGCACGGTGGAAATTATATAGCAATTTACTTTTGTTGAAAATTTTTGTTTCAGGGCTATTTAAATACTTGGGCTTTTCATCACCAAGTACCCTTCCAGAAAAAGCAATTGTCATTCCATGGTGGTCTGCTATTGGAAACATAATTCGATTACGAAATCGGTCAAAGTACTCGTCTGAATTGTTTTTCTTAACTAATAGACCCGCTTCCTCCATCATAGATCCATCAAAACCTCTTTTTACTAGAAACTTTGAAATGAAATCCCATGAATCAAGGGCATACCCAATCTCAAACGTATCAATGATTTCTTTTGTAAAGCCACGATTTAATAAGTAGTCTAAAGCTTGCTGACCCTCTTTTGTGTTTACTAATAAATGATGGTAAAATTTCTTTAAGAGTTCATGAGCTTCAATCATTTTTTCTGCATCTTTAGAAACAGATTGCTGCACTTGATCTACTGGAGTGAGCGACGGCATCTCAATATTCGCCTTATCTGCAAGGTGTTGTGCGGCTTCAATAAATGCATAACCCTCATGCTGCATTAAAAATGAAAAAACGTTTCCCCCTGCTCCACATCCAAAGCAATGGAAAATTTGCTTATCAGCAGAAACTGAGAACGAAGGAGACTTTTCTCCATGAAATGGACATAACCCAAAATAGTTACGACCTTGTTTCTTCAATTGAACATATTCACTTACCACATCAACAATGTCAGAAGTTCGTTGTATTTTTTCAATTAATTCTTCGGGAATTCGATTTCCCATGCTAACAACCCCGTGTTAAAGATATTCGAGATTCATTTAAGATCTCCTTCATCTTTCGACAAAATTTTTTCCATTGTTGTGATAAAATTCAAAGTGTCTTCTTCTGTGAATTTTTTTGGGCCTTTCGAATACTTACCACCACGTCTCTCCATTGCTGATAAATAACGGAATTGTAGGGCAGTATCAATATTAGCTTCTGTATATCGTTTACCCCTAGGAGTAACAACAATAACGTCTTTCCTTAATAAAAGGCCAGCTAACCCAATATCCTGTGAAATGACTAGATCACTTTTTTGCACATGGTTGACTATGTATAAATCAGCCTCTTCCTTACCGGTATCAACAAAGATCCATCTACCACCATACGTTTTGTCTGATGTATGATTATAGGATGCAACGAAGATGACTTCAATGTTGTATTTGCTTGCAATATTCATTATTTCTTGTTTTACAGGGCAAGCATCAGCATCGACATAAATTTTCATTGTTTTTTCGCCATATTTCTCTATTCTACATCACTCCGACAGAATCCTTCTAAAAACTTGCTAGAAACTTAAAATTCGTGATAACCAACCCAATTTCTTTTTGTCGAAAATTATTTCCCGATAAATCTTGACAGTTTACAATTAATAGTTTATTCCTATATGTCAAGTTCTAAACCTAAAAAAAATATTTTTATCACAATTTTTTATTATAATACAAAGTTAGTTAAATATCTATTGTTTTTTTATGTATTGAAGCATAAGTAGTTTGCATAAATAATCCGTTCGATTAATATACAATCTGACTGTTGCTAACCTATAACAAAATACAATTCAAACTCAGTATAAAAGCGAAGAGGCTGACTCATTAACAAAGTGTTTAACACTCCTAAAGTCACCCTCAACCATCTCAAAATGCCCTACCCATTATGTTTATTCATAAAATTCGCTATGATGTTTGCTGTTTCCTCTACTGCTTTATTAGAAACATCGACTACCTGGCAGCCAATCTTATCAACTACCTTATCAAAGTATTCTAATTCTTCTTTGATCCGATTAATATTAGCATAAAAAGCTTCATCATTAAGACCCAATGATTTCAAACGCTCTCTACGAATGTGGTTGAGTTTATCTGGACTAATCCTTAAACCAATACATTTTTGAGCAGAAACCTTATACAGCTCTTCAGGTGGTTCAACCTCTGGAACTATTGGGACATTAGCAACTTTGAAGCGTTTATGTGCAAGATATTGAGAGAGAGGTGTTTTGGATGTTCTAGAAACACCTATTAAAACGATATCTGCTTTTAGTATCCCCCTAGGATCTCGACCATCATCATATTTTACCGCAAACTCAATCGCTTCTACCTTCTTGAAGTAATCTTCGTCAAGCTTACGAACTCTACCTGGCTCATATTTTGCTGCAGTTCCATAAGAGTTTTCCATTTTATCAATTAAAGGGCCAATAATATCATAATATATGACACCTTGTTTATTTGCCTCTTCAATTAAAAACTCTCTTAGCTCTGGAATTACGAGAGTAAAGCAAACAATGGCTTGGTCTACCTTCGCTAAAGAAACAACCTCAAGAATTGTTCCTTTGTCTTCTACATATGGTATACGTTTAATTTTCGTATTAGCCGATGCACCATTAAATTGACTTGCAGCTGCTTTTACAACAAGCTCAGCGGTTTCACCTACAGAATCTGATACTACATAAATCATACGGTGTCTCATTTTTTTATCCCCATTTCTATTTACTTAACTAATGTCATCACTCGCAAAATCCACCAGGATTTTTGTCATGTTTGTCTTTGTTATTCTGCCTATTACTTCAAGTCCCATCTCAGTATCCTTAACTACTGGGAGAGCATCTATTTGTTTTTCGATAAGAGCATTTGCTACATCTAATATAAGATCATCCTGCCTACATACAGTAATGTTAGGCATCCTCGTCATAATTATATTAACAGGAATGGATTCAAGCTCCTGCTTGCCTATGCTAGTACGTAATAAATCTTTACGTGAGAGTACACCAACTAAATAAGATTGATTATCAACTACAAATAATGTTCCAACATCTTCTAAGAACATTGTACAAATCGCGTCATATACTGACACATTTACACTTACGACAATTGGAATTGATTGAAAATCCTTCACTTGTAGTTTTTTAAGCTCGTCTGTTAAGCGCTGTGTATCTGTTTTGCCTGTATAATAATAACCAACTCTTGGCCTCGCCTCCAGAAACCCTGCCATTGTTAAAATAGCTAAGTCCGGTCGAAGAGTTGCTCGCGTTAGATGAAGCTGGTCAGCTATTTGTTCTCCTGTAATCGGACCATTCGCCTTAACAATTTCTACAATTTTTTCTTGTCGTTTATTAAGCTCGATTTTACTCACCACCCTGCTTCATCTAGTTTTTATCTATAAAAAATTGCTACCTAACTAAATAGGTTATACTATATAAAATTATTATATACTTTAATATCCTTTTGAAAAGTAATTTGTTTTATCTATTTTGAAAACCATTATATATTGGCAAGTATAAAACGAAAAAATAAAAAGGGCTGACGATACAATTGTCAGACCCTTTTTATAATAAAACGTGGATGAAGCTAGGTATATTAGTATTTCGTCATCCTTGTTTAAAATTTAGACTAATTAAGATTAAATCTCTTTTCTCTAAAATACGCTCTAACCGAACCACACTATTGAAATAGCGTTCTGATCATTACTTTACAAGGATTACATTCATTTTCGCAAATGATTCGATAAGCTGTGCGAGTTTAACCATTTGAGCTAATCGATTTGTTTTGATGTTTTCGTCCTCAGACATTACCATCGTGTGATCAAAGTAGTCGTTTATAACCACTTTTAACCCTGCAAGAACATTATAAATTTCTTCCTCTTTACCTTCTGCTTTTAATGAATTAATTGCATTTGAAGCATGAACAAATGAATCATAAAGAGATTTTTCATATTCACTATCAAATAATTGTTCATCAATATTCTGATCTGTACCTTTTTTCGCTATGTTCATAACGCGTGCAAGCGCCTCAATCGTTTCTTTAAATTCTTCCTGCCTTGATCTTAACTCAAGAACCTTTGCTCGTTCAACTAAAGAAGTCACTTCTAAAACTGAGGATTCTAATACAGCATCAACTAAATCATAGCGAATATGATCTTCTGCTAATAAATATTTTAAGCGAAGTCTAAAAAATGATAATAACTCTTGTGCAGCAGCTTCTATAGCTTTATCACCATATAAATCAAGTGCAATTTGGAACAACTCTGGTAATTCGAGCTTCCATTTCTTTGTTAGAAGGATTTGCACGATGCCGCTTGCTTGCCTTCTTAATGCATAAGGGTCTTGTGAACCGGTTGGAATTTTCCCAATTGCAAAAAAACCTACAATTGTATCCAATTTATCCGCTAGTGCAACAACAGCTCCAACTGTTGATTCAGGTGCCGCATCCTCTGCATGGCGAGGCATATAATGTTCATTAATTGCAACAGAAATGGATTCCTTCTCACCACTAAGTCGTGCATATTTTTCACCAATTTTCCCTTGTAACTCAGGAAATTCGTAGACCATATGTGTTACTAAATCAAATTTACAAATGGAAGCAGCTCGTTTAATATCTTGCTTTTCCTCATTGCTTACAAGTAGTTTATCTGCTAATAAGCCAGAGAGTTCAACAACACGTTTAACTTTTTCACCTAATGTGCCTAATTCTTCATGGAATACGATTTTATCTAACTTTTGTACAGCATCTTCAATCTTTAGCTTTTGATCTTCCTTATAAAAGAAATTGGCATCAGAAAGTCTTGCACGAAGAACTTTTTCATTCCCTCTAGCAACATTTTCAAGGTGATTATGGTCACCGTTTCGTACTGTTACGAAAAATGGCTGAAGCTCACCTTGTTGATTTCTAACAGGAAAATAACGTTGGTGCTCTTTCATCGTAGTAACCAATACCTCGTCCGGTAAAGATAAATATTCTGTTTCAAATTTCCCAAACAATGCTGTTGGGTATTCAACAAGATTATTTACTTCCTCAAGTAGTTCTTCATCAACTGGAATCACCCAAGTTTGTTCGTTCTCTAGTTCTGAAAGCTGATTGCTGATTGCTTCTTTACGCTTTACTGGATCGACCAATACAAATTGTTCTAATAATGTCGCTTCGTATAATGATGGCGCTACAATCTCAACCTTATTTCCTAAAAACCGATGACCGTAGCTGTATGAGTTCGTTGTTACACCTGCAATTTCAAATGGTATAACATCTTTACCAAATAAAGCAACAATCCATTTTATTGGTCTAATATAGCGCATCTCCTGACTGCCCCATCGCATGTTTTTAGGGAAGGTTAAGCCCGTGATGATTTGACTTATATCTTCTAAAAGCAACTTTGTTTCCTGACCTTTTGTAAATTTTTGAACATGTACATATTCGATACCATTGATTTCTTTGAAATAAATATCGTCTACAGATGCACCTTGACCTTTTGTAAAACCAATTGCTGCTTTGGACCAATTACCATTCTCATCTAACGCAATTTTTCTCGCAGGACCTTTTGCTTCTTCTTCGATATCAGGCTGTTTAACAGCTACATCTTTAACTAATACAGCTAGTCTTCGTGGTGTTGAATAAGACTTAACAGTTCCATAAGAAAGTTTTTTATCTTCAAGCCATTTTGTTACCTTTTCAGTAAACTGATTCATTGCATCTGTTACATAATGTGCAGGTACTTCTTCTAATCCGATTTCAATTAATAGATCTTGCTTATTCATCATGTGCTCCTCCTTCCTTATTCAACATTGGGAAACCAAGTTTCTCTCTTTCATCATAAAAAGTTTTTGCCACTTTCCGCGCTAAATTACGAACACGTCCTATGTAACCTGTTCGCTCAGTAACAGATATAGCCCCTTTTGCGTCAAGTAAGTTAAACGTATGAGAGCATTTTAAAACATAATCATATGCAGGATGGACTAGCCCTTCATCCATTTGACGATTCGCTTCTTTTTCATAAGTTGAAAACAATTGGAACAACATCTCTGTGTCTGATGTTTCAAACGTATACTTCGAATGCTCATATTCGGGCATTAAGAAAATATCACGAACTGTGTATCCATCTGTCCACTCAAGATCAAAAACATTTTCCTTGTCTTGAATATAGGAAGCTAGCCTTTCAATTCCATATGTAATTTCAGCTGAAACTGGTTTACATTCTAAACCACCAACTTGTTGAAAATACGTAAATTGCGTGATTTCCATTCCATCAAGCCATACTTCCCAACCTAAACCAGCACATCCTAATGAAGGATTTTCCCAGTTATCCTCAACAAATCGGATATCATGTTTTAATGGATCAATACCTAAAGCTCGTAACGAATCTAAATATAACTCTTGAATATTATCTGGTGATGGCTTCATAATGACTTGGAACTGGTGATGTTGATATAGTCTATTTGGGTTTTCACCATATCGTCCATCAGCAGGTCGTCTTGAAGGCTCAACATATGCAACTTTCCATGGTTCTGGACCTATACTACGTAAAAACGTATAAGGGCTCATTGTACCTGCACCTTTTTCAGTATCATACGCCTGCATTAATATACAGCCCTGATCTGACCAATGCTTTTGCAGCGTTAAAATCATTTCTTGAATATTCATGTTACCTTACACCTCCATATTTGATAAGGACTATTTGCATTTAATTTCATTGTTTTAGACTGACATCCACAACGATATTTTGTTCACTTGTGAACTTGAGACCAAGTCAGAGGTAGTCTAGAAGAAATTAAGAAAAAGCCTTGTGAAAACAAACTGTAAACTAAAACCTCCATAATTTGCATATCATTCATATACTTGCAGAAATACAAAAAGCTCCCGCCACTATGCCAAATCAATGACATAGGGACGAGAGCATACCCGCGGTTCCACCCTAATTGCTTACATAGTCTACTTGCTAATGTAAGCCACTTTAAAAATCTGCTCCAGAATGCCTTTCGTTACGTACCAATCCTTAGCTTTCACCATCCTAAGGTCGCTTATATTGGTTTAACTCGTAAGTACTCTTTTCCTTCAACGCAAAAATGTTAAATTATATTTGCATATTAATCGAAAAATAGACTAATGTCAACATCAGTATACTTTATAGCTTACCTTTTAAAGAATCTAATTGATCTAAGAATCGTTTCGATTTAATCGATAAACCGGAAAACTCTTGATAATAAGCTTGGATTACATCCTTTAGCTCCTTCTTTGTTTCAGGCTTTACTGATATATTCCCTAAACGATTTAAGTCAAAATAATAAAACAGCCGTAATAATTTAACAGTTATTTGTGATATGGGTAAACGATATGGATCCTTCTCAAAGCATCTATGGCACAAAAAACCACCTTCTCTTATAGAAAAGTGGAATGTACCATCTTTGTTTCCACATAATGCACATCCGTCTAACTGTGGATGAAGACCTAAAACTGTCAACATTTTCATTTCGAAAATATTTAGTAATATATCAGGATCTACTTCATCATCTAAATATTGGAGTGTCTGTTTTAGAAGTTCAAATAAGTATGGATTTCGTTCATGATTTTCAGTGCTTTTATCTAATAGTTCTGCTATGTATGAAGCATAAGCAGTTAGGAAGATATCCTCTCGAATACCTCTTAGCGAAAGCGAAAGGTTCACCCTGCTGAAGACTTCCTAATCCGCTTGTCTTCTGAAATAAAAATGTTCCATACGTGAAAAGTTGGGTAATTGACGTGAGCCGACTATTCGGTTTCTTTGCACCTCTTGCCATAACCCCAACTTTTCCGAGTTCTCGAGTATATATTGTAATAATTTTGTTTGTTTCACCGTAATCCGTTGATCGAATCACAATTCCTTCACATTTTTGAAGCAAAATTTCCCTCACCTTCCAAAGGTTCAGGCAAGATCAGGAAATTGGAAAATCCATTTCAGCTAGTTCATCATCTTGAGAATCGGGTCCGTCATCATTCTCCTTTTCTAATTCTTTAAAAAGAAGATACGTATCAATGCTACCTGTTTGCGAAAAGACCTTCCAGGTAAAATCCAACATAAAAAACCCCACCTTTCAGTTGTTAAGACTAGCAAGCAATATGTCCAATTTCTTTACATTTATCTTGACCTTCTATTCTCCAATTCATGTCAAACAATTTTTGCTAATATTTTTGATGCATACCTCAGTACTATTAAAAAGGAATAACTAGTTTTTTAGTAAATATTCCACTTCAGTAGCTTAGATCGACATTAATACTCATCATCTCTAAAACCATAATCTCTTAATTGGGAAGCTTTATTACGCCAATCCTTTTGTACTTTAACCCATAGCTCTAAAAAGACTTTAGAACCAAGTAAGGCTTCGATATCAACTCTTGCTCTTTTCCCTACTTCCTTAAGCATGCTACCTTGTTTGCCAATTACAATTCCTTTTTGGGAATCACGTTCAACTATGATCGTTGCTCCCACAAAAATAGCTTGATTATTTTCTCTTCTTTCTAGTGTGTCCATAACAACTGCAACTGAGTGTGGAATTTCCTCCCTCGTTAAGTGTAGGACTTTTTCTCGAATCAATTCTGTTATGATAAAACGCTCAGGATGATCTGTTACTTGATCCTCTGGGTAGTATTGTGGACCTTCTGGTAATAACATTTCAATTTGTTGTAATAATGTATCGATATTATTTCCTTGTAAAGCAGAGATTGGGATAATTTCTTTAAAAGGATATAACTCTTTATATTGCTCGATTAAAGGTAAAAGCTGGTCAGGATGAATTTGGTCAATTTTGTTAATGATCAAGAAAACGGGTGTTTTCGTTTCGTTCAATCGTTCAATGATAAATTCATCGCCACGACCATAGCCTTCCTCTGCATTAATCATAAAAAGAATGAGATCGACTTCTTTTAATGTGTTCTGAGCAACTTTCATCATAAAGTCCCCAAGCTTATGTTTTGGCTTATGGATACCTGGTGTATCTATAAAAATTGTTTGTGAATTGTTCGTCGTATAAACCCCTTGAATTTTATTTCTAGTTGTTTGGGGCTTATCACTCATTATTGCGATTTTTTGACCGATTACTCGGTTAATAAATGTTGATTTACCAACATTTGGTCTTCCAATAATTGAAACAAAACCTGATTTGTATGATTGATTATTATTCATGTAAATCCTCCGCTGAAAAAGCTCCTGGTAGTAATTCTTGTACTGTTAATTCTTCTATATCACCTTGGAGGTTAGTTAAGATTACTTTCATATCCTTTGGACAAAGTTCCGCAATAACTTGACGGCATGCTCCACATGGAGGAACTGGTCGTTTTGTATCTGCAACAACTGCAATTGCAGCGTACTCTTTGTCTCCCTCAGAAAAGGCTTTAAATAATGCTGTACGCTCCGCACAATTTGTCATGCTATATGCAGCATTTTCTATATTGCAGCCTTTATATATTATACCATCTTTTGTTAACAAAGCTGCCCCAACATTAAATTTAGAATAGGGAGTATACGCCATGTCACGTGCTGCTTTCGCTTCATTGATGAGTAGTTCGATGTTCACAAAATTTCTTCCTTTCTAAAGACAGTCAATAACCATCTGCTCTTCTTTATTTTACCTAACTTTCACACAAATTTCACGCCTTCTTCGCTTTTGTAATTTAATTGTAAGAATTTTCGAAATACAATTAAAATAAAATAAAAAGTGTGTTTTATCCTTACAAGTACTTAGTTATTTATAGTTCATTTGAACAATTCAAAAGATATATGATTCGAAAGGATGATTATCCCTATTATAACCGAAAGAATCGCATAAACAAAAACAGCTCCAGCTGCCGCATCCTTTGCTGCTTTTGCTAGTGGCTTAAACTCACTTGTGGTTAGATCGACAACGTGTTCTAATGCCGTATTTATTAATTCGAGGGCTAACATTCCTCCAATTAAAAACAAAATGACGATCCACTCGAATTTTGTAAAGTGGACGAAATAACCAACAATTAATGTAACGATAGAAATAAATACATGTATTTGAAAATTTCTTTCGGTTTTAAATGTATGAATAATCCCACTCCACGCAAAGCTAAAACTCCTATAAAACCGCTTCCATTCAGAGATCTGAGGATCTTTTAAGTCCATAGCGGTCCAAAATATCCTTTTGTTTTGTAAACATCTCTTTCTCATCTTGATGATTCATATGGTCATATCCTAATAAATGTAGAAAGCCATGAACTGCTAAAAACCCTAGTTCTCTCATGAACGAATGACCATATTCAACCGCTTGTTCCTTTGCGCGAGGAATGGATATAATAATATCACCTAATATTGGGGGTTGCTCTAAACCAACAATTTCAATTTCACCTTCTCCTATTTCCTCTAGAGCAAAGGAAATCACATCTGTAGGTAGATCCTTATCTCGGTATTCGCGATTTACCTCTTGTATACGTTCATTTGTAACGTAGGTCACAGATAGCTCCGCATTCTGTGCTACTGCTTCAACTTCAGCTGCAAATTGTAATAAATCCTCGACTGTTTTTAATTGTTCATCTACTAGTTCATTTGTTTCATCTATACTATCGATGATTAATCTCATGCTTACTTCACCTTCTGCTTTTTTGTTAATTCTGGGTACTCAATTCTTGAATGAAAAATCCCTTTTAATGATTCACAAAATGACTTTGCAATAATGTCTATCTCTTTAAGAGTTAAATCACATTCATCTAATTGGTGGTCTTGTAATCTGTCTGAAATAATGGAACGAACAAGCTTTTCAATCTTATCAGGAGTTGGGTTTGACATTGACCGGACAGCAGCTTCCACACTATCTGCAATCGATATTATGGCAATTTCCTTTGTTTGTGGCTTTGGACCAGGATAACGAAACTCTTCTTCATAGATCGAATCATTTGATTGTTTTGCCTGATGATAAAAGTATTTTAATAGTGATGTACCATGATGTTGTTCAGCTATATCAACAAATTCCTTTGGCATCTTATGCTTTTTAAGCATCTCTACACCATCTGTAACATGTGAAATAATGACATTTTTACTTAGCTGAGCTGAAAGCTTATTATGTGGATTTTCTATATTCATTTGATTTTCTATAAAATACTGTGGTCGCTTCGTTTTTCCAATATCATGATAATAGGCTCCTACTCTTGCTAATAACCCATTTGCCCCAATTGCTTCACATGCAGACTCAGACAAATTTGCAACCATTACACTATGGTGATATGTACCTGGAGTTTCTGTTAAAATTTTTCTTAGTAATGGATGATTTGGATTAGATAGTTCAATTAATTTCATCGTAGACAATATTCCAAATCCGGTTTCAAAGAATGGCATAAAACCTATTGTTAATACAGAAGAAACAAGACCTGACGCACAAGCCATAATAAAATATGAACCAATTTCAACATTTGAATAGCTACCATTTCTAATTAGCATAATAGCTGTTATAACAAGGACATTCATTCCAGCTACAAACAAGCCAGCTTGTAAAATTTTAGACCTAAGATTATGTTCTCCTAAAAATAATACTGCCGCAAGGCAACCAAATAAGTAGTATACACCTACTGAAAAATTAAAGCTACCAGTAACACCTTCATTAAAAATCACACTTCCACAAATTGCAAATATCATACATGTCAAGATCGCTAGGCGCTCATTCAGTAAGAGCTTTACAAGCATAGCGCCCATCGCAACAGGCACAAGATACCCAATATGTGTATAGTCGATTTTTTGAAAGAGACTGACAATCTTCATAAGTAGAATAGTAATTGCAAATATTAAACAATATAAGAGCAGGGAATTGTATTTCTTAGAAATTGGACTATCTTTCTTTTCAAAATAATACACGACACCAATCAGAATTAGCACAATGAATAACCCTAACCCTAAGAATGGTTTAAATGATTGTTGATTATCTAGTAAACCAACTAGTCCAAGTTTTCGATAAACTTCCCGATTAATTAGCTCGTCCTCTTCGACTAGGATTTGGCCTTGTTTAATTTGTGCTACTTTCACATTATCAATTGCTTGCTGTCTTTTCTCCTCAGTTGCATCCTTGTCAAATACAACATTTGGTGTAATTGAAAAACGAGTTAGTTCTGTTGCCGCCTTAAGAACATCTGCTTTTAGGGAGGTATATCCCAATTCTTCAACAGCTTGCTTTTTTGCTTCTGTCAATTGAATGATCGGTATTTCCTTGCTCATGATATTATTTACTGCTGTAACAACCGCATCCTTTGCAAGAACTAACTCATCGTCTGTGGTACTTACTAAGGGCAAAAAGGTTTCCTCAGAGATTTTATCACTTATAGCCGGGGTTAACTTTTCTTGTAAACGTTTCACCTTTTCTTCAGGAGTTAACAAGGTGGATGTAGCGTCTTCCGACTTATTCGCTGTTTCTTCTTCTTTACGGACTTCAATAATAGCATCAAAAATCGATGATATGAGATCTACTTGTTTTTCTGTAATCTCCTTTTTTAAGACATATTGGTCTTCTACTGCATCATAAGCCTCTTGCTCTTTTCGCTGAGTCTCAACCTTGTCTTCAACGGTTGTAGGTGCATAGATTGTTTGATCAGACACAGTAAAAAGCTCAACATCTAATGTTTCAGGCTTAACATTACTATAAAGTGCTACAAACAATATTACCGCTAAAATCGCATATAAAAAAACATGTTGAAACTTATTATTTTTAAGTTTTTCAATTAATGGGTTTGGGTTTGGTTTTAGTTTATCTTTATTAATTTTTTTCTTCACAAGAGGCACCACCTTTTCAACGAATTAATTTTCATTCGTTAATTCGTTCACTTCTTCCATTATTTCCTTTTATCGAAAAATGTTCAACCATTATGACAAAATACGACAAAAAAATCAACAAAAACATTCCTACACAATAAAAGGTCTAAAAAGAAAGTGACCCGACTTCGGGTGCTCGGGTCACTTATCCTTCTTTGGAGTTTTCGTAAGCTGAAATAATTTTTGCAACAAGCGGATGTCTAACAACATCAGATTGCTCTAACTCAACAAATGAAATACCTTGTACATTTACAAGAGTATCCTTCGCTACAGTTAATCCAGATTTTACACCTTTCGGTAAGTCAACTTGTGTAATATCACCAGTAATGACCATTTTAGATCCAAAACCTAATCGAGTAAGAAACATTTTCATTTGGGCTGGAGTGGTATTTTGAGCTTCGTCCAAAATAACGAATGCATCATCTAAGGTTCTACCCCTCATATAAGCTAAAGGCGCTATTTCAATTGTTCCTCGCTCAATAAGTCTTCCAGTATGCTCCATTCCCAAAACATCATGTAATGCATCATATAAAGGTCTTAAGTATGGATCTACCTTCTCTTTTAGATCACCTGGTAAAAAACCTAAGCTTTCTCCAGCTTCAACAGCAGGTCTTGTTAATATAATCCGTTTTAAACTACCGTTTTTTAAAGCATTTACAGCCATGACAACAGCTAAATACGTCTTACCAGTACCAGCAGGACCTATTCCAAAAACTAAGTCCTTGTTTTGAATAGCTGCTATATAATGACGTTGACCTAAGGTTTTAACTCGTATTGATTTCCCTTTGGCTGTTTTAGCTATTTCCTGAACATACAGGTTCTCAAATTGATCTAATTTCTGTTCCCTTGCCATACTTATGGCATAAATCACATCTCGCTCACTAATGTTGATTCCTTTGCGGATAATAAGGAGCAGGGATTTAAGCAGTTCTTCAACAAGATTAACGTGTTCAGAGTCTCCAGATACAAAGACTGCTTCACCTCGCGTTACAATTGAAACCTTTAGTTCTTCTTCCATTCGTTTTAAATGAACATCATTGTTACCGAATAAAGCAATTGCTTCATTTGGATTTTCTAATTGTTGACTCATTGTCACTAATTCTTCTGGCATTCTTTAGTCTCCCTGAACAATTGGTGTGGTTCTCACTATATTTTCTATCACCTGGTAAAGAACGGTTAATTTTACTTTACCATTCTCATTCGTCTCGTGCAAAACTTTTTCTCCAATTACTTTTTCTTCTTCATCAAGTTTATCCTCAATATCTTTACGACCTCGATCTAAAGCAGCTTCCCTAGCTTGTTTTACCGTGTAATCCCGACTAACTTGTTCTTTTTCTCTATATGTCTCATTGACGTATGCAACCGGCAATGTGAAATTTAAAAATTTAACATATCTAACATCATCTTCTACTTCAAAATTTTTAAACTCAGGATCTTTAAATCCCCATATTGGAAGCTTAAAGGATCCGAATTGAAGATAATGCTTAACCTTATCATCTCCAGTTAAAACATGAAAAGTCGTCTTTAATGGAATTAAAATTGTTGATTTATACCAAGTTTCCCCGAAAATTTCAGCTTTAGCCGCTACTTTTTTCTGTTCATCTTCCTTCCCGATCAGCCCTGAAACTAATATTTGTCCTTTTTTTACATGCTCATGTAAAGTTGTAAGTGGTTGGCCTTGCTCTACAAACATTTTAGAAATAACTGCTTCTTTTTCAGCAATTATATGACGAGGACTTACAAGTTTTTCTTCTTCTGGTTGATTTTTTTCTACAACCTTTAAATGATAGGTTGTACCAGTTAATTCCACACCAACCCATGTAATCTGCTGAATATTATCTGTTAAGGATTTTTGAATATCATCGGGATTTTCTACAAAGAATTGGAACTTTCCAGTTTTAACCCCAATTCGAGAAAGCTCCTTTTTTATTAAATGCTCCGTTTCAGGTGAAGCACCCTCGACTTTTATTCCCCATATCATATTCGACAAAGCAAAAATCACTAATAAAAAAGCAAGTATTCCCATGACAAATCCGCTATTCCTCCATGATTTTTTTACAAAAAAGGGAAAACCTAACCTTTTCTCAAAGCGACATTTGCATTCATTTTTCCTTACTACTCTTCGCAAGGCATGTACATCTTTAAGGCGAATAAAGAAATCCATCCCATCCTTTTGGCTTCTTCTAACATTCCAAATTACAATATCTTCACGTATACAATCATTCAAAAAGCGTTCTGTACCTCGACCCACGATACTTACTTTTACAACTCCAAATAACAAACTCGTCCATTGGTTTTTCATTATTATCCTCCTAAACCCTGCAAAATAGTGGTTTGTGTAGTTACCTGCTAAACATTACTATATAACGTTTTATAAACTTGCCTGCTGTGGTGATTTATAAAAAACGGATGATTAACTCACAGCAGACTATTTGAGTTTTTTACTCACTAAGATTTCGCTGCTAGAACAATATTCTTGGATGTTCCTTTTATTAGGTTGGTTATTACCGATGAAAGTTCCAGGATCCTCCTTAAGTTGCATCCAGATATAGAACTTGATTTATTTTACCTTCGAGTAGAATTTCTTCCGGTAGAATCGTCTTTATGACAAAAGCTTCGCCTTTGATTAAAAGTTGTCCTTGCTTTAATAGAAGGCGAAGCTCTGTATCAGTAAAAGTAAGGAGCCCTCGATGATTTTCTATGTAAATATGGAGCTGGCCAACCATCGTAATTCTAGGAAGATCCATCATGACATCGGGCGGTAGTTCAATTGTATTTGTAATCCATCTAGTTAGTTGCTGTCGCCATTTTTTTGCCATAAAAAAAGACCCCCTTTCATCTCATATGTATGAGAGAAAACGGAGTCTTATAACACGATTATTGTTAGAAGTTATGAATGTCTTTTGTTTCTCGTATAATGTGGGTTTTTAGACCTCGGTGCACCTAAAATTTCGCCCCAAATTACACCTTGTACTGCTTTCTGTTGATCAATAATTAGGTTATTTTGTTTTATATTTCGATTTACTTTAGGAAATTGCTCTCTTGGTACAACTTTCCTCTTATTTGGTTGTTCTTTTACAATCCTAGTTTTTTCTGTAGCATGATTTTTCATGCTTTCATAAGCCTGTTGTACTGTTTGAAGAGCAGGTTTCGCTTCATTTCGAGGCTTTCGCTCAACAGTTGTCATCACCGGCTTAGGGTTCGTTCTAGAGTTTTGCCTTGGATTTGGTCTTGGATTTGGACGATTCTCACGCCGTTGATTATGTTGTTTTTTTGGTGTTTCTTCATCTTTTTTATTAGATGTGAAGAATCTAGAAAACAACCACACAAGAGCCCCCCAGACAAGTGGATTTGTTAATAATTCTGTAAGCTCCATAAGTCACTCCCTCCTTTAAATGAAGGAAAAGGATGGGAAGCAAGGCCTTGTGCATAGGTAGCTTAGCTTCACCATCCACCACCTTATTTAAGATGGTACAATCTACCGATCAATATTGGTCATTATCATTTTGATCTTGATTTGTTTTACCAATTGAGTCTCTCATGTCTGTATCAGCAGAGATATTTTTAATATTCATATAATCCATCACACCTATGTTACCAGAGCGAAGTGCCTCAGCCATTGCCAGTGGAACTGTTGCTTCGCTTTCTACAACTTTAGCTTTCATTTCTTGTACACGCGCAAGCATTTCTTGTTCTTGAGCAACAGCCATCGCTCTTCTTTCTTCTGCTTTGGCTTGAGCAATTTTCTTATCTGCTTCTGCTTGCTCTGTTTGTAATTCAGCTCCAATGTTTTTACCGATATCAACATCCGCGATATCAATCGAGAGAATTTCAAAGGCAGTACCGGAATCTAGGCCTTTTCCTAAAACTGTTTGAGAAATCATATCAGGATTTTCTAATACCTTTTTATGATCCTTTTGGGAACCAATTGTACTTACAATCCCTTCGCCAACACGAGCTATAATAGTATCCTCGCCTGCTCCCCCGACTAAACGATCGATGTTCGCTCGGACAGTTATTCTTGCTTTTGCTTTTACTTCAATTCCATCCATCGCTACACCTGAAATAAAAGGAGTTTCAATAACTTTTGGATTAACACTCATTTGTACAGCTTCTAGAACGTCACGACCAGCTAGATCGATTGCTGCAGCACGTTCAAAGGTTAATTCAATATTTGCACGTTCCGCTGCAATTAGCGCATTTACAACACGGTCTACATTACCACCTGCTAAATAATGACTTTCAAGCTGATTTGTTGTAATACCAAGACCAGCTTTATGTGCCTTAATTAATGGATTAACAACCCTACTTGGAATAACACGACGTAGCCTCATTCCGATTAACGTAAAGATGCTAATTTTAACCCCTGCTGCAAGAGCTGAAATCCAAAGTGCAATTGGTACAAATGTAAAAAAGATACCTAAAAAGATAAAGCCTAGTATAACGAGTCCAATTATTAATATTGCTGATGCTTCCATTGTTTTCCTCCTAATGTATAATGTATCAAAATCAAGCATTCCTAGCAGTCAGATGACTATTTCAAAGTAACTACTATTAAACGCTTAATAAAGTAACAAGCCTAGATCTTTATTAATTCAGCTCTCTAACAACAATTCTCGAGCCTTCCACCTTTACAACTTTTACCCTTTGGCCTTGAGAGATAAAGCTACCTTCTGTCACAACATCTAACCGTTCGTCTGCAATTATTGCTGTTCCTGAAGGTCGTAATGTCGTAAATGCAACTCCTTCAAGACCAAGTAATTCAGCTCTTGATTTATTTGACACGTAACCACTCTCGGTATTTGTTGAGTCACGCAATATTAGCTTTTTAAAAATATTCATACGTTTTCCAAACACCTTTACTAGTAGAATAGATACTATAATTGATGCAACCAGGGCAGTTAATAAGGAAATCGTCATATGGACAAAATCACCTGAAGCTAAGTATAAACTTGTAATCATACTTGCAAAGCCCAACGCTCCCATTATACCACCTGGTACAAAGAATTCAGCGATTACCAATATAATTCCTAAAACAAATAATATTATTGATTCCATCCCAGCTAGACCAGCAACTAAGTGACCATAAAAAAATAAAAAAAGTGAAGTTAATCCCATGAATCCCGCAACACCAAATCCTGGAGAATAAAGTTCAACAACTAAACCAATACTACCTATCGACAGAAGAATAGGAACAACAACAGGATGTGTGATAAATCTTGCCACTTTCTCTGCAAAACTTTCTTCTGCCTCGATTATGGAAGCACCTGTTAAATTTAATTGTTTTAATAAGTCTTTGCGATTTTCAGCTGTTCCTTCTGAATATCCAACTTCAAATGCTTGCTTTGTCTCAAGTGTTAATAAATCTCCTTTACCTGCTCCATATTCAGGAATATCAACATCCTTATCTGCCATTGCCAACGCATATTTTGGATCACGTCCATTCCGTTCTGCTGATTCTTTCAATTCTGACAGCCATAATGATTGCGACTTATCATCTGCAGCATTACCATCCCCTGTAATGATTGCAGCAGACCCCATCTGACTACCTGGAGCCATATATATTTGGTCCGCATTCAACGCAATATAAGCTCCTGCTGAAATAGCTCTTCTATTAATATAAGCAGTAATCGGGATTTCACTTGAACGGAGTGTATCAGCTATCTCCATAGCTCCATCAACAGCACCACCCAATGTGTCTATTTCAAGAATGATGTGGTCAGCCTCCTGAGATTTCGCTTCTGAAATTGTTCGCTTAATATATTGCGAGAGACCTTTCTCGACTGTTTCCTCAAGAGGTATGATAAATACTTTTTGATTAGAATCTGCTTTGAGCTCATTACTAAAACCATTAAACAAAGCCAAAATAAAAGCTACGACAATCATTAACTGGTAAAAACGCTTTCTCATTTGTCTAAAAACCTCCTCTCTATAACGCCCTATTCTTAATACGTTTTTAGTTAGTATTTGGTTTCATTTATTAATAAAAATTTATTACTTAAATTAGATTCTTATGTAAATAGTATTTTCTCTTTTTTATGATTAACACTTTTATCTTCTTACACACTAAAAGACACCTTGCAAGGCAAGGTGTCTTAAAATTTATGATAGCTGTTGTTGCACAAGCTTATTAACAAGACTTCCGTCTGCTTTTCCTTTAACTTTGGGCATGAGTGCTCCCATTACTTTCCCCATATCCGCTTTAGAAGATGCATTCACTTCTGAAATTGTTTGTTTAACGATTTCAGAAACCTCTTCTTCGGAAAGCTGCTCAGGCATATAATCGACTAATACATCGATTTCCGCTTGTGTTTTTTCAACTAAGTCCAAACGATCAGCATTTTTAAATTCCTGGAGGGAGTCTTTACGTTGCTTTAATTCGCGAGAAAGAACTGTCAAGTCTTCTTCTTCAGACAACTCATTTTTGCCAAGTTTAATCGCTTCATTTTGCAAAGCAGCCTTGACCATTCGAATGACAATTAACTTGTCTTTTTCTTTGTTTTTCATCGCTTGTTTCATATCTTGATTCAATTGCTCAAGAAGACTCATAAGTACACCCTCTTTTAGAATTTGCGCTTTCTAGCTGCTTCAGACTTTTTCTTACGCTTTACGCTAGGCTTTTCATAGAATTCGCGCTTTCTAGCTTCTTGTATTGTACCACTTTTAGATACAGTACGTTTGAAACGACGAAGAGCATCTTCAAGCGACTCGTTTTTACGAACGACCGTTTTTGACATTCTCTTTCCCTCCCTCCGAATACAACCAATCGACATCTTTAAATAAAACATGTCTACTAGAAAAACATGGCTTATCGCAATGTTGCGAATGCCTTAGTTATTTCCTATACTATCATCCTTAAAATGTGAATTTGGATAGTATAACAAAACATGTACTTTGCAATTATAATATAACGAATAATGCAGGTCAACTCATATAGTAAAAAGTTCCGTGTATAAATTGTTGTTTGAATTATTCGATTATTATATGCTTGCTTTTATTTGCTGATTGCACAAATGATCAATAAGTGAAAAATTGATTTAAATAACAAAATTAATAATCAGAATTTGATGACTCACCTTTAACGATTGAGACGCCAGAGCTTGCTCCAATACGAGTTGCTCCCGCCTTCACCAGCTCTTCGGCACCTTCTGTGTCTCGGACTCCACCAGATGCTTTTACACCAATCTCAGGCCCTACTGTTTTTCTCATAAGTTCTATATCCTCAACGGTTGCTCCACCGCTTGAAAAACCAGTAGATGTTTTTACATAATCAGCTCCAGCGCGCACAGCAATCTCACAAGCTCTAACCTTCTCTTCTTCTGTTAAAAGACTTGTCTCAATAATCACCTTTGATAAGGCTTTACCCTTTGCAGCGCTTGCAACAGCTCTGATGTCGCGTTCTACAAGCTCATCATTTTTGTCCTTAAGAGCTCCGATATTAATAACCATATCAACTTCAGTTGCACCTTTTTCAATGGCATCTTTTGTTTCAAATGCCTTTGTTTCTGGTGTATTTGCTCCTAATGGAAAACCAATAACGGTACAAACCTTTACATCTGATCCTTTTAACAACTGGGCTGCTGTTTCTACCCAGGTTGGGTTTACACATACAGAGGCAAACTTGTATTCACTGGCTTCTTTGCAAAGCTTTTCGATCGTATCCTTAGTTGTATCCGCCTTAAGGGCAGTATGATCAATCATTTTTGCTATATTTGACATTATGTATCGTCTCCTTCAACATATAGTTGTCCGACCTCTTACATCTTAACATTATCAAAAAATAAAAACGAGTACTAAATTAATTTGCACTTATTAATAAATTTTACACATTTCCTTATGAATATTTTTCTATAAATAGAAAAAGGATTGGTTAAATTACAACCAACCCCAATTACATTAAGAAGATAAACGAATATTTTCGTCTGTTTGCAATGGCTCATCTAATACTCGTACAAATTGACCCTCATTGTAAGGATAGCCAGCCTTTGTTATTTTCACTTTTACAATCTTACCTACCATTTCTTCATTAGCAGGAAAAACAACCTTTAAATAATTGTCTGTGTACCCAACATACAATCCTTCATTTGTCTCTTCTTTAAATGCTTCTTCAGGAATAACCTCTAACACTTCATCTTCGAATTGAGAAGCATATTCTTTGGCTAATTGATCTGATAGTTCTATTAAACGATGAACTCGGTTATTTTTAATTTCTTCATCCACTTGATCATCCATTCGAGCAGCTGGGGTACCAGTCCGTTTAGAATACGGAAAAACATGAAGCTCAGAAAACTTATGCTCTTTAATGAAGTTAAAAGTTTCCAAAAATTCTTCCTCTGTTTCACCTGGGAATCCAACAATTACATCTGATGTAATCGCCAGACCTGGCAATGCTTCTTTTAAAAGCTTAATGCGGTCTGCGAAAAATTCCATTGTATACTTTCTACGCATACGTTTTAACACTGTATCTGATCCAGATTGAATCGGAATGTGTAAGTGACGAACAACTTTGCTTGAATTTTTCAGAACTTCTATCACTTCATCTGATATTTGGCTTGCTTCGATTGATGAAATCCGGATCCGTTTTAAACCTTCAACTTGCTCATCTAAGTCACGTAATAGCATGGCTAAGTTATAATCCTTTAGATCTTCACCGTATCCTCCTGTATGAATGCCTGTTAGTACAATTTCTTTGTAACCTGCATTCACTAGCTGCTGTGCTTGTGTAACAACCTCTTTAGGATCACGTGAACGCATTAAGCCACGTGCCCAAGGAATGATACAAAATGTGCAAAAGTTATTACAACCTTCTTGTATTTTTAAAGAAGCTCTTGTTCTGTCTGTGAATGAAGGTACATCAAGCTCTTCATATACACGTGTTTTCATAATATTTCTTACACCGTTAATTGGTTGTCTTTCGTTTTTAAATTGCTCAATATATTCTAGCATCTTAACACGATCCTGTGTTCCTACAACAATATCAACACCAGGGATCGCCATAATTTCTGCAGGAGAAGTTTGGGCATAACAACCTGTAACACAGATTACACCATCCGGATTTTTACGGATTGCGCGACGAATAACTTGACGACTCTTTTTATCACCTGTATTTGTTACAGTACATGTATTAATCACATATACATCTGCGACTTTTTCATATTCTGTACGATCATAGCCAGCATCTTTGAAAAGCTGCCAAATCGCTTCTGTCTCATAATGATTTACTTTACAACCTAATGTATGAAATGCAACTGTAGGCATTATTCATCACCTCGATAATTCGAAATAATAAGAAACAGCTGATAATAAATATAATGGAGCTGTCTCTGTTCTTAATATTCTTGGACCAAAGCTACAAACGAGAAAACCTAGCTCTTCAAGCTTTGATACTTCTTGCTCTGTTAAGCCACCCTCAGGACCAAAAACAGCAAGTAAGGAGGATCCATCTGTTAGTTCATCAAATGCTTTTGCTAAATTCTTTTTCTCACCTTGCTTTGCCGATTCTTCATAAGCAACGATTTTCACATCGTAGTCATTCGCTATTTTCAATAGTTCGTTAAATTGGCATGGCTCAATGACTGTAGGGACTTTGTTACGATACGATTGTTCTGACGCTTCTTTTGCGATTTTTTGCCAGCGATCGAGCTTCTTTCCAATCTTTTTTTGTTCAAGTTTTACAATTGAACGGGCAGCATTAAAAGGGATAAATGAAGAAGCACCTAATTCGGTGCCCTTTTGAATAATCCATTCAAGTTTATCCCCTTTAGGCAACCCGCTCGCGATGGTAATAGTAACAGGAAGCTCACGGTTCACCGTCATCCATTCTAATATAAAACAATTCACTTGGTCATTGGTAATTTCAGCTATTTCACAATGTGCTTCGAATCCATCCTTTGTACAACATACAACCTTATCTCCTGACTGCATACGTAATACGCGTGATATATGATGTACATCATCACCTGTAATCTGTATATTAGATTCTAAATGAGCCTTTTCTTCATCTACAAAATAACGTTGCAAAGCAGCCACCCCTATTAATGAATACAATTTGTAAACACAGGGGTCTGCCCCCCATTAGTTAAAGAAGACTACTTCTTCTTAGCAATAAATGCAACCCAATCTTCCATGACCATTGTTTCCTCTATCACAAAACCTGCGTTTTGAAGTGCTTCTTTTACTTCATTCTTTTTATTTTGGATAATACCAGATGTGATAAAAGTTCCATTTTCTTTTAAGACTTCATAAGCCTTGTCTATAAAGCGAACAATTATTTCAGCTAATATATTTGAAACAACCAGGTCTACAGGACCTTCTATACCATCTAAAAGATTGTTTTGTGAAACATTGACAACGTTTTGTACTTTGTTTAGTTTACAATTTAAACGGGCACTTTCGACTGCAACTTGGTCTAAATCAAGTGCTTGAATTTGATTAGCTCCCAGTAATCCAGCAGCAATACTTAAGACACCTGATCCTGTACCAACATCAATTACCTTATCATCTTTCTGAACAGTACGCTCTAACGCTTGAATACATAGTACTGTTGTTGGATGTGTACCTGTTCCAAATGCCATCCCTGGATCTAGCTCAATAATCAATTCATCTGAACTTACAGGCTCATAAATTTCCCATGTTGGAACAATTGTAAACTTCTCTGAAATTTTAACAGGATGGTAATATTTCTTCCAAGCTGTTGCCCATTCTTCTTCATTTACTTCACTAATCGTTACGTGATTTTTTCCTAAATCAATATCATACAGCAAGAGGCTGTTTATCGAAGCTTTTATCCCGTCAACTGTTTCACCTAGGAAGCTGTTGACCGGTAAATATGCTTTAACAATAACCCCTTCTTCTGGATAATCGGTTGGATCTAGTTGGTAGATTTCGCCTAGTACAGTACTCCGTTCCTTAACTAAATCAGCAATATCCTCAATGACTACACCGCTAGCCCCAGCCTCGTGTAATATATTTGAAATGGGTTCTACTGCTTCTTGTGTTGTGTGAATACTAAATTCTGACCACTTCATATCTACCAACTCCAATCCTCATACATTTGTTCATCTTTAATAGATTAGTTAATCACCTTTAAATGCCCGTTTTACTTTATCAAAAAAGCTATCTTCATGTTCATCAGGCTTTGCTCCACTAATTTCAGCAAATTCACGAAGTAGTTCCTTTTGTTTTTCAGTTAAGCTCGTTGGAGTCAATACACGTAAAATTACATATTGGTCACCTTGTCCATAACCTCTAACATTAGGAACACCTTTTCCAGTTAAACGGAATTTCTTACCAGTTTGCGTACCTGCTGGCACTTTTAATTTCACTTTACCATGTAGTGTAGGTACTTCAATTTCGTCTCCTAGTGCAGCTTGAGCAAAGGTTAAAGGCATATCACAGTATACATCATCGCCTTCTCTTTCAAAGAACTCATGCTCTCTTACGTGGAATACGACATATAAATCTCCAGGAGGTCCACCATTTACACCTGGTTCACCTTGTGCAGATACTCGCAATTGTTGACCATCATCGACACCAGCAGGAATTTTCACTTGAATCTTTTTACGCTTTTTCACTTTTCCAGTTCCACGACATGTTCCACACTTGTGCTTAATCATATTACCTGTGCCTTCACAGTGATTACAAACACGGCGATTTACAATTCGGCCAAATGGGGTATTTTGTTCTACATTTAATTGACCGCTACCACCACAATGTGTACATTTTTCAGGTTTAGTTCCTTTTTGTGCACCTGATCCATCACAGGTTTCACATGTTTCTTCTCTAGGAATTTCAATCGTCGTTTCTTTTCCAAAAACAGCTTCTTCAAAGTCTAATGTCATTGTATATTGTAAGTCCGCACCCTGTCTTGGTGCATTCGGATCACGTCTTCTAGTACCTCCGCCAAAGATTGAGCTAAAAATATCTTCAAAGCCAAATCCATCTCCACCGAAGCCAGCGCCACCACCAAAGCCTTGATTTGGATCAGTATGTCCAAATTGATCATAGTGAGATTTCTTTTGATCATCACTCAATGTTTCATAGGCTTCTTTTATTTCTTTGAATTTCTCGTTAGCATCTGCTTCTTTATTAATATCTGGATGGTATTGCTTTGAAAGCTTACGGTAAGCTTTTTTAATCTCATCTTTATTCGCGTTCTTACTTAACCCGAGTACTTCATAGTAATCACGCTTGCTCATAATTTTCTCACTCCCGATTTTCTCACATAAGGTAAATTGTATCACTCAAAAGAGAGGAAAAGCAACAAATTGTTGTTTCGAATGTTTTGTCGCATCTATCACTTATCACTCTTGTTATGTTCAAGTGAAAGAATTCTATAGCTTTATCTAAAAAAAGCCAAAGTCAAGACACGCCTGACTTTGACTTTTCACCTTAATGTTCTATGTTTATTTTTTATCTTCGTCTTTTACTTCTTCAAATTCAGCATCAACTACGTCGTCGTCAGCTTTACCACTTGCTGCTTCTCCACCTTGCTGAGCTTGAGCTTGTTTAGCTGCTTCTTCGTAAAGTTTTACTGAAAGTTCTTGAACAATATTTTGTAGTTCATCTTTTTTCGCTTTGATTTCTTCTAAATCGTTTTTCTCAATCGCAGTTTTTAATGCTTCTTTTGCTTCATTTGCTTTTGTTACTTCTGCTTCGTCAACTTTTCCTTCAAGATCTTTTAATGTTTTTTCAGTTGTAAACACTAATTGATCTGCTTCATTGCGAAGTTCAACTTCTTCCTTACGTTGTTTATCAGCGTCAGCATTCTCTTCCGCTTCTCTTACCATGCGGTCGATTTCATCATCTGATAAACCTGTTGAAGATTTAATTGTGATTGTTTGCTCTTTGTTTGTACCTAAATCTTTTGCACGTACGTTTACAATACCATTTTTATCGATATCAAATGATACTTCAATTTGTGGTACACCACGTGGTGCCGGTGGAATGTCTGTTAATTGGAAACGACCTAATGTTTTATTGTCCGCTGCCATTGGACGCTCACCTTGTAAAACATGAATGTCTACTGCTGTTTGGCTATCTGCAGCTGTAGAGAATACCTGTGATTTACTTGTTGGGATTGTAGTATTTCGTTCAATCAACTTTGTGAATACACTACCCATCGTTTCAATTCCTAATGATAGTGGAGTTACATCAAGTAGCACAACGTCTTTTACATCTCCAGTAATAACTCCACCTTGAATTGATGCACCAAGCGCAACTACTTCATCAGGGTTTACACCTTTATGTGGCTCCTTACCTAATGCTTTTTTGATTGCTTCTTGAACAGCTGGTATCCGAGTTGAACCACCAACAAGAATAACTTTATCGATTTCGCTAGCTGAAAGACCTGCATCACTAAGTGATTGGCGAACTGGCCCCATCGTTCTTTCAACTAAATCAGATGAAATCTCGTCAAATTTAGCACGTGATAAGCTTATTTCCAAGTGAAGTGGACCAGCTTCTCCAGCAGTTATAAATGGTAAAGATATTTGAGTTGATGTTACTCCTGAAAGATCCTTTTTCGCTTTTTCAGCAGCATCTTTTAAACGTTGTAACGCCATTTTATCCTTTGAAAGATCAATGCCGTTTTCCTTTTTGAATTCAGCAACTAAATAGTCGATGATTACTTGGTCAAAGTCGTCTCCACCTAGGCGGTTGTCACCAGCAGTTGAACGAACTTCAAATACGCCATCTCCAAGCTCGAGAACTGACACGTCAAACGTACCGCCCCCTAAGTCATAAACAAGAATCGTTTGATCTTCATCTGTTTTATCTAATCCGTAAGCTAAAGCTGCAGCAGTAGGCTCGTTGATGATACGTTCTACTTCTAAACCAGCAATTTTACCAGCATCTTTTGTTGCTTGGCGTTCAGCATCATTGAAATATGCAGGTACTGTGATAACTGCTTTTGTTACAGGTTCTCCTAGATATTCTTCTGCATAAGATTTTAAGTGTTGAAGAATGATTGCTGACATTTCTTGAGGTGTGTAGCTTTTGCCCTCTACTTCAACTTTATAGTCAGTACCCATATGACGTTTGATAGAAATAATCGTATTTGGGTTTGTAATTGCTTGGCGTTTTGCCACTTCACCAACTTGACGTTCGCCGTTTTTAAAAGCTACAACAGAAGGAGTTGTACGGTTACCTTCTGGATTTGGGATCACTTTTGGTTCTCCGCCTTCTAAAACTGCGACACATGAGTTTGTTGTACCTAAGTCGATACCGATAATTTTACTCATAAAATAGGACCTCCTAATATGTAAGATAGAATGTTATTGATTTACTTTTACCATTGCAGGTCGAATTACTCGATCCTTAAGTTTATAACCCTTTTGAAGCTCTTCAACAACCGAATTGGATTCATAGTTCTCATCCTCGATCTGCATCACAGCTTGGTGTAAATGAGGATCAAACTGTTCACCTACCGAATTTATTGCTTCTACACCTTCATTTTTAAGAGCTTGAACTAATTGGTTATACACCATGTTCATGCCTTGTAGCAACGATTTTGTTTGATCGTTATCTGCTTCTATTTGTAATGCTCTTTCAAAGTTATCAAGAGCAGGTATGATTTCAGATACTAAACTTTGAGCACGATATTTTTGAGCTGCTTCTTGATCCAAGCGACTTCTTCTTTTAAAATTGTCAAAATCTGCTTGAGCACGAAGCATTTTGTTTTCGGTTTCGTCTAACTTCGCTTGTAATTCTGCGATTTTTTGTTCAGACTCATCACCAGCATCAGATGCATCTTCAATGATTACATCTTCAGCATTAACAACTTCAACATCTGCGTCTGACTGTTCATTTTGTGGAGTATCTACTGCTTCTTCTTGTTCTGCAACGTTTTTTTCGTTTGACACAATGTTTCACCTCCTTAAAGGGATTGATCTATAAGAATTGTTTTGCGTTGATTTTTAAAACATAGGAATCGGGTGGAATTTACTATTCCACCCATAATCAATATAACCAAGCTTAAGATTGATGATACAAATCAGTAAGCGTTTTGGACAAATCACGTGTCATTCGTGTTAATAAACTTATAACACGTGAATACTCCATTCTTGTTGGGCCTAATACTGCAATCGTACCTAATTGATTATCACCTAATGAATAAGTTGCTGTAATTAAACTGCAATTCTCCATCGCTATATTATCATTTTCTTTACCAATTTTTATCGAGATTCCTGTATGATTTGATTGTAATAAACCATACAATTCTTTCTCATGCTCAATCATTGTTAGCAATGATCTGATTCTTCCAATGTCAGCGAACTCAGGTTGACTTAACATATTGGTTTTTCCGCCGAAATAGATTTTTTCTCCTGAATTGAGTTTCAATGTACCCGCCATGACCTTTAACATCATATCATAATTTTGAATATGATCCTTTAGGACCGAAACAACTTCTTTAAAAATCTTATCCTGTAACTCTACAAGTGGTACTCCCGCTAATCTTTCATTTAAGATATTAACCATTTTTTCAATATCACTAGGATCAAGGGATCCTGGGAATGTAATGGTGCGATTTTCCACATGTCCAGTATTGGTCACGATTATTGCAACAGCAGTTTCATTGTTAATGGGGATAATTTGAATTCTCTTCAAGCGATTTTCATTCACCTTTGGACCAAGGACGATTGAAGTGTAATTAGTTAATTCTGACAAGATTTGTGCTGATTTTTGAACTACTTTTTCTAATTCAAAAATTCTTTCAGCATAAATCGATTTTATTTGACTAACCTCCGTCTTCGTTAGACGCTGTGGTGACAGAAGGTGGTCTACATAATAACGATATCCCTTTTCAGATGGGACACGTCCTGAAGAACTATGTGTTTTCTCGATAAAGCCAAGGTCCTCTAAGTCAGCCATATCGTTCCTTATTGTAGCTGAGCTAAACGTAATTTCGTCTTTTTTCGCTAATGTTCTCGAACCAACGGGCTGAGCTGAATGAATAAAATCATCAATAATTACTTGTAGAATCAACAATTGGCGATCTGTAAGCAACTATCATCACCTCTGTTAGCACTCTAAGATTGCGAGTGCTAAATATATATAAAAAGTTATCAAAACTAAAATAAATTGTCAATTGTTAAATCACTCTTAATATGCTTTTTTCTGGATGAAGAATGAAGTATTCACTTGTAATAAAACCACATTCAAGAAAGTCCAATGAATTCTTGAAATACTTCATTACCTAAAAGTTTACCTTTATGAGTAAGCCTTATTGATTGATCATCATTCACTATTAGGCCAAGCTTGGCCAGATTTTCAATTTGTTCTGGAAAGACATCAACCAATTGAACATTAAATTTTTTATTAAAAATACTTTTACTCACTCCAGCTTCTTTCCGAAGACCAAGGAACATTTCCTCTTCCATTTCTTCCTCTTTACTAACAATATTCTGACTATTGTATGCTTCACCTGTTTGTTCAATTTGCTCCATATATTTTTTTATGGGGCCGATATTTGATGTTCTTATTCCGTTCATATAACCATGTGCTCCTGCGCCAAAGCCATAATAATAATCATTGTTCCAGTAGGTAAGGTTATGATTACTTTCAAAGCCTGGAATCGCGTAATTACTTATTTCATATTGTCTAAATCCATGTTTCTCCATTTGTTCCATTGCAAGTTCATACATTTGTGCTTCTTCATCTTGTGGTGGTAATGATAATTTCCCCTTTTGCATCAAATTATAAAACACTGTTTTCGGCTCAACAATTAATGAATACGCTGAAAAATGTTTAACATTCAAGCTAAAGGCTATATTTAATGATTCATTAAAATCATTTACTGTCTGTCCAGGTAAGCCATACATTAGGTCAATGCTCATATTGTCAAATCCTACTTGCTCAGCTTGTTGTAACGTACGGAAAACATCTTCTCTTCGATGAACTCTTCCAATTCGCTCCAAAAGTTCATCATTAAAGCTTTGAACGCCAATACTCAAGCGGTTAACTCCAGCATTTTTTAACACTAACAGCTTGTCTAACGTAAGCTCCCCTGGATTTGCTTCTACTGCAAACTCAACAAGATCATTAGTTGGCAACAACTCTTTATGGATTCCTTCTAGCAATCGATCAAGCTGACTAACAGATAAAGCAGTTGGAGTCCCACCACCGATAAAAATCGTTTTAAGTGATACTTGCTTATTGTTCTGTACAGTATGGTGCATTTCTTTAACTAGCATCTCAATATATTCATCCACAGGTTGTTGCTTAAAAAACACCTTATTGAAATCACAATAATGACAGATATGGTGGCAAAACGGGATATGAATGTATGCTGATTGAATCATTATTTCACCCTCTAATTAAGAAGCCGCAGCAACGCTGCGGCATAGTTTCAAACAATTATTTTTATATCGAGCGTAAGCGCCCGTTTAGCGACGAATGAACTTAGTTCTCATCCATTCGTAATACAGCCATAAATGCTTCCTGTGGTACTTCTACAGAACCAACCATCTTCATCCGCTTTTTACCTTCTTTTTGCTTCTCTAACAATTTACGTTTACGTGAGATATCGCCACCGTAACATTTTGCAAGCACGTTTTTACGCATTGCTTTGATCGTTGATCTAGCAACAATTTTCTGTCCAATTGCTGCTTGAATCGGTACCTCAAACTGTTGGCGAGGAATCAATTCCTTCAGCTTTTCAACAATGATCTTTCCACGATCATATGCAGAATCACGATGTACGATAAACGATAATGCATCTATTTTTTCTGCATTCAATAAAATATCCATTTTCACTAAAGTAGATTGTTTGTAACCAATTAACTCATAATCAAAGGATGCATAGCCTTTTGTATTGGATTTTAATTGATCGAAGAAATCATAAACAATTTCTGATAACGGGATTTCATAATTTATGTTCACTCGTATCTCGTCCAAGTATTGCATATCAAGGAAGATACCACGTTTTTTCTGACAAAGCTCCATTACAGCACCAACATAATCATTCGGGACCATAATAGCGGCTTTAACGTAAGGCTCTTCAACGTGATCAATTTTTTGTGGATCAGGCATGTTGGATGGATTATCAACTTTTAGTGATTCACCATCTGTTAAATGAACATCGTAAATTACACTTGGAGCTGTTGTAATTAAGTCAATTTTAAATTCCCGCTCGATGCGTTCCTGAATGATTTCCATGTGTAATAATCCTAAAAATCCACAACGGAAACCAAAGCCTAATGCTTGAGACGTTTCTGGCTCAAATTGTAGAGATGCATCGTTAAGCTCCAGCTTTTCAAGTGCTTCACGTAAATCATTGTATTTAGCTGTATCAATCGGATATAGACCACAGAAAACCATTGGATTAAGTTTACGATATCCTGGTAGCGCTTCTGTTGCTCTATTTTTCGCGTCAGTAATAGTATCACCAACACGAGTATCACCTACGTTTTTAATCGCAGCTGATAAGAAACCAACATCCCCAACATTTAATTCCTTGAGCTGGACGGGCTTTGGAGTGAATACCCCTAACTCTGTAACCTCAAATTCTTTACCCGTTGCCATCATTTTGATCTTTTGACCAACCTTAACCGTTCCTTCAACTACACGGATGTAGGCTACCACACCTCTGTAAGCATCATATATTGAGTCAAAAATAAGTGCTTTTAATGGGCCATCAGGGTCACCTTCTGGAGCAGGAACTTTCTCAACAACCTGCTCGAGGATCTCTTCAATCCCAATTCCTGCTTTAGCTGATGCTAATACGGCCTCTGAAGCATCCAGCCCAATAACCTCTTCGATTTCGTTTCTTACACGCTCAGGATCAGCACTTGGCAAATCAATTTTATTAATAACCGGTAATATTTCTAAATCATTATCAAGAGCTAAGTACACATTTGCAAGTGTTTGCGCTTCAATACCTTGAGCAGCATCGACAACTAAAACAGCACCTTCACAAGCAGCAAGACTTCGAGAAACTTCATAAGTAAAGTCAACATGCCCCGGAGTATCGATTAAATGAAACGTATAATCTTCCCCATCTTTTGCTCTATATTTTAATTGAACGGCATTTAGCTTAATTGTAATACCGCGTTCTCGTTCCAAATCCATTGAATCTAATAATTGGTTTTTCATCTCACGTTGTGTTAAAGCAGATGTTTTTTCTAAAATACGGTCTGCTAGAGTAGATTTACCGTGATCAATATGGGCAATGATCGAGAAATTACGAATTCTCGATTGTCTTATCAACTTTTCTTCTCTATTCATATAATGTCTTCACTCCTACATAGCTTACAAATACACTATTTCTCATTATAGCAATTGAGATTTCAACATTCAATGGATAAAAAATTAGCCACTATCATCTAGACATTATTTTGATTGAAATATTGATTACTCAAAGCAGTGATCATTCATTATGACATGGTTTTTTAAAAAGTAGAAAAGCTGACAGAATAAGCGTTATCTTTTGCATAAGATAACGTATTCTTATCAGCTTAATTTTCACCTTAAAAATCTATTTATCCACTCTGCAAATGATTCAACAAGAGTAGATATCCCATTACTTACAATTGACGCAAATTGTTTACCCACTTGAGAGAAGAAGTTAAATGCTTCAATTTGTTCTAGTTGTTCTTGTTTTTGTTGGAGGTCCTGACTTGTTACTTTATTTCCAAGGATAGATGCTTCAACATCACCTGTTTGTTCACTTTCAACTTGAAAAGCACCTTGTAGTTCAGGATCGTTATAGCCTTTCATTTTTAACATTCCTTGGTTTGCTTGCTGCATTCCGATTAGGACCCCAAACAGAAGGACTGAGCAAAGAACAAAGCATTTAAGCATGAATTTTACCATCTTGCTTCCCTCACAATTTGTTTACTTTTTTTCACTTGCTGGATTGCCATCTACCTTTTCAGCTTGCCAGAAGTATTCGCTAAAGACATCCGATACTGCTGCTACTGTGTTTTTGAGCTCATCTAGATTATTGTCAACACCGCCAAACTCAAGAAGAAGAGCATTATTTGATAAATCCTGATTATAAACACCATTAACACCTTTACCTTTTTGTTCAAAAATCCCTCGACTTAAACCTGGATATTTTTCATCCAATAATGCATGTAATTCCTTTGCAAGTTGCTCATTTTTTTCTGCGTTCGGATTATCTCCACCAATTACAAAAGCAATCTTTGCATAGGATTTACTATTAATATTTATAGTTGTTATACCTTTTCTTTGCGAATCACGATGAATATCTATTAAATATTTAATATTTTGATTAGTAGCCATCGCACTTTCAACAATAGTTCTAGAGGCTTTATACGACTTTGCGTAATTCCAACCTTTTTGTTTAACATTCTGTTGTATATCAGTAGACTCGATTTGTGATCCAATACCTTCACTTTGTAATTCCTTACCTAAAAGTTCACTAACTATCGTGACATTAGCTTCAGAATGTATCGCACTATTTGGGTCAGTTTCTCCTTCTAAAAGAGGTAAATAAGATTCGGTATTATGTGTGTTATATATATAAACAACTTTTTTATCACCAGTCGTTAAAGTAGGAGGGGCTTTAGGCTCCTCACCACTTGGATTTACAACATCATTTTTATTAATGGATGCTTCTCTTTCTTGCTCTAATACTTCAGTCGGTGGCGGTGATTCATAGGGCATATTTGTATAGTTTGTCCCATTACCCGCAACAACAATTTCACTGTCATAAAGTGAAAATCCAGGCAATTCCCTGCCTAAAAGACTTCGTGGATCATCTGGGTTGATACTGGTAGCTACTTTGAACAAGATGGAAGATAATTTAATTGGTTCTGTTTGATCAGGAAGCGCAGAAATAAAAAAACGATTTTCGGCTCCTAATAATTGTAAAAATGCCTCACTATCAATATTTTTTGTTAGGTCATTTATTGACGAAGAGTTTAAGCGATATGCTGGTTTTAGTGATGTTAATACACCAGAAAGTAAAAACGTCATTAAAAGGACAATGAAGCCTAGAACGATCCCTTTTTTTATGCTTGTCCCATTTAAAGTGACGATCATATTACGACTAGTATTAGAACGCTTCATTTACAATAATCCTCCTTAAGCTTGTCTACTAATTTGTATGAACAAGAATAAGGAAGTAGAACCTTCTGTATGAAGGAAGAGTCGAACTCTGAAAATTCATCAGCATAATTCGACTATTCCTTTATTAAGTAATTTAGGTTGTACATTATTGCAGACATATTAGAGTGAAGATTATAAACCGTTTTACATTTTCATTTGTGGCTCAAAAGGCATATTCGTTATTTTAGTGAGTATATGCTCCTGAATTACCTTGGTCGACCTGTTGGTGAAGAGCAGTATTTAATCCACTTGCAATTACATTTGCCATATCATCAATAAACGTATCAACCTCTTTTGGTGTAACCATTAAGTTATGGCCTAACGGTGAAAGTACCTCATGGATAAATTTACGCTTTTCATCATCCTCAAGCCCACCAACAACCCCTAAAAATTGTTTACGCTGCTCTTCACTAGGCATATCCTCATCTGTCAAAACACGTTTTTCCCCAAAACTCATTCCAGCTGGAGTAAGTGACCTAGAAGGTTTATCACCTTCTTTTATTTCTCTACCAAAGTGTTTTAAAATAAAATCTATCGTGTCACTCGTGATAGATACAGCATCGACAACTGTCGGTATCCCAATCGCAATAACCGGAATCCCAAATGTTTCTTGACTTAAAGCTTTTCTCTTATTTCCGACTCCTGAACCTGGGTGGATTCCAGTGTCCGAAATTTGTATCGTAGTATTAACACGTTCGAGTGAACGTGCTGCTAATGCATCAATCGCAATTACGAAATCTGGCTTCGACTGTTCGATCACACCAGAAATAATATCGCTTGTTTCGATACCTGTAATTCCCATAACACCTGGTGCAATTGCACTGACTGGTCGGAACCCTTCTTCAACATTTTCAGGTTGCAATTTAAATAGATGCCTTGTAATTAATAAATTCTCAACTGCAAGTGGACCTAAGGCATCAGGAGTAACATTCCAGTTTCCTAATCCAACAACTAAACAACTTGCATTCTTTGGTATATTCAAATCAGTTAAAAACTGACTAAAATGTTTTGCAAAGACATCAACAACAATTTCTTGCAACTCTGAATCCTTTTGGCGAATCCCTTGAGTTTCTAAGGTAAGATATCTCCCTGGCTTTTTACCAACGATTTTTGATCCTTCATCCTTTATTTCTAAAAAAGAAATACCTATACCCTCTTCTTCCCATTCTTTCACAATCACACCAGCTATGTTACTTGAATCTTCAGTTGATTTACCCTTTGTTTCTGTTTCAATCGCCATTGCTCTTGCTTCAACAGCTAAATCCGTCCGTACGGAATATTTACTTAAGTCTAAAGACTTTCCCATAAAAATACCTCCCAATTTGTTCCTACTAAGTATGTTTGCCATTTATTCAAGGAAACATTCTTTAGAACTCTTTTTTGTAGGAAACCGAAAAACTTAAAGAGAGATTGTATGAAAATTCTAATTATAGATAGCATTTAGCGATAAAATGTATGCAAATGAAAAATATTTGAATAAATACATCGTTTCAATGGATTTTCCTTTACATTAGTATTGCAAAATGAGTGGTCGTTTGATAGAATATCTTTTGTTCATGTAAAGGAAATGGTCGAGTAAAATAGATCTCGATTTACTTCTTAGGAGGTGAAAGATATGCCAAATATTAAATCTGCTATCAAACGCGTAAAAACTAGCAATGAGCGTAATGCACATAATGCAACAATTAAATCTTCAATGCGTACTGCTATTAAAAAAGTAGATGCATTAGTTTTAAACAATGATGCTGAAAATGCTAAAGCTGCACTTGTTGAAGCAAACAAACGAATTGATAAAGCTGCACAAAGCGGTTTAGTTCACAAGAACGCTGCTGCACGATACAAATCTCGTTTAGCTAAAAGTGTTAACGGATTATCTGCATAATCATAAGAAAACTAAGGCCCAGCAAAGATAGCGAATGCCTTAGTTTTTTATTTTTTTGCATAGATTCTGTACAAAAAAACGATCCCGCTTAGGATCGTTTTTTTGTACCCATTATTTCTGAAATAACTTCAGCAAAAACAATTCTAGTAATAGTTGTTTTTCCTTTTTTCCAGTTTTCATTTCATAATCAGCCTCTGCAAGATCCATTAGAATATGTGCTAATTCCTCTGCTTTAAATAATTTTGCTTGCTGCAAGGCTAATTTAACTCGAAAAGGATGTACCTTGACAGTAGTTGCAATTTGCTGTTGACCGTAACCAGTATTCGCCAGCTCTTTCACCTGTAATATCAATCTAAATTGATTCACCAATAGGGACAGAATTTTTATTGGTTCCTCATTATTTTTTAATAAATCATAAAAAATTTGTAAAGCATCCTTACCTCTTCGATGAATGACATGGTCTATTAAATCAAAAATATTTTGTTCCAACGATCTCGCAACTAGAAGCCTCACCGTTTCAGGTGTAATCGAACCACCTTCACCTACATATGTACTAAGTTTTTTTAGTTCCTGATGCATTATCATTAAATCTCCTGCAGTTAATAACATTAGCTCTTCCATCGCTTCTTTTGAAAAATAGATTGCTTCTTGTTCAGCAATGTCGGTAATCCACTTTATTGTCTCATCATCTGAAAGTGTTTTCATCTCAAGTAAAACAGATTGCTTCTTTATAAGCTTTGTTATTTTCTTTCGTTCATCAAGCTTTTCATATGGCGCAAGAAAAATTAGGATTGTATATGGTGCTGGAGAATTCATATATTGCTCAAGTTTGTCAATTCGATGTTCAATTTTTTCCTTTTTCTTCTCACTTGTTAAAAAGACCGGGTTTTTCAATATTATAACACGTTTTTCCCCCATAAAAGGAAGGGTTTCTGCATCCTCTAAAGCTGTTTCAATCGATGTTTCTTCCATATCATAAACAGACAAATTAAAGTCTTTTTCCTCTTCCATTAGAGAAGCATTTACAATTAACTGTACTGTCTCTTGCATTAGAAATGCTTCTTTCCCAATTAATAAATAGGTAGAGTGTAATTTCTTTTTTTTAATATCGTTCCATACATTAAAAATCATTTTTTGTTCTCCAATCGTCGATTCACTTCATTTAATCCTAAAATGAAAACAAAGGTTTGGCAAGTGGAAAACGATTAGATTAATTGATAAGGGAATTGAACACGTCACTCATTCAATTCCCTCTTATCTATGTGAACGTTCCGTTTTAGGGCCTAGGTAACCTAATTCGAAACGATACCGCAATTTAATTTGGCTTTGTTAAACTTTGTTGTTGATTTCCGCTCCAGGCGTTAGCTCCAATCAACAAAGTGCCAAAATCGACAGCAGTGAGCTTTAACATAGCCTTAATTTCTAGTTTAGCCAATGTCAAGCGGATTATTTGTTGTCTTTTCTAGCAAAGATGGAAATATGATCCTGTATTGTTAAAGAACATATAATCATGATGTAGATTTTTTTATATGAATCGCTTATACTAAGTATGATATAGGAGGGGTAACAGTGAACGAATTTGAAAAGAGTGTTCAAAGCAAACGTAATGATGCTGTAGATTCCGGAGTTGGTTTCGCTGCTTCATTTGGTTTTTTCGCAGTAATTTTCATTATTGCGACTGTTATTAGCTTAATTGGTTCATAAGTTGTATTCTTACATAGAGACTGCTTTATAGAGTAGTCTCTTTTTCGTGCCTACAATTTCAACAAATTGTAAGCTAATATCCATTATTCACCCTCATGAAAGATGTAAAGCCTAAGGAGATCAAGTCGTTTTAAGCTTTGTTAATATACTTCATCGTATGGAGGATGGGTAGAAAAGGTTCCTCTATTTCCTTTAAAATGATATAAAATTGCTCCATGTAAATCTGTTCGAAACAAATCAATTTTACGTAGTGATAATTTTTCAAGAAGCTCTGTATGTGGATGCTGATAACGGTTATTATCCCCTGCTGATACGAGTGCAATTGATGGATTAATATGGTCAAGTAAAAGATCTGAGGTGGATCCTTTACTCCCATGATGCCCCACTTTTAAAATATCTGCTTTTAATGTTGGATACATTTCAATCATCTTTTTCTCTCCTTCAATTTCTGCATCCCCAGTAAATAGCCATTTTAGACCACCTAGCTCTGCCCATAGTACTAATGAATCGTCATTCTTACTCTCAGTTAAGATGCTCGGAGAAACAACATAAAAAGAAAAACCTTGAAAAGTCACTCGTTCCCCGGCTTGTACTGCTTTTATCTTCATCATTTTCTTCTTTGCTTCTTGAATGATTGTATCTTCTAACTTCCCTCTAACAAACCCCTCTGGAAAAATTAATTCTTTAATTTTAACCTCTTTCATTAATGGTAAAGCTTCGCCTATATGATCCATATCTCCATGTGTTAAAAACAGAGCATCAAGCTTCGTTATGCCAATTGATTTCAAATACGGTACAGTTACTTTCTCAGCAAGCGAATAAGGATTACTTGATTCTTCCCAATCTTCCTTCGGAAATGAAATCCTTCCACCTGTATCAATTAAATAACTACCTTTATTAAAAGGGCGTTGAATAAAAATCGAATCCCCTTGGCCTACATCAATGATTATTACCTTTCCATAAGGATTTAAATATGGTAGTACAGCTTGAATGAATAATACAAAAATGATAAAAACTGCAGGACGAATTAACAAATATATACTATGGTAACGCTCAAATTGAAAAAATAAATAAAACGTGGAGCAGATTAATCCCATCGTTACTAAGAGAGCAGGTTTCCCTGTTGTAAAGGTTGTATATGGAATTGACGAGGCAAATAGAACGATTTGATGAGTTAGCTGAAGCATTTCACTAAACAAATTTACAATAGGCTGTCCAATTGAGGATGAAATTGCAACAACTAATGTAGCTAAAATGGAAAATGGTAAAATAATGAAGGAATAAAGTGGCACAAATATCATATTCATCGGTAAGCTAATTAGGGATATCTCATAGAAATGAAAAAGTAATAATGGCATCGCACATAGTTGGGCAATAGTCGAAACAACTATTAATTTAGTTAGCCAACTACGAAACTGTTCAACAATACCAATAGAAAAAAGTAATCCAAAGCTTACAACGTAAGACAGCTGAAACCCTACTTGAAACAAATAGTACGGGTTTATAAAAAGGAGCACTAGAAATGTGAAGCTTATAACATCTATTGAAGAGACATTTTTTTTGAAAATCTTTATTAATAGGTAAAGAACCATCATAAACGATGCTCTAACGACGGATGGAGTAGCACCTGTAAGAATCATATATATTGGTAACATTACGACTAAAATAATTCTTGCCCTTTCATGTGTGATACCACAATAGATCAATATGTAATAAATACCACTTGCCAATAATCCTATATGTGATCCAGAAATTGCAAGTAAATGAACAATACCAAGCTCTTGATAAGCTGTGTCTAGGTCCTTATCAATTAATTTTCTTTCACCAAAAATTAATGCTTGCACAATTCCTACTGATGTATTTGGAAAATGCTTCTCTATAAAAGATAATCCATTTTTTCTAATTTCTAATAAAAAGAATAGCCAATCCTTTTTACCTACTTTACAATGTTCAATCTCATCAATCTCATATTGCCAATGAATATGTTGATCATATAAATACTGTTTATAATCAAATGCATTTGGCATTGTTGGTGATTTGGGCATTTCTAATTCTCCTGTAAAACGACAAATGGTTCCTGGGTTAATCTTATTAAGAGCCTGCTTCTCCTCTAAAGAATTAATCGTATAGTAAATAGGAAGCTTCTCACCATCACTAGTTTCGATATAGCCTCTAAATTGGTTTCCATCAATAATGGGAATAGATGAATAAATTCCATTTACAGTATATAAACCTTCCTTCAATGTTGATTTATTTAGTTGTTCTGTAAGGGAGTAGACAAATATAAAGAAAATGATTGTCGAAAAGGAAAGGAAAAAGAGAAGATGTTTCTTTTTGATAAGAAGGAAAATAAGGAAGATAATTGTGGTGAAAATAAAAAAGGGGTGGAAGTGAAAACGACACATCATGAGTGAAAAACAAGCAGAAATAACTAGGAATTGTAGCTTTCCTTTCAATTATTAAAACACCCGCCTTTATCGATATGTAAGGCTGACCAATGATTTTTTGAAGAGGATATAAGAAAATCAGTCAGCCTTACTCAATTATTATAAAAACAGTAAATCAGCTTTTTTATAGAGTGCTTGTAGCACCTCTTCATCGATATCTGTTTTTGCAAGCTTGTCTAATAAACTTGAAATAAAATCATGTTTTTCTTGATTTTTTTCAACGTCTAATGAATTGTCAAGTGCCACATGCTCAACCGAAACATTCGCTTGCTTAAAAAGTTCTACTGCATATGGATGATTTTTATAGTCAACTGCATAATAAACCTTTTTTATCCCACCTTGAATAAGGGCCTTACAGCATTGAAGGCACGGAAAATGTGTGACATATATTTCTGCACCTTGAGTTGGAACACCAAATTTCGCGCATTGAAGCAAAGCATTCATTTCAGCGTGAATTGTTCGAACACAATGATTATCGATGACATAACAACCTTCATCAGAACAATGAACACCACCAGCAATAGATCCATTATATCCGCCTGCAATAATTCGTTTATCACGAACTATTGTTGCCCCTACTGCTAATCTTGTACAAGTACTCCTTAAAGCTAACAAGTGACTTTGTGACATAAAATATTGATTCCAAGAAATACGACTCACTAATACTCCCCCACTCGACAATTTTCTTCCTTAAGTGTATCGAGAATACTGAATAGCCGTCAATTTATTATTTTTGGATTTTAAAGAAAACAAAATCAAAATATGCTAAAGTCTGCTAATACAATAAGATTTAAACCTACAATCACTAGAAAAATTTTATTTTATAGTAATTTCTTCTTTTATTTTTTCTAATGACTTCTCACCAATCCCGGACACTTCCAATAAACCTTCTGGGGATGTAAAAGGTCCATTCTCATCCCGAAATGTAATAATCGCTTCTGCCTTTGACGGCCCGATACCTGTTATTGTTTGAAGTTCTTCACTTGTTGCTAGATTAATGTTTATTTTGTCTTTAGCATCACTTCTATCTTGTCCTGCAGGCATCGTAAATTGATTATCGGTTACTTCACCCTTTTTAGGAATATACACAACCATGCCATCTTCCAAAGGAGCCGCTAAATTAATAGCCAACTCATCTGCATCTTTTTTTAATCCGCCTGCTATATCAATAAGCTGGTGTACTCTTGCACCAGTTTCTAATTCATAAACACCTGGCTGGTTTATTGCACCTTTTATATCAATAACTAATACAGACTTTCCTTCCGCTTCATTGTTTTTTATCTCAGTAGCTGGTTCTTCCATATCCAATAAAGTGAGGGGATCCTTTTCTTCTTGAATACTTAAGACCTCTGAAGAACCCGAATCGTTAATAAAATAATAATAAAAACCAATTGAAGCTAATAAAATGGATATAACAATTATCCATTTTTTATATTTTTGAAAGATACTCATTCACTTCACTCCTTTTTAAATAATCATAAATTGCCAGTTTGTAACATATTGTGTATGAGTGATATGCATTCTAAGGAGGGGATATACTTTGAATGTAGGTTTTGTTGGAACAGGGAATATGGGAAGAATTTTAATAGAATCTTTTATCGAGTCGGGTGCAATTAGACCCTCATTCATTTATATGACTAATCGAACAAAAGCTAAGGCAGAAGCAATACAAAATATTTATCTAGAAACAAATGTACTGGATTCGGCAGAAGAAGTGGTTAAACGCTCGGATTTAATATTTATTTGTGTGAAGCCATTAGATATACACCCCCTTTTAAAAAAACTTGACCATCTTTTAACACCAAATAAATGTTTACTATCGATTACTAGCCCAATAAGTGTAGAACAGCTTGAAACACTTGTAGATTGCCAGGTTGCACGAGCCATTCCAAGTATTACAAATCGTGCATTTTCCGGAGTGTCGTTAATTACTTATGGTCATTCATGTCATAAAGACACAAAAAGAACTCTCGAGGAACTGTTTGAACAAATTTCAAACCCAGTTCAAATAGAAGATGATATCACGAGGGTTTCATCAGATATTGTAAGTTGTGGACCGGCCTTTTTTAGCTATTTGCTTCAGAAATTTGTAGACGGCGCTGTCGCAGAAACAAGCATCACTAAAGACCAGGCTGTTCTTTTAGCGAGCGAGATGATTATTGGAATGGGTAAATTACTCGAAACAGAAATTTACACACTACCAACACTCCAGGAAAAGGTTTGCGTGAAAGGAGGAGTAACAGGAAAAGGAATTAAGGTGCTAGAAGATGAAATTGGCGATATGTTTGAAAAGGTATTTCAAGCAACACATGAAAAGTACTATGAAGATATTGAAGAAGTTTCTGTGCAATTTAATAAAATTCCTCATAAATAATTCAATGGCACTTAGTCATTTTCCTGCAAGTAGACCTAAAAATATTTTCAATTAATTTTTAAGACGGTTTATCCGTCTGTTTTTCTAAGGAAACTTAAAAAGGTGAATCCATAAGGATCCACCTTTTAAGCTTATTCTTTTTTCCTCGCAATAAAAAACAACCGTTCAGATGTCGAGGATGGTGATTCATCAAAGCGAAAATCACCGCAGACTTTTACAACTTCAAAAGAAGCTGCTTCAAGCCATGATGTATATTCTTCAATCGTATATGTTCTTTGATAATGAAGCTCATCGTAGCGCTCATAAAGGTCATCGCGCTTTACAAAAAAGGACATGTCATGTTCCACACTGTTCGATTCTTCAGCAGCATAGGAATTCCAAATTAGGCTGACATCTTCATCTTGATCTGTAAAGGTTGCACCCACAAAAATATTGTGTATTTTATGAATGGAATGAACATCAAAAATAAATAATCCTCGAGTCTTTAGCTGATTATAAACTGCATGAAATGTAGCTTGTACGTCATCATTCGTTTCTAAATAATTTAACGAATCGCAACATATTGTTACTACATCAAACTGTTCTACAAAACCATCGAGCTCTCTCATATCTTGCTGAAGAAATAAAACAGCCACTTTATTCTCGTTTAACTTTGATTGGGCAACAGTTAGCATATCCTCACTTAAATCAACACCTGTAACATCAAGCTGTTGTTTTGCCAAACGGATAGCAATTTCTCCAGTCCCACAGCCAACATCTAAGATCTTTTTTGCCTGGGGACTATATGTTGAAATGGACTCATTAATGAACGTTACCCATTCTTCATATGGTGCATCCTTCATAAGCTGATCATAAATATAGGCAAAGCCTTGGTAGATCATTGATTTAACTCACTTGTTAAATCCTCAATTGGAGCATCTCCCCATAAACGTTCTAGATTGTAATAGCTACGTTCATCTTTATGAAACACATGTGCTACGACATCACCAAGGTCAATTAACACCCAGCGAGCTTCATCAAAACCTTCTAAACGTTTTACATGAATGTCCATTTCTGCAGCTTGTTCTTTTATTTCTCTTGCAATTGCTTGAACTTGTTTGTCTGAATTACCATGACAGATAAGAAAAAAATCTGCAATTAAGGAAATCCCTTGCATATTAAGTGCAATGACATCCTCTGCACGTTTGCTATCTGCTGCTTTTGCTACTGTTGTTAAAATATCTCTTCTATCCATTAATTTATCTTCCTCCTGTTAATACTAAAGAATTGTATGTTTGAAATGTATCAGGATAAACTGCTTGATTTTTTTTCAATAAAAACATCATCGTATTTTGTAATGATTTTATTAATGCTAGGTCTAGATCTGATTGTGCAAGCTCCCTAACCTCTTCAACACCAGGAAAATGTCTACCTGGCTCAATATAGTCTGCCACATAAATAATTTTTTCTAGTAGTGTCATATTTGGTCGTCCAGAAGTATGGTACTTAATAGCACTCAAAACATCTTGATCAGTAATCCCCACTTCTTTTTCAACTAAGTATGCACCAACTGGCGCATGCCATAGTTCACTATTATGTTCTAACAATTCTTTTGACATTTGTTGTTCTTCAATGATTTGTTTCATTTCTGCTTTCGGGCGAAACTTTGCATAGTCATGAAAAATCGCAGCTAACTCAGCTTTTTTCGGATCCTGCCCATAATATCGCGCCAATTGGACCGCCGTTTCCATAACACCAATTGTATGAACATAGCGATGTTCTGTGATTTGCTCAGCCACAAGCTTTAATGCTACTTCACGTTCCATATAAGCGATTCTCCTCTATATATCTTTTCACATCTTCGGGTAGAAGATAAGCAGTATTTTTATTTACTTTTAACCGATTTCTTAGCATTGTAGAAGAAACGTCAAATTGTGGGATTTCAATCTCGGTGATTGGATATTTTGTACTGGTTTCATATCCAGGTCGTTTCACTCCGACAAACGTAACTAATTTTACGACTTCGTCAACCTTATACCATTTTGGTAAATACTCTATCATATCTGCTCCTATTATAAAGTAAAAGGAATATGTAGGAAATTGTTCGCGTAATAGACAAAGTGTGTCATATGTATAGGAAGGACCTTTTCGTTCTAATTCGATCGTTTCGATTTTAAAGTGTTCTTGTTCACTAGTAGCAAGCTTTAACATATTTAGACGATGCTTACTATCAGTAAAGTCTTCTTTCTGTTTATGAGGAGGAATTTGATTAGGCATAAACCATATTTCAGATAATTGCAATGCTTGTAAAACCTCACTAGCAATTAATAAATGGCCATAATGAGGCGGATCAAATGTCCCACCCAAAATCCCTATTTTTTTTGACATTTTTATCCCTCCTCAGGAATCAATTAATTAGGTAAACGAAGCTGCTTATTTTCTTTAGACTCTTTATATAAAACGATTGTGTTGCCAATGATCTGTACAAGTTCTGCACCTGTTCCTTTAACTAATGTTTCAGCAACTGTATCTTTGTTATCTTCACAATTTTGCAATATAGATATTTTGAAAAGCTCACGAGCTTCTAACGCCTCTGAGATTTGCTTAATCATATTTTCATTTACTCCACCTTTACCAACTTGAAAAATTGGATTCAAGTGATGTGCTTCTGATCGTAAAAAACGTTTTTGTTTTCCAGTTAACATGATGTACCTCCTAGTTTGTCATAAACAATTTCTGTCATTTTTTCGATAGATGGTTCTAAACCTGTCCATAAATTGAAGGCAAGTGCAGCCTGATGAACAAACATACCAACACCGTTATGTATCGTTAATCCGCGTTCTTCTGCTTCCTGTAATAACGCAGTTTTTATTGGATTATAAACAATATCACTTACGACTACTGACTGTTTAGCATTGTTTAGAGACAATGGTTTCTGATCTATATTCGGGTGTAAACCTACTGCTGTCGTTTGAATTATAACGTCATAGCTTTCCAGCTGCAATTCTGCCTCTTCTAATGTTAAGGCTTTACTTGTATTTTCATATGGACATTCCATTATAAGCTCTTCTGCTTTTGATATTGTTCGATTACATAGGTCAATATCCTGGCAGCCTTGATGTGCAAGAGTAAAATAAATACCTCTAGCTGCACCACCTGCACCGATAATCAATATTTTTTGCTCAATTATCGGTTTTATTAAAACATGAGTTAATGAGTCGACATAGCCATTACCATCTGTATTATGTCCGACTAGTCGTCCATTTACATTAACAACTGTATTTACTGCGCCAGCAATTTTAGCTGTTACATCAAGCTCATCCATATAGGGGATAATAGAAATTTTATGTGGGATTGTAACATTAAAACCTTTTACCCCCAATACCTTAAGGGCCTGAACTGATTCACCAAGTTGATCAGGCTCAACATGAAAAGCATGATAATAACCATCTATATTCTTATCTTTAAAAGCATCGTTATGGATGTCAGGTGACATAGAATGATTAATTGGACATCCAATTACGCCATATAAGTTCCCCATAATATGACCTCTCCCCGTTTAAATTAACGATTTTCTTAGTGTTACATTTACTCCTTGAGGAGCAAAAGCAATTACCTTTTTGCCAGGATTATTAATAGTTACCCAACCTAAACCAGAAAAAACAACATCTGTTTTCCCTTCTTTAATCGTAAATTCATGAGGTATTAATCTAGGGAATGTATCCACATCTTCTTTTCTTGGCGGGGTTAACATCTCTCCAGCATGCTTCTCATACAATGAATCAGCATTTTCTCTCTTAGTCCGATGAATCGTCAATTCATTCGGAATATAACAAACAAGTGACTCTCTCCCACCTGTTACATAATCGAGTCTGGCAAGTCCACCGAAGTATAATGTTTGGTTTTCATTTAATTGGAATATTTTTGGCTTTAGTTCCTTTTTAGGACTTAATAGCTTCAAGTCTCGCTTATCAACAAAATGCGCCATTTGGTGATGATTAATAATCCCAGGCGTATCATATAGAGATGCACCATTTTCAAGTGGAATTTCAATTAAATCCAATGTTGTACCAGGATAATGCGATGTTGTGATCACATCATTTACACCGGCTACTTCTTTAATCATTCGGTTAATGAATGTAGACTTTCCAACATTTGTACATCCAACTACATACACGTTTTGTCCATTTCGATGCAAATCGATTAGCTCAGCAGCTTCTCTTATACCATGTCCCCGGGCTGAACTAACTAAGCAGACATCAATTGGTTTTAAGCCAAATTCCTTAGCCTCTCTTTTCATCCAATTGATTAGCTTTTGATGTTTTACTGACTTTGGTAAGATATCACTTTTGTTTCCTATTAAGAGAATTGGATTACCTCCGACAAAACGCTGAATTCCTTGAAGCCAACTTCCGTTAAAATCAAAGATATCAACAATTTTTACTATTAATCCATTTGTTTCACCAATGCCATGTAAAATCTTTAAAAAGTCATCATCTGTTAATGAGACATCTTGTATTTCATTATAATTTTTCAGCCGAAAGCAGCGTTGACAAATAATATCATCTTTTTCTAACGCACTTTCAGGAGCAAAACCAAGTTTTTTCGGGTCTTCTGTTTGTATGGAAACACCGCACCCTATACATGAAAATTGTTGTTCTGACACGATTCTATTCCTCCCACTGAAGCATTCCTTTTCGTTTCAAGCTTTCCATAATTCTTCGCTCGATTTTTCTGTTAATTCTAGTGAAGAAACCGTCTGTAGAAGCGACAGGAACAACTAATATCGTTTGAAAGCCGGTACGATTACCACCTAACACATCTGTTAATAGCTGATCACCAATGACAACAACTTCAGCTTTTTTTAAGTTCATCTTTTTAGCTGCTCTTAAAAAAGCTTGACCCATTGGTTTCCTAGCCTTATGAATAAATTTGATATTAAGAGGCTCAGAAAATGCTTTTACCCTTTTTTCATTATTATTTGAAACTATGGTAATATCCATTCCTTGATCTTTAACCTCTTTAAACCACTCTAACAATTGTGGTGTTGCATTCGGTCGATCCCATTCGACTAGTGTATTATCTAAATCTGTAATGATTCCTTTAATGCCATTTTCTTTTAACTTTCGTGGTGAAATATGAAAAATACTCTTGACATATTCACTAGGTAAAAATAGTCGTAACATGAGTTTAAGCACCTCATTATTCATTTTTTTGCCATCTTACATCATAACCAATTTCGCACGTACTTTCAAAAGAAACTTATACTATATGCATAAAAGCTTGAATAAATTATAAAAACTTTTCGACAAATTCCGGGTCCCTTCAACAGTTGTGGATAATATTATACACATTATCCCCTCTGAAATACCTCACTTTTTACACCTTATAAACAATATACCCACAGTTTATCCACTAATATCTGTGGATAAGAGAACGGTTGTTCTATCAAATTATTCATGTTAGATTTAAATCAATAACAAAATATAACATATTAGGAAATTCCATAATGGAATGAAATAAATGTTAGGAGGTGTAGAGCCAATTTGTTGGCCATCAACCATGCGTAAACTTTCTGACGAATTGTTAATTGAATCTTATTTCAAAGCAACTGAAATGAAACTACATGATGATTTTATAGAGCTAATCACAATTGAAATTAAACGCCGTTCATTAGGACATGTACTTAAGGCTTCTTCTTAAAATTACACGCCGTTTAACGGCTCTTTTTTTTTTGTTTTTAACTAATCAAACTTTTATTCCTTAAGATTACAGTTTTAGTATTTCCTTTAAGACAAGTATGTATCATATAATTAGTGAATGTTATTATAACATTTGTTTACATACACCACTATATTTTTATGAATTAGCTACATTGTTCATAAAGCTTGAATGGTCCTAGACATTTTGCATAAGGACCATTCGGGACTACTAACGAATATGATTATAATAATAATATCCTCCACCAATAACGAGCAATAAGATTAACAAAACAACGATAAATGCATACCAGTAGCTATAACCTAAGCCTCCATATGTTGGATAATACGGATATGGACCTGGACCATAAGGTGTATAACCATACATAACTGATTCCTCCCTTATTTATTTGATACCATATAAATATGAACATTCCCCCATAAACGTTTAGGCTCTTGTCACATCGATGTCCAAAAATCAATAAATCTTTAAAATAGTCGCTTAGAATTTTATCTTCTTTCATTGTACATGCACGAACTACCTTCCTCACACATAAACATTACTTATAGGCATTTGCCTACATAAAGATTTAGTGGAGGTGGAGGTATGTCAGGGCTCATTACAGCACTAGGGTTTTTCGTAAAAGAATTAGTGTTCTTAGTATCTTATGTAAAAAATAATGCCTTCCCACAGCCTTTGTCTGCGACTGACGAGCAGAAATATTTGCGACTTATGTCAGAGGGTGATGAGTATGCGAGAAACCTTTTAATCGAACATAACTTGCGACTCGTTGCTCACATCGTAAAAAAATTTGAAAACACTGGGGAAGACTCCGAAGATCTTATTTCAATTGGTACAATTGGATTGATAAAAGCAATTGAAAGCTATTCACAGGGAAAGGGTACAAAACTTGCAACATATGCAGCTCGTTGTATAGAAAATGAAATCCTCATGCATTTAAGAGCTTTAAAGAAAACAAAAAAAGATGTTTCCCTACATGATCCAATTGGCCAGGATAAAGAAGGAAATGAAATTAGCTTAATTGATGTACTGAAATCAGAGAATGAAGATGTTATTGATACGATTCAGTTAAATATGGAGTTAGAAAAAGTGAAAGAATATATTGACATTTTAGATGGGAGAGAAAAAGAGGTAATTGTCGGCCGGTTTGGATTAGATTTAAAAAAGGAAAAAACTCAGCGAGAAATTGCAAAAGAGCTTGGTATTTCAAGAAGCTATGTTTCTAGAATCGAAAAGCGAGCGCTTATGAAGATGTTTCATGAATTTTACCGTGCTGAAAAGGAAAAAAGAAATCGAAAAAAGGAATAAGTGATTAAAAAGAGAAGAGTAGCCACTCTTCTCTTTTTATGTGCTTATTCTTACTATAACTGTTAACTACCCATACAAAATAAGCTAGGCAGAATCCTTCTCTACAATTAAATGTACTAAAAGTTCAATTCTCAACATAGTCATCGCCTCCAATTATTTTTTCATCCTGCTTACATGTTATGAAATTCATTAAATACTTTTTCTTTAGATTGTTCCATTCTTTTTTGTACTTCTAAATTTCTTTCAAATTCTTCTTTAGAATCTTTTCGTTTTGACACCGAAAGAGTCAATGTAATAAAAAATAGGTTGATCGTCATGTGTATCACCTCCTTACAAGCATTTCGCACCTCACTTGATGTCTAATCATAGGTTGCCAAACCTGTAGAGGATATGTACGCCTATTTACGGAGTACATATTTTTACTTAAAAATGTAACAAGAAATTTAAGTATAAAAAAACGCCACAGGGCAACCTATGGCGTTTTGATATTGCATATAAAACGCCACAAGCTGATCTAATCAACCTGTGGCGTGAGTTCACTTAAATAATTACTTTTTTCAAGTAAATAAAAAGGTGGATACACCGAAATGGTCGAATAGATGTTCAGTTTTTATGTTTCGTGCAGTTGGTTGTGTTGTCATGGATTTGATCATCTTCTTCGACCTCCTTAGTTTTAATTTCTTATTCCTTTGGTAATTATATCCACAATTTCCAAGTCTGTAAATAGTTTTTGGTATTTTTGTTAATGTTTTTATTTTCTGACAATTAAGAACAAAAGTGCTGGATGTAGAAGCGCTTATCCACAGTTCAAAAATTCTATAATTTACTTAACAATAAAAAAAGCCCCAAGTAGCTTGGAGCGTTTAACAAAACCTATTCTATTTATGCTCTTCAATTTGATCTAATTGTTTTTTATATTTCAAGGATGTTTTAAAACAAACAAAAGCACTGATTAAACATAAGATTGTCGTGATCATAAGAACGTTATCGTAAATTTCTGCTTTACCTTGATCAGGTAATGTAACTCCAATATATAAAAACACACTTACAGCTAATAAAATAAATGCATATTGCTTAAAATCAATGATAAGTGCTTGTAGTTTCTTTTTATTCATATCATACCCCACCTACCTGATGTGTTATATGTTCACCTTAACATAGTCTATGAGACTATTAACCATGTAAATTTCACCAAGTGGGTGGCTATTGGGTTGTAAAATATTTCATCCTTGACATATGTATAAATTAAGCAGTCTGACCCCTTTCGGGAGTCAGATCTAATGAGCTTGCTTCCAAACTAAATCTCTACCTTATATCGCTTCAACCATTTTCAACACTAAATCTGCTGAATGCTTAGCAGCCTGTTCTAGAAACTGATCAAATGATACATTTGATTCTTTACCAGCTATATCTGATAATGCCCTAATTACAACAAACGAAACATTAAATTGATGACAAACTTGAGCGATAGCAGCTGCCTCCATTTCCCCTGCGTGAAGATCTTTAAATTTACTTCGGATAAATTCAACTTTAACTGGATCATTTAAGAAAGAGTCTCCTGTCACAATTAAACCTTTTGCTACTTGGATGTCACTAATTTCTCCCGCCTTTTTCACGGCCACATCAACAAGCATTTCGTTAGGTATATATGCTGCTGGCAATCCAGGAACTTGTCCGTATTCATAGCCAAAAGCTGTAACATCAACATCGTTATGTCTAACCTCTGTTGAAATAACAACATCACCTACGTTTAAAGATGGATGGAATCCACCTGCAGAGCCCGTGTTGATTACATAATCTGGTTTGTATCGATCTAAAAGCAAAGTTGTGCTCATAGCTGCATTTACTTTACCAATACCAGACTTTAATAAAATAACCTCAACACCTTTATAGATCCCCTTTGTAAATTCACTACCAGCAATCACGTCTTGCTCTTGATTTTCTAACTTATCTCTAAGTATTGTTACTTCTTCTTCCATTGCTCCAATTATTGCAATTTTCATTATTTCAATTCCTTTCCATTATGTATCAACATTTCGACCAATTAGTCATCCATTTGTATATTTGCTCAGTACATTATTTTATTAATAAATTTGTAGTAAGCCTCCAAATAGAAGTGTACATATTTCATGCATCTAAATCAAGGTTCGTCTGATCTTTGGTGGAAGTATTCAATGATTTTTTTTAATCTTCACCATCTAGTATTTTTCATTCCTGTTCATCCACTTCAATATTTGTTAAAATTTATTCATAATCTATGTACGATCGAGGTGGAATAATGAATTTTCAATTAGATATTATTAAAGATAAAATTGAAATATTTGAAGCTACTACAATTAATGAGCTTGAAAAAAAAATTAATGAGCAAATTGTTCATAACCAAGCAATCTTATTGGCTGTTCATTCTGTCTCCCATCAAATGTATGTTTCAGAAGAAGGCAAAAGATTTTACAGTGCTGTTGTTCATTTTAAAGCTACATAAAACAAGCAATATGTAATTGGTGTGCTTAAACAAAAATAAAAGCAGTGGCATTGTGCCGCTGCTTTTATTTCGTTTGACTTTAGTTCTCAATTTATTTTTTCAATTTTAGTTGGTTTCCAACCTTCGTTTTCAACCCATGTAATATATACTTTGTATTTTGCTGATTTATCTTTTGGTGAGATGGTTCCAACTGCATCATTGGGTGATCCATTGTTTCCAAGAAACCAAATTATCATTTCCGATTCAGGGATTCCTGCTGCATAACTAAGTGCTTTTGTCATTTCAGCCCAGTCCTGTGATCCTTTTTCATAATTAGCTGAATGAGGCTCTGATTGAGAAGTACCAACAGGTCCCCAACCTGGGTTTTCAATTGTTTCTTCAACACCTGATCCTGGATCTCCTTCAGTAATTGTTGCTTGTTCGAATGGATCTTCAGTTACTTCTTCATCAGTTTTATCTTCAGAATCTGCTTTTCCATTACTATTTTCATCTAGCTCTTCATTTGATTTATTACTATTTTCTTCTTCTTTTTCTTTATCCTTTATTGCTTCTTCATTACTCTCTTCTTCGTTTGCGAGCTTTATATCAGGTTGTTCATTGTATTTTGCCGTTTTTTCAGAATCACTACCTCCAAAAATGAGCTGAGATCCAATAACAAGAATAAGTAATGCAACTATTCCTATTAAAGTATTTAATACTACGTTGGTTTTTCTACGCTTATCTCTTTTTTCATATCGAGAGTTTACATGATTACTCAATGCCCTACACTCCTTTTTCCCTCATACCTTCTGTCTTATTCTAGCACTAGAACGTTTTTCTATCTAGTTGTTTTATCTTTTTAACATTTGTAACATATTCATTACTGGATATTTAGAATCACAAATTGTACATGTTTTGACTTTTTTGCAAAAATGAATTAAAGGCTGTTCACCCTTTTTTATTGATTGTTCTCTAGTTATCCCTACTATTTCTTTACGTGATTACTCTTATCTTTAACATAGGTCTTATTGCTTGTTTAGCTTGGATAAATCAGCAACTATATCGTAAAATGATGCATTAGTCCCAGCTTCCGCACTAGTTGTATCCATCTCCACGACTACAAGAACATATTTTGGATTACTTGATGGAAAATAGCCTGCAAACCATTTATTGTATAACGTTTGGCCTTGTTCATTTTTTTTACCTGTTTGAGCGGTTCCTGATTTACCTGATACCTCATAAGGAGAAGTTTGAAACCTTCTTCCAGTTCCTTCAGGGTCTGTTACAACTAAACGAAGTTGTTTTTGAAGTTTTGATGCTGTTAAGGGTGATATTTTTTCCCCTTCTAATAAATTAGACGTAAAAGAAAACATATTAGTTCCATTTTTATATAATATATTTTCTACGATTTTGATCTGTTCTTTATGACCGCCTCGGGCAATTGTTGCCATCATGTTAGCAACTCCCAGTGGCGTAACCTTAACATCCTTTTGTCCAATCGCAGTTTGATCTATCGCTCTTTGGACCTTTTTATCCTTTTCATCTCCCCAAATTTTTCCTGATCTCTCATCTGGAAGTTGTTTGAAATTTTGATAATGAAAAACTTTACCACTCCAGCCAACGGGTCCTAGTAAACCTAACTTTTCAGCAGTATTCTCAATTACATTGTTATCCTTCTCAATTAACTCTTCTGCTAAAGTCGTAAAGGTGTAATTACAACTTTTTGCAAAACTCCTTGCTAGTGTAAGCATTCCATCATCCTGTCCGCCATCACTTTCTCCATAAAGGTTAAGATTGCAATTAAACTCCCTTGTTGCATCATCTAAACCATATTCAATAGCACCGGCTAAAATGACTGTTTTAAATATCGAGCCCGGAAAAAGAGGTTGAACCATATGATTTGTAAGGGTAACACCGGCAGAGCGATCTAATTCAGGCTTGCTAACCATTGCTAATATCTCATTTGTCTCAACATCTAGCAAAACAAGTCCTCCGTTATCGACCTTTTGTTTTTCTAACACCTCTTCAGCAATTCCCTGAATATCTTTATCTATTGTAGTCTTAACAGTAACAGGATAAAATGGATTAGAGTCTGCGATATATTTAACATTTACTCCAAAGAGAGGGTTCCCATCCCCATCAACATGATAAAGTAGCTTCGTTTCTTCATCAGGTAAAAGAAATTCATCAAACGCTTTCTCGAGACCTGTTAGTCCGATTTGTGTTTTATAGGATAAATCCTCTCGATCAGGATATTTTGTTCGTAATACCTCTGCATTCTCTCCTGTAATTCCAATTATATGTTCACCAATTGTTTCTTCAATAGGAGACTGTCGATAAATACCAAATACTCCGGGGATCTCAAGTTTATTAATTTTTTCAAGATCAATATTTGATAAGTTTACATTGTCTTTACTCGAAAGAACAAGCGGTTCCGTTGAATCTTGTAAACGACTTTTTAGTTCATAACTTGAAACATTTACCAAATCTGAAAGCTCTTCTACAGGCCAAGTAATATCTTTTAAAAATGGAAATAAAACGAGTGATGGCTCAACTTTATTACGAAGAGATTCACCATTCTTGTCTACAAAACGTCCACGACCATCATCAATGACAACCTCTTGTGTTCTTTGATTAACACTTTCCTGAACTAGATTTACTCCCTTTTTTGAAAACGATTCTGTATGAATCAATTGAATATCAGCTAATCGATAAAGGATAAAAAATAAAGCCATAAGAAAAAAGGTTCCGACAATAATAAATCTTTTTCTTGAAATCATTCAAACCTCCTGATAAAAAACTCTGCTCTTTGTGGGCTTAAGAAAAAATTTCATAAAAAAACACCTCGTCTTCATTTTCGACGAGGTGTTCGTTATATAAACCTTTTTTTAACTAATTTTCACAATTTTCACAAGCATTTCTCCACCAGGAGTTTGAACTGTTACTTCATCATCCACTTTTTTGCCAATTAGACTTTTAGCAATTGGTGAGTCATTTGAAATCTTGCCTTCAAAAGGATCTGCTTCCGCACTACCAACGATTGTATATGTTTCTTCATCACCATTAGGAAGCTCAGTAAACGTAACTGTTCTGCCTAGTGAAACAGAGCTAGTATCAGCTTCACCTTCGATAATTCTTGCGTTTCGAATCATATTTTCTAGTGTTGTAACACGACCTTCAACAAATGCTTGTTCCTCTTTAGCAGAATCATACTCTGAGTTCTCTGATAGATCACCAAAGCTACGTGCAATTTTAATTCTTTCGACAACCTCTTTACGTTTAACCGTTTTCAAATATTCAAGCTCTTGTTCAAGCTTACCTTTACCTTCTCTTGTCATTGGAAAAACTTTTTCTTGTGCCATGTTTGTTCCACTCCTTCTAGTAGACTGTTCCCCGTCGTTTTTGTTCTTTTTCTGTTGAAATTACTTATTTTGTGATAAGAGATCAAAAATACGTATGTATAAGCCCGAGACTATATGCCTCAAGATGAAAGATGTAAGCATTAAAAGACATACTTTCATTTTCATATGTGTGATCACTGATAAGAAAATACTTTTAGTTGAACAGGCAAGAATCAGGTGAGTATTAAAAAAGCAAGGGCAAGATTATGCCCTTTACTTTATATAAAAAACAATGCCTAAAGAAAAAATATTAATTCTTATACATAATATGATCACAGTACTCTTTATCTATGCTATGTTATTACAAAATTGCATTTAGTTCAAGAATTGTTTGAATTTTTGTTACCATCAAATCAATCGCAACGTGATTTTGTCCACCCTCAGGAATAATAATATCTGCATATCGTTTCGTCGGTTCAATAAATTGATTATGCATTGGTCTTACAACGGAAATGTACTGTTCAATAACAGAATCAATTGAACGACCACGTTCTTTTATGTCCCGCATTATTCGACGGATGATTCTAAGATCTGCATCTGTATCTACAAAAAGCTTAATATCCATTAAATCACGTAAACGCTCGTCTTCTAGGATTAATATGCCTTCTAGAATAATAACATCCTTCGGTTCAACAACTATAACATCTTCTGATCTTGTATGCAATTTGTAATCATACACAGGTTTTTCAATTGATTGATGATTTAGTAATGTTTTTAAGTGATCGATTAATAAATCATTATCAAATGCTAAAGGATGATCATAGTTTGTATTTAATCTTTGTTCAAATGGTAGATCACTTTGATCTTTATAATAATAATCTTGTTCTAGCATTAAAATCGAATGACCTTTAAACTGATCATAAATTGATTTTGTAACACTTGTTTTACCTGAACCAGAACCTCCAGCCACTCCGATTACAACGGGCTTCTTACTCATTTAATCAGAACCCCTTTCGCATCATATTGTTCCTAAAGACTGGTTTATCTACTCTAAATTTCACAATCTGTAAAGGATGGCGAGCAGCATCAAGCTCTTTTCCTTTTTCATCCCAAATTTTCTCAATCGTTTGTGTAAAGTTTTCAATATCCGGACCAAAGAATTCAACTGTATTTCCTGGTTTAAAGTGATTTCGTTGCTGTAAAGTAACCATTTGTGTTTCATGATCATAATCTAATACAAGGCCTACAAAGTCATAGGCTGTTTTCGTACTGTGATTACCAAACATTTGCTGCTTGTAACCTGGAATACCTTCAAAGAATGAAGAAGCTGTTTCACGGTTTGCACACTTATCTAATTCTTTTAACCATTCATGATCTATTTTGAAATGATCAGGATCTGCACAATAAGCATCAATCACTTTGCGATAAACACTTACAACTGTTGCAATATAGTGGATAGATTTCATTCTTCCTTCAATTTTCAAACTATCAATTCCCAGTTCTATCATTTTTGGGATTGATTCTATTAAATTTAAATCTTTAGGACTCATTGCAAATGGTGCATCATTAGCATCAAATAGAGCAAGTTCATCATCGTTTTCTAGTTTGAATAAGTCGTAATCCCAGCGACAAGATTGACAACAGCCGCCTCGATTAGAATCTCGAGCCGTCATGTGATTACTCAATGTACAGCGACCAGAATACGCAATACACATTGCACCATGGATAAAGGCTTCAATTTCAATATCAACCTTTTCCTTCATTTCTCTGATCTCTTCAGCACCAGTTTCACGAGCTAAGACGACACGCTCTAAGCCTTCTTCCTTCCAAAATTGGACTGCCTTCCAGTTTGAAAGTGATTGTTGTGTACTTAAATGTACTTCTAAACTCGGAGCAACCCGTCTACAGGTTTCAATAATTAATGGATCGGCTACAATAATACCAGTCACTCCCGCATCCTGAATTCCCATTAAATATTCATCTAGTCCGTCCATATTTTCATTATGAGCAAAAATATTTGTTGTGACATAGATTTTCGCACCATATTTATTAGCAAATTGAACACCCTCAGCCATCTCTTCAAGGGAGAAATTATCAGCATTTGAACGTAGTCCATATTCTCGTCCACCAATAAAAACAGCATCTGCGCCATAATGGATCGCTATTTTAAGTTTTTCTAAGTTACCTGCTGGTGCTAGTAACTCAGGTATTTTCGTGATTACACGCTTTCCATTTATAATGCTAGAGACTTTATCCTTTACTACAGTCATTTTTTTCACTCCCTTTTTAATGTGAGTTCAAAATCTTTTTGTAACTCTTAAGTTATTTTTAATAAACAGTCTCTTTAAAGAAAAACCCAGTATCTAATGGTCGATTTTTCGCTTGTAAATCTTCTATTTCAGCTAATAATTCATCTTTTATCTCTTCATACTCAGTATTATTAGATTCACATAGATCGATTGCTTTACGATATTTCTTTGTCACTTCAATTACATACTCAGATGTTTGAAGAACCCCATCGATTTTAAAGGAATCTATACCAGCGTCAATCATTTCACTTAGCTCATCGATAATACACATATCATTTGGACTCATAATATGTGTCCCATTTGCGTCTTCAAAGATTGGGTATTTATTATCTCTTTCAGGATCGTATAAAAACATCATTTCTTTTTCAGCACGATTTTCTATTTTTAAAGCCTTACCTTGATATTCAAAGTAGTTACCTAATAAGCTACGTTTTGATTGGAACATACATGTCATTCCGTGAACTTGTACTTCAATTTCAACTTCTGCATGTTCCTTTGTTTCGATAATCGCATCCATACTTAACTCACGAGCAAGAACTGCACGTTTGGCACCTTTTCTTCCCCAATAGTTACAAGTATGCCAGTTTGTTGCTGTTGTTTCTGTATTCCAATGCAGCTTTAAATCGGGTGCAACTTCTCTTGCAACCATAAGTACTGCTGGATCACCGAAAACAACTGCATCAGCCTTTACTTCATTTAGAAAAGTCAAATACTCTTCTAATTCATCAATCAAATCATTATGGAAAATTGCATTCATAGCCACGTACACTTTTTTATGATGCTGATGGGCAATAGCAATTGCTTCTTTTACCTGCTCCTTTGAAAAATCACCGGCTAGTCGAAGACCAAATTTTTGTTCACCAATAACAAACGAATCTGCACCTGCTTCTATTAGGGGCATTATGTCCTCTACTTTTTTGGGTGTAACTAATAATTCAGGTTTGTGCATGTCAAACACCTCTTTTAAACTTCATTTTCGTTTTGATACTGCAATCCCATCTCCGACAGGAATGATTGTTGTTTCATACTTATCTAATGTAAACAACCAATGATTAAACTCATCAAGTTTTCTGACAAGTGTTCGTTGTCTTCTTGTTTTTAATTCTGAACGATCGCGAGCAACTGTTCCTTTGAATAGAACATTATCCGTATAAATAATTCCATTTGAAGAAAGCATTGGTTCATATAACTTGAAAAACTTTGTATATTTGGCCTTTGTCGCATCAATAAATAATGCATCAAATGGACCATACTTATTTATTTCCTCTGATAATAAAAGGGCATCACCATGTAGTGCTTGAATTCTTTCTTCAAGTCCCATTTCCTTAATATTGAGGTTTGCCTGATGAAAGCGCTCTTCGTCAAGCTCTATCGTAATAATTTCAGTATTGGGCAATTTTAAAGCCATTCGAATTGCGGAGTACCCAATTGCTGTACCAATCTCAACAATTTTTTTAGGCTGCTGCATAGAGAGAAGAAGTAATAACACTTCAATACCTGTTTTCTCCATTATTGGCACATTATTTTCCTTAGCGAAAACTTCTATTTGTTTTACATAATCTTGCGGATCAGGTATAAGATTCTCTATATATGTTAGTACTTCTTCTTTTAACATGATTGCCTCCTGCATTTCGTATAACTATAAGAAAAATGTCATTATTTTTTGATTATTATCTTATATACCTAAAAATAAGAGCCTCATTAATGAGAACTCTTAGCCTATTTAATATAAAAGTTACAAAACCCCATAACAACTCGATATATTTTACCACAACAAGAAAGGGAAAGCGAATAAAAAATCACTCTCCCTATGTATCATTATTTGTTTGTAATATGTTTATCTTTTTCCTTATTGTGCTCATCGAGTGTTTTCGTGAAGATGACATCTCCTTCTTTTGTTGCTAAGAAATATAAGAAGTCTGTATCTTCAGGTGATAAAGCTGCAACGAAGGATATTTTACCCGCATTAGAGATTGGACCTGGTGGTAGACCTTTGTTTTGATAGGTATTATATGCCGAATCAACTTCAAGGTCTTTGTAAAGAACGCGGTCCTTATGTTCACCAAGAGCATATAAAACTGTTGGATCTGTCTGTAAAGGCATATCTTTTTCGATACGATTATAAAAAACACTTGAAATCTTTTCACGATCAGCCTTTTCAGTTGCTTCTTCCTCAATTAAGGAAGCCAATGTTACAAAACGATGTACACTCATCTTTTGTTCCTGTAACTGTGGAATATATGTTGCAACAACTTCACTCATTTTTTTAATCATTGGCTCCAAAATTTCTTCAAGTGTTGGATCCTTTTTATAATAAGGGTAGGTTGCTGGAAACAAATATCCTTCAAGTGCGTATTTTACATTTTCTCCAAATATATCATCTGTAAGTAAGTCTGGATATTTTGCTCTCATCGACTCAATAAATTTTTTATCAGTTAGTTTTTGGATAATTTCTTCCTCACTAAATGATGCTTTATTTGAAATAATTGAGGCGATTTCTTTTAATTGTCTTCCTTCAGGTATCGTGATTTGAAACGCTACGTCATCCATAAGCTTTCCTTGCTTTAAGATTTCAATGATTTCAGTAAATGTCATCGCTCTATTTAATTTATAATTCCCAGCTTGGAAGCCAGATTCGTTCTTGAATTTAATGTAGTATTTAAATACACGGGCATCTTTAATAATATCATTTTCTTCTAAAATTCTTGATATTGTTGATACTGATGAGCCAATTGGAACGGTAACATCAATACCTTTCTGATCACTTGGATCAACTGGTTCTAATGAAGATTTAATATATAGATAACCGCCTCCGATAAGTCCTGAAAAGGCAATAATTAATACGATAAAAACAGTTAAGACAATTTTTCTTACTACCTTTGCCTCTTTTTGTTTTTCTAATAGCTTTTTACGGAATATATCTTTTTTTGAATCAACTTCAGACATGCATATCCTCCTCTCGTCCCAATTATTATACTACAATGTTCTTTATGTTTCGGCAATTTTTTCACAAAAGGTAGAAAAGTACGAAAGAAAAAGGAGTTTAAAGGTAGAAAAAATTATAAACAATTATTTTTATTCTTTCTTTAGATGGGTTATAAAATCATACAATTGTTGGAAGCATTGCATGATATCGACATAAAATCTTATTAAAAGATGAAATTTCAGACATAAAAAAGAGGCTGACCTTTTGAGTCAACCTCTTGCAAAGCTTATTCTTCCTCTTCTTCATCAAGGAAAGTGTTTAACATTTCCTCAATTAAATCCCACTCTTCTTCTGTTTCGATTGGCTCAAGTTCTCCATCCTCACCATTAGCGTGTGGATTAAAGCTAGATGCGTGAATCTCGATTTCTTCGCTATCATCTTCCTCTGCCCCTAATGGGTAGTATAGAACGTATGATTTCTTAAATTCTTCTGATTCAAATGTAAATAATACTTCGCAAAGTTGTTCGTTTCCGTTCTCATCAATAACTGTAATTTGTTTTTCGCCATGTTCCATGTTGGTTCACCTCATTATTATAATTAAATCTTAATTTAAGCTGTCTAAATAGCCTTGTAATATCATAACTGCTGCCATTTTATCTATGACTTGTTTCCGCTTTTTTCGGCTGACATCAGCTGAAATGAGCATTCGTTCTGCCGCCATTGTTGTTAATCTTTCATCCCACAAAATAACAGGTAGTTTGAATTTTTTTGTTAGAATATCTGCAAACTTCTGACTCGCTTCTGCCCTTGGTCCAATAGAGCCATTCATATTTTTCGGCATTCCTAAAACGATTTTTTCTATTGAATACTCATTAATGATTTCAGTCAGTCTGGCAAAATTATAATCTCGATTTTCCTCATTAATTTTTATTGTTTCGATTCCTTGTGCGGTCCAGCCAAGTTCATCACTAACTGCAACGCCAAGTGTCTTCGTTCCTAAATCAAGTCCTATTATACGCATTTTAAGCCTCTCGATTTTTTGAATGAAGGTAAGGAAATGGAACCAGCTTTAATTTGTTAGCTTGTTCCATCCTTATTTGAATTTAGGCTTTAAGGTAAAGCTCCACTCACCTTCAATCTTAATTATGTTCGTTTGTGCAAGTAAGATTTGACTAGCTCCTCAATTAATTCATCACGTTCAAGCTTGCGAATTAAATTTCGAGCATCACGATGACGTGGAATATAGGCAGGATCACCAGAAAGCAAATAGCCAACGATTTGATTAATTGGATTATAGCCCTTTTCTTGCAATGCATCGTAAACAGTATAAAGGACCTCATTTACATTTGTTTCGACCGATTCATCAGAGAAATTAAATTTCATCGTTTTATCAAATGAACTCACTAATTCGCACCTCTTTCTAGAGAATCAAATAGAATCTTTTTGTCCCATCTTACTTACATTCTACACTACTTTGCCTAATTATAAAACGGATTCAACCCATTCTTCGACATATTTAAGCGCTTCTGTAAGGTTTTCAGGATTTTTAGCACCTGCTTGGGCCATCTCTGGACGACCGCCACCTTTCCCACCGCAACGTTCAGCAACTTCTTTTATTAGTTTACCTGCATGATAGCCCTGTGTAACTAAATCCTTCGTAACACCTGCTACAAGGTTAACTTTTCCATCTTCAACAGCTCCGAGAACTACAATAACTGATTCAAGTTTATTTTTCAAGTCGTCCATCATACCACGTAGGCTATTCATATCTTTTGCATTTACCTTTGTTGCAAGAACTGTTACACCATTAATCGTAATTGCCTTATCAACAATACTATTTGCTTCAAGATTACCTAGTTTAGCTGTTAATGATTCATTCTCACGTTGAATTGTACGATAATCAGTTAATAGACTATCTATTTTTGCCACAAGATCCTTAGGGTTAGCTTTTAAAAGTGATGCAGCTTCCTGGAACTTTTCAAGCTGTCCATTAATTAATTGATAAGCAGCTTTACCTGTTACTGCTTCGATACGTCTTGTCCCAGCACCGATTCCTGTCTCTGTCATGATTTTAAACAATCCAATTGATGCTGTGTTGTCAACATGGCAACCACCACAAAGTTCCAAACTATACCCACCAACTTGAACGACGCGGACAACATCTCCATATTTTTCTCCGAAGAGAGCCATGGCGCCCATTTCCTTCGCTTCTTTAAGTGATTTCAAATCAATCGTAACTGCAATACTCTTCCAAATTTGCTCATTTACAATTTGTTCAATACGAGCTAATTCATCCCCGCTTACTTGTCCAAAATGAGAGAAATCAAATCGAAGTCGATCAGCGGTTACCAATGATCCTGCTTGATTTACATGGGACCCGAGAACATCTTTTAATGCTTGATGCAATAAATGTGTGGCCGTATGATTTTTAACAATCGCACTCCGGTTGTTTTCAGTAACTTTCGCTGTAACAATGTCTCCAGCTTGGAGTGTTCCACTTTCTATGAAGACATTGTGAAGATTCTGTCCATTAGGTGCTTTTTGAACATCCTTCACCTTCACAAACACTTTATCACTTGATAGCACACCAGTGTCTGCAATCTGTCCACCGCTCTCAGCATAGAAAGGAGTTCTATCAAGAATAACTTGTATTTCTTCCCCTTCATTTGCTTCTTTTATTACTTCTCCATCTTTCACTAATACGAGAACTGAAGCATCTTCTACAGTTAATTGATTATAGCCAACAAATTCACTTGTATCTTTTATTTCGCCTAGCATTCCACCTTGAACCTGCATTGAATCTACCTTTTGAATTGCAGCACGAGCACGGTCACGTTGTCTTCCCATTTCTTGTTCAAAGCCGTTATGGTCAACCTTCATACCTTCCTCTTCCGCATATTCCTCTGTTAATTCAACAGGGAAACCATATGTATCATATAAACGGAAGACATCATTTCCTGGAATCACCTCATTGCCTTTGTCTTTTTGAACTTTAATGACTTCACTAAGTATTGCCAAGCCCTCATTTAAAGTTTCATGGAAGCGTTCTTCTTCATTTTTAATGACTTTTTGAATGAACTCTGTTTTTGTTTTTACTTCTGGATAAAAATCTACCATGATTTCCGCAACAACTGGTACAAGTTCATACATAAATGGACGATTAATGTTAATTTGCTTCGCATAGCGAACTGCCCTTCTTAACAATCTACGTAAAACATAACCACGGCCTTCATTAGATGGTAATGCCCCATCACTTATAGCAAAACTAACTGTACGAACATGATCAGCGATTACTTTAAAAGAAACATCTTTTTCATGATCCTGACGATAAACCTCATTTGAAATTTGTTCAGTCGCACGAATAATCGGTATGAACAGATCCGTATCAAAATTCGTTTTAACATTTTGAATAACGGAAACCATACGTTCAAGTCCCATACCTGTATCAATGTTTTTCTTAGGTAGTGGAGTATAAGTTCCATCTGGGTTATGGTTAAATTGAGAAAAGACTAGATTCCATACTTCTAAATATCGTTCGTTTTCACCGCCAGGATATAACTCTGGATCTTGTGGATCATTGCCATATGATTCACCTCGATCATAAAAGATCTCTGTATTAGGTCCACTTGGTCCTTCACCAATATCCCAGAAGTTTCCTTCCAACCGAATAATGCGTTCTTCTGGTACACCAATTTTATCCTTCCAAATATCAAAAGCTTCTTGATCTTCAGGATGAATCGTAACCGATAATTTTTCTGGATCAAAACCGATCCATTTCTCACTTGTTAAAAACTCCCATGCCCATTCAATTGCCTCTACTTTAAAATAGTCACCAATTGAAAAGTTACCAAGCATTTCGAAAAACGTATGATGTCTTGCTGTTTTACCAACGTTTTCAATATCATTTGTTCGAATTGATTTTTGTGCATTACAAATTCTAGGGTTCGCTGGTATCACGCGACCATCAAAATATTTTTTTAATGTCGCAACACCGCTATTGATCCAAAGCAATGTTGGGTCTTCATGTGGGACAAGTGATGCACTAGGTTCAACAGCATGTCCTTTTTCTTTAAAAAATCTAAAAACATTTGTCGTACTTCAGCTGATTGTAAATTTCTCATATGTATCCTCCTTAAAATAACTATGTTGATTACTTTTTAAAATTTAGGCTCTTTTCTAAAAGATTGTTGTTTTTGAACAAAACTGATTAGGGTGATTGGTGCGGAAGGTGCGAGACTCCTGTGGGAGTAGCGGGACAGATGAGACCCCGCAGGCGCTTCGCGCTGAGGAGGCTCATCGCCCGCCCCACGGAAAGCGAGCATCCTGGAGCGCAAATCAACCAACCCAATACTATTTTAAAAGCAACAAAGTTTGCGAAAACAGCCAAAATTTAAAACACAAAAAACTCCCGTCTCTGTGTAAAGAATCTCCTCTTTTCACAGGGACGAGAGTTAACTCGCGGTACCACCCTGATTATGGACTCGATTTGCGCAACACGCCAAACTATTGGCGACAAAGCTAAGTATAAAAACTTAAACTTTGTGGTCAATCAAAAGTCCATCACCTTTATAAACCGTAACGTGGATTAAACGGCAGTTTTTTCTGCACTTAGGACTAGCTTTCTGTTGGTATCCTTTAGAATTTCTTTCAGCCAAGGGAAATTCCTCTCTAAAAAGGTGGTCACAACATACTTTGTTCCATCATTGATTTAGCTTTATTCTATCGTGAATTATAGACAAGCAAATAATAAAAGTCAATGGTTCCTTCTAAGTTGAACAAGATGTATAATAAGTTCCCTTAGTATCACAACTATCGGAACAGCAAGCATTAAGCCTACTACGCCTCCAATTTCACCACCAGCGAGCAGTGCAAGCATGATGATGATCTCATGCATGTGAAGACTTCTCCCAACAATTAATGGCCCCAAGATGTTTCCCTCTATAAATTGTAGAATTAAAATAATCACAATGACAATTATGACACTTTTAGCTGACATTGTCGCTGCAATAATCAGTGCTGGAACCGCGCCTATTATTGGCCCAAAGTATGGAATAATATTCGTCACACCGATGAGCAACCCCAATATTAATGGATATTTCACTTTAAAAAACCATAGTGATAGAAAAGCAAGACTCCCGATTATTAAACAAACGAATAACTGCCCTCTAATGTAATTTCCTAGCGACCTGTCAAGATCTTTTAAAAACTGAATAGCTTCATTTCTCCATTTTCTTGGTGTCAAATACCATGCAGCTTTTTTAATCTGATCATAGTCTTTTAACATATAAAAAACTAAAAATGGAATGATCGCTATCAAAAGAATATAATCAAAAACACTTCTTAAACTGTTTATTAATTTCTCAATCGTTAACGCTAGCCATTCCTCTGTTTGTTGGAACATGTTATCAATACGCTCATGAATTCCATCTGGCCATTGATTGGTTTGATTTCGTATAGAATTTATCCAATTATTATATGTATCAGAAAACTGTGGGAAATTCTCCAATAGATCACGAAGTTGGTTGACCAGCACAGGCACACCGCGATAAAAGCCATATCCGATTACACCGAAAAATAGGAAATAGATAATTAGTATCGATATAGACCTTGGAACACCTGTCCGATGAAGTCTTTCAATTACAGGGTGAAGTAAATACGTAATAAATCCACTTATAATAAAAGGAATAAAGATTGCTTTAAACATTAGAAAAAAAGGATCCCAAATGTTATGAAGTTTAAAAAACACATATATCGTTAATAAACCCAACAATAAAATCGTTATTCTTAACAACCATTTTATTTGACGGTCTCTCATGACTCTCACTCCTATGCCATATATTGTGGAGTGTGAAGTCATAATTTATGCATTAGAAAAGCTCAGTGCGCCTTGATCATCGCCGTACAAACTGGAGGAGCATCGACTGAGATAAAGCGAGACTTCCATTTCTTAACATAAATAAGGAGCTGACAATTTAGTCAGCTCCATTAAATTAAAACATTTTTGATACGCGTTTACGTAATTTTCTCATTGAACGATTATTTGTCATGTTAGATGAACGTGCATAGTAATATGCTGCAGCACCAACACCTATAGATACTAATGAGGTTACAGTACGATTCAAGACCTATCTCCCCTTTACATGCTTATTGATCGTTCATCATCAGAAAACAAATCATCAAGTGAGCTTAATGTACCATCCTCTTCTACTTGATGAGTTAAAATTTTCCCTTTCGCAACAGAAAGTTCAATAAAGCAGCTCCAGCAATAATATTGATTTACACCGATCTTCCCTAGGTCTTTGCTTTTACAATTCGGACATGATAACAAACTTTAGCACACCTCTTTAATTCAAAAGTCGATGACGATCGCATCTTTGCTTATCATTAATGATTCACCCGAAGCCTTTATTACTTTTTTACCTTCAGCGATGTCTGCAAAAAATCCGTCCGTCAATTCGTATGCCTCAATTGTGCCCTCTTTTTCGGAAAAATATACGTCCTCTAATAAACCAAGTTTCTGTCCTTCTCTTGTTAAAACTGATTTATAGCGGATATCACCATAGGTGTTATATGAATAATTTGCTTTCATATTTTGGATTGAAATGAGCTTGTCCTTATCCCCAACCATCACACCATTTTCTCCAAGTGCCTGAATTGATTCAATTGGAACAAAGCGATCACGATTAAACAAGCCTTTTCCTTCCATCATTAGTCCGATTACAGAGCCATTGGAAGATAGACATAAATCAGCAATATGACCAAGGAGGTCCGCATTACTATTACTATATACTGGGAGCCCTTTTAGCTTTGAAAATGTCCGCAAAGAAATCTCCACCTTTCCGAACAATTTTAGCTTTAGCCTTCTTCCATAAAGTCATACGGTGTAACGTTTTCCATTCCAATATTTGCATCTTGGACAGGGAATGGAAGCTCTTTTTGTAATTCGTCTACTTCCTCAAAACCATTTAGCTTAATTTTAAGACTTGTCTGCCTGTCTGAACTATCGCTATTGGAAATCCCCCACTGTAAAGCATCTTTTTCCCCACATATAACCAAAGACCGCTTACTCCTTGTAATTGCAGTATAAATTAAATTTCGACGAAGCATTCGATAATATCCTTTTACAATAGGCATCACAACAATCGGAAATTCACTACCCTGTGATTTATGGATCGAGCAGCAAAACGCATGAGTAAACTGATTAAAATCTTGTTTTATATAGGTAACCTCATTGCCATCAAAGGAAACGACAATCATATCTTCTTTTTCGGTATTTTCTTTTGCATAAAAAATTGAAACTATCTCTCCAATATCACCGTTAAAGACATTACTATCAGGCTGATTGACCAATTGGAGAACTTTATCACCATTCCGGTAGATGGTATCACCAAATGTCATTTCTCTTTTTCCAGGTGTTTTAGGGTTAAAAAGCTCTTGAAGCAGTTTGTTTAATTGATCAATCCCTGCTGGACCTTTATACATTGGTGCTAAAATTTGAATATCTCTCGCTGTATAGCCTTTGTTGATAGCACTTTTAATTACCTTTCCAATTACCTCTTTCATTTGCGCCTGTGAGCATTGGATAAATGACCTGTCAGAGGTTGGAGATGTAATATTTTGCGGCAATTTACCTTGCTTTATATCGTGTGCAAGCTCAATTATTGATGACCCTTCTGCTTGACGATATATATCGGTTAGTTGGACCGTTGGGATGATTTTGGAGGCTAATAAATCACGAAGCACCTGACCAGGACCTACTGATGGGAGCTGATCCTCATCCCCAACCATTATTACTTGGATTTTTTCGGGAAGTGCTTTAAACAATTGATTCGCAATCCATAAATCAACCATTGACACCTCATCTACAATGAGCAGTTTTCCTGCAATCGGATTATCTTCATCATGCTCAAAACCATCAGCACCATTCCACTTCAAAAGACGATGAATCGTAACAGCTGGCATACCTGTTGCTTCACTCATTCGTTTTGCCGCACGTCCTGTTGGTGCAACAAGTAAAATCGGAAATGGTTCTTCTTTTTTATAATCCTTTGGTTCAAGAGAACATCCATGTAAATCTGCATATAATTCAACAATTCCCTTTATAACAGTTGTTTTACCTGTTCCAGGACCTCCTGTTAATAAAAGCATTGGAGACATTAACGCCTGTTGAATTGCATCCTTTTGAGTTGGAGCATATTGTACCTTCATTCTTTCTTCGAGGTTACCAAGCGAAAGCAAAAATTCAGACTCAGGAAATAGGTCATCATATTCCGTTTGTGCTAGTACTTTTTTTATGTTTTTTACTAATCCTTGTTCCGCGTAATAAAGAGATGGTATATATGCCCGTTCTTCTTCAACGATCACTTTTTTTTCATTGTTTAATGCGGATATTTCAGTTGCAATATCTGTTTCAGGTATATTCTCTTGTTTTGAATGATCAAGTAATTCCTTCGTTCTTACAATTAGCTGTTCTAATGTTAAATAAACATGTCCTTCTTGTAAGCTCATATGTTCAATAATATAAAGACATGCAGCTTTAATTCTTTCTGCGCTTTTTTCAGAAATACCTAAATGCTGACCAAGCTCATCTGCTCGCACAAATCCTATTCCTTCAACATCATGAACCAATTGATATGGATTCTCTTGAATTATTGTCAAGGTTTGATCTTGATAGACTTGATAAATTTTCATTGCAAGTTGAGGTCCAAAACCAAATTGATTGAGTGCTATCATTATTTGCTCTAACCCTTGATGGGATATTAATGACTCGACAAGTTGTTTCGCTTTATCTTTATTTACCTTTGGAATATCATCTAAAATCGAAGGGTTTTGCAGAATTTTTGAAATTGCTGATTCACCTAGTTTCTCAACAATAGCTTCCGCTGTCTTTTTGCCTATCCCTTTGAAAAGATCACTCGATAAATATTGAATAATCCCTTCCTTTGTTTGAGGGATTTCTTTTCGAAAATGTTCAGTTTGAAATTGAAGACCAAATTTGGGGTGGTTTTTAAATGTTCCAAAAAAGGTATAGGTGTCATCTTCATGCAGGAGTGGAAAGTAACCTGTAACGGTTATCTCTTTATCTTCAATATTTTCACTTGTTTCATGAACTCTTACTTTTAACACTGAATATAAGTTTTGCTCATTGTGAAAAATAACAACCTTTACAAGTCCTTTAACAAAACGTTCATTTTCCCCAAATAAATCAGCACTTTCCTGCATGAATCCGTTCTCCCTTCTTCCCTACGTGTCATCTTATTGCTCTTTATTTTCCTTCAAGATTTTTAAAGCATGACCTGCTAATAAATGATCGGATTGTATGTTTAATGCTTTTTCTAGCATGTCAGTTGCTTTTTTCACTTCCTCTTTAAATGCAAAAGCAACACCTAGATTATAATAAGCATCTGCATGTTCTTCATCAAGCTCAACTATTGTTTGAAATTGCTTCATCGCCTCACCAACTAAATCTAATTGTGCAAGACATAAACCATATTGGAATCTGGCATCGGTATCATCTTCATTTAATTCTGTAGCACGTTGAAAATATGGAAGTGATAAGCGATTTTGACCAATATTTTGCAAGCTCATTCCTAACATAAAATGTAAATCTCCGTGATCCAACCCCTTTTTCAACGCTTTTTCATACTTATTTTTCGCTTCATGATATTTTTCTTGATTAAAATAAACATTTCCTGCCCCATAATATGCAGTTGCAGCATCTTCATCTAACTCGATTGCTTTATCATAAAATTTTAATGCCTTGTCAAGCTCATTTACAGCTGAGAGCAAATTACCAAAATTGATGTAACTAATGGGATCATTCGGATTAGCTTCAATCGCCTCAGAAAAAATCGATGCTGCTTCCTCAAAATTCCCCTCTTGCATTGCTTCAATTCCACGTTGATTCATATCCATTTACAAAAACCCTCTTTCAACATTTAGTTCATATGTAGTTTCATTTAGAACCTCTTATCATAGTTAAAAGGGGCTGACTCAAACAAATGTGTCAACCCCCTTTCTTTAGTATCTCACGATTAGCCTACATACCACAGCTTTTTATCATTTTTGAACACATCATCGATTGTTCCACCACCAAGACAAACCTCACCATCATAAAAGACGACAGCTTGTCCTGGCGTTACTGCACGAATTGGCTTCTTAAACACAACTTTTGCAGTTGAATTATCCAACATTGTAACAGCCACGTCATTGTCTTCTTGACGATAACGGAATTTAGCTGTACAAGTCAATTCAGAAACTTGGTTTTCTGATACCCAACTAACATTTGTAGCAATAATGGAATCAGAGTATAAAAGCTCATTATGGAAACCTTGATCAACATATAATACATTTTTCTCTAAGTCTTTTCCAATTGCAAACCAAGGGTCTCCACTACCACCGATTCCAAGGCCGTGGCGTTGACCGATTGTATAGTACATAAGCCCATCATGCTTACCCATAACTTCACCATCAAGAGTTTGCATAATTCCAGGCTGTGCTGGCAAATACCCACTTAAAAACTCTTTAAAATTTCGTTCACCAATAAAACAGATGCCGGTACTATCTTTCTTTGTTGCAGTTGCTAAATTCGCTTTCTTTGCCATTTCACGAACTAATGGTTTCTCAATATCACCTAATGGGAACATGACCTTTGATAGTTGTTCCTGCCCCAACTGATTAAGGAAATATGTTTGATCCTTGTTATCATCTATGCCACGAAGCATTTTATATTCACCATCACGGTACTCCACACGTGCATAATGACCTGTTGCTAAATAATCTGCTCCCAGTGACATTGCATGTTCTAAAAAAGCTTTAAATTTAATTTCTTTATTACACATTACATCAGGATTTGGCGTTCTACCTGCTTTGTATTCATCAAGGAAGTACGTAAACACCTTGTCCCAATACTGTTTTTCAAAATTCACTGCATAATACGGAATACCAATTTGATTACACACTTCAATAACATCGTTGTAATCCTCTGTCGCGGTACAAACACCGTTTTCATCAGTGTCATCCCAGTTTTTCATAAAAATCCCAATTACCTCATAGCCCTGCTCTTTTAATCGAAGCGCCGCAACAGATGAATCAACTCCACCTGACATACCTACGACTACTCTTATATCTTTAGGATCTTTTTTCATCCCTTTCACCTCCATTGTAACTCTAAGCTGTAACTCTCTTAATAATATTTGCTATTTTCTCTGCAGCATATTGAATTTCTTCCAGACTTGTCCCATAACCAAAACTAAATCGAACTGAAGATAATACACGATCTGATTCTTTACCGAACATTGCAACTAATACATGTGATGGATCAACAGAACCAGCTGTACATGCTGATCCACTTGAAGCTGCAATGCCTGATAAATCTAAATTGACTAATAATGATTCAATATGTGTTCCTGGAAAATACACATTTAATATATGTGGCAATCCATCTAATGAATTGTTTAATTGAAATTGAAGATTTTGCTCTTCAAAGATACCAATCATTTCTTGCTTAAATGCTCTGTATTGCTCGGTTTTATGTGCACGAGTTGATAAGGCAAGATCTGCAGCATAACTAAACCCATATATCCCTGATACATTTTCTGTACCAGCTCTACGCTTCAGCTCCTGTTCTCCCCCATATAAGGATGGTTGAAGCTTCACTCCATTTTTCACGTACAAAAACCCTACACCTTTAGGTCCATTTATTTTATGTGCTGATACTGATAAAAGGTCAACACCTAAGTCTTTTACATTTATATGTTCCACTCCAAAGGCTTGTACCGCATCTGTATGAAACAAAGCTTTATGGTCCTTAAGCACTTTAGCAATCTCTTGAATAGGCTGGATTGAACCAACTTCGTTATTTCCGTACATAATTGTTACAAGTACAGTTTGATCTGTTAAATGTTCCTTAAGTTGATCAATCGAAATAACTCCTTGTTCATTAACAGGCAAATAGGTTACTTCATACCCAACATTCTCTAGATGCTTACATGCATGCAAGACAGCATGATGCTCAATTTGCGTGGTGATGATGTGCTTACCCACATGTTTATTTGCTAAAGCTGCTCCAATAACTGCAAGATTATCAGCCTCAGTACCACCACTTGTAAAAATAATTTCTCCAGGTGTTGCCCCGATATGATTAGCAAGATTTCTTCTAGATTCATCAGTAATGCGTCGGGCTTCTCTACCAAATGAATGGATGCTTGAAGGGTTACCGAAGTTTTCCAACATAATCGGCAGCATTTTTTCAAGCACCTCTGGATGCAATGGGGATGTTGCAGCATGATCTAAATAAATTCGTTTCATCAGGCAACCCCTCCTATCTTAATGTCTAGAACAGTTTTAAATATAAAACATATAAGGCTCTTGCTCTCCGTCTGTATAGCTCGCAAGATCTTCTAGTGTTGTATTATCAAGTACATCCGCTACTGCATCACGAATTTTCACCCAAAGTTGTCTCTTAGCTGGTTCTTCATCCTCTAGTACTTCAACAGGGCTTATCGGTCCTTCAAGAACACGTATAATATCACCTGATGTAATGTTCGTCGGCTCATCTCCTAAAATATAACCACCATAAGCGCCTCTTATGCTTTTTACGAGTCTTGCATTTCGTAGTGGAGCAATTAGCTGCTCTAAATAATGTTCTGACAAGTCATGGGCTTGTGCAATACTTTTTAATGATGTTGGACCTTCTCCATGCTTTCGTGCCAACTCAATCATAATTGTTAAACCATAACGTCCTTTTGTCGATATTTTCATACTAACACCCCTATATTTTACGATCTAGCAACCTATTTTCTTGAATAGTTCCCTTGTTACTAGATAGTTTGATTAACAGTCGATCCGTTGATATATGACAAAACGGTATCATCATCCCTGCTACATATCCAATCGTTACCGTTGTAATGATTGTTCCAATATATACCGGTCCACCTAAAAACCAGCCAATACCTAATACAATAATTTCAATAGCGCCTCTAATAAAAGTTATCGATTTCCCTGTTTTTTCTACTAGAGATATCATTAAACTGTCCCTAGGTCCAGCACCACATTTAGCTGATATATATAATCCCATCCCGTACCCTAATACAATAATGCCTACCATAAGCATAATCAATTGTCCGATAAATGATTCAGGTGTCTTTAAAAACGGCATCATTAAATATAAATCAATAAAAACTCCAATACTTAGCATGTTAATAAATGCACCAAGTTGTGGTAGCCTTTTTGTTAAAAGTGTTGCTACACAAAGAACGATTGCACCAGTTAATATCGTCCAAGTTCCAATCGTTAAGCCCAGTTGACGATACAGCCCAATGTGGAGAACATCCCAAGAGGAAACTCCTAAATCTGCTTTAATTGTTAACACTATTCCTAATGACATAATTAGCAAGCCTATAAAATATATCACCCATTTTACAATGGATACAAAGATATTGTTGTTATTCTTCATGCTATGATCCCCCGATATGCTTTGAAGAAACTTCTAAGGTGTAAGACAAGCATGCACATCCTTTAGACTAGAGCATTTATTTTCTAAGTTTCTTACTTTGAACATTAGCCATTATAGCATATTATTAACTTATTAGGCACTAAAACCGACTTTGCTGCTTGGACATAGTGATTTTCATTATTCACCAGTAAGGTCACAACACATACCCATCTAATCACTAATCATGACATTTTCACTAAACGTTTGGAGTGTTTAAATTGAAGCAACCACTTGCATATAGAATGCGACCAAAAAAATTAGAAGATATTATCGGTCAAACCCATTTAGTAGCAGAAGGAAAAATTATTCAGCGCATGGTTAAAGCAAAGCATTTGTCCTCAATGATATTATACGGACCCCCTGGTATTGGAAAAACATCGATTGCTACGGCGATTGCAGGTAGCACTGGTACAGCCTTTCGCAAGCTTAATGCTGTTGTTAACAATAAAAAAGATATGGAAATTGTTGTTGCAGAAGCAAAGATGTCAGGAAAAGTAATTTTAATTTTAGACGAAGTACATCGTCTTGATAAAGCAAAGCAAGACTTTTTACTACCTTATCTTGAGAATGGAATGATTATTCTAATCGGGGCGACTACAAGTAACCCTTATCATTCAATTAATCCAGCGATACGAAGCAGATGTCAGATTTTCGAACTACATTCACTAGATGAGGAGGATATAAAACAGGCTTTACTTCGGGCAATTCATGATAAAGAAGATGGATTAGGAATACAGGAGATCGAAATAAGTGAAGATGCTTTACATCATTTAGCTGGCAGCTGTGGAGGTGATGTACGGTCAGCACTAAACGCACTTGAATTAGCTGTTTTATCTACTGAGGCTAATAGAGATGGTTTAATTGAAATTACTATTGAAATAGCTGAGGAATGTCTGCAAAAGAAAAGCTTTGTTCATGATAAAGACGGTGACGCCCACTATGATGTGATTTCTGCATTTCAGAAATCTATTAGAGGTTCTGATGTAAATGCCGCTTTACATTATTTAGGTAGACTAATTGAAGCTGGTGATTTAGTAAGTATCAACAGAAGACTATTAGTCATTGCGTATGAGGATATAGGTCTTGCAAATCCACAAGCAGGAGTGCGAACATTAGCAGCAATTGAAGCAACTGAACGATTAGGATTCCCTGAAGCAAGAATTCCGCTTGCAAATGCAGTCATTGAATTATGTCTTTCACCCAAATCAAATAGTGCTTATCAAGCATTAGATAACGCGATCTCGGACATCAGAGCTGGAAAAATAGGTGACGTTCCCATTCATCTAAAGGATGCACATTATCAGGGTGCAAAAGCGTTAGGCAGAGGAATTGATTATTTATATCCACATGATTATGAAAATGGCTGGGTAAAACAACAATACCTGCCAGATCGTTTAAAAAACAAAGTGTATTATGAACCGAAAAAAACTGGAAAATTCGAATTAACCTTAAGCCAAGTGTATGACAAGCTATTGAGGCAACAAAGAAAGTGAGAACGCCTAAGCTAACAAAAAGAGGCTAGAATAGCCTCTTTTCTGTTATTTTTCATCTTTAACTCGAACAATCTTGATATCCTTAACTAAATCAGTTACAACATATCCTCCCATAATTAACCCCGCTACAGAAGGTACAAATGCATTGGATGCTGGAGGCATTTTTGCTTTACGGATTTGTGCAGCATCATTACCAACCTCTTTACGTACATCTTCACGAATGACAATCGGACTTTCATCAGAGAAAACAACCTTAATTCCTTTATGAATTCCTTCTTTACGTAAACGAATACGAATAACCTTCGCCATTGGGTCTGTATGTGTTTTCGAAATGTCGGCAACTTGAAATCTAGTAGGATCCATTTTATTTGCCGCACCCATACTGGAAATGATCGGAATCTTTCGTTTTAAACATTCCTTCATTAAATGAATTTTATAAGAAATGGTATCAGATGCATCTATTACATAATCAAGCTTTTGATCAAAAAATTGCTCGTAGGTTTCTTCCGTATAAAACATCTTGAGAGAAATAACTTCGCAGTCAGGGTTTATATCCTTTATTCGCGCTTCCATTAAGTCAACTTTCGGTTGACCAACTGTTGAGATTAGTGCGTGAATTTGACGATTTACATTTGTAATATCTACATCATCTTTATCAACTAAAACCAATCGCCCTACTCCAGATCTAGCAAGTGCTTCCGCTGAAAAAGAACCGACACCGCCAATACCTAGCACAGCAACAGTACTATTCTTTAGTATATCTAAACCTTCTTTACCAATCGCTAATTCATTACGTGAAAATTGATGTAACAACTAACTCACTCCAATTATTATCCAATTAATTTCACTGTCATTTCATATTGACAGTATTTTTACCTGAAAACGAATATAACATACATTGTAGGAAAAGCAAGAGATTTTATAGATCTACAAATAAGATCTACAAATAAGGAATTTCAAGAAACCTCGTTTCAAAACTCCCCAAGCTGAATGTATTATCATTTTATTTATTTTCAGGGTTTCAGTGCCCCTTTGTATTAACAAACAAAAAGGGTCTGTCCTCTCAATCCTTAATAATTAGTACAAACCTAGGTAATGTACTATCTATAAGTTCACATTGAGGGGTCAGACCCTTAGTCAATCATATGTAGTAGTCCCAATCGTGCCGTCGCCGTTTCCCTCGTTTTGATCCCGCCCTTAGCAGGTGGGTGCTTTATTCTTAGAGGTTGTAAGTCCTCTTTAACGAGTTAGAGAGGCATTTACTCTGTCAAGAAACACAAGCTCCCGTAGAAAAAATGTTAGGTCAAAACTAGGTGTACAACGAACACATCAGGACTTTAATTGTTATTTTTTAAAATAATATCATATTGAAAATATCATTTCAAGATCTTGACTAGATGCAAATAATGATTTAGTCACGTAATTCTAAATTCAATTCTTCTAACTGCGCTTCACTTACAGTACTTGGAGCATTTGTTAATAAATCACTCGCACTCGCTGTTTTAGGGAAAGCTATTGTATCTCTTAAATTTGTACGACCAGCTAATAGCATTACTAATCGGTCTAAACCAAGAGCGATACCACCATGTGGTGGTGTGCCATATTCAAAAGCGTCTAATAAGAAACCAAATTGTTCTTTGGCCTCTTCAGCAGAGAAGCCTAATAACTTGAACATTTTTTCTTGAACGTCTTTTTCAAAAATACGAATTGATCCGCCACCTAGCTCGTATCCATTTAATACAATATCATATGCCTGTGCTTTCATATTACCCGGATCTGTATCAAATAAACTTAAATCTTCACGAGCTGGCATTGTAAATGGATGATGTGCTGCATAATAACGTTTTGTTGCTTCGTCATACTCAAGTAATGGCCAATCAACAACCCAAAGAAAATTATATTTACTTTCATCAATTAACTGTAGGTCTTTACCAAGCTTTAATCGAAGCGCACCTAGGGAATCCGCAACAACTGATTTTTTATCAGCTACAAATACTAGCAAATCACCGACTGTTGCTTCCATTGTTCTAACTAATCCTTTTTGCTCTTCTTCAGTGAAGAATTTAATAATCGGACCTTTTAAACCATCTTCTTCAACTTTTAGCCAAGCTAACCCTTTTGCTCCGTATGGTGCAACGAATTCAGCTAGTGCATCCATATCTTTTCTAGAATATTTATCAGCAGCACCTTTAACATTGATTGATTTTACTTGACCACCATTTGCTACTACACTGCTAAATACTTTCAGGCCACTGTCTTTAACAATTTCACCTACATCAACAAGCTCTAAACCAAAGCGTGTGTCTGGCTTATCAGATCCAAAGCGCCCCATTGCCTCGTCATATGGCATTCTTTGCATTGGTAGGTCAATCTCAACACCCTTTGTTTCTTTCATAATTCTTGCCATCATTTTTTCTGTCATAGACATAATATCATCCTGACTCATAAATGAAGCTTCAATATCAATTTGTGTAAATTCAGGCTGACGGTCAGCACGTAAATCTTCGTCACGGAAACAGCGAGCTATTTGATAATATTTATCAAACCCTGACACCATTAATAGCTGTTTAAAGATTTGTGGTGATTGTGGTAATGCATAAAATTCACCTTCATGTACACGACTAGGTACTAAGTAATCACGAGCTCCTTCAGGTGTGCTCTTTGTTAAGATTGGCGTTTCAATATCTAAAAAGCCACTTTCATCTAGGAAATTACGCATTGATTTTGTTACATTGTGACGCATTTGAATCGTATTAAATAGTGCTGGTCTTCTTAAATCTAAATAACGATATTTTAGACGAACATCCTCGGATACTTCATCTGATTTATCCTCAATTAAGAATGGCGGATTTTTAGCTGCGTTTATAATCGTTACATTCTCAACAATAACCTCTATTTTCCCAGTTGGGACATTTGGGTTTACTGTTTCTGCATCACGTTCAACAACTTTCCCAGTTATATCTAACACATATTCACTTCGAACTCGCTCAGCAATTGCTAATGCTTCCTCAGAAATTTCTGGGTTAAAAACGATTTGAACAACACCTGTGCGATCGCGAAGATCAATAAAAATAACTCCTCCTAAATCACGTCGTTTTTGCACCCACCCTTTTAATACGATTTTTTCTCCAATAGCTGACTCTGGTACTTCTCCACAATAATATGTACGGCCAAACATGGTACCCTCTCCTTTGTTAATCAAATAGATGTTTGTTTTAAATAAGTAATAAGTTGATCAATAGCAATATCTTCTTGGACACCTGTCTCCATATTCTTAACAGCTATCACATTTTTTTCAAGTTCATCATCACCCAATACAGCTACAAATTTAGCCTGATGACGATCTGCAGATTTGAATTGAGCTTTCATTTTTTTATCTTCATAGTCTTTTTCTACTCTTAAGCCCGCGTTTCTCATCTCATAAAGCAATGAAACAGCACGGTCCTTTGCTTGATCCCCCATTGTAACGATATAACAATCTATGTCACTAGAAATCGGTAAAGTTACATTTTCGGCATCAAGAGCTGCTAAAAGGCGTTCAATACTTAAGGCAAAACCAATCCCTGGAGTCTCAGGTCCACCAATTTCTTGAGCAAGTCCATTATAGCGGCCACCTCCACATAAGGTTGTAATGGCTCCAAAGCCTTCAGCATTACTCATGATTTCAAAGGCAGTATGATTATAGTAATCTAAGCCCCTTACAAGCCCAGGATCTACTTCATAAGGGATCCCATTTGCAGACAAATATTGCTGAACTTTATTAAAGTAGCTTTTTGACTCATCATTTAAAAATTCAAGAATCGAAGGGGCGGTTTTCATTAATTCATGATCGCGATCCTTCTTACAATCTAAAATTCGCAAGGGGTTTTGTTCTAAACGTTTTTGACAATCTGAACAAAACTCTCCAATTCTCGGCTCAAAGTGTGAGATTAATGCCGTGCGATGTGCTGTGCGACTATCTGCATCACCTAGGCTGTTTATCACAAGCTTTAAACTCTTTAAACCAAGTGTTTGATAGAGAGACATCGCAAGTGAAATAACCTCAGCATCGATAGCAGGATCATTACTTCCAAGTGCTTCTATACCAAATTGGACAAATTGACGAAAACGGCCAGTTTGCGGACGTTCGTATCTAAACATTGGTCCAATGTAATAAAGCTTAGTTGGTTGAGATGGGTTTGCATAAAGCTTTTTTTCCACAAAAGAACGTACAGTCGAAGCGGTTCCTTCAGGTCTTAGCGTCATGCTTCTTCCCTTACGATCTTGAAATGTGTACATTTCCTTTTGAACAATATCAGTACTTTCACCAACACCTCGTGCAAATAATTCTGTATGTTCAAAGATCGGCGTACGTATTTCCTTATATTGATATCTGTTACATAATTCTCGTGCAGTATTTTCTACAAACTGCCACTTTTCTACTTCTCCAGGTAAAATATCCTGAGTTCCTCTAGGAATCTGGAATGACATCACTTTCTCCTCCTATCTAAAAGCGGAAGCGCCTTGTTCAGCCCCGACAAGCATAAGACACTTAGGAATAGAAGGTGTACTTTACCTTCAATTCATAAGGGGCTTATGACCTCGAGGGGCTAGGCGCTCTAGCTAGACACAAAAACTAAATAAAAAAACTAGACTTTTTTTCCATTTCGGAAGCGCCTTGTTCAGCCCCGATAAGCATAAGACGATTCCTACAAAAACATAAAAAACTCCCGTCTCTACAAAATGTAGGGACGAGAGTTATACCCGTGGTTCCACCCTAGTTGAAATAATAATAGTACTATTTCCACTCAATCAGTTAACGCCTGTAACGTTCTGCTCCTACTAAACAAACTGTTTTTCAGAGAGAAACCTAAGGAGTGTTTTTCAATAAGTCATCATGTAGAAATGCTTTCAGCCAAAGGCATTTCCTCTCTATTCATGTGTACTCTTATTTACTTTTCTCCCTTACCGGTTCAAAGCCTATGTAAGGTATTTTTCCAAATCGAATTACTCGAATTTTATCTTATCATACGAATGTTTGACGTACAATGTCAAGAACGATTTAAATGTTTTTTTAAATTCTTTACTTCTCTTAGTGAAATTCCAAATTCGGATGCCAATTCCAATGATGTATCATTTTGTTCTTTTACCATAAAATCATGAAAATCCATGCCAAAAACATCATGTCGCGTGTGTGTTAATTCTCCCTTTTCACTATTTCTCATCTGCATTACGTCCCTTCAGATTCAGTCTCATACAAATATCTTTACCTATTTTGGAAGAATTTATTTCAACTTTTAAAAGGAATGTCGATATAAGTAGAGAAATGTTTAGTTTAGCACCTAGAAAAGGAGGATTTTTCGTTGATTCGCAAAGGCATGACCATGTACATATGTTTTACGCTACTTTTTATTGCTTCATTTGTAAGTCCGATTAAATCGACTGCAACTAGTGAACAAGTGACAATTAATGTTGATCTGCTAAATGTTAGAAGTGGGGCAGCTCTTACTTCTTCTGTTCTTGCCAAAGTAAAAAAGGGCCAAACTTTTGATGTTGTAGAAAAGAAAAATGATTGGATTAAAATTAAACTTTCAAGCAATTCAACTGGCTGGGTTGCTGCATGGCTTGTGACAAAGAAAGCTAATAGCACGTCTTCATCTTCATCAGTTTCAAGTGGAAATGGAACAGTTGAATCCAAAGCTACTGGATTAAGATTTCGTTCAGGACCAGGAACATCATTTGGAGTTATTGGTGTGTTTGAAAAAGGAAAAACAGCTACTTACTTAGACAAAAGTGGAGAATGGATCAAGATTTCTTACTCAGGTAAGCAAGGATGGGTAGCTGCTAGCTATGTAAAAACGAATGGAAACTCGAACAAAGCAACACCGTCCAAAGTCAAAAAAACAGCAAGTATCACCGCTACCTCCCTTAATGTCAGAAAAACGCCCTCTACTAAGGGTACTCGTGTCGGGAGCCTAAAAAAGAATGCTAGTGTTACTATTATTCAAGAGCAAGGTGGCTGGGCACAAATCGAAACAAACGCCATTAAAGGCTGGGTACATAGCGATTATTTAAAACTTAGCAGTTCAGGTTCATTAACAGAAACACCTTCAACCACAAGCCCAAGCACAACGGTCAAAGCAAGTGGAACTGTTACTGCTACATCCTTAAATGTAAGGAATAATGGTTCTTTAAATGGTAAGGTTGTTGGGACTGTTACTAAAGGAATGAAGGTTTCGATTACTGAAGAAAAAAATGATTGGTACAAAATAATCTTTAGCTCAAATAAAACAGGCTGGATTGCTGGATGGTATATTTCAAAAACTATCGATAAAACAAGCTCTTCCCCTAGTACAACTAATAAGAAGCATGTAAAAATCATTTATAATGGTACAAACATTCGATCAGGTGCCTCAACTAGCAAATCAATTGTCAAACGAGCAAGTTTAGGAGAATCGTACGAGATCATCGAAACGGTTGGTGATTGGTACAAAATTAATCTTGGAAGTACAATTGGCTATATTGCAGGTTGGGTTGTTGAGACAAGCGGTGTTAGTTCTCCTGTGACAAAGCCTGGTTCTGAGCAATACGTTAAAAATAAAACAATTGTTATCGACCCAGGTCATGGCGGACAGGATAGCGGTGCTGTTGGGACAAGGGGTACACTAGAAAAAAACTTAACATTAACAACAGCTAAATTAGTTTATGACAAACTAAAATCAGCAGGCGCAAATGTTTTTTTAACTCGTTCTAATGATACATATATAAGCCTGAACTCAAGAGTTCGCACGTCACATTATCGTAATGCCAAAGCGTTTATTAGTCTTCATTATGATAGCACAACTGATAGAAGTGCTAATGGAACAACAGCTTACTATTACAGCTCATTAAAGGATGCACAACTAGCTTCGAAATTGAATTCGCAATTAGTCAAACAATCTAATCTAAGAAACCGTGGTATCAAATATGGAAACTTCCATGTACTTCGTGAAAACAATGTACCTTCAACACTTTTAGAGCTAGGTTTCTTAAGTAATCGAACAGAAGAATTAACTGTTAATACATCAAGCTATCAGGAACGTGTATCACAAGGTATTTATAATGGACTGGCACAGTATTTTAAATAACTTAAAAAAAGGTAAGCCGATTGGCTTACCTTTTTTTAGTATCAAAATTTATAACTTTACTTACTCAGTTTTGGTGTCTAGCTCCAGCGCCTAAACCCACTTAGGTCTACAGCCACTCAGGAATTGAAGACAAAGAACGTCTTCTATTCCTGAGCGACTATGCCGGCCTTAGTCTGTTCAAGGCGCCCTGAGCTTTTCTTATTTGCTCTCAACAATCAATGTCACAGGTCCTACATTTGTAAATTGAACATCCATCATCGCTCCGAATATTCCTGTCTCTACATGGAGGCCTTTTTCTCGTAATTTCGTATTAAAGATCTCATAAATTTCATTTGCATAATCTGGTTTAGCCGCATTCATATAATTAGGTCGTCTTCCTTTTCGGCAATCACCATATAAGGTGAATTGTGAAACAGATAAGACTTGTCCATTTACATCTAATAATGAATGATTCATTTTACCAGCTTCATCTTCAAAAATTCTTAAGTTTACTATTTTTTCTGCGAGGTATTCAGCGTCTGCTTCAGAATCATCATGTGTAATTCCAACTAGCACCATTACACCCTCATCTATTTGACCAACTACTTTATTATCTACAGTAACTTTTGCTTCTTTTGCACGTTGTATAACAACTTTCACAATAATACCCTACCTTAATTCATCATTCTTCGAACAGAATAAATATCCGAAATTTGCTTAATACGTTCAACTACTTTTTGTAGATGATTAATATTCGAGATTGAAATCGCCATATTAATTGTCGCGACTTTGTTTCGATCAGATTTTCCAGACACAGAAGAGATATTTGTTTTTGTTTCATTAACTGCCTGGAGAACTTCATTCAATAAACCGCGACGATCATAGCCAAGTATTTCAATTTCAACATTGTATTCTTTGCGAGTTGTTGAAGGTTGGTTTTCCCATTCAACATCGATAAGACGCTCTTTTGCATCATCCGTATGAACATTTGTACAATCAGCACGGTGAACAGAAACTCCACGACCTTTTGTGATGAAGCCTACAATGTCATCACCTGGTACAGGATTACAGCATTTTGATAAGCGAATGAGCAAATTATCAATACCCTTTACCTGTACACCAGCATCACGCTTTCTTGTCGAGGAAGCAGGGACTTGTTTCGCATCATTAATAACCTCTTGGATATTCTTTTCCTGTTCCTCTTGATCACGTATTTTTCGCCACTTTTCCGTTAAACGATTGGCAACTTGTAAAGCTGTAACACCGTTATAGCCAACAGCAGCATACATATCCTCTTCATTTGAGAAATTGAATTTTTCAGCTACCCGTTGTAAATTATCGGTGGTCATGACTTCTTTCACTTCGAAGTCTAGGTTTTTAATTTCCTTTTCAACCATTTCTCTACCTTTTTCAACGTTTTCTTCTCGACGTTGCTTTTTAAAGAATTGGCGGATCTTATTTTTTGCCTGAGAGGTTTGAGCTAGCTTCAACCAATCCTGACTTGGTCCATAAGAATGCTTCGAAGTTAAGATTTCAATTATGTCGCCCGTTTTAAGCTTATAATCTAACGTTACCATTTTCCCGTTTATTTTTGCTCCGATTGTCTTGTTACCAATTTCTGAATGAATTCGATAGGCAAAATCAATTGGAACGGAACCTGAAGGTAATTCAATAACATCCCCTTTAGGCGTAAAAATAAAGACCATGTCAGAAAACAGATCGATTTTTAGCGATTCCATGAATTCCTCAGCATTTGTTACATCATTTTGGAATTCTAAAATCTCTCTAAACCAGGAAAGTTTCTTTTCTAATGTAGTTTTTTCATCAACTTCTTTTCCCTCTTTATATGCCCAATGAGCCGCAATCCCGTATTCAGCGATCTGATGCATTTCAATTGTACGGATTTGAACCTCTAGCGGATCACCCTTTGGACCAATTACAGTCGTATGGAGGGATTGATACATATTTGGCTTAGGCATGGCAATATAATCTTTAAAACGGCCAGGCATTGGCTTCCAGCATGTATGAATGATCCCTAATACGGCATAACAATCTTTGATACTATTTACGACTATTCTGACAGCTAAAAGGTCATAAATTTCGTTAAATTGCTTATTCTGAAGAACCATTTTGCGGTAGATGCTGTAAATATGTTTTGGTCTACCAGAGAATTCTGCTTCAATATTAACCTCATCAACCCGATCGCGAACCTCATCAATCACTTGATCTAAGTATTCCAAACGTTCTTGACGCTTTTTCTTCATAAGATTAACAATTCGATAATATTGTTGTGGATTTAAATAGCGTAGTGACGTATCCTCAAGTTCCCACTTAATTTTTGATATCCCCAAACGATGTGCAAGAGGTGCAAAAATTTCTAATGTTTCATTTGAAATTCGTCTTTGCTTTTCCTGTGGTAAATGCTTTAAGGTTCTCATGTTATGAAGGCGGTCAGCAAGCTTTATTAAAATCACACGAATATCTTGAGCCATTGCAACGAACATTTTACGATGATTTTCAGCTTGCTGCTCTTCTTGAGATTTATATTTAATTTTCCCTAGCTTAGTTACCCCATCAACTAACATCGCTACTTCGTCGCTAAACGCTGTACGAATGTCGTCAAGAGTAACATCCGTATCCTCCACAACATCATGTAAAAATCCACCTGCTATTGTAGAAGGATCCATCTCCAAATCTACCAATATTCCTGCAACTTGGATTGGATGGATGATATATGGTTCACCTGATTTTCGGAATTGTTCACGATGTGCTTCTTCAGCAAAGTCGTAGGCACGTTGAATAAAAGCGGTATCGTCAGCTGACAAATAACGCTGTGCCTTTTCAATTACTTGCTCGGAAGATAGTACTTGTTCATTTGCCATGGAATCACCTTTTTATAATGAAAACTTTGATAAGCCCTCTGATAAAATCATTTCTTATATGTTTATAGTGGGCAGATATTTTTATAATAAAATTCTAGTTATAAGTGCTAATAAAAAACAACTAATAAATATGTTCTTCTCGTAATTGGAAGTTTTTCTATATTGTAACTATTATCAATAAAAAAAGTAGAGATGTAAAGAAGATTCACACTTTTTTGCCGTCCAATTACTGGTTTCTTTTCAACCTATTAATTGATATTTCTAAATAAGAATATAAAAGTAATAATAATATCATGTTATAAGCACTGGAATACTTGAAGCGAAAGATTCATGTTGGGTATAGTACAAAAGTGAATTAAGTATTTAATAAATATTCAATCAATTAGATGTAAAGCATGAGGACTAACAATTCTTTATTCTCACTAAAAAAATTTGTAAAAAAAGCACCCATCTGAGTGCTTCTTTTAATACTAAAAAAACAGGTAATAAACCCTTCTTTTAGAACTGCATTAATGTTAAAACATCGTATCCATCAAGTAATTTACGTCCATCTAAATATGATAACTCAATTAAGAAAGCAATTCCTGCAACAACTCCACCTAGCTCTTCAACAAGCTTGATCGTTGCTTCAATTGTTCCTCCTGTAGCAAGTAAGTCATCTGTAATTAAAACACGTTGACCTGGTTTAATAGCATCTTTGTGAATCGTTAATACATCTTTACCATATTCAAGACCATATTCTACACGCACAACCTCACGAGGTAATTTCCCTTCCTTACGTACAGGAGCAAAACCTACACCAAGAGAGTATGCAACTGGGCAACCTATTATAAAACCGCGAGCTTCAGGTCCAACGATAAGCTCAATTTGTCTTTCACGAGCATATTCCACGATTTTATCTGTCGCATATCTATACGCATCCCCGTTATCCATCAATGTTGTAATATCCTTAAATTGGATACCTGGTTTTGGATAATCAGGTACGACTGTTATGAATTGCTTTAAATCCATTTTTCCTTTGTCCTCCTTATACATTTACAAACGTATCAGCTGTTGATTGAAATCTTTCTTCAAACCACTGTTTTAACTGCATGTAAGATGTATATAATAACGTTTTTTCCAATTCAATTTGCATTTGCTTTTGTGCATATGTTTTCGATTCAGCTAAATCTCTTTTTCGAGACGTAGAATTTGTCGAAATAACACCATTTTCTATTGTAACAAATTCTAGCTCAAAAAACACCTTTGACATGAACTCTATTGTTTCTTTTGACCAACCTTTGTGTTTGGCAAGTTGTTCACCTTGTTCCTTTAATTTAAAGGAACCTTTTTTTAATAAAAAGCTGTAATACCATTTAAAGTGATCTCTAGTTGGTATTGTTGCAAAGAAGTGATCGGCTTCTTGTAAAAAAACAGTATAGATTCGATCTGGCTTTCCTTGAACAAAAAGGGAATCCAGCAAGTCTAGTGATGACGGTATATCCATTAATACAAGGTTTTTATTTTTGCTATTTAGGTTTTGAGCGACAGATACAGTATTAACATAGATTGTATTCGATTCAAAGCCTTTTTGTTTCAAATCCTCATATATAGCTGACTGAAATGTAATAATAGTACTATTTTTTACTAAATTAACATTTTTTAAAAGCTTGTCAACATTACGTGTGCCACGATGGTCAAACAGTTGCCATTGATCTACTTTTACATCCTGTAGCATTAATTGCGGTTTTCGAAAATTATTCCACTCATTAATAGATAGTTCCCCAATTGCAGATAATGTAACAGTAGGTGAAAGATCATCATGAATATAACCAAATCCAAATCCAACACTATCAAGTTGATGTTCTTCTTGTTCAAAAACAAGCTTTAGATGATTTTGTTCTGCACCAATTTTTCGTATGTTTGCTAACGTGACATCCTCAACCTGAATAATTGGCTTTGGATTGTGCATACCAAACGGTGCAAGAAGCTGCATCTCTTCAATTGAATTTACTGAGATATCTTCTAATTTACAGGATACATCAACCTTTGTAATTGGTGTAAAGTCTTCATCTGTTAAAATAGTTTTTGCTTTTTCAACTAATCTTTTCCTTAATAAATCGACATCTTCAAGTTCTAGTGTCATACCTGCGGCCATTGGATGACCACCAAAATGCGGTAAAATATCTCGACAGGTTGAAAGATTTTCGAATAAATCGAACCCAATAATACTTCTTGCTGAACCTTTCGCAATGCCTTTTTCTTTATCAACGCTTAGAACAATCGTTGGTCGATAATAGCGTTCAACAAGTCGTGATGCAACTATTCCTACAACCCCAGGATTCCAGCCTTCCTTCGCTATGACAAGCACAGGATTATCCGTGACCGGAAAACTTGATTCTACTTGTTCAATCGCTTCCTCTGTCATAGTGCTTACTAGCTTTTGTCGCTCTTTATTTAATAAATCTATTTCCTGTGCAATTTCAATTGCTTCTTCTGCATCTTCTGTTAAAAGTAAGTCTACAGCTGGATCTGCAGATTGTAACCGGCCAACTGCATTAATTCTAGGTGCTAACGCAAAACCAATTGTATCTTCGTTAATGTCAGAGTTTGTAACCTTAGCTACCTTTAACAATGCTTTTAGCCCCGTACGACTTGTTGATTTTAATTGTTCAATTCCGATTTTTGCAATTAATCTATTTTCCCCATGTAGAGTCACTAGATCAGCGATGGTGCCGATTGCTGCGACCTCTAATAAATCTGCTGGGAGTTCACCCAAAAGTGCGTGGCTTAATTTAAATGCAACTCCAACACCTGCCAATTCCTTAAATGGATAAGGACATTCAGGTTGCTTTGGATGGATTATCGCTAACGCATCAGGCAAAACCGGCCCTGGTTCATGGTGGTCAGTGATGATGAGGTCAATACCAAGCTCTTTTGCAACTTCAGCCTCATGAACAGCTGCAATTCCCGTGTCAACCGTGATTATCAGTGAAAATCCCTTCTCATGTACCTGTCTAAAAGCCGTTTCATTAGGGCCATATCCTTCTGTAAAACGATTCGGGATATAAAAGTCAGCTTGTGCTCCCAACTTGCGTAAAGAAGTTAACAAAACAGTTGTACTACTTACGCCATCCGCATCATAATCACCGTATACTAATATATGTTCTCTGTTTTCAATTGCTGTTTTTATTCGGTGGACAGCTTTGTCCATATCTTTTAAAAGGAAAGGATCATGAAAAGTCTGTTGCTCTGTTTGTAAAAATTCACGTGCTTTTTCAATTGTATTTATCCCACGATTAACAAGTAATGATGCAACTAGTGGTGTAATCGATAAGTTATCTATAAATGTTTTCATTAATGTATCTTCAGATGGCTGAACCATCCATCTTGTTTTTGCCTTTAACATAAATTCACCCCTCAACCATCCCATTATACTAGAGAGATCAAGGGGTTTCAATTTGATGATTATGGATATAACATCTTTTCTAAGGAGATTGGACTTATTGATCGCTATGCTCTACTTGTGTTTGAGGAAATTGTTCTTGTTGTTGCTTGTTAGCATCGAGTTCATTTTTTAACTTTGCATTTTCTTTTTCAGCTACTTTTAGTCTCCGTTGAAGCGTTAATATACGTACAACTCCTGTAGCAGCGATGATAAACCCACCCATCAGAACAGAACCTAGGATGATAAGTACCAGTGGCCATTCAGCGGTTCCAAACAAATAGTCTACCTCGACAGAATCAACGTTTATTACCGCAAAAACAGCAATAATAATCGCAAAAATGATTGCTAAAATAATGCTCCATTGACGTTTCATATTAAGTCTCCTTTCTCTTGTTGTTAGTAAATAAGGGTCAGCTCACCTCAATGTATTATTTTGTGACCTATTTCATCACATTCATAATATTATGCTCATTGAGAGGGCTGACCCTAATAACAATTATTTAAACTTGTGGTTCATCACTTACATTAGAAGGCAATTCCTTCTTCTTATTAAGCTGCTTTCCTTTCCAAATTAACCAAAGCTGTGCTGCGATGAACAGCGATGAATACGTTCCGCAAACTAATCCAACTAATAGAGCTATTGAGAAGTTTGTAATGGATGAACTACCGAATATAAGCAGAGCAACTACTGCAATAACAACAGTAAGCACCGTATTAATTGAACGAGTAAAGGTTTGTTGAAGGCTTCGATTTACTATAAACTGTAAATCCTCCACTGTTTTAACCTTTCTCTTTTTTTGTAATTCTCGTATACGATCAAATGTTACAATCGTATCATTTATCGAATATCCGACTATTGTTAAGACAGCAGCTATGAACGTTATATCTACCTCTAAACGCGTAATGCTAAAGAATGCGATAATGAAAAACGCATCATGTAATAACGCGACTACTGAGGCAAGTCCCATATAAAATTCAAAGCGAATCGCGACATATATAATGATACCAATAGCTGCGATTAAAACACCATACATCGCATTTTGAGCAAGTTCTTTCCCTACTGTAGGTGAAACAGTACTAACATTCGGTTCAGTACCATACTTCTCTTTGAAGTGATTCTTTAATTCCGCGATCTTCTGTTGATCTAAAGTCCCTGTAAAACGGGCAACTCCAATCTCATTTTCATCACCTGATAACACAACATCATCTACTTCTAGATCAAGCTTGCTCATTTCTTCAGTTATTTCTTCTGTTGTTATCGTCTTACCGGCAAGAACTTCAACTCGTGTACCACTTGCAAAATCAATCCCTAAGTTTAGCTTGAATACCAATAAGATGATAATTCCTGCAATAACAGCCACTGTTGAAAGCATAAAGAATAACTTACGATACTTTAAGAAATCTACTTGATCAAACTTAGTTGGAGCAGTTGTATCATCATCAGTTTCTTCAATACTTAAGATATCCTTTTTCTTCACACCAAAGTATCCTTTTTTCTTATCAAGCCAACGACTTTCAACCAAAAGAGCAAGTAAGATTCTCGATAAGAAAACAGCTGTTATAAAACTAACAACTATACTTAGAATTAACATTGTGGCAAAGCCTTTTACAGAGCTAGTCCCAAAGAAAAATAGGACACCACCAGCGAGTATCGTCGTAATGTTTGCATCAAAAATTGTAGCAAAGGAGCGTCTCGACCCTGCTTTAAAAGCTGAGCGAACAGTACGACCTAGCTTTAGTTCCTCTTTTATACGTTCATATGTAATGATATTGGCATCAACTGCCATCCCTACCCCAAGAATAAGAGCAGCAATTCCAGGTAATGTCAATACACCATTCATCCAGTCGAACACTTGGAGGATCACGAAAATATACGTAGATAACGTAATAACTGCGATTAACCCAGGTAAGCGATAAAAAGCAATCATAAATAAGAAAATAATCGATATACCAATTATACCCGCAAGAACTGTTTGATCTAAAGCCTGTTCACCAAACTGTGCTCCAACAGAGGTTGAATACATCTCATCTAACTTAACAGGAAGGGAACCAGCATTTAATAAATTAGCTAAATCCTTTGCTTCTTGTATCGTAAAATCCCCTGTAATCGTCACATCTGTTTGATTGAACACTTGGTCCACATTTGGAGCAGAAATGAATTTTGGTTCAGCTTTTGTAGCCTCCTCCTGATACGCATCACCTTCTGCGTAATCTAGCCAAATAACCAACTGATTATAAGGAGCATTACCAACAATCTCTTGAGTTACTTCTTTAAATTTTGAAGCGTCCTTTAGCTTGATAGCAACGTTCGGCTTCCCTTGTTCATCAAATGACTGACTTGCTCCACCTTCAACTAAATCAGCACCATTTAACATTTCTTTATCTTGATAATCACGGAATGTTAATTCAGCCTGTGTAGAAAGGATTTCTCGTGCCTTCGTTTGATCATCTACACCCGCAAGCTGAACGCGAATCCGATCATCACCTTCAATTTGTATATTCGGTTCACTAACACCAAGAACATTGGCACGTTTTTGTAGGGCATTCACTGTACTAACTAGTACATCCCTTGTTATTTTGTCACCCTCATTTGCAGGCTTTACTTCATAAAGTATTTCAAAGCCACCTTGTAAATCTAAGCCTAATATGATGTTGTTTGTCACCCTGTTTGTGTTTAAGCCAATTAAACTTCCCACAAAGAGGACAAGTAGAAAAAACGCAATAATGCGTCCACGCTTGACCATTATGTATCCTCCTTAAAATCTAAAAAACAATTTATGTATGACTGCAAATATTGTTGGTAAACTAGCTTTTTTTAAAAATCTTTACTTGCAACATTCTTCTTAAAAATTATACGCTTTTTTATGCAATTTTATCAACGTTATATAAGGTCTTTCAAGACGTCTTTTCCTTCTTCACTATCAAACCAGTTTGCTGTTTTATAAGATTCCACTGTTGCATAATTCATAAAATCACCGATTTTTAGTGCTAATACATCACGGACAACTTCATGTACTGAAAGTTCTGTTGTTTTTTTCCACTTTTTATTTTTTAAAAATCCCCATAGTTTTTCCTCAGATACATCTGTATAGCCTAATAATACAAATTCCTCAAGCTTGCTTACGATTGCAGGTTTTACATGATCTTTGAATTCATCCAAAGGCTGCCTATTCATTAACTCCACTCCTTAATTAAACTAAATAGATCTTCTTTGTTTCTCTAGTTGTTTATGTACATAGAATGCATTTCACTCTTTCATGTTAGAACTTGTCATGCTTGGCCCACAGGTCCGCATATAGTAATTGTATATGATTCCACGTTATTTGAGAAGGCAGGGAGAGAAATGTCAAAACAAACGTTTCTAAAAGGAACGCTTATTTTAATTTTAGCAGGATTTATTACGCGAGTACTAGGTTTTATTAATCGAATTGTCGTAGCACGCTTTATTGGAGAAGAAGGTGTAGGCTTATATATGATGGCTGTACCTACTCTCGTATTGGTTATTACGATTACACAGCTTGGTTTACCTGTAGCCATCTCAAAGCTTGTTGCTGAAGCTGAAGCACAAGGAGACCACCGGAAAATCAAAAAAATACTTGTTGTTTCTTTAGCTGTCACAGGAACTTTAAGTATTCTTTTCACTCCAGCAATGAGTTTCTTAGCACCTATTTTAGCTGAAGATGTGTTTACCGATGATCGTATTAAATGGCCGCTATTAGCTATTGCACCTGTTGTTCCAATAGTTGCGATCTCATCTGTAATTCGTGGTTATTTTCAAGGTAAGCAAAACATGCGTCCCGCTGCAGCTTCTCAAGTACTAGAACAGGTTGTTCGAATCTCTTTAGTTGCTCTTTTTACAAGTGCCTTTTTACCATATGGGATTGAGTATGCAGCAGCAGGCGCAATGATTTCAGCAGTTATCGGTGAGCTTGTTTCCCTCATTTATCTAGCCGCGATGTTCAAGGTAAAAAAGAAAATAAAGATACGTAGAAAGTTTTTTAAATCTGTTAAAAACGGTAAAGAGACGTTTAATCAATTAATGAGCATTGCCCTTCCAACTACAGGGAGTCGGCTAATAGGATCAATTTCATGGTTTTTTGAGCCAATTGTTGTTGCTAATAGTCTAGCTATTGCAGGCGTGTTAACCACTGTTGCTACTAAACAATATGGTGGGCTAACAGGATATGCCCTTCCATTATTAATGCTTCCATCGTTCATCACATATTCCCTATCTACTTCATTAGTTCCTGCTATAAGTGAAGCAATGGCACAAAACAATTTAAAACTTGTTGAGCATCGCCTTCAGCAGTCAATTCGTTTATCAATAGTAAGTGGTGGCTTAGCTTGTGTTGTCTTATATATCTTTGCAGAGCCGTTAATGCTTGTCATGTATGGTAGTAGTCAATCCGCCATTTTTGTTAAAGTAATGGCTCCATTTTTTATTTTTCAATATTTTCAAGGTCCACTTCAAGCAGTTTTACAAGCACTTGATTTAGCAAAAGCTGCTATGGTTAATAGTTTAATAGGAGCAGCTGTTAAAACGGCATTAATTTTTGTATTGGCTACAAGGCCATCACTTGGGATTATGGGTGCTGCTTTGGCTATTGTAATTGGGATTATGTTAGTCACTTTGTTACATTTCGCTACAGTCATGAAAGTTTCTCCATTCAATATATATATAAAAGACTATTTTAAAAGCGGTTTAACAATGGTTGCATCAGGTTTTGTAGGGTATCTTTTTTATGAGAATGTATTAGTTGATGGAGTCATTGCTTTTCGACTAATTGCCGCGATAAGTGTAACCTCGATCTTTTACTGTATCCTACTCTTGTTATTAAATTTGGTTGAAAAGGATGAAATTAATCGGATACCTTATATTGGCGGACAATTATCAAGGTTAATTCCTGTAAAAAAATAAAGCCAAACCTCTGTAAATCTAAGTTGAAACAGACAGTAATTTACTGTCTGTTTTTATTATGTCCTCTTATCTAGAACAAAAAAGATGAAGACCTAAAGATCCTCACCTTTGTATGTTTGTATTTATTTTTTTTCATCCTTTAAATCAATAAAAAAGATCCCTTTTCCAAATGAGCAAAAGGAAATGTGTTTGATGTTATCATATCCTAATTTTCGAAGCTGTTGCCTCAGCCATAAATTATTTTTGTTTATGGATTCTAGGTTTTCCTCTTGGATACGTCCATCAATAATAACTGGAATTGGAAGTTCAGGTTGATTTTTTTTGTCCTTTTGTTTCTCAATAACTGACAGTTTTCCGGAAGACTCCAATAAGGCAAATTCTACATCAGCAATACTCTTTATGTCTTTTTCACGTAAATGAGTCATTAAATCGTCAAAATTGTAACGTTGTGATCTCATTGCGTGCTCATCTACCTTCCCACGATTAATAATAATGGTCGGTTTCCCATCAAGCAAATGACGGAGTTTTTGACTTTTCAACGACAAAAACGCCAAAGAAATTTGAATTATCATTAGAAGAAACATTGGGATTATTGTATGTATTAATGAGTCTTTATGATCCTCTATTGCTGTAACAGCCATTTCAGCAATCATTAAAAAGACGACTAAATCAAAAATGCTCAATTCTCCTATTTCTCTTTTCCCCATTAGTCGAAAAATCAAAACAATTAAGAAGTAAAGAAAAATGGTTCGAGCCACAATGGTGATATACACTTCCATTTAATGGCCTCCTTTTACCGCAGTTACTTACAATTAGTTTGGACGTTAACCATTGTTTTATGTAAGAAAAAACAGTTAGCCTGTAAAGTTTAGTAAATAACGAAGATAAACATAAATCGATGATATGATTAATGAGATAAGAACAATCGGAAAGCCGACCTTTAAAAATTCACTAAATCTGATATGTTCTTTTTCCTTTGCTGCTAAACCTGCTACTACTAAATTAGAGCTTGCTCCTAATAATGTCCCATTTCCTCCTAGGCATGCACCTAATGCTAATGACCACCACAATGGATCAAGATTCGTCATCCCATAATCTTTAAACTCTAAAATGACAGGAATCATTGCTGCAACGAATGGAATATTGTCAACAAATCCAGATAAAATCCCTGTCATCCAAAGGATTAACATAGACGTTTTAGGTAAATCTCCCTCTGTATAAAGAACAACTCCTCTAGCTAATTCATCAATAATCCCAACTTCTTCCAAACCTCCGATTAACATGAATAAGCCAATAAAGAAAAACAATGTTCCCCATTCTACCTGTTTAAGAATACCTTCAGGATTATTTTCATCATGTGTAAGCAAAAGGAGAAGCAGGGCACCTGCCAGTGAGATACTTGTTAAATCGATATGGAGTATCGGGTTTAAGATAAATCCCGCTATTGTTAAAGCTAAGACAATAATTGACTTTGGCAATGCAGCGGTCAGCTTTAAGTAATTGCTTGCTTTTACAGAAGCAAGCTTTTTTCGATCAATGTGATCTACTTGTAACTTTGGCCAATAAATGATGATTAAATAAAGCAATACAACAGCATAGATAATCAGAACAATTGGACTAAGGTGGATAAGAAATGCATTAAACGATAAGTGCTCAACTGCTTGACCAATCATAATATTGGGTGGATCTCCAATCAATGTTGCAGTCCCACCAATATTAGATGCAATAATAATCGAAATCAAATAGGGTATTGCAGGAATATTAAGCATTCTAACAATAGTTAATATAATTGGTACGAGTAACAAAACCATTGTTACATTTGCCAAAAAAGCTGAACCAATAGCTGTTAGGGTTGAAATAACAATCAACAAGGGAATTGGTCTACCGCCAACAACCTTTGCCATCATAATCGCAACATATTCAAACACACCTGTTTGACTTGTTATGATGACAATAATCATCATAGCAAATAACAATGCAATCGTATTCCAATCAATATAGGTGACAAACGCTTTGTTGACATCATAGATTCCAACGATAAGCATTGCAACGCCACCGATACCAGCAGCCAACGCACGATCAATTTTTTCTGTCATAATTACGATATAGGTTAATAAAAAAATGATGACAGTCAATATTGTTAGCATCATCTAACCCCTTCCACATGAAAAGCTTAAGTGACTTGTTCGACCTCAGGAAAAAACCGAGCATGAATATAAGAAATATTTCCTTTCTATCATGAGTGCAGTAGAGCCACGGGGTTAGTCACTGTAGCTAGTCACTAAAAAGATATCTCAAGCAATATACTTCCTCATACCATCATATGATGCAAGTCCACAAAAATATTTGTATTCTATTTTTTTCTTCTATGAATATTCTGTACTAAGACGAGCAGAAACAAGCTTGAACTTAGTAGGAAAGGTGGAAGTCTAAGTGGAAACAAAAAAATGGGGAAAAGCAATTCTCTATGGTCTTATCACAATCTTTGTTATCGCATTAGCTACTAGCTTAATATTCTCTTTGCTTTTAAAATTCACAAGCCTAACGGAATCTTCCATAACATGGTTACTATTAGGTCTTTCAGTTTTAGCAATGTTTATAGGTGGATTTGTCGCTGGAGGAAATGGAAAGGAGAAGGGATGGCTAATTGGTGGAGTGACTGCTATTCTCTACTCTTTAATTATTTTTCTTTTTCAATTTTTAGGCTATGGTCATATCTTTACAATGGAACAAACAATGTATCACGGAGGTTTTTTAGTTGTAGCAATGGTCGGGGGAGTATTTGGAGTCAATATGACATCTTCTAGAGCTAGTAAATAAAAACAGGGTCCAAATGAACCCTGTTTTTTTGTCCACCTATGTACTATTTAGTCCTTAACAACTTCACGAATTGATTTACGATCAAACGTTAAACGAGTGCCGTCACCAACCTTAACAATAATCTTATTTTCGTCGATTGAGTCTAAAATACCATGAAGTCCACCAATCGTTACTATTTTATCGCCCTTTTGTAAGCTGTTTTGCATTTCACGTACCGCTTTTTGTTGCTTTTGCTGCGGACGTATCAACAAGAAATAAAAAATAGCAAACATAAGTACTAAAGGTAATACTGTTCCTAACATTTCCATTATTTTCACCCCTTTCAAGCATGTCCTAGAAGTTTTTAGCATTCGGTTTATTAAAACCGTATTTTTCAAAAAATTCATCGCGGAAATCGCCTAAACGATCTTCTCGAATAGCTTCTCTTACTTTCTCCATTAAGTTTACCAGAAAATATAGATTATGGTAAGATGTTAATCTTAATCCGAACGTTTCATCACATTTAATTAAATGGCGAATATATGCGCGTGAATAATTACGACATGTATAACAATCACAATTTTCATCAAGCGGTCCGAAATCTTTTGCAAATTTTGCATTTTTCACAACCAATCGACCTTCACTTGTCATTAATGTTCCATTTCGAGCAATACGAGTTGGTAGAACACAGTCAAACATATCGATTCCACGAATCGCTCCATCAATTAATGAATCCGGTGAGCCTACCCCCATTAAATATCGCGGCTTGTTTGCTGGCATGAGTGGAGTTGTAAAGTCAAGAACACGATTCATGACATCTTTCGGTTCCCCTACTGATAATCCACCAACTGCATAACCTGGAAAATCTAATGATACTAAATCTCTTGCACTTTGTTTACGTAATTCCTCATATTCTCCACCTTGAATAATCCCAAATAATCCTTGTTCATTTGGTCTGTTATGAGCTTCTAAACATCGTTCAGCCCAACGGCTTGTCCGTTCAACTGATTTTTTCATATACTCATATTCAGCAGGATATGGCGGGCATTCATCAAAAGCCATCATAATGTCAGAACCTAAATCATTCTGAATATGCATTGCTTTTTCTGGAGATAGGAAAAGTTTGTCTCCATTTAAATGATTTCTAAAATGAACTCCCTCTTCTTCTATTCTTCGCATATCACTTAAGCTAAAAACTTGGAATCCCCCAGAATCTGTTAAAATTGCACGGTCCCAGTTCATAAACTTATGTAATCCACCGGCTTCTTTCACAATCTCATGCCCTGGACGAAGCCATAAATGATAGGTATTGCTTAAAATAATTCCTGCTCCCATTTGTTTTAAATCTTCAGGAGACATTGTTTTTACTGTTGCAAGCGTGCCTACTGGCATAAATACAGGTGTTTCAAAGCTACCATGTGGTGTATGTACCATTCCAAGCCTCGCACCTGTTTGTTTACAAGTTTTAATTAGTTCGTAACGAATTGGTGAAGTTGACACCTTTTTTCCTCCTTATAAGAAAAGCGTATGTGCCCTAGATAATAAGCATCGCATCTCCAAAGCTAAAAAATCGATACTTTTCCTTAACAGCTGCTGTGTAGGCGTTCATCACATATTCCCTTGATGCTAGAGCACTAACAAGCATAATTAAAGAAGATTTAGGCAGATGGAAGTTTGTGATCATACCATCAATTCCCTTAAATTCATAACCAGGATAAATAAAAATATTGGTCCAGCCGCTTTCTGCTACATATTGCCCTTCATTCTTGGACGCAATCGTCTCAAGTGTTCTAGTCGAGGTTGTCCCTACTGAGATAATGCGACCACCTCTTGAACGCACTTCATTCAAAAGAGAAGCCGTCCCCTCACTTACTTGATAAAATTCTGCATGCATATCATGTTCTTCTACTGTCTCAGCACTAACTGGCCGAAATGTACCTAATCCTACATGAAGAGTAATAAAGGCGATATGAACCCCTTTTTCTTTAAGTTGATCAAGAATTTCTTCTGTAAAGTGTAATCCTGCAGTTGGGGCGGCAGCAGATCCAATTTCACGAGAAAAAACAGTTTGGTATCTTTCTCGATCATCTAATTGTTCTTTTATATATGGTGGTAATGGCATTTCTCCAAGTGAATCAAGAACTTCATAAAAGATTCCATCATAATCAAATTGTAGTAATCGACCACCATGCTCACTTGTTCCTACACAAGTAGCCTTTAGTATACCTGAACCAAATGTGATCACTGTACCTTCTTTTACCCGTTTGGCAGGTTTAACCAAAGTTTCCCATACATCAGCTTCTTGTTGTTTTAATAATAAGATCTCAATACTTGCACCAGTATCTTCCTTCATACCAAAAAGCCTCGCTGGCATAACTCTTGTATTATTTAATACGAGACAATCACCAGAGTGGAAATAATCAATAACTGACTTAAATGACTTATGCTGTAGCTCACCTGTCTCCTTGTGAAGAACCATTAGTCTAGATGCATCCCTTTCCTTTAAAGGAACTTGTGCAATCAGTTCTTCCGGAAGGTGAAAATCAAATAATTCTACCTTCAAAACGTTCACCTTTTTTCTGTAATCACTTAACTTACTTTACTTTACTTAAATCGACCAAAAAACGAAAATACTAGAGATAGAACAATACTAATGACGATACATGTAACAATGGGGAAAAATATAGTTGTATTCCCTTTTTTAAACACAATATCTCCAGGTAGTTTCCCAATAAATTGCATAAAAATCCCAATGATTAAAAGCACACCACCGATTATCATTAAAACTTTAGGAAACTCAGTCAATGTTTGGAACCTCCATTTGAAAATGTCGATATACCAGATCTGTTACAATTCTTCCTCTTGGAGTTCGTTGTAGAAATCCAATTTGCAATAGATATGGCTCATATACATCTTCAATTGTATGTGACTCTTCACCTATTGTAGCCGAAATTGTATCGATTCCAACCGGTCCTCCTCGGAATTTTTCAATAATTCCAAGGAGAAGCTTATGATCAATATGATCTAATCCTAATTTATCTACTTGAAGCCTCTCTAATGCGTCAACAGCTAATTCAGTTGTGATTGTCTCTACTCCCATTACTTGAGCAAAATCTCTTACTCTCCTTAGCAAGCGATTTGCAATTCTTGGTGTACCACGAGATCTTCTAGCCATTTCGACGGCACCATCATATTCAATACCAACTTCTAATATTTCTGCTGTACGTTCAATAATATGTGCTAGCTGTTTTTCATTATAATATTCTAATCTGCTCAAGACTCCAAAACGGTCACGAAGCGGAGCTGTTAATAATCCAACTCTTGTTGTTGCTCCGATTAGCGTGAATGGCGGGAGATCTAAACGAACGGATCTTGCTGTAGAGCCTTTACCTATGACAATATCGAGGCAAAAATCCTCCATTGCGGGATACAAAACTTCCTCTATTGAACGATGCAAACGATGTATTTCATCGATAAACAGTACATCACCAGGCTCTAGTGCTGTTAAAACTGCTGCTAGATCACCAGGTCTTTCAATGGCAGGTCCAGAAGTTGTACGAATATTCACACCCATTTCATTTGCAATAATCGTTGCTAATGTTGTTTTTCCTAGGCCTGGAGGACCATATAAAAGAACATGATCCAATGTTTCTCTTCGCATTTTTGCTGCTTCAATAAACACCTTCAAATTTTCTTTTACTTTATCCTGTCCTATGTATTGTCCTAAGTTCTGAGGTCTTAAGCTTTGCTCAATATACGATTCCTGTGAATCTGCTTCATTTGATACAAGGCGTTCATCCATGTTTATCACCTTACTTCAATAGCTTTTGCAATGCTTTTTTTACATATTGATCTGTAGTTAAACTTTCTTCTGCAAGAGAAGGAGCAACTTTTTTAATTTCACGTTCGGCATAACCTAGTACTTTCAGTGCCTCAATTGCCTCATTCAAGGCATGATTTGCTGTATGCTTTTTTGAAATTTCTTCATGTGTAAATAAATCTGGCGCATACAAAGCAGCAACATCGCCTAATTTACCTTTTAAATCTAAGATAATTTGCCGTGCTGTCTTTTTACCTACACCTGGAAACTTTACGAGGAATGTATCATTTTCATTTTCAATTGCCTCAATCACCTGTGAGGGATTACCCGAAGCAAGTATAGCTAATGCCCCCTTAGGCCCTATGCCAGTTACATTGAGCAATTTCATAAATAATGCTTTTTCTTCTCTCGATTGAAAGCCGTATAAAGCTAATATATCTTCACGTACATGCTGATATGTATAGATAATGATTTCTTCTTGTTGGCTTTTCTTATAACTAAACGGATTTGGTGTATGGATTTGATATCCTAAACCACGATGATCAATGACAATATACTCTGGCGTCACATCGTCCACATACCCTTTAATAAATTCTATCAACGATATTCACCTCTTTTACGACTGTACCCCATTGTATCAAAAAAAGCGGTTAATCAGAAGGGATTTTGACTACAATGCATCTAAATACGTACAATTGTTCTTACAACCTATTTTACCATTAAAATTTCGCCTTAGGTATTTTTCTGATAATAATAATTTCTTATTAAGAAAAGCTCAGGGTGTACTTATTCTTATCTCGTCAAAAAAGCTAACTCAAAAGATTTTCACCTTTTAAGTTAGCTTTTTATTTTTTCTCTGACTTTGGATATGTTTCAAGAGTTTTTAAAACCTCTAGATATTGGTCTCTCGATTGTATTCTAATTCCTTGAATTAATTCATCATGCTTTCTACTTTCCAACTTTTTCACATCAATTTGAAAGAAGGATTGAATTACTTCGTTCGTCTCTGGTTTTCCATTAAAGATCGATAACGTACCATCATCATCAATTCCGAAATAGCCGTTTGTTTTTAATAGAGGTGAAATATCATCTATACTTCTTTGAAAAACAACTCTCTCTTCATTTTGATCAATTAACTGCCAGCCATCATAGGCAGCCCAGAAATCTTCCATCGAAAGAATTGTTTCATTTGTTACCTCTTCACTTAACTCTCCATCAAGATATACTCTCTGTAAAACTACTTTTACAGTTAAAGGACCTTGAACAATATTTTCTTCTGCTTTAATACTATCTTGATTACCGTTTGCTATTGTAATACTTATGATTACTGCAATAAGACAACAAACGGTAACGATGCGACTTGGATGAAATTTTCTCATCGATCTCACCTCGTTTATTTAAATTCGTACAATCATCACATTGAACGTCAACTAATTTAGGATTAAAAAAATTAGTTAATAGCCTAGCTTATTTTATCTATTAGAGTTGTTTATTATTTCAACACATCTTAACAATTACTGTTTCGATAATATTGTGACCAATTATAGAAGTTTTAACCATAGAATATTCCTTCTAAAAAATATTTTTAAAACAATTATTACCTATTTGCTATTCGAGGGATACTCTGTTAATATTAAGGAGAATTATTTTTGTTCGGTCTGTAAGGAAAGAATAAGTGTTTAAACTTTTCGCCTTTGATAATTGAGCAAGGATAGTAATAAATCGTGGAATATCCACACGGGAGGCAACAAACATGCAACAAGGTACAGTAAAATGGTTTAATGCAGAAAAAGGCTTCGGATTCATCGAAATCGAAGGTGGAGACGACGTATTCGTACATTTCTCAGCTATCCAAGGCGAAGGATTTAAAACTTTAGAAGAAGGTCAAAAAGTGACTTTCGAAACTGAGCAAGGTCAACGTGGACTTCAAGCAGTTAACGTTAACAAAGCTTAATTAGCTTTTATGTACAAAAAAGGACTTCTAACGAAGTCCTTTTTTTGTGTATAAATTTTCAACAAAAATAATTAACATATTCCATATTATGCTATAATTGTCATTATTTCATATTTAATATGTTCAATAAAACGAAGTGAATAAAAACTTCTTTTAGTTGAAAATAAGATTAAGGTGTGACCAATGTGGACCTTTTTAATGCAGAATTGCGTAGAATTAGAATTACCCTCATTTTTTTAACGATTATTATCGCATTTTCTTCTGGTGATCACACTGTAACGGTGGAGGATAACTCTTATAGTAGTAGTCAAGATGTGTATCCACAATTTGATTACTCCCATATGGTAGATTTAGGTAATGGACACTTTGGTTTACTTACCGCTCATTCAGCATGGAAATCTTCACTTGAATTATTTCTTTTCTAAAATAATATTTTTTCGTTATAGGCTACTTCATTAAACTTACATTCCTTTTAGGACATATATTGTAGTAAAAGGAGGGGTTACAATGAATAGCTGGATTTTCTTATTTTTAGCTGCTATTTTATCAGGCTTTGCTTTAATTGAAGTTCCTTTAGCTGGTACATTTTTAGCAAGTTTAGCACCATTTACAACAGTGGTGGGTGTACTAACAGTTTTAGTTTTCTCATTAGTCCTCATTTATAAAGGCGTAAAATATTTATTTAATAAATAGTTTCATACTATTCAAAGTCACTCAGTTATCTTATTTCCCTTTACCTGAGTGACTTTTTTTGGTTTATTGAGTCGTTTTCAAATACTTTTCTTCATTCCACATTCACTACATTCTCTAAGAAAGATGAAATCCTTAACAGAACTCTTAAATAATGTGTTTCCGCAATTATCACATCGACCACTAATTTCGTCTGGGTATTGTTTAAAATCATAAACTACAGTGGTATCGATACCTTTTGTTTCTCGTTTCGGTTTGTTGTCTTCCATACATATCACCTACAACTACTATTTTCTTTATCATATCACATTTCTTAATTATGCTTGGTCCAAGTTTAATTTACAAAATAAAAAGCAAGGGGAACACCCCTAGCTTCTTTAGTCACGATCACCATTAAATGGACGTTGAATTGCATCTCCGAGATCATCCATCAAATTATTGATGTCGGCGTCAATTGTTTTTCGGTCAACACCATTTTGGATATCATTGTCAATGTTACGAACACGTGTAAATGTTCCTTCATCAGTTACTACTTGGACATTTCTACCATTAGACATTTTACGTACGTTATTAGAAATTTTTTCTTTTAAGGAAGCATTATTGTTGTCAGCTGTATCAACTGCAACTAAAATATTGTCCTCTGTTACCAATACACGAGCATTGTCGACGTTGTCCATTTTCTCAACTGATGTTCTAACTTTTCGAGATATCTCGTTATCATCACGGTTATTATTGTTTGTGATATTCATTTTATTATTATTATTATTATTATTATTGTTACCTACATTTTGTAAGTGTCCATGATAATTTGCATCACTACGGCTAAAGCGATTATCTCTAACTAAGCCATCATCACGATCCCCAAGTGGTACTGTAGGATTACTCATATTTTGATTATTGTTTTTATTATTAACTTTACGGAAATAATTATCTTCATTGTTCATTCCGTCCATCATTTCTGTAACAGGTCCTTCATTATCTGCGTTTGTATTTTCATTTGAATAGTAACCCATAGGTTGTGCGTTATCATTATTTCTTGTATCTAATGCACCTTCATCCCCATTACAAGCTGTCAAACCTGTTGTTAAAAGCGCAATAGCTGTAAACGCTGAAGCTTTTTTACCTTTATTCAATACAAAAACCCCCCAGTAGGTACTTTCAAAAAGAGCAATAACTTTTGCTCATTAAGTAGCTTGCACCATAGGGAGGAATAACAAACTGTTAGTTAACGGTAACACCTTTAATTTTTGGTCAATATCTTTTAAAGGTTTTTTCGTAAATTACATAAATATGAGAGCTTATAACAAAATAAAGCAGAGGGTATGTCACCTCTGCTTTGTTGTGATTATTAATCCTGGTCATCTTCTCGTTCATCATAATTAGGCATATCAAACATTTGACCACCTGGTGCCATTTGCATCTGTCCGGGTTGCATCTGTCCAGGATTGAAACCATTAGGATTATAGCCTTGCGGGGCCATAAATGGCTGTTGTGTTGGATAACCGCCAAATTGTTGTTGCATCGGATAACCACCAAATTGTTGTTGCATTGGATAGCCACCAAATTGTTGTTGCATTGGATAGCCATAATTAACACCATGTTGATATGGATAACCTTGATAAGGATTTACATAAGGTGTTGCTCCTCCACAACCACAATCATTCTGTGTATAGGCTGGTGCAACTGCCTGTGGATATGGCATATTTGGTGAATGTTCATAATCAAAATCATCATCATCATCTGGTGCTTCACCATATGCACCTAAAACTTGATTTGGATTAAATCCGTATCCAGGTAATACTGGTGACACTGGAACACCTGCATATGGATTAACTGGGAATCCTGGTCCGTAATGTGCTGGAGCAACTGCATGTGGGTACGTCATATTTGGTGAATGTGGACCTTGTTCATCATCATCATCGTCATCATATTCAGCAGGGCTTACTGCTGCAGGGTATGGCTGATGTGGCATTGCTGGCCCATGTCCATACCCATATGGCATTGCCATCGGCTGATAAGGCATCGGTGGACAGAAACCATACCCAGGTAATACAGGTGAAACAGGTACCATGTGTTGTGGAGCTAAATATTGCGGTTGATGCATCGCTGGTGATGTATATGCAGGCATTTGCATATTCGGCATATTTGGTACATTTGGCATGTTTGCCATATCTTTTGAAGCCTCCTCTTGTTGTTCTGGTAATTCGTAATGTGGCTGTTCTTTAGCAGGTACCTTATACATATCCTCTACATCTTTTGTAATGTCTGGCAATACATTTTCTGGTTTTGGCGGTAGTTGTGGGTTCGCCATTTGTGGCATCATCGCCATATTCACCGTATAATAATTATTCATATCCACCCCAGTGTATACCGGATGCTGAACATTAGGTACAGGTGGTATATAAGGTTTTGAAGGTTTTTCTGAAATTGGTTCCTTCGGTGCTGTATCTTCTACTCCTAAAACCTCTTTTGGTTTTTCTTTTGCAAATGGGTGTTCTGCTTTTGGCATTTCTTTCTTTATTGGAGCTTCTTTTTTGACCGCAACATTTCCAGAAGGTACTTTAATTTTCATTCCTGGCATAATTAAATCTGGATTGCTTAATTGTGTGTTCATCCCTTTTAATTGTTCGAAATCAACCCCATATTTCTTAGCAATCTTCCAAAGAGTATCGCCCTTTTGAACAATATGAATTTTCAATGATTTCCCTCCTAAGCTTAAAAATAGATCTACCATCAGAAAACGTTTCATAACTGATGGGTTACTGAACATAATCGATTCATCTATGTGAAAGATTATGTTTCCCCTGTTATAAACGATGAGCATGATGTCATTATTCTTCATCACAATTTATGAAGAAAAAATCAAAATTATGATTAAACTCGTATTAAAAATTGGATAAACCTAACATCTCACTTAAATACATATGTTGGCTAACTCTTATTTATGTACAATACAAAAAGGAACCAACAATAAATTGTTAGTTCCTTTTTGTTATTAGTTCAATTTTAAAATGATCAAACATTTGCCAGCATTCGATCCAATGCTAATACAGCATCCTTTGTGATATGTTCTGGTACAATAATCTGATTTGTGACTTCACCTTTTTCTATGCTTTCAAGAGCCCATAAAAGATGTGGTAAATCGATACGATTCATTGTTAAACATGGACACATATATGGGTTCAATGAAACAATTTCTTTATCCTGGTTTTGTTGAATTAATCTATTTACTAGGTTCATTTCAGTTCCGATAGCCCATTTTGTACCAGGTTCAGCTGCTTCAATCATGTCAATAATATATTTTGTGGAACCGGCAAAATCTGAGTGTTCAACCACTTCTCTGCTGCATTCTGGATGGACAATAATATTCATATCTGGCTCAGTTTTTCGTAAATGTTCAATATTTGCAACAGTGAAATTTTCATGTACGGAGCAATGTCCCTTCCAAAGGATGACAATGACATCTTCAACATTTCCATTAAACTCCAATTCATTTGTGATTGGATTCCATATTGCCATTTTATCTAGGGGGATTCCAAGATCGAAGGCCGTATTTCTGCCTAAATGCTGATCTGGTAAAAATAATATTCTTTCCTTTTGAGTAAATGCCCACTGTAACATTTTTTTAGCATTCGAGGAAGTAACAGTTGCTCCTCCATTTTTTCCAACGAACGCTTTAATTGCTGCCGTTGAATTTACATATGTTAAAGGCAGAATCGTATCACCAAATAGGTTTTGGAGTTTTCCCCAAGCACGATCAGTTTGATCAATATCAGCCATATCAGCCATCGAACAACCTGCTCTCATATCAGGAAGCAGGACCTTTTGGCTTTCAGTTGTTAACATGTCTGCTGTTTCTGCCATAAAATGGACACCGCAAAAAACGATATATTCTGCCTCTTTATTTGCTGCTGCAGCTTGTGCAAGTTGTAATGAATCACCTGTCACATCTGAGAATTGAACAACCTCATCCTTTTGGTAGTGATGTCCTGGAATATAAAGCTTCGTACCAAATTTCTCTTTTATTTCTCGTACACGCTGCTCCATTTCTTCAGTTGAAAGTGATTTATAGGATTCTGGCATCATTTCTTTTTTATCGTGCTCAAGAATATCTAATAATTCCATTTTCAAGCCCCCTATTTTACATTTAAACTTATATCCAAAGATTTGTATGAATGTGTTAACATTCCTAATGAAATATAATCAACATTGGTATTACGGTAATCTGCTAAATTATGCATACCTATACCCCCAGATGCTTCTGTTACAATATGTTTTGGTGTGAGCTCAGCGAATTTTGCAACCTCTTCTGGAGATCGGTTGTCAAACATAATCACATCAGCTCCAGCTTCAATTGCCTCTAGAAGCTGCTTTTCGTTCTCTATTTCTACTTCAATTTTGACCATATGACCTGTTTTAGCCCTAACCTCTTTAACTGCTTTTAAAATGGAACCTGCAAATGCTATATGATTGTCCTTTATCATCACACCATCATATAAGCCAAAACGATGATTAAAGCCTCCACCACAACGGACAGCGTATTTTTCAAACATTCTCAATCCTGGTGAAGTTTTCCTTGTATCGCAAATTCTCGTATGATCTGATTGTAAAAGATGTACAGTTTTATTTGTCAATGTCGCAATCCCACTCATACGCTGAAGTAAATTTAGAATGACTCGTTCCCCACTAAGAATAGTGGCAACAGGTCCCTCAAGTTCTGCAATGATATCACCCTGCTTAAGTGCGTCTCCATCTTTCCTTTTTAGGGCCACATCCACCTTTTGATCGAATAAGGAATAACCAGTAGTTATAACGTCAACACCTGCCAAAATCCCATCTTCCTTAGCAATAATAACAGCTTCTCCGCGTGCATTAGCACCAAATACCGTTTGACTTGTAACGTCTAATTCTCCTAAGTCTTCTAGAAAAAATTCTTCTAATTTCTTTTTTAATTTAATCACGTTCATTCTCTATACCCCCACATACATTTCATCTTTCATTCGTATAAGCTGCTTTTGTCGCCAGTATTTATCATTTGTTTCAGGGAAATCTAAGCGATAATGTCCCCCTCTACTTTCTGTACGATTAAATGCAGAGGTTGAAATTAGCCAGCCTATTGTTAACATATTGATGATTTCAATTTGCTCAGTTGTGAAATTCTTCACATTAAAAACCCAAAAAGTGAATTGATTTTGATAAAACTTAAACCAATTTACTGCAAAGGTTAACTCAGCTTCCGTTCTTTGAATTCCAACATAGTTAGTCATGATTTCTTGAATCTGTTTTTTTGTCGGTAATTCGATGAATTCATCTGCTGCAGTGGTATTCGTAAAAACATCAACACTTCTATCCGGTTGCTCGAATGGTAAAGACAATAGATGATTCGCTACTCTTTTCCCAAAAACAAGTCCCTCTAATAGCGAGTTACTAGCAAGTCGATTAGCACCATGCACACCTGTACATGCCGCTTCACCTACTGCAAAGAGATTGAGGATATTTGTCTCACCTTTATCATTCGTCTGAATCCCTCCCATTAAAAAGTGCATACCAGGGGCGACTGGAATCATTCCTTCGTCTAAATTAATCCTATATTGCTCACACAATTTAGAAATAGTCGGGAATCTTGTTGAAAAATTAGAAATATTAGATATATCAAGGAACACATCATTCCCTTTTTTCATTTCATAATAAATTGCTCTAGAAACTACATCTCTTGGTGCTAAATCACCTTGAGGATGAATCTTACCCATGAATGTCTCACCATTTTGATTTATTAATAAAGCACCCTCACCACGTACTGCTTCCGAAACGAGACCAACACAACGTCCATTAATATTGAGCATTGTCGGGTGGAATTGAATAAATTCCATATCAGCAATTTTTGCACCTGCTCTATAAGCCATGGCAATTCCATCACCTGTTATGATATCTGCGTTTGATGTATGGCCATACACAGCACCACACCCACCGCTAGCTATAATTATTTTACTTGCCAAATATCTTTTCATTTTTCCATTTGCACTCTTTGTAGCAACACCTAAGCAAACACTATTTTTTACAATCAAATCTGTTGCCATTTCATTCTCAATCAATGTTACCATTGGTAAAATCGTCTGATATAAAAACTGGGTTACTTCTCTTCCAGTAGCATCGCCACCAGCATGAATGATTCGGTGCTGACTATGTGCTCCTTCTTTCCCAAGAAGAAATTGTCCATTTAAATCGCAATCAAAGGTCATTCCTCTTTGACACCATTCAAGGATTTCAGTTGGACCATCTTGGACAAGATGTTCCACATTTTTTGAATCATTATGATAACAACCCGCAACTAACGTATCTTCATAATGATTTTTCCATGAATCCTTCGTGTGAACTGCAGCGGCTATTCCACCTTGTGCAAGCATTGAATTGCTTTTTTTCCACGAAGATTTCGTAATAATTGTTACTTGTTTATGTCGTAAGTGGTATGCTGCAGAAAGGGCGGCAATCCCACTACCGATTATAATGACATCTGTTTGAGGCATAGCATAGTACCCTCCTGTAAATTTACACCTGTCTTGACACCTATATTTACATAGATTTAAAATAATGACAAGAGTTTTTTACTAACATTCTCATAGAGTTTGAGAAAACTAGAGGTGAAATCAGTGATCTACCTAGATTATGCAGCAACTACACCAATGAGTGAAAATGCCCTAACTATATATATGAAGGCTGCTAAAAGTGCATTTGGAAATAGTAGTAGTTTACATGATATTGGCGGAATGGCAGCAAGAACTTTACAGGCTTCTAGGAAAATAATTACCGATATGATTTGCGGAAATGAAAAAGGTCTTTATTTTACTAGTGGTGGTAGTGAGGCAAACATATTGGCCGTTCAGTCCTTGTTAAATGGTGTTGATCTTAAAAATAACCATATTATTACAACACAAATTGAACATTCATCACTTTATACATTTTTTAAAAGTCTTCAAACTAGGGGTTATGAGGTTAGTTTTTTAGAGCCCAATAAACAAGGCTTTATTTCAACGGATGACATCACTAGCAAGTTACAATCTAATACAGGACTTGTCTCGATTCAGCACGGAAATTCCGAAATTGGAGTTGTTCAGCCAATCAAGGAAATTGGACGATTATTAAAAAAACGAGGTATTTTATTCCACAGTGACTGTGTTCAAACCTTCGGGAAGCTTCCAATAAATGTAGAGGATATTCATATTGATGCCATTTCAATATCTAGCCATAAAATTTATGGACCTAAAGGAATTGGAGCGGCCTATATCAATCCATCCGTTTTTTGGCAGCCAGTTATCCCAGGGACAACCCATGAGTCAGGTTTTCGGCCTGGTACAATTGATGTCCCTGGTGCAGCTGCATTTGCTACTGCCGCAAAAGATGTTTCAGCTAACATGTATACGAACATTGAACATTATCTAAAACTTAGAAAAGATTTTGTTGACTCACTAAAGCCTTGCAAGGATAGAATAAAGCTATTAAATGAGAATAACGAAAACACCCTCCCGAACATTCTTCCATTGCTTGTAGATGGGATTGAAGGTCAGTATATGATGTTAGAATGCAATCGATTCGGTTTTGCAATTTCAACAGGGAGTGCATGCCAAGTAGGAATGCAAGCACCTTCTCGTACAATCCTTGCTCTAGGTTATGATGAGCAAAAAGCAAAGCAATATATTAGAATATCATTAGGTGCTCAAACATCGAGTGAGGAAGTTCAGACATTTGCAAAACAACTTATTAACATCATTGAAAACTTTTAAAAACATAAATTTTGCAAAGGTAGAAAGGAATGGTATCGGTGAAGACTGAAAAAATATTAGGTGAAGAGCGACGAAATCTCTTGTTAGATATTCTATCTAAAGCAGACAAGCCGATTACAGGTGGAGAGTTAGCAAGCACAACAAATGTGAGTAGACAGGTAATCGTCCAAGACGTTTCACTGTTAAAAGCAAAAAATTATCCAATAATGGCTACAAGCCAAGGGTATGTATTTTTAAACAATCAACATGATCAAACTAAATTAGTCGAACGAATTATCGCTTGTAAACATGCACCTGAACGAACAAAAGAAGAATTATCAATACTTGTTGACCATGGTGTAGTTGTTAAGGATGTAATTGTTGAGCATCAAGTATATGGGGAATTAACCGCTTCAATCATGGTAGGAAATCGGAATGATGTGAATGAATTTGTAAAAAAAATAAATCGTTATAATGCCTCATATTTATCACAGTTAACTGGTGGTCTACATTTGCATACTTTACAAGCTGATTCTCTTGATAAAATAGATCTTGCTTGTAAAGCACTTGATGAAGAAGGATTCTTAGTAAAGGAATAAGCGATCTTAACAGGCAGTTTCCCAAATCTCAACCTTCTCCTCTTGCTTTTAGGATTACTTCCACTAAAAATGGGTAAAAGAAAACAGGTGACATACTACCCTAGTCACCTGTTTTTAAATCAAACTTCTTTTTCAATTTGCTGGCTAATTGAATATGCTTCATAAGAACCAAGTAATTTAACACTGCAACCTAAAGCCTCGAGCTCAGCTATCGCCCCTGGTATTAATATCTCGTCAACTAACATATCAATATCAATAATAAAGAAGTAGTTACCTAAACCTGTTTTCATCGGTCTTGATTCGATTTTTGAGAGATTCAGTTTTCGCCAAGTAAAAGCAGATAACACTTGATGTAAAGCCCCAGATTGATCTGATGGCAGTGTAACCATTAACGTTGTTTTTTCTTTATCAGGAGTAAGATATGGGCTAGTATATTCTGCCTTATTTGAAGGATGTAATATTGCAAATCTTGTATGATTATAATGGTAATCATGGATATTCGCTTTGACAATTTCTAACCCATATTCCTTTGCTGCAAGATTGTTCGCAATTGCTGCAACTGATTCTTCAGGATGATTACTAACATAACTTGCTGCAGCTCCAGTTGATGTTGCATAATCATACGTAATACCTTTAAACGTTTGATGCAAAAACTTATGACATTGTGCAATCGCATGTGAATGAGAATAAATGCGAGTAACATTTTCCCAATCATTTTTTCTTGAAGGGTGTACCATAAAATGCTGTTCAATCGGTGAAACAATCTCACCAACTATGTACAATGGTTGTTCATGTATTAAATAATCAAATGTTAAATTAACCGAACCTTCTAGTGCATTTTCGGTAGGTACGACAGCAAAATCAATCTCCCCATCTGCAACTGCATCAATACATTGTGGAATCGTGGTATATGGTACCTGTTCGACTTCATCCCCAAAAAAAGATTGAACAGCAAAATGGGTAAAAGTTGCTCTCGGTCCTAAAAATCCTATCCTGTTTGACAACTAACTTCAACTCCTTATGCCCCTTGACCTAATATCTCTACCTTATCGACAAATTCCAATCTACGAAGTTTGGTCATTAATCGGTTTATATCCTCTGTCATTCCATTCGTATTAAGCGATAGTGTTACATTTGCACGGCCCTGGATTGGAATGGTTTGATGGATGGTTAAAACGTTACATCCAGCAGTTGCCACTACTGATAATAATTGAGATAAAGTTCCACTACGATCTTCAAGATGGAAAAAAAGGGTGATTAATTTTTCTTTCACCATTGTATGAAACGGAAACACAGCATCACGATACTTATAAAAAGCACTCCGGCTCATATCGACACGTTGAACTGCTTCAGCCACAGAATCAGCTTTTCCTCTTTCAATTAGCTTCTTTACTTCAAGTGTTTTTTTCATTGCTTCAGGTAAAATATCTTCTCGAACTAAAAAAAATGTATCGTCTTTCATTAACTCCCTCCCATCTTTTTTCTTAATGTAGATAATTTATCACAATATTAGCTAAATTTCTTCCTTTTTCTTTATTTATTTTTATCCAAGCTTTATAACAATACAAAAACAAGGATAAGTTAACATTTGGACCTAAACGAATCCTATAAAAAAGAGAGCTCATGATCAGCTCTCACAACTTATTATTCATTAGCACCACAACTTTAGTGCTCAAATTATTCAACAAACTCAAATTCATATTCAAGTAACTTCACAATATCTCCGTCTTTTGCTCCTCTTTCTCTCAACGCTTCATCAACACCTAGGCCACGAAGTTGTCTTGCAAAGCGTCGAACAGATTCCTCACGTGAGAATTCAGTCATTTTAAAGAGTTTCTCAATCTTTTCACCTGAAAGCACATAAGATCCATCACTATCACGAGTAATGGCGAAGTTCGGTTCTTCCTTCTTAAACTCGTACACAACTCTGTTTTCAGCTGGCTCTTCTTCATATAACGGGAATTCTGGTGTACGTTCAATTGCATCGGCAATTTCAAATAACAGCTCGCGTACACCTTCTCGTGTAATGGCAGAAATCGGGAAAATTTTCAGATCATCTTTGAGCTTTTCCTTAAACCCTGCTAAGTTCTCTTCAGAATCTGGCATGTCCATTTTATTGGCAACAATTATCTGTGGTCTTTCCGTTAAACGCAGATTGTATTCCTTTAATTCTGCATTAATTGTTACATAATCCTCGTAAGGGTCTCTTCCTTCTAACCCTGACATATCAATCACATGAACGATTACCCGCGTTCTTTCTATATGTCTAAGGAATTGATGACCTAAGCCCACCCCTTGATGTGCACCTTCAATAAGCCCAGGAAGATCCGCCATTACAAAACTTCTTCCATCTTCAGTTTCAACCATTCCTAGATTAGGAACAAGTGTAGTGAAGTGATATTCTGCAATTTTCGGTTTTGCTGAAGAAATGACAGATAATAATGTTGATTTACCAACGCTTGGGAATCCAACTAAGCCTACATCAGCTAATACTTTTAATTCTAAAATAACGTTTCGCTCTATTCCTGGTTCACCATTTTCAGAAAGCTCAGGAGCAGGATTTGCCGGTGTCGCAAATCTAGAGTTACCACGACCTCCACGACCACCTTTAGCAATAACTGCTTGTTGTCCATGCTCAGTTAAATCAGCGATAATCTGGCCTGTTTCTTCATCCGATACAACGGTTCCCGGGGGAACTTTTACTATCATCGGTTGCGAATTTTTACCATGTTGGTTTTTAGACATACCATGCTCACCACGAGGAGCCTTGAAATGGCGCTTATACCGGAAATCCATTAACGTTCTTAAACCTTCTTCTACTTCGAAAATAACGTCAGCACCATTTCCACCATCACCGCCTGCTGGCCCTCCTTTTGGCACGTACTTTTCACGACGGAACGCAACCATACCGTTTCCGCCATCTCCACCTTTTACATATATCTTGACCTGATCGACAAACATTTGTCTTCCTCCGTTCTAAATCCCAAGTGAAATAACAGTTGTTAATTCATATGTATTAACATGAAATTCATTTACAATCAATTGAGAGTGATTAACAGCTTTTAACCACTCAATTAATTGTTCTGTATCCTTTATTATGCCATTAAAGTCAAAAAAGAAACGAACTCCTTCAGCTTCTAAACCTATATCAATTGTAATACTTAAATGATTTTCACTTGCAAAATCAACTGCTTTATCTAGTTGATCCAAAAAGCTCTTACTCCATTGGGTCACTGAATCATCAAATGGTTCTAAAGACAACACATTTCCTAAAATTTCGTATTCAAGTACAAAATGGTGGTTACTCCAATTAAATGTCATAAGATAACTAGCAAACGAGGGCATTTTCAAATTACAAAGTTTAGATTCCTGTTGCGCTTCTATGATTACTTCCTCAATGAAATCATGTACACGATCATATTTTTGCAACGAAAGATTACCTTTAATCAGTTGTAATTTATTCATCCAATCATGTCGTGAATGACTTAATATATCAACAGTATCCCATTTTTTCGATTTATTTTTCATACTATTTTCTCCTATTTCAACTAAAAAATAATTTTCATAAAGGAGCAATTACTTTACGCTGTAATAAGAATTATAACAAACATTGTGTTGGAACATAAGAGCTATTCATAGATTACTGTTTTAATTCGCAAAAGCGAAAGCGCCTTGAACAGCCTCGGGCAAATAAGACGCTAATGAATTGAAGGTGTTTTTCACCTTCAATTCATGGGTGGCTGTAGACTCAAGAGGGGCTAGACGTTGGATGCCTAGCGCTTTTCCACAGTACTGGAGTTTTATATTTTCCTTTACAATAAAAAAACTCTAACCTAAGTTAGGTTAGAGTTTTCACATGAACTTATGCTTCTTGTGCTACTGGATATACGCTAACTTTTTTGCGGTCGCGTCCGAAACGTTCGAACTTAACAACACCATCAACTTTTGCGTATAACGTATCATCACCGCCGCGGCCAACGTTTTCACCTGGGTAAATTTTTGTACCACGTTGACGGTAAAGAATTGAACCACCAGATACCAATTGTCCATCTGCACGCTTTGCACCAAGACGTTTAGACATAGAGTCACGACCATTTTTAGTCGACCCTACCCCCTTCTTAGATGCGAAGAACTGAAGATCTAATCTTAACATGAAGTTCACCTCCTGTTTAGTTCATTATTGTTACTGAAATATATTGTCCGTAATCTCTTTCAATTGTTTGTAATGAAACGAGCATACCCTCTAACAATAATTGAACTTTATCACTTGTTGATTTATCGAGATTTAAAGGTAATTTAACATGTAAATAACCGCCATCTCCACCTTGATCAATTTGTGGCTCAATATCTGTTAGAGTCAGCACTGCATTAACAGCACCAAAGGTAACAGCAGATGCTCCAGCACAAACAATATCCATGCCATGTTCATCGAACTCGGCATGTCCAGATAAGACGAACGAAGTTATAAGTCCCTCATTTGAACGATAAATTTTCGCATTTATCATTTCAAATAGCCTTACGCGTTGATTTTGTCAATCACAACTTTAGTGTATGGCTGACGGTGACCTTGTTTTTTACGATAGTTTTTCTTAGCTTTATATTTGAAGACAGTGATTTTCTTTTGACGACCGTGTTTTTCGATCTTACCAGTAACAGTTGCTCCGTCAACAGTTGGGCTACCAACTTTAACGTTGTCTCCACCTACAAATAAAACTTTGTCAAACGTAACAGTTTCACCTTGATCAGTACCAAGCTTCTCAACGTAGATAACTTGACCTTCTTCAACTTTAATTTGTTTTCCACCAGTTTCAATAATAGCGTACATCCTTGCACCTCCTATAAACTCAGACTCGCCAAAATAAGGTGAATGTTATCTAAACATTGCTTTAACCTCATTCTGAGCGGTTGTAGCACGGGTGCGCTACAAACCATAACATTAAACATAATATCAAATAACTATGAAATATGCAACAATTATTTTATTCATTTAAGTCTTTCCATAATCGTCTTCACATTACCAATATGCCTTATAGAGTAGCTAGGTATAGAATGAAGATATTCTGAACAGATTATTTTGTATTTTAAAGCTTCTTCAAGTTGTATAAGATGTTCGCCGTTTCCTCCGTTTAATAATTCGATTACATCAGCTGTTGCTTCAATCCAAATTGCTTCTTCATCCATAAATTGGTGCTCCCAAAGCTCTCTTTCTAGCTGATATGCAATCGACTCTTTAGACGGAATTCGCCCTGTTCCATTACAAGTAGGACAGCGATCAGTTAGACTTGCTTCAATCGGTTGACGTACCTTTTTTCTCGTAATTTGCAAAATATTTAGTTCTGTAAAACCTATAACCTTATGTTGAACACGATCTTTCCTCATCTCACGTATAACGGTTTCTTCTATCATTTTCTGATCTTCTTTATGCTTCATATCGATAAAATCAATTAAAATAATGCCACTTACATTTCTTAGGCGTATTTGCTTTGCAATTTCTATCGCTGCAACTTGATTTGTCTTTAGCACTGTATCACGCATAGATAATTTTCCAGAAAATTTTCCCGTGTTTACGTCAATAATTGTCATTGCTTCAGTTTGCTCAATAATGATATAGGAGCCATTCTTTAGCCAAACAACATTTTTTAAGAGCTTATCAATTTCTTGCTCGATTTTATATGTTGTAAAAATGGATTCCTTTTGGTCATGGTACATAATCTTTGCAGTAGGAAATTGCTGTTTCAAATCCTGAACCCGCTCTATTTGATCACAAATAATTGTGTCTTCAGGTTTAATCGCCAACTCGTTCAAAATGCGTTCAACAAAGCTTTTTGCTTCAAATACACATTCAGTTTTACGATACATTGTTTTTATGGATTGAAACTGCTTTTTTAGCTTAATATACTCATCACTAAGCTCTTCCCATGATTTATGCTTGCTAGCTGTACGAAAAAGAAGCCCCTCTTTTTCTTCTTGGAGCTCATTAGCTATATGTAACAATCTACTTCTCTCTTTTTCATCTGATAGCTTTTTCGATACAGCTATATAATTACCGTAGGGCATGTAAACGAGAAGCTTTCCTCCAAACTCGATATTAGTTGTTAGCTTTGGCCCCTTTTGATCTGTCCCCTCTTTTACTACTTGAACGAGCAATTGCTCACCCTCTCTTACATAATGGGAGATAGATGGTTTAGAGACTGTATTCTCATTCTGTTGAAACGAAATTAAATCATTACGGTGTATATAACCATTTTGATTTATTCCAATATCAACAAAAGCAGCTTGCATGCCCGGAAGAACTTTTGTTACACGACCAATATATATATTTCCGATAATTTCATTATCAAAGGAATAGGTTTGATGTAGTTCACATAACTGCTCATGTTCAAAGACTGCACAGCGAACTTCCTTCGTTTTTTCATTTATTATCAGTTTACGCACTTATTTTCTCCTCTTTCTCTGAAAAGGAACAAGGAGCTAAGCCCTAGTTCGACTTATCTATCAATTCCTAAAATATCTTTGTATACTATATCATAGAAGTGGTAGTAAACTGAAACCTTGAGGATTAAAAAACTCAATAAGCATACATTAAATCCCCTACCTTTGAGTCAGTAAGTTTGTTAGCAAAATAGGCATGAAGTAATTCATTTTCATCCATTTCCGATACTTTTGCACCATTTCGCTCGATAACGATCAAATGTTTACACCCTCTCTGAAATTGAAGTAATACATGGTAGATTAACTCTGACTCATCGACGACAATCGGCTTTAGCCGATAAATTGTATCTTGATTACCGTAATACCGCTCCATCAAAAATCGCAAGCAACCATACATTCGATTTTTATACTCATGATATAAGCTGTAAATAAGAAAGGTTGTAATAAACCACATGTTCAGATGGTTCGGTGAATAGACCAGAATAGCTAAAACATAAATAGATAAGAAAAAAATCGACGTCGCTACCATGTAAAAATGTGCTTTTTTATATGGCCAATATTGTGAAAAGAGGATAAATAAAAGCTTCCCACCGTCTAGCGGCCAGACTGGGAGCAAATTAAAAAGTAGGATAGATACATTGTATAAAGTGAACAATTGATAATCTGCCAAGCTTACGAGATTGGTTGCTTGAAGTAGATAAGCTACACCTTGAAGCCAAATATGCTGTATTGGACCTGATAACACAACAATCAATTCTTGCTTTAACGAGCGATTTCCATGTTCATCGACCTCAGCAACCCCTCCAAATGGGAGAAGCATGATTGCTTTGATTCTCCAAGAAAAAAAATGAGCACTTGTTGCATGGCCCATTTCATGTATAAATACAATCAGCATTAACAATAACAATGATTTAAAGTTAGCGGTAATGATACTTATTCCAATCATTACCCATAATAATGGATGAATGTGAATTTTTTGTAAGAGTATGAAATATCTATTCAAATTGGATCACCTGGATTGGGTCAATAAAGTCATCACCCTTTTTAATAGCGAAATAATAAGTACCTTTTTGATTTTCACTTAATTTCGTTTTCCCAAGTGCTTTCCCTTTTTCTACAAAATCATATAGGGCAACATCAATTTTATCTAAATTTCCATACCATGATTTAGTTCCATCAGCATGCTGAAGAACAATTGTCAGACCTGTATCTGGTTTTTCACCTGCTTCGATAATAATTCCTTCATTCATTGCTTCTACAGAAGGTCGATCAGTCTCAACCATAATCCCTTGTCCGTTATCTTCAAACGTTTCGAGCACTTTACCATTAGCCGGGACAGCAAATTGGACACTTTGAGTCGCATCTTCTGAATCCTTGTTGTCCTTTGCATTAGGTTCAAAAAGTGCTAGTGGTTCCCCAAATTGATCTCGATACCAGGAAGAAACAGCAGCAAATTGAAATTCTTCCTCTAGGGAATACGTAATGGCTGACTTCACATCTTGAAAGATAGGTGCACTATTTTTAAACACGATCGCTGTCACTAACACGATAACAGCTGAAAATAATACTTTGAATATGAATACTTCTGTACGAAAAAGTGGATGACCTCCGTTTCCTTTGTTCGGGCCGCCTTCATATGTTGGTGGAGAATACACACCATACCTCTCTTCATCACTTAAAAACAAAGATGTTGGCTTTGATGTTTCGTGTGTCTCTGACAATCCTTTTTCTCGCTTTCTTTTCGCAATTCTTTTCCTCACTTCATCCGCTCGATGACTCATCCCCATCAATCCTTTTGTCAGTTTGTACAAGTTTATGCCTTGTCCTTAAAGGATATGATTAAAAAATATAGAAAAGCGCAAGCGCCTTGTTCAGACTAAGGCAGGCATAAAGCGCTCAGGAATAGAAGACGTTCTTTGTCTTCAATTCCTGAGCGGCTGTAGACCTGAGAGGGTCTAGGTGCTGGAGCTAGACACCAAACAAAAAAGACTAGTGGGCTGAAAGTCGATGTTTCACGAAATACATCGATAATCAAACACTAGTCTTTTAATTTAATAATCTATTTTTACAAAGCTATACCCGTACTCCAAAAAACTTTTTCAGCTTTGTTAATACACCCTTATTTTGCTCATCTAAAGATTGTAATGGAACAGATTCCCCAAGGATACGTCGGGCAATATTACGATACGCAATCGCTGCACGATTATTAGGATCCATTGCAATAGGCTCACCATTGTTAGATGCCTTAATAACATCATCATCATCAGCAACGATTCCGATTAGGTCAATTGAAAGATGTGAAACGATTTCATCAACATCTAGCATGTCCCCATTTTTAACTAGATGATTACGAATACGATTAATCACTAATTTCGGAGGCTCAATATCTTCTTTTTCTAGTAAACCAATAATTCGATCCGCATCACGAACAGCTGAAATTTCTGGAGTTGTAACAACTACAGCCTTATCTGCACCAGCTACTGCATTTTTGTAACCTTGTTCGATTCCTGCTGGGCAATCAATGATAATATAATCATAATCTTGTTTTAGTTCATCTATTATCTTTTTGATTTGCTCTGGTTTCACTGCTGTTTTATCACTTGTTTGTGCAGCAGGTAATAAATATAATAAATCTTCAAATCGTTTATCTTTTACAAGAGCTTGGTGCATTTTACAGCGCCCTTCAACTACGTCTACTAGATCATAAATAATCCGATTTTCTAATCCCATTACAACATCTAGGTTTCGAAGACCGATGTCTGTATCTACTAAGCAAACACGTTTGCCCAATATAGCTAAAGCTGTCCCTAAATTTGCAGATGTTGTTGTTTTACCAACTCCACCTTTACCTGAGGTAATGACAATTGCTTCACCCATAGTTAGATTCCCCCTTCAAACCTTGTTAAATTAGGTCGTAAATGAGTAAGTTGCTGCAATCGCTCAATAATCATTTCATCGTCACTATTTATAAAAGCACATTCCATCTCATTACCTTCATTTGGTATATGATCAGGAGCACGATTTATGATTTCACTTATGCGAAGCTGTGCTGGTTTTAATAATGAAGCAGCAATAACAGCCTGCCCGTTACCATCTGCACCGGCATGTGCAATTCCTCTTAACGCACCTAGAACAAAGATATTGCCAGTAGCAATAACAGTTCCACCTGGATTTACATCACCTATAAGCAGTAAATCACCTTTGACCTTTAAAATTTGACCAGAACGAACAATCTTAGCAACAGAAACGACTTCTGTTTCTCTCTTAATCCTAAGCGCCTCATCCTTTGTCATCACATTGCTATCAATTGTCTCAACCATGAGATTACGATTTTGTTTGATTACTGTTTCTAGCTTTACTCGTTGATCCTTATTAAGGAAACGGTTCCCAACTTTTACATTTACACCAATTACTGGACCTGATTGTATATATTGTTTTAAAGATAGCATTTCCTCGAGTTCATGGAGCAATTGATCAAAAGAACACGAATCATCGAGATGCAACGTTAAGCCATCTTTTGTGCCTTTAATCGTAACATATTGTTGTTTTTGGACCTTCATGACGTTCACCTCAACGACTTTACTATTCGACAGAAATGCTGTAAATCCTTTTTTAAAATGATAATAAAGTATTAGTTTTTTTCATGGCTAGCATTGCCTAACTTTAAAGCACATCTCTTATTTATTCCATCTAATCATCAGATTCATCTATTTTTATTTTCGTAAGGAACTTTTTCATAGGATAGATTAACAGAATAGCAACAACCGAATTTAAAGCAAGCGTAGGTAATAACCTTAAGGTTGTAAAGTGATATAATGACATCTTTGTCGTCCCTATTAAATAATTCATTCCATACACATAAAATTCAAGTACAGCGATCGATAAAATCGTCAGAAATAGTACAATTAGAGCATTACCATGAAGAACTTTCATTGCTTTATTGATCAAATAAGCTAGGATTCCATATGAAAATAAATAAATTCCGATCACTTCAATATAAACAATATCATGGAGTAATCCGAACACAATTCCAAATAGCATTCCTTGTGTGCGTGTTAAGTATACCGTCACGAAAATACATGCGATTAACATAAATCGAGGTATATATAGTTGATCTTCTAAGGCAAATGGAATATGAACTAAGTGAGCGAAGATACTCTCACTTATAAAAATAAAGAAGAGTAAAAAAGGAAGGATGAAACGTCTCACGATTCCTCCTCCTCATTTAACACGTCTACAGGGTCCTCTGATTCAGCAACACGTTCAGCTACCCATACACGATCTATATCATAAAAATTAGCTGATGGCTTCACATATGCCATTTGTTCTAACCCATATGAATCTGGCTCAATCTCGATAATTTCACCGATAAGGATTCCTTCTGGGAAAACTTCACCTTTACCCGATGTAATGACTTTTTGTCCTTCAACAAGCTTAACATCAGATTTAATCCGACGAAGTAAAAGTGCACCTTTATCCTCGTCATAACCTTCTATTAATCCCATTACCTTTTCACCTGTTGGCGCGTTCTCTTTATCACTATTTTCACTATCATCTTTCAATTCTAACGGTTGAACCTCAGATGAAATTCTATTTTTAAGGTCTGTTGCACTCAACAGTTGAACGGTAGAAGTAAATTGTGAAGTGGATTTTACCTTTCCAACAAGACCCTGTGCCGTTACAACAGCCATATTAGGCTCTATTCCATCCTGTGCACCTTTATCAATTGATATGTAATCATACCATCTATCAGGATTACGACCAACAACAGTAGAAAAGATCGGATTGTACTCTCTTAAGTTAGCAACATTACCTAATTCGGTTAATAATTTTTCATTTTCAACTTTATACTCTTGAAGATCTGCTTCTAGTTGCATATATTCGTCAAGTCTGCTTTTTAGCAACTCATTTTCTTCATATGTATTTTTTAAGTCACTTACGTTTTCAAAAAAGCCAGAAATATATAAGGCTGGCTTATGAAATATCGATTGAAAAACACTTACTGAATCCTGTAAAAATTGCTCAGGCCAAGTCAACTTCCGATCTTCCTTTAAGGAAAAACCAATCAATGCCACTAAAAAAATAATACTAACTAGCAACAAGATAAGGCGTTTATTTAGGAAAAACTGTGGCATGATGAACACCCTCTTAACTCAAATTTCCACTTCAACATATAGCCTTTGCTTACATTAATAAGATTTAAAAGACTTCAATAAGCAAAGGCTAAAACATAAATTATCTACTATCTCTTGCTTTATTTTTAAATAAGTGTATATGCTCAAGTGCTTTACCTGTTCCGATTGCAACACAGTCTAAAGGATCCTCCGCAATTAACACTGGCATATTCGTTTCTTCTCCAATAACTTTATCAAGATTACGAAGCAATGCACCACCACCGGTTAAAACAATACCACGATCCATGATATCTGCTGCAAGCTCTGGAGGCGTTTTTTCTAACGTGTTTTTAACAGTATCAACAATCGTGTATACCGTATCTTTTAACGCCTCAGCAATTTCAGCTGCTGTAATCTCAATTGTTTTAGGTAAACCTGTTAAAAGGTCTCGACCTCTAATATCCATATTATCTACACCATCAGGAGAACCAGCTGAACCGATTTCCATTTTTATTGCTTCAGATGTACGATCACCGATCATTAAGTTATATGTTTTTCTAATGTATGTAATAATAGCCTCGTCCATTTCATCACCAGCTACGCGAATTGATTGGCTTGTAACAATACCTCCAAGAGAGATAATTGCCACCTCTGTCGTACCGCCACCAATATCAACTACCATACTTCCTGTTGGTTCCCAAACAGGTAAATTCGCACCAATCGCAGCTGCAAATGGTTCTTCAATCGTATAAGCATCTCTTGCCCCAGCCTGTCTAGTAGCATCAATAACAGCTCTTTCTTCAACTGCTGTAATCCCAGATGGGACACAAACCATAACATAAGGCTTATTTGAGAAAATACCTTTTGTTTTAGTTGCTTGTTTAATGTAGTATTTCATCATTGTCGCTGTTGTTTCATAATCAGCAATAACTCCATCTTTCATTGGACGTAGTGCAACAATATTTCCCGGCGTACGACCAATCATGTTTTTTGCATCATTACCGACAGCAACTATTTGTTTTGTATCTGTTTGTAAGGCAACAACAGAGGGTTCTCTAACAACAACTCCTCTTCCTTTAACAAATACAAGTGTGTTTGCGGTCCCTAAATCTATTCCAAGGTCTCTTGTACCAATACCGAACATAGGGTGTATCTTCCTTTCTGAAACGAAATATATACTTTTTTAATTATTTTAGGAAAATTGACAGAATACAACTTTCTTCATTTTGAGGGTTAGACTACCTTCAGTAAATGAACTGAACTGTTCTAAGGTTTACATCAATGAGGTTAGTTTTTAAGAAACTGCTTCATCATCTTTCCCGAGTTTAATACTGAGCTTTTTTAATCCGAAAAAAACTCATAAACCTTATTATATCGTAATTACACAAAAAAAAAAGTATTAGACGTAGCCTTTTTCTTTTAGACTCACATATTTTTGTTCACCAATTATAAGATGGTCCAAAAGTTCTATACCTAAAACCTTTCCACATTCTGTTAGCCGCTTAGTTACTTCAATATCCTCTCTACTTGGAGATGGGTCTCCGGAAGGATGGTTATGAATACAGATTATTGAGGCTGCAGAGCGTTTAAATGCTTCTTTAAAAACCTCGCGTGGATGGACGATCGATGCATTTAAACTGCCTATAAACACTGTTTGTTTATGGATAACCTGATTTTTCGTGTTTAAATACAAGCAGACAAAATGCTCCTGACTTAAAAACCGCATTTCCTCCATCACATAATTAGCACCATCCTGTGGGGAACGAATTACATATCGATCATCATAAGTAAGTCGATTAATTCTTCTCCCAAGTTCGAGAGCTGCTAATATTTGTACCGCCTTTGCATTACCGATACCTGATATCGCGGTAATCTCTTCTACAGATGCATCCTTTAACATTCTTATACCTTCAAAATGTTTAAGGAGATTTTGTGACAACTCCAAAACAGATTCTTTTTTTGTACCTGTTCGAAGTAGAATCGCAAAAAGTTCTTGATTTGATAACTTATCAGGTCCTTCATTTAATAAGCGTTCTCTAGGACGCTCGTCTTCAGGGAAATCTCGAATTTTAAAGGTTGATGTTGACATTTAGCCTCCTTCGTTTCCCTTTCTGCTCGTAAAGAAATGTGTATTTATATAATGAACCTACGTAGCTGTTTTATTCTACTAAAACTGATTTGCCTGATATGTCATTGGGTTACACTTTATTAATGATTTTCTGTTTTACTACGAGTGTTTAAATCCCATATTTAACAGTTCTCTGTGTGTACGCGCTATAGGTAAACCGACAACAGAAAGTAATCACCATAATGCTTCAACTAACAATGCCCCATAGCCTTGAATTCCATATGCTCCCGCTTTATCCATTGGCTCACCTGTTGATACATAATCCACAATTTCCTTATCTGAAAGTGAAAAAAACGTAACACTTGTTTTCTCAAAAAAGGAGTGAACTTGTTCACCTTTTATAATGGCTACCCCAGTAAAAACGTCATGTGTATTCCCTGAAAGCATTTGAAGCATTTCAATTGCCTCGCTTTTATTAGTTGGTTTTCCTAGCATTCGACCTCCATATACAACAAGAGTATCTGAACCAATGACAAAAGAGGTTTGATTTGTTTTTGCGACACTTAATGCTTTTTGCTGTGCTAATGATTGAACCATTTCTGCAGGATGAAGCTTTTCGTCTACTATTTCCTCAACTTCACTTACGATCACCTCAAAAGGGATTTGAAGTAGTTCAAGAAGTTCTTTTCTGCGGGGAGAAGCTGAAGCTAAAATGAGGTTTGAATTCATGATGTTTTTCATCCTTTCGTTTCAGATTAGAAGATACATGTCTATCCTACCAAACGAAATGCAATTGGACAATTTTCTAAAATTGATTTTTAAATTCAGTTGCTTGAGTGGTTTAATTCCTGATTAAAAAAAATGATAATAAGCTTCTCATCTCATATTCTACAGTAATGTATATGAGATAAGCCTATTATCATTCTCTTAATTAGCTCGTTATTTGGTTGGTTACTTCTAATATAAGTTGTTGTGCGTCCCAGCCCTGATTATTTTTAATATTATCAGCTGCTTGTAGAAGTTTTTCCACTAATGATTTTTCTGTTTCATCTGTTGCTTTAATCCCGTTAATCGTTGACTCTATTTTACTAACAGCTTCTTGATTTACACTTTCACCGTTAGTTGTTGCAGATGCCAGTGAAGACAACTCCTGGATCGCAGGAGCCCATTGATCAGCTGCACTAATTGTAGAAATTGTGAGAGAAAGTTGTTTCCCACCCCAGAACTCAATATCAGCAAAGTTTTGCTGCTTATATACCTCACTTAGTGCACTTGTTTCAGCTTTTTCCTTTCCCACTCCAGCAAACACTGTATAAGAACCATCAGTTTCCATCACAATCGATGCAAATCCTTTTTCCTTTATATTGGCTGCAACAGTTTCAGCTGATACTTTGGTCGAAAAAATACCACCTTGAACAGCATATAATTGAAGAGTTGCAGAAGTAGTAGCAGCTCCCGCTTCCTCACCTGCATTTTCTTCGGCATCACCTTTAGCTTGATCAGAAGTATCCCCGGTAGCCGGTTCTTCATTTGCACTTTCACTTGGTGTACCCGCAGTTGGCATATCTTCATTTGATAAAAAATTTAAGGCGATAAAACCAAACATTACGCCTAAACCAATGGCTAATAAAAAAATTGTCATAAACTTTTTTAATGGAAAAGCTACAATATTCTTATTGCGATTTTTCTTGTTCGAATATTGATAAGGGGTGACAGTTTGATTGGAAAATAGTTTTGTTTTCTTTGAAGATGTCACAACCTTTGGGTCATCTTTAAAAACTGAATCATCCTCATCAGGTAAAAGCCAAGGAAATTCATCCTCTTCATCCACCGTTTGCTTTGCTGAAGCAATCTCTTGTTCAGCATCGAGCTTATCCTCCCAGCTTGAAAACGGTATGACCTCAGCCGTTTCTTCAGCTTGTGACATCGGGCGATCCTTGCCATTTATTTTTATTTTGATTGTATCTGACGTCTGCTTGTCCATATGCCTACCACCCTTCTTTTGCAAAACACATGCGATCATTTTGCTTATCATGTTAACAGAAGGGTAAAAAAAAAGAACAAGACATTTGTCGTCTCATCCTTAAAAACCTTCGTCAAATAATATGATTATTCGTCATTACCATCTTTTATATAAGGTGATAAAGGGTTATGTTTCTTGCTTGACGGTGGTGCCTTATTCGAAGGTGATTCTGCTTCCAAATCAGTCAATGTCGGTATACAAAATGCAGTAAGCTGTACTTTAAATTCAAGTGGATTCATCACTTGATCACTTTGAGTGACTTCAGGTGGTCCTTGAAAGGAAATCTGATTGACCTTTGTTATTCTTGTTTGTTGTTCGATCGTTTCGACAAATTTCTTCAGATCATAAAAATTATCCGAACGTACTATGACTATGATTGTAAGCTATTCTCCCTTCTTTTGTACTGGTATTTCTCCGACTTCTTCCTGTGTCCCCTGTTCAACAACTGCTTCAAGTGCATCTTTTATAATACCTTTGCTTGCCTCTGCTTAGGTTTCAATGAGACTACCACCCTCAGTAAATTCGATTGATAGAATTGTACTATCATTTGCTCAAAATGACTGGGTAACCTTGTTTTATTTAACATATCGAATAGCATAATTCTTTATGATTATGTTTCCAATTTTACGATTAAACGATAAAACCATTTTAAAACCCCAATCACTAAAAGCCAATTAATGAAAAATACCACCAAATAATTGAATCTCCGAAAAAATAAGCAAGTAATGTACCAGCAATAATCGAAGGTCCAAACGGAACAGGTTCTCTTTTTTTATACTTACCTAACAAGATACGACGTATTCCATCAATCGTCCCGATAAGCGTAGACAAGAAAAAGGCAAGTAAAACAAGCTTTAATCCTAATGCAATCCCTAATAAGCCAAAAAGCTTAATATCCCCGCCACCCATGCCACCTTTACTCACATAGGCAATAAGTAACAGCAAACTAAACGCGACCGCTCCTCCAATAATAGAATCATACCAAGGAGCTAACGGATACAACACTCGTTCAACAATAAAAAGAACGAGAAAAAAGAGAATGACCTTATCTGGAATAATCATATAGGAAATGTCTGAAACGAGAATAATCATAAATAATGATATTAATGTGAGGGCAATCATCAGCTCATAACCCCAGCCAACAATCATTGGCGAAACCATAAATAGTAGCCCGGTCATTAGCTCCACAAACGGATAAAGAGGTGAAATCCGAATGCCACACTTTCGACACTTTCCTCTCTGTAAAAGGAAAGAAACAACAGGGATTAATTCCACTGCTGATAAAGTATGGCGACACCTCGGACAAGCTGACCGAGGTGTGACGATTGATTGATTTTTCGGGACTCTTAGGCCGACTACGTTGTAGAAGGAGCCTAGGAGGAGGCCGTAGAAGATCATTAGTACAATATTAATCTCCATCGATATGAGCAATCAATTCTTCTTCAGTTTCGGAGTCAGCCTCTTCCCCATTTACTATATTTACCGCATCTTGTCCACTAATAATGAAACCATTTTCACCATATTCAACTTCAAAACTTTCAGCTTTTACTTTATCTATATAATCTACTAAAGTACCTTCACCAAAAGTATCAGTTTCAGGATTTTCAGCTTTAGCAATTTTAGCTGCATCAATAATTTGAATAGCTTCAGAAACAGTAGCTTTATCTCTAGAATTATCAATAATATTCCCAATCCAAGGAACAGCAATCGCTGCAATAATCCCCAATATGACAATAACAGCAAGTAACTCAATCAAATTTAATCCACGCTGGTATTTCAACATTTACAACATCTCCTTTTCGGAATATGGTTTATTAGTCCTAGTTCATTAGGCTATATTAATTATAGCATGACACTTATGCTGTAAGTACCTTTTTTTGCCAGAAATTCTCATTGAACTTGATTAAAAATATCAAACATTGGAACCATGATAGAAGTAACGATTATCCCACTATACCAGCAAGGAAAACGATCAGTAGTTGGTGCAACATTATCCTCATAGAAATCGGCATTAATTGCAAAATCTTTAAAGGCATCTGGGTATGCTGGTATTGTCTATGAACACCTAGCACTCTCCTTCCTTTTTTCCCTGGCAACAGATATCGATCTGATTGTTCAACCTTGTTCGATAAAAGAGATTAATTAAGTACAATAAAAATCAGCATTGCAAAAATATATACAATGCTGATTTTTATTGTCTATCTTTGGCATTTTAAAAAAAGCAGAGTGAAAACAAATCTTTCATTATTTTATTCCATGGGAAATAATACTTATTCCCTACACCCTATGTAACTTCTTAACTCACTTATGCAGCTACCTTATTCCGTCATACTTTCTTTGCTCCAATAATACATTGCTCAATCAGCATGTCGAATGAGCGAAAATGTATCATCTGTATCGATTGTGCTGTGGACACACCGAAATTTGCCGTTAAAAAGACAGAAACACCCTCATACTTATCACCTATAACGTTTATTTATTTCTCGACAATATTCTCGAATATGTGAAATGAAATATAATGATCCAGTTGCTACTACAATATCTTCTTTTTGATCTTGATAAGCTGTTAGGAGCTCGTCCAATTTTGACTGCCATGACTCTGAGTATGTTTTTTCATTTAGCTTGCAAGCAGAATATAATTCAAATCCAGTTGCTGCTCTTGGAAAATCAAATGATGTGAAATGCATAGACGTCGCAATGCTTGATAAATGGTCAATCATTTCAGCATACTCTTTATCTTTTAATGCACTATACAAAAAGTGTATATTCCTTTTTGGATAATGCCTTGATAAAGTTTCGATTAAACTCTCAACCCCTTCTGGATTATGGGCTCCATCGATAATGACTTCTGGATTGCTATTCACAAGCTCAAATCGCCCTTTCCAAGTGGTTTTCTCCAGCCCTTTGCGGATTTGCTCCTCAGTTATTCTTACTTTGTTCATTTGGACCAAATAATCAATTGCAGAGAAGGCTAATGCAGCATTATTAATTTGATGCTGACCTTTCATTGTAATAATCAAATTTTTAACCGTATAGAATGGTGTTTGAATGGAAAACTTTTCACCTAGATTGTAAAGTTGTTTATCAATAACGTTAATTTCTTCTCCTAAAGTAAATAATTCTGCAGCATGAAGTAGTGCGGTTTCAGTAATTACTTGTAAAGCACTTTCGTTTTCTATTGCAGTAAAAATAGGTACTCCATGTTTAATAATCCCAGCTTTTTCAGCAGCAATTTCAGCAATTGTTGACCCAAGTATATTCATATGATCATAGCCGATATTTGTAATAATTGATAATAGTGGTAACACAATATTAGTTGAATCAAGTCGTCCACCGAGACCTGTTTCAAGTAATAAAAAGTCGGGTTTATTGTATTTTCCAAAGTAAACAAACATCATCGTTGTAATGATTTCAAATTCAGTTGGTCCACCAAGCTCTGTTTGCTCAATTTTTTCTACATATGGCTTTACTTCATTGACGAGTTCAAGCATCTCTTGATCAGAAATCGGGATACCATTTACACTGATTCGTTCATTAAAGGTTTCTATATATGGAGACGTAAAGCTCCCAACCTTATATCCAGCTTCTGTTAACATATGTTGCATATATGAAATGGTAGAGCCCTTTCCATTAGTTCCAGCAACATGAATGATCGGAATGTTTCTTTCAGGATGATTTAATTCTGCTAAAAGCCATTCCATTCTTTTCAAGCCAGGCTTTACTCCAAATTTCAACCGACTATGAATCCAATTTACTGCTTCGTTATAGTGCTCAAACATATATGTACCTCCTTCAGGTATACAAAAACTCGGGTGAGCTTAAAATAACCACCCGAGTCATCATACCTATCCTCTTAACTCTTTAATTCTCGCTAAAACGATGTCACGTTTTTCAAGATAATCTTTTGCCTTTGCCTTCTCTTCTTCAATCACCTTTTCAGGAGCTTTCTTTAAGAAGCCTTCATTACCTAATTTCTTCTGAACGCGTTCTACTTCTTTATCAAGCTTTTCACGTTCTTTTTCTAAACGATTAATTTCCTCTTCAATATTGATTAATCCTTCAATAGGTAAAATGATCTCTGCACCCGTGACAACAGCTGTCATTGATTTTTCAGAAGACGAAAGATCCGTAGCAATTGTTAAAGAGCTTGTGTTACAGAAGCGCTCTATATATGCACGATTGGTTTCAAGCTGATTTAACACATCTTCGTCTTTTGCTTTTATTTGCATTTCAATTTGTTTACTCATAGGTGTATTTACTTCTGAGCGAATATTACGAACCGCTCGAATTACTTCCACTAATAGCTTCATCTCAGATGCTGCATGATTGTCTGTTAGCTCCTCATTTACAGTAGGCCAAGCTGCAACAGTAATTGATTCACCATTATGTGGTAATGATTGCCATATTTCTTCTGTAATAAATGGCATAAACGGGTGTAATAATCTCATCGTATTATCGAGTACATAGCCGAGAATTGATCGTGTTGTCTTTTTCGCTGCTTCATCTTCCCCGTATAAAGGAAGCTTTGCCATTTCAATATACCAATCACAGAAATCATCCCAAATGAAGTTGTAAAGAAGTCTTCCAACTTCACCAAATTCATATTTATCAGCAAGCTTTGTAACATTTTCAATCGTTTCATTTAAGCGTGTTAAAATCCATTTATCTGCAACTGATTTTTCGCCTGTTAAATCTATTTCTTCATAAGTTAAGCCGTCCATATTCATTAACGCAAACCGGGAAGCATTCCAAATTTTGTTCGCAAAGTTCCAAGTCGATTCTACTTTTTCATAGCTGAAACGTAAATCCTGACCTGGTGAGCTTCCTGTTGATAAGAAGAAACGTAGTGAATCAGCACCATATTGATCAATAACTTCCATCGGGTCAACACCATTACCAAGTGATTTACTCATTTTACGACCTTGGTCATCACGTACTAAACCATGAATTAAGACATCCTTAAACGGACGTTTGCCAGTGAATTCTAGACCTTGGAAAATCATTCTTGATACCCAGAAGAAAATAATATCATAACCTGTTACAAGAACATCTGTTGGATAGTAACGTTTGAAATCAGCTGATTCTGTATCAGGCCAGCCCATTGTAGAGAAAGGCCATAACGCTGAACTGAACCATGTATCAAGGACATCATGATCTTGCTCCCAGTTTTCAATATCTGCTGGCGGTTCTTGATTTACATACACTTCCCCTGTTTCTTTATGGTACCAAGCTGGAATTCGATGTCCCCACCAAAGCTGACGCGAAATACACCAATCACGAATATTTTCCATCCAGCGTAAGTATGTTTTTTCGAAACGATCTGGAACAAAATTTACTTTTTCTTCATCTTCTTGTAGCTTTATTGCTTCATCGGCTAATGGCTGCATTTTAACAAACCACTGGGTTGAAAGATAAGGTTCAACAACAGCACCGCTTCTTTCACTATGTCCAACTGAATGCATATGCTCTTCAATTTTGAATAGTACTCCTTGATCTTGTAGGTCCTTAACAATGTTTTTTCTACATTCAAAACGATCTAAACCATTATAAATACCTGCTTTTGCATTCATAGTACCGTCTTCATTCATAACAAGAATTCGTTCTAAGTTATGTCGGTTACCAACTTCAAAGTCATTAGGGTCATGAGCAGGAGTTATTTTTACCGCTCCTGAACCGAAGTCCATATCAACATAATCATCACCGACAATTGGAATTTCCCGACCTACTATCGGTAATACAACTTTCTTACCAATTAAATGCTTATAGCGCTCATCTTCAGGGTGCACTGCTACAGCAGTATCACCTAGCATCGTTTCAGGACGTGTTGTTGCAACTTCAATTGATCCAGAACCATCAGCTAACGGGTAACGCAGATGATAAAAGGCACCTTGAACATCTTTATAAATAACTTCAATATCTGATAGAGCTGTTTTTGTTTGTGGGTCCCAGTTAATAATATACTCACCACGGTAAATAAGTCCCTTATTATAAAGCGTAACAAATACCTCTCGTACAGCTTTTGATAGGCCTTCATCAAGTGTAAAACGCTCGCGTGAATAATCTAAGCCTAGGCCAACCTTTGCCCACTGCTCACGAATATGACCCGCGTACTCGTCCTTCCACTTCCAAGTTTCTTCAACGAATTTTTCACGACCTAAGTCATAACGGGATTTACCCTCTTCACGAAGCTTTGCTTCAACTTTCGCTTGCGTTGCGATCCCTGCATGATCCATCCCTGGAAGCCATAGAACATCATAGCCTTGCATTCTTTTCATACGAGTAACAATATCTTGAAGTGTTGTATCCCATGCATGACCTAAATGAAGTTTACCTGTAACATTTGGTGGTGGAATAACAATTGTATAAGGCTGCTTCGTTTCATCACCAGTTGCTTCGAAATATTTTCCCTCTAGCCAAAAAGAATAGCGGTTTTTTTCGATTGTATTTGGATCATACTTTGTTGGTAATTCATGCTGTTGTTCATTGTTTCCCATTATGTTTCCTCCTTTATATAATTCCGTTTTTCATAACTTGTTGAAATGAAATCGTTATGTACAAAAGCGCAAGCGCCTTGATCAGCCTCAGGCAAATAAGATGATTTAGAATAGAAGGCGTTCTTTGCCTTCAATTCTAAATTAGCTAGACCCTAGAGGGGCTAGGCGCTGGAGCTGGATGTCGTGCGCCTAGCCACAGTTCAAGAATTTTATATTTTCCTAAACGAGTACAAATCACTTTTGGTGCCTTACCTTCATACAAAATAAAAACTCCTTCCATCCACTAAAAGGACGAAAGGAGAAAATTTTCGCGGTACCACCTTTTTTCATAGACCAGGAACAAAAGCGCAAGCGCCTTGATCAGCGACGAGAAACAAGAGCACTCCGTATGAGATAAAGGAAACACGAAGAGCGTAAGCGATTCGATGTTGACTTAGCGTATAAGGAGTGTGAAGTTCACTAGGCGCTAGGCGCTGGAGCTGGATGTCAAAACGCTAATCCATAGTACAAGAATTTTTATAATTCCCTTAACTATAAGAAATACGCAAGCATAGTCTATGCACTCAAGATTTATAACGGTCTACACCGGCTTCTCCTACTTAATTCAAAGAAGCAACTCCTGGGCGACCTTCCAATTTATCTACGTAAGAAATCTTCCAGCAAATGATTTCTCTCTCTGTAACGAGACAGCAATTGTACTCTTCCCATTCAACGTTTATCGATTTATTATATTGATCTATTCTATATTACTAAAAAAATCTTTTTTTCGTCAATATCTTCACCATTTTTATCTGCTAATATACAGGCACCTATCCCGATTGTAATGCATATTTTTATAGTACGTAGATTCCTACAAGTATCAAAACATATTTCGTTGTTAATTTTCCGATCATTTTCCATAGAGAAAGATAAGAATTTACTTATTAGCGAAGGCATAAAATGAGGAGGAGTTGTGACATGAAGAAGCGGTATAATCCTTACACGCTCCCGCCATGGGTAAGACAGGTGCGAGAAATCGGTATCCAAATTATTATTCCATTAACAATTTTTCAAGGTATTCGAACAGTTTTCTTTCCAACATCCTTTGATGTACTATTACTTGCTCTCTTAATTTTGTTAGCTGTTGCGTTTCGTTATGATTGGATCTAAAATTTTGTTCATTTCTTTAAATACATTTATACAGTTGCTATAGATAATCTCCTATTTTTCATTTTAAAAAAGAGGCTGACACAAAGTGTTAGCCTCTTTATACTACCACATCGTTCTAGCCTGAAGATTCTTCTTGCATTTTCTTTTTCTCTTCAATTTCGGATATCTTCATCACGATGTATTCAATGTTTTTAAAATGCCAATAAGCTTTTAATAATTGCTTGTTCCTTTCTAACTCAGATTGAGTATTATCATTATGGACGTAGTTTTTAATAATACGACAAATTCGGTCTGGATAGGCTAGGTAGCTAAGGAATAACAGCATTTCTCCTTTTTTATAAGGATAGCTTTTCTGATACGTATAAAACCAATTAACACAATCATTACATTGATTAGGATAAGTCTTTCCTGTATGATTCATGAACAATAGGAAATCATCAATCGGTGAAGCATATTTTGCACGTTCAAAATTCGTTAAGTACCCTGCGTTATTTTCATCATATAAAAAATGATGGGCCGAAATCTTTCCATGATTTAATACAATTCTAGTCTTCTCCTTTTCTGCCATTTCCTCAGACCATTCTTTTAATTTCTTTTTGGAGAAATCGATCGCACGACTAACCTCAATAAAATAGGTTACTGCTTGTAATTCAAATGGTGAAAGATACAATCTTTGTTCACATTGATCAACAAATGTTTCATAATATGCCTTTGTCTCTTCCCAATGCTTTGTGATCGCTTCATAATGCTTTTCTACCTCTTGACCGTTTAGTTTAATTTCTTTTTCTGTACGGCTATGAAGTTTAGCAACTTCTTTGAATAGATATTGATGTCGTGCATCTATTTCATCGTCTGTTTCATTTGGCAGCCAAGGCATAAGATAAAAATATTCATTGCTATTTTGTGAAATGAATTGCTGATGTCTATTTTTCTTAATTGGTACATAACTAGTGTATCTTTGTTGGTCTAAGTGCGATAATAAGTCAGCAAAAGTAGGATTGAATTTTCTTGAAAGCTTTTTTAACACGAATGTTCCAGTATTTGTGTAAATTTTTATTGCTTTACGACTAATTTCTTCTGTATATTCAGGCTGGATATCATAATGACTTAATAATGGCTTTATTCCATCAACTTGTATCGCCAATGTAGATGACACCTCAAATCCTTTAACGAAATACGCAAGTGCCTTGTTTAGCTCGCAAGCAAACGCCTCTTTACAAAGACAAGCTGCTAGAGCTAGAAAAAGGTTCGAATTTTATGTGCCAAAATCAACAGTAAGCTTTAACAGAGCCTTTCAAAAAAACAGCTGAGGTAAATTTCCTCTGCTGTTTTTTAAAGCACTGCAAAATGTCGATTATTTACTCGTTGAATATGCAGGGATGTAAAGAATTTGTCCTTCATAAACATCTTGATCTGCATGAAATTCATTTACGCGAAGAAGCTGTTGAACTGAAATTTCATAACGTTCACTAATAAGATCAATTGTATCTCCTTGCTGAACAATACACATTTTCAATCTAGAAAAATCCTCATCTTCATCACGAGCGAAAAGACTTGTTAAATAATGGGCATCTTTCGGATCATCTTCTTCTCTTTCATTCTCTTCTTCCGAACCCGGTTTGTTATCGTTACTCGCAAGACTTTCAGATTTAGAGAAGAAGGAATATTGTACTTCCTGTGGTTCAACAGTCTCCTCTTCCTGTTTCCTCACCTCTATAACAAATGGATCGTAAAGATCTTCTTGTTGATCTTGATGAACCTCTTGGTCTTCACTTTCCACTTCGTCAATATCCTCAAGGCTAGGTGTAGAAACAACTTCAACTTCTTTTTCGTCCTCGCTCACTTCTTCCATTACACGACTAGGAGCCTCTGTTTTAATAGATGATAATTTGTCCATGTCTTCTTCAGTTGTATCAGAATCCTGATAATAAGATGAGAAAGGATGTGCACCATTTTGTTCGAATGATGTAAAAGTATCATCCTCATTAGCAAATGGTTGTGTCTGTTGCCCTCTGTAAAGTGGTTCAAATACTTCTTCTTTAATTTCTTCCGGTCTTTCACTTACATCCGCAGCAGTAGGCTCGGTTTCATCATTTGAAATGCCACTTATCGATAAGTCAGCAACAAGTTTTAAGCATTTTAGTTCTGGGAGTTCATAATCAAATGATTCAATTGACACATAAACTTCATCTAAATCTTGGATTCGATTTCTTGGAATCGTAATATCAACTGGAAAACGATGATTGATTATACTTACACCGTCTTCTCGAGTAGAAATTTCATTTACATACCGTACATTTGCATATTCAAATTGATCCTGCACATTTGCTTCTGTATCTATTTTGTATTCACCCGTAAGTTGAAGTGCACCTCGAATTGAAATGTACTGATCATGCTCATGAATTGAGATATCAGGATCTAGAGAAATTGTTAAAAGTTCAGATACTTCCTGTCCTTTTTGAAACCAGACTGATTCTTCTACAGAAAAACGTAGTTGTTCCTGTGACAAAAATAATTCCTCCTTTCAAATAGCCTAACAAATTACTATGACATTACAGATGTATGTATGAAAGAAGGATAATATGTTTATTTTATTTATATTCTGAATATGAATTGAAATTTTCAGGGTGCAGTGCGATTGCTTTTCTATCTTCTGTTTGAACCAAAAAAAGGGTCTAACACCAAAATTCTTGTTAGACCCTTCTCGCTCTATTTCAACGCAGCAAATGCCTTTTTTGCTGCTTCAATTGTATAATCAATATCCTCATCACTATGAGCTGTTGATAAAAACAAGCCTTCAAATTGTGAAGGAGGTAGGAACACTCCTTCATTTGCCATACTTCTATAATAGCTTGCAAAATACTCAAGATTTGACGTTTTTGCTACTTCATAGTTTGTTACTTTTTCATTCGTAAAGAAGAATCCAATCATAGATCCTGCACGATTAATCGTATGAGGAATTTCATATTCATTTGCAGCCTTTGACAAACCGTCTTCAAGACGATCAGCTTTACGCTTAAACTCTATATACGACTCCTTAGTAAGTAGCTTTAATGTTTCATAGCCTGCTGTCATTGCAAGCGGGTTTCCTGACAATGTTCCTGCTTGGTAAATAGGACCACTTGGCGCAATTTGCTGCATTATGTCAAGTTTACCTCCATAAGCACCTACAGGGAGTCCGCCGCCTATTACTTTCCCTAAGCATGTTATATCAGGTGTTACGCCATAGTAGCCTTGTGCACAGCCGTAATCTACACGGAAGCCTGTCATTACTTCATCAAATATGAGAAGAGCACCATATTGCTCAGTTACATCACGCAAGCCTTCTAAAAAGCCTGGCTGTGGTGGTACAACCCCCATATTTCCAGCGACTGGCTCAACGATGACGCCTGCAATATCTTCTCCAAATTGCTCAAATGCATAACGAACGCTTTCAAGATCATTATATGGAACAGTAATTGTATTTTTAGCAACACCTTCTGGAACTCCAGGACTATCTGGTAATCCTAGTGTAGCCACTCCTGATCCTGCCTTTATTAATAATGAGTCACCATGTCCATGGTAGCAGCCCTCAAATTTTATTATCTTATTACGTCCTGTATACCCACGTGCTAAGCGTAATGCACTCATAGTAGCTTCAGTTCCAGAGCTAACCATTCTCACAATTTCAATTGATGGCACACGCTCAATCACAAGACTAGCCAATTCGTTCTCTATTAATGTTGGCGCACCAAAGCTTGTACCGGATTCAACGACCTTTTTAATTGCTTCTACAACTGTATCGTGAGCATGACCATGAATAAGTGGTCCCCATGATAATACATAATCGATGTATTCATTTCCATCGATATCAGTTATTTTAGAACCCTTCCCATGTTCCATAAAAATTGGGTTCATTCCCACTGATTTAAAAGCACGCACAGGACTATTTACTCCTCCTGGCATTAACGACTGTGCTTTTTGAAACGCTTGTTCACTTTTAACATAGCTTTTCATTTGTATTCCCCTTTCTCACTCTTGTGATGATTTAAAAGGTTATTTTCTACTCTTCTTTTAACCAGCGAGCAACATCCTTTGCAAAGTAAGTGATAATTAAATCCACACCTGCACGCTTCATCCCTAATAAAGTTTCCATAACAATCGTTTTTTCATCTACCCAGCCGTTTAGAGCTGCTGCTTTAATCATTGAATATTCCCCACTAACATTGTAAGCAACAATCGGTGCATTAAAGTTATTTTTGACATCGCGAATGATATCTAAATAAGCTAATGCGGGTTTAACAATTAAGAAATCTGCACCTTCATCAAGATCTGACCCTGCTTCCCGTATTGCTTCCTCACGATTAGCAGGATCCATTTGATAGGTTTTACGATCACCGAATTGTGGAGCACTTTGAGCTGCATCACGGAATGGACCATAGTAAGCACTTGAATATTTTACTGCATAAGACATAATTGGAATATGTTCAAAGCCGGCCTCATCTAAGCCATGGCGAATCGCTGCAACAAAACCGTCCATCATATTAGAAGGGGCAATGATATCAGCTCCAGCCTTAACTTGACTCACTGCAGTTCGCGCTAATAAATCTAGTGTGGGGTCATTAAGTACTTGACCATTTTCAACGATTCCACAATGGCCGTGGTCTGTAAATTCACAAAGACAAGTATCAGCAACAACGATAAGATCTGGGTATACTTCTTTCACTTGTCTCGTTGCTAATTGAACAATGCCATGATCATGATACGCACCAGAACCTACTTCATCCTTATGATCTGAATCTGGAACCCCAAATAATATAATTGACTTGATTCCTAAAGAAACTACTTCTTCAATTTCCTCATTTAAAAGATCCAATGAAATCTGAAAAACCCCTGGCATTGACGAGACTTCGTTTTTCTTTTTTTCTCCCTCAACAACAAAAATTGGGTAGATAAAATCCTCTACTCGAAGATGATTTTCTCTTAACATTGCTCTCATATTTGCGCTGTTACGCAAGCGACGATGTCTTGCAAATTGAATATCCATTTGTAAATCCTCCTCCTCATCTCTGTTCAAGCTCGATCATGAGCTTTATCATATCTTCAATGGTGTACGAAGCAGGTATAATGCCTTCAAACCCGTATTCCTTTAATGTATCGTTAGTTATTGGCCCAATACAAACAAAGGTCACTTTCTTTAGGTTCTCATGGAGCTCATCCTGCTTGAATACGTTCATAAAGCTATCAACTGTTGAAGAACTAGTAAAAGTAATATAGTCTAGTTTATCATTTTGAACATATTTTCTTAGTTTTTCAGCTTCATTCATATTATGTAACGTTTCATAGACAACAAGGTCTGTCACATTATAACCATTTCGTTTTAACCCAGTTACCAGTACAGGACGTGCAAGGTTACCACGGATAACCAAAACCCTAGATTGAGATTTAAGGTTTTTTGTTATACTTTCTGTCAGTTTTTCTGCGACATATTCCTCAGGGATTATCGAAACAGCTAACCCTAATTGCTCCATTTGTTTACTTGTCTTTCTACCAACAGATGCAGCAATTAAATGATCTAGCTTTGTATAAGAAATATTCCATTTATCTAAATAGCTTTGAAAAAAAGTCACTCCATTTACACTTGTAAACACAATACAGTCAAAGCTCCTGAGATTTTGAATTGTTGCCTTTATCACTTGCTCATTTACATTATTAGCTCTAATCTCCAAAAGCGGAGCAGTAATTGCTACTCCGCCTGCTGATTCAATTTTGTCAATAAACTCTTGCACTTGAGCCTGTGCCCTTGTTATTAATACTCGCTTGCCTTGTAAAGGAAGGCCTGCTGCCATTATTGATCAAGCTCCGCTTTGACTCGATCAATTAGGACTTTCGCACCTTGCTCAGTTAAAATTGTTGATACGTCTCCACCGATAACGACAGGGTCTTTACCTGTAAGTTGCTGTTTATATACTTCTTTACCATCTGGTGAAGCGATTAAACCAGTAAATGTGATCTCTTGATTTTCGTTAACTGTCGCAAATCCTGCAATTGGAACTTGACAGCCACCCTCCATTTTTGTAAGAAAGGTTCTCTCTGCATTTACGGCTAATTGTGTTGCTTTATCTGTGAATTTTGCCAATAAGTCTAGTAATTCATTATCATTTTCACGACATTCAATTGCTAAAGCACCTTGTCCTACAGCAGGTAGGCAAACTTCGGGCTCTAAAAATTCAGTAACAACTTCCTTGCTCCAGCCCATTCGTGATAACCCTGCTGCAGCTAAAATAATCGCATCATACTCTTCTGTTTTGAGTTTTTCAAGACGTGTATCTATATTTCCTCTGATCCATTTAATTTCAAGGCCTGGTCGCTCGATTAACAGCTGTGCACTTCTTCTTAAGCTACTTGTACCGATTACTGATCCCTTCGGTAGCTCTGCAAGTTTTTTATGATCCTTCGAAATTAACACATCTCGATGATCCTCTCGCTTTGGAATACAGCCAATTGTTAAACCATCTGGCAGTACTCCTGGCATATCCTTCATACTATGAACAGCCATGTCAATTTCCCCATCAATCATTGCTTGTTCAATTTCCTTAACGAAAAGTCCCTTCCCACCAACCTTTGACAAGGTAACATCTAATATCCGATCACCTTTTGTTACAATTTCCTTAATCTCGAATTCAAAAGGTAAGCCAAAGGATTTTAGTTGATTTATCACCCAGTTCGTTTGTGTTAACGCTAGTTTACTTCGTCTTGAACCTACAACAATTTTACGCATGATATCCTCCTACTACATTCTACTGATGATTTTATGAATCCCAAAAATGGAATCTAGATAAGCTGCCGAATAAGAAAAAATTAATTAATAACACAAGAAAGGAGGCAATATTCAATAATGCAACCGATTTCCCTTGCAATTCTTTCACAATTCGAATATATAAATAAACGCTATATGTGATTAACACCATAAAAGAACCAAGAACTTTTGCATCATACCAATGAAATTTTTCAACTTTAATGTAAGCCCAAATAATTCCTAATATAAGGCTTAATAACAGCATCGGTACACCAATGACATTTAATACATATGACATATAATCAAGCTTAGATAAATCTTCTAAGCGCAGAAGACGTTTTCCCCACTTCTTCTTTTTTAGCAAATTATATTGAATCGTATATAAAATTGAAAACACGAACGATAGTGAAAAGGCACCATATGAAAGTATTGCCATTGTGATATGAATCAATAACAATTCAGAAACAAGCTTACTTGAAACCGCTGCCGACTCATATTGTGCTGGTGCAAAGGTATGTAATGCCATCATGATGAAGCCTATCACGTTTGTAAAAAAGATAATAAACTCTGCTCGTAAAAATTTATTTAATGCTAGAGATAAAGTGACCAATACCCATGTGTAAAAATATAATCCTTCGAACACATTTAATACTGGAAATCTTCCCGTTTCGAACATACGAGCAAATAAAAAAATTGTTTGCAAAAGCCAAACAATAGAAAGTAACCAGAAGGCAGCTTGTTTCGCCTTCCGGTTATTATTAAGAAAATCTATAAAGTATAAAAGTACACATAATGCATAAAGAATAATGGTTACTTCATTAATTCTAGTTAAATTCATCTCCATACAAAAAACTCCTATGACGTACTGACGCCACCAACTATAATAAAGGAATAACTACATCAAACTTACGATTGCAGTGAAGCTCGAAAATCTGACATTTGTCCATTCGAAAGATTTAATTGCTTTTCAGCTCTTTCTTTTTGCACTTGCTCCTCAACAGCATCTTCAATGTTAAATATTTTCATAAATAACTCTAATGACTCCTGAGCATTTGCATCAGTTGAAAGTTCCTTCACTTTCACAATAGGATCTCTGAGTAATTGATTAATAATACTTTTCGTATGTTTGCTAAGTACCTTTCTCTCACGATCAGTTAAATCAGGCATTTTCCGCTCAATACTTTGCATTGTCTCAGCTTGAATCGTTAGCGCTTTTTGACGAAGTGCAGAGATAACAGGTACAACACCAAGTGTGTTAATCCATTGCTTAAATTGAACAATTTCAGCTTCAATCATTAGCTCAATTTTCTCTGCCGCAACTTTTCGTTCCTGTAGGTTCGCCTCAACAATTCCTTGCAAATCATCGATATCATATAAAAATACACCATCTAATTCTGCAAGCTTTGGATCTAAATCACGCGGAACTGCGATATCGACCATAAATAATGGTCGACCCTTTCTTAGCTTTTCAACTTGTGACATCATTTCCTTCGATATTACAAAATCCTTCGCTCCAGTTGAGCTAATTAGAATATCTGCTTCAACTAATCCACATTGTAGCTCATTGATCCCTTTAGCTTTCCCATTGAAACGATTAGCTAGCTCTTCAGCTTTTTGCAACGTTCTATTCATAACAGTTACTTTCCCTACGCCATTCCCGTGTAAGTTTTGCACTGCAAGCTCGCCCATTTTTCCGGCACCTAAAATAAGCACATGCTTCGTTTTTAAGTCCCCAAAGATCTTCTTCGCTAATTCTACTGCAGCATAACTTACTGATACAGCATTAGCACCTATATCTGTTTCAGAATGGGAGCGCTTTGCTAGTGTTATAACCTGTTTAAATAGTTGATTGAAGATCGTACCTATTGTGTCGTTTTCTTGTGCAAGTAAAAAGCTAGAGCGAACCTGTCCTAGAATTTGTGTTTCTCCAAGTATCATCGAGTCTAATCCACAAGCAACTTTATATAAGTGCTCTAATGCACCATCTTGTTCAAATATCGTTAAGTACGGTGTAATCTCATCTTTATCTATACCGAACCAATCCGCTAAAAACGCTTTAATATAATAACGTCCTGTGTGCAATTGGTCGACAACTGCATAAATCTCTGTTCGATTACATGTTGATACAATTACGTTTTCTAAAATGCTTTTTTGGTCTTTTAACTGTTTCATCGCATCAGAAAGCTCGTTCGGTTGGAAAGTAAGCCTTTCGCGAATTTCAACAGGGGCTGTTTTATAATTTAAGCCGACAACAAGTATATGCATTTCCCTTTACACCCCCACATGCAAAGATCTCTTTAGTTATAGTATACCACTCACATTTTTCATTCACGCAGATAAAATGTGAACAGTATTTGAATCCTATGATATGATTAGAAAAACTAGACTTATGATCATGTCTTATGACAGTCTTATGACGTAGCCTTACTTTTTATTATCTTATCATCAATATTGCTATGAATTATAATAAGAAAATTAAGATTCATTAATTGTACTGCTAAGTTAATTAAAAGTAAATTTATTAGTCAGAAAATATGACATGATATCTACACGATTTGACATGATCCCTCATGCTCTCCACTCAGTACAATAACAAATATTAAGCTGTTAATCAAGTTATCAGTTTGTTAACATAGTCAATTATATTGATAATTTATCCTCTGACTTTTAGAGGATTCACGTAATAAGTAATTCAAGCAAATTATCAAACAGATATCATTCTATTTAGAGGTGTTCCTTATGAAAAAAATATCGTTATTACCTGGCATTATCTTACTAGGGATTGGCACTTTTTATTCTATCCAAAAATTAAATATTCATTTATTTGAAAATCAAAATAGTTGGCAAGCTTTACTTATTCTCTTAGGAGCTGCTTACTTGATTAGTGGGCATTTTGAAAAAGACAATACGACTATCCTACCTGGTATCATTTTAGCTGGGCTTGGCATTCACTTTATCAATCAACCGAAGTTACCTTCTTGGCCAGACCATGCAGCTGCATTTCTTTTTATATTAGCCTTGGGAATGCTACTTACTGCCATTAAAACTAAATCTGGTTATGCTCAAGGAATAGTATTACTTTTGATTGGATTATTTCTTCATTTTTTTCAAACGATCATCCAATCTTTCTCAGTTGTTGAAAATGGTGTTCAGCTTATTGAAACCTATTGGTCATTTTTATTAATTATAATAGGCGCATTCCTAGTTTTTTTCAAAAGAAAAAAATAACAAACTTATATCCACGCAAAAAGAGGCTGAACAAAAGTCAGCCTCTTTATTTATGATGTATAACTTTCGATAATTTTCCACGCTTCATCTTTACCTTGACCTGTTTCTGATGAAAACAAAACAAATGAGTCTGACTTTTCCATGTTTAATGAATCCTTAATGATTTTCACATGCTTTTGCCATTTGCTTTTTGGAATTTTATCTGCTTTAGTAGCGACAATGATTGTCGGGATTTCATAATGCTTTAAAAATCCATACATTAATACATCATCTTTTGATGGTGGATGACGAACGTCTATTAACAGTACAACAGCCCGAAGCTGTTCACGAGTTGTTATATACGTTTCAATCATTTTCCCCCATGCTTCACGCTCTTTCTTACTTACCTTTGCATACCCATAGCCCGGTACATCAACGAAATGCAAAATTTCATTAATAATATAAAAATTTAACGTTTGTGTTTTTCCAGGTTTTGATGATGTTCTTGCAAGGCTTTTTCTCGCAAGCATTTTATTAATAAATGATGATTTCCCAACATTTGACCGTCCTGCTAATGCAATCTCAGGAAGATCAACAGCTGGATATTGGTCCGGCTTTACTGCACTTATTACGATTTCTGAACTAGTTACTTTCATTGCTTCTCCTCTGCTAATGCATGTTTTAATACTTCATCTAGATGTGACACAAGCACAAAGGTAAGCTCATTACGAACACTTTCTGGAATGTCATCTAAATCTTTTTCATTATCCCTTGGTGCGATTATTTTCGTCAAGCCGGCGCGGTGGGCACTTAGTGTTTTTTCTTTTAAACCACCAATTGGTAGAACTCTTCCTCGCAAAGTGATTTCCCCTGTCATTCCAACCTCTTTCCTAACAGGTCTTCCTGTTAATGCTGAGATTAACGCTGTTGCCATCGTTATTCCAGCTGACGGTCCATCCTTTGGAACAGCACCCTCAGGTACATGAATATGAATGTCATTTTTCTCATGAAAGTCTCGGTCAATTTCAAGCTCTTCTGCACGTGATCTTATGTAACTAAACGCAGCTTGTGCAGACTCCTTCATTACATCGCCTAGTTTACCAGTTAGAATAAGCTTACCTTTTCCTGGTGATACAGATACTTCAATTGATAAGGTATCTCCTCCAACAGTTGTATAGGCTAACCCTGTTGCAACACCAATTTGGTCTTCGAGTTCCGCTTGACCATATCTAAAACGATTTTTACCAAGATAGTCTTCAAGGTTTTTATCAGTTATGATAATCTTTTTACGCTCTTCTTTTACAATGAGCTTTGCAGCTTTACGACAAACTGTAGCTAGCTGACGTTCTAGACCACGCACACCAGCTTCTCTTGTGTAATAGCGAATAATGCTTAAGATCGCGTCATCTCGAATTTGTAAATGAGATTTTTTAAGACCGTGCTCCTTAAGCTGCTTTGGTAGTAAATGATCCTTCCCAATATGAACTTTTTCAAGCTCTGTATAGCCAGCGATATTAATAATTTCCATACGATCACGAAGCGGTCCAGGAATTGTAGCTAAGTTGTTTGCTGTCGCAATAAACATTACCTTTGATAGATCATAGGTTTCTTCAACATAATGATCACTGAAGCTATGATTTTGTTCAGGATCTAAAACTTCAAGCAATGCTGATGATGGATCCCCTCTAAAATCATTAGACATTTTATCAATTTCATCTAATAGAATAACTGGATTTATCGTTCCTGCCTTTTTCATTCCCTGAATAATTCTACCTGGCATGGCGCCTACATATGTACGGCGATGTCCACGAATTTCAGATTCGTCCCTAACACCACCAAGTGAAATACGGACAAAATGGCGATTTAACGACTTTGCGACTGAACGTGCTAACGATGTTTTTCCAACACCTGGAGGTCCAGCTAAGCAGAGAATCGGTCCTTTTAAAGAATTTGTTAGTTGTTGAACTGCCAAGTACTCTAATACACGTTCTTTCACTTTTTCAAGGCCATAATGATCCTCATTAAGGATTTCTTCTGCTATATTGATATCTAAACGATCTTCTGTTGCATTTGTCCAAGGTAATGATAGAAGCCATTCAATATAGTTTCGGATAACGGCACTTTCAGCAGAGCTTGCAGGGACTTTTTCATAACGGTCTAATTCCTTGAAAGCAACTGATTTTATATGATCAGGCATACCTGCTTGTTCGATCCGCTCAGTTAGTGATGATACTTCACCAACCTTACCTTCTTTTTCACCAAGTTCTTTTTGAATGGCTTTCATTTGCTCACGAAGATAATATTCTTTTTGTGTACGTTCCATAGAACGCTTCACACGCTGGCCGATCTTCTTCTCAAGCTGTAGAACTTCCTTCTCATTATGAATTATTGAAATTACTTTGTTTAGTCTTTCTCTTAAATCAAGTGTTTCAAGTACCTCTTGCTTTTCTTTTAACTTTAGAGGTAAATGTGAAGCAATAATATCTGCCATTCTTCCAGGCTCATTTATATCTGATACTGTAGCATATGTTTCAGCGGATACCTTTTTTGAAAGCTTTATGTATTGCTCAAAATATTCTAACATAGTTCTCATTAAGGCTTCTTCTTCAACACTCTTAACTTCTGGGTCCTGATAGATAGAAACCTCAACAGAATAATATTCATCTTCTTCAACAAAGCGTTTAATTTCGCCACGCTCTAAACCTTCAACAAGTACTCGAATGGTTCCATTCGGTAATTTTAACATTTGTTTTATTTTCGTTAATGTTCCAATTTCGTAAATATCTTCCTTTTTTGGCTCATCTATCGCAATCTCTTTTTGTGTCGTTAAAAAGATGATATGATCATCCATCATTGCTTTTTCTAACGCCTGAACAGATTTATCTCTCCCTACATCAAGGTGTAGTACCATCGTTGGATATACTAGCAAGCCTCGTAACGGTAGGAGGGGGACGATTTGTGTATTTGATTTCGCCATGCGCTTATACCTCCATGACATAATAGTTAGTTCTTTGTACAATTCTATCCTATTCTTTTACTAGTGTCTATTTGTAACCACTTTTCTCATTTAGGTAGTATACCCTATTCACTTTGAGTTGAAAAAGAAATTTTCTATAAAAGGGTCTGACTTCTATATGGCTGGTCACTAAATACTTAGTAAAAGCTTTATAAAGGGGTCAGACCCCTACAAAGTTTTTCACTAAATAATTAGCAAATAACTCTATAGGGGTCTGACCCCGGTTTTTACTAATTAATTAGCCAATTAACTCTATAGGGGTCTGACCCCGATTTTATATTAGACAGATTCCTGATGTGGGTATGCTTGTAAATTATTTTGAAGCAAAGGATTGGCCTTCTCTGTTGGTGGGTTTACAAGGGCTAAGTCAAATACTTCTTGTAAATTTGTAACAGGGACAATGTCAATTCCATCAATACCCTTTATGATCGATTCCATATTTTCCTGAGGAATGATTACCGTTTTCGCTCCAGCTTTTTTAGCAGCTTTTATCTTCGGAATGACTCCACCAATAGGCTTCACATTACCATGTATACTAATTTCACCTGTCATTGCTACCTTATTATCAATAGCAATTTTATGAATAGCAGAAAAGATTCCAGTTGCCATAGCAATACCTGCGGATGGACCATCTATCGGTGTACCACCTGGGAAGTTCACATGAATATCATAATCTCCCGCTTTAATCCCCATTGAACGAAGTACAGTTATAACATTTTCAATTGATCCTTTTGCCATACTTTTTCTTCTAATCGATTTTGAACGGTCACCAATACTTTCTTCCTCGACAATACCAGTAATATTAATGGTACCTTTATCTTTCTCAGCCGGGATTACTGTTACTTCAATTTCTAAAAGTGCACCTGTATTTGGGCCATAGACAGCTAATCCATTTACTAAACCTATCTTCGCCTTTTTATTAATCTTCTTCTCATGTCTAGGTGTTAATTGGCTTGAATGGATAACCCACTTAATGTCCTCTACAGTAATTTCATTTCGGTCCTCAGACATTGCCATACCTGTAGCAATTTGCATTAAATTAACCACTTCACGGCCATTACGGACATATGAAGTTAGCATATCTATTCCTTCATCACTTACGATCATATCAACCTTATTCGCTGCCTTTTTCGCGACAATTGAAAGCTCATCTTGCTCAAGATCTCTAAAGAATACCTCAAGACATCTTGATCGAATTGCAGGTGGAATTTCATTTGGTGTTCTAGTCGTTGCACCAATTAAACGAAAATCAGCCGGCAAACCATTTTTAAAAATGTCATGGATATGTGTTGGGATTTGTGTGTTTTCTTCATTATAATACGCACTTTCTAAAAAAACTTTTCGATCTTCCAACACTTTTAACAGCTTATTCATTTGGATTGGGTGCAATTCGCCAATTTCATCAATAAATAAGACTCCACCATGTGCATTTGTTACAGCACCTTGCTTTGGCTGCGGAATACCTGCTTGCCCCATTGCACCTGCACCTTGATAAATTGGATCATGTACGGAGCCAATTAAAGGATCAGCAATTCCTCTTTCATCAAATCTAGCTGTTGTTGCATCCAATTCAACAAAGACAGCATTTTCTTTGAAGGGTGTTCTCACATTTCTTCTCGCTTCCTCTAACACAAGCCTTGCTGCAGCCGTTTTCCCAACTCCTGGTGGTCCATAAATAATCACATGCTGTGGATTTGAACCACAAAGGGCTGCACGTAATGAACGAATTCCATCCTCTTGTCCAACTATATCCTGAAAACTTTGTGGTCTTACTTTTTCAGCTAAAGGTTCTGTTAAACGAATCGCTCTCATCTTCCGTAATTGTTCCATTTCTTTTTTAGATTCACGGTCAATCGAGATTTTTTGAGTTCTTTGGTTTTTTAATAAATTCCAGAAATACATCCCGATAATAATCCCAAAAAACAACTGAATAAACAAAGCGATACTTGTCCAACTCATTGTAGTCCCTCCTGCTAAAGTCTCTTGTTTACCGCTACAAGTTGATATATAGACGGAGTCACTTAGATCATTCTTAGAGTGTATAATCTCCGGCCTTGTAGATTATTTTTTTATCTTGTCCTATGTCTACTTAGTAGATCAGTCATTAAACAAAGTAAACCATAAAGAAAATGAAAGTGCCTATTATGTAATATGGATTCCCTTTTCACTTAAAGCTGACAAAAGACAAGCTTCAGCTTGCCTTTTAGCTTAGGCAAAATATTTGTAGGTACTTTTAGTATGAAGCGGTTATTTATAGCTAGTATCTCCGAGGTTCTACTGGAATAAACATGTTTTTCTTTTAAAACATCTATAGCATAATACAATCTCTTCTAAATTAAAGGAATAACGAACTGATGTTATCAGGCAGTCGAATATGTAGGGAAAGAGAGTCTTTTTATCAATGCTGTTTTCGCAAACTTGGTGCTATTTACCAAGAACTGCGGTGTGGTTGATTCCAGAGAGTTGCTCGCTTTCCGCGGAGCGGGAAGTGAGCTTCCTCGGCGTAAACGCCCTGCGGGGTCTCACCTGTCCCGCTGCTCCCGTAGGAGTCTCGCAATCCGTTCCAATCAACCTGAATTAGTTTTTGTTTTAGGCTGTTTTCGCAAACTTTGTTGCTTTTAAAATAGTATGGGGTTGGTTGATTGGCGCTCCAGGATGCTTGCTTTCCGCACCAATCACCCTAATCAGTTTTATTCAAAAACAACAATCTTTTAGAAAAGAGCCTTGTTTTAAAAGCAACAATCTCTTAGAAAAGAGCTTTTATCAAAGAAAGAATTACTTTTTCTATTTTTGAATACACGAAAAAGGAAGCTGATATATATCAGCTTCCTATCTAACGTTAAACAATTGCTAACTTAAGCAGATGTTTTTTTATCATCTTGTATAACTGTCCCATCATTTAGGACAAGCTTTGGCGAGATATTTCCTGTAACAGTCTCAGCAGTTATAATTGTTTTCGTAATATCGTCTCTAGAAGGTAGGTCAAACATCATATCAAGCATAATACCCTCGATAATTGAACGCAGACCGCGGGCACCAGTTTTTCTTTCAATTGCTTTTTTAGCAATCTCCATCAGTGCTCCCTCTTCAAACTCAAGTTCAACTCCATCTAGATCAAGCATTTTTTGATATTGTTTTACTAGAGCATTTTTTGGTTTCGTTAGGATTTCAACTAATGCATCTTCATCAAGTGGCTCTAAGCTCGCAATTACAGGTAAACGACCAATAAATTCAGGTATTAAACCAAATTTCAATAAATCTTCTGGCAATACTTGTGAAAGAAGAGCTTTTTTATCTAGGTCTGCATTTTTGTTGTCTGATCCAAAACCAATAACTTTTTTGCCAAGACGGCGTTTAATAATTTGTTCAATGCCATCAAACGCTCCACCACAAATGAACAGAATGTTGGTTGTATCAATTTGAATAAATTCTTGGTGTGGATGCTTTCTACCACCTTGTGGAGGAACACTAGCTACCGTACCCTCAAGAATTTTAAGCAATGCTTGCTGAACACCTTCTCCTGATACATCACGTGTAATGGAAGGATTCTCAGATTTACGAGCAACCTTATCGATTTCATCGATATAAATAATACCCTTTTCTGCTTTTTCAACATCATAGTCAGCGGCTTGAATTAGTTTTAACAAAATGTTTTCAACATCTTCACCTACATAACCTGCTTCTGTTAATGATGTTGCATCAGCGATTGCAAAAGGAACATTTAATATACGTGCTAATGTTTGAGCAAGCAATGTTTTACCACTTCCAGTAGGACCGATCATTGCAATGTTACTTTTGGAAAGCTCAACATCATCAATCTTACTATTAGAATTAATTCGTTTATAATGATTATATACGGCAACTGCTAAAGATTTCTTAGCTTGGTCTTGACCAATAACATACTCATCTAGAATTTCATCAATTTCTTTCGGTTTTGGAACATCTTTAAATTCAACTTCTTCTTCAGTGCCTAGCTCTTCTTCAACGATTTCTGTGCAAAGCTCAATACACTCATCACATATGTATACTCCAGGTCCAGCTACTAACTTACGAACCTGATCTTGGGTTTTACCACAAAATGAACATTTCAATTGTCCTTTTTCGTCGTTAAATTTAAACATTGTTTCACCCCTTGTATCTTTATCTCATTCTTTAATAATTCTACCCAACCCTAATTTAATGTCTATCTTTCCCAACCATGTCAGGGAATAGTAGGTGGATGCTTTTCTTTACATATATGTAAAGAAACTAATTTTAAAACAGGTATGTATTGCATTTTACCATAAGTAACGCGAAGACAGGTAATGATACTACTTCAACTTTGTAAAAGGTTACAAAGTTGAAAAAATAGAAAAAAGTTTTCATTGTACTTTATTTCCATTTCCCTATTTTTTAGCATGTTAAGCCTTTTCGAATTATTACTTATGTTATTACTTCATGTGTATGTATGTATTGGCTTTCTTATATCATTCCCAAAGGAATATAAATAAAACATAATTGTACAAAACAAGGCACGATCCACTCGCGCCTTGTTCTTTAATTATTATTATGCAACAACTTTACTATTTTCTACAAGAAAATCGATCGCTTTACGAACTTTTAAATCTTCTTTAAGACCTTCAGCTGATCCACCTAATGCTTGTTTGATATTTTCAATTGGCATATTGTACATTTCAGCCATTTTAGATAATTCCGCTTCAACATCCTCATCAGAAACTTCAATGTTTTCCGCTTTAACAATTGCTTCAAGTGTTAAGTTGTATTTTACACGTTTCTCTGCATCAACTTTCATTTGAGCTTTTAATGCTTCTTCATCTTGACCTGAGAATTGGAAGTATAAGTCAAGGTTCATACCTTGCATTTGAAGACGTTGCTCAAACTCTTGCATCATGCGTGAAATTTCGTTTTCAATTAATGCATCTGGAATATCAACTTCTACACTTTCAGCAGCTTTCTCAACTAGAGTATCTCTTAGTTGATTTTCAGCTTCAGTCTTTTTAGCTTCTTCAAGACGAGTTCTTGTTTGAGCTCTAAGTTCTTCAAGTGTTTCAACTTCCTCGTTAACATCTTTAGCAAATTCATCATCTAAAGCTGGAAGCTCTTTCGCTTTAATTTCATGAATCTTCACTTTGAAAACAGCTTGCTTTCCTGCAAGATTTTCAGCGTGATATTCTTCAGGGAATGTTACTTCGACATCCTTCTCAGCTCCAGCTTCTAAACCGATAAGCTGTTCTTCAAAGCCAGGGATGAATGAACCTGAACCAATTTCTAATGAGTAGTTTTCAGCTGCCCCACCTTCAAAAGCTTCTCCATCAACATAGCCATCAAAGTCAAGAACTGCAGTATCACCGTTTTCAATCGCGCCTTCTTCTTTAACAGCTAATTCTGCTTGACGTTCTTGAAGTTGTTTTAATTCATTCTCCACATCTTCATCTGTTACAGTGTCGTCTAATTTTTCAACTTCTAGACCTTTATATTCACCTAATTTCACTTCTGGTTTAACTGTAACCTTTGCAGTGAAAATTAAGCTTTTTCCTTTTTCAACTTGTTCAACATCAATTTCAGGACGATCCACTGGTTCAATTCCAGCTTCATCAACTGCATTAGGATATGCTGTCGGTAAGATAATATCTAATGCATCTTGATATAGAGATTCTACACCAAAGCGTTGTTCAAACATACCACGTGGAATTTTACCTTTACGGAATCCAGGAATAGAAACCTGCTTAACTACCTTTTTAAATGCTTCATCAAGTGCTTTTGTGAAGTCCTCTGCAGAAACTTCAACCGTAAGAACGCCATCGTTCCCCTCTAATTTTTCCCATTTTACTGACATGTGTTGTTCCCTCCAAAAATCTATAATGATTGTGCGAATAAGTGATAGGTAAATGGTGGTTGCTTGTCCAGTTTAAACAATCAAACACTATGATATACCTGTTTTATGTACGGTAAAAATAACCGAATACTAACCATGCTTAAGGATTTCGCATAATTGAAACATCCAGACGTGAGATTCTCCTCATCCCCATCGATGTTCGTTTCACTACCATAGTTCCTATTGTCAACCGCCTATACGACAGGTTGGAACGAGATAAAATAGAAGGCCCATTTTTGCCCACACTTAAAAGACCTTATATACGATGATCACTATTTTGCAACCATTTTATTATAACATAGAAAACATTCCTTTCAACATATAGCCTCATATTTGCATATAAGAAATTTCTTCTATTTGATATATTTTTTTACATACTTCTTGTAATGTCGATATAGACAGCCCGTACATTTGCTGAACTTCCTCAGGATCTAATACTATTCCATGCATCTCATATCCAACTATATGAAGAGCAGCAGCCCATAAATTACCATCTGTCGGTTGAGGAAGAAGTGGGAAAAGAACATATAAATGTCTAATCCATAGCTCTTTTACCGCCTCAAAAAGAGTGGGATTTTCTTGCCCTAACGTGTCATCTAATATATTTAGGACTTTCTTCGTAAATGGTAAATCGGCAATATCGTTGAGCTTTGCAGGGATGACCGTGACGGATTCGCCAAATTTGTACACCGTCACTTCCTTTTCAACTTCGTTCTCTATCATTAGATGTAAAATCATAGATTTAATCATCGGATGACTATTTGGATTTTCTAATAGGACCTTTAACGATGAGTAATGCTTACTTAAATTTCGATCTTGTAATGATTGGATATAAGCCATTTGCTTGTTTGTGTTTTCAAGAATGTCTTCAATATATGTCGAACCCGCATCATTATCATCTTCAAAAATATCCTCATCATTTTGAGTCATTTTCCGACTAAATTCTAATAATTTATAAAAATGCTCCGCACTTTCTGCAGGAAGATGATTCTCTTCTAACACAGCTTCGATTGTAGTTTGAACTTCGTGATATTCTCGAAGCTGAATTAAAATCGTTAAATAAATTTGTAACACCGTAAAGTAGTGACCAATATCTTCCAGGAGCATTTTCTTACAAATTTCTTTCGCTTCTTTTAATTCTCCAAGCTCCATAAAGCAAATTGCCATACCTAAATAGAGCTCCGCCTTATCTTCATTTAAATTTTTAGCTTCAGAAAACATATCAAGTGCCTCATGGTACTTTTTCTCTTTTAATAAGGCCATTCCCTTATCTATGTATCGTTCTTTCAAATTAGGGAAGGGAATGATCTTTGAACGTTTTTTCTCATTCATATGGTGGTCAACTCCAGCAGCGAATCTTTGCTTACAAGTTTATCAATCCAACTCTTGGAAAACAAGCGGTACCTAATTAAAAAGTAGCTTTGAACAAAAAAAGAGCTGGCATTATAGAAATGCAGCTCTACTTTCTTCAAATTTTTGAATTTTTTCGTTGTAGTTTAGTGTTAAGTCAATTTCGTCTTTCCCATATAACAGCATGTCTTTCCAGTATGGATCAACAGCAAATGATTCTGAAAGATTATCACTATCCGTAAGCTTTTGCTCTTCTAAGTCTATTTTTAGTTCGTATCCTTCAGCATTTGCCTTTTCTCGGATCACATCTAAAACAGATTGATCTAAAGTAATTGGCAACAAGCCATTTTTTAGACAGTTCTGATGGAAAATATCTGCATAGGAAGGTGCTAAAATAACTTGAAATCCGTAATCTGACAGAGCCCAAGGAGCATGCTCACGAGAAGATCCACAACCGAAATTTTCTCCAGCTAGTAAAATAGAGGCTCCCTTACTTTTCTCTTGATTTAATTCAAATTCTGGATTATCAGATCCATCAGGAAGGTATCTCCAATCGAAAAAGGCAAATCGACCATAGCCTGTTTTTTCGATTCTTTTAAGGAATTGCTTTGGAATAATTTGATCTGTGTCAACATTTGCTCTATTTAAAACTGCTATTTTCCCAGTATGGGTAGTAAAAGGTTTCATTTTGCCCCTCCTATTATGCGTGAATTTTCTCCTTCTGAATGTGTCGAACATCAACAAATTTACCGTGTAATGCTGCAGCTGCTGCCATAGCAGGGCTTACTAGATGTGTTCTCGCACCTTTACCCTGTCTACCTTCAAAGTTTCGATTTGAGGTCGAAGCACAACGTTCTCCTTCTGGAACAACATCATTATTCATGCTTAAACACATACTACAGCCAGACTCTCTCCATTCAAAGCCAGCTTCTTTAAAAATGACATCTAAGCCTTCCGCTTCTGCTACCTTTTTAACTGTTTGAGATCCAGGTACAACGATTGCTCTAACGGTAGGAGCAACCTTTTGCCCTTTTAGTCCTTTAATAACTTCAGCTGCTTGGCGTAAATCTGTCAAACGTGAATTTGTACAAGACCCAATAAAGACATGATCAATTGTAATATCCTCAATCTTCATATTTGGTTGTAATCCCATATAATCAAATGCACGTTTTGCTTCATCTACTTCTTCTGAATTTTGAAAACCGTTTAGATCAGGTGTCTTTTCGTCAACACCAACTGCCATTCCAGGGTTTGTTCCCCAAGTTACCATTGGAGCAATGTCTTCACCTTGTAACGTAATGACTTCATCATATTCTGCGCCTTCATCAGTTTTTAACGTTTTCCAATATTCTACTGCCTTATCGAACTCTTCACCTGTTGGTGCATATTTCCTTCCTTTAATATAAGAGAAAGTTGTTTCATCCGGTGCGATAAGACCTGCCCTTGCTCCAGCTTCAATCGACATATTACAGATTGTCATTCGCTCATCCATTGATAAGCTCTCAATAACCTCACCTGTAAACTCAATAATAAAACCTGTACCAAAACGAACTCCGTATTTTCCAATTACAGCTAAAATGACATCCTTAGCAGTAACCCCATTTTGAAGTTTTCCTGGAACATGTATGTTTAACGTTTTTGGACGTTGTCTCCATAATGTCTGTGTTGCTAAGACATGTTCTACTTCACTAGTACCAATTCCAAAGGCAATCGCTCCAAAAGCTCCATGTGTTGATGTATGACTATCACCACATACAATTGTTTTCCCTGGAAGTGTTAAGCCTAATTCAGGTCCAATAACATGGACTATTCCTTGATCTTCACTTTCAAGGTCAGCTAAACGAATTCCAAATTCTTTACAGTTACGTTCTAATGCTCCAATTTGAAGTTTTGCAACCTCATCATTAATCACAAAGCGGTTTACCGTTGGGATGTTATGATCCATCGTAGCAAATGTTCTGTCTGGTCTTCTTACTTTACGATTTTTTTCACGCAAACCTTCAAATGCCTGTGGTGATGTAACTTCATGTATTAAGTGTAAATCAATATAAATTAGATCAGGCTTACCTTGTTCTTGCTGAACAATATGCTCATCATATATCTTTTCAATTATCGTTCTAGGCTTCATGGTCATAAACCTCCTTTTATAGATGGAAAAATGAGGGGCTGACAAATGCACGTGTCAGACCCCTCAAACTCAGGTATCGTTAATTATCAAGTAGATAACATAGTATATTGGTCTATTGTTAGCACAGGCTTGAAGATCAATCTTTTAATATTACGATTTATGAATAAGCTTCCATAATATTTAAGATTGCATGGTCATCTCCAAGTGCATTTTTAATCTCTTCACCTATTTGCTTTGTGGAAACAGCCTTTCCATCTTCAGCAAGGTCAGCTGTTCTGTTACCAGCATTCAATACATTATCAACAGCCTTTTCAATTGCCTTTGCTTCTTCTTCTAAACCAAATGATTGGCGTAGCATCATTGCTGCAGAAAGAATAGTTGCAATCGGATTCGCAATGTTTTTCCCAGCAATGTCTGGAGCAGAACCGTGTACTGGCTCAAATAAATGCAATCCACTAGAAGATAAGCTTGCAGAAGACAGCAATCCTAGTGAACCAGTAATCATCGATGCTTCGTCACTTAATATGTCACCAAACATATTCTCTGTAACAATAACATCGAACTGTTTAGGTGAGCGGATAAGCTGCATTGCTGCATTATCAACAAGCATATGCTCGAGGGTAACATCTGGATATCTTGCAGCTACCTCTTCTGCCACTTCTCTCCACACTCGGCTTGATTCTAATACATTCGCTTTATCAACAGATGTGACATGTTTGCGACGCTTAGAGGCAATTTCAAATGCTGAAACAAGGATTCGTTCGATTTCATAACGCTTGTAAAGTAAAGTATCTACTACAGCATCCTCACCTTCATGAACAATTCGTTCACTTGGCTTGCCGAAATATAATCCGCCTGTTAGCTCTCGAACGATTACAAAATCTACTCCATCAACATACTCTTTCTTTAAAGGGGAAGAGTCTAACAAACTTTCAAATGTTTTAATTGGTCGTAGATTTGCAAATAAATCAAGTTCTTTCCTTAATGCTAATAGTCCACGTTCTGGTCTAAGTTCCATAGGATTCTGGTCCCATTTCGGTCCACCAACAGCACCTAAAATAATTGCATCGGAATCCTTACAGATAGCAATAGTTTCTTCTGGTAGGGGAGTGCCTTTTTGATCGATTGCGTCTCCACCGATAAGTCCATAGTTAAATTGAAATTGATGATGAAAATGTTCTGCAATAGCTTTTAAGATATCAACTGTTACATCAACAACTTCTTTACCAATTCCATCACCCGGTAATAATGCAATTGTTTTTTTCATGTTCTATCCCCCTTCTAGTGATTTAATTTAGTAGACTTGCTTCCAAGGAGCTAGCCCGATTACTGAGCTGTTTTTGACTTCTTTACGATTTCTTAAACTGCTAATAAATCACTTTTTAATGAAGCAGGAAAACCTGCTTCATTAACGACCATGCCGAGTTTTTCTAGCTATTTTTGCAATCTCACGCATTTATTTAACATTGAGTTTAAGCCTTTTTAGATTGTTCGCCATCACGGAGCGTTGTAACAAAAAGGTTAATTTTTCGCACTCACAGCTTCTTTCTTAATTTGTTTAGATTTTACGAACGGCATCATAGCACGAAGCTTTTTACCTACAACTTCAATTTGGTGTTCATTTTCGTTGTTATTGATTGCATTAAACTGTGGACGATTAGCTTGGTTTTCTAAGATCCACTCTTTTGCAAATTTACCTGTTTGGATATCTTTAAGAACTTCTTTCATCGCTTCTTTAGAACTGCTGTCTACTACGCGTGGTCCTGAAACGAAGTCACCCCATTGTGCAGTATCAGAAATTGAATATCTCATTCCAGCCATACCATCTTCATACATTAAGTCAACGATTAATTTTAATTCATGTAAACATTCAAAGTAAGCAACCTCAGGTTGGTATCCAGCTTCTACTAATGTTTCGAAACCAGCTTTTACTAATGAAGTTAAACCACCACATAGTACTGCTTGCTCTCCAAATAAATCTGTTTCAGTTTCTTCTTTAAATGTAGTTTCTAATACACCCGCACGTGCTGAGCCAACACCTTTTGCATATGCTAAAGCAGTTTCTTTTGCGTTACCAGTTACATCTTGGTAGATAGCGAATAATGCAGGTACACCAGCACCTTCTTCATATGTTCTTCTTACTAAATGTCCTGGACCTTTTGGTGCAACTAAGAATACGTCAACATCTGCAGGAGGTACGATTTGGCTGAAATGCACGTTAAATCCGTGAGCAAATACTAAAGAGTTTCCAGCTTCTAAGCCTGGTTTAATTTCTTCTTGATATACTTTCGCTTGTTGCTCATCTGGTAGTAATACCATTACTAAATCGCCTTGCTCTGCTGCCTCAGCAACCGATACTACTGTATGACCATCTTCAACAGCTTTATTGAAAGAACCACCTTGACGAACACCTACAATGACATTAACTCCACTTTCTTTTAAGTTTAATGCGTGCGCATGCCCTTGTGAACCATATCCAATGATTGCAACTGTTTTCCCTTGTAATGCTGCTTCGTTTACGTCTCCGTTATAATATACCTTTGTCATGTATAATCTCTCCCTTAAAATAGTAGTAAGAATTAAATAAGATAATTGCTTTATATATGAATCTTAAAACCTGTGTTATTCAGGTAAGATCGCTAACTTTTATACAATTGATATTGGAACTTCTTTTACAGATCTTTGAGTTCCGCGAGTGAAAGCTGTGGTTCCAGTTCGTGCAATTTCTTTGATTCCATAAGGTTTCAATAAATCTATTAAAACTTCAATTTTCTCAGGTTCGCCTGTTACTTGAACAACAACACTTTCTCGGCTAACATCAATGACTGAAGCACGGAAAGGTTGAATCAGTCCTTGAAGCTCCATTCTTGTCGCTGGAGTGGACATTACTTTAATTAACGCCAGCTCTCTTGATACAATTGAATGTGCTGTAATATCAGTAACCTTAATCACATCAATTTGCTTATTCAATTGCTTCGTGATTTGCTCGACTTCTTTTTCTTCTTGAACATTTACAACAAGTGTCATTCGTGAAACACCTTCTGTTTCAGCATGACCTACTGTTATGCTCTCAATATTGAAATGTCTTTTTGAAAATAAACCTGTGATTCTATTTAAAACTCCAGTTTGATTAAGAACTGTTAATGAGATGATTCTTTTCATAGTTTAACACCTACCATTTCATGCAACCCTTTTCCAGAGGCTACCATAGGATAGACATTTTCATTCTTACAAACATGTATATCTAAAAGTACTGGTTCATCTGAAGTGATAGCTTCTTTCAATTTCTCTTCCCAGCCTTCATCACTTTTCTCAATACGAGCACTTTTAATACCGTAAGCTTCAGATAGTTTAACGAAATCTGGTTGAGATACGAATTTCGAATGAGAGTATCTTTCTTCGTAAAATAATTCTTGCCACTGTCTCACCATACCTAAAGCTCCGTTATTTAAAATAACAACTTTAATAGGTAAGTTTAATTCATGAATGACTGAAAGCTCTTGAAGTGTCATTTGGAAACCACCATCACCTAAAACTGCAACTACAGTTGATTCTCGATCAGCTAATTGTGCTCCAATTGCTGCTGGTAGGCCAAAGCCCATTGTTCCAAGTCCTCCAGATGTTACCCATTTATTAGGATTTTTAAAGTTATAATATTGGGCTGCCCACATTTGATGCTGACCTACATCAGTTGTAACGATTGCTTCACCTTTTGTCCACTTGTGAATAAGCTCTAAGATATTTTGTGGTTTTAACTCTGTATCACTATCGTTATAAACCAATGGATATTCTTGCTTATTATTAGCAAGTTGTTCATTCCATTCCTTATTATCGCCTTGTTTTCCGTCTTGTTTTATTAATTGCTCTAAAACAAGCTTTGCATCACCAACGATAGGGATTTGAGTTGGAACATTCTTCCCAATCTCTGCAGGATCGATATCAATATGAGCAACTGTTGCTTTTTTCGCGAAATGCTCTAAGTTACCAGTAACTCGGTCATCAAACCTTGCCCCAATACTGATCAGTAAGTCACAGTCATATAGAGCCATGTTAGCTGTATAAGTACCATGCATTCCAGCCATTCCTAAAAATAAAGAATGATCTGCTGGGAATCCCCCTAAGCCTAGTAACGTGTTTGCAACAGGTATTTGCTGTTGTTCTACGTATTTTATTAGCTCTTCGGATCCATTTGCGTGTAAAACACCTGCTCCTGCTAAAATGACTGGTTTTTTCGCTCTACTTACAGCTTCCACTAATTTGCGAATTTGTAAATAATTTGGTTCACTATTTGGTTGATATCCTGGTAGATTAACAGGCATATCATAGCTAAATTCCCCTTCAAAAATCGCAATATCTTTAGGAATATCAATTAATACTGGACCAGGTCTACCTGTTGTCGCAATATGAAATGCTTCTTTAATAATTCTTGGGAGTTCACTTACTTCACGAACTTGATAGTTATGTTTTGTAATTGGAGTTGTGATCCCCAAAATATCAGCTTCTTGGAAAGCATCTGAACCGATTACACTAGAAGCAACCTGCCCTGTAAAAACTACTAATGGTAATGAGTCAATCATCGCATCTGTTAATCCAGTAACTAAATTTGTAGCACCTGGACCAGATGTAGCAATCACAACGCCAGGCTTACCAGAGATGCGTGCATAACCTTCTGCTGCGTGTATACCACCTTGTTCATGTCGAGTTAATACGTGGTTCATACCTGAATCGTATAAGCTATCATAAATAGGTAATACAGCACCACCAGGATATCCGAAAATTACTTCAACTTTTTCCTGTTTAAGTGCTTCAATCAGCATTAATGACCCTGACATTGTGTTTGTACATTTGGCAGTTGAGCTATTCAACTGTACATTTGTACTCATTTTCTTTCCTCCCTTAGCAGGCTACTAGCCTTCGTGTTATTGTATTAACAAAACAGCATATAAAAAACCTTCCCACCCCTCATAAGACTCCACATAACTTTGTGTGTCAAAGGGGCAAAAAGGTTAATAAACTTTTTCGCGGTACCACCCTTCTTCATGGTCAAAAAGCGACCACCTTACGAACAGATTTACTGTTCACTTTGATAACGAGTACCGAAGAATGGGACCCGGTTAATCTTACTAATATTCAGATTAACACTCAGAGGCGAGTTCATCATTTGGGAGTATCACCGGCTTCCAGCTACCCCGGTTCTCTGTTGAATACTTTTCCAAAGACTACTTATCCTCTTCACTGCTTTACGATATGAGAATAGAAAACTCTGAGACTTTTGATCGAATTTTCTACACTTTTTTAAATGTTCGTGTAACTTTATTTGAACTTATATTACGCTCTATAAATGCAAGTGTCAACAGTGTTTTACGAATTATTTGATAATTTAGATTTATCATTTTTGTTGTATACGCTTTCATTATTGATATAAATGGAAAGGCTAATTTTATTTTTTTTTTGCGGAAAATAAAAATTCGTATCTGAGGAGGTTATTCTAAAACCTGTAATTTTATAACATTTAAAAGATATGAGGTCCGAGAGATCATAGTGAACTTTCGTTATGTATATGTTACATGGTAAATGTTACATTGTGTACTAACATGTAAGGTAATCTTCCATATTTTTCAGATGATTGAGCCATTAAATTTCAGAAAGTAAAAAGTTCATTGTATTTAAGAAAACAAAAAACCTTTCATTTTGTAATGAAAGGTTGAGTATGTAATAAGTGGCGTCCCAGGAGAGATTCGAACTCCCGACCGTACGCTTAGAAGGCGTATGCTCTATCCAGCTGAGCTACTGGGACATTTAAGTACTTTATTCAGTTAAGCAACTGACTGTGTGTTTAATTTGTTATTTTCACAATAATCATCAGCGACATTTATTATTATATTTTCAAATGATGTAAAAGTCAACAACTTATCTTAACTTTTTTGAAATTATCTTAAAGAGGGAAATGATCCCCCTCATATTTACTATTCAAGCGTAAACTGCCGAGAAATTTCTTCAAGTTTCTGTCCATTAACTTCAAAAAATGTAACCTTTGCTAATGTATTTTCCATATCAAGTATAGCATACGTTTTCTGTCTTCGCAGTACTGGAAGCCTGATACTACCAGGATTAATAAAAAGAACACCATCAATGATCTCAGCACCTGCAATATGTGAGTGTCCATAACAAGCAACTTTCGCATTTACCTCTAATGCTCGGTATTTTAAATTCATTAATGTTGCTTTAACGTTATATAAATGCCCATGTGTCATATACAGAATATTTTCACCAAGATCTTCAATTATCTCATCAGGCAAATTTGAACCAAAATCACAATTGCCTTTAACAACTTTAAATGCCATTAACTCCGAACTCTCAGCTGATAATTCAGAGTCCCCACAATGAAGCATATAATCAACCTCATCGATATGACGGTTTTTAATGTCATCTATTTCAGTTGTTAAGCCATGGCTATCACTCATTATTAAAACTTTCATTATACACGCCGCCCCATTTTAAGAGTGTTTGATGACTTCTATTACTTTTTTTAATGCCACTGCACGATGACTAATCTGATTTTTTTCCTCTTTCGTCAAGTTTGCCATTGTTTGATTTCTATTCTTTAATATGAAGATCGGGTCATAACCAAACCCATTCTCCCCTTGTGGCTCTGTTGCGATATACCCTTCACATGTACCTACAACTGTTTTTGTTTTTTCACCTGGTATTGATATAGCTAACGCACAAATAAACCTCGCAGAACGGTCCTCTAGAGCATGTACATCTGATAAGTCTTCAAGTACTTTATTTATATTGGATTGATCATTTTTATCTGGTCCTGCGTAGCGTGCAGAAAATATCCCCGGCTTACCACCTAGATAATCGATCGCTAATCCAGAATCATCTGCAATTGTCATTCTCTGATAATGCATTGCAATTGCCTCTGCTTTTAATATTGCATTTTCTTCAAATGACTTTCCTGTCTCTTCTACATCTATTGAATCAGGATAATCTAGAAGTGATTGAACACGGAAACCAATTGGAGCTAACAATGCTTCAAATTCTTTTACTTTCCCTTGATTTTTTGTGGCAATAATTATCTCTTTCACTTTGTACCAACCTGCTTTTTCATGTTTTCCGACACAATAAGTGATAGATCCCCTAGTGCCTCTTTCTGATGCTCAACAAGTGATTGAATTCCCTGTTCAGCGAGATCAAGCATACTGTTCAATTGTTGCCTTGTGAATGTTGATTCTTCCCCTGTGCCCTGCAACTCAACAAGATTACCTTGTGAAGTCATAATGACATTCATGTCTACTTGGGCACTTGAATCCTCAATATAATTTAAATCTAAGATCTCTCCATGCTCTTTGTCAACCCCAACTGAAACGGCAGCAAGATAATCTGTAATAGGTAACACCTTAAGTTTACCGCCATTTACTAATTTTCCAAGAGCTAATGTCATTGCAATAAATGCACCTGTAATCGATGCCGTTCGTGTTCCGCCATCAGCTTGTATGACATCACAGTCGATCCAAATCGTTCTTTCACCTAATTCTTTTAGGTCTACAACAGCACGTAATGCCCTACCTATTAACCGTTGTATTTCCATTGTCCGACCACTGATCTTCCCTTTTGAGGACTCTCTTACCGTGCGTTGGTTAGTCGCTCTCGGGAGCATAGAATACTCAGCAGTAATCCAACCTTTGCCTTCACCACGCATAAAATGAGGTACTCTGTCTTCGATACTTGCGTTACATATTACCTTCGTTTCTCCGAAGGTAATTAATACTGAACCCTCTGGGTGAATGACAAAATCCTTTACTATGTCAATTTTTCTTAATTGATTTACTCTTCGACCATCATGTCTCATTCCAAATTCCCTCCAATGAAAGTCCACTTTTTTTATGTATAAACAAGAAAGAAGAGGCAGCTTTTAGAAGCATACCTCTTTTTACCCTTTTTATAGTATATCAAAAACTTATTATTAAAAACTACCTGTGTTCACTTTAGCAGGTCTTGTAACAGGTTCTGTTAGCTTTTCTCCATTTTCATTTATTAATTCTGCTTTTCCATTGACAGTTACAGCCACACTTTCAATTCCTTGTTGTTCAGTTAATGTCAATACAAGAGATTGAAGTACATTAGAAGATATTATTTTTTGTTCTTCATCAGAGCTTCCATAAATTGATTCGTTAAAATCTAATGTTACTTTTCCATCTTCATATTTTGGTGCACTTAATAATTCAACACCATTTTGGAAGTCACTTATTAGACTTGTTGAAGCAGTCGGACCCTCAACAAGTTCTTCTACAGCAGAAACAATTGAATCTGTTTCAGTATTGCTAACACGCTTTGTTACTGGTACAAAGTACTGTTGACCATCTGATTCAGCAGTGTAATAAACTGTTAACGGATGAGTATTTGTAATATCAACTACATCACTTGAATCAAGGTTGATCCCACTATCACGGGTAACACCATCTTGAATTGGTGTACCATTTACAGGCATTTCTTTCTGTTCATGGCCGTTCACCCATATTTTCACTTTTTCTACAGAGTCAAACTGAGTTAAGGTCCATGTAATTGCTTGTAAAATCTTTGCTTCATCCTCTTTTTTATAAGCATTAAATTCCTTAGAGAAGTCAGCTACTGCTACTCCATCTTTAATATCCACTCCTAAAACCTGTGTGTCCTGTGGAAGAACTGCTTTGAATCCATTAGGAAGAATATTAGAAACTGGTCCACCTTCTACTAAATATTCTAAAGCTTGTTTTGCAACACTCTTCGTTTCAGGGAGATTCATCGAATAAGGGACAACAAATCCATTTTTATCAATTAAGTATAATTGACTCGTCACCTTTTCAGCTGCTTCTTCACCTTTTACATCTACTTCTTTACCTTCCGAATCTAACTGTTCCCCCTCTTCTTTAAACGTCACATCTTGAGGTGGATCAATTTCTTTTGTAGCTTGATCTGCATTGAATAAACCACAACCAGAGAGTAGCATGGATGACGCAATGACAGTGATTGCAATCTGTTTGTTGAATTTGTAGACACTTTCTAAAATCCCTCCAAAGGCAGTTTGTATTTAGTTCATGTATACGAGCTATTATTTGTTTTAAGGCGTATATATAAATTTGTACAAACTTTCTAAAATGGGAAAAGCTTAATTTAGTTCACAATAAAAGGCGTATATATAAATTGATACAAAATAAAACACGATGTCCATAAACACCGTGTTTCTAAAGATTTTTAAGCTTTTAAATTCTCTACATTATCCAATGAAATTGTGCGAATATTATCAATAGGATGTTCAAACCATTTAGTAGCAATTTTCTCAAATAATTTTTGAGGTCCTGTTGTTAAGAACAAATGCTCACGTTTACCAGAAGATTGATTTAGAGCCTTTTTAAACGATAGAATCGTACTAACCTCTCTAGCAGTTTCATCACCAGAACAAATAATTCTTACCGCTTGTCCCATAAATTTCTCGATATGATGCTGAAGAATTGGATAATGTGTGCACCCGAGAATTAACGTGTCTATTTTAAGATCTTTAAAAGAAGCTAATGATTCTTCAACAATTAACTCTGCTTCTTTCCCTTCATATTCACCACTTTCAACTAGTGGCACAAATTTAGGGCATGCTAAGCTCTCTACAGTTAAATTATTATTTAGCGTTTTAAGGGCTGTTTCATAAGCAGCACTTTTAATAGTATTCAATGTTCCAATAACACCGATTTGTTCATTTTTCGTTACTTTTACAGCCGTTCTAGCTCCTGGAAAAATAACTCCAATAACAGGAATGTTTACTTTTTCTTGAATTTCATGTAGAGCGATAGCTGTGGCTGTATTGCAAGCAATGACTAGCATTTTTATATGATGATTTTCTAATAAGTAATTTGTTAATTCCCACGTGAAACGACGTACCTCTTCAGCAGGCCTAGGACCATAAGGACACCGAGCTGTATCCCCTAAATAGATAATTTCTTCTTTTGGTAATTGTCTCATTATTTCTTTTGCGACTGTTAAACCGCCGACGCCAGAATCAATGACACCGATTGGACTTTTCAAATAATTCGCCTCATTCTTCTCTCATTTCATGTTGTAACTTGATTAACGATTTTTCCAAAATGGATAATTCTTTTTCTTCAAATGTAACGAGCATATCTTTTAAGTAATGTTGACGTTTAGCAATTACTTCTTCAATAATACGTTCGCCCTCTTGTAATAAATGTATTCGTACAACTCTTCGATCTTTTGGGTCTTTCACTCTTAAGACTAATTGGTTTTTTTCCATACGATCTACTAAATCTGTCGTTGTACTACACGCTAAGTACATTTTATTAGAAAGCTCACCAATTGTTAAGTCCCCATTTTCCCAAAGCCATTGTAAGGCAACGAATTGAGGGGGAGTGATGGTATAATCGTTTAATATTTCCCGGCCCTTTTGCTTTATAATAGCAGATATGTGACGTAGCGCCTTTTCTAGATCAGCTACGGTTTGTTCGTTAACACTTGCATAATTTGTCATCACTTAAAATCCTCACTAATTAGTTATGATATGCTTCTTATTAAGACAAACGAGCTTATCAATACATATTTTCCATGTTTTCTTTTAAAAATGCAAGTTTCATATTTTCTCATTCAGCTAGTTTTTATGTAATACATTACTATTTTTTCTAAATAAATAATAACCGGCTTCCTTACTGAAAAGGGTAGCCGGTATTGGTTAGAGCTCTAGTTCACCCATTCTAAGGAGCTCAACAACCGCTTGAGAACGTCCCTTAACACCAAGCTTTTGCATCGCATTCGAGATATGGTTCCGAACCGTTTTTTCGCTTATGAAGAGCTCGCTAGCAATCTCCTTTGTTGTCTTATCTTGAACTAACAATTCGAATACTTCTCTCTCTCTTTTCGTGAGTAATGGCTTTGATTGAAACTCTTTCTCTTTCAAGTATTGTAACCCTCCTTGCTAAGGTGAGAGCTGATCAAACGTATGGGTATATATTTAGTCAACATATACTATGTGTTTCCAAGGGCCACTGTGACAGAAAGATGAAGGAAAATATCCTAAACAACGTCTATTTTTTACAAATTTACTAGTTCTTCTAATTCGTGCATTCTCTTTTTATCTACTTGAGACCACGGAACACTTTTGCCCGTATGCTTTGCAATCTGTACGACAGTTCCTCGCCCTACAAAAAGACTCTCCCTGTTTTGATTTATTCCTAAGTAATGCAAATCAACAGATGATGTTCCAATTCGATTTATTTTCACACATAAGGTGATTTCGTCACCAAAAAATCCTTGTTGTAAAAATCACATTGCAAGTTGGCAACAACTGGAATTTTTTCTCCATTTGAACTCATCCAGGCTTGCATATGCCAATTTTCTTAAAAAATTAGATCCTCCTTCTTCAAAGTATGTAAAAAGAGCCGTGTTGTTCATATGTCCAAACATATCTGTTTTAGAAAATCTAATTTTTATTAGATAGGAAAAAGAAAAACTATTTCTGTACGATTCGTCAAAACAGTCAATATATGAAATACTTTTCAAAATGTTCCTTTTTTTCACAACACATATTTCTAATGCCAATAAATATCATTTAACGTTTTAGCTAGCCAATAATGTAATGCCTTATCTTACAGAAAAAGAGGCTGGGACATAACTAGCTTCAGATATGAGAAAGGTGAATTTGAGGGTACTCAAATTCACCTTTCTCTATTTTTGTGTATAAATTCTTCTATTACCTTAGTTTCTGGCAGTGAATTTTCTTAAATTCACTGCCATTAACGCAAGGCCCATTTCGTTTTCTACCCTCGATTTTCCTCGGACAGAAAATCGAGTGAAACGCAAATTAGCCTTCAAGAATCCAAAAACTGGTTCCACATCGATTTTGCGTTTTCGATAGATGGCACTCGTTTCCTCTTCTGAAAGCTTCACTCTTACATATTCTTTTTGCTGTTCCCATTTTTCATTCACCATTAGTTTTCGATTATTGCCTTCTTTTGCTTTTGTACATGATGAACGGAATGGGCATCCCGAACAGTCTTCGCACTCGTAGATTTTGCAATTCCGTTGGAAACCTGTACGGTCATTACGGACAGAATGATATTGAAATTCAAGACGTTTCTGATTAGGGCATGTATATGTATCTGTTTCTTCATCATACTGCCAGTTGTCGGGATTAAATTTGTTTTGTTTGTACTTTTTCTTTTGTTCCTTCAAATACATGTTATAGGTAATAAGTGCTTCTCGTTTTCTGTTCGAAAGGATATCATTAAAGTTTTGTTCACTACCATAACCTGCATCTGCGACAAGGTGTTTCGGTAACTCGAAATAATGCTGCTCGATCTCATCTAGAAATGGAATTAACGTACGCGTATCTGTTGGGTTAGAAAATAAACTATAGGCAAGCGAGTATTGACCTTCCGTTGCGATTTGTACATTGTAACCAGCTTTCAATTGTCCATTTTGCATATGATCATCTTTCATTCGCATAAATGTTGCATCCGGATCTGTTTTAGAATAGCTATTCCGAGTGCCAAAGATTTCAAAGTCTTGTTGGTATTTCTGTTTTCGTAAGACAAAATCAATCAACTGTTTACGGACTTGTTTCGGGTATTTGCGTTCATTTCTTAAGGCTTTTCGTTCTGTCACGTCTGATGATACTTCAATTTGTTTATCATACGCGGTTACGACATTGTCCACTTTTTGAACCAATTGAGTGAGCTCTTCTAATGATAACTGCTCATCGCTTTCACGCTCAATTTCAGGTATGATTTCGTTCTCAAGTAGCTCATTGTATAGCTGGTTTGACTTTTCAATTAAACTTTGATGATATTTCTCAATTGATTTCTTCCAGACAAACGTAAATTTATTCGCATTCGCTTCAATCTTTGTACCATCAATAAAAATCGCTTCTTGATCGATAAGTTTTTCTTCGATTAATCGGCAACGGAATTGGACGAAACATTGGCGAATTATTTCTTTCACTTCAGGTTGCACACGGAATCGGTTGATTGTACGGTAGCTTGGTTCATACCCTTGAGCTAACCACATCATACGGATACTATCATTTAATAAAGCTTCAATTTTGCGCCCTGAAAAGACAGATTGTGTGTAGGCACATAAGATAATTTTAAGCATCATGCGTGGATGATAGGCAGGACAACCCTCATTTCGAAGAAATGGTTCGAACGCTTCATGAGGGATACTTTCAACTAAATGATGGACATGGAAGGCGATATCATTATTTTGTAATTTTACTTCTAAATCTAAAGGCAAAACTAATTGATTCATGGTATAATTTTTAAACATAAGGACCCTTCTTTCGGATGAAATTTTGTGTGGTAACTTTATTTAAGTGGTCCTTATTTTTTATTCAAAAAATAATCAAAGCCGGTGAAATTTTACTCGTCGTAAAATTTCACCGGCTTTTTCATCTAAGAGGTGGGTTTTGTCCCAGCCTCTTCTTCATATAAAACAATTAACCTTGGTCACTACCAAAGAAATTACGGAATGATTGTATCGTTGTATCACGATTTAATGCTGCGATTGATGTTGTCAAGGGAATCCCCTTTGGACATGACTGCACGCAGTTTTGTGAATTTCCACAGTTCGCTAAACCACCATCACCCATAATTGCTTCAAGACGCTCTGATTTATTCATCTCACCAGTTGGATGAGCATTAAACAAACGGACTTGTGATAAAGGAGCAGGACCAATGAAATTAGATTTACTATTTACATTTGGGCAAGCCTCTAAGCACACACCACATGTCATACATTTTGATAATTCATATGCCCATTGACGTTTTTTCTCAGGCATACGTGGTCCAGGACCTAAATCATACGTACCATCAACTGGAATCCAAGCTTTAACCTTCTTAAGTGAATCAAACATGCGCTTCCGATCAACTTGCAAGTCACGTACTACAGGGAATGTACGCATTGGTTCAAGGCGGATTGGCTGTTCAAGTTGATCAACTAGCGCTGAACAAGATTGACGAGGCTTTCCATTTATTACCATCGAACAAGCTCCACATACTTCCTCCAAGCAGTTCATATCCCAGTTAATAGGAGTTGTTTCTTTCCCTTCCGCATTTACAGGATTTCTACGAATTTCCATAAGCGCTGAGATAACGTTCATATTCGGGCGATATGGAATTTCAAATTTTTCCTGATAAGGCGCTGCTTCTGGTGATTCTTGACGGGTTATAATAAATTGAACTACTTTATTCTCGCTCATTTTTTATCCCCCTCTTTGCTTTTTGAATAATCACGTTTACGTGGTTTAATTAATGATACGTCAACATCATCATAGTTAAATTCAGGTGCTGTACGATCTCCCGTATGTGTAGCCATAGTTGTTTTTAAGAAGTCCTCATCATTTCTCTCAGGGAATTCTGGTTTATAATGCGCGCCACGACTTTCGTTACGATTGTAGGCACCAAGTGTTATAACACGTGATAATTGAAGCATGTTTTTCAATTGACGAGTGAATGCTGCACCCTGATTGCTCCATTTAGCTGTGTCGTTAATATTAATTTTATCGAAGCGTTCGATAAGCTCTTGTAATTTCTCATCAGTTTTAAGTAGCTTATCATTGTGTCTAACAACAGTAACATTATCTGTCATCCATTCTCCTAATTCCTTATGAAGAACGTAAGCATTTTCATTACCATCTAAGTTCATGATATTATTCCACTTTTCTTCTTCTCGCTTCACGTGTCCGTCAAATACAGATGATGAAAGATCCTCTGCACTCTTTTCAAGACCTTTGATATACTTCACTGCATTCGGACCTGCAACCATACCACCATAAACTGCTGATAGTAATGAGTTTGCACCTAAACGATTTGCTCCGTGCATAGAGTAATCACACTCACCAGCTGCAAATAATCCAGGAATATTTGTCATTTGGTCATAATCAACCCATAGTCCACCCATAGAATAGTGCACAGCAGGGAAAATTTTCATTGGAACTTTACGTGGATCTTCACCCATGAATTTTTCATAGATTTCAATAATACCACCTAATTTAATATCAAGCTCTTTTGGATCTTTATGAGATAAATCTAAATACACCATGTTTTCGCCGTTAATACCTAGCTTCTGTTCCACACAAACATCGAAGATTTCACGTGTTGCAATATCACGTGGAACTAGATTACCATATGCAGGATATTTTTCTTCAAGGAAATACCATGGTTTTCCATCTTTATACGTCCAAACTCGTCCACCTTCTCCACGCGCTGATTCACTCATAAGACGGAGCTTATCATCACCGGGGATTGCTGTTGGATGAATTTGAATAAATTCACCATTTGCATAGGTAACTCCTTGTTGATAGACAATGGAAGCAGCAGAACCAGTGTTAATGATTGAATTTGTTGATTTACCAAAAATAATACCAGGTCCACCTGTTGCCATAATAACAGCATCAGCACGGAATGATTCAATTTGCATAGAAGTAAGGTTTTGACCTGTGATTCCACGGCAAACACCGTCGTCATCAATTACTGCACCCAAAAACTCCCAGCCTTCATATTTTGTAACAAGACCAGCAACTTCATAGCGTCTAACTTGTTCGTCTAGTGCATAAAGTAATTGCTGCCCTGTTGTTGCACCAGCAAATGCTGTCCGATGATACTGAGTGCCACCAAAACGTCTGAAATCTAGTAATCCTTCTGGAGTACGATTAAACATAACACCCAATCGGTCAAATAGGTGAATGATTGATGGAGCTGCATCTGCCAATGCTTTAACTGGCGGTTGATTAGCTAAAAAGTCTCCACCGTATACTGTGTCATCAAAATGCTCCCAAGGTGAATCTCCTTCACCTTTCGTATTTACAGCACCGTTTATTCCACCCTGTGCACATACAGAATGTGAACGTTTTACAGGTACTAATGAAAATAAATCTACTTGAACGCCAGCTTCAGCGGCTTTCATAGTAGCCATCAAACCGGCTAATCCGCCTCCGACAACGATAATTTTACTTTTACTCATTAAGCCCACTCCTTTTAATAGCTATTACTGGATTAGACGAATGCAAATATTGCTCGAACTCCCACAATTGATAACGCTATAAAGATTGCAAGCGTTACATAGGTAGATATCAATTGAGAGCGTGGAGTAACGGTAATTCCCCAACTAACAGCAAATGACCATAATCCGTTAGCAAAATGGAATACGGTTGAAATAACTCCAATTAAATAGAATGCTAGCATAAAAGGACTGCTTAAAATTGAAGCCATCATGTCATAGTTTACCTGTGCCCCAAGTGCAGCTGCTATTCTAGTTTCCCAAACGTGCCAAGCGATAAAAATGAATGTAATTATACCTGATACACGCTGTAGCATAAATAGCCAGTTGCGAAGAAACCCATAATTACTTACATTGTTTTTAGCTGTAAAAGCAATGTAAACTCCGTAAATTGCATGGTATAAAATTGGTAGAAAGATAATTACCACTTCTAATACATAGCGAAAAGGAAGCATCTCCATAAAATGAGCTGCCTTGTTAAATGCCTCTGCACCTCTTGTTGCAAAGTGATTGACAACAAGATGCTGAATTAAAAAGAGGCCTACAGGAATTACCCCTAATAATGAGTGCAGTCTACGATTCACAAACTCTCTGTTTCCAGCCATTAAACTTACCCCCTAGTTTCAATATTGCGCCCAGTTTTTAACTCAACTTTTTCATTTTTCACCTAATTATCTTTTCCTGATAAAGTTAAACTTTAATCAATAGTGGTCACCATTGATTGTATGTAAAACATAATGGGCTTTAAAAGGTAGACAAAAATCAAATTCTGCCACCTTACAAAAGATAAAATGTAACAAATACATTTTACTCCCATAACGTATGAGCGTCAAGAAAACGTGTTCATAAATTTTAATTTTTCGACAAATCCTACTTTCCTTTAATTTTATTTTATCAATATAGTCTAAATTCAACAACGTTACCTTTTTTATTTAACTATCATTATTAATAAATATTAAATTTAATAACATAAGTTCCCCTACTATTAATAAAATTTCAACCTTCTTTTACTTAATATTACATGTTTTTCACTACACTTCTTGTTATATAATAAACCATAGAAAGAGGGGAATTCCGTGAACAAACAATTAGTACTCGTTAATATCGAAGAATTAAAGGATATCCAAGCACCAGCATTCGGACTAGAAATACTTAGAGAGGTCTTGCTCCCAGATATACTCGGGTCTGATCATCCTCAAATGCTGTATTGGGCTGGAAAAGGATTAGCTCGTAGATATCCTGTTCAATCAATCGAAGAAATATCCGCATTTTTTGAAGCTGCTGGATGGGGAAATCTCACTTTACTACAGAACAAAAAGAATGAGATGGAATTCGAGCTAGGTGGAGAGCTCATTGCTATCAGATTAAAAAAGACAAATGAATGTACATTTCAGTTAGAAGCTGGTTTTATTGCAGAACAGCTACAATCGATGAACAAGTACATTACCGAAACATACGAACAAGTAAAAAAACGTTCTAATAAAGTGATTTTTACAGCACAATGGGACCAAAAAGACCAAATATTAGAAGAACCTTCTATAGGGAAACGCCGCGCTCGGAAAGGTTAAAACTACAGAGGGTGACTCAATGTCTCAAAAAACATTTAGTCACCCTCTTTCTTTTTTATTTTTATACCTTAGCAACTTCTTTAGAAAGTTCAAATGCACTGTGAAGAATATCAACCGCTGTCACCATATCCTCGGCTGACAAGACTGTTGAAACTTTTATTTCAGATGTGCTAACCATCTTAATTTCGATTCCTTCGTTAGCTAATACTTCGAACATTTCTGCAGCAACACCTGGGTTTGACACCATACCAGAACCAACAATTGATACTTTTGCTAGACCAGATTCAAATTCAATTTTTTCATAATTCAATACAGACTTATGTTGCTCAAGGATTGAAATTGTATCCTCAAGATCACCTGTTTTAACAGAAAATGAGATCGACGTTTTATTGTCACTTGTTGTACTTTGAATGATAATATCGACATTTAAGCCCTGCTTAGCTAAAGTTGAGAAAATAGTAGAAAGTGTCGTCAATTCATTTCTTAGCCCTAAAACTGAGACTCTTGTTACCTGATCTTCAAATGCAATCCCTCTCACAACTAAGTTTTGCTCCATGTTTGTTTCCTCCTCAATGATCGTACCACGTTCATTTTCCATACTCGAACGAACTTCTAATGGAATGCTGTAATTCTTCGCAAATTCGACTGCTCTTGGATGTAGAACACCCGCTCCTAAATTAGCTAGCTCTAACATTTCATCATATGAAATTGCTTCTAGCTTACGAGCACCTTTTACATATCTTGGATCTGTTGTATATACACCTGTTACATCTGTATAAATATCACATTTATCAGCATTTAAGGCGGCTGCAAGAGCAACTGCTGTCGTATCTGAGCCACCTCTGCCAAGAGTTGTTATTTGTTGGACGTCTGAAAAGCCCTGAAAGCCTGCAACAATGACAATTTTCCCGGCACATAATTCTTTCTTTATCGCGTCAGGGTTTATATTTGTAATTCTGGCATTGCCATGTCTTGCTTCTGTTTGAATTCCTGCTTGCCAACCAGTAAATGAAATAGCATCGTGTCCCTTTTCCTGTAATGCCATTGCTAACAAGGATATTGTCACTTGTTCACCGGTTGTAAGAAGCATATCCATTTCCCGCTTACTAGGTCTCTCAGTAATTTGCCCTGCAAGACCAACAAGCTGATCGGTTGACTTCCCCATTGCTGACACAACGACAACTAATTGATTCCCGTTTTCTTTTTCTTGAATGACACGGTTTGCTACATTTAAGATTCTTTCAACAGTACCAACTGATGTACCACCAAATTTTTGAACGATAATACCCAAATTAATCTCACCCTTCTGTTAATTTTCATGATCGAACCCTGTTTGCTAGAAGGTTAGAGCAACTATTCAATTAGTAACATTTGTGCTATGCAAGAATGTTTAGTACTGATTGGATAGCTTCGACTGCAAATAAAAAAGCAATGAGACGAAAAACATCCCATTGCTTACTAAACGAAAAAAAACTTCGTTTCTTACAATGAGATAGCTCTCCAAGAAATAGATTTCTTGACAATTTTACATCTCTTAAATGTAAAACCAGCAACTAAAGCAAATGGTGCTTTACTCACTTCGGCGAACATTCCTTTCACCAGTTATCATTGGAGACCATACTCCTCAAACAGGCTACTCTTAAAATTCGCACCTCTACCATCATTTAACAAACTAACGATCAAATATGAAATTATTTAAAAGTTTACCAAACTTTTAAGAAAAGCGCAAGCGGCTTATTTAATACTATCAAATAAGCACAATATAGGGTGATTTATTGCCTCACGGTTACTCGATCAGTAAACACCAAAATGAGAATATGCGCTTTAAAATTAACAGTGTCTAATCTTTTAAATGATCAAAGATTAGCTTGGCAATATTTTCAGGCATACCAGCTTCTTTAAATTGTTCTACACTAGCTTCCTTCATCTTCTTTAACGATCCGAAGTGCTTAAGAAGTGATTTCTTTCTTTGAGCACCAACACCAGGAATATCATCTAAGATCGATTGGAGTGCATTTTTACCTCTCAATTGACGATGGAAGGTAATTGCAAAACGATGGACCTCATCCTGAATTCTTTGTAAAAGATAAAATTCCTGACTATTTCTCTCAAGTTGGATAAATGCAGGAGGGGAACCGATTATTAGTTCAGAGGTCCGATGTTTATCATCCTTTACAAGACCTGCAACAGGAATATCTAATGCTAATTCATTTTCCAATACATCTTGTGCAGCAGCTAAATGTCCTTTCCCTCCATCAATGATTACTAAATCCGGTAAAGGAAGATCATCCTTCAGAACACGACTATAACGTCTTCTCACAACTTCTCTCATCGATTCATAGTCATCGGGACCTTGAACACTTTTAATTTTATATTTACGATAATGTTTTTTTGCAGGTTTTCCATCTTCGAACACAACCATTGCAGATACAGGGTCTGTCCCCTGGATATTTGAGTTATCAAAGGCTTCTATACGAAGTGGAGTTTGAATCCCAAGCTTATCTCCAAGATTTTCAACAGCTTTAATTGTTCTTTCTTCATCCCTTTCGATTAAAGAAAATTTTTCATTTAAAGCGATTTTTGCGTTTTTATGAGCTAATAAAATTAAATCCTTCTTTTTGCCGCGTTTAGGTTGAAGAGTAGTCACGTCTAATAGCTTTTCAACTAAATCAAATTCAATGCTATCAGGTAATAAAATTTCCTTTGGTACAAAATGATTTGCTTTTGAATAAAATTGCCCTAAAAACGTTAAGAATTCCTGTTCAGGGCTATCGTATATTGGGAACATTGATACATCTCTTTCGATAAGCTTTCCTTGGCGAATAAAAAAGACTTGTACACACATCCACCCTTTATCATATGCATAGCCAAATACGTCACGATCTACATGATCATTTAATGTCATTTTTTGCTTTTCCATCGTAGCTTCAATATGGAGAATCTGATCTCGAAATTCTTTTGCACGCTCAAATTCTAATTCCTCTGAGGCTTTCATCATTCTATCAGATAGTTCTTCTTTTATCTTTTTATATCCACCATTTAAAAACTTTGAAATCTCCTCTACTATATGACGATTCGTTTCGACTGATACATCATTTACACATGGAGCTAAGCATTGTCCCATGTGATAATAAAGACATACCCGATCAGGTAATGTGGAGCATTTTCTAAGCGGATATAATCGATCTAAAAGCTTAATTGTTTCACGAGCAGATAGAACGTTAGGGTATGGTCCAAAGTATTTACCTTTGTCCTTTTTAACCTGTCTTGTAACGAGTAATCGTGGATGACGCTCGCTCGTAATTTTAATAAATGGATAAGTTTTATCATCCTTTAACATCACATTATATTTCGGATCATACTTTTTAATAAGATTTAATTCTAGTATTAATGCTTCTAAGTTGGACGATGTCACGATATATTCAAAATTAACAATTTCATTTACCAATCGTAATGTTTTCCCGTCATGTGATCCTGTAAAATAGGATCGAACTCTTGTTTTTAATACTTTTGCTTTACCTACATAAATGACTATCCCCTGGCGATCCTTCATAATATAGCAACCAGGCTGATCAGGAAGAAGTGCAAGCTTTTCCTTTATTTGATCCTTCATAGCAAACACTCCTTACTAAATGTTAAAAGTTAACCCTCTTAAATAGGCAGTAATCCCCTACATTAATGAGTAGCATTAAAATAGCGGATTATTGTCCATTATTAACTAAACTAATTTTACCATGTCTCGATACTTTCGTACTATGTTAAATAGTCGTAGTACATACAATCATTTCCTGAGCAATTATTGGTTGCTAAAGAAAAGTGAATACATTATTAAAACTTAGCTCATAGCTTTAGGAGAAATAATATATTCCACTAAATGGATACTTTCGAGGTATAAAAAAAGGACTGACAAAAGTCAATCCAAAATTTTATACATGTTTGTTTATTACTTCAGCAAGTGCTTCTTTTGGTTGATATCCTACAGCTTTATCAACAACTTCACCATCTTTAAGTACTAGTAATGTTGGGATACTCATAACGCCGAATTTACCAGCTGTTTCTTGGTTTTCGTCAACGTCAACCTTAACAATTTTCACTTTGTCGCCCATATCTGAATCAAGTTCTTCTAGAACTGGAGCTATCATTTTACAAGGTCCGCACCATGGTGCCCAAAAATCTACTAATACGACACCTTCGTTTGTTTCATTTGAAAATGTTTGATCTGTTACATTTGTTATTGCCATTGTAATTCCTCCTAATTTGTAGGGTAAAATATGTTTAAAGTATAGCACTCACTTTTAAAGTAAGCTAACAATATGCTTCACTAATACTTTTCCCAATGTTTCTATAACAAAACATGGTTTGTTTTCTCATGAAAATCTTAGCTATGTAATGGATACTAAAAAGAAAAGCACGCTGGCCTGCGTGCTTTAGAAATTATGCATGTATTTTTAGCTTTTTAAACTCTTCTGTTAAAAGTGGTACTACCTCAAATAGGTCACCTACGATTCCGTAGTCAGCAACTTTAAATATATTTGCTTCAGGATCTTTATTAATTGCAACAATAACTTTAGAGTTTGACATTCCAGCTAAGTGTTGGATTGCTCCTGAGATACCACATGCAATGTATAGATCTGGTGTTACAACCTTACCTGTTTGGCCGATTTGTAACGAATAATCACAGTAGTCCGCATCACATGCGCCACGAGATGCTCCAACCGCACCACCTAAAACATTTGCTAATTCTTTTAGAGGTTCAAAGCCATTTTCACTTTTCACCCCTCGGCCACCAGCTATAACGACCTTAGCTTCTGATAAATCAACTCCTTCAGAAGCTTTCCGTACAACTTCCTTTACGATTGTCCGTAAATCTTTAATTGTTACTGCTAATGAGGTTATATCTCCACTTCGTGCTTCATCTTTGGCTAGTGGAGTAATATTATTAGGTCGAATTGTGGCAAAAATAATTCCTCCAGTAACAATTTTTTTCTCAAATGCTTTTCCTGAATAGATTGGACGAGTGAATACAACATTTCCACCTGTCACTTCAATTGCCGTAGTATCAGAAATTAATCCTGAGTTTAATCTTGCGGCAATTTTAGGAGATAAATCTTTTCCTAGTGCGGTGTGACCGAACACGATTCCTTCTGGTCTTTCTTCTTGAATAATAGCTAATACTGCTTGTGAGTATCCATCTGGTGTATATGTGTTAAGCTTTGCATCCTCTACCGTCACTACTCGATCTGCACCATAATGAATCAATTCTGATGATAATGAACCGATGTTCTCACCCACTAATACCGCAACAACTTCTCCCCCTTCAGAAATTGTTTTTCCTGCTGCAATTGCTTCAAATGAAACATTACGTAAAGCTTGATCACGAACCTCACCTAATACAAGTACTTTTCTAGCCATGATTATTTCCCCCTGTTCAAATAATTGTCCGCTTTCTCCCTGTTTAAACAACCTTTGCTTCGTTCCGAAGAAGTGAAACTAATTCTTTAACCTGATCATCAAGATCTCCTTGCAATACTTTTCCAGCCTCTTTTTTCGGAGGTAAGTAGATTTCAATTGTTTTCGTTTTTGCCTCTACATCATCTTCATCTATATCAAGATCATCTAATTCAAGCTCATCAAGTGGCTTTTTCTTTGCTTTCATAATCCCTGGTAATGAAGGATAACGAGGTTCATTTAATCCCTGTTGCGCTGTGACTAATAACGGTAAAGTTGCTTCAATAACCTCTGAATCCCCTTCAACATCACGAACAATTGTTACTTTAGCACCATCAATATCCAGTTTTGTAATCGTTGTCACATAAGCGATATCTAATAATTCCGCAAGACGAGGTCCTACCTGCCCTGAACCACCATCAATTGCCACATTTCCACCTATGATGATGTCTATATCTTGCTCCTTAAAATATTCTGCCAGTATTTTAGAAGTAGTATATTGATCTCCATCTTCCAAATCATCTTCCGTATTAATTAACACAGCTTTGTCACAACCCATTGCTAAAGCGGTACGTAATTCTTTTTCAGAATCTTCCCCACCGATCGTGACCACTATAACCTCTCCGCCATTTTTATCACGTAATTGAATTGCTTCTTCAATTGCATATTCATCATAAGGATTAATGATAAATTCTGCACCGTCTTCATTAATTTGACCATTTTGAACAGAGATTTTTTCTTCCGTATCAAATGTTCTTTTCATCATTACGAAGATATTCATTTCCCATTCCCCCATGTTTCGTTAAGTATTTTTATTAGGCTCTTTTCTAAAAGATTGTTGTTTTTGAACAAAAATGATTAGGTTGATTGGAACGGATATGCGAGACTCCTGTGGGAGTAGCGGGACAGATGAGACCCCGCAGGCGCTTCGCGCTGAGGAGGCTCATCGCCCGCCCCACGGAAAGCGAGTATCCTGAAGTGCCAATCAACCAACCCAATACTATTTTAAAAGCAACAAAGTTTGCGAAAACAGCCTTTTATTATGAAGGTACGCTGTTAAACAAACTTAACTCAGTTAATTGTATAAAAAAATTGAGTACAAACAATTTCCCCTTCATTTTTGATAATGATGTAAGTACCTCAAAGACTTATTTTCCTGTAAAAGTCGGCTTTCTCTTTTCGATAAAAGCTGAAATCCCCTCTTTTGCATCAGCACTTTCAAAAATTTCACCAAACCATCCTGCCTCCTGCTGAATACCAGCCGCATATGCCGGTGTCTTTGCAGCATTTAGAAGTGAAATAACAGCTTTTACAGTAAGTGGACTTTTTTGTGCAAACTTAGCTGCTAGCTTTTTCGCTTCCTCTATTAACGATTCTTCTGGATAGGAGTGGTTTGCTAGCCCGAGCTGCACTGCTTCTGCCCCTGAGATCGGTTCACTTGTTAGCATCATTTCTAATGCACGCCCTGTACCAACATACTTTGGTAATCTTTGTGTCCCACCAAAGCCCGGAATAATACCAAGCTGTAATTCAGGTAAACCCAATTTTGCGTCCTCTGTAACAAGCCTAAGATGGCAAGACATCGCAAGTTCTAAGCCGCCCCCTAATGCAGCACCATGAATAGCGGCAATAATCGGCTTATTAAATGTTTCAATTCGCTCAAACAATTGCTGACCGCGCTCAGCTAATGAAGAAAATTCTTTGCTTGAAGGAACACCAACAAATTCCTTAATATCTGCCCCTGCAGAGAAAAATCTTCCTTCACCATGTAAAACAATCACTCTCACACCCTCATCTGTTTCCAGTTGATCAAGTAAGGTTGCAAGCTCCCTCAAGACATTTGAAGATAATGCGTTTGCTGGTGCATGATTAATTGATATATCAGCGATGAAATTTTCCTTCTTAAGCGTTAAAAAATCCATTTAGTTACCCCCTCGTAACATTTTTTCCTCTATGAAGGAAACGGGAAGACCCGCTTTGCCACATTTTACTAATAAGATAAGTATTAAAAATGACTAAGGAAGCAAAACTGTAAAGTGAGCTTGCTTCACCCCTCGCCTTCATACACCTAAGGGTTTGGTATAATGTATGTTTTAATATCGGTGAAAAAGTACTTCCATTAGTATAGGTTTTTCTCTTTTTACCGATAGTCTTTCATTATGATTTAGTAAATCCATAAACAAATAAATCATGAACCTGTTTTGCTTGTTTTGTTAAATCGTATTTTTGATCATTCATTACCCATGTTGTGACGGTTTCATCAATAGTACCAAAAATCATTTGCCTTGCTAGACGGTGATCTAAGCCTTCTCTAAATTCACCGGTTTCCTTGCCTGCTGTGATAATTTTATCAACAACATTGAAATAACCTTTTAACACTTCATTAATTCTTAGACGTAATTCTTTATTCGATTGTCTCAGCTCTAGCTGTGTAACAATAGCTAAATGATGATCTTCAGCAAGCAATGAAAAATGTGTCTCAATTAATGTAAATAACTTCTCTGCTGCAGTTTCCACAGAGCGGATTTCAGCTTCTATTTTTTCGATGAAAACTCCCATTTTTTCTTGAAAAAGCGAAACAAGTATATCTTCTTTGTTTTTGAAGTATAAATAGATTGTCCCATCGGCAACACCCGCTTGTTTTGCTATCTTTGAAACCTGTGCTTGATGATAGCCATTTTCAGCTATTACAATAACTGCTGCATCTATAATTTGTTTATATTTTGGTTTTTTCTGTTTCAATGTCGACTCCCCTTCTGATAATGAATGAATAGTCATTCATAATTTAATCTTAATTTTTCCTTTTCATTATGTCAAGCCTCATTTTATCATTTTTCTTCTTTTTCATTGTAAGACTTGAGGTGGACTCAATAGGAGTCCACCTGCCAACTCTTTGCATAAAGTTTATAAGGATAAAAATCGGTTCATTTCGCATCTTTTAATTTTTCTTTTTCCTCTTCTATTAATGCACGTCTCAAAATTTTTCCTACTGCCGTTTTTGGTAACTCGTCTCTAAACTCATAAATACGAGGTACTTTGTACGCTGCAAGATGCTGCCGTGCATATTCATTAAATTCCTCTGTTGTTGCATTTTGATGCTCCTTTAACACAATATAGGCCTTTACCGTTTCACCTCGATAAGGATCTGGAACACCTGCAACAACTACCTCTTGGACTTTTTCATGCTCATATAGGACTTCTTCTATTTCACGTGGATAAATATTATACCCACCAGCAATGATCATATCCTTTTTACGATCAACAACGTAGAAAAATCCTTCTTCATCCATATAGCCGATATCACCTGTAAGCAACCAACCATTTTTAAGGATAGCTTCGGTTTCCTCTTTATTATTCCAGTATCCCTTCATTACTTGAGGTCCACGAATGATTATTTCCCCTAACTCATTTGTATCAGCGACTCCACCATTTTCATACGAAAATATCGCTGCATCCGTACTTGGCCATGGAACACCTACACTCCCGGTTTTTCTTTTATCCCATAAAAAGTTTGCATGAGTTACTGGGGACGCCTCTGATAAACCGTATCCTTCTACAAGACGTCCACCTGTCACCTTCTCAAATTGTTCCTGGACTTCAACTGGAAGTGGTGCTGAACCACTAATACAACAATCAATGGATGAAAGATCATATTTTTGAATGTCAGGATGATTTAATAATGCTATATAAATGGTTGGAGCACCTGGAAAAAGAGTCGGTTTTAATTTTCCAATTGTTTTTAATGTATCTGTTGCATCAAATTTCGGTAAGAGAATCATTTTAAATGCCTGCATTACAGATAAATTCATTACTATTGTCATTCCATAAACATGAAAAAATGGAACGATTCCTAATAATGATTCTTCTCCTCTTCTACATTTATACAACCAGGATGCACACATTTGTGTATTCGCAACAATATTTTTATGTGAGAGCATGACTCCCTTCGGAAAACCCGTTGTCCCTCCCGTATACTGAAGTAAGGCAATATCCTCTGAAGGGTTTATATCCGGTAAATCTACTTTTGGCTCAGCTAAAGACATTATCTGCTTAAATAAATGTGTATCACCTTGATGCTCAACTTTTACAACTATTTGATTTTGCTTCTTTTGCACAAAAGGGTATAAAAGATTTTTAGGAAATGGTAAAAAATCTTTTATACTTGTAACGATTATATGCTTTAGACTTGTTAACGCTTTCATTTTAGAAGCTTTCGGATATAATAAATCAAGGGTTACCATAAATGTAGACTCGCTATCTTTTAACTGATATTCAAGTTCTCTCTCCATATAAAGTGGATTTGTTTGAACAACGACGCCACCCGCAAATAGTACACCATAGTATGAAATAACAGCTTGAGGACAGTTTGGTAACATTATAGACACACGATCGCCTTTTTGTAAGCCAAGCGATTGTAAATAGTTCGCTAGCTTGAGAGACTGATTATAAAGTTCAGAATAAGAAAGTTCTTTCCCCAGGAAATGAATGGCTGTTTTTGTTGGGAATTCATCTGCGGCATGCTGTAAATATTCGTATAGCGGTTTTTCATCAATGGTTATTTCGTGAGGGACTTCTGCTGGATAATGATGTAGCCAAGGTTTTTGAATTTCCATCTTCTTCTCCTCCTACTTAGACTATACTTTTAGAATGAACCAACTAAATTGATGAACAACACTCTGTTTTTTTAGAGGAGGGTAGACTATAAATCTATAAATGGGATTGTCTTTATTTGGAGTTTTTGTTCGGAGCCACTCTTCCCCTATACCTTCATATTAGAAAGTATAGCAGATTTTCTTATTTTCAGAAATATAAAATATTTTCAAATAATTTTGGACAAGCCTTTATATATAAAAAAGTCTGACAAAGTACATGCCAGACTACATAAGTTTTTTATAGTTACAATTTAGCTTTTGGATGCTGTTTTTGAATGGTATATTAAAAAAACACTAAATAAATAATTCCGATCAAAATAAATAACCCACATAACCCAAATAAAACTTTAGCTAAAGTCTCCAACTCACACTCTCCTTATATCCCTGCTCCAATGACAAACGATAAACCCACTGATATAACAAGTGAGATAAAGCCAACCGCTCGATTGTCCTTTTGTATTTCTTCATCTATTCTGAACTTTGGCGTCATAAACTCATAAATAAAGTAGCCTAATAGCAAGAGAATAAAACCAAATAGTCCAGATCCCATCATTTCCAATAAGCTATCATGTTGGTTAATTGAAAATCTAAAAATATTTGCAATGCCGAAGATTTTTCCCCCTGTTGCCATTGCAACAGCCATATTTCCATTTTGAATTTCTTCCCAATTTTTATATTTTGTCACAAGCTCAAATATTGTTAAAAACACAATAATACAAAGAACAACAACACTGTAGTAAGCAGCAATTTGGACTAATTCATTTTCCCAGAATCCTTTCATCACATCTTCTCCCCGCTATTTGAGTTCGACAATGGTTACTCCAGACCCACCTTCACCTGCTTCTCCAAATCGGGTGTTTTTAACACTTCGATGGCTTTTGAGTAATTCTTTTACACCTGTCCTAAGAGCTCCTGTACCTTTACCATGAATAATAGATACTCTTGGGTAACCAGCTAATACAGCATCGTCTAGGTATTTTTCTACTTTAAGTAGTGCATTTTCAAAGCGTTCACCACGTAAATCTAATTCAAGAGAAACATGATAATCCTTACCTTTTACTGTTGCTAAAGGTCTTTCATGTACCTCTTGTTTTGGTCTCTTTATATATTGAAGATCTTTTTCTTTTACTTTCATTTTCATGATGCCCATTTGAACCTGCCACTCATTTTCACTAACCTTTTCAATTAAATGACCTTTCTGGTCAAAGCTAATCACTTTTACTTCATCCCCAGGTAAAAAGGATTGCTTTGCTGGTTCTTTCTTTTCAACTTTTTTGCTCTTCTCAAATGCTGGAATTGCATCTTCTAAGCGTTTTCTTGCATCAATGAGCTCATGCTCTTTTACTTGTGCATTGTGATCTTTTCTTAACTTTCTTAATTCATGAATAATCTTTTCTGCTTCTTGGCGTGCTTCCTCAACCTTTTCTTCAGCTTTGCGTTCAGCTTTTTCATACAAAGCGTCACGCTCCTGATTAAACTCAATAATTTGTTGTTGGAGCTCATAATGAAGCTGTTCGGCTTCCTTGCGAATTTTTTCCGCTTCAATCATCTCATGCTCAGCTGATTTTTTACTGGTTTCTAATGAAGCAATCATCGTATCTACCTCATTACGTTCATCACTCATTTGCGCCCTTGCCATATTTATGACATGTTCTTGCAAGCCCAGTCTCTTTGAAATTTCAAATGCATTACTCCGGCCAGGTACACCAATTAATAGCTTATAAGTTGGACTTAATGTTGTAATATCAAACTCAACGCTTGCATTGATGACACCAGTACGATTATATCCATATGCCTTAAGCTCAGGATAATGAGTGGTCGCAACAACCCGTGCTCCTCTGTTATATACTTCATCAAGGATTGAAATGGCGAGTGCTGCACCCTCCTGAGGATCAGTACCTGCTCCAAGTTCATCAAAAAGCACTAAGCTTTTTTCATCAACCTTATCAAGAATATCAACTATATTAACCATATGCGAAGAAAACGTACTCAAGCTCTGCTCGATTGATTGTTCATCACCAATATCAGCATAAACCGCATCGAACACAGCGATTTCAGAACCATCAAGAACAGGAATTTGCAAGCCAGCCTGTGCCATTAATGTACATAAACCCAACGTTTTTAACGCAACTGTTTTACCACCTGTATTTGGACCTGTAATCACGATTGTAGTAAAGTCTGTTCCCAGTTCAATATCGTTTGGAACAACCTCATCTTCGGGTAAAAGTGGGTGCCGTGCCTTAAACATTCGAACAACACCTGTGTTATTGACAGCTGGCTTAATTCCTTTAATTTGTTTTGCATATCTTGCCTTCGTAAACATAAAATCCATTTCTGCTAAGCAATAAACATTTTGTAAAATATCTTGACTATTCTCAGCAACCTCTTCAGATAAAAGTCTTAAAATTCGTTCAATTTCAACCTTTTCCTTAACTTTTGCTTGTTGTAAGATGTTATTCAAATCAACGATCACCTGTGGTTCAATAAAAAGTGTAGCACCTGAGCTTGATTGATCATGTACAATTCCCCCATATGAACCACGATATTCCTGTTTAACTGGTAAAACAAAGCGATCATTTCTTATAGTGATAATTGCATCTGAAAGCATTTTTGTTGCAGAAGATGAACGAATCATTGATTCTAGCTTATCTCTAACTCTTGCTTCTGTTGTGCGAAGCTGCTGACGAATGCCCTTTAATGTGTCACTTGCACTATCTAAAACATAACCATTATCATCGATACATTGTGAGATGTTTTTTTCAAGGTCTATTAAAAGCACAATTTTTTCAGCAAGCTCTGGTAAGTGGTGTAATTCAATATCTTCTTCAACCATTTTTTCAATAAAGCGTTTCATATTTCGTCCAGCATAAAGTGTTCCAGCCACTTCGATTAATTCAGACGCACTTAGTAAACCACCGATTTTTGCACGCTTAACAGTTGCTCTAACATCTACTAATCCTCCAAGTGGTGCATTGCCTTTTAAGCGTAACACCTTTGCAGCCTCATCTGTCTCCTCTTGAGCGGTTATCACTTCTTCATAATGACTAGAGGGAATTAACGCTTTTGCTTTTTCTTTCCCTAATGAGGAAGATGCATGCTTAACAAGCTGCTCTTTAACTTTTTCAAATTCTAATACATGAAATACTTTCTGCTGCAAACCTTAAACCTCCTAAATAGAAAAGCGCAAGCTCATTGATCATCCAAGTCGCTATTCTAACTGAATTATTCTTTATGATGTCTATTTAAAAATGCTTGTAGCTTATCAATTTCCCAAGTATTTATCACATTGTCGCTTTCAATCCAACCTTTTTTCGCAGTTGATACCCCTATTTTCATATGTTCAAGCATTTCTTTATTATGGGCATCTGTATTGATAACAAGCTTTACACCTGCTTCTTGTGCTTTTCTGACATGTTCAGCACTTAAGTCTAGTCGATTAGGATTGGCATTTAACTCTAAGGCTGTATCCGTTTCTTTTGCTAATTGTATTAGCATATCTACATCTACATCATAGCCTTTTCGCTTTCCAATTAGACGACCTGTTGGATGAGCAATAATGTCAACATGCTGATTATCCAAAGCGGTTTTTAAACGGTTCATAATCACTTCTTGTGACCCAGAAAAGCTTGAATGAATCGATGCAATAACAAGATCCATCTCACTTAATAGCTCATCATCATAATCTAAAGTTGCATCTGGTAAAATATCCATTTCTACTCCTGCAAGGATCGTAATATCATCATATTCATCATTTAACGCATGAATTTCTGCTCGCTGTGCTCGTAACCGCTCAGGTGTCAATCCATTTGCGACCTTTAAATATTGAGAGTGATCTGTGATCGCAATATAGCTATAACCTTTTTTGCGACACTCCTCTACCATTTCCCGAATTGTAAAAGCACCATCACTCCAGGTTGAGTGCATATGTAAATCACCTTTTATATCGTCTAATCGGATGAGCTTCATTTTATTATTGAAAACATCTACCTCTGAACCATCCTCGCGTATCTCTGGATCATAATGTGGGAGATTAAAATACTCATAAAATTCAGCTTCAGTTGCAAATGTTTTGATTTCGTTCGTTTCAGTATTTTCCACACCGTATTCACTTATTTTTTCCCCACGCTCTTTCGCAAGCTGTCTCATTCTTACATTATGATCCTTAGAGCCGGTAAAATGATGTAGGGTAGTTGCAAATTCAGTAGGCTTAACTAAACGAAAGTCCACGCTCACTTCATAGTCATAGCCTAATTGGACCGAAACCTTTGTATCACCACTTGCGATAACATCAGTTAAAAAAGGCATTGCTAAAAGCTGATCCCTAACCATTTCCGGCTCATTTGTCGAAATGATGAAATCTAAGTCCTTTATGGTTTCTTTCATTCTGCGAAGACTACCAGCTTTTGAAAACTTTTCTATGCAATTACACTGCTCTAAATATGCTTCTATTTCTTCTGCTATTGGAAGCATGAACGCTAATGAAAGACGCTCAGGACGACTCCCCATTTCTGCAATCGCTGCTAAAATCTTTTCTTCAGATTTTTTTCCAAAGCCAGCTAATGCTTGAATTTTATTTTCCTCACAAGCCTGCTTCAATGCTTCAACACTATCTATATGTAATTCCTTATATAACTTAGCAATTTTTTTGCCACCTAAACCTGGTAGTTTTAACAGTGGTAAAAGCCCAGCTGGAACCTCTTCATTTAGTTCATCTAAAATTTCTGACTTTCCGGTTTCTACATATTCCTCTATAACTGCTGATGTCCCTTTTCCAATACCAGGAATTTTTGTAAAATCATCGATTAAAGCTAAACTTCTGTCATCAGTCTCTAATGCATTCGCTGCTTTTCGAAACGCTGATATTTTAAAAGGATTTTCACCCTTAAGTTCCATTAGTATTGCTATATTCTCCAATAAACGAATTACGTCCTTTTTATGAATATCCATTTTTTCACCTCTATTATTAATTGCATGTTAATAAAAATGATACAAATAATTAAACGAAAAGTACAATTTTTTAAAAGCATCCATAAAGTAAAAGAAAAAAACTTCTCTATGTAAGCAGAGAAGTTATGACATGTACTGAATCCATAGTTCATTTACTTTATTAGAAAAATACGGAGTATGATTTACAATTAAATCAGCTAGCATTGATTGGTCTAACACTACCTGAAGTTGTTGAATTGGAATAAGCGCTCCTATAAATAGGAAAATAAATAACAAGAGGTATGATTCTAGAAAACCTAAAATTGACCCTGCCCATCTATTTAATTGTTTTAAAATTGGTAATAAAGCAACAAAATCTAACATAGAACCAATTATTTGCATAACAATCTTTGTACCTATAAATAATATAACGAACGCAACTGCACGATAATATGCACCTTCTAAATTATCACCGTTTATCAAAGAAAGGATTGCCGGTCCCTCATTTGTCACAGGATACGGAACCCATAGCTTTAATTTCGGTGCAAGATCATCGAAATACTGGTATGCTACAATATATGCGACGATAAATCCTGTCAAATGAACAAATTGCAGGATAAAACCGCGTTTTAGGCCAACTAGTATTCCGAATAATAGAATAATAAATAATACTAAATCTAGCATTTGTATGCTTCAATCCTTTTCTATGATTTGTTTCTCTAGTTTTTCATAATCTTCTTTTAACTTTAAATAGTCATGAACTATATTTACTGCTGTTAATACAGCAAGTTTATTTATATCAAGAGAAGGGTTCTTACTATTAATCTCTCTCATTTTATCATCAACAATTGAAGCAACTGCACGAATATGACTTGTGCTTTCTGTACCTATAATTGAAAATCGTTGACCATATATATCTACTATCGTTTTCGATTTAGGGCGATTTGACAACGATGAATCCTCCATTTCTTGCAAATCCTACTCACTATCATAACATGAGAATAAAGGATATGGGAAGAAGTTCAATTTTTCAAACACTTTGTATCCAATTTTGTAATGCGAAAGGATGTCTCCATTGGCAAATTCAGTAATTAAGGTAAATTTAGCTACTATAAAAAAAATGGAAGTTCATTATGCAGCTAATAAAACGGACAAAATACCACCAGGTGCTTATTTTTCTGCAAAAGCAAATGGCTGTACCATTACTGCATATAAATCCGGAAAGGTTTTATTTCAAGGTGGGACTGCAGATGCCGAGGCTTCAAGGTGGGGGACTCAAACTCCAACTATGAAGAAACCTGCACAATCTTCTTCTAGCAAAACTCCAACCGAATTTAAAACACCCTCCAATATTTCAAGTTTATCGATTATTGGTTCTGATGAGGTTGGGACCGGCGACTTTTTTGGTCCAATTACAGTTGTTGCGGCTTTTGTTAAAAAGGAACAAATTCCTTTACTACAAGAGCTCGGAGTTAGGGATTCTAAAAATTTAAAAGATCCGCAAATAATTGCGATTGCTAAAGATCTAATTAATACAATTCCATACAGCCTACTCGTGCTTCATAACGAAAAATACAATGAGCTTCAACAGCAAGGCATGTCACAGGGAAAAATGAAAGCCTTATTACATAATCAAGCGATCAATAAACTCCTTGAGAAAATAGCTCCTGAAAAACCTGATGGATTATTAATTGATCAATTTGTTGATCCACTCATTTATTTTAAGCACCTACAGGGGAAAAAAGTTGTGAAAGAGAACGTTTATTTCTCAACAAAAGCGGAAGGCGTTCACTTGGCAGTTGCCGCTGCATCGATTATTGCAAGATATTCTTTTGTAAAAGAATTTGAGCGTTTATCTGAAAAAGTCGGAGTTACGATTCCAAAAGGAGCGGGAGCACAGGTTGATGTAGCAGCTGCTAAGATTATTAAAAAAAGCGGAAGTCAGTTTTTAGCTACTATCACTAAAAAGCATTTTGCTAATACTGACAAAGCAATGAAGTTAGCGAAAAAATAAAAACAAAAGGGTAAGCACTAGTTTATGTGCTTACCCTTTTATCAATACTATTACCCGCGTAATGTTGCTCCAACTTTCTCTTCTACTGCTTTTAACACTTTATCATGTGCTTTAGTTACATCTTCATCTGTTAGCGTGCGCTCAGGGTCGAAATAACGAAGGGAGAATGCAACAGATTTCTTACCTTCTTCAAGACGATCTCCTTCATAAAGATCAAAAACAGATACATTTTTTAGCATTTTACCACCTGCTTCAGTAATAATCTGTTCAATCTCTCCCGCAACAACATCCTTATTAACAACAAGAGCGATGTCTCTTGTGATTGAAGGGAAACGAGGAATGACTTCAAAACGAGTTTCAGCTACTTCAACTGTTAAAAGATCTACTAGAGATAGCTCAAAAACATATGTTTCGGTTAAATCTAATTGTTTTTGAACAGTTGGATGTATCTGACCAATGAACCCAACAAGCTTTTCGCCTAGGAATAGCTCAGCAGTTCTTCCTGGATGCATTCCTTCACGATTTGCTTGTTTATATTGGATATGCTTTGTTAAACCAAGAAGATCAACAAGTCCATCAACTATTCCTTTTACAACATAGAAATCAACAGGTTTCTTTTCTGCTTGCCATGAATGTGAATGCCATAATCCTGTAACAGCAGCAGATAAACGTTCTTTCTCAAGCGGTTGAAGATCTTTACCTTGCGTAAGGAAGATTGATCCAATTTCATAAAGTGATACTTGATCGATTTGTCTTGCTAAGTTGTATTTTAACGCATCTAATAAATGTGGAAGTAGGCTTAAACGTAATACACTGCGTTCTTCACTCATTGGTAGCGCAAGCTTTGTTAATTCAGATGCTTCTAGTGCATACTTTGCTGCTTTTTCTTCACTTGTTAATGAATAGGTGATTGCTTGATTTAAACCAGCACCTTCTAAGTAACGACGTACTTTACGACGCTTTTCCTGATAATCGGTTAATTTACCTGGGAATGCTTGCCCGATAGGTAAAGTTGTTGGAATATTGTCATAACCATAAAGTCTTGCAACTTCTTCTACTAAGTCCTCTTCAATTGTAATATCACCACGTCGAGTAGGAACAGTTACAGTGATTGTTGAATTATCAAGCTTTACACCGAATTGCAGACGCTCAAATATCGTCTTCATTTCTTCTGCTGAAATATTCATTCCAAGTACACGATTCACTTTCTCAACAGTTGTTTGAACTATAACTGGTTCGAAGGTTGTAGATTGTACCTCAACAGTTCCTTCTAACACCTCGCCACCTGCATATAAGGAGATTAGCTCAGCTGCACGCTCAGCTGCTGGAAGAACACGGTTTGGATCAACACCCTTTTCATAGCGAGCACTTGCTTCACTTCTTAGTCCGTGATCTTTTGATGCATTACGGATTGTTTGCCCGTCGAATAATGCAGATTCTAGTAAAACAGTTTTTGTATCAGATTGTACTTCAGAATTCGCTCCACCCATAACACCTGCAAGAGCAACTGGCTCAGTTCCATTTGTTATCACTAAATGATCTACAGTTAATGTGCGCTCTTGATCGTCCAATGTCACAATCTTCTCACCATCTTTTGCACGACGGACAAGAATTTCCTTCGAGCCTAAGCGGTCATAATCAAATGCATGCAATGGCTGACCATATTCTAACAATACAAAGTTTGTAATGTCGACTACGTTATTATGAGGACGAATACCTGCAGCCATTAATCGAGTTTGCATCCATAATGGTGATGGTGAGATTGTTACATTTTTAATAACCTTTGCTGTGTATAATGGGTTGTCTTCTGTTGCTTCAACCTTTACTGTCACTGCATTCGATGCTTTATCCGCAGTGCTTTCATAAGAAATCTCAGGATATTTCACTTCAAGGTTTAATATGGCAGCAACCTCATGTGCAACGCCAAGCAAACTTAATGCATCTGCACGATTTGGTGTTAAGCCTAACTCAAGGACAGCATCATCAAGGTTTAGTTGCTCAAGTGCATCAGCACCAACTTCTACATCACTTGGGAAGACAAAAATACCTTCAGAGTATTCTTTCGCAACTAGCTTTGATTCAATGCCAAGCTCCTGTAATGAGCAAATCATCCCATTTGATACTTCCCCTCGAAGCTTTGCTTTCTTAATTTTAAAATTCCCCGGTAAAACAGCACCTACAGTTGCAACAGCAACCTTCTGTCCTTTATCCACATTCTTTGCACCACAAATAATTTGAACAATTTCACCGTTTCCAAGATCCACTTGACATTTATTCAGTTTATCAGCATCTGGATGCTGCTCTTTTTCAACGACATGACCGATAACAACACCCTTCATGCCCTCGTTTAATACGTCAACACCCTCTACTTCAATTCCACTCCGTGTAATCTTTTCAGCTAATTCATCAGGTGTGATTCCTGTTAAATCAACATATTCTGCTAACCATTTATATGAAACAAACATGTTAAAAGCCTCCTTATATTGTTAAGAACTATATTAATTTTGCACAATGGATAAGTGCTCGACATCCAGCTCCAGCTTATGCTTGCCTGAGTCTGGTCAAGGCGCTTGCGCTTTTGTTCTTAAGCTCGTTTAAATTGTTTTAAGAATCGTACATCATCTGTATAGAAATGACGGATATCATCAATGCCGTATTTTAACATCGCAATTCGTTCAGGTCCCATTCCGAATGCAAAGCCACTGTATTTCTTTGAATCAAATCCAGCCATTTCCAATACATTTGGATGTACCATCCCAGCTCCTAATATTTCGATCCAACCAGTACCCTTACAAACATTGCAGCCTTTTCCACCACAAGAGAAACAAGAAACATCAACCTCAACAGATGGCTCTGTGAATGGGAAGAAGCTTGGACGTAATCGTATTTCACGCTCATCACCGAACATTTTTTTCGCAAAAACTTCTAGTGTACCTTTCAGGTCGCTCATGCTAATGTTTTCATCTATAACAAGACCTTCAATTTGGGTAAATTGATGGGAGTGTGTAGCGTCATCATTATCACGACGATACACCTTACCAGGACAAATAATTTTCACAGGTCCTTTCCCTTCATGCTTTTGCATCGTTCTTGCCTGTACAGGAGAAGTATGTGTACGTAACAGCAATTCTTCAGTTATATAGAAAGAATCCTGCATATCACGTGCTGGATGTCCTTTAGGAAGGTTCAATGCCTCAAAGTTAAAATAATCTGTTTCTACTTCAGGACCTTCAGCTATTTGATACCCCATACCAAGGAATAGATCTTCGATTTCCTCGACTACTGCTGTTAAAGGATGATGATTTCCAACCCTTACTGGACTACCTGGTAATGTAACATCAATTGTCTCTTTTGCTAGCTTTTGTTCAACAGCTAGTTGCTCTAAATAGTCCTGTTTTCCTGATATCGAAGTAGCAATTGTTTCACGCACTTCATTTGCAAGTGCCCCCATTACAGGGCGTTCTTCAGCTGTAAGCTTACCCATCCCTCTTAAAACCTCAGTAATCGGGCCTTTTTTCCCTAAATATGCTACACGAATGTCATTTAATGCTTTTAAATCCTGCGCTTGTTCAACCTTTTCAAGCGCTTCTTGTTGAAGCTGTTTTAATTGCTCCTGCATTTGTAATTCCTCCTTTATTCATTATGCTTTAATAGTTTTTTTGCAAAATAAAAAACCCGCCCCTAAAAGGGACGAGTTTGAATTCGCGTTACCACCCTTGTTAACTGTATATACATAGTCCTCATACAGCTCACTTCATTTCCATAACGGTAAAAACCGGAGCACCTTTACGTTCTAGAGGTCGGAGTGGGAGGTTAGAAGTTGGTAAAACCTTTCTTCTCTGTACTCTATTGCGGTCCAAGTGTCAACTCAAGAGGTGAATTCATTTACTTCAATCCTAAAAATGCTTGCAGTCTAAGGCATTTTTTCCCTGGATGGACGAACTGTAAATTACTAGTCTCTGTCATCGTTTCATTCATATGTAATTTCTATCTTATTATAATCAAAACGATATGTTCCCGCAACCTATCCTTTTAAATGATAAAGAAGGATTCCTGTTGCAATCGCAACGTTTAATGATTCTGCTTCTCCATATATCGGAATATACAAATTCTTACTAGTACTATTCAGTAATTTATTGTTAACACCACTACCCTCGTTGCCAATAATAAGACAAAATTGCTCAGATGGTGAAGCCTCGCGATAGCTTACTCCATTTTGTAAGGAAGTCCCATAGGTAGGAATTTGCTTTTCGTTGTAAATTTCTAGCCACTCAAGTAAATTTCCTTTTACAATTGGTAAATGAAAAATAGATCCTTGGCTAGATCGAATACACTTTGAATTGTAGTGATCAACAGTACCTTCACCTAAAATAATACCGTCAATGCCAGCAGCATCTGCTGTGCGAATAATAGTTCCTAAATTACCTGGGTCTTGAACACTATCCACTAGAAGAATTCTTTTCCATGCCTCTGCTGAATGCTGTAATTGAAATTCACAAATTGCCGCGACCCCTTGTGGAGTTTCCGTATCACTTATAGCTTTCATTATTTCCTTTGTGATAAGCGTTATATTCAGTTGATCGACATTCCAATGTGTAGGAAGTGTTACATCTTCTGAAACAATTAGATCTTTTATAATTTCTTTTGTTTTTAATGCTTCCTCGACTAAATGTAGACCTTCTATGATATACGTTCCTGTTGCTTCACGTTCTTTTTTTGTATGTAGTTTTCGCCATTGCTTTACTTTTTGATTTTTAACTGATTCTATTCGATCCACAGTAAATCTCCTTTTGCCTATTTCCAATATCTCTTACCAATCATACATAATTCTTCGCCGAATAACAAACGCTAATCATAAGCAGTTAAAAATAACAAAGGAGTGTGTATAGATGAATTTAAATTTACGTCATGCAGTTATTTCAAACGTAACAGGCAATAGCCAAGATCAACTACAGGATACAATTGTTGATGCGATTCAAAGCGGTGAAGAAAAAATGCTTCCAGGTCTTGGAGTTCTTTTTGAGGTTATTTGGCAAAATGCCAATGAACAAGATAAGCAAGAGATGTTAACAACGTTAGAGCAAGGATTAAAAAAATAATGAAAAATGCTGGGTTAAATCTCCCAGCATTTTTCATTTTTATTCAAATGTAATTTTATCTACTGTTTCACGATCCAAGCGTTTTATTACTTCTGTGATCAATTTAACCGCATTTTCATAATCATCACGATGAAGCATAGCAGCATGTGAATGAATGTAACGAGTAGCAATTGTAATCGAAAGTGCTGGTACACCATTTGAAGAAATGTGAATAGCCCCTGAATCTGTTCCCCCTCCTGCAATTGCATCAAATTGATAGGGAATATTTAGTTCGTCTGCTGTATCTGTTACTAAATCGCGTAAACCTTTATGTGATACCATCGATGCATCATAAAGGATTATCTGTGGACCATCACCCATTTTGCTAGCCGCTTCTTTTTCCGAAATACCAGGAGTATCTCCAGCGATACCAACGTCCACCCCAAATGCAATATCAGGCTGAATAAGGTTAGCAGATGTACGGGCTCCACGTAAACCAACTTCCTCTTGAACTGTACCTACTCCATACACAACGTTTGGATGATCTGTTCCACGTAATTGTTTAAGGACGTCAATCGCTATCGCACAGCCAATTCGATTATCCCAGGCTTTTGCAAGTAGCATTTTTTCATTTTTCATAACGGTAAATTCAAAATAAGGAACAATTTGATCACCTGGCATTACACCAAATTCCTTTGCCTCTTCTCGGCTTGATGCACCAATGTCAATAAACATATCCTTAATATCAACCGGTTTTTTACGAGCTTCTGCTGGAAGAATATGTGGCGGCTTGGAACCAATGATTCCTGTCACATCACCTTTTTTCGTTACAATTGTTACGCGCTGTGCCAGCATGACCTGTGACCACCAGCCACCTACTGTTTGAAAGCGAAGAAACCCTTTGTCATCAATTTGCGTAACCATAAAACCGACTTCATCTAAATGGCCAGCAATCATAACTTTAGGACCGCTTTCATTACCAACCTTTTTTGCAACCAAGCTACCTAAATTATCTGTAAATACTTCATCAGAATAGTCTTTTATGTATTTTTTCATGACGTCACGAACTTCACGCTCATTACCAGGAATACCTCTTGCATCTGTTAAATCCTTAAGCATTGTTAATGTTTCATCTAGCTTTGTCATTATATAGCCTCCTTCAATTAACAATATCTTTATTATTATACAATAAAGGCTAAACGAAACGAAATAATGTCCTATAAAGGAAATTAATACCCTTGTTGCTGTCTTTCATGATTAACTTCATTTTTTGAAACATACGCTTTTTCTACCTGCTCATTAGAAAAGCCTAGAAGTTTACCTAAATACAAATATTCCTCAAACATTTTTTTATACTGACTAATGGATTGATTATTTTTAAATGCAGTTATTGTCTCATATACGATTAAAAATTGTTCTGTCATACTACGATCATCTTGCTTGTCCTCTATAGATAATGCTGGGTTAACCTTGATTTCTAAACCTAGTGATAGGATAAAGTGGACACCGTCTACATATTCTTCTAATATGACGTCAATCGCTGCAGGTGGCTTCAAACTCCAGAACTTAAAGCATCTTGTCTCATTAGCAAGCTCTCCTACTTCTACTAATAGAGCAAGAATTTTCCTTTCTGTTAGAGCTTCATTTTGTAGCTGGTGCTGTGTTTCAATTTTAGTATCTAATTGTTGCTGCATATTAAATAAATTTGTTAGATTCATACAATTATGCCTCCGTTCCTAAGATTTGTTCTAAAAAAGTATAACAAATTTTAAAAAACTTGAAACCTTTTTCTATTCTGAGTCGTATATAAGGAAAATTGCCCTCAGGAGGGGTTTTACCATGATTGTATTATTATTGCGAATACTATTAATTGCGCTCATTCTTTTTCTCGTTTACACAGGATTTAAATATTTATTTAATCCAAAACGAAAGCTTGAGTTAGCAAATGAACAAAAACAATTTTACCTCTTAGATGATAAAGTAAATGTACGTAAAAACTTTTTATTAACCTATAAGGGTGTTTTATTTGAGGGTGAAAAATATTTAGGCACTACCACAAATGCATTTGAAGTTGTTTCTATTTTCATATGGGCAAAATCCACAAGCAAATTACAAGGATTAACCTTAGCAGATTTTTCTCATATCGAAGATCAAATTAAGAAGCATTACCCATATGCTAAGATTGATTGGAAGAGTCCGATCAAAGAACTATTAATTAAAAAACGCGAACATTAAGGTTGAAAGCAAAAGGTACAGCGAGATGCTGTACCTTTACTTTTGTACGCATTATCATTCATGCCTTTTCTCTTGCAAAGAAATCATTCCATTTAATCAAAACCTGCTTTTCTCTGAAAAAATAAACAAGTACAACTAACAAGACCAAAATGATTGCCAAAATTATAGGTGATAATGATTGAATGGCTGCACCTAAAAATGTAAAACAAATTGCAGAAGGAATATGAGTCAAAAATGAAAGCTTCGTGTAACCTCGAAATGTTTTTGTTTTGTCTAAAATACATAACGAAATAAGTGAAAAATTAACAAATGGAATCATGCGCAATATAATGATCTGACCAATTGATAAATTGGTATATGTCCCTAACCATTTGACCTTCATTTTCTCAAATCGGTGCAATAATGTCGGAAATCCTTTTGAGATCAAATAAAAAAGGATACTTGAACCTGTAAGACCTAGCACTGAAAACATGGACCCTAATTCAGCTCCAAATAATACTCCACCAGCAATACAAACAACAGCTACAGGAATCAATAGAAATTGCCTAAAAAGGTGGAACAAAATAAAGAAAAGAGGGGCAAAATATCCAGTTGTTTGTATAGCTGTCATCACAGATGATGTTGCGAGTTCAATTGTCATCACCACTTTCTTGTTGTCATCTCCTGAGGATAGTAGTGTTCGATTACATTTTACGAGAATTTATTTACTTTATGCTAATTGATTTATTAAATAGATAAAAAGAATCAGCTGCAAAATAGAAATGACTGGAAATCCGATTTTAAACGACGTATGCTTTGTTTTATGACGATATACTCTCATTCCAGCAAAACCACCTACTGCACCACCGACAATTGCTAGCCACCACAATGTTGCTTCTTTAATTCTCCATTCTCCTCGCTTAGCTCGAATTTTATCAACTCTCATAAAAATAAAACTAATTATATTTATTAAAAGACAATAGATGATTATGTATTTCACAATTTCGATCTCCTATTCATGAATAATCTATAAATACTATATCATGTATCTAACAAAAAAAGAGCCGACCCATTAATGAGTCAACCCTTTTTTGAACGTTCAATTATTTGTTAAGTTTTGCTTTAGCAGCGTCTGCTAATTGAGCAAATGCTTTTTCGTCAGCGATAGCTAAATCAGCAAGCATTTTACGGTTTACTTCGATACCAGCAAGCTTTAAGCCATGCATTAAACGGCTGTAAGAAAGACCATTTATGCGTGCAGCTGCATTGATACGAGTAATCCAAAGCTTACGGAAGTCGCGTTTTTTCTGACGACGGTCACGGTAAGCATACATTAATGATTTCATTACTTGTTGGTTAGCAACTTTGTATAATGTATGTTTAGATCCGAAATAACCTTTAGCTAATTTTAATACCTTTTTACGACGTTTACGTGAAACGATACCGCCTTTTACTCTTGGCATGTAAATTCCCTCCTATATTACGGTGTTTCCGATTATTTGATGTTGTCTAATAAATGACGAATACGTTTGAAATCGCCTTTGCTTACTACAGTAGATTTACGTAATTTACGTTTTGCTTTTGTAGATTTGTTAGCGAATAAGTGACTAGTGTAAGCATGTGAGCGTTTAAGTTTACCAGATCCGGTCTTTTTGAAACGCTTTGCAGCTCCACGGTGAGTTTTCATTTTTGGCATAAGGTATTCCTCCTTAAGTATTATTGCTTTTCATTTTTCGGTGCTAAAACTAAGAACATGCTACGTCCATCCATTTTTGGATGTGATTCAATCGTACTTAAGTCCGCACATTCTGTTGAGAATCGATCAAGCACCTTTTGACCAATACCTTTATGTGTAATTGCACGTCCTTTGAAGCGAATAGAAGCTTTTACTTTATCGCCTTTTTCTAGGAACTTGCGTGCATTTCGAAGCTTAGTGTTAAAGTCATGCTCATCAATTGTTGGGCTCAAACGAACCTCTTTTAAATTGATGATCTTTTGATTTTTACGCGCCTCTTTGTCTTTCTTTTGCTGTTCAAAACGGAATTTTCCGTAATCCATGATGCGGCATACAGGAGGCTTTGCAGTTGGTGCTACTAAAACTAAATCAAGATTAGCTCTTGTAGCAATTTCTAAAGCCTCTTGACGAGATTTAATTCCAAGCTGATCTCCATTGGCACCGATCAGTCGAACCTCACGTGCGCGGATTCCGTCATTTACCATCATATCTTTGCTAATAATTAGCCACCTCCAAGGTTTTTTAAAAACTGAATAGTAGTTTTTCAAATCCGAATTTTTGTAGAACTGGTTTTTTTATTTTCTGAAAATAAAAAAGTGTGGATGCCTTAGACACCCACACTACGATTGTATACTTAAAAGATCATCGTAACCTGCCAACTACAAACGGATGTGTCAATCAGGTGAGAAGCGGGTGCCTCTACTTGTTTAAATAAAAGACTATTCAATTACCTTGTATATTATAACATCATAACAAAGATATTGCAAGTAAGTTATATATGTTTTAACAACATATGTTATTCTATCAAATGCTTTACTTTGTTGCAACAGTTTTTTTTGCATAGGCTGTTTTCGTAAACTTTGTTGCTTTTAAAATAGTATGGGGTTGGTTGATTGGCACTCCAGGATGCTCGCTTTCCGCGGGGCGGGCGATGAGCCTCCTCAGCGCGAAGCGCCTGCGGGGTCTCATCTGTCCCGCTACTCCCACAGGAGTCTCGCATATCCGTTCCAATCAACCTAATCAGTTCTGTTCAAAAACAACAATCTTTTAGAAAAGAGCCTTTGCATAAAAGCGAAATGAACCTACTCTGCTACGACAAGCTCAAGTCGTTCATGGCAACAAGGATCTATCTGATTACTTCTTGCTTGATATCCTGTAAAAACTGATCAAACGAAACAGTTTCTGATTTTTGTTCACCGTATTTACGGACATTTACTGCTTTTTCTGCTATCTCATTATCACCTACTACAAGCATATAAGGAATTTTTTGCATTTGTGACTCACGGATTTTATATCCGATTTTTTCATCACGCGCATCTAGTTCAACTCGTAAACCGGCATCTTGCAACTGTTCTTGTACCTGCTTTGCATAATCAAGGTGAATGGCAGGTGAAACTGGAATCACTTGAACCTGTACTGGTGCTAACCAAGTTGGAAATGCTCCTTTATACTCTTCAATTAAAAAGGCAACAAAACGTTCCATCGTTGAAACGACACCACGATGGATAACAACCGGTCGATGTTGTTTACCATCTTCACCAACATAGGATAAGTCAAAACGTTCAGGAAGTAAGAAATCCAATTGAACAGTTGAAAGTGTTTCATCTTTTCCAAGTGCTGTTCTAACCTGAACATCAAGCTTTGGACCATAAAACGCAGCTTCACCTTCTGCTTCAAAATAGTCATGACCTAGTTCATCCATTGCATCTTTTAGCATGCTCTGAGCTTTTTCCCACATGCTATCATCATCAAAATACTTTTCTTTGTCCTCTGGATCTCGATAAGACAATCTAAACGAGTACTTATCAATTCCGAAATCTTTATAAACAGCTTCAATTAATCGGACAACTCGAATGAATTCTTCTTTGATTTGATCAGGGCGAACGAAAATATGTGCATCATTTAAAGTCATACCACGTACACGCTGTAGGCCAGTTAATGCTCCTGACATTTCATATCGGTGCATTAGACCAAGCTCTGCAATTCGTATTGGTAACTCACGATAGCTGTGAATATCATTTTTGTACACCATCATATGATGCGGGCAGTTCATTGGACGAAGAACTAAATCTTCATTATCCATTTCCATTTTAGGGAACATATCCTCTTGGTAGTGCTCCCAGTGACCAGATGTTTTATATAGTTCTACACTACCCAAAACAGGAGTGTATACGTGTTGATAGCCCAAACGCTCTTCTTTATCAACAATGTAACGCTCAACGATACGACGTATTGTTGCACCTTTTGGCAACCAAAGCGGTAAACCTTGTCCTACCTTTTGAGAGGAAGTAAACAAACCTAATTCCTTCCCTAATTTACGATGATCACGTTCTTTCGCTTCTTCAAGAATTCGAAGATGCTCATCTAAATCACTCTTCTTGAAGAAAGCTGTTCCATAAATACGTTGAAGCATCTTATTGTTGCTATCCCCACGCCAGTATGCACCTGCAACACTTAGTAACTTAAATTCTTTAATTTTACCTGTTGATGGCAAATGCACCCCACGGCATAAATCAAAAAATTCGCCTTGTTCATAAATTGAAACAACTTCACCCTCAGGAATTACGTCAAGAAGTTCTAACTTTAACGGATCTTGTAACTGCTCAAAACGGCGTTTTGCTTCTTCTCGACTAACTTCTGTACGAACGATTTCGATGTTTTCATTCACAATTTTTTTCATTTCTTTTTCGATAGCTGGTAAATCTTCAGGTGTGATTGCAAGTTCCATATCGATATCATAATAAAAACCATTTTCAATAACTGGTCCAATTCCAAGCTTAATTGATTGATCTTTATATAGGCGCTTTATTGCTTGTGCCATTAAATGCGCTGTTGAATGGCGCATAATTTCTAAAGCTTCATTACTATCCTGAGTCACAATTTCAATCGTACCATTCTCAAGTATAGGTGTACGTAAATCAATTAATTGTCCATCTAGCTTCCCAGCAAGAGATTTCTTTTTTAAACCAGGGCTAATGGATGCCGCAATATCCTCAGTAGTAGTTCCTTTTGCAAATTCCTTCACAGCTCCGTCGGGAAACGCAATTTTTATAACGTCTGACATCCTTGTTCTCTCCTTATATAAAAGCGGAAACACCTTGTTAAGGCGTTGGAGCTAGACACGGCACTAAGAGGTCCGTCGCTTATTGTCAATAAATTTGCCCCAAAATAAATAAACTCGTCCCCTAAAAAAGGGACGAGTTAAACTCTAGTCAATGGATCGTGGTTCCACCCTTATTCCCAATACCTACAATTCCGTTAATTACATATAAATAATTACACGAAAACTACCCCATCACATATTCAATATACACCTTTGTGAAAGACTGTAGGATTGGCTTAACATCGATAACGGGAAGTCCGTCAGTTATTACTAAGAGTACTTTTCACAACTGAAGTTTAAAGGTGGTAAGATTGTTTTCCGTGTTAGGAAGATTTCAGCACTCCTTCCCTCTCTGGAAACCGTAAAAACAAGCTCATATCCTTATCATTACTGATACTTTTGCAATTAATCGTATTATAATGTGTTTTTTTGTGAAAATCAAGATCGGTTTTCGTACAAGTTCACTTATTGATATGTTGCAAATTGAAAATCACTAAGATTATGTAATCTCACTCTTTCTTGAAAAACATTTTGAACCGTTTGAACCATTCCATCAAATGGATCATTTGTATAGAGGCAGATCCATTTAGGAGCGATTGATACAAGCGGTGCTAATAGTTTAGAATCAATATACATTGGATGTTTATTGACAAAGGTATGATCTATATAGGATTTTAACTCCTGTTCAGAAACCTCTTGTTTGTCTGGATTATAAACAAAAAATCCATTATCATGGACAATTGAAATACCATCCATCCGACTTTCTCTCTTTAAGAGAAAGTCACGTAAACTCTGAATAAAATTTTGGTAGTCTTGTTCAAGCTTATATTCCTCAATCGCTATCTCGACATACTCTCTTAATCTTGCAGTATATTCATGCAAGCGAAACTTCTGAAAGGAAGTAAACGAAAAATACAAATCAGGACGTAAAAATTCTTCAAGAGCATCTTTTAAAATATCATGACGTGGTAATAATTGTTGAACTCTAGGTATTTCTGTTCGTTCTCCCTCAATAATCGATTGCGCGATATGTATGATTTGTTGCTGTTCCTCTTCCTCTAGAAAAAAATAATTCTCCTCTAGCAAAGTTAACATAATTTGGTGTTCTTTATGGTCAATAACAAATTGAACAAGCCCAGGGATGACTAACTTTTCTAAGGAAATATCCCATGATTTTGGGATGATTTTTATACATTGTTGATTTACTAAATATAGTTCTGTTTCATATTCTTTACATAAAGTACGAAAAATCGAATAGATCCATTTTGCCTCTTTCGGAGACCCAAATAAAATCTCAAGCATGTTTGTCCCCCCTATTTACCAATACCTGATTCTATGTATATGGGGGAACACAACTAAATAGAAGTAAAGTAAACAAGAATATGGGATTGTAACCCAATTGAAAAACTTTAAAGACAAACTATTTATACACACATAGATTTTATCTAAAGGTAGTTCAAAAAATTCCTTGCCCCTTTTTTAATATAAAAAAGTACCTCACCTATTTGTAGGCAAAGGTACTCAAAAAGAAACTATCCTCGTCTATTTCGTCCAATTAACTCAATAGGTATGGCCATATGTTTAATCCGCTCCATAATTCTCGCTGCTTTAACTGGCTCTTCTTCACCACGTTGCGAAAAGGCTAAATGGTGTTGAAGCTGTTTCAGATTAAAATTTGACGAAAAAAACGTTGGTAAGTTTTCAAGCATTCGAAATTGTAAAATCGTCCCTAGTATATCGTCTCTCATCCAGCTTGACATCGATTCCGCCCCAATATCATCTAGCATTAAGACTGGTATCTTTTTAACAACATCTAATTTTTCATCTAAAGATGAATTTTGAAATGAACCTTTCAGCTCTCTCATAAATTCTGGTACATACACAAGCATGGACGATATTTTATGTGCTGCAAGTTCATTTGCAATCGCACCTAAAATATATGTTTTACCGACACCGAAAGATCCATATAAATATATACCTTTTGGACGTTTACCATTATTGTATTGTTCAACAAAATCCTGAGCTAGACTTATTGCCTTAAAGCGGCTCGCTTCATCCATTTCAACATCAATTTGATCAAACTGAGCTGCTAAAATATCCTTTGGTATATACATGCTTTTAATAAGTGACTCATGTTTTTTTCGTTCATCATGCGCTTCCTTCGTTGGACATTTGTCATATTGAAGATCAATGATTCGTCCTTGAATCACTAAGCGTGGATGGTAACCCTCCAGAAGATTTTTGCATTCTGATAAGGTTGGACATTGCTCACAGTTTTTACTTTGATTCATAAACTCAAAAAGCTTCCCAAGACTTCTTTCAACCATACCATCTTCAATTTCTGAAGCGTGATTTGTAATAAAGGCTTTTATTTCCGGGTGATTTAACACCTGATTTTTTAAGTCGTTAAATCTATCGTTAAAGTCAGGTCTGCTTGTAAGATTCTTAAAAGAATTCTTCATATGTTCCATTTGTTTTCACCCCCTATTTAGATTGAACTAGTCATTTGTTTTATTATCCTTGTATTTTTTTATTCGATCAAATAATTTCTTTTTTTCCAACTCAAATTGTTCACGATCAAGTGTTGATTGACCATCTGTTTGCTCTTGTTCATCATTGTTTAGCTTATTGTTCTCATCTTCATTTAACCAAGAAGGCAGCATTTCTTTACGAATAGGGGCTTTTTTATAGGTTGAGGATTTTTTCGTTGTTTTTTCCTCGGCCCATTGTTGGTATTGTCTGTGTTCGTGTTTTGCTAGATCCATTGCAGCCTTCACTGTTGAGATTTGTTTTCTTATCCAATGACTTGCAATCTTTTGTACATAGGCTTTCGTCAGCTTCATATCGGTTTTTAACATAACATAATAAATAAGTACATTCACAACTCCTGGCTCAAGCTTTTGCTGAAGCATTACTTCTTCGATGATTTGTAAATCACCAGCACTTGGTGGAACCCCTCCGGAAACATCAGTTAAAAATTGTCTTGGTGAGATGGTTTCTAATTGATAAATAAGTTCTTCTTCTTGTGTAAGTTGTTTTTTCTCAGTGACTGAACGCAATGAAAGTGGTTGAATCTTATCTAGCAAACCAGGTAATTCATCACCATGTTGAAATTGATACCAATCTCTTGCAGATTTCCTGAGTAGCTCGATGTCAATATTATCATCCTGATCAATACTGTTCATTAAGACATTTTTCATATCTATCGCACTTATTCCGTACAAATAAGAAAGCTTTTTAATTACTTCGCGTACAGTTGGCGTAATTGCCTTTGTTGGAATAATGGCATCAGAAAGTCCTGTAATAAACAAGTCGAAGTCAAATACATTATCCGATATTTCCATCGTTGCACGATTATTCGTTTGCATATACTCCCGATTAGATACTAAAGATAAATCTTCTAATGTTTCATGATTTACTCTGGCAATCATATCAGCGGATTGTCCAGAATCAAAGATATCATTAAAAGATCTCGTAATATCCTTCATCCCTTCATCCATTTGCTTGTCTGAGAAAAATCGTTTTAATTGTAAAAATTTATTTTTACCTACTCGATTGTAGAGATAAATATTCAACACACCATCTTGAAAAAACTCATCTGGTCGGAGTGGCGCTTGTAGTTCATATACATATCGTTTAAACTCTTCTGTTTCAATAACAAAGGTTTTTAATAGTCCAAGCCCTTCAAGTTTTAAACGTTCTCGGTAAATATCACGTAAATTACTTTGCATGATCGTCAGTAAACTATGATGTGTCGTTTCCTCACCCCATAACCGACTTTGCTCTAGCTCCCCCCACAATGTCATATAAAGGCTAAAGCATTTAGTACCAATTAACGGCTGATAAAGTAAAGTTAGGATTTTTCTATCTAAGTCCTGTAGAACAGAGCTGCTTTTTACTGTATAACGATCAATTGCTAGTAATTCCTTCCAATGCTGCTGATCCATCCCTTTCAAACCTTCCATTTAAAAATGCGGAAGCGCCTTGCTCAGGAGACGCTGTAACTGGACACTAAATCTAATGCACATTTTTCATAGCATTTGAGATACTGCCATTTCAAAAACAAAAGCGCAAGCGCCTTGAACAGCCTCAGGCAAATAAGATGATATAGAATAGAAAGCGTTCTTTGCCTTCAATTCTAAATTTGCTAGACCCTAGAGGGGCTAGGCGCTGGAGCTGGATGTCGTGCGCTTATCCACAGTTTAAGAATTTTATCCTAAACGATGAAAAAAGAGCTTGAAGAAATGTTTCTTCATTAGCTCTCTTTTCCATACTTATCGTACTTTTTTTATTAAATCAGTTAGTTCTTCAATAAAAACATTAATATCTTTGAATTGGCGATAAACGGACGCAAATCGAACATAAGCAACCTCATCAATTCTGGCAAGCCTGTCCATCACCATTTCTCCTACAAGCTCGCTATTTACTTCTGAGACTCCTTGATTTCTTAGTTCTTTTTCGATTTCATGAACAATATCCTCTAATTTTTGCAAGGGTACGGGACGCTTTTCACAGGCCTTGATTAGTCCTCTTAATATTTTATCCCGACTAAACTCTTCCCTTGTTCCTTCTTTTTTCACAACAATTAAAGGGAATTCCTCCACCTTTTCAAACGTTGTAAAACGGTATTGACATTCCTCACATTCACGACGTCTTCTTATCGATCTGAGGTCATCTACAGGTCTTGAGTCAAGAACTCTTGTACCATTATGCTGACACGAAGGACATTTCATATAACCAACTCCAATCAAAACGTCAAATTCATATGAATAAGGCTATTAATCACGTTTATAACGGGCTGTAATAGCCTTCCGCACAATTAATGAAGACCGACCTTATCTTCCACTCTTCCCTGTACCAACTAACGTTTCTTTCTCATCAAGCTTTTTATAAAGCTGAAGGATAATTTTTTTACTAAACCCAAAGTCTGTTGGTAAAAAAGTATTTGTTGTTGCTGTAAAATCAACGGCTGTTTCATATGGACGAACAGAAATTACGGTTACGATTAAAAAACCTTTTCTCGGTTTGTCAATCGTTACACTCATTTCACCACGTTCTTCTGAAATCGAAGTTACCGTCATACCAGGTATTTGTTCAATCAATGAATTTACTGATTGTAAAGCATTCTTATATGCAGTTTTATAATAATGACTTTTCAAATCTGGATTATAATGATTTTCACGTGTTTCTTGGTGTGTACTAAAGAAATCTTTTAACTTATTTATAAAACTCATGCGCTCTTTTCCCCTTTTGTTATATTTTATCGGAAAGTGTCCAATGTTATTCTATCTCTATCATACTGAAAATTCCCGATAATAAAAAGAGGTGCGGATTAAATAATCAGCACCTCGGGATATTTGTTTTAATATTAAAGAGCTTTTGCTTGAGCTTGCTTTACTTGTACTGGTCCCATTCCTCTTGGAATTTCAATATTTTCACGAGTTTGAGCACCTAAAGATTCTGCAATGTGATCTGCAGCAATATTAGGATCTAAATCACCGCACGTGTAAACATCAATACTTGCATAGCCATGCTCTGGAAAGCTGTGGATCGTTAAATGTGATTCAGAAATGATGACTACACCACTTACTCCTTGAGGAGCAAATTTGTGAAAAGCAACCTCTCTAATTTCAGCACCAGATTTTAACGCAGCATTTACGAATGTTTTTTCAATGTAATCCATATCATTTAACTTATCAAAATCGCAACCCCATAATTCTTGGATTACGTGTCTACCCATTGTTTCCATATTCATGGATCCCCCTTTAACTATTTTTTCACATGAATTCTTCGCTCAGGTGATATATAACAACTACCACGGGGGAAAGTTAGTCCAGAGAGGTCCTAACCCTTTAAGTAGCCTTAACACCATGGCTTTTATAAGAAGTTCACGAAAAATAGTATACTTTGTTTATTTATGTTTTGCAACAAACTTTTTCAAAAAAGTTTGTTAATAGTTAAAGGGTGGAGTATTAATGTGGTGATACACGGTTTATTATTTCCTTTGCATTATTTAATATCCCGAATTAACGTTACATTTTATACCTCTAATAAATTTGTCATTTTTTCAGCAACAAACTTCGTTAATTCTGTTACTCTACATGAATAACCCCATTCATTATCATACCACGCTAACACCTTTACTTTATGACTACCAATTACCATCGTAGATAATCCATCAATTATTGCAGAATAAGGGTTTGTATTGAAATCGATTGATACTAAAGGTTCAGTTGTATAATCGAGTATGCCACTTAAAGAGCTATTTGCAGCTAGTTTAAACGACATATTGATTTCTTCAACAGTTACCTTCTCCTCAACATCGACTACTAAATCTACTAACGATACATTCGGAGTTGGAACTCGTAATGCCATGCCGTGTAGTTTACCTTTTAGATGAGGCAATACCAATGATAGCGCCTTTGCAGCTCCTGTAGTTGTCGGAATAATCGATTGGCCACAAGCTCTAGCTCTACGTAAATCCTTATGTGGATTATCTATGTTTTTTTGATCATTTGTATAGGCGTGAACTGTTGTCATTAAGCCATTTTTAATTCGAAATGATTCGTCAAGAACTTTGATAACAGGTGCAAGACAATTTGTTGTACATGAGGCATTTGAAATAATCGTATGTTTTTCAGGATCGTATTGCTCCTCATTAACCCCCATAACAATTGTAACATCTTCATTTTTACCAGGTGCTGTTAGTATCACTTTTTTTGCTCCAGCTTCAATGTGCAACATCGCTTTTTCTCTTTGATTAAACTTCCCTGTTGCTTCAATTACAATATCCACCCCTAGAGATTTCCAGGGTAATTCTTTAGGGTCACGTTCATTTATAAGTAAAACTTTGTTTCCGTTTACAATTAAATGATCATCATGTGCTATCACTTCACCATCAAATTTACCGTGATTTGTATCATATTTAATCAAATGTGCTAGTGTTTCGGCAGGATAACTTGCATTTATGGCCTTTATATTCAAGTCCTCATTAATCGCTTTCCGAAATACCATTCTCCCAATACGACCAAAACCATTTATCGCAATATTGGCTCTCATCATATTTCCCCTCTCGTTTTATATATGTCATACTAATTAATTATTTATTTTAATTTAGTATAACACATTTATTTTTAAAAGCGATATATATTATTACATTTTTTTAATTTAGGCATATTTCATTTATTTTTATGCTTTGTTTAACTTGGCTTGTTCCATATATACCGCTTAGAGCACAGAATATTTTTTTCGATCACAAAAAAAAAGAGACCAATTTAATTAGTCTCCTCATTTCCTATCAACTTACTGATCAACTCGTGTACCTGTGCTCTTGTTTCTTCTATTGAACCCTGATTATGAATGATTTCATCTGCGAGCTCAGCTTTTTCCTTCAAAGGAAACTGTGAGCCAATTCTTATCTTCGCTTCCTCTTCACTATAACTATTTCTTTTCATTAACCGCTTCAATTGTGTTTCTTCATCAACATACACTACTATTATTTCATCCACCATATACGTTAATTTACTTTCAAATAATAAAGGAATATCTAACACAACTATTTTAGCTTGATGTGCTTTTTCTTCCTCAGTTTGTTTTAACATTTCCTTTCGAACAGCAGGATGGACAATTTTATTTAATTGCTGACGTTTATTTTCCTCAGAAAAAATTAGCGTTCCTAGCTTTTCGCGATTAATTGTTTTATCTTCATGTAAAATATCCTGGCCAAACGTTTTAACAATTTGCTCATATGCTGGTTTTCCGATCTCAACTACCTCTCTTGCAATTTGATCAGCGTCAATCACTCGGATTCCTTGTTTGCGTAACATATCAGAAACTGTACTTTTTCCACTTGCAATACCACCTGTTAAACCAATTACCACTGTCACAATGACTTGCCCCCATTATTTCTTAAGAATTTGACCACTGAATGAAGTCTCAGTTTATAGTTTCCATATACCTATCATAATTAGAATGATCCCCGGTAGGCAAGAAAATTTATCCATCCAAGCAAATTTCGAAAAAATATTCCCTGATTTAATCCCAACAAATACAAATAATGAGCTCATACACGCTACTAAAATACTCATAATAACTGGCGAATACCCTAATAATGCAGCACCAATCCCAGCACCGAAGGCATCTAATGACAATGCAACACCAAGTAAAAATGCCTCCACTCCTGTGATCGTTCCTGACTTATCAATATCTGCTGACATTGGTTTTCTAAGGATATTGATAACAATTCCAAGTGTTTTTATCTCAAAATTAATTAATGTTTTTTCTGACTCCATCTCATCCTCAGACGTTTCCTTTTCAGGTCTAAAAAATTGATATAACACCCATGCACCAATTAGGACCAAAATGAATCCTCCAAGCTTTTCTGTTACATACACCGGGAAAATTCTTGTCAGCAAATCGCCAACTAGCATTGCCACTAACAATGTTGCGGCAGAACAGCAAGCAATAATAAATATTGACTTAAAAGGGATTCTCATTTTTCTCATACCATACGTAAAACCTACAGAAAAGCTATCTAAGCTTACTGCGAGCGCTAATAATAATAGTGATGCAAATTGAAACATAAAAGCCTAGCCCCTTCCTTCTGATTGCTAACATAGTGTATGATAGTCGCCTAGTTAGTGTTAAAGATCGATGAAAAATTTTATAAAAGTTTTGCTGACTTCTTGTATTCTTGAAACCTTGGGAAAGTAAATCACTCAATTTTAAATAATTGGCATAGAGTGGCTTAAAGAAATTCGAATAGTACTAAAAATTAAGGATTTAATGCAAATAAAAAAAGGTAAAAAGCACATAAAGTGCTCTTTACCTTTTGGATTACTTTTGACATTTATCACAAAAGTGTGTTCCTCTTCCACCAACGACTGATTTTGTTAAAGTTGTTCCACATTTTTTACAAGGCTCATTTGTTCTTCCGTATACAAATAATTGAAGTTGGAACATCCCGATTTCACCTTGAGTATTTACATAGGATCGAATAGTGCTACCGCCTTTTTCGACAGCTTCCCCAAGAGTTGCAATGATTTCCTTATGTAAAACCCTGCATTCTGCTAATGTTATTTGATTTGCAATGCGCTCTGGGTTTATCCCAGCCCGGAACAATGCTTCATCAACATATATATTTCCAAGACCAACCACAACGGTTTGATCTAATAAAGCGGCTTTAATTTTTCGTGACGTTTTTTTTAAACGTTCACGTAAATAATCTACTGTAAAGCTTTTAGAGAAAGGTTCAGGTCCTAGCTGAGAAAGTGGCAGCTCATTATCTTCTTCACCCTTTGAAAATAAGTGCATAGTACCAAACTTTCTTACATCTCGGTAGCGCAATTCAGTGCCATCTACAAAGGAAAAAATAACATGTGTATGCTTATCATACTCCTCTTCTGGATTATACAATCCATATCGACCTTCCATTCGTAAATGTGAAACTAGAACATAATCGTCAAGGATAAATTTCAAAAATTTCCCTCTACGGTTTACATCTTGTATTGTTTGCCCAACTAAGGCATCCTGAAATTGTTCACTTTCTTCAGGTTTTTTTATTATTTTTGGCCAATGAATTGTTACCTTTTGTATCTTTTTTCCTTGTACTAGCTGAAGCAATGTACGGCGTACTGTTTCAACCTCTGGTAGCTCTGGCATTCCATCACTTCCTTTTTATTCGGTTTAACGGTAACTCTTAAGTGGTCTTCAAAACAGGCCACTTGATGGGGTTTATTTCGCATCATACCAAGAAGCACCATAAGAGTAATCCACCTTTAATGGAACGTTTAACTCTACAGCATTTTCCATTACTTCAGGAACAATTTTTTCAAGAATTGAAATTTCTTCTTTTGGTGCCTCAAAAATTAGTTCATCGTGTACTTGTAATAATAATTTCGCTTGAACATTTTCCTGTTTTAATCGATCAGCCATATCGATCATTGCCTTCTTAATAATATCTGCAGCACTTCCCTGAATTGGAGTATTCATTGCTGTTCGTTCTGCAAAGCTTCGTAAATTAAAGTTACGGCTTGTGATTTCTGGAATATATCTTCTTCTATGTAGAAGTGTTTTCACATACCCTTTTTCCCGCGCATCAGCGACAATGTCATCCATATATTCTTGAACACCGACAAAAGTCTCCAAATAACGTTTAATAAATTCTCCTGCTTCCTTACGAGTGATTCCTAGGTTTTGTGAAAGTCCGTAATCACTAATTCCGTAGACAATACCAAAATTAACCGCCTTTGCTTGTCTTCTCATATTCGATGTAACATCTTCTTTTGCAACATGAAAAACATCCATTGCCGTTTTCGTGTGAATATCTAAATCATTACGGAATGCTTCTACTAAGTTTTTATCATTTGCAATATGAGCTAAAACCCTTAATTCAATTTGCGAGTAGTCAGCTGCAAACATGACCCAATCATTTTTTGATGGAACAAATGCTTGGCGAATTTTCCGACCTTCCTCAAGTCTAATCGGGATGTTTTGTAGATTTGGATCAATTGAACTAAGTCGTCCGGTTGTTGTTAAAACTTGATTAAAACGGGTATGGATTTTATGTGTGTCTTCATGTACAACCTTTAATAATCCTTCAATATAGGTTGATTGTAATTTTCCGAGCTGACGATAATGAAGAATTCCTCTTACAATTTCATGCTTTTCTTCAAGCTTTTCCAATACGTCTGCAGAGGTTGAAAAACCTGTCTTCGTTTTTTTTATCACTGGTAAACCTAATTTTTCGAATAATATTACTCCTAGTTGTTTCGGTGAATTAATATTGAACTCTTCTCCAGCATGCTCATATATATTCTCCTCAAGCGATTTTAATTGTTCTGCTAAATTCTTACCCATATCTTTTAAGCGATCAACATCAACTTTCACACCTGTTGCTTCCATTTCAGCAAGAATGACCGAAAGTGGTAGCTCTAAATCATAAAATAATGATGTTTGATCATTTTTCTCCAGTTGATTCACTAGCTTTTCTTTTAAAGCGAATATTGCTTGTCCTTTTCGAACAATATGATCACTAAGCTTTTCTTCATCAGGGATTGCTCGCTTCGCTCCCTTACCGTACACTAACTCATCTGATTGAACAATTGATAAACCATTTGTTCTCGCAACACTTGCAACATCATCGAAGTCTTGTGAAGGATTTAATAAATAAGCGGCGATAAGTACATCAAAGTCGACCCCTTTTAAAGTGATCCCTTTCCAGCTAAGCGCAACACTTGTTTTCTTTCCATCATAAACAATCTTTTGTTTCGTTTCATCAGCAGCCCATTTTTTAAATTGCTCAGATGCTAACGCAACTTCAACAGGGATGTAATATTGACCATTCTCATTAGTTATAGAGAATCCGATAATATCTGCGTTATGATAGCTTTCTTCAAGAACCTCTACATATAACGCTGCTTCGTCAGTCAATAGTTCACTTGTAAGTTCAGAGACTTTTTCAAAGCTAATGTCTTCAACAACCACTTCTTCTTGAACGACTTCTTCACCAAGCTTTTCTAATAATGTGCTAAATCCTAGCTCTTTAAAGATATCTGTAACCTTTTTTATATCAAAGCCTTCATAATGAACATCATCAACTGAAATTGTTATTGGTGCACTGCAATCAATTGTGGCAAGCTTTTTACTCATTAGCGCCTGATCACGGTTTTCCTCTAATTTTTCTTTTAGTTTTTTACCACTCACTTGATCAATAGAATCTAACACATTCTCTAACGTTTGAAATTCTTTCAAAAGCTTAATGGCAGTTTTCTCGCCTACCCCTGGTACTCCTGGGATATTATCTGACGCATCCCCCATTAAACCCTTCATATCAATAATTTGTTCTGGTGTTAAGCCGTATTTTTCATTAACAAAATCAGGTGTGTAGGAATCTACATCTGTTATTCCTTTTCGAGTGATATCAACAGTAATTTTATCTGTCACTAGCTGTGTTAAATCTTTATCACCTGAGATGACCTTGACTTCATAGCCGTCCTTTTCAGCCTGTTTAGAAAGCGTACCAATAATATCATCTGCTTCATAATTTTCAAGCTCATAGCGTGATACCTGATAAGCATCAAGAAGCTCTCTTATAAAAGGAAATTGCTCTGATAATTCAGGTGGAGTTTTTTGGCGTCCCCCTTTATACTCCTGGAACGTTTCATGTCTAAATGTTGTCTTTCCTGCATCAAATGCAACAATCATATGTGATGGATTTTCATCTTCTAAAATTTTCATTAAAATCATTGTAAAACCATAAATCGCATTCGTATGTACACCTTTATCATTATTCAATAATGGAAGCGCAAAAAATGCTCGATAGGCAATACTATTTCCATCAATTAAAACGATCTTTTTAGTCACTATTTCTTCCTCCTACATCTATTAATAGCACCTATCTTTAGCTCATATCCAAACGAACAAGCTTATGTTTTAGCCTTTTGGTAATCTAGACCTTATAGGTGCATACGATCTTAACGTTTATCGCTGTAACAGCCCATGCAAACTAAGTTGGCTTAGACTAATGGATCTCGGAACTAGACACTAAACGAAGTCAAAATTCAAAAAAAAGAACCATAAGTTCCTTCTCTATTCTATCACGACTACAAATAGAAAGGAAAACTCTGGTTCTTTGATTTTATAGGTTATATCTTCAAAAGCCGCGATTGTAAACTCCTAGCGTTCCCCTTTAAGTAGACTTGCATATGGAGAATCAAATGGAATAATTATGACCGTTTCTTCATCAATCGTTTGCTTATATGATTGTAATGTTCGATACAGTTCATAAAATTCAGGATCCTTTGAATAAGCTGTATTATACATTTTAGCTGCTTCCTTCTCACCTTCACTTCGAATAACCTCTGCATCTCCTTTAGCCTTTGCTAGCATCTCTTTTACTTCTCTATCTGTCTCTGCAATAATTCTATTTTTTTCGGCATCACCTTTAGATAAATAACCTTGTGCAGTTGATTCCCGTTCAGAAATCATTCGCGTAAAAACAGATTGTTCATTTTCTGCTGGTAAATCTGTCCGTTTCATGCGGACATCAGTTACGACGATACCGTAATCGTCTTTTTCTAATAAATCATTTACGATATTTGTAACCTTGTCGTTTAAGCTTCCTCGAGAGGATTTCTCATCATTGATAATTTCATCATAATTTAATTGACCGAGTTCAGAGCGCACAGTTGAAAAAACAAACTCCGCCATTCTTGTCTCAGCACTTACCATGGTTCGTGCATTTGTGATCATTTTTTTTGGATCTTCAATTCTCCAAACTGTGTAGTTATCAATAATTAGCCTTTTTTTATCTTTTGTATTAATTTCTGCCTCTTGAACATTGTATGTCATTTGATAATTTGGCAGAGTTGTTACAGATTGAATAAAAGGGATTTTATAATTTAGTCCAGGTTCTTCAATTATTCTAACGACTTCGCCAAATTGGCGGACAACTTTGTATTCGTTTTCTTTTACAATAAACAAGTTTGTTAAGACAAGTACTAGTAATAGGATCGTAATAAGTAAAATGATACCTCCACGAAGGTAGCCTTTGAATGAAAATGCAGGCTTTTTCTCCTCCATATTCACTACATTATCATTGTCCATTTGTTTCACTCCCTTCCCCTTCATTGCCTTCTTGTTCTACTGGTGCTACAGGCTTGGTTGTAGCATCCTTAATCGGTAAATACTTCATTGTATTACCGTTATCCTCCATAATATAAATCTCTGCATTTGGTAGCACTTGATCGATCGTTTCTAATACTAAACGCTTTTGTGTAATGTCTTTTGCATTTTTATACTCATTATAAATGGCATTAAACTGGGCTACATCGCCACGTGCTACTTCCATACGCGCAGCTTTGTCTCCTTGGGCAGCAGACATAATCGCATCCTTCTCCCCTTGTGCTTCCTCCGTACGTTTGTTTCTGTATTTATTTGCTTCATTTTTTCTTGTGTTCATCGTTTCACGGGCATCTGTAACATTTGTGAATGCTTTTCTAACCTCTTCATTTGGAAGATCCACATCCTGTAATTTAACCGCTAAAATGGAGATTCCAATATCATATTCTCCAATTAGAGTTGATAATAATTCTTGTACTTGCTTTTCAATTTCAACTTTACCTGAAGTTAATGCATCATCAATTGTCGAACTTCCTATAATACTTCTTAAACTTGCGGAAGTTGCATCTTCTAACATTTCCGTTGGATTTTCTGCATTAAATAAGTATTTACCAGGATCTATAATCTTCCACTGGACTACCATATCCGCTAAAACAATATTCTCATCACCTGTAATCATTTTTGTTTCTTTAGGAAAATCCTTAACATCTCCATCTTCTGATTCCTCGTATCCAAACTGTAAGCTAAATGTTTCCTTGGAAAGAACCTCTACGGATTGAATTGGCCACGGGTATTTAAAATGTAGTCCTGGTTCACTAACACCTTCCTCAACCTCTCCAAGAGTAATCATGACAGCTTGTTCTGACTCATCAACAGTGTACCAAGATGTAAAAGCAACAATCGCCAAAATTGCAATTAAAAAGGAAAAACCGATAATGGTAAAAACTCTTTTCATGCTTAACATCTAATCCCCTACCTCCTTTTGAACTCAACAAGATCATTTGTAAATGTAAAATTTTTGATCTACCTTTAATACGGTTTTGTTACGAAAAGGTTTCATAGTTATTTCTCTTTTATTCGCAACCGTATTCAGGAAAACAAAAAAAGGGACGAGAGCGTTATGCTCTCGTCCAAAAGATTGGCTCCTTGGATGAAGGGGTTTTCACTTAGTATCATATCAACTTTTTATTAAGATAGAATAAATTAGATGTAAATTAATTGTAAAGTATGTCGAAATTACTAAAATTTCTTTATCTTTTTTATGTAATTTGGCCATCTTGATACTTTTTATTTAACTTTACAGTAAAAGATGTCCCTTCTCCTAGTTTACTCGAAACACTTATTTGCCCCTTGTGCGCTTCAACTAAATGTTTTACAATTGCCAATCCAAGTCCAGTTCCTCCAGAATTTCTACTTCTTGCTCGATCAACTCGATAAAAGCGTTCAAAAATCCTTGGAATTTCTTCAGTCTTAATACCAATTCCAGTATCAGACACAACGATAAGTAGATACTGTTCATGCTTTTCTACGGTTACTTGAACAGATCCACCCTTAGGCGTATAGGTTAACGCATTGTTAATTAAATTTATGAAAATCTGTTTTAAGCGATATAAGTCACCTTCTATTAATAACAACCCGTCTGGGATAGCTAGTGATAACCCTACTTCTTTTTCAATTGATTTACCTTGAAGGATGATACCAATATCCTCTAAAAGCTCTTTTACATCACATGGCTGTATAGACAATTGAAATCCTTGCTGTTCAATTTTAGATAGATCAAGCAGATCTTGAATTAATGACTGTAGACGATCACTTTCCTTAAGAATGATAGATAGAAAATACTCTGCTGTCTGTTTGTCATTTAGGGCTCCATCTAAAAGAGTTTCACTAAACCCTTTTATTGAAGTTATCGGTGTTTTTAATTCATGGGATACATTTGCTACAAAATCTTTTCTCATTTGCTCTAGCATTTTTAGTTCAGTAATATCATGAAATACAAGGACAATACCCTTCCATTCATCATTTGTGCCGATAATCGGTGCACCATAAACCTCAAAATGTCTTCGTTCTATTTTCAGCGGTAAGTGCAGCTGCTTCCTTACCTTTACCTCTGTCATAAAAATTTCTTCAACAAGTTCAATAATCTCTTTATGTGTAAAAGCATCATAATATAACTGGTATAGAAATTCAGCAGAGTCTACCTCAAAAAGCTCCTTATAAGCTCGATTCACTAAATTAATATAGCCCCGTCCATCAATAAGGATTAAACCACTTCCCATATTTTCAATTAATGTTTGGAGGCGGTCCTGCTGCATTTCCTGTGCTCTAGTCATATCTTGGAGATTTCTCGCTAGTATATTAATAGATTGACTAAGCATTCCACTTTCATCTATATGCTCTTCATATGTTCGAGCCTTATAATTTCCTTTCGCAAGCTCCATCGCTACTTTGGTGGCTGATTCAATAGGACGTGTATATCGAGATGTTATCCTAATTCCTATAAAAACCATAATAATTAAAGCCAAACTTAAACTAACAATTAGTACCATCCAAGTTTGTTGGTTTACCTTTTTTACTTGTTCAATTGATGAGTTGACAAGAACAATACCTTTATATGAATCACCTTCACTAATAGGGAGCCCGTAATATGCTAATTGTTCCTTTTGATCAATAAAAAAGTAACCATCTGACTTATTTTTCATAATTGGAAGTACGTCTTCTACCATATGGTCATGATTATGCTTTTTTGATATTTCACCTTCATCATAAATAATCTGATCTTCTGCATTTAAAACAGTAATATGTGTTTTAAAGGAGCTACTTAGTTCAAAAACAAGATCTGACGACTCCTCAGCAGTTAACCCTCTCTCAAATAATAATGTTTTCATTAATTTTGTTTCTCTTTGCATAATATCCTTATAAGAATTGATATAATAACTATTAAAAATTTGTCCAAGTAATAACCCTAATCCAACAAGGACTGTTATTACTAAAGTAATTAACGCAAAAAGTAATCGTGAACGAAACCTATTCATTCACTTTCGGCTCCTCGAGCTTATATCCTAATCCCCTAATTGTTTTAATATATAAAGGTTTTTTTGTGTTTCTTTCGATTTTTTCACGCAAATGACTTATATGAACATCTACTATTCTTGTATCACCTGCAAAATCATAATTCCAAACTGCACTAAGTAGCTGATCACGTGTAAGGACACGCCCTTTATGTTTAGCCAAATAAACAAGCAACTCAAATTCCTTAGGTGTTAAGTCTAAACGTTCCTTTCCATAATACGCTTCATAATGTTCAGGTAATACTTTCAAATCACCGATCATTACCTGCTCTGATTCATCAGATTCCTTAATTTCAACTTCTGTATGTGATTGTGTTCTTCTGAGAATTGCCTTTACCCTTGCTACTACCTCTCTTGGACTAAATGGCTTTGTCATATAATCATCAGCCCCTAGTTCAAGTCCTAGTACTTTATCAAATTCATCATCTTTTGCAGTTAACATCAAAATAGGTACCATGATCTTTCTTTGACGAAGCTGCTTACACACTTCGATACCATCCATTTTAGGTAGCATCAGGTCAAGAACAAGTAAATCTGGCTCTTCATTTAAACAACTGTGCAATCCCTCTTCCCCATCCATTGCCGTTATCACACTATAACCTGCTTGTTCTAGATTATACTTTAACAAAGTTGAAATCGATTGCTCGTCATCTACTACTAATATCTTCTTACTCATATAAGCCTCCAAGGATTGTATTTCCCTTCAATTGAACCAATTTTTTATTTTATTCATTATAAATGAATTTTCTCTATTGTTTCTATTCTAGCGAATAGTAGTGAAAAAGGGCAACTATTGCTTTATTAAATGTTCAAACTGCTCCTGAAAATGTATTTATTACCCTTAGACTTCCTTCTATTATACCTCATTAGAATATAAATTCTGATAATCAAAAAAAAACTGACTCAAATTGAGTCAGTTTTTTTGACTATCGTTAAAATGGTGATGATTAAAAGTTATCTAAAGCTTTCCCTTCAATAGGTGTCAGTTTACTAGGTGGACAAACAGTAATCCTTCCTTCTAAGACAACCTCTTCTTCGGCATTAACTGCATGGACTTCAACGACAATTTTATTTTCTGAAACAAATATCTCACTAACTTCAAATAGGAATTGTACGATACTATAATGATAAAGTGGCTTAAGGAAGGTTATATCTTGCTTAACAATGTGACTACCTGGACCTGGTAAATATTTAGAAACTGCAGAAGTTATAATCCCTGTTAGCATTAAACTAGGAACGAGCGGTTTTTCATATGGAGTTTGTGATGCATAATCATGCTGTATATAGAGCGGATTGGCGTCATTTGTTAATCCAAGATAAAGCAATAGATCTTTATCTTCAATTTTTTCAGTTAATGATAATTTTTCTCCAACTGTAATCTCATTAATAAGCCTACCTAGCTTTCTCTTTTTACCAAGGAGCATCTTTGCACCACCTTCATTTATTTGAGAAGAAGAATATAGGAAAAGCTCAGGGCGCCTTGAATAGACCCGACAGGCATAAGACGCTCAGGAATAGAAGTCGTTCTTTGTCTTCAATTCCTGAGTGGCTGTAGACCTAAGAGGGGCTAGGCGCTGGAGCTAGACACCAAAACTGAGTAAGAAAACTTATAATTTTGATAGTATAAAAAAGAAAATTGAGGATATCCCCAACTTTCTTTTTGTTTATATCGTTATTTATTATAAAATTGTTACTCTTATGATAAGACCTTCATTACATTTCTAACAGAGTCTGCAGACTTTTGTAATGCTGCTTTTTCTTTCTCAGTTAGTTCTAGTTCGATGATTTGCTCTAAACCATTGCCACCGAGAACAGTTGGAACACCTAGGTAAATACCGTTGAATCCATATTCACCTTCTAAGTATACAATTGTTGGAAGCACACGACGTTGGTCCTTTAAGATTGCCTCAACCATCTCTACTAAAGAAGCAGCTGGTGCATAGTATGCACTTCCGTTTCCTAATAGGTTAACGATTTCTCCGCCGCCTTTACGCGTTCTTTCAACAATTGCATCTAAACGATCCTTAGGGATTAACGTCTCTAATGGGATACCTCCAGCATACGAATAACGTACTAGAGGTACCATGTCATCGCCATGTCCACCTAATACAAATCCTGTTATATCCTTAACTGAAAGATTAAGTTCTTGAGCAACAAATGTACGGAAACGAGCTGTATCTAGTACACCTGATTGTCCAATTACACGATGTTTTGGGAAACCAGATTCTTTAAATACTGTATATGACATTGCATCAACAGGGTTTGTTAACACAATAATTGTGCACTCAGGAGAATACTTAACAACTTCCCTTGTAACACTTTTCATAATTCCAGCATTTGTAGAAACAAGATCATCACGGCTCATCCCGGGCTTTCTAGCTATACCTGCAGTAATAACAACGATATCTGAATTTGCTGTATCCTCGTAGTTTGATGTACCAATAATATTTGCATCAAATCCTTGAACAGGACTTGCTTCTAGCATATCTAAAGCTTTTCCTTTAGTAGGGTTTTCCATTTGCGGAATATCTACTAATACGACATCTGAAAGTTCCTTTTGACCTAATAGAAAAGCTGTAGTAGCACCAGTAAATCCACTACCAATGACAGAAACCTTTTTACGCTTAATTGCCATATTAACATCCCCTTAATATGTATAGGATTGGTAGAAGGAGAAGTTCCTTCTACCAACTAGTTAAATTTAATAGCATGTAAGGTCAGTAAAATTCAGTTTATGACTAGTAATTAACCCAGGTTTTTAATAAGCTCATCAGCAAATTCAGAACATTTCACTTCTGTAGCTCCATCCATTAAACGAGCAAAGTCGTATGTTACAACTTTAGAAGCAATTGTTTTTTCAACTGAATTCGTAATCAAATTAGCCGCTTCAGTCCATCCTAAATGTTCAAGCATAAGTACACCTGAAAGAAGCACTGAAGAAGGATTTACTTTGTCAAGACCAGCATATTTAGGAGCTGTACCATGAGTTGCTTCAAAAATTGCATGTCCTGTCTCATAATTGATGTTTGCTCCAGGTGCAATTCCAATTCCTCCAACTTGTGCAGCTAACGCGTCAGAAATGTAATCACCATTTAAGTTCATCGTTGCAACAACGTCAAATTCACGAGGACGTGTTAAAATTTGTTGTAAGAAGATATCAGCAATTGAATCTTTTACAATAATTTTTCCAGCAGCTTCTGCATCAGCTTGTGCTTTGTTTGCAGCATCTTTTCCTTCTGTTTCTACTAGGCGATCGTACTCTGCCCAAGTAAATACTTTATCACCGAATTCTTTTTCAGCAAGCTCATAACCCCAGTTTTTGAAGGCACCTTCAGTGAATTTCATAATGTTACCTTTATGAACAAGTGTTACAGATTTACGACCATGCTCAATTGCATAATTGATTGCAGCTCTTACAAGACGGCTTGTACCTTCTTCAGAAACTGGTTTGATACCGATACCTGATGTTTCTGGGAAACGGATTTTATTAACACCTAATTCATTTTTCAAGAAGTTGATTAGCTTTTCTACTTCTTCAGAACCTTTTGCATATTCAATACCAGCGTAAATATCTTCAGTATTTTCACGGAAGATAACCATGTCTGTGTCTTCTGGACGCTTAACTGGTGAAGGTACACCTTGGAAATAACGTACAGGACGTAAGCAAGTAAATAAATCTAACTCTTGACGAAGCGCAACGTTAAGGGAACGAATACCTCCACCGATTGGTGTTGTCAAAGGTCCTTTAATTGCAATTAAGTACTCACGGATAACATCTAATGTTTCATTTGGTAACCATTCGCCAGTTTGGTTAAATGCTTTCTCACCAGCTAATACTTCTTTCCAAACGATACCTTTTTCACCATTGTATGCTTTTTCGACAGCTGCTTCTAATACACGTGAAGCTGCAGCCCAAATATCTGGACCAATTCCGTCTCCTTCAATAAATGGGATAACTGGATTGCTTGGTACGTTTAATACTCCATTTGTTACTGAAATTTTTTCACCTTGTGTCAAAAAAATAACCTCCCAGATTATGTATTATCTATATTTATCCAAAGGATAGATATGCTCACTATTTAGTATAGTAGTTTTCTAACTTTTTTGCAGAGAATTACATAAAATTTTTAAGATTTTTATGAATATAAAAAATTCGCACAGCAATCCTCCCGATTTAACAGGGAGGATCACATGATAAGAATAGAGTTCTATTTATACCATTTCCAAATTATAAATAATTAACCACGTTGTTCTAATGGGATATAAGCTTGCTTATCAGGACCAATATAATCAGCTCGTGGACGAATTAAACGATTATTTTCATATTGCTCTAGAATATGAGCTAACCATCCTGATACACGACTAACCGCAAAAATCGGTGTAAACAGGTCATGGTCGATTCCTAAACTGTGGTACATTGACGCAGAATAGAAATCAACATTTGGTGGTAATGGCTTTTGTGATCTCACTAACTCTTCAACTTTTAGAGACATTTCATACCATTTTGGTTCACCAGTTAATTTCGAAAGCTTTTCAGACATCTTCTTTAAGTGTTTAGCTCTTGGATCACCTTGTCGATATACACGGTGACCAAAGCCCATAATCTTTTCTTTGTTTGCTAATTTTTCATTGATATAGCTTTCCGCATTATCTACTTCACCAATTTCAGAAAGCATCTTCATAACAGCTTCATTTGCTCCACCATGTAATGGACCTTTTAAAGCTCCAATTGCTGCTGTTACACCAGAATAAACGTCAGATAATGTTGCAACGCAAACACGTGCAGTAAAAGTTGACGCATTTAATTCATGATCGGCATGTAAAACTAACGCTTTATTAATTGCCTCAACTGCTACTTCATTTGGCTCTTCACCAGATAATGTATATAGGAAGTTTGCAGCCATTGATAAGTCTGTTCTTGGTTCTACTGGCTCTAAACCTTTACGAATTCGCGCAAAAGAAGTTACGACGATTGGAAGCTGTGCTTGTAGACGGATTGCTTTTCTATAGTTAGCTTCAGTATCCATCACATCAGCTTCTGCGTCAAATAAGCCAAGTAATGATACAGCTGTACGAAGAGCTGCCATTGGGTGCACACTATTGATAGGATATGTTTTGAAGTGGTCAATTACTTGCTGTGGAATTTTTGCATTTTCCGCAAGTTGTTTCTTAATTTCATTGAGTTGTTCTGCATTTGGTAACTTTCGGTGCCATAGTAAATATACCACTTCTTCAAAGCTAGCGTTTTCTGCTAAATCATCGATGTTAAAGCCCGCATATGTTAATGTATCATCAATAATCGAACTTACAGATGAAGTAGTCGCTACGATTCCTTCAAGACCGCGTGTTGCTGTCATAAAAAACCTCTCCTTTACCTTTTATTCCCCATTCATCTTAAAAGTTTAAAAGTTTAAACCTCAAAAAAGTCTAAAAAAGCATCACCATTTTTCTCATCGTTTGAAATATGTAAGAAAAATATCTGAGGAAAGAGATATTTCTTTATAGTATGAGCAAAAAAATGTAGATTCTTCTATCTATGTTAAAATACAAAATGCTCTTTCTTTTAAACTTTTAGACGATTGAGCGCTTGCTCACATTGAAGCACAAAAAAGAAAATGCTTACATTTTTCATGTTTAGAGAAAAGTCAAAATGATCTTTCTTTCATTACTGACTTCCTATTGTAGGCATTATAAAAGTACCTATTCCTATTATAAACAATTATCAGACTTTTGTGAATGAAAACAATTCAATAAGGACAAAAATTTGTTAGAAAAATGTTTTTTTAGGAATTATTCCACTTCATTCTACCACACATATAGAACTATACAATAAAATTGTTATATTAGTGTATATTTCCACTTGTAAATATTACCTGATATCTAGATAAAGAAAAGGGAATTTAGCTCACTTTTACTAGTTATTATGTCTATAAAATAGTTTGAAGATATAATAGTTTTGGTTTAACAATAATTAATATACTTGTTTACAGATTATGAACTAAAAAGCTTAACAATCTGCATTGCGATATAAGCAATACCTGCACCTATTAGTGGACCAACAGCAACTCCATTAAATAATGCCACAGCTAAAATCGTTCCAAAAACAAGTGCAGTAGTAATATGAGGATCTTCAGCTAATAGAGTTAAACCATTTTTAGCGATTAAGGCCACAGCAATGCCCGCTCCTAAAGCAATCCATGCATAAGCAGATTTTACTGCTTCTAAAAGCTGTTTAAACCCGATATCCCCTGTGGCAATTGGAACAAGTACAGCTATTGTAATTATCGTAACTCCCCAATTTATCCCTTTTGATCCGACTGTTGGAAGTATTTTTGAATCCAAACCAATTACCTTAATGATAATTAAGCATGAAACAGCGATAATTAATGATTGATTTTTTGCTAACACTCCGATACCTAGCAATATAAGTAAAAATAACATTGGTTGACTGAACATGTTGTTAACCTCCAAACTGACCATTTCTAGATCCTACATCCTTATAATATAAATTCAGATAGTATAAACAAGCCTGTGGTGTAATAAACATCTATAAGACGCGATACTATTACGGGAGGAGACAAGTTGAATTTGTATTATGTTTATAGCATGTTAAGACTTTTATTAATTGTTAGCTTATCAATCCTCGGTATCTTTTTCACATATTATTTATCTACTTTGACATATCCTTTTATTATTGCCATTTTCATCTCACTGCTAATTAACCCATTTGTTAATTTTATGGAGAAAAAGGGCAGAGTCCCTAGAGGTTTATCCGTGATCATCGCCATTTTATTATTAATCTGTATCATTGCCGGGATACTTATCCTATTAGTTGCCGAAATAGTCACAGGTACAACATACTTAGCTAAGGTTTTACCAGGGCATTTAACATTGCTAGCTATGTATATTGAAACATTTTTTGTCGAGAAGATCATGCCTTTATATAACCAATTAACCTATCTTTTTAATAATCTTGAATCAAATCAACAACAATCCATTATTATAAATATCCAAAACATAGGTGAGCAGGTATCTTCAAGCGTGGGAAATTTCATAAAAAGCTTTTTAGAAAATATACCAATGATGATTAGTTGGCTCCCAAATGCAGCTACTGTTATTATCTTTTCCTTATTATCTACATTCTTCATCAGTAAAGATTGGTATAAATTTAAGACCACACTTAAAAAAATCCTTCCTCCTAAAGCAAGGAAAAGTGGGAAAACAATTTTTGAAGAACTAAAAAAAGCGCTTATTGGGTTTATTCGGGCGCAAGCGACACTTATATCCATTACAACGACGATTGTATTAATCGGCCTTCTGATTCTACGTGTTGATTATGCGATAACAATTGCTTTGCTAATTGGATTAGTTGATATCCTACCATATCTAGGTACAGGGTTAGTATTTGTTCCTTGGATTGTTTACTTAGCGTTTAGCGGCAGTCTCCCACTCGCAATTGGGATTGGCGTTCTGTATCTCATCGTATTATTGCAAAGACAAATAATGGAGCCTAAAGTACTTTCTTCAAGTATTGGATTAGATCCTCTCGCCACCCTAGTGTCTCTTTTTATCGGCTATAAGTTAATTGGATTTTTAGGACTTATTGCAGGGCCCGTTGTTCTGGTAATTTTAAAAACCTTACACAGCGCAGGTGTATATATGGGTTTGTGGAAGTTTATTGTTGGGAAAGAAAAGTAAATCGGCTGACTCCATTTCGAAGAATCAGCCTTTGTACTTTTTTGAAAATAAAAAATTATTGAACTGTGGATACCACTTTAACATCTAGCTCCTTCGTCTTTCCAAGAAAAATTAACGAATAATTGTAAATTGATTCTTGTCTATCATTTTTCGAATAATGGATAAAAGAATCGGTTTAATTTTATTCCTACTTATCGGAAATAACAATAAAAATCCCGTTACATCCGTTATAAAACCCGGTGTAAGTAGCAATAGGCCACCAACTAAAATACATAATCCATCTAATATAGCCTCATTAGGAATTTGTCCGTATTGCATTTGTTGCTGTGCTTTTCTTAATGCTTCAGTTCCTTGTTTTTTTGCAAGCCACGCCCCAACCACACCAGTTAAAACAATCAGTAAAATAGTTGGAAGTACACCTATCGTTTTTCCAGAAAGAAGTAGAAACCCAATTTCTAATGCTGGTATGACAATAATCAAAAATACTAATAACCTCATTATCTCACCTCTTTAAAATATAGGCATGAAAAGCTTTGTTCTCACTGTGTACTTTCTTCTATTTTATTCGATTGATTAAAAAAAGAGAAGGAATTCCCTTCTTCCCCCTTTTTAGTGGATAAACAAAAAGGAATCGGTGGTTCCCGATTCCCTCACATCTCACCTCAAACTTCAAATTGATACAGTCTGAGACAAGAAAAATTAATTTTAAACAAGAATAATTAACCCTAGCCTATTTATTACAGTACACTCGCGTGGCCTTCATAAATGACGCCACGAACAGAATCCACAGTAATATCTTGACCATCCTTTAATAGAGTTGTTACACCTTCTACTCCGACAATAACAGGGATTCCAAGGCTTAATCCAACGACTGCAGCATGACTAGTTAATCCACCCTCTTCAGTTATAAGAGCCGAAGCTAATTCAAGTGCCCCCATCATATCGCGATCTGTGCTTTGAGCAACTAGAATAGCGCCTTTTGTCATCTTTTCTTTAGCGTCTCTAGCTGTGCTTGCTACAACAACTTTACCGAAGGCAGATTTACGTCCAATCCCTTGTCCTTTTGCAAGTACATCACCAATTACATGTACTTTCATTAAGTTTGTTGTTCCTGCTTCACCAACAGGTACTCCTGCAGTAATGACAATTAAGTCACCATGTGAAACAAAACCACTGTTTATTGCTTCTTCAACAGAGTTATCTAGCATTTCATCTGTCGACGTTGAGTGGTTTCCACTTCTTGGATAAACACCCCATACTAGAGCTAATTTACGAGAAATTGAATCAGAAACCGTTACAGCTACAATCGGAGCTTTTGGACGATATTTTGATATCATTCTTGCAGTATGTCCACTCTCTGTTGGCGTAACAATTGCTGATACACCTAAATTCAATGCCGTATATGATGTTGATTGACCAATTGCATCAGTAATTGTAGTACCTACTTGTGCACTACGCTTTGAAAGAATTGATTTATAATCAAGTGCTTCTTCAGCTCTTGAAGCAATGTTATGCATTGTTTTAACCGCTTCCACTGGATATGATCCCGCAGCAGTTTCACCTGAAAGCATGATTGCATCTGTACCATCAAAAATGGCATTGGCTACGTCACTTGCTTCTGCACGTGTTGGTCTAGGATTACGTTGCATACTATCGAGCATTTGTGTTGCTGTAATAACAGGTTTTCCTAATGCATTACATTTTCTGATTAATTCCTTTTGAACTAAAGGTACTTCTTCAGCAGGAATTTCAACACCTAAATCACCACGTGCAACCATTAAACCATCTGAAACCTCAAGAATTTCATCGATATTGTCTACGCCTTCTTGATTTTCAATTTTAGGAATGATTTGAATGTGGCTAGCATTATGTTCTTCAAGTAGCTCGCGAATTTCAAGAACGTCTGATGCACGGCGAACAAATGATGCTGCAATAAAGTCAACATCTTGCTCAATACCAAATACGATGTCTTTCGCATCTTTTTCGGTAATACCCGGAAGTTTAACACTCACACCTGGTACGTTAACACCTTTTTTATTTTTCAATGTACCACTGTTTTTAATTTTTGTTTTTATTTCACCATTTGAATGGTCTAAACCAATTACTTCAAGTTCGATAAGGCCATCATCTAAAAGAATAGTTGAGCCGATATGTACATCATCTATTAAGCCATCATATGTGACAGAAAATTTATCTAATGTACCTACAACTTCAGTCATAGAAATAATAATTTCATTTCCAGCAACAAGCTCAATTGCTCCATTTTCCATTGTGTTTGTGCGAATTTCAGGACCTTTAGTATCCAATAAAATTGCAACATTTTTATTTAACTTTGCTGAAGCTTCTCTGATGTTTATAATTCTAGCACCATGTTCTTCGAAGTCACCATGTGAAAAATTCAAACGGGAAACATTCATACCTGCTTCCATTAACTCTGTTAATTTTTCAATCGATTCACTAGCTGGTCCAATTGTACATACAATCTTAGTTTTACGCATTTACGTTCCTCCTACCATTTTTGTGGAAAAGGGGACAGATCTAAATTAAAGATTGTCTTCCTTTAGATTCCACAACTATTATGGTTTTTTATAATCTTAGCTAATTCCCCGCAACTTCATATCAGGGTAATGCATTTGAATACAGCACATCAAGGGTTGAAACACCCTAACTAGTGCGTAGGCATCCTGTATGAAAACGATCCCAACATTTATATATTAGATTGATAATTCTTTTGATAAGCGGTACATATCATTGTCAATTGTATGTGGTTGATCTAGTATTTCAATGATGTCATGATGAACGAGTTCATTCTTTTGAATACCTACACAGCGTCCGCCTTTACCTTCTAGAAGTAATTCTACAGCAAAAGCACCTAATCGACTAGCTAATACACGGTCAGATGCAGTTGGTGATCCACCGCGTTGAACGTGACCTAACACAGATACACGTGTTTCAAAAGTAGTAGCTTCTTCAATTTGTTTTGCAAAGTCTACTCCACTTCCAACACCTTCTGCCACAATAATTATACTGTGTTTTTTGCCTCGCTCATTCCCTCGCTTTAAGCGTGCAACAATATCGTCCATATCATAATTTTCTTCTGGAATTAATATTGTTTCTGCTCCGCCTGCCAAACCTGACCATAAAGCGATATCACCTGCATGTCTACCCATTACTTCAATTACATATGTACGTTCATGTGATGTAGCTGTATCACGAATTTTATCAATCGCATCAATTACTGTGTTAAGTGCAGTATCAAATCCAATTGTAAAATCGGTTCCTGGAATATCATTATCTATCGTGCCAGGTACTCCAACACATGGAAATCCATGTTCAGTTAGTTTTTTAGCTCCCATATATGAGCCGTCTCCACCAATTACTACTAACCCTTCAATACCATGCTTTTTTAGTTGTTCAATCCCTTTTTTCTGTCCTTCAATTGTCTTAAATTCAGGACATCTTGCTGAATATAGTTTCGTACCACCACGGTGAATAATATCTCCTACAGATCCTAATTCTAATTTTTCAATTTGACCTTCAATTAAACCCGTATATCCATGATAGATACCATAAATTTCAACATTATGAAAAATTGCCTTACGTACAACTGCTCGTACAGCAGCATTCATACCTGGAGCGTCTCCTCCACTTGTTAGAACACCAATTTTTTTCAAATTTCTTCACCCCACTATAATAATATAGCACATTGATTTACTTTAAAAATAACATGAAAGAAAAGTCAAAACAACAAGATCAAACGTGCAACTTTTGTCGAATAACCTTTTTTAAGAGCCTCTATCATTATACAATAAATTAACCCCTGTGTTTAAAGAATTATATAATTTTGCAAAATTATTGTCTTTCCTTGCATGCTAGTAAAGCAGCAGTGCATGAGTGCCTCTAAGCTAATTAGCCTCTATTGAAAATAAAACCTTCATTACCTTCCATAGTGACTAGTCCATAGAAAGCAAGATACCCAAATTAAGTCTAAACAAACCATATTTTTCATTACCACCAAAAGAAACGTGGACCTTGAAGGCCACACGTTCTTATTTTACCCCAAGTAATTCATTTGTAAATGATACTTGCCCGATTCTTTTAAACTTTTCGTAACGATGGTGAATGAGTTCTTCACCAGTCATTGCTGATAGAGTTTTTAAAGAGGTTGCTAATATTTCTTCTATATAACCTGCTTGTTGAGGGATATCTTTATGTGCTCCACCCTTCACTTCAGGGATTATTTCATCAACAACACCAAGTTCTTTTAGGTCTGGTGCAGTTATTTTCATTGTTTCTGCTGCCTTTTTTGCTAATCCAGCATCCTTCCACAATAATGCTGCAGCACCTTCTGGTGAGATAACAGAGTAAGTAGAGTTTTCTAGCATGTGAATATAGTTACCCACACCTAGAGCAAGTGCACCTCCACTCCCACCTTCACCAATCACTATACAAATTACTGGTACTGACAACCCAGCCATTTCAAACAAATTTTTAGCAATTGCTTCGCTTTGACCACGCTCTTCTGCAGCTTTTCCAGGGTAAGCACCTTTTGTATCAATAAAGCAAATAATTGGACGATTAAATTTATCCGCTTGCTTCATTAACCTTAAAGCTTTACGATAGCCTTCAGGATGAGGCATACCGAAATTTCTACGAATGTTTTCCTTCGTATCCTTACCTCGTTGATGCCCAATAACAGTAACAGGAAGACCTTTAAACTTTGCAATTCCACTTACAATCGCATCGTCATCACCATAATAACGGTCACCGTGACATTCAAAGAAATTAGTAAAAATGTGTTCGATATAATCTAAAGTTGTTGGTCTACTAGGATGTCTTGCAATTTGAACTCTGTCCCAAGGCTTTATATTTGTATAAATCTCATTTTCTAGCTTTTCTAATCTTGCTTCAAGCTTTTCAATTTCGGATGATAAATCAACATCTGAACCTATTGTAAATTCTTTTAATTCACTAATTTTTTTTCTAAGCTCGGTTACAGGCTTTTCAAACTCTAATTCGCCTACCATGTTAATTCACCTCCTGATTGATGAATGTCAAGAATATTACTTAGTGTTTCCTTTAACTCTTGACGATCTATAACAGCATCAAGCTGACCATGTTTTAATAAAAATTCAGCAGTTTGAAAATCTTCAGGAAGTTCTTCTCTAATTGTTTGCTCGATAATTCTTCTTCCAGCAAACCCAATAAGTGCTCCTGGCTCAGCAAAATTATAATCACCTAACGATGCGAAGCTTGCTGACACCCCACCTGTTGTAGGATGTGTCATAACAGAAATAATTAAGCCTTGATTATCACTATAAAGCTTAAGTGCAGAGCTAGTTTTAGCCATTTGCATTAAACTTAATACACCCTCTTGCATTCTTGCACCACCTGATGCAGTTAGAATAATAAAGGGTAAGTTCTTTTCATTAGCTTTTTCAATTGTACGAGTAATTTTTTCACCAACAACTGACCCCATACTTCCCATTCTAAAGCTAGCATCCATGATGGCAAATGTTGTTTTAAAGCCATTTATGGTACCTTCACCTGTAACAACAGCTTCATTTTGTTGTGTTTTTTGACGGTCCTTTTCTAGCTTTTCTTCGTATCCTGGAAATTGCAGTGGATTTTCTGAAATCATTTCTTTATCATATTCAATAAAACTATGCTCATCAAATAAGCTCTTAATGCGTTCCATAGCGTTCATTTGATGATGGTAACCACAATTCATACAAACCTTCTCATTTTTTATTAATTCTTTTGTATACATAATTTTTTTACAACTCGGACATTTAATGACAATTCCTTCAGGAACATCTTGTTTTGCTTGCTCAGACGGAACCTGTGCATATTTTTTTTTCTTCGGTTTCGGTTTCGTAAACAAATCTTTTAACAAAACGGTACCTCCCCTTTTCTAAAGCTGTTTCTCTACAATTCTTCTTTTTCATATTGAAAGTATTGAGGTTGAACTAAGCTAATTTACTAGTAAAACTATCATCAAGAATACTATTATTTATCAGTTATCTATACTTTATAGAATGATGAATAAGCATGTTGTTGAAGCTTGTCAGTATCTATTCGACATATTCCTTAAGTGATACCTCTTCGTAAGCAGCAAAAACCTTTTCTTGTTCCTTGTTTAATAAGGCATTAACTAGCATTTCTAATTTTTCATTTGAATAAACCTTCACTTGATCACTCTTACAAACAAAGGTAACATAATCATTTAACACCATCCATATACGAAAAAGAAGATGGTTATTAGAGAGTTGAATAATCTCTCTCATACATTCATATCTTGTTACTGTATTCTTTGAAAGTTTTTCTGCTATCAATTTAAGTTCTGCTTCAGGATTGTTTTGCAAAACCAATTGCAATGCATTATATTCCAATAGAGAATTCATTTGGATAATATCAACAACCGCTTTTGAATCCTCTAATATAAACGTTCCTAAAAGTTCAATAAGATTATGCTCTCGAAAATCTTTAAGAAATGTGCCTTCTCCTCTTCGCGTTTCAATCATCCCTAAAAGCTCAAGGGCACGCAATGCTTCTCTTACAGATGATCTACCAACCTTAAGCTTTTCTGCAAATTCTCTTTCGGAAGGGATTTTATCACCATATGAAAGCTGCTTTTCTGCAATATAAGCTCTAATATGACGAAGAATTTCTATATAAACTTTTGATTGTGCGGTTGTCAAAGACAAATCACTCACTTCTACTCAATAATAGCAAGCTGCCTCGTTTTTTCTGCAACTTCTTCTGGGTCAACTTTTATTCTAGCCACACCAGTTTCCATAGCAGCCTTTGCCACTGCTGATGCTACTGCTGGGGCAACACGTGGATCAAATGGAGCTGGAATAACATAATCTGAAGTTAATTCACTTTCCGAAACAAGTGATGCAATTGCTTCTACTGCAGCTATTTTCATCTTTTCATTAATGTGAGTTGCTCGAACATCTAATGCGCCTCGGAAGATTCCAGGGAAAGCTAGTACATTATTAACTTGGTTCGGAAAATCTGAACGACCTGTTCCAATAACCTTTGCACCAGCTTCTCTTGCATCTTCTGGCATAATTTCTGGGGCTGGATTTGCCATCGCAAATATGATTGGTTCGGGGTTCATTGACTGAACCATTTCTTTTGTTAGTGCACCTTCAACTGAAACTCCAATAAACACATCTGCTTCTTTTATTACATCAGCAAGTGAGCCTTCTAATTGATCTCTATTCGTAAATTTCGCTACTTCTGATTTTACCTCATTCATACCTGCTTTACGATTTTCGTAAATAGCCCCTTTAGAATCACACATAATAATATTTCTAACACCGTAAGTATAAAGCAACTTAATAATTGCAATGCCAGCTGCACCAGCGCCATTAGCAACAACACGAATATTTGACATGCTTTTCCCAACCAATTTTAAGGCATTAACAAGTCCTGCAACTGTTACAATTGCTGTTCCGTGTTGGTCATCATGAAAAATAGGAATATTCGTTTCCTTTTTTAAACGCTCTTCTATAACAAAGCAGTTCGGAGCTGCAATGTCCTCGAGGTTTACACCACCAAAGGTTGGTTCAAGAAGCTTAACTGTATTTACGATTTGGTCAACATCTGTTGTATTTAAACAAATTGGAAAAGCATCTACTCCTGCAAAGCTTTTAAATAAGACCGCTTTTCCTTCCATTACAGGCAGAGCAGCCTCTGGACCAATATTTCCTAGACCTAAAACTGCAGTTCCATCGGAAACAACTGCAACCATATTACCTTTCATTGTATAGTCGTATACTTTGTTTTTATCATCATATATATCTTTACAAGGTTCAGCCACACCAGGTGAATAAGCGAGACTAAGATCGTGTGCATTTCTCACAGGTATTTTAGATTTTGACTCAAGCTTTCCCTTATTTACTCGGTGAATATGTAAAGCTTCTTCTCTTAATGACATCATTAACATCCCCTTTGTACCTTGTAAAGTTTTAAGACCTATAAAAAAATATTCTTTACAATCCCCCAGTGGTCTGACCACTAATAATCATTATTAAATGATAACATAATTCATCTGTTTGTAAAGTAGGACTTGTCGTAGGTTGGAAGGAAAACAGGTTACTTTTAATTAGTCCTATCGTTATTTTTATCTTTGGGTGTCTGATAAGACATATTTAACGACAAATTATGAGTTTATTCCTTCCATTCATAAGTAATTGACTGTTTATGTCTAATTAATTATTGTAAAAAAGTAATTTTCATAATTATTGATGGTTCCTTAAAACAACATTTTCTTTACCAAGTAATTTAATTAATGCATCCATACATTCTTCAGTTGGAGAAATAAAGAATTCTGATGGAAGTTGAACAGTTCTTTTTTCAGATTCATAATAGAGAAATACTGGAGTATCTCCACTGAACTCTTTAAGGTAATTCTTCACTTCAAATAATCTTTTTGGTTCCATAGATTGTCTTTCAATTTTTATAAAAAGCTTTGATTTGTCATCAAGACTAGATAGTTCTTCTGGTGATATGACTTTTTGGATAATAAATTGGACCTTATCTTGACGTCTCTCTACTTTCCCATCTAAAAGGAAGGTGTCACCAATTGATATCTTTTCACTAAATTTAGTATAAATTTGCGGAAACATAACAGCATCAATATCGCCTGTCTCATCAGCAATGACTAAAAATGCCATTACGTCACCTTTTTTCGTGCGGATTGTTCGAATACTCACGATCATTGCACCTATCATGGCTTTTTTATCTATTTTCAAACCCATATCTGATATATTACTTGCATTAACTGATTGAAATTTTTCCCGATACAGTTCGACCGGATGGGAAGAAAAGTAGAAGCCAAGTGTTTCTTTTTCAAATTTCAACTTTTCTTCAATTTTGAATGGTTCTACCTCGATGTATTTAGGTTTGAGTGCAAAGGCTTCTTCCTCAAAAAAATCAATCTGATTCTCATCAGTCGGTGTAAGCAATTCTGCATGCTCAATAGCAACATCTAAGCTTGCTAGCAAGGTTGCTCTCTCCACTCCAAAATCATCCATAGCTCCTGAAAAGATTAACTGTTCCATTATCCGACGATTAATAATCTTCATTGATACCCTTATGCAAAAATCAAATAAGTCTGTAAATGGTTTCTTTTTGCGGGCATGGAATATTTCTTTTATCGCTGCAATCCCAACATTTTTTATTGCAGTTAAGCTATATCGAATATTACCATTCTCAACTAAGAATGGGTATGCACTATAATTTACAGAAGGAGGTAAAATTGTAACTCCCTTCTGTTTTGCTTCACGTATATACTGTGAAACCTTATCGTCATTTCCACTCGCACTTGTCAATAGAGCCGTCATAAAATAAAGTGGGTAATTCGCCTTAAGATATGCTAATTGATAAGCAATCATGCTGTATGCCACTGCATGACTTCGATTAAAGCCATAATCGGCGAATTTCACAATTAAATCATAAACATTATTTGCAACTTGTTCATTATAACCATTAGACTTACAACCCTTCACGAAATGCTCCCGCTCTTTATCAAGTACATCTTTCTTCTTCTTACCTACAGCTCTTCTTAATAAATCAGCTTCACCTAAAGTAAATCCAGCAATAGTCGAAGCAATTTCAATGATTTGTTCTTGATAAACAATGACTCCATAGGTCGAATGTAAGATGGGCTCAAGCGCAGGGTGGAGGTAATGCACAGAGCTTTTCTGATGTTTTCTTTCAATATAGAGAGGGATATTTTCCATTGGGCCCGGACGATACAATGCATTAACTGCAACGATATCTTCAAGGCTTGTTGGTTTAAGTCGTTTTAAAACACTTCTCATACCTTCAGACTCTAACTGAAATACACCTGTTGTATCCCCACTTGAAAGTAGAGAAAATGTTTTTTCGTCCTGATAAGATATTTTCGGTAAGTTAACAGAATATCCTTCTTCACGCTGGATTAATTTTGTTATATTTTCTATCAATGATAAATTCCTTAGACCTAAAAAGTCCATTTTCAATAAGCCTAGATCCTCTAAATAATCCATTGAAAACTGAGTTAAATATACTTCATGCTGCCCATTTTGAATCGGGACAATATTAGTTAAAGGTTGGTCACTTAGAACAACACCTGCTGCATGTGTTGACGCGTGTCTTGGAAGCCCTTCTATTTTTAATGCTGTATCGATTATCTTTTTATATAACTCATTTTCACGAATCATTTTTTGTAAAACATGCGATTCTGTTATGGCTTTTGTAAGAGTAATACCAGGACGTGTTGGAATTTGTTTAGAAAGTAATTCGGTTTCCTTCGGTGAAGCTCCCATTACTCTACCAATATCACGGATTGCAGCTTTTGCAGCCAAAGTTCCAAACGTGATAATTTGCGCTACATGAATTTTCCCATATTTGTTCGCAACATAATGAATGACTTCATCTCGTCTTGTATCTGGAAAATCAATATCAATATCAGGCATTGTAATTCGTTCAGGATTTAAAAAACGTTCAAAAAGGAGGCGGTGTTTAATCGGATCAACATCGGTAATTTTTAACACGTAAGAAACTAGTGATCCTGCTGCCGATCCACGCCCCGGACCCGTAAGAATGCTATTTTCATGTGCATATTTCATAAAATCCCAAACAATTAAAAAATAATCGCTAAAATTCATCTTCTTTATGACACTTAGTTCATATGTAAGTCTATCTAGATAGCTTTTCTTAGGTTCCTCAAAACGGTCTTTTAATCCTTCCATACAAAGTTGTTCTAAATATTCATTCGCACTTTCACTGTTTGGTGTTGGGAATTTTGGTAAATGTGTAACTCCAAGTTCAAGATCAACTTGACACCGCTCCGCTATTAACAAAGTATTTTCTAACGCATCAGGATATTGATCAAATAGTGAGACCATGTCCTCCTGCGATTTTAAATAATATTCATTCGGTGTGTGTAAATCAATGTGCTCATCTGAAAGCTTATCACCGTTTTTTATTGCTGATAAACATTTATAAGCCATATAGTCGTCTTGCTCCAGGTAGGCAACATTATTAGTTGCAACAACGGGTACCTTCGTTTCTTCGCTCAAAGAGACTAGTTCGGTTAATAAATGCTTTTCCTGCTCTAACAAGTGATTTTGGAGCCCCAGATAAAAAGATTTTTGACCAAATATAGTTTCATATTTTTTCGTTAGCTCTTTTGCTTTTACACGATTTCCTTCTAATAAATTTTTCTCAATGATTCCGTCCATTCCAGGGCTAATGGCGATTAGACCCTGACTATAGCTCTTAAGCCACCTTTCAGGTAATCCTTCAGGAGTTTTCGTCTGCAGTGCACTACTAATCTTTAATAAATTTCGATATCCATTATTATTTTCTGCTAATAAAATAAGTGAGGTAGACTCTCCCTCTCCTTGTTCATCTAGAATGTTTATTGTTAAACCGATAATTGGCTTAATACCATGTTGTTTGCATAGCTTATAAAACGCAACAGTACCATACATGACTTGATCATCGGTTAATGCCAATGCTTTAAATTTAAGTGTTTTCGCTTTATTTACAAGCCTGTCCAACCTTGCAGCACTCGTTAACAGGCTGTATGCACTTTTTACTTGTAGATGTACGAAAGGCAAACAAATTCCTCCTTTCTTGAACTAATTTATGTAAATTTTTATTATTTAAATTCACTAATGTATATCCTTCATTATATTCCGAGATTATTTTCGATACAAATAGAAAGATACATGCTCTGTTCATAAGATGTATAAAGCTAATCTATTTTCTATTTTACATGTAAAACAAAACATACTTAAAAAGGGTCGTCCATATACATTATATAGAGGAGGATGATGTTTATGGACAACGAAGCCTTTATACCGGCTTTTATTCATAGCTATTTTATTGCATTAGGGGTTATTTTAGGTGGTACACTTATAGGTGCAATTGGAGCTTTCTTGGCAGGTGAGCCTCCTTTAACGAAAATGTTTGAGTTTGCAAATCGCTTAAAAATATGGGCACTTGTTGCTGCAATAGGTGGAACATTTGATGCTTTCTATAGTTTTGAACGTGGTATTTTCCAAGGAGAAACAAGAGACATCATAAAACAAGTATTACTAATTATTTCTGGAATGGGCGGAGCACAAACAGGCTGGCTTCTAATTCATTGGTTAACACAGGAGCATATTTCATGAGAATTCCACCACATTATCAACAACCTTCATGGCAGCGTTTTTTTGCCGGTGCAGCGATTGGGGCAATTATTAGCTGGGGCGTTTTTTTATTTATCTTTGGAGTGATCCAAGAAAAGCATAAGACCATTATCGATGAACAAGAGTTAACTATTCAAAAGTTAAGAAAAGACAAAGAAATTTATCAAGAAGAATATATAAAATTAAATAAAGAAGCGCAACAAAAAATTACTGTTCAAGAAATAAATATCCATCTAACAAACGGTGACAAATATCTTTTTAAGGATTTTATGATAAAAAATATAGAGGATGAGGTAGAAAAAGATTTATCAGATTTAATTGCAAAAGATATCGAGAGCGTTTCTTCAAGTCATTTATTAATCGAAAGAACGATTGAGAATAAGGTTTTTAAGAGAGATGGAAAAGAATATAAACTTGAGATGACAAAATTCATGTTACTAACAACTATTTATATTGAGGTTGAGATCTCATTTTTAGAATAGGCTCTGTTAAAGCTCACTGGTGATTTTTGTACTTTGTTGATTGGAACGGATATGAGAGACTCATGCAGGTGCATAGCACCGACGAGGCTCCAGGACCGCCCCGGAAAGCGTTCACCTGCAGCGGAAATAAAGAAACAAGTATAACAGAGCCTTAGAATAAAAAATTTTATGGAATATGCAAAAATGAATCGCATTTAACTCAAATATCCGATAAAATAGAAATAGGAAAAACAAGTAAATAATTTATTTTTTACTTTCATCAAGAATTACTACAATGTTCACCTCTCTCTACTCACCTCAAGGGTAAAAAACTTGTGAAATCCTATGATATCTTTTTTGATAAACACCTGCCTACTGATTCTATATCAACTACCTAAAGTAAGTGTAATGCACAAACAGTTTGATGGCAAAAAGCAAAATATTTATTTTACCTTTTACCATCATGACATTCCGTTCAATGTTTCACAAATCATTTTAAGACGAGACTGACAAAAAAAGGAAATGTCACACTCGTCAATATTGATTTTGTAATGACATATTAATGGAGGGATTAAAATGGACATTTTTAATTCAAAAAAAATTGCTCAAGAAAAATTAGAGCATATTAAAAATGGCTTTTCAGCATATGTTGAATCTGCCGAACTAGCAAAGTTAATAAAAAAAGAAATACAAGTATTAAATCTCGATGTATATGAGGATGCCACTGATATCGGGGTTTGGTTTATCCCAAACAGAGATTAGTAAGCGTTATCATACCCCCTCAACTTTATAATTTCTTTATTGTATGAGACATTACTATTCTTTTTTTCTTGAAATCTTCAAAAAGTCCATACCCTATAAAAAAAGGTTCGGAACCGTATCACAATTCCGAACCACTACATAACCTTTTTCATAACTATTTAATAATCTTGACAAAGCTCTTCCAAATCTTTAAGCACCTGAACAGCTTCTTCCCAGTTATAAATGGATGCTCCTGATGCTAAAGGATGTCCGCCACCATTATATTTCCTTGCTAATTCATTTATCACAGGCCCTTTTGATCGCAATCTGACTCGAATTTGATTTTCCTCTTCAACGAAAAACACCCAAGATATAACTCCCTCAATATTTCCGAGAATACCAACCAACTGAGATGCTTCTGAGGGCGTTACTTCATACTCAGTTAAGATCTCCCTTGAAATATTCATACTTGCAGCACCTGATGAAGTTAACGTAAAGTTTTGCAGCACATAGCCACTTAGCTTTGCAACATTCCGCTTTGTTTTGTAAAGTTCATTATATAATGGAGTAAACTCAATTCCTTCAGATATTAGTGCACTAGCGTAACCAAAAGTCTTTTCAGTTGTACTAGGGAAAAGGAAGCGCCCAGTATCACCAACAATACCGGCATATAATAACTGTGCAGCTTTTTTAGAAAGTACAAGCCCCTGTTCTTTACCTTCTAAAAATAATTCATAAATCATTTCACTTGTTGCAGCTGCTGTTGTATCAACCCATAGCAGATCTCCATACTTGTCCTCATTCGGATGATGATCAATCTTTATCAGTTTTTTACCATTTTTATAGCGTTGATCACTTACACGAGCTTGGTTCGCAGTATCACAGACAATAACTAACGCTTCCTGGTAAACGTCATCATCTACTAGATCCATTTTATAAAGAAATTCCAAAGATGGCTCACTTTCACCAACAACAAAGATATTCTTTTCTGGATAAGATGCCTTCAACACTTCAGCTAACCCACATTGTGATCCATAAGCGTCTGGATCTGGACGAACATGGCGATGAATAATAATCGTATTATTTTGATGTATTTCTTCTAAGATCTGCTGTTTCATTTGAATCTCCTTTAAAGTTCTTTATTAGTTATTAAATCATAAATACATGTATTTAAAAAGAAAGAATAATCAGCAAATAGGAAATAAGTACAATTTAATGAAAGTCATGTTAAAATGAAGCGAGACTTTTCAGATCTTTATGGTCAATTTTAAAATAACAGCTGAAATATGATTTATTGTGGAGGTTTCTAAATATGCCAGTGTTAGTTGTGATCATCGTTATTTCTTTAGCTTTTTATGCATATTTTAAGGTAAAAGCATTTAGATCCACTAAGTCGATCGAAAAACGGTGGATAGCTGCAAAATCTAGTATTGCATTAGGATTATTTGTTGCATCTTTTGGCCTTAACCAATTATTCCTATATCGTTCCACCTTGTCGTTAATCGTGGGAATAATCTTTGTACTTATTGGAATAGGTAGTAGTTGGGCAGGATTCCGTGCCTATAAGCATTATTTACCACAAGTAGTAAAAGAAGCTCAAGAACAAAAATAAGAAGGGGATTGTGTCTTCCTCTTCTTATTTTTAAAGTTAAATATCGTTTTTTTATTTAGTTTTTGTAATTTACTTCAACAGTCCAACTTTGTGAAAAGACGTTGCCCATTTGATCGATACTAATAAAGTAGCTTCGAGGTTATCTTTCTATCAATTGAACCATCATCATCGCCTTCCCTACTACCATACCTTCACTGTATGCTTCAATATCAATCTTTCCAAACTTTCTCCCTACTTCTAGTATTTTCGGGTGAAGTTCAAGCATTGATTCCATTTGCACTGGCTTAATGAAGTAAATCGTGATATTTTCGACAATGATATCACCTTTTTTTTGCGCTCTTAAATATCGATTTACTGATTCTGTAACAAGTGTCGTAAACACACCATAAGAAATTGTGCCAAGATGGTTTGTCATTTGCGGACTTACTTCACATCTAAAAATACTACTCCGCTTTGATTCATCTTCAATCGTTATAAACTGATTGGTAACAATATCGTCAAGTTTCTCACCAATTTGCGGCTGACGCTGGATCATTTGCAATGCTTTTAAAACGTCCTGACGACTAATCATCCCTTGTAAACGATTATGTTGATCAACTACCGGAAGCACTTCAATCCCTTCCCAAACCATCATTTGGGCAGCAGATGCAACTGACGTTTTGCCCATAACTGTAACTGGACTTTTTGTCATTACCTTTTCAATTATTGTAGAATGATCATGTCCCATTATATCCTTTGATGTTACGATTCCATGCACCTTAATATTTTGGTCAATAACAGGAAATCGTCCATGTCCTGTTTCATAGTTATTCTGATACCAGGTTGCTACAGTATCTGTTGTTTTTAAGTAAATTGTTTTTTCAAGAGGTGTTAATATATCCTCAACTTGAACAATTTCCTTTTTGATAAGCTGATCATAGATAGCACGATTAATCATTGTACCAACAGTAAACGTATCATAGCTAGTAGAGATAATCGGCAATTCAAGCTCATCTGCTAATTTCTTCACACTATCTTCTGTATCAAAGCCACCTGTTATTAAAACAGCTGCACCAGCCTCTAAAGCGTATTGATGAGCATTTGTACGGTTTCCAACTATTAATAAGTTACCTGCACCGGTATAACGCATCATTGCCTCTAGCTTCATTGCACCGATTACAAACTTATTTAACGTTTTATGTAAACCAGCTCGTCCACCTAAAACCTGCCCATCAACAATGTTAACAACCTCTGCATAGGTTAATTTCTCGAAGTTTTCCTTCTTTTTTGTTTCAATTCTAATTGTTCCTACTCGTTCAATCGTACTAACATACCCTTTATTTTCGGCTTCTTTAATCGCCCTATAGGCTGTTCCTTCACTAACATTAATATCCTTAGCAATTTGACGAACTGAAATTTTTTCACCGACAGGAAGTGAATTAATATATTGTAAAATTTGCTCGTGCTTCGTAGCCAAGCTGCATCACCCTTTATATATAACAATCTAATAGTACGTTATTCGTCTTATCTTCTTTTATTATAAGGGTGGTGCATATATATATCAACGCATGGTTTAGAACTGCTTTATCTCTTCATTTCAAACGTTGACGTGCATAGGTTCTTTTTGTTTTGTAGGATTTAATTTGTTTTGCTTGAACATGTTTCTTAGGACGATATAGATAATGTGCAAAGTTCCCACCAATTACAAATATCGCTAGACACAACCAACTCATAGCAAACACAGTTTGTAATTGATCACCAGATAAAGTAATTTGCTGAAGTCCGTAATAGAGCATTGCAAGAGTAACTAATGTATAAATTAAATTTTTCAATCAAATCACCCTTTCAAATTAATTATTGCTCTATTTTATGCATGTACCATAAAAAAAAGAAGTAGTTGATATGAATCATCTACTTCCATCTATTGATTGCCCATTCGTATTAAAATCAGATGTTTCAATATTAATTAGTGGGGTTTTAAAACAATCACATTAAATGATATTTTACCTTATAATTCTAGTTTTTCTCCAACCTTTAATGGATAGCATATCCCTTTTGGCAGCATGTTTGTAAATTCTTTAGGATCCTGTTTTATTGCAGGAAACGTATTGTAATGAATAGGAACGACCCTTTTAGCTTTTAGCCATTCAGCTGCAGCTACTGCATCCTCTGGACCCATTGTTAAATTATCCCCTATTGGTAAAAATGCTAGATCGATAGTATTTCTATTCCCAATCATCTTCATATCAGAAAACAACGCAGTATCCCCGGCATGATAGATCGTTTGGCCATTAGCTGTTAACAGAACCCCTGAAGGCATCCCTGTATATACAACAGTTCCGTCTGCTTCTTCATAACTTGATCCATGAAAAGCCTGTGTTAGTTTGACTGTACCAAAGTCAAATTTATAAGCTCCACCAATATTCATTGGATGAATGTCAATATCATTTTTACCTATGTAAACCGCTAACTCATACGGAGCAATAACTAATGCATTGTTTTTCTTAGCAATCTCGACTGTATCACCGACATGATCATTATGACCATGTGTTAAAATAATCACATCAACTTCAAGGTCAGTTACTTTTAAATCTGTTAAACCATTACCATTAATAAATGGATCAATAATAATCTTTTTATTCCCTGTTGAAATTTGTACGACTGAATGACCATGATAAGATACATGCATTCTATTCACCTGCTTTCTTTATATTTACACCAAAATGGTAATCAGTATCTATAATTCGTTTTACCCTTTTTCACCGTTTTTTTAAACGTTATACTCAAAAGAGGCTGACAAAATAAAAATGGTTCAGCCTCATTTGTTGGAGTAACGTATTTAAACCCCAAGTAACAGAGTACGTGCATCTGAGTAGGATAAGCCGTGTGCTGCTGCTACCGCTTCGTAAGTAACATATCCATCTAATGTATTGATACCTTTTAATAGAGCTTCATTTTCCAAGCACGCTTTTTTGTAGCCCTTGGAAGCAATTTGAACAGCATAAGGGACAGTTACATTTGTTAGAGCGAATGTTGAAGTGCGTGGAACAGCGCCTGGCATATTAGCAACAGCATAATGTAATACCCCATGTTTCTCATACGTTGGATTATCATGAGTTGTTATTTTATCAGTTGTTTCAAAAATCCCACCTTGATCAATCGCAATATCAACAATAACAGATCCATCTGACATAGAACTTACAACATCCTCTGTTACAAGCTTTGGAGCTTTTGCACCAGGAATTAACACTGCTCCTATAACCAAATCAGATTCACGAACAGCTTCTGCAATATTAAGAGGATTTGACATTAATGTTGAAATGTCACTACCAAAAATATCATCAAGCTGTCTTAATCGCTCAGAATTCACATCTAAAATTGTTACCTCTGCACCTAGTCCAATTGCAATCTTCGCCGCATTTGTTCCAGCAACACCACCACCAATAATGGAAACCTTTCCTCTCCTTGTCCCAGGAACTCCTGCTAATAATATCCCCTTACCTCCCTTTGGCTTTTCTAAAAATTGCGCACCAATTTGCGAGGCCATTCTACCAGCAACTTCGCTCATCGGTGTTAAGAGTGGGAGAGTACCGTTTGGAAGCTGAACTGTCTCATAAGCAATCGCAATTACTTTATGATCAATTAAAGCAACAGTTAACTCAGGCTCAGGTGCAAGATGTAAATACGTAAATAAAATGAGCCCTTCTCGGAAATAACGGAATTCTTCTTTTAAAGGTTCCTTTACCTTCATAACCATATCCATCGCCCATGCTTGTTGAGCTGTTTCAACAATTTGCGCACCAGCTTCAATATACTGTTCATCTGTAAACCCTGAACCTACCCCTGCATTTTTTTCAATATATACTTCATGTCCAGAGTTTACGAGATGAAAAGCACCTGCAGGGGTCATAGCAACACGATTTTCATTATTTTTAATTTCTGCAGGAATGCCAATTTTCATAATAACTCCTCCTTAGCAATCGTTTCAAACTATTAATCCTTATCAGTATTGCCGTAATTTATTATATGATTACGAAAACAGACAGGTCCGAGGAGTTTTATTAAAATTTTTAAAAAAATTGATAGTTGCTTAAAGTCTACTTAAATCTATAGTGGAAAAAGGAAGTTCTTCTCAAAAAATATCCCTTAGATCTTTCCCATAGTAAGCTAATTAAACATTATAACGATGTATAACATTGGCACCTCCTGTTACCTCGATTATTGAACCAGTGATCATATCAGAGTTTTCTTCACATAAAAAGGAAATTGTTCTAGCTATATCTTCACCAGTTCCTGAACGTCCAATAGGTGTTTGGATATCGCTTATTCTTCTAGAATGATCTATGGTTGCTTCTTTCATTTCGCCTATTATATTACCTGGGCAAATCATATTTGCTGTTATTCCAAACTCTGCTTCTTCTATACTAATCGATTTCGTTAGTGACACTAACCCCACCTTTGCAGCACTAAAAGCCGATCGATGTAACCAACCAGGTGATGATACAGCTCCTTGAAATCCATAAGTAATGATGCGCCCATAGTTCTGCTTTCTCATGATTGGTACGATTTTTTTAAACATGTGAAAAACAGAGCTTAAATTTCCTTCAATCATTTGATACCACTCTTCATCTGTATAATCTGCAAGTTTTTTTCTTTCAAATATGTATGGTCCAGCATTATTAATTAAGCAATCGATTCTTCCAAAGCGTTCGAACGAAAGATCAATCATTGTTGTTAGATCTTCTTTTTTTGTAACATCACCTTGAACAAATAAGAGACGATCGCCAATATGTGAATACAATGTTTTTAATTCTTTCACAGCACTCGTATCACTTCGGTAATTTATCGTAACAGAAAACCCATTTTTTAAAAATTCCTCTGTTACCTTTTTCCCCAAGCCTTTAGATCCAGCCGTTATAAGGGCATGTCGCACGATAAAGTCCCTCCCCATCAAACTTGTCCTTATTCTTTTCTATCTCTATTGTGCTGATAACATCTCTATTTTACAATATACTTGTTTTAAAACTTGTAACTTCTTGTTAAATTCACGTTAAAAATATTCATAAGGGAGGGAAAAATGCATAAAAAAAGCCGACTAATAATAAAGTCAGCTAAAAAATAATTAAAACTAATCATTTTATTTAGTCCTTCCTAACTTGTAAATGCTCCTGTAGGAAGTTTTGCTCATATTGTTGTTCAACAACACCACTTGAATAGGAATCCGTTATTTGCTGCATCGTTTCTTGTTCACCAAGATGATCATAATAATAGGTTTGCCGTGTTATTCGTTTGTTTTTCAAAACTGTCAACTCCTTATTTTCATTTACTCGGTTAGTGTCTCTGAAAATAAGAAGCTTATTCAGTTAAAATGTTAGCTTTCGTTAAACGTTGCCTTTGCTTTTTCAATTGCAATTCTAACCATATCAAAGCCAGTCCCACCAGCGCTCATCCGTTTTCTCACAGCTTCATAAGGATTAATAATCTCATATAAATCTTCTTCAAAGAGATCAGAGGACTTTTTATAATTCTCAAAAGGTAAATCTTTCAAGTAAATACCGGACTGGATACATTCATAGACAAGAGTACCAACAACCTCATGAGCTTCTCTGAATGGCATCCCTTTAGTAGAGAGATAATCAGCAAGCTCCGTTGCATTTGAGAAATCCTCTTTAGTAGCTTTCTCCATCTTCTCTTTATTTACTTTCAAAGTATCAATCATGCCAATAAAAATCTGCAGGCTACCTTCAATTGTTTTTACAGTATCAAACATACCTTCTTTATCTTCCTGAAGGTCTTTGTTATATGCCAATGGAAGTCCTTTTAAAATTGTCAGAAGAGACATTAAGTTCCCATATACTCTACCTGTTTTCCCTCTAATTAGCTCTGCCATGTCTGGGTTTTTCTTTTGAGGCATGATGCTACTACCTGTTGCATATGTGTCATCCAACTCAATAAATTGGAACTCCTGTGAGCACCATAAAATAATTTCTTCACACAAGCGTGATAAATGCATCATTAATAGTGAGCTATTACTTAAAAATTCAATAATAAAGTCCCGATCACTTACACCATCTAAGCTATTTTCATAAATCCCATCAAAATCAAGCTTTTTCGCTGTATATGCACGATCAATCGGGAATGTTGTCCCTGCAAGTGCAGCACTTCCTAATGGAGAAATATTTATTCGTTTAAATGATTCAGTAAATCTTTGTTTATCACGGTCAAGCATCCAGAAATAAGCCATTAAGTGATGGGCAAACGAAATCGGCTGTGCTCGTTGCAGATGTGTATAGCCAGGTAGAATTGTCTCTACATGGTTTTCAGCCTTTTCAACAAGTGATTTTTGTAGCCCTTCAATTAATTCAATAACCATCGCAACATGTTTACGCAAATATAAGTGCATATCAGTAGCAACTTGATCATTTCTACTTCTTCCTGTATGTAGTTTTCCACCAACAGGACCAATTTCATCGATTAACATCTTTTCAATGTTTAAGTGAATATCTTCATAGTTTACAGAAAAAGTGAGCTCATTTTTTTTCGCTTTTTCTAGAAGTGTTGTTAATCCATTTGAGATTTGCTCTGCCTCTTCTTCAGTAATAATACCGCATTTGCCAAGCATATTAACATGTGCAAGACTTCCAGTGATGTCTTCCTCAACTAATTCCTGATCAAAATGGATGGATGCGCCGAACTCATCCACCCATTGTTCAGGGGTTTTTTGGAAGCGTCCACCCCAAAGTTTTTTCATACTTCCACCTTCTTGTTTTTCACCATGCTATTCACTTTCGTAGGTAGTCCCCATAGCTCAATAAAGCCAATTGCTGCATTATGATCAAATGCATCGTCTTTTGTATAAGTTGCAAGCTTTTCATCATATAAAGAGTACTCAGACTTTCTTCCTTCAACAATTGCATGACCTTTAAACAGCTTCACTCTAACTGTTCCAGTTACATATTTTTGTGTCTCTTGTAAGAAGGCATGTAATGCAGTCTTTAATGGTGAGAACCAAAGTCCGTTATAAATTAGTTCTGTTAACTTTTGCTCAATTACAGGTTTGAAGTGAGCAACTTCTTTAACTAATGTTAAGTCTTCAAGTTCTTTATGTGCTTTTATAAGAGTCATCGCACCAGGGCACTCATATACTTCACGTGATTTAATTCCAACAAGACGATTCTCAACATGGTCAATACGTCCAACACCATGCTTACCTGCAATTTCATTAAGTTCAAGGATTAGCTCATGAAGAGGATATGCTTTGTCATTAATTTTAACAGGAACACCTTGTTCGAATTGAATTTCGATTACTTCTGCTACATCAGGTGTTTTTTCTAATGGTGTAGTTAAATCATATGCCCCTTCAGGTGGTGCTGCCCATGGATCTTCTAGTACACCACATTCATTACTTCTACCCCAAAGGTTTTGGTCAATTGAATATGGACTGTCTAAATTAATTGGAATTGGAATATCGTTTTTCATTGCATATTCGATTTCTTCTTCACGAGACCAGCCCCATTCTCTTACTGGAGCAAGAACTTCAAGGTCAGGATTTAAAGCTTTAATCGATACTTCAAAACGTACCTGATCGTTTCCTTTTCCTGTACAGCCATGAGCAATTGCTACTGCATTTTCTTTTTCAGCAATTTCAACTAGCTTCTTAGCAATCAAAGGACGAGATAAAGCAGAAACTAGTGGATATTTCCCTTCATATAATGCATGTGCTTGTAGAGCAACAAGTGCAAAATCTTTTGCATATTCTTCTTTTGCATCGATCATATATGATTCAATTGCTCCTACTTGAAGAGCCTTCTTTTGAACGAATGATGTATCTTTCCCTTCACCTACATCAAGGCAACATGCAACTACTGAATAACCTTGTTCTTGTAACCATTTAATTGCAACAGAGGTATCTAATCCTCCGGAATAAGCTAACACAACTTTTTTCATCTATTTGTTCCTCCTTGGTTGTATAAAAATGAATATATGTTTATAAAAATACATTTCTTGTATAGGTAACACTTTACCAACTGTATCCCTATTTCGTCAATAGAAAAATGCATATTTTCACAGATTCTTTGTATAAAAATTAATTAAAGAGAATAATTCGCCTGAATATACCTCTTTTTTTACATGTCATGCATAAAAACTACATCAAGTAGTTCATAGCTGTTTTTAATAAACTGTTGTAAAATGTGAGTAGATCAAATTTATGGAGGAATGGGAATTGGACGAATATTTTGCCTATGATCCTAGATTAAAAATAAATTTACCTCGTTTGAATAAGAATTGGGATATGTATAGTGTTTCCATTCAAAATAGAATTTTAACCGACTGGGAAAAAATCCGTGGAGGAATTCCGGATCGGATTGCAGAGTTAGAGGATGAAATTAATCTGAAACAACATGCACTTAATCATGAAGAAAACTTCAAGCGTTCTTGTCAACTAAACGAAGAAATTTCTGAACTTGCATCGATTATTAACGACCTCTGGATTTGGTTTCGTTTAACTCAAAATATATCTTCAACGAAAATTCATTCTTAGAAATTCAAAAGGAACAGGGATACAAATTATATAAGCTGGCCAGAAGGCTTATTGATAGCTTGACTCTCTACTCTAGTGTCACTGGTCTTACTCTAGACATAGTCCTAGGGATTAACACACATATTCATTTTATTCTTTAAAAGAAGGCTATACTATCAGCCTTCTTTTTACTCCCTAACTAAATCTTTTCGAATTTCCCTGGTCACATGACCTAATTCAGGTAGAATCAGTTTTTCCAGTGCTAATTGAACAGCACCAGATGATCCTGGCATTGCAAATACAGCTGTCTCCATTGAAACTCCTGCTACAGCTCTACTTAAAATTGCAGCAGAACCAATATCCTCTTGGTAACTTAACAAACGGAATATTTCTCCAAAGCCAGGAATCTCCTTTTCAATCAACGATTGAACGGCTTCTATTGTCACATCTCGTTTCGCAATACCTGTACCTCCATTGGTAAGGACTACATCAATCTCTCGTGATTCACAGCCCTTTAAAACAGAACTACGTATGAGTGTTTTTTCATCTCTTACAATCTCATAATCAACAACGTTGTGACCGCTCTCTTCTAACATCTTTTTAATTAGCTTACCACTTTTATCCGTTTCTTCATTTCTTGTATCACTAATTGTGATCACTTTACAATTCACAGAATGAGGAGCTTCAAGTTTATGTTCAATACTACTCATTTGCACCCTCCTAGAAATTATGATTTTTTTCGTTTATTAATCTGTATTGATAAAATTTATTAGCTAGATCCGTAACTTGGCGTGTGAGCTGGTAATTAGCACCTGCACCAATCATGATACTTACTAGAGGAATACCGGAAATTAGCTTTCTTTTGAAAAGTGATAATACAGAAAGTTTAGCAATTTGTTTTACTAAAAATTCCAAGCTATTAGAATTAGCTAATTCATCGTTCCCTTCATAAAAATAGTACATACCATTCTCTAAGTCTATTTCTTTTTTTAAGGCTTGCCATTGCTCATATTGAAGATGTTTAGGCATTAGAGAAGCGTGATAGACCTTTAAGGATGTCATCATTTCGTAAGGGTTATTAATTTCGTAACCATAGCACATCGAAACCATTTGGATTGACCGTAAATTAAGAATTGTTTGTGCAGGTATATCAGTACCTGATAAAAGAATTCCGCCTGTTCCTGTTATTCCACCTTGTAATAAAGAATAAAGACGATGCTTAGACGTTTGAAGGTCAGCCAAATAATGTAGTTGATCAATTGGGAGCATGGATAAATCATTAATTTGCTGAATGTCTTCATTTAACGCCTTAGCTGATAATAAAATTTGCTTTTTGGCATCCTGTTGAACAAAAGAACTTTGAATAAAGGAGTGTAAATTAAACAGACTAGCATCAAGCTTTTTAAAAAATACTTGCTTCATAGATGTTGGAATTTCACCCATTTTGCGATTCATCCATTTATCAAATGTTCGTTGAAAATCGGTTCGAACATCGTTTTGCAAATCAATTTCCCATCGTTTAATCTCATCTAAAATTGCCTTTTCACGTGCTGATTCATTCATCCTTTTGTCTCCTTATTCCTGTGTAATAAGTAGGTTATTTACGGGTGAATCTTGATATATTTATCATATCACAAAAAGACAGTCGATTTCTTCTCGACTATCTTTGATCTTTTGTTATTACTTTGCAATGCGAACAACATCACGTGCGATGCAGTAATTCGTGAACGATTATTTATTGTAATGAACTCAGCTTAAGGAGCAATTCTCTAATGAGTTACGATTTGGCTTTAGTGGATCGATTGCATTTTTAAAGTTAGTTACTTTTTTTTGTAGTCTAATAGTCGTAGAGGGACTAATTCCTTTTTGTATGGGAATCATTCTAAAACTCCTTTCAAATAAAATTTAGATTTTAATCAAAATAAAGACACTCTTTAAAGAGTGTCAATTCATTAAACCCTCATCTATGTATACTTCCATTCCTTCCTCTTCCAGACATTCACCAAAAAATTTTATCTCTTTCTTATAGTCATAACTGATTACATTTAAATCTTGATCATCTGCATCATAAACAGCTACTACAACATCATTTGCGTATAAGTTTATATAATCATCAGTTCCTTTTAGTTGTGCTTCTACACTGAATTCCTGGCCTTTTATTATTTCTTTATTGGTCTTTAATGCTCTAGATAATAACTCTTTAATTTCATTCATTTGTGTAACCTCCTACAATTAGTTCTATATAGGTTGTAACATATTAGGCTGATTTAGTACAATTTATTATCGAAGTCAGGTCTTAGAAGAGCCTAAGACCCTTTACTGATGCTTCTTTTATATAATGTTCTAAAAATATTTACAAACAAATAAAGACAACCTCCCTCATGATAACCATGAAAAAGGTTGCCTTAATAAAAAAATAGGTGTTGGTTAGATGTACCTAACTAGACTATCGGAAAACGTTGAACTCAGTGTGAAGCTATTCTCTGCACATCGCGTGCTATCATAACCTCTTCATTGGTTGGGATAACTAAAACTTTTACTGGTGAATGAGGGTAGCTGATGTATGCTTCCTCACCACGTACTTTATTAAGAGCTGGATCCCAATAAACACCCATAAACTCTAAGCCTTTTAATACTCGTTCACGTATTTCTGTACTATTTTCACCAATTCCAGCTGTGAAGATAATCGCATCTACGCCAGACATTCTTGCTGCATAGGAACCAATATACTTGTGGATACGGCTTGCAAACACTTCAAGGGCAATTTTAGCTCGATCATTGCCTTCATTTGCTGCTTGTGTAATATCACGAAGGTCACTTGATAAACCTGAAACACCTAGAATTCCACTCTTTTTATTTAAGATATCTAGTACTTCGTCTGCAGATTTCCCTGTTTTCTCCATGATAAATGGTAGAAGTGCAGGGTCAATATTACCCGAGCGTGTGCCCATTGCAACCCCTGCAAGTGGAGTAAATCCCATAGAGGTGTCAATTGATTTTCCACCTTCGATTGCAGCAATACTTGCACCGTTTCCTAAGTGACATGATATTAAACGTAGGTGTTCTACTGGTCTACCTAAAATTTCTGCAGCTCGTTCGGAAACATATTTATGTGATGTTCCATGGAAGCCGTACTTACGAATTCCAAAGTTCTCATAATATTCATAAGGTAAGCTATATAAGAATGATTGCTCAGGCATTGTTTGGTGAAATGCTGTATCAAATACTGCTACTGCATTAACATTTGGAAGCACTTCTTTAAATGCTTTTATACCAACTACATTTGCAGGATTGTGAAGTGGAGCCAATTCAGAAAGGTTCTCAATTTGTTGTAAAGTTTCATCTGTAATAAGTGCAGAATCATTAAAGATTTCTCCACCGTGTACAACTCGATGACCGATTCCTTCAATTTCATCTAAGGATCCGATAATTCCAAGATCAGTTAATTTTGATAAAAGAATTTTTACAGCAACAGCGTGGTCAGGTATATCTGTTACTTCTTTTTGATTTTCTCCATTTACTGAAATAGTAAATACAGAATCATTTATCCCAATTCTTTCTACTAAACCTTTAGTTAAAACTGTTTCGCTTGGCATTTCAAAAAGTTGAAATTTCAATGATGAACTACCAGCATTAATTGCTATAACTTTTGCCATATATTGTTACTCTCCTTTTTATTCCGTGCCGAAAGTTGGTAATACACGATATTAATCATGTAGACAAACAGTTAGACCCGAATCTTTCGTCTAATAAATAGTCGATAATAGACATACAATGTAGATTTTGTTTATTATGAATCTTCCCATTTTGCTTATATTTTTACATTCTTATTCTTTGCAAAATGTTCACGATTATTATCTGCCTTTTCCATTTAAACACTGACATATTAACATTTCAAGAACTTGATTTAACTGGAATCGTTTACAGCTAAAAGTCTTACAATTCTAATAATTAAGGTAATGGATTAAGTATTAAGAAAAGCGCAAGCGCCTTGATCAGACTAAGGCAGGCATAAGACGCTCAGGAATAGAAGACGTTCTTTGTCTTCAATTCCTGAGTGGCTTATGACCCCGAGGGTCTAGGCGCTGGAGCTAGACACCAAAACTGAGTAAGAAAAGTTATAAATTCTGATACTATTCAAAAAGGAAACCCTAAGAAATAAGAGTCTCCTAATTAATCCAATATAATATTATTTATTTTCTCTAAACCATTGATCGATTTGCTTCATTATTGAATTCATTGCTTCTTTATTTGAGAATTTTGGTAATTCTGCAAGAATTGCTTGCTTAGGAGGTGTACTATTTTCACCCTTCTTTTGTAGAATCAAGATGCTCTTTCCATGCTTTTCATCTTTAAATAAGGATAACGGCAATTGAATAAATCCTTGAATAATAGCCATCTTTCTAAGAAATTGATTTAGCTTCGGTGCTTCTTTCGTATCAAATAAGGAATTGGGAACAATAAAAAACAGATAACCATTTTCTTTCGCATGCTTCATGCTCTGCTCAATGAAAAGATGATGAGCATATGAGTGGCCTTCATCTGCCTTAAGTTCATATTTAGATGCTTCTATATCGTTAGGATAATAGCCAACTGGTAAATCGCAGACAACTATATCAACTGGATCAATTAACAATCGCTCTAAGCTATCCTGATTGAAGAATTGCACAGGATGTTCTTGAAGATTTGCATTAATATATGCTAATTTAATTAGTAAATCATCGACATCTACACCATAGCTATCAACTTGTTCTAGCGTTAAATAATTCAGAATAGTTGTAAGTAAGTTTCCAGTCCCAACTGCGGGATCCAATACTGATATTTCCTTTTGATTACCGACAAATTTGCTTACTAAATAACCCAAAAATAAGCCGATTGTATCTGGTGTCATTTGATGATTAGGATGCGCACCTTCTTTTAACCCTTTTAAAATTGCCAACTGATATGCTTTACGAAGCTCTTCATTACCAAAAGAATCTATTTTAATTGTTTCATATTTACGTTTTAAACTTTTTTCTGTAATCTCGCTCAGATCTTCCTGTAGAATTGAACCATGAAAAATATTTTCGCCAGTTTCTGCAACTGCTTCTATGTAAGTCATGTTACATTCTTTCGCGATAAGATCTGCTGTTTCATTTATTACTGCAAACAAATTCTCTATTTTAGAAACTGTTTTCATCCATTTTCCTCCTCGCCATCGTACTCTTCTCATTTTAGACATAGCAGAACAAAAGCGCAAGCGCCTTGATGAATAGGACAACTCCTAATCTAGCTATTGTCCTAGCGTAAAAATTTTATACGACAAAAAAGACTGCCAAAAGCAGTCCCTTTATCTATGTTAGTCTTTGAACCTTATTGTGCAGACTTAGCAGCTTCAATTGCAGCTTCGTAGTTAGGATGATTTGTTGCTTCACTCACATACTCAACATATGTTACTTTGTCATTTGCATCAACCACAAATACAGCACGAGCTAATAAACGTAATTCTTTAATATGGACACCATATGCTTCACCAAAAGAAAGCTCACGGTGATCTGATAGAGTTTGCACATTTTCTAATCCATTAGCAGCACACCATCTTTTTTGAGCAAATGGTAAATCCACACTAATTGTTAAAACTTCAACATTCTCTACTTTTGACGCATCTTCATTAAAACGGCGTGTTTGTGCATCACAAACCCCTGTATCAATTGAAGGTACGACAGAAATTAGACGAACCTTACCTTTTGAATCTGCCAGTGAAACAGGAGATAAATCGTTTGCCAGTACTGTAAAATCAGGTGCACTGTCTCCAACTTTCACTTCATTGCCTAACAATGTTACTGGGTTGTTCTTGAACGTAATAGAAGCCATACCAAATTCCTCCTTTTAATTATGTACAGTGTAAATATAGCCTAGCTATCAAGATTTATCAATTGTTTTGAACTTTTAAAAATTCTAACTTTTTGCAAGACTTTGCAAAAGCAATTGTATCCCTCAATTATGAGAAATGACCCATAAAAAAAATTAACTGCCTAAACGGCAGTTAAAAATCTAAATCTTGCTTTTGCTGACTTTGATTGTTTGAACTTTGTGAATTACTGCTATCTTTATTTTTTTTGAACATTCCTTGAATTTTCTCTACAGTTTGTGGGGCTGCTTCTAAGATTTTTTCATATAAATGAGTACTTTCATCTAAATGAAGCATTTTTACACCTGTTGTTGATACGATTAGAAATGCAATTGGAGTAATGGAAACTCCACCACCACTCCCACCACCGAATGGAAGTTTTGGGGATTTTGGGTCGCCACCTTCTTCGCCCCCTGAGGAATTAAACTCACTACCTCCTGCTGCGAATCCAAACCCAACCTTAGATACTGTTAAAATGACGCTTCCATCTGGCGTTTCTACAGGATCTCCTACGATTGTATTAACATCAATCATTTGTTTTAAATTTTCCATTGCTGTTTTCATTAGTCCTTGAATTGGATGATCACTCATGTTATGTAGCCTCCTTAAATATTATTAACGGTCATTTTCATTACATACCGGGAAAGTTGTCCCCAAGTTCATTGCTAAACTGTTAGTTTGAAAAAAATGAAAATGGTTTGGTTTTCAACTTAGGACGTCCACCTTTCCAATATTTAATGAATTGTATACCTGCCAAAATAGCTTGCCCGATTCGAAACTGAAAAATACATTGTAATTTCGTTCTTGAACAGAACTGATTAAATTCAGGAGTTATTGTTACTACAGGTGTCGTCTGTAACTTCATATACTGACTTAGAAGACCAATGACGCCTCCTTTAATTGCCCAGGCAGCACCTGTTAATAACCCGGTATGCGCAGCATCACCGATCCCGAATTGTGAATGCCATTCTAGTTTTTTTATTCTTATTTTCCTTAAAAACTTGCGGATGATTTTATGCATTCCAACAATATGTTGTGTAATCTCCTTTATATCGCTCAGCCCATTTAGTGCATCCTCAGGTGTTACCTTATCCTCTATTTCTTTTACCTTATTATCAGCTTTTTCACTTCCCATTTTCTGCTCCTGCTTTACAATAAGTTTGGGTTCATCCTTATCAATTTTTACTAGTGGAATGTTAATCGTGTAGCGAAGTAATCCAAACCATGCACGAAATTTTATTTTAAACTGGTCATTATCACCGATATGATTTAAATCCAGTGTAACCGTCAACTTAGTAAAAATAATCAGTAAAAAGAGTAAGGATAAAAGCAGTAAAATAATCATCACTATAAACACGATTTTTCACACCCTTTCAATCCATCATTATCGCCTCTATAAAACTAAAATAAACCTACTGATATGTTCAGTAGGTTTATTTTAGTTTTAACTCTGTTAATACTCACTAATGTTTTGGCACTTTGTTGATTTGACCAGATACGTGGGATTCCTGCTTAGAGTTCGAATACAAGGGAGACTATATCCAGATGCAAAGCAAACCGGATATGCTCTCGGACCGCCCGCGGAAGCGAACGGTTGCAGCGAAAATCAACAGCCAAGTTTAACAGAGCCTTACATCAAAAAAGTCCGCTGATTTATTCAGCAGACAATTCTTCAGCATATTTAATAAATAACTTTTCATGAATAACTTGTGTATCAGAAAAGATATCGTGAAGTCCTTGTTTTTTTGGAGTAAAAGCAACAATGATATAGCCAATCCAAATGGTTTTTGAAATATAACGCCCTATTAATTCTCGGAATAAAATGGTTCCCCAACTTATTGTTTCTTCCTTAATAGAAATTACTTTTATACCAAAAATCATTTTCCCTAAAGTTTGATTAAAGTATTTTGTCATTAATACAAAATAAGCAAAAAAGATCACAGCTGTTGCAATTGAGACAGGAGAAAACAGAAATGAGTTATTGTTATTTAAACCTATTAAATCAAATAGTGGATAAATTACAATTCGATTCACACTACCGATAACTAGAAGATCGATTAAATAAGCCCAGAGGCGAATCCAAAAACCTGCTTGTAAATGATCGAAATCAATTGTCTTTTGCTTTTCTACAGGCTTATCCAATAACTCTGTATTATCTGCTCCTTCAAAAGTAGCATCCACGTTTATCCCCCCTTATTCAGAATATAAGTACATAAGCCTTGGAGAATTTGAACTCGAAAGCAATTGATAAAGACTAGATAGCTCAGCATCCTCTTTAAATACTTTACCAACACTCATTGATAGGAGTGAATCAAGACCTAATGAATCACCATACTCAACGACCTGTGCCTCCTCTAAATCTAAATCCTTTTTCATAGCGGCAACTGTATCGTCGAAATATCCTAGCTCATCGATAAGATTATTTTCCTTTGCTTGTCTACCATCATAAATTCGGCCGTCAGCAACTTTGCGAACCTCTTCTTCTGATAATGGACGTCCTTCTGTAATTACATTCACAAACCCTTTATAGGCATTGTCCACCATAGATTGAAGTATTTTTCTTTCTTCCTCTGTCATATCGCGAGTTGGAGAGAAAATGTCCTTATAGGGTCCACTTTTAATGGTTTCGAATTTAACACCATATTTTTCAGCTAATTCCCCATAGTTTATTGATTGCATGATAACTCCTAGAGAACCTGTTAAAGTATCTGGAGCTGCGAAAATTTTATCTGCAGCAGTGGAGATGTAATACCCACCTGATGCAGCAGTTGTTCCCATAGACACATATAAAGGTTTTTTACTTTTTTTAGTTAGTTCAATTAATTTTTTATGTATTTCAGCACTTTCTACAACTCCGCCACCAGGTGAGTTAACTCTAAGTATGACACCTTTTACACTATCATCCTCACCTGCTGCTTCAACCATATCTAAAAAAGTTTGGTGCTGATAGCCTGCAGTACTAAAAAAAGAAGTTACATCTTCACCAGTGTCTTGTATAACCCCATTTACATTCAAAACAAGGATCTTATCTAACGAATTGCCTTCTTCAATTATTTCCTCTGAAAATCCAGAGCTTGATGCAAAGGCATCCTTAAATAGGTCGCTTTGATTTATGAACATCATCGTTGAGCTTATAATAATTGAAAATACGAACAAAACACCTGCAATGGCAATAGCTCCCCATCGTTTACCGTTCATTTAAAATGTCTCCTCCTTCAACTAGAATTGTTTTGATATGATTTGCATAGCTTTAAAACATTTAATTATGTAAAAGTGGTAAACTAAACAACATAGAGTATTGTATCATCTTCAAGGAAAAATGTGGAGAATTTACCTATCATGAGGAGGAATCAGTGTGTCAGATCGTCGTAATGTTTATTTTTTTTACAAAAAAGAGGACGAACTCTTAGAGAAAATCAATTCCCTTATTGAATTAGCAAGAGAAAATGAATTTAGAGTTGTTGAAGATCATACTATCGCAAATGTAATTGTAAGCATAGGTGGAGATGGTGCATTTTTACAGGCAGTACGCAAAACAAACTTTCGTTCAGACTGTCTATATGTAGGCATAGGAGTTGATCATACATTAAGCTTGTATTGTGACTTCCATCTTGATGATCGAGAGAAAATGATTCAAGCTATGAAAGAGTCTCAAATTGAGGTTAGACGTTACCCAGTATTAGAAGTAAAACTTGATGAAACGACATCTTTTAAATGTTTAAATGAATGTTCCATCCGTTCAAGTATCATTAAAACCTTCGTTATCGATGTTTATATAGATGATCTACATTTTGAAACTTTTAGAGGAGATGGGATGTTAATTGCCACACCTACAGGAAGTACTGCATATAACAAATCTGTAAATGGTGCAGTTGTAGATCCTATGCTTCCATGCATACAAGTAAGTGAATTAGCTTCATTAAATAACAATCTTTATCGTACACTAGGTTCTTCTTTTATACTAAGTGACACAAGAAAATTAACATTAAAAATCGTACAAGATGGCAATGATTACCCTGTTATTGGAATGGATAATGAAGCATTAAGTATCCGCAATGTAAAACAACTAGAGTATGGTTTAAGTGAGTTACCAATTAAAACAGTAAAACTTAAGGATAATTCATACTGGGAGAAAGTTAAGCGAACATTTTTATAAAAATGATTAAAAGGAAGCCTATATGCTTCCTTTTTCACTCATCTCTATTTCCATCGTTGGTTACCTTTTATACATAATTTCATTATCAACAATCGTTAACTCGACAGTCGCATTTAGCAGCTCCTCATGTGGCAGTTCAAATATATCTTGATCAAACACAGTGAAATCTGCTGTATAGCCTTGTTTAATCATCCCACGATTATGTGAATGGTGAGTTGCATATGCACTTCCTTTTGTAAATAGCTCAACAGCCTCATAAACTGAGAGCTTTTGCTCTGGGTAGTAGCTTTTTCCTGAATCATCATAAATACTAGTCCTTGTCACTGCAGCATAAATACCTAAAAGCGGATCAACTGGCTCTATAGGTGCATCAGAACCCCCTGCACATTGAATACCTTCTTGAAGCAGCGTCTTCCATGCATAGCATGTTTCCATATATTCCTCACCAATCCGCTCAGTTACCCATGGAAAATCACTTGCTACAAACCGTGGTTGTATATCTAAAATAATAGGAAGCTGTTTCGCTTTTTTTATTAAATCATTTCTTAAAATTTGAGCATGAATGAGACGGTCATGTTGCCCTTTCAATGGAGGGTACTCTTCAATCACATCTAATATCCATTCAAATGCCAAATCTCCGATTACATGTACCGCTACTTCCATTTTATAGCTTCTTGCTTTCACAATAAGATCTACTAATTCAGCTTTTGAATGAATAGCTACACCTGAAGTGGTTGGATCATCTTTATACGGGAAACTTAACAACGCAGTTCTTCCTCCAAGGGCTCCATCAGCAAAGATTTTCATCGCGCCGAACTCTCCGTAGTTTCCTAAACTTCTTTGTTTTTTGTGAAATTCATCTACGACTAGATGATGAACAAGCAGATGGGTGCGGAATTTAAATCCCTTGGTTAAGACACGATGAAATGCGGTTAAAGTATTATCTAAACTGCCATAGTAGGCCAAATCCTCCGAATGTGCACCCACTAGCCCTTTTTGATAGCAATCTTTTATAGATGTTTCAAGTACATATTCTAACTCCTGCTGAGTAAGAGAAGGTGCAATTTCAAACAGAAGCTCCTGTGCTTGATCTAGTAAATATCCAGTTGGTTCGTTTTGTTCATCCCGTACAATAACCCCCCCAGCCGGGTCAGGTGTATCACCTGTAATATTTGCAAGCTCCAATGCTTTTGAGTTTGCTATACTTGCGTGTCTGCATATTCTTTTAAGTAATAATGGATGATCCCGTGCAACCTCATCTAATTCAGCTTTATGTAGAATCTTTTGATCCTCTAGTTGATTTTCATTCCATCCTTCTCCAATAATCCAGCTTCCTGGTGTTATATCCTTTACTCGATCTTTAATACTTTCTAAAATTTCTTTTGAGCTTGTCGTCTTTGAAAAATCCAGTCTTGTTAGTTTTTCTCCATGTCCAATTAAATGGAGATGGCTATCTACGAGACCAGGTATCATCGTTTTTCCCTTTAAATCATGCAGCTCTTCTATATCCTCTTTATAAGCTTCAACTAAATACTTATAACTCCCAGTTGCAATAATATAGCCATTTTTAACATATACAGCTTCGACTTGGCTACCTTCTTTTTCTAAAGTGTATATTTTTCCTCCAGACCATAATGTACCCAATCATCATTCCTCCAGGATTTAGTGTCTACCAAAATGTTACCATAACCATTTCCAAAACAAAAAACCAGGCGATGTTGAGCCTGGTTTTCACTGACTATGCTTGTTTTAGTTCAAGCTCACGTTGTCTAAGTTCTATTCGACGAATTTTACCTGATGTTGTTTTAGGTAATTCATCAATAAACTCAATTTCACGCGGATATTTATAAGGAGCTGTTAACTTTTTGACATGCTCTTGCAGTACAGTAATTAGCTCCGGGGTATTGATATTAGAAGGATCTCTTAATACAATATAAGCTTTTACGATATTTCCTCTAATTTCATCTGGGCTAGCTACTACGGCACACTCCTTCACTAAAGGATGTTTAACAATTGCATCTTCAACCTCAAATGGACCAATAGTGTAGCCAGAGCTAATGATAATATCATCGCCTCTACCTTCAAACCAAAAGTAGCCGTCTTCATCCATCTTTGCTCTGTCACCAGTAATATAATAATCCCCTCTAAATGCACTCGCTGTCCGTTCAAAATCCTTATAGTATTCTTTAAATAATGCAGGTGTATCCTTATGAACTGCAATGTCCCCAACTTCATTGACTACACATGGTTCACCTTCATCATTTATAATTTTCACATCATTACCTGGAGTAGGTTTCCCCATTGAACCTGCTTTGATTTCCATTCCCTTCATGACACCAACAAGGAGTGTATTTTCTGTTTGACCATAACCATCACGAACTTTTACATTAAAATAATGCTGGAATGTATCGATGACTTCTCGGTTCAATGGTTCTCCAGCCGAGACTGCACTATGTAAATTTGCTAAGGAATAGTTCTCAAGCTGCTCAACCTTTACCATTAATCGATATTCTGTAGGTGTACAGCATAATACATTTATTTTGTAATCATCTAAAAGCTGTAAATATTTATTAGGCTCAAATTTCCCTTGATAAATTAACCCTGTAGCACCCGAACCTAATACAGATAAAAACGGACTCCAAATCCATTTTTGCCATCCTGGTCCAGCAGTTGCCCAGACCATATCATTTTCCTCAATGCTTAACCAATTTTTCGCTGCAGTTCTTAAGTGAGCAAAAGCCCAACCATGTGTATGTACAACACCTTTTGGATTTCCTGTTGTACCTGATGTATAAGAAACGAATGCCTTACTATCAGATTTTGTTTCTGCTATATTCATTGATGTGCTTTGTTTCTTCATTAGCTCGTCTAGCGGTAACCAATCTGGATCGTTTCCATTTATAACAAATTTTATCAATTTATCAAACTGTCTTATTCCTCTAAATTCATTAGTATATAGTCCATAGCTTATTACAGCTTTAACTTCTCCATGTGTTACACGATACTGTAAATCTTTTGTTCGTAACATTTCTGAGCTAGGAATCACTACTAAACCTGCTTTTAAAGCACCAAGATAAACAGCATATGCATCTATAACCCTAGGTATAACAATAAGAACTTTATCACCCAGTTTTAAGCCTTCGTTTGTGAAAGCGTTTCCAATTTGATTTACCCTGTCCAATAAAGCACGATAAGTAATCTCACTTTTCTGACCTTGTTCATTTTCCCATTTTAATGCGATCTTTGTTGCATCTGTCGAATATTTTTCAATCTCTTCTACAAGATTATAACTTAATGGCGCAAGTAGTTCTTCTCTTACCATTTTCCCCCTCCTAATGTTTGCACAATCCTAAATAAATTCATGGCACAATTTAAAAATGAAGGAAAATAGAGTATTCCCACAAGTAGCTCCAATTAGGAGTGTACAAGCACGCACTACAATAAGTGTTGAGCTAAAACTCATCTATGTTCAAACTAATGAACAAATTAATAAGTTTTTGCAGGTTCCGTCCCATTTCCTTCTTACAATAATATTATACCTAATAGAATAAATAATTTAAATAATTATCAGTAAGACGATCGTTAAATACAATCGATTATGTATTGGAAAAAGACAATTATTTAATGCTTTCATGTAGAGTCTCATATTTCTTCACACAAGAAAAAGAACGGGATTTTACTCCCGCTCTTAGTAGCCATTATTTATTAAATTATGTTATTTGAAAGAACCACCCATTTGTTGTTGAGCAAAAGATACTAAACGTTTAGTGATTTCACCACCAACAGAACCGTTAGCTCGTGAAGTTGTTTCTGGTCCAAGGTTTACACCGAACTCAGAAGCAATTTCATATTTCATTTGATCGATAGCTTGTTGTGCACCAGGTACAACAAGTTGGTTTGAGTTATTGTTTTGTGCCATGTGTATCACCTCCTTGTGAGTTTAGAATGTGTAAATACACATGGCTTCATTCATATTTGTTTTTGGTAAATATTCACAAGTGATTTTCTATAATAAGTTATCGAATTTTTCCTTTTGCTCCTTCGTTATGACGATTGTTTCCACCTTATTTAATGATTGTGAAACAAGCTCATCAAAATCAACAAAGCTTTCAAAACGTGATACTTTCTCAAGCTTTGGTTTTGTTTTAGGATTTGCAGGAGTAAAAATTGTACAGCAGTCCTCATATGGTCGAATTGATATATCATGTGTTCCAATACTTTTGGAAATTTCGATTATCTCGAGTTTGTCCATTGTGATAAGTGGTCTAATTATTGGTGTGCTAGTAACATCATTAATAGCAACCATGCTTTCCAATGTTTGACTTGCTACTTGTCCAAGGCTTTCCCCAGTAATTAGTGCAAGAGCTTGTTGTTTTTCTCGTAATTTATCAGCTATTTTAAGCATCATTCTACGTGTAGATGTCATCGTGTAATTTTCGGGAACTTGTTCTTGAATTTTTTCTTGAATAGCTGTAAATGGGACGATGTGAAGCTTTATCTTACCTCCAAAAGCAGTTAACTCCCTGGCTAGATCAATTACCTTTTGTTTCGCACGTTCACTTGTATAGGGGGGACTAAAAAAATGAATAACCTCTAATTCTACTCCTCTTTTTAATGTTAAAAACCCAGCTACAGGACTATCGATCCCACCTGATAATAAAAGCATTGCCTTGCCACCAGAACCTACAGGTAGACCTCCTGCTCCTTTAAAATCATAGCATGTAAGATATGTTGCCTCTTTTCGAACTTCGACACGTAGATTTATTTTCGGATTTTTAACATCTACGGTAAGATCTTCGGTATTTATTAGCACATGACTCCCAATCTGATAATTTAATTCATTTGTATCAAGTGGAAATTGTTTGTCTGCTCGCTTTGTTGTTACTTTGAATGTATCATATGGCTGGAATACACTGTTAACCGCCTTTAATGCCATTTCTTTTATTTCAGATATATCACTTTTACATTTAATCGCTAAACTGAATGATTGAATTCCAAATATGTTCTTTAACCTTTCAACGATTACTTCATGATCCTCGTTATGTAAATGGATATAAAGCCTATCACGTGTACCCTGGTATTCAAGATTTGGAAAATCTGTTAGCACATCTCTTACATTATTTTTTAACCTATCAATAAATTTCCTGCGATTACGTCCCTTAGTAGATATTTCCCCAAATCGAATTAATATGTGATCAAATTTCATCTTTTTTACCTCATTACCTTTGATAATTTTTCTATACCCTTAGAAAGCGTCTTAATAAAAGGATTAATTATTTCTTCATTTTGGTCAATTGACAAACTCACTCGAATTGCACTTTTCGCAACATCCTGATGTTTATTCATAGCAAGAAGTGTGGTGCTAATAGCTTTCCTTCTTGATGAACAAGCTGAAGTTGTTGATACAAAGATATTACGCTCACCTAAATAATGTATCAGCACTTCTGCTTTCACAGATGGTACTGAGAAGTTTATTATGTGTGGTGCAGTATTTTCTTGCGGTGTGTTAACAATAACACCATCTATGTTCATTAATTCCCTTTTAAGTTTAGTGAAAGTATTTTTCATGGTCGAAGATTGCTTTTCAGCTCTTTCAGATGCCATTCTTAGTGCCTTAGCAAAAGCCACATTTCCTGCAAGACTTTCTGTACCTGATCTCAACTGAAGTTCTTGCAAGCCACCTGAAAAAAGAGGAAGAAGATCAACTCCTGTCCTCAAAAACAAAGCACCAGTACCATTTAAACCATGGAATTTATGACCTGAAATCGTACAAAGATGAATATTAGCTTTCTTTAAGTCAAGTGGCACTTTCGTGATACCTTGAACATTGTCAACATGAAACAGAGCCTTAGGATACTGCTTAATAAGCTGTCCAATTTCTGTTACCGGCTGAATGGTGCCGACTTCATTATTTACATGCATAATCGATACGAGGATAGTATCTTCACGTATTTCTTTTTTCATGCGTTCAATTGAGACTATACCATTCTCATCAACTGGTAAATACGTAACATCAAAATCATGAACTTGCTCAAGCTGTTTAAACGACTCCAAAACAGATGGATGTTCGACTACCGAAGTGATGATATGCCTTCCTTTATGTTTATTAGCAAGTGCTGCTCCTTTTATCGCAAGATTATTCCCTTCTGTACCTCCTGAAGTAAAAATAACCTCCTGTTCATGCACCCCTAAAAGATTTGCAACCTGTTTTCTGGATTGATTTAGAAGTGACTCAGCTTCACTTCCTAATTTATGTACGGAGGATGGATTAGCAAAATAAACTTCAGTTACTTTTGAAAACGTTGATATAACCTCTGGATAAGGCTGTGTTGTCGCACTGTTGTCTAAATACAACATTCTGTTTCCTCTTTCTATATTAAGTTTAAAATGATTGCAATCACGCAAAATTATGTCTATATGTAAAATATTAATCATTCATTAATTAGGGTGTAATAATACCATATCAAAAAGCGAAATAAAAATATACGGTTTCAATAATTCCAAAATAAAAACAGGTATGACTTGTGAAATTATCATACAAATAGCCCTTTGTCTAATTGCATCAAATTTCAGTTAGTCATCCCTGTATAAAAGTTTTATTTATGTTGTTTACGTTGTTCTTCGTTTAAAATTTCTTGTATTTTTGTTAATGATCCAGGTTCAACTTGTTCAAGAGCGGCAGCTGCAGTTTCTAACGATCTGCTGTATTCATATTCTCGGAACAGTTCCTCTGATTCTCTAAATTTTATTGCAAGCTGGGAATTTTGACTGCGATAGCGATTACCGTATTGAATAACCTGCTCTATTAAATATACTTGTTCAATCAATTCATCAGCGACGTTCTTTAAGGATTCAACTGATTGAACTCCTTCTTCTAATAATTGATTAACAACGAGCATATTTAATGGAATTTCATCTAATTTTGCTGTTATCATTGAAACATCTCTTTTTGCTTTATCAATAAACTCCAAAAAGTCAGCAGGTAAACCAGGTATATTGCTATGTTGGACAGCCCTACTTGTATTTAGTAATACTCTTTTTATCTGGTTTAATTTTTCCCTAGCCTGGAGTTCATCCTTTCGTAACATTTGGAGCATGTCTTGATATTGATTATGTTCTTCAAACAGCTTAGTAATTTGTTTTTCTATATCTTCAAGCTCTTCTTTAATAATTGAATGGGCAACATGGTCATTTTGTAAATTCTGTTCAATATGTGCGAATTTCTTCTCAATTTGTGAGAGTTGCTTTTCAATTAGTCTTTGTTTATCAAGCTCTGTTTCAGACAATTGGTAACTCTGTTTTACTATGTCTGTTTCTACCAAGGTAGCAGTTTTCTGTTCAGTCAATTCATTAAGTTTTGTGTTAATTGTTTCTTTAGCTTGTTTAACAAATTGACTCGCTTCTACTTCATGTTCTAAAAGATCATATATTGTATCAATTGATTCTTGAACAACTTGGAGACTTTCACCAATATCCTCAATTTCAGTTTCTTCAATTTGCTTTCGGTATGTTCCTAGTTGTTTGTTTATTTTTTCAATTTCTAACTCAACTTGAATATGCTCTAAATAATAGCCATTACCTTTCATTTCTTTATAGCCTTCTTCTAATTCACTTAAAAGATTAGGTAAAGTAATATTACATTCTGTAAGTAATTTAGGAATCTCGTTTATTTTGTCTTGAAGAATATCAAGCTCGCCCTTTTGTTTCACCAAAATTTCTCTAGCAGTTAAATAATTACCTACATTTGTTTCAGACTCAAATTCTTTTAACCCCTCTGAGATTTCAGCTACTTTTTCCTCCAATTTGGTATGTGCTTTCCCAAACTGATGGCTATGAGCTAATAAAGTCTTTTTCACTTTTTTAAATTGTTGTTTTATTTCTTCGCTTTCAACTGTGTTTTTTTCTTCACTAGAAACTAGTTCGTTTATTTCATCAATGATTTTGTCTATATTCTCATCAACTGTTTTTAATACATTCTCAATATGCTCGAGTACACTTTTCGACTTCTTAAATCGATATTTATCAGAGAAATCTTCAGCATCAAAGAGAAGTTCCTCAACCTCTGGAAGTTGGGTTGTAATAATTTCATCCCATTCATTTCTCCATTGCTCAAACAGTTTCTCCGCTTGACCTACCATTTTTAGTTCCTTCACTTTTGACAATTCATCTATAATCGACCGATTCATAATTTCAATTTTCCAAGCTTCTAAACGATCAACATCTTTATAAATTCTTCTTCTTAACATGTATCCAGCACCAAATAGAATACATACAAGAAGTATTAGTCCAACTATAACTTCCATAATGAGCCCCCTCGTTGTTACACAAAATCCTCATGACAGGAAAAAAACTCCCCACTGATGAAAGTTTCACAATATCATGCTGATAAGCGTTTTATTAAATTATCTATGTATTAATCTAATCTACTTTTTATCATCATACTTTCGTTCAAATAAGGAGACTTCTTACCTGAACTTTTATAACAGCTTTTGTGGAAAAGGTTCCTCTTAAGCGAGCAACACTTTTTTAATGTTATTTCAATGTATTTATGATACCATGTAAACGACAATTTTTGACCAGAAATTTATTTTTTTTTACAATATTTGTCCTTTACTGATACTTAGTAATAAACGTTTTCTAAAAGGGTTCGTATTTGAAGAAGTTTATCACTTAAAAAGCGCCATTATGCTTATTAGATAGAGACTTGACAATTTCTTGCTTTTCGAAAGGAAGATGATGATGAAGAAGGATGGACATGTTCATACACCTTATTGTCCACATGGGACAACCGATCAACTAGAAGCATATATAAACCAAGCAATAGAAGAAGGTTTCGACAGTTTAACTTTCACAGAACATGCCCCACTTCCACCAGGTTTTAAAGACCCAACACCTGAGGAAGATAGTGCAATGAAATTAGAGGACATGGATTCTTATATTAATGACATTCAGATCCTAAAAGATAAGTACCGACACAAAATCACAATTAACATCGGATTAGAAGTTGATTATATAAAGGAATTCGAGCATGAAACAAAAGTATTTTTAGATCAATATGGAAAATTTTTAGACGATAGTATTCTCTCAGTGCATTTTTTGAAGATCGATCATTCCTACTACTGTATGGATTACGATGAAAACACATTTGGCAAAATGATAGATATAGCAGGGTCATTACAAAACCTTCATCAAGCATATTACAATGAGGTATTACATTCTATTCATAGTGATTTGGGTAATTTCAAACCGAAGAGAATTGGTCATATTACGTTAGTTAATAAATTTCAAAAGCTTTATCCCGTTACCTTTTCTACTGATACTTCTGTCAAGAAAGTCATACAAGCAATAAAAGAACAAAAATTGGAAATTGATTATAATGTAGCTGGATTAAGAAAAAAATATTGTGGTGAAACATATCCTGAGGAATCGATTGCAAAATTGGCACACAAACAAAAAATCCCTCTTATCTATGGTTCAGATGCCCACAGCGCAAGGGATATTGGGAAGAATTACACACATTATGATCAACTAACGAACAGCAACTAGCTTTCCTTCTAGAGATTGATTCTCTAGCAACAATGAGTTCAGCCAAATTTTCAACTCTTTATAATATTGATGTACAAAATAGACTTCGTGAGTTTGGATATGGAGTACTTCGCTCATATATTGTGGCTGCAAATACGGTGTGTGCAAAAGGCTTCTTAATTGGATAATCATATGTGGTACAAAAACTTTTCGATAATATCCTTCCTCAATCCCTTGATCGATGACTGATTTGATATAGTATTTCTCCTTGGTTAAATAAGTTGTCATGACTTCACGAATTAGTACGGAATCCACTGTGACTTCACGGTATACTAATCTTGAAAGTTGACGATTTTCATGTTGATAATTTAATATATCTAAAATGATTTTACTTAAAACTGTGTGTGCATTTCCGTATTTTAATTGGGAATAATTTTCTTCAATTACTTGTATATACCCCTCATAATAATGAGATACAAGGTATTCAAGTAAACCACCTTTCCCTTTAAAATAGTAAGAAATATGAGCTACATTCGCATTAGCTCGATTTGCAATTTCTCGCACTGAAGTACCAGTAAAACCCTTTGAGTTAAACAAATATATTGCCGCATTTAGGATTTTTTGTTTTGTATCACGTAAAGGTTGTTTAGTCATTCGATTCACCCCCTTTTCCCTTTTATCTATACATTCAATTAATTAAGGTTGATTCCTTTATCATTCGCTCGACAAAGTTCTTTAGACTTTGTTAATTTTTAGCTGAAGGTAGGTTATAACAATGTTTTCTGTCGAAATGTACAAAGGTAGTAAAAAAGAACAATTTCCATTAGCTATTAAACAGCTAAAAGCATTATTAGATGGTGAAGATGATCGCATTGCAAATCTATCAAATGCTTCAGCATTTCTAAATCAATTTCTAGAAAATATTAACTGGGTAGGCTTTTACCTAGTAAAGGATGAACAACTTGTACTCGGCCCCTTCCAAGGTTTACCAGCATGTGTACGAATTCCACTAGGAAAAGGAGTGTGCGGCACTGCTGCAGCTAACAAAAGAACTGAACGTGTTGCAGATGTTCATCAATTCCCTGGCCACATAGCTTGTGATGCGGCTTCTAATTCAGAAATTGTTGTACCACTCATTAAGGACAATATTCTAATTGGAGTCTTAGACATCGATAGCCCTATCAAAAACAGATTTGATAAGATGGACGAGGCTTTTTTAGAAGAATTTGTTGAAATACTTGTTAAATATATTTAATTGAAAGTAAAAAAGTGAGCTGAATTTCAGCTCACTTTTTTATACCTGTACAATCACTTGATTTTTACCCTCATTTTTAGCGATATATAATGCCTTATCTGCTTTACTAAATAGTTGATGGAAGTTTTTGTCAATTTCAGCATTCCAATAAGAAACTCCACAGGAAATGGTTATCATCGGGTTAGTATTTTCCCTAACGCGCTTAACAATTCTCTCCGCTACTGAAATGCCTGATGCAAGATCTACTTGTGGAAGATAGACGGCAAGTTCTTCTCCACCCCATCTAGCCCCAACATCATTTTCACGTATATTACTTTTAATAATGTTTGCTACTTGAACAAGTACTTCATCACCAACTTGATGACCATACGTGTCATTAACTTTTTTGAAATTATCGATATCAATTAGCACAAAAGTACCTTGCCGATCTTTCTGCATCGAGCTACCAATAAAATCATTAAAGTAATTACGAGAAAATAATTGTGTTAAATGATCGGTTTTAACCAATGTTTCAAGCTCTTCTCTTAACAATGAATTAGTCAGTGCCAATGTTGAATGATGAATTAATGATTGAAGCAACTTAAACATATCAAAAGAAAAATGATAGGGATCTTTATGGAGTACTAATGCACAGCCTTTAAGATTTTCACTCTGAACCATAGGAACAGCCATAACAGATGAATATGGTAAATCTTTTAAATATGTTGTTATATCGCCAATAAAAAGGCCCTCTAAATCCTTTTCTATTTTCTCTCGTACATACTGAATGTATATCATTACTTCTTCTGTATTAAAGAAATTCGTACTTCCAGGAAAGATTTGAATTGAACCATTTTGATTAATATAGAAAAATCCAACTTCATCTGCTTTAAAAGAATTTAATATTCTTAATGACATATACGTCATTGTATCTGTTAATCTTAAGTTCTTATTTAAACGATGTGATGTTTCATTAATTAGTTGTAAGTCCTTTATTAACCTTTTCGATTGCTCATACAATTGAGCATTTTCTAAGGCAGTTCCTGCAGCGTTTGCTAGCATTGCTACAAAATTTACATTTTCATCCTCAATCTGCAATCCATGATTTGCAACAACCTGAAGCACACCATATACACCCTGTTTCCCCTTTAGTGGGATATATACAATCATTTGCCTATTCTTTTTATCAAATGACCTTTGAGCATTACCTGTGACAAAGGCTTCCATAGCCATTTCATTACCATCTTGATGATCAAAACCTAAATCTTTTATTGGTAAATCTAGATGGTTTTCATGGTCATGTGATAAAAACAAATAAAAATTATATTCAAAAAACATAGATTGTAAAGTAGTAACTAGCTCGGAAAGTACATCATCTTTATTCATAAAAGAATGAAATTTTTCAGTTAATCGATATAATTGTTTGAATTTCTGTTCATTTAGTGTGATTTGAACTAAATTTAAACTATGTGCAAAGAAAGATGAACAAGATTTGACTACTTCGTCTAATGATGCACTAGAAAATTTACTTATATTTAATCCTTTTAACTCGACTAAACCATGTAAAGTATCATTTTGAATAATTGGGATGAAGGCTTGTTCTTCAAAAAAATAAAGCTTTCCGTATTGAAGGTCGTCTGGCACTGCCTTAACCGGATAACCTCTGTCTTTAAAAGCTGGTGTTAGGTAATCTAACTGCTTGTTATAAGAATAGAAAATTGCATCTTTAATACACAGTTCCCTTTTTAAAACACTTGTAAGCTTTTTTAAAATTTCATTTATTGAAGGTTGCCGGTGATTGTTACTTAAAAATTCAAAAAAAGTACTCTTAATCGCCAGAACAACCAATTGATCACCCATATATTTCACCCACACAATCAAGTTACAAGCTGAATATGACGGATTTAAACCACCATATAATATAAGAAAAATCTCTCAGTAATTATATCATAAAACTTCTTACTATATATGTAATAGGCTAAAGTTTTTGGCTCATCTACTTTCTCCTTTATAAATATCCTTTTATTAATAGTTGAACCTTCCTCTTATAATTTAGTATAAGAAATGCTTAATTGCCCTAATTAGGATCCTAGCAAAACTAGGGAGTTAACTGATAAATTGTTATATCCTCTAACACTTTAATATGATTTTTGTGTTAGCTGGTATTTAGAAACTTTCTAGACTAAAAAATATAAAGCTTCTTGACATTATACATATAAGATCATATAATGTTCGTTGTGTATAAAATATGCAGCCTATTGATGTAGCAGTTTTGATTTCATTTTGTTCCCCTTTTAACAAAGGAGGTGTATCGCGTAACTCTATGCTGCTGGAGCGAGGATACATGAAAACAAAATGTGCATAATTGTCCAATCAGTCTGGTTTTTATTTTATGCAAAAATAAAAACATAAAGGAGGAGTTAGCATGGCTCGTTATACAGGCTCAAGCTGGAAACTCTCTCGTCGTCTAGGTATTTCATTAAGTGGTTCAGGTAAAGAATTAGAAAAGCGTCCATATGCTCCAGGACAACACGGTCCAGGACAACGCAAAAAAATCTCTGAATATGGTTTACAATTACAAGAGAAGCAAAAGCTTCGTCATATGTATGGTGTAAATGAACGCCAATTCCGTAACCTATTTGATAAAGCTGGCAAAATGGCTGGTAAACATGGTGAGAACTTCATGATTCTTCTTGATGCTCGTCTTGATAACGTAGTATACCGTTTAGGTTTAGCACGTACACGTCGTCAAGCTCGTCAATTAGTTAACCATGGTCATATCCTTGTAGATGGCGGACGTGTAGATATCCCATCTTACCAACTTAAACCAGGTCAAACAATCACTTTACGTGAAAAATCTCGCAACCTTGATATCGTTAAGGAAGCAATCGAAGTAAGCAACTTCGTACCTGATTACCTAACTTTCGACGCAGACAAATTAGAAGGTACATTCACACGTTTACCTGAACGTTCTGAATTACCTGCTGAAATTAACGAAGCTCTTATCGTTGAGTTCTACTCTCGTTAATAAGAAAAATCCTGGTCTATGGACCGGGATTTTTTTATTTCTATATTTTAAAAAAAGTGGTTAACTCTTTTAAGTTAACCACTTTTTTGCAGTCTAATATTATGCGTAACGAATTAAGAAATATTTCTTTTTCCCTCTACGAATTACAGTAAACTGTCCATCAATTTTATCTTCATCTGAAATAACTTTGGATAAATCTTGAATACGATCTCCGTTTATATAGATTGCACCATTTGTAATATCTTCTCGTGCTTGACGTTTTGATGGGGCAATTTTAGCTTGAATAAGCAAGTCAACTAAGCCAATTTCAGTCTCTTCCATTTTAGTAGATGGTACATCTTTGAATCCTTCTAAAATTTCATTACCTGTTAACTGTTTAATATCCCCACTAAACAATGCCTCAGAAATCTTAATTGCTTGTTGTAAAGCTTCTTCACCATGAACGAGTTTTGTTACTTCTTCAGCTAACGATTTTTGAGCTAATCGTTTTTCAGGTGCATTTTTAATCTCTTCTTCAAATTGCTCAATTTCTGTCTGAGATAAGAATGTAAAGTATTTCAGATATTTTACTACATCACGATCATCTGTGTTGATCCAAAATTGGTAAAACTCATATGGAGATGTTTTTTCACGATCTAACCAAATCGCTCCACCTTCTGTTTTTCCAAACTTCGTGCCATCTGCTTTTGTAACAAGAGGAATCGTCAATCCATACGCCTTAGAATTTTCTTCAGATTTACGGATTAGCTCTAGACCTGCTGTAATATTTCCCCACTGATCACTACCACCAATTTGTAGTTTACATTCATTTTGTTCGTATAATTTTAAGAAATCATAGGATTGTAAGATCATGTAACTAAACTCAGTAAATGAAATACCAGATTCGATACGGGTCTTAACTGAATCCTTAGCAAGCATGTAATTAATACCAAAGTTTTTCCCAACGTCACGCAGGAAAGAAATAACATCTAGACTACCAATCCAATCATAGTTATTCACAATAACTGCTGGATTAACATCCGCTTCAAAGTCAAGGAACCTAGATAATTGTCCTTTAATTCGATCAGACCAATCCTGTACAATATCTGCAGTATTTAAAGTACGCTCTGCCTTCTTCCCACTTGGATCACCAATCAGCCCAGTAGCACCTCCAACAAGAGCTATTGGATGATGTCCGTTTAGTTGGAATCTTTTAAGCGTTAACACCGGAAGCAAATGACCAATATGAAGACTATCCGCAGTAGGATCAAATCCAGAATAAAGCTTAATTTTATCTTCCTGAAGTACTTTAGCTAGTCCAGCCTCATCTGTAACTTGGTTTACTAAGCCTCTAAATTGTAAATCGTTTAATAATTCACTCATAATCGTTCTCCTTTGTCGTTTTTTTCAGGTGAATGAACACCAAAAAGCCCCTTCATTACTGAAGGGGCGAAATATTCGCGGTACCACCCTACTTAGGATTAAAACACAAATAATCCTCACTCGGTAATCTAACGGTTAAACCGTCTTTTTCTACTCAGTTGACCTTTTCAAAAAAGAAGCTCATGGACGTAATTCACGGAGTATCTATATGCTGATTTCCACCACCCATCAGCTCTCTATAAAAGGGAGATCTCCACTACTGAACCCAATCTCAGCGATTTCATATATAGTTATGATAAATGAATTTTAACCATAAACTCAGACGAATGTCAATTGTTTGATAAATAATTACACTTTTAAAATAAGATTTGACCGTAAAGGCTACCTCTTATCCCATTCCCTTTATGACAAAACCCTACAAAATATGCGTTTTTTTTGGTATAATAAGTTGATTCGGGGGGATTGCATAATGAAAAAAAAGGATGAAAAACTTAGGCGCTTCACGCCTTTTAACAAAGATGTAGTTAAAGGCTTTCGGATATCATATAACGTTATAGGAAATCTTCTTTTATTATTTCTAGTCATTGGCCTCATTGGCATGTGCTTTGCTGGAGGTGTCGGTGCTGGATATTTCGCTTCATTAGTAAAGGACGAACCCATTCGTTCATATGAAGTTATGAAAAATGATATTTACAATTATGAAGAATCATCAGAAGTATACTTCGCAAATAACGTATATCTGGGAAAATTAAGCGCTGACATTGATCGTGAAGAAGTAAAATTAGAAGATATCTCAGAGCATGTCATTAATGCTGTCATCGCAACTGAGGATGAGCTATTTTATGAGCATGAAGGAGTTGTACCGAAAGCAATCATGCGCGCTTTGTTTCAAGAGTTCACAAATGCTTCAGTTCAAACTGGTGGTAGTACTCTTACACAACAATTAATTAAAAATCAAATATTAACAAATGAAGTTTCATTTGATCGAAAGGCAAAAGAAATTCTTTTAGCTCTACGCTTAGAGAAATTCTTTGAAAAAGATGAAATTATCGAAGCCTATTTAAATGTAACGGATTTTGGACGTAATTCAAATGGAAGAAATATCGCCGGTATTCAAGCGGCTGCAAAGGGTATTTTTGGTGTTGAAGCAAAAAACTTAAACATCGCACAATCTGCATTTATTGCTGGTTTGCCGCAAAGTCCTTTCGGCTATACACCATTTTCTAATGATGGCGGTGCTATAAAGGATAATCTTGATCCTGGGATTAACCGCATGAAAACTGTATTAAGTCGGATGTATTCTGGAGGATATATAACCAAAGCAGAATATCAAAATGCATTAGCATATGATATTCGAGCAAACTTAACAGCGAAAAAGCCATCTCCTATCGACGAGTATCCTTTTTTAACTTATGAAGTTGAAGATCGTGTAAATAAAATTATTATGGTTCAGCTTGCGAAAAAGGATGGGTATACGGAAGAAGAATTGAACAAAGATAATGATCTTTATAATCAGTACTATTCTTTAGCAGATGATGAGATCAGGCATAATGGCTATCGTATTCATACCACAATTAATAAAGATATCTACGACAAAATGCAAGATGTCGTCGCTCAGTATGAATATTATGGTAGTGATAAACCTGAAGAGATAAAAGACCCCGATACAGGACAAATAAAAACTGTTCACGAGCCGGTTGAAGTCGGTGGAGTCTTAATCGAAAATGGTACAGGAAAAATGATTAGCTTTGTTGGTGGACGAGACTTTGACCGTGAAAACCTAAACCATGCAACACAAGCTGAGCGCCCAAATGGTTCTACAATGAAACCATTGCTTGTCTATGCTCCAGCAATGGAACTAGGTAAATCACAACCGGGTTCTGTCATCGCAGACGTCCCTTTTTCATTAGGAAAATGGAAGCCTAAAAACTATGGTGGGGGCTATCATGGATTAACGAGTGCTAGAACAGCTTTAAAGCATTCCTATAACATTCCTGCCGTAAAAACATACATGAGTATATTAAACCAAAATCCGGTATCTTATTTAGAAAAGATGGGTTTTACAAGTCTCCAGGAAGCAGATTATCATAATGCATCATTAAGCTTAGGTGCAATGGAGAGAGGCGTAACAGTTGAGGAAAATGTAAATGCATATGCAACTTTTGCGAATAATGGTAAATTTATTGATGCTTACATGATAGAAAAAATTGAAACAAGCGACGGAGAAATTGTCTTCCAGCATGAAAAAGCAGAAACTAATGTATTCTCTGCTCAAACTGCTTATTTAACAATCGATATGATGCGTGACGTTATTAGTAGCGGAACAGCTGCATCATTGAAAGGTTATCTGTCATTTAGTGCAGACTGGGCTGGTAAAACTGGAACAGGGCAAGACTATAAGGATGCTTGGTTTGTAGCATCAAACCCTAGTGTGACATTTGGAACATGGATTGGATATGATACACCAAAACCTATTGAACAAAACTATAAAGGTTTATCTTATAGTAAACGTAATATTCTTTTATGGGCTAAATTAATGAATGTAGCTCATGATGTAAATCCTGAGTTATTAGCACCAAAAACTCGTTTCCAAAAGCCAGGTGGTATCGTAAGCCGTTCATATTGTGCATTAACCGGTGAACTTGCATCAGATCTATGTAGTAGTGCTGGTTTAGTTGCATCAGATCTATTTAATGTAAAATATGTTCCGACAAAAGTTGATGATAGTTTAACTAAAGGTAAATACGTGGTTGTAAAAGATCAAGCCTATCAAGTCCCATCATCAGCACCTGCTGAATTTGTTCAACAGGGTGTTATGTTAAAAAAGGACATTCTTAAGAAACATGGAATAAATAGTGTTCAGGATCTAAAACGTTTATTACCTAATACAGCTAAATGGGGAAATCTTGTTGTGACAGAAGGTAAATCAATTGGGGATAATGGATCAAACCCTAGTCAAGTTAGCGGTGCCTCTATTAGTGGATCGAAATTAAGTTGGGGTTCCAATCCAGATAATGATGTTGTTGGATATCGAGTATATGCAGCAGCTAACTATTCTACTAGTTATAAAAAAGTTGCAAGTATTCATGCATCAAGCACATTATCTGTAACTGTTGGTTCATCACCTGCTGCGTATTACATTGTCGCAGTTGATGTTGCAGGTCGAGAATCATCTCCATCGAATATAATAAAAGTCGGAGAATATGCAAATAAAAAGCCAGAACCTGTAGCAACTGAGAATGATAAAAATAGTAAAGATAATTCCAAAGCTAAACCACCAATAAAAGATAAACCAAACACACCACCACCAGCTGCCAATACAGCAGCTGAACCAATAAAAAATGTCAATTGATTAAATGAAAATACTAGGGAATCAGATCATTACTGGTTCCCTTTTTAAATAACCAATGTAGGTAATAACACAAAAAGTCAGAGATTGTTTATTGGAAATATCCAATGCTAATCTCTGACTTTTTATATGTTAACTATATAACCTTGATATATTTACAACAATCAATCTTCCATCGTTGAAAGATCACCTGTTGGTAAATCAAGTTCCCAAGCCTTTAATACACGGCGCATAATTTTACCACTTCGTGTTTTCGGTAGCTTATCACGGAATTCTATTTCACGTGGTGCAGCATGTGCAGCTAAACCTTTCTTAACAAAAGTACGAATTTCTTCTTTTAACTCATCAGAAGCTTCATATCCTTCACGAAGCGCTACAAACGCCTTAATAATTTCCCCTCTTACTGGGTCAGGCTTCCCAATAACACCTGCTTCAGCAATCGCTGGATGCTCGATAAGCTTACTTTCGACTTCAAAAGGACCAACACGTTCACCAGAAGTCATGATAACATCATCGATTCTACCTTGAAACCAAAAATACCCTTCTTCATCCATATAGGCTGAATCACCTGATACATACCAATCACCTGGCATAAAATAAGATTCATATTTTTCTTGATTGTTCCAAATCGCATGCATCATGGATGGCCAACCTTTTTTAATCGCCAAATTCCCCATTCGATAAGGAGGTAGTTCATTTCCTTGGTCGTCTACAATCGCAGCTTCAACACCTGGAATTGGTTTTCCCATTGATCCAGGCTTGATTTCCATACATGGATAATTACAAATAAGCTGTGCACCCGTCTCTGTCATCCACCATGTATCATGTATCCGTTTATTAAATACCTTTACACCCCAACGTACGACTTCAGGGTTTAGCGGTTCTCCAACACTTAGAACGTGTCTTAGTGAGCTTGTATCAAATTGTTTTACTAGCTCATCACCAGCACCCATTAGCATTCTAAATGCAGTTGGTGCACTATACCAAACCGTCACACCATAGTCCTCAATTGTTTGATACCACGTATCTGGACTAAAGCGACCACCAACGATTACATTTGTTGCACCTGACAACCACGGTCCAAAAATACCATATACTGTTCCAGTTACCCAGCCTGGGTCAGCTGTACACCAATATACATCATCTTCTTTTAAATCTAATACCCATTGTGCAGTTTGATAGTGCTGGACCATCGCCTGATGTACATGAAGGACACCTTTTGGTTTACCAGTTGATCCAGATGTATAGTGTAGAAGTAATCCATCTGTCTTATCGACCCATTCAATGTCAATATCCTTGCTTGCTGTTTGCATTTCTGATAAAAAGTCAATGTGTTGTTTGGAATCAACTGTATTACCTACTACAACAACATGTTTTAATGATGGTAAATCACTTACTGGAATTCTATCAAGCAACTCAGGAGTTGTAACGATGACCTTTGCATCGCTATCCTCTAGACGATCCTTTACAGCACCTTCCATAAAGGCTTCAAACAATGGACCAACAATTGCTCCCAGTTTCACTGCTCCTAAGATCACAAAATATAATTCAGGGGTTCTCGGCATAAATACGAAAAGACGGTCTCCTTTTTCAACATCAGCTGAACGCTTTAACACATTTGCAGCTTTATTTGAGAGCTCCTTCATTTCTTTAAACGTATATTTTTCTTCACGTTCAGGGTCGCGATAATGTAAGGCAATTTTATTTTTACGAAATGTTTCAGCATGCTTATCAATTGCCTCATAGGCTGCATTAACACGCCCAGTTTCTGACCATGTAAAATTCTTTTCAACCTCTGACCAATCGAATGAATGATAAGCAGTATCATAATCCTGTAAATTAAAATTCCCCTTTGTCGATGGCAACGCTTCCAATTTCATCCTAAACTCCCCCTTATGTAAGATTTTACAAATCTATTATATTACAATACTACATTTTTCACAATTTTTGAAATTAATATAATTTAATCATAATGTAAACGCTTCGATTTGTAAATAATCTTGTATAATAGATATCGTAATAACCTTATCTGGTAATATCAAGATCATTTCAATGGAGGTTTATTTAAGTAGATAACATAAGCATATCAGGGCACGAATCTTTTATTTCCACTTAACTAAGTAGACTGTGAAGGTTAAACAGTTGCTTTTTTCTAGTGCCCTACTCCCTTTACACACTTTATAAAGGCGGTGACCTAATGAAACACCCTAAGACATACAATGCAAAAGAAATTAAAACACCAAATGAAAGCATTTTAATTGAGGGGCCTATTCCTCAAGATAAGCTAGCTAGCTATAATTTCCATGATGGTTTAGTGGCATTTAGACAGCCTAAACAACAACATAAGGCTTTAGTTGAAATAGCCGGGTTACCAGAAGGAAGAATCATTATAGCAAGAGTGCACGATATGATCGTTGGATATGTTACTTATCTTTATCCAGATCCACTAGAGAGATGGTCTGAAGGAAATATGAAAGAGTTAATAGAATTAGGTGCCATTGAAGTAGCCCCTGAATTCCGTGGTTATTCAGTAGGGAAAAATTTATTACGAGTTTCGATGATGGATGATGCAATGGAAGACTATATTATTATTACTACTGAATATTATTGGCATTGGGATCTAAAAGGATCTGGGTTAAACGTGTGGGAGTATCGAAAAGTAATGGAAAAAATGATGAACGCTGGTGGCTTAGAGTGGTACGCTACTGACGAGCCTGAGATTAGTTCACATCCAGCTAACTGTCTGATGGCAAGGATCGGAAAAAGAATTGAGCCAGAATCCATTCAACAATTTGATCGTCTACGCTTTCAAAATCGATTTATGTATTAAGGATTGATGGATAATAAATTAGAATTTAATAATTTTATGTTTAGGGGGCTCAACTTGATGATCGTTAAACAAATAATGCACAAAAACGTGATAACTCTCAGTTCTGATGATACGATAAGTCTAGCGTTAAAGACAATGAAACAGAATAAAATCCGCCATATTCCAATCGTAAATGAGGATCACAATTTGGTTGGAATCGTGACAGAACGAGATGTAAAAGATGCTAGTCCATCGATTTTTCAGCTCGAACTAAAAGAGGACTTTTTAAATAAGCCAATTAATAGCATTATGTCTACTAATCTAATTACAGGTCATCCGCTTGATTTTGTAGAAGAATTAGCAGCTGTTTTGATCGAAAACAATATTGGTTGTTTACCAATATTACAAGATAGTAAATTAGTGGGTATCCTTACTGAAACAGATATGTTAAATACATTTGTTAAGCTTACAGGTGCTGATCAGCCCGGCTCACATATCGAAATCAAAGTTCCTAATATAGCCGGGAAGCTAGCTGAGGTCTCGTCTATCTTACATAAAAGAAGAGTGAATATATCAAGTGTACTCGTCTATCCTGATTGTGATGATCAGTACAAAATTCTCGTATTTCGCATACAAACAATGAACATAACTATGATCGTAAATGACTTACAAGCTGAGGGATATGAAGTTTTATGGCCAAATGTATCGGGGAATGAAAGATGACGATAAAGGACACTGCTTTTATTTATTCACCACTATTTCAGTCTTATAAGTTTCATAATGATCATCCCTTTAATCAATTACGAGTTGAACTTACTTACGATTTATTGAAAGAAATGAAAGCAATTAATGACGAAAATATCGTTACACCTAGATTAGCTACAGAGGATGAATTAGCCCTAGTCCATGATAAAAAATATATAAATGCAGTTAAATTAGCTGGACATGGACAATTAGATAGTGAAGATGCACTCAACTATGGAATTGGGACAGAGGACACACCAATCTTTCCAGACATGCATAAGGCAAGCGCTCTTTTAGTTGGAGGTACATTAACAGCTGTCGATTATGTGATGGAAGGAAAAGCAATACATGCAGCTAACTTTGGAGGAGGTTTACATCACGGCTTTCGCGGAAAAGCATCCGGTTTTTGCATTTACAATGATAGCTCTGTTGCGATTAAATATTTGCAAGAAAAGTATAGAGCAAGAGTACTTTATATTGATACAGATGCCCATCATGGTGATGGAGTTCAATGGACATTTTATGATGATCCAAATGTATGCACACTTTCTATCCATGAAACAGGACGTTATTTATTTCCTGGCACTGGGAATGTTACGGAACGTGGATCTGGTAAGGGATATGGCTTTTCCTTTAATATCCCATTAGATGCTTTTACGGAAGACGATTCATGGCTACATGCTTACCGAACATCCATTGAGGAGGTTGCAGAATTTTTCAAGCCAGATGTGATCTTAACACAAAATGGTACAGATGCTCATTATTATGATCCATTAACACATTTATCCGCTTCAATGGCTATTTATCATGAAATTCCAAAGCTAGCCCATGAAATTGCTCATAAATATTGTAATGGACGTTGGATTGCAGTTGGTGGCGGTGGCTACGATATTTGGAGAGTTGTTCCAAGAGCATGGAGTTTAATTTGGCTTGAAATGAATAACATAAAAGTGCCGAGCACGCTTCCAAAATCGTGGATTGAAAAGTGGGAAAAACAAGCACCTGTTAAGCTTCCTGAGCTTTGGTATGACTCTAATGACTTATATAAGCCAATCCCTCGAAAGCCAGAAATAGAAGAAAAAAATGCTTTAACTGTCTCAAAAGCACTTCATCTAATTCGACAAAATCATTAGAAAAATAAATGCTAGTAATCTTAAAATAGCAACCTATTAATTAAAAATAGATTGCTATTTTAAGAAATCATTTAATAATTTCTTCTCATTAAAAATGGAAATGATAGGAGTAATCCCAATACATATAATACACATGCTATATATGCAGGCAATAAATGAATAAAGGTTGTATAACCAATAACAAAATGTGTGATAATTCCAGCTAAAAATGCAGGTAAACCTCCAACAAACATACTCCACCATACCCATTTTTCGCCTTCATGAAATCCCCATAATGATATCATTAATACGAGGAGCCCTACACTTAAAAGGGCACTACCAAATCCAGCACGATCATGCGCAATAACAGATATTAATTTATGATTGAATTGTTCGATCATTTCAGGTGGCATACATAAATACCCAATATCAGTGTTTACAAATACAGACGTAGTTCCTATGTAGGATATAATAATACCTCCAATTACAAATGAAAACCCTAAAATAATAAAAGCTAGTTGCCCATATAAACTAAGCTTCCATGCTATGTGATTTGAATCATTGTAAGATATTGGCGTATCAACTACATTCTTCGTCTTTATAAAGCCCGCTATGAATAGAGGTAGTAGAACAAGCCAAAAAAGTCCGTGAAGCCAATCAAAATAACCATAACCAATAAACATTAATATGCCTAAAAAACCCAAAACCCCAGCAATGTTTACGGCCTTTCTACACCAATGAACCCCGTATTTTATACCGTGTTTAGCTAATTGCATATATAAGATTCCACCTGATATCATTGTACCTGAAAGAGTCATCCGGTCATGGGCCATAAAGAATAAAACATTCTTATTAAAATCTAGCAATTCTGCTCTTGTGATCCTTAGAAACGCTTCATCATATGGCAAAATAACTCTTGTCATACTAAAGAGCAAAGCTAATATCCCTCCGATTAATATACATAGCCCAAATAACCAATATATAATCCATCCTGATGAAACAGTTAACTCACTATCTCTTTCTCGAAAATACAATAATTCATTAATTCGTTTTGGTAAGCCTGGTCCTGAAGTAATATAACCTGAGGATAATAAAAGTAGAGTTGCACCATTTTCTAAAAGTGTTATTGCATCCTTCGGTTCTCTAATACCGCCAGATGTAATAATCGGTGTCTTTTCATTGATTTCCATCCTTACCTTTTTTAGCAAGGATGAAAGATCTCGAAAAGATTCTTTAGATCTATCTCCATCTAATAGTAGTCCATCAAATTCATTTTCATTAACCAAATCAACAAATTCAGAAAATGAATTAGTGATTTGGTTAGTTGTTATAGCTAAGAAAACAGGTTTATCATATAAATGTTTTTTTATTAATGATACAAGCTCAGAACTTATGCTTGTCGGATATTCTAAAACAAAAATATCTCCATAAGGATTTAAAGATGTAGCCAATTCAAAAAGTTCCTTCTCGGTCCCCTTTATTCGAATGATTTTATGCAATGGTAAATGTGAGTATTTTTTTACCTTTCTGAGTGTTTGAGTCAATCCTACAGTAACTTCATCTGATGGAAAGATAACCTGGTCTTTTTCACTATCATAAATAGGATTTCCCATTGACTGATTAGGCTTCATGGTAACTGGTCCAATCTCTATGAAACTAAATCCTAAATTTGCAAACGCCTTTGTTCCTGTTAAATGTGGATCAACTTTCCCACTTAATCCTATTGGAGAAGAAAATGTTAATTCACTTGTATTTACTCTAATTACAGGAGATGTTTCCATATGTCCTAAAAAACGTATGATCTGGTTTCCTCCAGGAATCGAAGCAATACTACTCATACTTTTATGGATCAATTCCCGACTGATATGTCCTGGAAGTTTTAGCAAAACATCCCGAAATATTGGATGGTAAGACCAATCAGGCATTACGTATCACCTTCTCTATCTCAAATTCAACTCTTAACTAAATAATAACATTTATCGTTAAAATAATAAGATAAAAAAGAAAAACAAGCTGAACCTAGCTGGTTAGCTTGTTTTCGTATTAAAATTATTGCTTTGTGGATTGTCTGAACTCTATTCGATGTGGGAGTTCAACAATATTATTATCAACTTCTTCTTTATTCATAAGTTTTGTTAATAAGCGCATTGCAACAGCACCAATATCATATGTTGGTTGTACAACTGTTGTTAGCTGAGGGCGTACCATCGTCGCAAGTCTTGTATTATCAAATCCAACGATTTCAAAGTCAGTTGGTATTGAATAATTACGATCTTGTGCACCGTGGATAACACCTAATGCCATTTCGTCCGTTCCTACAAAAATCGCTGTTGGTTTATCAGAGAGCTCATCGATTTTCTCAAAAGCTTCTACTCCTGAATCGTACGTATAATCTCCCTCTACAACTAGCTCTTCTTCAAAAGGAATACCAGCATCCTCTAATGCACGTCTGTAACCTACAGATTTTTTCAAGCGATTTATTGGCTCTTCAGTTGGTCCCTCAACATATGCGATTCTTTTGTGACCTTTTTCAATCAGCATTGAAATAACATCATAAGTTGCTTGTTCATAATTGATATTTACAGAAGGTGTTGATTCTGATAAATCGACAGATGCTGCTAATACAATTGGAACTGGGGAACGCTTAAATTGCTCTACAAGCTCTTCTGTAACATTTCCACTCATGAAAACAATTCCGTCAACTTGCTTTCCTAACATTGTATTGAGAAGATGTAATTCTTTATCCTTATTTTGATCAGAATTACTTAAAATGATGTTGTATTTGTACATTGTAGCGATATCCTCGATTCCACGTGCAAGCTCAGAATAAAAGATACTTGAAATATCAGGGATAATTACCCCAACTGTTGTTGTTTTTTTACTTGCAAGTCCCCTTGCAACTGCATTAGGACGATAGCCTAATCGTTCAATTGCATCTAAAACTTTTTTCCTTGTTGTAGGTTTTACATTTGGATTACCATTTACTACTCGAGAAACGGTTGCCATTGAAACATTTGCCTCACGAGCAACATCATATATTGTTACACTTGTCATCTTGAACACTCCTTCAAATACTATCAAAAACGTATATTTAAAATTCCAACTTTAAATTTCGCTATATCCGTATGTAGAAAATTGTTTTTCCTTGTCAAATAGCCATATTTAAGCACGTTCTATGTTAACAATCATACGATACTCTGAAATCGACTGCAATCTATTTCAAAGGTTTTTTAGGCGTTTGTCACATATTGTTCGTTTTTTCACATGATCTTTTTATAACCTTCTTTTCCAAAAACTCGTAGCTTTAGACCTATAACATTCTATTTTTGAATTTTATAGCACTACTTTCGGCTGTTACTCAAGAGATTTCAACTAAGGAAATAAGCGAAAAAATAACCTATAAAGAAAGAACAGCTATGAATAAAACCATAACTTAAAAAAGCTATACTATCATTTTTACCTTAAAATATAACATTTATTAAAAAAAAAAGAAACAAATAAAAAGGTTGACTCATTTTCCAAGATTCTCCCAAATTTATTTAGACGTTTTTGCAAAAAAACTCTAAATATTCATTAGGAGATAATGGTGAGCCAACCTCTACTTATTTAATAAGAATTGCTTTTAAGCGTTCACTTTAACTAAAGGTTTTAATTCTTTGATGAACTGATCAAATTGATCGAAGTCCATTTGTTGAGCTGAATCTGATAAAGCAACAGCTGGATCTGGATGTACCTCAGCCATTACACCATCAGCACCAATTGCTAAAGCAGCTTTAGCTGTTGGAACTAATAGGTCTCTTCTACCTGTTGAATGTGTTACATCAACAAATACAGGTAAGTGTGTTTCTTGTTTTAAAATTGGAACAGCAGAAATATCTAGTGTATTTCTAGTCGCACGCTCATAAGTGCGAATACCGCGCTCACAAAGAATAATTTGGTCATTACCTTGTGAAATAATGTATTCTGCAGCATTAATAAATTCATCAATTGTAGCTGCTAAGCCACGTTTTAAAAGAACTGGCTTGCGAACTGCTCCTGCAGCCTTTAATAATTCAAAGTTTTGCATGTTACGTGCACCAATTTGAATGATATCAACATATTCCAATGCAGTTTCGATATCAGCTGGATTGACGATTTCACTAATGATTGCTAAACCGTACTCATCTCCAACTTTTCTCAAAATTTTCAGACCTTCAAGACCAAGACCTTGGAAATCATATGGACTTGTACGAGGTTTAAAAGCACCACCACGAAGAATTTTAACTCCCTGTTTCACAGCCTGTTCAGCAACAGCAGCAGTTTGCTCATAGCTTTCAACCGCACATGGCCCAATGATAAACGATTGGCTTCCATCACCAATTCTTACGCCATTAACTTCAACAATTGTATCTTCTGGCTTTTTCTTACGCGATACTAGCAATGCTTTGCTATGGTCGTCTTCTTGCAATTCAAGACCTGCTTTAAATATTTCTTTGAAAATATGTTGCAAAGTTGAATCTAAAAAAGGGCCGTCATTATATTCTTTAATGCTGTTTAACATTTTGCGCTCACGTACAGGATCATAACGATTTACACCTTGTGCTTCCTTTGCTTTTCCAATCTCTTGCACAACTCTTCCTCGCTCGTTAATCAGCTTTAAAATTTGTAAGTTAATCTCATCTGCTCTCTCTCTTAATGCTTCTAATTCTGCATTACTCATCTCTCTCATCCCTTCTTAAAAAAAATAGTCAAAAATCACTGAAACCACAATATGATTGAATGAATTTGAAGTTAGTTTTTAAATAATATAAGACTAACATGCAAAATCAGGATTCTACATTAATAAAATATAATGCTTACTTTATCATTCAAAGAATGTGTGATACATTTTCTTTAATTAATTGTAATTATAAACGATAAAATAGGGATTGTCACCAAAAACTTTAACATTTAAACGCTTTTAAGTGATAAAGCAAACTCATACAGTGAAAATCAACAACCAAGTTTAAACAAGAGCCAAAGTTTTAAAAACATAAATAACTAAAAAAGGTGAATAACCTCATGATTATCAGAGGTTATTCACCTTTTCTTTAACCTAATACTTCTTTTTTTAATGCATCATATGTGATTTTCCAATGTGATGCATTCCATACGACATCTTTCCCTTTAAACAAAAGTGCTTGTGGTGATTCATGTTTAATTGCAAATGTTTCAGCAATATAATTTGATAATGATCTTGAATCCTGAACATGTAAATGGTAACTTGGATAGTCTTGATGTTTTTCTACAAACTCCTGATATTCTTCAAATGCTGCTTGACTAATGGGACATGTCAGACTATTTTTTACAAATAGAAATTCTTCATGCTTATTAAATAAATCCTCAAATTGTTCTACAGTATCAATTAATTGTTTGCTCACTTTTTTCACCTTTCCCACAGCCACTAAACTGTCCTGCTATTATTTAATTTGATTTTACTTCATCTTTTAAATCAGCTTTTGGTTGTTCCTTTTTGTCATCTTCCTCAAACGCTTCAACTGCTTCTGTTATTGATTCTGAAATCGCCTGATCTTCAGTTTTTTCGTTAGTATTAGAAGTCGATGTTTCATCAGAAATTTGCTCCAATGCATCTGCTACTTCTTTTTCAACGAAATCTCCTTGTCCATTAGAAGTACTCTTTATATCACGAACCTTGTTCATGATTTGTGACGATTGCTCAGTAAGAACCTGTGAAAGTGATGCTGTTTTCTCTTTCGCTACACTTGCTATGCCTGAACCCTTTTCTAGAGCACCATTCGTAAACTTTCCTGTTCGATCCTTCATTACATTCGCTTGTTGTCCAAGATTGTCTCGAATTTCTTTTCCAGATTTTGGTGCTAAAAATAAAGCTGTTGCTGCACCTACTAGCCCTCCAATAATTGAACCAACAATAAAATCCTTATTATTTTTACCCATGATTTTTACCTCCTTAAAAGTGTAAATCTAGATACTTTATTAAATGGTTGTCTTTTTTTCACTCTTCTGCTTCCATTTTGCCCATATTTCCATGGCAGCATTACTCCATTGAACAACTTGGTTCACTTTATCCTGATTTTGTTCAAGGTTTGTTGAAACAGAAGTTGTTACTTTTCTTACTGATTGATTTAACTGTTGAATTGTTGTGCCAACATCCTTTACTGACTCCACAACAGTATTTAATTTTTCTGACTTATGTTGAATATCTTCTGCAAGTGCATTTGTTTTATGTAGTAAAAATGTTGTTTCAGTCGTAATTCCTTCCATTTGCTTCTCTAGACCAGCTAAGGTGCTTGCAACATTTGTTAATGTTCCTTGCAAAGCCTTTAGAGTTTTCGACACGTACACAACTAAGATGGTAAATGCTATCGCTATGAGTGCGATACTTAAATATAAAATAATAATCATGTCTTACACCTCCTATGTCTTTACTGTTCAATTACCCATCATAACCTATTATAAACATAAAATTTACATAATTACTAAATTCTCTATTCAATTAGACAATCCCTTTGTCAGTTTTTGCTGAAATCAAATTTTTGTTTATTTTTGAGGAATACATATTATGACGATTCTTTTTTATGTTCGGGTACAATAAGGTATGATATGACAACATCATTTTAATAGGGAGGATTTATTTTGAAGGATCCAAGAATTGAAACTTTAGCGAATAATCTTATAAACTACTCGATACGTTTACAAAAGGGTGAAAAGGTTTTAATAGAAAACTTTGGGATACAAAAAGAGCTTGTCATTGCTCTTGTAAAGGAAGCATATGAAGCAGGAGGTTTTCCCTTTGTTTCACTAAAGGATCATCAAGTTGATCGCGCCTTAATGTTTGGTGGCAGTGAAGAACAATATCATATGATCGCTGATTTTGAAGCAGAAGTGATGAAAAAAATGGATGCCTATATAGGATTACGATCCGGCAATAACATTAATGAGCTTGCAGATGTACCAGATGAAAAAATGAAGCTTCATGGTCAAACTGTTGGTCAAAAAGTTCATCGGGAAATTCGTGTACCTAAAACGAGATGGGTTGTACTACGATATCCAACTTCATCAATGGCTCAGCTCGCGAAAATGAGTACGGAACAGTTTGAGGATTTTTATTTTGATGTATGTAATCTGGATTATAGCAAGATGGACAAAGCAATGGATCCATTAGTTGAGTTAATGAATAAAACAGATAAGGTTCGCTTAACAGGCAAGGGTACAGATTTAACCTTCTCAATCAAAGATATTCCAGCCATCAAATGCTCTGGTCAAATGAATATTCCTGATGGTGAGGTTTATACAGCACCTGTTCGTGATTCTATAAATGGTCAAATTACATATAATACACCTTCGCCATATAACGGTTTTACATTTGAAAATGTCCAATTAACATTTAAAGCTGGAAAAATTATTGAGGCCTCTGCAAATGATACTGAGAGAATTAACAAAATATTTGATACTGATGAAGGTGCAAGATTTGTTGGTGAATTTGCAATTGGCGTGAATCCTTATATCTTACACCCAATGCAAGACATCCTCTTCGATGAAAAAATTGATGGCAGCTTTCACTTCACACCAGGTCAGGCCTATGATGACGCCTACAATGGCAACAAATCCAACATCCATTGGGATATGGTTATGATTCAACGCCCTGAATATGGTGGTGGTGAGATTTACTTCGATGATGTCCTCATTCGTAAAGATGGTCGCTTTGTGTTACCTGAATTAGAAGCATTAAATAGTGAAAATTTAAAATAAAAATTGGGCTGACGCATTGTCAGCCCAATTTTTATAAGTGTTTCATTACGTTGATCAAACATGGACATCTCTCTTTGTAAACGAAAGGATAGAAAAAACAAACAATACGACAAAATGTAAAATGATATTAATAATCGAAAAAGTCAATGTCATTCCTTCAAATAATGGTTGACCGAAAAAGTAGGGCATTATATTTGTGTTAGCAAATAGCAAGTACTTACCTGCTTGATAATGATAATGATCTAATAGCGTGATAATTGCACTTGATGTAAACAATAAAAAAACAGGGACTGCAATTGAAAATACACTACTTCTCGTAATTGTTGAAAAGCTAAAGGCTATTGTACTCATGACCACTATTTCAATTAAGTTAAAAAGATAACTTGCTAATCCAATAAGCACCTTATGATCAAGAGTTAATAACGTTTCCGAATAAAAAACAATACCGAGAATACCTGACATAAATAATTGGAGAGATACTAGTAAAATTATTATATACAAAACAGTTATATATTTAGAAATTAATATTTTCACCCTTTTTACAGGTCGAGTAAATAAAAACTTAATGGTGCCTTTTTCAAATTCACTTGATACTATATCACCAGCAACAATAATACACATTAATTGAATTACAATTAATAGGTAAGAGCTTACTTGAATATAGTCCCAAAACGTAAATTCTGTCCCTTTAAATAAAAACTTAAAAAATATACTTACGATAATATTCATAAATACCATTAAGCCAATTAGAATCCATATTCTTGGCCGTTTAAATAGTTTCATGTGTTCATTCTTGATTAAGTGAAGATAAGACATCATGTTTCTTCACCTCGCAATTTTTGTAAATACAGCTCTTCTAATGGACTACCAATTCTTTCAATACCTATTACATTGATTCCAGCAGTCACAAGTAGCTTATTTATTTTCGCTACTTCTTCTACCTCTAATTCTATTGAAAAACCATTAGATTGGAAATGAATTCTGTCATTTTCATACTTAGTTTGTAAAATAGGTTTTATGTTTTCTGCATTTAATACCTTAAAGGAATATAAATGTTTCGTGCTTGTTCCATTTTGTAATTCACTTAGTAAGCCTCGTTCAATACATTTACCTTCATCCATGACCAACACACTATCACAAATCAATTCCATTTCACCTAAAATATGACTAGAGATAATGATCGAAACACCATTTTCGTTTGCAAGCTTTCTCAATGTTTCTCTAAGGCTTTTAATACCTTCTGGATCTAACCCGTTTGTAGGTTCATCTAAAAGAAGTATAGATGGTTGATGCAGAATCGCTATAGCTAATCCGAGTCTTTGCCTCATTCCTAATGAATAGGTATATACTTTATCATCTATGTAATCATCCATTCTTAATAACTCAATAACCTCGTCAATTCTTCCATTAGAAAACTGATTTGTCATACGGAAAAAATGAACGAGATTATCATATCCAGATAAAAAATCATACATTACTGGATTTTCAATAATCGCGCCAACATGGGTAATTGCCTTTTCAAAATCTTTTCTTATATTAACTTTTTCGATAACAATACTCCCAATTGTCGGTTTTATGAGTCCAACTAACATTTTTAAAATCGTTGTTTTACCTGAACCATTTGGACCAAGGAGACCAAGGATTTCACCCTTATTAAGTTCAAAACTCACGTCTTTAATAATTGATGACTTCCCTATTCTTTTACTTAGATTACTTACTTTTAAAACTATCTCATTATTTATCATACAAACACCCTTCAACTAAAGCTATTTTAATATTGGTAAATGCCATTTGCATATTTGCTTTTATTAATCTTATTTATTAAACAGAGGAAAAATAATACATAACTATAATACTAATAATTTGTTTGCTCACACTCAATGGTTATGGGATAATATTTTGATGATAAGATTCTGACAATGATAGATAGTTAGGAGTTAATAGAATGGATACTTCTTCGTTTCTTGTAATTGAAAAGGCACCACATTATGAATCGGGGGATATTATCTCATTAGATAAAGTAAATATGGTTTTTGGTAGAGAATCTACACATTGGAAGCCAGACATAACGTTTAATAACGTATTTGTTTCAAGAAAACATTTTAGCATTTCTTTTGCAGCAAATGCCTTTTACATTAAAGATTTACACAGTAAACATGGTACATCTGTTAATGGGAAAATACTTGAACCGAATACACCTGTAAAACTAGCTACAAATGACAAAATATCATTCGCAAAAGATCTAGTTATCATGTCATTTTCACTTAGGGACTTTGAAGAGACTTGTGAGTTAATACCCATTAATCTAGAAGAACTGGAGAATAAGTCCAAAAACCCTCGGCTTGACCCATTAAAACAAAATTTAATCTTGAAAAACAACTGTTATGCTTTGACAGAAAAAGAATATAAATTTATGGAAATACTTCTTCAAAAGAAACGATTTGTTCCTAAGGATGAACTAACACATTATGTATGGTCTGAAAGATATACATCAAAAAGCATTGATTCTATGGTTAGTTCAGAAGAAGTGAATGCACTCATTTATAGATTGCGAAAGAAAATACCCTCTACAATAACAATTGAAACAATAAGAGGCAAAGGCTACGAATTAAGAACGTAAAAAAAGCTGACTTAGATAAGAATCATTACTTAACGTAATTTTCTTATTTATTGTCAGCTTTTTTTATCTCTTTAGAAAGAGTTAGGCTAGAACCTTTTCATAGGCTTCTTGGTATTTTTGAATATCTCCTGCACCCATGAATACGAGGACAGCATTGTCGTGAGCTTTTAGAACAGAGGTATCCTCTTCATTAATTAATTGGGAATTTTCAATTTTTTCAAGTAAATTATCAATTGATAACTTACCAACATTCTCCCTTGCAGATCCAAAAATATCACATAAATAAATATAATCTGCCTTTTGTAAACTCTCTGCAAACTCTTCTAAAAAGGATTGAGTTCTTGTAAATGTATGTGGTTGAAATACTGCGACAATGTCTCTATCAGGATATTTTTGTCTAGCTGCATCAATGGTTGCATTGATTTCAGTAGGATGATGTGCGTAATCATCAATTAAAATTTGATCTCCGACTCTTTTTTCATTAAAGCGTCGTTTCACTCCCTCAAATGTTAACAGCCTTTGTTGAATAATCTCAACGTCAATTTCTTCATAATGACATAATGCGATGACCGAAAGTGCATTTAAAATACTGTGATCGCCATAAGTAGTGATTTTAAAAGACGCATAAAAGGTGTTCCGAACAAAAACATCAAATTCAGTGCCGTCTGTTGATTTCACAACATTCCTTGCTTGGAAATCATTCTCTTCACCAAAGCCATAGTAAACTACAGGAACCTTTGCTTGAATTTGTTGTAGCTGCTCATCATCACCACAAGCAATAATCCCTTTTTTCACTAGAACCGCCATTTCCTGAAATGCACTAAACACATCCTCAATGTTAGTAAAATAATCAGGGTGATCAAAATCGATGTTTGTCATGATCGCATAATCTGGTTTGTATGATAAGAAATGTCTACGGTATTCACAGGCTTCAAAAACGAAATACTTGCTATTTGGAATACCATTGCCTGTTCCGTCACCAATTAAATAAGATGTTGGTTCAGCCCCTTGAATTACATGTGATAATAATCCAGTTGTGGATGTTTTTCCATGAACACCGGTTATTGCTACACTTGTATACATTTGCATGAATTCACCAAGAAAACGATGATAGCGAATAACTGGTAAGCCAAGATTGAAGGCTTCTTCAATCTCTGGGTGTGTATCCGGAAACGCATTTCCTGCGATAATCGTTAAACCTTCTTTAATATTTTCTTTTGCAAAAGGTAATACTTTAATGTTACGTGCTTCTAGGGCTTTTTGCGTAAAAACTTTCTTATCAATATCAGAGCCCTGAACTTCGTAATTCATATCATGTAAAATCTGTGCAAGGGCACTCATTCCAGTCCCTTTAATTCCAACAAAATGATAAACAGTCATAATTAGAACCTCCAACAAACGTCTATCTGATTGACAGTATATGACGCTCATCTAGATTTGCAACCCATCTATATGAATCCAATTCGAAAAACTTGGCTTTTTCACCAAGTGGCAAAGCCTTCGTTTTTCTTATACTATCATCCACAAGATTTAATTTTAGTAAGTGAAAGAAAAGCACAGTTGCCTAGTTAAACCAGGCAAACATGATATCCGCTATAAATAAAGGTAGCTCCAACAACCTATTTAATTTGGTGGTTGTGTTTACAAAAAAATATACCAACGAGAATTTTGCAGGTTACTACTCTAAAGGGTAAATGCGAAAATCAGTCCTAAACTTATACTTCCTAATTTTTCTTTAACATATGTAATAAGCTTACGGTTGTATATTATATCACTTGCATGAAATAATGACCATGAAAATAGTGGAAACCTTAGATTGGAGTTAGAATGTCACTTTTCAACTGATGCATCTCTATTCCAACTATATTTTATGGAAAATTTCTTTAAAAATGTACGCCAACTTTCTGTACTTTTTTCAAAATGACCTATTAAGTTAGCTATTGTTTTTTGATCATTTTGAACAAAAATTTCGCTAATACACAAAAGGTGAGCAAATACCGGAACTGAACGTAAAAAGATAATGTCTTCTCCATTAACCATTTTAGATTTTGACAACGTCTTAATTATACATCGTTCACCTGTAAGTAATTTCTCTGCATGTATATGACTATCATTTGATTTTATTACTTTAAATGGCTCAAGTACACTAGCCATAAAAAATGCATGTACCACTGCATCTAACGAGTGCCTATTATTACTCGAGTAATCCACAAATGATTGGTAATTGGTTGTTCCTTTTATCGTCAAATAATCAAAAGTAAACCAGTCAAGAAAATGCTGCTCTTCTATTTTAGTAAAAACGGATGATCGCTCACAACCTACTTTTTCACTAAATATATACTTAGCCTTCACTTTTTCCCTAATGTTTACTTGGCGGTCTACATAGCTCTTAATCATTGTAGCATGTTGAAAAACGTAGGTAGAAAGTCGGTCTTCTTTTTCCTTACGAAGAGTTTGAAAATGAATAATATTATCCATAATTATTCAACTTTTTCTAAACGTGGAATTGAATGAGTCTCTCTGACAATTCCACGCTTTTTTAACCTGATAACAGTTGAAAAGTTTCTAATGCTTATTTCCCCTTGTAGCTTTATTACAAATACCTTCATCGACCTAAACTCCCTTATCCCTCTCTATTTAAAGTATCATACCATTTTCTTTTACTATGCACTACTCACCTTGAATCGAATCTAATTCCTCTTCAGAAATGAGAATATCTCGAGGTTTACTTCCACGATTTTCTGAAATAATTCCTTGCTCCTCCATCATATCAATCAGTCTGGCTGCTCGATTATAGCCAATTCTAAAACGTCTTTGAAGGAGTGATGTTGATGCTCCACCTTGATTCACAACAAATTCGCATGCTTCAAGGAATAGCTCATCTTCTTCAGATTGTATGGTTGCTTTTTTCACCAATTCATCTTGATGAAATAAATAATCTGGCTTTGATTGTAGCCTTACATGTTTAACTACTCGTTCAATTTCCTCATCTGATACGAACGTACCTTGCAGCCTTACTGCTTTCGATGAGCCGTTTTCTAAAAACAACATATCACCTTTACCAAGAAGCTTTTCTGCACCATTAACATCAATAATTGTTCTTGAATCCACTTGGGATGAAACAGAAAAAGCAATTCTAGTTGGGATATTCGCTTTAATTAAGCCTGTAATAACATCAACAGATGGACGCTGAGTCGCCACAATTAAATGAATTCCACACGCACGAGCCTTTTGCGCAATCCGACAAATGGCTTCTTCGACATCATTTGGTGCAACCATCATTAAATCTGCTAACTCATCTATGACGATAACTAGATATGGTAGATGTTCACCTTGTTTATGCTCTTTTACAAGTTGATTATATCTCGTAATCTCTCTTGTACCAGAATGAGCAAATAGCTCATATCGACGTTCCATTTCCTCCACAGCCCATTTTAAAGCTGCAGTTGCTGCCTTTACATCGGTAATAACAGGACTTACTAAGTGTGGAATTTCATTATAAGGTGCCAATTCAACCATTTTCGGATCAATGAGCATTAATTTCACTTCATGTGGTGACGCTTTGTATAACAAGCTAACAAGAATTGTATTAATACAAACACTTTTACCTGAACCAGTTGCCCCTGCAATAAGTCCGTGAGGCATTTTCTTTAAATCTGTAACAGCAGGCTGACCAGAGATGTCCAAACCTAACACTGCATTCATCGGCGATGGATTCGTTCTAAATTCTGGACTTCGGATTATTTCACGTAAATAAACCATTTTACTTACCTTATTAGGTACTTCAATACCAATCGTATTTTTCCCAGGTATCGGTGCCTCAATCCTAATATCCTTGGCTGATAAGCTCAATTTAATGTCATCACTTAAGTTTGTAATTTTATTTACCTTCACACCTGGTTCAGGATGAACCTCAAATCTTGTTACAGAAGGTCCTTGAGTAACATTTACAACACTAGCCCTAACATTAAAGTTTTTTAAGGTTACATCTAAAAGCTCTTTCTGATCATTCAACCATGAATGATCTTCTAAAACTTCCTTATCTGGAACATTTAAAAATGCGAGTGATGGAAACTGATAACTGTCCTCTTTCGCTTTCATCCGTTGTTTATCTCGACCTAGCATCATAACATTGAAGGGATGGCTATTGTTTCTTGTTTTTGTTTCTGTCCTCTGCTTCTCGTCTTTAGTGAGAATTTCTTGATTAGACATATTTGGCTGATGCTCGTCTTCTTTTAAATATTTTTCTTGATGATGATTTATAATCTGCTGTTTATTTTCTTCCAGAGGTTCATCTTGTTGGAATAGATCAACATTGTTTCTTCCTTCTTCTCGATGTTCCTCTTGTTGGATTGGATCCTTCTTTTGAACAAATGGATTTTCAAGCTCATTTTCAATGACTGTTTTGTGTAATTCCTGTTGATATTCTTCTTCGTCTATTTGAGCTTGGTGAAGAAGTTGGTTCATTTCAGGACTATTAACCTGTTCTGAATATAATTGATTTTCTGCATCAGTTTCTTCATCAGAGATAATTGTTAAAGGTTGTCGAGTAACCTCAATATTTGATTCCTCTTCCAAAGTAATTAGAGATATTTCATGTTCATCTAGTGTTACTGCTACTTCTAGTTCATGTTCACTTATATGAATTTCTTTCTCATGATCATCAATTACTGGTATTTCTTCTTCGTAGAATGTATTAATTTGACTCAAATCAGCGTCAATTCTCAGATCATTCACTTCATGGTTCTCCTCAACGTTTCCATTGCTAATTATTGGAGTTACTTCATTCTCTTCATAAGAAAAACTCATTTCAGTGTGATTATCTTCTTTTTCAACCATTGAACTTTGCTTACGATCAAAATTTATAGCAATATCATTTTGTTCAATATTTTTTAGCTTTTCTTGTTGGAAGTTTTGAATGACTGTATTTGAAGATTGTTTCTCTTCATTTTTAGAAAATGAACCATTTATTCCACGGTTTTCCATTTGTAACTGCGGTCGAGTCATTATTCTTTCTTCTTTTGTTTGAAACCCGTAAATAGGCGATGGTATAGCGGTCGGACTAAAAGGCCGTTTAGGTTTTTCATCAGTCTTTTTAGGATTTGCTCTTGGTTTAGTAGCTGGACTTTTAGGATTTGTTCTTGGTTTAGTAGCTGGACTTTTAGGAGTAAATGTTACTTCTCCGCTATGTTTTTGATAATCACTAGTACGTATTGGACGCTTGGGACGGTCATCGCGACTTGCTAACTTTTCATCTGGTATCATCGGAAACCTAAAGTTACCTTTTGGATATTGATAGGCGACCTTAGCTTCAGCAGTAATGTTTTTTTGATTTTTAACTTCAACGCTAAAAGGAGTGTTGAAAACGGTTTGAGCATTGAGATCATCATGTAATTCTGCTTTTTTTTCATATTCTTTTTCATATTCTTTTTCATATTCTTTTTCATCATCTCCAGAGAAATAGGAGACTAACTTTGTTAACCAATTCATCTTTATCACTCTTTCAACATTCAAAATATCTTATACTCTATTGTATCAATAAATGTCTAGATTTGTAGATAAACTTCAATCAATGTGGTAAACAAATACTTTTTTAATCCAACTGTAGGAAGAAGGTTTTAGGTATATAGGTAAGGGTAGAACTACTAGACTTATTGATACTGAAGAACCCCCCTCACGTTAAAAATAAATTAAAGAAAAAAAAGAGGATAACCAATAATTAAAATAACCTCCATCACGATGAAAGCTATATCGGCCGCCTCTTTCATTTCTTCATTTTTCTTCTAGATTGTTCGGTTTGAAGTTTCTATTTATGGGTGTTCAAACCTTGTTAGTAAATTTTATCTAATGATTATTTTTGTGGTTTATTTTTCCCTAAAATAAACACTGGCTCAAGCTTTTTATTTTCATATAAAAACGATAATGCAGTAATTGGGACTGTACCACTTGCAAAAAAGCTCATCGTTAATTGTGCCAGAATATCATAACCTGTATTATTTCGAACATCGACTATTATTAACACATCTTGATGTGGGACAGCAACAGCCATTTTACCTTCAATCTTTTCCTCAAATGATTGCAATAGACTTTCATTCAATATTCTGCTTGCGTCATAGCCATCGTTTGCGTTTAAGAAATAAAAAATGTTCCCTGCAACATTGTCTTCTTTTATACTTGTCTTTAAAGATCTTATATTAAATGATGATACTTCTTTTAATTGGTCACTTGTCCAATTTTCTTTTTCCATCATTTTTTCATCAATTAAACGATACGTATTTCCAAGATCTAGTGCATAATAGATTCTTGTTTCTGCTGTATGCTCGCTGTAGCATAGCGGAATTCCATCATTACTCTCGGTAGGGAAAGAAGTAGAGCGAATCACTGGAAAAATAGATTTTTCCTTTCCTGTAAGCTCTTGTTTCTCGCTCATAACGATTAAAGCCTCTTCAACATAATAAACAACTTCATTTATTGCTTTTTCTTTTGATATTTCCCACTTTGCAATTATTCCCGGAAGAGATAGTGTTACACCTTTGTTTGTTGTGGAATCCTCAATTCTTAAAGAATCCTTCTTACGATCAAAATCAAATTGCCATTGTGGTTGTGTAAGCTTTTCTTTTAGGATTTCTACTAATTTTCTTGAAGTCATTTTCATTCATAGTTCCTCCTCTCGAATAAATTCTATGAAGGAAAGAGGATGGAACCCTCTTTAACTTGATTTTATGTCCAAATCCGATTTTTAACCAAATTGGGTCCATTATTTTGCAGAACATAATCGTTTTTCGTTTAACCTTAAAGTGAAGTGTATTCGTTATATGTGCTATGTAAGGCTGTTAATAAAATCTTGAATTTGTTCTTGTGTTTTGCGATCCTTACTTACAAATCTTCCAACTTCCTTACCTTGGTGGAATGCAACAAAGCTTGGGATTCCGAATACACTTAATTCCGCACATAAATCTATGTATTCATCACGATCGACATAATAAAATGTATAAGAGCTATTTTCTTTTTCGATTTCAGGTAAAATAGGTTCAATTACGCGACAATCTGGACACCAATCTGCTGAGAACATAAAAATAACATTGTCACCTTGAATAAGTTGTTTATATTCTTCTGCTGAAGTTAGTTTTTTCATAACAATTTCCTCCATCTTAATTAAACTCTGTTTCGTCATATATAGTTTATATGATTCCCTGTTACGTTTCCACTTAGCCAACTTGCAATGACTATATTACTACTACTTTTCGAAATGAAAAAGAGGCTTAAAAAAGGTTATGCCTAATTTAATCCTCTTTAACACTCATTTTTTTTGAACCGATTTAACAATATCCATCATATTTTTTGCAGCATCTGAAACATCATTGGCTTTTGCTTCAGTTGTTAACTTTGTTCCACCGATACCAACTGTAACTTCATAAGTGTTTTTTTCAAGATTATTAACAAATAGATAGCCGAATCTCTCTTTATCTTGAAAGGTTTCAGAAATAAAAGGCTTTTCATATTTTTCTACTAGTGTGTCATAAGAAACTTTACTATTAGCTTCCTCGTTTTCATTTACAAATAATAAATAGCTCATATTTCCCTTTTCGAGCAATACATTATACTTCTTCGTTTCTTTTACACTAAATTCTTCAGGTAAATAATATGAAAAGAGCTTTGTATGTTCATTTGTATCCTGTGGCGAGTCTTTGAATGCCTGTTTGGTATTATCTATTGTGGTTTTGGTTAATTCTTCATCTGATACTGTACAGCCCAATAATAAAAAAGTTAGTAAAAGACTTAGCACAAGAGTTAATTGCCTCATATCATATCAATCCCCCAAATATACTAGGTAAATAGAACTTATATAATAATACCCCGAATTTTTTTCTATTGACAAGTGAAAGTCGTTTTTTGTCACATTTTACCAAGTGGAAAATTTGTTTATATTAAATAATACCGATTTAAGGGGATATTATGGAAGTTATTATTTACTTAGCAGGCAAAATACATACGAATTACCTGAGCATCCTCATCATCAGTTAAAAGAACTGTCAGATAAGCTAATGTTACGGTTGGAATGTCCAACAAGCTATGTACTTTAATATTTAGTAAAAAAATAAAAAGCGACCCTTTAGTCGCTTTTTATTTTGGCTTTAGTAAGCCTTAGAGGTTTTATATAAATATTGACCAACTAAAAGTTTTGATAGCTGTGTAAACATTTCCGTTCTATCCACGCAACCATTTGTAAAAATTCCAATTGCCCCTTCATTTTGGCGAACATTATGTTTTCCGACATAGCGATCCATAACATCACCTAATTCCAATCCGCTAAAAACCAGAGCACCTACTTCTTCAGGAATAACAATCCTGGATCCACCAGCTACGATTGGTTGCATATGCTCGTCAACAATCGCTCCCCAGTTACATAAAAAGTAGCCATGCTCTTGTTTCACAACACCGCCCTCTAATCCTACACCAATTTGACCATTCGCTTCTATAAGAGCGTTTTTTGCTCGATTTATTGCCCCAGCCATTGTCTCATTGTCAGTTAAAGGCTGTGCTGAAACATTGGAAGGTACATTTATTGAGGTGAATTCTCCTGGTAAATTTGAGGCAAAAGCAGCTTTAACTGCATTAACTTTTGCTGGATTCTTCGTTCCAATTGCGATTATCACGTTCATTCCCCTTACTCTTTTTACGAATTACTTTTAATCGTTTGCACTGTTGTAGCATCACAGGACTTAACGAGACGCACAAGTAGTTCCTTTGCTGCTGCATAATCATCTACATGCATGATTGATCCAGATGTATGAATATAGCGTGAGCATACCCCAATTACAGCAGATGGTACACCTTGATTTGAAACATGGACACGTCCTGCATCTGTGCCACCCTGAGATACAAAATATTGATATGGGATATCATGTGTTTCTGCCATATCAAGAATAAATTCTCTCATCCCACGATGTGTAACCATGGAACGGTCATAAATTCTTAAAACAGCTCCCTTACCAAGCTGTCCGAACACTTTCTTATCTCCACTCATATCATTTGCTGGCCCAGCATCTAATGCAAAGAAAAGATCAGGATTAATCATTGTAGCTGCTGTCTGAGCTCCTCGTAGGCCTACTTCTTCTTGAACTGTAGCTCCAGAATAAAGTGTGTGTGGAAGTGTTTCATCTTTAAGTTCCTTTAGTAATTCAATTGCAAGTCCACATCCGTAGCGATTATCCCATGCCTTTGCAAGAATTTTTTTCCGATTCGCCATTGGCGTAAACGGACAGATCGGAACTATTTGTTGACCTGGCTTAATTCCAATTTGTTTTGCATCATCTTTGCTATCTGCACCGATATCAATTAACATATTACTTATTTCCATTGGCTTTGATCGTTGTGATTCACTTAATAAATGTGGAGGGATTGAACCAATTACACCAATGATTGGCCCATTGTCTGTAATTATCTCTACTCTTTGTGCAAGCAGCACTTGACTCCACCAACCACCAAGCGGCTGGAAACGGAGCATCCCATTATCCGTTATCGCAGTTACCATAAATCCAACTTCATCCATATGCCCTGCAACCATAATTGTTGGTTCATCTTGCTTTCCATGTCTAACACCAAAAATACTACCTAATTTATCTTGAACTACTTCATCCGATAATGGCTCAAGCTCATTTTTCATAAATGCTCTTATTTGATGTTCATTTCCAGATGCACCAGGAAGTTCTGTTAATGTTTTAAATAATTGTAAGGTTTCTTTTTTCATTCTTTACCCTCATTTCAGCGCAGATTGCGTCTTTTTCTTACTGTTACGTAATATGTATTGAAATAACTTCACTTAATATAACTAATTAACATGCTATAATGATTTTTATAAACTAGGCTCTGTTAAACTTGGTTGTTGATCTCCTCTTCAGGAGACCGCTCCAACAACTGTAGGCCATATACTAAAATGTATCTATGCATTTAAAAAATCGAGCGTAATTTAAATATATACGAATTAGGGGTGACGAATATGAAAGGTAAATATTTTTTACTTGGCTTAGGTATTGGAATTGCATCAACATTCCTTCTAAATGACCAAATAAAACAAATGTCAATCTCGTCCGATAAAGCATTAGAACTTGTAAAAAAAGCGTTTAAGGAAAAAGGTCCTATCGATGGGTCGTGGATTTATACAGTTCCTGAAACCTTTTCAAATGACCATTTAACTTATAAAGTTTTTAAAACTGGTGTTTCTCGTACTGTCAATGATCGTCTCGAGCAATATGAAGCGTTTGTAGATGCTAAAACAGGTACGATTATCCATGTAGAACAAATTGCATAATGTATAAGGGGCTCCCATTTACCTTGTGCCCCTTCTTAATATATATTCCACTAATTAATTCCTTTTTCGTTCAATCTTTTTTACAATATCACCTTGATCATTCCATTTTATTCCTCGGTAGTATGCATCATGATAAAAAGTAAACCATGCGTCTTGTGACTCGCCATACTTCAGCCATTTCTGCTTATTCTTAATCGAGGTCATTGGGTAATCATCATAAGCTAATACCCATAATGGATTCTTATGAGCATGTGTAGGCATTAAATCTGCCATATGAACAACCGTTTCTCCACCATCTTGTAAAATCACGACACTGTGACCATCACTATGGCCTCCTGTATGATGCATTTCTATACCATCAGTTATTGTAATTGATCTTTCAAATGTTGAGACCTGTTCCTTAATTGCTTCCCAATTTTCTTTCCAATATGTATTTCGCGAACGAATATTAGGTTGTTGCATTTCTTCCCACTCAATTAAGGAAGTAACAATTTTAGCGTTAGGAAACACAGAAATTAACTGGTTATCTTTCCACTTTGTTAACCCACAAGCATGATCAAAATGCATATGTGTCATTAAAACAATATGAATATCTTCAGGTGTAAGCCCGAGCTCTCTCAATGATTGCTCAACTGCTGATTCTTCTTTGACACCATAATTTCTTAACTGTTTTTCATTTAGCTTACCAGAGCCTATACCTGTTTCTAAGAGAATATTCTCGCCATTTTTTTGAATAAGCAATGGATCTGTCCGTAACTCAATTTGATTTAATTCGTTAACAGGATACTTTTTCGACCAAAGCGTTCTTGGGACAACGCCAAACATGGCCCCCCCATCAAGATATGTGACCCCACCATTTAACCAAGTTATCAGTGTTTGTCCTATTAAAAGTGTTTCCATTTCTTTCCCTCCCCCTTATTATTATCTTATCATACGACTAATTAGTTATGACAATAGATAACGATACAAAAAAAAAAGGAAATGACATTTGCATCATTTCCTTTTTTTACATTTATTTTATTTCATTCATATATTTAGCTTCAACGCGATATATCCGCTGACCTTTTTCAGAGAATTTCTCTTCGTATTCTGTCATAATATTTCCTTCGAAATCACTATTATGAAGGTCAAGGCTTAAAAATTTCAACTTTAAGCCGTATTCTGAAAAGCTTATTAATGAAAATTCAAATAGACCTTGATTATCTGTTTTAAAATGGATTTCTCCACCCTTTACAAGAATTTTCTCATATAGGGCTAAAAAGCTTTTAAACGTTAAACGTCTTTTACTATGACGCGGTTTCGGCCAAGGATCTGAAAAGTTTAAATACACTCGATCGATTTCATTTGCATCAAAGTACTCTGTCAAATCTTTTGCATTAACGTTTAGTAACTTCATATTAGGTAGTTCTAAATCCACAACTTTTTGAAGAGCTGTAACAATGACACTATCAAAAAGCTCAATACCAATATAATTAATTTCAGGATTCTGCACAGACATCCCTGTTAGAAATTGCCCCTTACCTGTACCCACTTCTATATGAATTGGATTGTTATTTCCAAATACTTCGTTCCATTTTCCTTTATATTGTTCAGGGTTTGCGATTGCATATTGTGAATGCTCGGCAATAAAATCACTTGCCCAAGGTTTATGACGTACACGCATGAAGACACCTCAATTGAATTAATTTCGTTCTAAAAGATAACATGAAATAAGCATGCATGCAATACTTATTAAGAAAAGCGCAAGCGCCTTGTTCAGACTAAGGCAGGCATAAGACGCTCAGGAAAAGAAAACGTTCTTTGTCTTCAATTCCTGAGTGGCTTATGACCCCGAGGGGCTAGGCGCTTGCGCTAGACACCAAAAAAACTAAGTAAAAAATTTTATACTTTCTTAACTGCTTAAAAAAAGCTGGATGGATATCAAGTCAAAAAATTTTAAACTTTTCTAATCCTCACAAAAAGACTGACTTTTGCTCTTGTCAGTCTTTATATATATTGACTACTCTATGTATTACTTAAGTATAATTCCGCTTTATTAAAGACAAGTTATATTTATATGATTTATCCCAATCTTTACGTGAAGTAAAACCTCATGGTTCGAGATTCAAGTATGAAAGGATGTGTTTAATTTGCCAATCCAATATCATGATCAGGTAAGTTTATTAAAAGATATCTTATCAGAGCATCAAAGTGAATGCTGTGGAACAGTTGCAGAGTGTGAACAGCTTGAAAGAGTAATTAAATCGTTAATGGCTAACTCAAGCACAGGCCAAAATGTAAAAGGTGTACTCGAGGACATCTATTTCTACAGCCAATCTGGAAAGAATTCAGCTTCTCTCGATCAACATATTGAGTCGCATCAGGACCAATTATCTCAATGGATTCAAGATATTGATACCTTTTCTTAATTTGAGTTCATTTTAATTCGTATCATTTTAATGTGATCTATCCAGTTCTGCTTTTCTTTTTCATTATCTTTTGCATGGTACCATAAAAACGATGTTAATGCCTGCAGTAGCACATACCAGTAAATTCTAGTTTTTAAGCGCTCATTAAGCTCCAAGCCATATGATGAAAGCCACTCTTTCCAGTCTGCTTCATCTATGTACCAATATAAAAGAATTCCAATATCAATAGCAGGGTCTGCAATCATTGCCCCATCCCAATCAATTAAATATAACTGATCGGTTTCTGATAAAAGCCAATTATTATGATTAACATCACAATGACAAACAACTTGTTCGTCACATTGAACATCTGGAAGTTGACGAACTAGTAATTCGATTGCCTGATTTATTTCTGGTTGCTCTAATTTTTCAAAAGCAACTGCTTGCTGTATATCTTCAATTATGGAGTTAGGAGTGAGCGGTTGCTTTCCTAATCGTTTTAACATATCTAATAGTTCTTTAGAGTGATGAATTTTTTGCAAGAGCTCAGCAACATTTGAACCATTCATGTCGATTGGTTTTAACTCACGACCAATCAACCGATGTTGAGCAGTGATTACATCACCATTCTCCATTCTCTTTGTCCAAACTAGCTTTGGAACGATTCCTTCTGCAGAAAGCACAGCTAAAAACGGTGAACTATTGCGCTTTAAAAAAAGCTCCTGTCCATCGCGTTTTGCAAAATAAGCATCACCTGTTGCTCCTCCAGCGGGAGTAATTTTCCACTCACTACCTAATACTTGTTCCAACCAGTTCACCTTCAATTTCAACCCAACATTTCATAAAAGTATTTAGAAAAGCGCAAGCTCGATGTTATTTCGTACTCTTCCTGCTAGAAATCATATTCGGGAATAGTTCGCTTGAGCTAAAGACCAAATCTAGATGTATTATTTACTTCGTCTTCAATAATCTTCATTTTGAAATAAAAAGGATAGCTATTGGTGATTATAAAATAATTGCACAATAGCCATCCTATTAAATTTTATCTCCTTATGATAAGACTAGTCAAGGAAAACTGAAAAACCTAGTTTTTACAGAAAACGTACGTTCCTATTTTATTGATTTTTGCCTCATTTTTTATTGCAATTGGCTCATTCAAATAGATTTTTTCAGGATCCACGACAATTTGCCAATCTCCCTTAGTTAAAGAAAGCGTAAATGTTTGATTGAGATGATTATTATGAACAACAAAGATTGTTCCCCAAGGGCCCAGATGCTCCACTTCTTGTAATTGATAGGTAATCAGTTGTGGGAGTTCATCTTTAAAAACAAGATGTTTGTTTATCTGAAGTGAAGATGGAAAACGAAATGCTGCATGAAGCTTTCTTAATTTAATTAACCCTTTTACATATTCAACATTTTCTTTGTAGATCGATCGATTACTCCAGTTTATCCAGTTTATTTCATCGGGAGAGTTATAGCTATTTTCAACACTATTTTTAGTACGGAAAAACTCCTGACCTGCATGAAGGAACGGAACACCTTGCGAAAGAATGACAATGCTCGTTGCTAAACGATGTCTAGCCAGTCTGCTCCCCTCCATCTCAGTTGGACAAAAGGATAGAAAGCGATCCAACATTGTATGATTATCGTGTGATTCAACGTAATTAATGGATTGATGTGGTTCTTTAAACATAGATGGTGAACCACTAATAAGTTGTTTCATCTGTTCATTTTTTTCTAAATTAGCATATACAAATCCACGATCATGTACACTAAACGTACTTCCTTTAATAACGTCGCGAAAATGATCATTAAAGAAGCTAATTGTTGGAATTTTATTTGCATTTGGAATGATCGCTTTCTTTTCAAATGGCAAAGGTGTATCTAAATTCCACCCCTCACCTAATAAAAGCGAATCTGGCTTCAAAGCATAAATTTCGCTTTGTAATGCGAGCATGGTATCTACATCCAGAATCCCCATTAAGTCAAAGCGAAAGCCATCAATATTATATTCATTCATCCAATAGCAAGCACAATCAATAATGAATTTTCTCACCATGTATCGTTCTGAGGCAAGATCATTTCCAACACCGGTTCCATTTGATGGAATCCCATTTCCATCATATCTAAAATAATAACCTGGTACTAGCTTTTCAAAAGACGAATCCTCTTTTGAATATACATGATTATAAACAACATCAAGTATAACTCTTAAGCCTTGTTGGTGAAGTGATTGTACAACATGCTTTAATTCAATTATTCGTTTATACGGATTTGTGGGGTCCATTGAATAGCTTCCTTCAGGAGCAAAAAAATGAAGCGGATTATAGCCCCAATTATAGGAAGCAAGTGGGTTGTTTTCATCCACCTCTTCATAATCATTTACAGGTAAAAGTTCAACATGTGTTACACCAAGCTCAGACATATAGGAGATACCTGTTGAATCACCTTGCTTATTTTTCGTACCCTTCTCTAACCATGCATTGTATTTACCTTTATGGATCATACCGCTATCCTCATGTATAGAAAAATCGCGGATGTGAGCTTCATAAATAATTGCATCTGTCTTCTGTTTAAAAATAGGGAGCTCAACAGTAGGGATAGAGATTTTTTCTTTATCAACAATTACACCATATTCACCATTTATTGAAACTGCTGTCGTATATGGATCTACCGCTTCACGCCACACTAAATTTACGCATGCAAGATAAGTGTAGAAGTATCCCTCAAAGTCACCTTCCAAAACAATTGACCAAGTTCCTTTCTCACACCTAACCATATCATACGTACCGAGTTCAGTTTTATTTTGCTGGTAAAGTCTTATTTTCACCATAGTAGCTGTTGGTGACCACACTTTAAAAACCGTTTTTTCCTTATGATAAATGGCACCAAGATCATTTCCCTCATAAGCAAATAGATGATCAAACTCAACCGAGCGAATGACAGAGCCTATTTGCAAATCCGTTTCAATTCCACGTTCATCAATAATCATATAGGTTTGACCGAATTGTAGGTCACTTGTAAACTGACAAATATATTTCACATGTGACTCAATGTTCACTTTTTGCTTGATAGTAAGCAGTTCGTTTCCGTGATTACTTTTTATATAAAACGCCTTATCCTCTTTTTCCAAATCTTTTGGAACTAGAATAGCGATTTCATTAATCTGATCTAAAAAAGCTTCATATTTCCGATTTATTTTTAGCAATCAAGCCACCCCCATTTGGAAGTCTTTTTATTTCATTTGAAATGATTTTATTTAATAAGGGCAACACGAAATTTTCTTATACTAATTGAAACTGGAGTCTCTCCCACAACTTTTCCATCTGCATGGATTATTGAAGGTTTTTTAGAAGTAATTGATATGGATTCACAAGCAATTGTATTTATTACTGCACTTAAATGTTTTTCAGCCATATTGAAAAAAATCACCATAAAAAGCTGAAATCGATTGATACTGTGTACAATTGTCATATTTAGTTCCCCATTCGTAGCGTTTGCATTAGTAGTAACCTTAAATTCCCCTTGATAATTAGGTCCATTTGATATGATAATGAACCATACATTATTATACGTAGTAAACTCTCCATTAACGCAAACTTCTAATGAAGAAAGTTGATAATCTAATAATACCTTAAAATAGGCAATGATAAACGTTACAAACTCCATTTTTAGCATGGCCAATAACTTTTTAATTGGAATATTTTCTATTTCCTTTTGAACCTCAGCTTGTAATCCTATTCCTAAATGGTTTATAAAATACTGCCCAATTTTCTTTCCAATTAATCGAAACTCTCCAAGGTCATATTGTGTTACCGGTTTATTGCCCCTTTGTTTGATTAGTCTTATTGCCTTAACTGGATTTGTTGGTAATTGAAACCAGTTATTCCCACTTCCAGCTCTTAAAAAACCTATTTGTATTAGAACTTATGCCATTTATAATTTCATGTATTGTTCCATCTCCACCTACACCAACGATGGTTTTTAAATGATAATTCTGTATCGTTGCCACTTGTCTAGCTAGAATTTCTGCATGACAAGGATATTCTGTGTAGAATGAACGATATAAAACTTTCTTTCTTTCAAGCTCTCTTTTTACTTTATTCCACACTTTCATTCTTCGACCATGACCTGCTGATGGGTTTATGAAAAAAAATAATCCATTCATACATTTATACTCCATTATCTATACTAGTTTATGTACGTGAATATATTGTGTTCACTAAAAAGTGCAAGAGCTAAATTCACTATAATTTCATCTCAAAAAGGGACTGACTCCAAAGGCCTTGTCCCTATACTGCAATTAATCATTTGAGGATTCTTCGTCCCATTCCTTACGGTAGTAGGAATTTGTTAGGCAGTGAGATAGCAATACTTGCGCTGCTTTTAACTGGGTATGCTTTAATGGTGCAGATGATTTCCTTAGCCGCTGAAACCACTCGTGATATGTACGTTTATCTAAAATTGTTATATCATAAGGAGCATAAGGGTAATCTATATAACCGTTACGGCTTATCATTAGTTTTTTAACGGGAATGTCAACTTCCTGTGCTGAAATTAGTTTTTCGACAACAGTTCCTGTACGATTGAGACTTAATAATGGACTCAGCACTTTTTTTTCGTGATCACCTTTTCTTGCAACCCAGAATTTTTCCTTCGAACCTGTAAAAACTGTTTCATCTAACTGTTCAACAAGTGTTATACAATAGACTTCTGTTGTCCCTATCAGGATTAAATCTAGTTCAACTGGAGCATTTTTCAACTGAAAAACTGGTCTATAAAGTAATAAGTAGTGATCAGGTATACGTTGAACAAAATACTTCAATACCCTATCTCTATACACCGATTTTTCTACCGATGATATTTCCCGAAGAGTTGAGCTTGCCCAACGAACTTGAAAACGAAAAATATAATCCAAAAATAAATGTTTAAGATCGTCAATTGTTTTTGGTATCGTTGTAAATTGAAATTGCAAATCCTCATCAGCAAGTATTGCGTCATTTATAAGTGGTTTAATAACCTGTGGTTCAGGTACTTCCTTGGAAAATCTACTTTTAAACATTTTTAAAATGGACAGCTTTTCCGTATCATCTTCACGCTGCAGGGTTGGAGATTCACTTACTTTCATTACCGAATGAAACGAATCACTTTCCCATGCTCGTGAAACCTTATCCCATTGTTGCTTTTTTAATCGGATAAACTGACTTGAATAACGGTAAGCATTGAGCTCGTAGCGTGAGATATAATCATAAAGTTTAATTAATTGTGCCAACCGTTTATCAACTCCCTCATTGTTTGTTATGGTTGCTGTAGAAATTCTCTCACCAACATTTTCGTTTCATAGGAAAAATGACAAAATTATTGGACATAGGAAGCTTGTAAAAATAGCGCTTAAGGTCATAGAAATTGAACTAAGTGCACCTTCAACATTTCCAATCTCTAACGCCCTTGCAGTTCCAATTCCGTGCGATGCTGTACCAAAGCCAATTCCTTTTGAAATGGAATGCTTAATATTACAGACTTTCATTAAATACGGTCCAAACATTGCACCTGATATCCCAGCAACCATTACGTAAACAGCCGCAAGTGCAGGTGCTCCACCAACGAACTCGCTTATTTCCATTGCAATTGGTGTAGTAACTGATTTTGGAGCTATTGAAAAAATAAGTTCTTTATTAATTCGACTTATCATTCCTAAAATGATTCCACTTACCATTCCAACAATCGCTCCTACAATAACACTAATGAAAATAGTTAGTGAATTCCTTTTTACTATATCTCGATGATCATATAGTGGAATAGCTAATGCAACTACAGCTGGCCCTAATAACTCATCTAGCCATTTTGCACCACTCATGTAGGTGATATATGACGTATTTGTCACTAATAATAATCCAGCAACTAGTAGGCTGGACGTGAAGATCGGAACGAGTAATGAGTAGGTATAACGGTTATAAAATTGCTTCATGAGTAAATAAATAACAATTGTTATCCCGATAAATAAGATTGAAAAAAACAGACTCATAAGTGTAGCCCCTTATCCTTATTAGCATCCTCACCTCTTGTTAATAAAACATCACTTATTCGAGCAGAGGTTACCATCACGATGATTGTGCTAACTAATACGATCCCAATCGTAATTAGTCCACTTCCCATAAATAAATCAAGGTAGTCAATGACTCCTACTGTAGCAGGTATAAATAACATTGGTAAATATTTTAAAAGGAGAGAGCTTCCCAAGGTTATCCACTCTCGCTTAATAATTCGAAAATAAAGCGCTCCAAATAATAAGATCATACCAATAATACTTCCTGGAACAGTTAAGTTACAAACCTTTTGAATAAGCACTCCTATAAGATATATCGTCAATAAACATGATATTTGCAGTATGGTTAAAACATATTTCATCATTTATCACCTTTTAAATGAAAAACATCAATTGCTTCATACTTTGGAAATCGATCAAGATGGGTCTGATACAAATGAATCTCTTTGACTATAAAGGTTTGGTGCTCATTATGAATTGCTTCGAGAAACAGTTCCGGTGTAACAAAAGGTTTGTCTGACTTCCAACGTCTTGCAAGTGTGATATGAGGACGGAACGGCTTTGAATCAAGATTAAAACCAATTTCTTGACAAGCATGAAAAACTTGTTTTTGCAAATAAATAAGGGATGAAGAGTCTTCAATTCCAGCCCAAAATATTCTTGGTGTATCTTTTTTACCGAAAACACCAAGCCCCTTTACTGAAAGGCTGAATGGTGGTAGATTGACTATTTTGTCTTTCAAAAGTTTCGATAATCTTTTTAACTGATCATCTGCATCAATGTGACCCAAAAAAGCTAAAGTAATATGATAATCTTCTTGATGAACCCAAGATTGGAATGGAAGGTTGCCCTTATTATTAGCTAGCCAGTTATGTATTGCTTTTCTAAGATCGATTTCTATTGGAACTGCAATAAAAAAATGAGTTTGATGTTTCATAAAAATTGCCCCCAGATTTCTTAATGTACAGACGGTTCGATTCATTATTTATTTATTCTATCCCACATTAAAAGAAAAAACATTATTCAGGGTAAGTATTGTGTTAAATTCAATCTTTGTTATATCCTAGTATTGTAATAGGAATATTAATTTTTATATGATAGAATTTTTACAAGCACATCAAAAGGAAGTGACATAATGAAAGTCGTTAACAACATTGCAGACCTTATCGGAAATACTCCATTAGTAAAATTAAATCGAATAACCCCTGAGGATAGCGCAGCGGTTTACTTAAAGCTTGAATTCTTTAATCCAAGTGGAAGTGTAAAGGATCGTGCTGCTTACAATATGATTATTGAAGCTGAAAAGCAAGGTTTATTAAAGCCTAATTCAACCATAATTGAACCTACTAGTGGAAATACTGGAATCGGGATTGCAATGAATGCAGCTGCACGCGGCTATAAAGCAATTCTTGTTATGCCTGATACAATGACACAAGAACGTATTAATTTACTTAAAGCATACGGAGCAGAGGTTGTTCTAACACCTGGTGACGAAAAGATGCCAGGCTCTATTAGAAAAGCAGAGCAGCTAACAAAAGAAATACCAAACGCCTTTATGCCAATGCAGTTTGATAACGAAGCAAATCCTAATGCACATCGTCATACTACGGCAAAAGAAATAATCGAGGCGATGGATGAACTTGGCAAGCCGCTATCTGCTTTTGTTGCTACTGCTGGCACTGGTGGGACGATTACAGGAACAGGGGAAGCATTAAAGGCACATTACAAAGATTTAAGAGTTCACGTTGTTGAACCAGCTGGATCTCCGGTTCTTTCAGGTGGAAAACCAGGCATGCACAAACTTGTCGGGACAAGCCCTGGCTTTATTCCTTCAATTTTAAATCAAAAGGTATATGATGAAATTCTCAAAATTGAGGATGATCAAGCATATGATATAACAAGAAGACTTGCTCGTGAGGAAGGAATATTAGTTGGGCCATCTTCTGGTGCAGCATGTTATGCAGCATAATAAGTAGCAAAACGTTTAACACCTGAAGATGTAGTCGTTTGTATAATAAGTGATACTGGTGAACGTTATCTATCAAGTGATGTCTTTGCTTTTTAATTTAGACGGAGAGGAAATGTTTCCTCTCCTTTTTTACATAGCAGCTTTTTTATTAGTAAGTTTAAACAATAGTAACACCAACAATCCCAATACAGTCATTGCTCCGAAAAACAAATATACGTACATGACTGAAAATCCTTCTAAAATTAACCCTCCTACAAAAGTACAGAACCAGTTCCCTAGCCCATTACCGATAGCTGAATACAACGAAATAGCAGTTGCCCCAACTTTTTTAGGTGCTAAATCTCTGACATATTGTATAGCCGCTGGCATGAACAAACCAAATGAAAGCCCTTGGGCAATAGTAGAAATATAAATGATTGATAAAGGTGGTTCAATAAAGTATAAAAACCAGCGAATAGCAGCTACTACTGTCGCCAAAATTAAGATATTAATCATTCCAAGCTTGTTTATCCAAAGGCTTGCGACTTTCATAAATGGGGCTTCACTACCAGCTGCTAACAAAAACGCAAGACCAATACCCGTAAGCCCACCACCTACTTCAGCTATTAATATCCCAAAATAAATATTATTCGCTAACAGTGGTCCTAAAACTAAAAAAGAAATAAATAAAAAGACAAAGTATCTTGGCACATTAATAAGTTCTTTAAGCCCTTTTCTTAAACTAATTTTCATAGATTGATTTTCTTTTGGTAGCTGCCAAGCAAATAAACATGAAACAAGTAAGGCAATGGAAAAAACATAAAAAATAACTGATAAGCTTATCAGGTCTGAAAGCCAACCAACAATTTGAACAGCAACGGCAAAGCCAACAGCTCCCCACAGGCGAAGCGAACCGTATTGACCTTTTGTTTTTTGAACATAATTTACCGCAATACTATCTGATAACGGAATAACCGCACTTTGCACGATAGCAAGCAAAATTGCCATAACTACAATCCAGTAATAGCTATTTATAAAAGAATAAATGATCCCAAACATCGCAGTTAAAAGGATCGCCGCGGATAATAAGAAGCTTGGCTTTTGTGTTACATCACTTAAGACTCCCCATATCGGTTGTACGACAATCATCACAACTGGGCTAATCGACATAATAATTCCTATTTGGCTACCCGATAGGCCAACAACATCTTTTAAATAGAGGGATAAAAGCGGAAAAAGTGAACCAATCCCAAAAAAAACAAAGAAATAAAACTTTGAAAAATTAAGATTGGTTGCTTTTTGTTCCTGCTGATGTATGACTGTGTATTCCATAATATTCCTTCTTTCCTTAACAAAATACAGACCCTATTTATCACTTTAGAGTTACTGGCAACTGTTTATCCTTTAAAAAGTCTATTTTCACAAACATTGTTGCAATTTACCAAGTAATGCGGTGTGGTTGATTGCAGCGAGAGATGCTCACTTTCCGCGGGGCGGTGCTCCCGCAGGATTCTCGCAAACCGTTCCAATCAACCTGAATTTGTTTTTGTTTTAAAAGCAATAATCTCTTAGAAAAGAGCCTTAAAAAAAGAGATGACTTCATTTTCAAGAAATGAAGTCATCCTGTTTCAATCTACTATCATCCCTGCCATATTTCATCATTCATTATTTCGCTAATTCATATATAGCTTGTGCATAAATGGCCGTTGCTTTCAAAAGGTCTTCTATAATTATATATTCATCCTTTTGATGAGCAATATCTGGTCTCCCAGGAAACAGTGGACCGAATGCAACACCTGCAGTTAACGACCTCGCATAAGTACCACCACCAATTGCAATTAGCTCTGCCTTCTCACCTGTTTGTTCTTCATACACCTTCTGTAAGGTATGAATAAGTAGATGATTCTCATCCACATGGTGTGGTTCAGAGTCATCAAATGCTTGTAAATCAAAACCTGCTAGAGCTGAGAAGCCTTTCTTTATATGATCTGCATCACCAGTAACTGGATAACGAACATTTACTCCTAGCTTCCCATTGGTCTCATTTGTATAAGACATAATGCCAAGATTTACAGTTAATTCACCACTGATCTCATCAGAATATGAAATCTGAAGTTTCTCCCCACGAGTATCCGTTTCAAAAACATCAACGATTGTTTTGATATACTGGCTACCCTTTTTATCTAGTTCAAGCTTATTCAAAAATGCAGCCATTAATATCCCAGCATTTACCCCGTTGTTTGGCTCCATTGCATGTGCTGAGATACCTTCAATCGTTAATTTGATAAGATCCCCTTCGACTTTACTAGTTCCTTTTACATTTGCTTGAGTTATATAATCTGTAAATAATTCGCTTACTGATGTTTGATCACTTTTAATCATGAAAGATGCTTCAGCAAAATCAGGGACCATATTAAACCTTCTCCCAGAATGGAAGGTTTGAAGCACTGCATTACCTTGCTCATTATCATAGGTAGATGTTTGTATTAACGTAGCATCAATTATTCCCTTTTCAGCAAAGATGATCGGAAAATCAGCATCAGGCGCAAAACCCATTAGTGGCATTTTTTCATGCTTAAAATAATGATCAACACAGCGCCATTCACTTTCTTCATCTGTTCCGATAATCATGCGTACATTCTTTGTTAAGGATAGCCCAAGTTCTTTCACAATTTTCATCGCATAAAATGCCGCGATCGTCGGTCCTTTGTCATCCAACGCCCCTCTAGCAAAAATCTTACCATCTCTAATCTCCGCACCATAGGGATCACTCGTCCAACCGTCACCTTCTGGAACAACATCAACATGACAAAGCACACCAACAACATCTTCTCTACTTCCCTTTAACTCGATATGTCCTGCATAGCCGTCAAGGTTCTTAATTGTAAAACCCGAAGCATCACCTAACTGCAATAAATGGAGAAATGCATTATTTATCCCTTCACCAAATGGAGCAATCTCAGATTTGGTATCCTCATCTAAAACACTTTTTATTTGCAGAAATGCCTGTGTATCTTTTATGATCTCGTCTTTTCTTTTTTCAACTTCTTCTTTCCAATTCATTATGTAAACCTCCTACTATCATTTATCATCAATTCCTTCTATAACATACCAAACACTATCTCAGGATAAAAGTAAACAGCAACAACAAAAGCGCAAACGCCTTGATCAGTCCCGACAAGCTTATAACCTCGAGGGGCTAGGCGCTGGAGCTGGATGTCGTGCGCTTATCCACAGTGCAAGAAACTTCCTAAACTAAAAGATAACTTGGCTCATTTTTATAATTTACTTATTAATGCACATAATATGTTTACATTACTAAAGAAAATCCCCTATAAAGGAAAAGGTAACAAAAAAAGAGAAAACTATTGCAAAATAAATTAAAAACGAATATTATTATACATGTTTTGAAAAACGTTCGTAAAAATGACGGGGGTAACTATGTTTAAATTAGCAGAACACAATACAAATGTAAGAACTGAAATAATTGCAGGGCTTACGACCTTCTTAACTATGGTTTATATTGTTGTCGTAAATCCGATTATATTAGCTGACGCAGGAGTGCCATTTGATCAAGTGTTCACTGCAACAATCATTGCAACAATCATCGGTACACTTTGGATGGCACTGTCTGCAAACTATCCAATCGCTATTGCCCCAGGTATGGGTTTAAATGCATATTTTGCTTATTCAGTTGTTGGAGCAAATGAAAATATTACATACATGACAGCTTTTTCTGCTGTATTTGTTGCGGGTATTATTTTTGTCCTTTTATCTTTAACACCATTCCGCAAAAAATTAATTGAAGCTATTCCAAGTAATTTAAAGAGTGGAATTACAGCTGGTATCGGTCTTTTCATTGCCTTTATTGGACTTCGTTTAACTGGAATTATAACTGCTGATCCTAACAACCTAGTTGCATTAGGTGATCTACATTCACCATCTGTTGTTTTAGCATTAGTAGGTCTAGCGGTTACATTAGTCTTAATGAGCTTGAATGTTCATGGTGCATTATTTATCGGGATGGTTATTACTGCACTAATAGCCTTTTTGACAGGACAGCTTGAGTTTAAAGAAGGATTCGTTTCTTTACCTAGTCTGCCCGAAGGTATTCTTATCACAAATCCATTTTCAGCAATTGGTGATGTGATCTCACACGGTTTATATACAGTTGTCTTTTCTTTCTTATTGGTAACAATTTTTGATACAACTGGAACAATGATTGGTGTTGCACAACAAGCTGGATTAATGAGGGGTAATGAGCTACCAAAGGCTCGTACTGCTTTATTGGCTGACTCAGCTGCAACAACAGTTGGAGCAATGTTTGGAACAAGTCCAACAAGTGCTTATATTGAATCTTCAGCAGGAGTAGCTGCAGGAGGAAGAACTGGATTAACAACATTAACCGTATCGATTTTATTCGGATTCACGCTTTTATTCAGTCCACTGATTGGTGCAGTTTCTGGTATTTCAGCAATTACAGCACCAGCACTCATTATAGTTGGAAGCTTGATGATGGGTGCAATTTCCGATATTAACTGGAAAGAACTTGATGAAGCATTTCCTGCATTTCTAGTCGTGATTAGTATGCCCTTAACATCTAGCATCGCTACTGGTATCGCACTTGGATTTATTTCTTATCCTTTAATGAAGATTGCAAAAGGTAAGTGGAAAGAGGTTCATCTTTTTGTTTACATTTTTGCCGTCCTATTTTTCATTCAACTAGCATTTATTGGCGGACATTAAGTAAAGCGCAAGCGCTCGTTCGAGACATCAAAACTTACAAAAAAATCACTTTAGGAAGTTGACTTTAGATAGTCAGCTTCCTTATTTTATTGAGTTAATATTCTCTATTAACTTTTCTTTATTTTGATTTTCCTTTTCAAAATAAAGATGAAAAAGAATATCTTGATTATAATTGCCAAACCCTCTTCCGAATAATGTAACACCACCTACATGCTCACTATCTTCATGAACGGCAATACGAAATGTCCATTGTTTCTCCCTAATCCCTACATCTTCTAATTTAATATCAGATAGTCTATTCCCATCCATATATGTACCATCATTAGCAATTCTAAGCTTCTTCAATAGCCCATATTGATTCACAACACTTGGCCACCATGAAGGAGTATACTTACCACGATTGTCACCATAATCTCCTGGACTTGTCCATGTACCTAAATGAATATTATTTAGATAAAAATCAATATCAGAGGGCCAATTACTATTTGTAAATGGTGCTTCAGATGAAAGTTCAAGAGAAATTTCGAGCTCATTTGGGTGTTGACTTGCTAGCAAGTAATTTGGAATTTTATATTCAATATACCCTTTATAAAACCACAATATTTTAGCATTTACACGGTCAGCATCAAAAAAATATCGAAGGTCATCGAACTCTCCAATGATCTTTTCCGTGGTAGCTAATCCACAAGTTGGTTCAGCATGTAAATCAGTATAATGTCCAACTGAAATTTCAGTTTGGTGAAACTCTTTATGTTCTTCTTGTTTTTTAGGGAAGATAATTTCCATATTTTCTACATACAGGACACATAGCTTTTGTACTCCGCCTTTACCAGGCACTCGATCAGTACGAATGATTCCTGCTTTTTCTAATTTTTTTATATGCATACTCATTATTGCACTACTTAACCCTAATGCCTCCGCCAATTCTTTCATATTTCTTGGACGCTCAGCTAAAAGTTGAATGATGTTAATTCTTACATTGCTTGCAAGTGCTTCGAAAACTGGCAAGGAATGCTTTGATATATCTAGTTCCATAAGCGCCTCCGATAGTAATGAATTTATTTCTTATGATACACCTGTGATAAAATTAGGACAAGTAAGAACTTAACACAATTTTCCACTTCCTTTTAATGTTTTTGAATTTTAATAGCACAAAATTGAATCAATTATTACGATAATTATTTCATTCAAAGAATTCGTACAAACAGCACAAACCTTCTAATAAAAGTCATTAGATGGCTTGTGCTTCACTTTTAGTTATTCTTATTTTAGTATCATTGCTTTGTTAAAATGATTGGTCCCTCTTTCGTAATTGCAATCGTATGCTCATATTGCGCTGAAAGCTTTCCATCTATTGTTCTAGCTGTCCAACCGTTATTATCCATTTTAGATTCCCATGCGCCTAAATTAACCATTGGTTCAATCGTAATGACCATACCTTCCTTTAAACGCTGACCTTTATTTGGTTCACCATAGTGTAAAACAGTAGGTGCTTCATGTATCGTTTTGCCAATACCATGACCCGTAAACTCTCGTACAACTGAAAATCCCGCGCCTTCAACATAGCTCTGAATTGCATGACCAAGATCGCCAAGTCGATTTCCTACGATTGATTGTTCAATCGCTTTGTTTAAGGATTCTTCAGTAACCTGCAATAAACGGGCAGCTTCAGGTGACACATCACCAACAGCGTATGACCATGCTGAATCAGCAAGTGCACCGTTTAAATTCACAACCATATCTATCGTTACGATATCTCCATTTTTCAAAGGACTATTCCTAGGAAACCCATGGCAGATTTCATCATTTATAGACGCACAAGTGGCATATTTATAGCCCTTATATCCTTTTTGCTCTGGTGTTGCTCCATGCGCTTTAAAATAAGCATCAACAAACGAATCTATTTCTAATGTCGTAACACCTGGTTTGATTCTCTTTGCGATCTCTTTATGACAATTGGCCAATAATTGACCAGCTTTATGCATTAACTCTATTTCACGTTTACTTTTTAAAATAATCAAACTCTATTCCCTCCGATTACACGTATGTAGCTGAAAACTATATTAATTAGCTTAGCACAACATGAGAAGCTTAACTAAATAAACTACTCAACATCAGATAAAAATCGCTAGTATGGTTGATAAACTAGCAAAAAGAATAACAATAGAAACACCAGGATATACAAATCGTTTTTCACACATCTTTTGTGCTTGAAAAATATATTCCCTCTGCAAGTAATCAATGGATAAATATGGGTTTTGTTTTATTATCTCTTTAAATAGTAAGATGACCCACTCTTTAAAGAAGAACCAAAATGCTATAAAAACACACCATTTTAACCATATTGGAGTGACAAAAATTAGCGTAATTGTTACTGAAAGTATTTGGATATAGCTGAAAATATTTGTCTTTTCACGTAGAAATGCTTTAATAAATAGTTCTGTGACACCGTTTTCTGGTGCACGGTTTATAAATATTCTCGTTGAATTTCTCCATAACAACAAAGAACGCTTCTTTAGTTTCTTTTGCTTTGGTAGATAGATATCGGGGTTAATCGCAAACATAAAAGAAATAAGCCTCACTTTATTTCTTTGTTCCTTTTCAACATTTGTATAGAAGCTTTTATATTGAGACTGATAGAGTTTTATTTGCCAAATTGCTAAACCAATAAATATGATTGAAACAATCATTAAAACGATGAAAATCAATTGATTTATCAATAAATATGACAAAAAAGCAAATAAAATGAAAACAAAGACATGCAAGAAAAACTTCTTAATGAAACGGTAATGATAGACTGTCTGCTCATATGTAGTAAGCAAAAGATTTAAACTGAAGAAATATACAATAGCTGCTGAAAATTGTCCTATTTCTAATTCGCTGAAATGATTAGTCATTGGAAATAAGAACAAAAACACTACTACCCATTTTATAAATATGCTAAAAGAAGAATATAGTGCACCCATATATCTCATTGACACTGTTTTTTTAGAAAATTGGAGGAGATATAGTTGGTCTGCTTCCTCCATAAATGTCCTTAGCCGTCCTTGCCAGCAAATGAAATAACAACCTAGGAAATAAAGAGAAGGTGGGAATCCTATTAACCAATTTGGAACTGTAAACCACCATGAATGATAGGCAATCCCTACAAAGGCAAGGGACGGAATGAGGAGATAAAGGATGATCGTCCAATCCAAAATTGATAGAATGTTTTTAAATTGGAATCGCCAATCTTGTTTAATAGCCATTTCGAATCCCCCTTTCCTTTAATACGGGAAATAAAGGAAAAAGATTCATTTCACTTGAAAAAGATTCAAAATATTGTCATACTATTCAGAACAAACATCATATAGTTTTATTAATTGACTTGGTCAACTGGAACTAGAAACAGAAACTAAGTAAAAAGCTTATTATTTGTTACTGTAAGCTAGGCAAAAATGTTAATATTGTGTAAATTTAATCTTTTCTCTGGATGTTATGTGTCGAAATCGTGTAAAATATTGTTGTAACGTTTTACCACATCATTAAATATATGTATGAAGTGACATCTGAAGTTGCAGTCATCGAAAGGTTGTAGTAGGCATTGCCAGTGCGATCAAACGATAAGGAGTGGTTTTTTGAAACCTTCAACAAACCGTATGCTAACCAGAATCAAATCAGTCTACATGTTTATTAATGAGAGGGGAACTGTGACCACACAGCAACTTGTTGACGAATTTGGTATTACACCAAGAACCATACAACGTGATTTAAATGTGTTAGCATATAACGATTTGGTTCACAGCCCAACAAGAGGTAAATGGGCCACTACAAAGAAAAAAGTTAAGATGTCTTCGTAAGAAAAAGTAATCAAAAATTAATATGAATATACATAAAAGGAACCTTCATCATGAAAGGTTCCTCTTTTTTTATTTTATAATTCTATGGGTTGTGCATGTCTTAACAATTCAATCTCATCTTCGGTTAGTTCACGATATTCTCCAATCTTTAGTTCATCCTCATCTAATTTTATTGGTCCCATTGATATTCTTTTCAGGTAGGTAACCTTCTTCCCAACCGACTCAAACATTCGTTTCACTTGATGATATTTACCTTCAGTAATGGTGATATGAATTGTTGATTGATTTCCAGATGTAAGAATTTCCAGATCTGCCGGCTTAGTCACATAGCCGTCGTCTAACTCAACACCCTTTTTAAACGCTTCTATATCCTCTTCTGTAACACTACCTAAAATCGTAGCATAATACGTTTTTGGTACATGTTTTTTCGGAGATAACAATTGATGTGAAAGCTGACCATCATTCGTTAACAGCAACAATCCCTCTGTATCCTTATCAAGCCGTCCAACAGGAAAAGGCTGACAAACAGCATCCTCCATCTCTAATAAATCAATAACTGTTTCTTGTAATTCATCCTCAGTTGCTGATAAATAACCTGCAGGCTTGTTCATAATCAAATAAACAAATTCCTTATATTCGATTTTTTCACCGTTAACAGTTACATGCTGTTCATCTGGATTCACATGAATTTTTGGATCTTTAATTACTTCCCCATCTGCTTTTACAACACCTGTTTTTAGCATCTTCTTTACATCTTTACGACTTCCATAACCTACATTCGCTAATAATTTATCAATTCTCATTTATAAGAGCACCACTCGATCATTTAATTTTTATAATAAAAGCGGAAAATACCAAACCTAAAATGCATTTCATACTTTCATTAAAAAAACTCGGCAATTTCACCGAGCTTTTCTTATTTTTACCTGTTTTTAACCATTCGCACGGCTTCGCGGTAAAAATCGCTTTAATCGATCTCCTAAAATTTTTTCCAAGAGATGAGATCGATAGGCTAAATATAAATAAACGACTCCTCCGACTATAACTGCAACGACAGCTACAATAACTGATTGCATTCTTCCATCCTCATAATTAATAAAAATACCTAAGATTGATTGAATGACAGAAACGGCTAATCCCATAAATGTACAAAGCATGGTCATTAATACTGTTCGTTTAAATAATAATTTAAACGAATAACCTGAATGACGTTTAATCATTGCAAACCCATATATTAATGAAATTGAATAACCCGCTGCAGTAGCAAGTATTGATCCAACACCTTGATATAATTGAATCAGTGGAGTGTTTAAAACTAGCTTGGCGATAATACCAATGACTAGACTAATTACTGCAAGCTTTTGTTTATTTATCCCTTGAAGTATCGCTGCATTGACCGTAAAGAGCGAAAACAATAGAGCAACCGGTGCATACCACATTAGTATGTTTTTTCCGATTTCCTCATATTCACCATAATAAAAAATGTTATACGCTGGTCCAGCTAGTACTGACATCCCTACAACAGCAGGCAATGTTAATAACATAATTATTTGTAATGTTTGATCGATTTGCTTATGTAGCAGTGCTCGATTATTACTTGTAAATGATTCTGTGACTGAAGGAATAAGAGTTAAACCAAAAGCAGTTGCTAATGAAACTGGAATCATCACGAGTTTTGGAACGTAAAGTAACAGAATTCCATACATAGCAATTGCAATATCTTTATCGTATCCCGCTTCAATCATTGCCCCATTAAATGTGTTAGTATCAATATAGTTATATATAGGAATCGCTAAGCCAACAAATACAAATGGTCCTGCATAGCGAAATACTTCTTTAAACATTAATCCTAGAGGCATGGATTTTGTTTCCACTTTATTTTCTTGCAAAGCTTGTAGCGTATGCTTTCGCCTTATCCAATAGACCAATAAAACAAGCAAACCACCTATTGCCCCAACAAATGCTGCAAATGTTGCATAACCAACTGCTAACACTAATCCACCATTAAATACATTCATAATGAGATAAGTAGCTGCTAGTAAAAAAACAATCCTGACGAGCTGTTCTATGACTTGAGAAACAGCTGTTGGCCCCATTGATTGATGTCCTTGAAAAAAGCCACGGATTAAACTCATTAATGGCACAACAATGAGCGCTAAACTGACCATTCTGATGACTAATATAGCGTCTTCAACAGTAAAACTGCTATAATTCTTACCAGCAAGTGCACTTTTAGCTAGCATCGGTGCAAGCATATATAGAAGGGAGAATGCTAGTAACCCTGTCGCAAGCATAACAGCCAATCCAGCTTTAAACATCCGCCTACTTGTTTCATAATCGCCGATTGCATTATATTTCGAAACAAACTTAGAAACTGCAGCTGGAAATCCAGCCGTTGCAATACTTAAAAATATTGTATATTGAGCATAACCAGTTTGGAACAAGGCTCCTCCATCAGTTCCAACCATAGCTGCAAAAGGAATGAGATAGATCATACCTAATATTCTCGAAAGATATGTACCTAACGTTAAAACAAACGTACCTCTTAACAAATTATTCGACATATTTCTGACTCACCATTCTTCTCTATGAAGATTCAACTTTTCTATTTTACCACAATCCTACGCTTATACCACATGTTTGTATTCAGAAAAACGGTAGCTTACATGTTAGGATACACACTGGAGCTAGACAAAAATTAATTCCTAATTGAGTATTAAAACCAAAATTGTTTTTTGCTTTTTAACATCTTTAGCTATAATATGAGGAGCAGACCAAGATATAAATGAAGGTTGTGAAAAACATAATGAAATATGATGTGTTAGTAATCGGTGGGGGGCCCTCAGGTTTAATGGCAGCTATTGCAGCTGGCCAGCAAGGTGCTCGCGTTCTCCTAGTAGACAAAGGGAATAAATTAGGAAGAAAACTTGCTATTTCAGGTGGAGGTCGTTGTAATGTAACGAACCGCTTGCCCATTGACGAAATTATAAAACATATTCCAGGTAACGGAAGATTTTTATATAGTGCGTTCTCAGAATTTAATAATGAAGATATAATTTCTTTTTTTGAAAAACTCGGAATTAAGCTCAAGGAAGAAGATCACGGACGCATGTTCCCAGTTACTGATAAAGCACAAACAGTTGTCGATGCCCTTCTTAGTGAATTAAACCGTTTGAACGTTGAAATTCGGACAAATGAACCTGTAAAGAATGTTTTTTATGATGAGGAAAAGGTACAAAGTGTACAACTTGTAAACGGTGAAATGATTTCGACTAATGCAGTTGTTCTCGCTGTAGGCGGAAAAAGCGTACCCCACACTGGAAGCACCGGGGATGGCTATGCATGGGCTGAAAAAGCGGGTCATACAATAACCGAACTATTTCCAACAGAGGTACCTATTACGTCTAATGAGACATTTATTCAGGAAAAAACACTTCAAGGGCTTTCTTTACGAGATGTTGCCTTAAGCGTATTGAACCCGAAAGGAAAACAAATTATCACCCACAAAATGGACATGCTCTTCACTCATTTTGGTATTTCTGGACCAGCTGTTTTAAGATGTAGTCAATATGTTGTAAAAGCAATGAAAAAGTTTAAAACAAATGCAATTCCTGTGAGCATTGATGCAATTCCTGATACTAATGAAGAGCAGCTATTTCAATCAATCGTTAAGGATTTAAAGTATGATGCCAAAAAAGCAATCAAAAATGTCTTAAAGGGACTTTTACCTGAAAGGTATTTATTATTTTTATTGGAGAAAAATGATATTGATCCGCTTCTGACATATGATAATCTCTCAAATGAAAAGCTTCGTTCATTCGTACGAGATTGCAAACAGTTTCAATTTAACGTACATGGTACTCTATCAATTGAGAAGGCATTTGTAACAGGCGGAGGAGTTTCTGTAAAGGAAATACACCCTCGAGAGATGTCTTCGAAATATAAAAATGGACTTTACTTCTGTGGTGAAATTTTAGATATACATGGATACACAGGTGGCTATAATATCACTTCAGCTCTCGTTACCGGGCGACTTGCGGGGAAAAATGCTGCAATGTATTCTAGAGTTAAGAACTAAAAAAATATACTTCCTTTCATCTGCGCTAAGTTACACTTGGCGCTTTTTTAATTCTCAACTTTAATTAAAACACGTATTTTTTTAATAGATACTTATAAAAACTAGTTCTAATTCTAGCAACTTTTTAATAAAGTTTACTAACTTAGTTAAAGGGTGTGAGTGCATGTTAAAAGTAGCTGTATTTGATGAAGAGCACGAAAAGGATTTAGAGGAAGAAATAAATGATTTTTTAGCTAGGCTTAACGATAATCATGTTAGAGATATTAAATATAGTGTGTCAATTACAACCGATGAGGAAGGAGAACAGATTTATTGTTATTCTGCGCTCATTATGTATCATGTTTAGATAAAAATGCAAGAATTGCTCTTGAAGTATTTTATAGAGTATGCTTGTTGGACAGGCATACTCTTTTTATGTAGGTTAAGCTAATTCACTTTTAGGCTTAGTCTCACCTTTATATTCAAGCATACCACCAGTCATATTAACTACGTTATATCCTCGCTCTTGTAAATATGCACATACATTACCACTGCGACCACCTGAACGACAAATAAAAAATGTCTCTTTTTCTTTATCAATTGCATCTAGTTGATTAGGAATATCATTCATTCGAATATGTCGGGCTTGTGGAATCATTCCTGCTTCTACTTCATCATCTTCACGAACATCTATTAACTCTATCTTTTCACCGTTTTCTAGCTTTTGTTGAATTTCTTCAGGAGAAATTTCTTTCATTTCGTACACCCTTTCAAATTTGATACCTGCATTATATCAAATAAAATGTGTGGGGTTCCAGTTTTAGGATGAGGTAGTTAGAAATGAATTGTGTTTCTATCATTGTGATTTCAGCTGAGAAAAGAACTAATTCTCATTGATTAGAAGTTCTCCACCGTTTTTTAATAATTCCCAACTACATAAAAAGACCCGTAAGTATTAAACATACTTACGAGTTGGCTTTCATCATTTTATTAATTTGCAACAATATTAACAAGCTTTCCAGGGACAGCAATTACCTTACGAATCGTTTTCCCTTCAACATGCTCATTTACTCGATCATCTTCAAGTGCTATTTTTTCGAGCTGATCTTTTGTAACTTCCTTTGCAACAAGCAGTTTTGCACGGACTTTCCCGTTGACTTGAACGACAATTTCAACTTCGTTTTCTACAAGCTTTGCTTCATCAAAAGCAGGCCATGAAACGTAAGTTATAGTTGTGCTGTGACCAAGCTTGCTCCATAACTCCTCAGCTAGATGAGGGGCTATTGGGGATACTAATTTCACAAAGCCTTCGACATACTCTTTAGGAAGAACAGTCGCTTTATAGGCCTCATTGATGAAAACCATTAGTTGTGAGATTGCTGTGTTAAAGCGTAAGCCTTCAAGATCCTCAGTTACCTTTTTCACTGTTTGGTGGTAAACACGCTCAAGTGTTTCACTTGTTTCATCAACAACCTTAGGACTTAATTCACCATTGTCTTCGATGAATAGACGCCAAATACGATCTAAGAAGCGTCTTGCTCCATCAAGGCCAGTTGTAGACCATGCAATTGATGCTTCTAAAGGTCCCATGAACATTTCATATAGTCGAAGAGTATCAGCACCATGTGATTCAACTATTTCATCTGGGTTTACAACATTCCCTTTAGATTTACTCATTTTTTCATTATTTTCACCAAGAATCATACCTTGATTAAATAATTTTTGGAAAGGTTCCTTCGTCGGCACCACACCAATATCATATAAAAACTTATGCCAGAAACGAGCATATAGCAAGTGAAGTACTGCGTGCTCTGCTCCACCGATATAAATATCAACAGGTAGCCATTGCTTTAACTTGGCATCATCTGCAAGTGCTTCACTGTTTTTAGGATCGATGTAACGTAAGTAGTACCAGCAGCTTCCTGCCCATTGTGGCATAGTATTTGTTTCACGACGACCTTTTTTCCCTGTTACAGGGTCAACTACATGAACGAAATCTTCAATGATTGCAAGAGGTGATTCACCTGTTCCTGATGGTTTAATTTCTGTCGTTTTTGGAAGAACAAGCGGAAGCTCTTCTTCAGGCACTGCAGACATTGTCCCATCTTCCCAATGGATAATTGGAATTGGCTCTCCCCAATAACGTTGACGGCTAAATAACCAGTCACGCAAACGGTACGTAACCTTTTTCTCGCCTTTTTTATTTTCTTCAAGCCAAGCAATCATCTTTTCAATCGCTTCTTGCTTACCAAGTCCATTTAAGAAATCAGAGTTAACATGCTCTCCGTCACCAGTGTAAGCTTCTTTCGTCACATCTCCACCGCTAACAACTTCTTTAATTGACAGCGCAAATTTTTGAGCAAATTCATAGTCACGTTCATCGTGAGCAGGTACCGCCATGATTGCACCTGTTCCATATGTGGCAAGAACATAATCAGCAATCCAAATTGGCATTTTCTCACCATTAACCGGATTGATCGCATAAGCTCCTGTGAACACACCTGTTTTTTCTTTTGAAAGTTCAGTCCGCTCAAGATCGCTCTTATGTTTAATTTCATTAATATATGCTTCAACTGCATCTTTTTGTTCCGCCGTTGTGATTTTTTCAATAACGGAATGCTCTGGTGCTAATACAGCATAAGTCGCACCAAATAATGTATCTGGTCGAGTAGTGAATACCGTGAAGTTTTCATCATAACCATCAATGTCAAAGGTTACATGTGCGCCTTCAGAGCGTCCAATCCAATTACGTTGCATATCTTTAATACTCTCAGGCCAATCAACATCTTCAAGATCTTCAAGAAGACGATCAGCATATGCTGTTATTCTAAGCATCCACTGCTTCATCGGACGACGTTCAACAGGATGGCCGCCACGCTCACTTTTTCCATCTATAACTTCTTCATTTGCCAAAACGGTTCCTAATGCAGGACACCAATTTACTGGCACTTCATCTACATACGCTAAGCCTTTTTTGAATAGTTGTAAAAAGATCCATTGTGTCCATTTGTAATACTCAGGATCTGTAGTGTTTACCTCGCGATCCCAATCATACGAAAATCCAAGTGCTTGAATTTGTCTTCTAAAGTTATCAATATTTTGTTTCGTAAATTCCGCTGGGTCGTTACCAGTATCAAGGGCATATTGCTCAGCTGGCAATCCAAATGCATCCCATCCCATTGGGTGAAGAACATTAAATCCTTGCATTCGTTTCATTCGCGATAAAATATCTGTTGCCGTGTATCCTTCTGGATGTCCTACGTGTAAACCAGCACCTGAAGGATACGGGAACATGTCAAGCGCATAAAACTTCGGCTTCTCCGTATCCTCTGTAGTTTTAAACGTTTTATTATGTAACCAAAAATCTTGCCATTTTTTTTCAATCTGTTGATGATTGAAGCTCATATGTTTTCCTCCTTAAAAGCTAGATCAATGTTTGTTTATACAATTAACCAGTTGAACGGATCAAAGTAAGTTCCACTTATCTCATACTTACCAATTTGAAAAGGGTTATTCTGTTAGATAAAAATGAAAAAAACCCCACATCCCAAACAGGGACGAGAGGTTTAATTCCCGTGGTACCACCCAACTTTGGCATAGCGATATGCCCACTTTGACATCCGTAACGTGGATAGACGACAAATATTACTTTCCCAAATAAGGCTTTCACATTTGTAACTCAAAGGCGAGTTCATCAGCAAAAATCGGTTGACTCACACCAGCCGTCAACTCTCTGAACGATATTTCGCAAATTACTACTCCTTATCTCCGTTCATTATATATACATATTAAGCTTATTTTATATAAATTTGTCGGGATATGCAAGTTTGCCTTCTCAAATTAGGAGTCCAAGTTTGGGGACAGTCCCCAATATTATTACTTGTTATACTATTTATCGCTAAAAACCTTTGATTTTAGTTGTTTATTCTATTTTGGGGACAGTCCCCAAAAAGAATAAAAAAAGACTCGCAAACGATTGTAAGCTTTAATATTTGTCATATTGGGGACTGTCCCCAATATGAGTCCCCGATGAAAAACTTCACTGAACCGTATACCCTCCGTCCAACACAACAGCTTGACCTGTGACGCCTTTTGCTTTTTCGCTTGCTAAGAAGATTGCATAGTCTGCAATTTCTTGTACTTCTAGTAATCTTTTTTGTGGAATAAGTGGGTACAATACTTTTTCTAATACGCTTTCTAGTGAGACATTCCTTGTCTTAGCGATATCTTCTAGTTGATTTCGAACGAGGGGTGTATCAACATAGCCAGGGCATAGCGCATTTACTGTAATTCCGTGCTCAGCCCCTTCTAATGCCGCTACCTTTGTTAATCCAATTACCCCATGTTTTGCACTATTATAAGCTGCTTTTCCTGCAAAACCAATTAATCCATTGATCGATGCAATGTTTATTACCCTTCCATATTGTTGGTTTTTCATAATTGGAAATACATGCTTAGTTGCGATAAAAGGTGCAACCAGCATTACTTTCATGAGTAATTCAAATTTTTCTGTTGGAAAATCCTCAATATGTGCCACATATTGTATACCTGCGTTATTTATTAACGTGTCAATTCTTCCATATTCAGCCTCAGTTTTTTTTACAGCATCAATGATTTCTTGTTCCTTGGTAACATCACATTTTAATCCAATTGCATCAAATCCAGCATCTTTTAATCTCTTTGAACTTTGTAATACTTGATCACCATGTAAGTCTGTTAAAACAACCTTTGCACCTTCCATCGCGAAAGCTTTTGCAAGTTCAAAACCAATTCCTCCCGCAGCACCTGTTAACAGTACAACTTGTGCTTGAACCACATACATCAACCTCCGTTCTTAAATCCCTAGTCCGAATGCAAATAGTATTATTGCGATAGCCAATCCGATTAATGGAACAATAACAGTTAATGCAGCAACAGGGTTATAGGCTTCCTTATGGGATTCTCCACAGATTCCACGTATCGTTGTTACGACATAACCATTATGAGGTAAGGAATCCAATGCACCGGAAGAAATTGCCACAACACGGTGCAATGCCTCAGGGTTTACCCCCATATCCATATAATGTGGTGCAATTAGTGGTAGCGCTATTGCTTGACCTCCTGATGCTGATCCTGTCATCCCGGCAATTACACTTACAGCAATTGCTCCTCCAATAAGCGGACTGCCTGGAATACTTGTCATCGCATTAACAGCTATTTCAAATGCCGGAACAGCTTTTGCAACTCCACCAAATCCAACAACAGCTGCTGTATTCCCAAGTGCTATTAGTGCACCAAGCGTTCCTTCAGATACAGCATCCCAAAATGATTTAAAATAGTTACGGTTTAATAAATAAGCTGTAATGACGCCTCCAAGTAAAGCAATGATTAAGGCAGATTGCTGTAGTGAATCATGGAATATAAACGAAATGATTAAGACAACCAAAAGTGGGATTAGCCCAGTTAGCGGGTGAGGAAGTGCCTTATCCTCATTAACTGGATCATTATCACGAGAAACAAATTTTTCTCCACTTGCAACAGCTTTTGTAATCATTCTTCTTAACCACCAATATCCAAAAACCATCATAAATACAGCGACAATTAAACTAACTTCCCAACCAGCATATGGAGACGTACTTAAATATTCTATCGGAATCCAGTTTTGAATTTCAGGAGAACCTGCAGAGGTCATTGTAAATGTTACTGATCCAAACGCTAGTGCTGCAGGAATAAACCGTCGCGGTAGATTTGCTTGCCTAAACAAACTAACAGCCATTGGGTAAACAGAGAATGCTACGACAAATAAACTAACACCACCATAGGTTAATATAGCACAGGCAATTACGATGGCAAGGACTGCTCTTTTCATTCCAAGCTTTTCAACAATCCATTTTGATACACTATCGGCAGCACCACTATCTTCCATAACTTTTCCAAAAATCGCACCTAATAAGAACATTAAGTACCAAGAAGCAATAAAGCCTGAAAATCCAGTCATATAGTTACCTACAAGGTTTGCTTCACCCTCTCCAACTAGCTGTGGAAATAGTGGCAAACCGCTGAAAATAGCAACAAATAATGCACAAAGCGGACCAGCTACTAATAAGTTCATACCTTTCATCGTTAAATAAATTAATAGAGCTAAACCACCAACTAATCCGATCATACTTAACATCATTTATCCCCCTTTGTTTGACTGATAGTGATGCTCCTCCTTTCCTCTTCACAACTATATAAAGCAAGTTTTATGCCAACATAGGAGTGCCTGAAGGACGTTACTAAAATGTTCAATTCTTGAATTATTCATTCCGGTTTTTTGGAATTTTTAGAGTCTCCTAACTTGTCCATTCGAATATATGTCGTTAAGATCAACAAAAAAAAACAGTCCATCATTATGGACTGCATTCCGATTTTTCGGACACCATTAGCCTAGCTCATATTTCTGGACCTTTTCATACATACTCGATTTACTAATCCCTAATGCTTTTGCTGCTTTTCTCTTATCTCCGTCATATTTATTTATTGTTGCTATAAGAATATTTTTTTCTGCTTCATTTACCATTTCTTTTAGAGAAGCTTGTTGATAGTGAAATACAGCAGGCTTTTTAATATAATCCGGAATGGCATCCAACGTAATCACATCTGTCTTTGCAAGATGAATTGCAGCCTCTATAATATTTTCTAGTTCACGTATATTCCCTTGCCAATGATAGTGATGTAAGGTTTCCATTACACCTTCCTGAATCATTGAAATTCGTTTTCCAGTTCTAGTTGAAACTTTTTTTAAAAAGTACCTCACAAGTATTTCTAGATCCTCCATCCGTTCACGTAAAGGAGGAATGAACAATGGAATAACACTAATTCGGTAATAAAGATCATTTCGGAATTCATTCTTTTCCATAAGTGCCTCAAGTGGTCGATTTGTTGCGGTAATCACTCTTACATCTAATGAAAAAGATTTTGTAGATCCTACCGGTTCTACTTCTTTTTCCTGCAGCACCCGAAGTAGCTTAACCTGCATTTGTAGACTCATGTCGCCAATTTCATCGAGAAAAATCGTCCCACCATCTGCCTGCTGAAATTTGCCTTTTTTTCCACCCTTTTTCGCACCAGTAAATGCACCATCTTCATAACCAAACAATTCAGATTCAAGAAGCTGCTCTGGAATGGCACCACAGTTCACCTTAATAAATGGCTTTTCACTTCGGTGACTAAGAAGATGAATGCTATGTGCAAACAACTCTTTACCAGTTCCACTTTCCCCTCTAATTAACACTGAACTATCAGTTGCAGCGATTATTTTAACTTTGTCCTTTAGTTCCGTCATGACACGGGAATTTGATTGAATATCATTTAATGTATACTTCGCACCTGTGATTTCTTGCTTTTCAAGGAATGATTGAATTGATGATAAATGATGGCGTACATGGGAATTCATCTCATGCCATTCCTTTGTATCGCGAAACATAACTGTCCCAAAAGCCCCAACCACCTTATTGTCAGCAAAAATTGGAATTCGATTTGCGATCATATAATTCCCTTTAATGTATTGAAGATCTGCGATTTCCTCCTCCCCACTCTGCACAACAATATGCATTCTCGTGTTTTCAATTACTTCAGTAACATGTCTTCCAATTACAGCTTCTCTAGTAACCTCGCAAAAACGGCAATAGTTATCATTCATGTAAATAATTTTTCCATTAGCATCAACAATAACGATCCAAACGTAAGCGTTTTCAATAACTGTCTCAAAAATCTCCTTAGCATACGGAAAACGTTGATTTAACATATTACCTTCCCCTAGCAATCGTTTTTTTTATCGTATCATAAAACTTTTCACTAAAATAGAGGGACAGTCTATACTGGGGACAGTCCCTCATTATGGTGTAGGGACTGTCCCCAGTATAGCAGTACTCCATTAACTTAGCACAATTCGTTTGTTTGGGGACAGTCCCCCACTATTGATTGGGGACTGTCCCCAACTCAATAGTCGCTTTAAGCCTTTTATCGTAAATCAAAGTTGTAAAAACCCCAAAGATTAACAGACTAATTATAATCATGAAAAGTAGGTTCATATTATAGTAGTCAGCAATCATCCCACCTAAGAGGGGGCCGATCATTTTACCGCCTGTTGCTGTACTGTTTACAAAACCTTGGTAAAAACCTTGTCTTCCCTTAGGAGCTAAGCCATCCGCGATCGTTGGGACTGCTGGCCAAACGAGCATTTCACCTATTGTTAGAATAACCATTGCTATTAAAAAGCCTGTAAATTGCTCTGCATATAAAACAACAACAAAAGAAGCGATGAATAGAAAAAAACCAATGATCATTTGTTGTTTTAACGTTTTAGCAACATGCTTTACAAATTGAGAGAGTATTGGTTGAGCACAAACGATTAGAGCCCCATTCACTGTCCATAATAAACTATACTGATTTAGTGGAATATTAAGGCTTTGTGTATGTGAGGAAATAGTTGATGGCCATTGAACATATCCAACCCAGCATAATAAATAGCCTACACATAGAATAACTAAAGCTGTAAATTTTTGAGAGTTTTTCACACCAGGTTTTTGTTCTAAAATAGATGTTTGGCTTGCTTGTTTTGCATCAATATTTCGATATCCGAAGTATGCAATTAAGAAAAAGACAGCGTAAAGAGCTGCATTTGCAATAAAAATATAATGAAATGAAAATGACGCAACTAGTCCTCCTAATGATGCCCCTGCTGCTACACCTACATTTTGTGCAACGTAAATCGCATTAAATGCCTTTCTACCACCTTCAGGCCACACTGTACCTGCGAAAGCATATGTTGCAGGAAAAACAATTCCAGACCCTAAACCAATGAGAATGAGTAAATATATATAAACAGGCCATCCGTGGAAAAACACCAGTGTAATGACAGCCACTAATGTGATAACAATTCCTAATAAAATTGATTTGAATCCGCCGATTTTATCAAATAATACACCACCAACAAGATTACCAATAACACTAGCTGCAGCATTGAGCATTAGTACTACTCCTGCTACGGTTAATGATTTGCCTAGATGTTCATGAATATAGATCGTATTAAGTGGCCATAAAAATGATGACCCTGTCACATTGATCATCATTCCAATGACGAGCAACCAAAGAGAACGTGGCATATTCATCCTCCTAAAAAGATTATTGTAAATAAAAAAATCACAGACAACTCAATCTATGAGAATATGTATCTGCTTAAATTTTTTATTGTTCCTCAGAGAATTTTAGCCGCTTTTTCTTTGCTTTGCAATGAAGAAAGTGATCGTTTTCTAATGTTGTAATAATATGAATTTACCGACTTTTTGATCAATGAAATTCTATTCATCCAATAGCATGTACATGAGTATATCGTCTACATACTTACCACCAATATAAAATTCATGAATCAATCTACCTTGTTCGATAAATCCACACTTTTTATAAAACTGGATTGCCCCTTCATTTGTCGCTAATACACGTAAAGATAGTTTATTTATCCCCTTTTCCTTTGCTGCTATTTTTCCCTTTTCTAAAAGTTGTTTACCTATTCCTTTCCCTTGAAATTTTTCATCTACCGCAATATCAAGTTCTAGTACATGTTGATTTGTTTCAAGAGGGGTTGGAGGATGGTATCCTAAATATCCCACAACATCACCATCAACAAGCGCTACGATTTGGCTACCTTCAGGATTTTGTTTTGCAAATTCCTGAATCGATTCCCAAGCAATTATCGCTGGTGTTGTCTCTGCACTCCAAATACGATGATCTAACTCAATAAGTTTCCCAAAATCTTGTTTCTTTGATAAGCGAATCTCAAATTCCATTAATCATACACCTCACTATAATTTAATGTGATCTTGTACCATGAAAAAGTTGACTACCAATTTAGCAGCCAACCTTTTTTATCCCCTATAGTTCTCTTCTAAGAGCCGATAATACATTAATATTAGTTGCTTTTACAGCTGGACGTAAGCCTGAAATCATTGCAACTCCTATACTAATTCCTGCTGAGATCAGAACTAGACTTAGCGGTATATAAGAAAAAGTAAAGTCCATTACTGCTTCTTCACCCATGGTAGAATTTAATATGATTGGTAACAGCATGTTTGCTGCAAAGCTTATTGCGTAGGAAATAACAACACCTATGATAGACCCAACAATACCAATATACGCACTTTCCATTAAAAATAACCGACGAATAATCCCTGGTTGCGCGCCTAATGCCTTCATAATACCTATTTCTTGTGTTCGTTCCGTTACAGCCATCGTCATTGTATTAAAAATCCCTATTGATGAAATAATGATAGCGATCGTACCGACAAAGATCAAACCTGCTTTAAAAACGTTAAAAAACAAGTTTACACTGTCTAATTCCTCTGTTATTGAATAGACCATATAGCCTTTATCTTTTAAATCATCTGTTACTTGTGCTACATGTTCAAGGCTTGATGCATAGACTAATACTTCATTATAAGGTATATCAGAACTTATACCTTCCTCATCAATACTTACAAATGACAATATCTCTTCTTTTAATGCTTCATCAATATAAATGTTTTGGTCTGTTACCCAATCCTTCGCAGGTTCACCAACAACACCGGCTACTTTGAAGGTAAAGGACTTAGTTTCTTCCTTGCCGTCAACATCCTTCAAAATTGTCATCGTAATTTCTTTTCCAACTAGTTCACCTTCATATCCAGTTGGTGCTTCTACTGGACCATCAGCGGTTTCCAACTCTTTTTGATATTTTTCATTCTCATCTTCAGTCAATAAACTTTGTGCAAAGTGATACCCAACAATAACCTCATTTTCTGATTTTGGAACCGCTCCAGTTTCAAGAGTAAGATTAGCTTTTAGCTCTGCATCCATATTTGTGATCGTTGGACGTACATCTGCCTTACGATCATCAAGTGATGCTTCTACAGGTATATCAATATAATTCCTTCGTACGACTGCAGTAACATTGTCTGTTTCTTCTAATTCTTCAAGGTTTCCCTTTTTAATTTGTTCTAGGCTTCCATCATTCTCTTTTCCCTGTACACTTACTTCAGTTATAATCTGCTGAGATTTGATTTCTTCCGTAATACTTTTTTGTATGCCGAATCCTACAGATGCTAATACAATTAAAAATGCACAGGCCATTGTTGTCGCTAATATTGTCATAAACACACGCAAACGATTTTTCTTCATATTTTTTCTCATAAATTTCAACTGATCTTTAAACTTCAACGAAAGCACCTCCTTTTGACAACACTCCATCTTGTATATGGAACTGATGATTGCTGATTTTTGCTACTTCATCATCGTGTGTAATAATGAAAAACGTAATTCCCTGTTCTTCATTTAATTGTTTAATCAAATCTAAAATTTCCTTTTCTGTTTCAGAATCCAAACTTCCTGTAGGTTCATCTGCTAAAATAATACTTGGCTTTGTAATTAGTGCTCGGGCAATACTTACACGTTGTTGCTGCCCACCCGATAGCTCATTTGGATAATGTTCCGCATGATTGTGCAGTCCAACACTCTCTAAAAGCTCCATCACTTGTTTTTTTCGTTCAGCTTGGTCAATTCCTTTTAATGTCAGTGGCAGTTCTACATTTTCAAATGTCGTTAGACTTGGGATTAATTGAAAGCTTTGAAAAATAAATCCAAAATGATCTAACCGAAACTTAGCCCAATTTTTTTCATTATAGGATGTTACATTTGTATCTTTAATAATAATCTCACCTGCAGTTGGTGAAATATATCCTGAGATTAAGTTCAGTAAAGTAGACTTTCCTGAACCACTTCTGCCGACAATTGAAGCAATTTCCCCCTTGTTAATTTTCAAGGAAATATTTTTTAAAACGGGTATTTCATTCTCAACTCCTTTTTTTCCTACTTTAAAAGAATGACTTAAATTTTTAACTTCTATCATGATTTCTCCTCCTAAACTCTATTTAAATTTCATTTTTCTTTTTATAAATCACAAAATAGCTCACGATAAATCCAATGAAAGCTCCGGCTGCTGCACCAACAAAGTAGCCAACCATGCTATGATCAAATGTTGATAAGTACCCGAATGAACTAAAACCAAGAATCCCCAACAAAATAACAAAGACCTGGATTGGTCTTTCCATCCATTTCCATACAAAAAATGAACCATTCCGTTCAAAGGGATGCTTGATAAAGGCGAATAACCCAAGGATAAAAAAGAAAACAGCTTCTATAAAAGGAGGGTAAACCTCTTTGATCGGAAAGCTATCATACTTAAAAAACACATAGGTAATCGGCGTTAAATTGTAAGCACTCAAAAATTGTTCATTGCTGAATAGAAAGTCTGGCTCTGTTAAAACCTCTAGTTGCACTCCGATTAAGCCAATAAATAAAAGTGGTAAAATCCCAACTGTAATCGTTACAAGTCCTTGGGCAAATGGAGATCCTGTAATTGCTCCAGCTGAAAATGTCATAGTGTAAAACAACAGCAGGGATCCAATTAAAAACCAAAAATAGTTCTCAAAATTAACAGTTGGAATCCCAGCAAGCTTAATGATCACCCCAGTTAAACCGAATGAAATAAACCAGCTTATTAAAATACTACCAAAACCAACCATCCACTTAGATATATAAATACTTGCCCTCGAGAAAGGCATGGCCAAGTTAAATTCCAATGTTCCGTTGTTTCGTTCAACACCGATTTGAACTATCCCTAATGTCACAACAAAAACAATAAATATAAAAGTTGGATCACTATATTCAAAATTAATAGTAAACATGTTGGACTCTAATGCTTCTTCAAAGTTCCGATATTCCAAATATTGAGTCCACACCCTAATTGGTATCATGAAACTTATTGCTAAAATGGATAATAAAAGCTGCACCCAATACTGCCTTATTTCTTTTCTGATTAATTCCCCAACTACCATCTCCGCTTCCCTCCAAACTTCGCAATAAATACTTCCTCAAGATTTGCAGGAAGTTCATTCCAGATTTTTGGTTTAAGCGCTCTTAGCCACTCCAGGCTCTTCTCATCATCTCGCTTCGCGATCACGGTGTAAAAGACACCTGATACCTCTAATATCGGGATTCCTTTTTCGCGAATTTTCAAATGAACATCCTCTTCAAAAGCTAATTGGATTTTTGCATAATCTTCTTTCAAGCCTTCAACATCTAACACATTTGATAAATTCTTCTCCTCCAAAAAGGCAATTCGATTACATATGCGTTCAATATCTTCTAACCGGTGTGAAGTAATTAAAATCGTTGTATCATGATTTGCCACCTCATCAATCATTAACTGCATTAAGTCATGGCGTGTTACAGCATCAATTCCATCTGTTGGTTCATCGAGCATTATAACTGCTGGGCGAACTGCAAATGCTAGGATAAGTGCCATTTGTTTTTTTAAACCTGTTGATAAATCTCTGTATTTCTTCGTTTCTGGTAACCCATAACGATTGACTAACTCGTTTGCATACGTTACATCAAATTCAGGATAAATATTTCGCATGATCCTAACTAATTGTTTATATGTGTAACGATCATAAAAGAGAGTTTGCACAGGCATATAGATAACTTTTCTTTTTACAAGCGGGTGCTTTGATATTGATACATTTTCAAACAGAATATCACCTTCATCAGCTTGAATAATCGTCTGAATACACCTAAGTAAAGTTGTTTTACCTGAACCATTGCGACCAAGTAATCCAAAGATTTCACCTGGCTCTAATTTTAGATTAATATCTTTTAGAAGCTCGATACCATCAAGACTTTTCGTCAGATTTTTTATTTCTAGCATGGGCTTCTCCTCCCACTTCCTTCTTAATTTCATCTATCCAATCATGAATATGGTTAAAGTCAATTCCAGCATAAAATGCATCAATAATTAGAGGCTTAAGTTGCTCTTTAATCATTTCCATCTTCCCTTCATCAAGTGTTTCTCTAGCATTTTCTGAAACAAATGTTCCTCGTCCTCGAAGTGTTTCAATGATTCCTTGCCGTTCAAGCTCCTTATAAGCCTTACTAACCGTATTTGGATTAGCAATAATCATTGTCGATAATTCACGGACAGATGGAAGCTTGTCACCAGACTTTAATAACCCTTTAAAACAAAGCTCCTTCATTTGCTGAATGATTTGTTCATAAATGGGAGTAGAACTTCTCGGATCAATTTGGATCAATTGCTTCTCCCTCTTTCTTTGAATTCTCTATACTATTTGTATTATGTGTATTACATCAACTAATACACTTAATACAATATTATTTATTCTTTCATATGTCAACTAAAAATAAAAAAGGACCTACTGAGGTCCTTTTTTGGCATTTCCTAAACAAAGTTACTCATTTTCGGTTCTTTGTTTTGATTTGATTGGCTGCCCTTTTTTTGCATTTTTCGCTTTAGTTTCAATAACGGGATCAAAGTCTTGACCAAGTTCAAGGTCATTGCTATTTACACTGTTTTTCGTTTTTTGCTCAGGATTGTTTTGTTTAGATCGTTTTTTCATATTGATCCCCCTAATGATGTCTGATAATCATCTCATTTTGTAACTGTTGAAGCTGGAGTCTCATTCGATAAAGTTGATCCTGCTGTTGATCATTCGCACTTAGTGATAAATGATTAATATCATTCACTGCATTTTCGAGCCCTTGAAGAGCTTTTGTATATTCTGTTTGATTATAATGCTCTTGCTGAGAACCAGTTTTATATTGATCGCGTGCATATTCTATTGCTTCCGTACAGCGTTGTAGATATTCGTCAACTGATTGTCTTGTTGCCATCTATATCTCTCCTCCAAACGATATGAAGTCAATTAAAGCTTCATCAGTTTTTATTGTTTACAAGCATGAGCAAAAACTTGACTTAAAATTATTGGTAAGTAATAAAGAGAACTGTCATTATCATGGTGATCATGTTAAAATTTTCTGATGAAAGAAAAGCGTAAGCGAACGTTAGCTCGTATGAACTAAGAACACACTGTATATAAAAAAACATGATGAGCACGAGCCTCCGATGTAGACTTAGGGTAAAAGGAGTGTGCCTCTGCTTAGTGCAAGACCAACTAATTACAATAACTATCAAACGTTTAATTACTTTATAGGAGGTATCTAAATTTGAATCAGACTAATCCATTTTCGTTTGCATCTGACGATAAACGTTACCATACATGGAATTATCATTTACGGAATACATTTGGGCACAAAGTGTTTAAAGTTGCCTTAGATGGTGGATTTGATTGCCCAAATCGTGACGGCACTGTTGCACATGGAGGTTGTACGTTTTGTAGTGCAGCAGGATCTGGAGATTTTGCTGGAAATAGAGCAGATGACCTTGTTACACAATTCAATGCGATAAAAATGAAAATGCATGAGAAATGGAAAGACGGAAAATATATGGCTTACTTTCAAGCATATACAAATACTCATGCGCCAGTTGAAGAATTAAGAGAGAAATATGAATCCGTACTTGGCTTAAACGGTGTTGTTGGTTTATCAATTGCTACACGTCCTGATTGCCTTCCAGATGATGTTGTCGAGTATTTAGCTGAATTAAATAAGCGGACATATTTATGGGTTGAGCTCGGCTTACAAACCGTACATGAACGAACTGCGATGCTCATCAATCGGGCACATGATTTTAATTGCTATGTAGAAGGAGTAAATAAATTACGAAAGCATGGAATTAGAGTTTGCTCACATATTATAAATGGTTTACCTTTAGAAAATCACGAAATGATGATGAAAACAGCAAAAGCAGTTGCTGATTTAGATGTTCAAGGTATTAAAATTCACCTGTTACATTTATTAAAAGGGACACCAATGGTGAAACAGTATGAAAAAGGAAAGCTAGACTTTATGTCCCAAGATGAGTACGTAAATCTTGTCTGTGATCAATTAGAAATTATTCCACCTGAATTGATCGTCCATCGAATTACCGGTGATGGACCAATTGATTTAATGATCGGTCCGATGTGGAGTGTTAATAAGTGGAATGTTTTAAATTCAATTGATGCTGAATTAAAAAGACGTAATAGCTATCAAGGAAAATTTCACAATAAAGAAGAGGTAACATTTTCATGAAGCTTCAAAGAATTTTACCCTTTGCTAAACAGCTTCTCCAAACAGTTGTACAAAGAGGCGATACAGTCGTAGATGCAACAATCGGAAATGGGCATGACACTGTTTTTTTAGCAAAATTAGTCGGTGATGAAGGACATGTTTTTGGTTTTGATATTCAAGAGGAAGCAGTATTAAATACAACAGCACGCTTAAAATCAGAGCAATTAAGGAAATGTGTAACCATTGTACAAAAAGGGCATCAGCATATTAAATCAACTGTACCAGTTGAGCGACATGGATCGATCTCTGGTGCAATCTTTAATCTTGGATACCTTCCAGGTGGAGATAAAACAATTGTAACGTTACCAACAACAACCATTTCGGCAATTGAACAACTTTTGGAAATTATGAAACCTGAAGGCATTATCGTCATCGTAATCTATCACGGGCATGAAGAGGGTCAAGTTGAGCGGGATGAATTAATGAATTATGTAAAAACAATTGATCCAGGTGTTGCTCATGTTTTACAGTATCAATTTATTAACAAGCAAAATAATCCTCCGTATATTGTCGCAATTGAAAAATGTTAACATTAATGAAGCACCTTCTTAATCGAAAGTGCTATTTTTTGTTCTGCCAAAAATGATTTTGGGCACTAGATGCCACTAGTTATATTTCTTTTGACACATGGGAGAACTTTTCAACCAGATTCTTAGGTATTAAGCCACTTTATATTGATTTCTATCCCTGTTAGACTGAATCTGTTAAAAATATCCCTAGAGGTGATAAGAATGAAAAAGTTCTACCCACTATTCGTTTTATTACTGTTAGTCGGAACATTTGGACAAACTGTTGAGGCAAATTCACCAAAAGAGATTGCAACAGAAACGAAATTTAACGTTACGAAATTAGACGTCGATGAATATTTTCAGGATATCAATGGTACTTTTATTTTACGTGATGTCCAGAATGGAAAAACCTTTGTTTATAATAAAGAACGAGCCAACATGAAGCAAACCCCTGAATCCACATTTAAGGTCGCTAACGCACTAATTGGTTTGCAAACTGACGCCGTAAAGGATGAATATGATATTAAATACTGGGATGGTATTGATAGAGAGTTCGAATCTTGGAATCAAGACCACACCCTTGGTTCTGCAATGAGGGATTCAGTTATTTGGTATTACCAAGCAATGGCCCGTGATATCGGTGAACAACAAATGCAGGAGTGGCTAAAAAAAATATCATATGGCAATCAAAATATTAACGGAGGACTTGATCAATTTTGGCTAGACAGCTCCCTGAAAATCACGCCGATGGAACAAATGAGTTTTATGGAGAATTTATACATCGAAGACCTTCCTTTTGATAAACCAGTTATGAAAACAGTGAAGCGCATGATCATTCAGGAGGAAGGAGACTTTTATACCTTATACGGAAAGACTGGTACAAGACTTTCTGACTTAGGCTTAGGCTGGTTCGTAGGTTTTATTAAAACTGAGGATCGTGACTATGTATTTGTTACAAATCTAGAAGGTACTGGTTCTGAAGCGAAAACAATTACTTTAAATATTTTTAAAAAATATAACTTATTGACTGAATAAATAAAGCGGCACCAGAGGTTAATTTCTCTGGTGCCTAATAATTTGGAGGATTTTCACCTCTTTATGAACTTTTCTTCCAAGAAAGCTTTTGAATCGTACGGTAAGCTCTTCCATTAAAGTAAAAGAAGAAGGAAGTCGCTCCACCTAATTTAATTAAGCGTCTTGCTAGTTTATTAAGTTCTTTATGTGATGCTACCTTATCATCGGATAAATAAACACCCAATAAACCTCGATTGATGAGCTTATGGAAGTTTTCATGAGGAATACCTGTTAAGTGATGATCAGCCTTTTCAACAAAATGCTCTAACCTATTCATCATGACTGTCTCCGATGCATAATAGCTACAAAAATTCAGATCTCCACCAATTTTGTCTTCTTCTTGATCAATTAAATAATCAAGTAATATATGAAGGCCCTGTACGTATGGAAAATAGCTGTCCCTAATTTGAATAGCTTGTTTTTCCTCAAAACTTTCTTGAAAAGCATATGCTACTAAACAAAAAATCCCGAGAGTTGACCCAGTACACGCAGAAAACTCATACCACTCCATGTCAGGTAAGTTGGGCTTATGTCGTTCAAACCAATCCTCAAGCCTTGGTACGCGTTCTTCCTTTTTCACATGTTTATGAACCTGCAAATCACAATAATAACTAGACAGCTCTAGTAAATGACTTGAAATAATTGGGTAATTCTCTAAATCTGATAGCACATTTTGACACGTTTGAACAAGCCTATGTAAATAACCACCATCATCTTGATCTTCCCGAAATTGATAATATTCCTTACAGGGGGTCCCAACAGTAAGAGCATCCAACATTGATTGATGTAGCATGCGAAAATCTACTGGATCTAAAGAGGTACTTCGATCACATAAATTATCTAAATAATCACTTATTGTTTGATAAGCAACAATAAATTCGATACATTGTTGTTTATGTGGTCCAGAAATGATTGCTAAAATCCCGCCACCTTCACAATGAAACTCCTTTTTATTAATGCTGCTAACTGCTTGGCTTCTTAGCTCTTTATTAGGAATTTTTTCTGCTTGCTCTCTCCAGTGCTTTATATAAAAATGAACAATTGGAAAAACTTCTCTATATACTTTTGTCATTAACCTTATTGGATGCTGTGGAACTGTCAAAGGAGTTGTCACCTCTTGCATAAATTTTATATGTATAGTGGATGGCTGTTCAATTAAGTCTCTTCTAATTAACTATATCACTTTGCTTCAGAACAATGTGCGTCAAAAAAGCGCTGCGCTGCTTCAAATACTTGATCACGTTCTGGCTCACTAAAAATCTCGTGGTAAAAGCCTTTCCATTCCTTATATGATTTTTCCATCAAGTCAACCTTGTTAAACCATTCTTTAACAAGGGACTTATCAACGATTTTATCTTCTCCTCCTTGCATTAGCAACAAAGGAACGTCCTGAAATTTTTTCACTTGTTTTTGTGCTTCTTCCATTGCCTTTATTAATTCACGATACCATCTAACCGAAACCTTTGTCACATATAATGAATCATTCTCATCAGTATCTTGAACTGCTTTATTTCTAGTCGCCAATGCAACACTTAAGTTTGATTCAACTTTAAATGAAGGAGCAATGATATTTAGCCCCTTTGAGGCAAGTTCTAACGCTTTATTTGGTTTGTATACAATACCTAAACAAGGAGACGACAAGATCACAGCCTTTACATCATGATGTTTCTCTTGAAGTGCACGAATAACAATAAGCCCTCCCATGCTATGACCAAGTAAAAATAATGGCAATCCGAATTTTTTAGCTTCTTTGATCCAGGAATTAACCTCAATAATATATTCATCAAATGACTGAATATGTCCTCTTCTTCTTGTTGTTGTTCCTTGTCCCGGTAAATCCCCCATGACGACATGATATCCTGATAATTTCCACATTTCTACCAGCCATTTATACCTACCATGATGTTCTGCAGCTCCATGAACAATTACAATTACTCCCTTTGGCTGGTCAACCTCAGATTCCCATTTCCACATGATTGCTGCCTCTCCCTTCAAATACCATAAGGTCTAATAAATCTTTGATATAATAATAATGCTAAAATACATATTCTTTCCATAAGAAAGGGATGAAAAAAATGATTTATCCTTACAAAGACAAAATACCAAAAATAGCTGAATCAGCTTTTATTGCTGATTATGTAACCATTACTGGAGATGTGATAGTTGGTGATGAGACTAGTATCTGGTTTCAAACAGTTATCCGCGGAGATGTTGCGCCAACAATTATCGGGAACAAAGTTAATATTCAAGATCTTTGTTGCCTACACCAAAGTCCAAATAACCCACTAATACTAGAAGATGAAGTAACTGTTGGACATAGTGTGGTCCTACACAGTTCAATTATTCGTAAAAAGGCATTAATAGGTATGGGTTCAATTATTTTAGATCAAGCAGAAATTGGTGAGGGTGCATTTATTGGTGCAGGTAGTCTTGTTCCACCCGGAAAAAAAATCCCACCCAACTCCCTTGCCCTAGGTAGACCTGCAAAAGTGGTTAGAACCTTAAATTCTGATGATATAAAAGACATGGAACGTATTCGTCGTGAATATGTTGAAAAAGGGCAGTATTATAAATCATTACAACAAACAACATAGGCTAAGGTAAAAAAACTAAATAAAATGGAACATTAAGCCCAATGAAACGTAATTTATTAATAATTAGGAATCGGCATGCTGTCGATTCCCAAGCAATCCTATCTTATCTGGTATCATCCAGAAATATACTTCATTTGATCAATAATATTCCTCGAAAAAACTCACCTTATCAGTCTTACAATTATCTAATTCTTAACTAGTAGTAAAACCTCCACCATAATATTCGGGGAGAAGCAAAGAAGACAGATAAAAATACCTTCCCGTATAACAAGTCACGCTTTATATATACATTCTCTCTTTCCTCAACCGTACGAGCGATATTTTCTAGTTATAAACCGCTATGACACTATTCTATTTAATTTGTATAGAATACATTAAAAAATTGAAAACTTTGTGAAGGGAATTTTTACAATTTCTTATTATTAACTAAATATTTCTCACTTAAAATAATATAAAAGGAGTAAATAAAGGAGCGTTCTAAAAAATGAAAACAAAGCTTATAACTAACATGTATGATTTTGAATGCAAGTTGTTTCGAAGTGTGAATCGTCACTTCGATCAAAAGATCCTTAATTTTTATTTCCGTACTATTACACATCTTGGAGGGGCAATTGCAACAATTGTTATCAGTCTTATTCTTGTCATTTGCACAAGAGGTCTTATTCAAGCAACTAGCATAGCAAGTGCGTTTTCACTGCTCGTTAGTCATCTACCAGTAGCTCTTGTGAAAAGGCTGTATCCACGTAAGAGGCCGTACCTTGCTCTTTTAGAAACTAAGGTAGCTGCTAATCCTTTAGAGGATCATTCTTTTCCATCAGGTCATACTACAGCCATTTTTTCAGTCATCATTCCTTTTATTTTATTTATGCCACAGCTAGCACTCATCCTAATACCGCTTGCAATAAGTGTAGGATTTTCAAGAATGTATTTAGGTTTGCATTACCCATCAGATGTTTTAGCTGGATGCCTACTTGGAAGTTCTTCAGGATTTTTAAGCTATATCTTATTGAGTGAAGATTTTTACTCTAAGATAAGTATATTTTAAAAATATAGCACCTTTCATTTATTTGTAACTGGGGGGATTCGATGAGAATAGCTATTTTCACAGACACTTTTGCACCAGATGTTAACGGGGTAGCCCGTACATTAAAACGATTCACTGATCATCTTGAGTCAAACGGGTATGAATATAGAGTATTCGCACCTATAAGTACAAATGAAAATTTATTTTCCAGTCATATACATCGTTTTGCAAGTTTGCCATTTTTTTTATACCCTGAATGTAGATTAGCTTTACCAAACATGCTTCAAGTAAAGGCTGAGCTACAACGATTTAAGCCAGACCTTATTCATGTAGCAACACCTTTTAATATAGGACTATGCGGCTTGCATTATGCCAAGAAATTGAATATACCAATTGTAGGATCTTATCACACTGATTTTGATCAATACTTACAATATTATGATCTACAATTTCTCTCTAAGTTTTTATGGAAGTATATGCATTGGTTCCACAAACCACTTCGTAAAATATTTGTTCCTTCTAATGAAACGATGGAGCAATTAAAACGAAAGGGATTTTCAAATATACGTATTTGGGGAAGAGGCGTTGATTGTAGCCTATTTCATCCGAACTATTCAAATCAAAGAATACGTGAGCAGTATGGCATCAAAGAAAAATACATCCTCTCATACGTAGGGCGTCTTGCTCCTGAAAAGGATATTGAAACCCTTATGAAAATTTGTTTACATCTACCAGAAGAAATAAGAAATCAAATTCATTGGATAATCGTTGGTGATGGACCTTCTAAAGAAGAAATGGTAAAGGCAGCTCCTGAAAATATGACCTTTGCTGGTTTCTTAAATGGCGAAAGTCTTGCAGAAATTTATGCTAACTCTGACCTATTTATTTTCCCATCTCCTACAGAAACATTTGGAAATGTTGTTTTAGAGGCTTTAGCGACTGGTACACCTGTTATCGGAGCAAATTCGGGTGGAGTTAAAAATATTATTAACCAAGAAGTAACAGGCTATCTATGTGAGCCAAAAAATGTAGAGCAATTTAACCAAGCAATTATTCATCTATTAGAAAATCATGCATTACGTCAAAAAATGGGGGAAACTGCTCGTAAATATGCATTATCACAAACCTGGGATCAAATATTTGATGGTTTATTAAAGGAATATGAAGAATCACTCCTTGAGAATAATCATATTCGATATGCATAATGCAAGAATTCATTAGGTTTAACTGCTTTAGATGCAGCTAAACCTTTTTAATTGCTTGATTACATATCAAAAAGCAGTGAGATTTCAGTTAAGAAATCCACTGCTTAATTAGGATTTTTATTCTACCATATATTTTTTAAGTGAATTATTTAAGTTTTCACTTAATGCAATTAATTTTTCTGATGAATGATTAATGGTCACTACCGCATTCACTTGTTCATCAACAGACGCTGTTATCTCCTCAGTTGACGCTGCAGTTTCTTCTGCAACTGCAGATATATTTTGTATCGAATCTAAAATGATATAACTATGATCTGAAACAGTTTCAATTTCTTTATTTAGCTTTGATATTCCTTCAATAATTTTTGAGATAGATGAAGAAATTTCATTAAATTCATTTTCTGATGCTAAAACACTTTGATTTAAGCCACTTGAAATCTCTGTTGTTTGAGACATCACAAGCACGGTTGCTTCTGTTTCCTTTTCTATATTTTGAATCATCGTTTGGATTTGAGATGTAGCCTTATTTGTTTCTTCTGCAAGCTTTCTAACCTCTTCCGCTACGACGGCAAATCCTTTTCCATGTTCTCCAGCTCTTGCAGCTTCAATACTAGCATTTAAAGCCAATAGATTTGTCTGTTTTGAAATATTATCAATCGTTGTCACAATTCCGGAAATTTGATGGACACTTTGATAAAGGGTCGTTATTCCTAAACTGATTTGATCTAACATGTTAGCATTCTCTTTATTGGAAACTTGCAAGCCAATCATACTATCCTTACCTGCTTGAACAGCATTTACACAACCCTCTGTTAATTGGATTATAGCATTGCTTCCTTCTGTCATGTTGGTGAGATTTGCTTGTAAATCACTTGCTTTTTGGCTTGTGGATTCAATATCAGAAGCCTGTGAAACTGATCCTTTTGAAATTTCATTTAGGGCATTTCCAATTTCTTCACTAGTTGTTGTTGTTTGCTCTGATAAAGCTGAGAGCTCATATGATGAAGTGGAAATGGAATAACTTGTGTCCTTCAAATCATGAACTAAAGCTCGAAAGTCATCATTTATCTTATTTAATGATAGTGCAAGTAAACCGAATTCATCTTTTCCCTCTTTTAAAGGGTTTACAAACAAACGACCAGCTGAAATTTCAGATGAAGCAATCAGGATCTGATTTAATACTTTTAACTTTCTATGAATGAAAAAATAAAACACAGACAAGCAAACGATCGTAATAACAGCTGGTATTCCTAACAAACTCCAAAATAACCCTTGCGATTCTTGAATTTGTCCAAAAGTATTTTTCACAATAATATAGCTAAGAAGTCCAATCGTACTCGTAAGTACTACTGCTAAAATCGCAAGACAAATTTGAAATTTAACTGAAATCCTTTCATAAAACTTCATCTCTTTTTTCATTTTGTAGCCCCCACAGTTTTATGTCTTTACCTATTACATCGGATATGAGGGTACAAATGTTAACTTCTTTACTCATAAAAATCAAAATAAAATTAGTAAATGCAGAAAAATTAGTTAATAGGCCCTTTAGCCTTTTAACTAATTTTCGTTTATAGTTCAAATTCCCATTCTTCTTGCAAAAGCAAATAGAGAATAAATAACGTGTTTTCTACATTAAACACTTACCCAATATTTTACTAATGAGACAACAGGTGGATGTAAATTGTTTCAAACTATTTCAAATATCGATAAAATTCGTGTTTAATCTTACGACAAAAAGAGGTCCACCCCCTTATTGAACTTCAACTGAAGTCTCAATATGGTCATGAACCTCTCCTTTTTCAACATGAACTACTATCTTATATATACCAGTTTCTTCAAATTGATAGGAAGATGTGTACGTCCCTTTTGTCGATGCTTCTTCTGCATCAATATACTTATGTTGTTCTTCTCCATCCTTCCAAATTTCAAATCTCACCGTCGCATCTGGAAATGGTTGTTCACCCTCTTGAATTGTTGTTGATAACTGCTCCTCTTCATTTACCTTAAAATCAGATAATTCGTCTACAGTTATCGTTACACTACTATGATGGTGCCCCGCTTCTGTTTGTTCATGATGCTGGTGCTCATTCTCGCTTTCTTTTTCATCATTCTTTTCTGTAATCGTAGCTGTTGAGCCTTCTCCTACCTGAATATCTAATGATGGCATCGTATGATAACTTTCTACATTTGTATGTGCGGTTATTTTGAATGTACCATCTTCCTTAAATTGATAATTAATTCCATATGTACCTGTTTCAATAAGTTTTGCTTCAATTTTTTCTGAAACATCACCAAGTTTTATCTCAAACGTTACCTCTGCATCGTCCACTAGATCATCACCATAATATACTTTTGCAGAGATTGGTACTTCTTCGTTTTTATTAACATGTTTACTAGCAATTATTTCAACCTTTGGTGCTTTTACTTCCTCTTCAGAAGCGACTTGATGTTCTTGATGATTTGCTGATTCTTGACAGCCGCTTAAAACTAAAGAAAGGAAAATGAAGGAGCAAGTGATTATCCCTTGTTTCATATTGTATAACCTCCAAATCGTCACTCATACTATGATATAACATAACTATCATAATTAGATACGTTTTCTTTGATGCTTCAATATTTATTCACATATAGAAGAAAAAATATTCACTTATTAAGTCTTATACACTGATATAGAAAAGGGTCTGATGCAAAATACATCAGACCCTTTTCTTCTTTTATAAATTATTGATTTAACGCTTCTTTACTTAACGCTTCAGCTTTGTCTGTGCTTTCCCATGGAAGATCTAGATCATTACGACCGAAATGTCCATACGCAGCAGTTTGCTTATATATCGGACGACGTAGATTAAGCATTTTTATAATACCCGCTGGACGTAGATCAAAGTTGTTACGTACAACAGCTACTAAAACTTCTTCCGATACTTTTCCAGTTCCAAATGTATCAACTGAAATCGATACCGGTTGTGCAACACCAATTGCATATGCTAATTGAACTTCACATTTATCAGCTAATCCAGAAGCAACAATATTTTTCGCTACATAACGAGCAGCATAAGCGGCAGAACGGTCAACTTTTGTCGCATCCTTACCAGAGAATGCACCACCACCGTGACGTGCATAACCACCGTACGTATCAACGATAATTTTACGTCCAGTTAAACCAGCATCTCCTTGAGGTCCCCCAATGACGAAGCGACCTGTTGGATTAATGAAATACTTTGTATTTTCATCAATTAATTCTGCAGGGACAACTGGGTTAATAACATGCTCTTTTAGGTTACGCTGAATTTGTTCTAATGAAATTTCTGGGTGATGCTGAGTAGAAATAACGATCGTATCAATACGAACTGGTTTATCATTTTCATCATATTCTACCGTAACTTGTGTTTTACCGTCTGGACGTAAGTAAGGAAGTATATCCTCTTTACGTACTTCTGTTAAACGACGTGAAAGTTTGTGAGCTAATGAAATTGGAAGTGGCATTAATTCCTTTGTTTCATTACATGCAAATCCAAACATTAATCCTTGGTCTCCAGCACCGATTGCATCAATTTCTTCATCAGACATTAGGCCTTCACGAGCTTCAAGTGCTTGGTCAACACCCATAGCGATATCGGCTGATTGCTCATCAATTGAAGTAAGAACTGCACAAGTTTCTGCATCAAAGCCATATTTAGCTCGTGTATAGCCAATACCTTTAATTGTTTCACGAACAATTTTTGGGATATCAACGTATGTAGTTGTTGTAATTTCCCCAGCAACTAAAACTAATCCTGTCGTAACAGACGTTTCACACGCTACACGTGCATTTGGATCTTTTTCAATAATTGCATCAAGGATTGAATCTGAAATTTGGTCACAAATCTTATCTGGATGGCCTTCTGTTACAGACTCAGAAGTAAATAAACGTTTTTTAGTCATGTTAAAGTTTTCCTCCTCATACTCATGTTCAAATTGATCCGGAACTCTTCCTTTTACCTAAAAGAATCACGCTGGCATGTTTTGTGAACAGAATTATTATGTACCTCTACCACATGCTTGTCCTGGTAAAACTCTAATGAAGAAGATACGCTTATTTTCTGTTATCAAAAAAACCTTTCCCTAAATGAGGAAAGGTTTGTTATCGTTCATAGCCTTTCGCTCTTATCGATCAAGGGCTTTCGCCTTGCATCAGGTTAGCACCTTTGCGTCGGAAAATGTCATTTGGGCATAATCGCCGCTTTCCTTTGATAGCAGGTTGCTGGGTTTCATAGGGCCTGTCCCTCCACCAGCTCGGGATAAGAGAATCCGTTCAAGGACATATCATAGCGCACTGGGGTAATGGTGTCAACAAAAAACAGCAAGTTATCAGAGATTATTTCCTATTAATTTTCATGATTAATCTATTCATTAGTGTTACCCATTTTGTTGACATATTATTAAGTTTCTTTTTGAAGTATAAAAATTGCTTTCTAAACTTTTTTTCAAAAAACACACACGATTAGTATGTTCAATTAAATATAATGTGTTATACTATTTAAAACTAAGTCAGAATTTTGTAATATATCTTTCTACGTTAATTTTTCGAAAAGGATGGTAATGGGGATGAATATTGTGGAGATGACAAATGAATTAGCAGAGTTGTTAAAAGGGGATAATGCAAGACATAATTTATCAGTTGCTCAACTTGTGGAAAAAGTACTTAAACGCAAGGAAGGGATTTTAACCTCAACTGGTGCAATCCGAGCGACTACTGGAGCATATACTGGTAGGTCTCCACAAGATAAATTTATCGTGAAAGAAAGTTCTATCGAAAATAAAATTGATTGGGGCATTGTTAATCAACCTATTTTAGAGGCTGACTTTGATAAGCTTTATAGTAAAATGATCAACTACTTAAAGGAACGAGAAGAATTATACATTTTCAATGGTTTTGCCGGTGCAGATAAACGCTATCAGTTGCCTCTTCAAGTCATAAATGAATATGCTTGGCATAATTTATTCGCACAGCAGCTTTTTATAAAAGACAATGAAAAATCGATTACAAATGAGAAGCCTTTTACTATTCTTTGTGCACCACACTTTAAAGCTGATCCTGCTGTTGATGGTACAAATTCTGAAACATTTATCATTATTTCATTTGAGAAAAGAACAATTTTAATCGGTGGGACAGAATACGCTGGTGAAATGAAAAAATCTGTCTTTTCAGTTATGAACTTTTTGTTACCAGAAAACAATATTCTTTCAATGCATTGCTCAGCAAATGTTGGTTTTGAAGGTGATGTTGCTTTATTTTTCGGTTTATCTGGAACTGGAAAAACAACCTTGTCTGCTGATCCTAACAGACGATTAATCGGTGACGATGAGCATGGCTGGTCTACTTCTGGCATCTTTAATATTGAAGGCGGTTGCTATGCGAAATGTATTAATTTATCGGAAGAAAAAGAGCCCCAAATTTTCAATGCCATTCGCTATGGTGCCGTTTTAGAAAACGTTGTTGTTGATAATGAAACTCGTGAAGCTGATTATGATAATTCCTTTTTCACTGAGAATACAAGGGCTGCATATTCGTTAGATGCTATTGATAAGGTTATTACACCTAGTATAGCGGGACATCCACAAGCAATTGTTTTTTTAACTGCAGATGCATTTGGGGTTCTTCCTCCAATTAGCAAGTTAACTAGAGAACAAGCAATGTACCATTTTTTGAGCGGCTATACTAGTAAGCTTGCAGGAACTGAGCGAGGAATTACCGCTCCTGAGGCAACCTTTTCAACTTGCTTCGGTTCACCATTCCTACCATTACAAGCCACTCGCTATGCGAACATGCTTGGACAAAAAATTGATGAACATGAAGTTCAAGTATTTTTAGTTAATACAGGCTGGACCGGTGGTGAATATGGCGTAGGGAATCGAATAAAGTTACAATATACAAGAGCAATGGTTCAAGCTGCAATTGAAGGAGATCTTGATCATATTGAGACGGTAACTGATGAAGTATTTGGCCTCAACATTCCAATACACGTTCCAGGTGTTCCGGATGATAAACTTCAGCCACATCTTACTTGGAGCTCTAAGGAAGCTTATGAAAAGAAAGCAAAAGAGCTAGCATCACAGTTTAAGAAAAACTTTGAAAAATTTGCACATGTTTCCCCTGAAATCCAACAATTTGGTGGACCTATAGGTTAAAAGAATTGGAGGCTGACTCAAAAGCTAATGAGTCAGCCTCCCTTTTATTTAAAGAGATATTAAACTGATAATTGATAACTTAAGTTATATTTCAACATAATAATTTTATCCTAACCTGCAAACAAAAATTCATGATATTGTAATTTTTCAATTTCACTTCAGGATTAATTTAGGCTCTTTCCTAAAAATAGTAGTTTTTTAAATAAAAACTATTTCAGGTTGATTGGAACACTATAAAACAAATAAACCAGGTGAAAAAGCTAATTACTTTTTCACCTGGTTTATCTTTTGTTTTATTAATTCGTTGAATTAAGGGCAACTAACCGATATGTTACAACTGTTTTATTTTCATGAAGCTGAAGTTTTTCTACAATAGCCTCACCAGCAATTTCTCCATCCTTCGTTTTTCTAACCTCTAACGGAATATCGATCGGATATATTCTATATCCTTCTTTTGTTAAAAGAAATACATTTTCTTCCACTCGTTGTTCTTTACCTTTTGTTACAATCATTGTATTGAATTCAACAGGCATTCCCAAAAGAAAACCTCCTTATTGGTACATTTCATTTTATTTTATTTTACCACCTTGTCCTGACAAGAAAAACTAATTTATTGTTTTTTCATCCAGGAACATAGTCTATGTAGTGTTTCACGGTTTATTTTAGGAGGAAAATAATGAGTAAATCCCTTAAAGTACCAGCTTTCAACTTGTTTATTTAATTCCTTTAATCTTTTTTCAAGCCTGTATGCATGCTCAACTGAGACATTTTTATCCTTAACTCCGTGTATAATTAATACAGGTGGATTCATGTTTTCTAATTCGTACAAAGGTGTTCTCCACATATATCGATTCGGGAATTTTGTAGGTGTACCACCAATAACTCTTTTCATCATTCGACGTAAATCCTCACGCTCAACATATGTTAAAAACATATCAGAGACTCCACCCCATGTAACAACAGAACGCACATCTTCAGCTAAAATACCAGTTAATAATGCCATAACACCACCTCTTGAAAATCCAAAAACATGGATACGATGTGAATGCACATTTGGATGCCTTTTTAAAAGTTCGATTGCTGAGATGGCATCATAACGATCATCTCCAGCAAAGTCTTCATTCCCTTCACCACCTTGATTACCTCGGTAAAATGGTGCCATTACGATAAAACCTTCTGAGGCAAACTGAATTATTCGTCCTACCCTTACCGTACCAACATTTTTAATCCCACCTCGCAAATATAGAAATCCATCATAGCACCCAGGGGTATTAGGCTCTGCCAAAAGTCCTTTTACTTTTAAATGATTTGAAAGATAGGTCACCACCCAAAGTCGAATATTTGGATTTGGAGATGGATATTTTACCTTACTAAGTATTTCACCATTCATCTACTGTTCACTCTTTCTCTCGCAAATTCATCGATATTTAATAACATACCCTAATTCTGTACGTTACTAAAAGAATAATAGGCATTCACACATTTTTTTGAAATTCATAAATTATTATAAATTCACAACTTTGCCTTAGTTTATCAGCATCTATCGTCGATTTTGATTTAAGTTCCGGTGAAAATAAAAAATTTAAGATGCAGTGCATCCAGGAGGTTCACAACATGAAAAAATGGCTGCTATTGGTTATTCTTCCGCTTATTATTGTATTGCCACTTTCAGCATGTAATCAACAAAAGACAGAAAAAATTAAACTTGCAGAAGTTACACATTCCATTTTTTATGCGCCTTTATATGTCGCGATGGCAGAAGGTTTTTTTGAAGAGGAGGGCCTTGATGTCGAATTAACGACAACCTGGGGTGGAGATAAAACGATGACTGCACTTCTCTCAGATGGAGCAGATATCGCATTAGTTGGTTCAGAAACATCGATTTATGTTCATGCGCAAGGGTCGAGTGATTCTGTGATAAATTTTGCTCAACTTACACAAACAGATGGCACCTTCCTTGTAAGTCGTGAAAAAATAGACAATTTTAAATGGGATCAATTAAAAGATAGTACGTTTTTAGGACAAAGAAAAGGTGGAATGCCACAAATGGTTGGTGAATTTGTCTTAAAACAACACAATATTGATCCAAAAACTGATCTAGAACTTATTCAAAATATTGATTTTGCCAACATCCCAAGTGCCTTTGCCTCAGGAACTGGTGATTTTGTTCAATTATTTGAACCAACAGCTAGTATCTTTGAAAAAGAAGGAACTGGTCATATTGTTGCTTCCTTTGGAACAGAGTCCGGTAAAGTTCCTTATACAACATTTATGAGCAAGGAGAGCTTTTTAAAAGAAAATGAAAACTCAGCAAGAAAGTTTACAGCTGCAATATATAAAGCACAGCAATGGGTACAAGAAAAAAGTTCAGCAGAGATTGCTAAATCAATTGCCCCGCAATTTGAGGATACAGAGCTAGAGCTTATTGAAACGGTTGTGGAACGTTACAAGGAACAAGGCTCCTTTTCAACAGATCCTATCCTAGATGTAGATGAATGGGATAATCTACAAAATATTATGGATGAGGCTGGAGAGCTACCAACGCGAATTGACTATGACACACTAGTGAATACCATATATGCAGAAGAAGTGGTTGAAAAGTAAGGAGGATCATTACATGTCATTCTTATCAGTAGAGCATGTTCATCATGTTTATTTTTCCAAGGATTCAGCAACTGTTGCCCTTGAAGATGTAAAACTTAATGTAGAGGAAGGGGAGTTCATCTCCTTCCTTGGGCCAAGTGGTTGTGGAAAAACAACTCTTTTATCAATCATCGCTGGTCTTATTAAGCCAGTGGAAGGTACTGTAACAATTGCCAATAAAATCATTACAAAGCCTGATTCAATTATTGGCTATATGTTGCAGCAGGATTATCTATTCCCTTGGAAAACAATTGAAGAAAATGTCACTTTAGGGCTGAAAGTTATTGGTCAAAAAACAACTGAAAATAAACAAAAAACGTTAGCTCTTTTAAAAGAGATGGGCCTTGAAAATGTTGAAAATCAATATCCCAGTCAATTATCAGGTGGTATGAGACAAAGAGCGGCACTAGTTCGAACATTAGCAACAAATCCGAAAATACTTTTACTTGATGAGCCCTTTTCAGCATTGGATTATCAAACAAAACTAAGACTTGAAGACTTAGTTGTACAAACGTTAAAAGATTATAAGAAAACAGCCCTCCTCGTCACCCATGACATTGGCGAAGCAATCGCGATGAGTGATCGTATTTACGTATTTTCCGCCAAGCCAGGAAGGATCAACCGGACATATTTGATACCAACGGAACTGAGAGAACTAGCACCGTTTTATGCTAGACAACACCCTTCGTTTTCGAAGCTATTTCAGCAAATTTGGAAGGAGTTGGATCAGTTTGAAACAGAATGAAACCATTGATTTCCTTCACAAAAATTACAAACGTGGTCTTGATAAGGAAAAGAAATGGATACGATTTTATCAAATTCTCATTTTTATCTGTTTCTTTGGCTTATGGGAAATTGCCGGTCGTAGAGAATGGATCGATCCGTTATTATTTAGTTCACCCTCTAAGATATGGAATCTGTTAGTGACAAAACTAAATGACGGTACCCTTCTTTCACATTTAGGAATTACTCTATTTGAAACAATTTTAGGTTTTATTTTGGGCACATTACTTGGTGCATTACTTGCAGCGTTGTTATGGTGGTCTGCTCGGCTTTCAAAAATTTTAGATCCTTATCTCGTTATTCTAAATGCAATGCCTAAGGTAGCACTTGGTCCTATTCTGATTGTTGCTTTAGGACCAGGGTTTATTTCCATTATCGCAATGGGTACGATTATATCCGTTATTATCACAACAATTGTTGTGTTCACATCGTTTAAAGAGGTTGATTCTAATTATTTAAAGGTACTCAAAACATTTGACGCATCTAAAATGCAGCTATTTAAAGAGGCAGTACTTCCAGCATCATTTCCAACAATAGTATCAACCTTAAAAGTGAATGTTGGATTGTCTTGGGTAGGGGTTATTGTTGGAGAATTTCTTGTTTCTGCAAAAGGACTTGGCTATATGATTATATATGGTTTTCAAGTATTTAATTTTACGTTAGTTCTCTTAAGCCTTCTCATCATTGCTTTTTTTGCAACGATTATGTACCAAGGAGTGGAGCTTTTAGAAAGACGCTTTGTTAAGACCGAAAAAAAAGGCTGACATAGGGCAGTCCCTCATTTTCAATTTGAGGGTCAGTCGTAGGTCAGTCCTTATTTTTTCACATTTTTAATTTGTTAAACTTGGTTGTTGATTTCCACTGCTGGCATTCCCGCAATCAACAAAGTGTTAGATCCTACATTTTAAATCTCTTCTTAACTTCTTTAAGACTTCTTTTCAATACCTCATCCTTCATAATGAAGCTATACCTTCTGTCCTTTTTTACTCCTTCTGGAATCTCTTCCATTAGAACAGGACCATAAGTTTCATAATAACCCTCTTGCTCAATAAGCTCACTTATGGTTGCATAATAAATATTTTTCACAATAATCTTTTCTTTTCCCATAACCTTGTATTGACCTATATATTCAATGGTTTTGACAATACCGCCTGTTTCCTCTTTAACTTCTCTAATAGCAGCTTCATTTGCAGTTTCGTTTAGTTCTACCTTTCCGCCTGGAAACTCAAAACCTCGGTCTGAATGCTTTGTTAATAACCATTTATCTTCATACCGACAAACAACCCAGACATGCTTAGGGTTAGCTGCAAAAGGATGGTCTTCAAATGATAATTGTACTTCATTGTGATAATAATCGATAAACCGATACATAATATATCCCTCAATTTTTTCCTAATCTATTCAAATCTTATCACAATGTTTTATCTCTGTATAAGGTTTATTCTTGTTCTTCTATTCTTGAAATAAGTCCTTGTGTACGAATATGCTCTTTCGCTTCCTCATCTCCAAGCTCATAAATCATTTTGTAAATAAGCTTATTTGTATCATCTATCGCATCATTTTCACGATCATAATGATACTGAACATATGGTGTATGAGCACGAAAAAACCCTTTTATATCTGAGGAATAAACCTGATCGAAATATTGACGTAGTTTAATGACCTCATCGTCAGTTGCTTCAATTTTATAATCCCAAGGAGATACCGTGCTAAATTGAGAAATCTCTCCATTGGCAACTGTAATATAATATGGTTTCTTTGAATTTTCCATGATGACAACTCCTTATTTAATCCTTCGCTTATTTTTTGCTCTTAGTCATTTATTTATTCAAATTTAGTTAGCTGTGAATAGTTTAATGACTTCATGCAGAAAGTAAAAAGAACTTCTATAAGAAAGCATAAATAACGGAGGTTAATGAAAAAGATGAATCATGATTTTTTTAAACATCCAGATATAAGTAGATTTCGAGCAGATGATGAGGACGTAAATGCATATGTACAATCAATTATTAGAAATACAAATAAGCAGGAAATCCTCTCATGGATCAACCATTTATCAGATCATGATTTACATTCCTTAATCACTCCTTACATAACTGAAAAAATGACAGAGGAATTGGCTGAGGAAGAACTTTCATAAATTTTATCTATTAATAATTTGCAGATTTCTTTCTGTATCAATCAAAAAAGGTGAAATCACGAAGATTCCACCTTTTTTCATTATTTTCCTAGGAATGACTTCAGCATCCAATTATGTTTCTCTAAACTTTGATGGATGGCTAATAGCATATCTCCAGTTGTTTCATCGCCTACCTCAGCAGCAAGCTCCATACCTTCTTTTAATTCCTCGGCAAGCAGGGCGAAATCATCATGGACACTTTGCACCATTTGTTTTGCTGTTTCTTTTCCCTCTGCCTCTTTTATAGAGGAAAGTTCTAGACATTCTTTCATTGTTGCAACAGGAGCACCTTCTAGGGCTAATAATCTTTCAGCTAATTCATCAATATGAACGGCTGCTTCATTGTAAAACTCTTCAAACTTTTCATGAAGTGTAAAGAAATTCTCACCTTTTACAAACCAGTGGTAATTATGTAGTTTCACGTAAAGTACTGTCCAGTTTGCTACTTGTTTATTTACTGTACTTATCAATTTTTCTGACATTAAAACTCCTCCTTTTATCTTATACGTTCATTTCCCTATATAGCTTTCACCAAAACATTTTATTTTATCTGACTATCTTTTTCTTAAACGTTAATATTCTTCATGTTAAAATAAAAGTACACTAAAAACTGTTCGATTGTTCTTTTTAGAAGCACTGGAGGAGTATACATGAAAACAATCTTTATCATTTGTATTATTATTGTCATTGTTGTTCTTTTACTAAGTGTATTAACAACTAGTAAAGCTTATCAATATAAGCATACAGTTGATCCTATTAAAAAACCTGATGAACTACCAACAAACGAAAATGATACTGAAAAGAATACCTAATGAGATAAATAGAAAAAAGCACGTCTTCCGTGCTTTTTTCATTTAAACTATATTTCCTTTTAATAACTTTCATACACATAAGGCTCATCAGGCTGTTCAACTGTTTCAACTGTCGTTACCTTAACATAGGGTAGTGTCCAATCTTGATATTTGATTGTATCCAATGTCCCTTTTATTTTGATCCATTGATCATCACCATATTGTTTCGCTTCATGAAATGTTGCTAGTGTTCCATAAACTGATGCATCGGCTACACAACACGAAAGACCAAATCTTGCGATAACAAATTGATCTTCTTCGAAATTATCCTCTCGATAAACAAAGCCCATGATTTCTACTGTTTTACCAACAAATTTTTCTGGGTTTTCATCAAGAATTGACGTCATTGCAATATAATTTTCTTCAGTAAGTTTAATGGTATCCTTTTTTAGCATTTCACTTTCTAAATATTCATAATAATCCTCAGGTGGTGTTTGCAGCTCAAATCCTTCAGGGTGTTCAAGAGGTACATCTGGAAGATTTGAAGATTCTGCAACCTTGTCACCGACCCGCTCGTCCAATTCTTCCATATATGCTTCTGGATCATTTAAATAGGCTTCAGCTTTTTCAGTTGATCCACCCTTATTCTCTGCAGACTGCTCTTCGTCTGCAGTCATTGATTTAAACCCACGTTTTGCCGCAACTGAGCTATCTAATACAACCTCAGGGAACAAAAAACCAGTGATTATGGGTATAATAAATACTAAATATATGAAAAATGAGCGAAATGGAAATTGTGATGTTGAATGATTGCCCCCGCAATTACAAGCAAGTTCTGCTTCTTTTTTCGATCCACTTCTCCAGATTTGCATGACTCCTAGCAATAAGAAAACAACCATCGCAAAATAGATGAAAGGCAGCATTTTCGGAGCAATAAAGTTGGTCATGTTTCCTGTCAATATAAGTTTCAACATTAACATTGTAAAACCGACTAAAATAATCCCGCGTAAATAGAGATGAAAACGATTATGATCGTTATGCTTTTCCATGTCTTATCCCCCCTTCTACAGGAAAAACTGCTGGTAAACTAATATTGAAAGATAGACAACAACCGTCACGATTACGATAAATGCAGCGACAAACCTTGCTTTAAAAAACGCAAACAACATAATCGTATTCTTTAAATCAAGCATCGGCCCATATACTAAAAATGCTAAAAGTGATCCTGTTGTAAACGAACCACTGAAGGATGCTGCAACAAAAGCATCTGCTTCCGAGCATAAAGAGAGTATGTAACCAAATGCCATCATAATCGCAGGAGAAAGGATATCATTTGAGCCAATCTCTGTTAATAGGGTACGGTCAAGAAATGTTTGAAAAAGACTCGCAATAAAAGCACCTAAAATTAAAAACTTACCCATTTCAAAAAACTCATCACTGGCATGATATAACGTTGATTTTAACTTTCCAACACTCTCACTTCCATGAGAATGATTAACTATAATCTCTTGTTTTATCTTCAATTGGTCTTTATTTTTAAAGACAAGATAAATAATAAACCCGATCACAATGGAAAGAATGAATGCTAGTCCCATTCTCGCATATGCGATATGCTGTTCTGTCCCAAATGCATAAAAGGTAGAAGCAAACACGACAGGATTTAATATAGGAGCTCCAACCAAGAAAACAACGCCGAGATGTAGTGGCATCCCCTTTTTCATTAAGCGTCTCACAATTGGTACAATTGCACATTCACAAATCGGAAAAATAGCACCCAATAAAGCTGCAGGTAATAGAGCGACAATTGCATTCTTTGGTAACACACGTTTAATAAAATCTTCTGACACAAATGTTTGAATCAAGGCTGAAATAAATACACCTAATAAGATAAATGGAATTGCCTCTAATAATATGCTTAAGAACATTGTATTCACTGTCAATAATTCAGAAGGTACGTTGAAAGATATGTCATGGAAATCTACAAACAAAAATAAATAGAAAAACAATCCTATTAACCCTAAAGCAAAAACCTCTCGAAATAAAGGTAATACGGGTTTATTCATCTTTTAAACTCCTATCCTTTTATTCATTATGTACTATAGTATACTAGTTTATTTAAGAGATTATGACAGCTTTTAATATTTTCGTGCGATAAACTTCTTTCACCTATTGTTTTACACATTGTTTTGTAGGAAAAACTAGGTTTAACCACTCACTATGCCAAGATACTGGTATACTTTTGAGGTTTTTGCTTAATTGACATGAAAACGGATATACATGAATTAATATATTATTCTTCCTTGTAATTAAGATAGATTGGGAAATAGATTAATTAATAAATCTGTCTGTTTCTATTAAGAAAAATCGATTTGCCTCTTTCAAATTAATAGTTTATCAAAGAGGCAAGTCTTATTAAATTCAATGGATTGGTAAAATAATAAAAATTCTTACAAGCTTCGACAATTTACAAGATATAATCATTGATGTAACCTATCTTCATACAGTATACTCTCAATATCGAGTAAGTGAGAGGAGATCATGATGACAAGAAAGATAAACTTGCCACCGAAAAAGGAACGCCATAAGCTATTTGGCTCTGTTGAACCAGGTTTAAAACTTAAACCTACTGAAAAGGAACATATGCCAGATTTACAAAATGCTAAAATGGACTTCCTTTTTACTATAGACTCAGTAGGAATTAGCAATGTAAAACATCCAATTATGTTAAAATCAGACCTAAACCCAAAACAGCAAACGACGATTGCTAGTTTTAAAATGACGAGTAAAATCTCCCATGATTCAAAAGGAACGAATATGAGTCGATTTACGGAACAACTTGAAAAATATCGTCAAAATGGAGGGTTCACCCCTTCTATTAAAAGTTTGTTTGATTTCACAAAAGAACTTGCTGAACGTCTTAAACAAAAAGATGCAAGCATTGAAATTAAATTCCCATGGTTTTACGAAAGAAAAGGACCAAGCTCTGAATTAATTGGTTTAAATCATGCAGAGGCAACAATTACCGTTTCCTATGTTAAAGATGTTGGATTTACTAGTTCTGCGTCGTTAACGTGTGCTGTTACAACCCTTTGTCCATGTTCTAAAGAAATAAGTGAATATAGTGCACATAATCAACGTGGTTATGTAACCATGAATGTGGAGTTCACCGAAGATTACAATGAGGAAAAAGACTGGAAAGCAGTGTTATTAAACGCTGCAGAATCAAATGCAAGTGCGATGATTCATCCTGTACTAAAACGTCCTGATGAAAAGATGGTAACAGAGACAGCCTATGAAAACCCACGATTTGTTGAAGATATGGTAAGGCTAGTCGCTGCTGATTTATATGAATTGGATTTTGTCCAAGCATTTACAGTTGAATGCCGCAACGAAGAATCTATTCATTTACATGATGCCATCGCTAGTTTAAGTTATCGTAAAGATTAAAAAATCGATGTCCCCAAAAAAGGGACACCGATTTTTTTTATTATCCAAATACCTTTGCTAATTCTTCTTTATCTTGCTCAAGCCAAAAACGCATTAAACGTTTAGCTCCTTCTAAGTCATGAAGCTTTGCTTGGCCACATTGTGTTTCATTAGCAGCAGGAATCTCTGTTATTTCAACAGCTGATTTAAGCGTATCTTCTAATAAATCAATAATTTCAGTTACTTCTGGATTCCCACTTACAACTAAATAATAACCAGTTTGACAACCCATTGGAGAAATATCAATAATATCAAAATGATTATACTTTTCAGCATGCTCACGGATATTAAATGCTAATAAATGCTCAAGTGTATGAATCGTATCAGGTTTCATCGCTTGTTTATTTGGCTGGCAAAAACGAATATCGAACTTATTTACTTCTCCATCACTACCAACCTTATGAACACCACAATGACGAACATATGGTGCTTTTACTGCATTATGATCTAATTCAAAGCTTTCAACTGAAGGCATTCTCTTCACTCCTAAAGTAAAATTCTTTTATCATTGTAACATATTAATTTAAAATTCGTATTCATTTTAATCAAGGTAGTTTTTCTTAATCAAGGATACTACTAGGGTTAAATTCATTAAAGCTCAAGTTTTTAGATCAAAAACTTGGCATTCACACAAAAAAACGTATACTAAAAGAAAAGAAGGATTAGGAGACTATGAAGCTAAGATGAAGCATTTATTTATAGCAATAATACGTTTTTATCAGAAATTTATTTCACCAATTACACCTCCAACATGTCGTTTTTATCCAACCTGCTCACATTATGGGTTAGAAGCATATCGCCGTTTCGGTGTGATCAAAGGAAGTTATTTAACGGTAAAACGGATTTTAAAATGCCATCCTTTTCATCCTGGTGGTGTTGATCCTGTTCCGGAAAAAAGCGAGAAATAGAAAAAACATCTGTACTCCTTCCTTTATCTAGAAATATTATATACTGTTTGCCGTTTAAAAAATCAGAAAAAAAGCAGTGTGATTTCTATTATGAAATCCACTGCTTTATGATCGTTAACACTTATACTACCAAAGAAATATAGAAAACATTTTAGTCTTCATACCCATTAACAACCACATCTAATTTTCCTGTTGCAGGGTCAATAACTAAACCGTGAACTGGTATATTTTCTGCTAGAAGTGGATGATTTTTAATGCGCTCTACACTATCTCGAACACTATCCTCTACTTTATCAAAACCTTTTAGCCAGCGATCTAAATCAATTCCTGAATATTTCAGTGTCTCTATTGTTTCTTCTGAAATTCCTCTTTCAACTGCATGTCCTAGAAAAGAATCAGCATTTAATTTACTCATCCCACAATCATGGTGGCCAATAACACAAATTTCATCAGCATTTAATTCATATACAGCAACCAAAATACTTCTCATAATACTCCCAAATGGATGGGCAACAATCGCTCCAGCGCTTTTAACATGTTTCACATCACCATTTCTAATGTTCATTGCCTTTGGTAAAAGCTCAACTAATCTAGTATCCATACAGGATAGGATTACCAGTTTCTTCTCTGGAAATTTTGTTGTCTCAAACTGTTCAAATTCTTTGTTAGCCACAAACTTTTCATTGTGAACTAAAATTTCATCAACGATTCTCATAAATAGCCCTCCACTTTTTTTGATTTATCTAAATATATCATAATTCTTGTTTTTTCACTATTTATATACTATTATATAAATCGTAACAATTACTATTTATTAACTTACTAAATGCGCATTAAACCATAACAAAAAATGATGTAATCCAAATCAACATCTGGCTAATACTATGTATGTTTCTTGAACAACATATTAAAAAACATGTTCTCAAAACGGAATGATTAAGATATAATAAAAAAGGCTTAATCGTAATCATGCTGATTTATTGAAAGGAGCAAGAAAATGAAAAAACAATCATTACTTATAAGTATTATTTTATTAATAGCTGTATCACTAGTAGCCTGTAATGGTGGCGATGCTTCCACACCATCCACAAACGATGAATCAAATGATTCTAACAAGTTGAAAATCTACACAACAATCTATCCTTTAGAGGATTTCACAAAGAAAATTGGCGGAGATTTAGTAGAAGTGGAAGGCATTTTACCACCAGGAGCGGATGCCCATACATACGAACCTACGTCTAAATTAATGGTTGATATCGCTAAATCTGATGGCTTTATTTATTCAGGTGTTGGAATTGAGAGCTTTACAGAACAAATTGAAGAATCATTAGCACAAGAAAATGTTGCCTTTATAAATGCTGGAGAGGGAATTGATCTTTTAGCTCATACAGAAGAAGAAGCTACTCACGAACATGAAGAGGAAGAACATGCTCATGAAGAAGAACATGTTCATGGTGATAATGATCCTCACGTTTGGATTGATCCGATTCTATCTATTACATTAGCTGAAAATATTAAAAATGCACTCGTTGAATTACATCCTGAAGGTAAAGAAACATTTGAAGAAAATTTCCAACAATTAAAATCACAATTAGAAGACTTAGATAAGTCATTTACTGATGTAGTTAATCAATCAGATAAAAAGGAAATCCTCGTTTCACATGCTGCATATGGCTACTGGGAAAAGAGATATGGCATTAAACAAATTAGTGTACTAGGACTTTCTCCAACTGAGGAGCCTTCACAAAAAGAATTACAAAGTATTATTGAGACAGCGACAGAGCATGACATCAACTATGTTATCTTTGAATCAAATGTTAGCAGTAATGTTACAGATATTGTTCAAGCGCAAATCGGTGCCGAAGCGTTAACATTAAGCAACCTAGAGACAGTGACAGATGAAGATATTAAAAATAATGAAGATTATTTTAGTATCATGAAGAAAAACCTAGAAACATTGAAAAAGGCACTCTCAAGTAAATAATGAAAACTGGTGAGCGAAATTCGCTCACTTTTTTTATTACCCTCACATTCCTACCTTTCCCAAAATAGGAAGAAAGAATATTATATAGAAAATAGTGGACACTAAGTGTGTCAACATAGGTAAGGAATAGAAAGGCGGATCTTGATGGATGATTTAGTATTGGCACGTTCACTATTTGGGACCACTATGGGCTTTCACATCATTTTTGCCACATTAGGTGTTGGCCTACCGTTAATGATCTTGTGTGCAGAGCTTCTTTATCAAAAAACAAAAGATCATGACTATGCAATAATGGCGAAGCGATGGACTAAGGGTCAAGCGGTTTTACTCGGTGTAGCTATACCTACTGGAACAATTGCTGGTGTTCAACTTGCATTATTATGGCCTGGCTTTATGGAAGTTATCGGGAAAGTAATGGCTTTACCCTTTCAAATCGAAATCTATGCGTTTTTTATAGAAGCCTTGTTTATGTCGATTTATGTGTATGCTGCTGATCGAATTTCTCCAAAGATGAGGATTTTAAGTGTATCACTTGTGTTATTAGGTGCTAGTGCGTCAGCTGTATTAATTACGAATGTCCATGCCTTTGAAGGTACTCCCGCTGGTTTTCGGATTGAAAATGGTGAAATTATTGATGTTGATCCTTGGGCTGCATTCTTTAACCCCAGCTTCTTTATTTCTGCTGCACATGTTGCCGTCTCAGCATATATGACTGGTGCCTTTATCATCTGTACAATTTCAGCGTTTAAAATGCTAAAAAACAGAAAAAATCAACGAGTATTCAGCTTCCACCGTAAAGCTCTTATGCTAAGCCTTGCTATCGGAGGGATTTTTTCACTTTTAACTGCATTAAATGGACATGAATCTGCACAAATGCTACATGAATATCAGCCTGAGAAGCTTGCAGCTGCAGAAGGATTATTCGAAACACAAGATTATGCACCACTTGCAATCGGTGGCTTTACTGATAAAGAAACGCAGGAAATTAAATACGCAATTGAAATACCCTGGGCCCTTAGCTTTTTAGCAGGTAATAGCTTCGAAACAAAAGTAATCGGATTGAATGATTTCCCTGAAGAATATTGGCCTCCCTTATTTGTCCACACCCTTTTCAATGGAATGGTATTAATCGGAAGCTTTTTAATCTTTTTATCAATGGTTGGATTTTTTTGGAATAAACTTTTGAAAAAACCCCATTTTCCAAAGCCTATTATGTTTGCCTTTGTAATCGCAGGACCACTATCACTTCTTTCAATTGAGTTTGGCTGGATTTTTGCATGTACTGGGAGACAGCCATGGGTTATTTACCGAATTTTAAAAACAGCCGATGTTGTTACAGGATCTACCCAAATTGGCGTTTTATTTATTCTATTCACCTTGATTTATGTTATTTTAGGGGTCGCCGTTTTACTTGTCCTTAAATATTACTTTAAAAGACATCCTGTTGAAAACGAACTTGATGGTGATTTACCTCCTAATGGAAGTATGAGTATTTATTAATCTAAAGTGAAGGTGTGAATCAATATGACAACAGATTCATTACTGGCCATTACGGTATTATGGGGCTTTGTGTTTATTTATGCCGTAATGGCAACAATGGATTTTGGTGCGGGTTTCTGGTCAATGATTTATATTAATAAAGAAAAAACAAATGCAACAAATATCGCAAATCGTTATCTCTCACCTACTTGGGAGGTAACCAATGTTTTTATCGTAGCAATCGTCATTGCGCTCGTTAGTTTTTTCCCTGGAGCAACATTTATTCTTGGGACGGTCTTACTTTTGCCGGGAAGCTTCATTTTAATTTTACTTGCATTACGAAGCGGATTTTTAGTATTCTCCCATGTAGCAAAGGATTATGAAAAAGCTTTAACATATGTTTCTGGAATTTCAGGCTTTATTATACCCGCTTTATTGATGCTCGTTCTTCCAATTACTCACGGTGGTTATATTGAAGTTATCAACGATGTTCATCAATTAAAATTTGATGCCTTGTTAACTAGTCCGAATACATATGCCTTTATCGGATTTGCAGTAAGTAGCACCCTTTTCTTATCCTCTTTATTACTTGCAGATTATTCAAATGTTGCCGATGAATTAGAAGCATACCGAGTTTATCGACGTGATGCACTCATTCTAGGTCCAATTTCTTTGATCATGGCACTATTCATTATGCTAACATTAAAAAATGAAGCGAATTGGCTTTATACAAATATGTTAGAGTATATGCCTTATCTTATTGGTTCAGTTGTTTCATTTTTTATTGCAGGAGCAGCATTATTTTTACCATCTGCTAAACATAACCACCGTATTGGTCGACCAAGGTTAGCTGTTATTGCAGTGACAATCCAATACTTACTTGCAAGCTTTGCTTATGGCAGAGCACATTTACCCTACATGATTTATCCGGATGTAACAATTCAATCTGGATTTACTCATCCAAATACATTTAGAGCATTATTTATTACTTACATTGTCGGATTCCTCATTCTATTTCCAGGGTTTGTTTACTTTTGGAAGCTGTTTATGAAGGATAAACGTTATATGAAGCAAAATGAATCTTAAATTCAACGTCGCATATCGCGACGTTTTTCATCTTGCTTTCAACACATAAAAGGGTATGAAACACGTAGAAAATGGCAGACTAATGATGTAACTCATTTTTTTACTAAGGAGGTTTTAAATATGGCACAAGATGTATTATGCGAAGTAAATAACTGTAATTATTGGGGAAAAGGCAACAAGTGTAAAGCTGATGCAATCTATGTTGTTAGTCATACAGGGGAGCAAGCTAGCAGCAGCAAAGAAACTGATTGCAAAACGTTCGAACCAACTGATGCTTAAGCTCAACCTTGAACGAGTAGCTGCAACTACTCGTTCATCCCTTTTTATTATTGATAATGATTTTCATTTTTATTCAAAAAGTTACATATTTTTTCTTGTTTTTCACAAACTATCTATAGAAATCCTAAGGGGGTAATCATGTTGAAGGAAAGCTTACTTAATTCGTTTCGTAGCGATGTGAAAAATTCGAGTGCTGACTCATTTCCAATGTACGTCAATTCCTTTACAAACTTATGGGATTACGAATTTGGATCATTAGATGACCTTCCCCATGATGTGGATGGACTTGTGGCTGATAGTGCCATTGAGTATGGTTTGATGGAGTAACTTCAAATAGGCTGACATTTTTATTATGTCAGCCTTAAATTTAACTATTTAAGCCTTGGCCACTACTTATTTTAGAAAGCTTTTGCTGTGCTCGTTTTTTTGCAAGTAAACCATGCTTTGGTGAGAATAAAAATGTAAATCCAAACAATATTCCTGTAGATGTTGCCATTGCACCAGCTATTGAAACATTTAATAAAGTAGCCATGTAATAACCACTTATTGCAGAAACCACGCCGATCCCAGCACTTATAAATAACATATTAAGCAGCTTATCGGTTAACAAATATGCAGTTGATGCAGGAACAATTAACATAGCAACAACCAATATCGCGCCTACACTGTCAAATGAAGCAACTGTAGTAATTGATAGCATCCCCATTTGTAAATAATGAATGAATAAAACAGGGATTCCAATTGCCACAGCCATCTCCGGGTCAAAGGAGCTTATCTTAAATTCTTTATAAAAGAGAACAATGATTAGTAAATTCACTAGAAAAACAAAGGATAAAAGCCAAACTGCTTTTGGTCCTAACTCCATCCCATTCCACTCTAACGTATCCCAAGGAATAAACGTAATTTCTCCCATTAAAGCATGATCAACATCTAAATGGATGTTGCCTGCAAACACCGATAAGAGGATAACACCAACTGCAAAAAGTGACGTAAAAACAACACCTATTGCTGCATCTGCTTGAACTCCCTTACCACTTAGCACTTGCACAAGTAATGCTGTTAAAAGTCCAACTACAACTGCACCAATTAATAATGAAGGTCCCTCTAAACTACGAGTAATTAAAAAACCACCGACAATTCCTAACAATACTGTATGAGAAATCGCATCCGCTAACATTGCCATTTTACGTAACACTAAAAAACATCCAATCATCGCACAAGTAATGGCAACTAATGATCCTGTTACAATGATCCAAGCATCATATGTCATTAATCATCACCCTCCTATCCTCAGCACTAGATGATTTTGGCATTAATAATGGTATTCGATCGTGTATTGTTAATAAAGTTATGAGCTGATTCTTTGCTTCTATAGAAATAGAACTTAAATTTAAGTCATCCTTCGTTTTAAGCTTTAAGTAAGCAAACTCCATCTCATGCATTAAATACATTTCGAATAATCGTTGTTTCAAAACAAGCTCATAGCCAGCTTCAATCCCTTTATCTGTTAACAACCATTTCCCATCAAAAAATTTAGTAATATACTCTTTCTTTTGTAAGACATCACGCGCGTATAAATAAAGCCTATTTGACACTTTTCTCTTTTGAAGAAGCTGTTTATCCGTTATTCCTTGACAATTCCCACTTTCAGTAAGATCATAAAAGCTCAATAACAATTGTTCAACTGCTGTTTTCTTTCGTAAGGAAAGTTGTTTCAGTGCCTTTGCAAGTAATCCTCGTCTCGGAGCAAAAACGAGCGACAATAGGAACATTAAGGTTGCTGAAATGATAATAAGTGGGCCTGTTGCCATACCCTCTGTGACCGTACTAAGCAAAGTCCCTGTAACACCAGAAAGCCCTCCAATGAAACCTGAAATAATAATCATGTAGCTAAGCTTATTTGTCCAATACCTCGCACTAATTGCAGGTGTGATAAGCATAGCAGCCATTAAAACAACCCCAACAGTTTGTAGTCCTATGACGACTGAGCAAACAATTAGTAAAAGCAACAAACTATTAAAAAATTTTGCAGGAATTCCAATCCCTTTTGCAAACTGAGGATCAAAGGTTAATAATTTAAACTCTTTATAAAATACGGCAGTAATTATAATCAAAACAAAGGCAATGATCGAAATTAACCGAACATCAGCAGCTACCATGGAGGCTGCCTGCCCAAAAATAAAGTCATCCAATCCACTTTGATTTCCCGCTCCATTGTGCTGAATATATGTTAAAAGAACAATCCCAAAACCAAAGAAAACGGAAATAATGATTCCTAAAGCTGAATCCTCTTTTATTCGAGAGTGATTAATAATCAATTGTATGAAAAAGGATGAAACTAAACTCGCAATTGCAGCTCCAATTAAAAACCAAATTAATGATTTCGATCCATACAAAAGAAATGCTATACAAACCCCTGGTAATGCTGAATGTGCCATCGCATCACCGATTAAGCTTTGCTTTCTTAACAAGGTAAAGCTTCCAACTACACCACTTGCAATTCCAAGAAGCATTGTACCAATTAATACCCATTGTGTATTTGGATTTTGAAGTTGTAAAAGAATGGCTTCAAGCATATTTACTTCACCCCTATCATGTCTCCTCTATCAACACAGATTGATCTTGTAAAAACGTAAGTTTCCCGCCGTACGTTTTTTGTAAATTCTCGATCGTAAAAATCTCTTTCGTTGGTCCGAAGGCAATCTTTCTCATATTTAAAAGCAAAACCCAATCAAAATACTCCTTAACGGTTTGTAAATCATGATGAACGACTAGAACTGTCTTACCTTTTGCCTTCAGCTCGTTTAGCAAAGCAATAATCGCTTTCTCCGTCGCAGCATCAACCCCAACAAATGGTTCATCCATAAAATACACATCTGCATCTTGTGCAAGAGCTCTTGCTAAGAAAACACGCTGCTGTTGCCCACCTGATAACTCACTAATTTGGCGATTTCCATACTCCAGCATTCCTACCTTATCAAGACATTCCTTCGCAAACACTAGATCTTTTTTACGAGGTCGTTTAAACCAACCTATATGACCATATCTCCCCATTAACACAACATCTAAAGCATTTGTTGGGAAGTCCCAATCAACAGAACCACGTTGGGGAACATAGCCTACAAGTTTACGTTGCTTATTATATGTTTTTCCATATATCGAAACTTCACCTGAGGCAGTTGGGATTAATCCTAATACACCCTTGATTAAGGTTGATTTCCCTGCACCATTGGGTCCAATAATACCAATCAACTTACCCTCAGGAACTTCAAAACTTACCTCCTGCAAGACAGGCTTGTGGTGATAAGCGATCGTTAAATTCTCTACTTGAACAGGAATCATTCTAGAACACCACCCTTAATTTTTCTTTCTCATTTCCTTATTTTAAAGATGAAACAATTGTATCAACATTGTGCTTAAACATACCGATATATGTTCCCTCATCAGTTCCTTCGTCACCCATTGCATCTGAGAATAGCTCCCCACCGATGACAACTTGATGGTTTTGCTTCATAGCACCTTCGACAACTGCATTAATTGACCTTTCAGAAATACTACTCTCAATAAATACAGCCTTAATGTTGCGTTTTACTAATGTGTTAACTAGTTCTTGAACATCTTTTAATCCATATTCTGAATCTGTACTTAATCCCTGTAACCCCATAACTTCAAGTCCATATGCATGACCAAAATATTTAAAAGCATCATGAGCAGTGACAAGTACTCGACTTTCTTCTGGAATCATTTCAATTTGTTCTTTTGCATATTGATCCATTTCTTCTAGCTCTTTTTTGTAAGCTGATGCATTTTCTTTAAACAATTTTTCATTCTCTGGTGAAAGTTTTGTAAGCTCTTGTTCTATTGAATCAACGACATAGAGCCAAGCTTGAATATCGAACCATACATGTGGATCATGTGATGTTGAACCATCTGCACTTAACAACTTACTTTCTGGTATGGAATCTGCAACTGCCACAGTTGGTTTATCATCATCCATCTTTTCAAAAATTTCACCCATTTTACCTTCTAAATGAAGCCCACTATAAAAAATGATGTCTGCTTTATTTAACTTTTGAATGTCCCCCTGGGAAGCTTGATAAAGATGAGGATCAACACCAGGGCCCATTAAAGAAACAACCTCTACTTTATCAGCACCGATGCTCTTCACAGCATCAGCAACTTGACCTGTTGTAGTTGTCACTTGAACTTTGTCTTTAGTTTCACCATTTGTTTTGTCATTACCGCATGCTGCTAATAAGCAAATAGCTGCTAATGCTACTATACTTACAAACCACTTTTTCATCCTTTTCTCCTCCATTCTGTTTTGAAGATGTTTCCCTAAGGCAACTTTTATAGTAAAAAATTTTTTCAACTATTGTAATTGAAATAATTTATGTACCTATTTTAGTATATGTGCCATTATTTTAGTTTATTGCATATTTTGTTTATATAACTAAAAAAGTTTCCTTAGTACAAAATTAATGTATATATTCATCATTGTCAACATCTTTATATCGACAAAAAAAAAGATCCAGCCTAAACGGCTGGATTACATACTGAGCAGAAAGTGAAACTTGTTCTTCATATTGAAAGTTTTCCTTTCAGTAAAAGTATACTGTTATATATGACTTTTAACCACCTGAAGAAATTGCATTTTAATCTTTCGTTTGAACTAATATATAAATTTTCACAGTTGAAAATAGACTTTTAATTTAATCAATTTTTCAAACTAAATATAAGAATTTTTAATAACCGTTACTGAGTTCCGATATTTTTTCACGATATCCATTTGCATATGAAAGCCTATTCCTTCAGCCCTAGGTACTGTTATTTTCCCATTTACAGCTTTAATTTCTGGGTAAACGAGATCCTCCTCCCAGTACCTTGAAGATGAAGAGATATCCCCAGGGATTGAAAAGTTTGCAAGTGAGGCAAGTGCAATATTATGCGCACGAGATATGCTAGTTTCAAGCATACCGCCGCACCATACCGGAATATCGTTTGCTTTACAAAGATCATGTATTTTTTTTGATTCTGTCAAGCCACCGACACGCCCTGGCTTAATATTTATGACTCTACAGCTCCCAAGTTCGATTGCTTTTCGAGCATCCTCACTTGTCACAATGCTCTCATCCAAACATATACGGGTTGTTAGCTTTTGTTGGAGCTTCGCATGATCGATAATATCATCTGCAGCAAGTGGCTGTTCAATCATAAGTAACCCGAATTGATCTAGCTCTTTTAGTCTGTCGGTATCATTTAATGAATAGGAAGAATTCGCATCAGCCATTAAAGGCAACTTCGGAAATTTTTTCCTAATTCCCTCAATTAACTCAATATCCTGATCAGGAGAAATCTTCACTTTAAAACGCTTATACCCTTCCTCTACATACTGGCTAATTTGCTCAGTCATTTTAGAAATCGAGGATATGCCCACAACCACTCCACATTCAATTTCAGACTTTTCACCGCCCAATACAAAGGCTAAAGATACACCTTGTTTTTTCGCATATAAATCCCAGATCGCACCTTCAAGTGAAGCTTTTGCCATATAATTACGCTTTACATTGTGAAATATGTGATTAAGTTGATCTGGATGTGAAATGGGTTGATTCATTAGTAACGGTACTAATATATCTTTTAAAAGATGAAAAGCTGTAGAGATTGTTTCTTCCGTATACCAAGGAGTAGAGAATGCTACAACTTCTCCCCATCCACTTATCCCCTCAAGATCTGTCACTTCAACTAGAATACTCTCTCGATCGGTAACATGGCCAATGCTAGAGGTAAAAGGAGTTTTTAAAGTTTGAGTGATATGATGTAACGTGACTGTTTTAATTTTTATCATTTAATCGCTTCATCCCTTATTTAGCCAATCTTTTAATTCTCTACGGAGTAGTTTATTTGACGCATTCCTTGGAAGTTCTTCAATTACCTTAAAATCTTTTGGTACTTTATAAGCTGCTAAACGCTCTTTGCAGTATTCTACAAGCTCAATTTTAGATAGCTCTTCATGTAAAACAACAAATGCATATGGGGTCTGTCCCCATTTTTCATCTTCAACACCGACTATCCCTGCATCCCTAATCTTAGGATGTGAAAGCAAGGTTGCTTCAATTTCTGCAGGATAGACATTTTCTCCACCAGAGATGATTAAATCTGAACGACGGTCAAGTACAAATAAAAAGCCATCATCATCTTTGTATCCTTGATCTCCAGTATGTAGCCAGCCATCCTGAATAGCTTCTTCAGTTGCTTTTGTTCTCTTCCAATAGCCTTTTGTTATGTTGGGACCTTTAACTAGGATTTCTCCCTCTTCATTTGCTAGGCATTCTTTTCCGTCCTTCACAATTTTTATCTGACACGAAAATAACGGCTTACCAGCCGATCCCAACTTTTTCATACTATGCTCAGGAGTCAAAGTGACCACTTGTGAAGAGGTTTCTGTCATTCCATATGTTTGATAAACCGGAATTTTCCGGGTTTGGCATTCCTCAAGTAAGCTTTTTGGGACCGGACCACCACCTGCAAGCATACAACGAAATGAATCAGGATATTGCTGTTTGTCTAGTTTTTCAAGCATCTGTTGGAGCATCGTAGTAACAACTGAAACAATTGTAACTTTATCCTGAAAAATGGCATCATTCATTTTATTAGCGTCAAAACGTTCAAGTAAGATAATCCCCATTCCATAAATCACACTACGCATTAAAATTGATAAGCCACTAATATGAAAAAGTGGAACTGCCAACAGCCAGCGATCATTAGACTGCAATCCTAAATTTAAAGCAGAACCGATTGCACTTGACCAGTGATTTCCGAATGTTTGCATGACGCCTTTCGGATTTCCTGTAGTTCCAGAAGTATACATAATTGTGGCAACTTGGTCAGGAGTATACTCTCCATCAACATTTATGAAACTTTGAACTTCATCATTTACTTGATGAATCTGTTCGCTTACAATGATATTTTTCTTGTCCTTAAGACCATTTATTTTACCCAGATATTCCTGGTTACTAATGATATGAACTGCCTCTACATCGAGAACCTGCCATTCTAATTCATGATCTGAAAGACGAGTGTTTAACATAACAGCCACTGCACCTATAGACATTACCGCATAGATTGTTTCAACCATTTCAATACTATTTTTCATTAAGATTGCAGTATGATGACCTGACTCAACACCAGATAATGATAATAGATGTGCACGTTGTTTTACCCTAGTATGAAGTTGCTGAAAAGAAAGCATTTCTTTGTCTGTTTTTATTGCGAGTCGATCAGGTGTCAGCTCTGCACGTTGTTTTAACCAATTAGGCATGAATAGATTCATTTTCCCACCACCAAATATAAGTAATGCGTAAAGTCACTGTTTAATCATTGATAAAAAAGAAGGTTTCTTCATAATAATTTTAAGACTTAAAGGTCTAGACGTCTTGCCTTAATAAAAACAGCTTGATGAGCTAATAATCATCAAGCTGTCAAACACATTATTTAGCTTATTAAGGGAAACGCGGGAATTGCTTAAAGTCTGGTGTACGCTTTTCTTTAAATGCGTCACGACCTTCTTTTGCCTCATCTGTCGTATAGTAGAGTAATGTCGCATCACCAGCAAATTGTTGAATTCCAGCAAGTCCATCAGTATCAGCGTTGAATGCTGCTTTTAAGAAACGGATCGCTGTTGGACTCTTCTCTAAAATTTCTTCACACCATTGCACTGTTTCCGCTTCTAATTGATCAAGAGGAACTACAGTGTTAACTAATCCCATATCCAACGCTTCTTGTGCATTGTATTGTCTGCATAGGAACCAAATTTCTCGAGCTTTCTTGTGACCAACGATTCTTGCAAGATAGCCTGAACCATAACCCGCATCAAAGCTTCCTACTTTCGGACCTGTTTGTCCAAATACTGCATTGTCTGCTGCAATTGTTAAGTCACAAACAATATGTAATACATGGCCTCCACCGATCGCATATCCCGCTACCATTGCAATAACAGGCTTTGGAATTACTCGGATTAAGCGTTGTAAATCGAGAACATTTAGACGTGGAATTTGATCATCTCCAACATATCCACCATGTCCTCTAACTTTCTGGTCTCCACCTGAACAAAATGCTTTTCCACCTTCACCCGTTAAGATAATCACTCCAACGTTTTCATCATCACGGGCATATGCAAATGCATCAATTAATTCCATAACTGTTTTTGGCGTAAAAGCATTATGTACGTGTGGACGATTAATTGAGATTTTTGCAATACCATTATATGTTTGATAGATAATCTCTTCATACTTACGTTCGCTAACCCATTCAATTGCCATTTTTAATCCTCCTAGTTAACAGACAGATCTGTATTTAAAAACTCATTTACTATTTTACCAAAAATTCGCGGTTGTTCCACATGTATTGCATGACCAGCGTCGTTTATTTGTTTTACGACTGAAATAGAAAGATGCTCGTCCATATTTTTAGCTATATCACAAAACTTCTTATCTAATTCCCCACACAAGAGGAGAACTGGAATCTTTATATTCGGAAGCTCTTCCCACAAAGAAACTTGAGCACCTGTTCCCATTCCAATTAAGCTATTTGCCAAGCCAAGATTTGAGTTTTGTAATCTTTGCTGCCTAATCGAATTCCTTTGCTGTATCGGTAACCGTTTCTGCGTAGCAAATAGCGGAATGTTTTCCCATCTTTCAACAAACTTGACAATCCCATCTCTAACAATTTCACCTGCTAACTTTTCATCTTCATGTTTACGCTTTTCTCGCTCTTCCACAAATTTTAAACCAGGTGAACTACTCTCTAAAATTAATTTATTTACTCTGTTAGGAAAAGTTGCTGCAAAAGCTAAAGCCAACCTTCCACCCATTGAATAACCGAGAAAATTTGCTTTCTCGATCTTTATTTCGTCTAAAATACTTGCAAGGTCCTTTACAACTTCCTCCATTCTATATCTAGAGGGAGCTTCAGGACTTTCTGTATTCCCATGGCCAATAATGTCGATCAATATGAAGGTGCAATTCCTTAAATCATTCATAACTGACTTCCAGTTATGAGAAGATCCTGTAAAACCATGAAGTAAGACAAGTGGTTCCCCTTCAGAATAAACATCTACATGATAATGTATGCCTCTAATTTTCATCATTTCAACACTTTTCTTATTTCCTGGGAAACATGATCTAACAATTCCCGATGAACTTTGACACGAGTTTTTCGATCAGTTGGGATTTCAATGACCTTTAGACCCTTCCTGGACTTGGTTGAATGAAGAGATGTATGTAATTCTTTCCAGCTTTCGACTTTTTGATATGAACCATTATACATGTCAACAACTTTTGAAAAGTCTAAACCAATTGCTGTTCCATACAATGTTTCAAAATGCTTTTCTTCATTAGACTGTGGTAAAAAGGAGAAAATCCCGCCACCATCATTATTAACTAAAAGAATCGTTAGATCGAGATTGTTCATTTTCGCAGCTAAAAGCCCGTTTAAATCATGATAAAAAGATAAATCACCAATTAATAAAAACGTTGGTTGTTCAGCATTTACACTAGCTCCGAGTGCTGTCGACACGATCCCATCAATGCCACTCGCTCCCCGATTTGCCATGATTTTAATTTCCTTGTTAGTATGTCCAAAAAATGTATCAACATCGCGAATTGGCATGCTATTTCCTACAAAAAGTGTGCAGCGATCTGGTAAAAACTGCTGTAGCTCTCGAACAATTTTCCCTTCAAACATCTCAGTCATTTGTTCTAATGATTGGTTTATCATTTCCCAGTATAACTTATCACATTGGATCCAGGATTGATAAAACTGAGTAGCCTGTTTTTTATTTACTTTCCTGATCATACTTTGACAAAAAGCAGTTTCATCACATGTTACCAAGTGTGAAGCGTTAAGCGTTGGATCTCGGTAGGTACCACCCTGGTCAACAACTATTTGTATAATATCAGGATTATTTTTCAGCATTAGCATGAGTGGTTTTGACACAGGCATTGCACCAAAGCGTATGACAACTTCAGGCTTTAGCTCTTCTACTAATTCTTTGTCCTTCAAGATTGAGTCATAGCTATCCACAATCCCCTGCTTATTATGCACACCAGCTCTCAATTGTGATAAAGGATCCGCTAAAACAGGAAACTTCAAATACTCTGATAGGCTTTGAACATTCTCAACAAACCCCTGATCATAATGTTCACCACAAATTATTAAGCCATTGGTTTTATCTTCAAAAAGATTCGCGATTTTATCCATTTCATCCTCTGGTAAAAATGAATTTGTCGGTGATATATGTAAATATGTACTTTTTGTATCTAGTTTACTCCACAAGTTAGGTATGTTGATATTAGGAATTAATGGCTCACGAAATGGAAAGTTTAAATGAACGACTCCAGCAGGACTTGTTTTTGATGTTCCAACTGCTCTCGCTGCCACTGTTCTTACATACCGGAGCATATTAGGTTGTTCTTCTGGTAATGCAAGGTCAACAAACCATTTCGGATAGTTACCATACATATGTATTTGGTCGATTGCTTGAGGTGCACCAACATCTCTTAATTCATGAGGTCTGTCTGCAGTTAATATTAGTAATGGAACCCTAGCATAATGTGCTTCTACAATTGCTGGATAGTAATTGGCAGCAGCAGTACCAGATGTACAAAGCAAGGCAACAGGCTTTTTTTGCGACTTGGCGATCCCAAGTGCAAAAAAGCCTGCTGATCTCTCATCAATATTAATGTAACACGTAAGCTTAGGATGCTCTGCCATTAAGATAGCTAAGGGTGTAGAGCGTGACCCCGGACTAATAACAACCTTATCAACACCAGAGCTTACTAATTCATCAACAAAGCTTGCTACATACTGTGTAAATGAATCAAGTTCATTCATTTTCTACCCCTCCTAACGCTGACAACATTGGCTTTAATTTCATTTTTGTTTCGAAGTATTCCGATTCTGGATCAGATTCCTCTACAATACCACACCCTGCAAACAAGGCTGCTCGGTTGCCTTCTATCAATCCCGAACGTATTGCAACAACAAATTCACCATTGTCTTCATGATCAATCCATCCAACTGGTGCAGCATACCATCCTCTATGCATCGGTTCTAGCTCTCGGATTTTTTCGATCGCTTTTTCCTTTGGAAATCCTCCTAATGCTGGAGTGGGATGCAATCTTTCAACCATCGAAAGCAAAGTATGACCATTCTTTGCAAAGCCTTTAACAGGTGTATATAAATGTTGGATATTATTTGTTTTTAATAAAGCAGGAGCTTCAGGAGCACTTACTTCAAAGCAACAATGTTCAAACGCATCTTTAATCATTTTCACAACAATATCGTGTTCGATTAAATTCTTATCATCATGTAATAGCTCATTGCCAAGCAATTTATCTTCACTTTTTGTTTTCCCTCTTTTAATTGATCCAGCAAGACATGTCGAAAGAACCTGATTTTCTTCCTTTTTAATTAACCTCTCAGGTGTAGCACCTACAAAATGCTGAAGACCATTCTCGAATTCAAAAATGAAGCTTGTAGGTTGTTCTTTTTGTAGACGACCTACTACTTGATATGGATCGATCTTTTCCGTAAATTCTAAATGAACTTCTCTTGCTAACACTACCTTGTCTATTTCACTGGCTCGAATATCTGCCGTTGCTCGTTGAACTGCTTCTACCCATTCAGTTGTTTTTAATTCGATCGAGGCGAATTCGTTACCTTTTTCACAATCTATTTGATAAGGAAACAAGGTAAATTCCTGTTCACCAACCTGCTCGAAATGTTTGATACAAGTGTCCAAGTTATCCATTGGTGTAATTAATTTATTTATTGTGATATATGTTTTGTCTTTAAAAACAGTTAACATATTCGTTGGCAATACAAATTTCGCTTCAGCAAATGCATCCCAAAGCACATCCTTTTCTTTCATTGGATCAAAAGAAAAACCACCAAATAAAAGAGGGCCTGTCCCAACTTGTTTCTTATGGTCTGCAATTACCTTCTTATTAAAACGCTTCCATTCTTTTTCAATTTTCTGAAACCGTTCAGGTGTGCGATTTTCATTTTCAAGTACAAGCTCGTTTCCTAAACCTACCATTGTAAAATCTGCAGTTGGCGTAGACCAAAAGAAACGTTCTCCTAAATATATTTCTTCACCTGAGGCAAAAAAATGGAGGGGGTCAATTGCATCCACTTCTTTAATACGGCTAACGATCACCGATTGATTCGTTTGCTTTGCCTCTTCCAATGCATGTTGTATATATTCTTTTATTGTATGATCCAAAGTTGTTATCAAGCTTATCCCCCCGACACCAAAAATGCTTATATTAAGATACACCTACAGAATAGGTGTGTCAATAGAATGGATTCGTCTTATAAAATATCGTAATATATCCTTATTATATATCTTGTCGTTCAGGATTAAAATGAAAACGTATTGAAATGAACAATCATTTTATAGGTATTACTGGTAATAATAAGCTAGGATTGTTGTAACGAAAAGGATTGACACCCCTATGTTATTTTTCTAAACTATTGTTTGGGAGTCGTTACTTTTAATTTAAGACAAACTTAGAACATGCGAAGTCTCCTAGCACTAAAATGAACTATTAGTGTAAAAACTTATACTTTTTTATTTTTCAAAAAAGGAGTAATCATATGCAACCTCAGACAACGCCGCAAGTTCCTTCTATAAATCAGGACAAAGGCTTTAGAATATGGTGGAAGCTTCTTCGCCCACATACATTATCTGCTGCATTTATCCCGGTTACAATTGGAACCGTGTTAGCCTTGAACGATGGATCAATAAAGCTCTCAATATTCATTGCAATGTTAATAGCTTCAATTCTAATTCAAGCTGCAACAAATATGTTTAATGAATACTTTGACTATAAACGTGGTTTAGATAATGAATCATCTGTTGGAATTGGTGGTGCCATCGTTCGAAATGGGATCAAGGCGCAAACAGTTCTAAATTTAGCTATTATTTTCCTTTCGATCGCAACAGTTATTGGCATTTATATTTGCATAATGTCTACATGGTGGATTGCTTTAATAGGTATCATATGTATGGCAGCAGGATACTTTTATACAGGAGGACCTATTCCTATTGCCTACACACCTTTTGGCGAACTTGTAGCTGGTTTCTTTATGGGTACTGTTATCATATTAATTGCCTATTTTATTCAAACAGAAACCTTATCATTTACTATCTTTTTATTTTCTGTTCCAATTGCGATTTTAGTCGGTGCAATTTTAACTGCTAACAATATTCGCGATTTAGATGGTGATAAAGAAAATGGACGAAAAACACTAGCTATATTATTAGGAAGAAAAAACTCAATTTGCTTTCTTGCACTCTTGTTTATTGCTTCCTATATCATCACCTTAATCCTAGTCTTTAGCGGTGTGGCTACTTCTTGGTCATTAATTGTATTTTTAAGCATTCCAAAAGCTATATCAGCTGTGAAGCAATTTATTGGGAAAGTTCGTCCAATAGAAATGATGCCCGCAATGAAGGCTACAGCACAAACAAATGTACAATTTGGATTTTTGTTAGCACTTGGCTTATTTATAGGTCATTATATGTAATGCATGAAAAACACGGATAAAAGCCGTGTTTTTTTGTGTAATTATTTACAATCATGATTTCATGTTAACTGCTCATAATAGGTAGTAGAAATATATTTAAGGAAGGAGCGTGGATGGCATGCTAAGTTCACAACAAGTAGAGACCTTCCGTTCACAGCTATTAAAAATGAAGGATGAGATTGAACAACGCTTTGAAATGAATGGACATTATGGTTTAGAAGAAGGACATGCTCATGAATCAGTTGGTGAGCTCTCAAGCTATGACAACCACCCAGCAGATGAAGCAACCGAATTATATGAGCGTGAAAAAGATATTGCACTAAATGAACATACTGAAGAGGAATTAACTGATATAGACCGTGCTCTCCAAGCTGTTGATAACGGAACTTATGGCAAATGTGAAGTATGCGGAATGGAAATCCCGTTAGATCGACTTGATGCAATACCAACAGCTACAACGTGTAAGGAGCATGCACCAGAACAGGTTGTCTCTCATAATCGACCGATTGAAGAAGGTGTCCTTATGCCTCCATTCGGAAAATTTAACTATGATGACCAAGATGAAAATGTCGCTTTTGATGCCGAAGATGCCTATCAAATCGTCAATAGCTTTGGTTCATCTGAAACGCCATCCGATTTAACATATCCAAAAGATCACTACAACGATATGTATATGGAATCAGAAGAACCCGATGGCTATGTTGAGGACTACGAGAATTTTGTAGGTACTGATATTGAGGGAAAAGAAATCACTGTCTACCCTTCTAATCAGCATGAGCAGTATGAAGATATGCTTGATGAAGAAGGATTGATGACCATTTTTGGTGATTTACCTGGTTATGAAAAAGATCCCTATACGGAAGAAGAAGTGTGATTATAGGCTCCTCAATCTGAGGGGTCTTTTTAATTTGCAGGATGGGTGACCAAATACAAATAATGTGACTTTTCTACTTTTACGGAATATCCTCGAATTTGACGGGACTTAAGCTAAATTTAGCGAGATAAATCCGATCTTAGACGAGAAGATCACTGAATTTAACGAGACACTGACTAGATCTGCGTTACTTCTCTGTTTTACAAACCTTTCATAAAACCTGTAACAACCCCTTACAAATTACTTGCAATAATTCCCTCTTTATAAATAAATATTGAAATTTCAGAATACTAATATATAATTCTACAAAGGAGGTTGAGATTACATGAATTTTTTAGAGAAGGTAAGTAAAAAAGCTGGCGACACATTTGCTGTATGGGTTATTGTTTTTGCCATCTTAGCGTTTTTTATCCCAGGAGGCTTTACGTGGATTGCCCCTCATATTGCACTTTTATTAGGCATTATTATGTTTGGTATGGGTTTAACTTTATCTTTGCAGGATTTTAAAGCAGTGTTTCAAGCACCAAAAAGTGTTATTGTTGGAGTGTTAGCACAATATACGATCATGCCATTGTTGGCATTTGGTCTTGCTACGTTATTTCAATTAGAACCAGAAGTAGCTGTAGGTGTCATTTTGGTAGGTTGTTGCCCAGGTGGTACTGCTTCAAACGTTATGACATTTTTAGCGAAAGGTAACACAGCATTGTCTGTTGCTGTTACTTCTGTTTCGACATTATTAGCTCCAATTTTAACACCTGCACTTACATTGTTGTTCGCAAGTAAATGGTTACCGGTTTCTGCTGGTTCGTTATTTTTATCAATCGTGCAGATTGTGTTAGTACCAATTATTTTAGGAATTGTTGTCAAATTATTATTCCGTAAACAGGTTGAAAAAAGTGTTGCTGTATTACCACTAATTTCAGTTGTGGGGATTGTAGCAGTGGCTGCAGCTGTTGTTGCTGTTAATTCAGGTAAAATTGCTGAAACTGGACTTTTAATTTTTTCAATTGTTGTTTTACACAATGTTTTAGGACTTCTTTTAGGGTACGTTTTAGCGAAATTGTTAAAGCTGAATTTTGCAGATCAAAAAGCAATCTCGATTGAGGTAGGAATGCAGAACTCGGGTTTAGGTGCAGCTTTAGCTGTTGCCCATTTTTCCCCATTGTCGGCAGTACCAAGTGCAATCTTCAGTGTTTGGCATAATATTTCCGGACCGCTTCTTGCTACATGGTGGGGGAAAAAGGCTGATTCTCAAACTAGTACTGACAACGCTAGTGACAAATCTCATAAAGGTTAAAATAAAAGAGAGCTTTGATGCTCTCTTTTGTTTTAAATAGATTTCTATATTGTATTTCGCAATTTACTAGCGATTGAAGGTAAAAACATTCGTTAAAGAAACCAAAAGAGACTTCTATGAAATGTAAAAAACCTGTAAAATAGAAACTGATACAGTTACTTTTGAAACTGTTATTTACATATTGGGGGGATCCTGTTGAACGCACATGAAATTGATTATTTACTGCATGGCGACGATATGCAGTGTGTTGAAATCGAATTAGATCCAAAAGAGAGTGTTGTTGCTGAAGCTGGTGGTATGATGATGATGGAAGATGGCATTGATATGGAAACAATCTTCGGTGACGGAGATAATAACCAAAAGGGCTTTCTAGGTAAACTTGTCGGCGCGGGCAAGCGTGTGATAACTGGTGAAAGCTTATTCATGACCGTATTCACAAATAAAGGATCAGGTAAGAAACGTGTATCCTTTGCTGCTCCATATCCAGGTAAAATCATACCAGTTGACTTAAGTGAACTTGGAGGCAAAGTAATCTGTCAGAAGGACTCCTTCCTATGTGCAGCTAAAGGTGTTTCGATTGGAATTGACTTCCAGAAGAAACTAGGGACTGGATTTTTCGGTGGCGAAGGCTTTATTATGCAAAAACTTGAAGGTGACGGGTTAGCATTTTTACATGCTGGTGGGACAATTATTAGAAGAGATTTGCAGCCTGGAGAAAAGCTTCGCATTGATACTGGATGTCTTGTCGCTTTAACAAAAGATGTAGATTATAATATTGAATTTGTTGGTAAAGTAAAAACAGCATTCTTCGGTGGCGAGGGTTTATTCTTTGCAACTGTTCAAGGACCAGGTACTGTATGGATCCAAACACTTCCATTTAGCCGTTTGGCAGATCGTGTTATAGCTAGTGCACCATCCTCTGGCGGAGAAGGTCGTGGAGAAGGAAGCTTACTTGGTGGCTTAGGTAGATTATTAGATGGTGATTGATTAAAACTAATGCGCAATCTCCTTGACTAGCCTCAGGCAAATAAGCCACTCATGGATAGAAGGTGTGTTTTTACTTTCAATTTATGAGTGGCTGTAGACCCAAGAGGGGATAGGCGCTGGATGTCAAAGCGCATATTTACTATACAAGAACTTTTTCATTTCCTAAAACGAACCAAAAATGGTGCACCCCAATCGTGGGCACACCATTTTTTTCTTTACATTTTTAAAGCAACAGGTCCAATTCCCCATATATCATCGGCATATTGTTGGATGGTTCTATCACTCGAAAAGAAACCTGAGTGTGAAATATTGATTAAGGCTTGTTCAAGCCATTTATCAGTATTTTGATAGGCAACTCCAACTTTTTCTTGCACTTCTATATATGAAGCAAAATCACGTAAAACGAAGTACTGATCGTTTTGAACTAATAGTGAATCTTTAATTGATTCGAATTCCCCTTCATCTTCTGAGAAAAAGCCATTTGTTAATTGATCGACAACTTGGCGGATTCTTAAATCATGGTGATAATATTCCATCGATCGATAACGACCGTTTTCTTCATATTTTAGAACCTCGCTGGCGGTTAATCCAAAAGTGAAGATATTATCACGTCCAACTTCCTCCATGATTTCAATGTTTGCTCCATCTAAAGTTCCTACCGTTAGAGCTCCATTCATCATAAACTTCATGTTCCCTGTTCCAGATGCCTCTTTGCTTGCCGTTGAAATTTGCTCACTCACATCTGCCGCCGGAAAAATATCTTCGGCAAGTGAAACACGATAATTTTCCATGAAGACTACTTTAATAACCTTCGAGACTCTTGGATCGTTATTAACTTTATCTGCTAAAGAGTGAATTAATTTGATCACTTTTTTTGCATAATAATACGTTGGTGACGCTTTGGCACCAAAAATAAATGTACGAGGTGTGATCGTATAATTCGCGTCCTCTTTTATGCGATTATATAAATACAAAATGTGTAAAACATTTAATAATTGCCGTTTATATGCATGTAATCTCTTAACTTGAACGTCAAAAATTGAATCAATATCTACGATAATCCCATTCTTTTCAGCTATCTTTTTTGCAAGAATCTCTTTTCTTTTCCTCTTAACAGCTGCAAAACTCTCTTTTAAAGCAGGATGATAAATATGTCTCTTTAAATCTATCAACTTTTCTGGTTGCTTTATCCATTCATCACCAATAACATCTTTTATTATTGCTGTTAGCTCTGGATTTGCTTTTAATAACCACCTGCGATGAGTAATGCCATTCGTTTTGTTATTAAATTTCCAAGGGTATAACTCATAAAATGGCTTCATTTCGCGGTTTTTCAATATATCTGAATGAATTTTTGCAACTCCATTAATGCTACAACTTCCAACGATAGAGAGGTGAGCCATTTTCACTAATCCATGTGCTATAATGGCCATATGTTCTATACGTTGCCACTCTCCTGGATAACGATCCCAAAGCTCTGCACAGAAGCGCTCGTTGATCTCCTCAATAATCATATAAATTCTTGGTAAAAGTGGTTTAAATAAATAAATTGGCCACTTTTCTAACGCTTCAGATAGAATGGTATGATTTGTATAAGATACTGTATGACTTGTAATTTCCCATGCTTCATCCCATGTTAATCCTTCAACATCCATTAAGATCCTCATCAATTCAGGAATAGCTAAAGCTGGGTGTGTATCATTAATGTGGATCGCAACAGAATGATGGAGCTCTCTCACATTTGAGTTTTCCTTTTTATAGGAAGCTAAAATGCTTTGAATACTTGAAGAAACAAGAAAATATTGCTGTTTTAATCTTAATATTTTCCCTTCATCATGTGTATCATCAGGATATAAAAAGTCAGTGATCGCTTCAGTTTCACGCTTATACGACAAGATATCGTGATTTGGACCAAAGGATGATGGTTCAGCATTCCATAGTCTTAGCGTATTAACTGTATTGACATGAAAACCAACAACAGGCATATCATAAGGAACAGCTAAAACCTTTTGATCACCAACTTGTTTAAAGGAGAGAACATTGTTATCACAACTTGTTTCAACTCTTCCCCAAAATGAAACCTCAACTGCTTCGTCAGGTTTTCGAACCTCCCAAACATTACCGTGTCTAAGCCATTGCTCAGGAAGCTCTACCTGATAACCATCCACTATTTTTTGGTCAAACAATCCATGTTTATAGCGGATTCCATATCCATGTCCAGGTAAGTTTAACGTCGCAAGGGAATCTAAGAAGCATGCTGCAAGTCGTCCAAGACCACCATTACCTAAAGCTGGATCAGACTCACAATCTTCAATTTCACTTAATGTGATATTTAGCTCACTCAGTCCTTCCTCGACAATCTCTTTAATACCTAGATTTAGTAAATTCTGACCAAGCAGACGTCCAAGTAAAAATTCAATTGATAAATAATAAACTTGTTTTTTATTTTCCGACCTGTATAGCTCGTTGGTTTCAATCCATTTCGAACTAATATATTCCCTTACCATATTGCCTAAAGTATGATATTGATCACGCTTTGTAGACTCTTCAAATCCTTTGCCACACATGCTTTCTAATCTTTTTAGAAAGCTTTCCTTAAACCGATCCTTGTTGGAGAACATGCTCTTCACTCCTAGTCATTAAATCAGCATATAGCTGGTTATATTTCAAAGCAGATTGTGTCCAACTATAATCTTGTTTCATGGCATTTTCTACAATTCCCTGCCATACATCCTTCTGTTGATACATATCCACAGCACGATAAATGGTATTTAACATGTCATGAGCATTGAAATTTCTGAATGAAAATCCGTTCCCCTCCTCTGTATCCTCTTGATAAGACAAAACTGTATCGTTCAATCCACCGGTTTCTCTCACTATCGGAAGGGTACCATACCTTAATGCTATGAGCTGTCCTAATCCACATGGTTCAAATTTTGAAGGCATTAAGAAAAGATCAGAGCCCGCGTAGATGCGATGTGCTAATCTTTCATCAAATCCTATGTATGCTTTAAATTTAGTAGGATAAAGCCATTCCATATGTTTAAAGAAATCTTCAAATTCTTTTTCTCCAGTTCCAAGGACGATCATTTGAACATCTTTGCTTAATACTTCATCAAGAACTCGTTTCACTAAATCAAAGCCCTTTTGCTTTGTTAACCTTGTCACCATCGATATTAGTGGAATATCATCTTCTACTGGAAGTCCAAATGATGACTGCAAGGCAGCTTTATTCAAAGCTTTTCTGCTAAGAGTGTCAACAGTATAAGGTTCATCTATAACTGGATCAGTTTCTGGATTATATAATTCATCATCTATCCCATTTAGGATACCTACTAAAGATGCCTGCCTTGATCGTAATAAACCATCTAATCTTTCTCCATAATAAGCTGTTTGAATCTCTTCCATATATGTAGGACTAACCGTTGTAATGGTATCAGCAGAATTAATTGCACCCTTCATAAAGCTCACATGTCCATGGAATTCCAATCCAAAGAACTTTTCTGCTTCCATGTTCAGGAGATCTTCTAAAACAGAAAAAGGAAAAATCCCTTGGAATTGTAGATTATGAATGGTAAACACACTCTTGATATGTTTATAGAATGGTTGCTGTTGATATTCCTCTTTCAGCAAGAAATTAATCATTCCCGTATGCCAATCATGTGAGTGAATAAGATCAGGTTGAAAGTCAATTGCTTCCAATGAATCTAGAACCCCTCTGCAGAAAAAAGAGAATCTTTCTGCATCATCATAATGTCCATAAAGTGAGTCTCGATAAAAATAGTACTCATTATCAAGAAAGTAGTATGTGATCCCATCATATTCTAAAGATTCGATTCCACAAAATTGCTGCCTCCAACCTACAGGCACGGTAATCTCCTCTATTTTTTCCATTTTAACTCTAAACTTTTCTGCTATTAAACTATATTTAGGCAGAATAACACGAACATCCATTCCAAGTTTCTTTAATTCCTTTGGTAAGGCACCTGCTACATCGGCTAACCCACCTGATTTCACAAATGGTACACATTCTGAAACTGCAAATAAGACTTTCACGAGTTCATCAACGCCCCTTGAATCGTTCTTTTTCTTAATATATATGGTAATAATGCAGCCCCTTTAATTATAGCCGCTTTTTCTACCTTGACATCTTTATCCGCGATTACATTGTCTAATAAACAGTCATCTCCAATTTGTGACTTTTGCATAATTACACTATTTTTAATGACTGTATCTTTTCCAATATGGACCCCTCTAAAAATGATACTATTTTCTACATGCCCCTCGATTTTACAACCATTTGCAATTAATGAATTTTTAACTAGAGCAGTTTTTCCATATTTCGTAGGAGGCTCATCTTTTGCCTTTGTTAAAATTGGACGATTATTCAAGAAAATTTCATTCCAGATCGTCGGGTTAAGCATATCCATACTATGCTTATAATAACTACTAATCGAATCGATAACTGCAGCATAGCCTTTATATTCATAATGACAGATTGTTAAATTATTTCGATTTTCAATTATCACATCTGCTAAAGTCTTAGAACCAGTCTGTTCTTTATCATCAATAAGATTTATAAGAAGCTTTGTAGACATGATATACATTTGCAATGACTTGCCATCTTTTCTTACTTCTGTAATATCGCAGCCATTTTCCAAATGATATGACAATACTTTTTTATAATCAATATTACAAACAGTATAGCTATTTGTAATAACAGCATATTCTTGTGTGCTTCTTAAAAAGTAATCGATATGATCTGAAAACTGACGGAATGATCCAAACTCATCGTACTCGTTATGCAAGTGAGGAGACGGAAAAAAGAATAATCCATCCTTTTTACGGTTTAGATCCCATTGTTTTCCTGACCCAATATGGTCCATTAATGAACGATACTGGTATTTAGGAAAAATCGCAACACTTTCAATTTCAGAATTAACCATATTTGAAAGGACAAAATCAATTAATCGATAACGGCTAGCAAAAGGAACCGCTGCTAATGAACGATGTACCGTTAAATCTTCAATTTCCGGTTTATAGGCTGTTGCATCAATAACACCAAGCATTTTCTGATTCAATTCCATTCTCCCCTTTTTTGGAAAAGAGGCCGGAGCAAGCAAACAAGCTTACACATTTAGGATCCTATTGATTTTATCCAGTATCCCTATTGGTAAGACAAGCTAATACCCCAACCAACCTTGTTCCATACTATGTTAGTAATTTTATAACTTCGAAACTCTGATCCTAAATATTTCTATATTAAATATTTTTGCTATCTACAAGTGTGTTAAGTTCTTCAATAATCTCTTCTGTTACAAGGAGAATTTCCTCTGAATTTGCATCAGGGCAAATAACTGTACCATTTGGAATTTCAATTCCACTAGGGATAATCGCATTCTCTATATAAACATTTTCACCAATTACAGCATCTGGCATTAAGACAGAATTTTTAATAACCGTATTCTTTCCAACTGTTACACCTTGAAATAATACAGAATGATTCACATTGCCCAAAATGACACAGCCATCATTTACAAATGAATCTGTTACTTGTGCATCATCAGAGATAAACTGAGGAGGGTGATTGGAATTAACAGTATAGATCTTCCAATCACGATCAAATAAATTCAGTTTTGATTCATCGTTTAAAAGATCCATATTCGCTTCCCAAAGACTTTTAACCGTACCTACATCCTTCCAATATCCCTGGAACGGATATGCTACAACATTGCGTTTTTCATCTAGTAATAAAGGAATAATATCTTTTCCAAAGTCATGACTTGAATATGGATTTCTCTCATCCATTTCAAGATATTCTTTCAATATTGACCATTTAAAAATATAGATACCCATAGAAGCTAAATTATTTTTCGGTTTAGCAGGTTTTTCATCAAATTCGACAACTTGCATCTGTTCATTTGTATTCATAATGCCAAAACGACTTGCTTCATCCCAAGGCACTTCAATAACTGAAATAGATGCATCAGCATTTTTTTCAATATGGTAATCTAGCATCTTCGAATAATCCATTTTGTAAATATGATCTCCTGATAAGATTAGTACATATTCAGGATCATATTGCTTGATGTAATTAATATTTTGATAGATTGCACTTGCTGTCCCTTTATACCATTTCATCTCAGAAGATTCTGTATAAGGAGGAAGAACTGTTACGCCGCCATTTTTACGATCTAAGTCCCATACACTGCCTATACCAATATATGAGTTTAAGACAAGAGGTTGATACTGTGTAAGTACCCCTACTGTATCTATACTAGAATTCGTACAATTACTTAATGTAAAATCAATGATTCGATATTTGCCCCCAAAGGGAACAGCAGGTTTCGCTAGATTTTTTGTAAGGGAGCTTAATCTGCTACCCTTACCCCCTGCTAATAACATTGCGACGCACTTTTTTCTTCCCATTTTTATTCTCCCCTCTTTTTTTAACTGTTCGTAAAATAACAACTCCATATGGTGGGATCGTCATCGAAAGGTGATATGGTCTGCCATGATATTCACCCTCTAATGCCTTCAAATTCTTTTTATTCAGTTGATCTGATCCACCATATTCACCTGCATCACTATTTAAAATCTCTACATATTCTGTATCGATTGGAACCCCAACTTTGTAGTCGTGATAAACAATTGGTTTAAAATTACAAATTACTACTAAAAGATCATTTTCTTTTTGACTTTTACGTATAAAAGAGAAAATACTTTGATCCCTGTTGTTAACATCTATCCATTCAAAACCTTCTTCTGCATGATCTAATTCATACAATGGCTTTTGCTTTTGATAGACTTGTTGCAATTCTTTAAAAAAGACACGCATTTTATTATGCATCTCATAATCTTCTAAAAACCAATCAAGCTGTTCTAAATCCTTCCATTCATCAAACTGGCCAAACTCACCACCCATAAAAAGTAGTTTCTTTCCAGGGTGTGCAATCATATATCCATAAAGCAGCCTTAATTGAGCAAACTTCTGCCAATAATCACCTGGCATTTTATTTAACAGTGATTTTTTCCCATGCACAACCTCATCATGAGAAAACGGTAAAATGAAGTTTTCTGAAAAAGCATATAATAGGGAGAATGTTACTTTATGGTGGAGTTCATTCCTATGTTCTGGAGAAGCCTCCATATAGGTAAGAATGTCATTCATCCAACCCATATTCCATTTGTAGTTAAAGCCTAGACCACCTGACGAGGTAGGAGCAGTTACCATTGGCCAATCAGTTGAATCTTCAGCAATCATTAAGATATCTGGATCTTTTGCAAAGACAGCTTCATTCAGTTTTCTTAAAAAGCTTGCTGCAAATGGGTTCTCTACTAGCTCATTAGAATTTGGCCAGTAAAGCATATTTGCAACAGCATCAACACGGAAACCATCTACATGGAAATGCTCAATCCAAAAGATCGCATTTGAAATCAAAAAGCTTTGAACCTCAGGTTTACCTAAATCGAAGTTCGCTGTTCCCCAATCCAAGTTTTCACGATCATTATAATTGTTGTATTCGTAAGTTGGTTGACCATCAAACATATATAGCCCATGTTCATCCTTACAAAAATGACCTGGAACCCAATCAATAATGACACCGATATTTTCTTGATGGCATGTATCAATAAATTCCATTAGATCTTGTGGTTTACCAAAACGACTTGTTGCAGAAAAATAACCCGTTCCTTGATATCCCCAAGAACGGTCATATGGATGTTCAATAATAGGAAGTAATTCAATATGGGTAAAACCATGATCTAATACATAAGGTATTAGTTCTTCTGCTAATTCCTTGTAGCTATACAACTCTTCATCATCTTTTACTTTCCAAGTTCCTAAATGCACTTCATAAATAGACATTGGTCGATCATATGGTGGCCTCTGTCGCTTTTTTCTCTTCCACTTTTGATCGTTCCACACATACCCTGATAAATCATGAACAATGGATGCAGTGTTCGGCCTTACCTCTGAAAAGAAGGCATATGGATCTGCTTTCAATAAAGTCTCTCCAGAAGCTGTAATGATTTCATACTTGTATATCTCTCCAGCTACTAAATGAGGAATAAATATGTTCCAAATCCCCTCCTCATTGATCTTCTCCATTTGATGATTTTGACCAAACCAACCATTAAAATCACCAACAACATTAACTCCTTTTGCTTTTGGTGCCCATACACAGAAATTTGTACCAATTAATCCATCTTGCTCCTGTATATGAGCTCCTAAAAACCCATAGCTTTCAAATGACTGTCCTTCATGAAATAAATGAATATCATAGTCTGTTGGACAAATGAGAGTCACATAGGTCACCCTTTCTCTTATTATCTCTATGCTAAACATTCAATACTTACTCGTAGATCCCTTTTATGTAAACGCTTCTTTTTTCCGACATAAACCTACATTGAAATGAAATTAATATTTAAATGTTATACTTTTAAAATATAGAAAAAAATAAAGGGAATTTTAATAAATCGGCGAAAAAGACTCTAAAACACTAGTAGTATGAAGTATGTTTGATGAAATCGGAATAATTTAATTTAAGGTAAGAAAAGCGTTCAAATTAGTAGAATTGTGGACAAGCTGAGATACCGAACATTATATCAGAAAAATATTTTATTCGACTTTTTGTTGGTTTTTGTTGAAAGTTCTTTGAAGAAAAAAAAGAAGGAATTTCGAATTAAATTGTATATGGGTTACTTTGAAGCAATCTTAATCTTAAGATTGAAATAAACAAATCAAGAAAGTGCGTATCATTCAAATTTTTGCATACAAAAAAGTAGATGAATTTTCCGTTTCAGACCCTATTGTATTTACATAGAAAAGTAGATTTAATTTTTATAGAGCACCTACAATTGAATATAATAGTTTATCAAATGATAAGTCAACATTTAAGCTTGTTTCTTTTATTCATACCCTAATTTGATCAAGCTTAAACCACTACCTAATAGAATAGAAAATACAAAGCAAAGGTTTTTTGGTTCTACGTCAAATGTTGGGGTGAAGTGAAATTTCTCTTCACCTTTACCCAACGTGTACACCCACTTTTTTATACTTATGTGTCAGTAAAATCTTTGCACGAAAACGTTTGAAACTTCTAAACCCAAATGCGTTTCGTTTCATTACTTTGGTTAAGTTATTTATTCCTTCTAAAAATCCATTGGAATAGTTGTAGGCAAAGCTATTTAATATTTCAACTTGCCAGTTTTTCAGGGTTTTTATTGTCTTTAAAAACTCTGGAATATTTGACTCTTCTACTTGTTTGTAAAAATTATCTAATAACTCTTTGGTCTGGAGGATTAACTCTGGACCATTTTCTTTCGCCTTAATAAACCAGGCTGCAAATGATTCTTTTAGTTCATAGGCATGTTTTAATTCATCTGAAAAACCTAAATAACGCTCTAAATACCAATAATCTTCTTTCGTTAATTTCGCTGAATTTCGATGGAAAACATATCGCATTTTTTTACACTTTTTTCGGTCGTAGTCGTGCCATGAAGATTGCACTCTTCTTCTTACACCGTCCAATGCCCAATATATATAACGAACAAAATGAAAGCGATCTGCGACAATGACTGGCTTATCAAGTGCCTGTTGAACTGCTGCTTTAAATGAAGGGCTCATATCCATAATAACTATTTCTACTTTTGTACCGTATTTACGTAAGTACTGTTTTATAGTCTTCTTGTATCGATTCGGTAAAATATCAATGGGTTCTTTTGTTACCCCATCAGCTATGATAAGCTGATATTTCCCAGCCTCCGTATCCCCTTTATATTCATCAATGGCTATTACCTTCGGTAACTCTTCTTTTGTCTCTTCGTTTATTATGCTTTCAGCTAATTCGTCAAAGCGTCTTACTACAGTTGAAGCAGAAATTCCGTATACCTCAGCTGTTTCTTTAAACGTTTTTCCTTTTATACTACGAATCTTTATTGCTTGATTAAACTCATTAGATAAACGTTGATAACGTTCTATAAACGTGTTGTATTCGGCAAACTTTTTCCCACAAGTACATGCATATCGACGTTTTCTATAAAAGATTAACGTATGTCGTTCAAACACTTTTAAATGCTTTAGTTTTTGGATTCTATAATCATGAACTTTCTGAGTTACTACCCCACATTCAGGGTATAAATGCTCTTTATTGGCATTTCTACATGAAAACAAAGTTTATCATCTACTGTATTCATCTTCTTAATTATCACTTCTTCTAATCCTGGTAAAAATATGTTAGAATTCATTATGCACGCTTCTCCACTCTATACTTGTTTCTCGACAATTCAAGTATAAAAGAATGGATGATGTCGTGCATTTTTTTTGAAATTGTGTAAGAACCCCAACATTTATTATAGAACCGGTTTTTTACACTCTACTTGGAATAAGATCTTTTTGGAGCGGTTTTAAAAAAATTCCAACAAAAAAACACTGCGAATTTGCAGTGTTTTTTTGTTGATGACCCGTACGGGATTCGAACCCGTGTTACCGCCGTGAAAGGGCGGTGTCTTAACCGCTTGACCAACGGGCCTTAAACTATATTTATAAACTGGCGGAGAAGGAGGGATTTGAACCCTCGCGCCGCTCGCGCGACCTACACCCTTAGCAGGGGCGCCTCTTCAGCCACTTGAGTACTTCCCCATATATATGGCTCCGCAGGTAGGACTCGAACCTACGACCGATCGGTTAACAGCCGATAGCTCTACCACTGAGCTACTGCGGAATAAAAATATGAAATGGTGGGCCTAAATGGACTCGAACCATCGACCTCACGCTTATCAGGCGTGCGCTCTAACCAGCTGAGCTATAGGCCCATTTAAAATTTTGGAGCGGGTGAAGGGAATCGAACCCTCATCATCAGCTTGGAAGGCTGAGGTTTTACCACTAAACTACACCCGCAAGATAAATGGGGCGACTGATGGGAATCGAACCCACGAATGCCTGAACCACAATCAGGTGCGTTAACCACTTCGCCACAATCGCCACATGAGCTAAGTCTAATCTTAAAAATGGTGGCTCGGGACGGAATCGAACCGCCGACACATGGATTTTCAGTCCATTGCTCTACCAACTGAGCTACCGAGCCATATAGTTTACGGCTTCCACTAAGCTTCGAATCTCTTCGTCAGCTCCATCACTCACATCCTCACGTATTTACATACGCTCCGGTGTTCGCTCAGTCGCTTCCTCGACCTTCTCGCTTATTGAAACCCTTTTCCTTGAGACAAGGGATTTTTAAAAATGGCGGTCCGGACGGGACTCGAACCCGCGACCTCCTGCGTGACAGGCAGGCATTCTAACCAACTGAACTACCGGACCATTTGGTTGCACTAAAGCACTCCTATGTTTCCTCGCTAAGAAGTAAGAGCAACGTAGTATCGTCAACTGAAATTGGTTGCGGGGACAGGATTTGAACCTGCGACCTTCGGGTTATGAGCCCGACGAGCTACCAGACTGCTCCACCCCGCGATAATAGAAATATAAAATTTAAAAAATATGGAGGAGGAAGGGGGATTCGAACCCCCGCGGGTTTTGACACCCCTGTCGGTTTTCAAGACCGATCCCTTCAGCCGGACTTGGGTATTCCTCCGTGTATGATGAAAAATGGTGGACCTTGTAGGACTCGAACCTACGACCGGACGGTTATGAGCCGTCTGCTCTAACCAGCTGAGCTAAAGGTCCAAATTGGTAGCGGCGGAGGGAGTCGAACCCACGACCTCACGGGTATGAACCGTACGCTCTAGCCAGCTGAGCTACACCGCCAAAATGGAAATTTATTATTTAACTAAATGGTGGAGCCTAGCGGGATCGAACCGCTGACCTCCTGCGTGCAAAGCAGGCGCTCTCCCAGCTGAGCTAAGGCCCCAAAGAAAGTTTTAGTATGGTCGGGAAGACAGGATTCGAACCTGCGACCCCTTGGTCCCAAACCAAGTGCTCTACCAAGCTGAGCTACTTCCCGATATATGGCGCGCCCGAGAGGAGTCGAACCCCTAACCTTTTGATCCGTAGTCAAACGCTCTATCCAATTGAGCTACGGGCGCATAATGTAAGTGGTGCCGAGGACCGGAATCGAACCGGTACGGTAGTCACCTACCGCAGGATTTTAAGTCCTGTGCGTCTGCCAGTTCCGCCACCCCGGCACTTACTAAGAGCGGAAGACGGGATTCGAACCCGCGACCCCCACCTTGGCAAGGTGGTGTTCTACCACTGAACTACTTCCGCAATATTTTATTGATGCGGGTGAAGGGACTTGAACCCCCACGTCACAAGGACACTAGATCCTAAGTCTAGCGCGTCTGCCAATTCCGCCACACCCGCAAGGTGTGTAAATGGTGAGCCATGAAGGACTCGAACCTTCGACCCTCTGATTAAAAGTCAGATGCTCTACCAACTGAGCTAATGGCTCATTTTTCAATGAGTAGTATTAAGTGTAAGTGGTGCCGGCAAGAGGACTTGAACCCCCAACCTACTGATTACAAGTCAGTTGCTCTACCAGTTGAGCTACACCGGCACAATAAGTTTATAATGGTGGAGGATGACGGGATCGAACCGCCGACCCTCTGCTTGTAAGGCAGATGCTCTCCCAGCTGAGCTAATCCTCCGTTGTAAGATCTATATAATTCTTGAAACAGCCTGGCAACGTCCTACTCTCACAGGGGGAAACCCCCAACTACCATCGGCGCTGAAGAGCTTAACTTCCGTGTTCGGCATGGGAACGGGTGTGACCTCTTCGCTATCGCCACCAGACAATTACGACAAGAATTATTATACTATTTTGAAAGAATATTTCAAGTGTTTTTTACAAAAAAAATATATTCCTTCAAAACTAGATAACGATACACAATTCAATTCACTTCATTTAACGCTTTTATTAGGTTAAGTCCTCGATCGATTAGTATCTGTCAGCTCCACACGTCACCGTGCTTCCACCTCAGACCTATCAACCTGATCATCTTTCAGGGATCTTACTAGCTTACGCTATGGGAAATCTCATCTTGAGGGGGGCTTCATGCTTAGATGCTTTCAGCACTTATCCCTTCCGCACATAGCTACCCAGCTATGCCTTTGGCAAGACAACTGGTACACCAGCGGTGCGTCCATCCCGGTCCTCTCGTACTAAGGACAGCTCCTCTCAAATTTCCTACGCCCACGACGGATAGGGACCGAACTGTCTCACGACGTTCTGAACCCAGCTCGCGTACCGCTTTAATGGGCGAACAGCCCAACCCTTGGGACCGACTACAGCCCCAGGATGCGATGAGCCGACATCGAGGTGCCAAACCTCCCCGTCGATGTG
>NZ_CP147403.1:1512500-2020000 GCF_037201795.1 Metabacillus rhizosphaerae | reverse complement strand
ATTCAATATGAAGCTTACAATATACTTTACATTTTTGCATGGAGGCCTCATCATTTTCACGCAACAGATAATGCATTTTTATTAATTCCTGATATGCTCGATGGATCATTATCGGAGTAAAAGCTCGATTCACGATCTCCATTAATATTTTTTCTGTTAGTTCGTATTCCTTCGATTCATATGACCATGATGCAAGTCCAAATAAAAAACTACAATCACTTCTCTTCGTTTTAACATTACTATCGGTATGATCAAATTCCTCTGACTTAATTTTCCCTCCAAAAGACCATTTTGTACAATTCCTTAAAAATGCTCTTTCATATCCTTTTAATTGATGCCAAAAGTCATCAAGCTTGAGCTGATGAATAATTCCACCATATAGTTTTTCACTCTGAATTTGGTTCACTTGTTTTACTAACGATACATTTTTTAAACTTAATAGTTTTTTTAACCCCAAATCATTCACCTCTTGGACAATCTCAGATGAATTATATGAAGATCTCATCACATTCATTACTACAAAGCCACACCATCTCATACCTTCCATTACACAAACTACTTGCCTGTTCTATTTATAATCATGTATAGTAAGTATCAAAATAAAATAACGCATGTAAACCACAAGGGGAGCCATAGCTGAGATTGAACGTTGTAAAAATCGTTCTAACCCTTCGAACCTGTTAGTTAGCACTAGTGTAGGGATGTGGATGGCCATATTAAAAGCAATGTTTGGAACCATCATCATATTCCAAGTATTGCTTTTTTGTATTTTCACTCCTGGAAGCAGTCATATTAGTTATCTTTTAATAGTAGTGGCAACTATAGGTTACTTTTTGGTTTTATGTAAAGAGAGAGGTTTTTAGTTTGAAAGTAAATCAACGTTTACTATTTTTAGTTGAGGTGGCGATGTTATCAGCATTGGCATTCTTATTAGATTTATTATCAGGTGTTATCGGAAAACTACCACAAGGCGGCTCGATTTCATTAGGAATGATTCCTGTTTTTATTATTGCCTTTAGATGGGGAGTAAAAGGCGGGCTTTTATCAGGTTTATTATTCGGACTTCTCCAAGCATTTCTAGGAAGTCCATATATTATTCATCCAGTACAAGGATTCCTTGATTACTATTTAGCTTTCACAGTCATTGGTCTGAGTGGGATTTTCTTCAAGAAGATTCAAACTGCTTTACTAGATAAAAAGCAAAAAACGGCTATATTGTACATTACGCTTGGTACTTTGCTTGGTGGTATACTTCGTCTTACTATTCATGTCCTAGCAGGAGTGTTCTTTTTTGCTTCATTAACACCTAAAGGAACACCAGTGTTAATTTATTCAATTGGATATAATGCTTCATATATGATTCCTACTATTATTGTCTCAGCAATAGTTGTTAGTTTCTTATTAATAACTGCACCACGTTTAGTTACTAGAAAATAATGAGTCTAAACCTTGGATAAAAGTCCAAGGTTTTTTGTATTGTTTAGACAAGGTAATAAAGGGTAAATAGAAATGACTCTATCATCCGTTCTATTTTTTAGTAAAAATAACATTCCTAGAAATACTAGTATTATGACTAATTTCAGGAGGGTGCTCATGAATCTATATGATGAAAATAGGTTTGTAAATAAAGTAGCTGTTGTTACAGGTGGAAGCTCGGGAATTGGACGTGCTGCGGCAATTCATTTAGCTAAACAAGGAGCAAAGGTTTGTTTAATGGATATTAAGGAAGAGAATGCAGAAAAGGTGAAGAAAGAAATTGAAGAATTTCAAGGTGAGGCACTAATTACAGATGTTGATCTTTCCGACCATAATCGAGTGAAGGAAGGAATTGAAGAAATAGTGGACAAATGGGGCAGATTAGATATTGTATTTGCAAATGGTGGGATTAACGGAGTTCTTGCTCCCATCGAAGATTTGAGTCCAGAAGATTGGGATAATACTCTACAAATTAATTTAAAGGGTACGTTTCATACGATTAAATATGCGATACCAAAAATGAAGGATAATGGTGGAAGTATTATTATCACTAGTTCAATTAATGGAAGCAGAGTTTTTTCAAACTTTGGCATGGCTGCATATAGCACTTCTAAAGCCGGTCAAGTTGCTTTTGCAAAAATGGCAGCTTTGGAGCTTGCCCAATATAAAATAAGGGTAAATGTTATCTGTCCCGGTGCAATCGAAACGAATATTGGAATGAACACGAAAAAAACACCGGAAGTTAAAAAGATTGATATACCTGTTGAGTATCCAGAAGGAAGCCAGCCATTGGAACATGGTCCTGGGAAGCCAGAGCAAGTTGCTCAACTTGTTTCCTTCCTCGCTTCTGAGGAATCTAGTCATATTACTGGAACTGAGATTTATATTGATGGAGCAGAATCTTTATTATAACAGTCATAAGTAAGAAATACAGATGCTTATCGTCAAAATTACTTAATTAAACCTATTATTCAAAGAATATTAATTATGCTAAATGAAAAAGGATCATTCAAAATATGGATGATCCTTTTTCTGTCTATACATTCTCCTTTGATACACTATTCTTTCAATACAAATTCCCCAAAACTCTCACTGACCTGTTCCGTTAAAATGAGATTAAGCAATTTAATAGAATGATAAATCTTCCTATACTCTAGTTCCCTTTTTGAACGCACCCGATGTTCTATGAAAGTTTATGAAAAAGTTATCATATTAAGAGAAGCTTGAGCATGTATTAATAGAAAGAATAGATTGTAAAAAAGGCGGAGGACTTGATGATGAATATTTCTTTTGCAGTAATGTTACTTACACTTTTTTTATCATTATTCCATTTTTCTTACGGTTATAAGGAAGCGATACGAATTAGTAATGAAGAGGGACCAGTTCAAGGATTGACTGTTATTTTCAGCCTTCCTTTAGGGTTTACATTTGCTTATTTGTCATCGATTTTTTATCAACAAGTTTAACATATGCAGTTTTAGCGTTATGCATATAGCATAACGCTTTTTAGGAATTATAAAATTTGTTGAACTGTGGATAAGCGCACCACATCCAGCTCCAGCGCCTAGCCCCTCGAGGTCATAAGCTATTTTAGAATTGAAGGCAAAGTACGCCTTCTATTCTAAATTAGCTTATGCTTGTCGGGGCTGTTCAAGGCGCTTGCGCTTTTGTTCTTTGTCATAACATTTTTGAAAATTAAATAGCAAATATCATGATTTTTTTCTTAGTTCCTTCATAGATATCAATAAAGATACACCTTTATAGGAGGTTACTTTGAAAATAGTTAATGTGATTTTTACAAATCTTTTTTATTCTTTTCTTTCATTTATCATGACATTTGTTATTTTATTAGCTTTATTTTTAATTATGAACATACAGGTAAGTCTTATTTTAAGTATTATCATGGTACTTCTTTCTTTCAGTCTATTTTGCTTCTGCATCTATTCGTTTGTATGTATAAATAGGAACTTTCATTTTCTTTTTTTAAAGGGAATCAGCGGATTGGTCTCACTTGGATGTTTAACAGTCGTGTTTACGATCGTCACCGTTTTCTTTTTTTCAATAAATTTTATGATTTCAACCGAGCTTGGCAAAAACCTTACAATAGAAGAAAAATTCGAGCTATATATGCTTCCCTTTCAAGAAGATCAAACGACACCAACTGACTATAATGCAATGAAGGAAAATAAATTAATCCAATCCTATCGAAATGTAACGATCTATTATACGCCACAGGAAAAGGAACTTCTCCCAGTAATAGAGGGAGTACTGGATAAAGCTGATTCCTTAACAACACGTTTATTCGGGAAAGTAAACGACAATAACATTGATTTAATTCTTCATGCTTCTTCTGAAGATCTTTATGAAAGAACATCACTAATTGAAACGATGGGTTATTTTGATGATCCGAATGATATTGTCGGGGTAGCAATATCTGATCTAGATGAAATTGTTTCTGATCAGATGCCAGGTACTTTTTATTTCCAAAGCACAATTATGCATGAATACACACATTATCGTCTACAAGCTTTTATTAAGGAGCAAGACCTTTTTGTCTACAGGATTCCTCTTTGGTTTCACGAAGGTGTCGCTGAATTCGTTGGGATGTATGATGTAGCACACCGTTATTATCCTTTTCAAGAGACGTCATTTGAAAATCTAGTGACGCATGATGACTGGGAAAAAAAACGTTTAGAGGACTATGATGTTTATCTTCAAAGCTATTATGCAATTGACTATTTAGTAAATCACTACGGAGAAAAAATGATTAAGACGATCATTGAAGAAACAGCTAAGGTGAATGATTTTGATGAGGGATTTACCAATGCCACAGGTATAAGCGTTAAAGATTTAGAAACAAATTATTTAAAGGAAGCTAGACAATCTATTGAGGAAAAATAAAGCCTGCACATTCAGCTAGCAGGCTTTAATTCATTCGTGGATAATTTCTTTAAACGTTTTTCAAGTAAAAACAAAATGATACCAACCATTATAATAGAGCCACCGATAACCTGCGGGAGAATAACCTTCTCATCTAGTAAATAGTAAGCAAGTATAATGGCACCTACTGGTTCTAATAGAATCATGACGGAGATTACATTTGTGCTAACCCACTTTAATGACCAATTAAATAATGAATGACCTAATAATGTCGGGACGATTGCTAACAAAATAAAATAATACCAATCTTGCATTGGATAAGGCCCTAATGGGTAGTTCAAAAGCAAACAATAAAGCAATAATGTAATCGAGCTAATACCATACACTATAAACGTGTATAATGTTAAAGAATGTCGCTTTCTAATCCCTTGCCCTAATAGCAAATACGCGGTTATCATCGCACATGCTGCAAGTGCTAACACATCCCCAAACAATGCAAGGCCACTTATTTGAAAATCTCCCCAGCTAATGATGACACTGCCAACAATTGCAATTACCCCACTAAATATTGCAATTCCAGAAATCCTTTCTTTAAAAAAGAAATACGTTCCAATAAACGCAAATAATGGCTGTAGCGTAACGAGGACAACAGAGCTTGCAACAGAGGTGAAATTCAATGATTCAAACCATAAAATAAAATGAAAGGCTAAAAGCACACCAGCGATTGTCGAATATAACCAATCTTTCTTTGACATCTCATTTAACTCACCTAGACTTTTTATGAAAAATAACGGCGCGATAAGGATTGTTGAAAAAAACAATCGATAAAAGGCAATAACAGGTGCCGGAGCAGAAGTTAGCTTAACAAATATCGCAGAGGTTGATACAGCAATGACACCAATAAGTAGTGCTGCGTAAGGATATATGCGTGAAGAATTCATACTTTGTCTCTCCTACTCTTTAAAATAAAACCTTTCTCATTCTACCATGAAAGGAACAATAAATAGATGCGAAATTTGTAGATGGAATTTTCAAAAGAGGGAAAAAGTATGTAGTATAATGAAAAAGAATGACAAATCGGGGGGAAATATATGATTTTACAGTTAAATGCAACACGGAAAGAAATCTTGATGGCCATTGAAAGCATTCCTGAACATTTATTCAATGCAAAAAAATCAGAACACACTTGGAGTGTTGGACAAGTTCTTGAACACTTACACAAGACAGAAGTTGAAATTACAAAGGCGATTTCGTACATGCTTTCATTACCACCACAAGAACCTCTAGCAGATATCCCACTAGCCATGACGCTTGATCGTTCAAAGAAAATAACGGCATCATCGACAATTACCCCATCATCACAAGCACTTAATAAACGAGATATTCTTGACTCTCTATCGAAATCTCGTAACCACTTATTGCAATTAATTGACACCATTCCTTCTGAGCTAGATTTGACTAGAATTGGATTTAAGCATCCAGTTTTTGATAAAATTTCTTTGAAGCAATGGATCGAATTTATTGGCTATCATGAGAAAAGGCATTTAGCACAGATTGAAGAAATAAAGGATGCTATTACAACTGAAAGTGTCTAATCACAAGGAGGATTTCAATTAAATATGATTAAAAAGATACCTTTCCTTTTTGCTATTATACTTCTATTAAATGTAGTGTGTTCATCGTTTGTTGCTGCAAATGAACCTGAGAAATTGAACATTTTATCATTAGGTGATTCGATTACGTTTGGCTATGGTCTTGAAGAGCCAACTAAAAACGCCTTCCCTTATTTAATCGCGAATGGAGCAAGTGAAGTAGAAAATATTAGTTTTCCCGGCTGGACATCCACTGAATTATTAACAGAAATCCGAAAGGAAGAATATACACCTCAGCTCCAACAAGCAGATGTGATTACATTATACATTGGGGCAAACGATTTGATGCGGGCTGTAGAGCTTACGGAAATCTTACATTCACAACAACCAGTTATGTTGACAGAAGAGATACAAGTACAAATAGGACTAGCAACTCAAGCTCTGGCTGAAAATTTAAAAGAGACAATTAAGCATATTCGAACAAATACAGAAGCACCTATCTTAATATATTCTATATATAATCCATTCGCAGTTAATACGGAAAATGCCTTTGCAGGTTCCTTACATATGATGGGTGAGCAAATAACAACAATCGTTAACAGTAATGTAATTAGTCAAGCTGCATTACTACCAGGAATCTATTACCTTGATGCATACTCCGCTTTTGCTGGTAAACAAGCAGCTTACGTTATTCCAGGTGATATTCATCCTACTGTTGCCGGTCATCAAGCGTTAGCGCAACTCGCAACAACTAAAATTGTTGAACTTCAACCAAAAGAACTGATTATTGAACTCACACTTTCAACCGAAGCAGAAACCACTGAACCGGTTGTTGTTACGATCGGGGAAATCGCAGATGTAGAAAAATTGAAATGGCTGCCCGGAGAAAAGGGTACAGTAGACTTTGCTAATGCGGGTAACGATATCAATGGGAATAAATTTGAAGTATCTGAAAATGGCAAATATACGATTTATGTAAAAACTACGAATCAAGAAGCTGTCACAACAATTGAAATTAAAAACATCAAGACAGTTCCCGATAAAGAAGAGGAACCTGTTGTTGAAGAGCCGCCAACAGAACAACCAGAAGAAAATAAACCAACAACACCAGTCGGTAAACCCGAACCTGTTGAGCCTACTCCTGAGAAAGTAGGTCAAGAGGAACAAGAACAAGTTAAAGCCGAGGAAACATCTAAGGTTGAAAAACCGGCAAAACCTATCGTAAAATCTGGACATACCTTACCAAACACTGCTACTTCAATATATAGCTTTTTAATAACTGGATTATGTTTAATAGTAGTTGGTAGTGGTGTATTAATGATTCAATGGAAACGTAAAACAAAGGTATCTAATACACTTTAATGAATAAAGCCCCATCCTATAAAATCAATATTTAGGATGGGGTTCTTTAGTTAGGTAACCGCTATTCTGTTTCTCCACCAGAGGATTCCCCTTTATGGAAACCACCTTTGTGTCCGCCAAAATGAAAGCCTCTTTCTCCATCAAATGGGAAAAGCTTCTGCGCTTTTGCTTCATCTGCATAGTTTGTGAAAACTTCCTCCATGATTTCACGGGTTGTTTTATCTTTCGTATCTATTCCTAGTTTTTCTGCAGTTTGAAGGACCTTTTTATCCATTACTTCCTTCACTAGCTCCCTCTCATCTTTCCCTTCTGTTTCAATGCCTAGTTCTGCAGCATCTTTCTTAAGGCTAGCTTCACGAACTTCTTTTGCTAAATCTTCAAGCTCTTTTCCTTTTGTTTCTATCTTTAATTCTTTTGCTTTGTTTAAAATGAGTGTTTCTCTTACTTCGTGAGCTAGATCATCAACCTCTTTTCCTTCTGTTTCAATACCAAGTTCTTTCGCTTTATTTTGAATACGTATTTTCCTAACTTCTTGGGCTAAGTCACCGACTTCTTTTCCCTCTGTTTTAATGCCAAGCTCTTTCGCTTCTTGTTTCAAGTGAGCCTCATGAACCTCTTCTGCAAGCTCCTTTGCCTCTTTTCCTTCTGTTTCAATCCCTAATTTTTCTGCTTGTCTTTGAAGAAATTCTAAATGATCCTCAGGATCACCATGTCGATGGCCAATATCAGCATATGCCACCTCACGCTGTACTTTTTCAACTGACACTTTAGCTGCCTGCACCTCTTCAGCATAAGCTTGACTTGCTCCAACAACTCCTAGAGTCAATACTCCAGATAGGGCAAATGTGAGTGTTTGTTTCTTCATCTTACTACCTCCAAAGAATTAAGTATTGTATTACTGTTTGAGTGTTCTCTCCTACTGACTCTACTATCAAATCATGTCAGCAGTATGTCGGAGTATTGCTCACCTCCACTGATTTTGATAACCGTCATTAGTAGCTTTTCCAATAATTGTGAATAAATTATGACCAATCTGTTACTTAATGATTAAATCATTCTATTTAGTTGTTACTTCTTTTATAAAGGAAGTTCACGACATTAATCGAAATACTTAGCATAAGTCAACTAAAACCCACAGTTTGGAGTGATCGCTATATGAGGAAAAAGGTATTATTGGACACAGACATTGGTGGTGACATTGACGATTGCTTATGCTTAGCTTATCTCCTTCGCCAGCCTTCCTGTGAATTAGTTGGAATTACCACTGTTGGAGGAGAAGTTGAAAAAAGAGCAATGGTCGCGGATGCGATTTGTAGTGCAGCTGGTAAAAGCATTCCGATTTATGCAGGTGCAGACAAGCAGATGCTTTTTAACAACCTATATCCGACACCTGATGGAGCAGCCAAACTATCAAATTGGTATCATGATTCTTCTTTTAAAAAGAATCAAGCCGTAGATTTTATGCGTCAGACTATCCGTGAAAATCCACATGAAATCTCACTTCTAGCTGTAGGACATCTAACAAATATTGCGTTGCTTTTTCTAATTGATCCTGAAATCCCTTGTTTGCTCAAAGAACTTCATATCATGTGCGGGGTATTTTCTGAGGAATTAGAAACTAGCTTGGATATGCCAATGGCTAATTGGAATTCATGGTTGGATCCACATGCTAGTGCGATTGTTTACAATACAAACGTTCCTATTCATAGAACCTTTGCCCTCAATGTGACTACAAGGCTTGTGCTAAAACGGGATGAGAAGGTTGACCTTTTTAGCTCTAATTTAATGAAAGCAGTTGAAGATTTTGGTTCACCTTGGCTTGAAAAAAATGATATGACTTTTCATGATCCACTTGCTGGTGCCTGTTTGTTTGAACCAGAGCTATGTAAGTATCAACGAGGTTTTATTGATGTTGATATCTATAATAAGCAGAATCTTGGAATGATGAGTTTTCATGCAGATGTAAGAGGAAATTGGGAGATTGCTATTGAGGTGGATCGAAAAAGATTTTTTGAGCATTACTTTTCAATTTCTTGCATCTAGTTATACATTATTACCTTTCATACAGGCAATTACTCGATTATTTGAGGTTAACCGAAGTTCATATGGCTACTTTTTGGGATTAAAGAAATAATTCCATTTATATCGGCTTCTCTTTTTCGAATATTTTGATCAATTTACAGAAAATAATTTTCCTTATAAAAAATTGTAACCTCCTCTCACTAGACGAATATCATGTATTTTGAGAGGAGATGAGAAGATGTCTGTAGAAGGCTACAATTATTATGATGATACTGATTTCACAAGAAATATACATGGAAAATGCAAAAGTTATATGTACCATCACGTTGTTTTAACAATGCAAGATGGTAGCTCTTTTGATGGGATTATTGAAGGTGTTGACGATAATGGTGTTTCTGTTCTAGTTGGTGAAGATGCAATGGAGCAAGAAAGAGACGATTTCGAAGATCAACGATATGGTGGTTATGGTGGTTATGGTGGTCCGCGAAGACGGTTTAGACGCTTTAGACGACAGTTTTTTCCGATTGCTGCTTTAGCTGCATTATCATTATTACCTTACGCATACCCATATCCATATCCATATTATCCACCTTATTACCCTTATTATTAAAATGAAATACTTAGGTAAAAACGAAAGAGCCAGCATATCATACTGGCTCTTTCGTTTTGGTACCTTATTTGCTACTACGATAATGATTCCCGCGTACGCCTTGTACATCTGTTTTAACCTTAAACAAACCACCTGATTGTGGGAACTTTAACAATTCGTCATCATTCATCCCTTGGCGTGCTGTTGTGATATACAATTCATCCAAGTTCTCTCCACCAAATGCACATGATGTCACATTTTTAGCTGGTACAATGACTTCATCTAGTTGTTTACCTAAGTGTGGATCCCAACGTGTTACTCGTGAGCCTCCCCAGTGCGCAACCCAAATCATCCCCTCTTGATCGATTGTCATCCCATCTGGTGAACCCATTTCTTGTGGAATTTTCACCGCAGGTTGCTTGTAGGAAAGATCACCAAATTGTTGATTATAGTGATAAATTGCAACTTCACCTGTTGGGGTATCAATAAAATACATCTCGTTCCCGTCCGGACTCCAGGCAAGACCATTGGAGATCGTCACCGATGACAGCATTTTTGATAGTTGACCATCACGATCTAAACGATACAATGCTCCGCTGCCTTTTTTGCCGTTTAGATCCATTGTTCCGACATAAAATCTGCCAGTAGGGTCACATTTCCCATCATTGAAACGATTATTCGGTTTATCAGATTCAGGATCTGCTATGAGAGTGAGAAGCTTTGATTCTAATTCATACCGATAGATTCCATTCTGCATTGCTAGGATTAGTTGACCTGTTTTTCCTGGAACTACGGCCCCTATATATTGATCGAATTGCAATGTTCGATTTTTATTAGTGACTGGGTCAAAAGCGTGAAGCTTCTTCCCAATAATATCTACCCAATACAATTTGTTTTCTTGATGATCCCAGTGAGGACCTTCCCCTAATGTTGCTTTCTCATCAAGTACAAGTTCTGCTAAGTAAGCCATTTTCTCCCTCTCCCCTTTGTATCTACTTCCCCATCACATTCCACACTAATAACGTTATCCCTGCTTCTTTTTTATGATGCAGTCTCACTATGTGAAAATTGACTTTCATATAAGTCAGCATAAAAACCACCTTGATCAAGTAATTCTTCATGTGTTCCCTTTTCAATAATGTCTCCTTGATTCATAACAAGAATGAGATCAGCATCCCTGATCGTTGATAAACGATGAGCAATAACAAAGCTTGTTCTTCCTTCCAATAGCTTAGTCATCGCTTTTTGAATTTTCATTTCTGTACGTGTATCAACACTACTTGTTGCTTCATCAAGGAGCAGGATTTTAGGCTTGGCAATGATCGCACGGGCAATTGTGAGCAGCTGTCGTTGTCCTTGTGATAAATTTGTTGCATCCTCACCCAACACAGTGTCATAGCCATCTGGAAGTGTACGAATAAAGTCATCTGCATAAGCATTTCTTGCTGCTTCCTCGATTTCCTGATCTGTAGCAAATCCACTACCATAGGCAATATTTTCAGCAATCGTTCCATTAAACAGCCACGTATCCTGCAACACCATCGCATAAAGACTGCGCACCTGTTCTTTGCTCATATCTGTTAAGCTTACACCATCGATTTTTATTGAACCTTGGTCTAACTCGTAAAATCTCATCAACAGATTGACAATCGTTGTTTTTCCGGCACCGGTTGGCCCAACAATCGCAACGGTTTTGCCCTCTTTCACCTCAAGACTTACATCATTGATGATCGGCTGATCTTTTTCATAACCGAAATGTACATGATCAAAGACCACCCGCCCCTGTAGCCTTTCAACATCAATTGGTGCAGCCTCTTCCTGTTTTTCTTCTGCTTCATCTAGTAATTGAAAAACACGTTCAGCCGAAGCAATGGCCACTTGAATCATGTTCGCAATTCCTGCAGCCTGTGCTAACGGATGAGAGATTTGCTGAGTATATTGAATAAACGCTTGAACGTCACCGACGCGGATGCTTCCATTTAAAACTAGCAGACCACCGGAGATCGAAACGATAATAAATCCTAAATTCCCAACAAAGCCCATTAACGGCATCATTAGCCCTGAGATGAATTGTGCCTTCCAACTTGAATGATACAAGCGATCATTAATCTCATCAAATTCTGCAATCGATTTTTTTTCATGTCCAAATGCCTTTACAACTTGATGGCCGGTAAACATTTCTTCAATATGTCCATTAATATTCCCTAGCTCCTCCTGTTGTTTCACAAAGTGCTTCTGAGAAAACTTCGTCACAAATTGTGCGACAAATAAACTAAGAGGAATTGTGATCAAAACCACTAGGGTTAAAAGTGGACTGATGATAAGCATCATAATAATAATCCCAATAATCGAAATCACTGAATTAATAATTTGTGTAAGCGCCTGTTGTAACGCTGTATTAACACTATCAATATCATTAATTGCTCTACTTAACAAATCACCATGTGAGTGTTTGTCAAAATAACTTAGCGGTAAGCGCGATAGCTTTTCATTAACTTCTTTTCGTAGTTGGGCAACCGTTCGTTGAGAAATACTAGCCATCACATATTGCTGAATATACGAAAACAAAGAAGATAAAAGGTATAATCCAATAAGCAGTAGAAGGATTCTAGCAATAAATTCAAAATCAATTGAGGTTCCCGCTGTAAAGCTATCAAAAATGGATGAAGTTGCATCTCCTAATAGCTTTGGACTAATGACATTGAATAACGTTGAAAAAATCGCTGCCACTGCTACGAGGATCATCCGATTTTTCCATGGCTTTAAATATCCAAATAGTCTTTTAAATGTTTTCTTAAAATCCTTTGGTTTTTCACCGACCATCCCTGGTCCGTGACGCATTGGAGGACCACCTGGACCTTTCATTTTGCTCATGCACTCGCCTCCCCATTTTCTTGAGATGCTACAATTTCTTGATAGATTGCATTTTCATGCAATAGCTCCTGATGTGTCCCAACACCAGCAATTTCCCCTTCATTTAAAACGATAATTTTATTTGCATCCTTAACGGTATTTACTCGTTGGGCAACAATTATAATCGTCGCATGTGATGTTTCTGTTTTTAGTGCCTGTCTGAGCATACTATCTGTTTTATAATCGAGAGCCGAAAAGCTATCATCAAATAAGTAAATCTTAGGCTTTCTCACTAGAGCACGTGCGATCGATAAACGCTGCTTTTGTCCGCCAGATAGATTAACTCCTGCTTGCTCAAGGTTGCTTTCAATTCCATGTTCTCGTGATTGAACAAATTGGGTCGCTTGGGCTGTTTCTAATGCCCCAACAATATCCGCTTCTGTTGCGTTCTCTTTGCCATAGCGCATATTTTCAGCAATAGTTCCACTAAATAATGTAGCTTTTTGTGGTACATACCCGATCTTTTCTCTAAGGGCACTTTGCGTCATGCTTTGAATATTCACTCCATCAATTAAAATCGAACCACTCTCGACATCATAGAATCGCGGAATAAGTTGGAGTAATGTTGATTTCCCTGCTCCTGTACTACCAATAATCGCTGTTGTTTCACCAGGCTTTGCTGTAAAGGAAACTCCTTCAAGAACAGGCTTTTCAGCACCCTCATATCGAAACGTCACATCTTTAAATTCGATGATTCCTTCCGCATCACTTGATTGTACTGCTTGTTCCGGATCTTTAATCATTGGCTTTGTTAATAAAACATCATTTAACCGCTTTGCAGAAACTTGAGCACGCGGAATCATAATAAACGCCATTGAAAGCATAATCAATGAAAATAAAATCATCGCGGCATATTGGATAAACGCTAATAGATTCCCAACCTGCATATCACCTTGATCAATTCGAATCGCACCAAACCAAACGATCGCAATGTTGGTGAAATTCATGATAATAAGCATGATCGGAAACATTAACGCCATCAATTTCCCAACTTTAATTCCCGTATCACGAAATTCCTCATTCGCAACATTAAAGCGACTTCTCTCAAACTCGACTTTATTAAACGCTCTGACAACTCGAATCCCTGTTAATACTTCTCGGAGAATAAGGGTTAAACGATCTGTTTTTTTCTGCTGAACTGAAAAAAGCGGGATGGCTTTTCGAGCGACGATAAAAATCACTAGTGCTAAGATTGGTAAAGCAGCGAGGAAGACGAGTGAAAGATAACGATCTCGTGACACAGCAAGCAAAACTCCGCCAACTAGCATTAATGGAGCTCTTGTCATCATACGCTGCATCATATTAATGACATCTTGAACAACCTTTACGTCATTTGTCGTTCTTGTAATCAAGGAGGCTGACCCAAATTTCTCATACTCTTGCAAAGAAAAATGTTCAATATGGACAAATAGTTTTCTGCGCATATCACGGCCAAAGCCTAATGATACCTTTGAAGCAAAATAGCTGACGCCTACCATTAATAGAATTGACATAATGGTACAAACCAACATCCAGCCCCCAGTTTTTAAGATGAATGGTACATCCTCATTTACGATTCCTACATCGACAATATCAGCCATTAGTGTTGGTAAATATAGTTCGAACAAGATAGCAACTAATGAAAAGAGAAAGACGAGGAAAAGCTGTGTTTTGTATGGCTTTAGGTGTTTGATCATTTCTAGCATTTTAGCACCTTCTTTATATGTAGAATTTTCCATGTTCCATTATTTCCTTTTTAATTATATTATACCTGGTGTTTATTAACCTAATGAAATATTTTATTGGTGAGTTTATTTTTGATGTTTTTGTCTACGGATAAGAGTAAATGTTTAAGGTAGTTGTAATTGGATGGAGCGTTGATTGATGGAGGTTGCTAGATTCTATACTAGATTTTATGTTAGGAACCTTGTATTCTATTGTAAATATAGTATAATATTTTTAGTTCTCAAATTAGATTTTTATCGTGGGGCATTAGCTCAGCTGGGAGAGCGCTACGCTGGCAGCGTAGAGGCCACCGGTTCGAACCCGGTATGCTCCATCTCTTTGAACCCTTGTATATCAAGGGTTTTTCTTATGTCTACATTTAACATTAAATGCCTGTTTTCTCCCTTTGTTGGCAAAGTGTTGGCAAACTCTATTTTTCTACTTAAATCGCCCCTCCAACTTCTTTTAATACATTTAAAAGCAACGGCATTATTTGTATTAGTACATACCCTAATCCAGCATTCATTATTCCACTCCAGGCTCTATCTGATTTACCAAACATGAAGAAGAAACAAGCACCTATAATAATCACCGAAGATATAGGGAAACTTAATGCAACCATTAGATCAACAAGTGGATCAAGAGCATGAGCAAGCATATTTAAGGATTTTTCACTTAACCATTCAGTTGCACTAGCTGGAACAGCTTCTGGTGTAATAGTTTGTGCTGAAGCAAATGCGGGAATTAACGTTAGTGGTAAAGTGGAAGTTGCTGCAATTTTCATTTGTTTGATACTTATCTTTTTCTTCTCCTTATATGACCCAGACATAAACTCACTGATTGACATTGTTTGTGTTCTCATGTTGATCATCCTCTCTTTGTACCTTTGCGTTTTTTAGTAGCTTTTCTCTTCTTATGCTTCTTCAACCCATAATCAAGCGCTATCAGACTGACTTTAATCGCTGCTTTCTTCCACATAATAAACCCCCTATTTAATGTCACCCCATAGATAAACTTGAATATTTAACCCTTCACATAATGATTGAATCTTAACCTTTCTAAAATGTGTAGTTGTTACCCAGATCAACATGAAGTTTGGATTGTATTCAAATAGTTGTTTATAGCGATTAATTTTAGATTCATTCTGTTTCATAGATTGCTTATGATCCACTTCAATAAAATAATCGTGTGTATTGTCTATCTTAAACATTGCATCTACAACAATAGAAATCTTAGTTTGTGGGATCTTAATCTTGATCTCATTTTTCCATGAAAATGGTTTTCCAAGAAAAATATATAAGTCATTTCTCATTAAAAAGTGGTCAACTGTAGGTGTTTTCTTTCGTATCTTGGTTGCACCAACCCTTTCCCGACCTTTTTTATTCAAATAATAAACCTTCTTCTTTTCGTTAATGAATGAGGACATATATTCATCCATTCCAAAAAGCACCTTTTGAGCATTTCTTACTTGGCCTAGATCATGCATTTTTTGAATTTGCTCTCTTGTTAAGTAGTCACATTTCTTCATACTCAAAAGTATTGCTTCCTCCCTCTTTGCTTTGTCTAGGTTCAACTTTCTCACTCTCCTTTTCCTTTCTAGGACGAATAACAATGTGAGGTGTAATCTGTTTTTGGATCTCCTTGTTGCTTATATAAGGCGTTTGAACAACCTGAGATTTAACATTTTTATAAATCCCTCTTCCAGGTATCAATGGAAGTTCTTCTGCTCCCGTCTGTCCTAATGCAGTATTAGAAGCTGTTGCATCATCTAGCACAAAACATAAACGTGAAGGGATATTTCTCTTAGTCTGCTGTGGAATGGATTGACTGGAAGGGTACTGAGTTGCGTAAATGAGGTAATATCCTGCACCTCTTCCCCTTCTTGCTATATCTGTAACAACGTTCATACAATCTTGATCCCCTGCAATGTCTGCAGCTTCATCAATGATAATGAAATGACGTTCTTTCCTTCCTGATTCTTTTATATCTTCATAACCTTGATCAACTATATTTTTGTAATTATCATTCATTTCTGTTTGGATACTTTCCAATATTTCTTTAGCTTCTGATGGTTCTCGAGTGAAATGCTTAGTTTGCTTCAAGTTTTCGAATCGCTGAAATGCAGATCCACCCTTTAAATCAATCAGATGTAAATTAACATTATCTAGTTGCTGAAGCACTAAAGAGGTAACGATAAGCTTCAGAATGGCACTTTTACCGTATCCAGTAGCACCAGCAATGATTAAGTGTTTATGTTCGTCAAAATCATGCCTAACAATGCCTTGACTAGTCTCACCAATAGAAACGGACCATGTACCTTTCTTTAAGTAATGCTCATTCCATTCATAGCTATCTTGCATACTTTCGTTATAAACCTTAATCCTCAGCATTCCATCAAAGGATAATTCAACTTCTTTTCTCTTAATCTTTTTGCTTGTAAGTATCTTTTTTATTTGCTTAAGAATTGTTATATCAAATTTAACCTTTAAAAGCTCTGAAATATTAAACTCTAAAGTCTTATGTCTAATGTTCAACCCATCCTCTAATATGTGCTTATCGGATTCAATCTTCTTCCTATCAAACCCTAAAGGTATCTGGTACACATATTCAACACCACCTTTAAATTTAGCTTTTCTTTGAAGTCGGATAGTTTCACCGTTTTTTCCATTCCATCCTGAGTTAGCAAAAATCTTTTGGATTTTATCTGCATCATTTGAAGGTGATCCACTTGTTTTTAAGTAAGCATAACCAGCAACACCACCCATGATAATTGTTGATCCAATTTCAAACAGCATCACGCCACCTCCATTTTTGGATATTACGTAGTAATAGTTTCACCGAAAACGAATTTTGAAATGATAGTCTATCCCTTAATATCACAAGGTTTCCTCGATTCTCTTTCGTGTTCGTAGCACGAACAGTTAAACGCCATGCCTCAACGAACTATATAACGTCTTTGTCTCTGTATTGTTCAGCGCCCATGATAATGTATATGACCGCGTACCTTATTTTCTTGCACGTCCCATAATAAAAAAATTTAAAGGACAATCACTTTTTTTATAGAAATATAAATTGGGTGATAATATGAAAATAGAATGCAAATTAAGGGATTTTCTTAATGAAAATGGTATTAAACAGAAGTTCATTGCTGAAAAAGCTGAAATTTCACAGGGAACTTTAAGTTTAATTATCAGAGGGGAGTCATTGCCTACTTTACCAGTAGCTTATAAAATCGCAGGAGTAGTAAATAAACCTATTGAAGAAATTTGGGTGAGAGTAGATGAGTGATCGATACAATATCATGCATGTTTATTGGAATGGTCCATATAAAATGATCAAAGTAATGGACTGGAGAGACGGTAGGATGATCGGATTCACGATTGATGAGATTGATAAAGATAATTTAGATCCTGAATTGAGGGAGTATATACGTTCGATTAAAGATGATATTGAGAGTGGGAAGTATAACTATAAGATATAATTACAAATAATTTACATTTTCATAATATTAAATTTAACCTTCTGTGATCTAATTGTCTTAGGACAAAATAATCATTGGAGGTTTAAAATGAACGACGAATGGATAAAACTTATCGCATATCTAGAAGCTGAGGGTGTCACTCCTATAGAAGCTAATAAAATGATTCGAGGGTATCAAATAATTATGAGTGTGATGGAATCAATGGAAAAGATGGATTCTGCAAATGAATAAACTCGACTAATTGATTTAAGCCCCTCCAAAAGGAAGGGCTCTTTTATTTAAAACATTTTAGAAAATGTATTTCTGCCTACAATACCGTCAGAGGATAAGCTGTTATCATCCTGGAAAACTTCAACTGCAGACTCACATCCATCTCCAAAAATGCCATCAAATCCTTTAGGGTTGTAACCTAAGCAATAAAGCATCCCTTGAATAATACGCGTAATATTCCCCTTCGCACCTTTTTTAACAGTACGAATAGCTGATTTAGTCCTAGGACCCCATTTACCATCTACAACTAATTGAGCATCAAACTGTTTGTTTAATTCCGTTTGCAATGCCTTTAGTGTAGCTGCTTTTGTTTTCGGGCCATATAAGCCATCAACTTTAATACCTGCCTTATAATTAGTGTTTAACCAGGACTGGAATACACTGATTTTATTCTCGTTCTTAGGTGCATGAACAATAACGGATTTAACTTCTGTTTTTGGCGCTCCTACAGTTTTTGATTCACTAAAGGTATCTGTACCATATCCTTTGAAGTTGAATTGTAAATGAGGCTTATCAATGAATCTTCTCCAATCTCCTCCCCATTCAAAACCTAACGACTTAGCATATGCAATAGCCTTTTTGATAGCAGATGAACCATAACCACCCCATAGGCATTTACCGTTACTATCTACAGGAACAAAGTCTAATGCTTGTCCTACACGATGATAGGAATTCATGGTTTGTGAAGCCCCACTATTCACGTATTCTCTTTGTTTTTCTTCAGTTCTCATTGTTTCATAGATCAAGATGTTAATATTATTCTTTACACAATAGTCATACCATTTAAGTGCGGCAACCTTTGTTTTGTTAGCTAATTTTGAAAGGTTTGAACGGTTTCTAGAATCATAATATAAGTTTGTCATTATTTTTCCTCTCCTTTTTCAATTGCATATTTAATGGCAGCAACAGAACCAATTCCATACAGGGCATATTTTAATCCTTGTAAAAGAACTTCTGATGAAAAAGAGCCACTTTCAAATGATGTGAAAGCGACTCCGAGTAGGATTGCAATAGAAGGAATGTATTTGTTTGATAATCCAGTAGCTTGACGAATTGCATACAAAATAACAGCAATCCCTACGTATGCAGTAAATTCAATTGTAAATAGTGCTTCCATTTTTACATTTCCCCTTTGTTTTCAATTTTATCAATACGCCTATGTGCTTGTTTGCTCGATTCTTCTACACGAATAACTCGATCAGATAATGAACTCCAACGTTGTTCGCTTGCTCTTAAATCAATCCTAATTGAATCGACCGATTGACTAATACTATCAAGCTTTGTCTCTATAACTGCAGACTTTGTAGCATCGTTTTTAACATCTTTATCTCGGTTTCGACTAAATGTAACAAGGCCAATTAAAAAGCTTCCTATTGCAATTAAAACGGTAATTTCAACTGTCAACTACCTCACCCTTTCAAGACAAAATAAAAAGATCCTGGCTTTTAAACCAAGATCCTTTTATATAAGTATTTAGTTTCTCAAATTGATTTCTTCCATAATCGCAACTTTAATGTGTATTTTACATTCCGCTGACATTGGATATCGCTTACGTAAAATCGTATCTCTTTGAAGAAAACCACCATCATACTGAACAATTTCATTAAAATCTCTATCGAATGCTGAATCATATCCTTCGACATTAACAAGATAAACTCCGTTTTCTCTTTCTTGAATATCTACTACCCTAGCAAAACCCTTTTTTGAAGTCATAAAAATTCCCCTTTAAAAGTTATATTTGAAGTAAAACCTTTTCAATAAAACTTGTCAAGGTGATACACTCAAAAATTGGAAATTCAGACTAAAAATCTATTTATTAGGGTTCTCGATTATTAATGTATTTCCGATCATTTCGTTCCTTTGAGGTACTTCTTTCCATTCAGTTGCGGTTATCGTAAGAGGATAGACTATCAAAAGCAATAAAACTACTAAGAGTAACTTCTTCATAACTATCCTCCTTTAAATGATGTTTTTGTATTTTTATTGTTCTTGGGGCACTGGAACGACTAGTTTTATATCAATTTTGGAAAATATCGTGTTACCGATCAGCACCGTATGAACTTCATTACTGTTCAGCTGTTCATTTAGTAAAATAGGATCATACACTTCAACTTCAATTTTTAAATCTTGCCCACTATGTGTTACTACGTTTAAGGTCATTAGAAAGTTCCTCCAATTCTTGATTGAATAAATAAACGGGAAATTATATTTGCATTTACACGTCCTAATTGATTAGGTGTAATGGTTACTTCATGCCATTGTCCGCGATTAATACGACCACCTGAATCTTTAGATAGATATGGGATTAAATCAATATCAGAGCCATTTGTTGATGTTACAGGGACTGTATTCCCATCCACTTTAATTACAACAGCACTTGGAGTTTCAGTTAACTTGAATATACCATGTTCGATATCATGTGTATGGTTGGGTAAAGTAATCGAATGGCTATGGTCTGGTATATCAATGTCATGCGTGTGGTGCGGTATCGTCAAATTATGAGTGTGGTTCGGAATCTCAACAGAATGTGTATGGCTAGGAATATTTGTTGAATGCGTATGACTTGGAATATTTACTGAATGTGAATGATTGGGAACAGCAACACTATGTTGATGTGGATAAATACTATGCGTATGTGAATCCATACCATAAGTACTTTGTGTTTTAGGCCATGCTGTTTCTGCAATCCCAGCTGTCACTTCTTCCTGTAAATTTGTTGTTCCGTTCCAACCACCACCAGAACTAGAAGATTCTGTTGATCCACCGCCACTACTGGAAGTTTGCGTTGATCCTCCACCACTAGAACTAGTTTGTGAAGATCCTCCACCTGAACTTGATGTCTGAGTAGAACCACCACCACTTGATGTTGATTTAACAACAGCACCACCACCACTTGTTGATTCTACAATTGCACCACCACCCTTGGTTGCTTTTGAATAAGCTCTAAACTCTTCGGTTTCATAAGTTAAAGTCATTGCATTTACGTTTACTAGATCATCAGGCAAATAAAAACGGATAACCGCAGGATTGTTTTGATCGCTGTTATCCGAGTAATCATGAGTATCAATATTTGTAGAACCCTGGCTATACGTTTCATTGACCAGCTGCTTCTTCTCTAAATCGGTAATAGTTGTCTCTAACGGTTCTCTTACATTACCAAGGTCAAACTTGATATCTTGTGGAGCTCCGTAAATGTCTGATCTAACAATCTTCACAATACGTAAATCAATATTCGTTTCTGTATCCTTATCCTCGACCCTTAAAATCTTACTAATTCCGTATTTAACAATCTTGTAAGGATCAATTAACTCGTAGTTTATACAATCGACACTAACTGTTGTTATAGGGTCTTTATAACGATTTAACAATGCTTGAGCACTTGCTTTTAACGATTCAGCATCCTCAAAACGTCGATCAGGCCATATTTGTTTTTGTAATCCGTATTCATCAATAGAAGCTTGATCCTGTAAGTAAGGAATTCCACCATTTACTTTTTCAATTCCTAACTGATTAACACCCTCCCCATATCCTAGAGGGTAAATACGGTTAACAATCCCATATGGATCTTCATCTTTTTCAATACCTTTTAAATTCTTACCGAACCTCAAAGTATCAACATATTCATCAGTCGGTGATATAAGGTTTAATGTAAAAGGAAAAGTAGTGTCATCCCAATCCCATAAATACGACTGGTCAAATGTCTTTGGAACACTAACTATTGCATTTAATAAAGATTCTTCATTTTCCCACCCATAATGAAAGTAACGAGTGAAATCCACTGTTCCCAGTTTCCAAAACACTTCTTCTTGCATATCAATTAAAGCTTGTAATACTTGCCTTGTTGTCCAATTCGTGAATTGATGGTAACGAAAAAGGACCTCACTATGTAAGGTCCCTAATACGTGTTCGCATGTATAAGTAATCGATCTATCACTTGTGTTTTTCTTTGTTTTAATTGGTTGAACAATGAACATACCTATCCGTTTGTCGTGATCCCATAATTCGATAAAACGCTTGGGTGTTATATGGTTACGCTTGGGATCGTTTAAAGGTAAGGTAAACTGACAAGTCCAAATGTTATTTTGTTCTAACTCATAGCCGATCTTATAGGCTCTGTTTAGTATCGCAACTCTATTCATGCTTCTGTCATAGACTTGTATATGTTTCTTTTTCAAGTTTTCACCTCACAAAAAGAGCCACCCTTAGGTGACTCGAAAACATATTTTATAACTAAGGAAATTTTATTCGATAGTAAATTAGTACTTTTCTGTAACTAATTCTGACGGAATAGTCAAGATTTGTAATGGATATTCTCCTTTATCAATGTCTTCTTGTAATACAACTAAAAGAAATCCACTCGATAATTCCCCAATAATTTTGTATTCTTTATCTAAATAATAACAACTACGCACTAACTTATATTGATCTGACAATATTACACCGCCTAAATAATTATTTTAAATTAATTTTATCGTTTAATATAAAATGAGTAAATAACTCCTATTAAACAATAAAAATTTTAACTAAGTTTAATTTCAGTTAAAATTAATTATCTAATATTAAATAATTTGGACTACTAGATAATTCAATAGTTGTTTTGTTTTTCAAATACCCCTTTTCTTCTCCTAACACAGAAACTACTCTCCCCTCCACTCTTAAAGGTAAAGTTGTTTTCTGCTTGTTTCTCGAAGTCCAAAATACAATCACTTTATCTTCATTTTCATTAATGAATTCTAGCATGTAATCATCAGGGTCCCCGATGTTAATTCTCTCATTTAACTTATATCCAGATAATATATATGTGAGGGTATTTATGGCCATATATCCTTTTTTAGGTTTGATTACGTTGTGTTCTCTTAACCCAAAGTTGTGTTCTCCGTTATTAGAATCAATGCCATCATTTTTCCAATCGTACCAAATGCTTATAGGGACATCATACAACAAATTAACAAAGAACATTCTAACGAGATAGTCAGCTTGTTCTTTTTCAGTTAATTCTAATCCATTCCACCCCTTAGCAGTTGAATATCCCCATTCACCTGATATTATTGCAATTTCTTTGTTTGTGTATTTGTCTATTAACTCTCTTAAAGATTGATAGTCTTTTCCTACCGTTTCAGGATTGCTAACTCGATAAGGATGCACAGATACAGCATCAATGTAATCTAATATTCCTTCCTTGAATATCTCCTCTAGCCATTTTAAAGATTCTTCATTCAATCCAGATAATGCTGGTGCAACAACAACTCCACTAGGATCATTTTCCTTAATTACTTTTGAAACCTTTTTAACTAAAGATGAATACTCATTGAAATTTGGTTTCGGTTCCCAAAAACCAATATTAGGTTCATTCCATATTTCCCAAATGATACCTTTATTTTTATATCTTGAGGTTGCTTCTTCTGCATATCTTGCAAATGCTTCCTGCCCTTCTTTAGTTACAATAGATCTGTTTGCTTCATATAGTGTATTGCTGTAGGCTAATATATAATAAGGTCGAATCCCCTCCTTAATTAAGGCATTGGTTAATTGATCATATTTTGTAAAGTCATATTTTCCTCGTTCTTTTTCAACGTTATCCCAAAAAAGATCTTTCCTTACAATTTTAAATCCAGCATCTTCTATAAGGTCTACATCAATTGGATCTCCATTAAAATGTACATTCACACCAAAACCATCAGGAATTTTGTCAGGAAAACTGTTATTGTTATTGTTTTCTTGGTTCATCCAAAGAATTATGAGAAAACTACTAAATATCGTAATAATTGTTAACCACTTCAAGAACTTCCTTCTATCTTTTCTTAACACGATTTGTATTCCCCCTAAACTTTCAATATCTTCATAATAATATACTGGGGAAGATTCAAAACAGTTTTAACAACTTCATCTAAAATACTACCAGTTTTCTACAAAAATTATATAAATTTAAATTTACCATATACACTTTTTGAAACATATTGTAAAATCATTGGTAAATAATAAAGAAAGTTGGTCATTAAAATTGGAAATTGGTACCAAAAGCATAACTGATCGATATTTTCTAATTTGGGCATTGTTTATCCCTATAACATCGATACTTTTAATCCCTTCTGTACAAGGCTCTTTACCCAGCTATGGTCTAGCGTTTTTATCTTTTGTTCTGGTTCTAGCAATGATTAAAAATAAAAAAAGATATTTTTATGATTTATTTATCATAAGTTTTATATTTTTCCTAGTGACATTAACTTCACAGCTTATTAATACTATGGTTAACTTACCTTCTTTCGAAAATTTAACTTTAGTCGAAGAGGCAAATCCTGCAACCACTATATTAAGATCATCATATTTTACACAATCTCTTTATTTCTTTGTTGGAATACTGACATTTGTATTCATTAAGAACTTCTATAAAGAGGAATGGGTAAAATATATTTTTGTGTCTATAAACATTTTTGCTGTGTATGCTCTATATGAATTTGTGTACTACTTGGTTTTTAATTCCTATGGTGATTTTCTCTCAAATAGATCATTTGGAACACACGACACAATTGCACTAGGTAACCAGTTAATGACGATAAGCTCCGTTACATTTCAAAGAATCAACGGTCTCACACAAGAACCTTCAATGTTTGCTTTTGTAGTTTTGCCGTTCTGGGTTTATGCCTGGTCTCTAAAAAAGAAAAAAACATTCGCTTTATTGACAACTGTCTTACTTTTATCAACATCATCTACAGCTATCATTGGAATTGTTCTCGGTTTATTTTCACTTATAAAACGATCTAATAAACTGTTATTGTTTTTCTTATTAGGATTTATCGCGTTAGCAACTTTATTATTCTGGAATGAAGTATATATGCTACTTGATCGTATTATTTTGGATAAATTACAACAATCAAATGAATCTGGTCGTTCAAGATCCATGAGTTTTGAAAACCATATGGAATACTACTTTAGCCTGAATTTCCTAAGTGCTTTATTTGGAATAGGATTTGGGTACGTAAGATCCTCGGATTTATTCTCTACATTTCTAGTTAATACTGGTCTTGTAGGATTTGTGTTATTTACAATTTTATATTTAATCCCAATCCTTAAACTTAAGAAATCAAGAGAGAATTTAGGAATAAAATTAGCGTTGATCATTATTTACGTTACCATGATGGTATCTGTACCCGAATATTCTTACTTATCATCATGGTTATTTCTTGGAATTGCATATTATAAACTAAGCCAACAAAAGTTGGCTTTTTGTTTTTAATCATTATCTAAATACAAACGGTATAATGGAAACCGTCCTTTCACTTCCGTATAGATTTGTTACAGTTATCCTTCCGCTAGATAAATAGACATTAAATTTACCACTAGTATTTTGATTTGTATCCGCAACTACCATATCATTTCCCACGAAAACAGGTGCTAAGTTTGTTCCATTAGTGTAAACAATAGCATAAGATTGTGCGCTAGGCGTATTAGCCATTATTACATACATGCCCCGTCTGCTAGGATTTTTAGATGTATCTACACTAATAGATGCAGATCCATTGTTTGGTATGGATTGATTAAAATCCGATGCATACTGTTTGGGATAAAGATTTCCCGCGTTATCCAGTATCATTTTTGAAGTAAAGTTATTTGTTGGATTAGAATCGAGACTGTATCCCCACTGTATTGAGTCATCAGAGTTATATTTATTCTGCCACCTTCTATTTTTATAAGTTGGAGATGTTAAGATTGTATTACTTTCATCTAATGAAACAGTATTCATATCATTTACAGCACACCTTTTAAATTTAACAACTTCATCGATATCAGCATTAACTAAAGGTGTAGTGCTTGAATTTTGAATAATATCATTTTTAGAAGGGTTTGCATTACCTGTTGCCCCTGTCTCGAACAAAACTTGCTCAAATGTTACATTTCTAGTGTATCCACCCACTTCTAAAATTTTGGTTGAATACGATGGTTGGGGGTTTGTTGGGACTATTCGATTTACAGTACCGTCCTCCAAGTGAAAACCATAAACATCTATTAATTTAAACATAGGAACGAAGTTGCTTGTGGTTACTCCTTGAGTCTCGCCAATTGTATTATTTTGAGTACATTGTATACCTTTAATACTAACATTAGAAACTCTGTATAAATCCATGAACGTTGTGTTAAATGAACGTGCTTCCATGTGGCAACCGTGAAAATAAAAATTCGTGTGCAATTGAGATGGATAAACTTTATCACCTTTTATTTTAATGAATGTAGCTCCAACACCTTGTTCCCAATGACAACGGTAGAACGCTAAGTTGTTAGTATTATCATGGTTGTGGGTTAGAACATCTAATATAATCGGGTTTGTTCCTCTGGAAGAAAAGAAACCACAATTGTAAAAAGCGAAATCATACATATGTCCTACTTCAATACATTTATGCCAGTAATAGAACTGAACCCCGTTAAAAATACCTTGTTTCGGTGCAGAATGGGATCCGTCAGCTGCATCAGCCTCACCTAACACGATAGCCTTACCTACATCCGAAGTACCTCTAAACCTAAGATGTTCGATAACTGGTTTTACAGATAGAAATTTAAATAAAGGTTGGTCACTTCCTTGAAACAATCTAGTGCCAGCACTTTTTCCTGCCATATAAAAATCTAATTGATTAATTAAAGATAGATTCGCTATTGCTCCATCAACCACAACAGTGGTATAAATTTTAAAATCACCCTCAGGAATTTCCAGCTTCTTAGGGTAGTAAACATCGCCCACATAGGTACCTCTTAATGCATCATTCACTGCCTCTTGAAATGCTGCTGACCAGTCATCGCCAACAACTATGTGTTCGTAATCCAAAGGGCTAACTATTCCTTTGATTTTTGTTGCAATACCTGCCAATACAGCGTCAGATTCATCTAATCTTCCTTTTAAAGTTGTGAAGGAAGTACCGTCTTCTTTTACCCTTGCTTGTGCCGCCTCGACTGAAGAATCTCCCTCTATTACTACTTGATTAAATTGTACTTGTACACTCTCAGCTTTCGTTTCAGCTGTCTGAGCTGTTTGAACCGCGCTATTTGCTGTAGTAACAGCATTGCTTGAATCGGTTTCAGCTTTATTCGCTTGATCAATTGCGCTATTAAGCTTGTCAGTACCTTTTCTTAAAACCTCATCGTACTTAATATGTTCCGTCGGCATATCCTCACCACCTACATGTATTTATCTCTGAATCTGACTTCAAAGGTAAGATTTAAGCCACTGCCTGTTATGGTGATGCTGTTATCACCGTTTAATAGTTCAATCCAATCTCCTGATAGATAATTTTTGTTGTAATCTGATAAACCGTTTGCTCCATTTTTCAGAGCTGTGTAATTGTCACCATCAATAACCCAATTAACATTGCTGAAAGTTCCCAGGGAAAAAGATTGCCCATTTGCCGAAATGATTACATTTGTTCCTGATCCGTTTATGTTGAAAATAGGACGTAAAGTATCACCATTTACTGTTTCAACAATCGTTTTTGGTGCTGTAATTGAATGAGTTTCCCCACCAATTGTTCCAAATAGATAATCAGATTCGAAGGTGATAACCTCACTACCCCAAGTAATTTCATCGTTAGCAACAATTGAATATTCAAAAGGATCAAACGCTGTTAAAGGCAAAACAAAACGCCCTTTATGAATCAACCTTTCTAAAGGTAACGATCCACTATAACGGGCGTTGTAGTATTTATTTGGTGCATAATCGAATGAAAGTTTAAAAGTCTTAGGGTTTCCGTATCCATCTAGAATAGCTTTTTTAAAACTTCTAATCTCAAATACTATATCGGTGTTAGATTTAACGTTTATAAAATCAAAAGGCAAATTAAATGATTTTGGTCCCATATCAGCACCAAAATCATAAGCACCAGCCATGCCAGGGATACTAACTACATAATCCCTAGTATCAGATAAGGCAGGGTGATCATGATCTAACTTACACCTGAGGTTATATTCAGATATTGGTACGTCATCAAGTTTTATGCTCATCCTATAACCTCCTTCTGCTTTGTGGAATGTTACTATTCATTCGTTTACTAACTTGTTCGGAAATTACTTCACCGTCGAGAATTGATTGAACAATGATCGTTTGCTCACCCGTCCCACCACTAGGAGTTGGCATTTCATCAGCGATTTTCGAACCGATCATACCTAAAACGCTTGGGGAAAGTGGTAAAGCTGCCTCTTGGTAAGTTTTGTTATCACCAACACCGATTAATCTTGGTGAGTTGGCAGGGAATACAGCACCATTTGCATACCAACCATCAAAGCTAACACTTGGAATACTAAAACCGTCACCGTCCATAGGATTCATGTCGAAGCTTCCACTTACACTAAAATGTGGCATTGGGATGTGGATAGAACTGAAACCATCTGCCAAACCTTGCATAATTGATTTTCCTATTGAATATAAGTCAATGCCATCTAAATAATCTTCGACTTTCCCCCATGCATCTTGAATTGCACCCCAGATATTGTCCCAAGCATCTTCAACAGCCTTCCATAATTCAATAGCTTTCGCCTTTACCGAATCCCAATTTCGATATAACAGGACACCGATAGCGATTAAACCAGCTATTAAAGCTACAACCCAAGTGATAGGGTTTGCTAGCATAGCAGCGTTCAATCCCCATTGTGCAACTGTTGCTGCTAGCGTTCCGGTTCTCCATGCCACCAATAACGTATTAATAACACCGATAATCTGTAGAGCTTTCATAATTGCTACGAATGACCCAACAGCAACCGTTAAGCCAATTACTGTTTCTTTAATAACAGGCCAGTTATCAAGTATCAAGCTTGTGAATGATTGCAAACCTGTTAAAACGTCTGCTCCTAATGGCGCTAAATCAGTGACAAGTTGTTGCAGGATACCAACAACATTTCCGATTATCTCCATCAACACTGGACCATTTTCCATTGCGTAATTCACAAAATCTTGAAAGGCTGTCGAACTAGCGATTGAACCTGACCACTCCAAAAATCTTTCTGACAAACTCAAAAAGCCCTCTTCAATTTCAGCACCTATAGGAGAAAAAGAACCTAATAAGTTAAAGAAACCACCTATCACATTCCCTGAAATATGAGCGAAATTATATAAGGATTCTGCAGCGTTTGATTCCAACCATCCAAAAAAATCCTTTAAACCACCTTCTATAACCCCGTTATTCATCTCTTGGAACAATTCATTAATAACTGCTGCAACAGAATCAATCGTTGGTGCTAAACCTGTAAGAATGTTTTTAGCAAGCGCTAATCCTGTACTGAATGTTTCTAGGATGGGCCTTTCAAACTGCTTTGTGAAATCAGTCCAAAACGACTTAAAGCTAGCAAGTTGATCCATAGCATTCTTTTGTTCATCAGAAACGCCCTTCATAGCTTCTCTAAGTTCCTTTTGCGCTGCGATTCTTTCCTTTGCTGTATCTGCATTAGCAAGATTTTCTTCAAGTTTAGCAATCTCTTCCGACTTTTTGAACACTTCACCAATAACAGATGTTGCAACCACACCATATGCTGCTACACCAACACCTGCAGCAGCAAACGAAGCAGCCAAACCACCTGCCAATGTAAGCAAAGGCGCTCCTGCAGCAACTGCACCTGCAAAGGCCAAACCTAAAGATATAGTTTTTGTTGTTGCTAAAACAATTGAAGATATTAATGACGGTGCTAACAGAACAGACGCACTAAGGGATTTTGTTTTTGTTAAATTTTTATCTAAACCAGATAGCTTTGAGCGTATCTTAGCTAAACCTCTGGATATCCCATCATCGTCAATGTTGGCATCAATAACAACACTACCATCTGACATATTTCCACCTCCTTACTTTTTCTTAGAGGTATTTTTAAATGTATGTGAAAGAGCATCAAACGCACTATTCATGCGTTCTTCTGGCTTTCTTTCATCTATGCTATAAAGTTGTTGCATCTTGACAAGGTGGTTTCTGTGTTCTTTACCAATTTGCTTTTCTGATGGAATCTTCATAGTTCGGTATCCAACAACTTTCTTAAATGGGGAATTATCATCTAAATGGAGTAATAAGGCTTCAAACTTACGCCAGTGAAGCATTCCTTTTAGTTCAAACAAATCCATTCTGTAAACAGCAAAAAAGGAAGCATATATCAACGTTGCATCCTTTTGATAATCAAACTTCTTCACTTGTACTTCACCGGATTCGCTTTTTTTATCAAGATCAATTTCAAGAAACTCATTTAACAGGTATTTGAATAACTCAAAGGATTCTTCATGTGATTCAAGATCTAGTTCGTTGTATTCTTCGATAAGCATTTGTAAGGCAAAATAAACCTTTTCATGCTCATACAAATCCCCATCGTCAAACATTTCGAACAGCAACAGAATGTTATCAAACGACATATCAACGTTATATACCTTGCCTTTAAAATCAAAGCAATCGTAAAATTCCGTTGTAAGGGTGAAACTCATGTTACTTCCCTTTTTTCTTTTTGAGATATCTGTTAGCCTTTTCTTGTCTACGTGCTTGAATCATTTCAGCTACTTCATAAATAAAGTCAAACAATTCATCTGTTTGTCTGCCTGATGCTTCATAAAGTTTTTCTCCTGATCCTTCACCAAAGAAAATATCAAGCGTTTTTAATGTTGATTGTTTGATTTCTTCTTCTAATTTCAGTGAATCATCACGTGTGATTGTCTTAGGATCAACTTTTTGAGCTTTATCTAAAGATTCATAGAATCCTATAAGGTGATCACTGTAATTCTTGCGATCATCATCATTTAGACTGATTCTGTAAACTTCCCCAACAACTTCGATTTCTTCATAAGCTTTTTTAAATTCAAATCTTTTCATTGCCATGTTCCTTTTCCCCCTAAAGACAATTTAAAAAAGAGCCATTGAAGGCTCTCTGGTTAAACTCCTGCTGTGTATGTTGGTCTTTTATTGAAGTGAATCTCGAAAGATATTTCACCTTTTGATCCAGCATCTCCACCAGGACCTGAAATATTTGCAATTGTGCAAGTTCCTGAATATTTCCCTCCGTCTGGTTCAGTCCATTCAAAAGGAACCCGTCTGCTCACACCTATAGAAAGCATTTTCCCAAAAATAAAATCTTGCGCTGGATCTCCATAATCTCTATGACCAGTGAACGCAAGAACTGTCTGCGCTCCAATTACATCAGTTTCACCAAAACCATCACCATCTAGGTATTTCGTTTGATCTAATTCTTCATTATTGGAAATAGCAACATTGGTAATCCCTGCGCCTATTGCTTCTAGGGCTGGTGTTGTTCCGGTTGTATCTGTATCAATTTGAAACAAATGCTCATTCATAACATTTTTAGGCATTAAATTACCTCCCTATCTCTAATTCAGCATTAAATAACGCTGTGTAGATGTAATAATTCTGTTCTGTTTTCTCAACAAAGTTTGGTGAGGTTGTACATTCACATTTTGTAAAAGAAAAACTGCCATCAGCACTAGTAATAGCACCGTTTGACAGTCCATCTAACTTCTTAAATATGTCATTAATGATTTTCCTAGTATTAATCACGCTCGGATCCTTAACAAGTATCTGAAACTGAAAGTTGAATGTTTTACCAGAGTTCATGTACCGATTAGCAATGGAAGAAGGTGACTCACGAATGGCGATTGAACTACCATCATTCAGTAAAGGAGAAACCACAGGTAAACCGTTCAGACTCGCATTATCCGTTAGATATTTCGATATTTGTGCAATAATATCCATCTGTTCACCTACTTCCCGTCGAAATGCTTGTTGTAAGTTTCTTGTACAATTTCTTTCCATGCATCTTTATTAAGTGCTTTTGCTGCTTCATACCACAAACCTTGTGCATTAGGATTTACATCATGCGAAAAGTTATATTGGGGATTATAGTAAAGTCTTCTTGCATACTTTGTTTTCCACCTAATTAAGCCTAGACCTAACCTGCTATGAAGAATACCCGATCTCGCTAGATTCAGTTCTTGCATTGGAATAAAGAAATTACTATCTTTTAATATTTGCGAATCTAAATTAAATTGGGCATCTTTATAAGCAGCGTCCTTTTTAGCCTTTAGCTTTCTAGTTTGCATTTTTATATGAGTTTTAAATGAAAGCATCTACTTCAACCCAATCTCATAGTGATGGAGTTTAATAGCTTCTACTGGATTTACCTTTTCAATAAACATGGTCTTTCCATTGTGATTAACCTTGGACTTTTCAGTGAACTCAAATGGAGCACTGGAAGAAGAATTAACAACATCATAAAAGAGCATTGCATCGTATAAAAGATCTTCTGAATTAGTATTCTTTTTGATGTTAGACAATGCTTGCACACGTACATCAGAAAGAGTGACAGGAGGGAGAAAACCACTTTCTGTTGTTATCCCGTCACCCTCTTGAAATTGCTCATATACGACCGTATGGATAAGTAAATGCTTTGGTATAGGTTTAACAATCACTAACGCTCACACCCCTATATAGTAAGCCTGTGGGTCTAAGATAATTGATTGCAAATTGAGACACGACTTGTTGCCCTTCACCAGAGTCTTGATAATTGAAATTACCAATACCAACAGAAGAAGGAGAACCACCATGTACAGATGTTTCTCCTCCTTGCATTGCCATATATTCAGCTTGTGCTGCAGTTGCTTTCTTCACATTGTCCTGAATCAATTGAGCAAAATCTTCGAATGCAACACCATGAAGGACGTAATTTGTCACCATATCGACTAGATCAGAAGCACGAACAGCTAAACGGTCAAATTGCTCCTGTGTAATCGATGTACTTTTAAAGGTATTGGTGTAATATGTGTAATCGATATACGGCATGATTACTCACCTTTTTCTGTTTCTTCTTTTAACTTCTCAATCAATACATCTTTGTTATCATCTGACTTATATTCAACATTTAACTCATCAAGTTTAGCTTTGATTTCATCTTTTGTTAGCTTAGAAATATCTGTTTCGATAGGTGGATTACCTGGCAATTGTTCATCCTCAACAACCTCGTACCCTTTATTCTTAAACCATTCAACTAACCACGGATTATCTGTTTTTGCTTCACCTTTCACAAATGGAAGGGAAGCACTAACCCCCGTATATTGAGGGTTAGGACTTTTAATTGTAGCCATCTACAAAACTCCCTTCATTATTGAACTTTAACGTTACGTAATACGCCTGCTTTACGAGTAGCTTTAAGGGCAACAGCTGCAACCATTTCTACTTCACCTGTTTTAACGGCACCTGGCGCATTAAAATCAGGTAGGAAATTACGGATTACACTGTTTCCAGTAGGAGAAACTCCGTGGAATCCATCTAACCCTAAGCCAACAGCATATAGATCCGTTAGACCTGTTTGTGCAACTGTAGCTACCGTACGATTCTCAATGCCAACAGTCGGAACAGTAGAGGAGCCATCGTAGAAGTACCCAAGGTCAACCAACGGAATACCATCATAGCCAGTTACTGTACGACCAAATCCATCCTCAGAAGAAGTAAGATATCCAGCGCGACGTGCAACAGCTTTAATCTTAGTGATTAATTTGCTATTCCCCATAAGCATTGAAGGACGACCATCTAACTCAGCTAAGAAGTTGTCTAATTCATCAAGGAATGAGAATTTATTGCTATCTAATCCTGATTCAGTTGAAAGATCAATAACATCTTCTGTATTAAACTCTGTGTTAGATCCTGTAAGTGCCTTATCTAATCCATCAAATGCGTTTGTATCAACAGCTGAATCACCGTTAATAACTGTGTAATGGAATAAGTTAGAAGCTCCAAGAATCTTTTGTTGCATTTGGAAGTTCATTTCGTTAATTTGACCTGATGTATCTTGAATAACACGGTCAATATTGAACGTTCCTCCAAAGATTTTAAGGTTAACAAATAGGTTTTCACGGTCTGCTTCGTTTGCTGTGTATTCGTTATTTAGAGCACGAAACCCAGCAGTTGAAGGAGTTTTTAAACGTGTGTAACCATAAGTTAAAGTTGATCCACCTGTACCTGGTGAAACAGCATTATCAAACGTTAACGCATCTAAAAGTAAAGAACTGCGACGAAACTCGTCAATAACAAATTGATCTACGTGGTCTGCCATTCCGACCTTTGCTTGTGCTAATGTAATCGGCATATAAAATCATCTCCTAATTATTATTGTTTTGTAAATCTTTGTGCTAATGCTTCTGCAAGACTAGTAGGTGCATCGCCTGTTTGTTTCTGATGTTGGCCAGTAGTAAATTTCACACTTGATTGTTGCTGCTGTTGTTGCTGTTCAGAATCAAATAAATATGAATCACTTTCTTGAATAGCTTTTAACTGCTCATCTAATCCAAGTAGCTTGTCACCATCAAGTTTGATAGCTTCTTTGTTTAATAGTGCTTCAACAGCCTTCGGATTCTTAGCTTTAGCACCAGTGAGTGCATCTTTAAGAGCAAAATCAAACGATTGTTGATTTAACTTTGCCTGGTAATCATCAGCAACTTTTTTGTTATCTGCTTGTAAATCTTGAATTTGCTTTTGTAAATCCGCATTACCTTGTGCTTTTGTTTCTAAATCTTTAAGCTGAGTATCACGGTCTTTCAATTGACCTTTAAGGTCCTTATTTTCTTTGTTCACCGTGTCGAACTTATCTTTCGGAAACCAATTACCATCTGAAACAATAGCAATCTTGTTGTCTCCTGTTTTCTCCATAACCTGTTTATATAACTCTTCACCTAGCAATTCTTTTAAATCCATCTATATGACACTCCTTATTAGTTTTTTTGGCGTGTAACCCTCCACGCTAAGGAATACGCTTCTTTAGGGTCTAGCCTTTAAAAAGACCAAAATAAAAAGCCTTAACTGAAATAGCTAGGCTCCTTAGGTTTCTTCAATTCTTGAACTTCCCGCGCTAATTGATCCAGATGGTACATCATTTGTTGGAGAAGTTCCTCTTGGTGTTTGACCTTATTCTTTAACTCTTCATATTCTTTTTTAGAGATAAACATCAATACACCTGCTCTCTTGGTCTATTTCTTCTTCTTCCAGTAGCTTCAATGAACTCCCTCATCTCAGCTTGACGATCTCTTACCTTCTGCTTAGCCATCTTAAGCCCAACATCATCACCCATTGCTTGCATCATATGGAGTTCACGCTTAGCTGCTCTAATACGTCTTTCGAGTAACCTTTGCTGTTGGCTTTCCTCGTACTCTTTTCGGTTCTTTTCCTCGTCATATGGCTTATATGTCTTTCTGGAAACACCTTCGATAAATGCGTATTTAACATGCCTACAATTGACTCCAAACAACCCACTAGCTTGTCCATATGTTGTTGAACTAAGCGCAGGATATATAGGATGGGTACCACTTTTCGAAAAGATTCGCCCTTGATACGGAGCACAACCAGGTCTAGCACCCATATGTGAGGATACTTCGAATAGATCAGCTCCAAAATCATCCATACGTGCATCTTGCATATCATTAGCAACATTGTTTACAGTAGATCGCATTACAGCATTTAAATAAGCTTCTGTGGACCATTGCCTACCTGCCTTATCAATTAAAGCAGGAACACCTTTGTTCGCCCATTTAATAGCACTCTCTCTTAGCGCCTCCTGAGGTGTTTGAGTGCCTGCTAATACTTTGCCTACCGTTTGGTTAACAATGTCTAAATAGACTTGCTGAGACTGTTGTAACATGGTCGTATTTATCATGTTGAAAGAATCAAGAGCTTGTTCTTGATAGGTTGCTAAAACATCCTGTAATGCCTGGCTAGCTTCAATACTTGGTGGAGCAAGAAGCAATCCCATTGCAACAGCTGCTTGTAAGTCTTCCTCATCTTCTTCAACCGCGCTATATCCTGCCTGTTCAAGTGCCTTTGCTACTTCATTTACAGCCATACCGGAATGCTTCGCTATAGCAATAATATTCTGTTGTGTTAACTGGCCCATCATTGAAAGCTGTTCAGTTTGCCAAGAAACAATATTATCTTCAGTTAGTAATGATCGATGCTTTCTTAATTGTTTCGCGATATTGATAAGCATCTGTTCTTCGATCGCAAGGAAAACCTCTACAGTTGGCATTACTAGTTGTTGCTGTTTAAGTGGATCCAACCTTATTCACCACCAAAAAGATCAACATTTCCTGCAGTAATTGTTTTTTGTTCTTCTTTGATAACTTTCAACAAATCCTCGGCTTCTTTCTCAGTCAATCCATGAATCTTCATGATCGCTCTCACCTTACTATTCAGACCATTAGTGACTAACTGAATCTGCTTTGCTATCTCAGCGCTCTGATCTTCTGCAATCGAATCATCAAAAGCAACGGTAACTTCGTACTCCGCAGGACGAGAAAAAACACTGAAAGCATCTGCAATTTCAACAATCGCATCAACTAATTCTTGAATGGCTGCTTCAACGTTTGTTTCATGGTCCTGTTTAGTACGGAACGTTTCACTATTCTCTGAAACTACTTCTGTAGCTGTTTTGACACCAACACCATCGAAAGTAAATGTTCCTGCATTAAAGCCGATCTGCATAGCTAAGACATTTAATAGAGCATTGATTGAAGCAACATGTTCATCTACTCTCAACTCAACTGAGATATCATATACCTTTTGACCTTCTAGGCCATCCCCTAAATTCATTGCTTCATACACTTCATCATCAGCATCAAAATAACGGTGAGTAGCTCCTGTTAATGGATCAATAACTGTTTTTAATGCTGAATTCGGAACAATAATACGTTTTTTTCCTAGGATAAACTCCCTTTGGAAGCTATCAAACGCAATATCAAGTGATTTAAGCGTGTCTACAGAGTTAGCAAAGATTGAAATACCTAGTGGTGAGTTGGTATCAAAGTTGTTAGCTATATTCGGTTTGAAATAAACAAAGATCGTTTTCTCAATCTCATGGAAAATGATTTCTTCTTCCAGTCCTGCAAAATGGACATCAAGAGATACCTTAACGCCAATCTCATTATCATCCTTGCTCTCATATAGCTCATTTCGGACGATATAATTGTTATCTTCCCACACATGCCACTCAAGGTGTGTATATCGCTTCTCGCCTTTTCTGAACGTGCTGACGAATACTCCTTCTGTAATCCTAAAGTTATCCCAAGCAAGGGGAATGAAACAATCTGAGGTTGTATATGATACTTTAATTTGGTTGTCCTCATAGTAAGCCTTCATGACCATTCCACCGAGAGCAAAGCCGTATTCTAGGTATCTTCTAAACTCTCGATTGAATTTGTTAGCTTTTAGAACGTCTTTGATTGCTTTCTCAAGTGTTTCATCAGAAATATTAATCTCACATTTTTCGTTAAAAATAAGTGTGGCCATTTTTTGAGAAGCAACCTTTGCCATTCTCATAGATGCTCGTTTGCGTTGCTTCTTACCGTTAACAGTCATGTATGAGGTATCATGCCAATCCTTTAAATAACCTGCATAGATTGCTTTCCACATCTCTATACGATCATACATCTCATCATTAACAGGAATTTCTCGCTTATCTGATAGCTTTTGGATCCCTTTGATCAATCCCATTTTGTACATCACCTGCCTCACCTTGGCGATTAATCCTTTAAACATGTTGTCACCGCCTAAATTACATATCGTTTGTAGAAATAGTTATTTGCATAACGTGCTTCATCGAGAGCATGGTTATAATCATCGATTGGCTTTCCGTTATCCTCTCGACAATACATCCCAACTTCTTTTATAAAGTCGTAATGATCGTATTTATCACATTCAACTAAAAAGAATTGATCATTGGTAATAGCATTCTGGAAACGCTCAATACCAACCTCAATTCCTTTCGAACCGCCTTTTATATCATGCGCATTGTTATCAGCACCTGTAGTTTGTATACCTACGAGGTGTAATTCTTCTCTTAATGATCTACAAGCAGGATCGACAAAGAACTCTGTATAAGGCATCTGAAACTTCTCAGTACACCATTTAACAAAGTCGTTCTTTATTTCTTTCGCATAGGTAGACATTGCCTTTATTTGTCCTGTTTCTTTACCACTGTGATAGTAGTTAGCAACACGATTAAGCCTAAACTTACCTTCATACCTGGTTACAATGTTGCAGCTGACACTTGTCGCATCAGATTGACCACCATCGGCCATAAAAAACATTTCGTATGGTTGTCCAAGCAATGTAGGTATTTGGTGTTTGTCCAGATTTAGCATGGAATAAATAACACCCTCAGGCATTGTGCGCTTACCTTCCCAGTCACGAGCAAATAAATAAGGATTCTTGCTCAATACATCATAAATCTCTTGTTTACGCTCATCTGTAAGAATTGGGTTGTCATGAATGGTCCAATGTTTCCATTTGGTATTCTGAACATCGAACACCTTTTCGATAACTGGATGATTAGGTGCTGGTGGATTTAGATCGGCAAGATGATATCTCATTCTTGCAGCAAAAGTACGTCTAAAACATTCCTGAATCATATCCATGTGAAGTAAATTAATCTCACAGAATATGACACTGCCAAGCGACATACCAGTAATAGCTTTTACACTATCAACCTTACCGCCACCTTTGTAATAAACCTTCTTAATACCACTTGGAGTATGAATCTCTAAATGATCACCAAGCTCATCATGTTTCACTTTGGAAAGATCACCAAATATATGCTTTAATCCGGTACCGTCACCATCAACAAAAAGCCTATATGCCTGTTCTTGGTTATAAGCTGTAATCAAATGATTCTCATCAGGTGTTAACGTCAAATAAAGAGCATACCGAAAGTGTCCGGCAGTTGTTTTCCCACTACGTGGAGTACCTTCATTAACTTCAAGAGTATGGGTAAACGGTGCTGTAATTACTTCACGTTGTTTAGGAGAATAAACTATGTTCATGTCTTATCACCGTTAAATGCATCAATAAGCGATTCAAGTAATCCAGTATCTTTCTTAGATCCTTTAAGAAGCTTCGTACGTTCTTCAATGAACTCTGTTTCTTTCTTGGTTTTCTCGATACCGAACTTAATCTGATCCAATTTAAGCCGCCTTTCGTCTTCCAAATGTGCTAGATCATCAAATTGTTTTATCAAGCTCTGTAATGTAGAAATAGCCCTTGATTGAGCATTCAAGAACGTGGCATGTCGATCCCAAGCAAATTGGAATTCATATTCTTCTTCGGTAACTGATTTTTCAACGCCTCCACCTTCTTCTTTAGGACGAGGGTAATATTCATACTTAGCTTTCTTAAGCTCCTTGATCATCTCATTCTTACCAGAAACAAACATGATGCTCTGAGCACGAATGATAGCAGCATACTGAATCTGTATCTGATCGTAAATTAAATCAGCTGTAGTTCTCTCTTCCATTGCTTCCATGATCTCTAATGTTTCAGCAGGAATGAACTTAGAAAAGAAACCATGCTTTTCAGCTGCCTTGTTCCGTTTTGTAAATTGATTTTGAGGATTAGGATTGCCACTTCTTTTTCTAGTTGCATCCTCTTTCGGTGGGGTTGCAACCTTTTTTATTTTGGTTGCATCCTTTTTCGTAGGATCTCTTGACCATCCTTCACGACTTTTACGGCTCTTTAAAGTACCTAATTTTATATTATATTTTTCAGAAAGTGCAGCAAGAGTAATTTTTGATGTTTCGAACTCTTTTCTTATTTCATCCCATTTCGGCATATCACATTCACCTGCCACCTCCAATTATTTGAGTTGTTTTGGAAAATAAAAAAAGCACCCAATTAAGAGTGCTTTATTTTGTAAACAAGATTTAATATTGCATTATCTGCTTTAGCTAATCCTTGATAATAGGTGAACAACCTTTCTTGTATTTCTTCATCGGTGACACCAGGTCTAATATTTTCAAGATACTCTGATATAACCCCAGCATAATAATCGATACTCTTCACTTCTCTATAAAACTCAATTCCTACAAACCTAGCCTCTTCTGATAATTCGGATGCTTTAGTCTCCAATGCCTTTGCATCTTTTAAGATAGCATCTATTGTTTGAAACCAATTTTGCGGACTTAAACTTTTTATCCCGTTATAAACTGCTATTAGTTTAGGTAATAATTCAGTGAATACATAATTTGCTTTTTCGTACTTTAATAGACTTTCTTTTCTATTCTGTGAGTCAAGTGTCCATTTCACTCCAACTAATGTCAGTAGTCCCCCTAATACAGAACCGACAAAACCGATTAATGCTGCTATAATTTCTTTTTCAAGTATCTTTAAAGTAACCAGTAATGCATAGATAATAACAATGTCTATAATAATTACAGTAAAAAGGAAAAAATAAGGCAAATACCTAAGAATATTATATTTCATTATGTCACCCCCTTGTCCATTATAGGAAAAAGGAGGGGTTTAATCTACAAGATTTAACAGTTTATAAACCGAAGGTTATTGATCGAAAGTAGATTTTCGGACATGTAACTAATCCGCGCCGACCTCCCTCCCATTTTACACCGCAATTTTTTCCAATTTCAATAACTGCAAAAGGTGGCAATTTTGGCATAATTGGTTTAAGAAATCTATTTTAATTTGCCTAACCTTTTCTCTGGAGATGTCTAAGTGGTAACCGATAGCTCGATAGCTCATCCCATCAAGCATGCAATCATATACAATTTTCTCTATTTCATCATTCAGATAATCAGCTGCAGCTTCAAGAGCAAAAACACGACCTTGCAATTTCCATAACCTTTTTAACAACCTTTCTTCCCTGATATCCATCTTCTCTAATTCCATTTGACTCTTACCAGGACTTCCTTTTGGCATTGCTGCATCTTCTCCATACTGAGCAACACCCCAACTTTTCATAGGAGTAGAGTAACCATATAAAATTCTTTCCAGGCGATTAACTTCTTTTCTCATCCAGTGATAATCTTTAATTAATTGTTCAACCTGAGTTTGTATTGTCATTTTAAAGCTCCTCCTCTACCGCGGTGCAATGTTTTCATGTTGCTCCTCATTAGAAAAGCTAGGTCACGATCTGAAAGCTTTTCCTGTTTCTTTGCAGGTGGTTTCTTCTTTGGTTGTTTACGTTGCTCTTTTACTTCCATATGGTCCTTTTTCCACTGTTTCAATTGATCTTGTAAACTAGTATTCATGTACAACCTCTCCTTTTTGACAAATAAAAAGAGGACACCAATCAAAACACAGATGTACTGTGTAAAGATCAGTGTCCTCCAGATGGCCGGTAGAACTCTATTAATTTTTAATTTATAACTTTATTTATTTTTTGAAGTTCTTGTTTTGATTCAATATCAAATTCATCTATAGAATTAGAAATTTCTTTTAGTTTTTTTAATCCCTTAGTAAACCCTTCATAATTATCGCTCCAGTGAATATAATCTGTTCTTATAGGTTTTTGTAAATCATCTATGAGAAATTCTACATCTACTTTAAGAATATCAATTATTTCCTTGCCTATAATAAAACAATTATAAAACTCGTAAGGAATTTGGTGATAATTCATTGTTGAAATCTCTTTTGAAACATTATTTAATGATCCTAAATATCCTTTAGAATGTTTTATTGTCTTTTCTTCAAAAACACCTACTCTTGTATCATCATGTGATATTCTCTTTTCCAATTCTTCACCTGCATTTATAACGGCTTTTATTCTTGAACTAAAATCAGAGCTGATTTTTAAATAACTCGTTATTTCTTGTTTCTTTTTATTTGAACTGTCATGCTTAAGTTGCTTCCTTACAGAAAATATTGTAAATAAACCTGCTAAAAATGCTCCTAAAAATGCTCCAATTAAAGTTCCTATACCAGTAAACCAAGCGTCTGGAGAAATACAATTCCAAAATCCTTCACAAACTTCCTTCAAAACTCTTCCCCCTCATCAAACTTAACACGTTTCACCTTACCTTGATGAGTAACAATTCTAGTTTCACCATGGGAAGGTAATTCGGTTATTTTAGCTTTACCTTCGCATAGTACAATGGCAAAACTTCCTTTTAAATCCATTATATCAATCTCTAGTCTCATGGTACTAGGATCTATTTTTATTTCTTGCAACCTCATTAAGATCCCTCCATGTGTTATTTTTTTTGAGAGAATCTATATTTTTATGAATCTTTTTACTAGGTCGTCCGTATATAATAATATCGAATCAAATAAGAAGTATTTATTAAGAAGTCAGGTTGCCGCCTGGCTTTTTCATGCAATCAATCTACTATTTCTAATTCTCAACTTAACTACTATTCTCATTGTTCTAATTATTGCATGAACATTATTTGGAATTGTAGCAGCGTTTTCCCAATTAATTACTGTACTTTTTGTAACTCCCATGGCATCAGCAAATTCCCTTTTGGTCAATCCGATGGAACTTCTCATGTGGTTAACAAATTCTGAAAATTCTTCTATGGTAATTAGTTCTTTAGAGAAGTTATCCAGTTGTCTCATAATTACGCAGCCCCCTTAATCTGATGGAACCAAATATTATTCAATCTTTGAATTTCCTCTTTATCACCATTCTTAAAGGCTCTTAATAAACGCCATTCTAAATCATGTGGCATAGGTTATTCCTCCTTCGATATTTAAGCGTATTGTGAATTACTCTTTGCACTCGTTACAGAATATACGGTGCAATCCACAATCTTCACAAGGTTCTAATTTCCTTGCTTTAGATTCACAAGACATATGATAAGGTGTAATATCACCGTTGTTTTCTCGTCTTCCTATTTGTTCTTCGTGTATGGAAACCTCATTATTACAGACACCACAATTCCTATCATTCATAAGGTTCACTCCTTCGCAATTTTCTTCACTTATACCAGACGTTCCAATACAAGTTCTTTTCTTCAACCATACCGCCACCAACCATATAAGATTCTCTAATCTTTGATTGAGACAACATTTGTACATTCAGCACATCGTTTTCAGAAAGAAATTTGTTCAGTTCCTCTAATGAGTAGATGATTTTCACTCTTGTGCCCTTCATTTCAACACCTCGTCAAAATACAATGTTAACTACTACTAATACCAAGAAATAGATCCAAGTTAGCCAAAATAAAACGCTCTTTATAACTGATTTCATATAACCTCTCCGTTACTTCGCAATTTTCTTCTAGACCGACTTAACATGTGGTAGATCCACACCAGCTAACTTGAGAGAAAAATAAGTGTCTTTATAAACACGTAACTCTTCATTTTCCTTCTTCAACTGCTCGATCATTCCATATGCTTTATCTAGATCAACTCTTTGCCTACGAATCTTACGACTAGCATTGATGTAATCATCTTTTAGCTTTTCATGATCCTCCAACCGGATTACCTCCCCTTAAATCGGTTACGCCAATCATGTTCGAATGTAAGAACCAAACCAATCAAAGTGACAATAGCAACGATTGTTAGTACTGGCGACATTAATAACCACTCTCCTGGCGTTCATGATTGATTTTGTTTTTATCCATGTATGCTTGTTCGATTTGATCCCATGTGAATCCGAGCATTTCACCTAAATAGTAGTAAGCAGCAAAAAGATTAGAATATTCACAGTCGTAATTTACTGTGTTAGCAAAATAGAAAACCGTATTGAATTGCTCTATAATATTTTTGGATTTTTGTTCTTGGCTTTTTATGTCGTTATCAATCTCGCTGATATAATCACACACATCAAATTGAATCTCATAAGCTATCTCCAATGCTAATTCCAAAACAAAGTGTAGTCCGTCCACATATTCTTCAAGTAAAGGATTGTAATACTCTTTATCCTCTTCCATCATTGCTGGATGTCTTAATGCAAGTGTTCTAGGTTGTTGATTAGTGCTCCAAAACTTAAAGCCTCTCCACTCATTTGCGCATTCTCCTACTTCCACAAGCAAAGCTAAAATTAATTTGTTAAAACGATCAGGACCGTCATACCCAATGTGGTCTCTTAGCCCTTTCTGCATCTCAAACAACTTTTGTAAATTCATCTGGTACCTCCTCAAGATATTTTTCAAAATGCCTTTCAATAATCTCAAAAGTTTTAGGGCCAATACCTTTTATGCCTTTCAACTCTTCAAGCTTTTGGTCAAACAACATTTTTGATGCAACTCTGCTTACTTCAACGCCTTGCTCAAATCCAAAAAGACAACCTTTGTTATAGAATTCCTTCTCAGCCTTCTCGATGGCTGGATTTCTTTTCTTAGCCATCATCACTCAGCTCCTTTATAAAAACCTCTACTCTCGGATAATCGCTATAAAACTTGCTAACTACTAAATCAACAATCTGAGCATCATCTTTGTAAATGATCTTGTTCATGGCATCCAGAACACCTTTTGCATGGTTATCTAGATCAGGTTTAGTTATCGGACGTTTAATGCCTTGTTTAGCAGCTTCTTTTTCTTTCAAGGTAAAACTCTTAAGGATAGGCTTGTACACCCTTAATTCAACAGCTAATGGACCTGAGAGAAGCACTTTCGGACGATTCTGTGAAGCTAGTAATTTCACATAGCTTTTAAAGTCCTTAGATTTCTCTGGATCCCGAACTTGTATTTTGCCTCTTCTGTTGATCGATGCTCTTGGTCGACCTTGTGCTACTGCTTCACCTGGTATTACAAATTCAATCATGTGCAACACCTTCTGGCAGGTAATCATCTATTTTTGTTTGCCCCTCAGGAGGCTCGTTTTCGAGTTTCTTGACCTTTACCTCACAAACAGGACCAATACCTCTCTCAATGCTTTTCTTGCTTTTTAGTGGTCTATTACAGATTGGACAAATCATTTATTTCACTCCTAAACCGCGATTTCGCGTTGTCTACCAGTTTCACGATGAACCAGTTGCAACCTATGTTCATGTTTTAGATTTTTAACGATAAGCCAATTTTGAGGATTTAAACCTGCTTGTTTGATTTGATATTTTTGAGCATTTGTTGGACGTTTACCTTGTTTCATGCGTTTTCCTCCTTAGACAATTCTTTACCGAATTGAGCCTTAACAATAATATGTATCTGCTCCAATTCGCTAAGATTCAATTCGTACAGCTGCTTATTATCAGGAGTTTTGAAATAGCCCATTTTTAGCAATTCATTTTTCAGAAAATCTTTTCTTTGCTCAACTGCTTGAGTTAGCCTAGTTGCTTGTGTGTTCATCATGTCACCCACTTTTTTGATCTTTATAATTTTTGATACGCTCTTGCAACTTGCGCTTTTCTTCTTCAAAGGCTGCAATCTCTTCTGGTGTGTATTCACGTTGCGGTTTAGGATCTTCTTCTTTACCAAGCCATTCAGGTTGTTGCTCAGTACGAATCACTTTACCGAATCGTGTTTTACTACCACCCTTTGATTCAAATTCTTTATCAATTACATGAACATCCTGAATGCATTTCACATGACGCTTAACCCAGTTTTTCATAATGCCAACGGCATAACTAAATGGTTTTTGATTGATTAAAGCTCTTTTCATAGATTCAATTACAACTTCATCGTTTAGATCGTTACACCAATGAATAATTTCATCGATCATGTATTCATTCGTGAAACCAAAATTTTGTTGGTAGAATTTAACGGCATCGTCAGCAACGCTTTTTTCTTTATGTTGTTCTTCTTCTTTTTCTTCTTCTTTTTCTTCTTCTTTTTCTTCTTCTTGTCCACCTGTCGTAGACGTATCGTGGTACGTATCGTAAAAAGTGTTGGTATTACTGGGTTTTCCGTAATTTGGCGTATCGTGATACGAGTCGTGTGACGTATCGTAGTACGACTCGTATAATTTTTGAATTTCTTTTTTCTCGATACGTTCACCAACAAGATAAATTAAGGAAGTATCTTTTACCGTTTTCAGCTCTGTTCTTACGCAATCGAGAACCGGTTTACCACCTCTATTGAAGTTATATCTTCCCCAGTTTTTAATCGCGATCTCCCTAGTTTGATTGTTGTAAATAACTATTTCGTGATGATTCGTAAACCTATCTAATAAAGCGTTTATGCTCTCGAGCGAATACCCCATATCAAAAGCCATTTGCTTTTTAGTAATTTGATAAATTCCTATTTGCGTAGTATTTGAATTTGTTAACAGGTAAAGAAAGAAGTATTTATCCTCTGGTGTCATTTCTTCGACCACTTTCGGATCATCCCAAAACTCTGTATGAACCATCCTGAATTTAGCCATTGCTTTACCTCCTTTCACATATTGCCTTCATGCCCTCAATCTTTACAAACTCTAGATGAGGGAAGTAATTCTTTATATAGCCTTCAACGTACTCTTTGAATAGCTTCCCTCGATCATGGTACCCATCGGTCATCCAAAGAAATTCAAAAGGAATATCAACTTCATAATTAACTTGGGACATAAACAACCTTCCCTGTGAGTTTCATAATTTCTTTTTTGAATAGATCCGCATTGCTGTTTGAATCACTTAGATGGAGCAACCAGATCTCTTGAACCTTCGATAAGTCATTTTCCTTAAGAAAATCTTTAACGTTTTCTAAGCTAAAATGAGACTTTATCAGACGCTTTTTCATCACTGGTGGAACTTTGCCATTCATAATGTTTTCATTAAGGATTTCTAAGGAGTAGTTACACTCCACTAAAAGGTGTGTAAGACCTTTGAATTTGTACCGAATGTAATAAGTATCTGTAGCGAATAAAAGCTTCTCTCCGGCTTGATTTGCTAGTAAAAACCCTAATGGTTCAGATACATCGTGTTGAACATCAAACGGTAATATGGTCCATGTACCGACCTGAAACTGTTGTTTAGCTTTAACCTTTTTAATACGATGATGTTGTACATTTATTGCTCCAGCTGTACCTGCTGACATGTAGCAATCAATTCCGGCCTTCATAACATCCTTAATGGCTTTGCAGTGATCACCATGCTCATGTGTAACTAAACATGCTGAAACCTCTGATATTTGAAAATCTAGACCTTTTTGAATCTCTCTATAGTTGATACCGCATTCCAGAAGAAGGGGCGTATGGCCGTCTGTAACGCGGTAACAATTCCCCTTCGAACTAGAAGCTAATGCTGTGACCTCAATCAAAACCCTGGTCCATTCTCAAAGTCCATTGCACTCTGTTTTTCGGTTATTGGAGGCTGTTCAGAGCGTTTCTCTTCAACCTTTTCTTCAACCTCACTGTATTCAATATCAATGATTTCAGAGTTAGCATTCTCTTCAATTTGTTGCTGTGCCTCGGCTTCAGGAGTGACATCAACTCGCTCATTGTCGTACTCATTTTCAGTTGATTTATTGATTGCTTCTACAAGTAGATCACTGTCATCACTTGTATTAATAAAAGCTTTAGCAGCACGATTGATAACTGTACGCTTAGCCATTTCTTGGGGGAACTTATTTTGTACATTCTTTGTTTTCGCTTGACTCCATGATGTATCAATTTCTTTTCTAGTCATGACTGTCAGTATTTCTTCATCATCATTGGTTCTGACTACTGCATAAGCTCCTAAAATGTCGTTATCACGATTCAAGAAGTTTGTTTCGTGTTTAATCAACTTTTCACGGCCACCATCAATTTCATAATCAAATACATCACCATCAAAAATAACGTTTGCCCAAATGTCCTTTACATTGGTTAATCGCTTAAGGACTGCCTGTGTACCAAAATAAGAACGATTCAGCTGTAACTGATTCCCATAAACAATGAAGTAACATTGTGTCTTAGCTGGACTTAAACCCTGAACAACCATATCAAGTAATGTGTTAGCAATAGACTCTCTTGTACAAACTTCAAGTGCGGGTTTTCCGTTACGATCTTTAACCTCTTGAAGCTTAAAAAATGCACTTTTTAGTGAATTGCTTGCATTGTAGTTAGAAGGAAGTTGCAAGCCTTCATCTTGCAACCTTCCTAAATTTCTATTTACGTCATCTGTTATATCTTTTTGGATAATTGCGACTTGTTTATTACTCATTGGATTTCCCCCTATTCAATATTGAATTTCTTTACTGCTTTTCTAAATGAATATTTTTCGCCGGTTAAACGTTCGTACCAAACCCTATTACTCCAATAAACTTCTGGAAGTAAACCCTCTCGATTGTCTTTTGATGTATCCCACGCTGTTAAATTCCTTGCGATTACTTCAGCTAATTCAGTTAGGTTTTGTTTCATTATTGGTGCTTGTGCAATAAGTTCTCTGTCATCATCACTTGAAATACTTTCAGCTATGACACTGCCGCCGTAATATTCGATAACACCTTGTGGCGTATTCTTAGTAGGGTCGGTAATAACTGCATCGGTAATATTACTTAATCTCCATTTACCAGGTGAATGTGCCATCAGATAGCCTCCTTATTCAATTGTCCTGGGTATTCCACTCTTAGCTTCTTATCAGCCTCAGAAACAATTAAACTAATAACCTGTGAATCAATATCTATTAAAGATGTAACAGCTTCACTGTTATCTACAAAGATTGGAGCTGACACCTTGTAATGCTCTGAAAGGGTGTTAATAATATCTAGACCAACATTGATACGTGCTGCATTGTTTAACCCACCAGAGTAAGGAACACCATTGAATGTTGTTTCGCATATCTCTTCAAGCCCACCATTGATATTCGTTTTAAATAGATTGAATCGAGCATATTTGAATTTAGAATTAATTTTTTCCTCGAGCAGATTCACCTTAGTGCGTATAAATTCTTCTGTAAGGAAAAGCTGTTGTTCGATCTCTTCAAATTCCTTAGCAAGTTCTTTCTCTTGCTCTTCCAGTTCCTTTACTCGATTTACGACCATTTGAACTTGTGCAAATTTCGCTTTATCTTGCTCTAGCTTTGCAATTTCTGATTTAATTCCGTTGATCGATTGCTTTACTGTTTCAGCTGCAGAGAATGATGATTGCTTTAATTCATCAATAGCTTGCTTAATAGTTTCAATTTGCTTCTGTTTAGTCTGGTAATCCACTGATTGACTAATATCTGTTGTAGATGCTTTCATAGCTTCAAGTTCAGAAGAAATTGAATGTAACTCAGCTTCTTTATCAGTGATTTCTTTATCACGTATTTCTAGAGCAACCTCATTGGTTTTAATTTCAGCATTTATTTTTTCTAACTCATCCTTCAACTGCTTTCCTTGAAGGTTGATATTTTCAAGTTTTTGACTCTTTTCTAAGTTAAAACGATTGATAGATTCTTGAATCTGTTCTTCAGGTAAGTCTTGTCCACATGTAGGGCATGAAGTTTGATGTTGCTCAAATGTTTCGGCATTAACTACGCTCCATTTTTGTCTAAGCTCTATAATTTGAGATCCTTTTGTATTGGACATACTATGGAGCGATTCAATTTCACGAAGATTAAGTTGTCTATTATGTCTCATGGACTCTAACTGATTCTTTACTTCATAAAAATGCTTTTGCTTTTCAGCTGTCTTGCTGTAATTCGCTTGTTGGTGCTCATTCTTCAAATCAAGCAATTCCATTTCAGATTCACGTAATTGCTTTTGTTTCTCAGTAACTTCTGAACCGTTTTGAATACGAAGCAATTCTTGCTCTTTGTCATTCGCTTGATTTTTAAGGAATGTAATCTCATCATGAATTTCCTGTTCATTTAGTTCTGAAATGTCTGGTATTGTTCGTTGAACCTCATCGATTCTGATAGGGATACGATCAAGCTCTTTATTGATCTCTGCACGTTTAGCAGCAATTACTTTTCGATGATCTTCAATACTTCGATTACCTAAGATATTAGGAAGCTTAGACAACTTTTGATTACTAGCAATTACCTCTGCATCCGTAATGTCACCACAGATTTCTAAAAGGATTTCACGACGTTTTTGCCAATGTAATTGTTCATTGAAAAAGGATGGTGAGGTTAACAGTTTGAAAATATCTTCGTTTACTAGATCAGCTACACGTTCAACAAATTCCTTTTTCTTTGCTGGTACACCATCAATTGCATAATCTGTTGTATGACCACTAAACTCTGCTTGTGCAGCTCCACGTTTCTTTGTCCATTTCTCAGTAAACACTTTGCGTAATGACAGTTGCTTGCCATCGATAAGGAAAACTCCCTCAACCTCATGTTCTAAACCTTTTAAGTTTTTACCGTTACTAAGCGTTTTGATCTGAAAGTCTTTTCTATTTTGGCTGTCCTTATCAAATAAGAGCCAAATGAAAGCATCGAATAATGTAGTTTTACCAGTAGCGTTATCACCGTACACTTTTACGTTTTCAGCTTGTAAATCTAGCGAAAATTCACGAACACCTTTGAAGTTTTTAAGATTAAGACTCAATAATTTAATTTGTTGCATGCACTTTACCCCCGTTTTGAACATTTTTTAATGAAACGAACAGATTGAATTGCTCTTTAGATTTGAATTGAAACACTGGCATCCCACTAGGTTTGATAGTGATTTGTCCCCCGACTAGCGATAAACGACGTTGATCAGCTTCATTGAAAGGTACTTCAATCATTTTTCCTTCAACCTCCATTTGATTTTTTGAAGGGAATCCACTAAAATAAATGTAAGTTTTCTATTTATGGATCCCTTTAAAGCCCACTCTACCCAGTGGGCTTTTTTGATGCTTATTCGCATCATTCAGCCTTAGCAGGGAAACGAAAAGGGGGTTAAACGCCTCCGTTGCTAAGACTCAATGACGAGAACAAGAGTTCTTGCCATCACTCGAAATGAGTGGTAAAATATGATTATTCAAACATTAATTTTGGCAGTGGGCTTCGGAAGAGCTTGCTGCTATTTTTTTTGTTCATTTCTTTCTCTTGCCCCTAACATGAATCCAAACATCAAAGCTACTAAAACAAGTACTGACATTGCATAAAACAAAGTCGTATCATTAATCATTGCTTCAAAAACCTCCTTTGAATTAGCTTCACCTTATGTTGGGACCACATTTTCATCCATGAAATTCCGTACTCTTTGCAAAGAACAGCAACATAATGTGTTAAAGCTGTGATTGCATCAATACATTCTTGAATGGACTTTTCAATTACCTTAATTTCCATTTGTTCAATAGCCTTAGGGTTAACAGTTAATTTTTTACTTGCCTCCGTAATTGCTTCTAATGCCTCTGTCAATTCTTCTTTTGTTTTTAATGAGACACTCGTTCTATGTAGATCGACAGCCTCACCGTTCAACTTTGCAATCCCCCAATTTGTATATTCATGTGCTGCTTCAATTGCTGGGAAAGGGTTATTATGTTTTTCTGCATAGTATTTAGTTAACTCAGGTTGCACCTGGTACCGACCGTTTTCTTGTTGGGATATTGATTCCCTTGATCCGTAATATCCATCAAACGTTAACTCTAATTGAGTACTACCAACTTCTTCTCTTGCTAATTTAACCTCTTGTGCAGCTCTACCAATTTTCATATTTCCGCACCTCCCTTCTACCATTGAGATAGGAATAATTTGCTAATCTAGTAATAGGAGTTAAGAAACCTTTCTTGGTATCCAGTTTTCTATGTAGCGAAGGGCTGATTGTAATTCCTTTCGCTTAACATCTTTGTAACTTGCAACACCAAATCGATCTTTGATTTCACGATATAGTTCTTTAAATAGCTTTGGTCTTACATCTGGATCGATACAGACTTCATATACTTTGGCTGCCACACCCTTTTGAAGTCTTCGTTGTTCGCCATGATCAAGGGTAATTTGTTCTTCAACTTTGTTATCAATTTGTGTTACAAGCTTTCTAATTTCGTGTTGTTCTTCCTTAATTGCTTGTGTATCTTCTACTAGATCAGCTGTTGTGCGAAGAACAGTTACCAACGCCTGGTCTTTAGATAAAGGAACAACATTTTCTTTAACTGTGTAATAATCATCAACTAGTTTTTCATAAGCGTCCCATGCTTGATCTGTGTTAAGTGATTTTGCGTGTAACCAAGCACCTTTTTCAGTCCATAAGTACATTTTGCTTACTCTTTCGACTGATACGGAATTTCCGTAATGGTCACCGAATGCTTTAACTTCATCACCTTGTAATAAGAAGAAATGTTTCCCGACACTATAACGCTCTTTGTTAGCATTAAAATTTTCAGAAATACGACGATTTGTTGTTCCGTATGCATCAGCTAATTGATTAGAAGTCAAAACTCTCTGACCATTTGATTGAATTGGTTGTAAATGATTCATTAGATAGCCTCCTGAATGATTTTTGATTCTTGATCTTTGATCCATGCATCGATCGTTTCTACACTGAACAAAATGCGACGACGGACTCTGAAGTGAGGAATTTGTTTTTCTCTTACCATGTTGTAGATCGTATCTGGATGCACCCCAAGATAATCGGCAACACCTTGAACGGTAAGTTTTTTGTTAGGCATATTGCACCTCCTTATGCTGTATTTTTCTCACCGCACAATTCGTGCGGATTAGGATTAAAAAAAATATCCTGAACTGTTTTTTTATAGAATTCTGCGATACGAACTTTGATTTCGTCACGAGGAATTCTTTGACCATTTTCATACATTTGTAAAGCACTTACACTAATTCCAATTGCTTTAGCAACCTTTTCACGAGGGCTATCTCCTCTTAATTTTACAAGTGCTTTACCTATTAGCTGTCTATCCAAATTTGACACCACCTTCCGCACATTTCGTGTTGCTTAATCATATAATAAACCACACATTTCGTGTTGTCAACACATTTCGTGCGAAAATATTCCTTTTAACACATTTCGTGTTATTATCTAATTAGGTGATAATAATGACCACTTACGGTGATCGATTAAGAAGACTTAGAAAAAATAAAGGGATCCATTCACAAAAAGAATTCGGTAAATTGTTTGGTCTCAGTGAAAGTACAATTAGTATGTATGAACGATCTGAGCGTAGACCTGACTATGAGACTTTGCAAAAGTTCTCTGAATTCTTTGAGGTATCGATTGATTACATAATTACAGGAAATGAATTAGATAATTCCAGTAATGAAATGTGGAAAGAAATTCTCGATCCTAAAACACAGATATTCTTCAAAGATTTGAAGGATGCTCCAGAAGAAAAAATCGAAGAGTTAATTCGATTTTGGGAGTTTATTAAAAATAGAGATAAATAAAATAAACATTAGGGCCAAGTGGCCTTTTCTTTATAAGTCTAAATCGAACATACATTCTTATTTAGGGGGCAATTATGAAATACAATAGCAATTTATTAGAAGATTGGATTAAAGATTTCTATTGCAAGATTGATATTTACCATCCTCATCAATTAGATCTATCTGAGATTGGAGCTCGCTTAGGGTTATATATTCACTTCGAAAGGTTTTCGAGTCGAATTTATAATGGGGAAATCATTATTGATTCTAGGCTGTCACCACAAGAACAATGGGAAGACTTTGGACATGAGCTTTGCCATTTATTACGGCATTACGGGAATCAAACATATATGACTATGCCTTTTTTAGACTACCAAGAAACACAAGCAGAAAACTTTGCCTTACATTTCTGTGTACCAACATTTATGTTATTTAAAAACCAGGTTGCTAATTATGTAAATGTACAAGATGGCATACCATTTGTAACTGAAAAATTTAATGTTACTGAGAAGTTCGCAAAGAAACGTCTTATCCATTTCAGAAATCAGATTCAGCAATCTAAAACAGACCAAGAGTTTAGAAAGCATATGAATTTACTATATCCAAAGTCTAGTCCTGATAATTGGTCTAACGAAACTAAATTATTATTGGACAAGCTTAATAAACAAATAAAAGTAAAAGAATTGCAAGGAGTATGAGAATTATGCCAAAACAACGTGTTTATTACGACTATGTAGATGGAAACCTAGTGCCTTTTTGGTACGTACTAACTTTTAGACCAAATGAGATACCTTGGGAAGATGAGACATATTATTTTGAAGTTATTTCCCCATTCGAATACTTTGATCGTGATGATTTTGACGATTCCGTTCTTAGTACATCTATCTATATAGAAGACTTATTAACTAATAATCTACAAGAAAGTAATTTAGGTTTGAATCTCGATCAAATTAAAGAAAGAATTTTAAGACATGGCGTTGAACCTTGGGAAGTTAGACAACTTATTATTCAGTTGCCTGATATTGAAGAAGTACTAAAGTTATTACCTAATGAAAGAAAAGCGTCTTTTATCCTAACATAAGGAGTGTTAATCATGGCGTACTATCAAAAACGTGGTAAAAATTCTTTTCTATTAACTGTTAATACTGGGTACGACTCACAGAATAAAAGGATACGTAAAACAAGAACCATTAAAATAGAAGATGAGTCGCTATTAAAAACAACCAAAAAATTACGTGATTATTTGAATCAAGAATTACACAAATTCAAAATGGAAGTCGAAGCTGGTGAATACATCTCTCCAGAAAAGATGCTATTGAAAAACTTCATCATAGATTGGGAAAATAAATATGCAAAAAAAGAACTATCAGAAACTACATTAGCTAACTACCTTTCCCACATAAAAAATCACATTTTACCTTCACTTGGTCATTTGCAGATCGATAAAATTAAACCAGTTCACATAATTGATTTCCTAGATCAGATGAAAAGAGTGGATGATCCTGACACTCCACTCTCCATGAGAACTAAACAAGATTCATATTTAACTATAAGGAATATTTTCGAACGTGCAGTTGAATGGCAGATCATTAAAAATAATCCAGTTAAAAATGTTAAAAAGCCGAAAGTTTCAACAGAACGAGATGTACATGTAAATGTGTATGATGAATTAGAAGTTGAATCATTATTTTTAGCAGCTCGAGATGAGCAAATTCATTGGCGTATTTTTTTAACATTAGCGCTAGCTGCTGGTTTAAGAAGAAGTGAAAACTTGGGCTTAGAGTGGCCGAAGGTAGATTTAGATAAAGGTACAATTGAAATTACCCAAGTTATTGTTAAAGGTACACATGGTTCTCTTATTAAAGGTCCAAAATCGAAGAATTCTAAAAGGCTAGTATCTTTACCCGCATCTGTCGTTGAGGAACTAAGATTATTTAAGTTGCATTGGAATAAAGAGAAAATACAAATGGGTGACGATTGGATTGAGCATGAACATAAATGGCTGTTTTGCAATGAAGATGGTACCCACTTTTATCCAACAACTCCTACTACATGGTGGAGACGATTTACAAAACGTGCAGGAGTTCGGTTTATTCGCCTTCATGATCTCCGCCATACTTCCGCAACACTATTAATTAATCAGGGTGTTCATGCAAAAATTATATCTGATAGACTAGGGCATTCTGATATTCGAATCACGATGAACACATACGGCCACGCTCTTCAAAAGGCTGATCAAGAAGCTGCTAATAAATTAAATGATATATTCACTAAAAAAGCTTAATTAAACTTAAATTGAACGGTTGTTGGCGATTTGTTGGCTCAATTGACCAACAACTTTCCGAATTCATCATACCTTAACCATAGACCATCAGATCGAAGCCTTGATACAACTGCATTTAATCAAGAACGTCAGTTCCCTTCCTACCTAGTCATTTGCACTGGCAGCGTAGAGGTCAGGAGTTCGATCCCCCTATGCTCCATCCTATATAAAATCCGGAAAAAACCTTGATATATCAAGGTTTTTTTCTCTTCTCCTGCGTCCTCAACGGGCATCGAAATTTATGCTTAACTTCCGTTTGGTCACAGTATTCATTTTATAATTACATCTAACGCGGGCTTCTTCTTCTTGCATTGTTGGAAGAACATGCGAATAAGTGTCGAGTGTTACTTTTAGGTTACTGTGACCTAATCGTTCTGATATGATCTTGACATTTATTCCTATCGACAATAACAAAGTTGTATGAGTATGCCATAAATCGTGGAAGCGGATTTGTAATAAGCCATAAAAAATAAAGGGTGATACATATTAGTCATGTATAATATGTATCACCCTTTTCTTTCCTGTTCCACAATAACGCCCAGATTGTGGAAGATCATTATTTAAGATAACCACCTTTTACTTTAATAAGAAATCTTCTTTTTATAGGAAGGTAGTTAGTGAACTGAAATTCTATCTTTTTAAACAAGAATAGGCTACCTCACCTTTAGTGAAATAACCTACTTTACTCTATTTTCCACCTGTAAATGAAATTCCTTTAATAAAATACTTATTGAAGAAGGCATAGATTAATAGTACAGGTAATGTAAAGATCATAGAAGCTGCCATGATATAGTTCCAATAACTAATATATTGACCTTTGAAAGTATTTAATCCAAGTGGCAATGTAAATAGATTTGGATCCGATAGAACAATTAATGGACGCATAAAATCATTCCATATTCCCATAAAAACAAAGATCGTTTGTGCCGCTAAGGCCGGACGAGCTAATGGTAAAACAACCTTGAAGAAGATACCAAATCGATTTAGACCGTCAATCAAAGCTGCCTCCTCCAATTCTTTAGGGAAGTTAATAAAGAATTGGCGCATCATAAAAATAAACGTTGCATTAATCATAGACGGAGCAATCATTCCTTGGTAGGAATTTAACCAGCCAAGCTCTTTTAAAATCAAATAGTTTGGTATCATCGTTACCTGTGCTGGAATCATCAACACAGCTAAAATGATGACAAACAATGCATTTTTACCAGGAAAACTTAATCTAGCAAGAGCATATCCCGCCATTGAATTAAAAATTAAATTTAAAGCTGTCGCAACTGATGCGATAAACACACTGTTAAATAACCATCTAGGAAACAGTTCTTGTTCTATAAATATCGTTTTATAGTTGTCGAAGGTAAAATCCTTTGGGATAAAATTCATCGAACCACTTACTATCTCTTCAAGTGTTTTAAAAGAAGAAGAAAGTGCCCATAAAAATGGGATGAGCGTGATAATCGCATAGCCTACTAGAATCACATATAATATGTTTCTTCCAACACTTCTTTTTTTCATGCTGCTCACTCCTTAGTAGAGGGATTCCTCTTTTGAAAATTTTCGTTGTAATAAGGTTGCAACTAGGATCACCAATGCAAGTGCAAATGCTAATGCTGCAGCATATCCCATTGTGCCAAAGTTTTTAAATGCGTATTGATAAATCAGTAAAACAACCGTTAATGTTGAGTTGTTTGGTCCACCAGATCCACCTGAGAAAATATAGGATTGATCGAATAATTGGAATGTCCCGATAATCCCCATGATCACAACAAATGAAGTAACTGGGCGTAAATTTGGAACGGTAATATACCAAAATTTCTTAATTGGGCCTGCTCCATCTAGTTCTGCAGCTTCATAAAGTGAATCAGGAACATCCTGAAGAGCCGCTAAGTAAATAACCATAAAGAATGGTGCTGTTGACCAAATGTTCATAATCATGATGGCATTTAACGCAACTGCTGGATCTCCCATCCAGTTATAGGTTGGTAGTCCTATCATACTAAGAAGATTGTTAATTAAACCATTTTGGTTATACATCCACATAAAGATTAATGTTAATACAGCTGAGGATGTAAGCGTCGGAAGGAAGTAAACAATTCTAAAAAGCTTCTCTCCCTTTAATCCTGCATTTAATGTTGCAGCAAGAATAAGTGCTAGGATCGTTTGACATGGAACAACAATCACAACATATTTAAATGTATTCCATAAAGCAATTTTCGCCCTCGTGTCATCTAGTATTTTTGCAAAGTTTTCAAAGGCAACAAATTTATAGCTCGTTCCTCCTAATAATTGAACATCATTAAATGATAAGAAGATCGCATATAAAATAGGGCCAATAACAAATAGTAACAGGACGAATAGAGCAGGTGACATGAATAAATAGCCTTGTCCTGCATCTCTTAATCTTGCTGGTGAATACTTTCTTTTCATGTGTTTCATCTCCCTTATAAGAGCCCTCTCTTTTAGTTTATATAACTCTTTCTATCGATGTTAGATTCAAACATCGATAGAAAGAGTTGTATACCTTAAAAGGAAAGAGGAAGGAAGCTGCCCCTTCCTTTTGGTTACTTATTATTGTGCTTCAATTTCTTTATTCGCTTGATCTTGCGCTTCCTTCAAAGCTTCATCTAGTGGACGATCGCCAAGGTAGGCACTAACAAACTGGTTATTAAAGTTTGTAAAAATAACAGGTAGGTTTTTACCATCAGACCAAACGGTTGCATATCGAGCACCATTTACAAGTGACGCACGAAGCTCATCTTTATCATAACCAAGCTCAACTGCTACTGATTGTCTAGAAGGTAACTCAAATCCTTTTGAAGTCCAAGTCTTCATACCTTCTTTTCCAGTTAGATAAGAGATAAGCTCCCAAGCTGCTTCTTTCTTTTCAGATGCTGAATTCATGACGTAGCCTACAGTAAATGCCATCGTGCCTTGTTTACCATCAATCGTTGGTACTTCTGCTGTTCCGAACTCAATATCAGGGAATGTACTTTGTAAGTATGGAATAGCCCAGTTTCCTTCAATGACCATTGCAGCTTTTCCTTGTCCGAACATTTCACCAGTCCAACCTGCACCTACTTCATTAGGTTGTGCTGCAGTTTTGTCTACTAAGTGTTGATCCACATATGGTTGTAAACCTGCTACAACATCTTCACTTGCAAAGTTTGCATTACCATCTTTTACAATGTCTCCGCCTTTAGATTCTGCAATAAACTGTAGGCGTGCTAGTTCTGGATTTTGACCAAATCCAAAGACTTGATTACCTTGTGTTAATTTTTTCGATACGTCTAAAAGCTCATCCCAAGTTTTTGGAACCTCTACATTAGCATCTGCAAGCATTTTTTTGTTATAGAAAAGTGCTAGAGTTGAATAGCCCTTAGGAAAACCATAAGTCTTTCCATCTATTTGGAAGGCTTCAATTAATGGCTTTTCAAAATCCTCTATGTCGAATCCCTCTGTCACATAGCTATCTAAAGGTTCAACAACTCCTGTTTCAATTAAACCTGGTGCTTCAAAGGCATCAAGATAGAATACATCTGGACCTTCGCCACCAATTAATCTTGTTTTAATTACATCCATATATTGATCTGCGATTACTTCATGCTTTACCTTAATATTAGGATGACTTGTTTCAAAATCTTGAAGGACTTGTTTGAGAAGTTCACTTTCTTCTGGTGAGGACCCCCAACCTGCAAGAGTAATTTCAACTGGTTGATCTGAGTTTGTTGCATCTCCACTTGCACTGTTATCACCATTGCTACAGCCAGCTAAAACGTTTCCAATCAAGAAAGATACAGTACCTAATGTTGCTAACCATTTTTTCATTTTCATGTTTGTTCCCCCTATAAAGGACAATCAATTTTATTTTCATTTCCAAAGGGGATTCACCCCTTTGGTTTAATTAATAGATAAGTTCAAAGCCTGTTGTATTCTCTAATACCTTTACTTCAATGCTTTCTTGATTTCGTTGAAGTGATATCGATAGTTGACCATTTCCAATCGTCATTCCTTCAACAGCCAAAGAGTTCATATCATCTAATAGGGTCGGATTTAGTTTAATTTCCTTTTTAAGACTATCAGGGAATAACCCTAATAATGTTTGAATAAAGACAATTGGTGTTCCAGCCGCCCAAGCTTGTGGGGAGCAAGCAACTGGATATTTCACAGCCTTTCCAAGCTCTTTACTATAACCACAGAATAGTTCAGGCAATCGATTGTATTCGAAGTGAGCTGCGGCATTTATTAAACCAGTCATAACTTTTTTTGCTTCTTCCTGCTGACCAAGTTTACCCATTCCTAGTAAAATCATGCTATTGTCATGAGGCCAGATACTTCCGTCATGATAGCTCATTGGATTATAGCCAGCTTCACCTTCACCCATTGTTCTGATTCCATAGCCTGAAAACATTTTCTCGGAAAGAAGCATGTTTGCTACTGCCTTATTTCTTTCCTCAGAAAGCATTCCCGAGAATAAAACATGACCAGGATTTGAGGTGATTGTTCCAACTTGTTGCTTGTTTTCATCAAGAGCAATGGCATAGAAGTTAACGTCATCCATCCAAAATTCAGCATCAAACTTTTCTTTAAGCTTGCTTGCTTGTTGACGTAGCTGAACAGCTAACTTTTGTTTTCCAATTTGGTCATAAATCTCAGCTATTCCTATTTTTGCTTGATACACGTAGCCTTGTACCTCAGCTAATGCAATCGGTGTTTTCGCGTAGTCTCCGTTGCGGTGAACAATTGAGTCACCTGAATCTTTCCAGCCTTGATTAGCAATTCCCTTACTTGATTCTTGATGATATTCAACAAACAAATCGCCATCACGGTCACCGTATTGATCGATCCATGCCAAGGCATCAGCAATATTTGATTCAACTTCCTTCACAATTTCTAAATCACCAGTCCACTTCACATACTCACAAACTAAAATAAGGAATAATGGTGTAGCGTCTATCGTTCCATAGTAAGGTGTGAAAGGAATTTGATTTGTATTGGCTAGCTCACCAAAACGAATTTCATGCATGATTTTTCCTGGTTGTTCATCACGCCAAGAATCTTGGTTTTTTCCTTGCTTGCTTGCCATCGTTAAAATTGTCCCTTTAGCAACCTCTGGATTCAGCGATAGCATTTGTAAAGCAGCTATTAAACTATCACGACCAAATGGAACGCCAAACCAAGGTAAGCCCGCTACAGGAAACTTGCCATAACCAAGATCAGTTAAAAGAACTCGTAAGTCACCAATCCCTCGGTCCACAAGACGTTTAAGAGCTTCATGATCAGTTTTCACCTTAGGAATGTTCGCTTCCCATTCTTGATATGATTTTTTTAACTGGTATAGAGCCTGTTCCGGTTCAATGATCTGGTTATGGTTTGTGTCACCTACTTGTGGTTGAACCATAAAAGTGACGGATTCTCCACACCCATGATCGAGGTTAAAATCAAAGGTTATGTCACCTGTTTCGGTTACCTGATTCGCTTCCTTATTCCAATCAATTCTTGTGCGTCTATTAATTTGATCAGCACCTTCATAATGATAAGTTAATGAGTTCCCATCAACAGTCTGCCCTGTACGCTTTCCAACCTCTCCATTTTGAAAGCCACGAACAATAAACATATCTTTAAAATCAACATCCACATGAATGCTTAGTTTAAACTCGACAGGCTTAGGGTAGTAATTTTTCACCTTAACCGTTTCGTATAGCACGTCTCCGTAAATAAAACGTGTACGTTCAATCTCTACTGATTCACGCCATAAAATGAGTTGGCAATCTTTCTCCATATGTGGGTTTGTTAATAAAATCTTAGCCATATAGTTTTCATCAGCATCTGATGACAATAGAATAGGTTCCTCCCCATTAATACGAAGGTCCAATTTGCTTAGAAAGCGCGTATCCTTCGTATAGAGCCCTAAACCATACGAATGATTTTCAGGGATATTTCCTTTGTCATCTGTTAGTAAAAATAAATCATTTTCTTTTATTACTCGGTAATCCATTCTGTTTCCACATCCAATCTAATCACATGTATTGACGTTATTATGTCGTCCTAATTCCTACGTCACCCGTTTGCCAAAACGTTTCGGTTTTTATCCGCAAAAAAAAGTCATTATTTTGTTTTATTCCTTTACTTTAACGTTTTATTTTTTTGTCAAAATTAAAAAATAAATCAACTTTCTATTAATCTAACTTAAACGTTTTGGATTTTACCTAAAAACCACCCATCACTTGTGGTTTTTAGCAGTAGATTCCCTTACAACTAGCTTCGTACCCAATGTAATCACATGCGGCTCAAGTGTTCCTTCTAACATCTTTATTAAAAGATTTGCCGCTTGGTAGCCTAGTTGGAAAATATTTTGAGAAATCGTTGTCAAAGGTGGGTTTGAGTATCCTGCAAGTAAGATGTCATCATATCCTACTACAGACAAATCCTCTGGAACCTTTCTGCCTAATTCTTTTGCACCTTCAAGAATTCCCAATGCCATTAAATCACTTGCTGAAAAGATAGCCGTTATTTCCGGATACTTTTCCAATAACTTAATAGCCTGTAACTTCCCTTCCTCTTCTTCAAACCTTCCATTAACAACCCATTCTTTTTTATATGAGATGCCGGCCTCCTGCAAAGCTTCCCTGTATCCTTCGAATCTCATATTACTGACAAAAGCCTTACTATGACCATTGACCATCGCAATATTTCTATGACCCAATTCTATTAGATGGTTAACAGCTTTCTTAGCACCTAATTTGTTGTCTGTTGTTACGTGTCCAACATTCTCACTTTGAATCGGATAATCGATTAAAACACATGGAATATCACTATTTACAACCTCTTGTAAATAAGGATCATCGGTTTTAATTCCTTGGATAATGGCTCCATCTACTCTACGCTCTCGACAAAGCTGCGTATAAGTTTTCTCTCGCTGCTTTGTTGAATTTGTATTAAATAAAACGAGATCATAATCCAATTCTGAAGCACATTCATTAATGCCTGAAAGGACAGAAAAGGTAATTTGGTCTTTTGCACTTTCCCTGTTTAACCCTGATACGAGCAATCCAATTGTTTTGGATTTATTCATCACAAGACCTCTTGCTAGCGTATTAGGGCTGTAGTTTAGCTCTTTAGCTAAATTCATAATTTTTAGTCTTGTTTTTTCGCTAACATCTGAGTATCCATTTAACGCCCTAGATACTGTCGTAACGGATACACCAGCTGCTTTAGCAATATCTTTTATTGTGGTCATGTCACCCAGCTCCCAAAACGTTTCGGATCACTTATGTTTCAATCATAATGTATCTCGAAATCGTTTGCAAGTATTTTCTTTTTCAAATTTTATTGTTATAAAATTGGCAATGACTACTTTCTTTCTAGAAAAATTGAAAGGGTAAGCTATCTTCTACAATGGCCCTTTTAATGAACAAGCAGGGAAGGAGAGCATCGTGTTCTCGACATTAATTAAAATTTTTTATATACCTCTGCATAAGCCACTTTTAATCGGTCCCTAAGTTGTTTGTTATCATCTTCTAATTTCTTAATCTTCCGTTTCAGTGATTCAATAAGAGTCGAGCCCCCTATGCTCCATTTCAGTAAAGCAAGGTGGATGATATTGATACTTCCATTTCTTCTAGGTTTTCTCCATTTACTCCACCCTGTGCAGTTAGAAATATATATACTACCTAGTTACAATCCAGATTAATTTTTTCAATAAATAGTTCATTACACCTACATTTTTTTACATTATATCTAGCATTCAACTACCTACTAAATAAAAAACCCCCACTCCTCAAGAGTCAGCAGACCCGAAGAGTGGAGACTTCTATTTAAGAATTTTCTAATGCATCAGAGATTTTCCCTAAAAAAAACCCATCGAGTTCGTTTAGTTTTCCTCTCCAGAGTATATCTCCTTTAGAAGGTGTTGGATTGCTGTCACCACAATATACTTTAGCGTTTTTTAAGTGAATAAAATGGACTTCAGAATCGTCGATTGCTTCTGTTGCCTGTGCAAGTTTCTCACTTATTTTTTGAGCCACTTCGCTTCCTTCTGCAAATGTTTCACTTAAAGTTTCAAAGTATTCTTTGGCAGAGACTAGAGTTCCTGTCACGATTGCTCCATTTACATTTAGTGAAATATCCAGTGAGAAATCGTGCTGATTTGCAGCTTGTACGAAAAACTCGATAATTCTGTCTTTTGTTTTGCTGTGTTCATTTGTCATATTCACTTCTCCTTTCTTTAAGAAGATGTGTCATCATTACTTGAAAGGGTTGTGTCGTTCTTCTCCTCTTCATTTTTAGGTGTTTGTTTCGATTGGTTCTTTTCTTGACTTTGATTTTTTGTATCATCTTCGTTACTGCTATTCTCATTTCCTTCTACTTGATCTTCTGTTGATTCATTTTCCTTATTCTTGGAGTTACCTTGATTCTTTTCTTCCTCTTCATCATGCTCAGATCTCTCCTTTTTATCGTTTTGCTGTTCACCATCTTTTGGATTTGTAAGTAATTCCTCTAAATTTTCTAGCCGCTCATTCAATCTATCATTTTCCTTCTTCAATTCTTCATATTTACTCTTCGTTAACTCTTCATCCTGTGAACTTGTTTTATTCTCTGAGGTTTCCTTTTGATCGGAAGTCTTTTCATTTGACTCATTGTCCTTTTTAAATAAACCTTTGGCAGAATTTTTGAGTGAACCTGCTGCTTGCATTGATTTTTCTTTTGCAGATTGACCTAAGTCCGTTCCTTTGCTCTTTAATTTATCATAGTCAATTTTATCCATCAGCTTTTTCCCATTTTCCGGTGTTGCTAAATAGCCAACTGTTGCACCAATTAGGCCTCCTGCGATTGATCGCTTCATTGAATTGCCATTGGAATTGGTTTGATTATCAGCTTCATGATTGCTTTGGTTTTTGCTTTGATTCGGTTGATTCATTTTCTTTTGTTTGATTCGTTTTATTTTCTACCATTTTTGTTTCAGCCATTTTAAATACCCTCCATTTAAATTAAGAATTGGATTCTAGTTTTTTTTCAAGAGATTCCAATCTCTCGTATAATCGTTTGTTTTCTTCTTTTAGTGCATTTGCTTGATGGTTGACAGCTTTTGAGCTTAGGTATGGATCTGTTTCCCACCAATCCATGCCGATCTCTTTTGCTTTATCAACCGAAGCGACAATAAGCCGTATTTTAATGGTTAATAATTCGATATCCGCTATTCCTACGGTAATATCGCCTGCAATCACGACACCTTTATCAAGAATTTTCTCTAATACATCCACAATTGTATTGGATTGCATAGAAGGTTGAACTGTCATTTTGCCTAGTCCTCCTTAAGCGTTCTATTACAATAAGCTTCCTAAAGGACCGAGATCAATATTTAAATCCTGAGTATCAAGGTTAAAAATTTCTTTTAGTTCTTCCATTTTTTCTTCCAGATTCATTAAAGCTTCACCTAGGTTTTCAATTTGTTCATCAGTCAAAGTACCTCCTTCAACACGTCTTATGGCATGTTTTTCGACAATTTGCCTTAGCAATTCAATGACAGTTAATACGAGCTGTGCTAACCCATGCTCCACATTGTCAGGATCCCAGTGAATTCTCCCATTTGTTGGGCTGCCCGGTTGCATTGATTAATTCCTCCCTTTGCTGATCAAAGTGACTAGATGATATGGTGTCTCGGTTTTCATGTTGAGCTTGAACAAGGCTTTCCACTGATGAGATTAACACCCGTAAATCTAAATAAACGAGATCTACTCCTGCTATGGAAATGACTAAATCAGCCTTTATGGCAACACCTTTATCAAGAATCACATCCAAAATATCAATTAACGCAATTTCTTTGTCTTCAATTGATTCTCTTATCGACATGATTTCCCTCACCTATGAAACTTGAAAAATGGTAGGCCGGCCATGGACCTGATGCCTCAAATCGCCATCCCAATCCAAGCATTTTATCTTCATATTGTTTAATCTGTTTTAAAAACGGCTCTACACTCTTTTCAGAAACAAGGTATACGCCATTCCATGTCATATTCTCCCTTCTTCCTGTCACATCTTTGTTCCAATTGCGTTTTACATTCCCTTGAATAACAAAGTGTTTTAGTTGGTGATGAATGGATTCACTGACACGATGCTTTTCTTTTTCAAGCTCAGAATCGATTAACTTATCAATCTTTTTTAATTCGAAAAACTGCCTTCCTTTAGGTAATCCGCTAACCTCTGCTTTTTTTGCTTCAATGACCGGATTTTTCTCACTAACATGTTTCTTTAATTGCGAATCCTCGCAAAAAATTTTGAGATTCCATTCCTCATTACCTGAAAGAGCCTTGAATGTTACAGCTATTCTTTCTCTGGTCGATTGAATAGCCTCTATTAACCGCTCTTGGTTTTGATAGATGGTACAAAATTTCATCGGAACAATCGTATAAAGTTTTGCTAGATTGATCACTGTTTCATGATGATGAAAGGCTTTTTCTTGCAGCCACTCCATATCCTGGTTTATTTTGTCCTGTATAATCTCTTCTGAATACTGCTTTGAATTTAGGAGACTAACGATTGCCGTGATATCCTGGATAACAATGGTGAAAAGCTCTGTCTGACCATCAAATCCTTTCATAGAAGGAAAAGATTGATTTTCTGCTTCTTTTGTTGGCACCAGACCATATAAATAGATAAAATCTGCCACTTTTTCAACCTCCTTTTCGCTTCGTCATCTCCTGCCATTGCTCCATTTCCAAACGTTTTGCCATTTCATAGCGAAGAAGAAGGTCTTCCTCTTGCTTTTTATAGGCTGCTTCAGGAATTTCACCAAGCTCATACATCATTTGTAATTGAATCAGCTTTTGTTGAATGGTTGGGAGATCATAGAGTTGCTTGTCGGCCTCTTCTTTCACCTTTTCTCCGATTTTTATCACTAGGTTAATCGGAGCTGAGACGATTTTGTGAAGCATCAGGCTTCTTCCACTTTTAATTTGATATTGACAAAATTGTAAGCTGGCCATGGTCCGCTGTAAGCAAAGTCTACCTTGTCTTCCCATTTGTCATGTAATTTATTGACATGACAATCAAACTCTTCTTCCTTGTTCCGATCAATTAAAAATGCGGCATTTAGCAGCATCTTCTCTCCGATCGGATCATTTGCTTTAGCAGCTACAGAGGAATCCTTTAGAGAATGAAACACTTCCTGTTTTAGTTTATTTTGCAATGATTGAATCATTTTCTGGGCGGCTCCACCCAACTGAATCCTTTCATAATAACTAGCTGCTTCAGATTTATCACGTACTGTTTCAGCAAGCTTTCCAATCTGTTCATCATCATGAAATTGGGATTCAAGCCACTCCTTTTTTCCCGTTACCTTTAAACCAACTTCCATTTTTCCCTTAATTTCAGGAAAGAGCTTTTTAAATTGCGGATATAAGTTTTCCAGCAGGACTTCCACATCCTCTTTAGACTGAAAGACATTTCCAAAACTAACAGGTATTACTGTGTCATTTTGCTTCATAATCCGAGATAGAACTTTTTGATGCATCATGACATTTTCTTTATTTGGGTGAAAGATTTTCATTGGAACTTCAGCTGCAACAATTGCCGCGTCTTGGAACGTAATGAGAAATAATTCACGCTTTTCCCCTTCAAGTTCGATCTCGCCAAACTCGTCATTTTTTCCTTTTTGGATTCCACAAAAAATATAAATCCCCTTATATTCTTGTTCCATTCTTTATCCCCCTTTACTCCTCTTTAACCTGCATATTTCGACATGCTTTTAAGATGGTTTCTTCTGCTGTTTGAACTGATTTTATTGAGTCTACATATTGACTGATTTGATGTCCTAAGATATCCATACATAATCGTTGAAATTCTGGGTTTTCTCCATTGATCGGAATCTCTGACTCTGCAGCTATTTTTGCAATCATAAGAGATGCTCTCAAGCTAGGTCCAGAATTCTCGTTACACTGTGAACGCAGATCAGATACAAGCGTTGTGATCGCTTTTGCTTCACTCTTTTTCACATTTCCATTGTTTGCTATAACCTCTGCCTCTCGTTCGATATCCTTGTAATCTACAAATATCGTAATCAAGCGGTCTAACAATGCATCCTGAGTTTTGTAAACACCTGCATATTCTTCTGGATTGCTTGTAAAGATGACGGCAAAATCAGGATGAACGCGTACAAATGGTTCTGTTAATTTTGTGCCGTACAATGGTAGAATTCTCTCTTCTAAAATTGATAAAAAGATGTTATTTGTTGTTGGCTGTGACCGTGTAAACTCATCATAAATGAGTGTATAGCCATTTTTGACTGCTTCTAATAAGCGGCCGTCTTGCCACGTTTCTGTTACACGTTCATCCTTTTTATAGACAGATCGAACATAATGATCGACTACTTTTTTACTTGAATAACCGGTAAAGTCACCAATGAGATCTTTATTGTTTAATTCATGATTTCCGTGAATAAGCATGATCGGCTTCTTTCTTTTTTTGGCTAAGGCAAGTGCTAAAGAGGTTTTTCCCGCCCCGGATGGCCCTGTAAAATGAATCGGATATCCAGCTTTTACATACCGTAATGAGCGTGAAAGTAAATCTTTTGTTGTTTCGTCTTGAACGTATGATCGGTAATCCTTTTTGAGATTCTCAATTAATACCGTCATTTCTTTCCCTCCTGCCCCTTTTAGCCTATGCCTCTTGATTCATTGCACTTCGATAACGAATGCTTCGCCTTTTAAATGTTGTTACTTCTTTTTCTTGGTTGAGGTATACGTCATATACACCAACCATTTCATCCTTTGCATATTTTTTCATATATTCCTTTTCCTCTATGACTTCAACTGTTAGCTTCCATCCATCTTGTTCACTTACTTCCACGGAGGTAATTTTATGAACTGGAGCCACATGTTCATTAAAGAAGTCGGAAACATTCTTCATAATTGTTTTTATTTCCATTATGACCTCCTGTACGGACATTCAGATCATCTAAATACTGAATCGCGATTGTTGCTCATTTTGTCGATCTGGAAGTCCGTTTTCTTCTACTTGATCTGTTAGTAAACCAACAGCCTCTGCATATCGAAGCCATGTATCCACGCTCGCGATAACCACTCTTGCCTCAACGGTTAAAATCTCAATCCCTACGACAGAAACGCGGGCAAATGCGTCAATGACGATCCCTTTATCCAATATGCGGTCAATTACCTCTGCAAGACTCGAACTATCAGCTGTTTTTTGAACGGCCATTTGTCATTCTCCTTTCAAGATTTGCTTAAGAGCTTCGCGTTTTTATATCCTTCATCGATTTCATATGTTTAGCTCTTTTGAGTTCAGTTACATGCTTGATTTGTCTGACTCCTTTTATATCTGTAGCACCCTTGACGTTTTTACTGTCTTCATTTTCAGAAACGTTCTTTTGAAGTTCCTCTCCTGCATTGACAACGTTTCTGATTTTATCTTTAGCGGTGAATAACGTATCCTGAACTTTTTCTTTCGCCTGTTCTGCCTTATCATGAACCTTTTTAGCATTTTTATTTTTGGTTTCACTCAATTTATCCGCAGCATGATCAACCTTGTCATGAAAAGCCCCAACAACCTTTTCTTTTACAGTTTCCTTTACCTTGTCTTTAATTGGTTCAGGTGTATGCTCCCACACTTTTTCCGTGGCTTTGCTGACGGCTTTTTTTACTGGCTTATCCATTGTAAGAACCTTCACTTCCTTCTAGCAGCTAGGGACTCACTGTTTTTTTGTTTCGACCAGATTACTTAACAGATGTTCAATCCTATCCAGTCGATCATTTAACTGTTTATTTTCTTCTTTGATTTCTTCATACTTTGAATGAGATTCTTCCTCAACTTTTTCAGTTTCAGTGAATTTCTTTTTGGTTGAGGGCCGTAATGTGCCTTCATATTTGTTTATATATCCTGAGGCAACTTTTCTCATACTTGTTAATGCCTGCTCTGTCAGGATCTCTTGAACAGTCTTTCGAAATTCTTGTCCAACCTCTCTCATGACTTCTGATTGCTGAACAGTTTTTATGACTTTCTTACTCATTTCCGGATTTGAAAGGTAACCAACTCCTGCTCCGACAACACTACCTAGAATGACCAGATTCATTGACTGGTTTTTATCATTATTTTCTTTCGTGTAATTCCTTTCTTCAGTTTGTTTTTCTTGCTCATTTACTTCCATATAATCAATCCTTTTTTCTTTTCGATTTTTGGCTCTTACCCGTTCATTTCAGTTCCAGGCGCTTTTTTGGCGGGCATGAGAGCCTCCTTGCACTGTAACTTACGGGCTCTCATTGACTCGCTTTTCTAAGGGGCAGTCTCACGCCTTCTCCTCCAAAATAACAACTAGCCTAACCCTCAATGAACTTGAACTGAGCCAATTTTTATTTGGTTTAGTAGGACTATACCTTCCATTCACGAAGTTAAACCAAGGCATTCGATGCAACACTCAAAAATTACCATCATTATCCTGTATTATTTCTTAATCTTACAGATTTGAAATATTATAACGAGGCAGGATCCCATACTTCATGATCGTTTGATGGTTTCTTTTCTTCTAAATGGATATTAATTTACAAAATGATTACAAAATGAAAAAAGCATCTTTGATCAGTATCAAAGACGCTTAAATAGGTTCTTGAATTTTTTTCATTTTTTCTATAAGATCCAATACAGCAATATGATAGAACCTGCTAAATCCTCTCTCTCCAAAATATTCCAAGATAAAATCGTAAATATCACCGTTTATACGTATAGCCCCATTTTTCTGTTCTACATCATTCATGAATTTATCTATTTTTTCTTCTAATTCATTTATTAGTCATAAACCTAAGTACCCAATGATTTAAATATTCCCTACAAAAGATCATCTATTGTCTTTTTCAAATTCTCATATGTACATAGTTGAGTTATTCTTTTTAGCGAAGATAAAGATATTGTTTTTTGATAAGGAAAATGTTGATCTAGTTCTTTAGTAAGTACAACATAAAATTCCCATTGCTTCATATCTAGTGGATCAATTAGGTCTACATCTTTCTCTTTTAATAAGCAAAAGACGTATATTTCGGCATGTCTTTTCGCACCAGGACTGTATTTATTCGTTTCATAATCGTATTCTTTTTTTTGACCTATACCGAAGCTAATATTAGAAAATGTACCACTATGCCAAGACTGAATATACGCAGCTGATTTCACTTCAATTTTTATGTCATTATAAATTAAATCAAATGCGTCCCATTCAACACGAGATTGACTTAAACTACCAAGAGCAGTTCCAACTAAAAATTCAGCAAAGATCCCTCTTAAATTATTGGTCAGTATGTTTAAAAATCCCCATTGCCAAAAATTCTGCATGATCATGTCTGTACCTATTATTTGAGTTTCTGGGTTAAGTGGATTATTACTATTCAATTTATAACCACCTCCTAAACTATATTTTAGTGAAACTACACAGTACCCCTCATACATTTTTAGCTTCCCACTTTATTTTTCACTTAAACCAAAAGCCCTTTCTCATTAAATATAGAAAGGGCTTTTTTTCGTGTATAAATTCATTTTCTTATTCAACAAAAGCCACCGGTTACTTTAAGTATATTCTTCACAAATCTAAATTTATTTGATATGTTCGCTTTTACCGATTAGCAATTGTGGCTTGCTGGGTGAGCATAATAATAAACACGACTAGAAATATCCTTGTCTAAAAATTAACAATCACCATGTTTTTTTAGATGCAGTGGAGGTGAGACGAGCCATCCTTTTTCTTTATTTAAACGAAGCACTTTTGCTCCAAGGGCTGCCTTTTGATTATGAAATTGACCATACATCATGGCAACGTCTTCCCTGATGGATTTACCGATTACTTGGCTGCAAGTTACTAATCCAGCAGCTATATCAGCAGAAAGTGTAGCTGCAATTGCTGGATCTGGAATTCTTGCACCTACTGGAATATCCTCCAAACATGCATCTGGAGGCTCTGGAGCAGCAGGTGGTAAACCGACACCGTTTTCTTTTAATAGCTCTTCAACCTGTTTTTTTTCTTGCTGGCAAGTTTCAATTGCTTCTACTAATAACTTCTTTAAATCTTCATCACCTGCCTTATATAATTTGAAACTAGTCACCGTTCACTCTTCTTAATTTTTCATTGCCCTTTTTTAAAGCAAACCGAAATTTCTCGCCTTTCTCTATTTGTGTAACCTGAGAATCGTGAACAGTAATTTGTACTGTACCGAACTCTATATTTTCTAATAAATTGATAATTTTATCGATTACCTCTTGATCTATTTTATTTTTTGAAGACAACTTGATCCTCTCCCTTCATTAAACTAACCCGATTTAACAAAAATTTGCCTATTCCATTGGTGATTAAGGTCCTTCAAGTTTTCGAATTTTAGGTGTAATTAATTGTGAGTTCACAAAACCAAGTATTACTATAGGATTTCACCGTTTTTTTATTTATCATATTATGTATCTCTTGTTTATTCAATCACTTTTTTGGAAATATTTTTTAAAAATTTTTATAAATATTCTCACCCCTTAGCTATTGAACTTTATTAGAGTGACGACACTTCAAATATTTTAGAGTGTCGTCACGTCATTTAAATTGTTTATTCTTCTTTTATTTCTCTAAGTGCCTGATCTACAAATTTATTTTCAATTATTTTAGAAGTCTTAAGCTGCTTTTCAATGCCCCCAACGGAATATAAGAAGTCGGCTTGTTCTTGATGTGCTTTAGCAAATTCTTCTGTTGTTGAGGATAAAATAGCTTCAGAATTGTCTAAAACGGATTGAATAATTTTGACTTCTACCTTTTGAGTTTCCGAAATCTCTTTTGATACTTCTTCGATATTTTCATCAAAGTGCTGACGTACCTGTTCATATATTTTTAAAAATTGGACAGTTAAATCTGGATGTTCTTCCGTAAACTTCGTTCTAGCAATAAGAAAGCTTGGGGCATTAATATTCAGGTCTTCTCCTGTTACTAATACTTTTGCCCCCGTCTGAAACACCGCTGTAGTTGCATAAGGCTCCCATATTGACCAGGCGTCAATTGAACCATTATCTAATGCTGGTCGTGCTTCGTCAGGCTGGAGTTGAATGATCTCAATATCATGATCTGATAAGCTAGCTCTATCTAGTGCCATGTATAAGAAATTGTAAGCACTACTGCCTTTGGCTACACCAATTTTCTTATCTTTTAAGTCTGCTAATTTCTTAATGGCGCTTCCTTTTGGTACGATTATGGAATTGCCCTTTTTCCCATCACTTGTAACTGCAATTGCCTTAAAGTCAACATTTCCTGATTGCCCCGCAATAACCGGTGTACCTCCGACTACTCCAAAATCAATTCTACCCGAAGCTAATGCTTCGAAATGAGGCGGCCCACTTGTAAACTCATTCCACTTTATCTTCACTCCTACTTTTTCAAACGCTTTTTCAAAGTATTTCTTTTCTCTTGCATATGGTAAAATACCTGTTTTCCCTTGAACCCCAATATTCATCACAATCTCTTTTGTGGATGCTTCTGATAAAGACTCTTTATTTGAAGGACTTGAACAAGCACTTAGTAATAGTAAAAATATAAATAATGTAAAAACATAAATAAGCTTTATTTTTTTAGGCATATGTTAAACTCTCCCTTACATATTAGATTTTTCATATAAGATTAGTCGGATTTAAGATCAAAGAACTCGTTAATCAATCAATTGGAGACTACCCTTGAAAATTGTCCTGCCATTTTAATAGTCTTCTTTCAAAAACTCTTACTAATGAATCAGATAATTTCCCAAATACTGCAAAAATGATAATCCCTACAAAAACAACAGATGTATTAGAAAATTGTCTCGCATCCATGATGAGATACCCCACCCCTTGACTTGATCCCATTAATTCTGCCGCGACCAACGCTAACCAAGCAACACCTAACGATAATCTTAGCCCTAAAAGGATGTTTGGTAGTGCAGCTGGTAAAATCAATAAAGTAATTTGCTTCCACCTATTAAACTCTAATACTTTTGCTACTGCAAACAATTTAGAGTCGACACCGCGAATTCCGAGAAACGTATTTACATATAAGGGGAAAAATGCACCCTTTGCAATTAATAATATTTTGGATACCTCTCCAAATCCAAACCATAAAATAAACAATGGTATAACCGCCAAAGTAGGAATGGTTCTGAACATTTGTAAGGTCGGATCTACGGTTTGTTCAATATTCTGACTAAAACCTACAGCCAATCCAACTAATAGCCCCAGAGTTCCTCCTAATAAAAAGCCACCTATAGCCCTTAATAAGCTTATTTGAAAATGTCCGATTAATTCACCAGTTAATGCTAAATCAATAAATGTAGTGAAAATCACACTTGGTCTTGGTAGTAGTGTATCGGAAATAAGCCCCAATATCCCTGTAAGCTCCCAAAGGACTACGATGAATATTGGCAAAATAAATCCCTTTAATATAATACTTGTATGCTTTAACTCCCTTTTGCTTTTAACAATTTTTTTCTTTGAAGGCTTTAATTTATCTAAAGAAATAGTTGATTGATTATTCACCTTTGTCCCTCCTTTAAATTCCTGCACCATTAATTAATTCTAACTCTTCGACTTTTTCAAATTCTCCTAACACAAGATGACGGAACTCTTGAAACGCTTTTGTTGCTTTATTTCGTGGAAATGGTAAATCAATAGAGACAACTTTTTGTATAGTTCCAGGCCTCGCACTCATAATAATGATTTTATTCCCTAAATAAACCGCTTCATCAATGTCATGTGTGACAAATATCATTGACGTCTTCTCCTCCTGCCAAATATCTAGCAAGGCTTCCTGCATATGAGAACGAGTAAATGCATCTAAAGCGCCAAAGGGTTCATCTAAAAGGAGGATCTTTGGTCTTCTAAGTAATGCTCTAGCTATCGCTACTCGTTGAGCCATTCCTCCAGAAAGTTCTTTTGGATATGCTTTTTCAAACCCTTCTAACCTTACAAGCTTAATTAATTTATCTACTTTCTCTCTAACTTCAATATTATTTAGTGATAAATTTCCTGCTATATTCCTTTCAACTGAAAGCCAAGGAAACAATCGAGGCTCTTGAAAAATAAATCCCTGATTGATACTGGATCCAATCACCTTTACTCCATCCAACTTGATATCACCTGAATATTCTATATCTAATCCAGCTATCGCTTTTAATAATGTACTTTTCCCACAGCCACTAGGACCTATAATGGTTATAAATTCAGCTTTATCAACATTTAAGTTAATATCATTAAGTACATGCGTTTTTTCCTTACCTTTTTCAAACGATTTATTTAGATCATTAATTTCTAGTAATGTCATTTTAGAACTCCTTTCTATCTATTAGTTTTTTATACATTCAACTTTTGAAATTGATTAACTGGTCGTGATAGATCAAGGTGATCTCTTAAAGTATGACCTGTGTATTCTTCTCGAAATAGTCCACGGTTCTGTAATTCAGGGATGACCAAGTCCACGAAATCATCCAATCCACCAGGCATATATGGGGGCATAATATTGAATCCATCTGCAGCACCATTTTCAAACCACTCCTGCATTTGGTCTGCAATTTGTAGTGGCGTTCCTTTTATTTCTCTATGTCCTCTCGCACCTGCAACACGTTGATATAGCTGACGTATTGTCAAGTTTTCTCGATCTCCTAAATCCTTGATTAACTGGAACCTCGTTTTAGCTCCGTTTATGTCCTTGATATCTGGTAACTCTGGAAGAGGCTCATCTACTGGATACTCTGATAGATCATAGCTTATAAGGGAAGACAGCAGTCCAACTCCTACTTGTTCGGGAATTAATTCTACTAATTGTTGTTTCTTTTCATTTGCTTCTTTTTCTGTTCTTCCTATCACAGGGAATACACCTGGCATGATTTTCAATGATTCTTCTGTTCGTCCAAATTTCTTTAATCGCCCCTTTACATCTCGATAAAACGACTGTGCCTCACTGATTGTTTGCCATGCTGTAAAGATAACTTCAGCTGTCTTTGCTGCAAGTTCTTTCCCTGATTCTGAAGAGCCAGCCTGAATGATGACAGGGTGACCTTGGATCGGTCTTGCCATATTCAATGGTCCCTTAACTGAAAACCAATTACCTTTATGATTTAAGTGATGCACTTGATTTGGATCTGCAAATCTCCCTGATTTTTTATTTACCAGCAAAGCATGATCTTCCCAGCTATCCCAAAGCTTTTTGACAACTTCAACAAACTCCTCCGCTCGCTCATATCTAGCACTATGTTCTAGGTGATGGTCCTTACTAAAATTTAACGCCTCTGCTTCACTTGAAGATGTCACAACATTCCAAGCTGAACGTCCCCGACTTAGATGATCAATTGTCGCAAACTTTCTTGCAAGATGAAAAGGTTCATTATAAGTAGTTGAAGCAGTAGATGCTAATCCAATATGTGTTGTTACTACTGATAGTGCAGAGAGCAGGGTTAGAGGATCAGGTCTTACATTTACAGTTTGTTCAATTCCGATACCATCATGATCATGAACTGCATATCCATCTGCAAAAAAGATCATATCAAATTTGCCACGCTCCGCTGTTTGTGCCAATTTTCTATATAAATCAAACGTTAGTATCTCATCTATATGACTTTCAGGATGTCTCCAAGAAGCTACATGATGACCTGGAATCATAAAGAACGCTCCTAATTTCATTTGACGGTTTTTGTTATTCATTTCATCGTCTCCCTTGCTATATTTTTTTATAGATTGATCAAACAACAAAAAAAGCAACCTCTTCAATAGTGAAATAGTTGCTCCAGTTATCTGGTCACAATATTAAATAGAATGTGAATTATTAACTTTTATAAATTCCTTTAGTTTCATCGTCAGTCCACCATGGCCGAATTTCATAAATTTTTGAGAATCTGGGACAAAATTGTCTTCTTTCACAAATTCCAGAAAAGCTAATATATAGATTCTTCGATATGCAACATTTATCACTCCGTACTCATAAAACCAGTTGTCAATCGTATTAAATACCCCTCTATTGATGTGAAATTTTTGATGACATTTACTATAAAAACCTAGATCAGGAAGATTTAAATACTCATTTTCTAGTAAAGTGTATTTGTTTTTATGCTGTGATAAGTCCAATAAGTTCAAAACTTTTCTTTGCATATTTGATATCCTCCTGAAAAAATGTGCCTCGAAAATAGTTAGATCTTAGGATTTTCAATCAACATTACCCTTTTTCTTTCATTTTGATATTCAGTTTCAATTTCTGATAATGTTAATTCATAGAGGTGATGTTCTTCTTTTTTGTATACACCTAAATCTAAGAGCTTTTGAATTAGTTTTTCTTTCCTTTTAGATACCGCTTCACGCAACTGGGTCATTCATTTACCCTCCCTTAATTTGATAATGGAAGAGACACTCAAAAAATGATTGCTGAAAGTTTTAATAAACTAGTACAAATCACAAGGTAACCAGTTGGATTTATTACAAGTAATCATTTGGCTAAGAAAAAAGATATCAATTTCTTAAGATTTCTTTATGCTCCTAATAAACAAATCAAGAGCATTCTTTAATCTTTGTTGCGCTTCTTCATGTATTCTGAATTGGTTATTTTCAATACGGTCGATATGCTTATCAATTGTATACACTCCATTGACAATATGATTTGCTCCTAATGCGGATAAAACTGGATTAAGAGCATACTCAATTGTTAACAAATGCCCAAATGAACCTCCTATAACAAGCGGTAAAATTACCTTATCTTCCAAGCCCTTCTGAGGTAATAAATCAAGATACGTTTTCAATATCCCTGAGAAGGATGCTTTATACACAGGTGTTAAAACAAGAAGTCCGGATGAATTCTTTACAATCTCATTAGCATCAGCGATTGCCTCACTATCAAACTTAGCTGTGATTAAATCTTCTGATGGTAAGGAGTGAATTTTGATGATTTCAAAGGATACACTTTCTTCATTAAGTACTTTACTTGCATAATTTAAAATGCCAGTAAGACGAGAATGATCATTAGGAACCCCCATAATAATTGCCACTTTAGCCATAGCCTTTATCTCCCTATTATGAATATTTTTATTTATAATTAATATTGATGCTTTCGGATTCCCGATCAGCAATACATTTATAAAAATGGCTCCCAGATTAAGTTATCAAAATAACTTAATTCAGGAGCCTCTAGTTTTCTAGTCAGCTTATGAATTTAATTCTGCTTGGTTAATATTCTTATGGTTTCTGATTTTAGCTATCGTATAAAAAATCGCAACAATCCAGATGATTGCAATTGCTATATAGACATATGGATAAACAGTTGTATTCTCTATCCATGTATTTACTAATGTTCTCGCATTTATGAGTATAATAAATCCACCAACAAGTACACCCATTAACTGCGCATGGATTTTTTGAACTAACCATGCTGCGATTGGGGCTGCAATTATTCCTCCAACCATTAATGCACCAACCCAGAACCAATTTACTTCTTCCCACCCTAGAGAAATAAGGAATCCCAGTGTAGCTGAAACTGCGATAGCAAATTCACTGGTGTCAACAGTACCAACAACTTTACGAGGACTCATGCCTTTTCGGGATAATAATACTGGTGTAGCGATTGGGCCCCAACCTCCACCACCAGTTGCATCTGCAAAACCTGCTATTAACCCTAAAGGAATCGATTGTTTTCGACTTAGTGCAATTCCTTTCTTCTCCTCAGTTGGACGAAATATAAATAAAAACCTTATTAAAACATACGCTCCTAAAATAAGTAGAAATAAAGATATATAGGGTTTAGCTAAATCTCCTGGTAAATGACTAAGAAATGTCGCTCCTAAAAATGCACCAATTGAACCAGGAATGATCAGACGATAAACGGTTTGTTTATCAACATTTCCAAATTTAATGTGTGAGGCACCAGAAGCAGCAGTGGTAACAACTTCCGCTAAGTGTACAGAAGCAGAAGCAACTGCAGGGGCAATACCGAAAGCTAATAAAAGGGAAGTAGATGTTACCCCGTAAGCCATTCCTAAAGCGCCGTCAATCAGTTGTGCAAGTAATCCAATAAAAGCAAAAATAATTAATTTCTTCATAATAACACCTCTTTTTAGTTGAAAATGTAATAAAAAAAAGGCATAACCCTCTTAAGTAAAGGGTTATGCCTTCGGTGTACCGATCGGCTTTATTTATTTCATTTTCTAATTAATCAGATTATAATTCACATTATTCCTACCTGTCAACTAGTAATTAAAAATAATTTTGTGTACAAAAATCTTCTCGAAAATACAAATAAATGGCTACCCACTCTACTGAAGTACAAATTTTTCCTCTCATAGTCCATATTTTGAGATATTTCTCTTTTTATGACAAAAACATAGAATAAATCTAATTTTATATCTCATCATACTTTTCGGTGAATGAACACACTTCAAATCACCCATTTAATTTCCCTCGAATTTACAAATAAATAGACTCATTCTCCTGTTTTTTTAAATCTTCTAACATCTTTACAATCTATTAACTCTCCCTTTACATTCATTGTTTATATTTGAATTTGTATTTTAAAAAAGGAGGAATTATAGTGAAAATCAATCTTAAAAGCAAGAAAATACCACTTATTGCAACCACTTTGTTGGCGGCTGTAGCTATTACATCACATAGCCTACCAATGAATGTGTTTAAGGACGAGGTTGTTGCAGCCAATGAAGTTGAGAAAAAGGTCATTCCAAATGATCGTAGTTGGATTGCTGGGGATCATCATGTACATAGTGAATGGAGCGTAGGCTGGGACAATTCGACGAATCCACCGACTCCTATTCGTGGTGGGGATGCTATTTATCCAATTGTGAAAAATGCACAAATGGCTGATAAGTTTGGTTTGGATTGGATGGTTTCTACTGATCATGGTGGACCTAACCATTCTAAGGTGAATTTAGAACAGGCGTATCCAGAGGTGTTAAAAGCACGTGAAGAAGTGCCGGGGATTAATCTTTTCTATGGAATGGAGTTTGATACACCTGCCGCTGACCATAGTTCACTTATTATTCCAAAAACAGATGACGAGTCACAGAACCTTTACAATATTGAAAGTCAGTTTGCTAAGCGTGAGGCTTCGGGGCGTGATAATGAAGAAACGATGATTGAAGCCTTGAAATATATGAGAAGTTTTACGGTACCACCAGTATTGTTTGCTAACCATCCTTCTCGTTCAGCTTCAGGAGAAAGTGTATGGGGACAGGATACTCCAGAGGAATTTCGTAATTGGAATGATACAGCACCAACAGTATCAGTTGGGATGGAAGGCTCTCCGGGTCATCAGGCTGGAACTTTAAATTCAGATGGAACACTTGATCCTAATGGAGATCGTGGTGGATACGGAAATTATCCTACTATGGGTGGGTATGACCAGATGACTGCTGAAGTAGGCGGCCTATGGGATTCGATGTTAGGTGAAGGAAGACATTGGTGGGTTACTTCATCCTCTGATTCACATGTTCATTACACAGAAGGAGGCAGTGACTTCTGGCCTGGCGAATATTCAAAAACATATGTTCATGCTGCAAATGAGCATGGTGACATTTTAGATGGATTACGTAATGGCCGAATCTTTGTAACGACCGGGGATTTAATTAATCAACTAGATGTGACAGCACAGGCAGTTGGTAAGTCACCAGCACATGCACAATCGAATGGAAATCGAGCAACTATTGGGGAAACCTTAGAGGTACCAGGCAATAAAACACGTGATGTTAATGTTACTGTCCGCTTCAAGGATCCTAATACAGATAATAACAATGGTGATAATCCGAAAGTTAATCGTGTTGATTTTATTATGGGAGAAGTAAATGGACAAGTTGAAGATCGTTCAACTGATACAAATCCTACTACTAAAGTCATTGCTCGTTTTGATGAAAAAAGCTGGGAAAAAGATGGTGAATTTATAACAATAACTTATACCATTAAAAATGTTGAAAAAGATAGTTATATCCGTGTTCGTGGTACTAATACAGATGAGCTTGAGCCTGAAAAGGATTCAAAAGGTGAAGATCCTTGGGCTGACCTCTGGTTCTACTCTAACCCAATCTTTATCAATGTAAAGTAACTATTTTGTACGAGGAGTGTGATTTAACTCCTCGTATTTTCCTATTACTTTCGAAAAGGAGCTTATAAGTGAAACATAAACTACTTGTACTTATTCTAATAATTATTGCAGTAACTACTTCAGTAACAAACAACGTTGAAGCCCATAGTATGAATAGTGAAGGATTTTCAACGATTCGTGTTCAAGAAGATCATATTACATATGAGCTTCTGCTTGACCAGGAGGAATTTATCCATGCAACTGGCGTTCAGATTGATGCAGAACCGAATGAAATAACAGAAGAAAACAACAAAATTCTGCAATCATATTTTGATGAAAATTTGGAGCTGTATTCAAATGGGGTCCTGGCCAAAGGAAAAATTGACACAATTAAACCGATTCAATTAGAAGAGCGGCCATTTGTATCCATTACCATATCATTCCCTGTCGAGCATACGCCAGAGAGCTTGAATGTGGATTACAATGTTTTTTTTGAAACAGATCCAAGTCATGCAAATGTTGCAAAGATCGAAATAGATGGAAACGAGGAAGAGTTTGTTTTTACATATGAAGTCAGAGAGCTGAATACAGGGGAAATGAATTTTCTCACTAGTGCCAAGCAGTTTCTCGTTCTCGGAATCGAACATATTTTTACAGGCTATGACCATATTTTATTTGCGATCAGTTTATTAATTGGAGCAAAAACATTCCGCCAAATCATTACGTTAATTACTACTTTTACAATCGCTCACAGTATAACTTTGGTTTTAGCAACGATTGGGCTTGTCCAATTACCTGGTAGACTCGTGGAATCCGTGATCGCGTTAAGCATCATTTATGTGGCCCTACATAATATTACCCAGCCAAATTCTAAGCAGAGCCCGTGGCTTGTCCTTATTTTTGGTTTGGTCCATGGCTTTGGTTTTGCAGGTATTTTATCAGAAATGAATTTATCACAAGGTAACTTTGCTACCTCGATCCTGTTTTTTAACTTAGGGATTGAATTGGGGCAAGTTATTATTTTATCCTTGATTTACCCTGTTATCCTGTTTATTCAAAAAAAGCAGTATTATAAATGGTTTGCCCCTAGTGTTTCGACAGCAATCCTCTTGTTTGGATTAGTTTGGTTTTTCCAACGAGCATTTTAACTATCACAATGAATATTCCGAATAGAAAAATAGCGGGCAAATAAAATAACCGCAGTGCATCAACTACGGTTATCTATCCAATGTCGATTGAATTGTACGTAATTAGAAGGAACCATGTTTTTCACTCGAAAGTAATCCACCCATCTCACCAAATGCTGGGTAGATTACTTTTTAACTTTCTCGATTAAAAGGACCATTAACGTTACTAATGCTATCATAAACATTGCTGTATTCATGTCCATCAGTTGCACCTACCTTATAAGAGGCTAAGACCACCTGTCATGTTATGCAATTGCCTTGATTTCATAGCAGTAAAGTGACCCTACCTTATTCGAAACCACTTCCGTTGGTAGTTAGTTATGATATAGGATATTGAAAGAGGTGCATGTCTTATGACCTTTTTTTAAACATTTTTAATAAAAGTTGAAAATTTTTAACTTCGTTGCAAAAAAAAGGGATGCCTTAAGCATCATGAGTTTTTTCTCTGAAAAGTATCTCGTTGAGAGGTGGATAATCTAGGGCATGCCAAATTCTAAGGAAGAATTCGATAGATGGTTGTGATTTGTTATTCATATAAATCGATAAATTACTTTTATCAATGCCTGTTATTTCTGCAAGTTCCTTTTGAGTCATCTTCTGTTCCTTCATAATTTTCTTAATGTTATTTTTAATTAATCCTTCATGATCATCAATAAGTGGTTCAACATTTTGCTTTGGGGTATTTCCTAGTTGTTTGGCTGCTTCATTTAAAATGGGAAGGAATTCAGGAAGGGATTCATATAATTTTCTTGTTATTTCTTTAGGTTTATGTGCATCAATGTTGTCTAGCATTGAATCGATAAAATACATCGTTGCTCCCTTAATAAAGTCTTCCGGGGTGTATTCTACATCGATTTTATCCATTTTCGCTTCCACATTAGCATATGTAGTATAGGACTTTATCTTTTCAAAATTATCCTTTTTAAAGCCTACTTTAACAAAAACATACTCATCATTTTCTGATGTATCTTCTGGTTCAGATGTGTCATTGCCGCCAAATCCCACATACACAACTTTAGAATGATCAGAATTATTTTTTTTACTCATGTATATCGCCTCCTATACGTGGACAAGTTATGATTAATAAGTTAAGTGAGGTGCTAAAATTGACAAAAGATGAAAGAAAAGATGTAACAAGAGATGTTGGCGGCACTGGAAAGCGTTCGTAAGCTTAGTTTTCCCCTTCCAAACATGCGACGAATGTCAATAAATTTCATAATGGGTGAAAAATACTTATAGGTAAAAACATAATTTCACATTATAAAAGCGGCTCAATTTTTAGTCGCTTTTATTATATGTAAGTTTCTTGGTTCTTATTATCCACAATTGAAAAATTTCAACTTCAGGTTTAAAAAATACATTTTTTCAATTAGAGTATACTGACTCCACCTGACTTAGTTACAACTACAAATAATAATTATAGAATTATTCCTCAATTTCACCTGCTAATCTTGTTCTTCTATCTAAATTACCTAATTCTAAAAAAGAAAAAGAAAAGGATATAACTTAAATTTGTCGAACTTGACTACTATCATTTATTTATTGTTAGTGAAAGGATGGTCAATTTGTCAGCGAATTACTGTTTGAAATGTGGTGCTCCTTTAGAAACACGTAATATAGATGGAACAGACAGAAGAGCTTGCCCAAGCTGTGATTATGTATTTTGGGGTGATTATAGCATTGGTGTTGGAGCAATCGTAGTTAAAGATGGCAAAATTCTATTAGTAAAACGAGCTCATAATCCAGGAAAAGGCTATTGGACAAATCCAGGCGGCTATATTGAACAATGGGAATCAATTGAAGAAACGATTATCCGTGAAGTGGAGGAAGAGTCAGGAATTAAAGCAAAGGTACAAAGTATCGTCGCGATTCGAGATCTCCCAAATCGGGTTCATAATTTATATGTTGCTTTTGCGATGGATTACATAAGTGGTACCCCAAGACCAGATGGTTTAGAATCCGATGATGCAGGTTTTTATAGTTTGGAAGAAATTGAATCAATGAATGTAGCAGGCTTTACAAAATGGCTTATTCAAATAGCATTTCACGGGAAGACAGAGGGATTATTAAAGGATAATGATCCCTTAGTTACCCTGAAGGACCATGTGCTCTTTCGAATTAACTAATATATTACCCTTTTCTGAAAGAAAGAGTTGACTTAGACTTTTGAGCCAACTCTTTTTGTTATACAGCTTTCGTATTTTTTCCTTTATCTTGTCTAACAATACTATTAAATAAAACTTAATTATTAATTATACTAAGTTCCACTAAATATAGCCTTCCTCAAAGAACTTATAGATAAAAATAATATATCTCTTGTTAATTCAATTGTATCTTTAGCCCACAACCTTAATTTATTAGTAGTTGCAGAAGGGATTGAAACCGAAAATCAACATCAAGTGTTAGATCAAACTGGCTGTGATATTGGACAAGGCTACTTTTTTAGCAAACCATTAATGGGTACTCAGTTACAACGAGCTTTTTTAGATATAAATGAAAGAAATGAAAATTGAGACCTACCCTTCTTTACTGGAACCGTTCATACCACATGTTTATTTTTACATTGGTATATTGCTGCTGGAAAATATGTTCAATATCCCTTTGGTTACCTAAACCAAAGGGATATTCTAGTTTAACTTCTTATTCCTTTCATCCTATTAGCTCTCCCAAAAACTCATCTTCTACGTTTCATCTAATTTTCACTTTTCTTCATTTCTGATTTTTATGATTCATGGAAAAAATATGTAATTTACAAGAATCTAGCACAATGAAATCGGATGAACAGATAATTCAAAATATAAAAGATCAATTTGATAAAGTTATATTCCACTGAATAATAACAAACCAAAGCCATCTTACTAAAGACGGCTTTGGTTTGTTCAAATTATTCATTTAAAAATACTGTCGATATCATGTATTTCTTGATCAGTTAAATGAACATTAAGTGTTTTCAAATTATCTAGAACTTGCTCCGCTCGCTTTGCACCTGGAATCACCACATCAATTGAATCGCGTGTTAAATACCATGCGAGAACAACATGAGCAACTTCAGCCTCTTTTGAATTTGCAATTTTGCGGATAAGCTCCACCTTTTCTAGGTTTTTAGCAAATTCCTCACCTTTTAAGTGAGGCATATCAGCACGCAAATCGTTAAACGTCATGGCTTTATTATATTTACCAGCTAGCAGCCCAGAAGCTAATGGAAAGAATGGAATAAATGAGATATTATTTGCGCTTGTATATGGTAGGAAGTCTTGCTCTGCTTCTCGTTGGATTAGGTTATAATTTCCTTGTAAAACATCAACATAGCCATCTTTATTCGCTTCTTTTAGCTGGTCAATTGAAAAATTGGATACACCGATTGCTCTAATTTTCCCTTCATCCTTCAGTTGCTTTAACGCCCCAACAGCTTCATCCTTTGGTGTAGATTCGTCTGGGAAATGAATATAAAATAAATCTATGTAATCTGTTTGCAGTCTTTTTAAACTATCTTCTACCGATTGTTTTAAAAAAGCAGGAGAGTTATCAAGTAAGACATCATCTCCTACAAGTTTGTGTGCTCCTTTTGTTGCAATAATCAGTTCACTACGTTTTCCTGATTCTTTTATTACTTCACCTACTAGCTCCTCTGAGCGTCCAGGCCCATAAATGAAGGCAGTATCTAAAAAATTCACCCCATTGTTAAGCGCTGATCGAACCAAATCTTTTCCAACTTCTTCGTTTAAGTTCGGATATAGATTATGTCCACCAACAGCATTTGTTCCAAGGCCAATCGGATTGACATATAGATCTGTTTTTCCAATTTGTATTTGCTTAGTCATGTTTTCTTTTCATCCCCTCTCAATTTTTACCGCCTACATAATTATACTTGGGTAGAACTAGAATTTCTAATCCTGCGTTTCTTTCTAGTTACCAATCGAAACGATTAATAACAAAGGCTGTTTTCGCAAACTTTGTTGCTTTTAAAATAGTATTGGGGTTGGTTGATTGGCGCTCCAGGATGCTCGCTTTCCGTGGGGCGGGCGATGAGCCTCCTCAGCGCGAAGCGCCTGCGGGGTCTCATCTGTCCCGTTACTCCCACAGGAGTCTCGCATATCCGTTCCAATCACCCTAATCAGTTTTGTTCAAAAACAACAATCTTTTAGAAAAGAGCCATAACAAAAAAACAAACTCAAGTGTGTTACTACTTAAGTTTGGGCTTGTTGTATATATACAATAAAGTAAAGATGTAAGAGAGTAATTTCAAGGACTAAGCGAATTTCCATAGCAAAAAAAAGACCCTACCGAAATCTCTCGATAAGATCTAATAACCTATTAATTCCCATTAAAATATGGTTCTTCACGTTCCAATACGACCTCAGCAGTGATTGGAAGATGATCGGAAGCAAAGGTTTCAATCACTTCTGTATGTACTGTTTCAATGTCGTCTGATGTAAAAATATAATCAATTCTCTTTGAAGGATTTTCTACAGGATACGTGTTGGCATCAGTTTGTTCAAAAAAAACATCATGATAAATAGAATACATTGGTTTCATTTCGCTACTTTCCGGAGTAGCGTTTAAATCACCTACAATTACTTTTGGTCCATTTGAATGGTTAGCTATTTCGATAATTTCCTTGATTTGAATCTCTCGTTCTGCAGATGTTAATGCTAGGTGCGTGTTATAGAAATGCACGTGATTTCCTTTTACATTAACGGTTACATCTAACAGACCACGCTGTTCAGTATTACCAATTTTCGATAGGTAATGATTTTCCGACTTTATGATCGGATATTTGCTTAAAATCGCTGTTCCATATTGACGACGGTGATCTCCATCTGATAAAGGTTCATGGTCAAGGTTTGCTGCATATGTGTAAAACATACCAAGACGTTTTGCAAGCCATTTTGCCTGATCTTGAAAATCGCTACGGTCAGACCAATGATTATCCACCTCTTGTAAGCCAATAATATGTGCATTTGAATCCTCAATAATTGCCGCTATTCGTTCTAAGTCTAAAACACCGTCTACTCCTTCGGCATGATGAATGTTATAAGACATCACCTTTAAGTTATCAGATTGACCACGTTCTAAATTGATTTCCTGAGCAAACGTTTTATTTCCCAAATCTGTAAGATACATAATCAAACATGCAATTGAAAAGATGAATAATCCTCTTCGGATACTTCCTTTTTTATTAATTTTCTTCCTATTAACCATTACAATAACCTCCTCCAATTATAGTAGTTCTATATAGGAGGATAGCAAATGAATGAGTAGTCTCTATTACTTTAATGTAAAAAGAGAGTTTAAGTTATGTTACATAATTGTTAACTCAACCCCTTTATCCTATGTATTTATTCCCACACTAAATGAACATTCACATCATAATTCAATCAAGCACAATCTGATGGGTCTGATCAATTTTTCTCTTTACATATTTGAACGTCAGTTTACAGGATCAAAACTTCACCTTTAGACTAATTAGATAATTAGACTAATAAGAGTTATAATAAAGGAATCAGTTAAACTTGTTCTAAGGATGGTGACTTATTTGAAAAATCGTGACAAGAGGCAAAAACGTAAACGAGACATGATTAAGGACTATTTGAAAAATAAATTAAAGAATTTATTACCTAAGCCTAATAAAAACCCTGCATCAAACCATAAACAAAACTAATGTGTTCTATTCCTTCACTTTAAATTGTATGTTACGTTTTTCACTTGATAAATCGTGCAAATAATTTCTTCTTTAATTTTAGTTGAATTTTACCAAATTAAAATATTCGTTTATATTCCATCAATCTGCTTACTCTTCAAATTGTTTACAAGATAAATATTAATATTTAAAAATACATGTTTCAGTTCCACTTTTTCCTTAATGCCATATGCTTATAAATAAGGAGTGGAATCGTATGACAAATGAACCGTTTGATATCGAAACGCTTAAACTTATTAGTAATAAACTTGATTATATTTACTCAATTGCCAAATCTAATTACAAAGATAACCCAGAATTAATGGACACGATTGAAAATCTAGCAAAAGCAGCAAACATGTTCGCAAATATTAAAATTCAAGAATTAAAAGGTCATGTAGTAACATCCCACCCTCAAGGATTTATCCTGTTAAAGCTAGCAAATTCATACTCTAGGATGAAGGATTATGAGAAAAAGAAGGAGACTGACTTTCCTGCTTGGGAGCTTTGATGCTCGTTTTTCATAACGCAATACTTACAACAGTGGGATTTTTCTACCCGTTAAGAATGGATAAAAGATTGTTTACGAAGAGATCAAGGGTACATAAACCCTTGATCTTTTTTTGTCACTCATCTGGACACCCCCCTTTTAAATGACCGGAACGAACAACTTTTGTTTCTAAATATTTTTCATTAAACTCAGATTTATCTCCCCATAACTGAACCCTGCCTGCGACATTGGCACCTGACTTCTGAAGGGCTTCTAATTTTCTTGGGTTGTTTGTGATTAGCGTTACTGGATTTGATCGCAATGTTTTTAACACTTGAATGGCATCATCATAGTTCCGTGCATCATCGACAAATCCAAGCTCCAAATTTGCTTCTACTGTATCCAAACCTTGTTCTTGCAGCACATATGCCATGGCTTTACTAAATAATCCGATACCTCTGCCTTCGTGATTTGCTAAATAAAATAATGCGCCTGAACCGTGATCAGCAATCATTTTCATTGCTTGTTTTAATTGAAACCCACAATCACAGCGTTTACTGCCAAATATATCGCCAGTATGGCAAATGCTGTGCATTCGGATAAGGGCGTCGTTGGAAGCTTTAAAATCGCCATACACCAACACACTTGATTGCTGCATTTCCGCTAAATTAGAAGAGGCTAATGTTTCAATGATACTTTCTGTATTATAAGTGCCATCATTACAAAAATGCCCCGCCATATTCTCACAACGCAACCAGCAATACCATTGGAATATCGTTGTTTCTCCATTCAAGTTAACGGGTAACTTAATAGGCCCGACTAAATAAATGGATTTCTCACCACTTTTTATGACATTAATTTTATCCTCTAATAGTGATGCCACTTTTTCATTACCCATGTATTTTTCCTCCTGATATTTTTCGTTTTGACTTTTTAATATATAACCTAATTATTTTTTTTGAACACATTTTACTGTTTTATGGTTATTGTATCCAATTTATAATGTTGTGAATCTAAGCAATACAACGGAGTTATTTAAGCACTAGGGAAAACCAGTTTAAACACTATTAATAAGGAAGAATAAAGCAAAAATAATATTTAGTACTATTTTCTATTTGCTTTTCCAAAATTTATCTGTTAATCTAAAGAAGAATTATTTTTGTTCGGTCTGTAAGGATAGAATAAGTGTTTAAACTTTTCGCCTTTGATATCTAATTGAGCAACTATAGTAATAAAACGTGGATTAAATCCACACAGGAGGAAACAAACATGCAACAAGGTACAGTAAAATGGTTTAACGCAGAAAAAGGTTTCGGTTTCATCGAAGTTGAAGGTGGAGACGATGTATTCGTACATTTCTCAGCTATCCAAGGCGAAGGATTTAAATCATTAGATGAAGGCCAAAAAGTTACATTTGACACAGAACAAGGTCAACGTGGACTTCAAGCTACTAACGTAAACAAAGCGTAATTTCGGGAAGGACTCTATTATAGGGTCCTTTTTTATTTTACGTAAAAAAATAAAAAAGCATAAAAAACCCCCACTTATCAATAAGTGAGGGTAGACAACATGCTACAAGTGTTAAATGGTTAGGTACAGCATAACACACTAATCCAATAATACCTAAATAAATTTATAAATATTTCAAATTCTCCCACTTTTGCATCATAGCACGGTTACTTTTTATTCATCTAGTTCCAGGGAGATGTGAAAGGATACATTCCCTCTCTGCGCATGATATAAGTAAGTGCAACCTGCACCTGGACCCTTAAAGTCTCCTCAGTCACTTTTAGTACTTCGGTCAAACTGACCCACTAACTCGAACAAAACAAATATTGAACATTTTCATCCCACTTATATCAGATTCTTGAATTGTACCTCTTAAAGTAAACTCTAATTAAAAAACATTTACAATATGCTATATTATTAAGATGGTTTGAGTTTTTCTTTATTGAACCAAAGGATAGTTAAAGAAAAGTATTTTAAGAGAAAAATTTTCAAGGTCTATAATCCATGGAGGAAATGTATGAACTTAAGAGAAAAAGCAATTAAACTTTCAACCCTCTATCAACAAAACCAAAAAGTAAAAGGTATTTTATTGGCTGGCTCTGTTTCAAGAGAGTGGCAGGACAATCATTCTGACATTGAACTTCATATTCTTTGGTCAGAACCACCTAGTGATTCAGAAAGATTATTCCCAATAAAATTAGTAAATGGACGAGTTATTGATTTTTTTCCATACGAAGATGAAGAATGGTCTGAAACTTATCTTACAGAGGATAATATTAAATTAGAAATTAGCAACTTTTTAGTTGAAACAATAGAAACATACATACAAGACGTAGTGAATAAGTAGGATTTGGACTACGATAAACAATGTATTTTATCCTCGATTACTTATGGAAGAAGTTTATATGGACATGATCTTTTAAACAAGTTAAAAAAGGATATAGAAATATATCCTTCAAAGCTCGCAGAAAAAATGATACTTAGTAATTTAGATTTAGGTAATAGATGGAACAATCGAAACGCACTTTTAGATCGGAATGATTGGTTAATGTTATACGAAGTTATTTGTTCTATACAAAAAAAACTTTTGGCTACATTACTTGGATTAAACAAAATGTATATCCATCACCCTGCATTTAAATGGATGCATCATATTATTGACTTTATGGATATTAAGCCTGATAACTTAGATAATCGACTATCTCAGATTTTGCTAGGTGAGGTAAATGATGGTATTTCAGAACTTGAATTACTTATTGAAGAAGTACAATGTCTAGTTACTCAGCATTATCCTCACATCAATATTGAACAATATAAACAAAAAGCAAATTTTGTACGACCTAAGAATTAATTTTCAACATTCTGATTTATCCTAAGTTATTTAGTAACTTATTATTTAAAACAAAACGATTAATAGAATGCCCACCAAAAGCTAAAATTGAATGTACTTTGTCCGATGGGCAAGAGCTTCCATATTGCGAGTGAATTAACGTTCTCTTTACACCTGGCCATACGCCAGGTCATATAAGTCTTTATTTAAGGCTCTTTTCTAAAAGATTGTTGTTTTTGAACAAAACTGATTAGGTTGATTGGAACGGATATGCGAGACTCCTGTGGGAGTAGCGGGACAGGTTAGACCAAGCAGGCCCTTTTCGCGCTGAGGAGGCTCATCGCCCGCCCCACGGAAAGCGAGCATCCTGGAGCACCAATCAACCAACCCAATACTATTTTAAAAGCAACAAAGTTTGCGAAAACAGTATTAATCTTTCGGTTTTTTCTATTCTAAAATGGTCGTTTAAAATAGTACCCTTCCTTCTATATATCTAAGATATTTTTATTCTTAATTCTTAATATCAGCAAGTTTTATCACTCTCTTTTTCAAAAATAGCCCCCGTAATGTTTGAAAATTAACGAGAATTGTTCCTACAATGATCGTTAAGGCTCCTATTCCTGTTAGCCATGAAAAATATTCATGATATAAGACAACTCCCAGTACAACAGCAATTAATGGTGAGATATACAGCCAGGTTGATGGAAAAACTGGGTTTGTCTGTGAAACAAGCCAATAATAAAGACTGTGGCCTACCATTGAACCGACAATAATTAAATAAAACAGTGAGCCGATAGAGGCTGGACTGAAAACTGTAGCTAGTTGAATGTTCTCTGTACAAAAGGATAATAAAATTAATAGAATCCCACCATGCATCATTTGCGCTGCATTCAGGGCAATTGGTGATGTAGTTTCAAATTTTTTGATGACATGTTTTGTATAAATTGATCCTGATGCGTAAAAGATTTCACCAATAATAATTGCGAAGCAACCAATCAGCCAGAATGGGCTAATCTCAATTGAGAAACTTGGAAAGATTAATAACATGACACCTATGACACCGATCACACAACCGATGAATGATGTCCTATTTGCTCTTTGCTTTAATACGATTGTCTGAATGATGATAATTATCATTGGACCTGTTGCCGATAAGACAGCTGCAATTCCTGATGTTACATATTGTTCTGCCCAGTATAATGTGGCAAACGTCCCAAAGGTTAAGCCAATTCCTGTCAAAAACATTTCTTTTCGAAATAATAATCTTATTGTCGTTTTTTTTCGCCAAATCATAAAGCTAAATAACAACAACCCAGCAATTAAAAAACGTAATCCAGCTGATAAAAATGGGGGCACGCCTGCATCTACACCAATTTTTATTGCTAAAAATGTTGTACCAAAAATCAGACACATGAGAATGTAATGAATGATGACCATCTAAACTCCTCCTTTTTCCCATCATAATCGATAGTTACTAGAACAGATTGGAATAAGTAGAACAGATTAGTCAGGATCGTGGTACAATTGTTTTGAATAGGGGGAGTCGATATGAGTAAAGCGATTCAAAATGAAGGTTATCTTTTTAAACAAGTATATGATTATGTCATGCACCGAATTGAACGTAAAGAATGGAATGAGCATGACAAGCTTCCCTCTGTCCGTCAATTAGCAGCTGATATGAATGTCCATCGATTAACCGTATTAAAGGCTTATAAATTGCTGAAGCAAGATGGAAAGGTTTATGTAAAGGATAAATCAGGCTATTACGTACAAACAAGTATGAAGGAAAACAATGATTTTGAAAACATTCAATATGTTTCCGCTAATGTACAAAAAAAGCATTTATCTGACATCCATCAAGTACCAGTCTCCTATCATTTTTCACAAGCGTTAATTGATCCAAATCTATTGCCTAATCACTATTTTTCAGATTACGTAAAAAAAGTGTTTGATCTTTATCCAAAGGTACTTGCCACATACTCAACTGTGCAGGGTGATGAAGAGCTACGAGAATCTCTTACTCATTATTTTATCAACCAATATAAAACACACCTTCATGCAGATGATCTGTTAATCACTTCTGGTTCACAACAAGCGATTCATTTACTCTCTCAAGCTTTCATTAAGCCAAGAGACACCGTTTTATTTGAACGACCTAGCTATAGTGCTGCCATTGATATTTTCAGAGCACAAGGTGCTAATATAATAACTGTAGATATTCACCCAGATGGGTATGACTTAGAGCAGGTTGAATCCTATATGAAACGATATAAACCACGCCTCTTTTATCTCAATCCTACATTTCATAACCCAACCGGGTATACAGTGCCAGCCGATCAACGCAAAAAATTAGTAGAATTGGCAGAACAGTATCGCTGTCTATTAATTGAGGATGATGCTTATCATGATATCTATTTTAAAGAGACCCCTCCCCCTCCGATTTATACATATGATACGGTTGGAACAGTTATTTATATCCGCAGCTTTTGCAAATATATCTCACCTGGCTTGAGAATTGCGACTGTAATTTGTCATTCGTCCGTAATGAAATCACTACTATCGATGAAATCGTTAGCTGATAATGGTTCACCACTTCTTAATCAAAAGATTTTTCTTCATTACTTTTCATCACTAAGAATGCAGCAACACTTGGAGAAACTTCGGATCGCTCTACAGATTCGAAAGGAAATCATGGAAGAGGAACTAGCAGCAACGAATTGGCAATGGACCAGTCCCCATGGTGGGCTGAATTTATGGATAAAGCTACCTGATCACTTCTCATCTGAATTATTATTAACGAAAAGTATTCAGCAATCCATTTCCTTTGTCCCAGGCCAGCTTTGTGATCCATTAAACCAATTATCATCTTGGATTCGTTTAAGTTATTCCTATGTGAATGAAAAGCAATTAAGAGAAGGGGTAAGACGGTTTGTGGATATTGCTGGGTGCCTGTCACCACCCGAATCGTGCTGATATTTGTCGAAAATAAAAAACAACCCTATACTCAATGAACGAGTACCGGGCTGTAGGTATCTGTTTAAGACCATTACTTTATAATGTAGAAATGTACTATTGCAACTAAAATAAGTCAGCGGCCTATCTAGCCTATCTAAAGAAAGTTTTTTACACTAGTTTCTTTTCCTTTATTATAGGTATATTGGTAAATAGGCCTCCCAATTGTTCCATAATGAACTTGTACAAAAATGGCGTCTATATCGCTCAAAAATTTTAGATACTTTCTTACCGATACCCTTGAGATCCCAACACGACCAGCAATATCTTCCGTTGAAAAAGGAGACTGTCCTAAACTTTGAACTGTGTCCCATATCACTTGTAATGTACTTTTTGTTAATCCTTTTGGCAGCTCTTCTGCTATTACCTTTGATTCCTTGTAGAGGATTTGCCGATCTAACTCCTTCTGGCTTAATACCTGCTGTTTTTTCATAAACATGAATTTCTCTCGATAGGCTGATAATGCTTCTTTAAATCGGTCATATTCAAAGGGTTTAATTAAGTAGTCAACCGCCCCATACCGCAGAGCTGTTTGAATCCTATCCCTATCTGAAGCTGCAGTAATAAAAATAATATCAACCTTCATCCCTGTTTCTCGAATATGGAGTAACAACTCTATCCCTGATTTCCCAGGCATAAAGATATCTAGTAAAAGTAAATCGACCGTTTGTTTCTCTAATATTTGTAATGCAGTATTTGTAGAAGAAACAACAGAAACTAATTGAAAGCCTCCTACTTGTTCTAGGTAGCGTTTGTTAAACTCTGCAACCATCGGATCGTCCTCAACAATGAGTACACTAATCATTCTAAAATCACCTGCAATCGTATGGTATATAAACAACAAATCTCGTTCCTTGAGATAGCTTTGAGGAAATTTCAATTTCTCCACCAAGTTTTTCTAAGCTTTGGTTAACTAAAAATAGACCTAGTCCCCTGTCTTCCCCCTTAGTAGAAAATCCTCTTTCAAACATATGATTTAATGTTTCCTTCTCGATCCCGACTCCGGTATCTTTAACATCTATTGTTAAAATATCATCACCATAGTCGAAATGCACTTCTATTTGCCTTCGTGAACAGGTAGATACTGATTCGAGAGCATTGTCAATTAAATTCCCTAATATTGTAATCAACTCGTGAGATATGTGAGAATGAAGTGGCTCTGGCACCTGACGATCACTTGATATATGTAATTTTGCACCAGCTTCACGTGCATAGCTTAATTTTCCAATTAGAAATCCAGCTAATACAGGATCTTTGATATCTCTGGTTATTGCACCGATTTCATTGTTTCGATGACTGACTAACTCTTTTATATAATTTGTCATTTGGTCATAATACCCCATATGTGACATTCCCAGAATTACATGCAGTTTATTCATAAATTCATGGGATTGTGCCCTGAGCGCCTCTGCATACAAACGTACACCAGTTAATTGTTCAGCTAGTTGTTGAATTTCTGTTTTATCTCGAAATGTCGAAACAGCTCCTACTATTTTATCATTCAAAAAGACTGGTACACGGTTTACAACCAAAGTAATACCATTTAAAACCAACTCTTCGTTTGGCTCTGTTTTCCCAGTTACCATTATCTGACCTAGTTTTGAGTTGGATAGATATTCTTCCATTTTCATTCCTCGTGGTTCTTGTGTTAATCCAGCCTTTTGAAATAAACGTAAAGCCGCTTTGTTTACCAGCGTAATCCTGGAATCTTGGTCAACAGCAATAATTCCTTCCCTTACTGATTGCAAGATCGCATCTCTCTCTTGAAGCAACTTAGCTATAGTAGAAGGCTCTAGTCCAAAGAGAATTTTCTTAATATACCTTGCCATGAATACAGCCCCAAAAATACCTGCTACTATTCCTAATAATGTTCCTACATAGATATTTTTACGGCCTTGACTTACTGCTTTTTCTACGTCATTTAAAGAAATTCCTACAGCTACTACACCTATCTGCTTACCAGTACGATCAAAAATCGGTGTTAGGGAACGAAGCGATGTTCCTAATGTGCCTTTTGATACAGCCACATGTTCACTACCGTTTAAAGCAATCTCTTTCCCCTCCCCGATAAACTGTTTACCAATCTTTTTGGGATTGGGATGCGATTTCCGAGTACCGTTCATATCCATCACGACAACAAATTGAACATCTGTAAGACTGCGGGTTTCTTCCGCAAACTCTTGAATAGAGACCTCCTGCTTTTGTTTACCTAAAGCTTCTGTTACAAGTTGTGAATGTGCTACAATACGTGCCACATTTGTTGCTTTTTCTTCCTGATCCTTTTCTATGCTCGTAGCTATCGTTCTAGTTATTAGTAAATCCGTTACGAGCAAAGAAAGAACTACGACACCACAAACCAAAACTGTAATGGTCGCTTGCAGGCTCCATTTCTTTCTTTTCATTATTTCTGCCTCCAATTTCACTGGAAACCCGTGATTTTATCATTATAGTATTCCATTATTAGATCTTCCACATGCTAGTACTACTTTTTACGATGCAATCATTTTATATTTTCCACTCATATATATTATCACCTTTGCTTTTTAGCCCCACCTTATACTCTCCAGCAAAAAATAAGCTTGATAAGGTTTAGGGGTATTAACAGACAAGAGAAAACCCCTTGTTGGTCTAGACAAGGGGTTTGAGTTGATTAATTGTAAGAATTATAAGCAATCTCATCCAAAAACAGGTTGTTTTTCTCCTGCTGATGCTAATAAGTGTTCTTTCATTTCATCTACGTTGACTATCTTTTGAGAAACACCAGTTTCCATTGCAGCAGATGCTACAGCAGATGCTACATAAGCAGCTACTCTGCGGTCAAATGGATCTGGAATCACATAATCCGCATGAAGATCTTCTGTTGAAATTAATCCTGCAATTGCATAAACTGCAGCAAGTTTCATTTCTTCATTTATTTCTTTCGCATGAACGTTTAAAGCACCACGGAAAATACCAGGGAAAGCGAGCACATTATTGACCTGGTTTGGGAAATCTGAGCGACCTGTCCCTACTACGAGTGCTCCAGCTTCTTTTGCCTCATTCGGCATGATCTCTGGTACCGGATTAGCCATGGCAAAGATAATCGGATTCTGTTTCATTGAACGAACCATTTCTTTATTAACGGCACCTGCAGCTGATACCCCAACAAAAACATCAGCTCCAACAAGTGCATCTGCTAATGTCCCTTGCTTTTGTTCGTTGTTTGTAATATTCGCCATTTCTTCTTTAAATTTATTCATTCCTACTGGACGACCTTTATAAATGATACCCTTTGTATCACATAAAATAACATCTTTTACACCCATACGAAGCAACAGTTTGACAATTGCCACCCCTGCTGCACCAGCACCGTTAGCCACTACACGAATATCCTCTATTTTTTTGTTCGCAAGTTTTAGAGCATTGATTAGCCCTGCTGCAGTCACAATGGCTGTTCCGTGTTGGTCATCATGAAAAATCGGAATCTCGCATTCTTTTCGCAAACGATCTTCAATTTCAAAGCATTGTGGTGCAGCGATATCTTCTAAGTTTACCCCACCAAAAGTAGGTTCTAATAATTTGACAACCTCCACAATCTTATCAGAATCAGTCGTATTTAAGCAGATAGGGAATGCATCCACACCAGCAAATGATTTAAATAATAGTGCCTTCCCTTCCATAACAGGCATGGCTGCTTTAGGACCAATATTTCCAAGACCAAGTACAGCTGTTCCGTTTGAAACAACGGCAACGAGATTTCCCTTCATTGTGTAATCATATACTTTGCTTTCATCCTCGTGAATGTCCAGGCAAGGCTCTGCTACACCTGGGGAATAAGCAAGACTCAAATCATTCGCGTCGCGTACTGGAACCTTAGAATAGACACCTAATTTCCCTTGGTTTTCCTTATGCATCTTTAATGCTTCATAACGTAAAGTTGACATATTTCGTATCTCTCCATTAGTTGAATTTTTCTAATATCTTGTTGAAAGTAAGAAAACCTTTGACTGTATTAGTAGCTCTTGTTTCTTTCTGCTTCTCTCAATTATGTTTGAAGAACTTCTCTTACTCTTTTCGCATGTTTATACTAGTCTTTAACTTAATAATTTCAATAACAGTGTTGCTAATATAACTGTTGAAGCACCGCCAAGTCTTGTTGCGACTTGTGCAAACGGCATTAATGACATACGGTTGGAAGCTGATAAAATGGCTACATCACCTGTTCCGCCTAGTCCGCTGTGACAGCCTGTTACAATTGCCGAATCGACAGGAAACATATTCATCATTTTCCCAACTATATAGCCCGTCCCCACCATGGCAATAACAACGACAGAACAAATGACAACATAGGCCGGCGTTACAATTTTCACCACATCTTCTAACGGGATATAGAGGATCCCTAAACCAACCATAAGTGGCCATGTTAAGCTTGTTGAAACAAATTTATATAAATGATAGGCTCCTTGCTCCATTTTTGCAGGCATTACTTTCAGACATTTGACTAATGTGGCAGCAACAATCATAAGTACTGGACCAGGTATACCTAAGAATTTATGTGCGAGACTACCAAAGATGAAGAAACTACAGGCAATTAATAATCCGGCACCCATTAGCGAGAAATCGACCGGTTTATTAATATTGGTTTCCTGTGAAATCCCATCGCCACCTTTTGATTTCACTAGAACACCATTTCCAGTTAGTTCAGGTCTTTTCTCCCCTAAACGTTTCATTAATCCTGCACAAATAATCGCAACAGTATTTCCAATGACAGCAGCAGGGATCATTTGGGATACAAAACTTTCAGCAGATTCACCTAAAATTTGTGAGTATGCTAGTGAAAGCGGTAAGATTCCCTCTCCGATACCACCGCCAATAATCGGTACAACAATATAGAAAAATGTATGTTTCATGTCATACCCAAATAATAATCCAACTAAAACTCCTGCTACTACTGCAGCAAGCGTTCCTAATACGAGTGGAATAAACATACGCGTAAACCCTTGTACTAATACTTTTCGGCTCATTCCGAGTATACTTCCTGCAACTAAACAAGATATATACAGATAAAGAAAATTAGATGTTTTCATCAATGTTGTGACCGCTTCCATTGAAGCTGGATTAATCAAATTATAAAATACCATAATAGACGGAATTAAGAGTGCTAGTATCGCAGGACCGCCAATATCCTTCAATATAGGAATTTTTAACCCGATATCCCCAAGTAAAATTCCCATAACCATGATGACAGCAAAACCGCCAATCATATCAGGTGGAAGCTGATTATATACAGATGCACCATAAATAATAAGTGCCAATGCTACATATAGAGGTAAAGGAATAACTCCTACCTTCAATTCTTTAAGTTTAGATAAAAAGCTTTGTTTTTCATCTTTATCGTCCATATAATAAAGCGTTTGCAGTTTCTTTGCTGGTTCCATGTATTGCCCCTCCTTTTCTTATAATCTTAATATTATTAATTTTCAGTATAACTTGATAGATTTTGTAACTTTTAATACTATTTTTGTAATTAAAAAAAGTGAATTTTGGTGCCTGTCACCACCCGAAATTTGTCGAATACAAACAAAAAAACAGACATGCACTCAATAGATGAGTACCTGACTGTTTGATTTTATCTTATACCATTACTTTACATATATCATTAGTAAACTCAACTGGATCAATGATTGGTAAACCTTCGATTAGAAGTGCTTGGTTGTACAATAGGTTTGTATATAAGTTTAGCTTGTCTTTATCTTTTTCATAGGCATCTTGTAATGATTGGAATACCTCATGATTTACATTGATTTCAAGTATTTTATCTGCCTTTACATTTTGATTATCAGGCATTGCACTTAGAATTTTTTCCATTTCAATGGTTACTTCACCATCTGTTGATAAACATACAGGGTGCGTTTTTAATCGTTTTGATACTCTAACATCCTTCACTTTGTCAGATAGGATGTTTTTCATGTAGTCAAAGAGTTCTTTGTTTTCGCTTTGTTCAGCTTCTGTATCATTTTGATTTTCATCCACGTCAATCCCTAGATCACCACTTGATACAGATTTGAATTCTTTCTCTTTATAAGTCATGATCATTTTAATCGCAAACTCGTCGATGTCCTCAGTGAAGTATAACATTTCATAGCCTTTTTCAGTTACGATCTCTGTTTGTGGAAGCTTTTCGATTCTTTCAATCGATTCTCCAGAAGCATAGTAAATATATTTTTGATCTTCAGGCATTCTTGATACATATTCATCTAAAGTGACAAGCTTCTTTTCTTTAGATGAGGAGAACATTAATAAGTCCTGTAAAACATCTTTATTGCTTCCGAAGTCACTATAAACGCCATATTTTAGCTGTCTGTCAAAGGATTTATAAAATTCTTCATATTTTTCTCGTTCATTCTTTAATAGGCTTTGCAATTCATTTTTGATTTTTTTGTTAATGTTTTTGGCGATTAATTTTAATTGGCGATCATGTTGAAGCATTTCTCTGGAAATATTAAGAGATAAATCTTCAGAATCAACCATTCCCTTAACAAAACTGAAGTAGTCAGGAAGGAGGTCTGCGCATTTGTTCATGATCAATACACCATTGGAATATAGCTCTAATCCCTTTTCATATTCTTTTGAATAATAGTCATATGGCATTTTCTCTGGAATATATAAAATTGCATTATATCTTATAGTACCATCGACACTGATGTGAATATGTTTGATCGGCTTGTCGAAGCCATAATGTTTTTCTGTATAAAACTTCTCGTAATCTTCTGCTGTAAGCTCATTTTTATTTTTTCTCCAAATTGGAACCATGCTATTTATTGTTTGTTCTTCTTTATAATCTTCTAACTCATTTTCGCTATCTTCCTTTGGTCTTTGTCCAGTAACATCCATTTTAATTGGGTAGCGAATGAAGTCAGAGTATTTTTTGATGATTGCTTTTAAGCGATACTCTTCTAAGAATTCATCATAGCTTTCATCTTCTGTATTTTCTTTGATTTTCAGCATGATCTCTGTACCAACGGAAGCTTTTTCTTGTGGCACTATCGTGTATCCATCTGCACCTTGAGATTCCCACTTATAAGCTTCATCACTGCCTAATGCCTTACTAGTAACAGTTACAACGTCAGCTACCATAAAAGCTGCATAAAATCCTACCCCGAATTGACCAATAATATCATGACCATCTTTTAATTCATTTTCATTTTTGAATGCTAAAGAACCACTTTTTGCAATAATTCCAAGGTTATTTTCAAGATCTTCTTTCGTCATTCCAATCCCAGTATCTGTGATTGTCAAGGTTCTATTTTCTTTGTCAGCAGACACTTTTATGTAATAACTATCTTGGTCAAAACTTAAAGCGTCATCAGTCAATGCTTTGTAATAGATTTTGTCAATTGCATCACTTGCATTCGAAATTAACTCTCTTAAAAAAACCTCACGCTGAGAATAAATTGAGTTAATCATCATTTCTAATAATCTTTTGGATTCGGCTTTGAATTGTTTTTTAGCCATTATTACCTCTCCTTTCGAATAAACACTACGTGAATATTATAACGTAGTAATAGATTCTATAAGCTAGATTTCTCAAATAATTAGCACTCTATTTAACTGAGTGCTAGTATATATTTTTTAATATCATATCCGCAATTTCGTGTCAACATATCATAAGGATTTTCCCAATAAAATAAACGCTAACCTTATATAAGGTTAGCGTTGGAATACACTTTTTCTTCATATCAATTATCTCCCATAGATGTGCTTCTATATTCAACAATCCTAAACATAAATTATATGGAGGCTTTTACTTTAGTTCATCATCTGTTTTACGATCTCTTTATTGCGCTTTTTAAAGATTTCATTATGAGAAGAAACCATCCCGTTTTTAGTAGCGTCCGGTTGGATATATTGCTTAGCTTTATTTACAGCGTTGGCTGCATCTTGAAAAGCACCAGCGATTAAATGTAATTTTCCATCGTGCTTAAGAATATCACCCGCAGCGTAAATTCCATCAATAGAAGATTCGCTCGTAGCATTACCTGAAATATAATAATTTTCCGATAATTCAACATTCACTTCACTATTTTCTAGTAATGTCGAATCACGTTCATAGCCATGATTTATTATTACTTCATCAATTGGCAAATATGATACCTCTTTTGTTTCATGATTTGTCAGTTCAACACGTTCAATGTCATTATGGTTTGCACAAGCAATTAGTTTTGTTATCGAGGTGTTAAAAAAACAAGTAGCTGAACTGTTCATTAGTTGTGTTACTTGAGCTTCATGGCCTGCAAAGGTATCTTTCCGATATGTAACATAAACTTTTTTTGCAATAGTCTCTAATTCATTAGCCCAATCAATTGCAGAATTCCCTCCACCAGAAATGATGACTGTTTTATCTTTGAAACGTTTTAAAGACTTCACAGTGTAATTTAAATTAGATACTTCAAATCTTTCTGCACCTTCTATTGCTAGCTTCTGAGGATTTAATATCCCACCGCCAACTGCAACTATAACTGTTTTCGAATAATGCTTTTGACCGGAGCTGCCTTGTAAGACAAAAATACCTGCTTCATTTCGTGAGATTGATTCTATTTTTTCATTTAACACCACTGTTGGATTAAATGTTAATCCCTGCTCAACAAGCTGTTCAATTAATTTAGCTCCTAAAATTGGTGTTTGCCCTCCAACATCCCAAATCATTTTTTCCGGATACACATGAATTTTCCCACCTAATTGAGGTTGATATTCAATTAGCTTTGTTTTCATTTCTCTAAGTCCACTATAAAAAGTTGAATATAGCCCGGCCGGACCGCCTCCAATTACTGTCACATCAAATAATTCTTGCATCATTTCCGTTCACTCCTTCATAACCAAACATTATTGATTATCATTCTCATTTAACTATACGATGATTCTCTGCAATTTACAATCAAAATAATCATTGACATCAGAAAAAGATAGAATTATAGTTAGGAAAGAGTTGAAGTTGATAATCATTATCATTTATTTCCTTATTCTAAATATTTAACCAAATGGAGGTAGAAAATGGTTCGCCTATATACAGATAAAGTAACGATCGGCTATGGTGAACGCTTAATTGTCAAGGATCTCAGTGTTCAAATCCCAGATAAACAGATTACCACTATAATTGGACCTAATGGCTGTGGGAAATCCACCCTGTTAAAAGCAATTACTCGCATTATCTCACAGCAATCTGGTGCAGTCGTATTAGATGGAATGAATATATCTAAAGAAAATACGAAAGTTCTCGCTAAAAAAATGGCAATTCTTCCACAAACACCTGAGAGTGCAAGTGGTTTAACAGTTGGTGAGCTCGTTTCTTATGGTCGCTTCCCCTATCAAAAGGGCTTCGGACGCTTAACGAAAAAAGATTATGAAGTGATTGACTGGGCTCTAGACGTTACAGGTACAACAGACTTTAAATTCCGACCAGTAGATTCATTGTCAGGAGGCCAACGACAACGAGTTTGGATAGCAATGGCGCTAGCACAAGAGACAGACATCATCTTTCTAGATGAACCTACAACGTATTTAGATATGGCACATCAACTAGAGGTTTTAGAACTATTGCAAAAGCTTAATGCTGAACAGGAACGGACGATTGTTATGGTTCTTCATGATTTAAACCAAGCTGCTCGTTTTGCTGACTACATCATTGCTTTAAAAGACGGACATATTGTAAAGGCTGGAAATTGCGAAGAAGTTATTACCCATGATGTACTAAAAGAAGTTTTTCATATTGATGCTGAAATTGGAAGAGATCCTCGAACAAACAAACCAATGTGCATCACTTACAATTTATTAAAAGGAGAATGTCAACATGAAGAAACGATTGATTCCATTTATTCTGCTGTTAGTGTTAATTATTAGTGCTTGTGGGAACAAGACAACAGAAGAAGAAAATAATAGTTCAGCGCCGAAAGAGAAAGAGAAAGAAACAATTACATACCAATCTGAAACTGGTCCAGTTGAAGTACCAGCTGACCCTAAGCGGGTAGTTTTATTATCAGGTTTCACTGGTAATGTGATTGATTTAGGAGTAAATGTTGTTGGTGTTGATGTTTGGTCTAAGACGAACCCAACTTTTGAAGAAGAATTAAAAGATGTAGAAGAAGTATCAGATGAAAGCTTAGAAAAAATTATAGAATTAGAGCCAGATTTAATCATTGGATTATCAAATATTAAAAATATTGATAAATTAAGTGAAATTGCTCCTACTGTAACCTATACATGGGGCAAATTAGATTATTTAACACAGCACGAAGAAATCGGTAAGCTCTTGAACAAAGAAAAGGAAGCAAAAGAATGGGTTGAGGACTTCAAAAGCCGTGCCCAAGCAGCAGGTGAAGAGATTCGAGCAAAAATAGGCGAAGATGCAACCGTATCTGTTATCGAAAGTTTTGATAAGCAGCTTTACGTATTCGGTGATAACTGGGCACGTGGAACAGAAATATTGTATCAAGCAATGAACTTGAAAATGCCGGAAAAAGTAAAGGAAATGGCCTTGGAATCTGGTTACTATGCATTATCGGCAGAAGTACTTCCTGAGTATGCTGGAGACTATGTAATTTTCAGTAAATACTCGGACGCTGATAATTCATTCCAAGAAACCGAAACGTACAAGAATATTCCAGCCGTTAAAAACAATCGAGTATTTGAAATGAGCGGGAATGGAGCCTCCTTTAGTGATCCAGTCACACTGGAAAAGCAACTCGAATTTTTCAAAAAATCATTTCTAGCTAACTAATACAACCTGGAGGGATTCTTTTTTTAAGAATTCCTCTTCACCTATTCTATGAAAGAAAAGATGAGATACTAATGCAAAAAAAAAATCAACGATCGATCCTTTTTGTATATAAACTGATTATTGGCCTACTTCTATTTATTGGTATGTTTTTTGTTGCCTGTGTTTTCGGAGCTGCAGATATTACTGTCAGGGATGTATGGTTAGCGCTTACTTCTAATGCTACTGGAGAAAAAATTTCGATTATCCGAGAAATTCGTTTACCACGTGAGATTGCTGCAATTTTTGTTGGTGCTGCCCTTGCTGTTTCCGGAGCTATTATGCAAGGAATGACGAGAAACCCACTTGCTGATCCAGGTTTACTTGGACTAACCGCTGGTGCAAATGCGGCATTGGCAATTGCTATAGCTTTTATCCCATCAGCGAATTACTTCGGTATTATGGTTGCTTGTTTTATTGGTGCTGCTGTAGGAGCCACTATGGTTTTCGGGATTGGTGCAATGAAAAAGGGCGGATTTTCACCACTCCGGATTGTATTAGCTGGCTCTGCTGTTTCTGCATTCCTTTTTGCAATCTCAGAAGGCATTGGTATTTACTTTAAACTCTCAAAAGATGTATCTATGTGGACAGCAGGAGGTATGATCGGAACCTCATGGAGTCAGCTTCAATTAATTGTTCCATTTATTTTGATTGGTATACTTATTTCTCTTTTCCTCTCAAGACAGCTTACAATACTTAGTTTAAATGAAGAAGTTGCGATTGGATTAGGCCAAAAGACAACAACAATAAAAATAATTCTATTTATTGTTAATATTATACTTGCTGGTGCTGCTGTAGCACTTGTAGGGAATATGGCATTTATCGGTTTAATGGTTCCTCATATGGTTAGGGCAATTGTTGGAACAGATTACCGGTTTATTATACCTATGTCAGTCATTTTTGGAGCTACTTTTATGCTTTTGGCCGATACACTTGGTCGTACAATCAATTCTCCTTATGAGACACCAGTAGCTGCCATTGTTTCGGTGATGGGTTTACCTTTCTTCCTGATTATTGTCCGTAAAGGAGGTAAACTATTCTCATGATTCAACCAGCACTAATAAAAAAACAACGTATCATTCTATGTGTTCTCCTAGTTCTTATTATGTTGACAATTGTCATTGGGACAGGAATTGGCTACTCCTCTTTAACATATGACAGACTAATTCCAACCCTTCTTGGTCAAGGTACTTTTAAAGAAGAATTTGTTTTATTCTCGATTCGATTACCTCGAATTTTTATTACGTTATTAGCTGGAATGGCATTAGCCTTATCTGGCGCTATTTTACAAGGAATAACACGAAATGATTTAGCTGACCCTGGAATTATTGGTATTAACTCAGGAGCAGGTGTTGCAATTGCCATTTACTTTTTGTTCTTCCCAATAGATGTGGGTTCATTTGTTTACTTGCTACCACTTGTTGCCTTTGTCGGGGCAATACTTACGGCATGCTTGATCTATTTATTTTCATATACCCGAAATGAAGGTCTTCAACCAGTAAAATTAGTATTAATTGGGGTTGGGTTTTCACTGGCGCTCTCGGGAATGATGATTGTCCTAATATCATCTGCTGAGCGTACAAAAGTAGATTTTATCGCAAAATGGTTAGCAGGGAATATCTGGGGTACTGATTGGCCATTTATTTGGGCAATTCTACCATGGCTAGTTATTCTAATTCCATTTACCTTATACAAAGCAAATCGTTTAAACCTCCTGGGTCTAAGTGAGCCTGTATCAATTGGTGTTGGTGTTTCAATTGAAAAAGAACGCATTATATTACTTTTTACTGCTGTTGCTCTCGCAGCTTCTGCCGTGTCTGTCACTGGAGGAATAGCCTTTATCGGACTTATTGCTCCACATATTGCAAAAGCATTAGTCGGACCAAGAAATCAACTATTTATCCCTATTGCCATTTTAATTGGCGGCTTACTCTTATTATTTGCGGACACTGTTGGACGAAATTTAGTTGACCCGGATGGTATTCCTGCAGGTATTATGGTCGCATTAATTGGTGCACCGTATTTTATTTATTTGTTATTGAAAAATAGCAAATAACGGTGATAAGACCTACTACGTATAACCCCATGAGATGGAAGTTATTTCATCTCATGGGGTTTATTTATTTCCTCGTTTTTATGAAGAGAGAGCATGGAACAAACTTGTCATGGTCATTCTGTCTTCCTACCTATTCAGCTCTAGTCAAACACAATCTCAATTCCTTTTTCACTAGATTCATAAATTCCACATAAGATCTTCATCATCTCTACCCCGTCTTCCACTGGACTCAAAGTCTCCGTTTCATCGAGACAGGTTAATACAAAGTGATCTATTTCATTTTGAAATCCTTGAACGAAGTCAAATGTCAATGAATCTACTTGCGGAGTAGCATTTAAGATAGTATTGTGCTTTTCAGTAATGATTGATAATTCAGGTTCAACCTCTACTCCCCCTTTTTCTCCAAATAGTTTGACTGTAATTTCATCCTTCTTAGCATGAAGGGTGAAGCTGACATCGACCATTAAGGAAGCACCATTTTCAAACCGAATCAAGGCATTCGCTAAATCCTCAACGGTGTTTTTTTCTGGATCATAATCTGCAGCTTTATAGAATGATAGATTTTTAATATTAGATCGATTCCCTAGCTTAAAATATGTATTACCGGTAATCGACTTCACTTTTGGTTTGCCCATTAAATACCAGCATATATCAATGACATGTACACCAATATCAATTAATGGCCCCCCACCGGATCTTTCCTTATCTGAAAACCAGCCTCCTGGATTACCTAATCTTCTTAAACATGAAGCTTTCGCATAATAAATATCACCTAGTTCATCTGCATCAATAAACTCTTTTAATAGCTTTGTATTTGAAGCATATCTTCTAACAAAGCCAACTTGTAGAACTTTTCCAGTTTGTTTTACCGTTTCTTCGATATTTTTTGCCTCTTCAACAGAGGTACATAATGGCTTTTCTACGAGAACATGTTTACCTGCCTTTAAGGCTGCAATGGTAATTTCTGCGTGAGAGTTGTTCCATGTACATATACTCACTGCATCAATTGTTTCATCTGCTAATAATGAATGGTAATCATCATAATATTTAGCAGCACCATATTTAGTAGCCTTCTCCTCTGCTCTCTTTATATTCATGTCACAAACTGCATATAACTCAACTCTTTCATTCTTTTCATATGATTGTAAATGCATATCCGAGATCGAACCAGCACCTATTACCCCTATTTTTAGTTTGCTCATTTCCATACTCCCCCTTCTATTAAACTTGTTCCCAAATACGACGAACATTGTCTAAGCTGATTTTTGAAGCCTGCTTACAATTTTCCATACCTTCAAATTCAATTGAGATATAGCCATCATAATTTGATTGCTTAATCACTTTAATTACTTCATACATATCAATATCCCCATGGCCAACAATTGAGCCTCTTAAGTAATTTCCTGTAGCTGTTTGAAACCAACCTTCCCCTGGATTATACTTAGTAGGTCGGTAATAGAAATCTTTTATATGAACCATTGAAGCATCAGAAATATTTTTCTTAACTGCCTTAATCGGATTTTCATCAACACATAGAAAATTACCGGTATCTAATGTTGTTTTAAAATTTGCCTTATTTACATGATGAAGCAGGGCTTGAACACGGTCACTTGCTTGAATAAAATACCCATGGTTTTCAACACTTGTTGTTATTCCATATGTTGCTGCATAATCTGCTATTCTTTTACAGGCATCTGTAAGTATAGGTAAATCTTTTTCAAATTGTTGAATAGAAGTTTCTCCGATTGGTCTCCAAGCCACATCATGACGCATAAGCTTTACCCCTAAACGATTGGCGATATCTACTTGTTTAAAAACTCTTTCTACTTCTTGTTCAAATTGCTCTTCATCAGACGTGATGAAGTCTGCACCTATTGCATAATTAGAAATCTCTATCCCAACATTTTCTGCCTTTTGCCGAATAGCATCTGTTAAATCTGGATTATCGTCTAATGAGAAACCCATTGGGACAATTTCGATATGTTCCCCGCCTTGTTCTGCTACCCATTCAATTGCTTCAAGAATATCTATTTCACCAGACTTTAGAGCTGAATACAAACTGTATGAACTTAGTCCTAGTTTCATATTTTTTCCTCCAAATAAGTTTTTGGGTTTTCTCACTGCTTTTCCTAAACTATTTTTCAACAATTAGGAAGGAGCATTGGATAATTAACAATGAAGAAGTAACTTAATCAACAGAGGAGATTCATTCACTCCTCTGTTGGAAACAGAATCTTAACTTATTGATTTGCGGACCACTTTTCAGCACGTGATTGTAAATCATCCAAATATGATTGAATATCAGGAGCATCTCCATTATGTGCCTTACTAATAAAACCATTAATAGCAGGAACTATTTCACTTCCGAAAAACGGATTTGCTTCATCAAGTAACGTTGATTTCGAAATTTGAGCGATTTCCATTGCCGTTTTCATATATTTATCCTCTTCTTCTACAAAACTAGCATCCACAAGGGTTGGAGTATTTTTAAAATTAACATAGTTCCATTCTTGTGTGATAGGTCCAGTTAGAAATTTCAAAACCTCCCATGATGCTTCTTCATTTTTAGCATCTTTTGCCATCACAAAAGGATCTACCGCAACCCAGCCCTCGCCATTTGGGCCAAGATTTAGTGTTGATTCATATCGTTCAAGCAATTCCTTATTTCCAGATGCCTTAACTTCTCCCATCGTACTTGCACCTGAAGCATCAAGATGAATGGCAATATTGTTTTTCTCTAATCCAAAGTTTTCATTTCCTTGTGTATTTAAAATACCCGGTGGAGCATATTTCACTGCCTCTTCTAACCATCCAAATATTTTGCCCATTTCTGGTGAATTTAGCTTCCATTTAATATTTTTTAAATCATTTAGGGTACCTTCTCCTCCTGAAGCTCCAAAAGCATGGCTTAAAGCTACAAAGGATGAGGCATTTAATGCTTTTCCATCCCACCAAATACCGTAGTTTTGTTCACCAGTTTTTGGATTTTTCCCAGTCATCGCCTTTGCCTTTTCTAAGACTTCTTCAGGTGATGGATTTTCTGATAAGTAGTCAACTCCCCATTCATCGAAAAGCTGTTTATCATACATAATAATTCGTCTTCCTAAGATTGCTGGAATCCCAAAATGAACACTCTTATCATAGGATTTTGTACTATAGGAATTTTCCCATACACCTTCTAAATAGATGCTAGGGTCAAAGGTAGAATCATTTTCCATCAAATCATCTAAACCTCTCAATAATCCTTGTTGTTGCCATTGGGAAGCAAATGCCCCACCAGTATAAAGAACATCAACATCGCCTGATTTTAACATTGCCGTTTGTTTTGCTTGTGCATTTTCCCACGGAACTTGATATACTTCTAATTTAATATTTGGATATCTCGGTTCAAATTCTTTTTTAATAAATTCATTTAATCCCATATTTTCAACACCGGTAATAGGATCAATTCCACTCTCTAACTGCCAACCTGCGAGAGAAACACGAACTGTACCTTCAACTTCGGAAACAACTTCCACATCACTTATTTCATCCTCATTACTAGCTGTAGAAGAACAAGCAGCTGTGATTAACATAATTAAGGCTATAAAAACAAGATAAATTTTTTTGATCATCGTACATTCCCCCAAGAATGGATTGATAAAATAATAGTCTTGTTTATTCTAAGATGATCATGTCAATTGCAATTCAATCTTCACCTCCTTAAATTAATAGCAGATTATTGTTTTATTCCCGACAAAGCTATGCTTTCAACTATAAAACGTTGCAGGAATAGGTATAGAACAATAACTGGGATAAGACTTACTGTAGTTGCAGCCATTATTACTGAAGGTAAAGGTAAATCTTTGTTGTAAGAAAACATCGCTAATCCCAATTGAATTGTGTATTTATCAGGTGTTTTCAAGGCTAATAACGGCCAAAGCAAATCATTCCAAACAGCTAAAAACTGTAAGATAATCATTGTGGCTAGTATTGGTATGCATAGAGGTAAATATATCTTTATAAATACGGTGAATTCGCTTGCCCCATCAATGATTGCCGCTTCTCGTAAACTTCCTGGTAGTTGATCAATAAATGATTTTGCTAAAAAAGTTCCAAATGCATAATTCAAAGCTGGTAAAAAGAAAGCCCAATACGTGTCTAAAAGCTTAAATTCGGCAAACATGAGATATTGTGGAATCATTGTCATTTCAAAGGGGATCATCATTGTACTTAGTGCTAATAAAAGGACAATATTAGCTCCTTTAAATTTCAACTTTGAAATCGCGTAACCTGATAATAAAGCTGACGTAAGACTGAACAGTATTACTCCTACTGAGACGATTAGAGAGTTTATCATATATTTAAGCATCGGTATATTTGTAAAAGCCATTTGATACGTTCTAATAGAAAACTCTTCCGGCCAAAATCTTGGTGGAAATGGGATTTTAAGCCTAGCTGCCCAATCAAAGCTTGTGAAAACCATCCAAATGAAAGGAATAATCATAACCAACGAACCTATAAGTAAAACAGAAGTTAATATCCAATCTGATATCACTTTTGAACGATTTAAAGACCGTTTATTCATAGGCACATTACCTTTCGTAGACATCGCCTTCATCATATCCCCCCTTAATCAAAATTACTTTTTCTATTCGTAAACTGTAAAACAATCGTTAGAACAAGAATAAAGAAAAATAATATATAGGAAGCGGCAGTGGCTATTCCCATCTGTGATGATAGAAATCCATTTCGATAGATATATAGAACAGCTGTCATTAATGAGCCTGCAGGGTTTCCTGCGGTTCCTCCTATTAACCAAACATCTGTAAAGCGTTTCATGGCATTGATTGTCCCGATTATCACCATAAAAATAATAATTGGCTTTAAATAAGGAACGGTTATATAAAACCATTTTTTCAACCAGTTAGCGCCATCGACTTCAGCAGCTTCATATAAATCCTTTGGGACACTTGTTAAAGCAGCGATAAATATAATAGTGTTATAACCGAGCATTCCCCAAAGTGTCATAATAACGATACTGAACCTTGCGTATTTTGGATCGGTAAACCAACCAATTGGCTCAATTCCGACTATACCAAAAACATAGTTTAATAATCCTTCACTTCCTGGATTAAATAGAAAAGAGAAAAGAATGCTTGTAGCTACCAAAGAAACGACATTCGGTAAAAAGTAAACTCCTTTAAAGAAATTCCTCCACTTTAACCAACTGATATTGTGGATTAAACTTGCTAAAATAAATGATAAGGAAACACCTAAGATTACAGATAAAATCCCCATATAAAAAGTGTTATAGATGGATTGCCAAAACAAGGAGTCTGTTAAAACATATTGATAATTGCTTAACCCTGCCCATTCTCCAATAAAGGATTGTGAGGATTTTTTAAAACTTAGGATTAAAGCACCAATCATTGGATAAATTGAAAATACAACAATTCCTATTAGTAAGGGAGCTGAAAATAAATATCCTGTTAGATCACGGCGAGTAAAAAGTTTCTTTCGCCTAACAACTGTATGCGTAGGAGTCCCTACCGAAGTATTTAGTTCAGTCGACATAACCTCACTCCTTTAAAAAAATAAAAAACATATTTATGATGTGAATAATACTTAGCTGTAGTTTTGCCTTAACCACAGCTAAGTATTGTAATTCAAATTAAAAGGAGCAATTTATATTCTATTTAATGAAATCACTTTTTTTAGTTCGTCAGATTCATAGGCTGCCTTCACAACTTCTAATGTTCTTAATCCGTCCTCTCCAGTAATAGATGGGCTCCCTTTTTTCCTTATACATTGAAGAAAGTCATCTATGAGCCCCTTATCCATGTCATCAGCCCATGATAAGTGCTGGACTTTTCCTTCTGAATCATTGTAGTAGGTCGAATGCTGTTTAAATGCATCTACTGATAAAGTACCTTTCGTACCTACAAACTCTAAGAGGACGTCACCCCAAGTTGGAAATGTTTTAGGCCGTGACCAGCTTGGATCTATTGATACAATGACACCTGATTCAAGTTCTAATGTGACAATTCCACAATCCTCTACATCAATCGAATAGAATCTCGTATCAAGCTCTGCATAAACATTTTTTACTTCATCATTAAGTATCCAACGAATGAGATCCATGACATGAACAATATGATCTGTTGCGGCACCACCGCCTGATAACTCTTTTTCGATGAACCAGCCACCAGGCATTTGTCCATGATTCGTACCATTAATGGCAACAACTTCCCCAATTGCCCCAGAGCAGATTAACTCTCGTACTCTTTGAATCGTTGGCGCAAATCTTACTGGATATGCAACCTGTAAAATAACACCAAACTCTTCGCAAACATTAATCATTTCCTTCGCATCTTCTACTTCTGTTGCGATCGGTTTTTCACATAGAATATGTTTTCCTGCACGGGCTGCAGCAATCACATGTTCTTTATGCTTTTTATTTTCTGAACACACAACAACTGCCTGAAGATCTAATTCTAGTAATCTATCCAAATTCTCTACATATTGACAGTTGAATGTTTTCGCCATTTTTAATCCTCGCTCTTCATCCTCATCCCATATGGCAGTTATTTCAACTTCAGGGTCAGCTAGTAGATGCTTTGCATAGCTAAATGCATGCATATGGGCAAAGCTAATCATTCCGATCTTCATTTAAAACACCTCCTTCTTTGTTAGCAAAGAAACGGGCTGCCCACTGTTAACTGATTCAATCGCTGCTACCGCAATCTCTACTGCTTTCATCGCATCTTCAGCAGAAATGATCGGTTTTTCATCATTTTCTAGACATTTCGTAAAGTGTTCCAGTTGTAATTGTAGCGGTGAATTCGTTCCTATATTTTTTGGTAAAGCAACTCCACCGCTATTCTGTTCTTCTTCGTTCTTTATTTTCAGTTTTATAGGATAACTTTCCCGATCGCTATGTGTAAGCATCCCTTTATTTCCTGCAATTTCAAAAGCAGACTCAAATGTTTCCTTTGCCCAAGACAATTCAATATGGACAATTGTTCCGCTTAGCATCCGTAATGTTACTAACGCATACTCAATTGAATTTCCATTTTCGCCCTTCCTTTTTACCTGTTTAGCCATTACCCTTTCTACTTCACCAAATGTCCAGCGTACCCAATCAAATTCGTGGATCCCAAGGTCTAAAATAACCCCTCCACTTTTCACTTCATCCTGATACCAAGAATCTCTTCCTAGTGGATATGGACCACCTCTTGATAATCGAACAACACCAGGTTCACCGATTACACCACTCTTCACCTGATCATGTGCATGTTTATATTCTGGTAAAAAACGAAGTGTGTGGCCTACAAATAGTTGAACACCATACGTATGACAGATTTCAAGAATTGCTCTACATTCATCTAGGTTTAATGCCAAAGGCTTCTCACAAATAATATGCTTGCCATGTTGAGCAGCCTTTGTTACAAACTCCTTATGCAAATAGGTTGGTAAACAAATATCGATGACATCAATATCTGTATTCAGTAGTTCTTCATATTCCGTATATGTGTTACTTCTATACTTTTCTGCTAATTGATCAACTAAACTCTTATCTCGCCCCAAGATACCGGAAATAGTAACCGCTTTCATATTAAACCATGCGTCTAGATGGAGTTTTCCCATTGTACCTGTACCAACTACACCGATTTTCATTTTTCTTTACACCTCTCTCTTCATTCAGCTAGCACTCTATGATTATTTTACAAAGTGATTTTATCTTCAGTTAATGAGGACAGCTTAATAGGCAATCCCATTTCACTCGATTTGTTTGATGCCAACGTGACAGCAAGAGTTTTTACCCCATCTTCATAATTAGATAAGAGAAGGCCAGGATCTCCTTTCATTACTGCCTCAATAAACACACGATCTTGTTCTTGATAAAAATCCACTTTTGATTTATAGGTAATCGTAGAATCCTTTTCAACAATTGATAAGTCTGCTCCATCAATAAGTATGCGAAAATCCTTACCTAAAATCTCAACACCTGATCGATGGTCAAACTGTATCATTGAAGAATCAAGATGGCCCACTGCACCAGATTCAAATGTAACATTTACGGAAGTGACATCAGGAATATCCATATTTGGTATGTCCGATAGAACTTGCAAGCTCATATTCGCATATACATTGTCAATTTCTCCAGCTAAATAGCGCATTAAATCTAATGTATGTGTTGATTGTTCAACAAGTTGTCCGCCTGACTTATTCATCTCGCGGTACCAAGGAGTTGGAACAAATGATGTTATATAATGTCCTCTTACCATCGCGATTGACTTATCCTTTAAATACTCTTTCGCCTTAGCAACTGTATCTAAATAGCGCAAGCAGTAGCCTACTCCACAAATAACACCAGAGTCTTTAATAATTTTTGCTTTCTTTTGTACAGTTTCTATATCGAGGCCTAAGGGTTTTTCAACTAGGAGATGAATTCCTCGCTTAACGATTTTTTCTTCGATATCGCCGTGTGCAAATGGTGGAACACAGACAAATACAGCATCTAATGTTTCCTTTTCTAGCATTTCATCCATATCTGTATAAGCAGAAGCATTGTATTGCAATCCCTTTTTCTTTGCGCTTTCCTCAGCTATGTCACATACAGCAACAATTTCGGCATGACTATTTTTTGAAACATTTTCCAAATGAACTCCAGCAATACCTCCTACACCTACGAACCCTACTTTTACTTTACTCATCATTTCATCTCCCTTTAGTTTTTCACTTTAGATTGACTTGCTAGTATGACTTCCATATGCCGAGCTGTATCAATTGGTAGTTGTTTTGGTCCGATTGCATATGGACTGAGCTCAGCAGTAATGACATCGTCATAACCGATCTCTTCCAACGCTTCCACTACTGCAGACCAATTAACATCACCAGCTAATAGGGGGACAAAACCAGTAATATTCCCTACCTTTGTGCTAAAATCTTTCACATGAACTTTGCTTATTCGTTTCCCAAGGATTCGAATCCATTGTTCTGGATATCCAAACTGTAGGACATTTCCAACATCAAAATAAGCTTTTGCATATTCTGAATTTAGTTCATCTATATATCGCGCCATTTCGAGGGGTGACAATAAAAATTTATTCCAGACATTTTCGATTCCAATTGCCACTTGACGCTTTTCTGCTTCATCGAGAACTTTTTTTAGTTCTTCTTGGCTTCTTTTATAACAATCATCATAGGATACATCTTGTGTGACAGAACCAGGAACAACCAGTACCGTATCGATCCCCATTACACTTGCCAATTCAATTTGCTTCAGGATGATTTTTCTGCCCTGTTCTCTTACATTCTCGTTAGCGGAAGATAATTGGTTTTGCCATAATAATCCCGTAGATAAGCTTCTTAGTTGTAACCCATAAGACAGGGCAAGCTTTACAATTGCATCTGCTTCACCAGGTGTTGTGTCCATCGTTAAACCAATTCCGCCAGAATCATATAGATTCAATTCGATTGCATCAAAACCTGCTTCTTTACTATACTCAAACACTTCCTCCAAAGATGTCCCTTCAGGGTAGCACCATTGATTTATTCCTTTTAACATCGTAACCATCCTCTCATTCTTTAAAAGAGCTAAGTCTGTTAACCTAATATACTTGATTAAGAGAAAAGTGAAATTTATCCTGCAATAATACAGAGGCGGCTCCTATCATTTCTAGTTCATCTCCTAATGAAGGAGCATGAATCTCCAAATCCTCTGACAAAGCCTCCATTACATTTTCTAATACAGATGTTCTTAATTTTGCTAAATAAATTGGATTATTTGCTACGACCTCACCTCCTATAATGATTACTTCTGGATTAAATAAATGCACCAAGTTAACAATACTTGCAGATAAATAAGATACTGTCTCTTCAGCTAGTTTCATGGCTAACTCATCATGTTCTTGAAGTGCTTCACTGAAGATAGCAGGTGTAATCTCAGTCATTTTTCCATTTACTTTCTCTAACATCCCTGAAGACTTACCGGTAGAAAGTGAAGAAAGAATCCTTGAAAAGATTGCTGGCCAACTAACATAGGTTTCAAGGCAGCCAATATTTCCACATTCACAGCGGAATCCTCCACGGTCAATACTTGTATGGCCAAATTCCCCTGCACCTCCGCTATGTCCCCTATAAATCGATCCATTTACTAATAAACCTGCGCCAACTCCATCACCTTGGGTGATATATATCATGTTTTGATTCAAGTTATATAAACCAAAGTTTTTTTCTGCGAGAAGATAAGCGTTTGTATCATTATCAAGATACGACTTCTTATTAAACCTTTGCTCTAATAAATCTTTTAATGGAACATTTTTCAGCTTAAGTTCTGCGTTATATCGGATAACACCCTTAGAAGAATTTACGATCCCCTGGGTAATCACAGAAATACCAATGCAAAGATCCTTATTTATTGAGCTATTAAGGAACGTTTCAATCAAATCTAGTAAATAATTAATTACATCATCACCTGAATAAACATTTGTTGAGTGAATTTCCTTTCGTTTCACTTTGGCCTCTAGGTTCATTTCGGCAATTGTGATGAAGGAATTACGGATAGAAATAGCTATTAAAAATTTAGAATCGGGTGAAAACCTGACAAGGATTGGTTTTCTTCCCCCACTAGAATGACCAATTCCATCTTCATAAACCAAGCCTTCTTGAATTAATTCAGATACAGCTGATGTTACTGTTGTTGGGCTCAATTTATTTAACTTCGCAATATCGGATCTTGAAATTGGTCCTTGCAGCCTAATCGTATCTAATATGATTGAGCGGTTTAATTCTTGGATTAACTTTAAGTCCCCAGTTCTTTTCATTAACTTAGTTGCACCCCTTAGTGTAATATTCTTAGTTTTTCCAATGGTTTTATTAAGTATTTAGCTACTCTTATTAAGGGGAATTCTATTCACGATAATAACTCGTTTCTAAATGCATTTTCAAACAAGGAAAACCCTTTTATAATGTTTTAATTAAAAATCATAGTTTGGATTGTAGGATTCGTTGTTGGTTAGATGATAAATCAAGGAAGTAAAAGATAAGAGATTCGATATTAATTATTATTAGACCTATTAAAAATGAAAGCTATACTGTTATGAGAGGTTTTCTAATTCGCTACCTTATGATAGCGGTTACAATTTACTTTTATAAATTTATTTCTGCTATAAGATCTTCTTGACTGGATTTAAACTTCGTTTTTTGGTTAGGATTTGAGAGACATATATAATTTCAGGGAAATAGAGAAAGAATAATTGAGCGAGAGATCATGAGGTGATGTTACTTACTTTTTCCAATGACTTTATTAAGTCTATAAATTTATATTAACAGATACTTACATAATTTCAATATCAAAACCAACGTTTTCCATCGTGAAATTCCGACAAAAAACCTACTTTACATCTATCTTCTATGCTTCTCAAGAATCCTTTGCTAGGGTTTTATCGCACTTAAAAAGTGCAGACCCTTCGGCTGCACTCATCCATCCTTATCTTATTTAAAATATAATTCTATAGCCTACTAACCTCTTTTTTATTAATGATACAATTAGCAAAATCTATCCCTAATTCCTTGATTCCCTCAACAACCAACTCAGCAATTTTCTTCGCTCCATACTGACTAAAATGAGTATCATCAGGAGGTGTATCCTGGTTTTCTTGTTCATACCAAGCAAATAGTGCCTTCGTTTCTTCTATCCCTAATCCTTCATAAAAGTCCTTTGACTTTTTCCATAAATCTATTAATGGTACCTTTAAGTCAGCAGCTACCTGTCTCATCGCATCTGGATAGTCACCTAGAGTATCGATTAGATTTCCTTGTTCATCAAAGCTTCTCCGATTTACTGGAGTTATTAAAATTGGGATAGCACCTTTTTCACGAGCTCCATTAATATAGTGTGCCAAATATTCTTGATAGCTAGTGTAAGGTTCTGTTCCTCTTGTTTTATCTTCTACTTTTTGATCATTATGACCAAATTGAATGAATAAGAATTCGTCTTCATTGATTTTGTCTAGTATTTTTTGTAATCGTCCTTCATCTATAAAGCTTTTTGTACTGCGTCCACCCATTGCTTCATTTATGATAAAGACTTCATCTGTAAAAAATTGAGGTATTTGCTGACCCCAGCCTTGCTTTATTCCTTGCTCTGGTGAAACGTCTTCCACTGTTGAATCTCCAGCTAAATAAATACGAAATTGTTTTTCTTCTTCTACTAAAGAAGGCCAATCCTTTTCTTTACCTAAAACATTTTCAATTGCATATTGTTTTACTTCTTCCTCAGTTAGCACCTTTGCCCATTTTACTCGTTTTTCCATGCTTCCACCTGGACCCCGGCTGTTATATTCTGCATAGCAGGTTGTATTCTCAGCATGCTGTTTCTCCCAATTATGCCAGCCTTCTTCTTTGATGTGCTCACCCATCCAGCAATTTATGAATGCTGTTTTTGCATAATCTCTCCACGGTCTTCCTAAATAGACAGTATTAGCTGCAGCATTGCTAGTTAACCGGCAATCAATAAAGACATAGCCGAATTTTTCATCAATTGGAGTAGAGGCTGCAGTAATATAGCCATTAATGTCACTGGATTTATCTAAGCTGAAAATCTCACAGTGATCGAAAACAGCAGTTGCAGAACCGAAGATAAAATCAACATCACCTTCTATGTAGCAGTTCCTAAAATAACTTCTCCCCACTCTTCTTTCTAGACCATCTCTAGGTCCACCAAAACGATTACCTTCAATTGGCTTTGGTGGAAGTGGGCCTGTAAATAATGTATCCTGGCTACCTAAGAACGAACAATGATCAAATTCCATCTTATCCCCATCGACATAGACAGCAACGGCTTGACCTACTACTGTTCCACAGCCCGCGTGATTTTCAAAGGTGATGTTTTTTGCAAGAAACTGATCTCCTGTTAATAGAATGCTATAAGAAGAAAAAGTACCCATTTCCCCCCCATTTGAAAACGGTTTTTTCGCATAATCACCAAATGTAATTTTGACTTTTGCTTTATCTGTTCCTACTAAAGAAATGAGAGGTTTATTGATTTCTAATTTTTCTTTATAAATGCCTTCTTTTATCTGGATGATTACTTTTTCGTTATTATTATCAGGTATTGTGTTAATTGCCTCTTGAATAGTTGTGAACTGTCCACTTCCATCTTGCGCAACGATCATTTCTACATCACCCTAAACATTTTTTTGAAGAAACGAACAAATTTCTGCTCGCATTCCTGCCGTTTCGATATGACCACATTGATAACGGACCATTTTCCAATTCTCTGACTTTCCTTCTTGTTTATACTTTTGACTCAACGCTTCATCAATAATGGCTAATCCTGCAAATGGTGTAAGTCTATCATCATTCCCAACAACACTTAAATGTGGTCGTGGGGCAATTAACTCTTGAATTTCTGATGTACGAAAATATTTTAATAGACTTGGAACATATGAGTAAAACCCATGGTGATCAAGCCCTCGATTTTTCACCAATGTTTCTGCATCAACTTGAGCAGCAATATCAACGCATACCTTTATACGCACATCTAGTGCAGATAGCCACCATGCCATTAATCCTCCCATTGACATTCCTAATGTTGCTATTCTGGAAGAATCAACATCGTCTCTTGTCATTAAGTAATCAACTGCACGCATGTTGTCGTAGATCATCATTCCCCACATGACTTGACCTTTCCAAAGCATTTCTTTGAAAATTTCACTTTCTGCCTTTCCTCTACGCTCACCAAATCCCCACATATCAATACATAGGACACCATACCCCATACCTGTTAGTTCTTCTGCAAAAGATGGTTCTTGAAGATAATCACTACTTTGGATAAGTTCTGTTTTACCTAATTGATAATTTCCACCGTGTGAATGATTAAACAACACAACTGGCATCTTCTCATTACTCTTTTTAGGACGAGCAAAATATGCTGGTACTAAATCAATTCCATTTAGATCCAATAGTAATACTTCAAGTAAAAATGTTCCTTTATCTAAGTCTCTTATTTTTTTTACAGATACAGTGTCGGTTTTTTCGGGTAAGTCACCCAGTAACGAGAAAAGTTTTTTACGTTGTGATCCTTTTGATATCATCTTGTATTCTCCATTTCAAAGCACATTTTGATCAGTGATTTGTAAGTCACTCTGATATTGTTACATTATTTAATACAACCATTGCATCCTCTGATCTAGGATTTTTTGATTTACAATCACTTATCTCAATATCCTTTCCATTCTCTATGTAAAATGCAGGACCTTCATGGTTACTTACCGTGACTCGGTTAAAACTAACGCCTGTAACGTTGCCGCAATAGAAACCTCGTTGTTTCATTGGTTCTAGCTCAGACATCATTGCTGGCATACCTGGTTCTGCATCATCAGCCATAGCTACTGTCACATTATCAAACGTAACATCCTCCACATACATCTCTGCTAGACCATATAAGAATCCAGCTGCTGCACTTACTTCCCTTGCAGTAATATTTGCAAAATGAATTCTTCTGAAGATAGGTGTTTCCTCTGTTATTGGATAAGGAGCTTTATCCCATACATATTTATCTTTTCCGCGTGGACCACAAAAGTAATATAAGTTAGCAATAAATGGACAAATAACTCCCTTCATAACGATATTGCTTACGCGAATATCTTCGACTACTCCACCTCGTCCACGTCGCGATTTTAAGCGGATCCCACGATCTGTCCCTTCAAACACACAGTTACTTACCGTTACATTGCGAATATCTCCGCTCATTTCACTGCCTAAAACGACACCGCCGTGTCCATGGATCATTGTACAATTTGTAATTGTAATATTTTCACAAGGAATACGTTTTGACGTGTCCTCTGTTCCTGCTTTAATGGCGATACAATCATCACCAACATCTATATGACAATCTGAAATACGAACATTTCGACATGATTCTGGGTCAATCCCATCTGTATTTGGAGAATGACTTGGATTTAAAATTGAGATATTATGAATGCTTACATCCTCACAACAGATTGGGTTTACCGTCCAGCTTGGTGAATTAACCATTTTTACTCCAGCTATTCCTACATGTTTACAAGTGTCAAAGCTTACTAGCTTAGGTCTTGGATATTTGTTTTCCTGCTTTCGGAAAAGATCCCACCAAAATTGACCATTTCCATCTAATGTACCATAGCCTGTTACGGAGATATTTTCACTATTTTCTGCATAAATACAGGAAGCATATACGTCTCTTGTAACACCTTCCCAGCGAGAATGAACGACAGGGTATTCACTAATATTGTTACTGAATAATAGAGTTGCCCCTGCTTCTAAATATAAATTCACATTACTTTTTAATATAATTGCACCAGTAAGGAAGCGACCTGCTGGAACATAAACTGTACCTCCACCCGCTTGGACACATGCTTCAATTGCCTGGGCAATAGCTTTTGTATTTACTGTTTCTCCATTACCGATTGCTCCGAATTGCTTAATATCATACATACTAGAAGTGATTGTAGATACCATATGATTCACCCTTTCTAATTTTAGTCGTTTTCCATTTCAGCTGTTGCTAGAATAAAGGCTCCAATCCCTTTTAAATCATTTGTGATGATCGGCTCACTAATATAATATTCAAACGTGCCATCCCTCTTATCGGGACCGCCTAGCCCGGCAACTTGACATGTTTTATTCAGGTTTACTAATCCTTCATTTGTAACGCTTACAAATTCAGTGATGATTCCCTTGTATACTCTCTCTGCCTCTTTGCCCCACTCTTTGCTTAAGAAACCTTGTTTTACTCCTTTGGCAATTGCGTATAAAATCATACAAGAGGCAGAGGCTTCAAGGTAATTCCCTTTTCTGTCACCTTTGTCTAAGACCTGATTCCAAACCCCAGTTTCCTCATCTTGAACATCTTTTAATGCTTGTAAAACTTCTACAAGTAAAGTTACTAATGTATCGCGGTCTTTATGCGATTCTGGAAGGAATCCAAGAGTATCCACTAATCCCATAACAAACCATCCCATCGATCTTCCCCAGAAATTCTTGGAATGTCCTGTTTCTGGATTACACCATGGTTGTACTTTCTTCTCATCAAAAGCATGATAAAGAAGCCCAGTTTCGTGATCTTTTGTGTTTTTTGCACATAATATAAATTGTTTGGTAATGTCATCAAATTCTTCTTCTTTTCCAAACTCTTTCACATATTCAGCATAGAAAGGTGCACCCATAAATAATCCATCAAGCCAGATTTGAGAAGGATATACTTTTTTATGCCAGAATACACCTTCAGATGTGCGTGGATGTGAACGTAATTGATTTCTTAAAAGATCGATTGCCTTTTTATATTTCATTTCTCCTGTTTCTTTATATAAAGTAAGCAGGACTTTCCCATTGTTTATATGGTCAATATTAAATAGATTAATGTCGTATTCACGAATGTTCCCTTCGTCATCAACGAAAGCATCCATATTTTTCTTCATGTAATTAAAATACCTGTGATCACCTGTTGCTCTCCAAACAAGCTCAGTTCCTTTTAACACAACACCATAATCATAAGACCACTTATCATTTTGAATTCCTTCCGATAATAGTGGTTTTCTAACCATGACTGAATCAATCATTCTTTGCGACCAATTAAGCGTTTTTGTTTCCATATTCTATCACCCTTTCTCGCGTTTATTTTGCAGTGTAAGTAAAACAATCAAAGTCAGCGTGTTTTTTCGTACCTTGCAGATCTTGAACACATATCCCAACAAAGTTTCCTGTGAACCCGTTTCCTTCATCGGAAAGGTGGGCTATACTAATTGGCGTTTCGATTTCTGCCCAATCATCATTATCACAGGCGTATGAGAACTGTACTGTTTCATCCTTAATTTTTGCCTTTAACTTACATACTTCTGTTCCACTAATTGAAATACACATATTCACATGCTCATACTCACCCCATACACTTCTCATGATATTGAGACATTTTCCCTTTTCTTCATCGTGTGAAATATAGAAGTATACGTAATTATCTGTGTTGTAATAAAGAACTAGACCTGCCATTTGTAAAAAGGTTTCGGGCTCAAATTCAATTGTTGTCTCTACATCACATTCAAAGTGCTGTTGTCTTCTTGCTATTAAGTGTTGATCGTGCAAAGAATGCAAAGATTCTCCACCCTTGATACGTAAGTGCCCCTTACGTTCTGATAATGAACACCACGATTCGTTTGGTGCAATGCGAAGTGTATTCCATGTTTTATGTAGCGTTTCACAGTTAAAATCATCATGTTCATTTTCATCTGACTGGAACGGATGTAGAGGCAGCTTTGGAGCTTTCACTTCCACTTGTGCTTCGTGACCTCCACATTCTAGTCGAAGCCAGCCATCCGCTGTCCATTCAACACGCTGAAGAGCGGTTTCACGGCCAAGGATCGAATACTTTCCATTCACAGGACGACTGCATAGGTGAGCCATAAACCACTCATCTGATTGGGTACAAACAAGACTGCCATGACCGGCCTTTTGTAAGGTCAAGTTTTCGTCATGTGCTGAAGTTAACATCGGATTTTGTGGATCTACTTCATATGGTCCTGTTATGTCTTTTGCTCTTGCGACAGTGACTGCATGGGTTTTACCTGTTCCCCCCTCTGCTGTTATCAAGTAATAGTAGCCATTTTGTTTATAAATATGAGGGGCTTCTGTTTTTCTTAGCTCTGTTCCATCAAAAATTTTATAGATTGGTCCAATTAGCCGTTTCTTATCTGTGGAGTATTCCTGCATAACAATACCTGAAGATTTATTTCTCCCTTCTATTCGATAATCCCAATGAACATTTAAAAACCATTTTCGTCCATCTTCATCATGAAATAGTGATGGATCAAAATTCCCACTGTTTAAGAAGGTTGGTTCCGACCATGGCCCCATAATATCAGTTGCTGTTATGAGGTAATTATGTGCGTCTTTAAATGGATATTTACTTCTTTTCACATCTGTATATACGAGATAAAAAATTCCTTCATAGTAACTGATAGCAGGCGCCCAAACACTACAAGAATCTGGGTTTCCTGCAAAGTTAGTATGATCTGTTAAGATATTCGTTATATATTGCCAATTTTGTAAATCCTTTGAATGATAGACCGGGACTCCTGGATACCATTCAAAGGTTGAGGTAACGATATAGTAATCATCGTTCGCACGTACTATACAAGGGTCTGGGTTAAATCCGGTTAGGATTGGGTTTTTAATGTAAGAACTAATTTCCATGAATAAGCTCCTTTTGGTTTAATAAATCTTTACTTTAAGAAAAAGCCCTTCCTTCTTAATTCTTAGGAGATAAGATGTAAAAAGAAAGGACTTCCTATTAATCTATTACTTACTTATTTCTGAGACTTCTTGTAAGCTTCTTCATATTCTTTTGCCATATCATCTCCACCAGATTTTCTCCACTTTTCAACTTCTGCATCGAAGGCTTTTTCATCAATTTCTCCCATAATATATTTGAATGTCGCATCAATAATAATCTTTTCTAACTCTGTTCCCCTTTCGTTTGCGGTTGCAGAGTCAAGCGGGACAGTTGGATTGAGTACAGCAAATTCTGCATTCTCTTTTATTAATTCATTTGCTAATTGTTTGGAAGGATCTGCATCAATTAAATTATGTGTAATTTCACTTGGTCTTGAACTTGAAAATGGTTGTGTATCCTTCTGCCATAATGCATTGTCTAATACAGTAAATGCTCCATTTTCATCTAATTCATAATGTGTACCTTCAATTCCACCTGTCATAAGCATGAACACTTCTTTATCAATTAGGTCATTAATAAATTGAAGGAGACGTTTTAATTCTTCCTCATTTTTCACTTCAGATTTAGGGAATGCCATTAATCCACCTACACCACTATTTTCTGACCAAATATGGTGTTCACCATCAGGACCAGCGATTTTGTTAACTGGAATGAGTTCCATTTCATCCTGGATGCCCTCAGCCATAACTTTTAAGTTTTTAATATCGACCATCCCTGTATAGATACCAGTTTTCCCTTGAGCAAACTTTTGTTGTTGGTCTGTTTTAGCAGTAACAGCAAAATCTTTCGCTATATAGCCATTTTCGAATAATTTTCTAGAATAATTCATTGTATCCTTGTATGCTTGTGTTTCAAATTCAGGAATAAACTTTCCTAAATTATCTACAGCCCATCCGTTTGGAGTGCCAAAATATGAACTTAATGTTTTAAAGCTGCCGTATCGTAATTCACTTCTGTCGCCAAATCCTGTTGTATCATCTTTTCCATTGCCATCTGGATCATCTTGCGTAAATGCTTTGGCAACCTCATACAATTCAAGATGTTGTTGATCTAGTCTTTAATCCTAAAATCTCCTTGCGAAGGATAAGACCTGATCTAGCCAAGTCCTTTTGAAATGGAACTCCGTATAATTTGCCATCAATTGACGCAGCTGTACGGATATCTTCAGAGATTAACTTTAAATTATCGTAATCATCTAAGTACTCACTTACATCCCAAAACATCCCCGATTTTAAAGATTGTCTAACAGAGGAATTCGTAAGCATCGTCAGTGAAACAATGTCTGACAATTCGCCTGAAGCAAGTGCTGCTGTGATTCTTTCATCCTTCGAAGCATCTGGAACCCAATTAAAATTGATGGTAGAGTTTGTTGCTTCCTCAATCTTTTTAAGGACAACATCTGTAGGTGGTGACGCAGTATGTAAGATTGCTGTCCAATTCACATCCACATGTGATTCCGGATCGAATTTTGTAGTTTCTCCACTTGCTTTTTCGCTATCACTAGAACATGCTGCAAGTAGAAGTTGTGAGGCAACTAACACATTAACTGCTAATACTTTTGCAAATTTCTTTTTCATACCTATTCCATCCCCTTTTATTAGTTTATATTAGTAATCTACTTTAATATGAAATTGAAGCAATTGTTAATTTATCACCTCCTTATTTGGACTCTAACCTACTCTTCCCTTCTTGAACTCCTGCCTGCAATTCAATTCTCGTAAACACTTGATTGGTTAGCCACATAATAATGTAGCACCCAATACTTATACCAAAGAACGTTAACACTCCTGGGTACATGAAGAGAATAAAATAAACTAAAGCTAATACAATCAATAACAGCAATGTGTATTGTAAATAGGAAATTCCAAATACAACAGAGCACTTCACTTTGAGCACAATGCTCTTCCAATCATAATGAGCAATGATCGGGAAAATATAACAAAGTGAAACAATATAAGCAAAACTTACGACAAAAAGTAAAGCCCGTAAGAAGAAAGACTGAACGTATAAAAGATCAATATATAGAATCCAGCCAACTATTATATAAAAAACACCGATAACTGCTCCTTCTTTAAAACCTTTACGATACGTATCCCAGAATGTTGGAAAGATCGGAATATCTGTATTACCTCTAATCCATTGCCTCAGCACAGTAAACATGGCTAACGTAGCAGGACCTATTCCTACTAAAACCAAGCCTAACAGAGTGAAAACAACCCATAACAGATTGATATAAACAAGCTGTAAAATTCGTATACACATATCATTCAAACGTTCAGCCATTTTCCCCATTTCAGTCAGCCTCCTCTCACCACTTTTGATAACGCTAACAATTTAGCCATTAATACAAGCCATCCTCACCAAACTTCTTCGCTAACTTATTCGCACCTATAACTAGGACTAATCCAACCAAACCTTTAAATAATCCTACTGCAGTACTATAACTCAATTGTCCATTTTTAAGCCCTGCTGTATACACATACGTATCAAAAATTTCTACTGCTTCACGATTCAAAGAATTTAATAGAAGATAAACATGTTCAAAACCTAAGTCTAAGGTTTGACCAATTTTTAAGATTAACAGGATAATGATTACTGGACGGATTGCTGGTAATGTCACATGCCAGATTTGACGTAGGCGATTAGCACCATCCATTTTTGCAGCTTCATATAATTGTGGATCTACTGCTGTGACTGCTGCTAAATATATGATTGTTGACCAACCCATTTCCTTCCATATAATTTGAAGAATATAAATTCCACGAGTCCAGGCACCATCTGTTAGAAAATTGATCTTTTCTCCCCCAGCTTTTGCAATCAACTCATTAATTACACCGCCATCTACTGTTAAGAAAACATAAGAAATCGATACAATGATTACCCATGACATGAAATGTGGAATGTAGATGACTGTTTGTACAGTACTTTTAAACATTTTCACCCTTACTTCATTTAACATCAAAGCAAGAATAATTGGAATTGGGAAAAAGATAAAAAGATTTAACGCAAATAAAAATAGTGTGTTTGTTAATAACATAAAAAAGGTTGGTTCTGTAAACAATCTGATAAAATGTTTAAACCCTGCCCATGGACTCCCTAGTATTCCTAAAAAAGGTTGATAATCTTGAAACGCAATGATTAGACCTCCCATTGGAATATACTTAAAAATAATAAAATACAAGAGACCTGGTAATATCATTAAATATAAATATTTGTTCCTGCCAATACTTGCGATGTTTTTCCTTCTAGTCTGTTGTTTAATTGTTTTCTTATCGAGAACTGGCGGAACTCCATGCTGATCTTTAATTGGAATAATGGAATCTCTCACAACGAATGCCTCCTTCAATTTTTCTTTCACGAATGTTTTGTACTTCTTAAAGGTAAGATATGTGCTAGCATTACGTCTACAATCATTCTGTAAGAATCCCCTTTAACTACTGATGGAAAACGCTTACTTTGCGTAGCCTGATGTAATGATTACTTTTATCTATTCATGATTATTGCATTAGCAACCTGTTGTATTGATAACGCTTTCTCCTTAATTTGATCTACATTGCTGAGATCATAGTTCATGTAGAAATGATTATAGACGTACCTTGTTTTTCATTGATATATTGATGTCATAAGGCTGTACCAATATAAAACATTAATATTACATGGAGGGATCATTCAGATGTATGAAAAATCATTAGGTAATCGCATTTTTAACTTCTTCAACTATACGATCTTACTACTCATTGCTTTAGCTTGTTTCATCCCATTTGTAAACGTCATTGCCAGTTCATTCGCAACAACACAAGAGGTAGTCGAAAAAACATTTATTCTGTTTCCAACGACCTTTACATTAGAGGCATATGAATATATTTTTTCTACACCAACTATCTTTAAAAGCTTTGCTGTTTCAATTGGGATTACAGGTGTTGGGACACTAGTAAGTATGATTTTAACTGCGTTCATGGCTTATTCCTTATCTAGAAGGTATTTATATGGTAGAAAAGCAATCAACTTTGTTATTGTATTTACAATGCTCTTTAGCGGCGGGATGATTCCGACATACTTAGTGGTAAGAAATATGGGTTTAATTGATTCTTACTGGGCGTTAATTCTTCCTGTTGCGATTAATGCATTTAACTTAATTATTATGAGAAACTTTTTCCAAGCCATTCCTGATAGCTTAGAAGAATCAGCAAAGGTAGATGGATACAATGATATCTTGATATTTTTTAAGATTATTCTTCCGTTATCACTTCCTTCTATTGCAACAATTTCATTATTTTACGCAGTTTCGTACTGGAATGAGTATATGAATGCTATTCTTTATCTTAATGATTCAGGTAAATGGCCAATCCAAGTATTACTACGCCAGATCGTTATCGTATCAAGTGGTATGCAGGCAGATGCTACTTCAGTTGATGTCGTCCCTCCTGCACAGACAATTAAAATGGCCGTTATCGCTGTTGCAACAGTACCGATGCTAATTGTATATCCATTCCTGCAGAAATACTTTGTAAAGGGTGCTTTTGTCGGCTCTGTGAAAGCGTAGTCATAAACTAATACGAATTACTTATGAGTTTTAAAGATAAAAAAGGTTGAGTAGGAAACCAAATCAGGTATCCTACTCAACCTTTTTCTATTAGACAGAGAATGACTCATCACGATGTAGATCCCGGTATTTCCCAGGAGTCGTACCTTCAATTTTACGGAAGTAGCGTATAAAGTTCTGTGAATTTTTATATTGTAGCTTTTCGGATATTTCTCTCACTGACATATTTGTTTCCTTTAGCCATATTTTTGCCATATCATAGCGATAAAGGGCGAGATATTCACTAAATGATTGTTTAAATTCCTTTTTAAAAATACTACTTAAATAATTTTTATTGTAATGAAGGCGAGATGCAATGATTTCAAGAGATATTTCGGTATCATATTCATTTTGTATAATGTGTATGATTTTTTCAGATATTGATTTATTTTGTGAGTCTGTTCGTTCAGAAATGGCATCAATCATTGGATATACGATTTTGTTTTTTACAAACATCTCGATTTCTTCAGACGTCTTCATCTCCGAAATAGCATTGTACAATGTTTTATGATCTTCGATAATTAATGTATCCATCCCCATTACCTGCATTAAACTAATTAAGTCATTTAAAAACCGCATAATATTAACTTCTAGCTCATGTGGATTTGTATTATTTTTAAACAAATCAGCAAGTAATTGATGCAATGACTCCTTAGCTTTCTTGCTTTCCCCCAACTTTATGGCATCAAACAATTGATTCTCCAATATTTTAGGAAAGTACGTTTTTATTTGATTATTATTAAAAATAGTTGAAACACTTTCATAAAAAATGATCGATTCTTTTCCGACCTTTAGACGGAATTTTAACGATTCAATACCTTGTGCAAGAGCTTGTTTACTCTCAGTCAGTTTTTCAAAAGGGCTACTTACCCCAATGCTAATCGATAAATTAAAAATTTCCTTAACCGTCCTCTGAATTTTTTCTGCGTATTGATTTATGATTAAAACATGATGATCGCAATCTTTATTCTCGCATATAAAAATCGTTGCTTGCGTTTTTGAATCAATAACTGTTGGAGTAAGTTGCTCATCTTCACGAATAATTTCTGATACAATCTGGTTAATGGAAAACAAAAGCACATCCTTATCTTTCCTAGTGTAGTCACTATTTTCTAAACTATCGAATTGAATTGCTAATACATATAAGTAACTCCATTTATCAGGATAGTCAAAATCCCTTAATTCTTCTTGAATTTCTGTTTCGCTCATACGTCCGTGAAAAAGATTTAACATAAATAATGTCTTTAATTGTTCATGTTGATTTGTGACAACGTGTTCAAGTGATTGATTTTTATCGAGCACTTCTCGAATTGACTTGCCAATTAATTCAAATTCATCCTTATAACCGTTCTTTTGGATTTTCGGAATGAATTTTTGTAGATCTCTAATTGGTTTAGAAAAATATTCCGAACTTACATAGGCAATAATGACAGTTACCGTTAACATAAAGATACTCATTAAAATCGTACCAATTATAGTAGGCTTCATTGCCTGGGAAAACTCTGAATCTTTTATTTTTGAGAGATAAATCCAGCCATTATATCCTGACTTTGAGTAAGCTACTTTATATTTATTTTCTCCGTTAGTATCTACATTCAGTACACCTGTCTGGTTGTGATTACCGTTAATTAAGCTCGCTATTGTTTTTTCATTAATCGCCTTTTCCTCACTCGAATTACTTTGATAAAGCAATGTTCCATCTTGACTATAAATAAAGATTGGACTTGATTCAGATTGTTTATAAATAAGATTTGTTAATGATTTCAGTGGAATGTTAATTATGAGAACACCATTTTTATTTGTTTGATAAAAAGGAGTTTGTTTAACTAGCTGAATCTCACTATTCGAATCATCCGCTTTTAACCATGTAGATGAATGAGGTAAGGACAAGTATTTAGAAGTGATTTGTTCTTTTTGTGTTTCAGTTAATTGTTGTAACCCATGTTTACTAATCTTCCAGTTTCCCTTTAAACTTACTAAATCAACTGTCGTTTGGCTCGGACCAAAGGAAGAGATATAGTTTAATTGTTTATCAATTGTTTGGTATGTATCAAAATTCTTCGCTGTTAATGGCTGGCTAATATAGCTTTTAAAAGGAGTATCATGAACATAGGAATTAAACGTATAATCTAACGCCTGTAATTTTTGTTCGAGTGTATTCATCGTTTGCACAACATTTTCTTGTTTTTCTAAAGTGATCTTCTCTTCAAATGAATCCTTTGTGAAGAAATAGGCAAAGCCATTAAATAGTATCATTACAAGGGTTCCTACTAAGACAAAAGGTAAAAAGATACGATAAAAATATTTTGGCTTTTGTTTCATTGATATACAACACCTCCCACCCGCTCGTAAAAACGCTTACATATTTTACTATTATAAGACTCTAGTAAATTTCATGTCAACAAGTGCTTTTCTAAAACGTTAACAATTTACTCCCATGTTTCCTTTCCTTATTTTTTTCTCTTAGAATAAAATATCCACCGGATAGAAAAAATACCACTAATGTAATAAGTATCTTAATTGAATAACAACATAACTCCTACAATCCTTAGAATCTAAATAGCTGAAACTTACTCATTCCATTAAAAAACCGTAGAAATGAGTATAATGTTACGAAATGATTATTCTCTTTTTTCGATTGTGACAAGGTTGCAGTAATATTATTCTTAATAACGTGCAAGTTTAAGAAAAAGGAAAAGAGCCCATAAGGACTCTTTTCAAGTAAAATACAATTATAAAAACAAGAGGTGTCTAATGATCGAAGTGGAGCAAAGTATCAATAATCTTATACCAAAACTTCAAGTCTTTCCTTTACTTGTTCTTCTGTCAAACCATGTTCTACAATATATCTGTTTCTTGGATGAACTCTACATTCATCACTACACGCACGTAAATATTTATGTTCATTTTCTTCTGAACACAGAATTTGTTTATTGCATTCGGGATTAGCACAATTAACATAGCGTTCACAAGGTTCGTTTGTGAAATGATCTTTCCCTACAACTACAGGTGCTACTCGATTAACCGGGACCTTGATTCTTTCGTCAAACACATAGCATTGACCATCCCAAAGCTCACCTTGAACCTCTGGATCTTTCCCGTAAGTTACAATGCCACCATGTAATTGTGCTACATCTTCAAATCCTTCCTTACGTAACCACCCGGAGAATTTTTCACAGCGAACTCCACCAGTACAATACGTAAGAATTTTTTTACCTTCTAATTGTTCACGATTCTCACGTATCCAATCAGGTAGTTCTTTAAATGTATTAATATCAGGCATAATCGCATTGCGGAAATGTCCTAACTCATATTCATAATCATTTCTTGCATCAATGACAACAGTGTCTTCCTGCTGCATCGCTTCATAGAATTCTTTTGGACTATAATATTTACCAGTTAACTCTAGGGGATTTACATCATCCTCTAATCGTAATGTAACGAGTTCTGGTCTATGACGTACATGCATTTTTTTGAATGCATGATCATCTTCTTCATCTATTTTATATACCATATCTTTAAAGCGCGGATCCTCTTTCATATGGGCCATATATTGATCTGTTTGCTCAACTGTTCCAGATACAGTACCATTAATTCCTTCATGTGCAATTAAAACTCTACCTTTTAATCCAATGCTTTTACAAAATTCTAAATGTTGTGCAGTGTATTCTTCAGGGTTATCAATTGTTACATAATGGTAATACAGTAAAACTCGATATTGTTTCGTTTCCATTTATCATTCACCTACTATATTTATATTTGCAAGATATAAACGTATTGAGATGTTTACTTGCTTTATATTATCTTTTCATACAAAAGTATAAAAAGGAACAATTAATTAAAACAAACTTTGAATAGAATTGCAACTTTTTTACACTGGTTTTTTCATCCATCACGTATAGAAAACTGTGTTGCAATACAGGTTACATTTCATATTAAATCCTATTTCACGGAATTAATCTATTAAAAAAAGAAAAAAACACGGTGAAATTAACCTCTCACCGTGTTTTAGGTTATATAGAATATAGTATAAATTGAATTACGAAAAACCTTCATCACGGTCAAACCACGTAGTTACCTCGGAAAAGTGCTTCCTTTTCCCCTGGATTTCCTTCATATTTGGATAGCCAATATAAATGAAACCTACCATCTCTGATTCAGTAGAAAGTCCGAATAACTGTTTTATTTCATTTGAATAACAGACATTTCCAGTACGCCAGATTGCACCTAAACCAAGAGCATGTGTGGCAAGTAGCATATTTTGAATGGCGGCATTCACAGCAGCATATTCTTCTTTAACTAATACTTTTTTATTAATTGTTGGTTCAACAGCTACTGCAATGATTACAGGGGCTCTAAGTGGCTTTTGTTCCTCTCGTTCTAATCTTTTTCTACTCTCTTCGCTTTTTGGATCTTCCAATGTTTTTTTAGCAATTGACGAAAGAGTTTTTCCTAGTCTATTCCTTGCATCACCTGTTAAAACAAAATATCTCCACGGCTCTGTACGATAATGAGCAGGCGCCCATGTACCAGCATCAAGTATTTTATTGATAAGTTCGGTTGGAACAGGATCAGGTTTCACAACACCTATACTTCTTCTAGATTTTATCGCTGTAAGTACATCCATGCTTATCACACTCCTAATTTACTTACTCAAGTTAATCATATGATTCAACCTCCATGGTATTCTATAAGACAGCAAAAGGATAGGAAAGCGATAAATCGCCCCTATCCTCTCTTTTTTATAAAGGCTGTTTTCGCAAACTTTGTTGCTTTTAAAATAGTATTGGGTTGGTTGATTGCAGCGAGAGGATGCTCGCTTTCCGTGGGGCGGGCGATGAGCCTCCCTCTAGAAATGTTGGTATATCAACGCTTAAAACTGTTTTAATAGATAGAAAAAAAATTTTCACTTACTGATTTTCACTACAGATTATCATCAATTTCCAAAAGTTCAAAATATTGTTATTCTGAGGTTACGCTTCGCTAGAGTTAATTGGAAATGATTAACTCTAAGTGCTTATATGATGCACTTCGGATCTCTGCGAATCTTATGATGACGTACCCTCCCATGTCTCTTGGCGTCTAACGCGTACATTCCTTCGTTCGGTCTATTCATAAGGCAGAGGCTGGCTATGCTCCTCAAGGGACTCTTAGTCTAATGGCTCATTTCGTGCCAACTTCTCCGTGTCATCCTATTGTCTAGATTACAAACTAGGAAGTTGCTTAGGCTGCCTCTTTGAGGCAATGGAGATCTGTTAACATATGATTTACATTAAAGTGCACTCGTTTTGTACACAAAGCGTGTAGAATTTTTAGTAATTTCCCGCATAAAACAACCATGGCTTCTTTCTTCTTTAATGGATTGACAGTACGAGTCGTGTAGTAATGGTACAAAGATTTAAACGCTATGTTGTGTTGAATTATAGGGAGGATGACTCTAAATAATATAGCCCGTAACTTCCTCCTACCTCTTTTGGAAATTTTCTTTTGACCTTTGTGTTGGCCAGAAGAGTTTTCTCTAAGCGTGAGCCCCGCTAATTTAATTAATTGGCGTGGGTGCTGATATTGCCTAAGAGAACCTATCTCAGAGAGTAGTTCAACAACAGTATTTTCGCCTAAACCAGGAATAGATAAAATATACTCATAGTCTGTCAATTGTTGAGCGAGGTCATTTAACCTTGATGATAAGACCTCCAGTTGGTTTGAAAGAGCTTTGTACTGAGAAAGTAATGTATCCATTTCAAATCGGGCCATTTCTAGCCCCTCAGTTAAACCAATGGACTGACCGGCTATTGATTTTAGCTTTTGTATTTTAGAAACGGAAAGACACTTTATTCCTTCAACCCTTTTGTAAAGTGCGATAAGTTCTTCATCATTTTTCCCATCAAAATCGATTGGCAAAGGTGTCACCTCGAGAACAGCGCATGCGTTTTTACCGAAGCTTTTGAATACATGATGGAACTCAGGGAAATAAAGATCTGTCCACCGAATCATTCGATTCTTAAGTGATGCGAGGTCTTCCTGCATTTTAGTCCGAAAACTCGCCCCATTACGAAGTTCGGCTTCTGTCCCTTCTAAAATTCGTGTATAGTTGAACCGGCCATCGCGGATTAAAGAAGCGATAACGCGAGCGTCCTTTTGATCATTCTTAGTTTGAAGGTTATCATCTAATTCCTTCGTTCTATTCACATGCATAGGGTTAACCATGACAAATTGAATATTATTTTCGACTAAATAAGCAGCTAAGTTCATCCAATAATGCCCTGTGGGCTCAAAGCCGACTAAGACATCTGTCTTTTCATGTGATTCTAGTAGAGAATGAATCATATTGTGTAGTTGCTCAAACCCATCAAGGGATTGCATGAACGGAAACGGTTTTTGCAAAATTCGTCCACGATCATCGATAGCGCATGCGTAATGTTTTTTCTTCGCAATGTCTATTCCAATAACAAGTGTTTTTTCAGATACTTGATTAATTTTGGTATTCATATTACTATTCATCATATGGTCCTCCTGTATGGTGATGAGTCAATTTAGTCGTTGATACTCAAGCATCATACAAGAGGACTTTTTGTTTTGCAAGAAGCCTTAAGGATATTAAACAGGAATGCTCCTCAGCGCGAAGCGCCTGCGGGGTCTCATCTGTCCCGCTACTCCCACAGGAGTCTCGCACCTTCCGCACCAATCAACCTAATCAGTTTTGTTCAAAAACAACAATCTTTTAGAAAAGAGCCTTTATAAATGTAGTTAAACTAGTTATAAATGTTCTATTTAGTGCCTTCCGTGTAGGGAAAGTGTGATTAATCCTTAGGGTGATGAGGATCGTTCCACTTTTCTTAAAGTTATTTTGTGGATGTCAAAGGATGATTCTCAGATGGGGTGACTGAACCCGATGCTAAATTTAGTATTCCATTTCCTTGAAAGCGTCTACTATATTCCAGGGAATCGGTTTTTTTAATAAGCTGGGCATAAATCTCAGCCTCTGTTAGTGGACGCTCAAATTCTTTTTCAGCTTGTTCAATAATGAGAACTGCTGCTGCAGAAACATGTGGTGTTGCCATCGATGTTCCTGATAATACAGCAAATTCGTTGTTTAAATAGGTTGAAAGGATTTCTTCTCCTGGGGCAACGAGATCGATTACTTTATTTGTATTACTAAACTCTGATATTTCCTTCTGTAGATTGACTGATCCAACTTGTACAACTTCTGGATATGCACCAGGATATGCAAATTCATCTGTCTCGTTTTTCCCATCGCCTTCATTACCTGCAGCACAAACGACAAGAATATTTTCATCGATCGCTTCTTGAATTGCCTTATGAAGCTCAGAGCTATCTTCACTACCTCCTAATGACATAGAGATAACTCGTACTCGTTCACCATCTGGTCCAATCCACTTTGTTGCATAGCGGACACCTTCTGTGACCCATTTTGTCTCTCCATATCCTTGACCTGCTAACACTTTCAAGACGAGAACCTTTGCTTTTGGTGCAACGCCGATTACACCTTCTTCATTCTCTTCTGCACAAATTGTTCCACATACATGTGTGCCATGACCGTTATAATCCTCAAAATTCTTAGGATCTCCGTTATCATCTGTTGTAAAATTGTAACCATCAATAATTTGATTTCTAAGTTCAGAATGGGTGGAATCACAGCCTGTATCAAGTACAGCAATGACCATTCCTTCACCAGAATACCCTTGCTTCCATGCGGAAGGTGCATTAATGAGTTCAACACCTGGTGGAATAACCTTTGTGTCTTTTAATACTGTTTGAATGGTATAAGGGATCAGACCTACTTTACTCATTGTGATTCCTCCTCCAAAAAAGTATAAGGCGACATAATTCCACTTATCCCTTAGTACCAATAATAAAATTTTGCATTTTTTTAATTTTTTACTCATTTTTTGTTAAGTTTTGTATTATAATTTATTCGTAAGCACTTTGTATTGACGTTTCCTCTATGGGAAGCGTCTTTTCTTTTTTGTTTTTCTTTTTAAGTCATCGATATTTTTTAACCCAAGTGTGATGGAAGAGAAAAGCGTGGCAGCAGCAACTAACAATTTGATGAGAAGCTCTAACCACTCCAACACAATTACCACCTCCTTTTTACAAAAATAGCCCTACACAGTAATCAGATGACTGGTAAGGCTAGTTTAATTTATGAAGCACAAAAATCCTTTGGGTACTATAAGGATAATTATGGAATATATGTCATTACCATTGTAACATGTCCTATTCACTCCGGCATTAATATTATGAATTTTCCTACAATACTACTGTAAAATATGTTCTCATTGATTCGTGAAGCCATACTTAATCCCTAGGCAAGCTTTCCTTAGTCGGTAAATGGGGGGAGAAATGTAATAGGTATTGAATAATCTGAAGAAAACGCGAACAGTATTTAGTCTCGTAAAAAACTGTTTTAATTTTGGAAATTATGATCCTATATCGAGTTAACCTTTACCTGATTGAAAGCTTGGATATTGTGTCATACCGCCATCCGCAAATAGCGTCATTCCTGTTACATAACTAGCTTCTGATGAGGCAAGCCATGCAACACATGCGGCAATCTCTTCAGGTTTGCCTATGTATCCCATTGGTATTAAATCAAGTACAGCCTTTTTAGCCTCAGGGTCAGTAAACTTTTCAGCATTTATTGGTGTATCAATTGCACCAGGCGCAATATTATTTACTCGTATTCCATTTGGGGCATATTCAAGAGCAAGTGTTTCAGTTAATAGTTTAATGCCACCCTTACTTGCTGCATAGTGAGCAAAGTGAGGCCATGGAATTTCCTGATGCACTGAAGACATATTGATTACGGTTCCTTTAATTTTATGATCCAACATATATTTAATTGCTTCGCGGCTCCCTAAAAAACAACCTGTCAAGTTAGTAGAAATAACTTTATTCCAGCTTTCAAGGGAAAGCTCTTCTGTGGGGATTTCCGCTTGTATTCCTGCGTTATTAACCATAATATCTAAAGTTCCATATGTATCTATTGCAAAATCAATAATTTTTTTCACATCGTGTTCTTGAGAAACATCACCTTGAATTTTAGAAGCTTCTCCACCTTTGGCTTTAATCTCTTCAATCATTATTTCCGGTTTATCTTCTTCCGTTAAATAATTAACAACCACTTTTATACCTTCTTTTGCAAACCGCTGTGCGATTGCCTTTCCCAACCCTGATGATGCCCCTGTCACAACTGCTACTTTATTTTTCAAATCTGGATACATTGAGATCTCCTCCTATTGTTTTGAACTAAATTAGCCATCGTGAATAATCCTTTTCTTATAAAAAATTTGTGGAGAGATTACTCCGTCCTACCTCTAATTGAATATCTACTTCTCATTTTAAGTAGAGATAAAATCATATGCTTTTTGTATAACCTAAAATAACTCCACCTGCGATAATCAGAACACAGCCTATAACAACAAAAATGATTTGCTTTTTAGTTTTCTTTTCCCCTAACAGAAAAATTCCACCTAAAGTAGAGATGATGATCCCTGTTTGGGAGAGTGAAAAACTTGTGGCTACACCAGCTCTAGGAATGGATAATAATAATCCTAGATTTCCAGCTGCCCACAAACACCCTGTCACAATGTTTTTCAGTGCATATTTATTAAAAGGCTTATGTCTTGTGGTTAATACAGACGCACCAATCACCATCCCTAGCGCTTGAGGTAAAATTGCTGACCATCCGTCAATTTCAAAATAACGAATAATAATGACGTATCCTATATAACCTAGTGATGAAATAAATAAGATAAACAATCCTTTTTTTAAGCTTTTTCCCGCATTCTTATCCTCTTTTTGTCCAGTTGATGTAAAAACAACACCTATTATTATCAGGATAATTGAAATAGAACCAAGAATAACGGTCAGTTTCGTTTCCCATTCCCGAAACAGGAGAACTCCAAAAAGCGTAGTGCCCACTAATTGCATACCTGTTGAAATCGGCACCGTCTTTGAAACTCCAATAAATTTAACACTTGCCAATTGATTTAATTGTCCAATTGTCCAGAATATACCTGAAACAAGTCCAATCGACCAAACAATCGGTGATAATTCTGGGTCCGCATAGAAAAACATAGCGATTGCAAATAACAAAGAACCAATTGTAATTCCTAATGTCTGACTATATGCATTTCCCCCTAATTTCACACTAACAAGGACTAAACTTCCCCATGTTAAAGCTGGTATTAAAGCCAGTAGTATACCAATCATGATGAATTCCTTTCTATATGCAATGGTTGTTTTCAATTTATACTTTTAATGTGTACAGAATGATGCCAAATAACACAATTTATCAATTATTTTACTAACATTGCCCTATATTAAATAAAGTTAAACTTTTCAACTAATAAAATTAACCATTGATAAATAACCTTTTTCTGAAAACAAAGTGTTTTCTAAAGGGGAGTTACCCCCATAAAAAAGAAGACTTTTATCAATAGTTTATTAGATACATAAAACGAATCTCTATACATAAGAATTATTTAATTTAATCGCTACTTAGGAGGGGTAAAGTTGGAGTCTGTAGTTAAGGATGCTTTACTGGAATGGAAAGAAGAGATGCTAGCACAAAAAATAGAAATCGATGAAGAATACGAAAGGATCAAATGTGATCTTCAACTTTATTCATATAAATCTGGCATAACCAAGCAAGTCATTCAATCTACAATCAATGACGAAATAATTAATAGTATTAAAACAACTTATCAAATTCCTTTTGTAGAAAAATATGAAGAGCTTAAACAGTACATAAAGGAATTAGATGAAAAAAGAAAAGTATATCAAATGTTTGTTGATAAAATCGAGAAAGTTAGTGAGACTGGCGAAAATGATTCTTAAGTATGAGATAGTCGGTGTACGTATTCGTGCACTCGGCTATCTCATTTTTTGATTCTTCTCGGGAAAATTGTTACTATTATTACAAATAATTTCCAAAGATTAGAGGCGACATACTATGTATAAAGGAATAAAAACGCTTATGCTTTTGTTGTTCGTTACAGGATGTTCTTTTGGGGATAAAACACAAAATAGTAATGACTCTGAAAAACAAGTGAAACTAGAGGCTGAAGAAACCATTGCTTCTTCAGTAGAAGTTTTAGCAACCAACTTACACATACCTTGGACAATTACAAAAAAAGATGGAACATTTTTCATAAGTCAGCGCGAGGGGAAAATAATTGAAACTAACCTTGAAACAGGACTAATAAAAAAGGAAGAATTATCGGTTACAAAAGATATTCTCCATGAGGGTGAAGGAGGCTTGCTTGGTTTAGTGCTTGCTCCTGATTTTGAATCCTCTGGACAGGCCATTGCCTATTATACATATAAAGAGGATCTGGTAACTAAAAATCGAGTGATTGCTCTTCAACAAGATGGAGAAAAGTGGACGGAAACAAAGGTCTTATTAGAAGGGATTCCGGGTGGTAGAATTCATAATGGGGGCAGAATGAGAATTGGACCAGATGGAATGCTTTATGTTACAACTGGAGATTCTGGGAATCCAGATTTGTCACAAGACAAAAAAAGTCTAGCAGGAAAAATCCTACGTATGAATCTAGATGGGACCATACCTAATGACAACCCTTTTGAAAATTCCTATGTTTATTCATACGGTCACCGAAATCCCCAAGGGTTAGCATGGGATGATGAAGGAATTCTATATAGTACTGAGCATGGACAGAGCGCACATGATGAAATCAATCTTATAAAGCCAGGACAAAACTATGGCTGGCCTGTTATACAAGGAGACGAAGAAGAACCTGGTATGGAAAAACCTATTTATCACACTGGCGAAAACACGTGGGCACCTTCAGGAATTGGCTATCATAATGGGAAGCTCTACATTGCTACACTGCGGGATTCAAAAATTCGAAGCTTTGATATATTAACAAAATCTGTGAATATCTTGCATGAAAATAGTGGTCGAATGCGTGATGTTTATATTGAACAATCACAATTATATACGATAACAAATAATCGAGATGGAAGAGGTACTCCGAAGAAAGATGATGATAAATTATTAAAGATCGGCCTTTAATAGTAAGTAACTGTTCTAATTTTGATTACTTTCTTGAAAGGTAAATCTTCTTATCTTATCTCATACAAGCGATATAAAAGGATGAACTGTAATTTTAGTTCATCCTTTTATGATTAAGAAAGTATAGGTATTTTATACTTAGATCGTAATTGGACTTAATAAGACATCTACTAAACGGTCCATTCCTAATTTAATTTTTTCAGGTGTGGAATGACTAAAGTTTAAGCGGAATGTATTGTACTTTGGTTTATCAACATAGAAAGGTGCTCCAGGAACAAAGGCAACACCTTTTTCTACCGCACTCTTAAGCAAAGTTGGTGTATTAAGATGCTCCTGTCCTTCAACCCACAAGAACATTCCACCCTTTGGCTCTTTCCAAGTAAACACCCCTGGCTCTAACTTATTTAAATAGTCTCTCATGATTGTCATTCGATGATAATATTCACTTCTCAAATGTTGAATATGTCCTTCAAGATTAAAGTCACGCAACAAAAAATAAAGTGCCTGTTGATCAATCGAACTTGAATGCAGATCAGCCATCTGCTTTGCCTGTGTCATCATTTTTATGATTGGTGAAGGCCCTGTTACCCAGCCTGTTCGTAATGCTGGAACAACTGACTTTGAGAAAGTGCTCGTATACACTACATGGCTTTGTCCGTGATCAAATGATGCGACAGTTGGATATTCTTCCTCGTCATGAAATTTAATATCACCATAAGGATCGTCTTCTAAGACCAGTACATCATATTTATAGCAAAGCTCTAAAAGTTGTTGGCGACGTTCAATACTCCAAGCCTTACCTTCTGGATTTGAGAAAGTAGGGATAATATAAATGAATTTTGGCTGATAAGTCTTAACTTTTGCTTCTAAATCCGCAAACTCCATTCCGTGTTCGTCACTGTTGACCGCAACTACATTCGCCCCGTAGGATCTAAAAACCTGTATAGCTGATAAATAAGTAGGATCTTCCGTTAATACAACATCACCAGTCGAGAGAATGACTCTTGAAAATAAATCAATTGCTTGTTGTGAACCTGTTGTAATTAGCATGTTTTCAAGAGGTGTTACCACCCCTTTTCCTTCCATTTTAGTTTTTATCGCTTCTCTTAATGGCTTATATCCTTCGGTTAGACCATATTGTAAAGACGATTTTCCTGATGAAAAGACTTTTTCATAGGCTATTTGAACTTCCCTCAAAGGAAATGATTCTTCAGAAGGTAATCCTCCTGCAAATGAAATAACATTACCTTGTTGAATAACAGCAAGAATATCTCTAACAGCAGATGATTTAAAGTTTTTTGTTTGTTCTGCAAATGAGTAATTCATAAAAAGTCCCTTCCTTTTTGTGAGTTGTAAAATTAAAAATATTCAAATAATTACTCTCGTACTGATGGGAGCTATCTTGTAAAAACAGTACCCATTTCGTATGTTATAATAATATTTCTATATCATATAACACACAATACCTACCTTTCAAGCCTTTAAACAAAATATTCAGAAAATGACTCTCGATAAAATATGTTATAATATATTTAACACATCAATATAACATACATTTTTAGGAGTCTTCTATGGATAAAAACTTTCTATCTAATCAAATTGGTCAGCGATTACGTTTTTACCGTCAGCAACGCCAATTATCTTTGGATGATCTTGCAGAACTAACTGGTGTAAGTAAACCAATGCTCGGACAAATTGAACGTGGAAGTTCTAATCCAACCGTTGCAATCCTATGGAAAATAGCTGCTGGGTTACAGATACCGTTTGCTTCCTTTCTTATAAGAGATCCCTCTATAAAGATTATTAAGAAAGATGAACAACCATTCTTTAAAGAAGATAACGATTTATTTGAAACATATAATACGTTTGCTTCTCCTGGAATTCCATTAGAAATTTTTCGAATTCGATTATTGCCGGGATGTATGCATCACTCCGCCCCTTCAGGGATAGGAGTACTAAAATCGTTAACCGTCCATTCCGGCATTTTGTCCATCAAAATTGGGGAAGATAGTGCTATTACTTTAAATAAAGGTGACACGATGTCCTTCTCTTCTGATGTTTATCAGGTATATCAAAATCATACTGAAGATGTAAGTGAAATAAACATGGCTATTTATTATTCCAGCCCACATATCCAGTCTGGACCAGATATAAAATAAAGTGAGACTTCATTCCATATGGTCTTACTACCCGTTTAAGTATGAATTAAAATACTTTGTTTGAAAGGATGTTACTATTGGAACTCAATGTAGAAACGATCTACTATCTAGAAAATCCTGAGGCAGGCATCATTAAATTCGCGACTGGTTCACAACTGAAATACGGAGATATCGTAAAAGAGGTTTTTGGGGTTGCAGATATAAATGATTTATTAATGATGATTGAATATAATAAATCATTTCAAGATAGTGTTTGTAAGGCTAAGGGTATTAGAGAAGATGAGATAACGTTGGAAATGATTTTTCGTGTTGCTTCTAATCAAGATCTAGTGCAGCTGAAAGATTAAGTCATAGTGAGAAAAATGTTACGGAAAATAACTGCCATCACCCAACTATTTATTTTTTAAACATAAAGATCTTGTAGTTTGGAATCCAATATAAGGGGGTGGCTTTTTGTGTCATTTATTAAAATTTGCAGATCTTGTAAAGGAAAAGGACATATTCGTGATCATTTCTTCTCTATTATTAAAAAGAAGTGTCCTAATTGTAATGGTATAGGAAAAGTTCATGTAGGCTGGGATAAAGATCACGAGGAATTAAAAAATTCAAATGAATTGAATAAGAATAATTAAAATATGACCAAAAATATTTTAAAATTATGGTAGGGATCTATAACTCCTTAAATAAAGTATTTCTAATTCTTTCACCTTCTAAATTGCCATCAAAAAGAAATCATTTGATTGTACCTCATATTAAGCATTGACATATACCATTCATTATATGATCTTTTACATCAAACAAATATTCTTAAAACTGATAGAACAAAAAAGCAGCATCTGCTGCTTTTTTGTTCGTTGAAATATATTAATTTCTAGGATCAACATAATCAGGATAATCTGTAATAATCGCATCAACATCCATTTCTAAAAGGAAATCTGCCGCTTCTTGGCTTCGGACTGTCCAAGATGAAATTTTCATTCCAATTGAGTGGACTTGATCTACTAAATCTTTTGTTACAATACCATAGCTAGGGTTAAAGTAATCTGCATACGTTGAGAACTCTTGTAATGCTTCTGGTGTTGTGTGTAATTTTGATGATGTAAGAACTCCGATTGGAACTTTTGGAAGTAATTCATTCATGATTTTCATAGATTCAAAGTTAAATGATTGGATAATAATTTTTTCATTTTGCGGCACATCTAGGTTTCTAGCTGTTAATTCCTGGGCAATACTTTCTTCAATGCCTGGATAAAGCTCTGGTGCTTTTAGTTCGATTAAAATCCCAACCTTACCATGATAACGATCAAGGATTTCAGCAAAGGTTGGTATTTTTTCTCCCTTAAATTGTTCACCTTTCCAGCTTCCTGCATCAAGGCTCCTAAGTTCAGTAAACGTTAAATCTCCAACTTTCCCAGTTCCGTCTGTTGTTCTGTTAACGCTTGTATCATGAATAATTACTAATTCTCCATCCTTGCTTCTTTGAACATCGATTTCGATGTAATCCGCTTTCATCTCGACTGCTTTATCAAACGCAGCTATTGTGTTTTCTGGTGCATATCCTGCTGCACCACGATGAGCTACAATATCAACCTTCCTTAGATCACCTATTGATTCTGCTGCAAATGTTTGATGCAGTGGACTAAATAGCAAGGTGAATGCAACACCTGCTCCTATTAATAATTTTTTGTTCATTTTAAGTCATCTCCTAACTAAAATATGAGTACTGAATTTATTTTAGATAAGAAATGTTTACCTAATATGTATTTATGATTACAACTAAATATTGATTGTGTGAAGAAAAATAGGCTAAATTTCTTAAATCTATTTACAACCCTACTACTTAAAATTACTTGAATACAATAATCTTCTCTATTTCTAGTGTGAATAATGATTTCTAAGCCCGAAGCAGACTCAGTGTTAGAAATCGCAATTAGTACGAAAGTCGGGTTATGTTTTTAAATTTAAGTCTTATCATCCTAATAATAAAGGCTTCATTTCTACTTTCTACTATAACTATTTAATCAGTTCTCCCTTAGTCCATTCCATACATATGACTAAATACCGTTTCACCAAATCTATCACATGTTTAAAAGTAGTATATTAAGAAAGGATAAAATTTCATTTAATGGATACCATAGTTAAAAATTAACAAAAATTGGCACTACTGGTCGTTTATGGTCAAGTTTGTAACCTTTCTATTACATAACTGTAACAACGTAAAGGAACTGTTAACTGCTTGACCTTTAATAGACTGTTTTTCATGTTAAGATAGGACTCATTGATTAGCACAAAGCAAGCTAACAAGGAGGAAATAACATGAAAAAAGGCATTTTATCAATCATAACAGCTACAGCTTTATCAGTAGGCTTCGCAGCGAACGCGTCTGCAGCAGTAGTTACGGTAGAAGAAGGCGACACTCTTTGGGATCTAGCCGATCAAAAAGATTTGTCAGTTGAAGATATAAAAGAATGGAATGACTTATCAGGTGATATCATTCATCCTGAAGATAAATTAAAGCTTCAAGAGCACTATGAAATTGTAGAAGGCGATTCTCTTTGGGATATTGCTAAAGAAAATAACGTTTCTATTAATGAGTTAAAAGAGTTGAATGATATTGACTCTCATATTATCCACCCCGGTGACGAGCTGATCATTGAAGATGTGAACTCCGAGGAAGTAGAACAAACAAAAGCTACACCAAAACAAAAAGTAGCGTCAAAAGTTGAAATTGATTCAAAAGAATCAACCGAACCTTCTGTTGAAGAAACGTTAACAGTAACGGCAACAGCTTATACAGCAAACTGTGAAGGTTGTTCTGGTACAACGAAAACAGGTATTGACTTAATAGCAAATCCAGATAAAAAGGTAATTGCTGTTGATCCAGATGTAATCCCATTAGGTTCTAAAGTGCATGTAGAAGGCTATGGTGAAGCCATTGCTGGGGATATTGGTGGGGCAATAACTGGTAACAGAATTGATGTATTTATTCCATCAGAATCAAAAGCAAAAAAATGGGGAAGACAAGAAGTTGAAGTTAAAATTTTAGATTAAATTTGACAAAACCCTTAGTTGCTTTTTTAGGAACTAAGGGTTCACTATTTAAATCCAAGCCTCAAAATTCTTTCGAAGAAAAAGGCAAGAAAAATTTCACGCCGCGCTTATTAAAAGGTAAAACCTTCATATCGGCAACTAAATGACTACAATATCCGATCAAACATGCAAGAAAGATCCCCTCGATTGAAAAAGCTTGTTCTAAATAATGTGCAATGAAGGCAAAATAACCAATTCCTAATAGTGAGTGAGTATAGCTTCGGTGTGGAACAAAAGAAGCGATAATGATATAGACCCCAAGTAAGATTAACCAGAGTTCTTGTAATGAAACCCCTCCTGCGAGCACTCCAAGACCGGTAATTGTCAGCATATGCCGTTGCTTTATAAAGGATGAAATAACAATAATGGCGACTCCTGCACCAATCCCCATCCATTGCTCTGTACCAGTTCCTTCAAGTAAAATGTAGATGATCATCAAAATACCAATTAATTGTGCAACCGATCGAATTAATGTGTGTGATAACGTAATTTTGTTGCTTAATTTCCCATCAATATCAATGTCTGGAATCAATCCTGATACTCCACCCATTCCTACTAGTAATAATGTTGTAGTTGGATCAGCATGAACTGTCTGGGAAACGATAAAACCGACTCCAGCCCCAATTGTTGCATGTGCAGTTCCGTTCAATTTCTCCACCTATTTCTATGTAATTTAGACTCAAAAGTCTAGTATACATGAAAATTAGTGGGAAATCGGACGTGTTTTTTTAATTTTTTTAACTTTTTGCTCTTTAAACTTGGTTGGTGATTTCCGCTGCAGGCGTTAAGCTCCAATAAACAAAGTGCCAAAACAAAGTAATTCTCCTACTATATATGATTTTCCCAATTACTCTGTCCTTAAAACCGTATTAATAGTATTATAAATTATTATCTTAATGAAAGAGGTAGATATCATGCTTTCTTTTACTGAAAGAGCAATCACCATCATCAAAAACATTCCAACAGGAAAAGTCATGACATATGGACAAATTGCAAGATTGGCAGGAAGTCCAAGAGGGGCACGGCAAGTTGTACGAATCCTTCATTCAATGAGCGCTAAACATCAACTTCCATGGCATCGAGTTATTAATGCAAAAGGAGAAATTGGTTTTAGAGATAATGATTCTTTTATTACTCAAAAACAATTTCTAGAGGATGAAGGAATTATTTTAAAGAATGATAATACGATTGATTTAAAAATATATCAATTTTATCCTGTTGATGTAGATGATACTTTGTTATAGTCTATAAAAAAAAAGAAAAAGCCCTCAGGTGAGGACTCGTTCATATACCTATTCATCTTTATTATTATTGTCACCCATATCTTCCACATCTTCAATTGGATCTTCAGGGTCAGGATCCGCATCATTTTCGTCATCTTTGTTCATCGTATCATTTTCATCTACACCAGGTACGTTTTCTTCACCTTCGATTATATCGTTAGCGTCATTGTTTGCACCATTTTCCTCAACACCGGTGTCATCTTCTGGAGGTGCTGGATCCGGATCCGCATTGTTACAGCCTACTGACACCATCGCAGCTAATAAAATACTTGTCATCATGAGATACCATTTTTTATTCATGGTCATTCCCCTTTCCTAATTAATATAAATCTTTGCTTATCATCCCCTGTATGGAAACTTTTATGCAGGACAAAATAAAAAACTTCTAACTGTAGTCAGAAGTTCTCAAAAGGTTCAGTTGTTTATTTATTTTTCTCCCATTCGGCATACAAGCCAGTTCCATTACACAAATGGCAGTCAATTGTATTTCCTGTATAAGGACTTGTTATTGTAGAAAAACCATGCCCACGGCATACAGGACACTTTCCCTGTTCTTTCATTTTAGCAATGTGTTTCTCCTTATAAGCATGATACCAGTCAGTAAAAAACTTAACAATTTTCACCTGCATCACCCTGTTGTATTTTTCCTACAGTATATTCAAATGCAGAGGACAAGGTGATAACTTGATTGTCTAAATTTATTTATAACATTATGGTTATTAGCAAAGATAAAGGGAAACGTTAAGTAAGAGGTTTTAATTTTTAAATCAACCAGAATCACGTCGCAATAAATCTGATTATGCAAAACTCTTTTGATAAACTACTTATTTTTTAATTATTGGAATCCAAACTTCCGCGCGATAATCCTCTGAATTTGGATCACCTTCAGAATAACTTTCAAATTCAGGTCCATTGGCATGCTCATATCCAGTAGAAGGAAACCATTCAGAATATATATTTTTCCAGACCTGTTGTATAGTATCTGGCATTGGCCCTATGGATTCAAAAACTGCCCATGTCGCTGCAGGAATTTTTCTTAGTTCCCAATCAGGTGAAAAGTGTTCTGTTGTTTTCTCAGCGCCAATAAAATAAGTAAATTCATTTTCTTGATGATTAAAGTCTAAACAAACCCCCAATAAACCTAAATCACCAGCTTGCTTTGCAAGAGCTTCTGAAAATCCATTTTGATTAGATTCTTTCCAAAGTAATGGGATTTTCTTGTTATTTTCACCATTTTCCATTGAAACTCTAAAACCCTTTCCAATAATAACAAATGCTTCCTCTTGAATTATTTTATAATTCATTTCCTCATCTCCTTTTATTTGAATTTGAAAGAATAAGATTTTAATATCTTCCCATTTATCATCTTAACACTAGTGAAAGAAACGAATGATAACCCAAACTATCTATATCTATTAAAAAAGTTTCGACAAATTTATTAAGAATCATGTTAATTTCTACAAGATTATCTAAAATAAAAACGTCGAAACGTAGTTATTCCCTCCCATTTGTCGAGACTGATCTAAATTAGGCGTAATATTTTGATTATTATAATACTTGAATTTTGTTATGATAAAACCTGTTGATTAGGACAACTTAGAGGAGGATTTCAATGGAAGAGTTCGTTTATTCAGTAAACCATGATGAGGAACATAAACAAGTTCCTATCGATGAGGAAGAGTTAGAATACTTTTATAAGTTGTGGGAAGAAGATCGCTTATAAAAGCTTAATATAAAATCAAGAAACTTTTTTCAGGAGGGACAATCTTTGAAGAAACAATGTATTGCAATGCTATTAGCTGGTGGAAGAGGAACAAGATTAAAAGACTTAACAGAAAACTTAGCAAAACCTGCCGTTCCCTTTGGCGGGAAATACCGAATCATTGATTTTACATTAAGCAATTGCAGAAATTCTGGCATCGATACAGTTGGAGTATTAACCCAGTATCACCCACATGTTCTTCAAAGTTATATTGGAGATGGAAAGGAATGGGACTTAAGCAAAAGAGAAGGTGGTTTAAGTGTACTCCCTCCGTACCAATGTGAAAATGGGGAGCGCTGGTATGAAGGCACTGCACATGCTATTTATCAAAATAAACATATCATCGAACAATATGACCCTGAACATGTACTCGTTATTTCTGGTGATCATATTTATAAAATGGATTACACCAAAATGCTTCAACAGCATGTGAAGTCTAAAGCAGATGCCACCATTTCGGTCATCGAAGTTCCGTGGAATGAAGCAAGTAGATTTGGAATCATGAAAACGGACGAAAATACAGGTCAAATCATAGATTTTGCTGAAAAACCAAAAAATCCTACCTCAAATTTAGCTTCCATGGGAATCTACATTTTTAATTGGAAGACATTAAAATATTATTTAGAACAAGAAGAACACAATCAATTCTCCACGAAAGATTTCGGGAAAGACATAATCCCTGCTATGCTTCAAAATAATCTTAAACTATTTGCCTATGAATTTAATGGCTACTGGAAAGATGTTGGAACAATCGATAGTTTTTGGGAAGCAAATATGGATTTACTTAAAAAGGAAACTAATATTCTTCTTAATGAAAAAGATTGGAAGGTATACACGGTTGAACAAACCCATCCTCCACAGTATCTTGATGTAGATGCAAGAGTGACACAGTCGCTTATCAGTGAGGGCTGCGAAATTTATGGATCTGTTGAAAATTCCGTACTTTTTAGTGGCGTAAAAGTAGGAAAAGGAGCAATTATTAAGGATTCTGTCATTTTACCGAATGCAGTAATAGGAGATAATGTACATATCGAAAAAGCCGTGGTTGGATCAGGAGTCTTGGTAGAAGACGATGTTGACCTTACCTCCAATGGCATTACTCTAGTTGGTGAAAATATTCATAAACAACAAAATAAGCGTGTTTTATCAAGTGTTATTTAATACATATTATATAAAAAATACCTATTCCCCACTCCGTCAAACTGGGTAATAGGTATTTTTTATTATTGATTCTCCGTGCTGTAAAAAGCACTTTACAGGTGGCAAGTACAACAGATGAACAACATAAACTGACAGAAGAGACATTTAAAGTAGTCAATTATTTAAGTAATCTAACGAGCGAATTAGATAAAGTGATAAATAGATTAAAAGAATAGATGCAACAAAAGCGCAAGAGCCCCATAATTTTCCGTCGTTATTTGTTAAAAAAACAATATTCTTCACCTTTCTTCATACAATCTGATGATAGATGTAGATAAATTTTGTCTGCTACATGCAGGAAAAAGCGATCCTCACCGTAAAATATTAAAGAGGACAAAATATTAGTCTATCAAATTAAGGAAAGGTGGTAGTTGTTGTTGAGAGACGATATAACCTTACAACAAATCGCTGAAGGTCTTCCGAAGTCCGTTTTAAATGCATCCGATAAAGACTTGGAAGGATTTCAAAAAATTATAGAAGAAACAATTAAATTACGCGAAGGACATAGAAATTTACAAAAGATGATTAAAAGTTATTCTACTTCTGGAATCCAGCGTTCTTAATTTGTGGAAATGATTAACAGTAGTGTGTTCTTTTATTGGGAATCTTAATTATTTATCAATGTTTCAGGTAGGTCTTTGCTAATACTTCTTAGACAAGAGGAATTAAAAAAAGACCTACCCAAAGGCAAGTCGTAATAATTCACAATATAAATAAAAATATCAGCCTACATATTCAATGTATTACCACCAATTCCATTTATCCCAGCTATCACCTTTATTATTAGCCATGCGTAATCATGTTTATGATCTTTATCTTCCTTGCCACAGTACCAATCTCTCCAAATATCGATAGACTCAATACAACGATTCTCATGTTTTAGACAGCCATCCCAATTCCCCAAGTCTTGATCATCCCGATCTTCTTTCCAATCGTCCCACTGGTTTTGGCCATAACTCTTAACCCATTCATAATCAAACCAATCATTTCCATTCGAACTCTTATTTCCCCAATACTCCGCTCCATTGTCTTCGGAAAAAATAAAATCAAAAACAGTTTGAAAGAAATTTTGGTTTGAATATGTACTACCAGATGTTGCAAATGTAGAAGCTGGAATGGACAATGCACAAATAAGTAAACAACTAAACAAAAAACGTTTAACTATTCTCAAAGTTTCACCTCCTTCCATGCAATCATTTGGTTTTAGTGTTTTAGAACTATTCAAAATCCGTTCTTATTATAGTATAATACGCACCGTTATTAAGAAAATATGGTAATTCAATCATATTTTATGACTTTTTTCATGTTAATTTTTAGTAGAATTTTACCTATTTAGAATAATTCCGATATTGTCTTTTGTTTCAAGGTCTAAAGACATACAATACTACTGTTCAAGTCACAAAACGTAAAAAAACCAGCACGATAATACTTCGGACTGGTAGTCATTTTTAAAGAAAAAGGAAAGTTAATTTCCTTATTTCATTAGCTATTCACTTCTGTATTTAAGCTTGGCTTTCCTAATCCTAAGCTTTCAAACACTATTCCAAGCTTATCTTCACCTTGAGTGAAGGTTGTTTTTTTGATCCTTTTATTAATTTTATAGAGGCAAACCCAAAGTCTTTATATAAAGAATTTTGAGTTATCCTCCTCTACATTAATAGTTTTTTACTCTCTTTAATATTTATATTTTTGGATCACACTTTGCAATTCATCTGCCATAGTTGAGAGTGATTTGGCAGAGTACGTTATTTCTTCCATTGAAGCTAATTGTTCCTCAGTCGATGCTGCTACTTCCTCAGATGTTGCGGCATTGCTTTTTGCAACATCCGCTATTTCATTTGCTGTTGCTGCTACTTCTTGTACTCCTGCAGACATTTGTTGAGCGGTTGCTGATACAGATTCCATCTGAGGGGTTATTTCTTTCATACTTAATAATATTTCTTGGAACTTTTTTATGGCTTCATCTGAAACCGTTAAACCATCCTTAACATCATCTGTTACTTTAGACATTTTGTTTACAGCATTTTTAGTGTCTTGCTGAATCGCATGGATGAGTTGAACGATTTGTTGGGCGGAAACATGTGATTGCTCTGCTAGCTTTCTGACTTCATCCGCCACTACCGCAAAGCCTTTACCTGCTTCACCAGCTCTTGCCGCTTCAATCGCAGCATTTAATGCTAATAAGTTTGTTTGATCTGATATACCAGTAATCACTTCTACTATTGAACTGATTTCTTTAGACCGATCTGAAAGGGATTGAATCATTTCATTAGATTCTTTGACTGAATGAAAAATAGAGTTCATTTGGTCAACCGTTTTCTTAACAGATTTTCCTCCTTCTTCGGCTTTAAAGATCGTTTCTTTTGAAAGATCTGTTACATTCAAAGAGTTCTGAGCAATTATGTTTGCGCCCTGTGAGATTTCTTCAAGTGAATCAACATTTTTATCTATACCATAGGTTTGTTTTTCAGCACTACCAGCTACTTCTTGAATGGCAGTTGCAACTTGCTGTGTAGCAATACCTGTCTGTTCTGCACTAGCCGTAAGTTGCTCTGCAGCTGATGCAACCTGTACCGAATTATCTTCTACCGTTTTTAATAATGTACGAAGGCTAGACTGCATATCACTAAATGACTGTCCTAAATCACCAATCTCGTCTTTTGAGGTAATTTTGATATTTTCAGTTAGATCACCTTCACTTATTTTTTTTGCTTTTTTCTGCAAATCTTTTAATCTGTTTGTTATGGATAACACAATAACTACTACTATTGCAGCACCAACAATGACCGATATCGCGATAATAAGCATTGTTGTATTTAATATTGGCTTTGCTGTATCATTTACCTCATTGGAAAACATTGTTCCTGCTACTTTCCAGCCTGTGAGTTCATTTGTGAGGAAGTACATTTCTTTTGCCAATCCGTTTAATTTATATTGAAATTGTCCTGACGGTTCTGTGTAGAGATTATTATAAAATGTTTCTTTTGCCTGTGAACCGGTTTCCGCTATTGGACTTACAATAAAGTTTTTTTGTGCATCTAAAAGGATCGCATATCCTTCATTCCCAATTCTAACTTCTTCAGTTGTTGCTTTTAAATTTTTTATATTTAAGTCAATACCTATTACACCAGAACCATCATTTAATGTTCTAGTTATTGTTACTACCATATCACCCGAATCTACATCAATGTATGGACTAGTAACGATACTTTCTCCCTTTTTCTGTTCTGCTTCTTGATACCATGGTCGTTCTCTAGGATCAAAATCACTCGGTAACTCTATTTTAGGATACGTGATCATAAGTCCATCAGTTGTCCCGACGTAAATTGTCTGAACCTCTGGATGTAAATCGATGTATTGTTTTAATTTTGATATTACCTCTGAGTTTTCACTACCTTTGTCATAGAGTTGGGCACTAATTTCTTCTGAGAAAAAATCTGTATCGTGTATTTTAGGTGCAATCGTGTTATTAATATTCGAGTTTAGTAGCTTAACATTATCTTCAGCACCATCTAATAGTTCTTCTTTTAGCTGTTCTTTCGCACTATTATATGCTAAGAGACCCACTACTAAGGTTGGAACAATTAGCATAACTGCAAATGTTATATATAATTTTGCTTTCAAATTAAATTTTGTCCCTGATAACCGATATTGTTGTTTATTCACTTTTTTTACCTCTCTTTTTTGTATTTAGCATTAGATGTCCTATATGAATATATATCGGCATTTTTCTATATATTTTAACTATTTATTATTTCTCCATAATTTTCACTAAAAAAACGCCCATTTTTTTTATCTCCATGCATGTACCATTCAAAACAAGCTCCTTGTTCATAAGATGTATTATCACTTAATAAAGGTGGTGAACTATATGGGCTACAATGGAGGTAACAGTTTCGCTTTAATTGTTGTTTTGTTTATCCTATTAATTATTGTTGGTGCATCATTTTACAACTAATTAATCCTTGTAATATCCTCTTTTAACCCCCTTCTATTATTTACACTATCCACTCACTACTAGGAAGCGAGAATCTTCTCTCGCTTCTTTTTCAAGAACAAAAGCGCAAGCGCCTTGACCAGCCCCTCTAGGGGCTAGGCGCTTCAAGAATTTTATAATTTCCAAAACAATAAAAAATAGGAACCTATTTAAAGATTCCTAAAATTAATCATCAGTGATTTTTTTTAAGGACGAACATCATAATCGTAATCATACTAAATGCAATGAAAGCTAAAAATGGGATCGTGATAAATCCTAATGCATTTATATGCTCGCCTGAGCAAGGGATACCACTTGTACACATCTCAAACTTTTGCAGTACTGGGATTTTTTGCAAAGAATAATGGTAGGCTGAAATGAGCATTCCTACAATTGATATCGGCAATACATATTTATACACTTTACGATCCCCATAATAAAAAGCAATTCCTAGTAAAAGTGTTAGTGGATACATAAGAATCCGCTGATACCAGCAGAGAGTACATGGCGTATAATGTAAAAATTCACTAAAATACAGACTTCCTAATGTCGCAATGAGAGAAGTAATCCATGTGACTAGCAATGCTTTATTCATCGAGTAATTACTCCCCTTTTGCTGCGTTTTCAACCATTTCTTTGAAATCTTCATAGCTATTACCTTCAAATTTTTTACCGTTCACAAAAAGAGTTGGCGTTCCAGTTATTTCTAATTTGCTAGCTTCTTTCATATCATGATCCCAAGCTGACTCGGACTCTTTATTATGAAATGTTTTCACTACTTTTTGCGCTTCCTCTTCAGAAACAATTTCCTTTAGCGCATCTTCAAGAAATTCTTCTGTAAAAATATCCATTCTTTCATATTTTAAATCGTTAGGCTGTTTGTTAAATAGAAGTTCATGAAACTCCCAAAAGGTTTCATTCCCTAGCTCCTTATAAACAGCCTCTCCGAATTTCGCCGAACGAATTGAATCAACGTTAATAAACGAGTAATTCATAAAATAAAATCTAACCTTCCCAGTATTAATAAAATCCTTTTGAATTTGAGGAAGAAATGACTCATTAAAATTCTTACAAATTGGGCATTTGTAATCACCGAACTCAACAATTTGAACGGGTGCTGATTCCTCACCAAGAAACGGTTGTTTATTGTAATCAATTGCCTCAACTTTTGATGTTGTATTTGATAAAAAAAGTAAACCTCCCATACAGATCGCAAGTAAACCTACGATCCAGAAAATGATCTTTGGAGATTGTCTTTTTGTTTGTTTTTTACTATTCTTTCCTTTCGACATGTGGACACCTTCTTTTATATTGTTCGTTCTAATTAGCTTAGGCCGCTTCTTTATTTGCTAGCTTTGCATCAAGAGATAGAGGTGACTTCCAATTTAGAAAGAGGAAGAGAGCAATCACTGCAAATGCTAAATCTAATTCATAGCCTGCACCTTGACCATTCCCCATAAATCCAGCAGATAATTTCACTTTTACTGTTGCTGCAATCATGATGACAAAAAGCAGCGCAGATATATAGCGAGTGCCTAAACCTATAATTAACATTAGCCCTCCAAGTAACTCAATCCCAGCAACTATGTACGCCATAAATCCCGGTATACCAATGCTATCAAACCAACCTGCTGTATTCCCAATCCCACCTTGAAACTTTGCTAAACCATGAATGACAAATGATAGACCTAAAAAAACACGTAGAATAAATGTACCAACCTCAAAAGACTTCATTTTATTTTTCTCCCTTCATATTTTAATAGAAACAACATCTAAAACACTACACCACGTAGTGTAAGTGTGTAAAAAAATATGCTGTTGCTTATTTCATATATATACACTACACATTGTAGTGTATATATACATATTGGTCAAGACATAACACTTTATTATCAAGTAAACCACTAAGCTAAACACTCAAACAATAACCATTAAAACCATTAAGAGCAAGATCATGTTAATCGAGATAAAAACCGATTTTGTCTGTAACTTTACAGGGATTGACGACTCTGGCTCAATTAATTGTTTTATTCGAAAGTCTACAGTTCCATCTGCAAATGGGACAAGTACAGATGTTACGTTCCCTTTTAGTCGTGTTTTTACAAGTTTAAGAAGTGCACTACCAAGTCCCAGTTCTGAACCCATTAGATTAACCGCATATTCATCAGCAGCAAGTTCTATCATAATTTTATAATTTTGATACGCCCATTTCGTCAGTGGAATATACCACATAACCTCAGAAATCATTTGGAGAACAAATACTTTGAGTGGATCAAAGTACCTTTGATGAGCGGATTCATGATAAATAACTGCTTCTAGCTCTGCATGATCTAACATCTCAATAAGTTCTGTAGAAAGAACAATGGTTGGTTTAAAAAACCCAAAGGTAAACGCAATATGCTCATGACAATTTATTACATGAATATCCATATGCTTACGATAGTATTTTTTATTTATTTGTTCAGTCAACTGACTATTTTTTAGTAATGCAATTTTTCTCTTAACTCTATTTATATCAATTACTTGAAGGACTACTTTTTTACAAAGAATGAAACAGGTATAGGCAATAAAAGTATTTACACCTAATAAAACAGAATGATAGACAACTGTATTTCCCCTAAATAAGCTTATACAAAGTTGAAAGATATTTAGATTGATCATTGTTCCTAACAAATGATTAAGTACATACATCCCCATTTGAACAAACAGCAAAATCGCAAAGAAAAGACCTAGACCTAAAACGACTAGTGATTTGTATCTCCACATTATTTACTTTTTCCTTTTTTTAATTGATCAATTTTTTGTTCTAGTCGATCGAGTAAACTTTGATCAACTTCTTTCAAAGAATCGAGCATATGATTGACAACTAGTCCGCCAAATTCATCTAGCAGATTTTCTGTTAGCTTTTTTGATTGCTCTTCAATGAATTCATCCTTCGTTTTTACAGGTTTAAAAAGCGATGATCTACCTTCTGCTCTTTTTTCTAGTATTTTCTTTTCAACTAGCCGATTCATCACGGTCATAACTGTATTAAAATTCGTCGCTTTTTCTTTTTCAAGCTGCTGTTGAACCTCTTTTATACTCTTTTCAGAGCCTTCCCAAAGAATGTCCATGATTTTTGCTTCTAAAGGACCAAAGAACCGATTTAATCCAACTTCATCATAGCGAAAATTGTTTATGTTCATTTTCATCACCTTCCATTACATATTGTAGTGTAAGGAGTTTTTTTTATCAATAAAACTACCAATAAAAAAACCTAAATTATAAATCCCTTCGTTATCCTACTTCATATAATTGAGAATTTTCATGAAATCAAACTTTTTGAGAATATAGCTAAGAAAAAAACAAAAATGCACCTGATAAATTGTTATCTGATGCATTGTGATAGTAAATAAATTTTATATGTATATATGTTTTTTAGCTTTGTATATGTCGTCTTAACGAATAAATAGTTGATTTTATTTTACACAATGAATGACTTATTATTTGATGCTATTTCTAAAATTATCGTAGTCAGTTTTAATATACTGAAATAATTTTGTGTTGCCGCCATGATCTGGATGAGTAAGTTTCAGTAATTCTTTATATGCTGATAACACTTCATTACTGCTCGCCTTTTTTGATAGACCGAATTTTTGCAAAAGATCATATTGGACAGTATTGTAAAGTTTGTTATTTTCGCTATTTTCACCTGTAAGCCTTTCTTCTTTTAATTTTATTAGTTCTTCTCGTAATTGAATATTTTCTTTTAATAAATCCATTGTTTCATTATGTAATTTTCTTTTTTCATTCTTTAATTGGATTATTTCGTTAGTTAACATATCTCTTTGGTGGGATAATACTTTTGTTGCTGTTTTATGTAGTTCTTCTACCCCTTCTATATATACATCTTTTTCTTTTATTTTTAATTTTAAATAGCGGATGATCTCATCTTTGTCTTTATCTTGATTAGTTCTTTCCTTAACTAGCGCTGAAGCTGCATTGTCAAAAACCGAAAAGGCTTCCGTATTCCTACTCCCTGTTCCATCATATTTAACCTTGCCTTCATTTAACCAACGTCTTACTGTTTGAATGCTTCTACTATCCGATAATCCTGCTTCCTTTAACATGTAAAATGCTTGATCTGTGTTCACAATGTTCCCTCCCTTCTGTTCTTTTCTATTACATTACTTTGTTTTATATAGACACTTATTATATATATAAGCTACCTTGATTCTTTTTCTGTTCCGATTCTCAAAAATGAGTATTTATTCATAAGGAAATCATGTTGATTTCCTTATGAATAAAAGTTGCCACTTGTATATTTTTATCGATATTTTGTCATTCAAGAGTAATACTTAGTAGATTTCGAATGATAGAGTCTAAGAGAATGATAAACAGTGAAAAAGTAAGCTAAATCAATAATTCAAGTTGGATTATTAGTTCTTTTTCCCTCGATTAAGCGACTTTATAAGGCTAATTAATCAAAAATGAGAAATTTATTGCTTTTCATTTAAAAACCATCCACAATTTGGTATACATAAAGAGTAGGTCAGTTAAAATTTCAAATTCGGGAGGTAAACATGACTAAAACACCGTTACAAGTCAAATTGGTTCCTTATACGATTAATTCAATTGTCGAAAACACAAATGAAACTCCAGAGGGTGTTCGTTTAATACAAGCACCTATGATTTGGGAGAAAAGCAGCCATGGTGAAAACATTGTTATTGCAGTTATTGATACTGGTGTTGACAAGAATCATCCAGATCTAAAGGATCAAATTATCGGCGGAAGAAATTTTACAACTGATCATCATTCAAATCCAACTATTTTTAAAGATAATAATGGTCATGGTACACACGTAACAGGTACCATTGCTGCTAGTTTAAATAATAAAGGTGTTGTAGGGGTTGCACCAAAAGCAAAAATTTTAAGTTTAAAAGTTTTGACAGGAGAAGGCTCTGGAGATTATGAATGGATCATAAATGCTATTAACTATGCTGTTGACTGGCGTGGTCCACAAAACCAAAGAGTTCGTGTCATTTCAATGTCACTTGGTGGTCCACATGATGTTCCAGAGCTTCATAAAGCCATACAAAATGCGGTTAATCATAATATATCAGTCGTTGTTGCAGCAGGAAATGAAGGTGATGATAGAGAAGATACGTTTGAGTATTCTTATCCAGGTAGTTATAACGAAGTCATTCAAGTAGGTGCTGTGAGCAATGATTTAAACCTTGCACCGTTTACAAATACAAATGCAGAAGTAGATCTTGTCGCTCCTGGTGTTGAAATCGTATCAACATATCTAGATAATCAATATGCGTCACTATCTGGAACCTCAATGGCAACTCCACACGTAGCAGGTGCATTAGCTTTACTTATTAACTTAAGTGAAAAAGAGTTTGGTAGACCTCTTATTGAAACTGAAATCTATGCACAGCTAGTCAGAAGAACTTTACCTCTAGGAAATCGTAAAAGCTCTGAAGGTAACGGTTTTCTCTTACTCGACTTAGTAGACAAAGTACGTGAGATTATCAATGTTGCAAGAATTAATCTTATTGAAACAAAAAATTAATAGTTTGGTAGTAAAATTGAGTAAGACTAGAAACTCAACTTTTATTATCCACTGAGAATAATCTAGTACCTGTGGATGCCATTAAACTTAACGGATAGTGATTAGAATATCATTGTCCGTTTTGTTTACTGAAAGCCTGACTGTCAAACACCTGTTTAATCAAATCACTAAGTGCAAGAAAGTTTCCATACCAGAAGGAGGAAGCATTTTGAATAATCGAGAGAGATTGGACGCTAGTGAAAACGTAGAATTAAAAAGAGCTTTAATTGAATTGGAGCAGAATAAAAAAAGAATTGTAAATGAAAACGAATATTACGAAGAAGAAAAGGATCAAACTTTAATCAATAGCTATTACCAAGAGATAAATTTTGTTGGAGCGGACAAGCAGGAACTGTTCAAGCAACTAAATCTATTAGTAACTAATACACATCTTAATCAGCTATCTTACAATGTAACAACAAGAAATTATCTTTATACTTGGGTAGACCTCCAATTAAATGGAAAATTAAAAAGCATCTATTCAGGAGGGGATAAGGAACCTGAACAAGTCATGAAAGAGGATTTCGAAGCAGACTTGAAAAGAAAAGAAGCATATCAAATTTTATTATCAAATGATTTAAAGGATCTGATGAAAGTCAAAGAGACGATTGCGTCAATTGAAAGTGATAATATGTATAATTGTGAACATGTTGTGCCTCAATCATGGTTTGAAAAGGAAAATCCGATGAGAGGAGATTTGCATCATCTTTTTACTTGTGAAATAAAATGTAATTCATCAAGATCCAATTTTCCTTACCATGATTTCAAAGACTATTCCCCGAAAATGAAAATAGAAGAAATCAGAGCAAATTGCGGTAAATACGAAGATAATAAGTTCGAACCTGAAAGAGGCAAAGGTGAGGTCGCTCGAGCAACATTGTATTTTTTATTAAGATATCCGGGTGAAGTCAGCCAATATAGTAATGAAGACATTAATTTGCTTATAAAGTGGCATAATGAATTTCACGTCTCAATTTATGAAAAACATCGCAATATGGCTATTTACTCTATTCAAAAAAATAGAAATCCCCTGATTGATTTTCCTCAGTATGTTGAAAGTATTGATTTTTCATTAGGATTAGGAAAAAATTATTCAACTAACCAGAAATAATATGATTATGTACATGTCCTATTATAAATAAAGGTTATTTTCGCAAACTTTGTTGCTTTTAAAATAGTATTGGGTTGGTTGATTGGCGCTCCAGGATGCTCGCTTTCCGTGGGGCGGGCGATGAGCCTCCTCAGCGCGAAGCGCCTGCGGGGTCTCATCTGTCCCGCTATTCCCACAGGAGTCTCGCACCTTCCGCACCAATCACCCTAATCAGTTTTGTTGAAAAACAACAATCTTTTAGAAAAGAGCCTAAATAAAAGACGGTCAAACCTCACGAAACACATGAGGTTGACCGTCTTTTTCTAGTTTAGTTTGATCCAGCTTTTAATAATACTGCTTCCTCTTGCTTATTTGCAGCTGCTTTCTTTTGAGCATATTTAGCAGTTAAAATAACACCTGCAACTACTAAAATTTCAAAACCATATTTCACAAAGCCATTTTCAAAAAATCCGCTTAAGAAATGTTCTCCTACGATCATTTTTGATGCTGTCCAAGCTAATACGGCTGCACCCAATGTAACAATAATTGGGTATCTATCAATCCATTTTAGGATAAGTGTACTACCCCACATTACAACTGGAACAGAAATTAATAATCCAAGTACAACTAGAAGCATATTCCCATGAGAAGCACCTGCAACAGCTAAAACATTATCAAGACCCATTAATGCGTCAGCGATAATAACTGTACGAATTGCTGCCCAAAAGTTATCTCCAGCTTTCACATCACCGTGATCATTGTCATCTACTAACAATTTGTAAGCAATAATGACTAATAGAAGTCCACCAACTAAATGAAGACCAGGGATTTCTAATAACCAAACAACCGCTAAAGTTGCTACGATTCGAATTGCAATTGCTCCTACAGAGCCCCATAAAATAACCTTCTTTTGTTGGTGTTTTGGCAGATTTCTTGCCGCAAGACCAATCAAAATGGCATTATCTCCAGCTAAAACTAAATCAATCACTATAATAGACAAAAGTGCAGTGAGAAATTCCATTTCCATTTGTGTACCTCCTATAAAAATTATATTTTACTACTTTCAAATTCTAATAAATTCAAAAATAGTTATTCACCACAAAAATAAAGAGACCTTTGCCAAAGTGGCAAAGGTCTCGCTAAGCACAATAATATGCCAACAAAGCCGATGAACAAGGTTCATGTAATGACGACTTTGTTTCAGGATAATCCTGACGCTACTCCCCTTTACGGTGGAAGTTTCTTATGGTTCGTTCTTTTATTTAATTTCATTATACTGTAATAAATGGGCTTCTGTCTATATTTTTTCTTATTCTATACTTTAACATCCATAAAATTATCTTTCTTTTGCTTAATACCAGCGATGATACTAAGAGTTATTACAATAAAAGAAAGAACAATTAAAGTACCTGAGATCGGCCTTGATAAGATCGCTAAAAGATTGCCATCAATCAGCGAACTAAGCATGGACGTTTATTATCAAACTTCCAGCCCGGAATTAAATACTGCATCACAAGTGAGTCATCACGTACACCTAACTTTTTATCTTTATAAAGTTTATTTGCCTTCTCAATTTGATTCATGTCAATTTCGATTCCTAAACCCGGCTTTTCAGGGACAGCTACCTTGCCGTTAACAATTTTTAACGGATCTCTCGTTAATCGTTGCCCATCTTGCCAGATCCAATGTGTATCAATCGCTGTTATTTTACCAGGTGCTGCTGCTGCAACATGGGTAAACATTGCTAATGATATATCAAAGTGATTATTCGAATGAGATCCCCATGTTAATCCCCAATCATTGCACATTTGTGCCACTCGTACTGATCCCTGCATTGTCCAAAAGTGTGGATCTGCTAGTGGAATATCAACCGAATTTAGTTGGATCGAATGGCCCATCTCACGCCAGTCTGTGGCAATCATATTAGTAGCGGTCGGTAGTCCTGTTGCTCTTCTGAATTCAGCCATCACTTCACGAGCTGAATAGCCATTTTCTGCTCCACATGGATCTTCAGCGTAAGCTAATATATGCTGTTTATTCGAACAAAGTCTAATTGCTTCCTCCAAAGACCATGCTCCATTTGGGTCTAACGTAATCCTAGCATTCGGAAATCTTTCAGCTAACGCAGTGACTGCTTCTATCTCTTCTTCTCCACGAAGAACGCCACCCTTTAATTTATAATCGTTAAATCCATAACGTTCATATGCTGCTTCAGCAAGTCGGACAATTGCTTCTGGGGTAAGTGCTGCTTCGTGACGTAGGCGAAGCCAATCATCTACAGCATCATAATCACTTAAATATGGTTGATCTGTTAAATTCCTATCTCCAATATAAAATAGATACCCTAGCATTTCGACTGTTTCTCTTTGTTGTCCTTCTCCAAGCAATGCAGCAACAGGTACACCTAGGAATTTACCAACTAAATCTAATAATGCAGCTTCTATCGCGGTTACTGCATGAATTGTGATGCGAAGATCAAATGTTTGCAGCCCCCGTCCAGCAGTGTCACGGTTAGCAAATTTCCTTCTTATATTGTTTAAAATATTGTTGTATTTACCGATAGACTCCCCGATAACCAATGACTTTGCATCTTCTAATGTTTGGCGAATTTTCTCTCCACCCGGTACCTCACCAACTCCTGTATTTCCTGCATTGTCTTTTAAAATAACCACATTACGAGTAAAAAAGGGGCTGTGAGCACCACTTAGATTAAGTAACATACTGTCATGACCAGCAACAGGAATAACAAGCATTTCAGTAATGACAGGAGTGCTAGAAGAGATGTAATCATTTATCTTTTGATTTTTCAGTTGTTGATTCATCGTAACACCGCCTTGTTTTAGTAAAAAATATAATTACAATTTTAATAGATCGAGGAGAGAAACTTCTACCCTCCTCATAAACCATTACTTTACAAAAACAGTTTTAATAGCTGTGAAAAATTCCTTCGCGGCTTCTCCCCACCAATATTACCACTTGATGAAGCAACCCACTGACAATTAATATAATTTAAATATGTGTTTACCTTTGTTTCTACTGCCATTATAATCCTCCTACTCTATCAAAAATCCAATATATAAAACGCTTACAATTACTAGGCTTAATGACTTACTTCCTTATTATCCACAGGATATTTATCAAAGGCTGATCTAATTATTTGCTCTAATGCCTTGTAATGCTCTTTCTCAACTTGACTGATTGGTGGTCTAACTGTATTTCCTACAGGGAGCCCTACAATTTCCATACCTGCTTTGATAAGAGATACAGCATAACCTTTTCTTGATTTACGAATACGATTAATTGGTAATAGGACATCAACATACAAATCTCTTACCAATTGATAATTACCTTCTAGTAATGATTTAAAATACAACCGAGAAATATGTGGGATATAGTTTGAAATCGCTGATGAATACGTGTTATAGCCTAAAGGAACATAGCTTGGCATTGTAATTTCCGCAAATGGCATTCCATTGATCCATTCTAAGCGATCTCCAATTGTTTGCGTTTGTTCTACAGTTAATTCCATATTTCCATGTCCTTCTTTAAACCCGACAACTTGAGGAAATTCTATTAATCTTTGAAGTGTTTCTACTTGTAAAATAGCTGTATCTCGTTGATAAACAATAGCATTTAAATCACTACTCTCAAGGATGGCCTTATAATAATTAAAAATGCCCTCTTGTTCACCTTCTATTAAGTATGGGGGAAGAATTAAGTATCCATCAGCACCTAAATCTTCAGATAGTTTTACTTGCTCTATAGCTTGAGAAATATTCCCACCAACTCCTGTATAGACTGGGACCTTGCCAGATACCACAGAGAGAGCTACTTCTATCATTGTCTGATATTCACCTTTATCTAATGCGTGAAATTCTCCAGATCCGCAAGCAATAAAAATAGATGATAGTTCTTCGTCTATCAGGAATTGCACATTTCTTTCAAGCGCCTTTTCATCTAGCTTCCCGCTATTATTAAAGGGTGCAACTGGAAATCCTAAAATACCTGTTGGAGCTTTTCTCTCAATCGTCATCATTGAAACCTACCTTTCACCTAATAAATATATTTTAAGATGATGAATCATCTTGAAATCTACATGTCGTTTAAATTCATAAGAACTTTCTTTCTAACATAATCTAGGTGGCGATACATGGCTGTTGATGATTGAATAGGATCACGTTTTTTTAATGCCTCATAAATATCAATGTGCTGCTGGATTGTTGCTTTTGAATCCCTATGGCGATTGGGTATTTGCTCTAGGGTACGATCATACAGATTTAACAATGGAGTAATAACACCTTCTAACAAAGGATTACTTGCACTGTGTGCAATAATCTTATGGAACTCTTTATCAATTTCTGTATAATCACTTGTTGCAGAAGACATTGCATCAATTGTTTGCTTTAATTGATCAAGTTCCTTATCTGTTATTTTTTCTGCTGCTAATGTAACAAATCCCAACTCAAGTGATAGTCTAGTTTCAATTATTGAAGGTAAATTACCAGCAGAAAGCGCTAACATCATTGAGAATGGTTTACTGCCGATCTTTTCTGAGAAGAATGTACCATGACGAGTTTTACGGTTAACGATCCCCATTGATTCTAATGAAGTTAATGCTTCACGAATAACCGATCTACTTACGTCAAACATTTCCATAAGCTCTAATTCAGAGGGCAAACGATCACCGGATTTTAATTGACCGCTTAATAATAAATCGATAATTTCATCTAAGACTTGTTTAGAAAGTGTTTTGCGATTGACTGATTTAATTTCCACGTTATCACTTCTTTCATCCTATATACTCAGTACAGGCAGATAATCCTTTTGTTCATTTGTCATACAATTCATTTAACTTGTTTTAATTGTATGACAAATGAAATTAACTGTCAATTCTAAAAAGTGAAAAAATAGTTACTAACCCACAACTTTCATTTTTTGCTAACTATTAAAATATAAGTGTACTTTTAGCCAAGAAAAAACCCCCTTTCTTTGAAAAAGGGTCATAAAACTTTTTAACGTCTTCTATTCCTTGGCGTCTTAATTCCTGTCGATTCTGATCAAGACAGCCTTAGCTTTTCTTAATTACTTGCAACTGGCAATTGCAGTGAAAAAATTGTCTGCTCCCCATTACTTTTCTTCAAATACATATCTCCGCCTTGAGCCTTTGCTAGAAGTAAACTAAACGGCAATCCCAAACCTAGTCCTCTTTCAACATGTTTTTTATTCTCACCACGATAAAACCGTTCAAAAATAAATGGTTGTTCTTGTTCTATGATTCCATAGCCATTGTCCTTTACGTCCATAGTAATAAATTGCCCATCCCGGAAAAGTTCTACAGAAATTTCCCCATGCTCTCTTCCTTTAACTGCGTGAAGACTATTGTTTAATAAGTTCACTAGTATTTGTTGGAGCCTAACATGGTCAGCTATTGCGAAAAGTTGATCCTCATGAGTAGTAAATTTAAGGTTTATATGTTCAACTTGCGGCTGGTAAACGATTTCCCATTGATAGATTATTTCTTTTACTACTCGGCATATATCCATTTTTTCTGGATTGACTTTAATCGATCCTGCACTAAAACTATTAAAGTCCAATAAGTCTTCAACCATTTTCTGTAATTTATTTGATTCATTTAATGACATCTGTAAAAATTGTTGTTTCTTATCATCTGATACAACATTATCTTTTACTGCTTGAATCAATGCACTTACAGATGTAATGGGTGTTTTTAATTCATGTGTTACACCAGCTAATAATTCAGACCTTAACGCTTCAAGCTGCTTCAGTCGATTTGTCATTTCCTTAAAAGAGATTACAAGCTGATGCAGTTCCTTTTCTTGTACATCCTCATTTAGTTCAATCTCATAATTCCCTCTCATTAGCTCCCCAGCAGCATTTGCCACTTCTTCAACTGGCCTAGCTAATTTTCTTGATAAAGAATAGATGACAAACCAGCCTAATACAGCTAACCCGATAAGGAGTAAAGCTAATAACTGATATTCCTCTGTATTTATATTTGTTAAATCTGCAATGGGTTGAATGATAATAACTGCCCCAATGATCTCTTCATCATAAACAATTGGTGAAAGAACAGCATAAGCCGTGCTGTATTGGTTTGAAGAGATTTTTTCAACGGTTAATTCCTCAGGTATTTCCATTAACTCAACTAGATCCTTATGTTGGTCTTCTTTTGCTTTTTCAGGTCCTAGACCTCTTGAACCGGGTGACAGGAGATTGCCATCTATTGTTTTAATATAGAAATGTAATGGCTCGCGATTATTAAGAAATTTCTCTCGATCCTCTAAAATAAATGGAAGTTTCGGACTTACCATAATATTTCCTGTATCATCTACTGCTCGATCTGAAAGCTCTTGAGCAACTAATTTAGTTAATTCTAGTTTACTCTCGATCGTGTTATGTCTAATCCAAAGAATCGATACAACCGCGATAATGATGAGTCCAATCACAAGTGTAACTAAATAACGTCTTGTCCAATAATATAATAATGGAGTTTTCGACTTATTTCTATTTAACATAGAATTGGTAACCCAAGCCTCGAAGCGTTTTAATCTCTCCATCTGATGTATCCCACCCACTTAATAATTTGCGTATCCGTTTAATTGCAAGATCTACCGCCCGATCACTTCCTTCATAATCATAGCCCCATACACTTTCGATTAGATGCTCTCTTGTGAATGTTTGGTTTGGATGCTCTGCTAAAAAAAGAAATAAAGATAGATCTCTTGGAGTAAATTGGATTTCAACTCCATTTAGGAAAACCTGATGTGCAAGAAAATTAATTTTTAGTGGCCCATATAATTTTACTTTATCTGCTTCTTCAAGCTGTGGTGATCTTCTTAAAACGGCACTTACTCTGGCAAGTACCTCTTCAGCGATAAATGGTTTTGTGATGTAATCATCTGCACCACCGTCAAAACCTTGTAATTTTTGATTCATATCTGACAATGCCGTAATCATGATCACTGGACAAGAGCTTTTCTCGCGAATTTTTTCTAATACCCCCCAGCCATCGAGTTGTGGCATCATAACATCTAATAAGATAAGCGCGGGCTTTACTTCCTCAGCCTTTTGTAATGCTTCAATACCATTGTAGGCATAATGCACAACATATCTGTCTTTCTCTAGATATGCACCAAGCACCATTGAAATCGCAATTTCATCTTCTACAACTAAAATTGTTTTCATAGTCATTTATCCTTTTTCCTTTAGATTATACTGAACTTTTCACAAAACTCCTATCGGTTATCACCACAAGGTGTGATCGAGCATTCATTTAGAAATTATTAAACAGTAAGAGAATTTACATCCCTTTACCTATTATAGAAAAAAGGAGTTTGACAACCTAGCATGTCAAACTCCAATCAAAGGAAGCTATTAATGTCTTAATGCCGCTAATGGACTTAAGCTTGCTGCTTTGTTTGCTGGGAAAATTCCAAAGGCAACTCCAATGATAATTGAGAAACTCACGGCAACTCCAACAGCTAGCCAAGAGATTGATACGGCCATGTCTAAAGCTTGAGCAAGCACTTCTGCACTACCAATGCCGATTAGGACACCTAATAATCCACCGAGACTACTTAAAACTGTTGCCTCAATTAAAAATTGTGTTAATATATCCTTCTTTTTCGCACCAATAGCTTTACGAATTCCGATTTCTCTCGTTCTTTCAGTTACAGATACTAGCATAATATTCATAATTCCAATTCCACCGACAATAAGTGAAATACTAGCAATCCCCGCGAGTAATAATGTCATTGTATCTGTAACAGATGTTAAAGCATCTGCGACATCTGATTGATTGCGAACATTGTAGCTTGTTTCATCCCCACTAAATTGGTTGTAAAGGAAACGTTCAATTTTTGCCATTCCAAGTTCTACAGTATCTTCAGAAGTCATCTTTACAGCAACTGAGTTAATAACTGTTTGGCCTAAAAAACGTTGTGCTGTTGTAAAAGGGATAAGCACCATGTCATCGACAGAGCCTTGTAATTCTTCACCTTGTTCCGCAAGGACTCCAACTACTTTATACGTTGTCCCATCTATTTTGACATTATTTCCAACGGGACTCGTAAAACCAAATAACTCTGTTGCCACATTGGAACCTAACAAGGCTATTTTGTTACGATTTTCTTGATCGATCTCTAAAATAAATCGCCCTGAACTAACCGTCGTATCTTGGACATTTTCATAGGTTGGTGTTACCCCGCTAATTGAAACACTATCCATACTTGTTGTACCGTTTTTAACTGTACCGGTTCCAGAAACAGTTGGTGATACTGCTTCTACCTCAGAATATTCCTCAAATGCCATTACTTCGTCATAATCTACGACTTCTTCACTTGTTGAGTTTCCTTGAATATTGACAGATACCATTGTCGTACCTAATGATGAAACATCTTCCGATACAGATTGCGAGGCCCCCTGTCCTAGTGATACCAGAGCGATTACAGCTGAAACTCCTATGATAATTCCGAGCATTGTTAAAAAAGCTCTAAGTTTATTCGTAACGATATTCTTATATGCGATTTTTATAGCTTGACCTAATTTCAATGGACCAACGCCTCCCTTCGCTCAGAAATTTTCCCATCTTGAATCCGAATGACACGTTTTGCTTGTTTGGCAATTTCTAAATCATGTGTAATTAAAATGATCGTGTGCCCTTGGTTGTTTAAATCTTTTATTAGATTCATAACTTCTATTCCTGTTTTACTATCTAATGCTCCTGTGGGTTCATCAGCAAGCAAGATCGGGGGATTTCCAGCAAGTGCGCGGGCAATCGCCACACGCTGCTGCTGTCCTCCAGATAATTCAGTTGGCCGGTGTCCAGCACGATCAGCCAAACCAACCTTTTCTAATGCACTCATAGCAACTTCTTTTCGACTATTACCATTTAAACCTCGGTAAATAAGCGGAAGTTCAACATTTTCATAGGCGGATTGCTTCGGTAATAGATTAAACGATTGAAAGATAAACCCGATTTTCTGATTCCGTACATCTGCTAATTGCCTTTGCTTAAGTGAAAAAACATTTTTCCCGTCTAGGTGGTATTCGCCTGAGTCAGGAACATCGAGGCAGCCTATCATGTTCATGAGTGTCGATTTACCAGAACCTGATGGACCGATAATCGCGATGAAATCCCCTTTATTGACAGAAAAAGTAACATCATCTAACGCTTTTACCGTTTCACCGCCAAGTGTATAATACTTGCTTACATTTCGGATTTCGACTATTCGTTGTTCTTCAATCATTGATTGTTGCCTCCTCTATTACCGCCGCCTTGTCCCATGCCGCCTTGAGGCATATCACCACCAGGAAAGCCTTTCATCATATTCATATCTTGCATACCACTTTCAGAATCATCACTTGATTGAAGTGTTGGCAGAACAACTTCTTCCCCTTCACTTAATCCACTAATAATTTCAGCCACTTCTTCATTTTTCAGACCAACCTCAACTGTTTTTTGAGTTGCTTGTGTTTGAGTACTTGCTTCTTCACTCGTACTAGAATCAGAACTTGATTGTACTTGTTCCTTTGTTTGTTCTGTTGTACTTACTACTTCAGATGACTGTACACGCACATAATATTGATCATCTTGTGTTTGAACAGCTTCAATTGGAACAGTTAAGACATTTGTTTTACGTTCTGTTGTAATCACTGCCTCTGCTGTCATTCCAACTTTAATACCAGTTGGTTTATTGATTTTTACATTTACTGCATATTGTGCAACACTGCTGCTTTCTGATTCATTAGCTTCTTTCGACACGCTTGTAACTGTCCCAGTGAACTCTGAGTCCGTAAGTGCACTAACATCGATTTGTGCGGTTTGTCCCACTTTCACCTTAGCGATATCTAGTTCATCCACGTTTACAACCATTTGTAGATTGCTATAATCAGTTACTTCTATCATTTCCGTACCCATCGAAAGTGTATCTTCTGCTTCCACATTTAACGTCGTGATTTCTCCAGAGAATGGAGCTTCAATTGGATCTAGATCATCATCTTCAAACGTGATTAAGTCATCACCCTCTTCAACTGTATCACCAACTGTAACTAATACCTCTTCAACAACAGCGTTATTTTCTTCTGCCGTGATGATCTCTTCATTTATTGTTGAAATACTTCCAGTACCACTAACTTTCACCTCAACATTTCCTAATTCAGCCACTGCAGTTTGTGTTTCCGTCACAGGTACACTTGCTGCTTCTTTTTTACTATTGAAAATTCCATATGCTGTTGCCCCGCCACCAATTACTAATACAACCACTACGATGCTTATTATCCATTTTTTCATTATTTTCTTCCTTCCTTTTTTTAAAATATGTTAGTAGATTATTGATCTTATTAAACCTTCTATTAACGTGCCTCCTTCTATTATTAGTAGTATTTATTTGTTTGTTAGTAACTTATGTTGTTTACAGTTACTAGAATAAGCTTGGAATGTGTCAGGCAAATGTCAGGATAATATTTATTTGTTATTGATTTTATGAGGCATATAAATAGCTTTTTTTCGAAGTTATGAAACGTATATAATATAGAAGAAACTGATATTTGAAATAAAAAAAGACCCCGAATCGTCGGAGTCATACCTTTATATATATGGTAATTATTTCAGCAGATCTTCACGAATAGGTGTAAAGGTATCGAGGAGGGTTGATTCTTCTAGTGCAGTGACACCATGTTTTGCATTACTTGGGATATAAATGGTTTCTCCTTCGGAAATAATTGTTTCTTTCCCGGCAATCCGAAAGGCGATTTTCCCTTTTATACAATAACTCATTTGTTCATGAAGATGGCTATGCTCATAGCCTTCTGCACCTTTCTCAAATTGTACCTCCATCATCATTAAGCCAGTCCCTGGTTGGAAAACCTTACGCCTCACACCAGGCTCGGCATATTCCCATTGTCCAATTTTACTCATATGTAGAACCACTCCAATTTGTTCTATTTTCTGTATGATCGTGTCACTTTTCTCTTAAAAATGATTTAACTTTTCCATCTCCATGCATGCAAGAATAAACGCTCCAGCACCATGTAAATCATTTTCACTGCGTTCACGATTCACATAATAATCATAAACTCCAATTGATGTTCCAATACAAATATCTTTAATCACGACTGAATCACTTGTTTCTTCAATTTTATTCTCTACTAGACCTTTGAATCCCAGGCTTGCGACCTCTGCATAATCTGGACCTACATACTTGTTTGTAACAGCTTTCGCAATAGTATAAATAAATAAACTCGAAGCTGATGATTCAAGCCAATTACCCTCCATACCCCCTTTATCAACAACTTGATACCATAGTCCTGTTTGTTCATCCTGATATTTTGTTAGACCTGCAACTAAATCTTGAATGACCCCAATCCATTCTAATCGTTTCGGATGACCCTCTGGTAATAGATCAATCATGTCGATAACAGCTAAACCATACCATCCTAATGCTCTTCCCCATATTTCCGGAGCAGCATATGTCGCATGATTTACCCATTGCATTTCACCTTTTTCATCCCAGCCATGAAAATACAATCCTGTCTTCGTATCCCTCGTATGCTTTCTCATTAGCTCTTCCTGGTGAATCACCATGTTAATTAACTCAGGTTCAGCAAATTCCTTTGCATATTGCAATGCAAATGGTCCGCCCATATATAAACCATCCAACCACATTTGATATGGATATTTATCTTTATGCCAGAAGCCTCCTTCACTTGTTTTATTTAATGTATGGTATAAGCTTCTAAGCTTTTTAGCAGCTATTTTATATTTTTCATTGCCTGTTTCTTTATAAAGTGAGAACAAAAGTAAACCAGCTTGAATGGAATCTAATTCATCTCTTCTAAAATAGAAATTCCCATTTTCATCAACTAAATGATCCACATATTGTTTATAGTACTGGTAATATTTTTCATTTTTTGTTTTTGTCCAGATATTCATCATTCCGCATAAAAAAACCCCCTGATGATAGTGCCATCTACTTGCTGGTGGTAGTTGTTCTGGAGTGTATGTTTTCATTATCGTATCAGTTAATTTTTCTGCCCAGTAAAGAGGTGTTTTCACTTTAATATTTTCTTTCATTTTTATGTCTCCCTTCTCTTCACCAATGTGATGGGTTTAACATATCTAAAAATTGGTGTGACATCTATAATCATCAGGAAGATATAAGAACTTTAACTCAAATAAGTGATGTAATGAATATGATATAACATAATGATTATACCTAGTATCCTAATCTTCATATATAATCAGATTTATATTATGAAAGATTAATAAAAACAATCTGAGTATATAGGAGGTTATAGCATGACATATTTATTATGGCCAGAAGGTGCACCATTTTTAAAGGCAGAGGAACAGGAATACTCCCCGACAATTACTCCCTACTTAGTTAATCGCGAAAACAAGCATGGTGCAATTATTATTTGTCCAGGTGGTGGCTATCAACATCGTGCCAATCATGAAGGAGAACCTGTTGCAAAATGGCTAAATGATCTTGGCATATCTGCTTTTGTGTTAAACTATCGCGTCTCACCCTTTAGACATCCTGTTCCATTGCTAGATGCCAAGCGTGCAATTCGCTATGTGCGTCACTATGCAGAAGAATGGAATCTTGATAAACAAAAAATTGGAATACTAGGTTTTTCAGCAGGTGGACACCTAGCAGCAACTGTTTCTACCAATAATAGTGAAGAGAACACTGAAACAAGTGATACAATAGACCAAGAAAGCTGCCGACCTGATTTAGCGATCCTTTGTTATCCAGTTATCTCATTTACTCAGCATTTTCATGAAGGCTCAATGACTAACTTATTAGGAGAAAATTCGACTGAACAGCTACGTGCTTTCTTGTCTAATGAACAAAATGTTTCGACTTCTACACCGCCTACATTTTTATGGCATACAGCTGATGATGCAGCGGTTCCTGTTGAAAACAGTCTTCTTTATGCACAAGCTTTAAGTAAATCTAAGATTCCTTATGAGCTGCATATCTTCCCTAATGGACGTCACGGCTTAGGACTTGCTGAGGATGATTTAATTGTTGGGAAATGGACTGACTTATGTCAAAGCTGGCTCTCTAAGCAAGGCTTATAGAAAACTGACCATAACCTTAGCTTTTGGCTAAGGTTATGGCTTCTTACGAGCTATATAAAGGTTAGAGCAGAATATATGGGTAATATCCTATTCATTAAAGTACAGCTTAAAAAAGTCTAACGATTCTTTTAATGGAACAATGGGGATTCCTACCATTTTGTAAAGCTGCTGACGAATCAATGTTGTTTGTGTGCTAGCATTCATATCACCCTCATATAACCCCTTGCTTAAAACAACAGGCTCAGGCATATCTGGATATACCTCTCCTGCTTTTATTTGAGCTACATTTGGAGCTGGTGGTGATGTTTCAATTTCCCGAGAAAACCCACCGTCTGGCCGTTTTAATTTCCTCATATTTTTAATCGTAATATCAATAATTTCCTTTAATTCACCATGTGGAATTTGTAGATTTGCATAAGAAAGAAGATCAATAGGATTACGAATATAACACATATCCCCAGCCTCTTCAGTACGCAAACAGTGCAAAATACTTTGATAGATTCGATCAGTTTTTGGCATTGGAATTTGAAAACTGCTATAAAAGGTATGGAGCTTAAATGTACCTGATATTCTTACATATAAGCTGCCTTCTCCCCATAAGCCCGTTTTTGGATCTTGAATACTTTCTAGGAAACTTACTGCTTCCTTTAAAAATGGCATTCTTTCATTTTCTTCCATTTGCCCAATGTATACACATGAGGTTGCTAGCAAATCACAACCTCTCCAACTATTTCGTAAATCAATGCTTTTCCATTTTCCCAAGTAGGTTTCGGGTGATTTTATATAATCAGGTGCTGCCATTGCCTCCACAGGAAGTGCATAAAGTGGCTCACTTCCTAAATATTGAAGTGCACTCGTACAATAATTAAGTGCTCTGTGCACCATCACTTCATCTTTTTTCATCGCCGGATGATCATCGAAAAAATAACCTGTAGCCGGATCCTGTTTCCGCTTGAAAAAACTGATCATTGCTAGTTTCATTTTTTCTGGCATGTCCTTAAGCAAATTATTTCGAATGATTATATTCAAGGCTTGTGCAGTCGATTCAATATCTGGAGCAAATTGTCTATTGGTAGATGAACTCCTAGCATAGTAAAATCCTCCTGACGTTGGATCATACTGACCTGCTAACCAGTGAAAAAAGTCTCTGTATACATCTTCCAATTTATCCACGTGGTCTACCAATTCTTTTTTCTTTCTGTCCATCCCTGTACTCCTTACATTGCTTATCATTTTTTAGGATTCCAGCCTTTTAGCACATTTTCAATTGTATACAATTTTGCCTCTTCATCCGTCAGCTGCGGACGAGATGGATTAGCTCCTGGTCCTTCATTTTGATATTCATAAAATCGTGCATCCTTAGCACTGAAGCCAGACATATCTGTCCATCCTGCCTCATGGATATGAGCCCCTAATTCAGAATTTTTAAATACAACACTAGCAATTGCACTTGGATCACCACCAGGATGCCATGGCCTTCCTAAGTACACAGTTCCATCTGCTGCTTCACTTTTCAATCGACTATTTAAAAAGAGGTAGCCATATGGTTCATTAATATTAGTGCTTGCAGCTGTAATATATCCATTATTTGTCGTGGACCCTCTATCGACAGAAATGATATCACAGTCATCAAATACCGCTCTTCCACCTCCGAAAATAAAGTCAACATCTCCTTCAATATAACACTGACTAAAATATTGAGTTCCTGCGTTTACATAAAGGGTATCCTGATTCCCGATAAAGCGAACATTATGAAATGACATTCTATCACCTCGAGTATATACGGCAACAGCTTGGGATCCCCCTTCTACTAAGCTTTCGTCAAAGGAATTTTCCATTGTTAAATTTTTTGCGACAAAATCACTAGCATAAAGGTACACACTTGCACTTCCACTTGTTCCATAAGTACCACCTTCTGGTTTCGGTTTTTTCGCATAGTTATCATACGTTAAAATTGTTTTTTCAGCACTTTCTCCGATTAATGTGATAAATGGTTTATTTGCAGGTATTTTCACCACTTCTTTATACACACCATTGTGAATGAAAATCTCAACAGGCTCTGTATTATTTGCTGGGACTGCATCAATTGCTTCTTGAACTGTTTGATAGTCTCCACTACCATCCATTGCAACAACTAGCTTGCTAGAAATAGCGCGTAATTCTTCTGTAGCATCTTCCACTCTCTTTAATTCTCCTTTAACCAGTTTTCTACCAAACTGATCCACTTCATCATTTTGTAAAACTTCAACAAATACATGATTCTCAAAATATCCGGTTGTTTTCGCAATTTCTAACAGCTGTTTTGCATAGCTGCCTCCCCATGAATAGCCATCACGGCGTTCCTGCTCAATTTCCTGGATTGTATGTTTGATCACACCATCTCTACCAGAGAAAATTGGTTTATTTGTTCCTATCTCATAAAATCTATACCAAGTAACAGCTTGCTGATCCTCAACAAAATACACACCATTCGGATCTCCGCTTACGTAGCGAATTCCTTCTAACTTCACATCATCAAACCATTGAAGCGCACCATTGACAGCTCTTTGAATAGCTGGCGTTTGATTAGGACGTGACATTAGAAATTTAACAATCCCAACAGATTCACTTCCTGAAATGGATGGATGCTCATATGCACGAGCGTGCTGTGGTTCATATGTAACAGGATCATGTTGAGCACACCATGCTGTTAGCTTTCCATCAACCTCAATTTGTGATTTTAGGATATAATCAATCCCTTTATCAACTGCCATTTCTAACTTCTCATCATATTGATCATTTATCAGACTTTTATCGAACGGATATGCCTCATTTCTCAAATCATCAAAAAGCTCTAAGACATTAATCATCGCATTATCATTAAATGTAACAAAATTCGAATAATACACTGAATCTTCTGGCGACTCACCACGCATTGGGTATACCTGTGGCCACCCACCACTGTCATACTGCATGGTTAACAGAAAATCAATTCCCTTTAGTACACTTTCCTTCAGTTTTTCGTCCTTTGTTTCACGATAAACTTCAGAAATAAACCGAATTTGGTTAATTGTTGCATTATTATCAATGGTACCTAATTCTTCTCCATTTGGTCCAAATTGTTTAGACCGTTTCTCCTGACCATCCCAAGGACGGCTGTACTCATTTTCCATACTTTTCGTCCAACCACCATGATCCATTTGCCATGAAACTAAATTGTCTGCTTGTTTTTTCAGCTCTTCTATATCTCCAGAGAATTTATTTTCTTCTTTCCTAACTAGTTTCCCTTCTTGTAATGATTCTTGTAATTCATAAATTATAACTGTATCACCAAATTTATTTTCTCCTACCGCAGCTCGAGTTGGATACATATTTTGTAAAGACGGATTCAATCCTTTAAAGCTACCGGTTGCAGCCTTTACTGCAAATGATTTCACATCAAAATCATCAAATCGGCCGTTTACCATCACAGCCACTAAATTAGATGCAACAGCTTGGGCACTTACGACATGAACTTGCTTTGATTGATGATCTACAGAAGTTGCTATTTTTCCAAAAATGATCTCTGCTTCTTCGAATGTTAAGCGGTCATTCTTGCCAAATCCCGGTTTACTAGTCATATAACCATTTGAAACAACCGCACCCACTGCAGCTTCTCCATTCCCTTGGGAATCCTGTTTACCTTTTCCTGGTTGTAAGTCTAATACTTCAACAATGATTTTTGCTGCATCTCTACGGGTAATGCCTTCATTTGGATGGATATTACCATCTTGATCTGCAGATACATATCCCTCTTGTTTAGCAGTTTTTACAACATAACTCCACCACTTGTCTTTAGGCACTTCCCAAACATTTTGCTCAGGATCAATATTTTTATAGATATCCTGAGGATAGTAGCCCAAGATTTTATTGATATTAGCAAAAAACTCAACTCTGGTTATCTCTTTATCTTTATTTACGTTGTTGGATGAGACGATTCCTTCTGTTTTTAGTTTCTTTATGGTGACTCCCTCAACCAATTCTTCCATAGATACTTCTTCTACTTCTACAGGTTGTGGTCCATCAGTGTTTGAATCAGATTCTGAATTATGAATGCGTAAATGGTCAATATTTGCTCCTCCGCTTGCTCCTTTACCTGTCGCAACGATCACATTTTCTCCTGCTTGAAGGGTAGCCTTTGTAATAACCGTTTTCCAAGTTGTCCATTCACCCGTCGAATCAAATGCAAGCTCAGCTTCAACAACTTGGTCATTTACCTTTATCTCCGCTGGTCGATTTTCTGCTGCACCATTTGCATAACGAAATTCAAGTGTGTATTCCCCAGTTACCGGAACATCTGAAGCAGTCCAAGTAATCGTTCCACCAGGAGCATTTGGTTTATAATCAACAAAACCTGTTCCGGTGTATCCTGGATGCTGAGAATCAATGATTGCATCAGTGATAACTGCATCTTCTGCTTCATAAATAGAAGCATATTCTTGAACAACCTCTTCCGCGTAAGCCCTTTCATTTTGAAAAACACTAAATCCTGGTGTCATAGCTAGCAAAAACATGATCGTAACGAGTAGACCTTTTCGGAAACCTCTCCATCTCTTTCTCAATAGCCTTCATCCCTTCCATTGATATTTTCTTGCAAGTATGATTATATACTCGGAATAATAATAATAAATATAATCAATTTCTTCAGGATAAGGATAAGGTCCTATAAAATACTAATAAAGGATGCTAGTGAGTATATAAGTTAAAAATGATTATGAACTTTTAACTAGTTCTAAAAGCACTAAATCAAGGTATCTATTATTAATCTGTCTATTTCTATACAAGCATATATTGTTATATTTTCTTTTTAAAAGCGTATGATTATAGTTAATAAGTAAACTATCTGTTAGGGGTGAATTCCTTTTGTGTGTAAAGATGTGCAATCTAACAGCAAATCTAAATAAATTAACCTATTCCCTTTTGTTAGCTGGCTATAAAACTTGTCCTCCAGAATGGCGTAGACAAGGGACACAGCCTAAGCATCATTCTCTGTGGTTTGTCACAAAAGGAAAAGGAGAAGTAATTTTAAACGGTAAAAAACATAAGTTATGTCCTGGTAAACTTGTAGTTTTCACACCTGAGATGGTTTGTGATAAAAAGACTTCTAGAAATCATCCTCTAGAATTTTATTTTGTTCGTTTTTCATATGCAATGGCATTTGAGGAAAAAGAAACGTGGCATTTTAAACAATCTAGGGATGTTTCATTTCCTCTTCATGGTGTCTATACAATTAATAATAACTCAGCAATCGTTGTACTATTAGAACAGCTCAATGCTTTATCAAAAAGACGAGGAGAAACGGTTTCTTTTCAGCAGAAGGTTCTATTTCAAGAACTTTTACTAACCATCATCCAAGACTTCCGCTCCCAAATGATTACCGGTGATAGTAAAAAAGCAATTGAAGGAACGATCGAATATATGGTTGATCACTACAATCATCCAATAACCTTGTCTGACTTAGCAAATATAGCAGGGTTAAGTGTAAGTCACTACTCAAGACTATTCAAAAAATATATTGGATTAAGTCCGATTGATTACTTAACACATCTACGAATTGATCGCGCTAAAGAACTGCTCGTCCTTTCTGATGTACGTATCAAAGAGGTTAGCCAAAATGTTGGGTATATCGATGAACTTTATTTCAGTAGAATATTTAAGAGAATTGTCGGTGTATCCCCTTCACAATTCTGTGATGATCAAAAATTAGTACCGGATTCAAACTAAGTTTGAAAGCGTTTTATATACATAAATTAAATTATATACGGCATTAATTTTTCTATCTAAAAGCGAATTAAAAATGAGCCAAAAGAACGGAACAATATTTTTGCTTACTATTATAAGCGTAAAATATTGTTCCGTTCCCGTTTTAAAACATCTATACTTTCAGTTTTGTTCGTTGTGATTTGCTCTTATTTTGACTTCTGCATAATTGATAGTAAGCCTGCTTCTTCCTCAATAACTCCTGATGATTTCCCATTTCTATCACTTTACCTTTCTTTAAGACAATTATCTTATCTGCATGCTGGATTGTTGAAAGACGATGAGCAATGATAATCGTGGTTCGATTTTTAGAAATGGCTTTCAATGTTTGTTGAACAACTGCTTCAGTTTCTGTATCAATATTAGCTGTTGCTTCATCAAGAATTAATACGTCAGGGTCTGCGATGATTGCTCTTAGAAATGAGAGCAATTGATTTTGCCCAGTTGACAATACAGTACCTTGCTCACCAAGCATTGTTTCATATTGTTGCGGTAATGAACGAAAAAAGGTATCAATATTAACTGATTTCGCAACTTTAATAATTTCCTCGTTACTTATATTCAGATTGTTAAGGCGAATATTATCAAAAACGTTTCCAGAAAACACAAAGCCGTCCTGCTGAATAATGCCGATATGCCTTCTGAGCTCTGATATTTGTACCTCTTTAATATTTACATTATCAAGAGTAATCCGTCCCTTTTGGATATCGTAGAATCTGTTAATAAGCTGAATAATCGAGCTTTTTCCAGCACCTGTTTCTCCAACAATACCAATCGTTTCACCTGGTTTTATAGTAAAATCGATGTCATTCAGTACCCATTCCTCATCTTTATAAGCAAACGAGACATGCTGAAACTCAATTTTACCGCGGACTTTATTTTCAAACTTTTTAGGATTACTTGGATTTACGATTGTTGGTTTCGTATCCAAGGTTTCAAATATTCTTTCAGCTGAGGCAAGAGCAGCTTGAATCTGGTTAAACTGATCAGCCAATCCTCTTAATGGCTCAAAAAATTGCCTTACGTAATGGGTAAAAGCATAGACAACTCCAAACGTAATCGCACCTTCCAATACATTACTTCCACCATACCAAACGAGCAAGGCCAGTGAAATATTCCCGAAAAGACCAATAGAAGGGTTGAAAATAGAGTTGAGTATAGTTTGACGCATTCCTGCACGGTAATGCTGTTTATTAAGTTCATTAAATCTCTCCAATTGTTTTTCTTCACGTGCAAAAAGTTGAATGACAGTCATTCCTGAGAGATTTTCGGCAAGAAAGGAATTAAGTCTAGAAAGAATAAGCCGAAAATACCTTTGAGCTTTTCTCATAACCGTCTTAAAATAAAATGTCGTAAGTGTTACAGCTGGAATCATAATCAAACTTATAAGTGTTAATTTTAAACTCATGTGTAGCATAATGATAACAATCCCAATCAGGATAAGCACTTCTTTTACTAGATTTACAATAACTTGAGAGTATAATTGATTAAGTGCCTCTACATCATGAGTGATCCTTGTTACTAATCTCCCAATCGGATTTTTATCATAAAACGCAATCGGCATTTTTGAAAGGTGGTTAAATATTGTTTGTCTTATATCATAAATAATCGATTGCCCAGTAAATTGGAGTATATTATGTTGATGGTACATGAATATGGATGATCCGATAATTAATAAGAAATATAAGATCCCTAATAAAATCAGCCCTTCGTAATCATTGTTTCTAAAACGATCAACATCTTTTGAACTTAATTGTGTAACAGGATACATCTTTCCATCAATTCTAATTTCATTTGCCGACTTTTCTAGCTGATAGTTTTCTGAGCCCGAGAGACCTACATTCCACCCGTGAACAAGGTAATGGACGTTCTTAATAGAAACAATTGCAGCTTTTTGAGTATCACTTACTAGCTCATCTGTAGGTAGGGGATCCTTGATTCGAAAATAGACCTCTTTTTGAAACGATGCAGATCTCTCATAGGTAAGCTTTTGTTGTTCCAATTCCTTTTCTAGTTCATTCCCTCTAGATTCTTCAACTGAGATCATTGGTGAGTAGATTCCGTTTATATACGAATCGATTGCTACCTTAATTATGTACGGTTGTGCTAACGTTGCGATGACAATTAAACCTGTTAGTAAAATGGATAATAGTATCCGCCTCCAATATGGTTTGGCGAAGGAAAGCATTTTGTGCAATAACTGGCTATCACTTAGATTCACACTTTTTTTATCTACTTGGTTACGTATATTAACCCCTCCTCTTTTTAATCCGAACCGTTCTTTCACTATAGGACGAGGGAATTGAATCCTCTAATGTAAACTCATTGGATTGTTGCACGAACATTTTTTTATATGTTCCATTTCTTTCAAGAAGAGATTCGTGTGTACCTTGTTCCACGATCTTTCCCTCGTCTAACACAATAATTTGATCTGCCTTACGTATTGTCGAGATACGATGACTAATAATGACTGATGTTCTCCCTTTCATTTCTGTTTGTAATGTTTTTAGAATCAGCTCTTCTGTTTTTGCATCAACAGCGCTAAGACTATCGTCAAAAATCATAATTGGCGATTTTTTTATCATTGCACGGGCAATACTTACACGCTGTCGTTGTCCCCCTGATAATGAAAGCCCTCTCTCACCTAAAGGTGTATCAAACCCTTCAGGAAAATCGATGATATCTTCATAAACATGTGCTTGTTTTGCTGCTTTATAAATATCCTTGTCTTGATAAATAGATGGATCAAATGCAATATTTTCTTTGATGGTTGAAGAAAATAAAAAGTTCGTTTGTGGTACATATCCTATTGAGGTTCGAAGTGTTTTTAATGGGAGATCATGAATATCATAATTGTCTATAAAGATCGATTTTTTAGGGGGATTGTATACACGCAAAAGTAAATTTACAAGTGTAGATTTCCCACTACCAATCTTCCCTACAATTCCTATGCTAGTTCCCTTTTTGATGGTTAGATTAATATTTCGTAAAGCATATCCCTTACTATTTTTATATTGAAAAGATAAATTCTGGATCCTAATATCCCCTTCAAATTTGTTCAAGCGAAAAATTCCTTCTTCATCTTTGATATCTGGAGTGGTTGCAAGAACATCGCTAAGTCTCATATCTGCTGCTTTTCCCTGCTGAAATAGGTTAATAACTTTACCTAAGTTTTCAATTGGTGCGACTAAAAAAGATAAATACGTATTAAATGCAACAAACTCACCGAGCGTTATTGTCCCTTTCATAACTAAAATAGAACCAAACACGACAGAGAGTAAATAACTAAGACCAACTATTCCTTGACTAAGTGAGGTAAATAGTGAGTTGGAACGAATTAATCGTTTATTTGCTTTAACATTTTCAACGTTTTCTTTTGTAAACTTTTTCATTTCTTCCTGTTCTTGTACATAGGTCTTAATAATTCTAATTCCTGTGCAAAATTCTTGTACTCTACTTGTCAGTGTTCCAATTGCTTCTTGAACCTTGCTGGAATGCATCCGGATATTGGTTCGGAATCGATACGCTAAGTAGGTTAAACCAGGTAGAGGGATCAAAACAAGTAAGGTTAAATACAAGTCAATGGTTCCCGCCATCATGGAAATAGTGATCGAGATTAAGACCATTGCCTCAACTGTTTGGAATACACCTTGCATGCCAATTTGCCGAAGAATGTTCACATCATTGACAGCATGTGCCATTAAATTTCCAATTCGCTCTTGTTGATAGTAATCAGCCGGCAATGTCTCCCAATGTGAGAACAATTTTGTACGTAAATCTCTTTCAAGCATTCGTGATAAACGAAAAATATAGATGCGACCTGATGAACGAAATAAGAAAATTCCAATACCCAAGACAATAAACCAAACTGCCAAGTTCCAGAGATCTGAGACTTGAATGGATAAATGCTGAATGCCATCAGTAAAATCTTCTAATAATAGCGGGACTCCTAATTGGAGGACAAGTGAGATCGTTAATAACCCTGATCCTAGTAAATAACCCCATTTATGCTGAAAAAGATGCTGATGAAATATTGGCCGTGTTTTCAAAAAACCCCTCCTTCTTCCTTAATGAGTAGTGTTAGATTACAGCACCCACCCTCAATAAACAATGGATTTCCCTATCATGTTATATGGATTATTTTGCTTAGTACAAAAGCGCAAGCGTTCGATGTTGACTTAGCGTATAAGGAGTGTGAAATTCATTAGGCGCTGGATGTCAAAGCACTTATCCACAGTACACAGGTTTCTTAGACAATAAAAAAAGCAACCCTCTATGTGTTAAAGGGCGCCATTTGTAAGGAGTATCCTATTCTATTCTCAATCAGGCTATAATAAATCCATGGCATTTTTCTTCGATACAAAACCTAATTCTTGCCTAGCATTTTCTGTTGACCAAGGTTTTCCTGGATTGTCAGAAACACCGTAGTATGAACCATACTCAACCATCGATTGTAGCGCTAAATCAAAGAGCTGTACTGTATCTTGATGAGTTAATAAAGTATGTTGTAATCGTTTCTTTTCTCTCACTGCCATATGCTCGTCTTCCTGAACACTCCCAATTCGTAAATTTATGACCGAAAGATTATGACCTTTTTCTCTTGCTAAAATATGTCCAATATTTTCCGATGCTAGCTTTAACACGCCGTAAAGCCCTCGTTGAAACGGATAATCACTCGTTGTGATTTCTCTACCTAAGGAAGAGATACCATCTTTTTCATAATAATCTGTTGTATGATTGCTGCTCGCATATACAACCTTTGGGATTCCTAGTGTAATCGCTGCATGTAGTATATAGAAGGAGGAAGTAAAGTGGATATCCGTCATTTTTTGAAACTGATCGATATTTTTCAAGTCATTCTCTGTTTTGATCGTAAGTAAATTTATTAAAGCATGTGAATCTTTAGGAATGTTTTTTAATAACTGTTCAAAATTTGTTGCATCTATCTGTTTGTAGTTCTCAGTTTGAGCGGGGATGTTTTTATCAAGAACGAAAAATTCGTATTTTTCACTTAGTCCCTTCATTAATATACTGCCAATTGTTCCGGCTCCACCTATGATAGTTACTTTCTTCTTCATTATGCTCCTCCATTATGTAAGGATAATGTATAGACTACTTCTTTTTGCTTTACTTCATACATGAATTCTAGACAAAATATGCAAAGTAAAAACCCCTCTGATTGAAAAATCTCGTAATCAGAAGGGTTTTTTACTAGCTATATTTGTCTAAAAAATATCAACTATTACTTTTTATGCACTGTATCGTTCTTGTTCAATTTGTTTTAATGATTTTCCTCGTGTTTCAGGTGCCATGACATAGCCAATGACTGCTGCGATTAAAAGGAACCCAATCATGATTAGCCCTGAAAGTTTAAATCCTAGAAGTGTAATCATAGTTGGTACGATCAATGAAATCAGACCAACAGCTACACGAGCAATACAGAATAAGAAGCCTTGTGCTTTAGCACGATATTTTGTATGAAATAACTCACTAGCCCAAAGACCATAAAATGCTTGTGCACCAAAACCAGCTGCAATTCCCCAAAAGATAACAAAGATAAATAATTCTGTTAATCCCATATTACCTAATGATAGGACAGCCCAAGCAATGATTCCCATTACAGCACCGACAGTATATAATACTTTTCTACTTACCTTATCTCCTAGTTTAATAAAGACAAAGTATGTTGAAGCAACTGTTAACACCCATAAAAATGCTTGTAACAAATTTGCTTGTGCAGAAGAAAGTCCACCGACTGTTTCATAAATATATGGCATGAAATAGCCCATTACCCCAGCTACTAGATTCCAGAACACATAAATTCCTAACAATAAAGTGATTGCACGGCGATTTGCTTTTATTGTAAAAAGTTCCTTTATAGGATTCTCCGTTTTTTGCCCTGATGCCTTTAACTTTGCTTCTTTTTGTTTTTCTTCTTCCCAAATTGTCGATTCACTAATTTGTTGTTGTAAAATCCATGTTACTAAAGCGATTACAAACAATTGTGCAAAGATAATTCTACTGCCTAGTAGACCTAATGGAGCTAATGCTACAGATAGTAATAATGAAACAGCTGGACCTATTGACCAAGCTAATTGTCCATATCCTACGCGCGCAGCCCGCTCGTTATCTGGTGCCTCTTCTGCGATATACGTCCATGCTGCAGGAATGGCAGCACCTACTGCGATACCTGTAATAATATATCCGATTAATAACATTGGAAAATTAAATGAAAACACGATCAATAGTACACCAAGCATATAAACTAATAGATCATATTTATAAATTAATTTACGTCCATACTTATCAACTAAGATTCCACCGATTAATGCTCCTACTGCTGCACCAAATCCATTTGCACTTAATGCACCTAACAAGCCTAGTTTAAAATCATCTAAATTTAAATATTCCATCCATAGTGTTAATCCACCAGCACCTGCAACGATCGAACCGGCTTCTAAATAGTTCGACATCGCAACAGTGATAGTAGACTTCATTCCTTTTTTTCCAGCCATTTGCTAAAACTCCCTTCCAAGCAAAATCAATGTCTATGCTAAGTAAAATACGTTCGTTAATTCTTTCGTTACCGGACTATTATCTGGGTTTGTTTCCATCAATGGTTCCATATAAGCCCACCACTTTTTGCAAATATCAGTTTCAGCCATTTTTCCCCATCTTTCTTCGTCCTCTATCTCTAAATACGCAAATAACTGTCCTGTTTCCTTATCTAAGAAGATTGAATAATTGTGCACCCCATGTGCTTTTAATTCCTTTTCCATCTCTGGCCAAAGTTCATCATGGCGACGCTTGTATTCGTCAAACTGATCTTTATAAACAAACATAATGCTAGATTTTCTAATCAACTTTGTTCCCCCCTATCAAATTTTCATTTTATAGCGCAAATTAGTATTAAACGATTAGGAATACCCTTACATTTATTGTAAGCGATTGCTGATTGCGCTTTCTAATTGGGTTACTCTTACTATATAAAACTTCTATTATCGATGGTAGGAGACAAAACTAAGGTATGGGGGAGGATATTAAGAAGTTTGAAAAGGGTTACATAGTAATACTTAAATGTTCAAACTATGTTTATCTTCGATTTTGGATATTTATCAACGATTTTCGGAATTTATCTTCGATTTTCAGAATTTATCTTCGATTTTACAAATTTATCTTCGATTTTACAAAATTATCGAAGATTCGACAATTTCTCACACAAAAAAAAGCTTGCGGCACTCCACAAGCTTTTTTACGATGACTTAAAATGAAGTTCACGATACTGGGATGGTGATTGTCCATACCACTGCTTAAAAAGACGGCTAAAATATTTTGTATCTTGATAACCAAGCTGTGTTGAAATATCATATATCTTCAAATCAGTTGTTCCTAATAGGTCCTTTGCTTTTTCGAGACGACATTTGGTCACATAATCTAAAATCGTCTCACCCGTTTGCGCTTTAAAAAAGTTACTAAAATACGTTGGACTCATAAAAACATGTTCGGCGATTTTTTTTATCGTTATGTTTTCCCCAAGATTTTGATGAATCCATTCTTTTGCACGTTGAATGGGGTCTGACGAGGTCTGCTTCTTTCTACTCTCTAGCTTCTCCTTCTGCTGCAATACCCAATGTTTAATACTATCTTTAAGCTGATGAAAATTTGCTGCACGTTTTGTTAACTGAAGAACCTCTGGTAATAGATCTGGTGTTTCTTTAAATATATCGAACTCCATCCATCTATTTACAATCTGAAGGCATAAATAATGGACTGCTTCCTCTATTAATGTTGGTGATTTTAATGTCTCTAGTTCTTGAAAAAATACTTGTAATGCTTTGACAGTCTCAGCTTCACTTTTTCCTTCTGATGCAGAAATAATTTGTTGCACATGTTTATAAATAGAAGTCGTAACATTTTTTGATTGTTGATCAGTAAGATTTTTAAGTAGATCAATCCGAAAAACTTTATTTCCACCATGGATGATTCGGTACTGTTTTAGTGACAGAAGCTGATCCTTTATACTCGTTAATAAAGTTAAGTCTTCAAACATATCTCCTAATGAAATCGAAACAGTATAAGGAGTCGACCGTTGGATCAAATCTTTACAGTCGTAAATGCATTGAATCGTTTTTTTATCAAAATTAGAATCATAGCTTTCCTTATTAAAAAGCAATAACCAATAATGAAGCTTTCCACTTCTCCACCACCAATACATGATATCTGAATCTCCACATTCATTTTCAACGTGCTGTTGAAAAAGAGCTTCAATTTCACGTTCCCAGTTTTCAGTAGCATCTAGTTCTTTGGCTGAAATGACAAGTTGATCAACGCTTATATAGACTAATTTATATGTTCCTTTAGGAAACTGCTGGGTCCAATCGATAAGTGATAAATCCAATTCATCATTCCAGGTTACTTCACTTAATAATTGAATTTGTTTGGCATATTCTAATTTGGAAGCCTTTTCTTTTACTTCAGTCCAATCGTGTTCTTCTGCCCACTTTTGATAAATTTTGTTTTTGACTTCTTCCATTTGTTCAATAAATTGCTTTTTGTCGACAGGCTTGAGAAGATAATTTACAGCTCCTTCACGCATCGCAGTCTGTAAATAGGAAAAGTCATCATACCCGCTAACAATGATGGACGTAAATGAATTCGTTTTTTTTAATTGGTTAACTAGCTTTAATCCATCCATTTCAGGCATTTGCACATCTGTAATAAGAAGATCAAATGTGATCGACTCATTTGTAATGGCGTCAAAGGCCTCTTGTCCATCTGAATACATACCAATGATCTGCCACTCGTCACCACAGGATTGAACTAGCCGTTCCATTCTACGACGAATTCTGTTTTCATCGTCTACAATAATTGTTTTAATCGAAGACATTATTCATCACCATTTCCTACTTGTTTTTTTGAAAGCTGTGGAATTCTGATCATCACCTCTGTACCTTTATCTACCGCACTGTTAATGGTCAATCCATATTGATCACCAAACATCATCACGATTCGTGCATGAACATTTATGATCCCAAATCCTGAATCTCGATTAATCATTGGGTCCTTTTGTAAAAGCTCATTCAAATTCTTCAGCTCTTCTTCATTAATACCGGGACCATTATCTCTAACAATCATAATAATATGAGGATCTTTTATTTCGCCTTTTTTATGGATAAAACCGATTTCTATCTTTAGTGCTTTTCTTTTCTGCATACCATATTTAACCGAGTTTTCAACAATTGGCTGCAAAATAAATTTTGGAGTAAAATATACATCATGCTCATAATCCTTTTGAATGTTGAATGAAATCCTCTCTTCAAATCGAAACTTTTGCAAGGTTAAATAATCTTCAATATGAAGAACCTCTAGTGAGATCGGAACAATTTTATCTTTATTGCTCAATGAAAAGCGCAGCATTCTGCCTAAAATCGCCACCATATCAACGACTAGCTCTGATTCCCCATCCTCTATTGATGCACCGATTGTTTCTAATGTGTTGTACATAAAATGAGGATTGATTTGTGATTGTAATGCATATAATTCTGCTTCCTTTTGTCGTATTTCAATATGATCATTCTTTTTAATTAAGTCTCTAATTTTACTTATCATTGACTGAAAGCTTGAAGCTAGTACGCCAACCTCATCTTTTGAATCAATCGGGATCTTCACATAAAGATTGCCATTTTCAACATCCTTCATAATCCTACCTAGTAAATTAATTGGTTTTGTTACACTCCAGGCAACAATAATAGAAATCAAGGTTGTAATAACAACGAGGATAAGGAAAATTATGATTGCCACCGTTTTTACGACATCTGTTCCCTCTGTTAAGTAGGTAATTGGAATACTATGAACAAGAACCCATTGTTGTTTTGCAGATTGATTAATGCTAATTAATGTTCGATCTTTCTCAATTGTTGTACGAAAGCTTCCATTTAATATTGGATAGTCATCTATTTCTTCAAAATATGTACCAATTTTCTTCTGAAGTGGATGATAGATGATTTGTCCTTGGTCATCCATTACCCACATCGTTGCTCTTTCTTCTTCATCTAGATCTTGAAGAATCTCTTCAATAAACGTTAACTTAACCGCTAAAAACAACGTACCGAGATTTTCCCGGTTATCAAGGTCAACTATCTCTTTTACTACTAGCATATAAGATGGATCTCCCTCAAACGTCAAGTTGACTTCATTTGGAAGTAAGATCTTAGTGTCTCCCCCTAAATCGTGGGCCTCTCCATACGGTAAAAGGGTATTGTTAAAATCAAATCCTTCATAGGCTACTCTAGTACTTATAAATGAACCATTAGTAGATAATAAAAATGCACCTAAAATGTTCGTGTTATTACTCCCAAGGTATGTCCGAGAAAGAAAGCTTTCTACAGTGAATTGATCTTGAAGCATTGACGATTGATCCTTATATGGATTTGCTCGTAAAACAGCCATCACATCACTAGAGTTGTAAATTAAATTTGGTAAATTCCCTATTTCATTGATTTCATTTTCAATGTTTTTATTTGCCTGATTTAACAGCCTAGGAACATATTCTCCTACCTGTTCTTCGATTGCCTTTGTATTTTGATAGTAGGTGATATAGCCCAATACAGCCATTGGAATGACAGTGAGAAGAATGTAGGTAATGATTAATTTTGTTTTTAGCTGGAAGTTCTTTAATCTTAACGCTTCCATTAATTTAGAAATCATACTGATCAATATTCTCCTTCGTAAAATCAATGGGTTGTCCCATTATGACTGTGTCTTCTTTTACTCTAACATTCCCTATATTTGAAATATATTGGTTATCACTAATCTCTTGCCCATCTAGCAGTTCCTTTGCAATACTAACTGTTAAATAACCAAGTTTTTTAGGGCTCCATAGTGTGACAACCTGTGCAGAGCCATCTTTTATATATTCCCTCATTAGATTAGGCGTTGATAACCCTACCACTGTAATCTCACCCGATTTGTTAATATCTTTCACAGCTTGAGCAGCTGCTGGTGGACCAACAGATGAACTTCCAATAATCCCATTAATTTCCGGATGCTTATTTAATAGCTTCTTTGAAGCGCTATAAGCCTTTTTAGGATCATCATCTGTTTCTACAATATCAACAAGCTTCATATTTGGATAATATTCCTTTTGCTGAACTTTCATCCAATTAATCCACTCATTCAAATTCGCTGCATCGCTAGAGCCAGTTATGATTGCAAAACTTCCCTTTTCATTCACTCTTGATGATAATGTATCCATGATATGACGCCCGACTATTTCTGGATCTACCATATTTATGAACAGCTCTCGAAAGTGAGAATTTGTATCTGAGTCCCAAGTAATCACTCTTATTCCCTGTTTTCTAGCTTCTTTTAAAACAGATCCTAGCTTCTTAGGATCATTGGCAGAAATAGCTATTAAATCTACCTTTTGCTCAATATACCCTTTAATGATCGCTTCTTGTTGCTCCCAATCGGCAATTAATGAGCCCGAGTAAAGAACGTTTATTCCTAAATCCCTTCCAGCTTCTTTGACCCCTGTTTCAACTGCATTGAAGTAAGGAATCCCACTTACCTTTGGAATTACAGCAATCGTGTAGTTTTTATGATTTTGAGATGGTTGCGCTTGCTTTTGTTCGTTATGTCCTTTATAGATGACTTCATACTCCTCTGTTTGCGGTCCAATATTGCACCCGCTTACAATTAAAAGTAAGAAAATACAAAATACAATTCGAAAAAACATGGAATTCTCTCCTAGTTATCAAAAAATTAATGTTAATTTATATTATATCAGTTAAAAATAAATTGTAGGAAAAGTGATTGAAACTTGTTAAACTCCAATATTTTTCCTTTTTTCATGACATAAAAAGCTATACTTATCCTTAGCAAAGGACACTTTACTAATCCTTCCATTTTAGATATGACATTTGTCATACCTTGTACATGACACCTATGTCTGCAAAAGTAATAATAATAAGATTATAATTTGAGTAACAACTGAGGAAGGGAATTAAAAAAATGACTAAACAACTACAAAGAAATTTAAGGAAGCAAGTTGCTCCCTATGAAAAAGCAAATATAAAAGATAGTATCCGACAACTTATTAATACGATTGGACCATTTCTTATTTTATGGATCCTAGCATATCAAAGCTTGTCAATTTCTTATTTCCTATCATTTGGATTTATCATCGTTGCTGCAGGATTTCTCGTTCGAATTTTCATCATATTTCATGATTGTTGTCATTTTGCCTTCTTTAAGAATCGGACTGCAAATAAAGTTCTCGGAACGATAACAGGGATTCTAACTTTATTTCCATATAGTCAGTGGCAGCATGATCATTCAATTCATCACGCAACAAGCAGTAACTTAGACAAACGTGGAACAGGGGATATTTGGGTGCTAACGGTAGATGAATATTTAGCAGAGCCACTTGTTCGTAGAATTGCTTATCGCATTTATCGAAATCCATTTGTTATGTTTGGCATAGGACCAATTTACGAATTTCTAATTAAAAATCGTTTTAACAAAAAAGGTGCAAGAAGAAATGAACGCATTAACACCTATATTACAAATCTTTCAATTGTTGTTTTAATTACTTTTCTTTGTTGGACACTTGGAACACAGTCATTCCTATTAATACAAGGACCAATCTTTCTTATTTCAGGTTCTCTTGGTATCTGGCTCTTTTATGTACAACACACATTTGAGGATTCTTATTTTGAGGAAAATAAAGATTGGGACTATGTGAAAGCTGCTGTTGAAGGAAGTTCTTTCTATAAGCTTCCGAAGCTTCTACAATGGCTTACAGGAAATATCGGCTACCATCATGTTCATCATTTAAGTCCAAGGGTACCAAACTATAAACTTGAAGAAGTTCACAATAATACGGAACCATTACAAAATGTTCCTACAATTACTTTAGCAACAAGCTTGAAATCACTCACATTCCGTTTATGGGACACACAAAACAAAAGATTTGTCGGATTTAATTATTTATCTAAAGTGACTAAGTAAATACGCATATTAGTATGACACTAAATACACCCATGATGGGGTTTTAATCATTATTTAGATAAGATATGATAAAATGACACTTAAGTTTAAGTATCCTAAATAAAGTGGGTCGGGTCATGAAAAAAAGGTATGCTATTCTTCAAAAAAGCAATGGAATTTCTCCTTATATTTGGGCGTTTCTTAGCATTTTACCGTTTTATTTTATTTTTCAGTCTTCATCTACAATTGAAATAATTGTCGGGATCATCCTGACAATTTTATTTTTCATCACATTTCGATATGCCTTTATTGCAAAAGGATGGCATGTTTACTTTTTAACATGCGTCCTTATTGGTATTTCGTTTACATCGACATATCTTTTCAACTATTTTTATTTTTCTTTTTATATCGCCTATTTTATCGGCAATATGAAGGATCGATTTCCTTTTATTACTTTGTATATCGTTCACTTAGTCAGCACTGCTGTTTCGATAAACTTCAGCATCGTGCTGCACGAAGAATTACTCTTAAAACAATTGCCATTTGTAATCATTAGTTGTCTTAGTGTGATCTTTCTACCATTCAGTATTTATAATCGCAAAGAACGTGGCCAACTCCAAGAAAAACTTGAAGATGCAAACAAACGAATTTCTGAGCTCGTAAAAATCGAGGAACGCCAGCGTATCGCCCGTGACCTTCATGATACATTGGGTCAAAAGCTTTCTATGATTGGGTTAAAGAGTGATTTGGCAAGAAAATTAATATACAAGGACCCTGAACAAGCACGAAATGAAATGAAAGACGTTCAACAGACTGCTAGAACTGCATTGAATGAAGTAAGAAAGATGGTTTCACAAATGAGGGGCATCAGATTAGTAGAGGAAATGATCCATATAAAACAGATACTCAAAGCCGCTCAAATTAACTTAGTGACTGATGATCATTTCACCTTAACGAATGTTCCATTGTTAACTGAGAATATTCTTAGTATGTGCTTAAAGGAAGCTGTTAACAATGTAGTGCGTCATAGTAGGGCCTCTACTTGTTATGTCTCCATCGAACAATCGCAAAATGAGACAGTAATTACCGTACGTGATGACGGAATTGGCATTGGAACAAACGAAAATTTCACTAAAGGCAATGGACTTGCTGGAATGAAGGAACGACTAGAATTTGTCAATGGAACCTTGAACATTCTTTCTCATGAAGGCACTACTCTATTAATAAAAGTACCAAATGTCGTTAAGCAAACTGATTAGGAGGAGCATTTATGATTCGAATTGTCATTGCTGAAGATCAGCAAATGCTTTTGGGTGCTTTAGGTTCACTACTTAATTTAGAAGATGATATGGAAGTCGTAGGAAAAGCAAGTAATGGCGAAGAAGCCCTCACACTTGTTCAGCAGCATCAACCAAATATATGCATCATGGATATTGAAATGCCTGGAATGACTGGACTTGAAGCAGCTGAAAAGCTAAAAGGTGAAGGTTGTAAAGTTATTATCCTAACAACGTTCTCCCGCTCAGGCTATTTTCAACGGGCTTTAAAGGCCGGTGTCAGCGGCTATTTATTGAAGGACAGTCCTAGTGAAGAGCTAGCTAGCTCGATCCGCAGCATTATGTCAGGAAGAAGAATATATGCTCCAGAACTAATGGATGATGTCTATAGTGAAGAAAATCCCCTTACTGAACGTGAAAGGGAAGTTTTAGAGCTTGTGGCAGATGGCATGAATACAAAAGAAATCGCTGATCAGCTTAGTATTAAAACTGGAACTGTGCGAAATTATATTTCTACGATATTAGAAAAGCTTGATGTAAAGAATAGGATTGAGGCGATTACTCAATCAAAGGAAAAGGGTTGGTTTAAGTAAGGATCGTAAATCCCTAACAATTTAATTAGTTCCCAAAAAAGTTGCTCTCCTCTATTACTAAATGTGGAGAGCAACTTTTTATTTACTTCCATCTATTTTTTCATAAAGAAATCTATTAAATTTGATAATCTACTACAATGACATTGTCTATAATTCCAGACAATGAAGAAACAAAGTCTTGATGAACTGGATGTGGCTGGTAATCATCAAGCGCTTGCTTATTTTCAAAGGTTACTCGTAACCCCAAAGAATATCCTTGTTTTTGTTCAATTTCTTCTGTTACATTAAATCCTGCCGAGAGCTCTACGATCCCAGGAATTTTCCCTTTAAATGCTAGAAGTTGATTAAGTAGATCTTGTTCTTTTTCAGGCGTGATGTTTTCATTAAATTTAAAAATTACGAGGTGTTCGTACATTTTATCTCTCTCCTTTTCTTTAGTACTTCTCCTTCTACAATACCATAATTATTTGCCCGATAATTGTTAAGGCTATTAAAAAAAAGCTATCAACCTTTAACATGCTAAAGTTCAACTAATTCATGTGCAGTATGTCTTGCTGCTGCAATCCCAATTGTTGTTGGAGCGATGATCGCTTTTAGATGTGTTTTAATTAAAAAACACCACATGTTTATACCATTTTGAAAATTCTAAATTGTTCTTATAGTTTATTACCTTTTATTGAAAATTCAAATTTATCAAAATTCGGTAAATATACAATTACTTTGTCGCTTTCAATTTCCACACTAGGTGGATTGCTCCATTTATCTTCACTTATCCCTGGTTCGCCAAAAACAGCACTAACTAACCAACTAGTTCCAGGGTCTATTCTTGTTTTTATTGTTGGGATAACCGTACGAGAATTTAGTAGATTGGTATTTGCATTTGGAAAGATTAGCTCAGCTTTTCCCTCAGTGCGAAGACTTTTAATTCCACTTGCACCCCATGAATATCTAACTAAGCATTCATTCTCGTTCTGGACTTTATCAAAATCTGCGCGTTCTGCATTCTTATTTTCAATCCCTAAGGCAAAGCCACCGTCAGCAGCATCCAATAGCCTACTTGTTTTTATACAGTGTATTCGTAAATGCCAAGGAGTACCAGGTATGATCCAAGTTTTTACTTCTACATCATTCCAAGGCTTCCAATTCGTGTAGATATAGTTATCTTCTATCAAGTATTCCTCGCAATGTCTTTTGACTCGATAGATATTATCACCTTCACTAAGGGCCAACATTGAATCATAAGCACCTTGCGAAAGCCCCCACTCTGCCCTCGGTACACTAAATCCAAAGAAATTAGAGTAAACAAATTTTTCATATTTAGCAGAAGTGTGTGTATGCTCGTTTGAAGACAGATGCCCTGAGTTAAAAGCCAGAATATGATTTCTCTCATCATCTCTACAAATTACCATATGTGGCTGCTTTTGAATAACAGTGCTACTTAACTCTGGTAGTGGTTCTTCCTCAGCCTGCCAAAATGGATGTTCAGCATGTAATGCAAGTGGTAAAAACGTTTTTAATGACCAATAAGGCGAACCAGGAGAATTATAGTTTTCAGCCATCACTAGATTCGGATATGTGTAACCTATTGTTAAGATACCAGCATCATTAAAAATAGGTTGGTTAAACCACCAGCGCAAATTTCTAAGGAGTAGACCTTTCATGACACCTAATGAAAAAGGCTCAATTTCTGCAAAAACAGCAGCACTCCAAAATGCTGACTGGGCAAATCTATATGCTAGACTTCTGCCATACGGTAATGATGAGCCATCTTTGGAAAACCAATAGATAAAATCTTTGGCAAAAGCTTCTGCTCTCATTTTATATCTCTGTGAACGAACCGGATCTTCCACTTCCATCACCTTTGCATAAATGAGACCATAATAATGGATGGCAAACGGGACGTAGTAATCACTGTGCCCGTTTATTCCGTCTGAATACCAGCCATTAGATAAATAGAATTGATCGATTCTATCTAAATTTTTCTCAATTCCTTCTTGATCATATGGAAGCCCGACATTTCTGAGACCCAAATTAACAAGAACCGGAAAGAAGAGCCAATTGCAATCCCAGACTTTACATTGATTTATTTGCTTCAGCCAATTACTTAGATTTCGTTTCTCTTGTTCATTAAGAGGCTCCCAAATCTTCTCAGGTATTAATAGTAGTGCTAAACCAAACACCGCCATTTCTACGATTTTCTGATCATAATCATGGATATCGCCCCAATATTCCTCATGATGAGGATCTGTGCCATTTTTTATTCCTTGGAGGTGACTTTCCCATAATTCATATTCCTTACTTTCTCCGGCTAGAAGAGGAACAAGGCCCCATAACACGCGTGAAAAACCTTCCATTTGAGCAGTCGAATCCGTATAAGCTGCACCAGAACTTCCTAAACTCAAACCTGCATACCCTTTACTATAATAAGGTTTTAAGGGATCACATATTTGTTTTAATACTTCACTAAGGTCTTCTCTAGTTTTTATTTCATACTTTGAAAAGGTAGTATGTAAGGTAGGCATTTACTAAATTCACTCCTAATCATTTGTGGATTTTTTCTATTCTTCCATCTAACAAGATTACCAAAATAGCTTTCTATCACCTTTTAAGATAGCAAGTCCTTCTACAAAATAGTAATCACCATATATAAGTGGGACATCAATATTTTTTCCTTCTGGATAATGGCTTGTGCCATGGAGGATTAGCCCATCCTGCTCTGGATTTTCCCAATCACCATAGTTTTTATATAATGATTTAAGGATTTTCACTCCAGCATCTTTATAGATTTTCTCTTCGGTTGCTGGGACATGCTCAGCAAGTAGTAACAGTCCACATGATGCGATTGCTCCAGCTGAAGAATCACGGTATTTCGTTACCTCCTCTGGAAGCCTAAAATCCCAATGTGGAACATAATCTTCTGGTAAATTGGCGATGAAAAAGTGGGAAACATTTTTTGCCGCTTGTAGATACTTATCCTCTTTTGTATGGTGGAACAATAATGTTAATCCATAGACTGCCCAAGATGCTCCTCTGGACCATGCAGAATCAGGGGCGAATCCTTGGCCACCTATCGCCTCCACTCTTTCACCTGATACTGGATCAAATCGAATGATATGATGAACAGAGCCATCTTCACGGATAAAGTTTTTGAGTACTGTCTCTCCATGTTTTTTAGCTACTGCACTAAATCTTGGATCACCGGTTTCCTCTGTGGCCCAGAATAATAGCGGCAAATTCATTAAGCAATCTATAATTGCCCATCCTGAATTATCTTCCCCTTCCTGCCAGGGATTCCATGCGCGAATATAATTTCCTGATGTATTGAATCTTCCTGCAAGTAAATTAGCGACCAATAGTGCACGTCTTTTTGAATCTTCTTCTCCTAAAAGCTTAAATCTCGCAACACTTGTTAACGTCCACATAAACCCCATGTCATGGTCAAGCCTATAATAATCTGTAATCACACTGTCAAGTCTGTCCTCACATTGTTCAGCTAATTGCTTTAACGACTCATTCTTACTTTCACGATATACTAACCATAGTAAGCCTGGCCAAAATCCTGCAGTCCACCAATGAGGTTCCTCTAATTGGTACGTTCCATTGACACTTGCATGAGGGAAATTGGCTCCAATTTTTTTACTCGTTCTGTCAATCTTTGCTTGAACTTTTTGCCACGCCTCATCTACCCATTCCAAATTGTTTGTCATACTTATCACCTTTCTTCTTTTGATTTTTTAAGCCCTTACAATTTTGAACAGAAAGCAATATGCTCCATATTATCTTTCTCCTCTAAATTCCAATGGAGTAACCCCCACATAATTTTTAAAAACTTTTATAAAATAGCTCTGATTGTCATATCCTAATCGTTCACAAATTTTCCCTACTGGTTCAATCGTCTGTTCCAATAACTCTTGTGCTCTTGACATTTTTAATTTTGTCACGTATTCAACAAACGTTTCTCCAACTTCTTTTTTAAACAAGCGACTAAAATAACTTGAGTTTAAATATAGATGGTTTGCTACTTCATCAAGGCTGATTTTCTTTTCTAAGTTAACCGATACATATTTACATGCTTCAATCACTTCTTTGCGACGGGACTGAGTCGTAATATCTCCTACAATAGTAAGAACCTCTTGAAAATACTTAACTAACCATTTTTCCAACTCGATTAACGAATCAACGCCTAGGATTTCTTCATGGATAACATCAACCGTATAATTTGTTCCAAAAAATTGAAGAGCTTTTAATTTTAAATTAACATCTAATAAAAGCTTGAGCACCCAATCCTTAACTAATTCTGATGAAAACTGTTTTTCCTGAAATATTTTTATCCAACTAGTTACAGTAGGAACAACCCTGTTTACATCTTTTTCAATAATAAGCTTCCTAATTTCTACCGATGCATGATCGTACCATGAAAAAATATTTTCGTTGGAATTGGTTATGGGGCGTTTTTTATCTATTGAACATGATTCCATATAAAAACGCTGATTAGTGGTTTTTAATAAGCTTGTTAATTCTGATTTAAGAACTTCTTGATTTTCACAAATTTCACCAATAACAAATGAGACTGATAGATTTAATGTATTTAATAAAGTTTTTTGAATTTTTTTCATACAATCAGTAGCTATACCGTAACAATCAGATTTTACTGTTGGGCTATACGGAAAAAAAATAAATGATTCTCTATTTCCTAGCGTAAAATGGACTGAGTCATTATACTCTTGAAGTATCTCTCCAATTACATTTTGAATTGAAAATAGCAATGTATCCTCAGAAACAAAAGAATCCTTTGCAACACGATACCCCTGAATAAAACATAATGTTGGAATAAATTTCAAACTCTTTAAATTTAACCCTAAAGAATAGGCTTGTTCATACCATTCACTATGATTATAAGTTGCTTGGTAAATTGTTTTTCGAAGGAATTCTCGTTTCATCGATTCTTTATTTCGCTCTACAATATGTTGCAGCTGAAATTCTTTTAATTTTTTTTGGTTTTCTTTTTCTAGATTTTCTTTTATTTTGATCAATACAGAACAGAGATCTTCTGGATCTAGTGTATCTTTCAATAGATAATCCTGTACATTCAGCTTTAATGCCTGTTGAGCATATTGGAATTCACTGTGGCAGGTTAACACACAGACTTGTAAATTATGCTTTTTTTCTTTTAATTGTCTTGTTAACTCAATTCCATTCATTTTCGGCATGCCAATATCAGTTATTAAAATATCAGGCATATCATTCAAGGCATATTGAAGTGCACTAGCTCCATTTTCATGAATACTTTGAAGTGTTAATCCAAGTTGTTCCCATTCAATTGTTTCAGACAACAATTCTAGTACAGGATAATCGTCGTCTACTAGCATCACTTTATACATTAGGTCTGTTACCTCCTCTAGAAACACACATAATGACCCTTGTTCCGTTTCCTTCTGAACTATTTACTTCCATTTGGAAACCTTCACCAAATGTCATTCTCATTCGTTCATAAACATTGGATAAACCGATTCCTGAAAATCCCTTTCTATTATGTTCGAGGGATGTTTCTAGGTTAATTGTAAGTTTTTCCCTCATCTCATTTAAATTCTCTTGGTTCATTCCTTGTCCATTATCATCTATGATGATAATAAAATCATTTCTTTTTACATGTGCTTCCAGGAATATTGTACCTGCACTTTGGTTTAATCCGTGGATCATAGAATTTTCGATAATTGGCTGTAAAATAAATCGTGGAATTTGCTCATAATAAGCAGCATCAGAAACATTAATCTTTAAATCAACTTTTTCTTTCTGTCGCATATTCATTAACTTAACGTAATCTTGCACAATTTCAACTTCTTCTTTAAAGGAAATCGTTCCCTTATCTTTATCAATTGTCATACGTAACAATTTTGATAAAGAACTAATCATATCCGCACTTTCTTTATCCCCTTTTCTCATCACTTTCATTCGAATTGAGTTTAAAACATTAAAAAGGAAATGGGGATTTATCTGAGCTTGTAACATTGCAAATTCTGCTTTTCGTTTTCTTACTTGTGTTTCAGTAATCTCTTTTATCATTTCATTAATCCTATCAAGCATTTGATCGAGTGAGTTTGATAGTCTACCAATTTCATCCTTACTACGTATATTTGAGCGAATTTTCAAGTTACCACCTTGAACAGTTGTTGCAACATTTCCTAAATGAACAAGCGGCTTTGTAATCGTTTGCAATACATATGTTAATACAAGAAAGAAAAAGATGAATGAGATCAATTGAACTAGAAAAATATTGTTAAAAATGGAATTGATTTTAAAAATGGCTTGTTTATATGGGTTTAAAGAAATAAGTCTCCATCCAGTATAAGAAAGACTGTAGTCAGTAATAAGATAATCTTCATTTTCAATACTAATAATATTCGAAAAATTCTCCTCCTGCATTTGGTTCACATAGGGAAATTCCTGACCTATTCTCGCTTTATCACGATGTGATAATATTCTGTTAGAAGAATCGATAATCATCATATCTTCATTACCGGGCATATTATCAAACACTTGATTAATTTTATTCTCCATTATAGTAACAATCACATATCCATATATTTTTAAGTTCGCATCTCTTAACGTTCTAGCCACTGAAATTTGGTAAGGGTTTTTCTCTTGCTCGGATCTAAACACAGTAGACTGGCTACCTATCCAAATTGTTTCATAACCGTATACGTTCTGTAGTTTATTAAACCAAGGCTCCTCAAAGAACTTTTGTGGATCATAATCATAATAAGGATAGTTTGAATAATGCTTACCATTTTTCAGAAGAATAGTTACATACGATTTTTCACCTAATAATGTAATGTTTTCAATCGTTTTTACGACCCGATTATATTCCACATACTCCCTATAGCCATTCTTGGGAAGGATATTTGGATTTTCATCTTCCGTATCTTTTGCATTTTTTTTTAATATTGTATTGATTTCTGAATCTAGTTGTACATAGTTTGCAACATATAACATATCTTCAAGTGATTTTGTCACATATTCACTAGCTAATTTTAACTCTCTATTCGCATTTGAGATTGCCTGTTCTTTCATCGCATCTTTTGTCAGATAACTATTCATAAATAATGTAATAATAGCAGGAATAACAATACAAATGACCGATGTCATAATGACCTTAAAGCGAAAAGAACGGGGCGCAAGCATTTGCTGTATCCGATTCCACATAACCAACCTCCTTATAAGAAAAGCGCAAGCGCCTTGTTCAGACCCGACAGGCATAAGACGCTCAGGAATAGAAGACGTTCTTTGTCTTCAATTCCTGAGTGGCTTATGACCCCGAAGGTCTAGGCGCTGGAGCTAGACACCAAAACTAAGTACAAAATTTTATACTTTCTTACCTTTGTACAAAAGCGCAAGCGCCTTGGTCAGCCCCGAAAAGCATAAGACGAAAATGAATAGAAGACGTTCTTTGTCTTCAATTCATTTGTGACTTATGACCTCGAGGGGCTAGGCGCTAGAGCTGGATGTCGTGCGCTTATCCACAGTTTAAGAATTTTATAATTTCCTAAACGATGAGAAAAACTTAGCTTATTGCCAAGTACTATGGCGAAATTCCATTGTTTTTCTTATACTATCACATTATTAATCTAGATAGTATAAAGAAAAGATGGGGCAGAATCGGTTTACGCCCCTTAAATCCTGTGTTACTTTTTCTTTACTTATTATTATCTATAATCTCTTGTACACGTTCCTGTGTTACTTTTTCCGTTGTATCTATATCTTGCTCGCCTAAGATCATTTTTTCATACTCTTCATTAATTACTTTGTAAAGCTCAGATTGATATGCCACAGGCGGAATAATCTTTGAAGATTTTGCATTTTTCAACACATTCACTAATGTCTCCTTATCAACCTTTTCTGGTGTTGCAGTACCTGCTAGAATTCCATCAATAATAGTCCCAAAATCTTCGTCACTAATACCATTCCAAGATGGGATGTTTTTACCTTGGACAATTTGTCCTTCTGTCGTATACCAACGAATAAATTTATATGCTTCTTCCTTATGCTCAGAATTAGCGGCTACTGACATAAAGTCCGTTGTTACTGGTGTAAAGCCACCTTCATCACTAGCATCATTTTTCGGATACGGTGCTATTGCTACATTAAAGTCTAGTGGAAATTGTTTAGTTCCTCCTAGTTCAGTATTCATCCAGCTTCCAATTAATACTGTACTTGCATCTTGTCCAAAGAATTGATTACGATAATGAAGCTTTTGAGAAATGATATCTGAATATGGTGTAGCTGATTTATCTTCTTTTTCCATTTTATAACGCATTTCCAAAGTTTTGCGGAACAATGGATGATCAAGATTTGATGTTCCATCTGCTTTTACAAATTCTGTGTTATCCTCTTCACTTGCAAGTGCTAGTTTCATAAATTCCAACCAGCTACCACCTTGTGGCCCATGGAAATACGTTCCATAATGGTCTTTAGTCGTTAACTTTTTAGCATATTCCATAAACTCATCCCAAGTCCAGTCTGTCGGAACTTCTAGGCCTGCTTCATCTAAATGGTCTTTATTTAGTAGAACATACCAAGGATTAAATTTTCCTGGAAGAGCATAGTAATTTTCATCTATTTTTGTATCTACTTTATAATCTTCATTTACTGTATATCCTTCTTTTTCAATAAACTCATCTATTGGAGCAACCATTCCTAATGCTACACGTTGTGCATAGCTTGCTGGATCACTAAACATTAATATATCTAATTGTTCACCAGATGCTGCAGCTAAGTCTAACTTTTGAGTTGCTTCTTGAGTGTCTCCTTTTTCACTTAAAATGACTAAGTCAACATCAATTTTTGGATACTCTTTTTCAAAAGCTGCTATTGTTTCTTTCCAATTATAACTAGATTCATTTCCATGTGTATGAAATTTAATCGTCACTGCCTCTTCTGTGGAGCCACTATCCTTCCCTTCATTCGAACCCGAGGTGCTTTCTCCACCACCTGAACATCCTGCTAAAGCACCAATTAGCATTGAAGATGCAAAAACAGTTGACCAAAACTTTTTCTTCATAATTATATCCCCTTTATTATCATAATTATTTATAAGAAAGCCCTTACAACTTGAATTATAGCAAAGGGCTTTCTTAACCGAATGTAAATTATTTTACCTATATTCAAAATAATTTGACATTAATCGAGTGGAATTATTATCCTTTTACGCCTCCAAGCGCAATACCATCGATAACTTGCTTTTGACCTATAATAAAAACAATTAATAATGGAAGTATAGCAGACACTGCAGCAGCCATGATTAGTGAATAGAATTCACCATTAATCGTCGTAAATTTTTGCATTGCTAATTGAATCGTATAAAGTGCATCTGTACGTAAGAAAATAAGTGGATTTTGATAATCATTCCATGTCCAAATAAATCTTAAAATCGCATACGTTGCAACTGCTGGTCGAACAATTGGTAATGCAATTGACCAAAAGATTCTCCAGTGTCCAGCACCATCAATTTTCGCTGCATCAATATACTCATTATGAATACCCATAAAAAATTGACGTAACATAAATGTACCAAGAACACTAAAGCTACCTAATAGAATTAATCCCAAATGACTATCAAACAACCCAATATTACGATATAAAATAAACTGAGGTACTAAACTAGCTTGAGGAGGGACCATATAAGTTGCTAAAACAATGATAAACAACCATTTCCCTGCTGGAAAATTCACTTTTGAAAATCCGTAAGCTGCCAATGCAGAGACAACACAAGAAACAAGTGTCGTTAATACTGCTACTTTTATCGAATTCCAATAGTAGATATAGAATGGGAAGTCACCAAACCAGACTTCATTATAATTATTAAATCCATTCCATCTCTCTGGTATCCATTGAATAGGAAAGGTAAAAACGTCAGCTTCGATTTTGAATGACGTAGAAAGCATCCAAGCAAAAGGCAACAGAAACATAATACTAACTATAAAAACGATAAACGTTGTAATAATTTTTGGTAGATTAATCGACCTTTTCACAATATTCCCCCCTTAATAATTAACCCATTTCTTCTGACCTATCCATTGGAATATGGTTATAATGAATACGATCAAGAACAATATAACCGCCATTGCCGATGAATAACCGATATCTAAGTTAACAAAAGCTGTATCATATAAATGCCATACAATCATACTTGTTGAATGAATTGGACCACCTTTTGTTAGAACTGCAATTAAATCAAAAACTTTAAATGTAGAAATAATTCCCGTAATTAATAGGAAGAATGATGTTGGCGACACCATCGGAAACGTAATCCGACGGAACTTTACCCAAGAATTCGCCCCATCCATATCAGCTGCTTCATAAAGTTCTTTCGGAATTGATTGAAGGCCAGCTATATAGATGATTAAATTAAACCCTACAGAAATCCAAACTTGGATCAACATAACAGAAATTAACGCAAAACTCGGATCTGCAATCCATTTTGGAGGATTATCAATTCCTAATGACATAAGCGTTTGATTAATTGGCCCTGAAGAAGGATGAAATAACACTTGCCATACAACTGCGATTGCTACAACGCTGGAAATATAAGGCATAAAAAATGCTACTTTAAAGAAACTCTTCATGTAAACGCTTTTATCAATAACTACAGCAAGTACCAATGAAATAATCATACAGATAGGTACAGTAAATAGAAAGAGTGCATTATTTATAAGAGATTTTCTAAAGACTTTATCTTGCATTAATTCTATAAAATTATTAAAACCTACCCATTTTAATTGATCGATATTCTGAATGAATTTCCAATCAGCAAAACTTAATATAAATGTTGCGAAAATCGGAAGTAAAACTAAGATCGTAACACCAATTAGCATTGGTGAAACAAATAGGAAACCAACTAAGTTTTCATTTCTTTCAACTGATGATTTTCTCTTTTTCACGTGCAGTACCTTTGAGGTAGTAGATATATCTGCTTTTGAACTCATTGGTTATCACCTCTCTTTTTAATATAATTTAATTATAAGAAATAAAACGCCTAAAACCTTAACGCTATTTTGATGAAGTTTGCAATAATTTTTACCTTTTTCACCTTTTTGATACTAATGAATGAAGACAATAATGAGTTTCTATTAAAATCAAAACCCCCTTTTGACTGGTTTTCAAAAGGGGGTGACACATTAATTTGCACGTGCACCAATCGTAGAAAAGATCGTATAGGAAATATACATAATGACGAAACCTAAACCACTTGCGAGAAAGAGAATACCTACACCTGGAAAGATTAAACTAAGTAAAATGCCGGCACCACTTGTTATTGTAATAATGATAGTTCGAATTGGATAAGTAGCACCTAAAAGAAAGGCTGATTTATAATAATGAAGAATCGATCCTTCAAACTGAACATAAACAGGGAAAATGTAAATTAAGACTACGACTAAGAGAACAGAAATTATAATAAAGCAACCTAAGAAAAGGTAATGAAGTATTCCATTCATAGAATTTATTAATACCCAATCGACATACAGCATAATGAAAATTGCAACTAGCGACATCCATAATATATTTGCCTTCATAAATTCCTTTTTATAAACCAACCAAAATGAAGAGAAAATGGATAGATTTCTTTCTCCCATAAGCCATTTACGAATAATAGAGAACATTGCTACAGTTGCTGGACCAAAACCTAGGATAATGAATCCTATAAATGTGAACAGCATCCATAGTAGGTTGAGATATGCTAGCCTGGTAACCCATTCACAGATCTTGTATAATCCTCCCATCAAACCATTCGACTCCATTTTGGTTCACTCCCTAAAAAGATATTATTAAATTTATATATTAGCTGGAATTCAACCTTTTATATATTAATATTTTTACTATCTTTTTTTAAAAATTTACTTTGTTATATTAGCTATGAAAAAATATCATTATAAACTTTTCGTATATACGTGATAACTAAAAGGCGAGAAGTATCTTTAAAGCATTGAACTTCTCGCCATTACCAATTTATATAGATTTAGTAGCTGAAGAAATCGTTCACCATTTTTCTAACAAATAATTTACATCGGCATTAAAAACGTTATATGCCTTGTCAGAAATAGATTTATTTTCTTTATGATGGTCGAGTAACTGTTTGAAATTCTTTAAATGATGGATAGCTTTTTCTTTTTGATTCTTTTCTACAAAATTGTCTACAGAATTCAAATGAGCTCGTAAGGATTGGGCAGCACCATGGTTGGTGAACTCTCCCTCTTCTTCAAAACCGTCTATAAGTATTTGCATATCAGCAGTACTAGTTATCACAGTTATCACATATGACGATTCATTCACGTTTCCTGCTTTATCCACGGATTTCACTACAAGATGATGTTCGCCAAGCTTACCTGCTAAAGCAATAGCTGTTCCTTCGTTGTACACTTTACCTTCAAAAGTCGCGGAAGTTTCAGCAATACCACTTTCATCATCAGTTGCTTCCCAAGTAAATGTAACACTTTCAGTTTCCTTTACTGATAATGCTTCATGGAGCACTTCTCCATTGGCCATTGTATTTATTGTTGGTGCTGTATTATCCTTCTTCACCATCAACGCATTCAGTATCCAATGTTTTCCAGATTCTCCAGTAAACTCTAAGTCTACCTTTCTACCAGTTTCACCACCGTCTATTCCAAAAGAAAGCACTTTAAACTCACCTTGAGCTGTACCTCCTGTTTCAGCAACCTTAGTTCCATCAACCTTGATCATTGTATTTCCTTGACCATATTGGCGATCCCCTGAAATTACATAAACAGTATGGTATCCCTCAGGTATTGATAAACCAAGTGTAGCAGGGTTAAATGATGCGATCAGATCTTTTCGTAATGAATCTACTTCCCCTCTATCACGGCTATCAGGTACTGTACCTATCCAGCCAAATCCTTTAGCTGAATTCCATATTTCATTTGGTGATAATCGATCATATCCCTCAAAAACTGTACTAGTAGAAGTACCGGCATCTAATGAAAATGCTAAGTCCTCCGCTTTTGGTAGTGTTACAATTCCAACTCCTTTTTCCACTTCTTTACTATCATATTTGGCAGTAACTGTTAAAGTAGAAATCGCAGGAGCACCATCAGCAGGCGGGATTACAGGTATAAATACTTCTTTTGAGTCAAGGCTGTCTACCTGTAATGTCATTTGCTCTGTTTTCCAACCAAATGGAACATTTGCATTTACTGTTATTTCCTTGTCGTTTTCAGTATTGTTCGTAACTGTTGTTGTTAGCGTATACTGATTTCCGTAAAGTAACACATCTGAATCAAGTTCTAATTCTCCTACATTTACTGGAGGAACAACTGAGATCTTTACATTAAGGACTTTGTTCAATAATTCAGGGAAAGTCGCTTTTACAACTACATTACCTGGCTTTGAGAACTCATCCGCATCATACGACCATGTTACTGGTGTATTAAATGTTCCCCCCTTAGGAGTTGTAACGTTAACAACACTCGGTAATATTGGTGTTTCACCAACCAATACCTTCTCAGGTATCTCAGTATTAATTGTGACTTTTCCCATTCTATCTAAAATATCCAACTTCCACTCATCATACCAATTTAAGACAACTTCATCTTCTTGACCAAATTCAATTGGTAGCCAAATATATCTTGAATTCTTTAAATCCTTACTATTCCATCTATCACCCATAAAAATAAATTTTCCATTTTCAGGATCAACCGGTATTACAAATGTACTTTGACTACCATGGGTTGTACTTGCACCATCACCGAGTACAGGATTACCCATATCAGTCCATTCTCCTAAAACGGAATCTGCCACATGGTATCTAGCAGGATTTGGATCCCATCCGGTTGCACCAGAGGTAATCAAATAGTATTTTCCATCATATTTGAACATCGCAGGTGCTTCGCGATGCCCGTTATAAATCGCACGAATAAAGTCTTTACCATATTCTTCACCAGCGATCGCTGTATAGTCTTCATTTAGTTTTGAAATATACAAGGAATAGTTTTCTTCACTAGAATAAATGATATAAGCCGTGCCATCATCGTCTACAAATAGATTCATATCTCTAGACATCCCAGTATTACGAACCTTGTATTCATAACCTTCTGGCATTTTGTTTAAGCGATTACTTTCTAAATATTCAAAAGGACCTGTCGGTGAATCACTAATCGCAACGCCAGCCTTTGCTTTAGCATAGTTTGAATCTGACCCTTCATATGGACCATCAACATGTAACCATAAAACATACTTATCTGTTTTCTCGTTATATATTACCTTTGGACGCTCTAAAACGCCGCGTGCTGTATTGATATCACTGAAAATAACATCTTTTTCTGCAGCTGAACGATTTTTATATAAGTCTATAAAATACGGGTCTGTATCCATGTCTTCACGATTTTCGATCGCTTTCATGACAACGCCTTCATCTTTCCAGTTAGTTAAATCTTTCGATGAATAGGCATGTACTCCTGTAGCTGGGAGATAGCCTTTTGTCTTATCCTCCCCATACCAGTAGTATGTTTCCGTCTTTTCATCATACATGATACCTCCACCATGCGCTTGGATGATTTCTCCGTTCGTGTCTCTCCATTCTTCCCCTGGTTTAATAGATTCATTTGTAATTCCTTCTGCAGAAACTTGAGTATAAAAAGCAAAAATCGTAAATATAAAGCTCATCATTAGTAGTAAGAATAAATTTTTGTCCTTTACCACGGACACCCCTCCTTGTCATAAAAAGCTTACTAGTCCTTAATAACCCATCACAACTAAACTCAAATTAGCAATTTAACCTTAAAAACCACCTCCTTAAATAGAAAACCAATTAATATATAGCTGAAAAATCATTCATTAATAGACCACGATAGATATAAAAATTTGATATCAATAATTAAAATTAAAACACTAAATGACACCGGTTTCATTTTGTAGAATGCAAGGGATGATTAAATTGTTAATTTGATTGTTTATTCACTGAATGGTATTACGACTTGAAAGAAAATTCACATATGGATAAAGAAGTAGAAGAAAGTGCAGGTATATTTATGTAGCGCTTTCATAACAATATTCGCCTAATAAGGTTGATTTTTAAAGACCTATCCTTGATAAATGGACATGAAAATGATAGATATGTTTAACCAGATTCATTATACACAATTACGTTTACACCTCTATAACATTATTTTGATAAGATATACTACTTTTTTTACTTGTTCATTCGTAGTACAACCTATTTTCACAAAAAACTTTATAATATATAGTACAAACAAAACTGATATTTAGTATGCATAAAGACAGTTAATAATTCTCCTAAAAACCGGCTTCAAGCCTTAACTTAGGAGCAGATTCTTAATGGTTTTCAACTTTTGAGGAGGTCTTTTCGAAATGAAAATAAGTAATGAGCTACTAATAAGCGTTTATAGTAAAGCGATGAAAGTAAATGTCGATCCATACTTTATTAAGCTACTAAAATTAGAAATTCAAAAGAGAAATCTGGTATCAAATCCGTAATAAGTTAGTATCTCATATACAAATAGACCAATGAATGTATTCTATAAGAGTACATTCATTGGTCTATTTTTTATTTAACAATATGCTAGCTGTAAGGCTGAGGATTCTTTTACTTAAAATGAAAGAAGCCCTTCCTAAACGCAAAAAGAGCTTCAAGTAATTTAAGTTATTGCATTAGTTTGTGTGCAGCGTTTTCAAGCTTCTCTTACTTATCTGCTGAAATTTGCTCACTGTTTGCTTTATAATAAAATCTTCTTCCCCGATTTTGCACTTTCCACTGCACCAAAAACCATCTCCATGCTTTTTATGTTATCACTACAATCGGTTTCGGCTAGACGATTTTCTTCAAGAGAGGCAAACATTTCATCTAGACAGCCCCAATGTCCTTCTTGTCCCTCCCAATTGCTCTGTACTTCTACGTTTTTAATCGGGTCTATGAAATCAGTTGGTTGAGAATGATCAATCACTTCATAGACTGGTAAACGATTACCATCCCAGCGTGCACTACCCTTGCTCCCTGTAACACGCCAATCAGCTTCCCATGAAGTTTGCATTCCTATTGCACACCAAGAGCCACGATAGGTAAATACAGAGCCATCATTCATTTCAAAAATACAGATAGCTGATGCGTTACCGTTGTACCAAGATCCAGGTGGATTATATTCATGACAGTAAACCGATATTGCATCAGCACCAGTAATAAATCTGGCCTGATCAAATGTATGAATAGCCATATCGACGATAAGGGGATTGTCCATCACATCTCGAAATCCTCCAAAGTGTGGGCCGAGGAAAAAGTCTGCGTGGATCGAGCCCACTTTACCTATTACTTCACTTGACAATAAGTGTTGAAATGCACGAATTTGTTTTAAATATCTACGGTTTTGCATGACAGAATACTTTTTTCCTGTTTTTTGAGACATATGTAATACTGCTTTAGCATCTTCTAGAGATTCTGCCATCGGTTTTTCACCAAACACATTGCACCCTGCTTCAAATGCTGTCGTTACTATGTGTTTATGGGCAGCAGGAATCGTTACATCAAATACAAGATTGGCATTTGTTTCCTTAATCGCTTGCGATAAATCAGAGAAAGCAGGGACATTTAAGCTTCGACGCTCTGCCATACCTCTCGCAGCATCAATATTCACATCAACTAATCCTACAATTTCAGCATTTTTACGGCTTTCAGCGTAATCCAACCATGTGTTTGACATACCACCACAACCTGCCACCACTATTTTATGTTCTATCATGTGACTACCACCTTAATGATTTAATTTTTAACCGCTTAGTACGATTCCATTTCATCCTAAAGCAACTGAAATACAAACTCTACACAACATGTATTATCCGGATTTTTCACAGAAAAATCCAAAACAAGAAGATCTTCTCTTTCACCAAAATGATTTAAAAATTCATTCTCACTAATCACTAAATTTAATTGCTTGCGGTTAAATTTTAATTTCACTTTTTGATTTCCTTCCAGAATGACTCCTTCCTGGTCTTCAGTAATTTGAAGTACAGGTGTGATAAATCTTTCAACTATTGATCCTGGATTTTCAGTGAACTGAAAAGTGTCTGTCAAAATTAACTCTGGTTTCTTATTTTTTATCAACGTAAATCTTCGCGTTAACGTTTCTAATGATGCAATGTTATATGCGTTTGCCATATTCATTTCCACTATATCTATATCCTGCTCTATTGCTACATCTGTAATTGTTGCGTTGTGAGAAATTCCCTCAGCCTGAAATTGATTATTTATGATTGGAACAGAATGCCCCTGTGAGCCATTACAAAAAATTGTATAGCGGTCTTCACCAAAGTATGCATCACTGTATAACCCACTACCTAAATCTTTAAAGAATGTTTCACCATTTTTTTGTAAGATAAAATGACCAATATCATTATGATTATGCGGCTCATCATTGTGACCACCTTTACAAGCAAAAACATAGGGATCATTTCTAGAAATAAACCATTGTGAGTCACTAAGAAAATATGTTTTATCGTGCCAAGGCTTCCCCTCAATTTGTTCATTAAACCAGAGTAAATTTCTGAACACTGGCGCCCATCGACTACAATGATCTTCAGTATATGGAGCACGGAGTCCTTTCTCAGGGACTTCAATGTCATGAAAAATCTTTTTTAAATAATGACTAATACCTAAAAATACTGTTGCCTGTTGATTAGAATCAGAAAAATTAACAACTTGATTTTTATGGATAAAGCATTTTTGTTGGAAAAGGGCAATTTGATGTACTTTTTCTGAATCAAACAAATCAATTTCCCCTGCTGTTTTTTTCTTCAATAAATCAGCAAAATAAACATAAAAACCAAAACCATATTGCCAATATCCATACCCTTCCATGCATGCACCATCATCGTTAAACCCTTTTAAATAATATCCCATGCTACTAAGAACACGTTCTAAAATGACTGAAAGAATTTCTTCATCTTCAATTAAATGTATTGCAGCTGAACCAATCGATCCTGCACAAACAGATGCCCAGTTATGTGTTGAAGTTTCCCAACCAAATTGTGGTTGATTAATAAATGGAAATAATACTCTTCGATAGACTTCCTCTTGGATTCGTTTTTGTATTAAAGGATCAAGAATGTTCTTTGTTAAAGTTAACATTTCACTTAGTGTAAATGCTGTTTCAGCAGCAAATAAATCGATAGAATAACTAGACTGTTGTATCGATTGAATCGAAACATCCATATCAGTTGCCATTTCAGGACTATTCTTTAAATGAGCAGGTAAACACCATGTATATTCATTACATATTGACCAAATCGTATTTTCTAACTGTTCTAAGTAATTTGGATGATTTGGTTCAAGCAAAGCCATAAGGGCAAATGTATTTAACCGTCTTCTTTTTGCAAAATAAACCTTTTCGTACTCAAGACGGGAACCTGTTTCTCTAAAAATAGTAAAGTTTGAAAATGTTAATTCTTTATCAGGTTCATAGAGTAGTCTTTCCGCTTCAGCCCTAATCTCTTCAAGTAAGGGCTGATATGAAGTTTTATCCTTAATTGAATGAAACCAAATGTCCTGCTCCTTTTGGTTTGAAAATAAAAGGGAAACATTCTTTCCATAAATTAATTTTTTTATTTGGTCAGACTTTATATACAAGTTCAAATCCACCTCATTCGTATTCAAAAGTATAGTTAATTTCACTAGAAAAAAAGTCGAAGAAATGAAGGACGTTTCAAAGGTGAAACTACTCCTTACATTCTTTCGACGATTCTCGTATGATGAAATGTGTATCTATTAACTTGCCTTTTTTATTCGTTTTTCCCCATTATATTATCAATGGTCTTAATTCTAGATTCAATTTCACGGTCCCCTCTTTTGAAACCGGTTGCAATTAAACTATAAACCTTCTAGAAATTCTTGTCAAATGATCTTCTCAGCATTGAGATTTTTAAAGCCTCTTACTTAATAATGCAGTTTCATTTTACATATTGACAAAACGACTAAAAAAAAGTATATTGAAACCGGTTGCAGTTATTTGAAAATTCTAAAATAACTAACCTCTCCCCCTCTTTTGAAAAATAGTATCACTAAAGTAATAACTTCTCACCTCAAGAATGACACACCAAACATCTGCTTCTTGTTGAATCTATTTACATAAATCTTCCTTCTCACTACAAGAAGCATAGTAAATTTCAAATCTATCAATATCAAAAACATTAAGGAGGTATGCACTTGTCTAAGGTAGTAAAAGTTATTTCACTATTACTGACAGTATTAATTCTCGTATCGTCTACTTATTCAATCACACCAGCATTTGCAGCAAGCACAAAAGGGAATACAACAGGATTTTCTGATCAAGAACTTAAGGATAATAATTATATCCTCTACTTTGTGAATGCAGGTGATCCAACTCCTGCTACTGCTGAAGGAACCGATAAAATAGGTCTCTATGCCAGCAAAACGGAGCAGATGTATGACGCTGACCCTGTTACAGGAAAAAAATGGGGACTGGTTACCACGACAAGCAATACAACTGTCAATAATCCAGACGACAAAAATGGATCTTTGAGATATTATAACGGCCCTCAAATACGTGAAAAGGCATTAAAATACAAGTTTGAATTACCTGATGGTGAGTATGACCTTACTTTAGGTTTCAAGAATCCGTGGAGTGGTCGAAGTGTTAATATTATTGGTGAGGGACAAAATCTATCAAATGGAGATTATGATATTGGAAGCTATTCCGCTGAAAAAGAGGTTACCTATCAACAGGTTTCAGTAACGGACGGAGAATTGGATGTTAACATTCAAGGACCAGCAACAGCTAGTTTAACAAACTATAATGACCCTTTAGTTAATTACATCATTGTCCGAAAGTATATAGTCATACCACTCTCTGATTTACAGGGTGAAATTAATACCGCAAAAATTGAAGCTGAGAAGACAGATACTTATACTAAGGTTAGCTTAGATGCACTTAATACCACAATCGAACAAGCTGAGGCATTGGTTAAAGAAATCAATGACAATAACTTGGATATAAACAAAAAAGAAATACAGACAGAAATTCGTGCAGCAATAAAGAAATTGGAAACAGCAATAACAGAACTCGCACTAAACATTCCAAATGAATCCTTTAAACCAGGGCAAGTATGGAGAGATACGAACGGTGCCGACATCCAAGCCCATGGCGGTGGGATCATGTACGATGAAGAAACTCAAAAATACTACTGGTATGGTGAAGATAAAACAAATGGTTATCTTCCAGCAAGAGGTGTTAGAGTTTATTCCTCTACAGATCTTTATAATTGGCAGGATGAGGGTCTTGCATTAACCGCAATTGAATCAATGGCACAATTTGAAACAGATCCATTGATTTCGAAACTTTATGAAGGAAGAACAGATAAAGCAGATATCTTAAATGATATTGGCACAGACCGAGTCATTGAAAGGCCTAAAGTCATTTATAACGAAAAAACGAAGAAATATGTCATGTGGATGCACACAGATGGTCCTTCAGAAACATCAACTGCAATGTATGCAAAAGCTGAAGCTGGTTATGCATTAAGTGACTCACCAACAGGTCCTTTCATCTACCAAGAAAGCAACCGAATGGATCGTGCCCCTGAAGATGCAGAATATAATGGCCAGCCTAATCAACCCGGAATGGCGCGTGATATGAACCTATTCAAGGATGATGATGGTACAGCTTACCTAATCTATTCTAGTGAAGAAAACATGACGATCTATATTTCAAAACTAAATGAAAGTTATACAGATGTAGTTGGTTGGCATAGAGATGGAAATGTTGAACGTGATTTGACTTATAAAGCAGTATATGGTGAGGATTACGTAAGGGTATTTCCTGGCGCACAACGTGAGGCACCTGCAATGTTCAAATATAATGGTAAGTATTATATGATCACATCAGGCGCAACAGGATGGTCACCTAACCCAGCAAGATATACAGTTGCCGATGAAATCTTTGGAGAATGGAAGCCATTACGTGATCCAGCTGTTGGGGAGAAATCATCCACAACATTTGATTCACAAAGCACGAATGTCATCCCTGTCGACCCAGAAAAGGGGAAATTTATTTTTATGGGTGACAGATGGAATTCAAGCAATTTAAAGGATTCTCGTTATGTATGGCTTCCTATTGAGTTTGGTCAAGATGATGAAATTATTTTACAATGGTATGACGAGTGGAAGTTGGATATTTTAGACAGAATGGGAAAAGTAACAATCAACACTGAATTACCCGAAAAGGTAGCTGTAGACCAAGTGCCTAAACTACCGAATGTTATTCAAGTTACAAATTCAGAAGGAAATCAATTGGAAACGCCGGTATCATGGGGAATCAATGCTGAAGATTTTTCAAAACCTGGCACTGTTGTAGTTGAAGGTACACTTTCTGAATTAGCCAATAAGGTTATTAGGACAAAAATACTTGTCATTCCTGATCATGTAAGATATTTTGTCCATGCTGGTGGTGCTGAAACCAGTGATTACAAGATATGGTCTTCTTATATGCAAGAAACACTTCTCAACAAAGAGATCATCGATCAAAAGTATAACCCAGAGAATGGGCAATCATGGGGATTTGTAGGAGATCGTACGAAACCAGCCGGCAGTGAAGGTGGAGATCTATTTTCTGCACTAAGATACCTACTAAGCGGCTCTGGAGATGACCTTTCTTATAAATTTGATTTAGAAAATGGAAAATACACAGTTTATACAGGGCTTTATGACCCTTGGTATACTTCCACAAGAGGAAGTAGAAAAGCGGATATTTTACTGAATGGTGAAACCAAAACAAAAGGATACGTCTTTACAGATTCATATGACGTCCTTGGCTACAAAAATGTAAACATTACGGATGGAAAGCTTGACCTTACTGTTCGTAGAGTACAAGGTTCTCCTGATCCTCAAATCAGTTGGATCATGATTGTTGAGGAGGATACAACAGCACCTACTGGAGATTTTACAATTAACTCTGGAGCAGAATTCACAAATGACCAAAATGTTACTATATCCTTTAATGCTGAAGATGATTTAAGCGGAGTGAATCAATCTCGCTTTTCCACTGACTCAGAGAATTGGACTGAATGGGATCAATTTGCTTCATCGAAAGATATTGTTTTACCTTCTGGTGATGGTGAGAAAACTGTATTTGTTCAATTTAAAGACAAAGCTGGAAACATAAGCACTGCCTATCAAAAACAAATTATATTAGATACAATAGCCCCCGTGATTGAGTTCTCAGGGAATAAGGAAACTTATGAAGTAGATTCAAAGGTCGCCATCTCCTGTCTTGCTGTTGATAAATTATCAGGAATCGCTACTGCGAAATGCCCAAGCATTGAAGGTTCGGCATATAATTTCACCATTGGTGAAAATAAAATTTCAGCTACAGCAACTGACAAAGCTGGAAACACGGTAGAAGTTGAAACGACTTTTACTGTTACTGTTGACTTTGACAGTTTAAGCAATTTAACAGAAAGTTTTGTAAATCAAAAGGACATCGCTCATTCTCTTAAAACAAAACTTTTATCTGCTAAAGATGCAGCTGAGCGAGGCAATACAGAAGCAATGGAAGGCAAAATCAAAGCTTACATTAACCAGGTATCTGCTCAAAGTGGAAAATCAATTTCAAATGAAAATGCTGATTTATTGATTTCTTTAGTAGATAAACTTAAATAATTCTATTTAGAGTAATTGAGAGGGGCTTTAGAGCCGAAACCCCTCTCGCATTTTCTAAAAAAATATGAACCATAAAAAAAGCCATCAAGGTGCTGTAATTCTACTTTTAATCTATGTTTTCGATTAAAAGAGAAGTTATGGCACTGATGGCTTTTTCTGTATTAGCTTTAAAATATGAATTCCCCTTAATTTAGGAGAACGATTCCACACTACAGGTTTCTCTTATCCCTTAACAGCTCCACTCGTCATCCCCTTCATAACAAGTTTATTTAAGAATAGATACAATAACATGGTAGGAACAACTGCTAATGAAATTGACGCAAAGATTGGTCCCCATTGCTTTTGTCCATATTCTCCTGTAAAGGAATTTAAACCTGTTTGAATGGTTCTGAGTTCTGTGTCACTTATAAACGTCATGGCAAAGATTAAATCGTTCCAAACAAAGAAAAACTGAACTAATGCAACAGTTACAATTGCATTTGAGACGATAGGTATTGCTATCTTAAAAAAGATTTGATAAATGCTAGCACCATCCATAACTGCCGACTCAATGACCTCATTTGGAAGTGCTTTAAAGTAACTAGAGAACATTAAAATTGTTAATGGCAGACCAAATGTTGTATACACAAGAATAAGTGACCATAAACTATTTAGTAATCCTGTCTTAAAAAAGATTGTAAACAATGGAAGGAGCACAATTTGTACTGGAACCATTATCCCTGCTGTAAACAGTAGCATCACACCTTTACTCCATTTCCAGCGCATTTTTTCGATGGCAAATGCAGCACCTGCTCCCAAGAAAATTATTAAAAACAAAGCTGGGAAAGTGGCGATAATACTATTTTTAAAATACGTACCCATATTCCCTATGTTCCATGCATCCAGATAGTTTTGTAAATGAAAGCCTTCTGGTAATGCATACATTGGATTTGCACTGAATTCATCTGGTCCTTTTATCGAAGATAACAGCAACCATATAATAGGATAAACTTCCACTAATAGTAAGACGAATATGGCAAGTTTACCTAGTAACATACCGATACTATTTGTTTTTCCAGATAACTGATTCACTTTATTCCCCTCCTCGTGTTAAGCCGCATCATTTTTTGCAAATTTGAAAACTATTAAAGTTATAAGAAGAGATAATAGCAATAGAAATACCGCTATAGTACTTCCATATCCATATTGGTTATACGTAAATGCATTGTTATACATATAAATAGATAATGTAGTGGTACTATTTCCTGGTCCACCATTTGTTAACGCAACTGCTGATTCAAAGACTTTAATTGTTCCATTTAGACTAAATACAATTGCCGAAATTAAGACTGGCTTTAATAAAGGTAAGACAATAAATTGTGTCAATTTCCAGCCCTTTGCACCATCTAATTTTGCAGCTTCAAGAACGTCTTCTGGAATATCAACTAACCCAGTAAAAAGAATAACAGCGTAAAAACCTAATGACTTCCAAATATCCATTGTAACAAGTACCCAAAATGCCGTATCTCCTTGACCAAGCCAAGGCTGAACTAACGTTTCCAAGTTTAAAAAAGTAAGTAAACTGTTTACTAATCCCATCTGAGGAGCAATTTCGAAGAGTTTTGCGAACAATTGAGATACCGCTACAGCAGGAAGAACTACCGGAAAGAAAATGAGTGTTCGAATTAAAGTAGAGTAACGCTTAATATAAAATACAAATAATAGTGCAAGACATAAACCTAAAATAACCTGCCCAGCAGAAACAAAGACCATATATTTAAGTGAAAGCCACAAACTTGAAAGGAAATCACTGTCTTTAAATAAATTTAAGTAATTGTCTAACCCAACAAATTCGAAACCACTAATTGGTGATCCTTCATAGAATGTATATATTGTAGACCACACTGTAGGGATTAGGAGAATAACAGTGTATATTAATAATGCTGGTCCAACTAATAAGAGAATTGCCTTACGATCTCTTAAAATTTTATCCATACTCTTTCACTCCTAACTAGCTTTAAGGTAACAGGAAGGCTCGAAATCGAACCTTCCTAGTTCTTATTTTGACGCATTTTTTAATGATTCTTCTAATTTAGACATGTATTCTTCTGGAGTAGTTCCCTCATTAAGTAGGTTTTGAGCTCCATCTTCAGATACTGTTTTTGTTTTTGGATCAAAATATCCTTCGAACCAAAGTGCACCATTTTCAATTTCATTTACTTTTTCTAATGTCGTTTTTGTTAATTCACTAACATTTTCAGGCATATTCTCAACTTTGAAGCCGGAGATTAATCCACGTTCTGCTATTGCTTTATCACCGTAGTTTGAGAATACATGCTTCATCCATTCTCCAACTTCCTCGTTATATTTATCTTTCGAGAATGAAAGTGTTAGTCCCGCATTCATGGAATATTCATCTAATGTACCTTTACCACCTTCAACAAGTGGAATATTGAAAAACCCTACATTATCAACACCAATTTTATTTAAATTCTCATCATTAAATTCATTAAGTGCCCAGCTTCCCATATAGTACATTGCTGCATTTCCTTGAAGGAATGTATTACTTGCTGTGTCATAATCAATCGTATTAACACCTTCACCGAAATATCCTTTAGCATTCATATCTTGTACAAGTGTAGCAGCTTCGATAAATCCTTCATCCGTAATACTTAGTTCACCTTTGCTAACTCGTTCCATAACATCCGCACCGTATAGACGCATAACATAACCATTAATCAAACGAGTAATTGGCCATTTTTCTTTACCAGCAACTGCAAATGGTTGAATTCCTTTTTCCATAAATACTTCACTAGCAGCGAGCATTTCATCCCATGTAGTCGGAACTTCTAAGTTGTTTTCTTCGAACAGTTTTTTGTTATACCAAAAGCCTTCTATATTTAATTCAACAGGTAACGTATAGAGACCACGGTCACCACTTAATGTTTTTAATAAATTAACTGCACCTGGATTTAATTTGTCATAAATGCCTAGATCGGTAAATGTTTTTTCTAGGTCAAGTAATTGATCATTATCAATTAGGTCTCCTAACTGATTAGATTCAAACTTGAATAATTCTGGTAAATCATTACTAGCAGTTAACAACTGAATCTTTTGCATTAAATTCGCTTGCAAGACAGTCTCAATTTCGATATTTGTTTTTCCATATTCTTCAGTAAGGTCCATGACAACGCTCGCATCCGACTCGTCAGCGGTGTCTTCTGAGATAAATTTGAGTGTCTGAGTTCCCTCTTCACCATCACCAGAAGAACTAGAATCATTATTTTGACTACTACAACCAACTATTGAAAAAAGTAATACAATAGATAGTAAGATTGATAAAGCACTTTTCTTCATAATATTCGCCCCTTTAATTATGTTATTTTTCTTTTAGAACTTCTCTTAGCCCTTACCTAAATTCTATCTATTCTAAAGCTCAAATGTAAGCGCTTGATTTTTCAGGTAATGTCCGTATTTCTCAGATAATTCTTGAAAACTAGCTAATTAATACTGACATTTAGATCAGAGTATTTTACAACTCTTTTGCGATATATGAAAAAAATGAAATTCCCGTAACGGAATTTCATCAATAAATTAATAGTTAAAACTTTATTTATTTTCTTTAAATTGTCCTGGAGTCATGCCAGTATATTTTTTAAACACCTCAGAAAAGTGCCTATAAGTAAGATATCCTACCTTCTCACTAACCTCTGATATTTTTTGACCTTCTTTAAGCATTACCTTAGCTTTTTCCATTCTGCATTTTGTTAAATATTTAATGTAGGTAAGCCCCATCTCTTCCTTGAATAATAAACTGAAATAGTTTGGATTCATGCCGACAAGATCTGCTACTTCTTGTAGTGTTATATCTTGATGATAATTCTTTTCCATGTATTCCTTGGCTTTTTCAACAGCTTTATGTTTATTTGATTTTTTAGAGGAATTTATTAATTCCATCATCATTTCCATTTGGCTGTATAACCAAGTTGTCATTTCTTCTCTTGTATTTAACTCACGAATATCCTTTTGAGGATAGTAACCTGTTTGCTGTGTTTCCTCACCTGTTTCTTTAACAACTTCCATACCAAGGTATACTAGCTTTAAAAACTCACTTTCCATCATATCAGGGTTTAACTTTTGTGAATCGAGCCATTGAATATATTTGTCCAGCTGCCCAAGTAGCCCTTCTTTATTACCAGTCCGCATATAATACAAGATAGCTTCCTCTTGTGCTGATAGATCCTCTGGAATCTTATTGTTTTTCCCAACCTCTTCAAATTTTGTCCAACCCTTACTATCTAAAAATCGTCCGTACCTTAAAGCATGTAGAGCCTCCCGATAGCTTTTAGATATATCAGTAATATTCAAATATGTCTGTCCCGATCCAATTGTAACTTCTTCCTGTTCACTCCATTCTATTAAAAGTTCTGATAACTGCTCAGGGTTATTTTCAAAATGGAATAACACTAGTATTTGTGTTGTTCCATTCCAAACTAGAACAGCTTTGAAAGAAGCATTAAGTTGTAAGGAGGGCCTTTCACCCGAGATAGCGATGACAGTAATTCCGATTACTTGCTTTGCCTCATCTCCAAAAGATTCTCTCCATCTCGTTATAGCTTCTTTACCTTCAAGCAATAAATCTAACGTGGCTTTTTGAAGCAATTCCTGGCGATTTCTATCCCATCTTGATCGAAGCTCAGACATTTCTTTTTCCTGATTGATTCGTAGAGTGATTTTTTGCAAGGCTTCTTCAATCATCGGAATCGTAATTGGTTTCTCTAAATAATCAATTACCCCTAATCTTATCGCTCTCCTTACATACTCAAATTCATTAAAGCCGCTAAAAACAATGCATTTTGTCTCAGGAGCCTCTGCCAAAACCTTTTCGATTAACTGTAGACCATCTATACCTGGCATTCTAATATCGGTAAAAATAATATCTGGATGCTCGGAATGAAAAAGAGATAAAGCTGAATTTCCATCCTTAGCTGTTCCAACAAGCTCCATTCCGTACTTCGACCAATCAATCATTTTTTTTAATCCTTCAATTACAATAAATTCATCATCAAATATTGCGACTTTCAGCATCTCTCATCCATCTCCCTTCTTTAGGATTGAAGCGAATTTCAATTTTAGTCCCTCTATTTACCTCGCTTTTAATTGTTAGTGAACTAGTTGGTCCGTAGTAAATCGTTAAACGTTCGCGAACATTTCCTAGACCATAGCCTTGCTCAATCATAGCCCTGTCTTTTATCCCAACTCCATCATCTTCTACTGTAAAAAGAATGAAATCCGACTCTTTACTGCCTGTAACTCGTATCATACCCTCTCCAACTTTTGGTTCTAACCCATGATAGATGGCATTCTCTACAAGCGGTTGAAGTAAAAGCTTTAATATTTCTTCATCCATTAATAAAGGGTCAACTTCTTGAATATAAGTGAATCGATCACCATACCGAATATTTTGTATCGTCATGTAATGCTCAATATGCTTAAGCTCCCTATAAAGTGGTATGATCTCTTTACCTTTATTTAAAATAATTTTAAAGCTTTCAGATAAAGAGACAGCCATTTTTCCAATATCTTCGTGATTATGAATCATCGCCATCCAATAGATTGAATCTAGTGTGTTATAAAGAAAATGTGGATTGATTTGAGCTTGTAAAACTCTTAGCTCAGTTTCTCTCTCTTTTAATTGAGAACGAATAAGACGTTCACTTAAGTCTTTATTTTCGGCTGTCATTCGTTTAAAGGTTTCACCAATAGCACCAACTTCATCGTCATGAAACGTTTCATTAAATTCACTAGAGCCCTTTGCCCATGCTACCATCATTTTCTTGATTCGGAGCAAGGGACGAGTTATCGTATCTGACAAAATTACTGAAAGTATGACAGCACTAATTGAAATTAATAATGCAATTAATATCGTAACTGCTCTAATTTGGTGTGGCTGTTTTAATAATTCCTGCTCTTTAATGAAATAAGCAAATGTCCAGCCAGTTGTTTCATTTGTATAGTGGCTAACAACATAATCTTCTTCCTGCTTCTTCTCAAAAATAAAAGGTAAATCTTTTCCAACTACCTCTTCATAGTAGGAGGGGGTAGATGCATAGACTGTTTTCATTTCATTTGTTGTTGTGGCATCTAAAATTAAATATTCATTGTTATTTGTTTCGTTCATCATTTCTGAAAATAATGATTTATTGATATTAACTATTAATAATCCAATTGTTTCTTGTTGACTCGAAGTTGGATTTCGTAATAATTTAACGGAAGAAAATGTATTGTTCCAATTTAACTCCTCTAAAACATTATCAGAAAAGAAAAGTTCCTTCCCCTGTGCTTCTACTGCTTTATTGTACCAATCACTTTCTATTATTTCTGAACGCTTATTCTCTCTTTCATAACGTCCAGCATCATCAGAACGACCGTAACACACTGCTCGAAAGTAATTATCAAACAAACAAACGGAATCAATGTATTTTTGCTCGACTACATAATCGGACATGATTTGTTGCAAGCGGCTTGACATATTTAATTTTAGCGCTTCCTGTTCCATGTCTGATATGGATCCGCTTTCAATTAGTTGTTGACGCAAATCTTTATTCGATAAAAAGTATCGTTCCATATTAATCACATTACGCAACAAAAAATCTGCCTTTTCACTTGTCGTTTTTAAATGAGTTTCATTCGCTTGTAAATGATTTTCTATTAACGTATCTTTAGACGTATTATAAGAAACAACACCTACTATGAAAATAGGTGGTACTGACAGAGTGATCATAACTGCAAGAAAACGATTTCTGATTTTTTTAATTCGAAAGAATAGAAAAAACTTGTGGAATTTATTTCTCATATACTGAACCTACCTTTTGCGAGTACTGCTGAATAGAATTACACTTCATATAAAGTTAAATCAAAATACCTATTTTGTATAATGGAGATCATTTCATAAAGTTCCAAAATTTCACAAAACAAAAATATACAATCAAAAAACCAACTATCTAAAAACATTTATATATTATATGATATAAAACAAAAACAAAAAAAGAAACAACAAATCTTTCAGATGATTTTTAATGACATAAAGGAGGGATGGTAGATTGGAGAAACGGAAAAGAAAATTTATTGGTAGTACTTATTTCTCAGAAGATCTATTAATTTATATAAATAGATGGCAAGAAGGCTTTGAAAACCCACACCATTATCATGACTTTATTGAAATTACGATTGTTGAAGAAGGCATGGGCTATCATTATAATGATGATCAGGTTCTCTCTGTTACAAAAGGTGACCTATTTATCATCCCAATAGATGTTTCTCATGTTTATCGACCTTCATCTACAAGATCGAAAGAAAAGCTTACTGTTTATAATGTCCTTTTTGATCCAAAAGTGATTCACCATTTGCTTTCCGAAAACAATCTTGTAGATTCTACATTTTTAGATTGGTGCCAACAACTTCTATCTACAAAATCAATTAACCATATGTACCTTGCCGATAAACATGAAAGCTGTCTAAGCCTAATTCGCTTAATGTATTATGAGTTTCAGCAAAAGCAAACTGGTTACTCTGTTGTGATACAAGCTAAACTTAGAGAGCTCCTTGTGAATTTGTATCGTATCGAGCAACGGATCGATTCTACTAATTCAAAAATAGCAGCCTATCCAATTGATGAAATCATTCCATACATTGATGAACATTTGCATGAAGCGCTAACATTAACAGATATGGCTAAATTAATGATCGTAAGTGAACGCCATTTCTTACGCTTATTTAAAAAATACACAAACCAAACGTTCACAGAGTATTTACAACATAAAAGGATTGAAAGAAGTTGTGATTTACTTCGTTCAACAGATTACACAATTAAAGAAATTAGTCATCTAGTAGGGTATTCTAATACGGATTACTTCCGATCACTTTTTGTAAAAAAGATAGGGATTCCACCTCAGAAATATCGAAAAAGCAGTTTTTAACCTATGATCGTTGGTAAAAACTGCTTTTTCTATTATTTTATTTTCAACCTATTTTAGATACAAATTCATATTCGCCTGAGCCCACTTGATAGATTGTTACACTATTTGCATTCTCTACTAATTGAACATCTGTACGATCTTCATTTTGTCCCACACCAGGCATATATACTGTTGCCTCTGTATTAACCGGAATACTTACTTTTAATGTAAACTCATTTTTTTCAATTTTCCACTCTGACTTAATTTTCCCATGTACAGATTGGTATTCTCCTTTTGCATAAGTAAGGCCACCACCAGGTTTTGGTTGGATTTTTATTTTCTTATAACCAGGAATATCAGAATCCACATCAATGCCAGCTACATATCTAAACATCCATTCTCCAACTGAGCCTAACGAATAATGGTTAAACGAATTCATTTGTGCGCTTTGGAAGCCTTTATGATCTGTCCAGCCATCCCAACGTTCCCAGATCGTGGTAGCACCATGTTTTACTGAATATAGCCATGATGGGAAGGTATCTTTGTTTAATAGATCATATGCAACATCTGTATATCCGTTCTCGGTTAAAACAGGTAGGAGGTAACCTACACCTAAAAAGCCTGTTGATAAATGGCCATCATTTTTCTTAATATTGTCAACTAAATGGCTAGCAACAAGTTGTTTCTGCTCTTTGAATACTAATCCCATATTGAGAGCTAATACATAAACTGTTTGTGTGTCTCCCTTAATTTTTCCATCAGATGTAATGTAAGCTTTATTAAAGGAGATCTTAATATTCTCAAACAGATTGCTGTACTTCTTCTCGTCCTCTTTCTTATCTAGGGCATGTGCAATCTTAGCCATTAGCTTTACACTGTAGGCAAAATACGCTGTGGATAACACTTCTTTTGGTGTATCAGCACCGATTGATAACCAGTCACCATATACTGTGTCATTTGGTCGTAGAAAGTCTGTACTGTTAGCTTCTAGATAGGCAATCCATTTAGACATTGCCTCATAGTGTTTCACAAGTACGGTTTTATCCCCATACACTTGATACATCGTCCAAGGAATAACAACACCTGCATCACCCCAGCCAGGATTTCCATCTGTTAACCAATTTTCAATTGGATGAAGCACATCCCTTAAGATTGTTTCCCCTTTATCATACTTTCTTCTTTTAAAATCAATCCAGCCACCATCTGGGACAACATCAGTAAAAGCACCACTATCAAGCTGTGCATCTACCATATCGTCAACATATTTTGTAAAAAACCTAGCAACGTCCATATTAAAGCTTGCTGTTCTAATGAAAATTTGTGCGTCACCAGTCCAGCCTAATCTCTCATCCCGTTGTGGACAATCTGTAGGAATACTCAAGAAATTCCCACGTTGCCCCCATGTTATATTGCTATATAGTTGATTAACCATTTCATTTGAAGTTTCAAAATATCCCGTTTCTGGTGTATCTGAATGGACAACTTTCCCTTCAATACTTAATGAAAGAATTGCCTCTGGCTTCTCACAAATGACCTCAACATAGCGAAATCCGTGATACGTGAAATGTGGCTCATATTGTTCAACACCATGACCACTCAATATATAGTAGTCTACCGGGTCCGCTCTTCTTAGGTTTTCAGTATATAAGCTTCCATCTCGTTCTAGCATTTCAGCGTATCTTAACGTAACTTTTGTTCCTTCTTCACCACTTACCGTTAATTTTGCCCAGCCAATCATGTTTTGGCCCATATCAAAAATAGTCGAACTAGAAGGTGATTTTGACACTTCAATTGGTGTCATATTTTTCGTCACTCGAACTGGTGGATCAAGTTGTGAAACAATTTCTCCATCATAGCTGTCTTTTATTAATGGTTGTTGCCAGTTTGAATCATTAAACCCTGGAGTAGACCAACCATCCATTTCTAAACGCGCATCATAGTACTCACCTTTAATAATATCTGAATATAAAATTGGACCAACCGACGTTTTCCAGGTCTGATCAGTCACGACCTGTTCAACAGAACCATCCTTATACATAATGTTCATCTGAACTAATACATATGGCTGCTCCCCATAAACACATGTCCCTAGCATTCCTACATGTCCTGCATACCAACCTGTCCCAACGATTGTTCCTATCGTATTTTCCCCATCTTTTAATAGATTGGTTACATCATAAGTTTGATATTGAACTCTTTTGTTATAATCAGTCCAGCCGGGAGCAAAGTAGGCGTCTCCAACTTTTTGATTGTTAAGATGTAGTTCATAAAGTCCTAGTGCAGTAATATACATTGTTGCTGATTCAATTGATTTAGAAACAGAAAATTCCTTACGTAAAAAAGCGCTTGGTATTAATTCAGGATTCTCCCATTCCTTCTGATCAAGTGTTTCTTTTTTTGCGCCTATCCATTGCCCCTTCCATTCACGCTTATCTAACAAGCCCATAGACCAATAAGCCGCTTGACTCCAAGGAGTGGCCACTTTATGTTTATCCCACACTCTTACTTTCCAAAAATATCTTTTACTAGATTGCAATTCTTTCCCTTGATATACGATTTGAATCGATTGATCTGATTCAACTACACCACTATCCCACATATCAGCCTCATCATTAGCTAAATTTTCCTCATTTGAAGAAACGAGGATCTGATAGGAGGTCTGAACCTGTGAGCGTTCAGTAGAATCTAGTATCCAATCAAACTTTGGTGCTAATGTATCAATCCCTAACGGATTTTGAGTGTATTCAACTCTTAAGTCATAAATGTTTAGTCTCATCGTAATCCTCCTCACCAAGTCTAATATCTCTTTACTTGTAGTGATTATAAACTGATTTTCAGAAATAAATGCATGCTATTATTGACAAAAGACCATGGTAATTATGACATATTGTTCATTTAGAATACAAAACATCCTCCCAACCTGTAAAATGAGCAATTCTACCTGTAAAACCATCATTGTTTACGCATTCAGAAAACGTTTTAATATAAAGAAAGAATTTAATAATAATTTTAAATAAATTTAGTGAAAGTAATGGAGGAATTTATATGAATACTATAACTGGCGTATGGCGTCAAAGGTTGGGATATGGAGTCTCAGACTTCTCATGTAATTTAATTTGGCAAATGATAACGCTCTATTTAATGTTTTTCTATACTGATGTTATGGGATTAGCACTAGTTCAGGTAAGCGTACTCTTCCTAGTAACACGTATCGTCGATGGTATAACTGACATAATTATGGGTGTGATTATTGATAAAACGAATACTCGCTGGGGTAAATCTAGACCCTACTTCCTTTTGGGAGCGATACCATTCGGATTACTAGCGATCCTTGCATTTTACGTTCCAGATATTGGTCCAGTTGGAAAAATCGTTTACGCTTATCTTACCTATATTGGATTGTCAACTGCATACACCATGGTTAATGTCCCAATGGCATCGATCTTGCCAAGTTTAACAAGTGACGAACATGAGCGAACGAATCTTGCTACCGTTCGAATTATCTTCTCATTTATTGGTGCTACTGCAGTCAGTGCGATTACACTTCCATTGGTAAACGCATTAGGCAATGGGTCGCAAGCTCAAGGTTTTTTCTGGACTATGGTCATTTTCGCTATCATCGCAACATTATTTTTCTTTGTTACATTTAAGAACGTTGAAGAGAAAGTAAAACTTCGCCAAGAAAAGGTAACTGTAAAACAAGCATTTTCATCTTTAAAAGGTAATACACCTTGGTTGATTTTTGCGGTAAACATCGTCTTTATGTGGGGCTCCCATTTCTTTATGCAAGGTGCATTAATTTATTATTTCACCTACAATGTTGAGCGTCCAGAGTTAGCTTCTGTGGTAGCTAGTATCGGGGCTTTTGTACCAATTATAGGTACATTTGCCACACCTTTCATTTCAAAGAAGATGTATAAACGTACATGGTTTATGATTGCTAGTACAATTAATCTTATAGGTATCATTATCATGCTGATTGCAAATGTAAATATTGCAGGCCTGATTATGGGGGCAGTTATTGCCGCATTAGGCTTTGGTGCAAGGCAAAGTATTTATTTTTCAATGCAAGCAGACCCTGTGGATTATGGTGAATGGAAAACTGGAATTAGTGCAGCGGGCCTCATGATGGCATTAAATGGATTTATTGGGAAAGTTGCGTTAGCAGTTGCTGGAGCACTTTCTGGATTATTTTTAAGCTGGGGCAATTATGTTCCGAACCAAACTCAAACTTCTTCAGCTTTATTCGCAATAAAGATGAACTATTTGATTATTCCTGCTTGCATGGTAGTTATTTCAATGATAATCATGTGTTTTTATAACTTAGATAAAATTTACTCAAAAATCCGTGCTGAGATTAATGCACGTAACATTGAAAAAGAAGAAACAATTGAAAATTCGAAAATGGTAAAAAATGCGTAAATATAAACTAGCTTTTATCAGGGGGAATCTATAATGACAGGTATTCAAAAAACAGAAAATCAAGTGATCATTAAAAACGAAGAATTCATCACAAAAGCTGAACAATTAATGCCACAGTTTTTAAAAGAGAAAGTAAGACCACAGAGTATCGTGAAAATCGAAAAAGACTCAACGAAAATCCATGGCTGGGGAACAGGGGTCATTGAGTCTGCAGATAAACTCTCTACCTATGATTATGGCAAAGGTGATCAATTCACTCTTGATTTTGGTACACATCTTGTTGGTTACTTATCAATGAAGGTCCGTCCTGTTGGGAGCCCACCTGATGCACCACTTCACCTTAAATTAACATTCGGTGAAATGCCTGTTGAAATGGCTGAGCCATTCTCTGAATATAATGGTTGGATTAGTTCTTCATGGCTACAAGAGGAAATGTTACATGTTGATGTCATGCCCGGTGTTATCGAGTTACCACGTCGTCACAGTTTTCGTTATTTAAAGATTGAGGTTTTGGATACATCGCGTAAGTATCGAGTAGCATTTGATGATGTCCAATGTCTTACAGTGACTTCGGGGGATTCAAATCATGTGGTAGAATTGAATCATAAAGATTCAATGTTAAATGAAATTGACAAAGTGAGTATTAAAACGTTACAGGATTGTATGCAGGAAGTGTTTGAAGATGGTCCAAAGCGTGATCGTCGTTTATGGCTTGGGGATTTACGCTTACAGGCTCTAGCTAATTATGAGACATTCCAAACGAATGATTTAGTAAAACGATGCTTGTATTTATTTGCAGGTGTTCCAGATGATAAGGGGAGAATTGCCGCTAATTTGTTTATCGCTCCTTCACTTATTGCAGATGATACGTATTTATTTGATTATTCATTGTTGTTCACAACAACCTTATTCGATTATTTTGAGGCAACTAAAGACCTTGAGACGCTAACAGAGCTATGGCCTCTTGCCTACCGTCAAGTTGAACTTGCATTAGAGCGTTTGGATGAGCAAGGAATTGTTACGGACGATGAGACTTGGTGGTCATTTATTGATTGGCAAGAAAAGCTGAATAAGCAAGCTCCTTCACAAGCAATTTTGATTCACACATTGCGTAGAGCCATTAAGTTGGCAGAAGTTCTCAAGAGTGATAAATTGACAATATTAGAACAAAAATTACAAGTGACTGTAGACGCAACAATCACACACCTTTGGGATCAAGATAGCGAATTTTTTGTGAGTGGATCAGAGCGTCAGATTTCTTGGGCTAGCCAAATTTGGATGGTCCATGCTCAAGTTTTAGCCCCAGAAGATAACCGTAAGCTAATTAAACGCTTGTTATCAACCAAGCCAGATATTGGTCTTACCACACCTTATATGTATCATTATCTCGTGGAAGCCCTCATATTAGTTGGTGAAAAAGAACAAGCTATCGCTCAACTTAAAGCATATTGGGGAGAAATGATTAATGACGGTGCTGACACGTTTTGGGAGTTATACGATCCAGAGAACAAAAGCTTTTCACCATATGGTAGCTATTTAATTAATAGTTATTGTCATGCCTGGAGTTGTACTCCTACTTATTTAATTCGAAAATATGATCTATAAGCAAAATAACCTCGTGCACTTCGTCTGCACGGGGTTATTTACTATTTTTCCGAAATCGACTTGGAGTTTCACCATAATGCTCCTTAAACTTACGATAAAAAAAACTTAGACTATCATAACCAACCTGATAGGCAATTTCATCGATACTTTTATCTGTATCATTCAATAATGATTCAGCTTCTATCATTCGCTGTGTTTGCACGAGTTCGAGAAACGTTTTCCCAGTTCTTTCTTTTAGCATATTCCCCAGGTAATTCGCGTTAAAACTAAACATTTCTGCCAAAGAGGTTAATGTACACTCTTTATAGTGCTGCTCAATATACTGTAAAATTTCAATAAGATTTGTTTTCCTTGATGCTTTCGAAAGCTCGAAGTTCTTGTCTAACTGGAAAACGCGCATGAGTTCAGTAAACAGGATTGGCATGTAATAGTTCACCATTTCCAGTGAGTAATCTTGCGGATCAAAATATTCACAAAGCATATTTCGAATAATAAATTGTAAATTTTCATTATCTTGAGAGTGAAATAAAAGGTAACGGTCATGACGTTGATTTTCAGACACTGCATCTACAAGAAAGCTCGAAACGATTCCCTTGTTGCTAAGTTGTCCCAAAAAGGCTGTCGAAAACGTTTCTTTTTTCATGATAATGTTAACTAAAATATCATTTTCATCAAGTGCAGGAAGACTGTGTGGTACATCCTTATCTAACAAACAAATCTGCCCCTGAGTCAGTTTAACTTCCCTTCCATTTAGGAATTGCTGACATTCTCCTGAATACACATAGTTCATTTCGATAAACGTGTGCATATGTAGGGGCATTTCAGCAAAACGGTGGTGTTTACTGATGTAGATTGGTCCTTTATCAAAGAAATATTTCTCTTGTAAACGGGGGATTGAACTATCACTTTCAACGATTAGTTCATTTCCATCATAATCATTTACATTTTCATGTGTGATGATTTGTATTTTTTCAATATCGTCGAGTTTACGCAGGTATTGATCTAATTGTTGATGATTCATTTGGACACTCCTGATTTGTTGAAAACTTATCTCGACTTTATTTTATTCTAATTTCAACTCTCTTTCAAAAAAAGTTAGCAATCTTGCAACTCTAGTACCTTGCATTCCATTTCAAAAAGCGTAACATAGGGGATTTTACTCCATTAAGTTACGCTCTTTTCTCCTAAAAAAATGCAATTATTTAAAATTAAAGGAATTGGCTAATCAATAAATTAATTATCCCCATTTAATTTCCCCTCTGTCGAAATAGGCATAGTAATAACCTTTCCACCTATTTGGACATGAATTGTATCTTTAAAAATTGCTTTTACTATGCCTTTCAAAGAAATTGTTGAATCAACAGTGATTGGATGATTAGTTTCTGCTGCCATCTAATTTCACACCCTTTAACTAAAATATTAGTTTTTAATAAGTTGATAGTTTTTGTGAGAAACGACTGTTAGTGGTGTTTCAACATTAATTCCTTCTGCATCAGATTTGCTAATTGTTACGATGACACTTGCCTCTCTAACTTTAAAAACTTCACCGATTATAACCAATCCGTTTCGTTCAAAGAGGACTTTATCTCCTTCTTTAGCTAGTTGATTAGTTGTCATTTTTACTTTACACTCCATTTTTATATTAATTAAAAACAGTTTAATAACGAATGGAATTTCAGCGAAGGAATTAGAGAAAATACTAGTCTAGTAATATTAAACACGCAACTCCATTTTTCCTCCATTTTAAAATATTTCATATCATTTTTTTCGCCATTATTGAATTATAGTTCAAGTATTACATCTCGATATTGCTGCGTCAATAAATATGAACCCGAGTTCACGTTTTGTTTTTTTATGTTATGATAATGTTGAGGTGATACTATGTCTGAGCATAAAGATGAACAACTAGTTGGGGAATATCCTTCTTTACCAAAACAAAAACGATCCCAGCAAAAAAGAGATGCGTTGCTTGAAAGTGGCCGTGCTTTGTTTATTGAGAAAGGATACGAGCAAACCAATGCAAAGGAGATCGCATCACATGCCGGGGTGGCAACAGGAACATTTTACAGATATTTCACAGATAAACGGCAGCTTATGATGTCACTTTTGGAGGATCAATTGGAAAAGCTTCTTCCCCCTGAACCAAACTGGACTAATGTTGATCCAGAATCATTTTTTGCTACACTTTTAGAACAACATTACAAACGACTTAATCGACTAGGATTGCATCGAGTATTACCTGAATTGTTGCTAAAGGATCCTCAATTAGCCGAAGTTGTAGCTGAGGCTAGAAAGAAAATACATGCTAGGATTCTTGTGAGTTTAAAGAATGCTAGAGAACAAGGAATTGTATGGGCTGATTTAGATTTGGATACAGTATCCTGGTCTATTATGGTGTTATCAGATAAAATCCCAGAAAAGCTTACAGAATGTGGTAGCCAAGCGGACTACTCCAAACTAGCTAAAGTGATATGCCGTTTGGTGTTTCCTCCAGATGTCTTAAAACAGTTAAAATTGAACAAAAAATAGACAAGCATATTTTGAAAGGACTACGAGCTATTGAATACAGAGCATATCGATCTTAATGAGATAAAGAAAATGAAAGTTGAAATGACTAGGTTCATGATGGCCTATAAGTTTGCTTTAGATGAGATGAATACGAAAATTAATATTTTGAAGGATGAGTTTAATTATATTCACGATTATAATCCAATAGAACATGTAAAATCCCGATTAAAATCACCGGAAAGTATTTTCAAAAAGGTTGTTAAAAAGGAATGTTCTTTATCCTTTAACTCAATTAAAGAAACAATAAGAGATATTGCAGGAATTAGAATTTCTGTATCATTTATTTCGGATATATATGAGTTGAGTAAAATGCTTGAAAGCCAAAAGGATATTAGGGTAATTGAACGGAAGGACTATATTAAGAATCCTAAACCTAATGGATATCAAAGCCTTCACCTCATCTTAGAAATTCCAATCTTTATGTCTGACCGTGAGGAATTGGTTTACGTTGAAGTTCAAATTCGGACAATTGCAATGGACTTTTGGGCAAGCTTAGAACATAAAATCTACTACAAATACAATAAGGAAGTACCAAATAGACTTGTACAAGAACTAAAAGAAGCTGCTATAACTGCCACTGCATTAGATAAGAAGATGGAACGACTAAATAAAGAAATCACAGCTTATAAAGAAACAACAGCAGTTATCGAAAATGAGGAGATGCTGTTAAAAATAAATAAAGATCAGTTTCATCTTCCTATGAACTTAATTAAAACGTTTATTGAAAATAATAAATAATGTTGAATGCAAAAAAGCGTAAAGCCAGGCGGTCCCTCGCTTTACGCTTTTTACTTTTAAAATTGGCTGGTACTATTTAAACGCGTCATCGTTTATTTGTAGATGGTCAAAATATTTCGAACGATAATTTTTACCCCATTCATACATAGCTTCAAGAATTGGCATTAACGTTTGCCCTTGTTCTGTTAAAGAATACTCTACCTTTGGTGGAACAACAGGATAAACTTCACGATGTACGATAAAATCTTCCTCAAGCTCTCGTAATTGATTGACTAGCATTCTTTGGGTTATACCAGGGATTAACGCTTTTAATTCACTAAAACGAAGTGTACCATCTTTCCCCAAATGCCACATAATTAACATTTTCCATTTACCGCCAATGACATTTAAAGTTAATTCTTTTTCACAATTAAATATTTTTTCATCGAAACGACTCATAACCATCACCTCATCCCTTATTATATCTCATAGTATACTTTTAGACACTATATGTATTTAAAGTGCGTACTATTATTTCTAATCATTTTAAATGATAATTGTAGCTAAGCACGAACTAAAACACTTTAGGAGGAATTATTATTATGGAACTACAATTAGCATTGGATCTAGTAAATATTGAAGAAGCAAAACAAGTGGTAAGCGAGGTTCAGGAACATATAGATATCGTGGAAATCGGTACTCCTGTTGTGATTAATGAAGGTCTGAGGGCGGTAAAAGAAATCAAAGAAGCTTTTCCTTCGTTAACAGTTTTAGCAGATTTAAAAGTGATGGATGCTGGTGGATATGAAGTGATGAAAGCCTCTGAAGCAGGTGCAGGGATCGTTACTATTCTTGGTGCAACAGATGATGCAACGATTAAAGGTGCTGTTGAAGAAGGTAAGAAACAAGGAACAAAAATACTTGTCGATATGATCAATGTAAAAGATATTGAACAACGTGCCAAAGAAGTTGATGAACTAGGTGTAGACTATATTTGCGTTCATACTGGCTATGACCTTCAAGCAGCAGGTGAAAATTCATTTGAACAGCTAAGAAAGATTAAACGTGTTGTAAAACATGCAAAAACAGCTGTTGCTGGTGGAATCAAATTAGAAACTCTTCCAGAAGTGATTTCTGCTCAGCCAGATTTAGTTATCGTAGGCGGTGGAATTACTGGTCAGGAAGATAAAAAGAGCGTTGCTGCACAGATGCAGAAATTAGTGAAGCAAAAAGCACTTGTTTAAGGTTAGGTTGTAAGTTCATGGAAACATCTTACTATTTATCAAAAGTGATAGACGAGTTATCTTATTCAATCAATCAAATTTCAGATGCTGAGGCTGAAAGCTTAGTCAATATGATGACAACTTCATCAAAAGTCTTTGTTGCAGGTGCTGGAAGGTCAGGCCTTATAGCAAAATCCTTTGCTATGCGAATGATGCACATGGGGATCAACTCATATGTCATAGGAGAAACGGTAACCCCAAATGTTGAACAAAATGATTTGCTTATCATTAGTTCAGGGTCTGGAGAAACGAAAAGTTTAGTTTCAATGGCTGAAAAAGCAAAGAGTCTTGAAGCCAAATTAGCGATCGTTACAATTTTACCTGAATCAACAATTGGCAAACTAGCAGATATAACTGTGAAACTACCAGGTTCACCTAAAGATAAAGAAACAAGTCAATATATGACAATTCAGCCGATGGCATCTTTATTCGAACAAACATTGTTAGTATTCTATGATGCCCTAATCTTAAGATATATGGAGAAAAATTCATTATACTCTGACTCAATGTTTAGTAGGCATGCGAATTTAGAATAATTTTATTGATATCTCCAAAATCTCGAGTAAAAGAGATTTTTGGAGATTTTTTCTTTTTAAGAGTAGCGTTCAAAACTAATAACAAGCGTAATATGTTTCTTTTAAAGTTAGGCTTTACCATATGAAACTCTTGAATATGATCTTACGTCTAATATAGTAATACGGAAAACAACTCATAATCCTGCTATCTAAGGTAACACTTACTCCTTCCGTGTAAATTCACAAAAATATTGGAGGATTATTATGAAGAACAATAAGTTTAAGCTGTTGAAAATTGCAGTTTTAACATTAGGTTTAGCTACTACAGCTACTTTTGGACATACTCAAGCTGATGCCTCAACTATCCATGAAATTAAAAAGGGTGATACGATATATAGTCTTGCTAAAGCAAGTCATCTCTCAGTTTCACAATTCATGCAAGTAAATAATCTTACTTCTACAACCATTACGATTGGCGAAAAGCTTATCATTCCAACTACGATTACAATTAAAAAAGGCGACACGTTATACAGCATTGCAAAGAAATACGATACAACTGTCTCACAACTAAAACATATAAATCAGCTTACTTCTAATACGATCTACACTAGTGAAAAACTAATCATTCCTACAAATGTTATTGTTAAAAAAGGGGATACACTTTATCGCATTGCAAAGAATTACGGACTAACTGTTAGTGAGTTAAAGGCAATAAACAGTTTAACCTCAAACACTATTTTGATCGGCCAAAAACTGATCGTAGCTAAGAATGGAAAAATGGAGTCTGTTGACGAAAATTATGATGCTTCAAAAGTAAGTGTAGAAGTAACAGTTAATAATGACTTTACTTTTGACGCTGAAGAACCAAGAAGATTCATTGTCCAATACACAAAAAATGATTCCTATTTTTCAAGAATTGAAGTATTAGATTCAAAAGCGAACATGGTTGATGTTAAGGAAAATTCAATTGCCTATTTAAAAGGAAACAAGATAACTGAATACTCAACTAAACGGATTAGTCACCCATTTTATCAAAATGCCGAATTTTTTCTCCATGGAACTAATAGCAAAACACAAACAAATATTGTCGTAAAAGAGATCGATGGAAAATTAATCAGGTTTACGATCCATTATCTAAATGAGGAAGCTTCTGAAGGAATTACTCCGCATATGATTGATATTTTGAATACAACAAAGGTAAAGTAAGTTCATTTGCTGACAACTAAAATTGGTAACTTACTCCTATCTTCCCCTTAGAGAAATCACAGAATATGGATATTATCCAAATTATAGAGCCTAAGCCTTTTCAAATCAGGCTTAGGCTCATTATTATGATTCGTCTAATTTAAAACCTTATTATTCTAGATTCGTATGATAAACTTCCATTGCTTCTTCTGAGACTGAAAGTTTCTCTTTTAATTTTACGACAATTAACTCAAATAGCAGTAGCTGCGCCTGCTCAAATAAAGCCCCCATCGGTTGAGGTGATGTCCGTTTATGAATATCATCTTTCATAGTTTGTGCTTCAATGTGAACAAGCTGATCTACATATTGCAATAAAGGTGATTCGTTAGAAGCTGTCATAAAAACGACTCTTGCATTCTCTGCCTTTACGATTTTCAAAAGGGCTTCAACAGTTGATAAATAACCCGTTCCAGAACTTGATATAAACAAATCTCCAGTTTGGATTCTTTGTGTTGTGACATCCCCAACAACGTGTACATCTAATCCTAAATGCATCAACCGCATCGCAAATGCTTGTAGCATCAATCTTTCTCTTCCAAGTCCATATAAAAATATTTTACGAGCCTGAGAAATTTCGGCAATAAACCCTTGAATATCTTCATCTTTAATCGATGAAAATGCAGTCTTTAATTCTTCTAGCATCAAAGATTTAAGTTGTTCCATTATAAGTCCCTCCTTATATATAGCCTTTATTGCTCAAAGCTGTTTTCCAATAATCTACGCTATCTTTCATTTCTTTTAAAACAAGCTTATCATCTTGTTCGAAAGGATGACCAATTTCAAGCAGGAGAATAACTTCATCTTTTTTAGTCTTTTCAAGGGAATCAAATAATTTAGTTGGATTAATAGTACCAATCTTATTATTTTGTTCTGTAAATGCCCAATGGCGGTCTAAGCGACCATCGGTTTGTTGCAGGTGAATAATTGGAATATGATCATATAGTGATTCGATCCATTGATATGGATTTCTATCATCTTTGCTAAGAATAGGGTTTGTCGTATGCCCAACGTCAAAACAAAGGGAAAATGTTGCTGCCTCCTCTCCTGCTAGATCATTTATTTTTTCAATAAAATCTTTAGTATCTTTGATTGTGATCGATCCTTCACGTTCTACTGGTGTTGCTTCCCAGTAAAAATCCATCACACCATATTTTTTTGCCTTTTTTAGTAGATTGATTAATGATTCTTCCGCATTAGCTTGTATGATGCTATTCTCATTGTTTTTATTTAAGAAAGTAGCAATATCCATTCCACCAAATGGCCCTCCAGTTGCGTTACATCCTAATCTTTGTGTAACAGCAAATGCCTTTTCAAACCAATCGATGCCGTCTAACCTTCCTTCCAGTAATGGATGGTATAGAAGATTGTGTGAATAAATTGATAGTCCTGTAAATGTTGAATGAAGAGTTACATTATTTTTATCACATTCATAGCGTACAAGATCACAATATTTAGTAATAAATTCGTTTGTTGATCTCGGATCTATTTGATCAAAAGAAAATTGAATAATATCTAAACCTAGTTCCTCTTTTACTAATCGAACCCAGTCTGCTGGATGAGCCCAACGTTTAATTGTAAATCCTGTTGAAATCCCCAATTTTACGTTCATTTTTCACCGCCTATTTATTATTAGTAAACTTTTCTGCTGCTTTTAATTTTTCAACAACTTGATCATACTCTTGAAAGTTAGTAAAAGATTGAAGAGAGTAGTAGATTTTACCTGGAGCAGCTTCTTGCACTTTTTTCAAAAATGCTTGATGACAAATAATTAAATCAACGTTAGAGTCAATATCCTGAAGCGATGTATTATTTACATCAATTTCTAAACTAGCGAGTTTTAGCTTTTTTCTTAGCATTGCAGCCCCCATTGAACTTGATCCCATACCTGCTTCACAAACAAATAAAACCCTTTTTATTTGTTTGTGAGAATCAATTGCTTCAATCTCATTTATTTTCAATTCCGATTTTTTAATCTCGATTGTATGTTTGACTTTCGAAAAATGGTCGATATTTTGTAATGTATTTATCGTGGCCATTTGTGTTTCAAACTCTTGATCTATTGAACTAAGCGAAGAACGACCTAAAATAGCATATGATAACAGAAATGATACAATAGCCGAAATGAATATTCCAATGATTATACCTGGTATATCAGCTCTCGGGCTCATCCCAATAAGTGTAACAATACTGCCTGGAGAAGGAATGGATACTAATCCAACATTAAACTTTTGGAATACCAAATTTCCTGATATTCCACCTCCAATTACAGCAAAAAGCAATTTCCAATTTTGTAATACATATGGAAAATAGATTTCATGAATTCCACCTATTGATTGTATTGCAATCGAAAGCTTAATTGACTTTCTTTTCCCACGAACTGCCCTAAAAAAATACGCTAATAAAACGCCAAAACCAGGGCCTGGATTTGACTCCAATAGGAAAAAAATAGACTTTCCTAGCTCCTTTGCTTGCTGGATTCCTAATGGAGTTAAAACCCCATAATTAATGACATTGTTAAAGAAAAACACTTTTGCTGGCTCTATAATCACTGCAGTTAACGGTAACCATCCCGAATAAATAACCGATTGTACCATGCTATTTATAAATTTTATTCCTGCTGATAATGTTTGCCCTACATATAAAAAGCAGATGATTGTTAAAAAAACACCGACAATCCCAGTTATCACATTTGAAATTAATAACTCGAAACCAATTGGTATTCTATCTTTTAATTGTCGTTCAATTCTATTTACGACAAAACCAGTAAATGGACCAATTATCATGGCACCGATAATAATTGGTACTGAACTCGCTAATGTTAATCCATAAACAACTAAAGCAGCAACCACTGCACCACGCCCACCTCCTATTAACCTTCCTCCTGAATAGGCTAATAGAATAGGTAATAGTGTCTCATAAATTGGGTTAACAAGAAGTAGGATTCTGTCATTATAAAAATACCCATAAATTCCGAATAACTCGTGAATAACCCCAACTGCAATAATGACTGCAATGTTTTGATAAATGATTGCACTGAGTAATTGTCCAAATTTCCTCATTTAGTGCTAGACTCCTTTATTAAGGCCTTTACTTTTGTGAAAAAAGCATTTGATAAAAGAGATTCCACTTCAATTTTTATTTCTTTTTCTGATCCTTTCAAAAGTACATGAAGGAATGACTCTTCTATTAAATTAGCACTTATTACACTAATCATTTCTATATGTTCTTTCGTAGCATCAACAGGTGCAGCTAACAATAACAAAGTTTGAATTTCAAATCCATCCCAAATGGTTGAACCATTAAAATGGAAAACCCCAAGAAGTAGTTCACTCACACCTGATGTTTTTGAGTGGACCATCGCTAAATTATCTAAGACAAATGTCCCCTGCTTTTCTCTCCTTTCTAAATCCAGCAAGACTTGTTTTGGATTTACTACGATTGAAGTATTACTTAATAGTTCTGTTACGTTTTTTAAGTTTCCTGAACTCGCTGGTAATTCGAAAACAGAGAGATTCCTCAAGATTTGGACCATTCCTTCTCCATACCTTGCCGATCCTACCATCGATAACGTATTCGGTGGTTCTATATTATCCTTCGATACTCCTTCATTTTTCATTGTAAGCGATCCTAATTTGTTATAAATTAGTTTGATCTCATCGTCACTCAAGAATGGAGAGACTAGTATATAATGATCAGGATGTAAAAATGGTAATGAAACAGTCGAAATAATGATCTGATCAATTATGAGATTGTTGAGCTTATCCTTAAGTTCAGTTAATGATAAAATAGAGTCAATTTGGAGATTAGCTATCTCCTTTTCCACTTTAGATGCTAAATAAGTAGATGTTCCCATTCCACTTGCGCAAACAATTACTGCTTTATAAATATGTTTTGTATGTTCTTTCATCCTAATGGCTGATGCACCAATGTGAACAGCTAAATAACCAATTTCATCTTCTGGTATATCTTTTCCTATCTTGGTAGATATCGTAACCCCTGCTTTTTGGCACGCTGAAAAAATATCAGGATAGCGTTCTTTAATATCTTTCAACATTGGATTATGAATTTGCAAGCCTAATCTTAATCGATTTACAGAGGGAACTAGGTGTGCCAGCAATCCTTCAAAAAGAGATAAATCTTCTTTAAGTGAAATTGAAAGCTCTTTTTCAGCAGCATGAATAAAACTTTGCGTTAAATCATACCATTCGATATCGTTATCACTGTTAAAGGTTGAAGAATTATATTGTTGAGAAAAATTAGCCCCAAACAAATGGAGTGTAATATAACTAATTTCACTTTTAGGAATCGAAATATTTAAGATACTCTCTAATTTTTGGACAATTTGTATTGCGACAATATACTCTTCCATTGTTTCAATCTCAGGCAATATACTTTCGTCTTCACAAGCATAATTGGCCTGATGATCAATTCTTTCTATCGCTAATATAAGATGTACAATTAAATTGACATAACTTCGATCAGACAACTCAATAACAGTTTGAGAGTCAAGAACTTCTTTTACAGCATGTTCTACCTTTAAAATATTAGAAGTTTCTACAAATTTTCGTAATCGCTTACAAACTGATTGATTAAGTTGACTGCTTTCAATTGTTTTTCCCTCCTGTTCTGAAAGTTGAAATAACTCAAACCACTCTTCAAAGGTTATATCTTTATGAAGAAGTTTAGATAACGCAGATCTTTTGTCATTTTCTAGCCCAGCAATCAAAACACCAAATCCTGCTTTTCGAATTATCGTTAAATTATTTCTCTTACATGTAGATTCTAGCTTATCTAAATCGTTACTAATTGTGGCTTCAGTAACTCCATATTTATTACTCAACAAAAAATACTTAATGGGTTCAGTGGCAATAAGTAAGTCAAATAACATACCTTCTTGTCTTTCCTCAGGGGAATAAATTTGAAATGTATTTGCCTTTAACATTGTTTTATCAAGCAAAGCTTTGTCTTCAAGATTACCATCAATCATAATACCAGAGCCCATCTTACTTACAACTTTCAAATTAAACTCTTCTAAGATTGATTTTAAAGCGGAAACTTCCCTCTGGATCGTTCTTGTACTTAATTTTAACTGGGAAGATATTTGTTTATAGGAAACAGGTTTAGTTGTAAATAATAGTGTCCGTAGTAATGATTCCTGTCTTGAGCTAAGTAATTGAATTTTACTCATTCTATCTCCCCTTTTCATAGAATTTTAAGTTTTTAGAATATTATTTATGCCCTATTATATATTAAACTTAAAATCTATGAAAACAGGAATATTAATAGATTAATTAAATAGATAGACTAACACTTTACACTCACTAGTACTTTTTGGTTGTGATAACCCCACCTATTAATCCTTTATATCTAGAACTCTACGATTCTTTCCATGCATTTGACTTTACTCTTCAATAATCCCATTTGGATAAACGATTACTTTTAGACTTGCTTTTTTATTTAATCGTGCTCTTTCCATGGCCGCCTTTGTTTCTTCTAAGGAATAACGATCTGTAATCAAGCTTTTTAAATCAGTCGATTTTAATTGTAAGAACTCAATTCCTTGAGGATATGTGTTTGAATAACGGAAAACACCAAAAATATCAAGCTCATTGTCTGCTATTAATGGAACATTAAGACCGATTTCATCTTGTGGCGGGAGTCCGATAATAGCCATTTTCCCACCACGTTTGACAGCTTGAAGAGCAGATTTTAACGCCTTAGGATTTCCAGCGGTTTCAAAAGCAACGTCAACACCTTTACCGTTTGTAATGTTAAAAATCTCTTCATTTGGATCGTTTTCTAATACATTGATTACATGAGTTGCACCTAACTTTTTTGCAGCTTCTAGACGATTAGCTTCTAAATCTGTGACAATGATTTTTGCAGCTCCAAAGGCTTTAACTGCAGCAATTGCAGTCAAACCAACAGGTCCCATCCCCATAATTGCTACAGTTGAACCAGGTTGAAGCTTAGAACGTTTGGCCGCATGTATACCTACTGAAAATGGTTCAACCAATGAAGCCTCTTCAAACGAAAGATCATCTGGAATAGGAAATAAAAAATCTTCACGATGTTTAATATACTGCACAAATGCTCCATCTACTGGGGGAGTTGCTAAAAATTGAACATCTGGACAAAGATTATATCTTCCCTCTTTACAATAATCGCATCTGCCACAAGTAATTCCTGGTTCAATAGCCACACGATCTCCGACTTTAACTTTTGTAACATTCTCACCGACCTCTGCTACAATTCCTGCGCATTCATGACCGAGAATAATTGGCTTTTCTACAACGTAACGACCAATTTTCCCATGTTCATAATAATGAATGTCCGAACCGCAAACACCAACAGCCATTACCTTAACTAATACTTCCTCACCCAGAACCTTTGGAACTGCGACCTCTTTTATTTCAATATCAAATGGCTTATTCATTACTGCTGCTTTCATTACATTTGGTACTTCGATTTTTTCTATCGGTCTTTCTTTATTTTGAATACTCATATCCATTCTCCTTTTGATTATTCTATTTGACAGCTCCCATAGACAGTCCTTGAACAAGGTATTTTCTGACTGCTAAACCTGCAATAACCATTGGTGTAATAATAACTGTTCCTGTTGCCATTGCTTGCCCCCACGCAATACCATTTTGTGTGATTAATAGAGAAGCTGCTACAGGCACTGTTTGTGTGTCATGTCCTGAAAACACAGAAGCAAACATAAAGTCATTCCATGAAAACATTAAGCATAAAATACCTGTTGCAACCAAACCTGGTGCTACTGGTGGAAGGGCAATTCTCCAAAATGCTTGGAAACGGCTGCACCCGTCAATCATTGCAGCCTCTTCTAATGCTTGAGGAACTTCTTTAAAGAAGACCATCATCATCCATAAAGCAAATGGTAGATTAAAAGTAGTATAGGCAAAAAGAAGACCTGGCATTGTACCAATTAAACCTAGATTTGAAAACATTAAGTAGAGCGGTAAAATAACAGCTGGAATTGGTGCCATACGGGTACTAATGATCCAGAAAGACAAGGCCTTTTCATTTTTAAAATTCCCTCTTGCTAAGGCAAACCCACCTAAAGTACCTAATACTAAAGAAATAATGGTTGAGAGTACTGATGCAATGACACTATTACTTAAAAAGCTAAAAAAGTTCCCTTCTTCTGAAAACATGAATTTAAATGTTTCAAAATTTGGCTTAAAGAAAAACTTAGGAGGCATCGAAAACATTCCCGCTTCGGTTTTTACTGATGACATGACCATCCAGACAATTGGGAGGAGCGCCCAAACTAATGCTAGTGTTACAATTGTATAAAGAAATGTATTCTTAACAGTTTTTTTCACATGATTTGGTACAGCCATGTTACTCGTCTCCTTTCGTCATGAAATTTACGAATTGTTTTCCTAAGAATATGGTCGCAAACAACATCGTTAATCCTAATGCAGCTGCTGCACCAAAATCCTGGAATTTAAAAGCCACTTCCATTAAATAGAAACCTATTACTTTGGTAGAATCAGCAGGACCACCTTCTGTTGTGATTTTAATTGTATCGACAAAGCGGAGAATATCCATTGAACGGATTAGTAATGCAACTAAAATTGTTCTTGAAACAAGCGGGAACACGACTTTAATTAAACGTTGCATATAATTTGCACCATCAACTTGAGCAGCTTCTAGTGGTTCTTTTGGTAAGGATTGAAGCCCTGCTAATACAATCATGGTAATCAACGGAGTCCATTCCCAAACATCCATTAATATTACAGCCGCTAACGCTGTTTTTACGTCTCCCAATATTTGGACATCAATACCTACAAGACTCAATAACCAAGCATAAAGTCCATATGTTGAATTCAAAAGGAAACGTCCTAGTAAACCTGCTACAATCGGGGCAACAAAGATTGGAATCATCCACAATGTAACAACTAGATTCCTTCCTTTTGGTAACTCATAGATTGCTAAAGCAATTCCTACGCCAATCATAACTTCTAGTAATAATCCGACAACAGCGAAAATAAGTGTACGTCCCCATGATGCCCAGAACGTGTCATTTATTAGTACCTTCTTCCAGTTGGTAATCCCATTAAATGTAGGCTGATCTGATGAGATCATAAAGTCCATGTAACTGGCATAAATCAAATAAAGGAAAGGAAAAATACTGATAATTGCTAAAATAATTATCGATGGGAGAATCATCCAATGCTCTGTTTTGTATTTTTTTATGTTTAATAGATTAAGAAAAGAAGTTGACTTTTCCTTTTTATAGTTAGTTTGGTTGCTATCTTTTAATTTTGAATATTCCGCATTTGTTCTCAAAGCATTTTCACTTCCTTTCTTTTAAGGAAAGATAGGAGAAATCCTCCTATCTTTCAGACATACATTAATTTCCTGTTGCTTGATCACTTTGTTTAGCAATTTCTTCAACTGTTTCCTCTGGAGTTTGTTGATCTGCTAACATTTTCGATAATTCAGTGAAAATAAATGTATCTATTTGTGGCCATTGAGGAACTTTAGGTCTCATGTACACATTTTCTTCTTTCCAAGCCTCTAACGTAACTTTCATTGGTAATAAGTTTGGCATTTGTTTTGATTCTTCAGTACCTGCTTGCATACCTTTTTGTACCTCTTCAATATCATAAACAGAATGACGTGTTGGCGTTGAACCACCCACCTCTGATTTTAAGATCATATATTGTGCTTGAGGCGAGGTTGCCCATACAAGGAATAACCATGCTGCTTTCTTTTCTTCATCAGTTCCATATTTGTTAATACCTATACCTGTTCCACCGTATGAATGTGCTTGACGAACATCACCTTTTGGTAATGATGCCCACGATACTTTTCCCACAACTTTGGATGAATCTGGGTTTTCGAACATAGATGAGAACTCATGCCATTCTGGAGCCATCGCAATATCACCAGCTGCAAAACCTTCTCCTAATCCAGACCAATCCCAAGAAGTACTTCCTGGTGCTGAAACATCAATGATTTTTTTATAAAGTTCAGCAGACTTTTTTGCAGCATCTGAAGTCATTGCAGATTTTCCTGGATTTGATTTACCTACTGCCCCTAATTCTGTATCTTCGAAATAATCTCCACCATATCCAGCGAGGATATTACTATAGTCATTCATTAAGGAGTCATGTTGCTTTGCTTGGTGTCCCGCACCATATTTTACTTCAGTGATTTCACCAGCAGCTGCTTTTTCTGTTATCCACTTAGCAGCTTCATAATATTGTTCCCAAGTTAAATTAGGTCCTGGTGTCCAATCAAATCCTTTATCAGCCATAAATTCGTCTTTATATTTTTCAAATACGTCTTTACGATATGCTAAAACCATTGTTGGGTTATCATATGGTAATGCGTAAAGTGCTTCCGTATCCCCCATGTATCCATTAACTTCTAATTGACTCGGGATGAAATCTTCTAAGCCGCCAGGGATAGCAGGCATTGTTTTCTCATCAATAAATGCATTTAAGTCTACAAAATGTTGTGAATGCTTTGCTAAGATTTGATATGGATCCGCATAGATTACATGATATTTCGCTGATTTTGCATTAAAATCAAGGCTTGTTTTTTCAACTACTGTTCCTAAATCACTTTGTTCAATATTCACTTTAATTCCTGTTACATCTTCAAATAAATTGATGTTTGCAGCAAGTGCGGATGAGGGTGGAGTGTTTTCAGTGATAACATTTAACTCCACTCCTTCAAACTGCTTCCAATCAAAACCTTCTGGAGCTGTAATTTTAGGTAAACCTTCAACCCATCCATCAAACGGTGCATCAACTTGTACTTCAGTGTTAATGTTTTCTGCATTTTTCGCCTTTGTATCAGATGGCTTTTGAGAATTAGTTGAAGATGTTGATGAACAAGCTGTCAAAACCATTGAAATGATTGCCAAAAATACAATCATTTTAAATAAAATATCCCTTTTCATTCCATATCCCCCTTAGAAATTTTTATGTATTTTGAATACGTTTTCATTATATGGTGATGAAAACAAACATTAAAGACTAAGATGTCATAGTTTTGTCACAATCAGAAAATGCCATTATTTTGTCATAACAACTTTTTAGTTAAACATTATTAAAACACATTATTTTCACGATATAAATCATCATTTTAAGTATATTTATATATTTAAAATTCATGTAATAATTGCAGGGTGTTTCATTTGTTTTCTATGAAAAGTTAATAAAAAGCTTTTCTTGTCATCAAAAAAAGGCTTAAACCGTATAAGTGGTCTAAGCCCTTTTGCAATTTATCTATTAGATAAAACTTCCTTTTCATACTTCTTCACATCTTCTAACCAAGTTTCTTTTACTGGAACACCCATTTGCTCACAGTAGTAATCCCAAATTGCTCCGAAAGGATATGTTTTGAACTCCTCAATTAGTGCTAATCTTTCAGTGAAGTTTCCTTCTTCTTGTAATTGTTTTAAATGATCATTCGGTACAAGCATTGCATTCAGTAAGGATTTAATCATGTTACGTGTTCCAATTGTCCATGCTGCAACACGGTTAATACTTGCGTCAAAGAAGTCTAGACCAATCATGACTTTTTCTAATGCATCATTACGAACGATTTCTAGAGCAATTTCCTTTAACTCATCATCTAGTGTAACAACATGATCACTGTCCCAACGAACTGGTCTTGATACATGTAGTGCTAGTTTGTCACTGTATAGAAGCATCGCAGAAATTTTATTTGATACCATTTCTGTTGGATGATAATGTCCAGTATCTAGTAGACATAGTTTGTTATTTTTTAAGGCATAGCCTAAATAAAATTCGTGTGAGCCGACAACATATGATTCAGAACCGATACCGAATAACTTACTTTCTACTGCATCGATATTATATTGTTCATCAATTTCTTCTTCAAAGATTTTATCTAAAGATTCTTTTAAACGTACTCTTGGTGTAAGACGATCACTAGGTACATCTTTATAGCCATCTGGAATCCAAATGTTTGTTAAAGTCGGTGTTCCTAATTCTTTCCCGAAGTATTCAGCAATTTTACGGCTTGCAATACAATGGTTAATCCAGAATTCTCTAATCTCTTGATCTGGATGTGATAAAGTTAGGCCATCAGCAGACTTTTCATGTGAAAATAACGTTGGGTTAAAATCAAGACCTAATCCGTTTTCCTTAGCCCAGTTTACCCAGTTTTCAAAGTGCTTAGGTTCGAGCTTGTCTCTTTCTACTACTTCACCGTTTGTTTCAGCATAGATCGCATGCAAGTTCACACGGTGCTTCCCCGGAATAAGCGTAAGAGCTTTTTCTAAATCACTTCTCAACTCTTCTGGTGTTCTTGCTTTACCAGGATAGTTTCCTGTTACATCAATTCCACCAGATAATTCACCTTTGTTTACTTCAAAACCGCCAACATCATCACCTTGCCAGCAATGAATTGAAATTGGTACTTGTTTTAACTTTTCTAAAGCTTCATCAACGTTGATGCCCCATTTTTCGTATTCTTTCTTTGCTAATTCATAACTTTGTTTAATTGACATATCTCTCATCCTCTCACAAATGATTGTTTGTAGGTTTTAACCTCAAATGAATTTTTAATAATCGTTCTAGCTTGTGAAATATCCTTAATTTCTCCAAGAGCCATAAGCTGGGCCACAATATTGCCAATTGCAGTTGCTTCTATCGGCCCTGCAACAACCTCTTTATTGGTCACATCAGCGATGATTTGATTTAACATTTCATTCTGACAGCCTCCGCCAATGACATTTACCTTAGGGAATTTCTTTTCGAAAATTTCTTCTATTTCATTGATAGCATGTTTATAGCTCTCTACCAAACTTTCATACACACATTTTGCAATTTGCCCAGGAGTTTGGGGCACTTGTTGATTTGTTTCTTTACAGTAGTTTTGAATTTCTTCAATCATATTTTCTGGTTTCAAGAAACGATCATCATCAACATTCACAATTGAGTTGAATTCTTTCTCTGAGCGAGCTAGGTCAACTAATTCAGCAAATGTGTATTTGTCGTTGTAATTCCTTTTTACTTCCTGGATCATCCAAAGTCCCATGATATTCTTTAGAAAACGGAAACGATAGTCGATTCCACCTTCATTCGTAAAGTTGTATTCGAGAGCTTTAGGGACACAAATTGGGAAGCGATTTTCAACGCCAATTAATGACCATGTACCAGAGCTTATATAAATCGTATCCTCTAATTCAGGGACAGATATTACAGCTGATCCTGTATCATGTGTAGCAGGAAGAACAACCTTCATATCAAAGCCAAATTCGGATACAAGTTCTTCAGAAAGGGTTCCTAACACCGTTTTTGGTGTTTTAATATCCTGGAACATCTCTTTATTTATCCCCAATTTGTCCAATAATTCATGATCCCACTTTTTCGTAAATGCATTCACTAGTTGTGTCGATGTTGCATTCGTGTATTCGTTTGCTTTTTTACCAGTTAGTAAAAAGTTAAAATACTCTGGAATCATAAGAAACGCTTTCGCTTTTTTTAGAACCTCTGGAGACTTCTGTTTTAGCGCATATAATTGATAAATCGTGTTAAATTTTTGGAATTGAATACCTGTTTCAAGGTAAAGCTTTTCCTTTGGAATCACCTTGAAAACCTCTTCCATTATTCCATCTGTTCTAGGATCGCGATATGCTACCGCATCTGTTAATGGCTTATTATTTTCATCTAATAAGACAAAGTCAACAGCCCAAGTATCGATGCCAATACTTTCTGGCTTAACATCTAAATCCTTGCATTTATTTATTCCAGCTTTTATTTCATTGAATAATTTGTCTACATCCCAACAATAATGCTCACCCTTCTGAACAATATTGTTTTCAAATCGATGAATTTCGTTTAATTGCAGCTTTCCATTTTCAAGATGCCCAAGAATTAATCTCCCACTTGATGCACCAATATCAACTGCTAAGCTATATTTGCTCATTATCTTCACCCTCTTTATTGAAAACGTTTGCCTATTTACATAATAGAACAAATAAATAGAAGATCCAATAACGTAATTCAACTATTTCATTGTCCTTATTTGCACTTCTCTCCTCTAAGGATATAAAAGCTATATTTCCTCTATAAACTTGAAAGATAGGAACTTTCCATCAAAATTATTTAAGCATTTTCTCTCTAAACTGCTTAGGTGTATAACCGTATTTGCCTTTAAACACACGATAAAAATAGCTAATATTTTCATACCCTACCTGCTCGATAATTGTAGTAATAGAGAGCGAGGTATTTTCTAATAATTCCTTTGCGACACTTAGTTTTTTCTCTTGAAGTAGTTCTTTAAATGTAAAATTAGTCGCCTTTTTAATTTGCTTACTTAACGTATAGTGTGGCTGATTTAGTTTATCTGCCAATTGATATAATGTAGCATGTTTAAATTGCTCTTCTATATATTTTAAGGACTCTACAATTGTTCGATGTTTATGTGAATCCTCCTTATATTTCACCTTGTCAGAATGCTTAATGAGTTCTACCATTAAAAGGCCCATGTATAGTTTGATCGTCGATTCAGACATAATAGAGGGATTCATAATTTCCAGAATTATTTTCCCAATCAACTCTTGAATACTTACTACTTCTGATACAGCAAAATAAAGATATTGACCATTTTGCGTTCGGTTAAATAAACTATTAATTAGGAAATTACTTATTAAGTTTTCTGTTGTTAAATAGGAAAAGATAAAAGAAAAGAATTCGGGCCTGATAATAAAATTAATGATGATATCCTCTTCACCACATGCCTCTAGCTCGTGCTCAATATGTTGATTTAAAAAGAGTAGATCCCCTTTTTTTAAGGTAAACCGTTCATTTCCAACTGTTTGCTTAAGCATTCCATTAAAAACATAATTTACTTCAATATAATTGTGTTTATGTTTTGGAAAATCAACAAATCTCGTATGCTTACGTACCATAATCATTGTATTTTGCTTTAGGAATTTCTCACTTTCAACGACAAAATGATCCTGACTTGTGTATAGTTCCTTTTTTACTTCATTTTGTTGTTGAAGCATCAGTTTTTCCTCACTATTTAATTGAAGTAATTCTTGTAAAAGGTCAGAATTCATGATCATGCCTCACGATTTTCTTTGTTGATTTTTTAGAAAAAGAGGCTGACTAATTTAGGTCCGCCCTCTCTTTTAACACTATTTTAATCAGGTTGGGGAAGCTTCCTCTTCACCTGAGTCCTCCGCTTTTACGGACTAACCCCAACAGTTTGGATCTTTACACCTTTTTCTTCTAATGCCCTACTATAGGCTTCATCAAGATTTGAATCTGTAAGTACATAACTAACTTGCCCAATCTCAGTAATATGAGCAAAGGTTCGCACGCCAAACTTAGTAGAATCAGCCATTAGAATGGTTTGATCAGATATTAACATCATTTGTCTTTTCAGTAACGCCTGCCATTCATTTGAATCACTTAATCCACCTTCAATGTGTACTCCTTTACAGGAAATAAACGCCTTGTTCACATGATACATGTTAAGTGACCTTTCAGCTAAAGGGCCAACATATGATAATGATTTTGGTAGAAGCATACCTCCAGTTGAGATTACTTTTACCTGCTCTTTTTTACTGAGTTCCACTGCCACTTTTATTGAGTTAGTGATAACAGTTAATGGAACATCTGGCATTTCCTTTGCCATATACCATGCAGTTGTACTTGCATCTAAAGCAATTTGCTCACCAGGTTTAATGAGTTTTACCGCTTCTATTGCAATAGATTTCTTTTCCAGTGAGTTTGTTATTTCTCTTTCTGTATAAGAAACCTCTGATTGCTCATCTTGAATACTAACTGCACCACCATGGCTTCGGCGCAGTAAATTTTCTTTTTCTAATTTCTCGAGATCACGTCTAATTGTTTCTTCGGTTACTTTAAATGCCTTACTTAACTCAGTTACTCTTACACTTAGTTTTTCATTTACAACTTCAACAATTTTACGATGTCTTTCTGCTACAAGCATCTGTATTCATACCCTCCCAGTTACTCACAATGAGGAAATAATATTATGAGATTTGAGCTTACGTGCTAAAAGTTATTCTTCCGCTTGTAGGCTCTAAATAAATATTATCACATAGTAAACAATTAACGCATAGTCCCTTGTCAACGTCGTAAGTAAAGCGTTTTCATATTATTGGTTATATTTATTTTCATCTCTTAATTATAGATCAAGGTGTAATAGCATTTTAACCTATTACACCTTGATGTTAATTAATTATCTAGTAAACGCTGCTGGTACTCCGCCGTCAACTGTTAGCATACATCCTGTAGTTCGATCTGATTTTGAAGAAGCAAAGAATAAAATCGATTGTGCGATATCTTTTGGATAGATGTTCACTAATAAAGTCGTACGTTTACGATAATGCTCTTCTAATTGATCTGGGTGAATTCCGTATGCTGCTGCACGTTCTTCTCTCCAGTTTGATCCCCAAATTGCTGATCCTTGAAGGACTGCGTCTGGAAGTACAGAGTTTACGCGAATGCCGAATTCTCCGCCTTCTGCTGCGATACATCTTGCAAGGTGAGTTTCCATCGCTTTAACAGAGCTGTAAGCTGCTGCATTTTTACCAGCATATACAGAGTTTTTAGAGCCAATGAATACCATGTTTCCGCCAACGCCTTGTGATTTCATTTGTTTAAACGCTTCACGAGCAACTAAGAAATATCCTGTTCCAAGTACGTTCATGTTAAGGTTCCACTCTTTTAAAGACGTTTCATCAAATGGACTTGATGTTGCTAGACCTGCGTTGTTTACGATAACGTCAACACCGCCATAAGTTAATGCAGTCTGTTCAAATGCTGCTTGAACCGCTTCCTCGCTTGTTACATCCATTTTCACAGCAAATGCACGGCCCTCGCCATATTGCTCATTAATTTCAGCTGCTACCTTTTCAGCTCCTTCAAGGTTAAGATCAGCGATCACTACATGTGCACCTTCGGCAACAAATTGACGGCAAGTTTCGCTTCCGATTCCACCTGCACCACCAGTTACAAATGCTACTTGTCTTGAAAATTCAGCTTCAGCAGGAGCTAATGATAGTTTGTAAAGCTCAAGTGGCCAATATTCAACATTAAAAGATTCATTTTCGTTCAGAGAAACGAAGCTGCCTAGAGTAGTAGACCCTTTCATAACTGCAATTGCACGGTGGTATAATGCTCCGCTCACGTTTGCATTCGCAACATTCTTCCCAGTGTTAACCATCCCTATTCCTGGGATTAAAATAACTCGAGGAGCTGCTTCAGAAATTTGGTCACCTTCATTTTTATTTCTTTCAAAATATGCTTTGTACTCTTCTTTAAAGCTTTCAATTCCAGCTTTTACTTTTTCTACTAAGCTAGCAACATCTTCTGTTTGAGGATTCCACTCAATGTATAATGGTGTCATTTTTGTATGAACTAAATGGTCAGGGCATGCAGCTCCAACTTGTGATAGTTCTGGTGCATTGTTACTGTTTACAAATTGCAGGACATCATCAGCATCGTCATATGTTAATAGCATTTTCTTTTCATCACTAACAGCACCACGGATAACTGGCATTACTTGCGCTAAAACATTTTTGCGGTCTTCTTCTGAAAGTGCTTCGTATTTTTGTCCGCCAAATACGTTTTCCTCTACAACTCTAGCTTGAATATATTGTTCTGCTTCATTGATAATTGAAATTGTTTTTTCATAGCTTTCTTCTGCTGTTTCTCCCCAAACAACTAGACCATGTTTTTCCATTAGAACTAGCTCTGCATTTGGATTATTTTTCACACCTTCAGCGATCATTTTTGATAATGTAAATCCTGGGCGTACATATGGTACCCATACGAAGCGGTCTCCGTAAATTTCTTCTGCAATTTGTCGACCGTTATCTGCACAGCAAACACTGATGATTGCATCTGGATGTGTGTGGTCAACATGTTTGAATGGTAAAAATGCATGTAAAAGTGTTTCGATTGATGCACGCGGGTGCTTGCTATCGATCATGCAATGTGCAAGATAAGCAACCATTTCTTCATCAGGCATTTCGTCTTTTTCAATTAAAGGACGGATGTCTTCCATTTTTAAGCCTGTAAAGTTATGAGTTTTCATCGTTGCTAAATCTGATCCGCTTCCTTTTACCCACATAACTTCAACCTCACGGCCACGGAAATCCTTTTCAATTGTTTTCATTGACGTATTTCCGCCACCCCAGTTACAAACTGAGCGATCTGATCCGATTAGATTGGAACGGTATACTAATTCCTCTACCCCTTGAGGTAATACTGAAGCTTGCTCTTTATTCCATAAACTTTGTACCATTTTGTTTCCTCCTCTATATTGTTTGTTTCTGTTTTTTTATTTGATTATCTGTTTTTTATTATACAATATGTTTGTTTATTTTTGAATATGTTTTTTGTTTATTTTTGAAATTCTTTTTATTTATCGTTCACCAGGATATAAGTTGCTTTAATCGGACCATGCACCCCAACAATTAAGTTCAGTTCAATGTCCGCACTATTACTCGGCCCTGTAATGAAGTCAATACAAGATGAGATTTTTTCTCCAGCTTGTACTTGTTTACTAATAATTGATGTAGCTTGTGTCATTCTCGGGACTAACGTACTTTTTGGCACAATTGCAATATAGGTTTTCGGTAATAAACTTACAGACCTACCCTTATTTTCGTTACTGAACAACACAACCGTTCCTGATTCAGCTAGGGTAATATCACTGAAGGTGATCCCAACATCTGCTTTTTCAGCAGCTTGTATATTCTTTTCCTTTAATGCAGGATCCCAAATATGAACGCTGGTACCTTCGTTTGGTAACTGTGTGAGTAAGCCTTCATCTAATCCAAATTCTCTATGGCGCTCGTCTTTCCAAGTCACGACACTACCAACCTCGTACTGTTCAAATACATTACGTATTGTTTGTGTAAGCTTTTCTAGATTTGTCTCAATAAACTGTGTATGAATGACTTCACAGTGTTTTTTCAGTACATCCACTAATTCATCTTGTGATGCATCTTTTAGTACCTCGAATTGTGGGGTAGTTGTCCAAACAGGCTTAGAGACATTTGTTTTTCGCTCACGACCAAGCTTAGCAACAACCGTATTTAGGAATGATTCTCGATTGTAAACTTGTCCTTTTCCCATTCCTATTCCTCACCTTTCTCTCTCTTTTTATACCAATCTCTAAATCTTTCTTTATTAGGTGCAGGAAAATCTCGAACATCTGTCCATGGTTTCATTGGACCAGGACCTTTTTGAATGCTGTTTGATTGTGTAAAAGGTGCCATAACGGTAGAAGCTGATTTTGTCCCCGCCTTATATAGACTTGGTGAACTGGCTGCTAACTGATACCCCTTCATTGCAAGTTTTTCTGCAAAAGGAGATTTTTTCTCATCCTCTACAATTTTTCTACGATGTTTAATCAGCAATTCGTGAAGTGGTATTTTCACAGGACATGCATCTGTACATGCAGCACATAGAGATGATGCATAGGGAAGCTCTTTATAATCCTCATAACCACCTAATAGCGGTGTTAAGACAGCACCGATTGGGCCTGCATAAATTGAACCATATGAATGACCACCAATATGGCGATAAACAGGACATACATTGACACATGCTGCACAACGAATGCAATTAAGAGCACTTTGGAACTCAGTACCTAATATATTTGATCGTCCATTATCAACAATGACAAGATGGAATTCCTCTGGACCGTCAACATCACCTTCATCCTTAGGGCCAGTTAAACCGGTAATATAACTTGTTAATTTTTGTCCTACAGAGCTTCGACAAAGTAAACTAACAAGTATATCTAGCTCTTCCCACGTAGGAACAATTCGCTCCATTCCCATTACTGTAATTTGCGTCTTCGGTAAAGCGGTTACAAGACCTGCATTTCCTTCATTTGTCACAAGACTAATTGAACCTGATTCTGCGACAGCGAAATTACAGCCTGTTATTCCTAAATCTGCGCTTAGAAATTCTTGACGGAGCTGTTCCCTTGCAAAAAGTGCAAGTTCTTCAGGAATTTCTGATTTATCATAGCCTCGTTTTTCTTTAAACGTGTCACGAATTTGTTCTTTATTTTTATGCAGTGCAGGAACAACAATATGTGACGGTGGATCGTGATCATCTAGCTGGAGAATATATTCTCCTAAATCTGTTTCAATCACCTCACAGCCTGCTTTTTCTAAAGCTGCATTTAAATTAATTTCCTCTGTTACCATTGATTTTGACTTTACAACTTTCTTTGCTTGCTTTTCTTTAGCTACCTTTGAAATATACTCATTTGCTTCTTCCTTTGTTGAAGCAAAGAATACGTGACCACCACGCTTCGTCACATTTTCACTAAGTTGTTCTAGATAATAATCTATATTTTCAAGCGTGTGAGTTCTAATTTCTTCACCAAGCTTACGCCATTCTTCCCAATTACCTAGCTCTTCCACAGCTGCTAAGCGTTTGCCTTGCATCCGCTCCTGAGCAGAGACGACAGCATTACGCATAAATGTATTTTGAACCCCTTTATCAACTCGTTCAAAAAACTTATCTTCACCAATTTTCATTGCCATGGTTATTTCACCTCACTATTCAGTACTTCAGCAATATGCATAACCTTGATTGGTTTTCCTTTTCGGTTAATTCTTCCACCGATATTCATTAAACAACCACAATCAGCACCAATTAAAATATCTGCTCCAGTTTCCTCAACATGCTGTACTTTTTCATCTACCATCTGTTCAGATATTGGCACCATTTTCACAGAAAACGTTCCACCAAATCCACAACAATCTTGGCTATTCGGAAGTGGTTTAACCTCCAAGCCTTCAACATGATCTAGAAGCTTTCCAGGAGCATCCTTCACCCCGAGCAGCCGTGTCATGTGACAAGATTTATGATAGGTAGCACATGCTGGTAAACTCGCATTCACGTTTTCTACCTTTAATACTTCAACAATAAACTGTGTTAATTCAAATGATTTACTTGCTAATTTTTCTGCTTTTTCTTTCCAAGCAGGTTCATTTTCAAATAAATGACCATACTCACGTAGCATTGCTACACATGAACCAGATGGTCCAACCACATAATCTGAATCCTCAAACGTTCGAATCATATGTTTTGCAACTTCCTTTGTTTCCTTATGATAACCACTATTATAAGCAGGCTGACCACAGCATGTTTGTTGTTCAGGAAAATCTACTTCACAGCCAAGTTTCTCTAAAAGCTCTACTGTATGCTTCCCAACGTTCGAATAAAAAACATCTGCTAAGCAAGTAATAAAAAGAGAGACCTTCATCTATTAACCTCCATTCAAAATGAACCAATTTCTTCTAAGCTATCTTTTTAATGATTATACTACTTTTTCTTTTGTTTTGATACCCGTTTTTGTTTGTTTTTATTGGAAATATATTTGTTTACTTTGACTTTTGTTTATCCTTATACTTCTCTAAGAGGAAGATGGTAATTAGATAACGCTTTCAATTAACCATATTAGGGAAGTTCCCTAATGATTGTGGCTGACTTTTGTCAGCCCTTCGATTGATAGGTATTTATTCTTGTCACTCTATAACCTTCTCCCAATTTATCATTTTTTCTAAACAGACGGACAGTAGTACACCCATAATAAATCCGTTCCCGATTAATGGTTGGAGGTAAATCGGCAAGCTAGTAAATATCTTGCTGTCTAATGTCATAATACAAACTCCTACTAATACCGGTATAGCAAGCCTATATATTGTTTTAGATGTAAAGGTATAGCCATTTAAGCTTTTTATAGAAGTTCCGAATAATTGAATATAAGCAACAAACAAAACCGCATTCCCAACAGTAATTGGAAGTGTAGCCAGTAGAGAACCTAGAGCAGGAATAATTCCTAGAAGAACCATTAGTGCCCCCCCGATTAGAAAGGGTTTCTTTTTAAGCATTTTTGTACTCTCCAAAAAGCCAATTGATGAAGCATATGGTGAATAGGAAATAAGCCCGAATAGCGGAGCAAGGACTGCGTATAATCCTGTTAATAAATAAGAGCTTCTGTACCTCTGTTCAGTTGGTAGTTCATGATCTTGATAGAGTTTCGCTGTTGCTTCAACAGAGGTTGTTGTATTACTTAAGTTAACCAAGCAGCCCAAAAAGGTAATCGCGATAATACCTATTTCTAGGTTCGGCTGACCAAGTGGAAATAATGTAAGTGAAACACCCCTACTTATATTCTGTACTTCTGTAGAAAATAATAATGAATATCCTAACCAGCCTACTATCATTCCTATTAAAATAGAAAAATTCCCGATCCCTTTATTTCCTACTATATTTAGCATACTCACAAAGATGACGATTCCTATTGAAAATAGTGTAATAGGTAAATCGAGTTTTCCATCTTCATTTATTTTTAACATCCCCATAAAAAATATCATGATAAGTTGAAAGGTAAGTAAAAATAAATAAACACTCATAACCATATGTGTAATGAGCTTATGTAAAATCCAATATAAACGAAAGACAGAAATGATGATAGTAAAAATACCTGCTACAATCATCCCTGTTGCAATTCCTCCACCAATTGTTTGCAAGCTCATTCCAAGTGATGATGCGGAAAAACTCAAATTAAGAACTAGTGCCCAAATGACTCCTGAAGGTCCCTCCATAATTGGAAAACGATGCCCGATTAATCCTTGGAGCATACAAGCAACACCAGTAAAAATAAAAGAGCTTCGTTGGATTGTCGCCACTTCATATGAAGGTAATTCAAATGCAACACCAATTGAGATTGGGACTACAACAACATTTGCAAAAATAAAAAACAACCACTGCAATGACCCAAACGTAGTTGTTAAGGACGTTTTAAGCATTTTTCTTCTTTTCCTCCTGAATCTTTTATCTCTTATAATATGAAAATGTCATTTCCCTTTAGATAGGAAATATTATGTTACACTCTGAAAACAACTAGAAAAAGCTATATTCATTCCTATATAAATAATAATGTCTTCTTTTCTAATATTATCTTAAAAAAATCTTTTTCACAAAGCTATGAATAGATTATTAACTTTAACATTTGTTTAGGCTATCATACAGATCAGAAGATCAATTAACAAAATTGTCACATTTTTCCTGGATAATCCGCTAATTATCTGTTGACGCTTTATTAAAAATACCTTATGATTAACTCAAATAATTAAATCGTATCTCCTAAAGGGGAGTAGCTTTAACAACAAAGTCGTCATTACGGAGTTTTCCCACTCTCGGCTTTGTTGGCAACGTAATGTTGTTAGCAAGACCTTTACTTATCGGTAAAGGTCTTTATTTGTTTCTAAAACCTTTACCAATGATGGTAAAGGTTTTTTTATATCCCTTTTCCTACTCGGGGAACGACAAAAGGAGCTTTCAAAATGAAAAAAGTGTCATTCATGGAGTTAATGAAAAGAAACAAAGAAGAACTTCTCAAAGATAAAAATCAACTTGAAAAAATTGAAAAACGAATAGACCAAAAATATATTAAACAAAGTAAATAAAATGAGGAGGAATTTGAATGTTACTGAGAAAATATATGTCTCTATTAGGAGTAGGTTCAGCGATCATTGATCTTATTTTACCAAGGGAATCATATCGTAGAGGTGAACTAATTAACGGACATTTTTATATAAAGGGTGGAACAATTGAACAACAACTAAAAAGAATTGAATGTGATTTAGTCATGCTTGATCAATCAACTGAGCAGGAAAAGGTCATTGATACAGCAACCGTTTTGTCTTCTAAACTGATTAACTCTGAAGAAGACAATCAAGTTTCATTTACTTTTAAGTTACCTGAAACGATTCCAATTTCATCAGAAAGCATATCTTATCGCTTTAAAACGAGATTAACTTTTAATCAAGGTATCGAAAGTAAAGACCAGGATATCATTCAAGTAATCTAAGAAAATAGTAATTGAAAGGAAGATACACAATGTAAAAATCGACTTCTTATGAATGAATTTATCTTATCGGAGATTTCTGCAGAGACTAAAACTCAGCCAGTTTTTCCGGTATTAATAAGCATTTTATTTTAAGGAGAAACGATTTTAATTGTCATTTACGTTAATACGTAATCTATTTTTGGGTATTGTATTTGTAACTATTATTCAAACAAGTTTCATTGCATCTGTAACATTAGAAACGAAAAACCCTCCTAGATTTCATAATAGTATAGTGTCAACCATTCAAAGCTATTCGATCCGACCATAAAAGAGGTGATTCGTTTGTTTAAATATTTTAAGAGAATTAAATTTATCATTAAGTTTTGGAAGTTTATCCCCTTCTTAAAAGATTTTTTTCTATCAAAAGAGGTTGAGGTACACAAAAAAGCAATTGGCGTGTTATTAATACTAACATATGCGTTTTTTCCATTTGATTTAATACCAGACTTTTTATCACTTATCGGGGTTGTCGATGATATCGTGATTGCTACATTTGTTTTAGAAAGAATGATTAAGATGGCTCCGGAGTCTCTTAAGGATAAATATGAGATACGGTAATTAAAATAAATGACATTGAACAAGGTGGCTATCCTCCCTAAGGGGGAACCACCTTGTTTTAGTTTACTTAAGTCTTATGTATATAGTCTACAGAGGTAACCACTTCAACACATCTTGTATTTTATCATCCCAATACTGCCAATCATGAGCACCTGGTCCAAAATCTGTTGTTAAACAATAGCTCGTTTGTTCACATTTTTCTTTAAACGTTACATTGCTTTCAAATAAAAAATCCTCTGTCCCACAGCATTGATAGATCGCTGGTTTTTGCAATTCTGGAGATTTGTCTCCTTTTTCTAAAAGCCATAAAAGGTCATTCTCTGTATTTTTTATATCCTCATCACCATAAATGAGTTCGAACACATTGTCTAAATGTCCATCTTGTTTGATCCAATTCGCCATATCAACGGCACCAGAAAGACTTGCTGCTGCGGCAAAGTTTTCAGGATGGCGAAGCGCCCATTTTAATGCGCCATAACCTCCCATTGATAAACCAGCAACAAAATTGTCTTCTCTTTTTGCAGATAATGGGAAGAAAGAACGTGCGATATGTGGTAATTCCTCGGTTAGAAATGTCCAATAGCGATTACCATATTTCATATCCGTATAAAAGCTTTGATGAACCTGTGGCATTACAACTGCCAATCCAAGTGGGGCGACGTATCGTTCGATTGAGGTACGACGAGTCCAGATTGTATCATCATCACTAAAACCATGGAGAAGAAAGAGTGTTTTATGCTTATCACCAATTTGCTTATTTTGCATCCCGATTTGTGATGTAGTTTGTTGAGGTAAGATCACTGTCATCGATGTGCTTAATGATAAAACGTCAGAATAAAATTGACATTGAATTAACGCCATTCCCATTTCCCCTTTATGTTCGAAATTATTGAATCTATGATTCTATTTTAATATGTATTGTTTATTTTTGTAAGTGTTTTCATTTAATATACTTCGTTTTGATAGGACTTATTCTGCTATGAATATGTCACTTATGATCTTGTTGCGATTTTTACTGAAGGTGTCGCGTTTAATGGTAGTTCTTGTTGAAATAAAGCCCCGTTAATTAAATATAATTATTGAAACTTTCTTCACCTTATAATTAAATCAAAAAAGCCACATCCAATTTAAAGATGGACTGTGGCTTTTTAATCTTATTTCGTAAATGCTTCTGTTAACACAGGAACAATTTGTTTTTTACGGGAAACAACACCTTTAAGTGTAGCTTGGTTGTTGTCTAGTTTCACATTGAATGCTTGCTCTACTTTATTCGTTTCGTTACCAATTGCTAAGGCAACTGAATCATTTGTTAAGATATCAGTAACAACGAATAAGAATAAGTCTAATCCTTTGTCAGCAATAACGCTTGATAGTGCTGCTTCTATTTCCGCTTTATGAACAAGTACATCGTTTGTATCAACTGCGTTCACTTGAGCAATTTCTACTTTGCTTGAGCCCATTTGGAATTCTTTTGCATCAAGTGAGATTAATTGCGCAACAGATTTATCGCTTAAATCTGCACCAGCTTTAAGCATATCTAAGCCGTATGTATTCGCATCAACACCAGCAATTTCAGCTAATTCTTTTGCTGCATCTACATCTTCTTGTGTGCAAGTTGGAGATTTGAATAAAAGAGAGTCAGAAATGATCGCAGATAACATTAATCCAGCTGTTTCCTTCTCAATTTGAACACCTTTTTCTTTATACAATTTGTTAAGAATTGTAGCTGTACAACCAACAGGCTCAGCACGGTAGTAAACTGGATCACTTGTTTCAAAGTTAGCGATCCGGTGATGATCGATTACTTCAAGTACACGAACTTCCGTAATATCATCTGCACTTTGTTGACGCTCATTATGATCAACCAAAATAACTTCTTTTGCTTCACCAGCAACCTTTTCAACAAGACGAGGTGCATCTTTTTTGAAGAAATCAAGTGCATATTGTGTTTCACCGTTTACTTCACCTAAGCGAACAGGCTCAGCATTTTGTCCGGTTTTATTTTTCAACTCAGCATACGCAATGGCAGAACAGATTGTATCTGTATCCGGATTTTTATGACCAAAAACAAGTACTTTTTCCATAATTAGCTCCTTTACACAATCAAAATATACTCTATCATAACATAGATTCTACTATTAAATTAACCATCAATTATGAAAAATATCAAATATTATCGAAAATTTGATAGGAATACTTGGCTTAACGATCCTTTAAGCCAGTAAAAGAGTCTGTTATTGTTTATTTAAGGTCTTCAATACTTCTTCCATTTCGTATAGCACTTCACGTATGATCACTTCAGCTGGTTTATCTTCCTTTAATAACCTAGTTGCCTGCCCTGACCATAAAGACATAAAGTTTATCTCATTTTGTACAGCAGCAGCTTTTCGGATATCTGCTGTTAATGTGTTTTGACTAGGAAATGGTAAAGGAGGAATACCTGACTGTTCAAAATGAGTAATAAATTCATTTTTAATACCCCGAGCTGGACGTCCTGAAAAGCTTTTCGTAATGACTGTACTTTCTTCTGTACTTTGATATAAGGCCGCTTTATATAAGTGGTGAATACCAGACTCCTTGCACGTAAGGAATTGTGTTCCCATTTGTATCCCTTGTGCACCTAGAGCCATAGCCGCAAGCATTCCTCTTCCATCCATGATACCTCCTGCTGCAACTACTGGGACATTCACATTGTCGACAACTTGAGGGATTAATGAAAATGTTCCGATATTTGCACCATTTGGGTGTTCTTTAATATCAAATGTACTTCTATGACCACCTGCATCGCTCCCTTGAGCAACAATAATATCCGCTCCTGCCTGTTCAGCGATCTTTGCTTCCCGAACAGTTGTAACCATTGTGATTACCCTTACACCTCTACTTTTAGCTATTTGGACTTTTTCAGGAGAAAGGATGCCAAATGCTGTACTAATAACAGGTACATTTTCTTCCATTAATACTTGAAATTGTTCCTCAAAATCATCTATTGTTTTTACATTGTCCTCATCTACTCGCACTCCTAGCTTTTCTCGAAACGTATTTAGCACAGACTGCACCTCTGTCATTCCTGAAAAGTCATCCTTCATAGATGTACAAAATAAATTAACAGCAAAGGGACGATTTGTCTGTTCTTTTATCATTTTTATTGTTGTTCTTATGCCCACAGGCCTCATATATGCTGCTCCTAATGTACCTAAGGCACCTGTCTCAGATACTTTTGCAACTAACTCAGCCGTTGTTGCCCCACCCGCCATTCCAGCTTGGATAATTGGGTAATCGATTCCAAGGATTTTACATAGGCTTGATTGCTTATCATTTTGCAAATTTTCTCCCTCCTTATATTCATTAATCAAGAATTCTGCATCAGTAAGTTGTTACCTTCTTTTAATAGTATAAATATAGGCTGACTCAGGTAGAGTCAGCCTATTTAGTCTATCTATTTGCTACCACACCTACAGATGTTTCAATACTAGAAGAGCTTGTTTCAGGTTCTGCTTCTACCTCAACATAGCCTTCTGGATCAAATTCATCTTCCATTTTAGAAATAACCACTGTAGCTACACCATTGCCAATTAGGTTTGTGATTGCACGTGCTTCTGACATAAAACGATCAACACCTAGAATAAGTGCCATTCCTTCTACTGGTATCATTGGGAATGCTGCTAATGTAGCAGCCAACGTAATAAATCCAGAACCTGTAACACCTGCAGCCCCTTTAGATGTCAGCATTAATACACCTAATAATGTTGCCATCTGCCAGATTGATAGATCGACACCATATGCTTGAGCAATAAACATTGCTGCCATTGATAGATAGATAGAGGTTCCATCTAAGTTAAATGAGTAGCCTGTTGGTACAACAAGACCTACTACTGACTTTGAACAACCATATCTCTCAAGCTTTTGCATCAGTTTAGGTAGGGCAGATTCAGAGGAAGATGTACCTAACACAAGTAATATTTCTTCTTTAATATATTTAATAAAGCTAAAAACACTAAATTTATAGTATTTCGCAATGCCACCAAGAATAAGGACGATAAACAAAAACATTGTGATATACACTGAGCCCATTAATTTACCTAATGAAACGAGAGAGCCTATTCCGAAGTTACCTATTGTGTATGCCATTGCCCCAAATGCAGCAATTGGTGATATTTTCATAATCATGTTTACAATTGAGAAGAAAATCTCAGTTAATTTTTCAAATAAAGAGATGACAGGTGCAGCTTTCTCACCAACTGAAGCTGTTGCTAGTCCGAATAATACGGCAAAGAATAAGATTGGCAGCAATTCTCCACCTGCTAAAGCTGCAACCGCATTTTCAGGAACGATTCCCATCAAAAAGTCCATAAACCCATGACTTGATTCTTCAGCTTGTTTCGTAAATTCAGAAACATCTGCCCCTTCTGCCCCACTTGTATTAAATCCATTACCTGGTTGAAGAATCGAAACGATTAATATTCCAATCGCTAATGCAAAGGTAGTCACGACTTCAAAATAAAGTAATGCCTTACCTCCAATTCTACCAACCTTTTTTAAATCTCCCATACTACCAATTCCAATGACAATAGTGAAGAAGATAATTGGTGCAATAACCATCTTAATTAACTTAATAAAGATGTCAGCCAACACCTTTAGCTGTGCTCCAAACTCTGGAAAAATAAATCCGATCGTAATACCGAGAAGAATACCGATGACCACTTGGACAGTTAAATTTTTGAAATTTATTTTCATTAACCATTCACCCCTTTTGTTAACGCTTTCAAACTCTAACTTTATGTTAACTGATAATTTAGAAAGTTTATATTTATGGTGATAATGGTCTTTTTGTTCTTTTTGGTCTTTTTATAAGGTTATTTTCGAAAACTATGTTTCTATTTAGCAAGTAATTCGGTGTGGTTGATTTCCTCTCCAGTTGCTCGCTTTCCCTATATATATAATCACTCAATGATTTTTTCCGAAACCTTAATAAAGTTTTTACAAAAACTTTACTTGACATCTCGCTGACACATTCAGCATATAAACTAGCAATTGTTGAGGCAATCAATTAGCCAACGTACATCCTAACAAAAAGAAGGTTATAGAGAAGGAGGAGAGATAATGCCAATTCAGACCTCATTTAATCCGAAAGGTCGTAATGAGCTTAAGCACGCTATTTCAGTAGCGGAATATCGCGTGTTACGTAGTAAACTTCTGCACTTTATGAGAAGAGATTCAAACGCAGGAGCAAATGGCAAATATTTAATTCGTTCAACTTACTTTGATAATTTTGATAATAAAATTTTGAACGAAAAAAAAGAAGGTTATTTAAATCGCGATAAATACCGTGTTCGTATATATGGGAAGAACGATGCGGTGGTTAATCTTGAACGCAAAAGTAAGCGGAATAATTTAACATTCAAATCAAAATGTGAAATGACGCGTGAGGAATTTGAAAAAATGCGCATTGGTGACATTCATTGGATGGAAAAAGACCAGAGAGCCCTTATGCGTGATTTATTATTTGAAATTCAAAATCACCAAATCAAACCGAAAACAGTGGTTGATTATGAACGTGAAGCCTTTATGTACCCCTATGGTAATGTTCGTGTCACTTTCGATATAAAGGTGCAATCCAGCTTACAAAACACAGATATGTTCAATAAACATTTACCGATGGTAGATGTGTTAGAACCAAATTTAGTCATCTTAGAAGTTAAATATGATGAATACCTGCCAGATGTTATTAAATATTTACTTCAGCTAACAGACACAAGGCAAGAAGCGTATTCAAAATATCAGTTAAGTCGCATGTATGGATAATGGATAAAAACATAATAGGAGATTAAAAAATGAATACTACTAATTTTTCAGATATTTTCAAATCAAGCTTTTTAGAAACAACTTCTTCATTTTCATTAATTGATTCACTACTTGGACTAGGTGTAGCGTTTTTAGTCGGGCTGTGTATTTATGCAGTATATAAGAAAACATTTAACGGTGTAATTTACTCACATTCGTTCAATATTTCATTAATTATTATGACAATGGCAACAGCTCTAGTCATTATGGGAATTAGTCAAAACGTATTATTATCACTTGGTATGGTTGGAGCATTATCTATCGTTCGTTTCCGTACGCCAATAAAAGATCCAATGGATTTAGTTTACTTATTCTGGTCAGTCATTGCTGGTATTTTAAGTGGTGCAGGATTTATTTTATTAGCTATCATCGGTTCGGTCCTAATTGGTCTTGTTATTATTTTATTTGCAAACAAAATTAAAGTGGACAACCCGTATCTATTAGTTGTGAAATTTGATAAAAACTCTGTCGGAGAACAAATTGAACAGATTATGAGTGAAAAAACGAAAAAATTCTCATTAAAATCTAAATCAATTATTCAAGATTATGAGATTGAAGTGACATATGAAATTCGTGTAAAAGAAAACGATGCGGAAATTGCATCAGAAATATCTACTATTCAAGGCGTGCGTTCCGCAGTCATGCTAAGCTATGATGGCAACTTTACAGCCTAAGTAAATGATCCTAAGTAGATCTTTAGCATTTTAGATCTACTTTATTTCATAATAAAACGTATCGAGTAAACAAACAGCTTACGATACTTAAATAAGGATGATTAAGAGGATGATTAAAAAAGTTAATAGGTTCATTCCATTATTGTTTGGTATTGCTTTAATCATCAGTGGTTGTAGTAGCGATACGAAGACAAGTAGTACACAGGCCTCTGAACTAGTAAATAATCTAGTTACTTATGCCAGTGATGATTTATATACTGATTGGCAAGAAGATAATGTGACATTTATTAAGTTGAGTGAAACAACAGCAACTGTGGCTGAGAATGATGGTGTCATTGTTGAAGATAATCAAATATTGATTCGAACAACCGGAACTTATGTTGTAGAAGGAACTTTAAAGGATGGACAAATTGTTGTAGATGCAGAAGATGCAGGTACCGTTCGCATTATATTAAATGGAGCAACGATTAACTCTTCAACAAGTGCACCCATTTATGTAAAGCAAGCAGATAAAACGGTGATATCTCTTGAGAAAAACACAAAAAATATCCTATCTGATGCAACAGAATATGTTTATGAAGATGAAGAAGCAGATGAACCAGAAGCAGCAATTTTTAGTAAAGATGATTTGACGATCAACGGTTCTGGATCGTTAAACGTATCAGGAAATTTTAAAGATGGTATTACAAGTCGCGATAACTTAAAAATTACAGGTGGTAACCTAGAAGTTACGTCTGTAGATGATGGGATTGTTGGTCGAGATTTATTAGCCATGAAAAATGCCACTATTTCAGTAGTAGCAACTGGTGATGGTGTGAAAGCTTCAAACGATGAAGACGAGAAAAAAGGTAACATTATTTTGGAAAGTGGTTCTTTAACTGTTCAAGCAAAAGGTGATGGCGTTCAAGCTGAGAAGGCAGTAACTGTAATTGACGGTGAATATTCCATTGTAGCAGGTGGCGGTAGCCCAGAAACAATCGAGAGCGCTTCTGAAATTGGTGGTGCTTTCGGTAATCGAGAATTTAATAACGATGGTACAAATGAGGTAAGAACAAACTCAGCAGAAATGCCAAGCGGTGGCACACCTCCTGAGGAAATGACAGGTGAACCACCACAAAGACCAACTGATGAAGCTACGGAAGAAGCAGATCCAGAGGATACAATCAGTACAAAAGGTATAAAAGCAGGTACTGAAATTATTATTGCTGGTGGAACATTTACAATTGACTCCCTCGAGGATGCACTTCATAGTGATCAAGATGTATCTATCTCTGATGGCAAGGTCCTTATTTCTACCGGGGATGACGGTATTCATGGCGATACAAATGTAGCGATTAACGGTGGAGAAATTAATATTGATAAAAGCAAAGAAGGTATCGAAGGAATGAATATTACGATTGCTGATGGTACCATTCACGTTAATGCAGCAGATGATGGAGTCAATAATAATGGAGGTAGTAGTGAATTCGGTATGCCTGGTATGGCGATGAATGAATCTGGAGCTTCCGAAGAAACAGAAACAGCTGAAGAAGAGACAGCCACAGAAGAAACGTCTGAAGAAGGTAAATTATTAATTGAGGGTGGCTACTTATATGTAAATGCGAATGGTGACGGACTTGATTCAAATACAGCAATAAAAATGACCGGTGGAACGGTTCTTGTATATGGACCTTCTTCATCTGGGAATGGGTCTCTAGATTACGATCAGTCCTTCATTATTGAGGGTGGTACTTTAGTTGCTGCTGGTAGTAGTGGTATGGCACAAGGTATTTCAGAAGACTCCAATCAAAATGCCATCATGATGACATTCACTGAATTCCAAGAAGCAGGAACAACAATGTATGTCGAGGATAGCAATGGTGAACAAGTATTTGCAATTGCTCCTGAAAAACAATATCAAACCATTTTAATTAGCACACCAGAGCTACAAAATGAACAAACGTATACACTCAGCTCAGGTGGTGTTTTAACAGGTGAAAATAGAGACGGAGTGTATAATACTGCAGAATATAAAGCAGGTTCACAATCTGTAGAATATACATTATCTGGTGTGATGACGTACTTAGACGAATCCGGTGTAACAGAATCACCGGCAAATGGAAGATTTGGCGGTAACGGCGGTGGTCGTAGCGGTATGGAAGAAAGAAATCCATTTAACGCAGATCAAAACACACAGACAGAAGCAGGACAAGATCAATAAAGTGAGATCAAGAATAGTAGCACAAACTGATACAAAGTTTGTGTTACTATTTTTTGAATTATCGAATTACCAATCAAAATGTTTTGAATAGTATGAAAATGGATAGTATAATAGAAAAAAGGTCAAGGAGTGATTCTTCATGGAAAAGAATTTGCTTAATTCACCACAACCCGAGGTAAATGTCATAGACTCTTTATTTGCTGAAATGGTGTTAGACAATGCTTTGCTTAATTTCCGAAAAGAGAAAATCCACGAGAAAATTGACCAGTCCTTACGAAACCGAAACAAAAGCGAATTCCTACGATATACAGAAGAATTAAAGAACATTTCTTAATTATTCTATAGGGTAGGAATAAGTTTGAGAGTAAAAGAAATATGCTTTGCTTAATAATAATCAAGAAGCCCAACCTAAAACATTTAGATTGGGCTTCTTTTGTTTATATGTGTTGGTTACTACCAGGTATTAGAATCATTCCCCATTTCACTTATCCTCTTCATTTTGACCGTCACTATTATGATTTTCTCCCTCAATAAATTTTTTAATAGCTTCCTTATTTTGTTGAAAATCCACCTCTAATACTTCTCCAATATCCTCATAACGTATATTTTGAAAACTGCCATCTTCAGGGATACGGAGAGTCTCTAAATCTCCTTTATTATTTGTCACAAAGTCTTTTCCGATCGTAAATAGTGTAGTAGTTTCAATATTTGTATCCACATATGAATTCAAGACACCCAATAGCTTAGGGAGTTTCGCTACATTACGAAGACTTACAGAATCCTCAACAATTTTTGAAACAACTTCTTGCTGTCTTTGTACTCTTCCAAAATCACTCAAACGATCTTGGCGATAACGGACATAGCCCAACAGCTCTTTCCCATGAAGGGTTTGCTTACCTTTTTCTATCTCCATTCCGATTCCAGAAGTCATTAAATGTGGTACATCCACTTGAATGCCATTTGGAACGAGAATATCTACAGCCTCTTCGAATCCTTTAAAATCTACAATCGCGTAATAATTAATATCTAGACTAAAATTTTCTTTAATGGTTTTCCTCAGTAATTCTGGACCTCCATATGCATAAGCAGCATTTAATTTTTGCTTCCCATGTCCCGGTATTGATACATACATATCACGCATAAACGAAATAAGTTTAACCGAATGAGTACGTTGATCATAGTGTGCTACCATAATCGTATCCGTTCTAGCTTGTTTTTCCCCTCTAGAATCACTACCTAATAAAAGAACGTTTACATCACCTATTTCATTTTTCTTCCCTTGAAAAGCATGGTTTCCCTGATCATTTTTAAAAGTTTTGTTGTTACCTTCTAATGTCCCTTGTATGTATTGATAAACACTATATACTCCAATAATGAAGACAAAAAGAATAAGAAGCGCTCCAAATACTCTTCCCCATCTTAGTCTTACTCTCTTTCTTTTCTTTTTCAGCTCTCCCATAACTTACACCACCTAAACGTAATAACACATTACGAGCCCTCGTTTCTTTTATCGTAAAAGGACTACTGCTAATTATTTAAGGTTAACGACAAAATACTAAAATACCTATCTTGTTAATAACTTATATATAGTAAAATCAACTCATGAAGTAATCATTCTCCCATAACAAGTTTTCATTTGTTCGTAATTATGATTACATTTGTTTAAAATTTAGGTTACATTTTTCTCGTCTTTGACATCGCTACAGATTTTAGAGTATCTAAAAAAGGCTAGGACGTGATTTCATCCTGGCCTTTTAGCAGCAATAGCACTATTTCTTTATATTAAATCTTTTCTTTTTGCTTTCGTTTAGCCTTATGCTTTTCAAAATCCCACTTCGATAAAAATTCCTTAGCGGAAGTATAACCCGAATGATAGAGAAATTCGATTTCATCCTTATTTAGTTCAAAATCAGTTGTGGTGATACCGCCAGTCGGAATTTTAATCGTACGTTCATTCGTTTCTTCGTTGAGATGTCGCAAATCATGTGCTTGAAGCATCGTTTTAAAAATATTTTTAAAAAGGTGTAACGGGGTTGGTATAACAGCCCCAATATCAACTTCATCTTTTACAAAACGGAAGCCGAACGTTGGGAAACGGGGGTTATCAGTATCATATAACCATATTGGAAAATTACTAAGTAATCCCCCATCTAAAATATAGGATTTGTTGTTGTCTTTAGATTTCCAAATAACCGGACGGAAGAAAAATGGTATTGAAGCACTCATCATAATCGCGGTTGAAACTTTTAAATCAGCAGGAGTCATCCCATAGCGATCCAAATCATCTGGCAAAATAAGCATTTGTCCATTTGAAACATCTGAAGCGATAATCTTTAATTTCCCATCTGGTAGATCTGCAAATGTCCTAATGCCTTTTTCTGAAAGAATAGCATCCATCCATGTTTCAAGATAATCATTTTTATAAATTCCAAGATGGACCATTAGCTCCAAAAAGCTGCCGATAAGGGGAATTCGATTCAGGATTGTCAACCCTCGAAATTTAGAATAATCCATTTCTTTAAACCTATCTCTAATTTCATAGCTTTTAAAACCGCTTGCTAACAGAGCAGCTATTACGGCACCTGCTGATGTTCCTGCTAGTCTTTCCCATTCTACGTTTTCCTCTTCCATGGCTTGAATCGCTCCAATAAAAGCAATTCCCCTCACCCCACCACCTTCAAAAACCGCATCTATCTTCAATTTTTGCCTCCTTTCTATTAGAGTTAATATATTATATAGATTTACGATATTATTTGTGTATATAGAGGCGTACAAACCTTTTACAACATGAAGAAAGGTACAATACTACCGCTTCTCCATATCCTTAACTCTTTCCTCTACAAATTCTTTTACAAAATCCTCAGTCACATGCTGAAGAAACGATTGATATACCGGCTGAAGATTATCAAGCCATTTCCCCTGTTCTTCTTCGGTTAAATAATGAATGTCAATTGAGGATTCTCTCTCTATCACACCTAATTGAGCTTTGTTCATTTTCATCGACTCTTCTAACATCCAGGTAGTTGTCTCATCCATTGCATCTGTCAAACTAGATTGAACATCTTCAGGGAGATGATCCCAAAACTCTTTATTCATTAACACAGCATAGCCTAAAAACCCATGGTTACTTATTGTCATATAATTTTGAAGCTCATATAGACGTCTAGAATATATATTAGAAATTGTATTTTCCTGTCCTTCAAACTTTTCCTCTTCTAATGACATATAGACTTGATCAAAAGGCATAACGATCGGCTCAGCTCCTAGGAGTTCAAACTGTTCTTCAATCATAGCGCTTGGCATAATCCGAAAACGTTGACCCTTAAAATCTTCAGGCTTTTTCAATGAACTTTCACTGCTTGTCATTTGTTTAAAGCCATTGCTCCATAATGCCATCCCTGTTATGTTTTCATCTTCATGGAGCCGTAAAAAGCTGTTTCCAATTTCACTAGAAAAGACAGACGTGATATCCTCGTTTTTTTGAAACAAAAAGGGTAGATCAAATAGTCCCCATTCAGGTGCTAGTTTTGTCATTTTTGATAAGGACGGTGCAATCATTTGAACATCGTTATTCATTAACGCATCTAACTCTTGTTCATCAGTATATAGAGTACCATTTGGGATCACCTCTACTTTAACTAAACCATCTGTTTTTTCATCAGCTAATTCAGCAAATTTCTGCGCAGCTAAACCTTTGGGCGTATTTTCAGCAACAACGTGGCTAAATCGAATAATGATTTGATCTGACAATCCCTCTTGTTCATCGTCAAAACTAATTTCTTCCTGTTTAAATCGATCAAAAGGATAAAAAAAGATAGCTAAGATCATGATCATCACAAAGAAACTCGAGCCTATTAAATACTTCATCTCTCTAACTACCCCCATATTTATGTAATAGTAATTGTAACACGCGTCATTTTCCATGGTAAAATAAAGTTCAACTTCCTTCAGGGAGAAGTCTTTTCATTCTCACTGAAGGTTAGTTGAACTTATCGGACATTTACTGGCAGTTTCACCCGTATCGAGCTTCTATCTATTCTTTCATGTAATGAATAGGTCAGTATACTGCCAGTTAATGTGGGATAAAGTTCAACTTCCTTCAGGGAGAAGTCTTTTCATTCTCACTGAAGGTTAGTTGACCTTATCGGACATTTACTGCCAGTTAATGTGGGGTAAAGTTCAACTTCCTTTAGGAAGAAGTCTTAGAAAGAGCCTAAAAAAAGAAAGGAACTCTTTATGCAGCGTTTATCCATACAAACAAAAATAATGGGTTTAATCTTTTTTATTGTGGGATTTTCCCTTTTTCTCGCTGGCATCGTTATTATAAGCAATTTTATTGATTCTGGAGAAGATGACTTAAAGCAACGAGCACTTCTAACTGCTAGAACTGTTGCAGAGGTTCCAGATATCAGTGCGATGATTACCGGTAGTACAAAAGAACGAAGCAAGATTAATGATCGTGTTGAAACAATGAGAATGATTCATCATGCTGATTATATTGTGGTGATGGACATGAATCATATTCGCTTATCACATCCTGTCCCTCATCTAATTGGTCAAAAGTCACAAGGCACTGATGAGGATCCTGCCTTTGCAGAACTTACATATACGACAAAGGCTAAAGGTGAAGCAGGAACTGTCATTCGTGGATTCGTTCCGATTATTAATAAAGAGCATCACCAGGTTGGCGTCGTATTAGTTGGGTATATGTTACCTACGTTTTTTGAAATCATCTGGAATTTACGAATTGAAATCCTGTTAACTGGTGCGATTTCATTATTATTTGGTGGTTGGGGTGCATGGTTACTGGCTTCGCGTATAAAAAAAGAGATGTTTAATCTAGAGCCACATGAAATAGCGAGATTGGTGGTAGAACGAACAGAGACCTTTAATGCAATGCATGAAGGAATCATTGCAATTGATACAGATGAAAAAATAACTGTTTTTAACGATAAAGCGAAAGCAATGATGGGAATAGCAGGTGAGGTAATCGGTAAAAAAATCCATGAGATTATTCCTGATACAAGACTTCCAGAGATCCTACAGTTGCAAAAGCCGTTTTACAATAGAGAGTTAACTGTTCGTAATTTAAATATTGTTAGTAATCGAATTCCTATTAAAGTAAACGAAAAGACAGTCGGAGCAGTTGCGATATTCCAAGACCGTACAGAAGTTAAAAAACTAGCAGAAGAACTTACTGGAGTAAAAGCTTTTGTAAGCGCTCTGAGAGTTCAAAATCACGAGCATATGAACAAGCTGCATACGATAGCAGGATTACTACAACTCGATCATAAAAATAGAGCGCTAGAGTATGTCTTTCAAATTACTGAGGAGCATGAAGAGTTAACTCGGTTTCTATCAAAAAATATCAAGAGTGAAAGTTTGTCTGGTCTTCTGCTAAGTAAGGTTAGTCGTGGGAAGGAGCTAGGAATCACCGTTCATATTGATCGCCATAGCCGATTAGAGTCATTTCCACCTTCACTAGACGTTCATGATTTTGTAATCATTTTTGGAAACTTAATCGAAAACGCGTTTGACGCCTTTAAAGATAGTAATGAAATAGAAAAAGAGATCTATGTGAGCATTGAACAGCAAAAAGAGCTTTTATCCATCCTGATTGAGGATAATGGATCTGGTATTTCAAAGGAAGTAGAAACCCAAGTTTTTCAAGAAGGATTCACTACAAAGGAAGGCTCTAACCGAGGAATTGGCTTATTTCTAATAAAAGAAATTGTCGCAAAAGCAAATGGTACCATTCATATAGAGTCATATCCTGAACGAGGTACCTCCTTTATGATTACCTTTTATATGTAAGACGATTGTATGGAGGAATGTTAGATGAAAGCTTCAAATATTCGCGTTTTACTTATTGAAGATGACCCAATGGTTCAAGAAATTAATAAACAATTTGTTGAGGAAGTTGATGGATTTACTGTTATTGGCACTTCATCTAATGGCAAAGAAGGCATCGATTTTATTAAAACAGAAAAACCTGATTTAGCTCTAATCGATATTTTCATGCCTAATCAGGATGGTATCACAACGATAAAACAAATTCGTTTAGAGGGTTTAGAAACTGATGTAATTGCCATTACGGCTGCTAGTGATATTGAAACAGTTCGGCAGGTATTGCAATTAGGAGCTATTGATTACATCATGAAGCCTTTTAAATTCGATCGAATCAAACAGGCACTTACAAACTATCTTAACTATTATTGTAAGCTACAAGAAAAGGAATCGATCACCCAACAAGAATTGGATCGTCTCCTCTTTCAACCAAAAAAGTTAGAAAATAAACAATTACCTAAAGGACTCAATGCTCTGACCCTTGAGAAAATAATCAATCATTTACAAGAACAAAATCAAGCTATTTCTGCTGAAGAAGTTGCGGAAGGCATTGGAATAGCCCGTGTGACCGCTAGACGCTACCTTGAATATATGGAACAATCTGGCACTGTAAAGATTCATATTGAGTATGGTGGAATTGGACGTCCTATTAATAGGTATTTGATTATTACCTAAGAAAAGCGTAAGCGCCTTGATCAGACCCGAGGTTCTAGGCGCTTACGCTAGCCACCAAAACTCAGTAATAAAATTTATAAATTCTGATACTATAAATAGAATAGGATTGTTAAAGGAACAGATCCTTTAACAATCCTCACTTTTATTGCTTAGAAAAATGAATCGTTACCCACTCATTCGTCTGTGCTTTTTCATGAATTGAAAAACCACCTGCTTGGAAATCCGCTATCAGCTGGTCAATATGCCATTCCACTAAACCAGAGATGATAAAATTATTGCTGTTTTTTAATAGATCATGTTTTTTCAAGATACTCATTGTCTCATTTGCACCAATATTGATTAAAATTAGATCATATACATCCTCAATAGTGTAGTCCCCTGTAATTAAATCAGCTTGTACTACCTTAAGGTCATTGTTTAGATTATTCAGTTCGGCATTATGATAAAGCTCTCTTGCAACTTCTTCATAATCAACAGCAATAACCTTTTTTGCACCTTTCAGAGATGCTGCTATTGTAAGCATACCAGAACCAGTTCCTAAGTCCAGAACGCTTTTCCCTGTAAGGTCTTTATCTAAGATCATTCGTAAACAACCTTGGGTTGTTTCATGGAGTCCAGTTCCAAATGCAGCTAATGGGTCAAATTTAAGAACGTTTCTATCATGATATTGTTCTTTGGAATTGGGATACGAAATAACCCACCCATTTCCTAAATCTACGTCTTCAAATTCATATGATTGCTCCCAATTGGCTTCTTCATGTGAGGAATAACTTATATCTTTCCTTGATATAGAAAGAGTCGTTTCTAGTAAGGAATAATACGCTTCTGGTAGATTCTTCACTTCCATATCACTTGCGTAAATTTTCAAATCAACTTGCTGGTCTTCCCTTTCTTCATATCCGTATCCATTTTGGACTTTGATGATTTCAATCGGGGATTCATAGTACAAGTTATAAATTCCTGTTGCATTTAACGTGTCTGTGTATTGGTCAATTTCTTTATAAGGTATATTTATTGTAAATTCGTGTAACATGGATCGATTCCTCTCTTTTTGTGTGAACTACATAATTGGCTACATTTTGTCCTATCACAGTTTAATATAGATTGAATTAGGATAGCAAATTGTTTTTCATATTTAAGGACGATAATTGGATTTACTGGCTTCTCTAGATAGGTTTTTTTCTACAATTAGATAGGGGAATTCCCCTATTAAATTGCCACAATTTATATCCTAGGAGCAACTATCCCCCATATTTCACTCTTTTCCTCCTACTTTTCAATAAAAAAGAGGGTAATTCAATTGATCAACATCAATTGAATTACCCTCAAAATAAACTTAATTCTTAACCTTCACATATTCTCTCCAACTATGCATAGGTTGCCAATTTAATAGCTTCTTTGCCTTTTCATTAGAAAATAATGTTTCGTATGCTTCCAATTTCTTACGAATTTCAGTAGTTGGATAGATTGTCTCTACTAGGTGCTTACTTTCAATATCCATGCTTGTGTCATCTGCTGCGATATTTAGTGCAACAGAGCCAAGACCATCCGTTTCAACTGCTAGTCGATAGGCCACTGCTGCATCTCTTGTATCAATATAGCTCCACATGATCACTTTCCGCTGTTCAGGGTCATTTATAAATCCTGGAAAATTTTCATACATATTTGGGGCAATCACATTTCCTAATCTCATGGATACAACCTGCATTCCAGTTCGTCGATGAATCATATCTGCTGTTTGTTCATTGACGATTTTAGATAACCCATAGCTATCCTCTGGTAATTGTGGGTGCTCTTCGTCGAGTGGAGCATATTGCGGAGACAGCTCATTAACCGCAAATACTATTCCATATGAAGACTCACTTGACGATATGACTGCTTTTTTAATACCAAGTGTTCCCGCAGCTTCTAATATATTGTATGTAGACATGACATTATTTTTAAAGGTAACTTCATTTGGATGTGAATACGCAACTGGAATGGCAGCAAGATGTACGACCGCATCTGCTCCAGCAAGCACCCCGTAAACTTCACCCAAGTTTTGTAAATCGGTTATAATAGTTTTACAAAGTGGAGCAATTGGATGCTTCACATCTGCATTAACTACTTCATATCCACTATCAAGAAATTCCTTAATTACCCAGTGACCAAGAAGGCCACTTCCGCCAGTAACGACTATTTTTTTCAAATAATTCTCTCCCTTACTGTAAAATTTCTTCTACTTGTGAAATGACATCGCTCGTTAATGTCACACCCACACCTTTAACATTTTCAATTATTTGTTCAGGTTTTGTCGCACCAACTAATGTACTTGCCACACCAGGTTGACGCAAAATCCAAGCAATGGCTAATTGAGATAAACTAATATCAAGTTCATTCGCAATTCCACTTAATTTTTCAACCTTTAACAGGATTTCATCATTTAAGAATTGACCCATATGCATGTTCGCTTTCGGATCTGTTGCACGACTTCCTTCTGGCGCACGATTGCTTACGCTATATTTCCCAGTTAACACTCCTTGTGCTAATGGTGAAAAGACAATTTGACTTATTCCATGCTGCTCACTTACTGGTAGTACTTCTTTTTCAATATAACGATGAAACATATTATAGTTTGATTGATTAACAATTATCCTATCTAATAGATACTTATCTGATGTACCGATTGCTTCTTGAATTTGTTGTGCCGACCATTCACTTACCCCAGCATATAAAATCTTACCTTGACGGATCAGATCATCAATTGTTCTTAAGGTTTCATCAACTGGTGTTTCTGGATCATAGCGATGACAGTAATAAATATCTACATAATCAGTTTTCAACCGTTTTAAACTAGCATGAAGCTGTTCAAAAACATGTTTTCTCGAAAGTCCTCGATCATTTGGTCCATCTCCCATTTGTCCAAACACTTTTGTTGCTAGCACATAAGAATCGCGATTATATTTGCTAAGAGCTTCACCGACTACTTTTTCTGATTCACCTCTTGCATATACATTTGCTGTATCAAATGAATTCACCCCAAGGTCGTAAGCGGTTTCAATTGTTTGAACCGCTTTATCCTTTTCAGTAGAAGCTCCAAATGTTAACCAACTCCCTAAGCTTACCTCACTGACCTTTAACCCTGATCCTCCTACACGCCTGTATTTCATGTTCCCATCTCCCCTTTCTAAAGAAAAAGCTATAACAATTGATGTTTCCTTATCGATAACGGTTACACTTTTTTTGTTTCTACCTACGGATAAATCTTTCTTCACTAGAATTATAAATTTTTCGAATAGTGTATACAAGTACTGAAATATTATTGATATAATAAAAATTATGTAATCTACTATAAAATTTATAGTTACTACAAGGAGGATACTATGGAGAAATTGGATGGCATACTAATTGAATGCTCGATCGAAAAAGCACTTGATATTATTGGTGGGAAATGGTCTTTTCTTGTGATTAAAGAACTCTTTGATGGGACAAGACGTTTCGGAGAATTACAGCGTTCAATTCCCAAAATAAGTCCAAAAGCGCTAACCGATACTCTCCGTCATTTAGAAAGTCATGGAGTATTAACTCGCGAAACCTTTGCAACAGTCCCAGTTACAGTTGAATATACATTAACTGAAAAGGGGCACTCACTTAATAAGTTGTTGAAGGAAATGAAAAAATGGGGTGCTCAGTGGGGATGAGTTAGCATTCTCTTCTTGCATTGTATCATTTGAAACTATCTTGAGTGAACTTCAATTTCTTTTTGAAGTTCACTCAATTCTAAGCCTTTATTTACCACCTTGATTAAGTATCGGTACTCTTTCAATTTCTTCTCTATCTTTCACATCATTTCGATCCTCAGTTCTAAAATTTGGGTTCATTCCCTCTGGTTATGCCCCGACAACTTTAAAATCACTTGATGAAGAAATTCGTTTATCCCCTGTTCCTGCAGGTAAAATCCCCACATCTCCTTATTGAGTTTCCTTCCCTTTCTCTAGTTATTTTCTCACACTCGACAAATCCAACAAAATCCGGATTGTTCACTCCTAAAATGTGTGACTTATATCACATCTAAAATAATACAAAACCATTAATCTAACATTAAACCTAAACTAAGGGGGATTTTCATGAGCAAAAAAATCAAACATGAAGACAATAACGAATTAAAAGGAACGTTGATAAGTGTTTTTTCCATTGGACTAATCATAATGGTGATGTGGTTTAGTGTTTATTTCTTTTACCTTTCACGTTAATTTAGGGGGTTGGACTTATGCATATTCATAAATATGAGAAGATTTGGCTTGGATTTGGAATTTTTTCATTGGTTTTGTTTTTAAGCATTATTGGTGTAACAGCCTTTGCATTTAATCACCATCCAGCAGGTGGCATGGAGACAATTGATCCAGAAAAGCTAGAGCAAACTGCACCATTTGATCATCCTGGTGTCCATCAAATCGATCAGGACACGTATGAAGTGGTGATTGTTGCCAAAACATTCGGCTATGATCCTCCAGAAATAAAGGTTCCAACTGGAAAAAAGATTATTTTTAAGGTTGCTAGTGCTGATGTAAGTCATAGCTTTTCGATTGTCAATACAAATGTAAACATGATGGTGATTCCTGGTCAGATTAATACAAAAGAATATACTTTTGATAAGCCCGGGCAATATTTAGTGATTTGTAATGAGTATTGTGGAACAGGGCATCACTTTATGAAAACGTCAATCGAGGTGATTGAGTAATGAAACAAATTAGTATTGATGATCGAAAATTAGCTTTGACCAACATTGTTTTTGCATATATTGCATTTTTAATAGGAACGTTTTGTGGATTGCTTCAAGTATTTATTCGAAATGATGCTCTTACTCTACCATCTTGGCTAGATTATTATCAAGTTTTAACAGCACACGGGGTCTTACTAGCACTTATCTTTACAACATATTTTATTTTTGGATTTTTGATTTCTGGTATGAGTCATTCATTAGGAGCTTTCGGACCAAAAGTTCGACTATTTTCTTGGATTGGTTTTATCATTACAACTGCTGGTACATTGCTTGCAATAGTTGAAATTTTAGCAGGAAGAGCTTCTGTTCTCTACACGTTTTATGCACCATTGCAAGCAAGTGGCTGGTACTACGTAGGTTTAGCTCTATTTGTAGTCGGAACATGGATTTATAGCTTCGCACTAATTGGGCACTATGTTAAGTGGAAAAAACAACATAAAAAGCAGTTAAGTCCCTTGTTTGCGTTTATGACAATTTCCACACTTATTCTTTGGTTAATTGCCTGTTTAGGAGTAGTAGCTACCGTCTTATTTCAATTTATTCCTTGGGCATTTGGCTGGGTAGATACAATAAATGTTGAATTAAGCCGTTCACTATTCTGGTACTTCGGTCACCCACTTGTTTATTTTTGGCTGCTTCCAGCCTACATGGCTTGGTACGTTATTGTTCCGAAAATTATTGGTGGTAGAGTGTTTAGTGATTCCTTAGCACGTTTATCTTTTGTCTTGTTTATTCTTTTTTCAATTCCAGTCGGCTTTCACCATCAGCTTACAGAGCCTGGTATATCAAGTTTTTGGAAGTTCCTTCAAACGGTCTTAACGTTTATGGTTATTATCCCATCATTGATGACTGCCTTCTCGATGTTCGGAACGTTTGAGAAAACAGGCAGACAAAAAGGAGCAACAGGATTATTTGGCTGGTTCTTTAAATTACCATGGAAGGATGTTCGCTTTACTTCACTTTTTATTGCGATGTTCTTTTTCATACCTGGTGGTGCAGGAGGGATTATTAACGCAAGCTTCCAGCTAAATGAGGTTATTCATAATACATTGTGGGTAGTTGGACATTTTCATATTACGGTCGGAACTCCGGTTGCCATGACCTTTATGGGTCTTACATTTTGGTTAATTCCTTATTTAACTGGAAGAAGATTAACAAAATCAATTCAAAAACTCGCCTTTATCCAGGTTATTTCCTGGTCAATCGGAATGCTACTTATGAGTACATCTCAGCATATTTTGGGTTTACTAGGAGCACCTAGACGAACAGCTTATGCTGGTTATATGAAGGATCCAACTGCTTTAGAATGGTTCAATGGTATCCTTTCAAACCATGTGACAATGGCTATTGGTGGTACGATTCTCTTTTTATCTGCTATGCTCTTAATCTATATAGTCTTTAATACGTTGTTCTTCGCACCCAAGGCTACAACAGAAAAGGAGCAGGTTGAATTCCCGATGGCAGAAAGCGATCTGGAACAAACACCTAAATATCTAGAAAATTGGTGGATATGGATTTGCATTGCCTTTGCCTTAATCGCGTTTGCTTACACGATTCCTTTAAGCGAGATGATTCATCATGCTCCACCTGGATCATCTGGATATAAAACATGGTAGGAGATGATAAACATGTTTTCAATAACCTTTGCTTTACTTGTTGTTACAACGATTCTTACAGCTATCATTGTAGATCTTACGACAAAAGAAGAGGACTTTTAATATAAATACAAATAGAGCAAAGCATAATCAGCTTTGCTCTTTCTATACTTTTGGCTCCGTTAAACTTGGTTGTTGATTTCAGCCGCAGCAGACGTTCTCTTCCGTTCCAATCAACAAAGTGCGAAAATCAACAGCGAAACTTAACAGGGCATTATTTTTTATAAGCTTTATAGTCTGCAAACTTGCAAAGGACAATCATCACAGCGACATATTTGACGAAGGCTATTAAGATTATAGACTGTTAAATAGCCTTTTTCATATTGTATAATCCCATCTTTTTTTAATTGATTAAGCATTCTCGTTACCGTTTCTCTTGGTGTACCAATAAATGAGGATATTTCGTCATGTGTGAATTTTTTTGTAATTCTCCACATGTCACCCTCTTGTATTCCATATGTGTTTGTCATACGGATAAGGACAGATGCTAACGCGCCATTCTTTCCAAAAAACATTAGGTCACGGAGCTTTGTTTGTGTAAGCTGTTGAGAAAAGCTAACCCATTTTGTGAATTCCATGGAAAAATTACGATTTTCCCAAAGAAGTATTTCAATATCATGTTTATCAATCACACCAACAACCGAATCCTCGATGGCCTTTGCATTCTCCATTGAACCTCGCTTGCTATTAGACGTACAATCGCCAAACATATCATCCGCTTCAAAATAATTTAACGTTAGGATTTTTCCATCCTCTGTACTTTTATATAGATTGATTGAACCAACTAAAATGTAATAAATCTTATCTATTGAATCACCTTCATAATACAAATAATCTCCACTTCTAACGTGTATTGTACTCATTTTTTGCTTTAAAATATTAATACTATCTTTCGAAAATATATGTGTATTAACAACTTTTTCATTTGTCATTTTTAAAACTGTAGCTGTCATTTTCCTCGCCGCCCCATCACTTCGTTTTTCTTATCTTCATTGTAAAGAAATATTGGAGTGAATGTTATCAGGGAATTCCCTTATTTACATTCTATAATTCCCCTATTCATAAAGCAAAGCGCTATCCTATAACAAAAAAAGAGCACCAAGCTATAACTAGCTGATGCCCTGATCGTTTTTAAGAAAAGGAACCTTCACGGTAATCGTTGTTCCTTTGTTTCTAATTGAATTGATTTTAAACTGAGCATTAATGGATCGAGCCCTTTCTTCCATACTAAATAAACCAACTCCATTTTGCTTTGTTTGTGTATCAAAACCAACCCCGTGATCAGTAATGACCACCTCTAAATAATCCTCTTTTTCAATGATTGATAAAAATATCTCCTGTGTATTCGCATATTTCCGGGCATTAGTGATTGCTTCTTGGACAATTCGATAAATACTTGTTTCAACTTCTGAATGAAGCCTTCTTTGTAATTCATATGTAAAACAGGTTTTTAAACCGTAATGTTCTGAAAATTTATTAATAAATGAACGGATTGCAGGAACTAGTCCAAGGTCATCTAATATAGAAGGTCGTAATTGCCAGGAAATTTGTCTTATTTCTTCAATAATGTTCGAAATTTCAGTTTCCATTTGATCAACTAAAAGAGGATCCGTCTTTGTTCGTAAACGATTAATCATGATGAGTAAACTATAAAGATTCTGACCAATTCCATCATGTAGTTCTCTAGAAATATTTTTTCTCTCTTCTTCCTGTAAACCAATCAGCTTTCTCATCATTCGTTGAAGCTCTTCTTCAGCTCGTTTCCTTGCTGTAACTTCATTTCTGATCGCTAAATATTGATAAGGCTTCCCCTGTATATTTAAAAATGGAACGATTGTTGTATCTACCCAATAATAGGTTCCATCCTTTGCTTGGTTTTTAATTTCACCCTTCCAGACCTTTCCAGCACCAATTGTTCTCCAAAGCTCACCGAAAAATGACTTTGGATGATATCCTGAGTTAATAATCTTATGACTGTTCCCAATTAACTCTTCCCTATTATACTTTGATACCTTACAAAATGTATCGTTTACATACGTAATAATTCCCTTTTGATCTGTAATGGCTACGATTGAAGATTCATCTAATGCCAACTTTAAATCATATAACTCTGATAACGTCTCTTTTAACTCTTCTTCAGCACGTTTTCTTGAAGTTACCTCATTTCTGATCGCAAGATATTGATATGGTTTTCCTTGTCTCGTTAAAAATGGAACAATCGTCGTATCTACCCAATAATAGGCTCCATCCTTTGCTTGGTTTTTAATTTCACCCTTCCAGACCTTACCAGATCCAATTGTCCGCCAAAGCTCACTGAAAAATGACTTTGGATGATATCCTGAATTAATAACTTTATGGCTCTTACCAATTAATTCTTCTCGATTATATTTGGAAACCTTGCAAAATGTATCATTAACATATGTGATAATCCCCTTTTGATCTGTTATCGCAACAATCGAGGATTCATCTAAAGCAAACTTAAAATCAACCAATTCTGATAATGAAGCATCTAATTCATCTTCCATCGCTTGCATATGCACATTGTTTTTAATCGTTAAGACACAAAACGGGTGATTTAGAAGCTCAACAACTTCGCAAGAAATCTTCATTGAATAGTATGTTTGATCTTGGAGACGTGCCACTGATTCACAAAATAACGAGGTTTTTTGAAATAAAATATGACTATTTATATCTGGAAATAGCAAAGAAATACGCTTATCCTTCACTTCATTCATATGATAGCCAAATAACTGCTCAGCAGCCTGATTAAAGGATTCTATCATTCCTTCTTTGCTTACTATAATCATTGCTTCCTTTTGTTCTTGGGCCATTTGTAAATGATATTCCTTTCTAAGAGGATTTCTAGGCTACCTTTATATACCATATCCTAATAATCCCTTTTTTAAAGCATATTCTACAAGTTCAGGTCTCGTTTTCAGTTTTAACTTTTCCATAATATTTGACTTGTGATTCTCTACAGTTTTTACACTAATGACTAGCTTTTCCGCAATTTCCTTATTAGAAAAGCCTTTAGCGATTAACGTAAGAACCTCTTTTTCACGGGCGGACAAAAGAGAATATGTATCACCATCTCCACCATTTCGTAGACGATCAAGATAATCCTCCATTAGTTTTTTAGTAGCAGTAGGATACAAATACGCTGAACCATCTGCAACAATGGATATCGCTTGAACAAGTTCGTTATGAAGGGCACTTTTTAAGATGCATCCTGAAGCACCTGCTTGTATGACACGAAATAAATATTCCTCATCATCATGCATCGTTAAGATTAGAATTTGTACGTTAGGCCATCTTTTTTTAATCTCTACTGTTGCTGATAAACCGTCTCTGCCGTGTGGCATACTAAGATCCATTAAGACAACGTTAGGTTGCAGCTCCTCAACCTTTTTAATTGCTTCATCCCCTTCAGATGCTTCCCCTACCACTTCCATATTATCAATTTCATTTAATAACATTTTGAGACCTGTTCGTACTACTGCGTGATCATCAACTAATAATATTGACGTTGTCACTCCATTCACCTCACATTCATTTTTATAAGTAAATTCACTACTTTAGTTGGATCAAAGGGACTCGTTACATTAAATGCTCCTCCTACTAACTTAAGTTTTTTTTCAAATCCAAGAATATCGAGTAAGAACTTTTCATGTTGAAAAGTCGTTTGGTTGTCCCAAGTTAATTCCACATCTATCTCTACTGCCTCTCCCCAAAATGATGTCACTTTAATACGTAGTGGAGGTGAATGTAAAGCAACCATAGTGAGGAGGTCCTTAAACGTTCGGTACACGATTAACTCTGATAATAGTGGTAAACGTTGTTTTTCACCGATTCCTTGATAATGTATAGAGATATTATGTTTTTTACTAAAGCTATTTAATAGCGTCGTTAAGGCACCATCAATTCCTTTATGAGAAAAGGGATGGATATCATTTGAAAGAACTCGAACATCTTCTATCGTTCTTTTCATTAATATTACCATGTCATCGATTGTTGATCTATCATCCTTATCGACAATATGCTGTTGCAAATATTGCAAATGATTAAACACAGCATACAGGTTCTGTGCGATTCCTTCATGTAAAAAGATAGAGATCCCCTTTAATTCATTCTCATAATTTTCTATAATATGAGCGTCTATCACTTCTTGTTTGATGTTGATGTTCATGTTATCCACCTTTGTTCATTTTCATTACAATTTGGAAATTATCTTGAGTAAAGTGAAGGATATTTTGAAGTAAGCTTTTGTGTTAACAAATAAGGTATAAATAAGGCAATTCCTTACTGTAATCTTAATTGGTTTATGCAGGGAATGATGTGACAAACATCACAAGAATTCCTATGCACTAAAGGGATTGCAGGAGCATTAAAACGAAGATTGGCCTGTTTGACGCAAAAGAACAAAAGCGCAGGCGCTCGGAAGGAGTGGATGTCAAAGCGCTTATCCAGAGTACTTGAATTTTATAATTTTCTGGACGCAAAAAAGGATAACATATGTTACCCCCTTGTCATACAATTCTATGCTTGAAGCATTTTATAAACCTGCTCTACGTCTTTATCTCCTCTTCCAGAAAGATTGACAATAATTGAATCTTCACGATCAAGCTCTTTTGCTAGTTTCATAGCATGTGCAATTGCGTGTGAACTCTCTAGTGCTGGGATAATCCCTTCAACTTTAGAAAGAACCTGGAAGGCATCTAACGCTTCTTGCCCACTTACTGTTACATACTCTGCTCGATTGGTTGTTTTTAGATAGCTATGCTCTGGACCAATCCCAGGATAATCTAACCCTGCTGCAATCGAAAATGTCGGCTCTGGTTCACCATTTTCATCTAATAGCGTTAAGCATTTAAAGCCATGAATTATTGCAGGGGTACCTTTCGTTAATGTTGGTGCCTCAGTAGGTTCAACACCGATTAAACGGACAGATTCTTCGTTAATATAATGTGCAAAAGCACCGATTGCATTACTTCCACCACCGGCACAAGCAACAACTGCTTTCGGGAGCTTGCCTTCTTTTTCTAGGATTTGCTTTTTCGATTCTTCACTAATAATCGATTGAAAATGCTTTACCATCGTTGGGAATGGATGAGGTCCTACGGCTGAACCTAAAAGATAGAATGTATTTTCATAGTTTGCTACTAAATCATTTAACGCTTCATCAACAGCATCCTTTAGTCTTCCTTGTCCCTTCGCAACAGAAACAATCTTTGCACCTAATAATTCCATACGGAACACATTTAGTGCTTGTCTTTCTGTATCCAATTTCCCCATGTAAATCGTACAGTCCATTCCACCTACAATCGCACATGCTGTAGCCGTGGCAACTCCATGCTGTCCCGCCCCAGTCTCTGCAATGATCCGTGTTGCTCCCATACGTTTTGCTAATAAAATCTGTCCAATCGCATTATTAATTTTATGTGCTCCTGTATGGTTTAAATCCTCACGTTTTAAATAGATTTTCGCTCCACCAACTTGCTTTGTTAAGTTCTCTGCAAGAGTAAGTGGATTCTCTCGACCGATATATTCTTTCATATAATAATTAAATTCTTCAATAAATTCTGGATCACTTTTGTACTTTTCAAAGTTCTCATCTAAAACATCTAATACATTCTTTAAGGCCTCAGGCACAAAACTACCACCAAATTCCCCAAAATAACCTTTATCCATCGTACTTTTTGTCATATCTATTCTCCTCCCTATCAACTATAATAGTGAAAATTCAGAATTAATAATCTTTAATTATTATACCATTCTAGCCTAGGACAAGTGGGAAATCAGAAAAAAATTTTTACGTTCTAATTTCATATAAGCACCATAGTAGTAAGTCTAGGAGAAAGACATTTGTCCATAGCAGTAAATGAATATATGAATTGTTTTTTTTCATAGAAACTTCCACCTCTAAAGAATGACTTCTATAGTAAAGATGCAGTTAAGAAGAGAATGTTTCAAAATTGTTTTATCTTACTGTGATTTGAATACGATAAAAAACGGACCCCATTAGGAGCCCGCTTTTATGTCTATTATTCTTCCTCATCTTCACTTAAATAATTTTTCACTTTATAATCTTCTTTTTTCTCTTCTAACCAGGTTGTATATTCTGTAGCCATTTTTTCATCGAATAAAATGTCTTTGATTTCTTCTTTACTATCATCAAAATTCGCTTCAGCTGCGTCCTGTTTGTCAGTTACTTTAATGATATGATAACCATGTTCTGTTTTAACTGGTTCACTTATTTCGTCAACTTCCAATGAAAATGCTGCTTCTTCAAATTCCGCTACCATACTACCTTCACCAAAGAATCCTAAGTCTCCACCAGATTCAGCTGATCCATCTGTTGAATATTCTTTTGCTAATTCCGCAAAGTCTTCGCCAGCATCCAGCTTTTCTTTTACTTCTTTAGCAGTTGCCTCGTCAGCTACTAATATATGACTTGCTTTTACCTGTTTTGTTTTGGCAAAAGAATCTTTATTTTCATCAAAGTATGTTTTCATTTCTTCATCTGTGATTTTAATACGTGATTCTAGTAATTTCTCAATTTGAAGGTTCGTTTTTACATCTTCCTCTACGTCCTCCATTGTTAAACCACTTGTTGCTAGTTGTTGGTTAAACGTTTCTTCGCCACCATAGGATTCAATTAGCCCTTGAAGCTCTGCATCTATGTCTTTTTCAGATACTGAAACCTTTTCTTTTTCTACCTCTTGCTCAATTACGTTTTTGGTAATAAGAGTTTCTAAGGCTGCTTCACCATTTTGCTCGACGAAAAATGTATATAAGTTATCCTTTGTAATTGATTGTTTACCAACCTTTGCAACAACTTCACTTCGAGTTGAAAGAAAAATAAATACTGCAACTGCCACTACTACAAGAGCAGCGAGAATTGCTATTGTTTTTTTACTTGAAAATAATCTCTCTATCATTTTTTATGTCTCCTCAATCATATATAGTCTGTCTGATATCATTCTTCTATCTTAACGAATAAATATGAATAAACTATGAACAAAGCATTAAAAATTAGAAAAGTTTAATCATTCTTAATCGGAATCGTAATCGTAAACTTTGTTCCTTGATTTCGCTCACTAGTGAGTTCAATTTTTCCTTCATGCAGCTCTACTAAACGCTTAACAATTGAAAGACCTAAACCAAATTCACCAAATTGATTACTTGTTCTCGATAGATCTGCCTTATAAAATCTCCGCCAAATTGATTCCACCTCTAATTTGTCCATACCTATTCCAGTATCCTCAATTTCAATGATCGTCTCTTCATTAGTTTGGTAACCACGCAACCAAACTGAACCTTGATTTGTAAATTGAATACTATTTTTTGTGATATTTATTAAGATTTGGATAAGTCGATCATAGTCAGCGAAAACCATACTTTGTTCATCTGCTTGAATAATTAAGTTAATATTTTTTTCTTCTGCTTGAAAAAGTAAGTGATCCTTTATCACTTCTAATACTTCTTTAAGCTGAATTCTTTCTTTAATAAGCTTAACTTGATTCGATCGAATTCGTTCATAATCTAGATTCTCGTTAACAAGTCGAATTAATCTTTTAGTTTCATGACTAACTAACTGAATCCCTTTTTCTTTTTCATCCTCTTCAATCATATTATTTTTGAGTCCTTCAATCACACCGCTTATTGTTGTTAGTGGTGTCCGAAGCTCGTGTGAAACATCGGCTATAAATTGTCTTCGCCGTTTTTCGAGACTATCAATTTCTTCGTTTGATGATTTTAATTGATCAATCATTTCGTTAAAATCATTTGCCATTTCAGCGATCTCATCAAAGTTAGATGCAGGAATATAGGCATCATAATCACCTTGTGCAATTTTCGAAGTAGCTTTTCTTATTTTTTGAATACGATTCACATGTATCTTTGAGAGAATCCAGCTAAGCAAAAATGACACCGATAACGCGATGATTACAGTGTAGAGCAAATATTGATTCATTTCACTGATCATTTCCCGCGAACCACTAATAGGAGAAATGAGTAAAATCCCTCCAATTAGACCTCCTCTACCAATATAGGGTAATGCAACTAGTGAAACTTCCTGGTCAGCCCATTTGATGTTGTGCTTTGTAACCACTTTCTCCCCATTGGTAAGCTTGTTCCAATCTTCTTCCGTTATTCTTGTTCTGGGTGAGGTCGTTGAAATCGGGTAAACAATTCGGCCTTGTTGATCAAAGATACTAAAAAATATATTTTGCGAGCTCAATACCTGGTTGTATTGTGCCAAAACGAACTCTTGTCCTGTCTGTTCAAATTCAGTTAAAATATTCTCACCATACACGGTTAATTCATTTACTTTGTTCTCGTACACCAAATTTTCGACATAGTGGGCGAACAAGAGGCTTAAAATAATAAACGCGATGATAAGAATACTAATATGACTAATAAATAGCTGATAAATGTATTTAATTCTCATTTACTTCAACTGCTTCATCAAATTTATAACCTACGCCCCAAACTGTATGAAAAAATGGGTGTGTCGGTGTTTCGATTTTTTTTCTTAATCGTTTAATATGAACATCTACTGTACGTTCATCACCATAAAATTGATAGCCCCAAACTCGTTCTAACAGCTGTTCTCGCGTAAACACTTGACGAGGATTTTTTACAAAGTAATAAAGGAGATCAAACTCTTTTGGTGTAAGGTTTGTTATCTTTCTATCTTGTAAATATACCTCTCTAGTTGATTTACTAATTTTAAAATTGTCAGTTTGCAATAGATCAGAAATATTTGACTGTTGATCAATTTCTGCTATCTGATAGCGACGAGTCACTGCTTTAATCCTTGCCATTAAGGCTAATGGACTAAATGGCTTTGTTACATAATCATCTGCTCCCATTTCTAGACCTAATACTTGATCAGACTCACTATCCTTTGCTGTCAGCATAATAATTGGAATTGAGCTTTTTTCTTCTCTAATCTTTCGACAAAGTGACACACCATCCATCCCAGGAAGCATCCAGTCGAGGATCATTAAATCCCACTCATCCCCTTTAAAACGCTCATACCCTTCCAAACCATTATGTACAAATTCACCCGTAATTCCTTCCTTCGAAAAAAACATCTCGAGCATAGAGCAAACACTTGGATTATCTTCAATAACAAGAACTTTCATTTTCCACCCACCAGTTGTGTAAAAGCTTTTTCTTTTTATCAATTTTAACGTTTTCTTATACAACACACAAATTAAACTGATCTAATCAACTGTTTGGTCTAGAAATAACTTTCTTTCCAAATACTCCATTCAATTTGTAAACTATTTAAATACTAATTAACAAATAAAGAATAACATAAAAAAAGACCCCCAAAAGGGAGTCTTTTATAAGAGCTGCTTATGCAGCGTTATACTTATTTTTGTACGTTAGCAGCTTGTGGTCCACGAGCTCCTTGCTCAACTTCAAAAGTAACTGTTTGGCCTTCTTCTAAAGTTTTGAAACCTTCACCTTGGATTGCAGAGAAGTGTACGAATACATCGTCTTGTCCTTCTACTTCAATAAATCCGAAACCTTTTTCTGAATTAAACCATTTAACTTTACCTTCTAACATTGTTTTTCCTCCTGTGTGGAAAATCTAGTCCACTTTGTATTACTATTCTTGCTAGACAACGACCTTTCAAGAGGAATCTTTTAAAGCAATTTCCATCTTTCATCCTTATCCGAACAAAAATAATTAAAACCATTTTAGCACCTTTTTTCTTTAAAATCAAGTTAATTCTATTTTCTGACAATAATAGATTAATAGAATCATACCTATTTTATTGCTTTGTGTATATGAACAAAAGCTCAAAAAAAAGCAGCCAATTTCAACTAGAAATCAACTGCTTTGTTCATTATCAGTTTATACTCGCTTAAACGGCCACCAGTTTGCAGCACCAAAATTTTTCACCATGACTGGGACAAATAGTGGTAATACAATAAATGCGTATAACAACAATCCAGTCAGGATAATCGATGCTATTTGAATAAGTGATAGCATGCCTGAAGGAATCATTGCAGCAAATGTACCACCTAGTATAACAACCGCTGAAATAATGACTGTTCCCATTTTTTTCATTGCTAAAAGCATCGCTTCTTCTACTGATATGTCTTTATATTCATTAAAACGGTCCATTAAGAAAATACTATAATCTACACCTAGAGCAACAAGAATAACAAAACCAAAGAATGGAACTGCCCAGCTAATCCCGGTATACCCTAAAATATTCACAAATATGACTTCATTGATTCCAAGTGCTGTATAATACGTTAAAATCAATGATCCTATCAAATAAAGCGGCATAATAATTGATCTAAACAAAAATACAAGAATAATAGAAATACCGACAAGCATTAAAATAACTGTACGTGTATAGTCATTATTAGACATTGTATTTAAGTCAGCATTAATACTAGTAATTCCTCCAATGGCAACTTTGGCATTTTCAAGCTTTGTATCCTTTGTTGCACGTTCAATTGCAGCATTAATTTCATCAATTTGGTTAATTGCTTCGTTGGAATAAGGGTTAGCTCCAAAGATAACATCTAACGTCATTACTTTTCGGTCATTTGATAAATATGTGTCAAGTGCTTGCTCGAAGTCTTCACTTTCTAATACATCTTCTGGTAAGTAAAAACCTGATGACTCTGACGTTTTTGATAAATCAGCTAAGTAGTCTTGAGCAGAACCGAGTCCGTCTGATACTTGGTTTAACCCATCAACACTTTGACCTAAGCCATCTGTTAATTGATTCATTTGACCATCAAGGTCACCAAAACCATCTAATAGCTGTTTTTGACCATTGGTTACACCTGACAGACCATCAGATATTTTTGGTATATTACTTACAATTTGACCTTGACCGTTTGCTAATTGATCTAAGCCTGCTTGTTGTTGCTCAATTCCCTCTATAAGTAATGATAATCCTTCAGAGAACTGTCTTTGACCTTCAACAAGTTCAGTAAAATTACTATTCGCCAGGTTTACACCTTCGCTAACCTTGTTTAATTCAGTATTTAATCTGCTAATCCCGTTTGCTAATGTAGGTAACTGAGTTTTAGCTACTTCCTGTACAGTTCCTTTAATTTTCCCATAATTAGGATCTGCCTCAAGACCTGGATATGCGTTATTATTTTCAAGAGCTGTAAAGTCAGAGTCTAATTGAGTAAGAGCTCCTGAAAGTCCTATAATGCCTTGACTTACCTCCTGGTATTTATCATGCAGAGTCCCGATTCCACCCTCTGCTTCTTGATATCCAGCAAGCAATTGACTGCTACCGGCTTGAAGTTCTTCAGCTCCTGCCTTCGCTTCAGCTAAGCCCTTTTTAATTTCATCTGAACCTTGAGATCCTTGACGAATTCCATCCTCAATTTTTGCTAGATTTTCCTGAATTTCAGATATCCCTGAATGTAATTCAGTTGTTCCAGAAATCAAATCATTAATACCGTCTGTCGCATCTTTAAGCTGTGGGGAGGATTTAGAAAGCTCACTTTCTGCTTCTGCTAACCCTTCACTAATTTGAGAGATCCCATCATTTCCTTCTCCAAGTCCCTCTTCAAGAGTTTTTGCTTGCTTTGCTACATAAAAGTCTTCGATCATTTCTCCTGTTGGTCGTGTGACAGAGCGAACTGAGTCTACCAACTCTACTGTTTCAAGCTCTTTACTAATTTTTTCAGCAAGACCGATATATTCTGTTGAATCCATTTTTTCATCATTTTTCAAGACAATTTGCGTGGACATCGATTCCCCTGGACCAAAGCTATCTGCAATGGCATTGAAAGCTTTAATTGAGTTTACATCATCGCTAATTTCCTCTAATGAATTATAGGATAATTCACCATCATAAAGTAACAAAAACGGGACAGATACCACTGCAACGATAACTAGTGCAATAAGTGGTCGTGCTAATGAAAAGCGACCAACTACACCCCATAGTTTACTATCCTTATGTTCAAGTGTCCCTTTTGAAGGCCAGAAAATTTTATTACCTAGTATTGCCATAAAAAATGGTACAACCGTAAATAATGCGATAAGTAATACAGCAACACCTACTGCTACTGCAGATGCAGATTGATAGAGCTTAAATTGGGAAAATCCGATTGCAGCAAAGCCGATCATGACAGCTAATCCACTAAAGAAAACCGTACGCCCTGCATTGCGATATGTTTCAACAATCGCATCTGTCACACTTTCACGATGTGCCAATTCCTCTTTAAACCGACTTAAAAGCAGGATACAGTAGTCTGTTCCTATTCCAAATAAAACAGCGACTAAGAAAATTTGTGTGAAATTTGAGATTGGAAAGTTCACTTTATCAACTAATATCGCAACAATTGATTGTGATGCTAAATAAGTAATTCCAACAGTAATGAGCGGAATAAGTGGAGCAATCGCTGATCTAAACACGAGTAAAAGAACAGCCAAAATGAAAACAACTGTAATTCCTTCTGTTTTCTTTAAGCCTTCCTCAGAGCTTGCCATGACATCTTCATCAATCATCCATCCACTTGTATAATAATGATCAACTTTTACATCTTTAATTTTTTCGTAAAGCAAGTCAGATACTTCCTTCGCTTCACGATCATTCCAGCTTACCGAAACAGACGCCAAAATTGTCTTACCATCCTCTGAAACCAATTGTTCCTTTAAGCTTTCCTCATTAAAATGAGTTAATATATCTGTAACACCAAGCTCTTTGCTGTCTTCGAGTAAGCGAATCGCTTTTTCAGCCTCTTTCACCTCTTCGTCTGTTAGCTTATTTTCATTATGAAAAACAAGAGCAACCTGTGTTTCATCTTCAACATTTTCTTGTTTTTGGACATCATCAAGAATTTCACTAGCTAAAGATGAAGAATATCCGTCTGGTACACTGACCTGTCCTTTATCTCGTACAAGTTCTGCCATATTAGGTGCAGCTAAAAATAACCCTATGACTACAGCAACCCATGCAAGAATAACAAACCACTTTCCATTAATGATTTTGTTCACAACTTATTCCTCCATTTTACAATCTTTACGTTGATCTAATAAGGTATTTAGCTTTTCATATGTCTCAATAAATGACACAATTTCACTTTCTTCAAAGCTAGTAATGATCGATTCTACTAATTTTTTAATTTTATCTTCTGTTTTTAAGTATAAATCATTTCCTTTTTCAGTTAACGTTAAGTAAATGACACGGCGATCATTTTCATCACGAGTTCGTTTGATTAACTCCTTTTCAGTTAATCGATTTATGATCGCAGTAATCGCACTTTTCTTCACCTCAAAGGCTTCTGAAAGCTCAGTAGAAGTGCATGTACCTACAAGATGAATATATCGTAATGTATAATGCTGATCATTTGTAATATAGTCACCAATACTGTCTTTTATCATATTTTCACCTTTTTTTGTAACAGAAAAGGAAACTGAAATGTAACGATTAATCAATTCTTCTATTTGTTTTTCCTCCATGAAAGGAGCCACCTCTCTATTAGTTAAATGATTTAACTATTCACGTGTTTAACTATAAAACGATCATCTTTTCCTGTCAAGAAGTAAAGTTCAGTGTGACCGTTTAGTGACGTAGAAAAAAGAGCACACCGTAAAGATTACTTTTGCCTACTTTAAGAAATACTATCAGGGAATAAATTTACTTGGAGGTATATACGTGGAAAAAATGCCATTGACCTCAGTTACGAGCGGGATGGGAATTGAGCTTCTACCAGATCTCTTTTGTTTGTCTGTTCAAATTGTAAATGTTTGCTTTATTGGAAATCCACGAGAAACGAATGAATTTATTTTAATAGATGCTGGAATGCCAGGGTCATATGAGTTCATTATGGAGGAAGCTGAAAAAAGATTTGGCGCAGATTGCAAGTTAAATAGCATTATCCTAACTCACGGTCACTTTGATCATGTGGGTGCTTTACATGAATTGATCAGTAAATGGGATGTACCTGTTTATGCCCATCCTTTAGAAGAACCCTATTTAACAGGAAAAAGTGATTATCCACCACCAAACCCTAAAGTTGATGGACTTGTTGCTAAAATGTCACCGATGTTCCCTAGGCACAGCATCGATATTAAACCTAACCTTAAACTATTAAGTGACGATGGATTAATTCCAAATTTACCCGAATGGCACTATATCCATACGCCCGGACATACACCTGGACATATTTCACTTTTTAGAGACCGAGACAGTGCTTTAATTGTTGGAGATGCTTTTACAACTGTTGAACAGGAATCTTTGTATGATGTGATCACACAGAAACAAGAGATGCATGGTCCACCAGCATACTTTACAACAGATTGGCAGGCTGCCAAGGATTCCGTCAAAAAACTAGATGCCTTAAAGCCCACGATAGCTATATCGGGTCACGGACTCCCGATGACTGATGATGAGTTAAGAATAGAACTTGAAAGACTTTCAGCTAATTTTGAAAATGAAATACCTGAAAATAGAAAAAAATGAGGAACAATAGCGCAAGCGCACGTTTAGCGACGTGTAGCTGGATGTGATGTGGTATTCAAGAGGATAAGAGTTTTTCAAATCGCATCTAAGATACCTTCAAATGTTTATTGATCTTTAGAATTTTCCTTAATGAAACTTTCATAAATATCTCTATCCTCCACCAAATGGCCATACACTTTATTATGACTAACACCAAAGGTGGGGGAATATGATCTTTATCGGTAACAACTTGGCTAGTGGCAATCAATTGAAATCAACCACATTAACTGCTGAGGAAAATGAAATCATTGATCGTATGAATCAATATCAGGAAAAATATTTTTTCTTAAATGAAGATCACTTTCAGTTTGTTCTTCATCTTCGTTCAGCCATTATTCATGCATCAAGAAGTTTATTTAACAGCAAGGCAAAATTTACTACCTTTGAAACTTCACATTGTAATGAGCGATATTGGCGATTAACAAATCAAGGTGGTTTTAAACTTAGAGAAGGCATTCGTCCGTCTGATGCCATAAATGATATATTTCAAAATGGGGTTTTGTATGGGTTTGAATGCGCGACAGCAATGGTAATTATTTATTATAAAGCTGTATTAGACTCAATCAATTTTGAGCAATTCAATCGTATTTATCTAGGCATGTATTTACGTGATTGGCAATCAGATGACGATCTTCCAATCTACACGAGAAGAGGAAATGATTATTTACCTGGTGATTGTCTGTATTTTAATAATCCACAGTTCAATCCCAAAACTCCTCAATGGCGGGGAGAAAATGCAATTGATTTAGGGAATAAGCTTTTCTTCGCACATGGAATAGGCATTAAACCAGCGGAAGGCATCCTTGAGGCTTTGAATAAGCGAAGAAATCCACACGCGACAGAGTCTGCCTATCTCTTATCACAAGTCACTCGATTAGATGACTACTATCTGTATCAGTTCGCTAGTGGAGCTCATAAACGGTACAAATGAGTTTTGTTTCGAAGTATATAATATTTTACAGCACAATAGAATTATCACCCCGATTAACCCAAGTATTCCAAACTATCCCAACCTTTACTTGAAGAAAGTCCAATTCGTATGAGAATTGGACTCCTAATTAAGTGTGTTACTTAATGTTTAGTACTCGAAGACAGAACCCGTTATTTTTCAACTACGACTGTGTTTTATTTTCCTTCTTTTCTATTTGTAAAAAAGGCCATCATTAGAGTCAAAATTCCCGATAATAATGTATATACAATTACCCAAATAAAAAATGATTCATTAAAAAACAGAAGCATTAAGAATGAGGATAAAACAAAAATTAAAGCCGGCGTAACATAGCTTTTTTTAGTTAATACGTAACCAACCACTGACATTATTAACACAATTGCTGGAAAGATGAAAAGAATAAGCATAAATTCCATATGTCACCTCATACTACACTTCTAATTTACCTTATTTTACCACAAAAGTGACTTATCACGCTTAAATCGCCATATACAGTGGCTTCGCCAGACCCAAACATGTCCTTTGTCGGATCGATTCGGGTAGTTATCCTTCACTTATTCTCAAGACCTCATCCGAATCCTGAGATTAGGAGTTTCATGGATCGTTCTGAATGGGTTAAGGTCTAAGAATATTTCATGTAAAAGGTTCTTTGTCGTGGACCATCAAATTCACAAAAGTAAATACCTTGCCAAGTTCCTAAAAGCAATCGTCCGTTTGAAATGATAACTGTTTGTGATGCACCGACCGTGCTCGCTTTCATATGTGCTGCCGTGTTTCCTTCAGCATGCATGTCCTTTACTACATACCATGGATAAATTTCATCAAAACGTCTCATCATATCACTTTTTACATCAGGATCAGCATTTTCATTGATTGTGATACCAGCTGTTGTGTGGGGACAATAAATTAATACTGTTCCTTCTTGTATTCTGCTCTCATTTACAAATGCTTGGACAATCTTTGTTACATCAATCATTTCGTCACGCATACTAGTTTGGATTGTTTGTTGTTTAAGCATTTCTAGCAACACCCTTCTTTAAGAACATAATTATATTAAGTATATATTGATGGATGTTAGATGTTAAATGAAATTCGACCAGTAGGCTGTCCGTTGGACCTGACTTTTAACCACACTTCAAGCTGCACCATTACATTTTTAACTAATTATAGTAAATATTTTTTATGAATATCTCCTAGTATTTGCTGATTTTATCTATATATTACTACTTTGTTTTCTTTGTGTAGTGATACTGAAGCACTAAAAATTGTCCTCTTTGGACTTCCTTTATAATAGTTTGATCGATTTCATTAATTCTTACATCGTATTATTTCCCATTAAGTTTAGAGTTTTTTCGCAAGGTATTAAAGGAAGTGTACATACTAAATAGTGTATATTTCTTTCATATAAAATTATATTTTATAGATCCAAGATGATCGTGTTAGTAGAAAGTGGTGATCAATTGAAGGTAAATGAAGAAGAAAAGAAGCTGCTTAGTGAAGCAATTGATAAAATGAATGAGGGGTTAGATGCTTTTATAGGATTTTACAATGATTCTGAAGAGGATAAGGCCTTAATTGAGTTCTCTGAAGAAACAATTGAAATAATTGAACATGCAATTGATACTTATGGAAAAGAAGAGGTCACAACGAAAATAAACACGATTATTAGAGAAGTTTTATCATTTCTACCTAATAAGAAGGGGTGATTGTGTATGGCTAAGTCAAATAAATCGATGATCCATTGGTTAAGATGGCCGATTCATTATCGAATTACAATATTCGTTCTTCTTATTATTCTTGTTTTTGGTGAACTAATTTCCTTAGTTGAGCCAAAGGAATTCCCGACAATCTTTGACGGGATATGGTGGGCTGTTGTTACAGTTTCAACTGTTGGATTTGGCGATTATGTTCCCAAAACCTATCTAGGTAAAGGAATTGCTATGATAATGATACTAGCAGGTGCGAGCTTTGTTACAGCTTATTTTGCTACTATTTCTGCTGCAGCGATTAAAAGTCAAAATTCATATGCAGAAGGAGCTGTGCCGTTTAAAGGCAATAATCATGTTGTCTTAATTGGATGGAATGAAAAAGCCAATGAAATGATTGAATCCCTCCATTCGGTTAAGCCATATAAACAAATAGTCTTAATTGATGAAACTTTAAAGGAATCCCCTCTAATTGAAAATGTTCACTTTATAAAAGGTAATCCGTCTAATGATCAAACATTACTGAAGGCAAATATTTTAGAAGCTGATGCTGCGATCATAACAGCAGATCAACACAAAAATGAGCAGGAAGCTGACATGAATTCCATCATTGTTTTATTAACTTTAAAAGGAATGAATCCTAATCTATATTGTGTCATAGAGATTTTAACTGAGCTACAAACAAAAAATGCAGATAGAGCTGGAGCAGATGAAATTATTAAATCTTATAAGCTCACAAGTCATTTTATTATGAGCAGTTACTTAGCTAAAAATGGACTGTCAAAATTTTACTCAGAGCTTAATCCTGCTAGCGGAAATCTTTTTAAAGTTCTGCCTGTAACCGAAAACCTTATTGGAAAAACGTTCAAAGAAGCTAGTCATGAGCTCCTAGAAAAGGAATCAATATTAATTGGAATTAAAAGAGGAGAGGAAACGAAAGTGAATCCGCCCCTCTCCTATGAAATACGTCCGTTAGATACATTAATTATTTTTACTCACTAAGCAGGCTACCTTCTAATTCTTGTACAAGCTCCTTCCCGATCTCAATATATTTTTCTGGGAAGGTAGCATCCTTATCTTGTGGCTCCTGAAACTGATTAATTGAGGCACTAAAATTTCCAATCGTAGCATGATCATCTAATCCAATTTGATATTTATGAGATAAAAGAAACGGTGTACCAATTTGAACCATCGTATTCGGTGAATCAAGCTGCCCATCTGTTGCTTCAAAGGGAACTCTTAAATATTGATAGCCTACTTCTGAAGCAATTTTATAATCAAAATACCCATGGTCATACTCCCAATTTCCACCTATCGAGTATCCTAACGGTTTCAACTTTTGCTCAAGATCATATAATTCAACTGTTTGACCATCGATCTTTGACGGAATTTCAATCACTTGGAAAACCCCCTTTTTCTATAGATTTTCCTAATGAAGAAAAAACATTCTTACTATGTACTTGGTTAAATTAAGTCCGATTTAAGAAATAATCAACTGAAAACACAAATATATCCACATTCGGCTCACTTCATCTCTTATTTTCACTCTTACTACTAAGTCAATTTCCCATCAAAAAAGGACTGGCAAAATGCCAGTCCTTCTTTATAGTACGTCTTTTATTTATCTAATCGCTTTTCAAGCTCTGCTTTTTTCTCTTCAAATCCTGGTTTACCAAGTAAAGCAAACATGTTTACTTTGTAAGCTTCAACACCTGGTTGGTCAAATGGGTTCACACCAAGTAAATAGCCACTCATTGCACATGCTTTTTCGAAGAAATACACTAAGTATCCGAACGTATACTCGTCCATTTCTGGAATTGTCACAACTAAGTTTGGAACTCCGCCATCTGTGTGAGCTAGCATTGTACCTTGAAATGCCTTTTTATTGACAAAATCAACTGATTTACCTGCTAAGTAATTTAATCCATCTAAATCACTTTCTTCTTCCTCAACAAGTAATTCATGACGTGAATTTTCTACGTTAATGACTGTTTCGAAAATGTCACGACGTCCTTCTTGAACATATTGTCCTAATGAATGCAAGTCAGTTGAGAAGTTTGCAGATGAAGGATAGATTCCTTTTTGATCTTTCCCTTCACTTTCGCCAAACAATTGCTTCCACCATTCAGAGAAGTATTGAAGGCCTGGCTCATAGTTAATAAGCATTTCAATTGTTTTCCCTTTGTTGTAAAGAACATTACGTACAACTGCATATTGGTAAGCTGCGTTTTCTTCTAACTCAGACTTGCTGAAGTCTTCACTTGCAGATTGAGCACCCTTCATCATTGCCTCAATATCTACACCTGTTACCGCGATTGGCAATAAACCTACAGCAGTTAGAACAGAGAAACGACCTCCAACATCATCAGGAATAACAAAGGATTCATAACCTTCTTCTGTAGCTAGAGTTTTCAGAGCACCACGAGCTTTATCAGTTGTCGCATAAATACGTTGTTTCGCTTCAGCTTTGCCATATTTTTCTTCAAGAATTTTTCTGAAGATACGGAATGCTAAAGCAGGCTCAGTTGTCGTACCTGATTTAGAAATCACATTAATTGAGAAATCTTTTCCTTCAAGTAAATCTTGTAAATCTTTCATATATGTAGAGCTAATATTGTTTCCTACAAAAATCACTTGTGGAGTTTTTCTTTGTTCTTTTGAAAGAGCATTGTAGAAAGAGTGATTAAGCATTTCAATTGCTGCACGAGCTCCTAAGTATGAACCACCGATTCCAATAACAAGAAGGACTTCAGAATCAGATTTAATCTTTTCAGCACTTTTTTGAATACGAGAGAACTCTTCTTTATCATAGTTTGTTGGAAGATCGACCCAACCTAAAAAGTCACTTCCAGCCCCTGTTTGCTCATGAATAGAATGATGTGCAACTTTCACAAAGTCACGTAAGTATGTAATTTCATGTTCGTTAAAAAAAGTGAGTGCATTTGAATAATCAAAACGTACATGTGTCATAACATTTTCCTCCATTAATTCATCATTATTATTATAGCTACTATCACTTTATCTAAAGTATTGAAGTAAATCAAGCAAAGTTCAGAATGTAAGCGTATCCAACTTAACTTATTATGTCTTAACCTTTTATTCACGTAAAAAGCACGGAGTAACTAGTTCTGTAGCTCCGTGCTTTTTAAAAATTCCCATTATAAGGATGCAGTTAAAATTGCAGTTACATCCTCTTTATTAAGCTTTTTAAAGTTTCCAAATTCACCATTTATCATCGCTTTATCTGCCATTAGCTCGATATTTTCACCATCAATATTATAGTCTTGTAAACGACTTGGCGCACCGATACTACTCCAGAATTCTCGAAGTTTGCTAATTCCTTCTAACGCGATAGATCGATCATCTTTTCCACTAGGATCAACATCAAAAACATTGGTAGCTAACTGTACAAATCTAGCTATATTTTCATCGAGGTTGTGTTTCATCCAATTTGGAAATAGTATCGCTAATCCACCAGCATGTGGAATGTCATAAACAGCTGACACAGCATGCTCTATGTTATGACTAGCCCAATCACCGCGGTAGCCCATTTGCAGTTGACCATTCAAAGCAATCGTCCCCGAATAAAGGATTGTTTCACGAAGCTCGTAATTATCAAGGTCTTCAATTAACTTAGGAGCAGTCTCAATTACCGTTTTTAGAAGTGATTCACAAAAGCGGTCCTGTAGTGGTGTATTTTTCGTATGATGGAAATATTGTTCAAAAACATGTGTCATCATATCGACCATACCATAAACTGTTTGATCTTTAGGGACAGTAAATGTGTTTACTGGGTCTAATATAGAAAATTTCGGGAAGGTTAAAGGGCTTCCCCATCCATACTTTTCTTTTGTTTCCCAATTTGTTATTACAGAACCTGAATTCATCTCAGAGCCTGTAGCAGCCAAGGTTAGCACAGTACCAAATGGTAATGCCTCTGTAGGGAAGTGTTTTTTTGTGACAATATCCCATACATCTCCATCATATTTTGCTCCTACTGCAATAGCTTTAGTACAGTCGATTACACTACCGCCACCTACAGCTAAAATAAATTCAATGTTTTCTGCCTTACAAATCTCAATACCACGATGCACAGTTGACAATCTAGGGTTGGGTTCGACTCCAGATAATTCATATATTTGGCTATCATTTTCCGCTAATACTTTTACAACTTCATCATAGAGACCATTACGTTTAATACTTCCTCCACCATAAACAAGAAGAACTTTTTTGCCGTAATTCGGGACTTCCTTTTCTAGTTGAGCTACCTGTCCTTTACCGAAAATAAGCTTTGTTGGGTTGTAGTATGTAAAGTTTTCCATTTTATTATCGCCTCCGTAATTAGATTATGTACATTTCAAAATTTATTGTAAAGAAAACTGCCTTTACCATAATTTTTCACTGAATAGTTTTTCACTTTTTTCGCAATCTAATAATGTAGTCATTATATAAGGAGGTAACTAAGATGAGCGCAATTCAACGTATAGCATTGTTACTTACAATAATCGGGGCAATAAACTGGGGACTTATTGGATTTTTCGGATTCAATTTAGTAGCAGCAATTTTCGGCGATGATTCAGCATTAACAAGAATCATCTACGGTCTTGTTGGTATAGCAGGATTACTAAACCTTGGTTTACTCTTCAAGCCTTCAGCAGAAGTTGCAAGGGAACCACGTACTGAAATTCGATAAATGGTAGGATAAGAACTGGGCTGATTACATGGCCCTTTTTTATTTATCAATGATTGCTAATAAAACCAATATAGAAAAAAGGATGAAACGTATCAACGTTTCATCCTTTTTTTAATCAGTGCTTATTTTTTTACTTCTTCACGTTTTGATTGCTCGATCCACTCTTCAAGCTTATCTTTTAATGTATTAAAACCTTGTGGAGTTTCTGTTTCAGTTTTAACAGTAGCTTGGCGTTTTTTTGGTTTTTTAGGTGCTGCTTCTCTCTTTTCTTCAACAGGTGCTTCTTGAGTAGCACGAATTGATAAGCTAATTTTCCCTGAATTTTCGTCAACTGAAAGTACTTTCACTTGTACTTCATCATTTAATTTCAAATGTTCGTTAACATCTTTAACAAAACCATGAGTGATTTCTGAAATGTGAACTAAACCTTGAGTCTCTTCATCAAGTGCTACGAACGCACCGTATGGTTGAATTCCTGTAACTTTACCTGTATGCACACTACCTAATTCGTACTTTGTTGTCATGTATAACACTCCCAATTTCTTATATTTATATGTCCTTTTATACGCAATATAAAATTATATCACATCTTTTAATTTTTTTCAAAAACAATTATATTTGTTCTCATTTTTATTATACCCAAAAAGGGCTGACTCAAAGCAAAGTGTCAGCCCTTAAGATACATAGCTATTGTATGTTAGGACTGACACTTTTGAGCAAACCTTATTATGAAAGAGGATTATATTCAACTTTTGGAAAACCATTTTCTTGTTTCATTCGAAAACTAACAGTATCTTCATTCTCTTTAATTAATATATGCTCAATATCTTCTCCGTTTTGTTCATAAATTGATCTGACCTTAATTACTTCATTTGAAAGAGCTTGATAATTAACTGGAGATTTTTGCATTTCCTTAATAAAAGCCTCTTTTTCTGGAAGCTTCGAATTCGCTCCATTATATGAGAGACGATAGGCTGTTTCAAAATCTCCTTTTTCAATGGCATACATATAGATTCTTGCAACTGTCAAATCAATCGAATTCAAACCTGCAAAACCATCATTAAAAATAGTTATATCGCCTTTATTTTTGAAATCCTCATATTTGGCTGCCATTTCTTTTGTTATTGGCAATAAGTTTTTTTCAATTGCATATTCTTCCGGATTTGGCTTTAACATTTTAGAAACTTCAATTTCTTGCTCTCTTAATTCATTTGTTAATGTAAATTGATTTTCCTTAAGCTTATTATAAAATCCCTCTACAATTTTAGCTGTTTCCGAATATTCATTTTCAGTAATTAAGGTTTCGAAATTTATTTTCACTTCGTCTTTTATTTTGCCATTATCAGATACAAGCAACGTGTTATTCGTTCCTTTTAAATAGAAATCAATATAAAGTCGGTACTGTACTTTAAATTCATCTACTTTAGGAGAAGATGGATTATTTAAAACAAAATCTTCAATTTCAAGTAATCGTTCACCTAACTCATCATGATTAATTGCTAACGCCCCATCTGATAAGGCTTTCTTCTCAGACTTGATTTTCAAATATACCTTAGCATCTTCTTTTAAAGATTTTTCTAATTGATTATGGATTTTTAAATAATTTGGAGCAAAATTAATAGTTCCCTCACCATCATTAAAGAAATAATACCCATAAGCTGTTAATGTTTTCGTAAGCTCTATATAATCTTGATTACCATTTTTTATATTCCCTGTGTTTAATTCTTCTAAATAGGATTCAATATCTGTCATTGTATACTGATTAGATTGATACATCTTTATCCATTGCTCATAAAATTGCTCATGAAGCATGTCTAATTTATCTATATACCCATATAATTGACTATCACTAATTGCTTCGCCATTATCTACTGCCTTCTTCATTAATTTATATTCTTCATGAGGCATTGAGACTCTAGAGGTTATAATCTCCTTAACCCTTTCCATATAGTTTGTAAGCTCGGCTTGTGATTCATAACTTTTTCGTTCTTCAAATTTTTCGACGACTATTTTTGCTTCCTGTACAAATCCATATTGTTCAACATCCTCGAAGCCTAATTTATCTATAAGCTCATCTACCCTACGTTCGTAATAACCTCGAGTTTCATTAATAGCCGTTTCGATATCTGCTTCAGTTATTGGTTGATTCTCTCTATTTTCAGTCGGCGTTTGTTCCCCACTATTTAAATTGATTTGTGAAAGTAATTGAATGGCCAAAAAACCACCGATAAGAAGAACACCAATAAAAGAGGCAACATATGGAAATTGTAATAACACCCGTTTTTTCACTGGCTTTTCTTGTTCCTTAAGTTGTTGCAATATCCTTTCAGAGGAAGATATTGTGGGAATATGCTCATATGATTTTTTCAACTTCTGCATTCGTTGCTCAAATAGTTTGTCATCCATTTATGTCACCTTCTTTTTTAGTAAGTTCTTCCATCACTTTTTTCAGCATTGTCTTTCCTCGTAATATTCTAGTTTTTACAGTTGATAAGGTAATTGACATAATTTCAGCAATTTCTTCATATTTTTTTTCGTGAAAGTAATATAATACAATCGGCACTCGATATTTTTCATCAAGTTTTTGAATAGCTAAGTGTAGAATACGATCTTCTTCGTTCCTGATTACTGTTGATTCTATTTCAGGATAATCATCTTGTCGAAAGTCTTGTTGTATCTTAAAAACCTTTCGCAGGTTTGATTGGCGTTTTCTCGCAAAATCTCTCGTCACGTTTAACGTAATCTTATATAACCAGGTTGAAAATTTCGCCTTAGTAAATTGGTCAATAAACCGATAAACACGGATGAATACCTCCTGCGTGATATCTTCGATTTCATCTTGGCGATTTCCTAATTGGTAGGCGAACTTTTCAACGACAGGATAATGAAGTTCTACAAGTTGTCCGAATGCGTTCATGTTTCCTTGCTTTGCTTTTTTTATCAGTTCTTCTTCAGTCATTTCTACTACCCTCCTCTTACATTTATAAAACGAGACATTGCATACTTTTGTTTCATCAAGGCTAAATTTTGGTTTTATTTGTAGGACTTACTAGAGGAAAAAACTATAAGTAAAAACTATAGAAATAGGTTTAAAGCGCACAAAAAGGGGGGAATAATACAAGCATAAGGCTTTCTAGTATCCCCCCCTTTCGTTTCTCTATGTAGCTGACCAGCAATAATTGGTCAGCTTTTTTTGTGCTCAGGAAATTATAAAATTCTTGTACTGTGGATAAGCGCTTCGACATCCAGCTCCAGCGCCTAGCCCCTCGAGGTCATAAGCCAATTTAGAATTGAAGGCAAAGAGCGCCTTCTATTCTAAATTGGCTTATACTTGTCGGGGCTGAACGAGGCGCTTGCGCTTTTGTTCTTTAAACTCGCTTCTGAACAAAGCGTTTCATTCTTTTTAAAGCCTCTTGAAGCTGATCTAATGAAGATGCATAGGAACAACGGATATAACCTTCTCCAGACTCACCAAATACATTCCCAGGAACAACTGCTACTTTTTCTTCTAGTAACAATTGTTCAGCAAATTCCTCTGAAGAAAGATTTGTTATTTGAATCGATGGAAACGCATAGAATGCTCCACCAGGTACATGACAAGTTAATCCGATATCATTTAACGCTCCAACAAACAAATTCCTACGCTGTCTATAACTCTTTTTCATATGAAGAACATCTTCTTTGCCGTTTTTCATCGCTTCTATTGCAGCGTATTGAGCCATTGTAGGAGCACACATCATTGAATATTGGTGAATTTTTAACATTGCACTTAAAAATTCGGAATTTGCTGCTACATATCCTAAACGCCAGCCTGTCATTGCAAAGCCCTTTGAAAATCCATTAACAAGAATCGTACGTTCTGCCATCCCATCAATTGAAACAAAGCTTGTATACACATCATCATATGTAAGCTCTGCATAGATTTCATCAGAAATGACAAGTAAATCATGTTTTTCAATGATTTCAGCAATTCGCTCTAGCTCTTCTTTAACAAGAGCTGTACCTGTTGGGTTATTTGGCGAACATAAGATAATCGCTTTTGTTTTTTCAGTGATTGCCTTTTCCAGCTCAGCAGGCTGCAGTTTAAATTCCATTTCCCCACTAGTTTGGATCGACACAGGAACACCGCCTGCTAATGAAACAAGTGATGCATAAGAAACAAAGCTAGGTTCAATGATGATTACCTCATCACCAGGGTTTACAATCGCTCTTAAAGCAACGTCAAGTGCTTGGCTTGCCCCAACAGTTACTAATATTTCATGTTTTGGGCTATAATCAATATTTGTTTTTTCTTTTAAATAATAGCTAATTTCATTTCTCAATTCGATTAAGCCAGCATTTGCTGTATAGGATGTATAACCTTGCTCAAGTGAAAGGATACATGCTTCTCTAACATTCCAAGGAGTTACAAAGTCTGGTTCACCAACACCTAAAGAAATAACACCTTCCATACCAGCAGCTAAATCAAAAAACTTTCGTATTCCAGATGGTTTTAAATCTTTTACCGTATTAGAAAGGTAATGCGAGGGTTCTATCATGGTGACACCACAATTCTCTTGTCCTCATCATCTTGTTCAAATATTGTTCCATCATGCTTATATTTTTTCAAGATAAAATGAGTTGTTGTTGATAGGACTGAATCTAATGTTGAAAGTTTTTCGGATACGAATTGAGCAATAGCTGACATTGATTTACCTTCGATAATGACAGATAAGTCATATGCACCAGACATTAAATAGACAGATTTCACTTCGTTAAAACGATAAATACGGCTCGCTATATCATCAAAGCCTACTCCACGCTTTGGCTGAACTTTTACATCGATCATAGCTTTAACACCTTCATGACCATCAACCTTACGCCAATTTACTTGGGCTGTATAGTCAACAATAATGCGTTGATCTTCTAAATTTTGAATCATTTCTTTCGTTTCAGCTTCGGTTAAATCAATCATTTTGGCGATTTGTTCTGCAGACAGGCGACAGTCATCCTCTAAGATCTCTAAAATCTCGACTTCCTTCTCTGTAAACTTCATTTTCACCACTCCCACTTTTTTCAAATCTTCAGACAATTATACCACTCTATTGCTTGTTTTTCATATGTTTCACCGAAAGATATACGGGTAGATTTTACATGTGTGTTTTAATTAAATTCGGTAAAAATATAAAAAATGTTTATAGCTGTTAATCGACATTTCATTTTATCATATCTTCAATAATTATTAATAGGAAAAACGGAGTGAATGCTTATGGAAAAGAGTCATTATTATTGTAGTACCATGAACATTCTTGGTGTAAACGTTCATTATGAGGTTTATGAGAAAAATCCTTCGAAGCCAACATTGGTGTTAATACATGGATTTCTATCATCTTCCTTTTGCTATCGTAAGATTATTCCACTTCTAGAGAACGAATTTAATCTTCTTGCCATTGATCTGCCTCCATTTGGGAAAACAGAAAAATCAACAAGATTTGTTCATTCCTATAAAAATATGGCAAAATTAGTGATTGAATTAGTTCAAGGGTTACAAATAAAAAAAGCATATATTGTTGGTCATTCAATGGGTGGACAAGTTTCGCTTATTGCAGCAAAGGAAAGACCAGATTTATTTGAAAAAATTGTGCTTCTCTGCAGTTCTGGTTATATGAAACGAGTTCATCCAACTTTAATATTCGGTTCTTACATGCCTTACTTTTATTTATGTATAAAGCATTGGCTAGCTAGTCAGGGGATATTGAAAAACTTATATAATGTCGTATACGATAGGTCTCTTATCGACCAAGAAATGATGGATGGATACATGGAGCCATTTTATGATGATCGAATTTTCATGGCGTTAACCAGAATGATTCGAGACCATGAAGGAGATCTTTCACCAGAGGAATTAAAACTAATTGAACAACCTAGTCTTCTGATTTGGGGAAATGAGGATAAAGTCGTTCCTATGCAAGTTGGGGAGAGGCTTAAAAACGACTTACCAAACTCAAGCTTTTTTTCATTCCAGAATACTGGTCATTTAGTACCCGAAGAAAGACCAGAGCACGTAACTGAAAAAATATTTGAATTCTGTCAGGCTAATTAGGTTTATTTAGAGGCTTAAGAGAGTACTTCTATAGCCCTTAGGCCTCTAAAATTTTATATTTCACAGCTAGAGTTATTTTTAATAAGGAGAAGTTGCTGAGAGAGGTTTTTACATTTTTGGAGAGGAATGATTTCCTCAAATGAAAACTCATAAATAGCTTGGATTTTTCTAGCTAGTAAAACTTCATTGTCATATAAATGAACGGCTTGAAGGACATCAACCACTTCTGTTTCATAACTTCCATCGCCATAACCTAAGGGATCCCATTGTAATAATAGTTCCATCAATTTAATATTTGTTTGCTGCGCTTCCATGTTTTCACCTTTTATGATCTTATTTTTTGCACTGTCATTGTATCACATTTATGATTATAGTTGAAAAGCTAAAGCTCCTTACTTAAGTCCGACAAGCATAGGCGATATATAGACGATCCTTTCAACTTAAATTCATGATAACTTATGACTCAAAGGAAAAAGCTCTGGAGCAACACCGACTGTCTAAAACATGGCTCTTTTCTAAAAGATTGTTGTTTTTGAACAAAACTGATTAGGTTGATTGGTGCGGATATGCGAGACTCCTGTGGGAGTAGCGGGACAGATGAGACCCCGCAGGCGCTTCGCGCTAAGGAGGCTCATCGCCCGCCCCAAGGAAAGCGAGCATCCTCTCGCTGCAATCAACCAACCCAATACTATTTTAAAAGCAACAAAGTTTGCGAAAACAGCTAAAACATTAAAATGAGGTGAAGTAAGTGAGTCGATTTGATCAAGTCATTAATCGTAAGAATACGAATTCTGTAAAATGGGATACAAAGAAAATTTTCGGAATGGAAGATGTTTTGCCTATGTGGGTGGCTGACATGGACTTTCCTGCACCTGATGAAGTCATCGATGCATTACACTCACGTGCTGATCATGGCATATTTGGATATACAATGCCTGGTACCAACACGGAGATTGCGATACAAGGTTGGTTAAAAACTCGCCATAATTGGGAAATAGATAAGGATATCATTACATATAGTCCCGGTATTGTAACAGCCATTAGTATCGCGATCCAAGCTTATACTGGTTCTGAAGACAAGATTGTCGTTCAACCTCCTGTTTATTATCCATTTTTTGAAATGGCAAAAAAACATAAACGCGAGGTGCTTTACAATCAACTTATATTAAACAGTGATAATCGTTATGAAATTGATTTTGCAGATCTTGAAGAAAAGCTTTCAGACAATATGACGAAAATGTTTATTCTTTGTAATCCCCATAATCCTGGTGGCCGAGTATGGAGTAAAGAGGAACTAACAAAAATTGGTGAGCTTTGTATCAAACATGATGTACTAATTATTTCTGATGATATTCACTCTGATTTATTGTTATTTGACAGCCATTATACACCAATCGCATCAATTAATAAGGCGTTTGCCGAGCAAACGATAACTTGTATTGCTCCTAGTAAAACCTTTAACCTAGCTGGACTTCAAGCTTCTGCTGTGCTAATTACAAACGATACTCTTAAGCGAAAATATAACGCAGTTCTTCAGCTTTACGGTCTTATGACAGTAAATACATTTGGTTCAGATGCTATGGAGGCAGCATATAAACATGGAGAAAAATGGCTAAATGAACTTATTCATTATTTAGAGGGAAACGTTCGCTTCATCGAAAATTTCTTAAACGAGCACCTTCCAGAAATAAAAGTAATGAGGCCAGAAGCAACCTATCTCGTTTGGCTGGATGCTCGTAATCTTAAGAAAACTGACGATGAATTAAAAAACCTTCTGTTAACTAAGGGAAAAATCGCATTAGAACCAGGTTCAAAGTTCGGTAAAAATGGAGCTGGATATTTACGAATGAATATAGCTTGTCCACGAGAAACGGTGAAAGATGGATTAGACCGACTAAAGAATGCATTAACATAAAATTAATCAAGTGCGGGTTTTACTTCTATCTTATATTGCCAACAATAAAAATGGGGATGACTTATAAATGTCACCCCCATTTTTTCATTCTTCTTCTTCTGGTTTTACCTCTTTTTTATCTTGTCTATCGGCTTCTTTTTCTGTAATTTCTCCACAAGCAATTCGTTGACCTGATTCACCGGCAGGCTGTGTCATTCCGTCATCTTTACCTTCAGTAATCACAATAGCTGTTCCCTCTTTACCAAGTAAAGAATTTTTTTGCTCACTTTTAAGTGTGAGTTGAGGCGCCATTAGTTCTGCATCAACTCTTCCGTCCTCTGAAATAATATTCGGTAAATCACCGGCATGTGCACCTTCAGGGTGTAATAAACCATGTTGTTTATCGTCTGGATTAAAGTGATTCCCGGCACTTTTAAAGTCTGGAGCATCACATTTCCCTGTTTCATGAATATGCAAACCATGATCACCAGGTGGTAACCCTTCTAATAGTACTTCTAGCTTTACTCCTTCAGATTGTTCAGAAACCTTAATTGTTCCAAGAGAATCACCACTTTGATTAAACATTTCAACATCCATCTTTGTAATGGTTTTCTCCATACAACCAGATAAAATAAAAGGCAAAACAAATAACAAGGCCATTTTTCGTTTCATAATACCCTCCATTAAAATAAGTTGGCTAAAGGGTATTATTTGCCTTAGCTCTTGTATTTATACGAATATGCTATTCTTTCCCCTTATTCTCAGGTGATTGTTTTAAGAGCTCGTCCACTTTTCCCTGTTCCTTTTTCGAGTGTTTTACTATAAAACGGAATGCAAAAAAAGCAGCGATCGTAAATACCACCATTGTAATAGCAGCTGGAATATATTCAGTTTTATCCTCTGGAAAATATAAAAACAAGCCTAAAACTACGCTTAATTGATTCATTTTTTCACGACCTTTCTTATCTATTTACTATAACAAGTTTTCACTTAATTCACTAGGCAACATTTTAAAGCCTCTTCACCGTAATGATTTAAAAGAAGAATAGACTGATCGTTTTATGAAACAAGCAAGAAGCGTTAAAGATTATTATTTTTCATTTTTCCGTGTTAAGATAAAGAAAGCCTTTTTACAGTTAATAATTGGGTAATGATGTATAAAAAATAATGGATTTTTAAAAAGGAATGAAGTAAATGGAAGATAAAAAAATAGGAGAAATTGTAACAGGTCTATACAAAACAGGTAAATATATTGGCGAAATAACAGACATACGTGAAATGCATTATTTAGTCAAAGTAAAGGCTGTGCTTAAGCATCCACAGCAGGGAGATTTACATAATCCAAAACAAGCAGACGTTCAGTTTTTTCATGAAAGACGAGCATTGGCGTTCAATGAACAAACAAATATTCCCAAACAAATGGTAAAGCCTTTTGCAGATCCTATTCCCGATTATAAGGAATCACTTAAACAAGCTTTGGACACATTAAAGGATGAATTATTGCAATTAGATACTTCATGGGCGCAAAAATCGCTTAAACTATTATCTACATTAGAAGCAGATTATTTTCTTAGTAGCAAATAAAAAGGATAAACATCACTCAATAACAATATCTACTTTTTCAAAAATCACAATGACAAATATTGTTATTGAGTAAGTCATATATGTTTTTCTCATAGCTTTGCTTTCGGTTAGGTTGCATATTTATTTAGTACCTTTGACAAATCAATTCTGTCACCAATTGTAGGAGGTGTTGGTTTTTGTAAGTATCGTTTGTCCTCTTCAACTAGCTTGAATAAATTATAGGTAGTTAAGGCATCATCTAAAGCACAATGATGCTTCCCAGTAGCTTTTTTCCCATATTCCTCAACAGCCTTCCAAAGTCCAGTTTGGTTTCGATCACCAAAAAACTTTTTATACTCCATTGAAAGGTCTCTTGACTTTCCTGAAAATGGAAACAATTCATTGTTCATTTGACAATTTTGACGTAAAACCTTCATATCCATGTTCCCCCAAGTTATGACTGTTGCAGGAGAATGTTCATTGTATTTATTCAAGGTAGTTAGTAATTCTGAAAAGGAAATTCCTTCATCAATTTTAGCTTGTGAAATCTGAAGAAAAGTTTTACAACGCTCACTTAATAAGGGGAATCGTACTGGTCTAACATATGAGGAAAATTGTTCTTCTACTTTATGGTTTCGAACAGAAACAATTCCAACTTCAATTATTTCTGGATAGAATCCTTTAGGATTTGCTTTTCCCTCGGGCATCGTAAATTCAAAATCAATAAATAATAATCGCTCTTGTCCCTCCAAACTATTTCACGCCTCCTTCCTTTAAAATCAACGTTCATTTCTATTATTATATCATCGCAGCTACTGATTTAACTTCAATTTTTCAAAAAATAATGAATTATCCCTTGTCTATTTTTTATGTATGAAGGATGAAATGGGGTGATTTCATAAGGATAAGCATTTAAGCATAAATTTGAAAGTTAAATCGCCCAAAACTAGGCTAATTTCTGACTCCTAAAAACCAATTTTTAGTGAAAGGTAAAAATTAGTCCGCCATTAAGAAATAATCGGTTACAATAAAGTGAGACTTCATTCAGGGGGGGGCATCCCCTCTGAATGGTAGCGAAACTTATCGGATCTTTACAGGCAGTTTTACCTTTATCTTTCTTCATTGCTTATATAGCTAGATACTTGAGGTGGAGGTCCTTACTGCCTGTTATGATTGGGATAAAGTGAGACTTCATTCAGGGGGGGCATCCCCTCTGAATGGTAGCGAAACTTATCGGATCTTTACAGGCAGTTTTACCTTTATCTTTCTTCATTGCTTATATAGCTAGATACTTGAGGTGGAGGTCCTTACTGCCTGTTATGATTGGGATAAAGTGAGACTTCATTCAGGGGGGCATCCCCTCTGAATGGTAGCGAAACTTATCGGATATTTACAGGCAGTTTTTCTACAGCTTCCTTCATTGCTTATATAAAAGCTTGATACTTAAGGAAGGGTCCTTACTGCCTGTTATGAATGGGATAAAGTGAAACTTCATTCATATGAATGGGATAAGATTAGAATGAATAATTAGAAAGAGTGTGACTTGACTTGAGAAGTTTATTTGGATGGATTTGTGTAATAATAATGGTTCCAATCTTTCTTTTCAGTGGTTTCATAGCTGGTAAGGAATCAAAAGCTGTTAAAGGGTTAGGGACTGTTTTAGATGAGAAGATTCCAATCGAATCTGTTGAACTACCACAAAACAGCTTTATCTTTGATCATGATGGACAGCTTATTTCGGAAATATCCTCACAGCAGCAAAACCGGATGTATATAAAATACAGTGATATTCCCGAGGTTGTTAAAACCATATATATTGAGTCTGAGGATAAACGTTTTTTTGAACATATAGGATTTGATGCTGCTGGAATGCTGAGAGCAGTTTTTATCAATGCGAAATCTCAATCTATTGAGCAGGGTGGAAGTACGATTACGCAGCAGCTTGCTCGAAATATTTATTTATCTTTTGAACAAACTTATAATCGAAAGCTAAGTGAACTTCTCTATTCATATCAACTTGAAAAAAACTTTACGAAAGAACAAATTTTTGAAGGCTACTTAAATGCGATTTACTTTGGTAATGGTACTTATGGGATTGGTACTGCGGCAACACACTACTTTAATAGGCAAATTCAAGAGCTTCATTTAGCTGAACTTGTGTTTATCAGTGCTATTCCAAATAATCCAACCTTGTATGATCCAATAAAAAACTTTGACAATACAAAGGATCGTCAGGAACGATTACTAAACTTGCTATATCAAAACGATACAATTACAAAACAGGAATTGGAGGATGCGCTCAAGTATCCCATTACTCTTTCTATAAAAGATCGAGTCGATACCCAAGCTGATTATGTTACGTACGTTCATCAAGAATTAAAACAATTAATTTCAGAAAGCGAAGGCTATACTCAAAAACTAGCTGATGCACAAAACAAAGAAGTAATTGAGAAACAACTCACAGAACGTGTAAACAAAGTTCTTAGTCAAGGGATCATCATCCATACAGCATTAGAATCTACCATACAAAAGAAACTTGTGAACGCTATTGATCAGCATCTTCCTTCTAATCAAGTGCAGGGAGCTGCTGCTGTCATCGACCATCATTCCCATAAAATCGTTGCATTATCTGGAGGGAAGGATTATGAAAAATACTCATTCAATCGAGCTTTTCAAGCATTTAGACAACCAGGTTCAGCGATTAAACCTCTTCTCGACTATGCTCCATATATTGATATAACTGGAGCAACAGCAAAATCGAAAATTGATGCAGGAGCTTTTTGTAAAAATGAATATTGTCCAGAAAATTATAGTGAGAAAAACTATGGGATGCTATCACTTGAAACAGCATTGAAATATTCGTATAACACTGCAGCAGTTCGAATGCTTGACGAGATTGGGTTAAATAAAGGGTTTTCTTATTTACAACCATTTGGTTTTTCGTCTATAACTAAAGATGATTATAATAACCTTGCCGTGGCAATCGGAGGATTTCAATATGGAGTTTCACCACTGGAATTGACTAGTGCGTATACCTCTTTCGGAAATAACGGGCTCTATTATGAAAACCATACAATTGTTAAAGTTACAGATTTAACTGGAAAAACACTTTATGAATGGAACGATACACCTGTACGGGTTTGGAAGGAATCTACTAACGAGGAAATGCGAGAGTTATTAGCTGCTGTCGTGAAGAGTGGAACTGGACAAAAAGCATCTGTTTCAAGCACATATGTTGGGGGCAAAACCGGGACTTCTAACGATTATAAGGATTTATGGTTTGTAGGATTAACAGATACGTACACAGCTGGTATTTGGGTAGGTAAGGATAAGGGTGGAAATGTAAGTAATATCTATAATCAAGGTCCACAAATGCTTATATGGAGAGATGTCATGAAGTGATTCAATCATCTTCAATGAAAGAGGGATGCTCATGAAAACATTAGCTGACCCAATCTTGCTGTTCGATGGGGTATGTAGTTTTTGTAATCAATCTGTACAATTTGTCATTCGTCATGATAAACATGGAAAATTTAAATTTACAGCTTTACAATCGTCAGTAGGACAAGAACTTTTAAAGAAGTATAACCTCCCAACAAATGACTATAGTAGCTTGGTCCTGGTAAAGGGGAATTCATGCTACACAAAATCAGCTGCAGTATTACAGGTTTGCTTAGGATTAGGTGGACTATGGCGAATTCTTTACTTATTTATTGTGACACCTAAGCCGCTTCGCGATGGAATTTACAATTTTGTTGCAAAAAATAGATACAAATGGTTCGGCAAGAATAAGCAATGTATGATTCCTATCCCCGAAGTTCGCAAACGATTTTTATCATAGTTTCTAACCAAAAGATGGAGTCGATATTTAATCGACTCCATCTTTCTTATACGGGCAAGCTAGCCATTATACTATTATAAAGTCTAAAACATAAATATAAAGTCCCTAAAATAAAAGTAAACCAAACTAACACATGAAATAATACTAAACCAATCAATGAAGCTGACGTAAGCGAACTGCTAATTTTATAAACAATATACACAAAGTAAAAGATTGTTGCTACGAGGAATATCCCGATTATTGCTAATGGATATTGAATTGCAATTAAAGAAATAGCCCCACCGATTAAGTAAAATGCTGATCCGCCTCTTATTTGTGTAAGATTCTCACCAGCAACATCTTTTGAAAAAAATAAAAGTGAAAGCTCAGTAATTGTATTTGCAATTAATTTCAGTGCTGAAAAAACCATGAAGTACAGTAAGGCAAATACCGTAAATAATGCTAACCTGATCCCATTATTCGAAAAGAATTCCAACATTCCATCATAAATTCCTAACACTTGCAAATAATCAATGACGATCATGACAGTAGCTATCGATAATGATGTACTAAACAATAAGATTGTTATTAGTGGAAAGTAACTAGTAAAATATGTATTTCTCATTTTCAATCCCCAATTTCGTTAAATAACCTTCAACATTTTCAATAAATTTCTACATTATTATGTATCAGTCATCTCAATTTGACAAGCAAAATTGACAGATTATTGAAGATTCCCCCATGAATTATATAAGTGGATACATTCTCTCTGTAAATTTAGGTTTTTCACACCTGAAAATTAATTCCTAGATTCAATTCAATAAAAAAACAGAATGTCTAATTCTTTACATCCTGCTAACGAGCAACAACGCGAACATATTCACGTGATTTAAATTTTTCGAATACATCTGCTTCTTTTGTTAAAAAACCTATTGGTGTTTCTGTATTTGTTAGTTGAAATATTGACTCTTCAAATGTAGATGAATCAACATAATCTCTTTTTATTTTTTCATTCATATACCAAGCACTACCAAACATGGATGAAAATATGCACCCTGCAACAAATATATTCATTTTTTTCATGGAATCACCTCAATTTTTAGGATGCTCCATAATCTTAGGAATATACAAGTCAGCAGAAATTTGTTATCATTTTTATGTTCATATGAACTTGAAATGATGCATATTTCTCGATTATTTCATAGTAACCTAGTAACTGGAACATAATAAATCAGAAAAAGTAACACCAATTTTGTGTAAGCTCACTTGGGCCAATCTAATTTAAACTGATGCTGTTGCATAACCCAAATTTCCCGTCATTTTGCCGGGATGCAGTATTACGTCCCAATCGTTTTGTATGACAACTATTATTATTATTGCCCATTTTGTAAGGAGGTTAAAAGATGACATTACTACATGTGGCAATTTTATCACCTTTTATTTTTGCCATACTTGTTCCCTTTCTGTATAAACGTTTTCGTAACATTCATACAGGTTGGTTTGTTTTAGTTTTACCAATTCTGCTTTTTGTTTACTTTGTTCAATTCATTGATACGACAATGAACGGTGATACAATAAGCAATACGGCCAATTGGATTCCGTCTCTTGGCATTAACTTTACTGCATACATAGATGGTTTAGGATTACTATTTGCCTTACTCATCACTGGAATTGGTGCACTTGTAATTCTTTATTCGATTTATTATTTATCAAAAGAAAAAGAACAACTAAATACTTTTTATGTTTATTTGTTATTGTTTATGGGTGCTATGCTAGGTGTCGTATTATCGGATAACTTAATTGTCCTTTATACGTTTTGGGAATTTACATCACTTTCATCATTTCTTTTAATTGGTTATTGGTATAAACGTGAGAAATCGCGCTATGGAGCACAAAAATCAATGTTGATTACGATCTTTGGCGGACTGCTTATGCTCGGAGGATTTATCATGTTGTACATCATGACAAACTCCTTTAGCATAAGGGAAATTATTGAACAAGTTCCTGAGATTGCTCAGCATGACTTATTCGTTCCCGCATTAGTTCTTATCCTCTTTGGTGCATTTACGAAATCTGCTCAATTTCCATTTTATATTTGGTTACCAGATGCCATGGAGGCACCTACACCTGTAAGTGCTTATTTACACTCAGCAACAATGGTTAAGGCAGGGATTTATTTAGTTGCCAGATTTAGCCCAGTATTTTCAGGTGAGCCTGAATGGTTTTGGATTGTATCATCCTTTGGTATCTTTACAATGTTCTGGGGTTCCTTTAATGCTGTAAAACAAACAGATTTAAAAGGGATTTTGGCATTCTCAACAGTCAGTCAATTAGGAATGATTATGTCAATGTTGGGTGTTGGGTCAGCTGCCCTTGCACTTGATGCAATCGATGATAGCTATTATACAGTTGCAACACTTGCAGCAGTCTTCCATTTAATCAACCATGCTACTTTTAAAGGAAGCTTATTTATGGTCGTGGGAATCATTGATCACGAAACAGGTACTCGTGATATCCGAAAACTTGGTGGACTTATGAGCTTCATGCCGATTACCTTTACGATTTCAATCATTGGGGCCTTCTCAATGGCAGGGTTACCACCTTTTAACGGCTTTCTAAGTAAAGAAATGTTCTTTACAAGTATGATACGCGTACTTGAAATGGATGTTTTCAACTTAGAAACACTTGGAATTTTGTTCCCTATTATTGCTTGGATCGGAAGTATCTTCACGTTTATTTACAGCATGGTTCTAGTATTTAAAACATTTACAGGAAAATATCAGCCTGAAAAACTTGAGAAAAAGCCACATGAGGCACCAATCGGTATGCTTATTTCACCGATTATCCTAGCGTCACTTGTGATTATTTTCTTTTTCTTCCCTAACTTGCTAGCTTACACAATTATTGAACCAGCAATGGCTTCAATATTGCCGAGTCTACTAGGAGATGAGAATCATTTCCATGTTCACATCAGTCAATGGCATGGTCCTAATTTAGAGCTTTACATGACAATTGGTGTAATTCTGTTAGGAACACTTGGCTACTACTTACTAAGAAAATGGCGAGGTATTTATCGTATCGTACCTGAAAAACTAACGTTAAATAAAGGCTATGATGCAGCCTTGTATCAACTTGATAAATCGTCATTTAAACTAACAAGGTTCTACATGACAGGTTTTATCCGTGATTATTTAGCATATATCTTCACATTCTTTATCGTTATCTTAGGGACTGCACTAGTTGTTAAGGATGGATTTTCATTTTCATTAGCTGGAACAGCACCAATTGGAATTTATGAAGCAGTTCTTGCAGTTGTTATGGTGATAGGGACCATTACGGTCTTGTTTTCTAAATCACGTTTAACAGCAATCATCGCGCTTGGTTCAGTAGGTTATTCCTTATCGCTCTTTTTCGTACTATTTCGAGCACCTGATCTAGCACTTACACAATTATGTGTCGAAACCGTCTCTGTTGCTCTGTTTTTACTTTGTTTTTACCATTTACCTGAGTTTAAAAGGAAGGAAAAAAAGCTTCACTTTAAATTAACTAATTTGCTTATTTCGTTAGGTGTCGGAACAATCGTTACACTAATTGCATTATCAGCTAACAGCCAACGGGTTTCAGATACAATCTCTAAGTATTTCATTGAGAACAGCTACACGTTAGCAGGTGGTAAAAATATGGTCAATGTAATCCTTGTAGATTTTAGAGGATTTGATACCTTGTTTGAAATAACAGTGCTCGGAATTGCCTCATTAGGAATTTACGGCATGATTCGTCTGCATGTCAAAAAGGAGGAAGAAGGGTGAAAAAAACGAACATTAAAACAAACGATCTCATTTTTCAAACCGTAACAAAGGTTGTCGTGTTCATCATTATTATTTATTCGTTACACCTCTTCTTTTCGGGACACTATACCCCTGGTGGAGGCTTCATTGGCGGATTAATGTCCGCTTCAGCTATTGTACTTTTACTATTAGCATTTGATATAAAAACCGTTGTGAATACTTTGCCAATTGACTATATTAAAATGACGGCAACTGGCTTACTTATTGCTTTATTAACTGGGATTGGCTCATTTTTCTTTGATGTTCCATTTTTAACACATACATTTAGCTATGTAGATCTCCCAGTCCTTGGAAAAACATCATTAGCAACAGCCGTCCTATTTGACCTCGGTGTTTATCTCGTTGTTATTGGTGTCACAATGACCATTATCCAAACGATTGGAGAGACGGAATAATGGAAGTATTAATGTCTATTGTTGTTGGAATTTTGTTTAGTGCTGCCGTATATTTAATGTTGTCTAAAAGCTTATTACGCATCATTATTGGCACTGGTTTGCTGAGCCATGGTGCACATCTATTAATATTAACAATGGGTGGACTAAAACAAGGGGCTGCTCCACTGCTTGGTGAGCATGCTCAAAGTTATGTTGATCCACTTCCACAGGCTCTTATTTTAACGGCAATTGTTATTAGTTTCGGGGTTACATCGTTTTTCCTCGTTCTAGCGTATCGCTCCTATCAGGAGCTTGGAACAGATGATATGGATCAACTAAGGGGAAATGATCAATATGAGTAACTTAATAATCTTACCAATCGTCATACCGTTATTAACTGGGATTATCTTAATCTTTTTCAACAAAAACATTAAGATCCAGAAGTGGCTTAGTCTTATTGCCTCACTAGCTGGAGTCGTTGTTGCTGGTTCCATTGTTCAAACTGTTCACATAAACGGAATCCAGACGTTAGAGATAGGGAACTGGAAGCCACCCTACGGCATTGTATTTGTGGCAGATATGTATTCTAGCTTATTAGTGCTAACAACAAGTATTATTGCTTTTACATCATTGTTGTTTGCTTTTTCATCAATAAGTGCCGAAAGAGAAAAGTATTACTTTTATTCAGGTGTACAATTTCTTATTTTAGGTGTATCTGGCGCTTTTCTTACTGGTGACATTTTTAACCTGTTTGTTTTCTTCGAGGTTATGCTTATGTCATCCTATCTGTTAATTGTTCTAGGAAGTACGAAAATACAACTACGTGAATCAATCAAATACATCCTTGTCAATGTTATTTCTTCCGCGCTTTTCGTTATTGCTGTTGCATACCTTTATGCAGTAACTGGTACGTTAAACATGGCTGATTTAAGTGTGAGAATAGCTGAAATGGGACAATCGGGATTACTAACCGTTATCTCGATCTTATTTTTAATTGTATTTGGTCTTAAGGGAGCGCTTTTCCCACTTTATTTTTGGTTACCTGGTTCATACCAAGCACCACCGTCAGTCGTTACTGCTCTATTTGGGGCATTGTTAACTAAAGTAGGAATTTACTCGATTACACGCGTTTACACACTTATTTTTTATCACGATCCTTCTTTTACACATCAAATTTTAGCTTGGTTATCAGCTTTGACGATCATCTTTGGTGTCATCGGAGCTATTGCCTACTGGGATATTAAGAAAATTGTTATCTACAATATTATCACTGCAGTCGGAGTAATTCTGTTTGGAATAGCGGCTAACACACCAGAAGCTGTTGAAGGTTCTGTCTACTATTTAGTCCATGATATGATCATTAAAGGGGCATTGTTTTTCTTAGTTGGAGCAATTATCGCTGTAACTGGTACAAGTAATTTACGAAAGTTTAGTGGGCTGATCGCAAGTCACCCATTTCTAGGTTGGATGTTCTTTATTGCAGCATTGTCTTTAGCAGGAATTCCTCCGTTTAGCGGTTTCGTAGGAAAACTAAAAATCGTCCAAGGTGGATTTGAAGCAGGCGAATACACAATTGCATTTATCGTGCTGCTATCGAGCTTACTTGTACTATATTCGGTTATGAAAATCTTTATAAATGGCTTTTGGGGTGAACCGAAAGAAGAGATAATTACTCGGAAAGGATCGACAAAAGGTCTCCTATTACCAATTGTTATCCTAATTACTTTAACTGTTGCATATGGCTTTGGGGTAGAATGGCTTTCACCTTATATTTCTCAAGCTGCCGATACTTTGCTTGATCCAACACTCTATATACAAGCCGTATTGAAGGAGTAGTGAATATGGCATTTCAAATCTTACTTAACTTTTTTCTAGCGTTTATATGGATGTTTCTATCTAATGATTATTCATCGTTGGCATTTTTTAAAGGTTATTTTTTTGGCGGGCTCATAATGTTTGCACTTAGAAGGTTCTTTGATCATCGCTTCTATTTAATTAACGTGATTGCTGTCATCAAGCTTTTCTTCATTTTTTGTAGTGAGCTTATAAAAGCAAATATTGCGGTACTAAAAGTAATATTATCTCCAAGACTTTCGATGCGACCAGGCATTTTTGCATTAGAAACTGAACTTGAAAAGGATTGGGAAATCACAATTCTCTCTAATTTAATTACCTTAACGCCAGGTACTCTCGTATTAGAAGTATCTGAAGACAATAAAACACTTTATATCCATGCAATGGATATTGATGATGTTGAGCAAGCACGACTAGATATTAAGAATACATTTGAAAAAGCTATCAAGGAGGTAAGCCGTTAATGTTTAAAATTGTCATAGGCCTCTCATTGCTCATTGTTGCGATTTCAACCTTGCTATTTGTATATCGCCTTGTAAAGGGGCCTTCTACACCTGACAGAGTTATTGCACTTGATGCAATCGGAATAAACTTAATTGCAATAACGGCGATCATCTCTATTGCTATTAATTCCAATGCTTTTGTTGAGATTATTCTATTACTAGGAATTCTAGCCTTCATTGGAACGGTTGCCTTTTCTAAATGGCTGGAGAAAGGAGAAATCATCGAAAATGATAGAGATCAGTAAATTCATTGTAGGTTTTCTCATTCTCCTTGGTGCATTATTTAGTTTAATTGCAGCAATTGGTGTTGTAAGGTTACCTGATACATATACTCGTAACCATGCTGCATCTAAGAGTGCGACCTTAGGGGTTATAAGTATTCTTTTAGGATTATTTATGTATTATTTACTTATTGATCATCATGCTAATGCACGAATCCTTTTAGGTATCATATTCGTGTTTTTAACCTCTCCTGTTGCTGGTCATCTCATTATGAGAGCAGCATATAATAGTGGAGTTCCTTTATGGGAAAAAAGTGTTCAAGATGATTTAAAAAAGGCCAGAAAAGTTGAAAAAAGTAGGTGAGCGCTTTGCTCATCTACTTTTTTCTTACTAGTATTTAGTAAAAGGAAATCAGACTTTGAGTTAATTCTTCTTTTTTAACACCGCCATTGTACAACGTGATATACAAATTAGTTCATTCTCTTCATCAACAATTTTAATCTCCCATACCATGGTTGTTTTTCCGCGATGCACAGGTTTAGCATGGGCAGTTACAGTTCCCGATTTTTTCCCGCGGATATGATTGGCGTTTATCTCCAAACCAACACATGTTTCTATCTCATGATCAACCAAATAGTATGCACCTATACTTGCAGCAGTTTCTGCTAATGCAACAGATGCCCCTCCATGCAATAACCCAAATGGCTGATGTGTCCGATGGTCCACAGGCATTGTCGCGACTACACCATCATTTGAAACTGATGTAACAGTAATACCTAAAGCCTCCATTAATGTATTTTTCACATTATAATCCATTTTATATCCCCTCATATCTTTCAAAATGAAATGATTTTTTATGTAGAACACATGGCGAGTATAGCATAAATAGACATATTAACGTTTAAACAATATCTTATCTTCTTAAGACCGCTACGGCGAAAACAAAATATACACATAAGAATAATAAAGTAGGTAAAACAGCCATAATGTCCATTATAACCTCCCATCAACTGTAAACGCTTTCTATATCGACAAGGATATAAATAACATCTTAAAGGATGAACATCATGGCTATGTTGAGACTATGTTTAGTTTTTGTAAATTAGTATAGTAAAATTAGATACTATTGAGAGATCATTTGTAACAAATCCTTACTTTCTTATCCTCTATTAAAACAGACGCTATCATGTTATTAGATAGCGCATCTTGATTTCAAAAGAAATGAAATGATATTTAATCATAATATCTAAGTTTCAGGGGATTCATTTTGTATCCCCTTTATGAATATTTGCTTTTCGAAAGCCCTGGTATGAGTCTATTGCTGCAAATAAAACGAATGTAAAAACAGCTACCCAAAAAATCCATTCTTTCACTTCATTTGTAGTAGTAAATAGGTCGTTCATATAAACAATGAATGATACTTTAAATAAATCGGGATTGCTAAAGATGGTAATAAATACAACTGAAGATACGAAATGGAAGACGGTGTTAAGAAATGCTACTTTTTTTGTCCATTGTCCTGTTATCCATTTATAAATGCTTGAACCAAGTTCCAATCCAATAACAAGTACCACTAGTGGCCAATAAGAATGCAATATCGCTTGATTAAATGTTGGAGTTATAAACTCTAGACCTTCTTGACCTTTTTCATACACACCAATGAGATTAGCTGCGTTAAAATAAATAGTTGCCCAGGTTGCTGTCCAAAGTAAGCCGCCAAAAACTTCAAACTTCGAAATAGCCTTTTCCATAGGGACATATGAAATATTCTTCAAGTCTTCTGGTGACCATTCTTTAAAACTAGATGTTAATGGAATTTGTTTTTTTGCATGATCTGTTCTTTCTAAAATTGAAAATAGCAATGTGAGCCAGAAAAAGACCTGAATAGCTGTACTCAAAATTCTCCAAATTCCTTCTCCGATTATGGAGAGAATAACATTTAATACCGCATTATCACTAGAATATGAGACTATATTATCAGCTATTAACGATATAAACGAAATTGCTAAAGCAATTGGCAAAATCATTTTCAATAAACTTATATATATATCATAATAACGCGGTCCAATTAGATGCATCGGTCGATCCCGGTAACCACTTGCAAGTATGGCAGGATTTCCAAGTTTTGAAAGGGCAGACTTAACATCTTGTTCCGTAAAATTATCTGGCAGCATATCCTCAATTGTTGAATGAAGCTCAAGTGCAATGTCCTCACGACCTTTTTCTGGGAGCCTCCGAGTTACTTCATGAATATAAAGCTCAATCAGATTCATTATTTTCCTCTCCTTTTAATAAAATGGAAAGCTCTTTGGACGTTTTTTCCCATTCTTTCTTCAATTGCTGAAAAATTTCAATACCATATTCGCTTAACACATAATATCGACGCGGCCTGCTTTCAGTTGTATCCCAACTACTTGTTACTAACTCCTGTTTTTCCAAGCGGCGTAGCAAAGGATACAACGTGCTCTGTTCAATCGAAATTCCACATTTCTCTAATAATTGGACAAGCGAATATCCATATTGTGGTGTACGCAACTGACTTAAGACAGCTAATGTCAATGTCCCTCTTCGCAACTCCGTCGTTAGTGTATTTAGTAAATTACTCATTCATCCACCTCTTCTGTTTCATACTATGCGTCATACACTATATTTTATACTATGCATCATACACTATTATAGTTCCAATAACAATTATCAATTTGTATTATTATTTAATTTTCACTGTTAATTTACTAACTAATCTAAGAAAAGAACGTAAAATTAGGCATTAATATACGTTTTAAATACTAATCGTAATTTCTATTTTATTTTCGCAAAAGAAAAAACCACCTGAGAATTCAAGTGGTTTCCTTCCAACATATTATAAGAAGTCGTCATAGTATCAACTTCTAAGCTTGTTATTCAATAATTCCTTCTGCCTTTGCAATTAAAACTGCCTCAGTACGTGTACTTACATTTAATTTATTAAAAATTGACGTCAGGCTATATTCAATTGATCTTTTACTTAAGTGAAGATTGTCAGCAATTTCCTGATTGGTTAAACCTTTTTCAACTTCTTGTAAAATCGCCTTTTCACGGTCATTAAAAACATTATTAATTGAATGTGTCTCCACAACCTTTGATTGTTTATGAAAAAGCATCTTCTTGAAATATTGGTATGGTACAATAATATCACCGTTTATTGAATGGCGTATAAATGATAACAGTCTTTCCTTAGACTCAGTCTTACTAATCGCACCATGGATGCCAATAGCAATGGCCTCCTCGAAATAATCCGCCACATCATATCCAGTGTAAAGAATAACTTTACATGAATGTTCCATATTTAAGATTGTTTTTGAAAGCTGTATCCCATTTATTTCCCCCAGGTTTAAATCCATAAGAATAGCATCAAATGGGGTAAAATCAATTTTTTCAAAAGCTTCCTCCGTATAAGGAGGATTTAAACAAGTTACTTGAACCCCTGGTTCTGCTTCAAGAATAGCTTTTGTACCTTCTCTTACTGCCGGATGATCATCGATGACTAAAATATTAACCTTTTCCTTCATTTTCTTCACCCTTTAAAAAGTCCTTAAAGATCTTCAATAGATTAATGGTCAATAGTTGGGTTTAAATGCCCATTAATAATGGGCTAAAAAGACTTGGCAATTGCCAAGTCCCATTCACTATATCTCAACATCTATTTTCAATCCATTGCCTTTTGAAGTTTCGATATTGATTGAGCCCTTTAAAGCTTTCACACGCTCACTTATTCCGGATAACCCCATACTTTCAGTTTTATCATACATATGATTATACTCAAAGCCTAATCCATTGTCTTCATAATGAAGTACAATTTTTTCCTTTATACATACAAGAATAATCAATACATGTGATGCTTTTGAGTGTTTATTTGCATTAGTTAATAATTCTTGAACAATGCGATAAAGATTTAGCTGAGTATCAATATCAAGGTTCAATGTAAAGTTGCCTGTATTTAACCGTATATCAAAATCAACAATCTCCTCGTATTGCATAACAAGCTTGTTTAGAGCCTTAACTAACCCTAAATCATATAACAATTGCGGGCGCAACTCTTGACAAGTTTCCCGTGTTGTTTTGATAATTTTTGTCATGTTGGTATTCATATCATGAAGTTTATTTATTAAATCAGTTGATTCAACATCTACTTCAGATAATGCAAGTTCACACTGTCTTTTTAAAGAAACTAAGTCCTGCAGAACTGAATCATGCAAATCCTTCGCAAGGTTTGAACGTTGCTTTTCTTCTATCGAAAACAACAGTTTTGTAAGCCATGCTGGGTTTTGCCCCTCTGTTTCAACCTTTTGAAGATGCTGCATTAACTCATCTATTTTCAAGAAGTTTTCTAAGGAAACATTTGTGTAGAACGATAGAGTTTTTAGCCAAGAGATTTCATCTCGAGTTAAAATTGGTGTATTTAAGATAGATGTACATAACAAAACATAACTTCTGTCATCTGTTTCACCAATATTTATCACAAAACCTTTATTTACTTCAATTATTTTCCCAATTTCATTCGATACGGCTTTGATTTCAGAAACATATGGACCATAGTCAGATTCTTTTGCATGTGGATCAACTGAGGTAATATTCTTTTGTTTATCGATTTCAATAAAAAATGCCTTACTAACTAGTAAAACATCAACAATCACCTGTTTTAGTTCAGAAACAACCTGATCTAAATTACTAGCCTTCCGAATACTTTGTGTGTATTTAAAGATACTATCTTGATAATTATATTTTTCAGAGAATCTTTTAAGGCGAAAACGGAAGTCAAAGATTTCTTTTACGTAAAATACAAGTATAAAAGATAAGTAAACAACTATCGAGAGTTTAATCTGATAAAAGTCAGGGTTACTTTCTTTTAAATTCAGCATAAGTCCGACAATTACTAAGGAAGGAATTATTGCTAATAATGAGTAATACCGGAGTCTTCCTAATAAAAATTCAATATCGTATATTTTAGTAGCTAAAAATTGGTAAACTAAGGAAAATGGTATCAATAATAAAAATGCAGCTAAAAATGTCGGTGAAAATACATATTTTTGAAATATTACATAAGGTAAAACATAAAATAGTAAAAAAGGTGTAAATGCTAGAACATTCGTCACTATTAGAATCTTAACTATATATGCTTGTTCTGAATATCTAATATTTTTTAGTCCTGTAAATTTCAAGACAAAAGTTAATACCAGCATTATAAAGAATGAACTCAAGTTTATTATTTTATTAATTTGAAAGTTAAACAACAATATTTTTTGAGTTATTTCTACAAATAAATTAACAATTACAAGTAAATAACCAAATTTAATAAAGCTAAAGTTAAATAACTTTTTACCAAGTTCATCAAAGTATTGATATAAGAAATGAAGATAACTTACTGGAACTAAGATAAACAAACATAAATTAATATACCTACTTATATCGTCTCCTCTTGAAGAACCAGTAGCACTAATATAAGCCATAGCTATTATTAAAAGAAATAAATTTAACAAATTAGCAGATTTAAGATTAACCCTTTTATTTGATTTATAGATAAAAAAACTACAAAACAAACACAAAGTAAGTACAGTAAAAGGGATTATTATAATAAATAAGCTTTGTGTACTTAATAATGAAGTATAAACTTTATATTCTTTAATAATGCCATCTCTACTTATTTTAAATGATTCAACTTGTTCTAGAACACCACGATCTTTTATAGGCTTATGTTCAAGCGGAACGTCACCGTTAACCTCAATAAGAACATCACCAATTTTTAGACCTACCTCATCAGACCAAGATTTTGGTTCTATGTTTGTTACTTTTATCTGAGAATTTTGACTTACTTCTAATAGAGCTCCTACATATGGGTACTTTATATTTAAAAATGTAATATATAATGATATGACAATGCTTAATATGACAATTACTTGGTAAGTCCTATTGAAGTTAATACGCATTAATAACACCTTTCAAAAATTATTAAATCCAATAAGCATTCAATAACTTCCCAGTTTCAAGAATACCCTCAATAACTCCTAAAACATCATCCAAATCCACACCTAATAAACTAGCTTGTCCATTTACAACCTTCTCTAATACGTCTGGATTTTCAATTAAAAAGTTTACGATTTCTTGCATGATTAGCTCTCCTTATTAGTTGGTTTTCTTATTTATGATCAAATGAGATTTTATATTCTCAATATGATATGAATCTATTTTTAATTCTTCTATTATTCTTGTTGCACGATTTATGGCAATTTGCTTAATAACATTTAAGTATTGAGCAACTCCAGAATCTATAAGTTTTTGCTTATAGTTTACAATATTGCCAAATTCCTCATTAAAATCCTTACCACTTGCAAAAAAACGCAACACATCAAGGGCATGTTCATTATAGCCTTTTTGTAAATAGATCATTGCTAGTGATCTTTTTTGTGTTGATATATCATTTTTCAGGGGATTGAATAAATCTCTGAAATCGTTATCAGACTGTGCGGCAATGCCAATTTGATACGAATATTCTTCAACTTCGGGAAAATCCGCATTGGCTAGCAGCATACCACTTACTGATGCTAATGCAATAAGAGAGCCAGATTTACGCTTCATCACATTTAAACATTCATCTTCTGTGCTTATCAAGTTTTGCAAATCATCGTGTTGACCCTCCATTGCTTGAATGGAGTATTTAAAAAAAGCATGTAGAATTTGATGTTTAAACGGAGAGGATAGTGTTAAAACAGCTTGTTGACTTATTGTGTAAAGCGTTGTTGCAGCGTTTAAAGCAATAGAAGGATCTATTTGCATCCAAGGCTCCTTCACATTATCTAAGTCTTCAAGATCATCAAATATGTCAAATGATAAAATTAGAAGTTCGATTGCTGCTGCAAGTTGAAGAATTTCTAGGTCTTTTCCACTAAATGCTTCATGATGAACAATGGCTAATTGACCAAAATTCAAAATTTTTTTCCCATTTACTAAGGACAGTAATAATTTTTGTAGCTCTGTATTCTTGGTTTGTATGGCAATTGTCTGCATCATTTGCTTTTTCAAAGATTGAATGACTACTTCTTCTATCACAATCCCCCCTCTGGCTTTATCTTACTATACATCTGGGATTTTGAGTAGTAAAAATAGTATAAAATACCTCCTACCTCATTCCATTTTTACCTATTTATTTAATAAATGTCAATATATAACACAAAAAAAACTTGGCACACTGCCAAGTTTTTAATGGATTACTTAATTAAGAGACGTTTAAAAATGCATATTTATCATACTTATCTATACTTTTATTTATACTGTGTAGTGATTCCTTTGTTTCCTTTATCTCTTGTTCCAATTTTAGTAACAATTTCGTCATTTCTTCAATTTTTTGCTGATCCATCGTTTCACGCTCCTTATATGTTGGTAAGCGAATGCGCATGGCCAACGTACATACACAAAATCATTTGCTTTCTCTACTTAAAATTCTAATCTAAATGAGTATTATTTTCACCGAAAATAATACGTAATACTCAAATGCGCGATACCGCAACATAAACGCAATAGTCCAAAATATATATTTTAAATACATCTTTATACCTGATTTACTTTGTATTTATATGTCTTACTGTTTTCTACTTTAATTTCCCTTTAGATTATACGATTACTTTTAGGAATAAAGTGGGGTATATACGCAAATTTATGTAAAAAAAACAAATGGTTGACTACATTAGCTTTCAATTGGAAAGCAAGTAAGTCAACCATTTACCTTATTATACAGTTAAAATATTATGTTCAAATATATTCTGCGCTCTTAGAATTGCTAATTCAATTAATTCCGCTTTTCTTTCATTTGGTCCCTGATACTCTAAGGTGTAGTCTTCAATTCCAGTTTTTGAAAACAAGCATTCCATCTTTACTTTGCAATTGTCTTTTATAACCGAAAAAACCGCAACCATCTTATCATCCAACACAAAAAACGTTGGTTGCCCTCCCATAGAGATAAAGACCTCCTTTTATTGCTCTTTTACATAAAAAAGAACAATTGAGTAGTATGTTGAGTACATTACTACTTTCGACAGAAGGGGTTTATTTCCTTTTTTATCTTTAGAATTTTTAAAATTTCTCAAAATAATAAACCTGTACTTTTATTTCCTTTTATTGTGCACAAAAACCATATTCATAAACCATAACTTTGTGTTAAATCTTTACTTGGATATTTTTCATCATTCGATTAAAAATAGTACAAGTGGGGTGAAAAACATGGATCTATTTTCGATGGATTTTTTTACTGCACTTCTGTCAATCGTTGTCATTGACTTAGTTCTAGCTGGTGACAATGCAATTGTCATTGGGATGGCCGCCAGAAATCTTCCTAAAGATCAGCAAAAGAAAGTCATTCTTTTAGGGACGGTAGGGGCTATTGTCATTAGAGCACTCGCAACTATGATAGTAGTTTATTTATTAAAAATCCCTGGACTGCTTCTTATTGGAGGGATTATATTATTATGGATTGCGTATAAATTAATGACCGAAGAAGAAACACATGAGGTTAAATCTGGATATAGTTTCTGGGCAGCTATACGAACAATCATCATAGCTGATGCTGCGATGGGCCTTGACAATGTTTTAGCAGTAGCTGGTGCTGCACACGGTAGCTTTTTATTGGTTATTTTAGGCTTACTTATTTCCATTCCAATCGTTGTTTGGGGAAGTACAGTCATTCTGAAATTTATGGAGAAATACCCAATCATTATCTTAATTGGTGCAGCAGTAGTGGCTTGGACAGCAACGAAAATGATTGCGAAAGAACCCTTAGTGAAAAATATTTTTGCTGATGTGTGGGTACAGTATGCATTTGAGTTTATTGTCGTTGCTGTATTAATCAGTATTGGATATCTAAAAATAAAGCGTGGAAAAGAAACAAACCATGAAAAAGAAAAAAGTGCTAGTTAACCTTAAGGTTTAACTAGCCCCCCACTTTAAATAGAATTACTTGCATGCTATTGATTGGGCAAAGATGTTAATGCAAGAAACTGATGTAAGTGCTTAAATATAATGTGAAAAGTAAAATAAGTGAAGGTAAAAGTGTATCCCTTATCCAATTTCTGTTTTCTTTATTTTAACAGAAATCGCATGAGTAATTAACTATTTTTTTCCAATATATGAGGAAAAAGTGATTTATACAAGACGGAAGTTGTGTGTATACTATAGGTATTTAGATCTATAAACGAAGATGTGATACATTCTAATATCTTTACAAATGTTTTATTAAATTAATTGTTAGTTTCATCCAACCAAAAAAAGATAACCATAATGGTACACTTAATAATGTTGCCCAAATCATTCCTTTAAAAAAGTTTTCTTCGTGCATACAACTCACACCTCTCAAAATTAGATCTTAACCTTTATTTTTTCCTAGGTGCAGGTATTTAAACGTTTAGAAAGCGTTTACAATTATTTATTTCTTTTCCCTATTATCTTTATTCATTATTAAGAAGCTTAATTCCTTTGAAAAACGTTCATCAATTTCTTACATAGTTTTCATGAATGCACTTTCCTTCTTCATATGAAATTTCACCTTATCTGCTTAAAGCGCATATAGTGTTACAAATTAGTTGGTTAGGAGTGAAGAGAGTGCCTGCCATTAGTGGAAAAGAATACCTAGATCGTATGGATCAATTAAAGCCAAATGTGTGGATGAAAGGTAAACAAATACAAGGGAAATTATCAGAGCATCCAGCGTATAAAGGGGCTATGTTAACAAAGGCATCACTTTACGATACACAAGTTCATCCAGATTTTATCGAGAAAATGACGTATAGTTCCCCTAGAACTAATGAACGGGTAGGTATTTCCTTCCTACAACCTAAATCAAAGGAAGACCTAGAAGCTCGTAGACATATGATAAATATCTGGGCGACAAAAACTGCAGGAATGATGGGGCGAACCCCCGACTATTTGAATACTGTTTTAATGACTTTGGCTGCTTCAGCGAGTATTCTAGATGACCAAGATGAAGAATTTAGTAAAAATCTTACAAACCTTTATGAAACAGCACGAGATCATGATCTATCTTTTACCCATAGCTTTATTAATCCTCAAGTCGATCGTTCTTCAGACTATACCGAGTTGTCTACTCAACCAATTGCAACCAAAATTGTTGAGAAAAATTCAAATGGAATTGTTATAAAAGGAGCAAGACTTTTGGCAACTCAAGGTGGAATAACTGATGAAGTACTAGTCTTGCCATCTAGTTCAAAGGTTACAGATAATGAATATGCCTTTTCCTTTTCAATTCCTACGGATACTGATGGCCTTAAGTTTATTTGTCGTGAATCCTATTATCAAGGGTCTTCTTTTTTTAATTATCCACTCTCATCTCGTTTTCATGAGATGGATACAATGATTATTTTTGATAATGTTTTGGTTCCTTGGGACCGTGTGTTCTTTTATCATCGTCAAGATATTGCACATCAGCTTTTTTTAAGAAGTAGTTTTACACCACTTACACTACATCAAGTTATTATCAGACAAATAACAAAAACAGAGTTCATTCTTGGTCTGGCGCAGAGGATGGTGACAACTTTAAATCTATCAGAATACCAACATATTCAAGGAAAAATAAGTGAAATCATCATTGGATTAGAAACGATGAAAGCGTTGTTAGATCGAGCTGAACTGCATGCTAATGAAGATGAATGGGGGACAATGGTGCCGAATACCAATTCCTTATATATAGCAGTAACAATGTTTTCAAAGCTCTATCCGCGCATGATTGAAATTTTACAACTAATTGGTGCAGGTGGATTAGTCGCCATACCGACAGAGGAAGATTTTCATTCTCCCTTAGTCAAAGATATAGAGAAATATTGTCAAGGAGCTGCCTGTAATGCAGACACAAAGACGAAAATTTTTAGGCTTGCTTGGGATTTAACAATGAGTGCATTTGGAACCCGCCAAACTCAGTACGAACGTTACTTCTTTGGTGACCCTGTTAAACTAACGTCAAATTTATACAATGGCTATCCAAGACATGAGTATATGAATCTGGTTGAAGATTTTTTAGAGATAAATAAAGAGGCTCACTAATTTAGAGCCTCTTTATGAGGATTAAATTGAATTAAACTACTTTTACATTTCTCCAACCCAATGAATCATTTTGTCTGCCAATTCTTCCGCAGTTTCATGCGCCACTCTTTTTGACAACGAATCTAAAAGTCGGGCTTTAAGAACATCTCGTTCTTCCACATATTGAACTGTAGTAGACCACTCTACTTCAGGTATTGCGATCATACTAAATTCCAGCTTTTTATTTTCATATATATATACATTTGTTATAAGATTTTTACCATTATGTACATTTGCTTTTCTTATTTTCATTTAATCTCTTCCTCTCTGTTCTAACTGCTTTTAAGTAGAAGTGTTGTTTTTTTTCAGTGATTCGTTTCTTAATAAGCGAAAAAACTGATTTTAGGGACAACTAGGAATCTTTATTAGAATCCTACTTTTACCTATTATCAGTCTTAAACTATTAGTTAGTTATTTATTTATAGTCATTGATTGATCAAATAGATCTAGATCACTAAAATTCGTAATATTAAATAAGTTATGTGATTCGATAAAATCACCTGTGTTGGCTGCACCTGAACCAACCGATGTTTTATTTGCACTTTTTGGTGATAAACTAAATGTATCCCCCACTTTAAAGATTGCACTATCTCCAATCGAATTTAATTTAACTGGTCCGACAAACGCAGGCATATTCCTCCTCCTTTTTCATTAGTTACCAAAGTAATGTCCAAACTAACTATCATCATTGAATGTTAAAAGGAACATATTGCTATTATATGGTTAAAAGGAGGAAGAGTTCTGCCTAGATATTAACTTTTTCTATCTTAAGCTCGGCTTTATATTTCTTCCTTAATTTAATAAGCCTTACAATATTTAAAGTCACCGCTTTTAAAACTGCATATGTTGGTACAGCCAAGATCATGCCCAGGACCCCACCAAAACTACCTGCCCCAATTAATAGTAAAATGATCGTTAAAGGGTGTGTATTTAATCGTTTTCCGATGATTAGTGGGGACAAGAAATTCCCATCAATTTGTTGAACTACTGTAACAACAATTGCAGCTAGTAACGCCTTTGTGGGTGAATCAAGTAAAGCAATAATCACTGCAGGTGCAGCACCGATAAACGGTCCTAAATAAGGAATGATATTCGCAACCGCTACGACTAGTCCAAGAACTAATGCATAATCCAGTCCGATTATTGTATAACCTATGAAACAGCCTACCCCTACTGCTAGTGACACAATTAACTGGCCTTGTATATATGCAGCAAGTGTTTCATACAAATCTTGAAATATCTTTAACGCTTCATTACGATATGAAGTAGGTACAAAATTCACTGCTGTTGAAGGTAGCTTGTGTCCGTCCTTTAACATATAGAATAAAATAAACGGCACTGTAATAATCGTTAATGTAATATTTGTCACTACGCCTAAAACTGTTGAAAAGCTTGAGGTAATGTTTTCAGGCAAGCTAGTTGCATAACCAGTTAATGTTTCTTCTATTTGTTCAAATGATACATATTGCTGTTCCATTACCCATTTAAACCACGATGTTTGCGACATATTTAAGATGAATTCACTAAATTCATCAACATATCTTGGAAAATTTGTAATTAAGTCTGTTAGCTGTTCAGATAAAATCGGCCCGATAAAGGCAATAAGTGCCCAAATAACACCGATAAACACAAGATATGGTATTAAAATAGCTAATGTTCTTGGTACCTTGCCTTTTTCAAGTAGCTTTACTAAAGGAGCGAAAATAAAAAATAAAATTCCCGCAATAAGAATCGGAAAAAATAAAGTTGAAGCAAATACAATGATTGGCTCAAATAAAAAGGAAACCTTTGTACCGACATAAACAATTAATAACAACAATAAAATCTGTAATGTCCAAAAATGGGTCTTCGTTTTAAACACAGTTCTTCCTCCTGTTTCGTAACAACCTCTTTTTCTATATCTCTTTTATCTAGTATAGACAGAATTACTCATATATAGGCTTTAAAGAGCTAATAATGGTTTTCCTCACCTTTGCTATGTATACGGATGGTTAGTAGAAATGGTTTCAAATAGTAGAAAAATACTTATTATCTATTACAAATGTACAATATTTAACTACAGTTTTCCAATATGTTCTATCTTCTAAAGATAATTACTTTATCTATAATGAAAAAAACGCAAGGAATTGATTCCTTGCGTTTTTTTGTGTTCTATAAACATAAAGTTATTCAACTAATTTAATTAATCCTCATCACTTTGCATTCCAAAAAACATTAACACAAAACGTAGTAGCTCTGCTACTGCTACAACAGTCGCTGCGACATAGGTTAATGCTGCTGCATTTAAAACTTTTCTAGCTCCACCTTCTTCATCATTTCTGATTAAGCCAGAACCAACCATTGCATTTAATGCTCTTGAGCTAGCATTGAATTCAACTGGAAGTGTAACAACCTGAAACAGGACTGCAGCAGCCATTGCTATGATTCCAAGTAGCAATAAGTTTGCTGATGAAAGAATGATACCGATAAAAATTAAAATGAACGAAAAGTTAGAGCCAATATTGGCTACTGGTACTAAAGCATGTCTAATATTTAATGGTGCATAATTTTGAGAATGTTGTAAAGAGTGACCAACCTCATGAATCGCTACAGAAATCGAGGCAATTGAAGTACCATGATAGTTATCACTTGATAGCCTAACGACTTTCGATCTTGGATCATAGTGATCCGATAATCTTCCTCGCACTTCCTCGACCTTAACATTGTAAAGACCATTTTCATCTAAAATCTTGCGGGCTGCCTGAGCACCTGTTAAACCAGATGAAGCTCCTCTTTTCAGATATTTAGAATATGTCTTTTTTAAGTATACTTGAATTAATATCGGACCCACCATTATTAGGATGAAATAAAAAATAATCCCCATAAAACCAAACTCCTTTCGCTTATTCATTTATTTATATACTTTTAATTAGGCTGACTCGCCATACTTTGTTGCTATTTACCAAGTAGTGCAGCGTGGTTGATTTTCGCTCCAATCAAACATAAACAGTTTTCGTTTTAAAAGCAACAATCTCTTAGAAAAGAGACTTAAATAACAAATACTTTTTCCTTTTAATAAAAAATACAGCTGTTTCGTTATAATCTTAGCTTTTAAAAGCTGTACAGTCAAACGTTACAGTTTGAAATTCCTCGTCCATTATTAGTTTAGACATAAAATGTTCCAATATTGTTTTATTGTAAATCTATATTACGAAATAGGAAAAACAGGCTACTTCAATGTAAAATAGCCTGTTTCTTCTTAGATGTATAAGGTTATATATAAATACGATTTATGTATAAAGGGAAGGGACATAAACCCGCTTAAACCAATTCTTATGTCTAGCTAAACACGTTCATAGACGGGCTTATTTATATTGTTAGTTTCTCCTACATTATCGTGTTGAGCTTGAAGTAAACTCAGGTGTCCTATAAATTAATACTAATAGTGGTGATTTGGCTTAGGGGGGTTCATTTCCTTTATTGCTTAGACTGTTTTACGATATTCAGTTATAAGGCGTTCAATTTCTTGATCCAGCCTCTCAATTTTCTTGATCGCATCTTCTCGGCTAATTTTGCGATAATGGTGTTTACCTAGAGGCTCTTCATCCATTTCGTCAGCCATACGGACGATTTGTTGAAGCGAGGTTTTCTTCATCGAGTTTTCTGGTAAATATGAATCTGTATGAAGCAATATAGCTAACGCAATTTCCTTTGCATATTGGCGATCCTCACCAAGGCGAATTAGCAGTTTATGCGCACGCTCAGCGCCCTTAATCGCATGAATATCATTTTTCACATATTCCTCATAATCCCATTCCCCATTTGTATACCATTCGTAATGGCCTATATCATGAAGCAAACCTGCCTTAGCTGCTATGTCCGGATTTACATCATGCTTAATGGCGAGCTGCACAGCATATCCGGCAACTCTAATCGCATGTAAAACACCTGAACGATTTAAATACTTTTGTGCAATTGGATGGTTAAATACATCCATGATCATCACTCGTCGCATGGTAATCCTCCTTTGTTTTAAATATTCAGAATAATGTAACATATTTTGATAACCTCTTCAACCAAAAGGTTAGTTTTTCTTACAAATTTATTTATTTAATAAAAGTATCTTATTATATATATATGTGAAAAAGGAAAGATTGGAACAATTTTATTAAATAGAAAGGATTATTATGCTATTAGACTAACTTAGGTTACGAAAAAGGAAGCTACCATATGGTAGCTTCCATCAAGATTTAACCGGTATTTTCACACTAAAGGTTGTGGTATTTTTATTGGAATGAACATTAATTGCTCCTCCATATCTGTCTACTACTTGTTTGACAATACTCAGTCCGTCACCTCTTGGAACCCCACGTCTTTCTTCCTTTGTTGAGAAACCGGCTTTGAAAATTTTGTCTACTATTTCTTTCGGAATCTTTGGTCCTATGTTTTCAACTTTAAACAAGTACATAGTAGAAACGGATTTTGCTTCAATGCTAATAAACCGCTCTGATTCTGGTAGCAGTAATGTTGCATCAAAAGCATTATCGATAAGATTCGATAAAATTTTAATTAAATCGATTGATTTTATTTTTTGAAAAGTATGGTCATCTATTAGTAAATGCATATCCACCTTATCATTTTGAGCTCGTACCCACTTAGATTGTAACAAAATATAAAGAACTGGATTAGTTATTTTCAGTGGTAGTTCCATTGATTCTACTTCACTAGTTAAAGATTTCACATACTCATATGCACGGTCTTCTCGTTTAAGCTTTAATAATCCTTGAATGACTTGAATATGATTGATAAAATCATGGCGAATCGATCTCATTGTCTGTAGCATTGATTGAAATTCACCTTGATAGGTTTCTTCTGTATCTCCAACTTGTGTTGTAACTTCCCTACGTAACCATACTTGAAAAATCACAAAAATACTAAATGAAAAAAGAACAAACAACCCGCTGAAGATAAAAAACGGAAAGCTGTTTTTTAATACTTCATCTGTTATTTTATCCACGGTTGCAACACTTTCATTTATTACAAGTGATCCGATGCTTTCCCCTTTATTACCTACAATAGGCACACCAGATGACACGTATGTTCCAACTGAATCATCCTCAATCCTTGTAAAGAATGGTTGATTTTCTTTATATTCACTCTTAATTTCATTAGTAAGAATGCAGCAATCTCCACTAATGGTTACCGAATCATCTGTTGGAAATCCATCTACAATTATCCTTGGTTGATTTTTTTCATCAGCCTTAAGAATATAAGCAAATGTTGCACCTGTATCCCTTATTGCTTTACCAAGCTCATCTTCAAGCTTACGAAGCTTAGCAGTTGAATCTTGGTCTTGTAAATATGCTTCATATGTATTTATATCGAAATGATTCAATACAGCTTGAGCTGTTGATATTCCTTGATTTGCGATCGTTAATTCAATCGTCTTACGTGTATTAAAATAAGTAGCATACAAGTTTAATGAAGATAGTAAAGTGATGATCAAAATTGTCACGGAGATGATGACTGCAAACTTTTTTTGTTTTATTCTGTTAATATTCAGCCACCTCTAAACTATTTACTATATACAAGGGAAAATGGCATGTTCCGTCAACTAAATTGTTTAAATTAAAATACAATGGTAATAATAATAATTTAGTGTTCCTTGCCCATTTCCTTCATATATATTATTGCATCAGTTGACAATTTTTGCGAATCTTTTTTACAATTTTTTATAAATTTTATTAAATTTTGTATTTAAAAGACAACTTTATTTCCTTTACAAAAAGACTAAACAAACTCCTTTATATCATATACTCGACCATTTTCTAAAGAACTTGATAAAAGCTTTACGAGAATATTAGCAACAAAACTTGGTGCTCGTAACATTCCTTTTTGATGATACTCTCTAAACTGATCAATGGAGGAAAAATCTTTCTTTTCAGCAGCGCGTATCACCCCTTGCATTTCTGTATCCATAATGCCAGGGGAAAATGCTATCGCCATCACTTTATTCTCACGCTCACCTTGTTCTAAACCTATTGTATTTGTAAACATGTTTAAGCCTGCTTTCGTACTACAATATGCACTCCACCCGGCAATAGGTCGATTTGCAGCACCAGATGTTATATTTACAATGACAGCTTCACCGGCAAATTCCTTCGTTTCATTAATAAAATATTCGCTCATGATCATTGGAGCAAGCAAATTAAGCTTTACATTTAGGCTAAGTTCCTCTTCAATCGCATCACCTACATTTTTTATTGGATCTACGATTCCTGCGTTATTGATCAAAGTAATTTTCTTAGCCTTTAAAAGATCTATTTTTGAAAAAATACTTTTTATTTTTGCTTTTAATTGACTTACTTCAGAAAGATCACATTCTTCATAATAAATCGAAGCATGTTTGCCTCTAGCAAACCCTTCAAGAGTTAAATTATTTGTTCTTGATAAATAAAAGATCGTTTTATCCTTATCAAGCAATTCTGTTATAATCGCCTCTCCTAAACCTCGAGATCCACCAGTTATAATATAATAGTCCATTATTATTCCTCTCCTTTTTCACTTGTTCCGTTCAAGCTATATTCAATTGTCATTTTTATCATAGCCTATATTGAAAAGCAAGAATTAGAAACGATAAAATATAATGATAAGAGAACATTAATTACACCTAGTGTTCTCGGACATAATCCACTTCTCACGTATTATTAAAAAAGTAGGGATATAATGAGTGAATTTTCAAATGATCCATTTAAATATTATCATTTTGAAAGATTAGAAGATGTTGCTGATCGAATAAGTGAAGTATTGCAATGTCCAATTACAATTGAAGATATTAATCATAGGTTACTAGCTTATAGTACGCATGATGAAAGTACAGATCCAGCTAGAATTTCGACGATTATCAGAAGACGCGTTCCTGAAAAAGTCATTAATAGCTTATGGAAGGATGGTACGATCCCAAAATTATTAAGCACAGATGAGCCAATAAGGGTAAGTCAGATTGATGAAGTTGGTTTAGGAAATCGGATTGCCATTTCAATTTGGAAAAATGATGAAGTACTAGGATTTATTTGGGCATTAGAAATAAATAAACACCTTAAAGAGGAAGAACTCATGCTCTTAAAAAAAGCTGCCCAAGCAGTGAAAAATAAACTGTTGAATTTGCAAATACGTAAGACAAAAAAGGCGGAACGAAATCAGGAGTTTTTTTGGAAGCTATTGACAGGCCATATTTCCACTGAAGTTGAAATTAATGAAGGTTTTCAAGAATTGAACTTACATCTGCCTATTCCTTTTTCTATCGTAGTGTTTAAATTCCCTCATAAGTTAAATGAAGCAGCAGAAAGAAAGCTTTCCTATTTATTACAAACAACACAGCAAGTAAATATCGTTCTATATACTGTTGATTTTGATGAACTAATTATCCTGTTATCAGCAAAAAGTGATGCACCTCTCACAGATATAAGACTGTTCACTCTGTTTACGATTCGTCAGCTAAACGAACGTTTTACCTTTACAAATGTAACTGCAAGTATCGGCGGGATATCTACACAACCTCTTTTTATTGAAAAAAGCTATAAGGAAGCATTAGCTGTACTAACAATTAAAAATCGGTTTCCGAGCGAAACACATGAATTACATAGTTTTTCAGAGATGGGTATTTATCAATATTTAGACATTTTATATGAACAACGAAAACAACAAGGATTAATGAACTATTCCTTACAAAAATTAATCGAATATGATAAGCATCACAAGACAAATTTAGTCCAAACACTTGAAATATTTTTAGACAATGACAGCCATGTTCATGATGCATCAAAAGCTTTAAATATTCATGTGAACACACTAAATTACCGCTTAAAAAGAATAACTGAAATATCTGAGCTGAACCTCAAAAGCTTAAATCAAAAAATGACAATCTACTTAGATATAAAGCTTGATCGCATGTCTTTGTGAAATTTCACAAAAGGAAGAAAAATCTTTCTCTTTTTTAAACAAAGATGTTTAGAAGCATTTTCAATATACTTGTTTTATATAAGAAAAGCGCAAGCGCCTTGATCAGCCCCGACAAGCATAAGACGCAAATGAATAGAAGACGTTCTTTGTCTTCGATTCATTTGTGGCTTATGATCTCGAGGGGCTAGGCGCTGGAGCTAGACACCAAAACTAAGTACAAAAACTTTTACTTTCTAAACAAGAACAAAAGCGCTAAAGCTGGATGTCTAAGCGCTTATCAAAGTACTATTCATGCAACAAAATGCTTCTAGGGGGATGAGTTTTTATGATTATTGGGGTTCCTACAGAAATTAAAAACAATGAAAATCGTGTAGCATTAACACCTGGTGGCGTGACCCAGCTTGTTGCTTGTGGTCATCGTGTATTAATTGAAAGAAATGCTGGTATAGGAAGCGGCTTTGAAAATGAGGATTACGTCAAAGCAGGTGCAGAATTGGTTGAGGATCCAGCAAAGGTTTGGGCAAATGCTGAAATGGTCATGAAAGTAAAAGAGCCACTGCCATCAGAATACGGCTACTTTCGAAAAGGTCTCATTTTATTTACTTACTTGCATTTAGCTGCTGAACCAGAACTAGCTAAATGCTTAAAGGATAAAGCTGTGACGGCTATTGCTTATGAAACAGTAACAGTGAATCATACACTTCCATTGTTAACACCAATGAGTGAAGTTGCAGGTCGTATGGCTGCTCAAATCGGTGCTCAGTTCCTTGAAAAGCCAAAGGGTGGAAAAGGAATTTTACTTGCTGGTGTACCTGGTGTCAGCCGAGGAAAAGTGACAATTATTGGTGGTGGTGTCGTTGGGACAAATGCTGCAAAAATGGCAATTGGCCTAGGTGCAGATGTAACAATTATTGACTTAAGTGCAGAACGTCTTCGTCAATTAGATGATATTTTTGGAACGCAAATCAAAACATTAATGTCAAACCCAGTAAATATTGCAACAGCTGTGGCAGAAGCAGATTTACTTATTTGCGCAGTACTAATCCCAGGTGCCAAAGCACCAACCTTAGTAACAGAAGAAATGGTGCAGGCAATGAAGCCTGGTTCTGTCATTGTAGACGTTGCCATTGACCAAGGTGGAATTGTTGAAACAGTGGATCATATTACAACACATGACAACCCAACATATGAAAAACACAGAATAATACATTATGCTGTAGCAAATATGCCCGGGGCAGTACCACGGACATCTACAATTGCTCTCACAAACGTAACAGTACCATATGCTCTACAAATTGCCAACAAAGGCGTATATCGTGCAATTAATGACAATGCGGCTTTAAGAGCTGGCGTAAACGTAATCGCTGGACAAGTGACATATGAAGCAGTTGCCAGAGATCTTGGATATTTATACAAAAACTTAGAAGATGTATTAGAAAATGAACAGTTAATGAATTAGAATTGAATGTGACAGATGAGATTTTAGTCTGTCTCCTTTTGTTTGCTGGAGAGGGACGAGATGCCTTAACTTACGAATACATAAAGGAGATTCTAATATGTTTATTAAATTACCCAAAGAAACAAAGGATGGAATAAAAGAAGAAATAATCAGCTTTTTTTACGAAGAAAGAGATGAGGAAATCGGTGAGATTGCAGCAGAAGCATTTCTTGATTTTTGTTTAGAAAAGCTCGGACCTTATTTTTATAATGAGGGAGTACAGGATGCGATTAAAATTATCAATGAACGCAACATGAATGCTGAGGAAGATTTACATTCATTAAAACGAAACGTTTCTCGTTAATTGCTTTACTTTTAACTAACATAATCCGATAGAAGAATTAGGATGGTGAACACTTTGGATATCGCAGCATTATCAATTAATCTAAACCAGGCTTCTCTCGGACAAAGCGTTGGCATCGCTTTAGCTAAGAAAACAATGGAGGCCGCACAGCAAAATAGTCAAGAAATGCTAAAGATGTTAGAAGCCCCACACCCATCTATAGGTAAATCAATTGATTTAAAAGGCTGATAAGAAGTGACTGTATTGAAAGCTATGTTACATATCCTATTTTCTAACATAGGAGGTGCTTATGCTTTTGATTCAGACTCTTTTTTTAGCATAACCATGTAAACCAACGCACATAATAACTCTCAAAAGGAAGGGTGATTTGTGTGCAACATATTAAGGCGCTTGCTATTAAGACAGTCGCTTCTTTAGTTCTAATATATGTCATTCTAGGAATAGGCTTTAACTACTCCTTTGGGAATATATTAGCTTTAACGTTTCTATTAGGAGTTATTTCTTATATCCTAGGTGATTTGCTATTACTTCCAAGAACGAGCAATCTAACCGCAACAATATCAGATTTTGCACTAGCTATGCTTTTAACATGGTTTTTTCTCTCAAATATAACCGCCAATACTAATAATGTGTTTATGGCTTCATTGTTAACTGCAATTGGTGTTGCCCTATTTGAAAGCTTCTTCCATAGATATATGAGAGCAAATATTTTACGAACTGAGGAATCTACTCTTAAAGTAAACACTTTGCGGTATCAAACAGAAGCTTCAGAGGAACTAGCTCCTGATAAAAGGAAACTTGAAAGGGATAATGATTAAAGTTATTAATTGCTTCCCACTTCAATAAACTTTTAGTATAACTTAGTAAGAAGGATTAACAGGTGCTCTTAAATATAGGATCACCTGTTATATTTAGTTAATCAAAACTATACCTCTGTTCCAACCACGGATCACCCTTCATATGATATCCATTCCGTTCCCAAAACCCAGGATGATCGTGTTCTGTAAACTGAATACCTCGAAGCCATTTTGCACTTTTCCAAAAATAAAGATGCGGAAATACCCCTCGAAGCGGGTAACCATGCTCTGGTGTTAACGGTTCATTGTTAAAGGAGTGTGCAAGGAGACTTGTTTCTTTTAAAAAATCTTCTACCGGGAGATTGGTTGTCCATCCTTCCTCAGCATGTAAAATGACATAATGGGCATTCTCTTGTATCTTCACGTCCTTTACAATGTCCCTCACTCTTATTCCCTGCCAGCTTGCATCTAGCTTTGACCAACCTGTTACACAGTGAATATCATTGGAAAGGTCCACCTGTGGAAACAGTGTCAGAATATCTTCTAGTGAGTAAAGCTTCGGATGTTGGACTAAACCATATATTTGTAAATTCCATTTCGAAATATCATCATAATAAGGTACATTACCATTATGTAGAACAGGAAATGTTGTTGTAACATTTTGATTAGGTGGTACCCGATCTGATGTAGAGGTGTTTCTTTTTTTGCCAAAATACATAGTAATCATACCTTTCACCTTTTGTTAACTTATATAAAAATAAAGTTGACATATACTGAGTCCTCGATTATTCTTTCAGTATGGAAATTGTCTTGATAAGGGGGATAATAATGAAAAGAAAGTTAAGTACATATGATCTAACCTTAGTTGGAATGTTTGCTGCTTTAATGGCAGTTGGTGCTAATATTACATCTTGGGCGCCATTTCTTCAAATCGCAAATGTTCCTTTGTCCATGCAGCCCTTTTTCTGTATATTAGCAGGGCTCCTTTTAGGCAGCAGACTTGGCGCATTATCAATGATCATCTATGCATTAATCGGGATTGCTGGAGCACCTGTATTCGCACAATTTAATGGTGGGATAGGTGTTATTTTCAGCAGTACTGGTGGCTTTATTATTTCTTATATTTTTACTGCTTATGCTGTAGGAAAAATCCTAGAATTAAGTAAAGAGAAAAATAAATTCACATTCTTCACTGCTTCATTTGTTGGAATTATTCTTATCTACTTTATCGGTACAACTTATATGTGGTTAGCATTAAACGTTTGGATAAATGCCCCAATGTCATACGGAACCGCCTGGGCTGTAATGGCATGGTTTATCGTAAAAGATGCTGCATTCACCATTTTAGGTGCGCTAATTGCCCCACGAATTTATTTCGCTGTCACAAGAGCAACAAACAAAAGAATTGCTGCCTAATGAGAATTGCGGAAGTTAGACAACTAAATTAAGTCTTATCTCTTAAAAAAGACAGCTATCAGCTGTCTTCTTTACTGGATACTCCCCTTATGATCTTCTAAATACTGCTTCTCTTCTTCAGTAGACAATACTCCTGTTGCCTTTCCTATTGTGCCACCTTGTAAATTCCAAATCGCATTATGATCTTTGTCAGCTTTTGAGAAATCTCCCTCAGCCCAGCGATTAAGTATATCTAAATAGAGATCGCTTTTTTCGTAACGATCACTTTCAACAACTCCAATTAAAAATTGAATTCGTTCATTTGTCATTTCGTAATGAAGCCATTTCTCTTCGGCTTCAACCTTTTGGTGTGACATTCCATGCATATAATTTAGCACATCATCCTCTGCCAAAGACGAGCTATTACTACCAAAAGGGTTATCTGTAATTGTTTCTGATGCTGTTGATTCGCTTTTTTGATTGTTTTTAGATTTAGAGGTGCTATCTTCTTTTGAAGCAACAGGTGAGGAAGATACCGCTTTCTGATCAATCATATCAACTACAATAACACCTAAAAACCCTAAACAAATTACACAAACAAGTATACTAGTAAAAATTAGCTTATGTTCTTTTATCCAAGTCACTACATACTCCTCCTAAAAATAGGATAATTCAATGATACATCGAGCTAAACAATGAACACAAGAGTAAGGATTGTCGAAATTCCTCGCAATCGTACTATTTTACTATTTTTTCATATTAAATGTATAATTAATACTAGTTTTGTCAATAAAATTAGTAGAGTCCATGAAGAGGGTGTGAAAGCGATGAAAACATTAGTGTTCAAAAAATATTTTTTAGACATAAACAAAAGAGAACAACTTGAGAAAGAAATCATAGAGAAGAATCCTGAATTAGTAGAAATCGTACTAGAATGGGATGATGAGGAGTTACTGGAGAGAATTAATCATAATCGGTAAGAACAAAAGCTCAGGGCGCCTCGTTCAGCCCCGACAAGCATAAGCCGATTTAGAATAGAAGGCGTTCCTTGCCTTCAATTTTAAATCGGCTTATGTCCCGGAGGGTCTAGGCGCTGGAGCTAGACACCAAAACTAAGTACAAAACCGTTAGAACTGGATGTCGTGTGCTTATCGACAGTTGAAGAATTTTATAATTTACAAATGATTAGGCAACCTTTTTTAAGAGTATAAGCACCAACTAAAGAGTCTTATAAAATAATTGCTGCAATCCATCCAAAGATAATTAATGGAATATTATAGTGGATAAAGGTTGGAACACAGGTATCCCAAATATGATTGTGATTCCCATCTGCTGATAAACCTGATGTAGGACCAAGTGTACTGTCAGACGCTGGTGAACCAGCATCACCCAGAGCAGATGCGGTCCCAACAATCGCAATTGTCGCCATAGGACTAAATCCTAATTCAAGGCATAATGGTACAAAGATTGTTGTGATGATTGGTATCGTTGAAAATGAAGAACCAATCCCCATTGTTACAAGTAAGCCGACGATCAGCATCAGCAATGCACCGATCGCTTGATTACCATTAATTAAGTTTGCTCCATCCTCTACTAATCGTTCAACATGACCTGTTTCCTGTAAGACACTTGCAAATCCAGATGCTGTAATCATAACAAATCCGATAAACGCCATCATTTTCATACCATTTGTAATAACGAAATCTGCTTCTTTCCGCTTTAAGACACCACTAATGTATAAAACGATTAAACCAGCTAGAGCGCCAAATATCATGCCTTCAACTCCAAGCTTTTGTGAAAGATAAAGCTGAACTGAAAGTGACAAAATGATTGAAATGATTGCAATACTTAGCGTTTTCTTAGTGTACGGATTATTCATTTCTTGTCCGACTACTTCACGTGTTTCATATTGTCTGTTTTTACGATAAGTGAAAAACACAGCAACTAAAAGTCCAACTATCATTCCAAGCGCAGGAATGGCCATGGCTGTTGGAATATCCGCTAAAGATACAATTAAACCACTTTCCTCCATGTTTTTTTGCATAATCTCATGGAATATCGCTCCAAATCCAACTGGTAAAAACATGTAAGGTGTAATAAGCCCAAAAGTTAAAACAGTCGCAATTAAACGGCGGTCCACTTGAAGCTCATTCAACACTTTCAATAATGGTGGGATCAGGACTGGAATAAACGCTATATGAACAGGTATTACATTTTGAGAAAAAATCGCCATAATAAGGATCATAAAGATAATGAGTACTTTTGAAAGAGTTTTGCGTTTCGTCTCACCTTCACGACCTACTAGTTTGATCGCACCAGAAACCATTGCATCTGGTAGGCCTGTTTTTGATAAAGCAACAGCAAAAGCTCCCAACAGAGCATAGCTAAGCGCAACATTTGCATTTGCACCTAAACCATCTGTAAATGTTTGGATTGTCGTTGCTACATCCAAACCACCGGATAATCCACCAATAAAAGCTCCAATAACGAGAGCAAAGACTACATTTATTCTTAATAAGCTCAAAATAAGCATCACAATAACAGCTATTACAACAGCATTCAAAATTAAAACCCCCAAAAATCCTTTAGTTTGCTAATGTGGTAGAGAAATAAAATAACAGAATTAAATTTACCATATCCTTTTTTCTTGTGTCAATGGTGAATTTATCTAATTAGCAGACTAAATTATAGGGACGTGACACTATATTAATAGATTCAGGATATAAAATAAGTTGGGAGAAATATTTTTATCTTTATTTAAGTCCCTTTTTTGCAACTTTGGTCTTTAATTTTGCAAATTCTTAATTTTTTTTGCAACTTTACTACTTTATCTTGCAAATTCTGAAGTTTTTCTTGCAACTTCACTACTTTATCTTGCAACTAACATTTTACTGGAGAAAAAACCAAAGAACCGACCATTCCAGCCGATTCCTTGTCTGTTACTTATCTACCTGTTTCAAACCGCTCTACAAATGCTGCTAGTGTTCTTGCCATTACCCCTGTTGCACCTTCTGGACCAAGATCACTATCTTTAGAGGTGGTAGCTGTACCAGCAATATCTAAATGTACCCATGGCGTACTCTCAGCAAACTCTCCTATAAAGGTTCCTGCCATGATGGCATGACCTTCTCGTCCAGGTGAATTATTTAAGTCTGCCATCTTGCTATTTCGAACGCGCTTTTTGTCTTTTTCAGTAATTGGCAGGCGCCAGATTGGCTCAGTACATTCATGTGATGCTTGTAGCACTTGTTCAAACAATTCTTCATTATTTGTCATTGCACCTGTTGTCTCAGTCCCTAATGCTATGATCACTCCACCTGTGAGAGTTGCAATGTCAACTAAATAATCAGCACCATGATGCTTGGCATATGTAATACCATCTGCAAGAGCTAAACGACCTTCTGCATCTGTGTTTAATACTTCAATTGTTTTTCCACTTAATGAAACGATGACATCATCAGGTTTAAAAGCTCCACCACTAATCATATTGTCTGTTGAAGGAATAACAGCTACAACATTTTGCTCTGGCTTAATTTCCCCAATGATCTCCATTGCCCCTAGTACTGCTGCAGCTCCACCCATATCGGTTTTCATGCCGACAATGCCATCCTTCGGTTTAATTGAATAACCGCCTGTATCATAAGTAATTCCTTTTCCGACTAAGCCGATGACGTCGGTCCACTCTTCTTTTCCTTGATATTTTAAAACAATCATCTTTGGGGGTTCTTCAGAACCTTTATTCACGGCGAGTAATGCTCCCATTCCAAGCCGCTCCATTTCTTCCTTCTCTAGAATTTCAACTTCAAACTGATACTTTTCCGCTAACTCAATTGAGTATGCGGCTAGTTCTGTTGCTGTTAATAGATTCGGAGGCATATTTGTTAAGGTTCTTGCACTATTTGTCCCCATACCAAACGCATAGCCAACCTCTAATCCTGATTTAATCTCATCCATCTCTTCTGTATTTGCTACAACATGAATCTTTTCAATGTTCTTTTCAGGCTCATTTGCTTTCTGTTTGTAATCAATTATTTTATAGGTAGATAATGCAAATGCCTCTGCTAGTGCATGGGCAGCTTCACTTTGATCCACATTATCTGTAACGAACGTGTCTAACGCAATTGTGACATCCTGTATTTTTGCGTCCTGAACCGCTTTAAATAAGGTTCCGAATACTTCTCTTATTGAATCGAATTTTATTTCCTTTTCTTTTCCTAATCCAACAAAATATATACGTTTTATCGTTAGCCTTCCAAGGGTATGTACTTTAGTAATCAACTTTCGCTTTGTAGATAGGTCCCCAGCCTTCATTAATTCAGTAATTTGCCCATCCAATTGGTTATCTAATTCAGCAGCTAGTCCTGATAGTTTACTGTTTTGTTGATATAATCCAATCACAAGTGTTTCATGCTTTTCATTCAGTTCTAATTGATTATGTACATTAAACATTTACAACACCTCCATTTTTAGTGAAAAGACAAATAATGATGTCTGAGAACATTACCAAGATGTGCTATAATGAAGAAAATCTTTTTCACACTTTCATTTTAGCAGCTTATATACCACTGTATACAAAGAGCTCAAACCTTACCTAATGAATACATACTGTATTGTATCAGAACAAAACAGCTTTTGAAATGGAAGCGCAATCCTGAGCATTCACATCAATGAGAGGGGTAGACACTTTGGAATTATTTTATAATTTCCCTTTACTTTCATCTTTAGCAGCAATCTTCTTTGCACAATTCGTAAAAGTACCTATTCAATTTATCGCTACAAAAAAATGGGATTGGTCCCTTGTGACAAGCACAGGTGGAATGCCTAGCTCTCATTCAGCAGCAGTTACTGCCCTTTCAACAGGGGTTGCACTTGATCATGGGCTTGACTCTTCAATCTTTGCTATCTCAGCTGTTTTTGCTATTATTACGATGTTTGATGCAACAGGGGTAAGAAGACACGCTGGAGAACAAGCAACTGTTTTAAATCAGCTTGTCCTTGATTTTAATAGATTTGTTGAAGAAGCAAAGGTTTGGCCGCAACAAGCTGAAAAAGAGAAGCAAAAAAAGCTAAAGGAACTCCTTGGGCACCAGCCAATTGAAGTTTTCTTCGGTGGATTAACAGGTATTGTTTTGTCACTTTGTTTATACTTCATTTTTGTGATGGCTTGATTACATAATTTTAGTTTTGCCAGTAGGAGGATCTAAATGAAACTAATTTCAATTTGTCCTAGCAACACAGAGCTAGCTGTATATCTCGGTTTAAAAGATAACCTCATAGCATTAGATGACTTTTCTGATTGGCCAGAAGAGCTTTGTCAGCTTCCAAGATTAGGACCTGACCTTTCAATTAATATGGATCTTCTCGAAACTTATAAACCAGACTTAGTGCTGGCGTCCCTTAGTGTTCCTGGTATGGAGAAAAACGTAGAAGCTTTAAAGAATCGAAATATTCCTCATATTGTATTTGATCCACAAACTTTCCAAGATATCGCAGAAAATCTTCAAACATTAGGAGATATCATTGGAAACAGGAAAGAAACGACACTTGCAATTGAAACATTTAACAACACTCTTGATACATATCGAAACATAGCTGCTACGATCCACCAACCTAAGACAGTCTACTTTGAATGGTGGCCAAATCCGATTTTCACTCCAGGAAAAGTCAACTGGCTAACTGAATTAAGTCAATTAGCAGGGGCTCGAAATATTTTTGATGATGTTGAACTTGCTAGTGTGCAAACAACATGGGAGGATGTTGTCGCTAGAAATCCAGAGCATATCTGCTTATCATGGGTTGGTGTAAAGCAATCTAGAATGAAGCGTGAGCACGTTATGAAGAGAAAAGACGCAGCTGACTTACAAGCTGTACAAAATGGTCAAATTCATTTACTTGAAGAATCATTATTCTGTAGACCCTCTCCTCGTTTGCTTGTTGGTTTACAAAAGCTCTCATACTTATTACATCCAGACTATTTTCCAGCATCTCACCCAATAGAAACGTAATAAAACAAAAAGCTAGTAGGCAATACTAGCTTTTTGTTTTACTTTTTATATACTTTTGCCTAAAAACTTGCATTGATTCCTCTTCATTCAAACGCTCTAATTGTTCTTCCGTTAATTTACCTTCGCCCATTTTCACAACATATACATCTAATTGCTTCTTCCCCCAATTATTGTATACGTCTGTTACCGTCTCATAATAGAGATCTAATCTATTACCTTTTATTGCACCGCCTATATCTGCCACGACTCCATAACCATATCCAGGAATAAAAAGAATAGTCCCAATCGGAAATACACTTGTATCTGCAGCAACAGTCGAGTATAAATCACGTTTTACTTTTACACCTGAATATGTAATTCCATAACTTGGATGGTTGGGATATTTACCAGTAGATTCTACACCTGCTGTATAACCTGTTGCGATAACTTTTTTCGTAGGATACTGAGACCAATCAAAAGCATCTTCAAGTGATACATCGTGATTAATTGTTTCAACACTTGAGGAAACCTGTGTTTCAATAGTTGGTTCATTATTCATTGATTTAAACGTTAACCCTAAAACTCTGAAGGAATCATCATCCTCATTTACATTTACATGATCGAGGGTTTCACTTGAACTTGAAACTTTAAGATCGTACCAGTTCTTAACGTCCTCTGCTTCTACACCTGATATCGCTTCAAACGTTGTTGTTAATGCCCCTAAAAATAATAAGGCCATAAACACCCTTTTACTAACTCTCTTTATACTTATCATTTATTTCCTATTCACTCCTCTCACAAATCTATTCGTTCCCACATTGGAGAGAGAATATTCACAAACAGGAAAAATACATATATTAACAGTTTAAAAGCGTCCACTAATTACCTTGATAAATCTTTAATAATAAAGGAGGAATTTCTAAGTAAATACTCAAAATAGAAAACACAAAAAAGCCTGTCACCCTAAAGTGTCAGACTTCTCATTTAAGTATAAAAAGATTCACCTAAAACATTTGGTACCCTCTTTTACGGAGCATTTTAATAACAACTCCAGAAATGATCGCTCCAAACAGGCCACAAGCTAAAATAAGTATATCTGCAAGCGCTAATGAAACAATTTTATTGCCCAAAGCAGCAAAGGATTCACTAGGACTTTGAAAATATTCGATAAACCTAACATTATCTATAATAAAAATACAAACAATAGGATACACAATCGCCATGATCCAAGACATTCGTAAAAGCATATTTAATAAAAATCCAATTCCAAAAAATAAAACTAAAAATAAAAGCATTGAAATTAATAAAACCGGTAAGCTTAACATGCCTATCACCTCCATTACACCTATTTTAGTGTACTGAACTAACGATAGACAGTCAATGCCAACTCAGTGAACGTTTTATGACTTCTTCCCAGTTCCCTCACAGCTATTACAAGTTTCAGATCCACCTAATAGTAACTGAAAATAGCCTTTTCCAGTGCAATAAGGACATTCTTTTGTTTCAACTTCAGTTGTTGTATTCATAAATGTCTCTCCTTTAGTTAATGGTCCTATTAATATATCAATTATTCTGACAATTTAAAAGGGAGATAATCTTACGTTGTTATTCATGTAAGCGAATACATTTAGGTTTTTCTTTAATTAGCTAGTTTTTTCATATAATTAAGAAAATTATAGAAATAGGGTATAAGCACGGTAACCAAAATGATCGCCAGGATTATAGTGATCATATTTTTTCAGCTCTGTTTCAAAGGATGCTTTAGCAAAACTCTTAAGCAACAAAGAGGAAGCTGGATCATGAAGGAGTATTTGAGGATCGATAAATGCTACATCCTCGAGCTCATCTGTTTGAACAGTAATAGCATTTGTTGTGGCTCTAAGGGTAAAAATGATCATGTTATCACTAATCACATCTTTAATTACTCCAGAACGAATGCCAATAACTCCTTCAACTTTACTCATTATTCCTGTTTCTTCTTGAATTTCTCTAAGAACCGCCTCATCTATTGTTTCTCCTTGTTCAACAAAGCCTGCTGGTAAGGACCAATTTCCTTTTAGCCCACCGTATTTTTTCTTAACAACAAGCCATTCATTTTGTTCATTCCGAACAATACCGGATACAGCTAACCACACGTTTCCCCGCTTTGACTGTGTCATGTCATTGTTTTCCCCCTTTGGTTACCATGTGAAAAAAGACAAAAGCACTTAGCTCTTGTCCCTTTTCCATCATAAAACCGTTTTATAATCGTTTAAGAAATTATAAAATTCTTGAACTGTGAATAAGCGCACGACATCCAGCTCCAGCGCCTAGCCCCTCTAGGGTCTAGCTAATTTAGAATTGAAGGCAAAGAACGCCTTCTATTCTAAATCATCTTATTGCCCGAGGCTGATCAAGGCGCTTGCGCTTTTGTTCTTATAATAAGTTAAATTTACCTTTTTTCAATACTAATGTAGGTCCACCAACCATTAATAATGCACGGTTATCAATTACTTTTTTCATGAATGATGCTTTCGTTCCTACTAATTTTTTACCGAATACTACTCCAACTGCATCATTTTCGCCTAAAGATGCAACAGAACCTTTAATATCTGGTGTGAATGTACCCATTTCCCCACGCTCGCGAATTGCAACTGCTAAGTTTTTAGCACAAACTTCTCCTTGTTGCATCGCAATTTGTGCTGTTGGTGGGTAAGGGCGATTAATTTCTTCGTTTATAATTAAAGCGCAATCTCCAATGATGAATACATCATCATGTCCTGGAGCACGTAAGTAACCATCAACTTTTACACGTCCACGCATGTTTTCGAATCCAGCTTCTTCAACAACACTGTTTCCGCGAACACCAGCAGCCCATACGACAGTTTCAGCTTTAATTGTTTCCATTTGATCATCTTTCGCAACAATGATCCCGCCTTCGATACACTCTTTAATCGCTGTACCGATTCTAAATTCTACACCTTTTTTCTGTAAATGGTTTACTGCATAATCAACTAACTCAGGATCAAAGCCTGGTAATGCTGTTGGTGCAGCTTCAACACAGATAATACGTACCTTTTTGAAATCAATATCATACTCTTTACAAAGCTCAGGTACTCTATTACCTAATTCACCTAAGAATTCGATACCTGTGAATCCAGCTCCACCTACTACAATTGTTAAGCGTTCGTCTTTTTTCTCTGCTTCCATATTATAAGTAGCAAATTGATATTCAATATGCTCACGTAATTGACGTGCAGAATCAATGCTTGTGATTCCAAATGCAAATTCCTTCAAGCCTTGGATACCAAATGTTTCAGGGTGTGCACCTAAGGAAATAACTAAATAGTCATATTCAACTTCGCCATTTTCTAAAACGACTTTCTTAGCTTCTTTATCAATTGAAACAACTGTGTCTTTCACGAATTTCACACGGTTGTTGTCAATGATATCTTTGATTTGATAACGAGCACGATCATGATGTAAAGTACCTGCTGATGCTTCATGTAACCATGTTGTTTCATAGTGATAATCATTTTTATTCACTAATGTAATTTCTGCTTCGTCTACACCTATTTGCTTTTGTAAACGAGTTACTGTAATTAATCCACCATACCCTGCACCTAATACGACAACTCTTGGCTTTCTCACCGAAAACATCCACCTTTTCTTTAAAATTGTTGTAAAAATCGAATTATGTCTATTACTATAATCCACTGAAATACAACATTTTATTTTGATATGAAAGATAAAACTTTGTGAAATCATTCACTTACCTTCGCATAAAGAAGGTATATTTCCTTGATAATACATAAAAAAATATATAATTACACCTATATTCCATATTATCTATTTAAAATTATTTTTTCAAGTAATTTTTTCTTACAAAAGAGTATTAATTTATCTGAAAATATTTTATAATCTTATATTTTTATGGAAAATACTATTTAATGCCCTTAAATATAACAACATTCACCACAACTAAAACCAAACTTTGTCATATGATATTTAGAACAAGCAAGTAAAAGTAAATGAAATAGTCAATTCACTTATGGTAAGATTTCTACATAGGTTTTGTATACTCTAAACAGAGGAGGATGACATGTGAAAGAAGATACTAAGGTTTATGATATTACCATCATCGGTGGAGGACCTGTAGGTTTATTTACTGCTTTTTACGGCGGAATGAGACAAGCAAGCGTCAAGATCATTGAAAGTCTTCCCCAACTGGGTGGTCAGCTTTCCGCATTATATCCTGAAAAATACATATATGATGTCGCAGGCTTTCCTAAAGTGAGAGCCCAGGAGCTCGTTGATAATCTCAAAGAACAAATGGGACTATTTTCACCAACTGTTGCTCTAGAGCAAGCTGTTGAACATGTAGAGAAACAGGCTGACGGTGTATTTAAGCTAACAACAAACAACGAAATCCATTATACGAAGACAATTATCATAACTGCAGGTAATGGAGCATTCCAACCTCGAAAACTAGAGCTCGATACAGCTGTAAACTATGAAAACAAAAATTTACATTACTTTGTAGATGATTTAAATAAATTTGCCGGTAAACGTGTTGCACTTTGTGGTGGAGGCGACTCCGCAGTTGATTGGGCCCTTATGCTTGAACCTATCGCAGAAAGTGTTAGCCTTATTCACAGACGAGATAAATTCAGAGCACATGAACATAGTGTAGAGTTATTAAAGAATTCAAAGGTAAATATTCTAACTCCATATGTTCCGACTGAGATTATTGGTGAGGACAACATAGAACAGATCGTGTTAGAGGAAGTAAAGGGAGATCGTAAAGTAGTGGTTGATATTGATGATTTAATTATTAACTATGGCTTTGTTTCTTCACTTGGACCTATAAAAAATTGGGGCTTAGAAATAGAGAAAAACTCTATTATAGTTAATTCTAAAATGGAAACAAATATTGAAGGGATTTATGCAGCTGGTGACATCTGTACATATGATGGGAAGGTTAAGCTTATTGCAAGCGGATTTGGTGAAGCTCCAACTGCTGTTAATAATGCAAAAGCATTTATGGATCCAAAAGCACGTGTCCAGCCTTTACATAGTACAAGTTTGTTTAACTAATTGTATTCTTTTTATAAAACAAAACGACTGAAATGGATCAGTCGTTTTGTTTATTATCGGACTTGTTTATTCTTGTAATACTTCAATTGAGGAGATATGAGTAGGGTTAATCGTAATTTTCTTTTCATGATCAAGATAGATGAAACCGTTATGCAGTACCCTTCCATTTGGTTGTTCATTGTAAAGAGTGTTTTTAAAGTCATTTACTGAATAACTATCTTCTACTACCACGTACTCTTTGCCACTATTCATGATAACTTTAATTTTCATTTCTTCTCACTCTCCTAATCATTATCTTAATCTTTATTCGATAGGAGAAATGAAAACTCCTACCTTCATAAAAAAAAACAGACCATCTATAACTATGAATAGAAAAATTCATAGCTTAAGAAAGTCTGGTTCCATTACTTATCTAGGGATTAATGGCATCCATTTTCAGTAAGTCTTTTAACACTCTTCAGGAGTACCTGTATTTGCCGCAGTTCTAAACGATGACCCACAACCACAATTAGCAATTGCATTAGGATTATCGATTGTGAAGCCCCCGCCCATCATTGATTGCTTGTAATCAATTTTAGTTCCATTTAATATAGGTGCATCTTCTTTTTTTACCAGAACCGTTAATCCATGTTGCTCTAAAACCTGATCCTCTTCAGTGATTTCGTGTTCAAATCCCATTCCATAGGATAGACCACTACAGCCTCCACCTTTTACTCCTACACGAAGATAAGCATTTTCTTCTTCATGGTCTTTCATCATATCTTTTATTTGATAAGCAGCAGCTTCTGTAATTATAACTACATCATTCATCCGTATACCTCCTTATTCAGTATGAAATGATTATATATTTAGTATACAACTTAGTCTTCACTCACTCAAATAATAGGTTCCTTCACATATAACCTCTGCTGGCCCAGTCATTAAAACAGTTCCTGCCTTCGTCCATTTTATTTGTAAATCTCCTCCAGCTAGATGGACCGTAGTTTCTTCCCCATGATTTGTATAGTTGTTTAGAACAGATGAAACAACTGCAGCACAAGCACCTGTACCACAAGCTTGTGTTACGCCTGAACCTCTTTCCCATACTCTAAAATGAAGTTCTTTTTCTGATACCACTTGTACAAACTCGACATTTACACCTTCTTGAAAGCGTTCGTCCTTCTCAACAATTGGTCCTAATGTTGTTACAGGTGCCTGATTTATGTCATCTACATAAAAAATCACATGTGGATTTCCCATTGATACAGTTGTTACTTCATATATTTGTCCGTCAAATTCCATTTTTTCATTAATCGTTTTTTCATTACCATCACCAGCCATTGGAATTTGAGACTTTAATAATCGCGGTTCACCCATATCAACAGTTACTAATTTTACTTGATCGTTCTCGAGCTGTACTTTTGCTTCTACAAGACCTGATAACGTCTCAATCTTAAATTCTGTATCTAATACTAATTTATGCTCAACAGCATATTTCGCAACACATCGTAAACCATTGCCACAATTTTTACCTTCAGAGCCATCATTATTAAAAATTCTCATTTTCACTTCAGCCTTATCAGAAGGACAGATTAAAATTAATCCATCAGAGCCGATTCCAGTATAAACATTTGCTACTTGTTTAGCGATTTCAGGTAATTTCGCTTCTTCAAGCTGCTCCTCAAAAAGATTAACATATATATAATTATTACCTAGTCCGTGCATTTTTGTAAATTTAAATGAAGTCATTTTATCCTCCAAAAGATTTTGTTTTTATTAGTATAAAATGTTGGAAATATGAACACAATACAATTATCCCCCGTTTTATAGAAGTAAAAGCTTCCTGCCGTTGTAGGAGGCTTTTATTTTATTGTTTTCCCTCTTTTAATTTACACTTCAGCTAGTTCTTTTTGCTTATTTTTTGGTCTACTTTACTTATCAAACGAAAATATCACATCTTTCCAGGTATAAAGGGGTGATCACCCATGATAAAAGAACTAGATTATTTATATAATAAAACTGTTACATGCATGATCTGTCAAGAAAAGTATACAACAAAAAAGGTTTTATCTAAATATGTCAGAGCCACTCGGAATGAGAGAACAGGCAACAAAATACTTCTCACGTGTCATAGAAAATCAAAAAGAAACAATTGAAAAAGGTATTGTTGAAATGACGAAGGATCGATGGGCAGAAATGCGAGAAAAGAAATTAGGATAAAGACGAAAAGGAGCTTGTATTAAAAAGCTCCTTTTTATGATTATGAAGGAAATGGACTTTTAGCTAATCATTACCTTACATTTATATCGTTGCGAAAATACGCCAATCGGTATTGATTATTAAAACATTGGGTTTTCTTCTAAAAAAATATAAATATTTTCAACAAGCTCATTAGCATTTGTACCCGTAACAATTTCTCCGTTAACCAATACATAAAGGGAATGACTACATTTACCGCAATATCCTAAACATCCATATTCGATAATATCTAAATTGGGATCTTTTTCAAGCTGTTCTAATGCAGCTTGAGCTCCATTTGCTAAATTACTTATACAAAACTCAATAATCGGCTTCATTTTTTACACCTCTCTACTGCTCCCTATTTCCATAGGAATCGACACTTACGTCCAAACTTTATTATACTATTATATTGAGGTCAAGGCACATATCTTGGATGGGAAATTTTTTCTTGAAAAAAGATTATTTTCTTGTAAACACTAACTAAATAATCCATCTTTGTGTTTAACAGTTATGTTCTACGAGTAATTCTCACTATTTAATTAAAGCTTTTTCTGATAATGTGTTGTGATTTCAGCTTAAATTCGTTATACTTTTTATGAAATTTTGAATTATTTAACGTATTATTTCTTGATTTTTATTATATCATCAACATCAAAAACGTGGGGAAAAAGGGGTATCGTAGATGAAGAATCTAGTGATTCTTGGCGGTGGCTACGGTGGAATGCGAATTCTACTTAGATTGTTACCAAACCATTTGCCAGAAGATGTTCAAATTACACTTATAGATAAAAATCCATATCATTGTCTTAAAACCGAGTATTATGCACTTGCAGCCGGTACAATTTCTGATCATCACATTCGTGTTTCTTTTCCTGAACATCCACGTCTCCATTCAAAGTTTGGGGAAGTGACTTCTGTAAATCTTGACAAAAAAGAAGTTGTCATAAATGAAGAAGAAATTGTTCCTTATGATGACTTAATCATTGGATTAGGCTGTGAGGACAAGTATCATAATGTTCCTGGCGCAAATGAATATACTTATAGCATCCAATCGATTGATCAATCACGTGATGCGTATCAAAAATTAAACAATTTAAATGCTGATGCCACTGTAGCAATTGTTGGAGCAGGGCTTAGCGGTGTTGAGCTTGCTAGTGAATTAAGGGAAAGTCGTAAGGATTTAAATATTAAGTTATTTGACCGCGGAAAGCATATCTTAGCTAGCTTCCCTGAGCGACTAAGCAGTTACGTGGAAAGATGGTTTACTGAGCACGGAGTGGAAATCATTAATGGTGCTAATATCACAAAGGTTGAACCTAATGTTGTTTATAACCATGATCAACCCTTTGATTGTGATGTGATTGTTTGGACAGCAGGTATTCAACCTAATAAAATCGTTCGTGACCTTCCAGTTGAAAAGGATGCTCAAGGTCGTGTCGTCCTAACGACTCAGCACTATATTCCAAATTATGAGGATACATTTGTCGTAGGTGATTGTGCTAGTCTTCCACATGCCCCAAGTGCTCAACTAGCAGAAGCGCAAGCAGAACAAATTGTCCAAGTCTTACAAAAAAAATGGAATGAGGAGCCTCTTCCAGAATCATTCCCTCCATTTAAACTTAAAGGTGTTCTTGGATCTCTTGGTAAAAAACAAGGCTTTGGTTTAGTAAACGATCGACCACTAATGGGAAGAGTACCACGTTTATTAAAATCCGGGGTATTATGGATGTATAAATATCATAATGGTTAAATAGGTACAAAAGCGCAAGCGCCTTGATCAGCCCCGACAAGCATAAGATGATTTAGAATAGAAGGCGTTCTTTGCCTTCAATTCTAAATCATCTTATGACCTCGAGGGGCTAGGCGTTGGAGCTGGATGTCGAGCGCTTATCCACAGTTTAAGAATTTTATAATTTCCTTAAACGATGAACAAGCGGAAGACTCGAGGTTTGAGACTTCCGCTTATTTTATTATTGACTATTTACTCTCATACCCGTGTTGTTCCATCGTTTCATAAATCTTTTTTAACCGCGGATTTCCTTCACCAACAACCGTTCCATCAATGACAACAAGCGGATAGAAATATTCATCATTTAATACCTTCTCAGCCATTTCCTGCTTTTTAGGGTCGTTTGGAGGCTGGTGAATATCAATATAGGTAATTGTAAAGTGCTGATTCTGATACTTTCTTTTTAAAGCTGCATCAAGCCATTCATATGTTTCTTTAGCTGATGGTAAATTCACACAGCTGGGACAAAGAATCTCCGCCCCATATACACAAATCTCAACTGATTTCATTCTATCCCCACCACTATTCTTTTTCTCCATTGTATTCGACTAGATGAAAGATTTCCATCTTATCGTTAGTTAGATGTACCATTTTTAAAATTGAAATAATATGATAAAATAAGCTGTATTAAGTTTTATTATATCCAATCTTTCGATTAGATTTTTCACGACATTTCAAATATAATATAAAATAAGGAAAGGAGTCGATTTGTATGACTGAAACAGTAATGATTGAACAAGTTCAAGAAGTATTAGATAAATTGCGTCCATTCTTACTTCGTGATGGAGGAGATTGTGAATTAGTAGATGTAGAAGACGGCATTGTAAAGCTTCGCCTATTAGGTGCTTGTGGAAGCTGCCCTAGTTCAACTATCACATTAAAGGCTGGTATTGAACGTGCTTTATTAGAGGAAGTACCAGGTGTTATAGAAGTAGAACAGGTATTTTAATAAAGGAAAGGACTAGCCAAGTGGTTAGTCCTTTTCTTTTATTAGAAAAACTGGCTGATGTTTCAACCAGTTTTTTCACAATCTTTATTATACACTTTTCACCTCTTTAACCTGCTCTACTCTACAGCCTTCAAAGTCAATGTCAAGACGCTCAACATCACAGTTTGAAAACTCACTTGCCAATTTTTCAGCTAAATAGTCACCTTTTCCTTTTTCAACGAAACAAATAACCGTAGGACCTGCACCGCTAAGGGCTGAACCGTAAGCACCTAGATCACGTATCTTTTCTTGAACCGCAGCAATTTCTGGGATTAAACTACTTCTATACGGCTGATGAAAAAGATCTTTGTTCATCATTTGACCTACTAGCTTCCAATTGTTCGTAAGGATTCCAGCGACTAACATATTACTAATTGCACTTGCTTCTACTGCTGCTTTGTAGTCAAGTGCTTCTGGTAAGACGTTTCTAGCATCACTTGTAAATACTTCATATTTAGGTACAACAACAACTGTGTCTACATTTATATTCTTTACACAAACTAATTCTGTTTGATCCTCTTGATGAAGACCGACAACTAACCCACCAAAAAGGGAAGCACCAACATTATCTGGATGACCCTCTTCAAGGCTTGCTATTCTTAATTTCTCATCATTTGTTAATTGAAGGTTACAAAGCTGATTTGCAAGCTCAATTCCAGCAATAATAGCTGAGGCACTGCTGCCAATCCCCCTTGCCATCGGGATATCGCTCCATACCTTTACTTCACAAGCTGGCAATTTTTTATTATGTTTAGAAGCTGTCTTATTAGCTACCTTAGCAATTAAGTTATCCTCATTTGTAGGTAGTTCCTTAACATGCTCAGTCATTGGGATAAAAAGAAGTTGATCTGCTTTTGTCACTTCAAGTGTTAAATATTTACCGAGCGCAAGCCCAATAGAATCAAATCCCGGTCCTAAATTGGCCGTGCTACCCGGTACCGTAATTTTTAACATGTCGCCTTCTTTCATTGAACAGTAACTCCATTTAATTGCTGTAAGAAGACTTCCTCGTCATTAGGAAGAACAATTGGTTTGATTTCTGAAATATCGATCGCAGTATTTGGATCTTTTAAACCATTACCAGTTAAAACAGCAACAACCTTGCTACCTTCTTTAATAAGACCCAATTTACGATGCTTGATCAAGCCAGCTATTGATGCGCAAGAGCCAGGTTCAGCAAATACACCTTCCTCACGTGCGATTAATTGATAAGCTTCTAGGATTTCTTCATCAGTAACAGAATCAATTTTACCATTTGACTCTTCCTTCGCTTTTACAGCTGTTTCCCAGCTTGCTGGGTTTCCGATACGAATAGCTGTAGCAACTGTCTCAGGATTTTCAATTGGTTCACCACGAACGATAGCAGCTGCACCTTCAGCTTGGAAGCCATGAATTTTCGGTAAACCTGTTTGTTTCTTTTCATTATACTCTTTAAAGCCTTTCCAGTAAGCTGTGATGTTACCTGCATTTCCTACAGGAATTGCAAGATAATCTGGTGCGCTGCCGAGTTGTTCACACACCTCAAATGCAGCAGTTTTTTGGCCTTCAATTCGATATGGATTTACCGAGTTAACTAAAGTAATCGGTAATTTCTCACTTATGTTTCGAACCATTGTTAGTGCATGATCGAAATTTCCTTGGATCGCATAAATTTCTGCTCCATACATAACCGCTTGTGCAAGCTTTCCAAATGCGATTTTCCCGTCTGGAATTAAAACGATACATTTCATGTTTGCTCTTGCAGCATAAGCAGCAGCCGCTGCAGAGGTGTTACCAGTTGACGCACAAATAACTGTGTCACTACCTTCTTCTTTAGCTTTTGCCACTGCCATTACCATTCCACGATCTTTAAATGAACCAGTTGGATTTGTACCTTCTGTTTTCACATATAATTCAACTCCAAGCTTTTCAGAAAGCTTTGGTAAATGGATAAGAGGTGTATTCCCCTCTTGAAGAGTTAATTTAGGTGTTTTATCTGTTACTGGTAAAAACTCTGCAAATTCTTGGATAAGACCTTTCCACATCATATTGAACCGTTCCCTTCTACTCGATACGTACTTTTTACTTCTTCTACTACTTCTAAGTCATTTAAATGTTGTAAAATTTCTTCAAAATCGCTTTGAGCTGCTTTATGTGTAACAATCACAATTTCTGCTAGATTGCTATTTTTAATTGGGAGCTGAAGGATTTTCTCAAAACTAACTCCTCTTTCAGAGAAAAGGGATGTGATATTTGAGAATGCACCTACTTGATCCTTCGCTGTAATTCTTAAGAAATGCTGTGCGTAAATATGCTCTGGGCTTTTTAACTGCTTTTCAAATTGAGGAGCAACTGCACTTCTTCCATTAACATCAAGTCTCATGTTTTTCATAACGCCTACTAAATCAGATACAACTGATGTTGCAGTAGGAAGACTTCCCGCTCCAGGACCGTAGAACATCGTTTCACCAACTGCTTCACCATAAACATACACTGCGTTATATTCGTCATTTACAGCAGCTAATGGATGAGATTCAGGTAGTAAGGTTGGTTCAACAGCAACTTCTATTTTCCCATTTTCTCTTTGTGCTATTCCAATTAACTTCATTGTGTAGCCCAGACGCTTGCTATAACCAATATCATCATCAGTAACACTTGAGATTCCTTTTACTTTTACATCTTCTAAGTCAACATGCATTGAAAAGCCTAAGCGAGCAAGAATGGCCATTTTTCTAGCTGCATCCAAGCCTTCTACATCTGATGTCGGATCAGCTTCCGCATACCCAAGATCTTGAGCTTCCTTTAAAACTTCGTCATATGCACTTCCGAGCTTCGTCATTTTTGTTAAAATAAAGTTCGTTGTTCCATTAACAATTCCCATCATTTTTGTAATTCGATCTGAAGCTAAGCCATCTACTAGGCTACGTAAAATTGGGATTCCGCCTGCTACACTAGCCTCATAGAAAAGGTCACAGCCATTCTCTGTAGCAATCGAAAGTAGTTCTGTTCCGTACACTGCCATTAAATCTTTATTCGCTGTAACAACATGTTTTTTTGCTTTTAGCGCTTCAATTAAATGTTGACGAGTTTCTTCTACTCCGCCCATTACTTCAATAACAACATCTATATCAGGGTTTTTTATTACATCATCTACATTTGTGGTAAAGACCTCTTTTTCAATGTGGACTTGTCGTTCTTTATCCATATTTTTTACTAATACCTTTTTAACTTTAACTGGACAACCAACTTGGTGCATTAATTTATCTTGGTGATCTTCGATAATCTTAACAACACCACTTCCAACCGTTCCAAGACCTAAAAGTCCAACATGTATTGCTTCCACAAGTTCCACTCCTTTTCATGTTCATCCAGAGAGTACAACTGTACCCTCATAAAAGACACCATTAATATACTTGTCATTATAAAATGCATAGAACTGTTTTACAAGGGCGAATTTTCAGTTTTTATAATGAAAACGCTACCTTTGTTGCTGTATAAGGGTTTTATTTTTTTTGCATTTTTTAAAATTCAAACTCAATTTTGTTATGTATAAAGTTTTTCAATATATTATTTATACTTATTTTACGATGACCTCTGTTTTTGGCGAATTTCCTTTTAGGACAGATGCAATATTATCTGCACATAAATTCATCATCGTATATCTTGTTTCAAGGCTTGCGCTTCCGATATGTGGTAATGCAACAACATTATGTAATCCTACTAATGGATGGCTCGATTCGATCGGCTCTTGCAAAAATACATCAAGACCAGCACCAGCAATTTGATTATTGATTAGTGCTTCATAAAGGTCAACTTCATTCACAACGGCACCTCGGCTTGCATTGACAAAAATACTAGAGTTTTTCATTTTTATAAATGCATCCTTGTTAAAAAGCTCACGTGTTTCATCGGTTAAAGGTGCTAAACAAACGACAAAGTCAGCATTTGATATCAATTCATCAAACGTAGAATAGATGGCACCAAGCTTAGTCTCTGCCTCCTCATTTCTTGTTCGGTTATGATAGAGAATCTTCATGTCAAAGCCTGTTGCTCGTTTTGCAACTGCTTGTCCAATTTTCCCCATGCCAACAATACCAATTGTCTTATGGTGGACATCAACCCCGGCTAAAAGTAATGGTCCCCAGCTTTTCCATTGATTCTCTTTCACATAATCTGCTGCTTCTAGTAATCGGCGTGCTGTTGCAAGAATTAAACCAAATGTTAGATCCGCAGTAGTATCTGTTAATACATCTGGAGTATTACAGACAACAATTCCTGAATCATTCGCATAATGAACATCAATGTTATCATATCCAACTGCTAGATTTGCTACGACTTTTAACTGCCCAGCTACATCTAATAATTGTTTATCAATTGAATCTGAGAGCATTGTTAATAGTGCATCAGCTTTTTTTGCTTTCTCAAGTAATAAATCTCTTGGACAAGGTGTTTCCTCTTCTGGCCACATTTCTACATCTGCTATTTCATAAAGTGGTTGAAGCTGTTGTTCTGAACATTTTCTTGTCACAAAAATATAAGGTCTTGTAGTCAATATGATCACCTCAGAAAGTTATAGTTGGTACCCTTATTTTACCACAAGCCCTACTAAATGTACTTTTTATTAATATAAATAGAATGACTGACCCGAATTTCAAAGAAATTGAATCAGCCACCTTAATTTCCATATATGCTTTTGCTCCTTACGATGACATCCATTCAACAGTTGGTACAACAATTCTTTTTGTTTTAATAGACAACATACTCGAATACCCTCGCAAGAATGATTCATACTGACTTGAATTTTTCAATATTTCATTCATTTCCCCTTCAAAAAATGGTTTATCTTCTTCTTGTGACAAATAATAATTTTCTACACACTCAAAATAATGAATAGGGAATAATAATCTACTATAAATAAGTCTCCATGAGAATGCTGAAAGTGGTGTTGTACGATCATAATCTTCTAAAAAACTGAAACCATTTATTTTTAATTCCTCATGATTTTCAAAGAAAAGATGTCTCATATATTCTGCAATGTCCCTACTACCATGATCAAAAACCCATTCAGTTGGTAATTTAACACACATTGTTGGATTCCATGTTGTAGAGTTGAAACGATGGTGACAAATAGTTCCTGAGTCAATCGGTTGTGGCTCTTCATCTAGTTCTGTATCTACTAAATATTGAATTGCGTTTTCTGCTAATCCTAAATAATAGGGAAAAGACTCTACAAACATTTTTTCAAACTGATTTAGCGGTTGATTATGCACCCTCCCCATCCAAAATGACTCTAATTGATCTAAGCGCTTTTCCCAAAGAAATTTCCATTGACCAATTCGCTGTGTTTTTGACACTTGATAGGGATAAGATCTCGCCTTTTGATGAAAACGAGCTAATTCTCTACCAATTTGATTAAACCTCCCTTGTGTATAGGATGAACATTTGATTATTGCATATTTTGCTTCATCCTTCTCAAAAAACATATGGTTTTTTTTCGTTAAAACAAAGCTTGAAATATAAGGCTCCCTTTTTTCTAACATAAATTGACTTAATTGATATAACTCGTATAGTTCTTCTTCATCTATATGTGAGACAGGTATTAGTAGGAAATGGGTTTGGTGCAGATAAAAAGAGTCATAGTTGCCCAGCTTTGTCATCTCTTGAACTTTTATTCCATACTCTTCGAAAATTGTTTTCTTCATCTTAATCCCTCCTGCACAAATATCCTTATTCTATCGTAATCCATTTTTCTTAAGTTTATGATCAATTAAAGCAGGGAGTACAGATGTTTTGTAGAAGAATATAAGGATAGTCGTTTATTCTTATTAAATTTGTTTAGACTGTTAACAGAGTATTGATTTTTCCCCCTCTAGTTAAAGAATTGTATGAGTGTCAGACTTATTACTGGAATATTTGGTATATATGCGTCATAAACTAAATAAATGCTCAAAACATAAAGAATTGGGTGATGGTTAAATGAAAAGTGAAGAAAAGATGGATCTCGTTGAAAAAACAGCAAGGGAATGGATGGTTAAACGCGGAGTAAAACTTGAAGATATTGCTGATTTAGTATACTTTTTACAGGAAAAGTATCACCCTGATTTAACAATGAAAGAATGCTTAGAAAATGTTGACCGCGTTCTTACGAAAAGAGAGGTCCAAAATGCTGTTCTTACAGGTATCCAATTTGATGTGTTAGCTGAAAAAGGCCAATTGGAGGAGCCATTACAGAATATCATTGAGACTGATGAAAGCTTATATGGAGTAGATGAAATTCTAGCATTTTCAATTGTCAACATCTATGGTTCAATCGGCTTCACAAATTATGGATACATTGACAAGCTTAAACCTGGTATTCTGCAATACTTAAATGATAAATCATCAGGAAAATGCCATACATTTTTAGACGATATCGTAGGAGCGATTGCAGCAGCTGCCTCAAGCAGACTAGCACACCGAGCTCGTGATGTTGAATAAGAACAAAAGCTCAGGGCGCCTTGAACAGCCCCGACAAGCATAAGACGCTAATGAATAGAAGGTGTTTTTTACCTTCTTCAATTCATTAGTGGCTGTAGACCCAAGAGGGGCTAGGCGCTGGAGCTGGATGTCAAAGTGTTATCCTCAGTACAAGAATTTTATAGTTTTTCAAACGAGAACAAAAGCAATTGGTGCACTTACCACCAATTGCTTTATTTTTAATTTTGAATTCCCCGCACATAATCTGTTAATGAATCCACTGTATATGTCGGCTGGATTGAATAGTCCTTTAACTGGATTTTAGATGTCACACCTGTATGCACAAGCAACGTATCTAAACCACAATTGATACCAGCCTTTATATCAGTATCATAATTATCTCCGACCATTAATGTGTCACTTTTATCTATTCCTAACACTTGTAATGCCTGTTCAACGATGATTGCTTCTGGTTTCCCAATAAAAATTGGCTGAGTATTTGTTGAGACTGAAACAACAGACGTAAGCGCACCATTCCCAGGTAAGAGACCTCGCTCAGTAGGAAGTGCAATATCTGCATTTGTAGAAACAAATGTAGCACCGTTTCTTACTGCAATACAGGCCATTGCCAGCTTTTCATACGTGATTTCTCGGTCAATCCCGGTTACAACAAAATCAGGGTCTTGATCTACAAGCATTAAGCCTCTATTCTCCAATGCTTGTTTTAGCCCTACTTCACCAATAGCATATATGCTAGCTCCCCGCTTTTTCTCCCATATAAAGTTAGCAGTAGCTTGGCTAGTAGTAAAAACATGTTCTTTTGTTGCATGAATATTAAATTGTGTTAGCTTCTTCGCTACTTGTTCCGGTGTTTGTGAGGAATTATTTGTAACGAATAAGTAAGGGATTTGATTTTTTACTAAATAAGCAACAAACTCGCTTGCTGCCTCAATTTGTTCTGTTCCTCTATACATCGTACCGTCTAAATCAATTAAATACCCTTTATACTGCTTCACTTGAATCACTTCTTTCCTGTTATTTCCAATCTGAAAGAGGATGACTATTTTAGAGTCACCCTTTTGTGCATGTTCTTTTTCATGCAATATTTCAATTATTTAGACTGGTTTAAAAGCTGTGACTGGTCCGAGTTCGTTTTTTATGTAATTCCGTACATTGGTTGGAAACCCATTTAGATTATTCTCATTAGTTACAAACGTAAGTACTAACTTTTCATGGTCAACATCTAAATAATCTTGTACTAACACTTTTCTAAGGTGAATTACTTCTTTAAGACCAACTGCTTCATCATTGTTTATTACCTTTTCATCCAGTAGGATATCAATAATATCTTCATAACTTCCTGGATCTCTCATAATAAAGCCATCGATTATAGCATTCCCAACATCAAGAATAGTTTCAATGCTCATATGACAGATTCTTTCAAGAGCCGCTTTCTCAATAGCGCTAGTCCATTCATCTGCTTGACTTATAAAAAGATCTAATTGATTTTCTAGAAAATTTAATTTGGCTTCAATTTGTTCTCGATCAACAAAATACATTTGTTTTCACCATCCATTATCCTATTCTTAACTGGCATATCGGATTCGACTGACCGTTAAGATTCAATAAGTTATAAGAACGCAACTCGTTCTTTCTCTAACGTCCCAGGTTTTGCATAAAAGTATCCTTGCGCTAGGTCGACTCGATTTCTTACTAGAACGTCTGCTTCTTCTTTTTTTTCTATTCCCTCTGCAACTACGAGTGAACCTGTTTCTTTCGCAATCAAAATTAATCCTTTTAGCATGGATTCCTTTACTTTGTTTGTATCAATGTCTTGTATGACAGACCGATCAATTTTGATAATATCTGGTAGTAGTTCACTTATAGTATGAAGACTTGAATAACCAGCACCTGTATCATCTAGAGCAATCCGAAATCCTTTTTGTCGCAATTGTTTAATGTTATCATGAAAAAACGTTAACCCCTCTATCGAATCCCGCTCTGTTACTTCAAAAATAATTTTATTAGGTTTAATCTCTGGATAGTTCGTTAAAAGCTTATTAAGTGCAGGGATAAAACGTTTGTTCCCTAATGTAAGTGGCGTGAAATTAATAAAAACATCATCTAAACAGCGAACTCGGTTAATCAACTTGAATGCTTTTTCTAACACTAATAACTCTAAATCGTAGTTTAAGTTTGATTGTCTTGCCAGGGAAAATAATTGCAGGGGGTTCTCAAGTACAGTTCCTTTTGGTCCCCTTGTTAAAACTTCCCACGCTTTAATTTTATTTGTAGACAAATCTATAATTGGTTGTGCTAATAATGTAATTTCACGCTTTTGAATGATATCCCGCATCTCGATTAATGTTTCGATATACCGAGATTGGATCCGCTTTTCTGCCATTGCCACTGCTTGTTGTTGTGCTGTATAAAGAGCATCCTGTGTCGTGTAATGCAGCCTCTCTATAAACATATATCCAATATCAAATGTATGATTAAAATACGGGTATTTTGTATAAATCCATTTTTCTAACTTTGGGGTTAATGTCCTTAACATATTCTCAATCTGCATGACATTTTGTTTTTCGTCATTTATTTTAAGAAAAATTGTCAATCCATCGCTATAATAATCATGAACAACAAGTAAATCATTACTATAAATTGAGTCCTCAAAAATATGTTTAAACCCTATTCTAAGTTCCTCTTTATACTCGTTTAGTTGATTAAGTTCAAGTTGTTGGGATAACTCTCGAAGATTTGAGGTAGAGATAACGACTACCGCGACCTGCTGACCATTTGACAGTGCACGATAGACTCCTTCTAATACAGGGTCTCTGAGTACAAATTTTGGTGGGTAATAACGTAATTTGTGATGTGGTAAAAAAAGTTTATTCCACTTTTTAATTCTTCTGAATTGCATATTCCAAAAGCCACTGTTCATGAATACTCAACCCTTCTGGTAGACACCGTTTACGTAATCATATTTTAACACAATTATGGAAATTTCGACTAATTTCATGGAAAATTTATTTTGAACTCTGGTTTCCTTTTATTTTTATTTTTATTTAAAAAAATACATTCAATTTGTTATGATGTACTTATCTTTTAATTGAAAGTTGTACATGATTCTTGGAAGTAAGTCTGAAGAATCTCTCAATGTATGTTTTATGTGCCAAAACGAAATGATCAACTTAAAAGGAGAGATACTCATGTCTGAACGCTTTTTTTTATACGATGATACAGTAGATACGAAAACGAGATTTGTGAGTTTTATGGGAGAAAATCAACGATTTGACCTAGCAATTATTCAAAGTGATCGATACTATGGCAAACAGATTGTTCTCGATATCCAAAGTAATCGATTCGCAATAATTGGCGAGGATGATCTAAAAGAACCAGGATATTTAGAATTTGCCTATAAGCTAGGTGAAGAGGATGCTGAGGAATTACGTGACTTTTTATATCAACTTGTTTAATTTGTCATTTCCCCTCAAGGAAAACGTGGCTTAGCCACGTTTTATTTTTTTAACTTTTTCAATACAAAATAAGCACAACCAAAATTGCAATACTCAAAAATATATTCATCCAGTGTGCTTATCTTGGTGTCATAGGATGCCTTTTGGTTTTGATCATCAAAGAAGCCACGCAACCTTAGCTGATTATATCCCCAATCCCCAACAATAAAGTCATATTTATTTAAGATATCACTGTATCTTTCTTTAAATGCATCTTCATTAAAACCACTTTTTTCTTCTTTTACTAATTCAAAACATTGGTTCTGAACACAAATCATTATAATTCACCTCATCATATTCCTTATTCTTATCATAATCTAATCATACCCAACCATCAATTACTAAGAAAGTTTCTATTATCTTTGGTCATCCTAATGTTGAGGAGGTGCTAATAGTGATAAAAACGAAATTAGCGATTAGTGTTGTTGGTTTATCTCTATTAACTGCTTGTCAGTATGGCGCTGAAGAGGATGCTCAATTTTTACATGAAAGTGGTAATACAATAAATGTACAGGATCGAACCGACCTTTACAATGAGGAAGGTCATACAAATTTAAATAATAGCAAATCAGCCAACTTTGGATATGTACGTCATCAAAAAAGTGGCATTGCACAGGATGTAAAGTTTAACCGAACTCCAGGCTTAGATAGAGAGCAAGCTGCAAACACGATTAGCAGCTTAATTGTCCAGTTACCAAATGTAGAAGATGTTGCGACACTAGTCACCGATGAAGAAGTATTGGTTGCCTATGAGACAGATTCTGATAATCGCTTTGAAACAGCGGACCAAGTTAAGAAAACCGCTTCATCTGCAGTCCCAAGGTATTACCACGTCTATGTATCAGATGAAGTGAATATGATTCAACAAATTGAAGCATTTAGTCCTTTGGATTCCAATAGTCGCGATATTGACCAAATTATAAACAAGACAATAAAAGAAATGTTAAAATCACCGCAAGGGCGTGCCTTAAATAAGGGTGAAAATGAAAATGGAGAAGGCTACGGTGAAATGAATGAAGAACTAGATGATGATATGAAGGATAACTATGAAAAGACAAGATTTAATAAGAAGACAAAAGAATAACTACAAAAAAGGAAGAGTGAATACCTCTTCCTTTTTTTGTAAAATGTAGTCTGAATACTGTTTATGCTTGTGCTTGTTTTTGCTTTGCAGCAGCATTAACTTGCTCGTCTGCATGGTAAGATGAACGTACAAGAGGACCTGCTTCGCAATGGCTGAAGCCCTTACTTATAGCAATTTCACGTAGTTCTGCAAATTCGTCTGGATGATAATATTTTTGTACCTTTAAGTGTTTTTTGGTTGGCTGTAGATATTGACCAATTGTCATAATGTCAACATTATTTGCTCTTAAATCATCCATTGTCTCAATGATCTGTTCCTTCGTCTCGCCTAATCCAATCATTAAGCTAGATTTGGTAGGAATGTCTGGTTGCATTTCTTTTGCACGTTTTAGGAACTCTAATGATCTGTCATATTTAGCACGTGCACGTACTCTTGGAGTAAGCTCACGAACAGTTTCTATATTATGATTTAAAATATCAGGCTTTGCGTCCATTAAGGTTTTAAGGTTTTCATAAACCCCACCCATATCTGAAGGTAGAACCTCAATGGAAGTAAATGGGCTTTTACGGCGAATGGCACGGACAGTTTCAGCAAATACTTTTGCACCACCATCCTTTAAATCATCACGAGCAACTGCGGTAACAACTGCGTGCTTTAGATTCATTAACGCAACAGAGTCTGCAACACGTTCTGGTTCTGCTAAATCAAGTTCTGTTGGAAGCCCTGTTTTAACAGCACAGAAACGGCATGCACGGGTGCAAGTATCACCTAGGATCATAAATGTTGCTGTTCTACGAACTGCCCAACATTCATGTATGTTTGGACATTTTGCTTCCTCACAAACGGTATGAAGATTTTTTTCTCTCATAAGTTTCTTTAAATCAGTATAATTTTCATTTGTATTTAATTTTATTTTTAACCATTCTGGCTTACGTAAATATTCTTCCTTTTTCGCCATCAGATTCATCTCCAGTTATGTAATCTAAATATAATTTTTACGTTTTCTCATTAAGTTTTTTATATCCGTATCCACTTTAACATATGACACCCGAGCGGACAAGGGAAAGGGCCTTTTGCAATTTCTAACATTTTCTATTAATGAAAAACCAATTGAAAACCAAACTATTAAGAGAAACTTCCCTTTTGGCAGGTCTATCCCTTTTAAGACAGTAAGCGGAATAGAACAGGTAAAACTGCCAGATAATGCGGAATACATGAAATGGCTGAAAGGAGCTCATTACTGTGCGCAAAGTTCTATGTTCCATTATTATCTTTATGGTGATTAGTTTTTCAGCTCAATCTTTAGCTTTTGGTGCTGAAACTGATCAAAATCAAGAATACCAAAAGCTAATGAGCTTATATAAAAAGACAGAAACTGTAACAAATATACCTTGGTATGTATTAGCGTCCATTGATCAATATGAGAGAAATGTTCGCCATTCCCGCAATGATATCCCCAAAGCCGAGGGATTAATTGAGATATATTTCAAGCCAGAGGTTTGGAGTGGTCCTCTTAATCCTAACAAAGAAGATCAAAACCCTATAACTATCGGGTTGTTTGAAGGAATTGGTGAAGACGGTAATGGCGATAAACGTGCTGATCCTAAAAATGACGAAGATATCCTTTATTCATTTGCACATTTTCTACAATCATATGGGACGGATATTGAAAACCTAAAAATTGGCTTATGGGATTATTATCAACGTGATAAGGCAGTAGGACTTATTTTAGGTCATATGAAATTGTATAAAAAGTATGGCCGATTAGATTTAGATAAACACGCATTTCCTGTCCCTCTTAACCATAATTATAGCTACAATAACACTTGGGGTGATGCTCGAGGTTGGGGGGGGCGACGTATTCATGAAGGAACAGACATATTTGCTAATTACGGGGTTCCTGTGCGGGCTACATGTTTTGGCGTTATTGAAATGAAGGGCTGGAACCGATATGGCGGCTGGAGAGTTGGGATTAGAGATATTGATAATACGTATCACTATTTCGCTCATTTAAATGGTTTCGCTGACGGTCTTCAAACTGGACAGATTGTTGAACCAGGACAACTAATCGGTTCAGTCGGAAGCTCAGGCTACGGACCTCCAGGTACTGCAGGGAAATTCCCTCCACACCTACATTACGGTCTTTATAAGGATAATGGGAGAACCGAGTGGTCATTTGACCCTTATCCACATTTAAAAGCATGGGAGCGTGCTGAGAGAAATAAGAGATAATTTTCACCAAAAAAATAATGAGGCTGGGACAAAACCCACCTCTTAGATGAAAAAGCCGGTGAAATTTTACGACGAGTAAAATTTCACCGGCTTTGATTATTTTTTGAATAAAAAATAAGGACCACTTCTGATAAAATAAAGTTACCACACAAAATTTCATCCGAAAGAAGGGTCCTTATGTTTAAAAATTATACCATGAATCAATTAGTTTTGCCTTTAGATTTAGAAGTAAAATTACAAAATAATGATATCGCCTTCCATGTCCATCATTTAGTTGAAAGTATCCCTCATGAAGCGTTCGAACCATTTCTTCGAAATGAGGGTTGTCCTGCCTATCATCCACGCATGATGCTTAAAATTATCTTATGTGCCTACACACAATCTGTCTTTTCAGGGCGCAAAATTGAAGCTTTATTAAATGATAGTATCCGTATGATGTGGTTAGCTCAAGGGTATGAACCAAGCTACCGTACAATCAACCGATTCCGTGTGCAACCTGAAGTGAAAGAAATAATTCGCCAATGTTTCGTCCAATTCCGTTGCCGATTAATCGAAGAAAAACTTATCGATCAAGAAGCGATTTTTATTGATGGTACAAAGATTGAAGCGAATGCGAATAAATTTACGTTTGTCTGGAAGAAATCAATTGAGAAATATCATCAAAGTTTAATTGAAAAGTCAAACCAGCTATACAATGAGCTACTTGAGAACGAAATCATACCTGAAATTGAGCGTGAAAGCGATGAGCAGTTATCATTAGAAGAGCTCACTCAATTGGTTCAAAAAGTGGACAATGTCGTAACCGCGTATGATAAACAAATTGAAGTATCATCAGACGTGACAGAACGAAAAGCCTTAAGAAATGAACGCAAATACCCGAAACAAGTCCGTAAACAGTTGATTGATTTTGTCTTACGAAAACAGAAATACCAACAAGACTTTGAAATCTTTGGCACGCGGAATAGCTATTCTAAAACAGATCCGGATGCAACATTTATGCGAATGAAAGATGATCATATGCAAAATGGACAATTGAAAGCTGGTTACAATGTACAAATCGCAACGGAAGGTCAATACTCGCTTGCCTATAGTTTATTTTCTAACCCAACAGATACGCGTACGTTAATTCCATTTCTAGATGAGATCGAGCAGCATTATTTCGAGTTACCGAAACATCTTGTCGCAGATGCAGGTTATGGTAGTGAACAAAACTTTAATGATATCCTTTCGAACAGAAAACGAGAAGCACTTATTACCTATAACATGTATTTGAAGGAACAAAAGAAAAAGTACAAACAAAACAAATTTAATCCCGACAACTGGCAGTATGATGAAGAAACAGATACATATACATGCCCTAATCAGAAACGTCTTGAATTTCAATATCATTCTGTCCGTAATGACCGTACAGGTTTCCAACGGAATTTCAAAATCTACGAGTGCGAAGACTGTTCGGGATGCCCCTTCCGTTCATCATGTACAAAAGCAAAAGAAGGCAATAATCGAAAACTAATGGTGAATGAAAAATGGGAACAGCAAAAAGAATATGTAAGAGTGAAGCTTTCAGAAGAGGAAACGAGTGCCATCTATCGAAAACGCAAAATCGATGTGGAACCAGTTTTTGGATTCTTGAAGGCTAATTTGCGTTTCACTCGATTTTCTGTCCGAGGAAAATCGAGGGTAGAAAACGAAATGGGCCTTGCGTTAATGGCAGTGAATTTAAGAAAATTCACTGCCAGAAACTAAGGTAATAGAGGAATTTATACACAAAAATAGAGAAAGGTGAATTTGAGTACCCTCAAATTCACCTTTCTCATATCTGAAGCTAGTTATGTCCCAGCCTCATTATTTGCAATTATTTACTTTGCTTTGCCTTTACGACTGCATTTGTAATACTTGCAGCTAAGCCTCCCCAAACAACCACAATACCGATTACCATCATTGTAATAGCAGATGCACTCATTATCGAGAAACCTCCTTATTTGACGAAGCTAATGATTCTTCCTTCTTTTTACGCCCGATTGAGAATAGTACACCTACAAAGATTGCACCTAATGCAACTGTCCATCCCCAATTGAATAAGAATTCACGTGGATACTCACCGTATTCACTTGTTAAATTTGTTCTTAAATTATCGAACATCATATAACCTAAAACGATTGGTGTAATAACACTTAAACAAATTCTCCACCAAGTTCCAATTTGAATATCAGATAAATCATTTGCATGTTTTTGAATGTTTTTCAATTCCTTAGCAAACCAAGCAATAGCTAACACTTCAATTAAGCCAGCTAATGTTACACCGAATGTGTTGATAAAGTAATCAACTGAATCAAGGAAGTATAGTCCGCCTCTAGTTGCAAATAATAATGAAGCAATAGCTGCTAAACCGCCACCGATTGCAACAGCTTTTGTACGAGAAATGTTAAATTTCTCCTGAATACCAGCAACATATGTTTCAATAATTGATATTAATGATGTTAAACCAGCTAATATTAATGAACCGAAGAATAAAAATCCAAATAAACCGTTAAAAGCTGGAAATTCATTAATAATCTGCGGGAATACAACAAATGCTAAGCCAACGCCAGAAGAAACTACTTCTGCTACAGGCACACCTTGTTGTGCTGCCATGAATCCTAAGGCACTAAATACTCCGATCCCTGCAAGAACTTCAAATGCTGAGTTACCGAAACCTGTGATAAATGCATTATTTGTAATATCAGATTTTTTCGGTAGATAACTTGAATAAGTAATCATAATCGCAAATGCAATTGATAAACTGAAGAAAATTTGACCGTAAGCTGCAACCCAAACTTTACCGTCTAGGATTTTACTCCAATCAGGTTTAAAGAATGCCTCTAAGCCTTGTGCTGCACCATCAAGTGTAAGTGCACGAATAACAATGATTGTAAACATAATCACTAATACTGGAATGAAAACTTTATTTACAGCTTCAATTCCTCTTTTAACTCCCGCAAATAGTACACCCAAAGTAACTACCCAAACAAGAATTAATGGAATTAATACGCCTGGTACTAATCCACCGAAATCACCAGGAGTTTCAGCTAATTTTAAATATTCACCAAAAAGGAATCCTTCTGTATCACTACCCCAGTTTTGATTGAATGAAAAAATAGAATAGGATGATGCCCAAGCTATGATAACAGGGTAATAACAAGAAATAACAAATGATATAGCTAATTGCCACCAACCAAGCCATTCTTTCCCTTTGCTTATTTTTGCAAATGTCAACGGAGCAGAACTGCGATATTTATGTCCTAATGTAAACTCCATAACTAGTAATGGGATACCAGCAGTTAATAAAGCAAATAAATATGGTAGGAAGAACGCTCCTCCTCCATTTTCATAGGCTGTTGCTGGGAAACGCCAAATATTACCTAAACCAACTGCAGAACCAACGGCTGCTAGAATAAAGCCTGCCCTTGTCCCCCACTGTGGACGATTTTCCATCTATATTTCCCCCTTTTCAAATAGCACCTTTAATGTGGAAACAATTTGAAATTATATAATTTTCTGATTATTTACTATAATCTATACATAGTATAAATGGACTTTATTCCTATGTCTATAAAAAATTTTCAAAAAAATCATTTTAATATAATATTTTCAGAACCTTCCAATTCTTATAAACAAAATATGGATATATCATATTTAAATAATATTTTTAGTATCAATTTTAACTTTTTCTTTTGTTTATTACCTTATTAAAGCAACTACTTATTAGGACTAACTGAATAATATTTTTCACTTTTTGAAATTCCATATTAAATAGTAATATTAATATATCTTCCCTCAGCATACAAAACTATTATTTAATAGTATATATATTGGAATTTTTTAGAAAAAAAGAGATATAGGCTTGAGCCTATACCCTTTTCATTTGTTTATGCAGTTTTCGTTCTTTTGGAAAAAAAGAAAATAAAACCGATTAACAACAGAATCACAACAGCCAAACCTGCTATACCATTCCCTGTTACACCTAAAACAAGGTAGCCAATTGTGGCAAAACCACCACCAATTAAAGCATATGGCAGCTGTGTCATGACATGGTCAATATGATGACTTCCTGCTCCTGTTGATGAAAGAATTGTGGTATCAGAAATTGGTGAGCAATGATCCCCTAACACTGATCCTGCAAGTACAGCAGCCATTGCTGGTAATAACATATTAATATCTGTTGCAGCTGTGATTTCGGCTGCAATTGGTAGCATGATGCCAAATGTACCCCAAGATGTACCAGTAGCAAATGCCATAAATCCACCTAAAAGGAAAAGAATAACCGGCAGGTAAGCGACATTCATATTCGATTTCTCGACTAAACTAGCTAAGTATTCCCCTGTTTCTAATTGACCAATTAAATCTACAATTACCCAAGCAAACATAAGAATATAAATAGCAGGTAGCATTGATTTTATGCCTTCTTTTACAGCTATCGGAAAATAGCTGGCCTTAATGCCCCTAATAAAAAATAATAAAATTGTTACAGCTAGACCAAATAGTCCCCCATATAAAAGCGAAGCAGATACATCTGTGTTTTCAAAAATAGTAAAGATCGTTGCGCCTGTTTTGTCTTCAATCGTTGTGTAGCCGGTAATAAGCATAGATGCAACTGTACCCACAATTAAAGCAAGAATTGGCCATACAAGATTCCCGATCGTACCTTTGTCACTTGTTGGTAGATCCTCTTTTACATCACCTAGAGATTCTTTAGCTGGATCAACAACTTGTCCAGTTTGAATCGCACGCTCTTCATGTACCTTCATGCTTCCTAAATTTATATTAAAATAGGCAACAGCAAAGACGAGAACCAATGCAGCAAAAACGTAATAATTCATTGGAATCATTGTCATGAACGCACCTAAAGGAGTAAATTCAGTGACACCATGTGTCGCAAAAATTGTAGCAAGCATGGCAATAATATAAGCTCCCCAACTTGAGATTGGTGAAATAACGCATACTGGTGCAGAGGTGGAATCAATGATATATGCTAGCTTTGCACGAGAAACCTTTTGGCGATCAGTAATCGGACGACTCACTTGACCAACCGCAAGAGCATTAAAATAATCATCGATAAAGATTAACATCCCTAATAATGCTGCGGTAAATTGAGCACCAGCACGTGTTTTCACACGCTTTTCTGCCCATTCACCAAAGGCTCTGCTTCCACCTGAAATAGAAATTAGAGCTGTGACGACACCTAAAATAAGTAAGAAAAATAAGATGTACACATTCCAAGTATTAAGCTCACCATCTGAAATGAAAATAGCCTTAACCGCTTCAAAAATAGTAACTCCAGTCTTAACGATTGAGAAATTTGTGATTAATAATGCTGCTGAAAGAATTCCTACTCCGAGGGAAAGTAATACTCTTCTCGTTAATATAACCATTAAGATGGCTAAAAGAGGAGGAATAATTGAATAAATAGTGCCTGACATGTTGTGTTAAGCCTCCCTAGATTATTAATAGTTTGGAAGGTTCTATTGACGATGCAAGGATAAAATTAACTATTAGTAAATAACTAATTTTCAACGTCCTTTCTGTGTATTTTGTAAAAAAAATGCACACAAAAAGAGCAATGATAGAAAATAACTATCATTACTCTTTCTAGGAATAATGTTATGTTATCCTCCATCCCGATCAGTAGCCCTCCATTATAGAAAACTCTATAATGACAGTATTACCCTTGTTCAAAGTAATACCAACAAATGAATCATGACTTATTCATTTACTTCGGCGAAAAGCCCTTTCCAATATGGTCATTGGTGTCATTCTCACATATTGTACTAATGTTTTTCGCTCCTCTACCTCATCTTGAGATAAGGTGGTTAGGTCAATATTTGATTTTCAACATTTTATAGTTTAACAAAGTATAGACTAAGTAGCAACTATGGTTTTTTTGGTAATTCTATTGAGTGATCAGCATCTTCACTGCCACTTCCATTATAATATTGTGGAACGTCTCCTTGTTCAGTCTGGATAATAACTGGAATTGTATTTTCTGCTTTTACCACCTCTGTAGCAAATGGAATAACAACCTGTACACTCACTTCAACATAAATTACGATTTCATGTTTTGCATTATTAATCCCATATTCCTCTGTCGTACTTTTAATATCTGTAAAAACATCACCTATTAAATAATATTCTATTGGAATACCGGGACCAAGTGTACTTAAAATTGCATTATCTGTTATTTTACCTAATGGTATCTCATAAATAATCCCAGTATCTCTTGCTTGTTCAGGGGTTATATCATGGAAATTATTTCTTTCAATCTCACCAAGCTTCTTAGTTACATTGTCAGTTACCCTTTTTTTGGCTGCAGTTACTGCTCTTTGATTAAAGCTAAAGGAATTGATGTTCCCCTCATTATCCTTATCAATAATCACTAAATCCTGTTGTTCCTCTTTAGTAAGGATCTCCTCTTCAACTGCGTCATGAATAATTGTTGTTGCTACTTTATTTGCCTCTAACCTTGCGATTTTCATCATTGTTGACTCAATCTGAACATTAACTATCCAAAAACTTGTTGCTGTTAAAATTATAAAAATAACCAAAGTTAGTAATAACACATAGCGAAAAGGCAAAGGCCCTCTACGCGGACGACGACCGCGGAACTTAGCCAAAAAAATCCCTCCTTTACAAGCTATGTTTATGCATGTAAAGAGGGATGTAAGCATCATTTTTTATCATTTTTACATTCTAAGATTCATGCCATCTTCAGTAAGGCATCTTTTCCTTTTGTGCCAACAACAATCCCAAGCTTCTCAGCCTCATATGTGACAGATTCTAATGGCGCCTCAAGTAATTGGTCAATTGTTCTAACACCGACTGCTCTACCTGCAATAATACCTCTATCTTTTAACTTTTCGTTTAATAAAGCGACATCTAAAGCACCACACATAATATACCCTTTGTCGTTGGTGACTGCCATAAAGTTCGTTTTAGGTAAAGCAACTGTGATTGCTGTAAATTGTATTCCTTCAATGACAATTGGAGTCATGGTAACCATCACTATCTACACTCCCTTCTTACTATATCTTTATGAGCAAGTAAAGGATACGTGTAGATTGTTCGCCTATTTAAGATGGTGTATTTTCACCTAACTTCCAAGCTAAAAGGTCCCTTAATAGTTCTGGCATATAAAAGATTTTTTTCTCCGCGTGACTTATTTCAGGATACAATGGTCCAAGGGAAAACATATCAACTGTAGCAACAGAATAAACCCTGTGAGGATCAATAGGCTTACCATGGACTAACACATCTGTAACATGATGTTTACCATCTGAAAGTACCTCAGATATTACCTCAATCCCGTCGAATACCATTCTCCCCATTACTTTCCCTCTAAAACCTAAACCTTTTAATTTTAGGTGTTCCATTCTTTCTTCTCTTGCTTGGACAATCACCTCTTTTAAAACATCACCTTTTAAATCGACCTTACATGGATTAATAGGATGTGGACATATTCGATGGAGATCCTTTTTCGTGACAGGTCCTTTGCTTAAAGGCTCTAATAACATTCCTGAGTTAACCATCCCAACCTCTCCGTCACACCACTCGCGTATTGCACGGACTAAGAATAATGGAAAGGACGATTCATTAAACCAATCTAGTGTTAACTCATCCTGAAGGAGTCCAACTACTTCAGATAGCTTAGATTCACTGTCTGCTAATTTAAGTTGTAGCCATTCCTCTGTTTCTTGACAGACTTCCTTTTGTTCATCCATAGGATAAATAGAAGCTTTACGATCTACCAACATTTTCTGTTTGTTATTGATCGTAAGTGAGATATGACCGACATATTGTCCATACTTTCCAGCACCAGCAACTAACGTATGATTAATCTTTTCACCATTTGGTAATACATGATGTGTATGACCGCCAATAATAATATCAATATCAGGAAATTCCCTTGCAATGATTTCATCATCACTAATACCAAGATGGGAGAGAAGAATAATGATATCTGCTTGTTCCTTTACCTGATTTATTGTTTCTAATAAGCTCTGGAAGGGGTCTTTTATTTTCCAACCAAGTAACTCATAAAATTTTTCATAAAATACCGTAACTCCTAAAATTGCCAACTTTACCCCATTATTTAATGTCACCATTTTATAAGGGACAACCCAAGGAGGTCGTTCCCCGAGCTCTGTATATAAATTTGATATGATGATTGAAAAGTTCGCTTCATCATATAACGAATTTAAGTCGTCATGAGAAAAAGTAATCCCTTCATTATTACCTATTGTCACTGCATCATATTGAAGCATATTTAATAAAGTCACGTTTGCCTTGCCTTGTGTTGCTTCTGTTATTGGATGAAAACGGTCTGCATGATCACCTATATCTAGAAGAAGCATTTGCTCTTTATTTTGTTCATGTAATTTCTTTTTATTTTTTAAAAATTGGACGATAGCTGGCCAATTTTCAAAATGACTATGTAAATCATTTGTATGGTAAAGGTGAATTTTCTCTAGCATGTTCCTCTCCCCTTATTCGTAAGGTGTAACTGATGCTACCCGTGTACTCTTTTATCACTTACTGCTTAAATTTTATTTTCCAGTGAAACCCTCAAATATTAATTTTAAGCCAGCAATGATTAACACGATTCTTAATAAATTAACAATTGTCTTGTCTTTTAATTTCGTATTAAGAACAGCTCCAAATCTGCCTCCAAACCATGCACCTGGAATTAGTGCTGCTGTGTATAGCCAGTTTATGTTTCCTAATGCAATATGAGTAACTGAGCTAGTAGAAGCTGAAAGAAATATTATAAACATTGATGTTGCAACTGCAATGTGCGGTGGGAACATGAACAACAAGATCATCGCCGGCACCATTAGAGCACCACCGCCAATCCCAAATAATCCTGAAATGAATCCAACAACAAATGCTATTAAAACGCCTAGTACTGGCTGAAAGGAATAAGAGATTTCATTACCATCCTCACCAATATACGAACGATTCACCTTTATACCAGGTTGTTGTTTCCATTGAGGAAGTTTATCCTTAACAATTAAAATAATTGAAACGAAGATCATAAATAAACCAAACCATATTGAGAAAGAAGTCGTATTAAAAAACTTATTTGCGTATGCACCTACAATTCCACCTGGTCCACTTCCGATAAAAAAGATAAGTCCACTCTTATAATCAACTTTTTTATATTTCATATACGTTAGTGTGGATGAAAGTCCAGTAAAGATCACAACTAATAATGATGTACCAACTGCTACCTGTGGTGACACACTTTCAAATGCAGGTAAATAGGATCCTAAAGTTAGTAGCATCGGAACAACGATAATTCCTCCACCTAAACCAACTAGACTTCCGATTGTTCCTGCAACAAAACCTACAACCACTAAGATTATCCACTCCATATTTCTTACTGCTCCTCTTCAAGATTGAATAAGCTTAATTGTTTTTCTGCCAATCCAGTATAGGTGATGTCTAATAGATTTATCATCATTTTTGCATTTTCTGCCGCATCTCCGCCTGAATTATTATTAAAGAGCATATAAATCGTCTTTGATTGGTTTTGAAGTGAACTTAAATGATCTTTCCAATCTAGTAACTCATCCTGATTATACCGATACAAATATCGGACATCTCTCCAATCGTCACCAGAAGCTGGCTTATTCCAACCATGTACATTTCTTCCATGTAAACGAATAAGCGTTTTACTAGAATCAGTAGGATGAAGAACAGTTGGGATTGACCTCTCCCCTGCTTGTGGTTCATCGACAATACTATGTATCCATTTTTCAGATTTCATAAACTGTAGCGTTTTTTCATAATAGACGTGCGAGAACCATGATCGATTGCGAAATTCAAGTGCTACGTCATAATCACTCATTTGTTCTCTACACCATTTTAAATACAAAACATTTTCTGTATTGCATTGAAACCATGGAGGAAATTGAAATAAAACCATTGCAAGCTTATTAGCCCTTTTTAGTGGTTCTATTGATTTTATGTATGCTTTAAACATAGCTTGTTTCGTTTCAAAGAGGTTTTCTCCACGAAGATGTCCAGTCATTCCCTGGTAAGCCTTTGGTATAAATTGAAAAGTATCGGGAGTATCGCTTAACCATTTCGCAATATTTCGTTCTGGTTGAATGGCGTAAAAACTAGCATCAATTTCAACTGTAGGAAAATGTGCAGCATATTCTTGTAATTTATTTGTAGGATTCGTTTTTGAAGGATAGAGTGAATCGTGATCTCCCCACCCCGTTAGACCAATTTGAACTGTCGTCAATCAAATCATCCTTTGGAACATGTTAAAATTTTAAGTTTTTCTAAATCTACTATACCATGACATGCGGTGATTAACATCGAACTGGGTTTGAAAAAGATGCGTATATTTTATGAGGAATTACTTAATGAGGTGTTTAAGTTAGCTTAATTAATTGAAGATAAAAGAGACTGACAATTCTGTCAGTCCCCATTTTATTAACCGATAGAACCTTCCATTTCGAACTTGATTAGACGGTTCATCTCAACTGCATATTCCATTGGAAGCTCTTTTGTGAATGGCTCAATAAAGCCCATTACAATCATTTCTGTTGCTTCTTCTTCTGAGATACCACGACTCATAAGATAGAATAATTGTTCTTCAGAAACTTTAGAAACCTTCGCTTCATGCTCAAGAGAAATATTGTCGTTCATGATCTCATTATAAGGAATCGTATCTGATGTAGATTGATTATCCATAATGAGTGTATCACATTCAATATTTGATCTTGCCCCATCTGCTTTGCGACCGAATTGTACGATTCCACGATATGTTACTTTACCACCTTGTTTAGAGATGGATTTAGAAACAATCGTTGATGAAGTATTTGGTGCTAAGTGAATCATTTTCGCACCAGCATCTTGATGCTGACCTTTACCTGCAATCGCGATAGATAAAGTCATTCCACGAGCTCCCTCACCTTTAAGGATAACCGCAGGATATTTCATTGTAAGTTTAGATCCGATATTGCCATCGATCCATTCCATTGTTGCGTTCGCTTCACAAACAGCACGCTTTGTTACAAGGTTAAATACATTGTTTGCCCAGTTTTGAATCGTCGTATAACGGCAATATCCGCCATCTTTAACAATAATTTCTACAACAGCACTATGAAGTGAATTTGTTGTGTAAACTGGAGCCGTACAACCTTCAACATAATGAACATGTGCGCCTTCGTCTACGATGATAAGTGTACGCTCAAATTGACCCATATTTTCAGAGTTGATACGGAAGTAGGCTTGTAATGGTGTATCAACTTTAATACCTTTTGGTACGTAGATGAATGATCCACCAGACCATACTGCAGAATTTAGAGCAGAGAATTTATTATCAGTAGGTGGAATTACCTTACCGAAATGCTCACGGAAAATATCTTCATTTTCTTTTAAAGCAGTATCTGTATCCTTAAAGACGATTCCAAGATCTTCAAGGTCTTCTTTCATATTGTGGTAAACAACCTCTGATTCATATTGCGCAGATACACCAGCTAAATATTTTTGTTCAGCCTCTGGAATACCTAGCTTATCAAATGTACTTTTAATCTCTTCAGGAACTTCATCCCATGAACGCTCTGATTTTTCTGATGGTTTAACATAGTACGTAATTTCATCAAAATTCAGTGAAGCCATATCGCCACCCCATTGTGGCATTGGCATACTATAAAAATGTTCTAACGATTTCAAACGAAAATCTAACATCCACTGTGGTTCATTTTTCATACGAGAGATTTCTTCCACGATCTCTTTCGTTAACCCTCGTTCTGAACGGAAGATGGAAACATCTTTATCAGCAAACCCGTATTTGTAATCGCCTATTTCAGGTGCCTTTTTTGCCATCTACATTCACTCCAATCCATTTAGAATATTAGGGATACCCCTAATGACTTATTCATTGTTGCTGTTAATGCCCTTTTCCATTGCTTTCCAAGCTAATGTGGCACATTTAATACGTGCAGGAAATTTAGTTACACCTTGTAATGCTTCGATATCACCTAAATCAATATCGTCATCATACTCTTTTCCTAGCATCATATTCGAAAATATATCAGAAAGCTTTAAAGCTTTATCAAGTGTTTTTCCTTTAATTGCTTGAGTCATCATCGATGCAGATGACATTGAGATGGAGCAGCCTTCCCCCTCAAACTTAGCATCTTTTACCACACCATCTTCAAGATCCAGTGTTAAGCGGATACGATCCCCACAAGTAGGATTATTCATATCGACAGTTAGACTGTTATCAAGAATCCCTTTGTTTCTAGGGTTCTTGTAATGATCCATAATGACCTGACGGTATAAAGTGTCAAGATTAATATGATTAGACATTACTGAAGTACTCCTTTGTTTTAATGATACCAGAAACTAATTTTTCAATTTCCTCTTCTGTGTTATACAGGTAAAAACTAGCCCTTGCTGTTGCAGAAACTTTTAACCACTTCATAAGAGGCTGTGCACAATGGTGGCCTGCACGTACAGCAATTCCCTCAGCATCTAAAACTGTTGCAACATCATGTGGATGAACATCCTCTATATTAAAAGTAACTAATCCAGCACGATGCTTTGGTCCATAAATTGTTAAACCATCTACTTGGCTTAGTTGGTCTAACGCATATTGAGCTAATTTATGTTCATATGCTTCGATCTGATCTAAGCCAATTTGTTCAAGAAAGTCAATTGCCGCACCGAGACCAATTGCTCCAGCGATGATTGGGGTTCCAGCTTCAAATTTCCAAGGAAGCTCTTTCCATGTTGATTCCTGTAAACCGACAAAATCAATCATTTCTCCACCAAATTCAACTGGTTCCATTTTTTCAAGAAGCTCTTTCTTGCCATATAAAGCCCCAATTCCTGTTGGGCCACACATTTTATGACCCGAAAAAGCAAAGAAATCACAATCTAAATCTTGCACATCGATCTTCATATGTGGCGAACTTTGAGCACCATCAACGACCATAACCGCGCCATGCTTATGAGCAATTTTAGCGATTTCTTTGATTGGGTTGATTGTACCAAGTACATTTGATACCTGCATGACTGAAACAATTTTCGTATTAGAAGTAACTGTTTCTTCAACATCCTGTAAATCAAGTGTACCATCTTCTTGTAAAGGAATATATTTTAACGTCGCACCAGTAACTTTTGCTACTTGCTGCCAAGGAATAACATTAGCATGATGCTCCATGTATGTGATGACAATTTCGTCACCTTCTTTAACATGCGTTAAACCATAGCTTTGAGCAACCATATTTAACGCGGTTGTCGCACCTCGGGTAAAGATAATCTCTTGTGTAGATTTTGCCCCAATAAATCTTCTAACCTTTTCACGGGCTCCTTCATATCCATCTGTTGCTTTTGTACCTAGTGTATGCACCCCACGGTGAACGTTAGAATTATATTCACGATAATATGTGGATAGTGCTTCTATAACAGCTAATGGTTTTTGGGAAGTAGCTGCGCTATCTAAATAAACTAGGTCCCGACCATTTACTTGCTGATCCAAAATCGGAAAGTGCTGACGAATATCAGTGATATTCATTACTTAACTTTCCTTTCAATAACCTCAACTAACTGCTTTTTCACGCCTTCGATTGGAAGAACGTTTACTACTGGTGCTAAGAAGCCATGAATCACTAGACGTTCAGCTTCTACCTTAGGAATGCCACGACTCATTAAATAATAAAGTTGAATTGGATCAACACGACCAACAGATGCTGCATGACCTGCTGTTACATCGTCCTCGTCAATTAATAAAATTGGGTTTGCATCACCACGTGCTTTTTCACTTAGCATAAGTACGCGAGATTCCTGCTCTGCATTTGATTTAGAAGCACCATGTTCAATTTTCCCAATACCATTGAAAATAGAAGAAGCACTGTCCTTCATAACACCATGTTTAAGGATATAACCTTCAGAGTGCTTACCAAAGTGTACAACTTTTGTTGTAAAGTTTTGCTTTTGTTCTCCACGACCAACAACAACTGATTTTGTATCACCGAAAGAACCGTCACCGATTAGATTCGTTACATTTTCAGAAATTGTATCTCCATCATTCATTAACCCTAATGCCCACTCAATTCGAGCGTCACGGCCAGCTATTCCACGACGGTTTACATATGTTGTTATACCTTTTGCAAGTGTATCAACTGCTCCGTAGGTTACACGTGCATTTGTATTAGCAAATACCTCTGTAATAATATTAAAGACACCTTCAACATCTTTTATAGTTGAAATGTAATTCTCTACATACGTAACAGAACTGTTATCTTCTGCAACCACAATTACATGGTTAAATAGCGTAGTATTAGGATTATCATGCACAAACACTGCTTGAATTGGTTCAGCAACTTCTACATTCTTAGGAACATAAACGAAGACCCCACCATTTAAAAGAGCTGCATGTAAAGCTGTTAAGCGATGCTCGTCAACCTTTACGCCATCTTTCATAAAGTATTTTTGAACTAATTCAGAATGTTCACTTGCAGCAGTATGAATATCAGCTAGGATAACACCTTTCTCTTTATACTCATTCGAAAGAGTTGTATACGCAGCTGTATTATTTAATTGAACATATAAGTTGTTGTTAGCTGACTCAATATCAATTAAGGCTTTTACATCTTCATGTAAATCATTTAAAGAATTTAGTTTTTCACTAGTAACTATATGTTCCTTAAAACTAGTGAAATTCCATTTGTCTATTTTCGTTTTATCCGGTCTAGGCATTGGAAGATCCTCTGATTTTGCAAGTGCTTGTAAGCGAAGATCTGTAAGCCAGTCCGGTTCACCAAGCTGCTTTGAAAAGCTTGTGACATAGTCCTGATTGTAAGTTTTCGTTTCCATACGTCCTATACTCCCCCTTGCGCTTATGCTTCTTGCCCAACAGTTTCGTCTTCAATACCTAATTCTTGTTTAATCCAGTCATAACCCTCTGCTTCTAAGCGTTGTGCTAACTCAGGTCCACCTGATTTCACAACACGGCCTTGCATCATTACATGCACTTTATCTGGTGTAATGTAATTTAATAAACGTTGATAATGAGTAATCATTAAGCAACCAAAATCTTCGTTACGCATTTTATTAATACCTTTTGCTACAACTTTTAAAGCATCGATATCAAGACCAGAATCGATCTCATCAAGAATCGCAATTTTTGGCTCGATCATCATTAATTGAAGAATTTCATTACGTTTTTTCTCTCCACCAGAGAAACCTTCATTTAGGTAACGTTGTGCCATATCTGGATCCATTTCTAATTCTTCCATATTAGCATCCATTTTACGGATAAACTTCATTAAAGAAATTTCTTCGCCCTCTTCCCGGCGTGCATTGATTGATGAACGTAAGAAGTCTGCGTTCGTAACACCACTAATTTCACTTGGATATTGCATTGCTAAAAATAGACCAGCACGTGCACGCTCATCTACTTCCATTTCTAATACATCTTCACCATCTAAAGTAATGCTTCCACTAGTAACTTCATATTTCGGGTGACCCATAATTGCAGATGATAATGTTGATTTACCTGTTCCGTTAGGCCCCATGATCGCATGGAACTCTCCGCCTTTTATTTCGAGATTTACACCTTTTAGAATTTCTTTCCCATCAATTTCTACGTGTAAATCCTTAATGATTAATGTAGAACCTGCCATAACTATACCTCCATAATATATAAAGTTTACTTATTCTCAATTTATTCTCATTCTAATCTTATAACAAATCAAAAGTGAATACAACCTTTAAGGAATAGACTCGAATTTTGTCTAGGATTGAAATAACTAGCTGTATTAAATCAATATGTATATAGAGTGAGAAAAGAGCCTTTTTCTACTATATAACACATTGATCTGTGAATCTACCTCCATACCTAGATTAGTTTTTACTTCCTTTTAAAAAACATTCTGTAAAAGGATAACCCCACCTGAGTTAATATATGTAAAAGGACCAGTCTGCGACTGGTCCTTTCAATTTCTCTATTTAGCATAATAATGCTTACTTTTTCATTCTTCTTTCGATTTCCGCATGAATCAACTGACTCTTGCGATAATCCTCTTCACGACTTAATTCTACATCCATTCTTTTTTCAAGCTTTTGTGAGTACTCAGCATACCCAATGCCATGGGAATTATGCATTGCCTTTTCCATTTCAGTTGTGTAGTTGAGTTCTAGCATTTCTTGACTCGAGTGGATAATGAATCAATCCTTTCAACTTTTAATTTACATAAAAAGTTTATCAAGAATATTCAAATAACTCAAAGTGCGTCAGATTATGTGACAATCTTGTGAGATCGATTATTATTCATTTAGTAAAATTAAACCGTGTTTTTATACATTTCCTCAAACATCCTCTGGATTACTCGCACTTAAGATTATTTTGCTTCAATTAATATTGAAAAAATCTCCACTAAAGATTCCTGGGTTCTATAACAGATTTTATTGTTTTAATTGATTTAGTTCCGTTATACACTCTTGTACAAGTGTTACAGCTTGACTCATAGCTGCACCACCGCCAAATGCAGCAGTTACACCAATTGCCTCTAAGATTTCTTCTTCACTCGCTCCTTGATCTAGGCAGCCCTTAGTATGATAGACCATGCAATATTCATCTTGAGATTGAATACTAATTCCTAAAGCAATTAAATGCTTTTGCTTTTGTGATAATTTCCCTTCCTTAAAACAAGCCTCAGTAAATGCATTGTAATGATGTGCAATCTCTGGCATTTTTTGTGTAAAGGTTCCTATACCACTTTTGAATTCGAGTAAAGCAGCTTCAGTTGAATTTCTCGGTTCATGAATATGTTCCATTTCTCACAACTCCAATCAGCATTTTTTCACGGTTAGTATGCTTTAAATAAAAAAATGTATGCTACTAAGAAAGCGCAAGCGCCTTGGTCATCGCCGTACAAACTGGAGGAGCATCGACTGAGATAAAGGAAACACGGTAAGCGAAGCGAACCGATGTTGACTTATCGTAGGGAGATGATCTGAAGTTTGATAGGCGATAGGCGCTGGAGCTAGACACCAAAACTAAGTACAAAATTTTAAACTTTCTTACCTACTAAGAAAAGCGCAAGCGCCTTGATCAGCCTCGGGCAAATAAGATGATTTAGAATAGAAGGCGTTCTTTGCCTTCAATTCTAAATCATCTTATGACCTCGAGGGGCTAGGCGCTGGAGCTGGATGTCAAAGTGTTATCCGCAGTACAAGCATTTTTTAATTTCGAGATAAGAACAAAAAAAGGCCAACAAATATGTCGGCCTCTTTTTCTATTTATTCACTTTTTGCTGCGGAAATAACAGATCCTTTGTATTTTGTTTCGATAAATTCTTGTATCTCTTCTGATTGTAATACTTCTACTAATGCTTTAATTTCTTCTCTGTCTTCGTCACCTTCACGAACAACAATTAGGTTAACATAAGGGTTGTTCTCTGGTGATTCTAGTGCAATTGCATCTTCAGCTGGGTTTAATTCAGCATCTAGTGCATAGTTACCGTTAATTAAAATAGCATCAGCTTCATCATTTTCATAAGCCTTTGTCAGCATTGGCGCCTCAATATTAGCTTCAAACACTAAATTTTTAGGATTTTCTGCAATATCTTCTATTGTTGCTGCAGTTTTTTCAACGCCCTCTTTAATCGTAATTAATCCCTTTTCTTCTAATAAAGAAAGCATACGACCGTGATCAGCAACAGAGTTACTCATAATAATTTTTGCTCCATTTGGTAGATCTTCTAATGACTTATGGCGTTTTGAATAAACACCAATTGGTTCGATATGGACTCCACCAGCATTCACAAATTTATAATTATTATCAGCAATTTGAGACTCTAAATAAGGTTCATGTTGGAAGTAATTAGCATCTAACTCTTCTTCTGCTAATGTCTTATTTGGTAAAACATAATCTGTAAATTCTACGATTTCTAATTCAATCCCTTTTTCTTCTAATAAAGGTTTTGCTTCTTCTAATATTTCAACATGTGGTACAGGTGATGCACCTACTTTTAATGTTTTTGCCTCTCCTTCGGAACCTTCAGTTCCTTCCTGTGACGCCCCACCACAAGCAACAAGTGCTGTTGTAAAAATCGTAAATATAATTGCTAATAAAGCTTTTTTCATCGTTCTTCCTCCTATCGTTTGTCAATTGATTTAGTTATGATATCTCCAATAATTTGGATGATAAACACGAAAATTAATATGATAACCGTTGCTATTAATGTTACTTGATTATTCCCACGGTTAAAACCTTCCATAAATGCTAGATTCCCTAATCCACCAGCACCAATAGCACCTGCCATTGCTGTATACCCTATTAACGCAATAGCGGTAACTGTAATACCAGAAACTAACGCTGGCATCGCTTCGGGTAAAAGGACCTTCCAAATAATTGTGCTTGTTTTAGCACCCATAGATTTAGCAGCTTCAATGACACCTTTATCAATTTCCCTTAAAGCAATCTCGACCATGCGCCCATAAAAAGGAGCTGCCCCGATTATTAACGCTGGTAATGCGGCATTTGCACCGAGTATTGTTCCAACAAGTACTTTTGTAAAAGGTAATAATAAAATAATTAAAATAATAAATGGTATTGATCTAAATATGTTAACAATTCCTGCAACTAGATTATTAACATACTTACTTTCCCATATGTTTCCCTTTGCTGTTAAAAATAACAGTAAACCTAGAATAATTCCTAAAATAAATGTCGCCACAACCGATAAGCTTGTCATATAGATTGTTTCCTTTGTTGCAAGCCAAACCTTTTCCCAATCTACTTCAGGTAGAAGCTGTTCAAGCATTGGCAATCACCTCCACCTCAATGTGTTGATTATAAATAAACTCTAATGCTCGATTTAATTCTTGTTCATCTCCATCTAAATGAATAAACAGACTTCCATATGATCCACTTTGTGTTTGTGAAATCTTCCCTTGTAAAATATTCACATCGATTGCAAACTTTCTAATTAGATTTGTTATCAATGGTTGTTCTGCTGATTCACCAACAAAGGTTAATTGAATAACCTTACCCTTTGGATAATTCTCTAAAAGATTTGCCACTACTTCATTCGTTTCCTCTGGTTCTGTAACTTGTTTCACAAAGCGCTTAGTAATTGGTTGTTTAGGATGCTTAAAAACGTCGAGTACATCCCCTTCTTCAACTACCTCCCCATTTTCCATCACAGCTACACGATGACATATTTTTCGTATAACATGCATCTCATGAGTAATCAGCACAATTGTAAGTCCAAGTCGTTTATTAATATCTACAAGCAAATCTAATATAGAATCCGTTGTTTGGGGATCTAAAGCTGATGTAGCTTCATCACATAATAATACTTTAGGGTTATTAGCCAATGCTCGCGCAATTCCTACACGTTGCTTTTGCCCACCACTTAATTGTGAGGGATATGCATTCTCACGACCTTCAAGTCCTACAAGCTTGATCAGCTCATCCACTCGTTTCAAACGTTCAGCTCTTTTTACACCTGCAATTTCTAATGGAAAAGCAATATTTTCTCTCACTGTTCGAGACCATAAAAGATTGAAATGCTGAAAAATCATACTTATTTCTAAACGTGCTTTTCGTAATTTCACTCCACCAATTGAATCTATTTGACTACCAGCAACGCTAATATCACCACTGGTTGGTTTTTCTAGTCCATTCAACAACCGGATTAGTGAACTTTTACCCGCTCCACTATATCCAATAATCCCGAAAATTTCACCCTTATCAATTTTTAGATTCACATTATTAACAGCAGTTACATTACCTGATTTTGTTTGATAAACTTTATTAACATTCTTTAATGTAATCAAGTTGTCACCTTCTTTCAGTTCGAATACCTCACTTCAATCTATCACTTTTATGGAAAATTCATGTTGCAATATAGTATTTTGATAAAGAAAAAACCCTTCTGCAATGAGCAGAAAGGCACAAAAATGTCCTTTCTCTCATCTCTCAAAGCTAAACAGCTTTGTGTGAATTGGCACCACTTCAACAATTGTTGATGGTTGCCGGGCTTCATAGGGCACTTCCCTCCACCTCTCTTGATAAGAGAACTACGTATATAATTAAAGTTAAATTAAATTTTAGTGAGCTTAAGTACGTTTGTGATTGTATCATGCAATTAAAAATCATGTCAAACAAATTCTCTTTTTTCTAAAAATTGCATTTTATTTTAGTGATAAACTATTATAGGATAACTCCAAGAACAAAAGCCCAAGCGCCTTGATCAGCCCCGACAAGCATAAGATGATTTAGAATAGAAGGCGTTTTTTGCCTTCAATTCTAAATTAGCTTATGACCTCGAGGGGCTAGGCGCTGGAGCTGGATGTCGTGCGCTTATCCACAGTTCAACGAATTTTATAATTTCCAACTAAAAAAGGGATGACTTTGCATGAAAGTCATCCCTTTATATTCAATATTTAAATATGGACACTTTCGGTTCCCTTAACGCCAGTTGCTTTGTAAATAGCTTGATCAAGATCATCGATGATATCTTGAATATGCTCTATTCCAACCGATAAGCGAATTAAGTCCTCCGTTACACCCGATCTTTTTAAGTCCTCTGTACTTAACTGTTGATGGGTTGTACTAGCAGGATGGATGATCAAACTTTTTGCATCCCCTACGTTCGCAACGTGTGACCACAGTTCTACATTATTAATAACAGCAGCTCCTGCCTCTCGTCCACCCTTTATTCCGAAAACGATAACGGATCCAGCACCATTAGGTAAATATTTTGCTGCTAAATCTTTTGCAGGATGATCCGAAAGTTCAGGATATAGAACCCATTCAACAGAAGGGTGCTGCTCTAAATACTTAACCATCTTTCTAGCATTAGCAACATGCTCTTTCATTCGAACATGAAGAGTTTCTAAACCTAGTGTGAATTGGAATGCATTATATGGGCTAATTGCGGGACCTAAGTCTCTTAGCAATTGAACTCTAGCTTTAATAATGAATGCCTGCTCGCCTAATGCTTCTGCATATACTAGATCATGATAACTCGGATCAGGGGTCGTAAAACCAGGGAATTTAGGGTTATTCCAATCAAACTTCCCACCATCAATGATTACTCCTCCTAGAGTTGTCCCATTTCCTAATAACCACTTTGTTGCTGAGTGGATAACGATATCTGCACCATGTTCAATCGGCCGGCAAAGATAAGGTGTAGCAAATGTATTATCTACAATTAACGGAATCCCAGCTTCATGCGCTATATTCGCGACAGCTTCAATATCAAGTACATCTAAACTTGGATTTCCAATGGTTTCAGCGAATATAGCTTTTGTTTTAGGTGAAATAGCAGAACGGAAGTTTTCAGGATTTTTGGGATCAACAAACACTGTATCTATTCCATATTTCGGTAAAGTATTTGCAAAAAGATTGTAAGTTCCCCCGTATAATGTTGAAGCAGATACAATTTCATCACCTGCTCCAGCAATATTTAAAACCGAAAGTGTAATCGCCGCCATTCCACTAGATACCGCTAAGCTACCTATGCCACCTTCAAGCTGTGCAATTCTTTCTTCAAAAACAGTTGAAGTTGGATTGTGAATTCGGGTATAAATATATCCTGGTTCTTTTAAACCAAAGAGGTTAGCTGCGTGCTCAGTATTCTCAAATAAGTAAGCATTTGATTGATAAATAGGCACAGACCTGGCACCTGTCATTGAATCTTTCTTTAGCCCTCCGTGAATTGTGACCGTTTCTGGCCGGTAATTTTTCTCTTGCATCTTAACTCCTCCTATTACAAGATGTATTTTTCAAAAAATACTTCACTGTTGGTTTTGAATTCTAAGATGCAAATTTCTATACCTATTAGTCTACCTATATAGTAAACGATTTCAAACTTCAGATTCAAGGATTTCCCCTTATCAACTTAACTTTATGATTGCCTCGAATTTTAAAAAATTACGATAAGACCCTTTGATCGTAATTTTCCCAAAAGCAATTAATTGCTTTAAGCTTACAGTGTTTAATAATACTTGTTCGAGGTCATAGCCTTCTCCTTCCATGACAAAGTCAATTTTCGAAGGTTGAGTATGTAACGTTTTAGCCCCTTTTGATGATAGTTCAATAAAATGACTAATCTCTTGCTGAGGTTTTATTTCTACTATTAGAGTTTGATTCAAAAGTATTGGAGTTAAAAACCGAGCTTTATTAAAATTAGAAATAAACGTTGTCATATACATAAAAAAAACCTCCGATATCAATCAAGCTATTTAATAACTTCATTGAATCCCGGAAGAATCCTTTATTAATAAGTCGACAGTTTCTGCTTATTTATTCATTATTTGTGGGATTATTAATATTTCCCAAGAAATATGTCATATTAGCAAGACTTACCTGAATTTTTATACTACCTATCTTATTTGTTTTATGAATCATAGGTCATGCTTCCTATCCATTAATAGTGGAATATTGCTTTATTTTTTCAAGTAAGTATCCAACTGAATGAAACGCATAAATCTTTTCCTTTTCTTGGCCATTTTCATAAATGAGTAAGCAAGGTACACTTTCGATTCCAAGCTCTTTAGCCTCGTTAGGAAAGTAATTTAAGTTAACAGAATAGATGTGAATAGCGGGAACTAATTCATCTACGACAGATAACATTCGTTTAGCTACTTGACATGTTCCACACATCGGAGTGTATAAATAGAAAACCATTAGACCATCTCTTTGTATTGTAAGCTGTTTCTCTTCCCATTCAATCATATTTAAATAATGTTACACCTTTCTAAAGAAATTTCGCATCCACATCAATATTTGCACTTAGTAAAACAGAAGCAACATGGTGATCTGGTGCAGTCGCTACTTCACGATAGGCTCTGTCGATATAAATATGCGATGCCTCTGGAAATTCCCTCTTGAATTGTTTACGAAGTCGATCCCCTGCATCATCAGAGTCCACCAAAATATAGACATCTTTTAAAAATAATTCATCAATTAATTCATCAAGCTTTGTTACACTTATCGTTCCATTTGTGCAGATAATTTCGATTGATTCGTTTAACACATTTAGAACTTTCTTTTTATCTGATTTTCCTTCGACAATTAACACTTTTTCAACCTCAACTAACGACATAAACATCACCTGTTTTTATAGTAAAAGTCTTTTCTATAAACTATTCGATTTGTCGAGGTTGTTTCCTTTTTATTAAAAGTTTTTTCTTAAGTTTTATTTAAGGTATTAAAAAACACTTTAAATAAACACGAATTACCGAAAAAACGATTTGAAAGAAACGACCACATAACTAAAGCGCAAGTGCCTGTGAAGTGTTTAAAACATCAACCATTTGGAAAACAATGTGCGAAAAAGAGCAGTGGAGCAATCCACTGCTTCTAGCACCAGCCATTTTCGTCATCACAGTCAACGTATTTTTGATCTGATCCTGTTATAACATCTGCAAATTGATAAAACCGACTATTATTGAATTCATAGCCAGTTTTTAAATCATAGTTATTTTCTGATACCATCTGGCCAATCATTTCTTTTTCAAGATAGAGATTTAATTGCCCATCAGTAAATTTACCTACAACTCGATCTGTTATATCTAAACGTTGCTTTTCAAAAGACATATGGACACCCTCCTTTACCTATTTGTAGGATGTCCTTAATATATGACTTCATTCAGTGGGATTTTTTTCATTCCACTGATATGGTAGTGCATAAAACGCCACGTACTGTCCTTCGTCGGATGTTAATTAATCTTCATTTGTCATTTCTTCATATTGTTCAGCTGTCATTAAATTCTCTACGTCAGCCACATTAGCAGGTTCTACAACAATCATCCAAGCCTTTTCATATGGAGATTCATTTACATATTCAGGGCTTTCATCAAGATCTTCATTAATTTCAACTACTTTACCGCTGATTGGGGCATATAGCTCAGATACAGTTTTCACTGACTCAACGCTACCGAATGGCTCGTCCGCTTTAACCTCGTCGCCTACCTCTGGTAATTCTACAAAAACGATATCGCCAAGCTCAGATTGTGCGAAATCTGTAATACCAATACGAACCTTTTCTCCTTCTACTTTTACCCATTCATGTTCTTCAGAATAACGAAGTTCTTTTGGTGTGTTCATTTTCATTACCTCCAGCATTCATTTCAATTTTTAGTTGTCATATACAAGGGATGACCTAGATTCTAATTACTTGATTACAATTATTGAGTTAGTCAATATTGTTTTACCAGTTTATAGCAGAGTATGCAAGAAGTATCTTTTAATTTTTCCAATTTTCTGCATACTGTTCTTCCTTAAACCCAACTGTGACACCCTTTTCTCCAACTGCAATTGGTCGTTTAATTAACATACCATCTGAAGATAATAATTCAATCATCTCTTCCTCAGACATTGTAGCTAATTTATCCTTAAGCCCAAGCTCGCGATATTTTTGTCCGCTCGTGTTAAAGAACTTTTTAAGCTCCAAACCACTTTTCTTATAAAAAGATGAAAGTTCCTCCTTAGATGGTGGATTCTCAACTATATGTATTTCATTAAAGTCAACATTGTGTTCTTCTAACCATTTTTTCGCCTTACGACATGTACCACATTTAGGATACCAATAAAAATCTAAAGACATACCATATCACCACCCAAACTACATTTTCATTTAACTTTATCTTATCATATCCACTCATACAAACCTAATTAGAAATATTCTAATTTCATACATTTTATAAATAACTCAGACACTCTGTCATTTCGTAAAAATTGAAAGAAGACAATCCAAAGTAACGATTGTCTTCTTTACCTCTTCGTTTTATGCTAAATACGCATTTTTATCGATTATTGCAGCTGCAATTTCTCTTTTCTTTCCAATCACATTAATTGGGGTATGACGGGTAAACTTACGTAATGCCGAAATCATCATTCTTAATGAATCCCCTGATTCAACTGCGATCAATGATTCTTTAGCATGTGCTTCGATTTCATTGAAAGCTTCCTGGCAGTAAACTTGAGTATAGAGAAGCTTTTGTTTATTTTTCTCTTCTCCTGTTTTCGCAATTGCTTTTTCTGTGCGTAAAATTGCCGATTCCATCGCATACACATTGCTTACAATATCAGCAATATTGACAAGGATCTCTTGCTCTTTTTGAAGTTCCTTTCCATACTTTTGTGCCGCTAATCCAGCAATAAGCACACCGATTTTCTTAGCATTTTTCAGCAGATATTTTTCTTGCTCAAGAGTGCCCTCACCAACCTCCTCAGGCATCAGCATCATTAGCTCTTCTTGTAAGCTTTGAGCTTTCTGGAATAGAGGGAGCTCACCTTTCATTGCTTTTCGTAGATAAGTTCCAGGGACTAATAGACGATTAATCTCGTTCGTACCTTCAAAGATTCGATTTATACGCGAATCTCGGTACACACGCTCAACCTCGTATTCTGCCATAAATCCATATCCACCATGAATTTGAACTCCTTCATCCACTACATAATCGAGTGTCTCGGAGCCAAATACTTTATTTAATGAGCATTCAATTGCATATTCTGCAATTGATGCAGCTACCTCTTTACCATCTTTTATCTGTTCATCGGTTAAACGGCTCATCCGATCCTCGAATAATCCAACAGTTCGATATACTGAGCTTTCCATTGCATAGGTTTTAGCTGCCATATTAGCAAGCTTTTCCCCGATAAGTGAGAACCGAGAGATTGTTGTTTTAAACTGTTGTCTCTGGTTTGCATATTGAACAGAAACGTCTATTACCCGCTTTGCACCACCAATTGTTCCTACAGCTAATTTATAGCGACCAATGTTTAATATATTAAAAGCAATCACATGCCCTTTACCAAGTTCACCTAATAAGTTTTCTTTAGGTACCATCGCATCTTCTAAAATTAATGTTCTTGTCGAAGATCCCTTTATCCCCATTTTCTTTTCTTCAGGACCAGTTGAAACACCTGGATATTCCTTTTCAACAATAAATGCAGAGAAGTGCTCTCCATCGATTTTTGCATAGACAATAAAGACGTCAGCAAATCCTGAGTTGGTGATCCATTGCTTTTCCCCATTTAACACATAATGTGTACCTTCAGCATTTAACTTTGCGGTTGTTCTTGCACCAAGTGCATCTGAACCTGAGTTTGGTTCAGTAAGTGCATATGCAGCTAGCTTTTCCCCAGTAGCTAGATCCGGTAAATATTTTTGCTTCTGTTCTTCATTGCCGAACAGAACGATTGGCAGTGAGCCAATTCCTACATGGGCACCAAAGGATAATGAAAAGCTTCCTCCTCTTGAGATCTTTTCGGTTATTAACGCAGAACTAATCTTATCAAGTCCTAATCCACCATATTCTTCAGGAACATCTGCACCTAATAGCCCAAGTTCACCAGCTTGTTTTAGGAGCTTCACTGACTTTTCGAACTGATGATTTTCGATATCTTCAAGATGAGGCAATACTTCATTTACAACAAAATCCTCTGTCGTCTTTGCAATCATTTTATGCTCATCTGTGAAATCCTCAGGTGTGAATATTCGATCATATGAAACATCTTCAATTAAAAAGCTACCACCTTTAAGACTAGAGTTAGTTGTATTTGACATAAAAAATTCCCCCATTGTCTAAGTATTGTTAAAGTGCACTAAATTTAGTTCCCTATAAATCTATTATATTAACTCAAATACACCTGCTGCTCCCATACCTCCACCTATACACATTGTGACAACACCGAATTGTTCATTGCGACGTTTCATTTCATGAATGAGTGATAGCGTTAGTTTAGTACCTGTACAACCAAGTGGATGTCCTAGCGCAATTGCCCCCCCATTGACGTTAACTTTATCTTCATCCAGACCAAGCTTCCGAATTACTTGTATGGATTGAGAAGCAAACGCTTCATTTAATTCAAATAATCCGATATCTGAAAGCTCTAATCCTGCATATTTTAATGCTAATGGTACAGCAGCAACTGGACCAATTCCCATCACTTCAGGTGGCACTCCTGCGACAGCAAATGAACGAAACTTTGCCATTGGTGTATACCCTAGTGAGCCCGCTTTTTCTCGATCCATTAACATGACCGCCGCTGCACCATCACTAGTTTGTGAAGAGTTACCAGCTGTAACAGAACCCTTTGTAGAGAAAGCTGGTCGTAGCGTTGCTAAAACCTCAGCTGTCGTATTAGAGCGTACTCCCTCATCTTGTCTGAACTGTACAACCCGCTCTCTAAGTTTATGATTAGAATCAACTGTTCTAATGGGAACATCAACCGTCACAATTTCTTCAGCAAATTTCCCTTCACTAATTGCGGTTGCTGCTCTTTGATGGCTTCTTACTGCAAAGGCATCTTGATCTTCTCTGGAAATACTAAATTTTTGAGCGACTTGCTCAGCTGTATGCCCCATTCCCATATAATATTCTGGTGCATCCTCAGCTAGTCTAGCATTAGGTCTAACAACATGCCCCATCATCGGAACAAGACTCATTGATTCCGCACCACCTGCTATAGCAGTTTCAGAATGACCCAGCATTATTTTTTCTGCGCCATATGCGATACTTTGTAAGCCAGATGAACAATAACGGTTAATCGTCACTGCTGGTACTGTATATGAAAGACCAGCCAATGCCCCAATATTCCTTGCCATATTAAGCCCCTGCTCTGCTTCAGGCATAGCACAGCCAATAATTAAATCATCGATATTCCCCTGGTAATCCCCTGCCCGTTTTAATGTTTCCTTTACAACTAACGCACCAAGATCATCAGGGCGCATATTCGCTAATGTTCCTTTTTTTGCTCTCCCTACTGGTGTTCTAGCACCTGCCACAATGACTGCTTCACGCATACCTTTAAACCTCCCTTTGTCACACTATTCGTTATATTTCTCTTAATTTCTAAGCGGCTTCCCTTTTACGAGCATATGTTGCATACGTTGTTGAGATTTGCCCTCGGCAACTAAACTTAAAAATGCTTCCTTTTCCAAATCGAGCAGATACTGTTCATCTACTTCAGTACCGAATGGAACTCTTCCACCAGCAATAACAAAAGCAAGTTTTTTGGCAATTTTTAAATCATGATCAGAAATGAAGCCTGAAAGGTACATAGATTGTGCACCAAGTAGTAATGTTGCATAGCCAGTTTCACCAACAACAGGTATTTTCTTTCTAGTAGGAGGTTGGTAGCCATTATCATGCAGTTCAATGACGCGCTGTTTTGCATCGTATAATAGGTGATCACCATTAATACTAATCTTGTCACCGTCATTTAAAAATTGATTTTCCCTCGCTTCTGCAGCTGATGTTGAAACCTTTGCCATTGCAACTGTCTCAAAGACTCTATTTGCAACTGCTTGTAAATCAAAATCTACACCTTTAGGCATATTGTTTAATTGCTTAATATAGAGCTCTTTATTTCCTCCCCCACCTGGGATTAATCCTACCCCAACTTCAACTAATCCCATATATGTTTCAGAGGATGCTTGAATACGGCTAGCAGGTAAACAAATTTCGGCACCTCCACCTAGTGCCATTCCAAATGGTGCAGCTACAACAGGCTTATTACTATATTTAATCCTCATCATCGCTTGTTGGAACTTGCGGATAACCATATCGATTTCAAAAAGGTTATCGTCTTGAGCTTCCATTAATATCATGCCAAGATTTGCTCCCACGCAGAAGTTTTTGCCTTGGTTTCCAATAACAAGTCCTTTATAATTTTTTTCTACTTCATCGATAGCAAAATTAATCATTTGGATGATATCTAGACCGATTGCATTACTTTTTGAGTGAAATTCAAGCAATGCCACATTATCCCCTAGATCAATCAAACTTGCACCACTGTTTTTCTTTATGACGCCATTGACTTCTTTGTGTGTTTTTAAATCAATTACTTTTGCATTTATTCTAACTTGGCGATATTCTCCATTAAAATAGAAGAGTAGTACACCATTTTCTTTTCGATAGAATGTCTCAAAGCCCTTCTCAACCATCTCTTTTACCCAAGCAGGAACGGTAAATCCTTTTGTTTCCATTACTTCTATGGCTTGCTTAACACCAATTGCGTCCCAAAGCTCAAACGGACCAACTTCCCAACCAAATCCCCATTTCATAGCGCGGTCGATCGCGACAATATTATCGGCAATATCTCCAAGCAGCTCTGCAGAATAGATGAGCGTCGGAATGGTGATATTTTGTAAAAGAAGCCCTGCCCGATCCTTAGAATATATAAGCGCTTTCAATTTATCATTTAATCCCTTAGCCTGTTTAGCAAGCTCAATTGATGGACACGTTATTTTCTTTTTCTCTTCATACTCAAACGTTTCAGGATTTAATTCAAGAATTGTTTTGCCTTCTTTTTTATAAAACCCCTGACCACTTTTACTTCCTAACCAACCATTATCCAGCATTGTTTGCATGAATGCCGGAACCCCAAATACCTCTTTTTCCTTGCCATCTACTTGGTCATAGACGTTTCTAGCCACATGTGCAAACGTGTCTAAACCAACGACATCAAGTGTTCGAAAGGTTGCACTTTTCGGTCTGCCAATAAGAGGTCCTGTTACAGAATCAACTTCACCTACACTGTATCCCCCTTTAAGCATTTGTTGGACAGTTACCAGTAATCCATACGTACCAATGCGATTAGCTATAAAGTTAGGTGTATCCTTTGCTTCAACAACACCTTTACCTAAAACATCCTCTCCAAATGTTTTCATAAACGTTAATACCTTTTCATCGGTATCCTTTGTTGGTATCACTTCTAATAGCTTTAAATAACGAGGTGGATTGAAAAAATGTGTTCCAAGGAAATGCCTTCTAAAATCCTCTGAACGACCTTTTGCCATTGCTTCAACAGATATTCCTGATGTATTTGAACTAATAATACTACCTTGTTTTCTATGTTTATCAACTTCAGCAAAAACCTTTTGTTTTACTGCTAAATTCTCAACAACTACCTCAATTACCCAATCTACTTCAGAAAGGCGAGGTAGGTCATCTGCAAGGTTGCCTGCTTCTATAAGATCAATATTTCCCTTTACTGTTAATGGAGCTGGCTTTTGTTTTAGCAGCTTTTTTATAGATGTTGCTGCATTACGGTTTCGAACTGACTTATCTTCTAAGGTTAACCCCTTCTTAACTTCATCCTCATTCAATTCACGTGGCACAATATCCAATAGTAAGACAGGGATGCCGATATTAGCTAAATGTGCTGCAATTCCTGAGCCCATTACCCCTGAACCTAATACTGCAGCTTTCTTAATACGTTGGCTCATGCTTTTTCCCCCTTTTTGAATGAATACTCATTCATTTTTCTCCCAAAAAAAATGACCCTTGCGAATTAGTTCCTTTATTTTAATATAAAAGATTTTGAAAATTTCTTCAATACATTTATGATATTTTTTCCTAAATAATCAAATTCCACTTTGGGAAAGCTAATTTCTTAGGAGGTGATAGTTCATGGCACGTTTAAAAAAGGATCCTTCAAAAGCTGGTGTTAGTGCTGCAAGTGTTAAGGGCAACGCTGGTCCTACAAATGAAAAAGCAGGTGGCGGAAAACGCACAAGCCAAAACCAGCAATATAAGCAACATAATATGGGAAATGATAACTTGTAATTTTTCAATGGTCTAACCCCTCCGCTTTTTTAGTTTCGGATACACTATTGGAGGGGTCTGGCCCTGCTTAGCATTTTACTTTTTAATTATTCCCTTCAACACAAAAGCTACGTTTGCAGGCCTTTCAGCAAGCCTCCTCATAAAATACCCATACCAATCAGTCCCATACGGAACATATACACGCATTCGGTACCCTTCTTTTACGAGTTCTAGCTGCTTTTCAGGACGAATGCCATAGAGCATCTGAAATTCAAATTGTGATTTAGGTATTTTGTGCACTTTCACAAGTTTTTTTGTATAATCTATTATCGCATTATCGTGCGTTGCTACGGCAGTAAAATTCCCATTCAATAAATGCATCTTAATGATTTGTTTAAAATTTTCATCTACTGCTTTTTTTTCCGGAAATGCAACCCTTGAAGATTCTTTATACGCCCCCTTTACAAGTCTCAAATTTGCACGATACTCGGCTAACTCCTCAATATCCATAACTGTACGGTATAGATATGCTTGAAGAACCGTACCAACATTGTTAAATTCTTTTCTTAGCTCTTTATAAATTTCAAGAGTTCTTTCACACCTTGAATAATCCTCCATATCAATTGTGACAAATACTTTATTTTGCTTAGCAACAGACAGTATTCGTCTCATATTTTGTAAAACAACTTCATCCGATATGTCTAATCCCATAGATGTTAATTTTAATGATAGCTGTGATTGTAGATTTTCTTTACCTATTGCTTCAATTGCTTTCATTGTGTTGTTAGCCATTTCATTTGCTTCTTGTTCATCTTGAATAAACTCACCTAGATAGTCCAGTGTTACATCAAGACCTTTTTTATTTAATTCTTCAATTACCTTAGTTGCCATTTCAATTGTATTTCCCGCAACAAATCTTGCTGCACCAAACCTTAAACCATACCTTTTCGCTAATTTTGTCATCATCTTGTTTCTGGATAAAAACATGAAAGAGTTTCGAAGTAGTTTTTCCATATAAACCCCTCCTATAGCGTTTTCATGCCCAGCTGATATATAGAAGGCCTTTGGTTGTTAAGCCAAAGACCTTGTATAAAGCGCAATCATAAAATCTCTCTTACTAAAGACTGTATTCTTCCTATATTATCTATATGTCCTCTAAAAAAATCTGTTAAAACAGAAGGTGTATAGATCCGTTATTTCGTGGAACGATAATGATGATAATATGTGAGGAGGGTTACAAAACTATGCAACAACAACAGAACATGCAACAGCAACAGCAACAAACAATGATGCAGCAGCCACCAAGCATTGTAACAACAAAAGATCAGCTTTACTTAACAGATATGCTCTCTTGGAACCTTTTAGCAATGAAAAAGGCTCATTTTTTTGCGTCCCAATGTCAAAATCAAGAAATAAAAAATCAACTAGATCAAGTCGGTCAAATGCATCATCAGCATTATCAAAAAATATTAACTCACTTACAAAATCAACAACAACCTTCAGCTGGATCACAACTTCAATAGGAGTGATGGAAATGAATATCAATCAACAACAAAAAATAACCAACCCTGAAACACAAATACAAAAAGGACCACAAATGAATGATCGTGATTTTGTTAATGATCTTTTATCTACAGAAAAATACATGACTGCTTCCTACTCATCTGCTTTGAACGAAGCAAGTCACCAAGCACTTTACCAAGATATACTAACCATCTTCAACGAAACACAGCAATCACAACGAGACCTATACAATCTTATGTTTAGAAATGGATGGTACGCACTTGAAGCCGCTGACACACAAAAGCTTCAGCAATCACATCAACAATTTTCAAACTATATCGTGCAACAATCACCTTATAGTAGTGGAATGTCTCAGTAATTACAAAAGCGTAAGCGCCTTGATCAGCGACGTATGAACTGGAGCACTCCGTATGAGATAAAGCGAGACTTATCGGACCTTTACGGGCAGTTATATTATTTACTGCCCGTTAATGTGCGGCAAAGGAAACACGAAGAGCACGAGCGTTCGATGTTGACTTAGCGTATAAGGAGTGTGAAGTTTACTAGGCGCTGGAGCTGGATGTTAAAGCGCAAAAACAACTCAGCTTCAATAACAGGAAGCTGAGTTGTTTATTTTTGGTTTGCTTTTTCACGATGTTTTTCATTAAGAGCTTTAATTTCGTTGATGATTGTTCTCATTTCATTTTTGGCATCAGGATATGTCACATTCCAATGCTTCGCTAATGGTGGCATTGACTTTGCTATATGTGTGTATAATGCCCACATTTTTACCTTCTCTGTCAATTCATCAGATACTTCCCCAATTAATAGTTCTGTATACTTTTCCAATAAACCATCAAACTGTTTAGTAAGTTCTTTATCCATTTAATGTCCTCCTTACTGATTCATAGTCTTTTACATTTAATAGGACATGTAGTACAACGATCATCATTCTTTGACGTTAAATAAAATAAACAGCAAGTTTTTCGCATACGGACGTCATTTTGTTTTGGAAGATCATATTGGGAAAATGGGTTTAGTGCTTTTGTTCCAAACAGCTGTGGTGGTGCATCATGTATAACATAATAAAAATCCTCTTGAATCTTTACTAATTGTTCTTGTGAAAAACTGTCATCTTGTAGTAACGTTTCATACATCCAAAAAATATATACCGCAATATTTTCCCATAGAATTGTTTTAGCAACTTTTGCTTGCTTTGAAATAGAGGTAATAACTTTTACGATATTTTCTAAAAAGAGGGATTGTACGACACTTGTTCTCCACTCAGTTCTATCTATTTCTGGAGTCGTTACCTCTAAGTGATCAAAATAAAAGCTTGGCAACCATAATGGATCAGATTCATCTGTTTGGAGGGAAACATTTTGAATTGAGCCATTAATTCCTTTATCAAATGCACTCATTGAATACAACACTAATGCAGCTATAAAAGCATATCTTTTTACAAGCATCGAGCCAATTACATTAGATTTGTCCGTATTAAGTTTCCCCTGAAGTTCTTCCTTAAAAATCTTATTAAGTCGTTCCTCACTAAGCAAATCAACACCCTTAATTGTTAGGCTTGGTACAACTGTTTCTGTATTTAAGCGATACTTCTTTAGAGCATTGATTTCGATTTCAGTAAGTCTAGCCATTAACAATGCCAACTTCTTTAACGATGCATCTACCTCTTCCATGTGGGATGCATAATGGTGTTCCAAATAACGGATCAACTGTCACTTCACAATTCATTTGAAAAACATTTTGAACTAAACTACAATTTATTACTTCCTCAGGTTTGCCTTGAGCAAATATTTTTTGATCTTTAAGGGCAACAAGATTATGAGCATAGCGACAGGCTAAGTTCAAATCATGTAGTACCATAACAATGGTTCGATTTTCTCGTTCATTTAATTCAAATAAAAGATCCAATATTTCAATTTGATGTGTCATATCAAGATATGTTGTTGGTTCATCCAGCAAGATAATATCTGTTTTTTGTGCTAAAGTCATGGCGATCCATGCACGTTGCCTTTGACCACCAGAAAGTGAGTCAACAGGTCTTTCAGCAAAATCCTGCATACCTGTCGCTTCTAGGGCACTAGTAACAGCAGCCTCATCTTCTTTTGTCCATTGTTTTAACCAACTTTGATATGGATATCTCCCCTGCTTAACAAGCTGAAGAACCGTCAAACCTTCAGGAGCAACAGGACCTTGTGGTAAAATCGCAAGCTGTTTTGCCACTTCTTTTGTAGGTAATTTAGCAATTGCGTTCCCTTCGAGTAAAACAGAGCCTTCTTTTGGCTTTAGCAGTCTTGCAATTGAGCGAAGCAATGTTGATTTCCCACAGCCATTACTTCCTATAAAAACGGTAATTTCACCTTTTGGAATTTTCACATCTAACTCATTTATAATAATTGTGTCACCATAAGAAAGTGTGAGCGCATTTGTTTCAATAGAATGCATACTAAATCGCTCCTTTTCAATAGTAAAAAATATAAGTTTTTAATTAGGAATTCCTCGTTTTAAATAATAGATATATAAAATATGGTGCCCCGATAGCTGCGGTAAAAACACCGGCAGGAACTTCTAACGGAGAAAACAATGTTCTGCCAATTAAATCTGCTACCATAACTAGAAGAGCTCCTATTAAAGCTGAAACAGGTAGTAATGAGCCGAAAGAAGATCCAACTAACCTTCTGGCAATATGTGGTGCCATTAGTCCAACAAAACCAATTGCACCTGCAAACGCTACAGCACATCCTGTTAGTGCTGTACTTAAAATTAACAAGAAAAGCTTATTTTTTTGAACTGCACTTCCAACACCAGTTGCAAGTTCATCTCCGAGCTCTTGTATATTAACATTTCTTACTGAGATCATACTGATGATCAATAATATAAGCACAACTGGTAGCATAATTCGTACCTGTTCCCAGTTAGCTGCATATACTGTTCCAGTAATCCAAACATTTGCTTGTGCTGCTTGGTAAATCGGTCCTTTAATCATAAATAAGGTTGTTAATGATTGAGTAAGCATTGATAAACCAATACCTATTAAAACTAGCCTTATAGAAGATGAGCCATTTTTCCACGAAAGAAGATACACTAGCAACCCTAAAATTGTAGCACCTAAAAATGCTGCCACAGGGATCCATTCAATACTCACTGTTAAGGCATTGTTCTTATTACTAAACAGCATAAAGAATACAACAACAGCTACCGAACCCCCACCTGTAATACCAATAATATCAGGCGATGCTAACGGGTTCCGAATCAGCCCTTGAAGGATTGCTCCTGCCACCGCTAAACAGATCCCAACTAACAAAGCAATAATAATCCTTGGTAATCGAAATGAGAAAATAAATAAATTATCCATTTCAGTGCCGAAGCCAAATAATGTTTTAACTACATTCAATGGACTGATAATGACTTCACCGACTCCAGTACTAATGATAAAAATTGCAAGAACAACTGCACTTAATACTGCTGATGTCACGACTGTTTTTTTATCTATTAAAAACGAAAATTTATCTGAGGCAATACGTAGTTTGAAGTACTTTTTCATTTTTGACCGAACCCCCTACGTGCAATATAGACAAAAAAGGGAGTTCCAATTAAGGCTGTCATTACTCCTACTGGCACCTCTTCAGGCATGACGATAAATCTTGCTAATATATCAGCAAATACTAAAAGAGCCCCGCCAAGCACAGCACAATAAGGAATAATCCAACGATAATCATTCCCTACTAAAAACCTTGCAAAATGCGGTATAACAATCCCAATAAATGCAATGGGACCAGCTATTGCAACAGAGCCTCCACCAAGCACAATAACGATTAGAGCAGCTGTAAGTTTAACAAACCCAGTTCGTTGACCTAATCCTTTTGCCACATCTTCTCCCATTGTTAACACATTTATTTTCTGCGACAAGATCATACTTAAGATAATTGCAGGTGCTACATAAGGTAAAACTGAAAGCAAGCTTTCCATTTTCCGTCCTTGAACAGAGCCAGCTAACCAAAAAAGGACTTGATCTAAAGCTGATTCATTCACAACAAGCAACCCTTGTGTTAAAGAGGAAAATAAAGCTGCCATTGCAGCTCCTGCTAATGTCAACTTCATTGGAGTTAATCCTTCTCTTCCAAATGAGCCGATGAAATAGACGACAAACGCAGTTGTAGCTGCGCCAGCAAATGCAATCCATGTATAAGCCTGTAAAGAATCCACATAAAATAAGGAAACAGCCACTACTATAAAGAAACCTGCTCCTGCATTAATTCCAAATACACTTGGTGAGGCTAACGGATTTTTTGTTAATGCTTGCATGATTGCACCAGCAATAGCTAAACTTGCACCAACGACTGCTCCTATTAGAGCCCTCGGCAACCTAACATTATGAATAATAATATGTTCATTAGAACCGTCAAAGCTAGTAAATGCATCATACGCTATTTTCAAGTTTGTATTTGCATAACCAAAGATAAGACTTCCACACATTAATAATAGAAGTATTGCAAACCCTAGTAATAGGACGGTTATTTTTAATTTAGTTGATTTTGATAACATAATGTACTCCCTATAACTTCTTATATCTACTTTCATTTTATCAAAATTAAATGAATTTGAAAATCATTTTCAATTAATCGTTGACATTTTAGTTGATAACTCTTATCATTTCCTTAGTAAATGAAAATGATTATCAAAACAATTAGGAGGTTAACAATGCAATCTACATACAAAAAATCATCGCTATCATTATTCTTACTTGGCTTAACTATGTTACTACTAGCAGCTTGTGGGAATAACACAGAAGAAAATACTGAAACAGAAGGTACTACAGGCAGTAACGATGCTCCAGCAGAAGAAACATATACAATTGAACACGCAATGGGAAATACTGAAATTACTGGGACACCACAAAAGGTTGTTATCTTAACAAATGAAGGTACAGAAGCACTTCTTTCAATGGGGGTAACACCAGTTGGTGCTGTACAATCGTGGTTAGGTGAACCATGGTATGACCACATTTCAAGCGATATGAAAGACGTAGAAGTTGTTGGAACAGAAAGTGAAGTAAACATAGAAGCGATCGCTGCTCTTAAACCAGATCTTATTATCGGTAACAAAATGCGTCAGGAAAAAATTTATGACAAATTAAGCGCCATTGCCCCTACTGTTTTTTCAGAAACATTAAGAGGCGACTGGCAAGAAAACTTCAAATTATATGCAAAAGCACTAAATCATGAAGAAGAAGGTCAAAAGGTTATTGATGATTTCGAAGCACGTATTACCGAGCTTAAAGAAACAGCTGGTGATAAATTAAACCAGGAAGTATCTGTTGTTCGCTTTATGGCAGGTTTAACAAGAGTCTATTATACCGATACATTTTCTGGCGTCATATTTGACAAGCTTGGATTAAAACATTCTAGTTCTGTTCAAGAGTTATTTGCTGATAATCCTGATGACTTGTTTGTTCGTGAAGTGGGGAAAGAAGTTATTCCACAAATGGATGCTGATATTCTGTTCTACTTTACTTATGCACCACCTGGAGATACTGAAGCTACTAAAACAGAAGAAGAATGGACGAATGATCCACTTTGGAAAAACTTAGATGTAGTAAAAGCTGAAAAAGCCTATAAGGTAGATGACGCGATTTGGAACACTGCAGGTGGCGTAATTGCAGCAAATAAGCTGCTTGATGATCTTGAAAAAATTATAAATGAATAAGATGTAAAATGCGGCTGACATTTGTCAGTCGTTTTTTTTGCATTTTCCGCTGATTAAATTTACCGCAGAATCGTTTTTTCTAAATTAAATGGGGAAAATAATCTAAAAAAGGACAGGAGATGAGAATGTTGCTTCAAGCTGCACTTTGGGGAGCGTTTGCTGGGTCTTCCATTTTAATAGGAGCTCTACTGGGAATTTTTAAAGATCTCTCCAAGAGGATAACTGGACTTATTATGTCTTTTGGAACTGGTGTCTTAATCGGTGCAGCTTCCTTTGAGCTACTTACTGAATCAGTAAATGAAGGTGGCTTACTAGTTACATCAATTGGTTTTCTTTCTGGGGCATGTATTTTCACATTCTCAGAACTATTGATTACAAAAAGAGGCGGACATGAAAGAAAACGCACAAACAAGAAAACCAGTAATCACTCTGGTCTCTCTATTTTTATCGGTACAATTATAGATGCGATTCCAGAGTCAGTGATTATTGGAGTTAGTTTGCTCGAACAAGGGACTGTGAGTTATTTAATGGTGATTGCTGTTTTCATAAGTAACTTTCCAGAGGGATTATCTAGCACAGTTGGACTAAAAAGGGACGGATATAGTAAGAAAACACTTGTTTTGATGTGGATGGTTGTCGTAATACTAGCCTCATTAAGCTCTTTACTTGGTTATTCACTTCTTCGGGACGCTTCAACGACTATTCTCTCATTTATATCTGCATTTGCAGCTGGAGGAATTATGTCAATGGTAGCTTCAACAATGATGCCAGAAGCATTTGAAGAGGGCGGAGCTATTGTTGGGTTGATTGCTTCACTTGGTTTGTTATGTTCATTATTTTTATCACATATATAAGGGCATCAAATCTGATGATGCCCCATTTCTATTTTGACCGCTATCACCCAGTCAAAATATCTTCTTGTGGATAACGAATTTTCTCTTTCGAAGGTTTTGCTAAAGAGAACATTAACGTTAAAGGCCCGAGCTTTCCTACAAACATAATGAAAATAATAATTTGTTTTCCTATAGTTGTTAATTCTGCTGTAATTCCAGTTGAAAGACCAACAGTTCCAAATGCTGAGACAACTTCAAACATTAAATCAATAAACGGTGCCTTTTCAGTTAAATTCATCATCACAGTTGCAATAATAACAAAGACGATACTAACCATTGTAATGGCTAGAGCTTTTAAAATATAACCTGAATTAATCGTCCTCCTTGAAATGACAATCTCACTTTTCCCTCTTAAAAATGAAATGGTCGCTAAACCAATTACTAGAGCAGTTGTAAGTTTTATTCCTCCACCTGTTGATCCACTACCTGCACCAATAAACATTAAAATAATCATAATAAATATCGTTGTTTCATCTAAACTTCCGATATCAATTGTATTAAAACCCGCAGTTCGTGGTGATACAGCTTGAAAATAGGAAGCCCAAAGTTTCTTACCTATTGAAAGTTCTCCTAGTGTATTGGGATTACTATACTCTACACAGAATATAAATAGCATCGCAATTACATTGATAACCAATGTTCCTACTACCATCAATTTTGTGTGAAGTGAAAACTTTCTAAAAGAACGTTTATGCCAAATATCTACTAATACAGTAAAGCCAATTCCGCCAATAATAAAAAGCGTTGAAATGACAATATTGATTAACGGATCTCCTACAAACTGGGAGAGATTATCTGGCCATAAAGCCAATCCTGCGTTGTTAAAAGCAGATATTGAGTGAAAGAAGCTATAAAATAAGCCTTTCGAAAAACCAAATTGTGGGATCCACCGAAATGCGAGGAAAACCATCGCAATCATTTCAATTGTAAAAGAAAAGATAAATAAATATTTAACGAGCTTTATTACCCCGCCTACAGATGTTTGATTTAAAGCATGCTGCATTAACAATCTTTCTTTTATTCCAATTTTTTTCCCTAGCATAATAAAAATCAAAACTGCAAAAGACATAATCCCTAATCCACCAATTTGAATAAGCAACGCTATGATAAATTGACCGAGAGTAGTAAAGGTTGAACTTGGATCCACAGTAGCAAGGCCAGTAACCGTCATTGCCGAAGTCGCTATAAACAAAGCATCTACCCACTTAATTGATTGATGTGTAGAGAAAGGCAATTTCAGCAAAATTGTTCCAACCATGATCGAGACAATAAACACCAGCACTAAAAGTTGCGATGGATTAAGCTTAATGACCTTTTTCATATTCATCTTTTACATTCCATCTTCTTCAAAATGAATGATTTCTTTGTTTTTCCCAATAATCAACAAGACATCTCCTAAGCCAATTTTTTCATCTGCACTAGGAGATACACAGATTTCTTCGCCACGCTGAATGCCTACAATATTACAGCCAAACTTTGAGCGTATATCTAAATCTGACAGTGTTTTGTTATATAATTTCTTTGTTGCGACAACCTCAACCATGCTATATTCTCTTGAAAGCTCAATATAATCAATCATTTTTTCTGAAATAATGTGATGCGCAATTCTCTTTGCCATATCTCGTTCAGGGTGAATGACACGGTTAACTCCAATCTTATCTAACACCTTTTGGTGATAATCATTTTGAGCCTTTGCCCATACTTGAGGGATTCCTAATTCTTTGAGTAATAAAGATGTTAAGATACTTGCTTCAATATCATCACCAAATGATACAAATGCATGGTCAACATTTCTAACTCCTAGCTGCTTTAAGGCATTTTCATCAATAGCATTAGCTTTAACAGCATGTGTCGCATATGGTGCATACTGCTGAATCTTTTCTTCACTTTTATCGATGGCAAGTACTTCAATCCCAAGCTCATGGAACTCTTTCACTAAGCTACCTCCAAAACGACCTAAACCAAATACAGCGAACTGCTTTTTCACACAAAATTCCTTCTTTCACTTTCAAATTAATAAGAAAAGCGTAAGCGCCTTTATCAGACTAAGGCAGGCATAAGACGCTCAGGAATAGAAGACGTTCTTTGTCTTCAATTCCTGGTTGGCTTATGACCCCGAGGTCTAGGCGCTGGAGCTAGACATCAAAACTAAGTACACCATAGAATTCAAGACCAAAAAAAGACACAGAGGCATAATGAACCCCTGTGACCTATATCACACGTTCACTCCCTCTCTAACGCTTACGAAGTTAGCTGTCGGATTCGGGCAAAAGAGTAGCCCTACAAACGAAACATTACGTTTGATTCACCCCTAGTCGAAGAAAGATCGACTCAAACATTGGTTCCTCCGCTCCTATAATTAGGATTAAGCGATTTTGAATGGTATATTCCTGTTTTTAAAATTAAATAAAGATCAATCCTTAATAGTATGATCTTAAATATTTCATGAATGTATATTACTCCTCTAGTGTTTTACAGTAAAGGATCGAAATTAACTTAAAAATCTCAAATAAACCTAAAAACACACGATTAAGCGCTTACATAATTAGTTTGCTTATCCGCTCTTTATTTTTCAAAATTGATATTTGATCTTAAATAAAGGCTGACTCGCCAAACTTTGTTGCTTTTAAAATAGTATTGGGTTGGTTGATTGGCACTCCAGGACGCTCGCTTTCCGTGGGGCGGGCGATGAGCCTCCTCAGCGCGAAGCGCCTGCGGGGTCTCATCTGTCCCGCTACTCCCACAGGAGTCTCGCATATCCGTTCCAATCAACCTAATCAGTTTTGTCAAAAACAACAATCTTTTAGAAAAGAGCCTAAATAAATTTGAATTCCCCTTTTAATGCTACATAAAGAAAAAATGTTAACCAGAACTCTGGCTAACATTTTTTGGTCAAGATTATAGATTTGCTTCTTTCGTATTCATGTGCTTTTTCTCTGTTTCAGATACATATAATGCACATGCTGCATCACCTGTAATATTAATTGCTGTACGAGCCATATCTAATAAGCGGTCAATTCCCAAAATTAAGCCAATACCTGCAACCGGTAAGTTAACAGAATTTAAAACCATTGCAAGTAAGATTAAGCCAACTCCTGGTACTCCAGCAGTTCCGATACTTGCCAATACCGCTGTTAACACAACAGTAACAAGTTCTATCGGAGTTAAAGACACGCCATAAACTTGAGCAATAAAAATCGTTGCAACACCTTGCATAATCGCTGTTCCGTCCATATTAATCGTTGCACCTAAAGGTTGAACAAAGCTACTAATTGACTCTGGTACTTTTAACTCCTTTTGAGCTGTTTCCATTGAAACAGGTAATGTTGCATTACTACTTGACGTACTAAAAGCAACACTCATTGCTGGTGAAAACTTTTTAAAAAACGTTAATGGATTATATTTAGCTAGGAAGAAAACGGCTGAACCGTAAGTTACGACCGCGTGAATAACAAGAGCCAAAACAACAACGATCATGTATAACCCCATTGCTTTAATAGCTGAGTATCCTTGACTACCTACTGCTGTAGCGATTAATCCAAATGTACCGTAAGGAGCAAACTTCATCACCAAATTAACTAAGTACATCATTAAGTCATTTCCTTGCTCAACTACAGTAAGTAATGTGCTTGCCTTTTTTCCAAGCATCGTAATCCCAAATCCAATAAAGATAGAAAACGCAATAATTTGGAGCATATTCCCTTCAGCAAAGGCTTTAATCGGATTTGTTGGGATAATATTAAGCAAGGTTTCAGCAGTAGATGGTGCCTCTCCCGCTTCGAATTCTGCCCCCGATGTATCAAAGGTTCCAATATTACCTGGTTGAATAACACTTGCAAGTGTTAGACCAATAACGATCGCTATTGCAGTAGTCACTAAAAAGAAAGTGATTGTTTTAAATCCAATCCTGCCCAGCTTTTTAGGATCACCTAAGCCCGCAACCCCAAGTGTAATTGAAAAAAAGACAATAGGAACAACAAGCATATTAATTAAATTCAAAAATATTTTTCCTAATGGTGTAAATAAAAATGTATTAAGCGTCTTAAATAAATCAGGTGAAACAAGGTTTAAAATTAATCCAACAATTGCCCCTAATATTAAACCAATAATAATTTTTGTTGCTAGCTTCAAGCTAACCACCCCTGTTCTATAATTTATAATCTTTTCCCTTTTTCCCTTAAGGTGAAAACCTATTTTGAAAAGATTATTTATTTGTTAACTGAATAAATTCTTCTACATCACTTACAGCCATTTTCACTGCTTGATCCCAGAAATCTCTTTTTGTTAAATCTACTGACAAATGCTTTGCTGCTAATTCTTCAACAGACATAGACCCTGTGTCCTTCAGTAATGCAATATATTTCTTTTCAAACGCTTCACCTTCTTCGAGCGCTTTTGCATAAATTCCAAGTGAAAATAAATAACCAAAAGTATATGGAAAGTTATAAAATGGCACATCTGTAATAAAGAAATGAAGCTTAGACGCCCAAAAATGTGGGTGGTATTCTTCAAGTGAATCACAATATGCTTCCTTCTGAGCTTCAACCATCAACTCCGATAATCTTTCACTTGATACGTAGCCATGCTTCCGTTCTTCATAAAATCTAGTTTCAAATAGAAAGCGAGAATGGATATTCATTAAGAGGGCTACACTTCGTTGTAATTTATCTTCAAGCAAGGTAAGGCGTTCTGTTTTATCATTTGCTTGATTTACAGCTGCATCTGCGACAATCATTTCAGCAAATGTAGAGGCGGTCTCTGCTACATTCATCGCATAATCACAATTTAAAGGATGGACATCACTCATTGCATATGAGTGAAAAGCATGACCTAGTTCATGAGCAAGTGTTGATACATTTGATGGTGTACCTGAAAATGTCATAAAGATTCTTGATTCATTGCTCTCAGGAAAACCTGTACAAAATCCACCTGGTGCTTTACCAGGCCGATCCTCTGCTTCTATCCATTGTTTTTCAAAAGCATTTTTTGTAAATTCAGTTAACATAGGTCCAAATTGGCGAAATTGATTTAAAATGAACTGAGATCCTTCTTGATATGTTACTGTCGAATTTGTTGTTGTCTCAACAACAGGGGCTTCTATATCATACCAATTTAGTTTGTCTACCCCTATGATCTCGGCTTTTCTCTTCATATATTCTACAAGCGGCTGTTTGTTTTCAGAAATTACTTTCCACATCGTTTCAAGGGTTTCTTGTTTCATGCGATTTATGGCAAGCGGTTCTTTTAATGGATCATCCCAGCCACGCTCTTTATAAACAGTTAATCGAAACCCGGCTATTCTATTTAGTGTCTCAGCAAACACATCTGCATGTGTTCCCCAGGCTGTTTCCCATCCTTCAAATAGTTCTCTGCGTTTTATAGGGCTTTGATCTGAAAATTTATTTGAAGCTTGGCCAACAGACAAAGTCTTCGTTTCACCATTCTCGTTAAAAGGAATTTGGATTTTTGCAACGAAAAGATCATATAGCTGCTCCCAAGCATAATAACCGTCGACAGATAACCCTTGAATTAACTGCTCCTTATCAACCGAAAGTCTCTCTTTTGATTGATTTCGCATTTCATTTAAAACATATGTAAGCTCGACTAACCGCGAGTCTTTGATCAACACATCCCAAGTATCTTGTTCTATATCACCAAGTAATTGTTCAAACGTCAGCAAACTTTTTGAAAACGCTGTACTTATTGTAGTTAGCTTTGAACGCAAAAGATTAGCATGTACATCTGCCGTGTTTTGAGCCTGCAGGCAGCCTACAAATGAACTAGCTTGTTCTAATTTCATTTTTATGTAAGAAATCTTTTCTAATGTCACTAAGAGTATGTTTATGGATGTTGATGAAAAGCTCTTTGGCCAGCTTGTCACTGATTGCTCTAATTCATAAATTAGGTTTTCAATTTCCTGTATGTACTGTTTAAACTCATTAGATTGACTACCATCTTTAAACAGAGATTCTAAATCCCAAGTATTCATGTAAATAGGTGTCTTCAAAAATAACGCCCCCCTTTAAAGTATTATACTCACATAATATGTTTTTTGTCGCTAACATAGAAATGGTAACGCAAAAAAAAATCTAATACCATTATTACGCATTTTTCTCCATAAAAAAAGAGACATTGACAAATTGCCCTGCCCCTCATCCTTATATCCTAAAACCTTTATAGTTATTTTTTAACAGAAGAGTCCTCATCATCGTCCATAAGTCCCTTTGTTGCTCTTTTGAATTCTCTTAATGTTTTTCCTGCAGCCTTACCTAACTCAGGTAATTTCTTTGGACCAAATAATAATAGAGCGACAAATACAATAAGCATAATTTCTCCGAAACCTAAGTTCATCTAATTAACACTTCTTTCTTAAGAGAATGGTAGAAATCTTACTAAATTATATATGAATGAACAAAAATTTGCAAAATGATTCGTAATTATCTTGTGCTTAAAAACCATATTTATAATCTTCTTACATTGATGAAAAATATCCCTGAAATAAAGAAAGTGATCACAAGTGCAAGTGGCACGATGAATCGCAAATGGGTTTCAGCTTTTATTTCATCTCCAGCTATCGGGGAAGCCACTACTTTACTTTTCATTTGTTCATCATTTTCTTTACTTTTTAATTTTACAAGGTTTTGTCTTTGCAACTCTCTGCCATCGTCACCTTCTATAACTAGCTCTCCTGAAGGACTAATTTCCGTTTCAACAGACTCACCTATTTTTTTTGTATAGGAAATATCTTGATTTGTTACAAATATATTTCCCTGATTATCTTCAAACTGTTCATTCGTTATAATTTTATCAGTTTCGAAATGTTGAAACCCATAATCAAGTAGTGCTGATGTGTCAGCATAAGTTTGGTCATCAGATTTAGACTTTAACGTAACAGCAATTAGGCTCAAATTTTCTCGTTCTGCTGTCGTTACAAGCGTAAAACCAGACTCAGTAACAAAGCCATTCTTGCCACCTGTTATTCCTTCATAAGATTCGTCGCGTACCATAACATGGTGATTAATAAGGGTTGTATCCCAGGTTTCTCCATCCCATGGAAGCTCTTTAGTTTTAAAAATGTCACGAAATACTTCATTATTTAATGCGTATTGTGTAATCTTAGCCATATCTTCGGCAGTTGTTAAATGCTCTGGGTCATAGAGTCCATGTGGATTTGTAAAATACGTATTTTCTACACCAATTTGTTCTTGTAAATATTGATTGAAGTCGATAATATATTCATCTACTGACCCACTTAAATGTTCTGCGATTGCCACCCCTGCATCATTACCTGAATTGATAAGAAGACCCTGGACTAGCTTCAGTAAAGGTACCTGCTCTCCTACCTCTAAATAAACCACTGTACCATCTACATTTCTTGCATTTTCACTTACAGTAACAAGTTCATCTAAGTTTCCATATTCAATTGCATATATAGCTGTTGCAATCTTCGTAATACTCGCTGGTGATAGCCTTTCTTTGCTGTTTTTTTCGTAAATCACTTGACCTGATTGGGCATCTATTAAAATAGCGGCTTCACTATTTAGCTGTAACTCATCGTTTTCTATGCTTGCACTTATCATAGTTGGAAATAAGAAGAAGCAAAAAGTAATTAAAAGAATCGAACTATATATGGTTTTTTTCATGATGCTTACTCCTCTTTAAATACATTTACTGACTGATGTGAAATGGTAATTAGTCTACCATCTAATAGAATAACAAGGTAAACACAAAAAAATCAATGTCAGTAAATTGAAGCGATAGGTATTAATATCTAATTTCTGGTGATCTATTGATTAGCCATTGACTCTTTTTTCACGGACATTTATACTAGGAAACTAACGAACGTCAGGAAGGGATGATTATGATGTCTTCTAACGAAATTAAAAAATATGCGTTGCATCATTTTGCGAGTAGTGGATATGATGGCACGTCTTTATCTGCTATAGCAAGTGATGTTGGAATTAAAAAGCAATCGATATACGCACATTTCGCGAATAAGGATGATTTATTTCTAAAGATAATGGAGGAGGTACTAGTTCAAGAGACTAGTTATATCAAGAGCTTTTTCTCAAAGAATAACACTCTCGCTTTAGAAAAGAAGCTTTTTCAATTTTTACAAGAATATAGCAAGCGTTATGAATCACAAGCGGAAACTAGATTTTTGCTAAGAATAGGCTTTCTTCCACCAACCCATCTCCATCAGCAAGTAATCGCTAGTCTTTATAAATATTATGATGAATTGGAAGGAATTCTAATCGAGATATTTACCAATCATAAGGACTCCATACTCACACCGGTAAATGAAGCAGTTATCGCATTTATCGGACTAACTGATTCTGTATTGGTCGAGCTGCTATATAGTGGAAACGATCGTTTTCAACGCAGGCTAAATGCATGTTGGAAAGTTTATTGGCAAGGTATTCGTTCTAAGGAGGAATAACAACATGAATAAAAAGTGGTTGCTAATTTTTGTAGCGGCATTTTTCGAAGTATGCTGGGTTACTGGTTTAAAGCATGCTGAAGATCCACTAGCGTGGATTGGAACTATTTTTTCTATTATTATTAGTTTTTATATATTAATTAGCGTGACAGATTCATTACCTATTAGTACTGTTTATGCGGTATTTACAGGATTAGGCGCAGTTGGAACTGTTCTCGTGGAAATTCTTTTTTACAGTACATCTTTTAGTTGGGTGAAAATTGGTTTATGTACTGTTCTCATTTCAGGAGTAATTGGTCTTAAAGTAGTAACACCTGAACGTGACGCAACGAAAGGGGAGGTGTGAGAAGATGGATTGGATCGTTCTCATTTTAGCTGGGTTTTGTGAAGTTGCTGGTGTTGCAGCTATCTCCAAATTTAATAAGAAAAAATCGGTCATTCATGTTCTTTATATGATAGCTGGATTTGCCATGAGCTTTTTCTTTCTCTCATTTGCAATGAAAACTATTTCTATGGGTACCGCCTATGCTGTTTGGACAGGAATTGGTACGGTAGGTAGTGCATTAATTGGAATCATATTTTTAGGAGAATCAGCAGGTTGGAAACGATTATTGTTTATTTCCATGATTATTTCCGCTACAATTGGTCTTAAATTTATCCCGTATTAACTATGGTTTGTAAGTCGGTTCATTTTATTGCCTGCTTAGTAAGGAAAAGCTTTGTGCAAGATCATTATATTTACCGGTACAATTCTTGCAGGTGGCGGCTTGACTAATAGCTTACTAGATTTATCTATCTTTATTAATTATTCTTTCACCTAATTTCATTATAAATGGTTCTTTAGGTGATGGCTTATGGAAATATGGTAGTCTTTTGGGTTTCTTTGGGGTCCTTTTACCTGTTTTACTTTTTTCAATTGGTACACCCAAAATTGGTACAGGTCTTGCGACAATTATCGGCGCAGCTTTCAGAGGTGAGAAAAGAAGAGTCCCCTATAATAAAATAAGGGAACTCTTCTATTATGCTTCTAACCTAGGTTTTGTCGGATCACAATCAGGCTTATTTGTATTAGTTGATTGGGCTACCTTCATTAAGTAATAGCATTCCTCACGCATCATATGATCAGCCATTAAAGCTGAAAATGTACTTAACATTTGATTGGTTAATTCCATTTCTTCCACTTCAGCTAAAAAGCCTCTAAACAATTCGATTTCAAGCTTAACATCCTTGTTCATTTTCGTTAATGCTGGAAATGAATCTATATTTGCTCTTAAGTAACCTGACAACTCAACCGCTTTAAGATAAAAATCCTCAAACTGTTTTGCAAACAGTTCACTTTTTAGCTTAAGATCCTTCTCTGCACGATCAAGAGTGTCTGATATCGCACCAGCATGACCCGCGGCGTCTAACAACCACACCAAATGATGATGTAGCTCATGGAAAATCGGTGGCTTTTCTTTCTTTTTTAAATACGTTAAAACAAGTAAGTATTCCTCCAGTTCATTGACCATGTGGTTAATAAATGAAGGTGGTAAATGAATGGTGATCTTACCAGCAATATGTCTTCTTATTATGGAGAGCTTAAAATCACAAAGCTCTCGAGCATATTCGTCTGCCTCTAATGTCAAAGCAGAAAAATCAGTTTGTTCCCTTGCCTTTTTTAATAATGTGTCAAAAATCTGTTGGAATTTCTTTGCCTTTTCAATATCTTCTCGCTGACTAACTGCTAAAGAATCTAAAATAAATCTTGCGTGATCACCTAATATTTGAAGCCAAAATTGATGTTCAAAGGCAGCTATCTCTTCATATGTTCTCATTGGTTTATCCTCCCTATTGTTATTCTTTAATTTTTATGATGTGAAAGCTTATCCTATTAAAGGATGTTTTTGACTCTGATTTTTAGTTTGGATCCTAACCTTGTATGAAGAAAAAAGCACAATATTCTTCATGAAAGCTGAAGATTATTGTGCTTTTTAGACTAATGCTGAAGATTTCTTTCCCAGTAAATCATCTGATCTTCTTCATCTGTTCGCATCATTGCTAGTTTTTCAAGAACTCTGATCGATTGATTGTTATTACGTAAGCATTCCGCTGTAATCTTTAATACTTTATTTGTATTGAAAGCCCAATTAACCAATGCTTCTACTGCTTCTGTTGCATATCCGTTATTTTGTGCTTCTTTTTGGATTCCATAGCCAATTTCCACCACACCATTTTGTGGTTTACCTTTAAAGCCAATATCACCAATAAATTGATCATTTTCTTTTAAAAATACAAACCATACACCCCAACCAATAAGGCTTGGATTTATTTCAATTTCATGTAAGTAATAGTGTACATGGTCACCAACATCAATATCTTCACTAAGTAAATCTTCTTTACAAGGTACTATTTTTAATCGTTCCGTCGTAATCTCCATGTTTCATTCCTCTTTCTATCTTCGAATAACGGTAGGAAACAAGCACAATTTCACCAAATTGTTTCAATATATGAGAGGGAGTTATCAGGTATTGGTTTATGAAAGATGCTATTTCGAGATTGGAAGAATGACAGAGATCGTTGTGCCATTTGAATTACTATCGATCTTTACCTCACCACTATGGTGCTTAATAATTTCATAGCTAACCATGATTCCTAACCCGGTTCCATTTTCTTTTGTTGTAAAAAAGGGTTTTCCAATTTCCCTTAACATCTCTGTCGGAATACCTGTTCCTTGATCAATAATTTTTATGATTACTGATCCGTTCCCACTTTGCTCGGCACTTGCTGTTATATTTCCCCCATTAGGCATAGCTTCAATTGCGTTTTTTATAAAATTAATAAAAACCTGCTTTAATTTATTTTCATCACATAAAACATTTAAATCCTTGTCTCTTATGTATGTAGTAATATGAATATTATGTAAAGTTGCTTGTGAACGCGTAAGAGCGACAACATGCTGTAAAATACTACCTATATTTTTATGGCGATAATTATCTAGAGGAGGTTTCGCTAGGGATAATAATTCACTCAAGATTAATTCAATTCGATTAATTTCAGAGGATATAACAGAAAAGAATTCTTTTTTATATTGTAATCCTCCCTCCATTAACTGTAAAAATCCTTTAATTGCTGTTATAGGATTACGGATTTCATGCGCAATTCCAGCAGCAAGTTGTCCAGCTACAGATAGCTTTTCAGAATTCATCATTAATTCATGTGCTATCTTTTTCTCAGTAATATCCCTAATAATTAAATAAACTGCTGGACATCCTTCAAAAATGGTTGGAATTGCTTTCACTTCAACATCAAGTTCATTCCCAGAATCCTGGATGATTTTCTCTTCATTAAGTGCTGAAGGAAAACCTTTTGCTGCCTCTTCAAGGTAATTTAAAATAGCGCTATTATGATTTATTGGAATATATTTCGATATACTTTCCCCAATAAAATCCAATTTATTACTAGCTCCTAGTAACCTTGCCGCTTCTTGATTTGTATAGACTAATCGATTATCTCGAATGACGACAATCCCATCTGGTGAATGTTCTACTAGGTTACGATGCAACTGTTCACTTTCTTTTACCTTCCTTTTTTGTTCATAATATATCGTAATATCTTTTGCAATCCCATAGACACCAAGTATCTCATCATCAACAATAATTGGTGCATTTGTAACATCCAAAACTAGTTTCATATGATTCTTTGTCATAATCGTACATTGATAATTTTGTATTTTCCCCACAAGAGACTTATCATAAGAAGCGTTTACAATTTCAACACAATCACTTGTAAGAAGATCTTTGTAAAATAAGTCGTACAGTTCTTCTTTCACATAACCAGTTACGATTTCACATTGCTTGTTCACCTGGACAAATCTTCCGTCTAAATCTAAGACATAATAACCTTCAGGATGTTCCTCGAATATTTGTTGATTAAAAAAACCGCTATTCATTAAGAAAACTTTAAGCTTTTCTCTCTTTATACTAGCCATCACGCTATTCATGTTGTTCTCCTTCCATAGCTTTTTCATAATCACTAAATAGACTACTATGTGTTTTTTAGTATGTAAAAGTTGCTTAGTTACTTTATATTCTAAGTTCACATGATTTATTTTTCAAACACTTTAAATTATTTTCTGTGGTTACCCGGTGGATGTCTAAAATATAATTGTTACTTCCTTCTATTAGACTCTGTTATACTTGGTTGTTGATTTACGCTTTGGCGTTAGCTTTTGGCGGGCGGCCTGGGAGCCTCATATTAAAAAAGAACCTACATAAAAGTAGGCTCTCCCTGTATTCTACATCTTAAAATTGTAAAAATTAGTATCCGCCACCAACGTAAGCAGCACCTACGATGATTAACAAGATGAACAAGACAACGATTAATGCAAAACCTCCTGCATATCCTCCACCTTCATAACCCATTATGTTCACCTCTTTCTTTATAAGTGTAAAAATACAATACATAAACAATATATGCTGAACTACTTTTATCGTTAAAGACAATTGCTTAGAGAATAACCCATTTTGTTAAGAAAAGCGCAAGCGCCTAGAACAACCTCAGGCAAATAAGATGATTTAGAATTGAAGGCGTTCTTTGCCTACAATTCTAAATTATCTAGACCCTAGAGGGGCTAGGCGCTTGCGCTGGATGTCGTGCGCTTATCCATAGTTCAAGAATTCTATTATTTCTTAATCAACAAAAAAGGTTGAACTCCTTCTACAAGGACGGTTCAACCTAATTAACAATACTATGTAAAATGCTTACTACTTTTCTTTTTTAGATATACTTTCCGGATTATCAACATTCTTTTCAAACATTGCATCGATTGTACCTTCCATATAATCATCAGATGCTTGTTCATGGGTAGTAGCTAGTCCAGATGATAACTCGTCCTGGCGCTTGTAATCTTCTACCTCGTATTGTCTTCCTGCGATTTGACTACTTTCTAATTTCGTTTTTTTCTCCACTTTCGATCACTCCTTTTATCAATTTCTTATGTATACTATTTGCTAAAAGACCATTTGTTACTCAATCCATCTGAAGAAAAAACTACATTTGCAAAGTGAGAGATTTTTATCCACCTAGCACTAAGATGGGTCTACCTCATCATAAGATAAGGTTACAACCTTCGTTGACTCACCTTTTCCAATTTCCTCTTGCGTTGCTTTTTCATTCAATTCAAAGTCCTCATCCATACCAGGTGCAATTTTGTCTTCATCAACTTGTTGTCTATCCTTTTTCATTGTCATCACTCCTCGAATATAAACTATTCCCTGAAGTTATTATGAATATACAAGAGCTTTATTATTACAATGAATAATGCAATTTGTTTTCAAAAAAAAAATCTGACCTAAGGTGAATGTCCATCCAAGGTGGACGATACTCACGCCTAGGTCAGCAAAAAGATATCTATAGTAAAGAGTAACGAGTTATTCCCAATAACTAATTAAGCATTCGTTGCATCACGATTTGTCAGCTTAATGGTGACTGTCTTTTTTTCCCCTGCACGATAAAGGGTTATTTGTACTTCTTCACCTATTTCTGTTTCCGAATAAAGAAATTTTCGTAATTCACTTGCATTTGTTATCGCGGTCTCATTCATTTTGACAATAACATCTTGTTGTTGTAAGCCTGCTTCATCAGCCGGTGAACCTTGTGAAACATTTCCTACAATTACCCCTTCCTTTACATCTTCAGGGAGCTTCATGTTTTCTTGCAAATAATACTGAGGAATTTCACTCATTTCAACAAGGCCAACACCAATAAATGGTCTTTGTATTTTTCCATTTTTCATTAGCTCTTCGGCAATTGGAATAACATCGTTACTCGGAATGGCAAAGCCTAATCCTTCAACACCACTGTCACTAATTTTCAAGCTATTAATACCGATTACTTCGCCACTCATATTGATAAGTGGGCCACCACTATTCCCAGGATTTATGGCTGCATCGGTTTGAAGTACATCTAACGACCAATCACCTTCTGATGTCGTCACATCGATTGTACGATCAACACCACTAACGATTCCTTGTGTTACTGTTCTTGAGAACTCTTCACCAAGTGGGTTCCCGATCGCGATCACATTTTCACCTGTACGAAGTGACGATGAATCACCTAACTCTGCAACAGCTGTTACATCCTCTGCATTGATTTTTAAGACCGCAATATCTGTTAACGCATCAGTTCCAACTAATTCTGCGGTTACTTTTTCTCCACTAAAAAGGGTTACTTGAATCGATTCTGCTCCTTCAATAACATGGTTGTTTGTAATCACATAGCCTGATTCGCCTTCCTTTTTAAATATGACTCCTGATCCTGTCCCACTTTCTACACTTCCACTCTCAGAATTTCTAAATATGTCTCCACTCATTTGTGATTGCATATTTGTAATACCAACAATTGCTGGTGAAAGACTGTCAACAATATCTGCAATGGAATTGGCATTGCTAGATAGTTCCTGTGTTGAAACTGGTGTCGTCGTTTCGGTATCATTATTCTTTACCGCTGTTTCAATAGTAGCTTTATTTTCTGTTGCATTTGGTGCTTGTTGATCGGTATATGTGGTTACTCCTAATACAAGAGCACCACCGACGACGCCACTGAGAAGTGATGTAAAAAATGGTTTTATACTTTTACGTGGCTTTACCTTTTCACGTGTAATTTCTGTTTCATCATAATATCCCATAATGTTTCCTCCTAAATTTTTATTTATGTGAATGGATTCTATACTCCTTGTGAACTTACATATCCACCGATTACAATTAAAATTAATAATAGTGAAACTCCTGTAAAAATAAGTGCTCTCATTCTTGTAAACCCTTCTTTCTTCATAATAAGTAATGAAAGTTTCAATTTAGTTTGCTTGTATAGTTCCTCAGAAAAACTGCAGTTATATAATGAATGAAGCGTTTTTGAATGCCTATGTTTCATCTGCTTAAACATGACTAAGGTCATCCGTTTTTCTTATAATGTAACTATACAAAATGAGTTTGGGAGAATAATGAAAGAATTGTGGGAAATTGTGAAAAGAGCGAACGAACTTGAAGGTACGTTGTATAATAGTGCCTAAAGAGGATGTGAAAGCATGAATTACACCATTTATTTAGTGGAAGATGAGAAAAACTTAAATGAATTACTTACTATGTACTTAAAAAATGAAGGCTGGTCTGTAACTTCTTGCTTAACAGGTACTGAAGCAAGAAGTTTAATCAATCAGCCTCCACATTTATGGATTTTAGATATTATGCTTCCTGATATTGATGGCTACCAATTAATAAGAGAAATAAAAGCTGCTACACCGGATGTGCCAGTTATTTTCATCTCAGCTAGAGATGCCGATATTGATCGTGTATTAGGGCTAGAACTAGGAAGTGATGATTATATCTCTAAACCCTTTTTACCACGAGAGCTAGTGATTAGGGTACAAAAGCTATTGTCACGGACATATTCTGAAGAAGTAAGTACACTCATTAACCTCTCCCCTTATCAAATAGATGAACAGGTGAGAATTGCTTACCTAAATGGTCAGGAAGTAAACTTAACTTCGAAGGAGTTTGATTTGTTACAGCTTTTTCTACACAATCAAGGTCAAGCCTTTTCTAGAGAACAAATCTTAACAAATCTATGGGGATCAGATTATTTTGGCACAGATCGGGTAGTAGATGATCTTGTGAGACGATTACGGAAAAAAATGCCAGATCTTAAGCTTGAAACGATTTATGGCTATGGCTATAGGATGTTAAAAGGATGAAAAATAAGTCATTAGCATTTCAAATATGGTTTGTTTTCTCAGGTATTCTCTTAGCTATATCCATATTATTAGTAATCCTATTTCCAACAACGTTAAGAGGTTTCTTCACACAGGAAATCTATAAAACAATTGAGAATGAACAGCTTATTCTAACCGAATATGGAAATCCAGGAAATAATCATGACTTGGGTGATACCAAACAAAAAGATCGTTCTGTCTCACATTTGGTACTACCTATTCAAAGTCCATACTTCTTATATTCTGAGGAATTACCAATTGATTTTATTAAGCAAACACAAGAACTTGCAACAAACCAATCAAGATCAGTGGAGCGCTATGAAAAGAATTTAAAAAACCAAACACTCTTTTATGTGATTCGAAAGTTAACAGTTAATGGGGAACAAAGCTATCTATTATCGTATTCTTGGGATTCTTATCGAAATGATCTAGTCTTTACGCTATTTCGTCAATTAATGTTAGTTATGTTTATTGTGTTTTTATTTAGTTGGATACCTTCTATTTGGCTAGCTAAATACTTATCAAGGCCACTGGTTACACTTGAGAAACATGTAAAAATGTTTTCAGAGCAAGAATGGCATGAGCCAGTAGAGGTAGACCGAAATGATGAAATTGGGAAACTTGGTCATACGATTGAAAAAATGAGGCAGCATCTTGTTCGAAAAGATGAAGCACAGCAAACATTACTGCAAAATATCTCTCATGATTTAAAAACACCTGTCATGGTGATACGCGGTTATGCCAAATCAGTCAATGATGGTATTTTCCCAAAGGGTGACTTAACAAGTACAATGGATGTCATTGAAGAGGAATCTGAAAAGTTAGAGAAAAAAATAAAGGACTTACTTTATTTAACAAAGCTTGATTTCTTGTCCACACGTAAGCCAACAAAAACGGCATTTCGTCTCGATGAGCTGATCCATGATGAGGTAGATCGAATCAAATGGGCTAAGTCTAAACTCGATTGGCAGCTTCACCTAGATGAAGCAACGATACTAGGTGATGAAGAACAATGGGAAAAGCTTGTAGAGAATCTTCTTGAAAATTCATTGCGATATGCGAATCAAACCATTTCAATCTCGATTACAAAAGCAAGTCAACATATTGTGTTACGTTTATGGAATGATGGACCATCAATTGATGAAGCTATAATGGATCAGATTTTTGAACCGTTTCAAAAGGGGCATAAAGGTGAATTCGGTATAGGATTAAGCATCGTGAAACGAATTGCCGATTTACATGCTTCAAAGGTCTGGGCTACAAATGAGGAAAATGGTGTGGCTTTTTACACAGAAATTCCGTTGGTTGAAGTTAATGCAAAGTAAGTAAATAAATACTATTTCAATACAAACTAAAGAGATAAAATTACAACTCCGTCCCTTTAGTTTGTATTGTTTACTCCTCTAATAAAACCATTTACTAAATATTTAGACCTTTTTTCTAACTCTTAGGATAAGTCATTTCCTCTGGTTTCACATATTGATCAAATTGTTCACCTGTTAGCAAATTCAATTTACTTGCAGCTTCCTTTAGTGTTACCCCTTCTTTATGAGCAAGCTTCGCAATTTTAGCAGCATTTTCATATCCTATATGAGGATTTAAAGCTGTTACAAGCATTAATGAATCATTTACATAGCGTTCTAAGACTGGAAGGTTCGCCTTAATTCCTACAGCACAGTGATCATGAAAAGAGATAATTGCATCTGAAATAAGCTGTACTGATTGAAGGAAATTATAAATAATAACTGGTTTAAATACATTTAATTCAAAATTACCTTGACTTGCAGCAAAACCGATCGCTGCATCATTTCCCATTACTTGTACTGTAACCATAGTTAATGCTTCACTTTGAGTTGGATTCACTTTTCCTGGCATAATTGAACTTCCAGGCTCATTTTCTGGAATCGTAATTTCCCCAATTCCACACCTAGGTCCACTAGCCAACCAGCGAACATCATTTGCAATTTTCATCAGATTTGCAGCTAATGCCTTTATCGCTCCATGGGTATGGACTGTTTCATCATGACTTGTTAAGGCATGAAATTTATTAACCGAAGATTTAAAATCATGCTTTGTATATTCACTTATTTCCTTTGCAACACGACTGCCAAATTCCGGGTGAGCATTAATCCCTGTTCCAACTGCTGTTCCACCAATTGCTAGATTCTTCATATATCCGGTGGCCTGTTGAATCATTTCTTTTGTTTGATGAAGCATTTGTGCCCAACCACTAATTTCCTGTCCTAAAGTTAATGGCGTTGCATCCTGTAAGTGTGTACGGCCTATCTTGACGACATCTTTAAATTGCTGCACTTTTTTATCTAATGTGACTGAAAGCCTATCAATAGCTGGCAACAACTTAGTTTCAACAGCTAACACACCTGCTATATGCATGGCAGTGGGAAAAGTATCATTTGAGCTTTGACTCATATTGACATCATCATTCGGATGTATCGTAGCATCAATTCCCTTTTCTGTAAGTAATTCGTTCCCTCTTCTAGCGATCACTTCATTTACATTCATATTACTTTGTGTTCCACTTCCTGTTTGCCATACAACAAGTGGAAAATGATCATTTAATTTACCTTCGATTATTTCATCACATGTAATGATAATTGCCTGTGCTTTTTCTTTATGTAGCTTACCAAGTGAATCATTTACAATAGCTGCACATCTTTTTAAAATCGCAAAACCAACGATTACCTCATTTGGCATTCTCTCTCCACCGATTTTAAAATTTTGCTTACTACGCTGTGTTTGAGCACCCCAATACTTTTCAGCAGGCACTTGAATCTCACCCATTGTGTCCTTTTCAATACGAAAATCCAATCTCATACACCTCCAAAATTGACCTCATGTTCTTAGTGTATGGTTTTTTTTGCCTTTTTAAAAGGAAAACACAAAATAGATTTCCTTTAATTAACATAGTTACTTGTTACAAAACTAGATAATTAAGCTTTAAAAGATATAATAATCGAATAAATTTTTATTTAAAAATTTTAATAAAAACTTAGTTTATTGGATAGACAAACTAAGTTTGCCCTGTTATAATGAAAAAAGTTACAAGAACACTTTATTAAGTTAGCTATTAGTGTAAGCGATAACAGCAAAGTAAATAATAATTCTAGAACTTAAAAATTGGAGGCTACTATTATGAAATATTTCCAAGACATTAATAAGATTCAATATGAGGGTGCAAGCTCAAAAAATCCCCTATCTTTTAAATACTACAATCCTGAAGAAATGATTAATGGAAAAACAATGGAAGAAATTCTACGCTTTTCTGTAGCATACTGGCATACATTTACTGCAGATGGATCAGATCCATTCGGAGTAGGAACAGCTATCCGTCCTTGGAATCATTTACAAGGCTTGGACTTAGCGAAAGCTCGTGTAGAGGCTGCATTTGAATTATTTGAAAAATTAAATGTTCCATTCTTCTGTTTCCATGATGTTGACATCGCACCAGAAGGAGCAACATTAAAAGAAACATATCAAAACTTAGATACTATCGTTGCGATGATTAAAGAATATATGAGCACTAGCAAAACTAAGCTTTTATGGAATACAGCAAATATGTTCACACATCCTAGATATGTACACGGTGCAGCTACGTCAAATAATGCTGATGTATTTGCTTATTCCGCTGCAAAAGTTAAAAAAGGTTTAGAGGTTGGTAAAGAGCTTGGTGCAGAGAACTATGTATTCTGGGGCGGCCGTGAAGGATATGAAACGCTTTTAAATACAAATATGAAACTTGAGCAAGATAATTTAGCACGCTTCTTCCATATGGCAGTTGATTATGCGAAGGAAATTGGCTTTGATGCACCATTCTTAATCGAACCAAAACCAAAAGAGCCAACGAAGCATCAGTATGATTTCGATGTGGCAACAGGATTAGCATTCCTACAAAAATATGATTTAACAGATTACTTTAAGTTTAATATCGAAGCAAACCATGCAACTCTTGCAGGACATACGTTTGAGCATGAATTACGCACTGCGCGTATTAACAATATGTTAGGTTCAGTTGATGCGAACCAAGGAGATACGTTACTTGGCTGGGATACGGATGAATTCCCAACAGACTTGTATTCTACAACTCTTGCAATGTATGAAATTTTGAAAAATGGTGGTTTAGGCAAAGGTGGACTTAACTTTGATGCGAAAGTAAGAAGAGGTTCATTTGATGCTGAGGATCTTTTCCACGCACATATTGCAGGTATGGACAGCTTTGCAATTGGCTTAAAGGTTGCGAATAAGTTGATCGAAGACAAAGTTTTAGACGATTTTGTAGACCAACGTTATAGCAGCTATTCAGAGGGCATTGGTCTTGATATTGTTGAAGGAACAACTGATTTTCATAAGTTAGAGGCTTATGCGCTTCAATTAAATGAGATTAAGAATGAATCTGGTAGACAAGAACGATTGAAAGGGATTGTAAACCAATATTTACTTGAAACGCTTTCTCGTGTAACGGTTTAATAAATTTTTAAGAATTAAGGATGTGCTGGTAGCTATACTGCTCCAGCACATAATACTTCTAGTTGACTATCTTATTAATAGAATGCTATACAATTACTACTCGATTGGATAATAATTATTTTTCCAATCCTAAGAGAAAGGAGAATAGAGACAACTTTTTAAAATGTTTAACAATAAAAAGGGAAATGTAAGCGTAACAACAATTGATATCTAGTCTAAAAATAATAGAAATATACCTAGATAGGAAATGATCATAAGGTATCCATATTATTAAAGCGTTATCAAATTTATATTTAACTCCTCCCTTTCTGTTGTTAAAAAAATTTGTCTCTTAAAAAACAACTATGCAAAAATCAAATTCTCTTTATATTATTGTCATTACTCTAGTCGCAACTCTTGGAGGCTTGCTTTTTGGTTATGACACCGCAGTAATTTCCGGAGCTGAAAAATCTTTAGAAGTGTACTTTATTGACAGTTTAGGATTAGATTCTTTCATACACGGTGCTACAACATCAAGTGCATTAATTGGATGTATCGTTGGTGGATTAATATCAGGCTACTTTGCTTCTAATTTTGGTCGAAAAAATTCTCTATTAATAGCGGCTGTACTATTCTTACTTTCAGCATTAGGTTCAGCTTATCCTGAATTTTTATTTTTTACAAAAGGTGAGCCAACCCTTTCATTGTTACTAACATTTAATCTATACCGAATCTTGGGTGGAATTGGTGTAGGTTTAGCATCTGCGATTTGCCCAATGTATATAAGTGAAATTGCTCCCGCTAACATTCGTGGTCGTTTAGTATCATTTAATCAATTTGCCATTATTTTTGGAATGTTAGTCGTTTACTTTGTCAATTTTGGCATTGCCCAAGGACAATCATTGGAATGGATCAATGATGTTGGCTGGAGATATATGTTTGCTTCAGAAGCAATCCCAGCATTGCTGTTTGCCGTACTTTTGCTTTTTGTACCAGAAACACCACGTTATTTAGCTATGAAAAAGCAAGATGAAAAAGCTTTAGACATTTTAACTAAGATCAACGGTTCATCAGAGGCTAAAGCGATCCTCTCGGAAATTAAGCAAACTGTTACGATCCCTAAAGATAAACTATTCTCTTATGGAAAATTTGTCATCATTGTCGGAATTTTACTTTCCGTTTTCCAACAGTTTGTTGGGATTAATGTTGCGTTATATTATGCTCCACGTATATTTGAAAGCATGGGAGCTGCGAAAGATGCTTCTATGCTCCAAACAATTGTCATGGGATTTGTAAATGCATTATTCACTATTGTTGCAATATTAACTGTTGATAAATGGGGTCGTAAACCTTTATTAATAGTAGGTTCCATCGGTATGGCACTTGGTATGTTTGGTGTTGCAGGGATGGCGTTTGCGAACGTGATCGGGATTAGCACTTTACTATTCATTATTGTTTACACAGCATCATTTATGATGTCATGGGGGCCAATTTGTTGGGTATTAATCTCTGAAATCTTCCCAAATAAAATTCGTGGACAGGCCGTTGCCGTTGCTGTAGCTGCACAATGGGCCGCAAATTATTTCATTTCATCAACTTACCCTATGATGATGGAGTACAGCGGTGGAATGACTTATGGTTTTTATGGGCTAATGAGTGTTTTATCAGCGATATTTGTTTGGAAGTTTGTTCCTGAAACAAAAGGAAAAACACTAGAACAAATGGAGATAGTATGGCAAAAAGATAAGAAATCAGCATAAATGATAAAGGCAGTGAAGCTCCTATAAACCCTTTGGAGTTCCACTGCCTATTTTTAGTAAACTATAGGATTCCCTATTTAACAAGACATTATAGTGCTTGTAATCCAGCCTGATTTAAAAAATTCCACGGCTTATTATAATGCGGTTGGAAGAAGAAATCGACAAAGCCAAGTTCATCTGTTGTCATCTTGTTTTGAATACAAACAGATAATGTATTAATAGACTGTGTGACATCTACTTTAGACATAACCTGTGCACCAATGATCCGTTTTGTGTTTTCCTCATAGACCACCTTTAACCTGATATCTTCATATGTTGGCATAAACTCTGGACGATCATGCTCTAAGATTGTGATACTTTTCACATTCATCCCCATACGAAGTGCCATCATTTCCGTTAAACCAGTTGTCGCTATATTTTGGTCAAAAATCCTAATTCCAGATGTACCTTGTGTGCCCATATATCGGATTGTCGGTTTCATCAAATTTTTCGCAACTAATGTCCCCATTCGAACAGCATTTGTTGCAAGTGGAATATATGCATGTTGACCAGTTGGATTGTAACGGATTGCACAGCTATCACCTGCTGCGAAAACATCCTGATTACTTGTGCGCATATACTCATCTACTTTAATTGCTCCATTTTCAAGCATTTCGATTTGCCCTTTAACTAAATGTGTATTAGGTTGAAAACCAATACATAAGATGACGAGATCTGCTTCATACGTTCCGTTTGTTGTTTCAACTGCTGTAACCTTTTCTTCACTTCCTACAAAACGGGTAACTGTTTCACCTAAGGCTAAGCGTATATCACGGTTTTGAAAATCCTCTTCAATGATTTCTGTAAATGACTCATCCAAGTATTTGCTCAATATTCTACTTTCCCCATCAATAAGTGTAACGTTTTTCCCGCTCATTTCAAATGCTTCTACTAACTCGATTCCAATGTAGCCTGCACCTACAACAACAATATTTTTAGCGTCTTTTGCTTTCTCAATAATTGTGTTTGCATGATGGAAGTTTTTGCAAAGAAGAATATTCTCCATATTAATTCCTTCAATTTTTGGAATAACAGGCCAAGACCCTGTTGCGATCACTAATTTGTCAAATGTCTCATTTATCACTTCATTTGTTACAAGATTTCTTGCAACAAGTGTCTTCTCTTCAACATTTACGTCCAGTACTTCATGTTTCATAAACATATTTACACCTAATTCAGTTAGTTCCTCAGGAGTGCAATAAAATAAACCATTCGCATCCTTTACTACTCCACTAACATGTAAAGCAATTCCGCAAGATAAAAAAGAAATATTATCGTTCTTTTCGTAAACATTTATCGTTGCATTTGGGTAAAGTTTAATTATATTTGAAATAGCTGCTGTCCCAGCATGAGTACATCCAATAACCGCAATTTTCATTTTAAATTCCTCCTACAAAAGATTGTGAATATATTCACATAAGTTTGTGAAATGATTCACATGTTTGATGACTTTATTATAATCCACCTTTTTTAAAACTGCAATACCCTTTGTGAAGTTTTTCACAAAATGTGTATTTACCGAAGTAAAACTCAAGTGTAGCAAGGCTTTACATCTTAATTAAGGGATGTGTTTATCATTCAGGTTTTATATCGAGTTTATGAAAAGAAAGGGGTTACCCCCTCTCTATTCCTCGATATGATCGATTGTTAAACCTTCAACATGCTTCCGATCCATCATTTTTTTCTTCTTACGCACATCTTTAGAATCAAAGACCTGATTTAAATCATATTCCTCTGGATACAATTCTTCAGCGTCAATAAATGGTTTTACCCGTTTATGATTTAATGTCATTTTTTGTCCCTTTACTAATAACTCCATTTCTCCCATCGAATTAGGAGTTGAGACAACAATTCCTTTTGTTTGAAGTTGTGAAATCCAAACAGCATCACCGATTTGATACGTAATCATTGATAGATTGTCTTTTTGTATTGCCTTTTTCTTTTGTCTTTTTTGATTATCCCTTTTAAAGGCAGCTGGTGTAATGTTGCGTTCCTCTTTAGGCTGATCATAGGAAATTTCCTTCGCTCTGTTAATGATTGATGCGGGCATTCCTAGCTTTTGTGCAATTGAAAATGCCTGACTTTCTCCACCTTTTCCAACTATAAGTTTATAAAGTGGTTGAAGTGTTTCAATATCAAAGTCCATTGATCCATTTTGAAAACCGTTCGCTTTTTCTGCAAATTCCTTAATCTCACTGTAATGGGTAGTAGCAATTATCATCGCCCCTGATTTATATAATGCTTCTAAAATAGCAATAGCTAACCCCATTCCTTCCCTTGGATCTGTACCTGAACCAATTTCGTCAAGAATAATTAATGTATCTTCTCGAGACTTTTGAAGAATATCAATTACATTTCGAATATGTGAAGAAAACGTACTTAGTGAGTGCTCAATACTTTGATGATCACCAATATCTACAAAAATATCTTTTACAATACAAAAGCTACTAGTACGATCTGCAGGAATATGAAGTCCTGCTTGAACCATCATCGACAATAAACCAACAGTTTTAATTGTAACCGTTTTACCTCCTGTATTCGGTCCAGTAATGACCAATGCCATATACTCCTTCCCTAATGACATTGTTAATGGGATAGCATCTCTTCCTAATAAAGGATGTCTGGCATTTAAGATCTGAAAGCCTTCATCCTGTTGTAGTTGAACTTCATTTCCACGCATGCATTTACTTAATTTTGCTTTAGCAAAGATAAAATCATAGGATATCATTCCTTCAATATTAATAAGCAGTTCTTGTTTATACGTTGCCGTTAGATCAGTTAATTGTCCAAGAATTTTCTGAACCTCGAGTTCTTCCTCAACCTTCAAAAATAAAAGTTCATCCTGCAGCTTATTAAGATCCTTCGGCTCCATATATACGGTTTGCCCGCTCGAAGATTGATCGACGATTGTCCCTGAAAATTTTCGCTTATATTCATTTTTCACAGGGACAACATATCTTCCATTTCTCACACTTACTACTTGTTCTTGTAGATAACTAGAAGAGGTTTTCATAATTTGAGCTAGCTTGGCTTTGATCTTTTCTTCTATTGAAACAATCTTGTTTCTTGTTTTCGCTAATGACCTGCTTGCATAATCATCCACTTGATTATTGCGAATGCAACGTGAGATTTCATCTGCTATTTCTGTTAATTCATAAAGTGAATAGGCATACGAACTAATCGTTGGCGCATGATAATCTTGCTTCATCATAAACCGTTTGATTTTTTTAACACTATCTAAAAACGTAGCTAGAAAACCGAATTGCTCTGGTGTGAGTAAATACCCTTTATCCACTAAAGCAATGATTTGTTCTACGCCATGAAGCGAGTTGACAGGAATACTTGAAGACTTTTCAATGATTGTACATGCCTCTGTCGTTTCATTAAGCCATCTTCTTATTTTTTTCTCATCATGAATCGGTAATAGCTCTATCGCTCTTTTCTTTGCTGCATCACTCATTGCGAAATCACATAGTAAAGCTAATACTTTATCAAATTCTAAACTTTCGATTGTGGTCTTGTTCAATGTTTGAACCTCCATTTGTATTTATTGACATAAAAAAAAGGCGATGAACATGGTTGTTCATCACCTTTTAAAACCTCTATCTATTAAGCAGACCATGCCTAATAAACATATTTGCCCATTAGAAAAACTCGCCTCTAAAAATCGCAAAAGCCTAAGTTTTCCTTCTGCTATCATCTTTAAAGAATAATTTGATAGCATAAAAAAACGTGCTTAAACAAAGCACGGATTTGTACGGGCACTATGCAAAGAGATCGCAAATTGTGTACGATAACCGTTTTGTTCTTAACCTTCTACAGAAACATACTCAAATAAACCTTTAAAATCATAAAAGTTTTTCAAAGCTTATTCATGTAGATGAAGTATTTACTTCGATTAGTTAAGAACAGAAACCCTCACAAAAAACATCTCCTAAAATATTGTTACCTATAAAATAACAGAACTCATGATTAACTGTCAATATAAGGATAATCATTTAAAGCCCATTTTTAGCTATTTCGGATCTCTTCAATGCTTTTTCCACCTAAAAAGGCATGACCAGTTTTCAAATTTGCGATTGTTTCAAAACCTGATTTCTTATAAACCTTCCCAACTCTTTCACTTATCGGCATCACCCAAAAACGTTCTACATGTTTCTTTACTACTTCCTCTTGAATATGATGAATGAGCTGCCCAATCAATCCCTTACCTCGGTACTCTTCCAGTGTAGCTACACTTTCTAGTCTAGTATCCTGTTCATACTGGAATGTACATGCGGTTGAACAAGGGACACCATCATATTTTAATAAATAGTGAGTATAGGCCTCTTGTGAAAATTCCTCTTCAAAAGCTTTTTCCCTAATTGACCCGCCTAGTTCTTGAATTTGGCATTCGATATTTATAGCATCTAGCTTATTTTCACTTGTTACTTTTTCAATTGTTACATTTGGGTCCTTCACGAAATCGACCTTTGTTTTCCAAAGTTGAACCGGACAATCAAACTCTTCAAACCCGAATCCTTTTTGTTTCAGAGCACTAATAAAACCTGTATGCCCTTCGTAGTTGGAAAGATAAAATCTTGGAATTAATTGTTGAGCCTGATAAAAAGAAATAACCTCATCAATGATCTTTTCATAATCACCAACGTAGGAAGAAATATGTGCATGGTTTGCATCATAATAGTTTGGTTGATTTTTATTATAAAAAAGATAGCCCCAGCTTGTTTCGATTTTTGTTGAAAACGAAGAAACATACGCAATATCTAACGCTTCAATATATTTTTCGATCATCGTGTCTTCTCCCCAAGGTTTATATTATTGATTTGTTATTCTTATCATAGCAGTTATGCATATCAAGCTACCACCTAATTTTTTGATCATGTCATGAGTGGACAATGATTCAGAAATAGCAAATGGAAAGGATTAATTTTTTTAGGTTTTCCACCCATTTCATAATGCATGTGATCTTCACGCAACTTTTTTCTCTAATTTTTCATTTTTTAATGATAGGATAGGTTAAACTGTTTTTATTGAAAGGAGTTAGAAGAGATGAATGTTTTGTTAGCTGAAGACGACGTTAAGCTTGGCGAGCTTATTACATATATGCTAGAGAAAAAGGCAAATTATCAGGTTGAATGGGTTCAAACTGGTGAGGATGCTTATGATTATGCTAGTGCTTCTCATTATGATGTCATTATTATGGATTGGATGATGCCTAATGGTGATGGAGTTGAAATTTGTAAGCGGCTAAGAAACGATAGCTATGGTGGAGCAATTTTAATGTTAACAGCTAAGGATGCTCTTCAGGATCGTGTTGTTGGCCTAGATGCTGGTGCAGATGATTATCTTGTGAAACCTTTCGAGATTGATGAGTTATTAGCAAGACTTCGAGCACTAGCACGACGTAATTTTTCACCAATTCGTGAAGAAATACTTACGATTAAAGGCCTTTCGATCAATCGAACAAGCCAATCCCTACAAATGGAGCAACAGGTGATACAATTAACCCCACGAGAATACCAGCTACTAGATTTATTGGTACAAAATAAAGGACAAGTGTTAACAAGAGACATTATTTTTGATCGAATATGGGGAAATGAAACCGATGTTTCGTATAAAACAATTGATGCTACGGTGAAATTACTTCGTAAAAAGCTAACCAAGTTTCAAAAAGGCGATTGGTTACAAAGTATCAGAGGGGTTGGATATAAGCTTGATACGTAAACGACATGACCTATTCTCGAAAACACAGCAAATGTTAACAGTAAAGTACAGCTTACTCATCATTTTGTTTCTATTATTATTTATCATTATTCTTTATTCAATTGTTTATATTTGGTTTACAACTGCTGAGAAAAATGAATTACGAGATACAGTACAGCATGAGGCAAATTTAGTTGAAACATTTTTGTCTATGGACTACGACAATGGACCTAACGATCGGAGGGCTAATCCTCAATTCGTGACCACTGATAGTGATCAATTATTTTATTATGTAATGAACACTCGAGGTGAATTAGTTTTACAAAATGAGCAGCTTCCCCTTCTCGAGACTGAATTTATTACGATCATTTCAGAGTGGAAGCCACAACGGGAAGAATTACAGAATGAGGAGATCTTCATTAATCGTAAAGAACTTATGCAAAATGAGGAGAAAAACCGATTTTCAACCTATGGACCTAAAAATCAACAGCTGGAGCTGCTTATGATCGCAAAGCCAATCTATGACCGAAACCAACTTGTTGGCTATCTCTATATCGGTCAAAATATCACTGATTTAACTAACCTTTTAAATGGACTTTTTAGGATCTTGTTGATTTCAACTCTTATTTTTTCAGGTGTTGCTTTTTATTTAAGTAGAGTAATGTCCAAACGGGCAATGATTCCAATCGAGCAAGCTTTTAAGCGACAACAGGTGTTTGTAGCTGATGCGTCCCATGAATTAAGGACACCATTAAGTGTCATGTTGTCTTCTTTAGATATACTTGAAATGGAGGACCAGCACCAAAATGAGGTTTCGACAAAGATGGTCGGTAATTTGAAGGAAGAAGTGAAACGAATGACAGGTCTTGTTGGGGATTTACTGACTTTAGCAAGATCTGATTCAGATGATCAAAAGATTTCATTTGAAGTATTTGACTTGGTTCCAATTTCGCAAAGAGCAATCGATTCTTTTGAAGCTCATGCACATACAAAAAATATCCAGCTTGAACTAAAGAGTCCCTCATCTATTCAGATCAATGGAAATATAGAACGTTTGACCCAGCTACTTTATATTCTACTTGATAATGCAATAAAATACTCTCACGATTCTAGTTCAATATCATTGTCATTATGGAAAGAATCAAATTTGATCTTTATCTCTGTGAAGGATACAGGGATTGGGATCGATGCTAAAGATCTAGCCCATATATTTGATCGATTTTACCGTGTAGATAAAGCTAGAACAAGACACCTTGGTGGGCATGGACTAGGTTTATCCATTGCAAAATGGATTGTAGACATACACGGTGGTCGAATAAATGTAGAAAGTAGCGTTGGTGAAGGTAGTACGTTTCTAGTGAAAATTCCATATAAGGATAGCTTGTAGAGAAAATTCTACAGGCTTTTTTATTTACACATAACAAATTATGTCCATAAAAGGGCCACGATTTTCTATTTATTTACGAAAATGATCATTTTATCTTCGATTTTTTCTATTTATCTTCGATTATTTTAATTTATCTTCGATTTTTCCAATTTCGACAAAGTTCTACTTTTTCCTATTTTTTTTACTCGCTCTTCTATTTTTCACCGTCTTTTCACCAAACTCTATTAAATTATACCTATAGCAAGTTAAGTACAATTTGAAAGGAGGTGGAGAAATGAAGAGAACGAGAAAAAGAAAAAGTCCTTTACTTTGGATTGGGATTGCCATACTTGGACTAGTTGTCCTAACGATCATATTAAATGTTATCGGTCATTTAGCTACTGTCCATCAATATATGGGCTATGGACGAGGTGGTGGCTTTCATCATGGAAGTGCAGGATTTGGAAACAACATAAACATGTTTGACTTTTCACTTTTACCGTTCCTTGTTTCTATAGGATTAATTGCTTTAGGCTGGTGGATTTGGAAAAAAGCTGATGGTGAATCAGTGAAGAAATGGGTAGGTATTTTCTTGCTAATAGTTGGGTTGTTTTCAATCTTACCACTGATAATTGCCATTCCAGTGTTATTACTAGCATTATATCTCGCTTTTAAACAAAAAAAGGCGGGTACAGATTTTATAGATGAACCAATCATGGTTACATCCCCAACATATCATACAACTACTCACGATATTCTAGATGATTGGGAACGTAAAACAAAAAAGGAGAATGATAAATAATGGGAATTTTTAAACGTGTAAAAACAATAGCAGTTGCTGATATGAACCACAAATTGGACAAGTTTGAGGATCCAATAAGTATGGTAAAGCAGTATATTAGAGAGCTTGAAACAGAACTTGAAAAGGCACAATCTGCATTAGCAAATCAAATTTATTTTGAACAAAAACATGAAAGGTTAATTGAACAAGTTAAAACAGCAATTGAAAATCGTAAAAGACAACAACAATTAGCACTAGAAAAAAATAATGACGATATGGCTAAGCTAGCAATCCATGATCGAATTGAGCATGAGAAAAAGCTACAAGCCCTTGAGCAACAACTAGCGTCTATTAAAAATCAAACAAAACAATTAAAAGCACAAGTTTTAAAATTAAAGGATACTTACGCTGAATTACAAAATCGTAAAGCATTACTCATATCAAGAGCAAATACCGCACAAACAACTTATAAGATTAAAAGCACACTATACTCTTCTCAATCTGAAAATATCTTGAATGGCTTTGCTAGAATGGAAGATAAAGTACTACGCTTAGAGGCTCAAGCAAGTGCTCAGGATTACTTGTATGAAAAAGATCATTTAAAAGAAAAGACGTATTCTGTAGAGGTAGAAGAGGAATTTATTAAAGCAAAAGAGGCGCTCAACGAAAAACAAGCGTAAAAAAGCGAAGAACCTGCTCAAAAATAGGACAGGTTCTTTTCTCTTTTAATTGGGCAGAATCTCCATATGTGGTTGCCTCCTTATTTACCAAGTAATGCGGTAATGAAGAAACTTCTCAAAACATATTAGACAAGGTTGAAGTGCATTCATAACGATTAAAAAAGGCTGACATCTATAATTGTCAGCCCTTCTCAATTCCCACTTTACGTCAGCTCATTGGTTAAACCTATTATTCCTTTGTTTTCAATTGTTTATCTAAATAAAATGTTCCAAACGGTATAAATGCTAAGAAACCAGCCCAAATCCCCCATAAATAAGACCACCGCTTTTTAAACTTAACAAAAACTATCATGATGACATATAAAACAAATAAGAAGCCATGCAAACCCCCAACAATTGTAACTGCAATTGGAAGATCAAGAAAATACTTTAATGGCATTGCAATTAACAGAAGGACTAAATAAGAAATACCCTCTAATATACCAAAAAAACGCAATATCCCAACAGATGTGTTAAACATCCTATCAACTCCAATATTATCCGATTTATACTATTTATTATACATGCATCTCCACTTCCGAAAACGATAATCTTTGACAATTTCCCAACAGAAAAAGAGAATAGACACAGTACAACCTTATGTATCGTTGCAGTGTGTCTATCCCATTTCATTTCTACATATATCCCGTATCATACAATCTAGACAAAAACGACTAATTTCCCTTCACTTTAAACTTATGAATGATTTCTTCTAGTTCATAAATCGTGCTTGATAGTGAAGCAGCTAAATCCCCTAATTCTTCAGCAGCTGCTGCCTGTTCTTCTGTTGTGGCAGTTACCTCTTCTGTTGTTGATGAGGATACTTCTGCAACCTCAACCATTTCATTGATTGCTATTTCAACCTTTTCTTTATTTGTGTTAATCTTTCCAATCGACGCCTCTACATAATTAATTTCGCTTATAATTGAATCTGTTCCCTCTAGGATATTTTCGAATGACTTTTGGGTATGATGAATCGAATTTGTTTGTTCGTTAAATAACGTTATCGTTGTTTTAACTAATTCAACTGATCGTTTTGTTTGATTTAAAATACTTGCAATGACTTGTTCAATTCTCATTGAAGAGCTCTTTGTTTGATCAGCGAGCTTACGAATTTCCTTAGCAACAACAGCAAATCCAAGACCAGCCTCACCAGCTCTAGCAGCCTCAATACTTGCATTAAGAGATAATAAATTCGTTTCCTCACTAACACTCTTAATCATTTCCACGATGTCTTTTATTTGAGTAATTTCCTTATTTAAGGCATTCATCGTCATATCCACTTGTCCGATATTTGCACCCATCTCATTATTTTTATCCGTTAAGTCTTTTATCGTTTCAATCGATTGGCTACTAAGCTTTTTCGTCGTTTCTGTGATCGTTGATACTTTTTCCATATTGTTGGCTACTTCAACGATTTCACTAGAAAGCTCCTTCATTTCTCGATTCGTTCTTTCAGAATAGTCAACCTGACTAACTGCGCCCTTTGCAACTTCTTCAATTGCGCTAGCAATTTGTTCAGATGAGGAAGCGGATTCTTCTGCAATCCTCTTGAGATCATTTGCACGATTAACAGCATATGTCGAAACCTTTTTATTTTCTTCGATCATCAACGTGATATTGTCAATCATGTTATTAAAACTTTGTCCCAGCTGGCCTGCTTCATTTTTATATAAGTAATCAGCTCTATTTGTTAAATCACCTTTTTCAGCCTCTTTCATGATCGTGACAACTTTATTAATTGGTCTGATCATACTTTTCGCAATAAAGATACTAACAAAAACGGATAAAAGAACAAATGCCAAGATTATGATATAAACAAGATAAATAACATCATGTATGTCTTTTAATAAATATGATTTTGAGGTTGAAACAGAAACCTGCCAGCCATTTTCACTTTCAATTGTGGATACTAAATATTCTTCACTATTTTTATGATTTTCATATTTACTACCTACTAATTCCTTTTTATTACTAGAAATGATAATGCCGTTTTCATTAATAATGGAGATATCTCTCCCAGAATTCTTCTCATCATTTTCAAAGACCTCTTGAAATAACTGTACATCAGCCATAAGGATAAGGGTCCCAATGTTATCATACTCTCTAATCAAGTAAATATTTTTATAATTATTTTCTAGACCAGAAGCCCAAAATACTGAACCAGATAATTCCTCTACTTTTTCAGGGATGTCGGAATTAAGATAGTTTTCGATGTCAAATTCTTCTGCTGCATTTGTTTTACCATAAACTGTTTTTTCGTCATTAACAAAGAGTATGGCCTTTGCATTTTTGTTAGTAAAGGTAATACTTGAAAAATACTCCGTTATTTCTCTTTGCTTATTAAAAAGTTCATACTCCGTCGATCCTTCATCATTATCCAATTGTTCCATTAAGTCCATATTTGAGAAGGGAACTAACGTAATATTTTCAAATTCTTTTAGTGCATGATTTACATTTTTCGTGACTTGAACACCTATATCTTCATTCATATCAGATACTTTGTTTTCAATTGTATTCGAAGAAACAATATAAACAACATTTCCGATGATAACACTTGGAATGATCGTAAATAAAAGTAAGAAAAAGATTATTTTAGATTTAAGTGTCATCCCCTTTAGATTAGGAAAAAATTTTGTTCTCGTTCTTTTCTCTTTTTGTATATTATGTTTGTGAGTGGAATCCTTGTTATTATTAGCTTTTTTCTTCAATATCGCTAACCCCTTTGAATATATTTTCCTAATATTCCGTCAAGTTAAAATAAAAATAAATATGAATATGAATCTACTTCCTCACTATATTAGGCTAGTAAGAAACGTTATTTACTTCTAGTATTCTCCCACATATGTATCCGTTTTCAATTATACTATAATTCGACCGTTTTTCAGCATAAAAATATTTGTTTTTCGACTAAACCTAGTAATATTATCCTGTTTTTTATTCAGGACTTTAATAACGAATAACTTTTAATAATTCTATTAGTCTGCTTAAGCGCTGGACTCGATGTTAAAGTGTTAGCCACAGTACATGCACTTTATATTTTCCGAACCAAAAAGAAATAGACTCAGCCCATAAAAAAGAGGTCCAACTCATTTTTTGAGTTGAACCTCTTTTTGCTTTATACTCTTAAATTGCTAACGTTTCATCAGAGTTTTCTGCTTTTTTTCTTTGGCGTTTTGCTTTTTTAAAGTGTAGTAGCTCATAAATAACTGGGATGACCACTAACGTTAATATAGTCGCGACACTTAGTCCTCCAATTACAACAACAGCTAGACTTGCAGAAACCAAGTTCCCCGCTTCAGCTTCTTTAAACAATAATGGAAGCATTGCTGAGATTGTTGCTACAGCTGTCATAATGATCGGACGCATTCTAATTGTAGCAGCCTCGACAATTGCATCTCTAATAATCATTGATTGTTCATTTTGTTTTACTCGGTCAAGTAGGACAATTGCATTCGTCACAACAATACCAATTAACATCAGAGCCCCTAGTAGTGCTGTAATATCTACAGAAATCCCGCTTATTATAATTCCTAAAATTGCCCCGATCGCTGCAAGTGGTAAAGAGCATAGGATCGCGATAGGTGCACGGATTGTTTTAAAGGTAATCACCATAATTAGGAATACAATTCCAATCGATGCAAGCATTGTCATAAATAAATCATTAAATTCGTTGGCTTGATCAACACTAGCCCCACCAACAAGTACTTCCATATTATCAGGAATGTTTAATCCTTCTTCTGTCTTATCTCCTAAGATCCGTTTATTTATTTCAGTTGAAATCGTCGATAGTTTTTCAGGATCTACCGTTGCTGTAACCCTTACATATTGCTCACCATCTTTGTGGAATGTACTAGTAGGTTCTTCTGTCTGCTTTAACTCCGCTACCTTCGAAATGGAAGTCATACCACTAGCTGTCATAATCGGAACATTTGATAATTCTTTTTCAGTGTCAGGATTGAAGACTGGTTCAAGCATAACCATCGTTTGCAGTCCATTCATTTCAATTGTACCCAACGGTGTTTGATTTAGCATGACCGCAGCTTGTTGCGCAACTTGATCTGCTTTTGCCAATCCTGGATCGACGACAAATGAATAGACTGCTTTGGTTTCATCTTGGTTGGAGCTTACCTTCTCAATCCCTTCAATATCATTAATCTCGGCTTGAACTTTTTCTGATACAGAAATAAGTTCATCTTCATTATCACCAATGACATCAATCGTGATTGATGTAGAACCACCGCCCATTAGTGTAGCCTCAGTAACCTCTAATGTAGCACTATCATACTCATCTTTTTGAGTATTTACTTTATCTATAAAGGCTCCCATATCAGCATCTTCTTCTAAAATCGTCATAATTTGCGTTTGAGTTGGATTACCTACGGCACCGTATTTAGCAGCATCTTCTGAATTTCCAAGCTGCAAATATAATTTATCAACGCCATCTTGTTTTAACACATATTCCTCAAGTTTCAAAGACTCTTCTTTTACTTTTTCAATTGGGGTTTCATTAGGGTATTTTAACGAAACAAATACATAATCAGCTTTAGTTTTGTTTACAGAACCTTTTGGAAGTACCAAATACCCTCCGACTGATCCGGCGAACAAAATGATAGCTGTTACTAAAACAACCCATTTATGATTTAATGACCATGTTAAAAACTTTGCAAATCCTGGAGATGGTTTGTGCTCTTTAATTTTTGCGTGTTTAAGTAAGGCAGCACTCATAACAGGTACGACTGTAATCGCTACGATTAAAGAAGCTAAAAGTGAATACGTAATCGTCAAGGCGAAAGGAAGTAGGAAATCCTGTAAGCTTCCACTTAATAATCCCATTGGTAAAAATACAGCAACAGTTGTCAGAGTGGACGATGTAATTGCTGAGCCAACTTCTTTAGTTGCTTCAATGACCATTTTGATCGTGAATTTTTCATTCTGTGCTCTTCTAAAAATGTTCTCAATGACTACGATACTATCATCTACAAGACGACCTACAGCAACAGCTACCCCACCTAGTGTTAAGATATTTAACGTCACACCAGACTGTGCAAGAAGGAATAAAGTAAATCCTAATGAAAGCGGGATCGACACAATTGTAATAAGTGTTGAACGTAGATTTCGTAAGAAAAGCATAATCACGATTGTCGCAAAAAGTGCACCTAATAAGACTTCTTTAATCATACTGTGAACAGATGACTCTACCGAATCAGCTGAAGCTAATACAACGGTTGTTTCAAGATTATCGTACTTATCATTCACTTCTTCTGATACTTTTTCCGCTTCTTTACTAATTGTTACCGCATTTGAATTACTATCTTTTGTGATGACGAATAGTAATCCATCCTTACCATTGACACGTGTAAGATTATTTTCTTGTTTATCAACTGTAATGCTTGCTACATCCTTTAGTGGTACTTTCGGAATAATTTCTGTATCCTCAAGTTTTTCAATCGTATTTATATCACCAACAACTTTTATATTTGCTGCCTTATTATCAATATTTTTTTCACCAACTGCAGTTGCAATATTTTGACCCTGGAGCAGTGGCATGATATTTTCAAGCGTGACTTGCTTTTCTGCCATCTTCTTTTCGTCTAATTCAACAGATACATATGAAGGAATCGTTCCATTCGTTTGAATATCTGAAACACCATCGATTTCTTTAAAATATGGGACAATTTCATCTTCTGCATATTGAATGGTTTCAGGATTAATTCCTTCATCAAACGTTAACGCAATGTAGGAAACAGGGATCATAGACGTGTTCAATTGAACAATATTTGGTTTCATCACATTTGCTGGTAATTGTACATTTGCTAATGCATCCTCAATTTCACGCTTTGCTTCTTTTTTGTCAACATTTGACTCAAAGTGAATATCAACGGATGAATAGCCATCCCCAGTGGTAGAAAACACATTGGTCTTTCCATTAACACTATCTACAGCATTTTCAATCGGATTCGTTACTTGATCCTCCATCAAGCTTGCATCTAATCCTTCTCCCATTGCAACAACTGAAATAAATGGTTGATCAGCAGATGGTAAAAACTCCATCGGTAATCGAAAATAACTTAAAACCCCCATTACTAAGATAAGCAGAGACATTATGGCAATAGCAGCTTTGTTCCTAAATGACCATTTCGTAAACCAAGACATTTAATATTAACTCCTTCCAAATTTCTTTTCCTTTAAAATTGTTTTCTTTGACTCCTCCCTAATCATAGGGAAATTTTGTCATATTCAGTTAGTTACTACAGTCACTATTTTAATAACAAAATGTGGAAGAGTTAAATGACTTAAGGTGTAAAACCTTCTAAGGCTTAAGACGTATATTGGAAAAGAGTAAGCGCCAATTGTTATATCAGATATTACGAATATCCAGAAACTCAGATACCTGTTGCATAATGCATTGTAATACTGGGATATAATAACAGAATCAAAGTTAATGTTTAGATTTAGAATAATTCGAAAACCTTTATGGTGATAAAAATGAAGCAGGAAAAAATAAGTGCACTCCAACTTTTTTATGTGATCATTGGTTTTGAAATAGGAAATACAATGATATTTGGGATTGGATCAGGAGCAAAGCAGGATGCTTGGATAGCTATTGGAGCAGGCATGTTATGCGGTCTGATATTAATGTTCGTCTATACTAAATTATCTGATTATTATCCTGATGATACTATAATCCAGATGATCCCTAAAATTATTGGTAAGTATCTTGCATACCCTGTAATTTTAATTTATATCCTTTATTTTACTTTTCTCGCCTCAACTGCTTGCCGAGATTTTGGGGAGCTGATTGTCTCATCGATCTTAGTTGAAACCCCAATTGTTATCATTATAGGGAGTTTTATGGTGTTGATGATTTATTGCCTAAGAGGTGGTGTTGAGACGTTTGGACGTATGGGGGAAGTAGTCTTTCCAGTTTATATGATTGCAACCATAGTCGTTTGGTTGCTTTTATTAAGTGTGGAAGAATTCAGCCTTAATAACCTTACTCCTGTATTAGGTAATGGTGTAAAACCAGTATTAAAAGAAGTTTTTCCTTATACGATCACTTTCCCATTTGGTGAAACCATCATTATTACAATGTTTTTTCCTATTTTGAATAAAAAAAAGAACACCAAGTGGGTAGGAATAGCGGTAATTTTGATTGGGGGTATTTTGTTAACCATAAATTCAATTTTGAACATCTCAGTTTTAGGTCCAGAAGTTTATGCCAACCAGCTATTCCCACTTCTTGCATCTACAAAACAAGTTTCTATTGCCGATTTTCTTGAACGATTTGATGCATTAATCATTTTACTGATTGTATCAGGTGTATTTTTTAAGGTAGGTGGGTGGACGTACGGTGCTTCTGTAGGTATTTCTCAATTATTTAACATAAAGGATACCCGCTCAATATTACTATCAATGGGTACAATTATTATTCCTTTATCACTCTTATATGGTAATGATTTTGTTAAAGCTATAGAGGTTGGTAAAGAATTCATTACCATCTATTTACATATCCCATTACAAATTATTGTACCAATACTATTGTTATGTATCGCCTTTATCCGTAAAAAGTTCAATGCAAAAGTTTAATGCCATTCTCACACTTTTAGAGAATGGCTTTTTAATGGGACTCAATTTATATATTAAGACCTGAGTACTCAATATATAAAAGTTGAACATATCTTTACTTTTGCATCTATCTTATTCCATGCTTTATCTTTTTCTTGCAATTTTAAAGCCATTGTCGATTTCATTAAAGCCGATTCGCGGATAATATCCCATTGCTTCTTGTGAAGCTAATAATAATAATGCTACTTCTTCTCCTAATTCATCCTTTAACAAGGAGATAAGTTCTTTACCAATCCCATTTTTCTGATAGTTTTTATTAACGGCTAAGTCAGATAAATAGCAGCAATAGCTAAAATCCGTAATCGCCCTGGCAATCCCAACTAACTGATTACCATCCCATGCTGAAATAAGGATGTCTGCGTGCTCGATCATTCGTCCGAGTCTTGGTAGATCATCTACTGGCCGTTTTATTCCAGATGCTTTGAAAACCGATGATAATTCCAGAGCGTTTATTTCCGCATTAACTTTATAGGTTATTTGTACAGTCATAATCATTCTCCTTCTTAAAAGTATTTATTACCGAAATAATAATTAGCTGTTCAGTATTTTCTTAGGAAGATAACGAAAAAAATAGACCTCTAAATTTACAGAAGAGTATTCCTTTGAATGAATACATACCATGCATTAGAGGTCAATATTATAGAATTATGTTAACTACCTTTATTACTTTCCTTCACAAACTTCAATAAAGGCTTTCATATAATCGGGAAGATCTGGTGGACGTCTACTTGAAATCAGATGGCCGTCGACAACAACCGCTTCGTCTAGCCACTTAGCCCCTGCATTTTCCATATCATCACGAATTCCAGGTGTGCTTGTTACGGTTTTACCATTCAATATTTTAGCAGAGATTAAAACCCATCCTGCATGACAAATCTGTCCAATTGGTTTCTTTTTCTCTTCCATATGTTGCACAATGTCAATTACCTCTTTAAACCTGCGAAGCTTATCTGGAGCCCATCCTCCTGGAACTAGCAAGGCATCATATACGCTCGGGTCAATATCTTGAAATGCATAATCAGATTTAGCTGGTACACCATATTTCCCTTTATATGTATATCCTGCATCTTCTCCTGCTAAATCAACGATTGCCCCTTCTTCACGTAAGCGATGGATCGGATACCATAGCTCTAAATCTTCAAAATCCTCATGAACGAAGCTTAATACCTTTTTACCTACTAATTTCATTTAATTCGCTCCCCCTTGAATTTTCTTTAATCTTAACTTAACCCATGTAGCAGGGAAATACAAATTGTTTGAATATAATCTCTTTGCAATTCTTAACATAATTTATAAGCCGGTGCTGTTCCTTTTTCTACTAAAAAGCCATAAAGGTCATTTTCAACCTCTATGGCTAATATTCCATATCAACTAATAAACTTGCAGTATGCTCGTCAGTTATTAATACATTTGCATACTTGCCTTTTAATGCACCATATATGGCTTCAAGTTTTTTCGGTCCACCCGCTACAAGAATTGATTTCTCCTTTTTAGCTAGTTCATGAAGCTCAATTCCAATCGTGCGATTATTTAAATTCTCTACACAAATTTCCCCATTTTTATCAAAAAATCTTGAGCATATTTCACCAGCAGCTTTTGATTGAATTAAGTGTTTATCTTCCTCTGAGAAATATTCTGCTTGTAATAAAACCGAATCAACTACAGGAGTTCCAACACTAAAAATAGCAATGTTTGCTTGTTTACCTAAGTCAAGAATTTTTCGGATATGTCGATCAGCTTCTATCGCTTGCTTTACTACAATATGGTCAACAATTGCTGGTAACGGTAACAAAAAGGTTTGTGTATGAAATGCTTCACCGAATAAATGAATAATTTCAGAAGCATAGGTCTTTGTTTCTGAATGACTCACCCCACCATTTAACTGGACAACTGTTGTATGACTAATTGGCTTTGGCTTTAGCTTTGTAGCTAGCTCATAAACAGTCGTTCCCCAGGATGTAGCAATGACATCATGATCTTTAACAATTTTATTTAAATAGTTTGCTGCTGTCTCTCCTAAATGCCGTTTAATTAACGTATTGTCATACTCTGAAACTGAGGCAACTACAACTTCCTTCAAGGAAAACTTATCCTTTAACCGTTCAGATAATAGCTCGCCAGCTTCAACAGGATTATGAATTTTTATCTCGACAATTCCAGAATCCTTTGCTTGCTTTAATAATCTTGAAACAGTTGGTCTTGACACATCTAATTTTTTTGCAATCTCTTGCTGGCTATAATCTAATTGGTAGTAGAGCCTTGCGACTTCAATTATTTTATTGAGCTTGTCCTTTTCCATTTACACAGCACCTAAATCATGATAATTTGATTGATCCTTTTAAAATAAAAGAGAGAGGCTGACAAAATTACGTATACGTCAGCCTCTTAATATTCCTATTATGCTTCAATAAGTTTCTTCACACGAGCAACAACGTTATCAACAGTAAAGCCGTATTCAGCTAAAATTTTACTTTCTGGAGCAGACGCACCAAAGGTATTAATCGCTAAAATATCGCCTTCGTCACCTGTGTAACGGTCCCAACCAAGTGGTGAAGCCATTTCGATTGCTAAACGTTTCTTCACTTCTTTAGGAAGAACAGAACGTTTGTATTCATCAGACTGAGCTTCAAAACGATTCCATGCTGGCATACTTACAACAGCCGCTTCAATTCCCTCTGTAGCTAATACTGCTTGAGCTTCAACAGCAAGACCAACCTCTGATCCTGATGCTAATAGAAGAACATCTGCTGTTTCTTTACCTGCAGGAGAGATTACATACGCACCTTTTTGAACACCTTCATAGGCAGTTTCTTTTGTATTTTTTATTGTTTTTAAGTTTTGACGAGTTAATACTAGTGCAGTTGGAGTTGAAGTTGATTCAATTGCACTTTTCCAAGCTGCAGCCGTTTCGTTACCATCTGCTGGACGAACTACAGATAGGTTAGGCATTGCACGCAATGATGCAAGCTGTTCGATTGGCTCATGTGTTGGTCCATCTTCACCAACAGCAATACTATCATGTGTAAAGACATATGTTACAGGTAGATTCATTAAAGCTGCTAAACGTATTGCAGGGCGTAAGTAATCAGAGAATACAAAGAATGTACCACCAAATGCGTGTAGTCCGCCATGTAATGCCATACCATTTAAAGCAGCACCCATCGCAAATTCACGCACACCGAACCAAATGTTGCGTCCACCGTAATTCGCACTTGAGAAATCTCCTGCACCACTAATTGTTGTTTTATTAGAACCAGCTAAGTCTGCTGAACCACCAAAGAATGATGGAAGGTTTTTCGCAATTCCATTTAATACTTCACCAGAAGATGCACGTGAAGCTAGACTTGACCCTTCTTCATATACTGGAATATCCTTATCCCAACCTTCAGGAAGCTCACCGCTTATTGCAGTTTTGAATTGTGTCGCAAGCTCTGGAAAATCTTTTTCATAAGCTGCTACTAATTCATTCCACTCGTTTTCTTTCGCTGCTCCTGCTTCTTTAACTGTTTTATTAAAGTGATCATATACTTCACTTGGAACATGGAAATCTTCTTCAAATGTCCAGTTATATGCTTCTTTCGTTAATTTGATTTCATCTGCACCAAGTGGAGAACCGTGTGAAGCAGATTTACCAGATTTATTAGGAGAACCGTATCCAATTGTTGTTCTAACTTCGATCAATGTTGGACGATCTAAATCTTGCTTCGACTGTTCAATCGCATTTGAAATTTCGTTCAGATCATTTCCGTCTTCAACACGGATGACTTGCCATCCTTGTGCAGTAAAACGTTGCTCTACATTTTCAGAGAATGATTTGTGTAAATCACCATCTAATGAAATGTCATTTGAATCATAAAGAACAACAAGACGGCCTAATTTTAAATGAGCTGCTAATGAAGCTGCTTCTGAAGAAATACCTTCCATTAAGTCCCCATCACCACAGATTGCATATGTGAAATGATCAACAACATTGTAAGATGGCTTGTTGTAAGTCTCTGCCAAGTGACGCTCAGCCATTGCCATACCTACTGCCATCGCAATTCCTTGTCCTAATGGACCAGTTGTTGCATCAACACCTGCAGTGTGACCGTACTCTGGGTGACCTGGAGTTTTACTACCCCATTGTCTAAATGATTTTAAATCGTCAATCGTTAAGTCATGACCAGTTAAATGGAGTAAGCTGTATAAAAGCATTGATCCATGACCTGCAGAAAGAACAAAACGATCACGATTAAACCAGCTTGGATTTGATGGGCTGATATTCATAAATTTTGTCCAAAGAGTGTAAGCCATTGGTGCTGCACCCATCGGCATTCCAGGATGTCCTGAATTTGCTTTTTCAATTGCATCAATAGATAATGTACGAATTGTTTCAATTGATAACTTTTCTGTTTGTGTTAATTCACTCATTATTTTGTAACCTCCGAGATTTTATTTGTTTGTGTATACATTACTTGATTGCCTTGAATAACTAATTGACCTGAAGGCTGATCAGATAAACTCCAATCAACTACTGCCTTTTTCAATTGATTAGCAATAAGTCTGTCTAATGCGGTAGGATATGGTCCTCCGCATTGGGATTCATCGATCTCAACTATTTTCCAATCAAGATCAAATTCTTCAAAGTGTACTTCTAATTTAACCGGATCCACTGTGTGGTCCATCAATAAGAAAGTATACCCTTCTTTATTCGCTTCTTTCTTCCTAATATGCTGTTTTATGTAAGCAATTTCTTCCTCGTTAGCATTTGTCACAACTTTTGCTTCAACTGCTAATGCTGAATTCAGCAATAAGTTGGATGAGCCAAATCCAGGAATTTGCACATTAAATACTCTCACTTTTCCATATGATAATGAACTAGCAGTATCTCTAACACTTTCAATATTTTTAACAATAGAGTTTAATGCAGTATCATACCCTAAGGTTGATTGCGATCCATCTACATTATTAAAAATACTTACTGGCACGTGTAATTGCTTCGGTGAAGATTGATTAATTTCAACTTCACTTCCACCTAAAAAAATAATTTTATTCAATTTTGATAGCTTATTTGCTATTTCTTGGGATCGTTCATTCCAAATATCAATAGGAAAACTACGTAATACACAGCTATCTGATCCTAAATTTGCTGTTATGCCCTCAGTTTTTAATTCTCTGAGCTCTATATCTTTTGACATTCGATTGCATTCGATTGCATATATCGTTTTCTCTTGTCTGGATAGTCCTTCTATAAGGGTACGAACGATCTGAGCTGTACCTGCTGAAGCCCAACCAAAATGAACTACACCTATCATCTACGTTACCCCCTTTAGAAAGAAATTTCGTTCACTACTAACTGAACATTTGTTACATTGATTAGTATACATGATATGAAGAAAAAGATAAATACATAAAAACACTAATTTTCAAAAAACTTATTAGGATTAGGAAATTCACTCACTGAACACAAAGAACGACCACACATTTGTAGTGGTCGTTCTTATTATAAGCATGTTCGTCATATCCTATTAATATTAAATCACACCATTGGTAACCTAATAATAAATGACGTAGACTCTTGATTTGATTCACAGTTTATCAAGCCTTTATGCTTTTCAATTAGTGTTTTACATACGTATAGTCCTATACCAGTTCCTAAACTTTTCGTCGTATAAAAGGGTTCAAATATAGCCTCCTTCATTTCAACAGGAATTTCAGGACCATTATTAGTGATCGTAAATACAATTGATTCTTGTTTATTTTCACAAGAAATTGCCAATTGACGGTTGGATGATCTATGCTTTAATGCATCTATTGAATTTAAAATTATATTAACTAGAACTTGTTTCACTTCATCTTTTACTGCGATAATTTTACAGGTTGAATCTATGTTTGTTTTAACGTCCACATCACCATCAACGATACTCGGGTATAAAAATGAAAGAATTTCATTAAATAAGTCTTCCATCTTGATTTCTTCTTGATGTTTATCAACAATCTCAAGTCTAGACGCATGTAGGAATTGTGTAATCCTAAATTTTAACTGATCGAGTTCATGCTCTATTGTTTCCATGTATTTAAGAGAGGGGTTTTCCATCTTTAAAAGCTTAATAAAGCCTATTACTGCTGTTAGAGGATTTCTAAACTCATGAACAAAGCTCGAGGACATTTGACCAAGGAGGGATAATCGATCTTTGTGAGATTGGTTGATAAATACCACCTTTTCCTTTAAATCTAAATCTTTTAATTCTGTGTATCTTGTTACAGCATGGTAGCAAAAGCGATCAAACTGTTCATTAATATTATCAATGATAGGTTGTAAATCCTTAATAGTTATACCTGATTTAGTAACGTATTTTATGACTGCACTTCTTCCTAAATTAACATTATAGACAAATTCCCCAATATTGCTGTTACTTAAAGCACGCTCCTTTGCCACCTTATAAGCAAGCTCTTTTACTTCTTCGTCCAATACAGATTGTGTAATGGAACGTTTAATTAACATATACATTTGGTAACCATTTTGCGTGACATTTTCCTTATAAATATCTTCTTCATGTATGATGATACTTTCTTCCCATAATGTCAGAAAAGCTTCTTCAGACTCTTCAAGGAATTGAATCAATTTTTCTTTTGTTAAAACCTCTGATTCAGATGCTAAACTCAAATAATACCACCACTTTCATTGTTTCAGATATTTAGTAATAAATTTAGACAAAACTTGATAAAAACCTTCTTTATTTTTTTTGAATTTCAAATTTATTTTTCGAAAAATATATTTTATATTACAAATGACTAAAACGAAACGGTAATTAGTTCCATCAAAAAAGTGTTAGCTCTACCTAGTGAGCTAACACTTTATCCATCCAATAACCCATATTTTTTTCTAAAACGCTGTAAAATTTTAATCCAGCTGTTTGCAAAAACGATTAAGAAAAATACATTAGATAACGCGTGTGCTAAGTCAAAATACATGCTCGCCCCATAATAAGCGATAATCTCCGCAAATTTAACTTGATCACCTAAACTTACAAAGTACCATAAATTCATTACCCAGCCGAATAATATCCCGCTGAAAAACCCAAATATAATCCTACCAAATGACTTCTTTATCAACCAAGTATTTCGTAAAAAACCGGCAACCAGCCCAATCATTCCCCATGCATACATTTGCCAAGGAGTCCATGGTCCCTGACCTAAAAATAGATTTGAAACTAGTGCAGCAAGCGCTCCTACAACAAAGCCACTTTCCGCTCCAAAAGCGATACCTGTAACAATAATGACAAAGGTTGTCGGCTGGACACTTGGAATCGATGCAAAAGGGACACGGCTAACTGCTGCAATCGCTGCTAAAACTGCAAGAATAACTAGCTCCCGACCAGCAACCTTTCTCCTCTCAAAGCGAATGATAAAAGGGACAAAGGTCAATGTCATAAACAACAAACTTACTAGTAAAAAATGTTGGTTAGCAATTAGTGGTGTGGCTACTAAAATAACACTAACTATGACAACTATTGATAAAAGGATTACTCGTGAACGCGCCAAGATCTCCGAGCCTCCTCTACTGTTAAAACATCTGGAACATCGCTTCCTCTTGTAATACGATTAATAACTGTAGTATAAAATGCATTCCCTTGAAAAAAACTCTTCGAAGGGGCTTCAATCGTGATCGAACCTTGAAACATCATCGCACATCGTGTTGCATACTTTGCAGCAAATTCAATGTCATGGGTAACCATAACAATTGTAAGCCCCTGCTTTTGTAACGATTGTAATAGATCTCCAAATCGTTGTTTTGCTTCGGGATCAAGCCCCTTTGTTGGTTCATCAACTAAAAGTAGCTTAGGCTGCGGAAGCAAAACACCAGCAAGTGCCGCTTTTTGTAATTCCCCGCCACTCAAATCATATGGGTGTCGATTTCTTAAGTCCCTCATTTGAAAAATAGATAAAAGTTCTTTGATTCTCTCATCACCGGAATCAATTTGACGAAAGTTTATGATTTCTTTTATTTCAGCTTCAATTGTATCTTGGATAAAAAACAACTTTGGATTTTGTGGGAGATAACCAATTTCTTCAGGAAGCTGTTTCTTTACCTTTTTTCCCTTATATATAACTGAACCACGTTGCGCCTTTTCAAGTCCTGCCATGATCTTTAATAACGTTGATTTTCCAGTTCCATTCGCACCCACTATTGAAAGCCATTCCCCTTCATTAATAGTTAATGACAAATTATTCAATATCTTGTCAGTCTCTTTCGAGTATTGGAAATCAATCTGTCTTAACTTTAAAAGCTCCTTATTATCATGATCATTTCGTTCATCTGTATTGATTCCTTCAATCCGATGCTGCTTCAACCAATGCTTGCCTTCTTTAACCGATAATGGGATTGCCTCACTAATGATGTTTGAAGTGTGTTCAATATATAATCGTGCAGCACTAGGTAAATAATTGTACATAGCATGATTTAGATCTTGACTAAGACTATGAATAACCAGTTTAGGAATATCAAAAGCAATAATCTCACCCTTATCCAAGACAATTGTTCGATCTGCTATCGCAAATAGCTCCTCTAATCGATGCTCTGCAATAATGACAGTAATGCCAAATTCTTCATTCATCGTCTTCAGCATACTAATAAATTCTCTAGCTGCCACCGGGTCCAATTGTGCCGTCGGTTCGTCGAGCAACAACAATTTAGGCTCTAGTAATAGCACAGAAGCTAAATTCACTAACTGCTTTTGTCCTCCAGAAAGCTCATGTGTCTTCCGATTAAGTAATCCTTCTAAACCAAAAAAGTGAACGATTTCTGCAACACGTTTTCTCATTTCTTCAGTCGTCGCACCCATATTTTCCATACCAAATATAAGCTCTTCTAACACTTTATCCATAACAATTTGATTTTCAGGATCCTGAAAAACCATTCCCACTTCTTTTGCCATTTGCTCAAGTGGTGCAGTGGATAGCGACTCCTTGTTGAGGAAGAATTCACCTACTCTTTTCCCATGTGGAGCAATTTCACGTTTCATTAACCTTAAAAGCGTTGATTTCCCACTTCCAGAAGGGCCACAAAGCACAATAAACTCACCTTGTTCGATTGTAAAAGAAACATCCTTAAGCACACATTGCTTTTCTTCAGGATAGGTAAAGCTTATATGCTTCGCTTCCAAGAATGCCATAGTACAACCTCCTTTGCCTCTATAATAAGTGGTGAACCAATAAACACCATAAATATGCTCAAGTAAAACCACTCTCTACCTTGGATATACATTGTTTCTAATACTGGATAAACACTTAAAACTCCATCACCTAACCACCAACCTACAACAGCAATTGCAGCAACAATTAGCAGATAAATAATGGCTAGCCAATCCCTTAAAACCATTTTATATGGTGTGTATTTGCTTCTTTTCTTAACCCCATATCCCCGTGCTGCCATTGAGTCAGCTGTTTGAATAGCCTCCTCAAGAGACCAGGTTAATAAAATTTGTACAAGTAAAATTCCATTTTTAGCTCTAGTTCTTAGTTTTCCCTCAGTTACAGAGAGTCCCTTTCCTTTTTGGACTGTTTCAATTTCCCTTAACCTTCTTCTTAATAGAGGGACAAATCTCATCGAAAGCATTGCTAATAACGCCCATTGAGGCAGCCATCTCGAAAATAAGAATAAAAATTTATCAGCTGTAATAACAAGATTATAAGAAGTGAATAAGATCATAATCGTAAAAATTGATAATGCCGAGATCACACCTTGAATGATCGCTTCCAGCATAATAGGGTTACTGTACAAGTAAAATAAAATATGTGTACCGCGGTGGTTGACTAGGGGATTAATGATCAAGAAAAACAAAGCAAGGAAAGTTAGCATAATCATCCAACTTTTTAAGGTCTTCCCTTTATCTAACCGAAAATTAAATAAAATGAGCAAAATTGCTCCAACAAGCAAAAACACCGGATGCTTATAAAGCATGACCAGTGCAGTCGCTCCAACATAATAAATTAAACTAACGAATGGATGAAAAGAATGGATTCCTCTCGTCATTATTTACCATCCTCTTCATAATCTGAAGTGTAGATCCACTGAATAGAGTCACCACTTTTCACTTGAACAGCACCAGAGCTTCTGTCTAATTTGGCGCCATTACGTTTGACTGTCCAACCACTTAAAGGCCCGTGATCAAATTCAAATAGGTTGGCGATTCCCTCTACATACGCCCCTGATCCGCCACCAGTAACACTGATAGGAATACCTTTTTGTTTAAGAATTTTTGTTGTAATATCTAAAACCGTATTCCCTTCTTCCATTTCTACCTTTGTTGATGAAAGAATTGTCCCTTTTTGTTGATCTCCCACAATTGAAATGGTAACAGTTTGTTTTGGTGCTTCCTTTTTTGGTGGTGTAGCTGTTTGTTCTTTTTCTTTTTCTGTCTCTGTTTGATTAGAACTTTGTTCATTTGTTATGGTTTTTTTCTCAGCTATTGTTTGCGTTTTTTGTGTAGTAATTGACGTCTTATTTGTTACTGTTTCTTCTTTTTCCGTTGTAATTGTTTGATTGGTTGAAGATTCTGTTGTTGACTTTTGAGCTGTTGATTCCTTGGTCGGTTCCTTTGGTTCCTCTTTCGTTGTTACTACTGTATCTGAATCATCACTCGAATCATTTGTGGTTGATGTGCTCTCAGTAGATTCCTGTTGTTCTTGTTTTGATTGTTCCGCTTGTACCTCTATAGTTGTGGTTTCTTCCTTTTGCTCAACCTGAGCTTCTGAAGTAGTTTGCTCTACATTTGTTGTTTTTTCTTCAGCAATTGGTACCACTTCATCTTTTTCACAACCTGATAAAATTAAAATAACTGATAAAATAGCAATAATTATCACTTTATACATCCGCATTATAAGTACCTCCAATCATTTATTAATTTAATTCTAAGAATGCAACACCAAAAGCGCAAGCGCCCGTTTAGCGACGTATGGACTGGACTGAGCCGTAGTAGATAAAGGTAACACGAAGAGCGATAGCGATTCGATGTTGACTTATCGTACAGAGATGAGGGAAGTCCACTAGTCGCTGGGCGCTGGAGCTGGATGCCAAGCGCTTATCCACAGTACAAGAATTTTATAGTTTCCTAAACAACAGGAAAACGCCCCTCCAATTTGGAGAGGGCATTTTTTTGCGCTTTAGACTTTATTTGTTTGACGTCTATTTGAATAAACAAGAACTGTCGAACCAATCACTAGTAAAGTACCACCCGCTGCTAATAAATTAAATAGTGGGGTAGCTGTGTTTGGAAGAGGTTGCCCTTTTACTATTTCTTGAGCACTTTCCTTTTTATTTACTACTGTAGTAGCTTCTGATTTTGTTTCTGGTTGTTTTACTTCGTTCAACGATTCCTCAATTTCAGCTGTTTTTTCTGGTGTTGGCGTTACTTCATTATCAACGATTTCATCAGAATCTACGACTACTTCTGGTTTACTAAATCGATAAATCGAACCTTTATCTGTTAAGAGATAATCATATGCAGTTAACGCTAACAGAGCTTGAGTACTCGCCATCGTGTTAGTATCACCACCGCTTAGATGAGCAAAACCACCGTCTGACTGCTTAAATGTAAGAAGATGCTGAATAAGATTAACGCCTGTTGAAGCTCCTGAATCAAGGCTCGCAACAACCAGGTCTCCTGCTTGCTTGGTGAATCTCTCATCGGTTGGATCCACACCAACAGATGCTAAACCAATGATGACCTGTGCAGTTGTTTCACTAGCGTCACCACCATTTGTATCATCACTAAACCCACCATTGCTATCTTGGACACTAGAGAACCATTCGACTGCTTTATTGATAGCAGCTTGTACATTCTCCTGTTCTTTGTATGGTGCTAATGCTGCAAGCGCCATTCCAGTAATGTCCACACTAGGAGATGTACCAAATAGGGACCAGCCGCCCTTATTAAGCTGTTGATCAAGTAAATAGTTTACAAGTTTTTCTCTTGTCCATTTTGCATCACTTGGTATTTCATAGTTTCCACTATCATATGCTAGCAGTGCATAGATTACACCATTATTACCTTGTTTTATCATCCGCTCATTCGAGTGAATTTTTTCAACTAGATTGTATCCTGCGAAGTTCGTAGGATCAATTCCAGCTGCCGTTAATCCAATTACAAACCGCTCATAATCTGTTACATTTCGATAAATGCCTTCTTTTTCTATGATATCCTCTTTTAATCTATCAATATATTCTTGAGGTACATCTCCTCCAGCAACTTCAAGAGCTATTGCAGTAAAATCGTCATTTATAGCTTTCTTTGATAAATATTGTTTCGTTGATTGAACAGCAGTTCTTACTTGTTCTAGCGTGACTGGAGTTTGATCTGGTTTTGGTTCTTCTGTCCCAGTATCATCTTCTGGTGTTTCACCATCTGTTACAGGTTGCTCATCTTCACCATCATCACCAGTTTCATCCGGTGGAGGTCCCCATGATTCTACAACAAGCTTTAAATGGTCCCCATTTTTAACAATAGTAGAAGTAATCCCTTCTTGCATGTATTCGTCATTTAAGTATGTGCTCCAGTAATCATAGTCACCTAATTCAACCTTGCCGATGTTATTTACATAGGCAAAAAATTCAGAATCAACGGATGTATCTACACTAACTTCTGCCGTTTTACCAGCTAGTTTTATAGCATCGTATGCACTTGATCCATTCACAACTGATACCGTTTCTCTGAATACTACATTTTTATTTTTTTCGACCGCAGAAACTGTTATATCAACTGTTTCGGCTGGATAACTAATCACTTTAAAAAGTAGGCTATCTCCCTTTTCTACAACATAACTTGATGCTCCAACCTGTGCTCCTTCACCATTAATCATAAAGCCCCAATATTGATCACCTTCAAGAGGAATAGACCCAATATTATTGATAAATACTCCAAAATTAGGATCTTCACCATAGTCTAGAGCAACATCCTGTTTCTCTGTTTGTTCTTTTAATATATCAAAAGCTGTTTCACCTTCTTCAATCTCTACTGCAGTCATAGGCAATATCTTATTCCCAGCCTGATCTACTGCTGAAATTGTTGCACCATTTGTTAATACTGCTGCATCAACATGCTGTGGGAAAAATGATAAAACTTGAAAAAGAACTAATAAGGTAATAGAAAATAAAGCTATACCTCGGTTTGACAAATTTCGTTTGTTCAAAGTAAAAAGCCCCCTAATTATGTTTTCTTTCTATAAGAATAAAAGCACGAGAGTTACGATACCTTGCGCGCTTATCCAAAGTAGGATTCTGTGTACCTGAAAAATAAAAAAACACATCACTATACAGAGATGTGTGCTTGTCACAGGGTAAAAAATAGTAAAGTACATATGTATACCTGTGCTCAAACACCATCCCTATCCTCGTAAGTTTTGGTGATTTAAAAAAACAGGCAGGTCTCCTGGCTCATGATCAACACTCTTTTACAACCTTCCCAATATGAATAGTGGCATAATGCAAAGATCTCCCATTTACAGTGGCGGGACCGCGCCGGATTGTTCACCGGTCTTCCCTTTTCATGATAGACTTACTAGATCTATCAACCTATTTTTATCGTATTTAGTTACATTTAAGATTACTTAATAATAGTCTAGTATAAAAAGGGTGTCAATATTCGTCTCTTTCTCAATTTAAAAAAGGCACTCCCAGGACCAAACCCCTGGAGTACCTTTCCTGACTAATTATTTTGTTTCTCGATGCAATGTATGTTTTTTTAATCGTGGGCAGTACTTCTTTCTTTCAATTCGATCTGGATTATTTCGTTTATTTTTTGTTGTTATATAATTTCGATCCCCGGTTTCAGTACACGCTAATATTATATTTATTCTCATTTTATTTCCTCCTAATAAAAATTTAGTTTGATTTTCTTACGAATCTAAATAGCAACGGTAAATGAAGGTATTGGGTCAATAAACGTTGACCAATCTTGATTCATTTCTTCATCCGTTAATAAGCAATGATCTAGTGATTCCTCAACTTCAACACGATTCATATCAATACCAATCATAACGAGCTCTGTCATACGATCACCATATTTATCATCCCACTTTTCTAATAGTTCAGGTTCCTCTATGAGAACTTGTTGTTGTTCCTGCTGAGAATAAGTTGCGATCCACGCTCCTGCTCCTTGTATAATAATAGAGGGTCCTGCCTGAGAAAGTAATCCAGTCATATCATTTCGAGAGGCTAACCAAAAGAATCCTTTGGCACGGACAACATCAACTGGCCAATCCTCAAGCCAAGCCATCAATCTTTCAGGGTGGAATGGTCGTTTACGCTTGTATACGAATGAAGAAATGCCGAACTCTTCTGTTTCTGGCGTATGTTCTGTCATAAGCTCTTGTATCCATCCGGCAGCTTGACTTGCTTTCTCAAAATTAAACAGGTGTGTATTTAATATTTCGTTAAGGTCGACCTTAGAAAACACACTTTCTACCACTTTCGCCTCAGGATTTAATTTTTTAATAACTCTCTTTAATTCTTCAACATCTTCCCTATGGACTAAATCTGTTTTATTCAAAACAATGATATTTGCAAATTCTATTTGATCGATTAACAGATCCACGACTTCTCTCGTATCTGTTTCATCAGTTGCTAGCTTTCGATCCAAAAGTGTCTCTCCAGAAGCAAAATCGTACCAAAAGCGGTTTGCATCTACTACCGTAATCATTGCATCTAATTTACATAGCTCTGATAGATTGATCCCGAGCTCTTCATCCACATATGTAAATGTTTGTGCTACTGGAACAGGCTCTGAAATACCTGTTGATTCAATGACAAGATAGTCAATATCTCCTTGCTTTACAAGCTTCTCAACTTCAAAAATTAAATCTTCGCGCAATGTACAACAAATACAACCATTTTGTAGCTCGACTAGCTTTTCCTCTGTCTGAGAAAAACCACCCTGTTTAATTAATGAGGCATCAATATTTACCTCGCTCATATCATTTACAATTACTGCAACTCGCTTATTTTCTCTGTTAGCTAAAATATGATTTAATAAAGTTGTTTTTCCAGATCCTAAATAACCACTTAAGACTGTTACTGGTATTTTCTTTTTTCTCATTTGAACCCTTCTTTCTAGATCGTTATTATTACGATTTAAAGTCTATATTTTTCCTACCTATTTATTACGCACAACTGCTATCTTTAATTATGTGTAATTGGTCGTAATTAAATATCTTGTGGTAACATCACAAACAGTAATCATTACGATTTAAATTTTATAATAATATTTGCTCTTTTGCAAGCACCACTTTAGATTAAAGACATAGTAACCTTGCTATCATTCTCTTTAGGAGTAGACAATAATGCCTAATCTTACCTCCTTCCTGATCTAATTAAAATTACATGCGCGAAATATTTATATTCTATGTTTAGCAAGCTATTTAAATGGGAATTAAAAAATTAAGACAAAAAAGAGCTGACTCATTTATGCCAGCTCTAATCAAAACTTATAAATTCACGCGCACAACACGTCCATTAAATTTCTCTGCCCAATAACCACTACTCATATTAGCGATTGCTACACCAGTTGAACTTTGAGAACCGATGAATTTACCACCGCCAACATAAATACCAACATGGCCATCTGTTTTATAAGTATTAAAGAAAACAAGATCTCCAGGTTGCATATTACTTCTTGAAACTTGAGTTCCTGCGTGCTTTAATGAATCCGTATTACCACCTAAGCTAACTCCAACTGTTGAAAAGGCCCAATTTACAAAACCTGAACAGTCAAATCTTCCATTTGCTATATCGGAAGAAGATCTACCGCCACCAAATACATAGACAGAGTTACCAATATATTTATAACCTGCGCGAATCAAGTCGTTAACAGTACCATTTGGATTTACAGGTGTTGAAGCAACAGTTTTATTGCTGCTTGTAGATTTTTTTGAGCTTGATGTTGAATTAGAGTTTGAGTTTGCTTTTGAATTAGAGCTTTCTCCATTAGTTCCACTTGTTAACTCTACAGATGTTGATGCTGAGGTTTCTGCTTGAGCTAAGCTTTGTTGGACACTAGACTCTTGTAATGCAAGATTACTATCTTGCTGTTGCATGCTAGCTTTAGCAGCTAATGTTGCTGATTCTTCACTCTTAAGCTGTTCTTTTAATTGATCATTTTGTTCCTTTTGCTCAAGAACAAGAGCTTGCATACCTTCTAATTCTGTTTTCATCTCTGTTAGTTCTGCAAGTCTTTTTACCTTTGCAGCTTGTGTTTCCTTTAAGGTAGCTTGGTCTTCCTCATGCTGCTTTATAAGATCTCTGTCTGCTTCTGCAATTTTCCCGACTGCAATCGCACGGTTAACAAAATCACTGAAACTAGAAGAACCAACTAATACGTCAAAATAGTCAACATTTCCACCACTATGTTGATATGCAATAGCACGTTGTTTTAATATTTCTGTTCTATTTTTAATTGTCTCTTCTAAAACTGCGATTTCATTTTGCATTTTGCTAATTTCTTCATTAGCAACAGTTATGTCTTTTTTCGTTTGTTCCATTTTAGTGTTGTTATCTGCAATCGCCTGATCAACACGTTCAATTTGCTCATTTAACTTAGCAAGTTCTTTCTGAACATCATTTAGCTCTTGCTCAGCGTTTTCAATTTTCTCTTGAACTTGTGTGCGCTGTTGCTGAATTTCAGATAAGCTCTCCGCTGTTTCAGCTTTAGCTGAAGGAATAGCAAATGAACTGCCTAATCCAATCATGACTGCTAAACTCATGACTAGTAGTTTCTTTTTCGACATTTCTCTTCCCCTACTTTCAAATCTTATATGTATGAATACTAATTCTATATATCTATTTATCTTCAATACATTTAAAAATTATCATACTTTTTACTTATTTAGCCACAATAAGTAGTATATCATCAAAAAGTGACAAAATCATGTTGTTAATATTACAATTATATTTCAAATATAACAAAAGACCCTTTTTTTCTACTATAAAACCCGCAAACTATACTCTAACATATATCAAAATCTATTTCTAGGACCTATTAGTCATGTAAATAAAAGGGGCAAACACCCTAGTTTTTACTAGTTCTAGCTTCGTAAAACCAGTGCTCACGGGCCAAAGTGCAAAACTGGGAAGACAGGGTGTTTGTTTTTAGTATCCCTATATCTAAGAGGCTGGAGTTGTAATAATAAAAAAAAGACGATTCCAAATAAGATGGAATCGCCTCTATTACCTTTATTTAGTTGGATTGAGAACCTCATCAATTATTCCATACTCCACTGCTTCTTTTGCACTCATAAAATAATCCCGTTCTGTATCAATTCTTATCTTTTCAATTGGCTGGCCGGTGATATCTGCATACAAATTGTTCACATGTTCTTTCAGCTTTAGTATACGCCTTGCTGTAATTTCGATATCTGTCGCTTGCCCCTTTGCTCCACCTAAAGGCTGGTGTATCATGATTTCACTATTTGGCAAAGCATAGCGTTTACCTTTTGTACCTGCTAAAAGCAAGGTAGCACCGAATGAAGCTGCCATTCCTGTACAAATTGTTCTTATATCAGGTTTTATATATTGCATCGTATCGAAAATTGCAAACCCTGCAGATGTAGAGCCACCTGGACTATTGATATATAATGAAATATCCTTTTCTGGGTCGTCGGCAGCTAAAAATAACATTTGTGCAACAATACTATTGGCTACCTGATCATTAATCTCATCTCCAAGCATGATAATCCGGTCCTTTAAAAGTCTCGAATAAATATCATATGAACGTTCCCCTCGATTTGATTGGTCAATAACATATGGAATTGTTGTCATTGTAAAACCCTCCTTATCATTGTTTCAAATTAAGCAGCCATGCAAAGTCCACTTGAAGGAGAGAGTGTTTTTGAAGGTACAGGAGCAACAGCTTCCTTCATTAAAGAGTGAAATGTCGGGATGTTACGAATTAGTGCTGTTGGGTCCTGCAGTGTTAGAGCTTCGTAGAAAAGTTCTGAAAGCAATTGTTCTTCTTCTTTTTCCCAGATTAGCGTCAAGCCGTTCCCCCCATTATTTTCAATCCGCTTTCTCAAGCGATGAAGAATCGACTTGACCGCCATTTCAGTTGTTCCAAGAATATTAGCAATTTCAGAGGACCGATAGCAAAAAGCCTCTTTCAGAAAGAGAATCACTGCTTGCTTTGGAGTGAAATGTTTGACTAAATACTGCACGATGTCAAAGGCATCTTCAACTGTACGTTCATGCTTTGCCTCGTTATATGTTATATCGGATTCAAGCGTCTCCTTTTTTCTCTTACGAACAGTATCAATCCAATGATTATAAGCAATTCTTTTAAGCAAAGCAGGTGAGATCAATTCAGCCTTTTGACCGTACGCTTCAATTGCCTTTATCACTGTTTCTTGGGCGATGTCCTCACCATCCCAGCTACTATTTGTCAGAAATTGGCAATATGCAACCAACGCTGGAATATAGTCTTCGATCTTTACACGTGCCCTGAGTTTTAATTCTTTCATTTCATTACTTTGCATTCCATTCACTCCTTTAAACACTCTCAGTTATATAACGAATAAGGTGGCAAAAAAAGATATGGGGTCATTTATTTTTATAGCTCCGTTAAACTTGGCTGTGGATTTACGCTTTGGTGTTCGCTTTCCGCGGGCGGTACGGGAGCCTTACCGTATCCGTTCCAATCAACAAAGTGCCAAAATCAACAATGAGATTTAACAGAGCCATTTTTATAAATTAATTATTACTTGTATATAACCACATGATTAATTCCATCATATGTAACTTGTTTGATACATTTTAATCAAGGGTATTGTTTTTAAAAACTCCCATTTTCATTTAACCTTAGGAGGCCAAAATGCTGGAACATTTCGAAACAGATTATCTAATTTTACTCCTGTCACTGCTTTTATTATTAGGAGTTATTACAACAAAATTCTCTACTAAAATCGGCGTTCCTGCTCTTGTGTTGTTTATCGGGTTAGGAATGGTTATGGGTAGTGATGGATTAAACATTATCTATTTTAGCGATGTGAAAATTGCCCAAATTATTGGGATTATAGCGTTAGTCATAATCCTATTTGAAGGAGGACTAAAAACGAGATGGAGTTCTGTTAAGAAGGTCGCTGCCCCATCTCTATCATTAGCAACAATTGGTGTCCTAATAACGACTTTAATTACTGCTATAGGAGCAAAAGTGATTTTTGACATGGACTGGCTCAAGTCTTTTTTGATTGGAGCAATTGTGGGTTCAACAGATGCAGCAGCAGTATTTGCGATCTTAGCAGGACAAAATGTGAAAGAAAAACTTACTTCTGTATTAGAAGCTGAATCAGGAACAAACGATCCTATGGCCATGTTTTTAACCATATCCACAATCCAGTTACTGACTTCTGATGACGCTAATATCGTCATGCTGATTTTATCATTTTTCTGGCAAATGAGCATCGGGCTTCTTCTTGGTTACGGACTTGGTTGGCTAGCCTCAAAATCAATTAATAAAATCAATTTAGACTTTAACGGGTTATACCCTGTTTTTACTTTAGTATTCGCGATCCTTTCATATAGTGTCACTTCTATGCTTAACGCGAGCGGGCTTTTTGCTGTTTATGTAACTGCACTTGTAATCGGCAATAAAGATCTTACATATCGAAACTCAATTTTGCGATTTCATTCAGGATTGGCTTGGATGATGCAAATTTTAATGTTTATTATTCTCGGTTTATTAGTTTCCCCTTCTCAGTTATTTGATTTGGATTTAATTTGGAGAGCTTTGCTTTTATCAGTGATTCTTATTGTGATCGCACGCCCTGCAGCTGTATATGCTGCACTATCATACTTTCCATTTTCTTCAAAGGAATTTCTTTTTATATCATGGGCAGGATTACGTGGAGCTGTCCCAATTGTACTTGCAACCTTTCCATTCATTGATGGCGTGGAAAATAGTCATATTATCTTTCATATTGTTTTCTTCGTTGTCTTAACTTCAGCCCTTGTGCAAGGATCTACTATTCCATTAGTTGCAAAAAAGCTTAGACTTACTGAACCAGAAAAGGATATTTCACCTGATTTACTTGAAGTCATTTCACTGAGCAAGGTAAATGCAGAATTAATTGAATACATTGTTAGTCAAAAATGCAGTTTGTTAAATAAGGAAGTGAAGGATATTACGTTTCCTGAAAAGGTATGGGTGAATGCCCTTATTAGGAACAAGGACCTTTTGCCACCCAGTGAGGATTTAACGATTAAAAAGGATGATATATTGTATATTCTTGCTGATAAGAAGAGTATTCCTGATTTGAAGGAGTTGCTGAATGTTGAATGAAGTTTTTAAGGTATAAAATACACTCTATCCTTTGTTCTTCCTTCATGAACATAATTTAATGTACTGAAAAACTTTGTTGCACTAGTACGTGATGAGATGTGAAGAAATGACCGGAGCTGTTGATTTGATATTTTATTTTCAAAAAGATATTTGTATTCTTCTAGAGTTCTGAGGTGAGCATCCTTCGCTTTATGTTTACAAAATGAACATCGCCAAAAACCTTGGGTTCTTTTAGCAGGAAATTGGCCGCAGCCTGGACATTGCACTCCAGTTAGAATGTCATTCTTTGAAATATTATATTTGGTAAATAAGTCAACATCCTCTTCTGTATGCTTTTCCATAAGTGTTTTAGATAACTTTTTAAGAGTAGGTTTCGTTAATAACTGTTCTTTAAACTTCTTTTCTAGAACTCCTATTTTGTAAGGAATGTTTGCGCTATGAAGGATTTGAGATTTGAGTGACTTTGGGGCTTTTATAATTGTAGAAGGACTACTAATAACAACAAAACTTTGACAAGGGATTCGTGGAAATTTATGATTTTCCAGCCAATTCTCTAAATGGGACTGCTGCCTCCGTATTTGAATCAGGGGGCTTGGGAAGCCTTCCTCTTTCCCATCTAACGTTCGTATCATCTGATCATATTCTTCATCAAAATATAAAGTTCCCGCTATATTTTTCACTTCGAGGTTGCAAATAAAGAATGGTGAAGCAATAAGTGTATCGATTTGAAAAAAATGATTCTTATCTCTTAGCCTAATATTACTGAAAATAAGATAATTATCATTGATGTAACTTAAATAGTAGTCAATTGACTTTTCTCCTTTATATCCTGCAAGTTTTTTTGCATAATCTTTTTCTAAAATGGGATAGCTACTGTGCGATTTCCGGAGTCTATTTACTATCGCCTCTAACTTTAATAGCTCAGAAGACTTTTTTTGTTCTTTAATAATCAGGGGATATTCACTCCTTTATGTTTTGGATTACGTATCAAAAATGATATTCGCTATAATTGATAGTTATCCTGCAACTATTTTAATCATTTTAAATGTATTTTATTAAAAAAGTAGACCATTTCAGTTTGATTTACTGATGAAACCTGACTGAAATTCCTACCTTTTCATACGTTTTTAGTGAATTGAATCAGGTTAATGAATTAACTTCATTTTCCCACCACGCTTTCCTAGTGGATTGAACCAGGTTTTCTTTTTTTCGAACCACGCTCATCTACTATTCAACCAATTTGTTTATCTATTGAACCTCTTTTCTCATTTATTGAACCAACTCCATTTTCACACCACGCTTTCCTAGTGGATTGAACCAGGTTTTCTTTTTTTCGAACCACGCTCATTTACTATTCAACCAATTTGTTTATCTATTGAACCTCTTTTCTCATTTATTGAACCAACTCCATTTTCCCACCACGCTTTCCAAGTGGATTGAACCAGGTTTTCTTTTTTTCGAACCACGCTCATCTACTATTTAACCACTTTGTTTATCTATTGAACCTCTTTTCTCATTTATTGAACCAACTCCATTTTCACACCACGCTTTCCTAGTGGATTGAACCAGGTTTTCTTTTTTTCCAACCACGCTCATTTACTATTTAACCACTTTCTCTCTCTATTGAACCTCTTTGCTCATTTATTGAACCAACTCCATTTTCACACCACGCTTTCCTAGTGGAATGAACCAGGTTTTCTTTTTTTCGAACCACGCTCATTTACTATTTAACCAATTTGTTTATCTATTGAACCTCTTTTCTCATTTATTGAACCAACTCCATTTTCACACCACGCTTTCCTAGTGGATTGAACCAGGTTTTCTTTTTTTCGAACCACGCTCATTTACTATTTAACCACTTTCTCTCTCTATTGAACCTCTTTTCTCATTTATTGAACCAACTCCATTTTCCCACCACGCTTTCCAAGCTGATTGAACCAATTTTTAAACCCCACCATAAAAAAACCTCCCTAATTATAGTGTCAGGAGGTCCTAAATTTTCTAATATCCAGCTACAGGTTCATCATTGTACCAGATAAAACCTTCATTTCAACTGATCTTCAACCGCTTTTATCCAAGTTCTCGCCATTAGCATATTTCCTGCTGGATTCATATGAACACCATCTGTTGTTAATTTGTAGTCGTTACCAGATTGTAAATAGTTAATAAATGCTTTATGTGTTGGAACAACTGTTGCCTGAAAATCTTTTGCTACTTTATGAACAATCTCAACGTAGTCAAATAATAGTTGGTTTCCTTTAGCTTTTACATCTTCTTCAATAATCGTCGGCTCCATCAGGATGATCTTTGCATTTGTTTTTTCTCTTATTTGCGTTAATAAATCGGTATATAGCTGTTGAAATTGTTCCGTTGGTATTTGCTCCATGTCCGGATGATCTAATTGTCTCCATACATCATTTATTCCGATAGAAATTGAAATATAATCTGGTTTTAAGTCAATGGCGTCCTTTTGCCATCTTTCAGCTAAATCGGTAATGCGATCGCCACCAACACCTCTGTTTAGAAATTGATAGGCTTGGTTTGGATAAGTTGTAACAAAATAATCATGAATAAGTCTTACATAACCTGAGCCTAAGTTTTCATGGTCCTCATGTCTTCCCCACTCAGTTATACTATCACCGATCAGTAAAACCTTTTTCTCTACCACTTCATAACCTCCCACATACTATTTCTTTGCTTGAACATCTTTTCGATACCATTCCTTTAAAACGTTTTCAGCCTTTTTACCATAAATGTCAAAGTAAGTATTTGACTTAGCTTCTGCTAATGGATAAAGTTTTGTACTCCAGTCCCACCAGAAAAAGCCACCAAACCAAGGCTCGTCCCAAAATACTTTCATAACCGAACTATAAAAGTTTGCTTGTTCATCTTCACTATACGGAAGCTCTGTATGTTCAAAATCCCAAGGCATCGTCGCACAACCTTCAGCACTTCGACAACCAATTTCCATGAAGACAATTGGCTTGTTAAACCTTTCGTGAAGCTTCACTAATTTCACTTTCACTTTTTCCCAGTTTTTCATCATATTTTCTTCACTATCTCCAGGTCCTTCAGCTACTGGATAGTAAGCACTTGTCCCGATGATATCGACCTTGTCAAACCATCCTACTCCTTCTTCTTTCCCGTGGTTCGCATTATAAATAATCGGTCCGTTATAAACCCCTCTTACCTTTGCAATCACTTGCTCCCATTGTTCTGTTCTTGACTCAGTTCCAATCATTTCACAACCAACACAGAACATCTCACAGCCAAGCTCTTCTGCAAGCTCAGCATAGTGAAGGAGGAAATTCTCATAAGATCTGAACCATTTATCCCAATACTCTGTTGCATCCTCTGGAAATCCAATTCGCGCTCGCCATAATCCATCTCTTGAATTCACAACAGGCTTTAAGCAAACCTTTATACCAAGTTCCTTCGCTTTATTTACCGCAAATTCAATATCGCGATCTGTCATTGTAAATCCATAATCAAATGCGATCTCGGTAGATGAATATGTATCTTGATACGTAAAAAAGGACAATGCAATCCACTCACTGCCTGTTTCCCTTAATTTTTCTAGTGATTCAACTGCTTTAGGGGTACGATAAGCTCCACGAGATGTGTTCCAGCCATATGTCATCCCTTTCACGAAAATCTCTTTCATTGTTTTTTCTCCTCTATTCTCGTTCATGATGTGGATCAAAATTACGGAAATACTCGGCGATTTCTGCGTATGCTGAATTATTCATATCCATATCCCAAACCCGATAGCCAAAATTATTAATTTTTCGGCATTTACACTTTATTTAGTCTAGCTGTTGATTCACGAAGCAAAATTGTTCCAGCCAGTAGCACCTTCTCAAAAGGTAAATGTTTTTCTCTCATTCTTCTCATTAGCATTTCAACTGCTCGTTTTCCCAAATCTTTTTTTGCAACATCAACAGTTGTAATTGTTGGTGTCATCGAATAAGAAAATTCCATGTTATCAAAACCTACAACTGAGACTTTATTTGGTACGTGATAACCTAATTCTTCTAGTTCTGTAATCATTCTTTTCGCCACATTATCATTACAGCAAACAAATGCAGTAGGCATAGTTTGCTTTGTTTGTTTTTTTAACCATTGTTTTATTTCATCGCGCACTCGATCAGCACCCTCGGAATAGACAATGGTATCCCCTTTAATAGTCAGCTTATTCCTCTCCATCGCACTTCTGTATCCAAGCCAGCGATCATAGAAACTACGGGAGTATTCAATGTTTCCAACAAATTGAATGTGTTGATGACCAAGTCCTACTAAATGATTTGTTAAATTCAAGCTACAATCAAAGCTGTTATTAAAAATCGAATCACACGGAATTAATGCATCCTCATAGTCCACCATAATTAATGGTATATGTAAGCGATGGACCTCGAGTAATAACGCAGTAGAGACAACCCCTATACTAATCACACCTAAAAAGCCCCTTGGATTCAAAACATTCCCAAGGCTTTCTACGTTATTTTCTGTAAGAACAACCATGCCAGCTCCGATTGTTTCTACCATTTCTCCAATGCCATCTAATATCCGCCCCCAATAACGTGATTCTTTGTTTTGGAAGCGGATATTTGGCATAAGCACTAACACACTTTTGTTATTTGTCACAGTAGTATCGATCGTTTGCTGCTCATTTTGTTGTTGATCATGTATATCTTCAATTTTCATATTCCTTTGAGCGAAGTATCCAAGCTTTGAGGCAGCTTGGAACACTTTTTCTCTTGTCGAAGGGTTGACCCCTTCTTTTCCAGACAGTGCTCTAGAAACAACAAACTTTGATACACCTAAGTAATCGGCAATTTGCTGCATCGTAACTTTTTTTGCCATGCTTTTATCTCACTCCACCAACGTATTTGATCATGTTTCATGTATTTATTTTTAAGACTCTGTTAAACTCGGTTGTTGATTTCCGCTACAGACAGTGTCTTCTATCACTAATGTTAAAGAGTAGAATTACCCGGCCTATTATTACAAAATGACGAAGGGATATGAGAGTCATTCAGTTATTTCTATGCAATATCAAAAACACTGCGAAGTGATAACTGTTGCTTAAATGCACCTAGACTTAGATCTTCACTCAAACTTTCTTTTTGAACGACAATCGTTCTTTTAACTCCTGCCGAAAGATCAAAGTAATTGTCACTAAACTTGCAATCTGCTGCAACTAATTCAAGTTCAATGTATTTTGCAAAAGCTATCGAGGATACAGCAATCTCAAATGTTACATCTGTTTCTGTCACGTCAACTGATAGTTCTGGATTTAGGAAAGTAAAATGCTTCGGCTTCGTAAACAACAGGGTTGTTACAGTTGTTTGTTCACCATTTACATACAATATGCACTCAAGGTACGTATTTCTCATTGCATCAAAAGTCAAAAATTCACCAAATGATAATTTCTCACATTGATTAGCCGTAAGACTTTCAATAGTTGCAGTCACAGTTCCTTCTTGAAGAACTTCTGACGTATTTTTACGTAATTTCCATTCAATTCGCGCATTTACATTTGCTAAAGAATCGTTTGTCACATGGATTTCTACATCTGTTCCATCTTCTCTAAGTGATAACAAAACTGGCGAATAAAACTTCTTCGTGAAATAATGCAACGCTTTCCAGCGACCGTAATAATCAATACTAGACCAAGAAGCAACCGGCCAACAGTCATTTAACTGCCAGTAAAGTGACCCCATACAACGACCGCGATTTCTTCTCCAATGTTCTACCCCATATTTAATTGCTTCTGCCTGCAATAGCTGGGAGGCATATAGTAAAGAATCAAAGTCTTTTGGATAAAGGAAGTTTTCAGAAAGGTAAAAGAGAATTTTCCCATTCGCAGCTCCATTCTTCTGGTGCTTTTCCATGACATATGAAAAAATATTGCGGTCTTCAGGCTCTGTAAAGGTTTCAATCGTTTTCATTGATGGGAATGATTGAAAACCAAATTCCGAACAGAAGCGGAAATGGAACTTCTCATATTCTGAGAATGGTTTTAATCCATGCCATACTTCCCAATAATGCATATCACCTTCATTTGGATTACGCGGTTCATTAAATCCTCCACCAGATGATGGGGATGATGACCAGTAGAAGGTCTGAGGGTCAAGTTCCTTTGCAAGCTCAGGAATAATAAATTCGAAAAGCTTGATATAGTCTGCTTTATGTTTGTAATCATCATTAGGCATATCTCCCCAATATACCCAGGCTTCTTCAACTTCATTATTTCCACACCAAATTCCAAGACTTGCATGGTGACGAATCCGCTTCATATTGTCTATTACTTCTTGTTCAACGGTTTCTCTAAACTCATCATTTAATTCGTACATACTACAAGCAAACATAAAGTCCTGCCAAACGATTAGCCCTTTTTCGTCACATAAATCAAAGAAATAATCCTCAGGATAAATTCCACCACCCCAGACACGAATCATATTAAAGTTAGCTTCCACACAATCATTGATTAATCGTTCGGTTCTTTCTGATGAATTTCTCGCTAACAAATTATCTTCTGGAATGTAGTTCGCACCCATCGCAAAAATTGAGAGACCATTTACTTCAAATTCGAATGATTTTCCCCATTGATCAGGTTCATGTTTTACTTTTATCGTACGCAGTCCAATGGTTAATGCTTTTTCATCTAACAAGCCCTCCTCATTTGAAACAAGGACTTCTACCTTATATAATGGCTGTTCTCCATATCCATTTGGCCACCATAATTGTGGATTTGCTACATCAATCGTAATTGTTTCTTCCGATTTCATAGCCGTGATTTTTGTTGAATTTATTTCACCCGTCGGACTTGTAAGCTTCACCTCAAGGTTTACGATTTCTTTCTGTACATCCTTTACTTTCACACGTACATTTACACCGACCTCATTTTCATGGTGATCCTGACTAACATACACATCTTCAATGCGACTATGATTCCAAGCTAGCAGAGAAACAGTACGCCAAATTCCTAAATCAGGAATTCGAGGACCCCAGTCCCAACCGAACATACTATGGCCTTTTCGTATATGTGGATACCCTTCAATGGCATCGGTTACTCCCCATAATTTCGTTTCTTTCTGCTTTTCAGTTATATACTGAATTGGTGAGAGGAGAGTTACTTGTAAATGATTTGTTCCTTTCACTAAATAAGCCTTAATATCAAATTCATAGGTACGATGCATATTGTTTGTTTTTGCAACTAATTGTCCATTAACCATTATTTCTGAAAGTGTATCAAGACCATCAAATCGAATCGCAACCTGGCTATGACTAAGTAGTTCTTCATCAACTGAAAATTCACGAGTAAATTCATAATCCTTTGCAGCTATTTCATAAGCATGGTCTTCATTATCACGATAAAAAGGATCATCAATTTTCCCCTGCCTTAACAAGTCATTCATAACAGAACCTGGAACGATTGCATCTAACCATTCAGTTTCATTCGTACACTTCATTTTCCAAGATCCATTTAAATCTATTTTCTTCATTCTTCTCACCCTTCTAATCTGTTATTTTTGTTAGTTTTTTTGATTAGTTTTTAGATAAGTATAGATATCTATAGAATCATTTAAACTTCCACTAGTTAAGCAATATATTAATTCAACCTATATTATTACAAATCAAGTACATTTACCCCTCTTGTTATTTTAGTTATTTTATTTGTTATTATAAAACTAACTTTATACTAATATTCAATTATAGTAAAGACATAACAAACATATTTTCATCCTAAAATATTCGACAAAAAAGGTAGCCCCCTAAACAAGAGTTTGCTACCTTAAGGATCGTTCACCTTCATCATTATTTAGTTGCATAAAAAGCCTTAATTACCTTTTCTGCTGGTTTTCCATAAACAGCATAATCATCATTATTTGCCGCGTTTTCTTCCATATGAAGCAGAGCTTTCCAGTCCCACAGACCAAAACCCTGTACCCAGTCTCTATCCTTTGTTTTTTCGAACATTACTTTATAATAATCCTCTTGCGCTTTCAGGTCCGTCTCACCTTCGAGACCCCAATCATTCGGAACATACGGCGAATTCGAACGACTTGGACAACCAGCCTCCGCAAAGAAAAACGGTTTATTAAATGGTTTAATAATCTTTTCGATACGATCTAACTGTTTATCCCAATCATTTATTGGATAATAACCACTGGACGAGATCACATCTAATGCATCCCACCATTTCACATTTCCTTCTTGGTATTTATCAGTATTGTACGTAATAGCCCCATTATAAACCGTACGCACTTCATCTACTAAAGCACGCCACTCTTTGTCTTTACGTTCTGTTTGTACCATTTCACAACCAACAATGATCATGTCACAATTTGTTTTCTGAGCAATTGCAGCATAATGCATTTGATATTCCGTATAGCTCTTAAACCAATCTTTCCACTTAGGTTCACAAGGAACATCTAGGTCAAAGAAATTAATATGCGCTCTCCATGTACCATCCTTACAATTCACTGTAGGTTTTAAGATCACCTTCAGGCCAAGCGACTGAGCATATTCAATCATGTCTACTAATTCTTCATCTGAAACCATGTGTTCCCCAGTATAATCAACTACTGTTGTATGGGCACCATCCTGTAAAGCTGCTAATGAAATAATTGCATAATCTGTATTTGTTCGTTCTTTTAAGAGCCTCATAGACTCCTTCGCTTCAGGCTTCTTAAAATCTCCTTTTCTACTCATCCAACCATACGTAAAACCCTTGATGAATTCCAAAAAACGGCTCCTCCTTACAAAATAAGGGCTGACATCAAAACTAAAATTCAGTCCCTTACGTTTTTCCATTACAAAAATAACGTCTCAAAAATATGACTTTCCAAGACTATCCCAGACAGGACCATTCGATGAATAATTACTTAACTGAACCTGCCATTCCGTTGTATATATGTTTCTGAAGTGAGATGAAAGCAATCAACGTCGGGATAATCGCAATCATAATCCCAGCACAGATAACCTCCCACTGTGATCCATAAGGTCCTTTAAACGTAAACAGCGCGGTTGAAATAACATGAAGCTCCTTTTTCGGCATATAGAGGAACGGTGTATAAAAATCGTTATATACATTTACACCTTTAACGATGATAACCGTTACAATAGCCGGCTTAAGTAAAGGTAAAATAATTTTTCTGAAAATCGTTACATATGACGCACCATCAAGCATTGCTGATTCATCTAATGAAACTGAAATCGAATCCATAAACTGCAAGAAAATATAAACTGCAATAATATCTGTACTCATGTACAAAATAATTGCCGCTCCTCTTGTATTAAACAACCCAAGCCCCTCAATTATTTGGAAGGTTGCAACTTGCGTTGTAACAGCTGGAATAAGTGTAGCAAGTAAAAAGGCACCCATTAATAGATTGCTACCTCTGAATTTAAAACGATTTAATACAAATGCGATCATTGAACCTGTTAACGTTGCACCTACAATCGAAACAAGTAAAATTATCGTTGTATTTACAAACCCCACCATCATATTTCCTTCAACAAATGCCCTTGTGTAATTTTCGAAGTTTGTCCAATTCTCAGGCGGTGTTAAAGGTCCTGAACTCTTATATTCACTACTTGTTTTAAAAGAGGCAAAGAATACGACCGCAATTGGAATTAAAGCTGCGAATAATCCTAGAAGCAGTGATACATATTTAACTACGCTACCTAACGTATACTTTAATTTATACACTTCTAGTCCTCCTTAAAGAATTTTTTCTGTATAAGCGTTACAACGATAACAATAATCATAAGCACAACAGCCATCGCAGAACCTAGACCGACCTTACCATACTTAAACGCAATATCTACTGTCTGGATAACAAACGTTTTACTACCGTTAGCACCAGCTGTCATAATGTAAGGAATTTCAAACGAAGAAAGTGCTCCACTTATCGCTAGAATTAAATTAAGCTGAATGATTCTGCGAATACTCGGTAAAATAATATATCTAAACTGGTGCCATTTATTCGCACCATCAATTTCCGCTGCTTCATATACATCTTTAGGAATCGATGAAATCGCTCCTAAAAAGATGATAAAGTTAAAACCCATATATCTCCATATAGAAGTTCCTGCTAAAGAAATATTAATAATATCTGGATTTCCCAACCAAAGTTGAATAAACTCTCCTAATCCTAAAGCATTTAAAACCGTATCCAATGTTCCCTCAGGTCTAAAGAAAAACAAAAACATAAAACCAATCGCAACACCATTTAATAAGTAAGGAAAAAACAAAACACCTTTAAAGAAATTCTTAAAACGCACGTTAAAACTTAAAATTGTCGCAAAATATAACGCTAATCCCATTTGCACAAACGTTGCAAAGAAATAATACAAACTTACTTTAAAAACAACAAAGTATTCTGGATCAGTAAAAATTGTCAGGTAATTTTCAAATCCGACAAACTCCTTATCACTAAATCCATTCCAATCTGTGAAACTGTAATAGAACATATTCGCTACCGGTATATAAGCAAAAGTAATTAACAATGCTACCGGAACAATTGAGAAAAGAATAATAATGACTCTTCTTTGCGCGTCATAAGATAGGTTTGAGAATTTGAACACAGACTACACCTCCCGGCAGTAATAAAAGCGAAATTCACATAAGCTTAGCCTCAGGCAAATAAGTCGCTCAGGAATGGAAGGTGTTAAAGTACCTTCAATTCCTGAGTGGTTTATATCCTTATAGGACTAGGCGCTAAGAGTAAACTTTAGTATTTAAGTTAAGAAAAGTGCATTACATGCACTTTTCTCTAACACATTTTGTTATCGGGTATCCTTAATTACTCACCCTTGATTTTTTCTGCTGCTTCATTCCAATCAGCATTTAATTCTTTATTTATATCTTCATAAGTCTCATCTCTATTTCCGATAGCCGCTTCAATAATACGCTTCTTATTATCTTCTAACCAGAAACCAACTTCAGATTCTTTATCAATTTGGTCAAGCAAACCTTCTTGTCCTTCTTTAGCCGGTTCAAGTAATGAGAATACAACTCCCTGTTCTTCATATGCTTTTAACTCTTCTGGAAGTGGAACGCTCTTAGCTGCACTAATACCACCAGCTTGCTCAACAGCATATCCAGAGTCATGAATGAACCAGTCAACCCATGCTAATGCAGCATCTTTATGCTCAGTATGCTTATTAACACCGATTTGCAAGTCTGCTCCTAATGGGAAAATTACTTCTTCCGCATTCGTTGGGAATGGCATATAACCAATATCATCTGGGTTTTCAGAAACACCTTTAATTTGGTCAATTGCCCAAGAACCTAATACCATCGTAGCGATTTCACCTTTACCCATCATCTCTTTTGATAATTCCCAATCAGTTGTTAATGGATCTTTTTCAATCAAACCTTGTTTAGCGATATCATACATAATTTTATAAAGCTCATATTGAGGTTTTCCAGGTACTAATGGATCCTTTTCGTTTACTAGTGTTTGGTTATAGTATGCAGCATCACCAGCAACAGTTGTTATAGCACCTTGCCACTGTGTTAACGGCCATCCAGCTGCATAGTTCGTGTACATTGGAATTGCATCAGTATTATCTTTAACTTTGTTTAAAGCCTCCATAAACTCATCTATTGTTTTAGGCGTTTTTTCAATTCCAGCTTCTGCAAATACCTTTTTGTTATAAACGACACCAGTGTAAGTTACTGCAATCGGAATACCATACACTGTACCATCTACTGCTCTTTCTTCAACACCCATATAATCCTTTTCCATTTCAGCAAGTTTTCCAAGTGGCTCAAAGAAATTTGGAATATCTTCAATTGGAACTTGTGGAGCCATTAAAAGCACATCACCATAATCTTCAGTGTTCATACGCGGTGTTATTTGTCCGCCGTAATCTGTTAATGCCTCGAAATTCACTTCAACATTTGGATAGATCTTTTGGAATTCTTTCTCATACTCAGGGAATACCGTATCAACAATATCCGTTCTTTGAGTAATGAATGTAATTTCCCCTTCAATTTCCTTAGGATCTTTATCTTTCCAACTTACATCCGCTTCAGTTGAACCACCATTTGCGCTCCCATCATCTTCCTTTGAAGTAGATGAACAACCAGTAAGAGCTGCAAGTACAACAAGTACCATAGCCATAAGTAAGCTTAGTAATCTAGTTTTTTTCATTCTATTAACTCCTCTCTTTAATTCACTTTTAAGTTACCGTATAGGTTACAAATTAATTGTATGATGGTAACGCTTTCTTGTCAATGACTTTTCTTTTAATATTTTCAACATTCTACAAATTTTTTAAACTTTTACTCTAATTAATAGTAATTTCTTTAATAACCACTGTTTATTTCGACATTTACTAGTTATTTTATGACTGTAATATACAATAAAAATCCACCTTTTCTGCATAAAATAAACCCTCGTCCCTTTCACATACTTCTATGTTTCTTTATTACGCTCTGTCTATAATCCTATAAGTAAGGTTAACGTTAAGTTAATTATTTCTCGTTTAATTATTCTCAAGTAAACCTTCTCAGTTTATTCTTTTAATTTATTACAAACAAAATAGGGTTACTCTCATAGAGAGACATGTATGCCCTCGTGAGTAACCCTACTAGCAATTTCATTAACTACTCTATTTTTCTACTTCCAAAACCTTAACTAATGAAAAAATAACACCTAGCCCATATAAAAAGGGACCGAATACAACAAAAAATACAAGATTATAACCAACAGCAATAAATAGTAAAATAATTATCACTAAAATTGAGACCGAATTTATTGGATTTTTGATAATGGCTAAGAAGGCATGGATATTGCCATCCTTTACATTCATGTTTTTAAAAGCAAGAAATGCCGTACTATAAGTTAACATCAATAATACCATTGCCAAGAAATAGATTAATAAAATAGATAGGACAAGTGAAAATGCATTTGTTTGCTTATTTACAAAGAAAAGACATGTATAAACAATGATCATACTAAAAGTATAGATAAAAGATGTCACCTTATACATTTTAAATGATTCATAATAATGATTAAAAAGAAGCTTTACATTTTTATTTTTCTCCTCATCCTCACCCTTATTTATGTCACGCAACACTATAAACAGTGTACAAAAGCTCGGGACGATACTATATACAACTAAACCCTTTAATAGCGATAACCAAAAGCATAAACTTACTTGAAAATATTTATACATATATTGAAAAAACAAAACGATTTTGCTATTCATTTTTTTCACTACCTTTATAAATAACTCTATTAAACTTGGTTGTTGATTTCCGCTGCGGGCGTTCGCTCCAATCAACAAAGTGCCAAAATCAACAGTGAGCTTAACAGAGCCAAAAAATAATTAACCTTGGAAAAGGCTTCTTAAAATAACATTCATCTACACATTTAGTATACTAAAAAAATAACAACAAGGTATAATGTTACCTTGTTGTTATTTTTTTAACTGACTTTCGATAGACTATTTTTCCTTTTACTAATACACGTCCAAAGTTTTTCTTTGGATCCTTTATTTTTTCTAAAGTGAAGCTCACTGCGTTATTCGCCATTTCTTCTATGTCAACTTCAACTGTAGTTAGTCCAGGTTCTGTTATCGTTGCATATACATCGTTATCAAAGCTTACGACCGAACAATCTTCCGGAACTTTATATCCTAATTTTGTTAGCTTGTGAACTAAATTATGTGCAACCTGATCACAGTTACACACAAATGCAGTTGGAAGCTTTTCAGGAATTGTAATATCGATATAAGTACCATGTTCGTCGCGATCATTTAGGATATAGTCTTGCTTTAACTCAACTTTATGCTCAAGTAATGATTTAAAATAGCCTAAGAAACGGTCCTGAATACTACTAGTTGAATATAAATTCCCAACATAAGCAATCTCACGATGACCATTGTGAAGAAGATAGTTCGTAATTTCATAGGCTCCATAGAAGTTATCTGTAATAACTGAATCAATATCTGCATGCTCATCATAGAAATCAAGAAAAACTTTTGGAAGCTCGATACCTTGGATTTTTTCAATATATTTTTTACTTATTTGCCCAAGAATAATGAAACCATCTACTTTTTTCTCATAATAAATTCTTGGAAGGTTTTGCTTTTTTTCATCTTCACTATTTAAAATATGGAGTATTCCATAGTAACCATGGTTCTCCAAAACCCTTGATATACTTTGGTATACATTTAAATAAAAAGATGATTGTTCCATACCTGCAAAACGCTCAGGAACGATAACGCCAATATTATAAGATAATCCTTCTTTCATAGACTTAGCCATTGCGTTATAGCGATAGCCCATTTCTTCAGCAAGGTGTTTAATTTTAAGTTTAAGCTCCTCACTCACTCCATCTTTATCGTTAAGTGCCTTTGAAACAGTAACACTACTTACGCCTAATTGATCGGCTATATCCCTCATCGTCACATTGTTTTTCATTTTTCATTTCCTCCGAGCAAATTGCTTATCTCATTTTGCTAGTAATGTATATAAGGCTGTTTTCGCAAACATTGTTGCTATTTACCAAGTAATGCAGCGTGGTTGATTGCAGCGAGAGATGCTCGCTTTCCGCGGGGCGGGCGGTGAGCCTCCTCGGCGTGAACGCCTGCATGAGTCTCACCTGTCCCGCTACTCCCGCAGGAGTCTCGCAATCCGCTCCAATCAACCTGAAATAGTTTTTGTTTTAAAAGCAACTATCTATTAAAAAATAGCCTATATAAACAATCACTTAATCTCTTTAAGTAATTCTAAATTCCGCTCAATCAATTCCTTACGCTGTGCAGCACATTCTAAAGAGCGAAAAGGATCTTCAGGAGTATTAAAGGTGTAATCAACAAGCTTTTCTATTGTTGTCGTTGCCACGTGAATACGAGTGTCACTTGATGCATAATAGATAAACACTTCATTATTTTCATTTACTACAGCTCCGTTACAGAAGACAACATTTGATACATCACCTATCCGCTCTTCATCATAGGGTGCAATAAAATGCCCACCAGGTGTTGCAATTACTTGCGATGGATCCTCTAAACTAGTTGCAAGTGTGTAAAGGACATAACGTAAACCCGCTGCAGTGTTTCTCACTCCATGTGCAATATGAATCCAGCCTTTATCCGTTTTAATTGGTGCTGGTCCTTGCCCATTTTTAACCTCGTAAATCGTATGGTAGCGCTTCTCATGCATAACCTGTTCTTCTTTTATAATCGGATTTAAAATATCATCACATAAGGCAAATGCTATTCCACCACCAGAGCCTGTTGAAATAAATCCATCCTGTGGACGAGTGTAAAATGCATATTTACCATCAACAAATTCAGGGTGTAGAACAACATTACGTTGTTGTGGTGATGGGGTTTCAATATTAGGGAGACGATCCCATTTTTTAAGATCCTTTGTCCGCACTAACCCCGCTTGGGCAATAGCACTAGATGTATCAAACTCAGATGCATTTAGGTCCTTGCTTTCAGAGCAATAGATCCCGTAAATCCAACCATCTTCATGCTGAACTAAACGCATATCATAAATATTCGTTTCTTTTTCATCAATATCTTCCCATGTCAATGGTGTATCAATGAATCGAAAGTTATCTATGCCATTGTCACTCTCAGCTAGCGCAAAAATCGATTTACGATCTAAGCCTTCAGTACGAACAACAAGATAGAACTTATTATTTAAATAAATTGCACCTGGGTTAAAAGCTGCATTTATTCCTAATCTCTCCATAAAGTGAGGATTTGTTTCTATATTTAAATCAAAGCGCCAATGTAATGGAACATGGTGACGAGTTACAACCGGGTTATCATAACGATCATATATTCCATTATAAAAATCTGCCTTTTTCTCATTTTTTTTGTTTAATAGTTCATTTTGTTTTTCAACTAATTCAAAATACTTTTCATGTATCATTTGTTTTCAATCCTCTCCATCATTTCTAAACAAAATCTTGAATTATGATATGGTGTTTTCCATGGTTCTCCAACTGCTCTTTCCGTTGGCTTGCCATCTGGTTCAACAGACCAATACCATTCTCCACCGTCACGATAATCGACAATATTATTTTTCGTGTACTCCCATAAGCCATTTACTAATGTTAAAAATTTCTCATCATTCGTTCTTTCATACGCATTGTGGAAGCCAACCATTGCTTCTGCTTGGACCCACCAAATGCGTGTAAGGTCAACATCATCATTATGCTGTTCATTTGCAAGAGAACCATCTTCAAGAATTGCTGCATCTGCAATGTTATCGGCAATATCAATAACCATTTGAACAAAACGTTCATCTTCAAGACCTAACACATTAAGTGCATCATCAATTAACCAGCTTGCTTCGATGTCATGTCCAAATGATTTTAAATGGAGCAAAGAGTTCCAGTGTTTATCAAAAAATACGTTTAAGAATTTTGTATCCTTGTCATAAATCTTTTCATAGAAAATCTCGATTAAATTTGTTAATCGTTCCTTAACCACTTCTTCTGCAGATGCTTTATAAAGATTTGTATAGGCTTCTAAAACATGAAGATGTGTGTTAGTCGTAATTTCTGCTACAACACCATTTTCACTCAGCTTTTCATTTGGAAGCTCGTTCCATTCCCGATCAAATTCTTCTTTATATGCATTGTTTTCCTTATCAAAGCCTATTGTTTCGATTAAATTAAAAATTTTATTTGCGTATTGTAGTGCCTCTTCACTTTTTGTGACAAGGTAATATTCACTTAATGCATAAACACCAAATGATTGAGTATAAACATGTTTTTGGTCTTCAACAGGATTCCCTTTATAATCGACTTGCCAAAATAAACCTTGGTGTTCATGATCATATATTTTCTCAACTAAGAATGAGTAAGCATGATGTGCGCATTCTAAATATTCAGGTCTTTTTGTCACTCGGTAAGCTGCTGAGAACGACCATAAAAACCGCGAAGCAGCAATACCACCTTTATCGGCTTCTTTATTAACAGTTAGATCATAATTAACTTTGCCAAAGAAACCACCATTTTGTTCATCCTTAAGATTTATCCAAAACGGTAAAATATGATTAAGTAAATGATTTTCTATTTCACTTTTTAGTTTACTCAAAATATAAAAAACCTCCAAACTTTAGTTTACCGATAACTTAATTATCATGTTACTTTGTAACTTGATATTTGTCAATCTATTATAAAGCGGTTTCAATACTTCAGATCGTATTTGCTAATAGGTAGTCTTTTAAACTATATTTTTATAAAGGCTGTTTTCGCAAACTTAGTTGCTCTTTACCAAGTAATGAGGTGCGGTTGAATTCCGCTGCAGGCGTTGCGAAATAACAAAAAGAGAATTAACCCATTAAAACAATTTGAAGGTTAATTCTCTCTTTATTAAACTTATTAATTTATGTTCTTATTTGTCTTTTACTTAATTTTGTATTCTTTATAACATGAACTTAATTCAAACCACTAAGAAATATTCGCTTGCCTTTGTTTCCCCGTTCACCACAATGGAAATCTTGTGTTTTCCTGGATAATGTTTTCTTGTTGTTAAATCTTTAAATGAATGTTTCTTCGTATAAACCTTTTTTTCACCAGAGTTTATCACATTTTCAGCGATTTTAAATAACTTCGTTGAATGCTTTCCATTAGCCTTTACGAAATCAAGTGCGTATTCAACCCGGATCTTTGTAGGCTTTTCATCTGATGATATAAGCTGAAAAGAAAAAGATAACGCATCACCAATCGTTAGTTTATCTGTCACAGTTAACTCTTCTACCATTAGATTAGGATTCGTACCAAAACCAAACAATTCTAGCGCTTGTTGATCTCCCTTTTTCATTAAGGTTCTTATTCCTCTTTTGATTATCCAATTCGTATCAATGTTGTCGCCATACCATTTTTGAGCGATTTCAAGGACAAGCTCTGGGTGGTCCTTTGAAATGTCATTTAAATTGTTTGCTACACTTTTTCGAACATATAAAGATGGATCCGCTTTTAAATTCTCTAAGATTGGAAAAATTGGGGTTGGATCTTTTTTGAGGCTTGTTAATGCAATTCCCCATGGTAGTCGAGGTCTAGAGCCTTCACTTGCTAATCTTCTTACATGCTCATTCGGATGTTTGCTCCATTTTAAAAATTGATCCATCATAAGTGATTGGTTTTTCATAACAAAAGGTCTTACTGCAAATTCAGAGGTTGATAATTGCGTAAAGTATTCAAGAGCTTTAATCGATTCATTCCAAAACTCAAGTCCATATACCTCTACATAATCTGGAAAGACAATGCCAGTTAATCCCCCCCTACAATGTGGAGCGACCTTTTTTAATAGCTCTAGTACTTCTATAAATTCCATAGCTAATGTTTTATGAAGACAATTCGTGATATGTCTTACTCGTTGCTTTAATGCTAATTCATTCTACATATCATCATAAATTAGCGATTGAAATAAGCGAGAATCAAAATTTTGATATTCTGATTTAATTGAGGTTGAAAGCTCAATAATATAGTCTTTATCAAATAAATTTCTTAATTCTTCTGCCATTTACCTTCTCCTCTGTCTATAATTGGCTTATTAACGATTAAATCAGTTTAGCCCACTATCAAAGTAGGCTACTTATCATTATTATCAAAACGATCTATCTTTTCAACTGCCTTCAACTCGCCTGTTTCATCATTTTCTACTAGATGTCTTAGCATTGAAATTTTGTTATCCCAAAATTGTTCATAGAAGGAAAGCCAGTCCTTTAATTCAAGTAAAGTATCTGGTTGCAGCTTGTACCTTATTTCTCTTCCTACTTTTTCTACACTTAAAAGATTAGCTTCAGATAGTATCCGTAAATGCTTGGACACAGCCGTACGACTCATCGGGAAGTGCTTGCTTATTACGGTCACAGGTAATTCCTGATTCGCGAGTAGCTTTAGCATTTTGCGGCGAGAAGGATCAGCAATCGCTTGGAAAACATCATATTTTTGAACGGCTGTCATTATCCCTCAACTACTTTGCGAAGACGATCATTAACAATTCCTTCCCAACCATTGTTCATTCGATTTCTTATGACAGTATGTGTCTCACCTGCTGGCCCGACCACTTCGTTTGGTGCCCCCCAGCCAGAATGGATAAGTGTAAATTCTGTTTTTCCTTCTAATTCCTTTAACTCGAACGAAACTTTCCAGCCAAATACGCCCCAAGTGAATGTAAGTCCAGTTGGCTGATTCACTTCTAACACTTTACACGGTGATTTCTCATATGGTGAATGGAGCGTGAACTCATGACCTTCCTTTGGCTCAAAATCATTTGGCATAAACCATTCAGCAATTCCCTCTGAAGATGAAACTGCTTGCCATACCTTTTCAATTGATGCATTAAATACTGTTGTTTTACGAATTTCTGGTACTTTTTCTTGATTATTTGTCATGTGTATTGCCTCCATGTATATTATGTAACCAAATGGTTTCCTAACAACAATAATACGAAACCTTTTGGTTACGTGTCAATAAGAATTTTAAATCATTACATTAGGGAATAATTACAATTGTTCCTCTAACCACTGAATGATATGAGTTATTACTTCTTTTCGATTTGTTTCATTCAGCATTTCATGACGTCCTTCTTTATAAAACATATAATCTATATTTTTAATTCCATGTTTTTTATATTGTTTGATAACACCGATAACACCTTTTGTTTGATTACCGACCGGGTCATGATCCCCACTGAAAAAGAAGAAGGGTAGATCCGTTTCAATTTTTTTGACTTCATCGTTTCGATGGATTATTTCTAATCCAGAAAGTAAATCATAATAAAAGCTAGTTGTAGCAATAAATCCGCAATGAGGATCTTCTATATATTTTTGTACCTCGTTTCGATCCCTTGTCAGCCAATCATAATCAGTTTCAATCGTGGAGAACTTCTTATTATACCCACCAAAGGTTAGCTTGTTCATGAATGGACTCTCAGTTCGCTTACCCAATTTATTAACCTGAGATTTTGCTAGTCTTTTACCGATTTTCCCCATCAATCCTGGATCTCCACCTGTTCCAGAGATGATCACTCCATCAACCTGTTTTTGAAAGCGTTGTACAAAACGTCGAACTAAAAATGATCCCATACTATGTCCCATTATGAAAATAGGTGTATCTGGATACTCAGTGTGAATGAAATCGTTTATTTCCCCTAGGTCATCAACAGCTCGTTCAAATCCATCACCATCAGCAAAAAAACCTAAAGTCCCGGCTTTTTCACCTGTTTTTCCATGTCCACGATGGTCATTTCCATAAACAAAAAAACCTGCTGAAACAAGTGCAATGGCAAATTCGTGATATCGATTTATATGCTCTGCCATCCCATGTGATACTTGTAAGATCGCTCTTGGCTTAACATTTTCTTTATACCATTTAAGCAAATAAACCTCATGGCCATCAGACATTGTTAACCACTTTTTCTGATTCATACTAAGCATCCCCTTTTCACTAGGTTCTTATCAACTAAAGCGCAAGCGCCTTGATCAGCCTCAGGCAAATAAGATACTTTAGAATAGAAGGCATTCTTTGACTTCAATTCTAAAGTATCTAGACCCTAGAGGGGCTAGGCGCTGGAGCTGGATGTCGTGTGCTTATCCACAGTTCAAGAATTTTATAATTTCCTTAACGACTAAAAAAGAGACCGGAACTATCATTATAACAATCGCTATAATGTAGCATGGTCTCTTCAAGTCTCCTACGGTCTTATTTACTTAACTAAATTATAACATCCCTTAACATTGCATAACAGAAAAAAGCGCAATACAAATTACGTGATACGCCAATATTTGATTTTGAAAGTTATCTAAAGTACTCCCAAAGCTCTCTTTTTGAAGTTGTAATTGCCTCAGCACCCGCTGATAGTGCGTCCTCAACCTCCCGAGTACTACGGATAAGACCTCCGGCAAAAATCTTAATGTTTGTTCTTTCCTTTACCTCTTTAATCATCCATGGCATAGCACCTGGTAATACTTCAATATAATCAGGCTTTGTTTTTTCAACTAAGCGATAACTTCTCTCCAGAGCATGTGAATCAATTAAAAACATCCGTTGAATCGCAATAACTCCCTTTTGCTTCGCTTTAATAATAACAGAGGATTTAGTTGAAATCAGTCCATATGGTTCAAACTCCTGGCAGATATATTCTGTTGCATAATCATCATTTTTCAGCCCATGAATGAGATCAACATGGTAAATAATTTTTTTATTATATTGCTTTGCAAGCTTATGGATATTAATTAATTGTGAAATGTGAGTTTCTAAGAATACACCGATCTCATAATTACTTTGTAAAAACTTTTCAAATTGCTTAATAGTAGAAAAAGCCGGTAATATTTTTTGCATTTGCATAGTCTTCACCTTTTCATTTAGCTATATTAATAATCGCACATTGTTGAATAGGGGTATTTTTAATAAGTATGGATTCCTTTGTTATCACAAATTCCTCTCGAGGTACAATCATCAATACTAATTGCTACTCGTCATTTTTAAGGGTATTGCCTACTAATTATCTATCATTAAACAAAATTATTAGCAATATTGTACCATTAATCTTGTTGTTTTCCACAGCAGTCCTCATAAAAAACTATTATTTTAATATTTGAATTAGTCATAACTTACACCATTTCGTTAATGAGTGATTACTCACTTTACAAGAGAAGTAACAAGGTTTATTATTTAAGTGAGTAATCACTCATTTTATAGGAAGAGGTGAAGAATTTTGAAACAGACAAAAGAGATTGTTTCAATTCAACATATCTCAAGAGCATTTGGTAAACAGCAGGTCTTAAACGATATTAGTCTAGATATCTATGAAGGCGAGATCTTTGGACTGCTTGGACCCTCAGGTGCAGGTAAAACTACACTAGTCAAACAGTTGGTTGGTTTGGATCTACCCACATCAGGAGAAAACTTTCTATTTCAAGAGAAAATGCCATCATTAAAATTAATCGAAAGAGTCGGATATATGGCCCAAGCTGATGCACTTTATGGAGAATTATCAGCAAAGGAAAATCTTCAATTTTTTGCATCACTTTATGGGTTAAAAGGCATGAAGCAGCAACAAAGAATGACTGATGTGATGGAAGTTGTTCAACTTACAGATCACATGACTAAACTCGTCTCTAATTACTCTGGTGGCATGAAAAGAAGGCTATCATTAGCTATTTCACTTCTCCACGAGCCTGATATTCTAATACTCGATGAGCCTACCGTGGGGATTGACCCCGTTTTAAGAAGAAGCATTTGGGAAGCATTTTATGACCTAAAGAAAAAGGGTACAACGATAATTGTGACGACACACGTCATGGATGAAGCGGAAAAATGTGACAGATTAGGATTAATGCGAAACGGTGGCCTGATTGCAGTTGGTACACCAAAGGAACTGAAAGAAAAAACAAAGACCACGACAATTGAAGAAGCATTTCTCGTCTATGGAGGTGCCTACTTATGAGAATAAAAGCATTAGTCATTCGAATTTTACGACAAATCGTTCGTGATAAAAGAACGATGGGGTTGTTAATATTCGCACCGATTCTTGTTTTAACGATGCTTCACTTCGTTTTTAATACTGATGATTATAACCCTAAGGTAGGTCTAGTAAATGTTCCAGAAACAGTCGTAGATAAACTTGAGCTAGATGACGCAACAGTCACTCAATATAATGATGAAAAGGATGCTAAAAGGGATCTTTCTGATCGAGAAATCGATTGCTATATCCGATTTGACAACCAAATTCCTTCAATTTTTCTTGAAGGGAGTGATCCAAGTGTTAATGGAGCAACAGTTAAATGGATCCAAACCGCTTTAGGATCTCTGCAAGGAAATAGTGCAGCTTTTGACCTTGAAGTTGATTATTTACACGGTTCCAGTGAAATGGGACAGTTTGATTATTTTGGACCAGTTCTACTTGGATTTTTTGTTTTCTTCTTTGTTTTCCTTATTGCAGGTGTTTCATTTTTAAGAGAACGCACAACAGGAACACTTGAACGACTTCTATCAAGTCCATTGAGAAAGTGGGAAATCGTAATTGGCTATGTACTTGGCTTTGGTATATTTACCATGGTTCAGGCGTCAATCATTGCCGCTTATGCTATTTATGTATTAGGGATGCTGATGGAAGGAGCATTCGTCTATGTCATGTTAATAACCTTACTCCTTTCGTTAACAGCTCTTACTTTAGGAATTTTACTTTCATCTTTTGCTAATAATGAACTGCAAATGATTCAGTTTATACCAATTATCGTTGTCCCGCAAATATTCTTTTCAGGATTGTTTAACTTAGAAACAATTTCAGACTGGCTCAGTTGGATTGGACCATTCACACCATTATACTATGCTGCAGATGCACTAAGAGAAGTAATGGTTAGGGGCTATGGCTGGGATAAAATCCAACTGGACCTCCTTGCATTAGCAGGCTTCTCCATCTTATTTATACTGTTAAACATCTCAGCGCTTAAAAAGTACCGGAAAATATAGATTCGCGGATAAACGAAATGTTGAATTTCACCTACTAGTAAAAATCATTTATTATAGACTTATATTCAAGGTACAAAGGAGCACAAAATGTCTGAACAAGATAAAATGATCGATGAATTGTTTAATCATGATGAGGAGTTAACAGAAAAACAGAAAAAAATCTTAGCTGCTGCAATTGAGTCCTTTGCAGAGAAGGGCTATGCGGCTACCTCTACAAGTGAGATTGCGAAAAAAGCTGGTGTAGCAGAAGGAACAATCTTTAGGCATTATAAAACGAAGAAGGAATTACTGCTAACCATTGTAGCCCCAATGATGGCAAAACTAATAGCACCTTTTGTTATAAAAGATTTTAATAAAGTACTAAACCAGGATTATGAACACTTTGAAGACTTCGTGAGAGCGATGATTGAGAACCGCACAAAATTTCTTATGAGTAACATGCAACTTTTTAGAATACTCATTCAAGAAATTCCTTTTCAACCAGAATTAAAAGAACAATTTAAAGAACATATTGCGAAAAAAATATTTGAACGGTTCGAAAAGGTGATTGCACATTACCAGGCTAAAGGACAGATCATTGACATGCCACCTTTTAGCGTTATCCGGATGACAGCTTCAACGATCTTTGGCTATGTTATTGCCCGCTATTTGTTAGTGCCTGAAGCAGAATGGGACGATGAGGCCGAAATCGAAAGAACGGTACAGTTTTTAATGCACGGGTTATCTCCTATAAAGTAAGGTTTTTCTATGTAATTAAAGTCCCTGCAAAAAGTAACGAGGTAGGCTAGTCCATAAGATTTTGACCAGCCTTCCTTGTTATCAACTATTTCATAAATCGCTTAATGATTTTTAAACTATTTTTTGCATTTGGATAACGAAAACGCAAGTCAAAACGATTCGTTTGTTTGAGAACACTTTTGTAATGTGAGAAGGCAACAAAACTAGATTCACCATGGTATGAACCTATCCCACTTTCTCCTACTCCACCGAATGGAAGATAAGGTGTCGCTATGTGCATTAACGTATCATTGACACATCCTCCTCCGAATGAAATAGAATTTGTAACCACACTTTCAATCTTTTCATTTGTGGTAAAAATGTAAAGCGCCAATGGCTTTGGACGACTTGTAACAAAATCAATTACGTCTTGAATATGTTCATATTCAATTATCGGCAAAATTGGACCGAAAATTTCATCCGTCATTACAGGGACTGACATATCTCTAGGCTTTATCAATGTGGGGTTAATCTTATGTTTTTCTTCGCTAATTTGTCCACCGAACAAAATTTCTCCATCATTTAAATACCCTCTTACACGATTGAAATGTCGTTGATTCACAATTTTGGGATACTCTTCGTTTTCAATTGGATTTTGTCCATAAAAATCAACAACAACTTTTTTTAATTCTTCGATAAACTTATTTTGAATGTTTTTATGAATGTACAAATAGTCAGGAGCTATGCAAGTTTGTCCTGAATTTGTCCACTTTCCAAATGCAATTCGTTTAGCAGCCAATCCGATATCTGCAGTTTCGTCTACAATACAAGGGCTTTTCCCCCCAAGCTCTAACGTAACAGGAATCAATCGATTAGCTGCTTTTTGCATCACGATTTTCCCAACCGGTACACTCCCTGTAAAAAAAATATAATCAAACGGCTGTTCAAGTAAGTGGCTAGTCGTTTCTACTCCGCCTTCCATTACCGCAATAAATGCTGGATCAAACACCTCACTAATTACCTTAGCAAGCAAGCTGGAAGTATGTGGGGTTAATTCTGAAGGTTTTAAAATAGCTGTATTACCCGCAGCAATTGCACCTATTAATGGAGCTAGCTGTAATTGGAAAGGATAATTCCATGGCGCAATAATTAGTGTGACACCATAAGGCTCAGCAATTTTGTATCCTTTTGATCCAATATGGGTCTTTGCAGTTTTTACCTTTTCTGGTTTCATCCATTTGTTGATATTTTTTAAAGTAAAGCGGATCTCTTCAAGCAAAAATCCAATTTCTGTAACATATGCTTCGGTTTTTGATTTATTTAAGTCGAGTTTTAGCGCTTCACATATTTGCTCCTCATTGGAACGGATTAGATTAGCAAGATTTTCAAGCATTTTCACTCTAAATTCGATTGGTTTTGTTTGACCACTATGGAAGAATTTTTTCTGCAATAGAACATTTGAATGGACTGAATCTAATGTATGATCTTTAGTAATTGTTTTAGGCAACGAAATCCCTCCTACCTATTTAGCTTTCATTAACACAAATTGAATTTAAATGATATACAAACTGTTAACGAAGTAGATTTTCCGATTCAAGGTAACCTAGTAATTTTTTGAGTCTGTTCCATCTTGATAGGCATCAAAGTAAAGAGCTTATCCTAATTGAATAAGCTCTTACTACTTTATTAATAATTTTCGCTATTCAGTCTGTGGTTCCTGCTTTGTTGCAGGAGTGGACATTGCAAGTTTGTCATTCGTCAACATAAAAACAAAAACAATAACAAGAGCAGCAGGGATCAACGCCCAAATAAATGTTTGGGCAATTGAACTAGATAATGCATCTGTGATTTTTTCAAGTATTGGTTCAGGAATTGCTTTTCTTGCTTCAGGTGATAAAAGAGACCGTGGATCACTTCCCTGAAACGCTTGCCCGCTGCCTTCGAAAGAGTCATGCATATGTTCTGAAAAGATGTTCCGCTGGATAATTCCATAAACTGTTATTCCAATTGTCATTCCAAGTTGTCGTACAAAAGAGATTGTTGAATTGGCTGAACCCCTTTGTCTTGCATCCATATGATGAATCGCAGCCATGCTTAATACAGAAAAGGAAGCTCCTGTTCCAAGACCAACAATAATCATGTACAACGTTAAGATCAATTTAGGTGTATCCACTGTCAGTGTACCTAGAAGGTAGATTCCAATAATGAAGATAACTGCGAAAGCCATCATCACATTCCGATATCCGATCCTTGACGCTAAGATTGCCCCTAGCTGACTAGAAACGACAACACCTAGCATCATAGGCAGAAGAATAAGTCCAGAATTTGTAGCAGTTCCCCCTGTGACACCTTGTACGTAAAGAGGGATATAGATTGAAGCGACTATGAAGGCTATTCCATAAAACAAGCCTACAAGAGTACTAGAAGCAAATAATCTGTCCTTAAACATGTTAAACGAAATAACCGGGTCTGATGCTTTCGTTTCGACAACTAAAAATGTTATAAATAAAATGACAAAGCCTACAAATAAACTAATAATATTAATTGAGTCCCAATCATATTCGTTTCCACCAAGCTCTAATGCAAACATAAGACAAATAACCGCACCCACAAGGGTAAAAGCACCAATCCAATCAATCTTTTGCTTAGAATGCTCTAGAGATTCTTGATAATATTTAAAAATTAAAAAGAATGAAATTAGCCCGAGCGGAAGATTAATGTAGAAAATCCAATGCCAGCTTATGTAATCCGTAATATAAGCACCTAGCAACGGACCAAAAATACTTGAAAGACCAAAAACTGCTCCAAACAAGCCTGTCATTTTCCCTCGTTTTTCTGGTGGGAAAATATCAAAAAGAATGGTAAAGGTGATTGGGATTAGCGCACCTCCGCCAATTCCTTGTATAGCTCGATAAACGCTAAGCTGCTCAATACTTTGTGCTGTACCGCAAAGAATGGAACCGAATAAAAAAAGAACAATCCCTAAGATGAAAAATCGTTTGCGTCCAAACATGTCAGACAACTTCCCAAAGATTGGCATACCGGCCATCTCAGCTACCATATAGGCAGAAGTTACCCATATGAATTTATCAAGGCCACCCAAATCTGAAACAATTGTCCCCATCGCTGTTGCTACAATCGTATTGTCCATCGATGACATCAATATAGCTAATAGCAAACCAGCAACAACAAAGCCTATTTTGTTATTCTCAGTATTCAAATGTGTGTCTCCTTTAATCTATTTATGTTGTTTCCTTAATACTATAGATTCACTAAATGAAGACATTAGCCTACACTCTTAAAATCTACAACATTATAATTCCACTTTAACCTTCATATTATCATTCAATTTGACATCCACTAACAGTAATCCTTTGTGAGCCTTCAAGGAGGACACTAATACTTTAAATGTCATTTTATCCAATGAATCAGGCAGCCATACACTTACTTTAGAATCTTGTTTTGTCCATTTTTTTACTTGTTTCCAAAAAGCATTTGACGATAAAAGAGAGCCACAGCAATTCAAAACAAAATAAGGAACTGGGACAACAAAGTGATAATTTTTCTTTGTTACAATCGTTACTTTAATCATTTATCTCACTCAATAATAACGGATACCTTATCGCCGTTTGCAGAGGTAATATCAACGATTTGTCCGTCTATTTCGTTTTCTATCGCTTGCAGAAGAAGATCAATATCAATGTCTTTTACATACATTTCTGCTTGCGGAACCTTGCTCGCAATTCCATGGCCAGCTTTTAAAACAGCTTTAACTAGATTGATTGGCACATTCACATTAATATTATCTCCCTCAGTAGATACAACTTGTACTCTGAGCATCTTTTTATTGTAATCTACTTCTTTTTCCGGTAGATTTCTTGTTTCTGTTCCTCTCATCACCTGTAGAAGTTCAGCTGCTTTTTCTACATCAAGCTTCCCTTCTTGTACCATGGCCATCACTTTAGCTATTTCCTCTTTCATATGCATCCGCCTCACCTTCCTTAATCATGTTAATTGCCTCTTCAGGAGTTATTTCACCCGATTCTAGCATTGAAATTACCTTTTTCTTATCGATCTTACTTTTTGATTGTGCAGCATATCCAAGCGCTTCAATAATTTCATTTAGTTTTCCACGGACTGTAGGGTAAGATATGGATAGCTCCTTTTCTACTTCTTTAATATTTCCCCTACATTTTAAAAAAACTTCGATAAATTGAAGCTGCTCCTGTTCCAGAGAAAAAAATTTAGACATCTCAAATTCATTTTCAATAGTTGTTTGGCAATTTGAACAATGTAATTTTGTAACTTTCAACTTCTTAGTGCATACTGGACAATCTGTTATCAATGGATAAGCCATGATTCTCCCCTTTCACGTTTATATCTATATTTTAATACAGAAATTAAATAATTCAAGTTTATTATTAAATACTTTAATTAATTTATATAAATAAATTAATTTTTGAAATAATATTATAAACATTATGGATCCAATCACTTTTTGGAGGTTAACATATAGAAAAGCCTTTAATCTAACATATAGTATCTTTTTCCAATAAAAAAAGCCAACCTGTATGGTTGACTAGTTTTTGCTTTTTGTGATTACGCGCCTTAGAGGATTCGAACCTCTGACCGACAGCTTAGAAGGCTGTTGCTCTATCCTGCTGAGCTAAAGGCGCACTATATTTACAGTAGAAGAAAACTTCAAAACTCTCACTCTAAGAGAGGTGTTCTTCAGCCATTTTGAGGATTACTCCAAGTAAAATGGCTCCGCAGGTAGGACTCGAACCTACGACCGATCGGTTAACAGCCGATAGCTCTACCACTGAGCTACTGCGGAATAAAAATATGAAATGGTGGGCCTAAATGGACTCGAACCATCGACCTCACGCTTATCAGGCGTGCGCTCTAACCAGCTGAGCTATAGGCCCCCTTTTAAAAATTGGAGCGGGTGAAGGGAATCGAACCCTCATCATCAGCTTGGAAGGCTGAGGTTTTACCACTAAACTACACCCGCAAGTAAATGGGGCGACTGATGGGAATCGAACCCACGAATGCCTGAACCACAATCAGGTGCGTTAACCACTTCGCCACAATCGCCAAAAGAGTTAAATTTAATCTAAAAAATGGTGGCTCGGGACGGAATCGAACCGCCGACACATGGATTTTCAGTCCATTGCTCTACCAACTGAGCTACCGAGCCATAAATTGTTTACGGCTTCCGTTAAGCTTCAAATCTCTTCGTCAACTCCTGCACTCACATCCTCACGTATTGACATACGCTCCGGTGTTCGTTTAGTCGTTTCCTCGACCTTTTCGCTTACCGAAACCCTTTTACTTAAGATTAGTAAAAAAGTAAATATTATCATAATAAAAATGGCGGTCCGGACGGGACTCGAACCCGCGACCTCCTGCGTGACAGGCAGGCATTCTAACCAACTGAACTACCGGACCATTTGGTTGCGGGGACAGGATTTGAACCTGCGACCTTCGGGTTATGAGCCCGACGAGCTACCAGACTGCTCCACCCCGCGATAATAAAAATAATAAAGATATCCTATGAATATTGTTTCTGCTTATACGGACCGTCCCGATTTCAGGAAGTAAATTCAAGATGCAGTTCAATCGGTACGCTGATGTTAATCAATGAAGCATATTCGTTCGTGCTCCACCCCGCGATAATAAAATATAAAATTTTAAAAATATGGAGGAGGAAGGGGGATTCGAACCCCCGCGGGTTTTGACACCCCTGTCGGTTTTCAAGACCGATCCCTTCAGCCGGACTTGGGTATTCCTCCGTAATATGATGGAAACTGGTGGACCTTGTAGGACTCGAACCTACGACCGGACGGTTATGAGCCGTCTGCTCTAACCAGCTGAGCTAAAGGTCCCTGTGTTAATTTCAGTATATATTATTCAATACTACTTAGTAGCCTGTTGTGCTCTAAAGGAAAACCTTATGACTCATTAGATAATATATCATATTAAGTATTATTTCACTTGTACTTGCCGCCCAAATTTCAGAAAGCATATTCAAGTAGCAGCTCAATTTGTGCGCTGAAGTATCGCTTCGATGATTATTCTTTCGTGCTCTAACTAGCTGAGCTAAAGGTCCAAATTGGTAGCGGCGGAGGGAGTCGAACCCACGACCTCACGGGTATGAACCGTACGCTCTAGCCAGCTGAGCTACACCGCCAAAATGGAAATTTATTATTTAACTATATGGTGGAGCCTAGCGGGATCGAACCGCTGACCTCCTGCGTGCAAAGCAGGCGCTCTCCCAGCTGAGCTAAGGCCCCAAAATAAATCTTCAGACTACTTTTAAACTTAATGGCGCGCCCGAGAGGAGTCGAACCCCTAACCTTTTGATCCGTAGTCAAACGCTCTATCCAATTGAGCTACGGGCGCATTTTGTAAGTGGTGCCGAGGACCGGAATCGAACCGGTACGGTAGTCACCTACCGCAGGATTTTAAGTCCTGTGCGTCTGCCAGTTCCGCCACCCCGGCTAACTAAAAATAGGATAAAATTCGACAAAATAATAGCCCCAAATTAGGGGCTTTTACCTGGCAACGTCCTACTCTCACAGGGGGAAACCCCCAACTACCATCGGCGCTGAAGAGCTTAACTTCCGTGTTCGGCATGGGAACGGGTGTGGCCTCTTCGCCATCATTACCAGATAAAATATTAAATTGAAGGGATATTCCTTCAAAACTAGATAACGATTCACAATTCAATTCACTAAGTTTCTCTTATTTTTACAGGAACCGTTAGGCTGCTGTATATTTTGTGGTTAAGTCCTCGATCGATTAGTATCTGTCAGCTCCACACGTCACCGCGCTTCCACCTCAGACCTATCAACCTGATCATCTTTCAGGGATCTTACTAGCTTACGCTATGGGAAATCTCATCTTGAGGGGGGCTTCATGCTTAGATGCTTTCAGCACTTATCCCTTCCGCACATAGCTACCCAGCTATGCCTTTGGCAAGACAACTGGTACACCAGCGGTGCGTCCATCCCGGTCCTCTCGTACTAAGGACAGCTCCTCTCAAATTTCCTACGCCCACGACGGATAGGGACCGAACTGTCTCACGACGTTCTGAACCCAGCTCGCGTACCGCTTTAATGGGCGAACAGCCCAACCCTTGGGACCGACTACAGCCCCAGGATGCGATGAGCCGACATCGAGGTGCCAAACCTCCCCGTCGATGTGGACTCTTGGGGAGATAAGCCTGTTATCCCCGGGGTAGCTTTTATCCGTTGAGCGATGGCCCTTCCATGCGGAACCACCGGATCACTAAGCCCGACTTTCGTCCCTGCTCGACTTGTAGGTCTCACAGTCAAGCTCCCTTGTGCCTTTACACTCTACGAATGATTTCCAACCATTCTGAGGGAACCTTTGGGCGCCTCCGTTACATTTTAGGAGGCGACCGCCCCAGTCAAACTGCCCACCTGACACTGTCTCCCAGCCCGATAAGGGCTGTGGGTTAGAATTTCAATACAGCCAGGGTAGTATCCCACCGACGCCTCCACCGAAGCTAGCGCTCCGGCTTCTCAGGCTCCTACCTATCCTGTACAAGCTGTACCAAAATTCAATATCAGGCTACAGTAAAGCTCCACGGGGTCTTTCCGTCCTGTCGCGGGTAACCTGCATCTTCACAGGTACTATAATTTCACCGAGTCTCTCGTTGAGACAGTGCCCAGATCGTTACGCCTTTCGTGCGGGTCGGAACTTACCCGACAAGGAATTTCGCTACCTTAGGACCGTTATAG
>NZ_CP147403.1:1305000-1507500 GCF_037201795.1 Metabacillus rhizosphaerae | reverse complement strand
TCATCCTTTGGCAAATTATTCGCTGTAGAGGTTTGTTTTATTTCACTATCCTTCAGAACAAGAACAGAGAATGCCACTGCAAAAAGTGAAACAATTGCAGAAACTAAAAACGGGATTTTTAATCCAAAATCAGCTAAGAATCCGCCAATACCTGGTCCAACGACGATTCCAAGTGACATTGCTGCAGATACTAAGCTATTCCCTTTCGCACGTTGCTCCAACGTCGTTATATCTGCCACATAAGCAAATATCGCTGGTATTAGTAAGGCAGCTCCAATTCCTCCGATAACACGTGAAGCATATAACAACCAAATAGAATTAACCGCATAAAAAACAAACATTGATAAGGTTAAACCTATTAGTCCGTAAATTATCATCTTTCTACGTCCATATTGATCAGCCCATTTTCCAGCAATTGGAGAAAAAATCAATTGAGCTCCTGCAAAAATAGCAATCATAAGCCCCGCAGCTGTACCCCCTTGATTAATTGACTCTAAATATGCTGGTAAAATCGGGATTATAATTCCGAAACTTCCTATTGCAATAAACATGTTAATCATTAAAATGATCATCTTTTTCCTTTGCTCTGCTGACATGTGTGACAGCCTCTCTTTCCATATTGAATTCTAATTTGGGATATGCTCTTTGATTAATATATCTCCAATGAAACATAAAAAAACCTCCCATCCAAATCTGAACAGGAGGCAATGTCATACAGCAAAAGAAATAATTAATAAATTTCATTTTGTCTATATAGGCACACTACTAATCCTATCCAGAAAAGATATCGCTAAAAACAGATTGATTTTCTGAACAGGAAAAGAGCACTTAAAATCTTATTCCGTATTAAGGGTTTTATCGACCTTAAAAAGTACAGATTATCCCATTCAAAAAAACATCAATGCAACTTATAACGAATGTTTTTCTTGAAAATAGGATTATAAAATCATGTACTTACTACACCCTTCCACTTTTTAATAACTCTATACTAAACAATAAGCCAAACAAAAGTCAAGATAATAATATTGTTAGTCTACCTATTATCATTTCTGAATGGACCATAACGTTCGAAAATAGTAATGATTATTTAAGGCTCTTTTTTAAGCGATTGTTGCTTTTAAAACGAAAACTACTATTACCTATTCGGATTCATGTGAACCTCTTCATATGGCTGAACAACAACAAAGCCATCCCCTTCAAATTTCATTTGTATCGATTCACCGCTTCCACGTCCAAAAAATGTTTTTAACGTAATATCTGTTTGAAATTCTGGTTGTAAATTTCCTGACCAAGCCACCGTCGCATTCGGATCAGTGATAACAGGTCTTCCTGGTGTTACCTTTAATGTGAGTGGCTCATAATGAGAGGTAATAGCGACCATCCCTGTTCCCTCACACCGAACATTGAACAAGCCTCCAGCCATCATACCTGCAATACGTTTCATAAGTTTAATATCCCATTGTATACTTTGTTCAAATGCGAGTAGATCATTACCATTCACAAAGATTACATCATTTTGCAATTGAAGAATAATCACCTTTTTCCCTTCATCTGCAAGATATAACTTTCCCTGACCGGTTGCCTTCATTAAAGAAGTACCTTCACCAGTAAGTGCCTTTTTAAATGATTTTCCTAGTCCATGCTCTAAAATACCTTCGCGTTCAAATTTAATTCTTCCGTTATATGCGATCATTGATCCAGCTTTAGCCCAAACTTGACTTTCTAGGTTCACTTCGAGAATACGTGGACTCTCTAATTCAAACAACCCTTCACCTTTATCCTCTTGTTCAGTTTGTTTAATAAATTCATCAATTGAATATCTAGTCAATGCTTACACGTCCTTTCTATACTTGTATATACGTGTAACCCCTTGCTATGTTTCATTTATAATTTCCTTAATAAAAAAATGTCAAAATAATTTCTGACAAAACCTACTAATTACTAGTCCTCTCATATTCAAGGAGTTCAGTCACGGTTTGAAATTCATACCCCTGTTCATGTAACTCTTTGATAATCCCCTCAACTGATTCAAGTGATTCTTTTCGACTTTCATACATAACATGCAATAAGATAATTGAGCCATTTTCAACATTGGAACGAACATGATCAATGATTTTTTCAGAATCGGCTCCAATATTTCCATCTGTTTCCGGCTCTATATTCCATACTATTGATGGTCGATTATGTTCTTCTAAGTATTTTGGCAAAAAGATGAACTTCTTCCCATAAGGTGGTCTAAATAGAATCTCTCCTTGGTATCCCGCTTCCCTAATCAGTTTATCCGTCTTTTCTATTTCTTCTTTAACAAAGGATGGTGATTTGAATACCATTCTTTGATGGGAATACGTATGATTTCCGACTTCATGTCCTGCTTTTACAATTTCTTTAGCCTCTACAAAATTTTCCTCAATTTCACTTCCAGTTAAGAAAAAGGTAGCCTTAATTTTATTTTTATCAAGTATTTCCAATATGTCATCTGTTTTACTTGTTGGCCCATCATCGAATGTTAAGGCAACAACCTTCTCGTTGGTGTCTACCTTATTTACAATTTCACCGAATAATTGATAGCTTGTCGAGTTTATTACTTGCAAAAAGCAATAGCCCAATCCAATGAGTAGGCCAAAGAGTATGATGAAAACCTTTATACTTTTCTTCATTTTTCCCTCCCATAATTCTTCATACAAAAGAATGAAAGGCTAAGAAAGCACAATGTTTGTGCAAATCTTAGCCCTCATACATTAAAAATAAACAAGATAAATAACAAACACTAATACAATTCGGTAAATCGCAAATGGAACAAGCTTAATTTTGTTAATCAGCTTCAGGAAAAAGCGGATAGAAATTAACGCAAACACAAACGCACTAATGAACCCAGCAATGAAAAATGGCATCGCATCAAGTGTAAAGTATTGCCAGTTTTTCAACAATGATATACCACTAGCACCAGCCATAATTGGAACTGCCATAATAAATGTAAAATCAGCAGCTGCGCGATGACTCATCCCTAGTAAAACTCCGCCTGAAATGGTTGATCCTGATCTAGAGAAGCCAGGCCAAAGTGATAAGCATTGGATGAATCCAACAGACAGCGCTTGTTTATAAGTGATTTGGTCCACTGTTTCAATCTTAGGCTGCTTTGGACCAAATATGTCTGCTAAAATCATTAAAATAGCCCCAATCACTAAACCTACTAATACTGTTTCGATTGAAAATAAATGTTCATCAATATAATCCTCGAAAAGTACGCCTAATACACCAGCTGGAATCAAGCCTACGATAACCTGTGAAAGCTTAAGACGATTTTGATTTGAACCTGATTTTTTGTTTATACGCCCTAATCCTAGTAAATCAATAAATCGATCCTTAAAGACAACAACAACAGCTAATATAGAACCAAGTTGAATCACAATTTTAAATGTATTCGCTACATATTTCCCCAAAAATTCTTCTGACTGTAACCACATATCATCAACAATAATCATATGACCTGTTGAAGAAACTGGCGCAAATTCCGTCAATCCTTCTACTAATCCAAGGATGACTGCTTTTAAAAGTGTTAGAAAATCCATAAATTATTCTCCCTTATAAGTATTTCTTTTTTTAATAAATAGTAGCAGGGCCACAATCATCCCAACCCCTATCAAAACATAAATGATATTAGAGTAAATGTCCATAAAATGAACGATTTCTTCCCATGACTCGCCAAATTTAGCACCAACTGAAACTAAAATGATATTCCATACTAATGTTCCAATTGTAGTAAAGAGTAGAAACAACCAAAAATTTAAACGAGACATTCCAGCCGGAATTGATATAAGACTTCTAATTAATGGAATGATCCTACAAACGAGCACTGTCCAGTATCCATATTTATCAAACCATTGATCAGCTCTATGGATATCTTTCTTTTTCACTCGAAGAATATGCCCCCACCGATCTACAATTTTCTCAAGTCTTTCTACATCCAATAGATTACCAATCTTATACAGGATTGCTGCCCCAACAAGTGAACCAGCTGTTGCAGACAAAACAACTCCTGGTATTGATAAATTAGTAAAGTTCGTCGACATTCCCCCGAATGTAAGTATAACTTCTGATGGAATCGGAGGAAATACATTTTCTAAAGCAATCATAAGAAAGATCCCCATATAACCAAATTGTTCAATAATATCTGTAATCCAGTTTTCCATTATAACCTCCTATAGTGGTTGATCAAATCAAGGATTTTTTCAACTTTCTTACATACATTTTTCGGATAAAGAAGAAATAAATAAGCTGCGCAAGAAAGAAACAAACAAGTACAACAATCGTTTCATTTGCAATAGATAAAGTGAAATAGCTTTGTAGTGCTCTAAAAGCAAAAAGACTGTGAATAGTTGCAACAATAATCGGGATAAAAAATAATAAAAGCAGTTGTTGTGTGACAATTTTAGTCAACTCTTGGTCAGTTAAACCAACTCGCATGATCGTCAAATATTGTCGTACATCATAATCCATATCTGCATATAAGCGGAAGTATAAGAAGCTTCCTGCAGCAATGAAGAAGACCGCTCCAATTAACAATGCAATAAACAACATCATGTTAAACAAGCTTATTTGTTTATAAAGTAACGTTCCACTTACAGTCATTGCATATGACTTGTTTTCTTCATGCATGACCTTACCTTCATTTACGAATCCCTCAAGCATTCCATTTGTACCCTTGTAATCTTTTATAAAAAAACCAGTAAATAATTCTTTCTTTACGTCTACTTGTAATTTTCTAAATAAATCATCATTTACGATGAGACCTTCGTCTTCAACGAGTTCCCGCGGAATAACGACATGTTCTGTGAAATCGTTTCTTTGCACCTTTATGTTGTTTTGTCCTAATGTATAGGTATACTTGCCAATGTCATTTTCAAAACGATGTGTCGTCATTCCTAATACTTTATTATTTGCAGGTGGCTTCTCATGGAATTCAAAGCCTGCCAATAACGCTACCATTTTATAATCTGAAAAAGAAATCACAGGAAGCTTTTCAGGAGAAGATCGGTCAGAAGCTGAAACAACCTCAACGTAAATAATCGGAAATTGTAACGTTGAAAAAGTAAACTTGTTTTCATTTAATTCTGATTTGATTTGTTGAACATTTTGCTGGTGGGCTAATTGCTCATCTTTTGCTACATAGCTAATGGCTGCAGGATAATCAACTTCAAATTGTTTATTAATCACATTCATCGAAGCTAATGTTCCCACCGCACAAAAAGCCACCGTTGAAACGATTGTTACCATAAAAAACATTCTAGCATTATCCTTCATTCGATACGCTAAGTTAGAAATGGTGATCATATTTGTTTTCTTCCGGAATATGCGTTTCTTTTTCTGTAACCATTTAATAATAAACACGGATAACTGTGTGTAGAAAAAATACGTTCCCACAATCGTCATGCCTATAACAGGAAGCATTCGATATAATAATGACTCCATTGTTGTCGTAGCGGATAGATAATAACTAGTAAAAAGGAGAACTGCTGCTCCGAACGACAAGAAGGAAGAAACCTTCAAATCCTTTTTTGGTTTTTGTCCTGCTTGAAATAAATCGATTAACTTATTTGTCCCAACAAGAATCGTTGTAAAGAGAGAGATGCACAGAAATAGCAACAAAAAAGCGACTATTGTTAAGATTAATGCTTGATAGGATAAATGAAAGGAAAGTGACTTAATATTTAGCATCACAGAACTGATCATTAAAAACAGTTTACCGATTATTAATCCTGAGCCGATTCCTACTATAACTGCCCCTATACCAATCAGCATGTTTTCTAAAAATACGAGCCAATTAAGTTGCCTTCTAGTCATTCCATGCATCATTAAAATTCCAAATTCACGTTTTCTCGTTTTTAAAAAGGTCCCCACGGAATAAAAGACAAAAAAGAAGGAAAAAAAGTACATTATTAATTCAGCTGCTGTCATCAATTGAACAGCAACAGAATTGGTAACACCTTTTTGGATATCAGGATGAAAAATAAAGAGTGCATAGACAAAAAAGATCATAACAGAGAAAGCACTACTTAAAAAATAGGCAGCATATGTACGTTTATTTCGAATGACATTTCTATAAGCGAATTGTGGAAAGGTCATGACTATTTCCCCCTAACAAAGAAAGCATATCAATAATTTTTTGATAGAAGGTTTGTCTATTCTCACCACAATAAATTTCGTTATAAAGTTTTCCGTCTTTTATAAAAATTACTCGATTGCAATAACTCGCTGCCACTGGATCATGTGTAACCATTAAGGTTGTTGCACCTTCCTCTTTATTAAGGGAAGATAATGTATCCATTACATCTTTAGATGCTTTTGAATCCAAATTACCCGTTGGTTCATCTGCTAAGATAAGCGACGGTTCGTGAATAATAGCCCGTGCGATCGCCGTTCGTTGCATTTGCCCTCCGGAAATTTCATACGTTCGTTTTCCTAGAATTTGTTCGATCCCTAATTTCTTAGCTAAATAGGTAACCTTTTTATCCATCTCTTCAACCTGTTCACCATCTAATGTAAGTGGTAAAACAATATTTTCTTCAACTGTTAAAGTATCTAACAAATTATAATGCTGAAAAACAAAGCCAAGTTCATGCCTTCTAAATAAAGCTGTATCCTTACGATTCAGGTGATGCGGATTTTTACCATTGATAAAAATTTCACCAGATGTTGGCTGGTCAATCGTTGCAATTAAATTTAGTAAGGTCGTTTTACCACTCCCTGATGGACCCATAATCCCAACAAATTCTTCTTTTTCAATCGAGAAACTAATATTATCTAAAGCAGTCTGCGCAATTTTACCTTCATATATTTTCGTTAAATGGCGTACTTGTAATATCGACAACCCTTTCACTCCTTGTTAATTCTACCTCATATATTATCTAGAATGGAATGACTCTACCATGTCGTTATATTACAGTTAGCTTACAATATTGTAAGAAAAGCGAAAGCGCCTTGGTCAGTGGTAAAATACTTACCATTAAAACTCTAAAAACTTATCATTCTAGAACACTATCCGCACAATCGTACCTGAATTCACATCTGATTCTATTTCTACTCGATGACCTAATTTATCACAAATTTGTTTTACAAGATAAAGTCCCATTCCTGTAGACTCTTGAAAATCTCGACCATTTTCTCCAGTAAAGTATGGATCGAATACACGTGGTAGGTCACTTTTAGGGATACCAACCCCTTCGTCGATCACCTCTAAAACAGTTTTATTTTCATTCCGACTACCTCGAAACACAATTTTCTTCCCTTTTTCTACTGTATACCTAACAGAATTGGTCATAAGTTGTGAAATAACAAAAGAGAGCCATTTTTCATCTGAAACAACTTTTATTGAAGAATCGATAGCAAGTTCAGGGTAGACTCTATTGCGAATAAATAGACGTTTTTGACTAGAAGTTAATTTCCGAACTAATTCTTTTAAATGAATGGTCTCCACATGAAAATCTCTTTCAAACATATCTAGTCTTGAACTAAACAAGACCATCTCTAGCCCCTTTTTTAGACGATCAAGCTCCTCATCAATCGATTCCAAAAGCTCATCCTCTAAATCTTGAATACTTAAATGAATAACAGAAATGGGTGTTTTCATTTGATGAACCCATTGATTAATAAATTGGATATGATGATCGAGTTTATGTTTGTATGTATATAGCTCTTGTTTATAATTTTGCATTTGTTGTTTTTGAAATCGATCCAAGCTTTCGGGTAATGGAGCTGATTGTAATTCGATATTTACATCACTAAGTGAAGAAGGCGGTGTTGATAGCCTTTTATAAAAAGACCGATTCGTTACATAACGAAGGAATAGGTATCCGATAAATATACATGTACTTAGAAAACAAGCGTATACCATTGTTGCCCAATGATCAAAACCATCTAGCAAAAAAAGAAGGAGAACAACCAAAAGTTGAATAAAATAAAAGAAGGTTAATGGTAGATGATCACGAATAAACAGTTTCATGATTCTTTACTCCAATTCGCCTTCAATTGATACCCTTTTCCTCTAACAGTTTGCAATGCATCATCAATATGACACTGTGCCAGCTTCTTACGCACTCTTGTTATGTAAACATTTAACGTATTGTCATCGACAAAGGCTTGTTCATCCCATATTTTTTCTAGCAAACGGTCACGACTAACTACCCGATCTGCTTTCTTCATTAACTCTTCTAATATTCTTGCCTCAGTATGACTCAACTCGACCTTTTGTTGCCCAAGCCGTAATTCAAGCCTTTCTACGTCCAAAATCAAACCATTAACATTTACATTCCAGCCATTTTGATTTGTTGCATATGAACCATATGCTCTTCTTAAAAGGCTTTTTATTTTTGCAAGAACAATTTCATAATCAAATGGTTTTGTAATATAATCATCTGCCCCATTCTCCAACGCCATCACTTGATCCATTTTAGCGTCTCTAGCAGATACAAATAAAATTGGGCATGTCGATATTTTCCTTATTTGCCTACACCAGTAATACCCATCATATTTCGGTAAATTAACATCGAGTAAAACAAGATGTGGTTCAATCTGTCCAAATTGTGCTAAAACTGTATCAAAGTTTTTAACTGAGTAAGTTTCGTATTCATATTTAGTTAGAAAGTCTTCTAGCAGTGAAACTAGCTTTCCATCATCTTCCACTATAAAAATTTTGAACATGATGATATCTCCTCTACCTTTTGTTATTAGTATGTATTTATTTCCCCAGTGTAAGTATAACTTCAATAGGAAGATGATGGAATTATTTAATGTTAAGACTTTCGAAAAATGAAATAGAACACTACAGTAGATTAATATTGCAACGGAGATTAATTTCACTATATGCCAGTGAAGTTAACATCTATATCAAAAAAGAACCAGTATCTATTGAATACTGATTCTTGTTTTACGGGGGGTGAAATAAATGTTATATCTGATTGGTTTTTAACTTTTTTTCAATAGACGATTTTGGACAATGTCACTAAATTCATACAAAATGAATTGAGGAATAGTTTGTTCCTGATTATTCATATCAGATTCTACCTTCCTCCGTTTACAAATAAAAGAAGAAGGCTAACCCAAGAGAGCATTTTACCCCTACTGCTTGAGTCAGCCAAAATATTCTTACTTAGAATGACGAGTATCTACTTTTTCCTGTTCTTCTGACATTAAATCTTTTGCTGAATTTTTAAATTCTCTTAATGTATTTCCAAATGCACGACCAATTTCAGGTAGCTTAGATGGCCCAAATATGATAAGAGCAAGAATTAAGAGTAAAATGAGACCGGGTACGCCAATATTTTGTAGCACGTTGTTACCTCCAAAAATATGTTTTTTCTACTGGTAAACTTGAAAAATGCTATTTATTCTTCTAGTTGTTATCCTTTTATTTTTTCCTTTTCATTAATTAATGGTAGAGGATCGATGCTTTGATCATTCGCAGTTAAATCAATTCCATAATCCTTTGCGAATACCATATGCGTATCAACTAGCACGCCCTCTTTATTTTCATCTAAATTGAACACTCTTGCTCCGCGAAGTCTATTTCTTTCAGCACCAGATAGCCCGTAAGTACCAAATCCCGTATTACCCGCATATCCAAGCATGATTCCATAATAGTTACCACAATATGTGTTTATATGATCATGGCCACAGAAAACCCCTTTAACGTCACCTCTATCTAACATTGCTGAAAACAAGCCACTATTCACCGGACCAGGACATTCGTCTTCATTTCTTTCTCCGACAATATTATGCCTTTTCATTGCAAGATCATGGCTAGCAGATGTTCTGCTATCAACACTTCCATACCACATAAATCGATGTTCCCATAATGGAATATGAATAAACACAAGTGATGGTACTTTATAGCCGTATTGCTTTTCAATTCTTTTAGATTTCTCATAATACCAATTTATTTGATTAAAACGAAGCCAGTCCCATGTAGGGTATCCCTTAAAATCTTGCCCAGCTATTTGCGATGGGGCATATCTGCCACTATCAAGAAGCCACAGGTTGAACGCAGCATTTTTGCCTTTTGACTGTCTAATGAGGAGGTTCATATTTCCAGTTCCAGTAATGCCTTTTTCACCAGGTTCGTTCATATTATATTTGTAACTCATGTAAAATTTCAGCATATCCTCTTCATACATACCACTTTTTGATGAAGAATCTTCATCATGATTTCCAAACGTAACTGCCCATTTAATTTTTCTTTCTTCCATTGGCTGAGCCACATTGTTAAGAGCTTGTTTCATCTCTAATTCCGTATCACAGCCCCCTGTTATACAATCGCCATTAATTACAACAAAATCCGGCTTCTCTGAATCAAGAACTTTCTCCATTAGCTCAATTGTTCTTCGATCAATTCGTTCGTCATCTTGAGTATCATTGAATTGGACGACTTTAAACTTTCCATTCGAATTAAATTGAAGTTTCGTATGCTCTTGGCCCTTTGCCTGTACAGTATTGGTCAGTAAATCACCTGGTAATCCTGTTGTCGCAAGTGTTAAGGCAAGTGTACTCATTCCGCCAATTTTCAAAAAGCTCCTTCTGTCTAACCCTTTGGTATGATCCATGTTACTCATTCCTACCTACCTCCATTTTCTTAATTAATCGGACCCAGTAATCGAAAAATGAAAAAATTTAAGAATTCTTTTTCACACGCCCAACCAAGACCAGCTAAAAATACTTAATAAAATAAACTGTCTCTTAGCGTGCTCTTCTTCTACATAGTAGGATAAAAATATTAATAGATTATTAATCATGCTAGAAAGGTAAGTTAAAAAAACACAGAAAAGACAAAAAACAAAAAAAACACAGAAAGCGACATTCATCCCCTTTCTAATAGAAAACTCTCAAGTTTTTCTAGTAGAAAAGATAGATAAAATAGATGTTTATTTGTTTTGCTTCAACTGTCATTTTTGTTTAATTTACAAAAGTTAATATATTCGTAGTCTTTTTTTTATATTCAGTTTTTATAATGGATTAAAACAAAACAAATCAAAAAATCATAAAATGCTCTGGAGGAATAATGAATACATCGTATATGACTGAAAGACAAAAAATAATAATAAGAGAACTCGAGATAAAAAATAAAATTAGTGTCGTAGACTTAGCATTAAAGTTAAACGTAACACCTGAAACGATACGAAAGGATTTAAGCACACTTGAAGCGAAAAGGAAATTACGGAGAATTCATGGTGGTGCAATCCAATACTTTGGATTAATTAAGGAACCTCATTTCAATAAAAAAGTCGGAATTTCTCACAATCAAAAAAAATTGATTGGTGAAGCTGCCGCAACGTTCATTATGGATGGAGAAACCGTCGTACTAGATGTAGGGTCAACAACCTTACATATTGCTAGTTCAATTAAGAATGTTCAAAATGCCACGATTGTGACCAACTCTTTAGCTGCCGCGGAAATTTTAAATAATCGCTTAGAAAACCGCTTATTTGATGGAAAGGTCATTGTCCTTGGGGGCACAACCAATCCACTGCAACGTTCAATTAGTGGCTCGTTAACAAATATGTTGTTAGAGAATTTTTATTTTGATAAAGCCTTTATATCATGTGGAGGAATAAACAAAGATGGAATCTGCGATTTCAATATTGATGAAGCTGCTGCATCTTCAATCATGATTAAAAAAGCAAGCCAAGTTTTTGTTGTAGCCGATTCCTCAAAAATGAATCAGAGAGCACTTTTTCAAATCGGTTCATTTTCATCTATCGATTATGTCATAACTGATTCAGAAATGCCCAACGATTGGTCGAAAGATGCAATGGTTAGGGGGCTGAATTGGGTAAATGTAGGTGATTCGCAATGAAAATAGATTACCATGTTCATCTTGAGGAAGGCCCCTATTCATTTCGATGGTTAGAGAAAACATATCATAATCTATTAACTGGACAACCAATATCAGAATTAAAACATTCCAAACAATGGCTTAGCGAATCCTTGCTTTTGTTATCAGAAAGAATGGCAAAAGGTGCATATGATCCAAGTTGGCTCGACCTCTATCTAGAGAATGCGAAAAAGAAAGGATTAAAAGAGGTAGGAATTGTCGATCATCTATATCGCTTTACAGAAAGCAGGAACTACTTCAAAAAACATATCTTGCTTGACGACAGTCGCCTAGGGTCTTTACAAAAGCAATGGCTCGATCTCGTAATGACAGAAAGTATGGATGATTTTGTGCAAGTAATAACAGCTAGTAAAGAAAAATGGGAAAAGCAAGGAATCAAATTAAAAATAGGACTGGAAGCTGATTATTTTGAAGCTGGAGAGGATGAATTAACAGAAATACTCGGTAAACATGACTGGGATTTTATCCATGGGTCCGTTCATTTTGTTCGTGGATGGGGATTTGATAATCCTCAAACGAAGGATGAATTTAAAAAATATGATTTATATGAGTTATACAAGGAATTCTTTCAAACTATAGAAAATGCCACAAGGAGCGGCTTGTTTGATTTTATCTCCCATTTGGATAATTTAAAGGTTTTCGGATATCGTCCAAATGAATCTGAACTAATACCTCTATATAAAAAGGTCGTAAAGGCTTTGAAGCAAATGAATGTAGCTACAGAGATTAATGCTGGTTTATATTACAGGTTCCCAGTAAAGGAAATATGTCCAAATGAAACATTTTTAGATTTGCTGATTGAGGAAAACATTCCCTTGCTCATTTCTTCTGATGCTCATTTCCCTGAAGATATCGGTGCTTTCGTACACGAAAATATTGAGATGCTGCAGCAAAAGGGAGTCAAGGAAATAGCTACTTTTGAAAAGAGAAATCGAGTAATGAAGCCTTTGTCATTGTAAAAGCATTCTGGATTGAAGGAACCTAGACCCCTTGTATCCCTTCAATCCTTTTATATTTTATCCACCATTTCAAAGACTCTGTATTAGTTAATTAAGGACTCACCGTATTCGGTAAGTCCTTTAGAAAGTATCGATTATATTGATTTTTGTTTTAATGGAACGGCATGTGTAGATTTTTCTCTTCCCCATACGATCGATAAAGCTAGACCCAATAATCCGATCGCTCCAGCAAGATAAAATACAGTAGCAAAATTGATATTCTGACTAACCGCCCCTGCTGCAAACGGCCCAACAAAAATCCCAATTGCATAGATGGCTTGAAACAATCCCATAGCTGTAGCTCGTTTGTTTAAAGGGATCGTTTGAATTGCCATCCCCATTAGGAGAGGGATCGTCATTCCTTGAGCATAGCCATTTAACATTTGTGTTACATATAATATCTCAAGATTCGTAATAAATGGGATAACAGCTGAAAATAGAAATGTCCCTAAAAATCCTACTAGTAAAATAGACCATTTATTAAAGCGATTTAATAAATATCTCCCTGTAATTATAGGCGCAACAGCATGTGGGATCATAAAGCTAAAAACAAGTACGATTAAACTGTCCTTTGTCGCCCCAATATTTAAAGCATATGTAGGTGTGAACCCAAACATTGTTATAAATAACACTCCATTAGCTAATGCAGATAATAAAGCGACCTTTATGACTAAAGGCTCCTTTATCACATCACGTAATTCTTTGAATTCAATTTTTTGATTGCTTGTTTGATTCCCCACTTCTCTTACCCAAAACGACATAACAATACCGATACAACCTAAAATACCGCCTAACCAAAAGGGTGTCTTCCATCCCCATTCACTTACAAGATACCCGCTCAACCCCATACTTATTAACTGGGAAGCCACTGTAACAAACTGAATATTCCCCATTGCTTTCGTCGTTTCTTCAGCTCTAAAGTAGCTTGCATATAAAACTGTAAAAGCAACCCACATTGAAGCAGTAACTCCAGATATCACTCGAGAAGCAAATGCAAAGCTTAAGCTCTCAGTCAACGCAAACCCAAAACAGCTAATCACACCGGTAACAAGCCCTACAATGATAAAAGGCTTACGAATTTGCATTTTATCAGAGATGATTCCAAGCGGAAACCTTAATAAAATCTGCATAATTCCATAGCTACCTGCAATAAATCCAATTAAAGTATAGGCTCCGCCAAGATAATCTAGATATTCAACAAAAATAGGAACATAAATATATAACGAAAACCAATAGATAAACGTAATAACGACGAAAAAAAGATGATAGTATGATGAGATTTTTTGAGTAGAATGGTTAGTGTTCAAGTTTTGTCCTCCTGTTCTAAAAAACATGACTAGTATTTACTTCTATAATATTAAGCCTTTTTCCTCTTGGTAATTCACCAGAAAATCATGAAGCTTGTGAACCGATTTTGGATATTTATCTTCGATTTTTGATATTTATCTTCGATTTCGGGAATTTATCTTCGATTTTTCGCTTTTATCGACTATTAGACAAAAATCGACAAAAAAACTTATTTCTACACCGTATGATCAAAAGAATACAGAGGGATACTACAAATTGAACTGTATTTACGAGAGGTGGATATGATGTTAAGTCCCGAAAAAATAGCAATAATAAAATCAACAGTCCCTGTATTAGAAAAGCATGGAGTAGAGATTACAACACGTTTTTACCAATTACTTTTCGAAAGTCATCCAGAGCTTCTTAATGTTTTTAATCAAGCAAATCAAAAAAGGGGCAGACAACAAACAGCTTTAGCAAACGCTGTTTATGCAGCTGCTTCGCATATTGAAAATCTTGGAGAAATACTAGATGAGGTGAAATTAATTGCTCACAAGCATAGAAGCTTAGGCATCAAACCGGAACAATATCCGATCGTCGGTGAGAATTTATTAAAGGCAATCAAAGATGTTTTAGGAGATGCAGCTACAGATGAGATCATTGATGCCTGGAGTGATGCGTATAACATGATTGCCGATGCCTTTATTGGAATTGAAGCAGATCTTTACCAACAAGCGAGCGAACAACCAGGTGGGTGGAAAGATTTCCGGAAATTTGTCGTTGATCGAAAAGTCGAAGAAAGTAGTGTCATTACATCCTTTTATTTAAAACCTAAAGATCAAAAGGAAATTGCTCAGTTTATACCAGGACAATACATAAGCGTGAAGGTTGAAGTGCCTGATGAAAAATATACCCAAATCCGTGAATACAGCCTATCTGATTCCCCAGGGAAAAATTATTATCGTATTAGCGTAAAGCGTGAAGATGAAATGAATAATAGTCCCGAAGGTGTTGTATCTAATTATTTACATAGCAAAATACAAGAAGGAGATACGATTGAAATTAGTGCACCAGCTGGGGTTTTCACTCTAGATACGAATACGAACCAACCAGTTGTCCTTATTAGTGGTGGTGTTGGTGTAACTCCATTAATGAGTATGTTAAATTCATTAGTTGACTCTCAATCGAGGAAAGATATTTATTTCATCCATTCTGCAATTAATAGTGAATACCACGCTTTTAAAGACCATGTAGAAAAGCTTTCATCCGAACATGACAATATCAAGTCTTTTGTATGCTATGAAAAGCCGACAGAAGACGATCAAAAAAATAAGAATTATGATAAAGAAGGATATCTTGATTTAAATTGGCTACATTCCATTCTTCCTTCAAATGAAGCAAGTTTTTATTTTTGTGGACCCATCCCATTTATGAAAGCAGTCTATGGAGCTTTAAAGCAATGGCAAGTATCAGAAGAGCATATTCATTATGAATTCTTTGGTCCTGCTGGAACATTAGAGGGAAATGGCGACTTTGAACCTGCACTTGATGATTAGAATCGTAAACTTAATCAAATATAAAAGGTGGACATCCAATACCGTTGTCCACCTTTTATCTATCCTTTATCACTTCAATATTTTATTCATTAAAAAATTCATCTGACTTAATAAGTGTTCTTTAATAGAAACATTTAGTTCCATTTCGTTAAGTGTTTCTTCCATCGTATCCAACCATATTTTAGCCCGTTCAGGAGATGTTTGAAACGGGTGTCTTTCAGTTACTTTTGATATATTAATAGCTTGATCTTTAGAAGAATCTGTATTAACCAGGCGAGCTATAAAGACTCTTTGTCTACTTTTTAGGAGATTAATGTCTACACCTCTCTCTGCAAACATTGAACTGAAGTAGGCATCTTTAGTAAGTTTGCTGTAAAATCGTTCTACCACCTCATCAATTTGTACCTGTTCTAAAATAATTGACATAGCAAATTCCCCTTTTTAATAGTGGCTGTTTTCGCAAACTTTGTTGCTTTTAAAATAGTATAGGGTTGGTTGATTGGCACTCCAGGATGCTCGCTTTCCGTGGGGCGTGCGATGAGCCTCCTCAGCGCGAAGCGCCTGCGGGGTCTCATCTGTCCCGCTACTCCCACAGGAGTCTCGCATATCCGTTCCAATCAACCTAATCAGTTTTGTTCAAAAACAACAATCTTTAGAAAAGAGCCTTAATAATAAAATTCTTCGGCTTCATTATAGATGAAATAGTTAAGGAGATAAGTGAGATAGCTCACAATTATTGAACGATTAATTTATTTTTAAAGTGTTATATAGCACATATCCTTACCATAACGAAAATAGGATGGTTTCAAGACCAAAAATAAAAATCACAATTTAAATACTTAAATATACGCGAGAGAAATGGAGGTTTCTCAAAAATGTCGAGCCAAACAGGGGCTATTGTCCAACATGCATTAGATGCTTTACTTGAAGATAAATCCTTTTTACCTAATTTACCTGATCGCGCTAGAGAACAAGCATTTACATCATTGGCAGCAATTCTTTCAACTCCAAATCATGTACATAAATCCTTTTTAAGAATCCCATTAGAAAAAGGGAAAATTGTACGCATCCCTGCCTTTCGTGTTCAACATAATGACACACTTGGGCCTTATAAAGGAGGGATTCGCTTTCACGAATCGGTGAATGAAGATGAAGTTGTAAACCTCGCTGCTTTAATGACGTTGAAAAATGCGCTTCATGAAGTTCCTTTTGGCGGAGGAAAAGGAGGCGTTGTCATTAATCCAAGAGATTTCACTGAAAGGGAACTGCATTTAATATGTGAAAAATATGTTCGATACTTTAGTGATATTCTAGGGCCTGACAAGGATATCCCCGCACCCGATGTTGGTACAGGGGATCGTGAAATGGACTGGATGATGGCAGAATATAAAAGCATCCGACCTGGTAAACCGTATAGAGGTAGTTTCACAGGGAAGAGTGTTGTTAATGGCGGTTCATTAGGACGAAGAGAAGCTACAGGTAAAGGTGTTTATTTTACCTTTCGTTTCATGCTCTACGATTTCTTGAAAGATCATAGCAAGTGGCTTACTGAAACTAATAATAGCTTTGCCAAAACAGCATTAGCTCTCGCTGATCGCTCACTAAAAGTAGCAGTTCAAGGGTTTGGAAATGTAGGCTCCATAACGGCTCTTGAGGCTTACCACTGTACACATTTAAAAAATAAAGTGGTTGCTGTAAGTGACCGTAATGTTACCTTATACAACTCAGATGGATTAAATATCCCAGCATTAGTTGAGTTTACAACGAAGAATGGAGGAGACCTCCCTACTACAGAAGAACAGCTGTCTCAGAATAAAATTAAAGCTGAGATTAAAACCCGAGATGAAGTTCTTTCTCTTGATATTGATGTATTGATCTTGGCTGCATTGGAGGATCAAATTCACCAAAGTAATATGGAGCAGGTGAAAGCAAAAATGATTGTAGAAGGAGCAAATGCACCAGTTACCGGTGAAGCAGATAAGTACCTGAGTGACAAAGGTGTCATTATTGTCCCTGATATTCTTGCAAACGCAGGAGGGGTCATCGTTTCGTATTTTGAATGGCTCCAAGGCCGTGAAACTCAATTTTACAGTGAAGAAGAAGTGTTTAAGCTGCTTTTTGACAAGATGGAAGTAACAATGGATACAATTCTCCCCCAGTTTTTTGGTGATCCATTTTCTTTGCGTCAAAACTGCTATATTCATGCTGTTATGAAGTTATGCACGATTTTGTATCGTCAGGGTAAATTGTATTAAGATTTATAATGGGGGAGAGGAAATCTCTATTCCCCCATTGTTAACCTTAATTAAGTAGGTATTCTAGTCTTTTGGCATTAATTTCATACCGATAAATTTCATTTCTGTCATATCTTCAATTGCATATTTAATGCCTTCTTTACCAATTCCACTTTGCTTAACACCACCATACGGATGATTATCCTGCCGGTACGTTGATATTTCATTAATCCATACCCCGCCCATTTCTAATTGATCTGCGACACGCATCGCTCGATCAATATCTTTAGTGAACACCCCTGCTTGTAAACCATATATGGAATCATTGGCTACTCTAATTACCTCATCCTCATTATCAAAGGGGATCACAGATACGATCGGTGCAAATACCTCCTCGGAAACGATTTTCATCGTATGCTCAACATTTGTCATGATTGTTGGGGAGAGAATCGCACCATTTCGGGTGCCACCCACCTCTATTTTAGCGCCATTATTTACAGCATCATCAATCCAAAGCTTTGCCCGTTTGGCTTCTTCCTCCTTGATCATTGGCCCAATGTCCGTCTCTTCTTTCGTTGGGTCTCCAATTGTTAAGGCTTTTGTTTCCTTTATAAACTGTTCTAGAAATCTACCATAAATACTTTTCTGAACATAAATTCGTTGTGCAGAGATACAAACCTGCCCTGAAAAGGCAAATGCCCCTTTAACTAATTCGGTTACAGCGCGTTGGATATTACCGTCTTCAAAAATGATATTTGGTGAATTTGACCCTAATTCAAGTGTAACTTTCTTAAAGCCAGCTGTTTCGCGAATTTTCCTTCCAACTGGCAAGCTTCCCGTAAAGGTAATTTTGTGTACCTTCTCATGAGTGACAAGAGGACTGCCAATCTCTTCTCCAGTTCCCATTAATAGATTTAACACACCATCTGGAAGACCTGCTTGTTGGAATAACTTAACTAGCTTATAAGCAGATACTGGCGTTTTTTCAGCAGGTTTAAAAACGATGGTATTACCAGCTGCAATAGCTGGTGCAATTTTATGCAGAGATAAATTTAACGGGAAGTTGAATGGTGTAATCGCTCCTACCACACCTAATGGTATCCGCTTTATAAGTCCCATACGATTTTCTCCACCAATTGCCGCATCCATTGGGATAACTTCTCCGGTAATATTTTTTGCTAGTTCAGATGCAAATCGAATCACCTGAACTGAACGTGCAATCTCGTCTCTACTATATTTAATCGGCTTTCCAGCTTCCTGGACAATCGTTTGAGCAAAATCCTCCGCATTTTCTTCTAATAAATCGGCAGCATTTCGTAATATTTCGCCACGTTGATGAGCAGGCATCTTTTTCATGGTAGAATGAAATGTTTCAAAGCTATTCGTTACCGCCTCATCAAGATCCGCTTTTTTTGCTAATGCTAATTCCGCTACGTTTTTTTGATTGAACGGGTTTTTCACCTCGAGTGTATCTCGATTACTTTCACTTCTCTCTTGTCCATTAATTATTGAGCCAAGTCGCATGTTGGATTCCTCCTTTCATTTAACAATCAATATCTCTTAGTTTTTCTGTTAATTTCATATTCTCACTATAATCAACGGGACAATCGATAAGAACGGGTTTTTTTAGTGAAATTGCTTTTTCTAAAATGCCTTTAAGCTCCTCACCTTTTTTTACTTGGAGAGCCTCAAAACCATAGGATAAGGCGAGTTGAATAAAATCTGGATTTCCAAATTTAATATTGGAAGAACGATTAAACTTTTTCAGCTGATGCCATTCGATTAAGCCGTACCCATCATCTCTCCATAATAAAACGATAATTGGTAGATTAAGTCTTTTCGCTGTTTCTAGCTCGGCACCTGTCATTTGGAAGGATCCGTCGCCACAAACAGCAACAACAGTACGCTCTGGATGGACAATTTTCGCACCAATTGCTCCAGGTACAGCGATTCCCATTGATGCGAGACCATTTGAAATCAAACAAGTATTTGGTTGATACGTATGGTACATTCGAGCCATCCACATTTTATGTGCGCCAACGTCAGAAATAACGATATCTTCTTCTTTTAAAACAGAACGTAAATCAGAAATGATCTTTTGCGGTTTAAGCGGGAAGCTTGTATCCTCTTTAAATTGTTCTAATTCATTTAGAGCTTTTTTGCGAACGTTAGCTACCCAAGCATTGTTTCTTTCTTTAGGTGAAAGAGCTTGTTGCAATTTTTTTAAGTTCTCATTAATATCTCCAACCACATTTAGTTGCACTGGATAGCAATCATCTGTCTCAGCTTCCTCTGTGTCAATGTGTAGTATTGGTGTTGCTCCATCAGGATTCCAGTTTTCTGGAGAGAATTCAGCGATGTCAAAACCAATTGCGATAATTAAATCAGAATCCTTAAAACCGCAAGTAATGTAATCCTTCCCTGCTAATCCTGCTGTAAGTAAACTAAGCTCATTTGTCCAGGAAAGTGCCCCTTTTCCCATAAATGTATGGACGACTGGAATATTTATCTTTTCAACTAGAGTTCGTAATTGGTCTGAAGCATGGCCTCTAGTTATCCCGTTACCTGCCAAAATAATTGGATGCTTCGCCTGTTCGATGAGTATAGCAGCCTCTTTTATAACCTGATCTCCTGCTTCTGATAACGTGTATTTAGTTACTTCTAAAGGAGAGGAAGCATTAACCTCCATCTCAGCAATATCTTCTGGGAGATCAATATGGGTTGCACCGGGTTTTTCTTGAGTTGCTACTTGAAACGCTTTACGAATCACTTCAGGTACAATTTCACCCTTTTTTATTTGAGCATTCCACTTTGTAACAGGTTCATATATATGGATCAAATCATAATACTGATGACTAATTTTATGTTGACGGTCTAAACCAGCTTGACCAGTAATTGCAACAATTGGATTTAAATCCATGTTCGCATTGGCTACACCTGTTAGTAGATTTGTTGCTCCTGGTCCTAAGGTGGCTAAGCAGACACCAGGCTTTCCAGTAAGTCTTCCGTATGTACCAGCCATAAATGCCGCACTCGTTTCATGTCTTGTTACGATGAATTGAATACTTGAATCAAGAAGAGCATCCATAATATCAATATTTTCCTCACCAGGCACACCGAAGATATATTCAACACCCTCTTGCTCAAGACATTTAATTAATAATTCAGCAACTTTCATTAAAAACACCCTTTGTAGTATGATTATCTGCTAGTTAATAATTGGTGGAGGCTCCCGGACTGTCCGCGGAAATCAACAACCGCGTCTAGTGCCTAATAATTAAAACCGAATAGATCTTTAGCTTCCTTTGTAAACGATTGTTTGATAAAGATCCTCTAGTGGCCAAACTTCCCCTTTTTCATTTTTATAAACAATATGTTCTCGATTAAAATGAACTGGGGAATCTAGTCCAGCAGCTGCGGCTAGTCTAAACAAACCTTTACGCATTGTAATTAAATAGTTAGCTGTGCGATATTTTTTTTCATCAATAACAAGTGCTTTTTGTAATTCTGGGTCAGTTGTTGCGACACCTACCGGACAAGCATTTGATTCGCATTTTAATGCTTGGATACAACCGACTGTTATCATAAATCCTCGTGCGATATTGACCAAATCTGCCCCCATTGCTAAGGCTATTGCTATTCGATCTGGAGAAAATAGTTTACCTGAAGCGATTATTTTCACACGATCACGAACTCCATGTCTAATTAAAGCGTTGTTTACAAGCGGTAACGCAGATTTAATAGGCAAACCAACACTATCAGCTAATTCTTGATAGGAAGCACCCGTACCACCTTCACCACCATCTACCGTAATAAAGTCAGGTCCCTTCCCTGTCTCTTTCATGATTCTTGCCAATTCATCTGCTTCATGATGACTTCCAATGACAACTTTCATTCCTACAGGTTTCCCGGTATGGTCGCGGATCCGCTCAATAAAATCAAATAATGAAGGTAAATCACTAAATTCTCTAAAACGATTTGGACTATCAATTGATTTAAATGGTTCTACCATACGTATTCTTGCAATTTCCTCTGTTACCTTTTCACCATCAATATGACCTCCCCGTGTTTTTGCTCCTTGAGCTAATTTAATTTCAAATGCTTTCACTTGAGGTATTTTACTTTTTTCCGATAATGCTTCCCAACTAAAATTCCCCTGTTTATCTCTAACCCCAAATAAACCTGGGCCAATTTGCATAATAATATCAACACCACCCTTTAAGTGATAGTCAGAAATGCCACCTTCCCCTGAATTCATCCATGTTCCTTTCGCTATTCCTAACCCTTCTGAAAGTGCAGTAATTGCGCGATCACCTAATGAACCATAGCTCATTGCTGACATTCCAATTTGGCCTTTTACGATAAAGGGGTACTTCGTATCCTTGCCAATAACAATCGCATCTTCATCTTCTAATAAATAGGCAGATGATTCATGTTTCTCTAATTCTTCCTTTTTCTGCGTAAATAAAGGGTCCTTTAATAATAAATATCGATTTGTTGTTACCTTAGTATCCTGGTCCATTTTTAACTCTTCCGTTAATTTAGGAAACATTGAATTTCTTATATAAAAACCTTGTTCTTCAAAATCACGCTGTGACCCAAACCCGATCACATCCCGTTTATATTTTGCTTTTTTTACAATATGTTGATAATCCTTACGCGAAAAAGGCTTCCCTTCATTATCATTGTTAAAAAAATACTGACGGAGCTCTGGACCAATCTGCTCCAGAAAATACCTCGCTCGTCCAATTACTGGATAATTCCGCAGAATAGGATGCTGCTTTTGCGTTCGATCTACAATATATAAATAAATGACAATCACTAAACATATTAAAAGAATGACAGCAAAAAAAACAAAACCAATAATCGTTAAAACGTTTGCTAAATTCACACTTCATTCCCCCCTAAATAAAAATGGTTATAGGCTTATTTAAATCAGATAAATTGCCTGGGTCCTAGATTAGTATTTATAGTTAAGATTCTCGAACTGGGGTAAATTTATCCATTAATTTTATAAAACCCAATTAAAAAAAGACCCATTTCACTATATGAAATGCGTCCGATTGCGTTATATCGATATGATGTTTATTTAGGACAAAAAAACCTAGAAGTCATGCCCCTAGGTTGATCCGAATCATTTTTAACAAACTCCAGCTCAAGCTGATATTGACGCTGTCTCTTTTCCTATTTCTTTACAATCATGACTCCATATCCATCTAATGAAGTTGTCCCGTTAAATTCCTTACCTGTTAACAGGTCTGTTCCTTCACTTATCTCGAATTCTATTGTTGATGCATTGTGGTTCATGACAAATAAGTAAGAGAAACCATCCTTGCTTCTCTCTGTCACTTCCACCCCTTTTGGAACATCAAGTAATGGTTTTATTTCCTTTTCATCACAAATCGTTTTCACAAAATCCGTTAAAAACGCTGTGTCAGGGCATGTTCCTACGTAATACGCTTTCCCTTTTCCATAGGAATTACACGTAATCACCGGTGTACCCGCATAAAAGTCAGAACCATATTCAGCCAGCACTTCTGCACCCTCTGAATGGATAATATCAAACAATAAACTGCACTCATAGCTACCGGTTAGGCTGCCTGCTTCTTTTTTGACGACAATTTGATTTTTTTCTTCAGGTGGCAGAGAATCGATTTCCTCAACCCAAATGCCAAGGAGATCTCGCAGTTCTCCTGGATAACCGCCAAGGGTGACAAGGTCATGTTCATTCACAATTCCGCTAAAGAACGTTGTCACAAATGTTCCTCCATTTTGAACAAATTCTTTTACCTTATTGGCATACCCTGATTTCACCATATATAACACGGGCGCAAAGACGATTTCATATTTGCTTAAATCTTCATCAACACCAATCATGTCAACCGAAATATTTTCTCCAAATAAGGCGGCATAATATTTATGAACTTCATTTACATAATCCAATGCCTTTGAAGGGCCACTTGATAATTCCGTTGCCCAGCGGTTTTCCCAATCAAACACGATCGCTACTGTAGCTTTTACACGTGCATCGAGCAATGTATTAGAAAGCTTCGACAGTTCCTTGCCAAGTGCAGATGTTTCCCGGAAAACTCTAGTATTCTCATGACCAACATGTTCGATCACTGCTCCATGGAATTTTTCACAGGCTCCAACTGATCTTCTCAATTGGAAAAACATGACCGTATCCGCACCACGGGCCACTGCTTGATAGCTCCATAAGCGCATAACACCCGGCCGTTTCAACGAATTATATGGCTGCCAATTTTGCTGGCTCGGCGTCTGCTCCATTAACATAAAAGGCTGGCCGCTTTTCAAGCCTCTCATAAGATCATGCCTCATCGCCGTAAAGCTCTCAGGTGTGTCATAAGCAGGATAGTTATCCCAAGAAACAACATCCATTTCTTTGCCCCATTTAAAATAATCGAGCTCTTTATAGGTACCCATTAAATTTGTTGTGATTGGGATAGTAGGAGTATGCTTTTTCAAGACATCCCTCTCAAGCTTAAAGCATTCTAGTAAGCTATCGGATTGAAAAATTCGATAATCTAAAGATATTCCTTGAAAGCTAGTAGAATCCCCATTCCACTCTTCACTTAAAGCATTCGGAGGGACAATTTCATCCCAATCATAAAACGTATGACCCCAAAAGCGAGTGTTCCATGCTTTATTTAGGCTCGCTAAGTTTCCATATTTTTCTTGAAGCCATTTTCTGAAGTTCTCAGCACAGTTGTCACAATAACAGTAGCCGCCATATTCATTGGAAACATGCCAAATTAATACTCCAGGATGATCCTTATATCTTTCACCTAACCGGTCTGCCATCTGTTCTGCATACTTTCGATAGGTTGGGCTGTTTGGACAGGAATTGTGTCTACCGCCAAACTTCCGTTTTCTTCCTTGGTAATCAACCCTTAGTACGTCTGGATATTTTTTTGCCATCCAAGCTGGATGCGCCGCTGTACTAGTTGCCAAACAAGTATATATTCCATTTTGATATAAACGCTCAATTTGTTCATCCAGCCATGCAAAATCATAGGTTTCTTCATTAGGTTGATTTAATGCCCAAGAAAAAACATTTAATGTTGCTACATCAATTCCTGCTAGTTTAAACATACGGACATCTTCATCCCAATCCTCTTTTTCCCACTGCTCTGGATTATAATCTCCGCCATACCAAATTTTTGGAAGCTTTTCGTTAATCATATTTAATCACCTTTTTCCTTATATCATTTTAATTCCATTGTATACGATTACAAAACAGGATTATATATAATATAATGGAAAGCGATATAAGAAAAAGGAACCGATTAAACAACGATTCCTCGAAAGGAGTGTACCAATGAAAAAACATTTTCTCATCCCATTAAATGAAAGTAAACTGCCGCTTTTTGCTGAAACGATTGGTTTCAATCCTACACAAGAAAATATCACACGGCCAAATGGTTATCCTTATTACCACTGGATTCAAACTGTTAGCGGACAAGGTTCTATCATGTTTCAAAATCAACAGATCAACCTCACGGCTAATAACGGGATCCTCCTTCTACCGCATATGGCACATTCGTATAAAAATGAACAAAGTGATTCTACTCCATGGAAAACACTTTATGTAACATTTGGCGGGATGATGGTAAAAGAGATTTTGATTACACTTGGACTCTATCAATCTGCTTTTTTTCACTGGGAACAAGAAGCACCAATTTCCACATTCATTACGAAAGTGTTAAAACAAAGTGACGAGACAACAGACAGCTTTAGTATAAGCGCCTCTTCCCATGTCTATGAATTTCTCTTACTTTTAAAAAAGTATGGGAAAACCGATAAAAGTAGCTTGAAAGAAACCAATAACTTAGTTACGTTATATTCACTCATTGACTGGATGAAATCCCATATTTCCAACCCAGATGTCAGCCTTGATGAAATGGCTCTCTTTATCAATACATCAAAACGCCATTTGAATTCGTTGTTTCAAAAGAACTTTCACGTAACACCCTATGCCTATTTAGTGAATTTACGAATCCAGCAAGCTAAAAAACTCCTTTTAGAAAACAATTCAGCTACAATCGGTGAAATTGCCCTGCAAGTCGGTTTTCGTTCCTCAAGCCATTTTGTGGCTACTTTCAGAAAAATGGTCGGGATTCCTCCAGAAAAATACCGGCATTTAAATGGTGTATTTTGATTCAGAAAAAGAAGCACATAACCTAATCTGCTAGTGCTTCTAAATAAATATTTTTACATTAGCCTTCCATAAACGAACTATTTTTCACTTTTTAGCTTTTCGATTTCTCTATTTAATTCCTCTTCATTCACATAGTTACGATATGCAGCATCATGAATTGCGAAGGAATTCGCAAATTGGCTACCAGCTTGTGCCTCTGATTCCATTAATAAAACTCGTTCTTCTGCACGGGCAACACCTCTAACTATCGTATCGGCTTGATAGGAAACAGTTGCTTGCTGAATTTGTTTAATAGACTGAGCCACATTCGCACGCGATGCTAATAATACTTTCTTATGCTGTAATTCGTTATAGATTTCTTGTAATTCATATAATTTTTCCTTAAGTATTTCCGTTTGTCCTTGAATCGCTTCATATTGCTGTTGATAGAGACTGAGTTGCTTTTCGTGCGTTAATTTTTCTTGCACAGCTAATTTCGCCATCATATCCTCTTCCTGCTCAATGGCAAGCTTAGCTTGTCGTGTTCTTTTATCCACTACATTCTTTGTTTCCGAAATAAGTGCTGCTTGTTTATTTTCTACAAATATTTGACGAGAAAGAGCCTTCTGAGCTTTCGCCATTTCTTGCTCCATCTCTCTCGAATACTCATTTAACATAGCTATTGGATCTTCCATTCCATCCAGTAGTCCGTTAATATCAGCCTTTGCAATTGTTTTTATTCTTTTAAAAATACCCATATTAGTCATTCTCCTTTTTAATTGTTATGTTTCTTTCCCACTGATCTAAAATACTTACATTTTGGTTTATCATCGGTTTATGTGAACTCATTAAAGATGTATCGATAAGCTGTTGCATCGAAGAAGCCTTTGATTTCTTTCTTAGCCATTTCACTAAGAAAACCAAAATAGCAATCCCGATAATAAGGAATACTAGTAATCCAATCCATGAAAATCCTCCATGATGAGGGCCGTTCATCATATGACCGCCTCCAAAACCTCCTCGTGGTCCCATTCTTTCTGGACCATGTCCATGTGGTCCTGCTGCAAGGGCACTATATCCCCCTAACAGGAAGTAGACTCCCAAAACCATTGGAGTGATGATTGCACCCAAAAAAATTGTTTTCTTATACTTGAAATTCATCGTTCTCTTTCCTCCTATCATTCTTGATGATTATAGTTTAGTAGAGTTTGGTGAAAAATCGGTGAAAGGGATAAACGGATAGCAAAAATTTTTCTATCAAGCGAGGTAGGGTCTTGCACCTTAGTGGTGCGTAATAAAAAAAGCCCGCTTCCGATTGGAAGAGGACTCATTTTAATAGAAGAATTTCAAATGAATAATCTCATATTGTCTTGCCAAATTAAGCTTTATTAAGAACAAGCTCCAGCTGTAAGGAGAGTTCATTCTTAGTATCCAAAACAAACAATCGTAAGTGGTTTTTATCACGTGATCCGCAAAAGTTACTATTTTCTTGATTACAAATTACGATACCACTGAGCGGCAGCTTCAACTTCTTCCATTGTCAATTGATGACCTCTATTTTCCCAATGAAGTTCTACATTTGCATTTGCTTTCTCTAGTAACGATTGAAGTTCAGAAGATTCCATTGGCGAGCAGATTGGATCATTTTTCCCTGCTGCAATAAATACCGACTTTCCTGACAAATCAGGAAGTTCAATTCCTTTTCTCGGTACCATTGGATGATGAAGAATTGCACCCTTTAATGCACGTTGGTAGTGAAATAATAAACTTGCAGCAATATTGGCCCCATTAGAATAACCAATCGCAATCATATTTTCTCGATCAAAACTATACTTTTCTGCTGCTTCATCAAGAAACTCATTTAATTCCTTCGTGCGAAAAACAAGGTCTTCTTCATCGAACACACCTTCAGCTAATCTTCGAAAGAATCGGGGCATACCATTTTCTAATACATTCCCTCTAACACTTAACACGGAAGCCTCATCATCAATTCTTCCCGCAAGAGGTAAAAGGTCTAATTCATTTCCACCAGTACCATGAAGTAAAAGTATCGTTGGTTTTGTTAGATCTTTTCCTTTATTAAAAATATGTTTCATCATTTATCCCCTCCAGAACACGAACCTCCACACTAGGTAAGGTTTCTTCTAATTCTTCTCGCTTTGACTCTAGCCATGATGGTAACATGAGTTTATTTCCAATTTCAGTGACAGGTTCATCAACTGAAAAGCCTGGTGGATCGGTCGCTATTTCGAAAAGTATGCCTCCACCTTCATGGAAATACACTGCTTTGAAATAGTTTCGGTCACGTATTTCAGTCGGATAATATTCCTTGTCTTGTAGCAGTGATCTCCACTTGAGAAGGTCTTCTTCATCCTTTGCCCTCCATGCGATATGGTGAACAGTTCCAGCTCCCATTAGCCCGCGAACCGAAGGAGATAGCTTAATATCAATTATATTTCCTAGATTCCCTTCAGATCTAAATCTTAGAAATCCCTCTTCATCACCAATGCATTCGAGTCCCAATATATTTTCTAGAACCTCCGCAGTTTTATTAGGTTGTGCTGAAATTAAAACAGCTCCCCCAAAACCTTTAATCGCATTTTCTGCTTGAATACCCCCAAAGTTCCTATTATTTTTTGGTCCTTCAGTTCGTTCTATAAGTTCAAGCTGGAGCCCGTCAGGATCAGTGAATTGCAAATACCGTTCACCAAAGCGTTCAGAATCACTAAATTCAATACTGAATTTTTGTAAACGTTGTTCCCAGAAATGAATGGATCCTACTGGAATAATAAAGCTAATGACTCCGACCTGTCCTGTCCCAATTCGACCTTTTAACTGATTAGCCCATGGAAAAAAAGTAATAACAGTTCCTGGTTCACCAGTTTTGTTACCAAAATAGAGATGATACACTTCTGGACGATCAAAATTTATCGTCTTTTTTACAAGTCTTAACCCAAGTACGCCAGCATAAAAGTCAATATTTCTTTGGGCATCGTTAACCATCGCTGTTATATGGTGGATACCAGGTGTTTTTTGCACTTTCATCATCTCCATTCTTTTCACGGGTTTGATTCTAGAATTCAATTTGGTCGCTCTATGGAAAAAATCTCTCCTATTTTCGCATAATTTGTTCCTGCTAATCGGCTCACCGCAGCTAAGCCACTTGGATCAATTCTTCCATTTTCATAAATGCTGTTTTCAATATGAAATTGAACAACTTTACCGATGATAAGATCACACCCAGGTGAGTCCAATCCTCCCAATTCTAAAGAATGTTCTAAAATACATTCCATTCGAATTTTTGCTTCTTTTACGCCAGGTACCGAGATTTTATCACTATCAACTGGTGTTAATTTACCTAGCTCTATTTCGCTTTGATCAGGAGGAAGGCTAGCCGCTGTTTCATTCACCTTTTCAACATTTTGCTCATCAACTATATGGATAACAAATTCTTTTGAACCAATGATGTTTCTCGCTGTATCCTTTTGTATTCCCTTTGAACGTTGAATTGATAATGAAATCATCGGTGGATTGGATGATACGATATTGAAGTAGCTAAATGGTGCACCATTTAAAACGCCATCCTTTGATAGGGTTGTGACAAAAGCAATAGGTCTAGGTATGATGCTACCTATTAGAAATTTATAATTTTCTCTTTCTGTATTTTTAGCAGGGTCAATTGATAGCAAAGAAATCACTCCTTCACATGAAACTTATTCTAACTCTCTTACTTCAAACTTTAGTAAACTTCGTTCAATCTGTCCTCTAAATTGTTCATACTGTTCTGGTAACATTAATTTATCTCCCATTGTCGCTACGGATTCATCGTGTGCAAATCCAGGAGGATCTGTTGCAATTTCAAAGAGAATTTCCCCATGTTCTCTAAAGTAAATGGCATTAAAGTAGTTTCTATCTTTTACAGGAGTTACACCATAGCCATTCTCTGCAATATACTCTTGCCAATCCAATTGGTCTTGGTCATCAATTGCTCGCCAAGCAATGTGGTGTACTGTTCCTACACCCATTTGCCCACGTCCTATTGGGGTTATTTTCAAGTCAATTACATTTCCAATTTCTGCAGAAGAACGAAAACGGATAAAGTCCCCTTCCTTTGAAATAAGTTCTAATCCCATAACCTTTTCTAATAATTCCGCAGTTTTATTTGGCTGAGTGGATAATAGTGTTGCTCCACCAAATCCTTTTATAGCAACTTCCGGAGTTATTCCTCCAAAGTTCCATGAATTTTCTTCCCCTTCTTCCCTTTCAACAATTTCCAAGTGAAGCCCATGTGGATCATCAAATTCTAAATATTGTTCCTCAAATCTCCTCATAACAGTAAAAGATACATTGAATTTTTCTAGTCTGTTTTTCCAGAAGTTCATTGCTCCTTTTGGAACAACAAATGACGTAACTCCTACTTGACCGTCTCCTATAACTCCTTGATTAGCTCCAGCCCAGGGAAAAAAAGTAATGATTGTACCTGGTTTGCCACCTTCATCACCAAAATAAAGGTGGTAAGTGCCTGGGTCATCAAAATTGACTGTTTGTTTCACTAAACGTAGACCTAAAACACCTGCGTAGAAATCAACATTCTCTTGAGGATGACCAACTATTGCTGTAATGTGGTGAATACCCATTGTTTTTTTACTCATTTTATTTCAACTCCTATTTTAAAATTTCAAATAGTTTCTTATAAAAATTCGCTAACTGGTTTACGGTACCCTCTATTTCTAGTATATAAATCTGCCATTTACTCACACATATACCTTTAATCAAAACATATTCACTTCGAGATATATTAAAATAAAAAAGCATCGAGACTATACTGACCAGCACCTATTAAAGCTATGCCGATAGCAACCGCAAGCAAGGTTAGGTTATATTCGTATCCATTTGATGTTGCCCATAATCCATTTGGAGCGTGCACTTTAACAATAGCCATTAACATAGTTCCTGCAATCATAATTCCAGCAAGTGGAGTTAAGAATCCTAAAGCGAATAAAATTCCTCCAATAAGTTCTGCTAATCCCGCGAACAGAGCCATAGTTACTCCTGGCTTCATGCCAATTGACTCAAACCATCCTCCTGTCCCTTTTAATCCATAACCACCGAACCAACCAAACAATTTTTGAGCACCGTGACCAATAAATAAAGCACCAATTACCAATCTAATTATTAATAACCCAATATCTATCATAATTAATTTCCTCCAATTTTTTATTTTATCTCGAATTCGAGATATATGATTATAAAAATTATTTTCCCAATCTAACTTTTACTTTTTTCAAAAGAAAGACCAAATTCTCTATCTCATTTGGATGCAAAGAATTAAAAGCATTATCAACCAATTCCTCATGTTCTGGCATTAATATTGTCATTAATTTAAGACCATCTTCAGTTAATATTACATGTACAACTCTTCGATCATCAGGGCAAGCATTCCTTTTTATCAGACCTTTTTGTTCCAATTTGTCAATAACATATGTCATTGAACTACTGGCAATTAGAATACTTTTAGCAATTTGCTGGATTGTTTGTTTACCTTTATGAAAAAGCACCTCTAAAACTGAAAACTCCGTAATACTTAAGTTGTTTTGAGCCATATCATCCCTTATTTGTTCCTGAAATGCTCTTGCGGTTTGCATTAGCAATAAAAAAGGATGATTCGTGCACTTTCTTTTCATGAGACACCTCCTTATTGATCTCACATAACTTATCTCGAATTAATTTATCTTGAATTAATTAATCTCGAATATGAGATAATTTTAATATCTGTATTGTCTTTTGTCAATAGCTTTTCGAATGTCTAAAAAATTTATATTTTTTATTTAAAAAGAACCTGGAAATGTTCCAAGTTCTTTTCATTTGTTTGTTGTGAAACGAAGTGTATTTTTGTTGGTAATGTAGCAGTTAGTAATCCTTGTATGACAAGTCTTCCCTGTTCATCAGGAGTCACATGGTGAGAGCTTTCATCACCTGAAATCGTAGTAAACAATTCAACATCCTCTACTGTGAAAGTCCGTTCAAATGTAATAATTTCACCTACAACTAAAGACAATTCTATTCCCCCTTTATTTTAAATCTATTTATCTTAACTAATTATGAAGACTACGTCCTCTCAATGTAAATGTGACATATATTCAAATGCTGTTGTTCCATATACGCTTTTAAAGTGTTTATTTAAATGGGTTAAATCAACAAAGCCACATTCAGCTACAGCTGAATAAACATCTCGTTTTTTTTCGATTAACTGCTTTGCACGCTCTATCTTGCAGTTAAGATAGTATTGGTATGGTGAAATTCCAGTATGAGCCTTGAATAATCTGATAAACTGAAATTTTGATAGATTAAGCTCTTTACATATATCATCAAGCTTGAGTACATTTTCTAAGTTGCTATGAAGCATATCCTTTGCTTTTCTAATTAGAGCGTTATCTGTCTTATGTTTTGTAGAAAGATTTGTTTGAATAAGGTTATCTGAGAGGGATAAGAGTAATTCATTGCACAAAGCCTCATCTTTAGCGCTCATTATTGCACTAGAAAGACTTAATATTTTTTGTTTAAGTGAATAATCATACACAATAGGGGTTGAAAAACGAACGATATCCTTTTTCTCACAAACCTCCAAAAGCAATTTTGGCTCAATATAAAGCATGACATAATCAAGGCCAGCCTTATCATGTGCCATTCCGTCATGTGCCTGTTCTGGATTAAAAAGCATAACACCATTTTGATAGGATAATTGTAAACTGCCATCCAAGGTATACTCTTGAATCCCACGCAATGTTACACCTATTGCATACTCTTTGTGAGAGTGCTTTTTATACGTAAAATCAGTCATACTTGCTGACAACGCAGTAATACCTGCAGATTTTTTATAGATAAATTTGTCCATTAAATTCATCACCTCTTAATTAGCTTACCTACATCCATATCATGATTGCAGCATAAACTAAAAATAGTGCCATCATTATATTAACAGGCTTTTGATGTTTCTGTAAAAACTGCTTAAAGATTGTACCGAAAAGAACCCATGTAATTAATGCTAAAAATCCGATAATCGTTATAGTGATAACACTTATTGTCACCTCAGGTATTGTGATATAGTTGGGCATAATAAAGCTAGGAATGACAGTCATTGTAAATAGTACCACCTTAGGATTTAAAAATTGCATAAGGAAGCCTGACAAAAAGGTACCAGTTTGGTTTACAATTGGTTTTGATGGATCCATTTTGTAAATTTGATAAGCGAGATAGAGCATATAAAAGCTTCCGATAATCTGCATAACAATTACTATTTTCGGTATGATCGTGATAAGCATCGTATTCAACATAGCTGAAATAATAAGTAATAAACTAAAAGCAAGAGTTGCTCCATATGTATATTCAATTGCCTTTTTCGGCCCAAAATTATGCACTGTGGATAATATGACGATATTAGTAGGCCCAGGTGTAAAAGTAACAATAAAACAGTATATTAAAAAAGATGTAATATTCATGAGAAAAACTCCTTTCAAGTTATTCTCATAAAAATATACATCTTAAAGCTAAAAGGCATATAGTATATTATTGCAGGATTATATAAGCTACTGTAAAAAGAAACTCTACAAATTCAGGGTTAACGTGGATGACTTTATCCATTTAGTGGGTAGTTCTCACAATCAATCACTGGTAATTTTCCATCAGTGGTAGATAAAATATCAAATTAGCAAATAAAATATTCTAAACTCTCTCCATGTTTCGTTTTGATATTGTATGATTGCATGGGGTGGACTACACAAGCTTCATCAGCATGCAATTGAAATGCTTCAAGTCCTAAATTTATTGTCCCTTCCCCCTCAATGACTATTAGCAGTTCAAAACAATGACTAAGCCTAAATGGGACTTCACGTGATTTTAATCGATTGATATCACTTAATTGATAATAATAGCGGTTCCAATTTTCTTCATTCTTATCTTTTTGGTTATTATATTGCAAAAGTAGTGGCTCCCTTCTAATGATTTTTTATTATTTGAATTTAAACATGCAAAATAAAGAAAGCAAAAAGGCTGTTTCCAATCTCATTGCTTTCATCATGAATAGATATTAAATTGCATTGTTTCGACTCTCCACAATCTTATACTCATTTTCTAATTCAGGTAAGGTCAACTCATATAACTGACGATTATCAGATGATTTATACCTTTTCATCTCTAACAACTTTTGAATCATCTTTTCTTTTGGATTCATCATTGCTTTGATAGAAATATTGTTCATATTTTCACGCCTTTTGAAAAAGAAATTTAAATGAATAAGTTTTCTTCGGATCGCTGCACGTAAATGTCTAATTTTGATTTATTTTTACTCGCTTCTGTTAATTTCTTTGTATACTGTAGAAATGATTCTTCATCACCTTTTTCCAGAGTTTGATCGATCTTAAATTGTAAATAGTTTACTTTTAAATCTAAATCCACTAACGACAAAATATATCCACACTTGAAATAATGTTCCAAATCTTCAATCGCTATAAAAAAGTCTCTGCTTTTATTAATAAAAATTAGAAAGTACCAGCCGAAGTCATCGATGTATCTGCGCTCGTTCTTTACTTCCAAAATATCTCCCTTACTTATTGTCACGACATCTGCATGCCCGCCATCTGGGCATAAACAGTCAATTTGATGTTCAAACATAATTTCAGCAATAAAATATCTGCTCATACACTTATCTCCTTTTTGATAATTAACCAACTGTGATATGTAACATCCTGGGTTATTAGGCTATTAACTCTGTATTGCCACTCATGCTTGAAAAAAGAATGATTTCATCACCAGATGATAATAATTCTCAACAAAAGACATATTTAATGCTCGTATAACGAAAGAAAACAGGCTTCGATAAGCTCCAGTCCACAACATGTACAATGAGTATAGGCAAAATTCTTGTCATCAACAATTTCTTGTCTAAAAGCACACCATTCACAAATCAACATAGTTTCTATACCTTTCTAAACCTATTTCTTTTATTCTAAAAACAAATGATAATGATTATCATTATCTTTTTGTATTATATTTGATAACCATTCTCATTGTCAAGAAAATCACTTGTTCATAATCTATCTAGAAGTTAAGAATAATGATTTATTTATTCTTGTTGTTACCTGATACTCCTGAAAAACCACTCTATAAGGATAAAACGACTTAGTTATTGGTTATGAATGATAAAACATGTTAAACATATTAAAGTAAACATGTGATCATAAATTCTTTTAGATTTCTATTTTACAAATAAATAATAGCTTGAGGTGAATCATGTGCTTACGTTAGGCATTCTTATCTCCATATTGATTAGTACTTTCGTTCTTATTGTCTTTCTAGATATAATGCAAGGTAATGATTTATACGAAGCTTGGTTTAATCTTAAAAATATCTTGAAAGTAGCAAGAGGAGAAGATTATTTTCTTATCACGATTTTTATTGTTTTATTTCTACGATTATTTTGGCACCATATTCGCGGAAAGAAATAACCTCTATTTATTTTATGAAGTAACTTGTTTTATTTTTCCTTTTATAAATACTGAAATTAATAAAAGTACCGGGATGATTATTTGAAAAGGTATATGAAGAAGATAAGGGACTTCTTTTAGCCCTTCATCTAAATGATCTTGGTAACTAGGTGCAATAATAATCGACGATATATAAATAATTGCTCCTACAAAATAAGTAGGAAACGAACTAGGTTTTAATTTGAACATGTTGTTCATTCCAATGACTGCACAAAAGAAAAATATTGTTATTTTAATAAATGCTAGGATCACAACTAATAAGATGATAAAAGTATCTAATCGCTGGAGAAATCCTGCGATATTTATATAGCCAACTGCTGTAAGTGCAGGAAATGCAGATCTTGATACGACGTCAGTTCCTAGTATGCAAATTAATAAAAGCGTGTTTAATGTTAAATACAAACCCGCGAATACAATAGCCATACCCCCAACCTTCATTATTTTCGTTTGTTTATTTATATAAGGGAATATCATAGACAAGATAATTAATTCCCCATAAGGAACGGTAATATTTAACGGTATTAATTCTTTTAGTATCGGTTTCCATCCCTCTACAAGAACGGGTGTTACATTTTCAAAATTGATTAAATCACCTATTACATAAAAAATATTTATTATTAATAATGTGAAAGCAATCATAATAAAACAAATGCAAACTGCCTTTGTGAATACTTCTATACCAAAATTCACTGCGTAGATTAAGACAAACGTCATGCAGATACCAATTGTAATAATCGAAGTTTTATTGTATGGGGCACTAATTAATAACTCCTCAAAGTCTCGTAAAACTCTTGAAGCGATATAAATAAAATAAATGATATAAAAGTAACCAATTATCCCTCCGATGTATTTCCCCCATATCTTCCTAACATATTCTGTTAAGGGCAAATCCGGAAAATGCTTGTGGAGTTGATAATAAACTGTAAACAAAATCAATCCTGCAATAGGAGAGATTAGAGTTACGATCCATGCATCTTGTTTTGCTCCACTGCCTAAATCTAAAAAAATCGCTGTCCCAAACATGAAAAGAACCATCATACAGAATAATTGAATGCCATCAATATTAACTTTGGACAAAACAACTCACCTCTTGGTTATTTAGTTTCATAGGGATCCGTTAACATTCCTGAATTATAGATAGAAGTATTCACATGAACATCGACACCTGCATTAGTGAATATATTTTCCCACTCATTTTTATGTTTTTTCCAATATTCAGGGTTTTCCTTTGATAATTTATTTCCAAACCCAAAAACATCTGATCCAGCATCTTGTGCGATTTGAATGGTTTGTTTTATTTGCTTTGTAATTTCTTTTTCCAAATCATTTTCCAATTTTTTCAACACTTTTGCTTTACTAATATCAATTATGCAATTTGTTTCACCAATTTCACTGTTTAATGTTACGTTAACTTGTAAAGTTGGACTAGGTTTTAAAACAGTTTTAATTGTGCTATTACTTCCTTTGGTCATAAATGTAATGTGCTTATTTTTATCACAGGATATAGGAAACGACGTACCTTTTAATTCTGATAGAATTAATTGAGCAGTACGAGCCTGTTCTCTATCGTACCAATTTACTAATTTATTATGATTAATAATCCCTAAACCACTAATTTCTATAATTGATGGTTCTATATCTTGTAAATTTTCAGTTTGGTTTCTCGATTTTAGGTCCTTATTTAATTGAATCCCAGTTAATAGAAGATCTGTTCCTTCACTAGCTAAGGCAGAAATGACTTCATATACAGGCATAACCTTTGCACTTGAATACATTTTTTGATTGTTTTCACTTGTGCTAATGATGCTTTTTGTTGGGTTTGACTCAATGGGTTCAATTACCCCTAAAATGTCTTCAGCAGTCGAACCTCTTGCAATAAAAACAGGCATATATGTTCTAGCATTTTCCCCTCGTTCAAACGAATCAAATAATAAGTTTAGTCCGTCCCTCGCCACCTCTTCGCCAATAACTAATAGAGCTAGATGTGAGACATCGTTTTCTCTCGGAATGATGGCAGATGCCTTTCGAAGTGCATCATAGATCGTTTTAGATTCGACCGTATAATTCGTAACTGGTATTCCATTTGAAGTGCCTGTTGTCGATAATTGGCTTGGATTCATCACTTGATAGGTAACGCGGTATCCATTGTCTATATCCTGAGAGCGATCTATTCCCATAGCAATTATCAGACCTAATTCATTTAATTCTCTATAGTTGGAACACCCAGTGAATAACATCATACATATAAGCATTGTGTAGATTTTCTTCATTTTTGATCCCTTCTTATATTAACGCGCGTTTCATTTGATTTATTTACCGGCGATTTCTTAAGCGCTGAAATAATTGGAAAACGAATTAAACCATCTCTTTGTTCACCTATTCTTAAAGGTGCAAAAGGAGCCAAATAAGGTACACCTAACGATCGTAAACTACATAAATGTAGTAAAATACATAATGAAATTAGCAAAATCCCATAAAAACCAATAAAAGCAGAGCTGAAAATTATCATAAAACGCAGCCCTCTCGCAACATTCACAATACTTGTATTTGGAATCGTAAAGTTACTAATTGCAGAAGTGGCTACAATGATAACAATTGCAGCTGAAACAAACCCAGCCTCAACAGCTGCTTGCCCTAAAATGAGTGCTCCTACAATAGAAACAGCAGGACCAATTGCTCTAGGCATACGTACTCCAGCTTCCCTTAGCACTTCAAATGCAAGTTCCATAATTAATAATTCAACGATTGCTGGAAACGGAACCCTTTCTCTTTGGGCCATTAACGAAACCATTAATGTCGTGGGGATTAATCCATGATGGTGTGTGATTAAAGCTAAATAGATGGCGGATGCATACATATTCACAAAAAATGAGCCAATTCGAATCAATCTTAAAAATGAACTAAAAATATTGTTTTCATAATAATCTTCTGATGATTGAAAAAACTGGATGAAGTATACCGGTATAATTAAGACAAATGGTGTTCCTTGTACGAAAATAGCAATTCTGCCTTCTAATAAATTCGCAACAACTGTATCCGGCCTCTCAGAATTCTGCAAAAGAGGGAAGATTGTTTTTCTGTTGTCTCGAATTACCTCTTCTATATAATTAGAATCAAGTATGCCGTTTAACTCAATCTTCTTTATCCTAGACATAGCTTCTATAACCATGTTCTTATCCGCAATTCCCTCAATATACATAATGCCAATATCCGTTTTTGTCACGCTTCCTACTTTTGTACGTTCAAGCCGTAATTTTGAATTTTGAATTCGTGCACGAACTAATGAAATGTTTGTACTTATATTCTCTGTAAAACTATCCTTTGGCCCCTTAATTACTGTTTGGGTAGTTGGTTCAGTAATAGAACGGGATTGAATTTTTTGTGTACCAACCGTTATTGCCTTTGTATTACCATTTATCAAAATCACTGTATTTCCGGCCAAAATACGATCTAAGAGTTCAGACCAGTCTAAAATAATATTGATGGAGGCTACAGAAATAATTTGAATGATTTGATCCACCAAGTCTTTTGTAGTATTGGTAGACTCGATTTCTTTAAGAAGGTGTATAATTGGCTTTATCACATTTTCATTTATGCTTTGTTCGTCTACTATACCTTCAATATGTATGATGGAAACATTTGAATTAGTGGAAAATTTGAGTTTTCTAATAGATAAATCGGCACTGTTTCCGAATTCATTTTCTAACTTTTGAATATTTTCATCTACATTCTCGCTAATTGGAATATTATTATTATTTTGGAACACAATAAATCCCCTTTAAATGAAATGCCATACATTTTAGATCATTATTATGTTTCCCGGAATAATCTTAATTATGTTTTAGATTTTAAGAGGAGAGGAAATACGAATAAATATTTTTGAGATAAGTAGTAGAAATTTCTACATATCGTAATAAGAGACGAATTGAATCGGGAGAAACTATTGACTGTTAAAAAACATTCCTGTTATTCTAATCCCATTGCTGAGTATCATCATTAGGCGAGGCTTCTGTATTGAAGTCGCCCTGCTCCCTAGTACAATGCACTTTTTGAAAAAAATCACGTAAATCTCAATTAGTTTCTGCAACTAATAAATCTAAAATTTTATTCATCCTGATAGTTGGAGGCTTTTTTTTGAATGTTATAGTAAATAAATTTAAGAGAATGACTTATAAACAAATTCTTTTTTACACCATACTAATACTTTGCTTTGCCGTCTCAATTGTTTTTGTTAATCACAATTATTCATTCTATGAACGTCCTATAGCCAAAGTCATCGAAACGAACTTGGAAGATACAACTGAAAGTATTGATATCCATGATAACGAGGATAAGATATTCTCTCAGAGTATAATAGCCGAATTGAAAAATGGAGAAGAAAAAGGACATCTTATCCACTTAACTAATGAGTATTCATCATCCGGAGGCTATGATCAAGAATATCATGTTGGGAATGATTTGTTTGTTTCGATTGATTCAAACACAGTACAAAATAAAGAGTTAACTGGAACCATAAATGACGTTAAACGTGATAAATATGTTTTGATTATTGCATGGATTTTTATCTTCACTTTACTTTTCGTTGGCAAAAAACAAGGGTTGTTTTCTATCATAAGTTTGGCAGTCAATGCCATTTTATTATCATATTCATTAGATATTTATCTGAAAACATCAAACATGAGTTTGTTATTGATATGCAGTATAAGTGTTATTTTATTTACCGGCATTTCTTTGTTACTCGTTAACGGTTTTAATGAAAAAACATTTGCAGCTATTGTTGCGACCTTGTTAGGAACTTTTATATCGCTGTTAATTACCTATCTTGTTATGTGGTTAACTGCTGAAGAAGGACTTCGATATGAAGAAATGCAATTTCTAACCCGGCCTTATAAAATGGTGTTTATGGCAGGGGTATTAATCGGATCTTTAGGAGCCGTAATGGATGTAGCCATTACAATGTCTTCTTCTATCTTTGGGTTATATGAAAATAATAATAGCATCCCAATAAAAGCACTGAAAACGTCAGGATTGGATATTGGTAAAGATATTATGGGAACCATGACAAATATATTGTTTTTTGCATATATAAGTGGTTCCATCCCAATGCTTATTTTATATTTGACGAATGATTCTCCATTGGCGTTTACACTTTCCATGAACCTTTCATTGGAATTAGCTCGAGCCTTAGCGGGTGGTATTGGAATCGTGTTAACGATTCCGATAGGTTTATATACATCTATTTTTTTCGTTAATAGAAAGAGGGCAAGATTATGAGTGTATTAGTATTAATGGCTGCCATTTTATTTCTATTGATGATCCTTATTGGTGGAAAAAAAGGGGCACGGTCTTTTATTGCTTTATTTTTAAACTTTGGTGTACTCTTTCTTACTATTCTTTTTATGACAGATCCAAATGTTGATCCGATTACCTTAACAGTGATTTCATCTACAGTGATTAGTTGTATCACTCTATTTTATATTAATGAAGTGAACCGCAAAACAACAGCAGCATTCATTTCTACTATTATCACTATTGTTATTTCACTCTTTTTTATTGTTATCGTGACAGAAAATTCCATGATTCAGGGGTTTGGTGAAGAAGAAATAGAGGAGCTTAGCATGTTTTCCATTTATATTGGAGTAGACTTTGTTAAAGTTGGAGCTGCCATGATTATCATGAGTACAATAGGTGCGATTACTGATGTAGCCATTTCCATTGCATCACCAATGCGCGAAATATCTCATCATAATCCATTAATTAGTAGGAAGGATTTATTCACATTTGGATTAAGTATTGGGAAGGATATCTTAGGAACAAATACAAATACGTTATTTTTCGCCTTCTTTGGAGGCTATCTGGCATTAATTATCTGGTTTAAAGATTTATCTTATTCTATTGGGGAAATTGTAAATTCAAAAGTATTTAGTGTTGAAATGATCACTATACTTTGTGCCGGAATTGGTATAGCTCTGGTTATTCCAATTACTTCGTTGATAACTGCCTATTTTTTTGTGAAAACAAGAGAATAACCTTAAATAGGCTTTATCACAATAAAGTAGATGTACCACATCCAATCGTTAATTTTGCTGATAAATGAAGGAAACCCAATCTTCCATAATGGTAAGGTTGGGTTTTTCTTCTAAATCTTTGAATATCCTTAATGTATATTGCCAGTTAACCTAATTACAAACCTTCATAATCTGTTGTTTTTATTAGGCTGTTTTCGCAAACTTTGTTGCTATTTACCTAGTGGTGCAGTGTGGTTGATTTCCACTCCAGTTGCTCGCTTTCCGCGGGGCGGGCGGTGAGCCTCCTCGGCGTAAACGCCTGCGGGGTCTCTCCTGTCCCGCTGTTCCCACTGGAGTCTCGCACTTCCGTTCCAATCAACCCTTCAATAGTTTTGTTTTAATAGCAACAAACTCTTAGAAAAGTGCCTTTTATTATAAGCTATTGGGTTATCACAGAAAAATAGTAACCGCAGAATAAATCAATAACAAGCACATAATGAACCGAAATGACTTATCATGTTTGGTAAAAAAGCTTTTGAATAGCGAGCCAAACCCTGACCACAGAAGCAATGCTAACCAACCTAGAAAAATGGCTAAAGTTAAATGGAAGACAATAGATTTAATAGAATGATTGAACGGCAGAATAAAAGCACTCATCACTGTTAAAAAGAACAATATGCTTTTAACATTTATAATTTGAAAGATAAAGCCTGATAAAAAGGAAGATTTCACATCACTAAAATTCTCCTTGGAACTTTTTGATAGACCAACCTGCCAAGCCAAATAGAGTAGATATATTGCACCGGTAATTTTAAAATATGGTTCTATAATCGGGACTAAATTGTATAGACCTGTTGTAAATACTCCACTCATAATCCCAAGTGCCGCAAATCCTGCCAAGATACCAATCATAAACCTCCAAGACCCTAAAAAGCCAAATCTTCTCGCTTCATTCATCATTAAGATGTTACTTGGCCCCGGTGTAATTGATGTAATAATCACATACGAAAGAAACGCTATTATACTCATAGACTCACCTTCATTTACTAATTTACGATCGAACAGCTTTTATTGTATGATGATCATAACTATAAATAAAATTGAAATTTAAAAATTCATTATCATTTTTTTCGATACATCATACAACATAAGGAGAAACGATATGGAAATTAGACACCTTATAACATTTCAATCTATTGTAGAAATAGGAAGTTATACAGGGGCTGCTACGAAGTTAGGTTATACTCAATCTACACTAACTTCACATATACAGGCTCTTGAACGTGAGATTGGTGGGGAGCTTTTTACTTATATAAATAGAAATTTGCAACTTACTCATTTAGGGAGAGAATTAATACCTTTAGCGGAGGATTTACTTTCCACTCACGAACAGATTAAGAACATGCGAAGCACCAACCAGGTTAAGGGAGTACTAAAAGTGGCTGCACCAGAGTCTTTAACAATCTCTAGGTTAGGCCCAATAATAAGGGAATATTCCTTAAAATATCCTAATGTTAAATTAATATTAACCAACGGTACTTGTGGGCAAAACCAAATTGACTTAATGACTGGACATGTAGATGTTGCATTCATGGTCTATCCAGAAATAAAACCTGAAAAATGCATTCATTATTCGTTAATTGAGGAAAAAATCGTTCTTGTAAATGGAAATAGCGGTCCAGCACATTTTGATGAATATAAAAAAAATAACACCAACCATTTCTTCATCACAAATGAAGAAGGCTGTAGTTATCGATCAATGTTCGAAAGATATCTTTTAAAGCATGGAGTGCACAACTTTCAAACAATGGAGCTATGGAGTATAGAAGCAATCAAACAGATTGTTATGAGTGGACTTGGATTTTCTGCCTTGCCATATATGACAGTTAAAGAAGATGTAGAGAATGGTAATCTAAAAGTCTTGCCTCATTCTGAAAAATTTGAACCAATTTATTCTCATATGCTGATCAAAAAGAAAAAGTGGTTATCTCCTGCTATAGAAGCTTTTGTGGAACTTGTTATAAATTCGATTAGTGAAACTGATAAAGATATGTTTGTTCAAGATCAAGAAATAGAATTAATCAAGCAAAGTTAAAAAATAAAAAGAAAAGCTAAATTTTAACTTGAGGCAAATTTATCTTTTCTTTTTGTATTAACAAAAATTTCTCATTTGACTAAACTACCATTAATAACACTTTTTCAACAAAATGGTATTTTTGTTGAAAAAGAAATTGTATATTTTCTAAGTTGAGCATATACCTACTTGCCCTTAAATTTTTCAGTTAGAAGAGTTTTTAGGATTGAACTTTTTACGAATAAAGGCGATGCATAGTAATAGGGTTGGTATAATGATTTGCAATAGGGTATGGATATATGGAATATATACCGTAAATCCGATTTCTAAATGTTCTACATAACTTGAGGTGCTTATGAGTGATAAGGAGGTAATAATTGTCCCCAGTCCAAGTATGACAGAACGGGTTTGTTTTAATTTAAATAATTGAGCGATTCCAACAGCAGCTCCGAATGTAAACCCTCCAACCTTAAAAAACACTCCGGTTATCATCATCAAAATAACAAGTACATCAAAACGTTCAAGAAAATCTGCAATAGATACTATCCGGGTAGCTGTAAGAAGAGAAAAAAAATTATTACTATAAATCTCTGGACCCAAAACGGACAACATCATTATTGAATTAACTGTTAATAGTATACCCCCAATTAGAATGGCGGATAATCCTATTTTTTTTATGTTTTTCTTATTATTTAGAAATGGAAAAAACATCATGAAAACAACTGTTTCTCCAAATGGAAAATTTATAGCAGAGGGAATTGTCTTTATTAAGACTGGCTTAACACCATTTGCTAATACTGGAGCTAGATTATTAACATCAAACCCTTTCACGCTAATTAAAAGAATCCAAATCAGCATAAGAGCAAAAATATAAACTGGAAACACTACTTCGCCCATACGACATAAAATCTCCACTCCACCCCTTAGACAATAAATCATTAAAACCATAAAGCTACCGATTATTACAAATAGAGGAGTTTCTGTTAAAATTGTTGTGACAAGAAGATCTCCTAATTCTCTACATGCTCTTGCTGCAGAATATGTAAAATGCAAAATATAAATCAAAATTATTGGATACGAAAGATACTTTCCAATAATTTTAGGAATCATCTGAACCAATGTATCATCAGGATAAAAAGCTGATAATTGCATGTAAATAGCCATTAAGACCATACCGAATACCATACCGACTAAAATAAATATCCATGCGTCCTGTTTTACTTCTGCTCCTAATCCCAAAATTATAGCTGTCCCTAATACGTATCCAACTATTAAATAAAAAAGTTGAAACCTACCTATTTTTTCTTGGTTCATTATTGTCTCCCAGTTATAAAAAGGATTACAATCTTATTATGAAAATCGAAATCTTATTTTTGTTTATTATTACCAAGCGCAAATATGTTATACAAGTAAATAAGATACCAAATATCACATGAATACTCTTTACATTCTACTTATGACTCAGACCTTAAAATGAAATAGGCGCTATCCTTGTTAAAGGATAGCACCCGATTGTCGATGACCCTTATTAAATTAAGGCTCTTTTCTAAAAGATTGTTGTTTTTGAACAAAACTGATTAGGGTGATTGGAACGGATATGCGAGACTCCTGTGGGAGTAGCGGGACAGATGAGACCCCGCAGGCGCTTCGCGCTGAGGAGGCTCATCGCCCGCCCCACGGAAAGCGAGCATCCTGGTGCGCCAATCAACCAACCCAATACTATTTTAAAAGCAACAAAGTTTGCGAAAACAGCCTAAATTAAAGAACCCTATTAATCAATAATGAAATAACTGGTCAAACCGTTCGTCCATCTCTCAATAAAATAAAATTGTTATGCAGCTCCCTTTCATTAATCGATATCCTAATTGCCAAGTCTTTAGTTCGTAAAACAAAATCTCTGACACCTATAAATTCAGATTCAGCAATCAAATAGAATTGTGTTCCCTTTTTTAGACCTTTAAAATCATTGTTCAGCTTATATATCTTCATTTTATTACCTAGCTACTTCCTCTTAAATTTATTGATCACTGGTGGCCCTAACTAAACTTAATAGGTTGCAGGTCTTGCATGAATTCCAGAATCGCTAATTATTATATATTTTTTTTCAACCATTTTAATTCTCCATCTTTAAAAGGTCTTCCAACAACCTAGAATAATTCACTTTGGTATAATCTGATACATCCATTTCATATAACTTACCTAATTCAAACGTATCATATCCTCTAGTTGTACATCTTTTTATAAATTCCTCATAGTTTAATAAGTTATCAGCATTTCTTCTATCAGCTAATTGATCCCCTTTTTTGTAGGAAGTTACGATATGACTCAAATGCCTTGTCGGATCTAAATCTCGGTTTTTTTGTCGTTCAAATAATACATCTAAATCTGCAATTAATCGAATAGTAACAACCTCGTAACCATATCTTTCTACTAATTGCTGAATATGGGGTTTTTGTTTCTGACTAAAAGGATAATCAGACATAATATTGCTACCTACTTGCATTTGCTGTTCCATTATTTCATAGTACTTCTTCCATGCTATTTTTTCAATCCTCTGCTTTTCTTCTAAATTACGATAACCATACATATCACAATAAGATTCTTTCAAGTTATCCTGAGAAAGATTATAAAATAACCCTAATGTACTATTGATGATATTACTCAAGTAGGTTTTTCCTGTTCCTGGTAAACCCGCTAATAAGATTAAGACTTTATCCATCTTACCACCTCATAATCTAAAGAGAGAGTACAAGGAATTCCCCGTACTCTCTTTCTTTATTAGTCACATTTTCTCAAACTCTTATGAAAAAGACTATGAACTTTTATTGTAATTATTTTACTTGAAGGGTACGGTCTTCTTTATTCATGAAGATTCCGATTTTATGTTTGACAATTTCTTTTACTGCATGGTTACATGGAATAATATTATGTCGTAATGATTTAGTTACTTTAGTTTCTCCGAATGTTTCTTTCGCTGTTTTCGTCCATGCTACTAATAATTCAGTACCCACATTAAATTTACGAATCCCGTTATTAATTAACTCATGTATATCCATTTCATTAACACCTGTACCTCCGTGAATAACTAAAGGTACATCTACTACAGCGTTGATTTCTTTTAATAGTGGTAGATTAACTTCTGTTTTGGATTTATATTGACCATGATTAGTACCAATTGCAATGGCCAAAGCATCTACTCCTGTTGCTTTAACAAACTCTTCTGCATCTTTTGGGTCCGTGTAAACCTTATCATTCTCATCTACATGTATCCCTTCTTCTGTACCGCCAATAGTTCCTAGTTCGCCCTCGACTGAAACACCATATTTGTGTGCATACTCTACTACTGCTCTTGTTTTCATAATGTTCTCTTTGAATGGTAAATGAGAACCATCAAACATCACTGATGTATATCCTTTATTGATTGCCTCTTTAATATCATCAAAATCCCTTGCATGGTCTAAATGCAATACCACATCCACCATTTCATTTGTAGCCATCGTTTTACATACAGCAACGATATTTTCATGACCAATATATTTCGCAGTATCTATACTTGTTTGTATAATAATTGGCGCTCCTTGCTCTTTTGCTGCACGGATCATATCCGGTAACATCTCTAAATTATGTGCATTAAATGAACCGACTGTATAATTCAATTCTTCAGCTCTAAGTGTTACGTCTTTTAATGTTGTATACATGGTCAATTACTCTCCCTTTATATTAATCATTTATTTTCTTCCTTATCGAACACCGCGTGTAACCTCTTTAGAAACTTGCATCATTTGATCCATTTTCTTTAGATATACCTGTAATAATTCTTCATTATTCACTTTTGCTGCTTCTGCACGCTTCTTGTTATAAAGTTTTAATAACGTTTTGTAACCATTTCCTAATGACTTTTTGGCCTGAATACTTTTTTCTAACGAATCAATAGCATTATCTTCTTCGCCAAGTTCATTAAATGCTAAGCCAATCTCCTCATAAATTTTTGCTTGTTCTTCTCCAGATGTTTGATTTATGTCTTCTTTTTTAATAGAGATGGTCCGTAATAACGCTTCTTTTCGTTCTGCTGTTAACACTATCTCTTCGGTTGTTTCTTTTTTCGGTTCTTTCGTTTTTTTCTTACCAAATCCAAACATTACTTAAAACCTCCCTTTCTCTTCCCACATTCTAGAAAGCTTTTAAAAGTGGACCAATGAGCCATGCATATAGTAAAGCAGCTGTTACTGTATCAACATCTGTAGCTGTTGCATTGACAAATCCCATAGAATTGAAAGTCGTTACTAACAGTGCTGGTAATAATGTAATGAAGAAACCATGTACAATACCACCAATAATTGCTCCACGAATACCACCTGTTAAGTTACCGAATATACCGGCAGTACCACCCGCGAAGAAAGCTGTAAGCATACCTGGTAAGATCATTGCTAACCCAAAGACAGGTAATACAAACATTGCAATAATCGAGCCTATAGTAGTTGTGATAAACCCTACAATGACTGCATTGGGGCTAAAAGGGAATAGGACTGGACAATCTAATGCAGGCTTTGCATTTGGAACCAATCGCATGGCAATCCCTCTAAATGCCGGAACAATTTCACCTAGTAGTAAGCGAACCCCTGCTAATAATACATACACCCCAACTACGAATTGGATAGATTGTAAGAACGCAAACATTAAATAGTGGGTATCTCCTGATAATGTAGAAGCGAACTTTTCACCTGCAAACGCTGCTGTAATAATGTAAAGTGGAGTCATTACCACCATCAAAGATAGATAGGTATCTTGTAAGAATTCAAATTGAGCTGGTAATTTCAAATCTTCAACAGATTTTTTCTTATCGCCTTTTCCCCCAACAAGTTTCGCTACTCCTGCTTCAAACACATACCCAACTGTACAAAAGTGACCTAAAGCAATATCATCCATTCCAGTAATTTTACGAACAAATGGTTGTGCAATTGCAGGCATTGCTACCGCAAAGACACCCCCAATGAAACCGCCTACTAAAATCAAAGCAAGACCACGTAAACCTGCAAAATAACCAAATACTGTTGTCATAGTAGCCATCCAAAGAATTGCCTGACCAGTTAAAAAGATGTATTTCCATTTAGTGAACCGTGCAATGATGATATTGAAAACAAAGATAGCTAAGAAAGTTAGTGCGATATCACGACCTAAACCTAACTCATTCATTGCTTGACCGTTAATAGCTTCAATCGAAGGAATAATCCCTTGCATATGGAAACCTTCTGTAAAAATATGACCGAAATATATTAAACTACCAACAATAATGCTAGAACCGGCAGACAATACCATAAACCCTAACATCGTCTTTAACGAACCAGAAATAACTTGCCCTGTTGACTTCTTTTGCAAAATTAATCCCAACATAGCAATCAACGCGATGGTGACTGATGCCTGTGTCAAAATATTCTCGATAATAAAATTAACTACACCCATGTTTTCCCCCCCATTTCTAGCTATCTCTATTTATTTTTAAGCTAAAACGCCTTTTTCCCTTAATACTGGGGTGATTTTTTCTTCAATCTCTGGCTTAGATACAATATTTCTCAAATAAACAATTGTCGTTTGTTTCGGATCAACTGAAAATTTTTCAAATTGGGATTTGAAATTCTGTGCCGTAATAATAATATCGGGTTTTACTGAAACAGCAGACGAGATATCACTATGATCTAGTTTGGCATTGACACCTAATTTGCTTAATACATCCTCTGCCGCCATTTGACAAGCAAAACTGCTTCCTAAACCTGCTCCACATACAAATAAGATATTTACTTTTTTCATTTCACTCACTCCTATACACTTTTTGGATTATATATTTATTTGGTACTAGAAAAATCATTTGTTTTATATAAGTTCTTCTACATCAATTTTAATAACCACAGCTTTCCTTACTCCATTACTTCACTTCCATATAACACCTGCTTAAACAAGTTTATATTTTGTGCTGTAATCAATTGGTCCAATTTCTCTTCATCATTAATTAACTCAATCAGATTTTTCATCACATTTAGATGCGAATAAGAATCCACTGCTGCTAGACAAAAGACAATTTTCACCGGATCATTATCAGGATTTCCGAAATTCACCGGTTCCTTTAACGTCATGACGCTAACACCTAATTTATTTACTCCATCTTCCGGCCTTGCGTGCGCTAACGCTAAGTGCTTCCCTACTACTATATATGGCCCATAATCTTCCACAGATTTAATCATGGCATTTATATATCGTTCTTCAATGACCTCTTCTGTTAATAAGCCCTGGGCAGACTTTGTAATCGCCTCTTTCCAGTCTTTGCATTCTTGCTTTAGTAGAATGTTGGAATCCCTCAAAATATCCTGCAACATCGGCTGTATCTCCCTTGTATTAATTTTCAAATGATGTTCTTTAAAAGTATCTTCTACTTTGTGATAGCTTTCCTGTGTTACCTTCCCACCGCTTTCAACAATTAACATCAGAATATCCTGCATTAGCTTTGTGGCATCTAACTTATTGGACACGATTCTTCTCATATTCTTATTTTTGAGTAAAAAATCTTTAATTTCCTTCTTATCACTTTCTCTTAAAATCGGATTAAGTAATAATACAGGTTTTCTTGGATAATCAATTGAAATGGTTGTAAAAACTAAATCAACATCCAGCTTGTCAATAAAGGCTAGTTCATACGAACTCAATACAGCTACAATCTCGATATTGAATTGCTCTTTCAAATTCGCAGCCAATAGCTTTCCAGTTGAAATCCCATGATTACAAAGCACAACCGCCTGATAAACATATTGTTCTTTCTGCTTTATCTGGCTAGCAGAAGTTGAAAAATAAACGGTCAAAAACCCGATCTCATCTTCTGATAATGGCTTTTTGATGTAGTCTTCTATTTGCTTACTAAAGTAAGTGACTGCCTGATAAATTTCGGCATAGGATTCCTTAATAGTGTCTTTTAACGGATTAAATACCTGTAAATCATTCTTCGCCCTGCTTAATAACCCTGTGATATGCTTATACAAACCTTCATACAAATCTTCTTCTCTCTGAGAAAAAGGAATTCTGGTTACCTTTTCTACATGTTCAATTAATTGAATAGCTAATAATTGTGCTGTAACCCAATCGAATGAATTATTCATATCTTTTGGATTAAACGATTCGATTGTAAAGGTAGTATATTTAATTTCATTTAATGATGGATATAAACCAAACTCTATACAGATGGAATCGACAAAGTTTCTGACTGGATCTTCTCTTATTTCGGCTCTTACTTTGGCTAATTCCCTAAGGGTATTTCCTTCTTGCAACCGCCTTACCCATATCCCTAAAAATAGAATGCTTTGATTTCGATATACATGATTAATCTCTACTCTTGACTTTTCAAAGACATCGTCATAATGTTCTCCAATGACCCTCAATGCACTTGTATCCAAATAATCAAGAACAAATCGGTCTGCAAAGGTATTCACTGCATCAATATCTCGGTATCCCAAGAGATTTGAAATATCTGTCATACTATTAATCACGTCGTACAACATAGTGCGTATTGATCGTTCATCACCTTTTAATACAATACCTTGCTTCGTTAAACTCACTACAGAAATACCATACTCCTTTAAAAACTGACGTAGTTTTCTCATATCCTCATCTAATGTACTTTTCGATACCTGCAGTTTTTCTTCCATTTCAAAAAGCAATGTCGTTTTTGTAGTATCGGCAATATCTAAAAGTAAGGCAAGAAACCGTTCATTGGGCCTATAATAATCTGTTTCTCTGTCATCCCCAATTTTAGACAGGAGCTTTTCTCGATCCATCTCTGACAGCTCTAATTTCAACCCTTTTCCTCTTGTCGTCGTAATCGACGGATAGTTATTTTCTTCTAGGTATTTATTAATTAGGACCAATTCATTTCGGAAAGTACGCTCACTAATATTGAACTCTTTACTTAAATCCTCACAAGTCAAAAAGGTATTTACTGTCAAAAATCTTGTTAGTACTCGTTGAGTTCGTTCTTTCATGATAGTAACTCCTTTCATAATTTGATTATAAATTGTAATATTTAAATAGTTTAGTACATCTTTTTGCAACTTCAATTTGCAAAAATGTAAGCGTTAACACTTTTTTTTACAACGACAAAAAGCGACCTCATTATTCTAATTAATGAAGTCGCTTAGCCTATTTTCATACTTATTATTATTTCCACTCATTTTTGAAACAGTATTACAAGATTAGCAAAACATTATGTAAGGTAAGAATCAATTTCAAATCGATCTTTTTATACAAAATCAGTTAATGTTAATTTGTTCTTTCTCTCAATTTTAAATCCTGTTACCTCCTATATTTACATCCATATCTTTATGATTTTCAATCTATCATTCTTTTATACATCTAAACTTCCTAATGGAACAAAGTAAATCTCCTTAAACTTCCAGACCTCGTTCCTAGTATCGGCCCCACCTACGCCAAATACTTTGACAGCCACGCGTGCCATCCAACCCATAATCATTATAATTGAAAACGCTTTCAAATCCAAAGGTTATTAGAAACCAAATTTCGACATAAATATGTACGGCAACTTTGAAACTCGCTAATCGATACAGCTATGGATTAAAAAAATTGAACATTTTATCGATAGTTGTTGAAGTAGAACAGATTGGTAAGCTTTGTAACTATGTAAAATAGAATATATTAAAATTAAGCACGACTGTTTAATTAGAAAAACGAAGGCTTTCACCAAGCCCTAAGGCGAAAGCCTTCGTTTTTTATTCTTTCAACCATAAGAGATAATTTCTAATATTACAAAAAAGGCTGTAGGTGATTTCTGTAAAATCTCTACAGCCTTTTGTTTTAACGTTTGTTGGTTGTACCCCTATTAGAAAGAAATCTATTTTCTTCATGCCAAATCTTGTTGAGTAGATGACTGGCTTGAATAAGCATCTTTGTTTACTACTAAACTCTCTGCTTTTATAAATACTTGATTCGCAATCCACATGACGAGATAGGCTAATAAACTAACACTAAAAAATGGTATAAACCCAGGCACAATTGTTAATAGGACATATAGCAAAAACAAACAAAAGATCATTCCAAAAGTAAGGTGTGGATATGAGGCACCTAAAATAAATGCATTTTTTAAGTATTTGCTTATTTTCCAATCATAATGAACATAAATAGGGAAAATATAAAGTAAGACAATGAGAAACAAGAAGCTGATGACTAAAACGCAAAATCTTAGTATTGTGTAAAATATGCCTTCGGTTGGGATTAATGTTAGATCAACATATAAACTATAGCCAAAAATAACTAAGATCGCTCCAAGTATATTTGATTTTATAAATTCTTTACGATAGGTTTTCCAAAATGTCGAAAATACAGGAACTTCGGTTTGTTTTAATACCCATTTACGGATAATTGTAAAAAGCGCAACAGTTGCTGGCATAAATCCTAAGAATACAATCCCTGCCAATGTAAAAACAAGCCAAAGGAAGTTTACATATGCAAGCCTTGATATCCATTCACTTATTTTAAAAAATCCACCTGATAGCCCACCTAATCTCATATTTGCAGCCTCCTTAGATCAGGATTAATACAGAAACTAACTATTAATCTTATTTTCAACATTTAACATACTTTGGATGTTGATTGGTGCCTTTTCCTTTACCGATCTCCATACGGCTTCACCAATAGCGATAGAATATGCTCCTGCAACAGTTCCAGCCATTATTTCATAGGACCTTCTTGGATCAGGACCTAAGAAAATATCTTCTAAGAGAATCGGGTCTCCTCCACCATGTCCTCCTGGTGTTTGAACAACATGAATAACTTCTTTCGATCCAAATAACGGATAATATTCAATTGTTTGTTCAGGTACTGGAAATGGCACTCTACTTGGTGCATGGAATTCCGTTGTTTCAATTCTTCCCTTTGTACCATTAATAGCTAGGCGATAGCCTTCATACGGTGAAGAAAAATTAATCGAGTAGCTTAACAGCGCTCCTTTGTCATAATTTACAGTTGCAGCATATGTGTCTTCGATGTCAATCTCCGAATCAAAAATACAAGCATCAGGACGATAGCCTGTATAATTACTAGCACTCATATCTTTCATCGTATAATGATCATCTTCAACATTTGCCGTCTCGCTTCGCGTACTCCATCTCATAAAATAATCACATTTATGTTTTACATGACATGTACCACAATAGCGATTATCTCCAATTTCGGGATTGTGTTCACCTTCTGGTCCATAATAATTTAGAGCACCAAATGCAAATACTTCAACTGGGCTTTGATCTAGCCACCAATTGACTAAGTCAAAATGATGCGTTGATTTATGTATTGATAGTCCACCGGAATACTTCCGCATCCGATTCCAACGTTTGAAATAGCTCGCCCCATGATAGGTGTCAATATACCAATTTAAATCGACAGATGTAATTCTTCCAATCTTTCCTTCTAGTAGTAATTCTTTGATTTTTCTATGAAATGGACTATAACGATAATTGAATGTAACAGTCACTTTTCCTTTGCTGTTCGCCTCTGCTTTTAGCACTTTTTTTACATCTTCAACATTTGTAACCATAGGTTTTTCTGTAATTACATCCAAGTCGTGAGCAAGTCCATTCAGTATATAATCTACATGTGTATCATCTCTACTTGCTACAATTAATGTATCCGCTCTTGTTTCTTCAATCATTTGTTGAAATTGCTCAGGTCCATATGTAGGAACATTGATTAATTGTGGATACTCTTTCTTACAAGCGGTAATTCTATAATCATCAAAATCAAGTAGTGCAACAATTTCGTTGGTCGAAGAGAACTCGTTTAATAAAGGTTTAATAAACATTTTCATTGCTCTATTACTTAATCCACATATCGCATACTTCTTCAATTCATATCACCTCTTAATTATTTGTATTGACCAATTCAGATAGAATGCTATAAGCTTCATCCTGATAGTTTGTGTACTTTGGAATAATCCCTACCATTTCAGCAGAGTCATTGTAATTAAGCTCCTTTAATAAGGGTGACTCTAGTGGTATAGGTAACGCATAAAGATGAATATTTCCTTCTTCATCTTTCAACTGATATTCTTTTAGATCGTTTTTATCATTTGTAATTTTGATTTCATCCAAAGCATGTAAACCAACCGGATCGAAAATGGATGACAATAACTCCTTTTCCATCAGTATGAGATCTCCTGAGTGGTCCACAAACTCTACAATCAATTTTTCAGGCATTGGATTATGAAACTCAATATCAATAGGTTGATCTCTTCTTGAATTGTCGTTAATGATTGTTCGTATTTGTTTTTTTGTTTCTTCCTGTAAGTTTTTAAAAATGAATAGCTGAAAATCATCGTTTTTTTGCTGACAGCCAGTCATAAGCAATATGATGAGTAAAGAAATAGAAATAAGAAATACATTTCGAATCAAAATGTGTCTAGTGCTTGTAAGCGATACCATTTTATTGAAATTTACGATCCTCTCCCCCTTATCCAAGTTCTTGACTCTAACGTACCTGATAATTGATATGACATCTATAATCATATCCACAGCTAAGTTAATTGTTTCGCATATTAATAGGTGGTCAGACATAAAAAAACTGAGATACTGAATGTGACATAAGATAATGATTATACCCATATTGTCGTGTTTTAAGATATAATTAAATTACTATAATGCAAATTTTCAAAAAAGATATGTAAGGGGGTTCTTATGAAGAAAAATTCAACAAACTACTATTTTCGATTAATGACCTTTATCATCATTTTAACGACTGTTCCTGTTATTATTGTTGGATTATTTTCTTATTTAAAATCTTCAGAGGTTATTCAATCGAATGTAGCGAAAGAAAAACAACATAGTATTTACCAAGTTCAAACCAATATTGAACAAGTTATGAGAACCGTTGATCATTCATTTACTAATTTAGTTTCTTCATCCCAACTTACGGAAACTTTAAGACAACCATTAACTCCAGATCAATTCCAGTTATATAATCAGGTGAGAGAAGAATTAAGCCATCTTCAAACCTATGATACTGGATTGAAAGATGTGTTATTAGTCAGTTTTCATGGAAATTGGATCATAAACAACAGTGGCCTTCGTAGACTCAATAATGAACAAGCAACGGAGATTAATCGTAACTACCTCTCTTTACCAACGAAATCGATGTGGGTTTTGGAAAAGAAAAACGAACTATTATTTAATCAAGATGCAAACAATTCCTGTATGCATTATATGAATCTCGTTAAACAATTACCTATTAATAGTGTAAGGAAAACTGGAGTTGCTGTGGCAACCATACCTATATGTGAATTTTCAAGCATTACATCACAAAATCTTGACCTGGAAGAGACGGTCATATTAAATGAAAAATTCGAGGTCGTTGGCCATAGTACAAATAAAAATATCGGGAAAAACTATTCCAACCATAAATTGATTCAAAATTTACAGGAGATTAAGCAGCAATCAGGACAATTTAATATGGATATTAATGAAACCGATTACAAAGTTACATTTCGAAAATCAGATTATAATGGTTGGACCTATCTATCGTTAATAAAAATAAAAGACTTGAACAAACAATCGAGTTCCATCGGTTGGTTTACCTTCTTCATTTGTACATTATTGCTTATTCTGTCTTTGATTATTTCTTTCATAGGTTCAAACCGAATATATCGACCAATTCATCAGCTTCAATCTTTTATTTCAAGTAAATTTCATCATAAACCCGAGCTCGAGCACCGAAATGAATTTGATTTAATTGAGCATCAAATTCAACATATGTTAGACCAAAATGTTCAGCTAGAACAAAAGGTACAAGGTCAGGTGACACAATTAAAGCAGTTTTTTATGGTTAAGCTTTTACAAGGAAAGATAAGTACAGATGAGTTACAAACAAAGCTAGCTTCCTTTGGCTTTAATCAGCACTGGAGGAGACTTTGTGTATTTACGCTCCAAATTGATTCGTTTGAAGGGACAGGCTATAACAGGAAGGAAGAGGATTTATTACTATTTGCCATTAATACAATGATTGAGGATCTTTTTCCAAGCGACATAAGAATGATGCCGATTGTCATGAATTATTACCAGGTTACCATCTTTTTAAGCGACCATGATTCTGACTGGGAATACACCCAGTTTATCACCTCCACCGCTCAAACGATTCAAACAAAAGTTAAAGAAGAGTTGAATATCCCTGTCAGCATTGGAATAAGTTTACCTTTTACCAATTTAACTTCTACAATTCACGCGTACAAAGAAGGCAGTGAAGCACTGAAATACACGATAAAATTCGGTAAAGAATCGATTATCTTTTTTGATAATTTACAAAGAAGTAAAACATTTCATACTTTCTTTCCAAAACAAATTGAACATGAATTATTTGATGCCATTAAAGTCTGTGATAAACCAAAAATTGATGAACTTCTACATACTCTCTTATCAAAAATCGTGGAAAAAGAATTAAATCATACTCATTATCAAATTTCCATTGTTCGTCTACTAAATGATCTAATAGAATTAATGCAAACATTAGGTATCGAAATTTTTGAATTTGATAATAAGAAATCGCTTTTTGATCATTTGTATGAATTAAAAACATTAACAGAAATCCAATATTGGTTTAGGGACATCATTATTTATCCTTTAATAAATAAAATAGAAGAACGAACAGAGTCTCAATATAAAAACCTATCTGATAAGATTATCCATATTGTTCAACAGGAATTTGATACAGATATCACACTAGAGTCAATTGCAGCAAGGCTTCACTACAATACGAATTATTTAAGCACCATCTTTAGCAAAGAGACAAATATATCGTTCAGTGACTACTTATCGTTGTATCGTATAAATATGGCGAAGAAATGGTTATTGGAAACAAATATGTCTGTAAAAGAGATTTCCGAAAAGCTTAAATATAATAACTCACAAAACTTTATTCGTTCGTTCCGTAAAAATGAGGGAACGACACCAGGAAAATATCGTGAGCTAAAGAAAGCAAAATAAATAGCTTTCAGTAAGGAAACAATAGGAGCTCTCTCGATTTGAGATCGCTCCTATTGTTAATGTTACATGTTAATCACTTACTCTTTAATGGATCCTAGCAAGGCACCTTTCGTAAAATGCTTTTGTAGGAAAGGATAAACCAATAATATCGGTAGTGTAGCTACTACAATTACAGCCATTTTAACTGTCAATTCTGGTGGAGGAGCATCTGTAAACTCTGCTCCGTCATAGTTTAGTCCACTTGCCAACACAACAATTTGTCGCAAAAGCACCTGGACAGGCCATAGATCGGCATTATTAATATACAAAATGGCATGCATATATGTGTTCCAATACGTTACTGCATAAAACAAGGAAATGGTCGCAATTGCCGGCATTGAGCAAGGAATAATGATTCGAAATAAAATTCCAAAGTCACTGCAACCATCAATCTTTGCTGCATCTTCTAATGAGTCAGGCAACCCTTGAAAAAAGCTTTTTAAGATAATCATATTAAATACATTGATTGAAACTGGGATAATTAATGCTAGTAAAGAATCGAGCAATCCTGTATATTTTACCGCTAAGAAAGTCGGTATCATCCCACCATTGAACAGCATAGTGAAGACGAAGAAAAACATGATAAACCTCCGACCAACTAAATCTTTTCTGGAAAGACCATAGGCTGTTAAGACAGAAAGAAACATACTCCACAAAGTTCCGCCTGCTGTGACAACAATTGATACTAACAGTGATCGGAAAATTGTATCTGTTGAAAAGATATATTTATAGGCTGCAAGGCTCCATTCAGTTGGAAAAAGAACAAATTGCTTCTCTGCTAATTCAGCGCTTGTCGTAAAAGAACTTGCTATCACGTGGATAAACGGCAGTACAGTCACCAATGCAATAATGGATAGTAGCAGGATATTCGTAATCGTAAATATACGGCTCCCTAAAGACTTGTCTTCAACCATTCTAATTTCCCCCCTATATAATTAATAAATTCCTTCTTCTCCACTTTTCTTAGCTAACCAGTTAGCAAAGATAACAAGAATCAGACCAACAATACCTTTAAAGAAACCAACAGCTGTACTGTAGCTAAATTGGCCTTGCTTTAATCCTGCAGTATATACATACGTATCAAAGATTTCTGCTACCTCTCGGTTTGCTGCGTTTAATAACAGGAAGACATGTTCAAATCCAAGTTCAAGAACATCACCAATCTTCAAAATAACTAAAATGATAATAACACCCTTAATGGCTGGTAGTGTAATATGCCACATTTGCTGGAGTCGACTAGCCCCATCCATTCTTGCAGCTTCATATAATTGGGGATTAATCGCTGCCATTGCAGCAAGATAAATAATCGTACCCCATCCTGCTTCACGCCAAATTACCTGGGTGATATAAATAGGACGGAACCAGTCGGGATTCAAAAGGAAATTAATTTTTTCCAAACCTATAGCAGTCAATAATCCATTAATGACTCCACCATCTAGTGTCAGCATGACATAGCCAATTGAAACAATGATGACCCAAGACATAAAATGCGGTATATAAATCAATGTTTGAACTGTTCGTTTAAATGCCATATACCTTACTTCATTAAGCATGAGTGCTAAAATGATTGGAATTGGAAAGAAGAGGATTAAATTTAACGCAAATAACATAAGCGTGTTTCCAAAGATCATCCAAAAATCAGGATCTGTAAATAACCTTTCAAAATGTTCCAACCCTACCCATTCACTGCCGGAGATTCCTAAGTATGGTTTATAATCTTGAAATGCAATGATCAAACCATACATAGGGATGTACTTATAAATGATGAAATACAAGATACCTGGTAAAAGCATTAAGTAGATCCATTTATTCTTCTTAATTTTCCCCATAAGTTCTTTCCGCCGAGCTTCTTTCAAAACGATAGGATCTTTGTTTACAGCTACCTCACTATTCATTGCCATCATCCTTTCTAGAATAGAATGTATGAAGGGTACTACCCTGCCAATTCACTTCACTTGGAAAACCTTCAATTTTTCTTTTTAATATGTGTTGGAGAGTCCGAGGTACTTTTAAGCGCTTTCATTTAACTGAGTGACAAGTGTGGTTATCCGTAGTGTAAGAGTAGTACTAACATTCTTTCTTGATCTGGTCATTTTCCTATCCTCCATTATCTAATTGTTTTTTCGTGAATCACATTTACAGACTACTTCACCAAAATCATTTCGTAAATAATCACTTCCTCATATTCCCTTGAAAACACTAGGTTTCTAGCTGGTCAAATCTTAGAAACTAATACAATGATTATCGGTTTATGGTTGCAATTTAGGCATTCGTATATATCGCCTGACGATTGGTTTTTAACCATTTCAAATGGAAAACTAACAAAAAGTAAGCGAGTTGATACCTATAAAAATAGATAAAAAGATTATCGGGAGTTCCTAATCAATATGAAAAAATCCCCTCAAAAAAAGCATCTGCACTCATACTTCACAGATACTTTTTAATATGCGGACTTTATTTCTCTTCTATATAATTACTTTTATTTCATTACTCATACGCTTCTTAGACTTTCGTTTGCGCTGTTCGGTCTTGTAATTGATGGACAGAGACTTCTCCCCAGCTCAAATCTTTTACTTGGTATTTTTCTATCAATTCTTCATCCAATTCAATACCTAAACCTGTTATTCCTCGATCTGGCAAATGGAGATAACCATCTTTATAGTGTACTCTATTTTTAACTACGTCTCCTATATATAACTCTGGACCTGTTGGATCAGAAGTATAAGTTAAATTTGTAAGTGCTGCTCCTAAATGGGCCATTGCAGCTGTTCCAATTGATAATTCCTGTGTGGTTCCTAGAATAACACCTTTTGCAGCAACTTCTGCTACTGCGGCTGCCCTTTTCGCTGCGGTTAAGCCACCGATAAACACTGGAGATATATTAAAGATATCAACTGAATCATGCTTAATCATTTCGTATTGCTGTCTAGTACTCCACACATGTTCACTAATTGGATAATCTGTTCTCATTCGAATATGATTAAGGCCTTCATGATCATTTGCAAGTGCAGGACTTTCGATCATTTCCAATCCTAAATCATACTTGGTTAATCTTTTAACTGCTTGTAGAGTCGTTTTCCAATCATGTAAGTGACTAAAATCTAATGACTTTATTTTTACTTTCTGACCAAATTCACGTTGTACAGCATCTAAAAATGCCTCATCTGCATCTATGTTTTTCCCAACATATAATCTAAACACATCAAAACCTTGATTTAAACGCTTACGAACAACTTCAATATTCTCCTCTACTTCATCCATAAACCTCATTCTAAAAATTGGATAGCAGACCTTTATTTTGTCTCTTACTCTACCACCTAACATATCCGCAACTGAAATTCCTAAGTATTTTGCACAAAGGTCATAAAGTGCAGCATCGATTCCATTACGAATAAAACTACCTTTTTCATAATAGTACATAGCTTCAGGGAAATTTCCGACGAGCTCTTTGTTTAGCTTCATAATATCAAATGGATTTTCACCAACGAGAACTGACTTGATTACTTTCGTTAAATCCTCAACATCTGGTGCATAGCGCGGTAGATGAGAAAAATCTGACATTTCCCCGATCCCAATTACTCCCTCATCTGAATAAATCTTCACGATGATATGTTTATTTATAAAACCAGTATGACGCGGAACACCAACTACCGTTAATTTAATATCTGTGATCTTCAATTACCATCATCCTTACAATTTTATTTTTGGCTTTTTTCGCAAACTTTGTTGCTTTGAAAATAGTATTGGGTTGATTGATTGGCACTCCAGGATGCTAGCTTTCCGTGGGGCGGGCGATGAGCCTCCTCAGCGCAAAGCGCCTGCGGGGTCTCATCTGTCCCGCTACTCCCACAGGAGTCTCGCATATCCGTTCCAATCAACCTAATCAGTTTTGTTCAAAAACAACAATCTTTTAGAAAAGAGACTTATTTTTCATGCAAAATATGATTGTTATGTAGATTCTAGTAGCATATTGTTATTGCATTTTACGGAACTGGGGTGATTGTGACTGTTTTAATTGATGTGAAAAATTCCTTTGCCGCCTCACCTTGTTCTCTTGAATGTGAGCTTGATGCTTTCATTCCGCCAAACGGTGCCTGTAATTCAACTCCTGCACTTTCACCGTTTACTTTGATTAATCCTGCTTCTATTTCATTAATATACGTAAATGATTTAGCTAAATCTCTTGTAAATAAGGATGCAGATAGACCAAACTTATTGTCATTTGCTTGTCTTAATGCATCTTTTAAACTAGTAACTTTAAATAAGCATAAAACAGGGCCAAAAATTTCCTCTTGGGCAATGGCATTTTTGTTATCCACATTCTCAAACACGGTAGGTTCTACATAGTATCCATCTTTGAATTCATCTCCTATTGGAACTTTACCACCAGTAAGCAATGTTGCTCCTGATTTTTTCCCTTCCTCAATATAATGTAAGACATTCTCAAGCTGAGCCTTAGAAGCTACAGGTCCCATATAAGTCGATTCATCTAAACCAGGGCCAATTTTTATTGCGGCTACTCTCTCAAGTACCTTCGCTTTAAATTCTTCATAAATGGATTCATGTATATATGCTCTACTAGTTGCAGTACATTTTTGTCCGGTATGTTTCATTGCCCCATTCACGGTCAGTTCTGCTGCAAGATCCAAGTCTGCATCATCTAGTATAATTGCTGGGTTTTTTCCACCCATTTCCAACTGATATTTAGCCCCTCGCTCTATGCATCCCATAGCCACTGCTTTGCCAATTTCATTTGAACCAGTAAAACTGATTGCATTTACATCCGAATTATTAATTAAATTTCCACCTACGACAGAACCTTTACCTGTTACAATATTAACAACACCAGTTGGAAACTCAGCTTCTGCAAATGCCTCGATTATTTTAATCGCTGTGATAGACGTTTCAGACGCAGGCTTTAATATGACTGTATTTCCATACACTAGTGCTGGCGCAATTTTCCAAACCGGTATTGCAATTGGAAAATTCCACGGAGAAATAATTCCAACTACGCCTACGGGTACTCTTGTTGTAAATAATAGGCTTTGACTGTCACCAGATGGAATATTATCTCCAATTTTGCGATATCCTTCTTGTGCATAATATCTTAAGATTTGAACCGCCCTAGCAACCTCACCTCTTGTTTCTGCTAAGGTTTTACCCATTTCCATCGTTGCTGTATAAGCAATGTCTTCCAATTTATCAGCTAAAATATCAGCTGTTTTATGAAGAAAGTTGCCTCTCTCTAGAGCTGAGAGATTTCTCCAAGATGAAAAAGCATGTTTTGCTGATTGGACAGCACGGTCGACATCCATTGAGGTAGAGCTAGGGAATAATCCTACAATTTCAGAAGTATTTGCAGGATTTTTACTTTCTAGTGTTTCGTCATTACTAGATTGACACCAATTTCCATTAATGAAATTCGCATATAATTTTCTCATTTGCTATCATTTCCCCTTCTAATTGGATCTTTACTTGACTGAATGTGGAGTAAATCCCCAGGAATGAATAAGATTTCGTAATTCTTGACGATCATTTTCCTTAAGCTCTGCAACTGGTTGTCTTGTAATCCCAGCGTTTAATCCAATATGCTCCATAGCTTCCTTTATAACGACAACATTATTACCGTTATTATATTTAGCTCGCAAATTTTCAAAAGGGACAACCTCTCTCCATACTTTCCATAGTACAGCTTCATTTTTTGACTGCAGTGCTTCAAGCATTTCAAATGATTTTTCAGGATATAAATTTACTAGTCCTGAAGTAAACCCAATTGCCCCTGCGTGATAGAAAAATGGTGCCCATTTCTCTGCCGTCCCACATATCCAGGCAATATTAAGTTCTTTAGGTACTGATTGAACTGTGTTTGCAAATCTAGGAAGGTCATTAATAGCATATTTAACAGCTACAAGTTTTTCTAAGGGGGCTAGTTTGAAAAGGATATCATCACTTAAATTAGGATCTTTGAAATAAATGACGGAAGGTAAATCAACTGCTTCAATAATCGTTTCAAAGTAATCGAAAGCACCTTCATCTGTAATATAAGGGTGAATAGGCATATGAATCATGATACTATCAGCGCCTACCATTTTGGCGTAATTACCCATTTCAATGGCTGTATCAACTGAGTAGCCGATTCCTGCTACAACTATTGCACGCCCATTCACATATTCTACAACTCTTTTAATCTCTTCTTTTGCTTCATCAATTGTTAATGAATAGAATTCGCTTGTGTTCCCACAAGGTACTATGACTTTTACACCTTTGTTGATGAGAAACTCAACATTCTCTTGCACTCCATTCCAATCTATTTCTTTCGTATCTTTTTTAAATGGTGTAATTGTAATTCCCGATATCGTTTCGAATTTTTTCCTAAATTCAGCGTAATACATCGTTTCCTCCTTTTTGCTAAGCACAAAGATCTCTTTGGATCTAAGACTTTCATAGCTTATATTTTTCATTAAGAGTACTAACTCAATTAGTTAGCGCTTTCAAAAATAACAACACTAGTAAAATAAAGTACTTGTTCAGAAGGGGCATCTTCTATAGAAGCAATATCGCTGCTTTTTCCCATACAGAACAAGTACTTTAAGGATGATCTACTTTTCTTTCGATCCATTTAAAACATCTTGGGCCGTTCTTAAAATATGCTGTTTCATTACCTGTTCAGAAAGCTCTGGATCTTTTGAAATAATTGCTTCATATATTTCTTTATGTTCGGAGAAACCAGCTCGTAACTCGCTTTCTTCTTTTAAGGCTCTTTTCCGAAAGGCTTTGTCAAAACTCGAAATATTATCTGTAATTTGCAACATCATCGGATTACCAGCTACCTCATTAATCAAACGGTGAAACTTTGTGTTTTCTTCTATCAATTGATCAACTTCATTATTATTTAAAAGAAATTCCATTTTTTCAATTTGATGTTTCAATGCTAATTCGGTTTTTTCCGTTAATTTCATTGCAGCAAGTTTTGCACAAACTCCTTCAACTGCAGCCCTTAGCATTTGCACCTCCTGAATACTAGTTTCCGCTAAATCGGAAACATATGTACCTTTTCTTGGGATAGTTACAACTAACCCTTCATAACCAAGCATTCGAAATGCCTCTTTTATAGGGGTAGTACTCACTCCCATTATTTCTGAGAGCTCCCGTTCTTTTAAATGTTCTCCAGGCTTAAATCGACCAGTTACTATTGCTTCTCGAAGGGATTCAATGACAATATCTCTAAGTGATTTTACTTGTTCAGTTTTCATTGAAAATAAGTCCCTATTTATGGATTGTTCACTCATAAAACTCCTCCATTTTATGTTTCCTGTAGTACTGATATCTGATATATCATATTTTAGCATAAGCGTTTTTTCCTGTAAATACCGAATTATCAGATAAAGGATTCAGGGTTATACTTCATTGTAATTTTTGTTTATTAATCTAAAACATACGACTATCTATTTAAGCATTAGCATCTCATTATAAGCCATTAACAAAGGAGCTACTCCATGTCCGTTGTTTTCTACGACTTTTTCACGATATACATAATATTCATAACTACCATCACGAACGATCCCTGTATCTGGATTTGTCCCCAAACCAGCACTTCTGCATATACCACCAAGCAATACTTCACCATTTTCCTCACGAATATACTTCTTTACTGTACCTTCAAATGCGGCTACACCGTTATTTTTATAGGTTTTGGGCAAATAGCCAAGACGGACTCCTTTTAAGATGGCATAAGACAGCATTGATGTTCCGCTTGTTTCCAAGTAGTTTCCTTCTTCACCGATGTAATCAACAACTTGATACCACATACCATTTTCATGCTGATATTGCAGCATCCCATCTACAGTTTCTTCTAAAAGGCTTTTTAATTCCTCGCTAAATCCTTCCTCACCTTCTAAAATTTCAATAATATCAACTAATGCCATCACATACCAACCTACTGCACGGCCCCATACATGTGGTGAACGACCCGTTTTCTTATCACACCAAAACATCTCGCGACTTTCATCATATGCATGGACATAGAGTTGAGTTTTCTCATCAAATAGAAACTTACGTACATTTCTAAATTGCTGTAGCGTATCTGAGTAATCCTTTTCCTCTTGAAATTCCTTTATATATTGAACATAAAATGGTTGCCCCATATAAAGACCATCCAACCAAACTTGATTTTCATAATTTGTTTTATGCCAAAAACTCCCGCTATCTGTTCTTGGATAGGTTTCTAATTGGTTATAAATTAAATCTAGTATTCTTTTATATTTTAGATCTCCTTCCTTCTTGAAAAGCGTAAATAAAATAGATGTCATTCGAATTTGGTCAATATTGTAATACTGGATCTTAATCGCATCAATTTCTCCATTCTCATTAAAGAGTTTGTCAATAAAGTTCTTTACAAAAAGATAATCATCCTCATTACCTGTGTATTGATAGCTATCTAAGTATGCCTTAAGGATACAACCTTCTATGTAGTGCCATCTTGACGAATACCATTTACCACACCCATTCATATATTGCGTTTTCAACTTTCCTACTAATTCATAATCCATCTTACTTCCCCTCCTAGCTTTCTTCTAAAATGGTAAAAAACCATTTTTTACAAAAAATGAAAAAATAATCAATATTTCCTTATATTTAAAAGTAAGTTGAAAGCGTTGTCAACAAGAAGCATTTCATCTAAGCAAATTTAGACAGCTAGAATAACCTTGTGTGTATATAAATATATTACGCTACTCTTTATTAATAGACTTCTAGTTGACATTAATTATCAGATTAATTTAAAAAATCCAAAAAAATGTTTACTTATTAATGATCGTCGTTTAATATAAAAAGTGTTGATATATCAAATATCAAATATCACGACAATGGGGGTTTAATAAAATGAACAAATCAGGGAAGGTTTTTTCTGTCATTTTTGCACTTTCTTTAAGTATTGGTTCTTTAACAGCGTGCAGTAATGAAAGCGCTTCAAACGAAGGTTCTAAAGAACCATCTGAATTTTCAGCCATGGTTAAACTACATACTCCAGAGGTTCCTGATAAAAAGGTGTTAGACATCATAGCAAAAGAAACGAACATGGAATTAGATATTCAATTTGTACCTGCTACTACTTATCCAGAAAAAGTGAATACCTTATTCGCTACAGGATCATTTCCTGACTCCGTTGTTTTAGACTTAGATATGTTAACACAATACAAAGAGGCAATCCGTGATGGACAATTTTGGGAAATAGGTCCTTATTTAGATGAGTTTGAAAATTTAAGTAAAATGAAGAAAGAAGTAGTTGAAAACACGAAGGTTGATGGAAAAATTTATATGATCTATGAAGGAAAGCCAGCGTCTCGTCAAGGTATGATCTATCGAAAAGATTGGGCGGAAAAACTTGGACTTTCTGCTCCAACCAATACAGATGAGTTTTATGAAATGGTAAGAGCATTTACCGAGGACGACCCCGATGGAAATGGAAAAGATGATACCATAGGCTTAACGGACCGAAATGAATTAATATTCGGAGCTTTTAAAACAGTTGCGTCTTGGTTCCATACGCCTAACAACTTTGGCGTGAAGAACGATAAAATCGAACCAGAATTTATGTTCCCTGAATATATGGAGACATTAGACTTTTTTAGAGATCTACATGAAAAAGGCTATATAAACAAAGATTTCCCAGTAACAAGTAAAACCGATCAGCAAGCGATGATCAAAAACGGGACAGCAGGCGTTTATGTTGGGTCTATGGGAGATGTACAATCTCTATACACCGATGCAGCTGCCATTAACCCAGATGTTGAGTTAGATGTACACAACAAAGTTGCAGGTCCCGATGGTAAATTCACAGTCTGGTCTTTACCGGGATATGGAAATGCTATATTATTCCCTAAATCATCAGTTGAATCAGAAGAAGAGTTAAAGAGAATTCTAGCTTTCTATGATTACCTGATGACTCCTGAAGGTGCAAATTTAATTTATTGGGGTATCGAAGATGAACATTACACAATTAAGGATGGAATGGCTGAAATAAAAGATCAATCTTTATTTGATCGAGAAGTATTACCAATACAAACATTAGAGATCGCCGAGGAAGAATCCAATGGTAGATTGAAAGGTTATTTCACATATGAACCACAAAACAAGGCAGAAGAATTATTTACAGATAACGAGCAATATTTAATCAAAGATCCGACAATTGGGCTTGACTCACCAACCTTTTTAGAAAAAAGCGTTTCATTACAAAAAATCATTGATGACGCAACATACAAATATATTATTGGAGACCTAGATAAAAAGGGATTCCAAGCTGCAGTAGAAGAGTGGAAAGAACAAGGTGGAGATGAAATAATTGAAGAATTCAGTTCGTCTTATCAAGAGATGAAGAAATAAATTTTGGATATCGAGCCTGTAGGGGATTTTCTGCAGGCTATTTTTCCCTTATCAGTAGTGTGTATTTAAGAATCCCCTAATTTCATTGTTAATTTCTATTAAATGTTCTTCTGAAGGAAAATGTCCCATATCAATTGTTTTGACGTCTATTAAATTTGATATGATTTCTTTTGCTACTTTGTTTAACCGATAGGCTGGAAAAAAGATGTCTTTTTCTCCTGTAATAATCAAGGTTGGAGAGTTATACTGCATTAATTCCTCCTTTTTTGTTAATTTAGGCATTTCTTGTTCAAGTTTAATATATTTGAAAATATCTCCAATCATGCGTTTATCAATTTCTTTCATGCTATTAGAAGACATAATGTTAGTAATATTATTGAGATATTTTTCAGAAGAAGTGAAATTAAATAGGATTAATGGAAGTAAAATATGCTTAATCATTTTAAACTTAGATCCCAACTGTATTCCTGCTGGAGAGACTAAAATTGAACAATCAATCTTATCTGGCATAAATGTAGCTAATCTAAGAATAATTCCAGCACCATAAGATGGACCGATAAATGCACATTTTTCAATATTAAAATAATTCATTTGCTCTGTTATCCATTGAGCAAAACTATTGTCCTTTGCTGAAATCCTTTTTTGTTCACTGTATCCAGGGTGACCGATAGTATCTGGTGCGTAGATTCTATACTTATCCATAAGAGGTAAAAACCATGACAGTGTCATCGGATTAATACAATTTCCTCCTTGAAGTATAAACAAAGGTTTACTTTCAGTCGGACCCGCAACAAGCATATGAGTTTTCCCGAAACTTGTATCAATATAAAATCTTTCAATATCGTATGTAAAAGTCTTTATATAATTTTCATAGTACTGATCAATTTTTCTTTTTCCTTCTGTACTTTTGTAAATTGTTGTTTCCCTCATGATACACCTCGATTCATATTTCAAATATAATCTTCTATTTAGATTTTACGTTAACTATCCTTTAAAAGTTTCATCTTTCTTTATTTGTAGAATGTGATCTTCAGTTATATCGCCCTAAAAAGGATACCATCGGCAACTAAACCAGTAGGTATCCCTTCAAGTTTTTATCCTTCCACACGTTCAATTTATAACCACTGTCCAACTGGCAAAATGATTCCTTTTTTCATCACAATTTCTTTATAACAATAGATTTAAGTTTCCTGCTTCATTGAGTTTCTATATTAATTTAACGGATTACGAGGGCGATAAAAGGAACTAAGGAAGAAGTAGCGTAAATATTCAAAATACTCTACAATATAGTCAGACACCTATTGTACAACTTTCTTAAAAAATATTCGTATTAAGAGAGGCGGTAAATGTAATGGAAACAACTAAAAAAATTACAGTAGAAACAACAGTTCACGTACCAGTAGAAAAGGTATGGGAATATTGGACAGAGCCAACTCATATAAAGAAATGGAACAATGCTTCAGATGAGTGGCACACACCAGTTGCTGAGAATGATTTGAGAGCAGGTGGGAAATTCCTTTCAAGAATGGAAGCCAAAGATGGCAGTTTTGGTTTCGATTTTGGTGGAATTTATGATGAAGTGATATTACATGAGGTTATTGCTTATACAATGGGTGATGGAAGAAAAGTTAAAATTACTTTTAAAGGTCAAGATAACGAAACCGAAGTAATTGAAATCTTTGATGCTGAAACTACAAATTCAATTGAGTTACAACAACAAGGATGGCAGGCAATTCTAGATAATTTTAAAAAGTATGCAGAGCAAACAACCATTTAAAAAGCATAATAAAAAAATAACAGTTTCTACAACATCTTTAGGCATTACAGGCGAGTTAATAGGTTGATGACTTAAATACGCCACTTTTCTCCAATCAGGTTTAGTATCCATCATCGGAGTACTGACCATTGTAGGTGCAACAGCTTTTGAGCTGTTTGCGTCTAAATTGAATTGCAAAAACGCATGACATTTTTTCGTGTCATGCGTTTATTTTATTTGGCGTGATGTATTATTTCCGCAAAAATTCGTATATTCTCTTTATCCTGAATAACTTTTTAAATAACCTCCGCTAAAGGGCCTCCTATACAAAGGACAACCCTTTTTCGTTCATTCACTTTTTATTATTGTCAGCGTAGTAAGCCATAGCATCCCTCATGAATTGTGCCAGTCCTTCACCGAATTGGTCGATACTTTCCGTGAATCGCTCATCTTCGACATACATTTCACCTAGGCCCTTGAATGCCTCTAGTGAATAATGGATTCCGATATTACTGTTCAAAAAGATGTACCATTTCTGGATTGCTGCTTGAGCTTCATCTGATTCTGGTAAAGTGTGACGAAGAGAGGCAAGGCTGCGATAGATGGCGTTCATTTCTTCTTGCATCGCTTTTTGTTCCTCTTTTGTCATACTAGCCAGGTTAGCGTTTGATTTATCGACTGCTTCATCACCCCAACGTTCACGTGCTTCCTGTTCATATGGATTATGACTAAAGTCGAACCCTTCGAATTTTTCTTTATTGGTCATTTCGATCGTTCCTTTCATATGTTCAATTGTCATATCGATCGTCGAGATCATCTTATCGATGCGCAAGCGTCTTTCCACCAGTATTTTCCGATGGAAATTGAGTGCTTCCTTTCGATCGAAGGAAGGACGATTGATGATCTCCTTTATTTTCTTTAAAGGGAAGTCAAGCTCTTTAAAAAACAGGATTTGTTGCAAGGTTTCAAGATTTTCATCGGAATATAGACGATAACCAGCTTCAGACGTCTGTTCCGGTTTTAATAACCCTATTTCGTCATAATGATGCAGTGTGCGCACACTGATGCCGACCAAGTCAGCAACTTCCTTCACTTTCATAGCTGTGTACCTCCCTTTAATCTTTACTTTAAGGTATCACGTAACGTGAGAGTCAACTAGAAAATGTTAATTAATAAATGGGTGAAAGTTATGGAAAAACGACATTCGCCATGCGCTGATTAAAAGCACGCATATTTTCAGTTCGTAAATCCACATAAGATGCGTCACATACCTGTCCGAGATGTAAAACGTTATCCCCAACAATTATGCACCAGGATTGGATAAACGTAATGAAGATCTAGATAGTTCGGATAATTTTCCTTATAATATGTTCAAGAAACAACAAAAAAACGTCCCAAACCCTTTATTAATAAGAATTTAGGATGTTTCATTTATAGTAAGTTGGTTTGGATAATTGATATTTTACACACTACCAATTATTTCAAAATCAGTTGACAAACTCAATCTTTAATTTAATAAAAAAGACACTTACCTTTTTACCGATAAGCGCCTCGATTGTTGAAGAAAATATTGAATTGACTATTAACAACTAGTTATTGTCAGGGTATGAGTGCTTACTATTAAGTAAGGATCGTAAATCACCTCTATAAAGAGTATCTTTTAACTCTTCGTATCTAAAAGGAATTAATGGCGAAAGATAGGGAACCCCTGCAGACTTTAGATTTGTCATATACAAAATGAGGATTGTTGTGCCAGCAACTAAACCAGTGAATCCAAAAAAAACAGCAATTAGTAAAAATAGGAAACGCAATGTCCCCATAGCATCGGCTAGTCCTCTATAGACGATGAGAAAGCTTGCTAAAAAAGTAATTCCAATGGTAATTAGGCTTGCAGGGTGAATGATTTTAGCTGTCACAGCTGTTTCACCAATAACAATTGTTGCAACTAACGATACTAGAATAATTGCGCTTTTAGGAATCCGGAAAGAAGCATCCGTAAGAATTTTTAATAAAAAAATCAAAAACAACATTTCCCAAAAGGCGGGTAATACTTCACCATCAGAGAACAATGACTTTACTACTTTTTTGGAATACTCATCTTGATGGAATTTTTCTAATGTTACATATATTGCAGGCAGATAAACAGATAAGAAAAAGCCAATAAAACGGATAAATCGGGTTGTAAATCGACCTGCTTTAAAATAATAATCATCTGGGGTTTGAAAGGCATCTATAAATAAGGATGGTGTAATAATAGCGAAAGGAGTACCATCCACAATAATTCCTACCTTTCCTTCGTACAAAGCGGATGCAAGAACATCAGGACGCTCTGTTGTTTTGTTTAAGGTAAAAATACTTTTCTGTCCTTCAATTGCCTCGTCAATAATTCTGGCTTCTAATATGTATTTAACTGAGAGATTGCTTATACGTGATTTTACCTTTTCTAATACTCCTTTATCGACGAGTCCATACATATAAATAACTGATATGTGTGTTTTTGAAATTAGTCCAATCTCTTTATTTTCTACACATAGCTTAGGGGATTTAATAATTGAACGTAAAATATTAATATTCGTTTTGAGTTTTTCTGTTAAACCAATAATGGGTCCATGTGGTACACGTTCACCTTGAGCTTCTTCAAGACTTCTTTCATTCCACTTTGGAGTATCTACAATAATTCCAATGTCATGATCTTCAAATAAAATAGCTGTTTTGCCATTAATTATTGCATCCGTTAGTTCCTGAAAGTTTGTACCCATTTTGACATCAGCCGATTCAATAACTTCACTGACTAAATTTATAATATCGTTTTTTTCAGATGTTTTTGTAAAATCAAGTAATGGTCTAATCACAAAATCCTGTATTATTTCCGAATCAATAATACCATCAATATAAATAATGGCTGCATGTTCTGACTTCTCAATACCAAACTTTAATTTTCTTACAACTAAATCAGATGTTTGATTAAATAAGTTCTTTATATGATCGATATTGTCTTCAAGTTTTTTTTCAATATTATCCACTTTTATCTCCTCAGGATTAAAGAATTTAAACTTATTATGTGAGGAGCTTTTTTATTTATTCCTTATCAACAATATGCCCGATTGTTGAACAAGATCTGTGATAACCAGTTCACATAAGCAATGTTATCAGTTGAACTAACGAGTTTTATTAAAAATACACCCAGTTTAGATAGTTCGGATATTTTTCCTTATCGTTAATTTTTATAATTAAAAAGACGCCTTAACCCAATAATACCAAGGATTTAAGACGTCACATTTATACTCATAATGGAAACCTTTGCAGTATGAGTGTCTGACTAATTTTAATTACTACGGAAGATATTTTTCTATTCGAGAATCGTTAATTATAGTTTTCTCTCATCCGTCTTATATCTACTCTAGGTGAACAGCCAAACATTCGGGAATACTCCCGACTAAATTGCGATTGACTTTCGTACCCCACCTTGAATGCAACATTAGCTACATCTGTTGGATCAGCCAATAACAAGCGCCTTGCTTCTTGCAATCTCAATTGTTTTTGGAACTGAATAGGACTCATAGCTGTTACCTCTTTAAAATGTCGATGAAGAGATGACACACTCATATTAGCTATTTTAGCAAGCTCTTCAATTCGAAAGGGTTCTTTAAAATTTTTGATAATATGGTCTATCACTTCTCTTATTCTAGATGCATTGCTACCCTCTAATGCTATTTGTTCTAGTGCTTCTCCATGTGGACCTTGTAAGATCCAATAGATAATTTCTTTTGTCAATAATGGACCAAGAACAGGAATGTGCTTTGGATTCTCTAATAAACAAGCTAATCTTAAAACTGCATCCAACAAAGATGGTTCTACTTCGCTAACAAACATAGCTCGTTTCGAGTTCTTTCTCTGATGAAATGGAATATCTGTTTCATTTAAAACTTCTAAAACTTGTTTCGTTGTAAATTCAAGCTTGAGAGCTAAATAGGGAATTTCTGTAGTGGCCTTTCTTACTTGCCCTGTTACTGGCAAATCAACGGAAGCCACAATATAATGACCAGGGCCGTACAAGAATCGCTCTTCTCCCAATAATACTTCCTTCTCTCCTTGGAGGATAATGCAAAAAGAAGGCTCGTTAACTCTTGAAATTGGTTCAGTAATAATGGATTCACGGATGAGAAATAAAGAGGGGATAGATGTAGCGTGGACACCATCCTGTTTTGAAAAGTTCTCTATGAGATTAACAAGTTCTAGTTGCTGTTTGTAGGTTTTCCCAGACATTATTTATTTCTCCCTTTTCTTCATCTACATTTATATTATCTGATATTCGTTGTTTAGGTAAGAGGAGTTGATAGGATTAGGCAAAAACTTGGTAGGAATGGGATAAGGATTTCCTTATTATTTATGACATAATTATTTCTAAAGAGGTCACGATAAACGTGGCAAATATACTAAAGAGAGGGAACAATCGTATGGAGTATGTGAAACTTGGTAATACAGGCTTAGATGTATCTCGATTTTGTCTTGGTTGTATGGGTTTTGGTGATGCAACTAAATGGCTTCACCAATGGGTACTTAACGAACGGGACTCACGCCCCGTAATAAAAAAAGCCCTTGAATTAGGGATTAATTTTTTTGATACTGCCAATGTATACTCACTTGGCACAAGTGAGGAATATCTTGGGCGAGCCCTGAAAGATTACGCAAATCGTGATGAAGTTGTAATAGCAACGAAAGTCCACGGTCAAATGCACAAAGGTCCAAATGGTTCCGGCCTATCTCGAAAAGCCATAATGAGTGAAATTGATAATAGCCTTAAGCGTTTGGAAACAGATTATGTAGATCTTTATATCATCCATCGTTGGGACTACAATACTCCTATTGAAGAAACAATGGAAGCATTGCATGACGTTGTGAAGTCAGGAAAAACAAGATATATTGGTGCTTCTGCGATGTTCGCTTGGCAATTCCAAAAAGCTTTACACGTGGCAGAAAAAAATGGTTGGACGAAGTTCGTTTCCATGCAAAACCACCTCAACCTAATCTACCGTGAAGAGGAAAGGGAAATGCTACCTCTTTGTAAGGAAGAGAAAATTGGTGTAACTCCATATAGCCCCCTTGCCTCTGGGAGATTAACACGGGACTGGTCAGTAACCACACATCGTTCTGAGACCGATCAAATTCAAAAATCAAAATACGATGCGACTACCGATGCCGACCGATTAGTCGTTGAGCGAGTAGCATCAATTGCAGAAAAACACAGTGTTCCTCGTACACACATCGCACTTGCTTGGTTATTACAAAAAGAGACAGTAACAGCTCCAATTATCGGGGCAACGAAAATATCACATCTTGAGGATGCTGTAGGTGCTTTATCAGTAAAGCTATCACCTGAAGAAATTGCTTTTCTTGAAGAGCCATATGTACCACATCAAATAGTAGGTCATAACTAGTTTCGATATTTTTAGAGCAGCGATTGAAATGTCGAAAGAACAAATTCAGGCAATCCAGCAAATCTTTCCCGACAACCATCGTCCTGTTTTCCAAAAAAAATACCACACAAACTCATATTTAGGGTAAATAATAAGAATCCATTTTGCAAAAGAAATTGATCAAAATGGATTCTTATCTAGCAGTTTTAGTTTTGTTTTATAATAATGTTTGATCATTTCAACCTTCTTCCGCAATCGCGTTCTATTGTGGAAGATCAGTACTACTCAAAAGTATCGTTGTACTGCGCAAAAAAATTCTGTTTGAAATTATAACTATTGTTCAACTAAAGCTAACTGTTAGTTCAACAAAAAGACTTCATTTTGAGTTCATCTATCTGCTGGAAAAGCTGATTCTTTTTTTGTGTCTTGGACCTTTTGGGTACTGAGGACAAAACTAATGATTGCTGCAATGCTACAAACATACGGAAGGAAAGGGTATCCCCAATTAGATATGACATAACCACCAATCATTGAACCAATGGTAATACCAATATACAGAGCCGTATTATTCCACGCCATAACAATTCCTCGTTCCTTTGGATATTCGACTGCTAATCTTGCTTGGTATGATGTAAATCCTGCATACCCAACCAAAGCCCATATGAACAGAAAGAAATATATCCAATAGCCAGATGAGAAGAATATTCCTAAACAAATGAGTATTATAGTCAAAAAAATTAGCGAATCTTTCGAAATCTTCCTTGATCCAAACCTATCTGTAAATTGTCCACTTATAAGATTTCCTAAAACAGCACCAATACCATAAAAAGTGACAGCTAATGCGATTTCTGATGATGAGAATCTATTTTCGGAATAAAGAGCTGCACCTATGTAAACATAAAGAGAATACATTGAAATCGCCCAAATGGTGGTTACACTTACCGAACCAAGTATTCTTAGGAGATTTCCTTCTAATAAATTTCTTGTAGTATCACTTTTAGGTACATATTTCCATGTTTTGAAATTCACTACTGCTAATATGGTCCCTATAATAGCCATTACAACAAATACTGAACGCCAACCAAGAAAATGCTCTAGTAACGAACCGACTGGTGCTCCTGCCCAAAGAGCCGTTAGATGTCCTGAAACAACAATTGAAAGCCAAGTTCCCCTCCGATTTGATGGTGCAATATCCCCGATAATGGCATAAATCAATGGGGTAATCGCAGCAACCGACAAACCAGCTAAAATACGACTAATGATTAACCAGGTAAAATAAGGTGACAAAGCAGTTAAGATATTAGAGAAGGAAAATAACAATAACCCAAGCGTAATAAAAATCCCTCTTCCATTTTTATCTGAAGCCCAACCAAAAAAAGGTGCTGCAATAGCATACGTTACAGCAAAAACAGTTACCATCCATCCCGTCATCGCTGAACTAACATTATACGCTTCCGAAATGAACGGTAGTAACGGAGATACTACAAATAAATCAGTACCCATGAGAAACAAAGTTATCCAACCAACACTTAAACATACTCTCCCTTGCGAGTTCATTACATCCCCCATTTACACTTAATATTATATGTATATTCTTTATAGTCTAGAAAGAACTTCTTGTTCAGTAAACTCCCGTTAGAGGAACAACAAAAGGGCTGCCGCAGCAACCCTGAATCTTCAACTATAGCACCCTTAGTTTAATAAGGAACACTTCCAAAATATTGGATTACCGTAGCATACTCTCTAATTTGTCCTTCACTAGCACCCATTCTTGGTCGATTATACTGTAAAAAACAGAGTCTCTTAGATAACCGTCAGGCATAACCACATGATTCCGAAGCACTCCTTCTTTTACCGCACCCAACCGTTCCATTGCCTGCTGAGACCGCAAGTTTCGACTATCTGTTTTCAACTGAACACGAATCGTCCCAAGTGTCTCAAAGCAGTGTTTCAAAAGAAGATACTTACATTCTGTATTTATTCTAGTTCTCCAAACAGTTGGAGAGAGCCATGTCCAACCAATTTCCAAGTTACGGTTTGGTATGGATATATTAAGAAAACGAGTGCTTCCCACAATTTTTCCCGAATCCTTATCGAAGATAACAAAAGGAAATTCGCTTCCTTGCTCTCTTGCTAGAAGTGCCCCATTCACAAGGTACTTCATATCTTCAATCGATTGAACCTTCATTGGCATGTATGCCCATATATCTGGATTGTTTCCCGCATCAAATAATTCCTGTACGTGATAATCCTCCATAGGTTGTATCTTTACTCTATCTCCTATTAATACTACTGGTGTTACCTCCATCATTCTTCTCTCCTTTTTCTTCTTTGGTAGAATTATATAAACAAACTATCCAGTATTAAAGTGTCAGTTGTATATTTTTTTATTAAAGTCAGATAAAGAAGGAGGTTAAGGAACTCTTCATATCCACTAATCTGACCGTTACTTTATGTACATTTTTTCACATAGTCATATGAAAGTGAAGACTTATTGCACAGTATTTAGTCTACTACGTAATAAAAGAGTTACACCACAATCTGGCCCTAAACTGAAATAAGCGCATTTCCTTGTTCCAGAAAGGCGCTTGATTACTGAAGATTGATATTGAAGGCAATAATTTTGACGATTAGAAGATTTCAGGGAAATTTATCCTCACATTTTTTTCCTATAAGACTAGAAATATGAAATAATTGAACAAACTCTTACCAAAAATATAGTATGATAAAAATCAATCCTATTATATATAGTATACTTTTTTAAGTTGATATAGAAGACGAAAGGAAGTCATTCCCTTGTTTGAAACATTGCTAGTGAATTTCTTATTTTTACTTTTACCTGTTGTAATATTTCTGATTTTCTTTGAAAACAAACAATATACATATAATAAAATAATTCTGATATTACTTTCATCCGTAACAATGTTTCTTTGTATGACCATACCAATTAAATTAGATATCGGCTTTATTTTTGATTTGCGATATATTCCTTTTATTGTCGTTGCCCTTTTTGGTGGTTACAAAAACGCTTTCCCCCTTTATCTCGTATTAAATATTTATCGATTCTACTTAGGTGGGGAGGGAACTATTCAATCCTTTCTTTTTTCAACAGTAATATTCATTATAGTACCTTTGTTAAGCAAAAAGTTTAGTCAACTACAATCAAAAAATAGAATATTTTTCGCAACATTTGTTTCTTTTTTTACAATGGGATTTTACCTTTTTATTTTAAGTACATTTTTTGATTCATTAACTAGAGAGTTTTGGATATTAACAATAAATGCATTAACTACTCATGTAGGGATGATGCTCATCATTATGACCTTAATAGAGCGAATTATTATCAATATAAAAAATCGTGAAAGGTTTTTCCATACAGAAAGACTATCTGTTATTGGTGAATTATCAGCTAGTGTTTCCCATGAAATAAGAAATCCACTTACTGTTACAAATGGATTTCTACAACTTTTAAAATCATCAAAGAACCTATCTCAAGATGAAAAGAGATATGTCGAGTTTGCATTACAGGAATTAATTCGAGCTGAAAAAATAGTAAGTGATTATCTAACACTAGCTAAGCCACAATCAAAAAATATGATTTATTCCAATTTAGAAGTCGAGACAGAATATACAAAAGATCTAATTACACCCTTTGCGAATATGCATCAAGTCAATGTTCAATATTGTTTTAACAATTCGTTAAAAATAAATTATGATAAAAATCAAATCCAACAATGTATGATAAATTTGTATAAAAACGCAATTGAAGCGATGAAGGAAAAAGGTGGAGGGACTCTACTCATAGATATTTCTGAGCAAAAGCAAAACATTTTGATCAAAATTCAAGATACAGGAATCGGAATGACAAAAGAAGAAGTTTTACGTTTAGGTAAACCATATTACTCAACAAAAGAAAAAGGAACTGGTCTTGGCATGCTAATGGTATACAGTACAATTGATAAATTGAAAGGAAAAGTTGAAGTTCAAAGTGTAAAGGGAAAAGGCACAACATTTCTGATAACTATTCCCGTTTAACAATAACACATCATTTTTTTATGGCTATGTAATTGTGACACTAAACAATCGTATTTTTCATATGATATTTAACAGCCTGACGGATTACCGTTAAGCATAGTTTTTTCCCGACAAGACCTAAAAATAACAAGCGCTTATCCTTATTTATGGACAGCGCTTGTTTTAATTTCACTCGTTAAATAATTAACTTTCTTGTGATTGATCCTCAACAATCTGGCTCTATAAATGAAAAAGAGCGACATCCTTATTCAAGAATGGCGCCCTTTAGCTGGAGAAGGACACATCAGTCTATCATTGATTTATCCTCTCTAATTCTAATTGATTAACAACCGAAGATACTAGTGTATTCAATGGGTTAATAATAGTCTTAGATGTTTCATACTCGACTTGCTGAGATGCATCAACCATAGATAATTGAGCAACGGAGATAACTTTCTTCCCATCTTTAATGATTTGATTTAAGAACTTTGAAATTTCTTGGTTGTATTCTTCTTTTAGTCCTCGCATTATCAATTCAAAAGTATTATTTATAACAACAACCTCAAAATCTAAAGATTTTTGATGGTTATTAGCATGTTGTTTAAGACGTTCTACTGTACCTTCAACAGTTGCAGGATTTGTAAAAAGAATTGTCTGAGGTTGCTGTATATTGCAGATGTAATCAAAGAAAGGTTCATCAATTTTAATAATTGGCACTGATATCGAGAGTTGATCTTCCTGTAAGATGGCAATATAGTTTGTGCAAGTAATAAGGATAGCATCAACATTACATTTGGCAATCCATTCTATTTGCTCTTTAACTTTAGTTTGAGCATCTGCTTCTTGAAAATTTTCATCTGATGTAACTCGATACATTAATGCGGGGTCAACAAAATGGATTAATTCTATGTTATATGGGGAAAGTGCATTTTCTATATATTCTATATTCGAATAATGGGCGTGTAAGCATCCTAATCTTTTTTTCAATTCGATTCCACCTCTAATATGTTTCTGCTTATTCTATCAGTATGCGCATCCAAATGTCTATTAAAATTGAGATAGAGACCTTTCCTCTTATTCTACTAAAGGCTCCGATTGTGGAATAAAGAGATTGTATAATTATAAAGATGTGCCATTAGTCTACATGACCTAAATTTTATGTTATTTTAGTTATAGCAGAATCAGAAAATACTAATATAACCAAAGAAAGGTTACCAACGGCGATAACCAATCGGTAACCTTTCTTTTGTTATATTATTTTTTTTCCTTTACACGACCAATTGATAATCCTTGTCCTCGATTCCAAATCATGATCATTCGCCATAAGTTGATTAAATGCACGCATGTTTTCAGTTCGAAAATCAACATAAGTGGCGTCACATACCTGTGTATGTACATCTTTCTTATTAGTATTGCTTTAGATGATAATAGTCGCAATTAGCGCAACGAATAGAGCCTGTTACATAAATTATTACATATGGCCTTTTTTTATCGCATTGAGGGCAAAATTTCAAATTCGATTGTGCTGTCTTTTCAATTGTTTCATTCATGTAAAAACCTCCTTTACACATAATTCGTTGAAAAATCAACATTTTCATCTCCTAAAAGAGATTTACAATTGCATAAAAATGCTAATTTTAAAAATTAAAAAGTCATATCCTCTATTGAAAACAATTGTTTTGTGTATAAATGAAGCTAAAGAACAATTCTCTATTCTATTGGGTTTTTTCTCAAGTTATTTTGTTATATTAGTAAAGTCTTTTCCATAGGAAATCAATTCCTCAAATCTTTTCTCTATCAAATAAATATATGACAATGTATATATTAGTTTAATGTTCTAAATGTAAAATTGGAGCAATTTAATCAATTAGCACATAGCATCTCATAAGAGAAGAATGACATAAAATAAAAATATTGAACTACCCTTTGTATCGGCCCCACCTACGCCAAATACTATGACGGCCACGCGTGCCATCCAACCCATTAATATTATAACTGAAAACGCTTACATTTGTAAAGACTAATAGACCAAAAGTTTCTAATTGTTGACCAACCGTTTTTTTATTTTTTATGATTATGTACTATTTTATACAACGTTGATTTATCATCGTTTGGGCCTCGGAAGAAGCCTTGTAACTGCATGAAAAAGTGAGATTTTATGCAGTTCTTTATTCAATATAATGGCCATTTTGTTGAAGAAGAACAGTGTATTCCTCTTCTTTTCATTAATCTACTTATTCATAATATTTTGTTCGGTTAGTTATAGTAGACTCAGAAACTGTGAAATAAAAAAAGATACCATCAGTAATAAACCAATTGGTATCCCTTCAATCAATATCATTTTGATTCCTTTACCCGACCAATTGATAATCCTTGACCAACCGGCAGTATAATCGATTCCAAATCAGGATCATTAGCCATACGTTGATTAAATGCACGCATGTTTTCAGTTCGCAAATCAACATAAGTGGCGTCACATACCTGTCCACGTTGCAAAACATTATCCCCAACAATTAAAGCTCCAGGATTGGCTAAACGTATTGAACGATCCAGGTAGTTCGGATAATTTTCCTTATCCGCATCGATAAAAATGAAATTAAATCTTTTTTCGTTCTTCTCGAGTTGATCTAAACTCTTTAATGCTTCTCCCGTATAATAAGTAACCCGATCACCAAACCCAGCTCTTTGTAGATTTTCATGTGCCAATTGAGCATATTCTTCTTTTAGCTCTAAAGAGGTTAAATGCCCCTCTTCCCGAAGGCCACGAACAAGACAAATTCCACTATATCCTCCAAGTGCTCCAATTTCCAGTATTTCTTTGGCTCCAGAAATTTTCACCAATAGAGTAAGCAGCTTTCCGATTTCTGGTGGTACTGATATATTTCGCATACCGTTAGCATGAATACTCTCCAACACTTTTTCTAATATAGCATCATCTTTAGTAAATAAAGAGTGGATATACTCTTCTACATTCATCCATTTCCCTCCTGAATTTAAGTCGGTTGAACTCTCTCTGGTAGATGATCGTTTCCTTTTTTACGATAAGTGCTTTATTTTGTCTTGAATCGGCGTTCTTTCTTTTGGCTGATTTATTTCTTCTGGATATCCTACACCAAATACTCCGATTACATCATATCCATCTTGAACACCTAGAATTTCGCGGTTTTTCTGAGCACCTCCCATTGATGACCAGAACGTTCCAACTCCTTCTTCCCAAGCGGCTAAATTAAAATTTTGCACGAAGCAAGCAGTAGCAATTACATTTTCTTCTGTTTCAATTTCTGTAGCACCATGCTTGGATAAAATGGCTAGTACTACAGGAGCATTGAAAAAATTTGCTTTATGATTTAACTTTTCTCTTGTCTCCGGTCCAACCACATACACTTCCCATGGTTCAGTCATTTTATGATTTGGAGCCATCGTACCAGCCTCCAGCCATTTGCTGATTTGCTCCATATTGACCGGATCTGATTTGAATTTTTTTATAGTGCGTCGAGAATTGATGGTTTCTATAATACTCATGAAATGTTCCTCCAATTAGTTTATATTTAAAAAATGTAAAGCCTTTATCTAATTTCCTAGATCTAAAACTGAAATGATGAGGTAAATGAAATCCATGAGTGACAATTGTAATGTAACCGCGAACATTCTGTCCTAAAGTTAAAATATATGCAGAAACTTCCATTGATTGTCCAGCATCCGTATCTTTTTCACCACTTTATATAGCGACCCTAAATAATGGGTCAACTAATAGGCACAACAATCCTGGCTATTTTCCTTCTTGGCGTTGTCGTCCTTGTGGTTTTAGAGAGCTTGTCATCTTCTGCATTATCTCGACAAGTGCCGTCTGTTCCTCCAGTGTTAACTGATTAAACGGACCAGCCAACATCTCAACTTGAGCATTCTTCATTCTTGTAATCGTCTCTCTACCAGTATCTGTTAATTTAACAATTCGCGTTCTCGCATCATTCTTATCTTGTTCACGAAATACCGTTCCCGCTAACTCTAAGCGGTCAATCATTTGCGACATTGAACTCGAACGAACCTCTAGACGCTCTGCTAGCTGACCAATCGTACAACCGTCGTGTTTCCACAGAAAACGCAGGATTAGCCATTGTGTTTTTGTAATTTCAGTTGCTCCTTGGTTACTCCATTGATTGCGTTTCATAAACCGCCCAATTGCTTGAAAACAGTCTACAAATTGCTCCAGCTGCTTATCACGTGATTCCATCATATTCCACCTCACAAATAAATTATATAGCGATCCTAAATAACTTGTCAATACGTGGATAAATTGATTCCCAATTAGGAGTATCAATTAAGTAGGAAAAATCACGAAGTAAAAAGAACATCATGAAAAATATCATGATGTCCAAAAAATATTACACTAATAACTTGTTATTGATTATAGCAAGCTCTACGATCGGCTTATTTTATCAAGTGCCTATTGTGAAATACTCCAATTAGTAACTTTCCCTATCTATTTAAAATTATTAAATAACTTCTTTTATTTTTCACAACATATCTCAAGTGTAACAGGACCAAGTAATCCAGAAGTTAAACGTGCATCATCCATTTCATTTGCGCGATTGTTAGTGACAGCAACAGTTAGTTTATTAACACCTTTTATAAGATAATCTGGATTAACTTCAAGGTGATAAGGTGCCCACATTTTCACACCAACCTCATGTCCATTTACTGTCACCTTTACGATTTCATGTACTTCACCTAAATCTAGGTAGACTTTTATAATTGAATTCTTTTCTTCTATTATAAACTGATTCTCATAGATTACTGTTCCCGAGAAGGATTGCATACCATCCCAATGAAGCCACGATTCCAATGCGAGATTTTGTCTGTTATCAATGATCCAATTATTATCAAGCTCTAGGCTTTCCACTTTAAAGATCGGTATAACTGATCCGTCAATCAAAGGCTTTTGATCAGTATCGACAGCATACACAACTGAAGATCTACGGTCGACATTCAATGGAGCTACTAATCCACCACTTTGGCGTTTTAGGTTTACTTGTTCGATTTCACCAGTCCATGCGTCCCATTTTTCGACACTTCCTTCTTCCTTCAGGTGGAAGATCCCTTTATAGTTTTCCTCCCCTTCATTAACAAAGAAATAAAAAAGCTGACAATCTTTAACGATTTTACTGACTCTTATGTCCTTGCTGGTAGGGGAGATCACCACTTCTTCACGGTGAATTGAAGATAGTATATCAACAACCTCTTCGGGCTTTTGAACTGTTTTTGCCCCATTCATCGGTGAAGATACATGTTCATCCGTCAGAACGATTACCTCACCTCCACTTTGAATAAAGGTTTCCAGTTTATCGATTGCAGCAGATTCAAGCTTTGAGCTATCCTCAATAATCAAGGTTTGATAGGATTGACTCACTATCTCTATTTTCCCATTCCTAAGATGACTTGATGATAAAAACAAAGACTCCTCAAGATAATTGAATTCCACTTGATTTTCAAATAATGGTTTTGCAACCTTCCATGGCAAATGATCTTCCACACACAAAATAGCTACAGCCGTTTGATTCGTGCTATCGGTCATTAACCAGCTTAAACGCTTCATGTATTGGGCAAATTGTTTATAATACGGCCACCATAGATTATTCGGACCAACATCTGGTGGGCGCTCGTGACTTCTCCGTTCTCCTTCAATTGAATAATAAAAGGCGTGTGGACTGAGAAGGTTGACACCTCTGACTAGTAGCCAATCTATATACCACTTCATGTCACCTGGAGTAAGCGCCCAAGGACTTTCTTTGCTACAAACTCCTAAAAATTCATTCAAATTTCTTCGTCTTCCTCTATGTCTTGCTGCGTCGGCTGAACACTTTCCGGCTGTAGAGTGTTCTCCTTCTAAAGCTTTTCCATCCTCTGGTGCAACCCAACGCCACACAACATCCTGACCAGGGATTTGAAAATGATCGAGTAAACCAATGTCATCACTTTTCGCAGGATGGCCTGTTAAGGCAATACCGTGGCTTGCACACCAGTCACTAATTTGATTATAGTAAGCTTCTGTTAGTCTTTTATTGACGGTTTTTCGATAGTTGCTTCGATTTGTTTCAGTTTCCAACCCGGCATTAAACCACAAAGAGGCCAAATGCTCCTCCTTGTTTCCATGCTGCTTATAAAAGTTGAGAAAATCTCTGGTCCATGGCTTCAAATCTCGAGCTGAACCTCTCCCCAAAATGTCTGGCTCATCGGTGAACATGGCAATCACCGTATTTCCAAAGTAGTCTTTCAACTTATCGTAATAATTATCATGTGTGATGCGGATAAATTTTGCCACTGTATCAGGATTTAGTAAATCAGCAGATGCTGGAGCATTCTCCTCACCATCGTCTTCACCAAAATGGATACCACGGATATTTCCACCCGAATACGTTTCGACGAACACGAGTATGGACCAGTTATCGTCATCTGGAGCACTAAACGACACTCTGCCATTTACGCAATCTAACACCTGGGATGTCGATGAATCTATTGCTTCTAGTGATAGCTTTTTAACTGCTAGAGCCGAAACAAATGAGTCTCCCGCCACTAGATCAATCTTTATTTCATTAGCCATGTTACATGGATACTCGATCATTTTTAAGCCTCTACTTGCATATTCTGGATTATCTTTAACAACTAATCCTTTAGCTGACCCTGAAGGATACATCGCTTCATCGTATAAAATAACTAACATTCCCAACTGTTTTGCTTCTTCTACGGCTGTTTGGACCAATTCCATAAAATAATCTGACAAATATACGATTTCCTCAGGAATCCCAATCCTTGGGTGTAAAACGAATCCCATTACCCCTTTGTCATAGAAATCGTTGATTTGTCTAGTAATTTCCTCTTTCGTTAAGGAATCATTCCAAAACCAGAAAGGAATCGGAGTAAATTCCTCTGGAGGATGCAAGAATTGTTGATGTAACGCACTCATCACTATTTCCCAACCCCTTTCTAATTTGTGTCAATTCGAAAGGCTGTTTTCTAAGAAATTGTTGCTTTTATAACATAAACTAATTCAGGTTGATTGGAGCGGATTGCGAGACTCCTGCGGGAATAGCGGGACAGGTGAGACCCCGCAGGCGTTTACGCCGAGGAGGCTCACCGCCCGCCCCGCGGAAAGCGAGCATCTCTCGCTGCAATCAACCGCCGTATTACTTGGTAAATAGCAACAAAGTTTGCGAAAACAACCATTCGAAAACAGATCCTTCTTGTCCAAATCGTCTAAGATGCTCGAATTAGAATTTAATTAGTTCATCTACTTTTACCGCATGACCTGTGTTAAGCGAGATGTTTCCTGCAATTCCAGTTAAAATGGACATCGCACCATCAACATGAGAAGCTGCCCGTTTGAATTCGTCTTCAACTGGAGACCCGAAAATATCTTGTAAAAGGATCGGATCCCCACCACCGTGTCCTCCTTTTCCTTCGACAACATCTACTTCATAAGGCTGACCAAACATTGGCATAACCATGATTGATTTCTCTTTAACTTTTCCCTCGTCATCCTTGCTACCACCCGAATTAATGTAAGATTGTTCACGAATTCGAACTTCAATTCTTCCTTTTGTACCATTAATGGAAACAATGTAGCCTTCCCATGGTAAGTAAGCGTTTAAAGAATAGTTTAAGATCGCTTTATTTTTGTAGGTTACCATAACACCCAGTGTATCTTCGATGTTAATTCCGTCTCCAAAAACACTTTGGTCACGTTGGTAACCATCTTCTTTTTCCGCATCCAAATACATAGCTGTTAAGTGCTCATTGCTTTCCAAGTCAATTGCGAAAGGATCATCTTTCGCATACTCACTTCCATATGCACGTTGATAAAATTGTGTAACACCTCTAGATTCTGCATTTTCTCTACCATAGAAACGTAGCCCTCCAGATGCATAAACTGTTTCTGGTTTTGTATCGAGCCAAAAGTTCACTAAGTCAAAGTGATGTGTTGATTTATGAACAAGTAATCCACCACTATTGCGCTTATCGCGGTGCCATCTACGGAAATAGTCTGCACCGTGCTGAGTATCTAACGCCCACTCAAAATGAACGGAATTTACTTGGCCAATCACATCATTCATAATTAGCTCACGAATTTTCGTATTGTGTGGTGCATAACGATAGTTAAAAGCAACGCGAACTTCTTTTCCAGTTCTATTAATCGCGTCAATAATCGCTTGGCATTTTTCAGCATCCACTGTCATTGGTTTTTCAGTAACAACATCACAGCCTAATTCCAATGCTTTAATAATGTACGTATGGTGTGTACGGTCAACAGAAGTAACCACAACCGTGTCCGGTTTTTCTTCCGTAATCATTTTTTCAAAATCAGTGTGTATGTACGTGTTAATTTTAGGATGATTATATTTTTCTTCGAGTAAACGATTCGCATAATCCATTCTAGTTTGATTCAAATCACAGAAAGCGACTAGATTACAAGTTTCATTAAAATCTCTAACAATTGCTCCATAGAAAAATTCAGCTCTTCCACCAGTTCCAACTAATACATATTTTTTCACTTGATTCTCCCCCTTTATTTTTTAAGGAACAAATTCCTTTTCTAATTTGAATTATTTAATTGATTGTTAGACAAATAAGAAAAGTTACCAAAAGACGAGACAGAATAATCATCTCTCTTCTTACGTTAATATCTTGATAAATTTCCAGCAATAGTACTTTTTTGAAAAAGGCAAATTTGGGGTGATAATGATAAAATAGATGATCATTTTTAATAATTGAATATTATTTAGTAATGCCACTCTATAAAAAATGAAAGGGAAAACATAATATTGACACCGAGTATACAAATGTATACAATAACTTATGTATACATTTGTATACTGAAAGGGTGAGGAAAATGAACGATAAACACGGAAGAAGATACAAAAGAGATGAAAGACACTTCAACGGTGAACACAATCGTGAAGAACATCGTCATGGCAAAGGTAGTGGGCACAAGCGTGGCGCAAAAACATTTCGCCGAGGTAGAGCTATTGAATTTTTAGACAGAATGAATGTAAAACGTACAACCTTAAAACAACAACTAGAATCACCAGAGCTGCAATCAATTAATCCAATTTTAGTAGGTGAATTAAAAGCGGTCGAATCAATCATAAATGAATTTACTCAATTATTTGAAATTCACGAAGATGAAATCAAACGGAAAGAAGATGATGGTTCAGCTGAAAATAGCCTTCCTAATGGGAATGAATAACAGGTTCAAATTAGGAAAGTCACCTATGACAGAATTAAACACCTTAACTAAATCGTGGGAGTGCCTGGGCAGTCCCTTACCTATTTTCTATTAACCTTCAACTATTAAACTCAAACTTCAACAGGACTATCTAAAATCAATACGGTAATTCTTCGAAAGGATGAAAATATTGATGATTAATTCTCTAAGTAAATTAGATATCGCGACGAACAAACCTAAAAAGTCCAAGCGTTTATGGATCGCTTTTGTACTTGGAACATTAGTAGCCTTTGGACCACTCTCAATCGATATGTACTTACCTGCCCTGCCTCAGATGGCTAATGAGTTAAAAACTACCCCTTCGCTTATCCAACTTAGTTTAACTTTTTTCTTACTTGGTTTATCACTTGGCCAATTATTTACCGGACCATTAAGTGATGTCCATGGACGTCGAAAACCTTTGCTTATTGGCATAGTCATCTATTTTATTGCTTCTTTATTATGCGTTTTTAGCCCATCAATCTGGATATTTATATTTTTGAGGTTTATTCAGGGGTTGGCAGCTTCCTCCGGTGTGGTCATTTCCCGTGCAGTAGTACGAGATCTTTACTCAGGTTCAGAGCTAACGAAATTTTTCTCTCTACTAGCTTTATTTAATGGTGTTGCACCGATTGTTGCGCCTGTAATTGGGAGCCAACTATTACATATTGCACCTTGGCAAGGTATCTTTGTTACCTTGAGTTTAATCGGCCTAGTAATGTTTTTCATTGTATTATTTGGTTTACCAGATACTTTACCTAATGAATTACGGTCTAAGGGTGGTATTAAAAAAACACTAACAACGTTTAAGAGCCTTTTAGTTGATCGTAGTTTCATAGGATACGCCCTTTCGCAAGGTTTAATATATGCTGCCATGTTTGCTTATATTGCAGGATCACCTTTCATATTACAAAATATTTATAATGTGTCTCCCCAAGAATACAGCATCATTTTTGCCATTAACGGAATTGGGATTGTGATTGCAAGTCAAATAACAGGAAAATTAGCTGGTCATATCTGTGAAAGAAGACTGTTCGTTTTGGGGCTAATTATTGCCTTCATCGGAGGAATTACATTGTTAATTATGTTAATCCTGAATATCGGATTATCGACAATATTACTTCCTCTATTCTTTGTCGTATCAAGTATCGGAATAGTCAGTACTTCTGGATCTTCTCTTGCAATGCAAAACCAAGGAAGATCAGCAGGCAGTGCTTCGGCATTACTTGGTGTATTAATGTTACTTTTGGGAGGAATTGCTTCCCCTCTTGTTGGTTTAGGAAATAACTCAGCTATAACAATGGGAATAGTAATTATTATTGTTAGTATTTGCTCGATCCTATCTTATCTTATACTCGCCCCACGTAGAGAACATGAATCTAAGCAAAATTCAAATTCTGTATCAATGTAGAATTATTAAATAGAGAATTAAATAGGCATTGTTTCTATTTCAATGCCTATTTGCTTTAGTTAAATCTTGGTCAATAACAAAATCAATTACTTTTGTCCGGAGTCATTTTTCTCATAACTGTAGTTTTTCTAAAAACTATATTTATATTTGGAGTTTAAATTTCTTCCGAATAAATGCGATACAGAGCAACAATATCGGAAAAACAATTTGCAAAGGTATATGAAAGTATAATGTGAAAAAATCTAGCCCAATTTCATTATGTCGAATTTGGTTTGATGCAATTAAAAGGGATAATGGGGTAAGAATAGTCCCTAGGCCAAGGAATACAGAACGATTTTGTTTTAATTTAAATAATTGAGCAATCCCAACAGCTGAACCAAATGTCCAACCACCAATCTTAAAAAACACGCCTGCTAACATCGTTAAAATAACCAATGCATCAAATCGTTCCAGGAAATCTGCAATTGAAACCATTCGTGCAGCTGTAAGAAGAGGGAAAAAATCCCGACTGTATATTTCTGGTCCTAATACTGATAAAACCATGATCAAATTTACTGTCATTAAAACACCTGTAAATAGGATAGCTGCCATTCCAACAATTCCTTTTCTACCCATATTGTTTAAATAAGGGAAAAACATAGTAATGATGATTGACTCTCCGAATGGAAAGGTTAATACTTTTGGAAATACTTCTTTTAATATAGGCTTCGGGCCATTTCCTAAAATGGGGGTAAGATTTTTTATGTCAAATTCTTCAACAGTTAGCAACAGAACCCAAATGATACTCAAGGCCATAATATAGGAAGGAATAACGGCTTCTCCCATTCTGCTGAATGATTCAATTCCCCCTCGAAAACAATATACAATTAAAACCATAAAACTTCCTATTACAACCACCAGGGGGGTTTTGACTAACATTGATGCAGCGAGAATTTCTGCGAAATCTCTACAAGCTCGAGCGGCTAGATATGTAAAATAGCTGATATAAATCAAAATAAATGGGATGGCCAAAAACTTCCCGATGATTTTTGGGATCATCTGGATTAACGTATCATCTGGATAATAGTTCGATAATTTTGTATACACAAGCATCAAGATAAACCCACCTAGCATCGACACCAAAATAACTAGCCAAGCATCTTGTTTTGCCCCTCCACCTAATCCAAAAACAAACGTATTACCAATTTGAAACCCTAGTATCACATAAAATAACTGTAGAGGACTTATTTTTTCGTGTTTCATATTATCACCCTAGAGGATATTGATAAATTATTTGTTGGAACTTTACGTAATGCCCCTTACTCATATTGGTTATTTTATCCGTTAGTGGGATTTCTATTCTATTGTGATATTCAGAAAGGTGCATTTATCAATAAGTGAAGATAGTTTCCAATGTTTTTGCTACTCAATCATTTATAATTCTTACTAAATTTGACGGATTATTGGATTTCTATTTATTTCCACTCAAAAAAAATAAGAATTATGTATACGTTCTTTAATAGAAGTATAAATAATTCCAACTAAAATAGACTATTAATCTTATTCTTTTCTTAATTGAAGCACTGCGTAAATTGATTATGTACTCTAAATATTCAGAATTATAATAGCGTTATTCTTGAGTAAAGGAATAGAAATTGCAAATACAATGTAGGAAAGCTTGATTATCAATTCTGATTATCCTGTCACAACACCATACAACTGTTCATTCACATCAAGATGATTTGTGTTGATATAAGTTAAAGTTTCAATTAGTTCTTTTGTTTCCTCTCTATGTTTTTTTCGTGAAATGGCACGCATCGGAGCAGTTCTAAATAAATACTCCTCTTCCTCTGTCTCAGGGATTACTTCTGGTACAGGAACTGGTGTTCCATTGTCATCTATAGCTACAAGAGTCTGAAACGATACAGCTGCAATTCTTCTTTCTCCTGTCATCAAGTCTTCAGCAGTAGAGCGAATAAAAACTTCCATCGAAGTTCTGCTTGTCCATGTTACATAAGCTACTAAACAGATTGAATCCCCTACTCGAACCGGGGAAAGGAAATCGACAGAATCTGTAGAAGCTGTGACACAAGGTTTTCTTGCATGGCGGGTTGCAGATAATACAGCCACTTCATCTATTAACTGCATGAGTCTACCACCGAATAATGTGTGGTGATGCTGCGTATCTGGTGGAAGAACAACATTGGCTTTGACACAACGCGAAAGTTTACAGGGTTTAGCATCCATAATATCACCTCATAATATAGTAAATATAAATTGTATTATAACAGATGTATTATTAATTTGTTGTTATATTATAGATAGTGAGTAAAACAGGTAAATATACCTATTAAATTGAGTAGAGAGGGTGACTAACCCTTTGAAGGAAACCAGTTAATTTCAATACCTTCATCATCGTATGAGTTACTGAATCCAGACATAAAATGAAAATAAGCGCTCATCCTTGTTACTGGAAAGCGCCTAAAGTGGAGCATCATTAATCTTTGCCCTTTTGATTTTCATAGAATTACTCTTTTTCAAAAACCTTTTAGTAACTAAACATCCCTTCTTTTATAAACCTATTAAAAGGACCTTCACATTTTAAAATATTGAATGCAACATTTACAAACACGCATCTATAGATTAGGAATTTCCTTATAGTAACTAAGAGTAGGTACTAACATATTCGAGTTATAGATACTATCAAGTTCTGATCTAGTTACCCACTTTTTTATAAAAATATCAATGCGCCGAATACCTCTTCTCGTGGATGACTACGCGGCGAATGAAAAATGCCAGGATCAAGCCAATCAATGCTATGATCATCGTGAACCAGAACACGTTTTGTGACCCTTCCGTCATCGCGTTTGCTATTTCGGTTAGCTTAGTCGGATCGGAGGAGCCGCGCAAGTATTTCTCCACACCACCCGTAAGGATACTGATTGCTACAGCTATTCCAATTGCGCCTGCAACCTGCTGCAGTGTATTCAAGACTGCCGTGCCGTGGGGGTATAACTCCGGCGGCAATTGATTTAGTCCATTCGTTTGAGCAGGCATCCAAATCATAGATACCCCCACCATGAGCCCGATATGCAAAGCCACGATAAAAGCCACTGAAGAAGCAGGGGATAGGGTAGTAAAAAACCATAACATGACTGCAACGAGAACGAGGCCGGGGGGAACTAGCCATTTCGGTCCATATCTATCGAATAAACGCCCCACCAGTGGTGATAGGATACCGTTCAACGCACTGCCCGGCAAAAGCATGAGTCCGGCGATGAAAACAGACAGTCCTGCACCAGTCTGCAGAAACATTGGCAGTATAATCATGCTCGACATAATAATCATCATACATGACAGTACTAGAAGCAGCCCAACGACGTACATCGGATACTTGAAAACGCTCAGATTCATCATCGGATCATTCATTAAGTTCTGTCGTAGTATGAACAATACCAGCGCTACAAGTCCAACGACGATTGATGTGATTACGACCATGCTGCTCCAACCTTCAGCTCCTTCGCCCGCCTTACTGAAGCCAAAGACAACTCCTCCGAAACCGACCGTTGACAATAAGACAGAAAGAAGATCGATCCTAGACTTTGTAACATCAGTAACGTTTTCCAAATACTTTAGCCCTATCAGCAACCCTATAACCAAAAATGGAAGTGATAACCAGAAGATGTAATGCCAGGTTAAATATTCGATTAATAGTCCGCCTATGGTCGGTCCGGTCGCTGGAGCAAACATTATAACAAGTCCGACGAATCCCATTGCCGCACCCCGCTTTTCAGGCGGATATATGACAAGAATTGTATTGAACAAGAGTGGAAGCAACAAGCCCATGCCTACAGCCTGTAAAACTCGTGCGAACATTAACATTTCAAAATTGAACGCAAGCGCAGCAATCAACGTACCAACGATTAGGCTGATGAGAGAACCTGTGAACATCTGCCTTGTCGTAAACATCTGCAGCAACAACCCGCTCATTGGCATTAAAATGCCTAGAGTCAACAAGAACCCAGTTGTTAACCACTGTGCGGTTGCGGCCGAAATTTGGAAAACTTCCATAAGATTAGTCATTGCAATATTGAGGGCAGTTTCGCTGAACATGCCGACGAAACCGCAGATAAGCAGCGATGCCATAATGGCACGCGTATTGTATTGATTCTTCATTTTTTATCTCCTCGTAAATCAATTTTAAGTAATATCAGATTATTTTTTAGCAAATCCTTGTTTGTTTAAATACTCAAGCATAAAGGGCAGTCTGCTTCTATCAAGATGATCCTCAATGTGATCTTTCCATCCCTTTACTTTCTTAACTGTGAAAGGTGCTTTAACAGGACGATTTTGGTAATATTCACGCATCTGTTCGTCATAAGTTGCTAATTTTTCTTCATCTAGTGGTTGATACTGATTATCAAACATGACCATCGATTGAGGTAAACGTGGTTTTAGTCCAGGCTTCTCTCCAGCAGGATGTCCTATGCATAGCCCTACTAAAGGAATCACAAACTTTGGTAAATTTAATACCTCAGTTAATTCTGTAATATTAGCTCTTACTCCACCGATATAGACACCACCGAGTCCCATTGATTCTGCTGCAGTTAAAGCATTTTGAGCCATTAGCCCAGCATCGAATGTACCTATTAAAAGGTATTCAATATAGTCAAGGTTTACCTTGGGTGCAATTTCATTATTTCTGTTAAAATCTGCACAAAAAATCCAAAACTCTGCTGCTTCTTCAATATAAGGTTGATTTACAGAGAGTTGCATCACTTTTTTTCGTAGTTCTGGATCTGTAATTCTAATGATAGAAACCACTTGTAGTAGACTAAATGATGAAGTTTGATTAGCTGCCTTAAAGATTGCATCTCGTTGTTCCTCTGTCAGTGGTTGATTTGTAAAAGAACGAATGGATGTATGATTATGAAGCAATTCAAGGGTATTATTCATTTGAAACCTCTCCTCTATTAATTATTGTTCTCTTTCAGCCTTCCGTATTGGTAAGGAACCCCCATATTCTCGCGCAGTGTTTTTCCTTCATATTCCCTGTGGAACAAACCGCGATCCTGCAAAATTGGGACAACCAGTTCCACAAAATCAGCAACTCCATCATAGGCTATATCCGGAACAACTGAGAAGCCGTCACATGCACCAGCCAAAAACCATTCTTCCAAGAAGTCAGCAACTTGTACGGGGGTACCTGCCACTACTGGATGATAGTTAATGACTCCGTGGGCAAGAACGTCTCGAATGGATAGCCCTTTTTTCAGCAGCTCTAAAGCTCTGTGGGAGCGTGGATCCATTGGGTTGGCATATGCCTTTTTCAACATGTCAGTTGCTAAAGGTTGATCAATATCTACCGAGTGCACCGATAGTGGTAAACCAACCATGGAACCAAGGTATCTTACCCTATTTGGAATCTCTTCAGGATTAAAACTCATAAGCTGTCTTCGCCGTTCTAAAGCTTCTTCTTCAGTTGAACCTATGGAAAACATAAAACCTGCATACATCTTGATATCATCGGGATTTCGGCCAAAACGAGCTGCACTTTGTTGGAGCGCTTGCCTATGTTCACGAGCAGACTCAATGTCATAAGGATTAGCGTAGACACCAGAAGCGTACCTCCCCGCCAATTCCAAGCCTTCCTCCCCTCCGCCTGCTTGGAAAATAACTGGCTGGCCTTGGTCAGAGGGGGGGATTGGCAACGGACCACGAGATGCATAATACTGCCCTTGAAGATTGATTGGCTGAATTTTGTCCATGTCGGCAAATTTTCCTCCCTCTACATCTAACGTCCAAGCGTCGGATTCCCAACTCCCCCACAAAGCTTGGACAATTTGTATGGATTCATGAGCCATGTCATATCGTTCTTTACGACTGGCAATCTGAGCACCAAAATTTGCTGCTGCTAATGGATCTGATGTAGTGACCGCATTCCATCCTACACGTCCCTGACTTATAACATCCAGTGCTTTGAACTGACGTGCTATGTTATATGGATAATTAAATGTCGTTGAGAGGGTAGCAACAAGCCCAATATGTTTCGTTTCTCTAGCTACAGCCATTAGTGCTAACATAGGATCCATAGGGAAACTAGGAGTCTGAGGCCCTAAATCGACGGTTAATGCTGGAGTATCAGCGATAAAAATCATTTGAAATTTTCCTTTTTCAGCTAATTTAGCTCGCTCCACATAACCATCCGTATTTATGTAGGCTGCTGGGTCGGTTCCAGGCATTCTCCAAGCACTGAATTCAGCACCATATCCAGAAACCATTTGTAGTGCTAGTTGCATCTCTTTTCTTTTTTTCATGTACCTTCTCTCCTTTACTTTTTATAGGTATAGGCTCCAAATAAGCAAAAGAGCCGCTTTTTCTAATTACAGTTCAGTAGATCTGAAAAAACATAAAATAATATTTAGCTTGCTAAATAATTTAAAGCATTTTAGCTAGTACGGATCTTCTTTCAGTGGATTCCCGTAACCTTTACTCAGTAAATAAAAGATATGGAACTATTTAGGTTACTAAATAGTTATTTAGCATGCTAAGTATCAACATAGAGAAAACTTAGAACAAGTTTCTCTCCATTCGCTTCATAAGTTCCCTTAAGATTATGCGTTCTTCCGGTAAGATTGAACCTAGTAATTTTTCTTGCTGCTGTTTCCATTTGAAATCAACTGGTTTCTTTAATTCTTTGCCTTTATCTGTTAGAAAAATCCGCATAACCCTTGCATCTTGTTCATCACGTTTACGGTATATGAACCCATTTTGCTCCAGCGATTTAACCATATTTGTTACCGTAGGTGGCTCGCATTTTAAATGTTCACATAGTTGCATTTGTGTTATTCCATCACCTAACCACAAACGAGCGAGTAGTCTATCCTGACCTACATGAAGATTAAGTTCTCTTAGATTTTCGCTATAATCTCGACGCATTTTGGATGAAATTTTATCTAAGGACTCACGAATATCGCATCCAACCATATCGTTCATAGGTATGCCCCCACTACTATGATGTATTTAGCAAGCTAACTATATCATGATGAAAATTTAGTTGTCAATTTATCTTAAGGGGCCTCCTCACATTTTATCGGGCTGAATTTATCTAGTACGAGGTCAAAAGTATGGATACAACACTTAATCCCCATCAGCTGTTTCACACTGAAATGTCCGGATTCTGTTTATAACCCCATTTTTCCTATAAACTTGTTGTATCGAGTAATATTGTTACATGTACTAGAATAAAACCATTTCTCATCTTTTTGAAGAGGGCAATAAAAATAGACATAGTACATTTTTTTGTACTTAACAGTTGAAAGCTGGTGAAACACCTGCCACGAGGAAAAGTGTTCGAATAAAAAAAGCTGCCACACTTGACAGCTTAGGATCTTTTAACTCTTGCCCCCGTTACTTTAATTCATTTCTTCACAAACTTTTATCGCAAAAGAAAAAACTGCCGTTAAAACAATCTCACCTCCCACAACTATTACTTTATTCACCATTTAGTTTTTGAATTTTAGGGTAAACGGTAAACGATGAATGTGAGCGCTTTGGTTAGTCTACCTGCTCCCCAAACTTCTTCCCGAACTCTTCCATCAAATCAATTATTGGAATGAATTCTTTTCCTTTTAAGGATAATGAATAAACTACTCGAGGAGGAACCTCTGGATAAACTTTGCGATTTATTAAGCCATCTCTTTCTAATTCTCGAAGCTGCTTTGTAAGAGAACCTTGTGAAATATCCCATAAAAAGGCTTTAATTTCACTATAACGACGCTCTTTGGTCTTTAAATACCAAAGAATGATATATTTCCATCGTCCAGAAAGAATGTTTTGGGTATAAGCAATGCCATAAACTTCTCTTTGTTCCTTTATACACTCTTTGTTAAATCCATCCGTACATATCCTAGACACCTTTTCACCTGCTTTCTACTGTTAAGTACAAAAAAATGTACTACGTCAATTTTTATTGCCTACTTCAAAAAGATGAGAAATGATTTTATTCTAGTATATGTAATAGAAAAACTCAATACGTAACATTAAGCATATTAATTCTTTTATATACAAATTCTTTAGGAGGAAAAATAATGAGATTTGGAATTATAGGTGCAGGACCAATTGGGTCAATTATTTCTAAAAAATTAGTTAAGAGTGGACATGATGTCAAGATTGCAGATGCACGAGGAATTGAACGTTTAGATGGAAAAGAGCTTGCTGGAAGAACTGTACGTGTAGAGGATGCAATTAAAAATATTGAGGTTCTTATCATATCTCTCCCTATAAAAGCACTGCCAAGTATTCGGAACATTATCGATCAAATCGGGGAGGAGGTAATCATAGTAGATACTTCAAATTATTATCCTTATCGAGACGGAATAATTGAAGAAATCGAGAACGGGATGGTTGAAAGCATTTGGGTTTCAAATCATTTAGGCAGACCTGTAATTAAAGCTTTCAACAACTTATTAGCCTATACTTTAGAAAATGAAGGAACAGCCGAAGATTCTAGTGGACGAGTTGCGATGGCAGTTGCTGGTAATGATCCATCACAAAAACAAGTAGTCATGGACTTAGTATTCGAGCTGGGCTTCGACGTAGTAGACAGTGGTTCTTTAAATGACTCTTGGAGACAGCAGCCAGGAACTCCTGCTTACTGCACAGAGCTAACAAAAGATGAACTCACGAAAGCGTTGAAAAAGGCAATTAAAGAAAATGCACCATTACTACGGGACAAGGTGATGGAAAGGTTCGCAAAGCTCTTTGCAGAAAAAAATGAAGTTGAATTTTCACATAAGGATATTGTGAATATAAACAGAGAAATATACAATTCATAAAAACAAAAGGTGCACTCAGTTAGAGTGCACCTTTTTGATTATCCATATATCGCAGTAAAGTGTGAAGATCTATGTGTACCTTTCCTTTTTGCCCCAAACAATCATGAAAGTTATTGGTAATTCTGAGATCTTACAAAAGGCCTTCCATTCCGATCTCAATCTTTTCAAAACAGACTTTAAGTATGATTATGTTTTAAATCCAGCTACCACGAACCTTCCCCGAGGTACAATTCTTTACAATCTCTATGTTATTGATTTTAGTTATTTAAAGAATAAAAACAGCTTCAAATATAATTTGAAGCTGCGTTTTGTAATTTATTAAGTTAAAGAGTTCTATTTCTATAAACTCAAAAGATGTTTAAAGCATAAGTTTGACACTATAATTTTAAAGCATAATGATGTCACTTTCACATTTTTATGATTTAAATCACAATAAAACAAAAACCACCAAATATGTATTTGGTGGAGACGGTGGGAATCGAACCCACGTCCAGAAACATCGCCACTTAAGCGTCTACGAGCGTAGTCGATATATTCGCAGTTTCGCTAACTCCTATGCCTATCGACAGGCGTCAGAGCAGCTAGTCTGATTGGTCTCTTCCATCATCCCCAGACGGAGGAATTAGGCGTAGTCCACTAAGAGTGAGTCCCTTACCCTACCACATGGACGATGGAGGGAGGAACAGCTACGCAGTTATTAAGCTGCGAAAGCTAAGTTATTGTTAGTTTTGCCAGTTATTATTGGCGTGACGTTTTAACGAAGACGATCCCTTCGGCCCGCAACCTAAGCTCGAACTACCCCTGTCGAATCCGTAACGTCCCCATGATAAGCCGTATTATACCAGCTAGGGAATACGGGAGATAAAGCAGTTAAAGCTTAATTGCTTATGAAATTGTTGTGAAGGAGTTAACCCTCATTTTTGATGACGTGTTTATCTGCCATCAGAGTTGTAAGTGACTGTCTTACAAAATCTATTATAACAGACTGATACAAGAATGCAATTGTAAGGTTTTTCCTACTATTCCTTTTGACGTTCTCTAAAGGCACGTTCGATATCACGCTTAGCTTCTTTTTTCTTTAAATCCTCACGTTTATCGTATTTTCTTTTACCCTTACCAAGGCCTATTAAAACCTTAGCGTAACCATTTTTTAAATACATTTTCAATGGTACCAATGCATAGCCTTCTTCTTTTGTAGCACCTATTAATTTTACAATTTCACGTCTATGCAATAAAAGCTTTCTTGTACGTAAGGGTTCATGGTTATAACGATTCCCTTGCTCATATGGACTAATGTGCATATTGTGCAAATATACTTCGCCATGTTCCACTCGTGCGAAGGAATCCTTTAATTGTACTCGACCGTTACGAATTGATTTTATTTCAGTACCTTGAAGGACAATGCCGGCTTCATACGTTTCTTCAATTGAGAAATCATGATTAGCCTTTTTGTTTTGAGCTAATACTTTTCCAGTTCCTTTAGGCATTGCTTTACCCTCCCTTTAATAGCTATTTCATATAGCGATAAATTACATTTTAGCAAAAATTGGACTTTTCCTCAATATTTACGTGTTAATTCGAACAAAAACGAATGAAATGATGGAACTTAGATGGTTTTTTGGCAATTTTGATTATTTTTTTGCAATTTTCTTTGGTTATTTTGCAAATCTCGGTCATTTTTTTTGCAACTTCCAATAAGTTCGCAGCCCAGCCCATTTTTTGCAACTTCCAATGAGTTCGCTGCCACCTTTTTTTGCAACTATCCATTCTTATTATTCCAAAGTAAATTTGTTCCACAACTTAAGAGGGTCTGACACAAATTGCCTGTGCCAGACCCATCTTTAAACGATCAAGCTTTCTTTTTCTTTTTCCGCTTCGCTTTCGGTGCATTTTCATAGTGCTTTTTCTTCTTTTTTCGTGGTGGACGGGTTGACCAGTCACCATCCTTATCCTTATCTTTCTCTTTTCCACTACCGCTTCTATTACCTTTTTGATTTGCATCTTTTCTACCTTTACCAGCTATAATAACCTTTGGTCTATCTTTCGCTTCCGGTCTTCTCGTTCCCTTCATGCCAACGATCTCAAAGTCGATAGAGCGCTCTTCTTTATTAACATTTACGACTCGAACCGTAATTTCATCACCAATTCGATACACATTTCCTGTACGTTCGCCAATCATTGCGTAATGACGTTCATCATATCGATAATAGTCATCCGTCATATAACTAACATGAACGAGACCTTCAATTGTATTTGGTAACTCAACAAACATACCAAAGTTAGTAACAGAGCTTATCATGCCGTCATATTCTTCGCCAATTTTATCAAGCATGTATTCTGCTTTTTTCAACTCATCTGTTTCACGCTCTGCTTCAACCGCTCTGCGTTCCATATTTGATGCTTGTTCTGCAATGACAGGTAAGCTTTCTCCCCATCTCGAACGGGTCGCTTCATCAACTTTGCCTTCAATTAAATATGTTCGAATTAATCGATGGACAATTAAGTCAGGATAACGACGGATTGGAGATGTAAAATGTGTGTAAAATTCCGTTGATAATCCAAAGTGACCTAAGCTTTCTGGGTCATATTTTGCTTGCTTCATTGAGCGAAGCATTACCGTTGATATCACCGTTTCTTCTGGTGTTCCTGCTACTTCCTCCAAAATATTTTGCAATGCTCTAGGATGGATTTCGTTAGCAGAACCTTTAACCGTGTATCCAAAATTTGTAATAAACTCTAGGAAACGCTGAAGCTTTTCAGTATTTGGATCTTCATGAATTCGATAAATAAATGGCACGTTCATCCAATGAAAATGCTCAGCAACCGTTTCATTTGCTAATAACATGAATTCTTCAATTAACCGCTCTGCAACCGAACGTTCTCGAATCACAACATCATGTGGGTGGCCTTCATCATTTACAAGCACCTTTGCTTCTTTAAAATCAAAATCAATTGCGCCACGGTTCATTCGTTTTGTGCGTAGGATTTGTGCAAGTTCACCCATTTGTTCAAACATTGGTACAAGCTTTTCATACTTTTGCAGAAGTGCCTCATCACGATCTTCGAGGATTTTTTTCACATCAGAGTAGGTCATCCGTTCAGTCGTTTTAATGACACTTTGGAAGATCTCATGTTTTACAACTGTTCCTGCTTCATCTATTTCCATTTCACATGACAAGGTTAGTCGATCTACCTTTGGATTTAATGAACATATTCCATTTGAGAGACGATGAGGAATCATTGGAATTACACGGTCTACAAGGTACACACTTGTCCCACGCTCTAATGCTTCACGATCGATTGGGGACTGCTCGGTTACATAATGACTTACATCGGCAATGTGAACACCTAGCTTGTAGTTTCCATTCGCTAATTTTTGAACGGTAACAGCATCATCTAAATCCTTTGCATCTGCTCCGTCAATTGTCACAATTGTTTCATTACGTAAATCACGACGGTCTTTTAAATCTTCTTCATTAATCGACTCAGGTACATCGTTTGCTTGCTGAATCGCTTCTTCAGGAAACGGACCAGGTAGTCCATGTTTATGGATAACAGATAAAATATCAACACCTGGGTCATTTTTATGACCTAAAATATCGATTACTTCACCTTCTGCACTCATTCGTCCTTCAGGATAAGTTGTAAGTTTCACAACAACTTTATGGCCTTCTACTGCCCCATTTGCAGCATTTTTTGGAATGAAAATATCATTGGCAATTTTCTTATCATCAGGAATCACAAAGCCAAAATTTTTGCTTTCTGTATATGTCCCAACAATTTCTTTTACGCCGCGTTCTAAAATACGAATAATCGTACCTTCTTGACGTGATCCACCTGCAGACTTAGCGCTTACTCTTACTAAAACAATATCACCATGCATCGCAGTTTTTAGTTCGGTAGGTGGGATAAATACATCATCTAAGCTAGTATCTTCAGGGTCTACGAAAGCAAATCCTTTTGCATGGCCGATAAGCTTCCCTTTTAATAAATTCATTTTTTCTGGTAAGCCATATCGGTTACTTCTCGTTCTAACAACTAATCCTTGATCCTCCATCGCTACTAACGCTTTGACAAAATCTTTAAATTCAGTTGAATCCTCTATTCCAAACGCTTCCTCTAGTTCTTGAACGGTAAGAGGCTTGTATGCTTCTTCCTTCATGAAAGCTAGTAGTTTATTGATATGTACTTGTATATCTTGATCCATGTAGTATCCTCCTTTTTACCAATCAAGGCTTTCTAGAAATTGGTAGACGTCTTCATGCAACTGGTCGCGTTCCTTATCTAGTGTAAGAACATGTCCAGACTCCTCGTACCATTTTATTTGCTTTTGATCGGTTTCTACTTCGTTATATATAATGTTTGCACTATCGGTATTAATCATGTGATCATGTCTACCTTGTGCGACAAACGTTGGTGAATAGATCATATCGACATTATTTCGGACGTCTGCAATTAGCTCCTGCAATGCTTTTAATGTGTTCATTGGAGACTTCGCAAACTCATCCATTTCTTCTTCAATTTGTTCAGGTGATTTTCCTTCAAACTTTTTATAATTTCTCGCATACTCAAGAACACCTTGATACATTACTTCTTCGCTTTTTATATACATTGGTGCACACATTGGGACAATACCCTTTACAGGTACAGTGTAACCTAATTTAAGGGAAAACACTCCGCCAAGTGATAAACCTCCAACTGCTATCTTTTCAAACCCCATATTCTTTAAATGATCATAACCTTGCTGGACGTCTTGCCACCAATCCTCAGGACCTGTATGTACTAGCTCTTCTGGAGGAACACCATGCCCCTTGTATTGTGGTGCATGACAAGTATAGCCTCTTTCACTTAAATAACGAGCCAGCATCCTTACATCTGCTGTATTCCCAGTAAATCCATGTAATAATAAAACTGCTTTCTCTCCGCCCTCAAACGTAAACGGCTTTGGTAATACTCTTTTCATACTAAGTAACTCCTTCAAAATAAAGATCTTTTAACTAGTTTATCCCACTTTAACTTCCAGTAGTACATCTTGCGCTTTATGCCATATATCTATTTAAACAAACGTTTGATTTATTACCAAAAGGTTTGCTTGAAAGAAAAGCGGAAGCACCTTGCTCAGCGACGTAGAAAAAAGAGCACTTCGTATGAGATAAAGCGAGACTTCCATCAGTGGGTTATCTGATGGATAGCGAGACTTATCGGACCTTTACGGGCAGTTATCAGTTACTGACCGTTAAGGTGTGGCAAAGGAAACACGAAGAGCACGAGCGTTCGATATTGACTTAGCGTATAAGGAGTGTGAAGTTCACTAGTCGCTAGGCGCTGGAGCTAGACACAAAAACTAGGTACTATAGCGTCATAATGAAATATTAAAACTAAAAAAAGAGCCTGAAGCATCAGACCCTTTGTTTTAAAGATTATTTAACGATATATGCTACCAAGATAGTCAAAATAAAGAATAGCACTGATAAAATAACTGTCGCACGGTGTAAAACTAAATCAAGACCACGAGCCTTTTGCTTACCAAAAAGCTGCTCGGCACCACCAGAAATTGCACCTGATAGACCTGCACTCTTACCAGATTGTAATAATACAACTGTAATTAAAGCGACTGATACTAAAACAAGTAGGATAATTAATGCTGTATGCATGAAAAACGACACCTCCTGATATACGCACAACTAGATAGTTTTAATGTATCATATCTATTCGTAATTCACAATACAAGTTTAGATTGGCTTCATGGATAGAAATTGGAATCGACTATAAGTGGGTTATCTTCGATTTTGAGAGATTTATCTTCGATTTGGAGAATTTATCTTCGATTATTCCTTTTTATCAACCATTAGACAAAAATCGACAAAGACTCACTATCCATCATTAGTCTAATTGATAAACACGATCTTTATTACTCCCTGTGTACCTGAGGTTCATTGCTTTAAGTAGTCTATTCGCTATTGCCGGGGAAGTTATGTTCAAAAAATACCTCAGTTCAGCATTTGAAATTGTTGGTTTTACTAACAGTTTGTACTCTTTTATCGCCTGAATATGAGCCTGTTTATCTTTTCTATTACATTTTGGGCAATGCCAGTTAGCCTTTACTCTAATTAAGGGAAGGTAATTACAACTAGAACATATCACACCATTCAGAATTTCACTTTCATTTATTTTAAAGCGGGCTAATATAGAAAAATCTGCATTAGTATGCTTTTTGAGTAACTTTCGAGAGATCTTTTTTAGTTCCTTTTCTTCAAGATCTGGTGAATTGATGGATTTCTCTAATTGAATAATTTTAGTGGGAAGGTTTTCTTTGCGGATTACTTTGTGGTGAATAATTTGGTCGTCTGGAGAAGAGCGAATTACTGTAGATGGGTTGCTTATGACAACAATTGAGGTGATTTTCATTTCTTTTAAATTATTATTTACTAGCCATTCTTTTAATTGTGATTCTTGCCGTTCCAATTGTATTAGCGGATATTGATATGCCTTTTCCGTTTGGTCTTTTGTTTGAATCAGTTGTTTAAATATCGGATCGAAGTAAATGGTTCCTGATATATTTTTCACCTCAATGATTATTGCCATTTTCCGAGTTAAGATAAGGGTATCAATTTGGAAGTAATGATTTTTACCTTTTAGCCTTATGTCATGAAAAATATAGTAGTCTTTTTCTTCAAGGAAGCTTAAATAATAGTCAATAGCTTCTTCACCTCTGTAGCCAGCCATTCTTTTTTTCAAATCTTCAATAATTATTGGGATTTTTGGATGTTTTAGAGGAAGTCTTAGAAGTAATGCTTCTAATTTTTCAATCGTAAGGGGGAATTCGCGGTGTTTTAAGATCATTTTCTCACTCCATATAATATTTTGCTTAAAACCTTCGCCAATTCTAGTGGAAATCCTGCTACTACTTTTCTTCATTAATAATTTATCTTCGATTTTGATGAGTTTATCTTCGATTCTTCAAATTTATCTTCGATTCTCGCAATTTATCAACGATTAGACATAGACCGTCAAAATTCGCCAAAACCCCCGAACAAAATATCAAAAAAAGGAACTGCCTCAGCAGTCCCTTTCCCAAAAATTATTTCTTTAAGTTATAGAATGTTTTGATTCCATCATATCTTGCTGCATCTACAAGTTGATCTTCGATACGTAGAAGTTGGTTGTATTTCGCAACACGGTCTGTACGTGATGGAGCACCAGTTTTGATTTGGCCAGCGTTAGTTGCTACAGCGATGTCAGCAATTGTCGTATCTTCTGTTTCACCAGAACGATGAGAAATTACTGCAGTGTAACCAGCGCGTTTCGCCATTTCGATTGCTTCAAATGTTTCAGTTAATGTACCAATTTGGTTCACTTTGATTAAGATTGAGTTACCAATTCCTTTTTCGATACCTTCAGCAAGCTTCTTCGTGTTTGTAACGAATAAATCATCACCAACAAGTTGAACTTTACCGCCAAGACGCTCAGTTAATAATTTATGACCTTCCCAGTCATTTTCATCTAAACCATCTTCGATTGAAATGATTGGGTATTTAGAAGACATTTCTTCATACCAGTCAACCATTTCAGCAGATGTTTTGACAACACCTTCACCTGAAAGATGGTATTTACCGTCTTCTTTGTTGTAGAACTCAGAAGAAGCAGCATCCATAGCAAGCATAACTTGCTCACCTGGTTTGTAACCAGCTTTTTCGATTGCTTCGATGATTGTTTGAAGAGCTTCTTCGTTTGAACCTAAGTTTGGAGCGAATCCACCTTCATCACCTACAGCAGTGTTAAGACCTTTACCATGAAGAACTGATTTTAAGCTATGGAAGATTTCTGCTCCCATGCGTAGAGCTTCACGGAAGTTTTCAGCACCTACAGGCATAACCATGAATTCTTGAATGTCAACATTGTTATCAGCGTGCTCACCACCGTTAACGATGTTCATCATTGGTACTGGTAATGTTTTCGCGCTGAATCCACCAAGGTATTGGTATAAAGGTACTTGTAAGAAATCTGCAGCAGCACGAGCAGCAGCCATAGAAACACCAAGGATTGCGTTCGCACCTAATTTACCTTTGTTTTCTGTACCATCAAGCTCGATTAATGCTTGGTCAATTGCAACTTGTTCAGTTACTTCGAAACCAAGTAATTCTGGAGCGATTAATTCATTTACGTTTTTAACAGCTGTTAAAACACCTTTTCCTAAATAACGCTCTTTGTCACCATCACGAAGCTCAACTGCTTCGTATTCACCTGTTGAAGCACCACTTGGTACCATTGCGCGTCCAAACGCACCTGATTCTGTGTGTACTTCTACTTCAATTGTTGGATTTCCGCGTGAGTCTAATACTTCGCGTGCATATACGTCTACAATGTATGGCATTTAATTTCTCTCCTTTATTTTTGGATTAATGTTTTTCCTGTCATTTCTTTAGGTAATTCGACATTTAATAGATCAAGCATTGTTGGTGCTAAATCGCCAAGAATTCCACCTTCACGAAGTGTAACACCCTCTTCAGTCACAATGACTGGAACTGGATTTGTCGTATGAGCTGTCATTGGCTCACCTTCTAATGTTACAACTTCATCAGAGTTACCATGGTCAGCTGTAATGATTGCTTTTCCACCTTTAGCGATGATTGCATCAACTATTTTTCCAAGACACTCATCAACTGTTTCAATTGCTTTAATTGTTGGCTCTAGCATTCCAGAATGTCCTACCATATCTGGATTTGCAAAGTTTAAAAGGATTGCATCAAATTTATCAGCTTCAATTTCGGCAAGTAACGCGTCCGTTACTTCATATGCACTCATTTCTGGCTGAAGATCATAAGTTGCAACCTTTGGTGAAGCAATTAAAATACGCTCTTCACCTGGAAACTTCTCTTCACGACCACCACTCATAAAGAAGGTTACGTGTGGATATTTTTCAGTTTCTGCAATACGAAGTTGTGTTAAATTATTTTGTGCTAACACTTCTCCAATTGTATTATCTAAGTTTGTTGGTTTAAAAGCAACATATCCATCAACTGTTTCACTAAAATGTGTTAAACAAACAAAGTGTAAGTTCTTAGGATGTTTTTCTCCACGATCAAATGAACGGAAATCTTCATTTGTAAACGTGTTTGAAATTTGTATTGCACGGTCTGGACGGAAATTATAGAAAATTACCGCATCGTTATCACTTAGAGTTGCAACAGGTGAACCGTCTTCCTTCGTCATAACAGATGGAAGTACAAATTCATCGAAGATACCATTGTTATAAGAATCATCAATACATTCCATTGGAGTACTGTAAGTAGGACCTTCCCCGTACACCATTGAACGGTATGATTTTTCTACACGGTCCCAACGCTTATCGCGGTCCATTGAGTAGTAACGTCCTGATAAAGTCGCAATTTCCCCGACACCGTATTCTGTGATTTTTTCTAGTAAATCATTCAAGTATGTTTTAGCAGTTTTTGGTCCTACATCACGACCATCAAGGAAGCCATGGATGTACACATTTTTCACGCCTTCTTTAGCTGCAAGCTGCAAAAGAGCATATAAATGCTGGATATGACTATGAACGCCACCATCTGATAATAGACCAAATAAGTGTAGGTTTGTACCGTTTTGTTTTACATGATCAATAGCAGCTGTGAAAGTTTCATTTTTTTCAAATTCTCCTTCACGAATTGCTACGTTTACACGTGTTAAGCTTTGATACACAACACGACCTGCACCAATATTTAAGTGCCCTACTTCAGAATTCCCCATTTGTCCTTCAGGAAGACCTACCGCTTCACCAGAAGCCGTTAATTGCGAATGTGGATACTGATTCCAGAAACGGTCAAAGTTTGGCTTCTTAGCATGAGCAACTGCATTTCCTTTCGATTCTTCACGGCAAGCAAAGCCGTCAAGAATAATTAGTGCAACTGGTGCTTTACTCATTGCTACTTGCCTCCAAAAGCTGAAGGAAGGATTGTGCTTCTAAACTTGCTCCACCGACTAGTGCACCATCGATATCAGGCTGCGCCATATATTCTTTAATATTTTCAGGCTTTACACTACCACCGTATTGAATACGTACAGCTTGTGCAGCAGCTTGTGAAAATTGCTCACCAACAACTTGGCGGATATGTGCACATACTTCATTTGCATCTTGAGAAGATGAAGATTTGCCAGTTCCAATAGCCCAAATTGGTTCATACGCAATAACAGTTTGAGTTACTTGCTCTTCAGTTAAACCTTGTAAAGCTAGTTTCACTTGTTCACCTACAAGATCATTTGTCTTACCAGATTCACGTTCTTCTAACGTTTCACCACAGCAAACAATTGGAGTTAAACCATGTTTGAAAGCAGCTAGTGTTTTCTTGTTAACTGTTTCATCTGTTTCAGCAAACATTTCTCTACGCTCTGAATGTCCTAAAACAACATAGCTAACACCTAAATCTTTAAGTGCTACTGGACTAATTTCGCCAGTGAATGCGCCATTTCCTTCAAAGTGCATGTTTTGCGCACCTACTTTTAGGTCACTACCTTCAGTTAAACCTACAAGGCTTTCTAAAAATAGTGCTGGAGCACATACTACTGAGTCAACATTAGCTGCAGTAGGTACTAAACCTTTTACTTCTTCAACAAAGCTTCTTGCTTCAGAAGAAACTTTGTTCATTTTCCAGTTACCTGCAATAATTGGTTTTCTCATGATTACACCGTCCCTTTTCAAGTTTCCTAAGACTAATAACGCCACGATAAAAAATGAAGGTAAATGCTTGCGTAAAAATAATAGTCAAGATGTCGCGACTAATCTTGGTTTCTTATTTTACAAACATAAAACTTGAGACACGACTTTTTAATTAGTTTCGTGTCTAGCTCCAGCTCCCAGCGACTAGTGAACTTCACACTACTCCTTACGATAAGTCAACATCGAATCGCTTACGCTCTTCGTGTTTCCTTTATCTCATACGTAGTGCTCCAGTTCATACGTCGCTAAACGGTCGCTTCCGCTTTTCTTATTTATCGTTTAATGCCACAACACCTGGAAGTTCCTTACCTTCCATAAATTCAAGAGAAGCTCCACCGCCTGTAGAAATATGGCTCATTTTATCTGCCAACTCAAACTTTTCTACAGCCGCTGCTGAATCTCCTCCTCCGATTACGGAATATGTATCATTTGCTTCAGCAAGTGCTTCGGCAACAGCCTTCGTACCACCTGCAAATGCATCTAATTCAAACACACCCATTGGTCCATTCCAAATAACTAATTTAGATTTTTTAATAACATCCGCATAGATTTCGCGTGTTTTTGGACCTGCATCAAGACCTTCCCAATCACTAGGAATGCTGTCGATTGGTACAATTTGAGTATTTGCGTCATTTGAGAAATCATCTGCAACAACGACATCAACAGGCACGTAGAAATTAACGCCTTTTTCTTTTGCTTGGTCTAGGAATGATTTTGCTAAATCTATTTTATCTTCTTCTAAAAGTGATTTCCCTACATCATGGCCTAATGCTTTGATGAATGTATAAGCTAATCCACCACCGACGATTAAGTTATCAACTTTATCAAGTAAGTGTTGAATAACACCAATTTTATCCTTAACTTTCGCACCACCGATAATCGCTGTAAATGGGCGTTCAGGATTTGATAAGGCTTTACCTAATACTTCAAGCTCTTTTTCCATTAAGAAGCCTGCAACAGCTGGAATATGTTTTGCAATTCCTTCAGTTGAAGCATGTGCACGGTGAGCAGCCCCAAATGCGTCATTAACATAAATATCTGCTAAGTCAGCAAATGCTTTTGCTAGTTCTGGATCATTCTTTTCTTCACCAGGGTAGAAGCGAACGTTTTCTAATAATAGAACGCCACCTTCTTCTAGCTTCGCAATTTCAGCTTTAACAGTTTCACCGTAAGCTTCATCTGTTTTCACAACATTCTTACCTGAAAGTGCCTGTAGCTTTTCTGCCACTGCATTTAAACGTAGCTCTTCAACTACTTGTCCCTTTGGACGTCCTAAATGACTTGCTAATACGACCTTTGCACCTTGCTCAGTAAGGTACTGAATCGTAGGTAAAGCTGCACGAATACGTGTATCATCTGTAACTTGTCCATCCTTCATCGGAACGTTAAAATCAACGCGACAAAAGACGACTTTTCCTTTTACATCAATGTCTTTAACTGACTTTTTGTTCATGAAAAGCCCTCCTATTCTGAAATGCGGAAGCGCCTTGGTCAGCCCCGACAAGCACAAGACGACCCTCACAGAAAGGTGTTCTTTACCTTTCAGTGAGGATTGGCTTGTGACCTCGAGGCAGTTACGAACGCGACGTCCTGTCGCTGTAACTGCACTTGCACGTCCTGTGCTTCGGGGCTAGGCGCTGCAGCTAGACACAAAAACTTAGTAATAAGCCAAAGTGTCTTAAAAACTTATGCCTTAAAAACAAAACAAGGAAAGGGGATGATCCCCTTTCCCCATTTTTTCATACATTTAAGTCTTATTCAATTAATTCTCTATCTGAGAATTCTTTAAGAATTAAAGACCTTTAGACGCAAGGTATTCAGCAAGATCTACTACACGGTTAGAGTAGCCACTTTCGTTATCATACCAAGAAATAACTTTAACCATGCTACCTTCCATAACCATTGTAGATAAAGCATCGATTGTAGAAGAATTAATGTTACCGTTGTAATCACCAGATACTAATGGCTCTTCACTGTATCCAAGGATACCTTTTAATTCGCCTTCAGCAGCTGCTTGTAATGCTGCGTTTACTTCATCAACAGTTACTTCTTTATCTAATTCAGCAACTAAGTCAACTAAAGAAACGTTAGGAGTTGGAACACGCATTGCTCCACCGTTTAATTTACCTTTTAATTCAGGTAATACTAGAGAAACAGCTTTAGCAGCACCAGTTGTAGTTGGGATGATGTTTTCAGCTGCCGCACGAGCACGACGGTAGTCTTTATGTGGTAAATCTAAGATTTGTTGATCATTTGTGTATGAGTGAACAGTTGTCATCATACCACGTTTGATACCGAATTTATCATTTAATACTTTAGCAAATGGAGCTAAACAGTTAGTAGTACAAGAAGCGTTAGAAATTACATCGTGGCTAGCTGCATCGTATTTATCTTCGTTTACACCCATAACGATTGTAATATCTTCGTCACTTGCTGGAGCAGAGATGATAACTTTTTTAGCGCCTGCTTCTAAGTGTTTCGCAGCGTCTGCACGCTTAGTGAAGAAACCAGTAGATTCAACTACGATATCAACGCCTTGCTCGCCCCAAGTTAATTTAGCTGGGTCACGCTCAGCAGATACTTGAATTGTTTTTCCTTCTACTACTAGGTTGTTACCGTCAACAGAAACTTCTGCATCTAATTTTCCGTGAACTGTATCATATTTTAAAAGATGAGCTAACATGTTAGCATCTGTTAAATCGTTAACTGCTACAACGTCAACGTTAGGATTTTTTAATGCTGCACGGAATACATTACGACCAATACGACCAAAACCATTAATACCGATTTTTACTGCCATGATTAATTTCCTCCTTTAATTGTGTTCAATAGGTGATACACCCTTGAACGCTACATTACTAAGGTTGTTCAATTCTCAAAAAGTATTAAGAAATGAACATATATAATCAGGGATAATTAATCCCTTATTAACTCATTTGCAGCACCTTCATCTGTTATTAAAACAGAGTCTAATGCTTGTTTCATATAGGCATTAATTGCCTTTGCCTTTGATGCTCCACCTGCTACCGCAATAACATTTGGCACCTCATCAATGTCCTCTAGCTGAATTCCTACTGTTTGAACCTTATGTACGATATTACCCTCATGGTCAAAATAATAACCAAACGATTCTGCTACAGCATTTCCTTTTTCGATTTTAAGGAAATCCTTTTCCGGAGTTCTCCGGCGCTCTGCCATCGTTTTAGCGTCTCCAATTCCATGAATAACCATACTTGAGGATTTCACCATATCTAAGAGTTCTTTAATAGAAGGCTCTTCAATGATTGATTGATAAGCATCCTTACTAAGCTGATCAGGAACGTGTAAAAGTCGGTAATTTCCACTAGCACGCTCTGCCATCTTTGCACAAATTGTGTTCGCTTGATTTTCAACTGTTTCTCCAAGTCCTCCACGTGCAGGAACAAATAGGATTTCGCGATTTTTGCTGTCTGGAGTCATCATTTCCGCAACAGCAGCAAGGGTAGTACCTCCAGTAACAGCGACGATATTTTTTGCATCTAATCGCTTTTTTATGCATGATACACATGCTCTTCCCATTTCTTTTTTCACCCATGGAGATTGATCACTGTCACCAGAAACGACGATCACTTTGTTAAGATTAAATTTCTCCTTTAATGTATTTTCCAAAAGAGTCAATCCTAATACGTCTTTCATCATTTCTTCGAGAACAGTCAATAGAGATGTTCCGTCTTTCGTTAAGTTCATACCCGAAGTGTGAATTTCAATTAAGTTCTGATCTTTCAGAAATTGAACTTCACTCCTTAGGACTCTTTCACTTAATCCTAGACTAATTGAGAGACTTCTTCGTCCAATCGGCTGCATTAACCGAATGTATTGCAGAATTTGATAGCGTTTTTGCATAACCTGTAATAGGTCAGGCAATAATTTCTTTTGTACTTCTATTAATGATTTCATCTTTGCTATCCCTTTCTGAGTCGATCTGGACTTTTAATGTCCCGCTATGACTTATTATGTCCCACCTACTCAAAAAAAAATCTCCCCTGCTACATCTTTATTTTAACAGGGTAAATTTGCATATTCAAGGAATGTTTTACGACTTTTTAAAGTAACCGCTTTCTTATGTTATCTTTTTCCAATATTCCATAAGAAGCGATTTCATCATCGATTTTTACGACGGGGATCATAATTTGATATAGTTCCAAAAGTTCATCATCCTGATAAATATCCACAATATGATATTCAAAAGGAATTTCTTTTTGAATGTCTTTTAAAATCGCTAAGCCCTTATCACATAAAGAGCAATTTTCCTTTGAGTAGAAGATAACCTTTTTCATGATTCACTAACCCTTCCATTCTGTTGACTACTATATTTATTAATACTGCTTTCTTATCGCTGATGATGAAATGTTTAATTGTTCGCGATATTTTGTAACAGTTCTTCTTGAAATATTTATACCATAACGAGATTTTAACTCATTTGCAATTTTTTGATCTGATAAAGGTTTCTTTTTATCTTCAGAATTAACCATTTCCATCAGTTTCATTTTTACAGATGCAGATGAAACCTCACCACTTTCTTCATCAAGCTTATTTGAGAAAAATGATTTCATACTTACTAAGCCATGAGGTGTTTGGATGAATTTATCCTTTACCGTCCTGCTAACCGTCGATTCATGAATGTCCAAGGCATCTGCGATATCCTTTAATGTTAGTGGCTTCAGAAGGCTTTTTCCATATAAAAAATATTCGTGTTGTTTTTGAATGATCACCTTCATTACATTTAACATTGTCTCTTTACGCTGTTCAATCGCTCTTTGCAGCCATCTTCCCTGTGTTAGCTTTTTAGAATAAAAATCCTTTGTCGCTGAATCCATCGTACTCAGAATAGCTGGTTCTAAGGTCTGATTAAATAATAGTTGCGGAATAAGCTCGTCATTATAAATTACCTGTAACTCATTATTTGTCTTTCTAACGATCATGTCAGGAGTTACATATGTTGATTCATCACTTTCAAATTTTAGCCCCGGTCTCGGTTCAAGTTTTTTTATTTCGTGCTGTATTTCCTGGATTTCAATTATTGAGACATTTAATTTTTTAGCTAAGTCCTTCCAAGACTTTTCAGCAAAGCTCCGGAAATGGTCTAAGATGATCGTTTCCGCGAGTTCATTTCTAATCGGCAATCGCCTTAACTGTAATAAAATACACTCTTGCAGAGAACGTGCACCAACACCTGCAGGCTCTAAGCTTTGGAGCATATATAACTTGCTTTCAAGCAATTCTTCGCTAACGTTAACGATACGAGCAAGGTCTACTAAGTTGTCCTTTAAATATCCATTTGCGTCAAGAGCATTGATTAATAAATCAAGACATGCTCTATCGTTAGTGGTCATCGAAAAATCAATTAGCTGATTCCGCAAATGCTCTCTAAGGCTAGGCTTTTCTTCGAAGGAATTCTCAATAAATGATTGCTTATCTGATTTTGAGCTGGACTTACGATATGGAGAACTGTAGGTTTCTCTTACTTCAATGAGGGGATTTTCCATTGTGAGTTCCTGGATATAAGAAAGGAGATCAACTGAGGAATATTGTAATAAAGTAATCGCTTGCTGTAATTCTTGAGTCATTTTCAATTTTAACGTTTGTTCTTGCATTAACCCAATTTTCATGTTAGCTTCCCCCTATTTTACATACTACTCAAAGTTTAAGAAAAGAGGTACAGTATAGCCACAAAGGAAACGCTTACATTTAGTGACGTATTCTCCTTTTCAACAAAACTATCCTCAAACTTCTTAATTATAATCCTACTACATGATTATGTTTCTGTCACAAAAAAATGCTGGAATTAGGTTTTTTGTATTAATCGCTAGAGAATGGCTAAATCCTGTCTTTAGGCCAATAGCCATCAATACAATAAATAACGAAAAAAGCTGACCATTTATTGATCAGCCTTTCGATTGGTCGTAATTCAATTTACCACTTAAATTATTATTCATCTTCCTCATCCACATTTTTACTTTTTTTGTCCTTTGTGGAAGTCGTGTGCTTATACTGCTTAAGAAACTCATTAATGATCTCTTCAACCAATGTAATTTCAACCTGGATGATATCAAAGTATTCTGGTTTATAGATTCCTTTTTGAAGTAACTGGAACAAACCCTTTATTGATGTCATCGGGTTTCTTATTTCTTGGGCAACTTCAGCTGCTATTTCTCCGGCAATTGTTAACTTTTCAGATTTCCGTAAAAGCTCTTCTGCTTTTTGCATCTCAGTAATATTTCTTGCCACCCCAATGACATGCTGAACATTTCCATTTTCGTCCAAAATCGGTGTTAATACTGATTCAAATATACAAATGCCACCATCAAGCTTTTTGAATTTAATTTCTTTCTGACTTGCTTGCTTTGTTTTTACCATTTCCATAAAAGAAAACTTATGCATGTTCTGATCAGCTTCAGGGAAAAGACTATATATTTTCCTACCTTCAAAATGACTTGGAGGATAACCGAGTACATTTTCATGAGAAGGAGAAGCGTATACCATTGTCCCGTTTACATCATAAATTGAGACGAGATCTTTCATATTTTCAGCCATTAGGCGATACATTTCTTGGCTTTTACGTAATGCTTTTTCGGTTTCTTTTAATTGCGTAATGTTTATACATGAGCCAATAATCTCTACAATTTCTCCGCCTCTTTTAATCGGACTTAAAGCAGCAAGATAATAGATACCGTTAAGCTCACCTTCGTACGTTACATTTTCCTCGCCATCCCATGCTCTTTGATAATATTTTGTTTTCTCTTTTGCTTTTTCAACTGGTATAAAATCAATTAGCTCTTTTCCTATTGTTTGTTCAGGAACTAGGCCAAGTTGATAAGCTAGTTCTCCGTCGAATAAGGTATGAATAAATCGTCCATTCACTTTTTTGAACTTCATGGTCATTCCTTGCTGTAACCGCACAGTTTCCTGAAGTTCTTTGCGTGCATTTTGAATTAATTTCTCAGCCCATAAACGATCATTTAAATCTTGAGAAATTCCACATGAGATTACTATTTTTTCAATGTCCTTAAACTTGCTTTCAAATTCTTCCGCAAGAACGGGTTTACTAAAATAATATCCCTGACCTTCATTACAAACATATTGTTGAAGAAACACTAAATGCTCCTTCGTTTCAATCCCCTCAGCTACAACGTTTAAATTTAAGTTGTGAGCCATCGAAATAATTGTTTTTACAATTGTTTCGTCACTAGGATTATTATGGAGTTCACGAACAAAGGATTGATCGATCTTTAATGTATCAACAGGGAAACGTTTTAAATAATTCAATGAGCTAAAGCCTGTCCCGAAATCATCAATACTAATTCGTACGCCTAAACGTTTTAATTCCTTTAAAGTAGTAATTGTCCTTTCAATATCTGTTGTCATACTTTCGGTAATTTCAATCTCCAAGTACTGCGGATCAAGCCCAGTCTCATTTAATATTTTTGCAACTGTTTGAACAAGGTTTGCCTGAGAAAATTGCCGTGCTGATAAATTTACAGACATAACTAAGTTTGGAAATCCTTTTTTATGCCAAGTCTTGTTTTGAACACAGGCTGTATACAAGACCCATTCTCCAATCGGAATAATTTGTCCTGTTTCTTCTGCAATTGGGATAAAATTTTCAGGAGAAACAATTCCCCATTCAGGATGATTCCAGCGAATTAATGCCTCTGCACCAGAGATTTTACCTGTTTTAAGATCTATTTTTGGTTGATAGTGCAAGACAAGCTCATGACGTTGGATTGCTTTGTGCAATGCCATCTCCATTTCTAAAGAATTATATGTTCCTTCTTCCTCATTTGAAGAATAAAATCTATACGTTTTCTTTCCAGCTGACTTTGCTTGATACATCGCAAAATCCGCATGTTTAATTAAGATCTCTCCCGTTTCCCCGTCATCAGGATATAAGCTAATCCCAATACTCGGAGAAGTAAAAATATCATATTCGTTAATTTTGAAAGGTTTAGCTAGCATTTCGATTATTCGTTCTGCTATCTTTGCGGCTTGATCACGATCCACATTTTCCAAAATCACAATAAACTCATCGCCGCCCTGTCGGAATACCATATCGTTTTCATTTACAGAGCGCTTTAAGCTTTGAGCTACTTCTTTTAACAATAGATCGCCTATCGTATGGCCTAATGTATCGTTTATAACTTTAAAACGGTCTAAGTCAATAAACAGGACTGCTTTTCTCGTTGAAAGTTCTAATCCAGTCGACAAACACTTCTCAAGCATACTTCTGTTTGGCAACCCCGTCAGATGATCATGGTATGCCATATGCTGTACCAAAGCTTGTGCTTTCTTTTGCTCTGTAATGTCCTTTGCAATTCCATAAATGCCCACAATTTTCTTTTCAATAACAATCGGTATATTTGTTACATTAACATAAACTAGTTTCCCCGATTTATGAACAACGTTTACATAAAGTGTATCGGTACTCCCTTTCGTTGCATTATCAAAAGCAGTCATTGCTTTTGATATATCATCCGGATGGATAATCTCCTCAAATGACATAGTTAATAACTCAGCTGAACTGTAACCTGTCAGGTGTTCACTGGCTTTATTAACATTAGTAAAATTTCCTGTTAAATCAAATGAGTAGACAGCATCCTTGTTATATTCAAAGAGAGACTGATAACGTTGTTCGTTGATCGTTAATTGTTCGATGAGCACCTTCTGTTCGGTAAGATCTTTCCCCATTGCTAAAAGCGCTGGCTTACCATTATACATAACTTTTGCTCCAGAACCCTCTACAATAATAGATTTTTTATCAAGTGTAAAAAGCTTATATTCCTGAAAATGTTGTTCCTTGCCTTTAAATAGATTATCCACTGAATTTTTAAAGTGTTCGATACTATCAGGATGAACAATTTTCTTAATTGATTTTCCAATTAATTGCTTCTCATGAGAAGCACCATATAATTTAATCGCTTCAGGATTTGCGTAAACAATTATGTCATCTTGAATTACAAGCAGTGCTATGGGAGATTTCTCAATAAGATTACGATAACGTTCTTCACTCTCAATCAGTTCCTTCTCCACCTGTTCAGTACGTTCTAACTTCTGTGACTGGCTGGTGAATTTTCTATCTATTACAGAAATCAAAATAAAAAAGAAAAGAATAACTACACTACCTATTCCTATTCCAACGGTTAAGTAAATATTATGGTTGATGGTTACATGCTCAGAAGCAGCAAGATGACTTGTCATTCCTACCATTGATAAAAAGTGCAAACACATTAAACTAATTCCCATAAGAATTCCGCTAATCATCTTCATACGAAAAATGCCTAATGAAGGAGATAACATATTCCGCATAAACATTTTTAGAATATAAAAGGTCGGTAATAAGGCGAATAGTGTCGCTACTAAAACTGAGAAAAAATTGTATTCAATTTGACCATGAAATGACTCCATTCCGCTAAAATGAAGTACGAGAAAGCTTATCCCCCAAATAAGACTTGCTAAGTTGCCATGAGCCCTACTTTTTTGAGCTTTTGCACTGATGATTAATGTCAAATACATAAGACTTATTGCAACTATTAAAGAAATAGACACATGAGATAAGTCAAATGAATGAAAGGGTATAAAAGCAAGCATTCCTAAAAAATGCGCCGTCCAAATCCCAATACCAATAGTAAAAGAACCATACCATATCCAAATTGTTTTCTTTCGCCCCTTTTGGTTTGAAAGGCGGTAAAGTATATCAAAACCAGTATAAGAAGATAAGATAGCAATAATAAATGAAACAACAAAAAGTAATGGATGATAGTTAGCAAAAAATGAATTAATCACTTAGTTCACCTCAAGTAAAGTAAAAAGAAATTCTCCTTAGGTCCGTAGCTTTGCGTCACCAACTTTCGCTGGGTTTGCCATTATCGAAGATTATATTACTTTTATCGTCATTTAATCCTGACTTTAGATGGTAAATTTCACAAAAAAATTTTTATATTCCTGAAAGTTAAAATTCAGGCACTTAAGTGGTTAAACTGAAACATGTGTACTAAAAAATCGTAGGGATCCTATCAAAGGATCCCACCGTTAGGTTTGACGTTCTAAAGTGCAATAAAGCTTAAATATAACTCATACATACTTGATAAGCTTTTTGTTAATTATATTCACCTTCATTGTACTTGGTTATTAAATAGGTAGTAACAAATACACGGCAATCTGGAGATAGCGAGCTGTTTAAAGGATGAATAATATCCCCAAAAGGTTCACCATTCAAGAATTTTATAACACCTTTAAATTCAGAACCCAATATCGCATCATAGCCTTTCACTTCTACAAAACACTTATTATCATCAATTCTCTTATAATCAACTGTTGTGACTGAATGAGGTTGTTCTTTATGCATTTTTATTCCTCCTCTATTGTTAAAAGGATAAAGAAAAGGTTTCTAAATTTAGATAAACTAAAATAATAAACAAGAAACTTGTCCATAAAAAATAACAAGGACCTGAGATTCACTCAAACCCTTGCTATCCTAAACATCTATGACGCGCTCGGAGGGATTCGAACCCCCGGCAGACGTGGTACCGGAAACCACCGCTCTATCCGACTGAGCTACGAGCGCAAAATATTCATACATCAGTAACGAAAATTATACGTGAACTTTACAATAATTTCAACTGTCTTTTTATAGCAAACACTATATTCTATTCCTAATCCAATTTCGATTATTTATACCGTTTGAAATGCAATAAATGTGGGAAACATGATAAACATGTTATGATTAACAAATACATAGTATAGTATAAATAAGGTCAATAAGGATCTTTGACCTTTTCGTTTGACCTTTATTGACCTTAGTTGTATGATGGAAATACATAAAGTATTACAACTGCTAGATGCATGTTTAGTATTATGTTCTAAAGGATTACATACTGGTATAAGTTTATCCTTTAGTGCAATCTTTCTTATTACGAAGGAGGAATAGAATAATGAATTTAATCCCTACAGTTATTGAACAAACAAATCGTGGTGAGCGTGCTTACGACATTTACTCTCGTCTATTGAAAGACCGCATTATTATGCTTGGAAGTGGAATTGACGATAACGTAGCAAACTCAATCGTATCTCAGCTATTATTTTTAGAAGCAGAGGATCCAGAAAAGGATATTTCCATTTATATTAACTCACCTGGTGGATCAATCACTGCTGGTATGGCAATTTATGACACGATGCAATTTATTAAACCACAAGTTTCAACAATTTGTATCGGTATGGCCGCTTCAATGGGTGCATTCTTACTTGCAGCTGGTGAAAAGGGTAAACGTTATGCACTTCCTAACAGTGAAGTAATGATTCACCAACCACTTGGCGGAGCACAAGGTCAGGCAACAGAAATTGAAATTGCTGCAAAGCGTATTCTTTTCTTGCGTGACAAATTAAACAAAATTCTTTCAGACCGTACTGGTCAGTCCTTAGATGTCATTGAGCGTGATACAGAGCGTGATAATTTCATGACTGCTAGTCGAGCTCTAGAGTATGGTTTAATTGATAAAGTATTAGACCGTAGCCCAATTGGCGAAAAGTAATATATAGTAAAAAGCTTACCATTGAAGGTAAGCTTTTTTCTTTTCTGTTATTTAAATAGGGTAAAAAATAGCACACCGTCTCTATTTCCTGAGCGGTGTGCTGCCTTTTGTTATCCTTCTTGCTGTACATAGTTAGCTAATGTATCTACTGCTTCTTCTTCGTCATTACCTTCTGCAATTAGTGTTATGATAGATCCTGAACTTATTGCTAAACTCATAAGCCCCATAATGCTTTTAGCATTTACCTTTTTTCCGTCTTTCTCTAAGAAAACATCTGATGCAAACCGGTTTGCTTCTTGAACAAATAGTGCTGCTGGACGAGCTTGTAAACCAGTTTTCAGGTGAACTTCAACTTTTTTTTCAACCATAGTTATCTCCTCTTCTCTTTTAATTAATTTATTATTTTAATGATAGCGGTTGGCCAGTTCGTAGTTGTTCTGCAATTTGGTCTAATTTTCGTAAGCGATGGTTTATACCAGATTTGCTAATTGTTCCGCTTGTTACCATTTCACCCAGTTCTTTTAATGTAACATCCTGATATTCGACTCGTAGCTTTGCTATTTCTCGAAGTTTATCGGGTAATGCATCTAGCCCAATTTTATTATCAATGAATCGAATATTTTCAACCTGTCTTAGTGCAGCACCAATCGTTTTGTTCAAATTGGCTGTTTCACAATTCACTAGACGATTAACAGAATTTCTCATGTCTCGGACAATTCTTACATCCTCAAAACGAAGTAATGCTTGATGGGCACCGATTATATTAAGAAGCTCGGTAATTTTTTCTGCTTCTTTTAAATACGTAATGAAGCCCTTTTTTCGTTCTAACGTCTTGCTGTTTAAATCAAATGTATTCATTAACTCGCAAAGAGAATCATTATGCTCTTTGTAAAGAGAGAAAATTTCGAGATGATAAGAGGAAGTTTCAGGATTGTTAACAGAGCCTCCTGCAAGAAATGCTCCACGAATATAAGAGCGTTTGCAACATTTCTTTTTCACCAGTGAGCTTGATATATTCCTTACAAAGGTAAAATCTTCCTCTAAAATATTTAAATCCTCTAAGATAGCCTTTGCCTTTTCAGCTAGGCGAACAATATAGACATTGTTCTTTTTCAATCGCATTTTTTTACGTACTAGTAATTCCACTGTGATATCATATTGTTTTTTTAATAATATATAGATACGCCTTGCAATAGCTGCATTTTCTGTTTGAATATCAACCATAATCACTCGGTTTGAAAATGAAAGGGATCCATTCATTCTAATAAGTGCAGATAGCTCTGCTTTTAGGCAGCAAGGCTTTAGTTCTAAGTTTGTTAGTTCCTTTTTTGTTTCAGATGCAAATGACAACCACTGCACCCCCATTCTAAGACATGCACTTATGTCATTTCTTGCTGAAGGATTCCATAAAGTAGCTTTGCCACTTTATTTGTATCATGTCTAATAACACTATTTTCGTAACTTACAATTTTATCTGTGATGACCTCAAGGCCTAATGATTTTAATGCCTCGATATCAAAATGTACTGGCTTTGCAAGCTCCTCTTCATATAACGATTTGATATGATCAGGAATTTCTTCTTCATTAACAAGAATGGTATTCATAAATGTGCATCTCATATGATCATATAATGCTTTAACATGATCACTTGCAGAAAAATTCAATGTTTCTCCTGCTTGTGTCATCACATTACAAATGTAAACCTTTTTTGCTTTTGCTTTACAAACCTCTTCGCCTATTTTTGGAACAAGAAGGTTAGGGAGAATACTTGTGTACAGACTTCCAGGCCCAATTATAATTAAATCCGCTTCTCTAATCACATCAATTGTTTCAGGTAACGGCTCAATATCATCAGGACTAAGAAAGACTCGCTTTATTTTCTTTCCTGAAAAAGGAATTTTGGACTCACCAGAAACAATGGTTCCATCTTCCATTTCAGCGTTTAAAATGACACTGGTATTTGCAGCAGGTAATACTTTTCCACGCACATTTAAAACAGTACTCATTTCCTTTATTGCATGGACAAAGTCACCAGTAATATTTGTCATAGCAGCTAGGATAAGATTTCCTAATGAATGTCCAATTAAATTATTGCCTTTATTGAAACGATGCTGAAAAAGCTCCTCGACAAGAGGCTCAACATCTGACAAAGCTGCTAATACATTGCGAATATCACCAGGAGGAGGAATGTTTAATTCATTTCGGAGCCTGCCTGAGCTCCCGCCATCATCTGCGACTGTGACAATTGCTGTAATGTCTAAGGGGAACTGCTTTAATCCTCGTAATAGGACAGATAAACCAGTACCCCCGCCAATGATGACAACCTTTGGCAAATGTTCATTCACCATTAATTAATGTTGCTTTCTTTTCTCAATATCCCGGTGAGAAACTTGAGTATGATAGTCATTTTTATAATGGTTTGCAATGTATTCTGCAAGTGTTACCGAGCGATGCTGTCCTCCCGTACAACCAATCGCAATGACGATTTGACTTTTACCTTCCCGTTTATAATAAGGAAGCATAAAAGTAAGCAAATCGATGAGTTTTTCTAAAAACTTTTGTGTTTCACTCCATTTTAACACATAAGAGGACACTTCTTCTTGTAATCCAGTTTTTGGTCTCATATGGTCAATATAGTGCGGGTTTGGCAAAAATCTTACGTCAAACATTAGATCAGCATCAATTGGTACACCATATTTAAATCCAAATGAAGTCACATTTACAGTAAATGTATGCTCAACACTTGAAGAAAATTGCTTCAGGATTTTTTCTCTTAAATCTCTTGGCTTCAAGTCTGAAGTATCATAGATAAGCTGTGCTCTTCCTTTAAGCTCCTCGAGAAGCTCACGTTCAAGACCAATCCCCTCTAATGGAAGCCCTTTTGAAGCTAGCGGATGTGACCTCCGCGTTTCTTTGTATCTTGTTACTAGTGTAGCGTCTTTCGCATCAAGATATAATATTTGCGGTGTAAGCCAAGTACTTTCTGACAAATCATCAAGTGCTTGGAAAAGATGGTCGAAGAACTCCCTTCCTCGTAAATCCATAACTAATGCAACCTTATTCATCTTAGCGCCAGATTCTTTCATTAGCTCTAAAAATTTCGGCAGCAATGTAGGTGGTAAATTATCAACGCAAAAATACCCTAGATCTTCGAAACTTTGAATCGCCACAGTTTTACCCGCACCTGACATCCCTGTGATAATCACCATCTGTACTTCTTGAGTTGAAATTTGTTGTTCACTATTTTCAATCGTCATAGCCTTTTCCTCCTCTCTACTGATACCTAGCTCTATTTATTAAAATATATGGATTGTCAAAGTTCCCACATATTATTAATGTATTGAATTAAATTGTCTCATAGGAGATAGTTTAATTTATTGTGGATCTAAACGATAGGAGATTAATTCATAATCCGGTGTGTAGGTAAAGGTTCCATATAGCATACCCGTCCCCTTAATGACATAATCCAATATGTGATGATCCCCTGGAGCCATTGGCAATTGTTGAATCGCTTCCTTCTCGTGCCACTTAATTGTTCCCTCTTCCGATTCAAGGACATTTGTACCCTGATAATCTGATGCTAAGAACGTAAACATCATCCATTCAGATACAATTTCTTTGCCGTCTTGAATTAAAAAGGTAAAAACTCCCTTTAACTGAGGGTTTTTAATGTATATGCCAGTTTCCTCGCGATATTCACGGGTTACGGTATCCTTAACAGATTCACCTAGCTCCATTTTTCCACCAGGAGCTACCCACCAGCCTCTTTTTGGTTTTTGCAGGAGAAGTACTTTGTTTCCTTCTACTAAGACGCAATTTGTAACTCGTTGCACCTTCTTCACCTCTATTTTCACATGACTTTAGAAAAGCATAAGCGAATACTCAGCTTCTTAGGGGCATTTGCATATAAGGAAGGGATTCATTACCTTCTATTAATATGTGACCGGACCCTAGAAAAAAAGGTTTTATTATTCCTCTTCAGGAGTTAGACACCTACACTAAGTACAAAAGTCTAATCTTGTTTGTTACGTTCTTCACTTTCATTTATTATACTATTTTAATTTGGTCTTAACAACGAAGTCGATTGGTTGTAAATGTTGGACTTTCTATATGTATATACGAATGAAAATCAAAACAGTTTCACTTTTTAAGGTAAAACTAACGATTTCACACAAAATTCATATTAATAGTGAATTGAACTTCATTCTAAAGAGGTAGGTAAAAATCACTGTATTACTCCTGTACGTGAAAAAATAAAACAGTTGTGAGGACAAAAAAAGGGAGCATGGGAAAGGGCGCCCATGCTCTAAAATAAGTCTATTTATAAAAGGGGGTCAATTACTAACTCAATAATAACCTATAATTGTTTCACCCATGTTACAGGAGAGTTAAAACAGAATTACGAATTTGTTAAAATTGAAAAGCGCAAGCACCTGTTCATATGTCGCTGGGCTTTTGAGCTAGATACCAAACACTTATCCGAGGCTTACTTAACTGCTTTTAGCTTCTCCGCTAACTCTTCTACATAGTGTTGAGCACTTTGCGCTGCAATACTGCCATCACCAGTTGCTGTGACAATTTGGCGAAGCGTTTTTTCACGAATATCTCCAGCTGCAAAGATCCCCTCAACCTTAGTTTCCATGCGATCATTTGTTTCAATATACCCATTCTCATTTGTGATACCAAGACTTTCAAATGGTTTTGATAAAGGAACCATTCCAATATATATGAAGACACCATCTGTTTTAAATTCTTGTTCTTCACCATTAACAGTATTAATTAATGTTACTTTCCCTACTTTACCATCTTGTTCATGAATTTCTTTCACAGTATGGTTCCAAATGAAATCTACTTTTTCGTTATCAAATGCACGTTGTTGCAGAATTTTTTGCGCTCGTAATTCTTCACGTCGATGAACGATTGTAACTTTAGAAGCAAAACGTGTTAAATACACACCTTCTTCGACAGCTGAATCTCCGCCACCAACTACAACTAGCTCTTTTCCTTTAAAGAATGCACCATCACAAACTGCACAATAAGAAACGCCACGTCCACCTAGTTCTTTTTCACCTGGTACACCAATCTTTTTATATTCTGCACCAGTAGTAATAATAACTGCGCGTGCTTTGTACTCTTTTTTTCCTGCTATAACCGTTTTGTACTCTACGCCATCAATCACTTCTTTAATATCACCGTATGCATATTCAGCACCGAACTTCTTCGCATGGTCAAACATTTTCGTTGATAGCTCTGGTCCTAATATATGATCAAAACCGGGATAGTTTTCAACTTCTTCTGTGTTTGCCATTTGCCCACCTGGCACCCCACGTTCAATCATAAGTGTTGATAAGTTTGCACGTGATGTATAAACAGCTGCAGTCATGCCTGCTGGACCCGCACCTGCGATAATCACGTCATATATTTTTTCTTCTGACACGAATGTTCACTCCTAACAAGAAAGTTTACTTTGATCTGTACGATATCTTCTTCATTTTGCCCTATAAACATCGTATAAAATAATGACGATTCATGCCATTTTTTTGCTCAAACTAAGAGAAGCGCAAGCGCCTTGATCAGACTAAGGCAGGCATAAGACGCTCAGGAATAAAAGACGTTCTTTGTCTTCAATTCCTGAGTGGCTTATGACCCCGAGGGTCTAGGCGCTGGAGCTAGACACCAAAACTAAGTATAAAGACTTGTCGTTAAATGCTAATGTCAGTCATGTTCTTAATAAGCTTTACATACTTCCCAACCGAAGAAACCGATACACCATACATATTTGCTATTGTAGCTTGGCTTACTTGCTCATTACTTTGATTTTTCCATACGTAATCTAACGCTGCTGCCCAACCAAGTTGGTTTTTTAGCGAATAGTCACGTTTATATGCTTTTATAAGAATTTTAAACGAAAATAAAAATAACTCATCATGCTCAGAGTGTACAAATAAAGAGTTTGCAATCTGATAAAAAGAGGTAATTTTATCATAAGCATTAAAATCCTTCGATAAGGCTAACTTGATAAATTCTTTTTCTAATTGTGACTGTGGAACATTTGATGCTTTGTAATCATTAATTTGCTCATAATTATTCGTTTGAGCTGCAAGAAAAATAGCATACAAGCGCTCTTCTAACGTCATACTCGTTGCTCGCCCGAAAGCTGTGTCAACCTTATGATTCCATGGCTCAGAACCAGCCTTACTTTTATTTTCTTTTAACACACGCTCCCACATCTGTTCAGCAAAAGAAATATGTCCTGTAAAATAAGCTGAATAGGATAGCCAATAATAAAAGGTGTCATCACCTTCAAATCCTGACTTATGAAGAGAACGAAGCCATTTATATGCAAGTGGATAATACCCTACTAACGCGAAGGTTGCCCCTAATTTATAACGATGCTCGTAAAGAAGCGGATGAACTGTCGATAGTATTTTTGTAAGCTCTTCAACCTTTTCATCTTGGCGTTCATAAAAATAAAAAACTAATAAATTGCAGTACGCATGTAGATTACCAGGATTACGTTGAAGAACGGTTTGCAAATATTCTTTCGCTTTATCAACTTCTCCAACATAGAAATAAGCTAGCGATAAATTATTATGGGCAGACCAAAATTCAGGGTACTCCACGACAATCTCTTCAAGTAGTAAAATAGCCTCTTCAAACTGACTATTTTCTAATAGAGATTTTGCGGCATCCTGTTTTAATATCAAATCATCTGGATCCTTTAAAAACGGTTCCTCCCCATCATCTTCCATTGTAAGGAGATCAATAAGGTCTTCGTTTTCCTCTATAAATTCACCATAAGGTTCTTTGTTTGCATATTCAGTTGCACACTTATATGCTTCCTGAAATAATCCAAGATGTGCGAAATTATTTGCCATAAAATAGTGGCACTCTGTCATTTCTTTGTCAACTTCATCAAGTATATATGAAAGCAATTCATTTGATTGGCTATACTTCCCCATATCTGTATAAATCGTTGCTAATTGGGATAGCATTGTTAAATCTTTAGGATTTAAATCAACTGCCTTTTGCAAATATTTGCTTGCCTTTGGAAAGTTCTGCTCTCGATAAGCCTTCAGGCCTTTATTATAATAATATTGTCCATCTTGGAGAAACGGGACAACCTGTGCTTTTTGTTGTTGTTTGCTCAATTGTTTTCCCACTGAAATCCTCCATTTCATTCATTTCACCGTAGGTTAGTATACCATAAGATAAGTGTCGAATAATAGAGGGGATACAAAACATTCCAAAACACAGCTTTACACGGATTTTCATCGTTTACTATAGATCACTCTCCTTACCTTAATTTTTTTGAGTGAATTCGTAAAAAATCTCAAAAGGGATTCGGAACTAGACATTCCGAACCCCTTTTGTCGAGAGTTTGACTCCCTCTACAATGTGTAGAAAACGAGTTTTGTTTTAAACGAACATATCGAACAATAAAACCGTCCCAAAAGCAATAAATGAAAGCAATGTCTCCAATACCGTCCACGTTTTAAATGTTTCTTTTACTGATAAGCCCAGATATTCTTTTACCATCCAGAAACCAGCATCATTTACGTGTGAGAACATTAGCGATCCTGCACCTGTTGCGATAACGAGTAATTCTAGGTTCACACCTGACATGTGTTCAATAACTGGTGCAACAATTCCAGCTGCTGTTGTTAATGCTACTGTAGCTGAACCTGTAGCAATACGTATTAATCCTGCTACAATAAACGCCAACACAATTGGTGAGAGAGAAAAATGCTCGGACATTTGGGCAATGGATGTTCCTACGCCACTTTCAATAAGGATTTGTTTAAATCCACCGCCTGCACCAATGATTAAAATAATTGGACCAACTGGCAGCAAGCACTCTTCTGATAACTTCTGAATAAATGTTTTATCCATACCTTGACGAATTCCAAGACAGTAAAATGCTGCGAAACAAGAAATTAAAAGTGCGATGACAGGACTTCCAATAAACAGAAAGAATTTTAGCACACCACTAGGCAGTGACATATACGGTGCAACGACTGATAACACCATTAATAGAACTGGTAATAAGATAATGAAAAATGAAATGCCCGTGCTTGGCAATTTTTCTGACGTATTACTTACTCGAATTAACTGTGGCTCACCTTCAGGAATCACGCGATTTTTAACCCACTTTGCAAACAATGGCCCTGCAATGATGGCTGCTGGCAGAGCAATGATGAGAGAGTAGACCAAGACTTTTCCTATATTAGCATTATAGATACCTATCGCCGTCATTGCTCCTGGATGTGGAGGTACAAGACCGTGAACAATAGATAACCCAGCAAGAACAGGTATGGCAATTAATAAAATGTTTTGTTTTGTCGTTCTATAAATTGAAATAACTAGTGGTAATAACATGACGATCCCTACGTCAAAAAATACTGGGATCCCAATGATAAAACCTGAGAGCAACATCGCCCAAGGCAATTTTTTTACACCAAAGATCCGAATAAAGAAATCTGCCACTTGCATTCCTGCACCTGAATCTGACATCAACTTTCCTAAAATCGTCCCTAACGCCAAGATTCCTACTAAATGACCTAGGACGCTCCCAACACCGGTTTCATATGCACTAACGATTTTATCCATCGATAAACCAGACATAATCGCTAAGAACAAACTAGCAACGGTTAAACTAATGAACGCATGCCATTTCCACCAAGCTACTCCTAAAATGACAATCACAATCGAAAGCAATGTAATTGATAATAAATATAATTCCATCGTTCTTCCCCCTTCTCCCAGTACGTAAACGTTTACAAATCCTTAGCGAGAAAAGGAGCTTTTCTCAATTCTCGTAATTTCTCTATCTATAATTCACTACACAAATAAGCATTTTTGTAAGGTACTACCTTGATCTTTACTACCTTTCTATATCGCCTACTGAGTCTGTCATCACCCGCAGAATATCACTCTCCGATGACATCGGGGTATCGCCTACTATTGTATGTGCAAGCATTCCTGCTGCTGCGGCAAATTCAACCGTTTTCTTAAGCGAAAACCCTTCCATTTCTCCATGTAAAATTCCACTTGTATAGGCATCTCCTGCACCTATTCTGTCATAGACAGAAAACGTGAGTGTTTTTGAAAATGTGAATGTTTGATTTTTGAAAATAAAACCGCGTAAAGAATGGGTATTGTCACCATTGATTGAACGATGCGTTCCTGCAATGACAGAAATATTGTATGTTTTCGCTACAGCTGGAATCAATTCCATGAGCTGCTTTCCGCGATCTTCCTTCTCTGTTTTCATACCAAGGACAAACATTGCATCTTTTTCATTCATCATGACAATATCCGCCAAATGAAGCATTTCTTCATAATGTGGTTTTGCTTTTTCATATCCGTCTTCGCCCCAGAGGGATGGACGGTAGTTACAGTCAAATACAACAGTACCTCCATTTTCTTTAACTGCTTTAGCGAATGTTTTCATGTGATGACGGACAGTATCATTCATCGCAAGCGTGATTCCACAAAAGTGAACAACATCCATTTTCTTTGCCATTCTATTGAAATCATACGTTCCCTCAGATGCTGTATTGAAACTGCTCTCAAGTCGATTGGAATAGGTTACCCGACTAGGCCGTACACCGAATCCATTTTCTAAAAAGTACATTCCAACGTAATTTCCGTCACGCATAATGAACGATTGTGTAACACCTAATTTTTGTAGATATGATACTGCTGCATCACCAACTGCATTCGCTGGCAATGTAGACACGAGATACCCAGTATGCCCAAAGCGTGCTAAAGCTGCGGTTACATTTACTCCCGTACCGGAGAAAGAATAGTTTAATGTGCTTGCTTGTGACAGGAGTTCATATCCTGGCACCTGCAAGCGCATCATTACTTCTCCAAATGCTGCAACATGTTTAGGCATTTTGATCAACCAATTTCTTTATCGTTTCAAGTAATTCACGTACATCTTCGACATTTGTTTTCCCTGTATTTTTGTCGATAATCGATGAATACACGTGAGGAATAACTTGTGGCACATTAGCCTCCAAGGCAATACGCAAGATTGCTTCAAAATTCTCTTTGTCGATCCCGCCTGTTGGTTCTAATGCGAATCCTTCTTCCCCGCATGCTTGTGCAACTGCTCGGAACTCGTCTTCAGTGCTTAACCCTTTCATTGGGAAGTATTTCAATGCGTTACCTCCCATGTCACGTACAAGCGCAATCGCCGTTTTGATTGGTACAATCGCATGCTCGTCCTGCGCAGCGCTAACTGGTCCTGTTGAAATGTTCACATAACCTACACGTCCTGTCGGAGACACTAAACTATTAATCCAGCTCTTCTTTTCACCAAGGTTGGCACGTGTTGCTCCAACAGCAGGAAATACTTGGTTAATATGACTGCCAGGATAGTGTTTCGCAATCTCTGCTACTACAGCAGCTTGGCGATTGTCACCAGCTCCTAAACCAATCGATACGGCTTCATCAATTTCTTTTCCGTAGTTTTTCATAGCTGCTACTGCTTCTTCTATCGTTGGGTAGTCTTTTGAAAGAACACCGACTAAAACAAAACCTTCAGCTGCTTCGTATACCTCTTTGGCATTCTCTACACTATTTGCTAAAACATTTAATGCGACACGGTTCTTGTAAAAACGTTTTGTAATGTTTGACATCTTATTTTCCTCCCCCTACTAGTTCACGTATCTTAGCTTGTATTACTTCAATATCATCATTTTGCAGTGGACGGGGATCGATATCGAAATAACCCTGTCTCACACCATAATCACGTGTATAGATGGCAATTTCACCTTCGCGCAGACAATAATTGACTTCTTTTGCTGTTATATGTGCTTGTTTCGGATCAATTTGAATCCTTGCACGGAATATCGCTCGACCCGCTTCATCCTGAACAATCGTCACAGTGACGCCTTCAAGTTCATTCAATGGCATTAATGATTGTAATAATTCCTTTTCTTGTTCGCTTTTATCTTCTTTTTGGCCGTATTCATCGAGAGCTTGAAGTAATCCAAATGATGTTTCTTTCCCAACTTTCATACTGCGTCCAATCCCATGTAATTGAACTTTCACCCACTCAATATAGGTTTGCTTACCACCAATAATCCCTGAAGTTGGACCTTCAATGGCCTTCGAACCGCTGTAGATTGCAAGGTCAGAGTATTTCACGTACTTTTGAATGTCTTCCTCTGCAGCAGCATCCACAATGAGTGGAACTCCGTTTCGATCAGCAATCTCCCATGCTTCCTCCACAGAAATCATATTTTTTTGAACGGCATGGTGTGATTTAACATAAAGAATGGCTGCTGTGTTTTCAGAAATCGCATCCTCTATATGTTCCGCTCTTCCTTCATTAGCGTAGCCAACTTCAACAAGCTTTCCTCCGCCTAAATAGATCATCGTTTCAACAGGTGCACCGTATTGAACGTTGTGACCTTTTAGCATGATGATTTCACTTTTAGAAATATCTTCTTGATGCAGACGCAAACTTTTACGACGATTCCCTTGTGTAACAATTGCCGCAACAGAAAGTGCAATACCACTTGACGCCGAGTTGACGATCACCGCTGCCTCTGAACCTAGAATGCGTGCTACGTAATCACCTGCTTTATCTACTAAATCTGCAATCTCAACATAACTTTGTCCACCTTGCTTCATCGCATCCATAACCGTATCGGTCGGAGCTGATACACCTAAGATACTCATTCGTCCACTTGCATTAATCACACGTTTAAGACCATATTTAGCATTCAATGAATTCGCCATTTGCAACCACTCCTATTGTTTCAATTCTTCGATCCGCTACTCGCTTTTCTCCTTCGGAATCAGTTAGTTTAATCGGTTCATTTCGAACGGTAAAAAGTGTTAAATTCGCAACGTCTCCGACCTTTATCCGGCCAAGCTCAGGTTTTTTAAGCCAATTAGCTGCATTTGTTGTAACCGCTGTAATCACTTCTTCCAGCGAATATCCTAAGGAAAGAAATTTAGTCAGTACATTGGCCAAACTATATACAGGACCGTTCAATCGGTTCCCACGGTAGATATCTGTACTGATCGTATTTAAACCGATATGATGTCGTTTGGCAGCTTCAGCAACTTTAAATGAGAAGCTTGCCGTACCATGACCAACATCCAAATGCACACCGCGTTCAATTGCTTGCTTGAACACTTGGAGAGGCTCCTCTTGTGCATCGAAAAGATTATTTTGTTTTCCATTAAGATAATGCGTAATGATATCCCCTTTTTCCAAGAGTGAAATAACCTCATCAATAGTTGGCGGTCCCGAACCGATGTGGACCATTAACGGCAATGATGTTTCACTAGAAAGAGTACGAGCGATCCTTAATGGTTCAATACCGCTTTCACTAACAACACTTTTACTAATCCGCGCCTTTAAACCGACGATAACTTCTTTATAATCATTAACTGCTTGTACAACCTTCTCTTTATCAATCCATTCTAACTTAGATAGTTCATCCACTCTTTTTAAACCAATACGAGAAATATTTAAAAATGCATATACGTTCGTTTTAGCTGTTTTTCTACTTGCTACCAAATCTGAAATTCGATCAGCTCCGCAGCTCCCTGCATCCACGATTGTCGTTACACCTTGACTAACTCCAATTTCATCAATTTCATCACCATACGGATTAAATTCAGGAAATGCATGAACATGTAAATCAATCCAGCCACTAGATACATAAACACCTGAGTAATCTAAAACATGCTTTCCTTGTCCATACCCAGCCTTAGTCACCTGGGTAACTTCACCAGCCTCTATGACAATATCAATCTCTTCTCCATTTACTGTCTTTACTTGGCTCAATACGAAGTCTTTCAATTCATTCACCTCTAATTTAAACGCGCTTACAATTTATATTGTAGACCTATTCCTCCCATAACATAGGTTGTGTGAGAGAAAAAATAAAATAATCATAACGTTATAATGTTTAATGATTCAATAAGGTTAAGATTGTTATAACGATAAGATAACACAGAAAATCAACAAAGTAAATATAACGTTATAATGTTTGTTAACTGAATTTAAATGTAAAATATTCCATGTCCAAACCATGAATATCTGAATAACAGAAAAAAGCTAAGAACTTATTGGGTAACTTAGCTTTTTCTCCTATACATTTAAATTCACAACATATTTATGAATATCGGTATTATAGTATCCGATTGAGTATTCGATTAATTGTTCATTGATATCATATGAAAAACGAGTTCTTTGAAATAGTGGTTTCGATTCTATATTTAGCAAGTTCGCAATTTTTTCATTTGGTGTTTCTACACCAAATTCATCTTGAAATCGATTAAAGTATACTCCCTTTTTATATAACAATTCATATAAGGAATCTTTAACTGTTTCAGGGTCTAATGAAAGTGAAAATCGATCAGGAATATAGTGTGTAAAATGAATATATGGTTGTTCATTTAACGTATAAATCCGCTCAATACAATAGCACTCTCTTTCAAAGTTTGTAGATAAAATTGGATGGTTTGAAACATCAACTTTAGAGATCGTTACGTTGCCCTTCCTTAACGTATATCCTGTCGATAATAAATATTCAGAAAATCCCTGACCCTTTGATAATTTAGAGATTGCACGATTATCCAATACTTTCGTACCAATACCGCTATGTTTTTCCACATAGCCCTCCATTGCCAATTGTTCAACAGCTTTGCGGATCGTGATTTTACTGACACCAAATTCCTTTTCTAATACGGGTTCAGGTGGGATTAACGAATTTTTTGGATATTCTCCTTTTATGATCCGTTCTTTTAATTCATTTTTTACTTGAATATAAAATGGTCCCTTATTACGTAACAATCTCATAAAGATATCTACCTTTCCAACGTTTCTAATCTTAAATCAAACAATGTTCAAATATTGTCTAAAGAAGCAACTGGTAAGTCTCTATATGTAATGCTTTTCCTTTACATATGAAGTCATTTATTTTGTTGTTTATCAAAGTACACATTCTTTTTTATTGTACCAGTAATTGTATAAATGTTGTATCTTTTTGAAAATAGAGGGATCAATTGCTCTACAGAGCTCCATGTATTTAAATACTAATGTAAAAATGCTCAACCATTTTTGGTACTTTGTTTTTTTCGATCTATATTTTTAATAATTCTTTTAGGAAGTACTAATGTTTTTAAGACTTATGAGCATATTTATTTTAAATTATCAAATAATAGTAAATAAATTTTACATATAACCAATTCATAAAGGAGACACACCGTGGAAAAGTTTATACAAAACTTAGATTTGACAGCAAAAGGTATTTGGTTTCCTATTACTTTAGGTACTATCGCTTTGATTTACATACTTTTCATGCCAAAACGGTTAAATTGGAGAGAAATTTATCTTATCTTTGGTACGATTGGTTATGTAGCATTAATAATAGATATGTTCTTTATGTTAAATTACTTTGATATCTTTGATCTAGGCCGTGATCCAAAGCAAGAAGGAATTGGTGATTTGATAAGTTATGGTATCATCCCTTCTTGTTACGCTGTAATATTTCTTAACCATTTTAAACCAGAAAAGAAATGGTTATATGTTGCTCTTTTTACACTTTTGTCTTTTTTATCTGAATGGGTGCTTGTACAAGTTGGATACATGAAGTTAAAAGGATGGCAAACTTGGTGGTCTATCCCTGTATTTATTATTGTTTTTGGTTTTTGGTTACCTTGGCATTTAAGGTTAATACGAAAAGAGTCATAAATATAGGTTATTGAAAACAAGATATTGGAAACCTGTATAAAGCATTCATTTCTTAGTTTATAAACTCAATTAAATGGTCTAAAAATGAAAAATGAGCGCTTATCCTTGTTCCAGGATAGCGCCCTTTCATTAAATAAGCTTATTTAACATACTATCTATCATTTTGATCTTTCAAACCTAAGACTATTGTTGCATCTGAAATCAGGTATGTATTAGACCCTAAAAAGACTCTTTCTCACCAACTTCACTAGTCCTTCGCAACATGTCTCTTTTCTAACACACTTAACACCTCATCTAATGGAAGCTTTTGTTCTCTCAGCAATACCATTAAATGAAATAGCAAATCAGCTACTTCCCATTTAAGTTCTTCAGCATCTCTATTTTTTGACGCGATAATAACCTCTGATGCTTCTTCGCCAACCTTTTTCAGGATTTTATCGACACCTTCATTAAAAAGATAGGTTGTATAAGAGCCTTCAGGAAGTTCATTTTCACGTTCTGCAATAAGTTTTTCTAATGTGTTAAAAATTTGAAAGCGATCTTGAACGACTGATACTTCCTGTTTAGCAATTGTTTCACTAAAGCATGTGTATGCACCTGTATGACATGCAGGTCCAGCTGGTTGTACAAGAACTAAGATCGCATCCTGGTCACAATCATATCTCATTTCAACAACCTTTTGAATATTTCCTGATGTGCCACCTTTGTGCCAGAGCTCTTGTCTTGAACGGCTATAAAACCATGTTTCTTTCGTTTCTATCGTCTTTTTTAACGATTCCTCGTTCATGTAGGCTAAAGTTAATACTTCTTTACTTGCCGCATCCTGTACGATTGCCGGAACTAGCCCATTTTGGTCAAATTTAATCGATTCAATCATCGTACATTCACCCCCTGTTGATTTAAGTAAACTTTTACTTCTTTTACGGACGTTTCTTTATAGTGGAAAATTGATGCTGCTAGTGCTGCATCAGCTTTTCCTTCTTCAAAGGCAGCTAAAAAATGTTCTGCATTTCCTGCCCCACCTGAGGCAATCACAGGGACAGTTACTGCTTCACTTACCGCTTTATTTAATGCGAGATTAAAGCCGTTTTTCTCACCATCACTGTCCATACTTGTTAGTAGGATTTCTCCGGCACCACGTTTAACAGCTTCCTGTGCCCACTGAACAACTTCCCATTCTGTTGCATTTCTTCCACCATGGGTATAAACACGCCAGCTGCCTAATTCTTCATCATATTTCGCATCAATTGCGACAACAATACATTGAGAACCAAAGAATCCTGCTCCCTCTGTGATTAGCTCTGGATTTAGTAAAGCAGCTGTATTTAATGATACTTTATCCGCACCTGCTCGCAGTATTCTTTTCATATCTTCAAGTGAATTTATGCCGCCACCAACAGTAAATGGGATCGCAAGCTGTGCTGCTACTTGCTCAACAACATCAACCATTGTTTTCCGTCCTTCATGTGACGCAGAAATATCAAGAAAGACTAGCTCATCTGCACCCTCTTGATCATAAAACTTTGCTAGCTCAACTGGATCTCCTGCATCTCTTAATCCTAAAAATTGGATTCCCTTTACAACTCGGCCTTCTTTTACATCTAAGCAAGGAATAATACGCTTTGTGATCATGATGGATTTCCTACCTTCAATGCCTCTGTTAAACTAAATTGATTCGTGTAGAGCGCCTTTCCAACAATCGCACCAGATACTCCTTCACTTTCGTATTCAGAAAGTGTTTCTAAATCCTTTAACGAGCTCACACCACCAGAGGCAATGACTTGCTTATTTGTTGCCTTAGCCGTTTCAACGATTGCCTCAACATTTGGTCCTGAAAGCATGCCATCTGTTGCAATATCAGTGAAGATAAATACTTCTGCACCAGCATTAGCAAGTTCTTTCCCAAGGTCTGTTGCTTTTACATTTGACGTATTTAACCAACCCTCTGTAGAAACATAGCCATCCTTTGCATCAATGCCAATTGCAATCTTTTCACCATATGTAGCAAGCATCTTTTTTACGAATTCAGGATTTGATATTGCCGCACTACCAAGGATGACACGATCGACTCCATTTGATAAATAATATTCCACATCTTCTTCAGTACGAATGCCGCCACCAATTTGAATTTTTGCTGATAGCTTTGTAGCTGCGTCAATTACATGCTGATGATTCACAAGCTTTCCCTCTTTAGCACCATCTAGATCAACCATATGGATCCAGCTTGCCCCTTGATCATCAAATTGTTTTGCCATATCAAAAGGAGAATCGCCATATACCGTTTCTTTGTCATAATCACCTTGAAGCAATCTTACGCACTTGCCACCTCGCATATCAATTGCAGGATAAATAATAAATTGGCTCATCTTCATTCTCCTTCCACGATCTTAATGTAATTTTTTAAAATGGCTAACCCAAGCTCACTACTTTTTTCTGGATGAAATTGGGTACCATACACATTTCCTTTTCCAACAACGGCTGGAACGTCAACACCATAATCAGCTGTTGCTAAAAGCGTGTCACCTTGCTCAGTATCAATGTAGTAAGAGTGAACAAAATAAGCATAGCCACTATCAATACCTTGAAGTAAAGGACTTTGATTTCGTATGTTCAAATCATTCCACCCCATATGTGGAACCTTAAGCGTGTTTCCCTCTATCGTGTCAGGAATTTTCACAACTTTACCTGGTAAAAGTGATAAACCTTTTGTTAATCCGTTTTCCTCACTCTCGTCAAACAAAAGCTGCATACCTAAGCAAATTCCTAAGAGTGGCTTGCCTTCTGCAACGATTTTTTTAATAAAGCTGGTTAAACCAGCTTCCGTTAATATCGCCATAGCATCCTTAAACGCCCCAACACCTGGGAGGATATAGCCATCCGCTTTTTCTAACACAGCTTCCTCGTGGGAAACAATATAGTCGACGTTCATTCGCTCTAGCGCTTTGCTAACACTATATAAATTCCCCATTCCATAATCGATAATGGCGATCATCTTATAACATTCCTTTCGTAGAAGGAAGAACACCCTCAATGCGTGGATCAACCATCGTGGCTTCATCCAAAGCTCTTGCTAATGCTTTAAAAATTCCCTCAATCATATGGTGTGTGTTATGTCCATAATGAACGATCACATGAAGGTTCATACGTGCTTCAAGGGCAAACTTCCATAAAAATTCATGAACATTTTCTGTATCAAATGTTCCAACCTTTTGACTCGGAAACTCTCCTTTGAACTCTAAGTGTGGACGATTACTTAAATCAACTACAACCTGTGCAAGGGCCTCATCCATTGGTACAAACGCACTTCCATAGCGCTTAATTCCTCTTTTATCACCTAATGCCTCACGCAGAGCCTGACCTAAACAGATACCAATATCCTCTGTTGTATGGTGGTCATCGATTTCAATATCACCATTTGCCTCAACTGTTAAATCAAATTGCCCATGCTTTGTAAAAAGATCGAGCATGTGGTCCATAAACGGAACATCTGTCTTAAGTGAAGACTGACCTGTTCCATCTACGTTAAATGATAAGGAAATTTGTGTTTCTTTTGTATTACGCTCAACTGATGCCGTTCTTGTCATTAGTATTTCCTCCTTATTTTCGTCTTTCTTCCAAAGCACGAGCATGGGCTTCTAATCCCTCGAGCCTAGCTAATTTTGCAATTTTTTCATAGTTGTTAGTAAATGCTTTTTCACTGTATGAGATAATACTCGATTTTTTCATAAAATCATCGACGTTTAACGGGCTAGAAAAACGTGCTGTACCATTTGTTGGTAACACATGGTTAGGACCTGCAAAATAGTCACCTACAGGTTCTGAGCTATAACGTCCAAGAAAAATCGCTCCTGCATGCTTTAAATCATTTAAAATCGCTAATGGATTTTCTGTTAGTACTTCAAGATGCTCTGGAGCAAGCTCATTCACAACAGCAATTGCTGTTTCTAGATCATCAGTCACGTAAATATGACCATACGTATCAACAGATGCCTTAGCAATCTCTTTTCGAGGTAAAGTAGCAACTTGTTTTTCTACTTCAAGCTTTACTTCCTCAGCCTGATTCATCGACGTTGTCACGAGAATACTAGATGAGTTTTTATCATGCTCTGCTTGAGATAATAAATCTGCAGCAATTTCATTTGCCCTTGCTGTTTCATCACTTAAGACAACAATCTCACTTGGACCTGCGATCATATCAATATCAACAATACCGAATACTTCTCGTTTTGCTAACGCAACAAAAATGTTTCCTGGACCCATGATCTTATCCACAGCAGCAATCGTTTCAGTTCCATATGCTAACGCTGCGATTGCTTGTGCTCCACCAACCTTATAAATTTCAGCAATGCCAAGTTCTTTGGCTGCAACTAAAACACCTGCTGGCAGTGTACCTTGTTGATTTGGAGGTGATGTAATAACAATCCGCTTTACCCCAGCAACTTGTGCAGGAATCACATTCATTAATACAGAGGACGGATATGCTGCGGTTCCACCTGGTACATAAACCCCCACTGCATCTAGTGCTGTGATTTTTTGTCCAAGCATTGTTCCCTCATCATTATAGCTAAACCAAGATTCACGCTTTTGTTTTTCATGAAAAGAGCGAATATTGGCTGCTGCTTCACGGATAATCTCAACTAATTCATTATCCAGCTCTTCATATGCTGCTGTAAATTCTTCTTCTGTCACCTTTAAGCTTGATAATGATACTTTATCAAATGTTTCTGTGTAGGAAAAAAGCGCCTTGTCTCCGTCAGATCGAACGGTTGAAATAATCGATTGAACGATTTTCCTTTGTTCTTCTGTCCCAGTATCAATTGTTCGTCTTAACGATACTTTTTTATCAGTAATACGGGTAATTTTCATTGCATTAACCTCCAATGACTTTCGATAACCGTTCAACTAGTTCATCAATTGGCTCATCCTTCATACGATAGCTAACAGGGTTTACGATCAAACGAGATGTAATGTGACAAATATGCTCAAGCTCAACTAAACCATTCTCTTTTAACGTTCTTCCAGTCGAGACAATATCAACAATGCGATCTGCTAAACCAATCAATGGTGCCAGTTCAATTGAACCATTTAATTTAATGATTTCAACTTGTTCTCCTTGTTCACGGAAGTAGCTTGATGCCACATTCGGATATTTTGTTGCCACTTTAGGAGCAACATCTGTTAGTTTTGCATTCGGAAGTCCGGCAACCGCTAAATAGCATTCACTTATTTTTAAATCAAGAACCTCATAAACGTCACGATCTTCCTCTAACATGACATCCTTACCCGCAATTCCAACATCGGCAACACCGTGCTCTACATATGTCACAACATCCATAGGCTTTGCTAAAATAAAGCGAATATTTTCATTTGGGACATCTAAAATCAACTTTCTTGACTCATCAAATTCAGGTGGGAGCTGATAGTCGGCTTTACGAAGCATATCTGCAGCTTCCTCAAAAATTCTTCCTTTTGGCATCGCGATCGTTAACACATCTTTCACCTCACAGCTCCTCCTTTCTTGAACCGATAAAATAGACTACCTCTTCAAAATGCTTTGTAAATGCATCAACATCTTTAATTCCATTTATATCTTGCATGACAACTCGTTTATTGTTCATGCGAAGCTCATTTGTATGGGCAATCGCCTCTGTACGGCGTTCCAGACTATAGATCACACATTGTAGCTGTTGTTCATCTGTCATTTTCAGAGACTCTATAATGCGATCAATGTGTAAACCAAATCCAGTTGCTGGTGCTGCTCGATTAAATTTTTCAAAAAGATGATCATATCTTCCACCACTACCTATTGGAAAGCCAACATTGTCTGCATAGACTTCAAATAAAATCCCAGTGTAATAGCTCATATGACTGACAATATTTAAATCTAGCTTTAAATAATCTGTGACCTGAAATGCTTCTAGTGTAGACCATAACTGAGTAATTTCTTCTAATGCGTCACGTGCAGCCACAGTGGAGACTAAATCCTTAGCTTCTGCTACTTTATCAATGCCTCCACGTAAAGTTAATAAACTAAATAAGCGCTCTTTATCAATTGAAGATAGCGGCAGCCCTTTAACATGCTCTTTATAGCCTACATAATTTTTTTCATATAAGAAGCGCCTTAAAACATCAGCACGTTCTTGATTTCCTAATACCTCTTTAAACAAGGCATCTGCATAGACAATATGGCCGATGGCAATTTTAAAATTCTCAAGTCCAGCTTCCTTTAGTGAAGCAATCATCAATGCAATCACTTCAGCATCTGCACTTGTTGTTCCATCACCGATTAATTCCACCCCAACCTGTTCAAACTCAGCGGGACGACCACCTTCTCGCTGCTGTGCGCGAAAAACATTTGCAGAATACGCAAGTCGTAAAGGGTAAAGATGATTATATAATTTAGATGCAGCAACTCGAGCTATAGGTGCTGTCATATCTGGTCTGAGCACCAATGTATGACCTTGCTGATCTAATAGTTTAAAAAGCTGTTGATCAAGTATCGCGGATTGAACCCCAACTGTCTCATAGTATTCAAGAGTTGGTGTTTCAATAAATTGAAAGCCCCATTGCTCAATGACATTTGTCATCGCATGACGCGTTTTCTTCTTTACTTCATATAGATTTGGTAATGTATCAACCATTCCAAGCGGTTTCTCAAACATAAACATGTTTCTGTACCCCCGTCGTAATTTTCAGAATGCTTTACTTCGCTAATATGCTAATATACTACCAAAGTGAAGGAGTTTTTTCAAGAAATTAATTACACATTTTGGCTAACCTTCGCTATTTATTAATTGTTTATTTATTCAGTCTTTTTAAAATATAGTTAAACAAACGTTTATTTATTTCATGATTAACGCTTGGCCTTCCTATGTTTTCAGACAATAGCTTGGCCCATTATTAAGCATAGGCTCAGTTCTAAAAGATTGTTTCTTTTAAAAAGAAAACTATTTAAGGTTGATTGGAACGGAAATCAACCACACTGCATTACTTGGTAAATAGCAACCAAGTTTGAGAATACAGAATTATGCAAAAAGGCCACTAGTTTTTACTAGCAGCCTCCAGTTCCCTTTTTGCCAGCTCTTCTTTTGTATAAATAATTTGCATTGGATTTCCACCAACAAATGCACCTGCAGGAACATCCTTATGGACGAGTGTTCCTGCCGAGACAATAGCACCGTCACCGATGATCACACCAGGGAGGATGGTAGAATTGGCACCAATTAGCACCTCGTTGCCAATCTCTACATCTCCGAGGCGATATTCGTTGATTAAATACTCATGAGCTAGAATTGTTGTATTATAGCCAATCACAGAATTTCTACCTACTGATATTTTCTCAGGAAACATCACATCAAGCATCACCATTAGTGCAAATGAAGCATGTTTTCCTACCTTCACTTTTAAAAAGGTTCGATAAAGCCAGTTCTTTACGGATAAAAATGGTGTATACCTTGCGAGCTGAATGACAATAAAGTTTCGGACAACCTTCCAAAATGGTACTGTCTTATAAACATGCCATAATGAATTCGCGCCAGAAACTGGGTATCTAGTCGTTCTTCTCACATCATTCCACTCCGACGATTGGTAGTAAATCACTCATTTTTTCTAATAAATAATCTGGGTTATAGCTACTAATATACTCTCTACCTTTAATACTCCAAGCTACTCCTGCTGTTTTCGTTCCAGCGTTTTTTCCTGCTTCAACATCATGATGATTATCGCCAACCATGATTGCTTCCTCAGGTGATGAATCAAGCTGCTTTAACGCCAATAAAACTGGTTCAGGATGTGGCTTTGCATTTTCAACATCATCAAGGGTAACGACAACATCAAAAAATTGATCAAGCTTAGTTAGTTTTAATCCCATATTCACGGTGTCACGAATTTTCGTTGTAACAATCCCTAGTTTAAAGCCTTGCTCCTTGAGTGTTTTAATTGTTTCAAAAACAGTTTCATATTCGGTTACAAGGGTATCATGCTGTTCATGATTAAATTTACGATAAACTTTAACCATTTCATCCATTCGATCTTGATCCACACTGCCAAACGTATCATAAAGAGTTGGACCGATAAACGGTAGAACATCTTCTCGTTTATATTTGCTTGGGTAATATGAATTTAACGTGTGAAGGAACGATGCAATAATGAGCTCGTTTGTATTAATTAATGTTCCATCTAAATCAAATAACAGTGTATTAATTTTCATAAGACGCTTCCTTTCTGCTTGGTACAGCTTCTACCTTCCGCCAGATCGTCGCAATTGTTATTGTTAATAGGATTGCCACAACTAGACGAATTGCAAGCAATGGCAAAACAGGAATTCCTAATGGAATAAAAATAAGTGTATCCTCAACAACCGCATGACATGCAACAAGGAAAATAAACGCTAACGTTAAATCTTTGCGACTTACATTATCCTCTTTTACAGCCTGGATCATCACACCTGCCCCATATGCCAATCCAATTGTAAGTCCTGCAACTAATGTCATCGACGTATTTTCTTTCATCCCTAACATCCTTGTCACCGGTGCCATCCATTTTGTGAAAACAGTTAATAAACCTAAGTCTTTTAAAAATTGAATCACAATCATTAATGGAATTACAATTAATGCTAGCTGGAGAACACCTAAGCCTGCCTTTTGTATGGCCAAACCAATGATTTCCAACCAACCGTTTGGGACAACCTCTGTTTTGCTTACAAAACCATATTGGGCCATTTCTCCGCCGCCCTGCCAGACAAGGTTCACAACGATGGCGGATACGAAGGCAAGACCAATCCTTACAAATAGGATTACCCACAGCTTAAGACCAACTTTTGCTGCAACAGATGACTCAATAAGTAAATTGTGTGAAAAGGATAGCATGACAGCTAAGATAAAAACCTCTTTCACAGTTAAATCAAGCGATAAAATCGCCGCAATCCCTGCATACAGATTAAGAAAATTGCCGATGACTAACGGGATTGCCGCTTCCCCAGATAAACCGAAGATTCCCATAATCGGGGTAATCAGCGTTGCCAACCAATCTAGTACAGGCGTATGCTGTAGCAAACAAACAATTAACGTGATTGGAAAGATCACCTTTCCTAATGTCCAGGTTGTCTGGATCCCAGCTTGAAAGCCGCTTTTTAAACTATTCCCCATAGCCAACCTCTCCTTGATGTGTAATACCTTTATTGACTTGAATCTAAGTATCTTACGTTAGAATGTCCTTTTACTCGGCGGAAAATCATGATTCCTACAGCAACTGCAATTAAAACAATCGAAATAACCTGAGCAATTCGTAAAGTCTCTGTAAGCATCAAGCTATCTGTTCGGAGACCTTCTATAAAGAAGCGACCGACCGAATACCAAATGACATAAGTTAAAAACAGCTCTCCACGTCTAAAATTAGCTTTTCTTAACAAAAGCAAACCGATAACTCCTGCAAAATTCCACAAGGATTCATATAGGAAGGTTGGATGATAATAAGCGCCATTTATATACATTTGATTCACGATAAAATCAGGCAGCATTAATCCCTCTAAAAACTCCCTTGAAACTGTATCGCCATGTGCCTCTTGATTCATAAAGTTTCCCCAACGACCAATTGCCTGACCTAGGAGAATACTTGGTGCACCGATGTCAGCAAGCTGCCAAAAGGAAATTTTCTTTACTCTCGCATAGATTGCACCAGTAATAATTGCCGCAATAAGCCCGCCATGAATAGCGAGACCACCATTCCATATTTTTATAATGTCACCGGGATTTTGAGAATAATAGTCCCATTGAAAAATGACATAGTATGCCCTTGCCCCTAAAATTGCCATTGGGATTGCAAATAACACCACATCAACAAACGTGTCTTTATGTAACCCTCTTCTCTCACTTTCTCTAACTGCAAGTAAAAGCCCGAGTAATGCTCCAACACCAATAATGACTCCATACCAATGAATTTGTATCGGTCCTAATTCAAGAAATATTGGATCAAGAGGCTGTAAATTCTCTTCCATTCTCTCAACTCCCTCTATACTTATTTTTAATATATATAATCTATGTACTATCTTAGGGTCTGACCCCTCAAAACAACACCCTTAGATATGAGGGGTCTGACCCTTTCTAAAACAAAATCCTATTCTTCCTCGCGATCAGCATCTTCTATGACACCAGCGAGCTTATTTGTAAATTGCTCTGCAGCATTTACACCCATACGCTTTAATCGGTAATTCATTGCCGCAACCTCGATAATGACAGATAAATTTCGTCCAGGTCGAACTGGAACAGTTAGCTTTGTCACATCTGTATCAATAATTCGCATTTTGTCTTCTTCAAGACCAAGGCGATCATATTGTTTATTTTGATCCCATAGCTCAAGGTTGATGACAAGTGTAATCCGCTTAAAGCTACGAACAGCACCTGCTCCAAATAATGTCATGACATTGATAATCCCTAACCCACGAATTTCCAAAAGATGCTCAATTAACTCAGGAGCGCTACCAACTAATGTATCTTGGTCTTCCTGACGAATTTCAACACAATCATCTGCAACAAGACGATGACCACGTTTGACTAGCTCAAGAGCTGTTTCACTTTTACCAACACCACTTTTACCAATTATTAATACACCGACTCCATAAATATCTACCAATACACCATGTACTGCAGTAGTTGGAGCTAGCTTTCCTTCGAGAAAGTTTGTTAAATGACTAGATAATCGCGTCGTCTTCATAGGTGACCGTAGAACAGGGACACCATCACGATTTGATGCTTCAATCAATTCAGCAGGTGGTTCATTTTCTCTCGTAAGAATGATTGCAGGTGTAACATCTGTACAAAGCTCGTCCATTCGATGCTTTTTCTCTTGTTCTGTTAATTGATGAAAAAATGAAAGCTCAGTTTTTCCGAGCAATTGAACTCGTTCCTTTGGATAATATGTAAAGAACCCAGCCATTTCAATACCAGGACGAGACAAATCACTTGTAATGATTGGTCGATTAATTCCCTCTTCTCCACTAATTACCTCAAAATTAAATTTATCAATAAGATCCTTTGTGCGAACTTTAGGCACGATTTATCCTCCTTTATGACAAGGGCTTTAACTATAGTTTATAACAAGCTTGGATATACCCTTGTATTCCTTTTCAAATGTTAAGAAAGACTCTGTTTATATTTTAGCATTAGAACATAACATTCCAAAATATTATTTTACTTTAACGCTACTCTCCTGCACTAAACTCCCTATATAAACAGTGAAGAAACTTATAGGAGGGTAAATTGATGAAAATCATGATTGATGCAGGACATGGGTACGATACACCTGGAAAAAGAACGGTAGATGGCATGAAGGAATACGAATTTAATCGCGCTGTTGCAAATGAAATGAAAAAACTTTTTTCAACCTACGAACATGTAACCGTGCAATTTTCACATTCAGACAAAAAAGATATTCCATTAAGTGAAAGGACTGCTAAGGCAAATCAAGCGAAGGCTGATCTATTTGTTTCAATTCATGCGAATGCACATGGAAACGGGAAAGAATGGACGTCAGCCGCTGGTATCGAGACATATGTTTATTCATCGAAACCTAAGGCTGCTTATGAATTAGCAAAAATTGTCCAAGCTAACCTTGTAAAAGAAACTTCTAGGAAAGATCGTGGCGTCAAGACTGCTAATTTTCATGTGTTAAAAGCAACAAGCATGACAGCAATCCTTTGTGAGTGTGGATTTATGACCAACAAAGCTGAAGCAGGTCTACTACGTACAAGTGAGTATCGGAATAGATGTGCAGAGGCGATTGTTCAGGGGATTGTTTCATATTACAAGCTCAAAAGAAAGAGTAAAATAGAAAATCCAACTCCCGAAAACGATTTTTTCAAGGTGCAAGTCGGTGCTTTTAACGAAAAGGAAAATGCAAAAAATCTTGCTGAGGAATTAAAAAGCAAGGGTTATGAAGCTATCATTGTGACTAGTTAAGCTACCCTGCGAAAAAGCCAAATTCAGCTATTTGAATTTGGCTTTTTCAAGGTGAAAAAACAACCTTTTCATCTCGTATTTTCTTATAAACATTTATTTCAAAGTAACTTGTCGCAATCATTTTTTCCGTTCTTTTTACATCTATGTCCATTGAAAATGCATCCTTACCAGGGTATTTATCGGGATCGTAATAGAAATATTGATCCAGGTGGGGTGAGTATGTCTGAACATCAATTGAATTCGTCTCCTCATCAATATGAAGAAGACGGATAAAGCCGTTACCACCTTTAGGTCCCTTTTGGTAATCTGCAAGCAGTTGATAAACCTTACGATCGAAAATCCCATCAAAATTATCATCAATTTCATCCACTAACAATTCACTATTATGATAATGTCCACAAAGAACCGCAACAACATTTTTGTTTGGTACAACTACCTTTTCAAAAATTTCATTGCCTTGTTGACTTCTCTTACCGTTTTTTTCTAAGTATTCGTGCAACGCTAAGATCGCTGTACGGTCTGAATAACGCTTTAATATCTTGTTCATCCACTCTATGTCCTTTTCTTCGATATCCCAGCCCATATAAAGGAAAACATAATCTTTACCATTCGCAGAGATTAGATCATAATGGCCATGATTATTTTGATACGACTCACCATAATAATATTTTTCATAAAATCGATTCTCTCCGAAATATCGCTCATACTGCTTAAAGTCGTCACCTTTATCATGATTCCCTGGGAGTACTCCATACGGGATTTTCGCTACGTCTAATGTATTCATGTAAGTATCAGCACGTTTCCATTGCCTCTCATCGCCACCTTTATTGACGATATCACCAGTATGAAAGACATATTTAATTTTCATCACAGCTTTATTTTGTGAAATCCATTCTGTTAATGTCTTAAACACGGCAGGATGATCTTGTGCATAATATTGAGTATCAGACATCCAGACAAAAGAGTAATCATAGCTTTTTGACTGTGATAATCCTACTTGATCCTGAACAATGACACTTATCTTTTTATCTTTTACATATTCACCAGCTGAGACCGTTCCATTAAGATCAAACTGATATTTTCCGGCTAATTTCCGATCAATCTCCAGCCACTTTTGTTTCGCAACATTCCAACCATACATTGTTACCTGTCTTCCTGGTAAAGACTTTCCTTCCCAATGGACAGTAATATTATCTGATGGTTGTATATCATTATTCACCTTAACGTCAAAACGGTGATAAGGAAACTTTTTTACTGAATTAGTTTTATTTGACTCACTGTCGTTTTCCTTAAGCGCAAGGTATTTTTTAGTTGAAAATTCCTTTTCTCCTTTTGGGGCAAAAGTTTTCGGTGGTTCAGTACTTGTTGCATTTTCACTAACAAGTATGTGATTCTTTTTTGCGGAAGTATATTGATGAGCATGATAAAAATTTTTCCCATTGATCTCAACACTAACCAGATCTGTCGTGTTACTCTTCACAAGATGTGTTGGTATAAAGATTAGAATCATGATACATATGACAAAAAAAACACTGTTAAATTTGTACATGCTTTTCACCCAATGGTAGTATGTGCAGAAATTAGCTTTTTTACCATTAGAAAGCGCGGATTACCTATAAAAAAAGAGCGAGACAGACTCTCTACTCAAATTTAAACAAACGTTTATTTATTTTTTTGCAGCGGCTCAATGATCGCCTTCTGGATCATCAGATGAAGCAATGAAATAACAACGGCTGCAAGTATGGCTGTGCTGAAACCATCGATATTAAAGGCGTCCCCCATAAGACCCTCAGTAATCATCAAGGTGACCGCATTAATGACAAAGAGAAATAACCCTAAAGTTACAACTGTTACAGGCAATGTTAGCAGAATGAGAAACGGCTTAACAAGTACATTTAAAACCGATAAGATGAAGCTTGCCCCTAAAGCCGCTCCGATCCCACTTAAGTAGAATGAATCAAAGTAGCCAGAAACGACAATTAATATGACTGCATTCACAAGAATGCTAACTAGCCATCTCATCATCTTAAATAATGTCCGATTCTTCTGGCACAAGGAATATCCACGCAATATAGATAATACCTAATGGAAAAAATCCAGTTGGTATAAGCAATATGACAAATAATATCCTTAATATTGAAGCATCAATACCCAAATAATCTGACAAGCCTCCAAGTACACCAGAAAGCTTTCGATCTGAGCGAGATCGGTGTAATTTTTTCATACTCTTCACCCTTACATATTTTTAGTCAAAATTGATCCGGTTTTCGAATCAGCAAACATAGAAAGCTTTGTCTCCTTTGCTGTTCTGAACCTTAATTCCTTTTGAATCGTTTCATTCTTCTCAAGTGAAATGTCGATATCCTTTAGTTGTGCTGATAATGCACCAAGGTTGGATTTAAACTCACCTATAACTTTGCTTTCCTCTGGGACATTTATTTCAATATTCCCAGTTGTCGTTTTTGCATACAGTGCTTCACATGCCATATCTGCTAGTGTTAATTGAAGGTTGCCATTAAAGCTTTGTGCATCAATTTTCTCAGCAGATCCATTGAACTGAATGATTCCAGTGATCGATTCTACTTCTACCTTTTCATACTTAGAATTTGAAAGCTTAATTTGACCATTAGCTGTTTCAAACTCACCATGCTTACCATTAATAGAAGAGAATGATAATACACCATTTGCAGTCTTTGCCTTGATAGTGTCTACATTTAAATCTTCCCCTCTTATTGGACCATTAAACAGCTTTATCTTTATTTGATCATATGCTTGTTCTGGAACATACAATACGACATTGATTTTCATTGTCTTTTTATCAGAATGAAGAATAAGACGATTTCCCTCTAGTGTACATTCAACTTCAGATAAGAAACTTTGTCGTGCTTGCTCCATATTCTCTGCACGGTACACTTTCGCATCACATTCTACTCGAATATCCTGCTCAGTCCATGGTTGGATATTCACACTACCATTTGGAAAATTGATATCGATGTCATGAAAGGATGCACCTTGAAATTGAAAGATATGGTGGATATCAATCGATTTCCCAAAATTCAAATCAAGATCGAGCTCCTTTACCCTTTTCACCGCTGTATCAACCCAATCCATTAATTTCGTACCTAATGATGATTGCTTCTCATGGGTTTGTTTAGCATTATCTTCATGGTTAAAATCAATGACTTCTGTTGATAATGCTGTTATCTTTTCTTCTTTTAATTGTTCATCACGATCTAAAGCTTCAATTAAAGACAATGCTTCGTCCGCAGATAACTTTCCATCTTCAACAAGTTTTAAAATTCGTATTCTTTGTTCTTTCATCATATTTCCTCCCCTGATTTAACGTTTTCTAAAGGTTATTTTCTAAGAGATTGTTACTTTAAAAACAAAAACTATTTCAGGTTGATTGGAGCGGAAGTGCGAGACTCCTGCGGGAGTAGCGGGACAGGTGAGACTCATGCAGGCGTTTACGCCGAGGAGGCTCACCGCCCGCCCCGCGGAAAGCGAGCATCTGGAGCGGAAATCAACCACATCGCTTCACTTAGTAAATAGCAACAAAGTTTGCGAGTCAGCCTTTCTAAAAAAGCTTATATTCCTGATAAGAGTTTAATTCCTTTAACAATGTTCCAAATAAAAACAATCAGATTAATTAACCCAACAACAAGAAAACCTCCGAAGAATACGGTTAAAAAGGTTGCTTCAGAAGGATTAGAAAAACCGCTAAACACAATCATCCCTATCACGCCCAGCACCGATAAAAAGGGAATAATATGAGAAATAAGTGCCTTCTTAGCATGCTGCTTCACTTCACTATGGTCGACAATAAAATAGATCGCAATCGGCAAAAGAAACGGTGCAAAAAACACACTAAAATAGTTCAATGATGCTAGCGCTTTATTCGTTTTATCCAATTTCTTTTCACTCTCCTTATCTTTAATACGTATGAAAGTTGGAGAGGTTTCACTATTTTATTTTTTAGGTTTGTTAAAATATATTTCAAAAAAAGAGAGCATCGATTGTTACTTCGATGCTCTCTCTAACTGGATACCTTAGGAAATCAACTTTTTACTGCGCAACTTCCTCTTTCTCTTTAATTAACTTTTTCATTCGGTCACGGTCACGTTCAATTACTGGTTTTAAATATTTTCCAGTGTAGGACTTCTCATTGTTCATAATATCTTCTGGTGTTCCAACGCCAACGATTTGTCCGCCTTTGTCTCCACCTTCCGGACCTAGGTCTACAAGATAGTCTGCCGCTTTAATAATATCTAGATTGTGTTCAATGACTAATACAGTATCACCGTTTTCTACTAGTCTTTGTAATACTTTCAAGAGACGAGCAATGTCATCTACATGTAGTCCTGTTGTAGGTTCGTCAAGAATGTATAAGGAACGGCCTGTTGAGCGTCTGTGTAATTCTGAAGCTAGCTTTACTCGTTGTGCTTCACCGCCGGACAGTGTTGTTGCAGGTTGCCCTAGTGTGATATAGCCTAAGCCCACATCAAAGATGGTTTGAAGCTTACGTTTAATCTTCGGAATGTTTTCAAAGAATTCCACAGCATTTTCTACTGTCATTTCAAGAATGTCTGAAATGTTTTTCCCTTTATAGGTAACTTCAAGGGTTTCACGATTGTAGCGTTTGCCATGGCATACCTCACAAGGAACATACACATCAGGAAGAAAGTGCATTTCAATTTTAATGATTCCATCTCCACGGCAAGCTTCACATCGTCCACCCTTCACATTAAAGCTAAAGCGGCCTTTTTTATATCCACGTACTTTTGCTTCATTCGTTGTTGCAAATACATCGCGGATATCATCAAACACACCTGTATATGTCGCAGGATTTGATCTTGGTGTTCGACCAATCGGAGACTGATCAATATCAATTACCTTTTCTAGGTGTTCAATTCCTTTTACCTCTTTATGCTCACCAGGCTTGGCTTTTGCATGGTGAAGCTTTTGCGCAAGTGATTTATGAAGAATTTCATTAACTAATGTACTTTTTCCTGATCCTGATACTCCTGTTACAGCAATAAATGTACCTAGAGGGAACTTTACACTTACGTTTTTAAGGTTGTTTTCCTTGGCACCTTTGATCTCAATATATCGCCCATCATGCTTCCTACGTTCAAATGGTAATGGGATAAACTTTTTACCTAATAAGTATTGACCGGTTAACGAGTTAGCATCATTCATAACCTCTTCCGGTGTCCCTGCTGAAATAATCTGGCCCCCATGAATTCCTGCTCCTGGACCAATATCAATTAAATAATCAGCAGCAAGCATTGTATCTTCATCATGTTCAACAACAATTAGCGTGTTGCCAATGTCACGCATGTTTTGCATCGTCCCAATCAGGCGATCATTATCACGTTGATGTAAGCCAATTGATGGCTCATCAAGTATGTACAAAACACCTGTTAGTCGTGAGCCAATTTGCGTGGCAAGCCTAATCCGCTGAGCCTCTCCACCAGATAAAGTACCAGCTGCGCGATTCAAGGTTAAATAATCGAGTCCAACATTATTTAAAAACCCTAGGCGCTCACTAATTTCTTTTAAGATCTGGTTTGCAATGGTCTTTTCCTTTTCAGATAGCGAAACATGTTCGAAAAAGATAAGGGAATCCTGTACAGACAGCTTCGTAATCTCACCGATGTGATTTCCATCTATTAAAACAGCGAGCGTCTCTTTCTTTAAACGATATCCTTTACAAGAAGGGCAATTTTGCTGACCCATATACTTTTCCATTTGCTCACGGATATAGTCTGAGCTCGTTTCTTTAAATCGTCGTTCAACATTTCGAACAACACCTTCAAATTGAATATAGTTCTCTCTAATTTGTCCAAAATCATTTTCATAACGGAAATAAATTTCTTCTCCGTCACTGCCAAACAAAATTTTATCCAGCAAGTGCTTTGGAATGTCTTTAACTGGAATTTCCAAATCAATTCCATAATGATTACATACTGCCTCAAGCAATTGTGGATAATACTGTGAGCTTGTCGGCTCCCACGGTGCAATTGCATGCTGATGAAGCGAAAGATCTTTATTCGGAATAATTAGATCCAAGTCAACTTCAAGCTTTGTTCCAAGTCCGTCACATTCAGGACAAGCACCAAATGGGCTATTAAATGAAAACATTCTTGGTTCTAGTTCTCCTATCGAGAAGCCACATTGTGGACAAGCATGGTGCTCACTAAAAAGCAGCTCTTCTTCACCCATCACATCAATTATAACTCTCCCTTCACCAAGTCGTAATGCTGATTCAAGGGAGTCTGCTAAACGAGAGGCAACACCTTCTTTGACGACAATACGGTCAATCACAACTTCTATCGAATGTTTTTTATTTTTCTCTAATTCAATTTCATCAGATAGCTCCTGCATTTCACCATCAACACGAACACGGACATAACCTTGTTTCTTAATATCTTCAAATACCTTAGCATGTGTCCCTTTTCTACCAGAAACAATCGGTGCAAGAACTTGAAGCTTTGTTCGTTCAGGATAGTCTAGTATCCGATCAACCATCTGTTCAATCGTTTGCGAAGATATTTCAATTCCATGGATTGGACATGTTGGTCGACCAACTCTTGCAAATAATAGACGTAAATAATCATAGATTTCCGTTACCGTTCCAACTGTAGAACGTGGATTTCGACTCGTTGTCTTTTGATCGATCGATATCGCAGGTGAAAGTCCTTCGATTGCATCTACATCAGGTTTATCCATTTGTCCGAGGAATTGGCGCGCATATGCTGATAAGGATTCAACATAACGTCTTTGTCCCTCTGCATAAATGGTGTCAAAAGCCAACGAAGATTTACCTGAACCTGATAAACCAGTTAAAACAACAAGCTTATCACGCGGAATGGTGACATCTACATTTTTTAGGTTGTGAGCACGCGCTCCCTTCACAACGATATGTTCCATTGCCATAATTGTTTCATCCTTCCGCTTTAAGCTCTAAAATTAAATCACGTAATTCAGCAGCACGTTCGAAGTTCAAAGCCTTTGCCGCTTCCTTCATTTCGTTTTCCATTTCTGAAATGACTTTGTCTCGTTCCTTTTTCGTCATCTTTGTCAATTTCTTCGTGATCGATGTTTCATACTCTTCCAGTTCTTCAGCTGCAACTGTTGCACGAATTACTTCACGAATATCTTTTTGAATTGTTTGTGGTGTTATGCCATGTTTTTCGTTGTATGCCTGTTGAATTTCACGGCGGCGTTTCGTTTCATTTAAGGCCAATTCCATTGAATTCGTTATCTTATCTGCGTACATAATAACATGCCCTGCTGCATTTCGTGCTGCACGACCAATTGTTTGGATAAGGGAACGCTCTGAACGTAAAAATCCTTCTTTGTCAGCGTCTAGGATCGCGACTAATGATACCTCTGGAATATCTAGCCCTTCTCTTAACAGGTTAATCCCTACAAGAACATCATATTTACCAAGTCTAAGCTCTCTTATTATTTCAATCCGCTCTAATGTTTTAATTTCTGAATGCAGATAATTTATCTTTATCCCAATTTCCTTTAAATAGTTCGTCAAGTCTTCAGACATTTTTTTCGTTAGTGTTGTGATTAGTACACGTTCATTTTTCGCCACTCTAGCATGGATTTCATCAATTAGATCATCTATTTGTCCTTCAATAGGACGGACATCAATGGTTGGATCTAAAAGTCCTGTTGGGCGAATAATTTGCTCGATCATTTCTGGAGTGTGTTCCATTTCATAAGGACCAGGTGTTGCAGAAACAAACACAATGTTTTCAATATGCTTTTCAAATTCTTCAAAGCGAAGTGGACGGTTATCCATAGCTGACGGCAAGCGAAAGCCGTGATCAACCAATACTTGCTTACGAGCCTGGTCACCATTAAACATACCCCTGATTTGCGGTAATGTAACATGTGATTCATCGATGACAATCAAGAAATCATCGGGAAAGAAGTCAAGCAATGTATAAGGTGTTGAGCCTGCTGGACGAAGTGTTAAATGACGTGAATAGTTCTCAATCCCTGAGCAAAAGCCCATTTCTCTCATCATCTCAAGGTCATATCTTGTTCGCTGCTCAAGACGCTGTGCCTCAAGAAGCTTGCCATTTTCGCGCATTATGGCTAAACGTTCCTCAAGCTCAGCTTCAATATTGACGATGGCCTTCTCCATCTTTTCTTCTCTAGTTACGAAGTGGGATGCAGGGAAAATCGCAACATGCTCACGCTCTCCTAAAATCTCACCTGTTAATGCGTCGACCTCACGAATCCGGTCGATTTCATCACCAAAGAACTCAACGCGAATACATTGCTCATCTCGGGAAACCGGGAAGATCTCAACAACATCCCCACGAACCCGAAAAGTACCCCTGCGGAAATCTATATCATTGCGTTCATATTGAACATCAACTAATTTTCTCAATAACTGGTTTCTTTCAACTTCCATGCCTGTTCTTAAAGAAACAACAAGCTCTTTATATTCCTCTGGAGAACCGAGGCCATAGATACACGAAACACTGGCAATAATGATGACATCATTACGTTCAAATAAAGACGATGTAGCTGAGTGACGGAGCTTATCGATTTCATCATTAATACTTGCATCTTTTTCAATAAATGTATCGGTTTGTGGAACATATGCCTCAGGCTGATAATAATCGTAATAACTTACAAAATACTCAACAGCATTGTTTGGGAAAAAATCTTTGAACTCACTATATAGCTGCCCAGCTAATGTTTTGTTATGGGCAATAACCAATGTGGGTTTATTCACTTCTTTTATAAGATTTGAAACAGTAAAGGTTTTACCTGTTCCAGTTGCACCTAGCAATGTTTGATGTTTTTTTCCTTGCTGAATTCCATCGACTAATGACTGGATCGCCTTAGGCTGATCACCCTGTGGCTTGTATTTCGAGACTAATTCAAATTGCTCGCTCACGCAAAAGCCTCCATTCAGAAAGTTTCAATAGTAATAGTTTACCACATTTATATGGAAAAACACTAAAAATACGAACTATAGTTCGTATTTTTTATTTAGGTATGTAAGATCGGTGTAATTCGGGTGTTGATCGTTAATTTGATCTTGCAAGTTTGGCTTTGGATTTTGCAACTTTTTATGTTAATCTTGCAACTTTAGCTTAGAATTTTGCAAACTTGGGGAAATCTTGCAACTTTGGATGAAATTTTGCAACTTCTGCTCATAATCTTGCAACTTTTCATGATAATCTTGCAAATTCCGCTCATAATCTTGCAACTACTCCATCCTTTACCTTCAACCAAAGAAAAAAGAGCACCACCAGGTAGCTCCCATCTCTCTATTAAGTATATCTACTTTTGACGATACTCAAACCTATTTCTTCCTTATTAACTCTGCTTTCATTTTTCGCGCATATAAATATCCTACGACAAGTGAGATAATGTCCAATGCAATGATAAGCGGATCGTCTGTAAAACCTCTTACATATGAAGCTATAAGTAGAGCCGCTGTTAAGGATGTACCAACATAGTGGTTATAGCACACTCTAGTAAAGAGGATAACGAGTAAAAACGGAAGGAATAACGCTAATATAACTTTTAAAACCATTATTGATCTCCTATTCGAAAAATAGTTTGGATGTTACAGAGAAAGGTTGTAGAAAAATACGGCATCCTCTTTCACATAGCCTAACTGTTCATAAAGAGCTTGAGCCTTTGTATTATCCTTTGTTGTTTCTAAAAGAATTCCAGCAGCTTTTGTTTCTAAAGCAAACTCTTTTGCCTGATTCATTAATGCTTTACCAACACCATGGCGACGATATGTTTCGGCTACGAATAAATCATTAAGCAGCCATTTACGTTTCATACCTACTGATTTGAAAATGGGATACAGTTGAACAAACCCCATTGGACTTTCTCCATCCATTGCTAGAAAAATAACGGATTCATTAAATCTCATACGTTCTTCAATAAAGGTCTTTGCTCCTTCAAGATCAGCTTGCTTGCCATAAAAAATTCTGTACTCATTAAATAAGGTTGACACAAGATCTATCTCTTTCAAAGCGGCTCGAAAAATTTTCAACTAGCATCCCTCGCTTCTGATTAAAACTATGTATGATTTCACAAATAATCATACCATGTTCTATTTTAAAAACACATTAAATTAACGGCTCGTCTAAGAGACTTTGCTTTTAAAAACGAAAACTTATTAGGTTGATTGGAGCGGAAGTGTGAGACTCCTGCGGGAGTAGCGGGACAGGTGAGACCCCGCAGGCGTTTACGCCGAGGAGGCTCACCGCCCGCCCCGCGGAAAGCGAGCAACTCTCGCTGCAATCAACCAGACCGCTTCACTTGGTATATAGCAACAAAGTTTGCGAAAACGGCCTAATTTAAAAAGGCTAACTCCGAAGAATTAGCCATAAACATTATTTTTGTGATGTGACACCTTGGTAGTCATTCTCTTCTAAAAGATCAACTAACTCTATTTCCTTTTGATTTTCTAGGAAGTATCTTAGTGTAAATTCATTTTCAAAAAGAACAGCATAGGCACCAAAACGGTCGCGGACTAGCATGCTTCTTGAATCGAAGAAACGTTTTTCAAACTTTTCACTTTTAATCCATCGAGGAATTCGTTCTCCAAGTGATGTGAACTCGATATCGACATTGTATTCAGCCTTCATCCGGTATTCAAACACTTCAAACTGGAGCTGACCAACTGCACCAAGGATCATTGAATCATTTAGTTCCTGTCTAAATAACTGAATGGCACCTTCTTGAACAAGCTGTTCAATTCCTTTTCTGAATTGCTTCGACTTCATGACGTTTTTCGCTTGAACTCGTTTAAATAGTTCAGGTGGAAATTGTGGGAGCTCTTCATAATGATACTGCCCTTTTCCTTCTATTAACGTATCCCCGATTTGATAAATATTTGGATCATAAATTCCAATGATATCTCCAGGATAAGCTTCATCCACCGTATCACGGTCTTTTGCCATGAAGGCTTGTGTTTGGTTCAGCTTAATCGTTTTATTTGTACGACTTAGGTTTACACTCATTCCACGCTCAAACTTACCTGAACACACACGGAAAAAGGCAATACGATCACGGTGAGCCGGGTTCATATTCGCTTGAATCTTGAAGATATAGCCTGAGAATTGATCCTTTTCTGGTTCTACCAAGCCCTGGTCTGTTTTACGTGGCTGTGGCTGTGCAGCAAATTGTAGGAATGTATCAAAAAAGGTTTGTACACCAAAGTTAGCTAAAGCACTACCAAAAAAGACAGGTGTAAGCTCGCCTTTTTGAACACGCTCAGTTGTAAACTCATTTCCAGCCTCTTCAAGGAGTTCGATTTCACCTAATGTATCTTGATAAACAGGTTCATCTGCTAATCCATGGTTGGCAATTTCACTGATAGGGAAAACTTCCTCTTCCTCATCACCTTTAAAACGGACAAATTGATCATTAAAACGATCGTAAATTCCTAAAAATCGTTTTCCGCTGCCAACCGGCCAATTCATTGGGTATGACTCGATCCCAAGTACTTCTTCTATTTCAGAAAGAAGCTCTAATGGCTCTCTTCCTTCACGATCTAACTTATTAATAAACGTAAAAATTGGAATACCTCTCATGCGACAAACCTTAAAAAGCTTAATCGTTTGCGGCTCAACACCCTTTGTCGAATCAATAATCATGACTACACTATCAACCGCTGTTAATGTACGATACGTGTCCTCACTGAAATCTTCATGTCCAGGTGTATCCAAAATATTTACATGAAACTCATGATATGGAAAGCTCATTACACTTGATGTAACAGAAATTCCACGTTTTTTCTCAATTTCCATCCAGTCAGATGCAGCATATTTACCAGTTTTCTTTCCCTTTACTGTCCCAGTAGAACGAATAATCTGACCAAAATATAATAACTTCTCTGTTAACGTCGTTTTACCAGCATCAGGGTGAGAAATGATAGCAAACGTACGTCGTTTATTTATTTCCTGTTGTAAGCTCATTAGCAATACCTCTTTTAAATAAATTCGTGTTTCAAATATACTATAAAGATAAGGAAAGAACAATTTCTATATAGATGGAAATTGTTCTTTGAAACAGAAAAAAACAGGAGCTCGCCCCTGCTTTTCATCTTTCCTACCCTTTTTTTCTTTTATAATTGCTGATAGGATCTCCATCAGAGTAGAGCATATCCCATGAACTTTTGTAGCGATATTTTTTCCCCCATACATGGATTAGCATTCTCAATCCTGTAATAAGGCTTAAAAGTAAAAGCGCGACAATTAAAAACAAGATTTCATTCATATCATTTCCCCCAATCATCCTTGTAGCCATATATATGTTTTCGCGCTAAAAACATGCTAAAAGTTTTTGTTGGGGGGGAAATTTATTTCTTGATAATGAACTGACATTTACGCAGCACTACTACCTCTTAAACGATCTAATAACACTGCCGCTACAATCACACCGCCTTTTACAACTAATTGCCAATAATAATTAACATCCATAAGTGTTAACCCATTACTAATCACACCCATGATTAAAACCCCGATAATTGTTCCTTGAATTCTACCTTTTCCTCCAGTTAAGCTTGTTCCACCTAAAATAACCGCAGCAATGGCATCTAGTTCATACATTTGTCCTGCAGTTGGCTGCCCAGAATACAATCTTCCTGCTAATACAACGCCACCTAAACCAGCTAATAAGCCACTAATGGAATAAACATTTATTAATGATTTTTCAACCTTGATTCCTGTTAAGCGTGCTGCTTCTTCGTTTCCACCAATTGCATAAATATGACGGCCAAACATTGTATATTTCAAAACAAAAAACATCACACCATAGACAAGAAGCATGATATAGATCGGTGTAGGAACTCCTAAAATAGCTCCACCACCAATAAATTTAAAGGTTTCATCTTGCAAAACAATTGGATAACCACCACTTATGACATAAGCAAGACCACGAACATATGTAAAGCTCCCTAATGTAACGATAAATGAAGGTAGTTTGGTTTTTGCTGTAAAAAAGCCATTAATAAGTCCTACTGCATAACCTACCGCTGCACCTGATAGCATCGCAATAATTGGGTTGACTCCTGCAGCAGAAACCATAACAGAGATAACGCCAGATAAGGCAACTGTCGAACCAACTGATAAATCAATTCCACCTGTTAAAATAACAATCGTCATTCCTGCTGCTAATATTGCAATAATCGAAACCTGCTTTAGAACATTTAACATATTTGCTGTATCTAAAAAGTTTGGTGCTGTAAACGAAAGAACAACACATAATAATAATAGAATCATAATCATGCCAAGACGATTCCATAAAGCATGAAAGATTTTGCCTAATTGAATGCTTTGAGATGGTGAAGCGGTTTGAGTATTTACCCTCATTTTTCTTTACTCCCCTCTAGTAGCTAAGTGCATAATTTTTTCCTGTGTAGCTTCATCTCTCGAAAGTTCTCCCGTTAATTTTCCTTCACTCATGACAAGGATTCGATCGCTAACCCCTAGAACTTCTGGCAGCTCAGAAGAAATCATTAATACTGCTAAACCTTCATCTGCAAGCTTTGAGATAATTTTGTGTATTTCAGTCTTTGCACCAATATCAACACCTCGCGTTGGTTCATCGAGGAGTAAAACCTTTGGTGAAATAGATAACCATTTAGCAATGACTACCTTTTGTTGATTACCACCGCTTAGGTTTGAGACCTGCTGTTCGGGAGAGGCAATTTTTATATTTAGTTCTTGGATAAACTGGTCGGCACTGGCATTAACCTGTTTCCAATTAACAATTCCTGATTTGGAATGCCTTTTCAATTCGGCCATTAAAAGATTTTCCTTTACTGACATCGACAAGAATAAACCTTGTTCTTTCCGACTTTCAGGAACATGGGCAATTCCATTTGCCATCGCATTAATTGGCGATTTTATGTTTACAAGCTTTCCATCAACGTATATTTCTCCACTCTTCAATGTCGATACACCAAATAGTGCTCTAACCAGCTCTGTTCTGCCTGCACCTACAAGTCCTGCTAAACCAACAATTTCACCAGGATAAATTTTGAATGAAACATCCTTTACTATGGTGTTGTCAGATACATTTTTCAGCTCAAGAACTGGGGTAGACCCATATGAAAGTGGCGCCTCAGAGACCTTTGTTCGATTAAATAAATCTTTTAGATCACGACCTACCATAAGCTTGACTAAGTGGTCGGGATTTGTCTCTTCAATTGGTCCGCTTCTGATCCACTCCCCATCCCGTAATACAGTGTATCGATTAGAAATCTTAAAAATTTCGTCCATCCGATGCGAAATATAAACGATCGCAACTCCTTGTTTTTTCAAATCGGCAATAATTTGAAACAGCTTCGAAATCTCTTTATCTGTTAGCGAAGCTGTTGGTTCATCCATAATTAGAACCTCTGCCTTAAAGGATAACGCTCGTGCGATCTCGACCATTTGTTGTTGTGCAACACTCAAGGTTGATACGAGTTGACGGGGACTTAGATTAGAGCCCATCGAATCTAATACCTTTTGTGCACGTTCATGTACCTCATCCCATTTGACCATTCCTAGTCGGTTTCTCGGAAAAGTTGATCCCATTAAAATATTTTCACTGATTGTTAGATTAGGAGAGAGATTTAACTCCTGGTGAATTACACTTATTCCTTTGTTCCTTGCATCAACAGGATCCTTCCATGATATAGGTTGACCTTTTAAATAGATCGTCCCGCCATCATGATCAGGAGAATGGATCCCTGCAAGGATTTTCATAAACGTTGATTTCCCAGCACCGTTCTCACCCATTAATGCGTGTACTTCACCTGGATAAAGTTCCATTCTCACATTGTTTAACACCTTTACTCCTGAGAAGGTTTTACTTATTCCTTCCATATTCAGTACCGGCATTTTTATCGAGTGTTGCTTTTTTATTACCTTTTCCTTAATCGCCATATGTAATCACCCCTTGTTAGGGACAGTCCCCACAGGCGGGGACTGTCCCCCTTTGGTTTAAAGACTTACCACCCCTGATAAGAATCTAATGTATCCTGAGTGACAAGCTCAACAGGTACTTTAATAAGCTCTTCAACATCTTCCCCATTTTTCACTTTCATGCCAATTTCAACTGCCTTTTTCACCATTTCGCTAGGTGATTGAGCTGAAGTCGCCATGATCGTGCTTCCTTCTTTTGCCATGGCATCGGCTGCTTCGGGAGCACCATCAACGCCAACTACAAAAAACTCATCCTTACGTCCAGCTTGCTCTTGAGCAATTTCTACCCCGATTGCTTCAGGATCATTGATTGCAAAAACAGCATCAATTGATCCAGAAGGATTTGCTTGTAAAATACTTTCCATAACAGTTAATGCTTTTTCACGGTTCCCCTCGCCATTTTGCTTCGCAACTACTTTTATTCCAGAATCTTTAATGACATCCTCAAATCCTTTAATACGATCGGCAACGGCTGAAACAGGAGGTCCATCAATAATGACAATGTCTCCTTTGCCATTTAATTGTTCAACCACATATTCACCAGCAAGTTTACCAGCTTGGTAGTTATCTGAAGTGACTGTTGCATCAACGCCCCCTTCAGCATTTGTATCAACTGCGATTACTGGTATTCCTGCTCCCTTTGCTTGTTGAACTGCGGCAGCAATCCCCTTCGTATCAACAGCATTTAATAAAATGACATCTACATCTTTAGTAATAAAGTCTTCAATTTGCGAGGTTTGTTTTGCAAGATCATATTCAGCACTTTCAACAAGAACCTCAGCACCTAATTCCTTCCCTGCTTCCTCAGCACCTTTTCCCATTGCAACGAAAAATGGATTTGCTAAAGTACCTACAGTTAATCCGATTTTTAACTGATCATCACTTTTTTTCTCGCCAGTTCCTTCGTTTGATGATTCACTAGCACTACTACAAGCTGACATTAAGGCCATTACAATTATTGACACTAGCACTAATAAGCTTTTTACATTCTTTTTCATTTGTGAACCCCCTAGAAAATTAAAAAATTATAATACCGTTTTTTTACGAATTACAACATTGGCAATCTAATTTGTTAACGTTTACAAAACTATAACTATTTCACCTCCTTAAATCATTCAATTACGGTTCAGTTAAAAGTGCTGTTGAGTAGTTGTTACCGTTTACATATTTTTCAAAAAGATTAACTCACAGGATGATTATTATTGGTTGTTTTAGATTTAATATCGCTTATTATTGACTACTTTTGATTGATTTTGATTATATTACGCTCATTTACAATTGTCAACATATTAGGAATATTCAGTAAATTATGTAAGAATACTAAATTTTTAGCTTTTACGACTAGTACACAACCTGTGTTTTAATAAGAATTTCTGAGCAAATCTCTTTCAAATTCTGATAAAACGATTTTTCAAAATATTTATTTTTGTGAAATTATCTATGTAAAAAAGAATTTTTTTCGAGTTGTTACATAATGAAGGCAAAATAAAAAGAGCTTTAAACCCTCGATCTGTAGACGATCAGTAGACAGAAGAGTCAGCTCCAAATTTAAACACTATATATAAAATAATGAAAGCTTTTTAAAAAGCAACACTGAATATTTCCACTTTCTCCTTATACTTGTCCAGGTTTATTGACTCCTCTTCATTTGTAATAATTTTAGCTTGATGTAGATCAGCAAATTTTGAAAAGGAAACCTCTCCAAATTTCCTATGATCTGTAAGGATAAACGGTTCACGAGAGAGGGCAATAGCCTTTGCTTTCAGTTGTGCTTCTTCAGGATCAGGAGTAGTAAAACCTAGTTCATGGTGAATTGCATTTGTTCCGATAAAGCATTTATCAAAACGATAATTTTGAATACTTTCATATGCATTGCTTCCAATCATCGCTCTTGTTACTTTTTTTACACTTCCTCCGATGATATATGTATTTATATCCTTTTCTAGTAATGCATCCAAATGGTCAATCCCATTTGTAACCGCAACAATGTTCTTTCCTTCTAAATACTGGATCATTTGATAGGTTGTTGTCCCTGCATCTAGGTAGACACAATCTCCATCTTCAATTAGCTTAGCTGCATATTTTGCTATCATGCTTTTTTCTTTTAAATTTTGAGTTGATTTTTCAACCATACTTAGTTCTTCACGTTTTCTTTGTAACAGTGAAGCACCACCATGTACGCGCTTTAAATAGTTCTGCTTTTCTAATTGATCCAAGTCACGTCTCAAAGTGGATTCTGAGCTATTTGTTAACTCGACTAAATCATGAATTTTAACATTTTCTTTTTCTTTTAAAAGCTCTAATATCAAACGATGACGCTCAGTGATAAGCAAAAAAACTCCCCCCAAACAATGTTAATTATCTTTTTACTTTAGTATAGTATAGAAATGCTTAAAAATCTTCCTAGAACAAAGTAGGTTTCTCGAATATGACCTTTCTTAGCTAAGCAGAATTTCTAAAATTACCCATAAAAAAAAGCAGTCATTAACTGCCTAAAAATGGTTATACCTATGCATTTTTCATGATGATCGTATCAAGTGTTTTGGCAACTTTACAGCAATCATTTACGATACCTTCAAGAGATTCGTATATTTCTTTGTATTGAAAAATCATAATCGGGTCTTTCATGGTTGCAAACAAATTTTTAATCGACATTCGCAAAAGATTATTCGTATCTGACTCTAGTTCCTTTATTTTTAAAGAATACGGTGTGATAGAAAGTAACTTTTTCCTGGATAAAAGATTGATAGCACTTGAAATTTCAATTGAGCAGTCATGAATTTTTTGAGCAAATTTCTTCATATGCTCTGTAGACTTTGTAACAGAATACATTTCTAATAAACCAGCCGTATGCTCCATACCATCTAATACATCGTCCAAGTATACCGCCAATTGTAAGAGATCTTCACGCTCAATTGAAGTAATATAGGTATGGCTTAATTCTTTCGTAATTGTTTCTACATATCTATCTCCATTAACTTCATACTCTTTTATTGTTTTTAATAAGAGCTGTAGTCCTTGATTACTTGAAATATCTTGTGCCAAAAAAAACGTTGTTGCACTTTGTATATTATCTGTCATTTTTAATAGTAATTCTGAGAATTTATCCTTTTTTCCCCTAAAAAAAACCATTGTCTTTTCCCCCATTGAAACCCAAAAAAATTAGAAAACGTTGCTTCTCGTAAGAAATGGTGAAAATCTTCGCTCTTTGTAAACGAAGAAAACTTCACATCCTTAACGAATTATATAGAATTTTGACGAGTTTTGATAGATTTTGTCGAATACTTTACAAAAAATTTACAATGTCATCATGTCTTTAATATGAAGAGGTAAAACATGAGGTACAAATAATTGTACATGAAAGCGATTGCTTTTTCTAATATAAAAAAGATCTGACTAATGAAAGCCAGATCCTACATTTTTATTCTTCTTCAACTAATGACTTTTTACGACGAAGCTTACTCAATAATTCATAAACAATTGGGACCATGACAAGCGTTAACAGTGTAGAGCTTGTAAGACCACCAATAACAGTTACACCAAGTCCCTTCGAAATAATCCCACTTCCTTCAAGACCTAATGCTAATGGAATTAATGCACCGATTGTCGCGATAGCTGTCATTAAAATTGGACGGAGACGAGTTGTCCCAGCTTCTAATAACGCCTCACGCGTACTTAGTCCTTCTTTCTCTTTATGGATCACTCGGTCAATTAAGACAATAGCATTCGTTACAACGATACCGATAAGCATTAATGCACCAATCATCGCATTTACACTTAACGTTTCACCTGCAATTAGCAGTCCAACTAATGCACCAATGACCGTGAACGGTAACGAGAACAAGATCGCAAATGGTGCCAAACCACCACCAAATGTAATAACTAGAATAAAATACACGATCGCGATTGCTGCTAACATTGCTAAACCTAGCTGTGTAAACGATTCTTGAATATCTTCGGTTACTCCACCCATGTTAATATCAATTGAGGATGGAACATCGATATCCTCTACTTCAGCTTGAACATCTGCTGATACTTTAGCTACATCATCAGTCTTAATTTCTCCGGAAACTTGAACATAGATTTTCCCATCACGTCTTGTGACCGTATTAGAGGTTTCGCCTTCTTTCACCTCAACAACATCGCCAATCTTCACTTCTTTTCCAAGTGGTGATTGAATCGTTTTATCTGTTAGGTCATCTATTGTTTCATAGTCTTCCTCTTCTACTTGAAGATAAACATCTAATTCTTCTCCATCCTTTTCAACTTTTGTTAAAACAGGACGTTCTCTTGTTGGACTTAATTCCATACCAATTTGTGCTGCAGATAATCCAAGCTTGCTTAACTCTTCATGATTTGCAACAAACGTATATTCATCATACGTTTCAGACATACTTGATTCGACATTCTTTAATGAATCATTACTTTCCATAATTTCTTGTACTTCTTTTACAACTGGCTCGATGTCTTCCATGTTGTTCCCATATACAAACATCGTAATCGCATTACTTGCTCCTGTAGAAGTGAAGTCTTGTGAAGCCCACTCTCCGCCACCCTTTGCAGTAGCCTTTAAGTCTTCAATTACCTTTTCTTTCTCTTCAGTAAAGTTTTCTGTATCATCCTCATATTCAACGAAGAAGATCGCACTATTTGTATCATCAGGATTCATAGGATTTTCACTTCCTAATGAATATTGGACAGTTTTTACATCTTCTCGATCCATAAAGAAGCTTTCGGCAATTGCTGTCTGTTTTTCAGCCTGTTCTCTCGTTTCACCTGGTTTTGGTTTATACGTAACCATCATCATTTTTTCTTCCTCAGATGATATGAAACTCACGCCAATAATTGGAACAAGGAACAAACTACCAACTAACATTAAAATAGCAATCGATGACGTAATCACTTTATGATTTAATGTCCAATTTAAAATGCTGCGATACATTCCAGTGAACTTACCTGGTTTATGTTCATCATGTTTAATCTTAGTTTCGCCGTAAAGGCTTTTCTTAAATAAACTATGCGCCATCATTGGAACAATTGTAATGGCAACTAGCAATGATGCTAAAAGTGAAAATACGATCGTTAAGGCAAAAGGTAAGAATAATTCACCAATCATTCCTTTAACAAGCGCTAATGGCAGGAATACTGCTATCGTAACGACTGTTGAGGACAAAATCGGCATGAACATTTCTTTCGTTGCTTCACGTACCAATGCTTTTCCTTTAAGAACCTCTCCTTTAAGAGACATTCTTCGATAGATATTTTCAATAACAACGATAGAGTCATCAACGACACGGCCAATTGCTACAGTCATGGCTCCTAGGGTCATCATGTTTAGTGTAATATCCATTTGATTTAACAGGATAACCGCAATTAACAATGATAACGGAATCGAGATGATTGAAATCAATGTTGATTTAATATCTCTTAAAAAGATGAGAATAATCACAACAGCGAAGAGTGCCCCAAACAATGCTTTACTTAACATTGTGCTAACAGACTCTTCAATTGGAGTAGCTTGATCAAGTGTATACACAATATCTAAGCCTTTCAGTTCATCCTCAAACTCAGATAATTCTGCTTCCACTTCTTTTGCTACATCTACAGTATTTGCATCTGTTGCTTTTACAATTTGGATACCAATTGCTTCTTTCCCATTTGTTCTAGAAATGGATTCTGCTTTACCAACTAAATTAATTTCAGCTATCTCAGAAAGCTTTACTGTTGGTAGCTCAATTGCTTGTGCTGCTTGTGCTGCTTGTGCTGCTTGCTCCTGACCAGCAGCTGCAATACCCATACCTGACTGACCAGTCATACCTGAAGCTTGTTCCCCCATTGCAGCTTGCCCAGCTCCTGGATTTTGAGGTGTAACAGGTATTTCTAGATTTTTCAGATCTTCTAAGCTTGTAATATTACCGTCTACTACAACTGATTTTTCTGTCTCATCTAATGTGTATAGGCCTAGCGGAAAATTAACGTCAGCTCCTTTAATAAGGTTTTGAACCGTTTCCTCATCAAGGCCGTACTCTTGCATTTTATCATCATTGAAGACAAATTCTACTTCCTCTACTTGCTGACCTGATATTTGAACAGAAGATACCCCGTCAACTCCTTTTAATGCAGGAAGGATGCGGTCTTCAACGATCGTCGTAAGCTCAGCTAGTGATTGCTCATCATTTGCAATACTTAATGCTAGGATAGGAAAGGCATTTAGGCTAAGTCGAGAAACTTTAGGCTCATTTGCACCTTCTGGTAATTCAATATCTTCTAAAGCGTCGTTTAATTCATCCTCTGCTTCATCCATATTCTTTTCAAATCCATATTCTACTTGAATGGATGATGCATTTTGCATGGAGTTTGAACTTACTACATTAACTCCATTTAGATTTTGAACGATTTGCTCAATTGGTACGGATACGTTATCGGCAACTTCCTCAGGTGTTGCTCCCGGATATACTGTTGTAACTGATATGATTGGAGTGTTAATATTAGGTATTGTTTCCAACTTCATATTTAACCCCGAATACAGTCCGGCTACAGTGATAATGATCGTAAGTAACCATACAGCAAACTTGTTTCGTAAGACAAAATTAATTATGCTATTCATGTTATCCCCCAATATATTGATTATCAATTGACTAATAGGTCACAATATCTAATAATATAAATGACCAGGTGGTCATAGTCAACGTTTCTGGAAATAATCAGACATTAATTTTTTGTAAATGTGAACAAAAGGTCATAATACTTTTAGCATATCCAATACAATTGCTAAGAAACTCTTAAGGAGAAAAAGATGAAGGAAAAGGAAAAGAAAATTATTGAAGCAGGAATTAGTCTTTTTGCTAGAAAAGGTTATTCTTCTACTTCGATCCAAGAAATCGTCGATGCTTGCGGGATTTCAAAGGGAGCATTTTATCTCTATTTCAAATCGAAAGAGGCACTATTACTAGCAGCTTTTAAATATCAATTTCAAACCATCCAATCAAAGCTAGATGCCTTGCCAATAAAGGACTTAACACCACGCGAAACCTTTATTGCTCAGCTAGTGACACAGCTGGAAGAAATTCAAAAAAATAAAGAATTTATCATTATGCAAACTCGTGAACAAACGATTCCGATCAATTCAGAGGTCGAAGAATTCGTAAGAAAAATCAGCTCAGAGATCGGAAGTTTTTATCATAAATCACTACTAAATATTTACGGCACAACCATTAACCGGTTTATTTATGATTTAAACATGATTCTCCAAGGTATCGTTCATTCCTATTTAAAGCTAATTATTTTTGATAAAGCTACCATTGATCTACACAAATTAGCGGGGTTTATTCTTAACAGAATGGATGATCTTGCAGCTGGATTTACCAGTTCGAGTGAAGAACCTATTTTAACCGCTGATCGTGTAGAAAAATTGTCTAAATTGTATCCAGAGCCGAGTCGAGAGGATATCGTAAGACAAATAAAGCTTTCTAAGGACAAGATAGATAACGAGGATATTATTATTACTCTAGATGTACTAGAGGGAGAAATTGAGAGGGAGACACCAAGAAGTCCTGTCATACAAGGTATGTTAGGTAATTTAAGGGATGAACCTGCTTTATATGATCTGAAAACAATCATCGAAAAGTATTTTAAATTGAAGTAGATACAATAAGTATGTGATTTTAGTGATTTCTTTATGATGGTCAAAATAATAAAGGGAAAGGCAATTAATAATCTGCCTTTCCCTTTATTTATATTTAACATACTTTATTTCCCTTATGACTCATTTAATTGCTTAACTGAGTTTCTGTAGACAATTTTACCTTTTACAGAAACTTGCTCCCATTTCTTTTGCTTACTTTTCAGCTTAGAAATGATCAAATTTACAGCGGTTCTCGACATTTCCTCGATATCTACTTCAACCGTTGTAAGCTTTGGTTCAGCAATTTGCGCATAAATATCATTATCAAAGCCTACAACTGAGCAATCCTCAGGTACACGATAACCTAATGAATTCAGCTTGTTAATTAAATTATAGGCGATTTGATCACAGTTACAAACAAAGGCTGTAGGAAGCTTTTCGGGCATCTCCAAGTCAATATACTTGCCACGATCATCACGATCATTGATAATATAAGCTTGATTTAATGGTAATTTATGCTCTAGTAGCGATTTATAATATCCTAAAAAACGATCTTGAATACTACTAGTAGAATAGATATTTCCAACAAACCCGATCTCTTTGTGACCATTTTTTATAAGGTGATTCGTCATTTCATAAACACCAGAGAAATTGTCAGTGATAACTGTATCTGCCTCGGCATCCTCATTATAAAAATCTATATAAACGATCGGGATTTCAATACGATTTAACAGATTTATATAGTCATTACTAATTTGTCCTAAAATAAGAAGTCCATCGACTTTTTTATCATAGTAGATTCTTGGTAATACATTGTGGTCCTCATCTTCAGAGCTAAGAATATGAAGAATACCACTATACTGGTGCTGGTCCAAAACTCTTGCAATATGCTGGTAAAATTTCAAATAAAATGACTGTATTTCACCCGTAAAGCGTTCAGGAATAATAACACCAATATTATATGCTTGGCCTTCCTTCATTGATTTAGCTAAAGTATTAAATCGATAGCCCATCTCTTCCGCTACCTCTTTGATTTTTTGCTTTAGCTCATCGCTTACACCTTCTTTATCGTTCAATGCTTTTGAAATGGTGACACTACTTACACCAAGTCGAGCAGCAATGTCTCTCATTGTTACATTATTTCCCAAAATACCCACCTCCGACACTCACTGAAATAAACAATTAAATTAATATAAGTAAATTGAATTAGAACGGAATTCTCCTTGTATATACATTTATTATAATGTAACTTGCATCTAAATGCTCTATTATCTTTAAAAGAAATACTTACTATAAGGACTTGATTACTAGAAAAAAGGGTTCGTTATTATTCTATTTTTGCCTTTATTCAAAAAAAATAGCCCCCTAAAGGAGCTTTAACTTTGACCACACAAATTCATATGCGGTGATCATGGATGGGAAACAATTAGCTCTAGTGTCCCTGTTACAGTTAGCTGTGTTATGTGTGCAGTTAGGATAAAGTGATCACCCTTTTTAACTGGAAGTGTTTCTTGACCAGTTGTTACCTCACCTTGTCCTTTAATCACGCTACAAAGTAAAAACGGCGCTTCACGTTCAGATTGATAGTCACCAGCAACCTCCCATTTATAAACAGAGAAGTACTCTCCTTCTACAAATGTCGTTATTTTTGTTCCACCTTGAACTTCAGATTGGAAATTCGCTTTATTCTCAGTATCAGGCACTGTTGTCACATCGATTGCCTTTTGTAAATGGAGTTCTCTTTTTTCACCGTTTTGATCGACACGGTCATAATCGTATACTCGGTAGGTTGTATCAGAGCTTTGTTGTGTTTCAAGAACTAATGTCTCTTCACATAATGCATGGATTGTTCCGCTTGGTACGTAAAAGAAATCACCCGGCTTTATCTTCACTCTTCTTAAAAGATCTTCCCACCTGCCTGAATGAATCATTTGCACAAGCTGTTCCTTAGAATGAGCATGGTGACCGAAAATCATTTCAGCATCTTGCTTACAATCAATAATATACCAGCATTCTGTTTTACCTAATTCACCGTTTTCGTTTACTTTCGCATATTGGTCATTTGGGTGAACTTGTACACTTAAATCTGTCTTAGCATCCAATATTTTTGTGAGAAGTGGGAAACGATCTCCACTAACATTACCAAAGAGCTCACGATGATGATCCCAAAGCCAGCTTAATTCTTTTCCTGCAAACGGTCCATTTTCAACTGTGCTATTTCCGTTTGGATGAGCACTAATCGCCCAGCATTCCCCAGTTTGTTCACTAGGAATTTCATAACCAAAGGAATCCTTTAAAGTTGTCCCACCCCAAATTCGTTCTTTAAAAACCGGTTTTAATTTGAGTAGCTCGATCACATATTTCTCCTCCTTACAATCTACTTATTTGTGACTAGTAACACTCTATAGGACTGTTCCAACAATCCTTTCTAGGTACGATCGATCATAGGTTTTATTCATCTATTATTCTATGTATCTAACACTCATATAAACGCTTTCATTATAGCATGAAATTATTTAGTAGAAAGGGGGTTTGGGGAGACAAGATGGAAACCCCCTTTTCTGATTTTAGATTACTTTATCGATAACTTCAAATAAACTATATCGTTTAGTCTCTCAAGTTGTCAATGCTTGAATCAATACATCTCGATTACAAAATAGGTGAGAGCAATCGGGAGATCGACTCTTTGAAGCGGATTAATCTTGGGCGCTGATGATAGGCTTCTAATGATAGCTCCCTGGATAATGCGATATCGTTTTGAAAGAAATCATCAAGCTTTCGGGCAATATGAGTGTCATAAATAAATGCATTTACCTCGAAATTTAATTTAAAGCTTCTCACATCTATATTTGCTGTACCTACAGATGAGATTTCATGATCAACGATAATCGTTTTCGCATGGATAAAGCCATTTTCATAAATATAAACACGTGCCCCTGAGCTTAACATTTCACCGATATATGACATGGTTGCCCAATAAACAAATGGATGATCTGGTTTATTTGGAATCATGATATTGACGTCCACTCCAGATAAGCAGGCAATTTTTAAGGCATCAAGCACACTTGCATCGGGAATAAAGTAAGGTGTTTGAATACGAATCGTCTTTCTCGCAGTTGAAATCATTTTAATATATCCGTTTTTAATCTGCTCCCATTCTGAATCAGGACCACTTGTAACAATTTGTAAGCTACTATTCCCTTTTCTCACTGGCTTTGGAAAATGCTCTTGCAAGTACGAAATATTTCTCTTATGTGTTGCCTGGTTCCAGTCTAGGATAAAGCGGGTTTGTATCGCATAAACGGCTGGACCTTGGATTCTTAAATGGGTATCTCGCCAATAACCAAACTTAGGGTCAAGGCCTAAGTACTCGTCACCAACGTTAAAGCCACCTACATATCCGATCTGACCGTCTATAATCACAAGCTTACGATGGTTTCGATAATTAAGACGTAAATTAATCCATCTTAGCTTCGATGGAAAAAATTCTTCCACCTCACCCTCTGCTGCTCTTAGCTCGGCAAAAAAGGAGCTTCGTAATCCTCTCGAACCTAAATCATCGTATAACACTCTTACCTTTATTCCTTGCTGGGCCTTTTTGGTTAACGCCTTTATAAGTCGATTTCCAAGCTGGTCATTTTTTAGAATGTAATATTGGAGATGAATATGATCTTTCGCATTTTCGATATCCTCTAACAGCTTATCAAATTTCTTATTTCCATCAATAAACACATCTACATGATTTTCTTTTGTTAACACTGCATCATTATTGATCAAATGCATGTAAATAAGCTGTTTATTATCTCGCTCAGTTTCACTGCGAAATTCAAACGTATCGTTCCGTATTTGTTCTAATTGCTTGCTTAATAATGTTTCAATCCCAAGCTTTTTCCGATCCTCCCACTGAAACATATGGTACCGACTTAAGTTTTGCCCAAAAAGCAAGTAAAGCAAAAACCCAAGCAAGGGGATAAAAAATAACACAAGTAACCATGCCCATGACGAAGAAGCATCTCTGCGTTCACGAAAAATTACAACAACTGCAAAAACAATATTTAATAAAATAATAATTCCAAGTAAAATTGATACAATATGCATGTATGATCCTCGCTTACTATATTTATATACATAGTATATCGCGGAAACCGCTATTTCAGAAATAAACTACCAGTAAATGTTAGAATGAAGTTTATAATATTTGGCTCTTTTCTAAAAGATTGTTGTTTTTGAACAAAACTGATTAGGGTGATTGGAACGGATATGCGAGACTCCTGTGGGAGTAGCGGGACAGATGAGACCCCGCAGGCGCTTCGCGCTGAGGAGGCTCATCGTCCGCCCCACGGAAAGCGAGCATCCTCTCGCTGCAATCAACCAACCCAATACTATTTTAAAAGCAACAAAGTTTGCGAAAACAGCCTAATATTTTGTCGAATACACTGTGAGAATACTCTTTAGTATGTTAAAATATTTCTTAATGAATTTTCAAAATTTTTATCTTCCATAGAGGTGAAACGAGATAATGAATGAATTAGCACAAGCTTTAAATAATTCAATGAAAGAAGACAACGAACATGTCTATAATATGTTGTCTCAATTAGGGAAAGAATTGTTTTATCCAAAGGGGATTTTAAGCCAATCTGCAGAAGCAGGGAAAAAAGCCCATCGTTTCAATGCAACAATTGGTATCGCTACTGAAAACAATCAACCGATGCACTTTCAACACATTCAAAATCTTTTCGGTGATAAAATCGCACCTAAGGACCTTTTCCCATACGCACCACCACAAGGAAAAGAAGATTTACGTAAAGTTTGGAAGAAAAAAATTCTTAATGATAACCCTAGCTTAAATGAAGAATTAGTCGGTTCACCAGTCGTAACAAATGCCCTTACACATGGATTAAGCATTGTGGCTGACTTATTTGTCGACGAAGGCAACCCAATCATCCTTCCAGATAAATATTGGGGTAATTACAACATTACCTTTAAAGTGCGTCGTGGAGGAACGGTTACAACGTATCCATTATTCAACGAAGCAGACGGTTTTAATGTTGATGGCTTAAGAGAAGCGATCCAATCGCAAAAAGCAGCTGGAAAAGTTGTCGTGTTATTAAACTTCCCGAACAATCCAACTGGCTACACACCTCTTGAATCAGAAGCAAAAGAAATTGTTGCTGTTCTTAAAGAAGCAGCTGAAGAAGGCATAAATGTAGTAGCACTTATTGATGATGCGTATTTTGGATTATTTTACGAAGATTCAATTAAGGAATCAATCTTTAGCCTATTAGCTGACGCACACGAACGCATCCTCGCGATTAAAGTAGATGGAGCAACAAAGGAAAACTACGTATGGGGTTTCCGTGTTGGATTTATCACATATGCTAGCAAAAGCGCTGCCGTTCTAAACGCATTAGAGCAAAAAACAAAAGGAATCATCAGGGGAACCATTTCAAGTGGCTCACACCCTTCTCAATCAATTATTCTACAATCATTACAGTCAAATGAGTTCAATGTAGAAAAAGAGCAAAAATTTGCGCTAATGAAACGCAGAGCAGATAAAACGAAAGAAGTACTTGCAAAAGAAGAATACCAAAAGTACTGGACATACTATCCATTTAATTCTGGATACTTTATGTGCCTTAAACTTAACAACATTAACGCAGAAGAGCTTCGTTTACACCTATTAGATAAATACGGAGTCGGAACAATTTCAATCAATTCCACAGATCTTCGTATTGCATTCTCTTGTGTTGAGGACTCAGACATAGAGGAATTATTTGATTTGATTGCTAAAGGTGCAGCAGACTTGCAGTAATCATATATGATTAGAAATGCCCGCCATGAATGAATTGGCGGGCTTTATATTATCTTAAAAGAGAAGAATACATTCAAAAAAAGACTACCCCTTTGTATCGACCTCACCTCAACCATATACTTTGACGGCTACTCTTGCCATCCAACCTACTATTATAATTCTGTCACTTTAGACGGTATTTTGCACCTTTTTTAAGTACTATTTTGCACACCCAACATTAAAACCTAACAACCTTCACATTAGAAGATAAGCTGGGTTTCTTCATTAATTATGTCCAACACTAAACTATTTCGTGCAGCTTCTACTACTTCGGTGGTAATTGATGTAAGGTGATTTATTTCGAGTTCAATTGAGTAAATAGACGGTGAAGACAGATTGCTTTTTTGATAAAGAGCGCTTTTTTAATTTTGTTCCACAATCTGGCCAGATTCTTGCATAACAGCAGGTAAATTTGTTGATGATGTAGAAATTTAATCGTATAGTCGTTGTTAATCGAATTATACAAGGGTGGGAGTTAATGTGTTAATAAAACCAAAGAAATTGCAGCCAGGAGATATTGTTGCAACAATAAGTCCTTCATGGGGAGGGGCAGGTGATCCTGAGCTAATATGGCGTTATGAGCAAGGTGTAAAGAGATTAGAAGAAGTTTTCGGTCTTAAGGTTGTCCCAATGCCGAATAGTTTGAAAGGTGGAGATTACCTTTATAAGAATCCACAAGCTCGTGCGGAAGATTTGATGACGGCATTTAAAGATAAGAGCATTAAAGGAATCTTTGCAAATATTGGTGGAGAAGATAGTATTCGTTTACTTCCTTATATTGATTTTAATGTAATACATGAGAATCCAAAAATTTTTATGGGCTATTCAGATGTAACGATTTCGCATTTGTTTTGCCATAAAGCAGGTATATCATCTTTTTACGGCCCAGCGATTTTAGTTGATTTTGCAGAAAATGTTGAAATGGATACATATACAATTGAAAGGGTAAGGCGAATGTTCTTTTCAAATGAAGTTATCGGTGAAATTCAACCAGCTAAAGAATGGACAAGTGAGTATTTGGAATGGGATGAAGCGAATAAGAACAAGCGCCGTACGATGCAGCAGAATTCGGGTTATGAATTACTTCAAGGTTCAGGTATCGTACAAGGGCGTTTGATTGGTGGTTGTATTGAAGTGTTAGAGTTCGCGAAAGGAACTGAAATTTGGCCTGATAAGAAATATTGGGATGATAGCATTCTTTTCTTTGAAACATCTGAAGAAAAGCCAAAACCAGAACATATAAAATATTGGCTGCGGAATTATGCTGCACAAGGTATTCTGCAAAAAGCGAATGGAATCATTTTTGGTAAACCACAAGACGAGGAGTATTACGAAGAATATAAAGTAGAAATTCAAAAAGTCATGAAGGAATATGATTTGGAAAATTTGCCGATTCTTTATAACTTGAATTTTGGTCATACCGAACCGAAGTTTATTTTACCATATGGCGCGATGGCAGAGATTGACTGTAACAATGAGACTTTCTTTATTTTAGAAAGTGGAGTGGAGTAAATTAATTTTCTAAACGGTTTCTATTTTTCATGGGGGAATTATCAATGAAACTTTTCCATTTTAGTGAAAATCCTAATATTACTTACTTCGAACCACATGTTCCCAAAACCAATTCCAAGGAAGAATCATTTGTCTGGGCAATTGATGAAGAACACGCACCACATTATTATTTTCCTCGTGAATGCCCACGTGTGGCTTTCTGGACATCTTCAGAAACTACAGGTGACGACTTAATTCGTTTCTTTGGCCATACTTCTGTCAATCGAATTATCGCAATAGAAACATCTTGGCTTAAACGTATTAGAGAAACAGAACTATATGCTTACACGTTACCATCTGAAACTTTTGAGTGCTTTGATGTAAATGCTGGTTACTATGTTTCTCGAAAAGCTGTTACCCCCCTTTCTGTTGACCCTGTTGGAGATTTATTAGATAGACTTGTGCAAACAAACATAGAATTACGAATTACACCAACCCTCTGGAAGCTTCGTGATGAAATCATACATTCATCAGTAAGCTTTTCTATCATTCGAATGAGGAATGCATCACACTAATATTAAGCTATAGGGCAGGAGTATTGAATAAGGGAGCTATTGGAGGAAGTAAGATGAAGACCGTGTGTAAGGCTATTATTGAAGATTTGGAAAAAATAGTTAATATAGACAGTGAGGTTATTGGCAACACAAGCAGACGAGACTATATTGAGAATGCCATTAAGCTAGGACACTGTATAATAGCGAAAGAAGAAGAGTACATTGTGGGATTTTTAATTTACGATACTAACTTCTTTGAATGTTCTTTTATATCACTAATTATTGTGTCACCGTCCAAAAGACGAAAAGGATATGCAAGCTTACTGATGGATTATATGATGAGTACATCCCCTACTACGAAGGTATTTTCTTCTACTAATCGTTCTAACATTAATATGCAAAAAGTATTTAATACAAATGGATTTATTCAGAGTGGCATAGTAGAAAATTTAGATGAAGGAGATCCTGAAGTCATATACTTTAAATCAAAGTAGTAGTTATTCAAGATTAGGGGTCAAAAGTGGAAGGTCGTTATTAATGTCTTTGATCAATTTCCTGCTCTAGTACGTTGAGAAACTCTCGTTGTTGGAGAAGCATTTGAATATACATTTTTAGAGTAACCAAATGGCTTTGATACAGTGTTTTCTTAAATGGATTCCGTTTTGCTGCCTCTTTTAACTTCAATGCCTTTTCGAAAAACCAACCATATGATCTCTTTCCTCCTAGACCATGCATCTCCTTAGCTAATTCATCAGTTTGTACCTTCAACACGTCATCAGAAGTAGGAAGGTGAGTAAAGTCTTTAATGATATAGGAGAATATAAATTACTAAAAACCCCTTTATATTCAGGGAAAACTTGATCAAGAATGGTTTGAAACTGTAGTTTAAGTTGAACATAATTGCGGGTTAATGAATCGTGTTGTCTACTCAAATTTCTCAAGTTCATGGTTTGAACACTCTTACGATGAAACGCTGTTAAGTCTTCTTTGTAGTACAGTTCACACAAATGTTTCGCATCAGCAGGATCCGACTTCACTTTTCGAAGTCTACTTTTTTTCGTTTCGTAAGAAACAACCGGATTTACTAAGTAGTAGGTAATTTTTCTTTCCTCAAGATACTGTAAAATCGGTTCGTGGTAATGACCTGTAGATTCAAAAATGATGACTGGTTCAGCGTCAGCGTGTCGTTCTACCTCTTTATAAAATACATAAAAATCACACAGTCCATTAGTGTCATGCTTAAACTTAAAGGTCTTTCCATAGGGATGCTTTCTTGCCAGGAAAGCTTGAACTTGGCTTTCTCCTTTTGCGACATCCAGGCCAATCACTGGATCCATACTTTATCACATCTCCTCATACTAGATTTGTCGGTAGCCCCTGTCTATCTTGTAGTATCATAGCTTCGCTTGTTATGCGGGGTCTAAGCCCCAACCAGCCTAAAACATGTTTCTACAAGTAGGGGGTGGACAGTATAACGGACGGGATCTATTTGATACCAGAAGTCCAAGGGCGCTTTTCCGGAGTAATTTTAATGCTGAGAAATTGGGCTTTTTTATATTTACTTATAGTGCAAAATAACGCTTAAAATATATGCAAAATAACTCCTAAAGTGACATATAATTCTAGTAATCTTTCAAAAAAATATCCCAATAAGGTGAACCTTATTGGGATATTTTTTAAAAAAGTTGGTTAAAGAAAATTTCATCTTTGTTTATTACTCAGTGAACCAACTTAATGGAACAGTCACTAATTCAGGGAATAGAACTAATAGTATCAAGATCCCCAGCTGTACTAATAAGAATGGCATGATCCCCTTAGTAATATCAACAATACTAATTTTGCTGATACCACACCCAATATAAAGTACGGTTCCAACTGGAGGAGTAATTAATCCAATCGATAGATTAATAACCATTAATAACCCAAAGTAAACTGGATCAATGCCAACTGCGGTCACTACAGGAAGTAGTACTGGAGTAAAGATTAGAATTGCAGGTGTTAAATCCATTACACAACCAACAACCAGCAAGAAAAGCATAATAATCAATAATAAAATGGTCGGATTGGTTGTAAGGCCACTTAAAAACTCAACCAATTCTCTAGGTATTTGTGCAACAGTGATGGCATAACCTGAAACAACAGCAGTAGATGCTACAAACATAACGATACCTGTTGTTTTTGCAGTATCCACAAACACATTAGACAACTGTCTCCATTTAATTTCTCTATAGAAAAAGCTAATAATCAATGCATAAATTGCTGCTACTACTCCCGCTTCTGTAGGAGTAAAAATGCCACCGCGAAGCCCTACAATAATAATGACTGGAAGCATAAGCGCCCAAAAAGCTCGTATAAAGGCTGTCCATTTTTGTTTAGCCGTTGCTTTTGGCATTGTTTCACTTTGATCTTTTTTTGATACAAAGTACCAAACAACTACAAGTCCTACAGCAATTAAGATTCCTGGAACGATACCTGCCATGAATAGTTGTGTAATTGAAACGCCTCCAACTACTCCAAATAAAATCATTGGGATACTTGGTGGAATAATTGTACCAATGATCCCTGTTGCTGCAACAAGACCTGTTGAAGAGTTTTTGTTATAACCTTTTGCAATCATCATAGGAATTAAGATCGCACCTAGTGCTGCTGTATCTGCTACAGCTGACCCTGACAACCCTGCAAAAATAACACCTGACATAATGACAACATATCCAAGTCCGCCTCTAATATGCCCTACAAATGCACTCGCGAATTCTACTATTCGCTTTGAAACACCACCAGCATTCATGATTTCACCGGTTAGGATGAAGAATGGAATGGCCATCAATGAAAAGTTATTTGCCCCTTTTACTAAATAATCACCCAGAATACCAGTATCAAATAAACCTAGCACAGCTAGCATGACTATCGCACTGCTTAGCATAGAGATGGCAACAGGAACTCCTATTAGAAGAAAAAGAAACAAGGTTAGCAAAAATACTAAGATCATTTTGTTTCCCCCATTTCATTCTCAGACTTTGCCCAAAGTGGAGCATCTTGATTAAAAAATACAAAACGAATTGTTTGTACAATCGTTATGATAATCATAAGAATAGAGGCAACAATACCGGCTAAATAAAAGACTGCTTCTGGTATTCCCGTCGCAGGACCCGATACCATTTTATTGACCTCCATCATTTTGAAAAGACCATCAATAAATAGGGTTAAAACAAATACTATTAAAGAGTTAGCTATAAAGTACAGAACTTTTTGGAATTTTCTAGGGACTGAGCTAATCAAAAGATCCACGCCAAGATGACCTTTTTCTTTTGTTGCAACAACTGCTCCCAAAAAAACAACCCATACGAACAAATAACGAGCAAGTTCTTCTGACCATGTAATCCCGGAGTCAAAGGCATAACGTAGAACAACGTTTAAAAACACCAGTGATACCATGGAAACAAGGATCAATATGATGACGCCATTTAATATGCTATTGAGAACTTTTAACACTTTCTCCATCTTATTTTCACCTCTCAAAAATCATTCAAAGTCTACTTAAATGAACAAGATTGACTGAAGATTTTTTCTATTTTTGACTTTCAATTAATTGAATGAATTCTTCTGCCCAATCGTATTTCTTATAAAGCTCTTCATAAACAGGTTCCATAGATTCCCTCAAATTAGCGATAAACTGTTCATCTGGAACAATGATTTCAAGACCTTCCTCTTTTAAGTCTTGCTTTACTTTTTCCTCTGACTCTTGTAGCAGCTCCCACTCATAATTGGCTGATTCCTGGGCTGCTTCTAAAACGATATCCTTCGTTTCTTCATCTAAATTATCAAAGAATGTTTTATTCATAAGATAAACATTTGGACTGAACATATGATTTGTTTCTACGACATGACTCTGTACTTCATACAATGCTGATTCCTTTAAAGTTACATAAGGGTTCTCTTGTCCATCGATAACACCTTGTTCAAGTGCAGTAAATACTTCAGACAACGCAAGTGGTTGTACATTTACCCCCATAGCATTACCCGTATTAATAAAGATAGGAATGTTAGGCATCCTTAGACGTAATCCTTTAAACTCTTCTTTTGATTCAATAGCCCGATTGGATGATACAACACGGAATCCATTTGCTGTCCATGCGATTGGTTCCACCCCGAGTTCTCGGAAGGATACAGAGATTTCCTCTCCTACTTTACCGTTCAAAATACGTTTTGCTTGGTCATAATTATCAAACAAATATGGCCATTCGACAGCCCCGATTTTCGGATTTGCTGTTTGTAAACCCATCCCTGTGATTGCCATTTGAATTGATCCAATGCGTGCACCGCTAGTGAATTGTGCTTCATCTCCAAGCTCATTTGCTGGATAGATTTCCACTTTGTATTTTCCATTTGTTTTTTCTTCAATAATAGGTTTAAACTTTTCTTTAAGTGCAATATTTTGCGGATGTGTTTCTGAGAAATAGTGTGCAATTTTAATAGTAGTAACTCCGTCTGAATTAGCTTTCCCTGCTGTTTCCAGCAAGGTACAGCCAGTTGTCATGAAGAGGCATGCTGTTGCAATAATACCAGCTAAAAACGCTTTCATTTTCATTAAAAGCCCTCCCTTATCTTGAAAGTAGAGGCAGGATAGCATATTACTCTCCTGCTTAGAATATTAATCAATCTCTTGCATTGCGAACCGCTTCGACAAATAGTGTTGCCTTTTGTTCTAGGTCAATGAAATACTGATCATTCATTGATTTCTTTGTATTTACAAGTGAGCTTCCGATTCCAGCCGCCACTGCTCCGGCTTTAATATATTCTCCTACATTATGCACATCAAGCCCACCTGTTGGCATTAATGGGATTTGCGGTATTGGTCCATGAATGTCCTTTAAATAGCTTGGACCAAATACATTTGCAGGAAACACCTTTATTATATCAGCACCATTTTCATAGGCAGTTACTATTTCCGTTGGTGTTAAAGCACCAGGTATACTAATAACTCCATAGCGTTTTGTAATTTTTATTGTTTCAATATTCACAGTTGGAGAAAAGATAAATTTGGCACCTGCCATAATCGCTGAACGTGCTGTTTCAGGGTCAAGCACCGTTCCTGCTCCAACTATCACCTCATCACCCATATCGCTTGAAACCCTTTGAATCAATTCTAGGACTCTTGGAGTTTCTACGGTGATTTCAAGAGTCTTTACACCACCAGCTTTCAAAGCTCTAGCGATTGGGACAATATTTTCAGGTTCAGCACCGCGGATTACGGCTACAATGCCGTTTTCTTTAATCTTGTCTAGTAAGTTCATCACCATACCACCTTGTCCAATTATCGATCAACATCTTGATTTATGTTATTGAAAAGTCCTTCAATTTCTTCAGCCTCTGGAAGACCTTCAACATCTCCATTCACTGTTGTGACAAAGGCTCCTACAGCATTAGCCTGTTTTACTGCATCTTGAAGGCATAATCCTTTTAGAAGTCCTGAAAGGAACCCAGCCGCAAAACCATCTCCGGCACCAACCGGATCTACTACCTGGTCTACTGGATATCCTGGTACAAATTCATAGTCTTTATTTGTATAATACGAGGCTCCTTTTGCGCCAAGTTTAACTACAACAGTCGAAGCACCGTTATTCAAATAGCACTCCGCTATTTTTTTAGGATCACTTTCTCCAAACATAAACTCACCTTCGGAAATACCTGGTAGAACGATATCTGCTTTAGAAGCTATATTTAAAAGAACACTTCTTGCTTTTTCTTCACTCCAGAGTTTCCTCCTTAGATTTGGATCAAAAACAACTTGCACTCCATTCATTTTTGCAATTTCAATCGCTTTCAAAATTGTGTCTTCACAAGAGTCACTTAAGGCTGGAGTAATGCCTGTAACATGGAGGTACTTTGCCTTCGCAATATATTCACCATCTAAATCTACTTTTGATAATGCACTTGCTGCAGAGCCTCTTCGATAATAGTAGACTCTTACATCATTTGCTCGACGAAGTTCCTTGAAATAGATCCCTGTAGGTAGTGTTTGATCTACTTTCACTCTGCTTACATCAACGCCTTCACCTTTAATAAAGGAAACCAGCGCTTTTCCAAACTCATCATTCCCTACTTTGCTAATCCAGCCTACCTGATGTCCTAATCTCGCCAAACCAATAGCAACATTTGATTCAGCTCCACCAAACTTCATGGAAAACTGATTAGCATATCTCATAAATCCAGTTGTGTTAGGTGTAAAGAGCACCATTGTTTCTCCTATTGTTACAACATCCATTACCATCACACACCATTTCTTAATTTTGACTTAAGTAGTCGTATACAGTTTGAGTAACAGGGACACCATTAATAAGCCTTTCCTCTTCTCGTTGCTGCTCTGGTTCTCCTGGCACCATCACTTTAGTGAACCCTTGAGCAGGCGTTGTATGATGAATTTCATCTATCATTCTATCCATATTTTCTAAGAAGGCTTCGCTTTCTGTAAATACAGCTGGGTTAATTACAAACATGAAATGCCCTAGTTTACGTTTTTTATCGTAATCCCCATACATTGTAGTAATATGAGGGCCAAAAGCTGATCCCGTTAAAAGGCCTGATAATATATCAACTACCATTGCTAGACCATATCCTTTAGGACCAGCGAAAGGTAATAAAGCATTTACCTCATGAGGATCAGCAGTTGGTGAACCGCTTTCATCAACACCCCAATCACTTGGTATAGATGTTCCCGCTTCTCTCGCATGAAGCACTTTACCAAAAGCTACATTACTAGTTGCCATATCTAAAATGACTGGCTTATTTTTTTTAGCTGGGAAACCGTATGCAATTGGATTTGTACCAAAATAGGGTTCTGCACCACCAAAAGGGACTACCACTTTATCAGTATGTGTAACTGCCATTCCAACAAATCCTTGCTCTGCCGCTTGGTTAACAAAATAAGATAATGCACCACAATGACTACTGTTTATAACAGCAACTGTACCAATACCATTCTTCCTAGCAAGCTCGATCGCGTGATCCATTGCTTCTTTAGCGATAACATGCCCAATCCCATCATCACCATCAAAAATAGCAGAAGAAGGACCAGTACCTTTAATTGAGAATTCAGGATTTGGATTCAAACCTCCTTCTAATAGACGTTTTACATAGTGCTCTGTTCGCAATACACCGTGTGAACTTACACCTCTCAAATCAGCATGAACAAGTACATCGGCAACGATTTTAGCGTGCTCCTCTACTAATCCACCTTTAACTAGCTTATTGATTACTAACTCTTTTAATTTTTCGTGATTAACATTTGTAGTTGTCATATAAATTCCCTCTTTTTAATTTAGTCAATGTTTTTTTAACTGTGTTGCGAAATACAAGAAAATTGGACCATATTGGATGTGGCTCACACCATTTAAAACGCTTACTTTTTAGTTTTTAATATACATAGTTTCAATCATCAGCGGATGAATTGCTGATTGAAACTATGTAGAGTAAGAGAGTCTACATTAATAATTGAATTCTGAATTTAATATTGTAAGCAGCTCATGCAATCAGAAATATATTTTAATATTTCGAAATGTGATATGTAACATTTCACACTTTACATGTTATGAACTAATATTATAGCTTTCTAGTTTATTCGTCAATTCTTTTATAAAAAATTTAAATAAAAGTTTATTATTATTGTCATCTATGTTATTAACTTGCATAAGAAATTGACTATATTTATCAAATTATCCTATAATTTATTAAAAGATGTTACATGTAACATGTTAATTATAACTATTAGGAGGGTTACTTTGGCCGAAATGATTGAAACTTCAGCTCTTGCTACACAAATATATAAAGTACTTCGAAAAGAAATAATTAGTGGGATTTTTGCCCCCGGAGATAAATTAGATATAAATGAATTAGCAAATAAATATGGCGTTAGCCGATCACCCGTAAAAGAAGCAGTTAATCAATTAGTACACGAAGGTTTAATTGAAATATTACCACGGAAAGGAACTTACATAACCCAATTACGTTTCAAAGATTGTATGGAAGCATTAGATGCTCGATTTATGGTTGAAACATGGGCCGCAGCACAGGCAGTTAAGCTTGTATCAGATGAACAGATAGGTAATTGGAACCAAATAATTAAAAAAATGGATGCATTATTGGTCGTACAACCCTTTTCGTATGAAGCATACAGTAAACTTGATATGGAGTTTCATCAATTATTAGTGCAATGGACTATGAATCAAAAGGTTCAAAACATTTATTATTCAATTAATCCACTTATTTCATTGGCACGAGTTGGTTACAGTGAGGTTTTTGAACACAGCTTAAAAAGACATAAAGATCATCATAATATGCTTGAAGCTTTAAAAAATCGTGATCTCTCCTCCTTAATTGATGCATTGCAACAACACAACCATACCTTAAAAGAGGACACTAAGTTACATTGGAATGAACAATTGTATGGACCAATTGATGAATCCAATTAATATCACCCTTTACTTTTTTAAAGGGACATATCTTCTAAACAGGGAAACAATTTCATGATAAATTTGAATATACCTATCTTATTAGAGCGGTAGGATAAAATTGATCGTTTCGATAATTGCCAATCAATCCAATGATCGACTCCTTTTTCCTTCTACAAATTAAAAAAGATCCCCTTTGCTTATTAAATACCTAAAGGGGACCTGATTCTTTTTAATATAATGCTACTACTTTCTCAACTAACTGATGATCCAGCGCAAGTCCTGTAATTTCACTAAAAGCAGGTCCAACACCTTTTTCTTGAACCTTCTCCTTAAGTGTTAAGGATTCCTGATCTTCCTCAGAAACAAATTTTAGCGCAGCAACAATGACATTTACTAAGTGTTCTGGTACTTGATCAAATTCGTTCATGTATTCAAGCGCAGGGGCAACTAAGCGATCCTTTGCACCCAATTTACGAAGTGGTGCTCTTCCTACTCGTTGTACATCATCGATGATATTTGGATTTGCGAATCTACCGATAATTTTTTCGATATATTTCTGGTGTTCGTCTGCCTGAAAGCCATATTTTGCGATAAGCACTTTACCCGTTTCTTCAAGGGTACCCAACACTGCCTGCTTAATCTTTTCATCACTAATTGTTTCGGCAATCGTTGTGTGACCGGCCAAATTCCCAAGATAAGCAGTTGCAGCATGGCCTGTATTCACGGTAAATAACTTCCGCTCAATATAAGCTTGCAGATTTTCAACAAAAAGAGCTTCCTTAATACCAGGTTTTGTCCCTTTTAATTCAGTAGAGTCTATAACCCATTCGTGGAAGGGTTCAACTAAAACGTCTAAAAGTTTTTCATTATGCTGATTTGGGACAATTCGATCTACAGCTGAATTCGGGAAGCATACATGCTCCTGCACCCATGCTGCTTCATCTGCGGTTAATTTTTCGAGAACATGTTTTTTAAGCTCGCTGCTTCCGCCAACCATGTTTTCACAAGCAATAATATTAACAGGCTGACTATTAGCTTGCATGCGCTTTTTGAGTCCTTCAGCGATAAGAGGTGCAACAAATTTTAAAATATGCGGGCCTACAGCTGTTGTTACTAGATCGGCTGTTGAAATTGCTTGAATCACAGCTTCTGGAGCTTGCCCACTGTTTATTCCTGATACACCTTTAACTTGAAATGCTTGTTTTTGTTCATTAGCAAGGATGACACGATAGGCCTTTTCTTTGTTTATTTCATCGATTACTGTTTCATTTACATCGACAAATTCCACTTCATAGCCAGATTGATGTAATAAAAGACCAATAAAGCCTCTTCCGATATTTCCAGCGCCAAAATGAGTCGCCTTCAAATTAGTTCACCTCGCTTAGAAGCTGAAGAATTTCCTCTTTCGACTTTGCTTGGACTAATTTCTCAACATTTTCTTCCTCTGAGCAGACAATCGCAATTTTTGATAGAATATCTAAATGCTCGTCGCCCTTACCTGCAATACCGATTAAAATTTTAACAATATTTCCGCCGCCAAAATCAACACCTTCTGGAGCTTGGATAACAGAAAGTCCTGATTCTATGACAGCCTCCTTCGCTTCTTCCGTTCCGTGTGGGATTGCTATGAAGTTCCCCATGTATGTTGAAGATAACTCTTCTCTTTTTAGCATTTGCTCAATATATTCTTGCTTTACATACCCATTATCAACTAAGATTTGACCAGTTGCTTTAATTGCTTCTGTTTTGTTTTCAAGGTTTTTATTTAATACAATGTTTGCTTCATTTAAAATACTCATGTTTTATTCACTCCTTAAATTTTGGACAAAGTTTGTAAAATATTTTTGGCTTATATATTGAATTAAGCTACTTTTAGCAGCTGTTTCAAAGTTATGAATACTCTCTTTTGATTCGATAATGCTTGCACTTATAAAGCTCATAATCTCTAATTCGTTAGGATCTGCTTGTTCTGGAGCTAATAATAAAAGGATTCTGTTCACATTGATTATCTCGTTGTCCATCGCTTTTAATGTCATTGGTGAGTTCAAATCAATTGTATGAAAGCTAGCTCGAGCAACAGCATCACTTCTAGTATGAAACAATGCAAGCTTTGTTCCAGGTATCGCTAATCCGCCAATACGCTCACGATGCAGTAAGGCCATCACAAGCTCTTTCCCGTTATGAACAAGCCCTTTACCTACTAGCATTTCACTTACTTTGTTTAAGATACCTTCTATCTTTAACGTTTGATCTATCTGAAATGCCTCCATTACCTCTAATAAATCGAGAAGCAATTGAGATTGACCTGTAAAAGATTTGTAAGCCTCATAGCTTACATACATGTCTGCTTTTTCATACTTGTTATCATTCACTTGATTATTTGTGATTGTAACTCCCTTTTGATGAATAAAGTCCTTTATCATGTCTAATTGATCAGGTGTTAGTATCGGACTAACAAGCAAATAGTCGACTGAAATTTCCTCAATCGGAATCGTAGAAAGGATAATATCATATTCATTCAAATCCATATCCTTTAACTCAAATGCAGAAATGTTTTTGAGTTCTGCAAGGTCAGGGATTTGGTTTTTTATTTGCGTTGCTAGCATCTTTGATGTACCAATACCACTTGAACAAATAATTAATACCTTTAATTTCGCCTTCATTATCCGCTCATTGATCGCAGCTCCAAAGTGGAGAACGAGATAGCCGATTTCTTCATCAGGTACATCATCAAATGGAAAAGCATTTTCTACTGCTTGTGTGACGATATCAAAAAGCTCACGATAATCTCTTTTGATTTCTACAAGGAGTGGATTTGTAATTTTCATCCCTTGCTTTATGCGATAAATCGCAGGTTGTAGATGTGCTAATAACCCTTGAAATAACGATGAGTCTTGCTTTAGATTTTTTCCAGCAATGTGTTCAACCTGTTCGATTAAACGTTGCACAAGATAAGCAATTTCAACATTTTCATCCTGAATATCGATTTTTCCTTCGAAGCGGAGTTTTGCTCCCCTTAAATGCATAGTAATATAGCCTATTTCATCTTCTGGAATTGCTAATTGAAAGGTTTCTTCAAGCCTTTGGGCGATTTCTTGTGCAAAATGAAATTCCTTGGAGCTTTTGAGCTGTGAAAGGTATTCATGTTTTATTGTGATGTTTTCACCACGCTGAATTCGTTCAATAGCTAACGCTAGATGGACAACTAATCCAACGTAAGAGCTATCAGCCAAAGGATAAGGTAACTGTGAATTAATTTGATTAATTAAATTCTCAATGATAATAAGCTTTTCCTTTTGAACGAGACCGAGTAATCGTTCTGATATGGAATCAATTTTATTCGTCGATTTTTTTTCAATACTGCCTTTTACCATTTTTAAAAAATCAGGTACATCAAATTGGTCAGAGATGAGACTACTTATTGCCCTTCTTTTCGCTGCCTCAGAACCAATAAGTTCAATCCCGTACCCTCTTCTTCTTATGAGTGTTAGGCCATATTCTTGAACAAATGGTTCCATTTTGTCGAGATCATGACTAATTGTTGCTGTTGTTACACCTAATTCATTTGCTAGTGTTAGCAACTTAATTGGCTCCTGATGATCTAACAGGGTGCAAAGTGCAACCATCAATCTCTCATCTGGGGTATATTCCTTATAATCCTGCTTTTGAATTGCTAATCTTAATTCATGCAAATTTGCTTTATTTCCAACGATCTTAATTCCAATACCGGCTCGCTTGATTAGTTCTAATTGAAACTCTTTTAGAATCGACTCGATATTTTTCAAATCACGATGGACCGTTCTTTCGCTGACATCGATTTGCTCAGCGAGTTCTTTAATTGTCACTTCCTGGTTCGCCTCATCCATTAAAAACTGCAAAATGAGACGTTCTCTCGCCGAAACAATCATTACTATCAACTCGTTTCAAAGTGAGTTATTGACATAGTTTAATTATAAATGTGAATGATTGGTTGTTTCAAAGGAATGTAAAGTTGATTTTTTCAGATGGGTTGCTGACATTTTTTAATTGTTTGTGGTGCCTGTCACCACCCGAATTTTGTCGAATAACAAACCTCACACTAAAAAGGAGGACGCATCTACACAAAGTAGCAGCATCCCCCTTCTTCAATTCGTTATTTTAATTCATTTATGATCTCTTCATATCTTGGACTGTTAAGGAAGTTATCAACTGAAACATGATGTGCATTAGGCAGTTTCGCTTTTGCTCGATCAGTTAAGTCCTTATGTGTGATCACGATATCAGCATCATTTGGGATGTTATTAATAGAAGTATTTGTCACCTCTACATCTTTTATGTCTGCCTTTTGGACTTTATTGCGTAGGATAGAAGCACCCATCGCACTAGAACCCATCCCCGCATCACATGCGAAAATAATTTTATGAACATTGTTAAAATCAAATTCTTCAGCAGTTTTTACAGGTTCTGCTGTTGTTAATTTTTCACTTACTGAGCTCTTTTTACCTTTTAATGCTTCCATTTTTGCTGTTGCATCTGTTAAATCTTCTTCTTTTTGCTTGCTAGCTTTTAAGATTAATGAAGCAACTGCAAATGATACAGCTGTAGCCACAATTACACCTAGTAGTACACCAGTATAGTTACCTCTTGGTGTCATAGCAAGTAAAGCAATAATACTTCCTGGTGAAGGACTTGCAACTAAGCCTGCATTAAAGATTGAGAACGTGAAGACCCCACTAATTCCACCAGCAATCGCTGCAAGGATTAACATTGGTTTCATAAGAATATACGGGAAGTAGATCTCATGAATACCACCTAAGAAGTGGATAATAACTGCTCCAGGAGCTGTTTGTTTTGCAGAGCCTCTTCCAAAGAACATGTAAGCTAATAAAATCCCCAAACCAGGACCAGGGTTTGATTCTAGTAAGAAAAGAATTGATTTGCCAGCTTTTGACGCTTGCTCAATACCAATCGGACTTAGAATACCGTGATTAATGGCATTGTTTAGGAATAGAACCTTTGCTGGTTCTATGAAAATACTTGCAAGTGGTAATAAACCTGCATCAAAAATTGCTTGAACCGCACCGGCTAGTACTTTATTTATTCCTTCAACAACAGGGCCGATCCCCAATAGTGCTGCTAATGTTAACAAAGCACCTAAAATACCAGCTGAAAAGTTATTCACTAGCATTTCAAAACCTGATCTAACTTTATCCTTTAATAAGCCATCAAGTTTTTTGATTAAATATCCACCAAGTGGACCCATAATCATTGCACCCAAGAACATTGGGATTTCCGCGCCAACGATTACCCCCATTGTTGCGGTAGCACCGACTACACCACCACGGACATCATAAATCATCTTACCACCTGTATACCCAATTAAGAGTGGCAACAGATACGTAATCATTGGACCTACTAATGTTGCAAGTTGTTCATTTGGCGTCCATCCTGTAGGAATGAATAATGCAGTAATAATTCCCCATGCGATAAATGCTCCTATATTTGGCATAATCATGCCGCTTAAATAACTTCCGAAACGTTGAATCTTAACGCGGAAGTCACCTTTATTTTGGTTTGTTTCCATGTAAGTCACCCCTTTTTATATCTTGACTTAATAATAAAGCGATTACAGTCTTTAAACAATTTAAACTAAATACGATTTTGTCGAATAGGATGTTGACAAGATTAATTTTGGAAAGAAGTAGGTATTTTATGCGCTTTTTTACTTTGTACACAGGGAAACGAACTCTATTTTCTTATGAATTACACATGAGATGGTGATAATTTTGCAACTTTTACTATTAATATTGCAAATTCAGTTCATAATTTTGCAAATACTCAATTTCACCATAAAAAAAAGAGTATTTTCGAAAACTTTGTTGCTATTCACCAAGTTATGCGGTGTGGTTGATTTCCTCTCCAGTTGCTCGCTTTCCGCGGGGCGGGCGGTGAGCCTCCTCGGCGTAAACGCCTGCGGGGTCTCACCTGTCCCGCTACTCCCGCAGGAGTCTCGCACTTTCGCTCCAATCAACCAGAATTAGTTTTTGTTTTATAAAGCAACAATCTCTTAGAAAACAGCCTAAAAAAAAAGAGTTAAAGCTCAATAAAAGCTCTAACTCTGAGAAAAACATCTATTAATGCTCAACTCGCACGCGTTTAATAAAAAATGCAATTATCAATGCAATCCCTGCAGCAATTAACGCAAATATAAAGCCATCCTGAATTCCTGCTGTTAAGGAAGCTGGGATGTTGATTGGATCAGCAGGATCTTCTACCGTACCTAAATAATCTTGTTGACCAGCAGACATGATACTTACAGCAACAGCGGTACCTATTGCACCCGCTACCTGTTGCAGGGTATTCATTATCGCTGTTCCATCTGGATAATACTGCTTTGGCAATTCATTAAGACCATTTGTTTGTGCAGGCATCATCACCATCGCAATACAGATCATTAAAAAGATGTGCAATGTAACAATTAATGTAATCGTTGATGCAGTTGTAACTCCTGATAAAAACCAGAGCACTGCGGCTACAATTACTAAACCTGGAATGACAAGCCACTTCGGTCCGTATTTATCAAACAACCTACCCATAACTGGTGATAAAAGCCCATTTATAACCCCACCCGGTAAAAGTATAAGCCCTGCGACAAACGCAGATAACACCATTCCACCTTGTAAATAGAGTGGCAGTAGTAACATTGAGGAAAGGATCACCATCATACAAATAAACACGAGCACTACGCCTATTGTAAACATCGGATAGCGAAAGGCTCTTAAGTTAATCATCGGCTGCTCCATTTTTAATTGACGTAAACAAAAAAGAACAAGAGAGACAATTCCTACAAGGATGAAAATAATCACTTTAGGACTGCTCCAGCCTTCTGGTCCTTCACCAGCACTACTAAAGCCAAACACCACTCCTCCGAAGCCTAATGTTGATAAGACAACAGAGAGAACATCAATTTTTGGTTTGGTTACTTCTGAAACATTTTCCATATAAAAAACGCCCGCTAACAAACCAATCACTAAAAACGGAAGTGACAACCAAAAAATCCAATGCCATGAAAGGTTTTCAAGAACCAATCCAGAAAAAGTCGGTCCCACAGCTGGTGCAAACATAATAACCAAACCGATCATTCCCATTGCTCCTCCACGTTTTTCTGGAGGGAAAATCAGTAAAATCGTGTTAAACATTAAAGGTAAAAGCAATGCAGTTCCCATCGCTTGAAACACACGGGCAACCATTAAAATTTCAAAACTTGGTGCCAAAGCGGCAATCAACGTTCCAATAATTGATAAACATAACGACGTAATAAACAGCTGTCTCGTTGTAAACCATTGCAGCAAAAGCCCTGAAATCGGAACTAAAATACCTAATGTTAATAAATATCCAGTCGTTAACCATTGAACAGTTGCAGCATTCGTATTAAAAACCTGGATTAATTCACTCAATGCTATATTCAACGCTGTTTCACTGAATAACCCAATAAAACCACTAATAAGAAAAGCAACCAAAATCGGAACTACCTTATACTCTTTATCAGCACTTTGTGGAGCTGATACACTTGCAGTTGCATTCAAAATAAATTCTCCTCTCAAACTAGTTATTTTTGATCTTTACAAAAACAGTCTATCTTGTAAAATATTGTTTTTTTATTCAACCGGTAAATTATAGTTTACTCTTTCTTTTGCTGTCAATTAAGAAGCATTTTAAAGCACAAAAAGAGAAGTGAAAAATCACTTCTCTTTTTGGAGGAAATGCATGTTATTTAGTTATTGAGTAAATATCTGTAATTATACGTTTTATAGACTCCCTAATAAATTTGGGAGATAAGATACTATTCTTCATTCTAGACTGTTTTGTTAGATCACTTTTGATTCAACTTTTTTAAATTAGTAAATAAGGTTTATAGATTAAAACCTTTATACTTTCTAAACAAAAATATAGCAGAAAAACCATTCATTTTCAAGAAAAATGCTATCAATAATAGTTGCAGGTTTCGGTAACACTTTACCTTCTATTTTATTAAAATAAAATAAATCTATATTAACGAGCATTTTAACCTCCTTCCATAAGCTATATGCGATGCCATTCATTGTTTTCATCTTTATAAATTTAGCTATCTCAATTGAACATCTAGTTAGTTTTTCTCTGTTAGTGATCCTTTTTTTGAAACGGTAGCATTTTTGCCTAATATAACAGAAAAGACAACAATCACTGCTATTACAAAAGTGAAAAATGTGATGGATTCATCGAGGAAAACTGTTGCAAATAGTATCATCAAAAATGGTTGTAAGTATTGAATCTGACTAACTCTTGCTATTCCGCCCATAGCCATTCCGCTATACCAAGCAACATATGCTAGAAATTGACTAACAACTGCGAGATAAATAAAACTGACCCAAGCTTGTATTGGAGCATTGAGCATTTCAGTTGTAAGGTTTAGTCCAACTGGAATAATGAAAAATGGGGCACCGATCATAATCGCCCAAGCAATTACTTGCCAACTCCCTAATTCTTTCGCTAATTTCCCACCTTCTGCGTAACTAAGTCCAAGGATAATCACTGCTGCTAATAAAGCTAAATCGGCAAATTGTAATTTTCCTAACCCTAGATGAAGTGCATACACAATAACTGCTAAAGAGCCGATTATACTAGAAATCCAGAATTTTAGAGAAGGGACTTCACCAGCTCTAAACATTGCAAATCCAGCTGTAGCTAATGGTAACAGAGCTAATTCCACCGCTCCATGAGAAACAGGCAAGGATTCCATTGCACTAGAAGTGAGGAGAGGAAATCCTAAAACTGCACCAAAAGCAACAATAAGTAGACTTTTGAATTGGTGAAGAGAAGGGAGCTTTTCTTTACGAACAATGAATACACCAGCAACTAAAATTGCGGCAACAACTGTTCTTCCTAAACCGACGACCGTGGTCCCAAAATACTCTACTGCAATACTTGTAGAAGGGAGCGTTAAGCTAAAACAAATAACACCTACTAATCCTAACAATAACCCAAATTTCTCTCTGGTTTCACTCTGCATCATATCCTACCTACCTTTTTACTTCGTATTATATCTGTACCATTTTCTGCTTTTCTTAAAAAACAGTTCTGATATAATTAACATATTAATAGGTACACACAATAAAAATAAACCATTTTTTTACCCATCTGTACCAGTACAGTTGAAGGAGGATAAATGTATGAGCTCAAAATATATTGAGATAATGGAAGAAATTAAGCTTCAGCTAGCAGATAGGTCGCTTATTGCAGGGAGTAAACTTCCTTCTGTTCGTCAGCTATCTGAGCATTTTTCATGTAGCAAAAATACTGTCATTAAAGCATACGAAGAACTAGAAAAAGAGCATTTAATTTATTCTGTTCCTAAAAGTGGCTACTTTGTTTTGAATGAATTTCAACATGCGACCAATGAAAATGACGTGATTGATTTCTTGTCTGCTGGTCCAGATAAAAACGTTATGCCTTATGTTGAATTTCAACATTGTATGAATCAAGCAATTGAACAATATAAAGAAGAGCTTTTTACATACTCTGATCAACAAGGGCTTTACTCATTACGAGTCCAGTTAGTGAAATATTTGCAGAATCTACAGGTGTTCACTCAACCCGATAGAGTAGTTGTTGTTTCTGGTTCGCAGCAAGCACTTAATTTATTAGTTTCAATGCCGTTTCCAAATGGAAAAAACAATATTCTAATTGAACAGCCTACTTATTTCGGATTCATTGAGTCCATCAATATACAAAAAGCTAATACTTTTGGAATTGAGTTATCGATGGAAGGCATTGATCTCGATCGTCTGGAATACATTTTTCGAAATAACGATATAAAGTTTTTCTATATAATCCCGAGATTTCACAATCCACTTGGACATTGTTACTCGAATAGCGAAAAGAAAAAAATCGTTGAGTTAGCTGAAAAATACGATGTATATATAGTGGAAGATGATTTTTTAGGAGACCTTGACCCAAATGCAAAATCCGATCCTTTATTTTCTTTCGATCCTTCAGGGAGAGTGATTTATATTAAAAGCTTTTCGAAAATATTCCTCCCAGGGTTAAGGATTGCTACAATCGTTCTTCCTACATTAATGATTAACAATTTTTTACGATATAAATTTAGTTCGGATTTTAATAGTTCAGCACTTTCACAAGGTGCTCTAGAAATCTATTTAAAAAGTGGAATGTTTAATAGCCATCTCAAAAAAATAAAAGAGGTATACCATACTAAAATGCAAATCCTTCAAGAAGCCTGTGAATTATTGCTACCGGCTGATACTCATTTTTCAAAACCGACTTCAGGGTTCTATCTATCCATCAGTTTGCCCGAAAATGTGACAGCAAAACAGGTAGTTCATATGCTAAACGAGCAGCGTATATTTGTTGATGATGCCTCTAGAATGTTTTTGCCAGAATATAAAAAGGAAAATCTCCTTCGATTAAGCATCTCACAAGTGAACGAGAGTCAAATTAAACTAGGGGTAGAGCGATTGGCTCATTGTATTTCTTTAATTAACAGTAGAAAAAATCATATTACTCCAAATAACTTTTTACTCTTGTAGTATGGGTGAGTTTAATTGAGGGTAGCATCATCTGTTCCAATGTAACATCTTTCAACTAATGTAAGTTTCACTTCATCACCTATCTTAATTGCAGCAGATTTCCTAAGTATAATAAAAACAACAAAGCGACCATTTCTATTCTAATCAGAATAAAAAGGTCGCTTATACGATTTCTACACTCATAATTTTTTCCCTTCAGTTCAGTTAATCCATTGTTTTACCAGATTATCTTTTGAATGATCCTTAACATCAGCATTAAATTTATCAAATAAATAAGTTAAATAAGAATTTAATTCAAATCGGTCCCCCTTAACAAAATCAGATAAAATATGTTTTTTCTCCATCAATACATGTCTCCCTTCTTTATTCTTATCTACATGATTCCCAAACTATTAATATCTTATACATATAAAATAAAAAATCTTTATAAATTTTCTACGAAAAACAAAGCAAGAACTTCGATGCGATGGCTGTTATTTTATTAAATTTATTCATTTGCACCCTCTTCGATCTGATATTCCTTCTATTTCTTCAGAAAAAAATTTTGCAAGTTTTAAGAGAAAAATTGGGAAATTTATGGCTGATGCTGAAAATGACTGTAAGAATACTTCGAATTGAGTGGATGACTTTGGAGATCGTGCTGGAAGCGATAGCTAAAGACCGATGTCGGAGGAGACACATAAGGACTTCTGCGAAAAGACATTGTTAGAATATTTAAAAGTGAAGAATTAAAGAAATAAACGTCTCTCCTTATAAAGGTTTATTCTTATTTGTGATCTACAGCTTTGTAAAGAGAATTCAATGCAAAAAAACTAATCCAAGTTAGATTAGTTTAAACGTGCCTTAGAGGTTTCGAACCTCTGACCGACGGCTTAGAAGGCTGTTGCTCTATCCAGCTGTGCTAAAGGCACAAAATAAAATATTAAATGATGGGCCTAAATGGACTCGAACCATCGACCTCACGCTTATCAGGCGTGCGCTCTAACCAGCTGAGCTATAGGCCCATTTTAAAAATTGGAGCGGGTGAAGGGAATCGAACCCTCATCATCAGCTTGGAAGGCTGAGGTTTTACCACTAAACTACACCCGCAAGTAAATGGGGCGACTGATGGGAATCGAACCCACGAATGCCTGAACCACAATCAGGTGCGTTAACCACTTCGCCACAATCGCCACTATATTTTAAACTGGCAGGGGCAGTAGGAATCGAACCCACATCAAAGGTTTTGGAGACCTCTATTCTACCGTTAAACTATGCCCCTATTTTAAATGGTGGAGGGGGGCAGATTCGAACTGCCGAACCCTAAGGAGCGGATTTACAGTCCGCCGCGTTTAGCCACTTCGCTACCCCTCCGCGTATTTTCAATATTTAGATAATTTATGTTAAATGGTGGCTCGGGACGGAATCGAACCGCCGACACATGGATTTTCAGTCCATTGCTCTACCAACTGAGCTACCGAGCCATTTAGTTTACGGCTTCCACTAAGCTTCGAATCTCTTCGTCAGCTCCATCGCTCACATCCTCACGTATTTACATACGCTCCGGTGTTCGCTCAGTCGCTTCCTCGACCTTCTCGCTTATTGAAACCCTTCTCCTTGAGACAAGGGAGTTTTAAAAATAAAAATGGCGGTCCGGACGGGACTCGAACCCGCGACCTCCTGCGTGACAGGCAGGCATTCTAACCAACTGAACTACCGGACCATTTTGGTTGCACTAAAACACTCCTATGTTTCCTTGCTAAGAAGTAAGAGTAACTGAGTTTCGTCAACTGAATTTGGTTGCGGGGACAGGATTTGAACCTGCGACCTTCGGGTTATGAGCCCGACGAGCTACCAGACTGCTCCACCCCGCGATAATAGAAATATAAATTTTAATTAAAAAAAGTATGGAGGAGGAAGGGGGATTCGAACCCCCGCGGGTTTTGACACCCCTGTCGGTTTTCAAGACCGATCCCTTCAGCCGGACTTGGGTATTCCTCCAAATATATGGACCTTATATAACCAAAAACTTTGACTGGTCGGGAAGACAGGATTCGAACCTGCGACCCCTTGGTCCCAAACCAAGTGCTCTACCAAGCTGAGCTACTTCCCGGTTATATGGCGCGCCCGAGAGGAGTCGAACCCCTAACCTTTTGATCCGTAGTCAAACGCTCTATCCAATTGAGCTACGGGCGCATTAAATATATTTGTCTAGCTACGAAAGCCAAACCGTACGGCTGTTTCACTTCTTCCTGCGGAGTCAAACAACGACTCCTTCTCAGAAGCTCCAACATCCTATCGGTTTAAGCGGGCTTTCTCCGCTTTTCTAAGTGGTGCCGAGGACCGGAATCGAACCGGTACGGTAGTCACCTACCGCAGGATTTTAAGTCCTGTGCGTCTGCCAGTTCCGCCACCCCGGCACTTTGCTAATGTAGAGATGCGGGTGAAGGGACTTGAACCCCCACGTCACAAGGACACTAGATCCTAAGTCTAGCGCGTCTGCCAATTCCGCCACACCCGCAAGATGTGTATATGATGAGCCATGAAGGACTCGAACCTTCGACCCTCTGATTAAAAGTCAGATGCTCTACCAACTGAGCTAATGGCTCATTATAAAAATGAGTAGTATTATGTTGTTTTGCACTTGTAATGACGCCCATATTCCAGAAAGTCTAATCAAGTAGTAGTTCAATATGTGCGCTGAAGTATCGCTTTGATGCTTATTCGATCGTGCTCTACCAACTGAGCTAATGGCTCATATATAAATAATAAAGTGGTGCCGGCAAGAGGACTTGAACCCCCAACCTACTGATTACAAGTCAGTTGCTCTACCAGTTGAGCTACACCGGCACAATAGATTTAGATGGTGGAGGATGACGGGATCGAACCGCCGACCCTCTGCTTGTAAGGCAGATGCTCTCCCAGCTGAGCTAATCCTCCAAATGGTGACCCGTACGGGATTCGAACCCGTGTTACCGCCGTGAAAGGGCGGTGTCTTAACCGCTTGACCAACGGGCCAATTACAAAAACAAACAAAATAATAGCCCCGAATAAGGGGCTATTGCCTGGCAACGTCCTACTCTCACAGGGGGAAACCCCCAACTACCATCGGCGCTGAAGAGCTTAACTTCCGTGTTCGGCATGGGAACGGGTGTGGCCTCTTCGCCATCATTACCAGACAAATTTAATTGAAAGGTTGTTCCTTCAAAACTAGATAACGATTTACAATTCAATTCACTGAGTTTACGCTTTTACTTTGTCCAGCTACAGAAGCCAAATCCTACGGTAATTTCGCTATCTCGTACGAAGTCAAAGAACGACTTCTTCTAAGGTCGCTCCAATTCCCTATGGATAAAAGCTAAGCTTCTTCCGCTTTTCTATTTAGGTTAAGTCCTCGATCGATTAGTATCTGTCAGCTCCACACGTCACCGCGCTTCCACCTCAGACCTATCAACCTGATCATCTTTCAGGGATCTTACTAGCTTACGCTATGGGAAATCTCATCTTGAGGGGGGCTTCATGCTTAGATGCTTTCAGCACTTATCCCTTCCGCACATAGCTACCCAGCTATGCCTTTGGCAAGACAACTGGTACACCAGCGGTGCGTCCATCCCGGTCCTCTCGTACTAAGGACAGCTCCTCTCAAATTTCCTACGCCCACGACGGATAGGGACCGAACTGTCTCACGACGTTCTGAACCCAGCTCGCGTACCGCTTTAATGGGCGAACAGCCCAACCCTTGGGACCGACTACAGCCCCAGGATGCGATGAGCCGACATCGAGGTGCCAAACCTCCCCGTCGATGTGGACTCTTGGGGGAGATAAGCCTGTTATCCCCGGGGTAGCTTTTATCCGTTGAGCGATGGCCCTTCCATGCGGAACCACCGGATCACTAAGCCCGACTTTCGTCCCTGCTCGACTTGTAGGTCTCGCAGTCAAGCTCCCTTGTGCCTTTACACTCTACGAATGATTTCCAACCATTCTGAGGGAACCTTTGGGCGCCTCCGTTACATTTTAGGAGGCGACCGCCCCAGTCAAACTGCCCACCTGACACTGTCTCCCAGCCCGATAAGGGCTGTGGGTTAGAATTTCAATACAGCCAGGGTAGTATCCCACCGACGCCTCCACCGAAGCTAGCGCTCCGGCTTCTCAGGCTCCTACCTATCCTGTACAAGCTGTACCAAAATTCAATATCAGGCTACAGTAAAGCTCCACGGGGTCTTTCCGTCCTGTCGCGGGTAACCTGCATCTTCACAGGTACTATAATTTCACCGAGTCTCTCGTTGAGACAGTGCCCAGATCGTTACGCCTTTCGTGCGGGTCGGAACTTACCCGACAAGGAATTTCGCTACCTTAGGACCGTTATAGTTACGGCCGCCGTTTACTGGGGCTTCGGTTCAAAGCTTCGCTTACGCTAACCTCTCCCCTTAACCTTCCAGCACCGGGCAGGCGTCAGCCCCTATACTTCGCCTTGCGGCTTCGCAGAGACCTGTGTTTTTGCTAAACAGTCGCCTGGGCCTATTCACTGCGGCTTTTCCGGGCTATTCACCCTAAAAAGCACCCCTTCTCCCGAAGTTACGGGGTCATTTTGCCGAGTTCCTTAACGAGAGTTCTCTCGCTCACCTTAGGATTCTCTCCTCGCCTACCTGTGTCGGTTTGCGGTACGGGCACCTCTCACCTCGCTAGAGGCTTTTCTTGGCAGTGTGGAATCAGGAACTTCGGTACTATAGTTCCCTCGCCATCACAGCTCAGCCTTATACGACAACGGGATTTGCCTCGTTGTCAGCCTAACTGCTTGGACGCGCATATCCAACAGCGCGCTTACCCTATCCTTCTGCGTCCCCCCATTGCTCAAATGGTGAGGAGGTGGTACAGGAATTTCAACCTGTTGTCCATCGCCTACGCCTTTCGGCCTCGGCTTAGGTCCCGACTTACCCTGAGCGGACGAGCCTTCCTCAGGAAACCTTAGGCATTCGGTGGAGGGGATTCTCACCCCTCTTTCGCTACTCATACCGGCATTCTCACTTCTAAGCGCTCCACTAGTCCTTACGGTCTAGCTTCACAGCCCTTAGAACGCTCTCCTACCACTGTTCTAAAAGAACAGTCCACAGCTTCGGTGATACGTTTAGCCCCGGTACATTTTCGGCGCAGAGTCACTCGACCAGTGAGCTATTACGCACTCTTTAAATGGTGG
>NZ_CP147403.1:942500-1302500 GCF_037201795.1 Metabacillus rhizosphaerae | reverse complement strand
TACCGTCAAGGTACCAGCAGTTACTCTGGTACTTGTTCTTCCCTAACAACAGAACTTTACGACCCGAAGGCCTTCATCGTTCACGCGGCGTTGCTCCGTCAGACTTTCGTCCATTGCGGAAGATTCCCTACTGCTGCCTCCCGTAGGAGTCTGGGCCGTGTCTCAGTCCCAGTGTGGCCGATCACCCTCTCAGGTCGGCTACGCATCGTTGCCTTGGTGAGCCGTTACCTCACCAACTAGCTAATGCGCCGCGGGTCCATCTGTAAGTGATAGCTAGACGCCATCTTTCAATTCTGAACCATGCGGTTCAAAATGTTATCCGGTATTAGCTCCGGTTTCCCGGAGTTATCCCAATCTTACAGGCAGGTTACCCACGTGTTACTCACCCGTCCGCCGCTAATCTCAGGGAGCAAGCTCCCATTGATTCGCTCGACTTGCATGTATTAGGCACGCCGCCAGCGTTCGTCCTGAGCCAGGATCAAACTCTCCAATAAAGTGTTTGATATAGCTCATAAATTTGTACTATATAGTACGTTTTTGTTAATTAGATTAACGTTGACGTTTCTGTTTTGTTTAGTTTTCAAAGAACTATTTGATGACAGGATAATAATATATCATTTTATCTATTAGCTGTCAACAACTTTTCTAAAATACTTTTATTTGAATTAGTAATGATGAATTACATTATCAAAAGTGTTCTACATATCCACCAGTGCGGGATTTAATCAATTCCCTCAGCGGAGAATTACTATATTACTATCCTTTATAAAAGAAGTCAATAACTATATGATAAATAATTTTAAGTACTATAATAGAAAAGAAGTTGAAACATCACATAATTCAGAAAGCATTTTACAAAACGTTCTGATTTTTCAAAAGTAAAAATAACATTCTACAAATCATCTGTGATTCAATCTAACTTAACAAGTTTTATTATTATAGTAAGAAACAGTTGAAACGATATCCAACCCAATGAGGGTGTTGCTTAAATTGAAGACTGTATAGATAGAGAAAAAGAAGACATCCACTCAAATAGTAGAATGGATGTTTCCTTACTATTAGATTAATTAGTTGATTTCTCCACTATTCTTACTTCATATTTATCTAGCGTTATCTCACCTGTTAAGTCTTCTCCAGTCACCATATCAGTTACTTTTGTTTCAAAACTAACTTGTTGTTTTTCTTCTGTAAAATTCATCACAAAAATATAGTCATGTTCAGGAGCTTGTCTAACTTGTACAGATACTCCTTTACCGTGTGTTACAGGGAAAACTGCTTCTAGAGATAAATCTTTGATCAATCCAGAATAGAAGTCTTGATGGAACTGATCATCCAAACGCGCTCCTATATAGTAGGACTTTCCACTTTCATACTGATGGCTAGTAATTGCCGGAGTATTAGCATAAAAATCATCTTGATAAACTCCTTCGATGTTTGCCGTATTTGACTCAATTACAGTTGCATAATCCTTCAACTCGTATGTTCCATTACGGAAAATGACAAAGTTTTTATCATTCGGGAATAAAGTATCTGTTTCAACAGGTTTCATACCAAAAATCTCTTGAAGATCCTTATGCCAGCCACCCATATAGGTTAAATCATGCTCATTCACGATACCGCTTATATAGGTCATAACCAATGTACCGCCGCTCGCGACAAATGCTTTTAACCGTGAAATCGTTTCTTCACTTACTAAATAAAGCATTGGAACGATCAATAATTTATACGCAGTAAAATCTTGTTCTTTCGTAATCACATCTACTGAAATATCTTGTTCCCAGAAGGTACGATAATGCTGTTGTAATGTTTGCGGGTAACGCTTCGTCTTCATTCCAAAGCCTTGTGCATCATTTATTGCCCAATTGTTCTCCCAATCGTACAAAATCGCAACATCTGACGTACGGTTCGTACCCACAACTTCAGATAGCTTTTCTAAAGTTTCACCAACTTTAGCAACCTCTTTGAAAACACGATTTTCCGAACTATTATCATGATCGACAACAGCACCATGGAATTTTTCCGAAGATCCACGGGATTTTCGCCATTGGAAATATAGGATACTATCAGATCCATGAGCAAGCATTTGCATCGATGAAAGCAAGTGCATACCTGGACGTTTTGTTTTATTCACATCATGCCAGTTAACTCCACTTGGCGTAGATTCCATTAATAAAAATGGTTGCTGTTTAAGACTTCGGTACAAGTCATTAATAAAGCCTACCTTCATCGCCAAATCAGCTGTACTTTCCCAATCATTGTGCCACGCAGGATACGCATCCCAACTTATAACATCAAGATGTTTGGCAAACTTGCTATAATCTAGTGCTTGAAATGGAATTAAATCAAATGTGTCAGCCATAAAGTTCGTTGTAATTGGAATATTAGGTGTCATTTCTTTTAATGGAACAATTTCATTTTCAAAGAATGAAATCGTCTGGTCAGTTACAAATCGACGCCAATCCAAGTTTAAGCCATGTACGGCATTTTCCCCGATTGGTGATGGGGATTCTACTTGCGACCAATCACTGTATGTGTGACTCCAAAAATTTGTCCACCATGCATCATTTAAAGCTTTAAGATCATGATCATATTTCTGCTTAAGCCAATCTCTAAAGGCATGTTGACATTGATCACAATGACATTCCCCACTATATTCATTTGAAATATGCCACATGATGAGACCTGGATGGTTACCATATCTTTCTGCTAACAACCGATTTATATTCTGTGTTTTTTCACGGTAAACTTCTGAAGTAAAACAATGATTATGTCTTCCACCATGCAATTGTTTCATTCTACTCGCATTCACACGCAAAACTTCAGGATATTTCTGTGACAACCATGCAGGACGCGCCCCACTTGGCGTGGCTAGAATAATACGTCCGTCATTCTTGTAGATATTTTCGAAAATCTCATCAAGCCATTCAAAGTTATATACCCCTTCTTCAGGCTCAAGCGCGCTCCAAGCAAAGATTCCAACAGAAAACGTATTTGTATGCGAGAGCTTCATCAATTTGATATCATCAGCTAAAATATCTGGTCGATCTAACCATTGATCAGGATTATAATCTCCGCCATGGAGCATAAAGTTTGCTTTTGTTGTATATGTTTTATCACCTTTTGTCATAACGATCTCCTTTTAAAACCATATTTCCATTAACCTTTCGTTCCACCTGCTGTTAAGCCTGATACAAAGTTCTTTTGTAAAAGAATAAAGATAATAGCAATTGGTATACTGATTAAAATTGCTCCCGCTGCGAAAGTTGTGTAGCTTGCACCCATTACATCATTTACAAGGTTATATAAACCAATTGGCAGTGTGTAAGCTTCAGGTGATCTCAGAATCGTCGAGGATAAAACAAAATCTCCAAGTGGACCTGTAAAGCCATTCATCGCAACGACTGCCACCATTGGTCTTGATAAAGGCATAATAATTTGTAAAAAGATTCTCGTATTGCTCGCCCCATCAATCTTGGCACTTTCGTCTAAATCAATTGGAATCGAATCCATATACCCTTTCATTAAATACGTATTCATTGGAATTTGCCCACCAATATAAAGAAGGATTAACAACCAATGACTATTCATCATTCCCAAGATCTGCGCTAAAACGAATAAAGCAATTAACGCTGAAAACTGAGGAATCATTTGTAACAAGAGAAATAACGTTAAGGCATTCTTTCTACCTTTAAAGCGAAAACGTGAGAATGCATAAGCAGTAAAGGAGACACTCACAATGGTACCTAACATCGTAAACAAACTAATTTTTAGTGAGTTTAAATACCAATGGCCATATTGTAAACTTTCCTTACCAGCGAACAATTCTCGATAATGATCCAATGTTGGATTTTTCGGAATGATTGACGTACTAATTAAGCTGTTACCAGGATTAAAGCTAGCACCAACCGTCCAAAGTAAAGGGTAAATAATGATAACCATCATAAAAGCTAATATTGTATAAGAAATAAAGAGACCAAAGGATTTTTTTGTCTTCATGTTTCTCATCACCTCTTAAGCCCCCTCTTTAAATGAATTTGTTCTTCTGAATTGCCATAAAGCAATCGCTATAACAAAGACAGATAACAAGATCGTTAATGCTGCTGCTAGAGAATATTGACTTGATTGCATCGTTAACTTGTAAATCCAGGAAACTAATATATCTGTCCCTCCAGCCGTTGATCCAGGAACTGCAGGACCACCGCCATTGAAAAGATAGATAATATTAAAGTTATTAAAGTTAAACGTATACTGGGTAATGATTATTGGCGCCATTGCAATTAAAATCATTGGCATTGTAATATTCTTAAACTTCGCAAACACTGATGCACCATCAATTGTTGCAGCTTCATAAAGATCTTCAGGAATTGATTGTAAAACACCAGTTGTCACTAAAAAGATATACGGGAATCCTAACCAACCTTGCATGAGAATTAAGGCTAATTTTGACCAATTCGCATCTGTCAGCCAAGGAATTGCATCAATTCCAAATGCGGCTAAAATATCGTTATTAACCGCTCCAAAGCTATCATTAAACAATCCAGCAAAAATTAAAATGGTAACAAACCCTGGAACCGCCCATGGTAACACTAGTACTGTACGGATAAACCTCTTAAATCGAATTTCCTTTTGATTCACTAATACAGCTAGGAAAATACCAATACTAACTTGAATAGTAGAAGCTACTAAAGTCCATATGACCGTCCAAGCTAACACATCAAAGAAGGTTGCCCGCCAAATATCAACCGTGAAAATTTCAGCGAAAGTTTGTAAGCCTACCCAATCAGCTAAATTAGCAGGTGGGGAATGATATAAGTCGTAGTTCGTAAATGCTAACGCAAAACTAAATAAGATTGGAAAAATGACAGCAAAGATTAAAATAAATAGTGATGGTCCACTTACCACATATGGATAGCCTTGTGAAATTAAATTCTGATACTGAGCTTTAAGAGAACTTAGCTCCTTTTCCTCATCACGTAATTTTCCATTTTTAAACGCATCACGTAAATTTAAGTAATAGATTGCTAGACCAAAACACGTAACGATTACCGCGATTATCCCTTCCGCTAAAAGGAAGACCGAGTTGTCACGCGGCACCTCTGTTCCAAGCGTAAAAAGACCCCAAAACCCCATGTTCAACAGGTCTGCAAATACTGCAAAAAACGATACACCAAGAACTAAGAACATAAAGCCTTTTATCCATTGTTTATTATAAAATTGACCAAGCCCAGGAATAATCGATAATAGTAAGGCAATTCTACGATGTTGCATTTTTTCACCTCTTTATATATAGGAGAAGATCAGATTAATTCATTGATTCCTCCTTATAATAAATGGCGCCAAACTTATATAGCGTTTGACACCACTATTTATGAACTAATTTTCCTATTCTTAACGAACAGGATGTCTACACTTTATTTACCACCGTGTTTTGCTTCAATTTGTCCTTTAATTGTTTCAACCGCTTGATCTAATGCTGCTTTCGGTTGCGCCTTACCCGTAGCGATTGTTTGTAATGCTGCATCTGCTGGTGTCCAAACTTCGTTCATCTCAGGAATATTAGGTGTTAATTCTGAGAACTGAGATTGTTCCGCAACAGCTTGTGCTGCCTCACTTTCTGCTACAACAGGATCATTTGCTAAAGCTTGTACCGCTGGAACTTCTTTTGTTACTTCAAAACGTTTTTTAGAGTTTTCTTCGTTCGCAAGGAATTCCACTAACTCTTCAGCAAGCTCAGCATTTTTTGAATAACTGCTGACATTGTAGCTTTTCACACCAACGAATGAGCTCATGTTTTCACCATTTGATAATGCTGGTAATTTAGCTACACCAAAATTAACTCCTGCCTTTGTAAAAGGATCAATATTCCAAGGTCCAGAGATAATAGCTGCAGCTTTTCCTTCTGTGAATAAAGATTCTAATACATTAATACCTTGTTCTCCGATAATTCCTGCTGGGAACAATCCTTCTTGATAAAACTTCTGAATGTACTGTGCACCTTCAACTGCACCTTCATTGTTTAAACCGATATCAGCTGCATCAAATGCACCGCTATCATCTTTACTAAAGATATATCCGCCATATCCACTCAAAACACTTTGCGCATAATAAATTTGATCAAATAATGCCAAGAATCCAAACTTTTCACCATCAGTTACTTCTTTAGAAAACTCATACCATTCATCTAAAGTTGCTGGTAGCTCTTCCTCAGAAACAAGATCTTTATTATAATAAAGCATTGTTGTTTCAACTGCTTTTGGTAATCCGTAAACTTTGTTATCTACTTTTTGTGACTGCATAGCAACTTCAGTATAAATAGATTGTATATCTTCACTAACATCCAATTCTTTAATTAATCCTTCTGTCACTGCCGTTCCAATTTGGTCACCAGGCATTGTCAATACATCTGGACCTGTACCAGCTGGACCATCTAAACGTAAATCTTCAATTTGCTGAGCATAAGCCTTTTCTACAACTTTTACGGTAACATCATGCTCTTCTTCAAATTTTGCAACGGCATCTTTAATACCTGATGATTTCTCTATATCTTCCCACACTAATAATTCCTGAGTTTTCGTTTCGTCCTTAACCTCTGAACCTTCTTCACTACTTTCCTGAGGTCCACAACCAACTAGCGCTAAACTTAAAGCAATACCACTCATCATTCCAAATAACTTTTTATAGCTCTTCATGGAGAATTCATCCCTTCAAAATAGATTCAAAACGATATCATTTAAGGTGAAAGCGTTTTACAAGAATAAATATATCACCTGTAAGAAAACTTGTAAACAACTTTTTTACTACTATAAGTAAAAAAGTTTACGAAAATAAAAAGTGGTTTACCTTTTGCAATGGAAGTCTATTAGGTGCGCAGCGCCGGTACCGGATAACAAAGCATTATCACAGCACAAATTAGTAGTTTCCTTCACAACAAAAAAAATAACTTAGTTTCCTAAGTTATTTTCAGCTTAACTGATTTAATTTGTACTCTTTCTAATTACTAATTCTGATCCAAGGTATAATGTTTTAACAATCTTCCGTTTTTTTATGACTCGTTCTAGCAGTAATTCGATTGCATTTATACAAATCTCCTGCAAGTCAATATGAAAAGTAGTTAAAGGTGGCGATACATACTTCGCAACACTAATATTATTAATGCTAATAATACTTACTCTATTAGGTATTGCAATCCCCTTTTCATTCAACGCTTGAAGACAACCAACTGCAATCGGATCCCCAGCTACGAAAAAGGCTGTTGGTAACTGATCTCCCAATTTTTCAATTGCATTCGTCATCAAATTATAGCCATTATCCACAGAAAATCCTCTATGACAAAAAATATAGTCATCCTTCAATAAACCTTTTTCCATCATATAGTTACGAAATGTTCGTTCACGTATATCCATTTCATCTTCATCCGTGTTGGGATTATGATATGTACCCCCAACTAAACCAATATCTTTATGTCCCTTTTCAATTAAAAAGTCAATTGTTGTTGTTGTCACTTGCGCTAAATCAGGTCTTACTGAATCATAATGATTTGGATCAGGTGTAGAATCAATAAACACTCCGTTTGGCGTTATCCCTCTTAAATATTCTAACTCTTTATCCGAGAAGGTACCTACTGCAATGAACCCTTCGATATTATCTGGGATTTTTGTGATTCCTTCAGTAATTTTATAGGTTGTTAACTCTACATTAAATTCTCCTGCAAGTTTCTCTATTTCTAACCTCATCGTTTTAAAATAGACATCTTCTAATTCTTCTTTATCTGTAAGCCAATATAAAAAAGCAATATTTTTCACGATTAACCTTAATGTTTTCTTACGATAATTTAATTTATCAGCAACCTCATAAATTTTGTCTCTCGTCTCATCTGGAACAGAAAGGCTAAGGTCATTATTTAAAACACGAGAAACTGTAGAAATAGAAAACCCTGCTTCTTCTGCAATATCTTTAATTGTCGCCATTCTTCCCACCTCCATTATTGATACCTTTCATTTTACACTCTAAAAATGGATAACTATTTCTATGTCTTATTATCCTAAGTAATAGTATATTTCACAAGTAAAATATTTTACTAATATTTTTACTCATTTACGTAAGAAAGTCAAGATGCTAATTCATAATACAAACTTTTTTCCTATTTTAGAAAAGCGGGAAGTAATATGTTATGTAATCAATGAATAACTCTTCCATTTTGGTTGCGCTATCATAAAAATGTATATAAAAATAGCAAAATTAATTTGGTTATTAATTTTGCCATTTTTACGCTTATTTCTTTATGGTTAATAAATTTTTAAAATCTCAATATTTTTAATGATTAATCCTATAGAAACTGGAAAAATTTGTACAGATTCCGGATTATATTAAACTACAATTATACCGCTTCAATTTCCCACTTCTTCTCATCAACAACAAAAAGAATCCCCAATTCATGATGCTCACCTTCATACAATGCACGCTGAACAAAGCGAATTTCACCATTAAAGCCGATGACTTCTAGTTTACAAAATGCACGATTTTTCTGTACAGATTGGTAAAACTCCTCGACTGTTTTCACAGCATGTCCATTCACCTTTGTCACCATTTCCCCAACCTGCAAATTCATTCTCTCAGCTGGTGATTGTGGAAGAATTCCTAAGACCATTAAGCCTTGATCTCTTTTTGAAAAATAAAATGCAGCAGATTTGTCGTTCACTCTTTGACGGATTGTAATAAATTCCCGACCAACTATTGCAATGATAATGGCGATAAAGGCAGCAACTGTAAACCAAATACTTACGACAGAAAGGAATAAAGTCAGTACACCTAGCCAAATAACGCGGTGTCCCGTAACCTTAATGCTTTCTTGTGGAAGTGACCCTTGAACACGTTGATGAAAGCCAATGAAGAATGGAATGAACATAAGTAAAAATGGCTCTCCATTAATCGTTAAAATTGGCCACCACGGGAGAGTTGAGGTTAGCGTGCCACCTGGTACAAGAAATAACAAGGGCAACATCCATGTACGGTTTGCTACATGAGTACCAATCGGTAAGCCCCTTGTACTCGTTTTCAAGAAAGGTGAAGTGTTTTGGTATGCAGTACGGTAAATCAATACACCTTCCGCGATAATCATTAAGCCTGCAACTATACTAAGTGACGAGTAGCTTGTTTCAGATAATCCTACAAAAAATTGTTCAAAGCCACCAGCATCTACATTTGTTATAATCGCAGTTGCAAAGAGCGTTATCCCAATTGAAAAAGCAGCTGAAAGCCAACGTAACTGAAATGTAAACCCTAATAAAGCTGTGACAGTCGTTAGTAACACACTTGTTCCAAATGGTAAGCTTAACCCAATTCCAAAGAGGACGAGCGATGCGATACAACCTATGAGTAATCCCTTTGTATAAGTAAATTTCATTTCGTTGTAAATGTCCTGGACACGTACATGGAAGGATTTCCTTTCGCGCTTTATGCGAAAGTAGCCGTATGCTAGTGTCAACAGAAGGAACAAATAAAAGAGTGGATGAATAAAGAAACGTCCAATTGCCAAAAGCAACTCAAGTAACCAATTTTCTATCAAAACAGAATCCCACCTTACTGTTTCTACCCGTACGAATCTAGTAGGTTATTCATATTTTACCATCTAAGGAGAGGATTGAGTATGCTTATTTTAAGTTATTCCACAGACTAGTATTAGACAGTGAAAAATCATTCAAAGAATTACCTACCTCAATATGTAAAATCTCCTCGATCATTTGCATTGACTTCTTTATATCTGTCAAACTAAGAGATAAACGCTTATGATTATCTAATAAATAAGTAAAATATTTCTGAACACTAGCTTTGTCCACCTGGTCAATCTCTTTAATCGTTGTATAATTTGCTAAATACATACAAAACAAACGAATCCATTTACTAGAACTAGCATATGAATGCGCTGCCGAATTCTTTTCACTTAACTCCGAAATTAAATGTTGATAAACCTGTTCCTTCAGGTAACTGGACTTTTTCATGTTGAACCCCCCTGGCCTTCTCTCTTATATTAAATACCTAAGATACCTAAGATCTCTTTATTTATACTATTTCGGATCGGATGGTAATTTTACGTCCTTATGTGATGAATTAAAATGGGGACAGTCCCTCACCGCTTTAAAGCGGCGGGGGACTGTCCCCAAACACTCAAACATTTATTCAAACAACGCCTTGATCCCTGTTTTTAACTGGAGGTCATTTTCTTCTTTCCCTTTTAATTCAACTATTTTTTGATTTAGTGTATCTGCCGTTTGGAGATCGATTTTTCCGTTTATTGGTAGTTCATTTGCTTCTTGAAAGGCTTTTACAGCTGTTTCTGTTTCCTTGCTATAGTAGCCATCTTCTCTTCCCGGTTTGAAGCCTAGCCCTTTTAAAATAAGTTGCGCTGTTTTTACCTGGTCATTATTCATATCAGGCTCTAAACTTTTTTCGAGCTGGATCGGGCTTAATTGGAATATTTCTGGCTGCTCTACCTTAATGGTTGGCTCAACACCTTTTTTGTGGATCCAGTTCCCTTCAGGTGTTAACCATTTATAGAGGGTTAGTTTGATGTTACTGCCATCTCCCATTGGTACTGCCTGTTGTACAGTTCCTTTACCAAAAGAGGTGACACCGACTATGTCATAGCCTGACGCTTCCTTTAAAGCCCCCGCAAGGATCTCAGAAGCTGAAGCACTCCCTTTATCGATTAACACGCTGACAGGGTATTCCTTTTTCTTAGTAAGTGATGAAAAGTAACGCTTTTTATCACCGTTTCGCTCTTCAATTTGGATATAAGGCTTTTCCTTTGTTACAAATTGTTTTAGAACTTCCTCCACACTTTGCAGGTAACCACCAGGATTTCCACGTACATCTAATACAAGCCCTTCAATATTATCTTTTTCTAGCTTTGTTAGCGTCTTTTGAAAGTCTTCCGCTGTATTTTCAGAAAAAGAGGTTATTTGGATGTACCCTACCTTTTTCCCTTTATACTCCTTTGTTGAACCAATGACAGTTTCAAGTGGAATTTCATCACGAACAACATCAAATGTAATCTTTTCCCTTGAATTTGGTCGTACAACCTCAATTGCTACCTTTGTTCCTTTTTCACCACGAATCTTTAACACTGTTTCATGAAGATCTAATCCTTCTACATCTTCACCATCTATGCTAACAATCTGGTCATTTGGTTGAAGTCCAGCCTTTTCGGCAGGAGATCCCTTGAAAGGAGCAACAATGGTTACTCTACCACTTTTCATGCCAACCTCTGCACCAATTCCTTCAAAGGAAGAATCAAGTGACTGCGAGAATTGCTTTGCCGTTTCCTTATCCATGTACACTGAGTACGGATCATCTAATGTGGAGAGCATGCCTTGGATCGCCCCTTCTAACAGCTCCTCCTCATCTACTTCCTCCACATAGCGAGTTGAAATTAACTCAAGTGCTTGTTTGAATTTATCAAACCCCTCAATTTCTGATGCCTGTTCTTCTGCATTAAAAACACTACCAAGTGTCGGGACTGCCTCAACTTCTTTTGGAGCTTCATGAGCAGATAACTCCATTCCAACATACATGCCACCTGCCCCTACTACTAATGCTAATGCGATCAACAATGCTGTTATTCTCTGATTCATCCTATACCTCCTATTTCCAATGTAGCCAGGTTTATGTAAAACAGCTGATATTTAGACTTTTTTTAGTATATGTCAAGCTTGTACAAATCATGTAAGGCAATCTAAGAAAAGCGGAAGCGCCTTGAACAGACTAAGGCAGGCATAAGACGCTCAGGAATAGAAGACGTTCTTTGTCTTCAATTCCTGAGTAGCTGTAGACCTAAGAGGGTCTACAGCTGGAGCTAGACACCAAACTGATTAAGAAAAGATATAAATTCTGGTGTAGAACAAAAGCACTCGTTTAGGGACGCATGAATAGAAGCACTCCGTATGAGATATAGGATTCGCTTTTTTATGCTAATTTAGCGATGAGGAATTTAATGCGTTAGACACAAAAAAACCTCTAAAACATGATGTTTTAGAGGTTTTTGAAAGGGTATGTTTATGGTAGATAGCTTCTAGGATTTACAGAACTTGATGATCCGTTCCATGGCCCTTTGTGAATTTCAAAATGTAAATGTGGGCCAGTTGACTGCCCAGTCGTACCCAAAGTACCTACTTGTTGACCTTTAGATACGGACTGACCTGCACTTACATAGCGAGCTTCCATATGGGCATATAAAGTTGTATAAACTTGTCCATTAATGTTGTGTGAAATGTAGACTACATTTCCATAGCTGCTAGAATAATGTGAACGGATAACAGTCCCACTAGCTGATGCAACAATTGGAGTACCTGTACTATTTGCAATATCTATACCTGAATGTAATTTTTGAGCTCCTGTAATCGGATGGATACGATATCCATATTCAGAAGAATGTCTTCCTGACGCTGGCCACATAAAGTTACCACTTGAAACAGCTGGTTTTTCTGTTGAAGCTGTTGAAGTAGTTGAGCCTGAAGACGAACTTGAGCTTGAACTTGAACTTGAACTCGAGCTTGAAGTAGCAGCTGCTTTCTTCTTAGCTTCTTCTGCCGCTGCACGAGCTGCTTCTTCTGCGGCTGCACGAGCTGCTTCTTCGGCTGCCTCTTTTTGTCTTTGTTGTTCTAGTTCAATTGCCTTTGCTTGTTCCGCCAAAAATTCTGCTTCATCTTCTAATTCATGAACTTCATGAACCGCTTCATCATGCTGCAGCTCTACTTTTTTCATAAGTTCTTGCTTTTGTTTGACTTGAGCACTTAATTGTTCCTTAAGACCTTCTAATTCAGTTAGTGATTGTTCTAACGATTGAAGCTGGCTATTTAGATCTGCCTCTGCTTGCTCTAAAAGTTGTTTATCCTCTTCATGTGCTTTAAGAATTTCACGGTCTGCTTCGACAATTGTTGTAACGGCACTAACACGTCCGACAAAGTCACCAAAGCTTTGAGCACCAAGTAGCACATCTAAATAGCTAACCATACCGCCACTCTCTTGAAGAGAACGTGCACGGTCTTCTAATAATTTATTACGCTCAGCGATTCTTGCCTTTACAACTTCAATTTCTGCTTTTAACTCTTCAATCTTTTTCTTTGTTTCCTCGATAGTAGCTTCTTTTTCTCTAATTTCACCGTTCGTCTCAGCAACTTGCATATCAATGTTTTTGATATCCGCGTTAAGCTGTTCTTTCTCTTGCTCTAGGTTTGTGATTTCACTTTCCTTTTCATCAATACTAGAAGATACGTCAGATTGCTTGCTTTGAATATCCTTCTTTTTCTCATCTAACGTTTCAGCGAAGGCAAGATTGTTATATGGCAGAAATAACCCGCTTGTCCCAATGATCGCAGCCAAGCTGAACGTTACTATTTTTCTTTTCATCATGTTTTTCTCTTTCCTCCCCTGCATTATGTATCAAAAGCGCAAGCGCCTTGGTCAGCGACGAGAAACAAGATCACTCCGTATGAGATAAAGGAAACACGAAGAGCGTAAGCGATTCGATGTTGACTTAGCGTATAAGGAGTGTGAAGTTCACTAGGCGCTAGGCGCTGGAGCTGGATGTCGAGCTCATATCCATAGTCCAAGCATTTTATAATTTCCTAATCTACAAAAACTAGTAAACTAGCAGTCAAAAAACTGCTAGTTTACACTTTTAAGAATTTACGTACTGACATTAAGCTTCCCCATACACCGATTAAAGCACCGATTAATAATAGGATGGCTGATACTTGGAATACGAATGGACTAAACGGCAAGAACTCAACAAACGAGCCTTGAAGCTTTGGTAAAGCCCATGTGTATAACGATTTGTATACTGCTATGATAAGCACGATCGGAACAACCGCACCGAGTACTCCTAAAAATAAACCCTCTAAGAAAAACGGCCAGCGTATAAATCCATTTGTGGCACCAACAAGTCTCATAATTTCGATTTCATGTCTACGAGCGAAAATCGTAATTTTAATTGTATTAGATATTAAGAACATCGCTGTAAAAATCAGACCTATAATAAGACCTAATCCAATATTTCGAGAAAGTGATATAACATCAAAAAGCTTTTCAACTTCATCTTGACCATATTTCACTTTTGATGCATTTTCAAATTTTGCAATTTTATCAGCAATTAGCTTTGTATCCTGTGGTTCCTTTGCTTTGACAACAAAAACATCGTTTAATGGATTATTTTGCTCGAAAAGCTCAAAGGATTCCCCTTCTTCACCTAAACTCTCAACTAAGTTATCTAACTCTTTTTCCTTCGGAGAGTAAACAATAGATTCTACCTCTTTAATCTTTTCAATCTCACTCTTAAGCTTTGCTTGTGCATCCTCTTTAGCGGTTACATCGATAAGAACACGAACTTCAACATCGTTTTCAAGATTATCTGCAACATTGTTTAGGTTCATCATAATGACTAAGAATGTACCAACTAAAATTAATGTCACAGTTACTGCACTGACTGATGCAAACGTCATCCATGCATTTCTTGCTAGACTCTTTAAACTTTCACGAAAATGACGACCAAGAGTATTAATCATATAAACCGTACTCCCCTCTTGCTTCATCACGCACAATCTTTCCATCTTCGACTGCGATGACACGCTTTTTCAACGTATTTACAATTTCCCTGTTATGTGTTGCCATAACAATCGTTGTACCACGATTATTGATTTCCTCAAATAGGTGCATGATTTCCCATGACGTATCAGGATCAAGGTTACCGGTTGGTTCATCCGCGATCATTACTGCAGGATTGTTAACGATTGAACGCGCAATAGAAACACGTTGCTGTTCCCCACCTGATAATTCATTAGGGAAGAATCGTGCCTTATGCTTAAGCTGAACTAAATCTAGTACGTCTAGTACTCTCTTTTTAATATTTTTTTGGTTTTCACCGATCACTTCTAATGCAAAAGCAACATTTTCAAAGACTGTTAGTTTTGGTAATAGTTTAAAATCCTGGAACACAACACCAATACTACGTCTTAACATCGGAACTTTATTTTCCTTAAGCTTTGATAAATCGACACCATTAATGATGATCTTCCCGCTTGAAGGTTTTTCCTCACGGTACATCATTTTAATAAATGTTGACTTCCCAGCTCCACTAGGTCCAACTACATAAACAAATTCACCTTGGTTAATCATTATATCAAGCCCATTAATGGCTAAAACACCATTGGGATATGTTTTATATACTTCTGACATTTCTATCATAGAAAAACCACCTAATAGTTGTTTTTATTTGGAAATATGTCGTTCATTGTCGTAAATTGTCGACTAAACAGACATAATAATTCCTTGTCTTCAAAACTACAAGATTTATTATACCATCAATTTTCGTCAAAAATAGACTAAATTTATATTACAATTTCATTTCAAGCATATTAAACCTTCAAAAACCTTGATATAATAAGTTTTTTTGAGGGTTGTATGGGATAATGTGACAAAAGGATTATGTATAAGTAAGCGTTTTACTATTAAAATTTTAGAACCTTCTGACTAATATTGCAAGAAAAAATAAAAAAAGGATGACCTTTGTCGGAGTCAACCTTTCATTTTATTACAATATATTTCATTTAGGGCGATTTATTTTTTCTCTGCCAACCATGTTGCGACAACTTCAGCGTCAGCATCCTGTAATACTCCTGGCATGCCTCCACGACCGTTGATTAAGATCTCTTTTATTTCTTCTTTTTCATATTTCGCTCCGACTTCACGTAAGTCTGGACCATTTTTACCTTCTAGATTTTCACCATGGCAGCCAATACAGCTTTGTTGAACGATCGTTTCTGCATCACCGCTAGCCTCGCCTTTTGCTTCTTCCTTAGGCTCTTCTCCACCACCACAAGCGCCAAGAATAACCGATGTTCCAAGTAATAATGTAAGTAGCTTGGTTTTCAACAGGATTTCCTCCTTCTTTATGTATATAATTTCTAGGTTATTATAACCTAACTAGGCACGTTTGAAACCTTCGCCAAGAACCTCTGAAGCATCTGTTACAGTAACAAATGCATATGGATCAATGCTTTTAACGAGTTGTTTCAATTTTGTGAATTCCGTTTGATCAACAACACACATTAAAACGGGTCGTTCATTGTTCGTAAACCCCCCGTGTGCTGCTAACCGGGTCACACCTCGATCAATTTCATGGAGGATCGCATCCTGAATCTCCTTTTGCTGATTAGTTATTATCATCGCCATTTTCGAACGCCCCCAGCCAATTTGAACGATATCAATCGTTTTACTCGTCACATATAAGCCGATTAACGCATAAAGCCCTCTTTCAATATCGAACACAAACGCCGCCGCTAGCACGATAAATCCATCTAGTAGTGCTACACAAGTACCAAGTGTAAGCCCTGTATACTTATGAATAATTTGTGCAGCAAGATCTGTCCCTCCAGTTGATGCCTTTCCTCTAAATACAATACCTAAACCAAGACCGATGGCAATTCCACCAAATAATGAACCGAGCAAAGGATCCATTGTGGCCGGCTCCCAGTTTCTCGTTAGATAGACAACTAGTGGTACAAAAATAGTTCCAACTAATGTTTTGATACCGAATTGTTTCCCTAATAAAATCACACCGGCGATAAATAGCGGAATATTAAAGGCCCACTGCACATACGCAGGCTCGAATCCAAATGTCGCATCAAGGATCGTACTAATACCACTTACACCACCCGATGCAACTCGATTTGGCAGTAAAAATAAATTAAAACCGATCGCAACGAATGATGAACCAATTAATATGTATATGTATTCAATCACTTTTTCTAGCCTAGGATTGTATGAATGATTTCTTTTGCGAATCAATTGGAAATGTACCTCCTTTTTAGCTTTTTTGTTATTCATGAGATGTCCTAAATGAGTATAGCACTCGTTATTTTGTCTGTGAATGACAGCTAAATAACGTGGTAACGAGGTAAAGAGAGGGTAATTTTGATTAGTGTTTGCTACTTTGGAGAAAAAATTACGAAGTGGGGTTTTATAGAGGAAAAAGTTCATAGAAATGTGAGGCACTATAGAAGGTTTAGAGGAGTTAAGTAGTGATTCTTGCAAGTTTGGATACTTATTTTGCAACTTATATTAAAAATTTTGCAAATGCGGATGATTTTTTTGCAACTTTTACTGATAATTTTGTATTTGACTAATTCAATGCCCTTAGCCCCAGCTATAAAAAAAGCAACCCGATTGCGTTCACAATACGAGTTGCTTCATTAATTTATGATAATTTCGAACGTAAGAACGCATCAATAAACGGATCTAATTCTCCATCCATGACCGCATGTACGTTTCCGATTTCTGTATTTGTACGGTGATCCTTTACCATTGAATATGGGTGGAATACATAAGAACGAATTTGGCTGCCCCAGCCGATGTCCTTTTGCTCACCACGGATTTCCGCAAGCTCAGCTTCTTGCTCTTCAATTCGTTTTTGGTATAGCTTAGCTTGAAGCATTTTCATTGCACGCTCACGGTTTTTAATTTGGGAACGCTCTGTTTGACATGTCACAACAATATTTGTTGGCAAATGTGTGATACGAACAGCAGAGTCAGTTGTATTAATATGCTGTCCACCAGCTCCACTCGCACGGTACGTATCAACTTTTAAATCTTCAGTCCGTATTTCGATATCGATTTCTTCATTAAATTCAGGCATAATCTCACAGGAAACGAATGAAGTATGACGACGGCCTGATGAATCGAAAGGTGAAATACGTACTAAGCGATGAACGCCTTTTTCTGCTTTTAAGTAGCCATATGCGTTATGTCCTTTGATCAGGAGGGTAACACTTTTTATTCCAGCCTCATCACCTGGTAAATAATCAAGCGTCTCAACCTTGAAGCCTTTTTTCTCAGCCCATCGTGTGTACATACGCAATAGCATTGAGCCCCAGTCTTGAGACTCCGTTCCACCAGCACCTGGGTGTAGCTCAAGAATCGCATTATTTTTGTCATGCTGCTCACTTAGTAACAGTTGAAGTTCAAAGTCATTCAACTTCCCTACTAAATCCTTGATTTCAGAAACAAGCTCTTCCTGTAAATCCGCATCTTCTTCTTCTTTCACGAGTTCATAAGTTAATTGAAGATTCTCATATGACTCATTTAACTCATGAAACTGGTCAACCATTTCTTTTAATGCGTTTGTTTCATTTATTACCGTTTGTGCAGCGTTTTGGTTATCCCAAAAATCAGGTGCAGTCATTTGCCCTTCTAGTTGCTGAATACGAGCTTCTTTTATATCGAGGTCAAAGAGACCCCCTAAAGTCCGCTAAACGTTTAGCTGTTTTTTCAAGCTCTTGTCGAATTTCTACTAATTCCATTACAGTCACCTCAGGTTTAATTTGTATGACAGGATAAATCCGCAAACAAGAGAGAGGTGTAATGTCACCTCTCTCAGTTTAAGTAATTTCTATATTATATACCTTTTTCTCTATTGAAAGCTATTTATTGGCCACAGCAGTTTTTGTACTTTTTACCACTACCACAAATACATGGCTCATTTCGACCAATTTCCACGACTTTACGAGACGGTTTTTTCTTTGGCGGTTCATCGCCTTCTTTTGGATGAACGGCTGTTTGGCCCTTCGCTACCTCTTGACGCTCAAGATTATTGCGAATTTGTGCTTTCATAATATATTTCGCAACATCCTCTTCAATGGAGGCAATCATGTTTTCAAACATCGCAAAGCCTTCCATTTGGTATTCACGCAACGGATCATTTTGACCGTATGCACGTAAATGAATACCTTGACGAAGCTGATCCATCGCATCGATGTGATCCATCCATTTTGAATCAACCGCACGAAGAAGAATAACTTTTTCAAACTCACGCATCTGCTCATCGCCGAAGTCTTCTTCCTTCAAGTTGTACAGTGCGATTGCTTTTTTGCTAATAAGCTCTGTCATTTCTTCTGGATCTTTTCCACGAAGATCAGATATTCCAAGTTCACCTTCTTGAAGAATGTTGGCATTCATATAATCGATAATACCTTCTAAGTTCCATTCTTCCTCAACCTCATCTTGTGGTGTATAAGTAGCTACAGTGCGCTCAATCGTTGACAGAAGCATTTTTTCAACAATCTCACGAAGGTTATCTGAATCAAGAACTTCAAAGCGTTGTTTATAAATAACTTCACGTTGCTGACGTAATACATCGTCGTATTGTAGAAGCTGTTTACGTGCATCAAAGTTATTACCTTCAACACGTTTTTGTGCAGATTCAACAGCACGAGAGACGATTTTACTTTGAATTGGTTGCGTATCGTCCATACCTAGACGATCCATCATATTCATCATATTTTCTGAGCCAAAGCGGCGCATTAACTCATCTTCCATAGAAAGATAGAATTGTGTTGCCCCTGGATCACCTTGACGTCCTGAACGTCCACGAAGCTGGTTATCAATACGGCGGGATTCATGACGCTCAGTCCCGATAACCGCTAAACCACCTATCTCACGAACTCCATCACCAAGCTTGATATCTGTACCACGACCAGCCATATTTGTTGCAATTGTAACAGCTCCACGCTGACCTGCATTTTCAATAATTTCTGCTTCCTTCTCATGGTTTTTTGCATTCAACACATGATGGGGAACTCCTTTTTTCTTAAGTAGCTGAGAAATTAATTCAGATGTTTCAACAGCAACCGTACCAACTAAAATTGGCTGACCTAGATCATGACGTTGTGATACATCCTCGACAACTGCACGGAATTTCCCTTCCATGGAACGGTAAACTAAATCAGCTTTATCATCACGAGCAATTGGCTTGTTTGTTGGAATTGCGACAACCTGCATGTTATAAATGTTGCGGAACTCTTCTTCCTCTGTTTTCGCTGTACCAGTCATACCAGAAAGCTTTTTATACATACGGAAGTAGTTTTGGAATGTGATTGTTGCAAGTGTCATGCTTTCATTTTGAATCTCTAGACCTTCTTTAGCTTCAATTGCCTGGTGAAGCCCATCACTATAGCGACGTCCCTTCATTAGACGACCAGTGAACGAGTCAACAATGACAACCTGTTCTTCTTCAACAACATAGTCAACATCGCGCTGCATCACAAATTGTGCTTTTAACGCTTGGTTGATGTGATGATTTAACGCAACATGGTTGATATCGAAAAGATTTTCAATTCCAAAGGCTTTTTCAGCTTTTGTCATACCGTCCTCTGTAAGCTGAACAGCCTTTGTTTTCACATCATATGTAAAATCTTCTTCCTGCTTTAATTGGCGAACAAAGCCATTCGCTTGGATATAAAGCTTTGTCGATTTCGCAGCTTGTCCTGAGATAATTAACGGTGTTCTCGCTTCATCGACTAAGATCGAGTCAACCTCATCGATTACGGCAAAATTAAGTGGACGCTGTACCATTTGCTCACGGTAAAGAACCATATTATCTCTCAAATAATCAAAGCCAAGCTCATTGTTTGTTGAATATGTAACGTCTGCAGCATATGCTTCACGTTTTTCATCTTTGTTAAGTGAGTTTAAGTTAAGACCAACTGTTAGGCCAAGGAATTCAAATAATTGTCCCATTTCATGTGCATCACGACTTGCTAAATATTCATTGACTGTGACAACATGTACACCTTCACCAGATAGCGCATTTAAATAAACAGGCATTGTTGAAGTTAAGGTTTTCCCTTCACCTGTTTTCATTTCTGAAATATTCCCTTCATGTAAGGAAATACCACCCATTAACTGTACCTTGTATGGATGTAAGCCTAACACACGCTTCGCTGCTTCACGAACAACAGCAAACGCCTCTATTAAAAGATCGTCGAGTGATTCACCTTTTGCAACGCGACCCTTAAATTCTTCTGTTTTTGCTTTAAGATCATCATCAGATAAACCGCTCATTTTACTGCTTAATGCATCAATCTGATCAGCCATCTTTTCATAACGATTTAACGCACGTTTGTTAAAATCAAACACCTTATTTAAAATTCCAAGCATCATAACGCTCCTCTGTGTTTAGAGTGAAATTATCATTTTTGTTTGTTGATTGTTTTTTGTTAAACTATCCTTTATTTTAGCACTATTTGGAGTGGGGTACAACCAGGTGCCTGTCACCACCCGAATTTTGTCGAATCGATCTGGTGAGACAATTACCGTGTAGAAATAAACTCTTCCGCTTCCTTTAATGTCGGCATCCCCGCTTGAGCACCAAGTTTAGTAACAGACAATGCTGCAACTGCATTGGCAAATTGGCAGGATTCTTTTAAGGCAGCACCATTGCTTAAAGAGAAAGCTAACGCTCCATTGAAGGAGTCTCCTGCACCAGTAGAATCAACAGCTTTGACTTTATAGCCTTGGATAAAAGTTTCTCCATTTTGATAAAGCATTACACCCTTTGAGCCTTTTGTTACGATGCATTTTTCTTTAACTTGGATTAATTCTTCGTCAGTCATGTCATTTCTAGATAAGAGCATTTCTTGTTCGTGTTCGTTTGGTGTTATGTAATCTACTTGTAGGATTAGTTCCTTTGGTAGTTTTTGAATCGGAGCAGGATTTAAGATCACTCGCACGTTATGTTTTCTTGCTAGTTGAACAGCTTCGATAACACTTTGTAATGGGACTTCGAGTTGTAAAAGCACGATATCACTTTCAGCAATGATGTGTTCATGCTGTTTAACAATCTCAGGTGTGACAAAATTATTTGCACCAGATACGATGATAATGCTGTTATCTCCATCGGAAAGAGTAATTGAGGCAATACCAGTTGAAGTTTCAGGAATTGTTTTTACATTTTCCATCGCAACTCCCTGTGCGGTTAAATGATTTTTTAATTCACTACCAAATGCGTCGTCCCCTACACAGCCAATCATTGTCACTTCTGCTCCTAATCTAGCAGCTGCTACAGCCTGGTTGGCACCTTTTCCACCTGGAATTGTTAAAAAGGATTCCCCTAAAACGGTTTCCCCGACTTTTGGAATTGTATTTGTTTTCGTAACAAGGTCCATGTTTATACTGCCTATTACGGTAATTTTAGGTTTACTCATCAATTTCTCCCCTATGAAATAAAATAACAGCGCCCTAATTAGGCGCTGTCCTTGTTTTATACGTGAGGCTCAATTAAGCCATATTTTCCATCTTTACGTTTATAGACAACATTCGTTTTATTCGTTTTAGAATCCGTAAATACAAAGAAACTATGACCTAACATGTCCATTTGCAGGATCGCTTCCTCGCTGTCCATCGGCTTTAAGTTAAAGCGCTTAGTACGAACAACCTCTTCCTGATCTTCCTCATCTAATGGAGCGTTTTCTTCAGGTAGTAAATTGCTAAATACAAACTTTGGAGCACCCTGCTCACGAAGCTTGCGATTGACTTTTGTTTTATGCTTACGAATTTGACGTTCTAATTTATTTACCACAAGATCAATGGCTGCATACATATCTTGATTATGCTCCTCAGCACGGAGCACAAGATCTGTCATTGGAATCGTTACTTCTATTTTTGACTCCTGGTCATTATAGAATTTTAAGTTTACATTTACATTTGCGTCAACTGAATCTTCAAAGTATCGCTCAAGCTTACCAATTTTCTTTTCTGCATATTCTCTTAATGCTGGAGTTATTTCAATGTTTTCCCCTCTGACGTTATATCTCATGATTGAACTCCTCCTTTATGATAAAGCTATGTATACTTAATTCTATATTTCCCTGCTTGTCTCCTGCTAAAACGTAAAAATTTCGTGAAAAATTTGTGAAAAATGTTGAAGATTGTTTTATTTTTGTAAATACAGGATTAAGTGTAATAGTATATGCGCTTACATTTGGGGATATGTATTGCTTGATTAAGGTAGGCTTTATTAAGTTCAAATTATTGTGTTAGTTGATTGGTTGGAATATTATTTCTTGGGTGACTTAAGAGAGCGTGAAACTTTTCGTTTGTTCCAATAGTTCTTCGTCATATTTACACGAATATGTGATTCGAAAACACTATTTCGAGTGTATGATGATAGACTCCAAATTTAGCATGCTGGCTTGATACCACATCCATTGCTTGGGCTTTTCCGGTAGTACAGTGCACGAGGATTTAGAGGCTGAGGTGTATTATGATTGATTGATTTCTCGAAGCTTTTTCTCATGTTGTAAAGTTTCTACGGAGATAAAATCAAGCGTTTCTTATGTCTCTGTTAGTTCATCACGAATGCCATCCATTTTCTTCTCCATTCTATCTAATCGTCCTTCAATTAAATGTCGAATCTTTCATCAACTTATTTAAACTTTTGATCCATATGATCTGAATGTAATTTTAATGCATTAAGTATTTCCTTCAGCATTGTTTCCTGTTCCTTTATGACGCCTCCTTCATTATCATTTCAAAATCTTTATAACTACATTTACATCTCTTTCTAAAAGATTTTATTTTATAGATGAGCAGATTTTTTTAGGACATACAATTGGGTATTAGAATTACTTTCCTAATTGTTCAGATATTTTCTCTTCAGTTCCACCACTATCTCAATTGACAGCTTTACATACTTGGAAACTAGAGCTACAGGCATACCATCTTTTAAAAGTTTCAACTGCAACAAGCTTTTGACCTTCTTCAATTCCCTTTTCCCTTCCTTCTTCTCTTACCAACCTCTTCAATTCCCCAAAAGTCGGCGGCAAATTGTTTCGATCTAAATACATCATTTCTATTTCCTCCTTTGTAAGAATGATTTCATTCTGTAGTTTTTGTGTTAATTCAATCGGGATTTGTAATAGATAATCAATAAAGTATATTAATGCGGGATAAGGTTAAATATATCTCCCCTAATTGTTCAGATATTTCCCCTTCAATTCCTCTACTATCTCAATTGACAGCTTTACATACTTAGCAACTAGATATACAGGCATACCATCTTTCAAAAGTTCAACTGCAACCAGCTTTTGACCTTCTTCAATTCCCTTTTCTCTTCCTTCTTCTCTTCCTTCTTCCCTTACCAACCTCTTCAATTCTCCAAAAGTCGGTGGCAAATTGTTTCGATCTAAATACATCATTTCTATTTCCTCCTTTGTAAGAATGATTTCATTCTGTAGTTTTTGTGTTAATTCAATCGGGATTTGTAATAAATAATCAATGAAGTATATTAATGCGGATAAATATATGTATCGTTCTTCTTGGGGATAATCATTTTTTTGCAACACTAATTGGATTAATTTTCGTTTAAAACGATAACGCTTCTCTGAGTCATTTTTTGCTTCATTTGCAAGCTTTCCAGCTAATACTGCAATAGCAAATGGATTACTCGATTGCAGAAGCTTTGTTTTATCTTGATCAATAAATTTGTAAATATTATATTCATAAGTTAACACTGTTCCATAAGATGTACGATGAAACGTGTTAGGTCGGAAGTGTTTGGAGGTATCTGTTAATAAAGCAATCGCAACAATTTCTTGGTCGTATTTATCAAATATTCGATAATAATAACGAAACATTCTTTTTGCAAAGTCAGGATCGCGATCTCCCTGTACTTCAATGTGAATTAACAGCCACTTCTCCTCTCCACTTTTTAGAAATACTTTTACAATTTGATCAGCAACTTGTCTTCCTTTTCTTTCATTAATAATTTCCTGAAAAAGCTCCTGTTGTAAAAATTCAGGTTCCTTTAAAAAATCAATTTTTTCATACAGGTCAGTTGCAAAAAATAAGACAAACTCCTCAAACAACTCATAGATTAACTTTTTCCATAAACCATCATAATCAACTGCACAGTATTCGTGAGGCTTTTCAAAAACTTTGTTCATTATCATTATTTTATCACATACCTTTTTAATTTTATACATTCGTCGCTTAAAAAAAGGAACATTTGTTCTTATTTATTTTATCATATATTTATCTCATCCTCTACCGCTTTTCACGAAAAAAACTCGCCATGAAAGACGAGTTTTACTGTGTAATATAGGGTTGTAACTGAGTCTGAACGGATTCTTTCCATTTTAAATAGACAGGAACTAATTGCGTTTTAACAAACTCGTGAAGTTTTTTAACAGTTGTGAAAATGGATGCCTCACCGACTAAAGTTAAAATCACTTGATCAAATGCAGAGTTAGATGTGAAGAATCAACTCATATTGCTCATATTGATCACTTGTTAAGTGATACCATTACGGTTCACCTATTTTCGTTTATCATAGAACATACCATCAGATGTGGAAATGTCTTGATATGGATTGACATAGTGTTGATTGGACGACTTCGTCTTTTTTAATTGCATCATGTCTTGTTGGATTTGTTGCTTAATCTCAGTGAATCTTTTCGTAATAACCTCATTCCAAGTGACAATTTGCTGAAATAGTTGCTGATCATATTTAGTAAAAGGCGGCTGAACATCGGTTAGGAGCTGATCACGATGTTCTAACAAAGATGTTATCTCTTCAATACATTCATCTCTAGCTTCCTTTGCGATCGGCTTTGACACCAATTGAAAAAGCTGTTCGGTTACTCCGTATACTTTTTCTAATCGAGACACTACGCTTGACCGCCTTGACGATGCTGTTGTTGACGGGTAATTTGAATAACCTGCTTCCATGTATCGCGGAATTCAACAACAAGTCCTTCAACTTCCGTTAAAATAGAACCATCATTCTTCACATTCGCTTCCGTTAAGCGATGGTTAATATAATCGTACATAACGATCATACTTTTAGAGATTTCTAGATCCATATTTAAAGTAACCATAAGCTCAGTAATAATTTTCTGTGCTTTTTGGATATTTGTATTTTTACTTTCTATTTCTTTATTTTCAATTGCTGAACTTGCCTGTTTAATAAATTTAAGACAGCCATTGTATAGCATTAACGTAACTTCACCTGGGGAAGCGGTTGTTACTGCATTTTGCTGATAGGCTGCGTACGGGTTATTCATTGCCATGGGTGACACTCCTTTTATTATGATGAGAATTGCTGCATGAGAAAGGACATTTGTGAATTTGATTTTTGGATTGCTTTTTCCATTGCTGTGAACTGTGCCCAGTAACGGTTTTCGACTTGTGTTAGGCGGTCTTCAAAACGATCCATTTGGTCTGTAATTCTGTTAAGGTTTTTTCCTAATGTAAAAGTATCATTCGTTGCATTTGAATTTCCTGCTTTAGTTTTAATACTGTCCATTGTATTTGTTAAACTGTCATATAGTCGATTTAGAATTCCTTGCTCTCCACTTGTAGAACCGCTGCTAGTAAATAGCTTTTCTACAGATTCTGGATTTTCTTCAATTGCTTTCCGAAGCTCATCTTCATTAATAACTAGCTTTCCACCTTCAAGATAATTCGACGTTGTGGTTATCCCGATGCTAGATAATTGTTTAACGTTGGAATCAATTGTTGCATTACTTACTGGTGAGTAAAAGTCAGTCCGCATTTTTGAGAGTAGGCCTGAAAGTAAGGAATCTCTGCGAAGTAAACCACTTCTCGCCATCTCTTCCCATTTTTCTTGTTGCTTTTCAGATAGCCCTTCTCGCTCATTATCTGTCAATGGCAGATAATCCTTGTATTTCTCCTCATTCACCTTTGTTTGAATTTTTTCAATTAACTCATTGTAAGAGTTAACAAACTTTGTAATATTTTCAACGACTTTATTTGTATCGTTAGCAACGTTAATCGAAATACTTGGTTCTGTACTTAACAGCTTATCCTTTAACGTAAATGTCACACCATTCATGTCAAACGTGTTTGATGTACGTTCAGTGCTAAGTCCGTTTACAGTAAAAACAGCATTATCCCCACCTGTTTCTGATCCACTTCCAAAGCGTAAAATATTATTTAGAAAACCAGGTGTAGTAATGATTTCATTTCCAGCCTCGTTAAAGTCACCAGTTTCTTTGCGAGTTAATGTTACTTGGTCTGTGAATGTATCATAATAAGCTGATAGGCCAGCATCAGAAGAAGAGATTTTACTTAATACTGAATCAAGGGAATCTGAACCTTGGACAAGAAATCGTTCGTTTACCTGACCATTTGAAGTATGGGAACCAATATCGAATGCAAAATACATTTGTTCATAAGCTACTTTTACTTCCGTATCTTTTGCTTGTTGATTGGTAAACATAATTTTCCCAATTTCATCAATTTTTGCAAACACCGAGTTATCAGCTGCTAAAAGTTCATTTTTATTTGTACCGCTATTTCGATAATCAATACCGTTAATTGTAACAACAACCTCGTCCTGTAGAGATATAGGACTCTTGGCTAATTGGATTTCTGTGAAGTCGGCTGTTGGTTTTAGGGTTTCAATTTTTTTAGTTGCTGCAAAATCAACCTTAATTGTGCTTCCTTTAGAAATTTCATCAAAGAACTCCAAATTGCCGTCTTTATCAACTCTTACATCTCCAGTTTGAAGCGTTGATGCTGGATCAGTGATGATTTTAAATGACTTTCCATCAACCTTAACCGTTGTATGGTTTGCAATTTCTTGTAATTCTACGCCAGCTGTAAGAGTAAGCTTGAATGTTTTTCCGTTGGCTGCTGGAGAAACTGTTTGGGTTTCAACACTCCCAGAAGTCCACCCAAAGTTTGTATTAGCAAAGTTATCTTTCATGCTATAAAGACTTACCGATGCATCGATCTTAGTTCCAGATTTAGAAATTGCACCTGCGTTCACCTTTGTTGCAGCTGTTGCAAGCTGATCAATTTTTGAAATTGTAAAGGATGATAGGTCTGCAGCACTTTTTGCTATAGCAGTTATTTTGCTTTCGTTAGATGAGGTAACAGTACGTGCACCAAAATTAGATGATAGCTTCATATCAAATGTTTGATTTCGGAAGTTTAGTAGCAGTGTGTTCATCTCGCGATAAGCATCACGCTGCCATTCTATCACTTGTTTATTTTTCGTTAATTTATCTAGCGGCATACGTTCTGCCTTCATTAAGTCAGATACGATCGTATCAATATCCATACCACTAGCTAGTCCACCTATTCTCATTGCCACTCCATCCACCTCCTAGAATTTTTTATCGACGATTAGTCCAACAAAATCGGTCATGGCAGCATAAATGTCTAACCACTTTTTTGAAGGAATTTCTCTGACTATCTCATTTGTGTTGTTATCAACAATAGTTACGTAATATTCATTTAGTTTTTCGTGAAGTTCAAATTTAATATGGGTATTAGCCGGTTGTAATACTTCATTAATTCCATCTATGACACGTTCCATTTCCTCTTTAGATGGCGATTTTTCTTGTATATTTTGCTTAGCAATTATATTATGTTCGATCGTTTCATTTTGGCCAGTTGGTTTTGTTGTTTCAAAGTTGTGAAGTGCTGGCTGTGAAGATAGTTTTTCTACCGACATTAGGAACACTCCTCTGTATGATCTCTATTATTAATATCGGCTTTTTTTGATTATTGTTTAATTCAAAAGTTGAAAAAGTACAATTAACAAATCTATGGACTGATAAATCTTTACATAAAAGTAATGGAATTTGAATAAAAAGGGAACGTAGGTTTGTTATACTGTTTATGGGAGGTTAAAGTATGGAGTCAATTCTTACTCTAAAAAGTCTCTTACCAAAACATATAATAGATAGAATATCAGGAAAACTACTCGGCGACGGCAACATTAGTATTGAACATAATCGGAAACCTCGTCTAAGATTTTCACATTGCTTAAGAGATAAGGACTGGGCTATTCATTGTTATACAGAATTAAAGGACTATGTCCCTTTTAGTAAACCAAAAGAGAGAAGAGTAATTGATAGTAGAATTAAAATAGGATTCACAGATTCTATATATGTACAATCATTAACTTCACCAATAGTAATTTCACTCTTAGATATTTGGTATATACACAGAAAAAAGATTGTACCATTTGATCTTTTGTATGAAGGAATCTCACCAGTAACGTTAGCGTGGTGGTATCAAGACGATGGGCACTTGAAGAATGTAAATGGAAAGGTATCTAAAATTATCCTTTCTACTGATTCCTTTTCTAAAAAAGAAAATATAGAACTTATTGAACTTTTAAATACATTTTATAAATTGACCTTTAGACTCGATGGTCAAAATAGACTAATACTTTATGAGAAAGCCCAGATTCTATACTTCCTCGAAATTATCCAACCTTATTTACATAGTAGCATGCAAAGGAAATTCTTCATTCCACACAATGATAGCATTTCTAAAACGAATAAAAGAACAACAATTTATTTACCAAGTTCCATTCACCTTAAAAAGCCAACCAGTGAGATACATAATATATTAGCTAACCTATCTAAACTCCAACCATTGTTCAGAAATTCTCTACTTTATCAAGACTTAATTAAGACAACCTATTTAAATATAAAATCTGCTACCAGCAAGGGAAAAGGATATCAAGTAGTGTTAAATGGTGATTTGCTTGAGCAAATTGAAGATATAAAACAAATAACTGGATTAACTAGGAGTCAAATCGTTTATCTCTGTTATATACTACAGGAAAACCAATAGTACATAGAGTAACAGCTTTTTTATGGTTATCCATGAATTAATCAATTACCTATTGTATTAAAAAATAGAGAAAAGAGATTCTAAATTCAGAATCCCTTTTCTAGTAACTATATTAACGAAGAAGTTGAAGAACTCCTTGTGGTTGTTGGTTCGCTTGCTTTGCGACTATGTCTTTCGATCATAGAATAGACTATATCTTCACCCTTATCTAGAAAGGGGCTGGGCACTTCGAATGACATTATGCCACCCTATGAATCTCATTGTCATAGCAACTTTTGCCTTAGACAGTTCATTCTAGTCGTTGAACCTTCTCCAGAGTTTCCCCACAGGAGCTTGGCTGCTGATTATCCATTGTTTCATCTCCATCATTTTCACACCATCACGCCTACCGTTTCTGGTTACGTTGTGGTTGATGAAGCTTTAGGAAGTTCCAGCAATTCACCCAGTTATACTCTAGCTCGTTACCAAGCTAGACGCCCTTCTAATCATTATCTCAAGAGTTGTAATACGCCTTGAGGCATTTGATTGGATTGAGCCAACATTGCTTGTGCTGCTTGAGAAAGAATAGAATTCTTAGTTTGGTTCATCATTTCTTTCGCCATCGTGCGAACATTTACTTTCATAAATGACCAGACTATATCTTCACCCTCTAACAATCTAGTAGGGGTCGGGCACTTCGGATTCACAATGCTGATGACCATTGTTTCACCTATGGATTTCATCATCTTGAGCTTAGCTTTTAGATGGTTTATCCTAGTCGTTGAACCTTCTCCACTCTTTCGAGACAGGAGCTTGGCTGCTGATTGCCCAATCTTTTCTTTTTTTAAACCTTCACGCTAGTCGTTTCCAACTACGTTGTGGTAAGAAAAGCTCTAAGGGGTTTCCAGCAATTCACCCGATTATGATCTCTAGCCGTTACCAGCTAGGACGACTGTGCTTGTCAACTGCTTATGCAGCTAAAGCATAATCTACGTCACGGATACGAGATTCCGCAGCAGTTAGGTTTTCTGAAGATGTGTTCAAGTTGTTGATAGTGTGCTCTAAACGGTTCTGGTAAGCACCTAATTTTGAACGTTCTTTTGAAACTTCTTCGATAGCAGAGTCAATATTAGTAATAGTAGCTTTTGCAGCATCATGATCACTTACATCAACTCGACCAGCAGCGGATAAATTTATTGCTGTACCACTAGTAGTCATATCACGAATAGCTAAACTAATATTTTGATCTTCATTTGCACCAATTTGGAAAGTTGCAGAACCTGCTAAGACTTCTACGTCACCAACAGCATCATCTGCTGTGTAACCAGCATTTGTTTTAATTGAGATGCCAAAATCAGAGAAGTTTAATTCTTGAGCACCATCAGCATTGGTAATCGTTTGAGTTTTTGATCCGAATGTCATTGTTAACTCGCCCGCTGCACCAGAAGTAATTGCATAAGTACCAGATGTTGCACCAGATGTTTCAACAGAAGCAACACCAGTCGCTGCAAGTACAGTTGTTGTTGTTGCGTCTTGCTCTACAGTCCCACCAAGATTACCTTTAAGTAGCTTTTGAGTATTGAACTCAGTTGTGTCCCCAATGCGGTCAATTTCTGCTTTTAACTCGTTTAATTCTTCTTGAATAGCGTCTCTATCAGCATCTACGTTCGTGTCATTTGCACCCTGTACTGCAAGTTCACGCATACGTTGAAGAATATCATGTGTTTCGTTCAATCCGCCTTCTGCTGTTTGAATTAAAGATACAGCATCTTGAGAGTTGCGTGAAGCTTGGTCCAAACCGCGAATTTGTCCACGCATTTTTTCAGAGATTGCAAGACCAGCTGCATCATCTCCAGCTTTATTAATACGAAGACCTGAAGACAATTTCTCCATTGATTTACCTTGAGCACTTGAAGCACTATTCAACTGACGATAAGTGTTAAGCGCTGCAATATTATGATTAATTCTCATTATAAATTTCCTCCTTGAATGTATGAATGATCCACATCCATGTGAATCTTCTAAGTTTAAGGTATCCCTCATGTCGGCCGCCATTTGTTCAACCTCTTACTTTATATATCGTCGCTAGGTTGAAAAGTTTAATAGATTTTGTAGAAAAAAATAAAAAAACCTCAAGTTTTTTTACTTAAGGTTTTTTGGCTGTGTTTTTAATAGTTCGAGGATGTTTGGGAGTATGGAAGCCGCTTCATTATTTGATTCCTGGATGGACATATAGATTTCTTTTCGATGGACCTCAATGTCCTTTGGAGCTTTAATTCCTAACTTTATTTGGTCACCTTGAACAGAAAGAACGGTTATTTCAATATTATCTCCAATTTGAATTGATTCATTTAGTTTTCTTGTTAGTACTAGCATCCACCCACCTCCTATTTCACTACTTTTTCGGGAATTAATTTTTGCTTAGTTATATATTGAGTATCTGTTAAGATAATTTGTTTCGCTTGATTATTCCTTGTGTTAAGAACGATCGGTGCCTGTAAATTTGCAGTTGAGTCTTCGAATGGATCCTTGACGTTCAATATTGTCCACACTGTTACATCATTTTTAGATGTTAAATCAAGTAATTGTTTATCGTTTTTGGTAATTTCAAACTCATACGTTTCAAAATAATCAAAAGGATTAACAGTAACAAAGCCTAATTCTGCTGTCTCCGTTGATTGTAAAATCCAAAACGGTGAATCTACCTCTAAAGGAAGTAATACAAATAATTTCTCATCTAGAAAGCCTGGCAATCCATTTTGGAATCGAAGAATGTCCTTTTCCCCTATCTCAATAACCCCATGATACTTTGTTGTTAGTTTCATTCATTTATTCTCCTTTATTTACAGGTTCAAAATCAATATGGAGTTCGTTTCTTCTATCTAGATTCACTTCAACCGTTCCTGGTTGATAGTCAATGATTGGTTTATTTTGCGAGACTTCTATATTAGGTTTATTTGGAGTAACCTCGATGTTCACCTTCGCAGGCTCATACTGTATTTTCACACTACCAGCCGAAGGAATAAACCCCACATTAAATGGATAAATTGGCTTTTGACTTCGTTTCTTCGCTATATCAGCAAGCGGATTTCCTCCGTCCTCTATCCGCTTTAGTTGTTCTCCTTCTTCCGCTCTGCGGGCGATTCCTGCCATTACATCTTGATGGCCCTGCTCTGCAGCCTCTCTAATTCGCCGTGAAATATGCTTCAAATCCATGTCTGCCCATGCTTCAGTTTGATCAATTGTTAGATTGGACGGAGTGGTTTCAATTGATAACTCCGCTTTCGGCTGTTCAATTGAAAGGTCTGCTTTTGGTTGTTCAATTGTTTGCTGTCCTTTAATAGTATGAATACTAATTTGTGCGGATATACTTTGCAAGCGAATTTGCGGTACATTCATTTCCTTCACTCCCTAGTAAAAAGGTCTGACTCATCCCAATGTGTCAGACCCATTCAATCCTATTTATTGTTACTTATCTTAAGAAATCCATCAATGACGGCTGAATAATCTTTGAACTAACCGCTAACGATGCACGGTGAATGCTTTCTTGGATTGTTAAATCAGTTATGACTCTTTCTATGTCAGCATCTTCATTCTCAGATAGAATTCTGCTTGCGATGATTTCCTGATCTTGAATTCTTGTATCAATCATTTCTAAACGATTGTAGCGTGCTCCAATTTCAGAGCGCTCCGCAGACATGACATCGAAATGTTCATCTATTTTGCTTAGAAATTCATCGCCGCTTTCTATGCTGCCACTATTTAACGCATCCTCAATTGATTGCAGTGTATTAAATAGCTCACTACCAAACACATTTGTTGGGTTTATATTCACTTTCAGCTTTACGCCATTTGAAACTTCAACATTAAAAGCAGCGGTATTCATATCCACAGAAATGCCACTATCATCAATTGTAACAGGTGCACTATCTGTTTTCGTTCCGTTAAAGATATAACGTCCAGCTACTTGTGTGTTTGCCACATTTGCTAAATCTTCCTTTAACTGTCCAATTTCAACACCGATTGCTTTTAAATCCTCTGGACTGTTTGTTCCGGTGTTACCTTTTACAACTAGCTCACGCACACGCTGAATTACCTGTGTTGCATGCTCAATACCAGATTCAGAGCTCTCCATCCATTGATATGCTTCCGATAAATTCCGCTTATACTGTTCCACTTCAGTCAAATTCGTCCGATAATACATCCCTTTAATCGCCACAACCGGATCATCAGAAGGTCGGTTGATCTTCTTGCCTGTTGCAAGCTGATCTTGGTATTTCCCCATATTTGAATAGCTTTGGCTTAAGTGGCGTAGCGAATTTGTCGCAAGCATTCCTTGAGTTACACGCATGTTTTACTTACCTACCTTCCTGATAATCCCATTCCGTTGATGATGCGATCTAATATTTCGTCCTGCATCGTGATCATTCGTGCAGATGCATTGTAGGCATGCTGGAATTGAATCATGTTTGTCATTTCTTCATCAAGTGATACAGCACTGACTGATTGTCTTCTAACATCTACTGCATCTTTCAGAACTCCGCTGTTTGCTGTTAAGCGCTCAGCTTCTTGTGCGTCAACTGCCATTCCACCGATGATACTTTCATAATAGTTTTGAAAGGAAGTCGTGTTTCCATCAATACTAAATGTTTTGTTTTTTACATCTGCAAGCTTTGATGCGTTTTGGCTGTCACCAATTGCTACTTCGCCATCTGAGTTAGGCAGTGCTGCAGCAATATGATCAGTAGAGTTAATAATATCTTGTGAGATTTGGATAAGCTCTGCTGCTCCTTTGGAACCAGTTAATCCATCTTCACCGAATGAGAAGAAATCTACAGGAGTATGTGTCTTGGAATTATAGTCCTCAATACTCCAGCCTTCTTTATGTGCTTCATTAAATTTAGTAGCAAACTCAAATGCCATTGTATCGATATTTCCAAGCATATCTGGAAATAGTCCTTTTTCAAAGATACTTGTTCCACTTTCATACGTATAGCCATATGAATCAATTAAACTGCTAATTTTTCCAGTACTATTAAACTCTAAAACTCCTAGTGTTTTTTGACCAATTGATACGGTTTCAACTAAGCCGCTATCTTTTTTGTAGCCCACTGTTAGTTCATTTACTTTTTTATTTTTTGCATCAACTAGTGTACCAAGTGAGTTTCCGTTGTCATCAACGATTTCAACTGTTAGCGAACCTTCTGCGATGGCAAGGGCATTACCTCCAGAAGGATTTGAAGTTACTTTAACATTAGCAAGTGATGAAAGTTGGTCGATTAAACGATCTCGTTCATCATATAAGTCATTTGGTAAATAACCGTGCGGTTCGATTTCAGAGATTTGTTTATTGATGTTATTAATTTGTGAAGCTAGCGAATTTATTTCCTTTACTGTAACATCCAGCTCATTTTTCAGATCACCTTGAATGGATTTCAATGATGTTGAAAGATAGTTGAATGTTTCTGCAACAGCAATGCCGCGTTCACGTACGACCGAGCGGGCGCCTGCATTTGTTGGGTTAACCGCTAAGTCTTGCAAGGATTGCCAGAAACGATCAAGAGTGATAGATAAGCCCGAATCAGATGGCTCATTCATGATTTCCTCCATCTTTTCTAACGCGTTTGCACGAGAATTCCAGTAACCGAGTTTGTTATTTTCACTTCGGTATTGAACATCTAAGAAATCCTCACGAACTCGTTGTACCGTTCCAGCCTCAACACCAGTACCCATTTGTCCTGGTATGACAGGACTATTTTTTGAAACAGTAGGATATGGTGTTGTTTGAACAAAGTTAACACGCTGACGTGAATAACCAGGTGTATTTGCATTCGCAATATTGTGTGCTGTTGTGCTTAGGGCACTTTGTTGTGTGAACATTCCTCGTTTTGCAATCTCTAATCCATAAAAAGTAGATGTCATTGAGTTTTTCCTCCTTTCGTTATGCTTGTGAATCAAATAAAGATCGACGCTTTATATCTGATTGTGTTTTATTTCCGTCCGGTCGATTGTAGTTCGTAAGGCTTTCCTGAGGCATTAACATATCTAAAGAAATGGACACAAATTGTAAGGCCTGCTGTGTTAAATCTCTATTTAGCTGGTTAGCTGCTGTCAGCTTTTCCATCACTTCGGTGAATTCGTTAGCGATTCTCTCCAGGGATTGTTTTTCATGACCTGAAGATTTTTCAATACATGCTGAAAGTGTTAAATTTTCAGCATGACCCAGAAATTCTGAAGTAACCTGGACTCTTTCTGCTTCCAGTTGTTTAATTGCCTGAACAAACATTTGCTCTTTTTTCAGCAATTCCTTTAATTCTTCGATATTCTCACTCTTCAAGCTTTCCGTTTTCTGGAGGGTTATTTTATGGAGATTTTGATGAAGTTGTAAAAGTTTCTCTAGATTTTTAATCAATTTCTCAGCTGACATTTATATAACCCTCCGTATTGAAAGCTTGTAAGTCAATTATTTTTTGTAAAAGTTAACCAATCCCGTTGCAATCGCCTTTGGATCAATTGTATATGTGCCGCTCTCTAGTTGTGTTTTTATCGCTTGAACCTTTTCTTGTCTTGCTTTTGTTACCTCGTTTGATTGTTGGAGATCGATTGCTTTTGAGGAAATCTCTACTTTATCTTCCTTTGTTTGAGGTTTTTGTGCTGCTGTAGCACTTTTTTCTAAACTGCGTTTATATGGATTTACACCCATAGAACCAAGATTATTTATTTTCAAGAGGATCCCTCGCTTTCGTGCGTTATATATATTATTTATCGGATTGTTTTAACCAAGTTTTAGTGATTCACCTTTTTTTAGTACTTTGGGAGTAGTAAGTGTAACTAGACGTTTTTAGTTGGTTCCGCTCACTAATCTTTTCTACCTGCTCCATTTGATCCAGTTGCTTGTGAATATCCTGTTTACAGCTTTCACAAATCTTATCTTCTTTAATCGTTTTTCCACATTTTGCACATGGGTATCCGAGATTAGGAAAATTAGAAAGCTGAATTCTGCCATTACGTATAAATTTTAACACCAATTCTTCCTCAACACCCGTCGCTTCAACGACTTCATGAAGCATTGCTTTGCGATTTTCACGCTTGCGTAAAAATTGGTAGACTGTTTCATATGCTTTTTCTTCTATTTTGAAACAGGCATCACATACTGAACGAAACTGTGTTTTTACAAATAAGGCATTACATTTTGGGCAGTTTGATAGTTCTCCCATTGTCATTCTCCTATCCGAATATGATCTATTACTTATATCGGCAGGTATATTAATTTTTTTAGCTTCTAATTAATGTTAAAGAGGAAACACTTGTAGCTCCGTGTTGAATAAGTAGCTTTGCAGCATGCCTAAGTGTGCTCCCTGTTGTATAAATATCATCTATTAATAAAAAACTTCTATTATCTATTTTACTTGATTCTGTCACAGAAAACACATTTGAGGCTGTTAATCGTTCGAGACGTGATTTTTTTGATTGTTTTTCATGGTTGGTTCGTTGGAGAACGTCTAGTTGGGGAATAGGGAGGAAATCAGCGAGCAGTTTTGCTTGATTAAAACCACGTTCATACAAGCGTACTTTGCTTAAGGGGATCGGGATTGCATAGTCAATATTTTGAGAGGAAATTTGGTTTTTATAAACGCCAAGAAAGTCGTTTTGAAATACGTTAACCAAACCAGCATCACCACGGAATTTAAAGGTTGCAAGAACTTCCTTTACTGCGTCATTATATTCAAATACTGAGATGTTTTTGTGGAGGATGTTTTTCCACATAGGATCATCCTCCCACCTTTGGCAGTCACTACACCGCGTTTCTTTTACCTGTGGCCGACTACAGCTAGGACAGGTTGCCCCTGTAATCTTTTTTAACGCTTGATAGCACTCATCACATGCTGTATTTTCAGGTAGCAACAGCAAGCTTGTCCATGAAGCCTTGGTAGCAATCTCTTCATTACAGATAAGACATATAATCTTAGATCTTCTCCTTTTGTTGATTTTGGCATGTCGGATTATCAGAAACAATCTTTGCACATTCAGCTAGTTTTACTAGAAGAGAAGTCATTTTTTGTTTATCAATAAATTCGGCCTTAATATACATGACTTTCTCTGCCTTCGTCACATAACGAGGGTGGGTTTTATTTAATGTGAGGGCTAGGATGTCGTCTAAGCACTCATTGCAGGTGCAATTTAGCTGTAGTCGAGTTTTATATTCGTCTAATAAATCCTTCATAATCCGTTCCATGGCGTTAATGATCATGCTTACGATCTCCTTGCTGTCAATATTACTTTGATTATGACATAGAAAGGATTTATGCGAAAGGTATATACTAATTATTGGTAAAATTTTCACTCCTTACTGCTTCCTTATTCATTTGTAGGATATGGCTTTTGGCATCCAGCATCGCTTGTGTTTTACCAAAGTGAAACAGAATGATGTCGCCAGTTGGATATGATGCACTTCTTCCAACTCGGCCAGATATTTGCACTAGTGCACTTTCAGTAAAAATATCATCCTCACTGCCGAGCACAGCTACATCACTGTTTGCGATTGTCACGCCTCGTTCTAATATCGTAGAAGTTACTATGATTGGCACCTCTCCGTTACGAAAGCTCCTTACCTTTTCCTTTCTCTCTGGGTCTTCTGCAGATACTCCGACAATTCGCTCATCATAATGCCTGCACAGCTGTACAACTTGGTCGATGATTTTAACAGATGGCACAAATAAAAACGCCTGCTTGTTACGTTGCAGCTGTTTGGTCATCCACTTGATAATAACGTTTGGTAATCTTCCATTCTTTAATTGCTTCTTCCAATTTCCACACCAAGAAAATTGTGGAACGGGTAATGGATGTCCGTGATATCTAGCTGGTATTTTCACAGTTCTTCGTTTCTTTTGTTCCACATCTTTTTTCCATTGCTTAGAGGGAGTAGCTGTTAGATAAATGAGAGAACTAGTGGCTTTGCGGGATTTTTCTACCGCATATTGTAGGGAACTATCAGCAGAGTAAGGAAACGCGTCCACCTCATCTACAATGACCGTATCAAATGCTTCTTTGAATCGTAATAATTGATGTGTTGTTGAAAGATAGAGTGATGCGGGCTTGTGGTTTTCTTCACTTCCTCCGTATAGTGCAGCGACGGCGGTGGTTGGGAATACGTTTTTAAGTCGTGGGGTTAATTCTAGGACAACATCTGTGCGTGGAGTGGCAATGCAGATTTTCTTTCCAATAGATAATGCATATTCAATCCCTTTAAATAATACCTCTGTTTTTCCAGCACCACAGACAGCCCATACGAGAAGCTCTTGATCATGCTTGATGGCATTTACTACCTGCTCCGATGCATGAGCCTGTCCCTTCGACAGGACTCCGTTCCAATCTAGAGATGCGGATGATCTTTCTACTGGTGGAGTGCCCACCCAACTATATAAGGGAGTGCATTCGCTTACTCGCCCCATCATTATGCATTTTCTGCAATAATGACATTGCTGTTCTCCACAACGGGCACAGGAAAAGAGCGCAAATAGTGAAGGATTATTGTTGCCACAACGATTGCAGGTTAAGTGATCCTTTTCACGAAAAATACCATGAGTTAATGTAATAAAGCCATGCTGAAAATGAGTGTGAAGTTGTTCAACTGTGAAGTGAATTTCCGAATGAAGCAATTCCTTACCTGCTAGGTATTGCTGTAGCTCTGGAGAGAAATTAAATTCTTCATTAATTGGGTTTTGTGGAATGGATGTGCACTTAGAAATCGGCAATCCTTCTTGGTGGGAAAGTACTGGAGTAAGACTATTATTTTGAACAGTAAATCTCATTTGTCACCTCATTCACCTCTTAAAATTTTCCGATATCGTTTTTCTACACTAATCGCAGTACGAGATAATTGGGTAGCGATATGTCTAAATTTCATGCCGCTATTGCGTAATTCTAAGAGTTTGCGGTCTTCTAAGGTTGTCCAATGGCGATAAGTTCTTTTCTTGTCTTCACTTTTGTTTTTTATATCTTGACTGGAGGTAAAACTCATAGAAATCAAACCTTCCTCTGCATAGTACATGAGTATTATGAATGATATTTACCAGCCTGTCCATAATTTACTAAAATAGAGGAAAAAAGTACTAGAACTTCTGTACTTTTCCCTTATGCATTTTTTTATAAATCCTATTTAAAACAATACTTATTTCCTATACCACCCTAGACCAATCGCACCCTCTCCTAGATGAGTTCCAATCACAGGTCCAAAATAGCTAGTCAAGCATTCAACATTTGGATACTTTGATTCAAGCTCCTGCTTCAGTTTCTCTGCTACATCTGGTTGATTGGCATGAATTGCTACTGCTCGGATTGGTATGTTTTTTTCAGCATCCTCGTTAAAAAGCTCATACATTCGGTTTAAAGCTTTCTTCTTTGTACGAATCTTTTCAAAAGGAACAATGACTTTATCTTCAAAATGGAGAATCGGTTTAACTTGTAGTAAGCTACCGATTAATGCCTGAGCTCCACTTAAACGTCCCCCTCGTTGCAAGTTCGTTAAATCGTCAACCATAAAATAGGCACGCATTGACTGCTTCATTTCTTCTAAGCGAGCTAAGATCTCCTCAGGAGCTTTTCCAGCTTGCGCCATTTCTGCTGCTTCAAGCACATAAAAACCTTGTACCATACAGCTCACTTCTGAATCAAATGGGTAAACCTTTATGTTATCAACCATAGTAGCTGCGGTTGCTGCTCCGCTGTATGTACCACTAACTCCGCTTGAAAGGTGGATTGAGATGACTGCATCATATTCTTCAGCTAGTTTTTCGAATAATTCCACAAACATCCCCACTGGAGGCTGTGATGTTGTAGGAAGCTCCTGCTTCTCTCTAATTTCAGCGAAAAATTGCTCTGCTGTAATTTCGACCTCTTCCTGATAGGTTTCCATCCCAAAATTGACGCTTAATGGAATCATATGGATCTTATGCTTATCACGGATTTCCTTTGTGATATATGCGGTACTATCTGTTAAAATAGCCGTTTTCATAATTTTAATTCCTTCCTTGTAACAATACTTATAGTTTACTTATATTTTAACGGATCATGTATGTAATTACACTACCTTTAACATTGAAGGGAAAAGCAATCTGAATTGGAAAACGGATTAATTGTCGTCTGTAAAAGTTTTATTGTCGAGTTTTTGCTCATTTCTAAGAGATTGTTCTTTTAAAACAAAAACTATTTCAGTTGATTGGAGCGGAAGTGCGAGACTCCTGCGGGCGCAGCGGGGCAGGTGAGACTCATGCAGGCGTCTATGCCGAGGAGGCTCACCGCCCGCCCCGCGGAAAGCGAGCAACTGGAGCGGAAATCAACCACACCCATTACTTGGTAAATAGCAACAAAGTTTGAGAAAACTGCCTAATATATTGTCCGGAATTCTAATTCTATCAACCGAAAACAAAATGACATCAACCATTCAACAAATACCGACTTACTTTTCACTTTTATAAAATTGGTAGATCACCAAATAAAAAAAGCCAGACCCCTAAAAAGAGCCTGACCCGTTAATTACATTTACTTTACTTCAACCCAACCATTTTTAATCGCAACAACAACAGCTTGTGTACGATCATTTACACTCATTTTTTGCAAAATATTACTTACATGGTTTTTAACTGTTTTTTCACTAATAAATAATGCTTCACCAATTCCACGGTTGCTTTTACCGTCTGCAAGCATTTGTAAGACTTCACACTCGCGTCGAGTAAGAATATGTAATGGACGACGGATTTCCGGTTGTAAGTGCTGAGTTGGATGAGCTTGTCCACTTGATGTTGCCAGTCGTCTAAACTCATTGACTAAATTATGGGTTACTTTTGGATGTAAATAAGAGCCACCATCTGCGACAACCTTTACTGCTTCAATTAATGTATCTGCATCCATCTCTTTTAATAAGTAGCCTCTTGCACCTGTTTTTAACGCGTGTGTTACATAGTTCTCATCATCATGTATTGATAAAATAATGACCTTTGTATCAGCGTTCGCTTCAATTAATTGTTTTGTTGCTTCGACACCATTTACTTTTGGCATGTTGATATCCATGATCACGACATCAGGCTTGTGTGCCTCAACAATTGCTAAAGCCTCTTCCCCGTCATCACCTTCTGCAACAACCTCAAAACTTGGTTCGAAATCTAAAATGCGTTTTACACCTTCACGAAATAACTGATGATCATCAATAATTACAATTTTCGTCTTCATGCTTACGCCTCCCCACTAGTTTATTCTAGTCTATTAGCCATCTATACCGTCAATAAGCCTTTAGACCGTATTTATCTGAATACCTTTGTTAACCAACTTGATATGGTACTTGAATCATGATAAAAGTCCCTAAACCAACCTTAGAATCAATCGTCATTTTCCCTTCTAACAAGTCAACTCTTTCCTTCATGCCAATAAGTCCAAATGATTTCTTGTCTTTATTCCCTTTGAATTCTTCTAATTTAAACCCTTTACCATTGTCTTTAATGACCATTGTAAAGGTCTTCTCGGCTGCTTCGACCTTTACAGAAATCTCTGTAGCTTCCGCATGCTTTAAAGCATTTGTAACCGCCTCTTGAGCAAGCCGGAATAGGGCAACCTCAAATCGAGAAGTAAGTCGTTTAGCCTCAAGGCAGCCAAGACTTTCAAAATAAATCTTCGTTTTTCCATTATATTCTTCGATTGTATTCATATATTTTCTGAGGGTCGGAATAAGTCCTAAGTCATCTAACGCCATTGGTCTTAAGTCATAGATAATCCGACGAACCTCATATAAAGCATTACGAACGTTTTGTCGCAAGTTGCGAATTTCCTTAAAGCCTTCCTCAGCACCACGTTCACGATAAATCCGTTCAATTAGTTCAGAACGCATCATAACGTTGGCAAGCATTTGCGCCGGGCCATCGTGTATCTCTCTTGATACCCGCTTTCGCTCCTCCTCTTGGGCTTCGATAATCCGTAACCCAAAGTCCTGTTTTTGCTGGGCATCCTCTAATAGTAAACCGACCTGACGAATATCACGATTTAAATAATTTAAAACAACTGTAATTTGACTAACAAGTGACTGAGAACGTTCAATAATTTCCTGAAGCCCAAGTAAACGACGCTCGAGATCATCACGACGAACACGTAGCTGCTTTTCATGCTGCTGAATCATTGTAAGCTCTACTTGAAGCTTGTGAGCCTTTTCATAAGCCTCCCGAATTTCATCCTCAGAAAACTCCTTAAAATGTTTACTCACTTGCGAAAGTCGATTACGTGCAAATCGCGCATGGACTTCAAGCTTATCTCCTTCTTCAATCACTTTACTCACTTGGACTTTTATATCCTTTAGTTCCACTACTAACTCTTCATATTGCTGACGAGACTGCTCACCAATTTGAAAAATCTCACCCTTGCTTCCATCCACCGTATGGATCATTTTATCTAAAACTTCATCGAGTAATTTGCTATCTATCTTATTGGAGTTCACGATTTTCCCTCCGCTATTTTATGTAAGCTAAACCTGACTAACAACACCATTTTACAAATTTCAACGTAACTCTTTTTAGTTTGTCACATTATTAACGATTGAAGTAAAAAAAATGTCGTTTTATAATAAAAGAATATGCTATTCTAATTTTGCTTGCTTGTCAGGAGGTGTACAAGCATGCTTTCACATTATTATACCGTAAAAGGCTATGGAGAGCATGAAATAATTATCCAAAAATCACGTTTTATTTGTTATATAGAGCGAGTAACCAATGAACAAGACGCTCAGAGCTTTATTCAACAAATAAAAAAGAAACACTATGACGCCAATCACAATTGCTCTGCATATATCATTGGGGAAAATGATCATATCCAAAAAGCAAATGATGATGGTGAACCTAGTGGAACTGCCGGAGTTCCCATGCTAGAGGTGTTAAAAAAGAAACAATTAAAAGACACGGTAGTCGTTGTTACCCGTTACTTCGGCGGTATTAAGCTTGGAACCGGCGGATTGATACGCGCTTACGGAAAGTCTGTTTCTGAAGGGTTAGGCGCGATAGGAATTGTCGAACGAAAGCTAATGCGTGTGATGCATACAAAAATTGATTATACATGGTTGGGAAAAGTGGAAAATGAATTACGTTCTTCCACATTTTTATTGAAAGAAATTCATTATTTAAATGATGTTGAAGTGGAAGCATATGTAGAAGAAGATAATAAGGGTACCTTTATAGACTGGATGACGGAGCTTACGAATGGGAAAGGTTATATTTCAGAAGGCGAAGTCACTTATCTTGAACAAATAGTTCAAAATTAACTGTAAGAGGAGAAATTTATGGATAGAAAACAAATGAGGAAGGTTAGAAAAAAAAGAAAACGTCCTATCCTTAGGAGAATTCTTTTTTTTACAATTCTTTTATTTTTAGTTATCAGTTGTTATATCGGTTATGTTTTATTTGAAACCTATCAAGCGGCAAGTGAGTCATATTCAGAATTGGAAAGAGGAGAAAAATCTAAGCTTCGAACTGAAGCAGTAGAAATTTCTGAAGATCCTTTTTCAGTATTACTTTTAGGCATTGAGGATTACTCCTCTGGTGGTGAACAAGGCCGAACAGATTCAATTATTGTTGCAACAATTAACCCAAAGGATCAATCAGTTAAACTGATTAGTATTCCTAGGGACACGATGGTATACCAGGAGGAACGAGAAAAGGAAGACAAAATTAATCATGCCTATGTTTTTGGTGGTAAAGAAGCAACAATTAATGCAGTTGAAACCTTATTAGACATTCCAGTAGATTATTATGCAACAGTAAACTTTAATGGTTTTAAAGAAATTGTTGATGAAATTGGTGGAGTTACGGTTGATGTCCCTTTCGATTTTTGGGAAAACAGCGATGATCCGGAGAATAAAAGAAGAATCGAGTTTTATGAAGGAACAATGAAATTAGATGGAGAAGAAGCATTGGCCTATGCAAGGATGAGAAAGCGTGATCCTCGAGGTGACTTTGGCCGAAATGATCGTCAAAAACAAATCATCACTGCTGCTGTTAATTCTATGCTGTCACCGAAAAATTTGTTAAAATTTGATGATATTGCTAAACATATTGGGAATAACGTTGAAACAAATATGAAAGTAAGTGAAGGTCTGGGATTACAAAGTCAATTTAAAAACTTTAATGCATCTTCTATTGAGCAATTATCAGTCGAAGGTTCTGATGAGTATATAAATGGGACATATTATTATATCCCAGATGAAGAAAAGCTCGCTGAATTAACAACAGAATTACAAACTCATTTGAATCATAGTAATAGTAGCTCATCTGGTAGTACTGATACTACTTCTGCGGATAGTACTATTGAAGAATAAAGTGAAAATAACTGTGGGGTTCTTCTCCTCAGTTTTTTTCATATAAAAGGGTTTATTTCTTATTAAATAGATGAACAATAATACTGAAACCTTTTTTACCTTAATCACGTCTAATAAAAGATGCTACTATTAATAAACGATTACATTTCAGAAAAAAGATTGCATAATTAATTAAAATCATTTATCCTTCTCATGAGATGATTTAATAAACTACACCTTAAAAGAGGTGAACACAATGATAACAATATACCAACTATTTGGGTTTATACTTGCATTCACAGTTTCTTTAGTATCAACTCCATTTGTTATTAAATTTGCAAAAAGATTCGGTTTTGTCGATATACCTAATTATCGTAAAGTTCATAAAGCACCTAAACCTCTGATTGGTGGACTATCCATTGTCCTCGGGGCAACTGCTGGTATCCTATATCTAAAGCCTTTTTATAATTATCTAGTACCAGTTATGCTTGGAGGCTTTATTATACTAGTTATCGGTATGATAGATGATAAATATAATTTAACACCCAAATGGAAGGTTTTGGGCCAATTAATTGCGGCCATTATCGTCGTTTCAGCTGGGGTTAAGATTGACTTTTTCATAATCCCCTTTATAGGTGAAAAAATTGAACTTGGGGTATTTAGCTATATTATTGCTGTAATATGGATAATTGCAATAACAAATGCCATCAACTTAATCGACGGTCTTGATGGATTATCTGCAGGAATATCAGCTATTGCGCTATCATCGATACTTGTTCTTTCGATCTTGAATGGGCAAATGTTCGTTATATCTATAACTGTAATCCTAATTGGTAGCATTTTAGGTTTTTTACCGTATAACTTCCACCCTGCTAAAATTTTTCTCGGTGATACAGGCGCATTATTTCTTGGATATTGCATTGCCGTTATCTCAATATTAGGCTTATATAAAAGTGTGACAATCTTTAGTTTAGGTTTACCAATTATTGCTCTAGCAGTTCCAATTTTCGATACAATATTTGCCATTGTGAGAAGATTGCTTAATAAGCAAAGTATCTCATCACCAGATAAGGCTCACCTTCATCACAGATTATTAGCAATGGGCTTTAGTCATCGGGCAACAGTTATGATCATTTATGCAATTGGTGTATCCTTTGGATTATCGGCTATCCTCTTTACGAGAACGACACTTTGGTTATCCTTATTATTCATGGTAGCATTGTTGGTATTGTTCCAGCTTCTAGCAGAATTAATTGGATTAATCGGAAACCACAAGCCATTGCTCACTGCTTTAGCTAAATTAATAAATAAAAGAGAGCCTCTTAAAAATAAAAATAATTAATACACACATAAAGTGAAGAGAAGCGATGGTTTCTCTTCACTTTTTATTTTGTTACACTATGGCCTAGTCCAACATTATCTAGAAGTAGGTTTCCAAACTGCTTGTCGTTTTCCTGTTAAAGCCCGATAAGTTCCTATTAGAGCTGCTAGGTTAACGATACAGAAATAGTATGGTATGTAAGTGACAAAACTTTTTATAAATTTCCCTACATAAGCTAATAAATAAAACAACACTTGAAGCCCAAACAATACCATATAAAAAGGCTGAGTGATCAGAGTGATATTTAGGATAAAAACAATGATCATATAGTATGGAACTAGATATCGTAATAATTTATGTGATAAATATTTAAAAAATAGTTCAAACCGTGTAAATGGGTTAAACAATCGTTTGTAAGAAAGAACTCCAGTGAAACTTCTAGTCACAATCCTCACTTTGCGTCCAAATTCCTCTACATTACTAGGTGATGTTTCTTCAACCGTTACCGCATCTCGGTCATAAATATATCGTTTACCTTGTCCAATAATGATGAGCGGATTTTGCATATCATCACCAACATTCGGATTCATAGGTTTGAATAATGACTTCCGAATACTATAGATTGATCCATTTCCCACAACACTTGTACCCGTTCGACTTTCTAATGTTTTTAACAATCTTTCGTATTTCCAATACACGCCTTCCGATTCACCAATAGCAGAATTCGTTGGATTAATCAATTTTAATTCCCCACAAACACCACCAATAGACTCATCAACATAGTATTTGACCATATGATGGATTGCATCTTCCTTATACATGGAATTTGCATCTGAAAACACGAGAATATCACCATTAGCTAAATGGACACTTTTATTTAATGCTTCGGTCTTCCCTTTACGCCCATATACAATATTTAATTTTATAAAAGGATAATCCTCAGCAATTTCATTAACAAATTCATTTGTACGATCTGATGAATCATCTGATACGACAATAACTTGTAATTTGTCCTTTGGATACGATAAATCAATTGTGTTAAGGAGCTTATTCTTTATGACCTTTTCTTCATTATATGCCGCAATAAACATCGTTACCTTCGGTTGATATTCGTCATCAGTAATTGTTTTTGCTTGTTTTATTTTTGAAACCATCCATAATAAAGTAGGATAACCAAAATAAATATAAATAATTAGAAAGATAAAAAACCATAATAACACTTGTATTAATACCATAATGCACTTCCTTACTGAGATAAATAGTACTGATATGTCATGTTAATTCCTTCTAAAAGTTCGACTGATGGCTTCCAATCAACATGCTTCTTAAACTTATCATTTAGAAGAAAACTATGTTTTATATCCCCTTTGCGATCTGCCATAAAATTCACGGGAAACTGAGTGTGAATCGTTTCCTTTACGAGGTTAATAAGCTGAAGTAAATCAGTTTGTTTTCCAGTGCTAATGTTAAAAACATCGTTTAGAGGCTTTGCACTTGCTAACAGATTTGCACTTACTACATCAAAAACATGGATAAAATCCCTTGTTTGTTTACCATCACCATATAAATTAAAGGAATTCCCTTCAATTGCTGACTTCATTAATACAGATATTACTCCACCTTCACCTTTTGGATCTTGTCTCATTCCATACACATTTGCATAACGGAAAATCGTATAAGGGACACTGTAGAGATTATGATAGAGTCTGATATATTGTTCAGGCGTATATTTGGATATTCCGTAATTAGATATTGGTGTAATTTCATGTTTTTCATCAATTCCTAAATAATTAGGTGTCCCATAAACAGCTGCAGATGATGGGTAAATCAGTGGTACACCTAATTCCTTGCATACTTCCAATACATTTATCGTTCCGATAATATTTATCTTCGCATCTAATCCAGGGTTTTTAATAGAAGATTGCACATCTATATTTGCAGCATGATGATTAATCAGATCAGGCTTTTCTTTGATAGCAATATCATAGAATTCCTGAGAACATATATCTACCTCATAGAATTTTACCATTGAATGAATATGTTCCTGTTTCCCAGTTATTAAGTTATCAACTACGACAACGTCATAACCAGCTTTTATATATTCTTCAGCTAGATTAGATCCTATAAAGCCAGCTCCGCCAGTTAGTAAAACTTTCATTTTAAAACTCCTCTACATCCTATTAATTGAAAGAGACTGTTTTTCGACCGATTGAAGCGTAATAAAATCCCATTTGTTCCATATGTTCATTTGAAAAAATATTACGACCATCAATGATGATTTTTTGTTTGACTAACTTTGAAACTTCAGTCAAATCTATCTCTTTAAATTCCTTCCAATCTGTTAAGATCATGATTGCATCACTGTTAATAATTGCTTCTTGCATAGTATCTGCGATTTCTAAATTAGGAATAACTTTTTGGGCATTTTCATTTGCCACAGGGTCGTATGCAACAACCTCTGCTCCTTCGTTTTGTAGAATTGGGATTACATCCACAGATGGAGCATCCCGCATATCATCTGTATTTGGTTTAAATGCCAAGCCAAGTACAGCAATCCTTTTTCCGTATAGTTCATTTTTTAATGCAACTTTTAATTTATCAATTACCTTGGAGCGTTGCTCTTTATTTACCTGCTCAACATCCTTAACAATTCTAAAATCATAACCTGCCTTTTCAGCTATCGCAACTAGTGCACTCGTATCCTTTGGAAAACAAGATCCTCCATACCCAATACCTGCTTGCAAAAAGGCATGTCCAATCCGTTTATCATACCCCATACCTTCAGCAACTTTTGTTACATCTGCCCCTAATAACTCGCAAACATTCGCAATTTCATTTATAAAACTAATTTTAGTAGCTAAAAATGCATTTGAGGCATATTTGATCATTTCTGCTGTTTCAATATTGGTAAGAACTATATTCGATGTCAAAGGTTTATGTAATCCAATAAGAAGCTCCGCTGCTTTTTCACTTTCAACACCTATAACTGCTCTTTCCATGTTTAATGTATCATAAATTGCCGAACCCTCTCTTAAAAACTCCGGGTTTGATGCTACATCAAATTCCACTTCTCCTGCATGACGTCTTATAATCTCTTTAACGATTTTTCCAGTTCCAACTGGCACTGTACTTTTTGTTATAATCACCTTATAGCTTTTTAAATGCTGCCCGATGGATTCCGCTACTTTTTCAATATATGTAAGATCTGCTTCACCATTTTGTTTTCTAGGTGTCCCTACCGCAATAATAACGATTTGTGCAGATTCCATTGCTTGCTTTAAATCTGTTGTAAAAAGCAAACGATTTTTATGAAGGTTTTTTTGAATGAGGTCCTCAATACCTGGCTCATAGATTGGAGATTTACCTTCTGTTAATTTTGCTATTTTTTGCTCATCTACATCTACACATGTAACATGATTACCTAACTCACTAAAACAAACACCTGATACTAAACCTACATATCCTGTTCCTACTACACAAATATTCATCAATTTATTTACTCCTTATATCTTTGTGTTGTAAATAAGAATTTTACTATTTCTTTATTGATTATGTTCAATAAAGTTTTATATCATAAATATAAACCAAAAATAAGATAATATATGTTAAGTTTTATTTAAATATGAAAAGGGAGCATTAGATGATAAGCATAATTATACCAACTCTTGGCGATCGCCCTGATGAACTTAGAAGACTTTTTGATAGCCTTAGTTCTCAAACCTATCAAAACTTCGAAGTCCTATTAGTCACTCAATTAAATCATGATTGTATTCAATTTTTACCACAATACGATATGAAAATAAAGCAAATTAAACTAAATAAAAAGGGACTCTCCTATTCAAGAAATGAAAGCTTAAAAGCTATAGCTGGATCGATCGTCACCTTTTCAGATGATGATTGCTGGTATCCTGAGGATTCACTTCAAAACGTGATCAATGCTTTTGAAAAGGATGACTCCCTAGATGTAGCCTGCTTTCAAATTTTTGATCCATTGCAGAAGGTTCATTATAAAAGTTATGAACAAAAAGCAAAAAGTCAGATTTCGAAGAAGGATATCCTTAGGAAGTCTTCTATTGAATTATTTGTAAGATTAAAAAATGTTACTTCAACTGAGCTAACATTTGATGAAAATTTTGGCCTTGGTACAAAGTATCCATCTGGTGAAGAAAATATATTTTTAAGTGATTTAATGAACAAAAAGCTTAAAATAAGCTATTTTCCACAAATCATTGTCTATCATAAAAAGCCTGAACAAACATCCCGCTTAACAACAGCACAAATGATTAGTAAAGGGCCATTATTTAAACGATTAACAAACACACCGATAGCATCAATATTACTCATTCTATTCTTTTTAAAAAAGGCAAAACATATTCAAGAGCCTTCGAAAACCTTTTTATCTACAGTAAAAGAGATGCTAAATTACAAAAAATAAGGAGAATCTAAATTATGCAATGTCCTATATGTGAAAAAAATAAGCAGCACAATCCTTCAGAAATTTACCGTAATCAGTTCATAGTGGTTTCACATGCACCACTTGATGCCAATCTTCTTGGTTATGTATATATTGAACCAGTAGAACATTTTGAAGACTGGTCAGACATCCCTTTAGAAGTATTAAGTGATGTTCAAAGTACTGTCAAAAAGATCGACCTTTTCTTAAGAAACGAACAGCTAGCCGAAAGAGTGTATTCAGTTACAATTAGTGAAATGGTGCGCCACATTCATTTTCATATTATCCCACGACATAAAGATAATAGCATGAAAGGAATTTCATTAATTGAAAAAGCTACACAACAATTATCAAACGAAAATGATGAATTGATTCAAGAAGAGCAATTTGAGAAATTTATTCTAAAGGCAAAACAATTCTTAGCTGGATAAACATTTTTAAAAGCACGATAATCAAATTATCGTGCTTTTAAATACTCCTCTACTTTGTCAATATCTTCTGGTACATCTACTCCAATTAACTCATTTGAAACTTCTGATACATAAATAGAATGACCATTTTCAATTGCTCTTAGCTGCTCTAATGATTCAGCCTTTTCAAGTATTGATTCTGGTAAGTTAATATAGTCAAACAGGAATGACTTTCGATATGCATAAACACCGATATGCTTATAATAGTCTACTTCTATATTCTCTCGGTTATATGGAATCGTTGAACGTGAAAAATAGATCGAGTGATTATCTTTATTTGTAATCACTTTAACCACATTTGGATTCGCTACATCTTCAGGATTATTAATTTTTGTTTTTAAAGTTGCCATCTGTAATGTATCGTCTTTTAGAAATGGTTGTACTAAAGTTTCAATGAGATCTGCTGAAATAAGTGGTTCATCACCTTGAACGTTAACTACTATATCAGTTGAAAGATCGCGTGCAACTTCAGCGATTCGATCTGTCCCTGTGGCATGTTCTTTAGATGTTAAGAAACAATTACCGTTAAAACCTTCTACAACGTTTTTGATCCTTTCATCATCTGTTGCAACGATTACTTCATCCACAAACGTTGAAGCAGAAACATTTTCATACACATGCTGAATCATTGGCTTATTAAGAATATTGGCAAGTGGTTTTCCTGGAAATCTAGTTGACCCATATCGAGCTGGAACAATAACTGTAACTTTCATAAATGTTATACCCCCATCTTAATGATTTTCTATCATTTCTTTTAGTAAAAAGCCTACTTTTTTTAACCGGTTTGGTATTTTGATATTAGCCTGCCTATTATCAAAATACATATTTCTCTTTTCAATGAGTTTGTCTATAACTGTATCACAGGAAACCCTTATTCCATTTTCCCAATCAAAGTACCTAGGATATACGAGTAAAGCTCCTGCAATAAGCTCATCAAGAGTTAGTGTACGTTTCCTTCTATCTATAGAATGGCGATCATGTGTCAGACCCCAGCCGGAATAAAATGGAGATCCATACGTATAAACTGTTTTACCACGAAGTAAAGCATCAAATCCTGTTAACGATGTCATCGTATGTACTTCATCGGCATAATTAATACAACTAATGATGCTCGCTTCAATTTCAATATGATCACATGCATCTGTAATAAAATCTGAGGTTACCTCACCTTGTCGATTCCTCGAAACAATGTCAGGGTGTGGTTTATAGATAATATAAGCATCTTGATTTTTTTCCCTAACACTATTTAACAGCTCGGTATTTGTTTTAATGTCCTTACATCCATAACGAATTGAGGCATCATCTTCTACTTGGCCAGGTACTAAAATCACCTTTTTTCCTTCGCTAGGAAGGTTTAGTGATTCAATTGGCTCAGAATTGTACTTTGTTAATTGATTTTCAACAATCTTCTTTCTGATGTTCATCGCATCTTCTAGCATATTTTCAGTAAAGAGTTGATGAGTCAGGATGTGTTCCAATTCACTTACTTGCTGTGGATTATAGTATATCCCTTTATGATCTAACGCTAAGGACCAGGGAAGCGTCACGTTTGTCCCTAAGCCAACTGAACGAATAAAACCGTCTTCTATCCTCATAACCGGCTTATTCCATTTCTCAGCTAACTCTCTTACATCTGCTGGCTCTTTATGTCCCCACACCAAAAGTTCACTTTGCGTGTCAAACTTATTTTGAACTTCTTGTACAGTTTTCGGAAAATAAATTGTATTGTAAGGATTTTTAACAAACGGTCGTACAAACCCTCTTTTCCATGGCTGAATGCCAAAACAATAGATTTTTTTCTCTTTACTTTCCAACTGAGAATCCTTTTTATCTTCTATTATTTTGATTATCTCATTTAAATTAGTTGGCATCCCTGTTAATGGATTTATTTGCTTTTCATAAAAATAAAAAAAGATTGTAAAAAGCTCTAATATTGTTCTTTGCTTTGTTCTACGGCTATTTTTGATTTCATCCGTTGTAAGTCCCCAACCAGAATAAAATGGTAAACCAAAACAGTGAACTTCTCTATTTTGCAGCAATGCCATAAATCCAGTAATCGATTCAATGACAAACACCTTTTTTGCAGTATGTATGAGTTGATTTGCTTTATCGACGCTAGAAATAATTTCAACATTTTCGTTTTGGCAAAGTTTTTTCAAGTATCCTTCTTCATCAAAGGTAGATAATACTTTTATGTTATTTGTTGCATAAGTGTTCTTTGCCCTCTCTAGCATATCCTTAAAAGTGTCTTCTTTCTTATTGTTTCTTTCTATTCTTTCATCTACTAATACTATGTTCTCACTAGTTAATGGAGCCTTCGTGATGTAGTCGAAAACCTCTTTTGCCTTCTTAAGTAAATTCGCATCGATATCAACCGAATTCAACAACTGTTCGAGTTGTGTAGTATCCTCACTATTTTTAATGGAGCCATTATTGTCAATAAGTAATGAATAGTCAAACTCAAATAGCTGTTTATCATCAATTAATTGACTAGACAACCCATTTTCTATCGTATAATATGGTAGATTCTTTTTTCTAGCTAGTTTTTTCCCTTGCTGGATGTAAGTTTCATTACCATAAGCTGTTATACCCGTTAATTTATCCACGTATTTTGCAGGTAGATATGTAATTCTTTCTTGAAAGAATGAATCCATAAAGGGCATTCGCTGACCTTTGGGACAAAAAACTCCAATCATATTTTTAACTCCTTAAAATCAATTCAACCATAGAAAATAAAGCTATATCATTCTAAAGTGAAAGGAAGTTTATTAAATACTATTCTTAGCTATTTCCTTCATACAAAAGAAGTCCTCTTTCTTGAATTAAACAATAATCAAGATCTGAGGACATTCAAATTATCCTAATTTTAATATATCATGTAAGCGCAGCATGCCTATATATTCATGACCATCCAATACAGGAATAACTGAAATTTCTCGCTGTTTCTTTTCCATAACCTGAATAGCCTGACCGGCTGTTAGCCCTTTATTAATAACAATTGGATTTTTAGTCATAATTTGTGTTGCTTGCAATTGGAAAGATTGTTCACCATGCTTTTCAATCGATCTTCTTAAATCTCCGTCTGTTATGACTCCTATCATTTTTTTATTAGAGTCTAATACAACTGTGCCACCTAGAGGTCTTTTTGTTAATTCCATAACGATTTCTTGGAAGTGATCATCATCAGAAACAAATGTATATGAATCAGCTGCTAGCAAATCTTCTACATTCAAGGTTAGACGTTTCCCTAAGCTTCCACCAGGATGATAAAGAGCAAAATCGTTGGAAGTGAATCCCTTTTGCTCAGATACAACTAGTGCTAGTGCATCACCTAACGCTAGGGTAACAGTCGTACTTGTAGTTGGCGCTAAATTCATATGGCATGCTTCTTTTTCAATCGTAAATTTCAACACAATGTCTGCATGTTTTCCCATAGTAGAATTTTCATTAGAGGTTATCGCAATCATCTTCGGTTCAATCTTTTTAAGAGTTGGGAGAATATCTGAGATCTCTTGAGATTCACCACTTTTACTAATTGCCAGGACGATATCGTTCTTTTGAACAATTCCAAGGTCACCATGCAAGCCTTCTGCAGGGCTCATGTAAACAGCTGGAATTCCCAAGCTAGACATGGTCGATGATATTTTTCTACCAATCCAGCCTGATTTGCCGATCCCAGTTACAACGATCTTCCCTTTACAAGCTGTGATCATTTCAACAGCAAGATAAAAATTTTCTCCTAGCTCTAATTCTGAATTTAAAATCGCTTGTGCTTCCTGATGTAAAATCGCCTTACCTTTAGAAATAATTTGATCATATTTAGTGGATACTGAGTTTGGTGATGACATATGTTTACACTCCTTTATCTCTTAAGAAATGGGGTGAATCTGATCTGACATCATTCAACAATTCGCTCTGTTATTAGCCTATCCCACCTTTGACTACTTGATCACTTCTTATTGAAAAAAGGTGAAGGATTTGTAATACCAATTCTTTAGTCATAAAGTCTGACGTATGATCTTCTTTTGAAAAACAATCAAACATATATAATCCGTTTTTATATTCAAGTGAATTTTTCAAGCTTTCAGCAGCTGCTAGGTCTGCGGGATATGTCCCGTATTGAATATAAAGACTTGGCAGTAAATCATATGTAGCAATCAATGAACCTAAATTAGGCAACGGGCCTACTTCAAGTAGAACTTGTTTCCACTTTTGCCAACCATACTGATGAATAACCTCTTCATTAGCTTGCGGGACTACCGCTATTGCACCTTTTAAATTCAGCTTTACCGCATAATAAATAGCCGCATATCCACCCATTGAGGAACCAATCGTGTAAATTTCTTTTGTACGTTGTAGTTCACTAACAAGCTTGATTAACTCAATCGTTTGCTTTTCAACAAAGTAGTTATCTTCATATCCTAGATAATATAAGCCACCTTTTTGTGCACCGTTATTATCTGAGATAAACAGAAAATTAATATCCCACTCTTCTGTTTCTTCCCAAAACATTCGAATTCTCTCATAAATATGTGGACCAAGTGTGGTAAAGCAAACAAGCATCTTATCACTTTTAGAAGGGTATAGCACATACTTGATCTTATTATCTCCAATATGTGCACTTCTTTCGTATTTAGCTAATACCTTTTCTGCGTTGAATTTCAAGCTCATCACCTTCATTTTGTTTATAAGCTAACATTTCTTCATACGCATCTATATAATCCTTAATAATATTTTCCCATGATTTTAAATTTTTAGATTCTACGGCATGTAACCCCATTTGCTTCAACAATTCTGGATTCTGAATAAATTGTTCAATTCGGTTAACAAATGCTTCATCTTCATCATAATCAACGATATAGCCATTCTGGCCATTTGTTACCATATCTGGTACAAAACCACATGGAGTTGATACGACAGGTAGCCCAGTTGCCAACGCCTCAGGTAATGACGCCGGTCCACCTTCAGCCTTTGATGTAATTAAAAATAAATCCATTTGATCATATAAACGAGGAAACTCACTATAGGCTATTTTTTCATATACCTCTGACTCAACTCCAAGTGATTCGCAAAATTCATGCTCTTTACTCCGATCTTGTCCTATAAATATGAACTTAACAGGCTGATCTTTTAAGCCCTCGATAATTTTATAAAGCGTCTCTTCTCCTTTTATTAACCGAGGATATCGACGACTAGAAAAACCAATCACTAGCTTATTGTTGGCATTGATCTGTTCTTTATATGTTTTCTTAGGTGTAAAGCTTGTATCAAATCCATGTGGAATAACCTTAATCGGTTTTGTTTGACCAATGTATTCTGTGATTCTTTGCTTCTGTTGTTCATTTAAGCATAGGATCATATCACTTCGTTTATAGCTATCAATAAAATGTCTTAGGCTAAGACCTTCGGAATCACGATCAAAGTCATGGTGTACGGTTACAATTCCAGGATGTTTAATATCCGTTTTACTAGCATTTGGTCTCCAGTAATGATAAATATCCGCATTTTTCAATGATTTTTCTGTCACAATCATTAAATAGTCGTCCTTTAATTCATTGCGAAACCTAGCTAACATATCCTCAAAGATTTTACTATATGTTGCTTGTCCCATAACCATGTTGACGATTTTTTTCGAAGTCATTCTTGCCTGAAGAATACTAAAATACAAACTAGCCCGATATTTTAGCGCTAGAGTTGCCTTTTTAGGTTCTTTATAAGCTTTTCTAGCAATTGATTTTACACGTCTTAGTTTCAACTTGTACTTTTTGAATTTTTTGTTTATCCGACGTAGAAGGCCCACTTCTTTATTTTTATTGAACGCAGTCGTTTCATAAAACTTCTTTTCAAAATTTATGTCCTCATCCGTTCTTTTAAAACAATGATTATGTAGTAAATGATAGATAAATTTCCTAACTTCTTTTACTTCAATTTCTTCAAGACGAGGTTCAGCTAATGCTATGTCAATTGCAAGCGGTAAAAATTCTGGTTGTGTTACGTCCACCGTCCAGCCTTTATTACCATAAAAAGCATTTCCTACCTGAACAACTCTTTTTCCCATATAAAGCATCTCTAAACCTGCTTGGCTACAAGATGTAAGACCAATTTCCGAGAATTCAATGAGAGAATCTATATTCACATCATAGTCAACTGTATAATTTGTAATGGAAAGGTCAGCTAATTTTTTCTCTAAAACGCGTTTAGATAATTCAGTTGTACTGTTCTGTTTATGGTTTTCCCACGGGTGAAGCTTAATAAACAGATGACAATCTTTTTTATCTGCAATTGTTTTAATAACATCCACATAAAAGTCTATTGAAGAATCATAATTTTTCAAATCTCTCGTAATTGAAAAATCATTTAATACTTGACCTATGAGTAAGATTAACTTTTTATTAGGATCTATATTATAACGCTGATATAACTCTGCTTTCGTTAGTTTATTAGGCTGGACAACATTTAGGTTTAAGCGATTCGCCATGACATTTTCTAGCCATTCAGCTTGTTTGTCAAGAAAATCTAACCCTTGTAATCGAACCCATTTTGAATGATCTGCAAAGCGATGGTTGTTTGTAATCATTCCTGAGCCACTATCCGCATAGTGGAAATCCTTAATAAATGAACCTTCAAATGAAAGCACATTTGTATTGTTCCATTGTGCAACTAATGTTGCTGCTCTAGAATAGATTGTCGTACCGCCGAACACACATACATTGTTTATTTTGAATTTCTTAAATGTTGCTGCCCAGTAATCAATCCAAAACGCACCTATAGCAAAATTATAGAAAACTAAATTTTGAAAGGTCTCATCTTCTAGTTTTGAGGTTCTAAGCCATTGTAATAAATCATCTGAATCAGATTGTGGATTAGTAATTTCATTCGCTATGTAATGTTGATAGATTCTTGGTGTTAAATAAGCATACATCTCAGCATGGATTACGTCCCATAGATTATAGCCTTTATAGCTAACTTGCTTCAGCTCTGAAAGAGGTTTTTCATTAAGACCTTTAAATACCTCTTCATATTTTGAGAAATTTGGAAGTCCACTGATCTTCCTTAGTTCATATTTCCCAAAACTTTTCTTTAAAGATGGATATGCGTTGTTATACTTAAAGGTGAAATTATCCTCCACAAACGAAATAAAGTTATCAAAATTTCGTTTGTGGAAATTAATTTGATCAACAAAGTAAAAATCAATTTTTTTCATAACTAGGTTTGCACTCCTTTGTGTGTCAATCCCATGAATGTTTTAGAAAAACTAGGCCGGTTTTCTCTTTTCTATCATTTATGGAGCATTGTAATACATTTTGTTCTTTTTTTATTGTTCGTTTATCTTTGTTTAATGTAATAATATCAAAAGTATAGTTTCCATTACCTAGAAAAGATTTACGTATCGTTAACACGCCCGTTTTACCATAGTCAATTGGTACTGTGAAATGTGTAATTGGTACATGTAATGACTTATTGATTATTTTATGGAATGTTACAATCCCATACTTTACTTCTTCGTTTGGGAAGCATAGCTTTACTTCCATCTCATCTTCATTCACATCATTGAGAGACCATATTTGTTCAGACGTTTCATCAATAGATGAAACAGAATGAGGAACTTCGATAAACCCTCTCATTTTGAAATCAGGCTTGTGGTTGATCACTGAAAAACTCATCACATCATTCTTCACTTCAACAATATCGTTAGCTCCATTTAATATGGTTACATCGATATTATACTTACCATTATATAAAGGTAGTTCCTTTATTCTAAGTATCGTATCTAAAACACCTGGCTCTTCTGGTTTGATAACAAACTCTGAAATTGTATCTGTAAAGGTCGAAATCTCATCCGCCTTTATTTTCACTTTAATAACAGGGTTTTTCGTTTTCGGATGAATATTCACTTTTAATTTTACTGATAGATCGTTTCCATAACTTATAATAGACGTTTCTTCTTCTTTATCGTTTAATAGAATGCCTTCCACTAGATGTGTTCGATAATTCTGAAGCCTTGTATTAAAACTGGATTGCGTAGCATTTGACAGTTCTTGATATACTTTAATTGCATCCTCTGTCTCACCAGTAAATATTAACTTTCCACGATTTAAAACAATGCATTTATCACAGATTCTCTTTATTTGTCCAATATCATGTGAGACAAAGACAATTGTTTTATCAGCAAGAAAGCTCTCCATCATTTGCAAGGCTTTTTTTCTAAAAGAACTATCTCCTACTGCTAATACTTCATCTAATAAGACAATATCCGTTTCAATAGTAATAGCAACTGCAAATCCTAAACGAACTTTCATTCCAGAGGAATAACTTTTTAAAGGCATATCGATAAAGTCTGCTAAACCGGAAAATTCGATAATTTGTGGAAAACGATCTTCAATCTCCTGCTTAGAAAGACCTAAAATTGCTCCGTTAATATAAACATTTTCTCTTCCTGTCATTTCTGGGTGAAATCCAGCTCCTAATTCAATTAAACCACCAATAGTACCATTTATATTAATGTCACCTTCAGTTGGTACAGTAACACCTGATAATAACTTTAACAGTGTACTTTTCCCTGAACCATTGGAGCCGATAATTCCAATTGCTTCTCCCTTATTGACAGAGAATGAAATGTCTCTTAGTGCCCAAAAGTCATTATCCCCGCGATAATTCTGTGTTACCTTTGTAACCACGTCCTTGAGACGAGTTAATTTTGCTGTTCTAGAATATTTTTTCCCTACTTGAGAAAATTCAATAGCGATATCTGTTGAATTCATGTTAACCACCATTCTTATAAAACATCAGCAAATTTTTTCTCTAACTTATTAAAGACGATAAAGCCAATAATAAATATAACAATTGAAAATCCCACAGTATATGCTAAAGGGATCCATTCTGGCATTTGTTGATGTAATAATACTTTTCTATAAGCGTCCAATATACCTGTCATCGGATTTAGTATGAGCCATTTTCGATACTCTTCTCCAATTAGTTCGTAAGAATAAATGACTGGAGATAAATAGAACCATAGACGAGTGACTATAGGTGTCGCAAGTCCAATATCACGCACATATACATTTAATGATGATAAAAGCATCATAAAACCCATGATTAAGAAACTCTGTAAGAGAAATAACGGAACAATTAATAACATTGTCCAGCTTAATGTCACTTGGAAGTAGATAAAAATAATAACAAGACTTATCAACGAATAAAAGTAGTTAATTGACTCAGTTATCATTCGATTTACTACTAAAGAAAGCCGATAAAATGCTCTCTGTTTGATTAATCCTGTTTGCCCAACAATGACACTTGGTGCTGCACTAACAGCATTTGTGAAAAAATTCCAAGGTAGTAATGCCGTTAAGAAAAATAACGGGTAAGGTACTCCCTCACTCGGTAAACGAGCAAATTTAGAAAATACGACTGTTAAAATCAACATAAACATGAAAGGTTGAATAACAATCCACAGCTTACCTAAAAATGATTGTTTATATTTTGCATTTAGTTCTCTCTGCGCAAGAGCTAAAATAAAACCTTTATGCTCTCGTAATTGTTTTATACTCTCAACCATAATCTCTACTCCTAACAATATGTGTTTGAAACACTATTATCTATTATACATAACGATCAAAATAATTCTATAATAGGTAAGGTTACAATTTTGTTACTAAACTAAAGTACAAAGTTATCAAAAAAGTCTCATCTATACAAGTATGGACTTCTTTGACATAAAAAAGTCTAGTTCAAGTAAAATTCACATGAAAAAGAGGCTGACTAGAAAGCAATGTCAAACCTCTCCATAAAATTAGCTGTTATTAACTTCATCTAACTCCATTATATAACGAATAAGATCTTCTCTTAATTCTGGTCGTTGCAAACCAAAGTCTAAAGTTGCTTTAATGAATCCTAGTTTATCACCTACATCGTATCGTTTTCCTGAAAATTCATAAGCAAGAACTTCATTTGTTGTTAATAATGTATTTAAACTATCAGTAAGTTGAATCTCTCCACCTGAACCTGGTGGTTGATTTTCAAGTATATCTAAGATGGTTGGTGTTAAAATATATCTTCCCATAATCGCTATATCTGAAGGTGCTTCAAGTGGGTTTGGCTTTTCTACAAAAGAATTCACACGATAAATGGAATTATCCATTTTCTCTTTATAACCAATGATTCCATATTTTGAAACATCTTTATGTATTACCTTTTGAACACCTACTACTGAAGATCCACTATCAGAATGAACATCAATTAACTGTTGTAAGCATGGCTTATCCACGGATTGTACGACATCATCTCCGAGCATAACTGCAAATGGGTCATCTCCAATGAATCTTCTTGCGCAATATATTGCATGACCTAAACCTTTAGGCTCTTTTTGTCTTATATAATGAATGTTAGCTAATTCTGAAATCGATCTGACCTGTTCAAGAAGCTCCCACTTTTCTTTCTGAGCAAGATTTTCTTCAAGCTCATATGATTTATCAAAATGATCTTCAATTGCACGTTTTCCTCTGCCAGTAACAATTAAGATATCCTCGATACCAGATTGAACAGCTTCTTCTATTATATATTGAATCGTCGGCTTATCTACAATAGGTAACATTTCTTTCGGCTGTGCCTTTGTTGCAGGTAAAAATCTCGTTCCTAATCCCGCTGCTGGAATTACTGCTTTTTTTACTCTCTGCATAAAGATCCTCCTACTGTTTTATTACATACCTATTAAAGTATAGCTTAAAAATATTGTTCATTACATATCGTTTTAAGTAAAACAGGACAAAAGATCTAACTTACTGCAATAATTTTTAATAATTGTAATCTAAATGTCATTTTTTGTAGATTTCTCTCCTGCTTTTCTAGTATACTACTACAAGTAAAATATTAATTTCGTAGAATTCAATTCTACTTTTTATATGAATGATTAAATGGAGGAGATAAGTTGAAGAAAGCCAGAAATCTTGCAGTGGCATCTACACTTTTATTAAGCGGACTTTCTGCTAATCACGTTTTCGCAATGGATTATCAAACATCAGAAGTAGAAGTGTCAGCATATGTTACTCAAGACACCTTAACAGTTCGTAAGAGTCCAGGAATGCTAGAAGAAAAAATAGGTATTTTAGCCGATGGTACCAAATTTGACGTTATTCAAGTTGAAGGTAATTGGTCTTTAGTAGAATCAGTAGATCTAAAGGGATGGGTTGCAAATAAAGAACTGCAGGCTTCAGATCTTCTAAAAAAATATTCTCCAAAACAACAAGTGGCAGCTGTAACAATTAATGGTGTGATGTACGGTGTAACAACATCATCGAACACCATTATTAAAAACGGATTTATGCCTCACAATAAAGTTTTAGACACTCTTAATGCGAATCTGCCCTTAACTGTTTTAGAGGTTAAAAATGGGTACTATCGCGTAATCGCTCCTCATATAAGAGGATGGATGCCTGTCTCAGATGTGAAATTACGTACAAGTGCAGTTCCATATACTGAGCATCAAGCTGTAGCAGACAAAAATGGAGTCATTGTTCGAAACGGATATATGCCACATAATCATCAGGTTGGAACATTAAATCTAAACGTGCATGTAAGAATCATCGACTTAAAAAATGGATTCTATCGAGTTGTTGGCGAAAACACACGCGGCTGGGTTCATAAGAGCGACTTACAGTTGATGCCAACAGGAGTCTATTATGGTGTGACGACAAATAGTAATACAGCAGTAAAAAATGGGTATTCTGATAGTAACAAAACAATTTCAACTCTAGATCAAAATGAACCACTCACTGTTCTAGAAACAAAAAATGGGTACCATCGAGTTATTGCTCCATATACAAGAGGTTGGATCAAAACAACATCTGTGAATATTCAAAATGAAGCAGTACCGTATGATAAACAAACTGGGGCTTCAATTGCAGGTAATGTTTCAGTCCTCAATGGATACATGCCTCATAATCATAAAGTTGGAACATTACAGGATAATCAAGCAGTTGAAATAATTGATATAAAAAATGGATATTACCGTGTCGTTGCTAATAATACAAGAGGATGGGTTTCCTATCGCTCAATTGAAATAACAAATGGGTCAACACCACCTCCTACAGAAGAACCTAATGAATCAGAGGATCCAGTATCAAAGGATGGAATTATTACTGCTTCTACATTAAATGTGCGTTCAGGACCAAGCACAGATTATGGAAGTGTTGGTTCATTAAATTTTAATTCAGATGTAAAAATTATTGATGAACAAAATGGATGGTTCAAAATCCAAAGCGGCAATATTACAGGTTGGTCAGCTGGAAGCTACATCGAAGTGTTTCCACTAAAAGCTGATACGTATCAATATATTAATCTTAGAAAACCATCAAATGTAACTGCTGAGCAAATCAATAGCTATATTGCTAACTTCGAAAAGGCGAATAATAAGAAAAGTGTTTTTTCTGGTAAGGGTCAAACATTCATCAATGTTGCTAGAAAATATGGTGTTAATGAATTATTTTTCGCAGCCTTTGCAATCCATGAATCTGCTTACGGCACATCTATAATTGCAAAGTCGAAAAATAACCTTTTTGGATTAGGAGCTTATGATAGTGCTCCATATGATTCCGCTTATTACTTTAACAGTGTCGAAGATAATATTAATTATGAAGCTGCTTATATTCGTCACAAATACTTATCACCTGGGTATTTTCAATTTAACGGTGCCTACTTAGGAGATAAAACTGGCGGTTTGAATGTAAAATATGCAAGTGACACAGCATGGGGAAGTAAAATTGCAAGTCATATGCAAAAGATCTTAGCGTATAATCCAAATGATTATGAAAATGTTACTGCTTTTGAAGCAGGCACACCAACCTACTCACTTCCAGATCATACTGATAGTTTCCCTAATGGTGTTTTTGCTAAAGCAAATTCTGATCTTACATTGTATTTAAGCAAAAATGGTGGAAAATCCGAAATAAAAATACCAATGGGTGAGCTTTTTGCAGTCACTGCCAAAACAAATGATTATTGGATTCAACTTCGATATAATGGCAATACGTACTGGACTACCTTTAACTTCTCAACATATAAAGATTATATCAGTATAAATAACCTTATTAGAATACAGGTTGATGAGACATTAAATGTTCGACAAAGTCCTTCAACTAGCAGTGCTTTAATTTCAACATTAAATAACTATACACATGTTGAGGGAATTGTAGATGATAATAAAAATATAGTAACAAGTGGAAGCTGGTATCAGGTTAGAACCCCAGATGGTAAAATAGGCTGGGTAAGTAATACCTACGCAAAACGAGTATATCCTTAATACAAAAAGGCTGTTTTCGCAAACTTTGTTGCTTTTAAAATAGTATTGGGTTGGCTGATTGCAGCGAGAGGATGCTCGCTTTCCGTGGGGCGGGCGATGATCCTCCTCAGCGCGAAGCGCCTGCGAGGTCTCATCTGTCCCGCTACTCCCACAGGAGTCTCGCATATCCGTTCCAATCACCCTAATCAGTTTTGTTCAAAAACAACAATCTTTTAGAAAAGAGCCTACAAAAAAGAGTTGCCATAAATGGCAACTCTTTTTTTGCTATTTTTGTAGAATTTTGTATTTATATGAATATAACTTACTAGTATAATAGAATTTGGTTATTTATTACTATAAAGGAGATGAAAAATGAAAAGATTACTACTGTTTGCTTTTTTTCTTTGTATTGCTTTATTGGTTTTCCCAGATAACACCAATGCTAAAAGCTATGTCAATCCAAACCAAACTTATACTTATGAAGAGATGACAGCCGATATAAAAAATTTAGGAATGGCTTATCCAGAACTTATAACTTACAAATCATTAGGAAAAACACCTTTTGGGAGAGAAATGTGGGCTGTTGGTGTCGGTCGAGGTGACGCAACCTTATTTATTAATAGTTCACATCATGCAAGAGAATGGCTAACTACAAATATCGCCATGGAAATGATCGATCAGTACAGTGAATCATACGTAAATAATTCTAAAATAGACGGCTATTCTGCTAGGTCTCTTTTGAATGAAGTTACGATTTGGTTTGTACCGATGGTAAATCCTGATGGCGTTACTCTCCAACAAAGTGGATTAAATGCCTTTCCTTCTTGGACCCATCAATCCTTGATTAAAATGAACAACGGCAGTAAAAACTTCAAAAGATGGAAAGCAAATGCTCAAGGAATTGACTTAAATCGTCAATATCCAGCTGGCTGGGAACTTAAAAGTGGATTAACGAATTCTTATATGAATTATCCTGGTAAACGAGCTTTAGAAGCCCCAGAAGCAGCTAAACTTGCAGCTTTTACTTATTGGGTTGACCCAGAAATTACAGTTTCGTACCATTCTTCAGGAAGAACACTATTCTGGAACTATAAAGTAAAAAAAGGCAATTATGATCGTGATTATACAATAGCTAAAAAAGTTGGAAATATGACAGGGTATAGTCTTGTAATGCCAACCTCAACACCAAGCGGTTCTGGCTACAAAGACTGGTTTATTGAAACATTTGACCGCCCTGGCTTAACTCCTGAGATTAGCTATTACGTTCCTAATACAAATCCACCTATTTCTGTATTCCCAGAGGAATGGCGAAGAAATAAAGCAGTAGGCTTATACCTCGCACAAGAGTCAGATAAGCTGTGGGAAAAGAAAGTGACACATGTTAATAAAACCATTACAACCTTTGATACTAAGTCAACTCTAAATCGCCCAGACCCAGATCATGCTTCTAGAAAAACAATTAAACCTGGGGTTTATACAGTTGATGCTACGAAAGACAAATGGTTGCGAGTATCAACAGGTACAGGAAAAACTTGGGTATATGCATCTAGTTTCGTATATGGAGAAGTTTCTAATGTTAATGAACCTTTATTGTTACTTACTAAGAAAACACTATTCAGCATGCCTTTACAAAATAAAAATACAAAGGTATTAATTGACCAACAAATCGTAACGGCTAAAAAGAAGTGGAATAATTGGTACTTAATTAATACAACTTATGGTGATAGATGGATTACAGATGCATCTGTACTAAAAAATTATTCTCCAACTACAATTAACGAAACATATAAACTATTAGTTCCAAAAGTAGCTTGGGAAGCTCCAGTCTATACAGCTAAGAGAACATCATTGCAAAAAAATACTGTTATAAATGCTACACAACAATGGAATGGATGGATTCGCGTACAATTTGACGGAAAGCATTACTGGATGAGAAAAGATCACACATTAGAGTCATTTAATGTTAATAACTCTACAGAGAATGTTAACCAAGAAATTGTATTATTAACGAATAAAGTATTATTCAATCTCCCTTCATATGGATCTAATTCAGGTAAATCAGTTAAAGCAGGAACATATCAAGTAGTAAGAAAGATGAATAATTGGTATGGAATTGAAACATCTTATGGCACTAAATGGGTAAGTCATTCATCTGCTATTACAGACAACCAAACAAAGAAAATAGATACAAAATATGAACTGGTAAAACCAAAGGTTGCACACAGCATTCCATCAGGATCAGCAGCTGTTCGATCAATACCTGTTGGTACAATTGTACAAGCAACAAGTGAATGGGAAGACTGGACATCAGTTATTTATGATCAGCAAACATACTGGTTAAGAACTGATAGCGTATTAAAGCCATTTACAGTTGAACAATCAACAGAGCCTATCGATCAAGAACTTGTTTTAATAACAAGAAAAACACTATTTACACTTCCTTCATACGGAAGCAATACAAATGAATCTGTTGAACCTATGATTGTAAAAGCAACTCGTCAACGAGGAAACTGGTACGCGTTTAATACGGTAAATGGTGAACGTTGGATTTCTAGTGCTTCTGTTATAACAGACTATCATCCAACAGCAATCAATCAACAGTATAAGCTCTCACAAGAGAAAAGAGGGTTTACAATTCCTTCTACAACCGCTGAAAGTCTGATAATTGCTAAGGATTCAGTTGTTACCGGAAAGCAAACTTGGAAAGATTGGATTTTAGTCGAATATTCTGGAAAAGAATATTGGGTCAAAACAGATGCAACTCTTGTCCCATATTCTCCTCAACAGAACATGTCAAAAATGCTTAGCACTGAAACTAGTCCAGAAACAACATCTGAACAACCTGAAGTTAAAGAAGAGAAAACTCAATAACAAAATTGAAAATAACCTACCGAATTTATGATTCGGTAGGTTATTTTTCATTCCAGCATTTCCCTATCATATTCAACTATACAAAGGAATAAATTTTGTAATCAAAGAATCTCAATTTGGTTCTTATTGTTTATTTTCCAACAAAAAGTGTAATAATGATTATATCTTTCTATTTTTACATTTTTTAATGAAAGGGGAATGTTTAATGGAAATAGAACAAAATGAAAAAGTCTGGGATGAACTTTTTGAAATCTCATCTGGGCAGGTACCAAATGGGTTTCAAAGGCTAGAGGAAATGTTCGAAAAAGGATTAATAGATTATGCAGATTATGAGGATGCAAAAACAACTTTAAGCAACCTCTTCTTATGACTCATTGACAATAGGCTTGTAAATTGTAAGTATGCGCCAAGACTTTATTATATAGTACCACTTATTAGGGGAGAGTCTGTCTCCCCTATTTAGACCGTTAATTATAGAAAAGCTTAGTTTACCGATTATCTACATCCTAATATTGGTATAATGAACCCACCCTCTTTTACCGTCCTTCGTAATAACACGATAATATCCCATCTTAAGGTCAATTAGTTGAACTGCCTCTTCCTTTTTTAAGTGTCCTGTAATATAGTTCCATGGCATATAACCATTTTTCAATGCTGCTTCACTAGTTTTTATAAAACCTGATTTTACCGGATAAGGCAAAGAGTTTAACGTCACTTTTACATCTGTTGCTTTTACCCAGCCTCTAGTATAGGAAGCTATGACTCTGTGATACCCTTCCTTTGTTTCAATAATCGTTAATGGCTCATTGTTAGCTAGTGTTGCAATTACTTTATTATGATCCTTAAAACCATTTCGTAATGACGCAGATGATGCACTTACAGTTCCGTAATAAATATATTTCGTTGGTATTGCTAGTAAGTAACTATGATGTACCCATCCTCTAGTTTTTGCACCAATGACACGATAATAACCATTCTTTAAATCAATGACTTTAACAGCTTCTCCATTTTCTAGAGATCCTACCAATTTATTATGTGGCAAATATCCATTTAAGACTTTAACATTATTCGCAAGAGAAACTGCCTGTTTTACCTCAAAGACTCCCTCGTTCGTAACTTTTATAGTAAGAGATTTACTATTGTTTCCCGCACGATCAGTAGAAATAATTGATAATACAGTGTTTACGTTTTGCGGTGAAATTGTCATATAATAAGTACCAGTTGATGATGCCGTTGTAGATTTAATAACAGTTTTCCCATTGTTAATTTTAACAGTTGAATTCGCTTCTGCCTTCCCTGTTATCGTTGTAGTCTTATTTGTAAATTTTCCAATATTCGGGATAGCAGGTGGGGTGTTATCTATAACTTTTAATGAATATGGTTCACTTTCTAATCCATTATTATTTAAGATAATTTTAATGATTGTTCCAACCTTTTGTTTTGGAATACTGATTGAAAAACTACCATCATCATTTATTTTTGAACTTCCTATTGTTTTTCCATTTACAGAAGCGACAATTTGAAATCCAATATTTATAGATTTACCAGTAAGTTTGACATCATTATCACCTATTTGATCAACTTTTGGTTTGCTCGGGATCGGATGGAGCAAATACGTAACAGATGCTTTAGGATTTATTAATCCATATCCATATATGGAATCTTTCCCTGACTTACCTAAATCAACAGCAGTATACTCTAAAATTCCACTAATTTTATTCGGAGATAAGGTTGAGTCAAGTGATTTATATAGACTTACAACTCCTGAGACTATAGGTGCTGAAAAGGAAGTTCCAACCCATTGATCATAAGTACTATTGACACTAGTTGAGGTAACGCTCCCATCAGCTACTATATCAACGTTATCATTTCTATTAGAAAAAGTAAAAATGGAGTTTGATTCATCAACTGCCCCTACTGATATAACACCTTCATATGATGCTGGATACACGTATTTCGTATTTCCTTCATTACCTGCAGATGCCACAATTGTGATTCCATTATCAACAGCGTGTTTTATCGCCTCTTGCTCAATCGTTGAAGATGTTGTTCCTCCAAAACTCATATTCATAATATCTACATTTTTTTCAATCGCATAGTCTATTGCCTTTAAAACGTCCTCCTGATAAATTACACCATCAGAATGAGCAATCTGCAAAGGGAGAATTTTCACATTAGCATTTCCAATTACACCGCTAATTCCTTTTCCATTGTTTGTATTAGCAGCAATTACCCCACTTACTGCTGTTCCATGCCCGTTTAAATCATAAATGTTAGAACTGTTGTTTATAAAATTATAGCCCCCAGGAGCTACAATTCCTTGTAAATCCTCATGCTTAGTATCTAAACCCGTGTCCAAAACTGCAACTACTACCTCATTAGTAGGTTGAGCGTCCATGATATCCCATGTATAAGGTAATTCTAGCTTTTCTATATAGCCTTGTTGTTTATAATAGGGGTCATTTGGAAGAGAAAATAATTGACGAGTGTTGTTTTCTTCAATATTTTGTATAGCTTTATTTCTTTTAAGTTCCTCGATTAATTTATCTTTATCCTTACGATTATCTAAGGTTATCACATCTATATTCAAATTTTTAAAGGTCTTTTTATTCTTCAGGAGTGCTTTATTTATACTCTTCTCTAAATTCGCACCTTTTTTATACGAAACTAGTAATTTTGATTCCTTTTCTTCTTTACTAGCATTTTCACTTTTTAGCAACTCCTGTTTTGATAAATCCGTTTCAGCGTTTACAGATAATACTAATAAATGAAAACCAATAAAAAAAGCTAAAAAACACATAACAAACACTGGTATATTTAAAACTGACTTCATCCTATTCCCTCACTTTTGCATTACTTTTATTTACTTTTTTAAAAAGAAGCTGAATTCGGGTTAAAAATAAATATTTTAAGAAAACCATTTTACTATTAATATCTATCATAACTAAATATTTAATGTTTTTGTTAATAAATGAAAAAAGTGAACGAATTAACTAATTAGGAGGAAGATAAATGTACTATACTCATTTTTTACAATTACCAAGGTAACAATCGAGTAGGAGGGGGTGACTAACCCCCGACCTCTCACACCACCGTACGTACCGTTCGGTATACGGCGGTTCAAATTAAGTGTGACGTAAAGTTTCGTATCGTTCAGATAGACTTTTGAGACCCTCTTTTCTCCAGAAAGAGTTATTGAGGGCACGGTGAAGGATTGGACTACTGGTTATTCGCCAGTAGCCCTTTCTGCTATTTCCCCATTCATATGCTTTGTGTTTATCAATTCCTAGTCCTATAAGTTTCCTTATCCTTGTTTTAGGAAGTTTCCACTGTTTCCAGTAACACAATCTCAGTCTTCTTCGAATCCAACTTTCCAAACCTTTAAAGATACTTGGAGTATCTGCCAATGCGTAATACCCACACCAACCCACTAAATACTGATTTAATTTCTTTATTCTTACATCCATTGGTATCGGTGATTTTCTTGACGTTATTTCCCTAACCTTCTGTTTAAATCTCTTGATGCTTTGTTTGGATATACGTATTTTCGGCTCTTTTCTGTTAGTAAAACTAAAGCCTAAGAATTTTCGGTTCCATGGTCGTTCTACGGCTGATTTCTCACGATTTACCTTTAAACTAAGCTTCTTTTCAATGAAAGACGTTACACCCGCCATTGTTCGTAAGCCAGCTTTCTTAGATTTCACGTAAATATTACAATCATCCGCATACCTCACGAATTTATGCCCTCTATTCTCTAATACTTTATCTAACAAATCTAGGATGATATTTGAAAGTAGTGGACTTAGCGGACCTCCTTGTGGAGTTCCCTCTGTATTTTGTGAGACCACGCCACCCATCATAATCCCGACATTGAGATATTTTCGAACAAGATTTAGTAGAACTTTATCGTCAATACGCTTTGACAGTAGCCCCATGAGTTTGTCATGGTTCACTTTATCGAAGAATTTCTCTAAGTCTATGTCGACTACCCACCTATAACCATCTTCGATGTATCCTTTCGCTTTCCGTACAGCGTCATGCCCTCGTCTTTGTGGACGAAACCCATAACTGTTTTCAGAAAATGTTGGGTCATAAATTGGGGTTAATGTTTGAGTAATCGCTTGTTGAATGAAACGGTCTATCACGGTTGGGATTCCTAGTAATCTAACTCCGCCGTTTGGTTTCGGGATTTCGACACGACGAACGGGTTGAGGTTCATAGGTTCCCTGTTGGAGAGACTTTCTCAATTCGTCCCAGTGCTCGACAATATACGAACGCAGGTTTTGGGTCGACATCTTGTCTACACCGTGACTACCTCCGTTACGTTCCACTCGTTTAAGAGCGTTCAGTAAGTTTTCTCGTGATAGAATTCGTTCCATTAACATTAAGATATATCCTCTCTACGTGAATGAGATGTTCTATTTGTGCCATTAGTAGCTCCACCCTCTTGAAGTCCCCTGTGTATTCACCACTTCTTCCTTCAAGTAAGTCTCGTAAGAGATTGTCTGTTTCTACACTACTTATGAACGCCTAGTTCTCATCCTTCCTAACTTGTTCAGTCCTTCCCTTTCATTCTCGAGTTTGAAAGGTACTATGACCTCTGCTGACTTCTGACTGTTCAGCTATCTATCACTAGATAGGTTGCCAAGAGTGCTTGGCTTATCAGTCAGACCTCCCCAGGTAAGAGTACAGTCTTTCACTCCATCTATCTGCTTCATTTACTCTATACCACCTTCGGCAGAAAGGACTTTGTTTTGTTAAGCAAACTCATCCAATGGTATCTAGCCTTATATGAAGTTCGTATTCCTCAGACCGGAGGTTTGCCGCTCGCTTCCTTCAGATTCTGCGTCACCACAGACACCCTTGCGTTAAGCTACTGCTACTTCTGCCTTCACAGTTCGGGACTTTCACCCTATAGACTGCACCCATGCTGGGCGCACTAAAAAACCTTAGCCCAATAGTATAAATTGGGCTAAGGTTCTATTTTAATCCACTAAATATGACTGAATCACTTTTAAAATTATTGGGTAATCTTAAATTTACCTTTTAAATAATCCTGTAATAGAGCATTGTAATCAACCGTTTGATTAAGAATATGGTCGATAATCTCGCGTACTGCTCCATTTCCACCCGTTTCAGTCGAGATGTACTGAACATGCTGTTTTACAATTGGCACTGCATCATGTGGTGCCGCGGAAAATCCCACAACTTGTAGGATTGGAAGGTCATTAATATCATCTCCGACATAACAAACTTCTTCCAAGGTTATATTTAAGTCATTCATAATTTGCTCCATGACTTCAAGCTTTTCATGGATACCTTGATGAACATAATCTATTTTTAATTCTTCCGCTCTTTTTAGAACAGACTCAGACGTTCTTCCGGTAATGATTGCTGTTTTAATCCCAGCATAATGTGCTAGACTAATGCCCATCCCATCTTGCGTATGAAAGGCTTTATATTCTTCGCGATCTGAGCCAATATAAAGCTTTCCATCTGTTAATACACCGTCAACATCAAAAACGATCAATTTAATATTCATATAAGCACCCTATATTCCTAAATTCATTAAATCATGAATGTGAATCATCCCAATTGGACGATGATTTGAATCAGCTACAGGAAGGACATTAATTTTACGCTCTTCCATTATTTTAAGTGCATCAACTGCAAGTAAATCAGCGGTAATAACAATCGGATTTCGATTACAAAGCTCATCAACATTTGATAATAAGAGATTATCTGATAGAGCAAATGCTCTTCTAATATCACCATCTGTTAAGATTCCCACTAATTTATCCTCTGTATCAACAACACTTGTTGCGCCCATTCCTTGAGCTGTCATTAGGAATAGCGCCTCTTTAATCGTAGCATCACCCTGAACAATTGGGTTTTTATTTGTAGACCTAACAACATCATGCACCGTTAATAATAGCTTTCTCCCTAATGCACCACTTGGGTGGTACACTGCGAAATCCTCTGGCTTAAAATCTCTTGCCTTTAATAAAGCGATCGCAAGTGCATCCCCTAGTGCTAAGGTTACTGTCGTACTAGTTGTTGGAGCAAGACCGAGCGGACAAGCCTCAGTTACATTTCCAATACTAAGAACTAAATCTGATTTTATTGCTAAAGTAGATTTTGTGTTTTTAGAAATTGCAATCATCTTAGCGCCAATTTTCTTGATAGAAGGAATTAGTCTAAGCACCTCATCAGATTCACCGCTATTTGAAATAGCAATCACGATGTCATGCTTTGTTACCATGCCTAAATCTCCATGTAATCCTTCCGCTGGATGGAGAAAAAGAGATGGCGTACCAGTGCTAGCCAAGGTTGCATTCATTTTTCTACCGATAATACCTGACTTTCCTACACCAGTAATGACAACTCTTCCTTTACAAGCAAGGATCATCTCGATTGTACGATTGATTGTTTCTTCCTCTAGTACTTCTTTTAAAGCTAATATTGCAGCAGCTTCTTGCTCTAATACATCATTAAAACTTGAAAGATAACTTGTAGAAATTTTGCTACTTGCCATCTTCATACCTCCTAATAAAATTAAAGCTTCATGATATTGTCAATTTCTTTGATTTGCTTAAGTATATTTTCTAGTTCTTCTAATTTAACAGTATTTGGTCCATCAGATAACGCCTCATCTGGGTTAGGGTGAACTTCCATAAAGACTGAATCTACACCAACAGCAACAGCTGCACGAGATAGATAAGGAACATATTCACGTTTTCCTCCAGTAGTTGTACCATTACCACCTGGAATTTGAACACTATGTGTAGCATCAAAAACAACTGGAACACCAAGTTCACGCATCGTAATAAGTGAACGGTAATCTACCACTAAATTGTTATAACCAAATGTTGAACCTCTTTCAGTTAAAAGAATATTATCATTACCTGTTTCACGTAATTTCGTTACAACATTTTTCATATCCCAAGGTGCTAAAAATTGACCTTTTTTCACATTGACGATCTTTCCAGTTTTTCCTGCAGCTACTAATAAATCTGTTTGTCTACATAAGAAAGCTGGAATTTGTAGGATATCTAGAACTTCAGCTGCTACTGCTGCTTGTCCTGGCTCATGAATATCAGATGTAACTGGTAAATCAAATTGTTCCTTTACTTTAGCTAGAATTTCTAGCCCTTTTTCAAGACCTGGTCCACGATGGGAATGTATTGAAGAACGGTTCGCTTTATCGAATGAAGCTTTAAATACATACGGAATACCAAGCTTTGTTGTTAACTCTTTTACTTTTTCTGCTGTAGATAAGACAAGTGATTCATCTTCAATCATACAAGGGCCTGCAATTAATACAAATGGGTTTTTCCCACCAAATTTTATATCATTTAATATAACTTCTTTTGACATAAGGATTACCTCCATACAATTTTCTCATTTTTTATAAAAACTTAAGGACATTTCTCTATTACCTATTAAATATAGCAAATTAAAGACTGCTTACAAAACAAAATATTCATTTTCTCCATTAAACAAGCAGATAAGACCTATTTAGTATGATCAATTCGAGCGAAATTTCCAAGGATAATTTTACTTAATATTATCCTAACTGTAAAGGGAATCAAGTAATGATAGTCTTCCCCTAACAATTAAGAAAATTAATTTAACAAGGATATTTTCTTAATAATAGTCTATCTTCTTACGATAACCACAACTGGGTAGGAAGAAGTACTTCAAAGGAATGAGATGATTGGAAATAAATTATAATTACGATCCAAATAAATAAGATTTTGCCTAGATTACTTTTTATTATGTCTCATTTGGAGATAATCCCAACATAAACTTCCTAATAAAATGGTAATCATATTTTATATACCTTATAATTAATAATTGATTTTATTATGAATTAATGGGGGATAACATTGATTATCGACAAACTTTCAAATGCTGAAATATATTATGGACTGCATCCTCGTATAAAAAAAGGACTACAATTTCTTATTGATAACGACTTGAATTCATTAACTCCTGGTAAATACGAAATTGAAGAAGATAATATTTTTGTTATGATTCAGGAGTACGAGACAATAGACGTTGAACAAGGACGTTGGGAATCTCATCATAAATATACCGATATTCAATTTATGATAAATGGCGAGGAAAGAATGGGTTATGCAAATATTGAGGCAATGGAAGTAGTTGAACAACATAAAGAAAAAGATCTAATGTTTCTTGAAGGTAATGGTGACTTATTCTTGGTGAAACAAGGATACTTTACTATTTTTTCACCTGAAGATGCACATATGCCAACGCTTTGTGTTCACGAACCTCGATATATTAAAAAGGCAGTAGTAAAGGTTTTTTGTGATTGAAAAAATCCATAGGTGACTGGTCTGGAATAACTAATTAACAATTAGGCAAAAAAAGCCACATAGTTTATTTTTGAGCTGCCATTCGGTGGCTCTTTTGTTTTGTAAGGTTCAGGAAAAGTCCCCAGATTAATTTGTAATATTTGTAATATTTTTGAAACTTTTCCCCTTCTTATACGTCTTATATAAGGGAATACAAATAAGGGGGCATCTTTATGTATAAGAAAATAATTATTTCAACATTACTAGCAACTCCATTGTTCGCATTAAATTTTGATCCATCATTAACTCATGCGGCAACATCTAGTGCGCAAGTAAATGCAAATATTGATCTAGAATACTTGAAGAAAAACTTAGGTGCTGGTATGTCGAAATCACAAGTTAAACAAACATTAGGTAATGAGTACACAAAAGGAGTTAACCATTTGAATAGTCATGAATCATGGACTTATATAATTGGTAAAGTTGGAGGTTATGAATTTGATAATCCAAACAATGATGCAGTTGATGTGGATGGAATAAAGAATGGTAAGCTCAAATACCATGTTTCTATTACGTTTGATAATGATATTCTAGAAAGTGTATATATCCGTTACTTAGATAGAAAAGGAAAAGTAGCTGAATATTTTAAAGACGACTCAGGTTATTTAAAGGATAATGGATATAAAGTTAGAAAGAGTAATAGTAAGTTTATAGATTTTGGAGACCGTGGAGAAAAAGTTAAGAATATTCAATCTCAACTTATGTCAAAGGGTTTTAGTTTAGATCGTTATGGAAATGATGGTGTGTTTGGAGAAGAGACAGAGAAAGCAGTACGTGCCTTTCAAAAACAACAAGGTATTCTTGTTGATGGTATCGTAGGTCCTGTAACATTAAAAAAGTTAGATATTACTATTGAGAATAATAATGTTGCTTATCCTGGTGACTTAGTAAAAAAGGGATCAAGAGGTAAGAACGTAGAAAGAATCCAACAGATTGTTGGTGTAACTGTAGACGGAATTTTTGGACCCAAGACAGAGGCATCTGTAATAAAGTATCAAAAGAATAATAGTCTTAGCGTAGATGGTATTGTAGGTCCAATAACATGGTCTAAAATGTTTTAAAAAAAGCCCTTTCTATCGGAAGGGCTAACCATTCGTCTTCCCAAACAGTATTCTATTTCCATCAATTTAAAAAACAGCAATAACTTTAATAAGACGAAATACTTTTGCCTTTATCAACCTCATCTCCCTGTACCTACAAACTCTCCAAGTGAAAAAATAACTCCTAAAAAACATTTTATTTCAAGTATAATTGCTAACTATTAAACAAGTCTTTGTACCTAGAGTTATATTGTACGAATACTCTTTCTAAAGGATTTTCTTTTCTAATCACTAAGAAAGCACTATAATTTTAAGAAAAGACTAAGCGAGGAGAAAGATAATAATGAGAAGAGCAATGCTTATTTTCCTATTAACATTGATTATTGCAATTTCCCCATTCATATCAATTCAAACAAGTGCAGCAACACCTTCAGTTGAAAGTCAGTTAAATCAACTTAAAGGCGGTATAAGTCAGGTAATTATTGCTACAACGGATAAAACAAGTTCTAGGAACGCAGAAGTCTCTTTCTATAATAAGAAAAACGGCAAATGGGTAAGAGTATATTCTAAAATGAGTGGTGTAGTGGGAAAAAACGGAATAACCACAAATAAGAAGGAAGGAGACGGGAAAACGCCAAAAGGTGTCTACAATCTCTCTACTTCTTTCGGTACAGCAACAAAGCCTTCAGGTTTAAAACTGCCTTATACAAAAACCAACAAATATTATTATTGGATAGATGATGTAAAATCTAACGACTATAATAAAATGATGTATTACAAAGGAAACGCTGATAAAAGATGGAATTCTTATGAAAAATTAACACATTCCTTGTATTCCCACGCAGTGGTCATTGATTACAATACTTCTCCTATCCTTAAAGGGAAAGGAAGTGCAATATTTCTTCATACAAGGACTTCTAAGACGCAATATACATTAGGATGTGTGGCAATTTATAAGGACAGCTTAGTTAAAATAATGAAACAATTAGATCCTAAATTAAACCCACATATCATTATTAGTGAAAAAGGAAGCTTAAACAAAACGATTTCAGAGTTCACAAAGGGAATGACAGATGATAAGGAGGAAAATACAGAAAAACAGTATAATTATTTTTCTCCAACAAAAAGCATTCCAGTTTATAAGCATATGACCGGAAATGCTACAATCGGTACTCTATATAAGGGAGAAATATTTCCAATTATAGAAGATGAATTTATTAATTGGTATAAAGTGAAACTAGGTAGCACCTATGGGTATATCAAAAAGGCAAATACAAAAGGCGTTTCCACAATAGATCGTAATAAGTTAACTAATAGTAAAGCACTCTCAAAGTCATTTACGGCGAAAAATGTTTTATATGTAAAGGCGAATACAGAAGGAAATCAAATTACGATTGGTAAGATTCAGAAAGGAATATCATATCCTATTATTAGTGAATCTGAAAATTGGTATCAAATTGACTTTTCAGGTCGAATAGGCTATGTGTGGAAAGCAAATACATCATTGGATGAAGGTTATTTCTCACCCAAGAATAATATAGTTGTCTACAAGCATATGACCGGAAATGCTACAATTGGTACCCTCTACAAGGATGAAGTATATCCAATAATAGATGACCAATTTGTAAACTGGTATAAGGTGAAGATAGGTAATACAGTGGGATATATAAAAAAGGATGAAACAAGATATCTTACAAATGTCTCAGTGCCTTCATTAAATAATGGTTCCACAAGTAGTTCAATAAAAGTAACAGCCATATCAGATTTATATGTGAAACAAAATATTACAGGAAAACAGATAACTTTTGGAAAGATAAATAAAGGAGTTGTTTATCCAATCCTAGAAGAAACAGGAAACTGGTATAAAATTGACTTCTTAGGAAGAATAGGCTTTGTATGGAAATTTAACGCTAGCATCTTAAAATAAATACGAAAACTACAAAATGCATCGAAAGATTAATTCTTTCGATGCATTTTGTAGTTTAGCATTAAAGTTTCAGTTCAATAATTACTTCGCAACAAAATAATTCAATAAATATTCCGCCCAAACTTTATTTCCACTTTCATTCGCTTTCGAATCTGTTAAATAATCCTTCATTTCAACATCATCTAAATCAGGCCAATTCTCCCAATGATTTAAATAAATCATTTCATTTTCTTCCGCATAAGCCATTAATTGTGATACCTCAATTGGATAGTAGGTTGCAGCATATAGAGGATTTGGAGGCTGAATCATAAGTGTCATATCTTTATTTGCCTCTAGCCACGAATCAACCATTTTTTGAATATTATCCAAAGTATTTTCAATTCCAATATGTCCATTATCTTTTAGCATCGATGGTTCAAATAATAGAATATCAGGGTTCAATTCGTTAATTCCCTCATAGGATTGGTCCTTTATGACATCACGAGTTGTTTTGTCACCTGTTGAAAGTATGGTTACTTCGAATACATTCTCACCATATGTAGTCTTTAATTCCTTGCTAAATTGTTCTGACCACGCCCCTTTTGCATCAGAGGTTCCAAAAATCACAAGCTTTAGCTGTTTACCAGTACTTGTAGCATTACTTACTTTATCTTGGAGATTTTTAGGTAGATTACTAGAATACTTTTCAACATCTATCTCAATTTCAGGCTCTTCCTGTAAAGGTACTGACTTACTAGTGCTTGTCACTTTCTCACCCTGTGCGGAAATTTTATTATTCCAATGGAGATTACCAAAAATAATTACTGCCACGCACAAAATTAGTGTTAGAAAAACTAAAAGCTTTTTCACAATGCTATCCCCCAATTTTCGACATATTTCTATCTAAAATTATACACAAAAACATTGATTCTACAATAATTTCCATAATAACAAAAGTGCAAGCGTCTTGAACAGCACCGACAAGCATAAGATGATTTAGAATAGAAGGCGTCCTTTGCCTTCAATTCTAAATTAGCTAGACTCTAAAGGGGCTAGGCGCTGGATGCCTAGTGCTTAACCACAGTACAAGAATTTTAAATTTCCTAAATAACAAGAAATGGATTTTCTATTTTTCAATGATAGGAAATCATTTGTAATTTTTGAATAAGCTTTAGCTCTTGATCATGCTTTTGTTTTTTTGATTCTCGATTAAATTGAGTTGTGCATTCATCAATAGAAAATCGTTGTTCATGCTGTGATAACTCTGTGCCTACCATCGTTAGATTAAACTCCTTCTCTAATCTTATATAGTGACTTCTATTATTATTTCGGCATAAAATTACTTTTTTTAAGCTTTTATAGACATAAATAAGAAAAAGACTCAAAAAAGAAGGAAACCACTCGGTTCCCTTCTTTCTCATTTACATATTAGTTACGCGTTTTCTTTTCTGAATAAAAAGTATTACTCCTCCTAAAGCTAGGACAATGAGTCCCACTGCTAAAAGGTTATACACTATAGTAGCTGTTTTAGGAAGCTGATTCTTATTTTCAACTTTAACAGGTTCAGTAATGATGTTTTTCGAATCTACTGGTTTTTCCCCAATAGATGAATTATTTCCATTAGCTGGATTTTCACCGTCAGGAGTTGGCTTTTGAGGATCCACTCCCCCATCTTGACCATCACCAGGTGTTGTTACTGGATTATCGTCACTATCTTCTAACAGAAAGAGAATTGGATCTACTAGGTAATCTTCCGTTCCGTTTATTTCAAACTGGAAGGTTACTTCTTCTCCATCCGCTGTCACAAACGTTATTTCGTAATTTCCAACAGGGAGCTCTACTATATCCATTTCTTCATCTGTTGAAACGTCAATTAATCTTCCTTGTTCATCAGACCAACCAAAGTAATAAATATTCTCTGTTTCTTCATCGATTCCGTAAAGGTCAAATGTCGCATCAACCTCAGGAAGATCGACTGTTTTGTACACATACAGACTAACATCCTTAACTGATCCTTCTATAGGTAAGGTTGTCACATCTGCAGATAAAAAGCCATAATACTCATCTTCTTCAACATTAATCTCAATGTAATAATTAGTATTTGGTGAGAGTTTCAAAAATTGATAGCTAGTTTCATTACTATGAAGCTCTACGTCCTCAACAAGTTCTCCGTCATCTGAATATAGAGAAACGTTGTAAGTGCCTGTACCTTTTGGTAGCATTGGATCCCATGAAATTGAAATAGAGTCTTCAGTTACTTCATCGATATTTAGCTCAGGACTATTATCTACGTCAAGATTTACTTGAACGCCCCAATCCTTTAGAGCTGCAATTACTTGGGCATTATCCTTATCATTTACATCAAGTGTTGCAATATTGTATAACGAAACATATTCTAGGCTTGGCAATTCAAGTAAAGGTGTTAAAGCTGAAATTTTCGTTTCATCTAAAATTAAATAATATAGGTTTTCTAACTCTGCAAGGCTTGAAAGATCCTTAATTAGGTTTCCACTTACATCGAAATAATTAAGATTTTCCTTCAATCCTGATAGTGGCGATAGATCCTCTATTTTATTATTTGCAAGACTAATAAAGTTAAGTTTTCTTAATCCTGATAAAGCGGAAATATCTTGTATACTATTATTTATTAATGTCAGATCTTGCAGATTAGTCATTCCACTTAAAAAGGAGATATCAGATAGATTACTATTGACGATAGCTAAAGAACTTACCTTTTTTAAATCCTTTAAAATTGAATAATTCTTTAAATCCGCATCTTCAATATGAACATAGCTTAGCTCTGATAAATTCTTAAGCGGTGATAAGTCTAGAGTATATGCATTTCCAAATACATAAAAATCATATAGGTTGCTTGCAAACTCTAAGCCAGAGAGATCCTTAATATCTGACTCAATTAAAGATAACGAGGTTAGCTTCTCTAAGTCACTTACTCTTAAATCACGATCAAGTCCAAGCTGTTCTTTAATAAGCTCTTGTAAATTGTTATCCTTAAATGGTACGGTTTCACCTGTTGGCTCAGACCATGTCATTTCAGAGATATTCGAACTAAGAACAAGATCTCCATCACCGTTATATGCCTTAACCTCTAAGTCATACACAGTAGCTGGTTTAAGACCATCTATTTCTAAGAAGTTTTCTTCACCTGGTAACTCGCTGTGAAGTTCACCATTGACGTATACCTCATACATTTTAATTTCTTGTTCACCGTAATAATCCCAATAAAGAGAAAGTGAATCTTCTGTAACTGTATTAATATAGGCTTCAAGCCACTCTTCCCCTTCAGCACCTTCATAATCAACCATTACGCCATTTGCGATAAGCTCCTCAATTACCTGCTGAGCGGCTGACCCTTCTGATAAATCGAGTTGTTCTGTTCCATATAAAGTTACATATTGAAGCTGCTCAAATTTCAGCAATTCATCAATCTTTTCAATGCTTGTATAACTTAAATTAATACTCTCTAGCTTTGTCAGCTGCTGAATATCAGCGAGTGAGCTAATTGGGTTATCATCCACATCGATATATTCCAGCTGTGTTAATTTTTCAATTCCTTTAAGATCTTTTAAATCATTTTCGTAAAGCGATAAGTAGCTAAGACCTTCAAGTGCTGGCAGTGTTTCAATGCTCTCTAAATTGTTTCCATTGAGAGAAAGATCAGTTAAGTTTTGCAAATCTGCTAAAATAGACAGATCCTTTATTCCCGTTTCACCTAAGTGTAAACTTTCTAAATTCGTTAGCCCTTTTAATGCAGTGAAATTCACAAGCGGATTTCCATCTACATATAGATCTCTTAGGTTTTTTAATGAAGCGAGTGGTGTTAAATCAGATATTCTGTTTCCAGACAAGCTTAAGCTTCTGAGATTAGTTGCTGCTTCAATACCTGATAAATCTTTAATTCTTTTACTGTCGAGATATAGTTCTTCTAGTCCTTTTAAGTCACTAATAAAAATATCACGTTCTAAACCAAATTCAGCTTTTATTGCTTTCTCTAGTTGTGCATCCTTAAATACAGCTTTTTCTCCTACAGGAGCTGAAAGAGTTTTAAACGTAGAAACAGCTTTTCCGATTTGCTCATCCTTGTTGTTATAAGCAAAAATCTCTACTGAGTATTCTGTATTTTGCTGAAGTGTCTCAACTGTTATTTGGTTCCCAACTTCATCAGGGTCTACCATTGTTACCTTATCAGCAACTTTTACCTCATAATAAGCTATTGATTCCTCATCATCATATTCCCAGCTAATGATCGCTCTCTCTTCATTCGCCTTTATTGATGTGATGTACATCTTATATGAATCATCGTGGTCAATCGTTAGACCTTCGCGCTCAAGTGATTGTACCTCATCAATTAGAGTAAAATAAAGCTCACCGTAAATTGTTAATGTAGATAAATTGGTTAGCTGCTGCAGCGGTAATATTGTTGCAACCTCTATGTAGCTAATATCTAACGTTTCTAGGCTAGCAAGCATTGCGATTGGTGCTACATTATTTACCAATGATTCTGCGAGTATAAGAGTTTTTAAGTTTGTTAAAGATGTTAAAAATTCAATGTTTTCTCCTTGGAAAGAAGTAAGATCAAGGTAGTTAAGCTTTGTTAATCCTTGTAATGCAGCGGCACCCTTGATATCATTTCCCGCCAATTCAAGCTTTGTTAAATTTATCGCCTTTTCTAATCCTGTCACATCTTTAATTCCACTGTAAGATGCATCTAACGTCGTTAAGCTTTCCATATCTGATACATAAATTTCATCACGTTTCAATTGTAGAGCTGCTTTAATTTCACGCTTTAAAGCAGAATCAGGTACTGTGACAAGCTCACCTGTAGGTTCAGTAGCTGTTATACTTACCTTTTCTTTGCTTTCAGTTACACTAGTAGTATCTACACTTTCTTCTTCTTGCTTTTGTGCAGTGATAATATTTTTCGATGCTTCTTTTAAAATAGCACCATCACCAATTGCTCTAATGCTAACGGAATAGCTTGTCCCACTTTGAAGATCCTTTAGCTCATAAGAACCAGCTTGGTTGACTTCCTCAATAATCTTGCCGTCAACAACAACTTGATAACGATCAGCTTCTAGGAACTCTGACCATGAAACCTTGATTGAGTGGTCTGTTACACTTGTCGTGTTCATTTCGAATGGAGCTAATGCTTCCTTAACTAGTTCATAAGTAACTTCAATTGGTTGTGTTTGAAGCTTTGTATCACCAGTTTTTTGCACAGTATATTTATACGTTTCACCTACTACCACTTGTTGATCAACGAACTGATAGGTTCTATGGAGATTCCCATCTTGATCTTCTGATGACTCAATGACTTCTACAGAAGACAAATGAGTCTCTTCTGTATTTTTCAATAAAGTAAAGCTTTCTTCTGAATGAGATGAAGAAATTGTACTCCATTGAAGCTTAATTCCACTCTCAATATTTTCTGCTGGTAAAATTGTCATGCTTTCATTAGCAGCAACTGCAGTTGATAAGAATGGGGTAATGAGAGTAAAAAGTAATGTAACAACGAGTGATAATGAAACGAAACGTTTAGTCAAGTTCGTCTTTCCTCCTATAACTTTCTATATATTGTCAGGATTCATTATAATTTTTATTTAAGATTCTGCATATAAGAATTATTAGACAAATTTCTACAAAATTATGAAACTTTTTTTATTACCTATCGTCTTATAACTGGAAACATTTTTTTACAAAAAAAGATTGTGATAAAAGTAGGAGAGAACTATAATCTTTATAGACTAATTAATTAAATAAAATAAAAAAGGATGAACTATATATGCGTGAAACAAAAAAGAAAAAGAAGAAGTTACTATGGATAATTCTTAGTATTATCGGTGTGCTTGTTTTAGGTACAGGTGGTTATGCATTTTACCTTTATAAATCTGCCGCAGATACAGTTGCTAGTATTCATGAGGATATTGACAGAGAAAAGTCTGAAAAGAGAACGGAAGAAGTTGAATTTACTGAAAAGGACCCAATTTCAATTCTATTAATGGGTGTTGATGAGCGTGAAGGTGATGCAGGTCGTTCTGACTCCTTAATCTTAATGACTGTAAATCCTAATACGAATACAACGCAAATGGTAAGTATTCCGCGTGATACAAGAACTGAGATTGTTGGTAAAGGGAAACAGGATAAAATCAACCATGCGTATGCTTTTGGTGGAACAGAAATGGCAATCAACACAGTTGAGCACTTTCTCGATGTCCCTGTTGATTACTTTGTGAAAATTAACATGGAGAGTTTTAAGGATACGGTTGATGCTGTGGGTGGTGTAGAAGTTAATAACACACTTGATTTCACTTACGAAGGTTACCATTTCACAAAAGGTACTACTTCTTTAGATGGTAAAAAAGCATTAGCCTATACAAGAATGCGTTATGAAGATCCACGTGGTGACTTCGGTCGTCAAGACCGTCAGCGTCAAGTAATTGAAGCAGTTATTAAAAAAGGTGCAAATGTATCATCAATCACAAAGTTTGGTGATATGTTTGGAGTAGTACGTGACAATGTAAAAACAAACCTAACATTTGATGAAATGTGGGAAATTCAAGCTAACTACAAAGCGGCTAGTGCAAACCTTGAACAGTTTCAAGTAAAAGGTACAGGGGATAAAATTGACGGTATTTACTATTATATCGTTCCAGAGGAAGAGCGTTTAGCCTTATCGAATCAGTTAAAAGAGCATTTAGAGATTACTACAAATACAGCAAGTACTAATTAACACAAAAATGTCAGTCCATAACGGGCTGACATTTTTTATACTGATTTATGATGGTAATCGATCTATACCTAATAATGGATTTGATGCCCTGTCAAGATTTAATGTATTCTCCAGCTTATCATGATTGTTAATATACGTATTTAGGAGATCTGAAGCAAATGCTTTTTTCATTGTTAACACATCATAGCTAACTGGAACAACCACTTTATCATAGTTCTCAAATACAATAATTGCTCGATCCTTATAAGGAATAATTTCTCGAATGTGATTGACTGAAATCCACATACATTCTGATTTTTCTGCTGAATGTGTCGGGAACAAACAAATCCGAAATGTTGCGGATAAACATAGTGGCAACATTCTTTTCCCCTTTAATACGGTCCTAGCAGCTCCAAACTTTCCTTCGAGAGTGCAACCATGAAATTCACAATTGTCTTCTAATAATTGCTTAACTGACTTCAACACTCTTAGCTTGCGATATTGCTCGAGGACTATGGTGTTTTCATTTCCGCACTCATCGTAAACGGAGTGGATTAATTGTGTTTCCCTTGAAATAAGATATTCATCTTTTACAACTTTCATCGTTGCACCTCTTTTACATTTTTATTTTTAGATTAGTGACTTATGTATTATAGATCACATTTCACTTAGAACTGATGACTTGGATAAACACCTCCGAATAACATAGTAGATTCACGGATTTAATGTGTTTGAAAACAAAGATGTAGGAATAAAGGGGTTTGACTTAATCGAATTTAGGTTATTTATACAAATATCATTATACCTTTAGTAGTAGGTAAAAAATATTATTTTATGGGATTTTTACCTAATTTTAACAAGCGGGATTTTAATTTTACCTTGGTGAAAATTAAATTTTCTATGTAGATAATGAAATATTCAATATATGAGGGCTCATATACTGTAATTAAGGCTATGGTAACTTTTTATTCGGTATACGAATAAAAAGGATTGAACACCATATCCTTTAAGGATAATTGTTTGAGGAGGGATTTATTATGGAATTTTCATTTGGATTTATAATTTCCATTGCTATTGCAATCTTTTTGGCAATTGATGCACCAAAGCATGATCGTAATCCATGGCTATGGGGAATCTTAGGGTTCGTATTCGGACCAATCGTACTTGGGATATACTTAATAGTCACAGGCCGAAAAGTGGCCGGATGGATTATCTTAGTTATTTCCATTTTACTTCTTTTACTTGTGATCATATTATTCTCAGTTGGTATGTTCTTTTTGTTTAATGGAATGTAAGTGGAAAAGGAGTAATGCTGGGGACAGTCCCCCGCATTACTCCTTTTGCTGACTTTTGAGTTGTTTGGTGTAATTCGGGGACTGTCCCCACATTATCTTTTTGCTGACTATTGAGCTGTCCTTACTCTATTTTGGGGACTGTCCCCCTAATCAAATGCCCACACAACTTTCCACTCTTCCTCATCTTTCACAACATAAATATCCTGAATGACTCTAAATGTTCCAAACTTACTTTTAAACGTCTGCTCGACCTCTACACGATAGGCATTCGAGAACTTCTCTGCGTCCTTGGCCATCTTCCAGTTTTTCACTTCCTCTTCATCTCCGAGCTCAAATGAGAAGGTCTCAACACCGTAGTGGCTCATATTAATATGTGAACGCTCTGTCACGTATGCATTTTTTGAAAACCGCTCCTGCATCACAGGGTGGAAATGCTCCCACGCACTTCCGAAGTCACCTTCTTGCTCATAATGATAAAAAGCTTCAACTATATCCTTTGGATCCCGTTCTCCAACACCTGATAAAACCCTAATAATGAAAATCACGAACAAAATCACTGCTACAACTACTATCAAAATAGGAAGCTTACTTGAATTTCGTCTTCTCATGTTCACACCTCGCTGCCTGTCTACTAACAGACTATGATGGGGTGTGGACGAATATTCTTTTGCTTTTATTTTGATTGGGAGACTTTGTTTTTGGGGACTGTCCCCACTTTATCGCGTTAACTTAGTGGGGGACTGTCCCCGCTTTATCGCGCTAACTTAGTGGGGGCTGTCCCCACTTTATCGCATTAACTTAGTCGGGGACTGTCCCCACTTTATCGCGCTAACTTAGTCGGGGACTGTCCCCGCTTTATCGCGCTAACTTAGTCGGGGACTGTCCCCACTTTTTCACCAGTTACCAAATAACAATTTAAGGAAAAACAGCAAATCCTTATCAATTGTTGGTATAATAGAGGTTCAGATTAAACTTTAGAAGCGAGTGAAAGAGTTAATGGGAGAAGGAATTAAGTTTCTTGTTGAGGTTGTAAACAACATCCATGACATATTGATTCTTATATTGAATGACGTACTGGGACTTCAAATGACTGATAAAGACATGCATTTTTGGATTATGGGGTTTATCGGCATTTTCACCTTTGCTTGTGTATATGTTATTTCTAAATGGTTATCAGAGTTTCCATTTGGGATTCATCTTATCGCTTTTTTATATACCTTAACATTTATGTTTGTATTGGTTTTTGCTATCGAAATTCAGCAGGCGATAACCAATAGAGGAAACATGGAGTTTGTTGATGCTATCATTGGGCTTTGGGGATTTATAGCATTGTTTTTAGTGTATGTAGTAATAGCTGTGTTTTTGATTATCACAAAATTAATCTTCAAAAAGATTAGAAGAAAAGATGATGATGTAGATTTATAGTCAAATAAAAAGAAGTAACAAACTTAGTTGCCATAAGCCCTAAGTTTGTTACTTCTTTTTTCTAGTTATTAAAGTGAAGTCATTATCCTTTTCTTTTGTACAAAATAAGCCCACTCTGTAAAGCCGATTTCTTTCAGTCTTTTTTGAACTAGTTCAAATTCATCGCCAATTCTTTCTGGCTTATGGGAATCTGATCCAAATGTTACTTTCACATTGTGGAAAAGTGCTCGTTCTAAGATGTCATCTGCTGGGTACCATCCTCCACAATCCTTTGTTTTCCCCGATGTATTAATTTCGATTGCGATATCTTCTTGTCCGATTATTTTTAGTGTTTTTTCAATCACGTCTGTTTCAATATCTGAAAATGCTGGATAAAATCCTTTCATCGCATCAATATGACCGAGGATTTGAAACACTCCGCTTTTTGCTGATTTTTGAATTAAGTCATAGTATTCTTCTTTCAATTTTATCTGCTCTTGACTAGCTAAACCATCCCAACGACCTTTTTTAAAAATATTAAGGTCTTGAACATAGTGAACGGAGCCAATTATGTAGTCGAATGGATGTAAAATATATTGATCTTTATAGACGTCAATATGATCTGGAAAGAAGTCACTTTCCATTCCTAATAACACATGGATTTTATCTTGATATTTTTCTTTTAGATGAAGAACCTCATTAATATATGTGACAAATTCACTCTTAGCCATCGAAATTGTTGGGTAGAGATGATCTTCTTCACTATAAAAATATGGAGAATGGTCTGAGATCCCAATAAAATTTAATCCATATTCAATTGCTTGCTTTACGTAATCCTCAATTGTACCGATAGCATGTCCACAGCGATGATGGTGTGTGTGGAGATCAAACTTTATAGAATTTGACATTTCCTAAGCCCCCCTACTAAAATTAACCAATTCGTCTTACCTCATCATAGCTTAGATTTCAATTTTTATCCATTAAAAGGACCCCCACTATTTTATCCGTGGAGGCCCGGTTTATACTACTATCTATCAATCATCATCATCGTCGTCATCGTCGTCGTTATCCAATTCCAACTCTACTACCTTTTTACTGTGAGCATCAATTGTGATTTCTGCTTCACCCTTAGCTGTCTTTAATTCCATTTCATACTCGTATCTACCATCATCTTCGTCTAATTCAATTTTAATAACTTCACCCGTTACGTTCTTTTTTGCTATTGCAATTGCTTCATCTTCTGAAATCATTGATTCTGTCGCTGATGTTGAAGCTTGAACCTCACGATTATCATCGTCGTCATCGTCATTGCGATTTTCATCAACCTTAATAATTTCAGCTGTATATGCATCTACATCAATATCAAATTCTTTATTATCTTTATCAATATCCACTTCATAGTATGTTTTACCATTATAATCTCTATCTAATTCAACGCTCTCGACATGCCCATCTACCTTTTTCAATGCGGCTGCTTTCGCTTTTTCAATTCCTATTAATTCCTTTGTCTGCTCAGCCTTTTTCTGATTATCCTCTTGTGCATATCCATGATTAATTGCTATTGAACCACCTAGCACAATTGCTGCAGCTAACGTAATAGTAACGATCTTTTTCATCTTCTCTTTCCTCCTAAGTGTTTTGTCTTACAGTCTCTACTATAAACAGCGAAGATTAGAGGAAGGAAAAAGAAAGATTAAAATTTGATGAGAAAGTTTTTAGATTTTCTCATTTATTTGGGGACAGTCCCTCTTTTTATAGTGGGGACTGTCCCCCTACTATCTTAATCCTTAAGTTCATTGTGTTTTACTATGTTGGGGACAGTCCCCCACTATTGATTAGGGACTGTCCCCAATTAAACAATTCATTCCTCCTCATCACTTTCGTCCTCGTCCTCTTCATGGTCCTCCCAGGAGACGTTTTTGATTTCGCGGGTGTAGGCGTCAATTTGCAGTACGGCCTCTTGGTCTTCATTTATTTCGACTTCGACTAGGTAATATGGCGTTTGATTAGGTGGTTCATAAAAGTCAACTTCATCTACTGTACCTTTTACATGTTCTTCGGCAATCGTTATTGCTTCGGTTTCAGTTAAGATACGTGGTTTTTCTTTTGTTGAGCTAATGATATCCCCTGAATACGAATCTACTTTTAATGTTATGTTTTCGTTATTTTTACTTACAACAGCTTTATAATACGAGTTGTTGTTTTCTTGCACGAGATCAATTGATTTCACCGTACCTTGTGAGGAAACTATCGCCTCGACTTGTTTCTGAGTAAGTTGCTTTGGTGCTGTTTTTTCAGGAGTTTCTTTAGGGATCTCCTCGGGCTTTTCACCCCTTTTTATAGAGTTGACCTCCCCACTTTTTGCATCAATTCTAATATGATAGACCCCTGTTTCAAGCTGCATTTCAACGTGATATTCACCTGCAGATTTAGTTGTCTTTAGTATGTCACCAGGGTATTTATCCAGTGCCGCTTTGTTTGCTTCATCTTCTGTTAGCGATTGGGCTGATAATGATGGCGCCCATAATTGGAATCCGACAATGACAATCAGAGCTAAAACGAGAGTAGCTGCGGCGGTCCATATCCATTTTTTATTTTTCATCGTGTCACCTCATCCAACATTTTGTTGGCTTTATTATATCGTTGAAAAATGAGAACTTGCTGAGAAAGCAGGTTATTTGCTCGGTAAAAATAGAGTCACAGTTGTACCTCTGCCTTCAAGACTATCCATTTCAATCCGTACATGTATTGCATCTGCAATTTCCTTTGCTACAGATAATCCTAAACCTGATCCGCCTTGCTTTCGCGTTCTCGCTTTGTCTACCCGATAAAAGCGGTCAAACACTTTCTCCAGTTCATTTTTGGGGATTCCAATTCCTCTATCTTCAATTCGAACATAAGCTTCGTTACCTGTTTTTCCAATGTAGACAGCTATAAACTCATCACTGTATTTTCTCGCATTGTCTAAAAAGATAAACAATAGCTGTTTTAACTTTTGTACGTCTGAAGTTGCAAAAACCTCATCTTTTGAATGGATCTCGATGTTTCGATGGTAGGCATTTTGAAACACTTTTGCTGATTCGGCCATGAATTCAATTAGGTTGATTTTTTCAAGCTTGATATTCCATTGTTCCTGATGTTTTGCCAGGAGGAGCAATTGCTCAGTCATTTCTCTCATTCTAATTGCTTCTGAATGAATGGCCTCGATTGATTCGTCAAATAAGTCAGGGCGTTCCATCCCTCTTCTTTTTAAAAGATCGGCATAGCTTTCGATAATCGTTAATGGTGTTTTTAATTCATGTGATGCATTTGATACGAATTGCTCCTGCTTTTCAAAGTTAGTCTGCAGTAGATCAATCATGTGATTAAAGGTTTCACCCATTTCTACAAGTTCATCCTTGGATTTACCTTTAAAACTGATGCGCTTGAATTGACCACTTTGTTGAATTTCTTTCATCGTATCAATCATCGATCTGATTGGACGGGTAATTAAGTTACTAAGGATACTACTTGAGATTAGCACCGGTATCATTGCAATAATGGTTACTGCGATTAACACAATGCGTAAAATGCCAAGCATTTCTTCTGTTGTGTGAATGCTTTTCGTGATTTGGAGATTGACAATACTTCCATCTGTCCAGATGATTGGATTTGATGCAAATACATATTTTTTCTGATTATAAGTGATGATTTCACTTTTTTCTCCTGGATAAAAAATAGGTTTTCGATCCTTTAAAGGGTTTTCTGAATGTGATGTAATGGTCGAGGACTTTTTATTTGTTTCTCCTACAATTTGCACCATGCCATCAATCGGCACATAAGCACGAAGAAGATTATTTGGTGCAATTTGATTAACAGCATCACTAACATCTTTCGCAATTTTTTCAGTTTCCGCTTTTGTCCGATCAAGTTCATTCGTCATGATCATGTTGCTAAAAACAAGATAAATTGCGACATTCATTAAAATTAACAGGAAAATAAATAACACGGCGGTATATAAATTGATTTTATTTCGAAGCCTCATTTTGGATCCTTTAAGACGTATCCAACGCCTCTAACTGTATGTATTAGTGGTGTTTCAAAGTTGAAATCGATCTTTTTACGAACATAACGAATATACACATCCACAACATTCGTGTCGCCAAAATAATCATAGCCCCAAACTGCCTCCAAAATTTGATCTCTGTTCAACACTTGTCGCTTATTTTTCAGCAAATATAGTAGTAAATCATATTCCTTTGGAGTTAAATCAATTTCGCTTTCTCCTCTAATGACCTCACGAGTTTTATCATTCAGCTTTAAATCACCAGCAGATAACCATTCGTCATTATTCACTTCACTTGTTGGAGTGGTAGATCGCATCCTTAAAACAGCGCGAATTCTAGCAAATAATTCTTCAATTTGGAACGGTTTTGTTATATAGTCATTCGCGCCAAGATCAAGGCCAGACACTTTATCCTCAACAGACCCCTTTGCAGTTAATAAAATCACAGGAGTCATCGTGTCATTCGCTCGGATCCGACGAAGCAGTTCAATTCCACTTAACCCTGGAAGCATGACATCTAGTAAGATCAAATCCCAGTTCCCAGATCGATAGGCTTCAAGAGCTTCAACGCCATCAGAGGCCTTTCCGACTTGGTAACCTTCATATTCAAGCTCTAATTCGAGTAGCCTTTGAATTTTTTCTTCGTCTTCTACGATAAGTATCGATTCTTTGGTCATTTGGTTTGCCTCCTTTTCATTTGGTGGGGACTGTTTGGTGGGGACTGTCCCTCACTGCTTTAAAGCACCAGATTGGGGACTGTCCCCCAATTTATTATACCAGTTCATGGAAGTAAGGTTTCAATATTAAACTCACAAATAAAGATAGCTTGCTCTACCAAAATCATAATAGATTTCTCTACAAATATTAATTACAACTCTAGATCATGTTTAAAGCATTAATAAAAAGACAAAAATAGTAAGATAAAACCTTATGACGGGAGGTAGTAAGTGTGAACACTAGACATTATGTCATTTTTGCCATTATCTTAATTTTTATTTGTACACTAGGAAGTGCATATGCCTTTAAAGAGGAACCTAAGCCAATAGAGATCCATACTCCCCAAAGGAAAATTGAAAGGCAATTACCTACTCCAGATCAGACATCTTTTAATCAATCAAACGCTGATGAACGTTCTTTAAAATGAATGGGGACTGTCCCCATTTAAGTGAGAATAGTCCTAAAATTAAAGGTTTAAATAGAAGTGGGGACTGTCCCCACTTCTTCTATTCCAATACAAAAAAACCACAGAACCAAAATCTGTGGTTGGATAAAATTCATTAAGAAGCTCCGCAGAGACTCACATCCCCGTCAACTTCTTCTTCAAATCAGTCTCCATCGATGCTAAGTCCTGTTCAGCCTGAATACGTTTTGCTCTACCCTCTGCTTGAATGCGGAGGGTTTCTTCTAGTGTTGATACTAAATGATCCTGTACTTTTTTAAGAGTATCAACATCGACAAGGCCTCGTTCGTTTTCCCTTGCAGTTTCCAGTGTGTTTACCTTTAACATTTCAGCATTTTTTAACAAAAGATCGTTCGTAGTTTTCGAGACTAGCTTTTGCGCCTCAACAGCGTTCTTTTGACGAAGCAAGGTGAGAGCGATTGCCACTTGGTTTTTCCAAAGTGGGATGGCTGTTGTGATTGATGACTGGATTTTCTCTACTAATGCTTGGTTGGCACTTTGAATTAAGCGAATTTGTGGTGCGCTTTGCATTGTGATTTGTCTGCTTAGAACTAGGTCATGTGTACGCTTTTCTAAGCGGTCGGCGAATTGCATGAGATCATTGACCTCTTGAAAGGCCATTTGGTCTTGGGTTAATTCAGCCTTTTTCTTTAATTCTGGGATTGATTTTTTCTCTAATTCTTCAAGCTTTAGTTCTCCTGCAGCAATATAGACATTTAATGCGTGAAAATATTCTTTGTTTTTTTCATATAGTTGTTCAAGGACATTGATGTCACCGAGAAGATCATTTTTTGAGTGTTCTAATTTCACTGTAATGCGATCAATTTGCGCTCCGGTTTTTTGGTATTTTGACAAGACCTCCTGAACTGAGTTCGATATCTTGCCAAACATCTTTGAAAGAAGATTGCGTTTTTCCGCCTTTAAATCATCAGGACTCACTTGTTCTAGCTTTTTCATGAGATCACCGATAATTTCACCAATTTCACCGCTATCCTTCTTTTGCACATGGTCTAGCATTGTATGTGAAAAGTTTAATAGCTTTGTTTGCGCTTGGCTGCCATATAAAGAGATAGCTTGCTGGTTTTTCGGATCAATTTGTTCCGCTAGCTGAATGGCTTTTTGGCGATTTTCTTCAGGTAAGACATCAACTAGCCGTTTTGGCTTTGCTGGTGTAGCTTTATCGTCGATTACAACCTTATTTTCTCCAAATGGGTTAGAAAGTAAATCATCAAGTTCACTATTTTTACTCATATGAACAGACCTCCTAGTGTCATTTTTTGATTGTTTTATTAATAGAAAGCTTGGCAACATCTAATTCAAATTGTAAATGATCAATATCCTTTGATAGCACATCGTATAAATCCTTCTCCAAGGTCTCGGCAAGATTAGAGATCGTTCTGCGTGTTTCACTTAAAGAAATTGATAACTCAGCATTCTTCTTTGGTTGCGCTGCTAAAAATGCATATTTTTCACTGATTTCGACCATTGAGTCTAAGTGAGAATAAAAAAATGGTTCTACTAAGTAAAAACGTTTAGGTTCATTTTTGGTAATCGAATAGATTTTGTTAACGATCCGAATAATTTCAATGTTTTGCTTTATAGAAGCGACTGATCGCACATTCAAAAGTGCCTTTCTGAGTCGCCTGATTTTTTTGCTGGCTTCGTTTAAGTTCTTCTTTATATATTGATATTCCTTCTTCGTAAGCTGATTCTGTTTTAAAAAGCGATGTGTTGTCATCCCCTTAATTGTTAGGTAAACGACACCACCTACACCTAATGCATAAGCGCTTGCAAGGAGGAATGGTTGATGAAATGCGAAAAAACTCCCAAGCCAAATTGTACCTGTTGAAAATGTAGCTACTGATGACCGAAGTAAAAAGTTAACTAATTGTTTCAATCGTATCGACTCCTATTATTATCGTACTAATATTAGTACGTATGATGAAGGAAGAAAGTTTCATTCCTTAAAAGAAAAACTACCACTTGAATAGTTGTAACTATTCATCTAAAATCACATATGGCTACATATTTATATAATAAAAATTGATAGGTGATAAATTTGGTAATAAAACGTAATGATCCTTGTCCTTGTGGCAGTGGAAAAAAATATAAAAAATGCTGTTTAAATACAGCCAATGTCATTCAAATTCAAGAAGTTAAGGAAGAACGATTCTTTCAAAATAAACATATGCTTGTGTTAAAGCTTAGAGATTTTATGAACAAAGAGGTACCGGCAAACAAGTATTACCAATTGCAATCTGAATTCAAAAAACGGTCCCAGCACGCGATTAAAGGAAAATATGAAACGGGCTTTTTCGAGTTTTGGTTGTTTTTCTTCCATCGTTTTGAAAATGGACTTCGTGGGATCGAATGGTTTACAGGGGAAATTGCCCCACGTCTTTCAGAAGAAGAACGTCAGATGGCTAATACTTGGCAGGAGCTAACGCCAAAAATCGTCCAGGCAGTTAATAGGGAAGCAGATATCATTTATTATGAAGATCGGTTTACGAATAAGCAATACCGTGTACCTTTTATTAAAAATGATGATCCTGAGTTTGTCCCGTGGTATGGCACAATTGGACTGCTTGAACCATTTGAGCAATTGTTCTATTTTAATGGTGTAAGAGTTTTCGAAGATCCTATGGGTGTAAATCGAGCAGTTAAAAAGGTTGAAGAACTAGCTGAAACCTTTAATCAAAGCCATGAGCAAGTACTATTTAATTACTTTCCAGAGGTAATAGCTGCATTAAAAACAGATGAAGCGATGGTGAACTCTGAAAGTAAAAAGATTAGTGAATATACGCTTCAATATCATGTTCTAGATGAAAAAGCTCTTTCTGCTCTATTCGAAAGCAATCAGCAGTTTATGATTGACTCTTGGGAAATAAATAAAAAGCTTGGCAGTTGGGTTGATAGCTGGTACGTGTATACAGATAGTGAAATTTCAAGTCCGATACATCTCGGGAAATTATCAGGGAAATTTACTGTAGAAAATAATGTCTTACAGTTCATTAGCTTGGATCATGCTCGTGTTGAGGAATTCAAACAACTTATGGAAAGCTTAATTGCTTCTTCTGCTCTATCGTTTAAGAATGAAAAAATAAATAAACTAACAATTCCTTTCCAAGCTGAAATAAGAGAATTGGTGGTTTCTTATGATAAGGATATACCTCAATACTTTGCTCTATATGCGCAAAATAACATACAATTTGAATTAGATCAACCAATTGGACTGTTTAACGGTCTATCCATTAGAGAATTGATTGATGCGGGAAGAAAAGATGACGCAGACAGCTGGCTAAAACAAATGGAATACAATATGTATCAACAAGTACAGCAGCAATTTAAACAAGTCGCAACGACAGCAGACTATAATACGGTTCGTAAAGAGCTTGGCCTTGCCCTTTCACCATTTGTAACAGGTGGAGAAAATAGAACATCAACTTTTGAAAAGCTTGCAACTCAGAATACTGAGGGCCAACATGTAGTAAAAAAAGAGGACATCCCATACTACGAGCAACTCGGCTTCACACCAGATAACGTTAACACCTTCTACTCAGACGACTTTGTGGCCTTCTTTAAAGAAAAAACAGAAGGTAAATCTGAGAATACAATCAGAAAATATAGATTTAGTCTATCTGACTTAAGAATGATATTAGAGAATTATGAACTTAACAGCTGGGAGAACTGTGATCAAGAATTCTGGACCAGAGTTATGATCATCGACTTTATCGGACTTTATGAGGTCTTGACTAAAACAGCCATAAAGGATTTTATCAGTACAACAAAAGCCTTGGCAAAATGGCTGGATCAACAGAACAAAACATCCTCATTAGCTAAGATTGTTGCGCAAGTGGCAAAGGAAACTGAAGAAGAAATGATGCGATCGGTTGAGGTATTCAATTAATGATTCATTTTTTAAATTAACAAACTTATTAAACAAAAACGGCTTGGGAACTTTCCCGAGCCATTTTAAGTTTTTCTTGTTTAACTAAAGCAGCGTTACTCAAAGAAAATGTTTTTTAAGACACTTGCGTTTTCCTTGTTTAACTCGCCATAACCTTCATTTTTATCATTACTGATAATTGTAGCTGTACCTGCCTTATCATTAAACCAAATTTCATATTCGTATAATCTTTCAGGTGTATTTTTTTTAACTTCATAATAGAAGATAGCTTTAACATCTGGTTTTCTAGACATACTAGGAACTTTATTCTGTTTCCATTTTACTTGTTCAGAAAAGTTTCCCAATAAAGATAAGGTATTTTTATCTTGAATGTGAGTATCACTTTGATTTTCAATTAACACATCAATTCTTGTTAATTCTCCCTTTCCTTCCATTGTGCAGCCTACCATTAATAAAATAAAAATAGAAATAAAGGCAAAAGACTTCATTATTTTTCTCATCATACACCCCATGAATTTAGACGGTTTTCATTGCATAAAGTTTCATTATCCCGCTCTCAATCTAATACCTAGAGCAAATCCAACTTCGACCCATAAAACAAATCATACTCCCGCGGATCATAGGCTATAAACCCACTCCCTGGTGTAAACGTAAGCTCACCAAAATAAATCTTATTGGCTGTTTGATAAAGATCGACACGAACTAAAGGAAAATCCTTCGACAGTTCCTTAGCGATCGTCACCATCTCTTTTAGCATCGTGGGTTTTTGAATTTGTTCTTCTGATTTAGGATAAAGCAAACGAAATGCTAACGGATCCCACTTTGGTGTAAAAAGGTCTCGCTTGTGGCTGTCAAACCTTTCACTGTCCACTTGGATAAATAATGGTTCACCATGGAAACAAAAGAATTTGTAATCCTTTAGATCCTCTTCTTCTTCACCAATATATTCTTCCACGATAATCCTTCCTGTTAAAGGTTTATAGTTCGGCTCGCCACTGACATCATAGAAATTAGTTCCAAGCCAATCTCCACATTTCTTTTTTAATTCCGCTAAATCAAGCTTGCTTTTATCAAGGATCACTTCATTCCACCCTGAACCATGTGTGGCCTTAAGCACAAATTTTTCAGGCAGCTTTTCGAAGTCTATTTCATCTACTGTTGAATAAACACCGAAAAGGGGGATTAAGAACTCTTCACCAATTGTATTGCTTATGAACTCTCTAACTTGATATTTATCAACATAACGCGCGAATTTTTCTAAATTTCCATTCAGCTTCAACCATTGAATTTTTTCTGATAATGTTTGGGGATTGTTTAGTGGACATGGATAACCATGGTAGTTATGAAAATAAAATTCAATAAATGATTTCAATCCGAATTGTTCCAGGTATTCCTTTTTAGAGTCTGCATTCCTTACATTAACCGTTTTTTCCAAAGTACGCGTGCACCTCGATTCAACTATGTAGTTTGATTACATTTGGGACAAAGTTTTCCGCAAAAACCATGTAAGTAAAACGAACAATAGCATGGAATAATCTCATGTTTCATTCTATTATGATTGGTATAACTGTATATCACAAAGGGGTGGTAGCTTTGAAACAATATGTATTCACATTTGATACGAACGATTGTCAACGTGATCTTATCTTCAATGCTAGTGGAATTGTAGATGCAGTGAACCAACTCAAATTTATCATGAATGTACTTAAAGCCGACAGCAACTATCAGACAAAAAGCGTTTACTACAAAGGGGTTATTTTTAACAATCATCTTCTATAATATTTGACTTAATAGCCGTTTATCCTTTATTAAAACACGCTTTTCAACCAGTAAATTAACTCACTTTAAGAAAATGGGTTGAACTTTTTGTTCAACCCATAAACTTGCTGATCACCCTTATGAATCTCATTCATTGGTTATCTCTTCATCTATTGCCGGGACATTTTCTTCTGGAGAAGGCTCTACCGTCTCTTCCCCTTCAACATTCGTTTCTTCTTCTATATATGAATCATCAGGTATTTCTTCTTCATAACCAGCATCTTCAAGCTATAATCTCCACCCTAAAATAACCAAATTCATCTAGGTAGTCTTGGTAGTAGTAGACTCCTTCTTCAGATCACCCCACCCCTATTACTTTTGAACTATTTCTATCATATTGGAGAGAGGGAGATTTTACAATTAAAAACCATATTGGATGTTTCCACCAAAAACACCATTAGAAAAGGGCTGGACTCAGGCAATATGGTCCAACCCCTCTAAAAATATTTTCATATAAAGATATCTTCAAGCTAAGAGCTTATTTAAAAATCATCACCTTCCCAACCGTACCATCTTCACTCTCTCCAACAACACGGAACTTCAATCCTGTATTTGGTACATTTCGTCCAGCATCGACAAGTCCTTTGTTGCTGTAGTCGGCACTATCATCAAATAACGGATTGCGCTGGGTAAAGTTATCCTTTAATGTTAAGCCATTGATGCTTGAGTAATCTAAGAACATTTTACTAGATTTATCAAGGCTAAATGCCGCATCATTTAATTGGTAACGAGCCGAAGCAACTGTACCGTCACTCCAATAGTTCGTATGCTGATCAGCATCAACAAGACCTAGAAAACCCTCTCCTGGATGAATACCTGTCCAGTTATTATCATAGGAATTGTCGACATACCAAACGACTAAGCCTGGATCAAAGCTCATTAGGCTAGCACCACGGCGGATATGTGCTAAGCCAGCATCCACATCATTATGTGATCTCCATTCCAATAAATAGTAGTTTTCAGAAGAGAACGTTCCTTCATCCTTCTTAAAGCCTGCAAATGTAAAGGCAGAATCTCCTTCAGCATTATCATTTACTAGCGTATTACCATCAGCCTTTATCACAATATCATCAACATAGAAGCCAGGCATCGCCACCGCTACGTCTGTCCAATAGTTAAATTTCACTTCAATAGTTTTCCCTTTATAAGCGGAAAGATCAAAGTTAGCATCGACCCACCCATTCGAATTCCCTGTAATCCCATGCCCTGGATTTTGTTCATTTGGATTTTCAGTCGTTGTGATGTTTCCAGAAATAGCCGTCCATTCACTAGCACCTGCCTCTTTTACTTGAACAGATGCATAATCCCAATCTGCCTCAATGTCATACCACGCTTTAAATGTAAGTTCAGCACTTGTCGCACTGGTTAAATCAACAGAAGTGGTCATCGAATGATCCAGCTCATCACCACTACCACTAAAATACTCAAACTGCCCACTAGCTGGCGTGTTTACAATCGTTTTTTTATCAGGAAGATTTACTCTTACTGCATCTTGATTTGTTCCCTTTGTAACAGCTTCATCTAATAAGATTGTTGTCCCTTCACTTGTTACATCGGCACCATTTATTGTTGTTCCCGTTAACCAGTTACCACCATGTGCTGCCTGTAGAAATTCTTTTGCATATGGACTAAAACCAGTTGGTTCTGTTCCAGGAATTTTCCCTGCCCAGCTGCCCGCTGACATAATCGACCAGTATTCAACAGGCTCACCTGCACCACTATAGATTGTGTCATATTCATCTGGAAGGCCTAAATCATGGCCATATTCATGCGCGAACACACCAGCTGCGCCATCTTCTGGTTCAATTGTATAATCCCAAGCACCTAACAAACCACCGAAGCGGTCACTATTAGACGTTGCATTTGGAACCGCAACAGGACCCGTACTTAACTTAGAACGATGGGACCAAATTGCATCACCAGCAAGCTTGCCGCCCCCAGCCTCTTCACCAACACCTGCATGAATCACCATTAAATGATCAATAATCCCGTCTGGCTCAGCATACACACCATCACCATCATAATCATCGCGATCCCATTGGTCGTATTCTGTTAAATTAACATTAGGATCTGCTGATGCTTTTTTCAGTGCTTCATAAACTAATTCACGCGGGCGTGCATCATTGCCGTCAGGCGCAGGATCATTCCCTCCATAATAGCTTGCAGGATGTTCAGCCGTATACCAGCCAGCTACCTGCCCTTCAACGGTATAGCTCTCACCTGATTGCTTTTCATAGTACTGCTTCATTGAGACAAGGCTTTCTCCATTTGGACCTTCATAGCCATCTTCACCAAAGATCATTTTCTGGAAGTGCTCAAGTGGATAATCCTCATAAAACATATCTGTTTCTTCCTTTGTTATCGAACCTTGCTTATAGTCAGGAAAATCTATCGCAAGCACAAGAACCTTATCCTCACGAACAGCTCCTGTGTAATTTTCTTCTACAACAGAATCAACCTTATTTTTCTTTGCTTGTCCAAGCTTGTTGCCATTGCCATTTTTTAAGCCTTGATTAGTGGACTCATCAGAACCTTCAAGCTTCTCAATTGGCTTTGGTAGTTTATCTTTAGCTGAACCTACTTTATTTTTCCCTTTAAGATACTCTTTCAAGGCCTTATCTGCTTGAGCTTGAGTAGCATTTTTAGAAATCTTCCCTTGCTTTTTAAGCATTTCGATTAATCTCTCATCATTGGCCATACCTAAATCAGCGGTTACACCGAGAGTCGGTGCCGTCACTTCTTTTAATGCTGTTTCAGCGGCTACCTTCTGCGCAGGTGAAAATGCCCCTAGCGCAAATGTGCTTAGCCCTAGTGCCATTGCCATAGCGGTTTTTATTGCTTTCCCCTTCTTCAACCCAATCTCCCCTTTATTTGTACGTTTATGTTTCCTGACTAAACCATTTCGTCCCACGAAATAAATACTCCTTTTCAAAACGTGAAAATGAAGTAAAAGTCCTTATTCGTTTTATTGGAATAGTACTTTCGTCGAAGAGAATTCAGTCACATATTGTTGGAATAAGGGGATATTATTATTTTAGACTATTTATTCATGTTGTTTTTTTGCAACAACCTTTTAATCACTCCTATAAATCGTGATTAAATACCTATAAAAATTAAAACTATCATTATTCCCAAAGAATTATTCACTAACTTTTTAGTTTATCTCCCCTTCAAATCTTCTCTAGACAAATATCGCCATAGATTATTCTACAAAAATTCTGTTAAAGCTACATTTAGTTGAGAGCGTTCAGGGAAAAGAATATTTCACACAATACACAGATACACAAAACCCAAAATTCTCCAAATTTCGGGTGGTGACAGGCACCATCCCGTTGTAAGATAGTAAATAGATAGGGAGGGATCAAAAATGAACATCCTATACATAGAAGACGACAAAGAAATCGGCCAATGGGTTCAAAATGACTTAACTTCAAAAGGATTCGATGTTACCTGGCTAACCTCTGGTATCAATTTGCCAGCAAGCTTTGATAAATTTGATCTTGTTATTTTAGATGTGATGCTTCCTGGGTTAGATGGATTTTCACTTGGGAGAAGAATTAAAAAAGGAAGCGCTGAGCTCCCAATTATCATGCTATCTGCAAGGTCATCGCTTGAGGATAAACTAGAAGGACTCGAATTTGCGGATGATTATGTTACAAAGCCGTTTCATCCAGAGGAGCTTGCGAAACGGGTTGAAATTTTATTGCGGAGGTTTGATCGCAGCTCACCAGCAAAAAAACAGCTAAAGCATTTAGAGATCGATCTAGCAAGCAATATCATTATCAATACAACTAGCGGAGAAGAGATCATCTTAACTGGCAAACAGCATCAAATTTTTACATACTTCATTAGACATCTCAATCAAATTTTAACAAAGGAACAGCTCTATGAAGGTGTCTGGGAGGAACCCTATATCGAAGGTGATAAAACCTTAATGGTTCATATTCGGTTTTTAAGAGAAAAGCTAGAAATAAACCCCTCACAGCCAGAGATTATTGAAACAATTCGCGGAATCGGTTATCGGGTGAAATCATGAAATGGGTGAAATCCTTACAGGTTAAATATTTAATGATCATTTTCATCGCAGTTTTGATTATTCCATTTTCAGTTCCATTTGTTTCAATGCTTGTATTTGTCCCACAAATTGCAATGGATGATCAAAAGAGCACCTTCGAAGGCTTTAGTCAGCTAGAAGAATTGTGGCATGAGGAAGCGAAACAACTAGCTGATCAATCTGATACAACCATAAACCAACACCTTCAAGAACTACACAAAAAGTATCCTGAATCGCAAATGTTCTGGGTCGACCGCTCAGGAAAAACGCGTGAAACATATAATTACGAGGGTGAGCTTCCTGACAAATGGACACCCTCTTACACGATTCAATTTATGAAGCAGCATTTTGATGCAGATCCGTTTACTGTTGTCGCATTTCTCGGCGGTGATTCTACCAATGGGTTTATGGTCATCCAAGTCGATCGCACCCTACTAGAACCGCCAATTCAAAGGTTAAGTGATCATTATAGCTATCTTTATATGATTATTGTCATTTTCATCCTCTTTTTATTTATTTTCCTATCCTGGCTGTTTTTTAAAGGCATCCATAAACGATTACTCCGTTTAACAAATGCTATGCAGGATAGAAGTGAACTTGGCATCCCCCATACAGTTGTCATCTCAAAAATCGATGAAATCGGGGAGCTTGAAAAAAGCTTTAATCAAATGATTACCGAATTAGAACACAGTCGTAAACGGGAACAAGAGGCAGAAACACTTAGAAAGGACCTGATCGCAAATTTATCCCACGATCTCCGCACACCGCTTACAACGATTCGTGCGCAGCTTTCGATTGTGAAGGAAGAAGTAAAGTCAATCAAGGGAAATGAAGCTCTTAAATCAGTTGATCAGAAAATCGATTATCTTAGTGCTCTGATTGATAACTTGTTCTCATACACACTTTTATCAGCAGGGAAGTATCCGTATCATCCAGAACAAACGGACCTTAACCGATTAATCCGAAAAATAGCTGCACAATGGTATCCAGTATTGGAACAGCAACAATTTGCAATTGACATCAACACACATCAAGAGCCAATCTATTGGACAATTGATCCACAATGGATGGAACGATTAATCGAAAATCTCCTGCAAAATATCATTCGTCATGCAGCTGAAGGAAGGTATGTCGGCATTACCTTAAGCAAACAAGGGAATGGCGGGCAGCTCCTTATTCAGGACAAGGGAAATGGATTTAAGGAAAAAAGTGAGAAACAAGGTGCAGGGATTGGCCTTACAATTGTTGATCTTATGGTGAAAGAAATGGGATTGACATGGTCGATTGAGTCGAGTGAGGAAGGTACTGTTGTTAAGATTGTTTGCCCGTAGAATTTAAAGCACACCATTACTAGGGAGAAGTGTCTGTAGCTAACGGGTTCCGTTACCTATAGCAAAACGAGTATTTGTAGCTGATAGTGTATAGTAAAATTCATATGACATTGGCACCGTTTTTTCGGTGCTTTTTGATTGTGAAAATACATACCCCAGTCCTATTTTAACTGAGCTTCTTCAAGTAGATAACCGAGGGCGTTTACAGGAGCACCCCGGTGATCTGATATAGTAGGTGGGGTGAGAAATCGCGAAAGTTCAAGCCGGCTGTGGCCATCTGGCTGTTCAAAGTGGCATTCGTGATTCTCTTAAGAAGAAAATGACTGATGAGATAATTGCACGTAATAAAAGATTTAAGAGAGTTTTACGATAAGAAACGTGCAGAAGGAAAACCCTTCAGAGTAGCAGTTATTGCATGTGTTAATAAGCTCTTACATTGGATTTACGCCTTACTAAAAAGCAGAACTACCTTCCAGGATATAGCTTAATAACTATATCTAACTAAATACAACAAAACCTTCCAATTTCAGTATAGAGGAAGGTTATTTGGCGTGAGCACCTTTAGTATATCATGTGAAAAATGTTGACAAACTATTAGCTGGTTTAGTTCAGTAATGAAGGTGTTCATTTTCCTTTAGTATTATTAAAAGGAGAAAAGCCATTTCTTTTACTCACATAATATGCAATAAGAAAAATCAGAAAATAGATTGGAAATGAGAAAAAAGAATTCCATTTTATTTCTTCATAGAAATCAATCCATTTAAAAAATGGTTCGCCAATAAATGAACCTATAATAGCAAAAAGAAAGGCTTTAATATATGGTGAAACGTGTGGTTTATATTGGAGTAGCAACATTACAATAACTGGTAAAATAGAAAAATCATACGGTGCAAATGTTGGTATGATTGGTACAAGTTTATGTATATAAACCCACAAACCTAATGCAATCCCAATAAAATCAAGACCGCAAGTAATAATCATTACTAAAAATCCGATATATAGTAACCTATCTGCACTATCTTTTGGTCGAATTTTTAACCATATTATCCAAGGTAAAAAGGTTAATAAGAGATTTACCCACCATTCCCATCCTAAGAAACTATTCTCATACCATAAATTGAAAATTTCAGTATTTGCCTTGTCGACGTTTTCATATTGTTTCTTTATTAAATCTATATATTTTTCCTCGTTCAACATAGCTCTCCTTTTTTCAAATATGCCTTTTTTTCATATTCTTTCCTTAATTTTAATGAACTATCCTGCTACAATAGTGCTATAAGAAAATGCATTACCCCTACTTGAAGTAATGCACCCTATAGTTTAAGTATAGGTTTTCACAATCTACATTCCAGTCTTACTTCATTGCTATATCAAATAAATAACTAACTACTTTCCCCATTCTCCAAGCAATTACAGCTAAGCTAATGGCTATTACTGCTAAACTTCCAACCTTAATAAGCTCTAATTTATCTTTGTCCAATTCTTCTCCCCCTAAATAAAACCATTTTACTTATTTTAACATATAACTTATTTTCACTTATTCTGCTAACCTGCTCCTTCAGTTGAACAAGGCTGAATCAGTTCAACAATTTGTGCGAACTGCGACACTTTTCAATTGAATAATACGATACCTCTTGAGCAAAGATATCTAACAACAACTAAAAAAATATATTTTTCTTATGACAGATTTGGTGATTATGTCCACAAAAGGAGAATACCTTTGGATAAATTTATACATAATTTAAACTTAGGGGCAAAAGGTCTTTGGTTCCCCCTTACAGTGAGTATTTTATTAGCAATAACAGCATTATTAATTCCAAAGAAAAACATTTCTTGGAAAGAAATGTATATTACTTTTGGTATCGTAGGACTTGGTACTTGGATAAGCGATTCCATTATCGCTAGGGCATTTGATCTAATAGATTTAGGTGATCCTATTCGGACTGGAATTGGAGATATACTCTCGTATACGTTTATACCAACATCTATTGCCATTTTATTTCTAAATTACTTTACTAAAGAAAATAAATGGAGATTAACTATCCTTTTCACTGTATTATCATTTATGATTGATACCGGAATGATTTATTTTGGATACATGAAATACAAAGGATGGAATACGGCTTTTTCTCTCATTGTTTTTATAATCGCTTTTTCTTTCTTATTACCTATTCACTTAAAAATTATAAGAAGATAATTTTACCCCACCATGATTAGATGAAATATAAACAATTACTCATGTCGCAATTTTCTTCAAATACGACAATAAAGAGAGATGGAATATAATCTCTCTTGTTCCACTCACCAATAAAAAAAGAGTTGCAGCAAAACCCTTTACTCAACTAAATGCCCCGTTAGTGAAACAAGGACTATTCTTTAATTATGCTTGGTTCTATTTTTAACCCAAACACTTCTTTTAATATTTATTTACCTCTTTAATAATAGTTCGTTCCACTAATAGTTGATAAAAATAAATAACGATTGCTGTTACAACTGACAATATGTAAAAATGTTTAGGTTGAATTTTCTTGAATTTGAATACTCCTACTTTAGTGAAAAATTTTACGATAGGGAATGCAAGAAGATAATCGAGTACCATATTTAATGTTAAGTACTTTATAAAGCTACCGTATGTTAATTTAAACACCCAAATAGTTGTTATGAAAAATAAGCCTAAAAGGTAAGAGAAATCTAAACGATAGTTTGGAAATAAAGCATTTTTCACTTTCCACCACTTACGTCTATCAGCTATTTCGCTTAAAAAACTAAAGGTATAACCAATAAAAGTTGCGACTGGAAGAAAGCGAACAAATGAATTTTTCCCTAGCAATGGTGTAGTTAACCAAGGGATAACTAATGTACAAAATGATAAAACTTTTCTTTTACTAATCATAAGAACCTCACAAGGTATAATTTATACATTAGTATCCTTTAAACATACTTTTTTTATTCTTCAAGATGCTTTTTTCAAAAAATATTCTTAGAAAAATTAGGTATATATCCAGCTGTTAGTCGATGGTGTTAATTTTCATTTGTTGACAAATGAAATAGTATTCATAAATTCTACCTTATACATTATTATTTTTGATCTATTTTTATCATGAATTTACTCCTATTCAAACAAACAACGAAGTATAAATCTTTTTGGTTTTATGTCTAAATTTTCATGAAAGATATCACCGATAAATGAGATGGTAGCTTCGATTATATTCTCATCTTATATTTTAAATATATCATGACAACAACTGAACTTATTCAACAATCCACCACGTTACTTTAGGTACAACAGTCATTCTACCCCTGCAAAATACTATCCATTTTCTTGTACACATTTAAGCACTAATTCTGAAAAAAATCTGATCTATCAATAATAAAATGACTATCAAATTAGTTTACAATTTGATAGTCATTTTTGTTTACATTATTACTATTTTGATAGGGCACAGAACCCGTTAATAAACTGCACTTATCCTTAGTATATACCCATGATAATCCTGCTTAAAAAGCCCTTATTTCTCAATCAACCCAATTAAAAATGCTTCCCACTTATCACGCGTTGAGAACTCTTTAAAAGCAGCCTTTTTTATTCGTGTAGGTTTCATTTCGGTAACAAAATGAGCATTGTTTTTTGGTACCTTTTCTGGAGATACCATCATGATTTCTTTCACTTCAACACCATTGGTAACTTCTTTGATTCCATTAAAGCCTAACCCAGTTTGTACCGTTTTTTTTGTGATGAGACCATTTCCATTTAATTGATAGACATAAGGTTTTTCGCCCTTTTGAATCGCCTTTTCAGGAACTGTTAAGACACCGATTGCCTCCGCTGTCACAACTGAAACAGTTGCATTTGAGCCTATGGCGAGTGTTTCAGATTGTTCGGTAAGATTCCCTTCAAATTGGTAGTGATTGTCTTTATTGACTTCTGGCTCTTTTGCTGGATAAGGATTGATTTTCGCAAGTGTTCCTTCAAGCTGCTTTTTCTCTCCATTAATATCAGCGGAAAACTTCATGCCCGTTTCAGCTTTTTTAAATTGGGATTCTGTAAGCAATCCTTCTACAGAAAGGGCATCGGAAACAATGGTTATGACTGGGTTACCGAGCTTTTCATTAACTTCTTTGACAATCCCATCTGTTTCACTTACGATCATCGCTGTGCCGCTTTGTTCATCGATCGTGCTTAATTGACTATCATACTTGTACACTTCTTCTTCAAGCTTACTTTTTTCGAGCTCTTGTTTATAGATTTCTTGATCAATTGCACTAATAATCATCTCGGAGGATGCATGTTTATCAACCTCAATTTTTAAGCCTTCTTCAAGTCCAAGTGCAGCAACCTCTTGTACTTCAGAGGAAGGATCAGGGATGCTAGCTTGATAATCTAGTAATGTGCTAATGTAATCGTCAATACCTGTTATTTCTCCCTCAGCCTGCAGCTTTTCAGCTTCAAGTGTTTCCCTCAGCTTATCGAGTTCAGGAGTGATATACTCAAATAATGGTGTTCCTGCCGTTACGACATCTCCTTCTTTGACAAGGAAACGTTGAAATTCTTTATCTGCTTCATGAAAGTAAATTTTATACTCTTCTTGAGGCATCATAACGCCCTCTGTATCAAATGTTTCGACAACATCGTCTTTTGCAACACGTGCCCAATCTTCAACGTAAACGGTATGCTGAACCTTGCTATCCTTTTTTACAATTAAATACCCGTTTAAGGCAATAAACCCTAATGAAACAGCTGTTAACGAAATGATAATCCACTTTTTCATCACAGCACCCTCCTCACGATAACGGGTACCTCTACATACGCCATCAATGCTGTTAACATCCAGATCATCAGATAAAATAAAACAATGACAGTGAGCGTACCATACTTATTTTTATCAGAAAGATTTTTCAAGTAATAGAAAAGAACTGAGATTGCTAGAAAGTGAAATAGAGTAATTGCCCCGAAAAAATGCTGCCAAAACTCATTTTTGAACAAATACTGGCTAATGACCCCAAATGAAAAGGGATTACTTACTTGATTTAAATCAAAGAATACAAGAATTGGAACTGTGATTGCCTGTTCAAATAAGTGAACGGTAAACACAAACATCTGAACAATCACTGCTTTAATGTAAGAGATTTCAAGCATGATCCAGAAAAAAAGTGCACCCAACCAAATAAAAAGCGTGGTATACAAAACGCTTGAAGCAAGTTTCCCACCGAACAATAACAGCTTCCCTGCTTCAAACTCCGCTTTGGTTTGGTCCGTAATGGTCCCCGAGTATGTCTCTGCTCCAATTCCAAAATATGTACTTACCGCAAAACTAATTAACGCTAATAGATAAAGCAATAACAATTTAGGAATAACACCTGTCATTGCTTCTGCTCTTTGTAATTGATAAAGACTAGTGCCTGGTCGGAAAAGTCCATTCAGTACTTTCATTTCATATGTCATTACTTTACTGTTCCCCTTTGTAGATATATTCCTATGGTGTATTCATTTTAGCATGTTGCGTGCCTGTCACCACCCGAAATTTGTCGATAATTGAAAATATTTTGATTAAGTTTTGACAACTGGTTATTAGTCGAATCACGTATAGTATAAAGGTGCCGATACTAATTAGTAACCTAGACAAAAGCAACAGATGGTTAGGTGTAGAAATACCCCACCCAAACATAATACACGAAATCCGTCTGAACAAACTTCGAGAATACAAAAAAATAACTGTCTAACTCAAGTTTAAAGTTAGACAGTTACTTCCCTTTTTATTAATAAAGACACCTAATCAATAACTCTTCCATGCCTTCTCATATTTCTCAATAATTGTCGGCCTTGTTAACGTATTGGTTTCAAGAGGGACCGGATTTCCCTTTTCATCAAGTATCTCTTTATCAATATCTTTTCCAAACGTTGTAAGCCCACTAAGTACCTCTTTGGTTAAAAACTTCGTCTCAACTGTAATGTCAGCTTCTTCAAGTTTAACTGCTTCTCTTTTCGCTAAGACAAAACCCCAATCACCAAAGCTCGGAACATCGACATGTAAATTCTCAGTATGTAGATTTGCTGCTTGGACTGTTTGGTTAATCGACCAATATACCTCGGTTGCAAAGGTTGGACTTGTCGCTTGAATCATAATCGATCCGCCTGGGGTGAGATGATTTCGTAAAAGTTGATAAAATTCAAGCGTATACAGCTTGTTTAATGACTCATTATTTGGGTCAGGTAAATCAACAAGTATGACATCATAAAAGGTTTGCTTGTTTTTTAGAAACTGGAAGGCATCCTGGTTAATCACCTGTACACGTTCATCCTCATATGAATGCTCATTTAGGGTTACAACATCTCGATTTGTTTTGCCGATCTCAACGACTTTTGGGTCTAAATCAACGAGTGTCATTGATTTGACTTCATCATATTTTTGCAATTCCCTAAGTGCTAAACCGTCTCCACCGCCGAGGATGAGAATGTTTTCTTTTCTCTCAGCAGTAGCCATTGCTGGATGGACGAGTGCTTCATGATAGCGGTATTCATCACTTGAACTAAATTGCAGCTGCCCATCAAGAAATAACCGTAAATCACCCTGTTCCTTTGTTAAAATAATTTGCTGATAATCTGTTTGCTCTGTATAAATAATTGGATCTCTGTACAACTTTTGTTCAAATGTAAAGGCTGTTTCTTCACCAAAAAGCACACCAACGATAAGCAGAAGGAAAATCACAATTCCAGCGACAAAATGGCGTTTAAAGGTTCTGATTTCACGTTTAAAATAAACTAAAATCCATAACGCAACACCAACATTTATAATCGCTACTAAAAACGCTGTTTTGACGAGACCAAATTCAGGCCTTAATAGATAGACAAAGAGAAGTCCACCAATTAATCCGCCAGCATAATCTGAAAACAGCACTCTTGCCGTACTTTTTTTCACTGTGACGCCAATCTCATTTGCTTTCCTGATTAAAATTGGCAACTCTACACCTGTTAGAGCACCAACAACCAAGGTAATAAAGTAAAGAAAGAAGCCATCCATACCTTCACTTAGAAAGGCTGAAACCCCAAATAGTAAAAATGTTGAGAAGCCAGCAATGATCCCGATTAAATATTCGATCCAGACAAAGGACAAAATCAAATTTTTCGTTACCTTTTCACTAATGGAGGCGCCAATTCCCATACCAGTTAAAAAAAGAGAAATGGTGAGGGTGTATTGTTTTACACCATCACCAAGTAAATAGGAGCCAGCTGCACCAAATAATACTTCAAATATAATTCCACATACAGATACAATTCCTGACGCCCAATAAATGGCTTTGCTTTGTTTTATAGGATGTTCAATCACACAATGGTCTCCTTGTTAAAAATCTTTACGTAATGGATGCTCCAATAACAAATGCTAATCCAATTGATACACACATACTAATAATCCCTACAGATATATTCCCTTTTTGAAGTTGTTCTTCGACAGAAAATTTTCTTGTAAAGAGCTCAAATAATAAGTAGGCGATCATTTGAAGTAGAATCCCAAATGCACCCCAAATAATCGTGTCTAAAACACTAGCGCTGTGATAAATTGAGAATGCTAGAATAATACAAATTCCAATGATCTTACCTCCAATAGAAAGGGACACAGCGTGATTACCATTTAAAACCTCATCCCAGTCTTTATATTTCTTTGTCATAAATTCAAATATTGTTAAACCAATTAATACGATTGCAATTGCTACAACAAAGTAAACAGCCGTTAAGATAAATGGCTCCATATTATATCTTCCCTTCTTGTTTATTTTCCAGAACCAGGTCCGCCGCCTCGAACAGAAGATGTTCCACCTCTGACAGTCGAAGAAGTTCCGCCTGAACCTTTATAGTATCCACCAGATGTACCATAGCCTCGGTAACAATCTTCATTGTTTGATGTACACTTATTTCGTTGTTTCTTTCCCCAATCATCGACATCTAATATATCATCTAGAAGCCAAAGGACAAATAACCCGTCAAAAAAGTCTGGATTGTAATTGTCACGAACAAAGTTGTGTGTAGTAATTTCAACCATTGTATTTTGGGAGTTATTTTCATCATTTGTTAAGATTACGAACGAATCCTGATAGATGAGGACCTGTTTGTTGTCTTTTTTCTCACTGACTTCTTTTGGCTTTTCATGCGCTTGTAATTCCTTAGCAACCTCATCGATGGATTTATCTTCAGCAAGATAAATTTCCGAAATGTCTTCAGACCTCGCTTGACTCTTCACAGCATCTTGAAAGATATAATTCGTACTAATAAATTCAGCAATTCCATCTTTAAAAATTGACCCACTTGTTGAGCCCTGGCCTCCACTCCCACAAGCTGACAACAGGAGAATAAAAGACAGCATAACAAAAAGAAGTGGTTTTTTCATTACCTCACCTTCTTTCACGACAATCTATTAATGAGGACATCCAAAAACCGTTCTATAGGATTAGCCCTTGGAAGTCCCATTCACTTTTTGCCTATTCTTTTCCTAATTTTCTTTTTAATGCTGCTAGTTCATCATCAACATCATTTTTTTCTAATGCCGCAAAGTCGTCATCTAAGCTTCTATTTGAGGATCTCATATCTTCACTAGTTTCAGCCTCTGCTTCATATTGAAGGACTTTTTCCTCCATTCGTTCAAAGCCTCTTTTTGAATCATCACTGCCAATTCCAGACAAGGTGCGATTCATTTTTGTTCTCGTTTTCGCGGATTCTGCACGAGCCTTTAACGAATCTTTTTTCAATTTCATTTGGTAGTATTCAGCTTTCATTTCATCTAATTTCTTTCTTACCGAATCTGAGTCAAGCTTAGCACGATCATAAGACTCCTTTAATGTGTCAGCTGTTTGACTGTGAATCTTTTTATCCTCTAAGGCACGTCTAGCAAGGTCATCATTTCCTGCTTCAATTGCCTTGATTGCTTGTTCATCACGCTTTTCGACCATTTTTGTTGCGTCCTCATATTTCTTTTGCAGCATTTTTTCATTGGCAATTTGTTTCGCGACTGCTGTTTCCGCATCACGAATATCTGATTCCATATCTCTCATAAATTGCTCAAGCATTTTTACTGGATCTTCCGCCTTATCCAATAACGCATTTAATTCAGAATCAACAACCGTTTTTACTCGTTTAAATAATTTAAACATCCATTTTCCTCCTATTTACTCGCGATTATTTTTAATTCATATTGTTCAATTTCATAACCTGCACTTACTTCAATTTCACTGCCCCATATCTCAACAGATAGGAATTTTTCTTCCTCTTCATCACAATAGTCATAGTACCCGCAAATCATACCGTTTATGTTTTGATTTCGACCAATTCCTGTTACTTTTGCAGAACCTGATTCATCTAAGTAATACATTGTTCCGTCATATTCAAGTTTTTTAGGAATTGGTTCTTGAAGCTTCATTTTTATTTTTTCATAAATTCCAAGATAAAGCTCATCATCCATTTCGACACTTAACCAAATGGTTCTAGAAACCCCTTCAAGCTGATAAGCATGCCATTTGAAGCCATGGTCATCATAACTAATTTTTCCGACAACCTTATAATCCTCTAAATCATATGTGACAATGTCATCGAGCTGCAGATTGAACATATTCCGTTCTACTACTGGTTTAGGGGTGTTCACTTTCTTACCAAATAATTTACTAAAAAAACTCATGAATCCACCTCGGCTTTTTTTAAACTAATTTGTTCTATCTTAATAATACGAATGAGGAAGGGGAAAGTTTCAGGTTATATGTACCTTCCTTTTTTAAACAAAATTTAAACAAAACAACAACTCAATTTTAACTCTATCCCTCTAAACTATACATGAGGTGATAAATAATGAATGAAATGATGATAAAAACAACGGATCTAACAAGAAAGTTCAAAGGAAAAACAGTCGTAGATGATATTAATCTTACAATTAAAAAGGGAGAAATTTACGGATTTCTTGGACCAAATGGGGCAGGTAAAACAACAACAATTCGAATGTTGCTTGGGTTAATGAAGCCAACAAGCGGAAAAATTGAATTGTTTGGTGAAGATGTGAAGCATAATCATCTGAAGGCACTTAAGAAAATTGGATCATTAGTAGAGTCCCCTTCCTATTATGGACATTTAACCGCAAGAGAAAATTTAGAAGCATTACGAAAAATCTTACAAGTGAGCAAAAGTAGAATTGATGAGGTGCTTTCGATCGTTCGGTTAACCAAGGATGCAGACCGAGCTGTTAAGGGCTATTCACTTGGTATGAAGCAGCGTCTCGGAATCGCGGCAGCTATATTAGGGAGACCAGAGCTACTAATTTTAGATGAACCAACAAATGGACTTGATCCTTCTGGTATCCATGAAATTCGTGATCTTATCAAAAGTATGCCCCAGCAATACGGGATTACGATCTTGATTTCTAGTCATCTCTTAAGCGAAATTGATCAAATGGCCACACAGGTTGGCATCATTTCAAAAGGACAAATGATCTATCAAGATTCAATCGAGATGCTACGTAATAAAGCAATGGCACAAATTATGATAAAAGTGAAGAATGCAAAAAAGGCAAAAGCACTACTTTTAGCTAAAGGCTTTTTAGTTGAAGTTCAAAATGACTATGTCATCTGTGAGGATATGGCGGATGAAAAGGTCGCAACGATCATTACGATTTTAGTCAATGGCGGTCTTGCTGTTTACCGAGTGGAAGAAAAGCGGAAATCACTTGAGGAAATCTTCCTAGACCTAACAAGTGAAGGAGGAGCCCAACATGCTGGCGGTTCTGCAAGCTGATTTACTAAAAATTAAACGGAAGTGGTTTTGGTTCCTTGTTTTTCTCGGACCATTTGGCGTGATCGTGCTGCAAATGGTGAACTATGGTGTCCGCTACGAATATTTAGTTGAAGGTAGAGAGAATCTCTGGCAGGACCTCATTCAAAATGTAAATATGTTTGTAGCCCCTGCTTTGTTACTAGGGATAACGATTCTAGCTTCACAAATTGCAACAATCGAGCATCAACAAAGCTCATGGAAGCAGCTTCTAAGCTTACCTGTTAAAAGACGTGTCGTTTTTTCTTCAAAGTTTATCGTCACATTTATGATGCTCTTACTCTCTTGTCTCCTATTATTCATAGGAACTTGCCTTTTAGGGATAGGGCTGGGATTTGCTGAATCACCTATTCCATTTGTAGCCATCTTAAAAAATAGCTTTTACCCGCTATTGGCAGGTCTGCCATTATTAGCGATTCATATATGGCTGTCAATTACCCTAGATAATCAAGCCATCCCACTAACGGTTGGGATTTTCGGTGCCGTTGTGACGTTATTCGCCTATTATGCACCAGATTGGGTCATCTGGAAATGGCCATTGCTATATGGGGACAAGGAGCCTATTTGGTTTGTAACCGTCGGAATAATCGTTGGGGTTATCATCCTGTTAATCGGTATGATCGACTTCCAAAAAAGGGATGTGAAATAATGTTTTGGCACCTTGTACAATCTGAAATCTTAAAAATGAGAAAAACAAATATTTGGCTCCTGTTATTCGTTAGCCCTTTACTTGCCTTTGCAGTTGGTTTAGCAACAACAGAGACAATGGAAAGAACTATCAATGAATGGACAACAACCTTACTCATGATGACACCTGTTCATACGATTCTTTTCTTACCGCTAATTATCGGTGTTTTTACAAGCTTTATTTGCCGATATGAACACAAGGACGGAGGCTGGAAACAGCTCTTAAGTTTACCTGTCAAAAGAACTCAAGTGTATGTTTCTAAATTTTCACTCGTGATGTCATTAATCGCCTTAAATCAAATTCTGTTTATGTTGTGCTGGATTTCAGTAGGACTTATAAAAGGATTCTCAGATCCCTTTCCTACTCTCGTTATGTTCAAAAGCTTAGTCGGGGGCTGGATTGCATCCCTACCACTAGCTTCAATTATGCTGTTAGTATCAATGGCATGGTCAAGCTTTGCTGCACCGCTTGCATTGAACGTCGTCTTCACCTTACCAAACATATTAGTCGCGAACTCTGAAACCTATGCCCCTTACTACCCATGGGTTCAACCTTTTTTAACGATGATCCCAAAAGGAGATGGTCCTTGGGGCGGATTCTTTGTCTCGTTCGAATCGATTATCTTTGCAATTATTGGCGGGTTCGTGATTTTCTTTGCTAGTGGGCTAGTTTATATTCGAAGAAAAGCGGTATAATGTTGTTGAGGCTTAATCCATTTATTTTCAAGGGTTAAGCTCTTTTTCGACATATTTCGGGTGGTGACAGGCACCGCCGCCTACATACTCACAATACTTCCTCACTCTTTCATCAACCTCCCCATCAAATTCATCCAATAAAATCGAAGGATTAAAATATGGCTGCTCTATCTTCCCCTTCTCCATAAAGGACAGATAACTCCCCCATCGATAATCCTCTGGCTTTTCTACTATGTTGACTTTTACAGGATTCAAATGAATGTATCGACTTACCTCCAACATTCCACTTGTAGAAAGAATCACCTTATCGAAAAATCTTTTCTCAAATAAATGTCCTGTTAGATTGTAGCGAGTATTAAAATAGTTTGCGTATCTTTTATTAATAAGAGCCATTATCTTGGAAATGGATTGTTCTGTTGATCTGAGTTGTAAATGAAAGTGGTTCGTCATTAAACAGTAAGAGGCTAGTTCAAAAGGGTATTTTTCGTGGATCTTTCTGAGGATATATAAAAAGGTAAGGAAATCGCCATTATCCATAAATAAAGGGTCACGACGGTTTCCACGGCAAACAATGTGGTAAAAGTAATGAGGTATCCAAACTCGTTTCTTTCTTCCCATTCTTTTACCACACTTGCCCTTTAATATAATTTTTCATTGTAGCCATTATTCTCTCCTCACGCAGAACAAACGTTCCTATTTATAAGTTTAGAATATAGCATACAATGATGAAAGTCAAATATCTTTGTTCGACAAAATCCGGGTGGTGACAGGCACCACTAAACATTCGACAATTTCCGGGTAGTGACAGGCACCACTAAACCAACCAATCCCCCAACAACCGCCGGCAGCACCCAACCAACCCCTACATCATAAAGAGGAACTACTCCTAAAAGAGAATCCAGTGAATTTCCTAAAAACGTATAATTAACAGTCTCTACTAAACTAAACACCCCGGTAAACAATGTTGCAAAGAAATAAACACGGGTTGATATATAGTTGTTTATTAATCCTAAAGTAATCAAAACAACAGCAACAGGATAAATCGCTCCTAAAATCGGAACTGAAACAGACAGGATTTGCGTGAGACCCATATTCGCGACAATCATACTGACAATCGCTAGCACAACAGCCCAGCCTTTATAACTTATAAAGGACAAGGTTTCTGAGAAGTATTGGCTACATGAAATAATTAACCCAATACACACACAAAGACACGCAAGCGTGAATAGCAATCCGAGCATCAAAATACCAGTTTGCCCAAATAACTCATTCATGACAATCGTTAATACCTGTGCACCATTTTCAGGCTGCCCAAGCGATGCACTTGAAGCACCAAGGTAGCTTAAAATTCCATATATCGATGCCAGCAAAATTCCTGCCCCAATTCCTGCAAAACTCATATATTTAGAGAGTTGTTTTGGATCTTGCACACCCTTTGCCCTGATCGTATTCGCAACTACAATGCCAAACACAAGAGCTGCTAATGCATCCATCGTTAAATACCCATCTAAAAACCCTTGGAAGAATGGAGTTTCCTTATACGTCTCTGAAGGGGAGGAAAAAGATCCAATTGGTGTGATCATACTTTTCGTAAAGATCACGACAATCATCAGTAACAACAATGGCGTTAACAACTTCCCAAAACGATCAACTAGCTTTGATGGGTTAAGACTAAGCCATAGCGTAAGGGCAAAGAAAACAACCGTGTAACCTAGTAGCATGGAAGGCTTGTCCATCAAAGTCTGTGGTAAAAACGGCTTTAAGCCCATCTCAAACGCTATCGTTCCAGCACGCGGAATCGCAAGACCTGGTCCGATCGAAACATAAATTAATAAAGGAAAGATGAGCGCGAATAATGGATGAACACGTGTCGCTAAGTTATGAAAGCTACCTGCCTTCGCAACAGTGATGACCCCGAGAATCGGCAGCCCCACAGCCGTAATAATGAAACCAGCCAATGATAGCCAAACCTCTACCCCAGCTGATCTTCCTAAAAAGGCAGGAAAAATCAAATTCCCTGCTCCAAAAAACATCGAAAATAACATAAAACTAATAAAGATTAGTTCAGTTTTCTTAAACATATAATAATTCTCCTTACTTATAATAGGCTGAATTATAACAAGTTCATCATGTAAAAGCCACCGAATATAGAATAGATCCATTATTAAAATTATTGTGTTTTTTCAGACTTAAAAACCTAAAATTTATCTATGTGTAAATTATGTCCTCTTCCCTCCAAAAAAAGACAATAATCGATTAATTCCTGGGAAATAAGCGTCTTTTTTTGTATAATGTTTAATTATATTAACCTAAGATCGCCCTGCTTTTAACTTCACCATAGAGTTTACAAACCATTCATTTGCTCAACATTTAAGAAAAATGCCAAGCAATACTCATAATTGACGCTTCTTTTCATATATATTTATGGCTTGGTTTAGTTTAGTTCATGATAAGCTCCGTTCGTTATTCAAAAAAATGTAGCTGATTCGATTCTTTGTTTAACACAAATAGCACCTACTTATACTGAACTTTCTCTTGGACGACGAATCAACTTATGTACCTCATCCCTTTCTCTTTGAAGTGTGCTGTACAAAACTACAGACCGACTCACACACTAACAGCTAAATAAAGCCTCTAAATGAGTCGAGATTACATAGTAAGATTAGGAGATTACTATAATCACATTGCACTCGGTAGCATTTGATAAACCTAACAAACTAACACTGCTTGTGCTTAGCTTGCTTGAAACCAGATGCCAACACCATATAATCAATCATTTACCGAATTATCTATATAAATATTGAAAAAACGGGAGGAAAACCATATGAATTTAATCGATGTTCAACCAGTCAAATTTAGTTTTTTCGAAAAGCCGCCAGCTTCCTCGATGACACAGGCCTTTGTTTATACAAATGAAGAAAGTCATTTTTTAGTGGTAAAAAATGGAGATCGGATCACACGCAGTGATCTTCGGGCAGGAAAATACACGAAAGTTTATAGTGTCAACATGACAACCTTAAATTTCCATTATGAAAATGAGGTTCCTTCACAGGATCGTGGACGTCATTTCCTAGTCGACCTGTCGATTGATTACAAAGTTGTTGACCCAATCTCACTTATTCAGCAAGGTGCAGGAGAAATTGTCACCTATATCCAAAAGAAGCTTCCTTATTGGCTAGAAGAAATCACTAGTGACTATCCAGTATCTGAAGCGAAGCGTGTAAAACGTCATATCGAGGATCTTCATGAACACTCCTCAATGGTCGCAGGGTTAAAGCAAGTTGGAGTTGCTGTCACAGATATCAATGTTCTTGTTAAACAAAGTGAAGATGACCAGGAGCATGACAAGAGATTCAGAGTGATCGATCAAGAGGATGAACTAGATGAATACCGCCGTGAAAAAAGACTTAAAAAAGCCAGCATACTAGCGAAAAGCATCCAGGAAGCAATTGAATCTGGAAACCTTCTTGAAGCCGTCTTAATAGCTGAAGAAAACAAAGATGCATTAGAAATTGTGAAAAATCGCTTATACAACGAAGAAAATTTCCGACTCGAGGTTCAAGATCAAGTCCGAAAATTATTACTAGATCCAACAGTGGATGCGGTTGAGGCAAATGAGCAAATCATGAAAATTAGAGCCTATTTCCCACACGAATCATTTAGTGGACAGAACCCCACTTCGAACGAAAGCAGCATGGAAGACCCGCTAGCTTACTTAAGAAATATCTATCAAACAACTAAAGGAGAGTAAATACTGTGGAAACCATTATAAATCAAGTATTTTGGCTTTGGGTCCCACTGTCTTTATTGCCAGTTTGGTTAAGACTTGCGATCATAACCTATTTGGTTATCATTCTATCAAGACCCATCCTATTACGTCTCCTCCCGAAACTGATAGTATGGGGAAGCATCCTTCTAAAAAAAGCAATTGAGCTACTCTCCTATCCTTTGATGGTGGGGATTAGTCGCTCCTTAACAAAACGGAGACATGCAGGTAACTACCTGATCCCAGCATGGGTTGATATACTAGAGGATACTTGTGCTCTTCTTTTAAAAGGATTAAACAAAACACAAGGTCTATCCCAAAAACGAACAAGAAACAAAGCACGTCTGAAAAAAACCTTCAGAGCAGCTGCAATGACTCTGGCCATCCTTTTACCAATCGCAGTGATGAATAACCCGAGTCAAGCCTACTCAAAAACATGGTATAAATTTGAAACATGGGCAACAGAAGAAAAGGTCCAAAAATCACTTGGATTTAATCTCGACCAGCTCCAAGGGAAGATTCAAACAACAGTGCAATCTGTCAGTCCTACAAAACTGACACTAAAAGCAGAATATCCAGAAGGCGGCAACATCCGCCAAACCCCATCCCTCAACGGTAAAATTGTCGCTGACATAAAGGAAGGCGAAACCGTCACATACCTTGACGAGGAACAAACGGATGATAAAGGGATCACATGGCTTAAGGTTGAAACAGACGCTGGAAAAGAAGGTTGGGTGTCTGAGAGGATTGTCGAAGAGTCGTAAAGATATGAATTTAAATTCTAAGAAATCCATCACCACCTGATGATGATCAGCTGGTGGTGGTGAATTTCTCTTAAATTAACGAACACCGACAAGCTGTCGAAGTTGTGACCCCTAGCGATTACTCTCCGCCAGGAACAAACGTCCGTTTCCCAAGCTCACTATCCAACATAAAGAACGCATTACTATCAGTATCAATTCGCTTCAATTTCTGAATAAGACTATCAAAAGTAGCTTCTTCTTCAACCTGTTCTTCAATAAACCAATTCAAAAAGGTCATTGTCGCATGCTCACGCTCATCTAACGCAATGTCAGCAAGCTCATAGATGCGACGAGTAACCTCTTTCTCATGCTGCAAGCCCTTTTCAAATACATCTAAAATCGAAGTAAAATCATTATTTGGCGCAGGGAAACCCTCTACCACTGCTCGCTCTCCCATATCATTGATAAAGTTATAAAACTTCATCGCATGAAAACGTTCCTCTTCAGCTTGTACAAGAAAAAAGTTCGCAAAGCCATCTAAGCTTTCTGCAGAACAATGAGCAGCCATCCCTAAATACGCATGTGCAGAATAAAATTCATAATTCATCTGTTTAATTAAGCCATTTACTAATTTTTCACTAATCATGGAAAATCCCTCCTTTTTGGGTAGTATATCATAATTTTCTGGAGATTATTAAAAGGGGCAAAGTTAATAATTTTCTTTTACCAAAAAACTATATATAGCAAAAAAGAGAGAAAAGTATTTAGACTCTTCTCCCTTAACAATATCTATTTCAATACTTTCACTATGACAGGTACTACTTCTTCGGCGCCAATTCAACCGCTTGACGCATCGCTTCCATTAAACTTTTCTCATCTGCGATTCCTTTGCCAGCAATATCAAATGCTGTACCGTGATCCACACTTGTACGAATAATTGGTAAACCGACTGTAATATTAACTCCTGCATCTAAGCCTAAAACCTTAACCGGACCATGTCCTTGATCATGGTACATTGCCACAACGATATCGAAGTCACCACGAACAGTGCGGAAGAATAATGTGTCAGCTGGTAGTGGACCTACAACATCAATGCCTTCACCTTGTGCCTTTTCAACACCAGGAATGACTTTTTCCTCTTCTTCTCCATATCCGAATAAGCCATTTTCACCTGCATGTGGATTAATACCACAAACAGCAATTTTAGGTGCGTTGATTCCTGCTTTTTGGAGTGTGTCATGTGCAAGCTTGATCACATGGTAGACACGTTCAGGGTTAATCAATTTGACTGCATCAAGAATTCCAACATGTGTTGTCACATGAATAACCTTTAAGTTTGGTGCGGAAAGCATCATTGAGAAATCTTGTGTTCCTGTTAGGTCAGCAAGGATTTCTGTGTGACCCGGATATTTATGTCCACCTTTGTGCAAGGCTTCCTTATTTAATGGAGCTGTACAGATCGCACTAATTTTCTCTTGTTTTGCGAGTTCAATAGCTGTTTCTAAATATTTAAATGCAGCATGTCCAGCCTCTTTTGATACTTGACCTACTTTCAGCTCTTCAGATAAAAGATTTAAATCTAAGCAGAAGACCGTTCCGTATTCATATGCTAGATTTTCTAAGTTTTCAGCATTAACAGACTCAATCTTTAACTCACTGTTTACAAAAGATTTCGCTCTTTCTAAGATTTTGCTGTCACCGATGACAAGCGGACGACTGATTTCATACATTTCTTCTTTTGCTAAACTTTTCAAGATGATTTCCGGGCCAACACCTGCAGCGTCTCCCATTGTGATTCCAACGATTGGTTTTTGTTGATTCATGCTCTCACCCTTCTCTTGTTTGCCATAAATTCTACAACATTGACTAATGATTGTTCATGTCCAAATCCACCAGCTTTTGTGACTGCCCAATAGCTTTGCTCTTCACTACTTACTCTACCAAATGGAAGCCCTGGTTCAACCTCCGAATACAGCTCCATTTCTGAAATTTCAAGCGCAGAACATACAGCCTTTGCCGTATCTCCACCTGTTAACACTAGTCCTTGAATGGAGGAATTGTCTTGTAATAAACTTTTTGCAATTTCCCCTAAACCTTGTGAAATAGCTTCACTCACTTCTGTTACCGTCAAGCCAAGCTCTTCTCCAGCTATCTTTGCAGCAACACGGTTTTCCTCAGAAGCTTCGACATAAAGAACAAAATAATCGTGATGAAGATTTTTGGTTACTTGTTCTACATAGCTTTTAGGATGAAACGTTTGCTTCACTAATTCTACCGGGTTCACTTCTAGAAAAAATGATTTCGATAGTTCCTCAACCTTCACAAGCTGCTGCTTTGTTACTTGTGATAAGCTCCCTGACACAACCAAGGTTTTATCAATCGTTAGATCACGATTGTTTCCTTTATTTGATGGTGTTAGCTGTAAGGATTCTGGTAAATACTCAATTAAACCTGCAGAACCTGTCCAGATTGTTCGTTTATTCATTTCAGAAAAAATTTCTGTCACCTTTTGCAAATCAGCCTCTGTTTCACCATCACACACAAACCATTTAATCCCTTTTTCAAGAAAGGTATTAATTGCTTGAATCACTTCTACTACTGATTTAGCTAAGGTAGCCTTATCGATTAACGCAATTCCTCTATCCTGATATTTCTTAAGTAAATCCGGAATATAGGATTCTGTTACAGGCGTTTTTGGATCCTTCGAGAACTCAGTATCAGTGATTAACACTCCATTCACGTAATGATGGCCTTTGATCGTTTGGCGATTCATTTTCGGATAGGCAGGTGCAATGACGATAATCTCTGGTTGAAAGACCTTTTCAAGTGCAGATAATTCTGCTGCAATATTCCCTCTTAATGTAGAATCAACTTTTTTATAAAGATGTTGATACCCTTCCTTCTTAAGAAAGGAAGCAGCTTGGTAGGCTGCTTCATATGCTTCATTTACCGGTTTTGCCCTGCTGTCTGTATCAACAATTAACACATCAGGTTTTACTGTCACATTTGTTTTGTTAAAGTCAAACACAACCGTTGATGAAAGATGCTTTTTCGCTAATTGTACACCTGAGTCATTTGCACCAGTTAAATCATCAGATACAATACCAATATTATTTTTCATTATGATCACACCCTTAGATGTTTGCTTTCTCTGAATTTCCTTGTTCAAAATTGTAGCCTTTTTTCTCTAATCGTTTGACCAAAAAGCCAACATATATCGGGAGAAGAATTGCTGTTGTTACTGTAGATGCAGCCACTTGAACCGTTGCAATATCAACAACAGACGCAAAACTTGCATTTGCTGCAGCAATCGCAGCTGGTGTTGCTACTGCATTCCCTGCTGTTGATCCTTCTGCTGCTCCCACAATCGGGTTCCATTTTAATGCTTTAAAGACAAAATAACCTGCAGACCCTGTGACAAATACTGTTAAGATACCAAGAATAATACCTGATAAACCACCTTCAAGAATTGCTGCAAAGTCAATTCCCATACCAAGCGCAAAGGCAAAGAATGGTATTAACATCGAGCTTCCTTTGTCTAAGAACGTACGCATGTCTTCATCCAAGTTACCTAACACCATACCAACAACAATTGGAAGTAAAACAGAAATGAATGATGTAAATGAGAACATCCCATCAACAAAGCCCATTGCCCCAAAAATCGATAACGCTACCATTGTTAGGAAAGGACCATCATTAAGCGCTAAAAGGGAATATGCCGCACGGTCTTCTTTGCTTCCATACTGACCAACAAGGGCAACGAATAAGCCACCATTACTATTTGTCATTGCTGCAATAACTGCGATTGGAGCTAAGCCTAACCATAAGCCGTTGTCTCCTGCAAGCATATAAGCAATCAAGCCAAAGATTGCCCCTACAGCCCATTTTGTTGCTAAAAGGGTAGCACCTTTACCAACTGAAACACCAAATGATTTTACATTAATTTGTGCTCCTGTACATAAAAGGAAAAGAGAGATTAACGTTCCAGCACCATCTACAAATAAAGCCTGGGTAAAGTTTCCGATTCGTAGTAAGTCTGGAAAGAATGTATTAATCACTGCTGCAATTAACAACGGTACAACCATCATACCGCCAGGAATTCGATCTAACGTTGCTTTTATCTTCATTATCATAACACTCCTTTATTTATTGTTTCAATATTAAACACTTAAACTATCAAGAAATCGTTTACAAGTGTTATTGTAATGGCTTACATATAAAAATGCAACACATTAAATTAAAAACGTTGCAATTTTAAACAGTTATTAAATGTACATGAGTTTTATTATTCCCATAAAAAAACAAGCTGAACATTATTGTTTCAGCTTGCGCCATAGTGTTGAACGATTAATTCCTAACCGCTCGGCCACTTTTGTTTGATTATGGTTTTCTTCTTCCATGATTTTAAGGATTATCCTCTTTTCAATTTCATCTAATGTGCCAGTTAAAAATTCATTGTCGAAGGAAGCTGCTTTTCCCTGCTTCTCACCAAGAAGTTCGGAAATCAATTCTCTTCCAATGACATACCCCTTTTCCTCTAATACTGCATCCTTTAGTAGGTTTTTTAGTTCAGCTACGTTTCCGGGCCATGAATATTGCTCAAGTAGCTCCATCGCATCATTCTTAATTTTTATGGCGGAAGTGCCAAGTTCTCCATGTAATGAGGCAATAAAATAAGTTGTCAAAGGCTTAATATCTTCTTTTCGCTCAAATAGAGAAGGAATTGTGACGCGAATCGCTCCATCATCGTACATCAATGAATGAAACACAGGATCTTCCTGTTGAATCGCAGTTATTACAGTTATCCCCCTCCTAGCCCAGTTCTTTATTAATACTGCAAGCTTTTCGATATTTTGAGGAGATAAAACTTCTAACTCATTAATGTAGATCGTGTGAATATCAGGGTCATTAATATCATTCATTTTCAGAACATTTTCGGCTGATGAACTAGCAAAAAGTCCATTTCCCTCATTCTTTAGATAATGAATGTACTGAGAAATCAACATTTTACCAGACCCACTTGCACCAATAAGTGTCCACCGATTATTTGGAAGGTTATGATCAACCACATTCATACATCTCTGCATTTTTTTACTTTTGGTCATCAGCATCGGCTGCTGAGAAATTGCTTGAAAATGCAGTCCAGTTTGTTGGTTTTCATGGTTAAACTCTGAAAATTGGACTAAATAATAAGTCTGATCATCTATAACCTTTTCAATCACCTTTTGTTTTATCTTTCTTAACTCACTCGATTCAATTAGATTTACGCCATGACTCGGTAGTCCTTGTTGAACAAGATCCCTTAAGGTATCAATTGGACTTGGGCACGAATCAAAGGTCGTCCAATTTTGATACACAACTTCCCCTTCTGCCGATATCACAATCAAATCTGAAGCCGATTCCTCCAGAAGAGTCTTTAAAAAGGTAATTTTCTTTTGCTGCTTTTGATGCAACCGATAAATTGATCGTGCCTTTTGAAAGGCTTCAAAGATTGCTTCACGCCCTGACTGTATGAGAATACCTTCAAGATTATGCTTAGAAGCGGCATCTATGGTGATAACATCCCCCATAATAAGCTCACAGCCCTCTGTTTTGAGTTGTTCCACAATCGTCTCTACCTCTTGGGCTGTATCAACTGTATGTACCTCAATAGGAATATCTAACAAGTCCGTAATCGCCTTCGCACCAAGAGTAATATTCGAAAAGCCAACAATTGCTTTTCTTCCTGGAAAATCATTCGCTAATGTTAATACCCGAAGCATATCATAGCCAGAAACATGAACATCTACCACAGGAATATTTACTTCTTTTTCAATTAGTTTGGCTGTTCCACCGCGACTAATAATCACATCAAATCCACGATTCTCCGCAGCTTTCGCTAATGGAATCGCATCCTGAAGATTCCCTACTTCAATATGGAGATCAAGCTTTTGTTCTTCCTGCTGGCACTCTTCGATTAAATGTGTCATGGCAGGATATGGAGCTATAAATAAAGTTTTGATTTTCATTCAATCACACCTGTATATTTGTTTACTATGTATTTCCCCAAAGGGAATCAGTATATATCAATTCTACCTGTTCTTCTTGAATTTACAAAGGCATAATAAAAACGCCATTGATGATAAAGCTTAAATTTATGTTCTTTTTGTATATCTGATTACTCTTCCCCTATAAAATCAAAAAACATATGCTTATTCTCCTGACGTTTCTCCACAATTAATTTAGCATACAAAGTCCCGTAAAAATAACCTTCAAATGTCTTGTGAATTTTCCCGAGTTTTTGAGCAAACACAGTTTGTTTAAAGGCGAGAACGACACAATCAATGACATCACTCAAGGAGCGTTGCAGCTTCATTTTGTTATAAACAATCAACACTCTTTGCCAAAGCTTATAAATTTCCAATGTGCTAAGAAAGGGTTTTGTTGCTTCGACAAACTCTTTTGAAATGGACTCAGGAAGGTAACTTGAATCCATTTCATGTGATGACGGCTTTGGCGTTTCCTTTACGTTTGTAGGTTTTATTTCTTTCTCACAGAGTGAGCTTTGCTTATTCTCTGTTTTATTAGCAGTGTCAGGTAGAGTGACATCTTGGGGTGACTTATTATTTATGATCGAATCGATCGACTCAAAATGTTGAATCACAAGAAGGTTCACACCTTGTTTTCCATTCATACGAGAGGTAGGAACCTTTTTAATAATCCCTCTCTCTTCCAGTACATTAACAGCGCGAATTACCGTTCGTCTGCTCAGATTTACTTCCTCAGCAATATACTCATATTTTGCAAAAGAAACACCCACTACCTTAACCGAATGCTTCCAAATGAACGTAAGAACTGCCATCGTCCCTTCAGATAATTCCGCTTTATACTTATACAAAAAGCCGCGGACCGCTTGATCCATTTCTTCTATCTTTTCAAATGATTGATACTTCTGGATTGTTTCATAGTTTAGCTTTTCCACGTCTACATTCCCCTTTAAAATCTTAAGTAAGTAATTTTGCGCTAGCGAAAACCTGTTGGCCTATAGAGCAGCACAAAACTCCCTCACCCTCTATATAGGGTTTTATAGAGGCTAGAGTAGCGTGTAAATTTAATTTTTTTAAAAAGTTACGTAAAACTATTTTTATAGCCCACGATACACTTCCGAATGGTGATAGAAAAAATCAAACTTTATAGAAAAGTGTTTAGTCATTATCAAACATTCATCTTATTCGTTTGTCATCACATTGACAAAAACCAAACTTTATACTAATATGTTTATTATTAACCAAACAAATTAATCGTTTGTTCAATTTTATATACACTTTGATTGGATGTGTTTTTTAACATGGAGATCTCGGATATTTTTTGGAATGCTTCTTTGGAGGAACTAAAACGAGGATATATTCAAGATAATGATTCTTATTTATGCCTGCTTTGTGGCGAGAAAGTAGAAAAGGGGATTGTTTATCCTCACGAAAATATCTTTTACGAAGCGGAAAGATATATGCGAATTCATATTGAGCTGACCCATCAATCAGTATTTGAATCCTTACTCGGAATGGATAAAAAACTTACCGGGCTTACCGACCATCAAAAAGGTCTCCTTCGTCTTTTCTATCAAGGAAAGAGTGATAAAGAAGTCCAAGAGGAGCTGGGCTTGGGAAGCACCTCAACAATTCGTCATCACCGTTTTGCCTTAAAGGAGAAAGAACGACAAGCAAAGTCCTTTTTGGCCATGATGGAATTATTAAAGGAAAAAGATCAGTATGCACCAGCCTTTTTACCTGTTCATAAAACTGCGAGAATGGTGGATGAAAGATACAACATTACCCAAGAGGAACAAGAAAAAATAATCAGCAAATACTTTCCAGAAGGAACAAATAAACGCTTGAACAAATTTCCACCAAAGGAAAAGCAAAGACTTGTCATCCTCAGGGAAATCACAAAACAATTAAAACCTGACCATATGTATACGGAACAAGAATTAAATCAAACCTTAAAGGTGATTTATGAAGATCATGTCATGATCAGAAGATATTTAATCGAATACGGATTTTTAGATCGTAAACCTGATGGGAGCAAATATTGGTTAAAAAAATAAAAAGAGAAAGTAGGTAGAATAAACATGGACCGTAAAAGGGAATTAAAACAACGTTATATAGAAGAAACAAAGATTGAAGCTGGTGTATACCAAATTAAAAATACCAAAAACCAAAAAATCTTTATCGGAAGCACAAAAAACTTAAAAACGTTAAACGGAGTAAAGTTCACTCTTGAAACAGGTGGAAGCTACAACAAAGAGCTTCAAGAGGAATGGAATCAATTTGGGAAAGACGCGTTTACTATTGAAGTATTAGAGGTGCTCAAAAAGAAAGATGAACCATACTTTAATGAGAAGGAAGCATTGGCAGAACTTGAGAATAAGTGGTTAGAAAACCTGCAGCCATATGGAGAGCGGGGATATAACAGGATTAAATCGCGTTAAGCGGGACAAAGGGACAGGTCCTTTGTCCCTAATCTCTGTGACAGTATTTGACTTATACGCTCATCTTTCTTAATTTTCACACCCTTTATAGTTGATAAAGCGCTTAACCAACTAACAAAAATATAGCGTAATTTGAAATCTAAATGATAGGATTCATAAAAAACACCATCCTTACTCGTAAACTTCTTACGATAAGCATAGTGTTTTTTCATTTTTGAGGGTATTGTTTTAACTTAGCTTGATGGGCATGTGGTACTACCCCTTGTAAGGTTAAATCGTAATAGACCCCACCCATTAGCGAAACTTGGCATGTATAATGATCTTGCCACTCTGGTGTTTTATTATACATAACTCTCCTTTTCTACCAAGCAATGCATATTGCCATAAGCTTAATCAATGATCAAATGATCAATTCCGACAACGTCTTTACTGTCACGAAACGTCCCGGCGGATACACCAACCACTTTGCGGAAGACTTTGTTGAAATAGTTGGCATTTGCATACCCCACCCGGGCAGCAATGTCTGTTACAGAGGAGCTCGTTGAACGAAGAAGCTCAGCCGCTTTTTGAATCCTGATTTTAGTAAGGTATTGCACAGGTGTCATATTTAGTTGGTGTTGAAACTGCTTAATAAAGTAATATCTTGAGAAACCAGATACGGCCGCTATTTCGTCGAGTGTGATCGGTTCATGATAATGTGTTTGGATAAAGGATAAGGCTTTTGTAATCTGGAGAGAGAAATCTTTCGTTGCTTTTTCAATATTCCTTATGCAACGGTAACACTCCATAATAAACTCATAAGCTTTTGCAGAGGCATAATATGCGTCTGTAATCTTTTGATCATATATGTCTTGATAGATTTTCAGCAAAAGCTGAATCAGCTTTGAATCCGGAGGTACTTTCAAGACTGGGCCACTCTGTTCTTTCATAAACCGCCAGCACTCGGCGGCTTCTCTTCCCACTAACGTAATAAATATAAACTCCCATCCTTGGCTATCTTTCGGAAAGTAATAACGATGATCGCTGGGGATCTCGACAATGAATGCTTCCCCCGCCTTCAATGAATAACTCTTACCGTCTATATCAAGCCCACCTGATCCTGACAGAGTATATTGAAACACATACGTGCCAACATCTCTCCGCTTTAATCCATGCCAATCATAGATTGTACCGGGCATTTTTTCTTCCCGACCGATCACTGAAATGTTCGCCACATCATTAGGAAGCGCATCTTGAAAAAGAAAACCGCACGTTCCATAATCCTTCACATGTTTCTCTCCATAAGTCGAAGACAATATTTTACCCTCCAATCGCACTAACTTACCATTGCTGTTATTATGAAAGCGAATTAATATTATTATAACAACAAAAAACACAAAGTTGAATACGGGACAGCACTTTGTTTCCAAAACAATTTTTTACTTACAGGAAGATTAAATGGACAGTCCCAGCTTCACTTTACAGGAGGTAAATTTATGTCAAAAATCACGTTTATTGGGGCCGGAAGTACAGTTTTCGCAAGAAATGTTCTTGGTGACTGTATGTATGTTCCGGCATTAGCCGGGTTCGAGTTCGCATTATTTGATATTAATGAACAACGCTTGAAAGATTCCGAAAATATGTTAAACAATTTAAAACAAAACTTACAGGCAAATGTAGTAGTAAAAGCCTATACTGATCGCAAAGAAGCATTAAGAGGAGCAAAATACATTATAAATGCCATTCAAGTCGGTGGCTATAAGCCAAGCACAGTAATAGATTTTGAAATCCCTAAAAAATATGGCCTTCGCCAAACAATTGCCGACACAATCGGGATTGGCGGAATTTTCCGTTCGCTTCGTACCATTCCGGTTATGTGGGATTTCGCCAAGGATATCGAAGAGGTTTGTCCGGATGCCCTATTTTTAAACTACACAAATCCGATGGCAACATTAACAGGTGCAATGCTGCGTTATTCAAATGTCAAAACAGTCGGATTATGCCACAGCGTACAAGCTTGCAGTGAACACCTGTTTAAAGCTTTAGGAATGGATCATGAAGGAGTCGAAGAAAAAATCGCCGGTATTAACCATATGGCCTGGCTCCTTGAGATCAAACGCGACGGCAAAGATTTATATCCAGAAATTAAACGCCGTGCTAGAGAAAAACAACAAACGAAACACGATGATATGGTCCGCTTCGAATTAATGGACAAATTCGGATATTACGTAACGGAATCATCTGAGCATAATGCCGAGTATCATCCGTACTTCATTAAACGCAATTATCCAGAATTAATTGAGAAATTCAATATCCCTCTTGATGAGTACCCGCGTCGTTGTGTAGAACAAATTGAACGCTGGGACAAAATGCGCGACGAGATGGTCAACAATGCACAACTTACCCATACTCGTTCTCACGAATATGGTTCCCGCATTATTGAAGCGATAGAGACGAATGTTCCATTTAAATTTGGTGGCAATATTTTAAATACAGGACGCTTAATTAGCAATTTACCGGAAAAAGCTGTTGTTGAAGTATCATGTGTTGCTGACCGCAGCGGAATAAGTCCTTGCTATGTAGGAGATCTTCCAGAACAGTTAGCAGCCCTTAACCGTACAAATATTAATACACAGCTCTTAACAATTGAAGCAGCGGTAACGAAAAAGAGAGAACATATCTATCAGGCAGCAATGCTTGACCCTCATACGGCCGCTGAATTATCAATGGACGACATCATTGCGATGTGCGATGATTTAATTGAAGCACACGGTGACTGGATTCCAAAATTTGAAAATCGTAAAACCATTTCGTTCGCATAACAAAAAGAGCTAAAAACCATCACCGGTTTTAACTCTCAGATTGTAGACAAAAGAGCCAAATCCATATGTATCAAGGATTTGGCTCCTGTCCGTTTTTATGCAAACGTATTAAAAGGTAGGTTACAGTTATTGTAAATATTTTCTTATGGCTAATATAAAATTAAGATGGACACAGATTGAGAAATCCATAAAATATTGAAAGAATAGGAGTGTAAGTATATATGTCAATCAGGGAAAAAATGAAAAACGGGAAATTATATTGCTGTAATGATGAAGCTTTAATAAAAGAACAGATGCAATGTCTAGAGGTGTTATATGATTTTAACCACACTAGACCTTCCGAAGTAGAGAAGAGAAAGGAATTTTTACATAAACTTTTTGCCGAAGTAGGTAACAACGTTTATATCGAACCACCACTTAATGCAAACTGGGGACGACATACACATTTAGGAAATGATGTTTACGCAAATTTTAACCTGACATTGGTAGATGACACCGATATTTATATAGGCAATAATGTATTAATTGGTCCTAATGTGACTATTGATGCCGGAACTCATCCGATTCATCCAGAATTGCGGAGAAAATCAGCACAGTTTAACCTCACAGTGGTCATTGAGGATAATGCTTGGATTGGTGCAGGTGCAATTATCTTACCTGGAGTTCGTATTGGGGAAAATTCAGTAATCGGCGCTGGGAGTGTCGTTACCAAAGATATTCCTAGCAACGTAATAGCAATAGGAAGCCCTTGCAGGGTAATGAGGGAAATCAATGAGAATGACATGAAGTATTATTATAAAGACATGAAAATTGATGAAGAAGATTTATTTTAAAATTAGAATACCAAAAGGAGAGCTGACTTTTTCAAATGGCAGCCCTCTCTTTTCGACAAATTTCGGGTGGTGACAGGCACTCAAATCTCTCCACCAAAAACAGCAACATTCTGCCTATCAACACCAAAACCCTGCCCATTCCACTTCAATACAGTCTCGACAAATCCAAGACCGTCTGCATTATATCTTCCAGCAATCCGCTGATAGGCATCAAGCTCATACGTCCCATCCCGATTAAAATCAATTGGATACAAGCCAGATAAAGGATTCACCCACCCTTGTATCGGTTCCTTCAATTGACCATTTTCATAATAAATTTCAGATAAATAGTCCTTTCCCTTGTAAGTAAGGTCAAGAATATACTTTATTTTCAGGTTGCGACTAATCACATTCGCTTTATAGTCATTCTCATAATTCACATCATATTGATACGTTTCATTAAACTTTTCAAAATTAAAAATCTCTCTCATTTCACCGTTCATAAATGAAAAGATATAGGCATAAACCGCACCTCCACTCCCTCCTGTATCAATGACCACCTGGATATCATCTACCTTATTCCCGGTAAAATCACCGAGAAAGAGAGTCGGATTGTACCCCGAGTTTTCCTTCAACTCTATTTGACTGTATCGATTTGTTTTCCCATTTTGGACGACGAGCGTGATATTTTGCCAAAAGGGACTATCAGGTGTTTTGTTTGCGGTAAGAAACACCTTGTCGATTATCCCGTCTCCGTCGATATCACCTTGCTTAGCAACCACTATGGTTTTCTTATTCTGATTTGTTTCTCTATATGAAGGAGACTGAAGCCACGCTTGCATATTTAGCAGAGATTGCCTTGAAGGATACGGATTTTGTAATAACAAGGCCTGTGAGATTGTATGCAGTGCTTCTGACCTGTAGCCTGCTCTCACTTGCGCATCCGCTAAATAATACCAATAATAAGGGTCATTTGTTTCCTGTATGATCGCACGGTAGAAATCAATTTCATGTCTAAGATAGCTCTTGTTCAATATTCTCACCCGCCTTCCCTCTATTTTTCTCCAATATAGAATTATATGCAGTGTGATTGTGGAATTATGAATCCACTCTCCTGAAACTCTCCAGGGGTTAATATTTTCGTTGCCTACTAAAACTAATAACCTACCAACCTTCGACAAAATTCGGGTGGTGACAGGCACCTAAAAAAATTTTCAAACTCAACGCTACTCTCCTCCCCCTTTCTCTATATATAAAGAGTGAAAGGAGGTGAGAGCATGGCAGTTGCAACATTACTAGATTCTCAATTAAGCCTAGTTTTCGATATGGGAGTGGATGAGAATGGAAAAGCAGTGACTAAACGTAAAAACTACAACAATGTCAAAACATCAGCAACACCTGACCAATTGCTTCAAGCAGCACAAGCAATTGTAAGCTTACAAACAGAAACACTAGCATCAGTTGAGCGTAACGACACAAATCAAATTTATGCGTAACACCAGAAACATGTAAACACAACTACTACCCGAAGGAAATGGAGTGATTCAGATCTCCTTTCCTTCAATCCAAGAAAGGAGGGAAAGAAAAAATGGCGAAAACACTAGAGCTTCAATTTTTAAACACTGCAGGGAAAACAGTGAAAATCAGTGTGGACTCTCCAGTTGAACCAGTTGATCAAATTGCGTTAAATACAGCAATGGATCAAATCTTATCAGCAAATATTTTCATTTCAACTGATGGAGAATTTGTTTCAAAAAAAGGGGCAAGAATTATAGATCGTAATGTAACGGAAATCACTCTTGGATAAATAATTGCGAATAAGGCTGACAAGTTTATTCCTGTCGGCCCATTTCTATAATTTCAATTGAAAGAGGTGTAAAAAGATGGAACAATGGTTAACCATGATTAGTGATGTCGGCTTCCCGATCGTCGTCACATTATATTTACTAAATCGAATCGAAAGCAAGCTCGACACATTAAATCAATCGATCCAGATGCTTCCTTCGCAGTTACAAAAGGGTTAAGTTGAGGCGGGACAAGGGGACAGGTTTTTTGTCCCTCTACAAACCTAATAATAAAGTACATAAATTAGACAGTTTGATTGACTCTAAATCGGGTGGTGACAGGCACGCCAAATTATTCCCAGTATATCCCTATTGTTTAAGTTTCGCACACACCATTGATAATGTCCGTCATTACAATCACTGGAATAGACATTTGCTGAAAAAACACTATATAACAAGACATAAAAATAGAGCTTTTCTCTTACTTCTTCACCTAGCGTCGTAACAATAATCTGAAGGTATCTATCCAATACATTTGCTTTTAATTCATCATACATATCAAACAACACCCATCCAATAGCAACATCAAATAGGTAATCACCAACCATTGTCATTAATCCGAAGTCGATTAAGCCCGTAATTTTACCTTCCCCATCGAATAGCAGATTCCCAGGATAATAGTCTCCATGAATTAATGTATAATCACCTTGATATTCAGATGATAAAAGAGTATGCAATACAGTTAATTTTTCTTTGTAATTGACAACATCCTTTGAAAGAAACTTCTCAACCTCATTTTGTTTTTTCAACAGGTATTGTTTTAAAAATCCATGCCAATCCTTCTTTGCCTCTGCTTGAATAGGATCGTCATGAAATAACTGGTATCCCTCAAAATTTGGGCTTAGTTTTACAGACCTCATTTCTATTTGTGCACCAAGACTCTTTTCCATTATGGCGGTCATTTCGTCAAAGGAAAGCTTAGGCAATAGACGTTGCATATTCTCCCCTTGAATTCGTTTTTCAATCGTTACGACGATATCTCCTTCTTTATAGATATCATACACATATGGAAATGCATAACTGACAGCACTGGAATCAATTGATGCATAGAAGCGTTTTAACAGTTCCTGCTTCTTAAAACTGGACATATGATTATATAATTTAAACACTTTATCCTTGCCGTAAGAATAAACCTCAGCTTCCATTCCCCTACCTAAGAAATGCCAATCATTGATCTTGTACTTCCTTAACACCTTTGCTTTTTCAACAGACATATTAAAGCACCTCATTTATCCATCTAGAAAAATACCCCTCTACCTAAGATAGAAGGGGCTTGCAAAAACTGCGAAATATTCGACAAACTTCGGGTGGTGACAGGCACCCCAAACTAAGTGATAACAGGCACCGTCGTTAAAACAATCTCCTCCGCAACCTCAAAAGGCTCCCTATCTGTCGCATCTAATAAATAACGCCGGTGCAGGCTAGAAGATTCAAACTGATTCAACAGGAATAACGAGCGATCAATTAAGTGTGGATCTCCTCTTTTAACCAAACGTTCGTTTAATTTGGCCTCATCTGCCCTTAATACTACATATTTAATTTGGACATTCAGATCTGAAAGTTGCTGAATAAACCATTCTAACTCAGTTTCAACGACATAATCGATGACGACATGATAGTCATACTGAACAACATTCTTAGTTAAGGAGAGAATGTTGTTCCAATTAATTTCAAGGCGTTCTTCCCAAGATAGCTCAGAATCACCGACAATCATCTCATTGAGTAAATCCCCCTCAATTAAAACACTCCGCTCGATCATGCGTGCGACTTCCTGTGAAACAGTTGATTTCCCGACTCCACAAGGACCAGAAATCAGATAGATGTTCTTCATATTGTTCATGTCTGTTCCCCCCTCTCTTCCACAAAAGGAAGTTAGCTATTTATTGCAGATATTTTAAGTGTATCCCACGGAATGCTTTTCCCATCCGCTTGATTGATCGTAATTGTGACTCTGTTGTTTGGTAGTAAATCAAAGAAGTTATCACTTATCACAGCTTTTTCAACGTCGATCTCAATCTTAACCATGCGTGCAAAAGCATTCGTTTCTATTTTCACTTCTTGTTTTTCTTCATCAACTTGAACAAAAAATTTAGCCTTTGGTAGGTTCAGGTCTTTGTGATCTCGGAAATAATAGTAGTTATCCTCTGTACGGTTGGTTTTCGAAGACAAAACAATGATAGATTGTGAAGGATCAACTCCACGTATTACATCCGCTTCGAAGAACGATGCCACACATGTCGCTTCATTTGCCTTAACCAATACAGATTGTTCAAAGGCATGTACTTTTTCACCAGTAAAATCATAGACTGCTAGCTCTACTACATCCTCATAGTCCTCAAGTCGTTCATTCACGACCCAAATATCGAGCTTTTCCCCTTGGTGATGGTCAATCGTTAAAAGGATTGGTGAAAAGAACTTTTTCGCATAATGATAAGATGCTTTTGGTAGCAGGTAATAATCGATGACAGACCAGCTTGTACCCGGCCAACAATCGTTTAGTTGCCAAAATAGCGCTCCACTTGTAGAAGGCTTGTTGCGACGATAATGCTCAATTCCATATTTTAAGCCCTCTGCTTGAGTCAGCATCGAAAAATCAATATATTCCGCCAAATTCGTCGGAGCACCTGAATATCCTTCCATTAATAATATTCCTTTTGGATGGTGAATATCCTTGTTGCGATAGGCCATTTCTTCGCTTCCCCAGAAAAATTGGTTGGCAGGAATATTGGATTCTAGCGTATATCTATTCGAGGAAGCATGCATACCAAATTCACTCGCAAACTTGGTTGTATCCTCTTTAAAATGTTTAAATGATACACCATCAACACTATAGTCAACCTCTTGCGTCTGTCCGAAAAGACGAGGCTCCAGATTACCATGCCATACTTGCCAGTTATGGCTATCACCTTGCTCACGTGAGTTATGATCATTCCCGCCAAATGGTGAGCTTGGCCAAAACAAACGTGTCGGATCAAGCTCCTCTAGAAGCTCAGGCATTAATTCATGATAAATCTTTTCCCCATAGAATGGATGTGTGATTTCACCAGATGAAAACAATGCTTCATAGAGCCAATCATTTTCATTATTTCCACACCATATCGCAAGACAAGGATGATTCCTTAACCTTTTTACGACATGGATAATTTCTTCCCTGACATTATCCATAAAGTTTTTATTATAATCAGGATACAGCGCACAAGCGAACATAAAATCTTGCCATACCAACAGTCCAAGTCGGTTACATTCTTGATAAAAGACATCTTTTTCATAAATGCCTCCACCCCAGACACGAAGCATGTTCATATTGGCATTCTTCGCCATCTTAACGAGGTGACGGTAGCGTGAATCCGGGGCAGCACCAATAAAGCTGTCAATCGGAATCCAATTCGCTCCCTTTGCAAACAACTTCACACCATTTAAAACAAAGGTAAAGCAATGATTACCCTGTTCATCCTTTTGAAGAACCTCAATTGTACGTATTCCAACTTCCTCTTCCCGACGGTCAATTACTTCTCCATCTAGGTGTAACTGTACGGTTAATTGATACAAGTGCGGTGTCCCAAGGTCATGTGTCCACCAGAGCTTAGGATTGTTTATTTGTAAGGCCACTTTTGCTTTTTTCCCATTTACGGTTGCTTTCCCCACAAGCTGCTCGCTACCGTCTGAAAGGAAAACCTTGACTTCAAACTCCTTCGCCTTTCCATAGCCTTTCAGTTCGATATCTACCTCAACTGTTGCCTCGTTTTCCCCGATGTGGACGGTTTTGGCACAAATTGAGTCAAGCTTTGTATGGCGTCTTTTTTTGAGGTGAACATCCTTCCAAATCCCAACAGCGACCAATCGTGGTCCCCAGTCCCAGCCAAAGTGACTTTGAGCCTTACGTGTCCAAATTCTCTTTTTACTAAACCCAGACCAATAATATTGCAATTTCTCCTTTACATGCACATGAACGGGATCAAATTTTACTGCAAGGACATTCTCCCCTCGATTCAACTCACGGGTTACATCAAAAGTATGAGTCATAAACATATTCTCCGTTGAACCGATTTCAACTCCGTTTAAATAAACCGTTGCATATGTATCAAGGCCCTCAAAGGTTAGCTCATATTGCTCGCCTTTTGCAATCTCCTCGTCAAATTGAAACGACGTTCTATACCACCAGACTTTTTCCTCCACCCATTGGCATTTTTTATCGTTATGTCCGAAAAACGGATCCTCAATAATGTGGCGAGCAATCAAGGTAGAATGCACATCCCCAGGAACTTTTGCTTTCATCCAAAAATAATCAATGTATTCTGGTGCGGCAACTTCAAGATCTCTTGCAGCCCCCACATCAAACGAATGAATTCTCCAACCGTCATTTATTTTCAAATGACTCACCTCTTTCTCTTTTGGTAGAATGAATGATTCCAAGTTTTCGTGAAATTAGTCATTTCGGCACACATCAAAAAAAGAGAGTGACTCAACCAATAGTTCAGACCATCCAACACGCGATACAGCCCCTTCAATTGTTTGAAGGGACGATCTTTTTTTGGATGGGCCAGACCCTTTTGAGTCACCCTCTGCTTATCCTTATAAATAATTTAATGAATCAAGGATTTCCTGAAGACTTAGTTCAGCACAAGCCATTGATGTATCAGCGACTCCGTAATACATTTTTACAACATCGCCTTCTACTAGGGCTCCACATGAAAAGACAACACCACCGAAGAAGCCTTCTTGCTCATAAGGAGCGTCTGGTTCTACTAATGGTCGTTCTGAACGGGCAATGACTTTTGTCGGGTCGTTCAGATCTAATAATACGGCGCCCATGCAGTAACGGTGGTCCTGACTTGCTCCATGATATAGCTCTAACCAGCCTTTATCTGTCTTAAATGGTACGGCACCGCCGCCGATTCTGCCGTCATCCCATTTTCCAGGTCTTAACCCAATGAGGTGCTGATGGTTTCCCCAGTACAATAAGTTGTCTGATTCAGCAATCCAAATTTCTGGAGAGCCATTGCTGTTTGGCACTGGACGATGAAGGGCATAGTATTTCCCATTGATTTTTTCAGGAAAAATTAACACATCCTTGTTTTCAGGGGCAAAAATCATCCCATGCTGTGTAACCGTTTCAAAATCTTTCGTCGAAACCATTGATTCACCTACACCCATTGGTGATGCGACACTAAAGTAGATATAGTACATATCACCGATTTGGGTAATTCGCGGGTCTTCAATCCCGAAGGTTTCGTGCCTATTTGATGGATAAACAAATGGTTTTTCATCAACTGTAAAATGACGGCCATCCTTACTACGTGCTATACGCAGGTAAGAAAGTGACGTTAAATACGACCATTTTTGCTTTGATGTTTCCTTGATCACACGTGGATCAGATAGATCAAACGCTGGATCATCCTTACGAAATTCATAAATGTCCAGTTCATTTGTTGTCGGATTATAAGCAGGTGCTTTTACGATATTGGGATCCGTACTAATTGGTCGTTCAGCAACACGTAGCAGCATAATTACTTCGTCTTGAAATTTCGCGATGCCTGCATTGAAAGCACCGATCACTTCAAAGCCTTCATGATATGGAGATACATCGTTTGGCGTAAGTAATGGATTTTGTTCATAGCGATAAATATTCATGATTAACTCCTTAGTTTTCATAATCTAAAAATGGATCTTCTATTGAGATTTTTTGTGCGTCTGCATCACTAATACCTGCATATAAATCAGCTGTACCGTCTTGTTTACGGACTAAGCCACCACTAAAAACAACATCGATTAAATCAGGACGTTTTGCCGGTCCCTCAAGGAAATTTGATCGTGTCGCAATTAACTTAATGTCTGAACAATCCCCAGTCTCCGGGTCAATCGCAAACACCATTGGGTAATAATGACGATTTCCCTCGTCATCAAAATTCGCAATATGACCTAAAACACCAATCAAACCATTTGCTAAAAGGTGAGCCTCATTCGCTCCACCCCATTCTTCATCAATAAATTGATTTTCCAGCAATGGTGTCTTCTCAATTTCTTCGATCGTTAACTGCTCTAAAGAAGGCAGACGTCTGAAACCGATTTTCCCTCTGCCCCCTTTTTCACCTTGTGGACGTGTTAACATTCCGATTGAACCATCCTTTAGTTCAATTAGTCGTAAATCCTTCATTCCATCCGGACCCTGCGCAAATTCTGTTAAGCTAGCAATCTTATCACCTTTCAGAAAAACTGTGCGCCAGCTTAATGAATTCTCTAGCGTAGGATGTGGGAATATTTCGACTCCACCTAGTACAAGCTCTCCTGCTATTTTTGTGAAAAATGGATCCTGCAGCTTAAAAACAGGCGCACCCTCTCTTGGTGCCCATTCACCGTTTTGCTCAACAAAGAAATGGACCTCAGAATGCTCACTGTCTCGTGACTCTACTCTTCCAGCAATCACAAGCTGTCCTTCATCTTCAAATGGAGCGGAAATATTGTAAACATCTTTATCTCCAACCCCTATAAATCGTAGCTTTTCAGCATGACGTGGCTGTGCCTGCTGTTTGAATTCTTGCAATAAGTTCGCACATGTTTTTACTTCTGATTTGATATATTTACTCATGCTTTATCTCCCTCTAGACATAGAATGAACGCTTCTCCTGGCTGAATGGTTCCGTCTACATTTTTCCTTTTATTTGCTAGTAAAATATCAGTGACAGAATGAGCTTCTGAAGGGAAGGGAACTTCTATCTCACCAAAATTGATCAAGACCATCATTCGTTCCCCTTCAGCCGACTTTATAAAATAGATCATGTCACCGTTTTTTTCTAACAACTCATATTCGCCATGATGTAAGGCTGGATGCATTCTCCTTAATTCCAGGAGCTTTTTATAATAAGAAAGAACCGAATCAATTTGGTTTAGCTGCTCTTTCACATTGATCCCCTCACGAATTTCCGGAAATGCAATCCATGGCTTCACTGTTGAAAATCCACTGTATTCTGAGTTATCCCATTGCATAGGTGATCTCGATTTATCACGACTTTTCTCATTGGCCATGACTAATGCTTCTTCCTTGCTTTTTCCGGCTGCGATCGCTAGGTCGTAGGCTGTTACTCCTTGAATGTCCTTCATTAAGGAGATGTCATGATGAACTAAATCACGCATACCAATTTCATCTCCAAAATAGAGAAATGGAACACCTTTTGCTGTTAGCATAAGGGTCGCAAGCAGCTTCGCCCGTTCCTCCTCGATTCCTTCATCCCCAAATCGAGAAATATGACGCGGCATATCATGACTACTGAAAAATAAGGTTGGCAATTGATCTTCGTGATGAACGTCTTCCATTTTTCGTAATTGTTTAAAAATCGTATCCACATGAAAGGTTGGGATACTTCCGAGATTAAAATTAAACACAATGTCTAATTTGTTTTTCCCGCTATAGGTTGAGAGAACGTCAATTTCCTCTGACCCTACTTCTCCGACGAGAACCTTGTCTGGAAATTGATGAACAAAGCTTGAGATCTCTTCAATCACCTCTAAAATCCCAGCTTGGTCTTTATCATAAAGATGGGTTTGCTGATTGTTTTCATCGACTGGATTGTTTTTAAATGTATCATTGACCTTTAGAAAATTAATAACATCAAGGCGAAATCCATCAATTCCTTTGTTTAACCAAAAGGCCATCACCTCGAACATGGCATGCTTCGCTTCTTTGTTTGCCCAATTGATATCCACTTGTTCCTTGGCGAATGCATGATAATAATATTGTTCTGACTCTTCATTAAACTCCCATGCAGAGCCACCGAAAAACGATTCCCAGTTATTCGGTGGGTTTCCCTCAACAGGATCTCTCCAAATATACCAATCACGCTTCGGATGATGTGGATCTGAAATCGATTCCTTAAACCATTCATGTTCTGAGGACGTATGATTTAACACAAGGTCTGCAATGACCTTAATGCCTCGTTTATGTGCCTGTTCAATAAAGAATTCAAAGTCAGCCATCGTTCCATAGTCTGGATCAATCGCATAATAATCAGAGATATCATAGCCGTTATCCACTTTTGGAGACGTGTAAAAGGGTGTCAGCCACAAACCATCAATCCCAAGATGCGTAAAGTAATCCAACTTCTCTGTGAGCCCTTTAAAATCTCCAATACCATCCTTGTTTCCATCAGCAAAGCTCGGCATATACACTTCATAAAAAACGGCTTTTTTCCACCATTTCTCCATAATTTCCTCCGTGCTGTTTATTTAAGGGTAAACTGCATTCCCTCTTGGAATTTCTTCGCAAAGAAAAGGAACAGAATAATAATTGGCAATGTTAACAACACTGATGCAGCATACATTGGACCTGGATAGCCTCCATATGGACCAAACATTTGCGATAATAGAACGTTCAATGTAAGCATTTGATCACTTCGAACAACAAGCATATCCCATAATAACTCTGTCCATCTTTCCATGAACAAGAATAAGAAAATAACAGCTGTGATTGATTTTGACATCGGCAGGACGACCTTAAACATGATTTGCAGATTAGACGCCCCATCTAATTTCGCTGCTTCAATAAATGTATCCGGAATCGCTCGGAAGAAGTTTGTGTACATAAAGACCGCCCATAAGCTCATTGCCTTTGGAATGATCATCGCCCAGTACGTATCATATAGACCTACATTTTGTACAATTAAAAACGTAGGAACCAATAAAATGATGGCTGGGAAAAACATTTGAAACAAAATAAGATTATTAACGGTTTCTCGACCTTTAAAGTTCATTTTTGCCAACGCATACGCTACCATGACGCCAGTCACCATCATCAGGACGGTAGATCCTGCTGAAACGATGACACTGTTGAAAAAGGCTTGTATCCATGGTCTTGGTATGGCGACATCACCACCACCAAATAGCCACTGATAGGAACGTAACGAAAATTCTGTCGGAATCACCCGTTTATCAACCTGATCCCACGCCGCAAAAGAATTCAGAACCATATAGAGATATGGAAACACCATGATGATTAGTAAGACAATCGCAACGATATATCGTAGGAGTAATCCATTTTTTTTAGACCCAACCATTGCGTTTCCCCCACATTTCTAATAATTTTCGAATAACAAAAATAGAAATAAACGTAACAACCGATGCAATAATTGCAACTGCTGACGCATAACCAGCCTGAAGATTTTTAAACGCTTGTGTAAAGATTTCCATTTGCCATGTATTAGTTGCGTAATTTGGTCCTCCACCTGTTAATTGATAAACCTCTGTGAAAATCCCAAATGTCACACCTATTGATAAAATCAAAACGGTATAAATCGCTGGATAAAGTAACGGAAGAGTAATTTTCCAAAAACGTTGCCAAGGTGAAACACCATCAATGGCGGCTGCTTCGTAAATTTCCGAATTAATACTTTCAAAGCCTGATGTTAAAATTAAGGCATAATACCCTGTAAACTTCCAAGCGATAATAACGGCTACTACACATAACGCTGAGAACGGTGATCCTAACCAGTCGATATCAAGTCCGAGCTTCGTCCTTAAAAATGCATTAACCGGACTATTGTAGGAAAGGAGCCCTTTTACGATTAATGACGAAACCACACCAGATGCTAAATACGGAAGGAAAAATCCGATTAAAAAGATACCTTTAAATTTAGGCAATCCATGAATAATTGCCGCAACAATGATTGATGAGACAATAACCAGTGGTACAAATACTGCCATAAATTTAAAGGTTACAAAGAAAGCAGCTTGAACTCCTGGTGACTGAAGTGCTTTGATGTAGTTAGAAATGCCCTCAAAATTAATTTCTGGTGATATTAAATCCCAATCGGTTGCCGATAAATACAATGACCACACGAGCGGAATGGCAAAGAAAATAATTGCATAGATAAGGTATGGACTGGCAAATAGCCAGCCCAATCCATTACTCTTAGTTGTTCTCATTACTTGAGATCCCCCTCAATGGCCTTTTTCATCTCATTCCAGCCTTTTTCAGGATCTACCTCCCCCTTAACAACTGGGTTTACTGCGTGCTGTCCGATATATGTTTGCAACTCATTGTATTTCGCATTGTCAATTGAAGGTATGGCATTTGGTACAGCCTCTGCATACGGCTGTAATACTGGATTTTTTTCAAAGAACGTTGTAAATGCTTCATTAGTTGCTAAGTCATCACGAGCTGGCGGCAAGCTTGTTTTTTCTAACCACTCTAGGTCATTCTTAGGATCTGAATAAATCCATTTCATAAATTCCATTGCCGCTTTCTTTTGTTCATCTGTCGCAGATGCATAAATAACTAACCCTTTAGTATCAGCGAATGTTTTTACATTTTCAGTTGACATATCATCTGGAACAGGAGGTGCTGCAAGTGTAAAGGTTTCACCATATTTCATTTCCGGGAATTTTTCAGCCCAGTAAGTGAATGTCCAAGGTCCAATGTCAGTAAAAATGCCTAAACCTGTTTCAAATGGATCTGTTACTTGTTTTGCTAATAATGCATCTTCTTTTCGTAAATCATCTAAAAATGTTAAAACATTTATTCCCGCCTTATCATCAGCCACAAAATTGTTACCTTCAATAAAGTTATTTCCTTCTGATGCCGCATCATAAAGCATAAAGAAGTCAAACCATCGCTTCCAAGCTGTTGGGTCAGCTAAATCCGCTTTTGCCCACACATATTTTTCCGGATATTTCGCCTTAAGCTTCTTCGCAACATCAAGCATTTCACTATATGTTTTAGGCGGTTCATTCACACCTAACTCTTTTAAAATATCAAGTCTCCATCCAAACAGCATTGGATTTGAGTAAATTGGAAGAACATATTGATTGCCATCAGCAAACGTCCAGCCCTTAACGGTTTCTGTCATATGACGAGCAGAAACAATCTCATCCCAGCCTTCTAATTCATTTAATGGTACTAGTGCTTTACTTTCTGCAAGCTGTGCAGCAAACCCACGATTAATATTTTCTGACATCGTTGGTGCACTTTTCCCTGCAATTGCTGATTGAATACTTGCTTCAGATGAAGGACTCTCTTTAATCGCACTTACATTGACCTTAATCTCAGGATTTTCCTTTTCGAATTCCTTCGCTACTGCCTCCCAATAAACTTGCTGAGTCGGGTTTGGAGCCGCCCAGAATTCAATGGTAGTTACACCGTCATTTCCAGCACCTTGCTCTGTGCCTTTATTTCCACAACCTGATAAAACAGATACTGCCATTGTTGCTGCGAATAATAATGATGCGCCTTTTTTCAATGCACGATTCATCTTCATACCCCCAATTATTTTATAAAGGCGAAAGACTTTTCAATAGTCTTCCCAACTATAATGTAAGTTTTGTACATTTTTTGAGAACGCTATCAAATTTACTAAAAGAAATAGTATAATTGACTATAGTCATGTACAAAAACTCACTTAATTAAAATTACTTTTTTAGTTACAAAGATTACTTTATTGATTATAAATGTTTTTGTAACCTTACAAACAACATTATTGCACCGCTTACATGATAAGTCAACCTATTACTTTTAATTTTTTCGATTTGTAATGTTATTTGCATTTTATGTTGTCATGTATTATATTATCATTGTAACGTTACATAATTATATTTGTAATGTAATATAAATCAGGTTAAATATGAAACTCTCCTACTATAAATGATTTAAATAGAAAGGTTGGTCGCTCCTATGGCAAAAAAGATCACGATGCAGGATATCGCAGATCGTTTACAAATATCAAAGAATTCTGTTTCACAAGCTCTATCTGGAAAACCAGGGGTAAGTGAGGAAACAAGAAGGATAGTCGAAACTGCTGCTAGAGAGCTAGGCTATGAATATACATCCGTCCGAAATCAATTACAGAAAAGTGAACAAAATAAGACTTTTGCACTCATCGCATCCGAATTTGCCTTCTCACTTAAAAGCTTTTTTGGAGAAATCTATTTAAGTATTGAGAGAGAGCTCTCGAAGCAAGGGATTCATTTATTAATCCAGCCCATCAGTGAGCATGCCATTTCCGAACGTCAATTACCGTCATTTGTTCAAAATAAATCGGTTGATGGAATTTTAATTCTATCTCATTTAAGTACAGACTATATTAATGAAATCCTTTCAACTAACATTCCTACAATCTTAATCGACCATCATCATCCTCATATTAACGCAGATGCGATCCTAACCAATAATCGCTTCGGTGCTTATACTGCAGTTGAACACTTGTTGAAGTTAGGCCATAGGAAGATTGGGTTTGTCGGAAATACCTCCTATTCACCAAGCTATTATGAGAGATTAGAGGGCTACCGTTTAGCATTACATCACCACGAAATAAAGATTGATCCAACCTTTATTCTATCTGATGTCCTTGAGGAAGATGAGGATCTTTGCATCTCAATGAGCAAATTACCTAAACAGCCCACTGCATGGTTTTGTGTAAACGATGGATTTGGATTTCTTGTTTGCTCCTACCTCCACCACGCTGGCATCAAAATTCCCGACCAAATCTCGGTATGTAATTTTGACAATGGACAACTTTCACAAATATCCAATCCAAAAATAACAACAATGGATATTGATCTAAAGCTCTACGGAATAAAAGCAGTTGAACAATTAATCTGGAGAATCAACAACAAAGACGCTGTTTATCAAGAAATTCTATTACCAACTACTTTAATAAAGAGAGCTTCGACTGGTCCTGTTCTTACGCGGGACTGAGGGACAGGTGGGACTAAGGGACAGGTTGTTTGTCCCTCTGCAAACCTAGTAATATTAGAGTTAAAACACAATAATAAGACAGTTTGATTGAGTCTGAAATTCAATAACCTAACCGATCAAAAAGCTTCAGGATCTAATAAAATTAGCATTACAATACAAAGGAAAAAGGGACATGGTTCCTGTCCCTTCGTCCCCCGTCCCCTCCCTATCCTCACATCAACGAGCACGTTGAATAACACTTTTGGATATTCCTGTTACTCTTGATAACTGCCTTATGGTCACACCTTCCAATTCCTTAAGTTTGGCTAAAGTACGGTCTCTATCTCCTTTCTCCATTTTTTGTAACATACTAATATTTTCAATCCCTAATTTATTCAGATACTCTCTAACATCACTATCGGACACCCTAGTTTTTACTTTGTAATCTAAACATTGATCATCATTAGATTCTTGCATTAGCTACTTCTATAATATAATATCTTCACCTTAAACCGTAATAGAGGTCTGGAGCAAATTGAATTATTTACATAGCTTAGCAAAATAAAAAATCACGCTCTGCGTGATTTTTTTATCGAACTTTTTGTTTACGCATCCACTGAGTAGCTACCCATTTTTCTCCTTTAACAACAGGTGCTCCTCCGTGAAGGGTAAGGTCGTTAAGTTCGGTATTCTTATAAAAATATTCAAAGTACACAGCCATTCCTTTTTTGGGAGATACCGAAAAACCTAACTTAGGAAAATAAGTTTCTCCACCTTCTTCGACATCATTTAAGTACATAATTAATGTACTAATGCGATTATTTTTAGATGCTCTGCTGGTAGAAGCGAAATAATCGTGATGTGCTTTATATTCTTGGCCAGGTAAGTATTTTAAAATTTGAAGGCCTTCAGCGTACTCAATGGATAAACCCATTATATCAGAAATTCTCATTTCAATTTGATGTACAAGTTCGTTTTCGCTTTCTTCAAAAAACATGCTGCTGCTCGTTCTAATGTTGTTTACTTCACGTGCAGCGCCAATTTTTGAGCGTTGCACTTTATCTTTAGATAGTTGTATGAGTTCGTCACATTCTTGGTTACTTAGGACATTCCCTAAAACTAGAACGAGAGGCTTTTCTAAACGGGCGACAATATCAATCTCTCTATCTTTTAATTTAATTTCGCTCCCCGAATGATTAAAAATCGTTTGTTCTTTGGATGGATTATCTAGTAACATCTTTCACCTGCTCCTCAAAAGACTCATTTTTTCTGAATTTTCACCTTATTATATGTAAGCGATTTCTTATAAGGATTATATCATGCAAGACAAAGATGGTGCCGGCTTTTATTTTCCAAGTGGTACAACTCATACCTATAACAATATAAGTAGAATGATTGTTTCTCTTTGCACCACCACCGATAGCGACTAAGAAACGTACTAGCTTATTATCGCTCTCGGAAACTCCCTCAGTTTTAATACGATTTTCTCACGAATACTCGCTTAATATCTTTTCATAAATGCAAGGCATCCCCTTTAAGAAACTAAATTGCTTAATCGTATTCGAATTTGCTTTTTTGCAGGCATCATTTTTATTATTACAAAACGTTTCAATCCTGTTACAAGTCTTAAAAAAGAGTGCATAATGTTTCTTTTTAGTAAGGTTTACTTTATAATGCGCACTAGATGATTTTTTAGGGAAATATTATACTTCTAGCTTAAGGAAGGAGATCGATTATGAAAAAAATGATGTTTACATTAATAACCGGTCTAATGGCCGTTGTTTTAGCAGCATGCGGAGGAAATGAAGAAAGTAAAGAAGCTAAAAATGATGATAAAGTAAAAACAGCGGAAACCGATCAGCAGAAGGAACAGCAAAAGCTAATGGAAGAAATGCAAAAGAAATTAGAAGGACAGCAAGTAGATGAAAAGAAAATTGTTGCCATAGTGAATGATAAAGAAATTTTAGGAAGCGACTATAATAGCGCCTTAGCATCTATACAAGGACAAATGCAGCAAATGGGCCAAGATCCGACTTCTAAAGAAGCTGCAGAGCAAGTGAAAAAACAAACAATTGACAGCTTAGTCGGACAAACTCTTCTTCTTCAAGAGGCAGATAAAAAAGGCTATAAAGCTTCAGCGGCAGATATTAATAAGCAGCTGGACGAAACGAAAAAACAATTTAAAACAGAAAAAGAATTCAAAACCGCTCTTAAAAAATCCGGCATGGGTATGAAAACACTTGAAACTCAAATAGCTGACGATATTAAACTTAAACAGTACGTTGAGAAAGAAGCCACGGCTGGTGAAATAACCGATGAAGAAATTCAAAAAACGTATGATCAATATGCGGAACAAGGAAAGAGCACTGGACAAGAAGTTCCAAAGTTTGAAGAAGTAAAACCACAAATCGAACAATCTATTCAGCAGCAAAAACAGCATGAAAAACTCGCTCAGCAGGTTGAAGAGTTAAAGAAAAATGCGAAGATTGATATTAAGATTTAAAGTTGTTACACACAAAAAGGAACAGCTCAAGTGAACTGCACCCCAATTGTTAGACACAACTAACAATTGGAGGTGCAGTTCAAATTTTGCTCCTTTTTTTTAATGACTTAAGAACTTATTATGATGAAACAAAGGAGAGAAAACAAATAGGGTTAACCAAGTAATTCAGTTAACCAGTTTCTAAATATCGAAAAAATCATCACTCTTCACATTAGGGTCAATCTTCCTTAAAGTATTTCATATTTTCCTCATAATGCTTTGGGTAGGCTCGTGATCAGCGTCTTCCTTGCATAGTTCACTGATAGTAGAACGAATGACCTTTGAATTATTTGCAAGCCATTGCTGAGAAATCCCTCGTTTATTTGAACTGAACTGCTAATCTGATTGTTTAAACTTAAAAACATTTTTCATTATGCAATCTGTGCCAATACACGAAAAAGACGCGTTCCTAAACAAACGCGCCCGTTAGTGAAACTTTATGGATTTTTATTTAAGATAGGTAATTGACTCTATATAAAACATCAGGTACATGGTATATGTACATTTCTAATGCATCCGTATTTGCTTCTAAAGTAGTAATAGTCTAAAGGTAATAGGAGAAGCTTTAGTCTGATTTAACAATAATATATTGATTCAACGGGTTGGAACTTGAGTTTCTTGTGAATTTGATAGAGTTTTGAACATCAAATACCTTTGTTTAATCAATATTTCCACTACCTGATACCATATACCATGAATAGAGATTATTATTTCTAACTGCTATTTCAACTGGATTGAGCAATGGACTATATATACGGAATCCACTCACTTTGTGACTATCGGGTATTAGATAGCTTAGTTACTCTTCCATCCGAAATCCACTCAACAACATAAACATCGCCATGTGAATTGACACAAACACCATGAGGAGAACTAAACCTATTTGTTCGAAAATAGGTTTTTGGTAGATTAGGCCATCCCTTCTGCTTATAGGCTTGTTGATCCTCTCCTAAATGACATACCAGACGGTCATGCTCATCAAGTATTGTCACACGGCTATTCAAATCAGGGATATAGATGTCTTTTCCAAAGAAATAAAAACTACATGGTAGGTCTAAGTCTTTATCTATAAAGTGCTTGTGCTCACCATCCAAAGAAAAAACTTGGATCCGATGATTCCTTCTATCAGCAACATAGATTTCAGGATCAGAGCCTCGTAAATTAATAGAAATACCATGGGGCTCCAATAGTTTACCAGGTTCGCTCCCACGTCCTCCCCATGAACGAATATAATTTCCCTTTGCATCATAATGGTGAACATAATATTGACCATACCCATCACTAATATAAATATCCCCGTTAGGTGCTACACAAACATCTGTTGGGATATATCGTCGCTCTTGATCATAAATATCAGGGAGGTTAGGCTCACCCACCTCAAGGAGTACTTCCCCTTTTAGGGTTGTTTTTACCATTAGGGCACGCGCAGTATCTGTAATATAAAAATACTCTTGACCGTCCACATCTTTATGAAGATAAAAACCATGGGCACCACCTTCAAATTCTTCACCCCAGGAGTCTACGAAATTCCCTTCATTATCAAACACGATAACCGCATCTTTACTAGTATTAAATACATACACATTGTCATTTGAATCGACACAGACTCCATGGGTATATCCATAAGAAATACCTTCTGGAAGTAGACCCCATCCAGATTCTACCTCTAAATTGAGTGAACTGTTTCCAACTACTAAACTTTCATACATGAATCAATTCCTCCTTAAAATATTTTACTTAATTCCTAAAATTGAATGCTATGTTATTAGTCGTTTTTTTAAATTCGTTTTTTACAAATCTTTTTATCCATCAATTATTTCTTTTGATACGTTATTTTTGTATTTTCCAGGAGAACAGCCAACAACTTTTCGAACTCACTTATCATACTTTCTAACAAAGAACGAATCCGTAAAATGTGATTATCATTTTCCAAAACTATTCAATTTTATTCTGTTTATTCAACTAAATTTTATGTAAATTGAGATAATTATTCATTGTCCATCCTGCCACCTTGATGGTCGATTCGGCCATATTTACTAAAACCCTTTATATTAAAGCTCGAGGCTTTGTATTTTATATTCTGTTGGTGTTAAACCAGTTACTGTTTTAAAATTTCTACAGAAATAGTGCAGACTCGTATATCCTAATTTTACTGAAACTTCTTCTATCGTTTTCACTTCTAATAATAATTGTTTCGCTTTTCGTATACGTTCTTGGATCAAGTAATGTTTAGGAGAAGAACCAATGGTTTCTCTGAATATGGAAGCAAAATAGGTCGGGTGATACCCACATAATTCCGCTAATTCACATGAAGACCAGTTAATGTTTGGCTGTTTACGAATAGCTTCCAATGCAGGTGCTATTTTCCTCCTTTCTCCAGAAGAATACTTTCCGTTCATTTCATTTCTGATAATAATTGTGATTAACTGAGTTAACAAACCTCTCATAACAAACGTATACCCTGGTTCTTCAAACCGATATTCACGAATAATTTGGGTAAATAAGGTTTCAACATTAGGTAATATAAAATGGTTTGGGAATTCTACTTCACCATGCTCATCTACAAGAATTTGATAGGGTGATACTAAATCACCCAGTTCGCTTGTAGAACAGTTTTTTATGCCATTAAGTGGATGATTAGGGACAGGGGACTCCTCATCCCAACTGAAATGAATACTTTTAAACGTAAATGGGTCGTCTTTTGATGAAACAAGCTTATGTGGGTTATTCCCGTAAAATAAACACTCACCTGGATTTAATTGAAAAACATTTGGCCCAAGGGTTACTGTTGCCTTACCTGAAACAATGTAGATTAGCTGACAATCAGGAATTGTTCTTGGCCCCCAAACCTGGCCAGGATCTGCAGTCATTTTATTCGCGAAGTTTACCGTCGGCTTTAACATCGATAACATACCTATTTTAATTTTTTCATCAGTAACCATTTTTACCTCCCTAGCTTTCTAGCAAATTACAATATCTGTGAAAAATGCAAATATTTATTCGAATATTCTAACGACAGACCCTTTTTGCTCTTGTTATCATATAGTTACACAAAGAATAAAGAAAAAGAAAGCAGGAGGTGAAACAACATTTTAATCAACCATCGCATTGATCAAAAAGGTTTACGCAAATGTGATGATTCAAAAGAGGTTAATAGAAACTGTAAAAGTTGCAAGCAATGCAAACTTTATTCTCAAAATCCCAACTCCATGACTGATCCTCACTTTGTAGGTTCTGAAAATGAAAAAAGATAAAAATACCAATCATTATTCGAAAGGGTGGAGAAAATGTTAACAAACGAACAATTAAAAGAGTTTGAAAAATTAGGATATATCAAAGGTGATGTAGTACTAAGCGACACTGAAGTTGATGAGCTTCGTGAAGAATTAGATTTAGTCATGAGTGGAAAATCTGTAAAAAAGCCAGTTCTAAACCGAAATCTTGTTAATGACGAAGTCGACTATGGAATGTCAATCTCCCAAAAAGAAACGGTCGTACAAATTGTAAATATTTGGATGGCGAGTGATTTATTTTATCAACATGCATGTAATCAGAAAATTTGTGAGGAAGTTGCTCAGTTATGCAGTTCGGATACATTAAGAATTTGGCATGATCAAGTTCAGTATAAGCCACCGGTTACTGGAGGTCCTACTGTTTGGCATCAAGACCATCCTGCTTGGCCAATTATTCAACCTGCTAATCTTGTCAGTGCTTGGGTCGCCCTTGATGATGCAATAATCGAAAACGGTTGCATGTGGATGGTACCAGGAAGCCACAAGTGGGGTGACCAACAGAAATATTTAGGAACTGATTCTAACTTTATGCCATACCATAAACAACCAGATCTCCTGCCAGAAGGTGTAAACACAAAAGCTGTACCATTTGAAATTAAAAAAGGGCAAGTCGGATATCATCATTGTTTAACATGGCACGGCGGTACAAACAACCGTTCAGATCGGAAGCGTCGTGCTATCGCAGTTCACTATATGCCGGGACATACACGCTATGAGCCTACTGGATCACATCCGATGGAAGCTCATGTTAACGTGAAGGCTGGTGAAATACTTAAAGGTAATGATTTCCCTGTTGTATATAAAAAGGACTCAGCTGTAATGCTATAATGGCAACAAATTCGACAAGTACAAATGTACTTGTCGAATTTGTTGCTTTTTAAATACGAAGTTCTATTAAATATAGATCGACTATTTTAACATTACAGCCATTTCATCAAACTTTACTACACGATCACGAATATCACAAAAGTTGTCAATATTAACATATTCCATGATAAATGGAACACCCTCGGTATATTTATGATACATATTAAAAAATAAAGGCCATTCAATATCTCCATCTCCTATTACACGACCATATGTATCATTAACTTTGCGATCCTTACCATGGAAATAGGCAATATGCGGAGTTAAATAAGAAAACATTTCTTCTTCTGAATTATTTGCAATTAAATTAGCCGGGTCTAACAAAACTTTTACGCGATCAGAGCCAACTTGATTAATAAAATCATCCATTCGTTTGGCACTTGGAACAACATCTAGGACACATGGCTCAAGAGCAACCGAAACATTATATTTTTTTGCTTTATCTGCTAACCATTTTACATTTTCAACAAGTATTTGAAATGCAGATTCATAGGTATCTGAATTTACTCCCCTCCTACTAGGAATAAATCCACACTCACTAGATACATAAGGTACATTATTAATTGAAGCAATTTCCATCAGACGTTCAAAATAAGTAAGGTTTTTTTCATTTTCCTTTTCATTCGGTTCTAGTAAATTTGTAAACACACCGATTGAAGTTACCTCAATTCCATTTGTTCTATATGTTTCTACTATCTCGGTACTCCGTTCATTCGATAAACTATCCATATCTGACCGGCCATTATATACCCAATAATTTGAATCACTTTGAGAAAAACATAACTCAGTCCACTTAAATCCTTTTTCCGCTAATAGTTTTGCAGTTTCTTTGTTGCTAAGCTGAGGAAAACTCCTTGATACAACACCAACATCCATTATTACTCCTCCTCCTACATAGTTTTTAAAAGTTTTAATGACAATTAAGTTCTTTCAAAAAATGTAACTAATACTCCGTTTGGATCGAGTAACGAAAATTCCTTTAATCCATAGTTTTTCAATTCTAGTTTTCCGTTTGGATGTAGAAATTCCCGTTTCTTGTACTTTTCATAATGATCATTGATATTATTCGTTTCAATTCGAATGACAGACCAGTCACATAAATATTTTTTTGATGTCTTATAAAGATGAAATTCCACATTGCCATTTTTCAATCCAGCATAAGTCAGTGGTTCACCATCCCTGATATGGTTATTAAACCCTAATTGTTCAGTATAAAATGCAATTGTTTTTTCCATTTCTATAGCTGGAACTAACGGTACTATGCTTAATAGGTTTGCTTTTTTCAATCGGGATACTCCTTCCAGTATGTTAAGATGTTAAACTATTATCTTTCGTTTTCTCCCTATTCCTTCTCATGGCATAGTATATATGATGCCGATTCCAACAAAACATTCAGCTGCTGCTTTTAAATAGTTACTAGTATCCATTACTAATCCAGCTGTGAAATCATGATTATTTTGCATACAATAAACAAGAGAGTCTGCACACCAGTTATACGTAGTATCTTAGACAAAGCTTTCCCTTCTTTGAATCCTTTCTGATAGTAATAGTAGCTAAAATAAACCAAAATTAGCCAACCTATACCAAGAATCAAAAAACTAAAATTATCAATCGCTGGAAGACTCCAGAAATTAAAAGATACATACGTCAATGTAACCATTAATGTTTCTCTAATCGTGAACCATAGCAAAATACCAATAAATGCGGTTACTGCAGAAAATAAATAGGCTAAAAACGTAAAGTAATACTTCTTTTTACTCGACGCTGAATCAAGCCCCATTATATTTACCTTCCTCCCATTTTTTACGTGTTTTCTCCAAATCAGCCAATATGATTGATCTAGTTTCTTCATCCTCTATTAATTTTGTTTTTTGAATATATTTGACAATGTTACTGAGTTTTTTTAAATGCGTTTCATCTTCCTCTTTTTGTAAAATAGAAATTTTTTCTTGCTGATCTCCTTTTTTTTGTAGTTTGTTACTCTTTTCTTTAAATCTTTTAGACCAAAGTTTTGGTACTTCTCCTTTTGTAAGTTCCTCTAAAACCATGTGCTTTTCTCCAATATATTTTCTTGAAAAGAAGTTCATAAACCAAATCGATGCAAGCATAATCAGAAATACTGATATAGCAAAGATAAGCATAAACAAGAAAATATAATTCATATTCCGACTGCCCCTTTTAATTCCAACTCATTAGTAAAGTGACATGCAACGTGATGACCGCTACTTATTTCTTTAAATTCAGGTGCTTGCTGCTTGCAAATTTCTTGTGCATATGGGCATCGAGGATGGAAATAACATCCAGAAGGTGGATTAGCTGGATTGGCCACCTCACCTCTAAGAATAATCCTTTCTTTCTTAAGACGTGGATTTGGAATCGGTTTTGCAGACAACAGCGCTTCTGTATATGGATGTTTAGGATTTGCAAATAGTTCTTCTGTACTTGCCATTTCCACCATTTTCCCGACATACATGACACCAACCCTATCAGATATATGCTGAATGACTCCTAAATCATGTGAGATAAATAAATAACTTAAATTAAGTTCTTTTTGTAAATCTTGTAATAGATTTATAATTTGAGCCTGAATCGAAACATCTAGCGCAGAAACAGCCTCATCACAAACTAAAAATTTTGGATTAGTAGCCAACGCCCGAGCTATTCCAATCCTCTGCCTTTGTCCACCACTAAATGCATGTGGATAACGTTCAAGATGTCGGCTGTTAAGTCCGACAACTTCCATTAAGTATTTAACTCTCTCCCTGAGCTCTTCACCTCTTGCAATTTTGTTACATATCAATGGCTCTCCGATAATATTTAACACAGTCATTCGTGGATTTAGTGATGAATAAGGATCTTGGAAGACCATTTGCATATTTCTGCGAATATCACGTAAGCCTTTATAATCTAAATCCATCACATCAACTAGTTCATCATGTCGATCCCTAAATCTTATGGAACCACCTGATGGTTCAATCGCACGTAATAAACTTTTCCCAAGCGTTGATTTGCCACAACCAGATTCGCCAACCAAGCCAAACGTCTCTCCTTCATTTACATATAATGAAACGTCATCGACAGCTTTAACATAACCGACTGTTTTTTTTAAGAAGCCTCTTTTAATTGGATAGTATTTTTTCATTGATTGAACTTCTAAGATTTTCTTTGGAATGTTAATGACCTCTGTTTCTCTTCTATGATTTTTACTCGACAAGGACACATCTAACATAATGACCCTCCTTTACTTTTACGAATGGAATATCATCTACATTACATACGCCATCCTTTGCTTTTTTACAGCGAGAATAAAATCCGCATCCTTTCGGTAGATTGATAGGAGTAGGCACCGTTCCTTCAATTGATTCTAACCGTTGATTTATCATCGCTAACGAAGGGATTGACTGTAACAAGCCTTGTGTATATGGATGAAGGGCACCGAAAAATAGTGTATCAACATCGGTATATTCAACTACTTTTCCGAGATACATAACCGCGACATCATCAGCCATTTCTGCAATAACTCCAAGATCATGTGTAATAAAAATTACTGCTGACCCAGTGTTTTCTTTTAAATTATTAATTAAATCAAGCACCTGTGCTTGAACGGTAACGTCTAGTGCAGTTGTTGGCTCATCTGCAATTAGTATGGATGGATTACAACATAATGCCATTGCAATCATTGCTCTTTGCCTCATCCCTCCAGAAAGCTCATGTGGATATTGATCTATTCTTTGATCAGGATTTGACATTCCTACTTTTTCCAATGTATCAATTGCGATTTTTCGCGCTTCCTTTTCGTCTTTAGTATCGTGCAACAGGATTGCTTCAGTTAATTGATTTCCGATCGTGTGAATCGGAGAAAAGGCCTTCATTGGCTCTTGGAAAATCATCGATATTTCGCCACCGCGAATATCTCGAACTTCGCTTCCTTTTGAATGTAGTTTTCCAATATCGATAATTTCACCATTTTTTCTACGCCTGAATTTTATTTCACCCTCCACTTCTCCGGGAGTATCAACAATTTGTAAAATAGCTTTTGTTGTCACACTTTTTCCACTACCACTTTCCCCAACAATTCCGAGTGTTTTCCCTTTTTTTAATTGAAGATCAACACCATCAACTGCTTTTAAAATACCTTCATCTAATTTAAAGTAGGTTTTCAGATTATTAACTTCTAAGATAATCTCTTCATTATCATTAATGCTAGTTTCATGTATACTTTTTGAAGTCTCGATTGTTTGTTGAATTTTGCTCAATCTTAAATACCTCCTTTATTTATAAGGATCCGCTGCGTCCCGTAGTCCGTCACCAAGAAAGTTAAATACAAGTACAGCCACGACAATAAATGCAGCTGGCCACAAGAGCCATGGGTGATGCGCTAAGTTTTCTAGTTTTTGAGAGTCCCCTAAAAGAACTCCCCAGCTTACTACAGGAGCCTGTAGCCCTAGTCCAAGAAAGCTTAATGATGTTTCACCAAGAATGGTAGCTGGTATGGAGATCGTGACGCTAATAATGATGTAACTCGCAAACGACGGAATCAAATGTTTGGTAATTATACGAATATGACTTGCTCCACATAACCTAGCAGCCATTGTAAAGTCTTCTTCACGGAGTGATAAAATTTTCCCCCTTACAACACGTGCCAATCCTGTCCAACCAATTATGGAAAATATCATAATCATCCCAAAATAAATCTTGATTGGTGACCAATCTGCCGGAAGTGCTGCTGCTAGTGCCATCCATAATGGAATTGCAGGAATACATAATAAAAGATCAATGATACGTTGAATAACAGTATCTGTAATACCACCGAAATAACCCGAAATCCCTCCTAGAATAATTCCTAGAATAACCGTAAAGATAATCCCTAGAAACGCAAACGATAACGATACCCTAGATCCATGGAGAATTCTTGTAAATAAGTCCCTTCCTAATGAATCTGTTCCCATAAGAAAGAAAGGTGCATCAGCATCCTTTAGCCCAATAAAATGGGTATTCATCTTGATAAGTCCCCATAATTTGTAGGGTTCTCCCTCTACAAAGAAATGGATTGGATATTTTTTCGAAGTATCTTCTTGGAATGTTTTTCTAAACGTTTCCTGATTCATTTCCTCTTTCATATCGTAAACAAACGGCCGAAAACTAAAGCCCGTTTCAGGATCAATAAAATTGATTGTTTGAGGTGGAGCAAATTTATAATCCGAAAATCGCTCTAAGGGGACATGTGGACTTAAAAATTCTGCAAAAGCTGAAATAATAAGAAGTAGTGTTAATATAGGCGCCGAAATAATTGCAAGCTTATGCTTTTTAAATTTCCACCACATTAATTTCCATTGAGAGGCTATCTCATATTCATTTTCTAGGTTTTTATTATCTGTTACCTGAACTGGTTGGTTATTCTTTCTTAGAATCAGTTTCATTCTTCTACCCCTCCAAATCTAATTCGGGGATCGACCCACGCAAGTAATATATCTGAGATTAACGTACCTATAACAGTCAATATACTAAGAATCAAGATGAAACTACCGGCAAGGTACATATCCTGAGTCATTAGTGCATCTAATAGCATTGGGCCTGTTGTCGGTAAATTAAGTACGATTGAAACAATCGCTTCACCGGAAATAATTGCAGGTAGTGTCCAACCAATTGTACTTATAAGAGGATTGATGGCCATCCGGACAGGGTATTTAAACAATAATGTCTGCTCCCTTACACCCTTTGCACGAGCCGTTATAACATATTGTTTTTGTAATTCATCAAGCAGCATCCCTCGCATAACACGAATCAGTCCAGCTGTCCCAGATGTACCTATAATTAATGTTGGGATCCAAATATGCTTCAATAAATCAATGACCTTTGCAAAACTCCATGGTGCTGTTGCATATTCAGGTGAGAATAATCCTGTAAGGGCTACGCCTGTGTTGACAAAAACAGTATAAATAGCAACGAGAGCAATTAAGAAATTTGGTAAAGCCAGACCAATAAAACCAATGAATGTGAATATATAATCCATAAAGGAATATTGACGAACTGCAGAATAGATTCCAATTGGAATCGCGATAATCCATGTAAAAATTAACGTACAAATAGAGATAACCACGGTGAGACCTAGCCGTTCCCCAATTACGTCTGAAACCGGCTCATTCCAAGTAAATGACCTTCCAAAGTCACCGTGCAATACTATATTCTTAAGCCAAATCATGTATTGAACATACATCGGTTGATCCAATCCATATTGTGCTTTTAGACTTTGGACCGTACCTTCTGATACATCTGTACCAGCCATTTCAAGCTGCTGAATATAAGTTGTTAAATAATCACCAGGAGGTAATTGGATTAATACAAACGATATGATACTAATCGCAAACAGTAATGGTATTAATTGGATGAGACGGTGACCAATGAATGTTAACATCTATGAACCTCCTTTTCCTTTAAAATGGATTTAAGGAAAAACTTAGGTAGGATTCAGGATCAGCTACCTAAGTTTCATTAAGATTTTTTCTGTTTTATTCTTTAAAGTACATTTGTTCCCCTGCGAAATTGATGCTAATTGCTGTCCCTTTATCCGTGATATTTCCAAGTTTGTTATTTACAATTAAAGGTTGTTTAACTTTCTCAACATGAACAAAATAATGCAGATTATTTTTCATTTCTTCTCTTATTTTTTCTTCGACCGCTTTAGCTTCCTCAGGAGTACTTACCTGTAACTCATCCATCAAGGTAAAGAACTTTTTAACATGTTCGGGCGGTTCCTCTCCTGTTTCACCTCCGGATTGCCACCAAGAATCCCAAAGTGGACCCCAAAATGTTTCTCCATAATCAGACATATAATAAAGAGGTGTATGTGTCCACATAATAGATGCTTTCAATTCATTGGCTGTATTACGCGTACCCCATAATGTTCCATCAATCGTTTTAACTGCTGCATGTATGCCTATCTCTTTCCACATTTCTACAAGGAGCTCAGCAAGTGGTACAATATCTGGGGCCGCTGCTTGTACTTCAAATGGAATTGAAAAACGTTTGCCATCTGGACCAATCCGATATCCATCTGTTCCCTTTTTCATCCCCATTTCATCTAAAAGCTGGTTGGCTTTATCAAGATCTAATTTACTATCTGTAATTTCTGATGGCTCAGCAAATCCAAAATAAAGTGAATCAATAATCTCTTCACGATCAATCGCAAAATTTAATGCTTGTCTAAAACGAATGTCCTGTACTACTTCGCGCCATACTGGATCATTATATGTTTGATTTAAAAACACATCCGATGGAGTAACATGCATATTTGCTAGTAATGCTTCGTAACCACCCTTTTCGGCATTTTCTCTATAAACTGGCATTTTAGTTAATGCCGTCGTTTCACGGGAGAAATCAACTTCTCCTGCAATTGTTTTTAAACCAACTACCTCTGTATCCTGTACAATTGTGCTCTTAATTGAATCAATATACGGTAACTGATTACCTTCTGGATCAACTTTAAAATAATATGGATTTCGTTCATATATCGCGTAAGTTTTATCCATTTCTTTCATAGTCCAAGGATACAAAGAAGGGAAACCAACTGCATTAGAATGACTCATCTCTCTTTCAGTAATATCCATGTAGTTAAAAAAGTTCACCCACGTTGATTCTGTATCTTCTCCTAATTTAGCTTCTTTAATTAGTTTTTCTAATTCAGCTGCATCAGCATATTTTTTATGAAACTGCTTTAGGTAATGAGCTGGTTTCAATAGATCATTATATCCTCGCCAGTTTCCAATGGCTAAAGCAATTGGAAAACCACCATACGGCTCATCAAAAGAAATCTTATATGTGTATTCATCAACAACCTCAAGCTTCAATGGGTTTCCTTGTGCATTACCACCTGAATGTAACCAAGAAGGCACAATTGGCATGATTTCTTCATTAAGTAATACATCCTCTACTGCAAACCTTACGTCTTCGGTTGTAACCGGCTCACCGTCAGACCATTTTAGTCCTTCCCTCATATAGAAAGTAAATTCCTTTTGATCTTCAGTAACTTCATAGTCCTTAAGAACGTTTCCAGTGACCTCTTCACCGAGAATACCTGGTGTATTTAATAGTGGCTCATTGCTCATGACAAACAAATCCGCATCCCACTTAGGATCCCGTGTTACAGTATTTAGCTCTCCACCGTATTTACCAATTTCGAACTGAAGAAATTTTGCTGGCATTTCGTTTGGTAATTTCGGTTCCAGTGGAAGCCTTTCTTTTACATCTGGCAGCCCCTTATCATTGAGCATTGGTGATTGTTTGAACTCCTTAATTTGAGATACATCGACTTCTGATATATCTTGTTTATTTTCATCACCATTTGAAACTAGTTCTTCTTCGTTATTCGTGTTAGCGCTTTCATTATTGGTACAACCTGCTATAATCATCGATAGCAAAAATATAAATGCAAAGGCTAGCTTCGTCACATTCTTCATCATTCTCCCCCTTGTGAAATCAATTTGAATCAAAATAATTATCAATATATTCATTATTTTTAGATATTTAACCAGCCACTTCCTCCACTTTTAGTTTTGTTAATGAAGTGCTGTTCATTAATTTTTAACTGGCATATCAATAAGCTCTCTTCTAGGATTTGCTTTCCATTCTTCCCATGTCAATTATCTACTGCTCTAGTCGTGTAACCAGCGTTCCGAAGCAATGATGGTAAGATAAGTTGATGGAGAACCATGTGATACAACACCAGTTGTCAAACCTACTTTCCCTGTAAAAATACTAGTATAAGCAACTTCAGTTGGAATATCAGAATCGAAAGCGTTTTCAAAAAAGAACACCTTGACTTGCTATATGATCCATATATGGACTAGTTGTTGGAAGTTTGTATCCGTAACATCCTAGTCGGTTAGCTCTCAGCGTGTCCAATGATATAAAGATTAATTTCAATATATCCCCCCTTTTTTTCTAATTTTACTTTATAGAGAATAATATATCATGGCTAATTAGGACAAGTTATTGTCTTATTCGGCCATGAATTCTTTCTCATTTCTTCTAACATTTTTTCTTTTTCGATAAATTTCTTCTTGATATTGATTAAGTAAAAGTCTTAATGCCTTTCTTTCTAGCATACTTTCTACACCATTCTTGAATAATTTATTGGTTTTTTAATTCCTATTGATTCTACAACGTATCCAATCCATCCAATTAGAAAAACTTCCAAACCTGATTTCCCACTTTTTGAATTGCCATAGTGTTCAAACTCAATTTCTTTAAGCGTTTTACCTCTAGTATTAGGTGCCCATACTATGCCAATAATTGCAGCAATAACTAAAAAGGAAATCATGACCATACCAGCCATATTGAATCCAAGTTTTGTGAATATCATTGGCATAACAATAGACCATAACGCAATCCCTGCTCTAGAACATAATGCCTTGTGCCCGAGCAAGATATTTTGTTGGAAAAAGTTCACTTGCCCATAAACCATAAAATGCTTGGGCACCAAAACCGGCAGCAAAACCCAAAAGTAAAACAAATAGCAATAATACTGGGATTGTCATTTTTGTATAAATTAATAAAACCCATGCCACATATTTTTTAAGTGTCACTAAAAACTTAATCTTGTCCTCATCTCCTCGAAGATCGTTTGTCTATTTATTCCTCTCAGCATAATGTGATAGATGCCACTACTGCTCTTTGTCCTTGCTACCCTCGGGATATAAATCACCTCAGTACTGCACTTAATTTTCCGTAGATAAGAGATACTTTTTTCTTTGATTTTCAATTTTGGTGAATTTCAGTAAACATCAGAGGTCTTAGTGCGGTTATAGAATTTCAAAAGGAGTTTTTGAGGTTTTGAGGTTGTTGCATATTTACATTTGTTAATCAAAACTAATGGCTTTTAAAAAAGAAAATGTGGGATTTTCAACATATGATTAAAATATGATAAGTGGATAAAGCATAAACAGAGGATATTGAATTGGGTTACACTTTTTATATTCCACACAAACAATAAAATAATCTGCAAAGTAAATAAAACATTTACCTGTAAAAACATTAAATGGTCTCTTTCATTTCTTCCTAGCGCAATTTAGGACAATATAATATTAATTGGTAAAAAGGTGATTTTAAAGATCCTAGGTTGTATTCCCAATCCTCACTTAAATGGTGTTCACCTATTTTAAACACCATTCAAGTGAGCGAGTTCGGTGTTTTCTTTCATAGATCACCTATCGTAAAATCTAATCCTCTAAAAACTTGGGACAAGGTACCTGTCCCTGAGTCCCGTGAGTCCCACTCCGAGTCCCTTAGATAATCGGCATTCCATGGCGCTCTAATGCAGCCGCTTCTAATCGGGACATTCCTTGCTCTTCAGCGAACGCAAGAAGCTTGTCAGATACAGCAGGTGCTAGTCCTGCTGGGGGTGCCGCAAGTCCCATTGCCCGTTGACGAGCAGTATTTCTGCGAGCGAAAGGTCCCCAGATTGCAAAGGTAATTCCAGGTGTTTGCATATTTACGAAGAACGTTTTTCCATCTGGAGAGAATGTAGGTCCTGCGAACTCCGAACCATTCATCATATTCTCTGCAAATGTGTAAATCTTCCCTTCTGGCGTTAAACCGATGATGCGATCATTTCCGCCACCATCTTCTGCAATCCAAAGATCTCCCCATGGAGCCATGGTGATATTATCAGGCATTTCTAACTCATTTTGTGATGTTGACTCATAGAAAAGCTCAAGTATATTTGTAGCAGGGAAATAACGATACACACGACCAAGGTCTTCAGAACCAGCACTTGTGTCATCAAACCAGAATGTTCCCGCAGAAAAAATAGCTCCCTCTAAGCGGCTAAATTGAATACAACCTAAATCCTTCGCATCCTGCTGGGCACGCTCAGGTTTTACCTTTTTCCACACGATTCCGAACTTTTGTCCGCTGTTTAATTGACTAGAAGAAGAAGTTGAAATCTCATCAATCGCTGCAGCTTCAAGAATTCCGCCTTTTTGAAGCGAACCAAGTGTTTGGCTGCGATCATGCGGTGTAAAACGATACAGGAAGCTTGGGCTGGCATCTTCTGTTAAATACCAAATTCCAGTTGAAGGATCAACAGCACATGCTTCATGAGAAAAATACCCCATATCACGAATAGGCGTTTTCGACATTTCATTCTCTGGTTCAAGAGGATTTACTTCAAACACAAAGCCGTGGCCTAAATCACGTGTTTCTTCACACGTTAACCAAGTGCCCCAAGTGGAAGCTCCGCCAGCACAGTTACGGATCGTTCCTGAATTGGTGACATATTCATCAATCACTTGGCGGTCAGGTGTTACAACAAGAGCTGTCGTACCGCCAGCTGCTCCCTTGCTCCAAGGATTTTTTCCGTTTACTGGATATTGAGAGTTCGTTCCATTTTCATGGTTACGTACAAGGATGGTCGTATTTTTCTCACCCTTATATGCAGCCATTCCATCAAGCATCGCAGGTACTAAGTCACCGTTAGGCATTGGATCTCCTGTTTTAGAAATAATCTTGTATTGAAAGCCTCTTGGAAGATCAAGAATACCATTTGGATCCTTCACTAGAGGACCATAGCCACCAAATCCACCGCTTGTATTTCTAGACCCTGCCATAGCTTCCGATGCACCGTTTAATGACAATAACCCAGTTGTTCCAAGTGTTAATGCGACCGTACTCATTCCACCGACTTTCAAAAAATCACGTCTGTTTAACCCTTTACTGTTACCATTCACAACCTATTCCTCCCTACTCATTTTAGTGTTGAAGTCTTTTCTATGGAATTGCTCTACTAAAACGGTACCAAATGGTTTTGAAATCTATGTGAATTAAATGTAATTTCGTAGTTTATGATGAAAAATGAGTCAAATGGATAGTTATTTGGGATAATTCGGAAATGTTTTTAGGGGATTTATCGATCATTTGTAATACGATCGATCATTTGAGTGTGAAAAGCAGGATGAAGAAACTAGGTTTTTAGTTGGGTATGAATGAGATGAACACTTGAGATATTAATTTAATGTTAAGAATAGTAGGGTAAAGATTTACAAATTAAGGACTCTATAACAAAGATTGCTTCTTCCGAGGTTAATTTAATAGATTTCTATATTTTAGTATATTCTAAATCTAAATTCGACAAATTTCGGGTGGTGACAGGCACCCAAAACTGCCACCCGAAACTATTTTATATGTTTAATCTCAATATTCTCAAATATCGCTGTTCCACCCTCAGAGTAGAGGCTAATGCCTTGATCTTCTGCTTTTGGGAAGATCAAATTAGAATGAGTGATTTTTCCGTCATCAATAAATACTTCAATGCTGGATCTATCAACGAGAATTTTCAAATGTACTTGTTGTTTGCTGCTATCAAATGGTGCTTTACTTTCTACATATTGATTACTCTCGTCAGGGTGACCTGTCCTTGAGCGATTAACATATGAGTATTGGTGAAGTGGGTCATTAAAAATACCAACATCAATATGGCTTTCTTTGTCAGCTGATTCGCGTAAACGAAATCCGACGTTTTTGAGTTCTGACCAAGAGATATCTGCCTCTAGTTGATATATTTCACCTTTTATATCAAGAGTTTTAGTGCCATTTACTTCAATTTGTTCGTGAGAATCAGTAGAGTTTGTTAATTGGTTCATCGCTTTAATTGGTTGTGAGACTAAATAGTATTGATTGTTTTCCTCATGCTTTAGTTCAATTTGACGAACAATTGAATCCATGCCGTTAAAGTCCTCTTCCATTGTTGGGGTGTTATGAACATAATTCCAATTATTCATCCATGCCAAAGCATAACGTTTCAAATTGTTATCAGGTTCCTTGCCACCTTCAAATGTGACTCCACCATACCAATCAAAGCCATAATCCAACCATTGTGGTTCGTCATGATCGGGGTAGAATTCCTTGCCATCAAAAAATCCAGTCCAATAAGCATACGTATTTGGCTTACCGCTTGTTTTTCCATTTGCACTAACACCTAATACCCATTTTAATTGTCCATTATTAGCGCGCATCATATAAAGATCTGGGCACTCTACAATTCCAATTCCCTCTGTAAAAAAGCCACTCGTATAATGCCAATCCTTCAAATTGTTAGACTCATAAAAGCCAATTTTGCTGCCTTCTGCCATGACCATGACCCAATTATCATTTCGTTTGTCCCAGATAATTTTTGGATCTCGAAAATCATGTGTACCCGGATTTTTCATAATCGGATCCTCGCTATATGAGGTAAAAGTTTTTCCTTTGTCTGTACTGTACCAAAGATATTGTTCCTGTTTGCCGCCATCTGCAGAAGGTTGTGTCACAATGGCAATGAGAGCATTTTTCCCAAACCCGGCTGTGTTTTCTTTGTCAATGACAACTGATCCTGACCAGGGGTCCCCATTATTGTTTGTGTATTTAGGGATTGCTACACCTTCATCCTTCCAGTGAACTAAATCATTAGAAGTTGCATGACGCCATTCTGTACCATTACCTTTAGGATAATCTCGATTATAGAGGTAATAGTAATGATATTTCCCATCAAAATAGATTGGTTTCTGCGGATCGTTTTTCCATTTATCTGGTACAGTAAAATGGTATTGAGCCCGATATGACTGTTCTTTATTTTCCGGTGTTGAATCCTCTTCCTTTGAAGGAGTTTCTTCCTTTTTGGTTGATGATTTATTTGTCTGATTATTAACCCAAAATCCGATTGCAATGATGATAGATAATCCAATTAGTATAAAACTCAACGGTTTCACCCATTTTTTGTTACGTATTTCTTTGTTCATTTATCTCACCACTTTATCGTTTTCCTTCTAAGAAAAGGTAAACTTCTTATATATAAAAAAGAAAATGCCACCTAAATCATTGGCATTTTCTTTTTGTTTTAACTTTACCTGATAAATTTATTGATTAATTCTACTATTATTTTACTGTTACCTGTCCTTGTTCAAGGATACTATTTTTCACAACAGATGTTTTGTCGCCTTTAATGTTAAGCTGGAAGCTTGGCGCAAATGTTGATTTGTGATCTTCGAAGTACCCTCTATTTGTCATGTAGCTTGTTACGACTGTATTGTCACTGCCTTCTTGTGGAATTGCAAAATGAGCATAGTTCCAAGTAACATCGTATGGATCAAGATCATGGTGTAAAACAAGTCCAGTTTTATTTAAAGGCTTGTATGTTCCAGTTAATGAGTTAGATACATATCCTAATAGATAGATATCTTCATTATCAATGCCATCAATCGTCATTTTTGATCCACGTGAGCTTGTGAATAAGTACCATTTTCCATCCTTTTTAAAGATGTTAGGACGTTCGATTTCATCTGTTACCGTGTTTGATGTAACCAATGGTTTCATGACTCTTTTTAACGTATAATCATCATTAATTTCAATAATTCCTAAAGCACCGTTTGAAATTTGCGCTAAATCCTTTTTAGAGCTTTGTAACAATTTGCTTTTCTCGTTTTGGAAGAAAGATTCACTAGTGCCATAGTAAGCCTTATTAAATAATGATTCTTCCCCTTGGTATCCAGTTTCAGTTCCTGTATTAGCTTCGAATACTAGATATTTATGACCATTTTCTTCAATATAGTGAGGGTCTCTTAATGTATGATTATCAGAATAATCGCCATTTCCAAAAGCTTGTTCAACTGTTTGATAGATTTTCTTGTCACCATCAAAGATTGATTTGTGATCTTCAATTCCATCTACTTTCAATGTGTTTGAACCTTGTTCAGATACATTGATTTGAGCAGTTGTTAATGTTTGTTTTCCGAAGAAGTTATTTGCTGGATCCCAGCCTTGACGGTTTGTATAGAACAAACGAACCTTTCCGTCTTCAGTAAAAGTAGCTGAACCTGACCATTCTTCCGCTTGGTCTCTTAAGACTTGATCATCTGATTTGAATTTATCAGAATCTTTAAACACTCTACCTGCATTTTTCCAGCTATCAATTCCTGTGTCACCAATTTTTTTATAGAACATGTAAATAAAAGTGTCCCATCCTCTATCAGGGTCTCCAGCTAAACCGAAAACAATTTGGTAACCATTATAATTTGCAACTGTTCCATCTGCATTTTGTAGCGGCCATGTGTCCCACACATCTAAATTAATTAATTTACCTAACTCATCATATCCTTTTGCAGAAGAGATGTTTTTGATTTTAGATTCGTCGAATTGAGGTACTGTATATCTTGGATCATTTTGTTGTTCAATCATCTTGTACATGTCTGAACGTGTCATATGGGAAATTCCATATGATTCATTGTGATCTCGGGAGTCTTTTTCTTTCGCATAAGTCAGCGATTCTCCCGCACCTAATAATATTGCTGTACTAAGTGTTACGACTGTTGCTTGTTTGGCAAATCTTTTAAAGTTCATCGGTCGTCCTCCTAGAATTTTTAGTTTTTACAAGGGTGGTTCTTTACCAGAAAACTGCTCAAGTGCCACCGTGTCTTGTCTACAAATAGAATTATAGGATAGTTACGATTCTGTGAATATGTCATAGATTGATACGAATTTAGTCGTAAATTGATATATGTAGGGGATTTTGACGAAAGGCTGTTTTCGCAAACTTTGTTGCTTTTAAAATAGTATTGGGTTGGTTGATTGGCGCTCCAGGATGCTCGCTTTCCGTGGGGCGGGCGATGAGCCTCCTCAGCGCGAAGCGCCTGCGGGGTCTCATCTGTCCCGCTACTCCCACAGGAGTCTCGCACCTTCCGCACCAATCACCCTAATCAGTTTTGTTCAAAAACAACAATCTTTTAGAAAAGAGCCTTTAAAAACGAAAAAAAACCCCGACAAAGGGGGTGGACGATATCATCTGATTAAGGTGAAATGGATCTAGAGGTTCATTCAGTTCTTAAGTTAAATTTCTGTCTCACATTACATAGCATTTAACTGTCCGCTGCTTGCTTGACATAGTTGTTGGCATGGTTACTGACTAGCAGCACTGTTCCAAGATTTCTGAAATTCTTGCAGTAACTGATCGCGATCAAGCTGTTTTCCGACATATAACTGGATGGAAGATCCAAATTCTTCTTTTACTCCGACAGGAAAATGGAACCAGTTAGAATTCATGGTTTTTCCTTCTTTGTAATATACTAATGTATCCTTAGCAAGGGGACCTGAATGGTTAGACTCTATATTTTTAAAAGCAGGGATGAATTTAAATTTTTCAGTCATAAATGTTTGTCCTTGTTGGGAAGAAACCATCCAGTTTAAGAATTTTTTTGCTTCCTTTTTCTTTTCGGGTGTTGATTGTTTGTTTACGACCCAATAATTTGAGACACTAACGACCAAGGCGTCATTTTTACGTTCATCATTAATAGGTATTGGAAGAAATCCGATATTCATATCAGGCGATATTTGATCAATCATTGGCTGGACCCAATTTCCTTGAAGCATCATTGCTGAAGCTCCTGTTGCAAACAAATTCATTTCCATATTGTAGTCCGTTGTTAGCGGATTATCATTTCCATATTCTATCGTTAAATCCAACAAATCAATGATATCCTTGAATTGCTGATTATTGGTGATTTTTTCTGTACCGGAATTGAGGTTTTTTATAAACGTGTTTGGATCTTCTTGTTGAGCAAACGCGATATTTGAAAGAAGTACCCCCAATATCCATTCCTCGTAATAACCATTAGCAAAAGGAGTGATGCCTGCCTTTTGTAATTGTTCTGAGGCCTCTCTTAACTCTGTTAGCGTTTTTGGTATCGTACTGATTTCTGCCTGTTTAAATAAATCCTTATTGTAAATAAAGCCGTAACCTTCCAAGTTAATTGGCATACCATAAATCTCTTCATTAAATGTGACTGGGGATAATGTATCCTTATATGCATTCTTCACCCATGGTTGATCTGATAGGTTTTCTAAATATTTTCGCCATAATTTCGCATTTTCGTATCCATTGTTTGTGAAAATATCAGGACCTGTACCTGCAGCAATCTGTGCTTTTAGATCACTAAGATCATCAGTTGCACCACCAACAGTTTCTATTTGAATATCTATATTTGGATTTTCCCGTTCATAAGCTTGTACCAATTGTTCGAACTGTTTTGAAATTTCCACTTTAGGATTTCGTACATTTAAGGTGATTTTTCGTTCGGCAATTTCTCTCTCTTTTGTTGTCGACTCCGGATTATTTTTTTGACATGCTGCAAAAGAAAGGCTCAGAGTGCCAATTAATAACATGTATAGTATCTCTTTTCTCATTAACTCACCCCAAGTATGTTTCACAAGATAACTGAAATAATTTCAATCTATCTATTTTGTCAATGCAAGTTTTTTATCTACGTTTCGATATTCAAATGGTGTGATCCCAACGACCTTTTTGAATAGCTTTGAAAAGTATTTTTCATCTTGATAGCCAAGCATTAATGAAATAGATAAAATACTCTCATCTGTTTCACTTAGCCATGATTTTGCCTGATCAATTCTAAGATTCATCATGTATTTGGATAGGGGCATTCCAGTTTGTTGTTTAAATTTTCTTGAGATATGTTCACGACTTAAGAAGAACCGGTTTGCCAGTTTTTCTAAACTAAGTTCTTCCATATAATGCGTTTCTACAAAATCAACAATGTTTTGCATGCGCTGCGCATCATCCAAGTCATTCAAACGGTGTATCGATCGGTATTTTTGATCATCCATCGTTTTTTGTAAGTCTTGGTACAACCTAGGTATTTCATTTAATAAACGTAACGTTTTCCCGCTAACCAGTCGAACTGGAATGTCAAATTGATGACTAATCCATTCTTCAATCGCTAACCAATGCTTTGGTGTAGAAATAACAAGACAAAGATTTTGATCATGCTGAAGTGCAAATGCGTTTCCCCAGTCTTGATTAGAAAGCTCATCAGCTAATAATTGAATGTATGGTTCTGAATGATGCATATGATAAAAGGAAATGAGTGTAACATCGTATTCATCTGCAAGGGGAAGAAATGAAGCAACTTCTGATTCTTCGAATGGTTCCCCTAAACAAGCTTGTGTAACAACCTGATTCATACGAAACCTTTTAACCTCTTCGAGTACGCCTGTCTCTTTGTCTTGACGCTCTTCCTTTTCACTCTGCCAGGATTCAATGGCTGCTGACAATGTATGATTGAATGGATCTGCTTCAATCGGTTTTAATAAATAGTCGAAACTGTTGAACTGAATGGCTTTTCGCATAAATGAGTAGTCGTCAAAGCCTGTAATGAAAATAACTTTGCCTGAATAATCGATTGAATTTAACCACTCCATTATTTCGATTCCGCTTATTCCGGGCATTTTTATGTCAGTGAATATAATTTCCGGATTTTGACTTTCTATTATTTTTTTTGCTTCCTCACCATTAGCTGCTTCTAAAACATCAGTGATCCCGTGTTGTTTCCACTGTCCTAAATGTCGAATAACATAACGAACATTGAACTCATCATCTATAATTAGAGCCTTCATACAGTTCTTAGCCTCCTTATCAAAATTTTTTGCTATTTTCGCAAACTTTGTTGCTATATAACAAGTATTTGGAATGGTTGATTGCAGCGAGAGGATGCTCGCTTTCCGTGGGGCGGGCGGTGAGCCTCCTCGGCGCATAGCGCCTGCATGAGTCTCACCTGTCCCGCTGCGCCCACAGGAGTCTCGCACCTTCCGCTCCAATCAACCTAAATAGTTTTTGCTCAAGGAACCTAATTAATAGCAACAATCTCTTAGAAAAGAGCCAAATTTTTTAATGGAACAATAATCAAATTGTATAGATTTGTTATTAAAGCGTGCTAATCGTTTGATACATTAGAGTCTAGAGGAATGACAAGTTGAACTACAAAGCCTTGTCCTTGTTTCGTATCTAGCTTTAGACCTGCATTTTGTCCATAGTTTAATACCAATCGGTCATGGATGTTTTTAAGACCTATATGGTCGTGTGAATAGGTTCCTGTATATGGAGTGGTGTAAATATTTTCTCTTAATGATTGCAGCTTTGAGAGTGTGACACTTGGGCCATCGTTTTCTACTGTAAGAGTTAACGTTTCTCCTTTTATTTCTCCGTATATGCTTAAGTGTGTATCTTGGAATCCTTCTTCATAACAATGTTTAAAAAAGTTTTCAACAAGCGGCTGAATAACCATGCTTGGGATTTTCATTCTTTGAATATCTTCGTTTAGTTTAATAGAAACATTTATATTGTTTCCAAAACGCTCCTTTTGTAGGGAGAGGTATGCTTGGATATAATTCACTTCATCGCGTACCAAGACCCATTGATCAGCACGGATAGAGTAGCGCATCATTTTGGATAAGGATGTTACTAATTGGTAGACATTTGGAGACTGAGAACGTAGAGCAACAGCTCCAATTGATTGTAATGCGTTAAATAAGAAATGCGGATTCACTTGAGACTTTAGTGCTCTAAATTGGTTTTTTCTATTCTCAATGTCTAGTTTATATTCACGTTCAATATGGTGGTTAATGCGGTCCATCATATCTTTCATATGTTTTTCAAGATGACCAATTTCGTCCTCTCCTTTATGCTCAAAAGGGACATTCATATTTCCACCTTCAATAGAAAGCACTTTTTTGCTAAGAATCTTAATTGGACGAGTGATTCTATATGAAACAAAACCTATCATTAGCAAACCCATCATCCCTACTCCAATACCAACGAGTATGTTTATAAATGCAGTCTGTCTTGCATCATTAAATAAGAACTGACTAGGAGTTATCTTAATTAGTTTCCATTGATTTAGTGGTCCAGATAAAGTTTTCGATAATAAAATATCTTCTCCCGAATCAATATCCTTAGCATTGATACGCTCTAGTAAGCTAAGTGGAACGACCTTACCGATAAGAGTAGCATCGCTTGCATACATAACACGATCATTTGAATCAACCAGTAATACAGATTCTTCATTCTCCTGAATGAGAGTATTACATAAACGAGCATATCCATTTAAATCGATATCTATTGTAATAATTCCGAGAAATTCATTTGAAAGCACATCAACGACTTTATGGTGAAACGTCATAACGACTGTGTTGTCCGACTGAGGAACAATCGCAGCATTATTATAATTTACAAGTTGATGAGGAGGCTCAATCAGATAGTTTACGTTTGATTGATAAAGTTTTTTAATTGATTCTTCGTTTAATAAGTCAGGTTTCAATTTAGGAGCACTGACCTTAGCGTTATAAGCAGTAAAAGATTCTTTGTTTCTATCAAGATAAAAACGAACCTGGCGGATTTCATTTCGCATAAGATAAAAAGTCTCTATGCTTTTTTCTCTCGAGTTTGGGTTAGAGTACCCTGAATCTTCACTATCATTTCTGAAGACCTGAAATAAGTCAGGATTCCGATACAGAATATAAGGAAGATCGATCATATCTTGAAAATATTGCTCCAGTTCCACTGACAATTTATTCATTTGATTGTTACTAACCTCAAGTGCTTGCTGTTCCACTCTATCTTTTGTATATCCATATATGAAAAAAACAGATAAAAAATACGGTATGATGATGAAAATAAGAAGCATAAGGAATAAGCGACTTTGGATGCTCTTCATTTCTAAAATGCTCCTTTCATTCGGGAAAAACAAAAGCTCAGGGCGCCTTGAACAGCCTCGGGCAATAAGACGCTTAAGAATAGAAGGTGTTTTTTTGCCTTCAATTCTTAAGTGGCTTATGACCTCGAGGGGCTAGGCGCTGGAGCTGGATGTCGAAGTGTTATCCACAGTACAAGAATCTTATAGTTTCCTAAGCAAAAACAAATTAAAGCTATTTATGATGATAGAAGGGTAGGATAATATCAAAATACTAAAGTCCTTCATTACTCTTATTAACATCTAATTCTATTTCAGTCATTTCGTCAATATAGGGAAAATTGTCAAAAAAACAGACAGGAAGGGCAGTTCCCCCTATCCTTATCGTGTTGGTAACGGTTACTTTAGAAGTGTAAAAACCAAACTTAATGAGGAAATTGAAACTTAGGTACTAGTGAGCGATACATTATTACAAAAACTAGTTAGAAAGGATTATTAAGTGTAATAATTTTAACTTGGTTTACATAATAAGTGGAATTGTTTATGGAAGGAGATCTGTGACTATCTTCGACAAATTTCGGGTGGTGACAAGCACGCGAAACTAATGGAGGAGATCTGTGGCTATTTTCGACAAACTTCGGGTGGTGACAGGCACCCAATGTAAACATTTACCCTCCTTTCCTCCTACACAAAATTACCTTTCCTTAAAAGTGGTTTAACATTCGTTTGCTATTGTTAAAAATGGAGTTTCTATTAATCTATTTTTAAACAAAAAGGAGAGAAAAAAGAATGATGCGTAAGTGGTTAGTTGGTTTACTTGCATGTATGCTTACTGTTCCAATGGCGGCACAAGCTGAGAATGATGAGTCATCTTCAGTGGCTCAGGCGCGTTCAACGTCATCGGACAAAAACGAACCTGTCACCTTTGTAGGACCGGCGGGGAAAACGATTGTTTCGAATGAAGCAACGACACCGATTGGTCCAGGACTAGAGCTTTCTCGTTTTGAGAGATTTGATGCACGTGGCTGGTTAAATGGGGAAATGATGACAATTGAATTGGGAAATGAAAACGTTTCTTTGGACCTGCTCCACCCTGGCTCGATAGCTTCGGCAAAGCCGTTGTCCGAGATCGCCAAGGAAGCAGGCGCAATTGCCGGGGTGAATGGTGACTTTTTTGATATTAACAATACAAAGGCACCACTTGGCGGAGCGATCCAAAACGGCAAGCTGTTAAAGGGACCTGAGGGCTCACATACGTTAACGGCTGGTGTTGACAAAAGCGGGGTCGGACAGATTGCAAATCTCCTTCTAGAAGGCACGATTACCCTTCCTAAAGGAACGCATTCACTAGCTGCTTTGAACCAGTACGGACTTCCTAAGGATGGTATTGGCTTATACACATCAGTATGGGGAACAAAACAAAGAACCTCAAGCGCTACATATGAAGTCGTGATTCAGGATGGAAAGGTGCTTCGTACATCGAATCAGCCTGGAAGCGTTCAGATTGATGAAAACAGCTTCGTCGTAGTCGGCAGAGAAAAAGGTGCTGAGGCGTTAAAGGGCTTATCGATTGGTGACAGCGTAACCGTCGACTACTCCCCAAAAGTGGATGGCGACAGCCTACTATCATTTGCTGTTGGCGGTAATATCAAGCTAATGGAAAATGGAGAGATCCCAGCAGGCTTAGATGATACAACGGCTGCCCCAAGAACTGCGGTTGGCTTCTCTAAAGATGGGAAGAAAATGTTTTTAGCTGTCGTGGATGGTCGGCAAATTGATAGCCGTGGGATGACGTATAAAGAATTAGCAGAGCTGATGAAGGAATACGGCGCCTACAATGTACTGAATTTAGATGGCGGTGGCTCTTCAACAATGGTTGCCCGTTCGCTTGGTTCCAATCAGGCTGAGGTTGTCAATCAACCATCTGACGGGTCTGAGCGCTCTGTGCCAAATGGAATTGGAATTTTTGCAAAACCAGGCAGTGGTGAGCTATCAGGTTTTAAAGTAGCAGCGGCATCCGAGTTGGAAAACAGTAACCGCGTCTTTCCAGGGTTATCAAGGACATTCAAGGGTGCAGGTTATGATGAAAATTATACACCAGTTGCGACCGGAACTATCACCTGGCGGGCACTACCATCTGATGTAGGAGGATTTGAAGAGAACAGTATATTCCGTGCAAAGAAATCCGGATCAGCGGTTGTACAGGCTCAAGCAACAGCGATCAAAGGAACAACGGAGATCACTGTCCTTGGTGAATTAGCCAGAATTGAAGCAGCTCCTTCCCGCCTAAGCTTAGAAATGGACAAAAGCCAAGACTTTTCAATTCTTGGCTATGACAAGGATGGCTACGCAGCACCAATTGAGCCACGTGATGTGCAGCTAGACTATGATAAAGCAGTTATAGATATCAAAGAAAACAGTGATGGTAGCTTTACCGCTGTGCCTAAGGCAGAAGGCGAATCAGCCCTAATTACTGTGACGGTTCAAGGACATAAAACGTATCTTCCTGTTACAATCGGCCTTTCAACAAAGCAAGCTGACGATTTTGAGAATCTTGCTGATTGGTCGTATACAACCTATCCTTCAGCTGTTAAGGCTTCGATGGAACCTGTGGCCGGTAAAAATGGACAAGGCCTTCAGCTTACCTATGATTTCTCGACAACAACAGCAACACGGGCAGCGTATATCCAAGCAGAACCAATGCTAGAGCTTCCAGGTGATGTGCAAAAAATTGGCTTATGGGTTTATGGTGATGGAAACGGAGCTTGGCTGCGTGCTGTGATTAGAGATGCCGCAAACACAAGCTACACCTTGTCATTGGCGAGCCAGATCAATTGGACAGGCTGGAAATACGTTGAGGCATCTGTTCCAGCAGGAATTCGCTACCCTGCAAAGCTATGGCGGATTTATCCGGTTGAAACGAACAGAAGCAAGCAATATAAAGGAAAAATAATCATTGATGATCTAACTGTAAAGGTACCACCAACTCTTGAGGTTCCCGAACAGCCACAATCTAAAGATCCATTGATTATTCAAAACGGAGAAATTGGCAGAAATAATTGGACATTTGCCGTAATAGCCGACAGCCAATTTGCGGCAAAATCACCAAATAGCCAACAGGTGCAAATGGCGCGCGAATCGCTTCAGCAAATTGTCAAAGCAAACCCTGATTTCCTTGTGATCAACGGCGATTTGGTTGACACGGCTTGGAAGGAAGATTTTGAGCTTGCGGAAAAGATTTTAAAGGAAGAGGTCGGAGACAAGTTACCAATCTATTATATCCCAGGCAACCATGAAATAATGGGCTCAGGATCGCTAGACAATTTTATAAACGTATTTGAAAATAATCGTTTTACCTTTGACCATAAAAAAACACGATTTATCATGCTCGACACATCTACAGGAAGCTTGCGCACAAGTGATTTTGATCAATTAATCGAGTTGAAAAAGTCTCTTGATGAAGCGGCTTCTGATCCAAAAATCAACAATGTTGTAGTGGTCGGACACCATCCAACACGCGACCCGCTCCCAACGAAAAACAGCCAACTCAGCGACCAAAAAGAGGCTAATTTACTTGAACAATGGCTCACGGACTTCCGCAAAACCTCAGGCGGAAAAGGTGCCGTCTATCTTAGCGGCCATGCCCATACCGTCAATGTTGAACGCGTCGAAGGCGTACCGTATATGGTAGTCGGACCTGCAGGCAAGGCCCCATACGGCCCTACCGATGAAGGCGGATTTTACTCATGGACCTTGTTCGGCGTAGACCCTACAGCAGTAAAAGACAAAGCCTTTGGTCCCGAAAATGCCGCAGCACGCAGCCAAGCAGCTAACCGTAGTTGGATCGGAGCTGAGGTAAGACCGATGTTGGAGGATATTACGATGAATGCACCAGCTACAGTAAATACAGGTGAAACCGTAAAAATCACCGCATCTGGTCATCAGGCTGGTGATCTGACCATTCCTCTTCGTTACCCTGCGACAGTAAAATGGAATGGCAGTGAGAATGTGTTTGTAGGTTCTGACAGTAAGCAGCTTGAACAAGCAGAGGCTTCTGGGAAGTTTGATGCTCTATTTGATCCTGAAACAGGTGAATTAAAAGCGATTGCTCAGGGTAGTATTTCGTTGAAAGTTGAAGCAAATGGTACGATGGCTGAGGAAGAAATAAGCATACAGTAATGGCATATAGAAAAAGGATAGCCAATCACTCTTATAATTGGCTATCCTTTTCTTCTTGTGTAAATTGCTAGATTTAAAACTATGTCGAACAAAATGGTGAAGCGTGAAAACCTTCCTCTCATTCTAAAAATCCTTTAATTCGACAAAATCCGGGTGGTGACAGGCACCCAAAAACTGGCACCCAAAAACTTACCTAGGCCATCTCTCTTCCCTTTTTATTAAAGGTTTAAAGGTATTATGTGGTTCTGTTTGATACCAATAAGCGACGGTTGCCACGTCATCCTGTCTTTCAAATAATCCTTTCTTGCACACACCAATTTGTTGGACGGTCACTTTAAGATCTTCATTGAATCTGATAGGATCCAGAATATGCCAACGATAAAATCCTCTCATAGGTGGGACATCATCATTGTGATAAAGGTTATGGACTATTTCATCATTTTTTGAATAGTAGGGATATCCCATATAAGGTGTACAATAGGTGTTTTCGATTGTCTTGCCATTTTGTTGATTTGCAAAACTCCAGGCCCCTCCGAAGTAGTCTTCGGTTCCAGTACCGCAAATTGTTGGGTATTCACCATCACCATCAATGTACATTTTTACCTCACCTTCACCCCACCAGTATCTTTCTAATGTTGCAAGTGCAAGGTAGGTACCTACATATTGTCCTTTTCCCTTTATGTTGTCAACGATCACATAATCTTCAGCAATGTTGGTGATTTTCTGACGATTCCATTGAGCATGAAAATAAGCAGTATTCTCTGGAAGTTCATCATATAAACAATAGTCAATTTGAAAGAATAAGGCTGGAATACTTTCTTCATGTTGATTCTCAATCGTGATTTTGGCCTTCTTGTTAAAAGGCATTGGGAAATAACAATTAAATCCACGTGTTGGGTTTACTACTATCGGCAATGAATTGACTGTACAGCCTCGTGCAAATCCATTACAGAAAAAATCACCAAGTGGACTTTCAACAGAAGGTTCCTTTTCATCGTCCCAATACATACGAATAACGAGATCTCTTAGAACAAAAACGTCTGTTTCTGTTTTATCAGTTACTGTGATCCAAATATGTTGAATAACTCCTGGACCCTCCACATCACAGAGTAATGCTGTATCCCCAGATTTTACATTACGGAGACATGGTGAACCTTTTCTAGAAGGCCCTAAATGACTAGCAGCCATCCCTCCTTTTCCTTTTTCGCCATGTGGGTTTTCTGCTGTAATAGCACGTGTTCTTCCATTGTTCATTAAAGGAAGGGACGAAAGACCATTCATAAATGGATTAAAATTCATACGATATTTCTCCTCTCATGTTTTAATTGTTATTTCTTATCCTTTTACGCCACCCGACATAATTCCTTCCATGATTTGTCGTTGGAAAATACCAACGAAAATGGTAATCGGTAAAATGATAATGAATCCCATTGCACTAACAAGATCCCATGGAATCGCATACATATTATCCCGTAACGGTAATTGAGTAATTGCTGTCGAAAGCACTGAGATTCCGTTCGAATAAAACAGTGGTGTAAAGAAGTTATTTAAACAAAGAATAAAGTTTACAATACAAACGGTTGCGATGGCGGGTTTTAAAATTGGCAATGTCACATAAAACAACGACTGGAAAAACCCACACCCATCAATTAACGCGGCTTCTTCAATTGAAGCTGGTATATCATTAAGAAAACTTTGAAGAATTAAAATTGAAAAAGGGATGATGCTACTGATGTAAAGGACAATCAATCCTGTATAGGTATCATACAACTGAATTTGTTGTAAAAAATCATATAAAGGACGGGCTGTCACCACATCAGGAATAAGCATAGAACCTAATAAAAAGGCAAGGGCTAACGACAAACCTTTACTCTTAAATCTTGCAAAACTAAAGGCGGCCATCACCGAAACAACCATCCCAATAAAAATCGATAATCCAACAATCAGGACTGTATCCCATATTTTTTGAAATAAATCAGCATTTTCAATTAAGTAACGGTAGCTTTCAAGTGTTGGATTTTCTGGCCAATATTTAATAGGCTTTGAAAATAACTCCCCTGATGGAGTAATGGAGGACACAAATATCCACCATAACGGAAAAAGGATAAGAAAACTGACAATAAATGCTAAGGACCACTTAAACAAGTTGAATAGCACATTTTTTGTAGTTTTGGGAACTCTATTTGGCTCCCTAGTTATAATTTCATATTTTCTTTCCTTTGTTGTCTTAGGAAACATATCCTATTCACCTACTATATTTCATATTTTCAAACTCCATTAACCCTTAAGCAAGGAGATGATAGTATTTACAATTATAAGTTGAACTTAAATGTACTTTTGAGGAACTATGGTCTCTCTTAAATCCTAATAATCTAATCGCCAATTTCATAGAATCATTGTGCTCCTTTTAGTTAAAAGAAGCACAATACAATTAATGATTAAATTTCTTTGCCCCGTACATACTCAATCCACTTAAAATGGCCATTACGATAAACAGAACAATTGCAATAGAAGCAGCGTAGCCTGTATTTAGATTTGTAAATGCTTCAGTTGTGATTCGATAAGCGAGTAATGCAGTATCTTCTCCAGGACCTCCACTTGTCATTGCATAGACGATATCAAATGATGTGATTCTCCACATTGTAAAGAATATACTTAAAATCAAAATGTTCTTTGAAATAAGTGGTAGTGTAATTCTAAAAAATGATTGAATAGGTCCAGCTCCATCTATTTTTGCAGCTTCATATATGTCTGATGGAATAAATTGAAGGCCAGCAAGAACAAGAATCGCAAAAAACGGAACATCCTTCCACAAATCAACAGCAATAACCGCTATACGAGCTGTATCAGTATTAATGAGCCAATCTAAATTAAACCCAGGATTGAACCAACGGATGAAATCATTGACTAAACCATAATCATTGTTAAACGCCCATTTTGATGCAATTGCGATTACAACCATCGGCATTGCCCATGGAAGTAACACAATCGTTCGTAATACCTTCTGAAAAGCTATTTTCATATTTAGTATAAGCGCTAACCCAACACCAAAAACGATATGTCCAAACATCGAACCCACCACAAAAATGGTTGTAAACGTAATCGATGTAAGCATTTTTGGATCCTGGAAAATATTAATATAGTTCTGAATCCCAACGAACTCGTTAATTCCTCTTAACAAGTTTACGTTATAAAAACTAACTCGGAATGTTTCAAAAATAGGATATATGGTGGTGAAAAACCTTATTAATAAAGCAGGTAGAACAAATAACCACGCAATTGTCAGGTATCTTTTGCTAGCATACATTTTAACGCACCTTTCTTATTATGAATAGAAAGTTACTTGTCAATGATTGGATCACTTATTTATACTTATCAACAGCTTCTTGGGCTTTTGCACAGAATTCATCTAACGTAATTTTATCTTGGATATAATTATGGAATAATGTTCCCATTTCATTGATAAATTCCATTGTTTGAGGAAGCATAGGGCGACCATTGATTTCACTTGTTTCTTGGATTTGAGTATAGACTTCTTTCACATCACTTGTAACAGCTTCATTTTTTGCCACATCTGCTCTTGCAGGGTATCGGTTAAAGTTTTTCCATCCACTTAATCCACCCTCTTCACTTGCTACATATTTAAGGAATTTTTCAGCAGCTTCCTTATTTTTTGAAGATGTATTTAAAACGTAACTCCATGAATCTGTAAAGATAGCTCTCTTTTCAAACTTAGGCATATTGATCATGTGGATTTGATCATCACCATATCGATTAGCTTCACGATAGTCATTTCCAGTTCCCCACATGAAGACCATTCCATATTTACCATCAATGAATTTCTGATTCATTTGCTCGTATTTATCAGCAAGTTGATCAACTGGTGTCACTTTCCAGGTATTCGCCATATCGTACATGAATTTAACCGCTTTTCGGCTTCCTTCATTTGTCCAATCATAATAATCACCACCAAAAAGATTCACAAAGGTTGCAATTTCATTAAACACATACGTTTTTTCCCATGAACCACCATATCCATATTGACCATCCTTTGTAGTCGCCTTCAAAAACTTCACAAAATCTTCTTCGTTCTCTATTGACGTCATCCCAGCTTCATCTAATTTTTTCTGGTCAACCCATAGAGCAAGATATCCAGAATAACCTGGGACACCAATGACATCACCGTTAGTAGTAGTTAGCATATCTTTCATATAACCTTGAGGGAACTGACTTGTTATATCATCTGTTAACACTGTATCTTGTAGAGGCTCAAGCCAACCTGTATTTTTAAATGAGGTAGCCATTTCATCGTTGATTTCAAGGATATCAACAGAAGCGTCACCTGATGATAGGATTGTCGAAACCTTTTGTTGACGAGTATCAGAATCGGTTGGCGCTGCTACCCAATTAATCTTTACACCACTCTTCTCCTCAGCCTCTTTCACCCACTCCTCAAAACCTGGAGTAGTGGATTGAATTGTATATAGTGTAATCTCATCCTTAGATCCGGAATTGGAATCCGATGTAGTTGATTCAGTATTAGAGCTCGAGCAGCCTGCAAGTATAATTGTAAAAGCTGTAATCAAAGACAAAATAGATATAAGCCGTTTTTTCATGTAAAAATCCCCCTTAAAATAAATTTAAATAAAAGTTAGAATACTATTCTCTAATTTCTAAAGTTGGCCTCACCCCCTTAACTATCTCCAAATTAGATAACGCACTAAAATATACGCAATATTCAAAATCTTCAGTCTTTTAAGAAGATAACTTTACTAGTTATATATCTTTAAAGACACTACGCTTAATCCATAGTCAGCCCTAAACTTAAATTGCATTTAGAGCTGATTTAGGATAGTGAAAGCAAAATTTACTTTTGTACCACTTCTTCTTGTTCAGAAAGTTCATCCCATATCAATTGGAATTGCTCAAACATTTCTTCCTTTGTAATTTGATCACCAATATATGCCTGAATAACTGCTCCCATTTGCGATGTATTCACTTCATAACCCGGGTATTTTTGCCATAACCATGGGACAGTTTTATTGTTATGGATATATTCAATAAGATCAGTTCCTAAAGGACCTAACTTAGTCTTATCTATTGGTATGTTTTTGAAAGCTGGTATAAATTTAAATTCTTCAACTAGGTACCGCTTTCCAATATCTGAGGTAACCATCCAATTTAAAAAATCTTTTGCCTCATCCTTTACCTTCGAATTCTTATAAATAACCCAGTTGTTTGGAACACCAATAGGTAAACGATCCATTTTCTCTTTATCATCATTTATCGGCATAGGAAGATATCCGTATTCCAAATCAGGATTTAGTTTTAGTAACTGAAGTTGGACCCAATTTCCTTGCTGTATCATCGCTACTTGACCACTAGCAAATGATGTAACCTGAGTAATATAATCGGTTTGTAAAGGATTAGGTTGCCCATATTTTATTGTTAAATCTAGTAAATCTACCCACTCTTTAAACGCCTTATTATCACTAAACTTTTCCTTATTAAGTTTCACTGCTTCAATATAATCTTCTGGATTGTCTTGTTGCGCAAATGCCATATTTAGCAAGTGATTCCCCAATATCCACCATTCTCCATAACCATTTACAAATGGTGTAACTCCAGAAGACTGAAGTTTTTCTGAAACACCTTTTAACTCTGAGATTGTTTTTGGCAATTTGGATATCCCTGCTTCTGCAAATAAATCTTTGTTATAGATATAGCCCCAACCTTCAATATTTAGTGGCATTCCGTATAACTTACCATCTTTAGTCATAGGTTCTTTTGCAATGTCAACAACATCTTCAACCCACGGCTGATCACTGAGGTCCTCAAGATGTTCTATCCAGAGATCCAAGTCACTGTATCCTGCAACGAAGAAAATGTCAGGTTTATCACCAGAGCTAAATTTTGTTTTCAATTCCGCACTGTAATCACACCCTCCGCCACAAGTATCAATCACAACATTAATCCCCGGATGATCTACTTCATACTCCTTTACTAACTTTTCTAGCTGTTCAGCCATCTCGACCTTAAAGTTATATACTTTTAAAGTGACTTCATTTGTATCTTTAACCTGGTTACTTGAGGTAGATTCCTCTTCATTATTACTGCAACCAAAAATGGAAAGTATTATAACTGCAAGAAATAACCCCTTTGTAAGCTCTTTCATCTATCTACACCCCTGTATGAATAAGCCTTGTAGTCATTATAACTAGTTATTAAAAGCAAAAATACATGTAATGGTGATCAAAAATGTGTAATTTTGTGACTTTACTTTACAAAGCAATCTACTAAATTATAAATTTAAAAGTAACTTGATTATAAATACTCATTATCCCCCAATCGCAAATGACTTGTTTAATATATAGTGAACAGGAATATTATCCGATGATATAATTTCTGTATATAAAAATTTCGAGAGGTAGTGCTAACTGTGAAATTTATACAAGGAAGTATTCGCAATAAACTCATTGTTTTTTTACTTATCGCAATTGTATTACCTATGTTAATATCAATTTTTATATCATATATGTACACTAGAGAGTCACTCAAGAGGGAATTTATAAGAGAAAATTCACATACAGTTTATCAAGGGAAAAGCAGTATCCAGGAATACCTCGAACAAATTAACAATATTTCCCTTAATGTATATAAAGATATTCAAGACTCTAATAGTCTCTATCAAAACTTAACCAACAACGAAAAAAACCATTTAATGGATAAAGGAATATCTCAAAACCTCCATTCAATAGCCAAAGAAAGCAAGGATATTGTACAAGTTTACCTGTACAGCAATAATTATCAACGAAGTTATCTTACCATCGATGGCTTTTCTAAAAGAACAAGTGAAGCAATGCCGAAACTCCAGCAAAAGGATTTTCCAGATAATAAAGTAGATCCTTTCATCGAATCAACTCATACCGCTCATAATTACGGGATGAATGACTTTCCATATGCACCAAAAAATAAAGTTATTACAATTCATAGACCGATTTATAAAATACCTCTAAGAGAAAACCTTGGTTACATTTCAATTGATTTTAACCTTGATTCAATAAGTACAATGAGCGATCTACTTTACTCTAAACATTCAGAAGATTTTTACTTGATTGACCATAATAGTAAAGTGCTTTATTCTTCTCAAGAAAATATTATTGGTACTACACTCACTGATGACTGGGCACAAATGTTACATAATAAACAGGCACCTTCTGGCTACTTCGAATCAACCAATGAAAATTTTAGCGGGATAACAATTTATGAAAGCGTTGAACATTTTGGTCAAAAGTGGATTCTAGCTAAGCGAATCCCAAACCAAGTGTTGTATAGAAATGCCAATCAACTTGTCTTAATTAATGCGTTAGTTATTTTATTATCATTAATTATCGTCATATTAGCTACCTTATATATTTCTTTAAAATTGACCTCTCCGATTAAAGAGTTAATTAATTCAATTAAACAAATTAAAGTAAAGAACATGAAATTAGATATTAGTACGAAGAGTACAGATGAAATTGGGATTTTAGCACAGACAATAAAAAACATGGTGGAAACTATTGATAATTTAATCATGAAAGAATATCGCTTAGAAATTGCAAATAAGGATAATCAGTTAAAAGCACTTCAGGCTCAAATCAACCCACACTTTATATATAATACTTTGCAATCCATTGGAGCGCTGGCCTTACAAAATAATGTTCCTAAAATTTATGACCTCACCTCCTCACTGGGTAAAATGATGCGATATAACATGAGCACAAGTGAAATTATTGTTGAACTTTCAAAGGAAATTGATCAAATTCAAGCCTATTTAGAGCTGCAAAAACAAAGATTTAAACAAAATCTCATCTATCATATAAATGTAGAGGAAGAGGTCAAAACCCTATTAATTCCAAAAATGATCCTCCAACCCCTCGTTGAGAACTACTTTAAGCATGGCTTTGAACAAAATGAACGTCCCGGGGAAATTTGGATTACTATTAAAATGTTAAATCCACAGCTTTTACTTATTGTTGTTGAAGATAATGGAAAAGGTATTGCCCCCGAAAGACTTCACTTTGTTCAGGAAAAATTAAATGAAACAGAAACATATGGAACACAGATTGATCAAAGTATTGGTTTAAGTAATGTCCTTTCTAGAATACAACTATATTTTTTTGAACATGCACAAATTGAGATTTCAAATCGTGAACCTCATGGTCTAAAGATTACTTTACAAATCCCCTTGCGAAAGGAGACCGAGCATGAAAGTACTTATTGTCGATGATGAAGAAGATGTAAGACAATCCATTCGCTTACTTATTCCCTGGAGTGAATATGGGATCAAGCAAGTCTTAGAAGCTTGTGATGGAAATAATGCGATTGATATCGTGATGACCGAAAAACCAGAATTCATCTTTACAGATATAATCATGCCAGGTAAAAACGGAACGGAATTGCTTACTTGGCTTCAGCAGAATCACAACCAAGGCAAAACAATTGTAATAAGTGGACATGATGACTTCAAATATATTCAACATACACTAAAAAACGGTGGTTTGGACTACATTTTAAAGCCTATAGATCGGTACGAAATTATAAAGTCTTTTGAAAATGCTCTGAATAACTGGAAGGTAGAGGAAGCTAAACGTAATATAGACGTAAAACGCAACCAAGTAATCTCCCAAACTAAACCAGCTTTTTTAGATAAAATGTTCTCAAATTTAATTTTACAGCCTCATTCAAACCAAATTGCTTTTGAAGAGCTAAACAAAGAATTTCATATAAGAAACTATAATCAATTCCAAATGGCTATATTAAGTACCGATATGCTGCAAGAAAAAATCCTTCAAAAATATGCAAATCACATTGATAAACTCGATTTTATTCTATTGAATATTTGTAATGAAATTCTAGCAAAGTCGGCTGAAGGATATGCCTTTAAGCATTTAAATAAAGAGAATGAAATTGTACTGATTATCTGGAAAAACTTCAACCATTTTGATGCTAAACTCCGAAAAATTAATGATGCATTTATGGAAATACTACATACTCCTTTCCATATTGGCATTAGCTCGATAAATTTATTTCCTGGGGGTTTACAAATCGGCTATAAGGAAGCAAAACTCTCCTTAAGACAAAGTAATTATCTTGTTGGCCAAGAATATATTCATCAGTTCAAAGGAAAAGCCTCAGAGATAAGCAATACTCTATTTTTTTCTGATTATAGTGAAGCCATTGTGATAGCTATTAAAAGTAATGAAAAAAAACAAATTGATAAAGCGATTAGTAAATTCATTCAAGCTATAAAGGAATTGAACTCCGTAACACTTGATCAACTTGAATACTGGAGACATGAATTTTATCTAATGAAATCCTATCTTTTCAAGGAAATTTCTTTTGAAGAGAAATTTGAATTAATTCACAAGCATGTTTATTTTCCATTAAATAAAGACGGAAGACTTTATCTTGACTTGTTCAAAAAAGAATTAACTCAATATTGTGAAGTATTTGCAGAAAAACTAGCAGATGAACGAAGAAAAAACCAAAATATTATTTTTGATATTAAGAGATATATAGATAATAATTATCATGAACATTTATTGCTACAATCCATTGCAGATCAATTTTTTATAAGCAGAGAGTACATTTCCCGTAAGTTTAAGCAGGAGTTTGGCCTTAACCCTTCTGACTACATTGAAAAGATCCGTATTGAAAAGGCTAAAATTTTACTAATGAATAATGATCTATATATATCAGATGTGGCATCCGCGGTGGGATATCAGGATGGGAGATATTTCAGTAAGGTTTTTAAGAAGGTTGTAGGCGTTACACCGATGATATATAAATCCTCTTTAAAAAATTAAATTAGATTAGTTACTATGAAAAGAGGAAAATTAATTTTAAATATCTGGACTGGTTACTTCTTTTTGTTTTGATGTAACATAATGACAATTGTTAACGAAATTTTAATAAAGTTCACCTTCAAGATTTCCAGGCGTCACTGTGATAGTATCCGAAACTTGACTCGATCCAAATAAGAATATTTTTTTATGTATAATATGAATATAATATTAAGGAGAAGTGCGCTAACACTTCTCCCTGCAACCTCTACCGTCAGGGTGGTGGTTGTCAATTCAAATTAATTCTCTTACCTCAAGAACCATCCTTTTGCTTGTGACGGCGTAGGGTGGTTTTTTCTTGTGTTCTAGTACTTCCCAAGGGACCTGTCCCGTCTGCATACTTATCCATACCAAGGAAGCGGAATTTACTTAAAATCCTAGTATAACTAACTCTCCTCTTCATACTCTACTAAATTCGACAAAATCCGGGTGGTGACAGGCACCCTAATCAATTTTCTGCTCCTGCCGCTCGTATTTAGCCACTTTTTGCAATTTATCCAAATTCACCTTACGATCCCAAACTTTTCTTGCGTTTTCTGTCATATAAGGATAAATATATTGATCAACTACCACCTGATAATCCAGGTCATCAAGTAAATTAAAGGTGCGAATTTTAATTTTATTGTTATCGAAGGTTTCTATTACAATATCATTTATCAAATTTAGAGGATTTCTCACTAAATCGATATTACGAATATTTTTAATAAGAACTGTACCTTTCTTTGATTTAATTGTACTATTCTCACCTTGAACAATCGTTAACAAGACCTTCCCTGGAATAAATCCTGGAAGTGACCAAAGAGTTAGATAAAGGTAGAAAGGAGTGAAGAGGAATCCACCACCAAGGTATAAAATAGAATACTTGGAATCAAATTTCAAACCATGTATGATTAAGAAAAAACAAGCAATTAAAAAACCTAAAGTAGCAAGAAACACCCAAGCGTACATGAACTTGGAACCTTTTATATGTATGATATCATTATCTTTCTTAACGTTAACCAAACGATGCACCTCCTTAAGCTGAAAGAACCTTGTTCGTTAATAATAGATTTTTAATAGATGTCTCATTTGCTCTTTGAATATTCAGATCAAGGTTGTTGTCCCTTGTAGCAAGCCAACATTCAGTCTTTCCTGGGATAATAAAATAAAGATCCATTAGATCAGGGTTATTATCTGAGTCATACTTTAAACTTAATAAACTATCCATTTTACCGTTTCTAGTAGAAATGTCATTTAAAAACTCTAGAATACTATTAGATTGACCCTTTTTGCTTACCCATTTCTGAACAAGCGATTCTGATATAGAATGAGATTGACTAACATCCTCTAAAAGTTCTTCAAATTCTTCACTTTTTAACTGAAAAAGTACTTCACTTTGCTTTTCTAATGTATGGAAATTGAAAAAACTACTTATAACTGAAATGATTTCTTCATCTGGTAGTTTAGAAATAGAATGAACTTGATTGTCGTACAATATTTTATGTAAATAAACTTCTCCATTTTTATAATGAAATGAGATACTTTCTTCTCCATTTAAGTCAGACTGATGTTTAGAAGCCTTTAATGTACTTTCGGCATAATTTAGTGTATGAATATAGGAAGCAAATTCATCCTTTAATTTATATTGATTATGAACTTCCTTTATCATATCTTTTGCTAACAAAGAACGAGAGGCAACTTCTAGCATTAATTTTAACTCAGATTCTTGAAGCGTTGGAAAATAGGCCTCCTTAATAGACATTCCTTGTTCAAATAAACCTTCACTATAAAATGAAAAAATTAACTCTTCAATACTTAATTGAATGGTATTCATAGGTCCTCCTTAGAAAAATGACAATTTATCGTCAAGAAAATCTTTTGCTCCATCGACAAGAGAACTCGCTGTTTCTTTTGCTTTCGATATCCCCTTACCAATATCTTTCACCTTCCCTATTGGGTCAGCAATTGTATCCTTAATTTGATCATTTACAAAATCAACACCTTTATTAATTCCTTCAACAACTTCCCCTGCTTTTTCCAAACCACCTTTAATCGTTTCAAGACCAGCATGTATCGGTTCTTTTAAAGCTATAGCTGCTTTCTCTGCTATCCCTGCAGTAAGTTTAGCCGCTTGCTCTCCAACAAGTCCTCCTACAAATGAACCTGCAGCAGCTCCTACAACTGTACCAACTGGACCTACTAAACTTCCCAGAGCCCCACCTACTACTGCCCCTGCAATGGAACCTCCGGAAATGGCTACTGTATTATTCACTGCATTTCCCACCGCTTTAGCATTTTCGCGTTTTAAAACCTCTGTATTATCTCCATATTTAGAATAATTTTCGGAAATTTTTAGTCCCATTCCGCCTACTTCCATTGCTCCGGTTACTAATACAGCACTAACAGCATTTGTTTTTGCGAATTTAGTTCCTGTTTGAAGGAATGATTTAAACGTTGTTGAGTCCAATGCTCTATGCTTAACCCCTTCAAATAAAGCCTTTGAACTATCTGTATACTTAACAACATCATCAGGAAGATATTTAGCAACTTTTTTATGAACTAAATCTGCAAATGGAACATCTCTATATTTTTTTAATAGATAAGTCGGATTTAAATAGGCTCTTGCCACATTACGGAATTTGGAATTATCAACTACATCGGATAGTTTAGTTAGTGCATTCATATGTCTGTACATATATACATCATCGGTATTTTTCATAAATTGCGTAAAACCCAGCCCATAAAATGCTAGCTGTTTCGATGCTAAAGCACCCATCGCTGTTAATGCTCCATACTTCTCATGCAGTTTATAAAGTTGACCGACTAAGTTATCGGCATCTGAAAATTTATTTGCTGTCATTCGAAGGTCTATCTCCATTTCACTTAGAAGATCAGCTAATTGATTTCCTGTTCCCCAAGGATCCCCTACTTGATAAAAACAATGACTATACTCTGCTGGAGCACTGCTTATTAGGTTGAAAAGTTCCATATGAAGACTCTTGTATTCCTCTTCAATTTTTGACAAGTGCAAGACAAACTCATTTGCTAAATCTTCTAAACGATTTGGATCTACTGAAATTTTACCACCCACTGTATCAACCTCTTTTCTTTTCCTCTAAGCTTTATAACATACGTACTATCTCATCTATATACTATGAAAAAAATGATGTCCTAATCTGTAAAGGCAGGATTAATAGGTCTACACAACCCTGTCCCCAATTGTTATCCATTCTTTTTCACCGTCAAAAAAGAATGATAATTTGATGTGCCAAAACACCAAATTGAATGAACAAAATAAAAAAATCACTACAACCGGGAAGTAAACTCCCATCTTTATTTTTCTTGTTTTTATCAGGGAGGATCCAGCCTTCCTCTTCCAAACTTTTACGATCCCTATTCTTCGGTTTCATATAACACCTCTTTTTATCCTTCATTCCCTTTATTTCTACTCATCCCTCATACAAGCAAGCCGCTCTAACTCTCTTTGTCTCTCAATCTCTTCTCTCACTCTGTCAACATCATTTGCTGCGCTTTCTAATTCTTTACTGATCTGATAAAGATTATCTGAGTGTCTTTGAAATAAAATACCTGCTTCATCAAGCATTGAATCAAATTTTTTTCGTGCTTCTCCTGTCCATGTTGCCGTATTTGTATGTACACTCTGCATTAATTTCGATTCATCTAATTTTAACGTTTCAGAAGATTCCTGGAACACTTTTGCTAATGCTCTGACTTTTTCCGAATTCATAAATTCCACCTCATTATGAGTTAACTTACTTTTCTATTCATCGTCAATTTCATTTCCAATAAATCACATAGCTAAGTAAATGTTACTATAATTACCAGATCACTTCCATAAGTCTCCAGTAGTGAAATTTGATATGAATATAGGAAGAATGTTTTATTTTATTAACCAAAATTTTACAGAGCGCAATTGAGAAATTTAATTTTCATTTGGTAGAGTAATGTTACTTTCTGCCTTTTCACACTTTAAACAGTGATCTCCTATAATCAATACTCCCTTTCACTCTTGTGTAAATGAACTATGCTCTCATGTTCTCAAGAGTTATAACCTGCCATCATTCGACAAAATCCGGGTGGTGACAGGCCCCGATTAATATAATAGTATTTAAGAAGCCTACTAGAATGATTTTTTTCAACATTTCAAATATATATAAACGGACAAAACAGGAGGACATTACATATGAACTTATCTCAATTCCCCAGACGAAGATACACACCATCCCATACACCGATCGAGAAATTAGATAATCTATCAGAAGCTCTTGGCGGCCCAACTATCTATCTAAAACGAGATGATTTACTTGGGCTTACGGTTGGTGGAAATAAAACAAGAAAATTAGAGTTTCTTGTTGCCGATGCTCTTAAAAAAGGTGCAGATACATTAATTACATGTGGAGGCATTCAATCAAATCATTGTCGCTTAACACTAGCAGCTGCTGTAAAAGAGAAAATGAAGTGCATTCTTGTCTTAGAAGAAGGAATGACAAAAAATTCAGAGCCTGACTTTAACGGTAACTATTTTCTATATCATTTACTAGGCGCTGAAAATATCAAGGTTGTCCCGAATGGAACAGACTTGATGAAAGAAATGCAGCAAGTAGCAAATGAAGTCATAGTGAAAGGACATAACCCTTACATCATTCCAGTTGGTGGATCTACTGCCATTGGGGCAACAGGGTATGCCGCTTGCTCCCAGGAGATTTTAGCACAGTCTTTTGATCAAGGCATCAATATAAAGTCAGTCGTTTGTGTAAGCGGAAGTGGCGGAATGCATGCAGGTTTGATCACTGGATTTTCTGGAAGTCAAAGTAATATCCCTGTAATTGGAATAAACGTAAGCAGAGGAAAAGCTGAACAAGAAGAAAAGGTATACCAGCTTGTGAAAGAAACCTCGGCACATATCGGAATTTCACATTCCATCCCCCGTGAGACAGTTACTTGCTTTGATGAGTACGTCGGACCTGGCTATGCTCTCCCTACCCCTGAAATGGTAGAAGCTGTCCAGTTACTAGCAAAAACAGAAGGAATTTTACTCGATCCAGTGTACACTGGTAAAGCTGCAGCAGGACTAATTGAGCTTATCCGAAATGGCTACTTTAAGCGCGGTGATGACATTCTATTTATCCACTCTGGAGGCTCACCTGCTCTGTATGCTAATACCTCTCTCTTTTATGAAAACTAAAGCTAACGATCATTGCATTTAGGTAGTTTGTAATCTGACACAATCATCATACTTGTTTTTATGCGACGTCTCCCGTATAACTGTTGGCGCAGTTATACAGGAGACGTCTTTTCCATCCTTCAAAATTATACAATACAAGGTCAATCACCTACTATGAGAATGGCTCTCTTTCTGAACGTTAAAATAGCTGTATTCAATTTCGTGGAAAAATGTTATAAAACAAGATGTTTTGGGTGGTGGCTGGCACCCAAAACTAGTTCTGGTCCCAAGCTTCAGGAAGAACAAATCCATCATACATTTCATCTGACTTAATATATTCTTCAAATTCTACTGATTCATATGCACTTTTTAAATCTTTTGCCCATTGTGAGTCTTTATCCTCTTCATTAACAGTCACGATAATTCGATGTTCTTTCGGTGTATTTTCAATCTTTACAGCATCTGTTATTTTTTGTCCAGCACTTGCAATATAGTTACCATTAACAACCCCGAAATCTACATCTTCAAGAGATACTAGGATTTGTGCTGGATCAAGCACTTTAAAATCAATGACATACTTGTCTGGATATACACTTTTTAAGTTAAAGTCTGTTATCCCCGCGTCTTCATCAACTTTCACCCATCCTAATTCTTCCATAATACTTATAGCACGTTCTTGGTTAACAGGATCATTTGGTACAGCGACTGTAGTACCGTCTTTCACTACATCGATGGAATGATGTTTTTCAGAGTATAATCCTTGAGGGGCACTCGGTACATACGCTATCCCAGTCATATTCGCATCAATCTCATCGTTAATCCCTTCCATGTAGGCTGTACTTTGGAAAATACTCGCATCAATTGAACCTTCTTTCATAGCAGGATTCACTTGCATATTTTGAGAAAAAACTTTCATTTCTACTTCATACCCTTTTTCCTCCATTATCGGTAAAATACTATTACGAAATTGTTCCTCATATGTTCCAACTCCAAATCCTACTACTAATTGCTTCTTATCTTCTTCTCCTGAAGTTTCTTTATTTCCACAGGCTCCTAGTAGTAATACCATCGCTCCCATTAAGACAAACAAAAACTGTTTTTTCATTCGTTTCCCTCCATTAAGGTTTGTTTAAATTCTTTTAAAGCTACTTGTGATGCATTTGGCGGAACAGCGCAATTTGGCGCTAGTATAAAAGGTTCATTTTTCATAAGCTCTAGAGCTGCCTCTGCTTCTAAGCGAATTTTCAGCGCATTGCTCTCATCAAAATGACTATGATCAACTCCTCCTACTTTTGTAACATTAAAACTTGCACTTAAATCAACATTCCCTTTTGCTTTTGTATCCCAGCTTATACCATCAATGAAGTAATCCTTAAATAACTCTGGTTTAGCGTGCTCTCCACAGGTATGAAGAATATTCTTTTTATTTCGAGCCGCTTCTAATACAATCAAATCATAAGGTCTTGAAAACTCATTGAATTCATGGACATTGAATAACTTATGATTAGCTGTACCAGTGACTGCATAAAATAGACCGTCAATTCCAACCTTTTCTAGTTCTGAGACATAATCGGCAATCGTTAAGGCAATCGCATGCAACGCCTTATGAACACCTGCTCGATTCTCAGCAAATAGAGCTTTCATCGAGACTGGATTTTGACTTCCATATATATGTTTGTCCGCATAAAAGGATTGACCAGCAATAAAAAGCAATACCGTCAAAGGTGAAAAAACTGTTTGAATAATTGGAGTATCAGACAGGCCATTACGAATAAGTTTGACTGCATTTAGTTGTTCCAACAAAGGCGCTGACTTAGATACATCCTTTACTTCAACTCCCCAAACGTCCAATGGGTTACATATTTGAGCCGATAGTTGTTTAGGAAATACCCATTCATAATCATCAAAATCAAAACGACTGCCCCACACTTCCGAAAGATATGTAGCACGTGGATTGATTTTTACCCAATCCCATTCGTATTGATTAGCAAAATCGATTGTCTCTCCTGCTAAATCCTCCGCGTTTTGTTCCTTATCTAAAAAATGCTTCCACGCACTGATGATTGGACGATCGGCCATTTCACCAGATAACAGAGCTTCAAACCGGTCCTTTCTTGTCCATTGTCCCATTGTATCCTCTCCTTTTATATAATCATTTCGTAGCTTACATTCCTTCTCCTAGTTTATTAATTTCTCCTAATCTTTTTTGCCAAGAAGTTCCCCATTGACTGTATCCCTTGTACAAAAACGATCAATACTATAACCGTACTAACCATCGCAAAAGTATCAAATCGTTGGTAACCAAAAACGATTGCTAGATCTCCTACACCCCCTCCCCCAACAGTTCCTGCCATAGCTGTTGCACCAATTAAGGTAATGGTACTTGTAGTTAACGATAAAACAACAGAACCTAAAGCTTCTGGTAACAAAAAGTAACGGATAATTTGAAATGGTGTTGCACCCATTGCTTCTGCAGCCTCAATGATTCCTGGATTAACCTCTAAAAGAGAGTTTTCTACTAAACGAGCAATAAATGGAGAAATATATATAATTAAAGGAACAATAGCAGCACTCGTACCAATAGATGTTTGAACAATCAATCTAGTAAATGGTATGATAGCCACCATAAGGATAATAAATGGCAACGAACGTAATATATTAATAATTGGGTTTAACACTGAATAAATAATTTTATGCTGCAAAATACCCGCTGGACGTGTCACCACGAGTAATATTCCTAGAGGTATCCCAATTAGCGTGCCTACAAATAGGGAAAAACCAACCATAACCAAGGTATCATTAATAGCTTGCAAAAATTGATCTAATGTTATTGTTGTTGATATCATTTGGATACCTCCTCAACAAGTAAACCTAGTTTTTTTAAATAGTTCATTGCCGCCTGTACTTGCTCATCATTTCCCTTTATATCAAGATACATAATGACCATAGTCGTATCTTGTATTTCTGTTGTATTGGCAAACAAGACATTTACTGTGATGTCAAAATCCTTAATTAGTTTATTCAAAATCGGCGTTGAAACAGCTTCTCCTACAAGTTTTACTTTTAAGAGTTTACTGTCCTTTTCCATTTTCATCTTGTTTTCTACACTAGGTGTAATACTGTTACGAATAACAGTTTGTACAAAGTATTGTGTAGAAGGATGTTTAGGTTGTCCAAATACCTCTAGTACTGATCCTTGTTCAATTATTTCTCCCTTTTCCATAACAGCTACTTTATTGCAAATTTCTTGGATAACACCCATTTCATGTGTAATGATCATAATTGTTATTCCGTATTCTTTATTTACCCTCTTAAGAAGATCAAGGATCGATTGAGTTGTTTGAGGATCAAGAGCTGAGGTAGCCTCATCACAAAGCAGGATGGAAGGTCTAGAAGCTAAAGCACGAGCAATCCCAATCCTCTGTTTTTGTCCACCGGATAATTCATTTGGATAACTCTCAGCTTTATCACTTAGCCCTACAAACTCCAATAGTTCCATTACCCGCCTTTGAATGTCATCCTTGCTTTTTTTAGACAGAATAAGAGGCATCGCTACATTTTGAAAAATTGTTTTTGATTCTAATAGATTGAAATGTTGGAAAATCATTCCAATTTTCTTTTTTACTACACGGAGTTCTTTGGCGTTAAATTGATCCAATCTTTGTCCATCTACTAACACATAGCCCTTAGTCGGCTTCTCTAAATAATTGACCAACCGAATTAATGTACTTTTTCCAGCACCGCTATATCCAATTACCCCAAAAATATCCTCTTTGTTCACCTTTAGATTGATGCCTTTAAGGGCTGTGGTCTTTATTCCTTTACGCTCAAAGGTTTTATAAACATTTTCCATTTCAATCATTATAATAACCCTCTCTTCTCTGATCATTCTGAATAATACTTGTAAAATATCAATCTAGTTCTTAAATAAGTCATTATAAAACCTCTTTAGAACCTACCATTACTTCTTCCGCTTGTAGTAATGCTATCTGTAAATCAGCAATGATATCTTCAATATCTTCAAGCCCTACGGATAGTCTAATTAGACCGTCAGTGATTCCAAATTTTAATCTCTCAGCTGGAGGGATGGACGCATGTGTCATAGAAGCTGGATGCTGTACCAATGTTTCAGGATCCCCTAAGCTAAATGAAATCATTGCAAGTTTAAGAGAATTAATGAAATGAGTTCCAACAGCCAGTCCCCCCTTCACTTCAAACGAAACAATACCTCCCATGTCTTTCATTTGTTTTTTTGCTAATAAATGTTGAGGGTGAGACGGTAAACCAGGATAATAGACTTTTTTGATCATCGGATGTTTTTCAAGAATATCCGCAACTCTTTGTGCGTTACTACAATGTCTTTCCATACGTACACCTAATGTTTTTAATCCTCTTAATATAAGAGAGGATTCCCAAGCACTTAAGTTCTGACCAAGATCTCCCATCACTTTCCTACGCAACCTATGAATAACATCCTGCTTGCCGACAATAAACCCTGCCACAACGTCTCCATGGCCATTGATATACTTGGTTGCACTATGAACAACTACATCCGCCCCTAACATTAAAGGATTTTGCAAATAGGGACTCATGAATGTATTGTCAACGATCAATGGCAAATTATATTTTTTGCACACTTTTGCTATTTCTTCCAGATTCAATATCGTCAATTTTGGATTTGAAGGCGTCTCAATGTAAACCACTTTCGTGTTTTGTCTAATCGCATCTTCAATCTTAGATACAACCGTACAGTCTACAAAATCAAATTCGATCCCAAACCTTGGTGCTAATGAGTTAAAAAAACTGAAGGTTCCTCCATATACATCTTGTGTCACAATGGCATGATCGTCTTTTTTCAGGAATCCGAGAAGAGCAGTAGAGATTGCTGCCATTCCACTAGATACACCTAATGCTGCTTCTCCTCCTTCTAATGCAGCAATTTTATTTTCTAGATTTTCAAGAGTTGGATTTCCATATCGACCATAATAAGTTAATTCAACTTCTCCAGAAACTGCTTTGGCTGCCATTTCCGCATTAGGAAAAGCATATGCAACTGCTGGAACGATACTATGTGAAATAGCCTTTGTTTGAGGATTTGGTTGGGAATTTTCATGAATTACTTTCGTATTTAATTTCCACGTTGAGTGCATACTCTAAATTCCTCCTTTGCTTAGGTGAAGTTCTTTTACTCTTTCTAAAACGACTCTTAAACTGCTCATGAGATGGATCTTCATAGCATTTTCCGCCCCCAACTCGTCCTTTTCTACAATACATTTGAGGATATCGTAATGTTCTTCAACTGCTTGTTCATTCCACTTACCATAAACAGAAACGAAACGACTATAACGTTCAGCATGGTCTCTCACAATATTTAATAATCTAATAGTTGTATTCAAACCGCTAATCTTTGCTAAATAATCATGAAACTCATTTCCAATCGTCACAAAGTTTTGTTTGTCATCAATTTTGAAAAAATGGTCAAGCCTCTCTAATAGTTTTGATAAGTTTAGGATGTCTTCCTTCATTGCATTTCGTGTTGCATGTTTTGCAATCTGTCCTTCTAATAAACTCCTGATCTCGAAAATCTCTTCAACTTCGTTTAGATTGATTTGCGCCACTTTAAGGCGTCCGTTTGGTTGACGAACTAGAAAATTTTCCATTTCTAGCCTTTGAATGGACTCCCTAAGGGGAGTTCTACTAACATCTAACAGCGTCGACAATTGATCTTCCTTTACGTCTTCATTCGGGCTTAATTCATTAAAAATAATCTTCTGTTTCAAGTTTTCGTATACAATATCCTTTGACATTCTTCGCGAATGAACATTCATGCTACTCAAAAAATCAACACCCTCTTACTGATTTTTCTCATCTAAGTAAATACAGACGATACAGTTTTTCACAAAACCAATATATAGAAATACAATGGTCTTTTTCTGAATATTTAGTTTGTATACAAATATATTATTATTCATATATAAACTAATCAAACACCATGTAAGGATTTGTAACATGGAAATTTTAAGTCTATATCTTCGAAAAATCCTTGTGGTAACAGGCACACAAAACTACAATACTCCACAAAAACTCCAATAAAACCATCATCCCAATAAACTCACTATCAATAACCTAGTTATTACTAAGAAATAATCCTCTTATTAGGTTAATCTCTCCTGTTATCTCCTCTATATTGAAAGTTCCTCATAGGAAAATAGACTGATATTCTCAAATTACCGCGGAATACTTAAGAATGCATTCTTAAAAAGGATTCTTATATGTATGAAGATGAGAAATTTGAGAAGCTGCATGAACAATTTGAACCAATGATTTATCACATAATAAAAAAGTTAATGATTTACAAGGATAAAAAGGAATTTTATCAAATTGGCTGTATTGCATTATGGGAGGCTTCATTACGTTTTAATGAAGAAAAAGGGGAATTTAAGTCTTATGTTTATTCCTATATCCTTGGTCGAATGAAAGCAGTGCTTACGAAAGAAAGGAAAAAACAGGAGAAGGAAAATCGTCTCATGACTGTTTCACCCCAAGAAGAAACTAGCGAAGATGATTTTAAACATCTACTAGCAAATTCTAATATTGAAAGTATTTCCTCCTCCCTTTTGACTTCAAATCAAAGCAAATGGCTAAAAGCCTACTGTCTTAAAGATAAAACACCAAGTGAAGTTGCAAAGGATGAAGGAGTATCAATCTCTGCAGTTAAAGCATGGCGTAGGGATGCAATTACTAAACTCAAGAAGCATTCTATTGAGGATCTTTTGGGAATCAAATAGGACCAGAGGTTAGCAACATGAAGCTAGTACATCCACTATTTTTAAAAAAATATTAATAATACGCTACTCTACCTACCCTTTCTCTATATATAAAGGGTGAAAGGAGGTGAGAGCATGGCAGTTGCAACATTATTAGATTCTCAATTAAGCCTTGTGTTTAACATGGGAGTGGACGAGAACGGCAAAGACATCTATAAACGTAAAAACTACAACAACGTCAAAACATCAGCAACACCTGACCAATTGCTTCAAGCAGCACAAGCGATTGCAAGCTTACAATCAGAAACACTAACATTCGTTGAGCGTAATGACACAAATCAAATTGATGCGTAACATCGTTTAAAGGAAAACAAACCAAATGAGGAAGGAAAGGAGGGAAAAACATGACGAAAACATTAGAGCTTCAATTTTTAAACACAGCAGGGAAGACAGTGAAAATCAGTGTGGATTCTCCAGTAGAACCAGTTGATCAAATTGCCCTAAATGCAGCAATGGATCAAATCTTAGCAGCGAATATTTTTATTTCAACTGATGGGGATTTTGTATCGAAGAAAGGTGCAAGAGTTATTGACCGTAGTGTAACGGAAATTGCGCTTGCATAATAAAGGCTTTAGGGCTGACAAATTGCTTCAATGTCAGCCCTTTGGTTAATAAAATAAATTGGAGATGTGCTACAAATTATCCATACCTTATAAGTAGACCATATGAGGCTTATTTACATATGCAACAACCTACTAAATAAAAGTGCAGTTCTTGTACCTTACCAACCATTATTCGAAAAATCCCTTTGAAAGACTTCAGTAAAACCCAATAAGTTGATTCAAACAAACTTTGATATTTTTTACATTCATTAAATAGAGTGGAAACTATTTGGTCACTGTGACATTACATTCCTGCTTATCAATGATTTTTATATTGTGTATAATAAAGGAAAATCAATCTCGTCAAGGGATGGTATAATGAGTATTCGCAACAAAGACCATGAAAAAGAGATTGTAGTTGAAGCTGATAATCCTTAAACATCCTTTTAAATAAAGGATTAAACTAGAAAGTTATTATTTATATTTTAAAACTAACTCTAAACCAAACAATCGGAATTTTTTAGAAATAGGTCCCGTTTGTTTTTATTTGAATAACAACTATATTTATATTAAAAAACCAACAAATAAGCATAGCGGACTATTCATCTATTAAAATTTTTAAGTATTTTTTCGGGTAGTCATTGTGATCGCACTTGTGAGGCAAATATAATCTAATCTTTTATTTTCGGGTTTATTTTGTGTATAATGAGAATATAATAAAAAAGGAGAAGTGCGCTAACACTTCCCCCTGCAACCTCTACCGTCAGGGAGGTTGTTGTGAAAAAGATATGTTTATTTTTGAGAATCACTCTTTTGCTTGTGACGGCGCGGGGTGGTTTTCTTGTTTTCTAATACATTTTTCCGAAAGATATGTGCACTAACTTCTCGCACAATTCCCTTCAGAACCTCTCTTAAAAATTCAAGAAATGTTTCCATGATTATCACCTCCTTTCCTAAACGGAAAGAAGTGCAACAACCACCCTCACAATATTCAGTTGCATTTCTATTCTATCATTTCCCCCATAACTAAAAACCTATCAATCTTCGACAATTTTCAGGTGGTCACTGTGACATTACAGAGGGACATGGTACCTGTCCCCTTGTCCCTGTTACCTTACCATTCTTCGACAAATTTCGAATGGTGAAAGAGGATTGCACCCATGGCTCAAACCAAACCACCAAAAGAAGCAGGGAGAACATCATGCTATTATTCTTAAACTTTTTAAAGAAGAAAAAAAACGAGAACAAACCAAAACAAGTTAATGTGACCACGTCAATACCAAAAAAGGTGAATGAGCAGGTAGCTACTAGGAAAGGTGAAATAGGAGAATACAAAATTGATATACAACTGGATCAGCTGCCAAAGGATTGTCGATACTTAAGTGATCTCCTTGTAAAGAATCCAAAAGCAAAATCAGGGTACTCCCAAATTGATCATGTGGTATTAACTCCATATGGTATATTTGCCATTGAAACGAAAAACTATCAGGGGACCATTTATGGTGGGAAAGATCGTAAAACATGGTTGGTTAATGGAAAGTTTAAAATGCTGAACCCTTTTGTACAAAACTATGGGCATATAAAAGCATTAACGTCATTCATTGATAAAAAGTACTATGACTTATTTATCTCCATGGTATCTTTTACTAAACGCTCCACATTTAAAGTAGACTTAGATTATCGTAAAATAGCTTCCAATGAAATTATAGTGTATGACATAGAACTGTCTGAATTTATTCATCGGAAAGTGTCAGTCCTTAAAATTGAACACAAAGAACCTCTCTTAAATGAAAGTGACATCATAACCATTTATGATGCCTTTTCAAATGCAAATATTACTGATCCAAAAGTGAGAGAAGAACATAGGAAGCACGGGGACGGTCCTCGCGCTTCTCAAGTTTAGTGATTGTAATTACTGTTAATTCTATTCTATCGTTAACATTGCGATTGCTAAACAAAATAAGTATTTGAATAATATGTATAAAAATACCACATTCTCAGATAAAGCGAGCACCACTGTAACGGTATGAGAACCAAAACTAAAGGAATTTCAAACAATATTTAAAAACACTTTACAAATGTAACAATTATATCGTTTACAATATAAAGGTAGAGAGAAAAAACAGGAGGGAAATAGATGAGCTACGAAGAGGAAAAAGTTGCACTAAACTACATTTCACGTAAAGTTTCACAATCAGTAAATGAACATGGTGACGAACTGGAAACGATTAAGTACCAAGATCACTATCATGCAATAGTGACAATTTGCCAAGATAAACCTCCATATAATGATTATTTCGTAGAAGTAAAAGATTATTATAGTGAAAAAAGGGCCGCTAGAAAAGCTCTAAAAGAGCTGTATCGACAAGCTTATTCATACCCTAGTTTTCAATTCGTATTGCTAGGGTATGAATAAGTTTTAGCATTTAGGGATTTCGGGATTCATTACAAAAAAAGGGGAGAGGAAGTTTCTTAAAAGCCAAAAGACACCTCTCCTTTTCTCCATTCTACTAAATTCGACAAATCTCAGGGAGTCACTGTGACCATCCATAATAATCTGTGGAACTTCTTGTGAAACGAGATTTTTCGAGGCGTCACAGTGACGAAAACCAGTTCAGCGTGCGAACCACTGATAACACTCTCTCCTTTGACTCCTTCACAGACGCATCCGGCAACCCAACAATCACCATCGACTCCTTTCCCGCCGAAACTTGTACCTCCACCTGTACACGGAAGCCCTCGAGTCCTCTTAAGCCAATACTTGAAATTTTTACGGTCAATAAAAAACCTCCTTGCAAAGTTATTTTATAAAAAGATAAAAGGGAATAAATGTTAAAATGGTAGAATGTTGAAAAGAGAAAGCATTAGAAAGAATTTCAGAATAGGAGCTGAGGATAAATTAGAAGCTTGAGGTACTATATACTTAATCTAGCACATCTATGACAAAACTAGCTGTTAACCATTCGACAAATCTCGGGTGGTCACTATGATATTGCCCCAGAAGGAGCCTTTTTTTACGAGCTGACTTAATTAATAAACTAAAAAATGAAGTTCTTCAGTGCTCCCGTTCAATACCGAAGTTATCTGTAGGCAGCTTAAGTCCCTTTATTAAACTGTCCATTTTATGGGGTATAGTTCAGAACAATACCGAAGCCACCTATTATATACATAAAGGTCTTTTTATAAACTGTCTATTTTTAAAGGTAAAGATCATTAGTTTGCAGTCTGCCCTTTTCTATTAATATTTCGTTCTTTTCTACTTCTTCTTTGAAACATTCATAAAAATTTTCTTATGATAGTCATAAGGAGTAGATCACTCTTTTATTCAACTATATAGTTTCCAGACCTATTTTTCACATCATTATAATCATTATTATAACTAACAAGCAAATATGAAAGATTAATAGCTGAGCCATCATCAAATACAATTAATCTTACTCTTGTATTAGGATCAAATTTGTACGATTTTGAAACACCATTTATTGTTGATAATCCCAAAAATGAAAAATAGCCATAAGTCAATTATTAATCCCTAGAATGGACCTATATCGTCCTTATTGTCTAGAGATATGCCTATCTGATGAAAAATATAAAGATTACAACATTAAAATATGATTTTAATAGTTATGTAAAGAAATCTATCTTTACTGCCCCATTAAGATCTTTATCATCACATTCAAGCCATCAATTAACCATAAATTTCAAGTGTGTAATTCACTATTAAGAAATTGGTATTGGATTATACAAATAAGGGCTTTCATCCTTCAGATGAATTACGCACAATATAAGATATGGGTAATTTATCATCGCCAAAGAAGGAGTTTTGTACTATAATCTCCTAGGGGGGAGATTCATTTGAACTTGAAGAAAATATATTTTGCTAGATTACTTTTCTCAGTTTTACTTTTTGTAGTTATCATAGGCAATACTACATATAATGTTGTTTTAGCAGATGGTATTGGACCAGTCCTTGAAAGTGTTTTATTAAATCAAAAGAAATTTGAGGTAGGCGATACAGTAACAATAAAGGCTATTGTTAATGATAATGATTCAGGTGTAAAAAGTGTATTAGCTGTTTATCAAAATCCATCAGATAATAGATATTTGTATATAAATTTAAAATATGATAGTAACCAAGATTTATGGGTTGGATCATATACCGTCCAAGACACAGATGAGGAAGGTATATGGTCAATTGATCATTGGACTCTTTCCGATAATGCGGGTAACTTAACGGGAATATTTACTCCACAAACAGAAGCAGAATTTGAAATAATAAATCCTGATGGTGATGGGGAAGGTCCAACATTAGAAAGTTTAGAAATAAGTCCAAAAAGTGTATCTGTAGGTAAGTCTATAAACATTAAAGCACGAGTGTCTGATGATAAATCAGGCGTAAAAAGTGTATTAGCAGTCTATCAAAATCCATCAGATAATAGATATTTGTATATAAATTTAAAATATGATAGTAACCAAGATTTATGGGTTGGATCATATACCGTCCAAGACACAGATGAGGAAGGTATATGGTCAATTGATCATTGGACTCTTTCCGATAATGCGGGTAACTTAACTGGAATATTTACTCCACAAACAGAAGCAGAATTTGAATTAATAAATCCTGATGGTGATGGGGAAGGTCCAACATTAGAAGGTTTAGAAATAAGTCCAAAAAGTGTATCTGTAGGAGATACTATAAATATTAAAGCACGAGTTTCTGATGATAAATCAGGTGTAAAGAGTGTATTAGCAGTCTATCAAAATCCATCAGATAATAGATATTTGTATATAAATTTAAAATATGACAGTAACCAAGATTTATGGGTTGGATCATATACCGTTCGAGACACAGATGAGGAAGGTATATGGTCGATAGATCATTGGACTCTTTCTGATAATGCAGGAAACTTAACTGGGATATTTGAAAAAGATTTAAATGCAGATAGTGATTTTACAGTCCAAGGTAATTCGAGTAATGAGAACCAAAAAATAATTGAAGAGAATGATCCAATTATTAAATACACAGGAACCTGGAAAGAAGTAACACAAGATGGTAATAGTGGCGGAGCATTAAAAATAAGTGAATCCAAAGGTGCTAGTGCGGAAATAACATTCAGTGGAACAGGAATAACTGTACTAGGAAAAAGACATTCATTAAGAGGTTTAGCCGATATCTATCTAGATAATCAATTTGTACAGACTATAGACTTTTCGTTCAACACAGCTGAATTCCAAGCCGAATTATATAAAAAAGATGGCTTAACAAATGGAAAACACACCTTGAAAATAGTTGTAAAAGGAGAAAGTGCTCCAGGTAGAACAAGTAAAGCTGTAGCATTAGATGCTTTCAAAATAATAGGAGAAACAACTTCAGATGATAACAGGTTTAGAATCGTGTTTACCGATAATAGAATCGTGTTTACCGGAAACTGGAGAGAAGTAACACAAGATGGAAATAGTGGCGGAACATTAAAGATAAGTGAATCCAAAGGTGCAAGTGCAGAAATAACATTCAATGGAACAGGTATAACTGTACTGGGAAAAAGACATTCATTAAGAGGTTTAGCCGATATCTATCTAGACAATCAATTTGTACAGACTGTAGACTTTTCGTCCAACACAGCTGAATTCCAAGCCGAATTATATAAAAAAGATGGCTTAACAAATGGAGAACATACCTTGAAAATAGTTGTAAAAGGAGAAAGTGCTCCAGGTAGAACAAGTAAAGCTGTAGCATTAGATGCTTTCGAAATAATAGGAGAAACAACTTCAGATGATAACAAGTTAGTAATTGATGATACCGATAATAGAATCGTGTTTACCGGAAACTGGAGAGAAGTAACACAAGATGGAAATAGTGGCGGAACATTAAAAATAAGTGAATCCAAAGGTGCAAGTGCAGAAATAACATTCAATGGAACAGGTATAACTGTACTGGGAAAAAGACATTCATTAAGAGGTTTAGCCGATATCTATCTAGACAATCAATTTGTACAGACTGTAGACTTTTCGTCCAATACAGCTGAATTCCAAGCCGAATTATATAAAAAAGATGGCTTAACAAATGGAGAACATACCTTGAAAATAGTTGTAAAAGGAGAAAGTGCTCCAGGTAGAACAAGTAAAGCTGTAGCATTAGATGCAATAGTAATAAAATAGTGGCAGACTTTTGACAAAATAACGGCAGTATATTTTGTATAAGATCTATTAATATGATATTAACGAAATATATCAGGAAGCGTCTTTCCAATTGGGATGACGCTTTTTATGATTCAAAAGTATAATTACATTTTTATGTTAGAATAAATAAAAGCTCACTCTTTAATGAGCTCTCCTCTGAAATAGATATCCAACAACCTCGCATTTGACCTCCTTTCCTTCTAACCGTTAAGAAAAGAGGAGAAAAATGTCGAAAACATTAGAGCTTCAATTTTTAAACACAGCAGGTAAAACAGTGATAATCAGTGAGGATTCTCCAGTAGAACCAGGTGACCAAACTGCTCTTAATGCAGCAATGGATCAAATCTTAGCTGCAAATATCTTCATTTCATCTGATGGAGAATTTGTCTCAAAAAAAGGCGCAAGAGTTAATGGCCTTAATGTAACGGAATTATTTTCGACACTTCCTTTTTCATGTCCACTACGAGGGTTACAAACTTGCACATCAAACCCGTAGTGGTTTTGAAATTGGATAAACGTGTCCGTTAACTTTGCTTCTTCGGTTTTCGATCTCACTTTCTTGACAGCTGGAGTTAAATTATCAATCCTAACACTTCTAGGGACACCTTTTATTTGGGTAAATAAATGTTTTAACCCCTGAAGAAAACACTCCTGATTCTCGGATGGTAATGGTACAGCGAAACCTGTGTTACTATATGGAAAAGACATAACTAGAACGTGAGTATCCATATACTCTCCATCTTTAACAACTTCCATTACTCCAAAGTCTACTTGAGCTTCACTAGGAGGATGTTCTAAACGATTATGACCCTTATCAAGCTGTTCGTTATGACTGTTCTCCCAATCTGAAATAAAATAACAAACCGTTCTATATGATCCTTTAAAACCATGTCCCTGTAACTCTTTAAAATGTTCTTCGTAATTTCTTATTTAACTTACTATATTCAAAGAGCCAATCTGAAACAATTTCTCCCCACTTTTCAGTATGCATCATTCCTCTGGAATGCTTTATCTTTGATTCAGGTAATTGATCTTCGTCTGCGTACTTCTTAGCTGTTCTCCAATTAGTTCCTAAAGCTTCCTTAATTTTTGTTATAGATTGCCCTTTTTTGTTTCTTAGGTGTTTGATACAATTAATATCAGACATTGCTAGCATCCTTTCTACCTCCACTACCAAATTGCTCGACACAATTAATGTAGTGGGGCTTTAGGTGACTGGCAAGTCTTTTTTTATGCACATAATAAAATTAGTGCAGGACTCTGCAAAGCTCTGCACTTTTATTTTGCAATAAACAACTTACCCAAACATCCTTCGAAATATTCCTTTTACCTTCGCATCCAGTCCATTTAATAGATTAATACAAAATCTAGAAACCATTTTCAAATAAATATACACAATAATATACTTAATAGGATTTTTAAACAAATTAGGAGGATATAAGACGAACTAGAGTTGATTATGCAAATCCTAAGTTTCAGCTTTTTTGCAGGATAGGGAATGAGTTATGGCAATAAGATTTCTAGATTCATTACTAAAAATCAAGTAGAGAAAGATACTTTTAAACCTAAAATAACTTGCTCTACTTTTCATTCTTTATTAAGAATAATATACTGTGGACTGCTAGTTATTACTAATTTAGAAGGGATTTGATCTTTTTTAAAATTAATCTGTTCTCCCTCCATCATAAATATCTTACCTTTTATATTCTTAATCGGAAGATCTATTTGATGCTTTCTGCCAGAAGTCCAAGCTACAATTACTTTTTCTCCTTTTTTATTAATGAACTCAATAAAGTACTCATTAGAATTACTAGTCTCAATCCTCTTTGAAAATTCATAACCAGATAATATATATGTTAGAGTGTTTATTGCATTATAGGCTTTTTTAGAGAGTAGTACGTTATTTTGTCTTATTCCAAAGTTATGTTCACCATTATTTATGTCTGTTCCATCATTTTTCCAATCATATAAGATACTTATAGGCACGTCATACAAAAAATTAACCAAAAACATTCTAACAATATAATTAGCTTGTTGTTGTTCACTTAAATTTAGCCCACTCCATCCTTTTCCAGTTGAGTAGCCCCATTCACCTGAAACAATTGGAATTTTTTCATTTGTGTACTTTTTTATTAATCTCCTAAGAGATTGATAGTCTTTAGCCACTGTTTCAGGATCCTCTGCCCTATAAGGGTGAACTGATATTGCATCTATATAATCCAATACTCCCCTTTTAAAAATCTCTTCTAACCACATTAAGGATTCATAGTTTATTCCAGCGAGTGCGGGTGCTACAACAATACCGCTTGGGTCATTTTTTTTTATTACTTTTGATGCAGCCTTTACTAAAGATGAATACTCATTGAAATTTGGTTTTGGATTCCAATGTCCAATGTTCGGTTCATTCCACACTTCCCAAACTATTCCTTTGTTATTATATCTTGATGTAGTTGCATCGACATATCTTAAAAAAGCATTCCGACCTTTTCTTGTTACAATTGATTTGTTTTCTTCATAAATCTTATTACTATAGGCAAGTATATAATACGGACGTATCCCCTGTTCAACTAACTTATCAGTTAATAAGTCGTATCCATTTGTTTTAAAATCATAGTTCCCTTTTTCCTTTTCTATACTAGACCAAAAAAGATCAGTTCTTACTATTTTAAAACCAGCATCTGCAATTAAATCAATATCAATCGGGTTTCCTGTAAAATGTATACTTACACCTAAACCCTCAGGGACAGTTTCAGGAAATATGTCTTTATTAGTATCTGGCCACATTAACGAGAAACATAACACAACAATAAACGTAATTATTATTATCATTATAAATATTTTCTTGATCTGTCAATCCCCCTCTATACACATTTGTAACAATAGTCTATTTAATAAACACACAGGTTACATGGTTTTCGGAACTAGTTTAATGGGTTACGACTTTTATTACTTTTAAAAAAATCAAGATACGTTAAAAGGAATGTTATTGACACTTTTAAGTAACATTGATATAGACAAAATACCAGTACACATTCTACATTTTTATCAGTATGGATGTTTAAGGACTCAGAACTTTTTTGCATCAAAAAATTCCACCAATCATTGGAATAAAATGAATATATCTCTGTAAGTAGACAACATAATGATTTATGATCTTCACTTCTTTTTTAAATCAAAAATAGATTGAGGGGAGTAGTCCTTTCTTCTGAAATAACTTACCTTTTTATTCCACGGACTATCATTGAAATCGAAAGTTATGGTTTACATAATTTTGAGAATGAATTTTATCGAGAAATATTTTACATATGTTTATTAATAAATAAGAGAAGTATTATACGTATAATACTTCTTCTTCCAAAACGACACCCAGACAACCTATTTTATGGTTGTATCACAATATTCTTCAATTTCATCCCAAGTCATATAAATACGAACAATATCATCCTCGATAAGCTCAGGTCCACTTTGTACTTCAATAAACTCTAGATCAGATATAGCTTTTAAGGCGTGGTGATCACCATCTTGAATTTGCAACACATCTCCTGGTCGAACTACACGGAGTTTTCCATTAAATGCAAATACACCTTCACCTTTTACAATAGTCCATACTTCATTTCTTTGAGTATGAAATTGGTAACTTAAATTGCAACCTGCTTTAATCCTAATCCTCTTTGTTAATACTTCATTACCTTCTTTAAACTTTGTGTAGTCAAGTACACGATACCAGCCCCAACGACGCTCTTCATACATTGGACGATTATTAAAGTCTCCAACTAATTCCTTGATACGTGGACTTGCATCTTTATCTGAGACTAAAATTCCATCTGGACTTGCTGCAACTATAACATTTGAAACACCTAACACAGTAACAGGAATGTCTAATTCATTTATTAAATGTGCATTTTTGCAATCAATACTTATTACTCCCTTGCCAATTTGATTTGTATCCATTTCTTCTGTTAAAGTATTCCAAGTACCAAGATCTTTCCAATAACCATCGTATGGTAGAACTACTATTTTCTTAGTCTTTTCTACCACTTCAAAGTCAAAGCTTATTTTAGGAAGTTGTTGATATTGGTTTAGTAATTTATCGTATTGAATAGGTAATCCCTTTCGTTTGAGTAGATTAAGGATATATTCTAATTTAAAAGCGAAGACGCCACAGTTCCAAAGTGCTCCTTCAGATATTAGTCCTTTTGCTTTCCCCTCTGTAGGCTTTTCTGTAAAACGGCTTACTTTCATGTATAGATTATTACTAACTTCTTCAACAGGTACAATATATCCATATTTTGATGAAGGATATGTTGGTTTAACGCCAATTAAAGCCAAATCTGCGCCACTATCATTTACAATAATTTCTAACTTTTTAACTGTTTCAAAAAATGACGCATTAACATATGGATCAACTGGTAACACTGATACTACTTCGTTTAAATCAGCTTTTTTCACAGAGTATAAATATGATGCGGCTAGAGCAATTGCTGGAAATGTATCACGTCGACTCGGCTCTACAATTAAACTTGCTTCACTATTTAGTTGACTTTGAATTATGTCCACTTGAGATTTACTTGTTGCAATAACAGTGGAATTAGCCAAACTTGCATCACTTAACTGCCCCCAAACACGTTGGACCATTGACTGTAACTTATTATCTTCATTTTCTAACACCTTTAAGAATTGTTTAGATCTGGCATCGTTAGATAGCGGCCAAAGACGGGTACCAGAACCACCTGAAAGCAATACTAATCTCATACACTCACCTTCCTATCTTAATTAATTAATTCTCGATAAACAGAAATAATTTCATTATTCATTCTTTCACTTGTAAAATTCCTATTAAAAAATTCATACCCATTTATTCCTTTTTCTTCTAGGTCTGACTTTTTAATGCTATTCAAAATCTCTTTTAGGGTCTCCAATTTCTCTATATCAAAAACATACCCATTGTTATTCTGAGTTAGATCAGGTAGGGCACCTCGATTACTTACAATTATTGCTTTCTTATTTTTCATAGCTTCTATTGCCACTAGCCCAAACCCTTCCCATCTAGATGGGATTATTACAGCATCAAATAAACGATAGTATGAATCTAATTCATCATTATCAATCCATCCAAGTGAGATTACATTTGACGGAATATTAATTTCGGTATTTTTCAAAATGCTATCTCCGACTACATAAAGTTTAATATTATTGTTTTGATAATGATTAAATAAGTCAATAAGAATATCAAGTCCCTTTTGCCTATCAAACCTTCCTACAAAAAGAAGGTTAATTTTATTTGAATCTATCCGACATTGAATTTCCTTGATTTTAACTTCTTCCTTTATACCATTATTAATTAGAATAGACTTAGTACTAGGAAATCCTTTTTTTAATGAACGTACATGTTCATTTTGAGAAATATTAACAATTTTATCGGTTCTAAATGCTAAAATTATTTCGATTATCTCATACAACTTTTGTTTTAAGTAAGTAGTTTCCATTAAAAAGGACCATCCATGAGAACAATAAATAATTTTATAATTTTTCTTTCTAAATAAAAATGGCAATCTTACAAAAACTCCAGCAAACGTACTATGAACATGTACAATATCTGGTTTAATCCTTTTAACCTCTTTAAATATTGCAAGAATAGCTCTAAAGCTATTTTTTATACTTCTCGTATAATCATAAAAAATTATATTCTTACTTGGAAGATCAAAATTTTTTTCAGAGTTTGTACTGCTTAACATTAAATATACTTCTTTAATATCTTTTGATTGCTTTTGAAATTCAATAACTTCTTTTAAATAGGTTGCTACTCCACCTTTAACATACTCGCCAATGTGCATAACTTTCAAAGCAAAATAAACTCCCCTCATAGAAGGAATATAAAATTGTAATATTTATATTCTCAACATCTTTGCTTGATCTATTAACTGAGCTGCAGCTTTGCTCCATGAATATTTTTGTGCTTGCCGTAACCCCTTACTTTGAAGGTCCTTTCTTTCTTCGTCATTATTCATAATTATTTTTATCTTCTCTGAAAGTTCTTTAGAATCATATGGATTAAAATAAATTGCTGCATTCCCACATACTTCATGCATAGGTCCTACTTCAGAAACAATTACCGGACAACCTGTAGACATTGCCTCTAAAGGAGGTAAACCAAATCCTTCATAAATTGAAGGAAAAACGAAGCAACCTGCATTTAGATAAAGGCCTTTTAATTCTTCATCTGTTACATAACCTAACTTCCTAATATTATGATTTTCAATATTTGCTATATTAAATACCTTTGTATCAGTTCCCCCAGCTATTACGATATCAAAATCTCCATCATTTAAGTATTGAGTCGCCTCAACTAATGCTTTGAAGTTTTTATTTGGATGTAAACTACTCACAGCAAGGATAAATTTATGCTTTCTTAATCCAAACTTTTTAATAACATTCTCATTCTCTATAATGTTATCAAAGTGTTCCTTGCCCTCTGAAATAAAGTCTAATTTTTTTTCATTAATTTTTAGATATTTAGTTAACTCTCTAGCAGAAAATTGTGATATTGTTAAAATTTTTCTTGATAGCTTCGATATAAAATAAAACATTATTTTATACCAAATTCTAAATAATGTAGAAAATCCTTTAGGCGAAGCGTAAACCGCCGCATCATGTATCACAACAATCTGATTTTTTTTGAGAACAGGAGCAGTATTACAAAAATTAATTAACGGTCTTTCTTTTATATACAACGGGAGATTCAATTGCTCCCATAAATGACCACTAAAATTCCCTATTTTTTTTATTTTGATATTTTCAAAACTGTGGCTACCTTCATACTCTTTGGGAACTAATATTGTAAATTTAATTTCAGTTTGCTTATCTAACTCTTTGATGATTTCTATGGCAAATCTTTGGACACCCGTAACTCGTTGGGTGAGAAATCGTCCATTAATATATAATGTCATTTTAATACTCCTTCTTCTTCTTCTTCAATTTATATTAATTAGATTTAATTAATATAAATATAAGCTGGTAATTAACCAGCTTATTCTAAATAATCTTAAATTGTAAAAAGTGAGTTTTTAACTTATTTTCTAATTACTTAAAATACTCCATTTGTTTCTTAAGTTGATGAGTCTAAAGCAAGTCCATCCTTATTAGAATCCCGTTTCATTTGCTACACAACTTAATAGATAATGTCTTTATAATTTAAAGTTACTTATAAATTGTGGCTATTTAATAATTACTACATTTGTTTAGTCCACTCTGTACTAACTTTTTTGTTTACAATTGATTAATAAACTCCGCTGGTAATTGTGCTTGTTCTATTACTTTTGGAATACGCTCATTTAAATGACTTTTTAATTGTTCTCTGTTGTTCCAACATTTATTACTCATTTGAATTAATATTTCTGGTGTTATATCGTTAATGTCAATAACATGATCTTTTAATTCAAGGAGTTCCATAATACCTGTTGTTTTATGTTCATAATTAATAGCTACGGTTGGTATTATACTTGATAACGCAAATATATTAGAATGCATTCTAGTACCTATAAACATATCTACCTTTGAATATAAGTACTTTAATTCACGAGGATGAAAATCGAAATCAATTAATTCAGCTTCTGTATCTGGTATACCTGATAATATTTCTTTACTAATATTTCTATCATCATTAAATTTATTAGGCCCTAAAACTTGTGGCATCAATAGTACCTTAGCATTATTAATTTTTTCAAGATAGATTATAACCTCTTGAATACTTTTAATATATTTATCTCGATAATAAGAGGGATTATCAACCTCAGGAAAATTCCAGTCTCTCACTGTAATTCCTATTAATGGACCATTATTGCTGCTTTTTATATCTTTTAAAAGGTTATCTACATATATGGATTCTTGAGAATCCATACTAAATGCTGAGTCAGGTACAATTTCAATTGATGTTGTAACTCCCATTTCTTTTAATAATTCATATGATATTTTTTCTCTAACAAAAATTTTTGTGACGTTATTTAGAATTTTTTTAGTAATATTACTGATAAAATTATTATAAAATGGTCCAATCGATTGTGAGTAAATAATCACAGGCTTTTTATAATCCATTGCTGTTTTAATCTGAACTAGATGCTGTAATGTCATTAAACTAAAACCATGAGTTAACAAAAAACCACCACCACAACTTACAACAATATCTGCCCAAGAATAGTCTTCATCCTCTATGATGGGCCTTTGAGATTTATTTTTTAAGACTCTCATCATTTTCATAGTTAAAATTAGCTTCTCAAGCTTAGTAGTTTTTTCATGAATATTAATATTAAATATTGCTTCTCCTACGTTTACTCTATATGCATGTTTATCTATTTCAGGGAATCTAGTTTTTACCTTTATGTTACAATCAGGTATTTTTTTCCTCATTGAATCGATCATTGAAAGAATGATACCTGCATCACCTTTGTTTTTTGAGGAGTGTGCATTAATAATTAATATATTCAAGTTTCCTTCACCATTCCTTATGCAATATTGATATTTATAACCTATTAGTTAAAATTAATATTTTTTGATCTGAGTTTTCTTAACAATAGCCTTTTTAATTCATTAATCACAGAATTATTAAAATTGAAAACTATTAATACATAAACTAAGCCACCAATAACAACCTGAATAATTAAGTTGTAAACTGCAGGTATATCAGGAAGGATATTTCCAAACAACCATACAGCCCCCACCATTAAAACACTTCCTATAAATGCTGGAATGAATGTTTTAATATAGACCTTTAAACTTGGACCTAGTGTTTTGCTAATTAAGTATTTATAGCTAAATACAGTATAAAAAACTTGTAAAATTAGATATATATACGCTACACCCAAAACTCCTAAGAAATACGCACCTATAATAATACCTGGAATTTGAGTAACCATTTTAAATGCATTAAATTTAAAAGATAATTTTACATTTCCCGTGGCCATCATTAACGAACCTATAGGATTACCTATAGACCTTAATAAACCTACTCCACATAGTAATTGTACTAATTCTACACTGGGAATCCATTGATCCCCAAAAACAGTAGGAATTAACAAGGGGGCTGTAATAAACAATCCAAAAAAGATTGGAAAATTAATTAAGCTAACCAAGGTTAATAATTTAAAGAAATTATCTTTTAATTTTTGTGTATCATTTTGAATCCTTGAAAAAACAGGAAATATTACTCTTGTAATAATGGGATTAATTTTTGTTGATGGTAAAATAATAATGTTAAATGCCATTGTATAATATCCAAGGGCAGTAGAACCTATAAATCTACCAATTATAATGGAGTCAATCTTTGAGTTTAAGTAGTTTATTGAACTTTCACCGGCTTGATAAATTCCAAAGTTTAAAAAACGTTTAGTATCTTTGAAATTAAAATAAAAATTTGGTCGATAATAGCGTAAACCTATTATATTTAGAAGTATTGTTCTAATACATACAATTACTAGTAGTCCCCAAATAAGAGACATTACTCCGTAATTTAAATAAGCTGCTAACAATGATACTAATACACCAATTAGTGTTGAAACTATTTCTATTTTTGATAATAAGTTAAATTTCAATTCCCTTTGTAATAATGCTTTATATTGTTGCCCAAAAGGTGTTATTACAAAAATTAATACCACCCATATTAATAATTCATTCAATTGGTCTTCTTTAAAAAAGGTTGCAAAAAATGGTATTAATAACCAAATAAGGACTGCAATAAATAACCCACAAAAAATATTTAACCAATATAAACTTGAAAGTTCGTTTTTTGACACCTTTTCACTCTGAATAGTAGCATTTGAAATACCCATATCCATAAATAAATCAGCAATTCCAACAATAACTAATACCATTCCCATAAGTCCATAAGCATTCGAATCTAAAAGGCGACCCAATACAATTAATTGTACGAGCTGTAATATAACAATTGATATAGTTGAAAAAGTGGTCCATTTAACTCCTTGCATAACTTTTTGTTTAAGTGACATATTTTTTCCTCTTTTAATATTACTGATTTTCAAAAAAAAGTTTTTCTAAACTATCGTTTAATTTCAGAACGTTAAACTCTTCTTCAATTCTTTTTCTTCCTTCTTTTGAAATATCTGTTAATAAATTATTATTATTCATAATATATTCTAACTTATCTTTTAATTCCTCAATGTTTTTCTCCTCAACTAAAAAGCCATTTAAACCATCTGTTATTAATTCAGGAATACCACTATGATAAGTAGATAAAACTGGAATCCCCATTGCCATCGATTCCATTATAACTACTGGTATTCCTTCCATATCCCCATCTTTACTAGTTACACTCGGTACTAAAACTAAATCACTATCTCTCATTATTTCAATTATCTCTTCTTGTCTCTTCCAGCCCATTAAGTTAATATTGCCATTAGCTTCACAGGAATCTATTAAACTCGCTAATTCTTCCTTTAATGGTCCATCCCCAACTATATAGTAATTAATCTTGAAACCTTTTTTTAACAAATCGGAAATTGCACGAATACTATATTCTATGCCCTTTTTTTCTACTAAACGTGCAACAGAGACTATTTTTATTGCTTCACCTTTTGGTACTCTTTTGACATATGGGAATTTTTCAAAATTTACTCCCATACGATGCACCTTAATCTTTTCTGAATTGCATCCTAATCTAATCAATTTTTCCTTCCAAAAATTACTTATAGGCAAAAATATATCTCCTTTTTCAAAAAGCTTTTGATAACTTTTTTCACCGTTATCCTTTAAGTAAGTAGTCATATCATTTCCATGAAATGTGGTAAATACCTTTCCATTTAGAATCCCAATATCTTTTAAAAATGCACCAAGGATTCCATTTGGGCCAAAGTGACAATTAATAATATCATAAGAATTTTTTTGATTTAGCAAGGCAATTGTAGAATAAAAAAGTCTTAAAGAAAGAGCCTCTTTACCATATTTTAGAAAATTTAATGAATTTAGTATTTTTAATGGTTGCTTTGGAAAATATTTAGTGAATTTAATTACAAAAACCATTAACCTTTTGATAAAGCTTGATGGAACATTATAGTAAATTGTATTATCATTGAGTTTATATTTGATAATATCATTATGTTTTTTTATCTCCTGAGGAGCTTTATTAGCTAGGATAGAAACTGAATGACCTCTGTCAATTAACCCAGTTATCTGGTTTAGGACAAAAGTCTCGGAAAGCTTTGGGAATTCCCCCACAATAAATAGAATTTTCATTTAGTACTCCTTTTTTTAAAAATAAATTATATTCTCTTTAACTTATTATTTATGCTAAATTCATTTACGTTCATTCCAAGATAAAACCAGAAAAATATATTAAAAGGGAATATTTCAAGAGTATTTGTAAACAAACAAGAGGTTAAAACACCTACCAACAAAGAGATCGAAATAAGGTTTAAGCTACCTAATTGGAAGATAGTGTTATTATTATGCCTACGGACAAAAATAATAAAAATGATACTTATAAATAATAAAAATACAAAAATACCCAAGAGTCCCATTTGCTCGTAGAAAGCTAAGTATTGGTTATCGACAGCATAGCTACTGCCATTTGAACCAATAGAATTTAACCTTTTACTTGCTGCTCCTACTTCTCCTATACCTTTTCCAATAAAAGTCTCTAAATTTAGATTATTTTGACCACTCGAACCTTCAAACCATATATTAATTCTCTCTTTTAGAGAACTAGTCGATAAGAGAATTGTATTTTTTGCACTCATAATTAATAAAATCAAAGATATGAATGGAAAGAATATAAAACTAAGAGCTATACTTAATGTTTGCAACTTCTCTGATTTTATTCTAAAAGTAAATAATTGGTATATAAGTTGACTTATTATCCACAGTAATATAGCTGTCCTTATGGTAGCCAATAATAAGAAAATAAAAGTAATAACTCCTATTAGTTTTCTTAATTTATATTTTTTTATTATACTTTTGTCTTTCTCAATAATAAAACCTAAGAACGCTAGTAAAACTGCATAACCATCAGGAGTTCCAATAAGAGAAGGAAGTCTTGGGAGTCCCCCTATAAAATGCTTTACATTTACACCATATTCAAACCCAAAAGTAACAAGTCTATCAATACCAATAACATATTGTATAACCCAAACTGATATTATTACGAAATATAAAGTGATAAAAGTGTAATTTAAATATCTATTAATTCCTTTACTTAACATGTAACCTACAAAAAACATCGCTATAGGTATATAAGTTATTTTCACCCCATATACCCAAGTATATAAGTCTTTTTTAATAAAAATAAAATCTAGACTCCCAAAAATACAAAAACTTATAAAGAGACCTAATAACAAATAAACAAACCTGTAATTTTCATTTGAAAATACAAGTTTAAATAAACTAATTATAATCAAAAATATAAACAACAAATCTTTTAACGATCTAATAAATAAAGAATCAACATATATAGCAATTGTTCCATATAACGTACTATATATAAATATCATGATTATTAGAAATGTAATAACCCTGCTTTGTGAATTATTATATAAGTTTGTTAACTTCATGTTTTTTACCTCTTAGCTAGTTTTTAATAGCTTTTTTATCTATTACTCCTTTATATACTTCTATATATTTGCTTGCGATTAACTCACTATCAAATTTCGTAATAAAACCATTTAAATTATTAGATATTGATTTAAGTAAATCAGGATTAGAAATTATACCTTTTATTATGTTTTTCAAACTATCTGACTCTTTGGGATTATAAATAAAACCCGTTTGACCTTGAACAATTAATTCAGGTATTCCACCTAAATTTGTTCCGATTACTGTTTTTCCATAAGAATATGCCTCAATAATTACTCTACCAAATGGTTCATGCCAAAGTGAAGGTACTAGCATTACATCTATTTTTGGAATGATTTCTTTTGGATTAATAAATCCAAGAAACTTTATATTTGTAGGATATTTTCCCTCTTGTATATTTCTTTTTATTTCATCATCTTTTACTTTACCAGCTATATATAACTCAACATCTTTTATTTCTGAAATCTCCTCTAAAATCTTATTTATTCCTTTTGCCTTTTCTATTCTCCCCATATATAAAAACTTTATTTTACGATCGAAAGAATTAAATTCTGGATTTATTTTTGATCTGTTTGATAATTCCATTCCATTAAAAATTCTAGTTGAAGGAACACCCTGGAAATAGTCATTATCCTTAAATTTATTTATAATAAATTGGGAAATACCAACCAAATGATCAACATGATTTTCATTAGATAACTTTTGTTTATAAAAATTGAAAAGTTTACATTCTTTACAAGGAAAATCACAGTTTTCTCCATTTTTAAACATTGTTGTTTTTGAGCACATTAAACTATAGTCTCTTAAGGTGTGTATTAATGGCAGTTTATTTTCTTTAGCCAATATCCACGGCATCATTGAGAAGCCTGTAATATTATTTGTATGAATTATTTGTGGTTTTTCCTGATTAATAATCCAAGTTATCTTTTTCTTAATAAAATAGTTATAGTTATCTAAAGCATGCCAAAGTGATTTTTGAATATTATTTTTCTGTTCTTGATCAAACCAATACAAGTTTTTATTTTTGATATAATACACTTTTACACCGTTGACATAATCTTCTCTTTCAACTTTATCTGTGCAAACAATTACGGGATTTATACCTTTTTCTTTCAATGATTCTGCAAGTAATTGTACAGATTTTTCAGCTCCACCAATACTATTAGGATAATATAATGTATTAAATATTAAAACTTTCATTTCCCCCACCTTAAAGTAAAATTATTTTGTATTTTAAATATCAACCTTTTGGTTAGAGCTCTTTCTATATTTCACTATGTTAGCAGGGACACCACCAACCAGGAGTATATTACTATCTTGAAAACTCTTAGTTACACTACTGTTTGGTAAAATACTAATATTGTTTCCAATTCTAATATCGCCAATCAAAGATGTATTGCAACCTATTAGAACATTGTCCCCAATACAAGGAGCCTTATTATTATTATAATTTACACCTATGGTTGTTGATTGATGTATAGTTACGTTCGTACCAATTATAGCGTTTTTTGAAATAATTATACTTGTACAATGAGGAATAAAAACTCCTCCTCCTATTTTGGCTAAAGGATGAATCTCGACTCCTGTAACGTTCCGAAAAGGTATATAAATTAAGATAAATAGAATATATAAATTAATTTATATATTCTATTTTTTTTGTAAGCTAAGTAGTTCAGTACCCTATAAATTAGTAGAGCATTGATTCCATTATAATAGAAGAAACATAATAACTTATCAATTGTACTTCTTCCTCTTGTATACCTTAGAATATCCTGACGAAATTTACTATTATCCACTATTTTCAAATCCCTTTTCTCATAGATGTGCAGTACATAGAAATACCTACGATAGGATTAACCTAACGTAGGTATTTCTAGAAAGCATCCTTCGATCCTAGAATTAGCTTAAAAGTCTTGAATATAATCTTGAGATCAAAAAGAATAGTCCTATTTTGAATGTAATAAAGATCCAATTGGACCATTTCATTAAACCCAATACTACTTCTACCACTTATCTGCCATAAACCTGTACAACCAGGAGTTACAAGCAACCTCTGAAGATCATACTTCGTATATTCCTTAACTTCTCTAGGAAGGGGTGGTCTTGGGCCTACTAAACTCATATCCCCTTTCAACACATTAAATAACTGAGGAAGTTCATCAATACTTGTTTTCCGAATAAACCGTCCTACTTTTGTAACTCGTGGATCGTCCTTCATTTTAAACATAGCACCATCTACTTCGTTGTACTTAAGTAGTTCAGTAAGTTTTTCTTCAGCATCTGTAACCATCGACCGGAATTTAAACATCTTAAATTCTCTACCATTTTTCCCTATTCTTTTTTGCGAAAATAAAATCGGTCCTTTTGGATCTTCAATCTTTATTAAAAGTGAAATTATTATTAATAAAGCACTTAAAACAAGTAATCCAAATATTGATCCAATGATATCCAACGTCCTCTTTGATAAATTATATATAATTCCTGTTTTAATATCTTCTATTAATAATTTTCCAGTAGGCGAATTTAATGAACCATTCTTTGCTAGGTTAGACATCTCAATTAATCTCCTCACCTATAAACTTACTTTATTTTTCTCTACTAATTTGTTCATTAGTTTTAGTAACTGCTCTTTTAAATCATCATGTTTTAATGCAAATTCAATCGTAGTTTGAATAAAACCAAACTTCTCACCTACATCATAACGAGTCCCCTCAAAGTCGTAAGCAAAAACAGATTGTCCTTCATTTAATTGTTGAATTGCATCAGTTAACTGTATTTCTCCACCAGCACCTGTTTCTTGTTGTTCTAATAAATCAAAAATTTCAGGAGTTAAAACATACCGCCCCATAATAGCCAGATTAGATGGTGCTGCACCTATAGCAGGCTTTTCAACAAATCGATTAACTTTATGAAGATTACCGTCTTTTTCTAGTGGATCGATTATTCCGTAACGATGTGTCTGATCATCTGCCACTGTTTGTACGCCAATCACAGAAGATCCTGTTCTTTCATATTCATTTATGAGCTGCTTTAAACAAGGTGTTTCACCTTCAACAATGTCATCTCCAAGTAAGACAGCAAAAGGCTCGTCCCCAATAAACTTCCTCGCACACCATACAGCATGTCCTAGCCCTTTAGGTTCTTTTTGTCGAATATAATGTAAATTAATTTCTGATGATTGCTTTACTTTTTCTAATAGATCATACTTCTCTTTATCAATCAAATTCTGTTCAAGCTCAAAATTATGGTCAAAGTGATCTTCGATAGCACGCTTCCCTTTACCTGTTACAATAATAATGTCTTCAATGCCTGAGGCGATCGCTTCTTCAATAATATATTGAATCGTTGGCTTATCCACTATTGGTAACATTTCTTTGGGCATTGCCTTCGTTGCTGGTAAGAAACGTGTGCCTAATCCTGCTGCTGGTATAATTGCTTTTCTAACTTTTTTCATTTCTATTCCCCCTAAACTATTTAACGGTTATTAATTTTTCATTTATTAAAGGCGGTCTTCCAATAGAGTGATATTCTACCCTATGTTTCTTAACTTCCACCAGGTCAAAACAATTACGACCATCAAATATTACTGGTTGTTTCATATATTCTTCAAATGTACAAATATTTAAATCTTTGAATTCATTCCATTCTGTCAGTATTAATACTGCATCAGAATCTTTTATAGCCTCAATCGTATTAGAAGCAAAGTTAATCTTAGAATCTAGAATCTTTTTAGCATTCTCCATTGCAACAGGATCAAATGCAACAACGTTTGCACCTTTTTCAATCAAGTGTTTTGTAATGACAATTGAAGCTGCTTCTCGCATATCATCTGTATTTGGTTTAAACGCTAATCCTAATATTGCAATCTTCTTACCTTCTAAACTATCAAATCTTTCTTCCAATTTATTCAATAACATTTCTTGTTGTTTTTGATTAACCCTGACAACGCCTTTTAACAATTCAAATTCGTAATTTACGTTTCCTGCAATTTGAATAAGTGCCTTTGTATCTTTAGGGAAACACGAACCTCCGTAACCAATACCTGCATTTAAGAATTGAGAACCAATTCTATTATCCTGTCCCATTCCATTTGCAACTTCTTCTACATTTGCCCCAACTTTTTCACATATGTTTGAAATTTCATTAATAAAGCTAATCTTAGTTGCAAGAAATGCATTTGCTGCATATTTGATCATTTCTGCACTGCGAATATCTGTTTTAAATACCGGAATGCCAAAGGGTTTATTAATTTCTTCTATTATATTTGCAGCAGCTTCATTATCAGTACCAACAACTATTCTATCTCCATTAAATGAATCATAGATGGCAGCACCTTCGCGTAAAAATTCAGGGTTTGATACAATATCAACCTTTACGTTATTAACAAGATTTTTTTGAATTACCCCTTTAATCCAATCGTTAGTTCCAACAGGTACCGTACTTTTTGTAACTACTATTACATCCTTTTTAACGTGAGTTGCAATATCTTTTGCAACTTGTTCAACAAAAGAAAGATTTGCTGAACCATCTTTCTTTTCCGGAGTACCCACTGCAATATAGATAACATCTGCACCTTCGAAGCCTTCATTATGGTCTGTTGTAAAAAACAGACGTTTTTCTTGTATATTTTTTTTCATTAGTTCATCTAAACCTGGTTCGTAAATTGGAGATATGCCTTCGCGCATCTTATTAACTTTGTTCTGATCAATGTCAATGCACGTAACATTATGTCCAATTTCAGTTAAGCATGTACCAGTTACTAAACCCACATAGCCAGTTCCTACTACTGCAATTTTCATATATATTCACCTTTTTCTAAGTAATTTTAAAATTTAAAATATCTAACGGAAAAGCACTTATTACGAATCGCTCTTTCGTTAAATATCTTTAACATCACGAAAAGCTGTATATATTATAAATAGAGTATTAGGCATCTAACCCCTCCTCACATCACACTTTTGACAACAAGTGTCTAAGGTACGCAAGGTACCCACAATGTAACCGAGTGCCTCCATTGATAAAGGTTAGGAGACATCACCAATGAATTAATTAGAATATACCTAGAAATTTCTTCCGTTTAATTTGACTTGGTTCTTGTTTATACACCGTTTGACCCTGTAAAAGTAGTTCAGCATTTTCTTTAAAGTAATATACAGCTTGGCTACCAAATTCTTTTTCTATTTCAGATATTGAATCCCTCATTTTAAAACTTCTAGTTGATATATTATGGGCATCAGAAGATATAAAGTGAGTCAAATTTGATTCAATCAATTGTAATGAAAACTTCTGAATCTTCTTCCCGAAGTGTCCGGTAATACTACCCGCTGTAACTTGAGTAAGAGAGCCCTTCTTAACAAGGTTAAGTAATTTATCAGGATTTTCAATTACTTCTGAATTTCTCTCCGGATGAACAATTAAAGGAGTTAACCCTTTTAATTGAATATCGAACAAGAGTTTTTCTGCATACCTTGGAATATGTCCTGAAGGCAATTCAATAAATATATATTTTGAATGATTAAGAGGAAGAATATCTCCTTTTTCCAGGTCCTCTAGCATCTCCCCGTAAATCCGTGTTTCCTGACCTGGTAAAACTTCTAATGGGATATTCTCTTTTTGAATTAAAAGGTTGAGTTCAGTTACTCTATTTATAATGTCTTGTTTCTTATTAAAATACTTCCCATTCTGATGATGAGGTGTAGCAATAATCTTCGTAATCCCCTCTTCAACCGCCAACCTCGCCATATTAATCGCATCTTCCACAGTCTGAGCACCATCATCCACACCAGGCAATATATGACTATGAATATCAATCAAAGGTCCCACCCCCAACGGAATTTATTGGTTATTCTCTATTTCTATTTCCCTATAATTTTAGACTGCAGTAATCGTATCACGGTCAAAAAACAAAGAAAAGGGGGGTATTTTGTCGAAATATGACTATTTTCCCCCGTAGTAATAATAATATTGACTATCTTGTATCTTCTTGTTGTTTAAAACTACTCCTAAGATCTTCGCTTTCGCACTATCAAGAAGTTCCTTCGCTTTTTTCGCAGAATCTATCTCTGTTTTCCCGCTACTAACAACTAGAACAACACCATCTGTTAAATTAGATAATACTTGAGCATCGGTTACAGCTAACACTGGTGGAGTATCAAGAACAATTACATCATACTCATCCTTAGCCTTTTCCAGTAATTGCTTCATCCCCTTGGAGCCTAAAAGCTCTGATGGGTTTGGTGGAATTGGTCCACTAGTTAACAACCATAGATTATCCTGAGCAGTTGTTTTCACTGCTTCTTCAAGTGTTGCTTGTCTCGTTAGTACATTAGATATACCTACATGGTTCTCAGTACGGAATGTATAGTGAGCAGTCGGTTTTCGTAGATCGGCATCGACTAATAATACACGTTTTCCTTGCTGAGCAAACACAACGGCTAAGTTAGCAGTAGTTGTTGACTTCCCTTCAGCCGGACCAGATGAAGTAACAATCATTGTTTGCAGCTCTTCATCAACACTAGAGAATTGAATATTTGTACGAATTGTACGAAATTGCTCTGCTATTGGAGATTTCGGACTTGTCATAGATATTAAACTTCTATTTTGTAATTGAAATAATTGCTTTCGATCCTTACGAGCCAACTGACTCACCTCGCGTTCTTATCATTGATGACTTATTTGCTTGTTCGTTTACTTCGCCATCCATATTAATCGTAGTAATAGCACCTAATACCGGAAGTCCAAGCTGATTTTCAATGTCTTGTTCTGTTTTAATCGTGTTATCAAGATATTCAAGTAAAAAGGCTAAACCAACTCCAGCCATTAATCCTACAACTAAAGCAATCGCCATGTTTAATACTGGCTGCGGCTTTATTGGGGATGGATCTTCACCTAATTGAGCTTGCGTTAAGATTGTTACATTATGCACATTCATAATTTTTGAAATTTCAGTTTGAAAAGTTGTAGCTATTGAGTTTGCAATGTTAGCTGCTGTTTGTGGATCTTCATTTTGAACTGTAATATTTACAACCTGTGAATCCTGTTCACTTGAAACAGTAATTAATCCATTCAGGGCTCCTGCTGACATGTCTAATTTTTCTTTCTGAATGACTTTATCTAAAATTGCTGGACTTTTAATGATAACGTTATATGTGTTTATTAACTGAAGGTTTGTTTGAACCTCACCGGGATTATATGTCTGCTGATCGTTCTTTGATTGGTTCACGAGAATTTGTGTTGAGGATTGATAAATAGGTGTTAAGAGAAAATAACTAACTATTCCACTAGTTGCCGTTGCAATAGCTGCAATAATTATAATAAGTGAGAGACGTTTCTTTAATGTACGAAACAGCTCTTTCAAGCTGATAGTTTCTTCCATGATAACCTCCAAAGATTTTAATCTATTAATTTAGTATGACTAGACTATTATAAAGAAATTTGTTGACTATATCTACAAGAAATCTACAATTTTTTACAGGAAATACTTTAATTCTTCTTGTTTTTCACTTGCAGGATTTATTCTACCATCTTTTTGTCAGCTTTTTTACAGTTCTTTTGGGGTAATTTGTACCAAAACTAAATGAAAGTGTTTCCATCGTTGATTTTATGCAATTTACAATTTTAAACTTTTTTTGAATTTATTTTTATCCCATTTTTAACTGGTAGAAAATCCTATCTCTTGATACTTGAGAAGCAATGAAAATTGATGAGGTAAAGATCTGTAAGCTACTTTCCATCGGTTGATAAAGAAAACTCAATGGTGAAAGTCTCGCTTTATAATCCATTTGCTGCGATTGTTACAAGTGCACCGATCACGATTGCTAGAAATGGAAACGAATATGTGATGAGTTTTTTCTAAATTCTTTTTTTCTTGAGATTTCTTCTGGTGTTGCCCAATTTGCCATCTTTTTGACCCCCATTTTTTCGACAAAGTTGTCGAATCTTATCTTTATCTCTATATAATATTTCGGCTTGAATTTCTTTTTATTTAATCGTACCTACACTTCAACTATATAGGTATTACGAACTACTTGAATATACTTTGATTTTTATATGTACTCAATAGAATCATATTGGTAATTCCTTTCGACATCTATCTACAATTAGTTATACCTTCATTTGTTCTGTAAAAAGAACAAAATGTTTCGTTTTTGGTTTTTATTACGATGTATTTATCTTAGTAATAGATTTAAAGGAGGATAAAGATAATGCCATTAGTACAATTGAAAGAGATGTATACACCACTTCGTTTGTTTGGGATCAAGCTGTTTAAGTGTAAGCAGGATGGTAAGAGGTATATCAAAATGGGTAAAAAATCAGTTAAAAGAATGTTTGCTTAGGCATCTCGTGTAGATGCTTTTTTTATTTAGAGGAATAAATAACTGAATTCGTGTTTATCCTCATATAGAGGTGAGCTGTAGTTGAAGATCTTTATTGTTATGTTATATATAGGAATGCTTTTACTGTTTACATGTACGGAGAGTTTGTTTTTGTTCATTACAGAGCATGAGCTACATTTTCAGTTTACTCGCTATCCAAATTTTGCTGATTTTTTTCTTAATGATCTTAGTAGTCTAAACGATATTACATATGTTATTCAGAAGCTTGGCCATTTTATTTGTTTTTTCTTTTTGGCTATGTTGCTTTATTGGGCGTTGCAGCACTGGTTACTGGTCGTTGTTATTTCTGTAGGCTTTGCTTTTTTGACAGAAGTGGTGCAGTTGTTTTTTTCACGGAGTGGCAGGCTGTTGGATGTGGTTTATGATGTAGCAGGGTTGATGGTGTTTATTGGGGTATATTTGTGCTTTCGGTTTGTGGAGTGGTTATTTAGTAAGGTTTTTATATCTGAGGTTAGGAGGCATTAGTTGTTGATTAGCGCTAATGCCTTTTCCATTGGTTTTTATTTAGTATTTGTCTTCTATTGTAATTTCTTCTTTTTCTCCCATGATAGAATCCACCTGTATATTCCATGTGTCTGTTTCCTTGTTATATTGAAAGACTGATAAGATTGGGGTTTTTAATTGTTTTTTACTAAGCGCTTTATTTAGCGCCTGTTCCTCAGTGAGGTCTGCTCCACTTGGTTTGTGGCTTTCTAGGACCTTTACTTCTATTGCTTCTGCTTGGCCTGGGTAGGATTCTAGCATGACTTCGTAGGAGATGCTGACTTTGTCTCCGATCTTAAGCGTATCTGGTGTATTTGAAAAATAGGCTGGGCCATTGGATTGAGTGGCTTCCTTTGGATTGGGGTTTACGACTAATACTGTATTTGCTGTCCTTTCAACGACATAGCCTTCTAGTTGCATGCTTGTTGCTGGGTCTTCTATGGGTGGTTGTTCGTTTGTTCCTGTTGTTGTGGGCTGGTTGTTTCCGCAGGCGAATAGTCCGATTGTTGATAATGTGATGAAGATGAGGGCGAGTTTTCTTTTCATTATGGGTCCTCCAATATGATATGTAATAAACATCACAGCTTTATTATCATTAGACGATTTATTATGTGAAGAGTTACAGTTTATCCCGATAGGCTTAAACTCATAAAGAAAACGCTATCAAAATAGGGTGTTTGCCTTATGTATTTTTTCATGAAGTATTCGATAATTTAGGGTAATGGAAAAATTTTCTGAAAAGTGATGACGCAAAGCTATAGGGGTCTCTGCTTATGAAAAGCCAGCGAGCTTCCATCAAAAAGATAAAGGAGATTGGTTTGATGACTTGGACAACACCTGAAGAGATAGAGAGAATTAGAAAGAGAAAGAAAACTCTTCTTGTGATCTCACTTCCTGTTGTAACAATTGTATTGAGTGCAGCATTGACGCTATTATTAAATTAATTTTTTTCTTAGAAGAGGCCTAACTTGGCCTCTTTTTTCGTTTTCTTGTGCTTACTTTAGATACACTTCGAGACTCATTCCGTTTACATGGCTCTTCCAAACCTTTTTATCTAGCTTCTTTGGTTCTTTAAATTCATCAATAAAGATTAGGTCTGAGCCTAATAATGCGGTTAATTCAGCTAGGTTATGGATTTTCTTTATTGAATGTTCATCATGATGAAAGATGACAGTGACTCTGCCTGCGTTACCTGACGTTGTTCCCATGCTTTATGCCTCCTATATTTTACGGACTTATTGTTAGTTTTAGTTATTTCTAGCTGATTTATTATTAGTTTGAATAGGCTTTATTATGTGCTGGAAAAGAATAGAATGATATTGCTCAGGTAATGTTATAATTGTGAACTCTGGAGGGGCACTACTCTTTATGATGCATTTTTCTTTAGAAGTGGAATTAACATTTTTCGTTTCTTAGACTATTGATCATGGCCTCGCTTTTAAGGAAATTGAACTCCTTTCAAAACGGCTTAGTGAATATGCTAATAAGCTGTGATTTGTGACAGATGGGTATAAGCTCTGGTGAATCATTGAGAAATCTTATAAAACCAGTTCTTATTCTTTAGTACAATAGGAACTGGTTTTTTACTTATCACTGAACAATTGTAGTTCTATTTAATTATATTTTGAAAAAACTATTTACTTTGAAAGCGTTTTCAATTACTATAAGGACAAGCTTAAATAAGAAGTTACTTTTACATATGAAGGAGTGTTGATCATGGAAGAGCGAGGAAATGTTTTTAACGGGATTATGTGGGGGATGTTACTAAGTATTCCATTGTGGTTGTCATTCTTTCTATTATTGAAAACTATATTTTAAATACATTCGTTTATATAAAGTAATCCCTCTCAATCACGTGAGAGGGATTTTTATTATTTAGGTAACAGTCCTGCACCAATTAAACCCGCCTTTTGATCCAATAAAGCTGGCTTTAGGATGAAGGATTCTCTTAAGCTTGGATACAAATACTGCTTTGTTTTTTCAATTAATGGTTCGAGAATAAGATCTTTGGATTTCATCACACCGCCGCCGATGACGATTACTTCTGGGTTTACTGTGTGGACGATATTCGCGAGACCAATCGCAAGGTAATTGATCGCTTCGTCGAGAATCTCTTGTGCTGCTTTGTCACCTTGTTCTGCAAGTTGGAACACTCCCTGGGCGCCGTTGGTTACGCCTAGGCGTTCTTGTCCGATGCGACCAATTGCAGTGCCGCTTGCGAGACCCTCTAACGCACCTTTATTTAGACCAGGTCCTTGGTAAGCATTCGGATCTGGATTTACGATCATGTTGCCTATTTCCCCGCAATTTCCTTGCGCACCTGACACGAGCTGGCCATTGTTAACGTACCCTCCACCAACTCCGGTGCTAACGGTTACAAAAAACACGCTGCTAGCTCCTTTTCCTGCGCCAAGTGTTGCCTCTGCAAGAGCAGCTGCATTTGCGTCGTTTTCTAGTTTTACTGGTAAACCTATTTTTTCCTCTAGCATATTTACAAGTGGAATGTTTACCCATCCTGGTAGGTTTGGTGGCTCGATGATGACGCCTTCGAATGCGTTGAGAGGACCTGGAGAGCCTATGCCAACTGCTTTGATTTCGTATTGTGTCTTTAACTTGTCAATCACTTCTGTCATATTATTGACCGCATATTCCGGTCCCTTTTCTGCCTCTGTTGGGCGGCTGTGCTCCTCGATGATTTCTCCTTGTTCGTTGAAGAGGCCGATGCGCAGGTTTGTTCCGCCTAGGTCGATTCCGATTGTGTACATGTTGGTTCCTCCTTGTGTGTGTCGGGGACAGTCCCTCATCGCTTTAAAGCGTTGGGGGACTGTCCCCAATTTAGGTATCTATTATTCCTTCAATCTCCTCTATTACTAGAGTCAATCGAATATCTATTATTTAGTTTATCAGTGTGAAGAAATATTGAAAGCGTTTTTTATTGTTAGTTTCTATCTTTTTTTGGGGTGATATTTTGTGGGAGGGACATTGGTGGGGACTGTCCCTCTTCATTTTTATTATTATATTTAAAAGGCTTGGCGCCTTTTTTGATAATAGTTTCTTCCTAGAATACATTAAAAGATCTTTATAGGTTAAAAGACCTATAAAATTCGACATATTTCAGCCGATATAAGACAAAATGGCAAAATCACTTAAAAGTGATGACGCAAAGCTTTAGGGGCCTCTGCCTTAGGGCAAAGCTAGCCAGCTACCATCATACCTAAAAGGAGAACAATTTGATGTCAAACCATTATTGGGCAACACCTGAGGAAATTGCTAGAATTAAAAAGCGAAATAAAACGATTTTGTATATCTCTTTCCCAGTTGTTACATTTATTTTAACCGCATTATTCACATTATTGTTGAACTAAAGTTGATTTTACGTGAAGTGATGCCTTTCCCATTGGTTAAAATAGGAAAGGCGTTTTTCATTTAATAAACCTAGCACTTATTTCCGCTTTTTATTAAAAGGAGATTCTTCATCTTCTGAAAAAAGGTCTTCAAGATCAATTTCATCATCGTCTATTTCCTCAAAATCATCCTCATCAAAATCGTCTAGATCATAGTCAGGTAAGTAGTATGAATCATCTTCTTCCTCCATGAAATCATACAGATCTGCTAACTCACTTGCTAAGCTTTCTTCAAGCTGATGATACGCTTTTGATAAAGAACCCTTGCTTACTTGATAAATCTCAGCTAGGTCTGCTTGTGTATTGAAAGTAAAATAAGGTAGTTTTTGGTCTATAAAATAGTGTAATGCTGAAGCATAGACTTCAGGTTTACGGATAACTGGTTTTTCTTTTGTACAGAAGATATACCACAACGTGATACCTAAATCCCGGAATTGCTTTGGTAGATCTTCTTCCTCGTTTTTCTCATTGTACAATTTTGCTACAGCTTCATACTTTGGGTTCTCCCAATTTATTTGTTCAATGTCTGGGCCCTCTCCCATTTCGCCTACAATAATACTTATAATAATGCTCGGAAAGGCATCCAACATAAATGACTCGTGTATTGCGTATTCACTTTCATCAAAGATATTTAAAATCTCTGAAGTCAGAATTGGTGTTTCATTCGCGTCGAAGTCAAGGTACTCCGTGAAATAAGTAAAATCAGTACCATACGGAAGCAAAAAGCCAAGAAGTGATCCACCCACTTCGAGATTGTCATTTTTTCCAGTTAGCTTGACCTGCTTCTTTTCGTTTGTAAAGATGTCCTCAACCACTAGATGGAGATCGTCGATGATGTCCGTTATGATTGAAAGAGAGGCAGTTGTTTGATCCCACGCTTCTAGCTGATTGAGTGTAGAACTACGCAATGAATTCTCTCTCTTTTTCTCCTCAATGAACTGACTAAAAATCGATTGACCATGATCAGATCTAATTGAAAAGATTGTCCAAACAGTTAGGAAAAATGTAAGGAGTTCTTCCTCTTCCTCAAGTAAATTTTCATCATCTAGAAAATCATCTAACACATCAGTTAGTAAGCTTTCATGCACGTTATTAGCAAAAGCCAACAATTCAAATTGTAGTTTATTTAATTCACCATCACGAATATGATTCAGTGATACTACGTTATTATTCATACAGCATTTCTTATACTTTTTTCCACTACCACAAATACAAGGATCGTTTCTATTTATGCTCATAGATACACCGCCTTTTGTTGATATAGTTCTATTTTAACAGGGGGAATAGGGTTGTTATATAAAAAAGAAGTAGCAACCTACTATTTATGTAAGGAGACTACTTCTCATAATGAAATTTTTAATTGAGGAGTTATACTAATTGTTTTTTCTCTGGATCTGAAGCGTATAGAGGGATTTGGTGGATTTTGATCCGTTCACAGTTCAAATTGCTTTTTTACTTTTGCAATTTCTCTTTCATTTCGAACAGTCTTTTCCCATGTGAACTCGTGATCTGCTTCAAGTGATTCAAATCTACTGATGATTTCCTTATGACGTTGCTCATTTTCGGCTCGCATTGACTTTTGTTCTTCCTTCATTGAGGATTGTACTTCCTTAAATGATGTTAGTTCTTGTCTCATTAAAGTCTGTTCTTTCTTAAATGAGGTTAACTCTTGTCTCATTGATTTCTGTTCTTCACGCATACTTCCTACCATTTTTATAAGTGAAGTTAACATTTCTTCGATCCTATTTAATCTTTCTTCCATCGTTCCTTCACCTCCTTCTACATCATTTTACAACTTATTGGTGTTAATCGCTAATCGTTAAAAATGAATTTTCAGAGTAACTACTGTTCTAAATGTATTGGATCGAAAAAGACCCTTACAGTTAGTTTGTAAGGATCTGTCTATTTATTTTTATCCTTTTACAGAACCTGCTAGCAGCCCTTTTACAAAGTATTTTCCAAGTAGAATATAAACTAGCAAGGTCGGCAGTGCTGCTAATAATGCACCAGCCATTTGCACATTCCAGTGGACAATCTGACTACCCGAAAGGTTTTGTAAGGCAACCATGATCGGCTGTTGGTCAGAGGTTGTAATGGTTACGGCGAAAAGGAATTCGTTCCATATATTTGTAAATTGCCAAATTGCCACAACAACAAAGCTCGTAATCGAGAGTGGAATCATGATGTGACGGAAGATTCCGATGAATCCTGCCCCATCGATTTGCGCTGATTCGATCATTTCGTCTGGGATATTTGCGTAAAAGTTACGGAACATCAGTGTTGTGATTGGTAAGCCGTAGACGACGTGAACGAAAACTAATCCTGGGATTGTGTTGTAAAGTCCGATTTCACGTAAGAATTGGATTAATGGGATTAGAATGCTTTGGTATGGGATGAACATACCGAATAAAATGACCGTGAATAAGACGTCTGCACCTTTAAATTTCCATTTTGCAAGGACATATCCGTTCATCGCGCCTAATATTGCTGACAACAATGTGGCTGGGATGACGAGATAAAATGAGTTAATTAAGTTTGGCGATAGTTTTGTGAATGCTTCTGAGTAACCACTGAAGTCGAGTGTGGTTGGAAGCTGCCACATTGTTGCTAGTGTTACTTCGTCAAACGGTTTTAGGCTTGTGATGATCATGACGTAAACAGGCATGAGAAAGAAGAGACTCATGGCGATTAAAATTAGGTAGATGATTGGTTTGCTCATTCGTTGAAGAACCATTTTATGCCTCCGCCTTTCTGCTGTTGATTAAATATGGCACGATGAAGATTGCCACAGATACGAGCATGATAATCGCAATAGCTGCCCCGTTTGCGTAATAGTTGCCACGGAAGGTTGTTTCGAACATGTAGACACCTGGGACGTCTGTTACGAAGTTTGCTCCTGGGCCTGTCATAGCATAGATTAGATCAAAAATTTTCAAGGAAATATGGGCCATAATGATGATAACACTTACTGTAATTGGTTGTAATAATGGGAGAATGATTTTTCGATAGATGAGGAATTCTGATGCCCCATCCATACGTGCCGCTTCCCTTACCTCGTCAGGGATTCCACGTAGGCCCGCTAAATACATCGCAAGAGAGAAGCCTGTCATTTGCCAAACCGCTGCGATCACAACCGCGATGAGTGCAGCAGGAATTCCAAATTCTATTTTTCCCCACTGAAAGCCTGCGAGAATGTTTGTGTCTGTGTACCATTTCGGGCTTAAGCCGAGTTTGTTTAAAAATAAGTTTACACCTGTTGATGGATTTAAAAGCCATTGCCAAACAACACCTGTTACAACGAATGATAATGCCATTGGGAAGAAGAACAGGTTTCGGAAGACTGGTTCGGCTTTGATTTTTTGATCTAACAGAACGGCTAAACCCATGCCGCTTATGATTACAAGACCGATGAATAGGACTGTGAAAAAGATCGTGTTCCGTAAATCGGCTTGGAAACGGAAATCTTGAAATAAATAGATGTAGTTTTTTAAGCCTACGAATGAAAAGTCAGGAACGAGTGAGTTCCAATTACTAAATGATACATAACCAGTCCATCCGATAAAGCCGTATACAAAGATCAGGATAAGTAAAAATGATGGCAAGATAAATGCGATGGCCATGAGATGATCACTTGATAGCTTCTTCTTTCTAGGTAGGGATGCAACCGTGTTCTGTTGTGGATAAGGTTTGACTGTTTGCATTGGTTCTCCTCCTTGTGAGGCGGTGTTTTGGGTGGAGATATTGGTTTGGGGGACAGTCCCTATAACGGTGTGTGGGGACTGTCCCTCTTTTTTAGATGAAATTGTCTCCATTGCTTGTGGGGACTGGTTTTATTGTTGGTGGGGACTGTCCCCACTTTTTTGTTTGCTTTTGAGTGCTGGTTTTTGCTTTTGGGGACAGTCCCCTTACGTAATTTGGGGACTGTCCCCAAATTACTCAAATTATTTAAGTTCTGCAGCTGCAGTTGTCATTTCTTGTGTGAATTGGTCTGTGTTTTGTTGTGTGACAAAGATGTTGATGTTTTGGTTTACTTTTGTTAGGAAGCCTTCGGATGCTGCTGATCCGTGGGCTAAGCTTGGTGCTAGTTTTGCTGCTTTGAAGTCTACCATTGTGTCTTTTCCGTATTGGTCGTATTTTGTTACGTCTGCATCAATACGTGCTGGGATAGATCCTTTTAGTGGGTTGAATGCGTCTTGGCCTTCAACTGATGCTAATACGCTTAAGAATTTTTTGACGCCTTCAGGGTTGTCAACACCTTTTGGTAGGCCGAATGTGTCGGTAATGACCATGAATAGTCCTTCTGTTCCTGGTGTTGGTACATAGCCAAAGTCTTCATTTACTCCTAGTTTTAAGTCATTTACTAGGTAGCCTTTTGCCCAGTCGCCCATTACGTTCATTGCTGCTTCACCGTTTGCTACTAATTGCGAAGCATCCTGCCAGTTGCGTGAGCTGTGGTCATCGTTTATATATGAAAGCATTTTTTTGAAGATTTCTGTTGCTTCTACTACTTTTGCATCATCAAATGCTAGTTCACCTGTCCAAAGCTTGCCGTAGTCTTCACTGCCTAGTACTCCTAAAAGCACTGTTTCATATAGATGTGTTGCTGTCCAAGGCTCTTTGTCACCTAGCGCTAACGGTGTGATGCCTTTTGCTTTTAATGCGTCTGCTACTTCAAAAAATTCATCAAAAGTTGTTGGTGCTTCTAAGCCATTATCTTCAAATACTTTTTTGTTGTACCATAATACGTTTCCACGATGAATATTTACAGGTACAGAGTAGATGTCGCCATCTTTACTTACCATGTCAATTAAGTCTTGTGGGAATTTATCGTTTAAGCCTTCCGCTTCATAGAAGTCATTAAGCGTTTCCATTTTTCCTGCTGCTACCCAGCCTTCATTAAGCTCGGCACCACCGTGAACTTGGAATGTTGCCGGAGGATCGTCACCCTGCATACGGCTTGCGAGTACTGCCTTTGCATTAGTCCCTGCTCCACCAGCTACGGCTGCGTTTTCAATTGGTACATCTGGGTACTCCTCTTCAAACAATGCCAATAATGCTTTTAACCCGTCTTCTTCACCAGCACCTGTCCACCAGCTAAAGATATCTAATGGTGCGGATGCGTCACCGCCACCTTCTTCGTTGTTGCCCTCTGGTTTTTCTTCTGTGCTCGAATTTGAGCTACATGCAGATACGATCAATGTAAATATTAAAAATAATGATAAAAGGAAACTCTTTTTCATCTTGCATCCCCCTTGTTTATGTTGAAATCGCTTACCTAACCCATTATATAGGGCGGTGCGATTGTTTTTTCTAGAAAACTTCTGCACTATTTTATTTATTTCTGTATTATTTTGTGGTTGCACCATCAGGCTTGCGATATTGCTTTGGTGTGCGATTTGTCCATTTTTTAAACACACGACTAAAGTAATTTGGATCCTTATAGCCAACTTCATAGGCGATTTCTTTTAAGCTGAGCTTTGTTTGCAATAAGAGCTCCTTTGCTTTTTCGATTCGGTATGCTGTTACATAGTCGATAAAGGTTAGCTTTGTTTGCTCTTTGAACAGTTTTGTAAAATAAGTTGGTGTTAAATCTACGTAGGCGGCCACATCCTCAAGGCTGAAGGATTCTTGATAATGGGCATGGATAAAGTGTTTTGCCATAGTAATTGAGTCGTTTCCTTCTTTTTGAAGGGTGATTTTTTCACAAAATTGCCGGATGAGCTTAAGAAAGTCCTGCTTTGTTTGCGCTTCTAATATCGGGATGTCACGTATCTTTATCCCTTGGCTCTCTAATGACTGTTTCAAACGAATGCCCCATTCTCCGAGAATATGGATCATGTTCTTTTCATCTGTTTCTTTGCTTAGATAATCGTAATATAAATGGAAGTAGTCGTTTGCTTGCTCAAGTCTGCCTGCTTGGATTTCATTGACTAAGGACTTTTCGAGCTTTATTAATGTCCCGTCCTCAACGTTTTCCTCTGTTAAGGGATAGCCGTAGGATACATTGGCCTCCTTTGTTAGTTGAGCAGAAGCCAATAATGCTTGCTGATAGGATATTGATAATTTGTCTAGCTGGGCAAATGGGTTGCCAATGCCGATTGTAGTTGATGTGGGCAGGGCTTGGCTCATTGTGCGCGCTAATGTGAGCGCATCTGCTTTAACGTGATGCGCTGATTTTTTATCCGTAATAAATAGTACCGCATGCTTGTCTCCTAGTTCCTTTTCGATATATGGGAATGGTGCTTTTTCCTTTAGGAGGTTTGTGATGAGTACTGGTTTGCTCTGTGTGAAAACTTGAAAAAATGCCATAGATGCGTTTTGAAAATAATTTTTATACATTGTTTCGATATCTGTTGTTTGTTCATTTTGAATAATCGCTGTGATGATATGTTGTTTTGCTAGCTTTATAGATTCATTCAGCTGCAGCTTTTCTTGGTTGATTTCTTGTTCAACTCTTATTATGGCTTCAAGGGTTTCTTGTTTGTTGCTTGGTTTTAAGATGTATTCTTTTACCCCCTGCTTCATCGCTTCTTTTGCGTATTCAAACGAGTTATAGGCAGAGACCATAATGAATTTCGTTTTTGGAAGGTCTTGAAGAATTTGTCTGATGGCTTCAAGACCATCGATTCCCGGCATGTGGATGTCCATGAACATGATGTCTGGTTTATGTATTTTAGCTTGTTCGATGGCAAGTCTGCCGTTTGCTGCTTCACCCACCACTTTGATATGTGTGAAGCTTTCCTCGATAAATTTCCTCATCGCTTTTCGTTCGATGATTTCATCGTCGACAATAATGATGTTCATTGCTTATCCCCCTTGTTCGCTTTATACCTCTATTGTATTTGGCAGTTTGATTTTAATAGTTGTGCCCTTGTTTTTTTCTGAATGAATCTCTAATATGTCTGGCTTCTTGTATACTAGCTCTAGTCGCTTGATGACATTGCGCAGACCGATGCCTGTTGAGTGCCCGCTATGCTCTTCATGTAAATGGGTCTGAGCTTTTGATAGGATTTGTTGTTTTCTTTGCTCATCCATTCCGATTCCATTGTCGCCTACCTCTATTATGACCTCGTCGTGCTTGTGATAGATTGATAGACTGATCACACCACCCTCTTCCAGTTTCTCGACTCCATGTATGAAGGAGTTTTCAACCAATGGCTGCAGCGTTAGGCTTGGTATTTTTACGTCTAAGCAGCTTTCTTCAATACGTGTTTCAAATGAAATACGTTCTGCAAATCTTGTTTGTTGGATGTAGAAGTATTCTTTGACTACGTTTGTTTCTTCTCTTAAGGTTACGGTTTTGTTGATGTCGCCTAGGCTTGAGCGTAATAGGGTTGAGACAGATTGAATTAGGCGCGATGTAACAGCTGCATCTTCTAAGTACGCGGTTCTTGAGATTGTATTCAGCGTATTGAATAAGAAATGCGGGTTGATTTGGTTTTGTAGATGCTTCAGTTCGAGCTCCTTTAGTAATTGATCGAGCTCTGATTTTTCCTTTATTTCGTCAATAAGTTGTTTGATATTTTCACGCATGTGTTGAAAGGAATCACTGAGTACCTTGACCTCGTCATTTGTTTTCACCTTAATCGGTGGGCCATCGAAGTTGCCTTCTGAGATTTCCTTTGCTGCTTTTGATAAACTGCGAAGTGGCCTTGTTAGTCCGCGCGAAAACCAAACGGCTACTAAAATCGCAAAAAGCAGGGTTGAGCTGAATAAATTTATTGTGAACCATTTGAATGCATGTCTGCGCTCCTCCATTTCCTGATAAAACATTTGATAATCCGCTAGCTCTAGGTTTAAGAGCTGGAGAGTGGATTCGAGTATGTATGACGAGATGTTGCGCACTTCTTTTGCATGTGTTGTGTATTGGTCAAGGTTACCAAAGCGCACTGCTGCGATTGTGACGTCACTTTCAAAGATTAGGTTTTTAATCATTCTTTGGTATTTTTCTAGTTCTTCTTTATTAATGCCTGTCATCGCATCTTCTGCTAGTCTTTCGTTGTTTTTTTGGAGGCGCTTTTTTATGTCTTCATATTCATCGATAAACACCTGGTCTTTTTCGACAACATAGGCATTGATTTTTTCATAGATTTGCGTTGATTGTTGAGTGATTTCGTTGAACAGTAAAAAGCGCTCAAAGCTGCCGTGATATTCGGAAACAATTTGTGAGCTGCTTAGGTAAATCGAATAGGATACGACGTTAAATAAAACTACAAAAGCAAGAAAGTATAGTAAAATTTTGTTTTGAATTCTAGTCATGGCTGTTGCCCTCCGCCTATTGCTGCAGGTGAAATTGGGAGATCCTCTTTATGGATTACCTTTGTATCTGTATGCTGGAGTGGTTCAAGGTCCTCTCCTTTGTTGAGTTCGATCATCTTTTCAACTGCCTCATAGCCCATTTGATATGGGAATTGGACAACTGTTGCTTCGATTGTTCCTTCTTCTATGTATTCAAGTGTTTCAGGAAGGATGTCGAAGCCGATGATGTATAGGTCATTTTCAGCTTTTACGCTTTTCACGACCTGGGCAATGCCGATACCATCGAGCGCACTTGTGCCGTAGAAGGCGGTAATTGCTGGGTGTGCTTTAAGTATTTTATGCGCCGCTTCAACAGCCCCGATTTCGGTAATGTTTGACTCCTCAACTGTGATGACTTTGATCCGCTTTTCGGTTGCTACCGCATCTTTGAAGCCCTGGACACGAAGCTTTTGATGTGAAGCATCGAGGCGGCCGGTGATGATGGCAACTTGTTGTGGGCCAGTTGTGTCATTAATGATCGCTTTGCCGGCGAGAAATCCAGAGTAGTAATTATCGGTGCCCACGTAGACAGCGCGGTCACTGTTTGGCGCATCTGTGTCAATCGTTACGACAGGGATGAGCTTTTCTTTTGCCTTTGTAACAAGCTTTTCAAACTCCGCCTCTCCCCCTAAGCCTTGAGTGATCACACCATCAACTAGCCCTGCGATGGCCATGTCAATTGTTTTTAAGTGCTCATCATTGTTGGCTTGCTTTGGGCCTAAGTATTCTAAGTACACGTTATGATACTCGGCAGCATCGCGCGCACCTGCTTCGACCAAGCGCCAGTAGTCGTTGTCGAGTTCTTCTGGGATTAGGACGAAGTGGTAGGTATTGTTGGGGACAGTCCCCAATGCTTGAGTGGGGACTGTCCCCTCAGCAAAATGAAACGTTTCTTTGCCGTAATATAGTGTTAGAAAAGCAGTTAGTAAGAATACTAGAAAGGTTGATATGTATAGGAAACGACGGAAATAGTGCATTTTATCCCACCTTTGGTTGTGAAAGCGTTTTTTAGTTATTGTAGTCGATGTTGGTGGGAAATGGTAGAGGGAGTTGTTTGGGGGACTGTCCCTTTGATGGATGTGGGGACTGTCCCCCCAATCAGATTAAAGTTCGATTTCTTCCTTCGTTTCTTCGATGTAAACTTTATATAATTGAATATTTGAGTTTGTAAAGTAGGATAGGGTTTTGCTGGTCGTTACAAGCGGGTTTTTATTTGGGGTGATGTATGTAGTGTAGCTACTCCATTTATAATCTTCTGGTTTTTTAACGATGTTTGCTTTTACTGGATTTAAATGGATGTATCGGTTAACTGTCATGAAGTAGGATGCGTTTAGGATTGGTTTTGAACCAAACCTATCTTGAAACACATGACCTATTAGAGAGTATCTCTTGTTAAAGTACATTGCATATCTCATTTGGATAAGTTTCATAATTTTACTGATAGATTCTTGTGGTGTCTCAATTTGGAGGTGAAGATGATTGGGCATTAAACAATAGGAGTGAAGCAAGAAGGGGTATCTACTATTGGTTTCTTTCACATATTCCAAATACTTAAAGTAATCTCTTTCGTCATGAAATATTGTGTTTTTATTGTTTCCCCTTGCCGTTATGTGGTAGGTTGCGCCAGGGAAACATATTCGATTTTGTCTAGCCATTGTTACACACCTTTCTTCTTTTTGATGGAATGATCTTTCTTAGGTAAAGTTCGTTATAAATTGAAACATACCTTTTTTGGGGGACTGTCCCTTAAGAGAGGGTTTTTTAAATTTTAAGTGTGATTTTCCATTTTTGGAATAAAAAAGGTGGAGATTTTCACAAAGTTGGGGACAGTCCCCGCTTGATGGGGGACTGTCCCCAATTAATCCTAGGACCTTTCTTTTAACCAATTTGAAAGATAGTCTGGGATTTTTCCAGTGAGGGCGATTGAGGCGTGCCCACCTTCTATGCTTAGGTGGGTTTTGTCCTTGCTTGTTACGTGTTTCATGATTGGTTTGATTTGTTCTTCTGGTACGAGTCGGTCATAGGTTGTTGAGATGGATAATAGATTGGCTTTAATGTTTTTGAGTGAGGCGTGTTTGTTGTTAATCTTGAGTTTGTTGTTTATTAGCTTGTTTTCTTTTCCTAGGTCGTTTAATAGTTGCTTAAGTGTTGCACCTGGTAATGGGATGTGCCCCTCTGCCCACATATTGAAGCGACGCCAGCGTTCTACAAAGTTGTCATCATAGCTATTTTGCAGTAATGATGCCTGCGGGCTGAAATAGATTGGAGAGGTCACGAGGCGCATTCCTGCCCATATGGCTGAGGCTGGTATGAGGCCTAATGCGTCTATTGCAGGTTCAAGGTCTAAAGAGCCGTCCTTGAGGGCCTCTGCCCATTTATCAAGGACAGGCACATTACTAAAATCAACTGGTGTTGTTAGAAGAATAAGGTTTTTAATCGGTTCATCAGCAATTGCCGCGTAGATCGCGGCTAAGGTTCCGCCTAAGCAAAAGCCCATGACTGTGAGGGCTTCTGCTTTTGAATGGGATAATGCTCGTTTTGCCCCGGGCTGGATATAGCGTGTGAAGTAGTCATCTAATGTCATATCTTTATCTTCATAGCCTGGTATGCCAAAATCTATTAGGTATACTTCATAGCCTTCTTTTCCAAATGCTTCAATCATGCTCATGTTTGGACCGAGGTCAAGGATGTATGGTTCGTTTATGAGAGAGTAGATAAGGTAAAGCGGTGTTTTAAATTGTTTATTGGGTGAGGGATAGTGCCAGAGTGTGGCTTTGTTTTTTCTCCAAATTGCTTCTTTCGGTGTTTGCCCTACTTTAGGCTTTTGATCATCCCATTGGCTTAAAAAGCCTTTCCATCGTTTTGCTTCTTCTAGTTCTATTTTGTAATTATCGTGGTTAGCCACGGTTTTTCAATCTCCGCTTTAATGCTGTAAGTGGAGATTCTTGATTTAGGACATTTTCTACCATTTTTGATGTGCTTTCGTTTAATTTAATGTGTAACTGTTCTTTTAGGAATGCTAGTTTTTCCTCTTTTGAGCTTGAGGATTTTTTAGTGTGTCTTTCTTTTTCAGGCTCTATTTCTCTTAAGCGATGTGAGAGACACTCTACTTTTTCGTTTAATTTGTCTAATGTATCCGCTAGAACCTGCGCCTTTTCTGCACAATTATTTCCTAAGGAATTTTGAAGCTTTTGAAATTGCTCTTCTATTAGTTCTAGTTTATCTTCTGATTGGAGAACAAGCTTTGCAACATTTGCGATGTCATCTTTTGTTGGGATTTTTAGTGCCGTTGTTACGAGGTCTTGATATTTCTGAAGTCGTTTTATGATTTCGCCTGTCATGTTTGAGTTATTCCCTACCAGACGAGTTAGTTCTTCTTGATTTAGCCACTTTTGAATGAATTCATTCAGCAGTGATTCTCCTCCTTGAGCAAGCTTCTTTAAATCTTTATAAAATTCGTTTGCCTTATCGTTTGACATGTTGGTTGATCACTCCTTTTTGGATTGGGGGACTTTTATTGGGGACTGTCCCCAATAATGTATTATCCACTCCTTATTTCTATAGAATCCTTGATTGCGTCGAGAGATTGTTGCGTTGGGGACAGTCCCCCTAACGCTAGAGGACTCTCCACAATGCACAATACAGCAGCTTTTTGGGGACTGTCCCCTGCTATGTGCGTCCCCTCCATGCGTCCTCTCTAAGCTAGTGCTGTCATTCCACCATCAATTACTAGAGTATGGCCGATGATATAGTTGGATGCTTGGGAGGCGAGGAATAGTGTGGCGCCTTTGATGTCGTTTTCTTCGCCGATTCTGCCTGCTGGTGTGCGAGCTAGGACGGGTTCGCTGAAGTGGTCGAGTACGGGTTTTGATAGTTTTGTTGGGAAGAAGCCTGGGGCGATTGCGTTGACTTGAATGTTGTGGGGTGCTAGTTTTACGGCTAAGTCTTTTGTGAATGTCATGACTGCGCCTTTGCTTGTGTTATAGGCGGTTGTGTTCATGAAGGATTCTAGTGTGCCTCCAAAGCCTGATACCGAGGCAATGTTGATGATTTTTCCTGATTTTTGTTTTGTCATTACTTTTGCTACTGCTTGTGAAAATAAAAAAACACCTTTGACGTTAACAGCCATGACTTTGTCCCATTTGTCTGCTGGCATGTCGAGAATTGGTGAGATCCATGATGTACCGCTATTGTTGATTAGAATATCAATTGTTCCAAAGTGCTTCACTGTTTCATCTACTACATGTTCGATATCTTCTTTTACCGTTACATCACACTCATATGCTAGCGAGTAAACACCTTTTTTTACTAAGGCATCACTTACAGCTTCACATGCCTTTAGGTCACGTGAACAAACAACAACATTTGCACCAGCTTCAGCAAGAGCGTGGGCCATAATTTCACCTAAGCCTCTACCTCCACCTGTAACAATTGCTGTTTTATTTGATAAATCGAATAAATCTTTTACTTGCAATTGTGCATTCCTCCTTGTTTTTATAGATTTTGGTCCGATTCATTAAATCTATTTTTTTGAACCGTAGTATAGTATAAACAGGTTGGCAGAAAGATGTGAATGAAAATGGTATTTTAGTTTAAGCCTGATTTTTTTGATAGGTTTAGTTGTAGAATAAAGAAGTTTTCTTTAGCGCTTTAACGTTGTGGGGGACTGTCCCTACTTTACCGCTTTAATGTTGTGGGGGACTGTCCCCCATTTACCACTTTAACGCAGTGGGGGACTGTCCCCAAATAAAGCCAAAAAATGCGAGCACCCAGGGTGCTCGCATTTTTATGATGCGTATACTTTTTTTATTTGAGAGATTAGATCCTCTAATAATTCGTTGGTTGTAATATCGTTTGTTTTTTCGCCTTTATCGTGAGCGCGTAACAGAATTTGCAGCAGCTCTTCTTGTTTTAGCTGACTATCTTTCATTTTTACAAATCCCTTTCTTTTTTTACAATTTCAGACAATATGGGACTATTATACTTGCAAACAAAAAAACTTGCAAAGAAATAATAAATCTTGATCATGCCATTTTTAGGATATACCTACTACTGTAAAATTTAGTGTGTTGTTTTGTGCGATTTTCACTCATCATTAACTTAACTTCTTCTCACGAACAAACAATTCGATTGTAGCCTCTTTTTTCTGTCCAGCTCCAGCGCCTAGCCCCTCGAGGTCATAAGCCACTTTTGAATTGAAGGTAAAAAACACCTTCTATTCAAAAGCGTCTTATTGCCCGAGGCTGAACAAGGCGCTTCCACTTTTCTTATGTCCCCTGTTTAATCTCGCCCTAAACCTTTTTGAACAAATCATTATGAGTTATAATAGAAGAATTAGGTTTTTTATTTGAAGAACAGTTTACATTCTTTGTACATAGATTTATTTCTAGCTCTAGCGTCTAGCCTCTCGTGTAAGTCCGAGATGTTTAAGTTAGGCCTTTAGCTTTTCATATGAAAGGGGTTCATTGTATATGCTTGGTCGTGAACTTAGTAAAGAGCTTGTGCTTGGTGCCGGTGAACAAATTAAACAATTGCTTTCTCATAAGGATGAGGATGATCGGAATTTAATTAAAAAAGGACTCATCTTATTTCGACAAGGCAGTATTTATAATGTAAGCACAACTAGTCATACTGTTTCGGCAAGGGTTCAGGATGTTACAAGTGTTCAAGTTGAGCTAGATTTAGACGATTTTGTAATGAGTACTTGTACGTGTCCTTCACCTACTATTTGCAGGCACCGGATAGCTACTTTCCTTTATGTATATGCAAGCGTTGACCGCGTCGGAACGTTTGTTGACCTATGGAAAGAGGATAAACCGGTCGATGATGTACTAAAGCATGTTCGGAAGGCTAGCTCGTTTTTTAAACCGGAAAAAGATTATGAAGATTCATCCTTAGCAAGCTGGATTGCGTTTTTTGATCGTGAGTATGATGAATGGTATGAGCAGGTTCCTTCAAATCACCAGCTTTTTCAGAGTCTTTTTCATCTGTATTATTCTTCTATTAAAAAAAAGGCACCTAAGTCTCCTGAGATGAAGCAATTTTTTATTGTGCAAGCATCGGTGACTGTGTTTTTAAAAATATTGCATCTTATTAATGAGACGAAGCCAACTGACTATATGTTACAACATATTATTTATCCATTTATTGATCAGCTGATCGATAATGTTCAAATAGCGATCCGTGAGATGAAGCGTTACGCATTGCCATTTGCGCTTGATCCACTTTTGGTTGATAGTGTTGAGCGTTTTAGGGAGCTTCTTTATACGAGCAAGCACTACCAGTATGAACGGGGCAATCTTTATCAATTGCTTTGGATTGAGTTATTAAGACGTGATAAGTTTATTTCGATTGAGCGAGAGTGGCTTGAGGAGCGTCTTGAACAAGAGCAAAAACTGAGATCAGATTTTGCAGTAGAAATGGAAACGGCGTTGATGCATATGGATTTTCTTCAATCCCGTGATGAGCAGATTTTCACCAATTTGGGTAAACTGACTCCAGCTGCATTGCCATTTACATTTAACTGGATTGAGGATATTTTGAAAAAGAAGAATTGGAAGCGCCTTTCAGGTTGGGTTTCTTACATGATGAACAGTTCGACAGAATATATAAATAGTTCACTGCCCTTTGAGGAAAAACGACAAACGATTCGCTATATGCTGCAATTAATTAAGCAGTATGGAAACGCAACAAAGGATGATCCGCTTTTTGAAAAGGCTTGTCGTAAAATGCTTCCATTTAGCTATGCCGAGTATCATGATTTTCTGCTTGATAAAGAGCAGTATAAAACATGGATTGAGCTCCAAACCTTATTAGGGTTTTCGTTGAATGAAATGGATTCCTATGTTTTAAAGGACATTGAAAAAAGTGAACCAGGTGTACTTTTGCCGCTTTATGTGAAATCAGTTCAGGATGAAATTGGCATGAAAACAAGGGAAAACTATAAAATGGCTGTACGTTACTTAAAACGCATTAAATCCCAATATAAAAAGTTAAAAAAGGAAGAAGCGTGGGAAAATTATATCCAGCATCTTTCAGAGGAGCATAAGCGTCTTCGTGCCTTTAAAGAAGAACTTAAGAAGGGGAAGCTAATTCATGATTAATACGGTTAACATTGTCATTCATGCGGAGCAAATTGAGGACTATCATTTTTATGTGTATTGTACGTCAGAGCATGATGACAGCCCATTAGAAATTGCTGAATTTACCCGCTACCTTTTCACCTGGCATGAGTCCTCCTTTTATGGAACAAATTTGGAAGACATTAGCTATATCGGGATGCCCGCGGTGCAGCTGTCACCATGGATGATGGTCGAGCTGCTTGGAAAAGAAACGTATAATTCGCTTGCGACAATAAAGTTGTCAGAGGATGCAGAAAAACTAGCGAATGAGGCACACACCATCTATGAGCTGATTGCAAATGGTCAATATGCTCCTGATTTTTCAGGCTGGAAGCAAGGTGTGACACGCTTTAAGGATACTGAAAACGAATTAGAAGGCTTCTCGTTAGAGTGGTTCTCTGCTGCGCTTACCGACTTAATTAACAACGATCGTGTTCTACATGACGCCTGGTCTGATATTGTCAATGCCTACCCTGTCTTAACAACCTTCCAAGGGCATTTTATCGATGAGACGGATTTCCTCGAGAAAATTGGCTGGCATATTGATGATACACCGTTTACTGTTGGCCTTCGGTTAAATGAACCAGAATTAGATGGTGATGAGTGGCAGCTTGAAATCCTTCTTCGCAGTAAGACGAATGAGGATGAAATTGTCCACTTTCAAGGTGAGCTCCCGAAAAAATGGCGTCCATATCAACACAAAATTGAGCGTGAGCAAGAGCGCTTTTCCGAGGTTGTTCCATGGTTAAGCTTTCAAACAGGGACAACATTTGTTACTGAGGATGAGGCGTGGTTGTTTTTAACAGATGCAAGTGAAACACTCATTAATATGGGAGTGGAAATCTTGCTTCCATCATGGTGGCAGGTTGTTAAGGAATCTCAGCTTATGCTTAAAGCAAAGGTCTCGTCCTCTCCACGTGGACAGTCCTTTGTTGGGATGAATTCACTGATTGATTTTAATTGGCGCTTTGCAACAAATGGTGTGGAAATGAGTGAAGAGGAATTTCTAGCACTTGTTTCACAGCAGCGACGCCTTGTTAATTTCAGAGGGCAATGGATTAAGCTTGATCCCGCATTTATTAAGCAGGTCCAGGCAATTTTGAAAAAGGCTGACCGGGAAGGTATGCATCTTTCAGATATTTTACATCAGGAGCTAAATGCAAAGGATGTAGATGCTGATGACGATGAAGTCCTTGATACACGTGCCTTTGCCAATATTCAAATTGAGCTAAATCAGCAAATGAGGGGCATGCTTAAAAAGCTTACAGATACGAGTGAGCTGCCTACACATGCGATTCCTGACGAATTCCTTGGTACATTACGTCCCTATCAGCAAAACGGTGTTGATTGGCTGTTATTTTTACGAAGTGTTTCCTTTGGAGCTTGTTTAGCAGATGATATGGGTCTTGGAAAAACGATTCAAATGATTGCGTATTTTTCATATGTATTAGAAAAAGAACAGCCTGAACAACCTGCACTCATCATTGCGCCAACATCTGTGCTCGGAAACTGGCAGAAGGAATTTGAGAAGTTTGCTCCACATCTACGCGTGAAGCTTCATTATGGAGCAAATCGTGCCAAGGGAGAAAAGTTTAATCCGTCGATCAAGGACGCGGATGTTGTGTTAACATCGTACGGATTGTCACATGCTGATTATGAGGAAATTTCAGAAATTGCATGGAGTACGATTTGTCTAGATGAAGCACAAAATATTAAAAATGCTCATACAAAGCAATCACGAGCGATTCGAAAGCTGCGTGGTCAGCATCATATTGCATTAACTGGTACACCTATGGAAAATCGCTTAACTGAGCTTTGGTCGATTTATGATTTTCTAAATCGCGGTTATTTAGGAAGTTTGCACAGCTTTCATAAGCGTTACGTATTGCCGATTGAAAAGGAACGTAATGTTGAACAAATTGAACAGCTGCAGCGCTATATTAAACCATTTTTGCTTAGAAGAACGAAACGTGATGAACAAGTTGCATTAAATCTCCCTGAGAAGCAGGAGCAAAAGGAATATATCCCATTATCGATCGAACAGGCCTCACTTTACGAGCAGCTTGTTAAAGATACATTTGAACAAGTAACATCACTTGCAGGGATGCAGCGAAAGGCATTAATTTTAAAAATGCTAGGAAAGCTAAAGCAAATTTGTAATCACCCTGCATTATATTTAAAAGAGCAGCAGCCTAAGCAGCTTGTTACACGTTCCCATAAGATTGAGAAGCTTGTTGAATTAACAACAAATATTCGTGAGCAGCAGGAAAGCTGTCTTATTTTCACGCAATACATTGGCATGGGTGAAATGATGAAAAGCTTACTTGAAAAGGAATTTGGGGAAAAGGTGTTATTTTTAAATGGGAGTGTGATGAAGGCTGAACGTGATCGTATGGTTGAATCCTTTCAAAATAAGGAGTACCCATTCTTAATTCTTTCATTAAAGGCTGGCGGAACCGGATTAAACTTAACGGCCGCTAATCATGTCATCCATTATGATCGCTGGTGGAATCCAGCCGTTGAAAACCAAGCAACAGACCGGGCTTATCGCATTGGTCAAGACCGATTTGTCCACGTCCATAAGCTCATCACAACTGGGACAATTGAAGAAAAAATTGATGAGATGCTAGAAAAGAAGCAGTCATTAAACGATGAAATTATCCAAAGTGAAAATTGGATCACTGAGCTTTCGGCAGATGAACTTGAAGAGCTCTTTACATTATCGATTTAGTCTTGTCGGGGGAACTCGAAATTTGTCTAATAGTCGATAAATGTGAATAATCGAAGATAAATGGTCTGTTTTCGAAGATAAATTCGATAAATCGAAGATAAATTGTTCATAATCGTTGATAAATCAGTTTGTTCTTTAAAAGGGGTTCTTGAAATGGCAGCTAAGCAGAAAAAGGCAAAGAAAATAGAGGAAAAAAAAGCCCCGCAGTGGGAGAAGCTTGTTAAGCTAATTGAAAAGAAGGTTTCGAAGTAGAGCAGCAGTTTGATTGCGAAATTATTATACTTAAATATAGACAAATGAAAACCGCTTTGGCCATCAAGCGGTTTTCATTTGTTTATTTATAATGAGGATATTAAACACAATTAGCTATTGTCGAATCAAATTTCGCTTTTGAATTATATATATGATCAATCCTACGAGCATCCCCGTTAGAGCCCAGCCTAAAAATATTGGTACATAATGTACAAACTCAAACTTCTCTCCAAAGAGTAGTTCAGCTAAAACTGCAGCACCTGTTATCGTAACTGGAAATATTATTACCCAGAAAATCATTAATTTTAATAACTTAGGCATTGTATTCACCCCTTTGTTTTTATTCCTAAATGTCCCAGCTAAAACATAATGATGTTAAAAGTAATTCATATCAAGGGAGAAAGCCTTTTAAGATGAACAGGTACTTAAGTTAAGACTACATCAAAGAACGATCAGAAAAATAACAGGTAAAGTAGCTAGACTTAGGGATGTGCTAATCAACGTTGCACTTGAGACAAATTCTGGTTCTGTATTAAACTGTAGGGCATACATAGTCGTATTCGCTGCTGTCGGCATTGCTGCCATTATTATCATTATTTGCTTTACCATTACGTCAACAGGAAGGAACAAAGTAAATAAATAGGCAATTGCTGGTGAAATTGCTAACTTTGTAATAAGAGAGAGTGAAACCTTTTCTCTCTCTAATTTTTTCACTGAAATTTTAGCAAGTTGCATTCCGAGTACAATCATTACCGTTGGAATAGCTGCATCGGCAACCATGTCAACCGCTTGTAAAATTGAATTCCCCAAACTAATATGCATAACTTGGAGAATTAATCCCAAAATTGCTCCATAAACCATCGGCATACGTTGAACCGCCCGAATAGCAGAGCGAATTCCTTCTCCTTCTGGACTGCCTTTTGCTGCGTAATAAACACCTACTGTACACATAACGAGCTGTTGAATGACCATTAAAACGATTGCATAATCTAGACCTGCCGCTCCAAACAGCAATAACACTACGGGGGTTCCGTAATTACCATTATTCATAAAGGAGGAGGCTAATATCATTCCACACGTTTCTTTAACTGAATACTTTCGTATAAATGCAATCAAATAGACAACTATAATGAGAGAAAAACACAGCGCAAATGTATAGAGTGTCATATATAAGTAAGTTAGTTCGAATTTCGTTGTATAAAAGGTTCTAAATACTAAAACAGGTGACATTAAATAAAGAGCCATTGTCGAAATTGTTTTCGTATCGAACCCTATTTTTTTTTGACCAATAAAACCGAGCGCAAATATACCAAAAATCGGAATAAGGATTAGGAAAAAGTCCACTCTATTCACCTTCATTCCTTTAATAATAAAAATATGATTATAAATTTAATACGATAATACGCTCTTCCGTCATTTCCTCAATTGCGTATTTCGGTCCTTCCTTACCATTACCACTGTTTTTCACTCCACCATAAGGCATGTGATCAACACGATATGCAGATGCGTCATTTACAATTAGTCCGCCAACCTCAATTTCACGAGAAGCTTTCATTGCAAATTGTAAATCATTTGTGAAAAGACCAGCTTGTAAGCCATAATCTGAATCATTTACTTTGGCTATAACTTCATCTTTTTCTTTATAGGTAGCAACTGAAACAACTGGACCAAATACTTCTTGGCGACACACTTTCATATCGTCATTTACATGTGTAAGAATAGTAGGTTCATATAGTGCACCATTACGCTTTCCGCCTAATGCAATTGTGGCACCTTGCTCAACTGCCTCATTTACCCAGCTTTCAACACGCTCAGCCTCACCGATACGAATCATAGGACCAATGTCAGTTGATTCATCTGACGGATCACCTACGACAAGTTTTTCAGTTTTTTGCTTTAATAAAGCAATAAATGAGGCAAAAATGTCTTCTTGAACGTAAACACGCTGCACAGATATACAAACCTGACCGGCATTATTGAAGCTTTTTTGTGCGATCAAAGATGCAGCCTGCTCTAAATTTGCATCATTATGGACTATTGTTGCTGAGTTGTTTCCTAGTTCCAATGCCACTTTACGTAATCCTGCCTTCGAGCGAATATATTCACCAACACGAGGACTTCCAGTAAACGTAAACATATTTACATCCTTGTTTTCTAACAGCCATTCACCGATTTCAGCACCGCCCCCTGTTAATACTTGAAGACGACCTTTTGGAAGACCTGCTTCTTCCATTAATTCCGCTAACATCAGCGCACAAATTGGTGTTACTTCTGCAGGCTTTAATACAACGCTGTTTCCAGCTGCTAAGGCAGGACCAATTTTATGACAAACTAGGTTAACTGGTACATTAAATGGTGTGATAGCAGCAATCACTCCAACAGGTACACGAACTGTAAAAGCCATTCGATTTTCAGAACCTGGTGCTGCCTCTACTGGAATCCCTTCGCCATGAATACGTTTAGCTTCTTCAGCTGAAATTACTAATGTTTGAGCAGCACGCTCAATTTCCCCTCGAGACTCGCGAATTGGTTTCCCCACTTCTAAAGCAAGTACTTGAGCAAATTCCTCGCAGCGTTCGACTAATAATTGCGCTGCTTTCATTAATACTTCATAGCGTGCATACGGTGAAAATGGAGCTTTTACTGCTTCTTTTGCACCTTGTACTGCAGCATCCACATGTTCCTTTTCTGCAACTGAAATATGAGCTGTTACCTCTTGATTATATTTATTTAATACCTCCATCATTTCTGCCGTTTGTTCCCATTTTCCATTTATAAATAATCCATATTGTTTACCAGTCGTTAGTGTTGTCATAGTTCCCACTCCTTTATATTTTTTCAGCATTCTTATCTCACCAATTCAATATTGTATTGATATTTATCACTACAGAATTTTGTCGTTGTAAATTCTATTAGCCTATTTTCACTTCCAAAACTAAGTTTTTGCATTTCTAACAGCGCTTGACCACCTCGGATACCAAGCAAATCAGCCTCAAATAACGTGGCATTAATCGAAGTGATTTTCTCTAAGGCATGCGTCAAAATAATATGATTCTCTTCCAATATTTCATAATAGTTTGCGCCATTTAAATCCTGATCAATTAACAATTTTCCAATGTCATAAGGCCAACATGAGCGCTCTATTGCAATCGGTGTTTGATTAGCAAAACGCAGACGTTCAATGACAACGATTTCTTCTTCTGCCGGCACCTTAAGCACTGACTTTTCATAGTTTAAATCTTTACTCGTTTTAACTAACAGCAATTTAGAGCTTGGGATAATCCCGTTCTCTAAAGCTTCTTCAGCAAATCCTTTTAACTTACCTAAGGTCCCTACAAAAACTCTAGGCTTTACGATTGTCCCCTTCCCCTGTTTCTTCTCAAGGACTCCTTCTTGGACAAGGATAGAGACTGCTTGTCGTATTGTTGTTCGGCTCACATTAAACTCGACCATCAACTCATTTTCAGTCGGAATCATTGAATGAGGTGACCATTCCTTTTCCTGAATCCTTTTGATAATTGAGTCTTTAACCTGTATATAAAGTGAACTATTTTTAGTAGGCTCAAAACTACTCCCCACTTATTAAAAACTCCCTTCAACAATAAAAAATTCTAGTCATTAAGTGTGGAAGTAAAAACCATACTTCTTAGACAAAAACATTCGTTTCAATGTTAAGTAATCTACCAAGTTCAATAAGCTGATTGGTTACGTCACCATACACTAAAGCAAAGTGTGGCTCATATCCAGAATTCATAAGGTCATAAAGCGTACTTGTAACGTCTGTTGTTATTGCTACTTCAACAGAGGTTCCGCTAAAGGGTTGTTCCACATCAAGTGCATCGCCTTTCATGACAAGTAGTCGATATCCATCTGGTGTATGACTTACCCGGAAAATGGTCACTTCCCCAGCTTTTAAACCGAAATCCATTGCAAATCCCATTTTACGGTTTGGATGTAGACCAGCTGTTGCTCCTGTAGATGGATGAGCAAGAGAGTAGGCTCCAGCCCCACAATGCCAAAATACAACTGAGTTTTTTTCTTCATTTACATGGACCAAGTCTCCTAAATATGGAGCACTTCCTCCAGTTAACTCTCGTAAAATATACATAGAAATTGATCCGTGTATATCTGATTCACATGAAGAAACCATTCCATCCTCCGTAAACTGTGACAATACCGAACACGGTGCTGCCCCTAACTCGTTGAAAAAGTCCGGCCAACATCTCATAGCGATTGATTTAATCTCTTCTTCCTTAATCTGCTTTTTAACGTATGTTGAGAACTGTGCGAATCTCTTGACTGTCTCATCCTCTCGATTCAAGCCAATTACTTGTTCTTCTGCCCGATCAATTTCTCCAATCCATTCTGCTTCTGGAAGTTCTACACACTTTTTAAATGCCTCTTGAAGGTCCATCTTATGAAGTGTTACACCTAGGACTTCTTTAAGTTCACCTTCATTGGCATCTGAAAAGAAGAATCCAGGCGGATACTCCCCAACAACCCCAATTTTTAATTGATTCAAAGATTTATATACTTTCATGACACCGAATTTCTGAAGCAATTCCTTTTGCAACTTCTCTTCATCTGGATTTCCAAATACGAATGCAAATGGGTGACGATGATTACGCAGGACATTGCTTGTGCTATTGCCACCTGTCAACGAATTTAATCGTAAACGACCACCGACACTTGGTTCTCGAACTGACCAGACAATAACTGGTACCTTAAAATACTCTAGTGCCTTAACCATGAATTCGCCATCTGCAAATGTTACGCTTTGATACAAAACGGTGTCTACTTCAATGGATACTGATGCTAAAAATTGATCAAGTTCCTCTACAGAAGTAAGAATTTCATTCGGGGCTACAATTGTATGGCCACTTTCTTGAAGCCATTTCATGCTTTGATCACGATACATTTCTCCTGCTTCAAGATCAAATGTTTTTCTTCCAATTGGAAGATATAAGATTACTGTATTTGTCATGACGTTTTCTCCTCTACTCATTCTACCTACACTCACTAACTATTCATCATTACAAAAATATAAACATAGTTACCTTTAGGTGTAAAAAAATACATAATTGCAAATTCATTATCATTCTAGCTTTTTTAAAAAATGCAAGTTGAAGTTCTAAATCAGACAAGCTTGTTTAAACATACACTTCAAGCATAAAACGTAGTTACCTTTAATGATAAAGTAGGTATCTTTAATACTATAATATGAAACCGTCTACAATATTTCAAGTGTTTTCTTCAATTTTCTTAAAAACTCTTCATCATCACCTAGATCAATATATGTATTTTATTAATCGTGTACCTTGTAGACCTAGACGAAACGTCATATACAACTATATCAATTAGAAAAGGACAATGATCTAAATCACTGTCCAATCGTTAGAATAATAGGTGTATTCTTATTTATCTAGTAAGTTCAATATTATAATGGTACTTATCACTACGAAACTTCATTGTAGAAAATTCAATTGGTTTATCATCCAGTCCAAAACTTAATCTTTCTCTTTCTAACATGGCTTCTCCACCACGTATTCCTAATAAATCCGCCTCAAATAATGTTGCATTAATAGCGGAGATCTTTTCTTGTGCACGTTTCAAAATGATGTCGTTATTTTCCAGGATTTCATAAAACTTTGCGCTATCTAAGTCCTGATCTTTAAATAGCTTTCCAATATGAGCAGGCCAGCATGTACGTTCAATCGCAATTGGTACATGGTCAGCAAATCGAATACGCTCAATTACTAAGACCTCCTCATCTTCTGGAATATTTAGCATGGATTTTTCATGATATAAATCATTTTTAAATTCGACTCGCAGTAGCTTAGAATTAGGAGTCAACCCTTTATCAGTTGCCTCTTCAGCAAAGCCCTTTAGTCTTCCATTCCCCGTAAGTAGTTGTGACTTTACAATCGTCCCTTTTCCTTGCCTTTTCTCTAATAGTCCATCTTGCACGAGGATAGAAATAGCCTGACGTAAAGTTGTACGACTTACATTAAATTCTTCCATTAATTCTTGTTCGGTAGGAATTAACGTATTAGGAGCCCATACCTTTTCTTGAATTCGTTTAACAAGAATATCTTTTACTTGAAGATATAAGGAAATATTCTTATGAGGATCAACCATACTTGCCAATTTTATTTCTCCCTTCGCTTTCTTTTACAATCTTCTAACTTTCTTAATTAACAACAATTTATATTGATGTTTCTACTCATAGTCTTTTTTATCCAGCTACTATTTCTTAACTTTCATCATAACTATTATAACATACATTACTATCTTTCCATGATTCAAGCTTAAAACCAAACTGATCTTTCTCTATGCTGAATTTAAAAAAAGGCTGTTGAAAACTTCAACAACCTTCTAAAATGTTATCTCGATTAGATGTCAGATAATTTTAAGAATAACTCTTTCCATTTAGACTCTTTCCGATAAAATACAGGTGGATAACCTATTGGTGCTTCAACAGTTACATATCCTCCTTGGTATTCTCGCCCGCTCCATAGATGTACCCATGTATCTTCTGGCAAGTAAACCTCCCACTCACTCTGGTTTTCTTGATGTACAGGTGCTACTAATACATCCTCACCATATAAATATTGATATTTAAGGTCATATGCTATTTCGTCATTTTCATAATGCATAAACAGTGGACGTTGGACTGGAATGCCTCTTTCTGAATTCATTTTTACTAATGACTTTGTATAAGGAGCAAGAGTAACAAAGATATTCGTCATTCTTGCTAAATGGTCTAATGACTCCTGGTCATCATCGTACTGGAAACAATCGTCAGGACGATTTCCTTCATGTGTTCTCATCATCGGTGTAAAGGCTCCCATTTCCGACCATCTCATTAACAATTCTTTTGATCGTTTATTTCCATGTAAGCTTGTGTAACCTCCGATATCACTGTGATGCAAGCCGCAGCCTATCATACCTGAAGAAAGTGCTGCAGGAATAACAGATGCTAAACCATCATCAAGTGACCAATCAACGCTTTGGTCACCACCCCAAAGCATCGTACAATATTTCTGTACTCCTGTATATCCAGCACGCATGAAGTAAACCACTTCGCCTAGTTTCTTAGCTTCAGATACAGCCTCGTAATTTATTTTCGCCCACAGAGTTGGCCATGCATTATGCATAATACGTGCATCTACACCATTCTTTAGAACAACGTCCGTTGGCAAGTATTCTCCAAAATCCGCCATCCAACCATCTATACCAAAGTCAATCATGTTCTCCTTAATCACTTGTTTATACCATTCACAAGCCTCTTCATTTGTAAAATCAACGACACCACAATAAAACTCGCCAAAATCGACTAAATAGATTTCACCTTTGTCATTTAGTGCCAAATAGCCCTCTTTTTCAGCTACTTTATACAAATTGCCTTCGATTGCTACATAAGGGTTGATATAACTTAAAAAGCGAATCCCATTTTCTTTCCATAGTGGAATCTTTTTATCTAATTCAGGATACTCATTCTCGTTCCATTGCCAGTTCCACATTAAGCGCTTACCAAATGAAGTGATTCGTTTCCCTTGCCAATCTTGACACCATACTCCAGAAACCTTCATGCCTGCAGCAAGAGCTTTTTCTAACTTCTGCTCTACAACCTCAGTTCCGCCCTGAATCCCTAAAATGACACCATTATATACCCATTCCGGTAATTCTGGCTGTCTACCAAACAAATTTGAAATTTTTTCAACAAGCTCAATATACGTTTCTGCTGTTTCAAATACCAAAGATTTAGGTACTTCCCATACTTGCAATTCATGGAATTCTGGATGACGGAAATCAAAGTCTGCATATGCGGTTGTTTCAGTATGACAGTAATATTTTTGACTTGATACATATGTTGGCTGCGGGAAATTTGTATTGTAATAATCTCCACCTGCTTTGTCCTTCACATCAGCCTGCCAGGTAACATACGTATTTTTATTTCTCCCTACACCAGGTTCAGAAGTCCACAATGGAAAGTTTTTTCCACGTAGATTAAAATAGGATAGCTGTTCACCACATCCGTAAATTTTTTCATCTGGATTTGCTGCAATTCTTAACCAAAAGCGATTAATACTTGAATCCTTATTGATATATTCCATTTTCAAACGACCATTTTCAATTTTAATAGAGAGATTTAATAATACTTCTCCGCCATCAAAACTTGAAAAGTCAATTTCATATTCATTGTTATATTCCTTTATTTCAGCATATTTAAGTGGGATACGTTCGATTACATAATCCTTAATATCGAAATTCCCTCGGTACATATCAATTTTTTCCTCACCGCGACCAACAAATATAACAGGGTAATCCTTTGTATGACGAAACAGGAGAACATGATTAAGAATTACCTCGAATCCTGATTCGATCTTATTTAAAACTAATTTTGATTCCTTTAGCGTATTTTGCATTTTTATCCTCCTAGTCCATCATGCTGAAAATTTTGATTTATCAACCTCAACCGGTGTAATTTGTTTTTTCACATAGTTACTATATTTTTTATTCCATTTCTTCACAGAAATATAAGCGAATATTGCTGTCACCGCAGCCAATGAAAGCAGAGCTGGCCAGAAATAAGGAGATACTATTGCTTCACTATAAGCTAAACCAATTGGTGAGAAAACAATATAGAAACTAAACATTAACCCAATTAAAATGATTGAAACACATAGAGCATATTTCCAAGGTTGCATATCTACCTTTGGCTTTGGAGTAAAATTCCACGCTTCTTTTCTAGGCGCAATTTTACCAATAATCAACATCATCGCTACTTCTGTGAAAAACAGAATTGCATAAATATGAATAAAGTTAATTTCTACTTTGAATCCAAATAAATGATTCGTTCCCCATACAAGCATGTAATACACAATGACATGGAAGACAATTGCTACTTTTGCAGCTATCGGCGGAACTCTCTTAGCAAAGATTCCAATTAATACAACAGCAATAACTGGAATATTAAAGAATCCGGTAAAACGACGAATTAATTCCCATAAACCATCTGGTGCATACATTAATAATGGTGACACACAGAAACTTATGATCGCTAATATAGCACCAAACCATTTACTTAAACTTAGTAGTTTTTCGTCAGAAATGGATGGTTTTAATGGCTGTACAACATCTAAAGCAAACATTGTTGCAGCTGAATTAATCAGTGCATTAAATGTACTAAATACCGCGCCCAGAAGTACGACTAAGAAAAAGCCTTGCAAATACCATGGTAATATATTTGCTACTAAAGTCGGAAATGCAAGATCGACAGGATTTAAATCTCCACCATATAAATGGAAAGCAATAATTCCAGGGATCATCATAAAGATTGGAACTAATAATTTAAAAAATCCCGTATACAAAACACCTTTTTGTCCTTCTGCTAGATTAGCAGCTCCAAGTGTCCGCTGAATAGCATACTGGTTCGTACCCCAATAAAACAGGTTAGCCCAAATCATTCCTGTAAAGATCGTAGCAAATGGTACTGAATCTGTACTTGAGCCAACAGCATTCAATTTCTCAGGGCTATTTGTTGAAATTGTTTTAAACCCTTCAACTACGCTTCCATCGCCTAATTGGAATAAGGCGATTGCTGGAATAAGCGTACAAACAACTAATAAACCAACTCCAATAAAAGTATCAGATACAGCAATCGCTTTCATTCCTCCGAATATCGCAAACACTGCACCAATAATACCAATTGTCCAAACCATTAACCAAATAGATTGTGTGTATGAAATACCAAACAATTCGGGCACATCAAACAATTTCATTACAGCTAAAGCACCAGAATATAATGTTGAAGGAATGGTAACTAGGACATAACCTAGCATAAATAATAGTACAGCTAATCTTCTAACACCTTCATCGTAACGATCTCTCAAAAATTGAGGCAAAGTTGTAAACGCGCCTCCCAAGTAGCGTGGTAATAAGATTAATGTCATAATTACAATCGCAAAAATTGCCGTAACTTCCCAAGCCATATTGGTCATATTAGCACCATAGGATTGTCCATTTAAACCAATCATTTGTTCAGCAGATAAGTTCGTTAAAATAAGTGCCCCTGCAATAAAGCCACCTGATAAACCACGTCCTGCTAAAAAGTAACCTTCTGTTGTTGAATTTGAACCTTTAGTCTTCTTATATGTCCATATTCCCATTACTACCATAAAAAATAAACATGAAAGTAATGTAAATAATACATTTTGATCAGCCATTTAATAAACCCCCTTGCCTATTAATAGTAAACTTCTATATTTTCACCTTTAATACCGGGATATGCCCCTTTATCGATAAGAACCTTACGTTCAGGATGAGCAATTAACCACTTATTTTTCATAAACAACAGTTGATCTTCAGAGGTGATTTTTTGAGATTCCCCTACCAAAGGTTGATTCGTTCCTTTAGGTAAAATGACAACTGCCTTAAACCCAATGTCTGTCACCTTACAAGGTGCAAAATGAAGTGTTGTTCCATACAATTCGATCACAGTGCCCTCCGGAATATAGAAAGCGGATACATCACTAGCATTATAACTGTTATTTTCGATATCTTGTACTCTACCTAATAATAGGACTAAGTCTGTAATAGCGATATTAATCTCGCTTCCCTTATGATATTCTAGACCATTTAATGTCGAATTTCTACCATTACAATAGCCAATTTGAATAGGCATATTCCCGTAAATACTAGTTTCAATTATTTCCATTAATCTTTTTTCCTCTAATTGGGAATCTGATGCTTCATAAATGTTGCCATCTTGAGGAATCTCTGTTTTTTCCATCTGTACCTTCAATTCCTCAAATTCATAGTTTTCTAGAATTTTTCCATAATCTCTGAACTGACTATCCTTTATATGATAAAAGTTTAAATGAGGATTTTTCTTTTTTACTAGTTCATAGTTTGACAAGGATGATTTCTCCTTTTTTATAAAGGGCCCTCATTCTTACAGGGCCCCTTACTAGTTTTTATTTTAAAACCGATTCTTCTTTTGCTGTATTGTCCCATGCATTACGGAAAATATTTAAACCATAATCGGTATATGCATGATCGAAACTATTTTTATACACATCGAATCCACATGTTACAATATCTGCTCCTGCTTTAGCAGCATCAACAATTTGTTTCCCATTTCTTAATGCAGCAACGATAATCTCAGTTTCATAGCCATATGTTTTATAAATGCTTGCAATATCTTGGATATATTGTCCTGTATCTTCTCCATGATTCTCTTTCCAACCAACAAAAGGAGAAACAAAAGTAGCTCCAATTCTAGCTGTTTGAATCGCTTGAGCCGGTGAAAATACTAAAGTAACATTTGTTGGAATTCCTTCCTTTTTCAATTCCTTAGCAGCAATTAAGCCTGATTCTGTACATGGAATTTTAATGACAAAATTTGATGAAAGAGATGCAATTTTTTTCCCTTCAGTCACCATCTCTTTTGCATCATTTAGATGAGGATTGATTTCAACAGAAACTGGGAAGTTTTCAACACCTCTAAATTCACTAGCTAATTCATCTACAACCGTTAAGAATGGTTTCCCACTATTCATAATGTGCTTAGGATTTGTTGTTAACCCATCAATTGCCCAATTTTCATAGGCGTAACGAATTTCACTAATAATTGCACTATCTAAAAAATATTTCATAAATAATACATCTCCTTTAAATTTATCGTTATGTTTTCTTTTTCATTGTAACGTAGTGACCTTTAAATAAAAGTTACTACCTTTAGTAATATAATATGAAAACGAATTCAAAATTTCAAGTCTTTTTTATAAATATTTTCATCGAAGTGAAATTGTTAATTTTCTCATAGTCTTGAAACTTATAATTGTAATAGACGATCAGAGTTATGTACCTATTCTTAATTCTTTCATTTTTAATATAATGAATATGTAGAAAAAACTCGAAATTTGTCTAATAGTCGATAAATGTGAATAATCGAAGATAAATGGTCTGTTTTCGAAGATAAATTCGGTAAATCGAAGATAAATTGTTCATAATCTTTGATAAGTCCGCTGAAATGGCAGCTAAGAAGAAAATAGAGGAAAAAAATCATGTCTCATCCATAAAAAATCGGCTGATTACTCTGGTTGATATGAGCAACCAGCCTTTAGATTTGAGGAGTTAAGGGGATACCATTGATTTTTTCTTATGCAGAAAAAGATGAATTTTAACTTTCTTGTTCAACTAGTTCACGTGGTTTTCCACTCATAAAGCGAACGGAATCAGCAACAACTTCAGTAACATAAACTCGAGTTCGTTCTGCATTTTCATAGCTTCTCGTCTGAATTCTTCCTGTTACGCCTACAATTGAACCTTTTCGACAATAATTTGCTGTATTTTCTGCTGATCGTCTCCAAACAGAGCAATTCACGAAATCTGTATCAATTTCTCCAGCAGCATTGCGAAATTGTCGACTTACAGCAAGGGTGATGTTTGCAACTGGAGCTCCGTCTGCTGTATAGCGAATTTCCGGGTCTTTCGTTAGTCTGCCTACTAATATGACTTGGTTGATCACTTCGTTCCTCCTTTCATTTCATGTACAAATGTATTGTAGTAGATTTTAAATGATTGGAAAAACAAGTGAAAATTTGTTTTGGATGCCAACTAATTGACGAAAAGATCTTTCTCCTAAGCAGTTTTTGAATTTTATTAAGAATTGTTTAATTGTTTCAGCAATTTTCAACCTTTTTCGTTAATTTTGTATATCATTTAATGGCTGAAGAGAATTCACAATGTAAGATAAATGATTATCATTAGAGAAGCTTATACTTTGTAGAATTGCTTGAAAGGAAAGAGAATGGATAATCTCGTTTTCAAGAGGTGCTTCTATGTAGTGTTGATCTGTCTCATTCCAAGTATAGTATTGAATTGATAGATTTCTCTGGTTTAATTGGAAGACAATGCGTAATAGGTTATTGTGATCTAGTGTTTCATATTGGATCTCAACGATTCCATGTAAAGGGACATGGAAATGATGATATTTTGATTTATTTTGGTTATAATCTCCTATTCTTAAAATGACCAAATCTTGTGTAGTTGTCTCCTTTACTTGTAAAGAATCGGTTTTTTTCTGTTTTAAATAAAGACTCTTTAGTTTAAATTCAACCATTCTATGACCTCTTTTCGATTAATTTACATTGTAAGTATATGTCATTGTTAAAAATTTCTAAATTTACCCAAGAGTGATATGAAGTGAAATTTGACGAATTTTAAGAGAAATTTAACATTCATCTCGTTCTTTCTTCATATTTTTCCATTATTCTCTAAATAGGTCTAAATATCTATTTTCGTTCGATTTTTGAACGATTCTAAATAGGTTCACAATCAAAACATTAGAAATAAGAGAGGGTGGATTGATTTATGAAAGAGCTGAAGAAATTCAAGATGAATATGAAATTTTATCGTGAACGCAAGGGGTGGTCACAAGAGCAGTTAGCGGACAAAATCAATGTATCTCGTCCCGTAATAACACGCCTTGAAACAGGAGAACAAGAGCCTGCTTTATCTTACTTACTTCTTTTAAGTAAGACATTCTCTGTTAGCATTGATCATCTTATTGGCAGAGACCAAGTAACAGATGATTTACTTTACGAGGTTTATGGTGACTACGGTAATGAACATTCGTTTTCACAAATTATCGATTACTTAATTAAACAGCCAAAAATGTCCACAGGTTTGCAGCAACTTTTATATGCAAAACCAAGGGAGAGGAAGTTAATTGAAGATATACTTATTACCGTAATTGAAAAGTCGACGAAAAGGTTAGAGTAACTAGCACAATCTCGAACCATTTTTCATTGAAGTTTTGTATCATCCTTCATATGGTATAATAAAGAAAAATGAGCTGACGAGGGTGATAATAATGAAGACGTTCAAGCTTGTAGGCTTAAAAATTGAAGAAGAGGCTTTGAAAGAGAAAACAATCAAAGAGATTCCGCTCGAGGATGGATTAGTCCTTAACAGGGAAGATGGCGAAAACTCTTGGTTAATTGAAGCATTAATTTCTAAGGATCTACAACCTTTTTTTGAAAAATTGTTTGACGCCCAGACTAAAATAAGGGCTTTTGTTACAATTTCTAAAAAAAGCAATGCACCCGCTCAAATCGTTGCAAAGGTTAGAACATTAACACCACTTGATCAACACTTATCAATTTTATTAGATGGTCGATTACTGACATCAAAACCTATTCATGATCCAGAGGTGTTACTTCGTTCCTTGATGGGACAAGGTTTATCAGGGGATAGTTTAATTGAGGCTTTTTCAGGAAATGTTCATCAGCGTAAGGAAACGACTAGGTTATAACTTCTTCTTATAGGCTGCACAATGATTTGTTGTGCAGCCTTTTTTCTCTATAAAAAAACTCGGAACGCTGCCTTCGCTCCGAGTTTTTCCATTAAAATATCTTTTTCTTATCACGTTCATCTTTTAATATTTCCACAGCTTCTCTAAATCGTTGGGAGTGAATAATTTCACGTTCTCTTAAAAAGGCAAGGCTATCATTTAGATCAGTGTCATCTGAGATATCGATAATCCATTGATATGTAGCTCTCGCCTTTTCTTCTGCCGCAATATCCTCATATAGGTCAGCAATTGGATCTCCTTTTGCTTGAATATAGGTTGCCGTAAATGGTACACCATCAGCATTGTGATAAAACAAAGCAGAGTCATGGTTAACATAGTGAGAAGCGAGACCTGCTGCTTTTAATTGCTCTGGTGTTGCATCCTTTGTTAGCTTGTAGACCATCGTTGCGATCATTTCTAAATGAGCGAATTCCTCTGTGCCAATATCATTTAATAAGCCGATAACTTTACTTGGAATTGTATATCGTTGGTTTAAATAACGTAACGCTGCTGCTAATTCACCATCTGCACCACCATATTGCTCAATTAAATACTTTGCAAGAGTTGGATTACACGTACTCACCTTTACAGGGTATTGGAGCTTTTTTTCGTATACCCACATGTTCATCTACTCCCTTCTTATGAAAAGGATCGGAACATCGCCGATCCTTGATTTGTCTTTCCTTACACTTGCCATGGCCATGGAGCAGTTCCCCAGCTCCAATTTGCATCTGCAAAACTACCACCAAATTGCTGAAGCATCCCGAACTTCGCCTCAAACGATTGCTTAAGCTGCTTACTTTGTAAAGCGAACTGATTGAATTGCTGAAGTGCTTGAATATCATGTGGATGTGTATCAAGATAAAGTGTAAGCTCAACAAGGGCAAAATCTACTGCTTGAATCTCTTCAAGTAGCTGGTAATATTCATCAGGTAATTGCTGCACACTTACTCCCCCCTTTTTCCCTCATAAGGATTCTCATATGGATCATACAATGCCGGCCAAAGAGTCCCCTTTCTCAACGCAACCTTAGGTGGAAACTGCTGAAGGTTTGGTGGCTGAAACCCCATATATAGTTGTGGCGGTGTTGAATAAAACTTCAATCCGATTGGTCGACAAGGATCAAACCGACTGTGAAACGGTCTATAGGCTTTCATTGGGGTGAATGCTGCTTGTTGCACATGAGGATCATTCATATCTTTCACCTTTATCACACCTCTTTTTTATGTGGAAAAGTGGTTATCAGTACACTTGTGGTAAGTTTACCTAGCCACTTTAGACCACTATTTTTCATACTATAGCTATTTATGAGTTTTTAAGTACTCTACCACCATCATATTCATAGCAGAATCATACTTATGAGTGTTTTATTGAAAAAGTTGAAATTTATTTAATTTGGTAAACTTATTGGGGTTATAGATTGGGGTTGTTTTACATTTTTTTGATGTTTGATGGGTGGTGAGGGTGCAAATTGCTTTATTTTGATTATATCTAGCATGTTTTTCCTGCTTATGATTGATTGATGCGGATTGAACCACTTTTTTACTTAATTGAACCATCTTTTTGATTTATTGAACCATCTTTCTCTGGCATTGAACCATTTACGCATTTTATTGAACAATACCTATTTTCAACCTCTCATGACCGTGTGGATTGAACCAAATCGCTTCACCTTTCTCTATTAATGATCGAATTATTCCCAGGTTCAATCCACAAAAAAGGGCCAACCAAGAGAGAGTTAGCCCTTTCACCAGATATTTATTCTTTTGCATTCTCGCCTTCAGTGTTACCTTCTTCTGTAGTTCCTTCTTCTGTATTACCTTCCTCAGTGCCTTCTTCTTCCATTAGTTCACCGTTTCCATTATCTTCTCCGGTACCTTGTGGGTCCATGTTTTCATCCAGATTTTCGTCTACTGGAGATTCACCGTTCTCGTCAGGTAGTTGTTCGTTCGTATCTTCTGGTGGTGCAGGGTCTTGGTCATCAGCACAACCAGTTACGATGATTGCTGCAAGAAGTGGACCTGATAAGGCCATAAGCCATTTTTTAGTCATTATAATTGCTCCTTTCACTATTATTTTTTTGGGCAGGTACTTTTTTATGTTTCCCAGATTAAATAATTTCATTCTTTACAGGGTAACGATATTATCTATATAGACATGCTGCCTTTCTATGAAACCTCTTGAATTAAAAAAGAGACAAACGACCTAGTTGTGGTCAATTTGTCTCTTTGCTTATTCTTCTTCTTTTTTCTCACCAAGTGCAAACATGATTTCCGCTTCACATACGATTTCGCCATCAACTGTAGCTGTTGCTTTTCCTTTTCCAAGTGCTCCTCTTGAGCGGATGATTTCGACTTCAAGACGTAATTGGTCACCTGGCTTAACTTGTTTTTTGAAGCGGCAATTGTCGATACCTGTAAAAAATGCTAATCTACCGCGGTTTTCCTCTTTTTTAAGCATTGCTACTGCACCTACTTGTGCAAGTGCTTCAACAATTAATACTCCAGGCATAACCGGATAATCTGGGAAATGACCATTAAAAAATTCTTCGTTTGCTGTTACATTTTTAATACCTACCGCATGTTTTCCTTCTTCAACCTCTAAAACTCGATCAACTAATAAAAACGGGTAACGGTGTGGGATGATTTCTTTAATTTGTTGGATATCTAACATTGTATGTACTCCTTAACTATTTTTTGGGAAATACCCTGTCAGCCTCAGAGCTAACCTAGGTTTCTTTTATGTATACGACAAAAGGAAGGTATTCACCTTCCCTATATGCAAAGTATAATCTTCTGTTTATTCTTTTTCAACCAAATCAATAATATGCTGCCATGTTGACTCTTCAAGTGCATCTGCAGGATTACCGCTGCCAATAATACCATAGCCTACAATTAGTCCAACAAGGGTACTAAGCACCATGAAAATTAGCACGAGCAAAACCCTCACCCATATCGGTATTAATCTGATACGGATACGGATTCGATTTTTATCATTTTGTTCGTTTGTGTTTTGTTCCTTCTTGGCTTTTTTTGCTTTTTTTACTTCTTCTCGGCTAGCTACTTTTGCCACGTCTTTTGCAACCAATAGTCTAAACTCCTATCTTACACCATTTATTAATCCCAACATTTGGTCACCCATTGTGATGGATTTTGCATTCATCTGATAGGAACGTTGTGAGATCATTAAATCGGTCATTTCCTTTGATAAGTCTACATTTGACATTTCAAGTGCACCTTGCTGCATTGATACTTCGTTTCGAAGTTCTCCATCTAAAAAGGTAAGCACATCACCTAGTTGATTATTGCCTAAGTCCTTTAAGCTATAGCGATTATTCCCATTTTGAACAAGCATTTGCGGGCGATCAAATTGTACAACACCTATGCCGAAAATCTGTGGAAGTTCCTCATCATTTCTCGGAACCGCTGTAATTGTCCCATCCTTTGAAATCACGAGTTCCTTAAAATTATCTTCAAACATAATTGGGTTTTGATTTTCATCAAGTACTTGATTTCCTTCAGCTGTTGCTAGCATTAAACGATTCGTACCATCTGTTGTAGGTGATAGGTAAAGTGCACCATCTCTAGTATACTGAATTTCTCCATTAACTTCGATTTGAAAGAACTGATTTGGTACAGTTAGCGCTATATCTAATGCTCTCCCGGTTTGTTTCAGACTTCCTTGGGTAAAGACAAGACTGCTCCCGAGCTTTGCACCTGTTCCCTGACTAATCCCTAATTCGCCATTAGTGTTTGTTTCTTCTGTCTCTTTTGTTTGATTATTATATTGCTGACGAACGAGTTCAGAAAATGATGTTTCAGTTCGTTTATAGCTTTGGGTATCGATATTAGCTAAATTGTGGCCAATGGTATCAAGCTGCTTTTGTAGCTGGCCCATTGTATTAGTCGCTGTAATCATTGAGCGTAACATAATATGTTCCCCCTATTATCTTAAGCGGCCAATTTCGTTCACGGCCTTATCCATACTTTTATCATATGCTTGTAGTACCTTTTGATTTGCTTCGAACGAACGATAAGCTGTCATCATATCTGTATAGGTTCGTCCAACATCAACCGTAGAATTTTCTAAGTGATTTTGCTTTAAGCTGTATGTTATTGCCCCATTGTTGATCGCTGTAGGTAATGCCTGTTCATCAACTGTTCGAAATAATCCATTGCCTTCTTTTACTAAGTTACGTACATCATCTTCAAAGCGTACATCAATTTGTGCTACGAACTCGCCATTAACATCAAATATATCGCCATCAGCCGTTATTTGATAGTTGCTTGATTGAATCGATATCGTCTGACCAGTTGTTGATAAAACCTGGTTACCATCAGAAAGTAATGTTCCATTTTCATCAAGTGTGAAATGTCCATTTTTCGTGTAGCGCTCTTCACCTGCTTGATTTTCTACTGCAAAAAGCAGTGTACCTTTTACATTTGTATCTTCGTTAAATGGTACATTTTGTTCGATAAGGGCTACATCACTCTTTAACCCAGTTTCACGTAGCTCACCTTGAATGTTTTGACTGTTGAGTTCTTGTAAATAAACCCCTGTATTTAATGTCCCGACTGTTGCTGGAACAGAATTATTGTCCATTCTTTTTAAAAGCATCTCTGGAAATGCACGAATTGAAGATTGATCTGCTTTGTAGCCAGGTGTGTTAGAGTTTGCCATATTATTAGAAAGCATCTCCGTACGCTTTTGCTGTGTGAGCATGCCAGCAGTTGCTGTATATAAACCTCTTAACATGTTTAACATCCACCTCAGTTTTAAAATTCCGCACAATCTGAATTCTTTCGACAGAATTCCCTATAATTAATTATAAAGGAGAACGACTGTTTTCTCATTACATTTTTTTAGGAAATGTATGCTATATTTTTGGGGGAATTATACAGAGTTTTAGGACGAAGGAATCATTTTTCTTTTTTCTATAACAAAAGAGTCTGAAAATCAGACTCTTCATCGTACTTTTTATTAAACAAGTTTTTTGCGCGGAAGACGATCCATATTATCTAGCATAATTCCTGTACCAATTGCAACACAATCCATTGGTGCTTCAGCAACTAGAACTGGTACCTTTAGCTCTTCAGCTAGTAGCTGGTCTAAACCATTTAATAGGGCTCCACCACCAGTTAAAATAACACCTCGATCAATGATGTCTGCAGAAAGCTCTGGTGGAGTACGCTCTAGGACGCTTTTAGCTGCTTGTACAATAACAGCAACTGATTCGCGAAGTGCCTCATGAACTTCTTTGGAATTCACTGTAATTGTTCGAGGTAGACCTGTTACCATATCACGGCCACGTATGCTTATTTCTTCATTACGTCCGCCTGGGAATACTGTTGCAACATTTACTTTAATGTCTTCAGCCGTACGTTCACCAATTAATAGCTTGTACTCACGTTTAATGTAATTTAAAATTTCGAGGTCAAACTTGTCCCCTGCCATTTTAATTGAAGAGGCGGTGACAATATCGCCCATTGATAAAACAGCGACATCTGTAGTTCCACCGCCAATATCAACTACCATATTTCCATATGGTTGGAAGATGTCCATACCAGCACCAATTGCTGCTACTTTTGGTTCTTCCTCAAGATAAACATTTTTTCCACCGCTCTTTTCAGCTGCTTCTCTAATTGCCTTTTGTTCAACTGATGTAATATTCGTTGGGCAACAAATCAGCATGCGCGGTTTTGAAAGTAATCCTTTTACATTTAGCTTATTAATAAAGTGTTTTAACATCGCTTCTGTTACTTCAAAATCTGCAATTACACCATCTTTTAAAGGACGAATTGCAACAATATTCCCAGGAGTACGTCCTACCATACGTCTCGCTTCTTCACCAACAGCAAGAACCTTCCCTGAATTCTTGTCTAACGCAACAACCGATGGCTCATTTAGCACAATGCCTTTACCTTTAACATGTATCAATACATTTGCTGTACCAAGATCTATACCAATATCCCTCGCAAACATTCTATCTATATCCTCCTTGCAAATCTTCATTCCTCTAATTACTAACCTAATTAAGTATTGTATCATAAAATCATTAAAATAGTATGATTTTGTAAAATAAATTAACTAGTTTATGTAGGAATTTGTCGATTTATAGAGAATTAGATAGAAATTTTTATTTTACTGGCTGTTCTTCTAAAATCTCGTCCTTTTTGTACTTAAGCTTAGTTGCTTCACCACCTCGAAGATGTCTTATTGATTTATGGTAATCAAGAATTTCCTTTACCTCATTCGCAAGATCAGGATTTATTTCAGGTAGCCTTTCCGTTAAATCTTTATGGACGGTACTTTTGGAAACTCCAAATTCCTTCGCAATCACGCGAACTGTTTTCTTTGTCTCCACGATATACTTCCCAATCTTGATTGTGCGTTCTTTGATGTAATCGTGCACACCACTCGACCTCCCTAATATGGATGTGAGAAGTGTGAAATGAGACTCGCATACCAAGACACTGTGGCTGACTTTCTCTTAGATGAATGTATGTTGCCTCTTTTACTGCGATTAGAATGTACACTCACGATCCCTCACCTCAAACACTCTCTTTGATAGGTTTGTAACATTTTATTAGCTTGGGTCAGAGATTATGCAAGAAAAGTCAAGAGGGACAAGGGTTTATTTGATTTTTTTTGAATTTCATTACATTTTGGTGTGATTTTATTGGTTTTTGGAGGGTAAATAAATAGGAATTATTTTTTGCGGGATAGTTTTTGAGTTTTTATTTAACTCCTTACGTTGGATTATTTCCCGAGAAATTTGTCGATGGATGGTGGGGCTTCTGAGACATACCTTTTCAATTTGTTTTTGATTAGAAGAATACTGTCTTTGTTTTGAAAACTCATAAAGAAACTTTATAGGCTGTTTACTCAATGTGTTACTCATAATCGATCTCATATTCTTTGGCTAACATTTTTTTCAACTGAACTATCCTCTCCGCCATTTAAGTTTTAGACAATGTAGGGTCATTTTTAATAAATACATCACGACGTTTCAAGTTCTGCTGGGGTTACAATGATAATACATGACATGCTATTTACCCCTCATGGTATGTAGTTTGTTTTTATATTCATAATACAAATACCATATTCGTCCAGTGAAACAAACCAATATAACAATTTGTAAAGAAAAATGAATCTATTGAATTAGTAAAGTTCACGGCCATCTTACCCATTTCTATTTCAAATAAAAACAAACCACAAAGCATTAAAACAACTTTGTGGTTTGTTTATCATTGCTATTTATCCATCCACACTTCTCCATCCTTATACGTCATTTGCTCAGGATAACGTAAATTCAGAACTTCTTCCTGTATTTCAATTGAAGGAGCTTTTGTAGCAAGTGAGACGATAATATTGGTTAAGATTGCTGCGGTTGCACCAAACACACCTGCACCTGTGTCAATAATCCCGGCGATCGTGAATCCACCATATTTTGAGGCAAAGATGTAAATGAGTGTTACCGCTAAACCAACTAGCATTCCGGAGATGACGCCTTGAGTGTTTGATCGCTTCCACCATACACCAATGAGAAGAGCTGGGAAGAACGTGCCTGATGCTAAGGCAAAGGCCCATGCAACGATCTGTGTAATTGCACCTGGTGGATTTAGAGCGATTAATCCCGCGAACAAAGTCGCTATAACAATCGACCAACGAGCGACAGCTAAACGATTTTTTTCGCTTGCATTTGGCTTCATGACACGATAGTAAATGTCATGGGCAAAGGAAGACGAAATGGCAATCATTAAGCCACCTGCTGTTGATAGGGCTGCAGCCATTGCTCCGGCAGCAACTAAGCCAATTACGAACATACCGAGGTTTGCAATCTCAGGTGTTGCCATAACGACAATATCATTTGAGATGATCAGCTCACTCCATTGGAGGATACCATCGCCATTTCCATCAGCAATTTGTAGTTTGCCTGTATTGACCCAAGATTCGGTCCATGCGGGTAATTCGGAAAGCTTTTTCCCCGCTACATTTGTCATTAAAATAAAGCGAGAAAACGCAGCATAGGCAGGTGCTGATAAATATAATAGTCCGATGAAGAGAAGTGCCCATGCACCAGACCATCTTGCAGCTTTCATCGTTGAAACGGTATAAAAACGGACAATAACATGAGGGAGTCCTGCTGTTCCTGCCATTAATGTAAACATTAGCGCTAGGAACTGCCACTTCGTACCATTTGTAAAGGGAGCAAAATATTCTGAGATACCTAGCTGTCGATCTAGTTCACCCATTTCTTCTACAATTTTACCGTAGGATAGCCAAGGGGCTGGGTTGCTCGTAATTTGAAGTGACATAAAAATAACAGGAATTAGATATGCAATGATTAAAATTAAGTACTGAGCAACCTGTGTCCAGGTAATCCCCTTCATTCCACCGAAGGCCGCGTAAAATGCGATTAAAACAACGCCAATCATCGTGCCAATTTTTGCATCAATTTCAAAAAGACGCCCGATAACAACTCCTGATCCAGATAATTGCCCAATTGAATAGGTGAAACTAATGATAATTGTACAAATCGCTGCAATGACACGTGCTGCATGGCTATTATAGCGATCCCCAATAAATTCAGGTACAGTGTAGCGACCATATTTCCTTAGCTGAGGCGCTAATAGAAAGGTAAGGAGTAAATATCCACCAGTCCAGCCCATAATATAAGCAAGTCCATCAAACCCTAGCAACATAATCGTTCCAGCCATACCGATAAAGGATGCTGCACTCATCCAGTCAGCACCAATCGCCATTCCATTAAAAATAGGTGGCACACCACGCCCTGCTACATAAAAATCTGAAGTTTCTTTAGCAGTATTATAAATTGCAATACCAATATATAAAGCAAATGTTAACAGAATGATCGTTAAAGAAACGATAAATTGTGTGTCCAATCAAGATCCCCCTTATTGTCACATGTATTCTTTGACTCATCAGTAAGTAATTATATCAACCCATTGTTGCTCTATATAAACTCCTTGTCCACCTTTAATGATCTAACGTTTTACCAGCACTTAACTGCTCATTTTTGCTTTCATCAATTCCGTATTTCCGATCAATTGAATCACTGACTTTTGCATTAACAAATAATAATAGAATAAAAACAACGACAGCACCTTGTGCTCCCATAAAATAATGAAAAGGAAAGCCATTAATACTAAATTTACTAAAAAACTCAGCAAATAAAACAACACCAAAAGAGGATAGAAACCCAATAATTAAATAAATGACAATATTTCGTGTGCGCTCTTTAAAGTATGCATCTGCCACTTTCTTATCAATTTTCTTCATTAAGCCACCTCCGAGTGATTTCCTGAAAAATAAGGTAAAGTAAAGACATTCTTCGGTTACGGATTGCTGCCCGTTAAGATAAGCTAAAAATAAATTTAACCGTTTCAAAAAATGGTGCTGGGACAAGTGCTATTTGTACAATGAAGTAGAGTAGTAGTGATAAGATAGGTATTAGTAAAAATTGAGGTTTTCGTTTGCGTAAGCCCATTACTAGGCTAAATCCCGTTATTAATAACATAATCAATAAAATCGTCAATGGTTCTAACCCTCCTTTTTGTAAGCGTTAACATTATTATTCGATAAAAAGAACCTCCTCCTATTATCTTGTACTAAATATTCGATCAGTTTTATTATGAGACCCATATATCAATCGGTCAACAGAAGTTGGCTAAAAAAGGATATTTGTCATATGGTTTTTTCTCGACATGGTTCGAGGATAACGCTTTAAACAAAGTATATTTTGGAATCTCATAGCAAGTTTGCTAGATTTTTGATACTTTTTATTAAGGAGGTTAACATGAAAAGCTATAAGCGGTTCTTTTTACTAATTTGCTTTCTATTATATGTGTGTGTACTCTTTTATTTATTATTTTTCTCTTCATATAGACAATCTGTAGAGGGACTGCTTACCTATAATATTAGGCCTTTTCAAACAATACTAGGCTATTTTTCTAATTTCGATGGACTATCAATTACGGATCAATTTGTAGGGAATGTCCTGGCATTTGTTCCATTTGGTTTCCTTTTACCGTTTTTCATTCCTAGGTTAGGATTTTTTATCCGTATGGTAGGGTGTACTATTGCCTTTTCTTTTTCAGTCGAAATCGCTCAGCTGATATTCCGTGTGGGGGCGTTTGATGTAGATGATTTACTATTGAATACATTCGGCGGGGGCATTGGTTTTTTATTATCGAAGGTTTTTAACAAAAAAAATCGAGGCTGATCTCATTTATTTTTGAGTTCAACCTCGTATCGGATTTATCCTTACGAATTTAGTGTGTTATTTGAAGCTTCAGGCTCGTTAGATTGTTCGCTTCCTTCAGTTTCTCCCTTTTGGGCATCTTTATCTGATTCAGGAGATTCCTCTGCAGACTTGTCATCTGCTTCAGCGTCTTCTTTTGGAGCTTCAGCATCTTCACTTGGAGCTTCTTCCTGTGTAGCTTCCTCTTGAGTTGCTTCTTCTTGAACTGGCTCTTCAATGGATGTTACCGGCTTATCCATATATGTTAGCGGGTTAATCGCTGTACCATTTTGACGAATTTCGAAGTGTAAGTGATTACCATCTTCTTCATTGTAAAGGTTTTTACCAGCTTTACCAATTAACTCATTTTGTTCAACTTTATCACCAGCTTGTACATTTGCTTCAGCTAATGATTGATAAACTGTTACTACATCGTTTTCATGCTCAATTTCAACAACATAGCCTAAAATTGGATCTTTCGTTGCTTTTGTTACTGTACCACTTAGTGATGCAACAACATCAAATTGTTTTTGATCCTCATTTGCAATGTCGATCCCTTTATTCATTCTATAAGAATTGTTATAGGATACTAGTGCCGCTTCTTGCTCTTCAGTTGAAGCGTTAGGATCATAGAACTTTTTAACGACTGAAACTGCGTCTGGATCTAAAGCAGGCATTTTAACGTTTTCTTTAAGTGCATTTACTTCTACTGCTTCAGGATCATTCATTGCGTTTTCTCCTTGATCAGGAGTTTGCAAATCCTCTGCTACATTGTTGCTAATGCTTTGATACCATAAAACCGCTGTAAGGATAACTGCAGCACTCATTAGGTAAATTGCCGGAAATACCCAACGTTTTCTAAAAAATTGTTGAAATTTTGTGTTTTGAGAAGTACGTTTCTTTTCTTCCTCTCTCATTCTATCATCACCTCAGCAATCATTCTGATCAGATTCGCTGAATTATATACACATCTTTAAAAAAATTTTTTTAAATTTAGTATGTGCGTTGTTTATAATAATATGTACCGATTAGAAAATTTTTTGAAATAAAGGAGTTTATCGCATGAAAAAGCCGCTCATTACAATTCTTCCCCTTCTATATATGGTGCTAATTTGGATATTATCTAGTAATCCAGCTGACGCGTTTGTTAAAACACCATTTTCCTTCGACACGCTATTGAAGGAATCCCTACACTTAATAGAATTTGCGATTCTTTATTGGCTGATTGCATTCGCATTTATGGCACATAAAAAATGGAGTGAACGAGCAAGCTTGGTGGCAGCGATCATCGCAATCCTATATGGTCTAACAGATGAAATTCATCAATCGTTTGTTCCAGCTCGTTCAGCAACAGTGATTGATTTTGTGAAGGATACGATTGGGGTTACTATTTCCTATTTAATTGCGAAGCGAAAATTTTTCAGTGTAAAATAATGATACTTATTATTAAGAAAGACATCGAGCAAATTACTCGATGCCTTTCTTTTTTTAGAGATTTTCTTTTAGTTGTAAAATTTTCTCGGTAATTTCTCTCCGCTCTGTTCCTTTAAATGGAATAAGCTTTGGAGGTGCTGGGAGATCAAACTGAACATGTGAATGAGATAATTCAAAAAGGAACGTACCAATCTGTTCACGATACTGGTTTTCAATCACAATCCAAAAGACACGCATTTCATGATGCGGATTACCCCATTTAGCTTTTTCAATTGAGTTTCTAAAGTTTAAGCAACCAGCAATAACAAAGTCATCCTCTTTTCTTTGTTCGGCAGATTGAAAACCATTTTTCTCAAGCTCAGTCCAAATTGGTGGAATTAGTTTGTCTAAATACATCCCATAAGTTGCATCTTCATACTCAGGAAAGAGTTTTTTCAATTCTTCTATATTTTCTAATAGGATTTGTTCCCAATGGTCTTTAAGATAAGCCGAAACTACTTGACCCAGTTCTTCAATTGACATCTCTGGTTTTATTTCTATCGTTTGCACATAATCCCACCTTCATTAGTATTTCTTACAATTCCATCTTATAACATTAAAGCGAATACTAAAGTTTGATAAAATAAACATTGATTAAATAGGAAATTAACTTAAAAACCTTATAAATGAGGTGAATCTAGAATGCAAGATAAAATAAGACCGATAGATATTGCAAAGACGCTTAAGATTAGTACAAGTTCTTTAAGAAATTACGAGGCTCGTGGGATTGTCCCACCTACAGAAAGGTTATCAACTGGTTATCGTATTTACACAAAAGAACATGTTGCTTATTTTGAATGTATTGTCGCGATGTCACCAGGATTCGGAATGGACATCACAACAGATGTTTTAAAAAAGATTCAACTAAATGAATTGGACTCCGCTCTCTGGATTTTAAATAAAGCTCAAGTAAACAATTATGAGGACAAAGTATTAACTGAAAAAGCAATGAAGTTAATAGAAAAGTCTACGGACGAACAAATCTTTGAAAAACATTTAACAATTGGGGAGGTATCAGAAGAAACTAAAGTGACTACAACAACTCTGCGCTACTGGGAAAGCGAGGGCTTAGTCCATTCGACAAGAAATGAGGAAAACAACTATCGTCTATATAACATGTTTGAATTGATAAAAATCATGTTAATGAAAACAACTCAAAACGCTGTTTATTCTCATGAAATTATTCAATTAAAACAAGACATTAAAAAATTAAAAAGACATGATCTTCTAGGCTTAAAAATGATTATTTTAGAGAATCATAAAAATTTGAATAAACGGAATCAGCAACAATTATTTGGTCTACATCAACTTTATCGATTGTGTGAAATGGTGAATTTGTATTCGTAAAACTTAGTAAAAACAATAAAAGGCAGTCAAAATAGGTGAACTATTTTTGACTGCCTTTTTATTTATTTTTTTACAGTATACTTCGTTAAAAATGGTTCTGCTGCAGAGATTTTTGCTCCTTGATAATAGTAGGATACAATATCATTATAATTTTTACCTTCCTCAGCCATAAAGTTTGCACCATATTGACTCATTCCAACTCCATGTCCAAAGCCCTTTGTTTCAATTACAACCGAATCACCTTTCATCTCCCATGTGAAATCAGATGATTTTAATTCAAGCTTTTCTCTCACGTCTCGACCGCTAAACTCTTTGCCACCAACCTCAACTGTTGCTACACGCTTTCCAGGTGTCAGTGCGGTTATCTTTCCAACAGATCCATTATTATCTATATTAACTCCCAATTTGTTTTCAAATTCTTTAATGGATATAACCTTTTGATCGTAGAATTTTGGTGAATCCTCATCCCACGTACTTTCAACACTTTTTAAATAAGGAATAGCTTCTGTCCAATAGGCTTCAGAATTTTCCGTGTACCCATTGCTTGTTGAAAAGAATAGGGCATCGATTGGTTGATTTTCATATGTAAGAACTTTACCCTGCGTTGCGGCAACGGCTTCTGTTATTCTCTCCAATTTCCATGCATAGTCATCTCCCCATTGACTTTCTAACTCTTGAGGATTTTTATATACTTGGTGCATTTGGGTATCTGTTACGATAGATCCTTCTGGTGCGCTTAAGGTTTGATCATTCATCATCTGCTTTGTAATATATGTTCTTGCCGCTAAAGCTTGAGCCTTCAATGCTTCTGATTCAAACTCTGCTGGCATTTCAGAAGCCACTACCCCAATGACATACTCTTCTAACGGGATATTTTCAATTTTCTTTGTTTGGCTTCTATAAACAGGAACTGCAACAGGGGATTCAGCCAATACCGGTGCATCACTTTTAGCAACAGAAAGCTCTTCACCTAATTTCCCTTTGGATTGATCCATAAACGGAGTCACTAGTAGAGTTGGAATAAGGAGAATAATAATGAATAATGCGCCAAATGCAAAGAGAACTGGTTTCATTGATTTCATGTTTTAAGGCCTCCAATAAGATTTAGGTTGAGTTGTTGAGTGTTTATCTATAGTTCATCTTATGGGCTCGGACAAGCAATTATGACAGGAAAAAACTTGGACAACACATTATTTTGCGGTGGATGGACAAGGGTGTGGGGTAAGGCACTTTTTTAGTGGTTTGATTGGAATTTTAGCATTGTGGAGATTTTTTTTTGATTTGTGATTTATGCGGCCTTTTGGGTTTGGTTTTTATAGTAAGGATTAAGATAGACTATAGAGGTTGCGTCAATTCAATACTTCATCGCGTCTTTTAACCTTATATCGCCCTCCCTCCAAATATCTCAACTTTTTCACATATTCATGTATAAACTCCAACTAATATAGGTATTCTAGTAAAGTCGTGAAAAGAACGTTTCCTAAAGACAAAATTAAAAGAAGCAGGTTTCCATTTAAGGCTCCTGCTTCTTTTATGAAGGCATATAATTAGTCTGATACAGCTGCTTGCTGATCAGATGTTGTTTGAATTTCTTCTTTCACACGTTCGATGTCAGCACCGATTGACGCAAGTTTCGTGTGGAAGTCTACATAACCTCTGTCTAGATGTTTAAGCTCTGTTACACGTGTATGACCTTCAGCACATAGGCCTGCAAGGATAAGTGCTGCACCTGCACGTAAGTCTGTAGCTGCAACTTCTGCTCCTTGTAATCCCACAGGACCATTGATGATGACAGAACGTCCTTCGATTTTAATATCTCCATTCATGCGACGGAATTCTTCAACATGCATGAAACGATTTTCAAAAACTGTTTCAGTAATCATACTAGTGCCTTTTGCTTGAAGAAGTAGTGCCATCATTTGCGATTGCATATCTGTTGGGAATCCAGGATGTGGCATTGTTTTGATGTCGATTGGTTTTAAATTTTCAGGTCCAATTACTCGGAGACCATCTTCTTCTTCTACAATTTTAACACCCATCTCTTCCATTTTAGCTACAAGAGATGTTAGATGTTCAGGCACAGCTCCGCGAACTAGTACATTTCCTCCAGTAATAGCAGCAGCAACCATAAATGTTCCTGCTTCAATACGGTCAGGAATAATTGTATGGTGTGCACCTTTTAAATATGCAACACCTTCAATACGGATTGTCCCTGTACCTGCACCGCGAATAATCCCACCCATTGCATTGATGTAATTCGCTAGGTCTACAATTTCAGGTTCTTTAGCACAGTTTTCAATTACTGTTGTTCCTTCTGCAAGAGCAGCAGCCATAATGATGTTTTCAGTAGCTCCAACACTTGGGAAGTCAAGATAAATACGAGCACCTTTAAGTCTTCCGTTAACTTCTGCTTCTATAAATCCGTTTCCTACTTTAATCGTTGCTCCCATTGCTTCAAAACCTTTTAAATGCTGATCAATTGGTCTTGAACCAATTGCACATCCACCAGGTAACGCAACACGTGCTCGACCATTACGAGCCAATAGTGCTCCCATTACTAATACTGAGGCACGCATTTTTCTTACATATTCAAATGGTGCTTCTGTTGTAAGCTCCTTTGATGCATCTACAATCACTTGATTATTTTCAAAATGGACATCTGCGCCTAAATATCGCAGAACTTCATTAATTGTATACACATCGGAGAGCGTAGGTACGTCACTGATGATACTTTTTTCTTCACTAGCTAACAAAGATGCAGCGATAACTGGTAAAACGGCGTTTTTTGCTCCTTCAACTTTCACGGTACCGTTTAACTTTCGACCGCCGCGGACGATGATTTTTTCCAAAGTATTCCCCTCCGCGTCCCAATTTCTCTATATTAATATTCAGACGTAATGATTGGTGTTCCTATTACAAGTGTAGTATTATTGCCCATTCCGTCTGTTCTCATTGCAATTTGAATGTTCATTTCATCGTTGTTTGTTGGAATAAAGTCTTCCCATAATGAGGTTTTTCCTGATACAGAAATAAAATCTGGTTCCTGAAGTTTTTCAACAGGACTAGCATCAAATTCCTTTAATACTTCAATTGACTTTTCGTACAAACTAACTTTCATCTTATCATCAAGCATTCCTTCTACACAAGCAAAAGTTGTAACATTTTCGTGAAATATGTCGAATGACTGGTTGGTAAAATATTCATTCATTTTGTTCCAGTTTGATTGCTTACCTTCACCCATTACCTCATAGAGGATATACGATTGTGATTGATTGTTTGTGAGGGTGGTTACTAATTGAAGCTTCTCAGTTATGTTTTTCTTTTCATTCACATAAACACCGATCGCTTTAGATACTTCATTGTCTTGCTCATACGCCCAATTATATTGACGATGCTGGTCTACAAATTGTTTCACTTCTATAATTGACTTTTTATCGACAATCTTTTTGGAATACAAGGACCACTTATCAATTTGTACGTCTTGGTTAAGCATCACTTCAGCAATACGTGAAATCTTTGCCTCATTTCCTTCTGCTCCTATATGATTAGTCACCAATGTAAACACAATAAACATTGTTGTAAAAGCCACAATTGCTATCTCTTTTTTTCTCATCACGGTCACTTCCTCTCCTTAGTAACATTGTTACCGGATTAGAAGTAGACATACGTGGAAATAGTCGTCAATATTAGACAAACCTTAGCCACGGAATAAGAAAAATTGTTTATCGTATGCAACACTTTTTTAGATTCTCACTGTTATACGCAATAGGGGTTGTATGTAGCATTCATACCCCGAACTAAATGCCTATAAACACTAATAGGAAAAGCTTTGTAACTGTGTTTCAATTAATTGTCTTGATTAAAATAACATAGGCAATGCTTGAGCCCATAACAAGTAATCAAGGAAAAAATTACTAACCATAGATCCTATTGCAATTGTTAATAGTATTAAAAGTGCTCTTGCTTGTATTACTTTGCCCGTTTTTATCCATTTCTCGATGTTCAATGCTTGTAAAGACCACCAGGTTATAACCATAAAGCCAAGATTTACAAGCATACTTATTAAAGCCATTTGGCCATAGTCGGGCATTCTTTCATCCCTCCATTTTACGATCATAAAGACACAAAGCAACTTAAATCATACCTCATTTTTTCAAAAAAACAAGCTTATATTTACCTATAAATAAGGGAAAAACAACCACTATAACCATTTTTATCCTCGGTATATACCCTTGAACATTATATATAAAAAATGGTGTTACATGATTGATTTTTAGCTTTAACAAAAATTTAATGTATTTAGGTTATAATTTACAGTTCATGCTTTAAACTACATTTTGTTACTACTCAATTCTACTATGGTCTGACCTCCAATAAATTCCTTAATTATGAATAAATTGTTACAGAATTATTGGCCAACATTCTATGTTATACTTTGCGGGTATAACATTATTGCTTCCTAATCAAGGACACACAAATAGAAAGGATGAGAAAATGGAGCCAATATTTGATAGTCCACGAGATGTGTTTTTCGAGTATGCAGATCAATTACCATTTTTTGATAACCTTTACGCTGCTCAAACACACTATTATCAGCAACGGAAGGAACAGCTTTTGCTTTTAGTAGAAATATGTAGAGAAGTTAACCTTTCCCTTGATTATTCACCAAAAAGCCTAATCTACCTTGAGGAATTATACTTTCATTTTTTTCAAAAGAATAGATTCTATGACTTTCAAATAAGCATTGAAGAGTTTGAGCAATTGACTAGTGTTTATTTGTGTGAAATAGTAATCCAAAAAAATAGTGATAAAGCGGAATGGTTTGTGGAGGAATATTCTCATGTTGATCATAAGTACACAATGGGTATTCGCTATGGTCGATATCATTTACACTTTCAGAATTTATTCCCTCACCATTATTTATCAAACAAGGATGCTAGTGGTCAGACGTTCTACAAGCGATTCTTAAGGATGAATAAGCACTGTAAGTAAGTAGATGAGGCAGAACTCTAAAATCGATTTCTGACGTATTTAGAGAGGCCTGCTCATATCTGAATAATGTGTTGGACATATCCCAATTACAAATATGTGTATGTACCTTGATCATCACCGATAAGTAATAGATTGCTTATCAAAATGTGCACTTTACCTATTTGAAGCCGTGTGCAATTTTATTAATAACATTATCTAATAAAAAAGGATGGTCGTAGAGCAAAACTCTATTACCATCCTTTTCATTATTTATTTCGTTACATCTAAACGGTTGATTGCACGTCGAAGTGCTAATTCAGCACGTTTAAAATCGATTTCATCTGTTTTTTGATTTAGACGCTCTTCAGCACGTTTTTTAGCTGCTTGGGCACGAGTTACATCAATCGACTCTGATTTTTCAGCTGTTTGAGCTAAAATCGTAACTTTGTCAGGTCGTACTTCAATAAAGCCACCACTAACAGCAACGAGTTCAGTGCCACTCCCTTGCTTTAGACGAACTGCTCCAATTTCCAATGGAGCAACCATAGGAATATGACCTGGTAAGATACCAAGCTCACCACTATGAGCTTTTACGCTCACCATTTCTACGTCTGCATCGTAAACTGGGCCATCGGGAGTAACGACATTGACTAATACTGTCTTCATACTCATACCCTCCTAGGTCCCAAAATTAGGCTTCTACACCCATTTGTTTTGCACTTTCAATAACTTCTTCAATACGTCCTACTAAACGGAACGCATCTTCTGGAAGGTGATCATACTTACCTTCAAGAATCTCTTTGAAACCACGAACAGTTTCTTTAACAGGAACATATGAACCAGCTTGTCCTGTAAATTGTTCTGCAACGTGGAAGTTTTGAGATAAGAAGAATTGAATGCGACGAGCACGAGCAACAGTTTGCTTATCTTCATCAGAAAGCTCATCCATACCTAAAATCGCAATGATATCTTGAAGCTCTCTATAACGTTGTAATGTTTGTTGTACTTGTCTAGCAACAGAGTAATGCTCATCTCCAACGATTTCAGGTGATAAAGCACGTGAAGTCGAAGCAAGAGGATCCACCGCAGGGTAAATACCCATTTCAGATAATTTACGCTCTAAGTTAGTTGTTGCATCTAAGTGAGCAAATGTCGTTGCAGGAGCCGGATCCGTGTAGTCATCGGCTGGAACGTAAATTGCTTGGATAGATGTAACAGAACCTACGTTAGTAGATGTGATACGCTCTTGTAATTGACCCATCTCAGTTGCTAATGTTGGTTGGTAACCAACGGCAGATGGCATACGTCCAAGAAGGGCAGAAACCTCTGAACCTGCTTGTGTGAATCGGAAAATGTTATCCATGAAGAAAAGAACGTCTTGTCCTTGATCATCACGGAAATATTCAGCCATTGTAAGACCTGTTAAAGCAACACGCATACGTGCTCCAGGTGGCTCATTCATTTGTCCGAATACCATTGCTGTTTTCTTAATAACTCCAGAGTCAGTCATCTCATGGTAAAGGTCATTACCTTCACGAGTACGCTCACCAACACCAGCGAATACAGAAATACCACCGTGCTCCTGTGCGATGTTGTTAATTAACTCCTGGATTAATACGGTTTTACCTACTCCGGCACCACCGAATAGACCAATCTTACCACCTTTAATATATGGTGCAAGTAAGTCTACAACTTTAATTCCTGTTTCTAAAATTTCAACCTCAGTTGAAAGTTGATCGAATTTAGGAGCTTGTCTATGGATTGGATCACGACGAGACTCTGTAGGAATTGGCTCATCTAAGTCGATATTATCACCTAATACGTTAAATACACGACCTAGAGTTACATCACCAACAGGTACAGAAATTGGTGCACCTGTATCAGTAACATCTACTCCACGAACAAGTCCATCTGTAGAAGACATCGCAACAGTACGTACTGTATCGTCACCTAAATGTAGGGCAACTTCTAAAGTAAGATCGATAGCGACTTCATTATCATTCGCTTCGGTTTTAATTGTAAGGGCATTATAAATGTCTGGAAGTTGACCACTTTCGAACTTTACGTCAACAACCGGACCCAAAATTTGCGTAATGCGTCCTTTATTCATCGTTTTCCCTCCTATCACGAAATGCGTAAGCGCCTTGCTTAGGCCTGACAAGTATAAGACGAGCAGGAAAAGAAGGCGTTCTTTGCCTTCATTTCCTGATTGGCTTATGCTCGAAGGTCTAGGCGCTGAAGCTAGACACCAAGCAAATTACGAAATTTACTTTCTATAACGAATTAGTTATTCTATTCAAGTGCCGCAGCGCCGCCAACGATTTCTGTGATTTCTTGTGTAATCGCAGCTTGACGTGCACGGTTATATGTCAATGTAAGACCATTAATTAGCTCTTTTGCATTGTCAGTTGCATTTTTCATTGCTGTCATCTGTGCTGCATGCTCAGAAGCTTTACTATCAAGTAATGCTCCATAGATGAGACTTTCAGCATATTGAGGTAACAACACTTCTAAAATTTCTTCTTGGTTTGGTTCAAACTCATAAGATGTTAATTTACTACTTGAAGCAATATCTGTTAGTGGAAGAAGCTTTTTCTCCGTAACATCTTGTTGAATTGGACTAACAAAATGATTGTAATACATATACAACTCATCAAATGTTCCATCTGCATACATGTTTACTGCATTACTTGCAATATCCTTTATGCTTGCAAAAGATGTTTCATCACTAATACCAGTGATTTCAGAAATAACGTTCATTCCACGCTTGTTAAAGAAGTCACGACCCATTTTACCAAGTGCGATTATAACAAATTCATCATTCGACTTATGTCGCTTTTGAGTTGCTTGGAAAACAGCACGGATTACACTACTGTTAAAAGCCCCTTTTAAACCACGATCAGAAGTAATGACTAAATATGCAGTACGCTTAACAGGACGGCTTTCTAGCATTGGATGACTTACATCAGTACTACCATTTGCTATACTTGCAACAACCTCTTGAATTTTATTCATATAAGGTACAAATGCCTTCGCATTATTTTCTGCACGTTTAAGCTTTGCAGTAGCAACCATTTCCATTGCTTTTGTAATCTGACTTGTCTTTTTTGTTGAAGTAATTCTGGATTTTATGTCGCGTAATGATGCCAAAGGTTCTCACCACCTTTATTTAAAAATCAGCAAATTTGATTATAACGTGCTAAGTGAAAGCTCAGAGAGCCTTCACCGCAGCAAAATTCTTATATAATTATTCAGAAACAGCAAACGTCTTTTTGAAGCCTTGAATTGCTGCTTGTATATCTTCGTCTTTTGGAAGTCCGCCTGTTGTACGAATTTCTTCAAGAAGTGCTTTGTTATTTTGATCTAAATATGCATTGAACTCATCTTCAAAGCGAGTGATATCTGATACAGGAATATCATCCAAGAATCCTTTAGTCAAGGTATAAAGAATGACAACTTGTTTTTCAACTGCTAATGGTTTATTTAATCCTTGTTTTAGTACTTCAACAGTACGCGCACCACGGTTTAATTTAGCTTGTGTTGCTTTATCAAGGTCAGATCCGAATTGAGCAAATGATTCAAGTTCACGATATGAAGCTAGATCTAGACGTAATGTACCAGCTACCTTCTTCATCGCTTTAATTTGTGCTGAACCACCAACACGAGATACAGATAAACCTGCGTTAATCGCTGGACGTACGCCAGAGAAGAAGAGGTCAGACTGAAGGAAGATTTGTCCGTCAGTGATTGAGATAACGTTTGTTGGAATATAAGCCGAAACGTCACCTGCTTGTGTCTCAATGAATGGTAATGCAGTTAATGAACCTGCACCTTTTGCATCACTTAATTTTGCAGCACGCTCGAGTAAACGAGAATGCAAGTAGAAAACGTCACCAGGGTATGCTTCACGACCTGGAGGACGACGAAGTAGTAATGAAAGCTCACGGTATGCCGAAGCTTGCTTCGTAAGATCATCATATACAACAAGAACATGCTTGCCGTTATACATGAATTCCTCACCCATTGTTACCCCAGCATAAGGTGCTAAGAATAACATTGGAGCAGGTTGTGATGCAGATGCAGTTACAACGATTGTGTAATCTAATGCACCATGCTTACGCAATGTTTCAACAACACCACGTACAGTTGATTCTTTTTGACCAATTGCAACATAGATACAAACCATATCTTGATCTTTTTGATTCAAGATTGTATCGATTGCAACAGAAGTTTTACCAGTTTGACGGTCACCGATGATTAACTCACGTTGTCCACGCCCAATTGGTACTAATGCGTCAATTGCTTTAATACCAGTTTGAAGTGGTTCATGAACAGATTTACGGTCCATAACGCCAGGTGCTGGACTTTCAATTGGTCTAGTTTTTGTTGTTTCAATCGGACCTAATCCATCAACAGGTTGTCCTAATGAGTTAACGACACGACCGATTAAAGCTTCACCTACAGGAACCTCCATGATGCGTCCTGTACGACGAACTTCGTCACCTTCACGAATATCTGTGAAAGGTCCTAAAATAATAATACCAACGTTATTTTCCTCAAGGTTCTGAGCCATACCCATAACGCCATTTGCGAATTCTACTAGCTCTCCAGCCATGACATTGTCGAGGCCATGAGCACGAGCGATACCGTCCCCAACTTGGATTACAGTACCAACATCGCTAACTTTTATATCAGACTGATAGTTCTCAATTTGCGCCTTTATCAGCGCGCTAATTTCTTCAGCTTTGATGCTCATGAGTTTCACCCCTATCTACAATCTATTTGCGACTAATTGTCGTTCTATTCGTTCAAGCTTACCGCTTATACTGCCATCATAAATACGATTGCCAATACGTAGCTTTACGCCACCTATTAGGTTCTTATCAACAACGTTTTGTAAACGAAGTGAAGTTTTGCCAATTTTCTTAGCAAAAGAAGTAGAAATTGACGTTAATTCAAGATCTGTAAGTGCTCGAACAGAGTATACAGTTGCATCCTCTGTACCACGCGCTTCATTTGCTTGTTGCACGAAATAATTGACAACATCTGCTACAATATCTGAACGATGTCGGTCAATTAAAATGTAAAGTGTATTTACTACCTGTTTTGAAAGGCTTGCAAATGATTCCTTTACAATTGACTTTTTCGTTTCATTTGTAACTTTAGGATGGTTAAGGACATCTATTAGTTCTTTATTCGCTGTAAATACTTGTTTTACAACGAGCAATTCATTTTCGATTTGATCGATTATGTTTTGTTCCTTTGCAAGTTGAAAAAGAGCTACTGCATAACGTTTCGCAACGATCCCTTTGCTCATCGACCTTCGCCTACCTCATTGATGTAGTCGTTGATCAATTTCTCTTGCTCTTGTTCATTCAACTCTTTTTCAATTACTTTAGAAGCAATTAATACGGATAAAGATGCAACCTGCTCGCGTAATGCTGCAACTGCTTGCTCTTTCTCTTTCTCGATTTCCTGTAGTGCTGCATCTTTAAGACGGCCAGCTTCAGAACGAGCTGCTTGGATGATATCTTCCTTTTGTTGCTCACCAAGCTTTTTCGCATTTTCCACTAGAGCTTGAGCTTCCACACGTGCTTGTTTTAATAGATCACGTTGCTCTTCAACTAGCTTTTGTGCTTCAATATTTCTTTCTTCAGAACTATTAATTTCATTAGCAATATGCTCTTCACGTTGCTTCATTATGTTCATAACTGGTCCAAATGCAAATTTACCTAAAAGTGCAAGTAGGATTAAGAACATAACAAGCTGAAATACGATATCACCTGTGTTAAGGCCGCCAGTAGACGCACCTAACGCTAAATCAAACGTTAACATAGCTCGGTTTCACTCCCTTCAAGAGTTCCATGATGGGTTGATAGTGTTCGGCTTCCGATGAACTACTCGTTCCTAAGAAACCCTTGTATATTCTGTATAAAGTTTAAAAGGTAAACTATTACTGTTAATCAAAAGTTTACGTATCTGTGCATAAAGGAAAGGCGAAGGTTCGCTTTGAATGATCTTCGCCATATTAATACTTTTTACTTATCGAATTATTGACCCATAACGATAAATGCGATAACTACCGCGATGATTGGAATCGCCTCAACTAATGCTACCCCGATAAACATTGTTGTTTGTAATGCACCTTTAGCTTCTGGTTGACGTGCAATCCCCTCTACTGTACGAGATACGATAAGACCGTTACCAATACCAGCACCTAGTGCCGCTAAACCAATTGCAATTGCAGCTGCTAATAAACCCATTGTTAATTTCCTCCTTTAAATGTATGAAAAGTAGTATTTCTTTTGTTTTAGTTCAATAAGTATGAACATATATTGATTAATGGTCATGACTCACTTTGTGTGCCAAATAAACCATCGTTAACATAGTGAAAATAAATGCTTGGATTGCACCAACAAAGATACTAAATCCTTGCCATGCTAACATTGGAATTGCTGCGGCAAGTGTGCCGATAATTCCACTTCCAAAACTTTCTACATATCCGCTTGTTGCAAGGCTAACAAGCAAGCCTAATAAAATTTCACCTGCGTAAATATTCCCGTAAAGACGAAGACCAAGCGTTAATGTGTTCGCAAATTCTTCAATAATCTTAAGTGGGAACATGAAAGGCATCGGCTTGAAGAAATCCTTACCGTACTCAGATACACCCTTCATTTTAATACCGTAGTAATGTGATAATGCTACGACAAGAATTGCTAGAGTTAATGTAATTGCAGGATCAGCAGTTGGAGATTTCCACCATAATTCATGGTCAACAACTATTGCAAATGGTAGACCTAACATATTTGATACAAATACATACATTAATAATGTCATACCTAACGTTAAAAAACGACCACCCGTCTGCCAATCCATCGTGCTGCCTATAATACCTTTTACAAAGTCGACAACCCATTCAACAAAATTCTGCATACCTGTTGGCTTCATTGCTAATCTGCGTGTAGCCGCAAGTGCGATTAAGAAAACGATGATACTAGATATCGTAATCATTAATACGTTTGATAAATTAAAATATAGTCCTAAAAAATGTACCACAGGAGCTTCGTGACCCAATTGATTCACCTCTCTTCCCAGCTAAGCGCGTGAATGTTGAATTGCATAATCTATCATAATAACGATATACATCGTCATTAATCCAATAATGATACTAACTAGATCGAAATAGTCAGGAAACTTAATAGCAAAGAAGACTGCAACACCAGCTGCTGCCATTCGCGATGTTGTTCCTAACGATCCCGCTTTTCTTCCTTCTTCAATGGCGCGATCAAACTGATTATGTTTTCTCACCATGATCCACAAATTATACAGAGTAATGCAAGTTCCTAGGATTAACCCTAGAAAAACAGACTGATATTCCGTAAAGCCCCATCCTATTACATAGAGAGCTAGTAGATAAAATATGTACTTTCGATATCTGCGAAACATCAGATGCATATCAAACATGAAATGTTTATTCTCCTAAAGAATAGTAGTGGATCAATCTAAGCATGGCGTAAACTCCAAAAGCTAGTCCAAGCAGAAGGCCGACGATCAAAAAAAGCGGTTCTGTTTTAAAGTAATTGTCAATCCATTTTCCTCCAAAAATACCAATCAAGACTGAACCTACTAATTGGGAAAGGATTGCTGACATGAGGCCCATCGCATGGAGCGGATGGCGTTGTTTTTGACGCATTTTATAAATCCTCGCTACTAGATTTATAACGGATTTAGAGGTTAAAAGCTGGGTTTTTTATTGACATTGTAAACCTTATCATTATACCCTCGTTTAGCATACAATAGCATATATGTGATGTCAATCTGTTTAAAGTTAAAATATTCACAAACTATTTGAAACATCACAAATCGTTCACATTTCAACCCATCTCCCCCTTGACATTGTTAAGTGTAATGAATTATTCACCTAGTAAAACATCTACCTCAATTTGGTCTTCTTTTCCACTTTTCTTTGCAAAAATGATTGCTTTGTAAATACCATCTTTTAATTCTTTTAGCGTTTCTTTTTTTATCTCTTTTTTAAAAACTCCTCTAGGTACATTTCTATTCCAGTCTAAAAATCCAGCAAAGGTCATTGTATCTGGATCATATAAAGCAATTCCCATTTCATCGGCCCCACCTGGTAAATACATTTGGTACTTATATATATCAGGTTGATCACCATATACCAATTCAAATCCCATTACTCGCGGATAATTTGGTTCATCCATCACAAAAATATAAGGAAGTTCTATTATATTTTCCTCTTGTTCGATTTGAATCCACCCTTGATGGATTCCTGGATTAATTTGGTTTGGTGTTATATCAAGACTAATTGTAACTTGTCTTTTTTCTCCTGGTTTTAAAGTTACTTTAGTAGGAAGATTCCATTGAATACCTGGCTTGTAGATTGGTGATTTAAAATAAATAGTTTGTTTACGATCTGATTGATTATCAAGTGTAAGACTTCTTACTCCTTTTGTTCGGGAATGATCCGTATAGTATTGTCCAAATGTAAGTGAACCTGGATAAACTAAAACCTCTGTTTCAATCGCAGCTTTTACATTAATTCTCCCTGTTCCTTGTTCATTCGGCATTAGCTTCTTATGTTGAGCATTTTTCAAAGGTGTTGCTGTATTCATTAAGGATGCCTTGATTTGTTCGGGGCTCCAATCTGGATGTGCTTGTTTGATTAACGCACAGGCACCCGCTACATGTGGTGCTGACATACTTGTTCCTTGCAAGGCTAAATATCCACCTGGAACGGTACTATCTATGGCAACTCCTGGTGCAACAACATCTGGTTTTATCGCCCAAGTATTTGTAACTGGTCCCCTTGAGCTAAAATCAGCTAGTTCATCTTCTTCTTTCTTATATATTGTACGAATGCCTGAATTTTGCTTGAGTTTGAGCTGTTTTTTTATTAATAATCCAGCTTCTTTTGAGATAGATACAACGGGAATATCTAGTGGTATTTCTAGAGCCCCAGAAAAACCCCCTGTTATATTATTATAAATAATAACCGCTTTTGCTCCTTGCTGTTTTGCGTTACGAGCTTTTTCTGTAAAGGTCAATTCCCCTCTTTTTAATAACACGATTTTGCCTCGCATTGTCTCGTTTAAATCTTTCGTTTCTCCAAGGCCACCAAATACAATCGTATCTAAGCCTTTTAGCTCCCAAGGCTTTGCTCCTTGTAAAGAATTCATAGGAATTAATTCTTTCTCACCAGATATTTTTAAGTAAGGCATTTGCAGTGGCGGTGAGGAGGCTCCTACAGAAATTGCTTTTTCTGAAGTACCAGGTGAACCAACCGTCCATACTCCTGGTCCTGAATTCCCACTAGAGGTTACGGCTACAATTCCAGATTCAACGGCATGATCAAGCGCCAAGCTTGTTGGCCAATCAGGACCGTTTACATTATTACCTAATGAAAGATTTATTATATCTACTTTATCTTTTATTGCTCTTTCAATTGCAGCTATCACTTGATCAGATGTTCCCATTCCACCAGGACCTAGTGCTCTGTATGCAATAATATCTGCCTCTGGAGCAATTCCTTTTAATTTACCATTAGCCGCAATAATACCAGCCACATGTGTGCCATGAATTGTTTCACTTCCATTTGCCGCCCTTGTTTCCATTGGATCTTTATCACCGTCAATTAAATCATAGCCACCTCGATAATTTCGATACAAATCGGGATGATGATAATCGACCCCTGTATCAATTATTGCTACTTTTACACCTTTTCCAGTGAGTCTATGATCATCCCTGTCAAATAGTCCCCTTACATCCTCTCCTCCAATGAACGGAACACTTTCATTTATATGTGGTGCATAGGAAACAACTTGACTTGAATGAAGCACAGCCTTATCTTCCTGGATAGTTTGTAGTATTTCGAGAGGACCTTCTATTGAAAATCCATAAAATACATTTTGGTAGGTTTGATGAATGCTTAATTGAGGTTGTTCACTTATTCTCTTTTTAAAATGATGAAACTGTTCTTTTTTTACTACTATCATTACCCTTTGAATTTTTTCCTCTAAATGATTCTCACTAGGAAGTGGTGGTCGTTTAGGATAGGTTTCACCATTCGTTGTGGCAGTGAAGGATATTAATAGTAGTAAAATGATGTAAGGTATAATTTTCTTGATGATTCCCATCTAATTCCACCTCCCTTTTTAGTTTGTTCCTCATTTAGAAAAACATGTACAAAAAAAGGGAAAACCCGTTAAATGAGGTTTTCCCTTTTCTACTATATTATTTCGTTCCGTAAAGTCTGTCACCAGCATCTCCCAATCCAGGGACAATATAGCCGTGATCGTTAAGCTTTTCATCTAAAGCAGCAATATAAATATCAACATCAGGATGTGCTTCCTTTACAACTTCAACGCCTTCAGGTGATGCTATTAGGCACATGAATTTGATATTTTTCCCACCACGTTTTTTCAAGGAATTAATTGCTTCTACTGCAGATCCGCCTGTTGCGAGCATCGGGTCAACAACAATAAATTCACGCTCTTCAATATCTGAAGGAAGTTTTACATAGTATTCAACTGGTTGTAGTGTTTTTGGGTCACGATATAAGCCAATATGTCCAACCTTTGCAGCTGGGATTAGCTTTAAGATTCCGTCAACCATTCCTAAACCCGCACGAAGTATCGGGATAATCCCTAGTTTTTTCCCTGAAAGCACCTTCGATTTTGCCGAACAAACAGGTGTTTCAACATCAACCTCCATTAATGGAAGTTCTCTGGTAATTTCAAACGCCATTAAGCTTGCCACTTCATCAACAAGCTCACGAAATTCCTTTGTTCCTGTACTTTTGTCACGAATATATGTAAGTTTATGTTGAATTAATGGATGATCAAACACGTATACTTTCCCCATCAAATCATCTCCTTTTCTTTTAACACTTCAATAGATTTTACAGAAATTCAATTATAGTTTCAAGTGAGTTCTATTTATTTAAACTTTCTAACTCTTTTTATTCTCTCCGTTTTCTAAGCGGAAAATGTCATATTGTCTGAAAATCCTGGTTTATTGTCCAGCTTACTTGCTATATTGTCCGAAACTGAAATATATCAGCCGAAATAAATGGGATATTGACCATTCGACATAAATAGACAATAAAAAAACAGGGACTGGCTCACAAAATGTAAGTCAGTCCCTGTTGATTATATTATAGGTTTCTATATAAAGGGAATTTGCTTGTTAAGTCTTCTACGCGTTGTTTTGCTTCAGCAAGCTTTGTTGCGTCCTCATGATTTTTTAATGCAAACGCAATGATGCTTCCGATTTCATCCATTTCTTCAACACCAAAGCCACGGCTTGTTACAGCAGCAGTTCCAATACGAACACCACTTGTTACAAACGGACTTTCTGTTTCGAAAGGAATTGTGTTTTTATTAACTGTAACTCCGATTTCGTCTAATACATGCTCAGCAACTTTACCAGTTAATTGAAGTGAACGAACATCTACTAATAATAGGTGATTATCTGTACCACCTGAAACTAGTGTAAGACCTTCTGATTGTAATTTTTCCGCTAAACGCTTCGCATTGTCAATGATGTTTTGTGCATATGTTTTAAAATCATCTTGAAGAGTTTCACCAAAAGATACTGCTTTTGCCGCAATTACATGCATAAGAGGTCCACCTTGGATACCAGGGAAGATTGATTTGTCAATTTTCTTACCAAATTCCTCTTTACATAAAATCATACCACCACGTGGTCCACGAAGTGTTTTATGTGTTGTCGTTGTAACAAAATCAGCATATGGTACTGGATTTTGATGTAGTCCAGCAGCAACTAAACCAGCGATATGAGCCATATCGACCATGAAATACGCGCCTACTTCATCAGCAATTTCACGGAATCGTTTAAAGTCAATTGCTCTTGGATAAGCACTTGCACCGGCAACAATTAGCTTTGGCTTGTGAGTTCTTGCTTTTTCTAATACATCATCATAATTGATTAGATGTGTTTTTTCATCAACACCGTACTCAATGAAGTTGTATTGAACTCCACTAAAGTTTACCGGGCTACCATGTGTTAAGTGACCACCATGAGATAAATTCATTCCTAGAACCGTATCACCTTGCTCTAAAATTGTGAAATATACACCCATGTTCGCTTGCGCACCTGAGTGAGGCTGAACATTTACATATTCTGCACCAAAGATTTCTTTCGCACGATCTCTTGCAATATCCTCTACTACGTCAACATGCTCACAGCCACCATAATAACGACGACCTGGATAACCTTCAGCATATTTATTCGTAAGAACGGATCCTTGTGCTTCCATGACAGCTTCACTTACAAAGTTTTCAGAAGCAATTAATTCAATCTTCGCTTCCTGACGAGTACGTTCAAGTTGGATGGCTTCAAATACCTTTGCATCTTGTTCTGGTAAATGTTTCATTTCGTTTGAATCTCCCTTCATTAAAAACACTAGTTATGGTTTTATCTGACACAGCTTTTTCAACGTCTATTTCCATCTATATTGTACACGTTTATTAGCTGCATTGTAAAAGATTTTCTGAAAAATTTTTATTATTTTTGCCTTTTTGGCTGAACAATAGGCTTAAATACGAATATTAGTAGTTGTTCTTGTTAAAAACATTCGTTTGATTGGAAACACTACCATTACTGTTCTTTATAGTATTTTTTAAAAGACAGAAATTGATACAACCTATTGTCGTTACTTTTTCTAACAAAGTCAACCTTAAAAAGTGAATATTTGTAATTTTATTTATTGTTTGACGTTAGTGGTGGTAAGTTTGAGTTGGTTCAATAATTCTGGTTTCTGGTTTAACTATTTGGTGTTGCGGTTCAATTCTTTGGCAGAGTGGTTCAATCTACCCGGTTTTGAACAGGTTTTTTTAGTGCCAGGTTCAATTATTTGGTGTTGTGGTTCAATTTCCGAGCAGATTGGTTCAATTCTTTGGCAGAGTGGTTCATCTACTCGGTTTTGAGCAGGTATTTTTAGTGCCAGGTTCAATTATTTTGATTTGTGGTTCAATTATTTGGTGTTGCGGTTCAATTTCCGAGCAGATTGGTTCTGACCTCGGATTCCAGTGAGAGAGGTAAATTTACAATTTTGCGTCTTACGTTCCCAAATAAAAAAAGGAACCAACCTTCAAAATGTTGATCCCTCTACTTTTAGTGGCATGAACTATTCTCTTTCGTAGCTTCATACACAGCTCTTGAGCCGCCAATTAGCTTTGGACGTGATTTTGCCATGGTAACGTGCGCTGATCCAATTTGCTTGATTTTGCTGCGCAATGGTACTGCGACATGCTTTAGGTGCATGCCTATGAATGTATCGCCAATATCGATTCCTGCATCAGCCTTGATAAATTCAACGACGACTGGACTTTCCATCTGTTGGTAAGCAAGCGTTGCCATTGCTCCACCAGCTTTTCTAACTGGAATGACTGTGACTTCGTCAAATTTATTTGCTTTGGCTACTGGTTTTTCGATCACTAATGCACGGTTTAAGTGCTCACAGCATTGGAAGGCGAGATGCACACCTGTTGTTTCTTTAAACTTTGTTAGTGTTTGAAAAATCATATCAGCTACTTCTTCTGAGCCTGCTGTACCGATTTTTTCACCAATCACTTCACTTGTACTACAACCAATTACCACAATATCGTCTTTTCCCAGATTGGCTTGGGCATTAAAATCTTCCAAAAGATTAGATAGGTCTTGCTGCCATATTTCAAGATTTGTCATCGTTTATACGACATCCTTTTTAGTTGTGCTCATTTTCATATTCACTAATTTTACCAACTCGTGTTGCGTGACGCCCACCTTGGTATTCGGTTGTTAACCAGATTTTCGCGATTTCTCTTGCAAGGCCAGGACCTATTACACGTTCGCCCATTGATAATACATTTGTGTCATTATGCTCCCTGGTCGCTTGAGCACTGAACATATCATGGACTAGTGCACAGCGGATGCCCTTGACTTTATTTGCAGCAATGCTCATGCCAATGCCTGTACCACAAATAAGGATTCCACGATCCACTTCGCCATTGGCTACCTTTTTTGCAACTGGTAATGCATAATCGGGATAGTCAACCGAGGTGTCACACTCGCAGCCCATATCATCATACTCAATGTTCAATTCTTCTAGTAATGAGATAATTTCTCTTCGTATATTCTTTCCACCGTGATCTGATGCTATCGCTACCTTCATTTTATCCTCCTGTTGGTTGAAATGACTTTATTATTTTTTCTATCTTTATTTTATCGCTTATCTAATAAAACGATCAATTGTTTTCCTTAACTCTTCAGCACTTCCAGCTAAATTCTTGCCTAGTTGGTTTATATGCACGATGTTGTCCGATTGCTCTGTTATAGCTGCCGCAACTTCCTGTGCACCAGCAGACGTTTGTTCAGCAATGGCCGCAACCTCCTGAGACTGTGTACCTGTTTTTTGTAGAGAGTTCATTTGATGCTGAACGAGATCACTTATTTGATTTACAGATTTTGCAACTTCCAAAATGGATTGACTTGTTTCCTCCAGCATTCTAGTTGACGTTTGTCCTTTATCCGCTTGGAACTTTGCTGTTTTTACTTGTTCACCAATTTGTCCTACAACATTTTGAACTTCTTGTTGAATGTTTTGAATTAATCCCGATATACCTTTAACCGCCTTGGCACTTTCGTCAGCTAGTTTTCGTACTTCTTCAGCTACAACCGCAAAGCCTTTCCCATGCTCCCCAGCCCTTGCTGCCTCTATTGAAGCATTCAATGCCAGTAAATTCGTTTGACTTGCGATATCTCCTACTAGAGATACAATCGTTGAAACTTCATTCGCATGCTCTTCTAATCGACGAACTGCTGTCATTGATTCTTCGTTTTCTTCAGCTAATTTTTGAATACCCGTTATTAGGGCATCATATACCTGTTTACTTTCAGTTAAAGAGGCAACCATTTCTTTGGACATTTTCTCAGAAGAAGATGCTTTGTCTTCTACCTGTGCAGCAAATTCAATAATATCCTCAACAGAAGTAGCGGTTTCTTGAATCGATCTAGCAGATTGGTCTGCTCCCCTTGAAATTTCTTTAACCGTTATTGAAATAGCTTCAGCCTGCATCGAGGCATCGCTTGAGGCAGCTGCCATTTTGTTCACTTGTTCGTTTGTTACATGAAAATTTTCGTCAATACTTTGAACCATGCTTCTCATGTTATGCAGCATTTTGTTAAATGCTATACTCAAGCCTCTTATCTCATCGTCACTTTTTGAAACTGGAACATCTTCATTAATTTGACCTTCCGCAACCTTATATGCTGCACTTTCAAGCAATTGCAACGCTCTAGTAAGAAAGCCTGATCCGAAATATGCTAATACACCAGACCAAAAAATACCTAGTAAAAGCGTTATTAACGTAAAGTTTTGTGGTGAAACAATGTGATCAGCATACTTCACTAGGAAATGAATAAAAAATGCACTTGTCGAATATGTAATCAGCGCTAAGACTGTTGTAAAAATAACCAGCTTCAGCCGCAAGCTAAATGTATACTTTTTTTCTCTTCTCATATCCTGTTTCTCCCCGTAGCTTTATTGCTCAACCTTGTTTATTAATTTATTAATTAAACCTTCTAAGTCTTCTAATGTTTGGCGATACATATGGAGCGGGCCACCGAATGGATCTGTGATATCCCTTTTCTCCACGTCGTCCTCTGCGACATATTCTACAAGAGTATAGGTTTTTCGACCTGCATGTGGGTAGAGGTCTATGACCGATTGCTTATGATTATTCGTCATTGTTAAGATAATCGTTGCCCATTCGATGAGCTCTTCGCTTAAACTTGAGGATTGATGGGTGCATTGTATTCCTTTTTCACTTAATGCCTCAATAGCATTGGCTGATGCATTATTTCCATCTAATGCAAAAACTCCAGCAGACCTCACGTCAAGCTCATCAGAGTTTTTAGCATGTTTTAACAATGCTTCTGCCATAGGACTTCTACATGTATTCCCGGTGCATACGAATAGAACATTTGTCATATAAAAACACTCCTTTCCACTATTATAATGGAAACTAGAACCTTTATGAAGAAAATAGTAAGATCACTTGAATAATTGATTATTACTTCTTTAGCTCTATTAAACTTGGTTGTTTACCGTTGCAGGAGGTCCAGGAGCCTCCTCGGTGCTTTGCACCTGCATGAGTCTACCTTGGACTCGCACTCCCGCAGGATTCTCACAAATCCGCTCCAACCACAAAGTGTTCAAAATCAACGAGAGCTTTAACAGAGCCACTTCTTATAAAAAAAAGCTCTGGAGCTGGATACCAAAGCGCACTCAAGGTACAAGAATTTAATTTTCCCCTTAACGACAAAAAAGCATAGAGCACCTCTATACTTTTTTCGGTCTAGCCAATTATTAAAACTCTATTTTTATTTTTTGAGAGTCATTTATTTTCTTTTCATCTTTATCAAATACATCGCTTGTTGTTATTTCAATCCATTCAAGATCTTTGGAAGAGTCAATAATAAAGCCTAAGTTGCCTTTTTTTATTGTTTCCCCTTCAATTTCACCATTTAATTCTTCAAGATAGATATCTTTTCCCCAATCAAATTTCTCACCTGAGCTCGTTTCGATCATTGCTATTGGTGCAAAATTCACTTTTTCTGTTGAAGTGTTTTCGATTTCGACAAAGACCTTAACAAAATCGAACTCCTCTTCATGTGTTAACATATGAAAATAGTCAATCAGGCTGTAATCTGGTCTTAAGTGGATAACCTTCGCATCTTTCACACTAAGTTTGATTGAACCGACCTCGTACGTTTTATTTACTTGGTTCATAGCCTTTAAGGTTGCTTCACCTTTTTCATCTGAAAAGGATTGGCCCACCTCTAGCAATGTACGATCGTCTGTTACTTGTGGGTTTGAAGAATAATCTTTTACATACTCAGTATCTATTTGTTCCTTTACTGGAGCAACACTCGTGCTTTCGTTGTTTGAGCAAGCTACTAATAATAAAGATAATAATGTCATAAGGACAATGATTTTGTTCATGAGAAACCCCTCTATCAGCCAATTTTTTTAAAAAGTATGAATAGGTGCTGGAGCTAGAGACCAAAACGTAGGACAAAGTTTTAGATCATCTAAAAAAGAAGAGACTGACAAGCTATGTGTCAGACCCTTCTCCTCTAAAGCAACTTAGTTATCTTCAATAACTGTTTTATTTTTACCTTTTTCTAAAAGATCAAAGATTATTTTTGCATTATCAGTATTGTCGATTTGGCCGGCAAAACGGTCTGACGATGGTCCGAATGCATAAACTGGTACATCTTCACCAGTATGACCACCAGTCGTCCAACCAGTGTTTGAACGGTTGTCAAAGATCTTTTCAATTGCATTATCAATATCTACTTCTTTTTTAGAAGCCGCATCTTTAACAGATTGGATCTCTTTAGAAGTTAACTCTAGGTCAATATATTCTTTCAAAGTATCTTCAACATCTGCACCGTTAGCAATTTGATTTGCCATGAAATCAGGTGTACGTTCTGCTGCTTTAATTGGAGCACCAAACCAATTATAAATGCCGTTTGCTCCAATTGAATAACCACCAGTAGAATGGTCAGCTGTTGCAACAACTAATGTATGCTTGTCCTTTTTCGCAAATTCAATTGCTGCTTTAAATGCTTTCTCAAAGTCTTCCATTTCACTCATTGCAGAAACGATGTCATTATCATGTCCAGCCCAGTCAATTTGGCTTCCTTCGATCATTAAGAAGAAACCGTCCTTGTCTTTGTTTAGACGATTAATTGCAGAAGTTGTCATGTCTTCTAATGACGGAATATCCTCCGTACGGTCAATCATTTTTGGCATTCCACGATCTGCAAAAAGACCAAGAATCTGATCATCTTTATTTTTTAATAGCTCATCCTTGTTTGTTACATAACTAAAGCCATCTGCTTTAAATTCATCAACAAGATTACGATCATCACGAACGAATAAATCAGTTCCTCCACCAAGAAGAACATCTACTTTATGTTTACCATTTACTAGGTCATCAAAATAGTCATTGGCGATAGCATTCATATTTTGGCGACTATGATCATGTGAACCGAATGATGCAGGAGTTGCATGAGTGATCTCTGATGTAGCAACAAGTCCAGTTGCTTTACCACGCTCTTTTGCTGCTTCCAATACTGTTTTGACATCTGATCCATCATTATCAACTGCGATTGCATTATTATACGTTTTAATACCAGCAGACATTGCAGTTGCTGCAGATGCTGAGTCTGTCACGTTTTGTTCTGGATCCTCTGGATAGGTCATTTGCTGGCCAACCAAATATTTATCAAGCTCAGTAGGGTCTGCAAACTTTGATTTATTGCTGTCTTGTAAATAGCGGTTGGCAGATGTATACGAAACTCCCATTCCGTCTCCAATTAGGAAGATAACGTTTTTAATTTCCGCATTGTTCGACTTTGTTACCTTCGCTTCAGCTGTTGAGAATGTTGCTCCTAAACTACCAAACGCTACTGTAGTCATAATAGCTAAAGGCAATAGCTTCTTTTTAACTTTCTTATTAAACATAAATAATTCCCCCTAATCAATTCTAAGCTTGATTATAAATAGATAGTTTTAATCTACTTTTAAGGGGGTGTAACGATATTGTAAATCGCTTTAAAAGATAGGAAAGGATCACTATTAGGTAAATTGTTCCATTTTTTTATCCACAAATCAGGATATAAGTACTATAAACTTTTTGATTTTTCTTTCGTTGTGAGGATTTTCAGAAAGGTCTAGTAAAATATATTTAGAGGTGGATTTACATGAGGTTTACACATTCGATATCTTCTTTACAAAAATAGAGAGGAATAAAACCGGTTATGAATTGACAACCGGCTTTTTAGAAAGGAAAGATTAGTTTTATGCCAAACGCTAACAGGATACTCCCTCCAAGCGCCTCACTATATGAACCTAACCAGGACTGAACACGCTTGCCCACTAATAGACCAATCCAGGTTAACACCATACTTACAATTCCAAAAATGACAACTGTTAGAAATGTTTTCGCCCCATAAATCCCAAGGCTTAACCCTACTGAAAAACTGTCTAGGCTAACGCTAAGTGCAAAGACAATTAACCCAAATCCTACTGGTGTAATTAGTGGTTTTTCATCTTTTTTAAATGAAGCAAAAACCATTTGTACACCTAGTAATATTAATAGACCCCCGCCTAATAAAGTCGCGATTGTTCCAAAGGTGTCACTTAATACTCTGCCAATTAACATTCCTGCTAATGGCATCCAGATATGAAAAATACCAATTGTAATACCTATGTATAAAATCTGTCTGGCCCTTAGTCTGATTAATCCCATTCCGAGTCCAACAGAAAATGCATCCATTCCTAAAGCCAGTGCCATTATTAATAATGTAAGTAGTTCTCCCAAGATCGCTTCAACATTCATAAATACCCTCCTCGGACACGCCTACTTAACTTTATGCGTACCCGATTTGGATTAGAACTTAGAATAATGATAGGAGATTAGGCTTGTTTTTTTCTTAATTGAATATGAAGAAAAGAATAAAATAACTTCCTCTCCTTGCAAATTGGTTCAATACTCTTCGATCACCTGATTACCTGCAGCTTTAAGTAAGCGATTCATAATCGCCTCGCCAACTCCAATCTGGGGAAAGCTTTCACTAAAAATGATATCCACTTCTTCATCATCAAATTTTCTTAGTACATCATAAAGCTCTGCTGCAACTGTCTGCAAATTTGCACGGCGCCCACAAGCAATGACCTTATTTGCCTGCAGCTGGTTAATGTTTTCTTCAGTTGTTAACACACCAACCTTCTTTCCTTCTTTTTGATGCTTGTTGATAATCTTCTGCAAAAATTCAAGTCGACCATTTACGAGCACGACAGGAGCATTAGGCGCATAATGAGTATATTTCATTCCAGGAGATTTCGGTGCAAGCCCTTCTTCGATAAGAGCTTGATCTAGTTGCACTTCTCCGATAACAGATTCTAGTTGCTCTTTCGTAACACCGCCTGGTCGCAAAATCGTTGGAACAGTTGACGAACAATCTAGTACAGTTGATTCAACGCCAACTCCAGTCGCACCTCCATCAATAATCCCGCTTATTTTCCCATTCAGATCATGATAAACATGTGAGGCATGGGTTGGGCTTGGTTTTCCTGACTGATTCGCACTAGGTGCTGCAATTGGTACATCTGCCTCACGTATAAGTGAAAGCGCAATTGGATGGCTTGGCATTCTCACACCAACTGTTTCAAGACCTGCTGTTACAAGTGTGGATAGCCGATCCCCTTTTTTCGGTAAAATTAGTGTTAACGGACCTGGCCAAAATTCATTTATTAATTTGTAAGCATAATCGGGGATATCTTTAACAATTTCATCTAGCTTGTTAACAGATGCAATGTGGACAATCAGTGGATTATCACTAGGTCTCCCTTTTGCCTGATAAATTTTACGAACAGCTTCGTCTGAACAAGCATTTGCTCCTAAGCCGTAAACTGTTTCAGTTGGAAAAGCAACCACTTCATTTTCTCTCAATAAATGGGCTGCCTGTGTAATATGTGGGTAAGTTGTGGATAAGTTAGTAATTTTGTCCACAACCCATAACTTTGTATTCATATGTTCTAACTCCCTTGTTTACCGATCATTTTTACCAATACTTTTCACTATCATTAGGTGAATAACTCCTTGAAAGTATATAAAAAGAATACCAACAAAACAAGCCTTATCCACAATTTGTGGATAAGGCTGTGGTTTTTGTGGAAAACTATGTGGATATATCCACTTTATGAAGACTTTACCATGATCATTACATTGGTTTGTTCAAGAGATCCCTTCATATGCTCCAATGTTAGTAGTTGATTGGGGATAGATGACTGATTGATCTCTTCAAAGCCCATTAGCGATAGAAACTGAACAGAAGCCTCTTTATTTGTAATTAAAAATAAATGCTTGATTCCCTTTTGCTCTGCTAACGTTTGAATGCTTTGAAAAAGTGTTAAAATATGCGCCTGTTTTAGCTTGTCCGACACAACAAGCGAACGCAATAAACCATATTCACCCACCGGCTCTACACCAATACAAGCTACAACCTCATGCTCACCATTTTCCATCATGACAAAATAATCTATTAAACTTTCAAACCCTTCCGAACTAACCCCTGCCTTTTCAACAAAGCCAATTAGCTTCCCAAGGTCCTTTTCTTCCGCAATCTTTAATTGATAAAACATATTTTATCTTCACCCCATTTTATATTCCTACATCAACTCTATGAGGGGGGAAGTAAATTTATTCTTTTTATTTTGGGGACATTATTTTGGGGACATATTTTGGGGACAGTCCCCGAAACACTTCATATTCGCAACTTTCTTATCACAAAAGCTGTTAAAAGAGGCATGAAAAAAGGTGGGGACTGTCCCCCACCTTTCAACCGCACCTTAAGAAAATAAACCTTCGAACCATTCTACAATAAAGAATTTCACTTCTACTTCTTCTTTTTCTTCCTCTTCGTCCACAACGAGTGAGGCAAGTTTTTCATTAGTTTTATCTTTGTCGTTCACTGTTTCAGTTTCTACTTCTTCTGCTTCAGCTGCTTGTACAGCTTCACCATTTGAGAAGTCTAAGAAGCATAGTGGCGGAAATAGCACACACCACCAATTTGCACCTTTCGCTTCACCTAAACTAATTAAAATCGCTTCATATTCACCTGCTGGATAAATGAAATTACCATATAGCTTTGTTGGAAAGCTTACATTATCAAAATTAACTGAGTATGATTGCGGTTTGTTTTCTCTTTCTAATACATCTTCAACGATTGCTTCAATGTCAGGAAGTCTTGACTGAATTAATTGTCTAGCAGTTTCAACTGAAGTTAACTCTGCAACCCATTGCGTAATTTCTTTGTTTACTTCATCACGAATCATTCTTTTTAACTCTTGATCTTCATCAGAATTACTATTTGCTAGAATACGTAAACGTATCGCCTCATCAGGAATAACAACTGGCTCCTGTGTACTCGCAGCCACCGGTTCTCTATATACGTTCACAATTGCTCCTATTAATAATAAGAATATATATATAAATGCTAATTGTTGTTTTTTCATCTTCTCTCACGCTCCCTTGGTAAACAGTATGGACAGCATGAGAGATTCTTAAACTATGTTTTTGAAAAAATAGTTTACTAGTTTGGGGACTGTCCCCAAAACGATGTTAAAACGACTTCCCATTGTCTTGAAATTGGTAATCTATATATAAATTATTGGATGGGGGACTGTCCCCCATTTTTTGATTTCTCCATCATGAGAGACATTCCACCTAAGAATGGGGACTGTCCCCATTACTTTGTCCCCATTCCTTCACTCCACTCACTCTTATAAAGTCGCAAACACCATTCGATCTTTCCTATTTATATCATATACAATTTCAACTTCAGCCATTGGTAGGGCTTGTGTGAGTAGGTTTTTTACGTCTTGGCCTTGTCCAGCTCCGATTTCAAAGGCGATGATTGCTGCCCCGTTTAGTAGTGGTTGCATGTCTTTAATGAGCCTTCTGTAAAAGTCTAATCCGTCTTTTCCGCCTGCTAAGGCACGCATTGGTTCGTGATCTTTTACGACTGGGGATAGTGTTTCTATTTCCCAATCAGGGATGTAGGGCGGGTTTGATACTAGTATATCGATCTTTTTCATTTTAGAATCTTTTGAAATGGGCTCTAGTAAATCACCGTGCAGCCATTGAACATTTGCTTGTAGTTCATTCGCGTTTTTCTCAGCAACTTGTAAGGATTCCTTTGCAATATCAATTGCACTTACGCGGAATCTGGGATTTTCCAACGCTAATGTAATAGCTATAGCTCCACTACCTGTCCCAACATCTACTACGTGTAGTTCATCATTTCCGTGAAAATAATTAGCAGCACGCTGAAGGATCCCTTCGACGAGTTCTTCTGTTTCAGGTCGAGGAATGAGCACTTCTTCATTCACATTAAACCGCCTGCCGTAGAATTCTTCATAGCCAATTAAGTATTGAACAGGAGTTCCCTCAGCATGTTTTATGACATCAGACTTAAAAGCTTGTAGTTGTTCGTTTGAGAGGACCAGTCTCAAGTTTGAAAGAAGTGTTGCTCGTTCCATGTTTAAATGGTGACGCAACAGTAGTTCACCCGCATTTTCATCTCTTTCCGCTTCCTTTAAAAAAGAAGAAGCCCATTTGAGGGCTTCAAATACATAGTTCATATTGTTTACTCTTCCGCATCTTGAAGTCTGCTTGATTGATCTTCAACGATCAATGTTTCAACAATCTCATCAAGCTTTCCTTCAAGAATTTGATCTAGCTTTTGAATCGTTAAGCCAATTCTGTGGTCCGTTACTCGGTTTTGCGGGAAGTTATATGTTCTAATACGTTCTGATCGGTCACCTGTACCAACTGCAAGCTTACGGGTTTGATCATACTCAGCCTGTGCTTCGCGTTGGAACTTATCATAAACACGCGCACGTAATACTTTCATCGCTTTTTCCTTGTTTTTGATCTGCGATTTTTCATCCTGACACGAAACAACTGTCCCTGTTGGTAAATGTGTTAATCGTACAGCTGACATTGTCGTATTAACACTTTGTCCGCCTGGACCACTTGATGTAAAGGTATCTACACGTACATCCTTGTCATGAATTTCAACCTCTACCTCTTCTGCCTCAGGTAAAACAGCAACAGTTGCTGTTGACGTATGAATACGTCCACCTGACTCCGTTTCAGGTACACGTTGAACACGATGGGCACCATTTTCGAACTTTAATTTCGAATATGCGCCTTTACCATTAATCATAAAGATAATTTCCTTATATCCGCCTGTACCTGTATGGCTAGCTTCCATTACTTCAGTTTTCCAGCCTTGCACCTCTGCAAATTTGCTATACATACGATATAAATTCGCCGCAAATAAAGCAGCCTCTTCTCCACCAGCAGCTCCACGGATCTCCATAATAACGTTTTTATCATCGTTCGGGTCCTTAGGTACAAGAAGGATTTTTAGACGTGCTACTAATTCTCCTTGACGAGCCTCTAATTCAGAAAGCTCTTCTTTCGCCATTTCACGCATTTCAGCATCAAGCTTTTCATCAAGCATTGATTTTGTATCAGAAATTTGGTCGCGAACCTCTTTATATTCACGATATACTTCAACTGTTTCCTGTATATCAGATTGTTCTTTTGAATATTCGCGCAGCTTTTTAGAATCACTAATAATATCTGGATCCATCAAAAGCTGATTTAATTTTTCATAACGGTCTTCTACCGATTGTAAACGATCTAACACACATGTTCACCTCAATTTTCATGCATAACGTTTTAATTATAGTATAGGTCACATAAAGCGTCAAAAGCAAATTGAATTAGAAAAGCGCAAGCGACCGTTTAGCGGCGTATGGACTAAGAGTGCGACCATTAAGGACTCGATACTGGAGCAAAACCTAGAAACTAAGTACAATAAATACTGATACTAAAACGAAAAGAGGTCATCACATTGAACATCAATAAAATCCATCATGTTGCCATTATCTGCTCAAATTATGATCTTTCAAAAACCTTCTATACAAAGACACTCGGTTTTAAAGTGTTAGCTGAGGTTTTTCGTGAAGAACGAAACTCTTACAAATTAGACTTAATGGTCAATGATACTTATCAAATTGAATTATTTTCTTTTCCAAATCCACCAGAGCGGCCTACTACACCCGAAGCCGTTGGACTTAGACATCTAGCTTTTGAAGTTTCTAATATTGATGAAGCAGTCAAAGAACTTATTCAAAAAGGTGTAGCAGTTGAACCGATCAGAGTTGACCCACATACAGATAAAAAATTCACGTTCTTCAAGGACCCAGACGGCTTACCACTTGAACTTTATGAAGCTTAGGTCAAGTATCGACAAAGAGAATTGGTAATATGTAAAACCTCCACTTTCTTTGCCGAATCGATACTTGTTTTGTCTAACGTGAAGGTAACTAGCTTCGGAAGTCGAAAACGTAAAACAGAAGGTCACAAATCGGGATCTGTTCCTTATTTTCATTGTTGACAGTTGGCGTCGTTTTTGGATTGTACTTAAACATTGGGGAGGAATAAAGATATGAGTACAGCAGCCGTTGCAAAGTTACTTGGGGTTTCGAGAAGAACTGTAATGAGATGGGTTAGTCAGTTAAATATGGATTTGGATAAAAATGAACTAGGTCACTATCAATTTACTGAAGCAGATGTTGATCGATTAAAAGAAATACAAGAACAAACAAACTATCAATCACTCCCACAACCTATACAAACGAGTCACACAAGCAGATCAGGTACTTTAAAAAGTGAAACGTCTGTAGATGCGAGTAAAGTCGCTGCACTAAACGAACGAGTGGATGAACTTGAACGGAAAATGCAAAGCAAAGCTGATGATGTTGTTTCCTATCAACTTCTTCAACACCGTAGAGAGATGGAAGAATTGATCAACAAAATTTCCTCTTTAGAGAAAAAAGTTGAAGAGCTTGAAAAATCACAGCAAAAACGTGAACCAATCAAAGACAATGTTTTAGTCTTTGATCAGTCATCTGCACCAAAAAAACCGCGAAGAAAAAATTTAATCAGCTCAATTTTTAGCTTTTGAGGGGTCTTCAGTCCCCTCTTTTATTTTACATCTAAGTCCACATCAATTTGGTATCTTGGCAAAGCACTGACCATTTTGCTGTGAATTTCCCTTATCTTCTGCAGCTTTTGATCTTCTGTCAATTCCTCGGTTGTGTATACTTTTACATTTATGTAATGTCCGATAATGATCATTGGTCCTAATGATAACTCTTCCTCATTCATAATGGCCTCTTCCAGATGAAATTTTAGAACTTCACTTGTTTTTACTAATAGTATGGCTTTTACATCAAAAAACCTTACTCACTAATTAAATGGAGTAAGGTTTTAAACATTAAACTATTATTGATTCAAACTTGTTCTTTTTTGGTGAGAAAGGACTATCGCTATGCCTGTCAAACTATTCAGTAAGCCTATTAGCAGCATATTAACTATATTTGCGGCAGTGCTAGGTAAGTCGAAATGACCAATTCCATTAACAAGTTAGTCTGTACCATCTCATGGCTTATCTTTTCCGTTACCTGGTTTTTCTTTTCCATTACCTGGGTCAGGTTGTTCGCCCTTCCCTTTTGTAAATGTCCAAATATCTGAAACTGCTTTTCCTGTATAATCGTCTTCTGCGACTGCATACCATGAGTACGTATTATTTTTGGAAAGTCCTTTCCACTTAACTTCTGCTTCGGTTCCGCTTTTAACATTTTCTTGTTTGCCAATTTCTGTATCTGTCTTCACATTTACAGAAAAATAATCAGTAGCAACTCGTTTTTCATCAACTTGTAAGTCTAAATTAATGACTAACTCATCTTTACCAGGGAATTCACTTGGGTCATAGAAATTGTAATCATCTAAATACGGTGAATACGTATTGACGATAATTCTGTTATTGTCTTGATCAAAATGAAGCAATTTCATGTAGCCTTGACCGCCTTCAGGGCCACCTTGATAGTCCCCAAGCATTTGATATACTTCGCGGTCTGCAACGCCATCACCATCATCGTCAATTTCACTTACAAGCGTTTCAGAATCGTGATAGTGACCACTTAGTACCGCTACTACGTTTTCATTCGTTTCCACAACTTGCGAGTAAATTTTGTCACCAAGCGGACTGCGATTTCCTGAAACTAAGAGATATTCATGAAAATTAAGAATCGCTTTTCGGTTCGGATATTGTTTTAGAATATCATTTATCCATTCTAAATCTTCATCCTGTACACCCCATCCCATATAGACCATGATAAAATCATTACCGTTAGATGAGATTAGGTCATAGTGTCCTCGGTTGTTTTTGTATGTGTCACCATAATACGATTTGTCTTCAAACCTGTCTGCACCAAAATATTTGCTGTATTCAGTGTAGTCGTTTGATAGTTGATCTACATCATGGTTCCCTGCTAAAACACCATATGGGATATTGTTTTGATCAAGTACTCCCATGTACTCGTCGGCAAATTGCCATTGCTCTACCTTATCAAATTCATCGACAAGGTCTCCTGTATGGAATACATATTTAATTTTCAACTCTTCTTGCTTCTCTGCAATCCAATTTGTTTGTCTTTCAAAAATGTATGGATAGCTTTCAGCGTAATATTGCGTATCTGACATCCAAACAAATGTATAATCATATTCCTCTGGGCTCTTTGGAATCTCATCTTGAATGATTACATTGATTTTCGCGTCTTTTACATACTCATTGACTGCAACAGTTCCTTTTAATTCAAAGTCTTCGGTTCCAGCGATGTTATATGTGATCAATGTCCATTTACCGCTTTGGTGATTCCAAGCGTACATTGATACTTTTCTGCCTTCAAGAGATTTACCACTCCAAGACAGTTCAACAACATCATTTTCATCAATTGTTGGATCAACCTTTACATCGAAACGATGGTATGGGAATTGTGTACTTGAATCAGTCGTTAGGTAGTTGCCATCCTTTTCTGATACTAAAGAGATGTCATCTGCCGAAAAGGCCGCTTCACCTTCTGGAACCATCATTTGCGGTGGTTCAACATCAGTTGCATTCTTAAATGCTTTTACCTCACTAGTATTGCTTGCATCATATTTATACCCTTTATAGAAGGTTACATCTAGGTCGTCACCTGTTGGATCTGTTACCTTGACTTTTAATTTTGGATTACCATTTATAGATGCAGCACCATCAGCTGGTGAAATAAGCTCAGGCTTAGTTGGATTTTCATTATTTACTGAGAATGGAACAGTTAACTCTGCTTTATTTCCAACTTTATCTTCTGCGACAATGATAAGCTTATGCTCACCAGGAGTAAGCTTTGATGATGACGTTTCATATGGCACTTTGATTTGCTCATCATCTAACATGACTTGAACAGAATTGACACCAGCTATTTCGTCCGTAACATCGGTATCAATTGTAAAAGCACCTTTGTATTCTTTTCCTTCAATGATGTTTGTTTTTACAACTGGTGCAGTATTATCAATTAGCACGTTAGAAGTAACTTCATTGTCAGAATCTAAAGCTTTGACAACATGTTTACCATCTTCAACAGTTGTTGTATCCCATATAAACGTTTTTGATGGAGTATGTTGTTCTGTAATCGTAAATGTGAAATCTTCAAATGGTCGGAATGTGCCATCATCACCCATATCATATACTTTCGTTGGATCATTCTTTGCTGGATCTGTTAAAACTGTTCCATCTGCCAAAATTAGACGAACATTTCGCAAGCTATAATCGTCGCGATTTTCTTCATCTTCTTCTAACTGGAATGGCGAGGCTTTATTTCCAGCACGAACGGTGATGATATTTTCTCCGACCTGGAGACGGTCCGCTTCTACTGGTACAGTGAATGTCTTCCAATGTGACAGCCAATCTTTATCCAATAAGTAAAGAATGTCATCACCCATTGTTACTGCGTTTTGGAAATACGTATTAAGACCATTTACTTCAAAAGCAAAGTAGGCCCCATTTTCTATTGCTTTATACGTATCGGCCTGCAATTCTGAGTTATCAATGAATAGCTTCACATTTTCAGCCGGTTCATTCTTAGATGTACCTTTTAGAATTTTTTCACCTGAAAGGATATCATCATCTTTAACATTTAAACGTAGATCAGAATTGTCAATCTCATTATTAATAGAAATCTTATACGTGTCACTTTTTACTTCATTTGAACCATCTGAAACGACAAAGAAATATTCTACATATTCTTTTGCAATAAGGTCTGAAGCGTAAATCATATTTTTATATAAATGAGTTTCTGAATCAAGTCCTAAAAGTGTTTCTTTGAAATCTGCTTGATCATTTGTACGATAATATAACCTAACAGATTTGACGCCTTTATCATCTGATGCTGATGCAGCGATCTCGATATCATCTGTTTGATTAACGTCTGTAACAGCTGTCTTATTTTCAATCGTCGGAGCAACTGTGTCTTCAATAATGTGGATCGGTTGTTTCGGGACCTGGAATGCTTCAACAGCACCTGGTGTAGCGTCTTGGATACCTGCACTTACCTTCATTGATTGGGTTGAACCATCTTCAGGGTACTTGTAAACAATCCCTTTGTTAGGCACAGTATCATCTGTGTTTGCCACTTCGTTATAATAAGAAACTGTGATTTCTTCCTTTGTATTTGTGGCTACGACAAGTCCTCTTGGGCTTCCATTTGCCATACCATCACTATGAATTTTGACGATATCTTTGTTTTCAATTAAGCTTGTACCGAAATTTCCATTAAAATCTGCAACTGTTTGTTCACCATTCATCGAATTGATGATCCAGAATACGAGTGTTCTTTTTGAAGGAATGACAACATCATCTGGTACTGAAGGCCAAACAACATCACTTGCCGGATCTGTTCCATAGCGATATTGAAGTTTATAATCCTTAAAGTTTAAATCCTTGTCTGTATTATTGTAGATCTCAATAAATTCATAGCCATCTGCTGAACCTACATTCTCTGAATCAGGGACAACTTCTGTTACAAGGAATTTAGGCATCTTACTATAATCCACTTCATCTTTCTTAACAGCAATTACATATTCCTCAGTTTTAACTGTATTTGTTCCATCTGCTGCTTCGATATAGTACGTAATGTTTGAATCAACATTAATTCCAGGGATTTCAGCTATGTAACTTGCTGGATCAGCGCTTGCATTCATTGATAAGGAAGTGAATGTTTCATCCCCCTCTTTTTTATAATGCAAGGTAGCAAATGGGACAGCCATGTTATCTGTTATATTTGCTTCAATGCTGATCGGAGAAAATGCATCGGTTTCTGTCAGCGGCGTATGCGTGATCACTGGCGCCTCCGTATCAACAGGTATTTCATCAAGCTCAACTGGCTTTGTTGGGACTTGAACAGCTTCAACTGTACCAAGTGAAGGTGCTGCTAGTACTTTAAGCTTTTCCATTTCCGTACCTTCGCTTGGAAACATATATTGAATAACAGCGCCTGTGTTATCATTGTCAGTTCCAAGATAACTTGCAGAAACAACTTCTGAGCTTGTGTTATCTTTTATCACGATTCCTCGGTTTCCACCATTTGCAAAACCTGGGAAACTATCTTTATATGTAATTACTTGTTCACTTGATAAATTCAATCCAAAATGAGTGTTAAAATCCGCTAGAGTACGATCACCATTATTAAACCAAAAAACAAGTGTTTCTTGAGGATCAATTGTAGTAGCAGGAACTTGAAAGACTAGTTCGTTACCAGTATCCGTATATTTGTAGACAAAGGAATAATTCATTAAGGATAGAGGTTGATTCGTATTATTATAGAGTTCAAAATACTCGTAATAATCCGTTCCACCACCTTCTGTATTTGGTGACAGCTCGGTAATTAATAGCGTTTGTTCGCTATAGGTTTCTTGAGGAATCTCAACAGAAATTGTATATTCCTCACTCTTTGCTTTATTGCTACCATCTGTTGCTTCAATATAGTACGTAATATTTGAATCCACACTAGCGCCTGGAATTTCTGCTGAAAAATTTGTCCAGTCGTCTGAACTTACATTCATTGTGGCAGATGTAAAGGTCTCTTCTTTAGTAGTTTTGTAGTAAAGTGTCAGAGTTGGTATCGCTGCCAAATTATCTGTTACCTTTGCTTCAATCATGACAGAAGAAGCTACTTTGCTTTCTGTAACAGGTGTGTGAGTGATCACCGGTGACTCGTTGTCAGCTGAGATCTCTGTTAGTTCTACCGGCTTTGTTGGAACTTGAACAGAGTCAATTGTTCCTGGAGTTGGTGCTGCCAATACTTGATGCTTGTCCATCGCCGTTTTTGCTAAAGCATATTTAAATTGAACACCTAATCCACTATTATCTGTTTCACCTGGTAAATAACCTGCAGATGTTACTTCATTTCCTTCTTTATCTTTGATAACAGCCGCTCTGTTCCCACTATTTGCAAAACCCGGGAATACATCCTTAAATTCGATGACTTGATCAGATGTTAACTCAAGTCCATAATGTGAATTAAAATCGGCTAAAGAAAGTCCGCCATTATTAAACCAAAATACTAGAGTTTCTTGTGAAGCGATCGTTGTATGAGGGACTTGAAATACTACTTCTTTTCCAGTATCCGTATAACGGTAAATAAACGCATAATTAGTTAAAGATAATGGCTGATTCGTATTATTGTACACTTCAAAAAACTCGTAGTTATCTGTGCCATTTGAGTTTGGCGATACTTCAGTAATTAGTAAGGGTGAATTGCTATTAAAATCTTCTTCTACTAAACTAGCAGAAGTCTCTTGTTGTGCTTTAAGGTCTTCTATTTCTTCTTTTTCCTGCACAATAGGAGCTGACTCTGTTTCCATAGGCTCCTCTACTGTTTGAGTGGAATTTTCGCGTGTAGCATCTGGTTGTTGTGCAGGTGCAGGTTCAGTTTCTTTTGTGACTTCTTCCTTTTCTGCTATAGGTTTTTCTTCTTCAGTAAGAGGTTTTTCATCTAGAGTTGATTCCTCTGCAGGTTCAGTACTTTCTTCATTTTCTTTTTCTATAGCTTCCTCTTGAATAAGGTTAGCTTCATTTTTAGCTTCTTGATCATCCTCAACTGTATCGTTTGTTCCTGTCTCAGCTGGATTTGTAGAATTAGTAGGGTCAATCACTTCTTCTGCATAAATCCTTTTAACAGGAATAACCGTGGTAAAGTTGGATAGTACAATTGAAACCATACATAATAATAAAAACATTTTATTCAATTTTCGTCGAACTTCTCGCTTATTCATGGCTTCCTCCTTTAGTTCTATTACATTCATGTCAATATTAATCGAATTTTGTAAACGAAAATTAAAAGCAGTATTAATTTTTGTTAATATTTCAATTAATTATTAATTTTCTGTAAATAGAATTATCTGATTTTTCAGGAGGAAGATCTTATTTTTTGGTCAAATATACGATTATTTACCTAACTTACTTTTATGATTTTTAATTTATATAGTATAAAAGCATTATTTCATTTGAATTTTTCAAGATTTCATTCAAATCGAAGGAATTAACATTACCTTTACAACTAATAAATAATTCTTTTACAAAATTCTAATAGAATGACACATATGGCGAAATTGGCGAGGTAAAAGGTAGGAGAGATTGAATAGGGTCTTCATTTGATGCATGTATTCCCTTATTAAAGCATTTGCGAATCGCACGCAGGAGACCAATGTTCAACAATGAATTGAAACTCATTTATTTTGTTCCAAATAATAGATGAGGGTGACTCTAAACCAAAGGTAAAAGACCCTTATCTAAAGTCACCCTCAACTATTTATGTTTAATTACAGTAAATCCATTTGTTCGCAACAATATTATCTTCATTCCACTCATCCGGCATTGGCACATCACTCAAGATATAATCAATATCTTGTATATTAGCGATGCGATAGCTTGCTTTTACACCTATCTTTGAATGGTCTAACAATAAAAAGCTCTTTGTTGCATTTTCCAAATAGATTTGTGAAAGCAACGTTTTTTCCAAGTCATAGCTCATGACACCTTTATTAAGGATTAGTCCATCAGCTGATAGAAATACTTTGTCAGGGAAAAATTCTTTTGCCATTTTTTCCGACAATGAGCTTGATGAACGAAAATGATTGAACTGCACTTTTCCACCTATGAAAATTAACTCTCCATTGAACAGCTCTCTATTTGCGTAAGAAATCAACAAAGATGCCGTAGGAAACGAGTTGGTTATGACTGTAATTCCCTTTTTCTCACATAGGCCGTTTACCATTTGGAAGTTGGTCGTTCCTTCATCAAGGACGATGACATCGCCGTCTTCAATAAAATCCAATGCTCGATTGGCAATTAGCTTTTTTTCTTCAATTCGCATTATTTCCCGTTCAAATAAGGAAGGTTCTATCTCTTCGCTTGATACTTTTACCGCTCCACCGTACACTTTTTTCAATTTATTTTCAGCTTCTAAATCTTCAAGATACCTGCGAATTGTCTCTGTTGAAACATTGAATTGCAACGCCAAATCAGCAACTTTTACTTGGTCACTTTCTTCGAGTAGTTCGAGGATAATCTTTTTTCTCTCTTCTGCTAATAAAGACATTTTCAAAACTCCCTAATGACAATTGTTAGACATGAACAGATGATTGTATGACTTCAATGTTCTCATGAACGAGTATACCACGCTTTTCTAATTCGTTAAAAAAGCTTTGTGGATGCTTAAACGCCTCTTCCGGAATGATAATTCCCTTATTTTCCACATAGCCTTTCGCAATCATATCAGTTGCAATCGCAAATGGAATGGCAACATTTCGTGTATATGCGCGCAATTCTTCCCAGCCTGGGACAGAGCCATCTGATTTCGGATGCGTATGAGTAAGTACGTGCCTTACCTTCTGTCCGTCCTTTTCACCAATAACCTCGATGTGAAGGGCATACCCGTACAACTCCGTCTCCGAACCTTCCTTTGATTGATATAAATACTGAGCAATACAATCCATGATGCCGACTTCTGTTCCACCGATTTCAATTGGTACGTTTCTCAAAATTCCATATTCATATAATGCACGAACTAGTTTCATATTTTTCTGTGGCCATGTGCCTCTGACTTCAATTAGGTTCACGCCTTTATGGTGCAAAGCTTTCGCTAATGTTTTCGTTTCGGCATGTGGAATGATATATTGAACCCCTTTCCCATACGGCTCCGGTAATTCAATTTCTCTCGGTCTTGCAAATGGAGGGACTTGAATAAACTCTCCATTTTCATAAACGATTCGGCCAGGTAGGTCTGGATCATATTCATATGTTGTTGTTTCTGTTATCGATTTTGAAAAGGCAATTGGGCGATAAGAACCATGACTAACTCTTACCGTTTCGACCTTGTCTAATTGGTTAGCAGCATGCATAGCCATTAGCTGAGTTAAGCCAGGTGTCATTCCAAATCCCGGTAAGCATGTTTTTCCATTTTCAATAAACAGTTCATGATACTGATCTTCTTCCCCAAAGCCATTTAAGTTAATACCGTGACAGCCCGCTTCAGCAATGCATGCTGTTGTTTTACCATTAAGAGTAATTGTCGTACCATCCATTACGATGTCATAGCCCTTCATTTTCTGAACTGTATCATCATGATCATGTACATTTACTTTGACAAAATCCACACGTGGATCATTTAACCACTCAACGACTTTACGGCCCTCTTCCTCATTAAAATCAGCTACAGTAATTTTCTCAAAGCTTGAATATGTGACTAAATCAAGCACAGCTTCCCTTGCAATTTTTCCAGCGCCACCTAAACAAAAAACCTTCAACATTTTAAATTCTCCCTTAATATTCCCATTTTTTGATTGCTTGTAATAATCTTTCAATATCTTGCATACATACATCACCAATCGTCCCAATCCTAAATGTCGACACTTTCGAGACTTTTCCTGGGTAAATTACAAATCCTTCTTGTTTAAGATGTTGATAGAAAGGCTCAAACTTAAATCGATCATTCGGAAATAAAAATGATGTTATAATTGGCGATTGGTTCTTCCGCTCCACATAAGACTCAAAGCCTAAGTCATACATGCCTTCAACAAGTGTTTGTTGATTTTCAGCATATCTTTCGCTTCTTGCTCTAACACCACCTTCTTGCTCTAGCTCAATAAGTGCTTGATGGAATGCTCTAACAATGTGTGTAGGTGATGTAAATCGCCATTTCCCACTCAATTCCTCCATTGTTTTCCACTGATCATATAAATCCAATGATAGCGAATGGGAGATCCCTTCACATTTCTCGAGCTCCTCTTTTTTCGCAATGACAAACCCAAAACCAGGTACTCCTTGAATGCATTTGTTTGCACTACTAATTAAAAAGTCAATTTGACTTTCATGGACATCCATTTCAATTCCGCCAAAGCTGCTCATTGCATCGACAATCGTTTTCTTGCCATATACTTTTGCTAATTTACATACAGCTTCAACTGGATTTAAAATTCCTGTAGTCGTTTCGCAATGTACGACAATAACATGTGTGATATCTCGATCTGTTTGTAAAATACCTTCCATTTCATGTAGATTAGTAGGTTCTTTTTCGCTTGTCCTGCAGATCACTGTTTGTATGCCCAGAATATTGGCCATTTGTATGATCCGATCTCCATAGGCACCATTCGTGGCAATTAATAGTTTTGAGGAATCCCGTCGTATGACTGATCCGATTACGGACTCAACCGTAAACGTGCCGCTACCTTGCATTAAAACAGACGTATATTCATGACGTTGATGGGTCGCTATATCCACCAAGGTTCGACGGATTTTTTGAACTAATTGCATATATTCTTGATCCCAAGTACACCAATCTTTTTGCATGGCCAATCTAACTGTATCAGTTGTACTTAATGGTCCTGGAGTTAATAATAAATATGGATTATTCATGTTCGCTTCCCCCCGTTAATTAAGCGTGCACAGTCTCTGTAATTGCTTCAATTTTTTCAATTAATTGCGGTAAGTTCTTTATAGAGTCAATGACATAGTGTGCTCCAGCGTCGTAAAGTTCTTTTCTAGCCACTTCCTTTTTTTGCTCCAATAATGCAGCATCCATTGAATTCACTTCTTCTTCGGTTAAACCAAGAGTACTACTGCCTAGTATCACACCAACTGTCCACATCCCTGCGTTTCTTCCTTCGAGCATATCAGTTGTTGTATCGCCGATCTTCATTAAGTGATTCATTGGATATATCCCAAGCTTCATCGCAACGTAGTAACACATCCATGGATATGGTCTGCCTTCCTTAACAAGATCAGATGTTGCGATCACATCTGGAGTATACCCCTTCTTTTTAGCATTTTCAGCTACGATCTCGATCATTTCCCCTGTATATCCAGTTGTAGAGCCGATCTTTATCCCTTTTTTTCGTAACGAATCAATGACAGCTAATACCCCTGGTATAGGTGTTGTAAATTCAGATAAGCTTTTAAACAGTTTTTCTTCAAATTTCAGATACAACTCTTGAACATCGGCTTCTTTAGGAACTGTACCATGAACGTTTTGCCATTCTTGTTTTACTCTCGGCATTTCCAATATGGCGCGGATATGTTCAATTTTTAATAATCCCATTGGTTTTCTTGCTTCATCTAATGTGATGGATACATTCTTTTCTTTAAAAACCTCAATAAAGACATGCAATGGAGCAAAGCATCCATAATCAACTGTTGTTCCTGCCCAATCAAAAATAACACCTTCAATTTTATTCATGTTTATCATCCTTCCCTGCCATTAAGCAGCTTTGATTTTTGTTGTTTTCCATTTTTCCGATTTTGATGTTAAACCCTTGACGGCTGCCTCATACGATACTCTGATAACAATATTTGTGATGACAATTAGGAAACTCATCGCTGCGGCTGAAGCTAAATTTCCCGCATCATCCATATTGACAATTGATATCGCTGCAAGCTTAAAGTCTGCAGTGTACAAAAAGACAACAGCGGAAATAGTCACCATGCTATTCACAAAGTAATACATCGCCATTTCCAAGATAGCAGGCAAACACATAGGTACCGTCACCTTAAAAAATGTCCGATAGAACTGAACACCCATTGACTCTGACACTAGTTCAAATTCTTTATCTAGCTTCTTCAAAGATGTTGTCGCTGTAACAAAGGCGACAGAATAGAAGTGTAAGATATTCGCAATGACGATAATGGCAATCGAGCCATATAGGAAATTCAACGGATTTGTTAATGTCATTCCGAATATAGTAAGTTCAGGCTTGCTAAAGAAGAAGATATAACTTATCCCAATCACCAGTCCCGGTAATGCGAGGGGAATGATGGATAACAAATTCCCAACCTTCCGTAACCCAACATGCTTACGCAGCTTTTCAATTGCATAAGCAAAAATAAATGTAATGATCGTTCCAAAAACTGCCGTTAATGCAGCTGCAATTAAACTATTTTTATAGGCGACTAAACCATCACCTGTAAAACTTGAAAATGTAAAATGATCAAGCGTAAAGCTTAAGTTATATGGCCACATTTTAGTGCAGGCAGCGATCAAAACGGCAAGGATGAGCAATAAGAAAAATCCTGAGATCGCAAAACAATATAAGAAGGCGACCCAATCTCTCCCTTTATTCTTGTTAATTCGATAAGGTATCGATTTTGCTGTGAGGTAAGATGCCTGCTTTTGCTGAGTTATTTGGTCAACCAAAAACGCAAACAGCGCAGGAATCATTAAGATCACACCGACAGTAGCACCCATTGATAAGTTTTGCTGCCCTACAACTTGCTTATAAATATCTGTTGCTAGGACATTGAATTGGCCACCAACTACTTTTGGCGCCCCGTAATCAGTAAAGCTTAACGTAAACACAACAAACATCGAGCTAATTAATCCATATTTGGAGCTGGGCAGTGTAATCGTTAAGAATTGCTTCCACTTATTTGTACCAAGCGTGTTAGCTGCTTCATATAACCGATAATCTGTTTGTTGCAATGTAATATATAAAATTAAAAACGCCTGTGGAAAGGTATAAATAACTTCTGCTATGATAATGCCCGTAGCACCATATAGCTCAATATCAACTCCTGGTAAGTAACCAAAGAACCCGTTCGTTACAATCCCTTGATTACCGAATATGTACATTAAGGCAATTCCATGCATCATCGTAGGAGCAAACAAGGGAAGCAAAGCAATATATCGAAACCATGTTTTCCCTTTTATTTCTGTTCTTGTAAGGCAATACGCATAGTAAAATGCTAAACTCACAGAAATGACCAACGTCATCGTTGAAGTGAATAATGTATTCTTCAAGGACGTGACAAGTGATGGTGTTTGGAAGTACTCAATAAAATTCTGAAGTCCTATAAACTCTCCTTCATTATTTAATACCGTTTGTGAAAACAATGTACTAACCGGTACCACTAATGCAGCAAAAAATGACAGAAGTACAAAGAGAATTAAGACTGTTTGTAGTCTTTCATTCGCACTATTTTTTTGCTTGATCTTTCCAAATGGAACACCATCCTGTGATCTGAAACCCACCGTTAGATCACCGCCTGTTCTTCATATGTTAATAAGTGCGTTTCCGGAAAGTTTAGCGATACAATTGAACCCTTTATTAGCTTAAATTCACTAATCGTCGACGCAGAAACATCCACTTTTATACGTTTATTATTCAAATATGAATTAGCATCCTCCACATGTAGTTGTAGTCGATAAATCGCCCCTCTAAATTCAAGACTTTCTACACGAGCTTTGACTCCACCTTGATGTGAAAGTTGAATATGCTCCGGTCGAATTCCGATCAACTTATTATTTCCTTGTTCTTGCTTCCACATATTGATTGAACCGATAAAATCAGCTACAAATGGATGTTGTGGCTGATTGTAGATGACTTGCGGAGATCCAATCTGCATGATTTTCGCATTGTTCATAACAACCACTTTATCTGCCATTGTTAATGCTTCTTCTTGATCATGCGTAACCATTATTGTTGTGATCCCAAGCTTTTCTTGAATCGCTCGAATTTCATATCTAAGCCTATCTCTTACCTTTGCATCCAGTGCAGAAAGTGGTTCATCTAAAAGTAAGAATTTTGGAGATAATGCAATCGCCCTTGCAAGTGCAACACGCTGTTGCTGACCTCCTGAAAGCTGTGTGGGATATTTCTTCTGAATATTCACTAAATCAACCATCTTAAGAGCTTCATGGACACGCTCTTGTCTTACTGATTTCTTCATATTTCGATTTTTCAACCCATATTCCACGTTTTGATAGGCCGTTAAATTAGGAAAGAGCGCATATGATTGAAAGACAATTCCGAAGTCACGCTTTGAAGGTGGTAAACTCGTAATATCTTTTCCTTCTAGTTTGATATAACCATTGTTAGGCGTATCCAGCCCAGCGATAATTCGTAATAACGTTGTTTTCCCGCAGCCACTTGGACCTAGTAAACAAACAAACTCATTTTTATCGATGGTAAAATGTATATCTTCTAATGCTGTAAAATTCCCATATTGCTTAGAGATTTGACCTATTTCCAAAAAGGGATGTTTCATGAGGAAGATCCTCCTTTTCTACTTTTAATATACTTTTTAAACACCTATTTCAATTTGCATGTAACGATGAATCAACTATGGCAATCTAGAGACTCATGGACTTGGAGATCAAGTCGCCACTTCATTTTTCATCATCAATGCAAGAACGGGGGAGCCCTTGCATTGACTTGTAGGACAAAGTGTTACCTTGGTTGTTTGTGTCTTACATTGTTGTCTTGTCCTTTTTTAAGGTGAACAAATTTAGTAAAAGTCACATTATTTCTTGGTTTTTCCGATTGGAAAACGATATTAAAATCAAAAAATGTGGTTTCTTATTGTTTCACCTATAGTATCTATGTAACACCTTATAAATACAATATAAATCCACAATGTTAAGTTAGTATGAAGACAATGTAAAGATTTTGTATTGTGTTGTTTTTCGGGTGAACTTTTACTATTTTTTGTGGTTTTTTGTGATTTTTCTTAAGCTAGATATGTAAAGCCTTTGTTTACTCCTAACCCTCTGAACAAACAAAATTAAACTAAATACTAATTTAAAGAGCAAAACAGCCTGGAGGATACTCCAGGCTGTAAATGACCGTTCAAATGAATAGCTTCTTCCTTATCGTTTTTCTTCAGCTTTCAGGTTCAGCATAATATCTTTCCCATCTGATGAAGTCACATAAGCTTCAGAAATCGTTAATTTATTTGGTGCATTTTTGTTGTTAGCTGTTTTCAATTCAATTAACGGCTTCTTCAATGATACTGTCGAATCAATCATTGCAACTATTTTAATGGTATCACCATTTTCTTGGGCAGAATGGATTTTCACACCCTTTTGAGACTTGATTTTTTTAATTTCAACATTATTTATATTAATATCTATTTCTACTGCCTTCTGTCCAGTTGAATAAAGCTTATCCATACCATCAAATAACACATGATAAGTCTTTTTATCACGTTGTAGTGTAAGAGTTGGCGCATTTTCATTATTTATATCGCTTTGTTCGACAAACATCCCATCAAGCACAGTTCCGTCACCGATTGTCGGATCGTTTAGATCAAGTCCATATAAAATAGTCGTTGCTACATCTACATTGCTTCCACCAGTAAGAATTTTTTCTCCATTTTCCTCAGTTGCAACGGTACGGCCGTTAGCACCTAAATAAATCGTTTTTGCAAGTTCTGAATCTTGCCCATGAGATCCTTCGCTTGTATTTCCACCCTCTTCTGTTTCAGTACCACCACCATGATCCGAGGTTAATAAGATCAGCGTTTCTTCTCTTATACCAGCTTCATCAATAGCTCCAACGATGGTATTTACATGTTTATCAATATCATTGTTTAATTTTTCGTAATATGCTTTCGAATAGAAGCCATACGTATGACCAACACCATCTAATTCATCAAGCTGAATAAAGATAAGTGAAGTATCTCTCATTTTCTCACTTGTAACGTATTGGCTAACTTGTTGTGCTACTGTTGCATCATTTCCATTATATGTCTCTACCCCTACAGAAGGTTCAATATGACCTTGAGTGATGTTTTTCCAATTTGAAAATGCTGCCATTTTACTATCTGGCATTTGTTCGCGAATTTTTTTGAATACAGTTGGATATTCATTTAGATGATAATACCACTTACCACTCTCGGTGTTATAAATTTGATGCTTATCATAGCCTACCCCAGAAATCATTGCTCCCCAGTTTGGTGATGATGAAGATGGTAAGACAGCTTGAGCGGTATATGAAACAGCCCCTCCCTCAACAAGTGAGCGAATATGCGGGATATTCAAAACATCACCAACCTCTTGTCGAAATGAATTTTTAGTTTCGAAATAAGGTGCTTTCTTATGAATGCCTTCTCCCCCACCGTCTATGCCTATTACCACAACATGTTTATAAGGTTTCGTATCAATATTTTCAGCAATTTGCTGTTTCAGTTCATCCGAAAGATCTGATCCAAAAAGATCGCTGATCGTAATCGAGCCATCTTCATTCTTATCCAATTGGTCCTTCCCATGAATCGTCACTGTCGCACTAGATTGTTCTAAACTCTCAATCTCATATTTTTCATTAGACGTATAAAATTCACTGTCAGTTATTTCAAATTCACCAGTTCCAGTTTCTACTTTTGATTTAAAACGAAGCTCGGCAATTTTTGTATTTGCATAATCATAAGCTAACTTATCATTGAAATTCTTTCCACCATCCACATCAATTTCAAGAACACCTGGTTGTTTTTCAGTTACTCCCTCTGGCCCTGAAACAAATTCGAATTTACTTGCATCAAAGTTTACGAAGGAATGAATTTTATCGACACCGTTTTCCATATTATTCGTACGCAGATGAAGATTTAACGTAAATTCCGCACCATTTACTGTGTGCTCAGCACCTACAAAATCTACTTTCCCATTAAACTTTTCCGTTAATGGCGGATTAGCCGCATCTTTATATTCATTGTACAATGTCTGAACACTTTCCTGATTCAGTACTGTATTTGTTATACCCATTTCATCAATGATCCCATTTTTCAATTGGTAGTGATTGTTTCCATCAGCTCCAATGTTTAATTCCAAACCTGTATTAATGTCACCTTTGCCAGCAATGTTCATTTCATGCTCTAATTGTCCATCTTTATAAAACTTTGCTGTCTGATCCCGGTCATGCGTAACAACAATATGATGCCATTTATTATCAGCTACGACAATTTTCTTTTGTTGTTTTAAATCTAAACGATTTGAATTAGAACCTTTCCAATTCCATAGTAAAAAATTATTCTCAATTCCTATTAACCATCCTTGATTTGCACCAGAATCCCAGTTCTTGTTGGAAATAATGACATCATCGTCCGTAGGAGACGCTTTCAGCCAAAATGAAACACTGAAATCTTGATCTGCTCCAAATTGGAGTTCATTTTTAGGTAATGTGATTTTTCCTCCATTAAAACTTGCTGCTTTTCCAGACAAACCATTAACAAAAGAAATATTTCCAGCTAAAACCCCATGATGATTTTCCCCTGATGAATCAGAGGCATTATCTTCAAACGAATAAGAGGCAATCCGTTGAATTGCTTCGTTATAAACACTTAATTCTTCTGCATAAACATTTACAGGTACTAAATTGCTTAAAGTAACGGATGGAGCTACAACTGCAACACATAAAGAGGATAAAGCTAGTTTTTTCAACAACTTTTTATTCTTCATTATTTCCACTCCTATTTTTTATTCTTATAAGCAGTACTTACTGACACTTCTTTCGCTCGTAAAGTGATATGTACAAGGCTGTTTTCGCAAACTTTGTTGCTTTTAAATAGTATTGGGTTGGTTGATTGGCGCTCCAGGATGCTCGCTTTCCGTGGGGCGGGTGATGAGCCTCCTCAGCGCAAAGCGCCTGCGGGGTCTCATCTATCCCGCTACTCCCACAGGAGTCTCGCATATCCGTTCCAATCAACCTAATCAGTTTTGTTCAAAAACAACAATCTTTTAGAAAAGAGCCATGTACAAAAAAAGGTCATTCATGCGGGAACCGCACCTTTCCTCACATGACTCTTCTTATTTAGCCCTACTCTTCTTGCTCTGCTTTAGCGTTAAATTTGGCATCCCAATCCTTAAGAATAGAATCGCGATTTTCAGCAGCCCAATTCAAATTATTTTCAGAGTACATTTTTTCATCTACATTTGCAGGGAATCCTTCAGGGATTTCAAAATCGTTTTCCATTGTTGAAAATCCATTGGCATCATAATACTTTTTCATAACATCATCCGTAAGTGCCCAATCAAGAAATGCTTTTGCAAGCTCTTCATTTTTTGCATCTTCTTTGTTGATTAATGCATTTGCTTCTACTTCCCATCCAAGTCCTTCAGACGGTAAAATCACCTCTACTGGTGCTCCCTCTTGCTTTTGCTGTACACCACTGTATACTAATGAAATACCAATAGGATATTCACCAGCTGCAGCTAATTTTGCAGGTTTAGAACCTGAGTGAGTATATGTTGCAACGTTTTCATGTAATTTCTCCATATACTCCCAACCCTTCTCTTCGCCCATCATTTGCAGCCAAGCCGATACTGTTAAAAAGCCTGTCCCAGAAGATGCTGGGTGCGGCATAACAATCATATCTTTGTATTCAGGCTTTAATAATTCTTCAAATGTTTTTGGAACAGGGATATTTTTTTTCTTTAATTCTTCTGTATTCACAACAACACCTGTCATAAATGCTGTATTTCCAACCCATTTAAGCGGTTCCTTAGAATCTTTAAAAGAAGCGCCAATTTTGTCACTAGCTTCTGGAGTATAACCAGCAAGCAGATCTTTTTGATCTAACGCAAGCAGACTTGATGCTGCAAGTCCCCACACTACATCTGCACTCGTATTTTTACCTTCTGATAAAAGCTTAGCTGTAATTACCCCCGTCGAATCACGTACAATATTTAATTTTACATCTGGATACTGAGCCTCAAACGTTTCTATATATTGTGGAATAAGTTCCTCCTCAATTGCTGTGTAAACTGTTAATTCACCAGATAAATCACTGCCCTCGTTGTTGTCTAAAGAGGAGGACTGGTTTGAATTTCCACAACCCGCTAAAAGCATTAAAGCTAGTACTAAAACAAATTTCGTAATGTGTTTTATCATTGATTTACACTCCATTTCTTTAACATCGTTTATAAGTACAATATAAACACACAATATTAATTCTGTATGAAGGAAATGTAAAGGTTTTGTATTATGTTGTTTTATCATTAAAAAAACATTGATTCTTGTTGTTTAACTCTGTTCAGCCAACCAAACTAACGAAAAAACACAATAAACTTCATCTAGTTTCTTCTAAAATATGAAAATAAGTAAACTCTACTAAAGGATGGTTTTAATTTGAAGCTTTCACTAAAGGTATTATCTTAGGACATTCACAGTGTTGGTTGGTCATGTAAGGATTCATTTCCATATTTCAAACCAACGAACAAAAGCGCACGCTCCTTAAACATCCCTGACAAGCATAAGACGCTCATGAATAGAAAGTCTTTTTTACCTTCATTTCATGAATGGCTTATGACCTATAGGTGCTAGGCGCTGGATCTGGATGCCTAGCGCTTAGCCACAGTACTAGCATTTTATAATTTTCTAGACAAAAAAAAACACCATGCCAATATAGTCGGCATGGTGTAACTTGTATTATTAATTCATTGCACTATTTTCTTTTTTATAATCCTTCACGGGTGAGCCAGGAACCTCGTGATGATGTCTGCATCTCGGCTCATAGGACTCTGATGCCCCCACAAGAATAATTGGATCATCATATAACGCAGGCTTACCATTAATCAGTCTTTGCGTGCGACTTGCCGGTGATCCACAAACAGAGCAAACAGCTTGAAGCTTTGTGACTAATTCAGCAATTGCCATTAATTGTGGTACAACACTAAAAGGTTCGCCTCTAAAATCTTGATCTAACCCTGCAGCTATTACACGGTAACCTTGATTAGCTAAGAGTGTTAGCACATCACAAATATGTTCATCAAAGAACTGTACTTCATCAACAGCAATAACGTCTGTTTTCTCAGTAATATATTCTAAAATTTCAATAGAGGAAGCCACTGGTTTACTAATAATCGCCGTACCATTATGTGAAACTACCTCTTCTTCACTATAGCGGTTATCTATACTAGGCTTAAACACCTTTACTTCTTGTTTCGCAAATTGCGCACGTCGAACTCTGCGAATGAGTTCCTCTGATTTACCTGAAAACATGCTTCCGCAAATAATTTCAAGCCATCCACTTTGTTTCATTACATACATTAAAACGGCCTCTCCCTTCGTCATCATATTCCCGAGTCGATTGACCGTACCGTTTATATTGGTACTTTACCATCTATATAAAACATGAAACTTCATGCATCACATACGTTCAAAAATCCCTACCAATATATGTAGGATACCCTAAAGTAAAACTTCCACGAGTGAGGTTTCTTTCCACTCTCACCGAAGCTAGATAAACTTATCTAACACTCACTAAAGTGATCAAATTCTCCAAATAATATGGGTTAAAGCCTAAAAATCACAAAAGTTGGCGTGAAAAAACAGGCAAGAGCAGTTTCGTCTTGCCTGTTGGAAAAAGCCTTTATTGTTGCTGTTGCTTAATGCCGTATTTTTTATTGAATTTATCTACACGTCCACCTGCATCTGCAAATTTTTGACGTCCTGTGTAGAATGGATGACACTCAGAACAAACCTCAACTTTGATCTCTTTCATTACAGAGCCAGTTTCGAATTCGTTACCACAAGCGCAGTTCACCATAACCTTATTAAAGTTTGGATGAATTCCTGTTTTCATTCTTTTCATCTCCTTCCGCCCTGAATCATTCGAAACAGAGTTAAATATCTAGGTGTAACTCGTCCGATTGACGAACCATCACTAGAAAAGCACATGATGAAATTATAACAAGTGCCAAGTTTAAAAGCAAGCTGAAGTTAAATATTACTAATTCGAAAAGCGGAAGCGACCGTTTAGCGACGTAGAAAAAAGAGCACTCCGTATGAGATAAAGGAAACACGAAGAGCACTAGCGATTCGATGTTGACTTATCGTAAGGAGGAGTGTGAAGTTCACTAGTCGCTGGGAGCTGGAGCTAGACAATTCGAAAAGCGCAGGTGCCTTGTTCAGCCCCGACAGGCATAAGACACTCACGAATAGAAGGTGTTCTTTACCTTCAATTCGTGAGTGGCTTATGACCCCAAGGGGCTAGGCACCGGAGCTAGACAATTCGAAAAGCGCAGGTGCCTTGCTCCCCGCTAATACTACTTAGTTACTTTCCTAGCTGATTTCATTTCAACATCTAAATTACTAAAGAATTCTTCGTTTGATTTTGTTTGACGAAGCTTTCTTAGGAACTTTTCAACAAAGTCTGGAGAATCTGTCATTGACTTGCGAATTGCCCATAATTTATCAAGATGATCTTTTGGAACAAGCAGCTCTTCTTTTCTTGTACCAGAACGACGGATATCGATTGCTGGGAAGATACGCTTTTCTGCAAGTGAGCGGTCTAAATGAAGCTCCATGTTACCAGTTCCTTTGAATTCCTCATAAATAACGTCATCCATACGAGAACCTGTATCGACTAGCGCTGTTGCAAGGATTGTTAAGCTTCCACCCTCTTCAATGTTACGTGCTGCACCAAAGAAACGTTTAGGGCGATGGAAAGCAGCTGGATCAATACCACCAGATAATGTTCGACCACTTGGAGGAATGACCAGATTGTATGCACGTGCTAAACGTGTAATGCTATCCATTAAAATAATAACATCCTTTTTATGTTCAACAAGACGCATCGCTCGCTCAAGCACTAACTCTGCTACTTTAATATGATTTTCTGGAACTTCATCAAACGTCGAGCTAACCACGTCTCCAGCTACAGAACGTTCAATATCAGTTACTTCTTCAGGTCTCTCATCGATTAATAAAACGATTAGTTCTGCTTCAGGATTGTTCGTTGTAACACTGTTCGCAATTTCTTTTAACAGCATTGTCTTCCCTGCCTTAGGAGGGGCAACAATCAATCCACGTTGACCAAAACCAACTGGTGCGATTAGGTCCATAATTCTTGTGGATAAATAATTTGGTTTTGTTTCTAGGTAAATTTGTCTATCTGGATAGAGAGGAGTTAATGCTGGGAAGTGAACACGTTCCTTTGCCGTCTCTGGATCTTCGCCGTTAACCGCTTCTACATGAAGCAAACCGTAATAGCGTTCATTTTCTTTTGGAGGACGAACCTTACCAGATACTTTGTCCCCATTTCGCAAATCAAAACGCCTAATTTGGGAAGCTGAAATATAAATATCTTCTGAGCTTGGTGAATAGTTAATTGGTCTTAAGAAGCCAAAGCCTTCAGACTGGATGATTTCTAAGACACCTTCCATAAATAATAAATCCTCTTGTTCAGCATTTGCTTTTAATATAGCAAAAATTAATTCTTTTTTCGTCAGCTTGCTGTAATAGGAAACTTTATAATGACGGGCAAGCTCATATAATTCTTTCAGTTTCATATGTTCTAATGAAGAAATTGAAACTTGATTCATAAAAACACCACTCTTTTTAATTTTCAATTTTTTACAATTGTTTTCCATCTATCGATTGTCAAATTCATTTCTACTGGTAATGAAAACGTAATTAGATAGCAAATTTCACATATTAGAAGATTTACCATCAGTTGCATTAATGAAGAAAAAACTATCACGTTTGGATCGAGAAGGAAAATGAAGGTGAGCTTGAAGTAGATTTGCAGTAATTCATGCAGCACTCTTTATTTTTACCCTATTTTAGAGATTTAATCAATCATTTTTGGAAAATCTATTTGAAGTTAGAGGTTTTTATAGAAGGAAAGTGAGATTTTATTCCCTCACTTTCCAAAATGTAGATATCTTTATCTTTTTTTATTAGGCTGACTCGCCAAAATTTGTTGCTATTTACCAAGTAGTGCGGTGGGTTGGTTTTTTCTTAAAGCTATGTGTTCCATCAAATAAACAAGGCGCATGCCCTCTTCTTATGAATTTTGCAGTTGCTCGATTTCTTTATCTGTTAATTTTTCACGCCAGATCGTAGCTCCTAGTCCTGATAGCTTTTCCTCTAACTGACTATATCCACGATCGATATGCTCTAAACCAGTTATTTCTGTTACTCCTTCAGCCATAAGGCCCGCACATACTAAAGCTGCTCCTGCTCGTAAATCACTTGCTTTAACTCTAGCACCTTGAAGTCTTGTTGGGCCAGAGACAATTGCAGAACGGCCTTCAACTTTTATTATAGCGCCCATTCTTCTTAGCTCATCTATATGTTTAAATCTAGCAGAGTAAATTGTATCAGTTACAACACTCGTTCCTGTAGCTCTTGTTAAGAATGAAGTGAACGGCTGTTGAAGATCAGTTGGAAATCCTGGGTAAACGAGGGTTTTAATATCAACAGCCTTTAGTTCCTTTTGACCGCCGATAATTAATATTTGATCATTGCTCGTTTCAATATGAAGACCCATTTCTCTTAGCTTTGCAATTAGTGATTCTAAATGAAGTGGGATGACATTATCGATCATCACTTCTCTTCCCATTGCTGCTCCGATAATCATGTAAGTTCCAGCTTCAATCCGGTCAGGAATAATTGAATGACGGCAGCCATGCAGTCTCTCAACTCCATCGATTCGAATGACGTCTGTTCCTGCCCCTTTAATTTTTGCCCCCATGCTCGTAAGCAATGTTGCTACATCAATAATTTCTGGTTCCTTTGCAGCGTTTTCAATAATCGTTCTACCTTTTGCTAAAACAGCAGCAAGCATAATGTTAATTGTTGCTCCTACACTTACAACATCTAAATAAATTCGCGCACCACGCAGTTCATCTGCCCGCAAATAGATTGCACCTTGTTCATTCGTTATTTGCGCACCTAATGCTTCAAAACCTTTAATATGCTGATCAATTGGTCGCGGTCCTAGATGACAGCCACCAGGAAGGCCAATAACTGCCTTTTTAAAACGACCAAGCATTGCTCCCATTAAATAATAGGATGCACGTAGCTTCTTAACTTTTCCATTCGGCAAAGGCATTGAAATCATCGATGACGGGTCAACAATCATTTCATTATTTTTCAATAGCACCTTTCCACCGATTTCCTCCAATAAATCTCCAAGTATATTTACATCAGAAATGTTTGGTAATCCTTCGATTGTGACTGGTGATTCAGCTAATATGGTTGCAGGAATTAAAGCTACTGCACTATTTTTTGCCCCGCTTATATTTACTGTACCTTTCAGTAAATCTCCACCGGCAACTTTTAACTTTTCCATAATAGTCTCCCTTCTTCAGAAGTTGACTTTCCGGAAAGAACATGGAGGGTGAGCTTTGCGCAATTTTCGCACACATATGTATTCACTTTACACGAAACACGCTTAAACATTCATTAGCCATCATGTTTTCCGAATAATACATCTCTTGTCAACAAATATTTCGGATTTTATTGCTTCGAAAAGCTTGAGGTGTCGCCAAGCTCTAAATGGCGAAAGCCTTTTTCTTTACGATCATCCATTTTGATACAAATTCTGGTGATAGTAAAAAAATACTACCTGTTTATCTCTTTTATTTCCTTTTATGCCTTAGTAAATACATCACAATACTAGATAAGTGAAACTTCCTTTAATGTTGGTTTCTATGATTGCTTTCACCTAGAGTTTAATGATTGACTATTTATAAATAATCTCTCTTATTATTAAACCATCTATTAAGCAGGACAACAATGTTTAAGTTTAAGAATTCTTCTTGGAATTTAGGATGGGTGATGATCACACTAAAGGAGGAGGTATTAACAAAACGGACAAGGCTTATTCTTGTCCGTTACTCTATGAGTCTATTATCTCTAGTCAGCTAGGTTAAGGTTAGAGAAGGTCTTCACACCGCTTGTTAGCGCTTTCTTATTATTCAGAATATAACCGCCTCTTATAAAAGGCGGTTATATGTAAAGCTGTATTATGCTTGGTTTGAAGAACCAAATTCGCGCATTTTGCCGATTACTGTTGCTTTAATAGCGTCACGAGCTGGTCCTAAATATTTACGTGGATCATATTCTTCAGGTTTTGCAGCTAACGTTTCACGAACCGCTTTTGCAGAAGCAATTTGGTTTTCAGTGTTAACGTTGATTTTCGCTGTACCGAAAGAGATAGCTTTTTGGATATCGTGTGTTGGAATACCAGTACCACCGTGAAGTACTAATGGCATATCCGTTAGGTTAGCGATTTCTTCCATCTCTTTGTAGCCTAAGTTTGGTTCACCTTTGTACGGTCCATGAACAGAACCAAGTGCTGGTGCTAAGCAGTCAATACCAGTACGTTGTACAAGTTCATTACATTCTTGTGGATTTGCGTAAATTACGCCTTCTGCTATAACGTCATCTTCTTGTCCACCAACAGTTCCTAACTCAGCTTCAACAGAAACACCTTTTGAATGAGCATATTCAACAACTTGTTTCGTTGTTTCAACATTTTCTTCAAATGGGTGATGTGAAGCATCGATCATAACAGATGTAAATCCAGCATCAATTGCTTCTTTACACTTATCATAGCTTGAACCATGGTCAAGGTGAATCGCTACCGGTACAGTAACTTTGTAATCCTCAAGTAGACCTTCAACCATTTTTACAACAGTTTTAAATCCACCCATGTAGCGTGCTGCACCTTCAGAAACACCAAGAATAACTGGTGACTTCTCTTCTTGAGCTGCTTGTAGGATCGCTTGAGTGAACTCAAGATTATTTAAGTTAAATTGACCTACTGCATATCCTTTGTCTTTTGCTGTTTTCAGCATTTCTGTCATTGAAACTAAAGGCATGTCGAAAAATCCTCCTAATGAACCTTATTTTCTGATACAGAAAAGTATATCATACCTAGCTTGACCAGAATATTCACTAATATGTAGAGTCTGCATGATACTTTTCACATCTAATAGCATACCAATTTCTTCGAAAATCAGCAACAATTCGACAGATATTTGGGTAATATAATGTTTTAGTTCGTTTTTAATGGTAAATATTTCTTTACTGCATCACGAATTTCATCGATATCAAAAGGTTTAGCAAAATGTGTCAATGCACCTAAATCCTTCGCTTCTTGAATCATATCTAATTCCCCATAAGCCGTCATAATGATAACACGAATATCTTGGTCGACAACTTTCATTCGTTTTAAAATTTCAATCCCATCCATACCCGGGATTTTCATATCTAATAATACTAAGTCTGGGGAATGCTTTTCGACGATTTCTAAGGCTTGAAAACCGTTTGCTGCCTGAAATGTTTGATACCCCTCTTTTTGAAAAACTTCATTCAATAAAATTCGAATCCCATATTGATCGTCAACAATTAATATTTTTTCCTTCAACATATCATTACACCTCTTAGTTTATTTTTCCATACTTAATCCCAATGGCATTATGCCATCTTAAAAGCGAAATAAATTTTGTGTTTTGCTTTAAGCACTAGACGTTACAAGCTAGCTATGTACAAAGTTTATCAGCACTTTCTGTTCTTTACTTAATCTAGCTTGCTTCTACTAACCCAGTTTAAGCAATCGGTACTAAAGACCGGAGCTTTTTAACCAATTAACTAGGGTTTTTCATTAACATTCGTCCACTTTGTTGATTAAATTATCTATATCATAACTTAAGTAATTCTTTTCTTACTTATTATTTCCTGCAAAATTACTCGAATCATTTGTCGACAATTTCTGCTTAACATTGTCATATTTTGCTGGATCTAATGACATTTAAGTAATATCTAATCTTCCCCTACAAGTCTCACGGAAAACTGGTTCTCTTTTAGATTTTACTACTTTTCGTTATAATACCTTATACATGTGAAATGTGAAAGGAGATCTTTGCTACTTATGATGAAAATTTTCACGACACAATTAACTGGTCACTTTAATCGAATACTAGACCAAGAAGAAATAAATATAGAAGATAGTGCAAGACTTCTTGCGCAAGCTTTAATCGGAGAAGGAACCCTATATATTTATGGGGTTAACGAGCTTCATGGTATTGTCTTGGAGGCTTTAATGAGTAGTGAGCCCTTTAATCGTGCTGAGGCACTTCTTGATCAAAATGGACAAGTTAAAAAGCTTTCTTCAGAAGATCGAGTGCTTCTTTTTACATATCGATCAACAGATGAAGAAGCAATCTCTATTGCCAAAACTCTTTCAAACCAGGGAGTGCAAACAGTTGGTGTTTCTGCTTTAGTTAAAAATGCTGATCCAGGGTTGGAATCTATTACAGACCTTCATGTAGATGCTAAGCTACGTCAGCCACTAATTCCTGGTGATGACGGGGAAAGATACGGATTCCCTGCGTTAATGACATCGTTATATGTATATTATGCGATCACCTTCACTATTAAAGAGATGTTAAATGAATATGAGGATGAATATTAAGCAATTGGCAATAGCTAGTTGCTTTTTTTATATCTTTATTGCAAAAAGTAAGTTTTTTTTGCAACTTTCATGAGGAATCTTGCAATTTTTAATCAAAATCTTGCAACTTCAGAAAACAATCTTGCAAATTAACATTACACAAAAAAGCTAACTTATCCTTTTAAGATAAGTTAGCTCAATTCCTATACTAAAAAAGCTATTTAACTATTTTTTACCAGTGTATTGTTAATTTTTCCCTGATTCAGATAATGACGCACGAACAAAATCACGGAATAATGGTTGTGGTTTAGTTGGTCTAGATGTGAATTCCGGGTGGAATTGTGATGCCACAAACCATGGATGATCTTTAATTTCAATAATTTCAACAAGGCGTCCATCAGGAGTTGTCCCAGAGAAAACAAAGCCTGCTTCTTCCATTGCTTGACGGTATTCATTGTTAAATTCATAACGATGACGATGACGCTCATACACAACTTCATCTTTGTATGCTTCATAAGCACGTGAGTTCTCGATCAACTTACTTGGAGATAATCCTAGACGCAATGTTCCACCTAAATCTTCAATGTCCTTTTGCTCCGGAAGTAAGTCAATAACAGGGTATTGCGTGTTAGGATCAATTTCAGATGAATTGGCACCTTTTAAGCCTACAACATTACGTGCAAATTCAATTGATGCAACCTGCATACCAAGACAAATTCCTAAGAATGGAACCTTGTTCACACGTGCATATGTTGTAGCAAGGATTTTTCCTTCTACCCCACGGTCACCAAATCCGCCAGGAACTAAAATTCCATCGACATCTTCAAGTTCTTCCTTCACATTGTCTTCATTCAATGTTTCTGCATTAATCCATTTGATCTCAATGTCTGAATCATATTCATAACCCGCATGACGAAGTGCCTCTACAACAGAGATATAAGCGTCTTGTAATTCAACATATTTTCCAACTAGACCAATCTTTGTTGTTTTAGAAAGATTTGTCACACGTTTTACTAGTTCTTTCCACTCAGTCATATCTGCTTCATTACATTGAAGCTTCAAGTGTTTACATACGATAGAATCTAAATGTTGATCTTGTAAAGCCAATGGAATTGAATAAAGTGTTTCTGCATCACGGCACTCGATCACAGCATTTGTATCGATGTCACAGAATAAGGCAATTTTATCCTTCATATCTTGAGAAACCGGCATTTCAGTACGAACAACGATCACGTTTGGTTGAATACCTAAACTACGAAGTTCTTTTACACTATGCTGTGTTGGTTTTGTTTTCATTTCACCTGCTGCTTTGATATATGGAATGAGTGTACAGTGAATGTACATAACATTATCACGGCCGACATCACTCTTAATTTGACGAATTGCTTCTAAAAATGGTAATGATTCGATATCACCAACAGTTCCACCAATTTCAGTAATTACAACGTCTGCACCTGTTTCTTTCCCAGCACGGAAAACACGATCCTTAATTTCGTTCGTGATGTGAGGAATAACTTGAACTGTTCCGCCAAGATAATCGCCACGACGTTCTTTCTTTAATACCGTTGAATATATTCTACCTGTTGTCACATTGTTAAACTTAGTTAGATTAACATCAATAAAACGCTCATAGTGACCTAAATCAAGATCAGTCTCAGCGCCATCACCTGTTACAAAAACCTCACCATGCTGATAGGGACTCATTGTTCCTGGATCCACATTTATGTAAGGATCAAACTTTTGAATTGTCACACTTACACCGCGGTTTTTCAATAATCTACCTAATGAAGCAGCTGTTATTCCTTTTCCTAATGATGATACAACTCCACCTGTTACAAAAATATACTTTGTCATGATTTTCCCCCTAAAGAAGCTATATATGTTATTTTGTACAAAAACTTAAAAATCTTACTAGAAAAGCGAAAAGCGCCTTGCTCAGCCTCATGCAAATTGGCTTATGACCTCAAGGGTCTAGGGTCTAGACACTAGAGCTAAATAAAAAACTAAGCTCAAAATCCTCATTTTCCACATAAAAATAGAAAGCCCCCTTCCAAACAAGTTGAAAGGGAGCTGTAAATGTATAATAAATACAAAACGATTGCTTTTTTAAGAGCCCAAAATAGATTCTACCTAGTTGAAAAAAGAAAGTCAAGACGATTTACGCTTATTTTTCTTCCTCTTCATCATCTAGTTCATCTTCATCATCGTCTTCATCATCATCTAAATCATAATCTTCATCGTCATCATCAATGAGATCATCATCATCATCGTCGTCTAAATCTACATCGTCTATATCATCGAAATCATCATCATCGTCGTCATCGTCAGTCGTGTCATCAAAGTCATCGTAATCTAGATCTTCATCAATAACATCGAAGTCATCCTCAAGATCATCCTCGACACCTTTTTTCGCCTTTTTCTTTTTAGGCTTCGCAACTGGCACAATTTCTTCTTCAATTTGCTCATAAGGATACCAAGTACGTAATCCCCACATGTTTTCTCCTACACAAATAAAACGGCCATCAATATTAATATCTGTATAGAATTGAGCGATTTTATCTTCTACTTGTTTTTTTGTTAACCCAAGAAGCGAAGAAACTTCCTCTACTAATTCACTAAAAATGTACGGTTTTTTACCTTCTACAAAAAGTTCATAGGCAACCTCTACCATTGCCATTTCTTTTATTTGTTCGTCTGTTAATTGCTTTAGACTCAAAGCTCGGCACTCCCTTTCTAGGTAAATCATCTATTTAATACGTAAATATGTATAAATCTAAAGTCAAGTCTGCAAATCATACCATTCATTATAAACAAATTCTAGCAGTTTATGCCACATTTATCACGTAAAAAATATTCAAAAGAACTTTTTGCGCTTTGAATTTAATAGAAGGTCACATAATCTGGCCTCTAACCTCTAAATTCGGGGTGTTCTTGCAACTTTGAAGTGGAATCTTGCAACTTTATGTACTTATTTTGCAACTATAGAAGAGAATTTTGCAAGTTTGGGTAATAATCTTGCAATTTTTTCATTTAAACTACGATTAAAAACTCATGATTAGCAGCCTGCTAATCATGAGCTAGATATATTACTACATATTCCGTCTATACTGTCCGCCAACTTCGTAGAGTGCTTGTGTTATTTGACCAAGACTTGCTACCTTTACTGTTTCCATAAGCTCTGCAAAGATATTACCATTTTCAATTGCGGTTTTCTTTAATCTTAGTAACGCCTCATCGACTTTCTTGGCATTTGCTTGCTGGAAAGCACTTAAATTATTTATTTGGGTTTCTTTCTCCTCTTTTGTTGCACGAGCAAGCTCCATATTATCAACCGATTCCTGTGATGGTGGATTTGGATTAAGGTACGTATTGACGCCAATAATCGGCAGTTCACCAGTGTGTTTTTTCATTTCGTAATGCATTGATTCATCCTGGATTTTCCCCCGCTGATATTGGGTTTCCATGGCGCCAAGTACACCGCCGCGTTCATTGATTCGATCAAATTCCTGAAGAACTGCTTCCTCTACTAAATCCGTTAATTCCTCGATAATAAAAGAGCCTTGCAGCGGATTTTCATTTTTGGTTAAGCCGTGTTCTTTTGTAATAATCATTTGGATCGCCATTGCTCTACGAACAGATTCTTCTGTCGGAGTTGTAATTGCTTCATCGTAAGCATTTGTGTGAAGGGAGTTACAGTTATCATGTAACGCCATTAGAGCCTGTAATGTCGTACGAATATCATTAAAATCAATTTCTTGAGCATGTAAAGAACGCCCTGATGTTTGAACATGATATTTAAGCTTTTGACTTCGTTCATTTGCACCATACTTATCTCTCATAACAGTAGCCCATATTCTTCTTGCGACCCGACCAATTACTGTATATTCTGGATCAAGTCCATTACTAAAGAAGAAGGACAGGTTTGGCGCAAATGAGTTTATATCCATGCCTCTACTTAAATAATATTCCACATACGTAAAGCCATTTGATAGTGTAAACGCTAGCTGAGAAATTGGGTTTGCCCCAGCTTCTGCGATATGATAGCCAGAAATCGAGACAGAATAATAATTTCTCACCTTTTGATCAATGAAATATTGTTGAATATCCCCCATGAGCCTCAATGCGAATTCTGTTGAGAAAATACATGTATTTTGTCCTTGGTCTTCTTTTAAAATATCTGCTTGGACTGTTCCTCTAACAGTTTGTAGGGTTAAGGATTTTACTGCATCATATTCGTGCTCGGTAAGGGAGCGATTATGCTCTACTTCTTTTTTCTCTACTTGCTGTTCAATTGCCGCATTCATAAACATTGCTAAGATGATCGGTGCCGGACCATTTATCGTCATCGACACTGATGTAGAAGGAGCACAAAGGTCAAAGCCGCTATATAGCTTTTTCATATCATCTAATGTACAAATGCTTACTCCACTCTCACCAATTTTCCCATAAATATCTGGGCGATGTGCTGGATCTTCGCCATATAAAGTCACCGAATCAAAAGCTGTACTTAACCGTTTTGCAGTATCATCCTTTGATAAATAATGGAAACGGCGATTTGTTCGTTCCGGCGTTCCTTCACCTGCAAATTGTCGTTTTGGGTCTTCACCTTCGCGTTTAAAAGGGAATACTCCAGCAGTGTAAGGGAAAGAACCTGGTACATTTTCTTTATAAAGCCAGGATAAAATGTCGCCATCATTCTTATATTTAGGTAGTGACACCTTTGGGATGGATAAACCGGATAATGAAACAGTCTTTAATTTAGTAACAATTTCTCTGTCTCGAATAACAGTTGTAAACTCATTTTGAGCATATTTCTCTTTCATTTCTTCCCATTGTTTTAGATGTGTTTTAGATTGTGTCGTTAAATTTTCTTCAAGTCTTGCTTGTAATTCCTGTAAAGAGCGGATCACTTCTTCGTTTCCTTCTTGGCTTGCAAGAGTCTCTACTGTTCCTTTTACTTGAAAGAGCTTTGTTGCTGCATTTGCTTGTTCTTCTGATTGCTTGTGGTAGCTTCTTACTGTTTCACTAATTTCTCGTAAATAATATCTTCTTTCTGGGGGAATAATTACGTTTTGCTTTTCAACATCATCCGCGACTGGCAAGGACGTTTGCCACTTTTTATTTGCCTTTTCATTAATTAACTCCAAAAGTCTAGCAAATAATGTGTTTGTGCCAAGGTCATTGAATTGACTAGCAATTGTTCCAAACACTGGCATAGCATCTAGCGGCTGATCAAATAATTGCCGACTTCGTTGATATTGCTTCTGCACCTGGCGTTTTGCATCCTCAGAGCCTTTGCGCTCAAATTTATTAATGACGATTAAATCTGCATAGTCGATCATATCGATTTTTTCTAGCTGTGATGGTGCACCGAACTCACTTGTCATGACGTAGAGAGATAGATCACAAATTTCCGCTATTTCAGCATCTCCTTGACCAATTCCGCTCGTCTCAACAATAACTAAGCCAAAGCCAGCACCTTTTACAACTGAAATGGCGTCTTGGATCGCTAAGGAAAGCTCGGTTTTTGATTTCCGAGTCGCTAGGCTCCTCATATACACTCTTGGTGAAAAAATCGCATTCATTCGGATTCGATCTCCTAAAAGCGCACCACCCGTTTTTTGCTTAGTCGGATCAACAGAAAGCACAGCAATTTTCAATTCAGGTACTTCATTTAGAAACCTTCTGATTAATTCATCGGTTAATGAGCTTTTTCCAGCTCCTCCTGTACCCGTTATACCGATAACTGGTGCTTTTGATTCGAGTTGATTAACTTGCTTAAAAAGTGATTCAACACCAGCAGATGCTTCATTATGAAGAACCTTTGCTTCTGCATAGGAAATGAACGTTGCAACAGCTTTAGGCTCTCCTATTTTCAGGTTCTCAAGGTCCATGTCACTTTCATTTACAGTTGAAAAATCACATTCCTTTAACATATAATTGATCATTCCTTGCAGACCTAATTCCCTACCATCCTCAGGTGAAAAGATCTTTGCAATCCCATACTCATGTAATTCTCTTATTTCCCGAGGAATGATGACGCCACCGCCGCCACCAAAAAGACGTATATGCCCGGCTCCTCTTTCAGCTAAAAGATCATACATATATTTGAAAAATTCAACATGTCCCCCTTGATACGAGGAAATGGCAATTCCTTGTGCATCCTCTTGAATAGCAGCTGATACAATTTCTTCTACTGATCTGTTATGACCAAGATGAATGACCTCAGCACCACTCCCTTGTAGAATACGACGCATAATATTTATCGAAGCATCATGTCCATCAAATAAGCTTGATGCCGTTACAAAGCGAACTGGGTGCTTCGGTTTGTAGATTTCGATTGTTGCCATCTATATACCCCCCTTTTATTTTCAATTGTGTAAAATTAATTTTTTTAGTTCGGATGAATTGTAGCTCTTGATGTGAAAGGCTAGGATGAAATTTGGTGATATCGGCGAACTTCGATATCTTTTCATGGCATTCTGTGAGAAATGAATACTATTTCTCACCAACGCCTTGTAAAATCACCTTTGTTTGCAGCTCAATATATTGGTCAATCGTATAGTTTTTTTGAATCGTCCATCTTCTAAAAGCCCACATTTGCCCTTGAACGATTATGTTATGGGAGATTAGTTCTGATTCTTGCTCTGTTAGTGTTAATTCACCATTTTTGATGCAGCTTTCAATAATCTTCTTAAACATTGCAGCCATTTCAGCTTCTTTTTTCAATACATATGGAAGTGCATCTTTTGATAAGGACTTTGCTTCTTGGTACATAACAAGAACTTCATCCTGCATGTCATCGACTACTTTAAAATAATTTTTTATCGCTAGCTTTAAGCTTTCGATTGTTCCTTGCTTCATATCAATATCCTGTTCAAGCCGGATGTGTACCTGATCATAGATCGTATCACAAACTAAGTACAACACATCCTCTTTTTGCCGAATGTATTCATATAATGTCCCGATACTAAAACCTGCAGAGCGAGCAATTTCTCTAGTAGTTGTCCGGTGAAACCCCTTTTCTTTAAAAAGGGTTACCGCACCTTTAACCATCTGATCCCGTCGCTTTTCTATTAATCTCTCATCCTTGACAGATGCAAGCACCTCACGCTTTTTCATCTACCTCCCACCAATCTTATAGAGGTAAGTGGCCGGATCCGCTTTACCTCTTTTTATAAAGCTAAAATTGTTCCACAAACTTAATGTTTTCACCCTAGAACACTTTGTTTATTTCGTTAACATACGGGAAATAACCAGGCGTTGGATTTCCTGTGTACCTTCGTAAATTTGCGTAATCTTCGCATCCCTCATATAACGTTCAACGGGATAATCCTTTGTATAACCATAGCCGCCAAATACTTGGACCGCTTCAGTCGTTACTTTCATCGCAGTATCCCCAGAGAATAGCTTTGACATCGCTGATTCTTTGCCATATGGTAGGCCAACGGATTCAAGCCATGCCGCTTGATAGGTTAAGAGCCGTGCCGCTTCGATATTTGTTGCCATATCAGCAAGCTTAAAGCTGATTCCCTGTTGTGCGGCAATTGGTTTTCCGAACTGCTCTCGCTCCTTCGCATAAGCAACAGCTGCATCTAATGCTCCTTGCGCAATTCCAACTGCTTGGGCGGCAATTCCATTTCGACCGCCATCTAATGTCATCATCGCAATTTTAAAGCCTTCTCCTATTTCGCCTAACACATTTTCCTTTGGTACCTTACATTCTTCAAAAATGATTTCTGTTGTTGGTGAAGATCGAATCCCGAGCTTGCTCTCTTTTTTCCCTACAGAGAATCCTTTAAAGTCTTTTTCAATGATAAAGGCTGTTGTTCCTTTATGCTTACTAGAAGGATCTGTTATCGCAAACACGATATAAATATCAGCAATACCACCATTTGTAATGAAAATCTTCGAGCCATTTAAGACATAATGGTCTCCTTCTAATCTAGCATTTGTTCTCATTCCGCCAGCATCAGAACCCGAGCTAGGCTCTGTTAAACCGTACGCACCAATTTTCTCCCCTAAAGCCATTGGTTTTAAGTATTTTTGCTTTTGCTCTTCTGTTCCAAACTTGAATAAAGGAAAGCACGCTAAAGATGTGTGGGCAGATAGTGTCACACCAGTTGAAGCACAGACTCTTGATAGCTCCTCAACAGCAATGACATATGCTAAATAATCACTACCGATGCCGCCATACTCCTCTGGCCACGGAATCCCTAGCAATCCTAAATCAGCCATTTTTCTGAAAATGTCCATATCAAAACGTTCCTGCTCATCACGCTCAGCTGCCGTTGGTTCTACTTCCTTTTTCGCAAAGTCTCTAACCATCTTTCTTAACATTTCGTGTTCATCAGATAAATTAAAATACATGTGATCATCCCCCGAGTCATCATACTTTTCTTTTGGTTCTGTTAAACTTGGTTGTTGATTTCCGCGGGCGGTACGTGAGCCTCCAATCAACAAAGTGCAAGAAACAACAGTGAGCTTTAACTGAACCTTTCTTTTAGTAGGTGCTTACTGATAACAATTCGTTGTATTTCACTCGTACCTTCATAAATTTCACATACCTTTGCATCGCGAAAATATCGTTCTACCGGATAATCCTTTGTATAGCCATAGCCACCGAAGATTTGGACAGCTTCAGTCGCTACCTCCATCGCTGTTTTAGAAGCAAATAGCTTTGCCATTGCTGCCTGTTTTCCACATGGCAGGTTATTTCCCTTTAAGTATGCAGCTTGATAGACTAATAGTTTTGCCGCTTCCACATTTGTCGCCATATCTGCTAGTTTAAAAGCAATACCTTGTTGGCTAGCAATTGGTTTTCCAAATTGATGTCGCTCTTTTGCATATAATGTTGCCTTTTCAAGCGCCGCCTCAGCAATTCCAAGCGACTGTGCTGCGATGCCAATTCTGCCACCGTCAAGGTTTGCCATCGCAATTTTAAACCCTTGACCCTCTTCACCAAGAAGATTTTCTATAGGTACCTGGGCATTCTCAAAGATCAATTGAACGGTTCTAGAGCCATTCAATCCCATTTTGTGTTCGTCTTTCCCAATTATTAATCCTTGAGCATCCTTATCAACAATAAATGCGGAAATCCCAGCGCTTCCAGATCCACTCGAAGTTCTTGCAAAAACAATGTACGTATCGGCTTCACCGCCATTTGTGATAAACATTTTTGAGCCATTTAATAGATAATGATTTCCACTTTTAACTGCACGTGTTTTCATGCTAGCGGCATCTGAGCCAGAGCTTGGTTCCGTTAGGCAAAACGCTGCCAATTTCTCACCCTTTGCTAGCTTCGTCACATAGTTTTTCTTTTGCTTTTCTGATCCGAACGCTAAAATCGGGAGGGTTCCAACTGATGTATGAACAGAAAGAATCACTCCTAGTGCTGCACTTACTTTTGAAATTTCATGGATTGCGATCATATATGAAGTAAAGTCCATGCCAGCGCCCTCGTACTCTTCAGGAATAGGGATTCCCATTAGCCCAAGCTCTCCCATCTTTTTTAGGATTACTCGCGGGAATACTCCTTTTTCCATACTTTCAACAAACGGCTCTATCTCAGACTTTGCAAATTCGCGAACCATCTTCCGCATCATGATTTGTTCTTCTGTAAAATGTAATTTCACTTGATGCCACCCCTTTGGAATAGGTCAAACCTTACTTTTCGAATTCAAAAAGCCGACAAACTAGAAGCAAGCAGGGCACGACAGTTTTCGGACATTTTATCCGCAAAAACCGAGTAACCCGGTGCTATGCTGCTTATCATTTAGTGACTTTTTTGAATAACCTCTAATAGCTATAAAATCCTCTACCTGCCTTCTTCCCTAACCATCCTGCCTTGACGTATTTACGAAGTAATGGGCATGGTCGGTATTTATCATCACCAAAGCCCTCGTGAAGTGTTTCCATAATAAAAAGACATGTATCTAGACCAATAAAGTCGGCCAATGTAAGTGGCCCCATTGGATGATTCATCCCAAGCTTCATGACCTCGTCGACTGCCTCTGGTGAAGCAACCCCTTCATAAACGGTATAAATTGCTTCATTAATCATTGGCATTAAGATTCGATTGGATACAAAGCCTGGAAAATCATTTACTTCAACTGGGACTTTATTTAATTTTTTCGTCAAGTCGTAGATGTTCTGAAATACCTCATCAGCTGTTGCAAGCCCGCGAATAATTTCAACTAGCTTCATGACTGGCACTGGATTCATAAAATGCATACCAATTACTTTTTCTGGGCGCTTTGTTGCCGCAGCAATTTCAGTAATCGGCAATGATGATGTGTTGGTTGCTAAAATGGCATGGTCTGGTGCTAATTGATCAAGCTCATGAAAAAGGGTTGTTTTCACATCCATTTTTTCAATAACTGCTTCAATGGCGATGTCGACAAAACGTGCGTTTGAGATTTCTACAGAGGGTGTAATTCTTTGAAGTGTTTCATCTTTTTCTTGTGGTGTTAGTCGGCCTTTTTCCACTTGCCTTTGCAGCTGTTTTTCAATGGAGTGATAGCCTTTATTTACAAATTCCTCTTTTATATCATGTAAAATGACATCGAAGCCCGCACTTGCACATACCTGGGCAATACCTGAGCCCATTTGCCCAGCCCCGATGACCATTATCTTTTGAATCTCCATATCCATCCCCCTTGGTTTTAAATGGGGGACTGTCCCCACAGAGCAATTGGGGACTGTCCCCATCGCTAGATTACACTTCAATCATAATTGCGTCGCCTTGACCTCCGCCGCTGCAAATCGCCGCAACACCAATTCCTCCGCCTTTGCGCTTTAATTCATGAATAAGGGTAATAATGATTCTTGCCCCACTTGCGCCAATCGGATGTCCTAGCGCTACAGCTCCACCGTTTACATTGACCTTTTCTGGATCAAGATTTGAAATTTGGTTAGCTGCTAATGCTACTGTTGCAAATGCTTCATTAATTTCAAATAAGTCAATATCGCTGACGGTTTTTCCTGTTTTCTTTAAAAGCTCATTAATGACAAGTCCCGGTGTTTTTGGAAAATCCTTCGCTTCTACTGCAACTGCTGTATGTCCAATGATGGTAGCTAGCGGAATATGCCCTTCCTTTTGCGCTTTTTCATCACTCATGAGAACAAGTGCTGCAGCTCCATCATTAATTCCAGGGGCATTACCTGCTGTAATTGTACCGTCATGATCAAAAACAGGGGCAAGACTTGAGAGACGCTCAATTGATGTATCTTTACGTGGTGCTTCATCTTTTTCAACTACAATTGGTTCACCTTTACGCTGTGGAACCGCTACTGGTACAATCTCTTCACTTAGTAAACCAGACTCTTGTGCATGAACGGCACGCTGATGGCTTCTTAGTGCCCATTCATCCTGTTGTTCTCGAGTAAGATTTAATTCTGCTGATGTGCTATTACCGTATGTGCCCATATGAACACCTGTGAAACTACAAGTTAGCCCATCATGGATCATTAAATCCTTTACAGTACCATCACCCATTCTTAGTCCAAAGCGTGCCTTTGGTAAAAGGTATGGTGCATTGCTCATCGATTCCATCCCACCAGCTACGATAACCTCCTCATCCCCGGCTCGGATGATTTGATCTGCTAAAGTGACACTTCTTAATCCTGATGCACAAACTTTATTAATTGTCTCCGTTTTTACATTCCACGGGAGGCCTGCTTGCCGCGCAGCTTGGCGTGACGGGATTTGTCCTTGCCCACCTTGAAGAACATTTCCAAAAATCACTTCATTAACTTGTTCGCCAGCAACATTAGCACGTTTTAGCGCTTCTTTTATAGCGATACCACCAAGCTCAGATGCCGTTAACGTTGAAAGTGATCCACCAAATTTCCCTACCGGTGTTCTTACTCCACTTAAAATCACTGTTTTTGCCATGTTATCTCTCCCCTTTTTGATTATTGGGGACTGTCCCCAAACATTGTATTGTTGATTGTTGGGGACTGTCCCCGAAATCTGTCAAACTTATTATTTAAATTCCCACTCGATATTTCAGTAACCGTTTACAATCCTAGCTTGACTGACCGAACGCTCGCTCAACTTGTACTCATTGTCAAAGAGGGGACTGTCCCCCTCTTCTTAAAGAATTGATTTCTCCAATAGTTCTGCTACGTCATATGTGCTTACTTGCTCTTCTACTTCTTTAGCTTTTGTTCCGTCGCTAAGCATTGTTAAGCAGTATGGGCATCCTGAGCTGATGACAGTTGGGTTTGCAGCTAGGGCTTGCTCTGTTCTTGCTACGTTTATGCGACTTCCTGTGTCTTCCTCCATCCACATCAAGCCACCGCCTGCACCACAGCACATTCCCTTTTCACGATTGCGTTCCATTTCAACGAGTTTTACACCAGGAATCGCTTTTAAAATTGTTCGAGGTGCCTCGTATACTTCATTGTATCTTCCAAGATAACAGGAATCGTGGAAGGTAATGGTTTCATTGACAGGCTGTTGTGGATTCAATCTTCCTTCCTCCACTAATTTTGCAAGTAGTTCTGTATGATGATAGACTTCAGCTTCTAGACCAAAGTCAGGGTACTCATTTTTAAAGATGTTATAGGCATGCGGATCGATGGTGACAATCTTTTTCACATCATTTTTCGCAAATTCATCAATGTTTTTAGTCGCAAGCTCTTGGAATAAAAACTCATTTCCGAGACGACGTGGTGTATCACCAGAGTTCTTTTCCTTATTACCTAGAATGGCAAATGTCACTCCTGCTTTATTTAGAAGCTTTGCGAATGATAAGGCTATTTTTTGGCTGCGATTATCATATGAGCCCATTGAGCCGACCCAGAATAGATATTCAAACTCTTCACCAGCCTTGTTCATTTCTTTTACGGTAGGTACGATAACATCTTCACGAGCCTCACGCCATGTTTCACGCTCTTTGCGGTTTAATCCCCATGGGTTGCCTTGACGTTCAATATTTGTCATTGCACGCTTTCCATCAGCATCCATTTTTCCTTCTGTTAACACAAGATATCTCCGCATATCGATGATTTTATCAACATGCTCATTCATTACTGGGCATTGATCTTCACAGTTCCGACAAGTTGTACAGGCCCAGATTTCTTCTTCTGTGATGACATCACCGATTAAGGATGGATTGTAATCAACAGCTGCTGCTGCAGACTCTTGTGCGCCAGAACCTGCTGCCATCATCGCAATTTGGTTCCCCTTTGTATTGTTAAATGCTACAGCTGGTACCCATGGCTGTTTTTGTGTAACAGCAGCACCGGTAAGGGTTAAATGATCGCGAAGCTTAAGAATTAAGTCCATTGGCGAAAGAATTTTCCCAGTTCCTGTAGCAGGACACATATTTGTACAACGTCCACATTCAACACATGCATACAAATCAATTAATTGTGGCTGAGTAAAGTCTTGAATTTTCCCAACACCAAATGTTTCTTGTGTTTCGTCTTCAAAATCAATTTTTTCAAGTTTGCCAGGATTTGAAACTCTGTTAAAATACACATTTGCTGGTCCTGCAATTAGATGGGCATGCTTTGATTGCGGCACATATACTAGGAATGTTAGTAAGAATAATAAGTGAATCCACCATGCTATGTAGAAGACGACAATTGATCCAGTATCTCCTACAAAGCTAAGTAAAAAGGCTAATGATGAGGCAATTGGTTCTGACCATGTAAGCTCATGTCCATGCCAGATAATCCCCATTCCATTACCAAGAAGGACAGATAACATAAGTCCGCCAATAAAAATTAAGACTAATCCTGATTTAAAGCCACGTTTTAGTCGAACAAGCTTTTCAACATAGCGCCGATGAAACGCCCAAACGACAGCTACTAAAATCATGAACGTAACCATCTCTTGAAAAAAGGTGAAAGCCGGATAGAGCGGTCCAAGTGGTAAATGAGCACCAGGAATCAGCCCTTTTACAATAAAATCAATCGCTCCAAATTGAACAAGGATAAACCCATAGAAAAACATTACGTGGATGATCCCGCTCTTCTTATCCTTTAACAACTTTTTCTGTCCAAAAACATTCACCCATATTTTTTGAAGTCTCTCTTTTACCTCACCATCGAATTCAACTTTTTTCCCTAGCTTAATGTAGGCCATTCTCGTTCGAATTAAGTAGATAAATAAGTGTACTGCGTAAGCGGTTACAATTAAGAATGCAATAAAATTAACCCATAGTAATGCATCCATTCCTTTTCCCCCAATCTCCCAGTTGTTGCAGGCCATTTTTTACTTGGTAATTCTCCCCTTTGGTCATAACGCTTCTAAAATTCTGCATTTACATTATACTACTATGATAATAAATGAATGAGCATTCAGTCAATACTTTTTCATACTGAATGTATAAATGATTGTTCCAAATGTATTCAATTAAAAACAAAATATGCGTCGTGTGGATCAATACATAAAAAATGCACCTCAAGCCAAGACTATTGTAAATATAGCTTGCTACTAGGAGGAATGAAATTTGGCTATCTTCATTACCATATGTTTGATATTAGTGGCACTTATTTGTTGGTTCACAATCGACTATCATCTTGGAAGAAGAGATCATCTTTCCAAATCCAAATATACTCAATATCCTTTGAGGAAAAGTGAGATTAACCTGTTTATCGACGGGGAAAAACTATATGAGGACTTATTTGAGCGAATTAAAAATAGTCAACATAGCATTCATGTTTTATTTTTTATTGTAAAAAATGATGAGGTTAGTAACGAATTTCTTTCATTATTAGGTGAAAAGGCAAATCAAGGAATTGAAGTACGCCTATTACTTGATTATGTAGGATGCTTTAAGCTTAAAAAACACAAAATTAACGAACTAAAGGATAAAGGTGTTAACTTTGCCTATTCACACAAAGTAAAATTCCCTTATTTTTTTTACACACTTCAAGCTAGAAATCATCGTAAAATAACTGTTATTGATGGGAAATTCGCCTATTCAGGAGGATTTAATATTGCAAGAGAGTATATTGGAAAGGATCCTAAATTCGGTTATTGGAGAGATTATCATCTTAAAATTACTGGCACAGGGGTAAACGATTTACAAGAACAATTTTTTAAGGATTGGTATGATGCTACTGAGGAAGATAAACGTAAGGATACTCGTTATTTCCCTAGTCAGCCTGAGGGGACAAAGACACATAAGTTCATTTCAACTTATGGCGAACATTTAAATGACCATTTTATTTCATTCATTAGAGATGCCCAACAGGAAATCATTATTTGCTCCCCCTATTTTATTCCAGGTAAAACAATACTTAATGAACTGTTAGCCGCAATCGCAAGAGGAGTAAACGTAAAAATTATGGTGCCGATGAAAGAGGATCATCCCCTTGTTCAGGAAGCCTCCTACCCTTACTTTGGCAAGCTTTTACTTGCAGGCTGTGAAATTTATCAATTTTACTATGGATTTTATCATTCGAAGTGCATCGTAATCGATGACCATCTTTGTGACATTGGAACAGCTAATTTTGATAAACGAAGCTTATATTTGAACGATGAAATGAATTGTTTAATCTTTGATCAAGAGTTTATCCAAATTGTTAAAAAACAAATCAGTGAAGATTTTCGTCGATCTGAGCTTTTAACCTATGAGGCTTATAAAAAGCGTTCCTATCTAAAACGAGGCAAAGAAGTATTTGCAACGATAATTTCTCACTTTTTATAAAGAGTCTCTTGATTAGTATACAAGGGGGAATTGGATGATTATTCGATTTGGATATGTTTCACATGCACTTTCTCTTTGGGATTGCTCTCCAGCAAAAGCATTAACGTTTACTCGCTGGAAAAAACTTGATGAAAATGAGAGAAAACAGCAGCTTCTTTATGTGACGAGAAAAAATCTTGAGCACACGCTACGAATGATTCATTATAATATTGCTCAAGAAATTTATTTGTACCGCTTTTCATCATCGATTGTGCCGTTAGCAACACATCCTGAGGTGCTTTGGGATTACAGAACTCCTTTTAAGGATTTACTGTCTGAAATTGGACAACTTGTGAAAAAACATAAGCTTCGTACTAGTTTTCATCCAAATCAATTTACCCTGTTTACGAGTGATAAACCACATATCACTGACAATGCAGTTGGTGATATGACATACCATTATGACGTTTTAGAGGCAATGGGACTTGCCAATGAAGCGATTATTAATATCCATGTTGGTGGTGCATATGGAAACAAGCAGGCTGCAACCGAACGTTTTCACACCAATATTAAGAAACTCCCTAATTATATTAAGAAGCGCATGACACTTGAAAACGATGATAAAACCTATACTGCAACCGAAACGTTAGCTATATGTAAAAAAGAGAGAATCCCTTTGCTTTTTGACTATCATCATTTTATGGCTAATAAAGAGGATGATGAGGCTGTTGAAGACTTATTACCTGACATTTTTAAAACATGGTCTTGGATTGGCATCCAGCCCAAAATTCATGTATCCTCACCTAAATCTGAAAAGGAATACAGAAGTCATTCCGACTATGTCGATGCTGAATTTTTGCTGCCTTTAGTGAAGGTGTTGAAGGAAATGAATGTGGATTTAGACTTTATGATTGAAGCAAAGCAAAAGGATAAAGCCGCTCTTAGACTTTGTGAGGATCTTAGCAAGATTAGAGGTGTAAAACGGGTTGGGGGTGCTACGATTCAGTTTTAGATGTATAGAATTTGGTAGTTGCAAGATTATTTGGTTAAGTTGCAAAATTCCTCTTTGGATTTGCAAGATTATTTGGCCAAGTTGCAAAATCACTCTTTAGATTTGCAAGATTAGTCGCTAAGATTGCAAAATCACTCTTCTATCTTGAAAAACTAGTGGCTATTTTGCCAAAATTCATCTTCATACTTGCAAAAATATTGACCAAGATTGCAAAGTCACCATTAAATTTTACATAAAAAAACTCAGATGAGAATTCTCATCTGAGTTTTTACCTAATTACATTTTTTCAGGCGACGAAACGCCAATCAATGTAAGAGCGTTCTGTAATGTTGTTTGTGTTGCTTTCATTAAACCGAGTCTTGCACGACTTTTCTCTGTATTTTCAGGATCTAACACCTTTTCAGCATTGTAAAAGCTGTGTAGTGTTGAAGCTAAATCGTAAATATAATTTGTGATGCGATGTGGGATTCGTTTTTGTGCTGCTTCTGCAACTGCTTGAGGGAACTCACCTAGCTTCTTCAAAAGGTCAAATTCCTTTTCAGATGAAATTTCATCAAGTTTTAAGTTATCGTCAAATGTTAAGCCTTGCTCTTCCCCTTGGCGAAGCATGCTGCAAATACGCGCATGTGCATATTGAGCATAGTAAACAGGGTTTTCATTTGATTTTGAAACAGCAAGATCTAGATCAAAATCCATATGTGTATCAGCACTTCTCATCGCGAAGAAGTAGCGAACTGCGTCAAGACCAACCTCTTCAATTAAATCTCTCATTGTAACTGCTTTACCAGTACGCTTACTCATTTTCATTTTTTCACCGTTTTTATATAGGTGAACAAGTTGAATAATCTCTACTTCAAGTGTTTCCTTGCCATAGCCAAGCGCCTCAATGGCAGCTTTCATACGTGGGATATAGCCATGGTGATCTGCTCCCCATACGTTGATAAGCTTTGTAAATCCGCGGTCAAGCTTGTCCTTGTGGTAAGCAATATCTGGTGTTAAATACGTATAAGAACCGTCATTTTTGATGAGTACACGGTCTTTGTCATCTCCAAATGTTGTTGAGCGGAACCAAGTTGCGCCTTCTTCTTCATAGATATGGCCTTTTTCCTTAAGTGCCGCCAGAGCTTCATCAATTTTCCCATTATGGTAAAGCGATGTTTCTGAATACCAAACATCAAATGCGACACGGAACTCTTCTAGGTCTGCTTTTAGCTTGCCCATTTCATATTTTAAGCCATATTCTCTAAAGAATCCTAAACGTTCCTCACTGTCCTGCTCAGCAAATCTGTCGTCAAATTCTTCAGCAAGCTTTTTCCCAATTCCGATAATATCTGCACCATGATAGCCATCCTCAGGCATTTCAGCGTCCTTACCTAAAGCTTGTAAATAACGCGCTTCAACTGAACGAGCTAGGTTGTTAATTTGATTTCCAGCGTCATTGATGTAATATTCACGTGACACATCATAGCCTGCTTTTGTTAGAACATTACATAAGGAATCGCCAACTGCAGCACCACGAGCATGACCTAGATGAAGGTCACCTGTTGGGTTTGCAGAAACAAATTCAACTTGAACCTTTTCTTTGTTCCCAATATTTGTTTCACCATAGTTAGCCCCTGCTTTTAAAATAGATGGGACTAATTCTGTTAAATAGCTATTGTTCATATAAAAATTAATAAAGCCTGGACCAGCGATTTCAATCTTTTCAATCGACCCTTTTTCTTTATCAAAATTTGCGACAATGTCATCCGCGATCATACGTGGTGCTTTTTTTGCTATACGAGCCAATTGCATCGCCATGTTTGTCGAATAATCCCCATGTGCTTTTTCTTTTGGAATTTCTAAAAGAACGTCAGGTACCTGTGCTTCTTCTGCAAGACCTGCTTTGATCACAGCGGCCTTGATTTCATCCTTTAATCGTTCTTTAACTTGTTCAACGATATTCATTTTTGTTCCTCCTTATATGTCAACATTAGTTTATGTACATGCTTCTCTTTTTCATCTATTTGCAAATCATATAAAATAACGAGCTTACCTTCAAGCTCATGTGTTTCAAATGATAGCGATTTTGTATTTGTTTCTAGTTGAAGCCTGCCAAAAGGTGTAGAGTAGTTTGTTAAGGTTTGCGCATCTTGAATAAAGCGTTGCTTCATTGTTACAGCTCCTGAGCGCATCACAACAACCTCATTTTGCGTTACTTTTACTGTTGTTTTTACAAAGCCAAGCTCATGCTCTTCTTCATATCGTAAATAAATGGTCTTTCCCTTTAGGACATGCTCTCCTGTTGTATGGACCTCAATTATTTCTTTTTCATGATCATGCTCATTGTGGATTTCCGATATAACATGGATTTGAACAGGTGTGCTTTCTGACATGTAGACACTCCCTTTTCATCATTCTTCTATAACTTTACTATTGTAAAGAACCATTTGCAACAACGCAAGAGATAACTTCTTACACACTATAAAAAATATAGGTTTGTCCCTTGCTTTAAGCCACTTTTGTTTCTATTTATTTAAGAATTGATAATGTTAAATTCTCAAATGAACTTCGGTACAGTTTTATGTAAATTCTAATAATAATGATCACTTTACTTCACTTCAATGCCCTTTATACCTTCTTTCCCTAATAATTGATCCCTCAAAGGGAATATTAGCTAATATATATTGAATCTAGGAGGCTATAATCTTGAGCACAAAAGAGAATGTATTATCTATTTTCGCTTTAGGTGGCTTAAATGAAGTTGGAAAGAACATGTATGCAATTGAATATTCCAATTATATTGTGATTATCGACTGTGGTAATAAGTTCCCAGATGAAAGTTTATTAGGAATTGATTTGATTATTCCTGATATTACCTACTTACTAGAAAATAAAGATAAAATAACAGCATTAATCGTTACTCATGGACATGAAGATCATATCGGAGGAATCCCGTTCTTCTTAAAAAAATTAAATGTACCCGTATATGCAACACGTTTCACACTAGGTTTAATTGAATTAAAATTAGAAGAACATAAACTCTTAAGGGATACTGAACTGATTGAAATTGACTCTAGCTCAAATTTAAATTTCGATGACATCAATGTAACTTTTTTCAAAGTAAATCATAGTATTCCTGATTGCTTAGGGGTTGTTTTTAACACACCAGAGGGAAAAATCGTACATACTGGAGACTTCAAGTTCGATTTGACCCCCGCGAATAATGAACATTCGGATATTCATAAAATGGCAGAAATCGGAAGAGATGGCGTCTTCCTTCTACTATCTGAAAGTACCAACTCAGAACGTCCTGGTTTAACCCCATCAGAGCAAATGGTAGGTAAACATGTTGAGGACGCCTTCATGAAAGCAGAACGCAAAGTAATTCTTTCAACGTTCGCTTCTAATATTAATCGCATTCAGCAAGTTGTGGATGCTGCAAAAAAAACAAATCGAAAGATATCGTTACTTGGACGCAGTATGGTAAATGTAGTGGATATTGCAATTGAACGTGGTTATTTAACAGTTCCTGATGGGATGATCATTGAACAACATGAAATCAATGAATTGGCCCCTGAAAAGGTAGCCATCTTATGTACGGGGAGCCAAGGCGAACCTTTAGCAGCCCTTGCCCGATTATCTACTGGAAACTTTCGGGGTGTTGACATTTTACCAGAGGATACGGTTATTTTTGCAGCAGGTCCAATACCAGGGAATGAACGGAATGTCACACGGATCGTAGACAACTTACTCACACTTGGAGCCAAAGTGATTTACGGAACGGGAAGTACATCAGGAATGCATGTATCTGGCCATGGCTATCAAGAAGATTTAAAACTAATGCTTACACTAATGAAGCCAAAATACTTTATACCCATCCACGGTGAGTATAGAATGTTACACCATCATCGATTATTAGCCGAATCTGTTGGAGTAGAACAAGGAAACACATTTATTATGAACAATGGTGATGTTGTAGATATTACAAATTCTATTGCCCGCCAAACTCGCAAAATACCAGCAGGCAATACCTATGTGGATGGAATAGGTGTAGGTGATGTCGGGGACATGGTGTTAAGAGATCGCAAACAACTTTCTGAAGACGGAATGCTCGTGATTGTTTTAACGATGAGTAAAAGGGAAGGAAAGCTAGTTTCTGAACCAGACACCATTTCACGTGGGTTCGTGTTTAATAGAGATTCTGAGGAACTCATAAGAGAAGTTAATCGCCTTATTACAAAAACTGTTAACGATCTACAAAAAGGGAATAAAATTCAGTGGAACGTGATTAAACAAAGCATAAAAAAATCAGTAGGCCAATATTTATTTACTCAAACTAAGAGAAAGCCAATGATCCTTCCTATAATTATTGAAATTTAACAGGATAAATTTTCGTTAAACCGAAGAAACCCTTAGACATATTCTGTAGAACAAATGGCATAAAAAGAGAGCTGGTCAAATGAATATCTAGACTAAAAAAAGAGTCAGCCTTTGCTAACTCTTTTTGATTTGCCTGGCAACGTCCTACTCTCACAGGGGGAAACCCCCAACTACCATCGGCGCTGAAAGCTTAACTTCCGTGTTCGGATATCGGCTTGCGATAAGCGGCGAATCTCTTCGTCAGCTTGTTCATTCAGATCCTCATGTGGCAAGAACGCACATTCCGATCTTCACTCTCTGCGCTTTCTCACTTGCACAGGATGTGCTGACTTCTACGTTGCCACAGGACGTGGCGGTTTTTAGTAGAAGTTCCTTTATATGCTTCTCCCAAGCCTCAGGCTAGTAGGTTAAATTTGTCTTCAGTTTTAAATAATAAACCTTTCGGTTTAAAAAATATTAAAAAAGATCAGTATCTCTACTGATCTTTTTCTCTCTTACCTGGCAACGTCCTACTCTCACAGGGGGAAACCCCCAACTACCATCGGCGCTGAAGAGCTTAACTTCCGTGTTCGGCATGGGAACGGGTGTGGCCTCTTCGCCATCATTACCAGATAATTTATGAAATTGAAGGGTTATTCCTTCAAAACTAGATAACGATTCACAATTCAATTCACTAAGCTTCTCTTGCTTTTACAGGAGCCGTTAGGCTGCTGTATATTTTGTGGTTAAGTCCTCGATCGATTAGTATCTGTCAGCTCCACACGTCACCGCGCTTCCACCTCAGACCTATCAACCTGATCATCTTTCAGGGATCTTACTAGCTTACGCTATGGGAAATCTCATCTTGAGGGGGGCTTCATGCTTAGATGCTTTCAGCACTTATCCCTTCCGCACATAGCTACCCAGCTATGCCTTTGGCAAGACAACTGGTACACCAGCGGTGCGTCCATCCCGGTCCTCTCGTACTAAGGACAGCTCCTCTCAAATTTCCTACGCCCACGACGGATAGGGACCGAACTGTCTCACGACGTTCTGAACCCAGCTCGCGTACCGCTTTAATGGGCGAACAGCCCAACCCTTGGGACCGACTACAGCCCCAGGATGCGATGAGCCGACATCGAGGTGCCAAACCTCCCCGTCGATGTGGACTCTTGGGGGAGATAAGCCTGTTATCCCCGGGGTAGCTTTTATCCGTTGAGCGATGGCCCTTCCATGCGGAACCACCGGATCACTAAGCCCGACTTTCGTCCCTGCTCGACTTGTAGGTCTCGCAGTCAAGCTCCCTTGTGCCTTTACACTCTACGAATGATTTCCAACCATTCTGAGGGAACCTTTGGGCGCCTCCGTTACATTTTAGGAGGCGACCGCCCCAGTCAAACTGCCCACCTGACACTGTCTCCCAGCCCGATAAGGGCTGTGGGTTAGAATTTCAATACAGCCAGGGTAGTATCCCACCGACGCCTCCACCGAAGCTAGCGCTCCGGCTTCTCAGGCTCCTACCTATCCTGTACAAGCTGTACCAAAATTCAATATCAGGCTACAGTAAAGCTCCACGGGGTCTTTCCGTCCTGTCGCGGGTAACCTGCATCTTCACAGGTACTATAATTTCACCGAGTCTCTCGTTGAGACAGTGCCCAGATCGTTACGCCTTTCGTGCGGGTCGGAACTTACCCGACAAGGAATTTCGCTACCTTAGGACCGTTATAGTTACGGCCGCCGTTTACTGGGGCTTCGGTTCAAAGCTTCGCTTACGCTAACCTCTCCCCTTAACCTTCCAGCACCGGGCAGGCGTCAGCCCCTATACTTCGCCTTGCGGCTTCGCAGAGACCTGTGTTTTTGCTAAACAGTCGCCTGGGCCTATTCACTGCGGCTTTTCCGGGCTATTCACCCTAAAAAGCACCCCTTCTCCCGAAGTTACGGGGTCATTTTGCCGAGTTCCTTAACGAGAGTTCTCTCGCTCACCTTAGGATTCTCTCCTCGCCTACCTGTGTCGGTTTGCGGTACGGGCACCTCTCACCTCGCTAGAGGCTTTTCTTGGCAGTGTGGAATCAGGAACTTCGGTACTATAGTTCCCTCGCCATCACAGCTCAGCCTTATATGACAACGGGATTTGCCTCGTTGTCAGCCTAACTGCTTGGACGCGCATATCCAACAGCGCGCTTACCCTATCCTTCTGCGTCCCCCCATTGCTCAAATGGTGAGGAGGTGGTACAGGAATTTCAACCTGTTGTCCATCGCCTACGCCTTTCGGCCTCGGCTTAGGTCCCGACTTACCCTGAGCGGACGAGCCTTCCTCAGGAAACCTTAGGCATTCGGTGGAGGGGATTCTCACCCCTCTTTCGCTACTCATACCGGCATTCTCACTTCTAAGCGCTCCACTAGTCCTTACGGTCTAGCTTCACAGCCCTTAGAACGCTCTCCTACCACTGTTCTAAAAGAACAGTCCACAGCTTCGGTGATACGTTTAGCCCCGGTACATTTTCGGCGCAGAGTCACTCGACCAGTGAGCTATTACGCACTCTTTAAATGGTGGCTGCTTCTAAGCCAACATCCTGGTTGTCTAAGCAACTCCACATCCTTTTCCACTTAACGTATACTTTGGGACCTTAGCTGGTGGTCTGGGCTGTTTCCCTCTTGACTACGGATCTTATCACTCGCAGTCTGACTCCTGAATATAAGTCTTTGGCATTCGGAGTTTGACTGAATTCGGTAACCCGTTGGGGGCCCCTAGTCCAATCAGTGCTCTACCTCCAAGACTCTAAATTCAAGGCTAGCCCTAAAGCTATTTCGGAGAGAACCAGCTATCTCCAGGTTCGATTGGAATTTCTCCGCTACCCACACCTCATCCCCGCACTTTTCAACGTGCGTGGGTTCGGGCCTCCATTCAGTGTTACCTGAACTTCACCCTGGACATGGGTAGATCACCTGGTTTCGGGTCTACGACCACGTACTCTTTCGCCCTATTCAGACTCGCTTTCGCTGCGGCTCCGTCTCATCAACTTAACCTTGCACGGGATCGTAACTCGCCGGTTCATTCTACAAAAGGCACGCCATTACCCATTAACGGGCTTTGACTACTTGTAGGCACACGGTTTCAGGATCTATTTCACTCCCCTTCCGGGGTGCTTTTCACCTTTCCCTCACGGTACTGGTTCACTATCGGTCACTAGGGAGTATTTAGCCTTGGGAGATGGTCCTCCCTGCTTCCGACGGGATTTCTCGTGTCCCGCCGTACTCAGGATCCACTCTGGAGGGAACGAAGTTTCAACTACAGGGTTGTTACCTTCTTTGACGGGCCTTTCCAGACCTCTTCATTTACTTCGTTCCTTTGTAACTCCGTATAGAGTGTCCTACAACCCCAAGAGGCAAGCCTCTTGGTTTGGGCTAATTCCGTTTCGCTCGCCGCTACTCAGGAAATCGCGTTTGCTTTCTCTTCCTCCGGGTACTTAGATGTTTCAGTTCCCCGGGTCTGCCTTTATTACCCTATGTATTCAGGTAAAAATACTACTCCATTACGAGCAGTGGGTTTCCCCATTCGGAAATCTCCGGATCAAAGCTTACTTACAGCTCCCCGAAGCATATCGGTGTTAGTACCGTCCTTCATCGGCTCCTAGTGCCAAGGCATCCACCGTGCGCCCTTAACAACTTAACCTTCTTCGACGAATGATAAGCTTCGAATTTCTTCGTTGACTTCGTGTTCTGCGGTGCTTATGTACACAAAACGCACATTCCGCTCCTCGACCACTCATCGCCTCGAACTTCTCGCTTCTCCTTCGTCTTTAGGATATCAGTACTTACTGAATAT
>NZ_CP147403.1:675000-940000 GCF_037201795.1 Metabacillus rhizosphaerae | reverse complement strand
TTTGTTAAGTCTACAACTTGTTGTTCATATTCACTTAATTGAGACGAAGTCTGTTCTGATTTATTTGTTTGCTCTGCTTGTGATGATTGCTGCTCAGCAGGTTGTTGTTGTTGTGCTGCTGGCTGTTCAGTTGTCTGTTGTTGTTCTGCTTTATTCGTTTCTTCTATAGGTGCTTCTACTTGATTTTGCTGAGTATTTGGTTGCTTTATTTGATAGTTTTGTAGGTAGTTCTTAACTAACTGATTAATTTCTTCAAAATCTACATTACTAGAATTAGAATAGTACACCTTTGCTTGTGCATTTGTAGAAAATGAAGCTGCATCTGCCTTATTTGCTACTGGGTTTGCCATTAATAATGCTGCCCCAGCAACTACTGAAAATATCATTTTTTTGTTCAAGTTGTTCATCCTCCCTCGCAATAATTGCTTTCGGGAGATATCGTAACATGGCTTTTCTTGTAATATTTGAGGAAGGAATTAACATATCGGTTTTACTACTAATCCACTTTAGGATTATTTACGTATACTATCTCCTTAAAGTTTTGAATCTATCAGCACTTTTAATAGATTGTGGGAAAAAGAAATGATTGAATGAAGGAAAATCCTTTTTTGTAACAAAAAGGATTTTATTCCAATATTTATTTTGATTTTATACATTGACAACTTTTATAAATCTTTATGTTATTACAGATATAACTAATAGGTTACAAAAATTAATGCAATTTTTCACACCACATTTAAAAATTGCAGCCTAAAAAAGGAATCCAAGCAGATTATGCCCAGACTCCTTCTTTACTGCAGAAATTGTTATCTTCCGACAAATTCCGGGGGGTGACAGGCACCTCAACCCTTCTTCTGCACCCAGCCCAAAATCATTTCTCTTAAAATCTTACTAGCCGTATTTGCTGTTTGCTCAGAATTATCATAGATCGGTGCAACCTCTACTAAATCCGAACCAACGACACGAATATCGGATTTTGCAATTTCATGAATAGATGCTAACAATTCTTTAGAGGTAATTCCGCCTGCATCTACTGTACCTGTTCCTGGCGCGTGTGCAGGATCTAGAACATCAATGTCAATTGTGATGTATACCGGACGTCCGGCAAGTGTTGGTAACACTTCTTTTAATGGTTCTAGTACATCAAATTTAGAGATGTGCATGCCCACCTCTTTTGCCCATTGGAACTCTTCCTTCATACCTGAGCGAATCCCAAATGAATAGACATTTTTTGGTCCGATTAGATCAGCAATTTTTTTAATTGGTGTTGAATGTGATAATGGTTCACCTTCATATTCATCACGTAAATCTGTATGTGCATCCATATGAATGATCGCTAAATCTGGATATTTTTTATACATCGCCTTCATTACTGGCCAGGAAACCAAATGTTCACCGCCCATACCTAATGGGTATTTGTCGTCTGCAAGTAATTGGTCGATATATTCCTCGATCATATCGATGCTTCGTTGCGGATTTCCAAATGGGAGCGGAATGTCACCAGCATCATAATATTTTACTTCATCTAATTCTCGATCTAAATATGCACTGTATTCTTCAAGCCCAATTGATACCTCACGAATACGAGCTGGACCAAAACGAGAGCCTGGGCGGTAGCTTACTGTCCAATCCATAGGCATTCCGTAAATTACTGCTTCACTTTCTTCATAGTTAGGATGGCTCTTGATAAATACATTACCTGAATATGCTTCATCAAATCTCATTTATTTTTCCTCCTATAAAAAAGTGAGAGAACTATTCCCTCACTTAAAGTTCTTATATAATATGAATTACTTGATTAAGTCACTTACGAATTTCGGTAATACGAAGCAAGCTTTGTGTAATTCTTTTGTGTAATACTTAGTTTCAATTTCATGGAAACGTTCTTCACTTACTTCAAGTGGATCATATTTCTTTGAACCAATTGTGAATGTCCATAAACCGCTTGGGTATGTTGGGATGTTCGCAGTGTAAAGACGTGTAATCGGGAATATTTCCTTCACATCACGTTGAACGTTTGTAATTAATTCTGGTGTAAACCAAGGGTTGTCTGTTTGTGCTACGAAAACACCGTCTTCTTTAAGCGCTTTTGAAATTCCAGCATAAAATCCTTTTGTAAATAAGTTTACAGCAGGCCCCATTGGTTCAGTTGAATCTACCATAATAACATCATACTCATTTTCACTTTCAGCGATATGCATGAAGCCGTCGCCTACTTTTACTTCTACACGTGGGTCTTCTAGTTTCCCTGCAATTTCAGGAAGGAATTTTTTTGAATACTCGATGACTTTCCCATCTATATCAACAAGTGTTGCTTTCTTCACTTGAGGATGTTTCAGTACTTCACGGATAACGCCACCATCACCGCCGCCAACAACAAGAACATTTTCAGGATTAGGGTGTGTAAATAAAGGAACATGTGCAACCATTTCATGATAAACAAATTCGTCCTTTTGTGATGTCATGACCATTCCATCTAAGAAAAGCATATTTCCAAACTCTTCCGTTTCAACCATTTCTAAGTATTGAAAGTCTGTTTGCTCTGTATGTAACGTTTGTTTAATTTTTAATGTGATCCCAAAATTCTTTGTTTGTTTCTCTGTATACCATAATTCACTCATTTTATTACCATCCTTTCATCTATCAGCTCTCAACTATACATTTATCCTTTTACATTTATGTCAAACCTTAAGAGACAGAATTCATGTATTTAAGCTTGTTTTATTATTTGAAAAAAATTACAGACTTATACAACTGCTTAGTGCTCGACATCTAACCCCACTGTACTTAGTTTTCGTGTTTAGCTCCTCGATTCATGAGCGTCTTATGCTTTTTGGGGCAGATCAAGGCGCTTCCGCTTTTCTATTGAATATCCGGAAAATTTTTCATTTATATCCTTTTAAAACTATAGATGAATCTAGTAAAAAATCAAGAAAAAATTCATGACTTTTTATCAAAATGTTTAAAAATCTTTTAAAAAACTCATAATGGCTAATAGTATCTAAGTTCGGACAGCATATGAGCCAGCTCCAGCGCCTAGCCCCTCGAGTCATAAGCCACTCATGAATTGAAGGTAGAGAACACCTCCTATTCATGAGCGTCTTATTTGCCCGAGACTGAACAAGGCACGACTTGAGCTTTTCTATTTTAGATTGGAGGTGAGCAAAATGGATGTGATCACACCTAAACGAATTCGAATTACGTTAAAGACAATCCGTGCCATAACATTTATTAGTTTGCTATTATTAGTCTTTTTTTCAACAATTATTCTTAGTGTTGTTATGTATGCCAAATGGCAAGGGCCTCCCTCTTTAACAGTGCCACAATCAACGATTATTTATGCGAGTGACGGGTCAAAGATTGGGGAATTACATAATGGGCAAAAACGGTATTGGGTGCAGCTTGATGATATTTCTGAAAATGTTCTTCAAGCAACGATTGCGATCGAGGATCGAAGCTTTTACGATCATAATGGTTTTGATTTCAAACGAATTGCAGGGGCTGCTTTAGCGGATTTAAAGGCGATGGCCAAGGTTCAAGGTGCTAGTACGATTACACAGCAATATGCTCGTAATCTATTTTTAAAACACGAAAAAACCTGGCAGAGAAAAGCGATGGAAGCCTTTTACACCATACGCCTTGAGCAAAATTATAGTAAGGATGAAATTTTAGAGGGGTATTTAAATACGATTTATTATGGTCATGGAGTATACGGGATCGAAGCTGCTGCTAAATATTACTTTGGAAAGAATTCCAGTGAGTTATCTTTAGGAGAAGCCGCTATGCTTGCAGGCATCCCAAAGGGCCCCAGCCTTTATTCTCCTTACGTTAATCAAGAAAAAGCCAAAGTTAGACAAGCGATCATCTTGAAAACGATGGAAAAAGAGGGCTATATTACGGAAAAACAATTAGCCAGCGCATTAAGCGAGAGTCTTGTATATACAACAAAGGAAGATAAGGTTCAAAAAGGCATTGCACCTTATTTTCAAGATGCTGTTATGAGTACTTTAGCAGACGAATTAAATATTGACGCGCAAATGATTGAAACAAAAGGGTTAAGAATTTATACGACATTAGACTTAACAATGCAAGAAATCGCAGAGGATCTGGTGAAAAAGTCTATCGATAAGAAATCTGATATACAAGCTGGTTTTATTGCTATTGATCCAGCTACAGGTTATGTAAAAGCCTTAATTGGTGGGCGTGATTATGAAAAAAGTCCGTTCAATCGGGCAACACAGGCGAAAAGACAACCAGGCTCAACGATAAAGCCTTTATTATATTACGCAGCCATAAACAATGGGTTTACGCCATCTACAGAGATGCTGAGTGAGCCAACGACATTTTCATATGATGATGGCAAGGCTTCATATAAGCCGAGCAACTATAATGACTATTATGCGAATGACTTTATTACGTTGCTTCAAGCCATCGCTTTATCTGATAACATTTATGCTGTTAAAACTCATATGATGCTTGGGATGGAAAAGCTTGTGAAAACGGGCGAGTTATTTGGACTTAACACAAAAATTAAAAACATCCCTTCAACAGCTTTAGGAACATCTCCAGTTCGTTTAGTTGAGATCGTAAATGCTTACGGAATGCTAGAAAATGGTGGAAGAAAAATTGAGCCTACCTTTATTACAAAGGTAGAGGATGCCACCGGTGAAGTTATTTATAAATCTGATACAAAAAAGGAACAAATCCTTAATGAACAAGCTGCTTTCGTTACAACTCATATGATGACAGGAATGTTTGATACTGCTTTAAATGATTATACTTCTGTCACTGGCCATAGCATTGCTGACTCTTTAACGAGAGACTACGCCGGAAAATCTGGTACTACTTCAACAGATAGTTGGATGATTGGTTTTTCACCACAATTAGTTGCTGGGGTTTGGACTGGATATGACAAAGGAAAAACGATTGATCTCGTTCAAGAGCGGGGCTACGCAAAAGCAATCTGGGCTAAGTTCATGGAAAAAGCTTTGGACAAAGAGTCCGTTAAAGCTTTTCGTCCTCCAGATGGTACCGTGGGGGTGTACATTAATCCTGCTAGTGGAAAGCTTGCTACTGAGGATTGCCCTGTCCGAAGGCTCACTTACTTTATTGAAGGCACAGAGCCAACAGAATATTGTACAGAGCATCTCAAAACCGATGACGATAAGGTCCATGAGCACAAAAAGAAAGAAAAAGATAATTGGTATGACCTTTTTAAATGGTGGGATTGATAATTACAAAAGCGCAAGTGCCTTGATCATCGCCGTACAAACTGGAGGAGCATCGACTAAAGATAAAGGAAACACGGTAAGCGTAGCGAACCGATGTTGACTTATCGTAGGGAGATGATCTGAAGTTTGCTAGGCGATAGGCGCTGGAGCTAGATGCCGTACGCTTTTCCACAGTTCAATAATTCTATAATTTTTTAAACGATAAAAAACCCCGAACTGACCTGTTCGGGGTTTTTCATGTCCTAGTTTTATAACTGTATTCTTAGTCTACTAATTTTACCGAAGAACCACAAGAATTTACCAATTTATTCACAAAAACGTCACACTTTCGACATATTTCAGTTAGCATTTAGATCGTCTTTTAATTTTTGGTCAGAGTGTTCCCACATATGTTTATCATGCTTTTTTAAGTATCCAGCAAGGATTTCCTTTGAACGCTCATCCATATGCTCGACAATAATATGACGCTTCATTGATTTATCCATTCGATTAACATGTTCTGGAAGTGATTTATAGCCTCTTCTTATCGAACGATCAACTGTCATCTCACATGCTGCAACACCAGCGTAATATGGACCTTCTGCCTTACGATCAATCGTGACCCATACTAGCCAATAAGGCTTTCCATTAGGAACCTCTTCCTTAGTTTTAAGAAATTTAATCCCCTTTTCAACAACACTTCTTGCATGCATAGCCCCAATATCAACGAAGGCCTCTCCTTCTTCAATATCAATAAATACTGGTGATACATTATCAAGACTAAGTGCACCAACACCATAGCCTCCATGTCCATCAGTAGGGTCACTCTTTATAATATTAAAGCCAATGCTTTTCTTCTTTTTATTTTCCTCCATGTTTAAACCTCCTAAATCATTTATCCTATAATATTGGACCTAAAAGAAAGTGAAACAATTCCATCACCGCTGTTCTACCAACAGCAAAAATAGGCTGAATAATGTAACCATCAAGTGGTGTAATAACTAATATCAGAAAAATAATGATTCCATAACTCTCATATTGCGTCATTTTCGCTCTAATATTTGCAGGAGCGAGATCCTCAATAATCCGGTAACCATCTAATGGTGGAAATGGAAGTAAATTAAATATAAATAGCATCACATTAAGTGACACAAAAATGTTGAAAAAATCCTGAAGACCGTTAACATAAAATTCTGGTAGTGCGGTTACTGCATTTGTTGCTAATAGAATATACCAAATTGCAGTCCCAAGAAATGCGATCACTAAATTACTTAGAGGACCTGCAACCGAAACGAGAACACCTGCTAAACGAGGTCTTTTAAAATAGGAACGATTAACAGGTACAGGTCTTGCCCACCCAAAGCCTGCAATAAAAATCAGCAGCGTACCAAAGGGATCTAGATGTGCAAGCGGAGAAAGCGTTAATCTGCCTTGCCTTTGTGCAGTTGGATCACCAAATTTATATGCTACATAGGCATGAGCGTATTCATGAATTGTAAAAGCAATCATTAACGTAATGACGACATATGGAATCATTTCAAGTGGAAATGCTAAAAAACTATTTATACTATTTAAATTGTCCATCTCTCTCTCCTTTAGACTTTTAAAGTTCAACTTAAAGCAAATTCAATCTATTTACTACTAGCTTAACATGTTATGCAAACCATTTCGCTTAAAGTATACTATATTTACAGGCTGATTTCGTACTATTTTGATTACGATAAAGCCCATACATATGAAGGAGTGATAAACAATGCCATACGTAACAGTTAAAATGCTTGAAGGAAGAACAGACGAGCAAAAAAGAGCCTTAGTCGAAAAAGTAACTGCCGCTGTATCCGAAACAACTGGGGCACCCGCTGAAAAAATTGCTGTCTTTATCGATGAAATGAGCAAAAGCAATTATGCACTCGGTGGTAAGAGATTAAGCGACCAATAGTTAAGAAAAGCTCAAGCGCCTTGTTCAGCGACGTAGAAAAAAGAGCACTCCGTATGAGATAAAGCGAGACTTCCATCAGTGGGTTTTCTGATGGATAGCGAGACTTATCGGACTTTTACGGGCAGTTCTTTCATTTACTGCCCGTTAAGGTGCGGCAAAGGAAACACGGAGAGCGTTAGCGATTCGATGTTGACTTAGCGTATAAGGAGGGTGAAGTTCATTAGTCGCTAGGCGCTGGAGCTAGACACCCAAACTAAGTACAAAAAGTTATACTTTCTTCACTTTAAATGGAAAAGCCCGCCAACTTAATGTTTGGCGAGCTCTTCTGCAACTAAACCTCTTATATTCTCGATATATTTATACGCATCTAAAATCTCTTCTTCTGTATAACGCTGCTTACTCTTTAATGTAAATACCTTCTCTTTAACCTCTTCTTGTTCTAATCCATCAAAATATAAAACCGTTGAAACAAGTTCTAAAAATCTTGAGCTTTGCTCATTTAAATGAATCATACAACCTTCAAATGGAGGTAGATCTAGATCATAATGACCTAAAAACTCAGTTCCAGTATCTGTTAATGAATAGCGATATTGAAAATAGCCACCCTTTTTTTCATGAACTTCATTTAAGAACCCTAAGTTACAAAGTTCTTCAATTCGAAGTGTCAGCTCCTCAGAGTACGGCCCATAAAAGTGAAAGTTATATTTTTCATAAAAAGGAAGATCGATCTTTTTCGCAATATAAATCATCTTTTGTAGCTTTTTCCGACCAATGATTTCCCCAGCCGATGAGATCACCTTCATCAGCTTAGCGTGTTCTTTCATCAATGCCCCGTCATCTCCTAACTCTTTCTCTGTTTGATCGATAAAAGGTGTATTTTTTTCTAGCTCAACAATCCCAGGAAATTTCAGGATGTCGCACTTTTCAAATCTAGTTAGATAGGTTTAATAATTCTAAGATCTTTTTCTTAGCTGTTCGCTTCGTTGAAAAGTCCTCTAACAAATCTAATGGGAAATATAATTTATGATCTGTTCTTCTTTTCCCTGAAATCGCATCAACGATTTCAGATTGTCTTGATAGCTCTCTAAGATCTCCGTTTGACATTTGTAAATGGATTGGCAAGCGTTCTTCTTCCTCACCAGGTCGATAAAAATCATATGGTAGGTCTGAAGAAGAATCGACAACTAAATAATAGTCAGGATCAATCCCTGCCTTCTTAAATAAGGTGGTTAGCTCCATCAATGTCATCATCTGTACATTTGGGTTAAATTCAACATATTTAAACAACTTGCGGTTCATAAAACGTCTGCATAAATCACTTAAAATCGGATCTTCCTCATCCTGCCATGCTTGAAAATAAAACATAATAACAGATTCATCCAATTTTAAGTAGTCTTCTAATGTGAGTTCATCCTCAAACATGGAATAAAAATGGATAGGACTATGCTTAAAGGAGTAAAATTCCTGATGTAGTCGTTTTGCTCGATGAAGTATTTTTGTCAGGATCACTTCAGCACTTCTAGTAACTGGATGAAAATATACCTGCCAGTACATTTGATAGCGACTCATAATATAATCCTCAACAGCATGCATCCCGCTGCTTTTTATAACAACTTGATCTTCACGAGGGCGCATGACACGGAGAATTCTTTCCATATCAAAATGACCATAGCTAACCCCTGTATAATAGGCATCACGCTGTAAGTAATCCATGCGATCTGCATCAATCTGGCTAGATATCAAACTAACAACCTGTTTATTTTCATAGGTTTTTGCAATAACCTCTGCAACCTTCTTCGGAAAGTCTGCTCCATTTTCTTTTAAAACAGAATGAACCTCCGTATTCCCTAGGATAATCGCCTGAGTAAAGTCCTCATGATCAAGGTGAAATACCTTTTCAAAGGAATGTGAAAATGGTCCATGGCCTAAATCATGCAGAAGTGCAGCACAAAGACATAACAGTCTCTCTTCATCATCCCATTGCGGGCGCCCCTTAAAGATATCATCCACAATTCGTCTAACAATTTCATATACACCTAAAGAATGGTTAAATCGACTATGCTCTGCACCATGAAACGTTAAATAGGTTGTACCAAGCTGACGAATTCTTCTAAGTCGTTGGAATTCCTTTGTTCCGATTAGATCCCAAATGAGTTTATCACGAACATGTATATAGCGGTGAACGGGATCTTTAAATACCTTTTCTTCAGACAATTTTCCATTTTCCATTGTCTTCCCTCTTCCGTTCTGACTTGTCTCTTTATTGTATTCACTAATGGTTTAAATTCTTATTCACTTCTTCTATTATAGCGACTTCTTATTGATATTCACACCTAAAATCTTGCATAAAACGACAATAAAAAATCACCTTTGTAACGTTCAACAAGGGTGATGTTATTTTTTTAATTTTTTTTCAATTTTTTCAATAAGTTCATCTTCTGTTAGTGCTGACATAGGGCGATTGTTAACAAATGCAAAAGCTTTCTTTCTTCCTGGGCCACAGTAAGATTGACATGCTATATCAATCGAAGCTTCGGAATCTATTTTTTCCAATCTTGGCACTAATGTTTTAATGTTTGTTGCTTGGCAATCATCACAAATTCTAAATTCATTTGCCATCGAGCTACAATCCTTTCTATTACAAAGCGTCATTCCGCTCCATATTTGAAAGACCTATTAATCCTTCGTTTTCACTAAAAGGTATTTTACCGCTTATCTAATCCCAATGCAAGTAAACAAACAAAGTCAAACCTGAGATTTACCTTCCATCAATGGATAATTTCACCTCGGATAGTAGATTCTAAAGATGAAAGATATATTGTTGAATCAAATCATTACTAATTAATTTCCATAAAAAACTAGTATCCTCTTAAGAAATTTGTATAAAAACCTTCGAAATTGTCCATCCTTATTAACAGTTAATGAATTAAACCATCTATTTAAATAGGGAGTTGGAAAAAGATGAAACAAAGACAAGATGCTTGGTCTGAAGAGAATGATTTATTACTAGCTGAAACTGTTTTACGTCATGTACGGGAGGGAAGTACACAGTTAAATGCCTTTGAAGAAGTAGGTGATAAGCTGAATCGTACCTCTGCTGCATGTGGCTTCCGTTGGAACGCAGTTGTCCGACATGATTATGAAAAAGCACTTCAACTTGCTAAAAAACAACGCAAACAACGTATGAGAGCACTCGGAAAAGGACAGCCAGTCAAGAAACAGCTTCTCTATTCACCAGATTTGCCATCTATTGAAGTTGATGAGGACGAACAAGAAGAGCTTACAATGATGTCAGCTTTAGAGAGTCATATGGCCGAAGTAATGCCAGCTGATGAGGATGTAACTGCTAACTTGCCAAAACCAACACCAAAACCAGTAGCAGCACAATTTACAGGTATGAATCAACAAGCTGTATCACCTAACAGAATGACGATGGAACAAGTTATTGCATTCTTGCATTCTTATAAATCAAATAATGAGCACTCAGAGGTTCTTATGAGTGAAAATAGACGATTAAAGCGTGAAAATCAAGAGCTCACTTCACAAAACGAAGAATTAATGAAAAAGGTTGAGAGACTTGAACAAGATACTGTTACAGTCCAAGAAGACTATGAAACATTAATGAAAATCATGAACCGCGCAAGAAAACTAGTATTATTTGATGAAGACGATCGCGCATCAACCACAACATTTAAAATGGATCGTAATGGCAATCTGGAAAAAATGGCTGAATGATTTATTAAGACGTAAGGAGATCCTTCCTGCGTCTTTTTTCGTATGATCGGACTAATCATTTCAGGTTTAAAAGACCTTTTTCAGGAGAGTATAATTAAAATACGGAACCTATTAAAGGGTCAAACGTATTACAGTTATACAAGTATATATGATAAATTAATGAAAAGGTTGGTATAACGTGGAAACTAGGGATTGGTTACAAACAGAGCTACAAGCAATTGAAAAATGGGAGAAGGATCAACAGGGTCTTTGGTTTTGGGAAAAAATTGGGCGCCTTCCTTTTAAGCTATTAGATAAAGTAACTCCTGCTTTTATCCAAAAGAAAATTGGTGTTTTACTAGATGAGCTAGGATCTTTCGTTCAAACAGGTGGACAATACTTAACACAGGAAAAAGCTATTTTAGCCAAGCTACAAAAGCATTCACAAAAAGAGACAATTGAGCTTGCTGATGTTTCTTCACTTCCTTTATCTACTATGGATGCTGTTGGCCAAGAATTAAAAACAAATCGAAGCAAGCTCGCGACCATTCAAGGAGCAACAACAGGAGTAGGCGGTATTTTTACGTTAGCGGTAGATATTCCTGTCCTACTTGGTCTTTCATTAAAAACACTTCAGGAAATTGCAATCGCATATGGCTATGATCCAAAGGATCGTAATGAGCGGATTTTCATTGTAAAAAGCCTTCAATTTGCCTCAGCAGACGTTGTGGGAAAACAAGCCATTTTAAATGAATTATCAGCATTTTATCATCGCGACAAATCAACAAATAATGAAATGATTTCCCAACTACAAGGCTGGCGCGAGGTCGTTTATACATACCGTGATCAATTTGGTTGGAAAAAGCTACTGCAAATGGTGCCAATCGCTGGAATGGTATTTGGTGCACTCACAAATCGTTCCATGATCCATGACTTGGCTGAAGCAGGTATGATGCTTTATCGGAAAAGGAGAATTCTTGAAAGACTAGAGAAAGATGAGAAGAGCACCACCTAGTTTCGAGCTTTATCCAAAACCGCTTCAAAAAACGGACACCTGTTTTTTGAAGCGGTTAAAGTCAATTATGTTCTGGCTTCACCTTCTATTCGAAATAAATCTCCTTCCCTTTTTGGCTAGATTCATACACCCCAACTAATATTTTCATCATTTCTACGCCGTCTTGAACGGGGCTGATTGTTTCTGCTTCACCTTTGACACAAGATATAAAATGATCAATTTCATTTTGAAATCCTTTATGAAAATCAAATGATAATGAATCAATTTGTGGTGTAGAATTTATTATCGTATTATTCTTTTCTGTTACAATTTGAAGTTGTGGTTCGATTTCTGCACCACCTTTGTCACCAAATACGTTAACAGCGATTGATTCTTCCTTTGCATGGAGTGTAAAACTTACATCGACCATTAAAGAAGCTCCATTTTCAAATCGGATGATTGCATTAGCTAAGTCCTCAACTGTATTCTTGTCAGGCTCATAATCTGCTGCTTTATAGAAAGATTTGTTTTCAACATTTGCGCGGTTACCTAGCTTATTGTATGTATTTCCACTGATTGATTTAACTTTCGGTTTCCCCATTAAATACCAGCACAGATCAATAACGTGAACACCTAGATCGATTAATGGCCCACCACCTGATCTTTCCTTATCAGCAAACCACCCCCCAGGATTACCTAAAGCTCGGATGCAGGATGCTTTTGCATAATAAATTTCGCCAAGGTCACCTGAATCAATGAAACTCTTTAATACTTGAGTATTTGTGCCAAAGCGACGAACGAAGCCAACCTGAAGTATTTTCCCTTCATTTTCATTTACAGCCTTTTCTATTTCGTACGCTTCTTCCACTGTTTTACATAACGGTTTTTCAACTAACACATGTTTCCCTGCATTTAAAGCAGCAATTGAAATTTCCGCATGTGAGTTATTCCATGTACAGATACTGACAGCATCAATCTCTGAATCTGCTAGTAATTCCTGATAGTTTTTATAATGTTTTTTAGCACCATATTTCTCTGCTTTTTCTTGTGCTCTTTGTTCATTAAGATCACAAACAGCATAGATTTCAACACCGTTATTATTTTTATAGGATTCAAAATGCATTTCAGAAATAGAGCCTGCCCCAATTACACCTACTTTTATTTTCCCCATTTTTTGTTATCTCCTTTTCTTTTAAAGTTCTTCCCAAATTCTTTTGACATTATCTAAACCTATTTTAGATCCTTGTCTACATTCTTCTAAACCCTCAAATTCGATGGAAATGTACCCATCATAGCCAGATTGTTTTATTACGTTCAGTACATCATATAAATGAATATCACCGTGACCGGTAATTGCGCCTCTTAAATAATTACCTGAAGCAGTTTGGAACCAGCCTTCACCAGGATGATAGGAAGAAGCTTGTCGATAATAAAAGTCTTTCGTATGAACCATTGATGCATAGGCTATATTTTTCTTTACAGCTGCAACTGGATCTTCGTCCACACAAAGGAAATTCCCTGTATCCAGTGTCGTTTTAAAATTTGCTCTAGCTACACTCTCGATTAATCTCTGTATCCTCTCACTTGCCTGAACATAGAAGCCGTGATTTTCCACACTTGTCACAATGTCGTATTGTGCTGCATAATCAGCTATTCTTTGGCAAGCTTCTGTTAATCTTGGTAAATCTAGTTCGAACTGTTTAATAGATGCTTCGTGAGGGGGCTTAAATGCTACATCATGCCTCATCAGCTTTACACCTAGTTGATGTGCAATATCAACTTCCTTCTTTACTCTTACAATTTCTTGTTCAAATGCTTCCCTATCACCCTTTAGAAAGTCAGCACCTATCGCATAGTTTGAAATTTCAATACCTGCTTCTTCCGTCTTTTGAAGAATCTCTTCTATTAACCATGGGTTATCCGTCAAGCTGAAACCCATCGGAACAAGCTCAATATGCTCGCCACCCTGGTCAGCCGTCCATTGAATAACATCCATAATCGACATTTCTCCTGAGTTAATTGCTCCTACTAAACTGTAGGAACTCATACCAAGCTTCATTAATAGCCCTCCATTTAACTAAATTTCACATTAACTAGTAATTCTCATTACGTTTTAAAAGAACCGTTTCTTTTAATTCGTTAGATTGATAGGCAGCTTTCACAACTTCCAACGTTCTGAGGCCGTCATTTCCGGTTATTAAAGGTTTACTCTTTGACTTAACACAGAAAATAAAATCATTGACCAAGCCCTCATCCATATCCTCTGACCATGGATGCTGCTGGATTTTCCCGGCATGATCATTGTAGAGTAAAGAATGCTGTTTAAATGCATCAACGGATAAAGCACCCTCTGTTCCAACAATCTCCATTGTGACGTCGCCCCATGTCGGAAATGTTTTTGGTCGGGACCAGCTTGGGTCAATCGATACTATGACTCCGGATTCGAGCTCTAGCATGACCAAACCGCAATCCTCGACTTCGATATCGTAAAAGAGTGTATCAAATTCTGCATATACATTTTTCACTTCATCATTTAATATCCAACGGAGCAAATCCATGATGTGAACAATATGATCTGTTGCAGATCCTCCACCCGATAATTCTTTTTCAACGAACCACCCACCAGGCATTTGTCCATGATTTGTTGCATTTACTGCAATGACTTCGCCAATTTTCCCTGATTGAATGATCTCTTTCACTTTTTGAATAGCCGGGGCAAAACGGACTGGATATGCTACTTGTAAAATAACATCATGTTCCTCACAAGCATTAATCATTTCTATAGCATCTTCGACTTCAGTAGCAATCGGTTTTTCACACAAAATTTGTTTTTTATAGCTTGCAGCTTTTAACACGTGTTCTTTATGATTCACGTTTTCAGAGCAAATGATGACGGCTATAATGTCAGTCTTTAATAATTCATCCAGTTCTGCATAAAATTCCGTCTCAAATTGCTCAGCCATCTTATTTCCCCGCTGCTTATCAGCATCCCAGATCCCAGCTAATTCAGCTTCGGGGTGCTGCACTAAGTATTTTGCATAGCTTAGTGCATGCATATGAGCAAAACTAATCATTCCTACTTTCATATGAAAACACTCCCCTTTAATGAAACAGGCTGGCCTGTGTTAGCTGACTTCCTTGCTGCTTCTGCAATTTGAATTGCTTTTAAAGCATCATCAACTACAATCATCGGTTTATTTTGTGTTTCTGCCCATGCTGCAACGTGCTCCAACTGTCGATGAAGCGCTGTCTTGGCTAAGATACTTTCTTCAAGCTTGTGCTCATGATAAGAAGGAGACAACTGAACATTGATTGGATAACTATCTTTACTGTTGTGGGTAAGCATTCCTTTATCTCCAGTAAGCTCAAAGCTTGTTTCCTTTTTTGCCTTTGCCCAAGACAATTCAATATGTGCAAATGTGTTATCTTTCAACCGAAGTGATACTAATGCATACTCAATCGGTGAACCATTCAAGCGCTCCCTTTTGACGTGTTTGGCCATGACCCGTTCAACATCACCAAATGTCCATGTCAGCCAATCAAAATCGGGTATACCCAAACCAGTAAAGATATCAATCTGTCCTCCTGGATGTGACATGCCACTTGATAATCTAATGACACCTGGTTTCCCAATATTCCCATTGCACACCTGATTTCTTGCATCCGCATATTCAGGGGAAAATCTTAGTGTATTCCCAACATAAAGATGAACATTTTTTTCTGCGCATTCCTTTACAATGGCAGATGCTTCTTCCAAGGTTGATGCTAGTGGAGATTCACAAATGATATGTAATCCTTCCCTGTACATTTGGCGGATAATATCAGTCCTATTCACTGGTAAGCAAAGATCAACTACATCGACATCTAGGGATTTTAAATCTTCAACATGTTCAACTAATTTATGTTTATATCTTTCAGAAACTTGTTCATTCTCTGTAGTCTCGATTTGAACTACGCCAACAATATTCACATTCTTAATTCTGGACCAGGCACTAAGATGATCGTTAGTTGATTTTTCACTTCCTACTACTGCTACATTTAACAATTCTTACACCTCTACCTTAGTTATTCTTAAAATGATTGGTTATGTTAACCTAAATACATGAGCGATTGGAGTATTTTCTTCGGTTTCTACTACTTTTGGCATTCTTATAGATATTCCTTCTTCCGTCTGACTAAATTCAAGATTTTCTTCTCCGCCAAGCATATCGATACGATGGACCTTTTCAGTATAAGGAATGTAAACATTTTCTTCCTTATAACGATCATCTTCGCTTTGATATAACCGGAAACAGTATGCTGTTTCACCTTTTCTTGTGTAAGCAAGTCCTTCTTTGAAATACGGTGCACAAATGCGTGTACCATAGACGGCTTCACCGTAAACTTTCAACCAAGCTCCTAGCTCTTTCATCCTTTTAATTGCTCCCTCAGGTAAGCGCCCATCAGGTTGTGGTGCAACATTTAATGCAAGATTTCCGCCTTTGGATATGATTTCAATCAACGTGTGGACAATTTCGCGAGTAGGCTTATATTTATCTTCATATTTAAAAGAAAAGGAAGTTCCCATCGTTATACAACTTTCCCATGGCACACTCATCGGACCTTCAGGAATTGTCTGTTCAGGGGTAATATAGTTTTCAAACTCCCCGCCGACTGTACGGTCAGCTGTAAGCAACCATGGCTGTATTTCACGGGCCTTTTCCACCACTTCGCCGAGGCGGATGTCCTGTTTCCCTTTACCTACCCAACCGGCATCTAACCACAACACGTCAATTCGACCATATTTGGACATTAGCTCCATTATCTGATTATGAGTAAAGTTCACAAACTTATTCCACAGCCATGGGTATTCATCTGGATCATAGGACGGGCCGCGCCACATCTCTCTGCCCCGAGCCATGCCAGGAGCCCAATAGTAAGGTGTATTCCAATCAGCCTTAGAAAAATACGCAGCTATCCCTAAGCCCTTTTCACGAAACGCATCAAAAACATGCTTGCATACATCCGCATACTTATGACTGTGAAAAGGACACTCTGATGAAGTAATACGGTAATCTGTCTCTTTCGTATCCCACATACTAAAGCCATCATGATGTTTCGTCGTGAAAATGAAATATTTAAAACCGCCCTCTGCGGCTAAATCAGCCCAAACTTCAGGTTGAAAACGAACAGGGTTAAATGTTTTATTTAGATTGAAATATTGTCGCTTAAATTCCTCGCCATCTTCTTCCCAGTCAATATCCGTGCGAGACCAATCGCCATCCTTATCACTTAGTGCCCATGATTCCACAACACCAAGCTGAGAATAAGGCCCCCAGTGCATCATCAAGGCTAGTTTTTGGTCCTTAAACCATTCAAGACGTTCCAATAACACTGGGTCTTCCGGTTTAATCCATTTCTCTTCCGCACTATAATTATGGATACCATGATTTACTTCCTTGTCTTTCGATTCAGTCGTCATTTTTCCATCCCTTTCAAGTTGCCTTTTCTATGAATATATCAATCCTAGTAAGTGCTTTTTAAGAAATTATGCTTCCTCCCAGAAACGCCTTAAATTATCCAGGCCAATTTTACAAGCTTCTCGGCATTCTTCCATTCCTTCAAATTCCAATGTGACATATCCGTCATAACCGGAATCTTTAATCAATTTCACAATTTCTCTTATTTCAATATCACCCTGTCCAACAATTGCACCTCTTAAAAAGTTACCGTTAGACGTTTTAAACCATTTTCCTGCACCTGGATCTTCATAGTAAGGTCGGAAATAAAAATCCTTAAAATGAACAAGAGATGCATATGGCAGGTTTTTCTTCACACCTATGATGGAGTTTTCATCGACACACATAAAATTTCCTACATCCAATGTTGTTTTAAAGTTAGGTCTGTCCACTGCTTGCAGTACTCGTTGGACACGATCACTATGCTGTACAGCAACGCCATGATTTTCAATTGTCGTTGTTATCCCGAATTTTGCTGCATAGTCAGCGATACGGCGGCTTCCTTCAATGATTTGCGGCAGGCTGTTCTCAAAGTATTCAATGGTCATTTTCTCAGGTGGTAATGTAAATGCAGTCACATCATGGCGCATATGTTTGATCCCCATGCGGTCTAAAAGATCTACATGTTCCTTCAACCGTGCAACCTCTGCTTCAAATTCTTCCTCCGTATCCTGAACAAAATTTGCAGGCATTGAATAGTTTGATAGTTCAATCCCAACTTCTTTTGCTTTTTCTCGTACTTTATCCGCTAGTTCCAGGTTATCTACTAAAGTAAATCCATAAGGGACAATTTCCATATGTTCTCCACCATTGTCGGCAATCCACTCGACAACATCTAAAACATCCATTTCTCCCGCTTTAATTGCATCTAGCAAACTATACGTACTTAATCCTAATTTCATCTCACATCACCTCTAATATAGTAGTTAATAGATTTACATTCTATTCGATAGCTTTTTCGTTATGACATCGAGTGTTCGATATAACTCATCGAGCTCCTCTAGTGTTTCATCACATCCGATAGGAGTAGACGTCCTATTTATAAATCTTTCAAAAGACTCTTTATTCCAGCCGTTCCATGATGTCACAAGCATACCTGGCATTTTATCTTCTGCCCCATGTTCCTGGGCCTGACGTTTACTTTCCTTTAACAAGTCTTCCGCAGCATCTGTTTTAAACCAACATGCAGGAATGACAGTAAAGCCTTTTTCAATAAAATTCCCAATCGAAGGATACGAATCCAATTTCTCATAATGCCAATCCATCATGACAATATCTTTAGGAATACGATCAATAGCTTTATGTGTACCAAACGTGTCCCCTTCCCATTGGTCATAGCCCATCTTTTCACTGTCGTTTAAGCGATCTCCCCACATAAACATTTCAACACCGCGCTCTGTTACTAAATGCTTGTACATATCATTTACGGCCTTCGCAAATAAATCAGCTCGATCCTTTCCTTTGCAGCGAGGGCAGTTATCATCTGCTATTTCATATACTTCATCCATTCCAACATGAAAGGCATCCGCACGGAAAGCATCGATAAGTTCATCCATTAGTTCAAATACGAGCTGATTAATGTCTGGATGTTCCGGACACCAGCTTCTGCAGAAGATTTCAGGCCACTCTGCATCAAAAGCCACATCCGGTGTTTCATCAAATTCAGGATACGCTTTCAGTATTGAATTAGGTGCTCCACCCCAACCTTGGTGACCAAGGCATTGGAATAATGGGATAAGCCGTATCCCATTATTTTTACACACTGCGGCTATTTCCCTTGCATCCTGCTTTGATAAAGTTCCCCCAGTGACTTCAGGATGTTTCTCAAATACAAAAGATGTATTGCATTCCAAAAGTAAATGGTTTATTCCTTTTGGGGCTAAGACCTTCTCAATAAATTCCTTAAATGGATCGACCAAGTCATGTGATCCGAATCTTAAATGAAACGCGCGTACAGGTTCTGTTACATTCACTTGTATACACTCCCCATTAAACTTCTGCTAATTTAAATACAGCTTCTTTATTCCCTACAAGCTTGTTGTTGTCGTTATATATTTCCTTTTGAGACAATTGATACAACCTTTGGATTGTATTCTTATTTTCATACTCGATTTGTTCGAGAATACTTGCAACGATTAATGGCCATTGTTCCTCAGAACCGTCCATTACTTTTAATGAAAAGCCTAATTTCTCCTCTTTTAATCCAAAGCAATAAACCCCTTGCGCCCCGCCTTTTGCAACGATATTGTCATCCATTAACAAACTTGTACATATTGCATTTGTTCCGGAAATAATATCTGGATTTTCATTCATGATGCTTGTTATTTTAACAACTGCCTCTTGAATGGATCGGTCACAAATAAGCTCTGGTCTTGCAAATCGCAAGTAGGCGTTTGCAATATACTTAAGAGGTAGCGCGTAAACAGGAACACCACACCCATCCACACCAGTCCTGATTTGTTCAACATTACACCCGGAAATACTTGAAAGAGCACGGATAATTTCCTGCTGTACTGGATGTTCCGTTTCGAAATATCCTTCCGTGCTTACACCAAGGACTTTTGCAAGGGCGATCATTCCTAGGTGCTTACCAGAACAATTATGGTATAGCTTTCTTTTAGGTTGATTTTTTTTTAAGAGTGCATCCTTTGCCTCTGGATTTAGCGGATATGTCGGGTGGCATAGCAATTCTTCTTCTGCTACCCCGGTTTTATCCAGTAATTTCTCCAGTTCATCGATATGGAATTCTTCACCTCGATGTGATGCAGCGATTAGGGATGTTTCCCGATTCGTTAGCTTGAAATGCTCCTGAATATGATGAGCAATTGCTGGAATCGCCTGAATTGGCTTTAATGCGGACCGCAAAAAAGTCCAATGCTCTGAATCTCCTACCTCGTATTTGATATTTCCCGTTGCATCAACCCCACAAATATGACCAGGGTGGATATTTTCAAGAAAGCCATTTCGATAATCATTAACAAGAACTTCATAAATCATTGTTCCACCTCCATAATCACTGTTTGTTTATCCCACATTAACGGGACGTAAAACCCCCTCTTATGGAAGTTTCACTTTATCTTGTCACTATTTGCTACTTCTCTAAAGGACTGCCTTTTACAAACAGATGACATTGACTTAACAAAAATTCACTAAACATCGAATTGGCCCATGAGAACCAGGGTCTTGTAAATTTTTCAGGTTCATCAACATGAAATCCTTCGTGCATAAAGTTTGTATTTGCATCGGTGTTTTTAAACAGCTCAAGAATTTCCTCTTTCTCCTCATTTGTTAATGCCGTCATTCCCTGGATCGCAAGAGCGATATGCCAAATATACTGTTCAGGGGTATGTGGACTGCCAATCCCTTTCGCCACCATACCTTGATAGTAGTAAGGGTTTTCAGAACTTAAAATAAAATTTCTCGTGTTTTGATAAATTGGATCATCCGCATTACAATAACCTAAGTACGGAAGTGCGAGAAGACTAGGTACATTCGCATCATCCATTAGGTTGTAATTTCCGAGTCCGTCTGTCTCGTAGGCGTAAATGGTTCCATATACTGGGTGTTCAAATTTACCGTAATTTTGAATGCCCTGATCAATTTCATTCGCCAATTCAAAAGCTGTTTTCGCAAGATCTTTATCATGAAGAACTTCTTCAGCTATCTCCTTTAATTGTTTTAAGACAACTACAGCAAACATATTGGCAGGGATTAAATAACCATACTGGCAAGCGTCATCACTTGGACGAAAACCACTCCAGGTCATTCCCGTGTAGCCAACAGGAGCCCCTTTTCCATCATGTGATAATGTATCCTGTGTGGGACAGTTATCCCTTTCAAACATGTAGCTAGAATTTTCTTCATGGTTTTGCTCCGTCTTCCAAGTTTCGATTATTTTGGCAACAGCTTCCCGGAACATTTCATTAAATTGAGATGTTCTTCCAGTTGACTTCCAGAATAAATACGACAATTGAATTGGATAACAAAGTGAATCAATTTCATATTTTCGTTCCCATAGAAGTGGTGTCATCTCTGTCTTATCATCATGATATCTGTTTCCATTTGCTTCTTCGTTAAACGCATTTGCATATGGATCATGAATAATGCAAGATAATTGTTTTTTTATCACACCTTCAATCAGGTCTGCCATTTTCTCATCATGTTCAGCAAGTAGTAAATATGGGCGAACCTGTGCAGCTGAATCCCGTAGCCACATTGCAGGTATGTCACCCGTAATCACAAATGTCGTTCCATCATCCTGAGGTCGAATTGTTGTTTCATAGGTATTGGAAAAACAATTTTCAAACATTGTTTGTACTTTTTGATCATGAGCGAATGATGATTTTACTTCATCTATTAATGCTTTCATTGATCGTGGTAATTGTCCTTGCATGGAGTACTCACTTCCCTTTCTAGTAGTCTTATAGTCATGTCCCGAGTTCAAATGTTGTGCATTTGATTCATGCTGCACACTATTTGAACTCATTTCTTAAATTAATTTTTTTTCAAATCCTAGTGTAACGATTTCATGATTACGAACTGAAACGTGAATTGCTTTATTGCCATCAACATGTAATGATTTCTTTTTTTCTTCGATTACATTACTTTCATACGTATTCTTATAAGTTTCTGATGTCTTGACGATAAGAGTATCGCTTTCATCAGCCATATTAAACCAGCGCATCATGACATCGCCAGATTGTTTAGATACTTTCATAGAGGAAAATGCTAGATTAGCAGATTCCCACTGGACAAATGAATGAACAGGAGGCAATTCACCATCATGAAGACCTGTCTGTTTCAATGACCAAGGTACTTGATATTGGTATGCATCTTTATATGCCTTAGTCGCGCTATCTTTTCCATCATGTGGATAGATGCAAAATGAAACAGTCTGCTCTCCCAAACACTGTGCTTCAGGTGTCGGAAAATATCCCCAATCGCCAAGCTCTCCTACAGAGCGCAGTAGAGTTACCGCTATCGTATTCCGACCATCACGGATTATTTCATACTCATTTAATCCAAGATTCGCAACAGTCAAGCCTTCAACTTCATTACTTACATCAACAAATGCTTGCTGATGCTGTGAATGATCCGGGTTCGTCCATTCTTGTGACGGCTCGTTGGTTCGTTTTGCTATTTCAAAGATTGAATCAGCATGATGGACATCTGTTTTAATATCTGTTGGAAATAATGCTCTGAGACGATGGTCCTTCGCTTGGTTGTTGAAAGATGTTTTAACGTCTATTCCTTTGCTATTCTTTGCTAACGTTACAACTGTTTTGATTGTAAACGGCACCTTCGCCTCTACACGTTCTGACTTTCTGCCAGTAAACCAGACAAGCTCTTTTTGCTCTTTATCTAGTAAATCTGATGCGCTTGCCGGAATTTCCCACTCTTGTACAATCTCATATGCAGCCTGGAATGGTGTATCTTCGATGATGTTTACCTTTGCAATTAAGTCTTTTGTTGTAAGCGCTTGTTCATTATTCGGCTGCTTGTACATATATTCGTTACCGATATCACCTGTGTCTTCATACACACATAGGTCTTCAAATGTACGTCCATTTACTTTATTGGTTACAGTTAAGGAACCATTTTCATTAATTTTTACATTTACATAATTATTTTCCATTTCATTTTCATTTATGATTAAGGAACTATTATCATTATGTTTTGAAGATGAAACCCATGCATATGTCGTAAAGCCTAGTGCCGGTACTTTTTCTGCTTCAAATGTTAGACGAACTCTTCTAGCCATATACGGTTGACGGAATTTCTCTTCCGGCAGATCATAGCCAAAAGAGATTCCTAAATCTTCCACCTTGCAATGATATTCAGTTCCTTTATCATCAACTAATGTTCTTTCTCCTAGTGGAAATCCTTTAAGCTCTTGTTTGTTTACTCCTGCTGAGAAATAATCTCTTTTTACATCAAGTGTAATAGAAACTACTCCTGTACGATCCCATCCAGTTGTGTTATATACAGTAAATGGAAGTGCATCTTCACCCCATTTTTTAAAACTAGCTGTATTAATTTTTTCGGAAATGGACTCGAGACTTTCATCAATGATCATCTCAGCTACATGTTTACTCTTCTCAAATCTTGTGACCATTTCACGGTGAACCTCATCAACACTGCAGCCGCAAATGCTGTCATGCGGGTGATTTTGCATTAGTGTCTTCCAAGCGTATTCAATTAAATGATGGTGGTAATCTCCTCCTTGTAAATAGGCGAATGCTGACAGTGTTTCTGCCACTTTCTCAAGGAGTGTCTGACTAAGTTGATTCATTTGTTTAATATATACGCGTGCGGATGCTGTATTAACAAGCGTGCCCCATCCGTCCGTCTGCTGGCTTCGCAGCTCTCCTTCAATTACTTTTAAATTTTGCGGTAGTGATGCGGCAAGTTTGCCTACATAATCATTAAAATTTGAATGAATAAATTCGATATTTGGATATAACGTTTCAGCAACTCGAATGGCTTCTGGCAAATCAGTTTGGATTGGCTGATGATCACAGCCATTCATCATGAGCATATGTGGGCTTGCTGCATATTTTTCTAAGGATGCAATGTGCTGCTCCCAATATTTTTTGGCTTCTTTTTCATCTGTTGGTACTTCATTCCCATTGCAGTACCAATTTGCAAATAAAATACCGAGAACTGATGACCCATCTGGGGAGCGCCAAAGCATTTCTGAATAGGGCGATTCATAATTTTCTGCTTCACTGACAGTATTGTTAAATCCTGTTGGCTTCACACCTCTTCCGAAGACAGCATTGTTAATACCAGCCTGGCTTAAGATTTGTGGTGCCTGGCCGATGTTTCCAAATGAATCAGGAAAATAGCCGACCTTTGAAACGCCTCCCCAAAGCGCTGCATCTTTCATCCCGTATTGAAGATTGCGAATATTGGCTTCACTGCTTGTCAAAAATTCATCCTGCAAAATGTACCAAGGGCCAATATGGAGCCTTCCCTCTCTGACGAACGTTTGAAGCTTTTCCCGCATTTCAGGGCGGATTTGTAAATAATCATCTAAAATGATTGTTTGTCCATCAAGATGATAGCTTTTAAAATCAGGATTGCTTTCCAATGTTTCTAGCAGCCTATCCATCAGCTTCGTTAAGAGGACATGGTGCTTCTCATATGGTAAGTACCATTCCCTGTCCCAATGGGTATGAGAAATGATATGGATATACTTTTTATCTTCCAATTTTATACCTCCAAAACTACTTTACTTCTATGAAATAGTAGATTTTATTTCCGTTATAAATTAACTTTACCTCCTGATTATCTGGAGAATTCCACCAAAAATGTTTTGATTTCATATGGTTTTATTTGAAAGCTGATACACTCTTCATTTACTTCCTCACCAAAGGATCTTTCCATTAAATCACACTCTTGCCATGACACTATGTTAAGATCACTACCGATTTCTGCATGGGTGCGATTACCTTCGAATTCATGAATTCTAAGAATAATCTTGTCACTGTACTCTGCCTTTTTAACAGTATCAATCATGATATTGCTTTTAGAACAATATAGCATTGACATTTTTTCTAGATGATTATTTCCTTCACTATAAGTAAGTGGATTATTTAAAGACCATGCTTCCTTAACTGTGCTAGCTTCCTTCCAGCTGCCTTGATGCGGAAGCAGTGAATAGGTAAAGTCATGATGCCCTTGATCTGCCAATGGATCTGGATGAATTGGAGATTTTAATAACGAGAGTCTCATCACATGATCCTTGATATCGTACCCATACTTACAATCATTAAGAAGACTGACCCCATAGCCTCCTTCAGATAAATCAGCCCATTGGTGACCAACACTCTCAAAACGAGCATAATCCCAGCTTGTATTCCAATGGGTTGGGCGTTTCACATTCCCAAATTGAATATCATAGGTTGCTTCAGTTGAACGAATGTCAACTGGAAAGGCCACTTTCAACAATCGTTGTTGTTCATGCCAGTCTATGCGTGTTTTAAAATCAATTCGACGGTTATTTTCATATACAATTAAGTCTTGCTCAATGACAGATGCCCCATATTCCCAAACAAAACGTATTTTAGTTTGCACATGGCCCTTTTCAATTAATGTAATGGATTGCAAAGAAGTGATTTCTTCCATTTTCTGTTGATAAAAAATGTCAATGTCCCAGGCATCAAACATCATTGGTTTATCTTCAAATACTTGCAAAACATTGCCATGTGCATTTTCAGCCAGTACTTCACGTTCATTTTCCCGATCATAAATGCTTGTTAGTTGCCCCTTACCATTCCATTTAATATCGTAAAATGGTGACTGAACGCCGCTTTCTGTAAATGTAAATAGTTCGTTTTGTGGCTTGTCGATTTTTTCCGGTCTGAACTCCAATGTCATATAGCCCATCTCTGGAAGGTTTTCCATTTGAACATACCAGCCGTCTTCTGTGTATTGGGCAGTAAACTCACGACCCTCGTTATCAAACCATCTTCCTTCACCTAAATCGTTATGATTTGAGATAAATATGACATCATTTCGTTTCCAAGGACCCGAATTGTATACAGTCCACGTATAGTTGTCTGCACTATGCACGATAGACGTCGAAGCATTTTTCCAAATGTCTCTACCAATAGTCTCTGCTACTTTATATTCCTGTTTCGCATCGTCATATACTTCTTTAATGGATGAACCTGGAATAATATCATGAAACTGGTTTCTTAATATTATTTTCCATCCTTCCATTAATTTGGCTTTCGGATAATCCGAGAATGTTTTTTGCTGGATACTGCTTAATACGCTTAACCATTCACTTTCACGATAAAGCAATTCCAGTTTACGGTTCATTCGTTTCATAAAAGCCTGGCTTGTATATGTCCCACGGTGAAATTCAAGGTAAAGTTCCCCATCCCATGTATGGACATACTCATTTGTTTCCTTGATTGTCTTATGCAATTTTTTAAAATAATTACTTGCACTGGAAGGCTTTGCATGAGGCAATCCAGGGATTTTATCAATCCTTCGACGCATTTCAAGCATTTCACGATTAACACCGCCTCCTCCATCTCCATAGCCATAGGAAAGAAGCAGATCCTGATTTATATGTTTATCCTTATATGCATCCCAAGATTCCTGCACAACCTGAGGTGTCATAAAACCATTGTACGTATAGTATCTTGATTCCGGCCAAGGTTCTGTTGTCGTAATAAAATGAGTCAAAATTTCACTGCCATCTATCCCACGCCACATAAATGTATCATGCGGCATGCGGTTGAACTGACTCCAGCTTATTTTAGTGGTCATAAACGTTTTAATTCCAGATTTTTTCAGGATCTGTGGTAAAGCCCAACTATAGCCAAACACATCTGGAAGCCATAAAAACTCACTTTCCTTATTAAACTCTTCACGAAGAAAATGATTCCCTATTAATAATTGGCGAACAAGTGACTCCCCAGAAGGTATATTACAATCAGCTTCCAGCCACATTCCGCCATCTGCTTCCCAGCGTCCATCTGCAATCCGTTCTTTCATTTTTTCATAGATTTCCGGATAATCATGTTTAATATATTCGTATAATTGCGGTTGACTTTGTAAGAAAACATATTCTGGATATTTTTCCATTAGACGTAATACTGTTGAAAATGAGCGTGCGGATTTTTCCCGAGTATGTTTTAAACGCCATAACCAAGCCACATCAATATGTGTATGGCCGATACTGTGAAACGTGACATCATGGTTTTTCTCCATTTTATCCAGTTGTTCTTCCAAATAGCTTTGTGCGCTATATACGGATTCATAAAATTCGTTTGAACCTGGATTCAACCAGTTGATAAGATTAATAGATTGATTAAGGGCTTTTAGCAATTTATGACGATCTGGCTGATTTTCTTTCAGTACAAATACTGTTTCAATGACAGCTTTTGCATCAAAATAAAATGTATCAACCTGTTCATCAAGCCAGGCAATTTCCGCACACTGAAATTTATATTCCTGTTCAACCGGGTGTCCTCCACCTTCAAGGCCTGTCCATAATCTAAAATCAAATGTTATCGTCTCTCCTGCATGATCTTCGGAAATAAAAACTTCTTTGTGATTCGAATCCACACCTTGATAAGGTTGTCCGTTTAAAAATAACAATGATTCAAAGCCTGAATTATTTCCTCCACCTGTTCTTCCAAAATCAAACAGACCGACAATCTTCTTATCAGTCCAGACAGAAGGAATAGTGACTATGGAAGACAGCCATGCATATAAATCGCGCCCCTGCCATCGTTCACCTATTTTTATTGTAGAGGAATGATTGTCACGTTCCGGTGGATAGGTGCCCACCTCGCCCGCTTCATCAACGACAAATCTCCATTCTGGTAATTTAATGGTGTCCCGGTATCTGAACTTTGACAGTTCAGTAATTCTTGCTTTCACTTTCTCTTCTGTCAAAAACATATTTGCCACCTCTAACTTTACCATGTGATATATGAATGAAGGCTCGTATGTATACTTCCCCTGTTAGGGCCATACGAGCCATCTTTTATTGTTTGTATTTTTTATGACTCAAAGAGATTTAATAAATGAATTAACTGTCCGCCCAGCGGTCATATGCATCTTGATAGATTTGAACATATTGATCAATATTCATATTTTCAATAGTTTTTACGTATTTATCCCAATTTGATAGCGGCTCAACACCAGTGATGAATTTTGCTTCCATTTGCTTGACATACGATTCCAGGTCAACTTCAATCGTGTTGGCTTGTTGCTGTTCCTCTGATGTTAAATAAACTAGTGGATAAGGAACTTTTGCAAATGGCTCAATCTTTTCATTTGTTTCTGCTGCAATAAACTTATCAAAATTTGTTGGTTCATTTCCTTCAATTGGACCACTTAATGAAGGTGTAGCTATCCCATAATCTGGTGTTAATGTTCCACGATAATCTTCTGCGGATTTAAAGCCTTCTGGTACATCAAGTTTTACTCTCTTTCCACCTTCTTTATCAGCCCATTCCCAAAGATGACCTTCAGGTCCCATATTTAGAAATGCATAGCCTTCTTTTGAATAGAAGTAATCAACCCAACGGATAGATGCTTCGGGATTTGGGTTATTGCTCGTGATAGCAAAAGTACCTCTTGAAATTGCCGGGCTACGTGGTATTACGGCTTTATCGGAAACAGAGCTAGTCAAAGGAAGAAACATTGGGTTATTCATTGACGCTTCTTCTGTTTCTCCTGTTGTAAAGAATGAGTAGTAATCTGGAAATAATCCCACTCTGTTTTCCTGTCCTTTTGCTTTTTTCTGCTCATCCGATTGTGAGAATGTCTCTGGGTCCAGCAGTTTTTCCTCATAAAGTTTATTCATGAATGTTAAATATTCTTTATAGTTCTCTGATGTTGGTGTATATCTAACTTTACCGTTAACTTCATCAATACCCCATTCTTTTAGACCAAAAGCACCTAGCAGCCATGCACGGGAGCTATCCATTTTAACATCAACTAAAGGAATTTCATCTGCTTTTCCGTTGCCATTAGGGTCTTCTGTCTTAAATCGTTTTAATAATTCATAAAGTTCATCTGTTGTCTTAGGCAGCTCTTTAACTCCTAATTCATTAAGCCATTGACCGTTATACCATAAAGGTCCTCTATACCAGCTGGATGTTGGACCATTAGAGACTGTCGGTAATGAGTAGATATGTCCATCCACTGTCGTAATAGATTTTTTAATATCAGGGTTTTCTTCTAACATCTTTTTTATATTGGGAGCATAATTATCTATAAGGTCTTCTAAAGGTAATAATACTCCTTGTTTTCCATAGTCAACTTCCATGGCAGGAGTCAAATTATCTGTTCCAGCTCCATATATAATGTCTGCGATATCTCCGCTAGCAAATGCTAAATTTAATTTCGTTTGAAAGTCACTCAGTGGAGGTGTTGTATATTCAAAATTGATATTCGTCATCTTTGCGTATTCTTGTAATGTAGGCATGTCTTTCCATTCTGCCAAACCTGTGCCTGGTGCCATTAATGTTAATTCTATTTCTTTGTCTACAATTGGAAATCCTTCTTTATTTACTTCAACCTTTGCAGAAGATGACTTATCTTCTTTACTTACATCTTCTTTAGAACTACATGCCGAAAGTATTAAAATAGTTGTTAAAAGCAGTATTAGTAATTTTTTCATCCTTGCATCCCCTTTATTGTTAAAAATGATACTTGCTTATGAATATGTTTTGTTACCTGATCACCTCCTTAAATTATCACATAATGTTAAAAAGGCCATGCTCCCTACCCTTTCAGAGAGCCAATCATAACACCTTTAACAAAATAGCGTTGTAAAAATGGATAGACAATAATAATTGGAAGCGTAGAGACAATCATCACTCCATACTTAATAATTGCAGCAAGTTGCTGCTTACTATGCAACGCCTCTGCCATGCTGCCTGTCAGATTTGTGTTTTGTGATGACATTTCCTGCAATACTAGTATTTCTCTTAAAACTAATTGAAGCGGGAACATTTCTTTGTCAGATAAGTAGATTAATGCATTAAAATACCCATTCCAGTGGCCAACACCATAGAATAACGCCATAACAGCTATAATTGGTGCAGATAATGGTAAAATTATTTTGATAAACATTTTAAAATTTGAGGCTCCGTCAATGATCGCTGCCTCTTCCAATTCTCTTGGTATGGACGTTTGGAAAAACACGCGTGCAATAACGATATTCCATACTGCTGCTGCATTTGGTAAAACCATTGCCCAAATTGTGTCAATAAGCCCCAAATTTTTTACAACTAAGTAAGTTGGAATCAACCCGCCACTAAAGAACATCGTCAGAACAAACATACCCATGAGAATATTTCTGCCTGCAAAATCTTTACGTGACATTGCATATGCTGCTGGTATCGTAACTGCTAAGTTAATGAAAGTACCTAAAGCAGTATAAAAAATTGTATTGAGATACCCTCTCCAAATAGCGCCATTTTCAAAAATTAGCTTGTAGCCTTCAAATGTAATATCTTTCGGAAAAAGCCACACTTCCCCTGAGTTTACAGCTGCAGGATTACTTATGGATGCACTAACAATATAAATCAATGGATAAAGTACGATCCCTAGTGCAGCAGTAAGAAAAACATAAACAAACGCCTTAAATAGTTTATCTGTTTTCGTTTCGTGTATTGAAGAATTCATCTTTTATCTACCTCCTCTTACCATAGGCTTGTCTCACTGGTTTTTTTCGCGATCTTATTTACTGTTATTAGTAAAATTGCATTTATAACTGCGTTGAACAGTCCAACTGCTGATGCAAAACTATACTGTGCATCTAATAAACCTGCTTGATAAACAAATGTCGCAATCACATTCGAAGACTCAAGGTTAAGTGGATTTTGTAATAGTAAAACTTTCTCAAATCCCAGCGCCATGATACTTCCAACGTTCATAATTAGTAAGATGATCATTGTTGGAACAATTGCCGGAATGTTTATATGCCAGATCCGCTGAAAACGTGTTGCACCATCAACAATTGCAGCTTCATGATGCTGTGGATCTACCCCAGCAAGAGCGGCAAGGTAAATAATAGTTCCCCAACCTGTACTTTGCCATACACCTGATAATACATATACCGTTTTAAACCAAGCAGGTTCACTCAAAAATGCAATAGGTTCAAAACCTAGTAATTGAATAGCATGATTTATGATACCTGTCGCCGGAGAAAGAAATGCTATGATCATCCCGGACATAACAACAACTGAAATAAAGTGAGGGGCATATGTTACCGTCTGTACAGTCCGCTTAAATAAACTGTCTTTTACCTCATTTAATGCCAAAGCTAAAATAATCGGTAATGGAAAACCAACAATTAATTCGTAGACACTTATTCCTAAAGTATTTTTGATTAAATCCCAAAAATAATAGGATTCAAAGAATCTAATAAAATGATCAAATCCAACCCATTCGCTTCCCCAAATTCCTAAAGTTGGAATGAAATTTTTAAATGCAATTTGCACCCCGTACATTGGAATATAATGAAAGATTAAAAAGTATAAAAATGCTGGCAATACAAAAAGGTAAAGCTGCCAATTTTGTAAGATCTTTCTTTTCCTTTTCATTTTTTCAGGGTTTTTTCGCTTTAATTTAATGGGTTTCGTAGATCCATTATTAAATTCTTCTTCCTGTTGTAATGGAGAAGTTGCCGTACTTGAACTCATTCAATAAACCCTCCCTCTGGCTTCTTATGTAACTGCTTTCATACTAGCGTTTTTTAGGAAATGTAATCAATATGTTATTTCTATTAAGCTTGTCAAGGCGATAAAAACATCCATGATTCCGCTTACATTTTAAGCCTTTGCAACTCTAGTAATATGTCACTCTTGCACCAATATGTATGCCTTTACATTCCTGCTAAATGCATTTGTAGCAGTGTTTTTGGGGAATAACTAATTATAAATTAAAAACTTATTATACTTAGTGCTCATTCTTTAAATAACCCCAGAAGTTTAAGATGTTCATGAATTATCCATGCCCACCTACACAAAATGAGATACTAATTTAATAGAAGCATAGATGATTAAACTTGTTACGATGGGGGTAAACCAAAGGATTCAGAGGATTGTAAAATTTAACAATCCTCTATATTTTGAATCACCTGCATAAATCCTTGTATTGCTCTAAAACTCGATCATTATGCTTTTCCATCCAATCTGCCAACAGTTCCCTCAATGGTTGGAGTGTGTCTTTGTATGCAAGATTTTCAATCTCGTTTATAAGTTCGTAAGGATCATTTTGCAGATCATATAATTCATCCGTATCCCCACAATTAAAGACATACTTCATATGACCATGTCGGATCATACGCTGTGTGTACAATATTTCTGCAAGACCGTTTCCTTCAGTGACGACATGGTCTGGCCAGTCATTAACATTTTCATTATTTACAAGAGGAACAAACGATCTTCCGTCTCTATTTATTTCTTCTTCAGGAACTCCTGACCAATCAAGTATGCTAGAGTAAATATCACAGGTTCCAACGAAACGATCTTCATATCTCGTCTGTTCCAATTTTTTTGCAGGCTTAACGATCAGTGGAATTCGACAAGTTTCCTCATACATAAAAAAGTTTTTATCACATAATCCTCCATGGATACCAAGGGATTCTCCATGATCCGCAGAAAAAATGATGATTGTATCCTCATATAGACCATGCTCCTTTAAATAGTTGAGAAGTCTGCCAATTTGTTCATCGATCAAACTAACGTTAGCATAATAATGCTTTATATACGGTTCAAACTTTTTCCATTCAGTTGTACCAGAGCGTTTCACTTTATGAATGGTGGGCTTGTTCGTGGATTTATCGTAAAAATTAGGCCAAGGTTCAATTTCAAGATTACGGTATAAGTCTAAATATTTTGTAGGTGCAATATAGGGTTCATGAGGACCCCAAAAGTTCAACTGGAAATAAAAAGGATTAGATTTTTGTCTGAATTGATCGATATAGTGAATGGCTCGATCTGTTAAAAAATATTCCACGGTTGTTTCAACAGGAGATACGACTTCAGCTGCCCAATGTCCTTTATAATGTCCAGTTATTTTATTTTCTAACTTAACTTCTTGACCTTTTTCTTTCAAGTAATCGTGATATTGTACATAATCATGTCCACCTGCACCATGGCCTGGGAAATCATCCCCATCATATCCAACTTCGGTAGGTCCGAATCCTAGGTGCCACTTACCTGTATAACCTAAACTGTAGTGTTGCTTTTTAAGTTTATTGCTAAGTAATTCTGGTGAATTTGGTAATTCGTTAAATTTACACCCTGGTTCATAGGTGTTGTTTCTCATTTCATGATTGTGAGGGTATAATCCAGTTTGAAGTGAAGCACGGGCAGGTGTACAAACAGGACAACTGGCATATGCACCATTAAAGACCACACTTTCCTCTGTCAAAAGGTCAATATTTGGTGTTTTGCAAGTTTTCCCTCCATAAGCTTTTAAAGTATCAACACGGTGTTGATCTGTTAAAATAAAAAGAATATTGGGCTTATTATTAGACACATTTATCCTCCTCTTTATGAATAATGACGACTAAGATTCCGCTTACATTTCAACACTTTGCAACTAACTCTTGCAATATGTCAATTTCACTTCGATATGTATACCTTTACATTTTTACTAAAATGCTTTTGCAACAGTATTTTAAGGAAAATACTGCTGATAAAAATTTACCATGAACGAAACTAATTCCTTTCTCGTAAATAAGAAATGAAAATGGCCATGATTTTAATAAAAATCATAGCCTAAGTCATTCATGTATTCGATTACCTGTTTAAATTACGATATTGTCCAGGTGTTACACCAACTATTTTCTTGAACTTCCGGGTAAAATTCGCAACATCCAAATAACCTACTTGAACGACGATTTCTTTAATTGGCTTATCTGTTTCCCTTAATTGTCTCTTTACATCTTCCATGCGGAGATCCTGTAAATATTGCGTAAATGTAACACCCGTTTGTCCTTTTATAAAGCGACTAAGATACGATACAGATAGTTGAAATTCAAGCGCAATACTTTCCAAAGATAGCTCATACATATTATAGTTGTCTCTAATATAATCCAAAACATCATTTCGCAGTTTATCATTATGGCTTTCTTTCTTGCCATCAACCTCTTCACATATCGTTAAAACTAACTCGTGCAGCTGTTTGTGCAATTGTTCTATCGAATTAAAATCTGCTATTGCTTTAAAATCCTGGATGTCTTTACTCAATCCCATTTCAGAAATTGTTTTCACAATAGCATTGATAATATCAAAGCAGATGCATTTTAACACCTGGATAGACAGATCTTTATCAGCCAGATTTTTAAACATGTTACTTAATGTTTCAGCAGCGACAATCTGGTCCCCTTGCTTTAAACTTTGGACAAGCTTCATTTGTTCTTCGATCGGATATCCAAGTGACTGTTCCGGGTGTATACTGATTTCCTCAAAATAGATGATACTGCCTTGTGGCTTTACAAATTTATATTCCATTGTTGCAAGGGCTTCAATATAGGATCGGTTTATCAGGTTTTTTTCTTCGTAAAGCCCGCCCACCCCAATAGTAGGATCAAAAAGGCAAGTTTCATGAATATACTGCTGAATCTGCGGCACAAGCTTTTGACGTTCTTTGTTAGCATCTTTTGCTACTTGATCCATACTTACAATTAGTGCCATAGCATCATTATAAAACAAATCAATGCCATGTGCCGTGGCGTTTCCCAGCGAAATATTCGATAAGGTGTTAAAAACCTTTTCCCTCTCTTCCAAATTGTCCTCTATAAAGGTTCCTTTTTCAAAATATACGATCGTCACAAAGTAGTGCCCATCCTTCATTTGAATATTTAACGAATGCAGCAATGAATTTATTTCTTTTCCATCACTAATATTACCTTTTAATAGTTTCACTAAAAATTGATCCCTGGCAAAAGGTTTTTGCATAAACATCGTTTCATTCAAAATCTGATGGTCTTCAAATACATGTGTTATCGTCTTGCGAAGGGTCTCTAATTCATTTCCGCCTTCCAGATCAGCTGTTTTCTTTCTGCCCATGTTTGTTATTTCAAACAGGTTTTGAATCGGCTTATATTGATTTTTCCCAAGTATTACAGCTAATACAAAGCCAACAATTAAAAGGACAATTAACATGGCAAAGATCAATATCGTCGTATTGTTTAGCAGTTTAAAAAATTGCTTATCCTCCATCAACGTTATAAACTTCCAGCCACTTAGTTCCGATTTAACAGACACAAGTGAATAATCTTTTCCATTTAATTTAATATTATTAACCCCGTAATTATCTAAAGAAAGTGACTCTAAGTCTTCTTCACTAATTGGTTCATCATTAATGGCAGATGCAATAGTCTGATTATTTTCATTGAAAATATAGACATTACCTTCAGTTTCACCTAATATGTTTTGAATCAAATCTGTCATCGTCGATTCCTCTATAAAATACATAACTGTACCATAAGGCTGAGGATTGTTTGGAGCTATCGGAAATAAATAAGCAATCATATTCTCATGTTTATCATTGTAATCATTCTTAACCACTACATTGTTAACAGTCTTTATGAATGGCAATTTCGTATGCAAATCACTGATAAGGTCTTCTTTTCCCCATTCACCAAACCGATATTTTTTTTGCATTAAAGCATCTATAGTAAATGAACCGCTAGTGGAATATATTGTCTCATCATCATGATAATAAACAAATAGTTCTTCAATGATTGAACTGTTTGCTTTATATTTTTTTAATTCATCAATTGCTTCTCCACTGTAATAGCCATGACTGATCATATACGGAGTAAGCCTAGGATCATATGAAATTCTTGCTGCAAGAGTTTCTAATTCTTTCATTCGCTCGTTTGTTAGTTTTTCTACTTGTTCTAGTTTATTTATATTTGATTGTTCAATTTCCTGACGCAGGCTGGATACAGAATTATAATAAATAATAGTGCTCATGATAAGAAAAGGAACAAGAAAAACAAGTAGATAGGAGACGATATATTTATATAATAGTCGAGATTTAATTCTATTACGAAACACATTCCTCCCCCCTATATCTCTGTATAAAATAGTTAATTTTTAAGTTAGTCTCTTTTCCTCTAGTTGAACACACTCTCGATATGCAAACCAAGCAAGTGCAATAAAAAGCGATTGTTTAAAATACAATTGAAGTTTGAGTTCATAACGTACAAATACAAGAAAGAAATACATTACCGTATGTAAAATACAGGAAAATAATAATTAGGAAAAAAGATGAACATAAAAGGATTAAATGTACTGTTCTGAAATGTTCCTATCAATATAGAAAAATATCCCTAAGTAACCCAATCAAAATAATTCCCATCCTATTCGATTTAAAAACTGAGTTTTATATACAGTATAAAATTTCTTGAATATTGGAATATCAAAATCTCCTTCAAACCACGTATGTATAACGGAGAATAGTGCAGCCGTTGCTGGCTATATTCCAAATCCCCCCAAGCCAAGTAATGAAAATATGATCCACAGGAAGTGCAGACACATTACTTTAGCTAACCAATTCCCTATATCATACACCCATAAAAAAAACCATTTAAAGTTGTCATAGCAGTCACTTCCCCATCTCAAGAATACGCTACCAATTTGTTTGTCAGTAGTTTAAAAACAGAGAGATGATAAAAGAAACCGACTAATTTGTCGATTTCTTTTAATATTGTCTAACATCATTTTCTAAAGCTTATTTCACAAAGTGATCATTTACACCCGATGGTTTGTTCTTATTTGTAATTATTATATCACAAAATTAGTTTTTATCGTTCTTTTTTCCAGATAAATGAAACAAATATACTTTCTCAGTATATAATTTCAACCTCATCAGGACGATAAACAGAGATGATATTCCCCTTTTTATCTGTGGCAAACATAACCGTTCTTTCAGTCTCCAGTAAAAATGAATAGGTTCTATTTGATTCATGATCCTTAATTTTAACATAGGTATCTCCCGAAAATTCGGACACAAATATAAATAAAGAACCATTTTCAAAAGAGAGTTTTCTCCCGTAATTGCCTGGCATATCCCCTTTTTGCCAATCCAGCTGTTCTTGGACTCCTGCCTTTTCTATAACATATTCGTATAAAGCGATGATCGGCTCACTTCGTTCATTTAGTTCGACGGGTAATGAACACCAGATAATTTCACCTTTCCCGTATGAAATTTCCTTTATTGCAGTTGAATTTCTCTCAGAGCTCAAAACCTCTTTCATTGCTTCAGCAATTCGTTCTCCACCAAATGAAACTGGATAATGTTTTTCATTTATTTCAAGCATTTCCTCACGAAGGATATTTTCATTGCTAGTTGCTCCAATGATATCGGTCATTCGTCCTGTTTCGTGCCAATATTCATCTAAGTTTATAGGTCCTGTAAATAATAGTGTTATACCTTGTTCTTTTACGACTTCTAAAATGTTAGTGAGTGCACTGCTGCTAAAATTGTGCGGACTAGGAACAACAACTAATTTTGGCGGTTCGTCTTTTAATGCATCAAGATGGTATTCGCTTAATGCACGAAATGGTGTATTCATCTCATAAGCCAATGTTCTCGTAAGCTTCATCGTTGCATCTAATGCTAGTCTGCGATTTGAGAAATCATTTGAGTATGGGAATACGACAGCTATTTCTTCCAGTTCTCTGCCTTTGAATAAATCACGTGTATCATTTATAAACGTACCGAAATCATAAGAAACGTTTGCTTCAGGCTTTTCGGTACCGTCAGCACGAATTGCCCCGATATTTGATTCATTAATATTATTCATAAAGTAATTTGTGTTCCAGAGCCATTGCACAGCACCAGCGCCACCAGTAGAAAAGGAATAAGCATATTTTCTTTCAAGTATGTTACGCAATTCCTCTTCACTTCTTTTTGCTTGATTATTTGGATTTTCCACATACATAATTCCCGTTTCCTGAATCAGGTTTGGCTTAGTAGGAGTTTTAGTGAAAATTCCATCCCAGACTAATTGATCGAGCAGCCACCATGTATGGTTCGTTGTATAATCAACCGCATCACAATAAAATAACGGTGATGGCCGCTGTGAGCCAAGGGCTTCATCCTGTCCAACCGTAACAAGTTGATTTGGCGCTAATCGCTTAGTTGTTTCTGTCAGCTCTTTTGCCCATTTGTTATGCATATCCATCGTATACAACGTATAATCTAGCCATTTTAAGCCTTTTTTCCCAAAAAGCATATCTTTGATTCCAAAGTTGATCTCACTCGGCTCAGGTGGATCAATCACATCAAAAGATGGCAGTTCCTGTTCTGTCATGTTCCATTTTTCCTGAAGTTCGCGAATGGAGCTATGACGTTTCTTAAGCCATTCTCTATATGCTTTACGATCATACTTATCATGAATTGACCTAGGGCCTGAGAATGTACGGCCCGGATCAAACAATGAAGGCTCATTAATTAAATCCCATTGAATATTGGTCGTTTCCGTATGCCTTGAAACGATTGACGTAATAAAACGTTTTTGCGCCTCAACACTTCGCGGGTCAAGGTATGGGTTTTCTCCTTCCCATGTTTCCGGTGTAAAGGAAAAGAAATTAAATGTTACTTCAAGATCGTGTTTTTTCGCACATAGGATAAAAGCATCAATGGAACGCAGCACATTTTCATCCACATGACCATCGACAAACATCATGTTGCGCCATCCAGTCCAAATCCCTGTACGAATATAATTTATACCTGCGCGCTTCATTTGTGCCATATCCCTATCCCAAATATAAGGGTTAGGTAAGAATAGGAAGTAACGAGCAACATCTGATGTCATATACGTCATGCCAACAATTGGCATTGGGCGTCCATCTTTTTGAAAATAGTCTCGATCACATGTTAATGGAACACCTATTGTTAAAAGCGTCGTATCCATGCCCCAGAAACCTTGATGAAGTAATCGTGTTTCACCTTTGCTTGATACAGCATGACATGTTAGATCATACAATCCTGGCATAATATCGATTGGCAAAATAAAAGAAAGGGCATTCAATTGTTGGGAAGCTTTTACGATTTCTATATTAGAAAAGACTTCTTCTTTATTCTTTTTAACAGTAAATGTCAATGTCCATTCTGTTGTTTCGCTTTTAAACGACTGCAATTGATAGGTTACTTTTGGACGTTCCCCTTCATCATACGTTGCATAGTTCGTTTTCAACCACATTTCAGTTACTCCATTTGTTACAAACAAAACTAATTCCTCGATAGCCTTTGCGCCTTTTTCTGTCCAAAATTGTTCATTAACCTTCTGATTAATGAAGAGCCAGCGTCCTCCGGTGAAATTCCCTTTTGTATTTTCAATTAGGACACTAGGTGCTGCTACTTCACGCCCGCTCTTTGAAACACCTTTAAGCAACGGATAAATACGTGCATCCATCGGACCTACTGAACCCATTTCAGACTCAATTGCACTGGATTTTGTCACATGCAGCACAAAGTTGCAGGTATCCGCAATTGGAAATAGCTCCTCTTTACCGGAGAACACAGGAATATCCTCATTATGCTGCAAAGAAGCAATCGGTTCGGATTTAACATGCAAAGCTTCATGTATATTTAATTGCTGATGGTAAGCTGTTTGCACACGCTCCCTTTCCCAATTGCCATTCGTCATATAACAAGGAATCCGAAATGGAATTCCGCCAATATGTACGATTCCTTTACCACTTTTAAGATGATCATATATTGCTTGCCAAGCACTTTTTGGGAAATAGGGACCATGCATATTTACAAAACAGTCCACTTCATTATTTGCTAAAACTTCCTTTAAAGAAAGAGCATCTGCAACGATTATTTCATTATTAAAGTTTCCAAAAAAAGAGCTGTTCGGTCTGTGACCATCTATTGGAAAACTAGAATCATAGAAAATAACGATGTTACCCATAAATAATAACCCCCATTTTTACTTAATGTAATCTTTGAACTGACAGGACTCATGCTTAAAGCTTGTCATGTGTCTATATCCTTCTATCATTCTAAAAAATTAGTATAGTTAATCTATAATAAAAATCTCAACAACGGGTACAAGTACATCTGGTTTTTGCACAGGAAGTTCTAAAACAACTGAATCAATATCAATTTTTGTTTCTGTACTTGTAATGACTTCTTCAGGATCAAATTCTCTAAAATGGACCTCTGATGCATCATTTAGAAGCTGAGCATATTTTACTTTTCCAGCTAAACCTTTTAAATGAAGATGACGGAATGGCCATGAGTAAATATGGAGGTACAAGCGATTTCCATTTTGTGTATAGCGACAGTCAAGCGGTGGCTTGTATTCACTATGCTTTGCTCCATATATCGAACGGGAGTGCAATCTCATCCATTCATCAATTTCCTGCAAACGCTCTATGGAACGGCTATCAAATTCCCCTCGTCCATTTGGCCCTACATTCATAAGCAAATTTCCATTTTTTGAGACAGTATCAATTAACATTTTGAGCAGCACTTCAGTAGATTTCCAGTCAAGATTATCACGGTGATAACCCCATGTTCCATTCATTGTCTGGCATGCTTCCCAAATGACTGGATGGCCATCTTTTTCGACATGTTCATTTGGCTGATACTGTTCCGGGGTTATAACACCGCGATTTAAATCAAGGCGGTCATTGATGAGAATATTAGGCTGAAGATCTAGCACCATCTTTTCCAGTTTCTTAGACTGCCAATCATTCTCCCCTTTCCCTTTAGCCCATCCCCAGTCACGGTGTGGATAAGAAAAATCGAACCAAATATAATCAATTTTTTCCGTAATCCGTTAATAATTCCCGAACCTGTCCATGCATAAACTCCACATACTTATCCATATTACGATCAGTATTTTCCTTTTTGAAATCTTCATCATCTCGTTGAGGGTGCAACCCATCAATCGTAAACTCTGGATGATACCAATCTATTAATGAATGATAGAGTCCAACTTTTAAACCCTCTTCACTGAAAGCATCAATGATTTCACGTAATAGATCTCTTTTTATCGGGGTGTTTGTCACTTTATACTCGCTTAGCTTTGTATCCCATAATGCAAAGCCTTCATGATGTTTCGTTGTGATAACAAAATATTTCATACCTGCTTGTTTAGCGGCATGAGCCCATTCCTTAGCATTTAATAGATCTGGCTCAAAATGGTTAAAATACTTGCGATATGTATTCGGATGTGTTTTCTCGTGTGTCATAACCCATTCATGACGAGCTGCTGGTGAATAGAGCCCAAAATGGATAAATAAACCGAAACGATCATGAATAAACCATTCCGGATTCCCATATTGTGATGGCCAATTTTCATATTTTTTCTCATTTGTAACTGTACTCACTTCTATTTACCTCCAATAATCTCGTAGTTTCCTATAAATATCGCCTTCCATAATATCTGTTGCAGACAGAAACCGTAAATATGTAGATTTATCAGCAGTATGTAAACCCTTACAATCCGAGTGCATTTTACTGAATTAATACTTAACGCACTACCCTTTTATAAAATTTCACAAAAAGAAAAATGAAATTGCACATATTGAGAGTATTTTATGTTTGTCGTAAGATTAACCCCGCCCAGCAATTATGCAAATTAAATCAACCGTAAATCAAGGAAAACCAAAATCATTTTCTTATAATTGAATAGAAGACTTTAGAATAACTGGATAGTGATCAGAAGGAAAACCACCATTTACCTTACTTCTATCAACAATCGTATTCTGTAAATAAATGTCTTTTGTGACGAAGATATAATCGATTGGATCACCCTCTTTTCCACCTGAAAAATTATGAAAAGTAGATCCAACATTACCTTCGAAAATGTTATAAGAATTCACGATCTCTTCTTTATCATTTAAAAACTTAATAACGTTGTTTTGAGGCGGTGCATTCAAATCACCTGTTAAAAACGCAGGTCTAGCCTTTTGTTGGCGATGAGTGTTCATTGTGTCCCAAATCATCTGAATACCCTTTTCCCTTGCTTCCTGACTTATATGATCCAAGTGAGTATTATAAAAACAGAATTCACTTTCAGTTTCTTGCTGTAATTTAAAATGCCCCCATGTACAAACGCGCGGACATTCTGTTCCCCAACTTTTGCTGCCCGGTACATTTGGTTTTTCAGATAACCAAAATTGTCCTTCGTCGACAACAGTTACAATATCTTTTTTAAAAAAAATCGCTGAAAATTCACCCTTATTTCCCCCATCACGACCTTTTCCAAGCCAATGATAGTTGCATAGACGTTCCTCAAGGTCAGTTAACATATAATAAATTCCTTCTTGAATTCCAAAGATGATAGGATCGTGTTTTATTATCATTTCAGCAATCTTGTCAGCACGGTAGGACCATGCATTATCATTATCATCAGGACTATCCACACGTAAATTAAAGGTCATTACTTTAAACTCCATTTTTCTCCTCCTACTTTGATAAAACAACCTACTTAATGGCCAATTTGTTCTAATTACAAAAGGTTTTTTGGTAGATCGTAAATCAGTTTTGAAGCATTTTACTTAGCTTAATAGTAATAACATGAAACAAAACTTAAAATATGTATCTTTTTCTATCTATGTTGTATTTGACAATCTTCCTAATAAAATAAAAGAAAACCCCTCACATAGAAAGGTTTCCTTAAGCTTATACTTTTAAAATTATTTGTTTTATCAGATTCACATTATGAGTGTAAAGGTCAGTATAAATGCTTTATTTAGCAGCTAACCTTTATTTCTTTTCTCTGAACTATTCAAACGATTCAATTTCACATCAAGCTTAGCTTACAATGATATCTTTTATCTTCTGAAGGATTCTTCCATTAATTGATTGACGAAAATCCCCTTCGATTCGGACACCTGAGCCAAAATGATATTCTTTCGCCTGCAAGGTTTGATGGATAAACTGTATATTGTTTTGATCAAGCCCTGAACCTGGCATAATAACAGGATTTTCAGTACTTTGTACAGACTCCTTCATCAAATTGCATAACATATCCAATCCTTTCATTACTGTTGGTTTCCCCCCAGAAGTTAGCACCTGATCAATCTTATAAGGAGACCCGCATAAGGATTGATAGATTTCTTGTGGGTTAGATTCGTCAATGGCACGGTGAAAGGTAATCGATAGCCCTTTAGCTTCCTCTACTACCATTGCAAGCAGTTCAAAATCCACTAATTTTTCTTCCGTTAATGCACCGAAAACAATCCCTGCAGCACCTAGTTCTCGAGCAGCCTTAATGTCTTCTTTCATCATCTCCCATTCTTCCTTCTGATAGACAAAGGAATAGCTATGAGGACGAATCATCACCATAACAGGGATATTAACACTGTTTACGACACTCTTAATTGCTCCAAAGCTTGGGGTTAATCCACCTTCACTAATTGCTGAAACCAGTTCTAAGCGATCCGCTCCATACGCCTCAGCAATTTTTGCATCTTCTTGATTTAATACAATTACTTCAACTTTACTCATATAAAATCCCTCTAGTCTCAGTTTTATCTAGCGCTCTTTCAAAAAGACTTTGTCATTTCGATCATTCATTCTCACTAAATATTGCTGGAAAATTTGCTGCTCCTGGGCAGTCAATGATGATGACAGCAACTGCTGACTATGGTTCTTTAATGTTGTTAATAGCTCAAATAAAAACTTTTCAACAGTAAGTTCAATTCCGAGTAAATCACTTAACGATGACATTGTTTCCGGATCTATCTTTGGAAAGGTAAACTTTGTTTCTTCATTTTTTAAGGAAATTTCATAAAATTGTCTGATCAAATCAGCGCGACCTTCACCACTTCCAGCAACACAAAGATAGATTTGAACCGCAATCCCCTTTTGAAGTCGACGTTGTGAAATACCAGCAAACTTCTTTCCATTAATACTTAGATCATAGCTTCCAGGACAATAAGATCCTACAATTTCACGTGCTTCAACCTGACTGCCATTTTCCTTTAACATACGTTTTATTAAATCCAGCATCGCATCATACCCACGATTAATGTCGATGCCCTTATCACGATCAGGAAAAATGAGAGAAATGTTTAACACATCCTTGTCCAATACAACGGCAAGTCCACCAGAGTTTCTTACGATGACGTGATAGCCCTTGTTTTTTAAAAAATTCACTCCATCCTCTAAATATGGCAGCTTCGTATCCTGTATACCGAGGACGATTGTATTATGATGCACCCACGTTCTCGCAGTTGCTGGTGATTCATGCTTTCCAACACTTGCACATAATGTATCATCAATCGCAAATGAGTGCTTAGCCTCAAATTGAGGTCCAAGACTAGATTGGTCGATAATTCTCCATTCAGGTTGATTGATTAAAGAGGCTGTTATTGAAAGGTCCATACTATGTATTACTCCCTTGAACTTAACATTTTTCCCTTTCATTATATCACTTTCAGGATCGTGGAAAAGTCTTTAAAGAATAAAGAGATGATTAGCAAAGCAGTTAAACTTCTAACAAGTTTTGATCGATTGTTTGTACTTAATGTTGACATGATAAAAATTATTATTACTACACCAGGTTCATACGTAATATTCTGCATACACACACAGTGTCGTGCAAATAATAATGGAAGAATCTTCAGTTTTTAATGAAATTGGCACTTTACTCTACATCGGTACCTGCAGAATTTGGAGTATGACTTACTAAAAGGGTGATTATTAATATGTGGAAAATGGTATATTCCTATCTTCCAGACTGGAAAGTTTTTCTTCAAGGATTTATCGCATTTTTCGTTCCGTTTGCAATTTCAAGATTTTTTAAATGGGCCCGTACTTTAGAGGAAGAGTGATGAAGATGAAATGGACATCAATGAAAAATCAAAGGCTACATCCTTCTATTCAAAGTAAAAACGAGCAAAATACTACCCTTTTTCAGGATTCAACAGACCAACTGACTGGCGATTTCACGGTGGACCTAGAGCTTGTCAAACAAGAAATCGCCGATAACTCAGATGTACATGTTCGTGAGTTAAACATAGGGCGCACAGGAATTCGTGCTGCAATCATGTTTGTTGATGGTTTGTCAGATAGAGATCTCATCGACAAACATATAATGAAATCATTGATGCTAGATTTTTGCGAAGAGTTTAAAGAGGAAACTCCTCATGTGAAAGGTACATTTTCAAATGAATTTATCATAAATCAGGTTCTTTCCATTAGTGATGTTAAAGTTGTCAATTACGTAAAAGAAATAGTGACAAAAGTATTTACAGGTTCAACCGCGCTTTTAATTGATGGTTCCCCAGATGCCTTTATCCTTGGCACGACAAAAGGGAAAACTCGTGATATTAACGAGCCATTAACAGAGGCATTAGTCAGAGGTCCAAGGGTGGGATTCACTGAATCTTTATCCGATAACACTGCCCTATTAAGAAGAAGCGGTGAAAATGGAAACTTAACATTAACCAAATACAAAGTAGGAAAGCGAGAAAAAAAAGAGCTGGTCATCGCCTATATGAAAGAGATTACAAACTTAGAATTAGTAAATGAGGTAATCAAAAGAATTAAGAAAATAGATATAGATGATGTACCTGAATCAGGTTATGTAGAGCAGTTGATCGAAGATAATTATCTAAGTCCCTTTTCCCAGGTACAGAGTACGGAGCGTCCTGACCGTGTAATCAGTGCAATGATGGAGGGGCGAGTAGCAATCCTGTTAGATGGGACACCATTCGCATTGATCGCTCCGGTTACATTCAGCATGCTTTTACAATCGCCAGAAGATTATTATGAACGGTGGATCCCTGGAACCCTTATACGTCTATTACGATTTGGTGCAGCTATTGTTACGTTGTTCGCTCCTGCATTATATATTTCTTTTATCTCCTTTCATCCAGGATTGATTCCAACCAAGTTAGCCATTTCGATTATAGGTTCTAGAGAAGGTGTCCCTTTCCCTTCCTTAATCGAAGCACTGCTTATGGAAATAGCTATTGAAATCTTAAGGGAGGCAGGACTACGCTTACCTAAGCCGATTGGACCAGCAATGGGAATCGTTGGCGGACTGATTATTGGCGAAGCAGCTGTACAAGCAGGGATTGTCAGCAATATTATGGTTATCATTGTAGCAATAACCGCTATCTCCTCCTTTGCCCTTCCTAATTATAGTGCAGGTATTCCATTGCGTATCCTTCGCTTTGTAGCAATGTTTAGTGCTGCATTATTTGGATTGTACGGTGTCATTCTGTTTTTTCTCTTCCTATGCAGTCATTTAGTGAAATTAAAAAGCTTCGGCGTTCCTTATGTAAGTCCTGCGGTACCTTATCAAATAAGTGATTGGAAAGATTTTATGGTCCGCATGCCGCTTCAAATGATGAAACGTCGTCCAAAAATGCTGAATGGAAAAGACCCAATACGCAAAAGGTAACCTTCTACGAAAGGAAGTGAAACAAGGATGAATCTCAGTCCGAAAGATCGAATTACCACTTCGCAAGCAGCTGTCGTCATCAGCAATTATATCCTTGCTACTGGGATTCTCACCCTACCAAGAACCTCTGTGGAAAAGGTAAAAACACCAGATGTTTGGATTAGCGTTCTTATAGGCGGGCTGATTGCAATGATCGCAGGGGTTATCATTGTGAAATTAAGTCAACAATTTCCCGAAAAAACGTTTTATCAATACAGTCAGAAGATTATAGGAAAATGGGCTGGTGGATTCCTTTGTCTGATTTTAATCGTTTACTTTTTTTCTCTCTCGGCATTTGAAGTCAGAGCCCTAACAGAAGTCACAGGGTACTTGTTGTTAGAAGGCACTCCTACCTGGGCGATTATCATGCCCTTCATGTGGGTGGGTCTCTATTTGATATTGGGAGGTATTAATCCAATTGCTCGTCTTTTTGAAATTATTTTTCCAATTACCGTGATCATTTTTTTGCTGGTTTCCCTGATGAGTTTTAAACTATTTGAACTAGATAATTTACGCCCGGTATTAGGATTAGGAATTATGCCGGTATTAAAAGGGATAAAGACAACATCTCTCGCATTCATTGGCCCTGAAATCATGCTGCTCCTAACAGCGTTTATGAAAAAACCAAAAAAAGCGGTGAAAGCCGTTCTGATTGGGGTCTCAATCCCTATAGCCTTTTATATGATCACAGTTGTGATGGTTATTGGTGCGTTATCAATTGATGGAGTAATCACAAGAACCTGGCCGTCCATTGACCTTATTCGAAGTTTTGAAAGCCCTGGTTTGATCTTTGAGCGATTTGAGTCGTTGTTGTTAGTGATTTGGATCATGCAAATATTTTCCACCTTCACAATCACATACTACGCTGCTTCTTTAGGGCTCGCTCAGCTCTTCAAAAAAGATATTCATCGATTTATCTATGGCCTGCTTCCCGTTATTTATCTCATTGCCATGGTTCCAAAAAACATCAACGACCTTTTTAAATTTGGGGATATCTTAGGTAATATTGCATTGTATTCATTTGGCTTACTTCCTTTGCTCCTACTCTTAGCTTCTCGATTAAGAGGAAAAAAATCATGAATATACGTCATAATCTGCGGTTCCTTTTGCTTTGGCCGACATTTTCACTTCTCCTCCTTACTGGATGCTGGAGCAACCTTGAAATTGAAGATCTAGGCATCGTATCCGGTTTGGCGTTAGATATAGCAACAGAGTCACCAATTGAGGAGGAGCTAAAAAAACAAGGAGGGGGATATTCGAAAAAGGATTTGATTACTTCAACGTATCAGATTGCTACGCCATCATCATCATCGGAACAGGATAGCAAAGGGGGCAGCTCAAATCAAAAGCCTTATAAGAATATTTCTGAAACCGGTGATTCACTCATTCAATCAGTACGTGAAATATCATTGAGAAGAGATGCTCCCCCCATTGGCCACCACTTAAAAGTGATTGTTATCAATGAGGAGCTTGTTCGATCATATAGTTTGGAGCAATTATTGGATTTCCCTCTACGTGATAACGATTTTAGACCAAGCTGCCTTGTGCTTATTTCCAAGGGACAAGCTAGCAAAGCGCTAGAATCAACTGATACAACTGAGATTCCAGCATTCCGTTTGATTGGAATAGTAGATAATGAATATCGAACATCAAGGATTTTGCCCCCATTGTCACTTGCTAAATTAACGAGCAAGATGCAATCTGGGTCCAGTTTTCTGTTGCAAAATGTCATCTCTTCTAGAGGAGAAGTAAAGTTTGCCGGAGCGGCTATCATAGAGGGAAAGACTAAGATGCTTCTTGGCTTTTTGAATGAAGAAGAATTGGATGGTTTAACATGGTTAACCGGAAAGGGAAAAGGTGGTTTGGTGAAAACCTTCAATGTAGAAACAAAACAGCCAATCTTATACGAGGTAGAGTCAATGAATAGCAAAATTACCCCTCATGTTAAAGGAAGTAATATCTCTTTCGATGTCAATATTGAATCTGAAGGACGCATCTCTGAAAATTGGGTAACTTCCGAGAGTACACCAATGAAGACATTTATAAAAACAGCTGAAAAATCCACTGAAGAAGAAGTCAATCGATTAGTGAATCTTGTAATAAAGAAAATGCAAGAAGATTACCAAGTCGATGTAGCTGGCTTTGGAAACCAGATAAGAATCAAACACCCCAAATTATGGGAGGATATAAAAAAGGATTGGGATAAAACATTTAGTGAAGTTCAGATCAATTTCACCGTGAACATTACGATAACAGACTTTGGAACTTCAGAGATAAGTAGATGATCGATCAAATAATAAATGTGACAAGATTTTTTTATTATTTCTTGAAACAGGATGGGGGAAAAGCATAATGCAAAGTCTTAAAAATGCAGAAATCCTTTTGTTTTCGCTCCCAGTCCTTTTACTCCTTTTTCTAGCTGGTTGCTGGAACAGCAATGAAATTGAAGATTTAGGCTTAAGTATAGGTCTTGCATTAGATGAAGGGAAAGAGTCACCAATTGAAAAAGAGTTTATGGAATATGGAGAAGAATACCTTAAAGAAGATTTTATAACGCTAACCTATCAATTCGCAAACCTACAAAGTACAGAGTCAGCGGGCACTGGAGAAGAAAGACAACTAAAGCCATATGAGAATATCTCCGAAACAGGTGATTCCTTCCATCAAATGACTCGGGAATTTTCATTGAGAAGGAGTACTCCCATGTTCAGTCCCCATCTAAAAGTCATCGTTATCGGAGAGGATCTTGCAAGTAAACATAGTTTGGAACAATTACTTGATCAATTTTTGCGGGATAATGAGATTAGACCTAGTTGCCTTGTGCTCATTAGTAAAGGGCAAGCCAGCAAAACGCTTGAATCCAAAGACACAATGGAAATTCCATCATTTCGATTGCTAGGAATTTCTGCTAATGAATATAAAACAACAAGGATATTGCCTCCTATATCTCTTGCAAAAATAGAAGGAACAATGAATTCTGGCAACAGTTTTCTTTTGCAAAATGTGATTTCAGCAAATGGAGAAGTAAAATTTGCCGGAGCAGCTATTATTGAAGGAAAGACTAAGAAGTTGCTAGGCTTTTTTAATGAAGATGAATTGGATGGGATGACCTGGCTAACTGGAAAAGGAAAAGGCGGTATAGTTAAAATCCTGGATCAAGAGACAGGTCAGCCATTCATGTACGAAGTAACGTCAATGAATAGCAAAATCATACCTCATGTTAATGGAAATAATATCACTTTTGATGTCAACATTGAATCTACTGGGCGAATCTCTGAAAATTGGGTGGTCTCAAAGAAATTGTCTAAACAAACATTTTTAAAATTTGCAGAAAAAGCCACCGAAGAAGAAGTGAATCGACTTGTGGATCTTACATTAAATAAAATGCAAAATGAATACAAAGTTGACGTTGCCGGCTTTGGAAACCAATTAAGAATAAAACATCCTAAACTATGGGAAAAACACAAAAAGGATTGGGACAAAACATATAGCAAGATCCCAATCAACTACAATGTGAACATATCAATCACGGATTTTGGATTCAAAAACTATAGCAACTAAAATCCGTCAAATAAAAATAAGAGGGTGACTCAAAAGGGTCTGGCATCTCCCAACCAATAAATATCCTTGTTTCGGGGGGCTTAACCTTTAGTTTTTTAGTCACTCTCTTTTACCATTAAGCTTGAGCAGCAGTAATCAATGCTAATTTATAAACATCTTCAGCATTACAACCACGTGATAAATCATTAACAGGCTTATTTAAACCTTGTAGGATTGGACCAACTGCTTCAAAATTACCTAAACGTTGCGCGATTTTGTAGCCGATGTTTCCTGCTTCAAGGCTTGGAAAGACAAATACATTTGCATCACCTTTTATAACAGAGCCCGGTGCTTTCTTTTCAGCGACTGAAGGTACAAACGCCGCATCAAATTGGAATTCACCATCTAATACTAAGCTTGGATTAAGCTCCTTTGCAATTTGGACAGCTTGGGCAACCTTTTCTGTTTCAGGAGATTTCGCTGATCCTTTTGTTGAAAAACTTAGCAATGCAACACGTGGATCAATGTTAAACATATTCGCTGTTTCAGCACTAGCAATGGCAATTTCAGCTAGATCTTGACTATCTGGTGCAATATTGATGGCACAGTCAGCAAATACATATTTCTCATCATCACGAACCATGATGAAGACGCCAGAAGTCTTTTTAATTCCTTCTTTTGTTTTAATGATTTGTAGAGCAGGGCGTACTGTGTCTGCTGTAGAGTGAGCAGCACCACTCACAAGACCATGGGCTTTTTCAAGATGAACTAGCATTGTACCGAAGTAATTTTCATCTAAGAGAATTTTACGTGCATCCTCCTCTGTTGCTTTCCCTTTACGTCGTTCAACAAATGAAGCCACAAGCTGGTCCATTTCAGCATAGCTATGTGGATCATATATTTCTACACCATCTAATGGTACATTTAATTCTTTTGCCTTATTTGATACTTCTTGTTGATTTCCGATCAAAATTGGCTGAAGAATACCTTCACTAGCTAATCTACTAACAGCTGTTAAAATCCGCTCATCTAATCCTTCTGGGAAAACAATTTTAATCTGTTGTCCGCTCACTTTTTCCTTTAATGTTGAAAATAAATCTGACACAAAAAAACCTCCTTGAATGGGAATATTATTTCTTCTACAACTAGGATACTCTACTTATTACTAATTTCAAACATTTCCACAAGGTAACAACGCTTACACTATAAAAGTTTTTAATTTCAAAATAAACTAAAAATTCACAATGCTAGAACAAAAGCGCAAGCGCCTTGATCAGCCTCAGGCAAATAAGATGATATAGAATAGAAGGCGTTCTTTGCCTTCAATTCTATATTAGCTAGACCCTAGAGGGGCTAGGCGCTGGAGCTGGATGCCGAGCGCTTATCCACAGTTCAAGAATTTTATAATTTCCTAAACGACAAGTCACCTTTTCAAAGGTCATTCTAATTTGTTAATATACTCCTTTTCTCAAAAACTAACCTACTAATTTTCAAGTTTTATTCACATGGTTGGTTGGACAAACTATGATATAGTTAAAGTGTACATAACGTAATTACAAAATAGGAGTGAATATATATGAGTGAAGCAGCACAAACACTAGATGGTTGGTATTGTTTACATGATTTCCGTTCAATTGATTGGTCAGCATGGAAGCTTTTAACAAGTGATGAGCGTCAAGCTGCAATCCATGAATTTTTGGGACTTCTTGAAAAGTGGAATGTAGCAGAGGATGCTGAGCAAGGAAGCCATACTCTTTATTCAATTGTTGGTCAAAAAGCAGACTTCATGTTAATGATTCTACGCCCAACAATGGAGGAGCTTAACGAAATCGAGCTTGAGTTTAACAAAACAAAGCTTGCTGAATATGCGATTCCTACCTATTCATATGTTTCTGTTGTTGAACTAAGCAATTATTTAGCTGGAGAAAGCAATGAAGATCCATACCAAAATCCACATGTTCGATCAAGATTGTATCCAAAGCTGCCACAATCTAAATACTCTTGCTTCTATCCAATGGATAAACGCCGTCAAGGAAATGACAATTGGTACTCTCTTTCAATGGAAGAGCGCCGTAGCTTAATGAAGAGTCACGGACTAATCGGTCGTTCTTATGCAGGAAAAGTGAAGCAAATTATTACTGGTTCAGTTGGCTTTGACGATTATGAATGGGGAGTAACTCTTTTCTCAGATGATGTTCTTCAATTTAAAAAGCTCGTTTATGAAATGCGCTTTGACGAAGTAAGTGCACGCTACGGAGAATTCGGATCATTCTTTGTCGGAAACCTGTTAAGTACTTCTAAACTGCATTCTTTCTTTTATGTAAATTAAGAACAAAAGCGTAAGCGCCCGTTTAGCGACGTACAAAAAAGAGCAATCCGAATGAGATAAAGCGAGACTTCCATCAGTGGTTTTCTGATGGATAGCGAGACTTATCGGACCTTTACGGGCAGTTATCATTTACTGACCGTTTAGGTGCGGCAAAGGAAACACGAAGAGCGATAGCGATTCGATGTTGACTTAGCGTATAAGGAGTGTGAAGTTCACTAGGCGCTGGGCGCTGGAGCTGGATGTCAAAGCGCTTATCTAAAATACAAGAATTTTATACTATCCTAAACGACTAAAAACTGACACTACCATTAAACCTTATTCTCGGAGAGGTTAACACGGTAATAGTCAGTTTTTTTATTTCAATATTACCTTCTGATAACAGTCTACTTCTTTATTAGCCTTGAATGGCTTTGTTTCATAATAAGTAAAGCCTAGTGATTCCCAAAATTGCTTTGCTTTAGCGTTTCCTTTTAAAACCCCTAAACGAACAGATGATTTACCAGTTTGGAGAAGTTCGCTTTCATATTTAGCATATGCTAGCTTTGCATAACCTTTTCCCTGTTGATCTCCATGGATCATTAACAGTCCTAGCCAGGGGAATCCATCCTTTGGGTTTTCATCCAAATAATCTATGACTCCAATATAATTATTTTCTAACTTTATAAACATGCTTTTTGTTATTGAATTTAGAAACTCCTCTTTCAGCTCTTCGGTTGTTCGGTTTGCGCGACCATTTTCTAGAAGGTTATAACTTTTGTTTGAATGAACAATTTCTTGAACAATTGTAAGCTTGTCACCTGTTATTTCTTCAAATATAATTGTCCTCATTTTATTCCTCCGATGGATTATTTTTTCACTAAAGTCATAAGTTGTTTGTTCATTACATACCTATGAATGAGCAAAGAATGATTTAAGAAATCCCTCGAGAGCTATGTTTTAGCAAGGGGCCAGGTAAAGTGAAGTCGATTTTGCAAGCAAGGGTATTTAGGGACAAAGACATCATTCCGCGCAATATTCTTTATGGTTATTCCATGTAGGAAATTGTCCTACTCAATGGTTCAATCAATCAAATGCTGGCCGGTATAAATCACATTGCTTCTATTCGCCGTCTCAATATGATATTTCAGCTGTTTACATTTTTTGAGGAGGGTTATCTAGTATGGCAAAAAAAGTTCAAGGTCAACCTTATGGCTATGACATGCAAGGGATGCAGGGAATGCCAGGTGTTCAAGGAGTACAGGCAGGTCAGCCAATGCAGATGCAGCAAGGTGCAGGGTATCAACCATATCCTACATATCAATATCCAGGTCAATTTGCTCAACCTGGTTTACAAGTACCTCCAATGCCACAACAACCAGGACCATCTCAAAATATCCCTGGCATGCTACCAATGGAAGAGTCGTATATTGAAAATATTTTACGTTTGAATCGCGGAAAAGTGGCAACTGTTTATATGACGTTTGAGAACAATCGTGAGTGGAATGCAAAGGTGTTCAAAGGTGTAGTCGAGGCAGCAGGTCGTGATCATATCATCCTCAGTGATCCACAAACCGGGATGCGTTATTTATTATTAATGGTTTATTTGGATTATGTAACATTTGATGAAGAATTAAATTACGATATTCAAGGCTTAGTTTCATATTCACCTAGATAACATTTAAAGAAGGCTGACTTTAAAGAGTCAGCCTCAACCCTTTTATAGAAAACGAATAGCGACATATCCTAATAAAATCCAACCAGCTAAAAAAGCGAGACCACCTAGAGGAGTAATTGCTCCTAAAACACTAATTTGTGTCACACTTAACACATATAAGCTACCTGAAAATAGAATGATCCCCACTAAAAACAACCATCCCGCAGTTGTTAATAATCCAACATTGGACAATTTGTCTACTAAAAAGGCGATCACAAATAATCCACCAGCGTGAAACATTTGATAGGTTACACCGGTTTGCCACGTCTTTATGTACTTTTCGGGAATTTTCCCTTCTAATCCATGTGCACCAAATGCACCTAATGCAACAGCTAAAAAAGCATTGATTGCTCCTAAAATAAGAAAAAGCTTCATATCTATCATACCTCCCTTATTTGTTCCTCTTCCATCTTACCCTACTATTTGGTCTTTTCAACTTGTTTAATTGAGGTATTTTTGACGATTTATTAAACCATTGAGGTAATTTGAAACTGTAGATGTTTGGTTGGAACCTTTTTTTCTGGGAATTATATTGTATTATCTTGCTATTGAACCAGTATGTATGAGAATAGAACCACTTTCTTCGTTAATTGAACCACTCTTCTTTGCTTTTGAACCATTAAGAATCTTAATTGAACCATTTTTCTTCGCTTTTGAACCCCTATCATTTTCCCAATAGAAAAAGAAGAGCCAAATCAATGGCTCCTACCGATTTTGCAAATAAACCTTCAGTACATTTGCTACATCATGTTCGTTATTAACTGCTTTAATATAATAATGGTCCCCATCTAAATATGATTGAAAGTTGCTGTATCCTTCATTTCTTAAAAAATCGTCAATGTCTTGAACAGATTCCTGTGCAGATAATAAATACTTTTGACCAATGTAGTCTTGGTTTACATAGACATCATAGCGATCATGGGAAAGTTGAGAATTTGTAGAGGCATTAAACAACCCCATATCAAATCTTCCTCTCCCCATATTAAACAAGTCATCGTATGCCATATTAATAACCTCCAATGAATATTTACTATCATTGTGTCCTGATTAGGTTATAATATGATGGATTTCTTTGGAGTGTTTACCTTTCTTATGGCAACACGATTATTTCACGATCTTAAAAATCAAAAAGTGAATCACCGTTTGCATCACTTTCCTTGTAAGGTGTTGATGAAATTGTCGGTTGTTGTTTAACAGCAGTTGACAAATTTCCCATCATTTTTTGAAGCTCTGCTTGATTAATTTCATTTGAATTTGGTGAAGGTATGTTTAAAGAAATCGACTTTTCATCTAATATAACTTCACACAAAGATTTGATCACAACTAGCTTTTCTCTCAATTCCTTATCCGTATCACTTTTTTTCGCTTTATCTAGCTCTTCCTCCATCTTTTGAAGGAGCTTTGACACATGGATATTCAATGTTTGTACCTCCTCCGTTTTAAGACTTATTTGACTTCGGTTCATATTTAAGGCAGGTGATTCCTGAGGATTTCTTTACCATAATGGCTGGTCTGCTTGCTGACTTAAATCCGTACGCACGACAACCATTGGGAAACTTGGCGTCCCATGTGACATAAAAATGCTTACACTTTATACAATTTACTGTTGCCCCTTTCACTTATTTTAACTCCTTTATGAAAGGCTAACTCTCATCTAAGCACCAATCAATTTCTTCCACTTTACACTGTTTTAAATAGTCATTTGTTTTAGAAAATGGTTTACTTCCAAAGAAACCTTTTCTAGCTGAGAATGGGCTAGGATGTGGAGACTCGATTATTAAATGTTGGGACGATGTAATGAACTGCTTTTTCTCCCCAGCATGTTTTCCCCATAAAATAAAAACAATCGGCTGTTTACGCTTGTTCAATTGTTTTATAATTTCATCGGAGAACTGTTCCCAACCTTGACCTTTATGGGAATTAGCCACTCCTTTTTTTACGGTTAGTACTGTGTTTAATAACAATACACCTTCATTTGCCCATTTCAATAATGAACCATTCACAGGTGGTTTACAGCCTATATCTTCTTGGAGCTCAATAAATATATTTCGTAGTGAGGGAGGAAGCTTTACATATGGCTGAACTGAAAAACTTAAGCCCTGCGCTTGTCCTTCACCATGGTATGGATCTTGTCCCAATATAACTGCTTTTACAGCCCCGTAAGGAGTTTTGTTCAAAGCTTCGAAAATATGCTCTTGACTTGGAAAAATGGTTTCTTCGTTATATTGTTCGTGTAAAAATTGTGTGAGTTGTTTAAAATATGGTTGTTCAAACTGATCATTTAATACTCTTGACCAATCATTCTCTAATAAATTCTTCACCTGTTTCACCCCTGTTCTACTATTCGTGAACGAAGAGGTTTGCCATCCCAAACAATCTCTGTGTCTGCTTCACGTTGTTTCATTACAGGCTCTTCTAAAAGCACAAAAAAGTTTTTCGTTGGTAAGTCTCCTAATTGATGCTTTTCACATAATTTGTCTAAATAGTGTTTTCTTTTATCGGTTAGGTCTGCTGATTGATTATTTCCATTTTCGGTAAAAGCATAGATGACACTAGCAACCGGCATTCTTTTGACACGGCATACTTTAGCAGCTCGTAAGAAAAAGTCCCAATCCCAATAGTTATGCATCTCAGGGTCAAATAAACCAATTTGATCATGGAGTTCTTTTTTATAAGCACTGCCTGACGGAATATAGGTTGAAAATTCCCTCATCGCTTGGAGATCATAATAATATGCGAACGTACGTCTAGCCAAAGGATAACGTATATTCTCTTTCGTTTCAAAGCTGACAATTTCTGCATCTGAATAAACAAAGTCTGCAGTCTTTAATTCACTTTGTATTTGCTTTATATGGTTTTCTGTTAAGAAATCATCGTCATCACAGAGCATAATTACATCACCTGTTACATAACTTACACCAATATTTCTAGCGTGAACATGCTTAACATTTTCCACTAGTTCAATCGCCTTGATCGGCATTTCCTTATATAAATCAACTAATGGTGCAATCGTTTCTCCTGCATCATTTACGATGATGATTTCATATGGTGCAACAGTTTGCTTATGGATCGATTCCAGAAGCTCTGCAAGTTCTGTGATCCTATTATAGGTTGCAATAACAATTGATATTTTCATAAGTATCACCTCAGGTCTATCTATATTTTAACAAAGTAAATAGGAGTTTTTATAGGAAAAGATTACATGTGACTTTCTTCTCATTTTTTCTTAACAAGGTTTTCCGGTAAAACAGGAGGGTATTATCAAACTATCAACAAAAAGGAGATGAAAAGATCATGAAAACATATGTTGTAGAAAATGGTGTACAAGCTTCAGAAACAATTAGAAACTTAGAAGTTCAAGGGTTTACAAAGGACGACATCTATTTATTTGCTCATGATACAACTCGCTCCGAGCACTTAACAGAAAATACTGACACAAATAATATTGGCTTAAAGGAAGAAGGACTTTTTGATAAGATGGCAAATGCTTTCCGTTCACGTGGCGACGAACTTCGTGCAAGAATGACTTCATTAGGTGTTCCCGAAACAGAAGCAATGCGACTAGAGGAAGAATTGGATGAAGGTAAGGTAGTTATTGTTACACAGTAATAAACGGGCGCGGAAGCTGAATGTCAAAACGCTTATCCACAGTACAAGAGTTTTATTTTTTAATAATTAATCAGATAAGGCTGCCATTAGGCAGCCTTTCTTATATCCAGTGCTTAGGATATTGTCTTGATTGAAATAAATTATTATAAAGTAAGGACATCAAGACTAAGAGTACACTACATAATAAAATACTTAGCATTAATCCCCATCCTGCTCCAGTATTTATTGCTACAATAGCACTTGCCGCAGCTGGAGGATGAATCGTGTTAGTTACGACCATTATGATAATAACGACTGCTAAAGTTATCCCAATAGTCAAAAAACTCCGACCGAACGTATCCCAAATCGCAAGAGATGCAAAAGTTGCAATGAAATGACCACCGATGATATGTCTCGGTTGTGAAAATGGACCATTATGTGCTCCAAAGATTAATAAACAACTAGCTCCAATAGGACCAAGAACCATTGGATAGCCAAGAGATATGGCAATCATACTAATAATGCTCATCGCAACTAGACCACCGACTGCTGAAATCATTAAATCCACATAGTTTAAGTTGGATTTAAATGTGGATTCACCCTTCATTTTTCTTATATATGTACCGAACCCAAGAGGTAATGAGCTAACCTCGGTTCTCCTCATTTTTTCGATATTCATTAGATCCCCCTACACTATACGAAATTGCAATTAGTTTGTAAGTGTTTCTTACAGATAAATTTTATTTTAAATGATCCTTATGACAAAATAAAGAGAAAAGTGGTAAAAATAATACTTCTTTTTCCTCCTACGAAATGTAAGCGTTTCATTAAAACTGAACTCTTTTTTTCTTTCTTACAAACAAAAAAACGCCTCCTTACAAGTAAGGAGGTTATACATTATATAAAGATTAGGGGGGGATTACTACCATTATCGCCAGTATACAATTATCTTATACTAGCAAATTAAAATTACTTTAATTTTTTCTGAAGCTCTTCAATAAAACGCAGAAAACCTTGTTGGCCTGATTTATCACGTTTAAATACACCGGCATGCTCCAAAATTGTCGCAAACACTTGGCCTACTTCTTCTAGTAAAAGTTGATAGCTATTCGTTTGATCCAAATTTGGGTATTTCTTCTTCAAACGTGTTGCCCAATCATAGTGTTTGTTTAAGTCAGCATCTTTTAAAATAATAGACAATTCCTTACCTTCACCAAGGACATTGGCTAATTTTTTTAGTTCATCTAGTAGTCTGCCCGGTAATACAGCTAAGCCCATTACCTCAATAAGACCAATGTTCTCTTTTTTAATATGATGAACCTCTTGATGTGGATGATAAATCCCAAATGGATGTTCATCATTTGTTCGGTTATTACGTAGCACTAAATCAAGTTCAAAAAGATTTCCTCTTCTTCTTGCAATCGGAGTAATTGTATTATGCGGAGTTTCCCCAGAAAAGGCTAGAATCTCAACTGATTCATCACTATAATTCTTCCATTCCTGCAAAATGTCATCGGCTGCACTGATCAGATCCTGCTGATTCGCTCCTTGCAGTCTCAACACAGACATTGGCCATTTTACAATTCCTAACTCTATGCTTGAATACTTGTCTAGCTTGAAGGAGTATTCAACCTCTGCAACTTCCATTGGGAAAGTATGATGCCCACCCTGGAAGTGATCGTGACTTAAAATTGAGCCACCTACAATTGGTAAATCAGCATTAGAACCCAGAAAATAGTGAGGATACTGCTCAACGAAATCAAGTAGTTTCGTAAACGATTCCCTTGAGACCTTCATCGGTTTATGCTCACCTGAAAAGACAATCGCATGTTCATTGTAATACACATACGGAGAATACTGAAAGAACCACTGTTCATCATTTAACGTCACCGGAATAATACGATGATTCTGTCTTGCTGGGTGATCGAGGCGCCCAGCATAGCCAACATTCTCCTTACAAAGCAGACATGTTGGATACTCACTTTTTTGTAAGTTACGGGCAGCTGCAATGGCAACAGGGTCCTTCTCAGGTTTAGACAAGTTAATTGTCATCTGTAGGTCACCATATTCAGTTTCAGCAAGCCATTTTTCATTTTTAGCAATCCGATCTGTTCGTATATAATGAACATCTTGCGAAAACTGGTAAAAGGACTCTGTTGCTTTTTCTGGCCCATATTGGTCAACATTCGTTTGAAAGTTTCGAATGATTTCTCCTTGTGATTGAACGAGACATCCCATTAGCTTAGTATCGAGTAAATCACGGTAGGTTACAGTGTTTTCGAGTAAACGTTCGTTCAGGGCAGCCCAATCCAGAATATTCTCTAAGATAGGAACCGGTGAGGAAAGCTCCTCGTCTTCTACAGTAACCGCTTTAAAATCATTTAATTGTAAAACTTCTAGAAGCTTGTTACGAGTTAAATCTACGTCCCACTCTGAAATGAGTTGCTTTTTACGTCCGAATTGCAGCAGTCGTTCGATTTCTAGATATATATTGATAGACATATAATCATCCCCTCGTGGCATTTACAAGCATGAGCTTTTTCATCTTTATAAAAATTTGGAAATAGCAAGCATTAACCTTTACCTGCTATTCCCTTTTATTAGCATAATCTTATTTCTCGTAACCGCTAGGATGCTTTTGGAACCAATTCCAAGCACTCTCTATCATCGTGTGAAGATCAGCATATTTCGGTTTCCAGCCCAGCTCATTGATTGCTTTTTCAGATGAAGCGATTAAGATTGCTGGGTCGCCTGCACGACGAGGTGCTACTTCAGCTGGAATTGGATGACCTGTTACCTTTCTAGCTGTCTCAATGACTTCTTTAACAGAAAAGCCATTTCCATTCCCTAGGTTATAGGTAGCACTTTTGTTATCTTTACGAAGCTTTTCGATTGCTAAGATATGCGCATCAGCCAAGTCTGTTACGTGAATATAATCACGAATACAAGTACCGTCAGCTGTGTTATAATCGTCACCGAAAATCATGATTTTTTCGCGATCGCCTAGTGCTACTTGCAAAATGATCGGAATTAAATGTGTTTCAGGCTGATGATCTTCTCCAAGCTTTCCTTCCATATGTGCACCTGCAACATTAAAGTAACGAAGGACAACATAATTCAATCCATATGCTTGCTGACTCCATTTCAGCATTTTTTCTACGGCAAGCTTTGTTTCTCCATATGGATTTGTTGGAACAGTTGGGTCTGTTTCTAAAATTGGAATATTTTCTGCCTCTCCATATGTTGCTGCTGTTGAAGAAAAGACAATTTTCTTAACATCGAATTCTGTCATGACCTTTAAAAGACACATTGTTCCATATACATTGTTATCATAGTATTGAAGTGGCTTCTCAACACTTTCACCAACAAGTGAATCTGCTGCAAAGTGAATGACTGCCTCAATCTCATTTTCTTTAAAAACATTTTTCAGGAAAACCTCATCACGTAGATCCCCTGAATAAAGCTTTGCACCTTCTAAAACAGCTGGTTTATGACCTTTTTGTAGATTATCAACAACGATGACATCTTCATTACGATCTAAAAGCTCTGATACTGTGTGACTTCCGATATAACCTGCTCCACCACATACTAATACTGCCATGCTTTATTACCTCCAATTATTCATTTTAACTCTTTTGCGCCGTCGCCTACACTCGCTACATAAAATTCAGCTGTTAAACCTGTTTTTTCATTGTAGCTTTTTCCTACTTCTTCAATAAACGCTTCTATTTTATCATTTTCGACAATTGATACTGTACAACCACCAAAGCCTGCTCCAGTCATACGCGAACCAATGACACCAGCCTGATTCATCGCAGCTTCAACCAATGTATCTAATTCAAAGCCTGTTACTTCATAGTCATCTCTTAATGAAGTATGGGAATCACACATTAGCTTCCCAAAGCTTGCTATGTCCCCTTCTTGGAGCTTCTCTACAGCTTGAATGGTACGAGCATTTTCATAAACAGCATGCTTGGCTCGCTTCTGATCAATCTCATTTTGAATCAAATGGCGATTGCTCTCAAATTGCTCTGGCGTTAAATCTCCTAAAGATTGTATTGAAAGCTCTTTTTGTAAATCTTCTAGGGCACGCTCACATTCAGAACGTCGTTCATTATATTTCGAATCCGCTAGTGTTCTACGTTTATTTGTATTTGCTATAACAAGCGATGCATCCTTAAGCAGTATCGGACTATATTGATACTCTAAGCTTTGACAATTTAATAATATCGCATTATTTTCCTTGCCCATCCCAATCGCAAATTGATCCATAATTCCACAGCTTACCCCGATAAATTCATTTTCAGCATGCTGACTCATCTTTACAAGTTCAACAGTTGCGAAGTTTGTTTCATAGATACCTTGTAGGATAACAGCTGTAGCAAGTTCAATTGAGGCAGAAGAGGATAAACCTGCTCCATTTGGAATATTGCCATAGAATAATACATCAAAGCCCTGACCTAAGTTTACATCTTTATCGACAAATTCTTTTATAACACCCTTTGGATAATTTGCCCAATCATGCTCTTTCTTAAAGGTTATCCCTTCATCAATTGAGAAAGAAATGATGCCAACATCAGGAAAATTCATTGAATACATTTGGATCTTTTGATCATTTCGTAATGCTACCAAAGCGTAAGTTCCAAATGTTAGTGCACAAGGAAAAACATGACCACCATTATAATCAGTATGCTCGCCAATTAAATTCACTCGACCAGGTGCAAAAAAAGTTCGAATATCATTTTCTGTGTTAAATAGCTTTGTAAATTGTTCCATCATTTGTTGTCGCATTAAAATCACCCTTCATTATATCTTATTTATTAGAGACCTATCCTTTTTTTCTAGATCATAATCTTTTATTAGTTATAATTGTAAATTTCCTTCTCACTCGTTACAATGGTAAAATTAAATTGAGAAATTAGCACATATTTGCTCGAATTTACTTTCACTCTTAAATAAATCAGTGTTTAATAACCTTATAAAATAGAATAACTTATACAAATCACCCTTTTTTTGCTTCAACGCTCAGAAAAAGGGTAGAAATAGGGGATTATTTTGCTATGGATAAGAAAACTGGAGCCATCGCTTTTCGGTTTACGGATCAACAAGTCAATCACGTAGCCCAAATATGGTCAGTAGGTTGGGACGAGCAACAATCTTCGCTTTATAATTGGAGTGGTACTGAGAGAAAGGACCAAGAAAAATATATCTTTCAATACACTTTATCAGGACATGGGGAAATCAATATTGATGGTAAGATCCACCAAGTAAAAGCAGGACATGCATTTATTGTTAGTAGTCCAAGTAATTATCATTATTATTTACCTAAGGATTCGGAGAAATGGGAATTTATCTATTTAACTCTTTATGGAAATGAAGCAAAACGCTGCTGGAATTTTGTAAAAAACTCTGGAAATCAATTTGTTCGTTTTCATCCTGAATCTACACCGATTAAGCTAGTTAAAAAAATCTATGATGATGCAAAAGAAAAGAAAATCACCAATGCATACGAAGGTTCAAGCATAGCCTATAATTTCATTATGGAGCTATATGTCTATCTTTCAAATAGTGATAAGCTAATGGAAGATTGGTCAGAAGGTGTCATTAGTGCTGCATTATTTGCAAGAAATTACTATCAAGATGAAATTGGAGCAGAGGAAATGGCCGATGCTTCACAATTATCCAAATATCACTTTACACGGACGTTCAAAAAAGAAACAGGCATAACACCTATTCAATATTTAACCAATATTCGCCTACAAAAATCGATAGAGCTTCTGCAACATACGAAATACACGGTTGACGAAATTGCTCAATTAGTTGGCTACAAAAATGCAAATTATTTAAACAAAGTAACGCGCAAGCTTATGGGTAAATCACCTGGAGAGATTAGGCAGGGGAAATAAGAAAAGCTCAGGGCGCCTTGATCAGCCCTTTAGTGGCTTATGACACCGAGGGGCTAGGCGCTGGAGCTAGACACTAAAACTAAGTACAAAAAGTTATCCTCTATTTACTTTTTTCCTTCATTTATTCAAATCAATCTGTATCGAGCCCTTTTGATGCATGATTGTCATGGTTGTCCCAGGGGTCATCATATTTTCTAAAATATCCTTTGCAGCTTGCAGAGCAAATTCAATGCGCTCTAACTTTTCAGTCTCTTCTTCACGCTGAGTTCCAGGCATTTCTGAAAGCTGTTTTGCATATTGAAGTGATTTGAGATGGTAGTTTGCAATCGACTCATAAACTTCATCGTACAGCTCTTCAATTTCTTTTTTCATGGCCTCCGCTCCCTTTTATTATCTGCTTGTATACTATCATACAAGACGAAGGGATTAAGGTAAAACGTACTTTTTTATGTACCCTTCAAAAGTCGTTTATGGATCCAGATTGCCGCCTGGCATCCATCAGCCATTGCAATAGTAACCTGTTCTGAATGGGCCACAACATCACCAGCAGCCCACACATTTGTAATATTTGTTTCTTTTGTTCGCGGATCTACTAGGACATGCTTATTTTCTAACAACTCGACTCCTAGTTGCTTTGCTAACTCAGAGTGAACATGGTTGCCGCCAAATCCGATAAATCCTCTATCCCCACTAACAGTTTGACCATTTTTCAGCTTAACACCCTTAAATGATGATTCATTTTCAGTGATCACTGCTGCAATTTGTTCATTGATGATCGTTATATTATGTTGCATAAGCTTATTTTTCATATCTTGTTCAAGTTCCTTTGAATCATGATTAATGAATGTGATTTGGTTTGTCCAGTAAGTTAATGTTAAAGCAAGATTTGCTCCAGTACTTCCTGATCCTAATAATAAAACATGCTTATCCCTAACTTCATACCCATCACAATCAGGGCAAACATATATAGATATCCCTAAGCAGGGTTCGATATCTTTAATAGTTGGAATCTGATCTTTTATCCCAGTCGAAATTAACAAGGTTTTTGTTTTATACTCTGTTCCTTGCTTTGTTCGAAGTAAAATTTCCTTATCATGTTTTTCTGCCTCAATCACAAGATCATTCATAAATTCGATTTCTAAGCTTTTTGCCTGTTTTTGACCTAACTCTCTAAGTGTCTGTCCACTTACTCCATCTGGCCAACCAAGGATATTATGATACCCTCGGCAAAGATTAGACCTTCCATTTTGACTATCAATTACAAGAACATTATGCATATACCTTCCAAGCTGAATGGCAGCCTGCAATCCAGCAATACCTGCCCCAACAATGATGCATTCATACGTATTTTTCGCCATTCGTACACGTCCTTTTTTATTCGCTTAAATTAGATTGTGTCAAAACGAATGGCATCATTCATGATTTTAGAAAGCGAGAAAGTCTTTATTAATCCATTAGAAAAATGTAGAAGCATTCTTCTCTTTCCATTCATCCACAAAAAAGGAACTGGCCCTTAAGCCACCCCCTTTAAAATTCATTTTCAATTGTGGGTAACTTAACTAAAAACTCTTAAAAATTCATTATACTAAATGGTTTTCCACTTATACGCTTTAAAAATTCAGATATTAACAACCAATTTTTCAATTAACAACAAGTTATCCACAAAAGTTATCAACATATCCACAATTTCTATCCACATTTTGTGCGGGTACACACGTTCGCCACAATATATATTAGGACTTTTACCCACTATTCACAGGTTATACACAGGACGTTTGTCACCATTTTCACAAATTATTCATAAAAAGACATTATATTTTGGATAACTTTCTCGTAATGTCAGACATATGTCGAATGATAGGGAATGATATTCTCCACCGTTTACTTATCTTGAATGATCTGATGTTAGGAATACATAAGTTGGAGCAAGTTTTAATGGTTACCACACTTTGTTTTTGACTGAACCATTGAATTTCACTTTTCGAGAATTGAATCACTTATCGCTTTGATTAAACCTATTTTCTCGAATATTGAACCACTTTCACTCCTTTTTAAACCACCACCATCACATCCATAGAAAACAAACAATAAAAGGCCGCTCAAATGACATATTTGAGCGACCCAAGTCAGAACGGCTTTACAATTCTTTTTACAATAAAAGCAAACACTAAAAGTAAAATAGAGCATATGAATACTGTGATAGCAACCATCGCTAACCCTATCCCAAACCATGGATTTGTAATGGCACCTATTACAAAGCTACTAATAAATATTAGTATAGCAAGACCGATACTGCAGTATGAAGGTAAAAAGACTTTGCCTGAATTCCTTTGTAAATAAACGGTGATCACACCTAAGAGTAGGACATAATAAACAGCTATTGCTGCATCACTTAGTAGAAAATCAACTGTCTTCATAAACCAATGATTTTCTTCAGATGCTGGTAGCTCTAGATCAATGAGTACAGGTTCCTCTCCTTCGATTGAAACAGTCATAAGTTGATATTGTTCCGGATCACCTGGCCAGTTTTTATATTCAAGAAAGGCAATCTTATTTGTATGGTGAAAAAAGACGGGTGACTGAACACTCGTTTTTAAATGTGTAAGTTGTTTTGTTTCTTTTGTTTCAGTATTCCTTAAATATAACTCATATTCAAATAATGAGCTGTTTTCCGATGCCTCTGAAACAGCAGTAAACGCAAGGAGTTTCTTATCTTGTGAGAATACGGCTGAATACATATCAGCACTAATTCCTGCGGCTGCCTCTACCTTTAATTGCTTCTTCTCATTAATTGTAAAGGTATATAGCTCTTCTTTCGTTTCAAATAAGCTATAAAACAACTGTTGTCCATCATTCGAGATGGAAAGGTTATTCATTGAAAAATGATCTTTGTTTGTTATTTGCTCTCCTTCTTTTCCATTCATGTTTACAGCAAATAAATCATATCCTTCTTTCGTTTCTCCTTCTGCCTTTTTATAGTCCGCAGCAGGCATAGCAATGTAATAAATGGTATCACCTACTGGAGAAATAACCGCATCAGATACATGCAGACTTTCCTTTGTCAGCTGCTTGCTGTTGCTTCCATCAGCATCCATTATCATTAATGACTGAATGCCCTCACTATTTTCCTTTAAATAGGCGACCTTCTTTCCGTCAAAGGAAAATCGTGGTGTATGGACCCTACCTTCTTCCTCTTTACTAATTTTCGTTATTTCGGTTCCATCAGAGTTTGCTGTATAAATGGCTTCATTACCATCAAGGTAGTAAGAAAAAGCTAGTTTTTCATCATTTGGCGAAATAGCAAGCTCACTCCCTAAGCCTGTGTGATATTTGTATGGATCACGCTCATGAAAAATGCTATATAAGATGGATGAGATTAGAAGGCCCAAGCTAATGACCATAAACACTAGTAATAGTCGATTACTTTTCAACGCATTAACCTCCTTTTAGACTTTGACTAAATTATGATGTTTTATTAAGAAATGTAAAATCGATTGATTTAGTTTTAACTTCATGTTTCATTGATTTACTATCTACCTTTTTCCTTTTAAAATAAACCGGTTTTCCTGTAGTCACTCTTGAATACCCTTCGACCATGAATGTAACTGCAAGAATCGTTAGCGCAAAACAGACAATTGGTGTTAATGGAATCCATGGAGCCCATTGTAGGAAAATTTTTGTTCCACCGATCAAGCCAGACCATTCATTTGTTAATGATTGTGGCGGGTCACCCTCTAATGCACCTGGATCAGACATTAACGTCCCGCCAAAGTACAGATTAAACAATCCAAGGTGTGCCATGACAATTAATGTTTGCACAAATTGCTGTCCAAAAAGAATCAAAAATCTGGCCTTTAACAGCGGGAAAATATGCTTTATCAAGATATGACGCCGTGTCCCCCCTAATGTTCTCGCACTTAATACAAACTCACTTTTAAAAAACTCGCTTGTTTCGTTGCCTATTAAGACTGTTAAAATAGGGATGGTTAATAATGTTAGCACGACAACTTCGATGGTCATTCGCTCCAATAAGGAATATGTAACAGCACCTGGATATTGAATAAGAACTGGGCTCAGTAAATATAAAGCAATAATCGTTAACGGAATAAAGTGAAAGACATCAACTAAGCTATTCACAAACCTTTGTAACCTAGAAAAATAGGAGCCTAAAGCTAAGCCGAGTGGAATTGAGATCATCATTCGCAAGACTGCTATTACAAAGGCTGCAATAATCGTAAATTTTGCACCTATTATTATTTTGCTTAACATATCATAGCCTAGTTTGTCTGTACCAAGAGGAGCTTCCTTTCTAGGTGCTATCGGCGCAGAATCGATAAGTTCATTCCCTTCACCAAATATATGATAAATTTGGCGAACCTTATGATCGACAATTTCTGAATAAATAAAGCTAGTACTTAATAGTCCCATAACAAATAAAAATCCTATTAAAAAGAAAGGGTTTTTAAATAGCTTTATCATGATAAGACTTCACCACCTTTGATCGTTCTTTCAAGTATCCATTTCACAAGGTGATAAAAGATAAAGATTGGTACAAAAATAAATAGCAGAATAAAGGTAAAAATCTCAGGGATCATATAGTTGGTTAAATAATGGGTAATCCCAAAAATACCAAATAAGAGCTCAACAACAACTAACGTAGAAAGCATGAACCATATTGTCTTTTTCAAATGGAAAAACAATGAGATTATCGTATTTCTTAACATATGGATGATTAATAGGAAAGTGTACTTTAGCCCCTTAGCTTTACCTAGTAAAACATAATCCTTTAATAATTCTTCTTCATATAAATGAAGTGTTATTCGATAAAGTTGAATAGTTGGTAACAAGGCTAAACAGATTATGGGTAATAAATATGCACGTGAATCACCAACTGTCACAACCTTCATTAGTAAAACATCCGTCTTTTTAAAAATAGTAATAATGAAAAGCTGTAACAGTAGTACAACAAGAATATCAGGTATTGACTCAATGAAAAAAATGACCATTTTAATTTTTTCTCTAACCCATTTTGGGAATTGCATCGTCCTAACTGTTAATAGAATTGAAGCTATGTATGAAAGCACTAAAGCAGAAAATATGAGAGTTAACGAATAAAATGCACCCTCTACGATAAATGGATATACCTTATATTCTTCCCCGTTTATAAGAAAGGTCATTTGATCAAAATGGATGAGACTATATATGATCCTCTTTATTGTTTCGATAAATAAATAAAAATGGTTTTCGCCTGTGTCTGTTGCAACAAATAATGACGGCAGTGCTCCAAATACAACAATTCCGATACAGGCTGTTATGAACTGTAGAAAGATTACCGCGATTTTTTTCACTATTCCACCCCCACAATGCATTATTTTCACCAATTATACTATATTTGTAAAATATTAGACTGTTGTTTTAAAGAATGATGTCATTTTAGTCATGAAAAAAGGCCTGATGTGAATAATCAGACCTTTTGTGTTACCGTTTATTAAACCCTTTATTCTCGACAAATTCCTTCATATACATTCTTGTTGGTCTAGCTAATAAACCCGCCATCTGACCAGTCCACGTATCCTTTCTTTCCCCGTTTGTTCGTTTTTCATAATAGGCTGATATCTCTTGATCATAGTGTTCTAACTGAGCCAAATACAGTGCTTTATCTTGCTCATATTCATCTTCATGATAAATATGCTCTATTGGCAATCGCTGCTTTTGATCAGGCTTATGCACTGGATATCCAATCGCAACTCCAAATAGCGGTAAAACTCGAGCTGGTGTTTTTAACAATTCACATACCTCATTAAGCTGATTTCTTAAACCACCTATATACACAGCGCCAAGCCCCATTGACTCAGCTGCAAGCACTGCATTTTGCGCAGCTAGAGTAGCATCAATTACAGCGACCATAAACTTCTCCGTGCTTTCTAATACCTCCCCCGCATCCTGATCATTTATTTCTGCGATTACTTGATGACGATAAAGGTCTGCACAAAATACAAAAAAGTGACCATTTTCAGCTACATATGTTTGTCCGCCAGCAAGTTCAGCCAACCGAGCCTTTTTCTGCTTATCCTTTATCCCGATAATTGAGTATGCCTGCACAAAGCTTGAAGTCGAGGCTGCTTGGGCACTTTGGACAATTGCTTTTATTTGCTCGTCTGTCAATAGCTTATCTTCAAATTTTCTAATCGAACGATGTTCAAGTATTGTTTCAATAACCTTATTCAAAGCTTTATCCTCCTTTTGTTAAACTAGTTCTAGCATACCTATTCCATTCTTTTTTGGCATTGAAAATGCTTAAACGAGTTCAGTGGCTTCCCTCATACAAAAAACAAAAATAGAGATTAGCTTTTAACTAACCTCTACAAAAGGGTCTTAACTTATACTAGCTCTTTTTGTTTCGTTTCCTCACCAAGTAATAGTACAGCAAGGGCACCAATTAAAATCGATACTGCAAATATAAAGAAGATTGTATGTATCGGCACCTCTGCTGCAACTAAATATCCAACTGTTAATGGACCTAAGATTCCTCCCACTCTTCCGAATGAGGCAGCTAAGCCCGAGCCTGTGCCACGGACCTCTGTTGGGTAGTGCTCAGGTGTGTACGCGTATAGCGCACCCCATGCTCCTAGGTTAAAAAAGGATAAGAAGATACCTGAAGTTAGCAACAATGGGAGTGTCTCTGCATTTCCAAAGAAATAGGCACTGACTGCTGTGCCAACTAAAAAGGTAATTAACACAAATTTCCGTCCTGCTCGCTCGATTAAATATGCTGCGATAAAGTAGCCTGGCAATTGTGCAAGTGTCATAATTAATACATATTCAAAACTTTTAATAAGACTAAAGCCTTTCATGACCATCACACTTGGCAGCCAAAGAAACATTCCATAATAGGAGAAAACAACACAAAACCATAGGATCCAAAGCATAATCGTTTGCTTGATATAAGGCTTTGCCCATACTTTTGCGATTTTCTTTATAGATGATTCCTTTTGTTTAGACACATTTATTGCTTGAAAACGTGGTGAGTCAGGCAGCTTCATACGTAAATATAAAGCATAGAAGGCTGGAAGGGCACTTAATAATAACGCGGCTTGCCAACCGAAGCTAGGAATAACAAAGTAGGATATAAGTGCAGCAATTAGCCACCCACCTGCCCAAAAGCTTTCCAATAACACCACAACTTTTCCACGTTCATGGGCAGGTACACTTTCTGAAACAAGTGTAGATGCAACCGGTAGCTCTCCACCTAATCCCATCCCAATGAAGAAGCGCAAAATTAGAAATAGTGCTAAAGAGGTTGTAAATGCTGATAAACCACTTCCCACTGAGAAAAGAAGGAGGGTGATAATAAACACATGCTTTCTCCCAACTCGATCGGCCATTAAGCCAAATACTAAGGCACCGACAGCCATACCAATTGAATTGACACTACCAATCCAACCCATTTCAGAAGTAGTTAAATTCCACTCTTTTTGCAAAGCAGCAATAATAAATGAAAGAATCCCTACGTCCATTGCATCAAACATCCAGCCCAAGCCGGCAATACCAAGTAATTTTTTTCTAGATATTTCTTTCGTTGTCTTCATTCAAACCACCTTTCAAGCTTCAAACAATTATCTAGTGGGTATTGACATAATAGGTAGTCATACACAACTAAATGATTTCACTTTCTCTATGATAGATTAACACTCCATCTTCACTTATACTGCATACAATTTATTTCAGTCAATATTTAATGCTTAACATGCCATATTCTTTTCTCCCTCATTCATTTTTTAGGTTTTTTTCCCTTTATTATCGGGAATAGATATGATATATTAAATGTAACAAAAAGTTCACAAATTGTCCTTTTTTTTGACACAATTATGAAAACGGTATCAACAATATAAGGAGCTGAATAATATGGATGTATTTTTCGCTTATTTATTAATTTCTAGTTCTACACCATTGTTTTTATGGAAAGAAAACAGAAAATTAGCCATCTGCCATATCCCAGTTGTATTCGCAATGTGGATCGTATTTATTTCATATATGACATTTGATCTTGGTTTAACAGGTCAGATCCTGTTCGGACTATCATATTTAGCGAACGTGGTTATTGCACATATGACTATATTCCATTTGTTCGTTGTCCCATTCTTTAAGATGATGTCAAAACCGAAAAGCTTAATTTAAAACCAGTGCAAGAAAACGAGCCATGAAAATTCGGCTCGTTTTTTTATGGATAAATTATTCATTACTTAAATCTTCAAAAGACAAATGGTGCACTCTGTCTTTTGTTGTCCCATCATTAGAAAGTTCCATAGAATGAAGCAGCCTTGATGAGAGAAAGGGTGAAGAAATTTGCAGGAATTCTCTTACCTTATGGTTGGTTATTTCTGCACCAAAAAGGAGATAGAAATCCTTTAGCGCAGAAAGATGTGCAGCTTTTTCTTTATGCTTACAATAACCACAAAACCAGGTCCCATGGATTCTTAACATAGAAAGATGATGACATAAAGGACAAAATATACCTTTAAGAATCTCATCAAACTGAATTTCAAATTGATCTAAAATTGATTGATCTAAAGGTTTATGTTCCTTTTGTAACATTCTAATCGTCTTTTTCATTTCTTTCTCTGAAAGCATTTTATTAGGAAAATCCTTCTTTAACTGATTAATTTTTGTCGGGAGAAAATGATGGTGGATAACCTTTTGATTCAGATCGTGGTTTTCAGGGGAGCTACGAATAAGTGTATTCGAGTAGCTAATAACAACTAAAGATAAAATGGCGACTTTTGAACATTTGTTTTTTGTTAGCCACTTTTTAAGTTGTAACTCTTGACGACTTGTTTGAATGAGCGGATCTTTTAGAACAATTTCTTTGCCATCATGTGTACGGATTAACTGGTGAAATTCTTGGTCAAAATAGATGGTACCTGCAATATTCTTCACTTCCAAAATGATAATGAAATTAGGACATATCAATAATGTATCTAGTTGAAAATAGTGGGTTGCATCATGTAAGCGGAGATCGTGAAGAATGTAGTAATCTTTTTCTGGGAGAAAGCTTAATGGATAATCAATAGCCATTTCGCCTTTATAGCCTGCAAGCCTTTTTGATAGATTTTCTTTGATGAGGAGAAACTTCGGATGGGTAGGTGGCAGGCGACGTAACAATGCTTGCAACTTTAGAATTGATAGGGGTATCGTACGTATTTTACTAATCATTTGATCACTCCAATCTCATTTTCCAACTTTATTCGCTATTTTCCACTGGAATCCTGCAAAAAAGGATAAGAATTTTTGTGGTCGAGAATGGTATTTTGCAATTTTCGAAAGCAATCTTGCAACAATTGACCATAATTTTGCAACTCTACAGAGGGATTTTGCAAATTTGCACTATAATTTTGCAACTTCGTCAATTATTCTATCATTCGACAAACTTAGAGCTTAATCGCACTGTGCCGATGGCGGTGCCACCCCCAATCATAAGCCTGCTCCCATCTCTCCACGCAAAAAAACGCCGCATTCGCGCGGCGTTATTTCTCTCTTACTTTCTCTTCAGCAATCGTCTTTATATAGCGATTTCTTGTTATTAGAAATTCCTTCATATACCGCTCTAAAAACATCTGGTCTACCATCTTGCCGATCACACCAAATGGAGAAGTATAATCAAAGGTGTCGATCATAAGTGTTCCATTCGCTTTTTCAACAAACTCATGAACATGGTAAAAGCGTTTGAATGCCCCTTTTTCCATTTCATCTACGAAGCGGTTTGGAAAATCGTATTCAGTGATTCGGACTGTTAGCTTTTGTTTCATTCCAAAATGGATGGCTTCCCAGGTTACCGTCTCGTTTAACCCAATCAATCCACTTGTCACACCAGCGATTGCTCGTTCATCTGTGTGACTTGTCGATTGAGTATGTATATCAATATCTCGTGCAACATCAAAACAAATGTCACGCGGTGCATAAATAAACATATCGGTTTTTATTATTGGCACTTTCTATCTTCCTATCTTAATAGCTTTTTACCTGAAGTAAGTCATATCGATTACCGTATAAGTCCTCAAACACAACTTCAATTCCCCAAGGCATATCCTTAGGCTCACCTAAGAAGGTGACACCCTTTTCCTTCATATTCTGATAATCGCGGATACAATCATCTGTTTCAATGACAAGAAAAACATGCCCAGCAGCTTGAGAGCCAACACGTTCTTTCTTATCATCGGTATCAGCCTCAACAAATACGATGGCTGTTTCGTGTTGCTTAGCGGGAGCAACAGTTACCCAACGCATACCTTCACCAAACGAATTATCTGAAATTAACGTAAAATCTAATGTATTTGTATAATAATCAATCGCCTCATCATAATCCTTTACAAGAATCGTGATATGCCCAATTTTACGTGTCATGACCTACATCCTTTACGCTATTTTTTTAAATTAAGCTTCGCAAGAGCATCAGCTAGTGCTGAATTTGTAAAGTCATCATCCTGCTTTTTCATATACTTCGCAACATCACTTTTCGAAACCTTACTATTTTGATTCTTTTTTCGTCTTTCTTGGAAGGTAGACATTTTTTCGCGATGCCCACAACGGCACACGAAAATTTGGCCTTCTCCCTCTCCTCTAAGTTCAAGCTTTTTATGACAATTCGGACAACGTGCATTGGTTACTTTTGAAACACCTTTGCGATAGCCGCACTCACGATCTTGACATACAAGCATTTTTCCCTTTTTACCGTTTACCTCTAGGAGAAGCTTACTACATTCAGGACATTTACTTCCTGTGATATTATCGTGTTTATAGGTTTGCTTGCTATTTTTTATTTCATTTACAACTTCTTTTGCATAATGCTTCATTTCATTTAAAAAGGCTTGCTTCGATAGAGTGCCTTTTGAGATTTTTGTTAGCTTTTGCTCCCAGTCTGCTGTTAATACTGGTGATTTCAAGTCTTCAGGTACAAGTTTTAATAGCTGTTTCCCCTTTGAAGTAATGAAGATTTCCTTACCCTTTTTTTCAATTAAGAAGCTGCTATAAAGCTTTTCAATAATATCCGCTCGTGTTGCAACTGTTCCAAGTCCACCAGTTTCTCCAATTGTTTTAATTAAATCCTTGCTCTCTCCAGCCATATACTTTGTTGGATTTTCCATCGCCGAAAGGAGTGCAGCCTCATTAAACCGTGATGGAGGCTTTGTTTCACCAGTGGTTTTTGTTAATGAAACAATTGGCAGCAGGTCCCCTTTTGATAATGCAGGTAGCTTTTGTTCATCTTCATTGTCCTCATCTGTGTAATCACTATAGACTTCCTTCCAGCCTTGTGTGAGAATTCTCTTTCCCTTTGCAGTAAACTGCTCATCACCAATTTTAGTTGTAACAACAGTCTGCTCAAATTGGTAGGCAGGTAAAAGCACTGCTAAAAAACGCTTTACGACTAAGTCATAAATTTTGCGTTCTTTATCACTTAAAGCACTCAGTGGCACAGATTCTTCAGTTGGAATAATCGCATGATGATCTGATACCTTCCCGTCATCAACAAATGACTTATTTGCTTTGATAGGTTGCTTCGTAATTTTAGCAATAACCTGTGCATACGGTTTTATTCGACATGCCTCTAAGCGATCCTTGATTGTTTCAACAATATCACTCGTGATATATCGAGAGTCAGTTCTCGGGTATGTTAACACCTTATGCTGTTCATACAATTTTTGCATGATGGAAAGCGTCTCTTTTGCCGAGTAACCGTAACGTTTATTTGCATCACGTTGTAGCTCTGTTAAGTCATAGAGTGCCGGTGAGTAGGTCTTTTTAGGCGTTGTTTTTACATCAACAACTGTTGCTGACTTACCTTTTAGCTTCCCTAGCTTTTCATCGATTTGTTGCTCAGTGAAGGTTCTCGTATCATTTGTTTTAGCGTCTTGCCACGTAAGTGTTAATCGGTTATTAGTGATAGCCTTCATTCCATAATATTTTTTCGGCTTGAAGCCTCTTATTTCCTCTTCACGCAGAGCGATCATGGCAAGTGTAGGTGTTTGGACACGTCCAGATGAAAGCTGAGCATTGTACTTAGTTGTTAAGGCTCTTGTTGCATTTAAGCCAACAATCCAGTCTGCTTCTGCTCTTGCGACAGCTGATGCATACAAATTTTCATATTCTTTCCCAGCTTTTAATTTTCGAAAGCCCTCTTTAATTGCTTTATCGGTAACAGATGAGATCCATAAACGTTTTATTGGTTTATTCACTCGTGCTTTTTCAATAATCCAACGGGCAACAAGCTCTCCTTCACGACCTGCATCAGTGGCAATAACAATATCACGTACATCTTTTCGTAAAAGCTGTGTCTTAACTGATTGAAATTGCTTGCCTGTTTTTTTTATCACCACTAGCTTTAGCGGTGCTGGTAGCATCGGCAAATCTTCTAACCGCCATGATTTATAGTTATCGCCATAGCTTTCCGGATCAGCTAATGTGACAAGATGGCCGAGTGCCCATGTGACAATATACTGATCTCCCTCCAGAAAACCATTTCCTTTTTTATGACAATTTAACACTCTAGCTAAATCTCTTCCTACTGAAGGCTTTTCTGCTAGAACGACCGTTTTACTCATATAAACATCCTTTCAAAACCTATTTCCTTCTTCTATTATATGTGTAATTGTATTGGAAATCTAATTAGATTGATTGAACACGACATAAGATATCACTTTTTAGTAAGAATACTATCCATTGTTTCATTCGTTTACCAGTAGCATATTAAATAAGAAAATAGTAGAATGAGCAAAGATACTGTTACTCTTGGAGGGTTAAAAAGAAATGAGTTTACTTTCGATCGATAATCTCAGTCACAGTTTTGGTGACCGTACGTTATTTAAGGATGTATCGCTTCGCCTATTAGCAGGTGAACGAGTAGGTCTTGTTGGAGCTAATGGAGTAGGGAAATCTACTTTAATGAATATTATTACAGGGCAGCTAATTCACGACACTGGTCGTGTAGAATGGACTCCTGGAGTTCGTTATGGCTATCTTGATCAGCACACAGTTTTAACAAAAGGAAAAACAATTCGTGATATTTTAAACGATGCATTTCTTCCGCTTTTTGAGCAGGAGAAAGAATTAAATATTGTTACAGACAAAATGGCAACAGCTACACCTGAAGAACTAGAGGAATTATTAGAGAAAATGGCTGAAATTCAGGATCGTTTAGATGCTGGTGGCTTTTATTTATTAGATATGAAGGTTGAAGAAACAGCTAGGGGTTTAGGACTTGATGCAATTGGTCTTGACCGTGATGTATCTGCATTAAGTGGTGGGCAACGTACGAAGGTATTACTTGCCAAGCTTTTACTTGAGCAGCCTGATGTCTTATTACTTGATGAGCCGACAAACTACTTAGACGTTGAACATATACGTTGGCTAAGCACTTATTTAAGAGATTACCCACATGCCTTTCTATTAATCTCTCATGATACTGAATTTATGAACGGTGTCTCCAATGTGATCTTTCAATTAGAGTTCGCTAAGCTAACACGTTATACTGCTACGTATGAAAAGTTCCTTGAGCTTGCAGAAATTAATAAAAATCAACATCTTCATGCTTATGAAAAACAAAAGGAATTCATTAAAAAGCAAGAAGACTTTATTGCTAAAAATAAAGCACGCTATTCAACAACAGGTCGTGCAAAAAGCCGTCAGAAACAATTAGATCGAATTGAACGGATTGATCGTCCTGAAACAGCAATTAAACCAACATTTGAATTTAAGGAATCAAGAGGTAGTAGTCGCTATGTGTTTGAAGCAAAGGATCTTGAAATTGGCTATGATACACCATTATTACCAAAGCTTTCAATGACAATTGAACGTGGCGAAAAAATTGCGATTGTTGGCTGTAACGGAATTGGAAAGTCGACTTTACTTAAAACAATTCTCGGAAAAATCGAGCCATTAGGCGGAACAACTAATCGTGGAGACTTCCTGTTCCCATCTTATTTTGAGCAAGAGGTAAAAGCAGATTCCATCACACCGATTGATGATGTTTGGAACGCATTCCCACATTTAGATCAGCATCAAGTTAGAGCTCTTTTAGCACGTTGTGGACTGAAAAATGAACATATTTCACGTCCATTAACTCAGTTAAGTGGTGGAGAACAAGCAAAAGTTCGTCTCTGCAAATTGCAAATGAATGAAAGCAACTGGCTGTTATTTGACGAACCAACAAACCACCTTGATGTCACAGCAAAAGAAGAATTAAAACGTGCCATTAAAGCATATAAAGGCACAGTTGTCCTTGTATGTCATGAACCTGATTTTTATGAGGATTGGGTAACAAAGGTATGGGATATTGAGGATTGGGCGGCTAATTAAAAGCGGAAGCGCCTTGACCAGCCTTGGGCAAATAAGACGCTCATGAATAGAAGGTGTTCTTTACCTTCAATTCATGAGTGGCTTATGACCTCGAGGGGCTAGGCGCTGAAGCTAGATACGAAAACTAGGTCAAAAAGATATTATTTAAAATAATTATTATTTTCTAGTGTTACGTATTTATCTGCTCTAACGCATTGGCTAGTGAGGCAGTCGTTCTTACTTCATCGAAATCAAGGCCTAACTGGATAGCCGTTTGGGCAATTTCTGGTCTTATTCCAGATAATGTTGATTCTACACCTAACAGCTTTAGTGTTTTAATTAGATTAAAAATTTCATGGGCAACCATTGTATCAATAATCGCGACACCTGATAAATCAATACATAGATGCTCAATTTTAAGTTCAGCACATTGGATTAATGTATTTTCTAAAATTAATTTAGCTCGTGCTGTATCAATATCCCCAATTAAAGGAAGTAAGGCCGTTTTATTTTGCAAGCGAATAACAGGTGAACTCAATTCGTTAATCATTTGTTTTTGTGCTTCTAGTTGTTTCATCGTGTTTCTATGAGCCTCATCAATATAAATATAAATGGATAGATTAAAAACTTTTCTAATGATGTCAAGCCAAGAGAATAATTGATCAACACTAACTTTTTCTATATTTTGTTTATAGAAATTATTAATATAATTCGTATATACATCTTGGGTTCTCATAAATTCTCTCACAACATAATGATCAGGTGTGTTTAAGTGTTTTTGATCACTTGCAAGCTCTTTAGACCACTTCTCAAACTCACTAAAAAACTGACTTTCTTCCTCAATAAAAAGTTTGTGTAAATGAAGATAATAATCTTGGTTCTGTTCCTTTAAAGCATTGATGATCTTAGGATCTTTTGTAGAATAGATCGAGCTAGCATCTTGATCTTCAACCATACTATACCAATCCTCAGTCATTTGCTTGGAATTCTCCATTAAAAAATGATATAACTCTTGATTTCTATGCATGTTTGTCTCACCCCAAATATAAGATATAGCCTTTTGATATATGTAACGGATTTTAAGTACTTACTTCTATTTTACTAGTGAATGCTTAAAAGCATAGATGACTGCTTGTGTACGATCCTGTACCTCAAGCTTACTTAATATGTTGCTCACATGCGTTTTCGCTGTTTTCAAGGCAATAAACAATTCATCAGCAATTTCTTGATTCGATTTCCCCTCAGTCATTAGCATAAGAATCTCCATTTCTCGGGATGTTAATTGATCATGAGGATGTGTTACATCTTTTTGGCGCATTTTCATCATCATCTTTCCCGTTACTTCAGGCTCAAGAATTGATTGTCCATGAAAAGTTGAGCGGACAGCACCCGCAATTTCACTTGCCTTTGACGTTTTTAATAAATAGCTTGTTGCTCCAGCCTCTAATGCTGGATATACCTTTTCATCGTCAAGAAAGCTTGTGACAATAATAATTTTCGCCTCAGGCCATGCCTCAATGATTTGTTTTGTCGCTTCGATTCCATCCATTTCCTTCATCACTAAATCCATTAAAATAATATCTGGACGTAAGCTAAGCGAAAGCTCGACACCCTTCTTACCATTATCAGCTTCACCAATGACTTCGATGTCTGGCTGAGCAGATAAATAAGAAGAAACCCCAATCCTTACCATTTCATGATCATCAACAAATACCACTTTTATCATTCCACATCACCCTCTATCTGCAATACAGGAACCTTTACTTCTAACCTTGTTCCCTTGTTTTTTAAGCTGACAATTTTCAATGTACCACCAATTTCAACCGCTCGTTCATGCATATTTTGCATGCCATAAGATCCCGTTTTACCTTCATCAATCTCGAAACCAATGCCATCGTCTGTAACTCGCATAATGACAAAATCGTCCCGCTTAATTAACAGGACATCAAGGCTTGTTGCTTTTGCATGACGAAGAGTGTTCGATACTGACTCTTGAAGAATCCTGAATAAATGATCTTCAACCCCTTTATCCAGTGGGATCGGCTCTACCTTCCACTTTATATTCATAGTCACCTTTTGTATTAATTCTACTAATAATTCCTGAACACCTTCCTGAAGTGACTTTCCCTTTAATGCAGCAGGACGTAAATGCAACAGTAGAGCCCTCATTTCAAGTTGTGATTGGTGGATTGTTTCCTCGATTAATTTCAACTGTTTTGACTCTCTATCATCTGATAGTGGCTTTGATTCAGTAATAGCCGACATCATCATAGAGGCAGCAAATAGCTGTTGGCTGACTGAATCATGAAGCTCGCGGGCTAATCGATTCCTTTCCTGTGATACCATTTCTTGAATTATCTTTTCCTGATCCTCTGCTTTTTCATTTGCTAGCTTCTGAGAAAGCTTAGTTTGCTCAAATATATGTTTTTGCACCTTTTCAATTCTAACCCAAATATCATGAACTTCTGGAATTGCATGTGGCTCAACTGGTATTGTACGTCCCTTTTCAAGCTCCCTTACTGCTGTTTCAACAGTAAGAAGTTGTTTTTCCCAAAAATATCCTGATATTAACCCGTAACATACTCCCAACAGAAGGCATATGCTTGGAACAATATAGATAAAGGGCAAATCAATCACCCTCCGCTCCCATAATGAACTCCAGCTCTCCAAAGGAAACGCAATAAAAAACATAACATAAAATAAAATAAACAACACAAGTGAAAAAATTGCAGCGAGCAGAATCTGTCTTTGAATAATACTCATACTCGCCTCACCTCAAGCTTACCTGTAATACTTGCGGTAATTAGCTTCACTTTCTGTTCGGCAGACTCATATTCTGCAGTTTCATAGACAATGGTCTCATTTATAACTCGCTGCTCCTGCTCCTGAAAAATCGCTACAGTTCCAGCCATAATCGAATGATTGATATGAACTTCAACCTCATACGGAACAAGGATTTGAACATTACCGACTAAATTTCGAATTGATATAATCGCTTCCCCTTTTGGTAATACGGTATCACTAAGATCAATAACTGTGTTCCCAATGCCAACCTGAATATTTACATCATTCCATTCATAAACATGCTCCGGTGTCTGCTGACTCGTAAAGAATTTATTTTCAAAGATCTTTTGTCTCTTTAAATAAGGTTCTGATTCTGCTTTAAAATTGCCCTCTAAAATAACAGGCTTAATTACTTTAGGCTGCTTTTGTGATTGAAAAAATTGCACGATTATATATAAAAGGACGACACATAGAAAATAGCGAAAGGTCATCATATTTAGCACCGTTCCTATAAGCCAAATCCAACCAATCCAAAAGAAGGCCTTCCCCACAAATCGAGGCTTCCACTTCTTTCCTAAATAAATAAAGCCAATCGATAAAACAAATGTGACAATTAAGCCTCCATTAAAAAACAAGACCTCTAATAGAAGGAGGAGAATCCCTATTAAAATGATCCAGTTTAAGTAATCTGATTTAATGTTTCGTAGCATGAGATAGCCTCCTTCCAATGAAATAGCGTAATTAGAAACATAAGTCGATTCATAATAGAAGGTGCAATTACCTTCCATTATGAATTGACTTATATCTTAAGCTTGCAATGCCTAGTTTATGCTGAACAAAAGCGCAAGCGCCTTGAGCCTCGGGCAATAAGATGATTTAGAATAGAAGGCGTCCTTTGCCTTCAATTCTAAATTAGCTAGACCCTAGAGGGGCTAGGCGCTGGAGCTGGATGTCGTGCGCTTATCCACAGTACAAGAATTTTATAATTTCCTTAGCAATAAATAAGGCGTAGAAACCTACGCCTTATTAGCATACCATGTTTTAATTATGAAATAGTATTTGTTTCTTGGTTTTTCTGTTGTTTTTCAAGCTGTGCAATTCGTGCATCAATTGTATTGCGATGGTAAGCTGAATTTACTTGATGCTCTAAACGATCAAGATAGCTTTCCATTTCTTCAAATCGAGAGAATGCCTTTGTCGAATAGCTGTTGTTATCTACAACTTTGTTCATACGGTGGTGGGCACGAGCCATATTCTCTCTACCCATAAGCTCCATACGTTTAATATGCATATCCTTTAGCTTATGCTTCATCTCTTCATATTTTTGTTCAAGCTCCTCAAGTTGACGATTTGTTTGCCCACGTGATTCATTTAAACGCGCAACTCGTTCCTCGTAATAAGTTTGCTCCTTTAGAGCAAATTCATAAAGCTCTGCTTCTCCAGCTTTTGAAGCAATTTCAGCTTGATACTTACGCTTTTCAGCTAAATGCACTGCCTCATTGTATTCACGATTAAACTCTTCCTTTAATAGGTATTGTCGTTCAACAAGCTTACGTACCTTATCCGTTTCATTTTCACATTGTCTTAAATAATGATTAAGCACAGATATTGGGTTTTTTTGCTCCTTTTGATCGATTACCTCATGAAGATCAGCTGAAATTGAATCCCTTATTCTAGTAAAAATGTTTGCCATTATTATCTCTCCTTTTAAGTTGTTATTTCTATTACAAATTCCCTTTAAGATCATTCCATTCTTTTTCAAAGTTTGTGAATGGATCATTATCTTCCATTTTTTTAGCTGCTGCTGGGTTTTTCCATTTTTTAAAGACAATATATAGGACATAAACAGCAACAAATCCTAAGATAGCTGGAAGGTTAGATGCTGATGCAAATAATGCAATGACACCAATGATCGCTAAGACAACTTTATTAAATGTTGAATTTGTTTTGATAAAGCCTTTATATGCGTAGTACATGATAAGTAGGCTGATTCCTAATGCGATCATAGGGGCAAGATTTGAAAGCAATACAACCACTGCCACCCCGCCTAAAAGTAAGTAACCAAATTTTTTCATTTCTCATTTCCTCCTTTCAACTTGTGTTCGTTTCTATGTCCTTATCTTACCTACTTTTGAAAATCCTCATAACGAGCGCTAGCTTTATTTTCATCTAAGACTTGAGGCTTAGACCAGATCAGACTACCTTCAATTCTGGCTTAAAAAAAGGGATAGAACCCGCTATTCAGCTATATTCAGTCAGCATTTTTCACCACAGTAGCGCTACTCATATTCCCCCTTCATCTTAAACATGCTTAGCTTAAGCTTTACCGTTTTGTATACGTGGTACATGATTTCAATGACTTTGGTAAAAATTATCTGTATGGAAAATGATTGTTATTAAGGAGGATTTCAAATGACCGAAGAATTTCTACAAGGAAAAATGCCTTATGAACCAGAACCATACTGGAAGGAATCAACACAGTTACCTACATTCTCACCGCTTTCCATTGATACGGAAGTTGATGTTGCAATTGTTGGAGGTGGGATTACGGGGATAACTACTGCTTATTTGTTAACAAAGCAAGGGATGAAGGTTGCCATCCTAGAAGCAAGCCAAATTCTAAACGGTACGACCGGACACACTACTGCGAAAATAACAGCACAGCATGGTTTGATCTATGATGAATTCATCCAACATATCGGTGAAGAAAAAACAAAACAATATTATGAAGCAAACAATGATGCACTTAGCTTTGTTAGACAAACTGTTAAAGACCTAGCAATAGAATGTGACTTATCAGCAGAAGATGCCTATATGTATGCGATAAGTGATGAATATGCGCGGAAAATTATGAAGGAATACGAAGCTTATCAAAAGCTAGGAATACATAGTGATTTCTCAGAAGATATTCCTTTACCAATAGATGTAAAGGGTGCAGTTATTATGAAAAGCCAAGCTCAATTCCACCCCTTAAGTTATTTAAAAGCACTTGTGAATGAAATAACAAATGCTGGCGGAGAAATTTACGAACAAACAACAGCAATTGATATTGATGAAACAACACCAAAACCAATGATTATTACACGCGAGGGTCGTCGAGTTGCTTGTAAATATGCAATTGCATGCTCTCACTTTCCGTTCTTTGACGGAAAAGGTTTTTACTTTACAAGGCTGCATGCAGAGCGATCCTATATTTTAGGAGTCAAAACAAAACAGGAGTTTCCTGGTGGTATGTTCTACAGTGCTGATTCTCCTACGCGATCTTTACGTTACACACCGATGATGAATGGAGAAAAGTTAGTTTTAATAAGCGGTGATGGTCATAAAACAGGTCAAGGTACGTCTACCCATAAGCACTATAAAGCACTTGAAGAATTCGGTGAGGGAGTATTGGGAATTGAAGAAATCAAATACCGTTGGTCTGCACAAGATCTTTATACCCTAGACAAAGTCCCTTATGTTGGACCAATCACATCAAAAAAGCCAAATATTCTCGTCGCAACAGGGTATCGTAAGTGGGGGATGTCAAATGGAACGGCTGCAGCAAAATTGCTTAGTGATCTTGTCTTAGAAAAGGAAAACCCGTATCAGGAATTATATAGTCCATCACGCTTTTATGCAGATCCAAGCATCAAAAAGTTTCTCATGCAAAACTTAGATGTAGCAGGACATTTAATTGAGGGGAAAATCGATATTGCGGATAAGCGAATTGAAGATATTGCAAATGATGAAGGTTCTGTTGTCGTTGTAAACGGAAAACGCGCCGGCTGTTATAAGGATAAAGAGGGGAATATAAATCTTGTTGACACAACCTGTACTCATATGGGCTGTGAAGTAGAGTGGAATAGCGGTGACCGCTCTTGGGATTGCCCATGTCATGGCTCTAGATTTTCAGTTTCTGGTGATGTTCTTGAAGGACCAGCTAAAAAACCATTAAAAAAGGTAGATTTGCATTAATTAAGGGTCAGACATATGTCTGACCCCTTTTTAACAGTTAAGAAAGTTTAAAATTTTGTACTTAGTTTTGATGTCTAGCTCCAGCGTCTAGCCCCTCTTGGATCTAAGCCACAAATGAATTGAAGACAAAGAACGTCTACTATTCATTTGCGTCTTATTGCCCTAGGCTGATTAAGGCGCTTGCGCTTTTCTTATTCCTCTTTAACAACTTTACCAATTTTCGCCTTTGATTTCTTAATGATTCTAACTAATGTATCTTCCTTATCAAGCTTGTTAAACGTTATATTTGAAATATCTAGTCCATGACCTAACGTTTCATATACATGTCCTTGTCTAGGATCTATTAGTTTATTTCCTTCATAATAAATACGCGGTGTTTTCCAGAGTGCTACTAACGCTTTTCCTATAGGCATTTCATGATAGCGCTCAGGCCACATACTTTTAATATGTTCCTTTACTAATGGGTAATACTTTGAGCTCATCCCTGGAAAAAGATGATGCTCTGTATGATATGAAAAATTAAAGTGTAAGACATCAACCCATTTTGGGACAGTTACCGTTAAGCTATTTGCTAACGGATCATTCACCTCAGTAATTGGGTTCAAACGGTGGTTTGTTGAGATATATCCCATAACAATTGCATTCGCAATAAATAAAGGCAATAAGAAAGCAAAAAACCATTTAAATGGCCCCATAATGAACAATAGGGAGATCCAAAATACCCATGGTAAGATGAATTGCATCCACACTGAAGGCTGATGCTTCGGATTAAATTCTTTTATATAAGCAGTAAACATTTTAGCTGAATGTAATGAAAACATCACAGTTAATGAACAAAAGCTTACAAATGCTCGAAATCCCTGTGGTAAGCGATAGATCCAACTTAAAATTTTCGTTTTAGAAAGCCTTTCTAGTGTTGGCCATGAATCAGGATCATGATCCTCTTTCTGTGTATGCACGTGATGTGTTAAGTTATGCCACTTTCTCCAGAGTCTTGGTCCAGTGCTTAATGGCCAAAACGCAATAGCACCTAATAAATCTCGTAGCCACGGTTTTCTAACAACAGTACCATGTAAAATTTCATGCCCAAGAAATCCCATTGCTGCAAAACTAGTACCAAGTACTATTGCAATAGCTAAGTAAATAAACGGATTTAAAGAAAATAAACCAATTGTTAAAAACCCTGCTATGACAATTAGCAGATAGGCTAATCCTCCCCAGAGGCGTCCAGGAACAGGCTTAAATGCCTTTTTCGGTAATTTGGGAGATATACGCGCGGCATACCATGCAAATGAATGAAGTTCTTTCATAACATTACTCCTTCCATAATCAACGTTAATGTTAGTGTCAAAAATCGACCACATCTGGATTAGAAAGTTATTATTAATAATCTTTCCCGGTCTTTATCTTAGGCTTTTTTCATAAACTTTGTTGCTATTTACCAAGTAGTTCGTGTGGTTGATTTGAGTTTAAAACAACAATCTCTTAGAAAAGAGCCTTATCCTATTAACAGCAACATGGTTAATCGTACCAAGCTAAATGACAAATAGCAATGACACTTTATTACCAGGTGCTAATAATAGGTTATAAAGTGACTGATGTGTGAATTTTTAACAGGTAAAATAAGCTTTTATTTCTTCATGTTAATACCCATATTGGATAGACTAAAAACTAACATTACAAAAAGGAGATGATCAATTTGAACAAAACAAACCACAATCAAAATGTCAAAAACCCCTATAGCGGAAAAATATACAAAAGGAAATCTGAAGCCCTTTCAGAATACAACATAACACTTCCAGAACAACCAGTTCCTCAACCAAAGGATTATGAAGAAATAGAATATTGATGATATGACGAAGGAAAATCGGAGTCAACAAAAACATACTATTTCATTTATTTTAAAATCATTTTTTGCTTATAAATCCAAGTCCGATTTCTTTCCTTCCTACAGAAATAGATTATCCCACAACCTTATTGTAATTATACAAGGGAAGGATATGGATTTTTTGCAAATTTATACAATTACCCTTACTTCATCAAGCATAAAACATAGTTTTAAAAAAATAAAAGCTGAATCAATAAGACCTGCTCTTTTGAAGCCTGAGCATCTTATTGATTCAGCCTTTTTAGTACGTTTTTGATGAAACAATTAAATTTTTGCTATTCTGTGAAAAGTCTTCTACATATAATTTATTATTTTCATCCTGCATCCTTGGGTTAAGACCATAATTAGTAGCAGTCAACCACGCTTGTTTATTTAAGCAGATGATGTCAGTAGTTTGTGCAAATGACTGAAGTGCTACGCCATAATGTGCAGCTTGCTTCATAAAAGTGTGAACTGAATCACTAGTGGAAAAGAGAATTGCTGAGATTGAAGCATCTTCAATTGACCTCCTAATAATCGATTCGTACCTTTTATCAATTGATGCTTGATAAACACCAGCATAATCATGTTCCCCATATTTGTAATCAAGCTTCCAATTCTTTTCACTGTGATCATTTGATCCAATTATTAATAAGCTTCCTTCACTATCTAACTCATCTGCTAATCCTGAAAGGAATCCTTTATCTTCTAGGAGCTTAATTGTTGATGATTGCTTACAAAAAAGTCTTGCTTGTAATTGTCGAATATCTATTTTATAGCTTTTTAAGAGCTTAAAAAAATTCGTTGCCGCTTCTGTTGACATAAAAAGCATTCTTTTATAAGCTGGTAATTTTTTTCTAACCTTAACATCTAAAGAGCCTTTATTTACTTCCCACTTAGGGAATTCAATTACGTCTGCTCCTTGATTCAAATACTCATGTGCGAAACTCTCTTCTTCAGCACATCCACGAACATAGAGAAGTTGTTGGCCAAATAACGGTTTTTTCTCAAACCATTTTATTTTTTCCCGAGTTGCAACAATATCACCAACTAAAGTAATAGCCGGGTTTTCAATATTTCCTTCCCGGACCTTTTCAACAATCGAAGAAAGTGTACCTACTACACTTTCCTGTCTACTCCAAGTTCCCCAGCGAATCACGATAACAGGGGTATCTGGTGCTTTCCCGTGGAAAATTAAATTTTCACATATATGCTCTAAATTTGAAACCCCCATATAAAACGCAATCGTTTGGACACCTCTAGCAAGCCCTTCCCAATCAATATCAGGTTTACCATTTTTTGATTTATCATGTGCTGTCACCATTGCAAAGGAGCCAGCGTAATCGCGATGTGTAACAGGAATTCCTGCATAAAGAGGAGCTGCAATACCCGAGGTTATCCCGGGTACAATTTCATAGGCTACATTCTGCTCGGCTAAAACTTCAGCTTCCTCACCAACTCTTCCAAAGACGCTAGGATCTCCACCTTTTAACCTTACAACTGTAAAACCAGCCAATGCCTTTTCAAGCAATGTCCGATTTATCTCCTCCTGCTTCATAAAATGTCGGTTAGGAAGCTTCCCACAATAGATCAATTCACAGTCTGCTTTTGCATAATCAAGTAGTCTTGGGTTAACTAAGCGATCGTAAAGTATAACCTCGGCCTTCTTAATTGCTTCCATCCCTTTTACGGTTATTAATTCACTATCTCCAGGACCAGCTCCAACTAAATACACCTTACCCATCTGCATTTTCTAAATTCCTCCCTTAACATTTTGTTTAATTATTCACGCACTTTGTTGTACTCAAAGTAAGGGAGGACACTCTCTTAAATGGTATAAGAACCCTTTAGCTACTTTACTTTTGTTTTCTCCCCTATTTGGTTAAATTAAGAGGAACACATCTCCCTCTTCGATTAGCGTTTCATATTTTTTGACACAGCCAAAGTCTGGTGCTTGAACCTTACCGTCTTCTAGGCAGATCTTCCAGTCATGCATCGGACAAAATACATGCTCTCCACTAACAATTCCTTCACTCAAGACTCCGCCTTTATGAGGACATTTATTTTCCACAGCTTTGACTGTTCCATTAGAAAGTTTAAAAACAGCAACTTCCTTATCCTTTTCTAATTGAACAGTTTTTCCAACTCGTTCTGGTAATTCTAAAAGGGGACCAACGTACACCTTTGTTTTTGTCATTTCCTTCATGCCCATCTTCCTCCTTGACGAAATATTCTGTTTTTTATGTGTATACCTTGATAAAAGAACGCCTCTTTTCTAACAGTTCACAAGATTAAGAAATGCCTACTGTTTCAAATAGTTCCTTCGTTGTTTTCTTGCTCTCAATAATCTCTTTCCAAGGATCTTTATAAACAGATAACGCCTCATCCATACGAGCATTTAACTCTGTACGCTTGTTCTTATCATCTAGTACGGATTGGACATGAGCTAAGCCAACACGTTCGATCCATGCTGAAGTACGTTCTAAATAGTTTGCTGTTTCACGATAATATTGTAAATAAGCACCGGTAATTTCCATTGCTTCTTGATCTGTTTTTACTTTGTATAATAAGTCTCCTCCACGTACGTGTGTACCACCATTACCACCAACGTAGATTTCCCATCCACCATCAATACCAATGAATCCAATATCTTTAAAGCCTGATTCTGCACAGCTTCTAGGACAAGCAGATACAGCCATTTTTACTTTGTGAGGAGTTTGTAATCCTTCAAATTTCTTTTCAAGGTCAATTCCTAAGCCCATTGAATCCTGTGTGCCAAAGCGACAGAATGTTTCACCAACACATGTTTTCACTGTACGCAGTGATTTTCCATATGCATAGCCTGAATTCATATCTAAATCCTGCCATACCTTTGGTAGATCATCTTTTTTAACACCAAACAGGTCAATACGTTGTCCACCGGTTACTTTTACTAATGGAATTTCATATTTTTCAACAACATCTGCAATACGACGTAATTCATTTGCATTTGTAACACCACCGTACATTCTTGGGACAACTGAGTATGTTCCATCTTTTTGAATATTCGCATGCATACGCTCATTAACAAAACGTGATTCTCTTTCATCTTCATATTTTGTTGGATTTACCATTCCTAAATAATAGTTAACTGCTGGACGACATTTTGAACAGCCTTCTTCAGATTCCCATCCGAGAACATTCATGACTTCTCTTATATGTGTTAGACCTTTCTCTTTAATACCATCGACAATTTCTTCTCGAGATAATGTCGTACATCCACAAATTGCCTCTTTTTGTGCGGAAGCATCGAATTCAGATCCAAGGGTAAGCTGCAAGACATCTGCAACTAGTGGTTTACATCCTCCACAAGATCGAGAAGCACTAGTACATGCTTTAATTGCGTCAACAGAAGTACAGCCTTTTTCCTGAATCGCTTGAACGATTGCACCCTTTGAAACCCCGTTACACCCACAGATGATTTCATCAGCACTCATTGTAGCAACTAAGCTAGCTCCAGCTTCCTCTCCTATCGGCTGCAAAATTGTGATCTTTTCTGTATCTGAAATGTCAGCCTCTTTTTTAATCATTGAAAACAGGCGATTTCCTTCTTTGCTATCCCCAAATAATACGGCTCCGACAATTTTATTTCCTTTTAATACGATCTTTTTATAAATTCCATCTTGTTCATCGAATACTTTTAGAGACTTTTTGTCTTCTCCATCCATAAAGTCACCTGCTGAAAATACTTCAACACCAGAAACTTTTAATTGAGTGGATAATACAGAACCCTGATATGGTGCTGCTTCTTGACCACAAATATGACTAGCTAGTACTTTGGCTTGCTCATATAAAGGAGCAACTAGACCATATGGAATTCCATTATGCTCGGCACATTCTCCAACAGAATAAACATGTGGAAGATCTGTTTGTAAAAAGTCATTTACGATGATTCCTCTATTAACAGCTATCCCACTTTCCTTAGCTAACTCGATATTAGGCTTAATCCCAACCGCCATAACAACTAAGTCTGCTTCAAGCTGAGTTCCATCCTTAAATTTCAATCCTTCTACTCGATCTGTCCCGTAAATTTCTTGTGTTTGTGCTTCTAATAAAAATTTCATTCCTTGTTTTTCAAGTTCTTTTTGTAAAAGGCGTCCAGCTGTTTCATCTAACTGGCGTTCCATTAATGTTGGAGCGATATGAATAACAGAGACATCCATCCCTAAGTTTAATAAGCCACGTGCTGCCTCTAATCCAAGTAATCCTCCGCCTATAACTGCGGCTTTTTTATAATTTTTAGATGCCTCCAGCATAATGTCGGTATCTTTAATATCACGGAATGCTGTAACACCTTGCTTATCAGCACCGGGTAGTGGAAGGATAAATGGTACAGATCCAGTTGCGATAATTAACTCATCATATGGTACAACTCTACCTTTATCTGATACGACTGCCATCATCTCTGGATTAATTTTCGTTACTGTTTCACCTGTAAAGAGGGTAATATTATTTTCTTCATACCATTCCCAGTCATTTAGCGTAATATCTTTTACCTTGGTATCACCCTGTAATACCTTTGATAAAAGGATTCTATTATAGTTAGGATGTGGTTCACTCCCAAAGATTGTTATATCGAATAAATCCTTCGAGACCTTTAAAATTTCTTCAATCGCTCTTACACCGGCCATTCCATTCCCTATTAGAACTAGTTTCTTTTTTTCCACCTGATTTTCCTCCCCTTGGAAAGTTTCCTCTACTATATCACGGTGAAATAAAAGATTTTACATACATGTTAGGTTTTCTGACATTGTTTTATTTTGTGACATAATCACCCCTTTGAAATCGCGCCTTCGAGTTATCCATCTTACTAAATGAAATATGGCTTATTGTCAACATTTCACGTTATATTGTCGGGCTCGCTTGTTTTATCGACCACTTTTGCTACTTTATTGTCCGAAATCAGTGATATCTCAACCGAATTCATCAAGATATCGACCATTCGACTAATAACGACAAAAATCCCGCATAAACGCGAGACCTATCGGATCTAATAAACAGGCATGTATCCCGTACTTATCTTCTTTAATACTTAAGAACGAAAATAAGAGGTGCATTTTTGCACCTCTTACTCTTACTCTTACTCTTACTCTTTGTATTCTAAACTGGTGTTACATTTACAGCACTTACTTTAAAACCTGGCATTTTACATGATGGGTCTAATTCTTCACCAACTAACAGGTTTACATTTTGACTATCTGCCCAATGAAATGGAACAAACACAGTATCTTGCCTTATTTTATCTGACCATCTACTTCTTACTACAATCTTTCCTCGCTTAGAGGCAACAGATACTAAGCGATTATTGTCGATGTTATACTTTTTCGCCGTCTCTGGGTGGATTTCAAGATAGGATTCAAAGTTCCTTGCTGCAAGTGCAGCACTTTTCCTTGTTTGTACTCCTGTTAAATAATGTGACATCACTCTTCCTGTTGTTAAATACAACGGGAACTCTTCACTCGGTTTTTCCTTAGGCACGTCTGGTATATTTGGTACAGCGATCATCTTTGCTTTCCCATCTGGATGGGCAAATGATTCTTCAAAGAGCCGTGTAGTACCTTGATGATCTAACTCAGGACAAGGCCAGAGAATGCCTTTTTCTTTTCTTATACGTTCATAGGTTATCCCGTAATAATCAGCAGTCCCACCTCTACTAGCTAATCTTAATTCATTAAAAATATCCTCTGCATTTTTATATGGAAAATACTCCTCTTTGCCAAGAACTTTAGCAATCTCGCAAATAATTTCCCAGTCATGTTTTACTTCCCCAGGACATGGACGGCTCGCTTCTCTGAGGGTGACTCTTCCTTCTAAATTAGTCATTGTTCCTTCATCTTCTAAGTAGGAAGATGCTGGTAAGATAAGATCAGCCAGCTTGGCTGTCTCAGAAATAAACATATCAACAGCAACTAAAAACTTTAACTTTTTTAAAGCAGCCTTTACAAAATGTGCATTTGGGTTGGACACGACTGGATTTGAGCACATAAGAAACATCCCTGTTATTTCGCCGTCATCAATCTTTTTAAACATCTCAAAGGCTGAAACACCTTTTCTAGGTAGCTCTTCCTTATCAACACCCCAAATACTCGAAATATATGCTCGGTGTTCTTCATTTTCTATTAATCGATAGCCTGGTAATTGGTCTGCTTTTTGTCCATGCTCGCGTGCCCCTTGTCCATTTCCTTGCCCAGTAATTGCGCCATAGCCAGAGTATGGTTTACCTATTTTTCCCGTTGAGATCAAAATATTCAGTAAATTCCTTACAGCTGCAGTTCCATCAATTTGCTGTTCTACCCCTCTTGCTGTAAAAAGCATGCCAGATTCTTCACTAGCAAATTTAATCGCCGCTACCCTGATTTGTTCACTCGGAACGCCAGTCATTTCTGAGAGTTCGTCTAAGGATAAAGACGTTACATATTCCCTTACTTCCTCAAATCCTGTCGCTCTTTCCTCGATAAATTGCTCATCAAGCAAATTTTCTTCAATAATAACCTTCAATAACCCATTAGCCAAGGCAGCATCCATACCTGGTTTCACCTTTAGGTGCAAATCAGCAATTTGCGTTGTTCCCGTTTCACGTGGGTCAATCGCAATAATATAGGCACCATTTTCTTTAGCCTTTTCAAAATAAGGCATAATTGTTGGCTGACATTCGGCAATATTTGTTCCAGCTAAAATAATCACTCGTGTTAACGGCACTTCTGTTAACGCATTTGTTAATCCGCGGTCGAGACCAAAGGTTTGATTTGCAGCAGTTGCTGCTGCAGACATACACAATCGACCATTGTAATCAATATAACGCGTTTTTAATGCGACTCTGGCGAATTTACCGAGCAAGTATGCTTCTTCATTTGTAATAGAGGCACTGCCATACACAGATAATGCATCTAGTCCATCGACCGCTTGGATTTCAGTAAATTGCTCTTTAATATGGGTTAATGCTTCCTGCCATGAAATTCGAACAAATTCCCCATTCACTTTTAATAAAGGAGTAGTAATGCGATCTTGATGAAAAGGATGTTGATGGGCATTCATTCCTTTAATACACAATCGACCTTCAGATGTAGGGTTGTCTTTTCCTACCGTTGTATACTTTTTTCTTGAGACTATTGATTGTTCAATTAATTGCATCTTACATTGCATACTACAAAACGGACATTGCGTTTCATATACTTTTTCTGATTGTACTTCTTGTTGCTTTGTCCGGAAATATTTTAATAATAACTCGGTCAAGGCACATCATCCTTTATTCTAATAATTTATGATTTTGATCTATTTAAACAGATTTCCCTACAAATGGGAGCACTTCTGCCTCAAGGCGTTCAATTAACTGGTCGCGTAATGAATCTTCGAATAGTACTTCCCTTATATGAATCAAGCCTACTCTTTCGCTCCATTCACCGATTTGCTCAAGGTAGTTCGCAGTTTCTCTGTAATATTGGACAAATCCACATATTAACTGTTTTGCTTCCTGACTATTGCTGGTTACAGTAAATAATTCTCCTTGCTTAAAGCTAGGATTGCTACTTCCACCCACGTAGATTTCCCATCCACTGTTGACTCCAATTATACTAATATCCTTTGTTATCATATCTATTTCTCTATGCTTACAGGCTGATATACCCAATACGACTCTATGAGGTGTTAATAAATACTCCATTTCCTTTTCCAATTCAATCGCTAATTGTAAGGCGTGTTTGTTTTCACACTGACATATTTGTTCACCAAAACAAGTATTTACATGACGAATCGTATTAGTACGCACTGGACTTAATTGCATATTTAGTTCTGAACAAACTGCTTGAATATGTTCCTTTTCAATACCTTTTAGTTGAATTCTTTGTTCAGCTGTTATACCAACATTAGTTATCTTATATTTTTCGATAATACTAGCAAGCCTGCGAAACTCTGCTGCGTTTGTCATCCCTCCATACATTTGCGGAACGACAGAATACGTGCCATCCTTTTCTAGATAGGCCCCAATATTCTCATTAACAGAGAATGTTTCATTCAGAACATCAGTATCTGGGTATATCATCGCTAAATAATAACTAATAGCTGGAGCACAACTTGAACAGCCACTCTTCGTTTTCCAACCAAGCTCAGCAAACACATCTTGTAATGAAGATAGATTTCGTTGTTGAATTTGCAATACAACCTCATCCTCTGTTAACGATGTACAAGCACATAGTGACTTTTGCTGAAAGGTTTCCTCACACTCATCACTATGAATATAAGCAAGCAAATCTGAGACAAGTGATTTGCAACCACCACATGAGCCAGACGCCTTTGTACACTGTTTCACTTGTTCAACTGATGTTAATCCTTTCTGCTGAACAGCCTCGATAATTGTTCCTTTAGATACACCATTACAATTACAAATGATCTCACTTGCTTTCATTGATTTTATTGAAGATGCATCCTTATTCGATGAATCGAGGATCTTTCGTTTTTCTTCATCACTAACATGCTTTCTTTTCACAATTAAATCTAATAGTTTTGATTGATCGTTTGTATCTCCAAATAACACAGCGCCAACAATTATATCTCCACGGACGACGATTTTTTTATATACTTCATCCATTTCATTTAGCATCTTTAACGTCTTAGTCGTATCATCCTCATCAAATTCTCCTACGGAAAAGAGGTCAATACCAGGAACCTTTAAGCTAGTTGATAAGATTGAGCCCTTATAACCTTGTTCAGCTAGACCGCATATATGCTTTGCCAGTACTTGGCCTTGTTCATATAGTGGTTTGACTAATCCATAGACTATTCCATTATGTTGGACACACTCTCCAACTGCATAAATATCTGAAATACTGGTTTCCATAAAGTCATTGACAACAATTCCGCGTTCCGTATGAATTCCGCTGGTTTTTGCCATCTCAATATTTGGTATAACACCAACAGCCATCACAACCAAATCAGCCTCTATTGAAGATCCATCAGTAAATAGGAGTCCCTCTACTTTGTTTTCACCAACGATTTCTTGTGTTACCTTACCTAAAAGAAATCCAATACCTTGTTGCTCTAATTTTTCTCTTAGCATGTTTGACGCAGTAACATCAAGTTGACGTTGCATTAAGTAATCTGTATTGTGTACGACTTTTACATCTAAACCAAGATTCAAAAGACCTCTAGCTGCCTCTAGCCCTAATACTCCTCCACCAATAACGACAGCTTTTTTGGCCTTATCAGACGTCCCAATAATTGCTTTACAATCCTCTATTGTTCGAAATGTAACAACTCCATTTTTCTCAACTCCTGGTACAGGAAGAACAAAAGGTGACGATCCAGTTGCGATAATTAATTTGTCATACGGTAATAAGCGATTTTGATCTGTAGTGATCTCTTTTTTATGTGAATCTATTTTAATAGCTGCTTCACCAGAAAAAAGGTTTATTCGATTCTGTTCATACCATTCGAAATCATTAATCGTTATATCTTGAAATGTTGCCTCTCCTTGTAAGACAGAGGACAATAAAATCCGATTATAATTAAGGTGTGGTTCACTCCCAATGATCGAAATATCGAAATCATGAGAATTATGCTTTAAAATCTCTTCAACACAGCGGACACCCGCCATTCCATTTCCGATAACTACCAATTTTTGCTTCATCTTAACCCTCCAGCATCAATGGTCTGACCTCATCTAATGGTTTCATTATTTCATATAATTCCTCTCAACAAATTATTGTTGTCACATTTCCTAACACAGAATCTCACTTTTACTCAGCAACTTCATCACAGCTATTTTTCATCTTTATATATTCTTCACAAAAAATAATTCCATGTTATATTTGCTTACAAATAACTTTTATACTATTTTCCCCCACATTATAATGACCTCATGAACAACAGGACTGAAAATTCAAATAACTAGTTCAACTATTGAAAGGAGTAACACATATGAAATTATCTGAATTAAAAACAAGCGGTCACCCGAAAACTCTTTTTTCTTCCTTTTTGTATTTTGATGTTAGCTTTATGATTTGGGTTATTCTTGGCGCCCTCGGTGTTTTCATCACTCAAGATTTTGGTTTATCACCATCCCAAAAAGGGCTTATTGTTGCAGTTCCGATTTTAGCCGGTTCCTTCTTCCGAATTGTATTAGGGATATTAACAGACCGAATTGGACCTAAGAAAACAGCTATTTTAGGAATGAGCATTACCACGATCCCTTTACTTTGGGGGTTAATAGCTGGTAACACACTACCTGAGTTATATATGATTGGGATTTTATTAGGGGTTGCTGGTGCAAGCTTCGCCGTTTCTTTACCAATGGCAAGCAGATGGTATCCTCCACACCTCCAAGGCTTAGCAATGGGAATTGCTGGTGCAGGAAACAGTGGTACCTTACTAGCAACATTATTTGGCCCTCGGTTAGCTGAAAACTTCGGCTGGCATGTAACGATGGGAATTGCCATTATTCCACTTCTTATAACATTTGTGATATTTGTTGTTTTAGCGAAGGATGCACCAACACAACCAGCACCACAGCCATTAGCAAACTATTTCAAAGTATTTGCTTATAAAGATACATGGTTTTTCTGTTTACTTTATAGTGTGACATTTGGCGGCTTTGTCGGTCTATCAAGCTTTTTGAGTATGTTTTTTGTTGATGAATATCAATTATCAAATGTCCAAGCAGGAGATTTTGTTACCCTTTGCGTTGCAGCAGGAAGCTTCTTCCGACCTGTAGGTGGTTTAATCGCTGACAGAGTTGGCGGTGTGAAGGTTTTATCTTTCCTCTTTATTGGGGTTGCCATTTGTATGGTTGGCGTTAGTCAACTACCTCCGTTATTCGCAATTACTGCTCTATTATTTGTCGGTATGATGTGTTTAGGTATGGGAAATGGTGCAGTATTCCAATTAGTCCCACAGCGTTTCCAAAAGGAAATTGGGATGATCACAGGAATCGTTGGCGCTGCAGGCGGTATTGGCGGCTTCTTCTTACCAAACATTTTAGGTACATTAAAAGAACTGACAGGCTCTTACGCTTCTGGATTTATTACCTTTTCTGTCATAGCCTTGCTAGCATTTGTTATTTTGCTACTAGCAAGCTACTCTTGGAAGAAATCATGGAATTTAAAAAGCGATACTGTAAAGATTTAATATAGCTCGTTTTACCTAACCTTGGCTCCCTCTTGCCAAGGTTTTTTCTGCTCTACTGTATTCTGTTCCCTTTACAAATTTTTAATTTCTGATATGCTTATTAAGCAATATATTTACCTAGGTAAATATTAATCACTTACTTAGGCAAATAAAGCTGAACTTCCATCATTAGGTACATAAACGATACTTACCTAAGTAAATAAAATGAGGTGACATCAGATGGAAAACACAAACAAGCTATTCCACACACTTTATCGGAAAACTCGCTTCATGACAAAAGAACTAAATGAACAGTTGCAAAAACACGATTTATATAGTTCCCAGTGGTCGATTCTTTATTGCCTAAAGATTAATGGACCAATGACACAGAGTGATATTTGGCGTTATTTAGTAGTTGAAGCACCTACAGTTACGCGAACCTTGGTGAAGCTCGAGGAAAGTGGTTGGGTAAAACGAACACAGGGTAGCGATAAACGTGAACGTCTTGTATCACTGACAGATAAAGCCATTCAACATTTACCAGCTGTTGAAGATGAAGTTAAATCCTTTGAACAGAGGATGGTCAAAAGTTTATCAAACGAAGAAAAGGATTACTTCTTCCACTTATTAAACAAACTAGGTACAACATCACTTGAAGAGGAGGAATAAATTCGAATGAACAATGAAAGCAAACAACCAATTTGGACCAAAAGCTTTATCAGTATTTCCTTGAGTAACTTTTTTATCTTTATTGCCTTTTACGGCTTATTAACCTCCTTACCAATATATGTAGTCGATGAACTACATCGTTCTGAGATAGATGCAGGTCTTATCGTAACGATCTTCCTTCTTTCCGCCATCATCGTTCGACCATTTTCAGGGAAGTTATTAGAGGATTTTGGCAAAAAAAGAATGTTAATGATAAGTCTTATTCTTTTTACAATATGCTCGTTTATGTACCTTTTGATTGAAAACTATACGTTATTACTAGCACTGCGATTCTTTCAAGGAATTTGGTTTAGTATTGCTACGACAGCAACCGGTGGGATAGCAGCAGATCTCGTTCCAATAAAAAGGCGTGGAGAAGGTCTTGGATACTTCGTGATGTCGACGAACCTCGCTGTTGTTTTTGGTCCACTAATTGCACTAACTCTAATACAAGTTGCATCATTTACTATTCTCTTTCTTGTATTTGCTTTATTAATTACAGCAGGAGTACTGTTTACTGCTTCAAGTAAAATAAATGAAGCAGCTTCAAAAGAAACGAAGAGCAAGAAAAAGTTACAGTTTTCCGACCTAATTGATCGAAAGGCATTACCAATTGCTTTTATCGGTAGTTTAGTTGCAGTTGCTTATTCAAGCGTACTGTCATTTTTATCCATTTATGCACAAGAGCTCAATTTATTAGATGCGGCTAGCTTTTTCTTCGTAGTCTTTGCTGTTGTCATGCTAGTTGCTCGTCCTTTTAGTGGCCGTTTATTTGATTCAAAAGGTCCCCATATTGTTATCTATCCAGCACTCGGATTATTCCTGATCGGATTGGTTCTATTAAGTTTGACTCAAACTTCGTTCATGCTGCTGTTATCAGGTGCATTCATTGGACTTGGTTATGGAACCGTCGTACCTTCCTTGCAAACACTTGCCATTCAAGCAACTGATCGTAATAGAAGCGGGCATGCTACAGCAACATTTTTCACACTCTTCGATACAGGAATTGCTGCAGGCTCATACATCCTAGGCATTGTTGCTACACAGCTTGGTTATGGCCAGCTATATTTCTATACAGCTATATTTATGATTATTGTCATTGTATGTTATAAATTGGTCTTACATCGAAAAGAAGTGACAAAGTTCAATTTGAAGGAGACTCACTAAGAAAAGCGCAAGCGCCTTGACCAGCCTCGGGCAATAAGACGATTTGGAATAGAAGGCGTTCTTTGCCTTCAATTCCAAATTGGCTAGACCCTAGAGGGGCTAGGCGCTGGAGCTAGACACCAAAACTAGGTACAAACTTTTATACTTTCTAACTGTTTAAAAAAAGAGTTAAAGCTATAGAAAAGCTTTAACTCTCATTCTTTTTAGTAGACACCGCGAATATTCGGATGGATTTCCTGTTGATAAAATGTTGATAGTTGTTTTAATTCTGCTTCACTAAATGATTGAACCTCAGTTGCTTGCAGATTATCTTCAACTTGTTTAACTGTTTTAAATCCAGGTATAACAGTGGTAATTTCCTCATGGTCAAGAATCCAACGCAATGCTGCTCTTGTCATATTTCCACGTCCATCAGCGATCCAGCTAAGTTGTTCACTTAACTCGACTCCTTTTGAAAACTCTACACCCGCAAACGTTTCACCTACATTGAAGTGCTCACCATCTTTATTGAAGCTACGATGGTCATCTGCCTCAAATGTTGCTTGTTTTGTAAATTTACCCGTTAACAATCCACTTGCTAAAGGAACTCGTGCTAAAAGACCAACACCTTTTTCTTTTGCTTGTGGAAGTAATTCAGTAACTGCCTTTTGGCGGAAGATATTAAAAATAACTTGCAGCGCTTTTACATTCTCTTGCTCCAAACAAAGTAAACCCTCTTCCACCGTTTCAACACTCACACCATAGTGGCGGATTTTCCCTTGTTGTTGCAGCTTATCTAGCACATTAAAGACACTGCCACTTTTAAGGATTTCCATTGGTGGACAGTGAATTTGATATAGATCAATCGCTTCACGTTGAAGTCTTTTTAAACTTGCTTCACAATACTCAGTTATAGACTTTTCAGAATAGGTTTCTGGATCAAAAATATCACCTGCACGGCAAAACTTTGTCGCAATGTGAATTTTGTCTTCCTTTCCCTTTGTCGCTTTTGCCAATAACTCTTCACTGTGGCCATCGCCATAGACATCTGCAGTATCAAAGAAGTTGACCCCTGCATCCATCGCATGCTCTAATCCCTTTAACGCTTCCTGGTCATCAGATTTCCCCCAAGAGCCACCAATTGCCCATGTGCCAAAGCTTAATTCACTGATCTTTAACTCTGTATCTCCTAGTTGACGATAATTCATGTTCTCCACCATCCCTAATTATGTAGCTTTTTTATAACGCCTTGAACAAGTATATTATAGTAAAATTAAAGCGCTAACAAAAGGAATTAACCTTCATATCCTTCTTTTAACTTCAGGAAATGCTCTTTTGCGAATTTCACAATTTTATATAAAAAACTGTTAACATCAAAAAAAGAGGCTCACTCAAACAGTATCCTAGCCCCTGCCTGAGTCAACCTCATTACTATCCCCACAATCGTACTATTCAGGTTTGTTCGCTTGTAACTCCTGATAATAATGAACTAGCGCTATGATCGCACTACCCATTCGCTCCTCTTCTGGTACAACCATTCGAGTAATGCCAACTTCTCGCAATGCTTGGGCAGTAACTTTCCCAACTGAAACAGCAATAACATTTGTTGCAAAGGCGTGTAATACTTCCTTCTCTACACCCTTTTCCTTAGCATGTGCCATTAAAAAACGCGCTTGTGGTGTGCTAGTGAAGTTTACTGCATCAACCTCACCTTTTAAAATTTCACCAACTAGTTGCTCCATCACTTCAGGTTTAGGCGGAATATGCTTATACGGTAAGATTTCTCTATATCCAGCACCTTGTTCCTCTAGCCAGTCAATCAATACTGGAGCTGGATCACCATGTAGCTGAAGAGCAACTCGTAAGCCCGTTAAACGGTGGGCATTTAATTCTCTTACTAGCCCAGCTGTGCTCCCATCATCATCTCTTACAACAGGTATAATTCCTAGCTTCTTTAATACATTAACCGTTTTATATCCTCTTGCTGCCACCTTTGATTTGCTTAAGGCTTCAATAAATTTTTCACCTAAGCCGATATTCACAGCCGTTTGATAAAGTTTGTCTGTCCCTAAGCCTGTCGTGAAAATAAGCCAATCAAAGTTCCCATCCACCAATGCTTGGATTTCTTTTTCCACATTTGAATCATCAAGAAACACAGTACCCTGCGCTGGGCGCACTAAAGCGACACCACCTAAATTCTCAACTAGCTTACTTAATTCCTCAGACTTTCTCTGTCCTGCCAGTGCAATGGTTATGCCATTTAATCGTTTCACGACAATCCCTCCCAGTAATTTTCTAAGTTGCTAATATTGTATCATCATTTCTTAATAGATAGTTTATTCTGTTTCTTCTATATAAAATGGTAACGATTTCAAACACTATATTTTAGAAAAATCTGATAAGAAAACAGTTTACATAATCGTGGCAAATAAAAAACCCCTAAAAAGGGGATTCACATTAAAAAACAATCGTTTTATTTTGATGAACAATAATACGGTCTTCCAAATGCCATTTTACTGCTCTTGCTAGTACGCTTCTTTCAATCGAACGACCAATTTTTTTCAAATTATCAACATTATCTCGGTGATCGACACGACCGATATCCTGCTCGATAATTGGTCCTTCATCAAGATCATTTGTAACATAATGTGAGGTTGCACCAATTAATTTTACGCCGCGTCCATACGCTCGTTCATATGGTCTTGCTCCAATAAAGGCAGGTAAGAATGAATGATGGATATTAATAATTTTATTAGGGTTCGCTGCTACAAAATTTGGTGTTAGGATTTGCATATAACGAGCTAGTACAATTAAATCAATATCATAATCTTTTAATAGCTGTAACTGCTGTTCTTCGACTTGAGCCCGAATATCTTTATTAGCTGGAATGTGATAAAACGGGATATTAAGTCCTTCCACAACATCTCTTGCTTCCTCGTGATTACTTATGACAAGAGCAATATCAGCCATTAAATCGCCACTTTGCCATTCCCATAAAAGCTCAAGCAAGCAGTGTAGCTCTTTTGATACGAAGATAGCCGCTTTTTTCACATTGTAAACATGAGTTAATTTCCATTCAAATGAAAATTCTTTTGCCAATTCAGCAAACTGATGCTCCATGTCTTTCGCTTTCTCCTTAAGATTAGGGCATTCAAACTCAATACGAATGAAAAACGTTCCATCCTCTGGATTTGTTGAATACTGGCTTGATTCAATGATATTTGCATGATGTGAAAACAAAAATTTCGAGATTGTCGAAACAATCCCTGGTTTATCCGGACAACTAACTAAAAGACGTCCACGATTCTGATTACGTTCCTGAAATAATTCTATTTGATCCTTAATATATGAATTCATTGTTAAAACCTCTCTATAAGTGATGAAAAACATTATACATGAGCCAGCTTAATTGGTTAAGAATTTTAGTGAATTTTTTTATTAGGAAAAACACCCATATAAATTATTGTACCATTTTCCTAAGACTGGCCTTTCGAATAATCTGGTTAATAACCTCTGATAAAACTAACCCGATTGCAATTGCACCAGAGATCATAAACGCTTTTGCAGCAAGAGGAATTGCGGCATTATAATCATTTTCTACGACCCGCCTCATTGCATCGTAAGCTAAACCACCTGGTACTAGTGGTATGATACCTGAAACATTAAAAATAATCATTGGTGTTTTATAGGCCTTAGCAAAAAATTGACTAATAATTGCTATAAAGAAAGATGCAATTAGTGTCGCAAAAACACTATCTAGTGTGTATTCATAAAGACCAATATAAACCATCCAGCCGACCATACCTACAAAACCACACTTGAATAACGTTTTTACTGGTGCATTAAAGATAATTCCAAATGCAGATGACGCAATAAAGCTAGTAATAAACTGTTCGATCATTATGTAAGCCCCCTGCCTTTAATAAAATGAAAAGACAACAGCAACACCCGCTCCGATCGCAAATGCTGTTAAAAACGCTTCAGCCCCTTTTGAAATTCCGGAAACTAAATGTCCCGCCATTAAATCCCTAACTGCATTAGTAATTAACAAGCCCGGAACTAACGGCATAACAGAAGCAATAATAATTTTATCAAGCTCTGTTCCAAGGCTTAACACAACAAACAATACAGCTATCAACCCGATAATAAATGATGCCAAAAACTCTGCGAAAAACTTTATTTCTACTAATTGATGGATATAGATCAAGCATGAGAAGCCAATTCCACCGGCAATTAACGCAGGAAGAAAATCAGTCCAGTCACCTTGAAACATAATTAGAAAACAGCCACTCGCTATAGATGCAGCAGCAATCTGTATCCAAATGGGATATGCATGTGCATCATGTTCAATCTCTTTAAGATGTCCGTATGCCTCTTGGACTGAAAGCTCACCACTACTGATTAGTCTTGAAACACTATTCACTTTTGCCACCTTTTGTAGGTCTGTTGAACGGTCAATAATTCTTACTAATTTTGTTGGGTTATGACTGTCTATAGAAAAAATGATCCCAGTAGGAGTAACGTAGCTATGTGAATGTAAAATACCATAGGCCGCTGCTATGCGTGTCATCGTATCTTCTACCCGATACGTCTCCGCACCACTTCTAAGCATGATCTTTCCAGCTAATAAACACACCTCGATAATCTCAAACGTTTGATTTTGTTTATTTTCCAACTTCCTTCACTCCATAACAGATGTCTATATAGAGTTTAATGAAGAAGGTTCATTTAAGCAAATCTTTCCTTCTTTGACTTTTCCCTGTCCTCACCATTTTATTACCACCTGAATAGCTTAGTATAAATACCTATTCAGGCGGTGACTTGAATAATGGAACTTCCAATCCTATTATCTGGACCGATTATTCGTAAAGTAGACCCAACACAGGTGTATATTTGGATTGCAACAAGCAAGGACTTTCATATAAAAGCAGAGCTTTATCAAGTAGGCACTAATCAAGATTCCAAGGATGATAAACAGCTACAAGTTCGTACAATATTAAAATCAATTCGTCTTGGAAAACAACTCTTTATCCATTTAGTACACATCACACCTTTAGAGGAAAACCTACCTGTTGATCAATTACTTGGCTATAATTTGTTTTTTACAAAGGGATCTAATAAATATGATTTAAGCAGCCTTGGTTTACTTTCCCCCAATAACCCTAACTCAATTGTCTATGGAGATTTCTTATATCCTACCTTTTATATTAATTCAAAACCAGAATCAGCCATTCTTTATGGCTCATGTAGAAAATTACACGGGAAAGGACAGGATGCATTAGCAAGGGCAGACGAAATGATTGCAAAAAAACCATTAGACAAAGAAATAAGGCCCAGCTCCCTCTATATGTTAGGTGATCAAATCTATGCAGATGATGTTGCAGATCCAATCTTTCCTATTATCCAAGAAATGAGTCGTCAATTAACAGGGCATGAACAAGAAGATTTATCTAAAGTGGAGCCGTCTCTTAAAAGGAATAACTTTAAACAACGTTTAACAAAAATCCAGGGCAGACAGTTTATAATCGAGCAGTTTTGTAAATTCACCTCTTCAAATGCCTATAACCACCTTATAACGTTCGGAGAATATGCAACAATGTACTTATTAAGCTGGAGTCCAGTACTTTGGCAAATGGCCAAGGAAGAGCATGTAATGTATACGTTTGAGGAAGCTTATCAACACAATCTGATCCATTTTAATTCTCCCAAAAAGGCAGCGTCTCTTAAGGAACATCATGATGAGTATCTCCAATATAAGGATCGCTATCATGAACAATCACTCGATATCGAACAATTCCAACAGTCGGTTGCAAAGGTACGACGCTTATTAGCCAATATCCCCACCTATATGATATTTGATGATCACGATATTACAGATGACTGGAATATTTCATTAGAATGGAAAAAACAAGTCCATGAAGCTCCATTAGGAAGACATACAATTGCTAACGGTCTTGCTGCTTACTGGGCCTTCCAAGGGTGGGGAAATGACCCAAGCCGATTTGACCAATCCTTTATTTCAGCCATGAATCAATATTTCAATGGCTTTCATGCAGAAGCACCCGCTTACAAGAATTGGCTTCAAACGTTGGAGGAATTTCAATCATGGCATTTTACAGCTCCAACTACACCTTTGACACTATTCCTTGATACTCGAACATTACGAGAATTCGATTCTACACCAAAGCAAGTAAAATGGACGAATTTGATTGAGGAAACGACAAAAACCCCTAAGTTAATTGGGGAAAAAGGATGGGAACTTGTTAATCAAACATTACAAGACAGCGATTGGAATAAAGGGGAACCTTTAATAATCGCTTCTCCAGCACCACTATATGGAGTCGGTGTTATCGAATCATTTTTGAAAAATAATATCTACCCTTTTCGAGTACTTGGTGTACCAGTCCATTACAAATTAGACTTTGAAGCATGGAAATATAATGTTGAAGGCTTTTCTTCTTTTCTTCATTACCTTAAGGAATGGATGCCTAGTGAATGCATCATTTTATCAGGTGATGTTCATTATGCTTCAACTGTAAAAGCTGATGTCGAAATAAACAACGAACAGCTCTCTATCTATCAGCTTACAAGTAGTCCAATGAAGAATATGAGCTTTGAAGGATTGTTCGGAAGTTTGCTTAAACTCATTGTTTGGATTACAACACTCAGACAAAAGGAGAAAACGGTAAACAGATATTACGATGATAAGAATCCTATTCTCAAAGAGAGTGACTTAACTCATCAGTCAGCTAACATGGTGTGGAAGGAAAAAATAAGCTATCAATCTTTGGAACATGGCACTATCATAGAAACAGCTAATAACCTTGGTCTATTAACACGTACGAATAAGACTATTCAAAATGTGTTATTACAAGATTTTAATGAACAGCGCGGTTATGGAAAGTTTGAGCCTTTTCCTTTAAAGTAGAAGAAAGACCTCTAATAGCTACTTACCAATAGCAATTAAATACGAAGCCTATGAGGTTGACTCAAAACCACAGGAAGCAGTCCCCTTTGAGTCAACCTCTATGAATCTAAAAACCTTACATAATTATTTTTCACGAACACCCTTAGAAGTCAGTTACATAATGAGAAAGCACGAAAATAGCTTGATTATAGACAGATGGTTTCGTTTGCTATATGATTTATGAAATATTATGATGCTGTTTTTAAGCTAAATTGTATGAAAAAAGGAAGAAGGAAAAAGATTTGAGCAACAAAAGTAAATATCCGATTTATATATCTCTATTTTTCGTTATGGTGATTTGGGGATTCAATGTTATTGCAACAAAACTACTTGTCACAAGCTTTATGCCAGTCACGATGACAGCACTGCGAATTTTCACGGCAGGTGTTGGTGTGTTCATCATCCTATTTTACTTAAGACTAATTAGAATGCCCTCAAAAAAAGAATTTCTTTATATTCTAATCTGTTCACTCTTTAATGTTGTTGGGCATCATTACTTTTTATCCGTTGGGTTAAAGGGAACGTCAGCATCTAACGGTGGCCTTATATTAGGTATGGGACCTATATTAACTACGATTCTAGCAATCTTTTTTCTAAAAAATAAAGTTACCTTACTACGCTTTTGCGGAGTTATTTTCGGTTTTATTGGAATTTCATTTATTGTGTTCCGAAGCGGTGAAGGGCTACAACTCATATCCTTAGGTGATATTCACGTATTTTTATCAATATTTTTACAAACGATAAGCTTTATCATGATCAAAAAGGTTTCTTCTACATTAGATCCACGTCTTATGACAGGATATATGTTGATAATCGGGTCAGTTTTCTTATTCATCATCAGTGTTATTGTAGAGCCGAATGGCATTCAAAGCATGGCTAGTGGATCGTCCACTGTGTGGATCATCTTTTTTGCATCTGCCTTCTTAGCAACATCTGTTGGACATATGACATACAATTACGCGATTGGAAAAGTAGGTGCAGCCGAATCTGCCATATTCATTAATCTTAACCCGTTCTTCGCATTAGTGGGAGCTGCATTGTTTTTAGATGAAATGATTACCTTCACTCAAGTAATCGGGTTTATCTTTATCATATTTGGCGTTGTCTTAGGTGCCGGGGGATTAGAGGAATTGTTACGACACCAAAAAAGCAAAAGAGAAATGATTATTTCAAAATAAATCAATTTGAGGCTTTAGTTGTTAAAGGACCACAATAAAGTTATGTTAAAAATCTTGACATACAATGTTAGGGTAACTAGTATTTATCTTAATAGGCATAATTTAAAATCTTATGCAAAAACAGCAACTAATCAAACAAAAACTAACATTCTCTTTTACTCTCAAAGCAGGTCATACGAAAGCCGCAAAAAGAAAGTAATTCACACTTTTTTAATGCGGTTTTTTTCGTATAAAACGAAAGGGGTTTTATTTTTATGGAGCCATTTGTAAGAAGACTCGAAGCAGCAGCCAAGAAAATAAAAGCTGATTTAGTCATTAAAAACGGTAAAATCATTGATGTATTTAATGGTGAATTAATTGAGGAAACAATCGCCATTACTGACGGAACCATTGTTGGTGTCGGCGACTATGAAGGGGTCACAACCATTGATGCGAAAGGAAAGTTTATCTCTCCAGGTTTTATCGATGGCCATGTTCATATCGAGTCTGCGATGGTCACACCTTTTCAATTTTCACAGGTTGTCATACCACATGGAGTAACTACCGTCATTGCGGACCCCCATGAGATTGCAAATGTTAATGGAACTGATGGAATACAGTTTATGATCAATTCCGCGAAGGACGCACCCTTAAACATTTATTACATGCTCCCTTCATGTGTTCCTGCAACACCGTTTGAACATGCTGGTGCAATCCTTTCAGCTGAAGATTTGCAGCCCTTTTATCAGCATGACTGTGTATTAGGCTTAGGAGAAGTCATGGACTTTCCATCAGTATTTAATCAAGATCCAGCTATGTTAAAAAAAATCAATGCCGCTAATCTGCTAAAGAAAAAAATTGACGGTCATGCAGCCGGAATTTCAGGAGATCCTTTAAATGTTTACTTAACAGCTGGTATTAAAACAGACCATGAATGTGTCACTCCTGAAGAAGCGTATGACCGTTTAAAAAAGGGCATGTATGTCATGCTTAGAGAAGGGTCTGCTGCAAAGGATTTAGTATCATTATTGCCAGTGGTCACTGAAAGAAATGCCCGTCGCTGTTTATTTGTTACTGATGATAAACATTTAGATGATTTACTTGCACAAGGTAGCATTGATTATAGTATTTCACTTTCTATTAAAAACGGGCTAGACCCCATTCTTGCCTACCAAATGGCTACAATAAATGCAGCAGAATGCTTCGACTTAAAGACAAAGGGTGCAATTGCTCCTGGGTATGACGCAGATCTGATTTTATTAAATGATCTTGAGAGCGTAGATATAGACCAAGTTTTCATTAAAGGAAAACGTATAGCTGAAAAGGGTGATTATGTTGTCACCGAAAACATCACATCAGATGTAAATATACCTAACAATTTATTAAATACAGTTCATTTTAAAAATTTCTCAGTCGAGGAGTTACAATTAAAATCTCTAGAGAATGCTAAAGCAAATATAATCGAGGTTCTTCCAAATAAAATAATAACAAAGCATATTGTCGAAGAGATTGAAACAAGCAACGGGTTCTTTCAACCATCGATTGATAAGGACCAGCTTAAAATTGCTGTAATTGAACGACATAACCAGACAGGAAATATTGGGCTAGGCATAGTAAAGGGGTTTGGTCTAACAGCCGGAGCAATTGCTACAACTATCGCTCATGATTCACATAATGTTGTTGCTCTTGCTACAAACGATTATGATCTCCACAAAGCAACTGAAATGATGAAGGATATGGGTGGAGGAATGGTTGTCATAAAGGATGGCGAAGTATTGGCTTCATTACCACTAGAAATATCTGGATTGATGACCGCCAATCCCTTTGCAATCATAAATGATAAGTTGATGGATATCGATCATGCTTTAAAAGAAATTGGCTTTAAAGGCAACTTTAATCCATTTTTAACTTTATCCTTTTTGGCTTTACCAGTAATACCAGAGCTAAAACTTACTGATCTCGGACTCTTTCAAGTGAAAGACTTTAAACATATTGATGTTATTCTTTAAATATTGGCTCTGTTAAACATCGTTGTTGATTTCCGCTTGTATTGAGAGAATCGGTGGACCTTCGATTCTCTCACTTCAAAGCTAGCTGACGTTAATTAACTTACCCACAGCATTTTTTGTACTTTTTCCCACTTCCACAAGGGCATGGTTCATTTCTTCCAACCTTTTCAGTTTGTACAGGTGAACTACCCTCAGTTAATTCCAACTTCCATTCCTCCATAAGAGGATGATCCAACCCAATTATTTTGTAGTAGCTATACGCTAACTGCTCAACTTCAACTAAAAAAGAGGTAGGTCTTTCACTTACATATTGATTTATTTCTGGCTCTGCTGCAGGACTTAGCTGATGAATAAGTGCTTCAAAAATGATGGCTTGACTATCTTCATCCTCTACCTGACGATAAGCATTTCGTAAAACCTCTACTGCATAATCAGTCTTTATATTCTCGATTATAGAGGCAGCAAAAATACTCGATTCCTCTTTTAAAAGATATGGCGCAACTGCTTCTACAACCTCGTCCGTTTGGAAGGAAATCAATGCTGCGGCAACTTCCTCAAGCAAAATGTCCTCATCTCGTACAAGCAAGGGAGCTAATGTTTGTATGTACTTATCATTCTTCATTAAACCAATCATATAAACCGCAAGGATTCCCTTGTAACTAAACCAATTATCTTTTAGATTTTCTTGCACAACTTTATCTAATTGAGCTTCTGTAACCCAACCCTTTTTCACGAGCGTATAAGCAACCTTTTTGGCTTTTATATAAAAATTCGAATTAAGGTATGTTTCAGCCTCTAGCTTTTTGGCAAAATCCTCGATTAATAACCAGACTTCTTCTTCCATTCCATCTACTAATACCTCATATAAAGGCCAGTAATCATTAGGAATGAATGTTTTGAGCTCCTCCTTATGTTTTAAGGCAAGTTCAGGGTCCAAATCAGCTAATAACTGAAAGTATAAATGGCTCATGTTACTAGGCGCATGTTGGGCTCCTTCAACTAAATGTCCAACAATCTCTTCATGCATTGGATTAATTGATAAATAAATTAAAATTGTTGATCTTTTTTCTTCATTTTCCACAGCTTCTCTTACAAGCTTTTCAATCCAGCGCTTACTAACATTTGGGTAATCATGTAAGGCTTGGACAACAAATTCCTGGACAATTAGATCATCCGTAATAAGGAAGGGTTCAATTCTGTCTTTAAAATTCATATTATAGTCCTCTCTATTTCTATATTTTTCTTTTGCAAAAAATCATCTACCTATGTTTTAACATGTGTATCTTTTCAAAACAATGACGCAAAACTAATGCGATGAAAAAATCATAAGGTAGGGGTTTGAGCCAGTTTGGGTAGTGGGAATAATTAACTACATTTATTATTTGAAAACGCATTTATTTTTATTGACAACATGTATATACAAGTTTAAGATAAATACATGACATGTATATACATATTTCGACAAGCAGATTCAATAATGAAACCGCTTAGCTTGTTCAAATATGTATTAAAATATTTACACGAAAAGATGGATATGGAGGGAAAACCATGAGTGTTGATCAAAAACAAGTAAGTCAAATTATAGACGCAATAGGTGGTAAAGATAATATATCAGCAGCAACACACTGTGTTACACGATTACGCTTTGCTTTAGCAGATGAAGGAAAAGTAGATAAAGAGGCGCTCGAATCGATAGATCTTGTTAAAGGATCATTTTCAACTAATGGACAGTTTCAAGTAGTTATTGGCCAAGGTACTGTTGATAAAGTATATAAAGAGCTTGTAAGTCAAACTGGGGTAGGGGAAGCATCTAAAGATGATGTGAAAAAGGCTTCTGAGAAGCATTTAAACCCACTTCAGCGTGCGATTAAAACATTAGCAGATATCTTTATTCCTATCTTACCTGCCATTGTTACAGCTGGGTTATTAATGGGAATCAATAACATCTTAACGGGACCAGGGATTTTCTTTGATGAGGCTTTAATCGAGGTTTATCCCCAATGGGCAGATGTAGCAAGCATCATTAACTTAATTGCTAACACTGCGTTTGTGTTCTTACCTGGATTAATCGGTTGGTCTGCTGTAAATAGATTCGGTGGAAGTCCGTTACTAGGTATCGTGCTTGGTCTAATGCTTGTTCACCCTGACCTTTTAAACGCTTGGGGCTATGGAGCAGCAGAAGAAATTCCGACATGGAACTTATTTGGTTTAGAAGTACAGAAGGTTGGTTACCAAGGACAGGTTTTACCAGTCCTACTAGCTTCATATGTTTTATCTAAGATTGAAGTGTTCTTAAGAAAACTCATTCCGGATGCGTTTCAACTACTACTTGTTGCACCAATTACACTTTTGGTAACTGGACTAGTTTCATTTATCGCAATAGGACCAATTACATTTGCAATTGGTAACGTTATAACTGATGCGGTTGTAGGAATTTTCAATGTAGCACCAATTGTAGGAGGATTAATTTACGGTGGGCTTTACGCACCTTTAGTTATCACTGGTATGCACCATACATTCTTAGCAGTAGACCTACAGTTAATCGGAAATACTGGAGGTACCTTCTTATGGCCAATGGTTGCATTATCAAATATTGCTCAAGGTACGGCAGCTCTAGCAATGATGTTCATATTAAAAGATGAGAAGCTTAAAAGTCTATCAATAACATCCGCTGTTTCTGCTTATCTTGGTATTACTGAGCCAGCAATGTTCGGTGTAAACTTACGTTTCCGCTTTGCCTTCATCTCAGCTATTATTGGCTCGGCAATTGCAGGAGCATTCATCTCAATTCAAGGCGTAAAGGCTCCATCTATAGGTGTCGGCGGCCTTCCGGGATTCCTATCCATCTTCCCGGAAAACTGGGGATCATTCTTTATCGGTATGATTATTGTAATTGTAGTACCATTTGTCCTAACCTTGTTATTCGGAAAAATACGTAAAGAAAAATAATAAAAAAAAAGCGGAGAGCCTGTCGTTTAGATTAGGCTCCCTGCTTTTTCACATCATATAGCAAAATATTGAACCTGACAGGATGGTGTAAAAAATGAAACAACCTTGGTGGAAAAAAGCGGTCGTTTATCAAATTTATCCGAAAAGCTTTAATGATACAAATGGAAGCGGGGTAGGCGATCTACAAGGGATTATTAGCAAACTAAATTACTTAGAAAAACTAGGTGTAGACGTCATCTGGCTTACACCGATTTATGCATCTCCGCAAAAAGATAATGGCTACGACATTAGTGATTACTACTCGATTCATGAAGAGTATGGCACAATGGAAGACTTTAATGAATTACTTGATAGAGCTCATCAACATGGCATTAAAGTCATTATGGATATTGTTGTAAACCACACATCAACTGAGCATGAGTGGTTCAAGCAAGCTGCATCATCAAAGGATAATCCATATCGTGATTTCTATATTTGGAAGGATCCTAAAGCTGATGGTTCTTTGCCTACTAACTGGGAATCAAAATTTGGTGGCCCAGCATGGGAATATGACAAGAAAACAGAGCAATATTATCTCCATCTATTTGATGTCACACAAGCAGATCTAAATTGGGAAAATGAAGGACTTCGTAATGAAGTCTATAAAATGATGGAATTTTGGTTTGAAAAGGGTGTCGATGGATTCCGTCTTGATGTCATCAACCTCATTTCGAAAAATCAAGACTTCCCAGATGATGATGGATCCGTTTCACCTGGTGATGGAAGAAAATTTTATACAGATGGCCCTCTCGTCCACGAGTATATTCATGAAATGAATAAAGAAGTATTCTCAAAACATGATAGTCTGACAGTTGGTGAAATGTCTTCTACGACAATTGATCACTGTATTAAGTACTCCAATCCTGAGCGTCAAGAACTAAGTATGACGTTTAATTTCCATCATTTGAAGGTCGACTATCCTAATGGTGAAAAATGGGCAATTGGAGAAATGGATTTCCTTGCATTAAAGGATATTCTATCCACCTGGCAAACAGGAATGAATAAAGGTGGAGGCTGGAATGCATTATTTTGGTGCAACCATGATCAGCCTAGAATTGTTTCTCGCTATGGTAATGATGGAAAGTATCACCGTGAATCAGCGAAAATGCTCGCAACGACCATTCATATGATGCAAGGAACTCCTTATATTTATCAGGGCGAAGAGTTTGGCATGACAGATCCTAAATTCACATCGATTGAAAAATACCGTGATGTTGAATCGATAAATATGTACAACATTTTGCAGCAAAAAGGAATGTCTGAAGATGAAATTCTTGAAATACTAAGACATAAATCACGTGACAACTCTAGAACTCCAGTACAATGGGACAACACAAAGCATGCAGGTTTCACAACCGGAACTCCTTGGATTGATATCGCAAATAATTATAAAGAGATTAATGCAGAAGATGCGGTAAATGATCCAAATTCGATCTTTTATCACTATCAAAAGCTAATTTCATTACGTAAGGAATATGACATCATTACAGACGGCGATTACGAGCTGCTATTACAAGATGATAAACAAATTTTTGCATATATAAGAACAACCGCAACCGAAATGCTCCTTGTTGTTAATAATTTTTATGATAAATCAACAACATTTGAGTTGCCTGACCATATCAAAGTAGACGGATTTTCAAGAAAAAAATTAGTATCTAACTATCCAGACTCTGTTGATACACTCGAAAAAATGGAGCTTCGCCCATATGAATCTGTTGTTTATTATTTACAAACTGCACAATAGATAGATTAAAGTCAAAATGCATCATCATGCTTGTTCATGGTAAGATAATAATGGTGATAAAACATGAAAAATAATAAATACCTTGCCATCTACAAAGAATGGACAGATAAAATAAAGTCTGGTGAGATCAAAGCAGGCGAAGCACTTCCATCTGAGCATGACTTAGCTGAAACATACGACACGAGCAGAGAGACAATCCGTAAAGCGTTAAATCTCTTATCCCAAAATGGCTTTATTCAAAAAATAAGGGGCAAAGGCTCAATTGTCATTGATGTACAAAAGATGAGCTTCCCAATCTCAGGATTAGTGAGCTTTAAGGAAGTTTCTAAAAACTTAAATATGGACGCAATTACAACTGTTCATGATTTCGGGTTAGTGAAGCCTGACCCATTTATAAAACAACAATTAAATGCTACAAGCAAGGATGAGATCTGGAAGGTGTTCCGCTCACGTGCGATTGGTAGCGAACATATCATCTTAGATAAGGACTATTTCTTAAAGAAGTATGTGCCAACCTTATCAAAACAAATTTGTGAAGGCTCAATCTATGAGTATTTAGAAAAAGAGCTTCAGTTAAACATTAGCTTCGCAAAAAAGGAAATCGTTGTTGAGGACTGTACGGAGGAAGACAGACAATTTCTCGACTTAGAAGGCTTTTCCCACATCGTTGTTGTCAAAAACTATGTGTATCTAGATAATGCATGCCTGTTCCAATATACTGAATCACGTCACCGCCTCGATAAATTTCGGTTTGTTGACTTTGCGCGGCGTGGGGTTTGAACTAATTTTATTAGAGAGTTCTAAATTAAAATTACGAAGAAAACACATTGATTCTACCTAGGAATCATGTGTTTTTTTGTTTAAGCAACATCTATTCTTACTTTAACCAATACATAGTTCGTAATATAAATGCAAACATTAATATATAGAAATCATTCATACACAGAAGTTTTTAGCTCATTTATCAATAAAAGCCCTTTATTTGAAGGAGTTGAGTTTAGAATGACAGTTGAAGAAGGGATAAAACAAACAGAAAAGGCCTATCAACTGATTAAAGAAGGACATACAATGATGTCTGATGCAGTTGTTAATGCCTTTTTATTTACTTGGCAATGGTGGTTAGGAATTGGCTTAATTATTCTCCCTTGGATTTTTTGGTTAATGTTCAGAAAAAGGGAAAGTACCGGTCGATTACTATTCGCTGGCGTTATTACAATGATGCTATCAATAACGATTGACCTTATTGCGAGTTCTTTAGGACTATGGACTTATCCGGTAAAGTTTTCACCTATAGCATCTCAGCTATTTCTTCCTTATCATTTTTCATTAGCACCAGTTGCCATTATGTTTTTTCTGCAAATTAAGCCAAACGCTAATCCATTCATAAAGAGTATTATCTTTTCTGCTTTGGCAGCCTTTATCGGAATGAATGCATTTGATATGCTTGGTTTTTATAATCCGAAAGGTTGGTCAACATTTTATGACTTCTTTATTTATCTCTTCTTGTTTTTTATAGCGTATTGGTTTAGTCGGATGGATAGCTTCAAAAAACTAAATGAGGATGATTGATGTTCGTATATCTGAATAGAAACACTTGTAGAAGGATATCTTTCAAAACAGTGCCTTTAAAGAGCTGGTCAAACCAAGCTCTTTTTTCAATTTGACCACAAAAGCTTATCCAAATACATCTCTATACTCTCATACATGCGATTCTGTTTTGATCATGATAAGATAAAACTATCCTACGATAAGAAAGGAAGTTCCTATGAAAAACGAGATTGTTGAAAGATTTACTAATTACGTTAAAGTGGATACCCAATCAAACGAAAACAATGAATCCTGTCCATCAACACCTGGTCAGCTGACACTTGCGAATATGCTTGTTAAGGAGTTAAACGAGATTGGTATGAAAGAAGTCTCGATTGACGAAAACGGATACGTGATGGCTACTCTTCCATCAAACACTGAAAAGCAAGTCCCAACAATCGGATTTCTAGCACATGTGGATACAGCAACTGATTTTACAGGTACAAACGTTAAGCCACAAATAGTTGAAAATTATGATGGAAACGACATAGTTTTAAATCAGCCATTACATATTGTTCTTTCTCCTACTCATTACCCGAATCTAGTTAATTATAAAGGACATACACTCATTACAACTGATGGTACAACACTTTTAGGTGCTGATAATAAAGCTGGAATTACGGAAATTATGACGGCGATGGCATATCTAATCAAGCATCCAGAAATTAAGCACGGAAAAATTAGAGTGGCCTTTACACCTGATGAGGAAATTGGAAGGGGACCACATAAATTTGATGTAGCTGCATTTGGTGCTGATTTTGCCTACACAGTGGATGGTGGCCCTCTCGGTGAACTTCAATATGAAAGCTTTAACGCTGCTGCCGCCAAGATTACTTTTAAAGGAAATAATGTCCACCCTGGAACAGCTAAAGGAAAAATGATCAATTCAGCCAAGATCGCGATGGCGTTTAATAGCAAGCTCCCAGCAATGGAAGCACCTGAATTTACAGAAGGCTATGAAGGCTTCTATCACTTACTAACAATAACTGGTGATGTCGAAGAAACAAAGCTTCACTATATCATTCGCGATTTCGATAAACAGCATTTTCAAGTAAGGAAAGATAAAATGGTTGAACTTGTCGAGGAATTCAAAACAGTGTATGGACAGGAAACTATTATTTTAGAATTAAATGATCAATACTTTAATATGAAGGATAAAATTGAGCCAGTTAAGTACATTGTTGATATTGCTCATGAAGCAATGGAGAATTTAGGTATAAAGCCAATCGTTGAACCAATTCGGGGCGGTACTGATGGATCCCAGCTTTCCTATATGGGACTGCCAACACCGAATATCTTTACCGGCGGAGAGAACTTCCACGGTAAATTTGAATTTATCTCAGTTGAAAATATGATCCAAGCAACAAATACAGTCATTGAAATTGTTAAGTTGTTTGAAGAACGAGCAGGTAAATAAATATGTATAATCACAGGGGATTTTGTCGATAGATTCCTAATTTCGAACCTAATTCCATAATCTTTCAAGAGAAAAAGGACTAAGCATACAAAAAAATGTTTGGTCCTCTTTTGTTGTTTTATGTTAATCTAGGCAGTCGCCGTTACAGATTTTTCAAGGGCTACATAGGTATAAGTCTAATAAGAAAAAGGGGCGATTCTCATGTATCAACACTATTCACCTCAAAACGCACTGCCACCTGGTTATTATATGTATTCAAATTTATTGCCACATACAATGATGACAACTTCTCCAGCTTATACAATCAAAATGGAGCCTATCTTTTTTGATCATTAATTACTCCATCTTAATAAAAGGCTGTTTTCGCAAACTTTGTTGCTTTTAAAATAGTATTGGGTTGGTTGATTGGCGCTCCAGGATGCTCGCTTTCCGCGGGGCGGGCGATGAGCCTCCTCAGCGCGAAGCGCCTGCGGGGTCTCATCTGTCCCGCTACTCCCACAGGAGTCTCGCATATCCGTTCCAATCACCCTAATCAGTTTTGTTCAAAAACAACAATCTTTTAGAAAAGAGCCTAATAAAAAAATTAAAGTAGTATTAGTAAACGGTTCCTTAGAAGGAATGTTAACCGGTGTTGCTATAGACCATCTCCAACTAACAATTGACGGGGAAAATTATCATGTACGTTATCCACAGGTGGTGTATTTTAAGAAGGCTGGCTAGGTTCTATTTTTGACAGAGCTGATTATAAAGCAAATAGCCGCTTAGAATAGAAGAGTTCTTTGTCTACTATCCATGAACGGCTATTTATTTTAGTTCAAATTAAGTAAATAGGAATTAATTTTGATATTTATCCTTCATTTCATCGCCCTTTTCATCGATTTCTTCCTTCATACTCTTACCTTCTGTTTCAACTGCTTCAATTAACTCTTTATATCCTTCATTGTATTCATCTAAGATCTTATGCCTTTGCTGAATAAGGCTTCCTACCTCTTCTCTTACTTCAGAGCTAATTTGTTCCTTATTTTGCAAGTAGTAGATTGCATCCTCCAAATGATTTTTCTCTGCGTAGGTTAAATTTGAATAGTCAGCTTTTTGACTATATAGTTCATTTATCTTGTCGGATTGCTCGGCTGAAACATCATTATAATTATCTGCAGACCATGCACTCCACTCATTGTATAGACGAACTCGTTCTCTTTCCCACATTTGTTTAAAATCATCAGCAGAGTCTACAGTTTCAAATTCACCGCCACCTGCTTCAGCTACTTCTAGCAATTGTTTCTGGCCATTACTATCTACATCAAAGCCAATAATGTTTACTACTGCTTTAATATTAGAATCATGAAGCTCTTTTGCTGCTTTAACAGGGTCTCCATCACATGTTTCAATCCCGTCGCTTACAACATAGATAATATTTTGCGCTTTGCCATCAACGTTCGTAAAGTCCTTTTTTGTTTCCGAGATTGCCTTCGCTATTGGCGTCCAGCCTGTCGGTTTAAAGCTATTTAAAGAATCTTTAAAATTAGCTTCATTATATGGATTTAATTCATAAACGATTTCTGTACTTGAACATGATACATCCTTATCACTATCACTGTTGCTTCCCTTATGACCGTAAACGCGTAATGATATGTTGGAACCTTCAGGCATTGATGCAACAAATTCATTAATTGCCTGCTTAGCCAGCTCCATTTTCGTTTTGCCGCCAATCTTCTGCGCCATGCTTCCACTTGCATCTAAGAGAATCGCAATATTTGATGTACCGTTTACAACCTGACCATCCTCAAGCTTCATGCCCTCTGGCGTACTAGAAACAGTTGTTTCAATACTGGCATTAAACGTCTCGGCAAAATCATAATATTCTTTATATGCTTCCGATTCACTCATTAAACCAAGCAAATAGTTATACACTTGGAAGCTATCTTTATCTTGGAAACTCTTTTCATCTAGATCTCTATGTACAATGGCCTCGTTATAACCATTTCCAAAATACTTCCCTGACTTCTCCTTAAGTATCTCCTCTAAAGTTGTTGAGATTTCTACTTCCTCTTCATCAGAACTTTTGCCTTCTGTCTCATCCTCTGCTGTACCAGTTTCTTCAGCTTTAGACTGATCATTGTTCCCCTCATTTTTGGACGTTTCGTCAGAACCACACGCTGACAGAACTCCTAATACCAATAAAAGCATCATGAATAAAAATAAGACCTTCCTCACATCACAACTCTCCTTAATTACACTCATTGATTATTTATCTTTTAGCACCCCTTATACCAATAGCATATATTTCAAATAAAATACATAAATAAACAGTATTGTCACAAAAAACCAAACCTTTTACCTAATATTCTTATTTGTCTACGGTCGTTATTACACAAAAAGTTAATGTGTGATTTTAGGTAAAATGGCATAGTGGGAGTATATTTATTGCTGTTAAGATGTGAGTATTATAGGGTGTTTTTGTGAGAATATGGAAATCAAGGGGGATTACTTCTTATATTCCTTAATAGGCTAAATTAGATTTCAACAATGCTCCTGTTCTTGTATCGATCTTAAAATGCCATTCTGTCACTATCTAAACCAAAATCAAATTTTTAATTTGTTTTATGATATATAATCATTTCTACTTACTAGTAAATTATAAAAATAGTCGATCGTCTCATTTTCATTATCTAATTCTTTAATTATAAAATGGCCTCCACTCTCTGTCGTTTCATATATTTTCCATACACCCTTTTCAACAATATTGATAGACTCTAATGCATGTCTACGGCATGGATAGAATTGCCCCACTGGCATGGCTAAAAGGACTTTATTGGTTCATTTTCAAATGAATCAATAAAGTCCTTTACTAATCAATAAGCTAAATTCGATTTTACCATTTCACCTATTTTTGTATCTATGACAAAATGCCAGTTATTCCTGCCGTATGCATCAGCTTGGTCCTTACCACCTTCACATACTATAGAAAGTCTATTACTAACGGATGAAAAATATAAAAAGTGATAACCCTTTGGCGGTGCTTTTTCAAATAACTGTATACCATCTAATGTAAAACCTAATAATTTTTCATTTGAGTTTTGGCTTCCTGAAATAACTAAAACTATTCCATCTTTACTCTCTAGCTTAGCACTAGTTATATTTTTACAATTAATTTCAACTAATCTATCTTTATAATCCCAAGATATCTTTCCACTTTTTTTATCGTATGCAAAAATCTGTTTGCCTTCAAATGAAAGGTAATATACTTGATCTTCAGAAAAATTTTCTCCGCATACAATATATACATAATTTTTTACTGAGTCCACATTCGCAAAATTAATATTAGAAAATTGAATTTTGATATTTTTTTCATTATAACTCCAACTTACAATATCTAAATCCCATATGAAATCTTTTACTTCCATAATAATCATACTCCTTTATTTATTTGATCGTACTGATACAACCTCTAAATAATTCATTTTATTTTCTTTCCAATCAAGTAGTATTTGTATTTGAGTACCTCCACCAGGTAAGTATTTATTGGCTGCTATATCAATTTGTGGTCCAACAGGGCCCTCTAAAACTTGTAGTTCAACTCCTGTTTTCACTCTGTATGTAACAACCTTCCCAAAATCCTCTTTCCAATTTGATTTAATAGCTAAATTATTTTTCGCATACTCAACACCTGTTATTTTATCAAAAGTACCAAAACTACCTGGTTTGTTTAGTGGTTGGGCATTATCCAGTACCATTTCAAATGTATCTCCAGATTTTAAGGTCCCTCTTTTAGGAGTAAACCCTTCTGGCCAAGGTGATTGTTCTTTTATTAATTTAATATAAGAATTTTTTATCTCTCCAATGTTGTCAGTACCTTTTGAGTTTTCCAGGAATTCATCCCATGTTTTTTTAGATCCAAATCTAATCGCTTCTTCATGAATCCCTCTTGTATTAATTCTATTATGTAGTTCCTCTGGCGTTAATTTTCCGTACTTATTTCTCAAGTATTCTATTCTGCTTTGATTATTCTTAACAATATTCGGAACCTGATAAACTGCATTCTCAGCCTGCAACTTATTAAGATAATAAGCTCCACCACCAACAGCCAGCAACCCTAGCGCCTGATAAAGACTATTCTTCTGCTGCTCTTCCGTCAATTCATTCCCAAACATATCCTTACCCGTTATGTACTCACTAAACCCATTGGCAGACACAAGCCCATAGATGCCCATCTCCGCTTTTTCAAGGGTTGAGAACGTATTTGCCGTTCGATAGACGTCTAATGCCTGATCGGCTGCATGCATGCCTTTGGCTGTTTTGTAGATGGCGCCTCCGCCTTTGACGATGCGCCCTGCCCAGCCTACGACTGGAATAAAGCCTGCTGCTGCCATGGCTCCGGCTGCAACACGTTGACCTGTTGTTAGTTTTTCGCCAGTGACAGGGTCAACTCCTTCTGATGCACGGATATAATCGTAGTAGCCTGTTAGTTCTCCTGTAAAGGTTTTGACTCCATCCCAAGTTTTTTCGTACCATGGGCGATTTTCGAGTTCCTCTTGTCGCTTTAACTGTTCTCTAAATTTTTCTTGTTCGTCTTTAAACGAGAGGTATTCTTTTGTTTGCTGCTCGGCTTGTTCTTTCAGCTTATAAACGTCACTAGCTTTGTAGGCTTCTGCGTTGAAATGAATCGGTTGGATGTTGCTACCTTGGCGGGATGCTTCCATTAGCTGCTGAAAGAGTGCGACGACATATTGTTCATCACCCTCTGATAGGATGTATTCTGATTTTAAGTCATTATCAATCTGGTCAACCGCATCAGCTGTATCTTTCCGGTCTTTTTCTGCTTTTTCCATATGATCATCAAATTGTTCCTTTGAGAAGGCATCAAGAGAAATCAGATCATCTATTCTGTTGAAGATCCTTTTCAATTCGTCCCGTTGGCTTGAGACCATTTCTTTATGGCTTCTTGCATGATGGGTGAGCTCATCATCTAAAAATGGAACATGAACAACTGTATCACCTGATAAGTTCTTGTCCTCAGCTGTTCCGGCAATGCCATTAAAAAAGGCAATGTTTCGATCAATCAGGCGGAGCCAGGCTTCAGCAACATCCATTTGGGCATGAAAGAAGCCTTTGATGGATTCTGCCCCCTTTCCTTGAAGTTGGTCGTCTAGATTGACGATGTCATTGAATTGGCTTTTTACTTGTTCTAGCTTTCCCCGTAAGTCATTATAGCTTTTAGACCTTGCTTCCATTGAATCAATTAATGATTTCGCTTCATATACTTTCACAGTCACCGTCTGCCCTTCCTTTCGTTTGGGTTCTTTTAAGAGAGAAAAGCGCAAGCGCCTTGATCATCGCCGTACAAACTGGAGGAGCATCGACTGAGATAAAGGAAACACGGTAAGCGTAGCGAACCGATGTTGACTTATCGTAGGGAGATGATCTGAAGTTTGATAGGCGATAGGTGCTGGAGCTAGACACCAAAACTAAGTACAAAAACTTATACTTTCTTACCTTGTAAAAAAAATAGGGGCTAAGTTGTCGATTGCGCCCCTTTCACCCCAAACGATCCCTTAACTCCCGAAGTAATAGCTTTTTGTACCAATACAACAAAACAACAAAAGCATCACTTAATTTCTTGTAATTGCTTCATCCTGCTCTTTTAATGAACGTACATTTGCTTTTGTATCTTCTATGTTTTTCTCAACAACCTCAACATACTCACTTATGAGCTGATGGATTCTTGCTTCGCGTTCAAGCCAATAAGTAGTAAAATCCAAGCGATTTTTCCCTAGATTACTAGATTGTGGTGGTTCAATCGTTACATTGGCTAATGCTGACTTAACTTCATTTAATTCTTTTATAACGGCTTCATAATTTAGTTTAATCGTGACCATTAAAATAACCGCCTTTTCAAATCGCTAATTCGATCTGCAAGCTCATCTACAGCATCTTCACCCTTATCAACTAATTGACCTGCTTCATAGGCAAGGGCTCTTGTTACATTTAATACAGTTCGTTCCATCTCTAACATATTGATCTTACCTTCGATTAATCTCTGATAGCTAGAGTAATCAGTTTGCCCGATCTTTTGCATAACAGAATAGGCATCCTCGCGCTCATGATCAAAATTGTCAGCTCTATTCCCTGTCCATTCCCTGCCTAAATCTGGTTGCTTTATTTTCTTTATTTCTTGGAGAAGAAGATCTTGCTCTCGACTTATATCACTTTTCGCTTGTGTCAAACGATCAATTTTTTCATCAAGATCATTTGATTGCGAAGAGATCGACCTTTGAATGGAAAACAATACATTTGATAAACTCATCATCTTCACCTCTCAACCTATTTTGAAGAGATTTTTGCTTTATTAGCGGATTTACTCCAAACAACCAATACTACAATTAATAACAAACTACATATGCCAACCATTGCCCAAATTAAAATGGTTAATGAAAGATTGGAAGAGGATGGTGTATCCTCTTCCATACTATTTATCATTGATGAATCTGCCTCTGTAAATAGCTCCATTTCTAATGCTTTTGCTTTAATCGTATTGTTATCACTTGACTCACTTAAAAATAACGTCGATTTTATGATATCTTCTTGGGATATCTTTTCTCTTTGAAAGTTCAAACCTTTTAATTCTTCAGGTATGTTTAAACGTTGGTCTGATAATGAATCATCATGGAGCAACTCATTATTTTTTTTGAATTGGTTCTTTTGATAATCATTCGGAACAAGCTCATCAATCTCCGTGGTATCTGCGTGCACAACTCCTGCAAGCAATAGCTGAAAAGTTGTCATGATTAGCAGAATAAGCGAAACAAGTGAGACTTGCTTACATTGCATGGGTTTCTGACCCCTTCTCATCTGGACTCATTCTTGCTTTTCCAATGAAATATTGCAGCATTCCAAGCCCTGCTAATATCAAGGCAAGGATCATAACAGCCTGTGTAAATAATGAATCTGTCCCATATTGAATTGACATGTATACATTGGACATTGGATCTGAAAAACTAAAGTTCGGTGTTGTTAATGCTAGCAATGGTGTTACATAAAAGATCACCAAACCTACCGTGACGAACAGTCCAACTAAGTGATGAACAGTAAATGCAACTCTTACTAGGGCTGAACCTGCCGCAAGAAGAAGGATCGTAAATACAGTCCATTCAACCGCGCTTTCCTCTCGCAATGGGTAGATGTCTAAGCCAAATAAACTAATGACAAATCCAACAATGAGAGTTAATAAGACAAATAGAATTCCCTGAAGCCACAACGGAGGCTGTTGAAAATAATAACTTGTATACCCGATAAGTAAGCTGCATACAAGAACGATAAATAATACAACTACTGGTGGAATATTTTTCACAGTCGTACTTTCAGTTTCTTCTGGAATATCACCACTAATCTTAAGCGGGTTTGTTAAGAAATCATAAACATAGCCATTTGATTGACCATCAACAAATGTATTACCGAGAACACTGAAGACGTCATCTCGAATTAGCTCTGTTGACGAAACATTTGAAGCCCATTTATCGTTTAATTTATCTGCGTCTACTTGAACATCACTTACTAGTACTTGAAGCTCTCCTGTATATTCTATGATGCTGCTTTGACTTTCACCCACAGAATCCATCCAAGTATGAATTGATTCCATTTGCTCACTAATTCTTTCTGTTCCTGAAACCATTTCCTGACCTTCAACAGTTGTTGTCGGTTCTACAACCGTAAGCATTTGGTCTGGTTGTTTAATTTGATCTAATACCGTTGTTGCTTCCTGAAGAATTCCATCAAGGCTTTCGACTAACTTAGCTTGTTGCTCATCGACTGTTTGACGATATTCAGCCATAAATACGGTAAAGCCGTCTTCTAGCGTGTTTAACGCATCTTGGTTTGTCGGCATATCCTTACCTAATTGATCCCAACTAGATTGTTCTTCGCTTGTGATCGCGGCAATTTTATTTGCTTCTTGCTGCAATTCTTCATTACCAAGAACGGCTACTATCGCAGTGTTTTCTGCAAGCATGCTGTTTAATGTCGCCTCATAGCGATCTAAATATGAGAAGTAAAACATCATCTGAAGAAGATCTTTACTTTTTATATCCTTAGAAAAGATTTCATTTACATGCTCTTTTCTTGTTTCAGAAAGTGCTTTAGATGCAAGGATTGATTGTTCCTTTTTCTCAATTTCTTCTTTGATATTAGATTCATAGTCTTTGTATAAAGTTAGCTCTGATTCAAGCTGACTTTTTATTTCCTCTAAATTATCAATATCTGTTTCCAACTGGAGATTGTCTTCTATTAGTTGTTTGTTATCATCTTCTAGTTGCTGAATTTGACTATTTTTATTAGCAATTGTTTTATCTAATGTATTTTTAACACCTAGTAATTCATTGAATGAATCCTGAAGTGCTTTTAAATCATCCTCTAATGGGTTTTTATCTGTTTCTTTCGTATCAAGTGCTGTTTTCAAAGCTAGGATACGATCATTGATAACACCCAAGCCTGATAACGAGGTCTCCATCTCTTCCGGTTTTGGATCAACCAGATTAGTAAGTTCAGTCTTTATCTTTGTAAGCTCCTCTGAAATAGAGGTTAACTCCGCCATCTCACTTTCGAAATCGACAACAGGTACTTTAGGACCGTTTGGCTGTTCAGGTTTTTCTGGCTCAAGAGGCATTTCAGGTTCCTCTTGGTCTGTGGTGTCTTCACCATGATTTTCGTCATGATTACCTGAGCCATTACCATTTTCCTCTGTGTTCAAGGTAACTAATTGTTGATCTTTTCCATCAGATTTACCTGGACTATCTTTTTCGTCCTCAGCTGGTTCTTCAGGTTCTGTAGGCTCCTCACCAACACTAAGCTGATCACTTAAAGTAGCAAGCTGGCCCTCAACATCATTTAGCAAAGTTGAGTCCTTTAACTGCTGATAAAACTCAAGAATTTTTTCTTGAAGCTTGTAAAACTCACTAATTTGTCTTCCGACCTGACTATATCTTTGTTCCTCAAGTTTCCCGAAGACTTGCTGTGTGTTTTCCATTCGGCTATCAAGCTTTGACATACTTTCGATAAACGTATTGCCTTCATCTTCAAATAGACTTGTAGATTTGATAAACAAAGGCTGTTGATCTACAGTTGCTTGGTTAACAGACTGGATTGAATTTGCTTGAATTTCAGCTAAGAGAATTTGTTGTTTCGCTTGATACTCCTTATATTGCTCCACATATTCAACAAAGGTTGCCAAATTTTGCTCATAGCCTTCCATTGTTGCTTGTTGCTCCGGAGTTCTTTCACCGATCTGCTGAATAGAAGACTGCAAGCTTGTGAGCATTGCTTTCTGTTCATCTATTTGTCCAGCAAGGTTTTTTGAGCTTGGCTTATAGAATGCTGTCATTGTTTCTTGAAACGCTACTTCCTTTTGGAGAATTTCATCAAACTCCTGGCGGATATGCTCCATGTCTGCTGAAACATAATTCCAGTAAAGAGATGAAATTTTTTGATTTACTCTTTTTGTTGCTTTTTCAAGCTCTACTAGCACTTTTTCTTTATTAACTGCATTTAGCTGACTTTGCACTTTATACTGAAAATTTGTTTTTACAGGGTTTGCCTCATCATACGTCATAATATTTTCTGAGAAATCTGAGGGCATATAAACAATTGCATCGTATTTTAAATTACGCAGGCCACTTTCACCTGCACTTCTACCTACAACCGTCCATTCAAAGTTTGAACTCTCCGCCAGAATTGACGCAACATCCTGACCGAACTGAATCTTTTCATCCGCTTCTTGTGTTCCGATATCCTCATTAATAATGGCAATGGATTTTGTTGCATTTTCCGTTTTAACCACCTTTAAAGGATTATCACCGATTGTACGGAAGAAAAGAAGGGGTGTAATGACAATTAATATGATGACTAGTATCAGCTTGAATATGCTTGCTTTTTCCGTCATACATGTACCTTCCTTTCAACATTTACAAGCGGTATCTGAATACTTTGCTCTTTTCCATTTTCAACATAATAGCCGAAGCCTGGTTGAATCTCTGATTCCTTACGATCGTAAGTAAGAGTAAATAATGTTTGCTCAGATTTTTTCATTAAAATAACCGCTTGTCTAATTTGTTTTATTTCTATTGTTAAAGGATCATATCCTTTTGTTAATTCATTGTTGCTACCAGAGACCACCATATTAAAGCCAAGATGACTATAGCTTTTCATATATCGAACAATTCGGTCCTGTGTCAGATTGTCAACACTTTGAAGGAAGCGTGAATATCCATCTACAACAAACAATACTGGTGAAAATTGAGGTAATTGGTTTCCACTCTGGATTTGTAGATGATACGTTTCTTCTCGTTCGATAAATATTTTCTCCAACTTATCTAACCATGAGGTTACATGGTCTTTTCCTTCAAGATACACTAATTTCTCATCACCGATAAACGAAGACAAGCCTCGATCAATTGAATCAAATAAAGCGATATGTTCAATTTTCTGATCAAGTGCTGTATGAATCATTACCTTTAAGGAATTTGTTTTTCCTTTTTGAGCCTGCCCTAGTACAATACAATGCTTTGTCTTTAAGAGGTTGACATAGACAGGAGTCACACTCTCCTCATCAAGGCCAATTGGTAATAGGCCAGCCTTATATTCTGTATAAGAAGAAAAATTGACAATCGTAAGCTCTGTAGGTAGCATTGGCACGGGGTCTGGCTTCTTAACCGTTTTATATGCTTCCTTAATACTCTGTACTTCTTCCTTTAAATTCGTCATTTGCTCAAAGTCATCCTTACCATCTGTTGGGAGTAAGACTTGGGCAAAGAAGGCTGTATCTTTTTTCACAATGGCTCTTCCTGGCATTGCCTCAGGTGAAAATGGCAGTCTGCCTAACATCGTGTATGCCTCTGACTGATCCATTAAATAATGGACAATTTTCGTTTTTAAGTTATTCATCAATGCTTGTCGTACTGAATTGATCCGAGTTGCTGTTAGAATCATGTAAATACCTAACGACCCGCCATCACGAGCAAATTGGTTTAACTGCTGTTCAAGATCAAGCATTTCTTCTTTCACAAGATCGAAATTATCAATCACAAGAAACAATAAAGGTAACGGCTCATCACTTAAGGTGTTATACATCTTAATCGAGCTTACCTCTTGCTGTTGGAAAAGTTGTTTCCGTCTCGCAATTTCATCTCTTAAAATCCTCATGAATTTCTCGATTTTTCGTTCTTGATCAAGTAAAAAATAATCAGCTGTGTGTGGGAGCTGCTTAAGTGGTAATAGCCCACCATTACCAAAGTCCATTAAATAATAGTGAACTTCTTTAGGAGTGAATGCCTTAGCAATTCCTAATAACAATGTTGTAATTGTATGTGTTTTACCATAACCAGATGAACCAAAGATTCCAATATTACCATCCTCGATAACGTCATACGTGTATGCTGATTGACTTTGTTTTTCCGGTTCATCAATCATTGCAAATAGGATGTTCGTTTTCTCATCCTGATTTCCATCTTCACGATAGAGACGACTAGGAAGTGGTGGTAGCCATGGACTTGAAAGCCTCTCAATCTCCATATCTTGTTGAAGCTGTTCAATTCTATCGACAATCTCATTAATCTCACTCACTGCGTCTTTTGACTTCTGCTCACTTGCGGATACTTCAGATAAAGAAATTAACCCAAGGTCTGTTACAATCGCAACTTCATCCTCGAGGTCATATGTTTCTTCCTCATGATACGGAGCACCACTCCATGCTGATTGGAAAAGCTCATACACCTCATTGTTCCCAACCTGTAAATACCCTCGACCTGTTTCTGTAATTGATGCAGCATCACCATTTTTTAAAATCTCACGGCTATCCTCAGTATTTTGCACCTTCAAAGCAACACGAAAACGAGCATTACTCCAAATTTGATTATCGATGATACCACCAGGCTTTTGGGTAGCCAGTATGAGATGAACACCGAGGCTTCGTCCAATACGTGCTGCACTGACTAATTCTCGAATAAAATCTGGTTCTTCTGTCTTAAGCTCAGCGAATTCATCTGAAATAAGGAATAAATGTGGAAGTGGCTTATCTGCCTTTCCTTGTTTAAATAGCTTTGTATAGTCATTAATATGTGAAACATGATAGTGATCAAATAAGCGTTGACGTCTTTTTAATTCACTCTTGATCGAAGCTAAGGCTCGTAAGCTGAAATTTTTACTTCCTTCGATATTGGTGATTGTGCCTAAAAGATGTGGCATATTTTTAAAAGGTTGTGCCATGCCTCCACCTTTATAATCAATTAATAGAAAGGCAACTTCATGTGGATGGAAATGTACAGCTAGCGATAGGATATAAGTTTGTAAAAATTCACTTTTCCCCGAACCTGTCGTTCCCGCTAATAAGCCATGTGGACCATGAGCCTTTTCATGTAAGTTCAGTTCAACTGTTTCTTCTTTTCCTTTTAAACCAATTGGCACAGCTAAAGATTTTGCCGATTCCCTTGTAAGCCAGTTTTGTTTTATTGGAAGCTGATCAACGCTCTTTACATTCATCATTTCAAGAAATGACACTGCGGTTGGAATTGAATTTGTCATGCCAATTTGGTGGTCAAGAGTTCGCAGCATACGAGCATAATTCTCGTTACTATCCCTTTTATGTACATCCAAATCAAACGGAATTCGCACCGCTTTTTTTTGTTGGATTAGAATATCTCCTTGCCGGTCATTGATATATCGCACAAGGGTATGAATGTTATCTGATAAGCTTTCCTTTGCTTCTGCAGCAAAGATAACTGAAATACCAAGATGCCTATGATCCCCTTCTAAATATTCTAAGATTACATGATCGGAGATAAGTTGATGATTTGTAATCACAAAAACATAATGTGGGGTAAAACGGATTTTCTCTTTTTCTTCCTCTTGATCACGTTCTCTAACCATTTCATAAAGCGAGTAAAGCAATTGATCCCTAGTTTTTTCGTTATAAATAAATCCCTTTGCAAAGGAATTTGGCAATTGGAAGTGTGGTAGCCACTTCATCCATTCCCATTCCTTGTATTCTGTTTCATCAAAAATAAAAACAAAGCGCAAATCATGATAACTATGGAAAAAGGTTAGCTGTCCAATCAGCTGGTGCAATTCATTTTTCAATACAGCATCTTTCCCAATTAACCCAATGGCTCCCTCTGAAAGATTCGCTGTTATTGGCAGGTTTTTCAAATATTTATAAGCTCTTTCAAGCATTTGTGATTCCTCTAATAATTCATCCATCTCTCTATTGGACATATCTGATTGTGACGATGAGATCGTATAGCTAGCTGAAACAGTTCCAACACCAAGACGAAATTGCAGAAAATCAGGGCTTTCAGGTGTTCTTTCCCAAAGCCTGTCAGAAATCTGCTCTGTTAAATACTTCATTCTCTCAAAAGAGGGATAGTGAAACGTTAGAACATCCTTTTGTTTATCAGCAAGATTTTGCAGTTCTTGTCTTTTTGCATCTAAATATTGATTATAAATACGTTTACGACGTTCCTTTGATTTCTTTTGATTTCCTCGATCCTTGAAGTATTGAACAGTAGAGGTTACCAAGGTTGTCATAAACATAACTAATGAGACGATAATAAAAATTCCTCTAGGAACAAGAATCGCCACAAGTCCCATAACAATTAGCATAATAAGCGGTGGCATAATAATAAGCCATAAACTTCGGTTAGAGCTTTCTGAATCTTGAGAAGGAAAGGAAAACTGAACCTTTTCATCAGGCAGATCATAAACCATCCTTGGTGTACGTCGATACACTGGATATTTTTTCTGCATTTCTGATTGGGGCTGAACCGTCTCTAATAAAATTGTTTCAAAATCTTGTAAGCTATCAATCTGAATTAAATCATCCTCTAAAAGGGTAATGGTCATAAGAGGCCAAAGCAGTTGATCACCAACCTCCAGCTGTGATGCTTGATTGATTAGCTGACCATTTTTGAACAGGGACTGACTTTCCTCTACTTTTATTTCCCAGGCATTATTCTTTTTGTAAAGCGTAAATGAGTCTTGTTCAAAAGTAGATACAGAAGCCATAAAAATAGTGGCATCCTGCCTAGTTGTTGAAAAGGTCACTTCATCCAAGTGCCCAATATAATACGAGTTTGTTAGTAATGGAGCTGCTGTAATCATTATAGAAAGATCTTCTTCCCCAAAACGAGTTGGATACAGTTTGTTTTGTTCGATCTGTTGCACATGATCCTCATCTTGGAAAAGCCAAAAGGAATCCTCGCGATATTTCACCCTTATTGGCTTTGGGGAAGAAGGCAGCTTTGGAAGAGTTATCGAATGACTCCAATCACACCCGATTGTTAACTCTTGTTTAGGACTGGATTTGAATGTCACCTGTTGATAGGATTCACGATAAAAAACCCATAAAACAGACATGTGTTGTCACCACCTATAATTGTTCAATTTAAAAGGCACTTCCGCTTTTTTATTTTTTCACTTGATTAGTTGTTGTGTCATTAGAAGGAGCGACTGCTTTTTCATCTACTTGTTGAGTTTTCGCCTCAGTTGATGAGCTCGTTTGTTCCGCAGTTTCATCTTGGGCTTCTTCTTGTGTTTCTTCCGAGGTAGCCTGTTCTTCTTCTTCCTCTTGTTTTATTTCATCTTGGTATTCTGTTATTTCGCTTTCGATATCAGCTAATAGTTGCTGTCTCTCTTCTCTATCTAAATCATCATTTGATTTTACTTGTTCCTTGTATTTCACAAGTCCATATAAAATCAATGATCGATCTTCAAGATACCTTGCTATATCGAGTGCTTCTTCAGCATTTCCACGTCCTATTAGGATCCAATATTCAAAATAAAGGGGATCTGACTGTAAAGATACAGTATTTCTAATGACTTCTTTTTGTTCCTCTGTCAATGATTCATTAATGATATATGACATAGAGAGTTCGTATTGAGTGACTTTCGGCATTTCCTTAAATTCATATGGCTGTAAAGCTGTGACAACTTCACTATATTCATTATTTAAAAACTTTTCCTGTGCATGAATAAAGCTTGTCTGTTTCGGCTGAAGAAAAAATAAAGAATATATTGAATAAACTAATGCTGGGATTAAGCATAGGGATACACCATACAGTACATAACGATTTATTTTCCATGTCTTTTTGTTAACTGTCATCAGAAGTTCTTTTTCAACATTCTCATGTTGAATTCGCTCTTCAATGATACTTATTAACTCATTAAAGCTTTGCGCAGTCCTTACTTTCTTTGTGAAATCAGAAAGCTTCAATGTATCAAAATAGTGGACATATTGTTCAAAGGAATACTGTTTGTCAACAATTGCTGCGACTGTCGCCTTTACTTCTTTCAATAATTGATCAGAATTTTTTTCATACGGTGGAAGACTTTCTTTCACCCCAAAATGAAGAAAATATGGATTAAGCCCTTGATCAAGGACAATGTTTTCTGGACATACAAGCAAATGAATTCTTGATAAGGAATGGATTTCAGCCTTTTGAACAACTTTATACGCAATCCTTAGCTGATCTCTCACATCTACTTGATCCAAACGAGGAAGAAAAGTGTAAGTGTTAGGGATTGTATGAAGAATGGATAATTCATCATCCATCATTGTAATTTCTTTTTTAATTTTTGGGTTTATCTCCTTTAAAAAAGAAATTTCGGTAGGATCATCTAATTTTATTTTTTCTATTTGAAACGTGAAAGCTATTGATTGTTCATCCTGTTTAATAACAGCTTCTAGTTTTTCTTGTAAGTATGAGATATCGTTTTGTGATGACATTCCCATTATCTCCTTCATAATATTTCAATTCTGTCTCCAGTTGTAATGCCAGCATCGAGAAGGCGTTTATTACCCTGGACAACTTTATGTTTATTAATGACCCTTACCCAGGATCCTTCTTTAGGTTGCGCGTGCAATTTCTTTGCCTGCCAGACGATGTCAATCATTTTTTTAACTGAGTGATAGTTTGATAGTCGTAAATCAAAGCTATCCCCTTGATAATTTTTTAAATCAATCGTGATTTCTATGTACATATGTATTCACCTCATAGGGAAGGAGCGCAATTTTTTATAAAAAGAGCGCTCCTTTATCTCTTAACTGACTGTAAGAAGGTAAGGGGACGAAGAAGTTTGCATGCATTCCAAATTAGCAAGCTATTAGACTAGCTTACTTCTAAAAAAGGTTGGGCAGCCTATTTCACCCTAATATGGCTTTCTGCAATACTCCACTTCTTTCCTTCATGATGACATTAAAACAAAATGCCATAGAGGTTTTGTATGTAGATTATCCTCTAATTTGACTTGCAATTTGTTGATCAGCATCCTCAAGTGCTTTAGCTGTGCTGTTCAATTGAGTAGAAATGTCATCAAGCAACTGTTGCATTTGGATGAAAGATGGTCTTAACGTTTGGTATTGATCGCTGAATGCTCTGCTTGATTCACCTTCCCACATTCCTTCTAATTCTCTAATCATTGTATCAAGACGAGAAACTTGCTCTCCAACTTGGCTGCTTTCACTTGAATAACGGTTTGACATACTAACTAGTTCAGCTGGGGTAACGCGAATAATTCCAGACATTTAAAATCTCTCCCTATTATTGGTTTTATTTGGTATTCATCTATGTTAATTGTGAGTACCCTGTTTATGATTTTTCTATTAAACTTAATTTCTTAAACATGGTGTTCATATTAACGTACTTTTTACCTACGCTCTCCAAACACCAGGTTTTTCCTATAATATACCAATAACATATCTTCCCAAATAAATACAGAAAAAATCTAAATTAGCCACAAAAAGAGATCTTTATCCCTATAATACAAAAATGTCTACAGTATTATGTTCATAAAAAATTATCCTCGGTTTTGAGTAATAAGCACTTATAAAATAAGTAGGAATATTTCAAAGTAGGACTTTAATCACAAACAACAAAAAGACCACCCCTTCAACGAGGTGATCTCTTTTTCTAAACATACTTTTACCTAGTTATTACTTATTTACCTTAATCTTCTTGTGACTTTTGAAGCTCTTCCTCAAAATAAAAGGTGCTTGGATGTTCAATCACTTTATATGAGTACTTTTTCATATGTTTTACATATTGTGATTTTGAAATTGTAACTAGCTCTCCTGTTTTCTGAACCTTTACCACTTCTCCATCATTGAACAGATTGTTTGAGTTTTTCAACCAGACACTTCCCTTCTTACGTAAGTATATCATATATAAAACTTCTTATATTCCCACATATTGTTGTAGCTAAACAACAACTCTTCCTATTATGGTCATTTTAACCCTTATTTCTAAATTATAGTCAGAATCACTTTTTTCAACTCATAGACACACACCTATTCACCATTTGATCATACACTATTTTTATGTTCAAATGTCTTTGATAATAGTTGATTTTCATACAGTGGGGGTCTCACTACCCTTTAAGAATGGGATAAAGGATCGAGGTGTCTTAAATGTTGATTAGGAAGGCTAACTTGACAGAGACAAATACACTTCTACAAATGACAATAGAGGTTATGAATGAAAGTACGATGGGTTTGGTTCAAATCGATGTTCAAAGTGGCTTTAACATATTTATTCCCTTATTAAACAGCGGTTCCTATTACCTTGTTGCCTTAGAAAATAATAGGATTGCCGGGTGGGTATTACTAGGACCTGACTTCAACCCTATAAATATGTACAAAACAGGCAGCATCACTTCTCTTTATGTTTTACCCGAGTTTAGAAAATCTGGTTTAGGAAAACAATTAATGAAACAGGCCCTTGAACACTTAAAGTATCAAGGCTTTCAAAAGATTATCCTAAATGTTTATACAGGTAATCCAGCAAAACGTTTATATGAACAGCTTGGATTTCAGGATCTTTCAATTGTGATGGAATTGGATTTTTGAAGATATAGTAAAGGAACTACATTAATTAACATTCTAATGGGGAGCGGCAGTCATTTTCAAGTTCCTGTCAATCCTGTTTTCTACCGCTTTTTTCATATAAGGAAATATAAAGCTTTCATTTCTTAGCTTAGGCAGTTGTTTGCACACAGAGTTAACCTATTTAAAATACATTGGATAATTTTTCCTCAAAAACTCTTTGTCAATCACTGCTTGAAGTAAGTGTTCTTGCATTAGCTCATCAGCAAGTTCTGGCTTTTTTTCTTTTATTGCAACTACTATTTCTTCATGTTGTGCAAAAATTGTATCCCAATTAAAATCAGTAGCTAATCTCAGCATCCGACTTCTATTAAAATGAACATTCATTTGCTGAATAATTAACCACGTATTTCTTTTATTACAGCCTGAAAAAATCGTTTGGTGATATTCTTCATCTAATTCAAACATTTTTCGATAATCCTTTTGTTCAATACACACCTTTTGCATGCTTAAGTTCATTTCAAGTGCCAATAAATTATCTTTTGAGAAATCCCTGCAAGCTAATTGAATAACAGCTCTTTCAAGATGCTCCCGCATAAATCTTGCTTCTTCAGCAAGGTTTAAATCAATTAACGAAACAAATGTACCTCTTTGTGGATAAACATCAAGCAGTCCTTCTTGTGAAAGGCGGAGAAAGCTTTCTCTTATCGGTGTACGGCTAACATTGTATTCAAGTGACATTTCCTTTTCTGAAATGTTGGTACCAGGAACAAGCTGCAAACTTAAGATTTGTGATTTCAATTCTTGATAAACCTGTTCACGTGTCGATGTTGCTTGTGTTTTATAGTCGGTATACATGACGAACTCCCCCTTCATTCCTGTTTTTCAATACTAGTAAATACTAACTCTTTTCCTTTATACTTAGATCCAACAAGAGTGCATCATGTTTTGACAAAAAGCAACCTGATGCACTCTTGTTATTTCACACAGCTAATTTACTAGTTTAAGCTAGAGATTGACTGCCAACAATTCCATTTGACTGTTTTACTTTTTCTAAACTGTCCCAAATGCCCAAAATGTACATTATTCCAAGTGCACGATCATACAAGCCATAGCCAGGACGAGCCTGTTCATCCCAGATCATTCGCCCATGATCAGGTCGTATATAACCTGTGTATCCTGTATCATGTAATGCTTTTACTATCTCATATATATCCAAGGAACCGTCACTACTACGATGAGAACTTTCTGTAAAGTCACCATTTTCATAGATTTTCACGTTACGAATATGAGCAAATGGAATTCGCCCCATTGCTGAAAAGTGTCTCATTATATCTGGAATATCATTGTTTGGGTTTGCACCTAATGAACCTGAACACAAAGTTAATCCATTGTATGGACTATCAACTAATTTCACAATTCTTTCTAAGTTTTCTTTATTTATCACAATTTTTGGTAAGCCAAAAATAGACCAAGGCGGGTCATCAGGATGGATAGCCATTCTCACGTCACACTCTTTTGCAACTGGAATAATTTTCTCCAAAAAATATTGCAGATGCTCAAATAAGTCCTCTTCTGTTACATCTCTATATAATTCAAATGCCCGCTTAATTTTACTAACACGTTCTGGTTCCCAACCTGGCATAGAAAAACCATTTGATGAGCTTTCAATCATTTTTATTAAAACAGCAGGATCTACCTCTTCTACTTTGGCTTTTTCATACGCTAATGCTGTAGATCCATCTGGTAATTCCTTCGCAAGCTCTGATCTTGTCCAGTCGAATATCGGCATAAAGTTATAACAAATAACCTTTATTCCAGCTTGTGCTAAATTTCGAATTGTTTTCTGATAATTGTTAATATAAAGATCACGTGTAGGAAGCCCTAATTTTATATCTTCATGTACATTAACACTCTCAATCACTTCAAGATTTAAACCTTTCTCTTCAATCTCTTTCTTTAATGCTAAAATTTGATCAAGTGGCCACACTTCCCCAGCAGGAATATCATGAAGTCCTCCCACAATCCCATCCATACCAGGAATTTGCCTGATTTGGTCTAACGTAACACTATCATCTTGATTGCCAAACCATCGAAATGTGATTTTCATCTATATAACCTCCATCTTTTGTGTATTAGTTAGATTAAGCTATAATTTGTTAGATTTAAAATTTCTATATTAAGGTTATTTTAAAAAGTCGAGAGTTGATCATTATTTGTATTAATGCCATTAGAGAAATTGAAAGGAATTTCCCTCGGAAATAAAGTGAACAGGAATGCCTGGGAAAAATGCCTTTGTTAGTTCTGCAAGATACTCCATTCCTGGTTCCTCACTAGCAGCATGCCCTATATTAATTAACGCCTTATTTCTCCCTTGATAAATGGCGTCCCGAACGTATTCAGGTGTCTCCCATTCGGGACCCTCGCCGTAAATAATTAAATCAAGATCACCCTGTTCAAATAGCGGTATAGCTATATCCCCTCCACCTCGATATCCTGCTAATAATCCAATTCTAGTGCATGGCATTGAGGTGTCTCCGATAACACGTACAAAAGGAATAGAAAGCTTTCTTTTTACATAATCAGCAATCTCCTTAACCGTCATATTAGATATAGTCAGTAAAGTTGATGTTGCATTATTCTCTTCAACATAGTGAGTCCAACCTAATTCTTGTATTAACCCCACCATAATTCCATCGGGTTGATACTTATGCCAATAGTCATGAAATCGATAAATTGCAATACCTGATTCATCAATCATTTCCCTCTTATTACGATACACTGAATCATGTTCTAGATGCTCAATTCTGTCATGGTGACTGTAGAACGTACCTTCATGAGTTATGATAAGGTTTGCTCCCATGTCTATTGCACGCTGAATTACGTAGTGGGATGCTACAAATGCGACTACAATACCTTTAACTTCTGTATACGGATCTCCAAACACCAGCTTATCAACACTTATTTCCAACTTATCAACTGGTTTTGTTAATTTAGTTATTACATCCTGGATCGTTATCATCATTTCAACTCCCCAACAGGAAAAGATTAGCTTTTCTTGATATCTACTTTCACAAAGGACCTTATACTGAATTCATAACTATACTAGTATGGTAGTGTTGATTCTCCCAACCTATAATTGGGATTACCAGTGAGGATTAAAATCAACTAACTAGCCTCCCTAGTGGATTTCTTCCATTTTTAAATACTCTTTTCAATTGAATTTTCAGTACTTGTCTTTAAAAATTTTAATTCAAGATCTGCCAGCATCTCTTTCATATTTAGCATCATGAGGTAAGCAATAATACTAGAAGTAAAAACAATTAAAAAATCCGTTGTTACGGTTGTGACAAATGCCACGATAAATAAAATCAAAAAATTACCGAATGTTTGTTTAAATTTCGTAAAGCTATAGTATACTGACAATTTCCAAACATCCCTTATTCTAAATTTATACCTGGCATTAATCGTCAGAATGTTTAAGCTTAACATCGTCCATAGTAGCGTCAGAATGAAAATCACAATGGATATTATTTGACTTGTATCAGATGTAGACTGGCGGAGATATTGTAAATCTACAAATAAAATGAAGTAAACGACGAGTATTGGCAACCACACAGAAAAAGTATCTTTAATATTCTTTTTGTAGCCATAGAAAAAATCACGTGTTGGTGATATTTCTTTCGTTCTTACAAGCTTCTCCATTGAGTAACACATAGCTGCAATTGCTGGGCCTGTTGGTAGTAATGCCAAAAAGTATAGTAGAATGTTAGAAAATGACGGTTTTAATGTCATAAAGAAAAAGATAAATAAGCTATTCGTTACGACAAAATAAATATTTGTTAAAAGCAACCAATAGATATAGTTTGTAATTATGTATAAGATTCCTTGACCAAACTCTTTCTTTTCTTCCATGATTATTCACCATCTTTTTCTCATTTTACATATATTTTACTACGGTTTATGTATAATAAGTTATTTTCCCTTTCAATTTTCCTCCAATTTAATAAAGTTGGTTGCCCTTTCATGTGAAAAGGCAACCTACTAGATTATTCAACTACTTAGACTCTTTATATTCCTTGTATGTTTTATTAGCAAGGTCAAGATATTGTTGCAGTCCTTGGCCTTCTAATTCTTTCACAAATGCATCGAACTCTTTTAAATCACGATCTCCAATGATAAACTTTAGTGTATTTTGAACTGAGTAGTCTTTTAATGGCGTATTTAGTAATGTTACCTTTTCTCTATCTTCCATTGAGAATGGAATCGGTGGTTCTGCCGGAATTGTTGTTTTAACCTTTGCCATATCTTCCTGGAATTTAATCTCCTCCTCACTCATCATTGATTGTAGAAGATCTGTTGTTCCACCATAGGCAAATACTCCTCCAGAGAAACCAAACTCAGTTCGTAAATCCTTTGTGCCAGCTGGATTAAGCCCATTATAATTTACATCATCTACTAATTTTCTAACACCATCAGTTTTAGTAAATGTTGTTCCTTCAACACCCCATTTAGCAAATTCCTGGCCTTCGTCACTATAATAAAGCCAATCAATAAATTGGAGGATGGCATCGAAATTTTCACTTTCCTTTGCTTTAGAAGAGATCATAACACCATTTTCTAATCTAGAACCCGACATAAGCTGACCTGCTGGACCGCCTGGTACGGTAATTTTAGAAATTGAGTAGTTATCTTTACCAAGCGTTTTATCCATATCGTTACGGTGTAAGATAACTGTTTGTGAGTTTCCATTAATAATAAAGGATTTGCCAGTAACAAATTTTTGGATCGCTTGATCATCTTCCTGTGTAAAGCTTTCTTTATCGAGTAGTCCTTCTGATACTAATTTATTAAAGTAAGTTAGTAATTCTTTATATTCGTTAGTTGTTGCAGAATAGATAAATTCATCTGCTGATTCATCATATGTTAATCCATTTCCATATCCCCAGCCTGCTTTAGTACCAAAGCCAGTAGCCGCTATATTAAGCGTACTATCAAATAGGAAGCGATCAGAGAATGGTGTAACATCTGGATATAATTCTTTTAATTTTTTCATTGCTACATATAATTCATCCCAAGTAGTTGGAATAGCAATATTATGTTTTTCAAAAATATCTGTTCTTATTATTAGGGTATAGTCCGGCCATACCTCCTCATGTAAACCAGGAAGCAGATAGAATTTACCATCATTTTGACGTAAACCTTCTAATTCATCTTCTAGTTGCCATTTTTCTATTTTATCTTTGAAATGTGGCATTTTATCAATGTAATCACTGATTGGCAAAATCGTTCCAGAAGAAACAAAAGCTGACTCTTCACCAGGATATGTTTTAGGAATAATTAATGGTGCATCACCTGAACTAATTAACAAGCTACGTTTTTGCGCGTAATCGCTCATTGGTACAATTGTAGGTTTTAGCGAAACATTCGTCATTTCTTTGATCTTTTCCCACAATAACCAATTTTCTTTATAAGGATAGGTTGGTTGATCACTATATAAGATTGGTAATTCAAATTCTTCACTAGCCTTAAATGTATCACCTACACCGTATGATTCCATAGCACCCTTTTTAGTATTTTCGTTCTCTGTACTTGCAGACTCTTTATTAGAACAGCCAGCAATCACTAGTACAAACAAAGCTAGTAAACAAAATATTGACTTTAACCTTTTACGACCACTTTTCATTTCTATTCCTCCCCTTTGATTCAGTTTCTATAAGAAAGCGTTTGAGCCTTTTCCACCCTAGTTTTTCGACACTCAACATAACGCTTATCTACCTAAAATAATTACCCCTTTATTACCTATGCTTTTTCTCATCATGATTATTGTTGCTTTTTATGGAGTCTTCACTTAACAGATCCAAGCATTACACCTGATACGAAATACTTTTGAACGAAAGGATAAATTGTTAAAATCGGTAAAATGGTAAGTACCATTGTAACTGACTTAATGTTTGCTGATATTTGAGTTAAGTTATCGGCTGAAGTCGCTCCAGCTGATTGTCCTCCAGTAACACCAGCGATTAAATTTCTAAGGTAGATGGTGACTGGAAATAACTCTTTTTGATCCAAGTATAAGAAAGCTGGAAACCAAGAATTCCAATGCCCTACTGCATAAAAAAGAATCATCGTTGCAACAACCGCCTTGCTGAGAGGTAATACAATCCTCAGGAGAATACCATAAGTATTTAACCCATCAATTGATGCTGCTTCTTCTAGCTCTTCAGGCATATTTTCAAAGAAGGATTTCATGATTAACATATTATAGATACTAATGGCTCCAGGAATAACAATTGCCCACATTGTATTATCAAATCCAATACTATTAATTAATACATAGTTAGGGATTAATCCACCGTTAAAAAACATCGTGAATACAGCAAAAACTGTAAAAAATCTACGTCCGGCCAATCTCCTCTTGGATAATGCATACGCAAATATTATTGTTAAAAACATTGATATAGCAGTTCCTACAACTGTGTAGACAACCGTGTTTTTGTAATTGATCCAAAACATCTTGTCCTGAGTTACTGTTTTATATGTCTCGATATTAAAGCCCTTTGGTAATAAACTTACTTGACCTGCATTAATAAAAGCTTCACTACTAAAGGACTGAGCGATAACATTTAAAAATGGATATAGTGTACAGAAAACAATGACTAATAAGATAAACGCGTTAAACACTTTAAAAATCTTATATTGTACAGATTCCTTCATGGTCTTCCCCCTCTACCACAAGCTTCTTTCTGTTAATTTTCTTGAAATACCGTTAGCCGATAATACTAACACCAATCCGATTAGAGATTCGAACAATCCGATCGCTGTCGCATAACTGAAATTACTTGATTCAAGTCCAACACGATATAAATAAGTAGAAATAACATCTGACGTTTCATAGTTTAATGGATTATATAAAAGTAATATTTTTTCAAAGCCTACAGCCATAAAACTTCCAATATTTAAGATTAATAACGTAATAATTGTCGGTAGGATACCTGGAATTGTAATATGGAGTGTCTGCTTCCAGCGATTTGCTCCATCAATTTTGGCTGCTTCATATAATGAATCATCAATTGTTGTTAGCGCTGCCAAATATAAAATCGCTCCCCAGCCCATACCTTGCCAAATTTCTGAGGTAATATAAATCGTTCTAAACCATTCTGCTTGTTGAATAAAGTTAATTTTCTCACCGGTAAAGAATTCTACAATGTTATTAATTGAACCATTTACAGCCGTTAATTGTAGAATCATTCCTGCAACAATTACAATAGATAGAAAGTGAGGCAAATAAGAAGCTGTTTGGACAAATTTCTTAAACTTTTTACCCTTCACTTCATTTAATAACAAGGCAAAAATAATCGGCATTGGGAAACAAAACAATAATGTTAGCCCACCAATAAGGAGGGTATTCGTAAAAACATTCCAAAAGGTTGGATCATTGATAAACATTTTAAAATAATGTAATCCAACCCATTCCTCCCCATAAATATTGCCCCCAGGCATAAATCTTCTGAATGCAATTACATTACCAATCATTGGACCATATTTAAAAATCAATAAGTAAATAATCGGTAAAATCAATAAAGAGTAAAGCTGCCAATCCTTTTTTAGAGATACTCCAATAATGGCAAATTTACTTTTTTTCATATCCTTCAATACATTAACCTTTCCCATCTTTTCGACCTTAACTTCCCCCATATTAACCCCCCACTCACTTTATAAATCTGAATATGTAGCCTTTGTTTTACTAAATACTGATCTGGATAAGCTCCTCCACTTTAACTATAAAGCGCTTACAGAATTGAGATAAAGGTGTCCTACGTATGTGTTTTTTCGAGTCTTTCTGCTAGAAATCATATACATATTAGAATACTAGTATGGTAGTTTATTCCGCATAGACGTAGACTACTATCGGTGTAAAGTCAGTCTTATTTCATACCCTGTTACACATTAGACATACTAGTATGGTAGTTAAATTCATTGTAAACTAAATTTTCTTTATATTCAATACGTTATTTTGTTTTTTTGAAAATAAATCTTAACTTAATTTATTTAATAAACAATCAGACACTACATTAGCTGTAACTTTACAAGTAAGTATCACGATATTTAAATCAGGTTTTATATCATTCATATTCATACTAAATAGTCTCTGCATATCAGCAGACAAGCATAATCCTGATAAATTGTTAATAATGTAAATTACATATTAAATTTTTCCAGCGCTTACTATAACAAACTATTTTTCTTGTAAAATAAAAGGGACCGTTTACTAGGGAGGCCACATTTATGAAACGTTTTTCGAAAGATGAAAATAGTTGGATATTCTATGATTGGGCAAGCTCCGCTTATTCCATTATTATTTCTACTGCTGTTTTTCCTTTATTTTATAAAGCAGCAGCGACAAATGCTGGAATTAGCCCTGCTAACTCCACAGCTTATTTGGGTTACACAATTGCGATTGCGACATTTATTTTAGCAATGCTCGGACCAATTCTAGGCACAATAGCTGATTATCAGGGGTTTAAGAAGCGCTTTTTCAGTTTTTTCTTTTCTTTAGGGGTCATTTTTACGGGAATACTAGCCTTTATCCCAAGTGACCAGTGGCTACTCTTGCTTATTTGTTATACCGTTGCTGCAGTTGGATCTGCTGGTGCAAATGTATTTTATGATGCATTTTTAGTAGACGTTACCACAGAGGAACGAATGAACCGCATTTCGGCACACGGATTTAGCTTTGGCTATATCGGCAGTACCATTCCATTTGTTATTAGTATCGCGATCATCATTTTAGCACAAAGCGAGATAATTCCTATTTCTACTACAATAGCAAGTAAAATTGCCTTTATAATTACGGCTTTATGGTGGGCAGTTTTTACCATCCCTCTGTTTAAAAATGTTCAACAACGATATTACATCAAACGAGAATCGAACCCAGTTGTAAATAGCTTTAAACGTCTAGGAAAAACCTTAAGGGAAATCCGTAAATATCGAGCATTATTTCTGTTCCTGATTGCTTATTTCTTTTATATCGATGGTGTAGGCACGATTATTACAATGTCCACAGCATATGGTACTGACTTAGGTATAAGCTCAACAAATTTGCTTATTATTTTGTTCGTAACTCAGGTTGTTGCCGCTCCATTTGCGATTCTTTATGGAAGATTGTCTGAGAGGTTTACCGGAAAGAAAATGCTGTATGTTGGAATTATCATTTATATGATTGTTTGCATCTATGCTTACTTTTTAAAAACCACATTAGACTTCTGGATTTTGGCAATGCTTGTTGCAACCTCACAAGGAGGGATTCAAGCCTTAAGTCGGTCATACTTCGCAAAACTTGTACCAAAGGAAAAAGCTAATGAGTTTTTTGGATTTTATAACATCTTTGGGAAATTTGCGTCAATAATGGGACCGCTATTAGTAGGAGTAACAGCACAGCTTACTGGGGATTCAAATAGTGGAGTGTTCAGTCTTATTCTTTTATTTATAGTTGGTCTTCTCATACTTGTTCGTGTTCCCAAACCGAAAACAGATTTAGCTTCTCATGTAGATCATAAATCCTTTTAAGGAGAAGCACCAGCTATTTATAAAAGAGAGCCAGCTAGCTAGTCATTGGCTAGTCGGCCCCTTTTTATTTATACAACATACCCTAAAATTTCATTACCCTTCAAGGCCTGGTGAGCTCGTTACTTTTTCATTCACTTCCTGTGCTTTCATTGCTTTTTGAATAACCTTATAAAAATATAGGAACGAAAAATAAGCACTTAGTGAGCCTACAAAGAATGGTATTAAAAATGTAAAATTAAAGCTTATAAAGATGAGTGCTCCATTTATAAGAGCTACACCAATCGTAGAAAACGGACTACCTATAGCAAGAATGAATGAACTTTTTAATGAAGTAAAGAACTTCATTTCAAAGTGTACAGTATAAGAAAAGAAATAAGCATTCCACGTGAAGAAGAAGGCAGTTATCACCATAAACATAACGTTAAAAAAGACAGATTGTTGCTGAAAGAACATAAGATAGTTTAATACCCAACTTGTCCAAAACAAAGTAAAGACAACGCCTATAAGAAAACTTCGTTTATAATTTTCCTTATAGTAGCGTAAAAAGGACTTAAAAATTGGGATATCCCCATCTCCCATCACCCATTTTCTAACTACCCCATACATTGCAGCAGTAGCTGGAAAGAAAATAAATGGTGCTAATATGGCAATCGTCAATAAACCCATCTGCAAGTTGGAAATGTCACCAACTAAAAGAATCAACAAAATATACACAATAGGAAAATTAAAAAGAACCCACAGAACATTTGTTAACGAAAAGCGCATAATTAAAACCGATAATTTGTAAAAGCCGCCCATCAAACCGTTCATTTCCATTCGCTGCCCCACCTTTAAGCGTTTTCATTTTTTAACTATTATACCATTACTAAACTAGTATTTATTACAAAAAATTTACTTAAATTTTATTTTATTTTTCTCGATGAACATATTTGTGCTTTCGTTCATTAAAAAACAAAAAAGAGGTACCTCAGGTTCACCCCTAAAATAACACCTCTTTTTGAATTATTTACATTTAATAACATCGGTTACTTCCTGTTAATCAGTGTCAAAAAATTGTTTTGCAATATTATAAGCAAGTTTAGGCCTTCTATAAACATCCACAATCCCTTTACTATTCTGGGTTCCAGCCCTATTAAGAAGCCAACCCGTCGCCTCAGTCACTCGACAATCACAAAATTGCCAAATGTACATACCTGAAATAAAATCTTTTGAGGTGTACGCCCTTAAATTCTGTTCAAGAATATCTGCTTGTCGTTCTTCTGTTCCTTTTCCAATACGTTCAATTAAGTCAACTATAGGAATTTTATCACCATAGTTCTGGGTGCATTTCCCAACAACCAGGAACAGGCATTTTATAGGTGTATTTTATAGTAGTTTCTTTTCTATTTCTTCTACCTTTGCAAAATCCCAAGTACCATCTAATTCTGTGATTTTCCTCACTTTAAGCGTTTGAAATAATCTAATCATAGTACTCCCCCTACTTACGGTACTCGGATCATCACTACTTTAGCTTATTGCTTTGGAAATTATATTAGCCTCTTATTCTTTTAAAGTTAGCAGCACTACTTTCAAATAAACTTCCCTTTAAATTGCTGAACGATTAAAAGTTTATAACCTTATCTTAAGTTCTCCTACATTTGGATTTGGAAGCAATCGAATATCACTCATGGTAGCTTCAGCAACTCCTCCTTCTAATGCATTAAGTTCTTGGATTCCTCTCAAAAGAACACTCCAATTACTAGATGTTCCATTTGCTGAAATATAGACTTCGTTGCCTTCCCGTTTAGCCTCAACCGTGAGTTTTTGCATTCCCTTTGGATCATAAACTGTTGTCGAAGCTGATCCTCCATCCTGCAACTCAAACAAATGCAACTCAACATTTTCGGCATACTCGTAGTCAGGTCTGTCATCTAACTCTCCTATAGCTAGTAAACTATTAGCACGCACGTATAAAGGCAAACTTTGATAGCCATGTTCTTCCTTTCTCCAGCCCCCACCTTCAACCTTCTCACCCGTCATGTAATGTGTCCAATTTCCCTCAGGTAAATAAAAGGAAACTTGGCCGCCTTCTTGAAAAATTGGTGCAACCAATAAGGAATCACCGAGCATGTACTGACGATCTAGATTCTCACATGCAGGATCATCTGGAAATTCAAGTAACATAGCCCTCATCATTGGATATCCTTTTTGTGAAGCATCACAAGCAGCGGAAAACAAATAAGGCATTAATCGACATTTCAGTTTTGTAAAGAAGCGTAGCACATCGACTGCTTCCTCATCATACATCCATGGTACTCTGTACGATCTGCTGCCATGTAAACGACTATGACTAGAAAGTAAACCAAACGCAACCCAGCGTTTATATAAATCAGCAGAGGAAGTACTTTCAAAACCTCCTATATCATGACTCCAAAATCCAAACCCAGATAGACCTAATGACAGACCACCGCGCAAGCTTTCCGCCATTGCCTCATATGTTGAATCACAATCACCACCCCAGTGCACAGGAAACTGCTGTCCGCCTACTGTAGCTGAACGTGCAAATAATGCAGCTTCTCCTTTACCAAGCTTTTCTTCAAGCACATCAAAAACGACTTTATTGTAAAGAAAACTATAATAATTGTGCATTTTATACGGATCAGAACCATCATAATAAACGACATCTGTTGGGATACGCTCTCCGAAATCGGTTTTAAAGCAATCTACACCCATATCGATCAACCTTCTCAAGTGGGAAGCAAACCATTCACAAGCTTGTGGATTTGTAAAATCAACTATCCCCATACCTGGCTGCCACAAATCCCACTGCCACACGCTTCCATTCTCTTTTTGCAAAAGATATCCTTTTGACTTCCCTTCATCAAACAACTTTGACTTTTGAGCAATATATGGGTTGATCCAAACACAAATCTTTAGCCCTTTCTCTTTCAGGCGTCTCAGCATGCCCTCAGGATCAGGGAACACCCGTCTATCCCATTCAAAATTACACCACTCATACTCTTTCATCCAGAAACAGTCAAAATGAAACACATGAAGCGGTATATCACGTTCGATCATTCCATCTACAAAATGGTTCACTGTTTCTTCATCATAGTTTGTCGTGAAAGAGGTCGTTAACCACAGTCCGAATGACCATGCCGGTGGCACAGCCGGTTTTCCTGTTAATGAAGTAAAGTTCTCTAAGACTTTTTTCGGTGAAGGACCATTAATAATAAAATACTCTAAATATTCACCGCTAACACTAAATTGGACCTTAGATACCTTTTCAGAACCAACTTCGAACGAAACATTTTCTGGATGATTGACAAAAACCCCGTAACCTCTATTCGTTAAATAAAACGGTATATTTTTATAGGCTTGCTCTGTACTTGTTCCACCGTCCTGATTCCAAATATCGATACTTTGCCCATTTTTAACAAAGGGAGTAAATCTTTCACCTAGACCATAAACAGATTCACCCACTCCTAGTCCTAATTGCTCTCTCATATATGTTTTCTTATCTTGGGTTGTTACATAGCCCATGCCTCGTGAGCCACTACCCGTTAACCTGCCCATACTATTGTAAAAATCCACTGACCATCCTTCTTGCTTATTAATCTTAACGGTCAGGTCTCCACTTGTTAAACTTGCTTCGTTTTCATTATCATAAATGCTCACAAGTGAATTGGAATCGGGGAAAAGTTCAAATTCTGGTCCTTGGTGTTGTTCTCCTTTGAAATGATACATTTGGACACGGATTACATCCTGCATTGGTGATGAAAACTTCATAGTAAATAGCGGTCCTGTTAACGTATGTCCACGTGTTTCAATATGCATGAAAGGTGCATAAACGGTTAATGACTGATCATCTTTTTCTACTTCATTCACTTCAAAGGGACTGTAAATATTTACTCCCTCACGGTTTAACCAGTTACCATTACTAAATTTCATTTTTTCCATCTCCTTTACCTATTTAACTAAAAAAACTTTATGTTACGGAAAAAACCCCTCTTTTTAAATCAAGAGGTTTTTCCACATCGATTTATTCCTTCACAGAGCCAAGTGTAATCCCATGAATAAAAAATCGTTGTAAAAACGGGTAAACGACTAATACAGGGAGCATAGCAATAAAGATTTTGGCTGCATTTAATGTTCTATTTGAAAGCTCGCTCATTCGTTTATACTGATCCTCAGTCATACTTGCAGGATCAAGGACCACCGTCAATTGTTGAATATATGTCTGTAATGGATAAAACTCTTCTCTTGTCATAAAAATTAAACCGTACAAAAACTCATTCCAATGATAAACAATACTAAAAAGGCTAACCGTTGCCAGTACTGGTACGGAGAGTGGAATATATAATTTGTATAAGATATACCAAGGCCCTGCACCGTCCACAAGTGCTGCTTCTTCTAATTCCTTAGGTAAATTACGGAAAAAGTTTATCGCCAAAATAATATTAAACACGATCGTCTGTGCCCCACCAACTAGAACAAGAGACCAAATACTGTTGAGTAAATCATATTCTTTAATCGTCAGATATAAAGGAATTAGCCCACCATTAAACAACATTGTAAAAATTAGTAGCCACATTAATATGTTTCGCAGTTTAAAGTCTTTTACAGTTTTAGACAGTGGATAAGCCATAAGGGGCACAATAATAAAGTTAAGGGCAGCTCCAAGTACTACACGCTGTATCGATATCCAAAAGGAATGAAAGAATTGTGCATCCCCTAATAATTGCTTATATGAATTAATATTAAATCCCACAGGCCAAAACGCGACCTCTCCAGCACTTGCAGCTGATTTTGAGCTAAACGAAAGAGCTAATGTATACCAGAGTGGTAGAATACACGTTATGGCAATTCCGACTAAAATAACAATAAGTACAATGTCAAATACTCTTGAGCCAATCGTCTTATCTTTGACCATCCATCTTCACTCCAATCTTTTAGAAGATACGGTAATTTGTTGTTTTGTAAGCCAAGAAATAAGATAAACTTATGAGAATAAATCCTACAGCAGATTTTAATAAACCAACTGCTGTTGCAAGCTCATACTGTAGATCCAACAATCCGGTACGATACACCCATGTATCAATGATGTCTCCTGTTGAATATACAAGTGGATTATATAAATTAAAGATTTGATCGAATCCTGCATTCAATACATTGCCTAAGCTTAGTACGGTTAGTAAAATAGCCGTTGTTCTAATTCCAGGAAGGGTCACATGCCACAAACCCTGTAAACGAGACGCACCATCAATTGAAGCAGCCTCATACAAAGCTGGATTAATTCCTGTTAATGCTGCAAGATAGATAATCGTATTGAATCCAAATTCCTTCCAAATATCACTTCCAACAACCAGAATAGGAAACAGGTCTGCTCTTCCAAAGAATAAGATCGGATCAACACCAAATAAAGATAAAAACTGGTTAACTGGACCAACATAAGCAAAAATATCTAAAAGAATGCCCCCTAAAATAACCCATGATAGAAAGTGAGGCAAATACACAATCGTCTGAATCCATCTTTTTAATACCATTAAGCGCAATTCATTAAGCATTAATGCAAAGATCAACGGAATAATGAGATTTCCTATAATTTTCAATACAGCAATAAAAATGGTGTTAAAAAAAATATCCATCGTATCATTTAATGTGAACATATACTCAAAATGCTCAAGACCAACCCATTCTGAGCCAAATACTCCCTGTACCGGATTATAGTCTTGAAAAGCAATTGCAATTCCAAACATAGGTACAATACTGAATAATAATAGCCAAATAAACCCTGGTAGAAGCATAAGGTAATAATGCTTGGCAAAACTTTTGTTTTTCATAGCCCGTTTCCCTCCTGACTTCTCTGTAATAGATTAATAGAAAGCGGCTGCCTCAAAAGGGGCTATCCCCACAAACACCAATAACATGAACTTTTCCTTTAATGAAAAATCCTACCTATTGGCTCTGAGGGATCTAACCCTTAGGTTTTGAGACAGCCTATCTAGGAAATTTACTTATTAACTACTTCTTTTACTTCATCAGTTATTTTATCTCCGCCTTGTTTTTTCCAATCCTTAACAAACTTATCAAAATCATCAAGCGGTGCTGCACCCATAATAATTTTTAGGAAAACTTCATCTTCCATCTTTTTGAGATTTACCCATCTACTTTCCATTGTTTTTGTTTGTCCATAGATTTGACTGTAAACCCCGTTAATTTCTTGGTCTACAAGTGGTGACCCACCAACCATCAGCGCATAGGAACGAGTCCATGCCCCTAAATCAGCCTTTGGATCCCAGTGCTGGATACCTAATTTGTCATAAGGCTCCAATTTGACCTTTTTAATATTTTCTGCGTCTGTTACTAATAACTTATATTCTGGTTTATCTTTGAAGTCTTCAGCTGTTTTCGTACCTGCCAACACTTCCCTAAGCGCCTTAACACTATATTCAGTTTCATCAGAAGGAGCAAAAACGAGTCTCAACGGATAAAAGCCCGGGCCACCTTTACTAGGATCAAATGTGGCTTCATTCGCTAATAAGTTATTTAACATTTTCATAGCTGCTTCAGGATGTTCATAATCCTTACGTACTACCACGAAGCGGCTTGAAGGAGTACTCATGTGCGGACTATATTTTCCATCTGCATCAAGTGGTAGAGCATATGCTTGCCAATTAGCTTCTGGATTCGTATTGATCGCATCTGTTATTGGTCCATAAGGCATCCACCAAGGAGCAAAGAACATTCCTGAATCTCCACTAATAACAGATTCACCAGAATCTTCACGTACCCCCATTTCTTGATCAATTAACCCTTTAGCATACATATCTCTTAATTTAGCCAATGCATCTTTTGTTTCTGGTAAGGTGGAGCCATATACAGGCTTTCCATCTTCCCCTTCTACCCAATAGCCTGGATTGGCATTGTATGCAGAAAAGATTCCATCAAATCCATATAGGTTGTTTGTCGACTCCAGAAAATTAGCATACAATTTATTATTTGTATCTGGTCCTGAAAGACCTATTGTATCGGCCTTTCCATTACCATCCGGGTCTTGCTCAGTAAAGGCCTTTGCCACCTTCTCCAAGTCCTCAACTGTCTTCGGTGGCTCTAGTCCTAATTTGTCCAACCAATCTTGACGGATCCACAATAAGTGGACTCCATCTGCCTGTAACTGAACACTCGGGATTGCCATCATTTTTCCATCAAATGTAACACTATCTTTAGCAAGGCCATTCGTGCTTTCAAGAATTCTTTTGATAGCAGGAGAAGCATACTGTTCGTAAACTTCCGTTAAGTCCGCAAGTTGCCCAGCCTCATACATTTGTCTTAATTCCACAGGTCCAACTATCATCGCATCTGGCAAATCGTTACTAGCAATAGCCAAACTGACTTTTTGATCGTAATTTGAAGGTGATGCAGTAAAATGATGTTCTACATTAATATTTAAATTTTCCTTTACGCTTCGAGTATATTGATTATCCAAAGGTGTATCACCTGACGGTAAACTCGTATCACTTGGATCAACCTCTTGGCCAACTGTTATCGTCACCGCTTCATCGTATTTACCAAATGGATCAGGTGGATTTTCAGAATTCGTTTCTTTCGTTTGGCTCGTTTCCTCAGATGATGACCCACCATTCGTACATGCGGTAACGAAAAGTAACAGAATCGCAAGTAAAACCATCCAAGTTTGTTTATTATTACGCATACTATTTCCCCCTTTTTACTGTAATCTTTTAATCTACAAATGTACTATAACACAAATGAAACCGCTTCCAAGTTAGAAAGCGGTTGCCAGTTTAGGGAGAGTAATGACCAATTAACTTGCTCAAAACACACTTATATTTTCTTAGTTTAGAGTAATCAAACATTTCTCACCCTAAAAAAGGACATTCCTCACCCTTTTTGATTCATTTTACGGTACTCACTAGGTAAACTACCTGTTTTCTTACGAAAAGTACGGCTGAAATACTTGTCATCTGCATAGCCAGTATTCTCAGCAATCCATGTTATCGTTTTATTTGTATGCACTAAGTATTCTTTCGCTTTTTCAACCCTTACGTGACGTACATATTCATTAAATGTCATTCCTACCAAATCTTTAAAGCATTGACTAAAATAACTGCGGCTCATATTTACCCTTTTTGCTATATCTGAAGCATGAACTGGACATGCCAATTCTTCATGTATGATTCGAACTGACTTCATAATACTTTTTTGAACATCACTAGAAAATAGATTGTTCCCCATTGATTCGTTTAATAGATCTCTGATCGAGTAAAACCAATTTTCAACATCATACCAACAGCTCATTTCATCTGGTAGCTCTAACTTCGCAATGACATGGTTATAAATCCGGATCCATTCATTGACTAAGAAATACAAGAGATTAACTAATCTTGTCTTCGGCAAATGTAATGCTTTCATTTCTTTCAATAGCTTTTCAAACTCTGAGGTCTGTTGTACCCAAGCTAGAGACAACCATTGTTCCTTTAGCTTTGTAATCTTTACCTCGTCAACGAGGGATAGATTTCTTTCTAGCTCTTGTATAGATAGGTAGATCCTTTTGTTGTTTGGATGATAATCATAGAAGAACCGTTTTTCTTTATACTTAAGCAAATGCTTCTGGATTTCATTTTTATTTTTCCTTATAAGCCCATTCAGAATAATAATTCCATAATCATTATTATTGTTATCATCATCAATTGATATCCTATTTAATATGTTTTTGCAGTTTTTCTCACTTGTAGGTAACCAGAGCCAAACACCCGTATCAATCAATTCTGGTTGAAAGTCTAGTTCACCTTTTTCCTTTATGATACTTATCATACCATCGGTTTCCATAGTTGAAACAAAAGCATAACCTTCATCGATCTCCAATATCTCAGAGGAACTTTCACCTTTAAACTGTCGGTCATTTTTTCCTTTTACATCTATCATTCGCTTTTGAACTCTAGCCAAAACTTCTTCAAAACTTTCCATTTCCATTTGAACTTTAGCAATATAATCAATTGCCCCTAACCGTAAGGCATCTTGAATATATTCAAAATCTTGGTGCATGGTTAATACTACAATTGAGACACTGGGATAACGTTCACGAACATTCCTCATTAATTCAATACCTGACATCACGGGCATTGCTAAATCAGTAAATAACAAATCGATCTCATTAGACTCCATGAATTCTAGTGCCTTTTCTCCATTTTTTGCTTCTCCTACCACCTTCATATCATAATCCTGCCAGGGCATTGTCGAAGTGAGTCCTTTTCTAACTAATTTATCATCATCGACGATAAGCACTTTAATCACGAGCATCCACCTCCAAAATTGGTAGAGTCAGAAAAACACTCGTTCCCTTACCCACTAAACTTTTAATCTCTAATTTTGCCTTTCCTTCATAATGGTTTTCTAACATCCTCTTTACATAATTTAATCCGATTCCCATGCCATCCTTCTGCTGTTTCGTTTGATTTTGATTTAATAATCTATCAACAGCTTCCTCTGAGATCCCCGCACCATTATCATTAACTTCTATTTGTATGTTATGGTTATCGTTCCTCACTTCTACATAAATATAGCCTTCATCACTCAACCCATGGTAAATTGCATTCTCTACAAGCGGTTGAAGGATAAATCGAGGGACTGGATTATTCAAAATTACATCATCAGTATAAATTCGGACTTCAAATTCAAAGTCATAACGGAATTTCTGGATAGCCAAATATTGCTTCAATGTCTCGATCTCTTCCATGATCGTAGAGGTTTGTCCAGCCTTCCCTAAATTATAATACAACAACCTATTGAGAGACGTAACAAGCTGACTGATATCCTTCTGATCATTCATCACAGCGAGCCAGTTAGCAGTATCCAATGTATTCATAAGAAAGTGAGGATTGATTTGATATAATAGTTTCTCTACCTCAAGGTCAGCTCTACGCTTTTCTTTTTGTTCTATTTCCTTAAAAAGGTCTGAAATTTGATTTTTCATCTTGCGGAATTGTCTGAGCAAATAGTCAAATTCCGGAATACGTGTACGAAAGGTCTCGGATTGAAAATCGCTCTGCATCATCCAATTGATTTCTTTATCGAATTTCTGCAATGGCTTATATACCATCTTCCACAGCAACCAAGCAATGATGAGGCTTAGTACTCCAAAAATAATGGATAGGTAAATCATTTGCACAACCCATTGGTTTTTCTCTTCATTGTATTTTGCCACTGGTATTAAAGATACTATGCTCCATCCTTGATCACTCGTCTCTTTAAACCAGTAATATTCGTTTAGTAAACCCTTACCCGACTTTCCACCTTCAAAATAGGTATTTTCCTGAAAGGGATTATTGACTTCACTATATACGATCCTCCCATGATTATCTAAAATCAGGTAATAATCCTGCTCTCCAGTTTGATGTCGCTGCAAAATATTTTGCGTATGTTTTAAATCTGATTCAATATAAACATAGATATCATCTCTTTCAGGCAAGTCTACCTTTCTTAAAACAGAAAATACATATCTATTACTATGGAGTTCATTACTTATATGTGGGCCAAAGTTTGCGATTCTAAAATGATTAACTAGTAAGGGCAATCGATTAATTGTAAAGTCATTTTTTACACCAGAGGTATTAAATAAATAATTATTCTCTTCATCAGAATAATACATAGTTAAACCGATACCAGGATTAGTAAAAGTAATTTCATTCAATTTCGTCTTGATATCCTGATAATATTTTGCACGTTCATATGGTTGTTCCGTATGCAAATACGTGTCCAAATAGCCCCCAACACTCCCAGGGATGACAAGTTGCTGTGAAACATGGTTCAAGTTGTCGATTGTACTTTCAAGTGACTGTTGAACATTTTTCAAATTGCTTCGTACTCCAGAATCTAGTTTACTGCTCAGTATGGATGACATGGCATTGTATGAAATGAGTGCTGTACAGACAAAAGGAATTAGTGTACCAACAGCAAAAATAAACACGATTCTTTTTTTTAATGTAAACTGTTCCAAAAGGTTTGAAATCTTACTGTTTATTTTCATTAATTAGCATCCTTGTCTATATTTCTAGTATTATGTCTTTATCATATCATGATAAATGCACCTTGCAAGCGCTAACAGAATGTAGTTTCTGTAAAAGCTTTTCTCCCTAACAAAAGCGCAAGCGACTTGAACAGCCTCAGGCAAATAAGCTAATTTAGAATAGATGGCTTCTTTACCTTCAATTCTAAATTAGCTTATGACCTCAATAGGCTAGGCGCTGGAGCTAGATGCCAAAGCACTTATCCACAGTTCAAGATTTTATTATATTCTAAGCAACAAAAAGCAGGCTATCAGTTAAATAACTAATAGCCTGCTTCTACAATTAACCATCTAATAAGTAGATGTCTTAACTTTTTTCGCTTTACGCTTATTTATTACCTTTTTTACAATTGGATAAACAATAGGGGCCCATTTCATGATTTTTTTAATTAGTCTTTTCATAGTTACCTCCTACTTTTTTATTAATATTCCCTAGTCTATTAGAAGGTAAACATAGCCATCACCCTAATCTACGTTTTTCCAAGTATCTAACCTACCTTTGAAACTTCTTTCCCTTGCTGAAGCTGATACATCTGAAAGTACTTTCCTTTTTGGTCGAGTAACTCTTTATGACTGCCACTCTCGACAATTTCCCCGTGATCTAGGACAAGAATTTGGTCAGCATTACGAATCGTTGAAAGACGATGAGCGATGATAAATGTAGTTCTACCTTCTTTCACAATATTTAATGCTTGTTGGATCATTGCCTCAGTCTCAGTATCAATATTAGCTGTTGCCTCATCTAAAATTAAAATTGCAGGATCATACGCCAATGCGCGGGCAAAGGAGATCAGCTGCCGTTCACCAGCGGATAATGTACTACCCTTTTCAAGGACTGGTTCCTCATACTGATTTGGAAGCTTTTCAATAAATCGATCTGCTCCTACATCCTGTAGAGCCTTTTTAACCTTTTCTGTTGTAATTGCTGGATTCTCTAGACTTACATTAGTTTCGATTGTCCCCGTAAACAAAAACGGATCCTGCAGAACGATTCCCATATGCTTCCTAAGCTGTTGACGAGGAAGTTTACTTGTATCCATTCCATCAATCATAATACTTCCTCGATCAATGTCATAATAACGGAATAGAAGATTGATAATCGAGCTCTTCCCTGATCCAGTATGACCTACTAATGCGACAGTCTCTCCCTTTTTCGCTTCAAATGAGATATCTTTTAAGACATCATTTTCTCCATCATAGGAAAACGAAACATGATGAAATTTAACATTTCCCTCATATCTAGGTAATTCATCCTCATTAACAGCCTCACCTTTTTCATCTAGAAGCTCAAAAACTCTTTCAGATGCAACCCTTGCTTGTTCTAACTGTGCAAGCTGATTCACAATGTCAGTTACCGGCTGGAACAAACGGTTAAGGTAGTCAACAAACGCATAAAGCATTCCAATAGATACGATTCCTGCTGCACTTATCGATTGCCCGCCAAAATACCAAATTAGTACAACAAACGTAACATTACGAAGGACATTCACTAAGTTGTGAGAAGTCATTGAATTTAAGCTAAGTAACTTATTTTGATAGGTAAAGTGTTCTTCGTTTAACGTCTCAAATTCCTTCATTGTTTGTTCCTTACGTCGAAATGCACGAATAATTGGCATTCCTTGTATGGATTCATTAATGATCCCATTAATGTCACTTACCCTTGTTCGGATCAAGTGATTATACTTTGAGGCAACCTTTCGATAAAGCAACGTCCAAATTATGATGATTGGAACCAAGAACAGTGTAATCAACGCGAGCTTTTGATCAAGGAAAAACAATGCTACAAAGATTCCTGTCATGTAAATACCACTTGTAAAAAAGGTCGCTAACACTTTTACATATAGCTCTCTAATTGCTTCAGTATCATTTGTTACACGTGAAACAATTTTTCCAGCTGGCCGATTATCGAAATAATTGATTGGCACTCTTTGTATATGCTCAAACACATCGGTTCTCATTTTTTGAATAATACGATTAGCGGCTTTTTGAAGCATTAGTGATTTTCCATATTGGAAAAATGCCGCGATAAAAAGCAAACCAACATAAAAACTAAGCAGGAGAATGATTGGTCGGATTTCTGGTTGATAAAAAGCAAATAACTCCTGTTGATTTAATTTATCTACTTCATAGCTTTCTTCGTCAGAACCATTCGATATTGTTAGCATATCGCCACTAATTGATCTCTCGCCGTCAAAAGGGAGATGCTCATTCGTAACATAAAAGGAGCGTCCTACTTGGATAATTTGTATTTCCTCATCCCCTAAAGAGTCTCCTATAGTAACATTCGAACTTCTTTTGAAATAATGCTCGTTATACAGAACTGCTTGATCATCCTTATTTGTCACTTCAACCCAAGGGCTTTCAATTCCAATCATATGGTCATCGATCATTTTTTTTGCTAAGAAAGGCCCTGTAAGCTCAGCTGCAACAGCAAATGTTAGCATTGCAAGAGCTATTATAATCGTTTTTTTGTAGAGAAGTGCGTAATGAAGGAGGCGTCTTCCAGTTGATTTTGATTTCATTTAACTCACCTCTCCATAGGAATCAGATTGCTGCCGATCAAATTGCTCTTTATACCATTTTCCCTCTTTCAGAAGCTGTTCGTGTGTTCCTTCCTCCACAATTTCCCCTTCATCCATTACAACAATCCAATCTGCATGCTGAACAGCTGAAAGTCGATGTGCAGTAATAAACGTTGTTTTTCCCGCTCTTTCCTTACGTATATTCTCTATAATCTTCGCCTCTGTTTTTCCATCAACAGCAGACATAGCATCATCAAGTAATAGAATTTCTGGATCTTTAATTAATGCCCTTGCAATTGAAATCCGCTGCTTCTGGCCACCTGATAATGCAACACCCTTTTCACCAACAAGTGTATCTAATCCTTTTGGTAAAATAGCCAAATCATTATTAAAGGCAGCTAAATGTAGCGCCTTATCAATTTCCTCTTCACTCACTTCTTCTTTTCCAAACTGAAGATTTTCTCTGATCGTTCGTGAAAAAAGAATTTGTTCTTGTGGTACATAACCAACCCAGGAATGGACGCTGTCAATCGCAATAGTTTCTAGAGGTATACCTGATACCTTTAATTGTCCAGTCCCCAATGGATACTCCCTTAACAGCTGTTTTAACAAAGTAGTCTTTCCACTACCTGTTTTGCCTACAACTCCGATTGTTTCGCCTCTTTTTACATGCAAAGAAACGTTTTTTAAGTTCTCATTTGTTGAGGTCGGATAACGAAATGTAACATTTGAAAACACAATCGACTCTGCTACAGCTACTTCATTAGGATTGTTGTGATCCTTTACATCTGCTTCATAAGTAAGGATTTCATTTACTCGATCTAGTGAGGCATTTCCACGCTGAAGGATATTGATAAGCTCACCAACAGCAAACATTGGCCAAATTAACATTCCTAAATAAATGTTAAAACTGATTAATTCTCCTAGTGTGATGATTTGATGAAAGACTAGATAAGCACCATAGCCAAGACCAATTACATAGCTTAGACCAACGAGAATTTTTATGGTAGGTTCAAATAATGCATCGACTTTCGCAACGGCAATATTTTTGTTAAATACATCTTCTGTCATGTCATTAAAGCGTTTTTCATCTGCCTTTTCCTGTACATATGCACGGATAACTCTAACACCTGCAATTGACTCAAGCACATTGTCATTCAAATCGCCAAAGGCATTTTGAGCGACTGTGAAACGTTGGTGAATAAGCTTTCCATAATAATTAATTGCAATTGCCATAAGTGGCAATGGTAAAAGAGCAGCAATAGTTAGCTTCAAACTAATCGTAAAGCTCATTACGATTATAATAATAATCATAAAAATAGTTGAATCAATTAATGTTAAAATCCCGAAGCCTGCTGTCATTGAAATCGCCTTCAAATCATTTGTCGCTCTTGCCATTAAATCGCCTGTTCGATTCTTTTCATAAAAGCTAGGAGTCATCGATAATAAATGCCTCATAAAGCGATACCTTAAGATTCGCTCGATTAAATGAGCTCCTCCGAATAACTGGTACATCCATACATAGGTTATGCCATAGCTCAAAACAATGAGAGCACCAAAGTAAACTAGTAATTCACGTAAGCGTTCACCAGTCATCTGCCCAAATTGAATATCATCAATCGCAATTCCGATAATTTTAGGTGGTATAACATCTAATATACTGACAATGATTAATAAAGTAATCGCAACTGTGTATCGTTTCCAATACTGTTTAAAAAACCAACTTATTTTCTTAAATACTGAGAACACTGAAAGGTCCCTCCCCTATTATTAAAAGTAAATATATATTGTTAGCCACCTTTCATCCAATCTAAATAAATACGGATCACTTTTTCTTTTTCCATCTCAAAAAACTCCTTTCAAAAATTCATCCCATTCTTAACGGGCATATCTATATAAACGAGCAAAATGCTCGGTATTTAAAATAAGGCTGACTCGCCAAACTTTGTTGCTTTTAAAATAGTATTGGGTAGGTTGATTGCAGCGAGAGGATGCTCGCTTTCCGTGGGGCGGGCGATGAGCCTCCTCAGCGCGAAGCGCCTGCGGGGTCTCATCTGTCCCTCTACTCCCACAGGAGTCTCGCATATCCGCACCAATCAACCTAATCAGTTTTGTTCAAAAACAACAATCTTTTAGAAAAGAGCCTAAAAATACAAAAAGACATCATGCGTAATCGCACGATGTCATAAAAAGACACAAAATAAACGCACGTCACTAAAGTAGTAACCTGCGTTAAATGTACATAATAAGGGTAGCTTTTCACAAGAAAGTTTAGCCCATATACAACTCTTGGCGGGTCACATAACAATATGAAATTTGATGAATAATATCGACTTTTAACATTTTCATTTTGTAACCCTCCATTTCTTGTAATTTAATTTACCTTTTTTATTGTATAATTTTCCATTTGTTTCTGTCAATGGATTTTCAAAAAATAAATCCATGTTCATTCCCCTGAAAATATAATTTATTACACTTATATTCATCAGGCTGGAGTTTATGATAAAAAAGTTATACACTGAGCTTTAAAGATTAGTCCAGCTTCTTATTTTGTTCGGGTTTGTACAAAATACTTTTGGATCATTTATTCATATTTGCTAGAAACCCTCCAAGAAGGTCTTCAACACTTTCTGGCTCTTCTTGATCTTCTTCTGTTGCAGCGTGTTCCTGTCTAGCTTTTTCCCAATCAAAATTCATTAAATCATTATCCAGTTCATCATCAATAGCAAGAGGAACCTCATCCGGTTCCTCTTGTTCAACATCGATGCTTGATTCTGCTGGAATTATAAAGTTATCTTCTATTTCTTCTTGTTTTTCCTCTTGCAAATACAGTGCTTCATTAATATCCAAAGCATTACTATTAAGTGATGCCAAAATTGATGTTGCACGAATTGGATCAGCTAACAATTGATAGACAATACTCCCTAACATAGCTTCTGAATGGGAGTGTTTTAACCAATTTTTTTGGTCTTTATTTAATTGTTTTGGTAATGGAAGTGTTACCGTTTCTCTCTCTTTCGATAAAGAGCTATTAACACCCTCCAAAATAAACTCTGCCATTTTGCTAGAAAAGTTTCTTCTCTCTGTTTCTTTTAACTTTTGCAGCTGCTTTAGGATATGATCAGGTGTATCTGAAGGAAGACGGAAAGTAATTGCTTGTCCCCTTTGTATACTTGCTGAGCCCTTTTTATTCATAAGATCACCCTATTTTTGTACTGGTTGTTTCTCTGCCTTTTTTGCATTTGTGTTTATATTATTATTCTTTCTTGCATAATCTGAAATTAATTTATAGTAAGCATTTGCCATCATCCAAATGCTTTCTTTTTCGTCTTCAAAAAACTCAATGTTATAACCATCTAAACTATTATTTAACATTTTAATATAGTCTTTTAATACCATTGCTCCACCGCCAATGAAGTAACAGATCTCCGTTTGGGAATTTTTCTGCCATACATTGCGTAAGTGGCGATATTGCTTCTTAGCCAACTCTAAAAGAATACGATCTGTAATATCATGAACACTTGTCCGACTTCCTTTAACCATGATATGGTTTCGGTCGTTTTTCCGTGTGATGATTTCAACAACATCTCTACGACTATCTAACTCTACTCCATGTTTTGTACGGATTTCTTCTCTTATCGATTCAAGGGCTTCAGAGACTCCAATATTAAACCCTTGAGCTTTATCATCATCTACATTGCGATTTTTAATAACAGCAACATCTGTTGATAATCCCCCAATATCTTGGATAAGGATTCTTTTATCAATAAGATCACGGTTAATAATATTTAACTCATTATCCATTACAAGATTGATATACGCTGCAAATCCTTCTGGATAAACCTTTACTTCATCAAACTTTATATTTACTTTAATACCTTGATATTTAGGGGTTACTAAAAATTCAACTTGATGAACAGAGCTTAATAGCTGTGAGCGATAGCCTACATCCTTACCTTCTTTCACTTCACGTAGAGGTAAACCAGTTCCAAGCGTGTAACTTGCATCAATTACATTGCCTGTTTTTTTGAAAATCTCAGAATTTTTTTCTCTCACTGCGTCTAATGCTAAAGAGGCAAAAAGCATAACTAAAGTCTGATCTTCTTCTGATTTACTGCTACCTGGATCAAGTTCATTTGGATTGTCACTTTTTGTTGCTAAATTCCCAACACGATAAATGACATTATTTTCTTTTAAAGCAGGGGAGTGAACTCGAATGTGAATACCATCCAAAGGATCTTTTTCGTTTAATTCTTCGATTCCAATGACTGGTCGATCTTCTGTATCTCTTGCAATTACATTTGGTATGTACAAGTTAAAATCTAATTTTCCAAATAATGCTTTTACGCAATCATTTCCAACGTCTATTGCTGCAATTCTACTAATACTCATCCAATCATTCCTTTCATATAAAATAAATAAAGAATATGAATAAACTTTATCTATTTAATTCAAGGGTAAAGCAGTGGAAGATAATCGTCAATATTACTTTAGTTGTGTTCAACTAGAAAACAAGTTTTCAAGTTTGTATACAAATAAACAAATGTGTTTACATCCTTATATTTCAATGAGTTTACAGGTTTGTATACAAGTATACGTAATTGTAATCAAAAAGAAAACATTTCGTATACATGTATACATCGACGTAAACCTCTATTATCCCTTTCCTTTCGACACGGTTTTCTCTTTCTTTTTGCCCATATGCAAATAATGTCGCTAATTAAATGATTCTATTGTTTTTTAAGGATGCTAGACTTATCTAATATATTATAGATTTGACCAAGAATTTTTAAGAAAGCAGAAATTCCATTTGTCGAAGTATTATGAACCAAAGCTTCATATGAAATAAAGTTAGAATTGCTAAGCTTTTACGTACAAGTTATCCCCCACCCACTCTTTCAATCGATTCGTACTAGCTAGAGTGGGTTTTTCTGTGCGTTAATGTCGGCTATAGTAAACATGAAGTTCTTGAACGATTCATTGTTGGCTAACGCTAACCTAAGAAGATATGAGAAGTTCAGTAGATATTTGAAGCTCAACACTAAAACAAAGAACAAAATATATTACTTTCTGATTTCTTAAAAGAAGTATTCCTTAATAACATGAATTCAATTTGCCGTATGACAGAAAGAGGAACTGACAAGTTGTTCGATTAAATTTGACACCACTACTTCTAACAGCAATTCAACTAATATGTATACAATCTTTAAAACAGACTCTGATAATGCTCACTTTTGATTTTGGCACTTTGTTAATTGAAATTGATACTTGAGAATCCTGCGGGAGGGGAAGCGTGAACCTCCCGCGGAAAATGGGACACCTGCAACGGAAATGAACAGCCAAATTTAAAAGAGCCCTAAAATAAAGTGAAACTTTGTCAAATTCAGATTTCAAGTCTACTCTAATATTATGCATGTTAGTGCAACGTAATATTGGAAGTAGGGATAGTTACAAAACTTAAATAATCCCTCGCAAATACCTTCATACAAAACCCTATATCAAACTTTATAACCCCTTAAAATGAAGAGAATACATTAAGTTTTCGTTAAACAAGAAAACATTGTTGCGTGATTTGTTTACAAAAAGGTGTACACCTATACATTTTTGTAAACAAATAATCAGAAAATGTATACATTCAACAATACCAACATGTGTACGGGTATGTACACATGTTTACACTTCTGTATACAATACGGTTACATTTTGTTTACTTGTATACAAAATTGCAAACACCGGTTTTCTGGATGCTTTACACATGGAAATACTGCTTATATCCTTTAAGTTCGACTCAACTAATATTGTTTCCTATAATAAGATTGACTCACTGCTATACTTAAGATTACCTATAGTGATTTGATTAACTTCTTTTGCTATTATCTAAAATATAATCACTTTAATTGCTTTAATAGCAGCTTTTCCCAAATTCTCCAAGGGAGAATAAATTTCAAGATAACAGAGACTTTAACCCCCTCCCCTACCATATACCTTAAGCTCGTTTTTTTCTTTAGGGCAATACCGGCAATTAATTTAGCAACTAGTACTGGGTCACCAAATTTGTTTGTCCCTTTTTCAATATGCTGTTCAAGCTTTTTCATTTTTCCATAGTAAGGTGAATCTATTTTTAACGAATTCTCCGTTACCCGTTTACCTGATGACCAAATATTCGTTTGAAATGAACCCGGTTCTATAATTACAACGTCAATTCCAAATGGCTTCATCTCTAGTCGAAGCGATTCACTCCAGCCTTCTAACGCATGTTTTGAGGATACATATGGTGACAAGCCTGGGAATCCAACTCTACCACTTATACTACTAATAGTTATGATTCTTCCCTTACGTTGTTTTCTCATCATAGAGAGAACTGCTTGAGTGACACCGATAACCCCAAATACATTGGTCTCAAATTGTTCCCGATATTCTTCTACTGGTATCTCTTCTACAAAGCCTGCACCAGCATAACCTGCATTATTAACTAGGATATCAATCCTTCCAAGCTCCTCCATAAAGGTCTTCCAATTAGTAATTGAATGATTTGATGTAACATCTAACTCAAATAATTGGATTCTATCTTTCACTCCAAGACGTTCCGCCTGATTGACTAAAGGTAAACCTTTTTTCATATCACGCATTGTTGCAATAACGTGAAAACCTTTTTGGGCTAACTCCAACGATGTTAACAAACCAAAGCCGCTTGAGGCCCCCGTAACAACTGCAATTTGATTTTCCATACGCTCTCCCCCTCTACCCCATTTACAATTCAATATAATGAATTTTAGTCTGACCTTTCCATACTAAATGATGACAATTAAAGTCCTTCTTAACTTTTTACGTTTATCTATTAGTGTTAGAATACCATCCTCTTCTATTACATGGAAATTGAACTAGACAACATCAATTACTAACATTTTATGATAACAAAAGGCTCTTTTCTAAAAGATTGTTGCTTTTAAGACAAAAACTAATTCAGGTAGATTGGAGCAGATTGCGAGACTCCTGCGGGAGTAGCGGGACAGGTGAGACTCATGCAGGCGTTTACGCCGAGGGGCTCACCGCCCGCCCCGCGGAAAGCGAGCATCTGAAGCGGAAATCAACCACGTCGCATTACCTGGTAAATAGCTACAAAGTTTGCGAAAACAGCCTAACAAAAACACCCCCAAGTCATAATGTGACCTGGGAGTGCTTACTTTTAGGAAGTTATACCTAACCAGTGTCTATACCTATCTACCATCGAGCAGTTAACATTTTACGTCTTGTATAAAATTCTACACCATCTGATCCATTCGCATGGAGATCTCCGTAGAAGGAATTTTTCCAGCCAGAGAACGGGAAGAAGGCCATAGGTGCAGGTACTCCGATATTGACACCAAGCATACCAACTTCGATGTTTTCTCTAAAATAACGTACATTACTGCCATTAATCGTGAATAGGCATGCTCCATTTCCGAAGTCAGATTGATTCGTTAACTCAATTGCCTCTTCAAGACTCTTAACACGTACAATTGAAAGCACTGGAGCAAAAATCTCATCCTTCCAAATTTTCATTGAAGGGTTAACGTTATCAAAGATTGTTGGTCCAATAAAGTATCCATTTCCATGGTATGCCTCATCTTTACGCCCATCCCGAACAAGTGTTGCACCTTCGTTTACTCCACTTTCAATATAGCTAACTGTCCTTTTTTTATGATCTTCGCGAATGACTGGTCCTAAAAATACATCTTCTTCAAGACCGTTGCCAATTTTAATTTCATCTGCCTTTTGATTAAGCTTTTGAATTAGAGGTTCAACAACATCGTCAACAGCTACTACAACTGAACATGCCATACACCTCTCACCTGCCGAGCCATAGGCGGCAGCAATAATCTCCTTTACTGCCGTATCTAAATTGGCATCTGGCATAACAATTGAGTGATTCTTTGCACCAGCTAAAGCTTGAACGCGCTTTCCATTTGCTGAAGCTGATTTATAGATATATTCTGCTACAGGCTGTGAACCAACAAATGAGATAGCTGGAACATCCTTATGATCAAGTAGTCCATTTACAACATCGTGAGCTCCATGAATGATATTTAGTACACCATCTGGTAATCCAGCTTCTTTAAATAAATCTGCCAATCGATTCGCTAATAATGGTGTTCTTTCAGAAGGCTTTAAAACAAATGTATTACCCATCGCAATTGCCAATGGGAACATCCAGCAAGGAACCATCATCGGGAAGTTAAATGGTGTTATTCCACCAATTACTCCAACAGGATAACGATACATACCAGATTCAATATTTGTAGCAATGTCTGGTAGCTGTTTTCCCATCATTAATGACGGGGCCCCAGCAGCAAATTCTACACACTCAATTCCCCTTAGGACCTCTCCATGAGCTTCCTTAAAGCTTTTTCCGTTTTCTAATGTAATTAATCTAGCGAGATCATCCCAGTTATCTACTAATAATTGTTGATATTTAAATAGAATACGTGCACGTTTTGGAACAGGTGTTTTACTCCACAATTTGAATGCTTCCTTCGCCGCCTTAACACCGGCATCTACATCTTCTTTTGTAGAGATTGGTACTTGTGCTAATTCCTCACCAGTAGCAGGATTAGATACAATTTGATAATCATCTGTTTTAGCGTCAATCCATTCACCATTAATATAATTCTTTAAAACTTGCGTAGTTGTTGTTGTCATAAAAATTCCCCTCTCTTATCATGCTCCATAAAAAAATATTTTTTAGAATATTGAATATAAAATAACCGCTAAAACCAATACAATTGTTGGTAGTACTACACTTAGCATAAAAATTGGTCCATACGAGCGTTTATGCGTTTCCCCGCATATAGCTCTTATCGTTGTCACAACATATCCATTATGTGGTAGTGAGTCAAGTCCTCCAGATGCCAACGCAGAAATTCGGTGCATTGCACCTGGATCAAGTCCTTGTGCTAAATATATCGGCGACAATATTGGCAATGCAATTCCTAATCCACCAGAAGCTGATCCTGTTATTCCACAAATAAGAGTTACTGCGATCGCTAATCCCATTAATGGTGGTCCAGGTATATTAACTAAAGTATCAACGACAGTATCAAACGCGGTAACTTGTGCGGCAACACTTCCAAACCCAACTACAGCACACGTATTCCCTACTGCAACCAAAGCATCTTGGGCACCTTTGGCAAGTGCACCCCAGAACTCTTGTAAAAAGTTAAACATTAATACACAGGCCATAAGAATTCCGGTAGCTAACGAAATTAATGCAGCTCCTGTTGAAGATGTAAAGTTAGAAATCGTATTAAGCATTGCAATTACGGTAACTAATGGTAACACCGCAAATATAATATTTGGATATTTTTTATCTATAGATCCTGTTTCTGGCCTTTGTGCCTCAAATTCTATACTTGCTGCCATTTCATCTGCTGTTTTTGACGATGTATCATTTGGCAGGGAGAAAACCTCTCCATTTTGAACAGCCTTTTTAACCATTCTTCCTAACCACCATCCACCAACAACCATAATAAGTAGCGCCATGATTACACCAATAACGCCACCCGCAGTCGGTTTTGTCCCAAAGAACTCAGTAGGAATCAAATTTTGGATCTCAGGAGAACCAGGAGCTGTCATCGTAAAGGATATTGATCCGAATACTAAAGCAACTGGAATAAATCGATGTGGCAAATTTGCTACTTTAAATAAAGAAACCGCAATTGGGTATACGGCAAAGCCAACTACAAATAAACTAACTCCTCCGTACGTCATAATTGCTGCAGCTGCAACCACTGCAAACACCGCTCGTGAAGGTCCGAGAGTATTCTTTACCCAATTTGCAATGCTATCTGCTGCCCGAGTCGCCTGCATGATTTTACCAAAAATGGCTCCTAATAAGAAAATTAAAAACCACGATGCAAAATAGGATGTAAATCCTGTCATATAATGCTCAGTCAAGGCAGTTTCTAGGTTCAAGCCACCTGTAAGCGCAACCAATATTGCGCTAAATATAGCAGCAATTATGATATTAATACCCCTCATTGTTAAATAGATTAGTAGTATGAGTGAAGCTATCAATCCTAGCATTCCAATCATTTAATTTCCCCCTGTCCCCTGAACTACATTTACATAACCTTTTCTTCACTTGTGAATTGGTAATCAAAGCAATTATGATAGAGTTCTTCCAATTCTACTTGAGTTGGAACTCTAGGGTTATTAGCTGGACTTCCGCTATCTAAGGCATCTACTGCCATCTTACCAACAACACTCTCAAATGCTCCACGTTCAATTCCCCAACCTTTAAGGTTTGGAATATTTAGTTGCAAACAAAGATTTTTAACTGAAGTAACGGCTATTTCTGCTGCCTCTTCATTTGTCAGATTGATACTGTTAGGCTTAAATATACGCCCTAGATCAGCTAATCGGTTAATGCAAGCTTCTTTACTAAATTCTAAAACTGCAGGTAAAAGCATTGCATTTGAATATCCATGTGGGACATGAAATAATGCACCGATAGGTCTGGACATACCATGGACAAGGCATACCGAGGCATTTGTAAACGCCATACCCGCTTGTAGTGACCCTAAACTCATTGCCTCACGAGCATCAAGATCTTCCCCATTATTGTAAGCGGTTAAAATATTTTCTACTAATAACTTCATAGCAGATAACGCAATTGTGTCTGTCATTGGATGAGCACGTTTCGAAAGGTACGCCTCAATCGCATGGCTCAGAGCATCTACTCCTGTAGCTGCTGTAATATGCTGTGGAGATGTAATGGTCAATAATGGATCTACAATCGCTACATCTGGCATAAATGCAGGCTGCTTAATCATCATTTTCACGTCATTTAATGTACTGGTTATTACAGTTACATCTGTTGCTTCTGAACCAGTTCCAGCTGTTGTTGGAATTGCGATATGTGGAATTGGTGTGTTCTCTACAATTTTTTTATTTGCCCTATAATCACCAATATATCCATCATTTGTAGCTAAGACAGCAATTGCTTTCGCAGTATCAATACAGCTCCCTCCACCAATAGAAATAACAACATCACATTTTTTCTTTTTTAATAGCTCTAAGGATTCAGCAACATATTGATCTGTTGGTTCAGAATCAACACCTAAATAAATCTCACTATTCACTCCCTCTTTTTGAAGGTAGCTTTGACATTGACTTACAAGCCCGAGCTGATTCATCACTTTATCACTAACAATTAGTGCCTTTTCCCCTCTAAGTGCACTTTCTGTTCCTACATTTTTAAAAGCTTCCCGCCCGTATAAAATTGTTTGTGGTGTACGAAAAACAGCAAATTTATCCACTTGGCTAATCACTCCTTTTTTCTATATACATATACAAAGCAAGAAGTGTGCCAACTTTATCATCTTGTAAAATTAACATATAACCTACAAAAACTGTAGTAAACACACTACAACTGTAGTTATTTTGTAGTGATATCACTACACTACAATCAAGTAACATTATATTTTTTTAACTTTTGATAAAGCGTTGTTCGATGAATGCCTAATAGTTCAGCAGTTTTTGATTTATTCCCACCAGCAGTTTTCAACGCCTTAATAATCAATTCCTTTTCTCGTTCGTTCTCATACATTTTTGCCTCTTCCATTAATCCCTTACTAATTAAAGGCTTCCTTTCTTCAATTACACCCTTTTCAAACCCTCTCATAGATTCAGACAAATGCATTAACTCAATAATAGGTCCATCTACTAGAGTAACAAGACTCTCGATTGAGTTCAGCATTTCACGAATATTACCTCTCCATTCATATTGCATAAATGCCGAAATAGCTTCCTGTGTGAAGGATTTTGTTTTTATCCTGTATTTATCACAAATTTCTTTTATATAATATGAAAGAAGGATCGGTATATCTTGCCTCCGTTCGCGAAGAGCGGGGATATGTAAGTGAATAATGTTAAGTCGATAGAACAAATCCTCACGAAATTCTCCTTTGTCTACCATCTCCTTGAGGTTCCGGTTCGTGGCTGTAATAATTCTTACATTTATTTGATATTTTTTAATACCTCCAACGCGTTCCGCTTCTCTCTCTTGTAAAACACGTAAAAGTTTTGTTTGCATCATTAACGGCATCTCACCTATTTCATCTAAAAAAATCGTCCCATTATCAGCCAATTCAAATTTCCCTGGTTTTCCACCCTTCTTTGCCCCGGAAAAGGCACCTTCTTCATATCCAAATAACTCTGATTCAAATAAATGCTCAGGGATCGCTCCACAATTCACACTTATAAACGGCCCTGTTGCAAACGGACTTAAATGGTGTATGCTTTTGGCAAACATTTCTTTCCCTGTACCACTTTCTCCTGTAATTAAGACCGTTGCTGCCGTCCTTGCAGCCCTTCTTGCTAACCTTTTAATTGTTGTCATCGCATCACTTACACCAATTATTTGATCAAGTGTCATACGACTATCTTGTTCTTTATTTAAGGTAAATGGCCTTTCTTCAGTTTGATCTTTAATATGATTCTCCTGTAAGCGTTCATAAATTTTATATATCTCTGTAACTCCTTCAAAAATGAGCATCCCTATTGCACCAACAACTTTTCCATCTTTAATAATAGGAATGCGATGAACAACCATATCTTGTCCTTGTATGTTTTGGACAACACCTCGTTCAGGAATGGCTGTTTTTACTGTTAAATGAAGATTGGTATTATCGATGACTTCCGTAACATGCCGACCAATTGCATCATCTCTTCTTATTCCTGTAAAACGACTATAGGCCTCGTTAAATTCTTGTAAAATACCATTCTCGTCAACAACTGCAATTCCTTCATATGCACTCTCTAAGATAACATTCAGTACCTCTGCACTATTTTGCTTTTGTTGCAGCCTATAAATATACTTTGAAAAACCATCTAGAATATCTCTCTTTGTCAAAATGCCAATGAGCATTCCAGAGGTATCGATGACAGGTAATTGGTTATATGGCATTGAAAAAACACTAAAAATTGAGTCAAATTGATTAATAACAGCATAATTTCGCTTTAATATACTACTTTCAACTAATTCATTCTCTTGTCCATTTACAAAATAATAAAGCGCCTGTCTCAATGTTACGATACCAATGAATTGAAGATCTTCAGTAACAATTGGGAGACCGTCTACCCTATTCTCTATCATCATCTCCGCTGCTTCCCTTAATGTTTGACCTTCCTTAATACAAAAGGGACTTGGCGTCATCCAGTTTTTTACCTGAAGTAAATTTTCGAGATTCAATTCGTCTCTGCCTTTATGGATTAGATCATGTATAGCCATATACATCCCTCATTTCATAAGTAAATTGTACTACTTGCACCGTATTGACAGTAACGATAATATTTAAAGCGGTTTCAAAAAGAGAAATATAAGAGGTATCTTTAATTCTACTTTTTATTATTATAGCAAAACTTCTCGAACAATTGGTAACATAGGCAATGTTCCTATTATTCTAAAAAAATATCATTAATATGCCAAAATACCTAATCAATCTAAAAAATTCAGTAATTTAAACGAAATAATTATTTTTTGACAACATCAACCCATAAAAGTATTATAGTAGAAGAATAAAGGAGGTTGTATGATGTCAGACTTAAATAAACAGAAAATTGTGGCAAGTGTTCCTCAAAAAGGATTTTTTGGACATCCTAAAGGATTATTCACTCTTTTCTTTACTGAGTTTTGGGAACGTTTCTCATATTATGGAATGAGAGCAATTCTTGTATTTTATATGTACTATGAAGTATCAAAGGGTGGATTAGGTCTAGATGAAAATATGGCTCTTGCCATCATGTCGATCTACGGATCCCTAGTGTATATGTCCGGAATAATTGGTGGTTGGCTTGCGGACAGAATATTCGGTACGTCCAAGGCTATATTTTACGGTGGAATATTGATCATGATTGGCCACATCGTATTAGCAATTCCTGGAAGCGTAACCATGTTTTTTGTCTCTATGGTTCTTATTGTACTTGGTACAGGGCTATTGAAGCCAAACGTTTCAAGTGTTGTAGGTGAGATTTACAGTGAAGAAGACAACCGTCGCGATGCTGGGTTTAGCATATTCTATATGGGGATTAACCTTGGAGGTTTCCTGGCTCCATTAATTGTAGGAGAAGTAGGATTGAAGCATAATTTCCACTTAGGCTTTGCTATTGCTGCTGTTGGTATGTTTTTAGGTTTATTAGTCTTCATTTTTACAAAGAAAAAAAATCTTGGCCTTGCGGGTACTGTTGTAGCAAATCCACTTTCACAAACTGAAAAGAAAAAAGTCTATTCTATTTTTGGACTAGCTACTGTACTTATAGCTATCTTAATTGCTGTTACAATTCCACTAGGCATTTTAACATTTGAAACCTTTATAGCACTTATAGGAATTTTGGGTATTCTTATCCCAACAATCTATTTCTTTGTTATGTACCGTAGTCCTAAAACAACAGCAGTAGAGCGATCTAGGATACTAGCTTATATTCCGCTATTTATTGCTTCTGTTATGTTCTGGGCGATTCAAGAACAAGGCTCAACCATTCTTGCCCATTATGCTGATAAACGTACAGATTTAGAGTTCGCAGGCTTTACAATTTCTCCTGCATGGTTCCAATCATTAAATCCGTTATTTATTATCATTTTAGCGCCAGTATTTGCTTGGCTTTGGGTGAAACTAGGAAATCGCCAGCCCTCTGTTCCTAAGAAGTTCTCATTAGGATTATTATTTGCAGGTTTGTCATTCCTTGTCATCCTGTTGCCAGGATACTTGACGGGTTCAGATTCATTAGTCAACCCATTATGGCTTGTTCTTAGCTATTTCATTGTCGTACTTGGAGAACTATGCTTATCACCAGTAGGACTTTCAGCTACTACAAAATTAGCACCTGCAGCATTCTCAGCTCAGACGATGAGTTTATGGTTCTTATCAAATGCTGCTGCACAGGCCATTAATGCACAAATTGTTAAATTCTATACACCTGAAACAGAAATGGTTTACTTTGGTGTCATTGGAGGAGTAGCAATTCTTCTCAGCATCCTTCTTTTTGCCCTATCACCTAAAATTCAGGGCTTTATGAAAGGTGTACGTTAAATTTTATTGCTTGTTCGTTACGAGCATTCGCTTATATCCTCCGGAATCCTGTGTGAATATCCAGTTACACAAGGTTCCGGGGGATTTTTTTATTTCCATTGATCATGATAACAACAGTTATATAACGTAACTAATACATAACCCGATTGATAAAAGGATTCCAAATACAGTATTTGTCTGGGCAGTTGCCTTCATTGCTAATATCATCTGTGCAGGAGAATGAGCACCTGCCAAAAAGCCCTTTAATGCTTGAACTGGCTTAGGAAAGCTTAGAAAAACAAGTAATAGCCAAGGACTCACAAATTCAACTAGTACTAACCCAGTAACCCAAACATATGAAACTAAAAACATTGCTCCTAGTAAATAAACGGCCCTTTTTCTCCCAATTAAAATAGCTAACGTCCTTCTTCCTCCTTTAATGTCTTCTTCGATATCTCTAATATTATTTGATAAATTAATTGCCCCTACTAAAATTCCGATTGGAATAGATAAAAGGATACTTTGAACATTAAGAGTACCTGTTTGAATATAGAAGGAAATTAAAATAAAGATTGACCCCATACAAAGTCCTGACAAGAGTTCTCCAAATGGAGTATATGCGATAGGCAAAGGACCACCGGTATATAAATAGCCTATTAACATACCTATTCCTCCAATAAGAGCTAACCACCAGCTACTGTTCATACATATATATATACCTAATAATAGAGCAATTCCATATGAACCCAATGCCAGCTTTAAAACCGTCTTCGGCTTCATTCCGTGACGTACGATGGCACCACCAATTCCAACAGAGTCCTCAGTGTCTAATCCTCGTTTGAAATCATAATATTCATTAAACAGATTTGTAGCAATTTGAAGCCATAAACAAGATAAGAGCATTGTTACAAAAAGACTTGCATCAAGGTCTATATAAAACATAGCTAAAACTGTACCAATTAATACTGGTACAAATGATGCGGTTAATGTATGAGGACGGGTTAATTGCCACAAAATTTTACCTCTACTTAATGATTCTTTTCGATTAACATTTTTTGTCTCCACATAAAACTTCCTTTCTAAAAAGTCCTTTTCATCTAGTTATAACTAAATATACGTACTATTTAATTACTGGTTTATTCAATTAACTAACACTTCTCTAGATGTTCATTAATTCATACATAAACATTATACATGATTAATTTCCCAAGCAATGAAAAAGAGCATCTGCAACTACAGATACTCTTTAATAATGTAATCTTTTTTACTGATCTATATCCTATCTTTTCAATGTACCTGCTTTTCAAACAGGATGTGACGTTCATTCATTTTTGCAATTCTGTACAATAAAAAAACGCATAAAACAATGAGAGTGAAACCAATTAAAAGGATAATCGTTGGATTGAAAAAAAATAACCCGCTTACCTGACTAAGTAATAGACCGATAATTGGCAAGACCGTAGCCCCTCCTATTTGTTGTGCTTCTTGAAAACCCTTTACCCGTGCAGATATAAGAACATTAAGTAATATCGTCAGTGCTGTAAGTGAAGGAACAATCCAACAAACAAACAACAGCCAATCCACCGTCAAAAAGAGAAAACGCTCAAATTGTCCATAAGTAAGTATATTAATGAAACATGAGCATAATAGAAAACCTCCAAGCGAAATACTCATCGATGGGATAAAGGCTGCAAGCATTTTACCAATAAACAAATCCTTGATCCCAATTGGAGCAAATAACAAGCTTTCTAATGTCCGTCTCTCTTTTTCTCCGACAAAACTGTTGGCAGCTATCATCATCGAAGTAATAACTGGTACAAGCAGATACATAGACGGAAGCATGTAATTTACGAATAAATAAATCGCCTGTCTCTCTTTAGTCGGAAGACTCCTTATTAACTCCCCATCATCCCCTGGTATTGTCCCTACTAAACTCATCATTTGATCAATCTCGTTTAGAAATGAAAGATTATTAGATTGAAGAAGATAAACAAGAATACCTGGCATTATCACACATAGCATTATTGGTAAAATCAACATTGGAAGTAATATCTGCTTAATTGCAAGGATCGATTTTATATCTTTTTTTGCAATGATCCACACCATTCCTTTATTCATTGTTCCTCCTCCTCACTTCAAAGTAAATTGACTCCAAGCTTATATTTTCAATGGTTGTTGAATGTATCCAGGTTTCCTTTAAGATCTCATTTAATAAAGGTGATATCTCATTTTTTGAAGGAAGAGTAAAGATAATTGCAGTTTCATTCACTCGTTCTGCCGGGTACCCAAAATATGCAGTTGAATCCAATTTGAGTCCTGTTTCTACCCTTAACAAAATGTCTGTTAAAAAGTCTTTCTCTAATTGTTGCCTCGTTCCCTGTGCTAGTACAGTTCCCTTCTCCATAAATACATATGAGTGGCAAATATCCTCCAACTGCCGAAGAACATGAGAACAAATTATTATTGTTATTTGCTCCGTTTTATTCAGTTTTGTTAAATACTTCATAACATCCCTTATTCCATCAGGATCAAGGCCGTTTGTTGGTTCGTCCAGAAATAAAAGCTTCGGCTTATGAAGCAATGCTTTCGCTAATGCAAGTCGCTTCTTCATTCCTGTGCTATATGTTCCAACTTTCTTTTTACGATGGGCATAAAGATCAAAGTCTTTAAGCAATTCATTCACTCGTTTTACCGCTTTCCTGACTCCATAAATTTGTGAGAAAAATAATAGATTATCTTCCCCGCTCATTTCGTGATAGAGTCCTGCACCCTCTGTGACAATACCACTCATTTGACGGATTACATTTCCATCATTTAAAGGGTTAAACCCGTTAATTTCCATAGTTCCTTGCTCCGGCTGAATTACACCGTTCAACAGCCTGATCATCGTCGTTTTCCCAGAGCCATTTGGGCCCAGTAGCCCAACAATACTCCCTTTCTTCACCGTGAAACTCATCCCTGATAATACAGCCTGTGAACCAAACTGCTTATGAATATTGTTTACAGTTATCAACTGTTACACCTCCACTTTTCCTCTTATGCTTATATGACGATACGAACCTAACTATCGTTTTTATAAATAGGAAATGTTCGCTGCCTTATTCAGACTAGGATAAAGGAGTCGATACACAATCATTTATAAACCTAATATAAAATACCCCCTACAATTGGATTTATCCTAAAGTAAGGGTATTTTTTTAGCACCATGAATTTTATCCATATTACATCACTATCTTTCGATTTCTAACATTAGTATCATTCAATCCTACTGATCCTTTTTCGATATGGTCTAATCACAAAGAAATAATAAAACAAACTCGGCCATGGAAATTGGATCAATCCCCATATTCCCCAAAACCAGGAGTATGCCCCCTTTTTCTTTGCATCTATAAATAAAAGAATACCCTGAGTAAGAAGGATAGGTGCTACAAGAAAAATCACCACTAATACTTCAGTATCCATTGTCAAAACATGGTCACCTCATTTCGGCGCTTCATTCTTCGTTTTTTTTCAAGCTTAAAAATAATCGGAATTAAGAGCAATGCAAACCCTTGAATCCATATAAAAACTGTCATCATTTTAAAGGCAATTGTTGAATATGAAATTAGAATAAGTAGAGCTGTTACTAAAAATGCTATCATTTCCCGTTTATAAGCTTTTTTCCGTTCAGCTTTAAATGTCATTAGGGAATGCATTAGATGACCAGCTTCAGGAATTTCCGGTTCTTGCATTGCCTCTACCTTTTGCAAATCCTCAACTAAATGGCTGATCCATTCATCTTCATTGTTCTCTTTCATCACCGCAACTCCTTTCTTATTCGCTTTAGTCCATTGTGAACACGAGTTTTCACTGTTCCTTCTTTAAGATTGAGTATCTTTGCAATTTCCGGATATGTGAATCCATAGTAATGTCTTAGTAAAATAGGAGTACGAATATCTGGTTCTAGTCTTGCAAACAACTCCAGATAGATCGTCCATTCCTGTCCATTTATCATGACATTCCATTTCATTTTTTGTTTTACGTCATCCCTAACTTTTTCATAACGCCTTTTATCTCTTACTTCCTTTCGTTTTTGATCAATAAATAACCTGGATGCTATGGAAATAAGCCATGTTGAATATTTTGATTCTCCCTTAAAGCTTTGAAGGTGGACATATGCCTTTAGCATTGTTTCTTGAATAAGATCCTCCGCCTGATCAGGGTGAAGTGTTAGTTTAATTAAATATTTATATAAGAACCTATAATTCATCTGAAACAGTTCCGTAAACGCCTCATCGTCCCCACGTTTTGCGTCGTTAACTAGTTTGCTCTCTTCTACCTGATCCAATCGATGACAAGCCCCCTTTCTGTTTGTTCTATCTATTTGACGTTTGGATTCCTTTAATCGTTCATTTTAAATTATTTTTTCATAATAAATTCACATAACCTATGATACATCTAAAACAGCTAACTAAAATCTTTAAAATAAACGTGATAAAAGTCACGTCTTTATTCCTAGGTAAAAAGTATGATAAATAAATAAATCTTTTTTAAGGGGCTAGGCTAGCTATGAAGAGAACTCTAACATTTAGATTAGGATTAATCATTATTGGTGTTATTTTTTCAACATTAATCATTACTTCTATTACAACATATAAAACAGCTTATAATAGTCTATATGAAGCAGCCGGGGTTGAGGCTTATGGATGTGCAAATATTACAACAGGTCTATTAGAAGCAAAGGATCTAGAAGATTTGAAAAATGGTGAACGCACTATAGAAATTGGAAAAAAGTTAAACTGGACAGTTAATCACAAGGAAATCTTTGAGAGTCAATATATCCTTAGCTTAGATGGGGAAATACTTGCTCTTGATGACCATTTAATAAAACAAGGGTTCTCTGTTGGCGATCAATTTCAAACGGATAAAGAAGCCATTCAAATGTTAATTGAAATGAAACATTCTACTTACTCAGAAATCTATGAGTTTGGTGGAATGAAGCGAATTTCAGGGTATGCGCCTATCTTTAAAGATCATGATCCTTCTAAAGAAATAATAGCCATTAGTGTTATTGATTTTAATGCGGATATTGTTAAAGAACGGACATGGACTGTTGTAAAGGATGGCCTATTATTAGGGTTTATTCCGTTAATAATCGCTGCTATCTTTACATTGTATCTTATTAGAAAAAAGACAAAGCCAATCTCTATACTGATTGAACGGACAAGAATGATTGCAAATGGCGATATTACCGTATACGAAAATAATATTACAAGCAAAGATGAAGTAGGAGATTTGGCTCAAAACCTTGAAGAAATGTCTACTAATTTAAGAGAGATTATTTCAACAATAAAGACTACTTCAAATGATCTCGTTTCAAATGTAAGTGATACATCTCTATCAATGAATGAAATAAGCCTAGCGCTTGGCCACGTATCAACAAATATGGATGAGGTTGCCTCTAGAACCTCAAAGAGTGCAGAAATGACAACAGAGGCTTCAAATGCTTTAATGACATTATCAAAGCTCATTCATTCATCTAAAGAGAAGGCTGACATTAGTGTTGAAAGTGCTGAACATACAATGACAACCGCACAGCAAGGGATACAAAAGGTACATGAAATTGTAGAACGGATGAATGTTATCAAAAAATCAACTCTTGATACACAGCAAATCATTGGAACACTAAGCACCTATACAACGGAAATTCAACAAATTACAGAAGCAATCACAACCATTGCTTCACAAACAAACCTTTTGGCGCTTAATGCAACAATTGAAGCAGCACGTGCAGGCGAGCATGGAAAAGGGTTTGCTGTCGTTGCTGATGAAGTTCGAAAATTAGCTGAGCAATCAAATAAGGAAGCTTCAGAAGTGGATAAGCTCGTTTCAAAAATCACAAAAAGCATTACAAATACAGTAGGATGCATTGAAGAAAGTCGTAAACATGTCGAACAGGGGGAACAAACTGTAAATGAAACAGGAGAAGCACTTGAAAACATTAGATTTGCCGTGAAAAACATAGTTGAAGAGATCAAAGGGCTCTCTTCCTTGACACATGATGAGGCGAATACATCCGAACAAATTGTTCAGCTTGTCATTCATCTAGAAGAAGCGAATGAACATATGTCTATGAATGCACAAGAGGTATCAGCTGCAACAGAAGAAACAACTGCTTCTATAGAAGAGGTTGCATTCCGTTCAACTGTCATTAATAAAATGTCTAATCAATTAAATACGATTGTAAATAGATTTAAACTATAATTAAATATTGCGAAAGAAGATGACTTAGCACTGTCATCTTCTTTTTATTGCCTTTCTAAAATTTCCTTTAAAACCACTGCTTGATTATGCCTCTGATCTTTTGCAGAATAAATTAATGTTACATTTCTATACTCTGCTACTAGACTCTTTAATTCTTCTAGTTGTAATCCTTTTTCTTTTTCATTCATTAGCTCCTCTTTATATCTCTCCTTAAATTCACAAAATTTTTCCGGATCATGATGAAACCACTTACGCAATTGAGTTGATGGAGCTACTTGTTTCATCCAACAGTCAACTTTTACTTTTTCCTTTGAAAGACCTCTTGGCCATAATCTATCTACAAGCACACGGACACCATCATCTTTACCCACTTCATCATAAATACGTTTGATCATAATTGCCATACTATAACTCCTTTATTTATTGTTACTTTACTATCTACCTTTAACTTTAGAACAAAATTCAAGCGAGACCGTACAATTATTTTCCCATAAAAAAGCTATATATATTGGATTTATTTGAGAAACTTGATTTCGTTTATTTCGTTTATTACATTCCTCACGTTTTTCACATATTCATTTAGACCAACTCAGGTGTTGACTTCTATTCAAAGCAGCGTATAATGTAGAATCGTTAATATTTCGTACCACGAAATATTAACTAAGGTAAATGGTTGAAGTCACGAGTAATGTACATAACCCTTCATTGAAGCTCTGTACGCATGTTTAGTAAAATACACAACGCGCTACTAGGCACTGGTGTTGGATGCCAAAGCGTTATCCATAGTACAAGAATTTTCATTTCTTAAACGATAAGAAAAGGCTAAGCAATAGAAGTTTTCAACATATTTATGAAGAAAATGTCAAAACATATTGAAGATGCTAGTACAAATATTGCTAACTACACCATTTCATTCTTTTTAAAAATATACTTAAAGGAGAGGATAAAAAAATGACCAACGATGCGAACGTTTCTGGCCAGCAAATAAAAAAGGGCGCCATTCTTACAGTTATGCTTTTAGGTTCATTTGTAGCTATTTTAAACCAAACGTTAATGAATGTGGCCTTACCAGAAATGATGAAAGACTTGGATATGTCTGCAAATACAGCACAGTGGTTAACGACAGGATATATGCTTGTGAATGGAGTGTTAATCCCTGTTACAGCCTTTTTGATTGAACGATTTACGACGAGACAGCTCTTTTTGACCTCAATGGGGTTATTTTCAGCTGGTACGTTCATTTGTGCGATTGCCCCTGATTTCACAATTCTTTTAACTGGGAGAGTTGTGCAGGCAGCAGGTGCAGGGATACTTATGCCATTATTAATGATCGTTATATTAACAATCTTCCCAATTGCCAAGCGCGGTCAAGCCATGGGGCTAATAGGATTAGCGATGACCTTTGCACCTGCTATTGGTCCAACACTATCAGGTTGGATTGTCCAAAATTATTCATGGAGAGTATTATTCTATATCGTATTACCAATTGCTATTATCGATTTTCTTATAGCTGTAGTCCTTCTCAAAAATGTAACGAAACAAACATATCCTAAGATTGATATTACGGGAATCATTCTTTCTACATTAGGTTTCGGAGGATTATTATATGGATTTAGTAGTGCTGGTAACTCAGGTTGGACTAGTGTAGAAGTCATTTCAGCCATTATTATTGGTATTATTACTCTTTCCTTATTTATTTGGCGTCAAATGACTGTAAAAAATCCTATGTTGGAATTTAGAGTGTTTCAATATAATATGTTTACACTTACAACGATCATTAATGCCATAATCACAATGGCCATGTTTGCTGGAATGATTCTAGTGCCAATTTATTTACAAAATATCCGCGGATTTACGCCACTTGAATCAGGGTTGCTATTGTTGCCTGGGGCGATTTTAATGGGAATTATGTCTCCGATTACAGGGTGGATTTTTGATAAAGTTGGTGCAAGATGGCTCTCTGTTATTGGTTTAGCAATCACTACCGTTACAACATGGGAATTCAGTGAACTGACAGATTCGACCACATATACATTTTTATTAGTCATATATACTGCTCGTATGTTCGGTATGTCAATGTTAATGATGCCAATTATGACAGCAGGGTTAAATCAGCTTCCACAACGATTAAATGCACATGGAACAGCTATGTCTAACACATTTAAGCAAATTTCCGGTGCACTTGGTACAGCCTTTCTTGTTACAGTGATGTCCAACCAGACAGAGAAACACGCAACTGAAATGGCAACAGCAGCTGGTGTAACACCTGAAGCTACAGAGCAAATGGGATATATTTTAAAAGAAGCAACTATCCAAGGAATCAATGATGCATTTGTCGTGGCAACTTACTTATCATTAATAGCTGTAATCCTTGCATTCTTTATTAAGAGAGTGGGACCAGCAGAAGAAGACGAAAAGCAAGAAGTGGTTAAAGAAAAAAGACCACAAAAGGTGGCACTAAATGAAGGTTAGGATTCACTGAAAAAGGGTAACCCCAAAAAGTCTTAAACAGAGACTTTTGGGGTTACCCTTTTCCTTTAAATAAACATACCTGCTATTGCTGCACTTAATAAGGAAGCTAACATTCCTGCTGCTACTGCACGGAGACCTAATCTTGCAATATCAGGGCGGCGATTTGGTGCTAGTTCACCTAAGCCACCAAGAAGAATTGCCATAGAACTTAGATTTGCAAAGCCACATAGTGCAAAGCTTACAACCATTACTGTTTTATCAGACAATTGGTCGATTTGTGGTGCAAATGCTGAATAAGCAACAAACTCATTTAATACTAACTTTTGTCCAATAAAGCTACCTGCGGTAACTGCTTCTGACCAAGGTACACCCACAGCAAAAGCAATCGGAGAGAACAGGATTCCTAAAATTCCCTCAAGTGATAGTGTTTCAAAACCAAATATCCCACCTATACCGCTTAAAATCCCATTAACTAAAGCAATTAATGCAATAAATGCTAATAACATCGCTCCAACATTTAATGCAAGCTTTAACCCGTCGCTTGCACCACGAGCTGCTGCATCAATAACATTTACTGAATCTGTATCTTTGGAGATTTCAAAATCTGAGTCGGATGATCGCTCTGTCTCTGGCATCATTATTTTTGCCATAATTAATCCTGCAGGTGCCGCCATAAAGCTTGCAGCAAGTAGATATTCAAGTGGTACACCTAAAAGTGCATAACCAACAAGTACAGACCCTGCGACAGAAGCAAGTCCACCCGTCATTACTGCAAAGAGTTCAGACTTCGTCATTTTAGCTAAATATGGTCGGATAACAAGTGGTGCTTCCGTTTGACCAACAAAAATATTTGCTGCCGCTGATATTGATTCTGACTGACTCGTGCCTAGAAGCTTTGATAAACCACCACCAATGATTTTTATAAACCATTGCATAATGCCTAAATAATATAAGACTGAAATTAATGATGAAAAGAAAATAATTACTGTTAACACTTGAAAAGCGAATACTACCCCAAATTCTCCGCCACTTGCAAGTGGACCAAAAAGAAATGAAATTCCTTCATTTGCATAATTAATAATATCCTGGACCCTTAAAGTGAACCACTCCAGCCCAGATCTTCCCGCTTCCCACTTCAACACGATAAATGCAAAAATAATCTGGATCGCTAAGCCACCAATTATAGTTCTAAAATTAATCGCTTTCTTTCCACTGGATAAAAGAAATGCAATACACAAAACAACTAAAATACCGAATATTCCCCATAATAAATTCATTATTGTCACCTCTTAGATGTATCAAATTTGGTTAAGTACTAAGAATAAGTGCTTACCATTACTTAATAGGATTTAGTTGTCAGTCATCAGACAACCATTTGATCTTACCAAACCCTACTTGAAATATAAATGGATGTTTTGTGAATCCATTAAGAAAACACCAAAATCATACTTATGTATTATATTTACCTGTATAAAGCAGTCCATTCATAAAAAGAACAAAGTCCTTTTTATTTACCGAAATGATTTTTATTTCTAAACTAGTCTTTTATCATTAATTGAGTATCTAAGGACCAAATTTAAATACAAGGCACCGTTAAACTTGGTTGTTGATTTCCGCTGCAATCATTCACTCCAATCAACAACGTACCAAAATCAATAGTGAGCTTTAACAGAGCTAAATACAAAAAAACTAACCCAACGTTATAAGTAAAGGTTAGCCTTTTGTAACTGATTCAATTCCTACCTCGCTCAAATCGTGGATAACCGATTAAAATTGAGATCACTCCACATACTCCAATTAATAATGGATAAAATGAAAATTGTAAAATACTTACTGGTGATATATTTGCAACTCCTGCAGCTACAAGTAATTGTGCTCCATATGGGATTAAACCTTGAATACAGCACGAAAAAACATCTAACAGGCTTGCTGATTTACGTGGATCAATCTCATACTTATCAGCAATATTTTTAGCAAGCGGGCCAGTGATGATAATGGAAATCGTGTTATTTGCTGTTGAAAGATCTGTTAAACCAACAAGTCCAGCAATACTAAATTCAGCCCCTCTTTTTGATTTAATATTGCGTGTCACTTTATAAAGAAGATAATCAATACCTCCATTATGTTTAATCACTTCCACCATGCCTGCAATTAATATGGCTAGGAAAGAGATCTCATACATCCCTGACATCCCATTACCTATTTGTTGAATGATATCCATTAAGCGGTAACTACCATCTGCTAACCCAATAACTCCTGAAAAAACAACTCCAATGAAAAGAACGAGGAATACATTGACCCCTGCTAGCGCTGTGATAAGCACAAAGATATATGGTAAAATTTTAACCCAACTATATGAATGCTGTGTGACAACTGCTTGTTCTCCGATTGTTAAAAACCCCAGAATAACACAAGCAATTATTGCCGCCGGTAAGACAATGAAAAAGTTCACTTTAAACTTATCTTTCATTTTTGTACCTTGTGTGCGCACTGCAGCAATCGTTGTATCAGAAATAAAAGACAAATTATCACCAAACATCGCACCACCAATAACCGCAGCCATTGAAAGTGCTAGTGAAATATCAGTCTGCTCACTAATACCAACGCCTATTGGTGCAAGTGCTACAATTGTTCCCATACTTGTACCCATAGATAGAGATATAAAACACGCGATAATGAATATACCCACCATTAATAAGTTTTGTGGTACAACTGATAATGCAAGATTTACAGTTGAATCAACCGCACCCATTCCCTTTGCTACTTCTGAAAAAGCACCAGCTAAAAGGAAAATAATGACCATTAACATGATATTTGTGTCACCGGCACCCTTACAAAAGATCTCAACCTTCTGATTGAAAGACTCTTTTCGATTCATTGCTAAAGCGACGGCTGCTGCAATCGTAATCGCCACTATAACAGGAAACTTATAAAAATCTCCTGTTACGATTCCAGAGCCAATAAAGATTATTAAAAACACGACAAAAGGCAAAAGCGCCCATGGATTCCCTTTTCTGTCTGTACTCATGATGAACACCTCACTAATTTTTTACAAAACACCTTTTTCATCCACTCTGTCATCCTATATGTGGGGAAAATAAAAAACCTCTTCTTTTCAAACAAATAGAAGAGGCCTTATTATAATAAAACACCCTTCTCATCTTTCAAGCGTTTTCGCTTGCTGGATTTGGCACAGCACTCATCTTGAGCCTGCTGCCGAGACTTCATTGGGCCAGTCCCTCTGTCTCTCTATATAAGAAGATCATCATATTTATTTTTTTATTAAAAACATAAATAAGAGTACAACATTTATATTCTTTTCGCAAGAGTATAAAAAAATTATTACACCCTTCAACAAGGATGTTAACCACCAAGATTAAAAGGAATAAATGGAATTACCTTGTCCACTTTAAAAGGTCAAATCAAGGGACAGTCCCTCACAACATTAAAGCTGTGAAGTGGTGAGGGACTGTCCCCCTTTCCTCACTTACATACGATCACTTCACGAATAAACGACCCTTTTTTAGCGATAGCTCGATCAATAATGGAAAATCCTGCGTTTCTTAAAACCTCATCAATCGGTTCGATTGTTACCACTACCACTTTCTTTGCAAACCTCCGCGCACTCTCGAGCATTTCCAGTTTTTCTGCATCTGTTATGACAGAACACAAGTTGTAAGGCAAATCAATAATCGCTACATCATAGTCATTAGTTATATCTCTGATATCTGCTAAATTTACTTCTCCAGTTAGACCAAAGTGTTCGATGTTTTCTCGTGCCCCATTCAGGATTAGGTAATTTCGGTCACTTCCTACTATATCAATCCCCATTGATCGGGCTTCAACTAGTACTGTTCCAATCCCACAGCATGGGTCGATTGCCTTTATTCCACTTGGATTTGGAATGGCAATATTCACTACCGCCCTTGCAACACGAGTATTGAGAGCAGTGGAATAACCATGAGGCTTCTTTTGATGTTTGAGCCAAACCGCCTCACTTTTAGCGTAGTCACCGAATACCCATCTTCCATTTACATTCATGACCCCAAACAATCGATCTGGATTATGGAAATCCGCTTCACCTTTGACATGCAATCCAATCTCTCGCTCTACTGAACGTCGTCTCTCAAAGCCTTCTTTTTCAGTTTTTGCAAGCCCTCCATTTTTTACATAAATAACTTTAAATGTCTCCTCGACTAATTGTAGAGATTTTACCTTTTTGACAAGGTCCTGAAGGCTTTCCCCCTCATATCTCACTTCAATTCTTTCCTTAATAAACGGGCTTCGCGTGGGATTAACCTTCACTGGGCTTTCCAATACTCTAGACTTAGACTCTTTTCCAAAAAAAGAGCGCATTTCCAAAGCACACAAAGAACTTTCGTCATCAGGATAGGAGTAAGTATATACATAATTCATTTTTGGGTCTTTATTGTCCAATTAATTTTCATCCTTTAATAATCTATTTCAGCTTCACTTCATGCGATATTAATTGATTATCACAATCGTTACCTGTTCATTTCTTGTTTCATTATAACAAGAAGTGAACCTTTGCCAAACCGTTCACTGTTGATTTTGGCACTTTGTTGGTTAGGGCGTAAGACGGGAGTCCGCTTCAGGGCCGCTTTAACATTTAATACGAAGATATGGTTATTAACCAGTTATTTAGGCAACCATATTTTAGGGTACTTACACATCTTCCTTGTTATTATTTATAATTCTTATATAAATCAAGAGCATTTTATTTTTCTAAAAATACCGGTTTATTGAGAAATCTAGATAATAATTGAAAATTTAAGTTTTACCACCAAAATCAATTTAGATCGTTTTAGAAATACCTTGCATTTCACAAGACCTACCAGTGTTGATACACAAAAGTGAATTAAATATCTTCCGAAGATTGAGTATTATCCTTGACAAAATAATGAGGTTTATATAATAATTAATTTTGAATTAGAATTATTATTTATAACTAATAAAAACTAAGAAGAAATTATAATTAGTTATTGGTTATTTATTAGTTTTGACTATCTGTTCAAAACTAGCTATTAAAAAATTCTCAAATACACACTAGGAGGAACATTTACTATGTCTCTAATTGGAAAAGAAGTACAACCATTCAACGCACAAGCTTATTATAACGGAGATTTTATCCAAGTTACTGAGGAAAACCTAAAAGGAAAGTGGAGCGTAGTTTGCTTTTATCCAGCAGACTTTACATTCGTATGCCCTACTGAGCTTGAAGACCTTCAAAATCAATACGCAACTCTAAAAGAACTTGGAGTTGAGGTATACTCTGTTTCAACTGATACTCATTTTACACATAAAGCATGGCATGATCACTCAGAAGCAATTGGCAAAATCGAATATGTTATGATTGGTGACCCTTCACAAAAAATCTCTCGCAACTTCGATGTATTAAACGAAGAAGAAGGTCTTGCTGATCGTGGAACTTTCATCATCGATCCAGACGGTATCGTACAAGCTGTTGAAATCAATGCGGGTGGAATCGGCCGTGATGCAAGCACGCTTGTTAATAAAATTAAAGCAGCACAATATGTACGCAACAATCCAGGTGAAGTTTGCCCGGCAAAATGGCAAGAAGGTTCTGCAACATTAAAGCCAAGCCTTGATCTTGTAGGGAAAATTTAAGGAGTAAGAGATTAATGATACTAGATGCAGATATTAAAGCACAATTAGCCCAATATCTTGAACTGATGGAAGGTAATGTGCTTCTCAAAGTTAGCGCAGGATCTGATGACGTTTCACGTGACATGTTGGCTTTAGTCGATGAATTAGCCACTATGTCATCAAAAATTAAAGTTGAGAACTCAGAATTACCAAAAACACCAAGCTTTAGTGTGAACCGTATCGGCGAAGACACTGGGGTAACTTTTGCTGGTATCCCTCTTGGACACGAATTTACTTCATTAGTACTTGCTTTACTGCAAGTGAGTGGAAGAGCTCCAAAGGTTGAACAAAACGTAATTAATCAAATTAAAAGTATTAAAGGTGAATATCACTTTGAATCTTACATCAGCCTAAGCTGTCACAACTGCCCTGATGTTGTACAAGCTCTGAACTTGATGAGCATTTTAAACCCTGGCATTACCCACACAATGATTGATGGTGCAGCGTTTAAAGAAGAGGTTGAAAGCAAAGGCATCATGGCTGTACCAACAGTGTTCCTCAATGGAGATTCCTTCGGTAGTGGTCGTATGTCACTAGAGGAGATCCTTGCTAAGGTAGGTAGTACTCCAAATGCTTCAGAGTTTGCCGATAAGGATCCATTTGATGTGCTTGTTGTTGGAGGCGGACCAGCGGGTGCGAGTGCAGCAATCTATGCAGCACGCAAAGGCATTCGTACAGGTATTGTCGCTGAACGCTTTGGCGGTCAAATCATGGACACGGTGGGCATTGAAAACTTTATTAGTATGAAATACACTGAAGGTCCTAAACTTGCTGCAAGCCTTGAAGAACATGTGAAAGAGTACGACATTGATGTCATGAACTTGCAGCGTGCCAAACGCTTAGAAAAGAATGACCTCATTGAAATTGAATTGGAGAATGGTGCAGTTCTTAAAAGTAAAACCGTGATCCTTTCAACAGGTGCTCGTTGGCGAAATGTTGGTGTACCTGGCGAAGCTGAATTTAAGAATAAAGGTGTAGCATACTGTCCTCACTGTGATGGTCCATTGTTTGCTGGAAAACACGTTGCTGTTATTGGTGGCGGTAATTCTGGTATTGAAGCGGCAATTGATCTTGCAGGAATTGTGAAGCATGTTACAGTTCTCGAATTTATGCCAGAACTTAAAGCTGATTCTGTTCTACAAGAACGTTTATACAGTCTGCCTAATGTAACGGTCCTAAAAAATGTTCAAACAAAAGAAATTACCGGTACCGACAAGGTAAACGGTGTTACCTATATTGATCGTGAAACAGGGGCTGAGCAGCATATTGAATTAGCTGGAGTATTTGTTCAAATCGGTTTAGTACCAAATACCGATTGGTTAGGTGAAACGATTGAACGTACGAGAATCGGTGAGATTGTAGTAGATAATCACGGAGCAACAAACATTCCAGGAGTATTTGCTGCAGGTGACTGCACGAATAATCCATATAAGCAAATCATTATTTCGATGGGATCAGGCGCGACTGCATCATTAGGTGCATTTGACTATCTTATCCGTAATTAATAATAATTTAGAAAGTCACTTATCTCACTATAGATAAGTGACTTTCTTCTTTTTAAGACCTTTTTTTCTACTAGTTTATGATTTTGGGACTTACTTAGTTCAACTACTTATCAATAAGTAGGTTCTTGCTAAGTTACAAAGAGACCCTCAGGATAACTTCATCATCTTTAGCCACATATATTTGTCACATTTTTCTTTAACTCCCCTTCTAGGTGTTTTTCATTCATTTTTATTACTATCTAAATCCAAACTTAAGTTTTTAGTCTATGTATCACCATTGGTTTTTTGTCAAACATTATATGATATAGATTTCATAAAAGGGCTTGCAAAACTTAAAATCTTAGATATAATACTTGTATACAAGTATACTTGGATGAAAGCAAGAGGTGAGTTTATGACTGAATCTAGCGAATTTCTATACCCTGCAAAATGGCTTGCAAAAGCTTCTGCTGGTACTCGAGTAACATCTGAGCTTAGAATGAGAATTATTTCAGGTATGATTGAAAGCGGAACCATTTTATCTGAAAATAAATTAGCTGCAGATTTTACTGTAAGTCGGTCACCCGTTCGTGAAGCGTTAAAAATACTTGCTTCCGAAAATATGATACGTTTAGAAAGAATGGGTGCAGTTGTCATTGGTATAACCCAAAAAGAGATTAAGGAAATTTATGATGTACGTTTACTTATAGAATCGTTTGTATTTGAACGGCTTGTAAAGATGGACATAAATGAATTAGTAATGGAACTTAGTAAAATACTTGAAATGATGAAGGTCGCGATAAAATACCAGGATGCCGATGAATTCGCATATCAGGATGTCCTATTCCATGAAACAATTATAAAAGCAATTAATCATTCCTATATCCAAATGATTTGGGATAATTTAAAACCTGTTATGGAAGGCTTCATTCTTTTATCCATGCGCGTCCGTTTTAAAGAAAAGTATGAAGACTTTACACGGATTTTGAAAAATCATGAGCTGTATATTGAAGCGATAAAAACAAAAGATAGGGCCCGAATGGTTGAGTCCTTACACCAAAACTTTGATGATGTTCAAGGAAAAGTAGAAGACCTATGGATGTCACAACAAATGTTATCTAAAGGAGTAGAGCATGAAAATGACTAGCTATATGTTAGGTATAGATATCGGTACCACGAGTACGAAAGCAGTTTTATTCACGAAAAAAGGTGAAGTCATCGGACAAGAGAATATAGGATACCCTCTTTACACACCGGATATTTCAACAGCTGAACAAGATCCAGAGCAAATTTTTCAGGCTGTTTTGCAAGCAGTTTCAAATATTATGAAAGCCCATCCACAGAAAAAGCCATCGTTTATTTCATTTAGCAGTGCGATGCATAGTGTTATCGCCATGGATAAAAATGATCAGCCGCTAACGCCATGTATTACCTGGGCTGATAATCGGAGTGAAGCTTGGGCACATAAAATAAAGGATGAACTGAATGGACATGAAATCTACAAGCGCACTGGGACACCGATTCACCCTATGTCCCCTCTCACCAAAATTGCTTGGATTGTAAATGAACGTCCTGAAATCGCTAACAAAACGAAAAAATATATTGGAATTAAAGAATATATCTTTCATAAATTTTTTAAACAATATGTTGTCGATCATTCCCTTGCTTCAGCGATGGGCATGATGAATCTTCAAACATTGGATTGGGATAAAGAGGCGTTGAAGGTTGCAGGTGTGACTCAAGCGCATTTATCTGAGCTTGTTCCTACTACAAAGGTCTTTAACAACTGCGATCCAGATTTAGCACAGCAAATTGGGATCGATTCCACAACATCATTTGTTATCGGTGCGAGTGACGGAGTGCTTTCCAACCTAGGTGTAAACGCTATAAAAAAAGGTGAAATTGCGATCACAATCGGGACAAGCGGTGCAATTCGAACCATTATTGATCAGCCACAAACTGATGAAAAGGAACGGATTTTTTGCTATTGTCTCACAGAAAAGCATTGGGTAATTGGCGGACCGGTAAACAATGGCGGGATGGTCCTGCGCTGGATTAGAGATGAATTTGCCTCTTCAGAAATAGAAACAGCGAAACGTCTAGGAATTGACCCATATGAAGTATTAACGAAAATTGCTGAACGTGTACGACCAGGCGCCGATGGATTATTATTTCATCCATATTTAGCCGGTGAACGCGCTCCGCTATGGAATCCGGATGTGCGTGGCTCCTTTTTCGGCTTAACGATGTCACATAAGAAAGAACATATGATTCGAGCAGCACTAGAAGGAGTTATATATAATTTATACACTGTGTTTTTAGCCTTAACCGAATGCATGGACGGTCCAGTAACACGGATTCAGGCAACTGGAGGTTTCGCAAGATCTGATGTTTGGCGACAAATGATGTCCGATATATTTGAATCTGAAGTAGTCGTTCCAGAAAGCTACGAAAGTTCTTGCCTAGGAGCATGTATTTTAGGACTATATGCAATTGGAGAAATCGATTCCTTTGAGATTGTTACTGAAATGATTGGCAGCACTTACGCACACACACCAAACGAAGCTGCCTCAAAAGAGTACAGGGAGTTGCTTCCAATTTTTATTAACCTATCAAGAGTCTTAACAGAGGATTATTCTCGGATTGCAAATTACCAAAGAAGTTTAATTAATAACAACTAGATAAAACAGGAGTAGGAGGAAATATCATGCCTTTAGTTATTGTCGCAATAGGGATCATAGCCTTACTGATCTTAATCATGGGCTTAAAATTAAACACATTTATTTCGTTAATCATTGTATCATTTGGGGTTGCTTTAGCACTTGGTATGCCAATGGAACAAATTGTTAAAACAATTGAAGCAGGATTGGGTGGAACACTCGGTCATTTGGCTCTAATTTTTGGACTTGGAGCAATGTTAGGTAAGTTAATTGCAGATTCTGGCGGTGCTCAACGGATTGCAATGACACTTGTTAACAAATTTGGAGAAAAAAATATTCAATGGGCTGTCGTCGTAGCTTCATTCATTATCGGTATTGCATTATTTTTTGAAGTAGGATTAGTGTTATTAATTCCAATTGTATTTGCCATTTCGAAAGAATTGAGAATTTCGATCTTGTATCTAGGTATTCCAATGGTCGCTGCTTTATCGGTAACACATGGTTTCTTACCTCCGCACCCAGGACCAACGGTTATTGCTGGTGAATATGGTGCAAATCTTGGGGAGGTTTTACTTTACGGATTCATTATCGCGGTTCCAACGGTCATTTTAGCTGGACCAATCTTTACAAAACTTGCTAAAAAGCTCGTACCTGAATCATTTTCAAAAACAGGTAGCATTGCCTCTTTAGGAGAACAAAAAGTATTTAAACTTGAAGATACACCTGGTTTTGGGATCAGTGTTTTTACTGCAATGCTTCCTGTTATTTTAATGTCAATCGCTACGATTATTACACTGCTTCAAAAAACTTTAGGTTTTGAAGATAATAGTTTACTTGCCATTATTCGCTTTATTGGTGATGCATCTACTTCTATGTTAATTTCCTTATTAGTTGCAGTCTATACGATGGGAATAGCAAGAAAGATTCCAATTAAAGATGTCATGGAGTCTTGTACACAAGCTATCTTCCATATTGGGATGATGCTCTTAATTATCGGGGGCGGCGGAGCCTTCAAGCAAGTATTAATTGATGGCGGTGTTGGTGACTATGTCGCTGAATTATTCAAAGATACGACACTATCACCTATCCTGCTAGCATGGATTATCGCTGCCATCTTGCGTATTGCTTTAGGATCTGCCACTGTTGCAGCTTTAACAACTGCTGGATTGGTAATTCCAATGTTAGGCCAAGCTGACGTGAACCTATCTTTAGTCGTACTAGCAACAGGAGCAGGAAGTTTAATTGCTTCACATGTTAATGATGCCGGTTTCTGGATGTTTAAAGAATATTTTGGTCTAAGCATGAAAGAAACATTTGCAACATGGACATTGCTTGAAACCATTATTTCAGTAGCTGGATTAGTGTTTATCCTTTTACTAAGTTTATTCGTATAAGCCATTTTTCTAAGAGCTAAAGTCCAACAAGATTTATAACGAAAAGAAGGCCTTTACAGGCAGTAAGTCCCCTACTTATTCTCTTAGTATATTCTAAGTCTTTTAAGTAAGGGATTTACTGCCTATTAATCTGAATTAAAAGGAGCAAGAATAAATGTTTAATACAATTGGTGTTATTGGTTTAGGAGTTATGGGCAGTAATATCGCTCTAAACATGAATAGTAAAGGTGAAAAAGTGGCCGTCTATAATTATACAAGGGATTTAACCGATCAACTTGTTCAAAAAAGTAAAGGACAAGCAATCAATCCTTATTACGAAGTTCAAGACTTTGTTCAATCATTAAAAACGCCTAGAAAGATCTTTCTCATGGTCACTGCAGGCAAAGCAATCGATTCTGTAATAGATTCATTAATCCCTTTTCTCGAAGCTGGAGATATTATCATGGACGGCGGTAACTCCCATTACGAAGATACTGAACGTAGATATGATGAGTTAAAAACTAAAGGAATCGATTATTTAGGAATTGGTATTTCCGGTGGCGAGGTCGGTGCTCTAAAAGGGCCTTCTATTATGCCTGGTGGCGATAAAGATGCATATGAAAAGGTAGCGCCTATTCTTACAAAAATAGCAGCACAGGTTGAAAATACCCCTTGCTGTGTTTATATTGGTCCTAAAGGTGCAGGCCACTTTGTGAAAATGGTACATAACGGCATCGAGTATGCGGATATGCAATTAATCGCAGAAGCTTATACGTTTTTAAGGGAAAGATTGCATTTATCGGTTAATGAAATTGCTGATATCTTTGAAACATGGAATCAGGGTGAACTGAAAAGCTATTTAATTCAAATTACAGCAGAGATTTTAAAGAAACAAGATGAAGAAACGGGCTTACCATTAATAGATGTTATCCTTGATAAAGTTGGTCAAAAAGGCACGGGTAAATGGACGAGTATTCAAGCAATTAATAATGGGACTCCATCATCCATTATTACAGAGTCATTGTTTGCACGTTATATCTCCTCTTTAAAAGAGGAAAGAGTCTTTGCGGAAACGATTTTGGATGGTCCAGAGATGAATCAGGAAAGTTTAGATAAAGAATTATGGATTGAATACATTAAACAAGCATTATATATGGGTAAGGTTTGTGCCTATACACAAGGATTCACACAATATAAAATGACTTCTGAACTTTACGGCTGGGATCTACCTTTAAAAGATATTGCCCTTATTTTCCGTGGCGGCTGTATCATTCGTGCTGAATTTTTAAACGTCATTAGTGAGGCATTTCAAGCACAAGCGAATCTTAATAATTTGCTAACTGCACCTTATTTCGCGAAAAAGGTTAAGGAATATCAAATGGGCTTACGAAAGGTTGTCTGTGAGGGCATCAATTCTGGCATCTCATTTCCATGCTTAAGTGCTTCACTGACTTATTACGATAGCTACCGTACAGGCAAATCAAATGCAAGCTTACTGCAAGCACAACGTGACTATTTTGGTGCTCATACGTATGAGAGAAATGATATGGAAGGTGTATTTCACACAAAATGGTAATAATAATGTAGCACGTGTACAAAAAGAGCTATATTAATAATAAAGAAGGCAGTCCAAAGGATTTGTAACCCTTTTGGACTGCCTCTTTTTTTTCTCCAAAAATATCCTCTTAAAATATAATATCTTTTTCGAAAATAAGGCATCTTAATAATAAGAAGAGAGTTTTGGTGATTAAACAACTTAATATACATATTTGATAGGAGGGAGATCTATTCATGAAACTGTATCAAGTAAGAAAAGGACAATTTGTCTATTATAACAATGAGTTACACAAGGTCTATGGGGTGAAACCGATTTATAAAAAATCCGTTCATCTTATAAGATTGAGGGATTTAACACAGGATTTAACCAATGCTGTAAGCGTTGAAAGATACAAACCAAAGGAGTTTGACAGCTTTATTTTCAATCATAAAGCTTATACGCTCAAAAAAGATCGAAAAGCTGAAGAAGGAGATTATATTTTAATTCATAATCCAATGCCCGATTCCCTGGACACTTATTCGTTAAACGAAATCGAAATGGTTGAAGAAGTTGATAAACACGGAGTCATCACTAGTAATTCTCACGGGGTCAAGCATAATGAATATCTATTAATGGTACCCGGTCGCGCTACTAACTGCCACCCTATTGATTATCAAAATACTGAAAACGTCGAAACTCAAAGCATAGATGATATTGGGTTCAACAATTTCAGTAATCCTAACAATGAACTATTGCCAACCATAGGGGATGTATACAAAATGCTTGAAAGTGATACATCATTTGAAGCAATGGTGGTTGCAACTACAAACCAGACAGTTATCCTTGGAAGTGGTTTAGAGTTAACCCAGGAAGAGTTGATGAACAAAGATAAGTGGGAATTTTTATATAATCTCCTTGATAAGTGATTGTCCCCTTTTCATGCTTGAAAAGTAAACCCTTTTGATAACGTTTTTAAAACTTATTTATCTTACATCAAACTTTACTAGGAGGTTTCTATGGATAGTAAAAAAAATAAAGGAAAAGGTGTCTTTATTATCTCTTTATTACTTACCCTTATTTTTATTTTTTGGGGAGTCTTTTTTACTGATAATCTCACCAAAGTTACCAATTTGATTTATAATGGTTCGATTGATTACCTCGGATGGGTATACCTTGGTGCTACCCTATTCTTCGTGATATTCTCCATATATTTACTTTTTTCTAAATACGGTGATATTCGACTAGGTAAAAAAACTGACCGGCCTGATTTTAATACTGCATCTTGGCTTGCCATGCTGTTTGGTGCTGGTATGGGGATTGGAATTGTGTACTGGAGTGTTGCTGAACCTGTAACTCACTATACTTCTCCTCCCTATGGAGAACCCTATACAATTGACGCAGCCAATACTGCAATGAAATATACATTCTTTCATTGGGGCCTAGACCCTTGGGCGATTTATACTGTAATCGGTTTAGCACTTGCCTTTTTTCAATATAACAAAAAGTTGCCTGCAGCGATTAGTTCAGCGTTCCAACCGATACTTGGAGATAGAATTTACGGACCGATAGGTAAAACAATTGATATATTGTCGATCTTCGCAACAGTCTTTGGTATCGCAACATCCTTAGGCCTCGGTGCTATGCAGGTTACTGCCGGAATGCATGACATATTCGGCGTTCCCAATGAGTTATTTGTACAGTTGATAGTCATTGCTGTAGCAACAGTCCTTTTTATCACTTCAATCAATACAGGCTTAGAGAAAGGAATCCAATATCTATCTAATGCTGCTATGATCTTATCTTTTGCCATCATGTTACTAATCTTGGTTGTTGGTCCTACCATGACTATTATTAAAGTCTTCTTTAATACCACCGGGATTTATATTAGTGACTTTATCCATATGAGCTTAAGGTTAAGGCCATTTGGTGAGGGAGAATGGATTGCTTCATGGACGCTATTTTATTGGGCATGGTGGATTGCATGGGCACCTTTCGTCGGCATGTTTATTGCCCGGGTTTCCAAAGGAAGAACAGTCAGGGAGTTTGTTATGGGCGTGTTGGTTGTTCCTACACTCGGAACATGTCTCTGGATGTCCATATTTGGGGGCTCAGCGCTTGATATTGTTCAAAAAACGGGTAACAATGATCTGGCAAAAAATATTACCGAAAACGTATCATTGTCTATTTTTACATTCTTTGATTATCTTCCATTAAGTTCTGTATTAAGTATTTTGGGGTTTGCTGTCGTAGCCATTTATTATATAACTGTTGCAGATACAGCCACCTTTGTATTGGGAATGCTAAGTGAAGGTGGAACATTAAACCCTTCAAATAAAATTAAAATGACATGGGGTGTCATTCAATCTGCTTTGGCTGCTGTATTACTTTTAGCTGGCGGTTTGAATGTATTGCAAACAGCTTCCATCGCCGCCGCTCTACCTTTTGCCATTATCATGGTCATCATGTGCTTCTCCTTACTAAAAGGTTTAAAAAGTGAAGTCGAAGTACAAAAAGGGAATAAAAGAAGTATGCATCAGTCTTAAATGTTTATTAAAACAAAAAATCTTCCTGATAGTGTCATTAATCAGGGAGTTTTTGTTTTAATTCATGATTTATATCTTTATGAGATTTGTTTTTCTATAAAATTCCTTACATTCTATCTTCTCGCTATTCGAGGGACGTGGTGCCTGTCCCCCCGTCCCTATCTTATTTTAATAGAAGTAACTGTTTTTGATTTTTTAGCTACATTAGCAAATTTATTCAACAACTTCTTATCGATTTCCTGGAGACTATTTTTCTTTTCCTTCTTTTTAGACGTCATATGTCTTCTCTCCCATTCGGTTCATGTTTATATTTCTATTAGTTTATACAAAAACTTATTAGTTTAAACGTTCTACCACTTCTCTCTATTGAATAGACTAGCAATATAACAAATAGGTATTTTAAAAAAAGGAATAAATAGAATGGGTTTTTGAAGTTTAATTCATTGAAATAGTAATCGTTCGGAAGGTTTCTTATGCTGAAGTAGAAAAGAAAGAGAATTTAATTACGTTAATTTAGAAGGTAGGGAAATAGTATGAGTAAGTCCTATTCTGATCAAAGATTATATACAATATATGAAGAAGAGCTTAATGAATTAACATATAATCCTACAGGTCTTTTTGACAAACTACTACATCATTTATTACGAAAGTTTTCCCAAACTATCGACCTTAAATATACATTTACTGTTCCTGTTTCAGAATTTCTTCGAGGCGAGCTTTTTTGTGAGGACGTTTCTGAAGTGATTGAAAAACCATTTACACAAACAAATTTAATCAGTATTCTTTTGGATGATTTCCTCCATCAGGCACAACACAAAAGGAATCTTTCTGATTTATACCGAGACTTACACTCAGGCATTCAGCACCCCATCGAAATCTTTCATTACAGTGGAGAGCATGAAATTCTACATATCAATCATGAGACACAAAGAAACAAAGCGATAGACTGTATAATCAATAGAAAAAAAGCGTTAAGGCTTGAAGTCATACTAAGTGATTTAGCAAACTTAGAACCAGAAGTAACATTCAGCGTAAATGATGTCTTACAATTCATATATTGTCATTTTATTCAAAAATACAAAGATGGTACATTAACGAATGAATTAAAAAGCATCGTAAAAAGATTAACTTAAAAAATTAAATGAACACCCTCTTTGTTAAACTGCTAGTGAACAGTAAATGAGAGGGTTTCCAAAAAGGAATCTGTTTAGGAAACCCTCTGACCTTAGACTCTTTTATTTGGTTTCCCCTCAAACAAACCTATTAAAACTTATAATACGGTTCTCCAATTTAACTCTAAATGAGGTTTCCTCCTCTACTTTATTTAATATCTAAAAATACTCTTATTCGATTAGTTGCTCTTAATGTTTTTTACCTGTCATTTCCATTAATTTAATAAAACTTTGTAAATCTACAAATATCGACACAATTCATCCTATTCTATTTAGTAGAATTGTAGTTAAAGTTTAATATTAATGTAAAATAATTGTAAACTTTTAATAAAGGGCAAAGAATACAGTCTAATGTTATCGAGTGTGTGTATGGGGGGAATATTTTTGGAAAACGCTGTAGAACAATCAGTTGTAGAAACTGATTACTCACGGAAAAAATCAGTTAAATGGTATAAAACTTGGAAGTTTATTACAACAATTATCATTATTGCACTCATATTAGTGACAATGAGCTATTATCAGGCGTCCCATTTTAATACAGGTATTACGATTAATGGCGTAAAAGTAAACGGCCTGACTGCTGATCAGGCTCTAAAAAGTATACAAACATCAGTTTTAAAGAACGATGTCTATGTTGGAAAACAACTAATTTTAGACGGAAAAGATATAAAGATGGGATTTACTGCAAGTGATCTGCCAGCAGTAAAAAAATTATTAAAAGGCCAGTGGACATTTTTTCCTTCCTTCAAGGAAAAAAATTATTCCTTAATGCCAAGCAAACAGGACCAGTATCGTAGCGAAGTGCTGAAAACTGAACTAGAACAAAAACTCATCTCAATGAATCAAGATTTAAAAGCACCTAAAGATGCACAGGCATATCTGGAGGAAGGAAAAATTATCGTTTCAAAGAGTATTGATGGTAAACAATATGATGTTACCAGTCTTTTAAAGGATTTCGAAAACCAGGGCTATACTAGTAAAATCCTTCTGAGCCCTGCATACCTAAGCCCAATCAAGGAAGATAGTCAAATTGTAAAAAATGAAGAGAAAAAGCTAAACGAACTCCTTCAACAAACCGTTGAATATAAGGTACAGGATCAAATTTACTCATTAAAGGCAAGCGAATTAATTAAAAATGCCACTGTGTCAAAGGATTTGAAAGTTTCAATAGACCCAGAAAATATTAAAAATAAAATTGCTGAAATTAATGAATCTCAATCCACATTAGGTAAAAATTTCAGCTTTAAGACCCATTCAGGTTCAGTCATTTCAGTTAAAGGACAGGGTTATGGCTGGGCACTTAATGTAGATAAAGAGACCTCACTGATTCAAGAAGCACTTGAAAAAGGAGAAAAATCGGTTTCTGCTTCAAATATTTACGGAAATGGCTGGAGCAATGAGGGCTATGGTTATGAAACAACAACAAACAATGGTATTGGTGACACTTATGCTGAAGTATCGATTGCAGAACAAAGAATTTGGATTTACAGAGATGGAAAATTAGTAGTAACAACTAATGTAGTTACTGGAAAACATAGTACACAAGAGGATACATCAAAAGGAGTTTGGTATATCCTCTATAAACGAACACCTTACACTCTAACGGGAAGTTCTTCAGGTAATCCTAATTATTCAATTGAAGTAGATTATTGGGCACCATTTACAAACAGTGGACAAGGCTTCCACGACGCTGGTTGGCGAAAAAACTGGGCAAGCAATGCCTATCTTACTGCAGGATCAGGTGGATGTGTCAACGTATCCCCTAGTGTAATGAAATCTGTGTATGATAATCTCAGTGTCTACCAGCCAGTTGTTGTCTATTAGAAAATAAAACTCAGGAATCGTTAATGATTCCTGAGTTTTTATTATTTATCTATTGAAAACACAGCTGATCTTTAAGTAATGCACACAATTTCGTTTATTGCTAGCACTCCTCGCTTCAAACTCCTTTCAATCTTCCTTTGAAAAAACACTGAGAAAATTACTGCTCTTGTTGAGCTTTTCCCTATAATATAAATTGTTTTTCACCTATTATTTAACAATCACTCATCGGAATTTTTTACAGCTCTCATGGATGCCGCAATGTTTCTTGCTGTTCTTTCCATGTAATGTGCAGCATGTTCAAACGCATCTGGAAGTTTTACAATACCTGGTACTATACTGAAAAGGGCATCAATTCCGTGTTCATACACTACATCGCTGTCTTCTGATAATGATCCCGCAAGTCCTATTACAGGCACACCATATTTTTTAGCTGCTTTTGCCACGCCGATTGGAGTTTTCCCATAAATAGTTTGACTATCAATCCGACCTTCACCCGTAATAACAAGGTCTGCATCTTTGACTACTTCTTCAAAGTTTACAGCATCCAAGACTATTTGGATCCCTCTTTTTAAGTCTCCATTAAGAAAAGCAAGCAGACTTGCTCCAAGGCCCCCAGCTGCACCGACGCCCTCTATATCTCGAAAGGATTTCCCAAGTACTCTTTCTGCGACGTCAGCAAAGTGGGACAGGTTCTTATCAAGCAAATCTATCATCTCAGGTGTGGCACCCTTTTGAGGACCGAAAATTGCTGAAGCACCTCTAGGTCCTGTTAAAGGATTATCAACGTCACAGGCTACTTCAATTTGAACATCTTTCAATCTGTCGTCAAGACCGGCCAAGTCTATTGTAACAATTTGTGAGAGTGCACCGCCTCCGAAACCAATATCGTTTCCTAATTCATCTAGTAGTCTTATCCCCAATGCTTGGACCATTCCGGCTCCCCCATCGTTTGTAGCACTGCCACCAAGCCCGATGATAATATGATTTACACCAAAATCAAGTGCAGCTGATATTAATTCTCCTGTTCCTTTTGTCGAGGTGACTAACGGGTTTCTATTTTCGGCAGGTACAAGATGCAAACCTGAGGCAGCAGCCATTTCTATAACAGCTGTCTTCCCGTCTCCAATTAATCCAAAGAATGCTTTAACTGGTTCACCCAAGGGGCCAGTTACGATTCTTTCCTCAATTTTACCGTTTGTAGCATCTACGAGTGACTGTACGGTTCCCTCACCGCCATCTGCCATCGGCATTTTACTGTACCTAGCATTTGGAAAAACCAATTTGAAGCCTCTCTCAATTGCATTGGCAGCCTCCAGAGCCGATAAACTTTCCTTAAAAGAGTCCGGGGCAATTACAATTTTCATAGTTTTCCATCTCCTTTCTAATAATCGTTATTTAAGTTCGATAAAACCAGCATAAGATTTGCCGACCCTATGTTCTCCACAGAATCTACGATATATCGCACGACCGAGCGTTAGCTTTTCTAGGACATCTTAGTGTTTATTCGAGCTTAGTTAGCTGTTTGTTCTTTTTTTCTATTTTTTTCCGTGCATTCTTAACCAAATAACTTAAAGACTCCGAATATGAGAGTTGAAATAATCGCAAGTGTTAAACCAACTAAAGACTCGTATGGCATCAATTTTAAGCGTTCCTTAATGTCCATATTGACACTTCCAGCTGTAGCGTGGAAAAAGCTTCCGTGCGGTAAGTGGTCTAATACTGTTGCACCTGCATGAATCATTGCCGCTCCAGCTAATGCTGATACACCCAATCCTAAAATTGTGCCACTGAAAACGCTGCTCGCTACTGCTGTACCAGCTGTAGTTGAAGCAGTTGCAGCTGACATGAAAATCCCAGACATAGGCGCCAATAAATAAGCTGGCAGACCTGAAGCACTTAACGAATTTATAATGATATCTTTCAAGGCTGAGTTAGCAATAATTCCTGCTAATGTACCAGTACCTAATAGCATAATGGCTACGCCGGACATTTTGCTCAGACCAGAAACGGCATAATCATTAATTTTCCTTGTCTTTTTCATTGCAATTGCGCCAATAATTCCTCCAACTGGCAGAGCAACCATTGGATCAATGTTGATATCAAATAATGGTCGCAAGGCGAGCATTATAATTGTGACTAGCGGTGCTATCAATGCTGTTATAAAAATAGGAACCTCTGTATTATCCGTCATTTCAATATCTTTGCTTAACACTTCAGAGCCTTTATTTACAAGTCTTTTCGCAAAGAAATACGTAACAGCCAGTCCGAAAATGGCCGGGATGATTCCTGCAACCATAATGGATGTTAGCGGAACGCCAAATGCGTCAGAAGCAGCAATAGCATTCGGGTTTGGTGACATAATATTCCCTGCTTTTCCGCCACCAATCATCGCTAGTAATATAGCTGTTTTTGAAAGATGTGCACGTTTAGCAATTGCCAAAGCAATCGGTGATACGGTAATAACAGCTACGTCTACGAACACCCCAACCGCTGTTAAGATCATCGTTGCAACAGATAATGCCAGCAAAGCACGTGTTTCCCCAAATTTTTTGACAATCGTTTCCGCAATCGATGAAGCAGCCCCTGATTCAATTAAGACCCCAGCCAGGATACCCGCAGCCATAATTCGCAATACTGCCGGAATGATTCCTTTGGCCCCTTCCATCATTAAGGTAACTGTATTTGTAATATCTACGCCGCCAATCAACCCGCCGATTAAAGCTCCGGCAACCATCCCATATGCTGGCGGGACTTTTTTTAAGATTAGTATAATCGCAATGATTAAGGCACTAACGGCCCCTAGAGCGCTTACAGTAACATCCATGCTGATTCCCCCACAGTGCTTGTTTTGTGTTATGTTTATATTGTAAGCGTTTGCTTGTGTGATTACATTGTGAAAGGTGATAAAATATTAGTAAAAAAAATCACATTAATTGTGCATATGCACAATCAGCTAATATCATGCAGCAGCTTTGCCATATACAATTCAATTAAATCTTTTATATTTCGTGGATCTTTGCCTGTCAATTCTGAAATTTTCTCAAGACGGTACCTTAGGGTATTCCGATGGATAAACAAACTTTCTGCAATCTTGTTCAATTCTCCCCCCTCCCTTATATAGGCTTCCAGCGTATCGGCCAGTTCTCCCTTCTTACCTTGTTCTAGCAGCTGATGGTAATAGGAAAAGATACTTTTATCTTCATACTGGACCAATTTTGCCAGCATTATTTCTAATTGGTAATCGTCGAATTGATAGAAGCTCGTATCAGGCTGTAGCTTGTTGCCTACCATAATTGCTCTTTTCGCCTGATAGAATGAAGATTTTAATTCTTTTATGTTTTCGGCCAGACCTCCACTTCCAATAAGGACCTTGCCGCCTGATACTTTTAGCAATCGTTTTAATAACGGTGGTAAATCCCTTTCGGACTCGTTAACAGCTGCTGCTTTAAGAATGACTATTTCATCGTTAAAAGTAACACCGATTAAATCAGCCTTACCAATTTCATACTGAACTGACATAATTAGTTGATTAGAGATTTCTGTATAATCTCGTTTTTCGATGACGAAAGTAACACTCTTGGATGTTCTAAATTAATCCCAAGAAATCCGGCACGTTCTTTTATTGATTCCTCATTCAATCCTTCTCTCTGAAATAAGCTGATTCACAATCTCACTTTGAAGTCTTTGCTTCCATTGCACCCTCTCAAGCAAATAACGACTGCTCCAAAACTAGTTCTGCCGCCATTTTTACAAGCTGGGCATAATTCCGAATTTGCTCTGGCTCCCCTGTAATACCCACAACACCAACAATTTGATTACTAAAGCGTATAGGTAAATTGATTCCAGGTCTAGAACCCTTCATTGTCACAGCCCTAAAACTATCTATTTCAACACTTTCTCCTTTTTTAAGGACGAGAAGAGCACCAGCATGGAGTTGATTAATCCTTTCGCTATCTCCGGATCCTATGATAACTCCCTCACCATTCATAACATTTATATTTCTATTTAAAATTTTCATTGTCCGCTCAACAATTTCCTGAGCCAGTTCATAGGTTAAAAATTGCATGCTTGTTTACCTGCCTTCCTGCTCTTTTCATTAAAAATTTACCATAGTAAAGATGAACAATAAATGAGGCTCGCTAAGAAAGTGGGAAATATATGGAGGTAAATTAACAGTAACAGCAATTCTAATCAGTTACTACATCAGACCGCTACATTTATTACATTAAAGGACTTTTTATAAGTTCGTAAAAAGCAAAAGACTAGCATGTAACCTGCTTTTATTCATCGTTGAAAAAGAGTTTATTAAGATGATGTCGACAAAGGATACGAAACTGAATAGTAAAACTTCTATACTTATGATATGGTTCACCGTAACGTATCTTAAGGAGGTTTTTATATTTAACTCTTCCTCAATTACCATTTAAAAATTAAAAAACTTTTTAAACCTACCCCCCAAATCTTCAAATGACTATCTAAGCTTTTGTTGATAGTCATTTTTTGTCGAAAGAATCTGTACACTGAAATTGCAACGTTTGGGATTACTTTCTAGTTAACGATCCTATAAATTATTTACAGATTTTAATCAGTATAAAATAAATCTATAAAACTATATTTATAGATTTTTGACACTACACCTATGAGGAGGAATTTTAGTGAATCGAGTTTTTAGGTGGATTGTCAGATCATTATTTGCACCTGTCACTGGAAATGCCGGAGCGGTTGCGAGTACACTTGGTTTTTTTCTGGCCTTTTTACCCTTAGATAGTTTAAGAATTCCATTATTACTAACTTTTTCACTTTTGTTGCGTCTTAATATCATCGCCTTATTCCTTGGAACGTTGATTACGGTTTTCATTCCATACATTCGTCATTTACCATCCCTGGATTTGCGTGTATTAGAAGATTACTGGTTATTTTCTGCCCTGATATCTAATATCAAATCTTCACAAGTTATTGCATCAGGTGCCTTCGGAGGTTTTGTTGGTCTTGTCTGCTATTTTTTCTTCCACTGGTTTTACAATTTAGGGCTTAAAAAAAGGGAGCGAAATCAAGAACATGTTTTTCTTGATTCTGCAAAAAGACGCTGGTCCATTATTAAACGAATGAGTGTGAGCTTTACTGTTCTAATTATTTTAGTATCAACTATTTTTATTGAAAGCCTTAATACTAACGCAGTATTTCCTGAGCTGCAATTGGATAATAAAAGCACAGCAAAGAGCGGTATCGAGCCGATTAATACTAGTTTCAGCGAAGAAGAGCTTGCTTCACAGGTTTCAAAAACAAGTCCTTCTCCTCTTATTCAAAAGAATATGGGTCAATTGAACCAAGTACAAATTGCGAGCAAACAAGAAGTGTTTGGTTTTTACGTCAATTGGGACGAAAACAGCAAAACATCTTTTAAAAAAAATATAGATTCTATTACAACATTAGTGCCGGAGTGGCTGCAGCTTACTCCTAGCCTTACCCTTACAACCAGCACGGACAGCTCGATTGTTGCAGAGGCAAAAGCACATGATATAAAGATTCTTCCATCGGTAACAAATTTTATTAATAATAAATGGGATGGCAATGCACTGCACCGATTATTTACTACTCCCGGCGCTGAAGATCTTTTTATTAAAAATATGCTGGCTTATGTGAGAACAAATGACTTTGACGGGATTAATATCGACTTTGAAGAAGTCAACCAAAATGACAAGGATCATCTCACTGATTTTATGGACAAAGTTAATGAAGCATTTCATCAACATGATCTCATGGTCACACTGGATGTACCTCCAAAGAACAATAGTTTTAACTATGTTTCTTTAGCAGCTAGCGTTGACCGCATGATTGTCATGCTATATGACGAGCACCACTCCATGAGTAATCCTGGACCTGTGGCCTCATCTGATTGGGTAAAAGAGAGCTTAACCCAGCTCAATATTCCTTCCGAAAAATTGATTGTGAGTTTAGGAAGCTACGGTTACGATTGGGAAGAAAACTCCAGCAAGCCTGCAGATTCGGTGACATTCGGGGATATCATGGATTTGGGAAGTAAAACCAACCTCAAGATCCATTGGAATAAACAAGCAGGCAACCCTTATTTACGATACAAAATAAACAAAAAAAACCATATTGTTTGGTTTTTAGATGGTGCTACATTTTATAATCAAATGAAATTAGCAATAGATAGCGGCTCAAGAGGAATAGCGGTTTGGCGTCTCGGTTCTGAAGATCCTTCTATCTGGAATTACATTAATAAACCAAAAGAAATCGACAATCCATCCAATGCCCTTAATACCTTGGTCAGTCCTGAGCCTGTTCAGTATACAGGTGCTGGAGAGATTTTAAAAATAAGTTCTCAATCAGAAAAGGGGAAAAGAACGATTCAATTGGATTCACATGGGATGATCCAAACCGAGACCTATGTTAAATTACCAAAGCCTTTTGAGGTGGTTCGGTATGGTAAACCTAAAACGAAGGAGGTCGTCCTTTCCTTTGATGACGGTCCTGATCCAACCTATACACCACAAATATTGGACATTTTGGACAAGAATCATATTAAAGGGACCTTCTTTATTGTTGGAGAGAATGCTTTGCTGCATCCAGAACTGGTTAAAAGGATGCATAAAGAAGGCCATGAAATTGGCAACCATACATTTACCCATTCTGATGTTGCATCCATGACACCAATTCAAACAAGAATGGAGCTAAATGCAAATCAGCGTTTATTCCAAGAAATTACAGGTCATTCAATGACCCTTTTCCGCCCGCCTTATGTGGCCGATGCGGAGCCGAGCACAAGGAATGAACTGGTGCCTATATTAAGAGCACAGGAAATGGGTTATACCATGGTCGGTGAATTCATTGACTCTGACGATTGGCAAAAAATATCTAGTAATGAAATTGTGGATCGGGTATTGGATCAGCTGCCAAATGGAAATGTGATTTTACTGCACGATGGTGGCAGTGATCGCTCGAATACTGTAAAGGCCTTGCCTATTATTATTAATGAGCTTAAAAAGCGTGGCTACACATTTACTACCATTGCTGAACTAATTGGAAAAAGTGATTCTCAAATTATGCCCGCTGCTGATCAGGATAACCCTGATTTGGTCTATGACAAGGCTGTATTCAAGGTTATGCAAGGCTGGCACTTTGGATTAAGCTTCCTGTTCTACTCAGCTATCCTATTAGGAATATTACGGCTAACTCTTTTCGTTATCCTTTCTAGAAAACAGGTGAAAAGGTATAAAGAGACCCAGATCGACCCTAGCTTCACACCTTTTGTCAGTGTCGTTATTGCTGCCTATAACGAGGAAAAAGTAATTTACAAAACAGTTAATTCTCTTTTATCGAGTGATTACCCGGCTTTTGAGATACTGATTATTGACGATGGTTCAAAGGATGATACTGCCGTTGTGATTCAAGAATTTTATGCAAACCATCCTCACGTCAAACTAATTAAAAAAACCAATGGGGGGAAATCTTCCGCTGTTAATCTTGGTTTTAAAGAAGCAAAGGGTGAAATCGTGGTCGCACTTGACGCTGATACACTCATCGCTGAAAATGCCATCTCATTGCTTGTTAACCATTTTAAAAATGAAGATGTTGCTGCTGTTTCAGGTAATGTAAAGGTCGGCAATAAAAGGAACCTTCTTACAAACTGGCAACATATCGAATATGTTACAGGCTTTAACCTGGAGAGAAGGGCCTTTGCAGCTCTCAATTGCATTACGGTTGTACCGGGTGCGATTGGTGCATGGAGAAAGACGGCGGTAGAAGAAGCAGGATACTTTAAAGAGGATACCCTGGCAGAGGATACCGATATCACTCTTACTCTTTTACGCAATGGGAAAAAGATTGAATTTGAAGAAAAGGCTTATGCCTTTACAGAAGTGCCAGAAGATATTAAAAGTCTGGCAAAACAGCGTTACCGATGGGTTTATGGTACGTTACAATGCTTATGGAAGCATCGTGAGGCTTTATTCAATAAAAAACATAACTCATTAGGATATATTGCCCTTCCAAATATGTGGCTTTTCCAATATATTTATCAAACAATATCGCCTATTGCAGATATATTGTTCATTATCGCCCTTTTTAACACACACCCTGAAAAAGCAGTCATTGGATTTATTCTTTTTTACTTGTTGGATTTCCTTGCTTCTTTATATGCGTTTCGATTGGAGAAAGAAAGTCCTAAACCACTAAGTTCATTGTTTCTGCAACGAATCTTGTACAAACAGCTTATGACTTATGTCGTGATAAAGTCCCTTTTCTCGGCAATAAAGGGAGTAACCGTTGGTTGGAATAAACTAAAACGAAAAGGTAATGTAACTCATGAAACCTCTATGTGAAGGTTGAGGAAACTATTTAATAGAATTTTTACACAGGTCTTTCCCAATTGGGGAAGGCCCTTTTTATATTGATTTATAACAGAAAAAGGATCACCGTTTTGATGATCCTTTTTGAAGCAATTACATTTTCTTTCCATTGTTTTCTTTCTGATCCCGATGAATGGAAGCCTTTTCTTTTGCAGCTTCAGAAATTTGTTGTCCACGATTAGATGTATTTGTAGTTAAACTTGTTGTATTTGTTCCCGAGGGCGTAGGTGCGGTCGTTGGTGGTGTTTTTGCGCTCGTCTCAGGTTTCGTTGGGGCAACAGGCGTTGAAGCTTCACTTGGTTCATTCGTTTCTGTCGGCTTGGATGCTGTCGTTGTTGTCGCTGGTGCTTTAGCCGTCGTTACAGGTTTCATTGTTACAGTAGACGTTGGAACTTCACTTGGTTTATTAGTTCGCGTCGTACTAGCCGATGCGGTCGTTGATGCTGTGGAGCTTGTTGCGGGCTTCGTTGTTACAGCAGGCGTTGTAGATGTTGCCTTATTCGTATTAGCAGAATTTGATGTTGTACTCTTGCTGAATTGTTTCTTATTCAGTGGAATGGCTTCTCTAGCCTTATTACCTTTGTTACTATTTTTAAAAGCCGCTTGGATAGCAGGATTATCATGAGAAAGCTTGGTTTCACTGTCTTTCACATTCGTTGTTGGCGTCGGATCTTCTACCGTTTTTTTTGCTTGGCTGATTGCATCCGCTTTTTTGGGGGCTCCAGATTGAGTTAAAGCAATTTCTGTTGTTACTCGTTTAGAAGATTGCTTATCTAACAAAGCATTGGTGATAGAAAACGTAACAGCTCCCGCTAATACCATCGCAAGGGCTCCCTTGGTGAGTGTGATCATATTTTTCCCCTCGTGTTTTATGTATGTTCGTCTTAAAAGAATACGATCAAACTAAAAAGTATTATGGGGGTATTAAAAACAGTATTTTTAGGGGCTTTGTAGTAATCCTAATGTTCTAGCCTTTTATAATAATTATAAATCTTTTCTAGTTTTTTCATTTGTTTTCCCTTTGGGCTCTCCATATTCCCAAATTCAAAGAACTTCACTTTCTTGATTCCCACAAAATTAAATAATGCCTTTTTCATTAGAATTTTATGTGCATTGTTCAACCAAAGAAATGGATAGTGAGTTGGACCCTTCATGGTAGATATACATATAACGGACTTTCCTTTCAGCAGCCCTTCTGGGAAAAGTCCCTTCTTATCTTTATAAGCGAAATTGGAAGCAAATAATTGGTCTATATATCCTAAAAGCATCGCGGGAGGTCTTCCCCACCAAATAGGATAGATAAAAACAATCTTGTCAGCCCATTTAATTTATTGTCTATATTTTTCAATAGTAGGGTCAGTGTGCATATCACGTCTTCGTTTTTGCTCGTTAAACACTAAAAGTGTATTAAATCCCTCATCATATAAATCTAAGACCTGTAACTCTTTAATAGTGGAATTCTTTTTACTGCCTTTGATGACGTTTTGTAAAAATGCATAATTTAAACTACTATGATTGGGATACGTATAAATGAGATAATAAATACTAATTAACTTTAATTGATGAGGCTCAATATTTTTTATGAATCTTGTTTAAAAGTATAATATCGTACTGTATTTAATTGTATTAGGGATTGAAAAGGTCTTCCACCTTATGGTATTATTTATTTTGCAATCGGTTTCATTAAAACTTATACAATCTCCCTATTATGATGTATATGTGACAGGAGATTCATTTTTCAACTTCTAATTTACTATGAAAATAGTATATATACGTCTATTAACAGAAAGAAACTTTAAGAACCCCTACTTCGCTATGTCGACTATCAATTTACCTAGTCATAGTCATACCTATTACTTCAAGATTTTTTACTTCTTAGTTATTATCATTCTTTTAGTTTTGAAACATTTAAATGAAACGGGTTTCAATTTCTTGAAGAAAATTATATCCATTCCTTAAAAGATACGTATATTCGTTGATATTCTTTTTATACTGTCTCATTCATAGAGCCTAGTTAACTATATTCCTGTTTGCTAAAGGAGGTGGTAAATTAAAAATTACTCAAATTACTTTAGATTAACTAGTTTTTAAGCTAAAAAGAGTAGTTGAAAGGAGAAAATAATGACAAAAAATAAAAAATTAAAATTTCCATTGGCTTTATCACTAAGTTTTTTATTACTTGGCTCAACGGTTAGTAACGCAAAAGAAAACAATTTAGCAGTTCCTAATAACAGTACCGCTCAAGAAATTGATATAAATGTAGAAAAGAAATATCAGGAAATTGATGGATTCGGCGCTTCTGGTGCTTGGGCTTTAGATCCAATTGGTTCCGAATGGTCAGAAGAAAACAAAAACAAAGTAGCCGATTTACTATTCTCACAAGATAAAGGAATTGGTTTATCGCTATGGCGTTTTAATATTGGCGCAGGTAGTGAATTGACAGATAAAGAAATTATTACAGATCGCTTTAGGAGAACAGAAAGTTTTAAAACAGCAGAACAGGAACCTTATGATTGGGATAAACAAGCTGGTCAGCAATGGTTTCTCCAAGCGGCAAAAGAACGAGGTGTTGAAGAATTTATTGCATTTGTGAATAGTCCGCCTGTATGGATGACAAAGAATGGACATGGGCAACCTGACCCTAGTGTAGGTAGCACAAATTTAAAAGAAGAAAATATTGATGAATATGCAAAATTTTTAGCTGATGTATTAGAACATTTTGAACAAGAACAATTGCCGTTTAACTATATAAGTCCGATTAATGAGCCTACATGGGATTGGAACTATGCGGGACAAGAAGGAAATCGTTACAATATAGAGGATATGAAGCAAGTAATAAGAGCATTAAATAATGAACTAAAAAACCGAGACATTGAAACTGAAATTGACGCACCAGAAGCTGTAGAATATACATCATTACTTGATGACGATATATACTCTGAATTTACAGGTAGCGATAGCCAATATAGTAGTGGAAATGCTAGCGGTACATATCCAGGGAAGTACCGAGAATATATTAAAGAATTCTTAGGGGACCCCGAAATCAGTGAGATGATTGGAAACAAAATTAGTGCACATGCATATTGGTCTGATTACTTTTCAGGAGAGGATCGACTAATTCCGTTAAGAAAATCCGTACGGGAAAATATAGATCGATATAATACTAATGCAAAGATTTGGATGTCAGAGTACTGCATTTTGGGAGGTCATGGACATGGTCGAGACCTATCGATACAAACTGCACTCGATGTTGCTCGAGTCATTCATTATGACATGGTGGAAACACAAGCCTCAGCATGGCAATGGTGGCTATCTGTATCACCATATGATTACAAGGATGGTTTGATCTATACGGATTACTTAAATCCAGGGGATGAAGAAACAATCATCGAATCTAAGTTACTATGGGCGTTAGGTAATTACAGTCGGTTTGTTAGACCAGGGGCATATAGAGTCGACTTACAAGGAGCTAACGATAAGGATGGCCTAATGGGTTCAGCGTATTATCACGAGGAAGATAAACAAATCTCTATTGTACTTGTAAATAACAGTAATGAAACAAAACCGGTGAATGTTAATGTAGATGATCTACCAGGAAATAAAGGAGCTATACAATTCAAACCATATGTGACTTCTGAAAACTATGACCTAGAACAACTAAACTTGTTCCCTGCCAATAAAACATTTAATGTACCACCTAGATCTATCGTCACATTAGTAGCTCAATAATATAAATAGGTCAGATTAAAAAATTTCACAATATAATGGAGAATGCCGGTTAAGAATTAGATAAATCCGGCATTCTCTTTATTATTTTCTTTAATGGCTTGTTCAAATACAATTAATATATTTTCTAAAGATTGTTCCTTAGTATAGATGTATATTGAACCCCTTGAAAAATGTCTATTGTCCAGCAGTTTTATTGATTTTCATATACTAATTTTAATCCTCAGAAGGTCTCCATTTTTTTGAAATCTCTTCAATATGATGAGGTGCTGTTCTACAACATCCTCCAATTATACGCGCCCCTGCATGGTACCATTCTTTAGATTCATATTCGAGTCCGTTACATGATTCTTGACCATGCCATGTTTTAGTTTCTGGATTATAGGTTTCACCAGAGTTCGGATAAACAATAATCGGTTTTTTGGTATTAGCACTTAACACGTTGATGGATTCTGTGACAAATGATACTGGTACACAATTGATACCAATTGCAACAATTTGCTTACTGTCCTCAAACACTCTCGAACACTCCTCGAGCAATGTACCGTCACTTATCGCTTTCTCATTTTTCAAAGAAAAAGTTAGCCAAGCATATGTTTCTGGAAATTCCTTTAATAATGAATCTAATACTTTTGCTTCTTGCAGGGAAGGAATCGTTTCAAATGCTAATAGATCAGCACCTGCATCAATCAACGCTGACATTCTTGAACGATGAAATTCTGCTAATGTTTCATCTGTAACACCATAATTTCCTACATACTCTGAACCATCTGCAAGGTAAGCCCCATAAGGACCAATGGATGCAGCAACCAATGGCTTTGGTCTAATCGTTTGCATCTCTTCCTTCCAAAAATCATCTCTTGCTCTTCTTGCAAGTAATACCGTTTTCTTAATTAACTCCAAAGCTTCTTTTTCTCGGATACCACGCATGGAAAAACCATCGATAGTAGCTTGGTAGCTTGCAGTTATCGTACAGTCTGCTCCAGCACGAAAATAGTCTGAATGAACCTGATAAATCAATTCTGGATTTTCAAGTAAAACACGTGCAGACCAAAGGGGATCGTCCAATTCACACCCATGCTGCTCAAGCTCTGTAGCTAGAGCACCGTCCAGAATCATGATTGAATGATCGCGTAAAATAGCGTTAATTGGGTTGATTTTGTTCGACATATTCTACTCTCCTTTTCTTTAAAATTTGTGTTATATAATAACTTCCATAGCAAAACAAAATAAATGGAATGCAACAATACAGCGCAATGCGTTGTGTAGGATCAAATGCAATTCCAATACATGAAGCAAGGCAAAGTATAAACGAAACGATTGGTACTAGAGGATATAATGGTGCACGATAGACCAAGTCCTTTTCTGAATTTCCTTCTTTTATAAATTGTTTGCGAAATAGAAACTGTGAAGCACTAATACTCATCCAAACTGCAACCACAGCTAGCCCCGAAATGGATACAAGCACTATGTATACAGTATCTGGTGCAATAATACTTGATAACAAAGCTAAACCACCGCCTAACATGCTGAAAATGATTGCATATATAGGCACACCTCGTTTTGTCAATCTTGCAAAAATTGGTGATATAGTCTTCTTATCTGCAAGTGACCAAAGCATTCTAGAAGATGCATATAGTCCTGAGTTTGCAGCAGATAAAATAGCTGTTAAAATAACAAAGTTCATAATATCCGCTGCATATGGCACACCAATTCGTTCAAGAACTGCAACAAAGGGGCTCTCTAATACTCCTGCATCCGAGATAGGCAATAACGCAGATAATACAACGATAGTTCCTACAAAAAAGATCACCAATCTCCATAATGTTGTACGAATTGCCTTTGGAATCGTTTTTTCTGGATCTGAAGTTTCTCCTGCTGCAATTCCTATTAATTCAGTTCCCGAGAATGCAAAATTCACTGCAAGCATCGTCATTATAATTACAAAAGCACCATTAGGAAATAAACCTTCACTCACAAAATTGGTAAAGAATGGTGCTGGTTGCGAATTAGTCATTGGAATAAAACCTACCATTGCTGCTACTCCTAAAATAATAAAGATCACAATTGCTATTACCTTTATAGATGCAAACCAGAATTCGGATTCAGCGAAAAGCTTAACAGTCAGAGCATTCAATACAAAGATCACAATTGCGAATAGAACACTCCATATCCAAACATTGATTGATGGAAACCATCGCTGCATTAGCAATCCTGCAGCCGTAAATTCCGAACCTAATGCAACAGTCCAGGTTAGCCAATATAACCAAGCTACTGTATACCCTGTCCCTGGACCAATGTATTTGGTTGCATAGCTATGAAACGCACCTGTCTCAGGCATATGTACTGAAAGTTCACCTAAACAAAGCATGACTAGATAAACCACTAATGCTCCAATTAAATATGAGAGAATTGTGCCGATTGGACCAGCCTGTTGAATCGTATAACCAGAACTTAAGAATAATCCAGTTCCAATCACTCCACCAAGCGATAGCATTACTAAATGTCGTGCTTGCATTTTTCTTTGAAATTCTTGTTTACTTTCGTTCTCCATTCATACTCTCCTTTATCTTACATCCAGAAAAAATCAAAAAAGCACTCTGAAAATAGAGTGCTTTACTGACAAATAAAAACTTAGGCTCTTATCTATCAAGGATTCATCACCCGCTGGAGTTAGCACAGTGTCTTAGTAGACCTGTTGCTGAGGTTTCATAAGGCCAGTCCCTCCACCTCTCTGGATAAGAAATAATTTTTTTAACCTTATCAACCTATGAAAAAATTGTCAATATACTTCTGTATAGTTAGAGTATTTAGAATATTAGTAATAATCACAGCTAGTAAAGTGAAAAAAATATAATTGAAGATTAGATCATTAAATTATTTCATTTTAAATTGGGATTAACCGGAGGGTAACTAATGAAGATTCAAACGATCTTTCGTAAAAAAGGACGACCTGACTTGCTACACAACGCATATATCTAACATTGAATCAATGGAAGATCTATGTATTGCTATCTCCACTCCGCCTACCTTGTTTTCACATTGAATTTCTGATAATTTATTCTTTGCTATTCATTACGAAACAGATTTCATAAATTCTAGATAAGTTATGTTAAAAACCTATTTACTTTCATTAATAAAGCCAATTTCCATGTCACTCCCCAAACCGCATTTACTTATACTTATGCTACGGTTCATCCTAACGATTCTAAATGAAGTACTTTAAAGCTCTTAATTGTTATGAGCTTTCTCATGTTGAAGCAGCAATTATCAGCAGAAACTGGAATTTTCACATTATCTGCTATGGTTTTAATGATTCCTAAATGTCTATCAAAATCAATCATTTCTCCATCTGCAAATCCTAGTGAGTTAGCGATACCCCAACTTGTCGTACCAATTGCTTTGAATCCTGCTTTTTTAAGCATTAAGGCTGAAAGTAAATCCCAGGTGTTGCCTAGAAATAATATATCCTTTGAAAAGTGCATCTCATTGAATTCCTGAATCTTGTTCACTTTATTTCCTCCTAATGTTTATTGGACTCATTTTAACAAGTAATTGATCTCCATTTCGTCCTCATTCTTGCTCATATGGTCTGTTTTAAAAACAAAAAAAGTGAAGCTATACTCTGCTTCACTTCTAAAGTCTATGTTCTCTATACTTGTGATAAGGTCACTGTATCGTTTTAAACCTGCAGTAAAAAAGGAACATTAAATATCATATTTTACTAGAATGTCACTTCTTCCCCATACCCAATAATGACAACCTCGGTTTTTTGTTGGTTTGATAAATAATCTTTGAGTTCATGATCTTTCCCAATCATATTTCCCACAACTGGAAATGCCTGTAATAATCCATTTAAAGATTCTAGTGATATTGCTGTGTTTTCACTAGGAAATGTATGACTTGGGATTACAAATTTAACATCTAATAAGTGTTCCACTGCATAAGCTGCTTCTTTTGGGCCCATTGTAAATTGACCTGAAGAAGAAAGAATTGCAATAGATGGTTGATTTAAATCTTGAATTAGTTTCATATCCGTCATAATCATTGTATCGCCAGAATGATACAACGTATGATCATCCTCAAAATCTAATACATACCCTGCTGATTCTCCGGCATAAATGGGGCTTCCCCCTAATTCACCGTAGCTAGATGAGTGACGAGCAGGTACCATAGTAGCTTTTATGTCACCGAAATCAAAAGATCCACCAAAATTTATAGGATAAACATTTTCAAAACCCTTTTGACCTAAAATCAGTGCTAATTCATATTGTGCTAATACTAAACAACTCGAATTAGCTTTTCTTAATTTTTCAAGTCCGCTTGTGTGATCAAAGTGTCCATGTGTTAATAACACACCATTAATCTTGGACAAAAATTCTTCTGTTTGATACTCACTTGGACAACCTGGGTTCATATCAAAAAATGGGTCGACTAAGTACCGATTTCCCTTTTTAGTTGTAAATACATACATCGCATGACCTAAACGTAATATTTTCATAGAAAAGCCCCCTATAAAAAATAATTAAACCTACATACTATGTATATAAAATTCGTTGTATATTCATGTCTCCCCTCTTTGTTCAAGGCTATAGTACTAGAAACCATTCAAAAAGTTTAAAGCATCTATTAATGACCTCATTTACTTATGATACGGTTCACCCCGATTAATCCTAAAAGCCCGATAAACCTGTTCCACCAAAATCAACCTCATTAGTTGATGTGGAAACGTCATCTTTGAAAATGATAGTTTGTCATTGGCCCGTTTCATAACAGTATGGCTTAAACCGAGTGAGCCACCAATGACAAAGGCAATTTTACTTTTTCCATATGTAGCTAGCTGATCTAGATCCTTTGCGAGCTGTTCTGAGGATTTCATTTTTCCTTCTATTGCTAAAGCAATGACATGTGTGTCATCACTTATTTTGCTTAGTATCCTCTCTCCCTCTTTTTCCTTTACTTGCTCCATTTCCGTTTCACTTAGGTTTTCAGGAGCCTTTTCATCAGGTAGTTCTATTACTTCTATCTTTGCATAAGCTGAAAGACGTTTTAAGTATTCATCAATCCCTTGCTTTAAATACTTTTCTTTCAGCTTGCCAATTGTCACAATTGAAATATTCACATATGTTCCCCATTTCAAGCTCTAGTTCTTTCTAATATGGTTATCCACAATCACGATCTAGTTATCCACAATTAACAACCGAATATTAGTTCCCCACTATATATATAGCTGGGTTTGTACACATTTCACAACTTGTGGATAACTTACTATTATTATCTATTTTTTCGATTTCTGGAGCTAATTCCTTTTCATCTACATACATATCAATCGCTAATTCAATATGATCTTCACAACAATACATGTAACTTCCTCCTTATCCACATGTGGATGTTCTGTTATAGTTTTACCATGTTTATATTTTATCCACAAACTAAATTCTATTCTCTTGGAGTATTTATCCACAACTTAAAAAAAGAGAGCTATTGATCAGCTCCCTAGTACATCTTGTTCCCCTAATTTCATCTTTCCAGTTTGCTTTTCTCCGCCTCGATAATACGTGAATTCAACCGTGTTACCTACCTCTTGCTTATATAGGATTTTTCTTAGCTCAATAATGTCTTTCACTTCTTGACCGGCGAATTCAGTTATCACATCAAGCTCCTGTAGACCAGCTTGAGCTGCTGGTGAAATTGGTTCAACACTCATAACAACGATTCCTGATTCAATATCTTTAGGTAGTTTTAATGTTTGCTCCCAATGATAACTCGAAACTTCATTTAATGATCTCATGGCAATTCCCATATATGGGCGTCTTACTTCGCTATATGTTTCAAGGTCATCAATAATTGGAATTGCAAGATTTGCTGGAATTGCTAGGCCAATTCCTTCTACTGCTGATTGAGCAATTTTCATTGAGTTAATCCCGATCACTTTCCCATCGATATTAATAAGTGCACCACCGCTATTACCTGGGTTTATTGCCGCATCTGTTTGGATAACCTCTGCATTCCAATCCACTTGACCATCACCATTTGAATCGATTGGAATGGCTCTTTCTGTACCAGAGATAATCCCTTGTGTAACAGACCCAGAAAATTGTAAACCTAATGGATTTCCTATCGCAATGACTGGTTCACCTGGTTTTACCTTATCCGAGTCTCCAAATTGAGCAACTTGTTTGATCTTTTCACTATCTACACGTAATACAGCTAAATCAGTTAATTCATCGCTTCCTAGGATCTCAGCGGGAACCCTTGTACCATCACTTAAACTAATCTCAACTTGTGACGCACCTGCAATAACATGGTGGTTTGTTACAACAAAAGCATTTTTGCCGTCTTTTTTGTAAATGACGCCTGATCCTGTTCCTGCTTCACCTGTTTCATTCCAAAAGCCTGCCTCTTGAAGATTTACAACTCCAACAACTGCATCTGAGACCTCATCAACTATACCTGTAATGGCCGTGTTTACCTCAACAGATACATTTTTAACCTCGCCAGTTGAAGCTATACCATCTTCTTGTTGATTCACTTCTCCGCTAAGATCCATATCATAAGGTAAAAAATTGAAATTTGATAAAGCAGGTAAAGCAAATAACATTAGTAATCCACCTAAAATGGCTCCTACCAATCCTGCTAAAAACCATCCGCCGCGATTTCCCTTTTGTCTTTTAGAATTATAGTTTTCATAATCTTGATCATAATAGCCCACAACTATCACCATCCCTTTCCATACTGCTGCATGAATAGTGTGTATACCTAATCAACATTATTCTCTTGTCTAATTAAAATTAACCAAGATGATTTTATTTTATTGCTCAAAAATTAGACAGAGGCACACTGAAAAGGTGTCCATCTTTCCAAACTCTTTATTACTATTGTAATTTACTATTAATCATTATCTTCACAATCATTCTTATATTGCTACAAGCGGTGTCGGGGTAGTTGGATCTGTGTCATATAAATCAAATTGCTCTCCTGTGATAAAGCCTTTACTTGCCAACGTTTGCTGAACAGACATTCGAGCTAAATCTTTCATATTGTTATCTTTACTTAAATGAGCTAAATAAATTCGTTTGGTTGCATCTCCGATTACATCCATCATCGCTATTGCAGCATCCTCATTCGATACGTGACCAACGTCGCTTAAAATCCGTCGTTTTATGCTCCAAGGATAATGGCCCATTTGGAGCATAGAAACGTCATGATTGCTTTCAAAAACAAAAGCATCTGCATTTCGGATTGTTCCCTTCATTTTGTCACTTACATAACCAGTATCGGTAATTAAAGCTAGCTTTTTCCCTTGATGATTAAAAGCAAAAAACATTGGTTCAGCTGCATCATGTGATACACCAAAGGACTCAATATCCAGTGAACCAAATGTTTTAACTGTTCCTGTTTGAAACACAAATTTTTGCTCTGTTGAAATTTCTCCAATTAAACCATCCATAGCTTGCCATGTTTTCTCATTTGCATATATTGGCAACTTATGTTTTCTAGCAAGTACGCCCAGACCCTTTATATGATCACTATGCTCATGTGTCACTAAAATACCTGATAGCTTTTTGATGTCTCGTCCTATTTGCTCAAATAAGTTTTGCATTTGCTTACCACTTAATCCTGCATCCACTAAAAATGATTGATTTTCAGTCTCAACATAGATTGCATTCCCCGTACTTCCGCTTGCAAGGACACTAAACTGCAAGCTCATAAATATTCACTCCTTTATTCCCTATTCTGCTGATTGTAAAACTTCTCCCTCTAAGGCATTAACGTAATACTCTTCTCTCTTTTCTTCATCCGTTTCAACAATAATATGCCAAGTTGGTGCTAATATTTGTTGATTTGTAAGTGGAATATGTGTGTAATATCCATATTGGATCTGTATGATTTTACTCTTAGACTTTAAATAGTTTTTGTTATATAAAGCTTCAATTGCCTTTATAGCAGGAACAGCAGCTTCCTTTTCTTCAATCTCTTTTATATCTACAAGCATGGACTGTTCGTATGCGAATATCTCATCTTCCTCATTTACATAAAGGATCACCATTGCAATGTGATCATCATCTTTGTTTTGAAAAATATTTTTATCTTTGTACTGTTGAATACAGATAATTGTATTAGATATTTCATCCCTATACCAGTAGTGATAAAGCTCTCCAGAGAGAATGTTTTCTTTTAAGAACTGATTTACTTTGCTCTTTAGATTTACTTCAGGCAAAGAAAAAGGATCCTTAAGCTCCATATTTAATGTTCTAAAGGACTCTCCACTTAAATTACTATTTGTTAAAATTAATGTTTGATTTTTTAGTTTACTGACCTCTTCTAGAGTAAAGTCCTTACTTTTACCTGTAATATAAAAACCTTTATCTACATCTTCTGGCAACTTATTATATACTATATCTTCTGCAGCTAACTGATCCTCTATTGATGTCTTTTGAATAACCGCATAATCTCTTTTACCACGTAATTCATAGAACTCAATCGCCAAAAAGATATCTAATATAAGGAATGCAAGAATAAAAATGGTTTTAGTTTTACTCCAATCCATTTTCATCCCCCCCAGGCTGTTCTACGACCTCAGTCATTTTTATTAGAGTTCCATTCATCATTTCTATACACCAGACAGGGGCTACCTTTACAGTTTGCTGACTATCTGATCCTCCAAGCTCATACGCTATAAAAATGTTATTAATTTGTGTCTTATCTAACTGTTGATTCTTATTTATAATTTCTTCTACTTTTCTTCCCGACATTAAAGTTAAAGAATTACTTGAAAGAGGTGACATAATTAGCTCATACAAAGGGCGCTCATAGATCGCAATTTCATTTTGACCCCATCTTTGTGAAATCATTGTAGGGCCATACTGATTTTCCATTGATCTAATGACTGGTATTGAATGAATAGACATAATAAATTTTACTTCCTGATCACTTTCCTGTATGTCAAATAATACATAATTATCTGTCCACCCACCATGATCATTTAAAAATTTAATACTTTGCTCAATAAGAAAATTCGCTTCAACAGGATTTGTATCCTTTAAAGTTGGATTCACATATTTAACCATGTGTGTAGTTGGATAAATATTAAGCTCCCTAGTTCCATCGGTATATCTATTTTTAGAAATACTAACATCTTGTTTAACAATTTGCGGATTAACAAACAAAGCCTCTTTAAATTTTTCCCCTTCTATTTCTTCGGTGAAATATTGATAGCTTTCTAATTCCACTTGATTTTCCGGAAGCATAATTTCGTTACCTTGTCCTGTTTCATAAGAAAAATATGGCTGAAACTCTTCTCTTTTATTATATAGCTCTCCAACAAAGTGACTTGCTTTAGATTGATTAACTGTTGTTTCAACAACTTTCATTTTATCATAAGAAACGAAATAAACCTTTTGCACTTCGCTATCGTTCTCAACGTTTAATAAAATACGATCAAATTCAATGGTCTGGTTTATATCCTTTTCCCAATCTACCATTGATTGAAAGGTTGCCATTGGGATTTCATCATAGAATCTAAGTTCTAGCTTAGCTTCTCCATTTCCATGGATTAGACTTTGGAGTTTTTCCTTTGTATAGGTTGTAGACTGGTTTCTTTCGTTGCTATATTCCCAGTCTTGCATTTCATTCCAAAGACTTAACATACTACTCGTATCATTAATACTACTGTAATGGTTTTCTGCTGCGTGAAAAAATAATTGTTGTGGTTTGATTACTTCATAAAAGTCCATTGTTACTTCACTAATCGGTACACTCTCATAAAATCCATTATTTTGAAAGTTATCGTAAGATGGTTGGAGACTCCATATGTTCCAAGTGAAAAATAAACTGATGACTATTAATGCAATTAGTGCGGCACTTTTTATCGATTCTTTATTCATTCCCACTCATCCTCTTGTTCCGGGTCATAAGGTAATGTAAAGTATACCGTTGTACCTTGTCCTTCTTTACTTAACGCCCAAATATCGCCACCATGTGCAAATACCATTTCTTTTGCAATCGCTAAGCCCAATCCCGTTCCACCTAGCTTACGAGTTCTGGCTTTATCAACACGGTAAAATCGATCGAAGATTTTATTTACGCTTTCCTGGGGTATTCCTACACCCTCATCCTTCACACGTATTTGAAGTTCAGATGGTAATATATCAATAGTAAAGGTAACTTTCCCGCCCTCAGGTGAGTACTTCAGTGCGTTGGAAATAATATTATCTAAAACTTGGGTAATTTTATCGGTATCTATATCGACATAAAGTGCATCATTTGGAATATTTCTAATAAACGATACATGCCCTGATTTCGTCATTTCAAAACGATCGATAATTTTATTAAAGAAATCCGTAAAATTAATCCAATCCTTATTTAAACGATAATCTGTGCGATCAAGTTTTGATAATTGTAGCAGATCATTTACTAGTCTAATCATTCGCTCTGTCTCTGTTTGCGTAACATTTAGAAACTGAGGTGCAATTTCTTTGTCCATCCATGCCCCGTCAGCTAATGCCTCAAGGTAACTTCTCATCGTTGTTAATGGTGTTCGTAGCTCATGGGACACATTAGCAACAAATTCTCTTCTTTCCTGTTCAATCTTTTCCTGCTCCGTAATATCATATAATACAGCAATAAGCCCATCTACTCTTCCTGACTCTTTTTGGATCACAGAAAAACTTACCCGTACTATAAACGGTCTTTCCTTTGTACTTGAATCTAGAATTAATGACTCTTGCTCATCGATAAGACTTTCAAAAGAATAATTGTCTTCAATCCTTAATAGGTCAGTAATGTTGACATTTTTTAACGTTCCACGTGAAACATTTAACATTTCTAATGCAGGATTGTTTATAAGAATTACTTGTCCATTGCGATCTGTTGCAATAACACCGTCTGTCATATGAGCAATAACAGAAGCGAGTTTTTTCCTTTCTCCCTCAGTCATAGCTTGAGCTTCTTCCAGTTTTTCAGTTAAGTAATTAAAAGTAGCCGCTAATTGACCGATTTCATCTTCTCCATACACTTTAACTTTACGAGAATAGTTACCATTTGCCAATTCGATTGCCTGTTTTCGCATATCTGTCATTGGTCTTGTAATTGTTCTGGCAAGAAAAATTCCTAATGCAGCCGTTATACATAAGGATAAACCTGTACCCGTTGCAAATATCTTATTAATAATTCGCATTTGGGCAAATACTTCTTCCATTGAAGCAACCATATAAACGGCACCAACTGTTTTATCACTAAAGTTATTTTCTTTAATAGGAAAAGTCATGACAACAACACGTTGACGTGTTTCTTGATCAAAATGGAAACTGCTATTACTATCCTCAATCCCAACTAATGTACGAAGTACCATAGCCTCTGTTGTTTTTTTTCCTACAATATCTTGGTTTGTACTTGAGGTAGCAATAACATTTTTATTTTTATCAATGACACGAACCTCGAGGATTTCATCTGTCTCGAAATCCCTAATAATTGTTGTGATTTCATCAGCTGGTGTCCTTCCATCCTCGTATTCCTTTGGATCTCGAGACATTTCCTGTTCAATATTATAAACAAGTAAACTTACACGTTTTGTTAATGATGCATTAAAATTTTCCTTTAATGACGTTTCTAGTTCTTTTACAAAGTAAATGCCGATAATTTGCATTGCCAGCATAATAAGAAGAACATAGACCATGACAAATTTGAAATGAATCGAGCGAAAAAAACCTACCTTCTTCATTTCATTACTCCTGTTCGGAGTTTCGTAAATAATAGCCCACTCCACGTCTTGTTACAATCCATGTTGGATGACTTGGATTATCTTCTATTTTTTCTCTTAAACGTCTTACTGTAACATCTACTGTTCTGACGTCACCGAAATAATCATAGCCCCAAACTGTTTGTAGTAAATGTTCCCGAGTCATAACCTGACCAGTATGTTGTGCTAAATAATGTAGGAGTTCAAATTCTCGATGGGTTAATTCAATAGTTTCTCCTCGCTTTGACACAACATATGCATCAGGGTGGATGACAAGAGATCCAATACTTATTTCATTTGTTGCCCCTTTAGGTTCAGTGTTCTCAATTGTCTGCTGGCGGCGTAAATTAGCTTTGACACGCGCTAGTAACTCCCGCGTACTAAATGGTTTTGTTACATAATCATCTGCACCTAGCTCAAGACCAAGAACCTTATCTATTTCTGAATCCTTAGCGGTTAACATGATAATTGGCATGTCATGCTTCTTTCTAACCTCTCTACAAACCTCCATACCATCTCGATTAGGAAGCATAATATCTAATAGTAAAAGATCTGGATTTATTTCCTCAACCATTTCTAGCGCTTGGTTGCCATCATAGGCACAATATACGGTATATCCTTCTTTTTTTAAGTTAAATTGCAAAATATCAGCAATTGGTTTTTCATCGTCAACGACTAAAATCTTTTTTTCCAATGCTCTCGCCCCTTTAAGTTACGTGTAATCTACATAATTTAAATGTAACATTTTCACAGAAGAGAATCATCTTTTTTAAAGACGAACCTGTGAACCATGTGAAAAATAATAGAAAAACATTAATGTATTTTATTTAGGATAAGTCTCCGTTAAACAACAAGGTTGATAAAAATAGGAGTTAAAAGTACGTTATAGATAACTTCGTGTTTATAAAACTTTTTTATGGGTAGTAGGTAAGTAATACTTATTTTAATCAAAAAAGGGACTGACTAAAATTGTCAGACCCTTTGTATCATTTTTTTAAGTAATCCATTGGATTTTTTAAATTACCATTATCATAAACTTCAAAGTGAAGATGCACACCGGTTGAATGACCAGTTGTACCCATTACGCCAATTTTTTGCCCTTGAGATACAACTTGTCCAACTGAGACAGAAATTGAATCTAAGTGTGCGTAAATCGTTTTTAAACCGTTATTATGGTTAATAACCACTTTGTTTCCATAACCACCATTAAATCCTGCAGATTCAACTGTACCATTATCTGCTGCTTTAATTGTACGATCACTTGGTCTAGCTATATCTATTCCTTTATGAAGCTTTCCCCAGCGTTGGCCTAAGCCACTAGATATATAGCCACCAACTGCTGGCCATGCTAGACTACCAGTACCTCTAGAAGGAATAATCTTTGTACCCTTTAAAATAATTTCTTTAACAGGTTCTTTTAAGATTTCTTCACTAGCAGTTTCTCGTTTTACCTCTGAGCTATTTTCTTTATGAATAACATATTTTACCAGTCTTTCACCATCTACACCTTTTTGGGTTATCTTTTGTTCGCCCTTTGGCAGTGAGGAATCTTCTTTAACCTCTGTTTCAAAGGAAATGCTTTCTTTCTTTAGCATCTCTTGCTTTTCACTCACTTTAACGTAAGGCTTTAAAACCGTTACGGTCAGCTCTTCACCAGGTTTAATTACTGTATCTTTTTTAAGTCCAGGATTTAAGTCTAATAGTTGCTCTAACGTTAAATTATGTTTAGATGCAATACTACCTAAGACATCATTCTCCTGAATCATGTATTTCTTTTCCTCAAGTGTACCTTTTTTTAATAGAATAACGCCTTGATCAACAGTTAATACTTTGTCTGGAGAAACTTTTTTCGTTTCAAGTGAAACTTTCTCAGAAAATGTTACGTCTAATATACGTGACTGCCCTTCTTTTAATGAGTCTAAAGGAAGATTAGTAGCTTGTCTCGCCTCAATATCATTAAGTACATCTTTAGTTACATATTGCAGCTTATACTCAGTTAATACAGATTCAGCATCTGCTTTACTATTAAAATTAGCAACAGACTGATCGTTAATCATTAATTCAGTAGATTCAACAACAACATCAAGCTCTTTATCTAAGTTTAATAATGTCTCATTATTATTAAAGACTGGGCGAAACATTTGTTCAGGAATAATTTCTATATCTTCAACTGTTAAATTTAAATTCTTATATGTGGCTTTTTGCTCTTCTAATTTTTTCTTAGACAGATCATCGATCAACACTTCATTATCAACAGTGCCCATGTAGTCTTCACCTAAGTAGATATGATACACAGTTGAAAAGGATGTTTCTGCAGAAGCAGATTCTACTCCTAATGTTAGGGTAGTTGCTAATGCAATCCCCATTGTGAATTTATTTATAAATGAATATTTTTTTATGAGATGATTTCCTACTAATCTATTAGAACGCTTAAACACTGATTTTTCCCCCTAAATCTTTACTACAAGAAACTCAGGAAGCCCCTTACATAAGAATTTTGTTTTAAATCGACAAAATTCTCGTCATTATCCACCTTATAAAGGTAACATATTATTTGTAAACAGCCTTAAAATCCGACAAATTGTAACAGTATTGTATTATTACATACATATTTTACTTATTCCTGTCATTTCCTGTAGATTTGAAGGGAGGAAATGGGCATATTATAGTTACCACAAAATAGCTTGTTCTTTACCTAATAAACTTTTAAAAAAATAAAAGCATGATTCTATTGAATCATGCTTTTGGAGTGGCTCGGGACGGAATCGAACCGCCGACACATGGATTTTCAGTCCATTGCTCTACCAACTGAGCTACCGAGCCATACTGGGTTTACGGCTTCCGCTAAACTTCGAATCTCTGAGTCAGCTCTTTCACTCACATCCTCACGTATTTACATACGCTCCGGTGATTGTTCAATCGCTTCCTTGATCTTCTCGTTTATCGAAACCCTTTTACTTAAGAAAAGTAACTTAGGATAATGGCGGTCCGGACGGGACTCGAACCCGCGACCTCCTGCGTGACAGGCAGGCATTCTAACCAACTGAACTACCGGACCTAATTGTAATTCTACTATATATAAAGTGACCCGTACGGGATTCGAACCCGTGTTACCGCCGTGAAAGGGCGGTGTCTTAACCGCTTGACCAACGGGCCAAAGTAACATGTAGTAAAAATGGTGAGCCATGAAGGACTCGAACCTTCGACCCTCTGATTAAAAGTCAGATGCTCTACCAACTGAGCTAATGGCTCATTATAGAAATGAGTAGATATTACATTGTTTTAGTGCTTGTACTGACGCCCAAATCTCAGAAAGCTTATTCAAGCAGTGGCTCAATTTGTGCGCTGATGTTCATGCTTCGCAGCTTATTCGTTCGTGCTCTACCAACTGAGCTAATGGCTCATTATAGAAATGAGTAGATATTACATTGTTTTAGTGCTTGTACTGCTGTGACTCATTATTCAATGAATAAGATATTAAATCTTCTAACAGGACGTGATCTATCATACCATATCACTTCTAAATAAAACAATACATTTTTTTATTTAATTTGTAATATTTTCTTTGATGTTAAAAGGGAATCGACATTCTTCGATTCCCCCCTATACAATGACTAATGTTTATTTAGCTATATACACTGCGAATAACATTCGTTTGAGTTCTGTCCGGTCCCACAGAGAAGATCGATAATGGAATACCAGTAAGCTGTGAAATACGCTCGATATAATGTCTAGCGTTAGCAGGTAGTTCACTTAGATTGCGAACACCTGTAATATCTTCTGTCCAGCCTGGTAGTTCTTCGTATACTGGTTCACATTCTGCAAGAACTTTTAAACTAGCAGGATACTCGTTAATTGTCTCACCTTTATGCTTATATGCTACGCAAATTTTTAATGTTTCAATGCCAGTTAACACGTCAATTGAGTTTAGTGAAAGGTCTGTTAATCCACTTACTCTTCTTGCATGACGAACAACAACACTATCAAACCATCCAACACGACGTGGACGTCCAGTTGTTGTACCATATTCACGTCCAACTTCACGAATTTGGTTGCCAATTTCATTGTTTAATTCAGTAGGAAAAGGACCGTCACCTACACGAGTTGTATATGCCTTAGATACACCAACAACATGGTTTATCTTAGTTGGACCTACTCCAGAACCAATTGTAACTCCTCCAGCAACAGGGTTAGAAGATGTAACAAAAGGATATGTACCTTGATCAATATCAAGCATTACACCTTGAGCACCTTCAAAAAGAACACGACGCCCCTCATCCAAAGCATCATTTAGAACAACTGATGTATCTAAAACATACTTTTTAAATTGTTGGCCATATTCATAGTACTCATCTAAAATTTCTTCCACAGTGAAGCCTTCTACTTCATAAAACTTTTCTAACATGCGGTTCTTTTCTTCTAAAGCACGAACAAGCTTCTCTTCGAAAACATCACGCTCAAGTAAATCAGAAATACGGATCCCTACGCGAGCTGCCTTATCCATGTAGGCTGGTCCGATTCCTTTTTTAGTTGTACCAATTTTATTTGCGCCTTTTCGTTCTTCCTCTACCTCATCTAATTTAAGGTGGTAAGGTAAAATGACATGCGCACGATTGCTAATACGTAAATTATCTGTTGTAATTCCACGCTCATGTAAATAAGCAAGTTCTGTAACAAGTGCTTTCGGATCTACAACCATACCATTACCAATCACACAGATTTTATCTTTATAAAAAATACCAGATGGAATTAAGTGAAGTTTATAAGTCTCTCCACCAAATTTAATTGTATGACCTGCGTTATTTCCACCTTGATAACGAGCAATAACCTCTGCATTTTCAGAAAGGAAATCAGTAATCTTTCCTTTCCCTTCATCTCCCCATTGAGTTCCAACAACTACTACTGAAGACATTCCGTGCACCTCCGTAATTTCGCACTTAATTTCGCACTAATCAAACATGTTTATTTTATCAATCACTATGAAGAAAGTCAATGAAAATACGAACATTTATAAATCCACCAGATGTATTCGTTCGTATATTCCTCTTTGTCTATTGTAATAAAAAACAATATATTCCTTCATTACTCTTTATTTACGATTACTTTTATCATATCCCAATATAGAATGATTAACTCTAAAAGGAACATAAAAAAAGAAGACCGCATGGATACGATCTTCTCTTATGCACCTTGTGGTACACCTTCGTCATCAAAACGCCGCTCTAGATTAACGAATTTGTTATATTCTTTTACAAAGGCTAATGACACGGTACCAACCGGACCATTACGCTGTTTAGCAATGATAATTTCAATGATATTTTTATTCTCAGATTCTTTATCATAATAGTCATCACGGTATAGGAAGGCCACAATATCAGCATCCTGCTCAATACTCCCAGATTCACGGATATCTGACATCATTGGACGTTTATCTTGACGTTGTTCAACTCCACGTGATAGCTGAGATAAAGCAATAACAGGAACCTTTAGCTCACGAGCTAATTCCTTAAGAGTTCTGGAAATTTCCGATACCTCTTGTTGGCGGTTATCACTACGACCACTACCTTGGATTAATTGTAAGTAATCGATCAATACCATACCTAAACCAGCCTCTTGTTTTAAACGGCGACATTTTGCACGGATTTCACTTACACGTATACCAGGTGTATCATCAATATATATTCCAGAATTTGAAAGGCTTCCCATTGCCATGGTTAATTTACCCCAATCCTCAGGGGTTAATGAACCTGTTCTAAGTCGTTGGGCATCTATATTACCTTCAGCACAAAGCATCCTCATGACAAGCTGATCTGCACCCATCTCCAGACTAAAGATTGCAACGTTCTCGTCAGTTTTTGTCGCAACGTTTTGAGCAATATTTAATGCAAATGCAGTTTTACCAACAGATGGACGTGCTGCTACAATAATGAGATCATTTCGTTGGAAGCCTGCTGTCATTTTATCTAGCTCCATGAAACCTGTTGGGATACCAGTAACATCCCCTTTACGATCATGAAGCAATTCAATGTTATCATATGTTTGGACAAGAACATCTTTAATATTTTGAAAGGCACCAGCATTCTTACGCTGTGCAACCTCCATAATTGTTTTTTCAGCCTCATTTAAAAGAACTTCAACTTCATCTTCACGGCTATACCCATCTTGGGCAATTCCAGTAGCAGTACGGATAAGACGACGTAAAATTGACTTTTCTTCTACTAATTTCCCGTAATATTCAATATTAGCTGCAGTAGGTACTGAATTTGCTAAATCACTTAAATATGAAACCCCGCCCACTTCTTCTAAAAGATTCGCGTCTGCTAATTCTGAGGTTACCGTTACTAAATCGACTGGCTCACCTTTATCGGATAAATCAAGCATTGCATTATAAATTTTTTGATGTGATGCACGATAAAAATCTTCAGGAATTAAAAGTTCTGATGCTAATGTTAAAGAAGATGGTTGCAGAAATATTGCACCTAATACGGCCTGTTCTGCTTCTATATTTTGTGGTGGAATACGATCACCAATTACTTCGTTTATGATGACCACCGTCCTTTTATTTTAATAATTGCTAGGAAGCTATCAATGATTCAATCTCATATAATTAGAAACTCTTAAGTACTAAGCATAAAAAAAATGTGGCTAAGCTTCAAGATAAATTTCACTCTTTCCACAAAACCACTTATATTTCCAACATTTACTGTTCAGTTACATGCACCTTTACTGTTGCTGATACTTCAGGGTGCAACTTAACAGGTACATTTGTAAATCCAAGGGCACGAATTGCATCAGGTAGGTCGATTTTGCGCTTATCCAACTTGATACTATGGCTCTTTTTAAGTTCATCTGCTATTTGCTTACTAGTAATTGAACCAAATAGACGCCCACCTTCACCTGATTTAGCACTTAATTGTACAGTTAGTTCCTCTAACACCTTTTTAAGTTCTTGCATTTGCTCTAATTCTTCAATTGCTTCTTTCTCTTGTTTCTTCTTTTGTGCATTTAAAGAGCTTACATTAGCATTTGATGCTTCAACTGCAAGTCCTTGTTTAAGTAAGAAGTTTTGCGCGTAGCCATCCGCAACATTTTTGACTTCACCTTTTTTCCCTTTTCCTTTTACATCTTTTAAAAATATTACCTTCATGATTTGGTTCCTCCTTCAAGATAATCTTCTAGTGCTGATTTCAGTCTTTCTTCTGTTTCTTTAAGCGTGTAATTCTGAAGCTGTGTCGCAGCATTTGTTAAATGACCTCCGCCATCAAGGGCTTCCATAATGAGCTGAACATTAATGTCACCTAATGACCTGGCACTAATGCTAATACTAGCTTCATTCCGCCTTGCAATAACAAAGGAAGCTGAAACTCCATTCATTGTTAAAAGCGTATCAGCCGTTTGAGCAATGATAACCTGTTCAAAAAATTCATTGTCATCTGCAATTGTAATCGCAATTCCTTCTTTGTAGATTGACGCGTTTTGAATAAGTCTAGCACGCTTCACATAGTTCTCGATATCTTCTTTCATAAACTTTTGAACTAGTACTGTATCAGCGCCCTTAGCTCTTAAGTATGAGGCTGCATCAAACGTACGTGAACCTGTACGAAGAGTAAAACTTTTTGTATCAACGATAATACCTGCTAATAAAGCAGTTGCTTCAACCATGTTCATTTTAAGACGCTTTGGCTGGTACTCTAATAGCTCTGTTACTAATTCAGCTGTAGACGATGCGTAAGGCTCCATATAAACAAGGATTGGGTCCTTTATAAACTCCTCACCCCGTCTATGATGATCAATGACAATAACATGCTCACTTCTAGATAGTAACCTTTCATCAATGACCATTGATGGCTTATGGGTATCTACGACAATAAGTAATGTTTCATCTGTCATAATCTCTAGTGCTTGCTCTGGAGTGATAAATCTCGACCAGAGCTCTGGATGCTGCTTTAGCTCAATCAGTAATTGTTCTACACCAGAATCAAGTGCATCTGGGTCTAAGACGATAAACCCCTCTTTTCCATTTACTTGTGCAACCTTTAAGATTCCAATAGCAGAACCAATGGCATCCATATCAGGAAACTTATGTCCCATTATCATCACTTTATCACTTTCAGAGACAATTTCTTTTAATGCATGGGATATAACACGGGCACGTACTCTCGTGCGCTTTTCCATTGGGTTGGTTTTACCACCAAAGAACTTTACTTTACCGCTTGTTTGTTTTATAGCAACCTGGTCTCCACCACGTCCAAGGGCTAAATCTTGACCAGATTGAGCTAAATCAGCTAGCTCCTGCAACGAAGATACACCTGTACCAATCCCTATACTTAATGTTAATGATACATTATGGATCGTTGTTTTCTCTCTAACTTCATCTAAAATGGAGAATTTCGTTTTTTCTAACTTAGTTAAAATATTTTCATTTAACACACCTAAAAAACGTTCTGAGGAAACTCTTTTTAAAAATACACCATAATCCTTAGCCCACTTATTTAATAAGGCTGTTACTTCACTATTTATTGCACTCTTAGCCTGATCATCCATCCCTTGTGTCACTTCATCATAATTATCTAAAAAGATAAATGCTAAGGCTGTACGCTCATTCTCATACTGCCGCTCAATTTCTATTTGTTCTGTAACATCAAAGAAATATAATAAACGTTCATTTCGTTTAATAATGACTTTAAATTTTCGATCATGTAAGGTAATCGTTTCTGAATCAACTTCTTGTTTTATTAATGGGACTAATGCATCAGCTACATCAAAGAGGGATCTACCCACTAATGTATCTGCGTCAAAGCAAGAAGTTAAAAATGGATTCGTCCACTCTATATGATATTGATCATTAAATAACATAATCCCAATCGGCATCTCCATTAAAGCTTCTTCGCCGACCTTTTTCAATCGATATGATAGCGTTGTAATATAACCTTCCATTTCTAATTGAAAGTCTAAAACAGCTTTTCTTAGAAGGTAAAGTGAAACACTTAAGAAAATAGATACCAGGATACCGATTATCCAATTATAAAAAAATAGAACCAGGACAGCTATAACTGTTAAGCCAATTAATGAATAAATAGAATATCGGATTAATGGCTTTTCATTTAAATTTGGCATTCGTTTCTCATCAACTCCTCTCAGGCAGTGAATCCTATTTTACTTTTTTGTTATTTTGTCACGGAGAGGGAAACATAAATCAATTATACCTAAGATTCTAATAAGATAAAGAAATATTGGTAAGAGCAATGAAGCAATTACAGCGATTACTGGTATAGCCTTTGATAAGCCCTTCTTATATGAATAATAATATATGAACGAGTAGCCTTGAATTAGGACACAGAATTGTAAAATATAATATAAGTTTATCAACGCCATAAAATAGAAGCTATCTTTATCAAGTTTTATCATAATTAACACTGATACGATTAAATAATACCAGATTAAGCTTATTGGCAAGCGCCAATCCCTAAATGGTTTTAAAGGAGATACTTCAACCTTCAAGCGCTTAAGTACTGGTATTGCTACAAGGTGGCTAAAGAGAGAAAATAGGATACCTAAGGTTACAAACATAGTTGGTGTTAATATATGTATCAGATCCAAACCCTTTTCCAGCTGTTCAAATTGTTGCTCTACATTTGTATTAGCGTCAAGAGCAGTAATGATTGACTTTGATTGCTCTATTGATTCTTCAAGTAAACCGATAGAAATTTTTATAAAATCAAGCTTAAGGAATAGTATTGCTCCTATATAAGTTATAACAAAACTAAATGTATAAGCTAAGCTTCCTCCTATTAATGCACCTATCGGACTTTTCCTTTTATAAAAATAACCCATTGTTAAGCCACTCAAACCAAAAATAAAAGCGATTAAGATATTTGTTACTGACCCAAAGAGGATCGATAGAATACAACCCGCGATTAACATCATGATCGATAGGGGAATACCATGTCTAATTGTAAATAGCATAAAGGGTAATGGGAGGACTAAGTGTAAGATCGTCCCTATGATTGGTGCATATAGAGCAAAAAGCATTAAAACTAAGAATATCGCTAAAATAAGTGCACCTTCTGTTATTACACGAACTTTACTCACATTTTCACCTCTTTAAAGGGATCATATTATATTTTAGACTACCTTCATCACGGAATCAAACTTCTAAACGACCATCTTAACACCTTTTTTCAGAATGGTTATTTACCCAATTAAAGGAAGCATTATTAGTAGGGTAGGCAATCTAGGTCTGCCCATTTAATAGATGAAAAAAGCACAGAAAGGATACAATCCTTATCTGTGCTTTTTCATTTATTATTCACCAGAAACGTATGGTAATAAAGCCATTTGACGAGCTCTCTTAATAGCTACAGTCAATTTACGTTGGTATTTTGCACTTGTACCTGTTACACGACGAGGTAAGATTTTACCACGCTCAGATACGAATTTTTTAAGTAAATCAACATCTTTATAATCGATGTGTGTGATACCGTTAGATGTGAAGAAACACACCTTACGACGTTTCGCACGTCCACCTTTACGTCCACCTGCCATTTTCTAGTTCCTCCCTTCTGATTATATTACGGTCATATATTTATAATTAAAACGGTAAGTCATCATCAGATATATCAATAGGCTTTCCATCGTTTGCAAATGGATCGTCATCAAAGCTTGTACGACCTTGATTACGTTGATTTTGATCTGAACCGAATGGGTTTTGATTACCAGAGTTTTCTGAATACCCACCAAAGTTATTATTATTGTTATTGTTGCTGTTGTAGTTATTGTTGCCTCCGCCGCTCGCACCTCTAGGCTCAAGGAATTGGACACTTTCTGCAACAACCTCTGTTACATATACACGTTTCCCGCTTTGATCCTCATAGCTACGTGATTGCAAACGACCGTCAACACCTGCTAAGCTTCCTTTTTTAAGAAAGTTTGCAACATTTTCGGCTTGCTTTCGCCAAATCACACAGTTTAGAAAGTCAGCTTCTCTTTCACCTTGTTGGTTTGTAAACGTACGGTTTACTGCTAAAGTAAATGTAGCAACAGCTACTCCGCTTGGTGTGTAACGCAAATCTGGATCTTTTGTTAGTCTTCCGACTAGTACAACTCGATTCAACATCAGAACCATCCTTTTTTGAATATCTTTTCAAACATTAATTATTTATCTTCTTTTTTAATAACGATATGGCGAATGATATCTTCGCTGATTTTCGCTAAACGATCAAATTCTTGAATAGCAGCAGCTTCAGAGTTAACTTGAAGAAGCATGTAGTAGCCATCACGGAAATCATTGATTTCGTAAGCCAAACGGCGTTTGCCCCACTCTTTTGATTCGTTTAATTCCGCACCATTATCAGATAAAACGCTGTTGAAACGCTCAACTAGAGCTTTCTTAGCTTCATCTTCAATATTTGGGCGGATGATGTACATAACCTCGTACTTTTTCATCATCTTACACCTCCTTTTGGTCTAAACGGCCCATTATAGGGCAAGGAGCAATTAAAATAAATTACTCACAATTAGGTATTATAGCAAATGATACTGAAATGCGCAAGCGCCTTGATTAGCTCCGACAAGCATAAGACGCTCTTGAATATAGAAGGTGTTCTTTACCTTCAATTCAAGAGTGGCTTATGACTCGAGGAGCTGGGCGCTGAAGCTGGACACCAAGAAATGCGCAAGCGCCTTGATCAGGAGCTTGCGCTAGTCACAAACTAAATATGGAATAAATAATTTTAGATAAATAGTATTAGCAAGAAATCTTATACATTAAAGCGGAAATGGATAACATCTCCATCTTGTACAATGTATTCTTTACCTTCTAGACGGACTTTTCCTGCTTCACGTGCAGCACCCATTGTCTTTGCTGCTAATAGGTCATCATATGAAACTGTTTCAGCACGGATAAATCCTCTTTCAAAGTCTGTATGGATAATAGCAGCACATTGAGGAGCTTTCATTCCTTTTTTAAATGTCCAAGCACGAACCTCTTGTTCACCTGCTGTAAAATAAGTTGCCAGACCAAGAAGATTGTAAGAGGCTTTAATTAACTGATCAAGCCCAGACTCTTCAATTCCAAGCTCTTCAAGAAACATTTCCTTTTCTTCACCTTCAAGTTCAGCAATCTCTGATTCAATTTTAGCACATACAACAATTACTTCAGCATTTTCAGCTGCCGCAAATTCACGAACCAGTCCTACATATTCATTGTCTGAAGGATCTGCAACTTCCTCCTCACTAACATTTGCTACATATAGAATTGGTTTAAATGTTAATAAATGAAGTTGCTTCACATATTTCAATTGCTCTTCTGTTAATTCCACAGAACGAGCTGGCTTTTCACTTTCAAACGCTTCTTTAAGCTTTACTAGGATTTCATGTTCAAAGACAGCTGTTTTTTCTTTCTGCTTTGCTAACTTAGCTACACGATCAATACGTTTATCAACTGTTTCCAAATCCGCTAATATCAACTCTAGATTAATTGTTTCGATATCCGAAATTGGGTCAACTTTACCAGATACATGAGTAATATTATCATCTGCAAAACAACGCACAACATGACAAATTGCATCTACCTGACGGATATGGGAAAGAAACTTATTACCTAATCCCTCTCCTTTACTTGCACCTTTAACAATTCCAGCAATATCAGTAAATTCAAATGCGGTTGGTACGGTTTTTTTAGGTTTTACAAGTTCTGTTAGCCTTTGTAAACGCTCATCAGGTACTTCTACAATCCCGACATTAGGATCAATTGTACAAAATGGATAGTTTGCTGACTCAGCACCAGCTTGTGTAATTGCGTTAAATAATGTTGATTTTCCGACGTTTGGAAGACCTACAATTCCTGCAGTTAATGCCATATTTCCACTCCTCTATCATTAAACAAAAAAATTTGTCCGAATTCTAACCAATCTTCAACAATTATAGATAGTAAACACATAAAAAACAAGCAGGTCTCTCATTTATAGTGAAACAATATAAGAAAAGCGTAAGCGTCTTGCTCAGCCCCGACAAGCATAAGACGCAAGTGAATAGAAGACGTTCTTTGTCTTCAATTCACTTGTGGCTTATGACCTCGAGGGGCTAGGCGCTGGAGCTGGACACCAAAACTAAGTACAAACTTTTATGCATTCTTACCTTACTAAAAAGGAGAACCTATAAACGGCTCTCCTTTGCATCAATTATCATTCATTTTCTCGATATTTACTAAACAATCATATAAAATACTACCTAATCCATTATCAGAATTATCATCAGGTGTTAGCAAGTTTACAGAACCGCCAAACTTATGCCACTGTCCTTCATCAACATTTATTGTTCTAGGATGGGCCCTTTTCAAGACCCTTACAATTCCTGAAAGACTTCCTCTGTCATTGAAAATTCTGACAGAATCTCCATCTGTCATATCCTTCTCACTTGCAATATCCTCTGATATTTCAATTTTAACAATTTGTAGAGTCTTTATCAGAATATAATGCTGTGAATGATTAGAGCGTAACGGGTGAATTGTTAAGAGCTGATATGGATACTTTTTTGCTAACAATGAGTTTGTAAGGCTAGACTCTTTTGGAGGCAAATATTGTGGTTTTCCTACATACCCCTTTTTCTCAGCAATGGATGAAGTAAATTCAAATTTCCCACTCGGAGTCAAAAATTTCTTTGTCTCCCAAGGTACAAAGCGCACAGGTAATGGCAGTCTCTTTTCCTCTTTCAACCGTTCAACTGTTATACCATGCTGTTTTAAATGTGAAAGTCCTATCTCTAAATACTCAGTTCTAGTAAACTGAAACTCTTCTCCAAAACCTAAACGATTTGCTAATTCAGTCCAAATCCACAAATCAGATTTTGCTTCTCCAGGTGGTTTAACTAACTGATCTCCATAATTCACATAATGGTGGTACATTGACGAATAATAGATATCTTCTTCCTCAAATACGGTTGTTGTTGGGAGTACATAGTCAGCCAGTTCAGCAGTATCTGTTAAAAAGTGGTCAACAACCACAAGTAAATTAACCGATTCGAAAGCTTTCTTTACCTTTGCAGAATTTGGGACCTGTGCAAGAGGGTTCCCACACGTCACAAAAATCATTTTAATGCCTGGATTTTCAGCACCTAAAATTCCTTCAGCCTGTTCCATCATTGAAAAGTGCCTTGTTACCGTTTTTTTATGTGGCAAGGTAAGTCCACTCTTATTAAAGCTGTTACCAACTTGCAGATTCCCAAAGTTAACTCCACCACCTGGGACTCCTACATTTCCACTTACTGCAGCAAGTGCATCTATTAATCTAATTGTATTTCCGCCATTTGCATATCTTTGCATTCCGAGACCTAAATAAGTAGAAGTTGGGCCATCGCAATAAACGGTAGCTAAATATCTAATGTCTTCATAGGAAATTTCAGCCTTTGCCAAAACATCCTCCATCTTGATACTATCCAGTAAGCACAAAAGGTCATGAAAACCAATTGTGTGGTCCTTAATAAACTGTTGGTCATGCCTATTTTCATCTACCAAAACCTTCATAATGCCAATCGCTACTAATCCATCCATTCCTGGCTTTACCGAAATATAATTATCCGCTATTTTAGCAGTTGCATTGTAAATGGGATCTATAACGGTAATAGTTGTGCCGCCTTTTTTAGCTTCTTGTAAGTATTGAAATAAATGCATGTTTGTTCTAGCTACATTTCTTCCCCATATGACAATATGCTTGCTATGAAAAATATCATCTGGGGCATGACTAAAAGAGCTACCAAAATCCCAGGTTTGAGCTTCAATACCAGAACCCCAGCAAATGCTACCAACTAAATTTGTGACACCGCCATAACAATGAAAGAAACGCTGATCAAGATTCTTCAGCAAGCCATTATTCGCATAATCATGACTATGCAGTACAGCTGTTGATCCATAGATCTCCTTGATCTCACTCATTTTGTCTGCTACTTCATTGAGAGCTTGCTCCCATGGAATTTCAATAAACTGACCATTTACTTTTTTTAATGGCGTTGTTAACCGTTCCTTTGAATTTGTTTTCGTTTCTAGCATTCTTCCTCTACCACAAATTTTTCCTTTGGTAATTGGATGGTCTTTATCGCCTTCAACCTTAGTCACTTTTCCATTCTCAACAGTTACCTCTAAACCACAACTATCCCAACAGTTTAAAGGACATGATGATTTAAATACCTGCTTCATTTCCTATTCCCCTCAACTTACTCATCCGACTCTTCGTGTTTAACAAGTATCTTTTTCATTTTTCTAGAGAATTCCTTTCGAGGGATTAAAACACTATGCTCACAGCCCTCACATTTAATTCTTACATCCATTCCCATTCGAATGATTTTCCAGCGGTTTGTCCCACATGGATGCTGCTTCTTCATTTCTACAATATCCTTTAAACCAAATTCCTTTTCTAGCATATTTTAACCTCCGCTCTTAACTTACTTGTTCTTTTCTGTTATACATAACCATTCGAGGATATGGAATTTCAATACCATGTTCATCTAAACGCATTTTAATATCTTTTCGAAGCATTCTTGCAATATGGAAATGGCGCATTGGTTCAACTTCACAAACAACACGTAAAATAATCTCTGATGCACCCAAGGTTTGAATACCAAGTAGTTCAGGAGGAGTAACAATGTCCTCATATTTATCTGGAATTTCTGTTAAAAGATCTTGAATTACACGTTCGGCTTCTGGTATATCTGTCTCAAACGAGATGCTTACATCAACTACAGCCATACTATTATGAATAGAGAAGTTTGTTACTTCAACAATACTCCCATTTGGAATAATATGAAGTTCTCCTGTCCAATTCTTAATTTTTGTTGTTCTAAGTCCAATTTCTTCAACAGTCCCCTCAAAAGCAGCAACTCTAATATGGTCCCCAACAGAAAACTGATCTTCAAATATTATAAAAAATCCTGTAATAATATCCTTCACAAGACTTTGTGCGCCAAAACCTACAGCAAGTCCTACAATCCCAGCACCAGCAAGCAATGCACCCACATTAATGCTTACAGCCTCTAGGATCATAATGATGGCAATGAAATAAACAACATATGTTAGGATATTTTCTAATAACTTTGAAAGGGTATTTTCTCTTCTCTCTGAAATACGAATTGGTGATTTCCCGCGGAATAAAAAGATCTTACTAATCGCAAGTTTTCCAATTCGGATAAAAATGGTCGAGACAATAGTAATCAGAACGATCTTTAATAAACCTTCTCCAATATTAACCCATAGTTTACCATCTGTAATGTACTCCAAAACTTCATTCCACAAATTTTCAATAGTATTCAACCTTTTCACCTTTTTCTAAAAGTACTATTTACCTCTTTAAAATATATAATTTTTCATAGACTATTATACTCTATGTCTAAACCACTTAAGAAGTAGAGAATAGCCTAAATTCCCAATAAACTTTTTCCAAATGGAACTCATAGATACAGGATATTATATCAGTTAAATTCCATATAAGATTATTTTATACCAAAAAGAGGCCGACTCTGGCAAAGATTATCCCTTTGTTCAATCATTCAATAACCGGGATATCTTTATGAGTCAGCCTCAATTTATTTTCGCGAATTTTTATTCTGTTTTATAACGGTTCAGTATTGGAAAAAGCAAAATTGTTACAAGGAGATAAAGGTTAATTAATCCGTATAAAGGGTATAAAATAGCAACGAGGTTTGCAAAGCCAAAGCTTGTAAATGGAATCATCAACAAGACTAAGATTAGGGCCATCAACCAGTACGGTAGATTTGTAACCTCCTTAAACCGTGAAGCAATTCCTAATATCCCTGAAACCGCAGTGGTATAAATTGCAAACCAAAGCATGACAGACATAAAAAGAAAAATTGCAAACGGTGACCCTTTTAATACTGCAAATAATGGTATTTCATATTCAGCTAGATAATCAGCCATTTGAACTAATGTTTCATTGTAAATAAATGAAATCCCCCCCAAAACAACGCCACTACCTATGCTAGCTATTTTTGCTTCCTTCAGACTCTTAATTTCTTTTCCAATTGCAGATAAAACGGCAATTAGCGGTAATATATTTAACGAAGTAAAGGTAAAGGCTGAAGGCCAGTTATATTGCTTAGTTAAATCTAAAACCCATGAATGATGATTATAGTGGTTAAACGACAACAATGCATAAAACAACCCCAATACTAACAAAGGAATGATTACAACATTTAACCTAATAATGCCATTTATATTACCAACAAATAGAAGCACTAATAATACTGAAAAGAAGATGACTCCTCCCCAATATGGGACTAAAAAGGCTTCGAGTGTAGCACCACCGCCTGCAATCATCACGATTGTTGTACTAAAGAGGTAGACGACAATTAAAACATCATAAACGTAAGAGAGTTTTCTACCTACCAATTTCTCCAAAACTGGAAAAAAGTGATGTGTCTTCTCTTCATAACTAATTTTCATAATGACATAGACAGCTATGATAAAAATAAAAGCAAAAATACAGATAGCTAGTCCGCTTTCAAAGCCAAAAAATTGCCATATTTCTCTCCCTGATGCATACCCTGCCCCAATAATAGTTCCTAAAATCAAAAACATCCATTTTAAACCTGACTTCATTTTCCCATCACCTCATAAGGCTGTCCTAATTGCAACGAAGATGTATAGAAATGAACATTCTTCCGTATACTGTTACTACTATGATGCGGGAGTGAAATCTATGAATCTAAAAACAGGACTTTTTCAATCAGATAAAAAGCTTGAACGCGTTTATTATGAAGAACAGCAAGCAATTCAACTCTTATCAAGTCAGATTATCGATAACCTTCCAAAATTATTTATAAAGCCTATTGTTATTGTATGTATAGGAACAGATCGATCTACTGGAGACTCTTTAGGTCCTCTTGTAGGTTTTAACATACAAAGGGAATTATCACATTTCCACGTCTACGGTACATTGAAAGATCCTGTACATGCTGTTAATTTAGAAGAAACATTGGAGTTTATTAAAGAAAAACATAGAAATCCATTTATAATTGCCATTGACGCATGCTTAGGGCGTTTAAAAAGCGTTGGCTATATTCAAGTTGCTGAAGGGTCTATAAAGCCTGGTGCTGGGGTAAATAAGGAGTTACCAGCTGTTGGTAATATGCATATAACAGGCATTGTAAATGTTAGTGGGTTTATGGAATTCTTTGTTTTGCAAAATACTCGCTTACATCTAGTAATGAGCATGGCTGATATTATATCAAAGGGGTTAATTGAAGCGGAGAAGCAATACTTAGAAAAACGACTCTCTATACGTCGTGACTGGTTAGCTGATCGAGATTCTGCGATTAACTAATTCATTCAGAAACTTATTGTCATACTACCTAAATAAAAAACACTGCACTTCTCTCATGCAGTGTAAAAATAATTCTTTAATAATGATATTGTATTAAAACAATTATGGTAACAATTAAAATACTTGGGAGTAAATTCGCCACTCTGATTTGTTTAATTCCTAGCATATTAATACCAATTGCCAAAATTAACACACCACCTGTTGCAGTGAGTTCAGCAATTAACAAATTCAAAAGTGAGTCTGATAGAAATTGATGAATGACATTTGCTAATAGCGCTATGCCTCCTTGATATAAAAAGACAGGAAGAGCTGAAAATAATACACCTATTCCAAGCGTGCTCGCTAACACAATGCTTGTGAATCCATCAATCATCGACTTTGTTAAAAGAACAGAATGATCTTGTCTTAGGCCACTATCGAGTGATCCAACTATAGCCATTGCACCAACAACAAAAATTAATGTTGCCGTAACAAAGCCTTGAGCAATATTTCCACTTTGAGACTTACCTATTTTTTGTTCAAGAGTAGTTCCTATTCGATGTAAGTAGTCCTCTATCCTTAGCCACTCACCAACTAATGAACCTACTATCAAACTAACAATTACAATGAAAAAATTGTCACTTTTTAGTGCCATATCAATACCTAGGATTACAACCGAAAGGCCGATTGCAATCATAACTGTTTGTTTCATTTGATCAGGTATTTTTCTAAGTAATAAACCAATAAATGTCCCTACTATTATTCCTACTGCATTTACAATACTTCCAAATAACACCAAAATAGCTCCACCTTTCTTTAATATGTAAACATCAAATGTGTGTTGTTGGGGAAACCTGGAAATTTATAAGAAATTAACGTACAATATCCTATTTAAAGTTATAGCTAGTTTACAACTGCTTTTTCACTTTACAAGAATAGTAATTTTCTAAACAAAAAAAGACTGACTCATTTTAGAGCCAGTTAAGAAAAAGAACAGCCTCTTAGGATGACTGTTGTGCCTGCAGTAATTCTAAAATGCGGTCTAAATCATCCTGAGAGAAAAATTCAATTTCAATTTTTCCTTTTTTCTTTTGTTTCTTAATCGTAACAGATGTACCAAAATACTCTTGTAAATAGGATTCCCGTTCTTTTATAAAAACATCTTTTTCTGGTTTTTTCTTTTTGGTTTCACGTGAAACATTATTTAATTGTTGAACAATTAATTCTACCTGTCGAACATTCAAATGTTCACGAATAATTTTTTCTATAAGTGAGTTGAGCTTGTCTTTATTCTTAAGTCCAAGAAGCGTCCGTCCATGTCCCATTGAAAGCTTACCGTCTGATATGAGTTGTTGAATCGGCTTTGGTAAGCTAAGAAGTCTAACATGGTTTGCAATATGTGGTCGGCTTTTCCCTAGGCGTTTGGCTAATGCCTCTTGAGTAAAGTTTAGCTGCTCCATTAGCGTCTGGTATGCTTGTGCCTCTTCAATTGGTGTTAGATCCTCACGCTGCAAGTTCTCTAAAAGAGCTAACTCCATCATTTGTTGTTCTGATAAATCTCTTATTACCGCTGGAATAGCAGTTAGTTTGGCCTCTGTTGCAGCACGAAACCGTCGTTCACCAACTACAATTTCAAAGCCCTTTATACTTTTACGGACAACAATTGGTTGTAAAATACCGTGCTGTAAAATGGAGTCCTTTAATTCATTGATCGATTCCTGTTCAAAGGTTTTACGTGGCTGATATGGGTTAGGACGTATTTCTTTTAGCTTGATTTCTTGAATAGTTTCTTCTTGTCCTACCTTCATTTCTGGAAAAAAGGCATTTAGTCCCTTTCCTACATTAAGCCCTTTACCTAAACCTCTAGCCATTAACAACCACTTCCTTTGCCAAATCTAAATAAACTTCTGCTCCTCTAGACCTTGGATCGTAAATGATAATAGGTTGGCCATGACTTGGTGCTTCGCTTAAACGAATATTTCTTGGAATGATCGTTTTATACACCTTATCCTGAAAATATTTCTTTACTTCATCAATAACCTGAATACCTAAGTTTGTTCTGGCATCAAGCATTGTTAATAGAACTCCTTCGATCATTAACTCTGTATTTAGGTGCTTCTGTACAAGACGAACAGTGTTAAGTAACTGACTTAAACCTTCTAATGCGTAATATTCACATTGTACTGGAATTAAAACTGCATCTGAAGCAGTTAATGCATTTATGGTAAGTAAGCCTAATGAAGGCGGACAATCAATTACCATATAATCATATTGGTGTTTAACTGACTCGAGTGCTCTTTTTAATCTTACTTCTCGGGAAATAGTTGGCACAAGCTCTATTTCTGCTCCCGCTAACTGAATTGTAGCTGGAATAATATCTAAATTTTCTACTGCAGTTTGCTTAATAACTTCCTTTACATCTACATCATCTACTAAAATATCGTAAATGCAATGCTCGACATCGGCCTTTTCAATACCAATACCGCTAGTTGCATTACCTTGTGGGTCAACATCGACGAGAAGCACTCGTTTACCGATGTATGCTAAGCAAGCACCTAAATTTACAGAAGTCGTTGTTTTACCGACTCCACCTTTTTGGTTTGCGATGGCAATAACCTTTCCCACGATGTCACCTGCTTTCATCTCTAATAGAAAAGCGCAAGGCGCCCGCCTATCGGCGACAAGCATAAGGCGAATAGGAATAGAAGGCGTACTTTGCCTTCAATTCCTATTTGACTTATGACCTCGAGCCGATGGCGCCTGGAGCTAGACATCAAAACTAAGTAAAAAATTATATACTTTCTTAAACGTTAAGAAAAGCGCAAGCGCCGTTAGCAACGTATGAACTTGAGCACTCCCTTTGAGGGATAAAGGAAACACGAAGAGCGCTAGCGTTCGATGTTAACTTATCGTTAATGGAGTATGAAGTTCATACGTCGCTGGCAGTCAAAAACGCGACGTTCTTTCGCACTGACTGCGCTTGCACGTCCTATGCTTCAGATCTATACACAAAATGTTATACGTTCAAAAGCGCAAGGTCTTTATACAATCCTAGGAGAATAAGACGCACATGAATAGAAGGTATTCTTTACCTTCTACTCATGTGTGACCTAGCCCTAGAGGTTCATGTATCCGACCTTTCACAAAGCCAGATACCAAACTAAGTAAAAAGAACTTACTATCTTATTCCTTAATCTTTCTATATCATTTTTTTATTTTATCATGAATCGACTAGAAAGGTTTGTCTTTTTTCTGATTTCTTCTATATTAGTATTTTCTACATAGGAGAAAACTAAATTATGAAAGTGAAATAATAATAAGTTTATGGGAAAGATAATTAGCACTACTTGTCAAATTTATAGTATTATGCACACACGGGAAAAAGGCCTGACCTTAAGCCAGCCCCTTCGTATTAATATTCCTTGAATAAGGATAAAACCACTATCAAAACTTCTTATAAATAAATGCATAGGAAATAAAAGTATAAATCAAAACTAAATACTACTTTGGTATCTTTATCGTAAACTGAATGTATTCTTCAAATTCTTCTTCTTCTGTATTTAACTTAACGCCACTATCAGCAACCATTGTTAACGATTGGCGAATTGTATTCATTGCAATTCTTGTGTCTCTACTAAATGCTTTACGTTTTGGTTTCGGTTTAACATTATTTTTTTCAAGAAGCTTAACTACACGGTCCTCTGTTTGTTTAACATTTAGTTGCCTTTCGATTATCTCTGTTAACAATTTTGTTTGCAACTCAGGATCCTTTAATGGAATAAGAGCACGTGCATGGCGCTCAGTTATTACCTTTTGCAATAAAGCATCTTGTACATCTTGGGGAAGTTTTAGTAAGCGTAGCTTATTCGCTATTGTAGATTGACCTTTACCAAGTCGCTGAGCTAAAGCTTCTTGTGTGAGATTATGCAATTCAAGCAGTTTAGCATAGGCAACTGCTTCTTCTATTGAAGATAATTCTTCCCGTTGGAGATTCTCAATCAATGCAACACTTGCTGTTTCTGTATCATTAAATTCCTTTACGATCGCAGGAATATCATCCCAACCCAGGGTTTGTACAGCTCGAAAGCGTCTCTCACCAGCAATAATTTCAAATTTCCCATCTATTTCTCGAACGACTATTGGCTGAATAATTCCATGTGTACGAATAGTTAACGCTAATTCTTCAATCTTTTCATTAGAAAAAACGGTACGTGGCTGGAAGCGATTAGGAACAATATCCTGTATAAGGATTTTCTTAACCTCTTCCCTATGTTGTTCTTCTTCCTCTATTATTTCATCTTTTATTTCATCAACTACAACTTGTTCTGCTTCTTTTTCTCCCAAACCGAAAAAGCGAGAAAATGGATGCTTCATGAGCCTACACCACCTTTAAAAACTACCAATTTTAATATTCTCTTTTTCTTTCATTATTTCCTGCAAAATACTTAAAAGTTCCAGTAAATGTTTCATGTGAAACATTTACTCTATAGGAAGCTTATTTGGTGTTCCAGGTTTTCTAGGATATTTTTTAGGTGTCCCTTTTATTTTTTCAATAACTAAGATTGTTCGTTCACTATTTTCTAAAGGTAGTTCAAATGAGTGAATTTCTTGAACCTTACCACCTAAAACTTTGAGTGCTTTTTCGCCAGCCTCTAGTTCATCTTTTGCTGCTGCAGCTTTCATGGCAATAAAGAAACCGTCCTTTTTAACCAGGGGTATACACAATTCACTTAGTACAGAAAGCCTAGCAACAGCTCTAGCAGTTACTATATCAAATGACTCTCTATGCTCTTTATTTTGACCAAAAGTTTCAGCTCGGTCATGGAAAAGTTGAACGTTTTTTAAACCTAATTCTTTTGTTAAGTGAGATAAAAAATTAATTCTTTTTTGTAGTGAGTCTACAATTGAAACACGTAAATGTGGAAAGCAAATGTTAATTGGTATACTTGGAAAACCCGCACCCGCTCCGACATCACAAATAGAAAATGGTTTTGAAAAATCAAAGTAAAAAGCAGCCGATATCGAATCAAAGAAGTGTTTTAAGTACACTTCCTTTTTTTCTGTGATTGACGTTAAGTTCATTTTTTCGTTCCATTCTACTAGCAAATTGAAATATAAATCAAATTGATCCATTTGTTGCGGAGAAAGCACAATTCCTTTCTCCGCTAAACTTGACTGAAATAATTCTGTATCCATAAACAAAACCTTTCTATTTATTGATTAGAAACTCGCGCAATTCGGCCTTGCTCTAGGTATACCAATAGAATTGATACATCTGCCGGGTTAACTCCAGCTATACGAGACGCCTGTGCAACAGATAATGGTGTTACCTCTTTAAGTTTTTGACGTGCCTCAGTTGCTAAACCGTTAATTGCATCATAATCAATATTTTCAGGGATTTTTTTGTTCTCCATCTTTTTAAGCTTTTCAACTTGTTGTAAAGATTTTTCGATGTAGCCCTCATACTTTATTTGGATCTCAACCTGTTCAGCAACATCTGCATCAATTTCCCCTTCTGATGGAACAAGCTGGTTTATATGTTCATATGTCATCTCTGGTCGTTTTAGTAAATCAGAAGCTCTAATTCCATCCTTTAATTCACTTCCACCAACTGAAAGAATTAATTGTTGAGTCTCTTGATTTGGTTTAATAATAACTGAATTCAATCGAAGTTTTTCTTGCTCAATCGAATGTTTCTTATTTGTGAATTTTGCAAAGCGTTCTTCAGATATTAAACCAATTTTCTTACCAACGTCAGTTAGACGTAAATCAGCATTATCATGACGAAGCAATAAGCGATATTCTGCTCTTGATGTTAATAGGCGATAAGGCTCATTTGTCCCTTTAGTTACTAAATCATCAATTAGAACGCCAATATAAGCATCAGATCTACCTAATATTATTTCTTCTTTTCCTAATGCTTTTTGAGCAGCATTAATCCCTGCCATCAATCCTTGGCCTGCAGCTTCTTCATATCCTGATGTACCATTAATTTGTCCTGCGGTAAATAATGATGAAATATTTTTTGTTTCTAAAGTCGGCCAAAGCTGTGTTGGAACAATTGCATCATATTCAATTGCATAACCCGCTCTCATCATTTGCACTTTTTCAAGACCTGGTATTGTTTTTAATATTTGTTGTTGTACATCCTCGGGCAAGCTTGTTGAAAGACCTTGAACATACACCTCCTGAGTATTTCTTCCCTCAGGCTCTAAAAATATTTGGTGACGCGGTTTATCATTGAACCGAACAACTTTATCTTCGATAGATGGACAATAACGCGGACCGGTTCCTTTAATCATCCCTGAATACATAGGTGAACGATGCAAATTATTATCAATAATTTGATGTGTTTCTAAACTTGTATACGTTAACCAGCATGGAAGCTGATCTGTAATGTATTTTGTCGTTTCAAAAGAAAAGGCACGTGGAACTTCATCACCTGGTTGAATTTCTGTTTTACTGTAATCAATTGAATGACTATTAACACGCGGTGGTGTTCCTGTTTTAAATCTTACTAGATCAAAGCCTAGCTCATGTAAGTGTTCAGATAACTTGATGGAAGGCTGCTGATTATTTGGACCACTTGAATATTTAAGTTCTCCTAAAATGATTTCTCCTCTTAGGAAAGTACCTGTCGTTAAAACTACTGCTTTCGCAGAATACTCTGCACCCGTTTGTGTAACAATTCCCTTACATATTCCGTCCTCAACAATTAATCGATCAACCATTCCTTGAAGTAATGTTAGATTTTTTTCATTTTCTAACGTTTTTTTCATCTCGTGCTGATAAGCAAATTTATCAGCTTGTGCACGTAGGGCTCTAACTGCTGGGCCCTTCCCTGTGTTTAACATTCTCATTTGAATATGCGTTTTATCTATATTTTTACCCATTTCGCCGCCTAAGGCGTCTATTTCCCGAACGACAATCCCTTTTGCAGGGCCACCGACTGATGGGTTACATGGCATAAAAGCCACCATGTCTAAATTTATTGTGATTACAAGTGTTTTTGCCCCCATTCTTGCAGAAGCTAGCGCAGATTCACACCCAGCATGACCTGCACCAACGACAATCACATCATAATCCCCAGCATGATAAGACATTTAATAACCTCCTTTTTTAAATGAAAATTTATCTATTTAATACATAATGTCAATATTAGCTACAACGCTAAACGGGCGCTTCCGCTTTTATTTTGGCTAGCTACAGCTCCCAGCGACTAGTGAACTTCACACTTCTTCTTACGATAAGTCAACATCGAATCGCTTTCGCTCTTCGTGTTTCCTTTATCTCATTCGAAGTGCTCCAGTTCATACGTCGCTAAACGGGCGCTTCCGCTTTTATTATTTCCCTAGACAAAATTGCGAAAATAGCTGATCAATTAGGCTTTCGTGAACAGAATCCCCAATTATTTCACCAAGCTGCTCCCAGCATCGTGTTAAATCTATTTGAACAATATCAATAGGAATGCCTTCTTCAATTCCTGTTAATGCTTCGTTAATAGATGTTTGTGCAGCTGTTAATAATGCGATATGGCGTGAATTTGATACATATGTTAAATCATTGCTTTGTAGATTGCCTTGAAAAAATAATGCACCTATCGCTTCCTCTAATTCATCTATTCCCTTTTCCTCTAGTAATGAGGTTGTAACAACAGGTCTTCCAGAAGCTAGATCTATTACTTGCTCAAGATTAATTTTTTGTTCAAGATCAGTTTTATTAACAATAACGATAATATCCATTCCCTTTACTGCTTCAAATAGTTGAACATCTTCATGAGAAAGCTCCTCATGATAATTTAATACAAGAAGTATTAGATCTGCTTCCTTTAATACCTTTCTTGATCGTTCTACACCAATTCGTTCAACAATATCCTCAGTCTCGCGAATACCTGCTGTATCTACTAACCGAAGCGGAACTCCTCTAACGTTCACATATTCTTCTATTACATCTCTAGTTGTTCCAGGAATATCTGTTACAATGGCCTTATTTTCATGAACTAGGCTATTAAGTAAAGATGACTTTCCAACATTCGGTCTCCCGATAATTACCGTTGAAAGTCCTTCTCTTAAAATTTTCCCTTGCCCAGATGTCTGCAAAAGTTTATGAATTTCACTTTGGACATAAGTTGCTTTTTCAACAAGCATTTTATGTGTCATTTCCTCTACGTCATCATACTCAGGATAATCAATATTAACCTCAACATGTGCTAATGTTTCTAAAATCTCTTGTCTTAGCTTTTGAACAAGCTTTGAAAGCCTACCTTCCATTTGTCCTAAGGCAACATTCATAGCTCGATCTGTTTTTGCACGAATTAAATCCATTACTGCCTCTGCTTGAGATAAATCAATACGTCCATTTAAAAATGCCCGCTTTGTAAACTCTCCAGGTTCTGCTAGTCTTGCACCATTTTTAACAGCCAATTGCAAAACCCGGTTTACAGTCACTAACCCACCATGACAATTTATTTCAACAACATCTTCCCTAGTAAACGTTTTTGGCCCCTTCATTAAAGAAACCATAACTTCCTCAACAACATCACCTGTCGTTGGATCTATCATATGACCGTAATGGATCGTATGGGAGTCTACCTCTGTTAGCCTCTTATTTGAAGGAGCTTTGAATAGCTTGTCTGCAATGTCAATTGCTTCATCTCCACTTAATCTTACAATTGCTATTGCTCCTTCACCTAAGGGCGTAGATATCGCTGCGATTGTATCTAACTCCATTTTTACGATCACCTCTCTATTTCAATTATCTATATGAATACTTTCCTTTTTCTCATAAGCTTTGACCAAAATTTTAAGATAGCATATTTCACTTTCATAAGAAAGCAAAATCAACTTATTGTTATCCACAATTCATTCTAATCTAAACATTCCTTCCTTTATTTTAACTTATCCACATGTTAATAACAATATTTGCTCTTAATAGTTAATTTCACTTTGACGAGTTATTAACATAAAGTGAAATTTGCTTTTTAAACTTAAGATTGAACTTTCCAGATTCGATACAAATTTATCAATACAACATTTTTCGACATGATCCTGGATTTTATAGTCAAGCACTTAACTGAATTAAAAAGTTACAAAGATTTTTTTATATAAAAAAAGACCAACTCTATTTAGAGTCAGTCTTTGCTTTAAGAGAAATAACCAAATGACGATTTGGTTCTTCACCAACAGAATATGTTTTTAATTCTTTAAATTCAGATAATGCAGCATGAATAATTTTGCGTTCATAGGAAGGCATTGGTTCTAAAGAAACATTCTTTGATGAACGAATAACTTGCCGAGCTAATCGAGCTGCTAATTGGTTAAGGGTATCTTTTCTTCTTTCTCGGTAATTTTCAGCATCTATGACAATTTGTAAATAATAATTAGAATAACGATTTGCAACTAATTGTGTTAAATACTGAAGGGAATTTAATGTTTGTCCTCTTTTTCCGATTAAAACAGCCATTTTGTCACCTGATAATTGAAAAGTGACAATTTTACCTGCCCGTTTTATCTTAATTTGGGCATCAATTCCCATTTTCTTCGTTACATTTGAAAGAAATAGATGAGCTTCCTTTACAGGATCATCGATAAGCTTAACTATAACACTTGCAGACCTTTTTCCGAAAATGCCGAAAATACCCTTTTTTCCTTCATCTAGAACTGTAATTTCTACTTCTTCCCTTGTTGCTTCTAATTGCTTTAATGCTACTTCTACTGCTTCATTGACGGTAAGTCCATTAGCAGTTATCTCTTTCACTTCTTATTTCCTCCATCTTTTGCTGCCTTTAGCTCAGGCCCTTTTACAAAATAAGTTTGTACAATCATAAATAGGTTACCAACTACCCAATACAACGAAAGTGCTGCAGGGAAACTAATCGCAAAAACAATAATCATAATCGGCATAATATAAAGCATCATTGCCATTTGAGGATTTTGATTTGCTGTACCTGCCATCATCATCTTTTGTTGGATGAATGTTGTAGCACCTGCAACAAGTGGAAGGATAAAGAATGGATCTCGCTCACCTAAATCAAACCAAAGGAATGTATGTTCAGCTATTGCTTCTGTTCTCATAATTGCATGGTAAAAACCAATTAAGATAGGCATTTGGACAATTAATGGGAAACAACCTGCAAGTGGGTTAACACCATGCTTTTGAAATAAAGCCATTGTCTCCTGCTGTAGCTTTTGTTGTGTTTGTTGATCCTTTGAACTATATTTCTCTTTCAACTTTTGCATTTCTGGTTGGATTGCTTGCATTGCTTTAGAGCTCTTTGTTTGTTTAATCATTAACGGTAATATTGCTAAACGAATGATAATTGTTACTAAGACAATTGAGATTCCATAATTATCACCAGTTATTTCAGCAAAGTATGTAATTAATTGTGATAAAGGATATACGATATACTTATTCCAAAACCCTTCACTTTCAGATGTAATCGGAACATTTACCTCTGTACATCCAGTTAAAAGGGTTAAAACACTCACTAACCCCAATATTAAAAGTACGCGCCTTTTCAAACCTTTTTTCCTCCTAACCAATAGATAGATACAATTCATACGTTAAAGAAAAGAAAAAGTTTCACATAATTTATATCTTATCACTTTTACAATGATTTTTCTTTTATATAAAAAAGTTTTCATTAAGATCATTTCTACATAATTCTACATTTATTTAGTTCTGATAGCTTTTTGCTTTTCTGAATAAGTGGTTTAAACTACTTTTCACTTCATTGTATCCCATGTCTGAAGCTGGTTTTCTTGCAATAATAATATATTCTCTACCACTTGCAATACGATGCTTCTCTTCTAAAAAAAATTGTCGAATTAAGCGCTTAATTCGATTTCTCGTCACTGCATTTCCAATTTTTTTACTAACAGATAACCCAATTCGAAATTCCTGTTCTTCCGATCTTTCTAATATATATATAACAAATTGTCTGTTTGCTATCGATTTCCCCTGCTTAAACACTGTTTGAAAATCTTTATTCTTTTTAATTCTATATTTCCTTCTCATTCTGTTTCACTCCGGTATGTTCTGCTCCCACTTTCCTACTAGCAGAATTCTCACCATCATTATGTCTGAAATAAAAACGATTTAAACAAACTTTTAGATAATGTTCATCTTTTATGTAAAATCGTTTCTTCTCTTTTATTTCCACTAAAAGATGTGGTGGTTTCTTATTTGTTAAGAAAAGATCAAGCGCCTTGTTCAAAAATCAGGCAAATAAGACGCTCAAACTAAGCTTAAAAAAACTTAAATTTTCTTATCTGCAAAAAAAGACCACTGATTTTTCAGTGGCCTATGCTGATAATACTTTTCTTCCTCTGCGACGACGGCGAGCAAGAACTTTACGTCCATTAGCTGTGCTCATACGGCTACGGAAACCATGAACTTTACTACGTTTACGTTTATTTGGTTGATAAGTACGTTTCATATATGACACCTCCCTGAGGAATAACAGTTAAAGACAGTCTTACTAATTATAGTGAGTGAATGTATGAATTGTCAACTACTCATTCTTTTTTAACAAGGATCTGTTAAAGCTCACTGTCGATTTTTGACTTGTTATTGGAATGGAATACATGAAACTCCACAGGTTCAAAGCACCGTGAAGACTCCCACATCGCCCGCGGAAAGAGAGAATACCTGCAGTGGAAATCAACAACGAGTTTGTCAAACTTAAATAAAAAAATAAAACCCTTTGTACAGTTAAATGATCTGTGGATAACAATTCGACAAGTTTCTGCAGTATGTACATAAGTTATCGACAAGTTTTTCACAACTTAGCCTATTGTGGACAATTTCCTTCAACAATTGATTAGTTGTGTGGATAAGTTTGTAAAAACCGTTGCATCTCTAGCTTTATTCTGATATTATATTTGTGTTTTCACTCTTAATAACTAATAACCGAATTTGCGTTATCCACAATCTGTGGATAACATGTGAATAGTTTATAAACAGCCTGTGTAAATTGTTGTCCACAATACTTGGGTTTTGTCGAAAAGACGTTTTATTACTATATTATATATTTATGCACATTTTTTACGTTTGTATGTTTATACATGAATATTCGCACCTTGTACAAAGATTATACAAACAGCAATGGTGCTTAGGTAAAGGAGGGACAAACCATTACATGGAGAACATTTCCGAACTTTGGAGTAAAGCTCTTGGAGAGATAGAAAAGAAAATAAGTAAGCCCAGCTATGAAACATGGCTTAAGTCAACGAAGGCACATACTATTAAAGGTGACACCCTAACCATAACTGCTCCAAATGAGTTTGCAAGAGATTGGTTGGAATCCAGGTACCTACATTTAATTGCTGATACCATCTACCAGCTAACAGGTGAAGAGTTCCTTATAAAATTTATTATTCCCCAAAATCAAAGGGATGATGAATTTGTGCAAAATTCTCCAATTAAACAAATAAATAATAATAACGATGAACAAAATGAAATACCACAAAGTATGCTTAATCCTAAGTATACGTTTGATACATTCGTTATTGGATCAGGTAACAGATTTGCTCATGCTGCATCATTAGCAGTAGCTGAAGCACCTGCAAAAGCATATAATCCTTTATTTATTTATGGAGGAGTTGGACTAGGTAAAACTCACTTAATGCATGCCATTGGACACTATGTAATGAATCATAATCCTTCTGCAAAAATTGTTTACCTCTCCTCTGAAAAGTTTACAAATGAATTCATAAACTCAATCCGTGATAATAAAGCGGTTGACTTTAGGAATAAATATAGAAGTGTTGATGTTCTACTAATTGATGATATTCAATTTCTTGCTGGAAAAGAATCAACACAAGAAGAATTTTTCCATACATTTAATACTTTACATGAGGAAAGCAAACAAATTATCATTTCCAGTGATCGTCCACCTAAGGAAATACCTACTCTCGAGGACAGACTTCGTTCACGCTTTGAGTGGGGCTTAATTACTGACATTACCCCTCCAGATTTAGAAACAAGAATTGCTATTTTAAGAAAAAAAGCAAAAGCTGAAGGTCTAGATATACCAAATGAAGTCATGCTTTATATTGCAAATCAAATTGATTCAAACATTCGAGAATTAGAAGGAGCTCTTATTAGAGTTGTCGCTTATTCTTCTTTGATAAATAAAGATATCAATGCAGATTTAGCTGCTGAAGCATTAAAAGATATTATTCCAAATTCTAAACCAAAAATGATTGCAATTAGTGATATTCAACGGATAGTTGGTCAGGAATTCCAGGTGAAATTAGAGGATTTCAAAGCTAAAAAGCGGACAAAATCAGTAGCTTTCCCTCGACAGATTGCTATGTATTTATCTAGGGAATTAACAGATTCATCTCTTCCTAAAATCGGAGAAGAATTTGGTGGACGTGATCATACAACAGTGATCCATGCTCATGAAAAAATTTCTAAAATGCTTCAGAGTGATGAACAGCTGCAAAGACAATTAAAAGAAATTACAGGATTAATTAGAGGCTCTTAAAAAAAATTATTGAACCTGAATAGTGTGAATAACTAATGCAGATATATACACAGTCTGTCCACATGTGGATAGGCTGTGTTTCCTTTCGTTTATACCAGTTATCCACATTTCCACAGGCCCTACTAGTACTTCTACTATATTTTTAAAAAATAAATATATAACCTAATTTCTAAAAAAGGAGGAATTCTTTCATGAAATTCATTATTCAACGTGATAAATTAGTCCAAAGTGTTCAAGACGTAATGAAGGCAGTATCATCAAGGACAACAATTCCTATTTTGACTGGTATAAAAATTGTTGCTAATTCAGAGGGAGTTACTTTAACAGGTAGTGACTCAGATATCTCAATAGAATCTTTTATTCCTGTTGAGGAAGATGGAAATGAAATTGTAGAAATCCAACAAAGTGGTAGTGTTGTTTTACAAGCTAGATTCTTTAGTGAAATTGTTAAGAAGTTACCAATGGATATTGTCGAAATTGAAGTAGGTAACCAACACTCAACAATTATTCGATCAGGAAAAGCAGAATTTAGCTTAAACGGATTAGATGCTGAAGAATATCCTCATTTACCACAAATTGAAGAAGAAAAAATGTTCAAGATTCCTACTGATTTGTTAAAGGCAATGATCCGCCAAACAGTATTTGCTGTATCAACATCAGAAACTAGACCGATTTTAACAGGTGTTAATTGGAAATTGGAAAACAGTGAGCTAATATGTATCGCAACAGATAGTCATCGTTTAGCTTTAAGAAAAGCTGCAATTAATACAGAAAGTCAGAATTTATATAATGTTGTTATTCCAGGGAAAAGCTTAAGCGAACTTAGTAAGATCTTAGATGACACAAGTGATTTAATCGAAATTGTTATTACAGAAAATCAAGTGTTATTCAAAGCGAAAAATCTATTATTTTTCTCACGTTTGTTAGACGGAAATTATCCAGATACATCACGCTTAATTCCTTCAGAAAGCAAAACAAATATGACAATTAATTCGAAGGAATTTTTACAAGCAATTGATCGTGCATCATTACTAGCAAAAGAAGCTAGAAATAATGTTGTTAAGCTTTCTACAATTACAGATGGAATGGTTGAAATTTCATCTAACTCACCAGAAATCGGTAAAGTTAGTGAGGAAATTCAATCATCAGAAATTCAAGGTGAGGAATTAAAGATATCCTTTAGCGCTAAATATGTTATGGACGCATTAAAGGCCCTTGAAGGAACTGAAATTATTATCAATTTTACAGGTGCAATGAGACCTTTTGTTATACGAACAACACAGGATGATTCTATGTTGCAACTCATTTTACCTGTAAGAACGTATTAAACTAATTAATTAATATGGATTTAAGAGGACTGACTTATGTCAGCCTCTTTTCTGTTTTAGAAGGCCTGAAAGTTGTATGGGTATTTAGAACTAAACTTATTAAAAATGTATAATATTTTGTGCGTGTGGAATGGACATGGAGATCAAAGTCCTGGGATAGTTGTATTTTTAGTTAGGTTTTTAGTAAAATATAAAGTTAGAGACTACTGAAGAAAGGTGGTTCACTATGGCAAAACCAGTTAAGATTGAATCAGAGTTTATTACACTAGGACAATTTTTAAAACTAGCAGAAGTGATACAATCAGGCGGAATGGCAAAATGGTTTTTAGGGGAGTATGAAATCTTTGTAAATAATGAACCGGAAAACCGTCGAGGGAAAAAACTAAGAAATGGTGATATGGTTTATATTCCTGATTTTGGCACATATATCGTGAAAAATTAAAGTTGGTGTACAAAATTTGTATATAAAAGAGCTTAATTTAAAAAATTACCGTAATTATGAAGACTTGACGATCCAGTTTGAAAATAAAGTCAATGTTATCCTTGGTGAAAATGCACAAGGGAAAACAAATGTAATGGAATCAATCTTTGTACTTGCCATGGCGAAATCACATCGAACGTCAAATGATAAAGAATTAATTCGTTGGGACGAAGAATATGCTAAAATAGAGGGTAGTGTTGAAAAGTATAATCGATCCACTGCTCTCCAATTAGTTATTTCAAAAAAGGGTAAAAAGGCTAAATTGAATCATCTTGAACAAGGAAAGTTGAGTCAATATATTGGGGCAATGAATGTCATTATGTTTGCACCTGAGGATTTAAATTTAGTAAAAGGTAGCCCTGGGGTAAGAAGAAGATTTATAGATATGGAAATTGGTCAAGTGTCTCCCATTTATCTTCATGATTTAAGCCGTTATCAAAAGATTATGCAGCAACGCAATCATTATCTAAAGTTGTTGCAGATGCGGAAGCAAACAGATCAAACGATGCTGGATGTATTAACAGCTCAACTTAGTGAAGTCGCAGCGAAGATTATTTATAAACGATTACAGTTTATTTCTGAACTACAAAAATGGGCACAACCTATTCATTCGGGAATTAGTAGAGGATTAGAAACGTTAGTTATTAAATATAAACCGTCTATTGACGTATCAGAAGACAATGATTTGACGAAAATGATAGAAGCATATGAACAAAAATTTGCTAAAATAAGAGAGAAGGAAATCGAACGAGGTGCTACGTTAGCTGGACCTCACAGAGATGACCTAGTTTTTTATGTTAATGATTATGATGTCCAAACATATGGTTCACAAGGTCAACAAAGAACCACTGCTCTATCGTTGAAGTTAGCTGAAATAGATTTGATCCACAGTGAGATTGGAGAATATCCAATCCTTTTACTTGATGACGTATTATCTGAGTTAGATGACTTTAGGCAATCTCACTTATTGAATACGATCCAAGGGAAGGTACAAACCTTTGTCACGACTACTAGTGTCGAAGGGATTGACCATCAAACGTTAAAAGAGGCAGCTACGTTCCATGTCAAAACAGGAAAGCTTTCAGACGATAAATGAGGTGATTAACTTGTATATTCATCTAGGTGACAATTTTGTTGTCCCTTCCAAAGAGGTTGTCATGATATTAGATCGCCAATCTTCACAAGCTTCAACAATTGTTTCTGAGTTTTTTAATAAACAGGAGAGTAAAATTGTTCAACTTACAAATGGTGAAGCGAAATCAGTGATTGTAACGATGGATAAGATCTATTTTTCCCCGTTGTCGTCAAACACGTTAAAAAAACGAGCACAAGTTGCTTTTGATATAGATAATTAACTAAAAGTTTTCATGGTAAAAGACTGCTTTAGGAAAAGTGTAGGTGAATCAGTGTGACGATGGAAGAAAATAAAGTTCAACAGCAAACATACGATGAAAATCAGATTCAAGTATTAGAGGGTTTAGAAGCGGTACGAAAACGCCCTGGTATGTATATCGGATCTACTAGTTCAAAAGGACTCCATCATCTTGTATGGGAAATTGTTGATAATAGTATAGATGAAGCGTTAGCAGGGTTTTGTAATGAAATTAATGTAATCATTGAAGAAGATAATAGTATAACTGTTAAGGATAATGGACGTGGAATTCCAGTAGGTATTCATGAGAAAATGGGGCGTCCAGCTGTTGAAGTCATTATGACGGTTTTACATGCCGGAGGAAAATTCGGTGGTGGAGGCTACAAGGTGTCTGGTGGGCTTCATGGCGTTGGTGCATCCGTAGTTAATGCTCTTTCAACTGAATTAAATGTTACCGTACATCGTGAAGGAAAGGTCCATTTTCAAAAATTTGAAAAGGGTGTTCCTGCAGCGGATTTAAAAGTAATTGGTGAATCTGATGTTACCGGTACAATTACTCATTTTAAACCAGATCCAGAAATTTTTACTGAAACAACAGAATATGAGTATGAAATTCTTGCAAATCGTATAAGAGAGTTAGCATTCCTAAATCGTGGATTAAAAATAACAATTGAAGACAAACGTGAAAGTAAACGTCAAAATGAATATTACTATGAAGGTGGAATTAAATCCTACGTCGAGCATTTAAACCGTACCCGTGAAGTAATCCATGATGAGCCTGTGTATATTGAAGGTGAAAAGGACGGGATTACAACTGAGGTTGCTATTCAATATAATGATAGCTATACAAGTAATATATATTCTTTTGCTAATAATATTCACACCTATGAGGGCGGAACACATGAAGCAGGATTTAAAACTGCTTTAACTCGTGTTATTAATGATTATGCTAGAAAGAATAAGATCTTCAAGGAAAATGATGATAATCTTTCTGGTGAAGATGTTCGTGAAGGAATTACAGCAATTATCTCTATAAAACACCCTGATCCTCAATTTGAAGGGCAAACAAAAACAAAGCTAGGAAATTCAGAAGTTAGAACCGTTACAGATTCTGTATTTTCAGAGGCATTTGATAAGTTTTTACTAGAAAACCCTTCTACAGCTAGAAAAATTGTTGAAAAAGGTTTAATGGCAGCTAGAGCCCGTCTTGCCGCTAAAAAGGCACGTGAATTAACACGAAGAAAAAGTGCACTGGAAATTTCAAATCTACCAGGGAAGCTAGCAGATTGTTCTTCAAAGGATCCGACAATTAGTGAAATATACGTCGTTGAGGGAGATTCAGCCGGAGGTTCTGCAAAACAAGGTAGAGATAGACATTTCCAAGCGATCCTCCCATTAAGGGGGAAAATTATTAATGTCGAAAAGGCTCGACTCGATAAAATTCTCTCCAACAATGAAATTAGAGCGATTATTACTGCACTAGGTACTGGAATTGGTGAGGATTTTGATATAACGAAAGCACGCTATCATAAAGTTGTCATCATGACTGATGCCGATGTAGATGGTGCGCATATTCGTACACTATTACTTACCTTCTTTTATCGTTATATGCGCCAAATTATTGAACAAGGTTTTATCTATATTGCTCAACCGCCACTATACAAGATTCAGCAAGGTAAGCGAATTGAGTATGCATATAATGATCGTCAGCTTGATGAGTATCTTGCAGATATGCCACAGCAGCCTAAACCTGGTATTCAGCGCTATAAAGGTTTAGGAGAGATGAATCCTGGACAGTTATGGGAAACAACAATGGATCCAGGAACACGTACATTACTCCAAGTCACTTTAGAAGATGCTATTGATGCTGATGAAACATTTGATACATTAATGGGTGATAAGGTAGAACCTCGCAGAAACTTTATTGAAGAAAATGCACAATATGTTAAAAATCTAGATATTTAATTTAAGAAGCACCTCATTATACGGTGAGGTGTTTTTTGATAATCACATTACCATCCCCACTATGTGATCATTTACGATCAAATAATAATTGGAGTTCTAAATATTTTAAGTAAATCCTACTAACTATTATTATTCTAGGAAATTGATGTGTAATCTCTCTCTAACATTGATATAATGGAGAGTAGACTATTAGATGGATTTATCTTAATTGGGTAGTAATTATTAATACGTTTTATACATTTATTTGGCTCTCCCAATTTAAAATGCGAATAGAACTAAGGGAGGTTATCTTAGTATGTCGGAAAATCAAAACTCACACGTCATAGATAGAAATATTAGTACCGAAATGCGTGAGTCCTTTTTAGGCTATGCGATGAGTGTTATTGTTTCACGTGCTTTACCAGATGTTCGGGATGGGTTAAAGCCTGTTCATCGTCGTATTCTCTATGCAATGAATGATTTAGGTATGACGTCAGATAAACCATTTAAAAAATCAGCACGTATCGTTGGTGAAGTAATTGGTAAGTATCATCCACATGGTGATTCAGCTGTTTATGAGACAATGGTACGTATGGCTCAAGATTTCAATTTCCGTTACATGTTAGTTGATGGACATGGTAACTTTGGTTCTGTTGATGGAGACTCAGCAGCAGCAATGCGATACACTGAGGCCCGTATGTCTAAAATTTCAATGGAATTAATTCGTGATATAAACAAAGACACGATTGATTACCAGGATAACTATGATGGCTCAGAAAGAGAACCGATTGTACTTCCAGCTCGATTTCCGAACTTACTTGTTAACGGTGCGACTGGAATCGCTGTAGGTATGGCAACAAATATTCCACCACACCAATTGGGTGAAGTTATTGATGGTGTTCTTGCACTTAGTAAGGAACCAGATATATCAATCCCTGAATTAATGGAGATTATTCCTGGCCCTGATTTTCCAACAGGTGGACAAATTATTGGAAGAAGCGGGATACGAAAAGCGTATGAAACTGGTCGTGGATCAATCACGATTAGAGCTAAGGTTGAGATCGAAGAAAAACCATCAGGCAAACAAGTAATCATTGTTAAGGAATTACCATATCAAGTTAACAAGGCAAAACTTGTTGAAAAAATAGCAGAGCTTGTTCGAGATAAAAAAATTGATGGTATAACAGATTTGCGTGATGAATCAGACCGTAATGGTATGCGAGTTGTTATCGAGGTAAGGAAGGATGCAAATGCAAACGTCCTTTTAAACAACCTTTTCAAGCAGACAGCTTTACAGACTAGTTTTGGTATTAATATGTTATCGCTAGTTGATGGCCATCCAAAGGTTCTTAATGTTAAGCAAATGCTTTATTATTACTTAGAACATCAAAAAGTTGTAATTAAGCGTAGAACAGCTTTTGAATTAAGAAAAGCTGAAGCTCGTGCTCATATTCTTGAAGGATTACGAATTGCACTGGATCATTTAGATGCAGTTATTGCACTCATCCGTAGTTCACAAACAACGGAAATCGCTCGAAATGGATTAATGGAGCAATTTTCACTAAGTGAGAAGCAAGCACAAGCAATTTTAGATATGAGGCTTCAAAGATTAACAGGCTTAGAGAGAGAAAAAATTGAAGAAGAATATCAGTCACTAGTAAAGTTAATTGAAGAATTAAAAGCAATTCTGGCTGATGAAGAAAAAGTACTTATGATTATCAGAGAAGAGCTTACTGAAATTAAGGAACGATTCAATGATGAGCGTCGTACTGAAATATTAGCAGGTGGAATTGAAAATATAGAGGATGAAGATTTAATACCTGTTGAGAATATCGTCATTACGTTAACACATAATGGATATATTAAACGTCTTCCAGTATCAACATACCGTAGTCAAAAACGCGGTGGAAGAGGTATTCAAGGAATGGGAACGAATGAAGACGACTTCGTTGCACAGCTCCTTACGACTTCAACCCACGATACTATTCTTTTCTTTACAAATAAAGGAAAGGTTTATCGAGCAAAGGGCTATGAAATTCCTGAATATAGCAGGACAGCTAAAGGTCTCCCAATTATTAACCTTTTAAGTGTTGAAAAAGGTGAATGGGTAAATGCAATAATACCTGTATCTGAGTTTGTAGATGATTGGTTCTTATTCTTTACAACAAAAGAGGGAGTCTCTAAACGTTCACCATTATCTCAATTTGCCAATATAAGAAATAATGGTTTAATTGCAGTAAGTTTACGTGAAGCGGATGAACTAATATCGGTTAAACTAACTGATGGTTCTAAGAATATTATCATTGGAACCAAAAAAGGCATGCTTATCCGATTCCATGAAACAGATGTTCGTTCTATGGGACGTACAGCCACTGGTGTTAAAGGGATATCTCTCGATGAGGATGATGAAGTAGTAGGTATGGAAATCCTTGAGGAAGGTGTTGACGTATTAATTGTTACAAGCAATGGATATGGAAAACGTACGCCTTCTGAAGAATATAGAGTTCAAAGCCGTGGTGGTAAAGGATTAAAGACATGTAATATTACAGAGAAAAACGGTCCTGTTGTTTCTGTTAAAGCTGCTACAGGTGAAAAAGATTTAATGCTTATTACAGCAAGTGGTGTTTTAATCCGTATGGATGTAGCTACTATTTCCACAATGGGAAGAAATACACAAGGTGTTAAGTTAATTAAATTGGATGAAAATGTAGTTGTATCTACAGTCGCTCTTGTTGAGAAAGAAGATCAAGAGACAGAGGAAGTAGAAGAAGGAGAATTAACAGAAACACTTGAAACACCAGAAACACCAGAAACACCAGAAGAAGAATAAGATACAAAAGACTAACTCATTAATAAAATGGGTTAGTCTTTTTTTGAAAGAAAAAAGCAATTCGTGTAACAATTTAACTATAAAATAACCATATATTAGAAAATGATAGTAAAAAAATCACTATAATCTTACAATTTTTATAAACATTTGCTCCTATTTAAATATATAATAAACAGAGGGGGGATACGTGTGAAGATTTATATCGATCAATTAGAAGAGGGTTGTATTCTTTCAAAACATATAGTATCGGCTTCTAATAAGTTATTGGCTTGCAAAAATACAGTTGTTTCAAGACATATTAAAGAAGCTTTACAGGCCTTTTTAATTAATGAGGTAGAAGTAGAAAGTGTTCTTGAGGATGGTAAAGTTTTTCAACCATCTTATATACTAGATGAAAAACAAAAGGTAAAAGAAGAAAAGGTAGAAATAGAACATAAAAAATCATTCAACCAACTTTATAACGACACTGTCCTATCCTACAAACGACTCTATATGGGATGGCAAGCTGGTGCCTTAATAGATATAACAAAAGTGAGACAAGTTATACTTCCATTAGTAAGTAAGTTGGAAGGTCATGAGGAGGAAATACTTAAACTATATCTTAATAGCAAACAAGAGGAATACATTTATCATCATTCTGTTTCAGTCGCCTTGCTAAGTGCTTTTTTAGCTAAGAAGTTAGAGTATAAACAGGGGGATATAAACCAAATTGCATTAACTGGTCTATTATGTGATTGTGGAATGGCAAAAATAAGCCCCAATATCATGACAAAAAAGGTGACATTAACTGAGCGTGAATATAAAGATATTAAACAACACCCAATTCATAGCTATAACCTATTGAAAAATATTATGACAATAAAAGAAGGGGTTAAGATGGGGGTTTTACAGCATCATGAAAGAATTGATAGTAGTGGATATCCACTAGGTGTTAAAGGAGAACAATTACATCCGTATAGCAATATTGTTGCTCTTGCTGATACATATCAAGCAATGGTAACTGTTAGACCTTATCGTAGTAAACAATCTCCATTTAAAGTATTAGAACAAATCATTCAAGATGACTTTGGGAAATTCGATTTAAAAGTGGTAAATGAGTTAAAAAAGGCACTTATCAAATTTTCAGCAGGTACATTGGTGAAAATTTCGAATGGTTTAGAAGCGGAGATAGTATTTGTCGATGAACAATATCCAACTAGACCAATAATAAGGTCTGC
>NZ_CP147403.1:655000-670000 GCF_037201795.1 Metabacillus rhizosphaerae | reverse complement strand
GCTGGGTAGCTATGTGCGGAAGGGATAAGTGCTGAAAGCATCTAAGCATGAAGCCCCCCTCAAGATGAGATTTCCCATAGCGTAAGCTAGTAAGATCCCTGAAAGATGATCAGGTTGATAGGTCTGAGGTGGAAGCGCGGTGACGTGTGGAGCTGACAGATACTAATCGATCGAGGACTTAACCTAATAAAGGCGTTAAATAAAGTGAATTGAATTGTTAATCGTTATCTAGTTTTGAAGGAACATCCCTTCAATTTCATAAATTATCTGGTAATGATGGCGAAGAGGCCACACCCGTTCCCATGCCGAACACGGAAGTTAAGCTCTTCAGCGCCGATGGTAGTTGGGGGTTTCCCCCTGTGAGAGTAGGACGTTGCCAGGTAAGCGAGAAAAAGATCAGTAGAGATACTGGTCTTTTTTGATATTTTCTAAACCGCAAGGTTTATTATTTAAAACTGAAGACAAATTTAACCTACTAGCCTGAGGCTAGGGAGAAGCATATAGTATTTTAAAAGAGGTATAAGGACGTACACCACTTAATCAAAAAAACACAGAGAGCTAGCAGGAATACTAGCTCATATATGCAGAAATATAACAAATTAAGATGGGTTTATTTAAGATTATGTTCTAAGAAATTCAAGATAAAATATGGGATTTTTCGTTTTGCAATTTCCATGTATCGCAAAATGAAAGGATAATCATCGTTTGATGCACCTAAAAGGAGCTCATACCACCATTCCGTTTCATATCGTGAAATCATACTTAAATTATATAACAATAGATAATGAACAAGTAATTCTGGAATCTTTAGCAATACCTCTCGTGACGTTGGAAGGTAGAAATTTCCCTCCTCAAGATGATATGAAAATGGCATACAATTATAAGTTGCCATTGAGTTCACACTTTTAAGAAGAACAATGCCTTCAGTATTACTTTTATCAAACTCAAATAAATATCTTTCTTCAAGAAATTCTGCCAAACGTTTTGGTGACATATGAAACAGTTGTGCAACACTTTCAGTAATTAAAAATTGATCATGATCTTGATCAACTAGAACAGAAGTTTTTTGGGAATGATGGAATGAAAAAACCTCATTCATTTCAGCAATTTGCTTAAGCAGTAACTCCATTGAATACTTTTCTGCCTCTAAATGATTAATTTGAAATATTTTATTTGCCACATGTGAAAATAAACCATTTCTTTGAATTTTTATTTCATCTTCCAAGAAATGATATTGTTGTTTTTTTCGCTTTCTACTTGAAACACCATGAGCAAGGACTGATGAAGTTGAAGGGTATTCTGGATCAATAATGATAAGACATGCTTTTATTAATTGTGATATACCATAAAACAGTAGCATTGGTTGAATGGCAGGTGGTGACTGATTAGCCTGTGTGAAAAAATTTTCACCATGTTTTAGAAAATAAACAAACCGTAAACAATTATCATATTCCAGTTTTTTTGAATTTTCATACAAAAATTTTTCATAAGTTTTTTCCAGTTTTTTTTGAACTGTTTCTGTTGAATGATAGGACAGTAAGCGTTCCCAAACCTGTGTATTCATTAATTGTACACTCCAATTATAAAATTCTAAATATTTAAACTCTTTAATCCTTCCTTGACAGTCGGTATGACTGTTGATAATCTACTAATAATATTTTGCCGAAAAAAGGGGGATTTACTATGTGGGAACAAAAATTTTCTAAAGAAGGCCTTACGTTTGATGATGTATTATTAGTACCAGCTAAATCAGAGGTATTACCAAGGGATGTCGATTTAAGTGTAAAGTTAACACCTAGCTTAAAGCTTAATATTCCAATTATGAGTGCTGGTATGGACACTGTAACAGAGGCAGAGCTTGCGATTGCAATAGCAAGACAAGGTGGTTTAGGTGTTATTCATAAAAATATGTCAATTGAGCAGCAAGCAGAGCAGGTTGATAAAGTAAAAAGGTCTGAACGGGGAGTTATTACAGATCCATTTTATTTAACTCCAGAACATCAAGTGTTTGATGCTGAACATTTAATGGGTAAATATAGAATTTCTGGTGTTCCAATTGTAAACAACCCTGAAGAACAAAAGTTAGTTGGAATCATTACAAATCGTGATATGCGTTTTATCCAAGACTTCTCTATAAAAATCTACGATGTGATGACGAAGGAAAATCTTGTTACAGCAGATGTAGGGACAACATTAAAAGATGCAGAGAGTATTTTACAAAAGCACAAAATTGAAAAACTACCTCTTGTAGATAATGATGGTGTATTAAAGGGGTTAATTACCATAAAGGATATTGAAAAGGTAATTGAGTTCCCGCATTCAGCTAAAGATGAACATGGTCGTTTAATAGTTGCAGCGGCTGTAGGGGTAACTGCAGATACAATGACGCGTGTAAAAAAGTTAGTAGAAAAAAGTGTAGATGCAATTGTTGTTGATACTGCACATGGTCATTCAAAAGGGGTTTTAGAGACAGTAAAAGCAATCCGTGATGAATTCCCTACTTTGAATATTATTGCAGGTAATATTGCCACTGCTGAGGCTACAAAGGCATTAATTGAAGCAGGTGCTAATGTTGTAAAAGTTGGAATTGGGCCTGGATCAATTTGTACAACACGTGTTGTAGCTGGTGTAGGTGTTCCTCAAATTACAGCTGTATATGACTGTGCTACTGAAGCAAGAAAACACGGGGTATCCATCATTGCTGATGGTGGAATCAAATATTCCGGAGATATGGTAAAGGCTCTTGCAGCAGGTGGTCATGCTGTTATGTTAGGTAGTCTTCTTGCAGGTACTTCTGAAAGTCCTGGAGAAACGGAGATTTTCCAAGGAAGACGTTTTAAAGTATATCGAGGAATGGGTTCAGTTGCTGCAATGGAAAAGGGAAGTAAAGATCGTTATTTCCAAGAAGACAACAAGAAGTTTGTTCCTGAAGGAATTGAAGGAAGAACTCCGTATAAAGGACCGTTATCAGAGACAATTTATCAGCTTGTAGGTGGCATTCGATCTGGTATGGGATACTGTGGTACAAAAGACCTTCAAGAACTTAGAGAAAACACACAGTTTGTACGTATGACAGGAGCGGGTTTAAAGGAAAGTCATCCACATGATGTACAAATTACAAAAGAAGCACCAAACTATTCACTATAATTTTCCATGCATGACAAATAGTTCGTTAAATATGACAGAACTATAACATTTGGCAGAGTCTTGTACTCTGTCTATTTTTTTTGGACTTTATATGATAAAATCAATCTTGTTGTTTGGTATGGGTTAGGAAGAACTTGTTTTGATTTTCCAAATTATAACATAACGAAAATAAACTGATGTTTAAATATAGATAAAAAATTAATCTGGAGGTATAACATTGAGCAACTTAAGATTTAAACAGTTGATCGCGATTCTATTTGCGTTCACATTTGTCATTTCAGCTTTTGCCCCATATTCTATTGTAAGTGCTGCAGAGGAGCCGATTTCGGTTAATGCAGGCTCAGCAATCATTATTGAGGAAACGACTGGTACAATCCTCTATGGGAAAAATATTGATGAAAAACTACCAGTAGCGAGTATGGCTAAGGTTATGACGGAATATCTAGTATTAGAAGCGATTGAGGATAAAAAAATTAAATGGGATCAGAAGTATACGCCTAGTGAATATGTATATAAAATTTCCCAAAATACTAGCCTTTCTAATGTTCCTTTAAGACAGGATGGTTCTTATTCAGTACAAGAATTATACGAAGCGATGGCAATTTATTCAGCAAATGGTGCAGCAATTGCATTAGCTGAAATTATAGCAGGTTCGGAATCAGCTTTTGTAAAAACGATGAATGAAAAAGCGAAAGAACTTGGTCTAACAAACTATGAATTTGTTAATGCAACAGGTTTGGAAAATGAAGATCTTCAAGGGATGCATCCTGAGGGAACAAGTGCAGATGCAGAAAACCAATTATCTGCTCGTGATATGGCATTACTCTCTCAAAAATTAATTCAAGATTTCCCAAAAGTTTTAGAGACGGCAAGCACTCCTAAGAAGGTATTTAGAGAAGGTACAGATGATAGAACAAACATGCCAAACTGGAACTGGATGCTTCCAGGATTAGTTTATGAGTATGAAGGTGTGGATGGTTTAAAGACAGGTTCTACAAATAATGCTGGTTCATGTTTTACTGCAACTGCTGTTAGAAATGGTATGAGAGTAATATCTGTCGTAATGAATGCTGAGGGTAAATCATTACATGAATCAAGATTTGTTGAAACGAAAAAAATGCTGAATTATGCCTTCAATAATTTTTCAGTTAAAGAGGTATTCCCAGCTAATTATCAAATTAAAAATCAATCTTCAATACCTGTTGTAAAAGGTAAAGAAGATAATGTATCTATTCAGACTAAAGATGCATTGACTCTTGTAGTAAAAAACGGTGAGGAAAAAGCTTACAAGCCAGCTTTTAAAATTGATGAAAGTCAGCTAACAAAAAAAGGTGAGTTAACTGCTCCTGTTAAGAAAGACCAAAAGGTTGGAACTATGCTAGTTAATTATGACGGAACAGGTAGTGCATTAGGCTTTATAGAAAAAAATAAAACGCCTCAAGTAGATCTTATTACGAAAGAAGCTGTTGATAAAGCAAACTGGTTTGTATTATCAATGAGAGGAATTGGAGGTTTCTTTAGCGGTCTATGGGGAACTGTAACAGATACAGTAAAAGGTTGGTTTTAGTGAAAGGGCTCCTATTATAGGGGGCCTTTTTTTATCTATTCTACTTAAAACTCTACTTTCCTTATAGAGGAAATTACTAATGACATTAATAATTTGCGCTAAGATGGAAATCATATGGAGGTAAAATACTAGAATAGTGTATGATTTACGAATAGTTTTACTAATTGCATTTATTTTGATAGGATTTTTTTGAAAGTTAGGATAAAATATAGCTTAGATGATTTTTAAACACTCTATTACAAATCCTACAATAGGAAATTACATAAGGGGGACAAAACATAATGAGTAATACAACAGGTACTGATCGCGTTAAACGCGGAATGGCGGAAATGCAAAAAGGTGGCGTCATTATGGACGTTATCAATGCAGAGCAGGCTAAAATTGCTGAGGAGGCTGGTGCGGTAGCAGTAATGGCCCTTGAGCGTGTTCCTGCTGATATCCGTGCAGCTGGTGGCGTAGCAAGAATGGCAGACCCAACTATTGTTGAGGAAGTTATGAACGCTGTTTCAATTCCAGTTATGGCAAAAGCACGTATTGGCCATATCGTTGAAGCTCGTATTCTTGAAGCAATGGGTGTAGACTACATAGATGAAAGTGAAGTATTAACACCTGCAGATGAAGAATACCACCTTTTAAAAAGTGATTTCACAGTACCATTCGTTTGTGGCTGCCGTGATTTAGGAGAAGCTACTCGCCGTATCGCTGAGGGTGCTTCTATGCTACGTACGAAAGGTGAGCCAGGTACAGGGAATATCGTTGAAGCAGTACGTCATATGCGTAAAGTAAATGCTCAAATTCGTAAAGTAGCTGCGATGAGTGAAGATGAATTAATGACTGAAGCAAAGAATCTTGGTGCACCATTTGAGCTGCTTCTTCAAATCAAAAGAGAAGGTAAATTACCAGTCGTTAACTTTGCAGCTGGTGGTGTTGCAACTCCAGCAGATGCTGCATTAATGATGCAACTAGGAGCAGATGGAGTATTTGTTGGTTCTGGTATCTTCAAATCTGAAAATCCTGCTAAATTTGCTCGCTCAATCGTAGAAGCAACTACACATTATCAAGACTATGAACTAATTGCAAAACTTTCAAAAGGACTTGGATCTGCAATGCAAGGAATTGAAATTTCAAGCCTTTTACCTGAGCAAAGAATGCAAGAGCGTGGTTGGTAATAAAAAGGAGTTTATACAATGCTAAAAATTGGTGTTTTAGGTTTACAAGGTGCTGTAAGAGAACATATTCGATCAATTGAAGCATGTGGTGCTGAAGGAATCATCGTTAAAACACATAACCAGCTTGATGAAGTAGATGGATTAATTATTCCTGGCGGAGAAAGTACGACAATGCGTCGTTTAATTGATAAATATGACTTTATGGAGCCATTAAAGAATTTTGCTGCTACTGGGAAGCCTATGTTTGGTACTTGTGCAGGTTTAATCCTTCTTGCTAAAAACCTTGTAGGCTATAGTGAATCACATTTAGGACTTCTAGATGTAACGGTTGAACGGAATTCATTTGGTCGCCAAAAGGATAGCTTTGAAGCTGAATTGATGATCACGGGTGTTGGTGAAGATTTTGTAGGAGTATTTATTCGTGCGCCACACATTGTTGAGGTTGGAGAAGATGTCGAAATTCTATCGAAACATAATGGTCGAATTGTTGCGGCTCGTCAAGGTCAATTCCTTGGATGTTCATTCCACCCAGAGTTAACAGACGATCATCGCATGACACAATTATTTGTAAATATGGTAAAAGAATCAAAATAATTGTATAAAAAGCTTGCAGGTGCTGTAAACTTATAGTAAATTATGATTACTTAATTTTATATGTAAACGTGTTGATAGGAACTAGTAGCATGATATTCTATCTGTAGAGAGCCGATGGTTGGTGGAAATCGGTGTTAGATGCATGTGAATCCATCCTTGAATGAATTGCTGAACTAACTAAGTGCTATAGTAGGCTATTCCGGCTGTGACCGTTATTCATTAAGTGGAAAATACACATGTTGTATTTTTAACTAGGGTGGCAACGCGGGTAACTCTCGTCCCTTTTTGGGATGGGAGTTTTTTGTTGTTTAAAAATAGCAGTGAAGGAGAATGGATAATGCTTGATATTAAATTCTTAAGATTGAACTTTGAAGAAGTAAAAGAGAAATTATCTAAACGTGGCGAGGATTTAACAGACTTTGGTAAATTTGAGGAACTAGATAAAAAAAGAAGAGAACTAATTGCTTCTGCTGAAGAATTAAAAAGTAAACGTAATGATGTTTCATCTCAAATTGCTCAATTAAAGCGAGAAAAACAAGATGCAGAACATTTAATTAAAGGGATGAAAGAAGTAGGAGAAGACATTAAGGTTCTAGATGATCAATTACGTGAAGTTGAAATGGAATTAGAGAGCCTACTTTTATCTATCCCAAACATTCCACATGAAAGTGTTCCTATTGGTGATACAGAGGATGATAATATCGAGGTTCGTAAATGGGGTGAGCTTCCACAGTTTGGTTTTGAACCAAAGCCACATTGGGAAGTAGCTGATGAACTACAAATTTTGGATTTTGAAAGAGCAGGGAAGGTCACTGGTAGTCGCTTTGTATTTTATCGCGGTTTAGGAGCTAGATTAGAAAGAGCACTTTATAACTTTATGCTTGATTTACATGTTGACGAACATGGGTATACTGAAATTTTGCCACCATTCATCGTTAACCGTGATAGCATGACTGGTACCGGGCAATTACCTAAGTTTGAAGAGGATGCATTCAAAATCGTTGGAGAAGATTACTTCTTGATTCCTACAGCTGAAGTGCCAGTAACGAATTTGCATCGTGAGGAAATCTTAACGGCTGAACAGCTTCCGATTAGCTATGCAGCTTTTAGTGCAAATTTCCGTTCAGAAGCAGGATCTGCAGGAAGAGATACGAGAGGGTTAATTCGTCAGCATCAATTTAATAAAGTTGAACTTGTTCGCTTTGTTAAGCCAGAGGATTCTTATGAAGAGCTTGAGAAATTAACAGGACACGCAGAAAAAGTTCTCCAGCTATTAAAATTGCCTTACAGATTATTAAGCATGTGTACTGCGGATCTAGGTTTTACAGCAGCGAAGAAATATGATCTCGAAGTATGGATTCCAAGCTATGGCACGTACCGTGAGATATCTTCTTGTAGTAACTTTGAAGCATTCCAAGCACGTCGAGCAAACATTCGCTTCAGACGTGATCCAAAGGCAAAAGTGGAGCATGTGCATACACTAAATGGATCAGGATTAGCAATTGGAAGAACTGTAGCTGCTATCTTAGAAAACTATCAACAGGAAGATGGATCAGTTATAATTCCGGAAGTATTAAGACCATATATGGGGAATAAGGAACGTATTAGTTTATAATTAATATAATGAGTACTAGGAGAAGTTTGGATCAATATTTTCCAAACTTCTCTAGCTCTATGTATAGGGTTTTAAATAAAAGAGTAGACTATAGTTTATATTCATGGAATTTTTTAAAAAAGTTTTTATGAATTGTTGACAAGTATATCGATAATATGTTAAATTAATTCTTGTCCGATACGGAGGAATACCCAAGTCCGGCTGAAGGGATCGGTCTTGAAAACCGACAGGGGTGTCAAAACCCGCGGGGGTTCGAATCCCCCTTCCTCCTCCAGAATTTAAAATATAATCCTATATTAGCGCATAAAATATAGGAGATTGATAAAACCGTTACAACTATTGTAGCGGTTTTTTTTGTCTTGAAAATTATAAAATCCTGTACTGGTGGGTCATATGCAAGGAGTTTACTCTAGTTATTCCATCGTTAAACGAACGTTTACGCCGGATAGGCTCACCGGGCGACCCGAGGAAAGCAATCATCTCTCGCTGCAATCAAAAACTAACATTACATGGTAAATAACAACAAAGTTAGCGAGTCTGCCTAAAAAAAGAGGCTGTCCCATCCTTCTGCCAACTAATTTCAGAAGGAGGAACAAGCCTCTTATTTTTTTAGTAATTTTGATTGCTCTATGAAGTAACCAATTCGTTCAATAATTGGTTCTATTGTTTGTTCATCCGTCATAATATCATAGTCATTTATATTTAGCCGTAATACAGGACATGCGTTAAAGTTATTAATCCAATTTTCATAGCGGTGATGCATTTCCTCCCAATATTCAACAGGTGTTTGCTGTTCCATAGGGCGTCCGCGTAATTTAATTCTTGATAGGATATCATCTAAGCTTCCCTCAAGATAAATAAGAAGATCTGGATGAGGGAAATAAGGTGTCATTACCATAGCATCAAAAAGATTTGTATATGTTTCATAGTCTACTTCAGACATGGTGCCTTTTTCATAGTGCATTTTGGCAAAGATCCCTGTATCTTCGTATATCGAACGATCTTGAATAAAACCCCCGCCATATTCAAATATTTTTTTCTGCTCTTTAAATCGTTCTGCAAGGAAATAGATTTGCAAATGAAAACTCCAGCGTTCAAAATCCGCATAAAATTTATCTAAATAGGGATTTGAGTCAACCTTTTCAAAGGATGTTTTAAAATCTAGAGCTCTTGCTAGAGCATTTGTCATCGTTGATTTTCCTACTCCAACAGTACCAGCAATTGTAATAACTGAGTTATGAGGAATATTATATTTATCGCGTAAATTCATTTGTGATAGCTCCTTTTTGCAAAAACTGATCCAATGTTTTAAATATATATGATAAGTCACCTTTATTTTGTACAAAGTCTAAGGTGTCGCCATTAAATCTTACTACAGGAACAGAGGGGTTTTCCTTTTCCCACTGAGTCATTGCTATTTCGTAGTCTTCTGAAAGCTGTTGAAGATAATTAGGGTCTATATTACGTTCAATCTCTCGTCCTCTATTTGCAATGCGAGAAAGTAAAGTTTCAAGACTTGCATTTAAATAAACAATCAAATTAGGTGTTGGCATATCAACAGTTAAGATGTTGTATATCTTTAAATACTTATCATACTGCTCGTTTTTTAATGTGCGCTTTGCAAATATAAGATTTTTATAAATATGATAATCTGCTACAACAGATTTATTCAATTGCAGATAATGTTTATTAATATCCTCTAGTTGCTTATAGCGATTGCAAAGAAAAAACATTTCAGTTTGGAAGCTCCATTCGTCAATGTTTGTATAAAACTTTCCAAGGAAAGGATTTTCATCAACAATTTCTTTTAATAAATGAAATTGATAATAGTCGGCAATTGCCTTTGATAATGAAGTTTTCCCGACACCAATCGGGCCCTCAACAGTGATAAAGGGTATATTCATAATGGGTCCTCCTTTAAAACGAACCACTAATACTTTAAAAATCGACAAAGTTCATTTTACCACAGCAATTCTTTTTTGGAGTAAACTTTTGAGAGAATGTCTGCATTTCCAGTATTTTTATATAAAAGTGATTTGTTCTAATTTGAAGAATGAGGAAGTAAATAAAAATGAGGATGACCATTTTAAGTCATCCTCGTTTTTATCCTCTTATTTTTTCTCAACTTCAAAGTTATCCGTTATTAACAGCCAGTTTTGTGGAAAAGCTAGACCTAGCTTCCAGTAACTGATTCCTCGTAAATTAAGTTCCTTAATTAAATCAAACTTTGCTTGAATAGATCTTGCGTCTTCAAACCAGACCTTATGTTCTTTGCTGTTATCATCTATGTAATTAAAGTGTGGAGCTTGAGCTTCATAATCATATTCAATTTGTTCATTATATTTACTAGCTAGTTGAATGGCCTGTTGGGGGCTAACTGCTTTCGCATATTGTCCGCCCTGGACAAATGGTAGAGTCCAGTCATAGCCATATAGGTTTTGACCCATCATAATTTTGCTACTAGGCATTTCTGATATTGCATATTCTAGTACTTCTCTTACAGAATTAATCGGTGAAACTGGCATTGGAGGACCTCCACTATAGCCCCATTCATATGTCATTATTACAACAAAATCAACAATTTCTCCATGGGCTTTATAATCATGAGCTTCATACCAACGGCCTTTTTGTCCTGCACTTGTTTTGGGAGCTAATGCTGTAGAGAGGAGCCAGCCTTCTTGATTGAATCTATTTTTAGCTTTTCTTAAGAATTGATTATACGCTTCCCGATCCTCTGGTCTTAAGTACTCCATATCGAAATGGATATCTCGGAATCCGTATTTCTTCGCTGTTGTAACGATAGTATTTAAAAGTTTATTTTGAATGTCCATATTTGTTAAAACAATTCTTCCGAGTTCATCACTAAATTGATCATTTTCAAGATTTGTGATTGCCATCATTAATGTGACTTTGTTTTGTTTCGCTATTTGTGGGAAGTTATTTAATAAAGGTTCTTTTAATGTACCATCTCTTTGTATTTGAAAACTAAATGGACCTAGATATGTCAAGTATGGTGCAGCATCCCGGGCTGCTTGTTCTAAATTTGGAGTTACATTTGTACCTCTTGGTTCAATGTATGCATTTGTTTCAACTTTTCTTTCCTTTTTTTCAGGCAAATATAATCTTAATCCTATTGAAAGGGGTTGATCTATTGGGATATTATTTACTCTAGCTATCTCAATTGGAGAAAAGCCAAATGTTTGGCCAATTTTGTATAAACTATCACCTGGCTGCACCCAATAAAATCTTCCCCTTATTGGTATGACAATTGCTTGCCCGATAACTAAGTTATTTGGATTAGGTATTTCGTTTGTGCGAACAATTTCCTGTACAGATGAACTGTATGCTTGTGCTATACCATACAACGTTTGTCCTTGTTGGACAATATGTATTTGCATGTTCGACCTCCTTATCATACTTTTTTTACATCATATGACGTGAGGGTTCTGTACATGTTAATTTAATTTTACATTTTCACTATTTACAATTGAAGCCTTAAGTGTATTTTTCATCATTTTAAGAGCGAATTGATTATCTTCTTCGTCATTAGATGCAATACAATCAGAAGGAATTGTAATGTCATATCCTCTCATATATGCATCGTTTGCTGTAAATAGAACACAAATATTGCCCGCGATGCCCGTAATAATAAGCCTTTTTATATTTAAACTATAAAGTAGTGTGTTTAATGCTGTTCCATAAAATGCGGAATGTTTAGGTTTAATTAGGAAATATTCATCGTCTTCAGGATATATGGTATGAATAATCTTTTCGCTTAATGTATTTCTACACTTTTTGGCAATCCTTTGAAAATCTGCCTGCCAAAGTTCATAATGATCATTCACATAGATAATCGGACAACCATTACTTTTTAAATTCTTTTTTAGAGCTAAGATACGAAGAGAGATATCATTTGCTCGTTTTGCTAAAATAGGACCATGCTCAAATTGAAAATTATTTATCATATCAATGATAAGAAGTGCTTGCTTTGTTTGACCTTCCATATGTTTCTCCTTTTTAACAAAAGTAAGTTTGAATTTTTGTACAGGCGCTTGCGCTTTTGTTTTTAATTAACGACTTAATAAAAATTTTATAACGTGGACTGTGCTTTGACATCCAGCTCCAGCGCCTAGCCCCTCGAGGTCATAAGCTAATTTAGAATTGAAGGCAAGAGACGCCTTCTATTCTAAATCATCTTATGCTTGTCGGGGCTGATCAAGGCGCTTGCGCTTTTGTTCTTAGCTTGTAACAGAATAGTAAATTATATAAGGGGTATATGTATGTATAATGATAAGTATTTTATGAATTTAGCAATAGAGGAAGCAAAAAAGGCTCAAGATATTGGTGAGGTTCCAATTGGAGCAGTCATTGTTCTCGATGGGAAAGTTATATCTTCTGGTTTTAATTTGCGTGAAAGAGATCAACGTTCAATTGCTCATGCAGAGATTTTGGCGATTGATAAAGCCTGTAAGGTTTTAGGTACATGGAGATTAGAGGAGGCAATACTTTACGTAACATTAGAGCCTTGTCCAATGTGTGCTGGTGCAATAGTTCTTTCGAGGGTAAAACGTGTCGTATATGGAGCAGCAGATCCTAAGGGTGGATGTGCTGGAACATTGATGAATTTATTACAAGATCAAAGATTCAACCATCAGGTGGACATTACAAAGGGTGTCGAGGAAGAGGCCTGTGGTAGGTTGTTAAGTGAATTTTTTAAAGAGATAAGACAAAGAAAAAAGAAAAAATGAACAACTAGAAGAAATTTACAGTGTGTAGACGTTGCATTTTATCTCTGAAGGTTATATACTAATACATGCGTCGTACTTAATGGCGCAACTAAATATGGTATCAATTTTGCCGTGCTAAGCGGGGAGGTAGCGGTGCCCTGTACTCGCAATCCGCTCTAGCGAGGCCGAATCCCTTCTAGAGGTTAGTGTACTGTAGGGCTGCCTCAAGTAAGTGGTGTTGACGCCTGGGTCCTGCGCAATGGGAATCCACGAACCATGTCAGGTCCGGAAGGAAGCAGCATTAAGTGGAAGCTCCCATGTGCCGCAGGGTTGCCTGGGTCGAGCTAACTGCTTGAGTAACGCCTATGGTTGCTAATCGAAGGAAGGTGCACGGCAGTTAAATTTATTATAACGACTCACTCTTTTTAAGAGTGAGTTTTTGTATTATACGAACTTTTTATGAAAGTTGTTTTTAAATGCGGGTACACGCTTTGTAAAACGAAAGATGGTTGTTATAATAAAGTAGATGAAAATGAAGGGGGACGTTTTTGTGGGTTATCAAGCATTATATCGTGTTTTTCGACCGCAGCTGTTTCATGATGTGGTTGGACAAGAACATATCACTAAAACGTTACAAAATGCCCTTTTACATAATAAATTTTCACATGCATATTTATTCTCAGGTCCTCGAGGAACTGGTAAAACAAGTGCAGCGAAAATATTTGCTAAAGCAGTAAACTGTGAAAAGGCTCCAATAGCAGAACCCTGTAATGAATGTTCAGCTTGTAAAGGAATCACTAATGGATCAATTTCTGATGTGATTGAAATAGATGCTGCGTCTAATAATGGTGTTGATGAAATTAGAGATATACGCGATAAAGTTAAGTATGCACCATCGTCTGTTCAATATAAAGTATATATTGTGGATGAGGTTCACATGTTATCTATTGGGGCTTTTAATGCCTTGTTAAAAACATTAGAAGAACCACCGAAGCATGTCATTTTTATTTTGGCCACAACAGAGCCGCACAAAATACCATTAACTATTATCTCTCGTTGTCAACGTTTCGATTTTCGAAGAATAACAGCTTCCGCAATCGTAGGGAGAATGAAAGAGATCGTACATAATCAACAAGTTGATGTCGAAGAAGCAGCTTTAGATGTTATTGCTAGAGCGGCAGATGGAGGGATGCGTGATGCGTTAAGCCTCCTTGATCAAGCGATTTCCTATAGTGACGAACAAGTAAGAGTAGAAGAAGCATTACTCATTACTGGGTCTGTTTCACAAGGAATCATAGGAAAGATAGCTGGAGCTATTCATCAAAAGGATGTTACAACTGCATTACAGGCACTTGATCAGTTGATGTATCAAGGGAAAGATCCAGCACGATTTATCGAAGACTTTATTTTCTATTACCGAGATATGCTCTTATATCAAACTGCACCAACATTAGAAGATGTCTTAGAGCGTGTAACAGTTGATGAACAATTCATTCAGCTAACAAAGGAAATACCTTCAAATGATATATATGAAACAATTGAGACTTTAAGTAAAAGTCAACAAGAGATGAAGTGGACAAATCATCCACGAATCTTTTTGGAGGTAGCAATTGTGAAGTTGTGTCAGCAAAGTGTGGCATCTTCACAATTCGAACAAGAGGAATACAATTCTTTATTAGAAAAGATAAATAGTTTGCAATCTGACTTGAACCGACTAAAGCAGCAGGGGATTTCAGCTCCACAACAGTCAGCGCCAAATGAGCCAAAACAAAGATCAATGAAAAGTGGCTACAAAACTCCTGAGGGTAGAATTCAGGAAATACTTAAAGTTGCGACAAGAAATGATTTAGAGGTTATCAAAAGTCGCTGGGGAGAACTATTAGAGTTACTTAAAAGACAAAATAAAGTATCTCATGCTGCTCTATTGAACGATAGTGAACCAGTCGCTGCATCTAAATCTGCATTCGTGCTGAAGTTTAAATTTGAAATTCACTGTAAAATGGTTGCAGAAAATAATAACAATGTTCGGACGAATCTAGAATTGATTCTGCAAGAAATTACGGGAAAAAATTTGGAAATGGTTGGCGTTCCCGAACAAGATTGGGTTAAAATAAGAGAAGACTTCCTTAGGGATCAAAAAGATGATAATGATACCCAGCAAGAGGGAGAAGAAGATCCTTT
>NZ_CP147403.1:590000-650000 GCF_037201795.1 Metabacillus rhizosphaerae | reverse complement strand
AAAGGATGTGGAGTTGCTTAGACAACCAGGATGTTGGCTTAGAAGCAGCCACCATTTAAAGAGTGCGTAATAGCTCACTGGTCGAGTGACTCTGCGCCGAAAATGTACCGGGGCTAAACGTATCACCGAAGCTGTGGACTGTTCTTTTAGAACAGTGGTAGGAGAGCGTTCTAAGGGCTGTGAAGCTAGACCGTAAGGACTAGTGGAGCGCTTAGAAGTGAGAATGCCGGTATGAGTAGCGAAAGAGGGGTGAGAATCCCCTCCACCGAATGCCTAAGGTTTCCTGAGGAAGGCTCGTCCGCTCAGGGTAAGTCGGGACCTAAGCCGAGGCCGAAAGGCGTAGGCGATGGACAACAGGTTGAAATTCCTGTACCACCTCCTCACCATTTGAGCAATGGGGGGACGCAGAAGGATAGGGTAAGCGCGCTGTTGGATATGCGCGTCCAAGCAGTTAGGCTGACAACGAGGCAAATCCCGTTGTCGTATAAGGCTGAGCTGTGATGGCGAGGGAACTATAGTACCGAAGTTCCTGATTCCACACTGCCAAGAAAAGCCTCTAGCGAGGTGAGAGGTGCCCGTACCGCAAACCGACACAGGTAGGCGAGGAGAGAATCCTAAGGTGAGCGAGAGAACTCTCGTTAAGGAACTCGGCAAAATGACCCCGTAACTTCGGGAGAAGGGGTGCTTTTTAGGGTGAATAGCCCGGAAAAGCCGCAGTGAATAGGCCCAGGCGACTGTTTAGCAAAAACACAGGTCTCTGCGAAGCCGCAAGGCGAAGTATAGGGGCTGACGCCTGCCCGGTGCTGGAAGGTTAAGGGGAGAGGTTAGCGTAAGCGAAGCTTTGAACCGAAGCCCCAGTAAACGGCGGCCGTAACTATAACGGTCCTAAGGTAGCGAAATTCCTTGTCGGGTAAGTTCCGACCCGCACGAAAGGCGTAACGATCTGGGCACTGTCTCAACGAGAGACTCGGTGAAATTATAGTACCTGTGAAGATGCAGGTTACCCGCGACAGGACGGAAAGACCCCGTGGAGCTTTACTGTAGCCTGATATTGAATTTTGGTACAGCTTGTACAGGATAGGTAGGAGCCTGAGAAGCCGGAGCGCTAGCTTCGGTGGAGGCGTCGGTGGGATACTACCCTGGCTGTATTGAAATTCTAACCCACAGCCCTTATCGGGCTGGGAGACAGTGTCAGGTGGGCAGTTTGACTGGGGCGGTCGCCTCCTAAAATGTAACGGAGGCGCCCAAAGGTTCCCTCAGAATGGTTGGAAATCATTCGTAGAGTGTAAAGGCACAAGGGAGCTTGACTGCGAGACCTACAAGTCGAGCAGGGACGAAAGTCGGGCTTAGTGATCCGGTGGTTCCGCATGGAAGGGCCATCGCTCAACGGATAAAAGCTACCCCGGGGATAACAGGCTTATCTCCCCCAAGAGTCCACATCGACGGGGAGGTTTGGCACCTCGATGTCGGCTCATCGCATCCTGGGGCTGTAGTCGGTCCCAAGGGTTGGGCTGTTCGCCCATTAAAGCGGTACGCGAGCTGGGTTCAGAACGTCGTGAGACAGTTCGGTCCCTATCCGTCGTGGGCGTAGGAAATTTGAGAGGAGCTGTCCTTAGTACGAGAGGACCGGGATGGACGCACCGCTGGTGTACCAGTTGTCTTGCCAAAGGCATAGCTGGGTAGCTATGTGCGGAAGGGATAAGTGCTGAAAGCATCTAAGCATGAAGCCCCCCTCAAGATGAGATTTCCCATAGCGTAAGCTAGTAAGATCCCTGAAAGATGATCAGGTTGATAGGTCTGAGGTGGAAGCGCGGTGACGTGTGGAGCTGACAGATACTAATCGATCGAGGACTTAACCTAATAAAAGCGTTAAATGAAGTGAATTGAATTGTGTATCGTTATCTAGTTTTGAAGGAACATCCCTTCAACTTTATAAATTATCTGGTAATGATGGCGAAGAGGCCACACCCGTTCCCATGCCGAACACGGAAGTTAAGCTCTTCAGCGCCGATGGTAGTTGGGGGTTTCCCCCTGTGAGAGTAGGACGTTGCCAGGTAAGAGAGAAAAAGATCAGCAGAGATACTGATCTTTTTTGATATTTTTTAAACCGAAAGGTTTATTATTTAAAACTGAAGACAAATTTAACCTACTAGCCTGAGGCTTGGGAGAAGCAAGAAGGTCGAGGAAGCGCAGAGAGTGAAGACCGGAATGTGCGTTCTTGGCACATGAGGATCTGAATGAACAAGCTGACGAAGAGATTCGCCGCTTATCGCAAGCCGATATCCGAACACGGAAGTTAAGTTCTCTGCGCCGATGGTAGTTGGGGGTTTCCCCCTGTGAGAGTAGGACGTTGCCAGGTAAAAAAGAAAAAGATCAGTAGAGATACTGGTCTTTTTTATTGGTGTAAAATTGAACTACTATCTAAAGGATAGGGTGGAAATATATAAAATCAACTAAAAACGTAAGTTTTTATTCAAGACAAACACAAAGTAAGTTATCCGTACATAAAGTAATGAAAACAAATTAATTAAATTCAAAATTGTGTATACAATGTAAGGGTTTGGGCAAACTATAAAGTATGGAGGTGGAGAAAATGAATTCTAATAGTTTACAAAGGTTTAAAGGGGAAACTTGTATAATATGTGATTTAGAAAAAATGACAGGAATTCATCTCTATACGAGTTTTATTTGTGTAGATTGTGAAAAAGAAATGACTAGTACACAAACATCTGATCCTAAATACCAATATTACTTAGAGAAATTAAGAAGGGTAAAAAACCCGCCACTATACTCATAATAAAAAACTAAAACCTATTAAAAAGGGCTGACTTCAAATCAGTCTTTTTTATTTTTAGTCATACATAAATATTTATATTGAGACTAAGTATATACTCATCAAGTGAAGTATTGTTATAATTATTTTATATAAAATAAAGGACGCTGATATATGTATGGAAACACCCCTCTTTACAGCATTAATGAAACATACAAAGAGGAACCCTCTGTCCTTACATGTTCCTGGACATAAAAATGGGACTGTCTTTATGAATCAGGCAGAACAGGTCTATAGAGGAATTTTACCTTTCGATGTTACAGAGCTAACCGGATTGGATGATTTGCACCATCCTAAAGAAGCAATAGCAAAGGCACAACAGCTAACGGCAACATTATACGGTGTGCAGAATACATACTTCTTAGTGAACGGATCAACGGTCGGAAACTTAGCAATGATTCTAGCTTCCAGTAGTAAAAATGATGAGGTTCTTGTCCAAAGAAATTCTCATAAATCAATCATCAATGGAATTCAATTAGCTGGTGCTAGTCCGATCTTTTTATCACCTAAGGTAGATGATGAGTATCAAGTACCTTCTTACGTTGAGATTGAGACTATAAAAGAAGCAATAAGACGTTATCCAAAGGCAAAAGCATTAATTTTAACAAATCCAAATTATTACGGTTTAACAATGGATTTAACTGAAATTATTCAGCTTGCTCATAAACACAGGATCCCTGTACTAGTCGATGAAGCACATGGTGCTCATTTTATAGCAGGGAATGAATTTCCTACTTCAGCAATAGATTCAGGTGCAGATATTGTTGTTCATTCTGCCCATAAAACATTACCTGCAATGACAATGGGTTCATTCCTTCATTTTAATAGCAAGTTAATTGATAAAGAAAAACTTGATTTTTATTTATCAGTTTTGCAAAGCAGTAGTCCATCATATCCGATAATGGCATCATTAGATTTAGCTAGAGCATATCTTAAAAGTATTAAGGAAGATAAAAAACAGGCCGAAATTTTACAGGTAATAGAGTCTGTAAAGCAACAAATACATTCTATTGATGAAATTGTCATCGTCCGATCTGCTGATAAGTTAGTGAAGACTGATCCATTAAAGGTTACAATACGCTCAACAAAAGGTTTAACAGGATTTGAACTTCAAGACTACTTTGAATCACAAAATATTTTTGCGGAACTAGCTGATCCTACTAACTTACTGTTTATCTTACCACTCGCTAACACGATATTAAGCATAAAGGAACTAGAAAAAATAAAAGGAAAGTTTCCTAATCCCTCTCACTCTACAACTAACAGACAACTAGTCCATACTAAAATTAGTCAATCTAATAGTAATAGTATCCAATCATTAGAAAAGCCATATTCATATTTGAATGAATGTGAAAGGAAGCTGGTGGCATTTGATGAGGCAATCGGCTATTATTCAGCAGAATCGATTATTCCATATCCACCTGGAATACCATTTATTATGATTGGTGAGAAAATAACTACTACATTAATTGAGCAAATGAAGGAATTAATGAAATCTGGAGTAAGTATTCAAGGTGATCATAATATTCAACAAGGAAAAATAGCTATATTTATGAAAAGAAGGTGAGTATGTTGAAAGGGAAATTTATAACGTTTGAAGGGCCAGAAGGAGCTGGCAAAACGACGGTTTTAGAATTGTTAATGGTAGAATTACAGCAATCTGGTATTGAGGCTATTTTTACTAGAGAACCTGGAGGTATTAGCATATCAGAAAAGATTCGTGAAGTAATATTAAATAAAGAACATACAGAGATGGATTCAAGAACAGAAGCACTTCTATATGCTGCGGCTAGAAGACAGCATCTTGTTGAGAAGGTTATACCTTCAATAAACAAAGGGAAAACTGTATTTTGTGATAGATTTATCGATAGTTCCTTAGCATATCAAGGGTATGCAAGAGGGTTAGGTATTGATGAAGTTCTTTCAATAAATGAATTTGCCATTAACGGATTCATGCCTGACCTAACCTTTTATTTTAAGATTGATCCTGAAAAGGGACTTAAAAGAATTGCAAAAAGTGAGGAAAGAGAGAAGAATCGACTTGATTTAGAAGACCTTTCATTCCACAAAAAGGTTCAGGAGGGGTATGAGAAGGTTATTACCAGGTTTAAAAAGAGAATTATTGTAATCGATGCTGAGAAACCAATTGAAGAAGTAGTATCTGACGTTAGAGATGCATTGAAAGTGCATTTTGAATTTTAATCTCTAGTTGGCATTAAATTACTATTAAACAAGCAATGAATCACATAGATGAACATGTTACAATATAAGGAGGCCTTTCATTATGAAGTTAGTTATTGTCGTTGTACAAGATCAAGATAGTAATAAACTATTGAATGCGTTGATGGAGCATAATTTCCGTGTAACAAAATTGTCTAGTTCAGGTGGATTCCTAAAGTCTGGTAATACGACATTTATGATAGGAACAGAAGATATTAGAGTTGATAAAGCCTTACAAATCATTAAGGATAATTGTAAATCGCGAGATCAACTAGTTGCACCAGTTTCACCTATGGGGGGAAATGCTGATTCCTTTATCCCATATCCTGTAGAAGTAGAGGTTGGCGGTGCAACAGTTTTTGTTCTTCCTGTGGAGCAGTTTCATCAATTTTAATGTGCTGATATAGATGGTTTCATAATCTTTTTCATAACAGATGGTGGCGAAATTATGCCATGGGGGTTTTTATGAAAATTAGTCAAGATATACGTTCAACAATGGATAAACGAGGTTTAGAGCAAAAAGCTGCACAAACAACTTCTAAAGGGTTTCAAGATTTAATTTCGAAGCAAGGGAACAAGCTTCAGATGGAACAGTTAAATAAATTGTTAGTTAATATTGAAGATGCAGGTCGTCGAGTTTCTAAATCAAGAAATTTTAGTGATCTCTCAAAATATAAATTACTGGTTAAAAAATTTATACATGAGGCTGTTGAATATGGCATGACAATGAAACAGTCAAGAAGTTGGGATTACAATGGAAATAGTCGGTCCTTAAGAATTATTGAACAGGTAGATAAATCACTTGTTGAATTAGCCGACGAAATAGTGAACAAGGAACGCTCAACAATCGATATCCTTGCAAAAATAGGTGAAGTTAAGGGATTGCTTATCAACCTATATACGTAGGGAGTGATGAATATTAATGGCGAAAAATTGGCAAGATTTAGCGTCATATCAACCGCGTGTTATTAAGCTACTAGCGAACAGTATTCAAAAGCAACGGTTAGCGCATGCCTATTTATTTGAGGGGAAAAGGGGAACAGGAAAAAAGGACATAGGAATCCTTTTAGCAAAAAGTTTCTTTTGTGAAAATCTCCAAGACTATAAGCCGTGTGAGAGTTGTAAAAATTGTAAGAGGATACAATCTGGTAACCATCCAGATGTTCATATTGTTGAGCCTGATGGTCTGTCTATAAAGAAAGGACAGATTCAAGCGTTACAAGAGGAATTTTCAAAATCAGGTGTTGAATCTAATAAAAAGCTCTATATGATCATTCACGCTGATAAAATGACGGTAAATGCTGCAAACAGTTTACTGAAGTTTTTAGAGGAACCAAATGCAAATACAATTGCAATTCTAATGACTGAGCAGTATCATAAAATCTTAAATACGATCCTATCTCGTTGCCAGCTATTATCCTTTCAACCTTTACAACCAAAATCTATCGAAGAAGCACTTATTGAATCAAGTATTCCTAAGCATTTAGCAGCTCTCGTTTCACAGCTAACGAATGATACGGAAGCAGCAATTGAGATTGCACAAGATGATTGGTTTGCGCAAGGAAGATTGAAAGTGATAAAATTATATGAAATAGTCGTTAATCGAAAAGGACAGGCACCAATCTATGTTCATACAGATTGGATGAGCCACTTTAATGATAAAGATAAGCAAGAAACAGGGTTAGACTTGTTATTATATATATATAAAGATGTTTTATCGGTCCAATTAGGAAACGAGGAACAAGTCATTTATCAAGACTTGATTCAGCAATTAAAGCAGCATGCCCTTCAAATGACACAAAGAAGTGTGACTGAGAAGATTACTTCTATTTTAGAGGCTAAAAAAAGGCTTCATGCCAATGTAAATCCACAATTATTGATGGAAAAATTGGTTTTAACATTGCAGGAGGGATAAGTTTGTATGATGTTGTAGGTGTTCGTTTCAAAAAGGCGGGCAAAATATATTATTTCGACCCTAATGGTCTTCATATAGAGGATGACGACTTTGTAATTGTAGAAACAATTCGAGGTATTGAATACGGTAAAGTTGTATTAAATAATAAAAGGGTTGAGGAGAATGACGTAGTACTCCCCTTAAAAAAAGTCATCCGACTTGCAGATGATAAAGACAGACTGATGGTTCAGGAAAATCAAGATGCGGCAGAAGAAGCTTATCATGTGTGTCAAAAGAAGGTTTCTGAACATGGTTTAGATATGAAGTTAGTCGATGTCGAGTATACATTCGATCGTAATAAAGTGATTTTTTATTTCACAGCAGATGGTCGCGTTGACTTTCGTGAGCTTGTCAAAGATTTGGCGGCTATTTTTAAAACACGAATCGAGCTTAGACAAATTGGCGTTCGAGATGAAGCAAAAATGTTAGGTGGAATAGGACCTTGTGGCCGCATGTTATGTTGTTCTACATTTTTAGGTGATTTTGAGCCTGTTTCGATTAAAATGGCTAAAGACCAAAACTTGTCTTTAAATCCAACAAAAATTTCTGGCTTATGTGGTCGTTTAATGTGCTGTTTAAAGTATGAAAACGATGAGTATGAGGCTGCCAAAGAACTATTACCAGATTTAGGCGAAATGATTGGTACTCCGAATGGACTAGGTAAGGTTATTGGCCTAAATATATTAGAGAAAATTATACAGGTAAATCTAGTAGAACAGGAACGCGTGGTAGAATACACTTGGGATGAATTGCAGAAAGAAGGCGTAGTTCCAATGCAATCCACAGATTGATGAGGTGGAACAAGTGGATAAAAAAGAGATATTTGAATCTATAAACAGCATGGAACAACAAATAGGATCTTTATACACTCAATTGGGTGAGTTGAAGCAATATCTAGGTGAACTCATTGAAGAAAATCACCATTTAATAATTGAAAATGAGAACTTACGCCGAAGATTAGATTCAACATTAATTAACTCAACTAGTGTTAAAACTAAGGAAAAAAAGTCAAAGGAAAAGCAGCAAACGAAACAAAATCAAATTGATATAGGTGAAGGGTATGATAACTTAGCGAGATTGTACCAAGAAGGCTTCCATATTTGTAATTTACATTATGGCAGTATTCGTAAAGATGGAGATTGTTTATTTTGCTTATCATTCCTAAATAAGAAGTAATGCGGCTGACTCATGATGGTTTGCCCTCTAGAAGAACCATGGAGGGATAAAACCCTTTGATATGTGTCAGTCTTTTTTTCTTTTAAAAGGAGTCATACAACATCCAAAAAGGGAATAGGTGATGAGAGATTAGATTATTTATTAGCAGAGGATCTGAGGATTATTCAGAGTCCAACAGTCTTTTCTTTTTCTTTAGATGCAGTTTTACTCTCTAGGTTTATCTATATGCCCATCCAAAAAGGGAATATTATTGATTTGTGTACAGGGAATGGGATTATTCCATTAATACTAAGTACAAGAACAAAGGGTAAAGTAATTGGAGTGGAGATTCAGGAAAGACTGTATGATATGGCAGTAAGAAGTATTGCTTATAATAAACTAGAACATCAGTTAGAAATGATTCATGGTGATCTTAAAGAAATGCCGAAGGAGCTAGGGTTTGGAAAATTTGATGTTGTCACGTGTAATCCTCCTTATTTTGCTACTCCTCAGAAGGATAAACAAAATTTAAATGAGCATCTTGCAATTGCTAGGCATGAGATTCTTTGTACGTTAGAAGATGTTATTAGAGTTAGTAGTCAGCTTGTGAAGCAAGGTGGAAAGATTGCACTTGTACATCGACCAGGTAGGCTTGTTGATATTGTAGAATTAATGAGAAAATATGGAGTTGAACCAAAACGGATTCAATTTGTTTACCCTAGACTAGGGAAAGATGCAAATACATTGTTAATCGAAGGGATCAAGGGTGGGAATTCAGATTTAAAAATGATGGCCCCTATATTTGTCTATAATGGAGAAAATGAATATACAAATGAGATCCGGAAGATATTATATGGAGATAAAGAGGACGGTACTAGCTAATTAACGTGCGACATAATCACATTTAGATGCTAAATGCTAGCGTGGAAAAGCTATAAGGAGTTTATATGGAACAAACAAATCATTATTTTTATGTACTTGAATGTAGTGATGGAAGTTACTATGCAGGATATACCGTTGATATAAACGAAAGATTAAAAAAACACAATAATGGTAAAGGTGCTAAATATACAAGAGGAAGAACTCCGGTTAAGTTATTGTATTCAGAAGAATTTAAAACAAAGAGTGAAGCTTTAAAAATGGAAATATCCTTTAAAAAGCTACCAAGAAAGGCTAAAGAACAATACATAAGCAGTGAAACATCTGATATAGAAGGGTGAAGGGGACATGCTAAAAAGGCAAAAAAGCTTTCATAATGGAGAGAAGGAAATAGGAGATTTATATTTAGTTCCCACTCCAATAGGAAATTTAGAGGATATGACATTCCGTGCAATAAAAATTCTCAAAGAAGTCGATTTAATTGCAGCTGAAGACACTCGCCAATCGAGAAAATTATGTAATTATTTTGAAATAGAAACATCAATTTTTAGTTACCATGAGCATAATAAGGAGACAAGCGGTAACAGAGTGCTAGAATTGTTACAGCAAAAGAAGAATATTGCTCTTATTAGTGATGCAGGAATGCCAACAATATCTGATCCGGGTAGTGAATTAGTTAAACAAGTACTTGCTTTAGGGGGGAGTGTTATCCCTCTACCTGGTGCAAACGCGGCATTAACAGCATTAATTGCCTCAGGAATTAGTCCACAGCCCTTTTACTTTTTTGGCTTTTTAGATCGTCAAAAAAAAGAAAAGAAAAATCAGCTTGAATCTTTACGAGGAAGGGTTGAAACAATAATCCTTTATGAATCTCCACATCGATTAAAAGAAACGTTACAGCTGATGAAAGAGTATCTAGGAAATCGCTCGATTTGTTTATCAAGAGAATTAACAAAGAAATTTGAAGAATTTATACGAGGAAATATTGATGAGATAATTAAGTGGTCTGAAGAAAATGAGATCCGTGGGGAATTTTGTATAATAGTTGAAGGAACGGATGAAGATGAGATTTCAACTGCTGAGAATACGTGGTGGAGTGAATTAACCATAATGGATCATGTGGAACATTACATTCAGCAAGATGTGCCTTCTAAAGAGGCAATTAAACGAGTATCAATTGAAAGAGGAATCCAAAAAAGAGAAGTTTATCAAGCATATCATATTGATTAAATACATTAATGAAAAAGAGGGATCTGATTACTCAAAATATGAGTATCAGATCCCTCTTTTTTTACTAATTACTTTTGAACTAGTTGATTTTGAATTTCTGCTAAAATTTGTTCTGCACCTTCACGGCTAAGTACTAACTTACCATTAGCTAATGCAAGATTGTCGTCAGAAACTTCTCCAGTAACTTGACAAGTCATGTTTGGCTTATATTTTTTAAGAATGATTTTTTCATCATCCACATAAATTTCTAAAGCATCCTTTTCAGCAATACCTAATGTGCGTCGTAGTTCGATCGGAATAACCACACGACCTAACTCATCAACTTTACGTACGATACCTGTAGATTTCATAATGATAAATCTCCTCTCAATTTTGACATTCTCTATGTTTTTAAATTAAACTTCGTCAATATTCGACAAAAACTGATTTGCTTTTTAAGCATATCAGTGTTTCCAATAATCGTCAATCATTTTATTTATTTTTCCATGTAAAAAAATAGGTGGAGGTTTTTAATCCTTGTAGATATAAGGTTTCACCGGATATATACCCTCAAAATATGGAATATAAACCTAAAAATGTAATTTTATTAGTACTAAATAACTTTATATTTTTCTATGAAGCTTTCGACATGATTCACCGAATTTTCGACAAATCTACTATATATATGTCGAAATGGGTGTCGAATTGTAGAAATCAAAAATCTTTATGTATATATATTTGATATTAGGGGCCAAGATGGTATCATAAAGAGTATGAAATGATCAAGGGTGGATAGATTAGTAATGCTAGGTCACTATTTAATTTGATCCATTTGAATATTAGTTTTTTCATAACGCTCTCGTCCTTAGGGGCGAGAGCGTTTTTTGAAAAGAAAAGCCAAGTATAAGGTTATAGACAAAGTTTTAGTGACTAGCTCCAGCGCTAAAGCAGAAGTGAACTTCACACTCCTTAACGCATATTCAACATCGAACGTTCTTACTCTTCGTGTTTCTTTTATCTCATAGGAGTGCACTTAGTTCATACGTCGCTAAACATGCGCTTGCGCTTTTCGAATATTGAGGAGGTTACATAATGGAGAATAGTCAAAAAACATTTTATATTACTACTCCAATTTATTATCCAAGTGGAAAGCTACATATTGGACATGCCTATACTACAGTAGCTGGGGATGCAATGGCTCGGTATAAACGGATGCGTGGATATGATGTCATGTATTTAACTGGTACTGATGAACATGGTCAAAAAATTCAACGTAAAGCTGAGGAAAGCAATGTTACTCCGCAACAATATGTTGATAATATTGTTTCAGGTATTGAAAACTTATGGGGTAAGATGGATATTTCTTATGATGATTTTATAAGAACAACACAAGACCGACATAAGGTAGTTGTAGAGAGAATTTTTACACAGCTTGTTGAACAAGGCGATATTTATTTAGATGAATATGAAGGCTGGTACTCTGTACCAGATGAAACCTATTATACAGAGCTTCAACTTGTAGATCCTATAAAAGAGAATGGAAAAATAGTTGGTGGGAAAAGTCCTGATAGTGGTCACCCTGTTGAATTAGTAAAAGAAGAATCCTATTTCTTTAAAATGGGGAAATATGTTGATCGTCTTTTAGCTTACTATGAAGAAAATCCTGAATTTATCCAGCCAGAATCACGAAAAAATGAAATGATTAATAATTTTATTAAGCCAGGTCTTGAGGATTTAGCTGTTTCACGGACAACATTTGATTGGGGAGTAAAAGTCCCAGGAGATCCAAAACATGTAATTTATGTTTGGATTGATGCACTTTCTAACTATATCACAGCACTAGGATTCGGGACTGATCATGATGAGAAATATAAAAAGTATTGGCCTGCAGATGTTCATATTGTAGGAAAGGAAATCGTTCGTTTCCACACTATATATTGGCCAATTATGTTAATGGCTTTAGATTTACCTCTACCTAAGAAGGTATTTGCACATGGCTGGCTTTTAATGAAGGATGGCAAAATGTCAAAATCAAAAGGCAATGTTGTTGACCCAGTCACATTAATTGATAAATATGGGTTAGATGCACTGCGTTATTATTTACTTAGAGAGGTTCCCTTCGGTTCAGATGGTGTCTTTACACCAGAAGGCTTTATTGACCGTGTGAATTATGACCTAGCAAATGACTTAGGAAATTTATTAAATCGAACTGTAGCAATGATTGATAAATACTTTGATGGACAAGTACCTGAGTATAATGGTAGCCAAACGGAATTTGATGAGCAACTTGTGGCAGTTTCACAAAATACTGTGAAAAAGTACGAGGATGCTATGGATAAAATGGAATTTTCAATCGCACTTTCTTCTTTGTGGCAATTCATTAGCAGAACAAACAAATATATTGATGAGACACAGCCATGGGTGTTAGCAAAAGAAGAAGCTAATCGTGACAAATTAGCATCAGTTATGGTCCATTTGGCAGAATCATTACGTATTACGGCTGTATTATTAAAACCATTTCTAACTGAAACACCAAATCATATTTTTAATCAGTTAGGGATTGAGGATGAAAGCCTAAAAGCATGGGATAGTATTACAAGCTTTGGTCAAATTAATAAAACACAGGTGAATAAACAAGCGCCAATTTTCCCACGCTTAGAAGTTGAGGAAGAAGTCCAATATATTAAAGAACAAATGAAGGGATCTGCCCCTGTACAAGAAGAGAAGCAGGTAGAAGTGCCATCAATAGAAGAAGAGATTACAATCGATGATTTTATGAAGGTTGATCTACGTGTAGCAGAGGTGATCCATGCAGAGCAAGTTAAAAAAGCAGACCGTCTATTGAAAATCCAGTTAGACTTGGGTTACGAAAAAAGACAGGTAGTTTCTGGAATTGCAAAATTTTATAAACCTGAAGAATTAATCGGGAAGAAAGTCATTTGTGTAGTTAATCTTAAACCAGTAAAACTTCGCGGTGAGCTTTCCCAAGGGATGATTTTAGCAGGTTCACAGGATGATGTCCTGTCAGTTGCAACGGTTGATGCTAGTTTACCTAATGGTTCAAGAGTAAAATAACAACATAAAAAAGGGGTGTTCCACGTGTAACATTTTGTAGAACACCCCTTTGATTTGTCGAATGGAAAGGAAGAGGTAAATAATGCTATTTGATAGCCACGCTCATTTAAATGCAATTCAATACGAAAAAGATATAGTAGAGGTCATTCAACGAGCAAAAGATGAAAAAGTAACACATATTGTGGTGGTAGGTTTTGATAGGGAAACGATTAGTAAAGCAATGGAACTAACTGATCAATATGACATGATCTATGCAGCTGTGGGATGGCATCCAGTTGATGCAATTGATATGACGGAAGAAGATTTAAATTGGATTAAACAATTAGCTTTACATCCGAAGGTTGTTGCAATAGGTGAGATGGGACTGGATTATTATTGGGATAAATCCCCTAAAGATATACAGAAGGAAGTTTTTCGTAAACAAATCCAATTAGCAAAAGAGGTTAAACTTCCAATTATTATTCATAACCGTGATGCTACAGAAGATGTTGTAAGGATACTTCAAGAAGAGAATGCAAGTGAAGTAGGCGGTATTATGCATTGTTTTACAGGTAGCCTTGATGTAGCTAAGCAGTGTATGGATATGAACTTCTATATATCGTTTGGGGGACCTGTAACCTTTAAAAATGCGAAGAAACCAAAGGAAGTCGTCAAAGAAATACCAATGGATCGACTTTTAATTGAGACCGATTGTCCGTATTTGACCCCGCATCCTTTTAGAGGAAAGCGCAATGAGCCAAGCTATGTGAAGTATGTTGCTGAACAAATTGCAGAGTTAAGAGGAGTCACTTTGGAGGAAATAGGAACAAAAACTTCCGACAATGCGAGGAAATTATTCGGCATAACTCGATAAGGAAACATGTCGAGTTTTGGAATAGCTTGTCCTGATGGTTACAATATCTAAAAGTTCTACATGTCTCATCTCCTTCATAGTATATCTTTGTCGATAACTCTTTCTTCACTTTTGTCTTATTATTGCGCATAATTATGAATACGTTGGAAAAATGAGACAACGTCGAGAGGGTTGACAAGATGACAGATACTCTATATAATCCACGAGGAAGAAGGAGGCGTTTTTCATTTTCATTCAAAACATGAAAAAGCTGTTTTCCGAAAAAGTAATAAAGAATAAGGTTGTCCTTTCTGCTGCTAGTTTACTAGTATTAGGGTCAGGTACCGCGTATGGTACATATGAGGGAACGAAGGATACTGTATCATTGACTGTGAATGGTAAAGAAGAGAAGATTCGAACTCATGCTGATACAGTGAGTGCATTACTTAAAGAAATAGAAATAGATATACGAAAAGAAGATGGCATCTCACCTGCAGCAGGTAAAAAGATAGAAGATAACATGGAAATAGTCTATGAAGCTTCTAAACCAATAAATGTTGCAATAGGCGAGAAGCGAAGGACAATCTGGACGACAGCGGATACAGTGAAAGAATTAATTCAGCAAGAGAACCTAGATGTTACAGAGCATGATAAGATTGAACCAGCATTAGATACAAAGATTGAAAAAGATTTGTCACTAACCATTGATAAAGCATTCAAGCTTACACTAAATGTTGGCGAAGAAAAACAACAAGTTTGGACTACTTCGACTACTGTCGCTGACTTTTTAAAAGAACACAACGTTAAATTAAACGAATTAGATGAAGTAAAACCGGCTCTTACAGCAAAAATCAATGAAAAGAGCGCCATAACGGTTACACGTATAGAAAAAGTCACCGATGTAGTGGAAGAACCAATTGCCTTTGATGTTGTTACGAAAAGCGATAGCAGCATTGATAAAGGGAAGCAGAAAGTTATTGATTCTGGAAAAGAAGGTAAACTAAAGAAGCACTATGAAGTAGTTGTTGAAAACGGAAAAGAAATTTCTAGAAAACTACTTAAAAAAGAAACTGTTGAAGAAAGTAAAGATCGTGTTGTCGCTTTAGGTACAAAGATTGCTAGCCCAGTAAGTACTGCTACTGTTTCACGCGGAAATGATTCTGTTGCAAAAGAGTTTTATGTTAACTCTACTGCCTACACGGCAAGTTGTAGTGGTTGTTCAGGAACAACAGCCACAGGAGTTAATTTACGGGCAAATCCTAATGCTAAGGTGATTGCAGTTGATCCAAATGTGATCCCACTAGGTACAAAAGTGTATGTCGAGGGCTATGGATATGCAGTTGCTGCTGACACTGGTTCAGCAATAAAGGGAAACAAAATCGACGTGTTCATACCAACAAAATCAGCTGCCTATCGATGGGGTTCGAAAAAAGTGAAAATTAAAATTTTAGATTAGAACTGGCAGAGGGTTTTTATCCCTCTGTTTTTTTGCGTTATAATGGTTAAAAGCGCAAGCGCCTTGACCAGGCGCTGGAGCTAGACACTGAAACTCAGTATTGTTATTTAAATAGTCTCTATATATTAGACGATACAACTCTTTAAAAAGTTTCATCATTTGGAGGAAAAAATGAAAATAAAAGAAATTATTGTTGTTGAAGGGAAAGATGATACAACTGCTATTAAACGAGCTGTTGATGCAGATACAATTGAAACGAATGGATCATCAATCGGTGAGTCAGTTATAGAGCAGGTAAAGCTTGCTCAACAAACAAGAGGTGTCATTTTATTTACTGATCCGGATTTTCCTGGAGAAAAGATAAGAAAAACAATTTCAGAAAAAGTCCCTGGCTGTAAACATGCTTTCTTGCCTAAAGAGGAGGCAAGACCGAAAAATGGTAAGGGGATAGGAGTGGAGCACGCCTCTGTTGAATCAATACGTATTGCATTACAGTCAGTTAAAGAAGAAATGGATGAATTCATTAGTGAAATATTTTTGGATGATTTATTAGAAGCTGGTCTTGTGGGTGGAAATCGAGCAAGGGCTAGACGTGAAAAATTAGGTGCTTTACTAAAAATCGGCTATACAAATGGAAAACAACTTCATAAAAGACTGCAAATGTTTCAAATAAGTAGAGAAGAATACATAAAAGCAGTAACCACGATCTTACAGGAGGAGAATAATTAATGATGAAAGATATTGCAACTCCGGTTAGAACTAAGGCAATTTTAGAAAAGTACGGCTTTTCCTTTAAAAAAAGTTTAGGTCAAAATTTTCTTATAGAACCCAATATATTATCAAGAATTGTTGATCATGCTGAGGTGACCGATAAAACGGGTGTTATTGAAATTGGACCAGGAATAGGTGCATTAACAGAACAGCTTGCTAGACGAGCAAAAAAGGTTGTCGCATTTGAGATCGATCAAAGATTGCTCCCAATCTTAAATGAAACATTAGCGCCATATCCAAATGTATCAATTATTCATCAAGATGTTTTAGAGGCAGATTTAAAGAGAGCTGTAAAGGAGCACTTTAGCGACTGTGAGGAAATTATGGTTGTAGCAAACTTGCCTTATTACGTAACAACTCCAATCATAATGAAGCTATTAGAAGATCAATTACCACTTAAAGGGATCGTCGTAATGCTCCAAAAAGAGGTGGCAGATCGAATTTCAGCTAAACCATCTACTAAAGAATATGGTTCGTTATCAATTGCTGTACAGTATTATACTGATGCCAAAACAGTTATGACTGTTCCTAAAACAGTATTTGTACCTCAGCCTAATGTTGATTCAGCAATTATACGCTTATTAGTAAGAAATGAGCCAATTGTTGAATTGGAAAATGAATCATTCTTTTTCCAAATTGTCCGGGCTAGCTTTGCGCAAAGAAGAAAGACACTGCTAAATAATTTGGTTCATTTCTTACCGAATGGAAAAGAATTAAAGCCGGTGATAGAAGAAACATTGTCACAAGTAAATATCGATGGAAAACGAAGAGGAGAGTCTCTTTCCATTGAAGAGTTTGCCAAGCTTAGTGATGCATTAGATAAAGTGCTCACAAAAGCTTAACTTATTACCTTAGCAAATATTAAGATAACAGCATAAAAAAAAAGTATAGAAATCTAGGTGAAGTCTTTATTGGGACTAAGTCTAGATTTTTTCTTTTTATTTGAATCAGGAATTAAGGGAAGTAGCACTACCTTCATGTTTTTTACAATGTGATATCACAAATTAATAAAATCAACATAGGCTAGAGGAGGATACCTTATTAGAGGGAATTAGATTTTGTACGGAGTTTTTGTATTTAGCTGCAGCGCTAAGCCCTTCAATATTGAAGGTAAAAGAATATCTTCTAATCATGAGCGTCTTTTCTTTAGACTGGGCAAGGGAACTTGCGCTTTTCTTAAACATTGGAGTGATAAACATGCAGGTGAAAATTGGAGATGTAGTAGCAAGAAAATCCTATAAGCTTGACCTGTTATTTAGAGTGATTGATGTAAAAACATCTGCTAATGGTGAGCAGGTTGCAATTTTATATGGAGATGAAGTTAGGCTAATAGCAGATGCACAATGTGATGATCTAGTTGTTGTGGATGAAAATGAAAAGAATAGTCGTAAGCAAAAGGAAAAGGAAATCATTGATCAATCGTATTATTTATTTAGACAGGATTATCAACTATTGCGAGAAAAACAGGAATATTACGCAACATCTAGCTATAGTCATAATGAAGAGTTTTTCCATATTCCTGGAAGAGTTCTTCATGTTGATGGAGATCCACTTTATTTACAAAAGTGTTTATCCTTATATGAAAAGATTGGAGTCCCAGTAAATGGGATACATGTAAGTGAAAAAGAGATGCCAGAAAAAATAATTGGGCTACTAGATAAATACCGTCCAGATATATTAGTGGTGACGGGCCATGATGCTTATTCAAAGCATAAAGGAAATATAGATGATTTAAATGCATATCGGCATTCTAAACAGTTTGTTCAAACTGTGAGAAATGCCCGTAATAAAGTTCCACACCTTGATCAGCTAGTCATATTTGCAGGAGCTTGTCAGTCTCACTTTGAATCTTTAATTCGTGCAGGTGCTAATTTTGCCAGTTCACCTTCACGAGTTAATATACATGCATTAGACCCGGTATACATTGTTGCAAAAATAAGTTTTACACCTTTTGTTGAAAGAATAAATGTATGGGATGTTCTTAGAAATACCCTAACAAGAGAAAAAGGACTTGGTGGTGTAGAAACAAAGGGAGTTCTTCGAACAGGTATGCCATATAGAAAACATGATTTCCAATAATATTTTGCCGCTTAGCATTTATGTAATGTAAGTGGCTTTTTTTCTGTAAGGATAAGAACTTCAAAGGAATTCTAAAAAAAAATCTATTTTTTTTGATAAAAATCATGGTTATTTATTATTAGAGTAGTGTCTATTCCAAATGTTTATTTCTTACGTTTAATCCCAAAAAACCTTATGATTTAAGCTATTTTCAGTCAAAAAATGAACAATTAATTATGAAATAAAAAAAACATTCATTTTTACACATAAAAGTGTACGACTTTGTTCAAACTACATGTAGGTCGAGTGAGAATTTTGTTGAAAATAATTTATTGACAGTAGGGAAAAGTTATTGATATAATTTAAATTTTATTTGACTTACATAGGCTTAAGATGTATAATTATACTAGTGAGGTGGATGCAATGGGAAAAACTCTAACGGATATTAAAAAGTCCTTGGATGGTAATCTTGGCAGACGATTAACTCTTAAAGCAAACGGTGGTCGTAGAAAAACGATAGAACGCTGTGGTGTACTTGCAGAAACCTATCCATCTGTCTTTGTTATTGAGCTTGATCAAGATGAAAATTCTTTTGAACGTGTATCTTACAGCTATGCTGATGTTTTAACTGAAACAGTACAATTAACATTTTTTGAAGATACAACAGGTTCATTTGCAGTTAGTGGACAGTAGACAGCGAATTGTTTACTGTTTTTTCTTTTGGAAAAAAAGAGTACTACTATAGATTAAATAAGTTTAGGCCATTTTTAATAAGTGTTGAGGGGCTACTCAAGATTTCCGTTGTAATTAATGGTGGCGGGAGCCTAAGAAGCAGGATTTAACAATTAATTATCTTCATAATATGATGTTTTAATACAAATGATATAAAATGCCGCGTTAAATTTCTTCTTTCAAATTCAAGCTTATCCTTTGAAAGGATGTGTTTTTAGCATGGGCAGACGTCGTGGAATTATGTCTGAAAGCTTTAAATATGAATTGGCAAAGGACTTAGGTTTTTACGATACAGTTAAAGAAGAAGGCTGGGGAGCAATTCGGTCGCGTGATGCTGGTAATATGGTTAAGCGCGCCGTTGAATTAGCACAATCACAGCTTGCTCAACAGAATAATAGGAATAAATAGAAAAGCGGCAGGGTTGACTTGTAAGTTCAGTGATCTCATTTTGAGGACTGTTCTTGTAGTCAGCCCTTTCTTTCTATAGGAAAAATATTGAATTAAATGCTAGGTTTTGGTGTCTAGCTCGAATTTTACACTCCCTATACGCTAAATCAACATTGAACGCTCGTGCTCTTCATGTTTTCTTTGCCGCACCTTAACTTGCAGTTAATTATAACTGCAAGTTAATGCGGCAATAAGTCTCGATATCCATCAGAAAACCACTGATGGAAGGAGTGCTCTTTTTCTTCGTCGCTGACCAAGGCGCTTACGCTTTTCTATAAATGTCGAAAAAGGAAATACTTTACCTGCTTTTGTGGTACAATGTTGATAAAATTTCAGATCGTCAAAGTAGGTGAATACGATGCGTGTTTTAGAAAAAGCACCAGCGAAGATAAATTTATCATTAGATGTCCTTCACAAACGTAAGGATGGCTTTCATGAAGTGAAAATGATTATGACAACGATAGATCTAGCCGACCGTGTTGAGCTAGTTGATTTACCATATGATGAAATAAGGATTATTTCTCATAACCGCTTTGTTCCAGATGATCAACGGAACTTAGCATATCAGGCAGCTAAATTATTAAAAGACCGATTTAAGATAAGAAAAGGGATATCTATTTCAATTACAAAAACAATACCAGTAGCTGCAGGCTTAGCAGGAGGAAGTAGTGATGCGGCTGCAACTTTACGAGGGCTAAATCGGTTATGGAATTTAGGTTTAACTTTAGATGAATTAGCAAATCTAGGAGCAGAAATCGGATCAGATGTATCCTTTTGTGTATATGGAGGGACTGCGTTAGCTACTGGTAGAGGTGAAATTATTCAACATATTACTCCACCACCACATTGTTGGGTCGTACTTGCAAAGCCAACAATTGGTGTTTCTACAGCTGACGTATATAAGAATTTAAACATCAACTCTATTCATCATCCTTATGTAGAGGGGATGATTGAAGCGTTAAAAATCGGTGATTATGATCAAATATGCAATCTTATGGGAAATGTATTAGAGAGTGTAACATTACATATGTATCCTGAGGTCGCAAATATAAAAGACCAAATGAAACGCTTTGGCGCTGACGCAGTATTAATGAGTGGTAGTGGACCAACAGTTTTTGGTCTCGTGCAATATGAATCACGCTTGCCAAGAGTTTATAATGGTTTAAGGGGATTTTGTGACCAAGTTTTTGCGGTAAGGATGCTTGGAGAACGAAACTGCCTTGATTAAATACGGATATTAAGTTATATTTACTATAATAATATTCGGATTTTGGAGGTTACCATTTCATGAAATTTCGTCGTAGTGGTCGTCTTGTGGATATGACAAACTACATGCTTCATCATCCACATTCGTTAGTGCCATTAACATTCTTTTCTGAGAAATATAAATCAGCTAAATCTTCCATAAGCGAAGACTTGACGATTATTAAAGAGACTTTTGAGCAACATGGAATTGGAACTTTACTAACCGTACCTGGTGCTGCTGGTGGAGTGAAGTTTATTCCACAAGTCGAGGCAAATGAAGCATTACAATTCATTGACGAGCTTTGTGAATTAATGGCTAAACCAGAAAGGTTACTTCCTGGAGGTTATTTGTATTTAACGGATATCCTAGGTAACCCTTCTATTGTAAACAAGTTGGGAAGATTATTTGCAACGGTTTTTAGCAACCGTAAAATTGATGTAGTAATGACTGTAGCAACTAAGGGTATACCTCTCGCCTATGCAGTCGCAGGACAGCTTGGTGTGCCTGTTGTTATGGTAAGAAAAGATAGTAAGGTAACAGAGGGTTCTACGGTAAGTATTAATTATGTTTCTGGTTCATCAAAGCGGATACAAACGATGCTATTAGCAAAAAGAAGTTTAAAAGAAGGTTCAAATGTATTAATTATTGATGACTTCATGAAAGCTGGAGGTACAATTAATGGCATGATTAGCCTCTTGGAAGAGTTTAAGGCTAATGTGGCAGGTATCGGTGTTCTTGTAGAAACTGAGGGAGTAGAAGAGAGATTGGTTGATGAATACGTCTCTCTCGTGAAATTAACTGATGTAGATACTCGTGAAAAACACATCCAGGTAATGGCGGGAACATATTTACAGTTTGTGAAGGATAAGGAGATTGGAGAGGATTAGTATGAATATAGTAAGTACAAATCAGGCACCAGCCGCTATTGGTCCATATTCTCAAGGTATTATCGCAGGTAATATATTTTATAGTTCAGGCCAGATTCCCTTAACTGCTGAGGGCGAATTGGTTACAGGAGATATTGCAGAACAAACACATCAAGTTTTTAAAAACTTAAAAGCAGTACTAGAAGAGGCTGGAGCTTCATTTGAATCAGTTGTTAAAGCTACAGTATTTCTTAAGGATATGAATTCGTTTGCTGCATTTAATGATGTGTACGGCCATTATTTTGCAGAGCATAAACCGGCACGTTCTTGTGTAGAGGTTGCACGTCTTCCGAAGGATGTTCTTGTAGAAATTGAAGTAATAGCATTAATTAAATAAAGATCTTTTAATTACCAATCGTTTAATAGACGGTTGGTTTTTTGTTTGCTAAAAAAGAAGTCTTTTCTTGTATTTTCATCTAAATCCTAGTACCTCTTTTCACTTTCACTCCATTATCTATGAGGAGTAGTGTATTATTATCAGTCGTTGTATGTCTGTGTGGATGAATAAGGAGCTTTTATTTAAAATTTATTAGGCTAAATTAAAAAAATTTTCAAATAATGCAGGAATAAACAAAAAAACGTTGAATTTAGTAACTAAAGTTTTTCATATGGGGGAAAAGGTGGTGAACAGAATGGAAGTTACAGACGTTAGATTACGCCGCGTAAATACCGAAGGTCGTATGAGAGCGATTGCATCTATCACACTAGATCATGAATTTGTTGTTCATGATATTCGTGTTATTGATGGAAATAACGGTCTCTTTGTTGCGATGCCAAGTAAGCGTACTCCTGATGGAGAGTTCAGAGATATTGCACACCCTATTAACTCTAATACACGCGGAAAGATTCAAGATGCTGTATTAGCTGAATATCATCGTTTAGGTGAGCTAGAAGTAGAATTTGAAGAAGCAGGTGCTTCATAAAATATGAAAAGGGACTTTGCATATTAAATGCAGGGTCCTTTTTTTATGTTTAGTATAAATGTTAGGTACTTTTTGTAGTTTCGTACTAAAAATAAAATTATGATAAAATTAGAAATATCATGTACTTTTAAATGCTATCTTGAAATGCGCGTTGTTTTAGGATATATTCTTTTATGGATAAATAGGTATTTACGTATAAATGTTTTGTTTAAAAAAGTTAAATATTATAATGGAGGCCTAGTAAATGGATAATCGGTTCGCAGTTATTTTAGCTGCAGGTCAAGGCACACGGATGAAATCTTCACTATATAAAGTTCTACATCCTGTATGTGGAAAACCAATGGTACAGCATGTTTTAGATCATGTCTCTAAATTAGACTTAGCAAAAATTGTTACTGTTGTTGGTCATGGTGCTGAAATAGTAAAATCGGAACTTGGAGATGTTAGTGAGTATGCTTTGCAAAGTGAACAGTTAGGGACTGCTCATGCTGTTATGCAGGCTGCATCATACTTAGAGAATGAAGAGGGAACAACGATTGTTATTTGCGGTGATACTCCCCTTATCACGCCAGACACTCTTAATTCTTTATTAACTCATCACCAAGAAACAAATGCAATGGCAACGATCTTAACTGCAAAAGCCGATGATCCTACTGGCTATGGCCGCATCGTTCGTAATGAAATGGGAACGGTGGAAAAAATAGTTGAGCATAAGGACGCAACAGAATTAGAACGAGGTATTCCGGAAATTAATACAGGTACATATTGCTTTGATAATAAAGAATTATTTAAAGCATTATCAAATGTATCGAATGATAATGTCCAAGGAGAATATTACCTACCAGATGTAATTGAAATCCTCCAAAAAGAAGGTAAGATCGTTTCAGCGTATCAAACAGCTTCTTTTGATGAAACTTTGGGAGTAAACGACCGAATTGCGTTATCTCAAGCAGAAAAAATTATGAAGCAACGCATCAATAAAGAGCATATGAGAAATGGTGTATCGTTAATTGATCCTGATCACACGTATATTTCAGCAGATGCCGTAATTGGACGTGATACAGTTATCTATCCCGGAACAATGATTATTGGTGAAACTGTAATCGGTGAAAATTGCATTATTGGTCCAAATTCAGAAATAAAAAATTGCACAGTTCAAAATGAAACAACAATCCGCCAATCTGTTGCCCATGATAGTCATATTGGTAATAGTGTTGCAATTGGGCCATTTGCGCACATTCGTCCTTCATCTACTATTTCTGATGAAGTGAAAATTGGGAACTTCGTTGAAATCAAAAAATCGACAATGGGTAAAGGAAGTAAAGCATCACATTTAAGCTATATTGGAGATGCTGAAGTTGGTGCAGATGTAAATCTTGGATGTGGATCTATTACTGTTAATTATGACGGTAAAAATAAGTTTTTAACAAAGATTGAAGATGGAGCTTTTATAGGTTGTAATTCTAACTTAGTTGCCCCTGTAACAATCGGTAAAGGAGCATATGTTGCCGCTGGATCAACAGTTACAAATGATGTACCAGAAAAGGCGTTATCGGTTGCGCGATCAAGACAAGTAAATAAAGAGAATTATGTCGATCGTTTAAATAATAAAAATTCCTAATGGAGGTTTTCACTTTACCATGTCTAATCGCTATGGAGATTCTAATTTAAAAATATTTACGCTAAACTCTAATCCTGCTTTAGCACAAGAAATTGCTGAAATTGTTGGGGTTGATTTAGGGAAGAGTTCTGTAACTCGCTTTAGTGATGGAGAAATTCAAATTAATATCGAAGAAAGTATTCGTGGTTGTGATGTTTATATTATCCAATCAACAAGTGGTCCTGTCAACGAGCACTTAATGGAGCTATTAATTATGATAGATGCTTTAAAGCGTGCATCAGCCAAAACGATTAACCTCGTTATTCCTTACTATGGTTATGCGAGACAAGATCGTAAAGCAAGAGCTAGAGAGCCAATTACAGCTAAGCTTGTGGCAAACCTAATAGAAACAGCAGGATCAACTCGTGTTATCACGCTTGATCTACATGCACCACAAATTCAAGGATTCTTTGATATACCAATCGATCATCTTATGGGAGTTCCAATTTTAGGAGAGTATTTCCTGGGTAAGAAATTAGATGATATTGTCATTGTTTCCCCGGATCATGGTGGTGTTACACGTGCTCGTAAATTGGCAGATAAGCTAAAAGCTCCTATTGCGATTATTGACAAAAGACGCCCAAGACCTAATGTTGTTGAAGTGATGAATATTGTTGGTAATATCGAAGGGAAAACAGCCATCCTAATCGATGATATTATCGACACAGCAGGAACGATTACTCTAGCAGCTAACGCGCTTGTTGAAAATGGCGCAAAAGAGGTATATGCTTGTTGCACACATCCAGTTTTATCTGGTCCAGCTATTGAGCGTATTCAAAATTCTAAAATTAAAGAACTAGTTGTTACAAATTCAATTGCATTACCTGAAGAGAAGCGTATTGATAAATTAGTTGAATTATCTGTGGCTCCATTAATTGGTGAAGCTATCATACGTGTACATGAAAAACAATCTGTAAGTTTACTTTTCGATTAATATAATTGAAGCCTAATCTTAAACGTTTTTCAGGTGAGGGAACTATACAATTCACCTGAGAAGTTTTGCTTAAGGTTAGGCTTTTTTGTTTTATTTTTTAAAAGTCTTCTACCGTGGATAGCGCTTTGAAATCCAGCTCCAGCGCCTAGCGACTAGTGAAATCCACCCTCCTTATACGCTAAGTCAACATCGAACGCTCGTGTTCTTCGTGTTTCCTTTGCGCACCTTAACGGGCACTAAATGAAAGAACTCCCCTTAAAAGTCCGATAAGTCTCGCTATACATCAGAAAAACCCTGATGGGAGTCTTACTTTATCTCATACGGAGTGCTCTTTTTTCTACGTCGCTGATCAAGGCGCTTACGCTTTTCTAATCGCCTTTCTTAAAAAAATGTTTATACCTCCCCTGTTATGGGCAAACAATAGATATAGGCAAAATTCGTTAGGAAGGTGTTAATATGACAACATTACAAGCAACTGAAAGAACGGAATTCACAAACTCAGCTAAAAGAAAAATTCGTGAATCAGGAAAAGTACCCGCGGTTATTTACGGAAAGGCTTCAGAAAATAAATCAGTAGCGTTAGATAGTATTGAACTAATTAAGACATTGAGAGAAGAAGGTAAGAATTCAATTATTACTCTAGATGTTAATGGATCATCACATGCAGTTATGCTCTATGATATGCAAAAAGACCCATTAAAAAATGAAATTGTTCATGCGGATTTTCATATAGTGGACATGAAATCAGATGTACAAGTTGAAGTGCCGATTCACTTAACAGGCGAAGCTCTAGGAGTGAAGGATGGTGGTGTTTTACAGCAACCTCTTCATGAAGTAACAATCACTGCGAAACCAGGGAAGATTCCACAGACGATTGATGTTGATATTACGAACCTTGGAGTAAATGAGACACTATTGATAAAGGATATTCCAAATAATAGGAACTATTCTTTCGTGCAAGATGAAGAACAGGTTATTGCATCCGTTCTCCCACCACAACAAGAAGCAGAAATTGATAGTGGAGAAGAGCAAGAAGCTGGAACTCCTGAAAACGAAGAGGGTCGTGAGCATAACGCTGAGTAATACTAGATAGAAAATGCATATTTAATATATAGTGTCAGTCTGTAACCAAATGTTTTTAGAGAGAATTCATTTTTCTCTTTAAAAAAGCCATTGGTAAGGGCTGACACTTTACTTTTGAGGAAGCCACTTTTGTGCTATTGTTATATAAATAGTCTCAATAATTGAAAATAAAATGTAAAAGTTTAATGATAAGTATATAATAAGGTCAGATGCTTTTTTAAGTAATAACAAGGTATTAAATCTTTTCACTTAGTTTTGGTTGCTAGCTCCAGCGCCCAGCGCCTAGTGAAACTTCACACTCCTTATACGCTAAGTCAACATCGAACGCTCGTGCTCTTCGTGTTTCCTTTGCCGCATCTTAACGGGCAGTAAATGATAACTTGCCCGTAAAGGTCCGATAAGTCTCGCTATCCATCAGAAAACCACTGATGGAAGTCTCGCTTTATCTCATACGGAGTGCTCTTGTTTCTCGTCGCTAAACGGGCGCTTGCGCTTTTCTAATATGATTTGTGTTGGGAGGGTTTCTAGTTATGAAACTCATAGTCGGGTTAGGTAACCCTGGGAAAGAGTATGATCAAACAAGACACAATGTAGGTTTTATGATAATAGATAGGCTTTCAGAAGAGTTATCTATCCCTCTTGATCGTCACAAGTTTAATGGGCTATACGGAATGGGGCATATTTCAGGAGAGAAAGTCATATTATTAAAACCACTTACATACATGAATCTGTCAGGGGAATGCATTCGACCTTTGATGGATTATTATGAAATAAATGATGACGAACTAGTCGTTATTTACGATGACCTTGACCTACCTGTTGGAAAAATTCGATTAAGAACAAAAGGTAGTGCGGGAGGTCATAATGGGATTAAATCAATGATTCTACACTTAGCGACACAAGAATTTAATCGGATCCGTGTAGGTATTGATCGTCCGGCAAATGGAATGAAAATTTCAGATTATGTATTAAGCCGATTTTCTTCAGATGAAGCACAGGGGATAATTGAAGCAATTGAACGTTCAGCAAATGCATGTGAAAAATGGTTATCAACCTCTTTCACCCAAGTTATGAATGAATATAATTAAGAAAAGCTATAGAGCGCATTTAATACATGTATATTGAGCCTCTAAAAGGTACATACTAGGACTAAAACAAACCTTTTTAGGGGAGGCAATTATGGCTCTGCATTATCATTGTAGACACTGTGGTGTGAATGTAGGAAGCATTGATAATATCTCTGTTTCAAGCGAACAGCTAGGGTTTGATCATTTAACAAATGATGAACGTCAAGAGATGATCACTTACCAGCAAAATGGTGATATTCACATAAAAACAATTTGTGAGGATTGTCAGGATGCTCTAAATAGAAATCCAGATTTACACCAATATGAGAGTTTTATTCAGTAAGAGCTTTGGGTGCAACCCCAAAGCATTTTTCTGTTTTGACTTTTCATGATGGGTAAGTACGTGTAAACATAAGTATCAGTACGAATTTTAAAACCAATAACCTGATAATAGATGAATCTATGAATTTATTTTGAGAGGAGGGGCTTTAGCTTGAATAGTTTGCAACAATACTTTTATGATACAGACGATTTTAAAACAATCGTTTCAGGAATTGAAGAAGGATTAAAGGAACAACTTGTAGCTGGTTTGTCTGGTTCAGCGAGAACAGTTTTTACTGCAGCTCTTTATAATGATTTAAAGAAATCAGTGTTAATTGTCACACATAACCTTTACCAAGCTCAAAAAATATATGAGGATTTAGTCCACTTAATAGTGGAAGATGTTTATCTATATCCTGTGAATGATTTAATTGCATCTGAAATTGCCATTGCTAGTCCAGAGCTAAAGGCTCAAAGAATTGAGGTTCTTAATAGACTTGCTGAAGGGAAACGTTCAATCATTGTCGCACCAGTGGCAGGGGTTAGACGCTTGCTTCCACCTACAGAGATTTGGAAAGATAAGCAGTTGAAATTGACACTAGGACAAGATATTGATCTAGAGGAATATATTCAAAAGTTTATTTCACTTGGCTACGAAAGAACTGATATGGTTAGCTCACCGGGAGAATTTAGTGTTCGAGGTGGCATAATTGATATTTACCCTCTAACCGAAGAAAATGCACTTCGCATAGAACTGTTTGATACGGAGATTGACTCCATTCGTTCATTTAATATTGATGATCAACGTTCGATACATATGCTGAATGAGATTTCTATTGGACCTGCAATTGAAATGATTGTAAATGAAGATTCTAAAGCTAGAAGCATACAAGCAGTCGAATTCGGTTTAGCAAAAAGTCTAAAAAAAATGAAAAACGAACAGCAAAAGGAATTACTTATTGAAAATATTCAATATGATTTGGAACGCCTGCGTAATGGGCAATTTAGCCAAGATATTTTTAAATATTCCTCGCTTATCTATGATAAGCCTACTAGTTTACTAGATTATTTTTCAGATAACTCTATTGTAATCCTTGATGAAATAAGTAGAATTCATGAAACATATGACCAGTTAGACAGAGAAGAGGCTGAATGGTATACAAGTCTACTTGAAGATGGAAAGATTTTTCAAGATGTTAAAATGTCACATTCCTATGTGGATGTTGTGACAAAATCCAAGCATCCCTTAATCTATCTATCATTATTCTTGAGGCATGTCCCTTATACAAGCCCCCAAAATATCTTAAATTTATCATGTAAGCAAATGCAAAACTTTCACGGTCAGATGAATGTTTTAAAAAATGAACTTGATCGTTGGAAAAAATCAAATTATGCTGTTGTATTTTTAGGGGTTAACGAGGAACGTACTAAAAAGTTAGAACAAGTTTTAGAGGACTATGAAATAAACGCAACTATACTAGGTGATAAGGAAGCATTAGTTAGCGGGAAAGTTTGCATTATCGAAGGAGACCTTCAGACTGGTTTCGAGCTACCTATGCAAAAGCTTGCTGTGATCACTGAAGAGGAGCTTTTCAAAAAAAGAGTTAAAAAACAGGTTAGAAGGCAGAAGCTTTCTAATGCTGAACGAATAAAGAGCTATTCCGAATTGGAGATTGGTGATTATGTCGTTCATGTTAATCATGGGATAGGTAAATATCTCGGTATTGAAACACTTGAGATTAATGGAATTCATAAAGATTATTTAAATATTAGATATCAAGGTAGCGATCAATTATATGTACCGGTTGAGCAAATAGACCAAGTACAAAAGTATGTAGGATCAGAAGGTAAAGAACCAAAGATTTACAAGCTTGGTGGAAGTGACTGGCGTAGAGTTAAGAAGAAAGTAGAATCATCTGTACAAGATATAGCCGATGATTTAATTAAGCTATATGCAGAGCGTGAGGCGAGTGAAGGGTATGCGTTTTCACCTGATGGGGAAATGCAGAAGGAATTTGAGTTAGCCTTTCCGTATCAAGAAACAGAGGACCAGATTCGCTCTATTCAAGAAATTAAGAAGGACATGGAGCGCCTACGTCCAATGGACCGACTTCTATGTGGTGATGTTGGTTATGGGAAAACAGAAGTTGCAATAAGAGCAGCGTTTAAAGCCATTGCTGATGGAAAGCAGGTCGCTTTGTTAGTTCCAACAACAATCCTGGCACAACAGCATTTTGAGACAGTTCGTGAGCGGTTTCAAGAGTATCCAATAAAGGTAGGTCTGCTAAGTCGCTTTAGATCTAGGAAAGAAATTAACGAAACGAAAAAAGGGCTTAGTAATGGAACAGTAGATATGGTTATCGGTACGCACAGACTATTATCAAAAGATGTTTTATATAAAGATTTAGGTTTACTTATAATAGATGAAGAGCAACGTTTTGGTGTAACACACAAAGAGAAGATAAAGCAGTTAAAGTCAAATGTTGATGTACTAACATTAACCGCTACTCCAATTCCTAGAACTTTACATATGTCAATGCTAGGGGTTCGAGATTTATCTGTTATTGAAACACCGCCTGAAAATCGTTTTCCAGTGCAAACATATGTTGTTGAATACAATGGTGCTCTTGTAAGAGAATCAATTGAACGAGAAATGGCACGTGGCGGTCAAGTTTTCTTTTTATATAACAGGGTTGAGGATATTGAAAGAAAGGCAGAAGAAATTTCTATGCTTGTACCTGATGCTAGGGTTACATATGCCCATGGTAAAATGACAGAAAATGAACTAGAATCTGTTATGCTCAATTTCCTTGAAGGTGAGTTTGATGTTCTCGTCAGTACGACAATTATTGAGACTGGTGTAGATATTCCAAATGTAAATACATTAATTGTAAATGATGCAGATAAGATGGGTTTATCACAGCTTTATCAGCTCAGAGGTAGGGTTGGGCGTTCAAATCGTGTTGCTTATGCTTATTTCACACATAGAAAAGATAAGGTTCTAACAGAAGTAGCTGAAAAAAGGCTTCAAGCTATTAAAGAATTTACAGAATTGGGCTCGGGATTTAAAATTGCGATGCGTGATCTATCAATTAGGGGTGCGGGTAATTTGTTAGGAGCCCAACAGCACGGGTTTATCGATTCAGTTGGATTTGACCTTTATTCACAAATGCTAAAAGAAGCAATTGAAGAAAGGCAAACAGATCCAACAAAAGAAAAAGCAATCGAGGTTGAAATTGACCTGCAGGTGGATGCTTATTTACCACAAGAGTATATTACAGATGGTCGTCAAAAAATTGATATGTATAAGCGTTTTAGAGCTATTACATCGCTTGAAGAATTAGAAGAACTACAAGAAGAAATCATTGACAGATTCGGAGAATATCCAGTTGAGGTTTCTTACTTGTTCCAAATAGCACGAATAAAGGTATTTGCTATTCAAGAAAGAGTGGAGCTTATTAAGCAAGATAAAGATGTAATTAATATACTGATCGAAGAGGGAGCAAGTAATAAAATTGATGGTCATAGGCTTTTTGAATTAAGCAATAGATATAACCGAGTCGTAGGACTAGGTATGGATGGTAGCAGACTGAAGCTAACTATTGCTACAAAAGGACTGGCTGTCCCAAAATGGTTAGATATTATTAATGAGTTACTTAATGGCTTAGCACAAGTGAAAAAAGAGGAAATGACCCTAAATTAAGGTTTAGTAGGAATAGTTTAAGGAAAGGCTTATTAGTTGCTGCTTCATTTAAAATGTTAAAAAATCACTTTCATGATGTATATTACATCTCTTGTGAAGGATACTAATTTCAACAAATGGTGATTGTTACATAAAAAGCAAGCTCCTGTCAGAAAGTTTTTTAATAAAAACATTTAATCAGAAGGTAAGAGTTGATTACAACTCAATTTGCCAATGAACAGGAAATAAAACAATCATCTTTTTTCCTATCATCCGATGAAAGTGAGGCAACATAAGATGAAAGCAACTGGTATTGTTCGTCGCATTGATGATTTAGGTCGCGTAGTTATTCCAAAGGAAATTCGGAGAACACTTCGAATTCGTGAAGGGGATCCTCTAGAGATTTTTGTGGATCGAGATGGTGAGGTAATATTAAAAAAATATTCACCTATTAGCGAACTAAGCGACTTTTCTAAGGAATACGCAGATGCCCTTTACGATAGTTTAGGTCATCCAGTTTTAATCTGTGATAGAGATACATTTATTGCTGTATCTGGTGGTTCTAAAAAGGATTACCTTAATAAGAACATAGGTGAGATTGTCGAGAAGGTAATGGAAGATAGAAGTTCTGTTTTGCAAACAGATGGTGGCGAAACTCAGATTATCGATGGAGTGAGTGAAGAGATTAAATCATATACCATTGGCCCGATTGTCGCAAACGGTGATCCAATTGGCGCTGTTATTATCTTTTCCAGAGAACAGTCGATTGGAGAAGTTGAACATAAGGCTGTCGAGACAGCTTCAGGATTTTTAGCCCGTCAAATGGAACAGTGATCCTTAAATTAAAAAGGGTAGCGAATTCGCTACCCTTTTTTAACGTAACTGAATTTATAATTTTTCTTACTTAGTTTTGGTGTCTAGCTCCAGCGCCTAGACCCTCTTAGGTCATAAGTCTGTTCAAGGCGCTTCCACTTTTATATAATACTGCTAAAGGATTTTTGAGAGGAGATGGACATGAACGTCCAAAAGAATAGTATTAATCTGGCTATGCAGGGTGCAGTTGTCCTAACGATTGCGGGATTAATTACAAAAATATTAAGCGCTGCATATCGTGTTCCATATCAAAATATAGTAGGAGATATCGGCTTTTATATTTACCAACAAGTTTACCCCTTTTATGGTATGAGTGTGATCTTAGCAACCTCAGGATTTCCAGTATTGATCTCGAAGGTAATGACAGATTATGGATATGGAAAGTCTGTGCAAATCCGATCGAAAATTATGACAATAACCTTTTTATATTTAACAGTATTTGGTCTTATTTTATCTATCTTTTTATACATATCTTCTGATGAAATAGCTGCTATTATGGGGGATTCACACTTAACGGCGCTCATTAAAGTAACATCAATTTCATTTATTATTGTACCTTTCGTCTCGTTATTCAGAGGGTACTTTCAGTCAGAGCAAAATATGCATCCAACTGCAGTTTCACAGGTTATTGAGCAAGGAATTAGGGTATCGTGTATTTTAATAAGCTCTTATTTAATGATAAGGGCTGGCTATAATCTTTATGAAGCGGGTTTTGGAGCGTTAGTAGGATCAATTGTTGGGAGTCTCGCGGCCTTCATGATGTTGCTAATTTTTTGGAGAAAAGAACAGCAGGAGCTAATGAGATGGAATATTTCAGCACCTATTCACACATTGAAAATCCTAGCCTCCTTAATAAAGTATAGTTTAACAATCGGTTTAAGTAGCTTACTGCTTATTTTTATTCAACTCATTGATGCACTCAATCTATATTCTCTTTTAATCGGAGAAGGAATGGGAGAGGTTTTAGCGAAAGAAACTAAGGGAGTATATGATCGTGGACAACCTCTTATTCAATTAGGAACTGTTGTTGCTACGTCTTTAGCATTGTCACTTGTTCCTCTTATTGCAAGTGCAAAGGCTCAAAATAATTTTAAATTAATTCAAGATAAGCTAAATCTTTCTTTAAAAATTTGTATTGTCATTGGTGCAGGTGCATCAGCAGGGCTAATCGCAATCATGAAACCAACGAATGTTATGCTTTTTACAAATGCCTCGGGTTCTTTCGTATTAATGATCTTAAGTGCATCGATATTGTTTACTTCATTATGCTTAACAATGTTTGCTATTCTACAGGGGCTAGGTTATACCTTTTTACCAGCTCTGTCCGTTTTAGTGGGTGTGGGGGTTAAATATTTGATGAATATCTGGCTAGTACCAAAGTATGGTGTAGTGGGAGCTGCCATTTCGACGGTGTTTTCTTATAGTTTAATTGCGTTAATAACTATTTTGTTTATGATAGTAAAGGGCTATACATTTAAGCAAGGTAAGAGTTTGTTTAAGATAAGTCTCGCAACCATTTTGATGATCAGTATATTAATAATGTTTATAATGGTTACAGGTTTGTTTATTGACTTGGATACTCGTCTATATGCAAGCGTTGTATCTTTTAGTGGGGTACTGGTTGGCGGAGGTTTTTATGGATGGGCTATATTAAAACTAAACGTATTTTCACGTGATGAGCTTCAATACATTCCGATAGTAAAAAAACTTGTAAAATGATAGAAATGAGGATCATAAATGGCTAAACAAATCACAATTGTTGGTTTAGGTGCAGGTGACTTAAACCAATTACCTTTTGGTGTATATCAATTGATTACGAAAAGTGAACATTTATTTTTGCGAACAAAAGAGCACCCGATTATTGATGAATTAAATAGTGAAATAACCTATGAAGCTTTTGATTTTATTTATGAAGAGAATGATGATTTTGGTGAAGTGTATAGGAAAATTGTCGAAGTTTTATTAACTAAGGCTGCCGAAACTGACATTGTTTATGCCGTACCAGGTCACCCACTTGTAGCAGAGAAAACTGTACAGCTTCTACTGACTGAGGGAAGAGAGCGGGGTTATACAATTGTTGTACAAGGAGGGCAGAGCTTTCTGGACTCGACATTTCAGGTATTAGAAATTGACCCAATTGAAGGATTTCAACTTGTTGATGCATTAACATTAAAAAGTGACCAACTTCAATTAAACGGGCATGTTATCATTACGCAGGTCTATGATCAAATGGTAGCATCAGAAGTAAAGCTAACGTTAATGGAGCAACTTCCTGATGATTATAAAGTTGTGGTAGTAACGGCAGCAGGAAGTAGTCAACAGATCATTAAAGAGGTTGCGCTTTATGAACTTGACCGTGAAACAAGTGTAAATAATTTAACAAGTGTTTACATACCGCCAGTTAAAAATGTAGAAATGTTACACCATCAATTTACATCCTTACGTCAAATTATTGCTCAGTTACGTGGACCAAATGGATGCCCGTGGGATAAAGAGCAAACACATCATTCATTAAAAAAGTATCTAATTGAGGAGTGCTATGAATTACTTGAGGCAATTGAGAAGGAGGATATTGACCATATAGTTGAAGAATTAGGTGATGTCCTTTTACAAGTTGTTCTTCATGCTCAAATTGGGGAAGATGATGGGATGTTCTCAATTAATGACGTGATTAAAGGAATTTCAGATAAAATGGTCCGTAGACATCCACATGTTTTTGGGGAAACGATTGTTCAAGACAGTGATGAGGTTTTAATGAATTGGGATGCTATTAAGCGCAAAGAAAAGGATACTACAGATGAAGAGTCAATTCTTGATTCTGTTTCAACAGCTCTCCCAGCACTTTCTAAAGCCTATCACTTGCAGAAAAAGGCTGCAAAGGTTGGTTTTGATTGGCCTACTACTCATGGTGCTTGGGAAAAGGTAAAAGAAGAAATAAGTGAATTTGAAGAAGAACTTAATTTAAATAGAGACGAGCTCTTAATGATGAAGGAATTTGGTGACATTCTATTTGCGTTCGTAAATGTGGCAAGGCATTACAAAATCGAACCGGAAGAAGCTTTATCTTCAACTAATAATAAGTTTTACGATCGCTTTCGTTACATAGAAAAAAAAGCGACTGAAAATCAAATAGAGTTAAAAAACATGTCCTTAGAAGAAATGGATAAATATTGGAATGAAGCAAAGAAACTAGGATAAAGAGGGATAAGTATGAGACTAGACAAATTTTTAAAAGTATCAAGAATAATTAAAAGAAGAACGTTAGCAAAAGAAATTGCAGATCAAGGGAGAATTTCAATTAATGGCATACCAGGTAAAGCTAGTTCAAATGTGAAAATTGGTGATGAGCTCTTAATTCGATTTGGTCAAAGACTAATGACAGTTGAAATTATTGACTTGAAGGAAACAACAAGAAAAGAAGAAGCATCCGAGCTTTACCGAGTCGTTAAGGAAGAGAGGGTAAATCAAGAGTAAGGCGCCTCCGCTTTTCTAAGTGTCCAGCTCCAGTGCCTAGTCCCTCGAGGTCACAAGCCAATCAGGAATTGAAGGTAAAGAACACCTTTTATTCCTGATCGTCTTGTGCTTGTCGGGGCTGACCAAGGCACTTCCGCTTTTCTAAGTGTCCAGCTCCAGCGCCTAGTCCCTCGAGTCATAAGCCAATCCATAATTGAAGGCAAAGAACGCCTTCTATTATGGATTGTCTTATGACTCGAGGGACTGACCAAGGCACTTGCGCTTTTCTGTATAGCTTGTTCTAAACCGCATTCTTTTTACATACAAATGTAGAGGAAAATCCTTTATTAGAATGCGGGGGTAAAACATGAATCAATACTATGATAACAATTCGTCTGTCCATAAAGGTACAATTCAAGAGCATGATGTAATCATGAGGGGAAGAAAAATGTTAGAGATCACGGGCGTAAAACAAGTAGAAAGCTTTGATAGTGAGGAGTTTCTACTAGATACAGTTATGGGAGCTTTAGCTATTCGTGGTCAAAATCTTCAGATGAAAAACCTTGATGTAGATAAAGGAATTGTTTCAATAAAAGGAAGCAGAATTTTTGATCTTATTTACTTAGATGAACAGCATGGGGAGAAAGCTAAAGGGCTCTTTAGCAAGTTATTTAAATGACGCTAACCACACAGTTTTACACAATGTTAGCAATGGTCGGTATGGGAGGCTGGATCGGTGTAGCTCTCGATACATATGGTCGCTTTTTAAAGCGACCATTGAGAGCTAGATGGGTGATCTTTATCAATGACTTTATGTTTTGGGTTGTTCAAGGACTTATCCTTTTCTATCTATTGCTGCTCGTGAATGAAGGAGAACTACGAATTTACATCTTCCTAGCTGTTTTATGTGGATATGCAGCCTACCAAAGTCTCCTTAAAGGAATTTATATACGTGTCCTTGAACGATTAATTCAGACAAGCCTCAGCATCTATCGCTTTATGCTAAAGGTTTGTCATATTTTATTCGTGAAACCAATTGTAGGTCTAGTGCAGTTAATCATTGTAGTTATACTAGGTACATTAAATTTTTTATGGAGAATAACAAAATGGGCTTTTCAAATTCTATATTCTTTGGTTAAAATTTTATTAGCACCAGTTAGATTTCTTGTACGGATTTTATGGAAGCTTGTCCCGTTTACAATTAGGAACTTTCTTACAAAAAATATTGTGCGTTTAGCAGGATTCAGTAAAAAAATCAAGAATATAGCTAGTAAAATAAAAGCGTGGTGGCTACGGATAAAGAAGAAGTAAGGAGGGTATGTATGAGTCTCGAAAGATCAAGAAAAATTACGGAATTACAATCACAATATATGCAGCAGCAGGAGAGACAACTACAGCTTTCAAAAAGGCGTAAAAGAGGCTTGTTTAGAAGGTTAGTAATGATCGGACTCTTGGTGATTATTTCCTCTGTTATTATGGTAACCACCATTTTCAACCAATCAAGTGCGATAGAGGAAAAGCGTGAAGAATTAAAAAATCTTGAAAAACAACTGACCGGATTAGAAAAAGAAGAAAAAATATTAAGAGAAGAGATCGTTAAGCTTAATGATGATGAGTATATTGCTAAGATTGCAAGAAGAGACTATTTCTTATCGGATGATGATGAGATCATCTTTAATATAAAAGATTAGCCTTGTTGACACTCGATTTTTTATTTATGTATAATATAATAAAGATTCGAATGATTTTTTATCTGTTTAAGGAGGAGCATTATTTTTATGTCGATTGAAGTTGGCAGCAAGTTACAGGGTAAAGTGACGGGAATTACTAATTTTGGAGCGTTTGTGGAGCTACCAGGAGGTTCAACAGGACTCGTACACATCAGTGAAGTTGCCGATAATTATGTGAAGGATATTAATGATCACTTAAAAGTCGGAGACGAGGTTACAGTAAAGGTTATTAATGTTGAGAACGATGGTAAAATTGGTCTATCTATTAAAAAAGCAATAGATCGTCCAGAGCGCCCTGAGCGTTCAGAACGTCCAGAACGTCCAAGAAACACGGATCGTCCGAGGAATTCAGATCGCCCAAGACAAAGAGGAAATGATTTCCGTAGTAATAACAAAGAAAACTTTGAACAAAAAATGAGTCGTTTCTTAAAAGATAGTGAAGATCGTTTGTCTTCATTGAAGCGCAATACTGAATCTAAACGCGGTGGTCGTGGAGCTAGAAGAGGTTAAGCTTGCTGCTTTCATATACATTTTGCGTAAAAGAGGCTGGGACATAACTAGCTTCAGATATGAGAAAGGTGAATTTGAGGGTACTCAAATTCACCTTTCTCTATTTTTGTGTATAAATTCCTCTATTACCTTAGTTTCTGGCAGTGAATTTTCTTAAATTCACTGCCATTAACGCAAGGCCCATTTCGTTTTCTACCCTCGATTTTCCTCGGACAGAAAATCGAGTGAAACGCAAATTAGCCTTCAAGAATCCAAAAACTGGTTCCACATCGATTTTGCGTTTTCGATAGATGGCACTCGTTTCCTCTTCTGAAAGCTTCACTCTTACATATTCTTTTTGCTGTTCCCATTTTTCATTCACCATTAGTTTTCGATTATTGCCTTCTTTTGCTTTTGTACATGATGAACGGAAGGGGCATCCCGAACAGTCTTCGCACTCGTAGATTTTGAAATTCCGTTGGAAACCTGTACGGTCATTACGGACAGAATGATATTGAAATTCAAGACGTTTCTGATTAGGGCATGTATATGTATCTGTTTCTTCATCATACTGCCAGTTGTCGGGATTAAATTTGTTTTGTTTGTACTTTTTCTTTTGTTCCTTCAAATACATGTTATAGGTAATAAGTGCTTCTCGTTTTCTGTTCGAAAGGATATCATTAAAGTTTTGTTCACTACCATAACCTGCATCTGCGACAAGATGTTTCGGTAACTCGAAATAATGCTGCTCGATCTCATCTAGAAATGGAATTAACGTACGCGTATCTGTTGGGTTAGAAAATAAACTATAGGCAAGCGAGTATTGACCTTCCGTTGCGATTTGTACATTGTAACCAGCTTTCAATTGTCCATTTTGCATATGATCATCTTTCATTCGCATAAATGTTGCATCCGGATCTGTTTTAGAATAGCTATTCCGCGTGCCAAAGATTTCAAAGTCTTGTTGGTATTTCTGTTTTCGTAAGACAAAATCAATCAACTGTTTACGGACTTGTTTCGGGTATTTGCGTTCATTTCTTAAGGCTTTTCGTTCTGTCACGTCTGATGATACTTCAATTTGTTTATCATACGCGGTTACGACATTGTCCACTTTTTGAACCAATTGAGTGAGCTCTTCTAATGATAACTGCTCATCGCTTTCACGCTCAATTTCAGGTATGATTTCGTTCTCAAGTAGCTCATTGTATAGCTGGTTTGACTTTTCAATTAAACTTTGATGATATTTCTCAATTGATTTCTTCCAGACAAACGTAAATTTATTCGCATTCGCTTCAATCTTTGTACCATCAATAAAAATCGCTTCTTGATCGATAAGTTTTTCTTCGATTAATCGGCAACGGAATTGGACGAAACATTGGCGAATTATTTCTTTCACTTCAGGTTGCACACGGAATCGGTTGATTGTACGGTAGCTTGGTTCATACCCTTGAGCTAACCACATCATACGGATACTATCATTTAATAAAGCTTCAATTTTGCGCCCTGAAAAGACAGATTGTGTGTAGGCACATAAGATAATTTTAAGCATCATGCGTGGATGATAGGCAGGACAACCCTCATTTCGAAGAAATGGTTCGAACGCTTCATGAGGGATACTTTCAACTAAATGATGGACATGGAAGGCGATATCATTATTTTGTAATTTTACTTCTAAATCTAAAGGCAAAACTAATTGATTCATGGTATAATTTTTAAACATAAGGACCCTTCTTTCGGATGAAATTTTGTGTGGTAACTTTATTTTATCAGAAGTGGTCCTTATTTTTTATTCAAAAAATAATCAAAGCCGGTGAAATTTTACTCGTCGTAAAATTTCACCGGCTTTTTCATCTAAGAGGTGGGTTTTGTCCCAGCCTCTTTTTTATCGGTTAGGAAATTTAAAAATTTTGAACTTTGGATAAGCTTATGACATCCAGTTCCAGCGAATAGCCCCTCGAGGTCATAAGCCACTCAGAAATTGAAGACAAAGAACGTCTTCTATTCCTGAGCGTCTTATGCCTGCCTTAGTCTGATCAAGGCGCTTGCGTTTTTCTTATTGAAAATCCTAAAAAATAATTTTTGTATTGACGAATTTTGAATTCAATTGTATTATATATCTTGTGCCTCAGAAGAGGACGATGAGATATGTTATGGCGGTGTAGCTCAGCTGGCTAGAGCGTACGGTTCATACCCGTGAGGTCGTGGGTTCGACTCCCTCCGCCGCTACCATTCTAGAAATAGAAATTTGATGCTGAAAGTTAGATGAATGTATGTCATACAAAAAACTCTGACATCTCGTATCAAATCTCTAATAATTAAAACGGCCCGTTGGTCAAGCGGTTAAGACACCGCCCTTTCACGGCGGTAACACGGGTTCGAATCCCGTACGGGTCATACAAAAAGTTGCTAATGCTAGCAACTTTTTTTGTTTTCCCCTTTAACTTACATAATCCTAACTAGCTAACACTTGATTCATAACTTTTTGACGAAAGACATAATAAAAAACTTCAAAACTCTTGGATATTTGTCGCATTTTTCAAAAACAGTCGAACTGTTTTTGGAATATACTACCTTCATTTGACAAAATCTTGTTCAAACCTTCGATATAATTACAAGCAACAATGAACTAGTGGGGGAATGAACGATGGAAAAAGTGGAAAGAAGGTTAATGGAGCCGATTTCGGATTTGGGCATGGCAAAAACCCATCAAGTGGTCAATCGATTCTTTCATCGATTTTCTTCTAAACTACAGGTCTTCCTCTTACATAAAGGACTTGTGTATGTTTTGATTGGGTTTTTATTAGGACGAGCTATTATTTTATCGGAAGTATTGCCATTCGCATTACCATTCTTCGGAGCAGTCTTACTCATGAAAAAGGATAAAGCACTTTTAGCAGGTCTATCGTTAATTGCTGGTGGATCTACAGTTTCCTTAGAGGTTTCCTTAATAATTGTGATGTCAATAATAGGCTTTCTTGTAATCAAGAGACTATCGGTATATGTGTTTAAAGATCAATTGAAAATTCTCCCTTTTATTATCTTTGGGACTGTGGCAATAACAAGGATTGTCTATTCCTTTGCGATGAAATCCTCATTGACATTATATGATTATATGATGGCAGGAGTTGAATCTGGTTTATCATTTATATTAACGTTAATTTTTCTTCAAAGTATTCCACTCATATCAGCTCGAAAGTACAAGCAATCACTAAAGGTTGAAGAAATTATTTGCATCATGATTTTACTAGCATCCGTAATGACAGGTCTTGTTGGGGTTTCTTATCAAAATCTCCAGGCGGAGCATATATTTTCTCGATATATTGTTCTCTTGTTTGCATTCATAGGAGGCTCAAGTATAGGGAGTACAGTAGGGGTCGTTACTGGATTGATTTTAAGCTTAGCTAATGTAGGGAATTTATATCATATGAGTCTACTGGCTTTCTCAGGTTTATTAGGTGGCCTTTTGCGTGAAGGACAAAAGATAGGAACGGCTATTGGACTGCTAATTGGCTCAGTACTGATTTCATTATATGGACAAGGCTCAGCGGACTTAATGACTACTTTACTTGAGTCGATGATCGCTATTTTATTATTCCTGGTTACACCGAAAGCAATAACAGGGAGACTTGCGAGACATATACCTGGTACGAATGAACATGCCCAGGAACAACAGCAATATGTTCGGAAAATACGTGATGTTACAGCTCACCGTGTTGATCAATTTTCTCAAGTTTTTCATGCATTATCTGAGAGTTTTGCGACTTTTTATGATAAAGAAGAAACGGATGATGAACAAAGGGAAACTGATTTATTTCTAAGTAGTATAACTGAAAGTACCTGTCAGCATTGTTTTAAGAAAGAGAAGTGCTGGGTTGATAACTTTGATAAAACCTATGATTATATGCAGACAATTATGCATGAAACAAAACAACATACTTACCAAAACAATCTTAAAGTAAAAAAAGAATTTGCGCGTCACTGTTCAAAGGCAAATAAAGTAGAAGAGGCGATAGAGCAGGAAATTAATTATTTTCAAGCGAATCAAAAGCTTAAAAAAGAAGTTCAAGAAAGTAGACGATTGGTTGCAGAACAATTATTGGGTGTCTCTCATGTTATGGAGAATCTTTCGAAGGAAATTAAAAGAGAACGAGAAAATCACTTTGTACAGGAAGAACAAATTCTAGATGCATTACAAAACTTCGGAATTGAAATTATAAATGTAGATATATATAGCCTAGATCAAGGTAATGTAGATATTGAAATGAGTATTCCATTCTGTAATGGTCATGGAGAATGTGAAAAAATTATTGCACCGATGTTGTCTGATATTTTAGAGGAGTCTGTTATTGTGAAAAGTGAGGAATGTGCTAATTATCCTAATGGGTTTTGTCATGTATCATTTGGATCGGCTAAAAAATTTAGAATTGAAACTGGTGTAGCACATGCAGCAAAAGGTGGTGGCCTAGTATCTGGTGACAGCTATTCTATGATTGATTTAGGGGTGGGGAAATACGCTGTTGCGATTAGTGACGGGATGGGGAATGGTGTAAGAGCCCATTTTGAAAGTAATGAAACAATTAAGCTTCTGCAAAAGATTTTACAATCGGGGATCGAAGAAAAAGTTGCGATTAAAACGATTAATTCGATTCTATCTCTTAGGACGACAGATGAAATTTTCTCCACACTTGATCTCGCAATTGTGGATCTTCAAGATGGAAGTAGTAAATTTTTGAAAATTGGATCCACTCCAAGCTTTGTAAAAAGGGGAGATAAAATAATTCAAATTCAGGCTAGTAATCTACCAATGGGGATTATTGATGAATTTGACGTGGATGTTGTGGGTGAAAAGCTAAAAGCGGGAGATCTTCTTATCATGATGAGTGATGGTATTTTTGAGGGACCGAAACATGTTGAGAATTATGACTTATGGATGAAGCGGAAAATTAATGAGATTAAGACAACTGATCCTCAGGAGGTTGCAGATCTCATTATGGAAGAAGTTATCAGAACAAGATCTGGGAAAATCGAAGACGATATGACGGTGGTTGTGTCATCTATTGAGCACAATACCCCGAAATGGGCTAGTATTCCTGTAACGAAGAAAAAAATAGGTTAAGAATAAACTAGAGTATAAAAACCCTACCTTCTGGCGAGGATGATACTAATATGAAAATTCAAATCTTTTTAAGTCACGTGTGAATATTGAATTTGAAAAATTAGACGTCTCTCTAGGAGGGTGTATATGGCAAAGGGTCATTTAAAGCAAATTTTATTAATTACTGACGGTTGCTCAAATCATGGGGAAGATCCAATCGCAATGGCTGCATTAGCTCAGGAACAAGGGATAACAATAAATGTAATTGGTGTCATAGAAGAGAACGTAATCGACCAAAAGGCGATACAGGAAATCGAAGGAATTGCAATGTCAGGTGGTGGCGTTCACCAAATTGTATATGCGCATCAGTTATCTCAAACTGTACAAATGGTAACAAGAAAGGCTATGACACAAACACTTCAAGGAGTTGTGAATAAGGAGCTCCAGCAAATTCTTGGGAAGCATACATCAATGGAAGAGTTACCACCTGAAAAAAGAGGAGAGGTAATGGAGGTTGTAGATGAACTAGGGGAAACTGTGAGTTTAGAAATCCTTGTATTAGTTGATACAAGTGCAAGTATGAAACCGAAGCTTCCCACAGTAAAGGAAGCACTTCTAGACCTTTCAATTAGCCTTAATTCAAGAATTGGAGAAAATCAATATTCAGTATCAGTATTTCCTGGGAAAAAGGATGAGGTAGAACAGGTCCTTGATTGGACTCCTAAGCTTGAATCACTATCGTCCATTTTTCCGAAGCTTTCAACAGGAGGTATTACACCTACTGGTCCAGCAATAAGAGATGCAATCCAACATTTTAAGAAGATGCGTTCCCTAAGAAATTTATTAAGAAGTGAAGAAGAATACTACGATGAATCAGGTATGTAATCTTTCTTCGGGTACTGTAGTACGGGGTAAGTGGAACGGTGAGAATTACACCGTTTTAAGGCTACTTGGAAAAGGTGCAACAGGCAACGTATACTTAGCTGATAGTAAAAATAAGAAAGTCGCTCTAAAGCTGAGTGAAAATAGTATGGCGATTACTTCAGAGGTAAATGTGCTTAAGCGTTTTTCTAAGGTCCAAGGTACTTCGCTTGGACCTTCTTTGCTTGATGTAGATGATTGGAAGGTAGATTCGCAAAAAATTCTTCCTTTTTATGTGATGGAATATGTACAAGGTAATAACTTCCTCGAATTTATTCAAGAACGAGGAATAGTGTGGGCAGATGTGTTGGTCCTTCAGTTACTATCTAATCTAGAAAAGCTTCATCAACAAGGGTGGGTTTTTGGTGACTTGAAGCCAGAAAACTTATTAATTTCAGGCCCGCCCCCAAAAATAAGATGTATCGATGTTGGTGGTACGACACAGCAAGGAAGATCAATTAAAGAGTTCACAGAGTTTTTTGACCGAGGATATTGGGGGTTAGGTACGCGGAAAGCTGAGCCGTCTTACGATCTTTTTTCAGTAGCGATGGTCCTTATAAATGCATCATTTCCTAAACGCTTTACAAAAAAGGTAGATGTGGATGGGGAATCTCAATTATTTGAACGAATTGAGCAACATCCATACTTGCTTAAACATAAGCAAGTTTTACAAAAAGCACTTTTAGGGAAATATACAAGTGCATTAGAAATGAAAACAGACTTTGTTCATCTGCTTTCTGTAGAAACTAGCAAAGTAAAACCAAGAACAAAAACTTATAAAACCCAAGTAGCTACACCTAACAAGGCAAAGAGTCAGTCACCAAAAAGCGCAAACCCTCAAGCTAACCAAACAAGAAAACAGGCAAAGCAAACAAAAAGGAGAAAAAAAACGAGTGGTTTTCTTGAAACAATTATTATTATTTTAGGAGTATTTATCATTTATTCATTATATGCTTATCACTATTTAATGTAGAAATGGCTGTAAATTTGTTCAATAAATATGATGAATATGTGAACGCATTCTTCTCCTTTGTTGTTACTTTAGAAATAATGGTAGGATAGAGAGTGAATAAAAAAGGGATTTTGTGCAAAAGAGGGAAGAAAAGGTGGAAAAATTTTATACCCTTATTCAAAAGCACCAATTATTTGAAAAGGATTCAACAGTTATTGTTGGTGTTTCGGGAGGACCAGATTCTTTAGCATTGCTCCATTTACTAGTTAAAATAAAGGAGAAGTGGAACCTAAAGCTAGTTGCTGCACATGTTGATCACATGTTTAGAGGTGTACAATCAGAAGAGGAAATGCTGTTTGTGCTCGATTTCTGTAGAGAACATCAAATAACATGTGAAGCAAAGCAAATTGATGTAACTGCGTACGCTACTAAGCATAATTTAAGTTCTCAAGTAGCTTCGAGAGAGTGTAGATATGATTTTTTTAAAGAGGTTTTAGATAAGTATGAGTCAAGTTCCTTAGCACTTGGTCATCACGGTGATGACCAAATCGAAACGATCTTAATGAGGATGGTAAGAGGTAGTACAGGAAAGGCACTTGCAGGTATTCAGTTAAAACGTAAATTTCATAATGGATACATCATAAGGCCTTTGCTTGGGTATACAAAAGAACATATCCTTACGTATTGTAGGGATCAACAATTAATGCCAAGGTTTGACCCGAGTAATGAAAAGACAGTTTATACTAGAAATCGCTTTAGAAAATATGTGCTACCCTTTCTGAAAAAAGAAAACCCATTGGTGCATGAAAGATTTCAGTATTTTAGTGAAACCTTATTAGAGGATGAAACGTATTTACAGGTATTAACGAAGGAACATATGAATACAGTATTGAAAAGAAAAGAAACGTCAGCTGTCGAGATAGACATTGATAGGTTTAAAAGCCTACCTTTGCCTTTACAAAGAAGAGGGATTCAACTAATATTAAACTATCTATACGGAAATATTCCAACTTCACTATCTTCAATACATATTGAGAGTTTACTGACGTTACTCTCTCAAGATCACCCTTCAGGTTCACTTAATTACCCAGGCGGTCTAAAAGTGATTAAATCATATCAAAATTGTTTGTTTACTTTTGAACAAGATGAAGTAAAGAAATACTGTTTTGATCTTGAAATCCCTTCCGTTATCATACTTCCAAATGGGTATAAAATAACGTGTGAATTAATAAAGAATGATTCTATTGAGTCTATAGGAAATAAATCATTCCTTTTAAATCCCAAAACGTTAGTTGGACCGCTTATTGTTCGAACAAGAGAACAGGGAGATAAAATCAAATTGAAGGGCATGAACGGTCGGAAAAAGGTAAAAGATATATTTATTGATGAGAAAGTACCATTACAAAGCCGATATTCATGGCCGATAGTAGAAGATGGAGATGGGAACATCCTTTGGTTACCAGGCTTAAAAAAATCAATTTTTGAAGCTGAAAATGGAAGCGTGGATGAATACGTAGTATTACATTATAAGGAGCTATGATCTTCTAGGGGGCACACTTTTATGAGACAAGATATTGAAGAAATTTTAGTAACTGAAGAACAAATTCAAGCTAAGGTGAAGGAGTTAGGAAAGGCCCTAACTGAAGAGTATAATGATCGCTTTCCACTTGCTATAGGTGTACTAAAGGGCGCAATGCCTTTTATGGGTGATCTTTTAAAGAATATTGATACATATTTGGAAATGGACTTTATGGATGTTTCAAGCTATGGCACATCCACGGTATCATCCGGAGAAGTAAAGATCATTAAGGATTTAGATACTTCTGTTGAAGGAAGAGATATCTTAATTATTGAAGATATTATTGATAGTGGTTTAACTTTAAGCTATTTAGTTAAGTTGTTTCGCTATCGCAAAGCAAAATCAATTAAAATTGTGACTTTGCTTGATAAACCAACTGGTAGAAAAGCGGATATTGAGGCTGATTATGTAGGGTTTGCTGTTCCAGACGCATTTGTTGTTGGCTATGGACTTGATTATATTGAGAAATATCGAAATCTTCCTTATATCGGAGTTTTAAAGCCTGAAATTTATCAATAATATCAATTAATTGAAACACAGGTTCATTGTAGTCTAAATTGTTGTGTTACCATGATTTTCTATGATACTATTTAATATAGTCGTGTCTACTGTGGGAGGAGGTAAGGAATGAATCGGATCTTCCGTAATACCATATTTTATTTATTAATATTTCTAGTCATTATTGGGGTTGTAAGCTTCTTTACTGGTGCTAATCCTAAAACGGAACAAATAACGTATAATACTTTCATTTCTGACTTAAATAATGGGAATGTAACAGAGATGACGGTACAGCCGGTTCGTGGTGTATTTGAGGTTAGAGGTAAAATGAAGGGCTATGACGAAGACGAAACCTTTTTAACATATATACCAACAGAACAAGGGCTAGATCGAGTTGACAAAGCAGCTGAGGCAAATAACGTCAAAGAACTTGATGTTGCTCCTGCTGAGGAAACAAGTGGATGGGTTACTTTTTTCACATCCATTATCCCATTCATTATTATCTTTATTTTATTCTTCTTCTTGCTTAACCAAGCTCAAGGCGGCGGTAGTCGTGTAATGAATTTTGGTAAAAGTAAAGCTAAGTTATACAGCGAAGAAAAGAAGAAGGTTAGGTTTAAAGATGTAGCTGGTGCAGATGAAGAAAAGCAAGAGCTTGTTGAGGTAGTCGAATTCTTAAAAGATCCTCGTAAATTTGCAGAGTTAGGTGCAAGAATTCCAAAGGGTGTCCTTTTAGTTGGACCTCCAGGTACTGGTAAAACCTTACTTGCAAGAGCTGTTGCCGGTGAAGCAGGAGTGCCGTTCTTCTCAATCAGTGGTTCTGATTTCGTTGAAATGTTTGTCGGTGTTGGTGCATCCCGTGTTCGTGATTTATTTGAGAATGCGAAAAAGAATGCCCCATGTATCATTTTCATTGATGAAATTGATGCCGTTGGACGTCAACGTGGTGCAGGTTTAGGTGGAGGTCACGATGAGCGTGAACAAACACTAAATCAGTTACTTGTTGAAATGGATGGTTTTGGTGCAAACGAAGGTATTATCATTGTTGCAGCAACTAATAGACCAGATATTCTTGACCCAGCATTATTACGTCCTGGACGTTTTGACCGTCAAATTACTGTTGACCGACCAGATGTTACAGGCCGTGAAGCTGTCCTAAAAGTACATTCTCGTAATAAACCACTTGATGAATCTGTCGATTTAAAGGCAATTGCTGCTCGTACTCCAGGTTTCTCAGGTGCTGATTTAGAAAATCTTTTAAATGAAGCAGCTCTAGTTGCTGCCAGACGAGATAAAAAGAAAATTGATAATACAGACCTTGATGAAGCAACAGACCGCGTTATTGCAGGTCCAGCTAAAAAGAGCCGTGTTATTTCTAAGAAAGAGCGAAATATCGTTGCTTATCATGAAGCAGGACATACCATTATTGGGGTCGTGCTTGATGAAGCTGACATGGTACATAAAGTTACAATTGTTCCTCGTGGTCAAGCTGGTGGATATGCTGTCATGCTCCCAAAAGAAGATCGATACTTTATGACAAAACCAGAGCTTTTAGATAAAATTACTGGTTTGCTTGGTGGTCGTGTTGCAGAAGAAATTGTCTTCGGAGAAGTTAGTACTGGGGCACATAATGACTTCCAAAGAGCAACAGGTATAGCAAGGAAAATGGTTACTGAATACGGTATGAGTGAAAAGCTTGGTCCGTTGCAATTCGGTCAAGCACAAGGAGGTCAAGTATTTTTAGGACGTGACCTTCATAATGAGCAAAACTATAGTGATGCAATTGCTCATGAAATTGATATGGAAATTCAACGCTTTATTAAAGAAAGTTATGAGCGTGCTCGCCAAATTTTAACTGAAAATCGTGAAAAGTTAGAGTTGGTGGCACAAACATTATTAGAAATTGAAACCCTTGATGCAGCTCAAATAGCAAGTCTTGTTGAGCATGGGAAGCTTCCTGATCGTCCGGTAATCGTGAACGATAGTGAAAATAAGGATGCAAAATCTGATGATGTTAAAGTAAATATTCAAACAAAAAAAGATGAAGATAATCCTTCTGAAAAATCATAATAAAGATGAAAGATCGATGGCAAACTAATATGTCATCGGTCTTTTTTTTGATAAAATGAAAAGGAATATGTAAACTAGTAAAAAGAAATATTATAAAGTGGTGATACTAATGATTCTTGTATTGGATGTAGGAAATACTAATACTGTATTAGGGGTATATGATCAGGATGTTTTAAAGCATCATTGGAGAATAGAAACAAGCCGTAATAAAACGGAAGATGAGTTTGGGATGGTAATAAAGGGGTTATTTGAACACGAAGGTCTTCCCTTTAAACAAATAGAAGGGATTATCATTTCTTCTGTTGTACCGCCAATTATGTTTGCGCTTGAAAGAATGTGCATGAAGTACTTTGATGTTAAACCATTAGTTGTAGGTCCGGGAATAAAGACAGGCTTGAATATTAAATACGAAAATCCTCGTGAAGTTGGAGCCGATCGTATCGTGAATGCTGTTGCTGGTATACAAGATTATGGCAGTCCACTAATTATTGTTGATTTTGGTACAGCTACTACATATTGTTACATCAATGAACATAAGCAATATATGGGTGGGGCGATTGCGCCTGGTATTAATATCTCTACTGAAGCCCTCTATTCTAGAGCTGCCAAACTACCAAGAATAGAAATTACGAGACCGAATAACATTATTGGTAAGAATACTGTGAGTGCGATGCAAGCTGGAATTTTATATGGATATGTTGGACAAGTAGAGGGAATTGTTAAAAGAATTAAAGATCAATCAAAGGAAGTGCCAAAAGTTATTGCAACAGGTGGTCTTGCATCATTAATAGCGAGGGAATCAGATTGTATTGATATTGTTGACCCATTTTTAACACTAAGAGGTTTACAGTTAATTTATGAACGAAACACATTAAAGGAATTGGGAACAGAGCACAGTTTATAAAATTTGGCTCTGCTTAGTACTACTGTTATGAGTAGAAATTAAGTGGTATATACTTGAATTTTTATATTGAAACGTTACTCGAAGGGAGTCTAACACCATGGATTATTTAATAAAGGCATTAGCATATAATGGCCAAGTAAGAGCTTATGCAGCAAAGACAACTGAGACAATCTCTGAGGCTCAAAAAAGACATCAAACATGGCCAACTGCATCTGCGGCCTTAGGACGAGCTATGACGGCTGGAGTCATGATGGGTTCTATGTTAAAAGGAAACGCTAAGCTTACCATAAAAGTTGAGGGCGGCGGGCCAATTGGGGCAATTTTAGTAGATAGTAACTCTAAAGGAGAAGTACGTGGATATGTAACGAATCCTCAAACCCATTTTGAGTTAAATAATAAAGGAAAGCTTGACGTTGCCAGAGCTGTAGGTACAGAGGGAAATTTAACAATTGTAAAGGACCTTGGATTAAAGGACCATTTCTCTGGGCAAGTACCAATTGTATCAGGAGAGCTTGGTGAGGATTTCACTTATTATTTGGTTACATCTGAACAAATTCCATCATCAGTTGGTGTTGGAGTCCTAGTAAATCCTGATAATACGATATTAGCCTCTGGTGGATTTATCATTCAGCTACTTCCTGGGACAGATGATGAAACAATTACAAAAATAGAAGAAAGACTTAGCAAAATTGATCCTATTTCGAAGTTAATCCAACGAGGGCTAACTCCAGAGGAAATTTTAGAAGAGGTTCTTGGACAAGGAAACGTTAAAATTTTAGAAAAACAACCAGTAAAATTTCAATGTCAATGTTCTAAGGAACGTATTGAGAATGCCGTTGTAAGTTTAGGTGAGGAAGAAATTCAATCTATGATTGATGAAGAAGGGCAAGCTGAGGCTCAATGTCATTTTTGCAATGAGGTCTATTTGCTAACTAGAGAGGATCTAGAGGAACTAAAGAAAGAAGCGAAATAAACGTCTGTTGAATTACTAGGAGTGGAGAAATTGAGTGGAAAAACGTTATGGAGTGTTATCTTTTGTTTGGTTATTATAAATTGCTTTACAGTTGGCTATTTTCTTTCAAAAGAGCGAAATGTTATTCCTGTTTCGAGTAATGACCAAACAAGTGAAACAATTGCTACTATTGGGGAAATCTCCATTACTAGAGAACAATGGATGGCTGAGCTTGAGTCTCGTTTTGGGAAGGAAACGTTAAAGGAATTAATTAATATTAGAGTAGTGGAAGAGTTGGCAGAAAAATATAAAATTACTGTTTCTGATGAGGTAATTGAACGAGAGCTAGCTGTTTATAAATCAATGTATAATTCGTTAGATGAAGGCACTTGGAGAGATCAGATACGGTATAGTATCTTGTTAGAAGAGATCCTTACTAGAGATGTAACAATTCCTGAAAAAGAAATGAAGGCTTTTTATGAAGAGAATAAAGATTTATATAATATAGATGTATCCTATCATTTATCACATATAATCGTCGAAACAGAAAATGAAGCAGACTTAATCGTAGAGGAGCTTAAAGGTGGTTCTAGCTTTGAAGCGTTAGCCCTAGAAAAATCACTAGATGAATTTACGGCTAATTCAGGTGGTGATATTGGATTTGTTTCGAAAGATAATGAGTTTATGTCTAATGAGTATCTCGAGATAGCGCCTAAGTTAAGTGAAGGAGAGTGGAGTGATCCATTCAAAGTCGAAACAGGTTATGCAGTTATTTTACTTCACGAAAGGCTTGAAGGGAAATCCTACAGCTATGAGGATGTAAAGGAACAAATCCGGAGACAAATTGCTTTAGAGCAGATGGATGGTTCTGTGACAGTTGAACCATTGTGGGAAGAAATGAATGTTACTTGGTTTTATGGAAAGTAAGTAGTAAAAAAATAGTTCAAATAGCATAAAAGGTTTTGACAATTATGAAAAGAATTGTTATATTACATATAAATCCAATAAATTTACTCGGGATAGAGGAGGAAGAATATGGCACGCGTAGCAAATTCTATACATGAATTAATCGGGGAAACACCAATAGTTAAGTTAAATAGACTTGTAGATGACAATAGTGCTGACGTTTACTTGAAGCTTGAATTTATGAATCCAGGTAGTAGTGTCAAAGATCGTATTGCTCTTGCTATGATTGAGGCTGCTGAGAAAAGCGGCGATTTAAAAGCTGGAGATACAATCATTGAGCCAACTAGTGGAAACACTGGTATTGGACTTGCAATGGTAGCAGCTGCTAAAGGTCTAAAAGCTATTATCGTTATGCCTGACACAATGAGTATGGAGCGTAGAAACTTGTTGCGTGCTTATGGAGCTGAACTTGTTTTAACTCCAGGTTCTGAAGGTATATCAGGATCGATTCGTAAAGCAGAAGAGCTATCAAAAAAGCACGGCTACTTTATGCCTCAACAATTCAAAAATGAAGCAAATCCTGAAATTCACCGCTTAACAACAGGTAAGGAAATTGTGTCACAAATGGGTGAGCAATTAGATGCCTTCGTTTCTGGAATTGGTACAGGTGGAACAATTACAGGAGTAGGGTCAGTTCTTAAGGAGAACTATCCATCTATAAAAATTTATGGATTAGAACCTGCAGATTCAGCAATTCTTTCAGGTGGAAAACCTGGTCCGCATAAAATCCAAGGTATCGGTACAGGATTTGTTCCAGATACTTTAAATACAAACATTTATGATGAAGTTATTACTGTTAAAAATGAAGAAGCGTTTGAAACAGCTAGAAGAGCAGCTAAGGAAGAAGGCATTCTAGGTGGAATTTCATCTGGTGCGGCAATTTCTGCTGCGTTAAAGGTAGCAAAAGAGCTTGGAAAGGGTAAGAAGGTTCTTGCAGTGCTTCCTAGTAATGGAGAGCGCTACTTAAGTACTCCATTATACCAATTCGATTAATATCGGTTTAATACCCGTAAAATAGCTTGAAAAGAGGTTTGACTAAAAAGGTCAACCTCTTTTCTTTATATCATTATATGCATTGAGGATTGCAGCATACTAAAAGCACTAGGTCTTACATTTTAAATAAAATAATAAAATCATTATGGTTTCTCCCGTACATTTATGTAAAATGTAAGTAAGAGTTTTAAAGGAGAGATTTGTCATGCAGCAACGAAGGGCATCTTTAAGCATAAGTTTTGATTATAAGGGCAACTTTTTTGACCAATATAAGTATTTAACAAGAGATGAAGATCAGCATGCATTTTTGGAAAGTGGTAGAGGTGGTAGATACAGTATTGCTGGTATAAGACCGATTGCTACTGTAAAGGGAAAAAACCATCAGCTTTTCATTACTGATAAGCAAGGGATGAATGTTTTAGAAGGGGAGCCGCTTGATCTTTTTCAAAATTGGTTTCGTCAATTTCAAACGATAACAGATCCAAGCCTACCAGATTTTCAAGGTGGTGCGATTGGCTTTATGAGCTATGATTGTGTTAGGTATTTCGAAAAGCTACCTAGTGTTGCAGTTGATGATTTAGAGACGCCTGATTTGTATTTTTTGCTTTTTGATGATGTTGCTGTTTTTGACCATCACACATCCAAGCTCTGGTTGATCACACATTATTATGATAAGCAGGAAGAACAGGCTGCCAAAGCGAAGTTGGAAAAGATGAAGGAAAATTGGACTAATAGGCCGAATATACAAAAACATGTAAAAGAAGTACACAATTCAGCTATGAAAGAACCAATTACCTTCTCTAAATCCTCTTTCATGAAAGCAGTTGAAAAAATTAAACAATATATTTCTCAAGGTGATGTGTTTCAAGTGAATTTGTCTATTAGACAACACTTTCAATTAGAAGGTAATTATCCACTTGAGATCTATGAAGTATTGCGAAAGATTAATCCTTCTCCTTATATGGGATATTTGCATTTTCCTGAGTTTCAAATTGTGAGTGGATCACCCGAGCTATTGGTGAAAAAACAAGGTAGCTCTGTAAGTACCCGGCCAATTGCTGGGACAAGATCTAGAGGCAAGAATGAAGAAGAGGATACAAGACTTGCAAATGAATTAATTGAAAATGAGAAGGAAAGAGCCGAGCATGTCATGCTTGTTGATTTAGAGAGAAATGATTTAGGAAGAGTTTGTGAGTATGGATCTGTCCATGTGGATGAATTTATGGTCATTGAGAAATATTCACATGTTATGCATATTGTTTCGAATGTAAAAGGGAATTTAAAAAAAGAAGCAAATTATGCAGATGTTATCAAAGCGACCTTTCCTGGTGGTACAATAACAGGAGCACCTAAAGTGCGAACGATGGAAATAATTGAGGAGCTGGAGCCTACAAGGCGAGGAATTTATACAGGTTCCATAGGTTGGATTGGCTTTGATGAAAACATGGAGCTAAATATCGTCATCCGTACGTTACTGGCTAAAGATGGTTATGGGTATGTACAATCTGGAGCAGGTATTGTTATTGATTCTAATCCAGAGTATGAATATAAAGAGTCTTTAAAAAAGGCAAGAGCTATGATTAAAGCAATTGAGTTGAGTAAAGAAGAGAAAATATTAGGCTGAGGTGAGTATAGTGATTTTAATGATTGATAATTATGATTCTTTTACGTTTAATTTAGTGCAATATTTGGGTGAACTTGGAGAAGAGTTGATAGTAAAACGTAACGACGAAATCACCATTTCGGAAATTGAAGAGCTAAATCCGCAATTTCTAATGATTTCTCCAGGACCATGTAGTCCAAATGAAGCAGGGATTAGTATGGAAGCAATTGAGTATTTTGCTGGAAAAATTCCTATATTTGGCGTGTGTCTCGGTCATCAATCCATTGCTCAAGTATTTGGTGGGGATGTTGTGCGTGCTGAACGATTAATGCATGGAAAAACATCAGAGATAAACCACAATGGAGAAACATTATTCAAAGATATGGACAATCCTTTTACAGCAACACGCTATCACTCGTTAATTGTGAAGAATGAGACATTGCCGGATTGCTTGGAGGTAACAGCTTGGACAGATGAAAATGAAATTATGGCGATCCGTCATAAAACTTTGCCTATCGAAGGTGTTCAATTTCACCCTGAATCAATTATGACTTCATTTGGTAAAGATTTATTAAAGAACTTTATCAATCAATATAAATTAGTAGAAAAGAGTTCGTAACGTGTATATATATTGCAACTCAAAGTTTATTAAAGATACTGAAGCCACGATTTCTCCATTTGATCATGGCTTTCTTTATGGCTTAGGAGCCTTTGAAACCTTCAAGATGTATAGAGCTTTCCCTTTTCTTCTCCATGACCATTTAACTAGGCTGCAACATGCCTTGGACGAGCTAGAAATCTCGTATAGGATTGACACTGAGTACGTTTATGAAATGCTTCAGAAACTGCTACGGTTAAATCATCTTGAGGAAGAGGATGTTACTGTCCGTTTAAATATTTCTGCAGGAAATGGCGAGGTAGGTAAGCTTTTGCAACCGTATAATCATCCTACTGTTCTTTGTTTCTTACGTAAGGCACCCCCAATCCGGAATGCAGAAAAAAGTACTGCAATTTTACAGTTGCGTAGAAATACACCGGAAGGGACGCATAGATTAAAATCCCATCACTATTTAAATAATATTTTAGGGAAGCGTGAATTACGAGAGTCTCCGGATATGGAAGGGATCTTTTTAACTGAACAAGGGTATGTTGCAGAAGGGATTGTTTCAAATATTTTTTGGGTGAAAGAAGGTATTGTATACACCCCTTCAGTAGAAACAGGTATATTAAATGGGATTACTAGACAATTTGTCATAAAATGCTTGGATAAGCTTGGGATTCCAATTCGCGAAGGATTTTACTCAAAAAAAGAATTATTAGATGCAACAGAAGTAATGATTACAAATTCTTCTCAAGAGGTTGTTCCAGTAAAGAAAGTGGATGAATATGTTTTTGAGGGCAATAATGGAATAATTGTACAGAAGATCAGTGAGTTATATTGCCATTATCGGTCGAAACTATTAAGTATAGATCAGTTGTAAAGGATTGAATAAAAAATGAAATTTGCAACAAAACAACAAACAATTCAATGTGGGAAATATACCCTTGATTACAGTGGGAAAACTCAAATAATGGGGATTTTAAATACAACACCTGATTCCTTTTCAGATGGCGGTAAGTATGTCGATATAGATAAGGCTATTTTTCATGCTAAGGAAATGATTAAAAATGGTGCTGATATTATTGATATTGGGGGAGAATCAACAAGGCCTGGGTTTGATCCAGTATCAGTTGAACAGGAAATAGAACGGACCATACCGGTAATTCGTAAGCTTTGCAAGGAAATAGATGTACCGATCTCTATTGATACGTATAAAGCTGAGGTTGCTAAGCAAGCCATTGAAGCGGGTGCAACAATCATCAATGATATTTGGGGCGCAAAGGCAGATCCTGATATGGGTAAAGTAGCTGCGACATATGATGTACCAATTATCCTTATGCATAACCGACATAATCGTGACTATGATCAATTAATTCCAGATATGATTGTTGATTTAATGGAGTCAGTTAAGCTTGTAAAGGATGCTGGAGTAAAGGATGAAAAAATTATTCTAGATCCGGGCGTAGGTTTTGCAAAAACGATGGATGATAATTTACTTGTGATGAGACATTTAGATTCTTTTGTTCAGTTAGGTTATCCTGTATTATTAGGTACATCAAGAAAATCTTTTATCGGATATGTTTTAGATTTACCTCCAACTGAACGACTGGAAGGAACAGGTGCAACCATTTGCTTAGGGATTGAAAAGGGATGCCAAATTATCCGAATTCATGACGTGTTAGAGATGTCAAGGATGGCTAAAATGATGGATGCAATGCTTGGAAAAGGGGGGCAAGATCATCGATAAAATTCATGTAAATGGTATGGAGTTTTATGGGTATCATGGTGTTCTTAGGGAAGAAAATAAACTTGGTCAAAGATTTAGAGTTGATTTAACTGTAGAATTAGATTTGAAAAATGCAGGGGAATCAGACAATTTAGAGCATACTGCAAATTATGCATCACTCTATAATTGTTGTAAAAAAATTGTAGAAGGTAAACCATATAAGCTTGTTGAGGCAGTTGCTGAACAAATTGCCAAGGAAATATTAGCGGATTTTAACATTGTTCACTATTGTACGGTAAAAATGATAAAACCTGATCCGCCAATTCCAGGTCATTATAAAGAAGTAGCTGTTGAAATCAAAAGGGGTAGGACATGAAAGTAGAAGCATATGTTGCACTTGGATCAAATATGGGAAACCGTGAAGGATTTTTAAAAAAAGCTATTCGAAAGTTGCATCTTCACCCTTCGATACATGTAGAAGATATTTCCTCAATTTATGAAACTGATCCAGTTGGCTATAAAGATCAAGATGAATTTTTAAATATGGTGATTAAGATAAACACTGATCTTTCAGCATTTGAACTATTAAATGTGTTGCAAGAAACCGAAATATTTCTTGATCGAAAACGTGAGGTGAAATGGGGTCCTCGAACATTAGACCTTGACATTTTGCTTTATAATCATGAAAATATTGATGCAGAGCATCTTATTGTTCCACACCCAAGAATGCATGAACGTGCCTTTGTTTTAATTCCTTTATTTGAACTAAACAAGAACATCTGCATTCCTACTATAGAAGAACCACTTTCATCTATCATAGATCAATTACAAGATAAAGAAGGAGTACGAATATGGAAGCAGAAAAATGGGGTAGACGTATTCGCGCTTTTAGAAAGTTAAAAGGCTTTACCCAAGAGAGTTTTGCGAAGGATCTTGGTGTTTCTGTTTCTGTTCTAGGTGAAATAGAAAGAGGCAATCGTGAACCCAACAAAAAATTTATTGAAGAGGTAGCTAAAGCTCTTAATGTATCAGTAGAAGAGCTAACCCCAAATTAAACAACAAAAGGAAAGGAGGTTAGAAGTATGTTTAAAATTGGTGATATTGAATTAAAAAATAGAGTCGTATTAGCTCCAATGGCTGGTGTATGTAACGCAGCCTTCCGTTTAACGGTTAAAGAATTTGGTGCTGGCTTAGTTTGTGCAGAAATGGTCAGTGATAAAGCAATTTTAATTAATAACGCAAAAACAATGGGAATGCTTTATATTGATGAGCGTGAAAAACCTTTAAGTCTACAAATCTTTGGTGGCGAGAAAGAAACACTAGTAGAGGCTGCTAAATTTGTTGATAAAAATACAACAGCTGATATTATAGACATAAATATGGGGTGTCCAGTCCCGAAGATAACGAAATGTGATGCAGGTGCAAAATGGCTATTAGATCCGAATAAAATCTATGATATGGTTTCTGCTGTGGTTGAAGCTGTAGAGAAGCCAGTAACAGTAAAAATGCGCATGGGCTGGGATGATGAGCATATTTATGCTGTTAGAAATGCCCAAGCAGTTGAACGGGCAGGTGGTAAGGCAGTAGCAGTACATGGACGTACACGAGTACAAATGTATGAAGGGACTGCAAATTGGGATATCATTAAAGAGGTAAAGGAATCTGTAAATATTCCGGTTATTGGGAACGGTGATGTTACGACACCGCTGGACGCTAAGCGTATGCTTGATGAAACAGGTGTAGATGGAGTCATGATTGGTCGTGCTGCATTAGGAAACCCTTGGATGATTTATCGTACAGTTAAGTATCTAGAAACTGGTGAATTATTGGGTGAGCCAGGTGTACGCGAGAAAATGGAGGTTTGTAAACTCCACTTAGACCGTTTAATAGCTCTTAAAAATGAGAATATAGCAGTCCGAGAAATGAGAAAGCATGCTGCTTGGTATCTTAAGGGTATTAGAGGTAATGCGAAAGTAAGAAATGAAATTAATTTAATGAACACAAGAGACGAACTTGTTACACTATTAGATGAGTTTGTTTTAGAAATTGAAGCAAAGCAAGAAAGTGCTAGTCAAGTAGGATAAGTATTAGGCGAGATTCAGTGGGAAACCCCATTTTATGAATTCTCACTTTATTGGTTAACGTTATGTTGTTTTACTGCCAGTATCCCCTGGCAGTTTTCTGCTTTTTATTTAGTAAACAATAGGAGTTGTTAATTATGAGTCACGATGAATTGAATCAAGAAGAATTAACTGACCAGCTAAAGGTAAGACGTGAGAAACTACATACTTTAAAGGAAAAAGGATTAGACCCATTTGGTAAACGCTTTGAAAGATCTCATCAAACAGCTGATATTCTTGCTTCATATAACGATTTTGATAAAGAAGAACTAGAAGAAAAGGCTGTTTCTGTTACGATAGCGGGTCGTATTATGACTAAGCGTGGAAAAGGAAAAGCGGGTTTCGCACATATCCAAGATTTATCTGGTCAAATTCAAATCTATGTTCGTAAGGACGCGATTGGTGAAGATGCCTATGAAATTTTTAATACAGCAGATCTTGGTGATATTATCGGTGTAACTGGTGTTGTGTTTAAGACACAAGTTGGAGAGTTATCGATTAAAGTAAAGACCTTTGAACTATTAACGAAATCCCTAAGACCATTACCAGATAAATTCCATGGTTTAAAGGATATTGAGCAACGTTATCGTCAAAGATACGTAGATCTTATTATGAGTCCTGAAAGTAAAAAAACTTTTATTACTCGTAGTAAAATTATTCAAGCAATGCGTCGTTATTTAGATGACCAAGGATATTTGGAAGTTGAAACACCTACTATGCATGCAATTCCTGGTGGTGCTTCTGCTCGTCCATTTATAACTCATCACAATGCATTAGATATGCCTTTATACATGCGGATAGCTATTGAACTTCACTTGAAACGTTTAATTGTTGGTGGATTAGAAAAAGTATATGAAATTGGGCGCGTATTTAGAAATGAAGGTGTTTCTACACGACATAACCCTGAGTTCACAATGATCGAACTTTATGAAGCATATGCGGATTATCAGGATATTATGTCATTAACAGAAAATGTTATTGCACATATAGCGAAAGAGGTATTAGGTACAAC
>NZ_CP147403.1:582500-585000 GCF_037201795.1 Metabacillus rhizosphaerae | reverse complement strand
CCTGGCTGTATTGAAATTCTAACCCACAGCCCTTATCGGGCTGGGAGACAGTGTCAGGTGGGCAGTTTGACTGGGGCGGTCGCCTCCTAAAATGTAACGGAGGCGCCCAAAGGTTCCCTCAGAATGGTTGGAAATCATTCGTAGAGTGTAAAGGCACAAGGGAGCTTGACTGCGAGACCTACAAGTCGAGCAGGGACGAAAGTCGGGCTTAGTGATCCGGTGGTTCCGCATGGAAGGGCCATCGCTCAACGGATAAAAGCTACCCCGGGGATAACAGGCTTATCTCCCCCAAGAGTCCACATCGACGGGGAGGTTTGGCACCTCGATGTCGGCTCATCGCATCCTGGGGCTGTAGTCGGTCCCAAGGGTTGGGCTGTTCGCCCATTAAAGCGGTACGCGAGCTGGGTTCAGAACGTCGTGAGACAGTTCGGTCCCTATCCGTCGTGGGCGTAGGAAATTTGAGAGGAGCTGTCCTTAGTACGAGAGGACCGGGATGGACGCACCGCTGGTGTACCAGTTGTCTTGCCAAAGGCATAGCTGGGTAGCTATGTGCGGAAGGGATAAGTGCTGAAAGCATCTAAGCATGAAGCCCCCCTCAAGATGAGATTTCCCATAGCGTAAGCTAGTAAGATCCCTGAAAGATGATCAGGTTGATAGGTCTGAGGTGGAAGCGCGGTGACGTGTGGAGCTGACAGATACTAATCGATCGAGGACTTAACCTAATAAAGGCGTTAAATGAAGTGAATTGAATTGTGAATCGTTATCTAGTTTTGAAGGAATATATCCTTTGAAAAAAACCTAAAAAATCTCTTGATTTTTTTTGGAAAAATAATATAATAGTAAATGTCGTTCAAAATAATATTTACTAATATCTGGTGGCGATAGCGAAGAGGTCACACCCGTTCCCATGCCGAACACGGAAGTTAAGCTCTTCAGCGCCGATGGTAGTTGGGGGTTTCCCCCTGTGAGAGTAGGACGTTGCCAGGTTTATATTAATTTAATAATTTTAATGGAGGATTAGCTCAGCTGGGAGAGCATCTGCCTTACAAGCAGAGGGTCGGCGGTTCGATCCCGTCATCCTCCACCATTATTAACTTATTGTGCCGGTGTAGCTCAACTGGTAGAGCAACTGACTTGTAATCAGTAGGTTGGGGGTTCAAGTCCTCTTGCCGGCACCACTTATTATCTACTCATTGAAAAATGAGCCATTAGCTCAGTTGGTAGAGCATCTGACTTTTAATCAGAGGGTCGAAGGTTCGAGTCCTTCATGGCTCACCATTTACACACCTTGCGGGTGTGGCGGAATTGGCAGACGCGCTAGACTTAGGATCTAGTGTCCTTGTGACGTGGGGGTTCAAGTCCCTTCACCCGCACCAATTAAATATTGCGGAAGTAGTTCAGTGGTAGAACACCACCTTGCCAAGGTGGGGGTCGCGGGTTCGAATCCCGTCTTCCGCTCTTAGTAAGTGCCGGGGTGGCGGAACTGGCAGACGCACAGGACTTAAAATCCTGCGGTAGGTGACTACCGTACCGGTTCGATTCCGGTCCTCGGCACCACTTACAAAAATGCGCCCGTAGCTCAATTGGATAGAGCGTTTGACTACGGATCAAAAGGTTAGGGGTTCGACTCCTCTCGGGCGCGCCATATATCGGGAAGTAGCTCAGCTTGGTAGAGCACTTGGTTTGGGACCAAGGGGTCGCAGGTTCGAATCCTGTCTTCCCGACCATTACCTAAAACTTTCTTTGGGGCCTTAGCTCAGCTGGGAGAGCGCCTGCTTTGCACGCAGGAGGTCAGCGGTTCGATCCCGCTAGGCTCCACCATTTTTTAAAAAAACTTCTTGACTTTATATTAAGAAGTTTGGTATTATAATAAAGTTGCTATAAACGATGATCTTTGAAAACTAAACAAAACCAAGCGTGCCAACGTTAATTTTTAATTAACAAAACAACGTACTATATAGTACAAATTTATGAGCTATATCAAACACTTTATTGGAGAGTTTGATCCTGGCTCAGGACGAACGCTGGCGGCGTGCCTAATACATGCAAGTCGAGCGAATCGATGGGAGCTTGCTCCCTGAGATTAGCGGCGGACGGGTGAGTAACACGTGGGTAACCTGCCTGTAAGATTGGGATAACTCCGGGAAACCGGAGCTAATACCGGATAATATTTTGAACCGCATGGTTCGAAATTGAAAGATGGCTTCGGCTATCACTTACAGATGGACCCGCGGCGCATTAGCTAGTTGGTGAGGTAACGGCTCACCAAGGCAACGATGCGTAGCCGACCTGAGAGGGTGATCGGCCACACTGGGACTGAGACACGGCCCAGACTCCTACGGGAGGCAGCAGTAGGGAATCTTCCGCAATGGACGAAAGTCTGACGGAGCAACGCCGCGTGAACGATGAAGGCCTTCGGGTCGTAAAGTTCTGTTGTTAGGGAAGAACAAGTACCAGAGTAACTGCTGGTACCTTGACGGTACCAGAGTAACTGCTGGTA
>NZ_CP147403.1:422500-580000 GCF_037201795.1 Metabacillus rhizosphaerae | reverse complement strand
GCTGTGGACTGTTCTTTTAGAACAGTGGTAGGAGAGCGTTCTAAGGGCTGTGAAGCTAGACCGTAAGGACTAGTGGAGCGCTTAGAAGTGAGAATGCCGGTATGAGTAGCGAAAGAGGGGTGAGAATCCCCTCCACCGAATGCCTAAGGTTTCCTGAGGAAGGCTCGTCCGCTCAGGGTAAGTCGGGACCTAAGCCGAGGCCGAAAGGCGTAGGCGATGGACAACAGGTTGAAATTCCTGTACCACCTCCTCACCATTTGAGCAATGGGGGGACGCAGAAGGATAGGGTAAGCGCGCTGTTGGATATGCGCGTCCAAGCAGTTAGGCTGACAACGAGGCAAATCCCGTTGTCACATAAGGCTGAGCTGTGATGGCGAGGGAACTATAGTACCGAAGTTCCTGATTCCACACTGCCAAGAAAAGCCTCTAGCGAGGTGAGAGGTGCCCGTACCGCAAACCGACACAGGTAGGCGAGGAGAGAATCCTAAGGTGAGCGAGAGAACTCTCGTTAAGGAACTCGGCAAAATGACCCCGTAACTTCGGGAGAAGGGGTGCTTTTTAGGGTGAATAGCCCGGAAAAGCCGCAGTGAATAGGCCCAGGCGACTGTTTAGCAAAAACACAGGTCTCTGCGAAGCCGCAAGGCGAAGTATAGGGGCTGACGCCTGCCCGGTGCTGGAAGGTTAAGGGGAGAGGTTAGCGTAAGCGAAGCTTTGAACCGAAGCCCCAGTAAACGGCGGCCGTAACTATAACGGTCCTAAGGTAGCGAAATTCCTTGTCGGGTAAGTTCCGACCCGCACGAAAGGCGTAACGATCTGGGCACTGTCTCAACGAGAGACTCGGTGAAATTATAGTACCTGTGAAGATGCAGGTTACCCGCGACAGGACGGAAAGACCCCGTGGAGCTTTACTGTAGCCTGATATTGAATTTTGGTACAGCTTGTACAGGATAGGTAGGAGCCTGAGAAGCCGGAGCGCTAGCTTCGGTGGAGGCGTCGGTGGGATACTACCCTGGCTGTATTGAAATTCTAACCCACAGCCCTTATCGGGCTGGGAGACAGTGTCAGGTGGGCAGTTTGACTGGGGCGGTCGCCTCCTAAAATGTAACGGAGGCGCCCAAAGGTTCCCTCAGAATGGTTGGAAATCATTCGTAGAGTGTAAAGGCACAAGGGAGCTTGACTGCGAGACCTACAAGTCGAGCAGGGACGAAAGTCGGGCTTAGTGATCCGGTGGTTCCGCATGGAAGGGCCATCGCTCAACGGATAAAAGCTACCCCGGGGATAACAGGCTTATCTCCCCCAAGAGTCCACATCGACGGGGAGGTTTGGCACCTCGATGTCGGCTCATCGCATCCTGGGGCTGTAGTCGGTCCCAAGGGTTGGGCTGTTCGCCCATTAAAGCGGTACGCGAGCTGGGTTCAGAACGTCGTGAGACAGTTCGGTCCCTATCCGTCGTGGGCGTAGGAAATTTGAGAGGAGCTGTCCTTAGTACGAGAGGACCGGGATGGACGCACCGCTGGTGTACCAGTTGTCTTGCCAAAGGCATAGCTGGGTAGCTATGTGCGGAAGGGATAAGTGCTGAAAGCATCTAAGCATGAAGCCCCCCTCAAGATGAGATTTCCCATAGCGTAAGCTAGTAAGATCCCTGAAAGATGATCAGGTTGATAGGTCTGAGGTGGAAGCGCGGTGACGTGTGGAGCTGACAGATACTAATCGATCGAGGACTTAACCTAATAAAAGCGTTAAATGAAGTGAATTGAATTGTGTATCGTTATCTAGTTTTGAAGGAATATCCTTCAACTTCATAAATTATCTGGTAATGATGGCGAAGAGGCCACACCCGTTCCCATGCCGAACACGGAAGTTAAGCTCTTCAGCGCCGATGGTAGTTGGGGGTTTCCCCCTGTGAGAGTAGGACGTTGCCAGGTAAGAGAGAAAAAGATCAGTAGAGATACTGGTCTTTTTTGTATATATAAAGAACCTTCTCTGCCTATGAACTTTTTATTACCCTAAGTTGTTCAAGAAGTCTAATGTTTTAAAAAGTCCCAAGAAAAAATGACTAGAAAATTATTATCCAACTTATAGCTTCCAGATACTAAATCTACATAAAACTGACGAATTTCTTTTTAATTCAATAGTATTGAGCAATACTTTTAGAGTAATTTAATGTCCTAAAAATATAAAAGGATCAAAAATATTCATTGAAAATTATTCGATAATTGTGTTTTGAAGACAGACATTTGAGTATATATATATAAGATCACATATTTATAGCTAAAGAGGCGAAATGAATGAATATGCTTGAATTATTAAATCAAGATACATATACCATGTTTGCTCGTATATTTATAGCGACCCTTTTATGTGGAGTAATTGGATTGGAACGTGAATTTAAAAATCATCCAGCAGGATTTCGAACCCATTTACTAGTGGGAATAGGATCTTGTTTAATGATGATTTTATCTCTATATGGTTTCAAAAGTTATATAGATAATGATCCCAATATTCGGTTTGATCCAGCTAGGATTCCATCATATGTTATTAGTGGTATAGGGTTTTTAGGTGGTGGAACGATTCTAGTAAAGGGTGCAACTGTAAGAGGGCTAACGACAGCTGCATCAATATGGATCGTGGCTGGTTTAGGTTTAGTTATAGGTGCCGGAATGTATGTAGTAGCATTTTTTACTACAGCAATGGTTTTAATGTGTTTAATATTCTTAAATCAACTTGAAAATTATATGAATGTTAAAAGGGCAAGGAGGAAAATGAAAATATCCGTAGATTCCCGCAAGACTACGATTGATCAAGTAATTCAAAAATTAACATCATATGATGTAACAACCCATAAGATAGTAATGACATCTTGTAGGAAAGATAAAGATAGCAATGTTGTGTTTCATTATCAATTAGATATTGATATATCTTCTGTTTCACATACTGATTTAGAAAAGATACTGGTAGAGAATCACGAAGTGGAAAAAATATTTTAAATACGTTTTACTTCCTCTTATTTTGGCAATATTTAAATTGAAACAGAAAAGTTGAAAAATTTTTCTGTTCGTTTTATAGTAATATTAAAGTCAAATATAGTCAAAGTCAGTGAGGGGGAGGTTGAGTGAGAAATATTTCAGACATTATTGAACAGTATTTGAAAAAGGTACTAGATAGTAGTGGCAAGGAAATAGTCGAGATTAAACGAAGTGAAATTGCAGATAAATTTCAGTGTGTGCCTTCACAGATCAATTACGTTATTAATACAAGGTTTACAATTGAAAGAGGCTACGTTGTTGAAAGTAAGCGTGGTGGCGGCGGCTATATTCGGATTATTAAGGTTCGCGCAAATAATCAGGCACACCTCTTAGATCAAATCTTACACTTGATTCATCACCGCCTTTCCCAGGCATCTGCTGAGGACATTATAGGTCGGCTTGTAAGTGAGGAAGTTATTTCTTCCCGCGAAGCTAAATTAATGTTAAGTGTAATTGATCGTTCAGTCCTTTATATTGAGCTCCCTCATAGGGACGAATTAAGGGCAAGGATGTTTAAGGCCATGATAACTTCATTGAAATATAAGTGAAAGTAGGGGAGACGGATGATCTGCCAGGAGTGTAATGAAAGACCGGCAACGTTTCACTTTACAAAAGTGATTAATGGAGAAAAAACGGAAGTCCACATATGTGAACATTGCGCACATGAAAATAGTGAACTTTTTATGTTTAATGTTAACACAGGATTTTCTTTAAATAATTTATTAACTGGATTGCTTAACATGGAATCTGATATTGCTAATACAGAGGAACAAAATGTTTTTAAAGCTAGTGATGTACCACAATGTGATCGATGTAAAATGACCTTACATCAGTTTAAAAAGGTTGGAAGATTTGGCTGTTCAAATTGTTATCCTACTTTTAAAAATCATATAACCCCAATACTTAAACGAGTTCATGGCGGGAACACTGTTCACTCAGGAAAAATCCCTGAGCGAATAGGGGGAGATATTCATATCCGCAAGCAAATCGATGAGCTGAAAACTAAAATTCATGAATTCATTGTACAGGAAGAGTTTGAGCAAGCTGCTAAAGTAAGAGATCAAATAAGATCTCTTGAGAAAAGGATAAGTAGCTTTCATGAGGAGGGATCATAATCATGTCACTCCAAAATTTTATGAATAAGGCAATGAGTGCTTGGATGAGTCAAGAAGGACCGGATTCGGACATTGTATTAAGTAGTCGGATTCGCTTAGCACGTAATATGGAACAGTTTAAATTTCCTACAGTTTCTACTAATGAAGAATCACAAGAAGTTCTTAACTTCTTTGAAACAACATATGCAAATAAAACATTTCAGGAAATTGGTCAGCTGGAGCTGCTTAAGATGAACGATATGCAGCCCATTCAGAAAAGGGTTTTAGTAGAAAAGCATCTAATAAGTCCTAATCTAGCTGATAACTCTATTTATGGTGGATGTTTACTTTCTGAAAATGAGGAAGTTAGCATAATGTTAAATGAAGAGGACCATATCCGGATTCAATGTTTATTTCCAGGATTTCAACTTGAGGAAGCGTTGGATATGGCGAACAAGTTAGATGATTGGATTGAAGAAGAGGTAGACTACGCTTTTGATGAAAGAAGGGGATACTTAACCAGTTGTCCTACGAATGTGGGGACTGGATTAAGGGCATCGGTCATGATGCATTTACCTGCATTAGTACTTACCCAAAAAGTTAATAGAATTATCCCAGCAATTAATCAGCTTGGATTAGTAGTAAGAGGCATATATGGTGAGGGTAGTGAGGCCATCGGCAACATTTTTCAGATTTCAAATCAAATAACATTAGGTAAGTCTGAGAAAGATATTGTTGAAGATCTTATTAGTGTGGTTCAACAATTAATTACCCAAGAAAGAGCTACTCGTGAAGCTCTTTACAACTCATCCCAAAACCAGCTAGAAGACAGAGTGTATAGATCATTCGGAACTTTGACTTATAGCCGAATAATTGAATCGAATGAGACAGCAAAATGTTTGTCTGATGTTAGATTGGGAATTGATTTAGGAATTATTAAAGATATATCTCGTAATATTCTCAATGAACTTATGATTTTAACTCAACCTGGATTTTTACAACAATATTTTGGTGGACCATTACGTCCAAATGAAAGAGATGTTCGCCGAGCTGCTTTAATAAGAGAGCGGCTAAACTTAGAAATGGAACGTAATAAATGGATGGAGGATGATGAATCATGATGTTTGGAAGATTTACAGAGCGCGCACAAAAGGTACTTGCTTTAGCACAAGAAGAAGCAGTTCGTTTAGGACATAACAATATAGGTACAGAACATATTTTACTGGGGCTAGTTAGTGAAGGTGAAGGGATTGCAGCTAAGGCTTTACTTGCATTAGGACTAGGCCCAGAAAAGATCCAAAAAGAGGTAGAAGGTTTAATTGGAAGAGGTCAAGATGCTTCTCAAACAATCCACTACACACCTAGAGCTAAGAAAGTAATTGAACTATCAATGGATGAAGCAAGAAAGTTAGGTCATTCTTATGTAGGAACAGAACATATTTTGTTAGGACTTATACGTGAAGGTGAGGGTGTCGCGGCAAGAGTCCTTAACAATCTAGGTGTAAGCTTGAATAAAGCAAGACAACAGGTTCTTCAGCTATTGGGCAGTAATGAAACATCTTCAAATCATCAAGGTGGAGGTATGACCAATGCTAATACACCTACACTTGATAGTCTTGCAAGAGACTTAACTTCGATTGCGAGAGAAGGCAGTTTAGATCCAGTTATCGGGAGAAGTAAAGAAATTCAACGTGTTATTGAAGTATTAAGTCGCCGTACAAAAAATAACCCAGTCTTAATTGGTGAGCCAGGTGTTGGTAAAACAGCAATAGCAGAGGGGCTAGCTCAACAAATCGTTCAGAATGAGGTTCCTGAAATCTTACGTGATAAGCGCGTAATGACACTTGATATGGGTACGGTAGTTGCTGGTACAAAATACCGTGGTGAATTTGAAGATAGACTTAAAAAAGTGATGGATGAAATCCGCCAAGCTGGTAATATTATTCTATTTATCGATGAGTTACACACATTGATTGGTGCTGGTGGTGCAGAGGGAGCAATCGATGCTTCTAATATTTTGAAACCTTCATTAGCTAGGGGTGAATTACAGTGTATTGGTGCAACTACACTTGATGAGTACCGAAAATACATTGAGAAAGATGCTGCATTAGAACGTAGATTCCAACCAATTCAGGTCGATGAGCCAACAGCTGAAGAAAGTGTTCAAATCTTAAAAGGCTTGCGTGACCGCTATGAAGCGCATCATAGAGTATCGATTACAGATGAAGCAATTGATGCTGCTGTAAAATTATCTGATCGTTATATTTCTGATCGCTTCCTACCAGATAAAGCGATTGATTTAATTGATGAGGCTGGCTCAAAGGTACGATTACGTTCATTCACGACACCACCAAACTTAAAAGAGCTAGAACAAAAGCTTGATGAAATCCGCAAAGAAAAAGATGCTTCTGTACAAAGTCAGGAGTTTGAAAAAGCGGCATCCCTACGTGATACGGAGCAAAGATTACGTGAACAGCTTGAAGAAACGAAGAAAACATGGAAAGAAAAACAAGGTCAAGAGAATACTGAAGTAACAGTCGAAGACATTGCGATGGTAGTCTCCAGTTGGACCGGTGTTCCAGTTTCAAGATTAGCACAAACAGAAACAGATAAGCTGTTAAATATGGAGAGTCTTTTACATTCAAGAGTTATTGGTCAAGAAGAAGCTGTAGTTGCTGTAGCAAAAGCAGTTCGTCGTGCACGAGCTGGGTTAAAGGATCCTAAACGTCCAATTGGATCATTTATTTTCTTAGGACCAACAGGTGTAGGTAAAACTGAGCTTGCTAGGGCATTGGCAGAATCAATTTTCGGTGATGAAGATTCGATGATTCGCATTGATATGTCAGAGTATATGGAGAAGCACTCCACTTCTCGTTTAGTTGGTTCACCTCCTGGCTATGTAGGTTATGAAGAAGGTGGTCAATTAACTGAAAAGGTGAGAAGAAAGCCATACTCTGTTGTGCTTTTAGACGAAATTGAAAAGGCTCATCCTGATGTTTTTAACATCCTTCTGCAGGTATTAGAGGATGGAAGGCTAACAGACTCTAAGGGGCGTACAGTAGACTTTAGAAATACAATTTTAATTATGACATCTAATGTTGGGGCAAGTGAGTTGAAGCGTAATAAATATGTTGGATTTAACATTCAAGATGAAACTCAAAATTACAAGGATATGAAAGGCAAAGTAATGAATGAGTTAAAACGCGCATTCCGACCTGAGTTCATTAACCGTATTGATGAGATTATTGTATTCCACTCATTAGAAAAGAAACATTTAAAAGAAATTGTTTCGCTAATGTCTGACCAATTAACAAAACGATTAAAAGAACAGGACCTATCATTAGAGTTAACAGACTCTGCTATAGAAAAAATTGCAGATGAAGGAATTGATCTTGAATACGGTGCTAGACCGCTCCGTCGTTCTATTCAGAAAAATGTTGAAGATCGTCTTTCTGAAGAATTATTAAGAGGTAATATTAATAAAGGTCATAAGATAATTCTAGATGTAGATAATGGTGAATTTGTTGTAAAAACAACTGAAAAAGAAGAAGTTAAAACTAAATAACAAGACTGTAAGTTGAGGCATACCGCGTAAAGTGTGCCTCACTTTCTTTATATAAATAAAAAGTTGAAATTTTTATATATAGTTATCATTTATAGCTTCAGTGCTGAGTTCTTACATTCCCATGTACATCCTATTGTGTTGGGACAGACCTAGGCACTTGCACTTTCTAATAATGCTCCTCAAAGTCTCCATTATTTCTTATAATTAAGGATAGGAATCATAATTAGCTTGACTACTTGGTATCTATAAGAGAGGAACACGTATATGGCTAAAACGAAGGTAAAGTTTATTTGTCAAACATGTGGATATGAATCACCTAAATGGATGGGGAAATGTCCGGGTTGTGGTGAATGGAATACAATGACAGAGGAAGTTTTAAAGCCTACTTCACCTCGGAAGGCGGTTTTTGCTCATTCCACCCAAACGGTACAAAAGCCTTCTCCGATTACAAATATAGAAACAACCCAAGAACCAAGGATTTTTACAAATCTAAAAGAATTTAACCGTGTCTTAGGAAGCGGTATTGTTAAGGGATCCCTTGTATTAATTGGTGGAGATCCTGGGATTGGCAAGTCTACACTTTTACTGCAAGTATCATCACAGTTGGCTGAAAATGGAAATGATGTATTGTATATTTCAGGAGAAGAATCAGTAAAACAAACAAAACTAAGGGCTGACCGCTTAGGGGTTAAAGCAAATAAACTATTTGTTTTGTCTGAAACAGATTTAAGTTTTATTTCAAGGGCGATTGAAGAAACAAACCCTGCATTTGTAGTTGTCGATTCAATCCAAACAGTATTCCATAGCGAAATAAGCTCTGCTCCTGGAAGTGTGTCACAGGTAAGAGAATCTACTGCCGAACTTATGAGAATTGCGAAAACAAAAGGTATTGCCATCTTTATTGTGGGTCATGTAACGAAAGAAGGGTCAATCGCTGGACCGAGATTATTGGAACATATGGTTGATACTGTTCTATATTTTGAAGGAGAAAGACATCATACGTATCGTATATTACGTGCTGTAAAGAATCGGTTTGGTTCAACAAATGAAATGGGAATATTTGAGATGAAGGAATCTGGTCTAGAAGAGGTGCAAAATCCCTCAGAAATATTTCTAGAAGAAAGATCAAAAGGCGCAGCTGGTTCAACTGTTGTAGCTTCAATGGAGGGAACGAGACCTGTTCTTGTCGAGATTCAAGCCTTAATTTCACCAACTAGCTTCGGTAACCCTAGAAGAATGGCAACAGGAATTGATCACAACCGTGTACCTTTATTAATGGCAGTTTTAGAAAAACGAGTTGGCTTGCTTCTTCAAAATCAAGATGCGTATTTAAAAGTTGCTGGTGGAGTGAAGCTTGATGAACCTGCTATCGATTTAGCAGTTGCTGTAAGCATTGCATCAAGTTTTAAGGATGCACCCCCAAAACCAACTGATGTCATTATTGGTGAAGTGGGGTTAACTGGTGAGGTCCGTAGAGTTTCTAGGATTGAACAAAGAGTAATGGAGGCAGCAAAGCTTGGTTTTAAAAGGGCGATTATTCCAGAGGCAAATATAGGTGGATGGAACCCTCCAGATGATATCGAGATTATTGGAGTGAAGAATGTAGCGGAGGCTCTCCATAAAACGTTAGGAGGATAGTACATGACAAAGATAGAGAGTATATCAGGTGAACGGACGTTAAATGAAATTTTACAATTCGTTGCACCTGGAACACCAATAAGGGAAGGAATTGAGAATGTCTTACGTGCTAAAACAGGTGGTTTAATTGTTGTTGGTCACAACGAAAAAGTAAAAGAAGTTATTGATGGTGGCTTTTCTATACAATGTTCATTCTCCTCGGCACATTTATATGAGTTAGCAAAAATGGATGGTGCCATTATCTTAAGTGATTCGGGTAATAAAATTTTGTATGCAAATGCCCAGTTGGTTCCAGATTCATCAATATATTCATCAGAAACTGGTATGAGGCATCGAACCGCAGAGCGGGTGGCTAAACAAACAGGCAACTTAGTGATTGCCATTTCCCAAAGGAGAAATGTTATTACTCTCTATCATGGTGAATTAAGGTATGCGCTTAGAGACATTGGTGTCATATTAACGAAGGCTAATCAAGCGATCCAAACGTTAGAAAAATATAAGCTTGTTCTTGATCAATCAATCTCGACATTAGGTGCATTAGAGCTAGAGGAACTTGTTACTTTTAAGGAAGTTTTACAAGTGTTGCATCGGATTGAAATGGTCTTACGTATAAAGGATGAAATAAATGATTATGTGAATGAACTAGGAGCAGAAGGCCATCTTATTAGGTTACAATTAGCTGAGTTACTATCTGGACTAGAAGAAGAAGCTGCTTTATTAATAAAAGATTACGCAAATGATAAAGCTGTTGATCCTTATCGATTCCTTAAACAGCTCCAGGACCTTTCAAGCTTTGAACTTTTAGAGGATTCTGTTCTTTTTAAATTACTAGGTTTCTCCTCATTTACAAATATAGATAGCCCAGTTATGCCAAGAGGGTATCGAATGTTAAATAAAATTCCTAGGCTCCCAACGATCATTATTGAAAATTTAGTGACAACCTATAAAAATTTGAAACTTATTTTGCGCGCATCCGTAGAAGAGTTAGATGAGGTTGATGGTATAGGAGAGGTGAGGGCGAAAAAGATTATTGAAGGATTGAAAAGGTTACAAGATCAACTTTTAATTGATCGTCACATATAAGAATATTTAATGAAACTTTCATTTTTATGGTTTTAAACTCATTAATTTAGGGTATATTAAAATTGATTTTTACGTGTGTATAAAGGAAGTGGGATCTTAGGTTAAGCATCATATTTATTACAAACTCATTTAAAAACGAATTGAATCTAGCTTCATAAAACTCCCATCACCAGACCATATAAGAGTTGGTGTGAAGGCATTACAATGTCTAACCTTATACAAAGAAAAGCAAGTATCGCAGTCAAATTGTTTGTAAAATTACAACAATGTATCAATCTTTTTACATTTTTAATTTTTTATTTCACATGTCCTAGAAGTAGGATAAAGTAGTTATATCGTTAAAAGGAGGTGAAGGTATGTTAATTAAACGCATTATACAACTGTTATTTTTGAGTGTAGGTGGTATGTTAGGGATCTTTTTCATGCCAGAGCTACTTGAGTTATTAAATATGCAGGACATACCTTTTATTAATACACCTTATACTTTAGCTGTATTAGGTGCAGTTGTCTTTTTTGTTGCAACATTTTGGTTAGTAGATTACGTTGTGAATTGGATTCGAGTATTAGAAGAGGCTGTTGTTAAAGCTCCTGTTACAGATGTGTTATTTGGTAGTTTAGGATTAATCTTTGGTCTTATTATTGCTTTTCTTATTGTTATTCCTTTAAAAGATATTCAATATCAAATATTTAATACAATTATTCCAATCTTTTTAACATTACTGCTCGGATATCTAGGTTTCCAAATTGGGTTTAAGAAAAAAGATGAATTAATTAACTTATTTTCCGTGCCAAATCGAATCGGTAAGAAAAAGGGATCTGCGGATGAAGAGGTTGAAACTGAGGATAAAAAACTGAAAATATTAGATACAAGTGTTATCATCGATGGTAGAATCGCTGACATTTGTCAAACTGGCTTTTTAGAAGGAACTATTGTTATTCCCCAATTCGTTTTAGAGGAGCTTCAGCATATTGCTGATTCATCTGATGTATTAAAACGAAACAGAGGTCGTAGGGGTCTTGATATTCTTAATCGAATTCAAAAAGAGCTTGCAATTAATGTAGAAATTTATGAAGGTGATTTTGAGGAAATTCAAGAAGTTGATAGCAAATTAGTGAAATTAGCGAAGATAACTTCCGGAGTTGTCGTTACAAATGATTTTAATTTAAATAAAGTTTGTGAATTACAAAAGGTTCATGTACTTAATATCAATGATTTAGCAAATGCTGTTAAACCTGTCGTGTTACCTGGAGAAGAAATGAATGTTCAGGTAATCAAGGATGGGAAAGAGCATAATCAAGGAATCGCCTATTTGGATGATGGTACAATGATTGTTGTAGAAGACGGACGTAATTATATCGGAAAACATATTGATGTCCTTGTTACAAGTGTTCTTCAAACGTCTGCAGGTAGAATGATTTTTGCAAAACCAAAATTATTAGAAAAAGCATTGTAAAAAATATAAATTTTTAAAAGGGATATGAAGATAATTTATTTGTACTTAGCTTTCATGTCTAGCTCTAGGCGCTATCTTCTTGAGAGGAATCTTCTTATGCCATTCGTCCAGAAGGTTAATGTATAACCTTCCGACTTGTCTTATTTTTCTTGTCGATATCGGCGTCTTGCGCTTTTTTAACAGGCCCGTGGTACATTAGGTGACTAATGTTTCATGGGCTGTTTTACATATTCAGGCTAATCTTTTATGATGATGGTATACAGAATTTTTGAAGGAGTAGACATAATGAACTATCAAGTCGTCATTCCTGCTGCTGGACAAGGCAAACGAATGAATGTTGGAAAAAACAAGCAGTTTATTGAGCTCGAACAAGCTCCCATTATCATTCATACATTAAAGGTGTTTGAAGAACATTCAAATTGTTCGGGTATTATATTAGTAATTAATGAGCAAGAAAGAGACGTATTTCAAAAACTTTTCAATGATTATCATATAAACAAAATAAAATCTATAGTAGCGGGTGGGAGTGAAAGACAGTTTAGTGTGTATAACGGTTTACAGGCTGTTGATGACGAAGGGATTGTTCTCGTTCATGACGGGGCACGTCCTTTTATTTCGCATAAAAAAATTGAGGATCTAGTACATAAAGCGCAAGAAACAGGAGCGGCAACATTAGCAGTTCCAGTAAAGGACACAATCAAGCGGGTTGAAAATGGTGTAGTCGTAGAAACTGTAGAGAGATCAACCTTGTGGTCAGTGCAAACTCCACAGGCATTTATTCCGTCTCTTGTTATTGACGCTCATCACCAAGCTAATAAAGATAATTATCTTGGAACAGATGATGCAAGTCTTATTGAACGAACAGGAAAGCCAGTTTCAATCGTGCTAGGTGATTATACAAATATAAAATTAACGACACCAGAGGACTTACTAATAGCAAAGGCTATTATGGGTAAGTAAAAACTTTAATCTATAGGCTCTGTTAAAGCTCACCGTTGATTTGGCACTTTGTTGATTGGGACGGATATGTGTACTTCTGCGGGAGGATTCCAGACATTCCGCGGAAAGCGAACACCTACAGAGCAAATCAACAAACAAGTTTAACAGAACTAATCGATAAAATACCAATAGTAAGCGAAAAGAGGAAAAATGATGATTAGAATTGGACAAGGCTACGATGTTCATCAATTAGTTGAAGGTCGCCCTTTAATAATTGGTGGGATTGAAATTCCGTATGAAAAAGGATTGTTAGGTCATTCAGATGCGGATGTTTTATTACATACTGTTGCAGATGCTTGTTTAGGAGCAATTGCAGAAGGAGACATCGGAAAACATTTTCCTGATACCGATCCAAACTTCAAGGATGCAGATTCGGCTAAGTTACTAATCCATGTTTGGAAGCTTGTAAAAGAAAGAGGATATGAGTTAGGAAACATAGACTGTACAATCATCGCGCAAAAACCGAAAATGGCTCCACATATAGGTAACATGAGAGAACGTATCGCTGAATTGCTTGAAGCAGATATTTCCCAGGTGAATGTGAAGGCAACAACAACAGAAAAGCTAGGCTTTACCGGCAGACAAGAAGGGATTGCGTCACAGGCAACGGTTTTGATTCAGAAACGAAAGTAAGTTGATTTATTTTTTTGTATCTTATTATTTTTGGTGATAAAATTAATTCTGGCCTATTTAATAATTTGGGAAAAGGATATACAAGTTCATACAAAGGGATTCCTTTCAAAAGGTTAAATTAGTGATAAATTCATAGAAAATTGTGGAGGTTTACGATATGGCAAATGAAGTAAGGGTACGTTATGCCCCAAGTCCTACTGGGCATTTACATATTGGAAATGCGAGAACGGCATTATTTAACTATCTATTCGCAAAAAATCAAGGCGGGAAATTCATTGTCCGTATTGAAGATACCGATAAAAAGCGAAACATTGAAGGTGGAGAAGAAAGTCAATTAAAGTATTTAAAGTGGCTTGGAATTGACTGGGATGAGAGTGTAGATGTTGGTGGAGAGTATGGCCCATACCGCCAGTCTGAAAGAAATGAAATCTATAAGAAATATTATGAGCAACTACTAGAAAAAGGTTTGGCTTATAAATGCTATTGTACAGAAGAGGAATTAGAAAAAGAACGTGAGGAACAAATTGCTCGTGGTGAGACACCACAGTATTCTGGAAAGCATGCGGACATAACAGTCGAAGAGCAAAAGAGCCTTGAAGATCAAGGGTTACAGCCGAGCATTCGATTTAGAGTTCCAGCAAATAGAGAATTTCTCTTCAAAGATATGGTGAAAGGTGACATTTCATTTGAATCAGAAGGTATGGGTGACTTCGTTATTGTCAAAAAAGATGGTACACCTACCTATAATTTTGCGGTAGCAGTTGATGATCACTTAATGGAAATTTCTCATGTATTACGTGGCGAAGATCATATTTCGAATACACCAAAGCAAATCATGATTTATGAAGCCTTTGGATGGGATGTTCCTGTATTCGGACATATGACGTTAATTGTCAATGAAAATCGTAAAAAGCTAAGTAAACGAGACGAATCAATTATTCAATTTATTGAGCAATATGAGGAACTAGGTTACCTTTCAGATGCCTTATTTAACTTTATTGCTCTTCTTGGTTGGTCTCCAGGTGGAGAAGAAGAGGTATATAATAAAGAGCAACTAATTGAAATTTTTGATCCTGCTCGTTTATCCAAATCTCCTGCTGTTTTTGACACACAAAAGCTTGCTTGGATGAATAACCAATATATTAAGCAATTAGAGTTAGACGTACTTATTTCTCTATCTTTACCACACTTAATAAAAGCTGGTAAAGTATCGGATAATATGAGTGAGGAAGAAGCTGAAAGAATTCACGGGCTAATTGCTCTTTATCAAGAACAAATGAGCTATGGTGCAGAAATTGTAAGCTTAACTGAATTGTTCTTCAAAGAGGACATCACATACAATGAGGAAGCAAAAGCAGTTCTAGAAGGTGAACAGGTTCCTGAAGTGTTATCAGCATTTATTAATGAGCTAAAAATTGTTGAAGACTTTTCAGCAGACAATGTAAAGGCCTCAATTAAAGCTGTCCAAAAGGCTACTGGTCAAAAGGGCAAGAACTTGTTTATGCCAATTCGTGTTGCCATTACTGGTCAAATGCACGGTCCTGATTTACCGAAATCAATAGCGGTTTTAGGTAAAAGTAAAGTGATTTCAAGATTAGAAAATATTATTAGTTAACTTTTTATCAAAAATGTAATATAGTAGGGTTAAACCAATAGTTAAAACGTTGATAAGGAGAGTAAAGATTTACTTCCTTTTTAGAGAAAACCTCCATTGGCTGAAAGAGGTTTATGTGAAGTAATTCTTGAAATGCACCTTTGAGTCTTTTGCTAAACGTCCACACGTGATTAGTAAGTAAAAGCGTATCGCTCTACGTTAAAGAGCCAAAGTTGAGGTCATGAGGCGTCTTAGTGCGTGATTAAGCTTCTCATACCTAAACAGAGTGGAACCGCGCATAACAAGCGTCTCTGTATTTTTTACAGAGACGCTTTTTTTTGTACCTACAATTACCTTATTTTACGGCGCAAATGGGATTGGGAAACTGGAATAGTCCTTACCTTTAGGGCTAAAGTGAAAAAATTAAACAAAAGTGATGATTGGAGGGATAGCCGTGTTTAGCATGATGAAAGAAGATGTAGAGGTCGTGTTCGAACAAGATCCAGCTGCTAGAAACTACTTTGAGGTCATATTAACGTACTCTGGATTACATGCGATTTGGGGTCATCGTATTGCTCATGCATTTTACAAAAAGAAACTTTTCTTCTTAGCGAGAACAGTTTCTCAAATTAGCCGATTTTTTACAGGAGTTGAAATCCATCCTGCTGCAAGAATTGGTCGCAGGTTTTTTATTGATCACGGTATGGGAGTCGTAATCGGTGAAACCTGTGAAATTGGTGATAATGTTACGGTTTTCCAAGGAGTTACTCTAGGTGGAACTGGTAAGGAAAAAGGTAAAAGGCACCCTACAATTAAAGATCATGCATTAATTGCCACAGGAGCAAAAGTGTTAGGATCTATCACTGTTGGTGCATACTCTAAAATAGGAGCAGGTTCTGTTGTACTGAAGGATGTTCCAGATCATTCAACTGTTGTGGGGATTCCAGGTAGAGTAGTCATACAAAACGGTAGACGGGTTGATCAAGATCTAAATCACTGTGATTTACCAGATCCAGTTGCAGATCGTTTTAAAGAGTTAGAGTCAGAGCTTTCAAGCTTAAGAAATGAAGTACAACAGTTAAGGAAAGGAACGAGTGAACATGACAATAAAGTTGTACAATACGCTAACAAGGCAAAAGGAAACGTTTGAACCACTTGAAGCAGGGAAAGTGAAAATGTATGTATGTGGTCCAACAGTCTATAATTATATTCATATAGGAAATGCCAGACCAGCAATCGTTTACGATACAGTAAGAAGATACTTAGAATATAGTGGATATGAAGTAAACTTTGTATCTAACTTTACTGATGTTGATGATAAATTAATTAAAGCAGCAAATGAACTTGGCGAGGATGTACCAACAATTGCAGAGCGCTTTATCGATGCTTATTTTGAAGATGTCTCGGCACTTGGATGCAAGCGGGCTACAATTCACCCACGTGTTACCGAAAGCATTGATATTATCATTGACTTTATTCAAGCATTGATTGATAAAGGATATGCTTATGAGGCTGGTGGAGATGTTTATTATAAAACAAGAGAATTTAAAGAGTATGGTAAGCTTTCACATCAGTCAATTGATGAACTACGTTTAGGTAACCGGATTGGTGTAGGAGAGAAGAAACTTGATGCGCTGGATTTTGTTTTGTGGAAAGCGGCGAAGGAAGGAGAAATTTCCTGGGAAAGTCCTTGGGGGAATGGTCGACCTGGTTGGCATATAGAATGCTCAGCTATGGCAAAAAAATATCTTGGAGATACGATAGACATACATGCAGGTGGCCAAGATTTAACCTTCCCACACCATGAGAATGAAATTGCTCAATCAGAGGCTTTAAATCAAAAACCATTTGCAAAGTACTGGATGCATAATGGTTATATAAATATAAATAATGAAAAGATGTCTAAATCATTAGGAAATTTCGTATTAGTCCACGATATCATTAAAGAAATTGACCCACAAGTTGTTCGTTTCTTTATGCTATCTGTCCATTATCGACATCCAATCAACTTTTCACAAGATTTATTGGAAAGTACAAAAAATGCATTTGAACGATTAACTACATCTTATGTTAATCTTCAACACCGAAAGAATAGTAGCACAAATTTGACTGATAACAATGGTTGGTGGCTTAGTAAAATCAACGAATATCATCTTCAGTTTAAAAAAGAGATGGATGATGATTTTAATACAGCTAATGCAATATCTGTTCTGTTTGACTTGTCAAAACAAGCGAACTACTATTTACAGGAACAAAATACGTCAGAGGAAGTCATTCAAGCTTTTCTTAATGAGTTCGATCAATTAGGAGCAGTGTTAGGTGTTAAATTTGCACAGGCAGATCTTCTGGATGATGAAATTGACTTAATGATTGAGCAACGTATTCAAGCTAGAAAAGACCGTAATTTTGCATTAGCAGATGAAATTCGTGATAAATTAAAAGACTTAAATATTATTTTAGAGGATACGCCTCAAGGAACAAGATGGAAACGTAGTTAATTGATTATGTTTTTAGATATGAGGGAATAAAGATAGTAAGAGTTTTAACGTTGATTAAGGCGAATAGAGCGGGACTTGTAGCGATGGTTCCGTCTATCCTTCATTTTTGGAATTGCTGCTAAACGCCATTTGGCATTTGTATAGAAAAGAGGAACATCATGTTTTTAGATTTTGAAACAATTAAAGATTCGAAGCTTTTGAATAGCTTAGCATTGGCTTATATCGGTGATGCTGTCTATGAAATTTATGTAAGGCATCACCTTATAGCCAAAGGGAATATACGACCAAACCAGCTTCATAACCAAGCGAAAAGGTATGTTTCTGCAAAGGCTCAAGCTAGTATTTTGCATCATTTATTCTCATTAGAGAGCTTTACTGAAGAAGAATTAGCTGTTATTAGACGGGGGAGAAATGCAAAATCAGGGACAATTCCGAAAAACACAGATGTACAAACATACCGATATAGTACAGCGTTTGAAGCGTTGATCGGACATCTTTATTTAGAAAAAAAGCATAATCGAATGGAAGAACTGATACAAGCTTCATTTGAGTTTATTAATGATTAAAGAAAGGAGGAAAGGCTAATGGATCAAGATTATATTATTGGACGTAATCCTGTAATAGAGGTGTTAAAGTCATCTCGAGATATTAATAAAATATGGGTTGCTGAAAATTCATTAAAAGGACAAGCACAGCAAATAACGAAGCTTGCAAAAGAAAAAGGTGTAACGATCAACTTTGTGCCAAAGAAGAAAATTGATCAAATGGTGGAAGGTAATCACCAAGGTGTGGTGGCACAAGTAGCTGCTTATGAATATGTTCATGTTGATGATATTTTACTTAATGCAGAAAAAAGAGGTGAACTACCTTTCCTACTGTTATTAGATGAAATTGAAGATCCACATAATTTAGGATCAATTATGAGAACAGCAGACGCTGTTGGTGCACATGGAATCGTGATTCCTAAAAGAAGAGCAGTAGGATTAACTGCTACAGTCGCTAAAGCTTCTACTGGTGCAATTGAATATATCCCCGTTGCCCGTGTAACAAACATGGCGAGAACAATAGAAGAATTAAAAGAACGAGGGGTTTGGATCGTAGGAACAGATGCCAAAGGTGCGGATGATTACCGTAATTTAGACGGGAAAATGCCACTAGCCCTCATTATAGGAAGTGAAGGAAAAGGAATTGGTCGTCTTATTAAAGAAAAATGCGACTTCTTAATTAAAATGCCAATGGTGGGACAAGTTACATCATTAAATGCTTCTGTTGCAGCAAGCCTTTTGATGTATGAGGTATACAGAAAGCGACACCCTTTAGGGGAGTAGAATGAAATGGATATCCTATTAGTTGATGGATATAACATTATCGGGGCTTGGCCCTTTTTACAAAGGCTTAAGAAGGACAATCTTTCTGAGGCAAGAAATCAATTAATTGAAAAAATGGCTGAATATCAAGCCTATACTGGTTACCGAGTTATTATCGTTTTTGATGCACACCTTGTAAAAGGAATTGAAAAAAAGCAAAAAAACTATCGAGTAGAGGTTATTTTCACTCGAGAGAACGAGACTGCAGATGAGCGTATTGAAAAGCTAGCAATATCATTAAACAATATTAAAACTCAAGTTCATGTTGCTACATCGGATTTTACCGAACAATGGGCGATATTTGGGCAAGGTGCACTTCGTAAATCAGCGAGAGAGTTGTTGAATGAGATGGATTCCATAGAAGGTAGAATTAAACACAGAGTGAAAAAGATTGAGGAAAAACGTCCATCTTCAAAAATATTATTTCCTGATGATGTCATGGAAAAGCTAGAGAAGTGGCGCAGGGGGAATTTATAGTTGGTTGACGCTTACAAAATGCATGCTGTATAATATTGTTATCTTGTGTGCGGTCGGGGGGATCGGCTTGAATTCACCATTCAACAAGGGTAAGGTCAACAGGGAAGAATTTGGATTATTGGAAGACGAACAAGTGGTTGAACTCGTGCATAATGGAGATAGTGAAGCACTTGACTACTTAATTACTAAATATCGAAATTTTGTACGAGCAAAAGCAAGATCGTATTTTTTAATTGGTGCGGATCGAGAGGATATTATTCAAGAGGGAATGATTGGTTTATATAAAGCCATTCGTGACTTTAAAGAGGACAAGCTCACTTCATTTAAGGCATTTGCTGAATTATGTATTACCAGGCAAATCATTACCGCTATAAAAACCGCTACTCGTCAAAAACATATTCCGTTAAATTCTTATGTATCATTGGACAAGCCGATTTATGATGAAGAATCGGATCGGACATTAATGGATGTTATTTCCGGTGCAAAAGTTATGGACCCTGAAGAGCTCATCATTAATCAAGAGGAATTTGATGACATTGAGGTTAAGATGGGTGAATTATTAAGTGATTTAGAACGAAAGGTGCTGGTCTTATATTTAGACGGCCGTTCATATCACGAAATTTCAGAAGAATTAAATAGACACGTGAAGTCCATCGATAATGCATTGCAGCGTGTAAAGAGAAAACTTGAACGGTATTTAGAATTAAGAGAAATTAGTTTGTGAAAATCAAAAATTAGGCTGAATTTGATCGTTTATTGACGAAAAAACCTCACTATGATACAGTTTTATGGAATAAAAGTGAAACGGTAGGTGAGGAAATGCGAAAAAAAGTAACGTTGGCTTGTACTTCCTGTGGAAGTAGAAACTATACTACGATGAAAAATATAACGAGCACAAATGAACGGTTAGAAGTCAATAAATTTTGTAAAGTCTGTAATTCGCATACGAACCACCGTGAAACAAAGTAGTCTTCATAAATTATTTTATACGAAGTTTCCCTATTATTCCTGGAGGTAGCATTCATGCAACGTTTAGTTAATTTTTTCCGAGATGTATCTCGTGAAATGAAGAAGGTTAGTTGGCCGAAAGGTAAAGAATTGACAAGGTATACAATTACGGTTGTATCCACTGTAGTATTTGTTGGTGTTTTCTTTGCGGTCATTGACTTAGGTATTTCTTCTTTAATTCGTTTAATTTTTGAATAACAGATGGAAAATCGTGCTATAATAGAAAATATTAATCTTTCTCTGCAAAACCCGTTAAACGGGTTTTTTCATTGTTTAAAAAAGATTTAGTATTCATGTAGAATAATATAGATTTTCGTATTGGTGCGTTTAGTATAAAATCTACTGTGGGGAGGGAAGGACAAGTTGTCCTGACACTATGGAAAAGAATTGGTATGTTGTACACACATATTCAGGTTATGAAAATAAGGTAAAAGCAAATCTAGAGAAACGTGTAGAATCTATGGGCATGGAAGATAAAATATTCCGTGTGGTAGTACCTGAAGAGGAAGAAACAGATTATAAGGACGGCAAAAAGAAAGTTGTAAAGAAAAAAGTCTTCCCTGGATATGTACTAGTTGAGATTGTAATGACTGACGATTCTTGGTATGTTGTTCGTAATACGCCCGGAGTAACTGGGTTTGTTGGTTCGTCTGGTCATGGGTCAAAACCAACACCTCTATTACCTGATGAAGTGAGTTTCATCTTAAAACGCATGGGTATGGATGAGCGTAGAGTTGAATTTGATTACGAATTAAAAGAAACAGTGAAGGTCACAGAAGGACCGTTTGCAAACTTTACTGGATCGATCGAAGAAATTGATCAAGATAAAAATAAGCTTAAAGTTCTTGTTAATATGTTTGGACGTGAAACACCTGTAGAGTTGGACTTTGAACAGGTAAGTAAATTATAATCTAAAAAAACTTGAAATCAATTATGAAAAGTGTTAAACTTTCATAGGTCAGTATGTCTCAGGATTATGAGACAGAATTATGTTTTTACACTGATCAGAAATACAGTTATTTCTGAATCGATATGGGTAGGTAAGCTCGTCAATAAACTTGATTTGACTTGTTGCCCAAATTTTAACCATTCATATTACGAATGGCTTAGATGAGTGGGAGGGTATAACCCAATTACCACATCACGGACTTAAGGAGGTGTGTCTCGTGGCTAAAAAAGTAATTAAAATTGTAAAATTGCAAATTCCTGCAGCTAAAGCTAATCCAGCTCCACCAGTTGGTCCTGCATTAGGTCAAGCTGGTGTTAATATCATGGGATTCTGTAAAGAATTTAACGCTCGTACAGCTGATCAAGCTGGCTTAATCATTCCAGTTGAAATCACGGTATTCGAAGACCGTTCATTTACATTTATTACGAAAACTCCGCCTGCTGCTGTTCTTCTTAAAAAAGCGGCTGGAATTGAGTCTGGTTCTGGTGAACCAAACCGTAATAAAGTAGCGACAGTTAAGCGTGACAAAGTACGTGAAATAGCTGAAACAAAAATGCCTGATTTAAACGCAGCAAGCGTTGAATCAGCAATGCGTATGGTTGAAGGTACTGCACGTAGCATGGGTATCGTTATCGAAGACTAATTTTTTATTAGATTCGAATGTTTTTTGGGGTTGCGAGTTTGCTTAAAAACAAGTTCGCAACCTTTATTCGTGGGAGGTTATTCCGCTAAAACCACTAAGGAGGAAATAAAAATGGCTAAAAGAGGTAAAAAGTTAGTAGAAGCTGCTAAGCTTGTAGATCGTACTAAGTTTTATGCGGTTCAAGAAGCAGTGGAACTAGTTAAAAAAACTAGTGTTGTTAAGTTTGACGCAACTGTAGAAGTTGCTTTCCGTTTAGGAGTTGACCCTAAGAAAGCTGACCAACAAATTCGTGGTGCAGTAGTACTTCCTAATGGTACTGGTAAAACTCAACGTGTATTAGTATTTGCTAAAGGCGAGAAAGCGAAAGAAGCTGAAGCTGCTGGTGCAGATTTCGTTGGTGATGCTGATTATATCACTAAAATCCAACAAGGTTGGTTTGACTTCGATGTAATCGTTGCGACACCAGACATGATGGGTGAAGTTGGTAAATTAGGTCGTGTATTAGGACCAAAAGGTTTAATGCCAAACCCTAAAACTGGAACTGTAACATTTGATGTTACAAAAGCTGTTAATGAAATTAAAGCAGGTAAGGTTGAATACCGTCTTGATAAAGCTGGTATCATCCATGTTCCTATCGGTAAAGTATCATTTGACGTTAGCAAATTAGTTGAAAACTTCACAACAGTTTTCGAAACATTATTAAAAGCAAAACCAGCTGCAGCAAAAGGAACTTATATGAAGAGTGTTAATACTACTTCTACAATGGGACCTGGCGTGAAAGTTGACACTTCAAGTTTTTCTGTAAAATAATAACTATTGACTTAGTGAAATAGTTTATATATAATTAGCAATGTTGTTTTAAATAAATATCGCTATACCGTAGACAGTAGGTGCTTGTAAAAGCTTAAATCCCTACCGAGGTGTATTTACGAATAAAGCATTTGTTTGCTTGTTGTTGTATATACAAACCTCCATGTCTATCGTGGAGGTTTTTCCATGCAGCCATCACCGAACGGTAATAGTGTCACACATGAAACTACAGGAGGTGTAACAATGAGCGCAATTATCGAACAAAAGAAACAGATCGTTGACGAGATTACTACTAAATTTCGTGAAAGCAAATCTACTATCGTTGTAGACTACCGTGGATTAACTGTAGGTGAAGTTACTGAACTACGTAAGCAATTACGTGATGCAGGTATCGACTTCAAAGTATACAAAAACACGATGACTCGCCGTGCTGTAGAACAAGCTGAACTTACTGGTCTTAATGACGCCTTAACTGGTCCAAATGCGATTGCATTCAGTTCTGAGGATGTTGTTGCTCCAGCAAAAATTTTAAATGACTTCGCTAAAAAGCATGAAGCACTTGAAATCAAAGCTGGTGTAATTGAAGGTAATATCGCTACAGTTGAAGAAGTTAAAGCTCTTGCTGAACTTCCATCACGCGAAGGTTTACTTTCTATGTTGCTTAGCGTTCTTCAAGCTCCAATCCGTAACCTTGCACTTGCTACTAAAGCTGTTGCAGATCAAAAAGAAGAACAAGGCGCATAATTCAATTAGCCTATTATTCATTTAGTAATAAAACATTAAAAGGAAAAACAAGGAGGAAATTATAATGACTCAAGAACAAATCATTGAAGCAGTTAAAAGTATGACTGTTTTAGAATTAAACGACTTAGTTAAAGCAATCGAAGAAGAGTTTGGTGTTACTGCTGCAGCTCCTGTAGCTGTTGCTGCTGCTGGTGGCGAAGCTGCTGCTGAGCAAACTGAATTTGACGTAATACTTGCAAGTGCTGGCGGACAAAAAATCAAAGTTATCAAAGTTGTACGTGAAGCAACTGGCCTTGGCTTAAAAGAAGCTAAAGAAGTAGTTGATAACGCTCCTAAAGCAATCAAAGAAGGCGTTACTAAAGAAGAAGCTGAAGAATTAAAAGCTAAACTTGAAGAAGTTGGCGCTTCTGTAGAAGTTAAGTAATTATAACGCAACTTGTTAAAAAGCTCGCTAGTGATGGCGAGCTTTTTATTTATAGTGAAATAAAATTGCGGCTAAATGTATAAAAAGAAATAAAAATGTAAACCCTAAACTCCTGAAAGAGGAGGAATAAAGATGAATAACCATTATTATTCTCAAAAACCTACAGTTCAAAGTAAACGCAAAACGTGGGAATTTACCTTAAAGGGGCACCTCTTTACTTTTCAAAGTGATCGGGGGGTGTTTTCGAAAAATGAAGTTGACTTTGGGTCGCGGCTTTTAATAGAAGCATTTACACTACCTGATATCAAAGGAGATATTTTGGATGTTGGTTGTGGATATGGGCCAGTAGGTCTATCGATAGCGAAACACTATAATAGGCATGTTGACTTAATCGACATCAATGAGCGGGCAATTGAATTAGCGATTGATAATGCAGCTCTCAATTCGGTTGAAAATGTGACAATCTTTCAAAGTGACTTATTTCAAAAAATAAAAGCAGATCGCAAATATATGGCGATCTTAACGAACCCTCCTATACGAGCTGGCAAAAAGATTGTTCATTCAATCTTTGAAGATAGCTTTAAGCATTTAGTTGAAGACGGTGAGTTGTGGATTGTTATTCAAAAGAAACAAGGAGCACCATCAGCAATTGATAAATTAGAAGAAATGTTTAAGGAAGTTGAAGTTGTCGAAAAGAAAAAAGGCTATTATATCATTAAAGCTAAAAAATGTTGACTCAATTTTCCTACTATGTTAATATTATAAAATGCCAATATATAATTTCCATAACTGTCTAATTTTTAGGTAAATTGATGTATAAAAGTTAGTTTTATGGAGATAATTATAAAATCAATAGTACGATTCAAATTGTGGTTTTCTAGGATGAAACCCTTTTTATTTTTTGTTTTTTCCTTGCGTTTGTACTTGATTTCCCTTTGTTTTTATTTCAGATTTCATAGGTTGTATATTAAGATATTGATTTTAAAGAGAATGATCATATGTGAGTTCTCTTATTCGTCTGTCTAAAAAATTTAAGGTATACATAATGGTACAACGCAAGATCTATTACGCTTGATTTGAGGGGTGAATGAGTTGACAGGTCAACTAGTTCAGTATGGACGACACCGCCAACGTAGAAGTTATGCACGCATTAGTGAAGTGTTAGAATTACCAAATCTTATTGAAATTCAAACCTCTTCCTATCAATGGTTTCTTGATGAGGGCTTGAGAGAAATGTTTCAGGATATTTCTCCTATTGAGGATTTCACTGGTAACCTCTCGCTAGAATTTATTGATTATAGCTTAGGAGATCCTAAGTACTCCGTTGAGGAATCAAAGGAGCGCGATGTTACCTATTCTGCGCCATTACGTGTAAAGGTGCGCTTAATTAACAAGGAAACTGGTGAAGTAAAAGATCAAGATGTCTTTATGGGAGATTTTCCTCTCATGACAGAAACAGGTACATTTGTAATTAACGGGGCAGAGCGCGTTATCGTGTCTCAGTTAGTCCGTAGCCCAAGTGTATATTTCAGTGGTAAAGTTGATAAAAATGGTAAAAGAGGCTTTACTGCGACTGTTATTCCAAACCGTGGAGCTTGGTTAGAGTACGAAACAGATGCAAAAGATGTAGTTTATGTACGAATCGATCGTACACGTAAATTACCTGTATCAGTTTTATTGCGTGCTCTTGGGTTTGGCTCTGATCAAGAAATCATCGACTTATTGGGTGAGAATGAGTACTTACGTAATACTCTTGATAAAGATAATACGGAAAGTACTGAAAAAGCCCTGCTTGAAATCTATGAGCGTCTTCGCCCGGGTGAACCACCAACAGTTGATAACGCGAAGAGTTTATTAGACTCAAGATTTTTTGATCCAAAACGCTATGATTTAGCAAATGTTGGGCGTTACAAGATTAATAAAAAGCTTCATATTAAGAATCGCCTTTTCAATCAACGTTTAGCAGAAACACTAGTTGATCCGGAAACAGGTGAAATCATAGTTGAAAAAGGAACAATGATTGATAGAAGAACATTAGATCGAATCATGCCAAACCTTGAAAGTGGTGTAGGATTCAAAAAAGAGCACCCATCTGGTGGAGTGACTGACGACGAGATAACTCTTCAATCTATTAAAATCTACGCACCGAATGATCCTGAAGGTGAAAAGGTTATTAATGTTTTAGGAAATGCGTATGTAGAAGAAGCTGTTAAAAACATCACTGTTGCTGATATTTTATCTTCTATTAGCTATTTCTTTAATCTATTACATGGTGTTGGTGATACAGACGATATCGATCACCTAGGAAATCGTAGATTGCGTTCAGTCGGAGAATTATTACAAAATCAATTTAGAATTGGTTTATCAAGGATGGAACGTGTAGTTCGTGAGAGAATGTCAATTCAGGATACGAATACAATTACTCCGCAACAATTAATTAACATTCGTCCTGTTATTGCGTCTATTAAAGAGTTCTTTGGTAGCTCACAATTATCTCAGTTCATGGATCAAACGAATCCATTAGCTGAGTTAACTCATAAACGTCGTTTATCAGCATTAGGACCTGGTGGTTTAACTCGTGAACGTGCAGGATTTGAAGTGCGTGACGTACATTATTCACACTATGGCCGTATGTGTCCAATCGAGACTCCTGAGGGTCCGAACATCGGTTTGATTAACTCGCTGTCATCTTATGCAAAAGTAAACAGATTTGGGTTTATTGAAACACCATATCGTAGAGTTGATCCAGAGACAGGAAAAGTAACATCTCGTATTGACTACTTAACTGCTGATGAAGAAGATAATTACGTTGTTGCCCAAGCAAATGCTAGGTTAGCTGATGATGGTTCATTTATTGATACTGATATCGTTGCACGTTTCCGTGGCGAGAATACAGTTATTAATAGAGACCGCATAGATTACATGGATGTATCACCTAAGCAGGTAGTATCTGCTGCAACAGCTTGTATTCCTTTCTTAGAAAACGATGACTCGAACCGTGCATTAATGGGTGCAAACATGCAACGTCAAGCAGTACCATTAATGAATCCAGAGGCTCCATTTGTCGGAACAGGTATGGAATATGTATCTGGTAAAGACTCAGGTGCTGCAGTTATCTGTAAACATCCTGGTATTGTTGAACGAGTGGAAGCGAAAAATGTTTGGGTTCGCCGATATGAGGATGTAAATGGTCAAAAAGTTAAAGGTAATTTAGATAAATATAGTATGTTGAAGTTTATTCGTTCTAACCAAGGAACTTGCTACAACCAACGTCCAATTGTTAGTGAAGGTGATGAAGTCGTAAAAGGTGAAATCCTTGCTGATGGTCCATCGATGGAAAAAGGTGAACTAGCATTAGGAAGAAACGTTATGGTTGCTTTCATGACTTGGGATGGATATAACTATGAAGATGCAATTATCATGAGTGAAAGACTTGTGAAGGATGATGTTTATACATCTATTCACATTGAAGAATACGAGTCAGAATCTCGTGATACGAAGTTAGGACCTGAAGAAATCACTCGTGATATCCCTAATGTTGGGGAAGATGCGTTAAGAAACTTAGATGAGCGTGGAATTATCCGAGTTGGTGCAGAAGTAAAAGACGGTGATCTACTTGTTGGTAAAGTTACACCTAAAGGGGTAACTGAGCTTACAGCAGAAGAACGACTTTTACATGCAATCTTCGGTGAAAAAGCTCGTGAAGTCCGTGATACTTCATTGCGTGTACCACATGGTGGGGAAGGAATCATCCTTGACGTTAAGGTATTTAATCGTGAAGATGGAGATGAATTACCACCAGGTGTGAATCAATTAGTCCGTGTATATATCGTTCAAAAGCGTAAAATCTCTGAAGGAGATAAAATGGCTGGACGACATGGTAACAAGGGTGTTATTTCACGTATTCTCCCAGAAGAGGATATGCCTTACTTACCGGATGGAACGCCGGTTGATATCATGTTAAATCCGCTTGGAGTTCCTTCACGTATGAATATCGGTCAGGTACTAGAGCTACACTTAGGAATGGCTGCTCGTAAATTGGGTATTCATGTTGCTTCTCCTGTATTTGATGGTGCGAGGGAAGAGGATGTATGGTCAACGTTAGAAGAAGCAGGTATGGCACGTGATGCTAAGACTGTGCTTTACGATGGTCGTACAGGTGAACCATTTGATAACCGTGTATCAGTTGGAATCATGTATATGATCAAGCTAGCTCACATGGTTGATGATAAATTACATGCTCGTTCAACTGGTCCATACTCATTAGTTACACAGCAACCACTTGGTGGTAAAGCACAATTTGGTGGTCAGCGTTTTGGAGAGATGGAGGTTTGGGCACTTGAAGCTTATGGTGCTGCTTATACTCTTCAAGAAATTCTGACTGTTAAATCAGATGATGTTGTTGGTCGTGTAAAAACTTATGAAGCGATTGTTAAAGGTGAAAATGTTCCAGAACCAGGTGTTCCTGAATCATTTAAAGTATTAATTAAAGAGCTTCAAAGTTTAGGTATGGATGTAAAAATGCTTTCAAGTGACGAAAAAGAGATCGAAATGAGAGACCTTGATGATGATGAAGAATCACAACAAGCAGAAGGTCTATCAATAAATGAACAAGTGGATACAGTGCCTGAAGCTGTTGAGTTAGAAAAAGACACAGTAGTGAAAGAATAATAATAAATACTGAAAGAGCTTTGCTAAAGCCATAAGTAATATAGATGCTTATGAATAAGGAGGTTTTCATGTTCTTCATTCATGAGTGTCTATACCCTTGAGGTTTAGCGTAATAGCTAGACATAAAATTTAGTTAAAACTTATTCTTTCGAATCTTTTAAAATAGGGTAGAACCTGAAGACGAAAAGGGAGGTAGGCCCCTTGTTAGATGTAAATAATTTTGAATATATGAGCATCGGCTTAGCTTCACCAGACAAGATTCGTTCTTGGTCTTTTGGTGAGGTTAAGAAACCAGAAACGATTAATTATCGTACACTGAAGCCAGAAAAAGATGGTTTGTTTTGTGAACGCATATTCGGGCCAACTAAAGACTGGGAATGCCATTGTGGTAAATATAAAAGAGTACGTTATAAAGGTGTAGTATGTGATCGCTGTGGAGTTGAAGTTACTCGTGCCAAGGTAAGACGTGAGAGAATGGGACATATTGAATTAGCTGCTCCTGTCTCACATATTTGGTACTTTAAGGGTATTCCTAGCCGTATGGGCTTAGTGTTAGACATGTCTCCTCGTGCTTTAGAAGAAGTAATCTATTTTGCTTCATACGTAACAACAGACACAGGTGATACTCCATTAGAGAAAAAACAGCTATTATCTGAGAAAGAATACCGTGCATATCGCGAAAAATACGGTAATACTTTCCAAGCATCTATGGGTGCAGAAGCTATTAAAAAGCTTTTATCTGATATTGATTTAGATAAAGAAGTTGACGCTCTAAAAGAAGAACTAAAAACAGCTCAAGGACAAAGAAGAACGCGTGCAATTAAGCGTCTAGAAGTTCTTGAGGCATTCCGTAATTCTGGTAATCATCCATCATGGATGATTCTTGATGTTCTTCCTGTTATTCCACCTGAGCTTCGTCCAATGGTACAGCTTGATGGTGGTCGTTTTGCAACATCTGATTTAAATGACTTATACAGACGTGTTATTAACCGTAATAATCGTCTTAAGCGTTTATTAGATTTAGGCGCTCCTAGTATCATTGTTCAAAACGAAAAGCGTATGCTACAAGAGGCAGTTGATGCTCTTATTGATAATGGACGTCGTGGTCGACCTGTTACAGGACCAGGTAACCGTCCGTTAAAATCCCTTTCTCATATGCTGAAAGGAAAACAAGGACGTTTCCGTCAAAACCTATTGGGTAAACGTGTTGACTACTCAGGTCGTTCGGTAATCGTTGTTGGACCAAACCTGAAAATGTATCAATGTGGATTACCTAAAGAAATGGCCCTTGAGTTATTCAAACCATTCGTAATGAAAGAGTTAGTTGAAAAAGGATTAGCTCATAATATAAAAAGTGCGAAACGTAAAATTGAGAGAGTGCAACCAGAGGTATGGGATGTTTTAGAATCTGTGATTAAGGAACATCCAGTATTGCTTAACCGTGCACCTACTCTTCATAGATTAGGAATTCAAGCATTTGAACCTACTTTAGTTGAAGGGCGTGCGATCCGTCTGCATCCACTTGTATGTACTGCATATAATGCGGACTTTGATGGTGACCAAATGGCGGTTCACGTTCCGTTATCTGCTGAAGCACAAGCTGAAGCGCGTATTTTAATGCTTGCTGCTCAAAACATTCTTAACCCTAAGGATGGTAAGCCAGTTGTTACTCCTTCTCAGGATATGGTGTTAGGTAACTATTACTTAACATTAGAGCGTGAGGGTGCAATTGGTGAGGGTATGATTTTCAATGATATAAATGAAGCACTACTTGCATATCAAAACGGTTATGTACATTTACATACACGTGTGGCTGTTAATGCTGGTACTTTGAATAAACAATCCTTTACCGAAAAGCAAAACAAAATGTTACTTATTACCACAGTTGGAAAGTTAATTTTCAATGAAATTTTACCGGAATCATTCCCGTATATGAATGAGCCGACTAAACAAAACATTGAAGAAAAAACACCAGATAATTATTTTGTTGAAACAAGCGTGAATGTTAAGGAGCATATTGCAGCACAAGAAGAAATAGCTCCATTTAAGAAAGGTATTCTTGGGAAGATTATCGCTGAGATCTTCAAGAAGTTCCATATAACTGAAACTTCAAAAATGCTAGATCGTCTTAAGAATCTTGGATTCAGATACTCCACTAAAGCAGGGATTACTGTTGGTGTTTCTGACATTATCGTTTTAAAAGAAAAGCAAGAGATTATTGGCGAAGGCCAGAATAAAGTTGATAATGTATTAAAGCAATTTAGAAGAGGTTTAATTACTGAGGACGAGCGATATGAGCGCGTTATATCGATTTGGAGTGCGGCAAAAGATAACATTCAAGGAAAATTGATGGCATCTCTTGATAAACGTAACCCAATCTTTATGATGAGTGACTCTGGTGCCCGTGGTAATGCATCAAACTTCACACAACTTGCTGGAATGCGTGGTTTAATGGCCAACCCAGCTGGGCGTATTATTGAATTACCGATTAAATCTAGTTTCCGTGAAGGTTTAACAGTTTTAGAGTACTTCATATCTACACATGGAGCTCGTAAAGGTCTTGCAGATACAGCCTTGAAAACTGCTGACTCTGGTTACTTAACACGTCGACTTGTTGACGTTGCCCAGGATGTTATCATTCGTGATGATGACTGTGGAACAGATCGAGGAATACGTGCGGAGTCAATTAGAGAAGGTACAGAAATTATTGAAAAACTTGATGAACGTTTAATCGGTCGATATTGCCGTAAGGTTGTTAAACATCCTGAAACAGGTGAAATCATCGTTAATGAAAACGAGTTAATCACTGAAGATATCGCTGTAGAAATTATTGATGCTGGTATTGATCATGTATGGATTCGTTCTGCATTTACATGTAACACAAGACATGGTGTTTGTAAAAAATGTTACGGACGAAACCTTGCAACAGGTAGTGAAGTCGAGGTTGGAGAAGCAGTTGGAATTATCGCTGCACAATCTATCGGTGAACCTGGTACACAGTTAACAATGCGTACTTTCCATACTGGTGGGGTAGCAGGGGACGATATCACTCAAGGTTTACCTCGTATTCAAGAGCTATTTGAGGCTAGAAACCCTAAAGGTCAAGCAATTATTTCCGAAATTAGTGGTGTTGTAGCTGAAATAAATGAAGTGCGTGATAAACAGCAAGAAATTGTTATTCAAGGTGATGTCGAATCTCGTTCATACACTGCACCATATAATGCTCGCTTAAAGGTAACTCAAGGTGATAAAATTGAGAGTGGTCAAGTTTTAACAGAAGGTTCTATTGATCCGAAGGAATTACTTAAAGTTAAGGATCTTCAAGCAGTGCAACAATATCTATTACGTGAAGTTCAAAAAGTTTACCGTATGCAAGGGGTAGAAATTGGAGATAAGCACGTAGAGGTTATGGTACGCCAAATGCTCCGTAAAGTTAGAGTTATGGATGCTGGTGATACAGATGTTTTACCAGGTACACTTCTTGATGTTCATCAATTTACAGATGCCAACAAGCAAGTATTATTAGAGGGTAAACGACCTGCAACAGGTAGACCTGTATTACTTGGTATAACAAAAGCATCACTTGAAACTGATTCCTTCTTATCTGCAGCATCATTCCAAGAAACAACTCGTGTTCTTACAGATGCAGCAATTAAAGGGAAACGTGATGAACTATTAGGGCTTAAAGAAAATGTTATTATTGGTAAACTTGTACCAGCCGGAACAGGAATGCCAAGGTATCGTCAAGCTGAACCAATTTCTAAAGTTGAACAAATGGAAGAAGCTGTTTCAGTAGATTAATAAAAGTGAAGAGATGGATGTTAAAAGTTTTTCGAGAGTAATGTTGACATCCATCTCTTTCAATGTTACTATATTCAAGGTGCTTAATCACAACCTGTTTGCTTTGGAGGATATATAAATATGTCTTATGAAAAAGTATCTCAGGCACAAAAAATTATTGTTGGTACTAAGCAATCAGTTAAAGCTCTATTAAATAATGAGGTTAGAGAAATGATCATTGCTGAAGATGCTGAACAACGAATTGTCCAAAAGATTATTCAAACAGCAGAACAACAGCATATTCCTTTAACAAAAGTTTCTTCTATGAAAAAGCTTGGTAAAGCTTGTGGAATAGAAGTTGGAGCTGCAGCTGTAGCTATAATCCAGTAAAAGCTGTTTTTGCGATATGTGAATTCATTTTGCAGAAACTTTGTTTTTGCCCAAATATGAACCACCTGGATGTGTGGTATTAAATTGATGAGGGGAGGAAAACCATAATGCCTACTATTAACCAATTAGTACGTAAAGGTCGCGTAAGTAAAGTTGAGAAATCAAAATCACCTGCGCTAAACAAGGGTTACAACAGCTTCAAAAAAGAGCAAACGAATGTATCATCACCTCAAAAACGTGGTGTGTGTACTCGTGTAGGTACGATGACGCCAAAGAAACCTAACTCAGCGCTTCGTAAATATGCTCGTGTTCGTTTAACTAACGGAATCGAAGTTACAGCATATATTCCTGGTATTGGTCACAACTTACAAGAACATAGTGTTGTTCTTATCCGTGGTGGTCGTGTAAAGGATTTACCGGGGGTACGTTACCACATCGTTCGTGGAGCGCTTGATACTGCTGGTGTTGATGGACGTATGCAAGGTCGTTCTAAATACGGTACGAAACGTCCTAAAGCTGCAAAAAAATAATATAATTTTTAAATAAAATGAAATCAGCATGAAGGGAGGAACATAACATGCCACGTAAAGGTCCTGTAGCAAAAAGAGATGTATTACCAGATCCACTTTACAATTCAAAGCTTGTTACACGTTTAGTAAACAGAATTATGATCGACGGAAAAAGAGGTAAAGCACAATCTGTACTTTACAATGCTTTCGATTTAATTAAAGAACGCTCTGGAAAAGATGCAATGGAAGTGTTTGAACAAGCACTTAAAAACATCATGCCAGTTCTTGAAGTTAAAGCACGTCGTGTTGGTGGTGCTAACTATCAAGTACCTGTAGAAGTACGCCCTGATCGTCGTACTACTTTAGGTCTTCGTTGGTTAGTAAACTATGCGCGTCTTCGCGGAGAAAAAACGATGGAAGAGCGTTTAGCTAACGAAATTCTTGACGCTGCTAACAACACTGGAGCAGCAGTTAAGAAGCGTGAAGATACACATAAAATGGCTGAAGCAAATAAAGCATTTGCTCACTATCGCTGGTAATCAATACAGTTTAACTATACTAAATTTCCTATGAGGAAGGAGAAATTACCCAATGGCAAGAGAGTTCTCCTTATTAAACACTCGTAATATTGGTATCATGGCTCATATTGATGCTGGAAAAACAACAACAACTGAGCGTGTACTATATTACACTGGTCGTATTCACAAGATTGGTGAAACTCATGAAGGTGCATCTCAAATGGACTGGATGGAGCAAGAACAAGAACGTGGAATCACGATTACTTCCGCTGCAACAACTGCGCAGTGGAAAGGACATCGTGTTAACATCATCGATACACCTGGACACGTAGACTTCACAGTTGAAGTTGAACGTTCATTACGTGTACTTGATGGTGCTGTAGCTGTTCTTGATGCTCAATCAGGTGTTGAGCCGCAAACAGAAACAGTTTGGCGTCAGGCTACAACTTATGGAGTTCCTCGTGTTGTTTTTGTTAACAAAATGGACAAAATCGGCGCAGACTTCTTATATTCTGTTAAAACAATTCATGAGCGTCTTCAAGCTAATGCTCACCCAATCCAATTACCGATTGGTGCTGAGGATCAATTTGAAGGAATCATCGACTTGGTAGAAATGAGAGCGACATTCTATGGCAATGACTTAGGTACTGATATCCAAGATAAGGAAATACCTGAGGAATACCTTGAACAAGCAAACGAATACCGTGAAAGCCTAGTTGAAGCAGTAGCAGAACTAGATGAAGAATTAATGGAGAAATACCTTGGTGGTGAGGAAATCACTAACGAAGAGCTAAAAGCTGCAATTCGTCAAGGTACTGTTAATGTTGAATTTTATCCTGTAATCTGTGGATCAGCTTTCAAAAATAAAGGTGTTCAAAAAATGTTAGATGCAGTTATCGATTACCTTCCATCACCATTAGACGTACCTGCAATTAAAGGTATTGTTCCTGATACAGATGAAGAAGTAACTCGTGAATCTAGCGATGAAGCACCATTCGCTGCATTAGCTTTCAAAGTAATGACAGACCCTTATGTTGGTAAGCTTACATTCTTCCGTGTATACTCTGGTACGTTAAGTTCTGGATCTTATGTTCAAAACTCAACAAAAGGTAAACGTGAGCGTGTAGGTCGTATCCTGCAAATGCATGCAAATAGCCGTGAAGAAATCTCAATGGTTTACTCTGGTGATATTGCAGCTGCTGTAGGTTTGAAAGATACAACGACTGGTGATACTTTATGCGATGACAAAAACCTTGTTATCCTTGAGTCTATGGAATTCCCAGAGCCAGTAATTCAACTTTCTGTTGAACCAAAATCTAAAGCAGACCAAGATAAAATGACAACTGCTTTACAAAAGCTTCAAGAAGAAGATCCAACATTCAGAGCTCATACTGATCAAGAAACTGGTCAAACAATTATTGCTGGTATGGGTGAACTTCACTTAGATATTCTTGTTGATCGTATGAAACGTGAATTCAAAGTTGAAGCTAATGTTGGTGCTCCTCAGGTTGCATATCGTGAAACATTCCGTGCAGGTGCAAAAGTAGAAGGTAAATTTGCACGTCAATCGGGTGGTCGTGGACAATTTGGACACGTATGGATCGAATTTGAACCTAACGAAGAAGGTAAAGGTTTTGAGTTTGAGAACAAAATCGTTGGTGGTGTAGTACCTCGTGAATATGTACCTGCAGTTCAAGCTGGTCTTGAAGATGCAATGCAAAACGGTGTACTTGCTGGATATCCATTAGTTGATGTAAAGGCTGCATTAGTTGATGGTTCATACCATGATGTTGACTCAAGTGAAATGGCATTTAAGATTGCAGCTTCTTTAGCACTTAAAAATGCTGTTTCTAAATGTAGCCCAGTTATCCTTGAACCTGTTATGAGGGTTGAAGTAGTAGTACCAGAGGAATACATGGGTGATATCATGGGTCAAGTCACAGCTCGTCGTGGACGTGTTGAAGGTATGGAAGCTCGTGGTAATGCACAAGTTGTACGTGCAATGATTCCACTTTCTGAAATGTTTGGATATGCTACTGCATTACGTTCTAGTACACAAGGTCGCGGAGTATTTACAATGCACTTTGATCACTATGAAGAGGTTCCAAAATCAGTTTCAGAAGAAATAATTAAAAAAAATAAAGGTGAGTAATTGATTTTACACCCTTGATGAAGTATAACTACTTATGTGAGAACAGAGAGTGATGTGATCACTTTCTGTTACATATATCCTAAAATAATTAAACTCTAAGGAGGATTTTTAGAATGGCTAAAGAAAAATTCGACCGATCCAAAACGCATGCTAATATTGGTACAATCGGACACGTTGACCATGGTAAAACTACATTAACAGCTGCAATCACTACTGTACTTGCAAAACGCAGTGGTAAAGGTGCTGCTATGGCATATGATATGATCGATGCTGCTCCTGAAGAGCGTGAGCGTGGAATCACTATCTCAACTGCACACGTTGAGTATGAAACTGAAACTCGTCACTATGCACACGTAGACTGCCCAGGACATGCTGACTATGTTAAAAACATGATCACTGGTGCTGCTCAAATGGATGGCGGAATCTTAGTAGTATCTGCTGCTGATGGTCCAATGCCACAAACTCGTGAGCACATCCTTTTATCTCGTCAAGTAGGTGTTCCTTACCTTGTTGTATTCTTAAACAAATGTGACATGGTTGATGACGAAGAATTATTAGAACTAGTTGAAATGGAAGTACGTGACTTACTTTCTGAGTACGATTTCCCTGGTGACGATGTACCAGTAATCAAAGGTTCTGCTCTTAAAGCTCTTGAGGGTGAAGCTGATTGGGAAGAAAAAATCGTTGAGTTAATGAATGCAGTTGATGAGTATATCCCAACTCCAGAACGTGACACTGACAAACCATTCATGATGCCAGTTGAGGATGTATTCTCAATCACTGGTCGTGGAACAGTTGCTACAGGTCGTGTTGAGCGTGGACAAGTTAAAGTTGGTGAAGTTATTGACATCATCGGTTTTACAGAAGAGCCAAAATCAACAACTGTAACAGGTGTTGAAATGTTCCGTAAACTTCTTGATTTTGCAGAAGCTGGCGATAACATCGGTGCACTTCTTCGTGGGGTTTCTCGTGATGATATCCAACGTGGACAAGTTCTTGCTAAACCAGGCACAATCACTCCACACACAAAGTTCAAAGCAGAAGTATACGTTTTATCAAAAGAAGAGGGTGGACGTCACACTCCATTCTTCACTAACTACCGTCCTCAGTTCTACTTCCGTACAACTGATGTAACTGGTATCTGCCAACTTCCAGAAGGCATTGAAATGGTTATGCCTGGAGATAACGTAGAAATGTCAGTTGAACTTATCGCTCCAATCGCGATTGAAGAAGGTACTAAATTCTCAATCCGTGAAGGTGGACGTACAGTAGGCGCTGGCGTAGTTGCTACTATCCAAGAATAATCTTTCTTCTATAGAAGAAATAAAAAAGGCGAGCATTTATTGCTCGCCTTTTTGTATGTTCTTTTTCACTAGTTATTAAACTTAAAAAATTTTATTAAACAATTGCTTTTGATCAACAGGAAAGTATTGAAGTTAAAAAAATGTTACTACAAAAATTAATAACTATTTTAATAAGATTTTGCACTACAATTAGTTAGAAAATAAAACCATCATAGCTTTTCTTGATATTAGTATACAATCTATGTATAATAGGAAAAGTGCGCAAGAAGATTATAAGTTTAATTTATTTTTTTCTTGCATCTATCACGACTTTTATGTATAATAGACAATGTTGGTCTTTGACTGCGATGAAGCAGGAGGTTGCCGATACACACGGCCGCTTTGCCATGGCGTGCGTAGGGAAAATTCTTGCTGAGAAAATGTCTATTTTAAAAATAGGCGAAAAGGAGGGAAAATAATGGCAAAACAAAAGATTCGTATTCGTTTGAAAGCTTATGATCATAGAATTCTTGATCAATCTGCTGAGAAAATTGTAGAAACTGCAAAACGTTCTGGTGCAAATGTATCTGGTCCAATTCCGTTACCAACAGAAAGATCAGTATACACAATCCTACGTGCGGTTCATAAATATAAGGACTCTCGTGAGCAATTCGAAATGCGTACGCATAAGCGTTTAATTGATATCATCAACCCAACACCACAAACTGTTGATGCATTAATGCGTTTAGATTTACCATCTGGTGTTGACATTGAAATCAAACTTTAATAATTAAAATAAATAATGAAATTTTATAGGAGGTGTGACTCATGACCAAAGGAATCTTAGGAAGAAAAATTGGTATGACGCAAGTATTTGCAGAAAACGGTGATTTAATTCCTGTAACAGTAATTGAAGCTACTCCAAACGTTGTTCTACAAAAGAAATCTGCTGAAACTGATGGTTATACAGCTGTTCAGTTAGGATTTGAAGATAAACGCGAAAAGTTAGCTAACAAACCTGAAAAAGGACACGTTAGTAAAGCTAATACTGCACCTAAGCGCTTCGTTAAAGAACTTCGTGAAGCTAGCTTAGATGCATACGAAGTTGGTCAAGAAGTCAAGGTTGATATTTTCGCTGCTGGTGAAACAGTAGATGTAACAGGAATTTCTAAAGGGAAAGGTTTCCAAGGCTCTATTAAACGCCACGGACAATCTCGTGGACCTATGTCTCACGGTTCTCGTTATCATCGTCGCCCAGGTTCAATGGGACCTGTAGCTCCAAACCGTGTATTTAAAAACAAACTTTTACCAGGTCGTATGGGTGGAGAACGTGTTACTGTTCAAAACTTAGAGATTGTAAAAGTAGATGCTGAACGTAATCTATTACTTATTAAAGGTAACGTTCCAGGACCTAAAAAAGCACTTATTACTGTAAAAGGCGCAGTGAAATCTAAATAATTTCTTTAGGAAAGGAGGAATTGGATAATGCCGAAAGTAGCATTATTAAACCAATCTGGATCAAACGTTGGAGAAATCGAACTTAATGATTCTGTATTTGGTATCGAACCTAATCAGCACGTATTATTTGAAGCGGTTATTATGCAAAGAGCTTCCTTACGTCAAGGAACTCACAAAGTAAAAAATCGTTCTGAAGTAGCAGGCGGAGGTCGTAAACCTTGGCGTCAAAAGGGTACTGGTCGTGCTCGTCAAGGATCTATCCGTTCGCCACAATGGCGCGGTGGTGGTGTCGTATTTGGACCAACTCCACGTTCATATTCATATAAATTACCTAAAAAAGTTCGCCGTTTAGCGATCAAATCAGCTTTATCATCAAAAGTAGTTGATAACAGCATTGTTGTATTAGAGGACTTAACTTTAAACGCTCCAAAAACAAAAGAAATGGCTGCAGTACTTAAAGGTCTTTCTGTTGAGAGAAAAGCGTTAATCGTGACAGCTGACAACAATGAAAATGTTGCATTATCATCACGTAATATTCCTAATGTAACAGTAGTTACAGCTAATGGAGTAAACGTACTTGATGTACTTAACCATGATAAGCTTATTATGACGAAAGCTGCGGTGCAAAAAGTAGAGGAGGTGCTTGCATAATGAAAGATCCTCGTGATATTATTAAGCGCCCCGTAATCACTGAACGTTCATCAGATCTTATGGCTGAGAAAAAATATACGTTTGAAGTTGATGTTAAGGCTAATAAAACTGAAGTTAAAGATGCGATCGAGTCAATCTTTGGTGTTAAAGTTGAAAAAGTAAACATCATGAACTATAAAGGTAAATTCAAACGCGTTGGTCGTTATAGCGGCTTAACAAATCGTCGTCGTAAAGCAATCATTAAGCTTGCTGCAGACAGCAATGAAATTGAATTATTTGAAGTATAAATTTTAATAGAAAAGGAGGGATATCGATATGGCGATTAAAAAATATAAACCAACCTCAAATGGTCGACGTGGTATGACAGTATCTGATTTCGCTGAAATCACTACAGACCAACCTGAAAAGTCATTACTTGCGCCACTTCATAGAAAAGGTGGACGTAATAACCAAGGTAAATTAACAGTTCGTCACCAAGGCGGCGGACACAAACGCCAATATCGTGTGATCGATTTTAAACGCGACAAAGATGGTATACCAGGACGCGTTGCTACAATCGAATACGATCCAAATCGTTCTGCAAACATCGCACTAATCAACTACGTTGATGGTGAAAAAAGATATATCCTTGCACCTAAAAACCTTAAAGTAGGTTTAGAAATTATGTCTGGTCCTGAAGCAGACATTAAAGTAGGGAATGCATTACCATTACAAAATATTCCTGTTGGTACTGTGGTACACAACATTGAATTAAAACCTGGTAAAGGCGGACAATTAGTTCGTTCCGCAGGAACTTCTGCTCAAGTATTGGGTAAAGAAGGTAAATACGTACTTGTACGTTTAAACTCTGGTGAAGTTCGTATGATTCTTGCAACTTGTCGTGCAACTGTAGGTCAAGTTGGTAATGAACAACATGAACTTATCAACATTGGTAAAGCAGGTCGTTCTCGTTGGTTAGGCAAACGCCCAACTGTTCGTGGATCTGTAATGAACCCTAATGACCATCCACACGGTGGTGGTGAAGGACGCGCTCCAATCGGACGTAAATCACCAATGTCTCCTTGGGGTAAACCAACTCTTGGTGCTAAAACTCGTAAGAAGAAAAATAAATCAGATAAGTTTATCGTGCGTCGTCGTAAAAAATAACGTGATTGAACTACGGTTCAGTCGAACCGTAGCACGATCGCGAAGGGAGGTACAATCATGGGCCGTAGCTTAAAAAAAGGACCATTCGTTGATGATCATTTAATAAGCAAAGTTGAAGCGTTAAATGAAACTGAAAAGAAGCAAGTTATTAAAACTTGGTCTCGTCGTTCTACAATTTTCCCACAATTCATTGGTCACACTATTGCTGTTTATGATGGACGTAAACATGTTCCTGTTTATGTAACTGAGGACATGGTAGGACACAAACTTGGTGAGTTTGCACCTACACGTACGTACAAAGGTCATGCAAGTGATGACAAAAAAACAAGACGTTAATGAGAGGAGGCATTTAAATGCAACAATCTAAAGCTGTCGCAAGAACAGTTCGTATTGCTCCTCGTAAAGCTCGTTTAGTTCTGGATCTTATTCGAGGTAAGCAAGTAGGCGAAGCAGTAGCGATTTTGAATCATACGCCAAAGGCTGCTTCTCCAATCATAGAAAAAGTATTAAAATCAGCAGTGGCAAACGCTGAGCATAACTATGAAATGGACATCAATAGCTTAGTTGTAACTGAAGCTTTTGCAAACGAAGGTCCAACTCTTAAACGTTTCCGTCCACGTGCTATGGGTCGTGCGAGTGCAATTAATAAACGTACAAGTCACATCACAATCATCTTATCAGAAAAGAAGGAGGGATAATCCGTGGGTCAAAAGGTAAATCCAGTCGGTCTTCGTATTGGAGTTATTCGTGATTGGGAGTCAAAATGGTTCGCTGGTAAAGACTACTCAACTCTTTTACATGAAGATATTAAAATTCGTGAATACATTAGCAAACGTCTTAATGATGCATCTGTTTCTAAAATTGAGATCGAGCGTGCTGCAAACCGTGTAAATGTTACAATCCACACTGCTAAACCTGGTATGGTAATTGGTAAAGGTGGTACGGAAGTTGAAGCATTACGTAAAGCACTTAACCAATTAACTGGTAAACGTGTGCACATCAACATTTTAGAAATCAAAAGAGCTGATTTAGATGCTAAATTAGTTGCTGAAAACATTGCGCGTCAATTAGAAAATCGTATTTCTTTCCGTCGTGCTCAAAAACAAACTATTCAACGTGCAATGCGCGCAGGTGCACAAGGTATCAAAACACAAGTATCTGGTCGTTTAGGTGGAGCAGATATCGCACGTGCAGAGCATTATAGTGAAGGAACAGTTCCACTACACACACTTCGTGCTGATATCGATTACGGAACAGCAGAAGCTGATACAACTTACGGTAAATTAGGCGTAAAAGTTTGGATCTATCGTGGAGAGGTTCTTCCTACTAAGAAGAAAACTGAGGAAGGAGGAAAATAATATGTTATTACCAAAACGCGTAAAATATCGTAGAGAGCACCGTGGAAAAATGCGTGGTCGTGCTAAAGGTGGTACTGAAGTACATTTCGGTGAATTCGGTATCCAAGCTTTAGAAGCTTCTTGGATCACGAACCGTCAAATTGAAGCAGCTCGTATTGCGATGACACGTTACATGAAACGTGGCGGTAAAGTTTGGATTAAAATCTTCCCTTCTAAACCTTATACTGCAAAACCTCTAGAGGTACGTATGGGATCAGGTAAAGGTGCTCCAGAAGGTTGGGTAGCAGTTGTAAAACCTGGTAAAGTATTATTCGAAATTTCTGGTGTTTCTGAAGAGGTAGCACGTGAAGCTTTACGTTTAGCATCTCACAAATTACCGATCAAAACGAAGTTCGTAAAACGTGAAGAAATTGGTGGTGAATCTAATGAAAGCTAATGAAATTCGTGACCTTACCACTGCTGAAATAGAACAAAAAGTAAAATCACTTAAAGAAGAGTTATTTAACCTTCGCTTTCAACTAGCGACAGGACAATTAGAAAATACTGCTCGTATCCGTGAAGTTCGTAAATCGATCGCTCGTATGAAAACTGTTATCCGTGAAAGAGAGATCGCAGCTAATAATCATTAATAAGAGAGGAGGTTTATCGAATGAGTGAACGTAACCAACGTAAAGTGTATACTGGTCGTGTTGTTTCTGACAAAATGGATAAGACAATTACTGTTCTTGTTGAAACTTACAAAACACACTCTCTATACGGCAAACGTGTAAAATACTCTAAGAAATACAAAGCACATGATGAAAACAACCAAGCAAAAATTGGTGATATCGTAAGAGTAATGGAAACTCGTCCATTATCAGCTACTAAGCGTTTCCGTCTAGTAGAAATCGTAGAAGAATCTATTATCATTTAATTTTGTTCGGATAGTTAATTCCGAAGGGAGGTAACATAAGTGATCCAACAAGAATCTCGTTTAAAAGTCGCTGACAACTCTGGTGCTCGTGAAGTATTAACAATTAAGGTATTAGGCGGTTCTGGTCGTAAAACTGCTAATATCGGAGATGTAATTGTTTGTACGGTTAAACAAGCAACACCAGGTGGCGTTGTCAAAAAAGGTGAAGTTGTTAAAGCTGTAATTGTTCGTACAAAGAGTGGAGCTCGTCGTACAGACGGTTCTTACATCAAATTTGACGAAAATGCATGTGTTATCATCCGTGATGACAAGAGCCCACGTGGCACACGTATTTTCGGACCTGTTGCACGTGAATTACGTGAAAATAACTTTATGAAAATTGTTTCTTTAGCTCCAGAAGTTCTATAATAAATCTGATTGCCTTACTAAGGAGGTGCAACTAGGATGCATGTTAAAAAAGGTGATAAAGTAATGGTTATCTCTGGCAAGGATAAAGGAAAACAAGGCGTAGTACTTGCTTCTTATCCTAAAAAAGATCGCGTACTTGTTGAAGGTATAAATGTTGTGAAAAAACACTCAAAACCATCACAAGTTAACCCACAAGGTGGGATCTTAAGCCAAGAGGCACCTATCCATGTATCAAATGTTATGCCACTTGATCCTAAATCAGGTGAACCAACTCGTGTTGGTTATAAAGTGGTAGACAATAAAAAGGTACGTGTAGCAAAAAAATCTGGTGAAACTTTAGATAAATAGTAAATAAGGAAGGGAGGTCTATGTCATGAACCGCCTTAAAGAAAAGTATCAAAAAGAAATTACACCTGCATTAATGAGTAAGTTTTCTTACAAATCAGTAATGCAAGCTCCGAAATTAGAAAAAATCGTTATCAACATGGGTGTTGGTGATGCTGTATCAAATTCAAAAGCACTAGATGTTGCTGTTGAAGAGTTAGCGCAAATCACTGGTCAAAAGCCTGTTGTAACTAAAGCAAAAAAATCAATCGCTGGCTTCCGTTTACGTGAAGGTATGCCAATTGGTGCAAAAGTTACATTACGCGGTGAGCGTATGTACCAATTCTTAGATAAGTTAGTTTCTGTTTCATTACCACGTGTACGTGACTTCCGTGGCGTATCAAAGAAATCATTTGACGGACGCGGTAACTACACTTTAGGTGTGAAAGAGCAATTAATCTTCCCTGAGATTGATTATGATAAAGTAAATAAAGTTCGTGGTATGGATATCGTTATCGTAACTACTGCGAATACTGATGAAGAAGCACGCGAACTATTAACACAGTTCGGTATGCCGTTCCAAAAATAATCGCTAGTAAAGGGAGGCGAAATTGTGGCTAAAAAATCAATGATTGCTAAGCAAAAACGCACGCAAAAGCACAAAGTACAAGAGTATACTCGCTGCGAACGTTGCGGTCGTCCACACTCAGTACTACGCAAATTTAAGCTTTGCCGTATTTGTTTCCGTGAACTTGCTTATAAAGGTCAAATTCCAGGCGTGAAAAAAGCTAGCTGGTAAAACCGTAAATCGGGAAGGAGGTTATTTTGATATGGTTATGACAGATCCTATTGCAGATATGCTTACTCGCATTCGTAATGCGAATATGGTACGTCACGAGAAGCTTGAGTTCCCTGCTTCTAAAATCAAAAAGGAAATCGCTGAAATTCTAAAGCGTGAAGGTTTTGTTCGTGATGTAGAATATGTAGAAGACAACAAACAAGGCATCATTCGTATTTTCTTAAAATACGGTTCTAACAATGAGCGCGTAATCACTGGTCTTAAAAGAATCAGTAAGCCTGGTTTACGTGTATATGCAAAAGCTGATGAAGTACCACGTGTACTTAACGGATTAGGTATTGCGATCGTTTCAACTTCTCAAGGCGTTTTGTCTGACAAAGAAGCTCGTGCAAAACAAGCTGGTGGAGAAGTATTAGCATACGTTTGGTAATAAGCTCAAAATGAATGGAGGTGTAATGAATGTCTCGTATTGGAAAGAAACCACTTGAAATTCCTGCAGGTGTTACAGTTACTATCGCTGATGATAATACAGTAACGGTTAAAGGTCCTAAAGGTGAGTTAACTCGCACATTCAACTCTGATATTAAAATCACTATCGAAGAGAACGTCTTAACTGTAAGTCGTCCTTCTGATGTTAAAGAACACCGTGCACTTCACGGTACAACACGTAGTCTACTTGGTAACATGGTAGAGGGTGTTTCTAAAGGATTCGAAAGAGGCTTAGAACTTATCGGTGTCGGTTACCGTGCTTCTAAATCTGGAAATAAATTAGTTCTTAATGTTGGTTACTCTCACCCTGTTGAGATCACACCTGAGACAGGTATCGAAATCGAAGTACCGACTCAAACTAAGGTTCTTGTTAAAGGTACTGACAAAGAACGTGTAGGTGCAATTGCAGCTAACATTCGTGACGTTCGTCCACCAGAGCCTTATAAAGGTAAAGGTATTCGCTACGAAGGCGAACATGTACGTCGTAAAGAAGGTAAAACTGCGAAGTAATATCGCCTAGATGATAAGAAAGGAGTGACTTAAATGATAAATAAGGCTGATAAAAATGCTGTACGTAAAAAGAGACATGCGCGTGTTCGTTCTAAGTTAACTGGTACAACTACACGTCCTCGTCTAAACGTATATCGTTCCAACCAACACATCTATGCACAAGTTATTGATGATACAAATTCAGTTACTTTAGTAAGTGCTTCTACTCTAGATAAAGATTTTAATCTTGATTCTAAAAGCAATCTTGAAGCTGCTCAAAAAGTTGGAGAATTAGTAGCAAATCGTGCTATTGAAAAAGGTGTTAAATCTGTCGTATTTGATCGCGGTGGATACTTATATCATGGTCGTATTAAAGCACTAGCTGAAGCAGCACGTACGGCTGGACTTGAATTTTAATCGGAAAAGGAGGGACATAAAGAATGCGTCGTATTGATCCAAACAAATTAGAGCTTGAAGAACGCGTAGTTACCGTTAACCGCGTAGCCAAAGTTGTTAAAGGTGGTCGTCGTTTCCGTTTCGCAGCACTTGTTGTTGTTGGAGATAAAAACGGTCATGTAGGTTTCGGTACTGGTAAAGCACAAGAGGTACCAGAAGCGATTCGTAAAGCAATTGAAGATGCTAAGAAAAATCTAATTGAAGTACCTATGGTAGGTACTACAATTCCTCACCAAATTATCGGTCAATTTGGAGCAGGAAATATTCTTTTAAAACCAGCATCTGAAGGTACTGGAGTTATCGCTGGAGGACCTGTTCGTGCGGTATTAGAATTAGCAGGTGTTGCAGATATTCTTTCAAAATCTTTAGGTTCAAACACTCCAATTAATATGATTCGTGCTACAATCTCAGGATTGAGTGAATTAAAGAGTGCTGAAGATGTTGCTAAGTTACGTGGAAAAACGGTAGAAGAACTGTTAGGATAAGGAGGGAACTAAAATGGCGAATAAGTTAGAAATTACCCTCACTCGCAGTGTAATTGGTCGTCCTGAAGATCAACGTATTACTGTTAGAACACTTGGACTAAAAAAGGTACATCAAACTGTAGTACAAGATGATAATCCTGCGATTCGCGGTATGATTAATAAAGTTGCTCACTTAGTTACAGTTAAAGAACAATAAAAGTAACAAAAATTAATAAGGAGGTGTCCCGATGAAACTTCATGAGTTGAAACCAGCAGAAGGTTCACGTAAAACACGTAATCGTGTTGGTCGTGGTACTGGTTCTGGTAACGGTAAAACAGCTGGTAAAGGTCATAAAGGACAAAACGCTCGTTCTGGTGGTGGAGTTCGTCCTGGATTCGAAGGTGGTCAAACTCCTTTGTTCCAACGCTTACCTAAACGCGGTTTTACGAACATTAACCGCAAGGACTTTGCTATTGTAAACCTTGAGACGCTTAACCGCTTTGAAGAAGGCACTGAGGTTACTCCAGAATTATTGCTTGAAACAGGTATTGTTAGCAATGTAAAATCTGGTGTAAAAATTCTTGGTAATGGTCAATTAGAGAAAAAACTTACTGTAAAAGCTAACAAATTCTCTGCTTCTGCTAAAGAAGCTATTGAATCTGCTGGCGGTTCAGTTGAGGTGATCTAATGTTAAAAACAATCTCCAATTTTATGCGCGTGGGTGATATTAGAAGTAAGATCATATTCACCCTTTTAATGTTAGTGGTATTTCGTATTGGTACGTTCATTCCTGTGCCAAATGTCAATGCAGATGTTCTTCAAGCACAGGATGAGCTTAATGTATTCGGAATCTTAAACACATTCGGTGGCGGTGCATTGTATAATTTTTCAATCTTAGCGATGGGGATTATGCCATATATCACTGCTTCGATCATCATTCAGCTCCTGCAGATGGATGTTGTTCCGAAGTTCACTGAATGGTCAAAACAAGGTGATGTTGGGCGTCGTAAGCTCGCTCAATTTACAAGATACTTTACGATAATATTAGGTTTCATCCAGGCGTTAGGTATGTCCTATGGTTTTAATACACAGTCAGGTGGATTATTAATTGAGAATCCTGGCATCGGAACATACTTGCTAATTGCGATTGTATTAACAGCTGGTACAGCATTTTTAATGTGGTTAGGAGAACAAATCACTTCTAAAGGTGTAGGAAATGGTATTTCCATTATCATCTTTGCTGGGATCGTTGCAGGAATTCCCTCAACAATTAATCAAATCTATGCACAACAATTTGAAGATGCGGGTGACCAACTATTTATTAGAATAGTCACAGTCGTCATTCTTTTATTGGCAATATTAGCAGTTGTGGTTGGAGTTATCTTCATTCAACAAGCACTTCGTAAGATACCAATTCAATACGCTAAGCGTTCTGGGAATAATAACAATATGGCTGGTGGTCAATCGACTCATCTTCCATTGAAAGTTAATCCCGCTGGCGTTATCCCTGTTATCTTTGCGGTGTCATTCATCATTACACCACCAACGATTGCAGCATTTTTTGGCCCTAATGATGTGACTGATTGGATCCAGAAAACATTTGATTACACACAGCCTATTGGGATGATTATCTATATAGCATTAATTATTGCTTTCGCATACTTCTATACATTTGTTCAAGTTAACCCGGAACAAATGGCAGAAAACTTGAAGAAGCAAGGCGGCTATATACCTGGTATTCGTCCAGGTAAGAGTACGCAGGAATATGTTACAAAGGTATTATATCGTCTAACTTTTGTCGGTTCTCTTTTCTTAGCAGCTATAGCTGTTCTTCCTGTTTTCTTCATTAAGTTTGCTGATCTTCCTCAATCTGCTCAGATTGGTGGAACAAGTTTGTTGATTGTTGTTGGGGTTGCCCTTGAGACAATGAAACAGCTTGAAAGTCAGTTAGTGAAACGTCATTATAAAGGCTTTATTAAGTAATGAGGTTATGGGAAACACTTCCCATTCCCTCAAAATAGAGACTGAGGGGGGGAATACAAATGAATTTAGTATTGATGGGCCTTCCAGGTGCTGGTAAGGGTACTCAGGCTGAACGTATTGTCGAAAAATACGACATCCCTCATATCTCAACAGGAGATATGTTCAGAGCTGCTATGAAAGAAGAAACAGAACTAGGTTTACAAGCTAAGTCATTTATTGACAAAGGTGAACTTGTACCAGATGAAGTGACCATAGGTATTGTTCGTGAACGTTTGGGAAAGAATGATTGCCAAAATGGGTTCCTTTTAGATGGTTTTCCTAGAACTGTTGCTCAAGCAGATGCGCTTGAGGGTATTCTAGCAGAACTAAGCAAACAGATTGATTATGTAGTCAACATTGAAGTAAATAAAAATATCCTTATGGAGCGCTTAACGGGTCGTCGTATTTGCAAAGACTGTGGAGCAACTTATCACTTAATATTCAATCCGCCTGGATCTCAAGGTGAATGTGATAAATGTGGTGGAGAGCTTTACCAACGTGCAGACGATAACGAAGAAACGGTTGCAAATCGTTTAGAAGTTAACCTTAAGCAAACTGAGCCATTATTAAACTTTTATAACGATAAAGGCTATTTAAGAAATATTAATGGTGAACAGGATATAGATAAAGTTTTTGTTGACGTTAATCAGCTGCTTGGAGGATTAGTGCATGATCATTTGTAAGACTCAGCGTGAACTTGAGATTATGCGAGAAGCTGGTCGAATTGTTGCTTTAACACACCAAGAGCTGCAAAAATTTATAAAACCTGGTATCTCTACAAAAGAATTGGATGCAATTGCCGAAAAGTATATTCTCGGATGTGATGCAATTCCATCTTTTAAAGGGTATAATGGTTTCCGCGGGAGCATTTGTGCTTCTGTTAATGAAGAGCTCGTTCATGGAATACCTGGTAATCGTGTATTGCGTGAAGGAGATATAATTAGCATCGATATTGGTGCTAAATACAATGGTTATCATGGTGATTCTGCTTGGACCTATGCTGTAGGTACAATTTCTGATGAAACTCAGCAACTTTTAGATGTTACTGAGAAGTCTTTATATATAGGACTTAAAGAAGCTAAACCAGGTGAAAGACTTTCAAACATTTCTCATGCAATTCAAACTTATGTTGAAGAACATGATTTTTCTGTTGTTAGAGAATATGTCGGTCATGGTGTTGGGCAAGAATTACATGAAGATCCGCAAATTCCCCATTATGGTCCACCTAATAAAGGTCCAAGGCTTAAGCCTGGGATGGTATTAGCTATTGAACCAATGGTAAATGCGGGTACCCGTTATGTTAAAACATTGGCAGATGATTGGACGGTCGTTACAGTTGATGGCAAGATGTGTGCTCATTTTGAACATACAGTTGCTATTACTGAAAATGGCTATGAAATCCTAACAAAAGCCTAACCAGAAGGTGACATTGCTTGAACGAACCTAATTCGATTCCATGCATATGTCAATTTGTCTTAATTTAGTCAAGTACTATATGCCATATTGATTGGAATTTTCGGATGTCATTTCGTTTAAAATGCTTATGGAGAGAAGTGATAATTTGACTCTCCAAGTAGAAGAATGTTCATCATCTAGAATTCTTTACCTGAGTATCTCCGGAAGTTCAGAACAGTATAGTGGAAACAGGTCGTGTGACAAATGGAAGTTCAACATTAAGTTTGTCAATGAGCAAGTTACTGATTTTGAGAAGGGAGAACAGTTCGATGGCGAAAGACGATGTAATTGAAGTAGAAGGCACTGTCATTGAAACATTGCCAAATGCAATGTTCAAGGTAGAACTTGAGAACGGTCATACGGTATTAGCGCATGTTTCTGGAAAGATTCGCATGCATTTCATTCGTATTTTACCTGGAGACAAAGTAACGGTAGAATTATCTCCATATGATTTAACTCGTGGAAGAATTACGTACCGTTTTAAATAATTTAGCACTCCGTACTACTAAGGAGGTATTAAGATCATGAAAGTCAGACCATCTGTTAAACCGATTTGTGAAAAGTGTAAAGTCATTCGCAGAAAAGGCAAAGTCATGGTTATTTGTGAGAATCCTAAACATAAGCAAAAACAAGGTTAATCTATAAGGAGGTGCAAGCTTAATGGCTCGTATTGCAGGTGTTGATATTCCTCGTGACAAACGTGTTGTCATTTCATTAACATATATCTTCGGTATCGGACGTCCAACTGCTGAGAAAGTTCTAGCACAAGCTGGAGTTTCTGAAGATACTCGTGTACGTGATTTAACGGAAGAAGAGTTAGGAAAAATTCGTGATGTAATCGATAAGCTTAAAGTTGAAGGAGATCTTCGTCGTGAAATCTCTTTAAACATTAAACGTCTAATCGAGATCGGTTCATTCCGCGGTCTTCGTCACCGTCGTGGCTTACCAGTTCGTGGACAAAACACGAAAAATAATGCTCGTACGCGTAAAGGACCACGTCGTACTGTTGCAAACAAGAAAAAATAATGTAAAGGAGGTTAACCAGTAATGGCACGTAAAACGAACACTCGTAAACGTCGTGTGAAAAAGAATATTGAGAGTGGAATCGCTCATATTCGTTCAACTTTCAATAACACGATTGTTACTATTACAGACACTCATGGTAATGCAATTTCATGGTCTAGTGCTGGTGCGTTAGGTTTTAGAGGTTCTCGTAAATCTACTCCTTTCGCTGCACAAATGGCTGCAGAAACAGCAGCAAAAGCATCACAGGAGCATGGTTTAAAAACACTAGAAGTTACAGTTAAAGGACCAGGTGCAGGACGTGAAGCAGCAATTCGCTCACTTCAAGCTGCAGGTTTAGAAGTAACTGCTATTAGAGATGTTACACCAGTTCCACATAATGGATGCCGTCCGCCAAAACGTCGTCGTGTGTAAATTTTCTGTATAGATTTTGTATCTCTGTCTATAATGGGTTATGATACAGTATATAAGTTCTAGCAGAATCACTTTGTTGTTGTGCACATTCGGGAACTTTTGAATGGGGAATTTCGGTTAGACGTTTTATCAAATTTCTAGTCTAGCCGGGGTTTCGACGTTTTGAAGGAGGGTTTATAGATGATAGAAATTGAAAAACCAAAAATCGAAACGGTTGAAATCAACGATGATACCAAATATGGTAAATTCGTCGTCGAGCCACTTGAGCGTGGATATGGTACTACTTTGGGTAACTCCTTACGTCGTATCCTCTTATCCTCACTCCCTGGTGCCGCTGTAACATCGATCCAAATAGATGGCGTACTTCATGAGTTTTCAACGATCGAAGGTGTTGTTGAAGATGTTACTTCGATTATCTTAAACATTAAAAAGCTTGCTCTTAAAATCTATTCAGATGAAGAAAAGACGCTTGAGATTGATGTTCAAGGCGAAGGAAGTGTAACAGCTTCTGACATTACTCATGATAGTGATGTAGAAATTCTAAATCCAGAACTTCATATTGCAACTCTTGCATCAGATGCTAGCTTTAGAATGAGACTAACAGCTAAGCGTGGACGTGGTTATACTCCAGCTGATTCAAACAAAAGAGAGGATCAACCAATTGGAGTTATTCCAATTGATTCAATCTTCACACCAGTTGCACGTGTTTCCTACCAGGTAGAGAAAACACGCGTTGGTCAAATTGCTAACTATGATAAGCTGACACTTGATGTTTGGACAGATGGCAGTACTGGACCGAAAGAAGCAATTGCTTTAGGTTCAAAGATTCTCACAGAACACTTAAATATTTTTGTTGGGCTTACTGATGAAGCTCAAAATGCAGAAATTATGGTGGAAAAAGAAGAGGATCAAAAAGAAAAAGTTCTTGAGATGACGATTGAAGAACTAGACTTGTCTGTTCGTTCTTACAACTGTTTAAAACGTGCTGGTATTAATACAGTACAAGAGCTTGCTCATAAAACAGAAGAAGATATGATGAAGGTTCGTAATCTAGGTCGTAAATCTCTTGAAGAAGTTAAGGCAAAATTAGAAGAACTAGGTTTAGGTCTTCGAAAAGACGACTGACGACTAGTTAGAAAATTAACTAGCGTTTTCGTATGTTTCAATAGATCATTTGTTTCTATCACGTTATATTAACATGTTCTAAAAAACATACATTATACAACGAAGGAGGGGACATCACATGTCATACAGAAAATTAGGTCGTACTAGTGCTCAACGTAAAGCTATGCTACGTGACTTAACAACTGATTTAATTATCAGTGAGCGCATCGAAACAACTGAAGCTCGTGCGAAAGAATTACGTTCTACTGTTGAAAAGATGATTACATTAGGAAAGCGCGGAGACCTTCATGCTCGCCGTCAAGCTGCTTCTTATGTACGTAACGAAGTGGCAGAGGTTGTAACTACTACAACTGAAGAAGGTAAAGAGAAGGAAAAACCAAAATATGCTTTAGAAAAGCTTTTCAGTGATATTGCTCCACGATACGAAGATCGTCAAGGCGGTTACACTCGTATCATGAAACTTGGACCTCGCCGCGGTGACGGTGCACCAATGGTTATCATTGAATTAGTTTAATATTACTTTTTTACTACAAGGGCGTGACAGTTGCAAAACTGGATCAATGCCCTTTTTTTATAGGATTAGAATTACATTCTAATTCATAGTTTCAGTGCTTAGCTTAAGCGCCTAGCTCTTTAGGACGCGTGAATAGGAGTGGGGGAAACATGCCGCGAATCTTCTATTCACGTCGTCTATTTTGATAGAGGCTGAGTAAGGCGCTTGCACTTATATTAGTATGAAAGAGTTTAGGGGAGACGAGCAATGAGTCAAACAATCATAGATGTAGAAAATGTAACCTTCCATTATCATCAGGAAGCTGCTCCTGCCCTAGAAAATGTTTCGCTTAATGTTAAACAGGGTGAGTGGCTTGCTATTGTTGGGCATAATGGTTCTGGTAAATCTACTTTAGCACGTATTTTAAACGGGCTATATATACCTGATAAGGGTAAGGTTAAAGTCTGTGGGATTGAACTATCTGATAAAACGATTTGGGACATTAGAAATCATGTTGGCATGGTTTTTCAAAATCCAGATAATCAGTTTGTTGGTGCAACCGTTAAGGACGATGTTGCCTTTGGTCTGGAGAATAATGGTGTACCACGAGATGAGATGGTTAATAGAATTGAGTGGTCTACTAAGCAGGTGAAAATGGACGCTTTTCTTGAGAATGAACCACATCATCTTTCAGGGGGGCAAAAACAACGTGTAGCGATTGCCGGGGTAATTGCTGTTCAACCTGACATCATCATTTTAGATGAAGCAACATCTATGTTAGACCCACTTGGTAGAAGTGAAGTTATACAAACAGTACGTGAGTTAAATAATCAGGGAGATCTAACTGTTATATCAATTACACATGACTTAGAAGAAGCATCAAAAGCTGATAGAATGATTGTGATGAATGGTGGACACAAGTTCGCAGAAGGTACACCTGAAGAGGTTTTTATGCTTGATGATAAGCTTGTAGAGATTGGTCTAGATTTACCTTTCCCTTTTCAGTTAAGCAAGAAATTAAGAGCGGCAGGAGTTCCTATTCAAAACAACCATTTAACTGAGGAAGGTCTGGTGAATGAGCTTTGGACATTACAATCAAAAACTTAGAATATCGTTATCAGGCTCGAACACCATTTGAAAGACTTGCTCTCTATGATGTAAATCTATCGGTTAAGAAGGGAACGTATTTATCGATCATTGGACATACTGGTTCTGGTAAGTCAACGATTCTTCAGCATTTGAATGGACTATTAAAGCCTACAAAGGGATCAATTCAAATTGGAGAACACATTATTGAGGCGGGAAAAAAACAAAAGCATCTAAAGGTAGTAAGGAACCTTGTTGGGATTGTTTTTCAGTTTCCTGAGCATCAGCTTTTTGAAGAAACAGTTGAAAAGGATATTGCGTTTGGCCCGATGAATTTTGGCGTAAGTGAAGAAGCTGCAATCATAAAAGCACGACAGACTTTAGAAATTGTTGGATTACCAGAATCAATTCTGCAAAAATCACCCTTTGATTTAAGTGGTGGTCAAATGAGAAGGGTTGCGATTGCCGGTGTATTGGCAATGGGTCCTGAAGTTCTTGTCTTAGATGAGCCAACTGCAGGTCTGGACCCTAGAGGTAGAAAAGAGATTATGGACCTATTCTATCGATTGCAAAAGGAGCAAAATCTAACGATTATCCTTGTTACCCATAGTATGGAGGATGCGGCTAAATATTCCGATGAGATCATTGTTATGCATAAGGGAACAATTGAAATGCACGGTACTCCAAAAGAAATATTTAGTAAAGCAGATAAGTTGTCAGCTCTAGGGCTGGATTTACCTGAAACAGTTAAACTTCAACGTCAATTAATCGATAGGGGTTTATCATTTAACGAGATTCCATTAACAATTGATGATACTGTTGCTCAGATAAAAGCTTTAATGGGTGAGGTGAACCCATTATGATGGATAGTATTATTATAGGGAAATATGTTCCTGGTCAATCGCTTATTCATAGGATGGATCCACGATCAAAATTAATGATGATTTTTGTGTTCGTTTTTATTGTATTTTTGGCGAATAATCTTTTAACTTACTTTGTACTCGGAATATTCACATTGGTTATAGTGGCACTCACAAAATTACCAGTGAGTTTTCTACTAAAAGGTCTTAAGCCTGTATTATGGATCATTTTATTTACGTTTATTCTTCATCTTTTTGTTACAAAGGAAGGAGAAATCCTATTAGATTTAGGTTTTTTTCGTATTTATGAAGAAGGACTAAAACAAGGGATTTATATTTCACTACGGTTTTTATATTTGATTTTAATGACAACAATATTAACACTAACAACCACACCAATAGAAATTACTGATGGAATGGAAAGCTTGTTGGCTCCACTTAAAAAACTAGGGTTGCCAGTACACGAGCTTGCATTAATGATGTCAATTTCATTACGTTTTATACCGACATTGATGGAAGAAACAGATAAGATATTAAAGGCACAGATGGCACGTGGCGTAGACTTCACTAGCGGTCCCGTTAAAGACCGTTTGAAGGCTGTTGTACCTTTACTAGTTCCTCTCTTTATAAGTGCATTTAAACGGGCTGAGGAGCTTGCTACAGCAATGGAAGCTAGAGGATATAAGGGTGGAGAAGGCAGAACTAAGCTGAGGCAGTTAAAATGGGGCATTCTAGACACTTCAGTAATATCGTTACTAGTCGCTTTAGGATTAGTATTAATTTATTTACGGACATAGGAGCAGAAGATGAGAGTAAAATGTATTGTTTCTTATGACGGCACACATTTTAGTGGATATCAGGTCCAACCAAACAAAAGAACGGTTCAAGGCGAAATTGAAGAAGCTTTACTAAAGCTCCATAAAGGACAACCTATAAAAGTTCATGCATCGGGAAGAACCGATGCAGGAGTTCATGCTCATGGACAAGTATTTCATTTTGATACCTGTTTAAACATCCCTGAGGAAAAGTGGCCATATGCTTTGAATAGCTTACTTCCTGAGGATGTTGTGATAATAGAAGCTAGCTATGTAAATCCAGATTTCCATGCGCGTTTTAATGCGACTGCTAAGGAATATCGCTTTCGTATTAATCAACAAAAGGTGAAGGATGTCTTTAAGAGAAATTATAGCTTCCATTACCAGTATAAGCTTGATTTGAGCGCGATTAGACAAGCTTGTGACCATTTATGTGGGACACATGATTTTACAAGCTTCTGTGTGGCAAAAACCGAGGTAGACGATAAAGTAAGAACGATCTACTCAATTGAGATTATTGAAGATGATTCAGAAATTATTTTTAGTTTTATTGGTAGTGGTTTTTTGTATAATATGGTACGAATCCTAGTTGGGACATTGCTAGATGTAGGGCAAGGTTATACAGATCCCAATAGTATTCCTGTAATAATTGAGGGGCGTAACAGGAGCTTAAGCGGTAAAACTGTCCCTGGTCATGGATTATATTTATGGAAAGTTCATTATGACAACTAAACCAGGTGTAACATTTTCTTGACATTATGCTCTTTAAGTTATATCATATCTAATGGTATGTATTTCAACCCCACGAATAAGCCCCGGAAACTTATCGTGTTATGAAATAGAAGTAAGAACCAATATATTTTAATTTACTAGGAGGGAATAAACATGCGTACAACGTTTATGGCAAACGCTGGAACTATCGAACGTAAATGGTACGTAGTGGATGCTGAAGGCAAGACTTTAGGTCGTCTTTCAAGTGAAATTGCATCTATCTTACGTGGTAAGCATAAACCAACATATACACCACATGTTGATACAGGAGATCATGTGATCATTATCAACGCTGAGAAAATTGAATTAACAGGTAAAAAATTAACAGATAAAATTTACTACCGTCATAGTCAATTTCCTGGTGGTTTAAAATCAAGAACTGCATTGGAAATGCGTACGAACTACCCTGAAAAAATGCTTGAATTAGCAATCAAGGGAATGCTTCCAAAAGGATCTTTAGGACGTCAAATGGCTAAAAAATTACATGTATATGCTGGTAGTGAGCATCAACATCAAGCACAACAACCTGAAGTTTACGAACTTCGCGGATAATTATAAAGGAGGTTATTAATTTGGCACAGGTTCAATATTACGGTACTGGCCGTCGTAAAAGCTCAGTAGCTCGTGTACGTTTAGTACCAGGCGAAGGTCGTATCGTTGTAAATAATCGTGAAATTAAAGATTATATCCCATCAGCTGCATTAATCGAAGATATTAAGCAACCATTAAACTTAACTGAAACTGTAGGTAACTACGATGTACTTGTTAACGTTTCAGGCGGTGGAACTACAGGTCAAGCTGGCGCTATCCGTCATGGTATTTCTCGTGCTTTATTAGAAGCAGATCCAGAATACCGTGCAACTCTTAAACGTGCAGGTCTATTAACTCGTGACGCTCGTATGAAAGAACGTAAAAAATACGGTCTTAAAGGCGCTCGTCGTGCACCTCAGTTCTCAAAACGTTAATTATCAACTTTTCAAAGGCTCTCAAGCTTTTTGCTTGGGGGTCTTTTTTATGCCCAAAAAGTGCATTTGACCACTATCACAGGTCAATGTACCTTTGAAATTTTTCCGCTGTCTGTTCCTTTAAGTGGTCAGTAACATGTGTATATATATTGATGGTTTTTTGTATATCTGAGTGACCTAAACGTTCTTGAACTTCTTTTATACTTGCTCCTGCTACAAATAATAATGAAGCATGGATATGTCGCAAACCATGAATTGTGATTCTATTTAGATTATATTTTTTATGACAATATCCAGTTTTTCATTTAGGTAAGCCAATCGGAGAGACGAACCATCATCACGAGTAAAAACTATTTTATTATTAACTGATGTATTATCATTAGCGCTAAACCCTTACATTTGCCGTACACGCTATTTTTTAAGTGAAGATAGGGTTTTATATCATCTAAACTTATTAAACGCCTAGAATCCTTCGTTTTGGTCGTTTGAAGTATAAACTCACCCTTATTATGGGAAAGTGTTTTTGTAAATTGGATAGATCCCGCTATCTATATCATCCCACGTAAGAGCTAGTACTTCGCCATTGCGTGCACTCGTATAAATTAAAAGGTGGAATAATATTTGATCACGAAATGACAATTAAAGTTATGTAATTGCTAAGAATCGCTTTATCTCATCCTTTTTCCAGTAATTTCGTTCTTCCGCTTCATTCTCTTCATTAATTAGCTCTTGATAAAATGGGAGTTGAGAACTTTGATCAAAAACAAGCGTCATCCTTAATAGAATTGGTTAAGAAGAGGGAGAGCGGCTTTTTTTGTGTATTGTATGACTGAGCGATATAACTTGAGAATTCATCATAAAATCATCATATTAAATAGAAAAGGAGGTCCGATATGCGATATGATATACAACCAAATAAATGAGTTTTCTCTTCCAAGGAAGTGACAGAAGAAGTGGGGATTGCAGAACCCACTGTTCGAAAGTATGGCAAAATCTAAGAGAGAAATGTAAATGGTTTTTTATAAGATGGGCGATATGCTTATCTTTGTTCAATCCGACATCGAAGCGCTTGTAGCGTTATGCGATACGGACAAGCCCCTAGGCAATACAGTTAAAGACCTTGTGTATCAACAAAAAGTAAGATTAGATGGAACCAATGAAACAGAGATAGCGATACACGATACGCGATACATATGAAAATTTACCCCATAATCCCAATCCATTAATAAAGCTCTTAACGTTTTTAGCTAATGAACTCGCAGCCACATGAAATAAATACCCAACTGACTTTCAGCTTAAAACATAGTTTTCCCGGCTCCAGCAAGATCATCATGTGAAAAGTGTTTCGTATCGCGGGGCGATATAACTTGAAAAATAATCAAGAAACCTTCGTATATAATAGAAAACGAGATCCGTTATACGAAATGATATACAATTAAATGAACGAGCTTTCTCTTCTAAGGAAGTGGTTGAAGTAGTGGGGATTGCAACACAAATTGTTCGAAAGTATGGCCAAATCTAAGAGAGAAATGGATATAAGTTTTTAAAAGATGGCGATATGGGTATCTTTGTTCAATCCGACATCGAAGCGTTTATAGCGTTACGCGATACGGACAAGCCCCTAGACGATACAAGACGATACAGCTAAAGACCTTGTGTATCAACAAAAAGAAAGATAGACGGATCCAGTGAAACAGAGATTGCGATATCCGATACATATGACAATTTAACCTGACAGACGGTGTGGCACAGCTTAAAACAACGTTTTCTCCGCTTTAGAAGATCATCATGTTATAAGTGTTTCGTATCGCAGGGTGATATAACTTGCGAATTTATCAAAAAACCTTCATATTTAATAGAAAAGGAGGTCCGATATGCGAAATGATATTCAATCAAATGAACGAGCTTTCTCTTCCAAGGAAGTGGCAGAAGAAGTGGGGATTGCAACACCAACTGTTCGAAAGTATGGCCAAATCTTAGAGAGAAATGGATATGAGTTTTTAAAAGATGGCGATAGGCGTATCTTTGTTCAATCCGACATCCAGGCACTTATAGCGTTACGCGATACGGACAAGCCCCTAGACGATACAGCTAAAGACCTTGTGTATCAACAAAAAGAAAGATTAGAAGGATCCAATGAAACAGAGATTGCGATATCCGATACATATGACAATTTACCTCAGGATCCCAATCAATTAAAAGAGTTTTTAACGTTTTTATCCAATGAACTCGCAGCCACACGTGAAATGAATGTCCAACTGACAAACGGTATATCTGAGCTTAAAACAACGGTTTCCCGGCTCCAGCAAGATCATCATGTTATAAGTTCTAGTATTGGAAATTCATCGCAAAAAACTCATGCTAAAATTGAAAAATTAACTGAACAACAAAAGATCCATTACGAAACATTGCTGCAACAAGAAAAACAAAAAAGTGAATTCTTACAAAAAGAAATACAAAATATGCGGGATGAACAGAAAAAAGAATGGCGTTCACAAAATGATTTTAATAATCGTTTAGAAGAAGCAATACAAAAACCTAAAGGGAATTGGGGTGGGCTTTTCTCCATATTCCGTAAATAAGGTGCCTATTTAAGGCTCTTTTTTTTGTTTAATTGTGTTTTGAATTTCAGTCTTTAACGTTTTTTTATAAGAAGAGGAGATCCCCACATAAGATACATTATTAATTAGAATTATATATCAATTAAAACAAATGATTTTAAGGTGTTATTTGATTTGCTCCTTAGTATTGTATTAGTAATACTAATAGAAATTAAATAGTGTGGTAGACATGTGGAAAGTATTAGAAGATAAATGAAGACATTCTTATTTACTAGGGAGAATTTGAAGTAGTGTTAGATGCACATAAAAGTAAAATGACAGGTGTTTTATACATTTTAAGGGAAGTGATAGAAAATGCTTTATACATGGAATATTGAGAAAATCATTAAAGATACATTAGATAAGCACAATTTAAATATTAACTATGAATTTAATAATAATCTCACGGTACCTATGAGTTATAACGTATCGACAAATACTATAAAATTTAATTATCTTCAAGTTAACGGTTATATCAGTAAAATTAGAATTAAAGAGACAGATGAAAACTTTGTTAAAATTCTTCTTTATCATGTGATTGGTTATTACTTAGATTTTAAGAAAAACAAACATGATATAAGGACTCTAATGTATGGTGACGAAGAAGAAATAGAAAAGCTTAAATCTAAAATAGAAACGAATGCTTGGGATTACGGGAGAACATTGATCCCTGAGCCACTGTTAAAGTCATATGATAAAGTACGTGAATTAGATAAAGCTCTAATAAAGAATAGATTAACGAATATTTAATAATAATTTATACCTTTTGGGGTAGCGTCATGAAATATATATTGCCTGTCAGCATATGATTTTTGAATACTCTTTGATGCATTTTAATGAAATCAATTGAAATTGAAAAAGTATTAAATCCTTATTAATAAAGGATTTTGATGTTTCGTTAAATGGGTTGAAAACACATCGAAAAAAGAATGTAAAAAATACGGTCTTAAAGGCGCTCGTCGTGCACCTCAGTTCTCAAAACATTAATATTACGTTCAAGGCTCTCAGACCTTTTGGTTTGGGGTCATTTTTATTTATACTTATATCCTTCAACGCTTGCTAAGGTTTATAGTATTCGAAGCTGAATAGTATAAAATAATTTTCAAAAACTTCCGACATTGTATTGACAGCATCATGCAATCTCATTACAATTGAAAATGATTATCATTAGCAACCTGGAGGAAAGACATTATGTTTAATGAAAGAAATAGCCGCAAAACTTTACTTATAACTGTACTTATTTTATTATTATCAACACTATTATTTGGTTGTACAAATGCCAGTAATGTCTCAGATCCAAAAGGCGATCAGGACAACATGCTAACGATGGCTTGGCCGAGAGATGTAGGAGAAATGAATCCCCATGTTTATAATCCTTCACAATTATTTGCACAGTCGATGGTTTATGAACCGTTAGTAAGCTACCAAGATGGAGGGGAGCTAAAACCGCATCTAGCTGAGTCGTGGGATATTTCAGACGACGGTAAGGAATATACCTTTCATCTACGTCAAGATGTGAAATTTTCCGACGGGACAAGCTTTAATGCAGAAATTGTGAAAAAGAATTTTGATACTATTTTAAATAATGTTGAACTACATAGTTGGTTAGGTTTTATTTCGAAAATAGATCAAACAGATGTAATCGACGAAAATACGTTTAAACTCACATTAACTGAACCATATTATCCAACGATTCAGGAGTTAGCAGTTGTTCGACCAGTTCGCTTCTTAGGTGAAGCTGGATTTCCTGAAGATGGTGATACTTCAAAAGGTGTTGTTGAACCAGTCGGTACAGGTCCATGGATTTTAGAAGAGCATAAAGTTGATGAATATGCTATTTACAAACGCAATGAAAATTATTGGGGTGAGCTTCCCAAAGCAGAGAAAATAAAAGTGAAAATCATTCCTGATGCAGAAACAAGGGTACTTGCTTTTGAAAAAGGTGAACTAGACCTTATTTATGGAGAAGGTGTTATAAGCTTAGATGCTTTCAAACAGTTGGAGTCTACGGGAGATTATGAAACGAGCATTTCAGAACCAGTTGCAACAAGACAGCTAGTCATCAATTCAACGAAAGAACAGCTTTCCGATGAACGGGTACGTCAAGCGTTACATTATGGTTTTAATAAAGAAGCACTTGTTGAAGGAATTACATCTGGTTATGAGGAAAAAGCAGATTATATTTTACCCACAAACCTCCCTTACACGAAAGGTAATGATGCTAAGGTCATTGATTATGAAGTAGAAAAGGCGAAATCGTTATTAGATGAAGCAGGATGGACGCTTCCTAAAGGAAAAGCGGTTCGTGAAAAAGATGGACAGTCTCTTGAAGTCGATTTAATGTATGATTCAGCAGAATCGATTCAAAAAACAATGGCAGAAACGCTTCAAGCTGAGTGGGGAGCCATTGGTGTGAAATTAAACATTGTTGGAGTTGAATTAACGGAGCAAATTCAGCGCTTTAAAGATAATAAATTTGATATTAATTTCTTTAGTAACTATGGAGCTCCTTATGATCCTCATACGTTCTTAAACATTGTTTTGTCAGAAGGATTTGGATTTAATGAGGCAATATCAGCATATCCGAACAAAGCCGAATTACTTAAACAAATCGCAGAGGTTCCAAAAACGACAGATGAGGAAAAACGCCAACAGCTTTACTCGTCGATCTTAACATCAATCCAAGATCAGGGAGCAATTATTCCGATCTCTTATGTTAAGAAAACAGCCATTTATCAGAAGGATGTTACTAATTTTACTTTCCCTGCTAATCGTGACGAACATCCATTCACGGGAATTAGCATTGAGCAGTAAGTAGCAGGAGGTTTTTATGGGCACCTATATTTTCAAACGAATGATATCGATTATTCCGGTTTTTCTCTTAGCTACACTTCTTACAACTGGAATGATTCACCTTTCACCGGTAGACCCGGCTGAGGCCTACTTAGCAGCCGCCCATATTCAACCGACCGATGAAATTTTGGAACAAAAAAGACAGGAGTTTGGTTTAGATCAACCATTTATCAACCAATATGTAAGCTCAATTATGAAGATATGCCAACTTGATTTTGGCATATCTTATCTTTCGAATAAGCCAGTTTTGGATGAGGTTATGACGAGAATACCAGCTACCTTCCAGCTTGCTTTAGGAAGTATCGTTATAGCTGTACTAGTGAGTATCCCGCTAGGCTTCCTTGCTGGAGTAAAGAAAAATAGCCTAATCGACCATTTTAGCCGGATTCTCTCGTTTTTAGGGGCATCGATTCCTTCCTTTTGGCTCGGTTATCTTTTAATTTTTTTCTTTTCTGTTAAACTGGACCTTTTTCCAGTAGAAGGAATTGGGACATGGCAGCATCTTGTTCTGCCTTCTGTTACACTGGCACTGCCTTTAATTTCCATCTATACAAGATTATTATGTGCAAGTGTTCTTGATAATTTGCAACAGCCATATGTGCTATTTGCCAGGACAAGAGGAATTAACGAAATAACGATTATGGCCAAGCATGTCTTACGGATTGCTATTTCCCCGATGATTACTGGACTTGGGATGAATCTTGGAAAATTACTGACTGGAACCATCATCGTTGAAGCTGTTTTTTCTTGGCCAGGGTTTGGTCGTTATTTTATTGAAGCAATATTTAATCGTGATATTCCGGTCATTCAATGCTATGTGCTGATTGCAGCCACCTTATTTATTATAAGTAACTTACTTGTTGATTTAATTCAAATGTATATTGACCCGCGTATTTCCAGGAAAGAAGGGCACCGGCAATGATCATAAGCATACCTAAGATATTCAGAAATCAAAAAGTCATTCCGATATGTACGATTATATTAAGTATTCTTGTGATCATTGCGATCTTTGCGCCATGGATTGCACCAAATGATCCAATTGCGGTCAACTTAGCTTATAAACTTCAGCCGCCATCTTGGGCTTATCCGTTAGGAACAGATCATTTAGGAAGATGTAACCTTTCACGGATTTTATATGGGGCACGCCTTTCTTTAGGCTTCGCGATGCTTATCTTCATTACATCCATCCTTATTGGTTTACTTGTTGGCACCTTTTCAGGGTACAAGGGCGGCATTGTTGATCAAGTTTTAATGCGGTTTTGCGATGGTGTCATGGCTTTCCCAAGTCTTATCCTTATTCTTGGACTTGTTGGTATATTTGGACCTGGACTTACGCAAGTAATTATCGCGTTAATGCTTGTGCAATGGGTCTACTACGCAAGAATGTTCCGAGGAATGGTTCTTAGTCTGAAAGAACAAAACTTTATTGCAGCTGCGAAAATAAGCGGTTCTTCTCAATGGAAGATTATTAAAAATCATATTGTTCCAAATGTACTCCCTCCCCTTGTCGTCATGGGTACATTAGAAATGGGCTGGGCGATTATGGATATATCTGCGATGTCGTTTCTAGGATTAGGAGTGCAACCCCCTACACCTGAATGGGGAGCAATGATTCATGAAGGAAAATCGTATATTCGGACAAATCCAGAATTAATGCTTTATCCTGGATTGATCATTATGCTCGTTATTATAACATTCAATTTATTGGGCGAAGCGTTATCAGAACGTTATGGTGTCAAACGTCGATTTTAAGAGGGAATGAGAATATTGGGAACAGAACAGTCGAATGTGCTTCAAGTTAAAGATTTACATGTAAAGATAAAAGCAAAAAATGGTACTACCACACTCGTTCAAAATATAAATTTTGAGCTAAAGCGTGGGAGGGTACTAGGTCTTGTTGGAGAAAGTGGATGCGGTAAAACCGTTACAAGTATGTCGATTCTTCAGCTTCTTGATCGGAAAACGACAACGATTGAGGGTAGTATTGTATTACAAGGACGTGAATTGAACGATTTAGACGATAAAGAAATGCGTAAGATCCGTGGCAAGGATATTGCCTTTATCATGCAAAATCCGATGAATGCTTTTACACCTGTTTTTACTATAGGTCATCAATTTATTGAAACTATTCGCTCACATACACCTTATAATAAAAAACAAGCAACAGAGCTTGCTGTTGAGGCGATGAATCATGTGAACTTACCAGATCCTGTTAAACTTTTAAAATACTATCCCTTTCAATTGAGTGGGGGTATGCTTCAGCGGGTGATGATCGCTATGGCAGCATGCTTACATCCAGCTGTTATTATTGCGGATGAACCAACAACCGCACTTGATGTAAATAATCAGAAGAAAGTGCTGCGCCACTTAGATAAAATTCGCTCTGAATATGATTCAGCCATTTTATTAATATCCCATGATCTCGGCGTTATTTCTGAAATGGCAGATGAAGTAGCCGTTATGCAGAATGGCAGAATTGTAGAAAAAGCGGATGTGTTTCAGCTATTTGATGAGCCACAGCATGAATATACGAAAAAACTTTTAAATGCACGCTCAAGATTACATTTAGAGGATTCTATTATTCATTTTGCTTGAAATTATGATTAGCCTTTAAAAGGAGTGAATAAATGAGTTTATTACAAGTAAATGAAGTAACTCATAGCTACGGGTCCCGATCGTTTTTCAACTGGAAAGACCGTTCTAAAAAAGTACTTTCAGGTATCTCACTCTCTATTGAGGAAGGGGTATGTTTAGGATTGCTTGGTACGAGTGGAGCTGGTAAAAGTACATTAGGAAAAGTGATTCTTGGTTTGGAACGACCACAAAAGGGACAAATTCTTTTTCAAGGGCACGATATTTATACTGCAGATAAGCATGTTCGTCAAAAAATCCGTCGGGATCTTCAAGCTGTTTTTCAAGATTCATACTCATCAGTCAATCCCCGCATGACTGCCGAACGTATTATTGCTGAGCCTTTAGAAAACTATGAAAGGCTGACAGTAGCTGAACAAAAACGCACCATTGTTGAATTATTGGAAAGGGTCGGATTGAGTGAAGAAGACTTAAAAAAATACCCGCATCAATTTAGTGGCGGGCAATTGCAGAGGATCAATATTGCAAGAGCGATTTCCCTCAAACCAAAGCTGATAGTCCTAGATGAGTCAGTTAGTAGTCTAGATATGGTTAACCAAACACTTATTTTAGAATTACTAGGGGAGCTAAAAGCAGACTTCGGACTTTCTTATTTCTTTATTACACATGATATTAAAGCTGCCTATTCGATTAGTGATACAATGGGTGTACTAGAAAAAGGAAAATTAGTCGAGCTTTACGATTCAAAAAATCAGTTCTTTACTTCAGAACACCCTGTAGTAAAAGAGATGAGAGGGTCCATGCTTGCTGAGCATCCACGTTTTCGTTCAATTAGAACAAGGGTTAGTCATATTTAATATAAAAGTTTTTATATTTATTCGAATGCCTCGATTTCATTCACATAATCGGGGCTTTTGTATTTATTTCTTAAAACTTTAGAAGGAGGATAGTCGGATGAATCATCGTGCGTACCTTGCTTTGGCGATCCCATTAACGATCTCAACTATGACGACGCCTTTATTAGGTGCTGTCGATACAGCCGTTGTCGGGCAACTTCCTGATCCAGCATATATTGGAGGTGTTGCAGTTGGAACCCTTATTTTTAATACGTTGTATTGGGTATTCGGTTTTTTACGGGTTAGTACATCTGCTTTTGCCGCACAAGCTAACGGAGCAAGTGATCCGGCTCAAGGAGTACTTGCATTATCTCGTCCATTTTTAATAGCTGTAATCGTAGGTATTTGTTTTATTCTCTTACAATGGCCGATTGAATACGCTGCTCTTACAATGATTGCCCCTGATTCGGATGTGAGTAGATTTGCCGTTGAATATTTTCGAATTCGAATTTGGGGAGCCCCCTTCACATTAATGAACTACGTTATTCTTGGCTGGTTAATGGGGATGGCTAAGATTAAAGAATCTTTATTTTTACAAGTGTTCATGAATGTTTTGAATATGAGTTTGGCCATACTTTTTGTCCATGTCTTCTCTTTTGCAGTAAAAGGGGTTGCTACGGCCACATTGATTGCTGAAATTACAGCCTTCATATTAGGTTTATTTATTGTTTTTAAAGCATCACCTTTTAAATGGAAAATACCATCCATTCAAACACTTATAGATACCCAGTCTATGAAAAAGATGGTTAACGTTAACAAGGATTTGTTTATTCGAACAATTTGTTTATTAGTCGTTATTAATATGTTTACAGCAAAAGGTGCTTCGTTTGGAACTGAATTTCTAGCGGCAAATGCTGTATTATTTCAAATCCATTACATAATGGCTTATTTCTTCGATGGATTTGCCAACGCCTCAAGTATTCTTGTTGGCAAAGCGGTAGGATCAAATGACAAAAAATCATATAAAAAAATACTTAGTTTATCAAGGCAATGGTCAGTGATAACGGCTTTTATTATAGCTAGCATATATGGATTACTTCAAGAACAAATTATTGAGCTTTTTACAAACCTTCCTAGCGTGATCGAACTTTCAACAAAGTATGGAGTATGGCTCATCATCTATCCTTTTGCTGCTTGTTTTGGGCTTGTCATTTACGGTGTTTTTACAGGAGCAACTGAAATTGCCCCTGTACGAAACTCTATGATTTACGCAATGATTATCTATATCATTATACAAATTACAGTAACTCCCATCTGGCATAATCATGGCCTATGGCTTGCCTTCATCATCTATACGATTGGGCGATCCGGCTTCCTAGTCTTGTATACTCCTAGATTAAATAAAAAGTTATGGCATCTAAAGGAAGGAGTTTGAAAATTATAGAATGAAAAAAATAATGTAATGAAAGGATTGTCTCATATAGGACAGTCCTTTTCGTTTTGTTCAGCTATCGGGCGCCTTTAATAAAAGGTATAAATTTTTCATACTCCCCGTAACTTTTTACATAGGAAAAACGTTCTTTAAAAGAAAGGTATTTTGCAGGCTATTAAATTGAATGGGGGAAACGATTATGAAGGTCCTGATATTAGGAGGTACTCGTTTTTTGGGAAGAGCTTTGGTAGAAGAAGCATTGAAAAGAGAACACGAAATCACTTTATTTAATCGCGGCACCAATATAGAGACGTTTCCTGATATGGAGCAGCTTATCGGCAATAGAGACAGTGATGTATCACAGCTGGAAAACCGGAAATGGGATGTTGTAATGGATACATGCGGATTTGCTCCTCATCAAATCAAAAAAATTGCTGCTGTACTCGGGGATAATATTGAACATTATACATATATCTCCAGCATCTCTGTTTATAAAGATTGGATTCCGCCCAATATTACCGAAGACTATCATTTACAATCCATGCTGCCTGATAATAAATTGAAAGACGTTGAGGAGGGGGAAATTTCTCCATACGAGTATTACGGAGCTTTGAAAGTACTTTGTGAAGCAGAGGCGGAGAAGCATTGGCCAGGGCATGTTTTGCATATAAGAGCTGGGCAGCTTGTCGGCCCTTTTGACTATACGGATCGGCTCCCGTATTGGGTACAGCGTGTAGCACAAGGTGAAAAGGTATTGGTTCCAGGACGACCTGATCGTCCAGTTCAATTGATTGACGTAAAAGATGTAGCAACATGGGTATTCGATATGGCAGAAAACAGAAAAATAGGGACGTTCAATGTAACAGGACCGGATGATGAATTGACGATGGAAGAGCTATTGAACGCATGTAACGCTGTCACAAACGGTGATGCCGAATTTGTATGGGCAGATGAACAATTTATATTGGATCATAACATACAGCCATGGACGGAAATGCCTTTATGGATTCCTGAACACTTCCCATTAGAAGGAGAAACAGAGCCATGGGAAGGAGCTTCTTTCATTAGTGTAGAAAAAGCTGTTAACGCGGGTCTTTCCTTCCGACCGCTTAAAGACACTATTCAAGATGTATATCAATGGGAGAAAACCAGACAGGATTCAGAACGAAAAACGGGGATATCAAGGGAAAGAGAGAAGGAGCTGCTAGAGACTTGGTTCCAAAAAGAGAAAAAGGAGACATTGTAAAGGGGGGATTACCCCATACCTCATTCTCAAAACGTTAATTACTGGAGTTTCAAAGTCCTGAAAATGTAAATTATATTACGTTTATGCTCTCAAACTTTTTGTTTGAGGGCATTTTTATGAACAAAATGGCTTTTAAATATACTGGTCATTAAGGAAGGTCACAAGAAGCCCTACACATTATCAAGGAATAAAGGTAAAAAATCCAACTATCAATTTCTTCAAAATAAGAGAAAGGTCCTCTTGAGGGTCTTTGTGTTTTATATTATTATTAAGTTATTAACATATATGTTAATCAACTAAATGTAAGCGTTTTAATTACTTTGGTCTAACAGGGGGGATTCTGTGATAGAAACATATATTTAACTTCGCTCAAAAAAATTCATAAACTTCAGAAACTACATTATTGACAATGTAGATCAAAGCTACATGTTAATTAATGTCAACATCCCTGTCTTAACCTACAACACCGAGAAAAATACAACAATTTAATTACTAACAATAAGGTACGAATAAAATACGTGTTTGAATATCATAGTTTGTTCAATAATTAGATTTGCATTTATTTGTTTTTCCATAAAGGAGAGGGGAACATCAGAATGAGAAAAAATTTCGTACGAAAATCCACATTTGTTTTATTCATTCTTGTAGTAATGATACCAAGTATTGTACTTGGCTTAGGGACAGAAAAACAAGTTAATCAGGCTAGTGAAAATAGTAACAAACCAAATACTGATTACCAAGGGGAAGCACCTGTGTTTAAAAATGTATCTGTTCACGATCCTTCTATAATAAAAGATGGTGATACATATTATGTGTTCGGCTCTCATATTGAGGCCGCTAAGTCAAAGGATTTAAAAAGTTGGACAAGCTTTGCTAATGGCTACACTACTCCAGGAAATGTGATATATGGAGATTTATCTAAAAATTTAGCGGGTTCTTTTGCTTGGGCAGGTGAAAATGACTCTGATAGCAAAGGAGGTTACGCAGTATGGGCTCCGGACGTATTCTGGAATAAAGATTATGTAAATGAAGATGGAACTAAAGGCGCCTATATGACTTATTATAGTGCATCTTCTACTTATATACGTTCTGCTATTGGTTATGCTGTATCTAAAAATATAGAGGGACCATATAAGGATGTTGATACCATTGTATATTCTGGTTTTACTAAAAATGAAGAGTATGATGCAAATAGTAAGGTTAATAAGAAGTGGACGAATACCAATATTAATAAGCTGATTGAAAACGGTACATTAACAGGACCAAGATCTGATTGGTTTAATAGTAATGGATCTTATGCAAATAGTAACTTCCCAAATGCAATCGATGCTAATTTGTTTTATGACGAGGACGGGAAACTGTGGATGACATACGGCTCTTGGTCTGGTGGGATATTTATGCTTGAAATCGATAAAACCACTGGACAAGCGATTTATCCAGGTGAAGATGGAGCTACCGATGATGGTAGGCTTGTTGATCGCTACTTTGGAACAAAAATCGCTGGAGGATATGGAAAATCAGGTGAGGGCCCTTATATTGTTTATGATAAGAATACAGGCTATTACTATCTATATGTTACTTATGGCTGGTTAGGTGCAGATGGTGGTTATAATATGAGATTGTTCAGATCGACTAGTCCAGATGGTCCTTATGTAGATGCAGAAGGAAAAAGTGCTGTTCTACCAGGTGATGTAGATCATTCTCCATATGGTATGAAGCTTATGGGTAATTTCTTATTCGAAAGAAAAGTTGGGGACCCTGGTACAGGTATAGGTTATGGCTATCTTTCCCCAGGTCATAATTCTGTTTATTATGATTCTGAAACAGGTCAGCAATTTTTGGTCTTTCATACACGCTTCCCAGAAACAGGTGAGATGCATGAGTTGAGAATTCATCAAATGTTTATGAACAAAGATGGATGGCCAGTGGTTGCACCTTACCGATACGCAGGTGAAACGAATGATAAAGTTAATAGACAAGATCTAATTGGAGAATACAAATTTATAAACCAAGGAAAGGATACTTCTGCCAACATCCATAAATCTGTGTTCATTCGTCTAAATAAGGACAATACAGTTACTGGTGATGTAGAGGGTACTTGGAAAAAGACGAGTCATAATCAAGCGGAAATTACAGTTGATGGAGATACCTATGATGGTGTATTTGTACGTCAATGGGACCCAACATCTGAACGATATGTGATGACATTTACAGCTGTTTCAAAAGAAGGGGTATCAATCTGGGGAAGTAAAGTACTGAATAAAACTGATGTTGAAATTGTAGAAGATGTTTTAAAAGATTTGAGCCTTGGAGATACAGAGAATGTTATTTCAAATTTGACACTGCCTACTGAGGGAACACGTCACACAGAAATTTCGTGGGAGACTTCAGATTCTAGTGTTGTAACTGAGTCTGGTGTAATAAATCGTCCAGAAGTTAATTCTAAAAGTGTGACTGCTTCACTTACTGCAACTATCACAAAGGGTGATATAACGAAAACAAAAAGCTTTGAAATTACTGTGCTGCCATACAAAGAGGCTGGCTTGGTTGCACAATATTCATTTGAAGATGGGCTAAATGAACTAACAGGCAACTTTGAGACAGGTACAGTAACAGGTAATAGAATTGATAATCAAGGTGGCACAATCACTTATGCGAACGGTAAGACTGGTAAAGCCGCGGTGTTTAACGGAGAATCAGGAATTCGCTTACCAAATGGCCTTATCTCAAGCAACACATATTCTGTATCACTTTGGTTAAAACCGGAGCAGTTAACTATGTATACAACAACTTTCTTTGGAGCTAAAGATAGTAATAACTGGTTGAGTCTAGTTCCGAATGGACCAGCAAATGGCAGTACCATGGTATGGTCGGGCAGTAGTACTTGGTATGATGCTGCAGCGGGTATGAAGATTAATAATGATGAATGGTCACATTTGGCTTTTACCGTTGATAACGGCACGATTAATGTCTATGTTAATGGTGTTCAAAAGTTTACGGGAACGAACTTCCCAAATATATTTACTTCTACAGATTCTAGCTTTGGTTTAGGTGTTAATTATTGGGACACGCCATTCAAGGGATTAATGGACGAATTACGTATTTATGAAGGTGCGCTAACTCCTTCACAAGTATCTAATTTAGCAGAGGCAAATAAATAATAAATATAATTGTGAAAAAAGAAGGGAAAAATCAGCGGTTATCCGTGTGGTTTTTTCCTTTTTTTAATTTCTATTCTTATCGAACTGAAAGAGAACCATGCTGAAAATAAAATTGGAAGAGTTTTCTCGAATGATAAATATAGCCGGTCAAACAATAAAAGGAAAGGGAGGCTTCTATTATGAACGATATTATCTCTTTAAAGCAGAAGAGACACCAAAAAGAATTAAAATATGAGAAAAGAATGCTTAGGGAGCTTTCTTTAACAGAAATAAAGAGTGGTATTGAAGGTAGCTTTGGAAGCTTCGCTGGTAAAGGTAAAAAGGAAGTTATTGAAGATGGATGTATTGATTTTGCAATTGAGGCATTTTTACTTGGTGCAAAGTATAGCCGTTTTGGATACTATGGTGAATCGATGCAGTCAGCTAATAAAAGATGTCAGTCGGAGGAAAAACGGTTAATTGATGATTTATATGATTATTTTATTAACTGGGGTAATTTGACTGAGAAAGATATTTCCTTTGGAGAAGTTTATTTTGCATGTGAATATTATATTCAATCATGGTGGAAACTTGGGTTTACTAAAGGGGAAAAACGATATAAATTGCGGTTACATTAAAAGATAGCATCACATCACTTCATTATCATATTCCTCCTAATTGTCCCATATATTGAAGAAGATAGGACGAGCAGGAGGGAATAATATGAATAAAAAGATAAAGTGGCTTGGTTTTATAGCAGGGTTTGTATTGTTATTAATCCTTTTCCAGTGGCAATTCACCAATAATAAATCATGGGAATCATGGAATCTGCCACTTACAGGAAAGGTTATTTATCTGGATCCGGGCCATGGTGGACCAGATGGTGGTGCTGTAGGAAACTCATCATTAGAGAAAGACATATCGTTAAGCATTTCACTGAAAATAAGAGATTATTTACAAGAACAAGGTGCGCTGGTGCTATTAACTAGAGAAGAAGATGTAGATTTAGCTAATGAAGATACTTCGGGTTACAGTAGAAGAAAAGCAGAAGATTTGAAGAATCGCGTTAAAATTATTAATGAATCTGATGCTGACTTATTTTTAAGTATACATTTAAATGCTATTCCCTCTTCTAGATGGAGTGGTGCTCAAACTTTTTTTCACGGCAAATTTATTGAAAATGAAAATGTAGCAAAATATATTCAAGATGAACTACGCAGAAACCTCGAGAATACTGAACGTAAAGCAAAACCGATCGATGGAATCTATTTACTTAAAAATACTGAGAAACCTGGAGCACTAGTAGAGGTAGGATTTCTATCAAACCCCCAAGAGGATAAGTTACTTGCCACAGATGAATATCAAGAAAAAGTTGCAGCATCGATATATAACGGTATTTTACGATATTTCTCGAACGAAAATAATCCTCCTGATTAATTAGACATAGACTTTTCAAGGTTAGTAACTTAGGTAAGATAATAATTATGTTATAATTTATGTAAACGAAATCAAAAGGGTGGTAACTATGCTACGAGAAGAAGAATTAAAACAGATCATCGGACAATTACAAGATCCTTTTTTACATAAATCGTTAGAAGAGCTAGATGCAATTGAAGAAATAAAAATAAAACAAGAAAAATCGCATGTTAGCTTAAAAATAGGCATTTCTAAAACGAATACGGCTGAACAGCTTCAACTACAGCAGAAAATTGTTGAGAAGGTAAAAGAAGCGGGAGCTGAATCAGTAGGACTTCGCTTCCATGAACTTCCGCAAGAAACAATTGCTGCATATCAGGATCCCTCTTCAAATCAATCTGATTCTTTGTTATCTGCAGGTAGTAAAACGACCTTTTTGGCAATTGCAAGTGGAAAAGGTGGGGTTGGGAAATCTACAGTCTCAGTTAACCTTGCTGTTGCACTCGCGCGTTTAGGTAAAAAGGTAGGATTAATTGATGCTGATATTTATGGTTTCAGTGTACCTGATATGATGGGCATCACGAAAAGACCGGTTGTACGTGGTGAGAAAATTATCCCAGTAGAAAGATTTGGGGTGAAGGTCATTTCAATGGGCTTTTTCGTTGAGGATAATGCTCCTGTAATTTGGAGAGGTCCTATGTTAGGTAAAATGCTCAATAATTTCTTTAATGAGGTGGAATGGGGAGAACTTGATTATCTATTATTAGATTTACCACCTGGAACAGGAGACGTTGCCTTAGATGTGCATTCAATGCTTCCGTCATGTAAAGAAATCATTGTATCAACTCCACACCCTACTGCTGCCTTTGTAGCGGCAAGAGCGGGTGCAATGGCCATTCAAACAGATCATGAAATTGTTGGTGTCATTGAAAATATGGCTTATTTTGAAAGTGAAAAGACTGGTGAGAAGGAATATGTATTTGGACGTGGTGGAGGAGAAAAGCTAGCTGAAGAGCTTCGCGTTCCACTTATTGGGAAGATTCCATTACAGCAGCCTGATTGGGATGATGATGACTTTGCTCCATCAGTGTATGGAGAGGATCATCCAACAGGACAAATTTATCAATCCATTGCTAAGCAGGTAACAAATATCATACCTGTAAAAGCTTAAAAAGCGCTCATTGAGCGCTTTTTTAATTGACTTGTTTTAGCTTACCAAGGTGCGTTTAGTCTATTAGCTACCACTGTTTCCTCCACCTTGCTCTTGACTTTCACCAGATTCCTGGCCACTTTCGCTTCCAGAAGATTGACCACTACTACCTTGTTGCCCAGCTTCTTCAGCAGCCTTTAATAAAGAATCTTGGATTTTTGCTTTATATAAAGGACTAGATAGGGTCTCCATTATCACTTCTTGAAGATGCTTTCTGAATTCTTGGCTTTTCATAGAGGTTTGAATACTTTTTTCCATTTCAGGATCTTGTAAAACCTCTATAAGTAATTTCTGATATTCAGGGTCTGTCATCAATTCCTTTATTACTTTTTCATGCTCTTCTTGTAAACTTTTTGCAAAGCTCTCCACAAATTTAGGATCCTCAAAGACCTTTTGCCAAAATTTTGCCCCTTTATCAGATGTTAATGTTGTTTGAATGGTTTCAGTTACAACCTTTTGATCCATTATAAGAACTTGCTTCATTTCTTCGTCTTTCATCACTTCTTGGAGGGCCTTTTTTCCATCATCAGTCTTTAATATATCAACGACCATCTTTTTTGTTTCTTCGTAATCTACCTGTCCTGCTTCTTCTTTAGGTGCACATCCTGTGATCGTTAAACAAATAATAGCCATTGATACAATCATGAGGAGCGAGTATCTCTTCATGTAATCCTAGCCCCTTTCTATTTACGTTTTGCTATTTATATTTTGATTTAGTTAAGAGAATTTATACGAGGAAAATGCTTATGATGTGGTATTTTTAATAAATGATTGGTAAAATCAATAGGAGTAAATGATGGAGGATAATGTAGTGAATAGTCGAAATTGGGTTCGTTTCTTTCTAAGTACATTACTTGTTGGTGGTTTAACAACAGGGATAATTGGATTTGCGTTAAAGTGGTCAGAGTATAAAGAGTTATTTATAAGCTTTAATTTAGTTGAAATTGTCTCAATCTTATTTTGGCTTTTTGGAGTTGGATTAATTTTCAGTGTCATTAGTCAAATGGGATTTTTTGCTTACTTAACAGTACATAGGTTTGGTTTAGGGATTTTTCGCTCTGTATCCATGTGGAATTTAGCCCAAATCATTTTAATTGTTTTTGTTTTATTCGATTTAATCTATTTCAGATTTCAGCTATTTGCAGAGGGAAATGAAACAATTTTACCTTACCTACTTTTGGCGTTCTATGTGTTTGTTGTAGGTGTAATTATTGCATTAATAAAAAGGTCGAACACAAATAAAGAGGCGTTTATTCCTGCTCTCTTTTTTATGATTGTGGTTACAACCATAGAATGGTTTCCTGCCTTAAGAGTAAATGAGAAGGATTGGTTATTACTTATGCTAATCCCTTTACAGGTTTGTAATGCGTATCAACTATTAATGTTACCTAAATTCATTAAATCAAAAAAGAGCTAGCTTATGCTAGCTCTTTCCTATTTCATTTAACTTCGGAAGACTTTGCATCTGCATTGGCGATGATATCACCGACAGATACATTTTTTAAGCCTTTCTTTTTTAAATCGCTTAGGATAATTGGTAAAGCCTTATTTGTTTGTTTAGCTGAATCTGAAGCATGTAAAAGAACGATATCTCCACCTTTTATTTTAGATGTGGTGTTTTTTACAATCAATTCAACGCCAGGATTCGTCCAATCATCTGAATCAATACTATAATGAACAACACTGTAACCATGTTTATCAACTATAGAAAGTACCTCTTTGTTAAAGCCTCCACTAGGTGGTCGTAACAATGTAACATCCTTCACACCTAATTCTGTAAAAACTTCCTGTGCCATTGATAAGTCTCTTCTTATTTCATTTGGATCGAGATCCTTGTAATTTTTATAGGCATATCCCATACTCCCCACTTGATGGCCATCCTCAACAATACGTTTAACTATATCTGGGTGTCTTTCCGCCCAGGAAGCGGACAGAAAAAATGTTGCGTTATTAATATTTTGTTTTTTTAACGTATCTAGTATAGGTTCTGCCTTTACATCACCCCAGCTAATATCAAAGGTTAATGCTACTTCATTGTTTTTTGTTTCACCTCTATAAATAGCTTTTGGTCCATCAGAAGTAGAAAACACCGGGTAATTTAATACATTTTCGACATACAAAATTCCCGCAGTAAAAAAAGCTGCTATCATAATCATTGCAAGTTGCTTAATTTTCTTCATATGAATGACATGAAACTGGTTCATAATGGTCCTCCTCGTCCTACTTACTCTTGTGACAAGTTTATGCTTGGCCTTTAATGAAAATGATTAGAAAAGAAATTTATTAGAAATAATGGTAGATGAAACTTAAGGGGGGAGAAAGTGATTTATTATTTGTTTAATGAAAAAGAAAGAGTACAATTAGAAGATCTTCTTTGTCATGAATTAATCGAGGTAAGAGCGTTATTGGATAAGGCAGAAATTGTAGGAAGGAGTGATATGACAAAATTCAGAGCATTAAAGGAGAAAAGAGAACTTCTTTTATGTTTGTTTTATAAGATATCAAATAATAAAGAAGAAAGATTAGATTTATAGTTGACCGTAATAAAAAGAAATGTTATATTATTATTCGTCGCTAACGAGCGGCTAAAATGTTAACATCATATTTTAAAAAACTTTTAAAAAGATGTTGACGTAAAAAAGCATAAGTGTTATATTAATAAAGTCGCTTCTGAACGAAACGACAATAAATGATCTTTGAAAACTAAACAAAACCAAGCGTGCCAACGTTAATTTTTAATTAACAAAACAACGTACTATATAGTACAAAACTTATGAGCTATATCAAACACTTTATTGGAGAGTTTGATCCTGGCTCAGGACGAACGCTGGCGGCGTGCCTAATACATGCAAGTCGAGCGAATCGATGGGAGCTTGCTCCCAGAGGTTAGCGGCGGACGGGTGAGTAACACGTGGGTAACCTGCCTGTAAGATTGGGATAACTCCGGGAAACCGGAGCTAATACCGGATAACATTTTGAACCGCATGGTTCAGAATTGAAAGATGGTTTCGGCTATCACTTACAGATGGACCCGCGGCGCATTAGCTAGTTGGTGAGGTAACGGCTCACCAAGGCAACGATGCGTAGCCGACCTGAGAGGGTGATCGGCCACACTGGGACTGAGACACGGCCCAGACTCCTACGGGAGGCAGCAGTAGGGAATCTTCCGCAATGGACGAAAGTCTGACGGAGCAACGCCGCGTGAACGATGAAGGCCTTCGGGTCGTAAAGTTCTGTTGTTAGGGAAGAACAAGTACCAGAGTAACTGCTGGTACCTTGACGGTACCTAACCAGAAAGCCACGGCTAACTACGTGCCAGCAGCCGCGGTAATACGTAGGTGGCAAGCGTTGTCCGGAATTATTGGGCGTAAAGCGTACGCAGGCGGTTTCTTAAGTCTGATGTGAAAGCCCACGGCTCAACCGTGGAGGGTCATTGGAAACTGGGGAACTTGAGTACAGAAGAGGAGAGTGGAATTCCACGTGTAGCGGTGAAATGCGTAGAGATGTGGAGGAACACCAGTGGCGAAGGCGACTCTCTGGTCTGTAACTGACGCTGAGGTACGAAAGCGTGGGGAGCGAACAGGATTAGATACCCTGGTAGTCCACGCCGTAAACGATGAGTGCTAAGTGTTAGAGGGTTTCCGCCCTTTAGTGCTGCAGCAAACGCATTAAGCACTCCGCCTGGGGAGTACGGTCGCAAGACTGAAACTCAAAGGAATTGACGGGGGCCCGCACAAGCGGTGGAGCATGTGGTTTAATTCGAAGCAACGCGAAGAACCTTACCAGGTCTTGACATCCCACTGCCCGGTATAGAGATATACCTTTCCCTTCGGGGACAGTGGTGACAGGTGGTGCATGGTTGTCGTCAGCTCGTGTCGTGAGATGTTGGGTTAAGTCCCGCAACGAGCGCAACCCTTGATCTTAGTTGCCAGCATTTAGTTGGGCACTCTAAGGTGACTGCCGGTGACAAACCGGAGGAAGGTGGGGATGACGTCAAATCATCATGCCCCTTATGACCTGGGCTACACACGTGCTACAATGGATGGTACAAAGGGCTGCAAGACCGCGAGGTCAAGCCAATCCCATAAAACCATTCTCAGTTCGGATTGCAGGCTGCAACTCGCCTGCATGAAGCTGGAATCGCTAGTAATCGCGGATCAGCATGCCGCGGTGAATACGTTCCCGGGCCTTGTACACACCGCCCGTCACACCACGAGAGTTTGTAACACCCGAAGTCGGTGGGGTAACCGTAAGGAGCCAGCCGCCTAAGGTGGGACAGATGATTGGGGTGAAGTCGTAACAAGGTAGCCGTATCGGAAGGTGCGGCTGGATCACCTCCTTTCTAAGGAAAATAGGCACACTTGGTTTTTGTTTAGTTTTGAGAGATCATACTGATCTTTCAATATGTAAGAAAAGACATAGGAGTTTAAATGCATCTAGCATTTGCACATCCTGTGACTAATGTTCCTTGAAAACTAGATAACGATAACAATTCAAGTAATTCACTGAGTTTAAACGCTTAGTTTAGTGATTCTCTTAGTAATATTAACGGATATTCAGTAAGTACTGATATCCTGAGACGAAGGAGAAGCGAGAAGTTCGAGGCGACGAGTGGTCGAGGAGCGGAATGTACGTTTTGTGTACATGAGCACCGCAGAACACGAAGTCAACGAAGAAATTCGAAGCTTATCATTCGTCGAAGAAGGTTAAGTTGTTAAGGGCGCACGGTGGATGCCTTGGCACTAGGAGCCGATGAAGGACGGTACTAACACCGATATGCTTCGGGGAGCTGTAAGTAAGCTTTGATCCGGAGATTTCCGAATGGGGAAACCCACTGCTCGTAATGGAGTAGTATTTTTACCTGAATACATAGGGTAATAAAGGCAGACCCGGGGAACTGAAACATCTAAGTACCCGGAGGAAGAGAAAGCAAACGCGATTTCCTGAGTAGCGGCGAGCGAAACGGAATTAGCCCAAACCAAGAGGCTTGCCTCTTGGGGTTGTAGGACACTCTATACGGAGTTACAAAGGAACGAAGTAAATGAAGAGGTCTGGAAAGGCCCGTCAAAGAAGGTAACAACCCTGTAGTTGAAACTTCGTTCCCTCCAGAGTGGATCCTGAGTACGGCGGGACACGAGAAATCCCGTCGGAAGCAGGGAGGACCATCTCCCAAGGCTAAATACTCCCTAGTGACCGATAGTGAACCAGTACCGTGAGGGAAAGGTGAAAAGCACCCCGGAAGGGGAGTGAAATAGATCCTGAAACCGTGTGCCTACAAGTAGTCAAAGCCCGTTAATGGGTAATGGCGTGCCTTTTGTAGAATGAACCGGCGAGTTACGATCCCGTGCAAGGTTAAGTTGATGAGACGGAGCCGCAGCGAAAGCGAGTCTGAATAGGGCGAAAGAGTACGTGGTCGTAGACCCGAAACCAGGTGATCTACCCATGTCCAGGGTGAAGTTCAGGTAACACTGAATGGAGGCCCGAACCCACGCACGTTGAAAAGTGCGGGGATGAGGTGTGGGTAGCGGAGAAATTCCAATCGAACCTGGAGATAGCTGGTTCTCTCCGAAATAGCTTTAGGGCTAGCCTTGAATTTAGAGTCTTGGAGGTAGAGCACTGATTGGACTAGGGGCCCCCAACGGGTTACCGAATTCAGTCAAACTCCGAATGCCAAAGACTTATATTCAGGAGTCAGACTGCGAGTGATAAGATCCGTAGTCAAGAGGGAAACAGCCCAGACCACCAGCTAAGGTCCCAAAGTATACGTTAAGTGGAAAAGGATGTGGAGTTGCTTAGACAACCAGGATGTTGGCTTAGAAGCAGCCACCATTTAAAGAGTGCGTAATAGCTCACTGGTCGAGTGACTCTGCGCCGAAAATGTACCGGGGCTAAACGTATCACCGAAGCTGTGGACTGTTCTTTTAGAACAGTGGTAGGAGAGCGTTCTAAGGGCTGTGAAGCTAGACCGTAAGGACTAGTGGAGCGCTTAGAAGTGAGAATGCCGGTATGAGTAGCGAAAGAGGGGTGAGAATCCCCTCCACCGAATGCCTAAGGTTTCCTGAGGAAGGCTCGTCCGCTCAGGGTAAGTCGGGACCTAAGCCGAGGCCGAAAGGCGTAGGCGATGGACAACAGGTTGAAATTCCTGTACCACCTCCTCACCATTTGAGCAATGGGGGGACGCAGAAGGATAGGGTAAGCGCGCTGTTGGATATGCGCGTCCAAGCAGTTAGGCTGACAACGAGGCAAATCCCGTTGTCACATAAGGCTGAGCTGTGATGGCGAGGGAACTATAGTACCGAAGTTCCTGATTCCACACTGCCAAGAAAAGCCTCTAGCGAGGTGAGAGGTGCCCGTACCGCAAACCGACACAGGTAGGCGAGGAGAGAATCCTAAGGTGAGCGAGAGAACTCTCGTTAAGGAACTCGGCAAAATGACCCCGTAACTTCGGGAGAAGGGGTGCTTTTTAGGGTAAATAGCCCGGAAAAGCCGCAGTGAATAGGCCCAGGCGACTGTTTAGCAAAAACACAGGTCTCTGCGAAGCCGCAAGGCGAAGTATAGGGGCTGACGCCTGCCCGGTGCTGGAAGGTTAAGGGGAGAGGTTAGCGTAAGCGAAGCTTTGAACCGAAGCCCCAGTAAACGGCGGCCGTAACTATAACGGTCCTAAGGTAGCGAAATTCCTTGTCGGGTAAGTTCCGACCCGCACGAAAGGCGTAACGATCTGGGCACTGTCTCAACGAGAGACTCGGTGAAATTATAGTACCTGTGAAGATGCAGGTTACCCGCGACAGGACGGAAAGACCCCGTGGAGCTTTACTGTAGCCTGATATTGAATTTTGGTACAGCTTGTACAGGATAGGTAGGAGCCTGAGAAGCCGGAGCGCTAGCTTCGGTGGAGGCGTCGGTGGGATACTACCCTGGCTGTATTGAAATTCTAACCCACAGCCCTTATCGGGCTGGGAGACAGTGTCAGGTGGGCAGTTTGACTGGGGCGGTCGCCTCCTAAAATGTAACGGAGGCGCCCAAAGGTTCCCTCAGAATGGTTGGAAATCATTCGTAGAGTGTAAAGGCACAAGGGAGCTTGACTGCGAGACCTACAAGTCGAGCAGGGACGAAAGTCGGGCTTAGTGATCCGGTGGTTCCGCATGGAAGGGCCATCGCTCAACGGATAAAAGCTACCCCGGGGATAACAGGCTTATCTCCCCCAAGAGTCCACATCGACGGGGAGGTTTGGCACCTCGATGTCGGCTCATCGCATCCTGGGGCTGTAGTCGGTCCCAAGGGTTGGGCTGTTCGCCCATTAAAGCGGTACGCGAGCTGGGTTCAGAACGTCGTGAGACAGTTCGGTCCCTATCCGTCGTGGGCGTAGGAAATTTGAGAGGAGCTGTCCTTAGTACGAGAGGACCGGGATGGACGCACCGCTGGTGTACCAGTTGTCTTGCCAAAGGCATAGCTGGGTAGCTATGTGCGGAAGGGATAAGTGCTGAAAGCATCTAAGCATGAAGCCCCCCTCAAGATGAGATTTCCCATAGCGTAAGCTAGTAAGATCCCTGAAAGATGATCAGGTTGATAGGTCTGAGGTGGAAGCGCGGTGACGTGTGGAGCTGACAGATACTAATCGATCGAGGACTTAACCTAAATAGAAAAGCGGAAGAAGACCGCTTAAATCCATAGGGAATTGGAGCGACCTTAGAAGAAGTCGTTCTTTGACTTCGTACGAGAGAGTGAAATTACCGTAGGATTTGGCTTCTGTAGCTGGACAAAGTAAAAGCGTAAACTCAGTGAATTGAATTGTGAATCGTTATCTAGTTTTGAAGGAATATATTTTTTTGTAAAAAACACTTGAAATATTCTTTCAAAATAGTATAATAATTCTTGTCGTAATTGTCTGGTGGCGATAGCGAAGAGGTCACACCCGTTCCCATGCCGAACACGGAAGTTAAGCTCTTCAGCGCCGATGGTAGTTGGGGGTTTCCCCCTGTGAGAGTAGGACGTTGCCAGGCTTTAAATTGTTCCGCAGTAGCTCAGTGGTAGAGCTATCGGCTGTTAACCGATCGGTCGTAGGTTCGAGTCCTACCTGCGGAGCCATTGCTTCCATAGCTCAGTTGGTAGAGCACTTCCATGGTAAGGAAGAGGTCACCGGTTCGAGCCCGGTTGGAAGCTTACACAGAGACTTATTAAACACTTCATGGCCCGTTGGTCAAGCGGTTAAGACACCGCCCTTTCACGGCGGTAACACGGGTTCGAATCCCGTACGGGTCACCATTCGGAGGATTAGCTCAGCTGGGAGAGCATCTGCCTTACAAGCAGAGGGTCGGCGGTTCGATCCCGTCATCCTCCACCATTTATGCCGGTGTAGCTCAACTGGTAGAGCAACTGACTTGTAATCAGTAGGTTGGGGGTTCAAGTCCTCTTGCCGGCACTGTTTCACACATATGGAGGGGTAGCGAAGTGGCTAAACGCGGCGGACTGTAAATCCGCTCCTTAGGGTTCGGCAGTTCGAATCTGCCCCCCTCCACCATTTACATAAAAAATGTAGATAAACGAAGGAAAATGGGTATCCATTTCATAATTTGTTTATCTTTGATTTTGTTTGAAAGTCTAGTTGTGAATAAAATCACTAATCAATGTTTATAATATGTTATACATTATTAATTACTAGCACATAAGACTATGATGATTAATCAGTGGGCTATAGCCAAGCGGTAAGGCATCGCACTTTGACTGCGACATGCGTTGGTTCGAATCCAGCTAGCCCAGCCATTTTATTTAGAGCCATTAGCTCAGTTGGTAGAGCATCTGACTTTTAATCAGAGGGTCGAAGGTTCGAGTCCTTCATGGCTCATCTTTTGCGGAAGTAGTTCAGTGGTAGAACACCACCTTGCCAAGGTGGGGGTCGCGGGTTCGAATCCCGTCTTCCGCTCCATAGAATCCCTTGGCTTTTGGGGCCTTAGCTCAGCTGGGAGAGCGCCTGCTTTGCACGCAGGAGGTCAGCGGTTCGATCCCGCTAGGCTCCACCAATACTATATGAAAATTCAAACCATAAACTTATGTTTGTGGTTTTTTGTTATTTGTAAATACTAGAATAACGTGCTTTTGGTGATAGTTTTTATGAATAACGAAGAGGTCTATTTCAAGTAGTCCTGATTTATTGCTCGTCTTAATAATTAATTGAAAATTTATCACCAATAACCTCCAAAATTTGTTAAAATAATTTATGTAAATAAAATGAAACCAAATGGAAAGTTATACGTATATAAAGAGACCCGCAGAGTGCGGAGGTATGTTGAATGGAAACGATAGTAAAGAATCGAATAAAACAGGTTAGAAAAGGCGATCAAAATGCATTTGCGGAAATAGTTGATTTGTACAAGGATAAAATCTATCAATTATGCTACAGAATGCTCGGAAACGCGCACGAAGCAGAGGATATTGCACAAGAAGCTTTTATTCGAGCATTTGTAAATATTCATACGTATGATATGAATAAAAAATTCTCGACATGGTTATACCGAATTGCAACAAATCTATCAATAGATCGTATTCGAAAAAAGAAGCCAGATTATTATCTTGATGCAGAGGTGTCAGGAACAGATGGATTAACGATGTATTCCCAAGTAGCTGCTGAAATAGCTTTACCGGAAGAAGAACTTGAAACAATGGAACTACAACAAACAATTCAAAAAGAAATTTTAAAGCTCCCTGATAAGTATCGAACAGTTATTGTCTTAAAGTATATTGATGAGCTATCATTAATAGAAATAAGTGAAATTCTCGACATTCCAATTGGTACTGTCAAAACACGGATTCACAGAGGGAGAGAAGCCCTAAGAAAGCAATTAAGGCATTTATAAAGAGGTGAGAATATATGAGCTGTTCTTCTGAGTTTGTTCAGCTTTTGCATAAATATATGGATCATGAATTATCTAGTGATGAAGAAATTAAGGTGAAAGACCATCTTCACACCTGTGAGAGTTGCTATCAACATTTTCATGAGCTTGAAAAGGCTGTTGCGCTTGTCCAAAGTACATCCCATATTGAAGCTCCAAAGGATTTCACACAAGCTGTTATGAATAATCTACCAAAGGAAAAGCGAACAGCTTCCTGGAATCGTTTGTTAAAAGGTCACCCACTATTGGCTGCCGCCTCATTGTTTGTTCTTCTGATGACAGGAAGTCTATTTTCAGCCTGGCATGAGGATCAGCACTTTAGCGTCTCTAAACAGTCAAACCTAGTTGTAGAGAACAGTAAGGTCACCGTTCCAAAGGGAGAGGTTGTCAAGGGCGATGTGATTGTGAAAAACGGATCTTTAACGATTGAAGGTAAAATTGAGGGTGATGTAACTGTGATTAATGGAGAAATTAATGGAGAGAATTATATGGCAGCAGCAGGACAAGTAACCGGGGATATAGAGGAAGTAGATGAGATGTTTGAATGGTTATGGTACCATATAAAATCTCTTTCTCAGGATGTTGTAGGAGTTTTTCGTTAAACACAAGGTCATCAATACGGTGGCCTTTTTACATTTTCTTTTAGAAAGTGATATAATAACATAGTTATCAACAAAACTTATATATGAATGAGGCGGGGTTGAACTAAGCTAATTTTTAGGTATACCATCCTGCTTAGAAAATTGATGAATACAGCTTCAACAATTTAATATAAGGCTTACTCTGATAAAGTAGTTATATTAATGTAGCTAGTACATACTTCATTTTTTCATATTTCTTGGTTAATTGATGACGACATTTACGTTTTTATATATTAAAGAGTGAAACTCATGGAGGACGAGTGAATGGGATATGAGGATATACCAATATTGCATTACCTCGGCATAGCTGTTGATATTCTCCTTGTGTGGTACGTTATCTATAAACTGATTATGGTCGTAAGGGGAACCAAGGCTGTACAGCTATTAAAAGGAATTACTGTAATAATTGTAGTCCGCATGTTAAGTCAATACTTAGGATTAAGCACGTTACAGTGGTTAATGGATCAAGCCTTAACATGGGGTTTTCTTGCCATTATTATTATTTTCCAACCAGAGCTGCGCAGAGCATTAGAACAGCTAGGAAGAGGACGATTATTTTCTCGAGGTGGTTTACCTGGAGAGGATGACCCTGAAATAACCGTTGAAGCAATTGTGAAAGCAACAGACTATATGGCAAAACGACGCATTGGTGCGTTAATGTCAATTGAAAAAGAAACAGGGATGAGCGATTACATAGAAACTGGAATACCATTAAATTCAATGATCTCGTCTGAATTATTGATTAACATCTTTATCCCTAACACACCACTTCATGACGGGGCAGTTATTATTCAAAAGAATCAAATTGCAGCAGCAGCTTGCTATCTACCTCTATCAGAAAGCCCGTTTATTTCTAAGGAACTTGGGACACGTCACCGAGCCGCTTTAGGGATTAGTGAGGTGACAGATAGTTTAACAATTATCGTTTCTGAAGAGACAGGAAGTGTCTCAGTTGCTCGAAATAGTGAGCTTCATCGAAACTTAACTCAAGATGAATTAAGAGAAATTCTTCAAAAAGAGTTAATTATAACAACAAAACCTGTTTCCTCAAACCGTTGGCAATGGAGGGGAAAGAAAAATGGATAAGTTGATGAATAGCCATTGGGTGATGAGGGTTATTGCTTTATTTATGGCGTTGATGTTATATGCTTCGGTTAATATTGAATCAGCTCCTTCTGTTAATCAGCCATCGACACCATTATCGCAATCACCTACTGCGGACAAGGCTACTGTCACAGAAGTACCGGTTGTAACATACTTTGACCAAGAAAACCTTGTTGTAACAGGTGTAACTGAATCGGTTAATGTCAATTTAGAAGGTGCAACAAGTTCATTAACAAAGGCAAGGCAGCTTAGAGATTTTGAGGTTTATGCAGACTTGACTAAATTATCAATTGGAACTCATCGAGTTAAGCTTAAAATTAAAAACCTATCTGAAGACTTAAAGGCAAGTATTACTCCTTCCGTTATCACAGTTACAATTGAAGAGAAGGTAACTAAAGATTTTCAGGTCGAAGTTGATTTTCTAAATGAGGATAAGCTTGAGGAAGGTTATACGCCTGATCAACCAATTGTGAATCCAAACAGCATTCGTGTGACAGCTTCTAAAGAATTAATTGATCGAATATCCAGCGTGAAAGCTGCTGTAAACCTAGAAAATGCGGAAGAAACAGTTAACCGTGAATCTCGGATTACGATATATGATAGTGATGGGAATATCCTTCCCGTTGAAGTGGAACCAACAGTAGTTGATGTCACAGTTCCGATAAAAAGTCCAAGTAAAGCCTTACCTTTTAAAATAATAAGGGAGGGCGAGCTTAAAAAGGGTTTAAGTATATCAAGTATTGAACCTGACCCAAAGGAAATCACCGTCTTTGGTCCTATGGATGTTTTGGATAAGCTTGAATTTATCGATGGAGTTACAGTAGACCTTAGTAAGATTGATAAAGATACTGTAATAGAAGTTGCTGTGCCGATACCCGAAGGAATAAAAAAGATAAATCCTGAAAAGCTCAAGATTAATGTAGATGTTGATGAACAAGAAGAAAAGGCATTTACAGATCAAGAGATAAAAGCTGTAGGATTATCAGAGGCTAAGAATCTTGAGTTTATTGAACCAGAGACAGGAACACAAGATGTTAAGATTTATGGGGCATCAAATGTTATTAAGGATATAAAATCATCTGATATAGAATTATATATAAATTTATCAGATCTTAGTGATGGTGAGCATGAGGTAGATGTTGAGGTAAACGGCCCGCAAAATATAACATGGTCATTAGAAAATGAAAAAGTGAAAGTTAAAATTTCTTCAGCCTCATAAGGCAGATTAAATAAAGGAGCGAAACCAATGGGAAAGTATTTTGGGACAGATGGAGTACGAGGAGTAGCTAATAGTGAATTAACACCTGAGTTAGCCTTTAAAATTGGCCGATTTGGTGGTTATGTATTAACAAAAGATACGGAAAGACCGAAAGTATTAATCGGACGAGATACTCGTATTTCAGGTCATATGCTTGAAGGTGCTCTTGTAGCAGGTCTCCTTTCGATAGGAGCTGAAGTAATGCGTTTAGGTGTTATCTCAACTCCAGGTGTAGCATTTTTAACGAAGGCACTTGGTGCACAAGCAGGAGTTATGATCTCTGCTTCACATAACCCTGTACAAGATAATGGTATCAAGTATTTTGGTCCAGATGGATATAAATTATCAGATGAGCAGGAACTTGAAATTGAAAGCTTAATGGATCAAGAAGTAGATACATTACCAAGACCAATAGGGGAACATTTAGGACAAGTAAACGATTATTTTGAAGGCGGACAAAAATACCTTCAATTCTTAAAACAAACAGTTGATGAAGACTTTACTGGTATTCATGTGGCATTGGATTGTGCACATGGTGCTACTTCATCACTTGCTACACATTTGTTTGCTGATTTAGATGCAGATGTTTCGACAATGGGTACATCTCCAAATGGATTAAATATCAATGCAGGAGTTGGTTCAACACATCCAGAAGCATTAGCAGCCTTTTTGAAGGAGAAAAATGCAGATATCGGTTTGGCGTTTGATGGTGACGGTGATCGTTTGATTGCTGTCGATGAGAATGGTGAGATCGTTGATGGTGATCAAATCATGTATATTTGTGCAAAGTTTTTAAACAGTGAAGGAAGACTAAAGAAAAATACTGTTGTATCGACTATTATGAGTAATCTAGGATTTTACAAAGCCCTTGAGGAACATGAAATTAACAGTATCCCAACAGCTGTTGGAGACCGTTATGTAGTAGAAGAAATGAAGAAAAATGACTACAACCTTGGTGGAGAACAATCAGGTCATATTATTTTCCTTGATTATAATACAACTGGCGATGGACTTCTAACCGGATTACAACTTGTGAACATTATGAAGCTAACCGGTAAAAAATTATCAGAGCTAGCTGGTGAAATGAAAAAATATCCACAATTACTTATTAATGTAAAAGTAACAGATAAATATCGAGTAACAGAAAATGAAAAGGTGAAAGAGATTATTGAATCTGTGGAACAAGAAATGAATGGTAATGGTCGTATCCTTGTTCGCCCTTCAGGTACAGAGCCATTAGTTCGTGTTATGGCAGAAGCACCAACAGAAGAACAATGTCGTGAATATGTTGAGCGAATTGTAGACATAGTCAAACAAGAGATGGGCTTGGAGTAAGAAGGAGGCGGGGTAACCCGCCTTTTTTATTAACGTGTTTACATTTTCGAACATATCATATATGTATAGCAATTCAAGTAGAATTGTTAGAGTATGGTATAAATTGATTGACGGTTTATTTTGTTATGTTGTATTATTAACTTTGTATTTTTATTTATGATAGAAAGGGGCATAGTAAAGAAGATTGACAATTTAAAGCGCCTGAACTAAGGGATCGAAAATAACTTAGTTGACGAGGATGGAGGTTATCGAAATTTCGGCGGATGCCTCCCGGTTGATTGGTTACAACCGTAAGTTTTTCCTTAAACCAAAGAGGTAACTTTTTGTACAAAGGGAGAAGCGTAGCCTTCCAAAATTAAAAACATGTGTGAGGGGACAGTGAATGTCTCCGAAAATGACTTCCTGTCCCTAGTTTACACGCTATGGGAGGAAACGAATATGTGCGGAATCGTTGGATATATTGGGAAACAAGATGCTAAGGAAATATTATTAAAAGGGTTAGAAAAATTAGAATACCGTGGATATGACTCTGCAGGAATTGCAGCAATGAATAATGAAGGTGTGCACATTTTCAAAGAAAAGGGTCGAATTGCTGAGCTACGTGAGTGTGTTGATGAACAAGTAGAAGCATCAACAGGAATCGGTCATACAAGATGGGCAACACATGGTGTACCTAGCCGAGTAAATGCACATCCACATCAAAGTACTACTAGTAGATTTACCCTTGTGCATAACGGTGTTATTGAAAACTATGCTATTTTGAAGCGTGAATATTTACAAGATGTTCAACTGAAAAGTGATACAGATACAGAAGTAATTGTTCAAGTAATTGAAAAATTTGTAGCAAATGGATTAGAGGTTGAGGAAGCGTTCCGTCAAACGTTATCAGTCTTAAAAGGCTCTTATGCGATTGGATTATTAGATGAGCAAAATCCTAATATGATTTATGTAGCAAAAAACAAAAGTCCACTGCTTGTTGGTTTAGGTGATGGCAGCTTTAACGTGGTTGCGTCAGATGCTATGGCAATGTTACAAGTAACTGACCAATATGTTGAAATTATGGACAAAGAAATGGTTTTTGTTGAACGTGAGTCTGTTACAATTAAAGATTTACAAGGTAATGTAATTGAACGTGCCCCTTATAAAGCAGAGCTTGATGCTAGCGATATTGAAAAGGGCACTTATCCTCACTACATGTTAAAAGAAATAGATGAACAGCCTTTAGTCACAAGAAGAATTATTGAGAAATACCGTAATGAAGATGGTGGTTTAACAGTTGATGCTGAAATCGTAAACGCTGTGAATGCAGCAGATCGAATCTATATCATTGCAGCAGGAACTAGCTACCATGCTGGATTAGTTGGAAAACAATTTATTGAAAATTGGGCAAAAATCCCAGTTGAAGTTCATATCGCAAGTGAATTCTCATACAATATGCCATTGCTTTCTGAAAATCCACTATTTATCTTTATTTCACAAAGTGGAGAAACAGCAGATAGCCGTGCAGTATTAGTACAGATTAAAGAGCTTGGTCACAAAGCTTTAACGATTACAAATGTTCAAGGGTCAACATTATCTCGTGAAGCTGACTACACGCTGTTATTACATGCAGGTCCTGAAATTGCTGTTGCATCTACAAAAGCGTACACTGCACAATTAGCAGTATTATCTATTCTTGCGGCTGTTGCAGCATATGGAAAAGGACGTTCTTTAGAATTTGATTTAACAAAAGAGCTTGGAATTGTTGCAAATGCTATGGAAGTTCTATGTGATCAAAAAGAAGAGATGGAAGCTATTGCACGCGAATATCTCTCTACAACACGTAACGCATTCTTCATTGGACGTTCTGTTGATTACTACGTAGGACTTGAAGGTTCTCTAAAACTTAAAGAAATCTCTTATATTCAAGCAGAAGGTTTTGCAGGCGGAGAGCTTAAGCATGGTACAATTGCCCTAATTGAAAATGGTACTCCAATTATCGCATTAGCGACACAAGAGCATGTTAACCTAAGCATTCGTGGAAATGTCAAAGAGGTTGTAGCCCGTGGAGCTAATCCTTGTATAATCACAATGAAGGGCCTAGAAGAAGAAGACGATCGTTTTGTTCTTCCAAGCGTTCATGAACAATTATCACCACTAGCAGCAGTTGTACCATTACAATTGATCTCTTACTATGCTGCATTACATCGTGGTTGTGATGTTGATAAACCACGTAATCTTGCGAAGAGTGTTACGGTGGAGTAATCAAGGGGATATTTGCAGATTTTTGTTGTTGATTTAAAATAAAGTCTGATAATTTATATTAAATTTTGATTGAAATTCCTGTGTATTAATATAATATGCAGGAATTTTTTGTTCCTCGAAGTGCCATTTAATTGTGCGAAGTGTTTCTAGCTTATTATGTTTATTAATATTTATGGATGTAGTACCGTCGTATTTGTCTAAAGGTATCGAATTCGATGCTGTCATCATTTATGATGCATCGGAGCATGTATACAGTGATGAGAGCTTACATAGAGTTTTCTACACTGCCTGCACCAGGGCTATTCATTATTTGCAGCTTTACAGTGTAGGTGAACCGAGCCCATTTTTACGAAACATATTGCGGGAGGGTTTCATCCAAGCTTGACTGGATTTTTAAGATAAACAAAAGTTCATGGCTCAATTACCGGGGCTTCCTTCCCCGAAGTTTAACTTTGAACTATGCAGAGCGCTTGTTCAGAACTGGGTTGGAGAAGTAGAATCATAAACTAAATGAATTAGTATCGTGTACTTTTAAAGAGTTACAAAAAAGGCCAAATTTCTTTTAATGTTAATAAATAAATTGGGTTTTACTATAAAATTAGGTTTCCCCAAATGTTGTTACTTTTGGGGAAACCTTTCATTATCATCTATTTAGATTGGTAGAATAATTCGAACGGTTGTGCCTTTATGAGGTGCGCTTTTTACATTAATTGATCCACCGTGAAGCTGGACCAATTGTTTCGCAATGGTCAACCCTAGGCCAGTTCCGTTGCTAGTATCGCTTGTATTGGTTCCACGGTAATACCGCTGAAAGAGCTTATCGAGTGTTTCATTGTCCATTCCTTTGCCATTATCTGTGATCGTAATGATCAAAAGATGTTGTTCAATAGGCGAAATGGATACTGTAATTGCAGTGCCTGAAGGATTGTACTTAATGGCATTCGCTATCAGATTATCTATAATCCTTTGAAACCATTTTGGATCAATTGGTGCAAAAGCATCTCCATTGTATGGATGAAAAATAAGTTCTTTATCGTTGTTAGCCGGATCATTGATGAAATGGATAATAGCCCGACGGATGAAGTCGTTAATGTCGACTTGTTCTTTTGTAATGGGTAAAGCTTGATTTTTCAATCGGTAGGTTAATGTTAGGTCCTCTAGTAATTCCATCATATATGCTGACTTTTCGACGATGATTCCAGCAAACTCTTTTGTCTCTCTTTCTGTCCACGAGTAGTTTTCAGTTTCAAGCATCTGAGCATAACCAGATATGGAGGCGAGGGGAGTTTTTAGGTCATGGGAAAGACCGCTGATCCACTCTTCCCGTGTTTGAGTCATTTTGTGACGTTGTGCTTCGTTTTCTTTTAAAGCCGCTGTTAATTGTGATAGGGTTGCAATTAGATCTTTATACAGACGGTACTTCCTTTTTAATTTCCCCTCTTTATTCAATAAGATTGGCCTTTGATGCAAATCTAAAGGCTGCTCATAAAGACCACTGCCAAGATTTTGAATCCATTTCATCATCGTAATCAACGGAACACCAAATTTACGTGCATACCAAAAGGTAACGATTAACAAAACAAGAAATAACCCTATAAAAATGATTAAAATACTATTACTAATCGTTTTAAACAGGCCATCTTCTATACTTAAGGCTGAATTTGATTCCTGTACACCCACCATAATCGTCTGTTCAGACTCTGCATCATAGTACGCTGCAACAGAATCATCTTTAGTTTTCGGAAGGGTGAGCAGATCTTCCGTTGAGTAAGTGACCGGCTCTTGATTCGTACCATATCCATCCACTACCTCTCCGTTTGAATTGATTAATTGGACCCAAACCTTTTCTGCTTCAATTTGTTGAAGACTAGATTTGGAAAGATTAAGATTCTGATTTTTCCAATCGAGATCTGCCTTAATCTCGTTTAATATATTGGTCTCTAACCTTTTTCTACCGAATAAAAGAAAATAGGGCTGTGGAGATGTTTCATCTAATTTCCAATACTGATATTCCACAGTGGCAGGGGCATTTGGTAGAATTAATGAGGCTAGTTCACTTTTTTTAAAATGTTTGGGTATTTGTTTCGGTGCATTGTACGATCCAATAATATTCCCTTTTGCTGTTAGGATAAGGATCCAGCCGTTCTGATTCGTTACTAATTGTTTTAATTCTTCATCAATCTTTACTTTCTCACCCTGTATTGTAATCAAGTCAGAAAAAAAATAGCTATCTACTTTGGATAAATCTTGATTAGCTTCATCTTTCATAATCGAAAAGCCAATAATTGCCCAGAAGGACAAGAAAACTAAGAGAAATATGCTAAAAATAAGGATTAATTGTATAAAAAACTGTACGAGAAATCGTTTATTGATGTTCATGTCTTCCACCATTTGGAACAAATTTATAGCCAAGTCCTCTTATTGTTACAATGTATAGCGGTTTACTTGGGTCGTCCTCAATTTTTTCCCGAAGCTTTCGAATATGAACCATGACGGTATTATCCTCTCCTAAAAATTCTTCCCCCCACACTTTTTCATAAAGCTGACTTTTACTAAAAAGTTGATTTGGATGTTGACAGAAGAAAAGAAATAACTGGTAAACTTGTGCAGTCAATGCTACAGTTTTGCCCTTGATATTAACTTCTCCAGAGAGAGTATTTACTTGTATGTTTCCATATTGATAGACTGATTGCGAGCTTTTTGAGATCTTGCCTGAATGACGGCGTAAATGTGCTTTTACCCTTGCGACCACCTCCAGGGGATTAAATGGTTTAGTAATATAATCATCTGCACCTAATGCAAAGCCTGAAAGTTTGTCCAAATCTGTTGATCTTGCTGTAAGAAAGAAAATGGGTGCATCTGTCCTTTCCCTAATCAAGGGACAAATTTCAAAACCACTGCGATCTGGCAACATCACATCCAAAAAAATTAAATCATATCGTTTCGATTGACAAAATAAAAGTGCGTCTTTTGCATTAGAAGCGGTATCTATATGTTTAAATTCTTCTCTTTTTAAAATCGTGGTTAACATATGTAAAATTGCTTGTTCATCATCGACGATTAATAATCGTGTCTCTTGCATTTTGATGCTCCTATTCTATCTGGTATATAAGTAATGATAACATTCAGTCATGAAAAAAAGAGAAATTAAGGAAAAATTAAGGTAGAGTTTCAGGAGGTTTAAGATAGAAAACGTATAATCGTTATAGATTGATAGCAGAAGTAAACAGAATATCAAAAGAACCAAAATACGAATGAAACATTGAAAGGGAGAAATCAGTTATGTACGTCATTAGTAAAAGAGAGTTTTTTAACTTATTCAAGGGAATAAGGTCAATCATTATGATTGCGATTTTATTTATTACCTCCTATTATTCAGCAAAGTTTTCAAATGTGTTTATGTCTGAAATTGAATTTTCTTCAAAGGAAGCTGAAAATATTCACACAGCTGGTCTTTTGATGCTTATCTTAACCTTGGGGCTATTATTTGTAATGAGCTTGTCTCACGATAGCATAAACCGTGAGGCAAATGATCGTACGATGCGATTTTTAGTAACAAGAACTTCACGAACATCTATTCTATATGGTAAGTTCTTAGGTATTTGGCTATTTTGGTTCGTTTGTGTGACTGTTTCCTTTTTACTTATCAGTATTTTTGCACATAAGATTGATATTTTCATTTTTTTACAGACAATTAGTTTATTAACATGTTACATAGCCTTAACAATTCTGCTTTCAGTCTTAATTCTTAAGCCTGGATATACCATGTTTCTTGGAGTTTTAGTTGGATTGTCTTTTCCTATATTTGGGTTTTGGGTAACCTTTACTTCGAACATTTGGGTAAGTTGGATAAAGTTTATCACACCATTTTATTATTTAGAGAGAAATGACTATACCTTTATTGTGATCTTTTTATTTGCAGGTGTCATGCTTTTTATGGCGCACCTAATTCTTAACAGGAGGTCATTCTGATGATTGCCATCGAAACAAAACAGCTTAAGAAGTCGTTTGGAGCAGTATCAATTGTAAAGGGTATTGACCTTATTGTGGAACAAGGGGAAATCTTCGGCTTTCTAGGTCGCAACGGTGCTGGTAAATCGACTTTCATTAATATGTTAACAGACATTATTCAACCTAGCTCTGGAGCATACACACTTTTAGGTGTAAAAGGCCCAAATAATCAAGTTAAGAAGAGAATCGGGGTCATGCCTGATTACTCGACTTTCTATGGATCTTTAACCGCGATAGAGCATTTAAAATTCCTATCTGCGCTTTCGGGTCAGCCAGTAGCAAAAGTGCGATGCATGGAAGTGCTCCAACTTGTTGGTCTAAAGGCTCATGCTCATAAAAAAACCGCGAAATTTTCATTTGGTATGAAAAAGAAGCTTGGTATTGCACAAGCCATCATCCATGACCCCGAACTGATTTTTCTTGACGAACCAACTTCAGGTATTGATGCTGAATCTGTGATCCAAATCCATAAGCTGATCGATCAGCTACACAAAAAGGGCAAGACTATTTTCATGACATCTCATAATCTTGATGAAGTGGAAAAAATATGCACAAGAATTGCGATTATGAAGGAAGGGCAGATTGTCAAAATTGGTACAATGGATGAACTTAGAAACTTCTATAGGTCGAAGATCACTGTTAGACTCAAGCATTCTTCGATGCCTAAATCTGAACAAGTAAAATTACATCAGTGGCTGAAGTCAGTTGGGACAGATCTGGAAATAAAAGATCCTTATGTCACTATTACAATTGATGATGAAAAGAAAATTGCTGATATGATTCGAGCATTTAATCAGTGTAACGTAGATGTCTTTCGTGTAGAAGTAGAAGAACCATCACTTGAAGAAATCTTCCTGGACGAATAAATTAAATAAAAGTATATAGAGCACAATGGATTAGAAATAAATTATTGGAACTATCAATCGGGCCAAACCGGTCCAGCATGCTGGTGTTGATGATGTGCCACTAGTACTTGCTGACTCATTTTATAAGTGGTATATGGGGCGCCGAAATGAAATTGAAATTGAGATTAATACTAATTATAATTAAAGGAATTGATAATAATTAATATGGATTTAAGGATTTGGAATGGAGGAAATGAAATAATGGTAGACTTACCAAATTGTCCGAAATGTAATTCAGAATATACATACGAAGATGGAAGTCTTTTTGTTTGCCCTGAATGTAGCCATGAATGGTCTTTAGAATTAGAAGCTGAAAATAGTATTGATAGTAAGGTTATTAAAGACGCAAATGGGAATGTTTTAAACGATGGTGATTCTGTATCAGTAATCAAAGACCTTAAGGTAAAAGGAACATCATTAGTAGTAAAAGTAGGTACAAAGGTAAAAAATATACGTTTAGTTGATGGAGATCATGATATTGATTGCAAAATTGACGGATTTGGAGCTATGAAATTAAAATCTGAATTTGTAAAAAAGGTATAAACGTGGTTTTAATTCTGTTGTAATAAAGAAAAGACGTTCATTAAGGTGGTTTATTTTCTTAATGAACGCCTTTTTTATCTGGCTTAATTATTTACGTTGAAAAGTAAAGCGCTTTACATTTTTGCCCTACTTAGCCATTTTATTTAATTTGTTTAATGTATTTGTATTATCTTCATCTTCTTTCTTATAATTACGGAAATATAATTCTAGTTGCTCAAGTGTTAATCCCTTAGTTTCCGGCAAGTATTTCTTTACAAATGTGATTGCTGCAAGTCCAAGAACAACAAATATAAAGAAGGTTGTAGATAAACCGACCTTATCAAGTAATACAGGGAACATCAAACCGATGAAAAAGTTTACCATCCAGAGACAAAAAACAGTTATTCCCATACCAAGACCTCTTAATCTTAAAGGGAAAATTTCAGAAAGCATTAACCATGTTACTGGTGAAATGGCACCCTGCTGGAAAGCAAGGAATGTGACTGTCAATGCTAAAACAATATATGGAAGAGCGGCAGATCCTTCAAGTGTAAGTGAGAATATTCCAATAAGTAGGAGTGCAGTCGTAGTTCCTATCAAACCAGTTATTAGCATCGGTCGACGGCCAACTTTACCAAGCAGCCAAATCCCAACGAAAGTTGCTAACACTGAGATTACACCATTGGCAATATTACCTATAAGTGCAGCCTCTGTTTGAAAGCCAGCATCTTTAAGAATTTCAGTACCATAGTACATAATCGAGTTTACACCAGTAATTTGTTGAACAACTGCAATTCCAATTCCGATAAATAAGATTCTGCGTACCCATGGTACAGCCATATCCTTTAAAGTTACTTTTTTAATTTCTGATTTTTCGACAAAAGCAGACTTAATCTCAGCTAATTCAGATTTAGCTCGACTTTCCTCACGTACTTGTCTAAGAACTCGCAAAGCATCATTGTTTTTTCTTTTTGATACAAGCCAACGTGGACTTTCAGGCATTTTAATCATGCCAAAGAATAGGAAAATAGCTGGTAGAGCTGCTATAGCTAACATGTAACGCCAAACATGATCATTGTCACCCATTGTGTTGCCAAGTATAGCATTAAAGATGAAGGCTAATAATTGTCCAGAAACAATCATTAATTCATTTTGAGTAACCATGCGACCTCTGCTCTCTGCAGGTGACATTTCCGCTAAGTAGGTAGGAACAGTTACTGAAGCGCCCCCTACAGCAATCCCTAATAAGAAACGGAAGATTACCATAACAGTAACATTAGGAGCAAGTGTACAGCCAAGTGTAGCGATAAAGAATAACACAGCTAGATATAGAATGTTTTTGCGACGGCCATTAAAATCTGAAAGTCGACCACCGAACACTGCGCCGAGTGCGGCACCAAAAAGAAGTGAACTTGCAACAAGACCCTCGGTGAAGGAATTAAGATTTAGAGCTTCGGACATATAAGGCAACGCACCGTTGATAACACCAGTATCGTAACCGAAGAGAAGCCCGCCAAATGTGGAGACTAAGATAACTTTGAGTAAAAACGAGTTTTGTTTGACCTGTTTATTCAAAATAATTCCTCCTTTTGAAACATATTGGTTATATGTTGATTATTTTTTGGTTACTTATGAATGTTTTGATCATATTATTAAAAGCGCTTTCAGTCAATAGAAATTTCAGAATTTTTATCGATAATTTTAGATATTAATAGAAAAATCATTACGAATTATGGAGATGTTACCAGTATTATCACTATTCTAAACTAGTGATAGATAGCAGTTAGTCTTTTTAGCTAATTGTGTAATAGATTAAGAAATTGACCAATACATGAAAATAAATGGTGAAGTTTTGGGTAACTCTTGATAGAATATAAAAAAACACTTATAGTAATAGTAGAAGTACGCTTCTAGTCGCATGAAAAGTGAAAATAAATGCATTCAAGAGGGGTAATTATGATAAAAACAGAACGTATTGAACAAATACAGGATTATGTTCTTGTCAATGATACTGTATCTTTAGATGAGCTTGTAAAAGTGTTTGATGTATCTAAAAACACGATTCGACGTGATATTCAGCAGTTGGTTGAACGAGGGAAAATAATAAAGGTTTACGGTGGGGTAGCTGCAAATCATGCAACACTTAAATCGTTTAACGAAAGGCAGACACGCAATCAAAAACAAAAAAGGTCAATTGCTAGGGCAGCTGCAAATTTTGTTGAGGATGGGGATATCATTTATATTGATTCAGGAACGACTACATTAGAAATGGTGGAGCACCTCCAGGCAAAGAATGTTACGATCATTACAAATAATCTCGACTTTATTTTTAAATCGTTTCCATATGATAATTTAAATGTCATTTCAACTGGTGGAGTATTTGATCGTAAAACAAAATCATTTGTTAGTTTGAAAAATATGGATTTATTAAAATCCTATAATATTAACAAGGCTTTCATGGCCTCAACTGGTATCACCATCTCAAATGGAGTGACTCATTCCTCTCCTCTTGAAAGTGAGATAAAGCAAACTGTCGTTAAAAAGAGTTCAAAAGTCTTTCTACTGGTTGATCATTGTAAATTTGATAAATATGCCTTGATGACCTATTGTGATATGGATGAAGTTGATTATATTGTAACGGATAAAGCCCCAAGTGAAAGCTACCGAGAATATACAAAGAGGCACGATATTCAACTTGTAATCTCAGATAATTTGAATTGAAATGAAGTAGGGAAAAAAATAGGTTTAATTAATCTAAGGAGGAACTAAAACATGCCATTATTACGTTTTGATTTAATAGAGGGTCGCGATGAAAAGTCATTAAAAAAATTATTGGATGTTGCCCATAATGCTATGGTGGAAGCTTTTAAAGTACCGGAAAGGGACCGTTATCAAATTGTTCATCAGCATCCAGCTAATGAACTTATAATTGAAGATACAGGTTTGGGCTTTAATCGAAGTAAAAATTTAGTCATTATAAGCATCGTTAGCAAAACTAGAACTACGAATCAAAAGGAGCTGCTATATGCTTTACTAGCAAGCCAACTTGAGTCTGAGTGTGGCATTTCTCCTCAAGACTTAATGGTATCTATTACGGAAAATGGGGACGCAGACTGGAGTTTTGGAGTAGGCGAAGCGCAGTTCTTAACAGGAAAATTATAACTCATTTTATGAGGGGCTAGTTCTTGCTTATTCAATTGAATAAGTAAGGACACTTCTAGAATATAATAATAAGTGCTATTTAAAACAAGATCGAACCTGGTTATGACGAATATAAAATTAAAATAAGCTATTGAAAGCGCTTTAGGTTAATGTTATTATAAAATTATTAAAAATCAAATTATTCAAAGATTGAATAAGTCTAGAAAAGCAGAATATCCTGATAAGGATACATCTTTATTAAGGATTCAGTACCTTTAGGTTGTTTAAGTGGATGAAAGTAATTTCTATACTGAAATCGATTGCAGTAATACAATGCTAAAAAGATACCAAAACAATTACATTAGTCCAATGGAGCGATAATTGTATGTAATTTCATACAAATAAGCATATAGAAGATGAATAGTCTTTTTTATAAGAGTAAAACATTTTGAAAAATTGTTGACTGAAAGCGTTTGTAATATTATTCTGAAGGAGAAATTATTAAACTTGCAAAGATTAGATAACACCTATTCTTTAAAAATAAGTAACAATGAAATCGATTTCAGAGAATATCAATTTATTAAAAAGCAGAATATAGAATTTTCTTACTACAATAAATCCAATAAAGGAGGAGATAGCAATGAGTAAATTGCTTCGCAAACCAAATAATCAGGAAATTGCACAAGGTGTAACACTTGTACATGATGTGACATCAGAAAATTCATCGTTGGAATATGTAGGCTTTAAAATAATAGATTTAGCTCCTGGTGCTACATATACAGAGGAATTAGGGAAGCAAGAATGTTGTATTGTAGCAGTAACAGGGAAGATAAATGTTTCAGATAGGGATGTTACATATGAAAATATAGGGACTCGCAAATCTGTATTTGAAAAGCAACCAACAGATAGTGTGTATGTATCAAATGATCGCATTTTTGATGTAGAGGCAGTTAGTGGGGCGCGTGTAGCTTTATGCTACTCACCTTCGGAAAAACAATTACCAACAAGATTGATTAGTGCTTCAGAAAATGGTGTCGAACAACGAGGAACAGGCAACAACAAGCGAATGGTGCATAACATCCTACCAGATTCAGATCCATCAGCAAACAGCTTACTAGTTGTTGAGGTTTTTACTGAAAGTGGAAATTGGTCTAGCTATCCTCCACATAAGCATGATCAAGATAATTTGCCGCAGGAATCATTTTTAGAAGAAACATATTATCACGAAATGAACCCGCCGCAAGGATTTGTATTTCAACGTGTTTATACAGATGATCGTTCCTTGGATGAGACGATGACTGTAGAAAACGGTAATGTTGTCATCGTACCTGTAGGTTACCACCCTGTAGGTGTACCTGAAGGCTATACGTCCTATTATTTAAATGTTATGGCAGGACCAAAGCGAATTTGGAAGTTCCACAATGATCCTGATCATGAATGGATTTTAAAACGCTAAAAAAGGGAGTTGTTTTTTGAGATGAAAATTAATTTTAATGCTGAAAAAGAATTCGATATTATTGCAATTGGTCGAGCTTGTATAGATTTAAATGCAGTGGAATATAACCGCCCTATGGAAGAAACAATGACATTTTCAAAGTATGTCGGTGGTTCTCCAGCAAACATTGCAATTGGAAGTTCTAAGCTAGGTTTAAAAGCCGGATTTATCGGTAAAATTTCCGATGATCAACATGGACGTTTTATCGAGAAATATATGAGTGATGTTGGTATTGATACTTCTAACTTTGTGGTAGATAAAGAAGGGCATAAAACAGGTTTAGCATTTACAGAGATTAAAAGTCCAGAAGAGTGCAGCATTTTAATGTATCGACAAGATGTTGCAGATCTTTATTTGGCTCCATCTGAAGTGGATGAAGCGTACATTAATAAATCGAAGGTCTTGCTTGTCTCAGGTACGGCTTTGTCTAAAAGTCCTTCACGTGAAGCAATATTAAAAGCAGTAAATATAGCGAAAAAGAATGATGTAAAAGTTATTTTTGAATTAGACTACCGTCCATACTCTTGGGAATCCCTTGAAGAAACAGCTGTTTATTATTCTTTAGTAGCAGAGCAAGCAGATATTGTCATTGGTACTCGTGATGAATACGATGCAATGGAAAATAGCGAAATAGAAGGTAAAAATGAGAATACAGTCAACTATTTGTTCAAACATTCTCCAGAGTTAATCGTCATTAAACATGGTGTAGAAGGTTCTTTTGCCTACACTAAATCTGGAGAGGTATTTAGAGGTCTAGCATACAAAACAAATGTATTGAAAACGTTTGGTGCTGGGGATTCATACGCATCAGCATTCCTATGTGCTTTAATCACAGGTAAAGATATTGAAACAGCTTTAAAATACGGCAGTGCATCAGCATCAATCGTAGTGAGTAAGCATAGCTCATCAGAAGCTATGCCAACAGTAGAAGAAATTGAACAATTAATTGCTAAAAACGAAACAATTTCAATAGCATAGGGGTGAAAAAATGGAAACGGTTAGATTAACAACAGCGCAAGCTTTAATCAAGTTTTTGAATCAACAATATGTTCATATTGATGGCGATGAATTTCCTTTTGTCGAAGGTATTTTTAATATCTTTGGCCATGGAAATGTATTGGGCTTTGGCCAGGCACTTGAACAAGATCCAGGTCATTTGAAGATTATTCAAGGGAAAAATGAACAAGGAATGGCACATGCGGCGATCGCTTATAGTAAACAAATGCTACGTAAAAAAATATATGCCGTTACAACTTCAAGTGGTCCTGGCTCAGCCAACCTGGTAACTGCAGCAGGTACAGCCCTTGCTAATAACATTCCTGTATTATTGTTGCCTGCAGACACTTATGCTACACGCCAACCTGATCCAGTCTTGCAACAAGTCGAACAAGAACACAGCATTGCAATAACAACAAATGATGCACTTAAACCGTTGTCGCGATATTGGGATCGTATCACTCGTCCTGAGCAATTAATGTCAAGCTTAATTCGCGCATTCGAAGTAATGACAGATCCAGCAAAGGCAGGTCCTGCAACGGTTTGTATTTCACAGGATGTTGAAGGTGAAGCATTTGATTATGATGTAAAATTCTTTGAAAAACGAGTTCATTACATCGATCGTAAGTTACCAACTGAACGTGAATTAAATGGTGCAACAGAGTTAATCAAGGCTAGTAAAAAGCCGTTAATTGTTGTTGGTGGTGGCGTAAAGTATTCTGAGGCACGGGAATCTTTAATAGAATTTTCTGAGAGATATAATATTCCGTTGGTAGAAACGCAAGCAGGTAAATCAGCTGTAGAATCCTCATTTATAAATAATCTAGGCGGACTAGGTATTACAGGCACTCAAGCGGCCAATAAAGCAGCCTTACAGGCAGATCTAATTATTGGTGTTGGTACAAGGTTTACAGATTTCGCAACGGCTTCTAAAACACTATTTAACTTTGAAACAACAAAATTCTTGAACATTAATGTTAGTCGAATGCAAGCGTATAAATTAGATGCATTCCCAGTTGTTGCTGATGCTAGAACAACTTTTGAAGCGTTAATTCCAATGTTAGAGGGATATACGAGTGAGTTTGGCGATTTGATCACTGAATTAAAAGAGGAATGGTTAATCGAACGTGATCGCTTAAGTAAAGTGACATTTAATAGAGAGAATTTTGATCCTGAAATTAAAAATCACTTCTCACAAGAAAAATTAAATGAATATGCAGATGCTTTAAATACGGAGCTAGCACAAACGACAGCATTGTTAGCAATTAATGACACGATTGAACCTGATAGTATCATTATTTGTGCGGCTGGATCTCTTCCAGGAGATTTACAACGTTTATGGCATTCAGAAGTTCCAAATACGTACCATCTTGAGTATGGTTATTCATGTATGGGGTATGAAGTTTCAGGTACCTTGGGGTTGAAATTAGCTGATCCGACAAAAGAAGTGTACACAATAGTAGGTGACGGAAGTTTCCTTATGCTTCATTCGGAATTTATTACAGCTATTCAATACAATAAAAAAATTAATGTGCTTCTTTTCGATAACTCGGGATATGGCTGTATTAATAATTTACAAATGGATTCTGGTAATGGTAGCTTCAATTGCGAATTCAGAACAGATGACAATCAAATTATGAATATTGATTATGCAAAAGTTGCTGAAGGATATGGCGCTAAAGCATATCGTGCAAATACTGTAGAAGAATTAAAAACTGCTTTAGAAGATGCGAAGAACCAAGATCGATCAACTTTAATTGAAATGAAAGTGCTCCCAAAGACAATGACAGATGGATATGATGGTAGTTGGTGGAATTTAGGATTCCCAGAGGTGTCTAATCAAGAAGGAGTCCAAAAGACTTTTGAACTAAAACAACAAAAGTTAAAAAATGCAAAGCAATACTAATAGGGGTGAATAGTTATGAGTAATCAAAAGATTAGTTGGGGCATTGCTCCTATTGGATGGCGAAATGATGACATTCCGGAAATTGGAAAAGAAAATACATTGTCACACCTATTAAGCGATATCGTTGTAGCTGGATTTCAAGGTACTGAAGTTGGTGGTTTCTTTCCTGAAGCAAAGGTGTTAAATAAAGAGCTAAAGCTGCGAAACTTACGTATAGCTGGTCAATGGTTTAGTAGTTTTCTTATCCGTGATGGGCTTGAAGAGGTAGCTAAAGAATTTCATAAGCATTGTGCTTATTTACAGGAAGTAAATGCAGCTGTAGCAGTTGTATCTGAACAAACATATAGCATCCAAGGTACAGATAAGAATGTCTTCACTGAAAAACCGACATTCACTGATGAAGAATGGAGAGGATTATGCCAAGGACTAAATGAACTTGGGAAAATCGCTGAACAATATGACTTAAAATTAGTATTTCATCATCATATGGGTACTGGTGTTCAAACAATCGAGGAAATTGATCGCCTTATGGAACATACAGATCCAAAACATGTACATTTACTTTATGATACAGGTCATATTTTCGTGTCTGATGGTGATTATACAGCTTTATTAAATAAGCACATTAAACGTATCAAACACGTTCATTTTAAAGATGTGAGAGCAACAATCTTAAAACAATGTGAGGACAATGGTCATTCCTTTTTACAATCCTTTTTAAATGGCATGTTCACTGTACCAGGTGATGGATGTATCGATTTTACAGAAGTATACCAAGTTTTATTGGATTACAACTATCAAGGATGGGTTGTAATTGAAGCTGAACAAGATCCATCCATTGCTCACCCATTGGAATATGCTTTGATAGCAAGAAAATATATAGACGAAAAAATACTTAAAAAAACAGCTTTGGCGTAATCAAAGAAATATAAACGAATACAAAGACAAAATCAGTGGAGGAAATAAAATGACAATTAGGTTTGGAGTTATTGGTACTGGTGCAATTGGTAGAGAACATATTAAGCGTATTCAAAATAAATTATCCGGTGGGGAAATTGTCGCCGTGACTGATGTTAACCAAGCTTCTGCAAAAGATGTCGTTGAAAGATTTGAATTAGATGCAGCGGTATATCCTGATGATAAAGCTCTTATTTCAGCTGAAAACGTAGATGCTGTTCTGGTAACAAGCTGGGGCCCAGCACATGAAGCAAGTGTATTGGCTGCAATTGAAGCAGGGAAATATGTATTCGTTGAAAAGCCGCTTGCGACAACAGGAGAAGGGTGCATGAGAATTGTCGAAGCTGAAATGAAACATGGAAAGCGCCTTGTTCAAGTAGGCTTTATGCGCCGTTATGATAGTGGTTATGTGCAATTAAAAGAAGCGATTGATAACAACTTCATTGGAGAACCTTTAATGATTCGTTGTGCACACCGAAATCCAGAAGTAGGTGAAAACTATACAACTGATATGGCTATTCATGATACGTTAATTCATGAAATTGATGTTCTGCATTGGTTAGTCAATGATGATTATAAAACAGTGCAGGTTACTTATCCGAAGAAATCAAAGCATGCATTAGAGCATCTTAAAGATCCACAAATTGTAACATTAGAAACAAATAGTGGTATTGTCATCACTGCTGAAATATTTGTTAATTGTAAGTATGGATATGACATTCAGTGTGAGGTAATTGGTGATGAAGGAATTGTAAGCTTACCAGAGTTCCAAAGTATTTCCTTCCGCAAAAATGCTACATTTGGTACGAACGTGTTAAATGATTGGAAGGATCGATTTATTGATGCGTATGATAAAGAATTACAAGACTTCATGGATTCAATTAAGAAAACAGGTGAGCCAAACGGACCAACTTCATGGGATGGATATATTGCAGCTGTAACTGCAGATGCAGCGATTAAAGCACAGGATTCAGGTGAGAAGGAAGTTGTTTCGCTTGTAGAAAAACCAGATTTCTATAACCAGTATCAAACAATCTAAATACTAAATTATTTATCAAATCTAAGGAGGGGCATAACTATGAAATTATGTTTTAATGAAGCTACTACATTAGAAAATTCTAATCTTGCAAAGGACTTAGAATTTTGTGAGAAACACGGTTATGATTATATTGAAATCCGTACGATGGACAAATTGCCAGAGTACTTAAAAGATCACTCAATTGATGATTTGGCTAATTATTTTCAAACAAATCATATTAAGCCTTTAGCTTTAAACGCCTTAGTTTTCTTCAATAATCGTGATGAAGCAGGATATAAGAATATTATTAATGAATATAAGGATATGTTGGAGGTTGCTAAAAAGATAGGAGCTCAATATATTGTAGCGGTGCCATTAGTTACCGAAGAAAAGATCTTGAAAAAAGATATAAAAAATAGTTGTGTTGAAGTGTTAAAAGAGCTTTCTGATCTTGCCGAACCATATGGAGTTAAAATAGCATTGGAATTCGTTGGTCATCCACAATGTACAGTTAATACATTCGGGCAAGCGTACGATATTGTTGAGGCTGTAAATCGTGAAAATGTTGGAGTAGTTTTTGATTGCTTCCATTTCCATGCGATGGGATCTGATTTTGCCGATCTTAATAAAGCTGATATCTCTAAAATTTTTATTTTGCATATTGATGATACAGAAGATTTTCCAATTGGCTTCTTAACTGATGAAGATAGAGTGTGGCCTGGTTTAGGTGCAATTGATTTAGATCGTATGCTTTCAATATTGAAAGAAAAAGGGTATTCAGGAGCTGTTTCAGTTGAAATATTCAGACCAGAATATTATAAGTTAGGCGCTGAAGAAGCAATTAAAACTGCTAAAGAAACAACACTTGAAGTTGTTTCAAAGCATTATGATCTAGGGATAGCTGCCAAATAAATATCTTTCATTTAGATGGTTGCTAAAATTACGCTACCAATAGGATTTTTGTAAGAAGAGAGGTGATCAACGTGACATTAGTCTCTATGAAAGAAATGCTTCTGAAAGCAAAAGAAGGTAAATATGCTGTAGGACAATTTAACATAAATAGCTTACAGTGGGCACAAGCAATCTTACAAGCTGCTGAAGAAGAAGGTGCACCTGTTATTGTTGCGGCTTCTGATAGACTTATTGATTACCTAGGTGGGTTTAAAACAATTGCTGCAATGGTAAAAGCACTTATGGAAGAAATGTCTATTACAGTTCCAGTTGCTTTACATTTAGATCATGGAATGAGCTTTGATAGATGTAAGCAGGCAATAGATGCTGGATTTACGTCAGTTATGATCGATGGATCCCATTACTCTATTGACGAGAATATTGCAATGACCAAACAAGTTGTTGATTATGCTCTTACCAAGCAAGTATCTGTTGAAGCAGAGGTAGGCACTGTGGGTGGTATCGAAGATGGACTTGTAGGTGGAGTGAAATATGCAGATCCTAAAGAGTGTTTGCGTATCGTTGAAGAAGCGGGAATAGACGCATTAGCGGCAGCGCTTGGATCTGTTCATGGGCCATATCAAGGTGAACCAGAGCTTGGCTTCGATGAAATGAAGCAGATTTCAGAATGGACAGGTATCCCTCTAGTTCTTCACGGAGGTTCTGGTATACCCTCTTATCAAATAAAGCGAGCAATTGAATTAGGTCACGCTAAAATCAATGTTAACACTGAATGCTTACAAGCGTGGACGCAAGCTGTTCGGGATAGATTGAGTAATGATAGCGAAGTTTATGATCATCGGGCGATAACAACACCTGGAAAAGAAGCGATTATCGCAACAGTCAAAGGTAAAATTAGCGAATTTAATGCAACGAATAAAGCAAAAGAATTTAGTGTGAGTAATAAAGGGTAAAATAGGGGAGGCTGGGACAAAACCCACCTCTTAGATGAAAAAGCCGGTGAAATTTTACGACGAGTAAAATTTCACCGGCTTTGATTATTTTTTGAATAAAAAATAAGGACCACTTCTGATAAAATAAAGTTACCACACAAAATTTCATCCGAAAGAAGGGTCCTTATGTTTAAAAATTATACCATGAATCAATTAGTTTTGCCTTTAGATTTAGAAGTAAAATTACAAAATAATGATATCGCCTTCCATGTCCATCATTTAGTTGAAAGTATCCCTCATGAAGCGTTCGAACCATTTCTTCGAAATGAGGGTTGTCCTGCCTATCATCCACGCATGATGCTTAAAATTATCTTATGTGCCTACACACAATCTGTCTTTTCAGGGCGCAAAATTGAAGCTTTATTAAATGATAGTATCCGTATGATGTGGTTAGCTCAAGGGTATGAACCAAGCTACCGTACAATCAACCGATTCCGTGTGCAACCTGAAGTGAAAGAAATAATTCGCCAATGTTTCGTCCAATTCCGTTGCCGATTAATCGAAGAAAAACTTATCGATCAAGAAGCGATTTTTATTGATGGTACAAAGATTGAAGCGAATGCGAATAAATTTACGTTTGTCTGGAAGAAATCAATTGAGAAATATCATCAAAGTTTAATTGAAAAGTCAAACCAGCTATACAATGAGCTACTTGAGAACGAAATCATACCTGAAATTGAGCGTGAAAGCGATGAGCAGTTATCATTAGAAGAGCTCACTCAATTGGTTCAAAAAGTGGACAATGTCGTAACCGCGTATGATAAACAAATTGAAGTATCATCAGACGTGACAGAACGAAAAGCCTTAAGAAATGAACGCAAATACCCGAAACAAGTCCGTAAACAGTTGATTGATTTTGTCTTACGAAAACAGAAATACCAACAAGACTTTGAAATCTTTGGCACGCGGAATAGCTATTCTAAAACAGATCCGGATGCAACATTTATGCGAATGAAAGATGATCATATGCAAAATGGACAATTGAAAGCTGGTTACAATGTACAAATCGCAACGGAAGGTCAATACTCGCTTGCCTATAGTTTATTTTCTAACCCAACAGATACGCGTACGTTAATTCCATTTCTAGATGAGATCGAGCAGCATTATTTCGAGTTACCGAAACATCTTGTCGCAGATGCAGGTTATGGTAGTGAACAAAACTTTAATGATATCCTTTCGAACAGAAAACGAGAAGCACTTATTACCTATAACATGTATTTGAAGGAACAAAAGAAAAAGTACAAACAAAACAAATTTAATCCCGACAACTGGCAGTATGATGAAGAAACAGATACATATACATGCCCTAATCAGAAACGTCTTGAATTTCAATATCATTCTGTCCGTAATGACCGTACAGGTTTCCAACGGAATTTCAAAATCTACGAGTGCGAAGACTGTTCGGGATGCCCCTTCCGTTCATCATGTACAAAAGCAAAAGAAGGCAATAATCGAAAACTAATGGTGAATGAAAAATGGGAACAGCAAAAAGAATATGTAAGAGTGAAGCTTTCAGAAGAGGAAACGAGTGCCATCTATCGAAAACGCAAAATCGATGTGGAACCAGTTTTTGGATTCTTGAAGGCTAATTTGCGTTTCACTCGATTTTCTGTCCGAGGAAAATCGAGGGTAGAAAACGAAATGGGCCTTGCGTTAATGGCAGTGAATTTAAGAAAATTCACTGCCAGAAACTAAGGTAATAGAGGAATTTATACACAAAAATAGAGAAAGGTGAATTTGAGTACCCTCAAATTCACCTTTCTCATATCTGAAGCTAGTTATGTCCCAGCCTCTCTTTGCTTTGCGAAAGTCTTATAAAATAGTATAATTGGTATGAAAACGATTTAGTTTTACTTTTTTTACAGGTTAGATTGTTATCTTTCCACTACATCGTTTTTTAGTAAAGGTGAGTGAATAGAAGATTATGAAAATGAGCGATGTGGCAAAATTAGCAAATGTATCGCCTGCAACAGTATCTAGAGTCCTTAGTAATCCAGAATTAGTGAGTAAGGAAACGAGACAAAAGGTCTTAGATGTCATAAATGAAGTCAATTACAAACCCCATATTGTTGCGAGACAATTTAGAACGAAGGAAACGAAAATTATCCTTGTTGTTGTCCCAGATATCACAAGCGCTTTCTTTTCAAAGGTGCTGCGTGGGATTGAACATGTAGCCGTTAACAATGGATATCAGGTAATTTTAGGGGATACAGAAAATGATATTGAAAGAGAAAAGGAATATATTAATTTATTGCTTCAAAAGCAAGCAGATGGGATGGTTCTCTTAACAGCTAGACTTAATAAAACTAACCTAGAAGAGATTTCTGAGCATTTTCCAATGGTGCTTGCTTGTGAGTACATGGATGGATTAAATGTTCCGACAGTATCAATAGATAATATTAGTAGTGCAAGAAAGGCGACCGAACATTTAATTAAGCTAGGTCATACGAAAATTGCACATATTACGGGTCCAATTAATGTTATATTGAGCCGAGATCGGATGAGGGGTTATCAGCAAGCGATGATGAGCCATGAATTAGATATTGACTCAGCATACATTCAAGAAGGAGATTTTAGTTTTGAATCAGGTTATAATCAAACACTAAAATTATTAGCATTAGAAAACCCGCCAACTGCAGTTTTTGCTTTTAATGATGAGATGGCTATGGGAGCAATTAAAGCTGCAAAGGATAGTGGTCTGAAAGCTCCAGAGGATTTAGCTGTGGTGGGCTTTGATAATGTTAAAATGTCATCTGTAATAGAACCTAATTTAACCACGATTAACCAGCCTAAATATGAAATAGGCAAAAAGGCAATGGAGTTATTGCTGAAATTAATAAATGGGGAATCTATAAATAAGAAAAAGTTTGTCATGAAGGATGAATTGATCATAAGGGAATCCTGTGGCTCTAATCCTGATTTGAAGGAACAAACAAAAATGTAGGCCATGAGGAGTGTGTTGAAGCAGTATGTGTTTCTTCTTCTGCCTCATGGTTTTTTATTTTTTGTTCTTAATTTAAGGCTCTTTTCTAATAGATTGTTGTTTTTGAACAAAACTGAATAGGTTGATTGGAACGGATATGCGAGACTCCTGTGGGAGTAGCGGGACAGATGAGACCCCGCAGGCGGCTTCGCGCTGAGGAGGCTCATCGCCCGCCCCACGGAAAGCGAGCATCCTCTCGCTGCAATCAACCAACCCAATACTATTTTAAAAGCAACAAAGTTTGCGAAAACAGCCTAATTTAAAGATTTAATTACAACGAATAAATAGTCTTAAAATTAGAAAGTTATTTCAGCTAAATTGATTTAGCATAATGCGTTAATTAATCAAAGTAATCGTTTACAATAAATTGTGAATCAATTAAAATGAATAATGACGATACATAATATTTGTTACTCTTATATTAGTATGTAGATGCAGACAAAATGCGCCTATAAATGAAATCGTTTACAGTGCTGTTTATATACATATAATGAAGGTGAGCGATATGAAAATATGAAAATGAGTGATGTGGCAAAATTAGCAAATGTATCGCCAGCAACAGTTTCAAGAGTCCTTTCTCATCCAGAGCTCGTAAGTACTGAAACAAGACAAAAGGTCTTGGATGTCATTAATCAAGTGAATTACAAGCCCCATATTGTTGCGAGACAATTTAGAACAAAGGAAACAAAGATCATTCTAGTTGTTGTTCCAGATATCACAAGTGCATTCTTTTCAAAAGTACTGCGTGGGATCGAGCATGTAGCTGTTAACCATGGATATCAGGTTATATTAGGCGATACTGAAAATGATATTGAAAGAGAAAAGGAGTATATTAATTTATTGCTACAAAAGCAAGCAGACGGAATGGTTCTTTTAACAGCAAGACTTAATAAAGCAAACTTAGAGGAGATATCAAACCATTTTCCAATGGTACTTGCATGTGAATACATTGATGGTTTAAATATTCCTACTGTATCAATTGATAACATTAGTAGTGCAAGAAAAGCAACCGAACATTTAATTAAACTTGGTCATACGAAAATTGCGCATATTACAGGTACTATAAATGTGATATTAAGCAGAGATCGAATGAGAGGGTATCAACAAGCGATGATGAGCCATGATTTAGATATCGACTCAGCATACATCCAGGAAGGTGATTTTAGCTTTGAATCAGGCTATAATCAGATGTTAAAATTATTAGCACTCGAAAACCCGCCAACAGCGGTTTTTGCCTTTAACGATGATATGGCAATGGGAGCAATTAAGGCTGTGAAAGACAGTGGTCTGAATGTTCCGAAGGATCTAGCGGTGGTGGGCTTTGACAATATTAAAATGTCATCTGTCCATGAGCCTAACTTAACAACAATAGACCAACCCAAATACGAAATTGGTAAGAAGGCAATGGAGATGCTGATTAAATTAATAAATAAGGAATCTATTCATAAGAAAAAGATTGTCATGAAGGATGAATTAATCATTAGAGAGTCCTGTAGTTCTGAATCAAAAGTTAGAGAATCGTTAGAGGTCATATAACACTATCCGATTGCTGATAGACGTTTACTAATTGAACTAAAAGTGAATCAACGCATAATTTTAATTGAAATCGATTTCTGCATTATTAATTAGAAAATCAAAAGGAATAGACCACTTACTTTAGTAAAGCATCAAATTGAAATGAACCCTATTTTGGTTGTAAACTGTATGATCAACCACTAAGAAATGTATGGTTCATCTCGGTTTCTTGCTACATTCTAAAAAAAAATTAAAAAGTTATAAAAGGAAAAAAATAATAAAAAAGCGTTTACAAAAGTAAATTGATGAGATAAAATGGGTCTTGTAAGTAAGAAAAAAATTCTTTTTAACTGAAATCGATTTCATTGAATCGTCAAACTATTGTATTGCGTGAGTTATGATCTACCTCGTTGTCATTTGTATAAGTTAAGTAGAATAATAACTTATATAAATGACAGAATTAATGAGGGTAGCATGTAGTAATAGAAATTAAAAAATGAGAGGAGTCATTATTATGTCAAACACAGTGACAGTACAAAACCTAAAAAACTATATCGGTGGTCAATGGGTAGAATCAACATCTGGAAAAACAGAGGTTGTTCCAAATCCAGCAACAGGTGAAACACTAGCACATGTACCTCTTTCAAGCCGTGAAGATGTAGATAGAGCGGTAGAAGTGGCATCAGAAGCATTCAAGACTTGGAGTAAAACTGCAGTTCCTCGCAGAGCACGTATTCTATTTAAATACCAACAATTACTGGTAGAAAATTGGGACGAACTTGCTCGCTTAGTAACAATTGAAAATGGAAAAAGTTATAACGAAGCATACGGGGAAGTTTTACGTGGGATTGAATGTGTTGAGTTTGCAGCAGGAGCGCCTACACTAATGATGGGAAAACAGCTTCCAGATATCGCGACAAATGTAGAGTCTGGGATGTACCGCTATCCAGTTGGAGTAGTAGGCGGAATCACACCTTTTAACTTCCCAATGATGGTACCATGCTGGATGTTCCCATTAGCAATTGTTTGTGGAAATACGTTTGTGCTTAAGCCATCAGAGCGTACGCCTTTGCTCGCGAATCGCCTAGCTGAATTGTTTACAGAAGCTGGACTACCTGAAGGTGTTTTAAATATTGTACATGGTGCACATGATGTAGTTAATGGCTTGCTTGAACATCCTAAAGTGAAAGCAATCTCATTTGTAGGTTCTCAGCCAGTTGCTGAATATGTGTATAAAACTGCTTCAAATTATGGTAAGCGCGTTCAAGCTCTAGCTGGAGCAAAAAACCACTCTATCGTTATGCCTGATGCGGATCTAGATGGGGCTGTTAACCAAATTGTCAGCGCAGCTTATGGATCAGCAGGTGAAAGATGTATGGCGGCAGCAGTTGTTGTTACTGTTGGAGAAGTAGCGGAACCATTCATGGAGAAGTTAGTTGAAGCTGTAGATAACATTACAATTGGGAATGGAATGGATGAAGGTGTATTCCTGGGTCCTGTCATTCGTGATTCTCATAAGGACAAAACAGAAAAATACATTGAAATTGGTGAAAAAGAAGGTGCTACATTAGTACGTGATGGACGTAAAGCTGCAGCAGCTGCTGGTAATGGATATTTTGTCGGACCAACGATTTTCGATCATGTCAAAACAGAAATGACAATTTGGAAAGAAGAAATCTTTGCTCCAGTACTATCAGTTGTTCGAGTAAATTCACTTGATGAAGCGATTGCTTTAACAAATGAATCAGACTTTGCGAACGGGGCATGTATTTATACAGCAAGCGGAAGTAATGTTCGTAAGTTCAGAGAAGATATCGACGCAGGTATGCTCGGCGTTAATTTAGGAGTTCCAGCTCCTATGGCATTCTTCCCATTCTCTGGCTGGAAAAAATCATTCTATGGTGATCTTCATGCTAATGGTACAGATGGAGTTGAGTTCTATACACGCAAGAAAATGGTAACCGCTCGTTGGTAATTTCTCTGAAGGTACCTAGGCTTAAAAACCTGGTACCTTTCTTTTAAGAAAACATGGAGTGATAATTTGAGTTCTCTTTATTCTGTTAAAGATAAATATATTTTTTTAATTGTTTCTTTTGCTCTTTGGTTCTCGCATTTTATTTACCTTCCTATTTTGACTCCTTATATAGAAACGATGGGAGGTAAATATATATTTATAGGAATTGTTTTGAGTAGCTATGGACTTATGCAATTTTTATTTAGACTTCCCATTGGGATTTATTCTGATCTTTTTAGATTAAGAAGGCCGTTTATAGTAGCAGGGATGCTGATAAGTACAACTAGTTGTTTAGTATTTGCATTAACAGATAGCTTAGGATGGGTACTTATAGCCCGTTCTCTCGCAGGTATTGCAGCAGCAACATGGGTTGTGTTTACTGTATTATATTCTAGTTATTTTGTTGATCGTGAAGTTCATCGAGCAATGAGCAGCATTTCCTTTGTTGTTGTTTTAGCGGCGCAACTCATCGGTATGAGCCTAAGCGGTTTTATCGTAAATGAATGGGGATGGCGTGCTCCATTCTGGGTAGGTGGAATTACTAGTGTTATGGCTGCCATACTTTCTCTCTTTATTTATGAGAACAAAGAAGTGAATGCGAGCGTGCCAGTAAAAGTTAAAGACCTTACATCGGTCATAAAAGAACCAATGCTTATAAAAGTTTCTTTGTTGTCTATTTTGGCCCACAGTATTATTTTTACTACGATGTTTGGTTTCATTCCTGCCTATGCCTTAAAGATTGGTCTTCACGCTAGTGATATTAGTTTGATTGTGTTTTCATTTATGATTCCACATGCTATAGCGACACTATTTATGGGGAAAGTTATTGTACCGCTGTTAGGTAAATGGAAGTCCTTAAATATTGCTTTTCTTGCATCAGCATTTTTTACGCTTATAACACCTTTTATGGAATCAAAAGGATTGCTAATGATCATTCAAGGCTTTAATGGATTTTCTCTCGGGATACTATTTCCACTCCTGTTAGGATTAGCAATTGAATCAATTTCACATGAAAAAAGAGCAACAGCTATGGGGGTATATCAAGCGTTATATGCACTTGGTATGTTTTCAGGACCTTTTATAGCAGGTGTTTTAAATTCAGGTTTTGGAATTACTACAGGGTTTTACTTTACTGGTATATTAGGATTAATAGCCAGCATTTTAATTATTACTTGGAGTAGAAAAGAAGCTATTACACTTAAAGAGCATCGCAGTATTAGTAGTTGAATTCATATATAACTTGTAAATTTAATAGGAACATTGAAAAAAAGGAGATGTTTAAATTGCGTTTAGCATATGATCCGTCACATTATCGTGATAATACAAATTTAAAAGATACGATCGATGCAGTTGCTAGATTAGGGTATGAATATGTAGAGTTTTCACCGCGTAAAGATTTTATTTGGTTTTATGAATATCCAAAGGTTGATAAGCAGCTGATAAAAGATTTAAAAAGATATTGTTTAGATGCCGGAGTTAAAATCTCTTCTGTACTACCAGTTCAACAATGGTCTTCACCCATTGAAGATGAACGTCAAGCTGCAGTGAGGAATTGGAAGCGTTGTATTGAAATCACTTCTGAATTAGGAGTAGATTTAATGAACAGCGAATTTGCTGGCGACAAAAGCCGTCCGGTTGAAAGTGAAGCTGCTTTTGTTAAATCTATGGAAGAGCTAATGCCACTTTTTGAAAAAGAGGGTATTAAACTTAATTTACAATCGCATCCTAACGATTTTATTGAGTTGAATACAGAAGCCATTAGAATGATTCGTGCACTAGATAAAGATTGGATCAAGTTGGTATATTCTGTTGCACATGCTTTCTTTTATGATGATGGTGTTGGCGATGTAGAGAAACATTTGGAAGAAGCGGGAGATTTACTTGCTCATGTTCTAATTGCTGATACTCTTAATCATAAAGCAGCATTTGGATTACGATATATTGTTAATCCTCCTAATGCAAACGTAACTATTCACCAGCATTTGAACCCTGGTGAAGGGGAAGTAAACTTTGAAGCATTATATCGGAAATTAAGAGAAATGAAATTTGACGGAATTTTGACAAATTCAGTATTCGCTTATCCTGATAAACCAGAATGGTCTAATGAAGTAACACTGAAATCCATTAGAGAGGGATTAAAAATTAAAGAGGGATTAAATATTTAATACGTGGATAAGGTAATCGAACTAGGGTATGAGTTCATCGAGCTATCACCTCGAGAAGGTCTACAAATAAAAGAACCATTCTCATCATAATTAATTTGAGAATGGTTCTTTCGGTGCTTTCCTTGCATATGGGTTAATGCTTCTTTTTTTGTTTTTGTCTGACGATTGTATGGGTTAAACCCGCCCCAATCATTACGTCTGATCGTAACATCCAATTTACCTTCTCGAACTTGTTTCTCCCTAACTTTTCTTGCTTTTGACTTGGCCATATTTATTCACGCTCCTTGGATTGGCTAGTGACCACCAGTATGGTCACCTAAATTATATAATGATTCGAAAAATAAAAGGCAACAATTTAAAAAAGTTTTGCTGGAAAATTAGAGAAACATTTTTTTATCTATCTTAAAAATTCAATGAAAAGAGCGTTTACAAAGTAAAGTTTCTACTCTATAATAACACCTACAAGTTAAGAAACGTGCTGATGAGTCATTGAGAGACAGCTTATTGTGTTTAAAAAGGAGATTATTGCCTTTTTTTAATACATGAGCTGTCTTTTTTTGACTTTTTCAGCCACTATCTTCGGGCATGTGATTTTTGTGGGTAATAGAACTGTTTAAAAAAACAAGGGGGCTTTTCTATGTCACCTTTTCTAGGTGAAGTTATTGGTACAATGATACTAATTATATTTGGTGGCGGTGTTGTTGGTGGCGTCGTACTTAATAAATCAAAGGCACAAAATTCAGGGTGGATTGTTATAACCATGGGGTGGGGTTTTGCTGTAGCTTTTGGTGCATACGCAGTTGGAAGTGTAAGTGGTGCTCATTTAAATCCAGCAGTTACAATCGGGTTTGCTTCAATTGGGGAATTCCCTTGGGCGGATGTTCCAGCCTATGTTGCAGCTCAAATTATAGGTGCTTTTATTGGAGCTACAATCGTATGGTTGTATTATTATCCCCACTGGAAAGCAACTGAAGATCAAGGTGCAAAATTAGCGGTATTTTCAACAGATCCAGCTATCCCGCATACTCCATCCAATTTAATAAGTGAGGTTTTAGGGACAGCAATATTAGTATTCGGTTTATTGTCAATTGGAGCAAATGAGTTCACAGAGGGGCTTAACCCAATTATAGTTGGTTTCTTCATAACAGCTATTGGTCTTTCACTTGGTGGGACAACAGGGTATGCGATTAATCCAGCACGTGATTTAGGTCCGCGTATTGCCCATTTTTTATTACCGATAGCGGGGAAGGGAACTTCAAATTGGAAATATGCTTGGATTCCTGTGGTGGGGCCAATCTTAGGTGGTGTGTTAGGTGCACAGTTTCACCAAGCACTATTTGTTAGTGGATCAATAAATGCATTATATATACTAATAGGTGTACTAGCTGTTATCGTTTTAATTGCTAGGGTGTCTAATACTAAACGAGTAGTGGATACTAATTCTACTCATTTGAATGAAGGATAATCTAGGTACTGTTGTAGGGGAAACGGACCAAGGATCAAGCATAGGATTATATAGGAAAATAGCTCATGCAAATAAAGGAATAGAGATGTGGAAACAGGAAGTAGTATATATAAATAAAAAAAGAGAGTTATAGGGAGGATTAATCATGGGGAAAAAATATATTTTATCATTAGATCAAGGAACAACTAGTTCTAGAGCAATTCTATTTAATAAAAATGGGGAAATTGTCGATGCAGCACAAAGAGAATTTACACAATACTTTCCTAAGCCAGGCTGGGTTGAGCACAATGCACAGGAAATCTGGAGTTCGATTTTAGCGGTCATTGCAGAGGTCCTTACAAAAACGAATGTATCTGCAAATGAAATTGCTAGTATCGGGATTACAAATCAGCGTGAAACAGCGGTCGTATGGGATCGTGAAACAGGTAGACCAGTTTACAATGCAATTGTTTGGCAATCAAGACAAACAGCAGACATTTGTGAAGAATTAATAGAAAAGGGCTACAATGATCTATTTCGAAATAAAACAGGTTTGTTAATTGATGCATACTTCTCAGGAACAAAGGTTAAATGGATTCTTGATCATGTTGAAGGGGCAAGAGAAAAGGCGAATCAAGGCAAATTACTTTTTGGAACAATTGATACATGGTTAATTTGGAAGCTCTCTGGTGGGAAAGAGCATGTAACAGATTATACAAATGCTTCAAGAACTCTCATGTATAATATTTATGATTTAGCTTGGGATGATGAGTTGCTCGAAATTTTAGACATTCCAAAATCTATGCTTCCAGATGTGCGTTCATCCTCAGAAGTGTATGCTGAGACGGTAGATTATCACTTTTTTGGCGAGGCAGTTCCGATAGCAGGAGTGGCTGGTGATCAGCATGCAGCTTTATTTGGTCAAGCGTGCTATGAAAAGGGAATGGCTAAAAATACGTATGGCACAGGCTGCTTTATGTTAATGAACACAGGGGAAAAAGCTGTTCCTTCTGAAAATGGGTTGTTAACAACGATTGCATGGGGAATTGATGGCAAAGTAGAGTATGCATTAGAAGGTAGTATTTTTGTAGCGGGATCAGCTATTCAGTGGCTGCGTGATGGTTTAAGAATGATAGATGATGCACCTGCAAGTGAAGGGTATGCTTCAAAGGTCGAATCGACTGATGGTGTTTATGTCGTACCAGCATTTGTTGGCTTAGGTACACCGTATTGGGACAGTGATGCAAGAGGTGCCATTTTTGGCTTAACTCGTGGTACATCGAAAGAACATTTTGTCCGCGCGACACTTGAATCACTCGCTTATCAAACAAAGGATGTATTGAAGGCGATGGAAGCTGATTCTGGTATCGAATTAAAGAAGCTACGTGTAGATGGTGGCGCTGTAAAGAATAATTTCTTAATGAATTTTCAAAGTGATATTTTAAATGTAGCTGTTGAACGCCCTGTAATTAATGAAACGACTGCTTTAGGAGCGGCCTATTTAGCAGGACTTGCAGTTGGTTTTTGGAAGGATCGAGAAGAAATTTCTAAACAGTGGAAAGTAGAAGAATCATATGAACCAACGATGGATGAACAGCAAAGAAATTCACTGTATGGTGGTTGGAAGAGGGCTGTTGAAGCTACAATGGGATTTAAGCCAAATAAAAATCGGGAACAGTGAAACTTATTCAACAGAGGCTTTCATCCCCTGTTGAATGTTTATTGAGCTTATCGGCTATATACCCTCTGGTTTTAACAATTTTCATGAAAAGTATTGATAATAAATAGATATAATGTAAAATAAGTATATATTATAAAAATAGCCAAAATACAAGTTAATAGATAAGGTCTGAGAATTTGAGGGGACCACAACAAAACTGTAAATGATTTAGTTACAGTTGATGTTGTGGTCCCTTTTTATTCGTTCTTAAGCCCTTTTACGGAAAGGATGGAAAAAAATGAACGAATTTTCTAGCTTAAAACGATCAACATATTTAAATGAGATGGAGAAGCAACCGTTAGATTTACTAGTCATTGGAGGGGGAATAACTGGCACAGGAATCGCTTTAGACGCTCAATCACGTGGACTAAGAACAGGCTTAATTGAAATGCAGGATTTTGCGGCAGGAACATCCAGCCGTTCGACAAAACTTGTACACGGAGGTCTACGTTATTTAAAACAGCTAGAAGTGAAATTAGTTGCAGAAGTGGGGAAAGAGCGTGCGATTGTCTATGAAAATGCCCCACATGTTACTACACCAGTATGGATGATGCTTCCGATTATCGAGAATGGAACATTTGGTAAGTTTTCAACATCAATTGGGCTTAAAGTTTATGATTTCTTAGCAGGTGTCAAACGATCAGAGCAACGTAAAATGTTAAATAGTGGTGATACCCTTTCAAGGGAGCCATTGTTACGAAAAGAAGGGCTAAAAGGGTCTGGGGTGTATGTTGAATATCGAACAGATGATGCCCGTTTAACGCTAGAAGTGATTAAAGAAGCTGTTAATCGGGGGGTTTTAGCCGTAAATTATACAAAGGCTGAAAAATTCATCTATGAAAAGGGAAAACTAGTAGGTGTGCAAATAAATGATCAATTATCGGGTGAGAAGAAAAAGATTTATGCAAAGAAAATTGTCAATGCAGCTGGTCCTTGGGTTGATACGTTACGAGAGAAAGATCAATCTAAAAAAGGAAAGTATTTACACTTAACAAAGGGGGTTCACCTTGTCATTGATGGATCTAAATTTCCACTTAAAGAGGCTGTATACTTCGATACACCTTTTAACGATGGGAGAATGATGTTTGCCATTCCTCGAGCTGGAAAAACGTATGTTGGAACAACAGATACGAATTATAAAGGATCAATTGTTCACCCACGAATGACAGCAGAAGATCGAGATTATATTCTTGAGGCTTCAAATTTTATGTTCCCTAACCTAAACTTGGTAGCAGGTGATGTTGAATCAAGTTGGGTTGGTCTTCGCCCGTTGATCCATGAAGAAGGAAAAGATCCGTCAGAAATCTCAAGAAAAGATGAGATCTTTTTATCTGAATCTGGACTCATTACAATTGCAGGTGGAAAACTAACGGGCTACCGAAAAATGGCTGAAAGTGTCGTTAATCTAGTGTTGTCGCAAATAAGTGGGAAGAGTAAAGGTTTTCCGAATTGCTCTACAGACCGTATTACTCTTTCTGGAGGGAATGTTGGTGGTTCGGCAGGTTATTCAAGTTTTATTCAAGAAAAAGTAGCTGAAGGAATAAAGCTAGGTTTAACAAAGGATGAAGCGGAAAAGTTAGTGAAACGATATGGTTCTAATATTTCTTACGTGTACGATGTTATCCGACAAAGTGGTCATCAAGCTGCGGAATCTGACTTATCAGTAGAGGTTTACGCGTCACTTCTATATGGGATTCATCATGAGATGGTTACAACATTAAGTGACTTTTTTATTCGTAGAACAAGCGCTCTATTATTTGATATTAATTGGGTTCAAAAATGGAAGGAGCCAGTTAGTCGATATATGGCTACTCTTCTAAGCTGGTCAAAAGAAGAAGAAATTCGTTATCTTGAGGACTTAGAAAAATACATTCATGACGCAGTCGTTCCCCTTGATAATGAGGAGCAACCGTATATTCAAAGCATATAGCCTCTAAATAATCATCCCATTATTGATGGCGAACATCTTTTAATAAAAAAGCCGGATCTTTTCTTGAAGCAATAAATGCTTAAGGTAAGGGAAAGGAGGGGCAAAATGGATTTTAATGGGCAACAAGTGTTACCAGCGATAAAATCAATGAAGGATTTTGAAAATGTTTTAACAAGTAATATAGAGTATATTGTGATGTTGGAAGTTCATATTTCCCAATTAGAAAGCATCATGAGATATGCTAGAGGTCATTGTAAAAAAGTTCTATTACATGCTGATCTCATTCAAGGGTTGAAAAATGATGAATATTCTTCAGAATTTCTTTGTCAAAAAATAAAGCCTGACGGGCTAATTTCAACCAGAGGTAGTGTCTTAAAAACAGCAAAGAAAAATGGAATTCTATCAATTCAACGCCTATTTTTATTAGACACGATTGCAATCGAAACAAGTTATAAATTAGCTGAAAGGGTTCATCCTGACTTCATAGAAGTTTTGCCTGGCTGTGTTCCTCATCTCATTGAAAAGGTCAATATAGAAACAGGGATTTCAGTTATTGCAGGGGGTTTAATAACTAGAAAGGAAGAGATTAATAGTGTTTTAGCTTCTGGTGCTAAAGCAGTAACTACTTCTAGAAAAGAATTGTGGTCTATATCCTGATTTCCTTGCTATTCGAGTATAATCTCTAGTGTTTACCTACTGGTGAATGATAAAAATACAGTTAAAAGGGTATGCATCACGAAAACAATGCATACCCTTTTAGTTATGATTTAGTCGTACGCTTTTGCCAGTTCTAACTAGAGAGGTTTTCCTTTTTTACATGACGAAAGACATTGATTAAAAATAAAATAATACCTATTAAGACAAGATTTGAACCAATGATTGGTAGCACAGTCAATGCGTCATTCTCTAAGAAAACAATCAAAAACACGCCAGCAGTTAAAAAGGGAGTTCCAATGTTATGAAGCCAAAAATGTGTTTTCGCTAATTTTGTTTCACCTGCTTTAGGATAGAAATGATATATGAGTCCGAATAGTGCCATGGATGCCCAGCCAAGTAGGTTTACATGAGCGTGAACAGACGTATAGCTGAAATTATGAGTGATACCCATAATGTATCCGATGGATACGCCAATGACTAAATAAACAACAGCTATCTTGAAAAACTTAGTCCCCATATAATCTCCTCCTTAATTTGTGCTTCTATTTATCTTACATACAAATCAAGTAGGATAGAACTAAATATTTATGAGAATTAAATAATTTACAGTTAAATAGTATTAGAGGAATTGATCTATATTTACTATATATTAGGGAAAGTAAAACTGGGAGAGTTCAATTGAAGGTGTAATTCCAAATGTAAAAGAGCCTGTTCACATTATTAAATGGTGTGTCAGGCTCTTTTCTGTTATTTAAAAGAATCCGATAAAAATTCAACTACCTGTTCAGGCGTTTTTGCGTTCGCGCTATGTAGGTGCGCTTGCTTTTCTCCATCTTTAAACACTAAAAGACTTGGAATCCCCATCACATCGTATTTCTCGGCTATTTCTGGAAACTCATCCTTGTCGATTTCGTACATTGAAACATTTTGTACTTCATCAAATACTGTTGGAAGAAACATATCCATTCGTTTACAATCAGGACACCAGTCTGTGACAAATTTTATAACTACAGATTCCTTACTAGAGATTAATTTTTGAAATTGATCTTGAGTCTTTACTTGTTCCATTGTTATCACCTCAAAGCTATTTTAACCAATAAGTAAAGAAAAAACAGTAATCTAGCTTGTATTATCCAGATTTAATATTATCTTCCTTATAAATAGCTCATCTAAAGTGACGATTAAGGTTAGCAGTAGTCATTTTCACAACACAATTCACAAATAGTAGTAGCTGCTAAGTTTAATAAAGGTGTTAGGTAAAAGGAATAGAGGAGAACCTCTAATGCTTGACGTATTTGACTATCGAATGTATACTTACTTACAATAAGTAAGCTAAGAGGCTATTGGAGATTTCATATAGATGCTAAAATATTTATTGTAAGAGGAGGAAGGACTATGATCATCGAAAAAACGAAAGAAAGCCCGTTAAACAAAATAAAGGAAAAGGTACAAATTGTTACTCATGGTGACAGGTCTACATTTATTGTTGGACCAATTAATCTCCCAGTTCAATTGGATGGAGAGACAGTGTTCTTTAAGTGGTATAGCTGGTTAGATGTTCAAATGATTGAAGGGGTGCAAGCTGAGGATCAAGTGGAAGAATTGATTAAAAGCCTGCCACAGGCTAATTTAGCGAATAACCAACAATCAAGTGTTTTAGTCTACGGAGACTTTGAGCACGCAGAAGACGCACTAATCCGTATGCATAGTATTTGTCATACTGGAGATATTTTTGGTAGTAAGAGATGTGATTGTGGTTTCCAATTAAAACAATCAATGAAAATGATTTCCGAGCATGGGGCTGGGGCACTTTTCTATCTTGCTAATCATGAAGGTAGAGGGATTGGATTATTCAGTAAAGCACTTGCATACCTACTGCAAGAAGAGGGCTTAGATACTGTTGAGGCGAATGAGCATCTAGGTTTTGTGGATGACTCCAGAAACTATGATGAAGCGATTAGAGTATTAAAAACACTTCGTCAATTACCTGTTACATTAATAACGAATAACCCAAATAAACTTAAGGCCTTGCAGAGTTCAGGTGCAAACGTATCAGGTCGAATTCCGTTATGGGGAGATATTTCAAGGTATAATAAACATTATCTAGAAACGAAAATGGAGAGAGCTGGTCATTTTAGAGGAGGCTATCCGATTGAGTGAACATGAGTTTTATATGAATTTAAGCCTAAATAATGCAAAGGCAATGAAGGGTCAGACTGAACCAAATCCACTTGTAGGGGCGGTTGTCGTCAACCATAACCGAATAGTAGGTGTGGGTGCTCATTTAAAGGCAGGAGAACCTCATGCAGAAATTCATGCATTACGGATGGCAGGAGAACAGGCAAGGGGAGGGACAATATATGTAACTCTTGAGCCTTGTTCACATCATGGGAGAACTGGCCCTTGTGCCGAGGCAATTGTAAAGGCTGGAATAAAAAAAGTAATTGTTGCAACATTAGATCCAAATCCCGTAGTAGCAGGAAATGGAATTTCAATTTTAAAGAATGCAAATATTGAAGTCCTAGTTGGGGTTTGTGAAGAAGAGTCTAGAAAAATGAATGAAGTATTTAATAAGTTTATTGTTAAAAAGCAGCCGTTCATCACTTTAAAATCAGCAACGACGCTAGACGGTAAGATTTCATCATCTACATGGGACAGCAAATGGATAACCTCAGAGGATGCGCGTAAAGATGTTCATCAGCTACGCCATGAGAATGTAGGGATTCTGGTAGGAGTTCATACAGTGATTAAGGATGACCCGGAATTAACAACAAGAATTCCAAATGGTCGAAATCCAATCCGGATCATTTTAGATAGCAAGCTACGTATTCCTTTAGATTCTAAAGTGGTAACAGATCAAAAAGCTCAAACGTGGATTTTTACTTCAAAACAATATTCAGTAGATACAAAGAAAAGGCTTGAACAACTAGGTTGTAAAGTATTTATTACAAGTGGTGTGAGCCGCGTTGATTTACATGATACGCTGACAATTTTAGGAGAGCACTCTGTATCATCAGTTCTAATCGAAGGTGGCGGTGAAGTGAATGCATCCTTCTTAGCTGAACAATTAGTTGATAAACTGGTTCTCTATATAGCTCCTAAATTAATCGGTGGAAAGCAATCACCCGGTTTTTTTGCAGGTACAGGGATTGAAAAAATGGCTGATGCAATAGACCTTGCTGAAATGGACATTCAAAAGATCGGTAAGGACTTTAAGTTTACGGGCTATCCATTATACAAAGCTTAATATACAAGGAGTAAAAACACTATCAATGGAGTAACAAGCTCTAAGATAGTGTTTTTCTAATTCGTAAGTATTGCTATAACTATCAATATAGAGTAAAATAATAAAACCAAGTAAACATATAAGAATTATAAAATTAAAATAGATAGAGACATTGTTTAAGGAGGATCAAGAAATGAATGTTGAATTACATCCAGTTATTGAAGGTGCCGAAAGCTTATTTTTTTCAGGAAATGAAATTGGTGTGTTGCTTTGCCACGGGTTTAATGGAACGCCACAAAGCATGCAATATATTGGAGAACAACTTACTAAATATAGCTACACTGTATCCATCCCTCGCTTGAACGGTCATGGTACACATTATTTAGATATGGAAACGAGCACATATGAAGATTGGATATCCGGTCTTCAAACTGCCTATAACCATTTGAAAAAACAATGTGAAAAGGTGTATATCGTAGGCCAATCAATGGGTGGTGCCTTAACACTACAAGTGGCAGCAAACAACCAGAACGTGGATGGGATATTCCTAATTAATGCAGCTGTAACAGATGTTTGTTATAAGGAATTTTGTAACAAGGTTAAGCCAGCCTATGTTCAAGAGGGTTCTCCAGATATCAATAAATCTTCTGTTTTTGAAATAACGTATGAAAAAGTTCCATTAAAGGCAATTCATCAGCTTTTACACTTAATGGATGACACAAAGAAAAAAGTCTCTAGTGTCTCAAGTCCGACGGTTATTTTTAAATCGGCAACAGATCACGTTGTACCTCCAACAAATTCAGAGTTTATTTTTGATCAAGTAAATACAGCTGAGAAAAAAATAATTGTCTTACAAAATTCCTATCACGTTGCATCTATGGATCATGATGCACCACTCATTGTGGAGCAAATTCATCAACATATTAAAAAATTGATTACCGATAAAACAGTTAAAAATACAAATAAAAAGTGGATAACTGTATAGGTTATCCACAACTTATTAACATTTACACGTGTTTATCCACAAAAATGTAAACACTTAACATGGGAAAATACTCAAAATGTAGTGAACTTAATTTAGGAAAACTGTTTAGAAGTATCACTAGGTGTGACTTCTAATTGATCAGTTCTCGATACATAGCTATGTAAAACCATTCCTCCAACAACTAAAACCATCCCTATTAAAGAAATAGGTGTAGGAAGTGGTGCACTTAGAAAAAGAATTTCACCAAATAATGCAAAAAGAACTTGAATAGATTGCGTTGCTTCTACAGCTGCGAGCTTTGCCATATTATGTTGAACTAAATTTGTAGCTTGGAAAAATAGTAGAGTTGCAATTAACCCTGAACATATTGCGACGAGAAACGATTGAACAGTTTGAGTTTTGGAAGGAAGCCCAGTTGTTGACAGTGCAAAAATAGATAGGGTAATCCAAAAAGGTAAACTGCCTAAAGTCATTCCAAGAACACGTTGAAATACATCTAGTCTACCTTCACAAAGTGCCATCATTTTGCGATTACCCAGTGGATATGCAAACGATGCGATGATCACTGGTATAATACTTAAAAGCACAGGCTTTATTGATAATTGAGTTGCATGTTCATATTGCATGACACCAACACCAATAATAATGATAAGTGACATACATAACCCTTTAAATGGAATTTGCCCTCTTACTTTTATCGAACCATTAGTTGTTTTTATTTCTTCATAAAACAAGGGAACAAGGAGTGAACCCGATAGGATCGTGATCTGCCACGTTGCAGCTATGAGCCATCCTGGTCCATATGCGCCAGCAAAGCAAATTGGAGCATAAAATAAACCGAAGCCAATTGTACCCCATAGCAGCCAATGGGATGGATTTCTTTTCATTTCTTCCCAAAGTGCTATCCACTTTTTCCTCCAGATTACAATGAAAAATAAAAAAGGAAGCATGAAAAAGTACCGTAACGAAGCACTCCATAACCAACTTCCCCCTGAGAGTTCCATTGAACGGTTTAACACAAATGTAAACGCAAAGAAGAAAGATGAACAAACCCCAAGTACAATAGATCTCAATACAATCACCTCTGTTTAACAAGTTTGACTATGTACTAATATTAGTAAATAAACTGACCATACTATACCATAATTTCACTTCCATTCATAAAGCTTTCTGATTATTAAAAAAGGTTGGGCTAATTCTTGTTAAAAAGAACATATGGAAATATAATCAAATTAGGATGTAACAAAACAAAATAGGGAGAGAATATGGATGAGAAAAAGCCTGCAATATCCGATCGGTGAGTTTATTGTCCCTAAAAAAGTAACTGAAGATGATATCAATCAATGGATTTTAGACATTGAAGAAACGCCTGCCCTCTTGAAATTTGCACTTGATGGTATTTCACAGCAGTTAATTGATACCCCATATCGCTCAGGTGGATGGACTCTAAGACAAGTTGTACATCATCTTGCTGATAGTCATATGAATAGTTATATTCGTTTTAAGCTTGCGCTAACAGAGGATAAACCGACAATAAAAGCATATGATGAAACAGCATGGGCCATGTTGTCAGACTCTACACAATTACCAATAGAAATATCCCTTCTGCTTTTAGAATCTCTTCATAAACGATGGGCATACCTACTACGATCTATGTCTTCTACTGACTTTGAAAAAACCTTTTATCATCCAGGTATGAAAACCCATATATCACTAGCCACAACCTTGGCTCTTTACTCTTGGCATGGGAAGCATCATATCGAACATATTAAATTAGTAAAAGTCCATTAATGGTAATGGTGTAGTTTATCCGTTAGGGCTACTTTTAATTTTATGAGAATTATATAGGATTAATGATTTTTGCTTTTGTTAGTCGTTTACCAGGAAATTATAAAATTCTTAAACTGTGGATAAGCGCACAACATCCAGCTCCAGCGCCTAGCCCCTCGAGGTCATAAGATGATTTAGAATTGAAGGCAAAGAACGCCTTCTATTCTAAATCATCTTATGCTTGTCGGGGCTGTTCAAGGCGCTTGCGCTTTTGTTAGAAAATGGTGATAAAATCCTCCTTTATGAATAATATTGTACAAGCGCTATAAATACTTGTTGTTATTCTGGAGGAAATGGAATGAACGTCATTTTTAGTTACATCTTTTTGGGCTTATCTTTAGCGGCACCGATTGGTCCAGTAAACGCAGCTCAGTTAGATAGAGGAATTAAAGGGGGCTTTTTTAATGCCTGGTTAGTAGGATTAGGAGCAACATTTGCTGATCTTTTCTATATGCTTTTAGTTTATTTAGGTTTAGTAAACTTTCTTGAAATACCCTTTATCAAATCTTTTTTATGGATATTTGGTTTTTTTGTTTTAGTATACACAGGGATTGAAAGTCTGCTAGGAGCAGGTAAAATAACGATACAAAACCAAAAAGCAAAAGTCACATATTCGCGATCATTTATGTCAGGCTTTTTAATGTCTTTAGCTAATCCACTTACCATCATGTTTTGGTTGGGGATTTATGGTTCTGTTTTAGCAAATGCAGTCGCGGCTTACAGTACAAATCAATTAATTCTTTATAGCTCTGCAATAATAATAGGGCTACTGATTTGGGATTTTACAATGGCGTGTGTTGCGAGTACGTTTCGAAGGTTTTTAACGAATCAACTACTTATCACAATTTCAGTTATATCTGGCCTATCTTTAATTGGTTTTGGTCTGTACTTTGGTTATCAAGCATTCAAACTACTAGTAAATTAGTAAAACCAAAAGTGTACTAGCCAGATTACAATCAAATTAGATTTCCTATCTTAAAGGCTTGTGTGAAAAGAGATTAATCTGGAAGAGGGTGGCCTTTTAAGTCACCCTCATTTTCTATTCTCTGTCATCGAACTAAAAAGACCAATTAATATGCCCAATAAAGCTCCTCCTGCTACTTCAGCAGGCTGGTGACCTAGAAGCTCATTTAATTCTTTTTCTTGTTTAACATGAAACAAACCTGGCATATGGCCTGAGAGTACTTCGATATCTGCATCTAGATCATTTACAATTTTAGCAATTTCACCTGTATGTCTTCGAATCCCTTGTGCATCATACATGACAATAATTCCAAAGATAACTGCTAGAGCAGTGTCGGTTGAATTCCAACCTTTTTTAGATGCGACATAGGTTGCTAAGGCTGATACTCCTGCAGAGTGAGAACTTGGCATTCCACCAGTTGTAAAGATTGGTCTCCAGTCCCAAACACCATTTACCTTCTTATTTGTGAAAATCTTCAAACCCTGAGCTATTCCAATACCTGAAAGAGCTGTCCATATCCCACGATTCATTTCATTCACCTCTATATATGTAGTGTTTATCAAATTTGTTACGATATTCAAACAAGTAAATAATTTTCATTGGACAATCATGAATAAATCCTTATATGACATTCATTTCATGGTATTAAAATCGCATAAAATAAAATTTTATTTATGATTTCCTCGTCAATATTAGACAAATTATTTCCCGTAGAATAATTGGAATTATATTTTATCTTCTTCCCATATTTAATAGTATTAAACACAATAGAGGTGACCTAACAAGTTCTATTAGAGAGGAGAATAGGTTTGAATTCCAATAAAAAAACAGAGAAGGTTGTTGCTTCTCTGTTACGTTTCTTTACGGTTAATCCATTTTGTCAGCTTAGGTGGTTCGTAAGTTCTGAATTTTTCAATTAGCACTTGTGGTTCTTTTTCGACAATAATCATTGAATGATATTCTGGCTTTAAGAATTGTTCTTCGATCATATGATCAAAAAAAGTAAGCAGTTTATCATAATAATTGTTACTATTTAACATGCCAATTGGTTTATGATGCTCACCTAGCTGAGCCCAAGTATATACTTCGAAAAACTCTTCCATTGTTCCTGGACCACCTGGCAGGGCGATAAAACCATCAGATAACTCTTCCATTTTAGCCTTACGTTCGTGCATTGTATTAACAACAATTAGTTCTGTTAATTCAGTATGAGCAATTTCACGTGTCATTAACATCTTTGGAATTACGCCAATTACATCGCCACCTGCTTGTATAGCTGCATTAGCTACTGTGCCCATAATGCCTACTCTTGCCCCGCCGTAAACTAAGGTTATCCCTTCCTTAGCTAATTGTGTACCAAGTTGCACTGCTTCATCTGTATAAATGGTAGAAGCTCCAGGGCTAGAACCGCAAAAAACACTAACACGTTTCATAATTATCCACATCCTTTAAAATTTTTGAACTAAAATAACTCCTACTATAATTAGTAAGGCACCTATCATACGAGGGATTGTTACATGATGAACTGTTACCTGTAATAACCCGAAGTGATCAATTATAATAGAGGCGACTACCTGACCTGCTAGAACGCAAGCAATTGTTGTTGCAGCACCGAGCCTCGGTATTAGGATAATGGAGGCCAAAACATAAAAAGCCCCTAAAAATCCACCAGTCCATATCCACCATGGAGCAGTAGTTAGGCCTTTACCTAGACTCCATGACCCATGGATAAGTGTACCAATTAAGAGAACTAGCAGTCCTACTAAAAAAGAAATCGTAGATGCAAGTAATGGAGTGCCTACATAATTTTTAAGTTGAGCATTGATACTCACTTGGGCAGGTAATGCTAAACCGGCAATAAAGGCAAATATTATAAACAAAAACCACATATGTATCCTTCTTTCTATAAGCTGTCCTTCTTAGTGTAGATGTTTTTTTTGAATTTGGAAACTGGATGTTTATTAAAAAAGGTTAACTATAACCAAAGGCAAAAGCGTTTTCGTATTGTAACCAACTAAGAGAAAGTAAATTTTATATTTTACAAAAATTAACTTTCCATTCATGTAGATGAAACCTTCTAACTCCTATTTCGTATTAAGTAAAAAGGAGGGGAAGCAATGGGGAAAATATTCACAGTTATCTTAGGTTTGGTATTAGGATGGAGCTGTTACATGGGACAAGTGTTAGCAGAGGGGACTTTGGATATTCCATCTCAAACTTACACAGATCAAGAACTAAAGACAACGATACAATTACAAAGTACATCGAATAACTACATAAGGGCATTTACTTGTAATGGAAATAGTTCATGGACTAAAGAACTACAATCAGAATCATCTGGTTATACTTGGATTATTAATCAAGGAGTGAAGGGGTATATTCAAGAGGGATATTCTGGCGGAAAATCGCTTGGTGTTGTATTGAATAATACAAAAATAGACTTTGATTATTCCTATTTAGCTAAAAAGGGTTATGCTGGAAATAAAAATTCTTATGTAAAAGGGATTCAAGCAACTTTGAGTTGTTTAGGATACTCCCCTGGAACAATTGATGGAATATTTGGAGCAAAAACAGAATCTGCTGTAAAAGCATTCCAACAACGAAAAGGATTATCTGTTGATGGGATAGTTGGTAAACAAACCTATCACTATCTTTCCTTTGCATCGAGCTAATAGAAATGGAGGGTAACTCCAAAGGGGGTGGTCCTTAGGGTTACTCTCCTAGGCAGGTTATTGAATGGATTCATCAATAATTCTAGCTCCATCTGGTGCAATAAAATCAAATAATCGATGATTTTTCTTAACCTCAATGATTTTAAATTCGTTTAAGTTGTCTTGATCTTGGCGATGGCCCTTATAAATTTCTACTTCTTTAATAAAAAGACTTGTGTCTTTATCGAACCAATATTCCCTTTGGACTTCTTGACTTTCTTCTACTAGGTAAACTTCAGCTTGTCGATCCAAATACTCTCGCTCACCTTTATACGTAATACTACTCGGATCTATGTTCCTGAAAATTTCTACTTCATAAGGGACGCCTTTATAAACAAGCTTTTTTATTACAAATAAATTGTCTTTTTTAGAGTAAGTAGCTAAGTATTTACCATCTGAAATGGAATAGTTCCCATTGCCATATTCGTTTCTAACCTTTTGTCCAGAAAGGTAAACAAATACAATTTCCTTGTTCTGTAGCTTTTGTTCAGCATAAATAATCTTCTCTCTAGCACTTTCTCCTTTATTTTCCAGCTGTTGTTGCCCTTTAAGGAAATGATCAATTATCACTTCGTTTATTGCTTTCTCAATAGCAGCCTTTACTGGTGGAGTATTCCATGCACCGATGATTAACAGGAAAAATGATGCACAGGTGAGTAATGCCCTTTTAAAGATTCGCTGAGAAGATCTTCTCTTTATAGAATGGACATGAATATCCTTTTCTTGTAGAAGTAGATCAAGCCCCTCCTCCAAAGTTAAGTATTGTTCGAAATAGGTTTGACATTCCTCGCAGCGTTCAATATGTTCAAAAAGATGATTTTGTTCGTGTTCAGGGAGTTGATCAAATCTTAATATTCTTTGTTTGGATTCTTTACAGGTCATTACAGCACCCCCTTTGCAATAAGGTAATCCATCATTTTTTTGCGGCCACGGAAAATCTTAGTTTTCACTTTTCCTAAAGAAAGCTTCTTCATCTTTGCAATATCTTGATAGGAATAACCTTTGTTACGAAGAATGAATATTTCCTTAGTTTCCTCATCCAGTAAGTGAAAGACTTCATTTATATCTTTGATTTTCTCTTTAGAGAGTATTGTTTTTTCAGGTGTATCTATACTTTGGTCATGATGTTGAAATGTTTCACTTACATTTTGGTGAATATCTTGATGGCGCTTTAGTTTTCTTAAATGGTCATAAGCAGTATTTTTAGTAATAATTGTTACCCATGCTTCAATATTTTTAGGCAGCTCATAATCCTTTTTTTGAAAGTATGAATATATTTTTATACTTGCATCTTGAACAATGTCGTCCACCAAAGAGGGGTTTTTTATAATATTCTTCGTTGTCTTGATGATTTTCGACCTGTGTTCTTCAATTATTTGTGAAATGTTTTGCGTATCCACTATCCTTCCCTCCTAGCTTCATAATGAAAGACGCTTAAAAGTGTAAGATGTTTCGTTTATAGAGATAATTTATAAAAACTGTTTATCGAATAATTAGAAATTCCGCTCTTAAAAGGTTCGTATTTAATTAGTATAAAGAAAAATTGTAGTTTGTTTTAGAACAATCCATTTATAAATTGCTTGTTTTAATGAAATTTGCCAGTATTTACATAAATGTTATCTGTAGAGAAATAATAAGATACAAAATGGCAATGGCGTAATCACGCGACTGTTTAAAGTGATTATTTAGGAGTGATATAAAATGACCGCCGATTTTCGCTGGTTCTTAATGGATAAAGTTAAAGTGGACGAGAAGACAAATGATACTTTTTCAAAGCTTTTAAGCTTTTATAAACAACAACTTTTAAATATAAAAGGGAAAATACTTGAGGTAGGAGTAAATCAGCCACTATTACTACCAGCTTTAAAGGAGAGTGGCCTGCAAATCGAGGGAATTGTACCTAATAGCCAGAAAGTTGAATCTAACTCCGTAAAGGTTTATCATGCCGAGTTAGCTAATTTAAAACTTCCTTCTTTCTATGATGTGATCATTATTCCGTTTGGATATATATTAACAATTCAAGATAGAGTTGAGGCTATTAAGACGTTAAAATGTTGCTATGAACATTTAAGGCCAAATGGCAAGATCATGATCGACTTGATTCTACAAGATGAATTTCATTTGAACCAAAGAAAAGTCGAAACAAAGAATCGCCAGGGACAATTGATCATTTGCGAATCTCAAGTGATTGAGGTTGACTTCTATGCTCAAATTGTAAAGTATTTATTGTCTTATGAACAATGGAATGAAGGTGAGGTAATTCTAAGTGAACGGAAGCTCCAATCGTTTTTGTGGTTTGGAGTAAAAGAGTTTAAATTAGTACTTGAGAGAATAGGATTTATGGATGTTAAACTATATGGAAATTACCAGGAATCGAAGAGTAATGTTGGAATGTCAGACATGAAAATGTTCACTTTTGAAGCAAGTAAAAAGGTGTGAAGTAGTGTTGAAATAATTTTCTTTCTCTGAATATGAAAAATAGTAGCCTACTCTATCCTCAAGAGCATTTTTCTCCCTTAAATAATAAACGTAGTTTCTTTCCTATTTTCGTGTAAAAGAAAACTTATATAATAAATAAGGGAATCTCTAATAACAATTTTAGTGTAAAGTGATAAAATAAGATTGATGAAACTTGAGGAGGAAGGTTTACATGAAAATTAAATTAGGTCTTGTATATGGTGGGAAGTCTGCAGAGCATAACGTATCCCTGCAAACAGCCCTTGCAGTTATAAATGCATTAGATATGAACAAATTTGATATACATCCAATATATATTAATGAAAATGGGGAATGGGTAAGAGGGAATGCTTTAGAGGCTCCTGTTAAGGAAGTAAGCACGCTTAAACTCCAAGATGGAGGAAATACAGTTTCTCCAGTTGCATTAAACAGTGAATTATTTCCTGCAAACGTGAAGGGCCAGGAAAAACTAGACGTGATTTTTCCATTACTACATGGACCTAACGGTGAAGATGGTACTGTACAAGGACTACTTGAATTGTTAAATATTCCATATGTAGGAAATGGTGTTTTAGCTTCTGCAGCAGGAATGGATAAAGTAGTAATGAAGAACCTTTTTGCACAAGCTGGCCTAGCTCAAGCAAATTATGTTTCCTTTATTAAGAGTGATTATGAAAAATCACCAGAATTAGCACATAAGCAAGTTGAAGAAGTATTAGGTTACCCTTGCTTTGTAAAGCCTGCTAATCTAGGTTCAAGTGTTGGGATAAATAAATGTAAGGATCAACAATCCTTAGAAAATGCAATTAAAGAAGCATTTGAATTTGACCGCAAAATCATTATTGAAGAAGGAATTGTCGGTCGTGAAATTGAAGTAGCTGTAATCGGCAACGACGAACCTACCTGCTCTGTTGTGGGAGAAATTGCACCTAAAAAGGAATTCTATGATTATAAAGCGAAATACGAGGATGGAGATACTGACTTAATCATTCCTGGTAACATCACTGAAAAAGAATACGAAACAATTAAAGACATGGCAATTAAATCATTTAAAGCAATTGATGGCTCTGGATTAGTACGTGCGGATTTCTTCTTAACTGCAGACGGAGAGGCATTAATAAACGAAGTAAATACAATGCCAGGCTTTACACCTTATAGCATGTTCCCATTACTTTGGAAACATACTGGAGTAGAGTATCCTCAATTAATTGAAAAGCTTGTCGATCTAGCATTAGAACGTTTTGCGCAAAAGCAGCAAATTAAACACACTTTCTAAGAGAACTGTTAAGAATAGAATTAGGATAATCCCTTAAAAGGGTGTAAATAAGAGGAACTGAAAATCATCTTTGATCAGTTCCTCTTTATTTGATATTTGAGCAGGTAAATAATGTGTTATTTAAGAAACTATTTTCACAGAAAAGGAGCGATGACAATGATTCAACGTACATTAACAGAAATAGAAGCAATGGTAAATGGATCGGGGTTACATGAAAAATTTTTAAACCAGCAAATCAACGGGGTAACAACTGATTCTCGTCATGTTGAAAAAGGAAATTTGTTTTTTCCTTTAGTAGGGGATAAATTTAACGGTCATAAATTCGTCGATAAAGCAATTGAAAAGGGAGCTGCTGCAGTCATTTGGGCTGAATCTGAAATAAATCCTCCTGAAAATGTACCGGTCATTCTTGTGGAAGATACATTAACAGCATTACAGGATCTTGCTAAAGGCTACTTGGAGCAATTGAAGCCAAAAGTAGTAGGTATTACTGGGAGTAACGGTAAAACAACGACTAAGGACATGATCGCTGCAGTTCTCGAGACAACATATAAAGTACATAAAACTAAAGGAAACTTTAATAATCATATTGGCTTACCTTTAACGATATTAAGTATGGCTGAGGATACAGAAATTGCAATCTTAGAGATGGGAATGAGTGCAAGCGGAGAAATTGAATTATTATCTAAAATAGCTAAGCCAGATGTAGCGGTAATTACTAATATCGGTGAAGCACATTTATTGGATTTAGGTTCAAGAGAGGGAATTGCAGAGGCGAAGCTGGAAATTGTCAAAGGACTAAAGAAAGATGGTCTTTTTATTTACTATGGTGATGAACCGTTATTACAAGACCGAGTACCTTCATTATCTCTTTCTACCGTTACTTTCGGAGAGAGCCATAAAAATGATTACTTCCCTACAAATATTATTCAGGAGTTAAATGGAACATCCTTTAAAATCAAAGATACAGAATACTTTATTCCTGTTCTTGGTAAGCATAATGTGTGTAATGCGTTAGCAGCATATGCAGTAGCAAGCTATTTTGAAGTGAAAAATGAAGCAATTATTGAAGGATTCAGTGCCATTAAAATATCAGGAATGCGTTTAGAGTTAGTGCAAGGGGAAAATGGGGTATCTGTTATTAATGATGCATACAATGCAAGTCCGACTTCAATGCTAGCAGCGATTAACTTACTTGAAGATCTAAAAGGGTTTAATCAAAAGTTTGTTGTTCTTGGAGACATGCTTGAGTTAGGTGAAAATGAAAAGGAATTTCATCAAAAAGTTGGAGAATCAATTAAACAGGATAAGATTTCTCACATTTTTACCTATGGGAAATTGGGGCGAGAAATTGCAAATGGTGCGAAACAAAATCGGTCAGACGAATATATTCACCATTATGACGATAAACAGGCTTTAATTGAGCAATTAAAAACGATGGTTAACGAAAAGGATGTAGTGCTTGTTAAGGCATCACGTGGAATGAAACTCGAAGAAGTTGTAAATTCTCTAATTTAGGTGAGTAAAACAATGGATGAACAAATGACAAAATGCTTAAAATATAAACGCGTGATTTAAATACGAGCATTACCACTAGATGTTCTTTTAAAAGGAGGTTTACAATGACATGATAGGATGTCTCTTCATTCATGGTTTTACTGGAGCTCCATATGAAGTTGAGCCTTTGGCAAACTATATTAAGGAGAAGACAGATTGGCTTGTAAAAGTGCCAACTCTTCCTGGACATGGAGTAACTCTTTCGTTAAAAGGGCATACATATAATGAATGGGTTACGTACGCTGAACAAGAGCTTATTGCACTCATGAAAGAAGTGGATGAAGTATATGTAATCGGCTTTTCAATGGGAGGAGTTATTGCTTCCTATTTAGCTGCCAATTATCAAGTGAAAAAACTCGTCCTCTTAAGTGCAGCTGTTTATTACGTTAATCCAAAACAATTAGTTTTAGATTGTAAAGAGATGATAAAAGATCTGTTGAATGGGAATATTAATGAAAACGAGTTATTTAACCGGTATAAAAAGAAAATGGTTGAAACACCACTTCGCTCAACAATAGAATTTCAGAAATTAGTTAAGAAAGTGAAACCATATCTAAAAAAATTAACGTTACCAGTTCTCATCATTCAGGGAGAGTGTGACGGAATCGTACCGGTGAAAAGTGCTCATTATTTGTATAAAACCATTCCATCTGAAGAGAAGAAGCTAAAGTTGCTCCCCTTTTCAAAGCACCATGTTTGTCATGGAGAGGATTATGAAGATTTAAAGGAATATGTTGAGAAATTTCTACATGAAAGTAATACAGACCTTGACCTCTTAACACAAGAAAGCTAATACATTTTCAAAGTAAAAGGACCATTTTTCTTTGGGTAATTTATACCAAATTATGGACTTGAGCCCTTATGGGTTGGAAAAGACAACCATACATTAAGTTGAAATAAGGAACTGGTAGTGGTATGATTACATTTAAAGTGTTTGCGGGCTTTAAATAAGGTAAACTGCTGCCCTTGTTGGAAAAAGGGCATTTTTTGTTGGCAAATAATCAGAACGGTTCTTTTGCATCTGACTGTTTTTCATGATGACACAACAGTTGATAACCTACTTTATAGCTTTTGGCGAGGTCCCAAAGCTTATAGGATTTAATATAAACATCGTTTCATTATGGATACGATTAAGAAACCTGTTACCTATAAGGTCTGTAAATATTTACAGCAAACGATATAGAAGGAGTAAGAATACATGACATTAACGTTTCAAGAATTAGGTTTAAGTTCGGCACTCATGCAATCAATAAGCAAAATGGGATTTGAAGAGCCATCTCCAATCCAAGCACAAACAATTCCGTTAGGTTTACAGAATAAAGATGTGATTGGACAGGCACAAACAGGTACTGGTAAAACTGCTGCTTTCGGTGTTCCACTTATTGAAAAAATTGACATGAAAAATGAAAGCATTCAAGCTGTTGTAGTTGCACCGACGCGTGAACTTGCAATCCAAGTATCGGAAGAACTTTATAAAATTGGTTACCACAAACGCTCTCGTGTGCTTCCAATTTACGGTGGTCAGGATATCAACAGACAAATTCGTTCTTTGAAAAAGAATCCACATATTATTGTGGGAACACCTGGACGTTTATTGGATCATATTAATCGTAAAACAATCCGTTTAAATGCTGTCCATACAATCGTATTGGATGAAGCTGATGAAATGCTGAACATGGGATTTATTGAAGATATTGAATCAATTCTTTCAAATGTACCATCAGAACGCCAAACGCTTCTGTTCTCTGCAACAATGCCTGATCCAATTCGTCGTATTGCTGAGAAATTCATGAAAGATCCTGAATTAGTTAAAGTTAAGGCGAAAGAAATGACTGTGCCTAACATTACTCAGTATTACTTAGAAACACATGAAAGAAAGAAATTCGACGTATTAACAAGATTACTTGATATTCAATCTCCAGAACTTGCAATTGTTTTCGGTCGTACAAAACGTCGTGTAGATGAGTTGTCCGAGGCTCTAACATTAAGAGGATATACTGCAGAAGGAATTCATGGTGATCTAACTCAAGCAAAGCGTATGTCGACTTTACGCAAATTTAAAGAAGGTACAATTGAAGTTTTAGTTGCTACTGATGTTGCAGCTCGTGGTTTAGACATTTCTGGAGTAACTCACGTTTACAACTTTGATGTTCCTCAAGATCCAGAAAGCTATGTTCACCGTATTGGGCGAACTGGACGTGCTGGAAAAACAGGTATGGCAATGACATTTGTTACACCAAGAGAAATGGATATCGTTAAAAATATCGAGCGTACAACAAAAAGTAAAATGGAGCGTATGAAGCCACCAACAGTTGATGAGGCAATTGAAAGTCAACAACAAATGACTGTTGAAAAGATACGCTCAATTGTTGAAAGTGATAACCTTGCATTTTACAAACGTACTGCTGAAGAGCTTCTTGAAGAATTCGATGCACAAGTAGTAGTTGCGGCTGCTATTAAGTACATGACAAAAGAGCCGAATGCTGTAGAAGTAAAACTAACAGATGAGGCTCCTGCATTCTCAAGATCTAAAAATAAAGGTCGTTCTTCTTCTTCTAACAACAGAAGAAGAGGAGACTATAACCGCAGTGGTAGTGGCGGTAGCGGTGGCGGTCAAAAGAAAAGCAACAACCGTTCATACGGTGACCGTGACAGAAATAAAGCTGGAAACAGAGATAATAGCAAACGTCGTTACTCAAATTCTAAATAAAACCAAGAGAGATCGAATCCAAAACTGGATTCGATCTTTTTTTATATGGAAATGAATCTTCAGCATTTGGGGAAGCTAAAACTAGATTCCTCAAGAGGTGAAATGATCTATGACAATTGTAAGATTAGGCTATGTGGCGATGAGTATGAATCTTCAAAATTGTTCTCCATCAAAAACGATGACATTTACTCAGTTTGAAAAAATTAAAGATAGAGAAGCAGCGATAGCAAAGCTCGAAAAAATAGCCAAGAATAATATAGCAAACTGCCTTAGACTGTTAAAACACAGTGTTGCAAATGACGTCCGTTTTTTTCGATTAAGCTCTAAGTTGATACCTTTAGCTAATCATGATGAGCTTCATGATTGGCATTACATGAACAACTTATATGACGGGTTAGGTGAAATTGCAGATTTTTTAGATGCTCACCAAATGAGGGTTGATTTCCATCCGGATCATTTTGTTGTACTTAATTCCTCAAATTCAGAGATTGTTAAAATGTCATTAAAGACTTTGCGGATGCATGAGCAGCTTTTAAAGGGAATGAGAATTAATCCCGAGCACCGATGTGTTTTACATATAGGTGGAGCATATGATGATAAAGAAAAAGCTTTAGAACAGTTTATCCATAATTGGGGGCTAGTTCCTGTATCACTACAAAAAATGTTGATGCTTGAAAATGATGATACAACGTTTAACATGAATGATGCCTTATACTTATGTGAAAAGCTAGGAGTTCCACATGTGTTTGATTATCATCATCATTTGGCCTATCACGATGAATCCGATTGGGAACAGCATTGGGGGAGAGTGGTGAACACATGGGAAGGATCTGGATTACCTGTTAAAATGCATATTTCAAGTCCAAAAAATGAAAAGGAATTTCGAGCACATTCTGATTATATTGACGTTCAAATGTTTATGGATTTCTTAACATCGATAAAAGGAAGTGTGAATAGAGTTGATTGTATGATTGAAGCTAAACAAAAGGACAATGCTCTTTTTCAATTAGTTCATGATTTAAAAAAGTATGGTGAAATAAAGTGGATTGATAAGGCTTCATTTGAAATAGATTAAGGCCAAATAGGCTTAGATAGCTATATAATGCTTGACCATATACAATTGAATTAAAATGTAAATGATCCCATTATGCTATAATTAAATGGGATTATTTACATTTTATTAAATAAAATAACAGCTGCTTTATAAAGGGGAGAGAAGGATTGAGAGGTCTACCTAAAAATCAAATTAGTTTGAAGGCACTAACTGTTTGGAGACTCAGTGCTATTATTAGTGCTGTTGTTTGTCTGTTGGTCGTAATATCAGTAGGAGTAGGTGCCTATTTTTTAGAACTACCATATTGGATTACGGTAATAGTTGCAATGATTTGGCTTATATATTCTTTAATTGCAATTTTTGTTGTTCCTAAAATTCGACACCGAGTTTGGCGATATGAGGTACATGAACATGAGATCGATCTTCAGTATGGTCTTTTCATTATTAAACGAGTTCTAGTACCGATGGTAAGAGTTCAGCATGTTGATACACACCAAGGTCCCTTATTACGAAAATACCAATTAGCATCAATTGAGATTTCAACTGCTGCTACGAAGCATGAAATACCTGCTCTTGATATAAAAGAAGCGGACCTTTTGAGAGATCATATATCAAGGCTAGCAAGGGTGACAGATGATGATGTTTGAGCCAAAGCGAATACATCCTGTAGGAATGATATTAAGCTTTTTAAAGATTATTAAATCATATATTCTCCCAGTCATTCTTTTCTTTTTCTTTGGTAATAATGAATTTAACCTATATTTTATCATTGGTGCCAGTTGTTTATTTGTCATTATAGTTGTAACGAGTATTTTGGATTGGTGGAAATTCACCTATTGGATTGAGGATGGAGAACTTAGGATTAAGCATGGTCTTTTTATTAAGAAAAAACGCTATATTCCAATTGAGAGAATACAATCAATTAACACAACTGCTGGAATCATCCAACAGATTTTTCAGCTAGTAAAGGTGCAAATTGAAACAGCTGGCGGTGGATTGGAAGCTGAGGCTGTCCTAACTGCGATAAAAAAACAAGAGGCAGATCGAATACAAAATGCGATCGCGATACATAAAAGGGATGTTTCAAAGCAAATTGAAAATCAAGATGTAGATCAAAATGAAGAAAAACCCCAACTTCCAACTTTCAAGATGGAACCAAAGGATTTGTTTGTTGCTGCTTCAACCTCAAGTGGTATTGGTGTTATTATCTCTGCAATTGCGGCCTTTTTTTCGCAATTTGATGAATTTATTCCATATGAAGATCTACTAGACCGATTTGAAATTCTTACGAATGCAAGCTTTACTTTATATGCTGTGCTAGTTTTTATCGCCTTTTTTATTGCCTGGATTTTAAGTATTATTGGTGTGTTATTAAAGTATGCCTATTTTACAGTTATAAAAGCTGAAAATGAACTTAGAATTTCAAGTGGGATTTTTGAAAAACGTCAAGTATCGATTCCGATTTCACGTATTCAAGCAATTAGAATTGTACAAAATCCTTTGAGACAGCTTTTAGGGTATGCAACAGTTTATATTGAAAGTGCAGGAGGTAGTGCTGGGGACGAGGGGGCTTCAACAATTTTATTTCCGGTTGTCCCTAAAAAGGCAATTTCCTCGCTATTATCACAATATCTCCCATTATTTGAAAATAGTGAAAAAATGCAACGATTGCCGAAAAGGTCGATACAACGGTACATGTTTAGAAAAATTATACCTGCTCTGATAATATGCATTCCAGTTTCTTATTTTCTAGCACCTTGGGGGTTTTTATCGTTAATCCTTATTCCAATCAGTGCGTATTGGGGATATTTCTCCTATAAAGATGCAGGTTGGAACATAAAAGGAAACCAAATACAATTAGGATTTCGTATTATCTCAAAAACAACAGTTCTTATTCATCGAAATAGACTGCAATCCTTTAAGAGTAAAACGTCATATTTTCAAAGAAGAAAATCGCTACAAACATTTGAGGTTTGGATAAAATCAGGGATAATTGGCAGGCATTTTACTATTAAGGATTTAGAAGAGAATGATCTTTCCCAATTAGCCAACTGGTATTCATACTCAAGGGAGAAATAGCCCTAACGAAGCCAAGGTTTTAGAATAGGGTTAAAAGAACACAATCGTCCTATAATTAACAAAAATCAAAACAGATAAAGTCTTAATAACTGTATCTGTTTTGGTTTTTCGTGTATTCATTTCCTTTAGGAGAATCGGAAGAAGATCCCGATAAGTATTAATAAACCAAAGATTATCCATATTACATGCTTTCCTTTTACTTGCTTTATCGAAAATCTAGAAGTACTTGGACTAGAAGTATAATATGTTTGGTGAACAAACTGGCCTCTCTTTTTAATGAAAAACGGAGCTAAGGCGAAGCCACCTAAAAAACCAAAGATGTGAGCTACAATGTTTATATTAGAGTTAAAAAATGTCATAACTAGCCCGATAACTAAAATACTTATAATAACTTGTGAATTCGCTTGATCGATTATACCTTTTCGGAAGTACACCATGAATAGATATACACCAAATAAGCCGAAAATTGCACCTGAAGCTCCTAGATGTGAATATTGTTGAGGTTCTAATAGATAAGTTGCAATATCAGCAATAAGGCCAGAACCTAAATAAATAAAAATGAAATTACGCTTTTTTAACATTTTCTCTAATGCAGGAGCAAATAAGATCAAGGAAACCGTATTAAAGAAAAGGTGACCAAAGCTAATATGTAAAAAGATAGGTGTAACAAGCCTCCAATACTCTCCATTTGCAATTCCTGCATTATATCCATCTAATAAACGCAAGATAATTTGAACTGAGGGAATTGGTAGTTGAAATAGTAGCCAAAATAAAATGTGAATACCAACAAGAATAGAAACTACTGGGTATAACCGAAGAAAGGTTCGAAAGCTTTCTGTCCTGGTAAACATCGTTTTCCTCCTTTACAGATATTTGTTAGGGAAAGTTTAATTGGCTAGGGGCTGACAACAATGGCGATTCTTCTCTATCGTTTAGGGAATTATAAAATCCTTGAACTGTGGATAAGCGCACGAGATCCAGCTCCAGCGCCTATCGCCTATCAAACTTCAGATCATCTCCCTACGATAAGTCAACATCGGTTCGCTTCGCTTACCGTGTTTCCTTTGCCCCACTTTAACGGGCAGTAGAAAAATGATCAAAGAACAATAACTTATGAGTTAACTGCCCGTAAAAGTCCGATAAGTCTCGCTATCCATTAGGATGAGGCTCTAATGGAAGTCTCGCTTTATCTCAGTCATGCTCCTCCAGTTTGTACGGCGATGACCAAGGCGCTTGCGCTTTTCATATTTCCTGCAGCATTTTTAATCTAAGGATCAGTAAGTTACAATTAGATTATAAAATAAGAGTAAGTACTGTTTCATACTAACACGGATATGTACGAGTTATCCAAAATAGTACAATTAAAGGGTTTTTGGAAGGTGTTGTTTAAATATGATAGTTGGAATTGGTTTAGATATTATTGAACTTGATCGGATTAGAAGAATTGTTGAGCGTCAACCAGGATTTATTAAGAGGATTCTAACAATAAATGAAATTGAAAAATTCACTACTCTTTCCAAGGAAAGAAAAGTAGAATTTTTAGCAGGACGTTTTGCTGTAAAAGAGGCATTATCTAAAGCTTTAGGAACAGGGATAGGTGAAGAGATAAGTTTCCAGGATATTGAAGTAATGAATAATGAAAAGGGAAAGCCGATTATTCAACTCCTTAAAGAATTCTCGCAGTCTTCTACCATTCATGTCTCTATAACACACACTCGTCAATATGCTGCTGCGCAGGTAGTTTTAGAAAGATAGGGTTTGAATACATACGATTAATACTAAGGAATTACAGTAAATGCCCATAAAAGTCGATTGGTCTAGCATCTCTCATACGAGGTGCTCTTTTTTTATATGTCGTTAACAGGGCGCTTCCGCTTTTAAAATTTGTCTGCATATTTGGAAAGTTTGTCTCATATATTTGGTTATGCGATAGGGAAGACAAGTTGTTTTTGGAGTTCATCTTTTGATTACTGGCTAAAAATTCAAAGTTTTAGAGTCTAGTTAAGTAAGGTGAGGTCTAGCGAATGATTTCTTCCATTTTAACGTTATATGAGGCAAAGGGGTTGAAAATGTTGAAAAAAAGCTTGGTTTTATTTTTAGTAGGGCTTTTAACAGTACTCGTCCTTGCGGGGTGTGGCGAGAAATCACAGGCAGATGTAGTTCAAGCGTTAGAAAAGAAGATTGAAGAAATGTCGGGGTATAAGGCTAAAGGAAAGATGACACTTCAAACTGGTAGTGAGCCACAAGAGTATGAGATTGAAATTTGGCACAAAGGTCCCACGTATTACAGAGTGAACCTAAAAAATTCACAAAAGGAACAAAGCCAAATGATTTTACGAAATGACGAAGGTGTGTTTGTGTTAACTCCAGCACTTAATAAAAGCTTCCGTTTCCAAAGTGACTGGCCGCAAAATAGTAGTCAAGCATACCTTTACGAATCTTTAGTAAAAGATATTTTAAATGATCCAGAGGCGAAATTTAAGGTAGCTGAAGATAAATATGTTTTTGAAACAAAAACAAATTATCAAAACAACAAAATGCTGCCAACTCAAGAGATAACTTTTAATAAAAAGGATTTAGCTCCTTCAATGGTTAAAGTCATGGATACAGATCGAAATCCACTTGTTGTTGTAGAATTTTCTAGCTTTGAGTTCAATGCTTCATTTGATGAGAATTCATTTGACGTAGAGAAAAATATGTCAAGTGCTCAAATAGAAGTTCCAACAATGGCAACGGGAGATCGTGAACCGTTTGCGGTTAAGTATCCTCTAGAACAGCCAAATGGTGTTAAATTACTAGAGGAAACTGAAGTAGAAACTGAAAATGGGAAACGTGTTATCCTAACATTTGGTGGTGAAAAGTCTTTCACTTTAATTCAAGAGAGCGCTGAAATTGCAACTCCTGCTTCTGCATCAACATCAACATTTGTTAATGGTCATCCTGCCGATCTAGGATTTACAATTGGTGCTTTGTCAGAATCTACTTTAACATGGTCACACGATGGAGTTGACTATATGCTAGCTTCTGAAGATTTATCAGAAGAGGAAATGATAATGGTTGCGAAATCTGTTCAAGGTCAAGCAGCAAAATAAATGATTCGGGTGGCGGAATCCACCCGATTTTTTACTGCAGGAAATTATAAAATTCTTGTACTGTGGATAATCGCACGACATCCAGCTCCAACGCCTAGCCCCTCTAGGGTCTAGCTAATTTAAAATTGAAGACAAAGGACGCCTTCTATTCTAAATTAGCTTATTTGAGGCTGATAAAGGCACTTGCGCTTTTGTTCTCGTTTATTAAGATCAATAAAAGTTTGTACCTCGAGCTTTTTGGGGGTTAAATAAACACTCATGAATTGGAGGCGAAAAACACCGAGAATTCATGAGTGTCTTGTTTGCCTGGAACTTTCATAGTTATTATGCTTTTCTTAACGTGACTAATTTACCACATCCTCATTTTTTTATTCTTGACTATTTGACATTTCCATAGTGAAGTCGAGATAATTAATCTAGTTGTTAAGTTTTGATGAGGAAGTGGAGTAAGATGCAGCATGAATTTTATCGTGATACTTGGGTTGAAGTTAATTTAGATGCAATAACGCATAATGTAAAAGCAATGAAACATCATATTGGAGAGAACGTAGAGATCATTGCAGTGGTAAAAGCAAACGGGTATGGACATGGTGCTTACCAAGTTGCAAAAACTGCACTAGATGCTGGTGCATCTATATTAGCTGTGGCCTTTTTAGATGAAGCTATAGCTTTAAGAAATTCAGGTATACATGCGCCAATTTTAGTATTGGGTGCGACTAGAGCAGAAAATGTTGATCTAGCTATTAAGTACAATATTACGTTAACTGTCTTCTCATTGGAATGGTTATATGAAGCTAAGCAATATATACAAAAGGATACAATTAATCTCCATATAAAGCTTGATACTGGAATGGGCCGATTAGGGGTCAGAAATGCTGAGGATCTTGCTTCTTTAATGACATTTGTCTCAGGATCATCTCTTTTTGCAATAACAGGTATTTATACTCATTTTGCAACAGCAGATGAAATTGATCTTCAATATTTTAATAATCAGTATGAAAAATTCCTGGAACTAATAGATAGTATTTCACATGAAAATATACTAGTGCACTGTGGGAATAGTGCTACAGGTCTTCGTTTCCCAGGTAAACTATTTAATGCTGTTAGACTTGGAATTTCAATGTATGGATTATCCCCTTCATTAGAAATAAAAAACGAGTTACCTTATTCTTTACAAGAAGCGTTTGCCTTACAGACCAAGTTAGTGCATGTTAAGAAGGTTCCGAAAGGTACAAAAGTAAGTTATGGAGCAACCTATGAAGCGAGAGAAGATGAATGGATTGGAACACTTCCAATCGGATATGCTGATGGTTGGCTAAGAAGTTTAAAGAGTTCAGAAGTATTAGTTGATGATAAGCGTGTAGAGTTAGTCGGAAGGATCTGTATGGATCAATGCATGGTGAAGCTTCCGTATAAACTTCCTGTTGGCACAAAAGTAACATTGATCGGTAAACAAAATAATGAACAAATTTCGGTTGATGAAGTGGCGGAACGACTTGATACAATAAATTATGAGGTAACTTGTATGATAACTTCACGCGTTCCGCGAATGTTTTATAGAAATAAGAGTATAATTGATGTGAGCAATCCTCTTTTAACGAATATGACCAGAGAATGTTAAGATGTGAAATGCTATCATAAAAATGAATAAATAACCTATACATGACGATAATAGAGGAAGGAATAGGCTTAGTAAGTAAATTTCACTTATACTTTCATTGTTCAATATAACCGTTTGATCATCTAGATGTTGATCAAACAATAATTTGGATAGAGAGTATGTTTTTAAGCTGGCTGAACAGGCGCTTCCGCTTCAGATAGTACAAAAGTAAAACGCTGTACTAAGTTTGGTGTCTAGCTCCAGCGCCTAGCGCCTAATGAACTTCACACTCCTCCTTACGATAAGTCAACATCGAATCGCTATCGCTCTTCGTGTTTCCTTTATCTCATACGGAGTGCTCCAGTTCATACGTCGCTGAACAGGCGCTTCCGCTTTTCTTTGTGAAAAAGCTTTGCTTCTAGGGCAGTAAATGTTATTATTGAATTTGGAATGGAATATAGGATGGTAAGTTTGGTGGAGGTGTATGTTTGTGTCTGAGTCCAGCGCAACAACAGAAATCTTAATTCAGTTACCTCAAGCATTAGTATCAGAATTGGATGGACTGGTTAAACAGGAGAACGGGAACAGAAATGAGCTTATTTATCAAGCGACGAAGATGTATATTCGTGAGCGTAAAAAGCGACAAATTCGCGAATCTATGAGACGTGGTTACATGGAGATGGCGAAAATTAATCTAAACATTGCATCTGAAGCATTTCTGGCAGAATCTGAGGCTGATCATACCGTTGAACGCTTAGTAAGCGGGGGTTAATCATTTGATTGTTAAACGCGGCGACGTATATTTTGCGGATCTGTCCCCTGTTGTAGGATCGGAGCAAGGTGGCGTACGTCCTGTATTAATTATCCAAAATGATATTGGAAACCGCTTTAGTCCTACAGTTATTATAGCGGCAATTACGGCCCAAATTCAAAAAGCAAAGTTGCCAACTCATGTTGAGATTGATGCAAAGCGTTACGGGTTTGAAAGGGATTCTGTGATCCTACTTGAACAGATTCGAACGATTGATAAGCAAAGGCTTACTGATAAAATTACCCATCTTGACGATGAAATGATGGATAAGGTAGATGAAGCCTTGCAAATAAGCTTAGGACTTATTGATTTTTAGCGATAATTAAAAATAAAATATGCTAATACGTAAATAAAAAGGTTGCTAATTAAGGCAGCCTTTTTATTTTTATCTAGCTTTCATCATAACAGATATAAAAGGAGTATTTAGGGTATTTCTTTTTTTAGGACAAATAAGTCGGTATAATTAAATAGGGGGATATATTTCTCGTAATATATAAGGAGGAGTTACCATAATGAACAAAGCATCAAACCCATTCTTCGAGTTTATTCAGGTAAATCGCGAAGAATTGATTAATAAGTGGACTGATAGAATGAAAGATCTTGATGATCAAAAAAACTTAACTGTTATATCTGATAAATTATATACAAACATTTGTAATGAATATTTTAATATAGTATTAACTAATGTTAATAGTCTTGGGGAAGAGGTAACTAGTAAAATTGCGTACTTTTCTCAAAAAATTGTTCAGTTAGGTTGGTCATTAAAATACATATCAACTGGATTATCTGAATTGAACAAAATTCTTTTTGAGATGATGACAGTTAATAATACGGAAGAAGAGAAGATGAATCTTGTGTGGGCATTTGATAAATGGATTGCTCCTATTAATAGTGAGGTGCTGCATCAATATGCATTATCTTGGGAAAGAACAGTATCCCTTCAAAAAATAGCTCTTCAGGAATTATCAGCACCATTGATTCCTGTTTTTGATAATATTACGGTTATGCCTTTAGTAGGAACTATAGATACTGAAAGAGCTAAGCGGATTATGGAGAACATTCTACAAGGAGTTGTCAAGCATCGAGCTGAAGTTGTTTTAATCGATATTACGGGTGTGCCAGTTGTTGATACAATGGTTGCCCATCACATAATTCAAGCCTCTGAAGCGGTTAGACTTGTAGGTGCAAAATGCTTGCTTGTTGGGATAAGACCAGAAATTGCGCAAACAATCGTAAATTTAGGTATTGACTTAAGCCAAGTAATTACTAAAAATAGTTTACAAAAAGGTATTGAATCTGCGTTAGAGATGACGAATCGTCAAATTGTTTCCATGGAGGAATAGCAAATGAATGCTAGAATACCAATATTAAAGCTATATAATTGTCTACTAATATCCATTCAATGGGAGCTTGATGACCAAACTGCGCTTCAATTTCAAGAAGATCTACTTCATAAGATTCATGAAACGGGAGCTAATGGAGTTGTTATTGATTTAACGTCAGTTGATGTTATCGATTCTTTCATTGCCAAGGTACTCGGTGATGTTATTAGTATGTCAAGGTTAATGGGTGCAAAAGTTGTTTTAACAGGAATACAGCCTGCTGTTGCGATTACATTGATTGAATTAGGCATTCATTTGGAGGATGTTGAAACAGCTTTAGATTTAGAAAAAGGGCTTGAAACATTACAGCGGGAGTTGGGGGAGTAAAGCATGGAAAACCAATCCTGTGTCAAAATTGTCACCGAATGGGACATAGTTGCAGCCCGACAACTTGGTCGGAATGTAGCAAAAGAGCTTGGATTCGGTACAGTTGATCAAGCAAGAATAACAACTGCAATTTCAGAACTTGCTCGAAATATTTATTTATATGCAGGACAAGGCGAAATGCGAATAGATCGCATCTATGACCTAGGTAAAAAAGGTTTAAAAATCACAGCCGTTGATAAAGGGCCGGGAATACCAGATATCCGAAAAGTGATGGAAGATGGGTTTTCGACATCGGGAGGATTGGGTGCTGGATTACCAGGAGTTAGACGATTAATGGATGAATTTGATATAACTTCCTCAGTCGGAGATGGTACAGATATTAAGGCAGTGAAATGGCTTCGTTAGGAGGACATAAATGGATTATCGTGATTTTTTAGAAACGAAATATCGAGAGCTTTTAAGAAATTACTTAAATGAACAAACTGAAACTGCGCTATATCAAGGTCAGAAGTTTAGCAGGAAAACAATCGAACACCAAATACCACCTGAAGAGATCGTCAGTACTCATCGAAACGTCCTGCAAGAACTCTTTCCGGATATCCAAAGTGAGGTTCTTTCTTCATTGGACTTCTTACTAGAAGTGATGATGGGATATGGGCTTGCTTATCAGGAGCATCAGAGCTTGCGTGATCAACAATTAGAAATAAGATCAGAGATTCAGATTGCTGCAAATGTTCAACAGACATTACTTGAAACGTCAATACCATCAACAGCTTCATTAGATATTGGGGCAATAAGTATCCCAGCTAAACAGATGAATGGAGACTATCATCACTTTGTTGAAGATGACCAAGGAATCAGTATAGCGGTTGCAGATGTTATTGGTAAAGGGATACCTGCAGCATTATGTATGTCTATGATTAAATATTCGATGGACAGCTTTCCAGAATCACGTAGAAATCCTAATCAAATATTAGAGAACCTGAATAGAGTTGTTGAACGAAATGTAGATCCTAGTATGTTTATTACGATGTTTTATGGTATGTATAATACGATTGACCATATATTTACATATGCATCTGCTGGCCATGAACCAGGATTCTTTTATCATGCTGGGTCCGACTCATTTGAAGATTTGTATACGAAGGGACTAGTTTTAGGAATAGATCAGAACGTTAAATATATTCAGTACCAAAAAAACATAGAACCTGGGGATATGATTGTCCTTTTATCTGATGGTGTAACGGAATCACGGACAGATGATGGGTTTGTTGAAAGGTCTGTTATTACAGATTCAATACGCCAATATAAAGATCTTTCTTCACAAGATATCGTTGAAAAAATCTATCGAAACTTTGAAAAAATGCAGGATTTTCAACTTAGGGATGATTTTACTTTAATTATTTTAAGAAGAATGGTTTAATGTTTTTCTATTGGGGTATGTAATAACATATTAGTTCTTTCTGAGGTGAAAACGGATGAATATTAAAGTAGATATAGACAAATTAGATGATAAGACGGTTGTTTTTGTAGCAGGTGAAATAGATGCATTCACAGCTCCAAAGCTAAGGGAAGCATTATTACCACTAGCCGAAGAGTTTAAATCAAAATTAATTGTAAATTTGAAAAATGTATCTTATATGGATAGTACGGGTTTAGGGGTATTTGTTGGTTTGTTAAAAATAATAAGAAAAAACGATGGTCATCTAAATCTTGTGGAGCTGTCAGATCGCTTGGAGCGCTTATTTAGTATAACCGGGCTAAATGACATCATTGATATATCTTCAAAATCAGAGGGTGGGGTACAATGAACCAATTAGTAGATTATATTGAAATGAAGGTTCCAGCAAAGCCAGAATATGTAGGAATAATCAGGTTAACCCTATCTGGAATTGCTAGTAGAATGGGATATTCATATGATGATATAGAGGATTTGAAAATTGCAACTAGTGAAGCATGTACAAACGCTGTGCATCATGCCTATAAGAGTAATGAGGGTGGTGAAGTTGTTGTAGGGTTTGCTCTCTATGCTGACCGCCTCGAGGTAATGGTTGCTGATAATGGTAAAAGCTTTGATTTCGAAAAAGCCAAAAATGAACTTGGTCCTTATTCTGCTTCAAGCCCAGTTGACCAGCTTCCTGAAGGAGGGTTGGGTCTCTATTTGATGGAAACGCTCATGGATGAAGTCCGTGTTCTTCTTAACTCAGGTGTAACGGTCTTCATGACTAAGTACTTAAACGGGGAGCGGATAGATCATGGCACAACCATCTCAAACTATGAAGCTAACTAAAGAAGAGGTTAACGAGCTAATTATTGATTTTCAGCAAACAGAATGTAAGAGTGCACAATTAGCTCTTGTTGAACAATATACCGGCTTAGTAGATACGTTAGCTAAAAAGTATTCAAAAGGAAAGAGTTTCCATGAAGACCTTAGACAGGTAGGTATGATTGGTTTATTAGGTGCAATTAGAAGATATGACCCTACAATTGGAAAGCCGTTTGAGGCTTTCGCTATTCCAACGATTATTGGGGAAATCAAGCGTTTCTTAAGAGATAAAACATGGAGTGTACATGTTCCGAGGCGGATTAAAGAATTAGGGCCGAAGATTAAAGCAGCAGTTGACACACTTACAAATGAAAATCAAAGATCTCCTAAAGTACAAGAAATAGCAGAATATTTAGATGTAACCGAAGAGGAAGTATTAGAAACAATGGAAATGGGTAAAAGCTATCAAGCTTTATCTGTTGATCATTCGATTGAAGCTGATTCTGAAGGCAGTACAGTTACCATTCTTGATATTGTAGGTTCTCAGGATAAAGGGTATGAAAAAGTAAACCAAAAGCTTTTATTACAAAGTGTTTTACACGTTTTGACAGAGAGAGAGAGAGAAATCATTGATTGTACGTTTATTATGAATAAAAGCCAAAAGGAAACGGGTGAACAGCTTGGTATCTCGCAAATGCATGTATCAAGACTACAGAGAAGAGCTATTCAAAAACTGAAAGATGCTCTATCAAAAGATATGCCTCCGGAGTTAAATCGATGATTGTTCACGAATCAAACAACTTTGTACATACACTAGCTTATCAAGTACCGAAAGAAGGAAAAGTCTGTTGTGGTGACAGCTTTTTTATAAAAGCAATGGATGATTACTTTATATGTGCTTTAGCAGACGGTTTAGGAAGTGGTGAATATGCAAATGAATCTTCCTCTGCTATAAGTACACTAGTTGAGAAAAATCATGATGAAGATGTAAATGTCTTAATTGATCTCTGTAATCAGGAGTTGAAGAATAAACGAGGTGCAACAGTCTCGATCTTAAAAATTAACTTCAAGAGTAATGAGTTTACATATAGTTCTGTGGGGAATATCCGCTTTTTACTCAGTTCACCATCCGGGTCCTTTATCTATCCTCTACCAATCTTAGGCTTTCTATCTGGCAAACCTCAAAAATATCGAACTCAGACGTACTCGTATGAAAAAGGATCGAAATTTATTATTCATACTGATGGTTTGGTATTACCAGCAGTCAAAACGTTACTTAATAAGGGGCAAACAGTAGAAGAGCTATCAAGATATTTAGATGAATATACCAAGAGCCGAAAAGATGACTTAACATATATAGTCGGTCAATTATTTTAGTGAGTTAAAATAATTGACCGACTATTATTTTTCAGAAAATGAAAGCTTAAACAGTTCAAATCTGACTAACAGTTTTAATTAAGTAACTATATTTGGTAAACTGTTTACATATGATCTGATAATGGTGAAAGAACTATTTAGTTGGAGGCTTAATGATGGTAGAAAAACGAGATCAAATTATGCAACAAATCAGTAAGGGATTAATGATAAATTTCAAGCAAGTAGCAAATGTAATAGGCTTACTTGAAGAAGGAAATACAGTTCCCTTTATTGCAAGGTATCGAAAAGAACAAACAGGTGCACTCGATGAGGTGCAAATTCGCGATATTTCTGAAAAGTGGACATACATACAAAATCTTGAAAATCGTAAAGAAGAAGTAATACGACTTATTGAAGAACAAGGAAAACTAACGGAACAACTCGCTGCTGATATTAATAAATCAATGAAGCTTCAGCAGGTTGAAGATTTATACCGACCGTATAAACAAAAAAGACGAACAAAGGCAACTGTTGCAAAAGAAAAAGGTCTCGAGCCTTTTGCTGAATGGATTCTTCAATTACCAAGTCAGGGAGATATCGAGGAAAAGGCTAAAGAGTTCTTAAATGAAGAGAAAGAAGTGAACTCAGTAGAAGAGGCTATAAATGGTGCTAAGGATATCATTGCAGAGCAATTATCTGATGAACCGAAATATCGCCAGTGGATCCGCGATATAACGTTTAAAAAGGGAATGATCTCTTCTGTGGTGAAAGATGAAGAGAAAGATGAAAAAAATGTATATGAGATGTATTACGAGTACGAAGAACCAATCCAAAAAATTGTTCCACATCGTGTACTTGCACTAAATCGTGGTGAAAAAGAAGAAATACTCCGTGTTTCCATACAGCCGCCACATGACCAAATTGTAGGTTACATTCAAAAACAAGAGTTAAAGGGTAAAGCTACGATTGTATATGACATCATGATGGAGACAATTGAAGATGCATATAAAAGACTAATTCAGCCATCTATAGAGAGGGAAATTAGAAAAGAGTTATCTGAAAAAGCCGAGGATCGTGCAATACATATATTCTCAGAAAATCTGAGGAATTTGCTTCTGCAGCCCCCTTTAAAAGGAAGAATGGTGTTAGGTGTAGACCCTGCATTTAGAACAGGGTGTAAATTAGCTATTGTTGATCAAACAGGAAAAATGCTTCACATCGGTGTTATATATCCTCACCCACCAGTAAATAAGAAGGAGCAAGCTGTAACAGCTATAAAGGATGTTTTGGCAAAGTATGATATAGAGGTAGTGGCAATTGGCAATGGAACTGCATCACGAGAAACGGAACAATTTATAGTAGATGTTTTAAAGGAAGTGCAAGGCGAAATATCTTACCTTATCGTAAATGAGGCAGGAGCAAGTGTATATTCTGCATCTGATTTAGCTAGAGAGGAATTTCCTGATTTGCAAGTAGAGGAGCGAAGCGCTGTATCCATTGCAAGAAGACTCCAAGATCCACTAGCTGAATTAGTGAAAATTGACCCGAAATCTGTTGGAGTTGGTCAATATCAGCATGATGTATCACAAAAGAAACTAAATGAATCATTAACATTTGTAGTTGAAACGGTTGTAAACCAAGTGGGAGTGAATGTAAACACAGCTTCTTCATCCTTACTCCAATATGTTGCAGGCTTAAGTAAAGCAGTCGCAAACAATGTTGTGAAAAAAAGAGATGAACTTGGGAGATTTTCTAGTCGAAAGCAATTGAAAGATATTCCGCGATTAGGAGCAAAAACATATGAGCAATGTATTGGGTTCTTAAGAGTGTTAGATGGTGATCAGCCATTAGATAGGACAGGCATTCACCCAGAACGTTACTCAGAGGTGAAAAAATTACTAGATCAATTAAACGCGTCTGTTTCTGATTTGGGTAGTGAACATTTAAAAGATAAAGTGACAAATATAAATTTAAAAGAAACGGCAGAGGTGCTTGCCATTGGTGAGCTAACCTTAAAAGATATATGTGATGCATTAATCCGTCCAGAAAGAGATCCTCGAGATGATGTAGCTAAACCGTTATTAAAGAAGGATGTATTAAAACTAGAAGATTTACAACAAGGAATGGAATTGCAAGGTACTGTACGTAATGTTGTTGATTTTGGAGCATTTGTAGACATAGGTGTTAAGCAAGACGGTCTTGTTCATATCTCAAAATTGAGCAAATCCTTTGTTAAACATCCACTTGACATTGTATCTGTCGGTGATGTCGTAACAGTGTGGGTAGATGATGTTGACTTTAAAAAGGGTAGAGTAGCCCTTGCAATGGTAAAGAGTTAAAAGGAAACACTGCTTTTAAGAGCAGTGTTTTTCTCTATAGAAAAACCAGCATTGATTAAGTAATTTGATTTGATAGCGATTTTTTTCGTAAAAAGCACGTTGCATTTGATTTTGTAACCATGATGGCATTGCTCATACCTCCTTATTCATTATAATGGAGTATGGGTGTTTATAATGTATGCAAAATGCTAGTACAGTGTTACCTTTAAAATTGGGGGAGTTTTTAGTGGATGATACAAAGCTTCAACAAATGGTTGAAGATATTTCTTTAACATATTTTCATAAACCGTTTAACCATCAAGCTACTTTTAATAAAAGACTTAGAACAACAGGTGGAAGATATTTATTAAGAAGCCACAATATTGATATTAACCCGAAATACTTTCTTGAGCATGGTATCGATGAGATGGTTGGGATTATTAAACATGAACTTTGCCATTATCATTTACATATAGAAGGGAAAGGATATAAACATGGTGATCAGGATTTTAAAGAGCTACTTAAAAAAGTAGGAGCTCCAAGATTTTGTACACCTTTAAAAGGGGAACCAGAAACAAAAAAGGTTGTTCTGATTTATAAATGTAAGAGCTGTAATCAACTGTATACTAGAAAGAGAAGAGTTGATACAACTCGTTTAGTGTGTGGTAAATGTGGAGGTAAAATCTATCTTTACAAAAAGGGTTGACGGAGCCTATGATGCTGTGATAAATTATAAAAGCCGTCGCTGATGGCAACTAACTTACAGATTAAATTGAAATGGAGTCTTGACAGGACAACCTTTACTCAATATAATAAAAGAAGTCTGTAACAATTATTCCGCAGTAGCTCAGTGGTAGAGCTATCGGCTGTTAACCGATCGGTCGTAGGTTCGAGTCCTACCTGCGGAGCCATATGGGGAAGTACTCAAGTGGCTGAAGAGGCGCCCCTGCTAAGGGTGTAGGTCGCGCGAGCGGCGCGAGGGTTCAAATCCCTCCTTCTCCGCCATATTTCGGCCCGTTGGTCAAGCGGTTAAGACACCGCCCTTTCACGGCGGTAACACGGGTTCGAATCCCGTACGGGTCATTATCATATTGTGAAAAGTAGGAAGTGGGCGCACTTGCGAATATG
>NZ_CP147403.1:372500-417500 GCF_037201795.1 Metabacillus rhizosphaerae | reverse complement strand
AGGAGCCTGAGAAGCCGGAGCGCTAGCTTCGGTGGAGGCGTCGGTGGGATACTACCCTGGCTGTATTGAAATTCTAACCCACAGCCCTTATCGGGCTGGGAGACAGTGTCAGGTGGGCAGTTTGACTGGGGCGGTCGCCTCCTAAAATGTAACGGAGGCGCCCAAAGGTTCCCTCAGAATGGTTGGAAATCATTCGTAGAGTGTAAAGGCACAAGGGAGCTTGACTGCGAGACCTACAAGTCGAGCAGGGACGAAAGTCGGGCTTAGTGATCCGGTGGTTCCGCATGGAAGGGCCATCGCTCAACGGATAAAAGCTACCCCGGGGATAACAGGCTTATCTCCCCCAAGAGTCCACATCGACGGGGAGGTTTGGCACCTCGATGTCGGCTCATCGCATCCTGGGGCTGTAGTCGGTCCCAAGGGTTGGGCTGTTCGCCCATTAAAGCGGTACGCGAGCTGGGTTCAGAACGTCGTGAGACAGTTCGGTCCCTATCCGTCGTGGGCGTAGGAAATTTGAGAGGAGCTGTCCTTAGTACGAGAGGACCGGGATGGACGCACCGCTGGTGTACCAGTTGTCTTGCCAAAGGCATAGCTGGGTAGCTATGTGCGGAAGGGATAAGTGCTGAAAGCATCTAAGCATGAAGCCCCCCTCAAGATGAGATTTCCCATAGCGTAAGCTAGTAAGATCCCTGAAAGATGATCAGGTTGATAGGTCTGAGGTGGAAGCGCGGTGACGTGTGGAGCTGACAGATACTAATCGATCGAGGACTTAACCTAAATAGAAAAGCGGAAGAAGCCCGCTTAAATCCATAGGGAATTGGAGCGATCGAGAAGAAGTCGTTCTTTGACTTCGTACGAGAGAGTGAAATTACCGTAGGATTTGGCTTCTGTAGCTGGACAAAGTAAAAGCGTAAACTCAGTTAAGTGAATTGAATTGTGAATCGTTATCTAGTTTTGAAGGAATATCCCTTCAACTTAATATTTTATCTGGTAATGATGGCGAAGAGGCCACACCCGTTCCCATGCCGAACACGGAAGTTAAGCTCTTCAGCGCCGATGGTAGTTGGGGGTTTCCCCCTGTGAGAGTAGGACGTTGCCAGGTGATTTCTTAAGTTAATTAATAACTAAATACTTTTTATTATCGCGGGGTGGAGCAGTCTGGTAGCTCGTCGGGCTCATAACCCGAAGGTCGCAGGTTCAAATCCTGTCCCCGCAACCAAATGGTCCGGTAGTTCAGTTGGTTAGAATGCCTGCCTGTCACGCAGGAGGTCGCGGGTTCGAGTCCCGTCCGGACCGCCATTTTTTGATTGTTACGAAACATAGATGTTTCGTTTTTTTTATGTCCTTTTTTAATTACCTTTGAGCAAAAAAAATTGTAATGCCAACATAAAGATAAATGTGATACGATAGAATGTGAAAAACTTGGATAAACTACAACTATTAGCTAAACTAAAAAGAGATCATTCCTTAGGAAACAATTCCTAAGGTTTTTTCATAATTTAGGAGAAAGACATGGATGAATTTGATTTTATTAGTAAAATAAAACCCAATCGAATATTTCAAAAAAATGTAAAAGTAGCAATTGGTGATGATGCTGCTGTTTATGAGCCTTCAGTTCATAAAAATCAAGTAGTATGTGTTGATTCAATGGTAGAAGGTGTACATTTTCTTAAAACTTTATCTTCTCCGCGAGAAATTGGTTATAAGTCGTTAGCTGTGAATATAAGCGATATTGCAGCAATGGGCGCAAACCCTATCTATTATTTGGTTTCTATTGCTATTCCATCTAGTTGGGAAGAACATGAGCTTTTAGAGATATTTAAGGGAATGCAAGAGCTTGCGGAAATGTATCAAATGGATTTATTAGGCGGTGATACGGTTTCTACTGCAGACAAGCTTACTATAACAGTTACGGTTATTGGTGAAGTAGAACCCAACGTACTGACGCTTAGAAGTAATGCTAGAGATGGAGATATCGTTTTTGTTACAGGGAATATTGGAGACTCTTCTGCTGGATTAGCTGTATTATTAGACCAAGTAGCGATTGAAGATAAAAAGAATAAGAATTATCTTATTAATCGTCATAAGAAGCCAATTCCACAGGTTAAAGTGGGTAGGCTTATCGCAAAACTGGAAAGAGCTTCTTTAAATGATATTAGTGATGGTTTAGCAAGTGAGCTTCATGAAATTGCTGATGCAAGTCAGTTAGGAATAGAAATTAATGAAATTGATCTTCCAGTTAGTAGTGAATTGCTCTTATTAAAGAATTTTAATGATATAAACAAGTGGATCCTTTTTGGTGGTGAGGATTTTGAGTTAGTTGGTACTACCTCAATAGAATTATGGACTGAATTAAAACAAGCATGTGATGAGCAAATGATTAAAATTACCAAGATTGGCCTGGTTACTTGTAGCCATTCTGGCGTTTTACTAAAGAGAGAAAATCAAGAAGTGATAAAGCTTGAAAAGTCTGGTTACAACCACTTCAATAGATAAGTAAGGTGAGTAAGAGTGGAAGAATTCGAATTTAGTACAAATAGCTCTGAAGAAACATTAGAAATTGCAAAGCGCCTTTCTGAAAAGGTGAAAAAAAGTGATGTTGTGACACTTGAAGGGGATTTAGGTGCAGGAAAAACAACATTTACAAAAGGTTTAGCAAAAGGTTTAGGAATAAAGCGCAATGTAAACAGTCCGACTTTTACAATTATTAAAGAGTATAAAGATGGAAGATTGCCTTTATATCATATGGATGTTTATCGTTTAGAGGACGCTGATGAAGATTTAGGCTTTGATGAGTATTTTCATGGAAATGGAATTACAGTGGTAGAGTGGGCACATCTAATAGAAGACCAATTACCAAGTGAACGATTGGATATAAAAATCTTATATGTAAATGATTCAACAAGGAAAATCATGATGACTCCATATGGTTCTCATTATGTTGAAATATGTAAGGAGTTAAGCAATGAAAGTATTAGCAATTGATACGACCAATTATGTGCTCGGAATAGCGTTAGTCGATGAAGGAAATGTAATTGGTGAGTATATTACAAATTTGAAAAAGAACCATTCTGTACGTGCAATGCCAGCTATAGATAGGTTACTAAGTGATTGTGACGTAACCCCGCAGCAGCTTGATAAAATAGTGGTAGCTACTGGTCCTGGATCATATACTGGGGTTCGTATCGGAGTATCAATCGCGAAAACAATGGCATGGTCTTTGAAAATCCCAATAGTAGGTGTCTCTAGTCTAGAAGTGTTAGCAGCAAACGGAAGATATTTTAATGGATTCATTTCTCCTATATTTGATGCGAGAAGAGGCCAAGTTTATACTGGCTTATATCAATATGCTAATGGAGGATTAGTAACAATTAAAAACGATCAAAATCTTTTACTTGCTGATTGGCTAAAAATACTTGAGGATAAAAAGGAACGGGTTTTATTTGTAGGTAATGACGTTGTGATTCATAAAGAAACAATTGTTAGCACGTTAGGAGATATGGGTGAATTTGGACAAGTTACGTTAAATAACCCGAGACCAAGTGAACTAGGGTTAATTGGCTTAACAAAAGAAGCGTCAGATGTCCATTCCCTTGTTCCAAATTATATCCGACTAGCTGAAGCAGAAGCAAAATGGCTAGAACAGCAAAAGTAAGATGGTGGAGAACTTGGATAGTAGGTTTACGATAAGAAAGATGCAAAGAGAAGATGTTGAAGAGGTTTATCAAATCGAATTGCTTTCATTTTCAGCACCTTGGTCGAAAGAGTCATTATTTTATGAACTCGAGCAAAATTTATTTGCAAAGTATTTAGTAGTGGAATTTGAGGGGAAAGTAATTGGCTACTGCGGCTTATGGGTGATTATGGATGATGCACAAATTACAAACATAGCAGTACACCCCGATTATCGTAAAATGAAGATTGGTGAAGCTCTTCTAAGGTTTTCAATCCAGTTAAGTAAAGAAATGAATGCAAAACGGTTATCCTTAGAGGTAAGAGTTTCTAATCATATTGCACAATCTTTATATAAAAAGGTCGGGTTTTTATCAGGTGGAATAAGAAAGAGATATTATACAGATAATCAAGAAGATGCTTTAGTAATGTGGGTGAATTTAGTATGAATCGAACAGATCAATATATATTAGGTGTTGAAACAAGCTGTGATGAAACAGCTGTAGCTATTATTAAAAATGGTCGTGAAATCGTAGCAAATGTAGTAGCCTCACAAATTGAGAGTCATAAGCGATTTGGAGGTGTAGTCCCTGAGATTGCTTCTAGACACCATGTTGAACAATTAACAATTGTCTTTGAGGAAGCAATGAAACAAGCGAACCTTGACTTTAATGACTTATCAGCCATTACTGTAACTGAAGGACCAGGTCTGGTTGGTGCCTTATTAACAGGGATTAATGCCGCAAAAGCATTAGCATTTTCCCATGGTATACCACTTATAGGTGTTCATCATATAGCCGGCCATATTTATGCAAATCGTCTTATTAAAGAGTTAGAGTTTCCGTTATTAGCTTTAGTGGTATCAGGTGGGCATACTGAGCTTGTTTATATGAAAGAACATGCTAATTTTGAAGTGATCGGTGAAACATTGGATGATGCAGCAGGGGAAGCATATGATAAGGTTGCAAGAACTTTAGGGCTCCCTTATCCTGGTGGTCCACATATTGACCGATTAGCACATGAGGGAAAACCAACAATTGATTTGCCAAGAGCTTGGTTAGGTGCAGGATCATTTGATTTTAGCTTTAGTGGACTCAAATCAGCAGTTATAAATACGCTGCACAATGCAAAGCAAAAGGGAATAACATTGGAAGCTAAAGATGTTGCTGCTAGTTTTCAAGCAAGTGTTATTGATGTGCTCGTGACAAAAACATCACAAGCTGTGGATAAATATCCTGTAAAACAACTGTTACTAGCTGGTGGTGTTGCAGCAAATAAAGGCTTGCGTACAGCTTTAGAAAAAGAGTTTTCTTCAAGGGATGGGTTAGAATTAATTATTCCACCTTTGTCCCTCTGCACAGATAATGCAGCAATGATTGCGGCTATTGGTAGCATTCTATATGATAAAGGCATTAGAAGTGATTTAGCTTTAAATGCGAATCCTGGACTTGAATTAACATCATATTAAAAGGTGGCTCAATTGGGTCATAACCTTCCTAGTTTACTTATATATAGATCTTTTACCTTGTATTGATCTATATATTGAGCTGAAGGTATGATTGAGTCACCTTTTTTATATGTAAATGAGAGTTATGAACAAAGTTATCCACAGAATATGCACGATATTTGTAGAATTGTGTAAAACGAGTAAAAATCCTGTCATATCAGCATAGTTTAGGTTGTGTATAACTAGGATAGTTTTTAGATTTTTTGTGGATAATGTGTATAAGTCTGTTGATATGTTGGAAATAAAGGAATTATAGTGTGGATAAAAGTAAAGAAAACCTTACTGATCTCTCTATTATTATCTATGCGTTAAAAATATGTCGAAAGATATATGTAACTCACATTTAAAGTAAAAAACAGCGAAGTTGCTTCGCTGTTTTTTTAAAAAGTAAAGAAGTATAACTTTTATACTTAGTTTTGGTGTCTAGCTCCAGCGCCTAGCGCCTAGTGAACTTCACACTCCTTATACGCTAAGTCAACATCGAATCGCTAACGCTCTTCGTGTTTCCTTTATCTCATACGGAGTGCTCTTGTTTCTCGTCGCTGAGCAAGCCGCTTCCGCTTTTCTTAGTGTAACTCTTCCCATTCATTCATTAAATTTTCTAGCTTTGATTGAAGAAGTTCATTCTCAGAGTTAATTCTTTGTACTTCTTCATGATTTTGATAGATGTTTGGATCACAGAGAAGAGCTTCATTTTTTTCAATTTGTTCCTCTATATGACCTATCTCAGCCTCGATCTCTTCTATTCTTCGTTGCTTCTGTCTTTCAAGCTTTTTTTGTTCTTTTTCTTGTTGATAGGAAAGTTTACCTTCTGGCTGTGCTGTCATCACCTTTTGAGAAGCCGATTTTCCCCCAGCCTCCTGTTCTAACCGTTCTAGCTCTAATTGTTCTTCCTTTTTAGTTAGGAAATAATCATAGTCTCCTAAGTACTCTCTCAAATTATTAGGTGAGAGTTCAAATACTTTTGTAGCGATTCTATTGATAAAATAGCGGTCATGTGAAACAAATAAAATTGTTCCAGGGTAATCAATTAATGCGTTTTCTAAAATTTCTTTACTATCTAGATCAAGATGGTTTGTCGGTTCATCCAGAATAAGAAAGTTCGCGTTTTGAAGCATTAGTTTTGATAGAGCAAGTCTCGCTTTTTCTCCACCACTGAGAGTTGAAACAGACTTTAAAACATCGTCACCAGAAAATAGAAAGTTTCCTAGAACTGTACGAATTTCCTTTTCGGTCTTCTGTGGATATTCATCCCAAAGCTCGTCCAGCACACGCTTATTAGATGTTAAATCTGCCTGCTGTTGATCGTAATAGCCAATTTGCACATGGGAGCCAAGGGCAAATGAGCCAGTTAATGAGTCGAGCTTCTGAACAATAGATTTGAGTAATGTAGATTTACCAATACCATTTGGGCCAACTAGTGCGATACTATCACCACGTGAAATAGAAAAGGATATGTTTGAAATGACAGGATGAACCGAGTCATATGAAACAGAGATGTCTTTAGCCTTTAAGACATCATTTCCACTTTGTCTTTCAATATCAAATTGAAAGTTGGCTGATTTTTCGTCACCAAGTGGCCTATTCATTAAATTCATTTTCTCTAACTTTTTTCTTCTGCTTTGTGCGAGCTTAGTTGTCGAAGCACGGGCTAGGTTACGTTGGATAAAGTCTTTTAACTTAGCTACTTCTTCCTGTTGTCTTTCATAGCTTTTAAGCTCTTTTTCGTAGTTTTCTGCTTTATACTGTAAGTAGCTGCTGTAATTACCGAGATATTTTGTACTCGTATGTCGACTAATCTCGTATACTTGGGTTACAATTTTATCCAAAAAGTATCTATCATGAGAAACAATTAAAATCGCTCCAGGGTAGTTTTGCAAGTATTGTTCAAGCCATGTCAAGGTTTCAATATCTAAGTGGTTAGTTGGTTCATCTAATATTAAAAGGTCAGGGCTTGTTAATAGTAATTTCCCTAGTGCGAGGCGGGTTTTTTGGCCACCACTCAACGAAGATATTTTAGTACCTGGATCAAACTCGCTAAATCCGAGTCCATGAAGGATAGATCGAATATCAGCTTCATATTGATAGCCACCATTTTCTTTGAATTTCACTTGTAAGATGTCATATTCTTTTAGGAGTTTCTCGAATTTAAGTGATTCATGGGCAGGGTCAACTGTTGCCATTCTTTGCTCAACAAGTCTCATTTCTTTTTCCATTAACTGAAGCTCTTTAAATACTAAATTCATTTCTTCCCATATTGATAATTGAGATTCTAATCCCGTATCTTGAGCTAAGTAGCCGATTGATACATCTTTTGGTTTAATGATATCACCAGAATCATGTGACATGACTCCAGCAATTATTTTTAAAAGGGTTGATTTTCCAGCCCCATTACGTCCCACAATGGCAACTTTGTCTCTTGTTTGTACTTCTAGCTTAATATTCGATAAAATAGGGTCAGCGCCGAAATATTTACTAAGTTGATTTATTTGTAACAATATCATTGTTTTCACCTCTACTAATGCTTTAAGTTTAGCTTAATAGGGACTTATGGGCAACAAAGATACAATAGATATCTATATTGTTGGACGGAGTGTTCTTTTTCTACGTCTCTTAGCAAGGCGCTTGCGCTTTTGTTCTCGTTTAGGAAATTATAAAATTCTTAAACTGTGGATAAGCGCACGACATCCAGCTCCAGCGCCTAGCCCCTCGAGGTCATAAGCTAATTTAGAATTGAAGGCAAAGAACGCCTTCTATTCTAAATCATCTTATGCTTGTCGGGGCTGTTCAAGGCGCTTGCGCTTTTGGTCTATCCATATAATTGTCACAATAACAAACAGACAGATTTTAAAAAATAGTGTATAGTCTACGTATAAGGAGATATGAATATGTCAGAATTTACCCATTTTAATGAGCAAGGCAGAGCGAAAATGGTTGATATCTCTGCAAAAGAAATAACAGTTAGAACAGCACGTGCAAAGACAAGCATTCAAGTGACAAAAGAGGTATATGAAAAGATCACCAATCATGAAATTGGAAAAGGTGATGTATTATCTGTTGCACAGGTTGCTGGTATAATGGCAGCTAAACAAACATCAAATGTCATCCCTATGTGTCATCCTATTCCAATTAAAGGTGTAGATATTGAGTTTGAATGGGAAAAAAGTGATAGTACATATATACTTTTGATAAGTTCAACTGTAAAAACAAAAGGCAGTACAGGTGTCGAAATGGAAGCGTTAACCTCTGCAAGCATTTCAGCGCTTACAGTTTATGATATGTGTAAAGCTGTGGATAAAGGGATGGTTATCGGACCAACCTATCTAGTAGAAAAAACTGGTGGCAAAAGTGGAGATTTCATCAGGGAAGATATAATGAGCTAGTGAATAACAAATAGTTGATTGATAAAACATCTTAGTTAAAAGCAACTAGTTCTTGCAATAAATAGTATTTATTATGTTGCGCCGTTCACGCCGCCATATTGGTGTTGGGCTTGTAGTTATACACAGTTCTTCCCTTCATTTTGGATGGTGACGTTGGTACGTCATAGCACGTTTTGTATGAATGTGAGGGATAAAGAGTGAATATAGAACAATCTAAAATTCCGCAGGCAACTGCTAAGCGTTTGCCTTTATATTACCGGTTTTTAAAAAATTTACACTCATCTGGCAAGCAGCGTGTTTCTTCTGCCGAGCTAAGTGATGCTGTAAAGGTAGATTCTGCCACTATTCGGAGAGATTTCTCATATTTTGGTGCGCTAGGTAAAAAAGGGTATGGTTATAATGTGAATTATTTGTTATCCTTTTTTAGAAAAACATTAGATCAAGATGAAACAACGAAGGTATGTTTAATAGGTGTCGGTAATTTAGGGACAGCTTTTTTACATTATAATTTTACCAAGAATAATAATACTGTTATTTCACTTGCATTTGATGTTGATAATAAGAAAATTGGAACAGAAATTGGTGGAGTTCCTGTCTATGATTTAGATCATCTCGAAGAAATTATTCCAGAGGATGTAACTGTAGCAATTTTAACAGTACCTGCAACTGTCGCTCAGTCTATTACTGACAGACTTATTGTCAAAGGAATTAAAGGGATCTTAAACTTTACTCCGGCCAGATTAAATGTTCCAGATGAAATACGGATCCATCATATTGATTTAGCGGTTGAGCTTCAGTCGTTAGTTTATTTTTTAAAACATTATCCTAATGAAGATAAATAATAAAGACAGGGAGGTGGATTTCGATGCCAACACTTGGATTCGGAAGCCTATTATTAATTGCATTTGTTGCATTACTTATTTTTGGACCAAAAAAGTTACCTGATCTTGGTAAAGCAGTAGGTAATTCATTACGTGAATTTAAAAATGCAACAAAAGGTTTAGCAGATGATGAAGAAGATGATGTGAAAAAGATAGAAAAGAAGGACGAAGTCAAGTAAGATAGGATGAAACCGATATGAAAAATAATGAAATGTCGGTCATTGAACATATAACAGAGCTTAGAAAACGACTTGTTATTGTTGTCGTTTTCTTTTTCATAGCTATAATTGCTGGCTTTTTACTTTCAAGACCGATTATCGTTTATTTACAGCAAACAGATGAAGCAAAGAATTTAACACTAAATTCGTTTAATTTAACAGATCCATTAATGGTTTACATGCAATTTGCGTTTCTTATTGCATTTGTCATAACGTCACCTGTTATTTTGTATCAGCTATGGTCGTTCGTTAGTCCGGGCTTATACGAGAAAGAAAGGCGCGTTACTTTAAGTTATATCCCAATGTCACTAGGGTTGTTTTTTGTCGGGGTTTCCTTTTCATATTTTATCTTGTTTCCATTTGTGGTTGATTTTATGGAAAGGATCTCAAATGATCTAGAAGTTAATCAAGTAATTGGAATTCATGAATATTTTACTTTTTTATTGCAGCTAACTGTTCCGTTTGGGCTGCTGTTTCAGTTACCTGTAGTTATTATGTTTCTTACAAGATTAGGAATTGTTACGCCGATGTTCTTATCTCAGGTGCGAAAATATGCCTACTTTGTTCTACTTGTCATTGCGGCACTTATTACACCACCAGAATTAACATCACATTTAATGGTTTCGATACCGTTGTTTATTTTATATGAAATTAGTATTTGGGTATCCAGAATTACATATAGGAAAGCTCAGAAGCTAAGGTTCGAGGAAGAGAATGCAAAAAATGAGACTGAATAAAGTCTCATTTTTTTTTGTTCATTTTTTTGATTTTACTAGATAGGATAAACATTCTAATTGCCACTCCGATATCAAAGGTTGCAATTAGAATTAAAACGATTGTCGGAAAAGAAAAAATTCCATTTTCAGCACTGTTAATTGCTAAATACGTAAACAGCAACCCCATCGTTAAATAAAAGAATCCCATGGATATAGGGTTTGTTCTCATGTTAAAAGGCCTCCAATAATAACTTGCACTTGCTGCATGTCTTCAACTTGCTTCATCATTTTTTCAATGTCCTCACGAAATACAGTTTGAACTATGATTACCATCGTATTCATTGCCACATGGGCAAAGATAGGTACTATGATCCGCTTTGTTTTTACATATAAAAAGGCAAAGGTAAAACCCATCGACGCATATAAAAGAAGGTGCTGAGGCTCACCATGCAAAAGCGAAAAAAGAAGTGAGCTGATAAGGCCAGCAATGATAAAGTTCGTCCTTTTATATAACACACCAAAGATTATTTTTCGGAAAATGATCTCTTCTAATATCGGTCCGATAATTGAAGTAACAATAATGACTAATGGTGTTACTTCGATGACACTAACAATCATTTCTGTGTTTTCTGATCCAGGCTCTACACCAAATAGATTAATTTCGATGTTTGCAGCAAGGCTCTGGGCGAAAATAGCTAATAAGAATCCGCCAATTGCCCAACCGACAGAAGCGCCAACAGATGAAGGTTCCCCGCGAAGTAAACTCTCATTCTTACGTTCTTTCCTTAATAAAAAGAGAATAATGATAAACGCAAGGGTAAAGCTAAAGATTGTCCAATATGCAAATCTTTCAACCTGTGTAGCTCCTATATCTAAAAAATGAAATAATCTGATCCCAGCAACCCCTGAAAGCTGCATGAGCATATATGTTAATAAAATAAACCAATAATGCTTTTTCATAGAGGCCTCCTTCATTTGACTAATGATGAGATATTTGACAGAAACATCTGATCAAGGAATTGAACTTGGGCAAAATTAATCAAACCCTATTGTATCATACCTTCCTATTATCATATGTATGATAACTATGGTGAATTAATCAAAAGTTGTTTATTCAATTTACAATTTAGACATAATCTATTAGGCAAGTTCTTCAAAAAAATTTTAACTTCAGACTTGAAATTAGAAGAGATCTTATATAATATAATAATTGTGTTAGCACTCAAGGACAACGAGTGCTAATAAAAAGGAAAAATAATCATTTTTTAACGAATTTGAGGAGGTTGTTTCACTTGTTAAAGCCATTAGGTGATCGCGTTATTATCGAGTTAGTTGAATCAGAAGAAAAAACTGCTAGTGGTATCGTCCTTCCAGATAGTGCGAAAGAGAAGCCACAAGAAGGTAAAGTAGTAGCTGTTGGTACAGGTCGTGTATTAGATAGTGGAGAAAAAGTAGCTCTTGAAGTAGCAGAAGGCGATCGTATTATCTTCTCAAAATATGCTGGTACTGAAGTGAAATATGAAGGTACAGAATACTTAATTTTACGTGAAAACGACATTTTAGCTGTTATCGGTTAATAGAAACAGCACACATATCATAGAAAACATTTAAAACTTTGAGGAGGTCTTGTAAAAATGGCTAAAGATATTAAATTCAGTGAAGATGCTCGTCGTTCAATGCTTCGTGGTGTTGATGCATTGGCAGATGCTGTTAAAGTTACATTAGGACCTAAAGGACGTAACGTCGTATTAGAAAAGAAATACGGTTCTCCTTTAATTACAAATGATGGTGTTACAATTGCGAAAGAAATCGAATTAGAAGATGCTTTCGAAAACATGGGTGCTAAGCTTGTTGCTGAAGTTGCTAGCAAAACAAACGATGTTGCTGGTGACGGTACAACAACTGCAACTGTTTTAGCTCAAGCAATGATCCGTGAAGGCTTAAAGAACGTAACTGCTGGAGCTAATCCAATGGTTGTTCGTAAGGGAATTGAAAAAGCTGTTGCTGTTGCTTTAGAAGAGCTACAAGCGATTTCTAAACCAATCGAAGGTAAAGAATCTATTGCACAAGTTGCTGCAATCTCTTCAGCTGATGAAGAAGTAGGTCAATTAATCGCAGAAGCAATGGAACGCGTTGGTAACGACGGTGTTATCACAATTGAAGAATCTAAAGGTTTCTCTACTGAATTAGAAGTAGTAGAAGGTATGCAGTTTGACCGTGGTTATGCATCTCCATACATGGTAACTGATTCTGATAAAATGGAAGCAGTTCTTGAAAACCCATACGTATTAATCACTGATAAAAAAATCACAAACATTCAAGAAATCTTACCTGTTTTAGAGCAAGTTGTTCAACAAGGTAAGCCTCTATTATTAATTGCAGAAGATGTAGAAGGTGAAGCATTAGCTACTCTAGTAGTTAACAAACTTCGCGGAACATTCAATGCAGTAGCAGTAAAAGCACCTGGCTTCGGTGATCGCCGTAAAGCAATGCTTGAAGATATTGCGATCTTAACTGGCGGTGAAGTTATCACTGAAGAATTAGGTTTAGATCTTAAATCTGCTAATATTGATCAATTAGGCCGTGCATCTAAAATTGTTGTTTCAAAAGAAAATACAACAATCGTTGAAGGTGCTGGAGAAGCTGAACAAATTGCAGGCCGTGTAAGCCAAATCCGTGCTCAATTAGAAGAAACTACTTCTGAATTTGATAAGGAAAAATTACAAGAACGTTTAGCTAAACTAGCTGGCGGTGTAGCAGTAATCAAAGTTGGTGCTGCAACTGAAACTGAATTAAAAGAGCGTAAACTACGTATCGAAGATGCTCTAAACTCTACTCGTGCTGCAGTAGAAGAAGGTATCGTTTCTGGTGGTGGTACTGCTCTAGTAAATGTATATAACAAAGTAGCTGCACTTCAAGAAGAAGGCGATACTCAAACAGGTATCAACATCATTCTTCGTGCACTTGAAGAACCAGTTCGTCAAATCGCACACAATGCAGGACTTGAAGGGTCTGTTGTTGTTGAGCGCTTAAAGAAAGAAGAAGTTGGAATTGGCTTCAACGCTGCAAACGGCCAGTGGGTAAACATGTTTGAAGCTGGTATCGTTGACCCAACTAAAGTAACTCGTTCTGCGTTACAAAACGCAGCTTCTGTAGCAGCTATGTTCTTAACAACTGAAGCTGTTATTGCTGACAAACCTGAAGAAGGTGGCGGCGGCATGCCTGATATGAGCGGCATGGGCGGTATGGGTGGAATGGGCGGCATGATGTAAGGCTTTTGAGCCAAACATCTGAGAAATAGTTAATGCTATTTTTCACCCGATTTCACTTAAGTTGTGAAGTAGTCATGTGAAAAACTTATATCGATAGCAATAACCACTTCCTATAAAAAATTAGGGAGTGGTTTTTTATGTTGTTAAAATTTGCGTATCAAGACTTTTTGGATGACAGACGTTTCAAGAATACGACCAAGACGAATATCAAAAATTATGAAATGCTTTTAGGGAAGTTTGTGGATTATTGTATTGAGAATCAAGTGGTTAATGTTGAAGAGATTACGTATAGTCATGTTAGGCAATATCTTTTAAATTGCCAAAAAAAGGTAACGAAGCGAGTACCATCAACTCAAAACTATTAAGAGTTCGTGCATTTTTGAATTATATGGTGGAATGTGAAGTCATTAAAAACAATCCTGCGAAAAAAGTTAAGAGGCAAAAAGATGATGTAAAGATTGATGTTTTTAGTGATGAGCAAATTAAACAAATGTTGAACTTTTACAGACGTATCAAACAAAGAGATAAAAGTTATGTTGCTTATCGTGATTATATGATTATTGTGACCATTCTTGGTACAGGGATAAGAAGAGGTGAGATTATTAATCTTAAATGGTCTGATGTTGACTTCATTAACAAAACAATTTCTATTTTTTGGTAAGAGTAGAAGAAAGGATACTATTCCAATTACAGATAAGTTGTCAAAGGAATTAGCGGGATACAAAACCTTCTGTAAACAATATTGGGGAACTTTAAGTGATTATGTTTTTGTGAAACGGGATAACACCATAATGACTGATAATTCATTGATGTTAGTTTTCAGATATTTAGGGCAAAAAAATGAATTTCAAAGATGTTCGTGTTTCCGCTAATTTGCGGCAGGTTGGAAAAAAGTGAATAATAAATAAGATAGCCAGTTGATATGACTGTTATACCTATGCATATCTCATGTGGAATTTACTTCATAAAGAGTAATGGAAAGAGAAAATCCGATCCCAATTCAGGATCGGTTTTTTTATAGTTTCTTATGTAATATACTTTATAAAGAGAAAAAGAGTGTTGAGATTTCAAGAATTTCCATTTACCGATAATTTTAATAGCCGCTTCAATTTTGTCTCGATTATTTTTATTTCGAGTAAAGTTTAATTAGTTTATCTACACCATGGGTTCTATTTGTAATCTTATTACTTTTTGCTTGGTCATATAGAGTTTCAACATTATCACGAGCATTTCATCAATTGTGTCTATCAAATGGACAAGGTTTTTTGTTTTTAAATTTGAATAATTATGCCAGACAGGCATTTTCTATAATAACCCTAACACAAGACTATTATTCTATAGGGTGTGGTTTGGGCTGGGATACTTTTTGTGGCAGGTCCGTAAATAACAATTAGATCTCGGTTCGCAGGGGTTCTTGAAAAGAGTTGCCCATTTGTTAATACTATTTGAGTATATGGAGAAATATTTAATCGTAATCGTCCATCACTACTCTCCAACTCACTATTAAAATAATCTACTTTTACATTCTGATATGGGCTATCTTTTACCATGACAAGTGCTTGATATTGTGGAGGGTAGATAAGAAGAGCAGGTGCATTTCCGTCATAATATCCAGTCACTCGATCTCCTACTGCCACCATTACATGGTCTACAAAGTAAGTTGTGGGTGACACCACGAAATTTACTAATGCTCCCAATCCGTTTTCTACAGATATTAATTTATAACAGCCTTCTCCTTCACCATTTTGACCTGTAAAAAAATCACTAATCATAGTGACAGTCCCTTGAAAAGAATAAAAATTTGTCATACAATACCTCCATTGCTTACACATTTGAACTTAAGCAAGCGTCACTTTTCAACAGAGCTTAGCATTTATCCTGCTTTATTTCGTATATGAATTGTTGAAATTCCCATCTCAAATTATTAGTGTAATATGATCTGTGAAGATTCTGGTTTCAACGTTTTTTCTTTGTTTTAAATAGACGAAATCAATTATATCGTCACCTATAACGTCACCTTGCTTCTTGTCAAGCAACACTACGTTACCAGAATAAGTATAGTTACCATACGTTTGTTCTTGAAATTGCCTGTACAAATAACTCCGCCCTTATAAACATTTGGTAATTAATTTATGTACCATATGCAGGTAAATACCTATATGACACCATAAGTTAAGAAAATGTTTTGTATAGTTATGTTTAGGGGATTCAAAAGTGAAAAAATGTGTATTATTAATAAACCATGAAAGGGCTATTAATTTGTGAGGTCTGCAAGGATCTTTTCCAAGAAACAACTATTTTATAGGTAAACACACATTTCTTAGAGTACAAGTTGATGGGTAAATGACTAAAGAATATGATGATGTGAGATTAAAAAGAAAAGGAGCTCATTTTATGTATCCTAGTCATATAAATCTGTATTATAATTATCCGAATATTCAAGAAGCTTATTTATATTCAACTCCATTCCAAGCTGAGAATTATTACTTTGCAAACCCTGATGAAAGACAATTTGGTGGGTTTCCATCTCCGCATGCACCACCTAGTCAAGGTTCAACGGCAGGACCACCAACTTCACCACCGCCATCTTTTCTTCCTCAACAACAAGTAGAAGCATATGCAGTTGACCCAGGTGGTATTGCAGGATGTTTATTCAGATACACGTATGTATGGATGAGAGGTTTTGAACAATTTTGGTTTTATCCAACATTTGTTGGTCGAAACTCTGTCGCAGGCTATCGTTGGACTGGATTTAGATGGGTGTATTTTGGAATAGACCTACGACAAATTCAATCGTTTACTTGCTTTTAATAAGAAAGGGTTTGTGAATGAATATATTAATAAGTGAGTTCTGAATGTCATAAATATCGAAAGGTTTAATTGTTTAAAAAAATAAGTGATTTATACCTTTTCATTTTATAAACAAGGAGATCTAAAAATAATTAGTAAATTAAAGGAAAATAAAATAACTTTTAATGTGTTTTAAAAGGGTGGGAAAAGACCTACCAAATGATCAAAAAAAATGCTCATGATTTTGCTCATCGCCTTTTTTTCTTCAGTTTTGAAATATTTTAAGTGAAAGATGAAAAACCTATAATATCAATGATTCTATAAATGTATTTTCCTTTATTAAATATCTTGATGAATGTGCGGCATGATGTAAGGCATTTGAGCCAACAGGTGAACTTGTCAAGTAAATGCTTTTTTCTAAACGATAGACTACTTCCTAAATCAAAAAAGTAACATCAGGTTATAGATCTTACAGACATAAACTTGTAAAACATTATTATACCGCAATTTTAGAACATGAAGTTAAAAGTATTACACACTCTCATCTTACGGGCTTTATGATGTAATAAACATCATAAAGCCTTGACATATAGGGATTTTTAAGAATAAAATCATAATTTTGCCCATAGGTAGGCAAAAAATGCTCACTTTTTTCTCGAAAATCACCATATCAGAGAAGGTCTTTCATCAGTTTACAACTGGTGGGAGGCCTTTTTTTCATTTTGGCGGTCATATGAGCGTAGATATTCAATGTAACATATCACTTTACATAAAATTAAATCTTAACGGTAATCCTAAACAAAAATGCGTGAAAGGGGATTACTGATGGATTTAAATCCAATGGATATTTTAAAACCCATTAATTTAAGCACAAAAGAATTAGATGAATCTCAATCTTTAACATCAGTTGAAATGGGTAAACTTTGGGCTACTTATAATGGAAACAGCATGTCAATTCAAATCCTAAGTTATTTTCTTCGACATTGTGATGATGAATATATTAAGACGCTATTGGAAAATGGTATAGCATTAAGTAAGGATTTTATACAGAGGATAGAGGTTTTTTTAAAAAAAGGTAATTTCCCAATACCTGTAGGATTCACTAATGATGATGTAAATCTAGGTGCCCCACGTTTATACGAAGATGTATTTTATGTACACTATTTGAAATATGCAGCTAAGGCAGGGCTTAGCATTTACGCCGTGGCAATCCCATTAGTAATGAGGGAAGATATAAGAGAATTTTTTGTTTATTGTATGCAATCCACAACTATCTTCTTGGGGCAGATAAATAATGTTTTATCTGAAAAGAAATTAATTTCAAAACCTCCTATTATACCAACACCTGAAGGAACTGATTATATTCAAAAACAGAATTACTTAAAGGGTTTTGTTGGTGATGTCCGACCATTACATGCATTAGAAATTACTCATCTTTATGATAATATTGAAAATAACACAACAAGTAAGGCGTTATTATTGGGATTTTATCAGATCGTTAAGGATGAAAAGATAAAGGCTTTGTTTAAACGAGGTTTAGAGATGACTGATAAAGCAGTTAAGCAATATATGGAAAAATTTCATAAAGAAAACCTATTATCACCGTCATTTATCGACCATTTAGTCACAACGTCTACATATCCACCTTTTTCCGATAAAATAATGTTATTTCATAAGGTTGACATGTTCTCCATGAAAATAAGGTCGTTTGGAAATTCACTAGCGGTAAATGGAAGAAGAGATTTAGCAATGTTATATGGAAGAACTCTCATAAACATTGGATTATTTGTTGATGATGGTGCAAATATTTTAATTGAAAAGGGATGGATGGAATCACCTCCAAAAGCATATGATCGAACTTAATTATTAGCCAATTTGTCAGTTCTGTTGCTATTTATGGATTTTAGATCGTTCATCGTTTTTTTTACTTAATTTTATAAACTTGTGAAAATAATTCTCTGTGAGGTAAGTATCTGATAATTTTTAAAAAAATCAATCATTAGAAGAAAATTTGTTTTAAGTATTTTTTTTGCTCATAAAAGAGTTCTGAAGATACTTCCTTTAACCAAGTGAAGAAGCTTCAGAACCGTGGCCATTCCTATGTTAGTATTAAATATAACCAACTTTTCTTGTTTATTTAGTTCCCACCAAAAGCTTCTGGAATCATTGTAAAGCCTTCGATGACTGTATCTTCTTCTACTTCAATCATGAGGTAGCGTTTACCACTTAAATTAACTTGTTTGACGTATCTTAAATCTTGTGGACTTATAGAAATATTCGCTATTTTCGTGTTGATTTTAATTGATTTTGAAGTATACTTCGGGATGACGCTACTTGCTTTTAACTCATATTTGTCATCATCAATTACTTTTTGGAAGGCTGTTTCTACCTTTTCCCCATTTATATCTTCAAGGCCGCTTATCTTTAAAACACGTTCAATGTCTTTGGAGTCTAATTTTGGTTGTTCTTCTTCTTCATTTTCTTCTATCATACGGTTAATCTCTTCATACACATTAGAAAGAGTAGATGTATTTAATTGATCTCCTGTTGCTTCTTTAATAATTTCCTCAAAAACAATTTTGTCATCTTTTGCAGTCATTGTTTCTTCGCCATTTAAAACTTCCTCGATGAATTGGTGATCCGGCTCATGTACCTTTCCAGATGAATACAGAATGTGGTTGACATCTGCTACATTATCGGTAAAACAAGGAAATAGAAAACCGGCGATTGGAGCATTAAGGTTAATAATTGGGTCGACAACAAAACTGTACTTGAACTCTCTCTCGACATAGTCAAAAAGCAATTCTTTTTTTGGTTCTTGTGTATTATTTAGACTGCACAGAATGAATGGATGGGAGTAAACGGTATCTCGTTCACTTATCTCAGCCTCTTCATTTTTTCGTTTTGTTGGCTTTAAATATTCACCACGAATGAATGTAATGACAATATCCATCTCGTATTGTTGATTTACAAGCATTTTTCCTACAATTTTTAACATTTGCTCTTTCCAACCGTCCAAATCGCTGAGTAATCCTTGATGCAAAATTAGCTGACTGTTATTTTCAGCATCACGTTGAAATTTTAATTCAAAGAGCTTTTCATCCAATTGGCCGGCAAGTAATTTTTTAAAGTTATTCAAAAATAACTCTTGTTGATCTTGGTCAAGCATTTCAAAAGGTTGACTTTGGTGATGATAAATGTCACTTGATTCCTTCATAATATATACATTAAAAATTTCGGAGATCTTGAGTAAATCATTATTTATTTTGAATTGTTTTCGAATCTGCGCTATGTCTTTTTTGTTCATGACTAAATACACTCCTAAGCTTTACCTGATTTGTAAATTAGAAGGTAGAGAGTAAATCATTACTCAATTGATTGCTCTCTACCCTTTGAGAGTTTGAAAGTATCATTTATTTTAACATAAATTGTTATATATAATTAGGTGTACTTAAGTGTGAAGAAAATTTGCTTCTGAGTGTAGATAGTTTAAATCCTAATAAACAGAAAGTTCTAAAATATTTTGAATAGAGTTGTATCTAAAATGGAAAATTGTCAAATTTGAATTTTTTATTATCGTTAGATATATTGTACTAAAGACACGGGGAGAATCATGAATGAATGGATTGATGCTTTTTTTATGTATTATTTGGGGTTTTAATTTTGTAATTATGAAACTGGGCAATGATGTGTTCCCACCTGTTTTGTTTGCAGCCTTTCGGTTTTTGCTTGGGGCAATTGTACTTTTTGGGTTAACCTATATTAAAAAAATCCCGCTGCCAGGTAAACGGGAACTTAAATGGTATATTCTCTGCGGCTTTCTGCAGACAACTTATTTTAACATTGCTATCCAAATTTCATTAAATTATATAAGCGCGGGGCTTACTTCTGTTTTAACCTATAGTATGCCATTGTTTCTTTCACTTATGGCACATTATTTCATTCCTGGAGAAAAATTGACTGTAAGTAAAATCATTGGAATCTCGATTGGAATAGTAGGGTTGTTTTTAGCAATGGATATTCAGTTTGGAGGAAATATATGGGCTCCCATTCTTGCGTTAAGCTCTGCAGTAACATGGGCGCTATCAAGTTTAATATTCAAAAAGAAATTGCAAGGCTGTGACACTGTTCAATTTACTACATGGCAAATGGGAGCGGGAGCTATTGGCTTGTTTATGTATTCGATTAGTTTTGAACATGGCCAGTCACATTGGAGTCTTATGGCTGTAGTATACCTTTTATATTCCGGAATTTTGGCCTCTGCATTAGCTTTTGTTATATGGTCTCATATTCTTTCTAAAATGGAAGCCAGTAAAGCATCAATTTCTTTGCTAATTGTACCCGTAGTTGGTACTCTGTCAGGAATACTATTTTTAAACGAAGATTTGAATGCTATTACATTGATCGGAATCATTTTAGTGCTTTTAGGAGTTTGGCTAGTGAATTATACAGGTTCTGCCCGTATCTCATTACAAAGTCATCCATTCTTAAAGGTGAAAAAATAGTGTTGGGTGGGGATTTTTCAGGAGTTAACCTATAAATCTTCAATGGTAGTATTAAAAATTATATTATCTAAACACACTAAATCTCTTTTATTGTAAATATAAAAAAGCATGAGTCTATTCCGATATTGAACTCATGCCTTGAAAGTTGTTAAAACTAAATTTGATTTTAAGAGCTAAAACCATAAAGAATCGCCTAAAAATGCTATAATTATGGCTTCTATTTAACTATTTTCAATGAACTCATTAAGCAGTTCCACTTCTTTTCGAATACTAATGGTTGGTTCCCATGAATCGATAAGGTTGATAGCCTTTTGATTTGATTTTTGTGCTTTTGTATAATCTCCTTTGCGTGATAACAATAGGGCAATTCCATAATGATAATAGATTAACTCAATCTGATTCGCTTTATTTTTGTCATAAAGAATATGATTAAAAGTGGCTTCTGCTTTCTCAAATTCGTTACAATTCACATATGCGATACCTAGATTAAAATATGCTTCAATGGTTTTTTCGCCGCCATACATTGTGCTGATTTCATTGGCCGCTTCGTATAATTGGATTGCCTCTTCATCTTTTCTACGCAACAAGCAAAGGTCTCCACGAACTAATAAAACTCTATGTTGAATAATCGGGGTAGTCGATATATTTTTTACTTCCTCTAGAATAGCTTCTGCTTTCTCTGAATTGCCTACTTTTAAAAACAGTTTCGATTTTAATGCGAGTCCCCAAACCTTTAAATCGTAGACATCCGTGTGGTGCGAATTCAATTGCTCTAGTATCTTAAGCCCACTTTCTATTTGAAGTAGGGCTCCATCCGAGTCATTAACCTCCATAAGTGCCCAGCCTACTGTGTCAATTCTAAAAAAGGCTTCTAGCGTATTTTTACCCAATTGATTGGCGTAATCAGCAGCTTTAAGTCCAAATTCGATCCGTAACGGCAAGTTAATCCGGCTTAAAAAGTGACTAATACGGGTTACCAGTTCAATTAATAGCTCCGTTTGTCCAGTTTCACTTGCCCACTTTATGACCTTAAGTATGTTTGGCCATTCTTTTTTCATTTGCTCCAAATCTCGACCAAGCAAATAACTCCAATAAATAGAATTTGGTTGCTCTCGTTTTAAATGAGTTTCTAAATAGTTGATATAATATTGTCCCCATCGATTGCGTGCTTCCTTCTTAAACTCTTGATTTTCGGACAGGTGTTGTTCGCCATATGCAACAACGGTTTGATGTCCAAAATAATGTATTTTTCCCTCTATACGCTCTGGTTGAATCAGTGCATAGGTCCGCATCTGTTCAACAGCATAACGAAAATTCCGAGCATCTAATCCCGCGGCTGCAGCCCAACTCTCTTCATCAGGAGGTTTACTAAAAAAGCACAGCACTTGCCATAGACGTCGGGTATCTTCATCACATCGATTCCATGTTCGTCCGAAAAGGAAATCAAATAATTCTAACAGTGAGTAGCCAGCTTTACCTAGATCCCGAATAAGTTGTTTTGCAGGAATGTCATCATCTGCAATGTAGGCAATGCTAAGCGCCATAGCTTTAGGATTACCGGCAGTCGCCAAAATTAGCTGGTGCTGAATTTCAGGGGAGATATTCAATAACTGTTCCATCTTTTCTCGTTTGTTTGGAGAATTACACGTTTTTAAATAACGATGCACTTCGTAGGATAGAAAATCAAGTGCTTCAGCTTTTTCAAGACCCATTAGTTGAATGGTAGCCATTTCCTGAAAAACTTCTCTATATTTTTGGTTTAAGTTCTCACGAGATGTTAGGATTACTTTTACACCTTGAGGTAGGTTGGTAATGAATTCGTGAATTTCGCGATCAGCAGTATCAATGCTGTCTACAATGAGCAATACTGGTTCTTCCCTAGAGTAATTTGCTAATGCATTACGTACAACAAAACGTTTTTCATTAATCGATTTATCTATTTGTTCAACGCGTCCAAGCTGATAGGCGATTGTATTTAAGAAATCGCTAAAGGTTATCCCTTTCCAATCAGCACTGACCCAAATGATACAACTAAATGTTGGCCAACCTACGTCGGCACGAATAGATTCTCCAAAGGGATTCCCAGTACAGGAGTATGCTACTTCAAGTGCTATCGTCGTTTTTCCCATTCCAGCCCATCCGGTAATTAAACATACTGGGGAGGGAGAAAGCATCCACTGCTGGATAGCCTCCAAGTCAAATTTCCGTCCGATGAAGTTCCCTGACCAACGTGTTGGTAAGTTATGTATCAATGGTTGTTCCTTACTTGTACTATTTTCATAATTTGACATATCAAACAATCGTTTCATGACGATCTCAATATCTTCATCAAGCGGTGCACCGAAGGTCTTATCATTTTGTAACGTTTTCGCTTTTTTAAGGCATGAAGCTACCCACACAGGTAATGCAGGTTTTATGACAGGGATGGTAGTCGTCTCCAGTATTTTTGTAAACCACTGTATATTCATGTCACTTTTTTCAAGAATGATCCAGATAATGCCGAATAGTTTTCCGTCGTCAATCCGCCCAGGAATATATTTTTGGCCCATTTGCCCTAGCCAGCTTTTAATGGTGTTAGAAGATACCCCCAGATAAGCAGCGATTTTATCTAAATAAGATTGTAATGCTGAAATTTTTTCGTTTTTTATCCTGCTGATCTTATATTCAGGATGGAGCTTTAATGACTTCACACCAGATGATAACAATTCTGCAAACTTTTTCTGGTCTTCAAGTTCTGCCATAATCTACACACCTCCTTTACTCTTTATTTTATCAATTCATGTCTATTTGTATATGAAAAATCAAAAAAGTACAGTGTAACTGTACTTTTATACAGTATAAAAAGCTACTGAACCTTCAGGTGAGAATGTAGAATTAGTTTGTGACAGGGGATATTCTGAAATGTATACACTTACATCGGAATACTTCGAATAAAAATTAATTCTAATTAAAGCGTTTTATTACAGTATTATAGAAATTTTATAAAAGAAAGGAAATTACAGATGAATAACACAGTACCTAAAACCATGAAAGCAGCTGTTATGCACAGCACAAGAGAAATTAGTATTGAAACATTGCCTGTACCCCAAATCGATCATAATGAAGTTTTGATTAAGGTGATGGCAGTTGGCATATGTGGTTCGGATTTACATTATTATACCCATGGTAGAATTGGTAAATACGTAGTGGAGAAACCAATTATCCTTGGCCATGAGTGCTCAGGAGAGATAGCTGCGGTTGGATCTTCTGTTAATAACTTTAAAATCGGCGATCGCGTTGCTGTTGAACCAGGTGTAACCTGCGGACACTGTGAAGCGTGCAAAGAGGGACGTTATAACCTTTGTCCAGATGTGGAGTTTTTGGCAACACCACCAGTTGACGGCGCGTTTGTACAATATATAAAAATGCGACAAGACTTTGTCTTTTCAATCCCTGATAATCTTACCTATGAAGATGCTGCCCTAATAGAGCCCTTTTCTGTTGGGATTCATGCAGCAATGAGAACGAAGCTTCAACCGGGATCAACAATTGCGATTATGGGAATGGGCCCGGTTGGTCTAACGGCTGTTGCAGCAGCCAAAGCGTTTGGAGCAAGCAAAATCATTGTGACTGACTTGGAGCCATTACGGCTTGAGGCTGCAAAACAAATGGGTGCAACTCATGTTATTAATATTCGGGAACAGGATCCACTTATTGAAATCAAAAACATCACAAATGGTATAGGAGTTGATGTTGCTTGGGAAACAGCTGGAAATCCAGTAGCGCTTCAATCCGCGTTAGCTTCCGTTCGTCGTGGTGGAAAGCTTGCTATTGTGGGGCTACCTGCTCAGAATGAAATCCCGCTTAATGTACCACTCATCGCGGACAATGAGATAGATATTTATGGCATCTTTCGGTATGCTAACACATACCCAAAAGGGATTAATTTCCTCGCTTCTGGTATCGTTGACACTAAGCATCTTGTGACGGATAGATATTCGTTAGCAGACACTCGCGAAGCAATGGAACGTGCACTCAATTTTAAGAATGAGTGTTTAAAAGTTATTGTAAATCCAAATGACTAATACTGAGATAAGGATGAATAAATCTATAAACTAGGGGGCTATTCTTCATACCCCCACCAATTAAAAGAAACTAGAGTAAATCTCTAACATTAGAAAGCGGTTTAACTCTCTTGGAGCGGATTTGATATCGATAGAAGAATAACTAATAACTAAATCAATCCGTTTGTGTTGTAGATGAGTTCTATTATAGGAAGAGGAATTGATGACATTGATTTTTGTTCACAATTCCATTATAGACTTGAATACTTCCAATAACACTTATTATTGAAACCGGATTCTGGAGGTATAAACGATGATAGAAGCAGAACAATTAGTAGTAACGAAGTCTAAAGACAAAAATAAAACCAACTCTAGAGCTAGTTTATCCTGGTTAGAACGAATTGGATATGGACTTGGTGATATGTCGTATAATATTGTTTTCCAATTTGTTAATGCATATCTACTATTCTATTATACAGATGTCGGTGGTATTCATCCCGCGGTTATCGCAACCTTATTCTTGGTAGTAAGGGTTTTAGATGCTATTTTTGATCCTATCATGGGTGTCATTTTAGATAAAACCAACACTAGGTGGGGGAGAGCAAGGCCATATTTGTTGTGGGTTTCACTTCCTTTTGCATTATTCACTTTCTTGTGTTTTACCACTCCTCAATTTGGACCAACTGGAAACATTATCTATGCGTACATTACTTATATTTTACTCGGCATGTCCTTTAGTATGCAAACGATTCCAGTTAACAGCTTAACAGGACGGATTACGAACGATGTGCAGGAAAGAACAGTATTAACTACCACTCGAATGATATTGGTTTATATTGGGATCCTCCTTTCCATTGCGTGTGCAACACCACTAGCAACAGCTCTAGGTGGCGAGAACCAAGCACTTGGATTTCAGATGACTGCTCTAGTCTACGCTATTGTAAGTATCGTTTTGAATCTCTTTAGCTTTATTACAGTACGAGAGCGGATCGTTCCTAAAATGAGCAAGAAACATGGAATGAAAATGACTTTATCTGTTTTAATTAAAAACAAGCCTTTGTTAATTCTAGCTTCATCATTTTTAGCGTTCGCTATTGGATTTAATATTAAGCTCAGTACAATGGTTTACTACTTTACGTACAATGTTGATCAAAAGGAATTGGTGTTTTTTGGAACCGTTCTATTCTTTGGTGCAGCGTTAATTAGTAACGTATTTATCCCTGTAATTTCTGAAAAATGGGGTAGAAAGAACGTGATGATTATCTCGGCTGCTATCTCTCTTGTTTCGTACGTCGGGCTACATTTTACTCCCTATTCTTCAATCACGCTTATTTTAATTTGGTTATTTGCTTCGGGATTCTTTACTACTCCATTGAATACGCTTGCTTGGGGGATGATTGCAGATTGTGTCGATTATGCTGAATGGAAAACTGGAGTTCGGGCAGATGGAGTTGTGATTTCCAGTATGAGTTTTACGAATAAATTAGGAGTTGCACTTGCTGGGTCGTTCTCTGCCATTTATTTAGGAATAGCAGGATATGTTCCTAATGCTGAGCAAACAGTAACTTCACTAAACGCTATTAAAAATATGAATGCATTGATACCTGGACTTTTTATTTTACTTTCGATTGTAATTATTTGCTTCTATCCTATAACTGAAAAGGGATATAAAAAAATGATTTCAGAGTTGGAGCAAAGGTCTAACTAGGAGTGAATATCGTTATTCATTCATTAACTAGTGATGTAAATCTTTCTTGGACTAACATAAATTTAGATTAAGTAAAAGAGTGTGATATATGTGCAAAATAGTAGTGAAAGTCTTTCAGTTGTATGTGTTGGAGAGTTATTAATGGATTTCTTTTGTACTGATATTGACGTTGATTTAATAGAGGGAAGCCAATTTTTAAAAAGTGCTGGTGGTGCACCGGCCAATGTTTCAGCTGCTATTGCAAAATTAGGAGGAGACGCCTCCTTTAGCGGAAAAGTAGGTAAGGATCCCTTTGGCTATTTCTTGAAACAAACATTAGAAGCTGTAAACGTAGATACCTCTATGCTTGTTATGGATGAGAAAGCAACAACTACACTAGCTTTTGTTTCATTAAAGAAAAATGGAGATCGTGACTTTGTATTCCATAGGGGAGCAGATGCATTGTTAACATTAGGTGATATTGATCAGGATAAAGTAAGTCAATCTAAGATTCTCCATTTTGGTTCGGCTACGGCTATGTTATCAAATCCATTTTGTACAACCTATTTAAATCTCATTTCTAATGCGAAAGATGAGGGGCAATTTATATCTTTTGATCCTAACTATCGAGGCGATTTATGGGCGGGGAGATCCCATGTGTTTGTCACATTCGCTAAAAAGGCAATTGCTTTAAGTGACTTTGTTAAGGTAAGTGATGAGGAGCTGGAGATAATCACAGGTACTAAAGATTATGAAGAAGGTGTTAATATCCTTCATGCACTTGGAGCAGAGATTATAGCTGTTACCCTAGGTAAAAGAGGAACACTGCTGTCTAATGGCAATAGAAATGAAATTGTAGAAAGCATTCCTGTTACATCAATTGATTCTACAGGAGCAGGAGACGCTTTTGTCGGTGCGACCTTATTTAGGTTAGCAAAAACTGAGCATATTAAATCTATTTATAAAGATTTTGAGCAGCTACGTGATATTGTGTCTTATGCGAATAAGATTGGAGCTCTCGTTTGTACAAAAATAGGAGCAATTGAAGCACTGCCGAGTATTAAAGAGGTGGAAAGTTCTATGTATCAAAAGTAATGAAGGGGATTTATAAGAGAATAATACAAAATTTTTAAAATCTCTATTATAAAAATTGCTCATACTTTTGATCATAGGCATTTTTTTAGTGAAAGATGGAAACACTTTTCATTACTAATGTGATCAACTTCTATTATACATATTTTTATTATCATTTTAATCTTCTAGGAAGTTTGTGACGTTGGGCGAAAATATTGATTCATAAAATTGATCTCAATGGTTACATTAAGAAAAAACTAGGAGGTTTTAATATGACTTCAAGGTCAGCGCCTATCACTTCATCTGAATTAGCTAACCTATGGATGGCTTATCAAGAAAAAACCATGATCGTCAGAGTATTGGAGCATTTTATAGAGCATGCCTCAGATGAAGAAAAGCAGCTTTTACAATCGCATTATAATAGTGCTTTAAATAATATAGAGATGATTACAAGTATTTTACAACAAGAAGGCGCAGTTGTTCCTATTGGTTTTACAGCAAGCGATGTACATAATGGTGTTCCGAAGTTGTATGATTACATGTTCGATATCATGTATTTGCATATGATGACTAAAGTGGAAATGAGTCTTTATGCACTTTTTACAGGTATGTCCTATCGAAAAGATATTGAAGATTTTTTTATAAGTTTGACGTCGGAATCCCAAGCGATGAACAGCCAAGCAACACAATTCCTATTAGAAAAAGGGGTTCTGGCACGTCCGCCTTTTGTAACAATGCCAAAAGAGGTTAATTTTGTACAAGATAAAAATTATATGGGTGGGTTATGGTTTAGTGAAAAGAGATCTTTAAATACGGTTGAAGTTTCTCTTATCCATCATGCTGTTGAAACAAACCTTGTAGGGATGCAATTAATGATTGGCTTTGCTCAAGTTGCTTCTGATCAAGAGGTCCAAGACTTTCTGGCAAAAGGAATGAAATTATCAAAAAAAATTGAAATCGATCTAGGTGAATTTTTACGCGAAAGCTTTATTGAACCCCCAGCTACTCATGCAGGAAAAGCAACAACATCAAAAACAGCACCATTTTCTGATAAATTGATGATGTATAACACCAGTTTATTAGCTTCATTTGGTCTCGGGAGTAATGCATTAGGCGGTGCATTTAGTTTACGAAGTGACTTACCGACAAAAATGGCCTTTATTGCGAAAGATATTTTCACTTTCGCTCAAGATGGTGGGAAAATTATGATCAAAAATGGCTGGATGGAAGAACCACCACAGATTGAAGATCGAAATCAACTAACAAAATAATTGATTTATAAAACATAAACAAAAACAAATTTCTAATAAGTGTTCACTAGGTAGTTAATGTACATCCTTAGTTTGGAAAATAAATGAATATCGCTAATGCACTAACTAGGTTTCTCAACAGTTTACTGAACTTTGAGAAGCCTTATTTTATTTTATTTTAAAAATTAGAAAGTATTGTAAATTGCAAAAGGGTTTTGATAAGTTTCTCAGAATACTATAATAGGAAGTAAGGTAGATACTCATCCTAGGAGGAAAATCATGTCTCATATTGAAGAAATGCATCCAAAACTCAGACGAGTTATTGAAAATATTGAAAACGTTATGATTGGAAAGAGGGATGTTAGTGTATTAAGTCTTGTGGCGTTACTCGCAAATGGTCATGTTTTACTTGAAGATGTGCCTGGTGTAGGAAAAACGATGATGGTTCGTGCACTTGCAAAATCGGTAGGGGTAGAATTTAAACGAATTCAGTTTACTCCAGATTTACTCCCGTCAGATGTAACAGGTGTGTCGATTTATAATCCTAAGGAATTAAGGTTCGAGTTTCGGGAGGGTCCAATTTTTGGTAATGTGATTTTGGCAGATGAAATCAATCGTACATCGCCAAAAACGCAATCTGCCTTACTTGAAGGGATGGAAGAGGGGAGTATCACGGTTGATGGTATAACAAGAGTGCTTGCTAAGCCGTTTTTTGTTATGGCAACACAAAACCCAGTAGATTACGAGGGAACGTATCCATTACCTGAGGCACAGCTTGATCGATTTTTGTTTAAGCTAAGAATGGGTTACCCATCCAAGTCGGAAGAATTTGAAGTACTGACACTAGCGGAAAAAGAAAGACCAATTCATAAAATTGATAGTGTCATTACAAAAGAGGAATTAGTTGAACTTCAAAACGAAATTCAGCATGTGTTCGTAGATGAAACGATTAAGAATTATATAATAGATATTACTGGAAAAACAAGAAAGCATCCATCCATTTATTTAGGAGCTAGTCCTCGTGCTTCAATTGCACTAATGAAGGCAGCTCAAGCGTATGCTTTTATTACTGGAAGAGATTATATCATTCCAGATGATATTCAATTTTTAGCACAGTATGTGTTACCACATCGGATTATTTTAAGATCAGAAGCAAAATTTGAGGGGAAAACTGCTGAAGAAATCGTAAGTGATATTATCATTAGGACAACTGTGCCGGTGCAAAGGTCGTTAAGTCGTTAATGTTGAATTCCTTCAAGAAATTTAGTACAGGTTGGAAGCTTGTTTCCCTCATATTTCTCACATTAGCAGCATTTAGCTATGCGATGTTTCAAGGTGGATTTGTTAGCTGGTTTCTCTTCTATAGTTTTTTACCCTTTGCGATTTACTCACTTTTGTTAATGTTATATCCTGTTCGTGGATTCAAAGTTACTAGAACCGTCAATCAAGAGCAATTTACTGTTGGTCAAACACTAATTAGTACAATTACGATAAAAAGAAAATTACCATTTCCTTTATTTTATCTGTTAGTTGAGGATGAACTTTCTGAAAAGCTCCAGGCTAGTGAAATGGTGGAAGGACCAAAAAAACTCTTTTTTCCATGGTTTAAAAGAAGAATTTCTTTTAGCTATGTTTTAAATCAAATGCCTCGGGGAGAGCACCATTTTTCCACGATTCGTATTAGAACGGGAGATCTCTTTGGAATGATTGAAAAAGAGGTGTTCTTTGAGGTGGAGAATTATTTTCTCGTTTACCCCTCAATAGTAAGTTTAGTCTATCATCCAAATCAAAGGCAATTTGAACAAGGATCTGCCTCTAGTTTAGCGAAATACTGGCAGGATTCGACGATGGCAGTTGGCGTAAGGGAGTATCAGCCCGGGGATAAGTTTGCTTGGATTGATTGGAAAGCTACTGCGAGAAGAGACTCAATCATGACAAAGGAATTTGAACAGATGCAAAGTCATGATGTTGTCATCATTTTGGATCGTACAAAGTCGGTTATGTTTGAATCGATGATTACGTATACAGCTTCTTTAATACGGGCAATTATTAGAAGTGGGGCTCGTGTTGGTCTTGTTTCAATTGGGAAAAGTAAAAATATTTTTCAATTACATGCTGATGAGCAGCATAGTAGGGAACTTTTGTATCATCTTGCAAAAGTTGATTGTGATAGTAACGAACCTTTATCAACTATTTTACAAAACGATCTATTGAAAACGGAAATGAAGCAAGTTACAAATATCATTGTTTCTAGCCATCTATCAGTAGATTTTGTACGTAAACTCGAATATCTTGTGAAACAGCAGCAAAAGTATATACTGTTCATGATTAAAAAAGGTCATGAAGAAATCTCAAAAGAAGAGACTGTTTTAATCGAGCGATTGAAAAAGCATCATATTGAAGTGAAAGTTGTTAGTAGTTTAGCTACTAATAAAGGGTTTAAAGAGGTGAAAAGCTCGTGACAACTCAAATTTCTCATGATGGGAAAGCAACTGCCTTCGTCTATTACTTATTTGCGTTTATGCTGTTATGGGAGTGGCTAAGACCACTTCAAGAATTTACAGATACTGCAAATACGTTTATTTTTGTTTTCTTTATCGGAATAAGTTTCTTACTTATTTTCTTTAAATCTCGTTGGTATGTTACTTTTCCAGTCAAGATAATTATCATTTTATTTATGCTACACGGTCTCTATTTCGAAGGTGTGTTTTTTAGTTTCCTTTGGGTAAAAGAGCTAGTTCAGGATATTATGTTTAATATCAGTTTAATTCCAGGTGCTGACTGGGAAACTATGACTCCTTCATTTAGATCATTCTTGTTTTTTATTTTATTATGGTTACTAGTTTACTTGATTCATTATTGGATTCTATTTCAAAAACGTATATTTGTTTTCTTTGTGTTAACGCTTCTGTATATTACTGTTTTAGATACTTTTACACCATATGATGCCACATTCGCAATTGTACGAATTGTATTAATTGGATTTTTTATGCTTGGTTTGCTTTATTTTGATCGTTTAAAAAAGATAGAAAACTTAAAAGTGAAGGGAATGGCATCCTTCCGTTGGATATTACCACTATTTGCCTTCATTTTCCTGTCAATGTTTCTAGCGTTTTTAGCACCGAAGGCTTCGCCGCAATGGCCAGATCCCGTTCCATATATTACAGCTATTGGGCGCGAGGATGAAGATGAAGGTGGTTTGAAGAAAATTGGTTACAGCCAAAATGATGAGAAGCTTGGTGGAGGTTTTATCGGGGACGATACAGAGGTTTTTACACATGTATCAACAGATCGACATTATTGGCGGATTGAAACGAAAGACGTTTACACTGGGAAAGGGTGGGAGGTATCTGACCCAGAAGCAAGCCTAGAGGAACTAAAATTTGATGAATTAAATTGGACTGATGATAGAGTAGAGACGAAAAGTCTGGAATCGACAATAACCATTGATAAAAGCTATCGCCATCTCCATGTGATGTATCCCCTTGGCTTAACATCTGTTCAAACGGATAACAATATGGGTTTTTATTTTAATCGAAATACCGAATTAATTACTCCTTTCCAGGAAGATGAGGGTTCACGGGCGGAGTTTATGACCTATGAAGTTGGTTATGAACTCCCTTCATATCCCCTTAATGAAATGAGGAAGGAGCAAAAGTTTTCTAATGTCCCTGAAGGGTTTATTGAACGATACACACAATTACCTGATTCACTACCTAGCCGTGTGAGGGATCTTGCAGTTCAGATAACTGCAAATGCAGATAATCAATTCGATCAAGCAAAGGCAATTGAGAATTATTTAGGGTCAGTTGAATTCACATATGATAAGGAAGAAGTCGCCATCCCAGGGGAAGATCAAGATTATGTTGATCAATTTTTATTTGAAACATTAAAGGGGTATTGTGATAACTTTTCAACATCAATGATTGTTTTATTACGTTCAATTGATATCCCTGCAAGATGGGTCAAAGGTTATACAGAAGGGGATTTCATTAATAACGTAACTAGTACTGAAAAGGAATATCAGGTTACAAATAATAATGCCCATTCATGGGTTGAAATCTATTTTGATGGTGTTGGCTGGGTTCCTTTTGAACCAACTAAAGGTTTTGTAAATCCTTATGATCTTACTTTTGACTATAAGAATACTGAAGTCGAACAAGATCAGATAGGGGAGGAAGATTCCAGTACTGAAAAAGAGGAACAAGAGCAAAAACCAACACCAGAAAAACCTGAGAAGGAAGAGCAAGGAACAACTGCCTCCTCAGACAATAAAGGATTAAGCTTGTTTAACTTTCAATTAGGTAGTGTTAGTTTATATGGCACGCTTTTGTTTATTCTTTTACTTGGTTTTGCAATTTATAAAACTAGAATGAAATGGCTACCAAAATTTATAATTAATAAATACAAAAAACGTACAGATGATGAAGTATTTTTCCAAGCATATGAGTCACTATTAAAACAATTTGATCGTTACGGAATAAAAAGAAAGGAAAGCCAAACCTTACGAGAATATGCTCATTATATTGATCGTTATTTTAATATTGTGCATATGACAGCATTGACGAGAAACTATGAAAAGGCATTGTATCGTCGAGATAATGCAAAAGAGGAATGGCAAAGATCAGTTGAATTGTGGGAAAATTTAATTAAAAGGACATCATCTTGACCATTGTATAAGAGATTGATAGAATAAATAAAATTATATAAATCCTTCATATATCCTCGAAAATATGGTTCGAGAGTCTCTACCGGGTAACCGAAAATAACCTGACTATGAAGGCAGAATAAGTTCGCGCATGTGACTAGAATTCTGCCTTCTTTTTATTTGAAGGCCAGGAGTCTAGTTTTTTTGCTATTTAGGCTAAGCTATATACTTGTAAGTATTTTTTGGGTTATGATGCTTTGTATGATAGCTAGTCTTTAGTATGAAAGAAATGGGGACGGAACTACGCTAATTAATTAGCATAACCAGACTATTTCCGAATTAGATAGTTGAGCTTCTATAGGCTAGAATAGAGCTTGCTCTTTTGCGAGGCCATATAGGAAAGTGACTTGTTTTAAAACTCAGCTTTTTCCTTATTTTAATGGTGACGTGAATTTGTTAAATGAGTTTTGTATAATAAGTAATATTGTAGTGATAATACGGATGAGGTGACGATAGTGGCAAACATTCATGAAATGGTAGTAGTTTTAGACTTCGGGAGTCAGTATAATCAATTAATTACTAGACGAATTCGCGAATTTGGAGTTTATAGTGAGTTGCATCCTCACACACTTACAGCTGAAGAGATTAAAAAAATGAATCCAAAAGGAGTCATTCTTTCAGGTGGACCTAATAGCGTATATGGTGAAAATGCTTTTAGTTGTGATGAAGCAATCTTTGATTTAGGGATTCCTGTTTTAGGTATTTGTTACGGAATGCAGCTTATGACACATACTCTTGGCGGAAAAGTTGAAGCAGCTGATCACCGTGAATATGGTAAAGCGACAATTGATATTCACGGAAAGCCTTCGCTTTTCTCTGACTTACCAGAGCAACAAGTTGTTTGGATGAGTCATGGTGATCTTGTAAAAGAAATCCCTCAAGGGTTTAGTGTAGATGCTATAAGTACATCATGTCCATATGCAGCAATTAGTAATGAAGAGCGTAAGTTTTATGGCGTTCAATTCCATCCAGAAGTACGCCACTCTGAATTTGGAAATGACCTTTTGAAAAACTTTGTATTTTCTATTTGTGAGTGTGCAGGTAACTGGTCAATGGAGAACTTCATTGAGATGGAAACTGACAAATTGAAGGCAAAAGTAGGTAATAAAAAGGTATTATGCGCGTTAAGTGGTGGTGTTGATTCATCAGTTGTAGCGGTATTAATCCATAAAGCTATTGGTGACCAATTAACATGTATCTTTGTTGATCATGGTCTATTGCGGAAAAATGAAGCTGAGAGTGTAATGAAGACATTCACTGAAGGCTTTAATATGAATGTTATAAAAGTTGACGCAAAAGATCGCTTCTTAAACAAATTAAAGGGTGTTTCAGATCCTGAACAAAAACGTAAAATCATCGGAAATGAATTTATTTACGTTTTTGATGATGAATCAGCTAAATTAGAAGGTATTGAATTCTTAGCTCAAGGTACACTTTACACTGATATCATTGAGAGTGGTACAGCAACAGCGCAAACAATTAAATCTCATCATAATGTTGGTGGCCTTCCAGAAGATATGGAATTTGAATTAATAGAGCCATTAAGCACGTTATTTAAAGATGAGGTTCGTGCATTAGGTACAGAGCTAGGAATTCCAGATGAAATTGTCTGGAGACAACCTTTCCCTGGTCCTGGACTAGGTATTAGAGTACTTGGTGAAATTTCTGATGAAAAACTTGAAATTGTTCGTGAATCTGACTATATCTTACGTGAGGAAATTAAAAAGGCTGGTCTAGATCGTGATATTTGGCAGTACTTCACAGTTTTGCCTGACATTCGTAGTGTTGGGGTAATGGGAGATGCGAGAACTTATGATTATACAATCGGTATCCGTGCAGTTACGTCTATTGATGGTATGACATCTGACTGGGCACGAATTCCATGGGATGTATTAGAGGTTATTTCAACAAGAATCGTTAATGAAGTAAAACATATTAACCGTGTTGTGTACGATATTACTAGTAAGCCACCTGCAACAATTGAGTGGGAGTAAAATACGAACGAAACGAACATTATTTTAAATAATGTTCGTTTTTTGTTGACGGAGGGACTTTAGGCTGATAGAATGAAAAAGGAATTAAATAAGACGAAATACATCGTATAATATTGGGGATATGGCCCAAAAGTTTCTACCAAGCTACCTTAAATGGCTTGACTACGAAGTACTAATAAATAGGTGGAAAGTACTGTTTATTACTATTTTTGTACGTCAAGCGCTCACGTTTCTATGGTGGGCGTTTTTTGTTTGAACTTATTATTTAAATGAATAGAACTCATTAGTGTATATAAAATAAACCCATATCCCTTGCGTTAACATTTGAATTAAATTTAGGAGGACAATCATAATGAAGAAGTATTTTCAATTTGATGAATTAGGTACTACTTATCGCCGTGAAGTTATTGGTGGATTAACGACTTTCTTATCGATGGCATATATTTTGTTCGTAAATCCAACTACATTGTCAATGAGCTCGATCCCTGATTTACCAGCAGAAATGAGAATGGATCCAGGTGCGGTCTTTACAGCTACTGCGATTGCTGCAGCAATTGGTTCTCTATTAATGGGCCTTTTAGCAAAGTATCCAATTGCACTTGCTCCAGGTATGGGATTAAACGCATTTTTCTCTTTCACAGTTGTATTAACGATGGGCGTACCTTGGCAAACTGCTTTGTCTGGTGTGTTGGTATCGGGTTTAATTTTTACTCTACTTACTTTGTCGGGCTTACGCGAAAAAATCATTAATTCAATTCCTGCAGAACTAAAATTTGCTGTAGGAGCTGGAATTGGACTTTTCATTACATTTATCGGGTTTCAAAATGCAGGTATTATTGTAAATAATGATGCAACACTTGTTGGATTAGGAGATTTATCAAACCCACAAACACTTCTAGCTATATTTGGAGTGGTTCTTACAATCATACTAATGGTTCGTGGCGTTAAAGGTGGAATTTTCTACGGAATGCTGATTACGGCAATTATAGGAATGTTCTTTAATCAAATTGACGTACCTGATAAGATTGTCGGTTCGATCCCAAGCTTAGCACCAACATTCGGGCAAGCATTTATGAACTTGGATCAAATTTTTACAATACAAATGCTGGTTGTTATCTTAACTTTCTTATTTGTAGATTTCTTTGATACTGCAGGTACTTTAGTAGCGGTAGCGAATCAAGCTGGTTTAATGAAGGAAAACAAATTACCAAGAGCAGGGAAAGCGTTGTTTGCTGATTCAGCAGCAACAGTTGTAGGTTCCATTTTAGGGACATCAACTACTACTTCTTATATTGAATCCTCTGCAGGAGTTGCGGCAGGTGCTCGTTCCGGATTTGCTTCAGTAGTAACAGCAGTTCTCTTCTTGCTAGCATTATTCTTTTCTCCATTATTAGGAGTTATAACACCTGCAGTAACTGCACCAGCTTTAATTATTGTAGGTATATTAATGGTTTCGTCATTAGGGAAGATTGATTGGGAACGTTTTGAAATTGCAGTTCCAGCATTTTTAATAATTATTACAATGCCATTAGCATATAGTATTGCAACTGGTATTGCGATTGGATTCATCTTCTATCCTATTACAATGGCTCTTAAAGGCAGGGCTAAAGAAATACATCCAATAATGTACGGATTGTTTGTTGTTTTTGTTTTGTATTTTATCTTCATATTATAGAGAGTAATCATAAAGAGGAAGATAGTGAGGTCACACTGTCTTCCTCTTTTACTATTTTGAGAATTAATCTTTATGAATTAATTGTTGACTCTATTATTTATAACTGTTATAGTAATAAAGGTCATCCGAGAGGCAATCATAACTCAGAGATTGACACAAAAAAACATTTCGAAATATGTTGACATTTTATTTTGAAATGTGTTATATTATTAAAGTCGCTTCTGAGAGAAACGACTAACGATGATCTTTGAAAACTAAACAAAACCAAGCGTGCCAACGTTAATTTTTAATTAACAAAAACGTACTATATAGTATAAAACTTATGAGCTATATCAAACACTTTATTGGAGAGTTTGATCCTGGCTCAGGACGAACGCTGGCGGCGTGCCTAATACATGCAAGTCGAGCGAATCGATGGGAGCTTGCTCCCAGAGGTTAGCGGCGGACGGGTGAGTAACACGTGGGTAACCTGCCTGTAAGATTGGGATAACTCCGGGAAACCGGAGCTAATACCGGATAACATTTTGAACCGCATGGTTCAGAATTGAAAGATGGTTTCGGCTATCACTTACAGATGGACCCGCGGCGCATTAGCTAGTTGGTGAGGTAACGGCTCACCAAGGCAACGATGCGTAGCCGACCTGAGAGGGTGATCGGCCACACTGGGACTGAGACACGGCCCAGACTCCTACGGGAGGCAGCAGTAGGGAATCTTCCGCAATGGACGAAAGTCTGACGGAGCAACGCCGCGTGAACGATGAAGGCCTTCGGGTCGTAAAGTTCTGTTGTTAGGGAAGAACAAGTACCAGAGTAACTGCTGGTACCTTGACGGTACCTAACCAGAAAGCCACGGCTAACTACGTGCCAGCAGCCGCGGTAATACGTAGGTGGCAAGCGTTGTCCGGAATTATTGGGCGTAAAGCGTACGCAGGCGGTTTCTTAAGTCTGATGTGAAAGCCCACGGCTCAACCGTGGAGGGTCATTGGAAACTGGGGAACTTGAGTACAGAAGAGGAGAGTGGAATTCCACGTGTAGCGGTGAAATGCGTAGAGATGTGGAGGAACACCAGTGGCGAAGGCGACTCTCTGGTCTGTAACTGACGCTGAGGTACGAAAGCGTGGGGAGCGAACAGGATTAGATACCCTGGTAGTCCACGCCGTAAACGATGAGTGCTAAGTGTTAGAGGGTTTCCGCCCTTTAGTGCTGCAGCAAACGCATTAAGCACTCCGCCTGGGGAGTACGGTCGCAAGACTGAAACTCAAAGGAATTGACGGGGGCCCGCACAAGCGGTGGAGCATGTGGTTTAATTCGAAGCAACGCGAAGAACCTTACCAGGTCTTGACATCCCACTGCCCGGTATAGAGATATACCTTTCCCTTCGGGGACAGTGGTGACAGGTGGTGCATGGTTGTCGTCAGCTCGTGTCGTGAGATGTTGGGTTAAGTCCCGCAACGAGCGCAACCCTTGATCTTAGTTGCCAGCATTTAGTTGGGCACTCTAAGGTGACTGCCGGTGACAAACCGGAGGAAGGTGGGGATGACGTCAAATCATCATGCCCCTTATGACCTGGGCTACACACGTGCTACAATGGATGGTACAAAGGGCTGCAAGACCGCGAGGTCAAGCCAATCCCATAAAACCATTCTCAGTTCGGATTGCAGGCTGCAACTCGCCTGCATGAAGCTGGAATCGCTAGTAATCGCGGATCAGCATGCCGCGGTGAATACGTTCCCGGGCCTTGTACACACCGCCCGTCACACCACGAGAGTTTGTAACACCCGAAGTCGGTGGGGTAACCGTAAGGAGCCAGCCGCCTAAGGTGGGACAGATGATTGGGGTGAAGTCGTAACAAGGTAGCCGTATCGGAAGGTGCGGCTGGATCACCTCCTTTCTAAGGAAAATGAGGCACACTTGGTTTTTGTTTAGTTTTGAGAGATCATACTGATCTTTCAATATGTAAGAAAAGACATAGGAGTTTAAATGCATCTAGCATTTGCACATCCTGTGCTTTATGTTCCTTGAAAACTAGATAACGATAACAATTCAAGTAATTCACTGAGTTTAAACGCTTAGTTTAGTGATTCTCTTAGTAATATTAACGGATATTCAGTAAGTACTGATATCTTGAGACGAAGGAGAAGCGAGAAGTTCGAGGCGATGAGTGGTCGAGGAGCGGAATGTACGTTTTGTGTACATGAGCACCGCAGAACACGAAGTCAACGAAGAAATTCGAAGCTTATCATTCGTCGAAGAAGGTTAAGTTGTTAAGGGCGCACGGTGGATGCCTTGGCACTAGGAGCCGATGAAGGACGGTACTAACACCGATATGCTTCGGGGAGCTGTAAGTAAGCTTTGATCCGGAGATTTCCGAATGGGGAAACCCACTGCTCGTAATGGAGTAGTATTTTTACCTGAATACATAGGGTAATAAAGGCAGACCCGGGGAACTGAAACATCTAAGTACCCGGAGGAAGAGAAAGCAAACGCGATTTCCTGAGTAGCGGCGAGCGAAACGGAATTAGCCCAAACCAAGAGGCTTGCCTCTTGGGGTTGTAGGACACTCTATACGGAGTTACAAAGGAACGAAGTAAATGAAGAGGTCTGGAAAGGCCCGTCAAAGAAGGTAACAACCCTGTAGTTGAAACTTCGTTCCCTCCAGAGTGGATCCTGAGTACGGCGGGACACGAGAAATCCCGTCGGAAGCAGGGAGGACCATCTCCCAAGGCTAAATACTCCCTAGTGACCGATAGTGAACCAGTACCGTGAGGGAAAGGTGAAAAGCACCCCGGAAGGGGAGTGAAATAGATCCTGAAACCGTGTGCCTACAAGTAGTCAAAGCCCGTTAATGGGTAATGGCGTGCCTTTTGTAGAATGAACCGGCGAGTTACGATCCCGTGCAAGGTTAAGTTGATGAGACGGAGCCGCAGCGAAAGCGAGTCTGAATAGGGCGAAAGAGTACGTGGTCGTAGACCCGAAACCAGGTGATCTACCCATGTCCAGGGTGAAGTTCAGGTAACACTGAATGGAGGCCCGAACCCACGCACGTTGAAAAGTGCGGGGATGAGGTGTGGGTAGCGGAGAAATTCCAATCGAACCTGGAGATAGCTGGTTCTCTCCGAAATAGCTTTAGGGCTAGCCTTGAATTTAGAGTCTTGGAGGTAGAGCACTGATTGGACTAGGGGCCCCCAACGGGTTACCGAATTCAGTCAAACTCCGAATGCCAAAGACTTATATTCAGGAGTCAGACTGCGAGTGATAAGATCCGTAGTCAAGAGGGAAACAGCCCAGACCACCAGCTAAGGTCCCAAAGTATACGTTAAGTGGAAAAGGATGTGGAGTTGCTTAGACAACCAGGATGTTGGCTTAGAAGCAGCCACCATTTAAAGAGTGCGTAATAGCTCACTGGTCGAGTGACTCTGCGCCGAAAATGTACCGGGGCTAAACGTATCACCGAAGCTGTGGACTGTTCTTTTAGAACAGTGGTAGGAGAGCGTTCTAAGGGCTGTGAAGCTAGACCGTAAGGACTAGTGGAGCGCTTAGAAGTGAGAATGCCGGTATGAGTAGCGAAAGAGGGGTGAGAATCCCCTCCACCGAATGCCTAAGGTTTCCTGAGGAAGGCTCGTCCGCTCAGGGTAAGTCGGGACCTAAGCCGAGGCCGAAAGGCGTAGGCGATGGACAACAGGTTGAAATTCCTGTACCACCTCCTCACCATTTGAGCAATGGGGGGACGCAGAAGGATAGGGTAAGCGCGCTGTTGGATATGCGCGTCCAAGCAGTTAGGCTGACAACGAGGCAAATCCCGTTGTCACATAAGGCTGAGCTGTGATGGCGAGGGAACTATAGTACCGAAGTTCCTGATTCCACACTGCCAAGAAAAGCCTCTAGCGAGGTGAGAGGTGCCCGTACCGCAAACCGACACAGGTAGGCGAGGAGAGAATCCTAAGGTGAGCGAGAGAACTCTCGTTAAGGAACTCGGCAAAATGACCCCGTAACTTCGGGAGAAGGGGTGCTTTTTAGGGTGAATAGCCCGGAAAAGCCGCAGTGAATAGGCCCAGGCGACTGTTTAGCAAAAACACAGGTCTCTGCGAAGCCGCAAGGCGAAGTATAGGGGCTGACGCCTGCCCGGTGCTGGAAGGTTAAGGGGAGAGGTTAGCGTAAGCGAAGCTTTGAACCGAAGCCCCAGTAAACGGCGGCCGTAACTATAACGGTCCTAAGGTAGCGAAATTCCTTGTCGGGTAAGTTCCGACCCGCACGAAAGGCGTAACGATCTGGGCACTGTCTCAACGAGAGACTCGGTGAAATTATAGTACCTGTGAAGATGCAGGTTACCCGCGACAGGACGGAAAGACCCCGTGGAGCTTTACTGTAGCCTGATATTGAATTTTGGTACAGCTTGTACAGGATAGGTAGGAGCCTGAGAAGCCGGAGCGCTAGCTTCGGTGGAGGCGTCGGTGGGATACTACCCTGGCTGTATTGAAATTCTAACCCACAGCCCTTATCGGGCTGGGAGACAGTGTCAGGTGGGCAGTTTGACTGGGGCGGTCGCCTCCTAAAATGTAACGGAGGCGCCCAAAGGTTCCCTCAGAATGGTTGGAAATCATTCGTAGAGTGTAAAGGCACAAGGGAGCTTGACTGCGAGACCTACAAGTCGAGCAGGGACGAAAGTCGGGCTTAGTGATCCGGTGGTTCCGCATGGAAGGGCCATCGCTCAACGGATAAAAGCTACCCCGGGGATAACAGGCTTATCTCCCCCAAGAGTCCACATCGACGGGGAGGTTTGGCACCTCGATGTCGGCTCATCGCATCCTGGGGCTGTAGTCGGTCCCAAGGGTTGGGCTGTTCGCCCATTAAAGCGGTACGCGAGCTGGGTTCAGAACGTCGTGAGACAGTTCGGTCCCTATCCGTCGTGGGCGTAGGAAATTTGAGAGGAGCTGTCCTTAGTACGAGAGGACCGGGATGGACGCACCGCTGGTGTACCAGTTGTCTTGCCAAAGGCATAGCTGGGTAGCTATGTGCGGAAGGGATAAGTGCTGAAAGCATCTAAGCATGAAGCCCCCCTCAAGATGAGATTTCCCATAGCGTAAGCTAGTAAGATCCCTGAAAGATGATCAGGTTGATAGGTCTGAGGTGGAAGCGCGGTGACGTGTGGAGCTGACAGATACTAATCGATCGAGGACTTAACCTAATAAAAGCGTTAAATAAAGTGAATTGAATTGTGAATCGTTATCTAGTTTTGAAGGAACATCCCTTCAATTTCATAAATTATCTGGTAATGATGGCGAAGAGGCCACACCCGTTCCCATGCCGAACACGGAAGTTAAGCTCTTCAGCGCCGATGGTAGTTGGGGGTTTCCCCCTGTGAGAGTAGGACGTTGCCAGGTAAGAGAGAAAAGGATCAGTAGAGATACTGATCTTTTTTGATATTTTTTAAGCCGAAAGGTTTATTATTTAAAACTGAAGACAAATTTAACCTATTAGCATGAGGCTTGGGAGAAGCATATAAAGGAACTTCTACTAAAAACCGCCACGTCCTGTGGCAACGAAGAAGTCAGCACATCCTGTGCAAGTGAGGAAGCGCAGAGAGTGAAGACCGGAATGTGCGTTCTTGGCACATGAGGATCTGAATGAACAAGCTGACGAAGAGATTCGCCGCTTATCGCAAGCCGATATCCGAACACGGAAGTTAAGCTCTTCAGCGCCGATGGTAGTTGGGGGTTTCCCCCTGTGAGAGTAGGACGTTGCCAGGTAAGAGAGAAAAAGATCAGTAGAGATACTGGTCTTTTTTTGTAGACTTTTTTATTTACCGAAAGGTTTAGTGATTTAAAACTGAAGACAAATTTAACTACTTGCCTGAGATATTCTTGGCACAAGAGGATATGAATGAACGAGCTGACGAAGAGATTTCGCCGCTTATCGCAAGCCGATATCCGAGCACGGAAGATAAGCTCTCTCCGCCGATGGATATATAATAAGGATCTCTTGCAAAAACACCACGTCCTGTGGCAACGAAGAAGTCAGCACATCCTGTGCAAGTCTTGTGAGAGTAGGACGTTGCCAGGTAAGAGAGAAAAAGATCAGTTGATATACTATTCTTTTTACTTTTCCTCTGAAATGAATTATCAATATACGTTAAGTGTATGTTGCAGAGAATTGAGGTATACTTTCTTGCCAGCTAAGCAATTTTCTTGAACTAAATTTGTAAAATTGACCACTTTTTAGTATTTTTCTTCAATTTCAGTAAATGTTAATAGTACGTTTCATGTAATGCATAAATTTAGAGGTGTGAATGTTGTCATTAAGTTATTTTAAGTCAGAAAAGAAGTTAATCATATTTTCCTTATTAATCATCTGTATTTATTTAGTTCCACTTTTTATTTTTGGGGAAAAAGCCCATATTCGAGTGCATGACAATCTGGATTCTAATATGGCCTGGTACAAAGTTTTGAGTGCTAGTGGACAAATTCATGGACCTAAAAATGCAATTATTCCACAAGTAATAAATGGTCTACCTAGAAATGCATATGGAACTGAATTTAGTCTTATTGTTTGGTTGTATTCAATATTCCCGACTATGACAGCTTACGCAATTAGTCAAATGATTACACGAATTTTTGCTTTTATAGGAATGTATTTATTACTAAAAGATCACTTTATTAGGAAAAAGGATTTTATGGTCTTCAATGTAGGTGTAGCTTTAGCATTTTCCTTAACGCCTTTTTGGCCATCAGGAATGTTGAGCACATTAGGTATGCCGTTAGCACTTTGGGCATTTTTACATATAAGACATCGAAATGGTACTTGGAAGCATTACCTTGTTTTAACTCTTCTCCCCTTGTATTCGAGTATTGTACTAGGTTTTTTCTTTTTCTTATTTGCAATGGGAATATTTTGGGTAGTTGATCTTTTTAGAGGGAAACTAAACGTTCACTTTCTACTAGCCATTATTTATATGACCTTGTTATATCTTGTGGTGGAATATAGATTAATTTACTCCTTTTTATTTGATGATGAACCTAATAGTAGAGATGAATATTTCCATGCGAGGCTTTCCTTGTGGAGAGTTATTCGCTTAACTTTTAAGAACTTTGTGCTAGGACATACACATGTTATGACTGTGCACGGCCTTTTTATAATAGTTGTAACTTTGATTGCTTTATATCTGGTAATAGTCAAAAAGGTTTGGAAACAGGAAGGAGTATTTATATTCCTTTTATTACTTAACTTTATTTTGTCAGCGTGGTATGCCTTTTGGTTTTATAAGGGGTGGCTTCCATTAACGAGGAAGTTACATTTTATGGATACGTTTAATTTTGCTAGGTTTCAATTTTTGAGACCATTAGTTATTTATGTTGGGTTTGCATTGGGTTTAAAAATCATATGGGATCATAGTAAAAGATGGAGACAATATGCAATATTCTTTTTAATAGCTCAAATCTTATTATTATTTTGTTTTAATGATGAAATTATTTATCGGAAAAAGCCTTCAGTGTCGGAGTTCTACTCTGAGGATCTCTTCGAAGAGATTGAATCACATATTGGTTTACCCCAAAAAGATTATCGTGTTGCTAGTATTGGAATCCACCCTGCAATTGCTCAATATAACGGGTTTTACACGCTTGATACCT
>NZ_CP147403.1:0-367500 GCF_037201795.1 Metabacillus rhizosphaerae | reverse complement strand
AGCTCACTGGTCGAGTGACTCTGCGCCGAAAATGTACCGGGGCTAAACGTATCACCGAAGCTGTGGACTGTTCTTTTAGAACAGTGGTAGGAGAGCGTTCTAAGGGCTGTGAAGCTAGACCGTAAGGACTAGTGGAGCGCTTAGAAGTGAGAATGCCGGTATGAGTAGCGAAAGAGGGGTGAGAATCCCCTCCACCGAATGCCTAAGGTTTCCTGAGGAAGGCTCGTCCGCTCAGGGTAAGTCGGGACCTAAGCCGAGGCCGAAAGGCGTAGGCGATGGACAACAGGTTGAAATTCCTGTACCACCTCCTCACCATTTGAGCAATGGGGGGACGCAGAAGGATAGGGTAAGCGCGCTGTTGGATATGCGCGTCCAAGCAGTTAGGCTGACAACGAGGCAAATCCCGTTGTCACATAAGGCTGAGCTGTGATGGCGAGGGAACTATAGTACCGAAGTTCCTGATTCCACACTGCCAAGAAAAGCCTCTAGCGAGGTGAGAGGTGCCCGTACCGCAAACCGACACAGGTAGGCGAGGAGAGAATCCTAAGGTGAGCGAGAGAACTCTCGTTAAGGAACTCGGCAAAATGACCCCGTAACTTCGGGAGAAGGGGTGCTTTTTAGGGTGAATAGCCCGGAAAAGCCGCAGTGAATAGGCCCAGGCGACTGTTTAGCAAAAACACAGGTCTCTGCGAAGCCGCAAGGCGAAGTATAGGGGCTGACGCCTGCCCGGTGCTGGAAGGTTAAGGGGAGAGGTTAGCGTAAGCGAAGCTTTGAACCGAAGCCCCAGTAAACGGCGGCCGTAACTATAACGGTCCTAAGGTAGCGAAATTCCTTGTCGGGTAAGTTCCGACCCGCACGAAAGGCGTAACGATCTGGGCACTGTCTCAACGAGAGACTCGGTGAAATTATAGTACCTGTGAAGATGCAGGTTACCCGCGACAGGACGGAAAGACCCCGTGGAGCTTTACTGTAGCCTGATATTGAATTTTGGTACAGCTTGTACAGGATAGGTAGGAGCCTGAGAAGCCGGAGCGCTAGCTTCGGTGGAGGCGTCGGTGGGATACTACCCTGGCTGTATTGAAATTCTAACCCACAGCCCTTATCGGGCTGGGAGACAGTGTCAGGTGGGCAGTTTGACTGGGGCGGTCGCCTCCTAAAATGTAACGGAGGCGCCCAAAGGTTCCCTCAGAATGGTTGGAAATCATTCGTAGAGTGTAAAGGCACAAGGGAGCTTGACTGCGAGACCTACAAGTCGAGCAGGGACGAAAGTCGGGCTTAGTGATCCGGTGGTTCCGCATGGAAGGGCCATCGCTCAACGGATAAAAGCTACCCCGGGGATAACAGGCTTATCTCCCCCAAGAGTCCACATCGACGGGGAGGTTTGGCACCTCGATGTCGGCTCATCGCATCCTGGGGCTGTAGTCGGTCCCAAGGGTTGGGCTGTTCGCCCATTAAAGCGGTACGCGAGCTGGGTTCAGAACGTCGTGAGACAGTTCGGTCCCTATCCGTCGTGGGCGTAGGAAATTTGAGAGGAGCTGTCCTTAGTACGAGAGGACCGGGATGGACGCACCGCTGGTGTACCAGTTGTCTTGCCAAAGGCATAGCTGGGTAGCTATGTGCGGAAGGGATAAGTGCTGAAAGCATCTAAGCATGAAGCCCCCCTCAAGATGAGATTTCCCATAGCGTAAGCTAGTAAGATCCCTGAAAGATGATCAGGTTGATAGGTCTGAGGTGGAAGCGCGGTGACGTGTGGAGCTGACAGATACTAATCGATCGAGGACTTAACCTAATAAAAGCGTTAAATAAAGTGAATTGAATTGTGAATCGTTATCTAGTTTTGAAGGAACATCCCTTCAATTTCATAAATTATCTGGTAATGATGGCGAAGAGGCCACACCCGTTCCCATGCCGAACACGGAAGTTAAGCTCTTCAGCGCCGATGGTAGTTGGGGGTTTCCCCCTGTGAGAGTAGGACGTTGCCAGGTAAGAGAGAAAAAGATCAGTAGAGATACTGATCTTTTTTGATATTTTTTAAACCGAAAGGTTTATTATTTAAAACTGAAGACAAATTTAACCTATTAGCCTGAGGCTTGGGAGAAGCATATAAAGGAACTTCTACTAAAAACCGCCACGTCCTGTGGCAACGTAGAAGTCAGCACATCCTGTGCAAGTGAGGAAGCGCAGAGAGTGAAGACCGGAATGTGCGTTCTTGGCACATGAGGATCTGAATGAACAAGCTGACGAAGAGATTCGCCGCTTATCGCAAGCCGATATCCGAACACGGAAGTTAAGCTCTCAGCGCCGATGGTAGTTGGGGGTTTCCCCCTGTGAGAGTAGGACGTTGCCAGGTAAGAGAGAAAAGGATCAGTAGAGATACTGATCCTTTTTTTATTGTCTTTTTATAAACCGTAAGGTCTATAATTTAGGATCAAAGACAAATTTAACCTACTAGCCTGAGGAGTGGGAGAAGCATAAGGCAATGAAAGAACCTAAAAAAGTTTTATTTAATATAATACACTAGGAGGTGTCGTAGTTTTGTCATCTGAAAAAAGACAAAGCAAAAAGCTGAACTGCCCTAGATGTAACATTTTAATGGAAGAAATTTTACAAAGAAGTTATGGTGAGATTGGAAGTCTATATGAATGCCCTAAATGTAAGGGGATTATACAAAAGTAACCGTCTAATTTAGGCGGTTATTTTTCATTACTCACTATTTCTCTGATTAGTATTTAAACAGTAATGAGAAGTTTTGGACAAGTTTTTTCTTATTAATGTAATAAACCCATTTTTGAAGAATAGGTATATATTGATAGATTGGACAAGGCTTACATAATAAACTTTCTACTATCATTTTCTGTCTTGAAATAATTAATAGGAGGGATTTTAATTGATTTATTCAGAACCGGGTACAAAGGGGTCAAAGGTTACATTTAAATCAAAGTACGAAAATTATATTGGTGGAGAATGGACGCCACCGGTAAAAGGAAAATACTTCGAGAATGTATCACCAGTGAATGGGCGTGTTTTTTGTGAAGTAGCTAGATCTTCATCTGATGATATTGAACATGCGCTCGATGCAGCACATGCAGCGAAAAAATCATGGGGTGAAACGTCTGCCGCCGAAAGAGCAAATATTTTAAACAAAATTGCGGACAGGCTAGAACAAAATTTAGAAATGCTAGCAGTGGCTGAAACTTGGGATAACGGAAAGCCTATTAGGGAAACTTTGAATGCAGATATTCCATTAGCAATTGATCACTTTCGGTATTTTGCAGGGTGTATACGCTCTCAAGAGGGAAGCATAAGTGAGGTAGATAAAGACACTGTTGCTTATCATTTTCATGAACCACTCGGAGTAGTAGGACAAATCATTCCTTGGAACTTTCCAATTCTAATGGCAACCTGGAAACTTGCACCTGCACTTGCAGCTGGAAATTGTGTTGTACTAAAGCCTGCAGAACAAACACCTGTAAGTATTTTAGTTGTAATGGAATTAATCGCAGATCTCTTGCCAAAGGGTGTTGTTAATATTGTTAATGGTTTTGGGGTAGAGGCAGGCAAACCACTTGCTACTAATAACCGTGTAGCTAAAGTCGCTTTCACAGGTGAGACAACAACAGGGCGACTTATTATGCAGTATGCATCTCAGAATTTAATCCCAGTTACACTCGAACTTGGTGGTAAGTCTCCAAATATATTCTTTGAAAATGTAATGGATAGAGATGATGACTTTTTAGATAAAGCAATCGAAGGGTTTGTTATGTTTGCTCTTAATCAAGGAGAAGTTTGTACTTGTCCATCCCGTGCTTTAATTCAAGAATCTATCTATGATGACTTTATGGAAAAGGCATTAAAGCGTGTTAATGAAATTATACAGGCTAATCCTTTAGATACTGACACAATGATAGGTGCACAGGCCTCTACAGAACAGTTAGAAAAAATACTCTCTTATATTGATATCGGGCAACAAGAAGGAGCGCAACTCTTAACCGGAGGAGGAAGAAAATATCTAGAAGGTGACCTAAGCGGAGGATATTATGTAAAACCAACTGTTTTTAAAGGGCATAATCAAATGAGGATCTTTCAAGAAGAAATTTTTGGTCCGGTAGTTTCGGTCACTACATTTAAAAATCAGGAAGATGCATTGGGAATTGCAAATGATACTTTATACGGATTAGGTGCAGGAGTTTGGTCTCGAGATATAAATACTGCATACAGATTTGGGAGAGGAATTGAAGCTGGACGTGTTTGGACAAACTGCTACCACGCTTATCCTGCACATGCAGCATTCGGTGGTTATAAAATGTCTGGTATAGGAAGAGAAAATCACAAAATGATGCTTAGTCATTACCAGCAAACAAAAAATATGTTAGTTAGCTATAGTCAAACTAAATTAGGATTCTTTTAATATATAAAATATGTAAACTTCCGCATCTTAAGTTTAATGCGGAAGTTTACATTATTAAGGAGGAAAGAGGTATGGAGGAAGTTAAAAAAGTAGTTTGTAGAAAAAAAGCATCTGAATTAATTGGTGATTTAAAGCAGAAACATGGTCCATTAATGTTCCATCAATCTGGAGGGTGTTGTGATGGTAGTTCACCGATGTGCTACCAAGCAGATGAAGTTTTAATTGGTGAGCAAGATATTTTACTAGGATATATTGAGGAATGTCCGTTTTATATAGGTAAAGCACAATATGGCTATTGGATGCATACACAATTAATTATTGATGTTGTCGAAGGAAGAGGTGGGATGTTTTCATTAGAAGGGCCTGAGGGTGTAAGGTTTTTAACGAGATCAAGGGTTTTTACAGAAAATGAGAAGAAGACACTTTAGGTTCTTTCTATATACAAGTTCATCTAAAATTTTATTAAAAAAGTTTACTAGAATGATTGACTCATTTATAAATATAGGTTATTATTAACTCCTGTCCTCAAACAGAAGTAACATTACTATTTCAGAAAAATAACTTTTAAAAAAGTTATTGACTTAAAAAAGTATAAATGTTATGATAAATACCTAGTCGTTAAGAACGACTAATAAATGATCTTTGAAAACTAAACAAAACCAAGCGTGCCAACGTTAATTTTTAATTAACAAAAACGTACTATATAGTACAAAACTTATGAGCTATATCAAACACTTTATTGGAGAGTTTGATCCTGGCTCAGGACGAACGCTGGCGGCGTGCCTAATACATGCAAGTCGAGCGAATCGATGGGAGCTTGCTCCCAGAGGTTAGCGGCGGACGGGTGAGTAACACGTGGGTAACCTGCCTGTAAGATTGGGATAACTCCGGGAAACCGGAGCTAATACCGGATAACATTTTGAACCGCATGGTTCAGAATTGAAAGATGGTTTCGGCTATCACTTACAGATGGACCCGCGGCGCATTAGCTAGTTGGTGAGGTAACGGCTCACCAAGGCAACGATGCGTAGCCGACCTGAGAGGGTGATCGGCCACACTGGGACTGAGACACGGCCCAGACTCCTACGGGAGGCAGCAGTAGGGAATCTTCCGCAATGGACGAAAGTCTGACGGAGCAACGCCGCGTGAACGATGAAGGCCTTCGGGTCGTAAAGTTCTGTTGTTAGGGAAGAACAAGTACCAGAGTAACTGCTGGTACCTTGACGGTACCTAACCAGAAAGCCACGGCTAACTACGTGCCAGCAGCCGCGGTAATACGTAGGTGGCAAGCGTTGTCCGGAATTATTGGGCGTAAAGCGTACGCAGGCGGTTTCTTAAGTCTGATGTGAAAGCCCACGGCTCAACCGTGGAGGGTCATTGGAAACTGGGGAACTTGAGTACAGAAGAGGAGAGTGGAATTCCACGTGTAGCGGTGAAATGCGTAGAGATGTGGAGGAACACCAGTGGCGAAGGCGACTCTCTGGTCTGTAACTGACGCTGAGGTACGAAAGCGTGGGGAGCGAACAGGATTAGATACCCTGGTAGTCCACGCCGTAAACGATGAGTGCTAAGTGTTAGAGGGTTTCCGCCCTTTAGTGCTGCAGCAAACGCATTAAGCACTCCGCCTGGGGAGTACGGTCGCAAGACTGAAACTCAAAGGAATTGACGGGGGCCCGCACAAGCGGTGGAGCATGTGGTTTAATTCGAAGCAACGCGAAGAACCTTACCAGGTCTTGACATCCCACTGCCCGGTATAGAGATATACCTTTCCCTTCGGGGACAGTGGTGACAGGTGGTGCATGGTTGTCGTCAGCTCGTGTCGTGAGATGTTGGGTTAAGTCCCGCAACGAGCGCAACCCTTGATCTTAGTTGCCAGCATTTAGTTGGGCACTCTAAGGTGACTGCCGGTGACAAACCGGAGGAAGGTGGGGATGACGTCAAATCATCATGCCCCTTATGACCTGGGCTACACACGTGCTACAATGGATGGTACAAAGGGCTGCAAGACCGCGAGGTCAAGCCAATCCCATAAAACCATTCTCAGTTCGGATTGCAGGCTGCAACTCGCCTGCATGAAGCTGGAATCGCTAGTAATCGCGGATCAGCATGCCGCGGTGAATACGTTCCCGGGCCTTGTACACACCGCCCGTCACACCACGAGAGTTTGTAACACCCGAAGTCGGTGGGGTAACCGTAAGGAGCCAGCCGCCTAAGGTGGGACAGATGATTGGGGTGAAGTCGTAACAAGGTAGCCGTATCGGAAGGTGCGGCTGGATCACCTCCTTTCTAAGGAAAATGAGGCACACTTGGTTTTTGTTTAGTTTTGAGAGATCATTTTAGATCTTTCATTATAAGTAAGAAAAGACATAGGAGTTTAAATGCATCTAGCATTTGCACATCCTGTGCTTTATGTTCCTTGAAAACTAGATAACGATAACAATTCAAGTAATTCACTGAGTTTAAACGCTTAGTTTAGTGATTCTCTTAATAATTGATTTAAATGACATTTTTAATGTCGAAGGTTAAGTTGTTAAGGGCGCACGGTGGATGCCTTGGCACTAGGAGCCGATGAAGGACGGTACTAACACCGATATGCTTCGGGGAGCTGTAAGTAAGCTTTGATCCGGAGATTTCCGAATGGGGAAACCCACTGCTCGTAATGGAGTAGTATTTTTACCTGAATACATAGGGTAATAAAGGCAGACCCGGGGAACTGAAACATCTAAGTACCCGGAGGAAGAGAAAGCAAACGCGATTTCCTGAGTAGCGGCGAGCGAAACGGAATTAGCCCAAACCAAGAGGCTTGCCTCTTGGGGTTGTAGGACACTCTATACGGAGTTACAAAGGAACGAAGTAAATGAAGAGGTCTGGAAAGGCCCGTCAAAGAAGGTAACAACCCTGTAGTTGAAACTTCGTTCCCTCCAGAGTGGATCCTGAGTACGGCGGGACACGAGAAATCCCGTCGGAAGCAGGGAGGACCATCTCCCAAGGCTAAATACTCCCTAGTGACCGATAGTGAACCAGTACCGTGAGGGAAAGGTGAAAAGCACCCCGGAAGGGGAGTGAAATAGATCCTGAAACCGTGTGCCTACAAGTAGTCAAAGCCCGTTAATGGGTAATGGCGTGCCTTTTGTAGAATGAACCGGCGAGTTACGATCCCGTGCAAGGTTAAGTTGATGAGACGGAGCCGCAGCGAAAGCGAGTCTGAATAGGGCGAAAGAGTACGTGGTCGTAGACCCGAAACCAGGTGATCTACCCATGTCCAGGGTGAAGTTCAGGTAACACTGAATGGAGGCCCGAACCCACGCACGTTGAAAAGTGCGGGGATGAGGTGTGGGTAGCGGAGAAATTCCAATCGAACCTGGAGATAGCTGGTTCTCTCCGAAATAGCTTTAGGGCTAGCCTTGAATTTAGAGTCTTGGAGGTAGAGCACTGATTGGACTAGGGGCCCCCAACGGGTTACCGAATTCAGTCAAACTCCGAATGCCAAAGACTTATATTCAGGAGTCAGACTGCGAGTGATAAGATCCGTAGTCAAGAGGGAAACAGCCCAGACCACCAGCTAAGGTCCCAAAGTATACGTTAAGTGGAAAAGGATGTGGAGTTGCTTAGACAACCAGGATGTTGGCTTAGAAGCAGCCACCATTTAAAGAGTGCGTAATAGCTCACTGGTCGAGTGACTCTGCGCCGAAAATGTACCGGGGCTAAACGTATCACCGAAGCTGTGGACTGTTCTTTTAGAACAGTGGTAGGAGAGCGTTCTAAGGGCTGTGAAGCTAGACCGTAAGGACTAGTGGAGCGCTTAGAAGTGAGAATGCCGGTATGAGTAGCGAAAGAGGGGTGAGAATCCCCTCCACCGAATGCCTAAGGTTTCCTGAGGAAGGCTCGTCCGCTCAGGGTAAGTCGGGACCTAAGCCGAGGCCGAAAGGCGTAGGCGATGGACAACAGGTTGAAATTCCTGTACCACCTCCTCACCATTTGAGCAATGGGGGGACGCAGAAGGATAGGGTAAGCGCGCTGTTGGATATGCGCGTCCAAGCAGTTAGGCTGACAACGAGGCAAATCCCGTTGTCACATAAGGCTGAGCTGTGATGGCGAGGGAACTATAGTACCGAAGTTCCTGATTCCACACTGCCAAGAAAAGCCTCTAGCGAGGTGAGAGGTGCCCGTACCGCAAACCGACACAGGTAGGCGAGGAGAGAATCCTAAGGTGAGCGAGAGAACTCTCGTTAAGGAACTCGGCAAAATGACCCCGTAACTTCGGGAGAAGGGGTGCTTTTTAGGGTGAATAGCCCGGAAAAGCCGCAGTGAATAGGCCCAGGCGACTGTTTAGCAAAAACACAGGTCTCTGCGAAGCCGCAAGGCGAAGTATAGGGGCTGACGCCTGCCCGGTGCTGGAAGGTTAAGGGGAGAGGTTAGCGTAAGCGAAGCTTTGAACCGAAGCCCCAGTAAACGGCGGCCGTAACTATAACGGTCCTAAGGTAGCGAAATTCCTTGTCGGGTAAGTTCCGACCCGCACGAAAGGCGTAACGATCTGGGCACTGTCTCAACGAGAGACTCGGTGAAATTATAGTACCTGTGAAGATGCAGGTTACCCGCGACAGGACGGAAAGACCCCGTGGAGCTTTACTGTAGCCTGATATTGAATTTTGGTACAGCTTGTACAGGATAGGTAGGAGCCTGAGAAGCCGGAGCGCTAGCTTCGGTGGAGGCGTCGGTGGGATACTACCCTGGCTGTATTGAAATTCTAACCCACAGCCCTTATCGGGCTGGGAGACAGTGTCAGGTGGGCAGTTTGACTGGGGCGGTCGCCTCCTAAAATGTAACGGAGGCGCCCAAAGGTTCCCTCAGAATGGTTGGAAATCATTCGTAGAGTGTAAAGGCACAAGGGAGCTTGACTGCGAGACCTACAAGTCGAGCAGGGACGAAAGTCGGGCTTAGTGATCCGGTGGTTCCGCATGGAAGGGCCATCGCTCAACGGATAAAAGCTACCCCGGGGATAACAGGCTTATCTCCCCCAAGAGTCCACATCGACGGGGAGGTTTGGCACCTCGATGTCGGCTCATCGCATCCTGGGGCTGTAGTCGGTCCCAAGGGTTGGGCTGTTCGCCCATTAAAGCGGTACGCGAGCTGGGTTCAGAACGTCGTGAGACAGTTCGGTCCCTATCCGTCGTGGGCGTAGGAAATTTGAGAGGAGCTCTCCTTAGTACGAGAGGACCGGGATGGACGCACCGCTGGTGTACCAGTTGTCTTGCCAAAGGCATAGCTGGGTAGCTATGTGCGGAAGGGATAAGTGCTGAAAGCATCTAAGCATGAAGCCCCCCTCAAGATGAGATTTCCCATAGCGTAAGCTAGTAAGATCCCTGAAAGATGATCAGGTTGATAGGTCTGAGGTGGAAGCGCGGTGACGTGTGGAGCTGACAGATACTAATCGATCGAGGACTTAACCTAATAAAAGCGTTAAATAAAGTGAATTGAATTGTGAATCGTTATCTAGTTTTGAAGGAACATCCCTTCAATTTCATAAATTATCTGGTAATGATGGCGAAGAGGCCACACCCGTTCCCATGCCGAACACGGAAGTTAAGCTCTTCAGCGCCGATGGTAGTTGGGGGTTTCCCCCTGTGAGAGTAGGACGTTGCCAGGTAAGAGAGAAAAAGATCAGTAGAGATACTGATCTTTTTTTATTACGTTGAAAAAATTTAGAAAATATCCTCCTCTCTAATTAAGTTAAAGGTTTGATGTGTAAAGATAATCATTGGGTGGAAGATTATAAAGAACTGGGTTATTGGTTGTAAAGCCTTAAAAATATGATTAGGAACAGTGACATTTTTACAGGTCTTTATTTAATACCTTTTATAGAGTTTAATAAGTTCATGTGCATTTAGTTATTTTAAAATATCTTTTCTTCACTTTACATATCTGAATATTCAGTAATTATCAGGAAATCATATTAGTATTCTTAAGCATCGTAACTTTTTTCAAAAGGTTAACTTTGACCCATTGTATCAGTGAAAATATTTTAGTAAAATATAGCCTACTTTATTGTTATCTGAGGAGGAGTTGTGTTGCTTCACAACAGCATTACTATGGTTATAATCATTTTGGTCATTAATATCGTTTATGTCTCATTTTTTACTATCAGAATGATTTTAACGTTAAAAGGTCAGCGTTATTTAGCTGCATTCATAAGTATGTTTGAGGTTGTTATTTATGTTGTTGGTCTTGGCTTGGTGCTTGATAACTTAAATGAGATTCAAAACTTAATTGCATATGCAGTAGGATATGGGATTGGTGTTATAGTAGGGATGAAAATAGAAGAGAAACTAGCTCTGGGTTATATTACGGTTAATGTTATTACAACAGAACATGATAAGGACTTGCCAAAGCAATTGCGGGAAAAAGGATATGGAGTTACAAATTGGATGGCAAATGGATTAGAAGGTGATCGTTTATCGATGCAAATTCTTACTCCACGAAAATATGAGCTTAAGCTTTATCAAACAATAAAAGAGCTAGATCCTAAGGCGTTTATTATTGCCTATGAACCAAAAACGATTCACGGTGGCTTCTGGGTGAAAGCTGTACGGAAAGGGAGAATTAAGGCATGACTTCTAAGCCTAAAAAGCAAAAGTTTATTGTTGAAGATAACGAAACCATTGATGACTGTTTAGATAGAATGCGTCAAGAGGGCTATTTTCCAGTTAGAAGAATGGAACAGCCTATCTTCAAGGAAGAAATTCGAGATAATATCGTTGAACATGTACCTTGTGGTAGGATGATCGTATTTGAAGGGAAATTGCTGTAAAAGACGAACATTAACATACTAATAAAATAAATCGTTCGATTTTACGTTGACATTGATAGTCTTCATTGTTAAGATAATACATGTAAATAAGCGATAACGATAACCTCATATAAAATTGGGAATATGGCCCAGAAGTTTCTACCCGTTGACCGTAAATCATCGGACTATGAGGGAAAGTGTACGTATATACGATTCGGATGAAAAAATGATTAATCCGGGCTCGATATACTGTACTTTCTCTATAAAAGGAGAAAGTACAGGTATCGAGCCTTTTGTGTTTGTATAGAATAACCATTTGTATCAAAGTAAGTAATCTAAAGGTGGGGAAAAGATGAAGCCGCTTGTTGGGGTTATTATGGGAAGTACATCTGACTGGGAAACAATGAAGCATGCATGTGAGATATTAGATGAGCTAAACGTACCATATGAAAAGAAGGTAGTTTCTGCACATCGTACTCCTGATTACATGTTTGAATATGCGGAAAATGCTAGAAATAGAGGTTTAAAGGTAATTGTTGCTGCTGCAGGTGGTGCAGCACATCTACCGGGAATGGTTGCAGCGAAAACAACACTACCTGTTATTGGTATTCCAGTTCAATCAAAGGCATTAAATGGTCTTGATTCATTACTATCAATAGTCCAGATGCCAGGAGGAGTCCCAGTAGCAACAGTTGCTATTGGTAAAGCCGGGGCAACGAATGCTGGATTGCTTGCAGCTGAAATTCTTTCAACAGGAGATCAAAGTTTAGCTGACAAACTTGATACTAGAAGAGAAGAGCTTCGTTTAAAGGTCCTAGAGAGCAGTGATGAACTTGAATAGTAAAAGAATCCTTCCAGATCAGACTATAGGAATTATCGGTGGTGGACAGCTTGGGCGAATGATGGCGATCGCTGCAAGACAACTTGGCTATCGTATCGCAGTATTAGATCCAACAGAAAATTGCCCATGTGGTCAACTTGCTGATATAGAGATTACAGCAAGCTATGATGATTTGGATGCAATAAAAAAGCTTGCTGAAATTAGTGATGTCATTACTTATGAATTTGAAAATATAGATTATACTGCTTTGACTTGGCTAGAGGAAAATGCATATTTGCCTCAGAAAAGTTCATTATTGCTCCTTACACAAGATCGTGAAACAGAAAAGGCTGCAATTGAAAAAGCAGGATGTGTAGTAGCTCCGTATCAAATCATTCACAATGAAGTAGAGCTAACAGATGCCATTAAGCTACTTCAATATCCTAGTGTCTTAAAGACGTGTAGAGGCGGTTACGATGGAAAGGGTCAGGTTGTACTTCGTACAGAACAAGATTTAGCTGAAGCAAAAAAGCTGTTATTACTTGGAGCATGCATTTTAGAGAAATGGGTTCCTTTTGATAAAGAAATTTCAGTTATCGTCACGAGATCTGTTAATGGAGAAACGAAGACTTTCCCAGTAGCTGAAAATATCCATAAAGATAATATTTTATATCAAAGCATTGTACCTGCAAGAATTTCGGAAGAGGTTATAACAAGAGCACAACAGCTAGCAATTAAGCTTTCAAATAGTTTCGAACTTGTTGGGACACTTGCTGTAGAAATGTTTTTAACAAAAGATGGAGACATTTTCATTAATGAATTAGCTCCACGTCCACATAATTCTGGTCACTATACAATTGACTTATGTGAAACAGATCAATTTGAACAACATATTCGAGCGGTATGTAACCTTCCTTTAGGACGTACTACATTGCTACAAAGTGGAATGATGGTTAACCTTTTAGGGGAAGATTTAAGTATTATTAATGACCATATCTCATTACTCGAAACTGCTAAGCTTCACCTTTACGGAAAGAAGGAGCCAGTAGCAAAGCGTAAGATGGGACATGTTACTCTTATAAGTGAATCAATAGAAAAAGACATTGCAAACATTAACCATATATGGGGCCAAAAATAGAACGGAGGCAAAAAGGATGATTGAACGTTATACAAGAGAAGAAATGGGATCTATTTGGACGGAAGAAAACAAATTTAAAGCATGGTTAGAGGTTGAAATTCTTGCTTGTGAAGCTTGGGCTGAATTAGGTGTAATTCCTAAAGAAGACGTTTCTCTTCTTCGCAAAAACGCTTCATTTGATGTTAATCGTATTAATGAAATCGAACTTGAAACCAGACATGATGTTGTAGCATTCACTAGAGCTGTCTCTGAGACTTTAGGTGAAGACGCGCAAGTGGGTTCATTACGGCTTAACATGATGTTTCAACAGAGCTGTCTCTGTAGTAGACAGTGGGTTCAGCCCTTTCTTACTTACTTAAACAAGCAAACGATATTCTTTTAAAAGATATCGAAAACTTCATCCAAATTTTAAAAGATAAAGCACAAGAGCATAAATATACCGTTATGATGGGGCGTACACATGGTGTTCACGCTGAACCAACAACATTTGGCTTAAAGCTTGGTCTTTGGTACGAAGAAATGAAGCGTAACCTAGATCGATTTAAACGTGCGGCATCAGGTGTTGAATTCGGAAAGATATCAGGAGCGGTTGGAACATACGCAAATATCGATCCATTTGTAGAAAAGTATGTGTGTGAGAAATTAGGAACACAACCTGCACCTATCTCAACTCAAACGTTACAACGAGATCGTCACGCAGATTACATGGCAGCTTTAGCATTAGTAGCAACTTCGATTGAAAAATTTGCGATCGAAATCCGTGGATTACAAAAAAGTGAAACACGTGAAGTTGAAGAGTCCTTTGCTAAGGGTCAAAAAGGATCTTCTGCAATGCCACATAAACGAAATCCAATCGGATCAGAAAACATGACAGGTCTTGCACGTGTGATTAGAGGCTATATGCTAACAGCTTATGAAAATGTGCCGTTATGGCATGAAAGAGATATTTCTCACTCATCTGCTGAACGTATTATCTTACCAGATGCAACAATTGCATTAAACTACATGTTAAATCGCTTCGGAAACATTGTGAAGAACTTAACTGTTTTCCCAGAAAATATGAAGCGTAATATGGACCGCACACAAGGCTTAATCTATTCTCAACGTGTATTACTAGCTTTAATTGATACAGGTATGACAAGAGAAGAGGCTTATGACCTTGTTCAACCTAAAGCAATGGAAGCTTGGGAGAAACAAGTACCATTCCGTGGGTTAGTTGAAGCTGAAGAAAAAATTACTTCACGCCTTTCTGCTGAAAAGATTGAAGATTGCTTTGATTATAACTACCACTTAAAAGGTGTAGATGCAATTTTTGAACGTTTAGGTCTATAAAAATCACAAAAAAATAGCAAGGGTCTAATAAAAAGCCCCTTGCTATATCTTTGATTAATATACAGGGTTAGATTATCTAACAAATATTACGTACTAGCCTAAAAGTTCCCAATATTCTGTTTAGGAGGGCTACCATGATTACTGATAAACTTGACTTACTTTACGAAGGTAAAGCAAAACGCATTTATAAAACGAATGAACCCAATATCTTACTAGTATCTTATAAAGATTCTGCAACAGCCTTTAACGGTGTGAAAAAGGAAGAGATTACTGGTAAAGGTCGCTTAAACAATGAGATTTCAACATTAATTTTTGAAAAGCTAACAGCTAATAATATTGAAAATCATTTTGTGAAGCGTCTATCTGAGACAGAACAGCTTGTAAAAAAAGTGACAATTATCCCACTTGAAGTTGTTGTTAGAAATGTTGTTGCTGGAAGTCTTTCTAAACGACTTGGTATTGAAGAAGGAACAGAAATCAAAGAAACACTTGTTGAGTTCTACTATAAAGATGATGCATTAGGTGACCCACTAATTACCGAGGATCACATTGCACTATTAAACCTTGCAACGAAGGAGCAAGGTGAAACGTTAAAAACACTTGCTAAGCAAGTAAATGAAGTATTAAAGGCTCACTTTTTATCATGTGATGTACGATTAATTGATTTTAAACTAGAATTTGGCGTCACTGAAGAAGGAAACATCATTTTAGCTGATGAAGTTTCACCAGATACTTGTCGTTTATGGGATATTAAAACAAATGAAAAATTTGATAAAGATGTATTCCGTCGAGGTATAGGTAGCTTAACTGATGCATATGAAGAGATTTTAACTAGACTTGGAGGCCAATCATAATGTACAAAGTAAAAGTTTATATCACGTTAAGAGAAAGTGTATTAGATCCACAAGGAAGCGCAGTTAAGAGTGCATTACACAGTATGTCTTATAATGAGGTTCAAGATGTTCGTATCGGAAAATATATGGAGCTAACGATTGAAAAGTCAGATCGTGACCTTGATGTAGCCGTTCGTGAAATGTGTGAAAAATTACTTGCTAATACAGTGATTGAAGACTTTAGCTATGAGGTACAGGAGGTTGTCACAAAGTGAAATTCGCTGTGATCGTTTTCCCAGGATCTAACTGTGATGTTGATATGTATCATGCTATTAAAGATGAGCTTGGTGAAGAAGTAGAGTATGTATGGCATGACGAAACAGATTTAAGTGGTTTTGATGGAATTTTATTACCAGGTGGTTTCTCTTATGGAGATTACTTACGTTCAGGTGCTATTGCTGGTTTTTCTAATGTTATGAAAGAAGTTGTAAAAGCAGCTGAAGCAGGTAAGCCTGTCCTTGGCGTATGTAATGGATTCCAGATTTTATTAGAAGTAGGATTACTTCCAGGAGCGATGAAAAGAAACGAGAACTTAAAGTTTATGTGTCGACCAGTAAATCTAAAGGTTGCCAATAATGAGACAGCTTTTACGTCAGCATATAAACAAGATGAGATTATCTCCGTTCCGATTGCACATGGAGAAGGGAATTATTATTGTGATGAAGAAACACTTCAAACGCTTAAAGCAAACAATCAAATTGTGTTTACGTACGAAACGAATCCAAATGGGAGCTTAGTGGATATCGCTGGTATTACTAATGAACGTGGAAATGTATTAGGAATGATGCCACATCCTGAACGTGCGGTTGACGAGTTACTAGGAAGTGCAGATGGATTAAAATTATTTCAATCAATTGTGAAAAACTGGAGGGAATCTCATGTCACTACTGCTTGAACCAACTAACCAGATGATAAAAGATGAAAAAGTCTACAGACAAATGGGTGTAAGTGATGATGAGTTTGCCCTTATTGAAAAGATCATCGGTCGTCTTCCAAATTACACTGAAATCGGAATTTTCTCAGTTATGTGGTCTGAACACTGCAGCTATAAAAACTCAAAGCCTATTTTGAAAAAATTTCCTATAACAGGAGAAAAAGTATTACAAGGTCCTGGGGAAGGAGCGGGGATTGTCGATATCGGTGACAATCAAGCTGTTGTGTTTAAAATTGAAAGTCATAACCACCCTTCAGCAATTGAGCCATACCAAGGTGCAGCAACTGGTGTGGGTGGTATCATTCGTGACGTATTCTCTATGGGAGCAAGACCAATTGCAATCTTAAACTCTTTACGCTTCGGTGAATTACAAACGCCACGTGTTAAATATTTGTTTGAAGAGGTTGTTGCTGGTATTGCTGGCTACGGTAACTGTATTGGGATTCCAACAGTAGGTGGGGAAATCCAATTTGACAGCTCATACGAAGGAAATCCGCTTGTTAATGCAATGTGTGTTGGGTTAATTAATCATGAAGATATTAAAAAAGGTCTGGCAAAAGGCGTTGGCAACACGGTAATGTATGTTGGAGCTAAAACTGGTCGTGATGGAATTCATGGTGCGACATTTGCATCTGAGGAATTGACTGAGGATTCTGGCGAAAATCGTCCAGCTGTTCAAGTTGGAGATCCATTCATGGAGAAACTATTACTAGAAGCTTGTCTAGAAGTCGTAAAAAATGATGCTCTAGTAGGTATTCAAGATATGGGTGCTGCCGGATTAACAAGCTCATCAGCTGAAATGGCTAGTAAAGCTGGATCTGGTATCGAAATGAATCTAGACCTTATCCCACAACGTGAAACAGGCATGACGCCATATGAAATGATGCTTTCTGAATCACAAGAAAGAATGCTACTTGTTATTGAAAAGGGAAGAGAGCAGGAGATCATTGACCTGTTTGAAAAATATGATTTAGAAGCTGTAACAGTAGGTAAAGTTACAGATGATAAAATGCTTCGTCTTTTCCATAAAGGAGAAGTAGTTTGTGAACTTCCAGTTGATGCACTAGCTGAAGAAGCACCAGTTTATCATAAACCTTCAGCAGTACCTGCGTACTTTGAAGAGTTCCAACAAATGGACGTAGCGCCAATTCAAGTGGATAACTATAAAGAGACGCTTATTAATTTATTAAGCCAACCGACAATTGCAAGTAAAGAATGGGTATATGATCAATATGATTATATGGTACGTACAAATACAGTTGTAGCACCAGGCTCTGACGCTGCAGTTGTTCGTATTCGTGATACGAAAAAGGCATTAGCAATGACAACTGACTGTAATTCTCGTTACCTGTATTTAGATCCTGAAGTTGGCGGACAAATTGCAGTAGCTGAAGCTGCACGTAATATTGTTTGTTCAGGTGCAACACCTTTAGCTATTACAGATAACTTAAACTTCGGTAATCCTGAAAAGCCTGAGATTTTCTGGCAAATTGAAAAAGCGGCTGACGGTATTAGTGAAGCATGTCGTGTATTAGATACACCAGTAATTGGTGGAAATGTATCGTTATACAATGAAACGAACGGAACGGCAATCTATCCTACACCTGTTATTGGTATGGTTGGGTTAATTGAAGATACAGACTATATTACAACTCAAGACTTTAAAGCAGCTGGAGATCTTATTTACTTAATTGGGGAAACAAAGCCTGAATTCGGTGGTAGTGAGCTTCAAAAGCTAACTTACGGAAAAATCTTTGGTAAATCACCAGAGCTTGATTTAGAGAAAGAAAGAAATACATTAGGACAGCTTTCAAAAGCGATCCGTGCAAATACAGTAGCATCTGCTCATGATGTATCAGAAGGTGGAGTTGCTGTTGCCCTAGCAGAGCCTTTATTTGGCGGTAACGGGCTTGGAGCAACTGTAACACTTAAAGGTGATGCAACTGCTTCATTATTTAGTGAATCACAAACAAGATTTGTTGTTTCAGTGAAAAAGGAAAATCAACAAGCATTTGAACAATTGGTTAATGCGGTTTGTATTGGAGAAGTAACTGATACAGGAAAACTTATTATAAATAACGAAAACGATGAATCACTTGTCGATGCATCTGTTGAAGAATTGAAGGATGCATGGAAAGGAGCTATCCCATGCTTGCTGAAATCAAGGGATTAAATGAAGAGTGTGGCGTTTTTGGAATTTGGGGGCATAAAGAAGCGGCTCAAATTACGTACTATGGTTTACACAGTCTTCAGCACAGAGGTCAAGAAGGTGCAGGGATTGTTACAACTGATGGTGAGAAGCTAACAGGCATGAAGGGGTTAGGCCTAATTTCCGAGGTTTTCGGAAATGGGAAATTAAACCAGTTATCTGGTAAAGGGGCTATAGGACATGTTCGTTATGCGACTGCAGGTGGAGGCGGATATGAAAATGTCCAGCCTTTACTTTTTAAATCACATAGCGGAAGTTTAGCACTCGCACATAACGGAAACCTTGTTAATGCTAATCAGCTTAAACATCAGCTTGAGAGCCAAGGTAGTATTTTTCAAACAACTTCGGATACAGAGGTGCTTGCACATCTTATAAGAAGAAGCGGCTATAAGGATATGAAGGAAGCTGTCAAAAGTGCGTTATCAGTGATTAAGGGAGCATATGCTTTCTTAATTATGACTGAAACAGAAATGATGGTTGCGCTAGATCCTAATGGTTTGCGTCCTTTGTCAATCGGTGTAATGGGAGATGCTTATGTCGTTGCTTCAGAAACATGTGCCTTTGATGTTGTTGGTGCAAAATACGAAAGAGATGTTCAACCAGGAGAGCTGTTAATAATTAATGATGAAGGAATTCGCTCTGAGCGTTTCTCAATGAATATTAATCGTTCAATTTGTAGTATGGAGTATATTTATTTCTCTCGTCCAGATAGCAATATTGATGGAATTAATGTTCATACAGCTCGTAAAAACCTCGGTAAACGTTTAGCTGTCGAGTCTGAAATTGATGCTGATGTTGTAACGGGTGTACCGGATTCTAGTATTTCTGCTGCGATTGGATTTGCTGAGTTAACTGGTATCCCATATGAGCTAGGCCTGATTAAGAATCGTTATGTAGGACGTACTTTTATACAACCTTCACAAGAATTACGTGAGCAAGGTGTAAAAATGAAGTTATCGGCTGTACGTGGTGTTGTTGAGGGAAAACGAGTTGTTATGGTAGATGACTCTATTGTACGTGGAACAACTAGTAAACGAATTGTAACAATGCTTCGTGAAGCTGGTGCAAAAGAGGTTCATGTTCGAATCAGTTCACCGCCAATTGCGAATCCTTGTTTCTATGGAATTGATACTTCCACACACGAGGAACTGATTGCATCAAGCAATTCAGTAGAAGAAATTCGTCAAATGATTGGGGCAGACAGCTTAGCCTTTTTAAGTGTAGAAGGTTTACTTGAGGGCATTGGTCGCACATATGAAGGTGAAACCAAAGGGCAATGCCTAGCATGCTTCACAGGTCGTTACCCTACAGAAATATATCAAGATACTGTGCTTCCACATGAGAAGGCATAAATAAGAAAAAGCATAAGCACACGTTTAGCGTATGGGAGTCACAAGTTAACTTCTGCTTTAGTGCTAGAGCTGGATAATAAGCAAAACCAGATAGGAATCGACATTTCGATTCCTGTCTTACTTTAAACATAAATTTATCATTTTAAGAGATTGCTGAGGAGGAATCAGACATGTCCGACGTTTATAAACAAGCCGGTGTGGATATCGAAGCAGGCTATGAAGCTGTTTCAAGAATGAAAAAGCATGTTGCCAAGACAATGCGTGCGGGAGTAATGGGTGGACTTGGTGGCTTTGGTGGAATGTTTGATTTAAGTGAATTAGATTATAAAAAGCCTGTTCTCGTTTCAGGTACGGATGGCGTAGGAACAAAATTAAAACTTGCATTTATGGCTGATAAGCATGATTCTATTGGGATTGACGCCGTAGCAATGTGTGTAAATGATATTTTAGCTCAAGGTGCTGAGCCATTATTTTTCTTGGATTATTTAGCATTAGGAAAGGCTGTTCCAGAAAAGATTGAGCAAATTGTAAAAGGAATCGCCGATGGTTGTGAAGAATCTGGTTGTGCATTAGTCGGTGGAGAGACTGCTGAAATGCCTGGATTATATGAAGAGGACGAATATGATGTAGCTGGTTTTTCAGTTGGAGTAGTTGAAAAAGATCAGATTGTAACTGGAGAAAATATTAAGCCAGGACACGTTTTAATAGGTCTTTCATCTAGTGGCTTACACAGCAACGGATTTTCATTAGTTCGTAAAATTCTTCTAGAGGATCAACAACTTGATTTAAAAACTGTATATGAACCATTTACTAAAGACTTAGGTGAAGTTTTATTAACACCAACAAGAATATATGTTAAACCGGTACTTGATGTTGTTAAAAAATTCCAAATAGATGGTATGGCACATATTACAGGTGGCGGATTTATTGAAAATATCCCACGGATGCTTCCTGAAGGAACAGGTGCTGAAATTGATTATGGTTCATGGCCATTCCCAGAAATTTTTGATTTCCTCAAAGAAAAAGGCGAGCTTAGCCGTGAAGATATGTTCAATGTCTTTAACATGGGAATTGGGTTTGTTTTAGCTGTTAAAGAAGAGCTATTACATGACGTCATTCAGCAGTTAGAAGGAAATGGTGAAAAGGCATATATCATTGGCCGAGTGACAAAAGGATCTGGCGTTTCGTTCGGTGGAGGCGCGCTTCGATGAAGAAAATAGCCGTTTTTGCATCAGGAAATGGCAGCAATTTTCAAGCGATACTTGATCAAATACAGCTCGGTGCAGTGAAAGCGGAAATTGGTCTTGTTGTTTGTGATAAACCTCAAGCAGGCGTAGTAGACCGTGCGAAATCAGCTGGTATACCAGTCTTTTGTTTTGTCCCAAAGGAATTTAAAACAAAAGATGAATTTGAAAGTGAAATTTTAGCTGCTTTACAAAAACATCAAATTGATTTTGTTATTCTAGCTGGTTATATGAGGTTAATTGGTTCTACATTGCTAGGTGCGTATACAAATAAAATCGTGAATATTCACCCTTCCTTATTGCCGGCTTTTCCAGGGAAAGATGCTATTGGCCAAGCTTTTCATGCAGGTGTTAAAGTAACCGGTGTTACAGTTCATTTTGTTGATGCTGGTATGGATACTGGACCAATTATTGCTCAGCAAGCAATTGAAATTACAAATGAAGATACTGCCCTAACAATCGCGGATAAAATTCATAAAGTTGAACATGCCTTGTATCCAAAGGTGATCGGGGAGTTAGTGTCAAAATAAAGCTAAGAGGTGAATGAAATGACAATCAAACGCGCGCTTATTAGTGTGTCAAATAAAGAAAATCTCGTTCCTTTTGTTAAAGAGTTAATAGAGTTAGGTGTTGAAGTCATCTCAACAGGTGGAACGAAATCATTACTAGAAGAAAACGGTTTGAATGTAATTGGTATTTCTGAGGTTACTGGATTTCCAGAAATTATGGACGGACGTGTAAAGACGCTTCATCCTAATATCCACGGTGGTTTACTAGCTGTCCGTAACAATGAAAGTCATATGAATCAACTTAAGGAAAATAACATTGAAACAATCGATATGGTTGTTGTGAATCTTTATCCTTTTAAAGAAACAATTTCAAAACCAGATGTTAAATTCCAGGATGCAATTGAAAATATTGATATCGGTGGTCCTTCAATGCTGCGTTCTGCAGCTAAAAACCATGAAGATGTAACTGTTTTAGTTGATCCACAAGATTACAGTGTTGTTTTAGAGGAATTAAAAGCATCTGGAGCGGTTTCATTAGCACAAAAGCAACGTCTTGCTGCAAAGGTATTTAGACATACAGCAGCATATGATGCATTAATTGCAGAATTTTTAACAAACACGATTGGTGATGAAGACCCAGAATCAGTCACATATACATTCGAGAAAAAGCAATCTCTTCGTTATGGAGAAAATCCTCATCAAAAAGCAACTTTCTATCAGAAGCCTTTTGTACCAGTTGCGTCAATCGCAAATGCGAAACAGTTGCATGGTAAAGAGCTTTCATTTAATAACATTAAAGATGCTGATGCAGCATTGCAAATTGTCCGTGAATTTACAGAACCAGCTGCAGTTGCAGTTAAGCATATGAATCCATGTGGTGTTGGTGTTGGAACTTCGACATTTGAGGCATTTACACGTTGTTATGAAGCTGATAAAACATCGATTTTCGGTGGCATTGTTGCTTTGAACCATGAGGTTGATTTAGCAACAGCTGAAAAGCTTCATGAAATCTTCCTTGAAATTGTGATTGCACCTTCTTACAGTCAGGAAGCTTTAAACGTATTAACAGGAAAGAAGAATCTTCGTATTTTAACAATTGATGTTTCAGCACTTTCAAAACCAGAAAAACAGCTTCAATCTGTCCATGGTGGATTATTAGTACAGGATGAGGATATACTGTCTCTTGATGATGTTGAGGTGACAATCCCTACGAAGCGCGAGCCTTCTCCTGAAGAGTGGAAGGATCTAAAACTAGCTTGGAAAGTAGTAAAACATGTAAAATCAAATGCAATTGTTCTTGCTAAGGATGAAATGACAGTTGGAGTTGGAGCAGGTCAAATGAATCGAGTAGGATCAGCGAAAATTGCTATCGAGCAAGCTGGTGAAAAAGCACAAGGTAGTGCACTTGGCTCTGATGCATTCTTCCCAATGTCTGACACAGTTGAAAATGCGGCAAAAGCTGGTATAACAGCTATCATCCAACCTGGTGGATCAATTCGTGATGAAGATTCAATCCGCATGGCTGATGAATATGGAATCACAATGGTATTCACAGGAGTACGTCATTTTAAACATTAAGAACAAAAGCGCAAGCGCCCCTTGATCAGCAACGTATGAACTAGGCCGCTAGGCGCTGGAGCTGGATGTCAAAGCGCTTATCCGAAGTACAAGAATTATAATTTCTTAAACATATAAAGAGGTGTTAACATGAAAGTTCTAATAATTGGACAAGGCGGGCGTGAGCATGCACTTGTATGGAAAGCTGCACAAAGTAACCTTGTAGAAGAAGTCTTTGTTGCACCAGGTAATGATGGTATGGATGAACTTGCAACAAGGGTATCAATAAGTGAGTCAGATAATCACGGCTTATTGGAATTTGCGAAGGAAAAAAACATCGACTTAACAATTGTTGGTCCTGAAGTACCGTTATTAAATGGAGTTGTAAATGACTTTGAAGCTGCAGGCTTAAAGGTGTTTGGGCCAAGAAAAGAGGCAGCTCTTATCGAGGGTAGCAAAAACTTTGCTAAGGAGATCATGTTTAAATACAACATTCCAACAGCAGACTATCAAACATTTACAGATTTAGAAGAAGCAAAAGCATATGTAAAAGAAAAGGGTGCTCCGATTGTTATAAAAGCAGATGGATTAGCTGCTGGAAAAGGAGTAACTGTTGCTGAAACAATTGACGTAGCGATTGACAGTCTAACTGAAATGCTTGAGGATGGAAAATTTGGAGACGCTTCTTCATCAGTTGTTGTTGAGGAATTTCTTGCAGGAGAAGAATTTTCTTTAATGGCGTTTGTTAAAGGTGAGAAGGTGTATCCGATGGTGATCGCTCAAGATCATAAGCGTGCTTATGACAATGATGAGGGTCCTAATACTGGTGGTATGGGGGCTTATTCACCAGTACCACAAATTTCTGAACAAGTTGTTAATACAGCTGTTGAGACAATTTTAAAGCCAGCAGCAAAAGCACTTGTGAGCGAAGGACGTTCTTTTACAGGGATTTTATATGCTGGACTTATCCTTACAACAGATGGTCCAAAGGTAATTGAATTTAATGCACGTTTTGGTGATCCAGAAACACAGGTTGTTCTTCCAAGATTAGAATCTGATTTAGTGGAATCACTTTTAGCAATCCTTGACGACAAACCTGTTGAACTTGTTTGGACTTCTAAAGCTGTGTTAGGAGTCGTACTCGCTTCGAAGGGCTATCCAAACGAGTACGAAAAAGGACAAGCTATTGGCCAACTGACAGAAAAACACGTTGAAGCAGTTATTTTCCATGCTGGAACAAAAAAGGTTGAGGATCAATTCGTAAATAACGGTGGTCGTGTACTTGTTGTTTCAGGATATGGTGATACGATTAGCGAAGCTCAAGAAAATGCGTATGAGCTAGTAGAAAAAATAGCAGTACCAGCTCTTTTCTATCGTAAAGATATTGGTAATAAAGCTATTAAGCACGGCGTTTCTTAATATAAACGAATAATAACGCAATAATCCCGCCAACTAATGCTATCAATATAAACGACATATCGGTTAAATATTCAAAAAACATGGGAACACCTCCAAGATGAATAAATAAGGGGCTGGCTTTTTAAGCCAGTCCCATTTTGATTAATAATTACGATGGATTAAATACAATCTTTTCATCATCTTCTTCATAGCCCTCTTCGTCGTCAAAGAAATATCCATTAGAATTTTCAAACATATAAGTGATTGGACAGAAACGTAGAATTCCCTCTCCGACCTTCATTGCCCCAAGTACGATAACAATTAAATATGAATCTCTCCAAGGTTTTTTACAATATCTAGATGTAGCCCAAGCTAGTATGGAAAGGCCACATGTAATACGTATTAAAGAATTGACGATGCCTATATTTGGTCGCATCAAATTTACCTCCCTAAAATTGTCATAAAAATGCAATAAAACTTTAATGCGTTAATAAATTCCATATGTTAACATAGTATTAAGTTAGTAACTAAAATTGGAGGGTTTTTTATGCCCGAGAGAAAATTTCAATGGAAGATTAGTCAAATCCGAAAACAAATAGATGTTTTATCAAACAAATGTGCACCAACTATTGTCTTAAAAAATGCAACTTATCTTAATTCTTACTTGCGTCAATGGGTTAAAGCTCATATTTGGATAGTCGAGGATCGAATTGTCTATGTGGGAGACAATTTACCAGAGTATACAAATCAAACCGAAATGATTGATTGTACAAACAAAGTGGTAGTGCCAGGATACATTGAACCACATGCTCATCCATTTCAATTATATAATCCCCATACGTTAGCAAAGTATGTATCGCAAACAGGTACAACATCATTTATAGGTGATAATCTTTTTTTTCTTTTACAATACGAGAAAAAGAAAGCGCTTACGTTTTTGGATGATATGGGGAAATTACCATATCACTTTTATTGGTGGGCTAGATTTGATTTGCAAACAGAGGTACATGGTGAGGATAAAATTTTCTCCCATGATTTTCTTAAAACGTGGTTAGAGCATAAATCTGTTGTTCAAGGAGGAGAATTAACGAGTTGGCCAAAGCTACTAGATGGTGATGACTGGATTTTATATTGGCTAAGAGAAACTAAGCGAAGAGGAAAACGGATAGAAGGACATTTTCCAGGAGCTTCAGATAATACTTTAATGAAAATGAAACTATTTGGTGTTGACAGTGATCATGAATCTATGACAGGTAAAGATGTGATAAACCGTCTGAAAATGGGGTATACTGCTGCCTTAAGACATTCATCAATTCGTCCAGATCTCGCAATCCTTCTTAAGGAGATACAGGATGAGGGACTAACAACATATGATCATTTATATTATACTACTGATGGGGCAACCCCTACTTTTTATGAAAATGGAATGATTAATCGTTGTATAGATATAGCTTTAGATTGCAATGTTCCTTCAATTGATGCATATAATATGGCAGCATTCAATGTAGCGAAATATTACCAATTGGAAGAGCAAATAGGTGTTATAGCTCCAGGAAGAATTGCTACTCTAAATATTTTAGATAGTATTGACAAACCTGACCCATCTTCTGTTATGGCAAAAGGAACATGGGTTCTAAAAGAGGGTCATTGTCAGGAGGATAAAGAAGTTGTTGAATGGGCTGAATATGGTATTCAATCAGCAGATATAAAATGGGATCTGACTATAGATGATTTACAATTTTCAATGCCTCTTGGGATGAAGATGAGGAATGCTGTTATTATGGAGCCGTACTCGATTACAATCGATAGCTCTGTTAATGAGCTATCCGAAATACATGACGAAAGCTTTCTAGCTTTAATTGACCGTAATGGAAAATGGAGAGTAAATACAGTGATAAAAGGTTTCTCCAAACAGGTACAGGGTTTTGCAAGTTCTTATTCCACAACTGGAGATATCATTATCATTGGTAAAAATAAAACTGAAATGCTTGCTGCCTTTACTCGAATGAAGGAGATCGGCGGAGGAATTGTGTTGACTGAGAATGGAAATGTTACATTTGAAATGCCGTTAGAGATAAATGGAAGCGCTTCAATAGAGGAGCTTGAAGAGGTTATGAGAAAACAGAATCAGTTGAACACTCTATTAAAAGAAAGAGGCTATGGCTTCGATGATCCTGTTTATTCCTTGTTATTCTTGTCTTCAACGCATTTACCATATATTAGAATAACACCTAGAGGTATTTTTGACGTAATGAAAAAAACGGTACTCTTTCCATCGATAATGCGTTAAAATATAAAAGTGGAAAAGTAGATAAGGTTGTGTTTTTGTGTTTAAAGGAAAATTTTCAATTGCTATATTTTCAATGCTTATAATAATAAGCGCTTGCAGTAATAAGGAAGAACAACGTTCAGTTGAAAATATAGATTCTAATCAGAAAGAAGAAAAGCCAGTTGCTGCTGAAGTTGAAGAAAAAGTGACTTACCCGCTCACTGGAGTAGAAGCAGAAGAAACTGAACTAAACCAACGACCGATAGCTGTTATGATAAATAATCATCCAAGTGCAAGACCACAATCTGGCCTTCATAAAGCTGATGTTGTGTACGAAGTTCTTTCAGAAGGAAGTATTACAAGATTTTTAGCAATCTTTCAAAGCGAAGTACCTGACATAATCGGACCTGTAAGAAGTGCAAGAGAATATTATGTTGATTTAAGTAAAGGCTTTGATGCACTTTATATTAGTCATGGTTGGAGTCCTACTGCTCAAGAAAAGCTTGAAGCAGGCGAAGCGGATTATTTAAATGGATTATTTTATGATGGTACTTTATTTTGGAGAACTGATCATCGAAAGCCTCCCCATAATTCCTATATTTCAAGCGAAAATATAGCGAAGGGTGCAGAGGACAATCATTATGAAATAACCGCTGAAGTTGAGCCTTTTGAGTTTCTTTCTGAGGAAGAAGTGGTAAATTTAAAAGGTGAACCTGTAAACAATTTTGTTATTAAATATGACAACTCTCAAACATGGCATGCGACATATGAGTATAATCAAACTAAACAAAGTTATAGCAGATTTAGTAATAATGAACAAACGGTTGATTTAGAAAGTGAAGAACCGATCCAACTATCAAATGTGTTTGTTGTTGAAATGGAACATAATGCTATCGATAATTATGGAAGACGGGGAATTAATTTAACTTCTGGAGGAAAAGCTTTTCTTTTCCAAAATGGACTTATGCAAGAAGTAGAATGGGAAAATCGTGATGGTAGAATTCTCCCTGTAAAAGATGGAGAACTTATAAAGTTTGTACCAGGAAGAACGTGGATAAATGTAGTTCCAGACATTGAGAAAGCATTTCTAATTCAATCGTAATAGTAAAAGGAGAATGTATATGCAAATAGAGAAGCTACGTGGAAAAGAACTTGATCAGCTTTTTGAATCTATTTTGTCATTAAAAGATTTAGAAGAATGTTATCGTTTCTTCGATGATCTTTGTACAGTAAATGAAATCCAATCGCTTGCACAAAGACTTGAAGTAGCGAGAATGCTGCGAGAAGGATATACTTATCATAAGATAGAAACCGAAACGGGAGCGAGTACTGCAACCATTTCTCGTGTAAAACGTTGTTTAAATTATGGGAATGATGCTTATACAATGGCATTAGAACGAGTGCACGATCAGAAGGAACCAACCGAATAAATTTGTAAAGCACCGAGGATATCGGTGCTTTTTCTTTGTGTAAAAGTAAATAATAAAAGGATATGCACTTTATAAGGAAAACCTCCTTAGTAAAAAACAGCGTTTGTCTACGCCTTTTTATTTCATTTTGATGAAAGCGAAATGGATCATCCGTATTTAAGTTTTTTGCCTCCATGTTATTTGCTATAATAATGAAATGGATGTTTTTGAATGGAGGAATCCTACATGTATGATATTAACGAGTGGAAACATGTGTTTAAACTCGATCCAGATAAAGTAATAAGTGATGAGGACTTAGAGAAAATTTGTGAATCTGGAACAGATGGTATTATTGTTGGGGGAAGCGATAATATTACGGAAGAAAATGTATTGAACTTAATGTCTAGGATCCGTCGCTATCTTATTCCCTGTGTTTTAGAAGTATCAACAGCTGAATCAATTATTCCTGGCTTTGACCTATATTTTATCCCTACAGTATTAAATAGCAGAAGCACAAAATGGATGATTGATTTACATCATGAAGCAGTGAAGGAATATGGAGAAATTATGAATTGGGACGAGCTAATTGTTGAAGGGTATTGTATTTTAAATCCCGATTGCAAAGCTGCGGCACTAACAGATGCAAATACTAATCTCTCACTTGATGATGTAACAGCATACGCAAGAGTTGCTGAGAAAATGTACCAGCTCCCTATTTTTTATCTAGAATATAGCGGAATGCTTGGAGATCTAGCAGTAGTTGAACAAACTAAGAAGGTATTAACAAAAACAAAGTTATTCTATGGTGGAGGCATTACTTCAGCAGAAGAAGCTAATCGTTTTGCTCAATTTGCTGATGTTGTAGTAGTAGGAAATGTTATCTACACTGATTTAAAGGCAGCTCTAACAACAGTAGAAGCTGTAAAATAAATTTTTTTGAACTCAACCTCAATCTTTTGATAAAATAGAACATATGTTTGTTAAGGTGGTGAAGAAGTTGCAATTCTTATCAAATCAATTACTTTCAGGTTTGAATGACATGCAACAAGAGGCAGTAAAAACAACGGATGGTCCGTTATTAATCATGGCGGGTGCGGGTAGTGGTAAAACCCGTGTGTTAACCCATCGGATTGCATATTTAATGACTGAAAAACAAATTGCTCCGTGGAATATTTTGGCGATTACATTTACAAATAAAGCAGCACGTGAAATGAAAGAGAGAATTCAACGGATTTTAGGACCTGGTGCTGATGAAATTTGGATTTCAACCTTTCACTCTATGTGCGTTCGAATTTTGCGTAGAGATAGTGACAGAATGGGAATTAATCGTAACTTTTCTATTCTTGATACGACAGATCAATTGTCGGTTATTAAAACGGTGCTTAAAGAAAAGAACCTTGATCCTAAAAAATATGAGCCAAGAAGCTTATTAGGTTCAATCAGCAGTGCGAAAAATGAACTGATAACACCAGAGGAATATGATAAAACAGCTAACAGTCACTATGAACAAATGGTTAGTGATGTATACAGGGAATACCAGAAGAAACTACGCAAAAATCAATCTCTTGATTTTGATGATTTGATTATGACAACCATTCAATTGTTTCAACGTGTACCTGAAGTGCTTGAATCTTATCAACGTAAATTTCAATATATTCATGTTGATGAGTACCAGGATACGAACAGAGCTCAATATATGTTAGTAAAGCTTTTGGCCTCACGGTTTAAAAACCTTTGTGTTGTAGGTGATTCAGATCAATCAATTTATCGCTGGCGTGGTGCAGATATTGCGAATATCCTTTCCTTTGAAAAGGATTATCCTCAAGCGAATGTAATTTTGCTAGAACAAAACTACCGTTCAACGAAGTTAATTTTAGAGGCTGCAAATGAGGTTATTAAAAGGAATTCAAATCGTAAGCCGAAGAAGCTTTGGACTGAAAATCAACAAGGGGCAAAGATTACGTACTATCGTGCAGATAGTGAAGCAGCAGAAGGGCAATTTGTTGCAGGGAGAATCAAACAGCTGGTAGATTCAGGACAAAGAAAGCTTTCAGAAATTGCAATTCTTTATAGAACAAATGCACAATCAAGGATTATTGAGGAAGTATTACTTAAATCAAATCTAAATTACACAATCGTCGGAGGCATTAAGTTCTATGATCGTAAAGAGATTAAGGACTTACTCGCTTACTTACGATTAATTGCAAACCCAGATGATGATATTAGCTTAGCTCGTATCATCAATGTACCAAAACGTGGTGTTGGTTCGACATCTGTTGATAAAATAGCTAATTATGCAATAGACAATGATTTATCTTTATTTCAAGCATTAGATGAAATTGAACAAATAGGTGTTAGTGCAAGAGTTATAAACGCTTTAGTTGAATTCCGTGAATTGATTCGAAACCTTGGTAATATGCAGGATTATTTATCTGTTACGGAGCTCGCCGAAGAGATCATTGAGAAATCTGGTTATCGAGAAATGCTTAAACTAGAAAAAACAATTGAAGCACAAAGTCGTTTAGAGAATATCGATGAGTTTTTATCGGTCACTCAAACATTTGAAAAGCAAAACGAAGATAAAAGTCTTGTGGCCTTTTTAACAGATTTAGCACTTGTATCTGACATTGATAAACTTGAAGAAGATGAGCAGGAACAAAGTGATGCACTTGTGTTAATGACCCTTCACTCAGCAAAGGGATTAGAGTTTCCTGTTGTGTTCTTAATTGGACTTGAGGAAGGGGTTTTCCCTCATAGCCGTTCATTAATGGAAGAGGATGAGATGGAGGAAGAACGTCGTCTTGCTTACGTAGGGATTACTCGGGCTGAAAAAGACCTGTTCATTACAAATGCACAAATGCGTACGTTGTTTGGGCGGACAAGTATGAATCCTGAGTCACGATTTATTTCTGAAATCCCAAGTGAGTTGATTGAGAATCTAAATGAAGTAAAGAAATCTACTTCTCCTTCTACCCCTACCTCTGCTTTTAATTCAGGTCGTCGTCTTGAAAAGCGCCCACCAGTTTCAAAACCTATTGCCGCTTCAACTGGCGGGGACGGAATTTCTTGGGCTGTTGGAGATAAAGCTGAACATAAAAAGTGGGGAATTGGTACTGTCGTAAGTGTAAAAGGTACAGGGGAAGGAAAGGAATTAGATATTGCGTTCCCAAGTCCTGTTGGAATAAAGCGTCTGCTTGCAAAATTTGCACCAATTAATCGTATTTAAAGAGAAGATAGTTCGGTAGAAAGGATTGGACATCTGAATGGATAAACAATCAGCAAATAAACTAGCTCGCGAGCTCCATGAGCTAATTAACACTTATAATTATGAATACAATGTTTTAGATAAACCAAGCGTGCCTGATTCTGAATATGACCGCCTTATGCAGGAACTATTAAAGCTTGAAGAAGCATTTCCTGAATTGAAAACCTCAGATTCCCCGACACAAAGAGTCGGGGGTACTGTGTTAGCTGCTTTTCAAAAGGTTGTTCACAAAACACCAATGCTAAGCTTAGGTAACGCTTTTAATGAGGCTGATTTACGTGATTTTGACCGTCGAGTAAAACAGTCTGTAGGTGACGATGTTCAATATGTTGTTGAATTGAAAATTGATGGTTTAGCGGTTTCTCTAAGATATGAAAATGGACTGTTTGTACAAGGTGCTACGCGAGGAGACGGTACAACAGGTGAGGATATTACGGAAAACCTCAAAACGATACGCTCCATTCCACTTAGATTGAAGAAGGAATTGTCCTTTGAAGTACGTGGTGAGGCATTTATGCCGAAAAAGTCCTTTGAGAAGTTGAATGAATTACGATTACAACTTGAAGAAGAGCCATTCGCAAACCCACGTAATGCTGCAGCTGGTTCCATTAGACAGCTAGACCCTAAAATAGCTGCAAAGCGTAATTTAGATATCTTCGTATACAGTATTGCAGATTTAGGTGGAACAGGTGTTGAAAAACATAGTGAAGCACTAGATCTACTAGAAGAAGTAGGATTTAAAACAAATCAAGAACGAAGAAAATGTGAAACGATTGAAGAAGTCCTCACCATCATAGAAGATCTTCAAGAAAAAAGAGCAAATTTATCTTACGATATTGATGGTATCGTTATTAAGGTGGATTCTCTCGCTCAACAGGAAGAGCTTGGGTTTACTGCTAAGAGTCCACGTTGGGCCATTGCTTACAAATTTCCAGCAGAAGAAGTTATGACAAAGCTAGTGGATATTGAATTAAGTGTAGGTCGGACTGGTGTCATTACTCCAACAGCTTTATTAGAGCCAGTTCGGGTTGCGGGTACAACTGTTCAACGTGCCTCACTTCATAATGAAGATTTAATTAGAGAAAAGGATATTAAAATTGGTGATACGGTTGTTGTCAAAAAAGCAGGTGATATCATACCTGAGGTTGTCAATGTGCTAATAGATCTGCGCACTGGTGAAGAACAAACCTTTTCGATGCCTACACATTGCCCTGCTTGTGAAAGTGAGCTAGTTCGTATTGAAGGTGAGGTTGCCCTTCGTTGTATTAATCCACAATGTCCGGCTCAAATTAAAGAAGGTCTTATTCATTTTGTATCAAGGAATGCAATGAACATTGATGGTCTTGGTGAAAGAGTTGTAGCACAATTGTTTCAAGAAGGATTAATTAAGGATGTTGCAGATTTATACAGATTAACGAGAGATCAGCTTCTCGAGCTTGAGAGAATGGGAGAAAAATCTACCGATAATTTATTAAATGCAATTGTACAATCAAAAGAAAACTCACTTGAAAGACTATTGTTTGGTTTAGGGATTCGCCATGTTGGTGCTAAAGCCGCAAAAACATTAGCTCAAGAATTTGAAACAATTGAAATTCTTCAGCAAGCTTCAAAGGATGAGCTTATTGCGATAAATGAAATAGGAGACAAAATGGCTGATGCAGTTGTCACTTATTTTGATAACCCAGATGTGCAGTATTTAGTAAATGAGCTTAAATCTCTAGGTGTAAATACGACATACAAGGGACCAAAGCTGATTAGGATTGAAGACAGTGATTCATACCTAGCTGGAAAGACTGTTGTATTAACAGGGAAGCTTGAACAGCTATCAAGAAATGAAGCAAAAGAAGGTATTGAAGCACTTGGTGGTAAAGTAACCGGTAGCGTAAGTAAAAGTACAGATCTTGTGGTAGCTGGTGAATCAGCAGGAAGCAAGCTAAAGAAAGCCCAAGAATTAAATATAGAAATATGGGACGAAGCTCGGCTCTTTGATGAACTAAATAAATAAGAGGTGTGGAATCACTTGAAAAAGAAACTAATTATGGTGTTAACAAGCTTTTTTGTATTAACAGCTTGTGCACCAAACTTTGGAGAGCAAGAAGAAATCGTGCAGGAAATAGAGGACGAGTCAAAGGAACAGGCAATTATCCCAAAATACAATATTTCAGATTCGTATTACAAGATGATTTTGCCATTTAAACCAGGGGAAGCAAGAGGACTTGTTTCAGAACAATTAAATACCCGCTTAGATATTGATGAATTTGAAACAGGTTTAATGAGGGTTGCCCAAGACACATTTTCTCCTGATAAATATTTATATCAAGAAGGTCAATATTTAACTGGAGAAGTCATTCAAGGTTGGCTAAATCGAAAGCTAACCGGTGAAGAATTAAAAAATGAACAAGAAAAAGCGAAAGAGGCAAAGAAAGAATATACTGAGATCGGGCTAAATCCAGCATTGCCTGAGGAGGGAAATCTTGAGGAATTACATTCGGAAAATCCGATCTACTTATCCCACATTCTTGAACATAACTATTTAATCCGAGAGGATGATACAGTTGAATTAGGTGGAGTTGTCATTGGTCTAGCGATGAACTCTGTTCATTATTTTCAACAGGAAGACGGGTATGCTCGTGAGAAGCGAATAAGTACAAGTGAGCTTTTAGCAAAAGGGAAAGAATATGCTCAACAAGTGATTAATCGTGTAAGAAACACAAAAGGATTGGGAAATGTTCCGATTGTTATTGCGATATATGAACAAGAAAAAAAATCTTCGATTGTTCCTGGTAATTTCGTAACGAAAACGGTTGTGAAGGCGGGAAGTAATAGTCTTGGTAAGTGGGAAGGAATTGATGAGGATTATTATTTCTTTCCATCAGATGAAGCGACAAGTGATTATCGAGATGATGCACAAATGTTCAATCGTTTTAAATCTGATGTTGAGGAATTTTTCCCTAATTACACAGGTGTAATTGGAAAAGCCTTTTATAAAAACGGAGAATTAAATTATTTAGATATAGAAATTCCGATGCAATTTTACGGAAAAGCGGAAGTGATCGCCTTTACACAGTTTGTAACAGGTAAGGTTATGGAATATTTCCCTGACTATGTAACACTTGAAGTTAATGTTATGTCTACTACAGGACAGGAAGCGCTAATACTGAAAGAGCCAAACCAAGAAGAGCCAACTGTTCATATTTATAAGTAAATGTAAGGTGAGGATGCAAGCTAAGGACAAAATCTTAGCTTGCATTTTTATGTTTATAAGAAAATAATAATATGCTTTTACTTTGGAAAAGCGCTTTGACATTTACCTCAGTGCTAATTTTTTAAAGTCAACACCGAACGCTAAAGTAACTAGAAAGAAAAGATACTCATTTCTATCAATAGGTATGCATACGAATGAAGCATAAGAGCTCAAACACAAGATCAGTTTTATGTGTGAGTTTGAATGAAGGAAATGTCATGATCTTAACGCTCTATCTTAAAATTTAAAGGAGGCGTTCGAAAATGGTAGTACCTTATAAGCACGAACCATTTACAGACTTTTTAGTAGAAGAGAATAAACATGCGTTTGAAGCAGGTCTTAAAGTTGTTCACTCCTATTTAAATCACGATTATGACTTGGTTATCGGTGGAGAGCGTGTGGCAACAAAGGATAAAATCATCTCTATAAACCCTGCAAATAAGGAAGAAATTATTGGTTCCGTATCTAAGGCAACTAGGGAGCATGCGGAAAAAGCGATGCAGATTGCAGATGAAACGTTCAAATCTTGGCGAAAGTCTAAGCCGGAAATGAGAGCAGATATTTTGTTTCGGGCCGCTGCTATTGTTCGGAGACGTAAACATGAGTTTTCGGCACTTCTTGTAAAAGAAGCAGGGAAGCCTTGGAATGAGGCAGACGCTGATACTGCTGAGGCAATTGACTTTATGGAATATTACGGTCGACAAATGTTGAGCTTAAAGGATGGGATTCCTGTTGAGAGTCGACAAATTGAATATAACCGTTTTAACTACATACCGCTTGGAGTAGGTATCGTTATTTCTCCATGGAATTTCGCATTTGCGATTATGGCTGGGATGACTTCAGCTGCATTCGTTTCTGGGAATACAGTTTTATTAAAGCCAGCTAGTACAACACCGGTTGTTGCAGCAAAATTTATTGAAGTATTAGAGGAAGCAGGATTACCGCCAGGTGTCGTTAATTATGTACCGGGAAGCGGAGCCGAGGTAGGAGATTATTTAGTGGAACACCCTCGAACCAGGTTTATTAGTTTTACTGGCTCGCGGGAGGTTGGTGTAAGGATATATGAGAGGGCTGCAAAGGTTCATGAAGGGCAAATTTGGTTAAAGCGTGTTATAGCAGAGATGGGTGGAAAAGACACGATTGTTGTTGATTCATCTGCTGATTTAGAATTAGCAGCACAATCAATTGTCGCATCTGCTTTTGGATTTTCAGGTCAAAAATGTTCTGCATGCTCTCGCGCTGTTATTCTTGAAGACGTATATGATCGAGTGTTAACTCGTGTTGTGGAAATCACAAAGAATCTAACAGTTGGTAATACAAAGGATTCAACGATTTATATGGGACCTGTCATTGATCAGGCTGCCTATGAAAAAATACTAAACTATATTGAAATCGGTAAAGTGGAAGGGAGATTAGTCGCTGGAGGGAATGGTGATAACTCACAAGGCTTCTTCATCGAGCCGACCATTTTTGCAGATGTTAGTGAAAATGCCAGAATTATGAAAGAAGAAATTTTTGGCCCAGTCGTTGCCTTTTGTAAGGCGAGAGATTTTGATCATGCAATTGATATCGCCAACAATACAGAATATGGACTCACAGGTGCTGTTTTAACAAATAATCGTTCACATATAGAAAAGGCTCGAGAAGACTTTCATGTAGGAAATCTCTATTTTAACCGTGGCTGTACAGGAGCTATTGTAGGTTATCAACCATTTGGTGGTTTTAATATGTCTGGGACTGATTCAAAAGCAGGGGGGCCTGATTATCTACTGCTGCATATGCAGGCAAAAACAACGTCTGAAATGCTATAAACAGTAAAGGGACTGACTAAATTTTGAGTCAGTCCCTTTATTCCTTTTATTAAAGGTAAGAAAGTATAAAATTTTGTACTTAGTTTTGGTGGTCTAGCTCCAGCGCCTAGACCCTCTTGGGTCTAAGCCACAAATGAATTGAAGACAAAGAACGTCTTCTATTCATTTGCGTCTTATGCTTGTCGGGTCTGAACAAGGCGCTTGCGCTTTTCTTATTAACCCTTCCAAAAATACCGTTCATCATCCTGATCTACAGAGAGTTCAACATCGGTTTTTGTAGTACTGATGACCTTAGTGTTTGTATCTTTGTAATCCTCGCGAGTTGAATTGTGATTATCTGTTTTTTTCTCACTTTGAATCGACCGTTCAGTGAGTGCTTGAATTAATTGGGATGTTAGCTCGCTACGCTTTTGATACTCATTAAGGAAGAGTGTAATGGCGATAATCATTCCTCCGCCAATTATGCATGATATGTAAGGTCCAATGGTTGAACCAGTCATTTGAAGAATCATGAAGGGAATGGATCCCCCATACATTTCCTGTTCTTCTTGTACCGCCTTTATGGCCATTGAAATATGATTTATAATTCCGGCTGCACCTAGAAGGATTAAAAAGCCTCCAAAGCCGAACAAAAATTTCTTCACAAAGTCCACTCCTGACAATGATTCATTTTGTACATCTTATCATGTTTCAGAAGAATCTTCTAGAAATTCAAATCATCTCCAATTAAGTTTACGAGAAAAATAAATAAAGAAAATAAAAAATGTTTTATAGTGAAATTACTTTGGAAGTTTTCTTTTAAAAGACAAACTTCTGCAAAAAAACAAGCTAATTTTCTAGTATAATGCAAACTTAATTTTATGAATTTATATGAATAGATATAATGAATAATAGGATATAGTGCCTGATCGATACGTTTTTATGAATAAATATACATTTAGGGATAATTTATGAACGAGTCAATTTGTGAGGTCTGTCATATTGTGTTACGATTGTAAACGTCTTGTGGGCATCGTCAACCTACTAAACTATTATGGTTAATCATCATGAAATTGCATAAGCTTGCATAAGGATTTGTTGATAGCAATTTTAGGAGGTGATAACGTGGAGTTAACTTTAGCAACTTGGTGTTGGCTGTTAATACCTATGCCATTGTTAATATTACTATCAATTATTACGTATTTTACAGAGAAGAGGAGTGAGTAATGAAAAATGGATATTAATATAGCACAGTTAACGGCAATAATCATCTATCTAATTGGAATGGGCGCTATAGGTATAGTTGCAACCAAAATGACAAGTAATTTAAATGATTATGTACTTGGTGGAAGACGTCTAAGTGCTGGGGTTGCAGCTTTAAGTGCAGGAGCATCTGATATGAGCGGATGGCTTATGTTGGGGTTACCAGGTGCAATGTATGTTAGTGGAATGGGAGGTATGTGGATTGCGATCGGGTTATCAGTTGGTGCTTACTTGAATTGGCAATTTGTAGCTAAACCGTTCAGAGTATATACTGAAGTGGCCAATGATTCAATTACGGTACCAGACTATTTTGAAAATCGTTTTCATGATAAATCAAAGCTACTAAGGGTAGTATCAGCAGTTGTTATTCTTGTATTCTTTACATTCTATACTTCTTCAAGTCTTGTAGGTGGTGCCATTCTTTTAGAAAGTTCATTTGGAATGGATTATAGGTTAGCTTTATGGGTCGGATGCGCAGTTATTCTGTCATATACACTATTTGGAGGCTTCTTAGCTGCAAGTTGGACCGACTTTGTTCAAGGTATTTTAATGCTTTTAGCTCTAATTGTTATACCAATCGTTGTAGTATATGAACTAGGTGGTTGGGGAGAAACATTACAGAAAATCGGAAATATTGATCCATCTTATCTAAATGTCAATAATGGAGCAACATTTATTGGTGTCGCTTCACTACTTGCTTGGGGCCTTGGGTATTTCGGACAGCCACATATTATTGTTCGCTTTATGGGGATTAGGTCAACAAAGGAAATCCCAAAAGCACGCTTAATCGGGATGACATGGATGATTATTTCACTATTTGGAGCGATTTTTATTGGGTTTACAGGGATTGCATACTTTGCTGATGTGCCTCTCGAAAATTCTGAAACAGTTTTTATCATGATTTCGCAAGTTTTATTTAATCCATGGGTATCAGGATTCTTACTTGCAGCGATTCTTGCAGCAATTATGAGTACAGTTGATTCCCAATTAATCGTTGCCTCAAGTGCATTAGCACAGGATTTTTATAAGCAACTATTTAGAAGAGAAGCTAGTCAAAAGGAAGAAATGGTAGTTGGTAGAATTGCATGTCTTGTTATCGCCATTATCGCGATCTTCCTAGGTTATGATCGAGATAGTAAAGTTCTAGAGTTAGTAAGTTATGCTTGGGCTGGCTTTGGTGCTGCATTTGGTCCTGTTATAATCTTGAGCTTATTCTGGAAGCGTATGACGAGAAATGGTGCATTGGCAGGAATGATTATTGGTACTCTAACAGTAATTATTTGGTCAAATCTTACAGGTGGAATTTTTGATCTGTATGAGCTAGCACCAGGATTCATATTTGCATGGATTGCAATTATGATTGTAAGTTTAATAGGAAAGGCGCCTTCAGAAGAAGTCCAAAATGAGTTTGATACGTTTAAAGAAGAATTGAAAAAATCCTAATATAGAATTAAAACATCCTTCTTCTATTTATTTAGAAGAAGGATGTTTTTTTGTATCTAAAGTAAAAGTTATAAAGTAAATTGGTATTTGGAGGACGACATTATCTTTAAGTTGGCTAGGTTATATGCTTTTCTTAGGAATTGTTGATTAAATAGTCCTTAGTTTGGTATCATCAGAGTATTGTGAATGAACGATTTTGTGGAGGTGAAAGGATATGTCAAGAATTTCAACTGATCAAGTTAAACACGTAGCTAATTTAGCACGCTTATCAATTAATGAAGAGGATGCGGAGCTTTTTGCTAGTCAGTTAGATGCAATCATCACGTTTGCTGAGCAACTAAATGAAGTAGATACTGAAAATGTTAAACCAACGTCACATGTATTAGATATGAAAAATATTATGCGTGAGGATATACCGAAAAAAGGATTAGACAACGAAGAAGTTGTTAAAAATGCTCCAGATCATGCTGATGGGTATATTCGTGTACCATCAATTCTAGAATAAAGGAGGGATAAACATGGCGCTTTTTGATCATAAAATATCAGAATTAAAAGAACTTTTACATAAAAAAGAAATCAAAGTTTCTGAACTAGTTGATGAATCTTATAATCGTATTCAAGAGGTAGACGACAAAGTTGGCGCGTTTTTAACTTTAAATGAGGAAAACGCACGTACATATGCGAAGGAATTAGATGAAGCATTAGGTAGTCGTGACGAGTTTGGCTTATTAGTTGGTATGCCAATTGGAATAAAAGATAATATTGTTACAAAGGGTTTGCGGACTACATGTGCAAGTAAAATTCTAGAAAACTTTGATCCTATTTATGATGCAACCGTTGTTAAAAATCTTCAAAATGCTGAAGCTGTTACAATTGGTAAATTAAATATGGATGAGTTTGCGATGGGTTCTTCTACAGAAAACTCAGGCTACAAACCAACGAGAAATCCTTGGAATCTTGAAACAGTACCAGGTGGTTCAAGCGGTGGATCAGCTGCAGCGGTTGCAGCAGGAGAAGTTCCTTTTTCATTAGGCTCTGATACAGGTGGGTCGATTCGTCAGCCAGCAGCTTTTTGTGGAGTTGTTGGGTTAAAGCCTACATATGGTCGTGTTTCACGCTTTGGATTGGTAGCATTTGCATCTTCTTTAGATCAAATTGGACCAATCACACGAAATGTTGAAGATAATGCATTCCTTTTACAAGCAATTTCTGGTGTTGATGAAATGGACTCTACATCGGCAAATGTTGAAGTGCCAGATTTTCTTTCATCATTAACTGGTGATGTAAAAGGATTGAAAATTGCCGTGCCAAAAGAGTATCTTGGTGAAGGTGTTAAGGAAGAAGTAAAGCAATCTGTTCTAGATGCACTTAAAGTGTTAGAAGGACAAGGAGCAACATGGGAAGAGGTATCATTACCACACTCTAAATATGCTCTTGCTACTTACTATTTATTATCTTCATCAGAAGCATCTGCAAATCTTTCTCGTTTTGATGGTGTGCGCTACGGTCACCGTTCTGATAATGCAGAAAGCTTAATTGAGTTGTACAAGCAAAGTCGTGCAGAAGGCTTTGGTGATGAAGTAAAACGCCGGATTATGCTTGGCACATTCGCATTAAGCTCTGGTTACTATGACGCATATTACAAAAAGGCTCAAAAGGTTCGAACATTAATTAAAAAAGATTTTGAAGATGTTTTTGAAAAATACGATGTTATTATTGGACCAACAACACCGACACCAGCATTTAAAATTGGTGAAAATGTAAAAGATCCGTTAACAATGTATGCGAATGACATTTTAACGATCCCAGTTAACCTAGCAGGTGTACCTGGTATTTCAGTTCCGTGTGGTTTATCCAATGGTTTACCACTTGGGTTACAAATTATTGGTAAGCATTTCGACGAGAGTACAATTTACCGAGTTGCACATGCTTTTGAGCAAGCAACAGATCATCATAAAGCAAAACCTGAACTGTAAGGGGTGAGAAACAATGAATTATGAAACGGTTATCGGACTAGAAGTCCATGTTGAGTTAAAAACAGAATCTAAAATCTTTTCAAGTGCACCAAACCATTTCGGAGCAGAACCTAATACTAATACAACTGTTGTCGAATTAGGTTATCCTGGTGTTTTACCAGTATTGAATAAGAAGGTTGTCGACTTCGCTATGAAAGCATGTATGGCACTAAATTGTGAAGTTGCCACTGAAACAAAGTTTGATCGTAAAAATTACTTTTATCCGGATAATCCAAAGGCATACCAAATTTCTCAATTTGATAAGCCGATTGGTGAAAACGGATGGATTGATATTGAAGTAAACGGTGAAACGAAAAGAATCGGGATTACACGTATTCATATGGAAGAGGATGCTGGTAAGCTAATCCACTCTGGTGATGGCTACTCATTAGTTGACCTTAACCGTCAAGGTACACCACTTATTGAAATCGTATCTGAACCAGATATTCGTACACCTGAAGAAGCATATGCTTATTTAGAAAAACTAAAAGCTATTATTCAATATACAGAGGTTTCTGACTGTAAAATGGAAGAAGGCTCACTTCGCTGTGATGCTAATATTTCACTTCGTCCAGTAGGGCAAGAAGAATTTGGTACGAAAACAGAGCTGAAAAACTTAAACTCATTTGCATTCGTACAAAAGGGTTTAGAATATGAAGAAAAACGTCAAGAAAAGGTTCTTCGCTCAGGTGGTGTGATTGAGCAAGAGACACGTCGTTATGATGAGGCCTCAAAAAAGACGATCTTAATGCGTGTAAAAGAAGGTTCTGATGATTATCGTTATTTCCCAGAACCAGATCTTGTGGAGCTTTACATCGATGAAGAGTGGAAGGAACGTATTCGCGCTTCTATTCCAGAGCTTCCAGACGATCGTCGAAAACGTTATATTGATGAGCTCGGTTTACCTGCATATGATGCACAAGTATTGACGATGACAAAAGAAATATCCGACTTCTTCGAACAAACTCTAGAGGCTGGAGCAGAAGCGAAACAGGCCTCTAACTGGATCATGGGTGAAGTATCAGCATACTTAAATGCTGAAGGGAAAGAGCTTAAAGATGTGGCTCTTACAGCTGAAGGTTTAGCTGGTATGATCAAACTCATCGAAAATGGAACCATTTCTTCTAAAATTGCAAAGCAAGTTTTCAAGGAGCTTATTGAAAATGGCGGAGACGCAGAAAAAATCGTAAAAGAAAAAGGTCTAGTTCAAATTTCTGATGATGAAACTCTCCGTAAATTTGTAACAGACGCTTTAGATGCAAATCCACAATCTGTTGACGATTTTAAAAATGGAAAGCAAAAGGCTATTGGTTTCTTAGTTGGTCAAATTATGAAAGCGACAAAAGGACAAGCCAATCCACCATTGGTTAATAAGTTGTTGATGGAAGAAATTCAAAAACGTTAATAGTTTATAGAATTTGAAAAAAAGCAGTGGAACTCAATCCACTGCTTTTAATTTGCGTTTAGGATTTATACATAAAGGGGTAAATAGTTGAAAGATTGTTCGATTTCTATTAAACTGTTAATATAAACTATAACGTTTTGGTTTTGGGGTGATAACATGGGGCAGAGAATCTAAGAATCGGTGAATTAGCTGGAATTACTAACGTGACGAAAAGAACAATTGACTATTATACTACAATAGGATTGCTGAAGGCAGAACGTTCTGCTTCAAATTATCGGTACTATGATCAATCCGCTATAGAGCGTCTACACTATATTGAAAAGTGCAAAGCTGAGGGAATGTCTTTAGACAAAATAAAAAAAGAAATGTTAGAGAAAGATGCGGAGGAAATAGATGTTCACGAATTAAGATTGAGAATTAGAGGGCTAGAGAATGATGTATCTGAAATTCTTGCCCATCTCGATAGGAATGATCCAAAAAGTCAAGAAGAGATGAAAAAGCAAATATCTCATGAAAGCCTTTCGTTAATACAAACATTGCTACTATTAATCAATTAAAACTTATTTAACAATAATAGGAGGTGTAGGTCTTACTTTTGTAAGACTACTCATTGGCCACAATAAACTTATTTTTACTAGCTTTATTAATAGCTTTCACTGCATTTTTCGTAGCGACAGAATTTGCTATTGTGAAAGTACGTACGTCTAGAATTGATCAACTAATTGCTGAAGGGAAAAAAGGTGCAGTTTCTGCTAAAAGGGTAGTATCTCATTTAGATGAGTATTTATCAGCCTGTCAATTAGGGATCACTGTAACTGCTTTAGGAATTGGTTGGTTAGGAGAACCTACGTTTGAAGAGCTGTTACATCCTATTTTTGAATACTTTCATTTGAATGAATCAATTGCAAGCATTTTATCATTTGGAATAGCCTTTGCGATCGTAACATTTTTGCATGTAGTAGTTGGTGAGCTAGCTCCTAAAACGGTTGCTATTCAAAAGGCTGAGGCTCTAACCTTGTATTTATCTGTTCCAATTATTTGGTTTTACAGAATTATGTATCCTTTTATTTGGTTGCTTAATGGTTCGGCTCGTTTGCTTGTTGGGATCTTTGGATTAAAGCCTGCCTCAGAGCATGATTTAGCTCATTCAGAGGAAGAGCTTCGTATCTTATTATCAGAAAGCTACAAGAGTGGAGAAATTAATCAGACAGAGTTAAAGTATGTAAACAATATTTTTGAATTTGATGAGAGAATTGCGAAAGAAATAATGGTTCCTCGTACTGAAATGGTGAGTATATCGATTGATGATTCTCTTGATGAAATATTGGATATTGTAAGAGAAGAAAACTATACAAGATACCCAGTAGATGATGGAGATAAAGATAACATACTTGGTTTTGTGAATATGAAGGAATTGTTAACTGACAAGGTTATGAATCAAGATCGTGTAAAAGAGTTAAAGCTATCAGCCTATATAAATCCAGTTATCAGTGTTATTGAGACGATAGCCATTCACGATTTATTAGTTAAAATGCAAAAAGAACGTACTCACATTGCTATTTTAATTGATGAATATGGCGGTACTTCTGGCTTAGTTACTGTTGAAGATATTTTAGAGGAAATTGTTGGAGAGATTAGAGATGAATTCGATGAAGATGAAATACCTGAAATTCGTAAATTGAAGGAAAATCATTTTATTTTAGATGGAAAAGTTTTAATTGGAGATGTAAACAATCTACTAGGAACAAACTTATCGGATAAAGAAATTGACACAATTGGCGGTTGGTTCTTGACTGAAAATATCGATGCTAAAGCTGGAACGGAAGTCGAAAAGGAAGGTTTTATATTCAAAGTTAGTGATATTGATGGACACCATATTCAATATTTAGAAGTTCAAAAAGTGTAAAGATTGTAGGTAAAGACGTTCCTTTAATGGAACGTCTTTTTTTAGATATTGTTTTAATCTTTATACAGATTGATAGGAATTACTAGTTTCCTCATCTATTTGATCTTGTTTCTCTTGAAGAATTTGTTTTAACTTTGGTTTACTTCTCTTGGATGCAAGGATATAGAGAAAATCTCCTAATTTAATCCTTGTGTTTCCGGTTGGGGTAATGAGTTGATCATTTCGTATGATTGCGTTAACTAACGTACCATCTGGGAATGGAATATCAAGAAGTGTTTTACCTACTAAGTTTGAGTCTGAATCAATTTCATATTCAATCATTTCTGTATTTACTTTTCCAAGAGATACAAGCTCAAGTGAATGCATGGGCGTAGCCTTTTTAGGACCAGTTAATCCTAGTTTGTCAGCTAAGTTCGTAACGGTTGCTCCTTGTATTAAACAGCTAGTAAGAACGACGAAAAATACAACATTAAAAATGAGTTGGCTACCTTCAATATCTGCTAATAATGGGAAAGTCGCAAGTACAATTGGTACTGCTCCTTTTAAACCTGCCCATGAAAGAAAGACTAATTCTTTATTTGTAAACTTCATCTTTATCGTTGACACATAGACGGCGACTGGTCTAGCTATAAGCATAAGAATCGCTGAAATTAAGATGCCCTTAAAGATAATATCCCAAGTGAATAGGTCAGATGGGAAGACGAGAAGTCCCAATATAACAAACATTGAAATTTGCATCATCCATGCAAACCCCTCTGAAAAGCGGAAAATTGAATGTCTATAAGCAATTTCTGCATTTCCAATAATGATAGCTAATACATACACTGCAAGAAGTCCGCTTCCGTTCATGAAAGCTGTAATTCCGTAAGTGAGTAAGGCAAAGGCGATGGCGAAAATGGGATAAAGACCACTAGAATCAAGGTTTATCTTATTTAATGCTTTAACTGCTAATTTACCTGCGATAAAACCAAGTAATACACCAAGACCCATTTGGACAAAGAACGAACCGATCATCGTTATGATGCTAGTTTCAGGAATAGTAATCATTTCAATCATAGCAACTGTTAAAAATACGGCCATAGGATCGTTTGACCCTGATTCAGCCTCTAATGTCGTACCAATTCGTTCATTAATATTTTGTCCTTTTAACACAGCAAATACCGCTGCAGCATCTGTCGAACCGACAATGGCTCCAAACAAAATTGCTTCAAGCCAGCCTAGTTCAAGAATAAGCTTTGCTGCGACGGCAACAATACCAGATGTTAAAAGAACACCAATTGTTGCAAGGGAAAGGGAGGGAATTATGACAGGGCGAAGAGTTTTCCATTTTGTTTGAAGTCCACCTTCAAATAGAATAACAACAAGTGCAAAGACACCAATCATTTGGGCAGTACTTGCATTATCAAAATAAATAATACCTAATACGTCGCTCCCCATTACCATACCAACCATCATAAATAAGACAAGGGCAGGTACGCCTAGCCTTGCAGAAAATTTTGTTGTTAACACTCCTGCTATTAATAGAATGGCTGTTAGTAAAATAAATGTGTCTGTGTGTAAAATATCAGCAAACATATACATCAACTCACTTTCTATAGATTTACGTCAAGCTTGATTTGTACTGCGGATTGGGTTGTCACTCCTATATATTGTCGTGTTTCCGAAGGGGTGGAGTGCTGGAGTCTTTTTTGAATGAGAGAGATTGCAATTCCCTTTCGATAGGCATGGTATCCGAATGTTTTGCGAAGCGTGTGTGTACCAATTGATTCGCTAATTCCTGCTTGTTTAGCGGCCTCATTAATAATTCGATAGGCTTGCTGGCGGGTAATTGGATCGTTGGATTTTCTAGATTTAAAAAGGAAATCGTTAAAATCTAGTGACCCATCTAAAATACAGGATTTTAATGCGTTACGAACTTGTAAGTTAAGGTATACCGGAGGATTTGTGTGTACCGAAGATTGGAGGTAATGATAGTATTCACCAGTTTCGGTCATAAAATCTTTTACGTGCAAATGTAATAAATCATGGATTCGAATACCTGTATTTATGCCAAGCATAAACAAACAGTAATCACGAGGTGAGCGACACTCTAAATATGACTTAATAGAAAGAATTTGTTGTTCATCTTTAATTGCTTCTACAGTTTTCATTCAAAATTACCCCTTTATGTTACATAATATGATTATATCATAGGATTATGTTACATGGTATGAATAAGCCTCAGAGTTGGCTGAAAAATTTTAAGTAAATTAATAAAGTATTTATTGTTTAAGGTGCCCAAAGTGATTTACAACATTGCGAAATTAAAGGTACTATTAATATGTAACTTAAAATACGAAGGCTCATGTTTCGATATGGAGTTCTTATTGTTTTGAAGTATTTGAGAGGGGAAAGTTGATGGAAAATTCACGTCATCCAAAAGCTGAGATATTTAAAAAGCTAATATTAAATAATCGTTTTGTGCTTTTTTTAATGATTTTATTATTAATTGGAATAAATATATTAATCTTTAGAGAAGTCTCGTTTATCTTTACACCATTAGAAGTTCTGTTTAAAACAGTGCTTTTACCTATTATGATGGCAACAGTGCTTTATTATTTGTTAAATCCAATTGTTAACTATCTTGAAAAATTAAAAGTTAAAAGGGTCTATTCAATCCTTTTGTTATATCTCATTATTATTGGCTTAATCAGCATTTTAATTGTATCTGTTATCCCTTTTTTACGAGAGCAAATTATGAGTTTAGTTCATAGCTTTCCACAATATACGAAAGATGTAGAAGAATTGATTGAACAGATTGTTGGAAGTCAGTTTGTTAATGAGGCCCAAAAAACATTAAATATTAATGTGCCTGATCTAGCCAATAATATTTCTAATCAGGTTTCAAAAATAGTAAACAATACATGGATGGGAATTGGAGTTTTTGTAGGAGCAGTCAAGGACTTCATCTTAGCATTAATTATCATGCCATTCATTTTGTTTTATTTATTAAAAGACGGAAAAAAGCTGCCTAAATATATTTTAAGTTTATTGCCAGTGTCATTTCGTAGCCAGACCTTTGATGTTATGAAGGAAATCAATAATAGTATTAGCCTTTATATTAGGGGACAAATTATCGTCAGTTTTTGTATCGGGTTTTTATTATTTATCGGTTTTTTAATCATAGGCCTTGAGTATGCTTCCTTGTTAGCTCTCATAGCAGCTTTTACAAGTATTGTCCCTTATTTAGGACCTGCAATTGCGATTACTCCAGCATTAATTATCGCGATTGTTACTTCACCGATCATGCTACTTAAACTAATTATTGTTTGGACGGTTGTCCAACTAATAGAGGGGAAATTTATTTCTCCACAAATTATGGGGAGAAATCTTCATATCCATCCAATTACGATTATATTTGTTATCCTAACAGCAGGAAATCTATTTGGGGTAATCGGGATTATTTTGGCGGTCCCAGGATATGCCGTTTTAAAGGTTATTATTACCCATTTGTTTGAGGAGTTAAAAACTAGAAGTGAATTATATAATGATTAATCGAATCGATAATTTTAGCAGAGGTGTAATAGCCTCTGTTTTTTTGCCTATAAAACGCATGTATGAATAACCGTATTATTGGAAAAATAATCAAAACCAAAAACCCTAATGTAAAGGTTTTGTAAATTTTATATAAATATATTGTAAATTCGACAAAATGCAATAAAATAAGACATTGGGTGAAGAAAAAATAGATAGAATCTATGGAGGGTTTTCTAATGGTGTTTGGATCAAAAAAAGATGTGTTTTTTGAGAAGATTTTAACGGTTGCTAAAAATGTAGAAGAATCTGCAAAATATTTAATTGATCTAAAAGTAAAAAATGTTAGTGATCTAAAAGCAATAGCATCAGTAATGAAAAACTATGAGAGTAAAGGCGATACTTACATACATGAGTTGATTGTTGATTTAAATAAGACCTTTATTACACCAATTGAACGCGAAGATATTTTACAGTTAGCAATGAAAATGGATGATATATTAGATGGCTTAGAGCAATGTGTAGCCTATTATGAAATGTTCTCTTTTACAGAATTTGATGAGCACATCGATAAATTTGTAGCTTATATTTATGATAGTACTATCGAAGTTACTAAAGCGATGGAATTATTATCAAACAAGAAATTGCTTGATATGAGAGCACATGCAATCAAAATTAAGGATATCGAATCAAAAAGTGATGAGCTTTTAAGGGTATCAATTAAAAATTTATTTGCTACACAAAAAGATCCTATTAAAATCATGCAACATAAGGAAATATATGAAATGCTTGAGAAAGTTACAGATAGCTGCCAAGATGTAGCGAATACAATCGAAACTATTATCATGCGTAACGCATAAGGGAGCGTTAATAATAATTATGGATACACTTCTATTACTAACAATCTTAGTTGTTATTTGTGCGTTAGCATTTGATTTTATCAATGGGTTTCACGATACAGCAAATGCTATTGCAACTTCTGTGTCTACACGTGCTTTGTCACCAAGAAAGGCGATTATTTTAGCTGCTGTAATGAACTTTGTCGGTGCTTTAACTTTTACCGGTGTAGCTAAAACTATAACAAAGGATATTGTGGATCCTTTTGCACTTGATAATGGTTCAGTTGTCATTTTAGCGGCTCTTATTGCCGCGATCGCTTGGAATCTTATCACATGGTATTATGGTATACCGAGTAGCTCCTCCCATGCGTTAATTGGTTCTATAGCAGGTGCAGCAATTTCAGCAGCAGGTTTTGGTATCCTGAATTGGAATGGATTTATCAAAATCCTTCAGGCGCTACTTATTTCACCATTTTTAGCTCTAGCTTTTGGATTTGTCATGATGAGTCTGTTTGCTGTTCTATTCAGAAGAACGAATTTATACAAATCTAATAAAGGCTTTAGGTTATTTCAAATTGGGACAGCTGCTCTACAATCATTTACACACGGAACAAATGATGCTCAAAAGGCAATGGGGATTATTACAATGGCGCTTATTGCTGCTAATTACCAAACATCTTCAGATATTCCGATGTGGGTTCGTCTATCAGCTGCGACTGCAATGGGAATTGGTACGTCCATCGGTGGATGGAAAATCATTAAGACAGTTGGCGGTAAAATTATGAAAATCCGTCCGGTAAATGGAGCGGCCGCTGATCTAGCTTCAGCACTAATTATTTTCGGGGCAACTACTATTCACCTCCCAGTTAGTACAACTCATGTTATCTCTTCTGCTATTATGGGGGTTGGTTCTGCTCAACGTGTAAAAGGCGTAAAATGGGGAGTAGCTCGAAAAATTGTTATAACATGGGTAATCACTTTACCAATTTCAGCTATTTTAGCAGGAATAACTTATCAAATATTAAATTTATTTTTTTAAGATGAAATACAATCCGTACTTATAGCATTGATTTTTACTATATAAATGATAAAGGACTCTACTTCTTTTAAGTAGGGTTCTTTTTTTTCTTGATAAGTGCTTAGCTCAGTCTAGTGGCTAGTAGCATTGGTCGAAGGCGAACCCTTTAATAATTATTCCTTTAGTAAATGATGGATTAATCGCTCTCTATCATCAAAAAATTGCTTCATAATCGAATAATGATTTGTATCCTCGAGCCTTGATTCATTGATACTTGATTCTGTTAGTTCTAAAATTTTCGCTTTAGGATAGGACATAATAATTGGCGAGTGTGTAGCAATTATAAATTGTGAGTTTTCATTCACCAAATCATTAATCCTTGTTAACATGGATAATTGTCTTAATGGCGAAAGGGCTGCCTCTGGTTCATCTAAAATATAGATACCATTACCCCGAAAACGGTTTGTAAAAGTTGCGAAGAAGGCTTCCCCATGTGATTGCTCGTGAAGTGATACTCCACCGAAGGAGTCAATAATACGCGGTCCGTTCGATTCTGGGTCATTGTCTAATTCTTCAATATTTGAAGCAACATTGTAAAAGCTTTCCGCACGAAGGAAAAAGCCATCTTTTGGCTTCGTTACCCCTTTCGTTATACTGAGGTAATTTTCGAGGTTTGAATGAGAATCATATGTTGTGAAATTGAAGTTCAAAGATCCTCCCTCTGGATTAAACCCAATTGAAATCGCGATAGCCTCTAATAATGTAGATTTACCCATACCGTTTTCACCAATAATAAAGGTTACGTTAGGGTGAAGGGATAGTTCATTTAAGGACTTAATGCTAGGTAAAGTAAACGGATAGGTATTGAATGAAGGAACCTCGTCTTTTTTGAGTTTTATACCTCTAATATATTGCTGATTAAACATACTCATAATAAGCCTCCGCTAAAAAATTACCTTTTCTCCTATTTTAGCAAAGTTTTTAAATTACTTCTGTGCTTTTCTCCGTTCATAACAATTAAAAAGTAATCTTTCGTTCTGTGGGGGATAAGAAACATTATAAAAAGAACAATTGGTGAAATTGATAATTAAAAACTTTACTTTTCTTTAAAAACATGGTGATAATAATAGTTGGGCATTTAACGGAAAAGAAGTTTTGTTGTCGCTTAAATTGGGCACATTATTGATATAGCTAATATTTGCGATTCTTGTACATATTGAATAAAGTTATTGCTTAACCACCATAAAATTTTGGCTTATTGCAGAGTCTATATGGTGAGTGCATTAGTTTATATTTTTTATCGGTTAAGAAAGTATAAAATTTTGTACTTAGTTTTGGTGTCTAGCTCCAGGCGCCATCGGCTCGAGGTCATAAGTCAAGTAGGAATTGAAGGTATAGTGCACCTTCTATTCCTACTCGCCTTATGCTTGTCGCCGATAGGCGGGCGCCTTGCGCTTTTCTTATACTATCTCGGTAGTGTAAATATGCAAAATACATTCTTTAGATAATAGGATGATGGGGATGAAAAAGGCAAGAATTATCTATAATCCAACTTCAGGTAGGGAGCTTTTTAAAAAGCATTTACCAGAGGTATTGCAAAAATTTGAACAAGCTGGGTATGAAACGTCATGCCATGCAACAACTTGTGAAGGAGATGCAATTCAAGCTGCTAAGGTTGCTGGTGAGCGGGGCTTCGATTTGATCGTAGCAGCAGGTGGAGATGGGACAATTAATGAGGTAGTTAATGGAATAGCTGAGCTTGTAGAAAGGCCACAACTTGCAGTCATTCCAGTTGGAACAACTAATGACTTTGCAAGAGCGATTGGGATTCCATTAAACAATGTTATTCAGGCAGTTGAGGTGATATTAAATGGTGAGCCTCAAAAAATTGATATCGGTCGTGTAAACGATCATTATTTTATAAATATTGCAGGTGGAGGTCGTTTAACTGAGCTTACATATGAAGTGCCTAGTAAGCTAAAAACAATGGTCGGGCAGCTTGCTTATTATTTAAAAGGAATGGAAATGCTACCGTCTATCCGTCCTTCTGAAGTGGAAATTGAATATGATGGTAAGCTTTTTCAGGGTGAAATTATGCTATTCCTAGTGTCACTAACGAATTCAGTTGGCGGCTTTGAAAAGCTAGCTCCAGATTCCAAGTTAAATGATGGAATGTTTGATTTATTAATCTTGAAAAAAGCGAACTTGGCTGAATTTATCCGTGTCGCTAGTTTGGCTTTAAGAGGCGAACATATAAATGATGAGCACATTATTTATACAAAAGCGAATCGGGTAAAGGTTACAAATAATGATAAAATGCAGTTGAACTTAGATGGTGAATACGGTGGCCTGCTTCCAGGAGAATTTGTTAATCTCTATCAGCATATTGATGTGATGATGTCATCTGACAAAGCTAGACAAATGGAGGAATAGAAACTTGGCAGAATGAGGCCAGGTTTTTTTCTTGATTGCGCATTATACTACGATTAAATAAGAAAATTAGTTTGCATGAAAAGGAAGAACAAAATGCCAAAATTACAAGCACCCGTTTTGAAAAATGAATATTACGAAGTAACCTTTGAAGACTTAACTCACGAAGGTGCAGGTGTTGCCAAAGTAGAGGGGTTCCCTATTTTTGTAGAAAATGCACTCCCAGATGAACGTGGGAAAATTAAAGTGATTAAGGTGAAAAAGGGATTTGCTTTTGGTCGTTTAATTGAACTATATGAAACAAGCAAAAATCGTATTGAAGCACCTTGCCCAATCTACTCTCAATGTGGAGGGTGCCAGCTTCAGCATTTTAGTTATGAAGGTCAACTTAACTTTAAGAAAAAGCAAGTAGAACAAGTGCTTGCACGAATTGGGAAGCTAGATCTTAACAACGTAAAGGTTCATCCAACACTCGGAATGAATGATCCATGGAATTATCGAAATAAGGCACAAGTCCCTATAGGAGAGCGGGAAGGTGGACTTGTAGCAGGCTTTTATCAAAAACGAAGCCACGATATTATTGACATGGAACGTTGCCTAATCCAACAAGCTGAAAATGATGACGTAGTTCAGGCTGTAAAGAAAATATGTGAACAGTACGGGATTCGCGCTTATAACGAAGAAAAGCATAAAGGATGGTTACGTCACATAATGGTGCGCTATGGCCTCGTTACAAAAGAAATGATGGTCGTATTCGTAACGAAAACCAATGACTTTCAGCATAAGCATGAAATCATTTCACAAATTACCGAACTATTTCCTCAAGTAAAATCTATTGTACAAAATATAAACAACAAACGCACGAACGTTATTTTCGGCGATGAAACAAAGGTGCTCTGGGGAGAAGAATATATCTATGACAAAATTGGTGATGTGAAGTTTGCCATTTCAGCTCGTTCCTTTTATCAAGTAAATCCTGAGCAAACAAAAGTGCTTTACGATAAGGCTTTAGAATATGCAGGGCTTACAGGTGAAGAATCAGTTATTGATGCATACTGCGGGATTGGAACCATATCACTATTCCTTGCCCAAAAAGCTAAAAAAGTATTTGGTGTTGAGGTTGTCCCAGAAGCAATAGAAGATGCAAAGCGAAATGCAGAGCTAAATGGAATTACAAATGCTGAGTTTGCAGTTGGAGAAGCTGAGGCTGTTATTCCTGAGTGGAATAAGCAAGGGAATAAAGCAGATGTAATTGTAGTGGATCCGCCACGAAAAGGCTGTGATGAAACCTTACTTAAGACAATACTGGACATGAAGCCTCATCGGGTAGTGTATGTTTCCTGTAATCCTGGGACACTTGCGAGGGATCTGAATGTACTTGAGCAAGGTGGGTATGAGACGATTGAGGTGCAGCCGGTGGATATGTTTCCGCATACGACACATGTAGAGTGTGTAGCGCATCTAAGCTTGGTTTAACAGGATTTTTAGGGCGATGGATTTGTGGTTGACCACATTTTGACCACCTTTTATCCATTGCCTTTTAAAATTGCTTTTCCGAATTTTCTTGCTGTTTCTTTCTGCATATTTGGTGTGACATGTGAATAAGTATCAAGAGTTGTTTTTATACTAGTATGTCCTAACCGTTCTGCTACAATTTTTGGATTTTCACCAAGCTCCATTAAGATGGTTGTATGGGTATGTCTTAAATCATGAATTCTTATTTTAGGAACACCAGCATTCTTAATAATAGCACCAAATTTTAAAGCCAAGGTACGTGGGTAAATGGGGTGTCCATTTTCCCGACAAAAAATTAAATCGTAATTCTGATATGATTCACCAAAAAGCAGTTTGAATTCATTTTGTGATTTTTTATATTTTTTTAATTCCTTGACCACATTTTCATATACAAGGATGCTCAGTTGTGAGCTTTCGGTTTTGGTTCTGTAAAGCGGAATCCATCCTCATCATAAACAAGGCTTTGTTCAATATTGATATATCCTGTTTCAAGGTCTATATCTTGCCATCTTAAACCAAGAAATTCTCCTCTTCTCATTCCTGTATGAATAGCTAAAAGGAAAATAGTATAATACATTTCATTTTCATGATCAGCAAACTTTAAGAAGCTATTTGCGAAAATGCATCTGAAATGGATTTTGTTGAAGGGAATCTAATTTGGTTTGAATACTTTGAACGTAATTATTCTTTTTTTTCGACTATGTTAGCAAGCAGTGGAGCCCCTTCTTTCCGTAATCGTTTCCTTGAGTTTGTCATCGAAGAATTAAAAGATGAAGTAGATATAACCGAAGAAAAAAATAAAGGATTAAGTAAAGATGTTATTCTTAAATTTTTTGGAACAGCTATCGTTGGTATAGTGGAATCGTATTTCACGAATGGAATACCTGAACCGGCTCAAGTCGTGGCAGAACAAGTAGGGATTTTGTTAGAGAGGAATCTATAGATATCTCGTATTATAATTCCCTTAATTTAGAGGTGAAAGTATAGGTTATTGGTGTAAGAATTTTGTCTTTCACCATTTAATTAAAGGGGGCAAGAGTTGAACAAAGGGTTGCTGCGGCAGTTCTTTTTCTTATTCCACTACCATGAAAATAAGTTTCTTCAAGAACAGAAAAATGACAATACTTAAGAAGACCCTGCTCAATCGTTTAAAAAAAGAGGAGAGCGGTAATAAATAAGTATAGATTAGGTTGACTGGATTAAGATCAGTATCAGTATCAGTATTGACACTTCCTAACCATTTTCATTCTCTGTGGTGCAACACTGATTTTGTGCTGCATGGATGGCTAGCGAGTTAGTTTAATAAGAATAGTTGTTGATTGTAAATATAGTTGTTCTTCAGAACCACTTGACTTTAATCGAACGTTCATTTAATATATGGCATATGAGACATAAAGATGAAAACAAAAACGAAAGCATTTTTAATGCAACAATAGAGTTAATAAATGAACAGGGTCTTGCCGAAGTTTCTATGTCGAAGATCGCTAAAAAAGCCAAGGTATCTGCTTCAACTATTTACGTTTATTTTGAAAATAAGGAGGATTTGCTTAATAAATTATTTTTGAATGTCAAAAAGAAGATGAGTCTAGAAATATTCAACAATTTCGATGATTCAACTCCATTACAAATAGCATTTGAAACTTCTTTAAGAAAATTTATTCATTTTATCTTGACCAATAAAGATTACTTTTTGTTTATTGAGCAGTTTCAAAATTCACCCCTACTTCACAAAATCTCTCTTGAAGAAAGTATAGAATTGTTTGAACCGCTCTATAATAGTTTATTTGAAAAAGGGAAGCAGCAACATGTTTTTAAACAAGTTGATACGAATCTGCTGGTTATCTTTACTTTTAGACCGGTCATTGAATTTGCTAAAGAACATTTTAATGGAAATTCTGAATTGAATCAGGAAAAAATGAACGAAATTATTCGTATGAGTTGGGATGCTATAAAAGCTTGAAAATCGATTCCATTGAAACTTTTCATTCAGAGGGAGCAAATGGTTAAATCTGTATTAGTTAACTCCATTGTATAAAAAACATGCTCTCTCTGATAAAAATATATATTGACTATAATCGAATGTTCGTTTAATATATAACGAGTGGAAGTTAATATTTTTTTAGGGTTAAAATGAACGAACATTCGATTAATATTTAGGTTCTAAGTAGCTAATTCCTTTCAGTCTTTCCGTTAAGGTGTACAGAATGAACATAAAGAAAGAGGTTAAAATAGCTAATTATTAATTTGATTATAAATAAACGAACATTCGTTTATTATTGAAGGATGGTGATGTTATAAGTATCCACAATGGTACAAATCCAGATCTTCCGTCTATGAAACAGGTGACGTATCTGTTCATGCTATTTATAGAAATGCATTACCAAAAAGTTAAGATTTATAATGAATGAAAGTAGGAGAGGGATATTATGTCTAAACGAAATAGCTTGTTTATATTTATACTAACCATAGGAGTTTTCGGCATCTTAAATACTGAAATGGGTGTTGTTGGCATTTTACCTTTAATTGCTGAACACTTTCATGTCAGTGTATCCACAGCAGGGTTGCTAGTGAGTTTCTTCGCACTTGCAGTTGCTATATCTGGTCCAATTTTACCTTTATTGTTCTCTGGTATAAATCGAAAGAAGGTATTGTTACTTGTACTTGGTGTTTTCGTTCTGGGTAATATTGTCTCCATATTTGCACCAAACTTTACAATTGCATTAATTGCTCGTGTGATTCCAGCCTTTTTACATCCAGTTTATATCTCAATAGCTTTGACAGCAGCAGCTAGCTCAGTTCCCCAGGCAGAAGCTCCAAAAGCTATTTCTAAAGTAATTTTGGGAGTTTCTGCAGGTATGGTAATAGGTGTACCAATCACTACCTTTATTGCTAATACAACTTCGGTTGAAAATGCGATGTTATTCTTTGCTATCGTGAATGCTGTAGCATTCATTGCTATGTTACTATTTGTACCATCTATGCCGGTTAAGGAAAGACTTTCTTACGGAACACAATTAAGCGTATTAAAAAAACCAATTTTATGGCTATCCATTTTTGCTGTCATATTTATAAATGCAGCAATATTTGGGGTTTACACTTACCTTGCCGAGTATCTCGAAACTATTACTAAAGTATCAGGGGAAACGATTAGTTTAATGTTAGTTATATTTGGTGTGGCAAGTTTAATAGGAAACCTCGTGGGAGGGACGTTACTTACTAAAAATGCCATCAAATCTGTAGTGTCTTATCCATTCGCATTAGGAGCCATTTACATCTTATTACTCCTAATGGGGACGTTCACTGCACCTATGTTTATCATTGTTTTGCTATGGGGAGTATTATTTGCTGTTGGTAATAATATTAGCCAATATTGGATTGCGTCTGCAGTTCCAGAAGCTCCTGAATTTGCTAATGGATTGTTTCTAGCATTTGGTAGCTTAGGAATAACCATTGGTTCGGCAGTAGGCGGATTGTTTATATCGGGCATGGGTATCCAATACGTATTGTTAGCAGGGGCTCTATTCTTGATATTGAGTATAGTGTTTATTTTACTGAGAAACACCATGTATAGTTCCAAAAAACAACTAATTCAACATTCTATAAAAGTTGCCAATCATTCTTGATTTATATCCTTGTCCTATTTCCTTGATAGGATTAGCAGTTAAAAATGTAAATTGCCCTAACCAAGGTTATTAGGAGGAGAGAAATGGAGGATTTTAAATGTCACAGGATAATAAAAAAGTTGCTTTTGTCACCGGCGGGAATCGAGGAATTGGATATGAGCTGGTTAAACAATTGGCTTTGAAAGATTTTAAAGTTATTTTGGCAAGTCGGGATCCAAATATGTGTCATGAAGCTGCCCAAAAACTTAAGGAGTCAGATCTGGATGTTTCGTTTGTGATGATGGATGTAGACGATAAAGAAAGCATCCGTCAAGCTGCGATTACAGTAAATGAAAGGTATGGAAGATTAGACGTATTGATTAATAATGCTGGCGTGTATTTGGATGAGTATAAAAGGTTATTGACTATGGACCCTTCCATTCTAGAGAAAACGATGGCAACTAATTTCTTCGGCGCTTACCATGTCATCCATTCCTTTATTCCACTCATGGAAAAGCAAGGCTATGGGCGAATTATTAATGTTTCTTCAGAACTTGGGGCGATGAGAGAAATGTCCGTTCAAGGAACAGGCGCCTATAAGTTGTCTAAACTTGCCTTGAATGGATTGACACAATTGGTAGCTGCAGAAATCAAAGGAGACATCAAAATAAACGCAGTCTGTCCGGGATGGGTAAGTTCAGATATGGGTGGACCATCCGCTCCAAGAACTCCAAAGCAAGCAGCTGAGTCTATCCTTTGGTTAGCGTCTATTGGAACTGAAGGACCTAATGGGGGATTCTTCAGAGATGGAAAACCAATCGATTGGTAACATTCGAACATTATAAGCATCCTTTTTCTATTAAATGAAAAGTAATGGTAGCTATATTACGTCTATTCGTAAGTGAGAACCAATCAATTAGAATATGTGTTTTCCCTCAACATCCGATTCAGACCGGAAAGTGGTAGAACGAGTAGTATAATTGGCGGCAAAACGCGGTGTTCTCCGCGCTCAAATCACGCTTGCTTGGTTGCTGCAAAAGGAGCCTATTACTTCTCCTATAATTGGGGCTACGAAAATGTCTCATCCCGAAGATGCGGTAGCTTCTCTTCTGATTACCTTAACACCTGAAGATATTAGCTTCCTGGAAGAGCCGTATGTACCGCATCCAGTGCTTGGTTTTAATTAATAATTAAAATAAATAATAAAAGAATTAGGAGGATTACAAAATGCAAAAAGTAATTTTGAACAATGGTGTGGAGATGCCTATTCTCGGTTTTGGTGTTTATCTGATTGAAGATGCAAATGAATGTGAACAAAGCGTTTATGATGCCCTTATGGCAGGCTATCGTCTGATTGATACCGCTGCTGCATATCTAAATGAAGAAGCGGTTGGCAGAGCAATCAAACGGAGTGGGGTGCCAAGAGAGGAAATATTCATTACTACGAAAGTTTGGATTCAGGATGCCGGTTATGAGAATACAAAAAAAGCATTTGCAAAATCACTAGAAAAATTGCAAGTGGATTATTTGGATTTGTTTTTAATTCATCAGCCTTTTGGAGATGTATATGGTTCTTGGCGTGCTATGGAAGAATTGTATCGTGAGGGAAAGATCAGGGCAATCGGAGTCAGCAACTTCAAGATGGACCGTCTAGTAGATTTAATGGATCATAATGAAGTGATTCCTGCCGTAAACCAGATTGAAACACATCCTTTCACCCAGCAAATTGAAAGTGCTAAATTTATGAAAGAGAACAATGTTCAGATAGAGTCCTGGGGTCCTTTTGCCCAAGGAAAAAATAACATCTTCCAAAATGAAGTTTTAGTATCAATAGCAGAAAAGTATAATAAATCCGTTAGTCAGGTGATTTTACGTTGGTTAACACAAAGAGAAGTCATTGTGATTCCAAAGACTGTTCGTAAAGAAAGAATCATCGAAAACTTAAATATCTTTGACTTTGAATTAAGCCAAGAGGATATGGAGACGATTACTACTTTAGATACGAAAAAAAACCTTATCTTTGATCATAACGATCCTGAAAGCGTGAGAATGATCGGTACCCGTAAATATGATATTTAATTCTAATACAATGAAGTACCGAGAACAATATTACAAGTGAGTGTAAACTTTAAAAGCAAGCTAACAATTGATATCCATACATGTTTATTTAATGATGTTTGTCGAATGATAAACAGCGTTTATGAGCTATATTACATCTATAAGAAAGAGGGATGAAACAAATGGAATATGCAAAACTTGGAAATACAGGTTTGGATGTATCACGGATTTGCCTGGGTACGATGGGCTTTGGTGTACCATCAGAGCGCTGGCCCCAAAAATGGGTAATTGATGAGGAGAAGAGCCGTCCGATTATTAAAAAGGCACTAGAATTAGGGATCAATTTCTTTGATACAGCAAATGTGTATTCAGACGGAATGAGTGAGGAATTTGTGGGACGTGCTTTAAGGGATTTTGCAAATCGGGATGAAATCGTCCTTGCAACAAAAGTTCATTTTCCAATGCACGACGGTCCAAATAGTGTTGGACTTTCTCGAAAGACGATTATGAGCGAAATTGATAAAAGCCTTAAACGCCTTGGTACAGATTATGTGGACCTCTATATTACCCATCGGTGGGATTACAATACTCCAATCGAAGAAACGATAGAGGCATTGCATGATGTTGTGAAGGCCGGCAAGGCAAGATACATTGGTGCTTCTGCCATGTACGCATGGCAGTTCCAGAAGGCGCTTCATGTGGCTGAGAAAAATGGATGGACAAAGTTTGTATCCATGCAGAACCACCTAAACCTCATGTACCGTGAGGAAGAAAGGGAGATGCTGCCGCTCTGCAAGGAAGAAAAGATCGCCGTCACCCCATACAGCCCGCTCGCATCGGGAAGATTGACACGTGATTGGTCGGAAACAACGCTTCGTTCGGAAACGGATCAAGTTCAAAAAACGAAGTATGATGCAACAGCAGACGCCGATCGATTAATCGTAGAACGTGTTGCCGAACTCGCAGAAAAACATGGTGTTCCACGCGCTCATATTGCCCTTGCCTGGCTGCTGCAGAAAGAACCGGTAACAGCTCCTATTGTCGGTGCTACAAAAATCTCTCATCTCGAAGATGCAGTAGCTGCTCTTTCCGTTTCGTTAACACCGGAAGATGTTGCATACTTGGAAGAGCCGTATGTACCGCACGCAATCGTTGGCCATAGTTAATTGTGACATAACGACATTTAGATGATATTTAATACATGTAATTATGGGGAAGTGGGGATGACTTAATGGAAGATGTGAATATTGGAAAACTGACATCAAAGACATTGGAAGGACGCGTGGCACTTGTCACAGGGGGTAGCGCTGGGATTGGCTTCGGCGCTGCTAAGCGCTTATCCGAGGCGGGAGCATTCGTCTACATTGTCTCGCGTCGACAAGAACAGATTGAACAGGCGTCAGCGCGGCTCGGAACATCGGTGCGTGGCATCGCTGTTGATGTTACGAAGAAGGACGATTTGGAGCGTCTCGCCGAGACCATCCAGAAAGAGCACGGAGGCCTCGATATCATCTTCGCAAATGCTGGTGGAGGCAAACCCATCGCATTCGAAGAGCTCACCGGGGAGGACATCGACCACTTGTTGGGTGTCAATATCAAGGGCGTAATCTTTACCGTTCAGACAATGCTTCCGATTCTCAAGGACGGCGCTTCCGTTATTCTGAACGCTTCGATCACCGCCGACATGGGGCTTCCTGGTTTTGCGGTTTATGCGGCGACCAAGGCAGCCGTCCGTTCGCTTGCACGCAGCTGGACCACAGACCTCAAGCATCGGGGCATCAGAGTGAATTCGGTTAGCCCGGGCGTTGTGCCGACAGAGGGATACCGCACCGAGCAAAAAATGACCGAAGAACAGGTGGCCGATTACGCGCAACGAGTCACGAGTGAGATTCCTATAGGGCGTGTCGGGACGCCGGAAGATATTGGTGACGCCGTGGTCTTTCTGGCTTCTTATGCGAGCAGCTTCATTACGGGTATTGATCTGGTGGTCGATGGCGGGCAGACACGAGTGTATGCGGGGAAAAATTGATCGGTGGTCGATCAACATACTTTTGCTCGTTGAACGTAAAGCCAGATGACATTCGGGCTCTGCTAACTAAAAAAGGGGGGATGACCAATGCAAACCTTAAAACCAGACGAACAACACATCATTTGCGAAGTAAGTTGTGAAACGCCGAACCGCGAAAAGGTAAAAGAACTTCTCCTGGAACTTGTAGGACCTGCACGTCTTGAGGAAGGGTGCCTTTACTACGATTTATACCAAAAGATTGAAGACCCCAACACTTTCTATATCCTTGACGGTTGGGTTAATGAAAAAGCTGTTGCTGAACACGCTCAGCATCCTAATGTGGCAAGAGTTATGGAAGTTTTGAGCCCATTACTTCTGTATGCTCCGAAGATCACACTGAGCCACCGCGTAAGCGATCCGTCATAATTGCAATATTGACTATAAGGAGAAACGGAAATAGGAATTGGTCTATTCTTTTTAGGTTCACTGATTCCTGCAACTCGGTATTATGTTTAGTCTGTACAGTTCCTTCGTACAGCTCGGCTTTGCCACGGGCGCCGACATCGGGGGAATCACCGTGGGAGGCTTGTCGATAATGGCGATCACTTGCACTGGATCAGTGCGCTATATAGATTATAAAGTATTGATTGTACACCTGTTTGAAATGGAGACTAAAAGAAAAAAGGTATAATCCCTTGCAATTATGAGGTATTATACCTTTTTTCAATAGGGCATTTTTACAGTGCCTTTAGCTTCTATCGGGTTGTTTTTAAAAATTATTGAGTTCTTATTCAACTATTCTTAGTTAAAGCATCTTCAAGAAAATCAAGCTCTAGTTGATTTACTTAAAAAGGTTACAGAACAGAAAAATGCAACTCTTGCCCAAATTGCCCTTGCCTAGCTGCTAGCTCAAAAGCCGTGGATTGTTCCGATCCCAGGTACGCGAAAAATAAATCAACAGCCATTTATTTTATCGATGTCGGGAGAGATGTAATTGGTTAATATCAAATATTTCTTTTTTACTAGAGTTATCGACATCAATCAATAATTTGAAACAGGGGGGACTTCTTCAACTATCGGGGCAAGTTAGTTGTAGGATAAGGAGAAAATACAATGACTGAAAAAAATGTAGGAAAGGATAATTTCCTGAGTGAATCAATCAATGACACTTTTACCGAATTCATTCAAGAAGCAAATGAATCTGCTGTAGTTGTCGGTGCGTCGCTTTCTGGACTAATGGCAGGGATTGCTCTTGCGCGAGTTGGGTTAAATGTTACAATTTTAGAGAGAGCTGGAGCGAAACCACGTAGTGGCGCTGTTCTTCAAGTTGACAGTGGAGATATTGATCGAACTATAACAGCGAAAGTCTTAAGAAAACTTGCTTCTGGTGGAATTAAGTCTGTTGAGGCTTGGTCATCTGTACAGTCTCGATTGCGCGCAGAAGCCGAAGCTGATCCTAGAATCGACTTACGTTATGATACTCGCGTTCAAACTGTTAATCAGGACGACGACTCTGCTTGGGTTGTGACGGATAAGGGAGAGACATTCCGCGGAGATATTTTGATTGGTGCTGATGGTCACCGCAGCACGGTGCGACATCATGTTGCACCGCATAAACCGGACGCAACTTTTGCGGGATACTTGATATGGGTAGCTATTGTAGATGAGAATGATATCCCTGAAGAACATCGACCTAGTCGTAATGCCCCGATGACTACTATGCCAGATGGTATTGGTGACTTTTTACTCGGTTCTATTGTTGCTGGAACAGACGGTTCTCGCGCTCTAGGACAAAGACGAGTAGGATGGGCTTGGTACGATAACACTCGAAATGATTTGTTACGTCGTCTTGGATGTGTGGAAGGAAATGTTGTGCGACATTCACTTAATGCTCCTGACATTCCAGAACAGACACTGATTGAGCTAGCTGAACAAGCTTCTGTTAGATGGCCTCAACCATGGTTAGACGCGACTCTTCATAGCATTCAAACACGTAACCTTACAGGAACACCGATTGCCGAATACGTTCCTGATAATCTTGTGAAAGGACGTATAGCAATCGTTGGAGATGCTGCACATGTACCTACACCACTCACTGCATCGGGATTTAATGCTTCATTACAAGATGCTGCTACCTTGGCCGACTGTGTTGCAAAGGGAATACAAGGAACTGCAGCAGCTGAGGCTCTTTTGGAATATGAGTCTCGCCGTTTAAAGAATGTACGTCAGATTGTGCAATCAGGACAACCTTTCAGTCGCTCTTTTGGACGATAAATGTAGCAATTTTAATTAAACTTCCTATATTTAGAAAATGAAAATGGTGGAATGTCTTAAGAATAGTTTAGAATGACATAGCGTCGTTATAAAACTCTCTTCTTATGTGCGCCTAATATGGTTGACTTCAAGATAGGGGATAGCAGCATCAACTTCGGGGCGGTACATCTGAAGGAATTCCGTTTCTGTAAGAGCGACATTTACCCACCCAATAACTGTTTTTAAGTAATAACACCTTTAAATTAATAACAGAAGGAAAGTCGATTTTCCTAATTAGGAAGATCGGTTCTTTTTTCTGTGACTTTGTGAAGAATTGTACTTAAACTCCCTCAGTTTAATTCAATTTACTCTTAAATGCTCGCTTATAAAGCCACAATAGTTGTCAAATAAATAATATCAAGGCGCCTAATAGGTGCTTTTTTATTTCTATATAATAAGTAAAATGCGAGTGGTTAAGTGAAATTAAAACTGACACCCATAATGGGTGCCAATAATTGACCACGAAACATATAGAAAGGATATAACTTTATTTTCTCTTCTTAAATAAAAGGGATATATCTCTAAATTATAGGATTGTTTTAATCCATGTTTCTTCATAATTATATTCAAATATGAAAGAACTTAAAGAATATGGTTTGCTATTATATTTCCAATATTAGAAAAGGTGGAGGTTTGAACTTAAAACCTCCTCTAATCAAAGTTATTCTTTATAAAAAATCTGAGTCGTAAAATAGGTATATACATTTATTTGAGGTAATAACAATTTGACCACATGACCACAAAATGACCACACACTTAAGTTTTTTAAGTGAATGAAAGTAGTCTAAAAGCAATGAAGGGATTGGATAATATACACTTAAATCAATTAAATAAAGTAAAATAAACAATGGTTTAAAAAATACCTAATACGACACATGTGGAGTGCTGTTCACTACTTGTAAGAAAAGATAATTAAAGATGTAATAGTGAGTAGAGAGCCTTCCCTGAGTTGGGAGGCTCTTAATTAATTGTCATGAACTACGGAGACAAATAGCACTGACCTTTAGAGTAATCACCTGCTTGTTCCCTAATAAAAAAAGACTTTTCTAAGCCTGAGACTCAGTAAGTCTTAGCATATTTCTTAAAATGAATAAATATGTTCAATTAGCGTTTTTACAGTTTCCAATTCCATCCTTGAATCTGTACGATCTTTTTCTTCAATTAGTATCCTTAATCTGCTAATAGTCTCATAAAGATCCTTATATTCAGCTTCCCCACCTACTAATTGTACTTTCCAAAGATTTTTATCATAATAACTACTCAAATCATCCATTTGTTTTTTTGCAAGAACCCAATCCTCTTTATTTAAGTAGTGTTCCAAGTTAGCAATTTTTTCATTGAATTCATCTTTGCCAAATTGATTTGTACTTACTAATAAGATAATGGCTATTAATAAAATCGGATACTTTTTCATATCAGCCTCCTAAGTCATTCCTCTTTTAACGTACCCCAAGCCTTCTTTTACCAAAAACTCGGTATGAAATAAAGCGGTCTATTTAATAAAGCTAAGCATAAACATTTAGGAGAGATAATAATAGAAGGGTGTTAAGCATGCATGAGATGTCGCTTATGTCAGAGATTATTAAAATAGTTTCAGAAGATGCTAGACTACATGGTTTTAACAAAGTGGATAAAATAGACGTGATTGTCGGTGATTTATCAAATGTACTGCCTGATGCTCTAGAGTTAGCATTTTTGCATTTTCGGAAACAAGGATTAGGCATTCTAGATGAAAATACGAAATTACATTTTATACGTGAAGTTGCGAAAGCAAAATGTCAAAGGTGTCTGTTAGAGTTTACCCCCGACTATAGAATAGCACTATGTCCCAAGTGTGGACTAGCAAATTGTATACTCGTTTCCGGTGAAACCTTTAGGGTTGAATCATACGAAGGAAGTGATGAATAGTGAAAATTAAGCTGCAAGAAGATGTGTTAAAAGATCAAAACTTGGCTGCTGCATTCAATAGAGAAACCTTTAAAAAAACCCATACTCTTGTCATTAACTTAATGAGCTCTCCAGGAGCGGGTAAAACGACTTTACTTGAAGAAACAATGAAAGTGTTAAGGGATGAGTTTCATATGGCTGTGATTGAAGGTGATTTAGCAACGGAGAGGGATGCAGAAAGATTACGTCTTCTAGGAATCAAAACGGTTCAAATCAATACGGTAGGAGGCTGTCACCTTGATGCAAGGATGATTGCAAAAACATTACCAGAATTTGACCTAGAATCGGTCGATATTCTTTTTATCGAGAATATTGGGAATTTAGTTTGCCCATCTGGTTACGATTTAGGACAAGATTATAAAGTGGTGGTTTTAAGTGTTCCTGAAGGAAATGATAAAATCCCGAAATATCCTGTCATGTTTAGACGTACAGATGTAACCATCATTAATAAAATCGACCTCCTACCTTATGTATCTTTCAATTTAGAAGAAGCGATAAGAAATTTACAAGAAATTAATCCACAAGCGCAATTGAAAGCATTATCCGCCAAAACGGGTGAAGGGATGGAAGAATGGATCAATTGGATAAAGGATGCTTATCGTCAATGTACAAAGCGATAAAAGTAATCGTGAAAGGGAAGGTGCAGGGAGTTGGTTTTCGCCCATTTATCTACAATCTTTCAAAAAAATATCATCTCAATGGATCAGTCCAAAATAATTTCGATAGGGTCGTCATCATTGCAGAAGGAGAAGAAAGGCTGGTAAAGAAAATGGTGGACGAAATCAAAAAGTCTCCGCCTAAATTGGCGAAAATTAATGAGATCAACATTCATCAAATTCCACTCGCTCATTATAAAGAATTTACGATTATTCCCAGCGTGAAAAACGGAAGGTCTATTCCCTGGATACCTGCGGATGCGGCGATTTGTGAAAAATGTTTGGAGGAAATGAACGACCCATATAATCGACGTTTTCACTATCCATTTATTAATTGCACTCAATGCGGACCGCGCTATACGATTATCAGTCGTCTTCCATATGATCGTTCAAATACGACAATGAAGGAATTTACTATGTGCCTTGATTGTGAAGTGGAGTATGAAGATCCATGGAATCGGCGGCACCATGCTCAGCCTATTTGTTGTTCAGATTGTGGACCAACACTTACGCTTTATAACCAAGGTGGGAAAACATTGGCTGAAAATCAATCAGCCATTACGCAAACGGTTGATCTAATCAAAAAAGGAAAGATTGTGGCCATTAAAGGAATAGGTGGCTTCCATTTAGCTTGTGATGCTTATCAAGAGAAGGTAGTTGACCAATTAAGACTTAGAAAGAAACGACCACAGAAACCGTTGGCGATCATGGTTAAATCTATAGAGGTGGCAAGAAATCTTTGTTTTATTTCCAGCCAAGAAGAAAACCTCCTAACGAGCCCTGAAATGCCGATTGTTATTTTAAAAAGAAAAAGAGAGGGAGTAGTACCACCAAATATTTCTCCCGGTTTATCGACTATTGGGGTGATGCTGCCTTATACGCCTTTACATCATCTTTTATTTGAAAATCATAAATTAGAATGTATCGTGATGACGAGTGCTAATCCTTCTGGTCTGCCCATGTTATATAGTGATGATCATTTAGAACACCTACAAAACATATGTGATAACATCTTAACTCATAACCGTAAAATTGATTTTCCCATTGATGATTCCGTTGTTCAATGTGATGCAGAAAATGCGATATTTGTACGGCGTGCTAGAGGATTTGTTCCAGAGCCGCTTAAAACAACATCCAATGTGGATCATATTATTGCATTAGGTGGAAACCAAAAGAATACATTTTCTGTTGGAAAACAGAATAACATTGTCATGAGTCCTCACGTAGGTAATTTAGAAAACGAAGAAATGATTGACTCTTTTGAAGAACAACTCCATCATTATAAAGAATTTCTAGGGGTTAAAGAAAAATATATGGCTATCGACAAGCACCCATTATACGCATCCACTTCTATTGCAACAAAACTTAACCGTAAAATCATATCCATTCAACACCACCATGCACACCATGTATCTTGTATGGAAGATAACGGTCTTAACGAACCTTGTTTAGGGATTATATTAGATGGTACAGGATACGGAGAAGACGGAAATATTTGGGGATTTGAATTTCTATATGGAGATGCAAAATATTTTGAACGATTGGCTCATCTGAAATACACTCCTCTTCCAGGTGGAGAAAGAGCCGTGAAAGAACCGTGGAGAAATGCAGTGGGGATGCTGCTTTATTACTGGCCACAAGAGGGAAAAGAATTATGTATGGAACTTTTTCCTGAGAGATTAACAGAAATAAACATGATGGAACAAATGATTGTCCATCAGATGAATACGCCTATGGCTGGAACATGTGGCCGATTGTTTGATGCCGTTAGTGCCATACTAGGAATCTGTTCGATATCAACGTATGAAGGGGAAGCTGCGATTAAATTATCTGATTATATGAATAGAACCAAACTAGAAAGTACGGGTAAGATGTACTCATTTCATTTAAAAACAAACACTGCATCTCAACTTCAACTTGACTTATCACCTATGATTTATCAAATCATTCAAGATAAACTCCAACAACAATCCATTCCTGCAATCATACAGAAATTCCATACCACATTGGTGTCTTGCTGTGTACAGATGATTTTAAAACTATTGAGGAATAGACCGGAATTAAATAGAACGGTCGTCCTATCAGGAGGGTCCTTCCAGAATGTTTTTCTTGCCAGGGAGATTCAGAAAGGTCTTCAAAAAGAAGGATTTAACGTATATACACATAGACAAGTCCCATGTCACGACGGAGGCTTATCACTAGGACAAATTATCATTGCTGCTCATCAGTTGTAAGGATAATAAAAGAAAATGAAGGGGCTGAATGGATTTGTGCTTAGGAGTACCGGCTAAAGTTATTGAAATTGAAGGGCAAACAGCTCTAGTAGATGTGATGGGTTCGAGGATGTATGTAGGGATCTTTTTTGTTCCAGAGGTTAGGATAGATGATTATGTTTTACTCCATGCTGGGCAGGCCATGACCATAGTGGATGAGGAATTTGCCAAGGAAAGTATAGAAGAATGGAGGAATGTGTTAGATGGTAAACATGGAACTTTTTTCGGAACCGACCTTAACTCGTGAGTCAGTAGAGGCTGTTATCGATTTAGCGAAGAAATTTAAAAAAGAAAAAGGTAGAATCCCGGTATTTATGGAGGTATGTGGTTCACATACGATGGCCTTAGCCAAAACAGGAATAAAAACTAGATTGAAAGATTATGTACACCTTATTGCTGGGCCGGGATGTCCTGTATGTGTCACAGATCAAAAGTCGATCGATGCGATGATTCAATTATCAGAAGAGTCTAACACGATTCTTTGTACATTTGGCGATATGATGCGTGTTCCTGGTTCTAAATTTACCCTAATGAAAGCGAAAACAGATGGAAAGGATATCAGAGTCGTTTACTCTCCGTTAGATAGTGTGAAAATAGCAGAAGAAAATCCAGATAAGGAAGTCATTTTTTTAGGAATTGGATTTGAAACAACGATTCCAATTCTCGCTCTTGCTGTTAGAGAGGCAACAAGAAAGGAGTTAAAGAATTATTCGATATGGATGACAACAAAATTGGTGGAACCTGTTTTAAGAGTCCTTCTTAGTTCAGGAGATGTAAAACTTGATGGATTTCTTTTACCTGGTCAGGTTTCCATTGTTATAGGAAAACAGAGCTACCGTTATTTAGCGGAAGAATTTGATATTTCGGGTGTCATTACTGGATTTGAACCCGTTCAGTTACTCAGTGGGATTTATAAGCTGCTGCATCTTCAGCTGGAAAAAAAGGTTAAAATCATCAATGATTATACATATGTTGTAAGAGATGAAGGAAATGCAGCTGCTCAATGTTTAATGGAAGAATATTTAGAAGCGGATGACGAAGCATGGAGAGGGATGGGGACCATTCCTAAAAGTGGATTAGTACTTAAAGAACAATATGCGCAATACGATGCAAAAAAGAAATTTAACATTTTGGTAGGTGAGCCGAGAGTAACCAAATGCCGATGCGGTGAAATCGTTCGAGGATTAATTACACCAGAAGAGTGTGTGCTGTTTAATAAAGGTTGTACTCCCACCCACCCTATTGGTCCTTGTATGGTATCAACAGAAGGAACCTGTGCGGCACATTATCAATTCATGAGGGAGGTGTAACCATAGTGCAGCGAATTAGTCTAGCTCATGGAGAAGGTGGAGAATTAACACACCAACTGATACAAGAGATCTTCATTCAATCATTTGGACATTCAGAGCAAACACAGTTTGATTCTGCCATTCTTGCCATTCCTTCACAAACAATCGCTGTAACAACAGATAGTTACGTGGTAAAACCTATTTTCTTTCCAGGTGGAAATATAGGGAAACTGGCGATCACAGGAACAGTGAACGATTTAGCTGTAAGTGGTGCTATTCCTCACGTGATAACTTCCGGATTTATTATCGAAGAAGGGTTTCCAATAAAAAGTCTAAAAGAGATTGTCAACACGATGGCATGGGAAGCAGAAAGAGCCGGGGTAAACATCATCGCCGGTGATACAAAAGTAGTCGAAAAGGGGAGTGTGGATGGCCTATTTATTAATACGACAGGGATCGGTGTAATGCAAAAACAACATCGATTGAAACCTGAAGCGATTCGAGAAGGAGATTCCGTAATCATTAGTGGAACAATCGGGGATCATGGGGTCGCAATTTTGAGTGCACGTAACGAGCTTGGGTTGCTAACAGATGTTAAGAGTGATTGTGCATCATTAAACCACCTGATACATGAACTCTTGGAGGAAATCAAAGGGATTCGGATCATGCGGGATCCGACAAGGGGTGGCTTAGCCACAGCACTAGTAGAACTATGTGAAGACTTTCGTATTACAGTTGAAGTAGATGAAGCTTCAGTTCCAGTACGTAAGGATGTTCAAGGTGCCTGTGATATTTTGGGTTATGATCCTCTTTATCTAGCAAATGAAGGGAAAGTAGTGATCATCGTGGATTCAAATGATAAACAAAAGGCGCTTGATATCTTGAAGAATCATGAGATGGGAAAGGATGCAAGTGTGATTGGTCAAATTACTTCCTGTCATATTCAATCAGGGAAATTACTTTTAAAAACAGCTGTTGGCACAACAAGAAGACTTAATCGCCTGTCTGGCCAGCTTTTGCCTAGAATTTGTTAAATCATTTTGATATGGAAGCATAGGATAGGAGGAAACCGCCTAAAGGGGAGAACATCATGAATAACATCGAAATGATTAGAATGCAAATAAATTATCTTGTTACACAAGCCCGTCATGATATCTATACGTTATCTACATTGAGTGACACTTCCATGAAGCCGCAAATTCTTCAACGGTTATGGGATGCACTATCTACTATCCATTTTCTGAGTGATTGGCTGGCAAATCAAGCTAAGACTAGTTCTCATAATTTATCTTCTCAACCATCTATTCCAGGTCTTTCAGGGGCATTATATCAGTCACAAATTCCTCCCATTACTCCTTTACCCACTCCACCTATATCACTGTCTAATCAACGTACGTTTACTATTGGAGAATTGGCCACATTTACTGGGAAAAATGGGAGGCCTGCTTATGTTGCGGTCAATGGCATTGTCTATGATGTGACTAACAACCGGGCCTGGGCTGCTGCTACCCACTTTGGCTTAATTGCAGGCAAAGATTATACGCAGGAATTTGCTTCTTGTCATGCTGGGCAACAATCAATCTTAGCAGCACTACCCGTTGTAGGGAGGTTGGTTTAATGGAAGGACAAATTTTGCCGCCAGAATCTTTAACAAATGAAGCCATTGCGGAAAGGTTAACAAGTACGGCACTAAAGAGCCTTAAAAAGGGGACTATTAAGAAAAAAAAACTGATTTATTTAGAATTAAATGGTTGTTCCGGTAATATCATTTCCTTGTTAAACGGGCAGAATCCCGACTTTGAGTACACGTTAAATTCGATGGTTGATCTTAAGTTTTGCAATAGTTTAATGGCTGCTGAAGGAGAGCGGGCCATCGAGAAACTAATAAAGGCGATGGACGAAGAGTATATTTTAGCAGTTGAAGGAGCTGTGGCGTTAAAAAATAATGGTTTATACAATATTATCGGCAACTGGCAAGGAAAGCCTCTTACAGGCCTTCAAGCAGCACAGATGCTCGGAGAAAAGGCTTCACATATTTTTGCAGTGGGGGCTTGTGCCACACATGGAGGGGTATCAGCAGCAAAACCCAATCCATCCCAATCTGTTGGGCTGCAACAGGTCCTGCCAAACAAGAAGATGATTAAACTTCCCGGATGTCCTGTTCATCCAGACTGGTTTTTAGGGACATTAGCGCATCTTTTATTATATGGGGAGCCGGAAACAGATAACCTAGACCGGCCTTTAATGTTCTATAGCACGCTTATCCATGATCGTTGTCCAAGAAGGCCGTTTTTTGACCGTGGGATTTTTGCTGAAAAATTAGGGGATAAAACATGTTTATTTAAGCTTGGATGCCGAGGCCCTGTGACGAGAGTGGATTGTCCGACAAGGCAATGGAATGGTCATGTGAATTGGCCGATAGGAGATAATACGCCATGCATTGGCTGTGCTCAGTTTGGGTTTCCAGATGCCATGGCGCCGTTCATTAGCTATGACACGACAAGGGTGGTGAAGAATGAGTAAGAGAATCGTGATTAATCCGTTGACACGTATTAGCGGTTTTATGGAAATTGATGTGGTGATCGACCAGAATCAAGTTGTTGATGTCAAAACAAAAGGAAACTTATTTCGCGGCTTTGAGCAAATGTTAGTAGGCAGAAGTCCGTTCGATGCCGTTTATTTTACTCAGCGAATATGCGGCATTTGCTCTGCAGCCCACTCCATGGCTTCATCCCGTGCTTTAGAAGATGCTTTAAACATTGAACCGATGGAACAAGGAAAATATTTACGAGACATCATCCATTGTTGTGAGTTTTTACAAAATCATATCCGCCATTTTTATCAGTATACTGTTCCTGACTTTGTAAAGATTGAACAAAACTCTCTTTTCCAGTCCGACCATGACGACTTTCGATTACCCAAAAACATTAATGACCGGATCACACAGCATTATTTTGATTCCCTCAAGTTCAGTCGTTTAGCTCACGAGATGTTAGCTGTTTTAGGCGGGAAAGCTCCCCATAATCATGGGGTTTTTATTGGAGGGATAACCACACAGGCAACAGCAGAGAAAGTCGTTCATATCGATTCTATTTTGGATAAAATATCCAAATTTATTGATGAAAAAATGATCCCGGATGTATATGACATTGCGCGCTTCTATTCAGACTATTTTCGCATGGGCGGAGGGTATGGCAACCTTTTAACCTACGGGGCTTTTAACCATTATAAGGAGTTAGGCACACTATATGTGGATTCGCTTGTATCCACAATGGAATCTGTTGAAGCATTTGATGAAAGTAAAATTCAAGAAAAAATAGATTACTCCTATTTCAACTCAATAAATAACAGCAATCAACCAAATGAGGCAGTGACAGAGCCGGATATGGACAAAGAAAAAGCCTATTCCTGGGTGAAGGCACCAAGATATAAGGGTCTCCCTTTTGAGGTCGGCCCGTTGGCAAGATTAATATTAAGTGGAGCGTATAACAACGGAATTTCCGCTATGGATCGAACGATTGCCAGAGCATTAGAAGCAAAGAAAATCACAGAAATTATGAAAATATTACTTCTGCAAATCATTCCAGGAGTAGATGTGCAAAAAAAATATGAACTTCCAGAATTAGCATCTGGAAGGGGGTTAGTGGATACAACGAGAGGGGCACTAGGCCATTGGCTAAAGATTCGAGATAAGAAAATCTCCTTCTATCAAATCATTACTCCTTCCACATGGGATTTTTCAACTAGGGATGATAATGGCTATAGAGGTACTGCTGAAGAAGCTTTAGTCGGTACACCCATTCAGAATCCAGATAAACCTGCGGAAATTGGCAGAATTCTTCGTTCTTTTGATCCGTGTATGTCATGTGCGACTCATGTATATAGTCCAGGTAAACAAGTAAAAACGATAAAGGTGTTTTAATGGAAAAAATACTCGTTTTAGGTATTGGCAATATATTAATGATGGATGATGGAATTGGAATTGATCTAATTGAGCAACTATCCAAGCTGAATCGTACACCTCATGTATCTTTTTTGATTGGGGAATCAGATATTGATTACTGCATGGATCAAATAATGAACGCTACATTTGTATTCATTGTGGATGCTGTATTTTCAGGAAACGAACCAGGGGAGCTTACCGTTTATCCACTTGCCAATTTACATGAATATCAAACTTTAGACATCTCAGCGCATAACTTTCACTTGTTTCAATCATTGTATCAACAGAAAGAATCAATAAAGGGGTATCTCATAGGAGTGGAACCTTATGAGATCAGGTTCCATATTGGATTAAGCAAAACTTTAAGAGAAAAATGGAAAACGATTTTACAAGATGTATCACAGACTATTGATAGCTTGATTGCTAAGAATTGAGTGTGTTATATAGATCTTCAGATTATAAGTTAAAATAAATAGAAGAACATTCCCTAAGCATAGGCATATGATGTTTTTGTATATCTGTGAAGGGAATGAAAAAAATGTACAATGTCCCTAGTATGTATCCATATCAAAATCAATATCATTATTATGTTAATGCACCAATGCATAACTATGAAAGACAGTCTGTTTACAGGAATATTCCTAATGGTACTAACCAATATGGTTTTAAAGATTATGGACCAGAACCATTTGTAGTTAATATCAATGAGGCTACGAAGCGAAACAAAACCTATCGTACCGCTTTATGGACAGGGAATCGTTTGCAAGTTACTTTAATGAGTCTCAATGTTGGCGAAGATATCGGTTTGGAAATGCATCCTGACGTTGATCAGTTCTTACGTATTGAACAAGGACAGGGAATTGTTCACATGGGCAAGAGTAAAGATAATTTTGACTTTGAAAGAAATGTCTATGACGATTTTGCAATAATGATACCTGCTGGAACATGGCATAATCTAACCAACACAGGTAATATTCCGCTAAAACTTTACTCGATTTACGCTCCTCCTAACCATCCATTTGGTACTGTCCATGTTACCAAATCAGATGCAGTAGCTGCGGAAAAAGCCTACGGTCATCGCAATGAAAAAAATATAACTACAAAAAATTCAAATATATTTAGACCAGAAAATATTAATACAACTAATTCAAACATCTCTAAAACTAGCTTTTCTAAAGAGGAAGCAGCAGCAATAGCTTTACTTTTAGGCATTGATTTTACCAAGAGTAAATTTGATTTAAATGAGTTTTGGATGGGAGTAAATACAGAACTTGAACATGGAAGAAAATACAATCTGACAAATGTTACTGCGGATGAACCTATCACTACTGGAAAAATTGCATTGGCTCATCTCAACGAATTTCCTGATTATTATAAAAGGTTAAAAGTGCTTGAGGAAGAAGCAAAAGCGTATTGGAACAAATAATATACCAGATAAAAAAGGTCAAGCAGAAATCTGGTTGACCTTTAGTTTAAGAAAGATTGCAATTTATTATTTCCACCTTAATTGATTAAAAAAACAAAAACCAATAAGAAGGAAAGGAGCACGCGGCAATGCGTGTTTTTTAATTATATTTCTAGTCAATCAAAACGGTAAATAAATGTCGCGCATTTAGCTGGTTGGATGCTTGTTGGTCACAGTTGTTATAATATTCTTTAAATAATAAAAAATATATTTATGTCTAGTAATCCAATTTTAAATACCTATATATTGAGTTAATTTTTAAAAACAACTTTTCTATAACTTTATCGCTGAAAAACAATGGGAACTGTATGAAATGTATGTCGATGTGGAAAGTGGTACAACAGATAAGCGAGTTTCATTTAAAAGGATGAATGACGATGCTGAGAAAGGTAAATTCGATTGTATACTTGCAAAAGAATTGTCCCGTATAGCCAGAAATGGTGAGTTGGCTTATAAGATTAAAAGAGTACTACTATCCAATAACATCCACTATATTACATTAGATGGTGCCATTAACAGTCGGATGTGAATCCATTGCAAGAAAACTGGATGAAGGGGGATACCCAACTCCGGCCAGTATAGCAGGAAAGAAAAATGCTGGACAGTTTTGGCATGGCTCTTCAATTAAAACCATATTAAAAAATCCTCATTATATAGGTGATTTAGTACAGGGACGGACAAGAGTACGTAGTGTAGTAGATAAAACGAGAGATGAAGTTGCGGAAGAGAATTGGATAGTAATTAAAAATACTCATGAACCAATTATATCAAAAGAAGAATTTGAATCAGTACAAAATATAATGAAAAGCAGATATACGAAGCGTCCAAAAGCCAAAATTCATCTTTTTACTAATGTAATCTACTGTGAGGATTGTGGTACAGGGTTATGGTTTTTGAAAAATCGAAATGGTTATGTGTGCGGGAGATTTAAAAAACATGGTGTGAATGCATGTAGCAGTCATAGCGTGAAAGAACAATATATTAAAGAAAAAGTATTAGATGATTTAAAAAATCTGATTTCAGCTTCGGTCGATGAAAAAGATTTACTTAAAAAGGTTCAACCACAAATCAAGAAGCAAGAACAAACATTCTATAAAGGAATAGAAATCAGGGAAAACAAAATTGCAGAGTTGAAAAAGAAAAATAAGAAATTTCTAAAGTTGTTAGCGAATGAAGTAATAGAAAAAGTTGATTATGATGAAGCGATTAATGAAAATAGAAATGTAATAAAAAAGCTACAATCAGAAATTCTTGAAAAGAAGGATATGTTAAAACGATACACAAAAAGTACAGAGATGGTTCAAAAAGTCCCAAATGAGCTAAAGAAGCTTATAAATATAAATGATATAACGCCGGAGTTACTTCATAAGCTTATTCATAAAATTGAGGTGAAGGAAAACAAGGATCTTATTATCCACTACCGTTTTTCTAACCCTTTTATGGTCAATTGAAGTAGTGATCAGTACTCGACACATGTCGAGTGTATCTCGCAGCTCATTTTAAAAGAAGGCAACTAACCCTTGTGGGTGTTGCCTTTTAACGTTTCCTGCAACGTATGAACACTTCCATTTGACTGACCCCAGTAAACTGAAGCGTTACACCTCAGGGGCTAAGGCACCATTTTTTCGTTATTGATAAAGTAGGAATTGACAGTTTAGATACTTTACGCGTAAAGTTGCTTATGATGTAAATTAAAATGGAGGAGAACAGATGCAATTCATTAATAATCTACTTCTGGATATGGAACTAGATCCTAGATTAGTAGAATATCTTTCAATTATAATTAAGATTCTGCTAATAGGGCTTATCTGTATCGTAGCAAATTTTATTTCAAAGAAAATAGTGATCAGGATCATTACTCGTATCGTTACAAACTCCAAATTCAAGTGGGGTACAATCATTTTGGAAAGACAGATTTTTCGAAAGTTATCCCATATTGTTCCTGCGATCATTATTTATTCGTTTTCTTCAACCTTTCCAACCTATCAATCAATTATCGAAAAATTGGCCATTACCTATATCATTATTGTAGGGTTAGTGTTTATTCAATGCTTACTTAATGCACTTAATGATATTTATCAAACCTTTGAAATATCTAGGATTAAGCCTATTAAAGGATATATTCAGGTGATTAACATTATTATCATGACTCTTGGGTTCATCTTAGTTATCTCGAACCTATTAGGGGAGAGTCCTCTTATCTTATTAAGTGGTATTGGTGCTCTCTCGGCAGTTTTGATGTTAGTATTTAAAGATTCGTTATTAGGACTAGTGGCAGGAATTCAGTTAACGGCCAATGATATGGTTCGGGTTGGTGACTGGATTGAAATGCCAAAGTATGGAGCAGATGGTGACGTTATTGATATTTCTTTAAATACCGTAAAGGTTCAAAATGGGGACAAAACGATTACGATGATACCAAGTTATGCCCTTACTGCCGATTCTTTTAGAAACTGGAGAGGGATGCAAAGCTCAGGCGGACGACGAATCAAGCGCCCTTTGTATATAGATACCAGTAGTATCACGTTTTGCACCGACGAAATGCTTGAGAAATTTATACAAGTTCATTACCTTTCAGACTTCATTATTGAAAAGGAAAGGGAAATTACTGAGTACAATGCCAAAAATGAAATAGATAGGAACAATCCTGTGAATGGTAGGGCCCTTACCAATATCGGTGTTTTTAGGGCGTATATCAGCAATTACCTCAAGAATCACCATGGAATCAATCAGAATATGACCGTAATGGTTAGACAACTGGGACATAGTGAATACGGGTTGCCTCTAGAAATTTATGCATTTACCAATGACGTACAGTGGGCAGTGTATGAATCTGTGCAATCTGATATCTTTGACCATCTATTTGCAGTTGCACCAGAGTTTGGACTTAGAGTATTCCAGAATCCATCTGGGGCTGATTTAAGAAACCAGGTAGATGAATCGAGCAACAAAGCCTTGATTGGCGAAAGAAGCTATTGAAATAATCAATCACCGAAACAAACCCGACTGTTTTAAATAACACAGTCGGGTTTTTCTAATTCAAGAGACTACTTTGGTAACCCTTTTTACCTTGCCGTTGTCAATTTTTGTATGTATTCCTCAAACTCAGGCATTTCCGCTTCTCTAGTTATTCTTATGGACAATTCAATATCATAATGATATAAACTAATGCAATCGTATATTCTAGATTAAAATATAAAATAAAGAGTTATTTGCAATTTTTCACAAAAATGACAGTTGTTAACTATAAAAAGCTAAAATATACCCACATATTATAACAGCATTAATTATAGCTCACAAAACACTCACCAACATCCCATTTGTTGCCACATATTCTCTGGACATGAGGAGTGTGTTGCTCGATTAACGTTGAAATCATAAGGTTTTCTGGTTGGCCAAGTTGGATTTGACCACATTTTGCCCACTTAGCCGTTCATTCTCATGAATTCACTGAACTTTTGTGCGCTTTTTTCTCGCATCCTAGTGGGGTAACGTGTGCATAAATATCTCCTGTTATTTTGATGCTAGAATGACCTAATCGTTCTTGAACTTCTTTTAAACTTTTTCAACAGCTTCTAACATTAAAGTTGCATGAGTATGCCTAATATCATGATTTCGTATTTTGGGTACATCAGCTGTGAACTTCAAAAGGTATTAAAAAAACTTGGTGAACTGGATACTAAAGAATATGAACGACACTTAACTAAGGAACAAATTGAATCAGTTTGTGAAAAGATTAATACAAAGAAGCCAGTAACATATACACAACTTGAAGCAAGCAAAAAAGAATGTTTGATAAAATGGGGGAGTTGAGGTGTAAGAACCTCAATAAAAAACATGAGTCATCCTTAATAGAGTTCCTCAAGAAAGGGTTGATCGGCTCTTTTTTTGTGTTTCGTATCGCTGGGTGATATACCTGCAATTAAATCCCTAGAACCTTCATCTTTAAGAAAAGGAAGTTTGATATGCGACATGGTATACATCTGAATGAACGAATATTCTCTTCCAAGAAAGTGGCAGAAGAAGTGGTAGTGCAACACCCACTGTTTAAATGTATGGCCACATTTTAGCGTGAAAAGGACATGAGTTTTAAAAGAGGACAATCCACGTATCTTTGTTCAATCGACATAGGAGCGCTTATAGCGTTACCCGATACGGACAAGTCTCTAGACGAAACAACTAAAACCTTGTGTATCAACAAAAAGAAAGATTAGAAGCAACAAATGAAACAGATATTGCGATACCTGATACAATTGAGTATTTACCCTTTGACTCCAATCAATTTTAAAAAATTACTATTTTTCAAATAACAACAAATTCCCGGGAAATATCTACAAATTATGAGTAAATATCGACAAAAATTAGAAGCATTTATATAAACATTTTTTGCTGATAAGAAAGTAGACATACTATAGAATTCAAATTCTCAATGCTGTTAATTTTGCTCATTGCTTTTTTATCTTCTGTTTTGAAACATATAGATATGAATGAATTGTATTACATCAATTAGTTGAGGGAATTGATGTGAAAGATAATGGCAAAGGGGCTTCCTTGATTCGGAATTCAACACGATGTCGAAAGAAGAAAAATATGATACAGTTGCTTTGTGTAAGTATATGGGGAAACGTCATTTGTCTTGTATAGTAGGGAGTACAGCTTTAAATCTGGGTAACTTAAATTACGTGGTACCTGTTAAAAGATCTAATGTATGGTTTGAAGATAGGGTCATTTCAAAGACTGCAAAATATTGGATGCTTCCCCTCAATTCACCTACTTGAATAAAAATAGCTGCTTAAAACACAGAATATGTAATATTCACCAGTTAGCCCAAGCGGAAATAAAACAAATGTGTTGACTTATGGTTATTATTGCATTTCAATTAGATGAAATAGTTATAATAATCCTTTTTGAATTCAATATAATCATTAGCCATGGGGGAAAGATATGAAAAAAGAGAATATAACAATATATGACATTGCTAAAGAAGCTAATGTATCTCCAGCAACGGTTTCGAGAGTCTTAACCGGAAATGCAAAAGTTCGCCCACAGACAACGCGGAAAATAGTTGATGTGATTGAAAAATATAATTTTAGACCAAATAGTTTAGCAAGAAGCTTATTCCATAAGCAATCGAAAACAATTGGCTTTATTTTACCAGACATAAATCATCCGTTTTTCTCGACATTGGTTCAAAGTAGTGAGGCTCATGCATTGGAATTAGGGTATACAACATTTTTGTGTAATACGAGGAACAACTCAGAAAATGAATCTAAATACTTGCAAAGCTTAGTAGAAAAACAGGTGGATGGGATTATCTATCTTGGTGGGAGAATTAATGATACTGACACTGATCAGGAATATGCAGAAGAAATGAAGACAGTGATGGAAAGAATTCCAGTTGTTTTTGTTAATGGCCAAATGAACGGGGTAGATGCCCATATTGTTAGAACTGATGAAGAGTCAGGGATTGAAAAGCTTGTTGAATTGTTATTAAATTTAAATCATAAAAAGATTGGTTTTCTTGGTGGAAAAGAAGGAATAAGTTCAACTGATGTAAAAAGGAATACATTTGTTAAAATGATGGAAAACAAAGGGATAAGTGTTAACGAAGATTGGGTTTTGGGTACTGGGTTTAGTATTGAATCTGGTGAAGAAGTTGCTGGACAATTGCTCAATCTAAAAGATAGGCCTACAGCGGTTATCTGTGCCAATGATTTTGTTGCGATCGGGGTAATAAAGGTTCTTACCAAATTTGGGTTAACGGTTCCAGATGATGTTTCCGTTGTCGGGTTTGATGATATTTACTTGGCGCAGCATTTTCCACCAGGAATTACGACTGTAAGCCAGAATTATGATCATTTGGGTCAAACTGCTATTAATGTACTTGTGAATTTAATTAATGATAAAGAAGCAGAGAGAGAAACGGTTATTCCAACATCACTTGTATTAAGGGATTCTTGTAGAATATTTTCAGAATAATAAATTAATATTGCTTCTTTTCAAAATTCAAGTTACGATAAAAAAGTAATGGGTTTCGTATTTAAAGGAATATAAATGTATAGTATTCAAACTTACTACACTAGATTTATGTTCTTTTATTCTCGGCAATAATGAAACGGGTTTCAAAATGTATGAGTTGAATGAGAAAGAGAAATATAAATTCATAGAAGAGAGGTATTCTTATGCTCAAACAGTTGAATAAATATAGGTATACTCCACCTGAAAATGGATATCCGGAATGGAATAACAACCCTGAGATTTTTCAGTTGAACAGATTGGATGCTCATGCGACTTTAATGCCGTATAAGACAGTTGAGGAAGCGTTAAAAGGGGATCGAACTTCATCTGAATATTATCAGTCGTTAAATGGAAACTGGAAATTTGCATTTTATGAGAATCCTGAAGTAAGAAATCAAGCCTTTTATAAAGTGGATTATGATACTAGTGAGTGGGATGAGATCAAAGTTCCATCACACTGGCAGTTACAAGGTTATGATTATCCTCAATATACGAATCTTAGATATCCTTGGGAAGGAAAAGAAGATATAAAGCCACCTTTTGCTCCAATAAAGTATAATCCGGTCGGGCAGTATATTCGGAATTTTACAATCTCAGAGGATTGGAAGGAACAACCGGTTTATATTAGTTTTCAAGGAGTAGAGTCAGCTTTTTATGTGTGGGTGAATGGAGAATTTGTTGGATATAGTGAGGATACCTTTACACCGGCAGAATTTGATTTAACACCTTACTTAATTGACGGAGAAAATAAGGTAGCAGTAGAGGTATATCGTTGGTGTGATGCGAGCTGGTTGGAGGACCAGGATTTTTGGAGGATGAGTGGAATCTTTCGAGATGTCTATTTATATTCTACTCCAGAAGTCCATATAAACGATTTCTTTGTGATCTCGGAGTTGGATCATGAATATAAGGATGCTAAATTGAATATCGAAGCAAAAATTAAAAATACGTTTGAGCGGGTAGTTAAAGATTATGCTGTTGAAGCGATTCTCTATGATCAAGAAAATAACCCAGTTTTAGAGGACTCACTTCAATTAAAGGTTGACATGAATAATCAATCCTTTATTTCGATCTATGCGTCAACCGATGTAAAAGCTCCTTTTAAATGGAGTGCAGAGAGTCCATACCTATATACACTTGTTTTAATTTTGAGAAATGAAAGCGGAAACATTATTGAAACAGAAAGCTGTAAGGTAGGATTCCGAACATTTGAAATTAAAGACGGTCTCATGAAAATTAACGGTAGTCGAATTGTCTTCAAGGGTGTAAATCGGCATGAATTTGCATCGGATAAAGGAAGAGCAATTGGCTATGATGATATGATTCATGATATTAAACTAATGAAGCAACATAATATTAATGCAGTCCGTACATCCCATTATCCGAATAATCCGTTGTGGTACGAATTATGTGATCAATATGGTTTGTATGTCATTGATGAAACAAATCTTGAAACACATGGGTCATGGAAGTATGGGCAAAAGGATGAAGGAGATACGGTGCCAGGAAGCAAGGTTGAATGGCAGGAAAACGTACTTGATAGATGTAATTCAATGTTTCAACGTGATAAAAACCATCCTTCGATTATTATTTGGTCGCTTGGAAATGAATCGTTTGGTGGAGATAATTTTATTAAAATGCATGATTTTCTTAAGAAGAATGATCCTACTAGAATTGTTCATTATGAAGGGATTTTTCATTACCGTAAATCAGAAGCAGCTTCAGATATTGAAAGCACCATGTATATAAATCCTGAAGGTGTAAAGAAGTATGCTGAAAATGCAGAAAATCCAAAACCATACATTCTATGCGAGTATAGCCATGCAATGGGAAATTCTTGTGGAAATCTTTACAAATATACAGACTTATTTGAAAAATATCCTATTATTCAAGGTGGATTCATTTGGGACTGGAAGGATCAAGCTTTAGAAACAAAGACGGATGATGGTGTGCCTTACTTAGCCTATGGTGGTGACTTTGGGGAAACACCTCATGATGGGAATTTTTCAGGTAATGGTCTAATTTTTGCTGATGGTACAATTTCGCCAAAGATTATCGAGGTGAAAAAGTGCTATCAGAATGTTCGTTTTACAGCGATTAATATGGAAGAAGGCCATGTTGATGTGGTAAATAACTTTCTGTTTACAGATCTTCAAGAGTTCGAACTAGTTTGGCAGCTAGCAAAAAATGGTGTGTTCATCCAAAAGGGAATCTTAGAAATAGAGGTAGAACCATGTTCCATAAAAACTATTAAACTAGATTACTCTCTTCCAGAGGTCAGTAAACAGTCAGACGAATACATTTTAACTGTTAGCCTACATTTAAAAAAGAGTTTAATTTGGGCTCAGAAGGGTCATGAAGTTGCTTTTGAACAATTTGTGATTCCTACAGTGAAAGCAACATCAGAAAATATTATTCCTGTCAACACACTTAAAATAAAAGTACTTCAAGAAGAAAATTATGTAACAATAAATGGTGCTAGTTTTAATGTTGTTTTTAATAAAAATAATGGAAGCTTAGAATCATATAGTTTCAATGGCGTCTCTCTTATTGAGAAAGAATTAGGTTTAAACTTTTGGCGTGCGATGACTGATAATGACCGTGGGAATAAATTGCATGAACGTAGCTCTGTATGGAGAGAAGCGGGGATGAATAAAGTTCTTACATCATTTTTAGTTGATGAGAAAAATAGTTCGAATACAGTAATTACAACCGAATACAGTTTGCCAACAACAATGTCATCTTGCAAAATCGTTTACACCATTAATGGTGATGGAGAAATACTGATAAACTATGAGTTAAATCCAGGGAATGGCCTTCCTGAGATACCTGAGATTGGAATGATGACAACATTGGATGCCTCGTTCGACACTATCACTTGGTATGGAAAAGGCCCTTATGAAAATTATTGGGATAAAAAGAAGGGTGCAAAAATTGGATTATATACTGGAAAAGTAAAAGATCAATATGTTCCATACTTAAAACCTCAGGAATGTGGAAATAAAACAGGCGTAAGATGGGCATTACTATCCAATCAACAGGGAGTAGGATTAAAAATATCCGGAAGCCCTACAGTTGAGGTGAATGCCTTACCATATACTCCATTTGAGCTTGAGGAACATGATCACGGATATAAATTACCACCTAGTACTAAGACTGTAGTACGGATGAATTATAAACAAATGGGTGTAGGTGGAGATGATAGTTGGGGACAAAAAACACATCCTGAATTCACGCTTTTTGCAAATCAATGTTACTCTTATACGTTTAAGCTTAAGGGAATTAATATAAAAGATATGTAGCAGCTTATTTATCAACCTTTTCACTTTTATCAACCTTTTCACTTTTATCAATTTTGATGGAAGTTACGGTAACTAGATATAAACTTCCGTTGTGTTCCCTTGGATTCTTATTTTTAAACCAAGGGAACATGCATCTATAACAATAATAAATATAGTCCTGAAACCCATTTCAAATAAGCTAAGTGGGATACTAAAAAGGGTCTTAAAAGAATTTATTTGAATAATTTTTAGAATAATATTAATTTTTAGAATAATTGTATTTACTTTTAATGGGCGTCCGAATATAATGAAGTTAAGGTAACCGCTTTCAATAAATAAATCCTAAGAAATTAAAAGAATTACTTAGGTGTTTTGAACAAAAACTGTACATTTGTTTCGAATAAATGAAACCCGTTTCATCTCTCTGCACAAAACCATACATAATAAAATAAGACTAATATAATGTGAAGGTATTGTTTAAATATTATTGAAACCCATTTCATTTTCCTTCTACTTTATAATAGTTTATAACATATATCATCTTCATATAAAAAGTCTTTCATAAAAATAGAAAGCTTTTTTTAGGTAGATAGTATGGTAATAGATAAACAATTTACGAGATCACCTAGTCGCTACATTTTGTAAAGTTGGTTGCTGTTTTCTTAGTCAAGATCATGTTGTTTAGGGGGGAATTATATGAAAACCGTTACAGTGCAATCACAGACACCTATTATTGAAAAACAAGCTAAATTGTCTGTATTTAAAAGAATGTGGAAGAATCGAACCCTTCTTCTTATGTGTATGCCTGCAATTATTTTCTTTGCAATATTTGCTTATCTACCAATGCCGGGACTATATCTTGCATTTGTAAACTATGATTATTCACTTGGAATATTTAATAGCGCTTTCGTAGGGCTTGATAATTTTCGGTTTTTGGTGATGACAGGTGATTTATGGAAGCTAACATTTAATACGATTGCTTATAATCTTGCTTTCATCGTTCTAGGGAATTTCCTGCAAATTGCTGTAGCCATCATGCTGAACGAACTGACAAGTAAATGGTTCAAAAAGGTATCACAAACAATTATGTTTCTTCCACATTTTATTTCTGCAGTTCTTATTGGACTATTAGCCTATAACATACTTAGTTACGATTATGGTGTACTTAATTCATTTTTAAAAATGATTGGCATGGATCCGGTACAGACCTATTCTAATCCGGCGATTTGGCCTTATATTATTGTCATTACTTTCCTATGGCAATCAACAGGTTATGGATCGATCGTCTATTTTGCAGCGATCATGGGTCTTGATAAATCCATTTTGGAAGCAGCGGAAATCGATGGGGCTAATGCTTTCCAGCGTATTAGACATATCATCATTCCTTGGCTTAAGCCAACCTTTATCATTTTACTACTGTTCTCTTTAGGTGGAGTATTAAAAGGAAATTTTGGTTTGTTTTATAACCTAGTGGGTGCTAATAATACAATGCTCTATCCAACCACGGATATTATTGAAACCTACGTGTTCCGAACATTAATGACGAATTTTAACTTTTCATTAGGTAGTGCGGTAAGTTTATACCAGTCTGTTTTTGGATTCCTTATTGTCATTATCGCTAACTGGATTGTTAAAAAGGTTTCACCAGAAAATTCATTGTTTTAAAGGAGGGACGTATTTATGGAAAATACAGCCAGACGGAATATAGATTTTTCTACTATTATTGTTCGTATTATTGGATATGGTTTTATTGGACTTTTTGCTCTATGTTGTTTATTGCCCTTTGTCTTAATTGTGTCGTCTTCCTTATCATCTGAGAAGGCGATTATGGAAAGCGGATTTGCTTTATGGCCGAAGGAGTTCTCTACATTTGCTTATGAAATTGTTTTTAGGAATCCAAAACTTGTTATTGGATCATATATGGTAACAATGGGGATTACGATTGTAGGGACTGCGCTAGGTTTATTTATTGTAGCGATGACAGGTTATGCCTTACAACGTTCTGACTTCTTATATCGTAATAAAATATCATTTTATATCTACTTTACAACACTTTTTTCAGGTGGACTTGTCCCGTTTTATCTTTTAGTCACGCAGTATCTCGATCTTAAAGATAATTACCTAGCAGTACTGCTACCAGGTTTGTTGAGTCCTTTTCTAATCATTATGATGAAGGCGTTTACAAAGTCAATTCCATATGAGATTACGGAATCGGCGAAGATGGATGGTGCGGGAGATTTCACGATCTTTTTAAGATTAATTCTACCAATGTCTACTCCAGCCTTGGCGACAATAGGACTATTCATTGCCTTAGGGTATTGGAATGAATGGTATAATTCAATGCTTTTCCTTTCACCTAATATGGAATATAGACCGTTGCAGTTGTTTCTTTATAACGTTATCACAAGTGCTGATTTCATAAGAAACTCGGCTGCGGCTTCCAATGTAGCACCACAAGAAATACCATTGGAAACCATGAAAATGGCAACAGCCGTTGTGGCTACCGGTCCGGTTATTCTATTTTATCCATTTATACAAAAGTACTTTATTCAAGGGATTACAATTGGAGCAGTTAAGGGCTAATGGAATATGAGTGAGGAATCTTCCTTGTTTCATAGATGTAAGGAATGAAAACAGATAAAGGGGAGGAAGTAAAATGTTGAAGATGAGAAAGTTTTTGGTACTATTCTTAGTTATGTTGTTGTCATTTACTCTTGTGGCCTGCAATGGATCCAGCAAAACAAGTTCCGAAAACTCTAAATCAGATCCAAGTACAAAGGTAAAAGAAAATGGGGAAATTGATACTTCTGAATTTGTCACAATAACCATGATGACGTTGGGAGATAAACCAACCAATGGACAATTAGAAAAAGTAATGGAACAAGTAAATGCGAAATTAAAAGAAAAAGCAAACGCTCATCTTGAAATAAAATGGATTGAATGGGCGGATTATATGACAAAGTATAATTTAACACTAGCTTCTGGTGAACCTGTTGATTTAATTATCACAGCAACTGACTGGCTAGATGCTTGGGGAAATGCACAAAAAGGTGCATTCATGGATATCACTGAACTTCTACCAACATATGCACCACAGACATGGGGAGAAGTTTCCGAAGAAAATTGGGAGCAAACAAAATACGAGGACAAAATTGTCATGATTCCTGAGGACTCTTTTACTCAATGGGTTAACCACGGCTTTTTCTATCGCACAGATTGGGCAAAAGAGTTTGGAATCACTGAACCTATTAAGGATTTTGAAACATTAGGTGAATACTTCCAAGGTATCGTTGATAACAAGCCGGGTGTAATTCCTTGGGATACACCAGGAACAAACGTTACAACAGCGTGGGGATATACAACTTCTTATTCAGATGCGATTGAACTTCCAATCGCTACAGGAGTATTCCCAATTTACTGGGCTCAATCTTATGATGAAGCTTATAACGTTATGAGTCCTGTGTTCGAGGATACTTTTGTAGACTATGCAAAACTTATGAAGGATTGGGCAGATAAAGGTTACTGGCGTGCTGACGTATTAAACTATAAAGGAGACACTCGAGCTTTATTCCAAGCAGGAAAGACAGGTGCTGACCAGCATCATACGGAAACATTCTCAGGCTTACGTACACAAATGGACTTGAAGCAACCAGGCTCAGAAATCGATATGTTTGCTTGGTCTGATACACGTGACAACTTAATTTCTATGTCAGTTACTCACGGTGCTACTGCTGTTGGAGCGCATAGTGAAAACCCAGAGCGTGCCTTAATGGTATACGATCTACTTCGTAACGATGAGGAAATTTACAAATTATTCAACTACGGTATTGAAGGGGTACAATACGAGATTGCAGACGGCAAACGTGTTCGTCCTGAAGGGTATGATGAGACAAAAGATTCATTCGCTAGTAACTTCTGGGGTGGTCGTGTAGACAAGTTCGAAATCCCAAGCTCTGACAAATGGGAAGGGATTTCTGAGATGTACGCAGAGTACGATAAAATTAAGAAGCCGTATCCTTATGGCAGATTTGTTTTTGATAGTACACCTGTAGAAGCTGAACTTGCTGCTCTATCACAAGTGACTGCACAAATGGTACCAGCGATTGCATTCGGTAAAGCAGGCGATCCAGAAAAGGCTGTTAAAGATTTACGTAATAGATTAGAAGCAGCAGGCTATGAGAAGGTTTTAAAAGAAATTCAAAAACAAATGGATGAATATAAAAAGCTTGTAGAAGAAAATTAATCAGAGATTACATGTAAGTTAGAAAAGCTCAGGGCGCCTTGATCAGCCCCGACAATCATATGACGCAAATGAATAGAAGACGCTCTTGTCTTCGATTCATTTGTGGCTTATGATCTGGAGGGGCTAGGCGCTGGAGCTAGACACCAAAACTAAGTACAAAAACTTTTACTTTCTTACCTTGTGAAAAGAGGGCTATCAACATAATGATAGCCCTTTACCTATCATTCTTTTAATTCGTTTTATTAATAAATAAGGGGTGTAAGCTGAATATGGAAAAAGTCATAACTCAAGAATGGGATCTGTCTGTTAAAAGTAGAAAGTTTAACTTTGATTGGAAATTCTTAAAGGATGATAATCCTGATGCATTTAAAATTCAGTTTGATGATTCAGATTGGCGTTCATTAGACTTGCCACATGATTGGAGTATTGAGGGTGCTTTTAAGCAGGAATATGCAAGTTCAACAGGGTATTTGCCAGGAGGAATTGGTTGGTATCGGAAGAATTTTATTATACCTGATAGCATTAAGGGAAAGAAAATAGTTATTCAATTCGACGGAATTTATAAAAATAGTGAAGTATGGATAAATGAACAATATCTGGGTAAAAGACCCTATGGATACAGCTCATTTCAGTATGACTTAACCCCATTTTTAAATTTCGAAACACAAGAAAATGTGATTGCTGTGAAGGTAGATCACTCAGATTTTGCTGATTCTCGTTGGTACCCTGGATCGGGTATTTATCGAAATGTATTTATTAATTTGACTGATCATGTCTATATCAAGCCCTATGGGATATTTGTCACAACTCCGAACATTTCAACATCAGAAGCAGAAATCCAAATTCAAACAACTGTGAAAAATGAATATAATATCGAAGCTAATTTCCAAATTGAACATCAAATTAAAGATGCTACTGGTAAAGAATTAATCGCTTGTTCATCTGTGGAGACAATTACAGCAAATGATGAACAGGACTTTTCTCATTCTATTTTCCTTGAACAGCCTAATCTCTGGTCACCGGAAAATCCGTATTTATATTGTGTTGAAACGAAGGTGATAAAAGATGGTGAAGTGATAGATTTAGAGATTACTCCACTTGGTGTTCGATCTTTTCATTTCGATGTAGACTCAGGATTTTATCTTAATGGGAAGAATATCAAAATGAAAGGTGTATGTATCCATCATGATGCAGGGTGTCTCGGAGCGGCTGTTCCTGAGAAGGTCTGGCATAGACGTTTGCAACTATTAAAGGAAGCAGGTGTAAATGCGATAAGAATGAGCCATAATCCGCCTGCACCAGAGCTACTAGATATGTGTGATTCTTATGGGTTTTTAGTTCAGGATGAAGCGTTTGATGAGTGGGAATTTCCTAAGAATAAGTGGGTAGAGGGCTGGAATAAAGGTGAACCATCACTTGATGGTTACGCTTCGGACTTTTCTGAGTGGGCAGAGATCGATTTGAGGGATATGGTTTTAAGAGACAGGAACCACCCGTCAATTGTTTTCTGGAGTATTGGCAATGAAATTGATTATCCAAATGACCCTTATTCACATCCAGTACTTGAAGATCGTTACAAAACTGACAAACCCGAAGCGAAGGGAATGGGTGATATTGCAAAAAGGTTGGTGAGTGTTGTAAAGCAATATGATCCATCGCGACCTGTTACAGCAGCTCTAGCTAGTGTCATTATGTCAAATGAAACGGAATTTCCAGATGCACTTGATGTGGTTGGATATAACTATCAAGAATTTCTTTATCCTGAAGACCATAAAAAATACCCAAATAGAGTGATTTACGGAAGTGAAAACGGAAGGCATCACGATGCATGGTTGGCTGTCGAACAGAATGACTTCATATCAGGACAATTTATTTGGACTGGGATTGACTATTTGGGAGAAGCCCGTGGATGGCCTGTTCGTCACGCAACACCTGGAATGCTCGATCTTGCTGGTTTCAAAAAACCTTTATACTTCTTTAAACAAAGTCAATGGTCAGAAAAAGATATGGTCCATTTAGGCATGACTTCTATTAAGAAAAAAAATCCTGATCAAATTTATTGGGACCACGAAGTCGACTGCGAGTGGAAAGGAAATGAAGGAGAAATTGTAAGGGTGGCTTGTTGTACAAATTGCCCTGAAGTGGACTTACTGTTAAATGGTGAATCAGTTGGTGTCAAAAAATATGAAGACTTCCCAAGTGGAACGATCTATTGGGACATTCCATACTCTGAGGGTACTTTAAAGGCAGTAGGAAAAAGAAACGGAAACATTTGTTGCACACATGAATTAAAGACAGCTGGTGAGCCTACTAAATTACAATTACACTCGGATACAATAACGCTTAAAGCTGACAAACAGGATGTAGCACATGTAGAAGTAAATATCCTTGATCAAGATAATAATCTTGTCTATGATGCAGATAACCAAATTGATTGTGTTATTGAGGGGCCAGGTGAAATTATAGGAATTGAATGCAGTAACCCTGCTAGCCATCAGGATTATAAAGCAACCTACAGAAAGGCCTACCACGGGAAATTATTAATTTATGTGAGGACTACAGATCAGCCTGGGACCATTACATTAAAGACATCTTCTGTTGGGTTGGAAAGTTCATTTATAGTAATAAAGGTTAAATAAAGCCAAAACAGAATCATAAAGCCCTCGGGTACCAATCTAACCAAATTGGTACCCGGAGTTTTTTATAAGTAACATGCATCCAAACATTCGCAAAGTTTTATTTTAAAAAATTGTAAGGAGATGCTTAAATGCCATATAACAATGCGTCTGATACATCTAATCCTACGGACAGGCACCGCCTAAGAGATATTCCCGCTCATGACCCGTTTGTCTTGTCACATAAAGAAACAAATACCTACTATTTATATACAACTGGAATTCCAGAATTAACAGATCTAGAGAGAAATGGAGTACTAGTTTATAAAAGTAAAGATTTACTAGATTGGGAAGGACCTTATGTTGTTTTTGAGATTCCTGATGGAACGTGGGCACATCCACAGCATGGCACATGGGCACCAGAGGTTCACCAATACGATGGGAAATATTATTTGTTCGTTACTCTTCATAACAGAGATACGATACTGGCAGAACCACCAGAGGTTTGGAAAACTAATCATCTTCGTGGTACAAGCATTGCAGTATCTGATTCGCCAGAGGGGCCGTTTGAACTGCTAAAAACGGATGGGCCAGTACCACCGAGAAACTTCATGACATTAGACGGAACCTTATATGTGGATGAGGGTGGAAAGCCATGGATGGTCTATTGTCATGAATGGATTCAAGTATTAGATGGTACTTTTGAGGCTATTCCACTTAAATCTGATTTGTCTGCAGCAGATGGTGAACCACAACATCTTTTTAAAGCTTCGGATGCTCCATGGATCAATACTGAACGAAAGCCAAATGTGAAGCATTCAGCTTACGTATCTGATGGGTGTCAATTGTATAAAACAAAAGGTGGTCACCTTGTTATGCTCTGGTCAAGTTATAACAATGAAGGATATGTCCAAACGATTGCTAGATCAAGGTCTGGTAAGCTAGCGGGACCTTGGGAACAACTGGATCCGTTAGTTGAAGGTGATAGTGGACACGGTATGCTGTTCAAAACATTTGAAGGTACTTGGATGCTTATTCTTCATCATCCATTCAGCACACCTGAATCTCGAGCGAAGGTTTATGAAGTAGAGGAAACTGAGGATAGCTTTAAGGTTATTAAACCTAGAGTTGATCTACATGATTAAATAAATATTAGGATTGAGGGACAAATGGACAGATAGATTATCCTGTCTCTTAAGCAGACATGGGCAGTGTTTTTGAGAAATCAAAAAACTGCTTTTTCTTCGTTTCAGGAAATTATAAAATTCTTGAACCGTGGATACGCGCACGACATCCAGCGCCTACCCCCCTCTAGGGTCTAGATAATTTAGAATTGAAGTCAAAGAACGCCTTCTATTCTAAATCAACTTATTTGCCTGAGGTTGAACAAGGCGCTTGCGCTTTTATTCTTTTCATATAAGTGTTACAAATATTAATTAAGGTAAAACTATAAAACATGTCTTTAAAGTGTTAAACTTTTAATTTGATAAGCATTGGCTTAAAAGTGGTAGTTTTTTGTATTGTTAACGTCGTTGGAGATACAATATTAAGGCATATTTTTCGATTGCAAAATTATTTAACATGATAACTGTTGTGATTTGAAGTATTTTGGAGAATATGCTTTGACTGCTGTGTAAATTGGAGGGTTAAAAGATGGATATGAATAATAATGATATCTTAATTCGATTAAGATATGCTCTAGATATAAAAAATACAGATATGGTAGAGATATTTAAACTTGGTGGAATTGAACTAACTAAAGAAGAAATGCTTAAGATGCTCGTAAAATCAAAGGACAGTTACCATGATGAAGTTGACTATGATGGTGATATAGATGAAGACGAAGAGAATATAAAATGCGATAATTATATGTTAGAGTCATTTTTAAATGGCCTTATAATATTTAAAAGAGGAAAACAAGAATCAAAACCAGGGCAACCTGAAAGACCTGCAATGTCGATAAAGAATAATGCAAGTGTCAATAATGTATTGCTAAAGAAATTGAAAATAGCACTAGCATTAACAAGTGAAGATATGCTTGATCTATTAGAAGAAGCAGGAGTCTTTATAACAAAAGGTGAATTGAGCGCTTTATTAAGAAAAGAAGGACATAAGAATTATAAAGTGTGCGGAGATAGATATGCTAGGAATTTCTTAAAAGGATTAGCTATAAAATATAGGGGATAAATCATTAGGATACTCTAGGTGATTACATGATACATACACACTCAGGTGAGGAAATTAATTTTGATATAAAATACAAAAAGCGGACATCCATGGGCATTTATATAGATCCTTTTGGGAATGTAGAAGTCCAGGCTCCTAAAGGGACACCTGTTGAAAGTGTGCTTCAATTATTAGAAGAGAAGTGGGATTGGATTCAGCAAAAGTCTAAAGAAATGAAGGATAGAGCGCTTGGACCAAATGTTAAGGTCTACGATCATGGTGAAAGCTTCCTTTATTTAGGGAACGCATATCCCATACAGATCTATCTAGATATAAATATTAAGCAAGACCATGTGGTGTTTGAAGGGGATAAGTTACATATTTATGTGAAGCAAGTTGAGGATGAAAAAATAAAACAAGCGCTAAAACGATTTTATTATCAGCAGTGTAAAGCGTTAGTAGAGAAAAGTGTTCAGTCCTTTCAAAGCAACTTTAAAATAAAACCACGTTCTATCCGCATTTCTGATAATAAACGAACCTGGGGAACCTGTGATTCAAAGCTACAGTTAACCTTTAATTGGAGGTTGGCAATGGCACCACAAAGGGTGATCGATTACGTTGTCGTTCACGAAATGTGTCATATGGTCCATCTAAATCACGATAGATCCTTTTGGCGCCTTGTAGGAAAAATAATCCCAGATTATAAGGAACAGGAAAACTGGTTAGCGTTATCAAGTTGGAAAATGACTGTTTAGCAGTAGGAGAGTTCTTTTCTCATTAAAATTGAGTCAGCAATGTGTTAACTGCTTATAGAAAAAGAATTATTTACCCCTAAACTTAATAAAGAACAACAAAGGTCCTTGAAGGGCCTTTTTGTGAGACTAGAGTAAAATTATTGTATTCAAAATCCTCCCACAATTGCAGTTTATATGTTAACTTATTATATATTAAGGTTAACATATAAGAGTGCCTATGAAAAAGGAGAGGGTATTATGAATTGGTTGCAGTTAGCACAAGAGGTTGTTGGGGGAAAAGTCATTAGTGATCAAGAGGCAATTAGCATATTGAATTGTGATGACGATGAATTACTAGTTTTGTTAAACGGTGCTTTCCATATTCGTAAGCACTATTTTGGAAAGAAAGTTAAATTAAATATGATCATCAATGCTAAGAGTGGCTATTGTCCGGAAGACTGCGGATATTGTTCACAATCATCAATTTCTACTGCCGAAATTGAAAAATATCCATTTATTACGAAAGAAGAAATTTTAGAAGGTGCAAAGATAGCGTTTGAAAATAAAGTAGGTACATATTGTATCGTTGCTAGTGGTAGAGGACCTACTAGAAAAGGCGTGAATGTGGTAAGTGAAGCAGTCGAAGAAATTAAGGATAAATATGGTCTGAAAGTGTGCGCTTGCTTAGGGATCCTAAAGGAAGAGCAAGCAGCTCAATTAAAACAAGCAGGAGTAGATCGTTACAATCATAACTTAAACACTTCTGAGCGCCATCATTCCTATATTACAACCTCACACACTTATAAGGACAGGGTAAATACAGTTGAAATTGCCAAAAAACATGGCATTTCACCGTGTTCAGGAGCCATAATTGGAATGAAGGAAACGAAGGAAGATGTAATCGACATTGCCCGTGCCCTTCGCCAACTTGATGCTGATTCAATACCGATAAACTTCTTACACGCAATCGACGGAACAAAGCTAGAGGGTGTAAATGAATTAAATCCTAGATATTGTTTAAAGGTGCTAGCATTATTTCGTTATATCAATCCTACTAAGGAAATCCGTATTTCTGGGGGACGGGAGGTTAACTTAGGCAGCTTACAGCCTTTAGGGTTATATGCCGCTAATAGTGTTTTCTTAGGAAACTATCTAACTACTCAAGGGCAGGAGTCTAATCAGGATCATAAGATGTTAAGCGATTTAGGGTTTGAGATTGAATTGGTAGAAAAGCAGGAAGGGGTATTTTCCCTTTGAAGAGTAATAATATAAGTAAGAACATTCTAGAGAAATAGTGTATGTGGAGTGTATCACGCAACACATTTTTAATTCTTGACTCGGTTTTTGTGAAAAAAACCGGGTCTTTTGTCTATTCCTTGGGACAGCAATCTTTATTCTAATTCCTAACATTGCTTGTAAAATTCATACGAAATAGTATGTAACTGGTGTATCTTTCATTCATTAATACATATCCGTCCATAATTGGCAGGGTAAATGCTCTTTTTTGTCGAAATAATTCGTGAAGGGAGAGTATTTTATGGTTGAAGTCAAATCAGTAAAAATAGATGGAGAGTGTATCCATGTTTTTAATAGTGCGATATATATCTTTGAGACAAGTACGGGATATACTTTGGAATTGGGTATAATCGTGAGTGAAATTGTTGTAAATAAATTTAAACATGAAGAGAATTTAATTTTAGAGATAGAATTACTAGATGGTAGAGTGATAAATACAATTATGCATTTACAAGACTTGTCTGGAGGATTACCTCGGCTTAATTTATATTGTGAACTGAATGAGTTTGAAGAATATCAGGATTTCTTAATGGTTAACGAAGATCATTTAATGTTTCCAAACATAGAAGAGGGCATCACACTTGAGGAGATAAGAAAATATGAAATGCCCGATGAAAAAGTAACCTTAAAAATGAAGCTACCAATCGTTCAAGTTGAATGGATAAAAAAGCAAAAGAACGCGGATTTAACTGAAATTTTCAAAGAAGCTATCTATGATTATTGGAAAAAACATAATAATTAGATAGTGATTTTTCCTACATTCTAAAACTAGACAGCTTTTCATTACAAAAAACTGGTTGCATCTATGGGTGAACTTAGAGATCTTAAGTGCACCCTTCTCTAATGTAATCAACAAATTTTAATTAGTAATTTCCTTCAACTTCCCTACTAAAGCTTTAAACAGCTCTTCATCTCGATCATCCAATGCTTTATTAATCTGACTTTTAAGTAAAGCAATTTCAACAACAATATCAGTTGCTTTTGCATCTTTTTCAGATTGCTCATATTGTTTAATAGACTGTAGTCTTCGTGTTTCAACTAATTCTTTAAAGCGGTAATTAGCTTGTTTTCCAAAGAAGTGGAGGATGAGATTGACTTTGTCTGTAGGGTTATTAATTAAGGATCCCAATGCCTTAGAGACTTCTTCTGTTTTCATGTTATTAGCATAAAACAGAAAGCCGGCTTCATCTGAACTTATACTTGATATTATAATGGTTCGTTCAGTTGGATGAACCGTCTCGATAAAGGATAGATTCTTGAGGATATGGTGATTATTTTGAATGTATTCTATGAGCCTTCGTGCTTCTTTATTCTTTAGTTGATGATGATTTAAAAACCATTTGAGAAAATCGCCTTTTTTAGTGGTTGATACCCAGTTCATTAAATCCCACCTTTTACCTTCTAGTAATATTTCTTTCTATCATAACATTTTGCTTAGCATTTAACATATCGAGTTTGATAAGTTTCTTTATGATTAAAATAACTTTACGTTTATAATAAAGTTTATAGAAAATAGGTAATTACATTTAGGAGTGCAAAATGAAAGAACTATTTTATGATAAACTGCTAAACATAAAGACAGGTGGAGATCAAAAGGGGTTCAATAAGTCTTTCCATTATCATCGATATGAGCCAACACCATATAGTGCCCTGCAACATTTGCTTCACCATTATGAATTAAAAAGCAGTGATCGGATTGTTGACTTTGGGTGTGGAAAAGGAAGGCTAAACTTCTTTATCAATTATTTGATTAATACAACAGTTATAGGGATAGAAATGAATGAGGATTTTTATATGGAAGCGGTTGAAAATCTTACTCGTTATTTAAAGAAAACGAAAAAGAGTGCCGATAAAGTTCATTTTCATTGTTGTTTAGCAGAAGAGTATCAGATTGATCCATTTGACAACCGATTTTACTTCTTTAATCCCTTTTCGATCCAAATTTTTATGAAAGTCATTAAGAATATATTGATTTCTGTGGAAAATACGGAGCGAGAAATAGAGCTAATTTTATATTATGTGTCAAAAGAATATATCTTTTTTTTAGAAAACCACAGCTCTTTTGAATTAAAAAAGGAAGTCAAGCTGCCAGGATTATATGAACATAATCCTAATGAAAGATTTTTAATCTATCGATTGGTTCGGTAAGTGAATAATTTGATTCGCTTCGTATATGGCGACAAAAATCAACAAATTCCGGGGGGTGACAGGCACCCAACAAAAGGAGGAAATCATGGAAAACAAACAACGAGAGCAATGGTCATCCAAAATAGGCTTTATCCTTTCCTCTGCTGGAGCTGCAATTGGCCTTGGCGCAATTTGGAAGTTCCCTTATGTTGCAGGGATGAATGGAGGGGCTGCTTTTTTCTTAGTCTTTCTCGCCTTTACAGTCCTTATCGGGCTACCGATGCTTATTTCAGAGTTTATTATTGGACGAGGGGCGAAGCGGGAGGCAATTTCTGCGTATAAAATATTAGCACCGAAGGGCCAGTGGGATAAAATCGGTAAGCTTGGTGTGATTGGCTGTTTTTTATTGCTATCATTTTATTGTGTTGTTGGTGGATGGGTTTTAATTTATAGTTTTCTTTCCATTACTGGTCAAGTGATTCATAGCGGGGCAAATTATCCCGAGCTCTTTGGAAGGATTACAAGCTCACCAAGTATAACTCTTCTTGGATTAGCTCTTTATTTACTAATCAATATTGTTGTTCTTACGTTTGGGATAAAAAATGGTATTGAAAAAGCAAGTAAGTATATGATGCCGTTATTATTTATCTTTTTTATCGTCCTTGTTATTAGATCTCTTACATTGGATGGTGCTATGGAGGGTGTACAATTCTTTTTAAATCCTGACTTCTCAAGCATAACAGGTGAGGGTATTTTGTATGCATTGGGTCAATCATTTTTCGCATTGGCAGTTGGATTTTCATGTATGGTTACTTACAGTTCCTATTTAGATAAAACAGTAAGTATTCCGTCCTCTGCAGGCTCAGTCGTCCTTATGAATATTTTTGTGTCATTGCTTGCAGGATTAGCAATATTTCCAGCTGTCTTTGCGCTTGGGCTTGAGCCTACTGAGGGACCTGGGCTGTTATTTATCGTTCTACCAACAGTATTTTCTCAAATTCCATTTGGAGAGTTCTTTTTAAGCTTGTTCTTACTACTTTTCTTATTTGCAACTTTAACATCTTCGTTCAGTTTACTAGAAATTATCGTATCCGCTTTTACAGAAGGCGGAAAACGCTCAAGAAGGAATGTTTCATGGGTAGCTGGTTTAGTTGTTTTTATTGCTGGAATCCCAGCTGCTTTATCAATGGGCGTCCTTGGTGAGTTTCAGATTTTCGGTAAAACAGTTTTTGATGCAACTGATTACCTTGTTAGTAATATTATGTTGCCGCTGGGCAACTTACTAATTGCGTTGTTTATATCATTTAAAATGAATAAAACAATCGTTGAGCAAGAATTTAGATTGGAAAATTCATACTCACCTTTATTGTTCGCTACTTGGAGATTTTTAATGAAATGGATTGTCCCGTTTACAATAATCATTGTTTACCTTCATACACTAGGTGTGATATAAAAAGGATTCGATTTTCAATGGGTATATGAATGATATAGAAGAATTCCTATAAAATTAATTTGGCTTCATACAGGACTTAACGGTAGGTTCTATATGAAGCCTTTTTATTTGGTGCTTGTGCTTTTGTTCATTAACTCTTTGAAAGCTTCCATGCCGGAATAAGGGAATGGAAACGAAAGAGAGAGCTGACAGCTACATGAATGATGACATAGATTAATAGTGTTAATGAATAAGTGAAAAGCCACACAGTAAAGCCTTCATTTAAAAATAAAAACAGCAGTAGCATTCCAACGGGGAAGGGTGTAAGGATAATGAGCCACATTGGTGCACGTAATTTTTCTGCAGTAGCACCTAAAATAACCACACTAGCTCCAATTATTAGAGCTTGCCATATTAATAAGCCCTTAGACAGGAACAGATCCCCTAGAACATAAGAAAGACTTGTTAGCAAAATTGCTGCAACGAAACTACTAAAATATTTCAATTTAGCCTTTACCCCCTAATCTTAAATCTCAACATGCTATTATTATTTTATTATGAATACAAAATAATTGTATAGGATTTTGTGTAAAATATAGGGAAATGGGGTGTAATCCCCCGCTAAGGTTACCTGCAATCTGACTAATCCTAGATAGAGTGTATAAGGGAAAGCTGTCCTTTTCTATACCTATAAAAATACTTACAATCAATCTTAATGAACATGAAAGGGGATAAAAAGGATTTGAATATAGAACCTTTTTTAAAGCCTTTACCACAAGCATTTTATAACCAACCAACATTAGAATTGGCTCAAATGCTACTCGGATGTTTACTAGTGAAAGAAACAAAGGATGGTATTGCATCTGGAATGATTGTTGAAACAGAAGCTTATAAGGGGCCTGAAGACCGTGCTGCTCATAGCTTTGGGAATAGAAGAACAAAAAGAACGGAAATAATGTTCGGGGAGCCTGGATATGTGTATACATATGTCATGCACACTCATTGTCTCGTTAATGTCGTGAGTGGACGTGTGGGGAAACCAGAAGCGGTGCTAATCAGAGCGGTGGAACCGTACTCAGGAATTGAGCTTATGAATAAAAGACGGCCTGTAACAGATCAAAAAAACCTTACCAATGGGCCTGGAAAACTTACTAAGGCATTAGGAATTGGAATGGAAGACTATGGACACCCAATTTTTAAGCCACCTTTATATCTTGCTGAGGGATCTAAGTCTGAAGGAATATCTTGTGGAAAGAGAATTGGAATTAATAATTCAGGTGAGGCAAAAGATTATCCTTGGCGTTACTGGATATCAGGAAACAAATTTGTGTCTAAATAAGACTTAATTAAACGTTTGTTTAATGTGATTAAAGTCAGTTAATATGTATCAAAAATCACTGAATGGAAGGTGGAATATGGTACACTTTAAATGATTTAAATTGGATTGTAAATAGAGGTGTGCATAGGTGAAAACAGTAATAGTCATTGGTGGCGGTATTACAGGATTATCTACGATGTATGAATTGTATAAATGGAAAAAAGCGAATCAATCGGATATGAGGCTTATTCTTGCAGAAGCATCTGCAGAGCTTGGTGGGAAAATTCGTACAGTAAAAAATAGTGGTTTTGTGATAGAAGCGGGAGCGGATTCAATTGTAACTCGGAAAGCGAATACGATGACATTTATTGAAGAACTCGGTTTGCAGAGTGAAGTCGTATACAATGCTACAGGCCGTTCGTTTATATATACAGAAGGTGAATTAAAGCAGATTCCTACTGACGCAGTTTTCGGAATTCCAGCAAGTGTTGAGTCGTTAGCGAAAAGCACACTTGTTTCTGCAGAAGGAAAAGTTGAGGCCTTGAAAGATCTTTATACAAAAAATGAGACGTTCACCAAAGATGATTCTGTTGGAGCGTTTCTAGAACATTTTCTCGGAAAGGAATTAGTGGAAAAACAAATTGCACCAGTTCTCTCCGGTGTTTATTCTGGGAAACTAAGCGACTTAACACTTGCTTCAACATTGCCATATCTGCTTGAGTATAAAGACAAATACGGTAGTATTATAAGGGGTTTAGAAGCGAACAAGGAGAAATTCCAGATCGGTGGAGAAAGGAAGTTTCTTTCTTTTAGAAGCGGTTTAGATACACTTGTTAATGCATTTGAAAATAAGCTTGGGGATGTTGAAATTTTAAAGAACACCAAAGTAAGTGAAATTGAAAAAGAGAATAACAGGTATAAGGTTTCTTTTGCGAATCAGGAAGTGATTGAAGCAGATCATGTGGTATTGAGTATACCCCATACAGCTGCGGGGGAAATTCTCAATGATAAAGAAATCATAGGGGAGTTAGTCAAACTAAAAAGTAGCTCATTGATCAGTGTTTATGTGGGATTTGATGTTCCTGATTCACTACTTCCAACAGAAGGAACTGGGTTTATTACTGCAAGCAATAATGAGTTGTCATGTAACGCATGTACATGGACAAGCAGGAAATGGGAGCATACGTCAGAAAGTAAAAATTTGCTTGTAAGGCTGTTTTATAAAAGTAGTCATCCGGCATTTCAAGCTTTACAAAAAATGAATAAGGAAGAAATTCTTCAAGCTGCACTGAGCGATATTAAAAAAGGCCTTGGTATTTCAGCTGAACTGATTACAAGTGAAATAACAAATTGGTCAGATCAGATGCCTAATTATCGAATTACTCATTCGAAAAGTGTGGAAGCGATCGAAAGTAAACTTGCTACAGCTTATCCAGGAATTATAATTGCTGGTTGCTCCTACTACGGTGTAGGCATCCCAGACTGTATTGAAAATGGAAAAAATACTGCGCGAAAGATCATCGCATTACTATAATTTAAGGCTATGTTAAAAACTGATTGTTGTTTTTTGCACTTTGTTGATTTGAGCGGAATCAACAACCAAGTTTTACAGAGCCTAACGTAAAAAAGCAGGACAGTTTATGTAGGACTGTTCTGTTTTTTATTACGTAGATTCAAGCATCAGAAACTTCGACAAATATCAACAAAAACTGGGTAGTGACAGGCACTACGCTTGACCTACAATTTTAATAACCAATTAGTAAAAAATAGTACGTTTTGCACAATACAATCGCGGATATTCTAAGTAGAATGGATATGTGTTGGGAGTGAAGTAAAAATTTTACAGGTTTGTTAATTTACTGAGAAAGGAAAATAAATGTGGAATATTTAAATCCTTCTGTTAACAAGATTATGGGCCTATTTCATTTGAATAAAGTTTTTACAAAAGGGGAGAGCTACTACATATTTGATGTAAAACAAAGATATACAGATTTCATCGCGCAATATGGCGCACTTCCTCTAGGTTATAATCATGAAGAAATTTGGCAAAGTATAACCCAATTTAAAGAAAATAAAACTCCGAGCCTTTGCCAGCCTTCACTTCCATTGGTAACTCAAGAGTTAGCTAGTCAACTAACTAACTTATTTCCTGGTGATTTAAACATATGTACTTTTGCCCAAAGCGGAGCAGAGTCGATTGAAGCAGCTATAAAGTTAGCTCGAGCAAAAACAAAGAAAGAAAAAATTCTGTCTTGTCATAAAGGTTTTCATGGCAAGACACTAGGTGCACTTTCTGCAACTGGTCAAGCACAATATCAAGAGCCATTTTTTATTCAGCAAGATGTGTTTTTAAAGATTCCATATAATGATCTTCTAGCACTCCAGGAGGCTCTTGAACGACATAGTGAGGAAATAGCTGCATTTATTGTTGAACCTATACAGGGAGAAGGCGGCGTAAGGATTCCTCATAAACAATATCTCTCTAAGGCTATTGAATTATGCAGACAATATGATGTATTAGTGATAGTAGATGAAATTCAGACCGGTTTAGGCAGACTAGGGAATTGGTCTGTTACGACTGAGGAAAACTTATTGCCGGACATGGTAACCCTATCAAAAGCATTAGGGGGAGGCCTTGTTCCAATATCAGTATGTATTAGCCGTTCTTCCATTTGGACAGAAGATTTTGGATTTAACCATAGTTCCACATTTGCAAATAATAATTTCACCTCTAGTGTGAGTTTATCTTTTATCAATTATTTGAAAAAAAATGATGAATTATTTACAGAAGTAAAACAAAAGGGCTCGTATTTCAAAGCGAAACTGGAGGACATACATAAGAAATGGCCTGGTGTAATTCGCGAGGTGCGCGGTAATGGCTTGATGCTTGCCGTTGAATTTGAAGTAATTGATGCTGGTGACTCATTTGAGATCGCAAATATGACAAGTGCTGGGGGAATCGGATATTTACTAAGTGGCTATTTGTTAAATGTTCATCAAATACGGGTGATGCCATTTTTAAATGACTCTCTTACAATTCGAATTCAGCCACCGCTAATCATCAATAAACAAGAGATTGATCGATTTATAGAAGTATTTAACGAATTATGTGAGATTTTATACAGACGAGATTTTTATTTAATTTATCGCTATACAACTGGTGATTATAGAAAGCCTGAGTTCATTAAAGATTACCGTCACTATTATTCACCAATTATATCATCCTTATTAGATGAAAATGATAAGCCAAAGACTTCCTTTGCCTTCTTATGTCACTATCCTTCACCACAAGACTTAGTAACTAATACACCATCTTTTGAAAGGTTTTCAGATCATGAGCTCAGTAAAATATTTGAATGGCAGGCAGACTACTCTGGAGCCGGGGTACTATGTCATATGCCATCAGTTCGTACACCTGCAGGAGGCTATGCAGAGGGGTGGTTGATAGGTCTAACCTATGGAGGAAAAGAGATTTTAGAAAGACCAAGGAATGAAGTAGTAACTGCAATAAAAAAAGGCATTAAATTGGCAAAAGAACTCGGTGCCAATGTTGTTGGTTTAGGAGCATATACCTCAATAGTTACTCGTGGTGGCTATGATCTACTTGACCAAAATATTACGTTAACAACCGGAAATACATTAACGATTATTACTGCCGTTGAAGCATTGATTGAATCTGCCAAAAAAAAGGGGCATGACATTAATACAGCCAAAATAGGAATTTTAGGTGCAAATGGTTCAATTGGAAAAAAATGTGCGATGATTTTAGCTCAAACAACTTCAAATATAACGTTGATCGGTAGAAATAGTAACCCTACTAAAAATATCGAAAGACTAAAACAGTTAGCCAACCTTATTTACGTGCATGCGTTATGCATATATGAGGAAGATGAAGGGGTTCGTAAGGAAGTTTTGTCAACGCTTGAGCTAATGAAAGGTAAAAATCAATTCAATAATACCCCTTCAACAACAGCAATAGAACAAGTACTCATGCAAAAGAATCCTGGTGAAGAGATTGAGTCTATTAATGTGATTGATGAAATAGAGGAGGTTTACAAGTTTTTAAAACTACAACCACCAATTCATTATAGCGTAGAGATAAAAAATGAGATTAGTAATTTAGACATGATGATTACAGCAACAAGCTCGATGGAGGAAATAATTCCTGTTGATCAGATAAAATATGGGGCTATTATTTGTGATGTATCACGTCCAGCTAATGTAGGACCATTAGTTAAAGAGCTAAGGAAAGATGTGCTAGTGATTGAAGGTGGCCTTGTCCAATACCCTGAACCTATTTCATTTGGGCAAAATCTAGGATATAAGCCTGGTGTGAATTTAGCTTGTTTATCTGAAACAATGCTATTAGCTCTAGAAAATGAGAAGAAGAACTTTGGGATAGGTGGAAGAATCACAATGGAGGATATCTACTATATACAGAAAATTGCTAAAAAACATCAGTTTACGTTAGCAGAATTAGATAGTTTAGATCTAAGCACAGAAATGGTGAAGGTTTAAAATGGAAGGAGATCTTAAATCTAATGTCAATTCAGACGAATCATTCTCTTAAACCAGACCAGATTACATGGACTGAAGAAAAAATGGAAAATAGCATCTATCGTGATCAATGGTTGCTTTACACAACTAGTGATGAGGACTCGGAGTCAGAATTAAAGGCTTTACAAATTAAACCAAGTGACACAGTAGTATCAATCACTGGAAGTGGATGCCGGAGTCTATCTTTATTAGTTGATGGTCCTAAAAAATTAATATCTGTTGATGCAAATCCGAATCAAAACTTTCTTTTGGAATTAAAGATAGCGGCAATAAAGGAACTTGATCATGATGAGTGTTTATCCTTTTTAGGCATTAAACAAAGTGGAGTTTCTAGAAAAGAAGTATTTTACACCTTGCAACATCATCTTTCACCCCCTGCTCAAAAATTTTGGCAAACACATCTTTCAAAGATTGAAGAAGGAATTATCTTTTTAGGTAAGCACGAAATGTTTTATAAAAAATATTTAGGTTCACTTATATTTCGTGTGAAAAGGCCCCAATTTGAAAAACTATTAGAATGTGAAAGTATTGAAGAACAAAGAAAATTTTACGAAGAGAAATGGAATACCCCCTTTTGGAGATGGTTAGTTCGAACATGTAGTAAAAAGAAATTTTTTGAAATATTTTTGGGAGATCCAAGTTATTTTAACCAAGTAGAGGATGGTTTTTCTATAGGGGATTATATGCTATCTCGTTTTGATCAATCATTTAAGGAACATTTAGTTAGAGATAATCATTTTATGACTTTTTTATTTTGTAGCAAATATATGAATGAGGAAGCACTGCCAGTATATATACAAAAGAAACATTATGAAACGATCAAAAAAAACATAGATTGTGTTGAGATTGTGACAGATAGAATCGATCAATTTTTAACACAATGTCCAAATGGTGTATTGGATAAATATTCACTTTCAGATATTTCAGGATGGATTCCCAAAGAGGAGTTTGAAAAAATCCTATTCCATGTTGAACGTACGATGAGAAATAATGGGATTGTATGCTTTAGAAATTTCCTTGCCAAAAGGGATATACCTGTATCTAAGTTTCCTAGTCTATCAATTCAAAATGAAATGATGGAAAGATTAAATAAAGAGGATTGTGCTTTTGCCTTTACGTTTCAAGTAGCAAAAAAGGAGGTCATCCAATGAAAGCACAATATGAAATAGAACTGTTTGATCCTCAAAACAATACAAGAGCTTTTATTGTTATTGATAGGCTTATTGGTGGGCTGGCTGCCGGTGGTATTAGAATGAGTCCAAATGTAACAATGGATGAAATTCGAAGTTTGGCAGAAATAATGACTTATAAACATAGCATGATGGATATTCCTTTAGGTGGAGCTAAAATAGGTATTGTTGGTGATCCAAATTCAAATCATAAACTGGAGAAAATAACAGCATTTGCTAAAATGGCAGAACCTCTTTTACGTTCCATGCTTTTAGTTGGTGAAGATATGGGGATGACGAGTTCGGATGTGAAGCATGTTTATAAAAGCATTCAGTTTGACCCTAGCTCGCTTGTTATTGATCAGTTAAGTGAAAAAGGAATTGATATTAAATTACCAGAGGGAAAATCAATTGATGATTTATTAAGTGAAGAATTTATGGATTACTTAGCAGGATTTGGCTTAGTAGAGGCCATCGATGAATCAACAGACTTCTTACATTTAAATCTTCAAACTGTAAAAGTAGCAGTACAAGGGTTTGGAACAGTTGGTAATGGAATTATTCGCTTGCTTGCAGCAAAGGGTGTAAAAATATGTGCAATAAGTGACATAATTGGGACGGTTTATTCTGAAAATGGTTTTAGTTTTGAGGATTTAGAAAATGCTAGAACAGATAATGGCTTGATTCGTCGTGATCATTTGAAGCATTATACATTTTTAGAACCAAATGATATTTTAACTTTACCAGTCGATATCTTAATACCTGCAGCAGTATCTAACGTAATTACAGAAAAAAATGCAAATCAAATAAAAGCAAAATTAATTGTGGAAGGCTCAAATATGCCAACAACAAAGGAAGCAGATTATATATTAAAAAACAACCAGATTACAGTATTACCAGACTTTATAGTGAATTCTGGTTCCGCAACTGGTTTTGGTTTATTAATTACAGCTCAAGCTAATGTTGAGAATGTTCTTGATGAGTGTTCAAAACGGATTAGACAAAAGGTTAAACATCTTTTAGTGGAAAGTGTTAGGAAGGACAAAACAACTAGAGAGATAGCAATGGAAACGGCTACTACTAACTTACAGCAAATCATTGATGCGGAAAGAGAAAAAAATACAACCAAAGCGAGTAGATAAACGATGGAAAAGACTATGGGATTTTTACAAAAAGTCTATCTTTGGGTGATTGGTCTAAGTGTTTTCTTTGTTATGCAGGATGGAACATTACTTTATGTTTTGTTGCCTATCATTCAGACAGATCTTCAAATAGAAATGTCTCATACTATTTGGATTATGAATGGGTATATATTACCTTTTGCTTTATTAATGCCGTTAGTAGGAGTACTGTCTCAACGAATTGCTAATCAACGACTTTTCTTTTTGGGTATATTGTTGTTTTGCTTTGGCTCTTTGTGTGGAGCATTGAGTCCCTCTTTTATATACCTGTTAATTGCACGTATTATTCAAGGAATTGGCTCATCAATCATAGTTCCGATTAGCCTTGTACTCATGCTAAATCAGAGTAAAAAAGAGGACTATACAAAGGTAATTGGAATATGGGGAGCACTTAGTGCATTAGCTGCGTCAGCCGGGCCAATTTTGGGTGGAATCATAGGACAATTTGGACACTGGAAAGTCATTTTTTTCGTAAACTTAATTGTCTTTTTAATCATTCTCATTTGTTCAATCAGCATGCAAAAGCACTCTGATTCAGAATTGTTGGGAACGCTTGATTTTAAAGTTGTATTGAAACGGTCAATTTTACTGTTTACTATGCTTTTAAATTTCGGAGTAGGATTTATATTAAATAGTATTTTATACGTTGAACCATTTATTTTATCCAACTTTATTGATTCGACTTTTGGTATTGCTATCGGTGTGGTTCCTTTATGTATAAGTATTATTTTAGCAGCTGTTTTGATCAGAAGGCTGGAGAAACGATTTTCATTATTAAACCTGGCGATAGCAGGGATGGCCTTCTTACTTTGTGGTTTGCTGTTTATCATCCTATCTGCGAGCTTTAATTTATTAGCAATAGCGTTAGCTAACTTGTTTGTTGGATTAGGGTTAGGGCTCATTATCATAAGTAGTACATCACAGGCAATGATAGAGATGGAAATAAAGTATCATAGCTTTGTGTCATCCATGATAAATATGTCACGCCTTCTTGGAGCAGTGATAGGAAGTACAATTTCTTCACAGGTTTACAACCATTTTGCGTTAAGCGACGTGAAACACGGTGCAAATACCTTTTATACTTCCTTACTACTTCCGGCGGCGGTGATTATGCTGATTCTCATTTACCAGGCATATTGGCAACGTAAAAATAAATCCTTTAATAATATCCAGGAAGAGATGTAAAAATGAGTAGGATAAACTTTTAATAGAAAAAGGATTATTTCGGGCTTTAAGGAAATGAAGGGGAGAAATAGATATGGCTAAACCAAATGTTGTAACGAAAGAAGAATTAATCGAAGCTGCGAAGCGTTGTATCGTTGAAAAGGGAATTCAAAATGTAACATTAAAATCTGTTGCAGAAGTAGCAGGAATTTCTCAAGGTACAGTCTATTACCATTTTCGAAGCAAGGATCAATTGATGATGGAGATTGTAAAGGATATAAGCACAACTTCTTGGAATAAATTGGATAGTCTTGCTAAACAAAAAGAAAAAAGTAAAGAAGATTGGATGGAAAACGCACTAAATTCAGCTCAAGATCGAATCACAAAGGATAGTTACTATCATAAGTTGTTTTTGTCTTTAGCAGTTACTGGATTTAATAATGAACTGATGCGAGAAGAATTGGGAAACCTATTAAGTTATGAGAACCATGTCTTAAAACAACAAATAAACACATTTATAGGAGATTCAACTCTACATGGGGTATCCACTGAGGTTTGGAGTGTATTACTTAACGCCTTATTTGACGGTTTAGCCATTCAAGCTTTAATGCGCGAAGATACAGATTTTGATGGTGTTTTTCGTGATTTGCAATTTTTAATAAAGAATCTATTGGATAAATCATAGTATATGTAAACGAAAAATAATAGAGGAGTGTTCTTCATGTTTTTTCTGTTATGGGGACTATTAGTTTGGCTTGGAGCGACATTGATTTTTAGATTTGGTGGTCAATTCTTTTTTCTACATGATCAACCAATGCTAATGATTATGTCATATATTTTGGTTGTACCATTAATTCTTGTATTAACATTGCCAATATACAAGTGGAAAAAGGTTACAGCGAGTCAAAGAATAAAGGCTGCGATCTTTATTGCCCTACCTGGTATGCTGATTGATTCTATTGTTCTTATTTATTTCCAAGACATATTTACGAATCTTAGTCCTGATACGGATAAATTTTTTGCTTCATGGTTGCTTTGGGCATACTCACTAATTTTATTATCTGGTTTTATTGGTAATCGTAATGAGTTAGAATAGCCAGAATCTACACTAGTGGAATATCAGAAGGAATAAAAAATAGCTAGGGAGAGTGTAATCATGTCATTACTATTAGCAAAGGAACGTTTAGTACTTGATGAGTATTTTCCAGGTTTGGATGATAAACTAGCTTCTTTTACTTTTATGGAAAGAGAGTCTCAAGGAAATGAGTGTATAGATCTAATAAAGCAAATGGGTGTTCCGTCACTTATGATTCCAAAAGAGTATGGTGGAAAAGGTGCTAGCGCCTTGGATGCCATTTATATTCAAAGAGCAATTGGCTCTAGATCTCCTTCTTTAGCAATAGCATTGACAATGCATCAATTTTCAGTTGCATCATTAATTGGTGCAATAAGCGTACAACCTGAATTAGAGCGAATCTTAACTATGATTGCAGAAGAAAACCTTTTATTGGCTTCAGGGTTTGCTGAGGGGATTAGCCAAAATATTTTTTCACCTACAGTAGAAGCAATACCTGTCAATGGAGGGATAATTGTTAATGGTAGGAAAAAGCCATGCACTTTATCTCACAAAATGGACTTATTGACAGCAAGTGTTAAGTTGCCCAATGACCAATTAGCTATAATAATCATTCCTAGTAACACACCAGGAATAAAAGTAAATGATTTTTGGAATCACTGGATTCTTAAAGGTACTGATACTCATGAGGTGGTTCTTGAGGATGTATTTGTATCAAATGAAAATGTTTTTCATGCCGGAACTGAGCAAAACGTAAGTCCGGTCATTATGAATGGGTTAATTTGGTTTGAATTACTTGCTACAGCATCTTACATAGGTGTAGTTTCTTCCATGGTTGAAAAGGTTCTACAATCGGATAAGGCTCAAAATTTAGATAAAATACATGACTTGACTGCTGATTTAGTTCTGACGATGAATTCTCTTGAAGGTTTAGCATATAAATTTATCAATAATCAATTTTTAGACGTGTTGTTAAATGAGGTTTTATTAGTTAGAGATAGCATTGAAAGGAAGATTGAGCAAATTTCAACTCAATCAGCAAAACTATTAGGTGGTATGAACTTCTTAACATCTTTAGATACATCATATCTTCTTCTGGTGTCTCAACTTCTTACATTTCATCCACCTTCCAAACAAGATTGCTTTGCGCTATTTGAACAATATATTCATGGTGGTGAGAGTCAACAAGTAGGTGAACCAACAGTACTAAAATAATGGCTCTTTGCAATATTTATTTTATAGGCTATGTTATAGCGACACTGTTGATTTTGGCACTTTGTTGATTGAAGCGAACACTTGCAGCGGAAATCAACAACCAAGTTTAACAGTGCGATTCTATAAAAAGATGATAAAAGCATCTACATTAAAAGAATGTAGGTGCTTTTTGTTGCGTAAAAATACATCATTTAAAAAATTACAAGTATACCTGTGACGAAATAAGGTTTGAGCAAATAAGATATAAAATACAACCGCCTAGTAACTATCATGTTCCGGACAAGGGGGATAACAATGAAAAAAGAAGGCACATATCATTTTGAAACAAAGGCAATCCATGCAGGTTATACTTCGAAAGAGCACTCAGATAGCTTAACCCCACCAATTTATCAATCATCAACATTTACTTTTACATCATTAGAGCAAGGAGCTAATCGATTTGCAGGTGTAGAGGATGGCTATATTTATTCAAGGCTTTCAAATCCTACAGTTACAGTTTTAGAAAAACGTATGGCCCAGTTAGAAGAGGGGGAGGCGGCACTTGCATTCGGGTCAGGAATGGCTGCAGTATCAGCAGTTTTAATTGGATTAACAAAGGCGAATGATCATATTTTATGTTCAAGAGGTGTTTATGGGTGTACCTTCGGCCTGTTAAGGATGCTACAAGAAAAATATCAAATAGATCATACCTTCTCAGAATTAGCTACAACCGAAGAAATTATTTCAAAAATTCAAGAGAACACAACGTGTATTTATATTGAAACGCCGATTAATCCTACAATGAAATTAATTGACTTAGAACTAGTTGTAAAGATTGCTAAAGAAAAGGGAATAATGGTTGTTGTTGATAATACTTTCTCAACTCCTTATTTACAAAAACCTCTAACATTAGGCTGTGATATTACCATTCATAGTGCAACGAAGTACATTGGTGGGCATGGTGATGTAATTGCAGGTATCATTGTCGGAAATCATGAAGTTATAAGTCACTTAAAGAAAACGACTCAAAAGGATATTGGAGGAGTCATTTCTCCTTTTGATGCTTGGTTACTGCTTAGAGGAATCAAAACATTGGCTGTAAGGATGGATCGCCATTGTGAAAATGCAAAAAAGCTTGTCGATCTATTGGGTAATCATCCAAGGATTAAGGCAGTTTATTACCCTGGAGACCAAAATCACCCAGATTACGAAATAATGAAGAGACAAATGAAAAACGGTGGAGGTCTTCTATCATTTGAAGTTAATGGGACATATGAAGAAGCTGTAAGAGTGGTAAATCAATTAAAACTAATCCCAATTGCGGTAAGCCTAGGTGATGCTGAAACACTTATCCAGCATCCCGCTTCAATGACACATGCAGTCATTCCTGAAGATGTTAGAAAGGATATGGGGATTTCAAATGAATTACTTCGTCTCTCGGTAGGACTGGAAGCATGGGAGGATATTTGGGAGGATTTAAAGCAGGCTTTAGATTCATTGTGACAATAAAAAAGACCTGTTGAAATGCTAAGTGTGAGCAGGTCTTTCCTAATTCTATATGGACTACATATGTTTTAAACGTATTTAATACGATCGACCTTTTTCGTTATTTGTAATAATTTGAACACCTATAGTAATACGCTCTAAGAAGGAGGCTGGTTTTAAAGTTAGAAAAATAAACTAATGCCTAGATTTACTGAATGCGAATACCAATATCGTTTGTCGTGCTTTATTATCAAAAAATCTCGATGAAAATAAAGGTTTTTAGGAATTAGGTAATATGCTAATATAGTAAAAGTGTATATCTGTAGACGATTGTGCATCATATTTAAAGTCTAGAGTAAATAAAGTAAGGGGTGTTGTGAATTGAACATAATTGAAACGTTTATTAATGGAACTAATACATTACTTTGGTCATATGTTTTAATTATATTGTTAATTGGGACTGGTCTTTATTTTACTTTTCGAACAAAGTTTGTACAGTTTCGTTTAATTGGCGAAATGTTTAGGCTCTTAGGTGAAGGTGCAAGGGCTGATAAAAAAGGTGTCTCATCCTTTCAGGCTTTTTGTATTAGTACAGCTTCACGCGTAGGTACAGGTAACCTTGCAGGGGTTGCAATAGCAATCACAACTGGTGGTCCAGGAGCGGTGTTTTGGATGTGGTTGATTGCCTTAATTGGTTCAGCTTCTGCATTTATAGAAAGTACACTAGCTCAAATTTATAAGGTTAAAGATGGTAACAATTACCGAGGCGGTCCCGCTTACTATATGGAAAAGGCGTTAAATGCTCGCTGGATGGGTGTAACATTTGCTGTGTTAATTTCTCTAACGTTTGGATTAGCATTTAATTCGGTTCAGGCAAATACAATTACAAGTGCGTTAAATGGATCTTTTGGAATAAATAAAATTATCATTGCGATCGTCTTGTCTATCATTACAGCCGTTGTTATCTTTGGTGGGATAAAACGAGTTGCAACAGTATCAGAAATCATGGTACCAATCATGGCAGGAGGATATATATTAATTGCTCTGTTTATCATGATTATGAATATTTCCGAATTACCTGGTGTAATCGTTTTAATATTCGAAAGTGCTTTTGGTGTCAGTGAAGTGGCTGGTGGAGCTTTAGGTGCTGCGATGATGAATGGAATAAAACGTGGTTTGTTTTCAAATGAAGCAGGTATGGGTAGTGCTCCGAATGCTGCAGCTACAGCTGATGTCAGCCATCCTGTAAAACAAGGATTAATTCAATCTCTTGGTGTATTTGTGGATACACTTTTAATCTGTAGCTCAACAGCATTTATTATTCTTTTGTCAGGTCTTTACACATCAACAGAATCAAATGGTATCCTGCTTACACAAAATGCACTTGAAACAACAATGGGTTCTTGGGCTGGGATATTCCTTGCAATCATTGTTTTACTATTTTGCTTTAGTTCAGTTGTTGGGAACTATTATTATGGTGAAACAAACATTGAGTTTATCAATACAAGTAAACTATGGCTAAATATTTACCGTATTGCAGTAGTTGGCATGGTCGCATTTGGATCTCTTGCATCGTTAAGCTTTGTCTGGAGTCTTGCTGATTTACTAATGGGCTTAATGGCGATCATTAACTTAATTGCGATTGTGCTACTTGGGAAGATTGCGATCTCAGCACTCAATGACTATTTGAAACAAAAAGCGAGTGGGAAAAATCCAGTCTTTCATGTTTCAAATATTAAAGGTCTAAAAAATGTTGAAGCATGGGGTGGAACTTCAGAAAAGAGAAGTGCCGGTAACAAATAAACTTTCTTGAAGATCATGTAAGGTAAAATGATTAGTCAATTTATAGTGCTAAAAAAATAAAAGCCTTAGCTCGATAATTTTTCGGGCTAAGGTTTTTGTTTTAAGACTGTGGATAAGTGCTACACATCCAGCTCATCTCCTAGTGAATCTCCTGAATTTCACGAAGGGCATCCTCTAATCCCTTAAATCCTTTCAAATCCTTCCTATCAGGTTCATCAGATTCTATTGTCCATTCTTTTTTCTCAGGAGCTAAACCCCCATGATTGTTCTTTAAATAAGATGAATGGATATGATAGGTCTTTCCTTCTTTACGAACTGTATAGCCTAAATAGTAATGATTATCTTGACCTTCTTCTTCAAAAATACCAATGTCCTCTATTCCATACTTATTAATAAAAGGTTGAAACGAATCCTGTAGTTCGTTAATAATTTGCTCTCTTGATAAAAAATCCATCTTTTCAACTCCATTTCAATTTTCCTCTTATCTTAATATGTCTTTCTTTTTTGTTGCTAAACACCTTTTTTTGAAAGGCTATGGTAAAGCTACTGTTGATTGGAGCGGAAACGTGAGACTTCTGAGGGAGTGCGAGTCCAAGTGAGTCACTCCAGGTGCTTGTACGTGTTTAGCCTAATCTGAATGTACAACATTTCTTGTAAATATACTTGTCGTAATGCCAACAAAAAGAATGGTGATAATCGAAAGCAAAAGAGTTTCGGTTGAAAATAACAAGCCACCAGATAAAATAACAACTGCATCAATAATAAAAATGAGGATACCCACATTCATACCTGTTTTATCAGAGATAAATTGAGCGACAAGATCTGTTCCACCAGTACTCGTTTTATATTTCAACATTAGCCCAATTCCTAAGCCAACTAAGATCCCGCCAATGATGGAGCTAGGAACTGCTTCAATACGAAAAAATGCATGGATTGGGTTTAAGATATCGATAAAAAAGGAAGAGATAACCATACCATGTAAGCTATTGTAAAAATAATCTCTATAGCCAAACCAAGCGATGAAAAAGATAGGAATACTAAAAATGATAATCATCAGGCCTGCTTTAAGGCCCCATAAATAATTTACAATAAGACCGATCCCAATGATTCCTCCATCCAACACTTTGTAGGGGACCAAAAAGTAATTTATTCCTAAGGATATTAAGATGCTGCCAATAATAATGATCAAGCCTTTTCTAATAAATTTCATTGATAACCCCTCCAAAGAAATTGGACATGTATTTATCATATGTACGTATTTGATTTTAAATGAAGTCTGCATTTTATTATTTGGCTGTTTTCGCAAACCTTGTTGCTTTTAAAATAGTATTGGGTTGGTTGATTGGCACTCCAGGATGCTCGCTTTCCGTGGGGCGGGCGATGAGCCTCCCTCTAGAAATGTTGGTATATCAACGCTTAAAACTGTTTTAATAGATAGAAAAAAAATTTTCACTTACTGATTTTCACTACAGATTATCATCAATTTCCAAAAGTTCAAAATATTGTTATTCTGAGGTTACGCTTCGCTAGAGTTAATTGGAAATGATTAACTCTAAGTGCTTATATGATGCACTTCGGATCTCTGCGAATCTTATGATGACGTACCCTCCCATGTCTCTTGGCGTCTAACGCGTACATTCCTTCGTTCGGTCTATTCATAAGGCAGAGGCTGGCTATGCTCCTCAAGGGACTCTTAGTCTAATGGCTCATTTCGTGCCAACTTCTCCGTGTCATCCTATTGTCTAGATTACAAACTAGGAAGTTGCTTAGGCTGCCTCTTTGAGGCAATGGAGATCTGTTAACATATGATTTACATTAAAGTGCACTCGTTTTGTACACAAAGCGTGTAGAATTTTTAGTAATTTCCCGCATAAAACAACCATGGCTTCTTTCTTCTTTAATGGATTGACAGTACGAGTCGTGTAGTAATGGTACAAAGATTTAAACGCTATGTTGTGTTGAATTATAGGGAGGATGACTCTAAATAATATAGCCCGTAACTTCCTCCTACCTCTTTTGGAAATTTTCTTTTGACCTTTGTGTTGGCCAGAAGAGTTTTCTCTAAGCGTGAGCCCCGCTAATTTAATTAATTGGCGTGGGTGCTGATATTGCCTAAGGGAACCTATCTCAGAGAGTAGTTCAACAACAGTATTTTCGCCTAAACCAGGAATAGATAAAATATACTCATAGTCTGTCAATTGTTGAGCGAGGTCATTTAACCTTGATGATAAGACCTCCAGTTGGTTTGAAAGAGCTTTGTACTGAGAAAGTAATGTATCCATTTCAAATCGGGCCATTTCTAGCCCCTCAGTTAAACCAATGGACTGACTGGCTATTGATTTTAGCTTTTGTATTTTAGAAACGGAAAGACACTTTATTCCTTCAACCCTTTTGTAAAGTGCGATAAGTTCTTCATCATTTTTCCCATCAAAATCGATTGGCAAAGGTGTCACCTCGAGAACAGCGCATGCGTTTTTACCGAAGCTTTTGAATACATGATGGAACTCAGGGAAATAAAGATCTGTCCACCGAATCATTCGATTCTTAAGTGATGCGAGGTCTTCCTGCATTTTAGTCCGAAAACTCGCCCCATTACGAAGTTCGGCTTCTGTCCCTTCTAAAATTCGTGTATAGTTGAACCGGCCATCGCGGATTAAAGAAGCGATAACGCGAGCGTCCTTTTGATCATTCTTAGTTTGAAGGTTATCATCTAATTCCTTCGTTCTATTCACATGCATAGGGTTAACCATGACAAATTGAATATTATTTTCGACTAAATAAGCAGCTAAGTTCATCCAATAATGCCCTGTGGGCTCAAAGCCGACTAAGACATCTGTCTTTTCATGTGATTCTAGTAGAGAATGAATCATATTGTGTAGTTGCTCAAACCCATCAAGGGATTGTATGAACGGAAACGGTTTTTGCAAAATTCGTCCACGATCATCGATAGCGCATGCGTAATGTTTTTTCTTCGCAATGTCTATTCCAATAACAAGTGTTTTTTCAGATACTTGATTAATTTTGGTATTCATATTACTATTCATCATATGGTCCTCCTGTATGGTGATGAGTCAATTTAGTCGTTGATACTCAAGCATCATACAAGAGGACTTTTTGTTTTGCAAGAAGCCTTAAGGATATTAAACAGGAATGCTCCTCAGCGCGAGCGCCTGCGGGGTCTCATCTGTCCCGCTACTCCCACAGGAGTCTCGCATATCCGTTCCAATAAACCTAATCAGTTTTGTTCAAAAACAACAATCTTTTAGAAAAGAGCCTATTATTTTTATATGAGCATTGGAATGCAATTTCATGTTCAAAAGTAATAATCCACGAATTTTAAAGAACAATAAACATATTATAAAATGCTGATTTATGGAGGCGTTAAACTTGAGTAATGAAACAGACAATAATGGATTTATTTCACTAATTAAAAAGGGGAATAAATCATCAGCAGTTGCAATGATTGGTAACGCGATTATTGCAGCTTGTAAGGCTATCGCTTATGTAATAAGTGGGAGTGGGGCTATGTTTGCATCTGCTATGCACTCACTTGCAGATGCAGTAAATCAAGGGTTTGTGTTTATTGGTAGTGTTCTATCAGAAAAACGGCCGACGCCACAATTTCCAACAGGCTTTGGACGTGTAATCAACATATTTTGTATGATCGCAGTCATAGTAGTGACCATCATGGCTTACGAAACAATCAAAGAAGGCTGGCACTTACTGCATCACCCAGTAGAAAATACCGGTGGGTTTTGGTTAAGTATAGGTGTATTAATCATTAACCTGGTTATTGATGGTGGAATTTTACTAAAAGCAATGAAGGAAATTCTAAAGGAAGCTAGAGTAGAAAAGACAAAAGGATGGGGAATAGCCATAGCGGCATTTAGAAACGTTGGTCGTGCAGCACCGCCTACTCGTTTAGTTTTTTATGAAGACATCGTAGCTGTTACAGGGGCATTATTAGCCTTAACCGCAATCATTGTCACAGCATTTACTGATTTCACAAGCTTGGATGGTATAGCTACAATTCTAATTGGCTTTTTAATGATTGGAGTAGCCTTTAGAGTAGGATTTGATAATATGGTTGGACTTATCGGGGTAGCTGCGCCAAAGGATATTGAAGAAAAAGTGTTCAGAACAATATTAAGTGATGAAGATGTTACAGATATTAAAAAACTCAGGATAATACAAGAAGGTCGATATTATCATGTTGAGGGCCTAATTGAATTAAGAAAAGGACTTTCACTTGCAGTTGCAGATGATATAAAATTCAGGGTGCAAGATAAAATTATATCTGATCAAGATATTACTGATGTTACTCTCGGTATTATAGAGGATGATGGGATTATGGATCTGTCCCCAGATCGGTTAAATGGTCTGATTTGAAACTAAACGTACTCAAGCAGTTTTCTTGCTTGAGTTTATTTGTGTCGTATTTTTTTAGCGCATGCAAAAAAATACATTATTTAAAGAAATATGATTTCAATTCCATATACTTCCTACATATACTGTTTATTAGCTTATTTGGGAGGTATTAATATGAATAACAAATATAAATTGTATGTAGACGAAATTTTAAATACATGGCAAGAAAAATTGAGAGAAGGTGCTTTTAAGCTAATAAATAAGTATGGTTATCCTGATGAAGCGTCAGCAAGTAAACTTATTTGGTATAACAATGGGGATTGGAAACGAACGATTGCCCACCGTGATGCAATAACATATCTACTGTCCAATAATCAATCAAACTTTCTTGAACAAACGTTTGAATATATGCATTCTTTGGATGAAATGAAAATAGATAATGAAAATATTTATGTAAATAGTACAAATAAGGAAATAACAATTTTTGGTGAAAAAGAAGAGATGAATCTTATATCCCTAAATATTCTTCTTGAAAAGGATAAAGAGAGTTATAAAAGCAAAAGTCAAAAGGTACTTTAAATGTCTTTTAAAAAGATGAAAACTACTGAATGAAAGTGGTTGCTACCCGAGGGAGTCCATTTTCGTTCAGTAGTGGATTTTTATTATTGTATAGATGATGAGCCTACTAACGATTCAGTGGTATGACCAAGAAGTAATAAACTAATCTTTGCATAGCCAACATTTTTATTAGCAACAAATAAGTCCTTGAGAACTTGTGAATCTATATCATTGATCAATTTTTGTACTTCTTTCTTATATAAGCGTAAAACAGATCCATAAACAAAATTAGGTGTGCAATTATGAACATCTTCATCCATAATTAAACAACCCATATATTGAAATTTGAATTGGAATGCTCTTGTTAAATTTACGACATGCAATAGTTTGTCAAAAAGTTGAGGAAAGTCCCGTTTTAATTGTTTAACCGCTTCTTCGGTGGCCTTCAATTCATCATGACTAGATATGGTAATCATTATTCGCCCTCCTCTTATTTATCCCAAGGTTTTCTAACTGTAATATATTCTGCTAGTTCCTTACTTTTCTTTCTTCTTAATCTACGCATTTCCGCTCTATCTTTAGCAGTGTTGTAGAGAAACTTTTCCTCTTCTGTTTCTGGGATAATACCAGGAACTTCTACCGGTTGTTTCTTTTCGTCTAATGCAACAAAGGTTAAAAAGGCTGTTGCAGCCATTCTACGTTCGCCTGTCATCATATCCTCGGCGATTACTTTACAAAAAATTTCCATAGATGTTTTTCCTGTATAGGTAACAAATGATTCAATGCAGACTGAATCAGTTTGGTGAATTGGACATAAAAAGTCGATAGAATCTGTAGATGCTGTTACACATTCCTTTACTCTAGAATGTCTACGTGCTGATAACGTTGCGACATTATCTAGTTTTTTCATCAGAACTCCACCAAAAAGAGTATTATAATTATTTAAATCACATGATAATACTTGGTCTGTACTAACAATGCGGCTTTCTTTTGTTTTTATTGCTTCCATTTTTAATCCATCCTTTCATATTGGATTTACACAGAAATTTGCTGTCTTCTGCATTTCTTCATAGAGATGATAAAGTGATGCTGAAAAAAGTTATTGTTTACTTGTTACAAGTTTAGACCTGAGTTTTTGTTAAGTAAAATGGTTATATTTTATCTGAAGTATAGCTTTTGTCTATGTAAATGCTTCCAAGCATAAATTAAGTGAATGAGCTGGAAGGGGAGGATTTTCAAGTATGGGCAAAAAGAATGTTTCTCATTTTTTTCCAAATAAAATAGACGACCCTTAACTAAGGATCGTCTATTTGAAGTATTCAAGAATTTTTATTTGTCAGATGTTCCTTCGTAAACTGTAACCATTCCTTTGCTGCAGTAGAAAGATATTTGTTTTTTCCCCAAATGAGGGCGAGGTTCCACCTGATCGAAGGATTTACTATTTTTACAGTTCGGACATTCTTGTTTAAATAACGGCAAATGCTTTCTGGTAAAAGGGATATTCCAAGCTTTGAGGCAACCATTTCTTCAATAAAGGACCATTGGGAACTTTCAGAAATAATATGTGGGTTAAAGCCAATATTATTACAAGCATTTATGATCCTGTCATTTAAAACAAAGTCCTTATTAAAAAGAATAAAGGATTCATTTGCTAATTCTGCTAAATTAACTTCAATTTGATTAGCCAATGGGTGTGTTGGGTGGAGGATTAGTTTCAAGTCCTCCTCCATAAAAGAAAAATGTTCAAACATTTCATTGTTAGTTGGAAGGACCACAACACCTACATCAAGGAGATTGTTATCCACATCATCTTCTATCTTCTTTGATCCATCTTCAACAAATTGAAAGGTAATCCCTGGATACTTTTCGTGAAAACTGCCAATTATTTTAAGGAAAAAGTGAGCATCAAATATAGGTGGTAAACCAATTCTAATATGTCCTTTTTTCAAACCTAAAAGATTATCTAACTCTATTTCTAAATTCGTAAACGCTTTGTCGATCAACTTTGCTTGTTCTAATATCGTATGTCCTGCATCGGTTAAGAAAAGCTTTTTTCGAGAGCGATCAAATAATGACACACCTAATTCTGTTTCAAGGTTTTTAATCATTTTACTAATGGTAGGTTGAGTTATAAATAGGTGCTCGGCTGCCCGGGAGAAGCTATTATTATTTGCAACTTCAATAAAGTATTGTAATTGTTTGATATCCAATGAATTCCACCTACTTGTATAATCTAGTACAGGTATTAATGTATCATTAATCTGCGACAATTCAAGTAATGTGGAACTCGATAGATAAATTTTAACTGCAGGATTTTAAAAATATCTGTGTTTCAAAAATAAGTCTATCTAATTCCTCACTATATTTAATTGTTTCAGGATTATTGAATCCCTTTGTTTGTGCTGTGACAATCATAAGTTTTCTTACTAGATTTATCTTATATGTTAATTCAGAGTAATACTTTGTATTCATATTTCATAGCTCCCATTAAAAGGTATGTTAAATATATCTATATTATTAATGATTTTGGTGGATTTTGAAATACCTTCGACAATTCTTCTATTAAAAAGACATTTTCTTTAAGTTCTTCATAGTGAGTCGACTAAAAACGATTAAATATGTTTAAAATCGATGAAACCTTCCATATTGTTAGCGGAAGGGTTTTTATGTTTAAGAATAAAAAGTCTGAATCTGTGGCTAATATATTGAGGTTATCAATTTAAAAATTGTAAGAAAACGCATAACAAGGATTAAATCGGAAAAGATAAATTTAACCAGAGGCGAAAATTTATGGTAAGGAATTGGTGGGAGTGACAGGTGGAAAAGGAAAAAATAAGCTCACTTCAACTATTTTATATTCTCATTGGATTTGAATTTGGAACAGCGATCATTCTTGGGTTAGGAGCAGGTGCAGAGCAGGATGCGTGGATAGTAATATTGGTGTCTACTTTATTAAGTATCGTTTTAATGAGTATTTATGTAAAGCTAGCATCTTTTTATCCGAATATGACGTTGATTGAGATCATTCCAAAGTTAATAGGGAAGTACCTTGCTTATCCTTTCATCTATTTATACCTTACTTATTTTGTCTACACTGCTGGAAGAGCTTGTCGCGACTTTGGTGATCTAATCGGATCAACGATTCTAGTTGAAACTCCTATAATCATCGTGATTGGTAGCTTTATGGTCTTGGTGATTTATTGTTTGCGTGGTGGAATTGAAATATTTGGACGAATGGGGGAGATAGTATTTCCGATCTTTATGATTTCGTTAATCATTGTGTGGATCCTCTTATTAAGTGTTAAATCTATTCAATTTTCTAATCTTAACCCTATTTTAGGGAATGGAGTAAAACCAATATTAAAAGAGGTATTTCCAAAGAATATAAATTTCCCATTCGGAGAAACGATTATAATTATGATGTTTATTCCTAATTTACAGAATCAAAAAAATGCAGGTAAGGTAGGATTTGCTGTCATCCTAATTGGAGGTATCCTTTTAACGATCAACTCAGTACTAATCCTCTCTGTTGTTGGTCCAGAGCTATACAAAATAGATTACTTTCCACTACTTTCGGCAACAAGGTTAGTAAGTATTGCTGACTTTTTAGAAAGGTTTGATGCACTAATTATCCTTATGATGGTTGCTGGGGTATTTTTCAAAGTGGGTGCATGGATGTATGGTGCAGCAGTAGGAATTGCACAATTATTCAATGTGAAAAGCAAGAAATCAATCATACTTGGGATAGGTACGATAATAATACCATTATCTTTATTAATAGGAAGAGACTTTGTAACACATTTAGAAATAGCTTTTAAGTTTCTTAACATATATGTTCTTACTTTGATGCACATCATCTTACCGATTTTATTTTTCTGTATTGCATTTATTCGTAAAAAAGTTCTGTCGTAATATTGATCATCCTATTGGGAGGTGCGTTGAAATGAAAATGAATAGATGGATGAAACTTCTAAGCTCTACTCAAAAAGTTATGAATAAAAATAGCAATACCCATACCAATAAGGATGAGACTGATTATTTAACAGGAACTCTTGAAGAAGATTTTTATAAAATTAGAAGAATGTTTGAAGGATCTTCAGACTTTAGTTATCGGAAATTTGACATAAATAAAACGTATACTGCAATTATTCTATACCTTGATGGACTAGTAGATATGAAAAGAATGGAAAATAGTATTTTGGAACCATTATTAAACCATAATCAAGATTTACAAAAAAAAACTCACCTAACTATTGTAGATATTGAAGATGTAATAAGCTCAGGACAAGTTGAAAAAGGAGAAACTATTCAACAACTTGCTGATCATTTATTTATTGGTGGGACAGTAATACTCATTGATGGGTTTAAACAAACGCTTTTAATAAGTGAACAATCATGGCCGCAACGATCAGTCGATGAGCCAGCTTCAGAAGCAGTAGTACTAGGGCCAAGAGAGGGCTTTACTGAAAATATACGAACAAATACAAGCATGCTTCGTAGGAGGATTAAATCCCCTCAGCTTAAATTGGAAAGCATGAAGTTAGGGAGACTTTCTAAAACGGAAATAGTTATAACCTATATAGAAGGTATTGCAGAGTCGTCATTGGTTGAAGAAGTACGAAGTAGACTAAGACGGATAGACATTGATGCCATTGAGGATAGTGGATATATTGTAGAATTTATTGAGGATAATCCTTACTCTGTATTTCCACAAGTATTACAAACGGAAAGGCCGGATCGTGTTGTTGGGAACCTCCTTGAGGGAAGAGTTGGGATAATTGTTGAAAACAGTCCATTTGTACTTGTTGTACCAGTTACTTTTTTTCAAATGATGGCTTCTCCAGAAGATTATTATGGAAGATTCCTTATGGCATCGTTTATACGATGCATCAGGTATTTATTTTTATTAATTGCATTGTTGTTTCCGTCCATTTATATTGCGGTAACAACCTTTCATCAGGAATTATTACCAACAAATCTCTTGTTTAGTGTCGCTGCCTCTAGAGAGAAGGTACCGTTCCCGGCGGTAGTAGAAGCATTGTTAATGGAAATAACATTTGAAGCTTTAAGGGAGGCTGGTTTGCGGCTACCTAGACCAATTGGATCAACAGTTAGTATTGTCGGTGCATTAGTAATCGGTCAGGCAGCAGTTGAAGCAGGGATTGTTTCCGCTCCCTTGGTTATCGTTGTTTCCATTACAGGTATTGCTTCGTTTATGTTCCCTAGTTACAGTTTGACAGGGGCGATTCGTCTTCTTCGTTTTTTGATGATGTTCTTAGCTGCACTGCTCGGATTTTATGGGATTCTGTTAGGTGTATTTTTTATATTGGTTCATCTTGTCCAGCTCCGTTCATTTGGGGTTCCTTATTTGGCACCTATTGCTCCTTTTAATTTCAATAATCTTAAGGATGTCATAATTAGGGTTCCATGGTGGGGAATGAATGAAAGACCAGAACAAACTGCTAAAAGGAATTTAAAGAGGTTAGCTTCAAAGAGACGTAAATATTAAATCGCTTCTAAGAGGGCAGGATGGTACAGATGAAAACAACTAGAATATTGGTCATTTTAGCAATGTCAGTCTTCTTGCTATCTGGTTGCTGGAATCGAATTGAAATAAATGATATTGCAATCGTTACTGCTGTTGGTTTAGATCTAGAGGACGATAAAATTCGTTTATCACTTCAAGTAGCGGTCCCATCAAAGCTAGGTCCAACTAGTGGTACAACAGGTAGTGGTGAAAATAGTACTTTTATGATTTCAGATACTGGTGACACACTTTCTGAAGCATATAGACATCTTCAAGGAAAGTTATCAAGACGCATATTCTTTTCTCATAGTAGGGTTTTAATAATAGGGGAAGAACTCGCTAAAAAGGGTGTTTCCCATATTCTTGATTTCTATTCAAGGTTTCATGAACCTCGTATGAATAGCTATATTATGTTTACAAAAGGTAAAGCCTTTGAAATTATCAAGAATAGACCTACATTAGAAAGTGTGACAGCTGAAGAAACAAGGGAGCTAACGAAGCTTAGTGTGGGGTTGTCTGTAAATATTAAAGAGTTTCTCGATATGCTTCTTACTGAAGGCTTAGAGCCGGTAGCTCCTCAATTTGCGTCAGAACCAATGGAAAAAGGAGGTAGTGGTAGTGCTGAGACTGATAAAACACAAGCAATCATTGGAGCAGCAGTATTTAAAGATGATAAATTGGTTGGGTGGATGAACGATTCGCAAACGAGAGGTATTTTATGGTTGCGAGATGAAATGGAACTTGGAGTCATTACCGTCAAAGTCCCAGAAGAAAAGGGTGGTGGCCATATTAGTACGAATATTATTCGAACGGAAACAGAAATTGTTCCTAAAATTAAAAATGGAGAGATAAAAATAGATGTAAAAACTACATCAGAAATGAATGTAATGGAAAACGCTTCTGAATTAAATTTAGATGATTCGAAAAACATTGATAAGTTACAAATTGAGATCGAGAAGGAAGTTAAAGACAGAATTCAAAGTGTATTAGATAAGTCAAAAGATGATCTTGGTACAGATATATTTGGTTTTGGAGAAGCTGTATATAAAAAATATCCAAAACAATGGAATGAGAAATATAAAAAAGATTGGAATGAAAGATTTACAGAATTAGAAGTATCGATTCATCCTACTGTTTACGTAAGAAGAATCGGTTTAACAAAATAGTATCATATCACTTAGTAAGAGAAGGTTTGATATATGTCTAAGTTTTTGTTGATTTTCGTCATTTTTGTCATCATCTTTGCGTTTGAAATCCCAAGATTAGTTAGGAAAAAAGAAATAAAAGAATTAATTGTTTTTTCCTGTCTTGGGTTGATTGGGTTCATTTTAAGTATCATGTTGGTTATTCGATCGTTTATTTAAAAGGCTGTTTTCGCAAACTTTGTTGCTTTTAAAATAGTATTGGGTTGGTTGATTGGCACTCCAGGATGCTCGCTTTCCGTGGGGCGGGCGATGAGCCTCCTCAGCGCGAAGCGCCTGCGGGGTCTCATCTGTCCCGCTACTCCCACAGGAGTCTCGCATATCCGTTCCAATCAACCTAATCAGTTTTGTTCATAAACAACAATCTTTTAGAAAAGAGCCATTTAAAAAACTTTTTCGCAAACTTTGTTGCTTTTTAAGAAAAGACTGATCATCGATCAGTCTTGACGACGTGAAAATACGGTTGTAGGAAGGTTTCGATGAGAGTATTCATGTTTCTAATGATCCTGACAATTCTTACTGTCCTTGTAGCAAGAATCGATGCATTTATATATAAGAGTGATTTGATAACCGAAATACTCAAAATCCTTAGTTTAGCACCTGGTACAAATAAATGGATGGTGTTTGTTTTTTTATTCATTGGGTTTCTTTATACAATTGTAGCCGGAATTAAGGGAAAGCTTCAAAAGAATGGAATGAAATCCTAGTATGAGTAATCTTGTAGAGAAGATATCTCTTTGGCAGTTATACATCATTATTATATGCTTTCAAATTGGCAGTGCAGCCTTGGTTGGGATCGGTAATGATGCGAAGCAAGATGCTTGGATAGCTGTTATTCTAGCCACATTAATAGGGATATTTATTGTACTTTATTATGTATTTTTATTATCAAGGCTACCTGGGAAGAATATTTTCGAAATATATGTCTTTTGTTTTGGGAAATGGATTGGAAAGCTTATCACTCTTTTGTATGTAATCTACTTTTTTTATCTTTCAGCAAGAGTATTAAGAGATTTTTGTGAGCTACTGGTTTCAACAATTTTTGAGTTTACTCCAATCGAAGTTATCTGTATTACGATGATGCTTGTTATCATTTATATGCTCCAACATGGTTTGGAAGTGTTAGGACGTACAAGTGAAGTTTTCTTTCCATATGTTGTGACATTTATCGTTACAACAGGATTAGGCATATGGTTTTCAGGAGGCTTAGAATTTCATCATTTATTGCCAGTGCTTTCAAATGGACTTGGGCCTATATTTAAAGCAATATTTCCGCAATTGCTAACCTTTCCATTTGGTGAAGCTATTGCCTTTACAGTTATTATCGTTTATGTAGGGAAAACTAAGAAGGTTGGAAGGGTAAGTGCCGCAGCTGTTTTAACTAGTGGTTTATTGTTAACATACGGCTCTCTTGTTCAAATTGCAACGTTAGGAATAGATTTAAAAGAAAGAGCTAATTTTCCCTTACTAAGTGCTTCACGTGAAATATCCTTATTGAATTTTATAGAACGGGTGGATTTGATCATTGTTTTTTTCGTTATGTTTGGAATTATTGTAAAGGTAAGTATTTTCTTTTATGGTGGATTAAAAGGGCTTGAGCTTATTACGAAAAGACCTTATCGTACCATGACAATGCCGATGGGTACTATAATTGGGTTTCTCACAGTAGTTATTAGCAATAACTTTGTAGAGCATATAGAGGAAGGTCTCAAGTTTGTTCCCCTATATATGCATATTCCATTTCAGTTTGTTTTCCCTGCTATAGTGCTCCCTATTTTATTATGGAAAACGAAGAAGAAGCAGGAAAAGGAGTCTAGTCTATGAGTAAACTTTCTTATATGTTTCAGCGTAGAAAAAATAAAAAAAGTGGAGAAACAACTGAGAAAGAGATTTTTGACAAGGAAGGTATTCCAAAGGATTATGACCCTAAGCTAGAAATTAATTTAAAGAGTTTGCATGAGTTATTTTATCAAACATCTGATTATCAAAAAATTGATATTAAAATAGGTAGCAGGAACGGTTGTGTTTGCTATTTAGGTACGACACTGAATAAAAATGAGCTAAATTCACAAGTATTAGAACCTTTAAGAGGCGCATTTAAAGAGGCTAAAGAAAATGATAAAGATATTGAGAAAATTAGAGAAGCCTATTTTCCAGCAGTTGCATATGAGTATGCACAGACACTCCATCAGATTGTATGGCAGATGCTCAACGGCTTTGCAGTTATATTAGTAGATGAGCATATGAAGGCTTTGGGTTTGAACATTGGTGGAATGGATAAACGATCAATTTCTGAGCCAAGTACACAAACGATAATTCGGGGACCAAAGGATGGTTTTGTAGAAGATATTGATACAAATATCGGATTAGTTAGAAAAAGAATAAAGAATCCGCGGCTTGTGTTTGAAAATTTTCATGTTGGAATGGACTCACATACAAAGCTAGTAATTGGTTATATGAAGGGAATTGTTAATGAGGATATATTAGATGAAGTCAAACAAAGAGTTCAAAAAATAAAAACATCAGGTGTACTAGATACTGGGAATATTGAGGAGTTTATTACAGATGATAACTATACTTTTTTTCCTCTCATTTTCAATACTGAGCGCCCAGATAGTATTAGTGGGAATCTGTTAGAAGGTAAAATTGCAATTTTTCTTGATGGGACTCCTTTTGTATTGATCGTTCCCTCTGTTTTTACTGATTTTTTTCAGTCAACAGAGGACTATTACCAACCTTTTTTTATGACAAGCTTTATTCGAATCATTCGATATATTGCTTTTATGATTGCCTTAACATTTCCTTCGCTGTATGTGGCGATAACAACTTATCATCATGAACTTTTACCGACTCCGCTTTTAATTAGTGTTCAAGGTCAAAGGGAGGGTGTACCATTTCCAGCTGTTATTGAAATATTAATAATGGAGCTTACATTTGAAGTTTTGCGTGAAGCAGGGGTAAGGATGCCTAGAGCAGTTGGGCAAACGCTATCCATAGTTGGTGCACTTGTAATCGGACAAGCTGCGGTTGAAGCTGGATTAGTTTCCAATGTATTAGTTATTGTTGTATCATTCTCTGCTATCGCCAGCTTTGTTTCTCCAATATATAATTTTTCAATCGCTGCTCGCCTTATAAGGTTTATTTTAATATTTATGGCTGCTTCCTTAGGGTTATATGGAATTCTTATCTCTCTCATCATAATGGTTATTCATTTAGTGAGTTTACGAACATTTGGAGTCCCTTATTTAACACCTGTAGCTCCATTTAAGCTAAAGGACCAGAAAGACGTCTTTATAAGATTCCCTATTTGGTCAGATCGAAATAGACCTTCCTACTTAGTAACAGATGCTCCAGTAAAAGAGAAAGGATCGTCAGCACCTTCCCCACCTGATTCGAGTTCACGGGGGGAGAATTCAAAATGAACAAAAAAATGATTGGTTTTTTTGTGTTAATGTCCTTCCTATTAACAGGTTGTTGGGATAAAGAAGAGTTAAATGACGTATCAATTGTTACAGGAATTGCTGTTGATCCCGGCGAAGAAAAAAAGTATAGAATGACGGTTGAATTAGTTAATTCCCCAGAGTTTGGAAAACAAGGATCTCTAGGAAATACACCAGTTATTACCTATTCATTAGAGGGAAACTCTCTATCGGAATTATCTAATAAAATGAATGTTGGATTGACTCGTAAGCTAATTTATTCTCATACGCGAATTGTTTTTATCAATGAAGAAATTGCACGAGAGGGATTGTTTGGCTTTTTAGATTTTTTAGAGAGGAGCGGGCATTTCCGTAATGACTTTAATATCCTTATTACAAAGGGAAATCCTGCCTCTGATTTCACAAAAATCACATACCCTATTCAAAAAAGTCCATCTTTAAAACTCCATAAACAAATTAATACGTTTCTTGAGGAATGGGGAGGAGATCCCCGCGTGCGATTGATTGGGTCTATACCAAAGGCAAAAATCCAGTTGCGGCAACTGTTGTATTAAAGGGTGATGTAGAGAAGGGGAAAAATGTAGAGAATAATAAATCGTTAGATCCAGAGGCGCTTATCCTCATAGATGGGATTGCTATTTTTAAGGATGATAAAATGCTTGGGTCTATACCATTGAAGGAAACAAGAGATTATTTATGGACTCAAAAGTTAAAACATACGAGCTTAAGTATACCGTGTGGAGAAGGAGAAGAGGAGGAACAACTTTATTTCGATGTAAGGGTTTCTAGGTCTAATACTAAAATTAGCGTAAGTTACAAAAATAACAGTCCCAAACTTATGGTGAAGATTACAGGGGAAACAAAAATACAAGGATCGGAATGTACAAATGATCTAACGAAAATTGACGTTTTTATGGAATATGAGAAAAAAATTAATGAACTAGTAAAAAAAGATATTACGACTATGATCCAGAATATTCAAGAAGAATTCAGTGTAGACATCTTTGGATTTGGTGAAGCATTATATCGCCAAGACCCGCAAAAATTCAAAAAACAAGAAAGCAAGTGGGATGAAGTATTTTCAAAAGCTGAAGTTGAGGTTGAGGTTGATCTTCATTTATTACGATCAGGCATCAAAAATAAAAGTTTTATGACTGACCTAGAAAACTTGAAAGAATAATAATAGATAATTAAAGATAAAGCCAACCATCTTCGTCACGCTACCTTTAAGGTGTTACGCCGAGGTTTGGTTGGCTAAAATTATATGACTTATATTATCAGCATTCTATTAATTCGGATAGGAGGATCTTTGCAACACCATGCTCATCATTTGTCAAAGTAATTTCATCGCTAATTTCTTTAACTTCTAACCTTGCATTTCCCATCGCAATCCCTTTACCCGCTAGTGATAGCATGGAAACATCATTCATGCTATCACCGATTGCAATTGTTTTAGTAATAGGAATATCGAGCTTATCCGAAAGGCGTCTTAAGGCATTCCCTTTTGATGCTTCGCAGTGTTCAAGCTCAAAGTTATGATGTGCTGAGGATACGATTGTTAGTCCATCTATGTTTCCGTATTTTGCCCACCCAGTTTCTAACTTTTCCTCGAAGAACGAAAAAGCAAGGATGTTATAAATCTCTGCAGAAGCATTCTTTATATCTTTATAAGAATCAATAAAGCAAAAGCCGGTTTGACTAAATTGCTTCACTAAAGCTTCCTCTAAGCTTGAGCTATTAACTTCGGGATTTGCACTTTTCATTCGATCAATTTCTATTTGCAAAAGCTCTCTTCCATTCTGAGATGTGAAAATACACTCCTTACTAAAGACTTCATAATAGTAGCCATCTTCTTCTAAAGAACGCAAGATATCATGGGCTAGCTCTGGTTCGATTGGTTGCGAATAATAAAGTGAACCATCTGGGGCATGGATCGTAGCCCCATTAGCTCCTATAATCCACGTTTTTACCCCAGTGTTTTTAAAAAGAGCTTGCACGTCAAAATGAGCACGGCCAGTAGCGATAACAACCTCAATCCCAGCATTTTGAGCATTTTTAATTGCTTCAAGATTTTCAGTGCTTATTTGACTCTTACTATTTAAGAGAGTCCCATCTAAATCGATTGCAATCAATTTCGTCATATTATCGACCTCCATCATGTGATCTGAGATACAATCAGTAATTCTACTCCATGCTTCTCAAGAAGCTCTTGAAATTCTTCATCTATTTCCTGATCAGTGATAAATAAATCAATATCGTTTAAGGTTGCACAGCGAAAATAACCAGTAACACCAATCTTTGTATGATCTGCTAGGAGGATAACTTGATCTGCTTGCTGCATCATTTTTTGCATGACCATCCCATCCTCTTCATGGGCAACTGTTAAACCTTTTTCAGAAATACCAACACAACCAATGAATGTTTTGTCTACATGGTAATGTGAAAGTTTTTCAATGACAGAAGTTCCGTATAAATAACGATGTTCTTTATGGAATTCCCCACCAAGTAATTGAATATGAGCTTGTGAATTCTTCGCTAAAATATCAGCTTGATTTATGGAATTCGTGATAACTGTACATTCAATATCCTTTAAATGTTCTGCACATGCTTGAACGGTTGTTGATGTATCTAGAATAATGTAATCACCAGGCATTATTAGTGAGGCAGCCTTTTTTCCAATCCGTTTCTTTTCAGATGAGACTAAGCTTAAACGATTAGAGTAATCCTTAATCACATGCTGCCCTGAAGGAAGAATGGCTCCTCCTCGTGTTCGGATAATCGCTTTATCTTCCTCGAGCTTTACTAAATCTCTTCTTGCTGTATCTCTTGATACATCAAAAAGGCTACAGATTTCATCAACAGATATTCGTTTCGCTTTTTTTAAATAATCGATAATGGAGCGTAATCTTTCTTCTTGGAACATTAAACCAGCCCTCATTTAAGTGTTTTTAAGTATATATAAGTATTTATAATTAATTATAAGTGTTTTTTAGCTGTATTACAAGTTAAATAATGAATAATAAGCAATATGGCTGAATGACATATATATAAAGCAAATGAATTTCGTTTCTGTTTTTGTTAATAAGGAACTTCTTATGGTATAAATGGAGTAGATAAATGTAAGGCGTTACAACAAGAAATAGGTGAAAAGAATGAATGAAAGACAAAAGGAAATTTTAAGAATATTAGTAACTAAATCTGGAAAGCCACTATTTGTGCAGGATATCGCGGAACGCGTAGGTTATTCTGAGAAAACAATTCGAAATGATTTTAAAACAATTGAGATTTATTTGCGAGAAAACACAAGTGCAAAGTTGATTCGCAAGCCTGGTCTGGGTGTATATATCGATATAGATGATCTTGAAAAAGCTCAGCTTTTTCAAATGCTTCAGTTAACTAGCTCAATGACTAAAGATGAAGAGGATTCAACTCGACTTTTACATATTGCTTATGAACTCATTATGAGCAGAGAGCCAATTTCTGCGCAGGAACTTGCAGAAAAACATTATGTTAATAAATCTATTATAAAAAAGGATCTAGAAAAACTTGAGAAATGGTTAACTCAAAAAGAATTATCCTTACAATCAAAACAAAAAATTGGCCTAAGCATAGAGGGTTCTGAAACAAATAAAAGAAGGGCTTTAGCAAACTTGTCTGATTTAAACAAGGAATCAGCAACAGGGTTGGTATTTTTACTAAACAAGTTTTCACAACATGAAATTAAAATAATCCAAAGAGAATTACTAGACTTTCAACGGTTCCATTCATTATTTTTCACTGATGAAACAAATGACAGACTTTTAACTCATATACTTCTAATGATCAGAAGAATGAAATTAGGGCAACCTATTTCTCTCGCTAATGAAGATATGAACATCGTAATGGATAAGTTGGAATTTCAATGGGCACATACATTTCTAAAGAAGCTTGAAATTATGTTCGTTGTGCACTTTTCGGAGGAGGAAATTGCTTATTTTACATTGCATTTACTAGGTGGGAGGTTTCGAATACAGCATAACCAAGAAATTAATGAGCTCTATGAAAATCCCCAAATGAATGCTCAACTTTCGGCTATTATTAAAGAACTCATATCAAATATGACTGAACTAACTAAGGTTGACTTTAAGAATGACAACTCGTTAAAAGAAGGTCTGCATATCCATTTATACTCAGCCTTAAATCGCTTAACGTACGGTCTTACAGTCTCTAACCCAATGCTTAATGAAATCAAAAGGATGTACCCATATGTATTTGATTCGGTCATCCATGTATTAGAGGAAATCAATCATTCGTTTTCAATTGCAATTCCAGAGGAAGAAGCTGCATATTTAACGATTCACTTTCAGGCTTCAATTGAAAGGCTTCGTCAAACTATAGGAAATGACCAAAATGTGATCATCGTTTGTCATATGGGCATTGGAATGTCGCAATTATTAAATGCGAAGATAGAGAAGAAAATTCAATCTGTAAACATAATTGGTTGTATTGCAAAAGCTGATTTACGAGACTATTTAATTGACCATGAGGTAGATCTGATTATTTCAACGATTGATCTACCCGATGTCATAATTCCTCATATTGTCATATCACCTTTATTAGAAGGGGCAGAAGAAAATAGGCTTAAAGCATTTATTGCACAACAAACGTCATCAACTGAAGAAAATCAACATCATAGTATGTTAAATCAGTTTATCGAAACTTCCACACTTTTTCTAAATCAAGTCAGTGATCATCGCTTTAAAATTATAGAAAAACTGGCAAACGCATTATATGAAGCAGGATTTGTAGAAAATGAGTATGGTCATAGTGCTATCATTAGGGAAAGGATGTCAGCAACAACGATTGGATCAGGCATAGCCATTCCACATGGTAACCCAAAGCTAATTAGAAAGCCTGCTATCGCAGTAGCAACCTTAAAGCATCCAATAGAATGGGAAACAGAAAAGGTTTCACTAGTCTTTATGCTAGCAGTTCCCAATCAAGACCAACAAGCTACAAAGCAACTATTTCGGGAATTATCGTCAATTAGTGAACAGCCTAGGTTAATAAAGAAATTAACTGAAGCAATGTCGATCGATCAATTTTTATCGCTGTTAAATAAGTGAAAGAGAACGAGAAAAACCTGTTAAATGATCGTCAATTTAACAGGTTTTTTATAAAAGGCTGTTTTCGCAAACTTTGTTGCTTTTAAAATAGTATTGGGTTGGTTGATTGCAGCGAGAGGATGCTCGCTTTCCGTGGGGCGGGCGATGAGCCTCCTCAGCGCGAAGCGCCTGCGGGGTCTCATCTGTCCCACTACTCCCACAGGAGTCTCGCACTTTCCGCACCAATCAACCTAATCAGTTTTATTCAGAAACAACAATCTTTTAGAAAAGGGCCTTATAAAAAGAGTTAATGAAATTCATTTCAGCAGTTAATTATTTAAAATACTTTCTTCTAGGACAGAATATTTATCTCCGTAAACTTTTGTGATATGTTTTTCTCCCCAATCACATAGGGATGACAAGATACTTTCTAAACTCTTTCCATAATCACTTAGTTCATATTCAACTTTTGGCGGGATTTGATTGTAAACAATGCGATTAATAACCCCATCTTGCTCTAATTCACGTAATTGTTGAGTTAGCATTTTCTGTGTAATCGTTGGCATAAGACGTTTTAATTCACTTGTACGTTTTTTCCCATGTGTGAGATGGCAAAGAATGACGCATTTCCACTTGCCGCCAATTACTTCTAGCGTTGCTTCGACTGATATATTGTATTTCTTTTTCTCCATATAACCCCTCCTAAATATAGGTACTAAAAAGTACCTATATAACTTTTAGGTGCCTTCAGCACAAAAAAGTGCGTACTTTCCAATTGAGTTTCCATAATTCATAATAACATTTGCAAGCCGATAGCAACTATTTATTTTATTCATTTTATCGTTTGTTTCTATTATTAGTAATTTAAACGAAAAATAGGAGGAGAAATTATGTCGATAGATAAAAAGCGTAGTACTCTGGCATTGCTTGCATTAGCAGTAAGTGCATTTGCCATTGGGACGACAGAATTTATTAGTGTAGGATTACTACCACTAATAGCTGAAGATTTAAATATTCCTGTGACCACTGCAGGGTTAACTGTTTCTTTATATGCGTTAGGAGTGACCTTCGGAGCACCTATCTTAACATCTTTAACATCAAGCATGTCGCGTAAATCCTTATTGCTTTGGATTATGGTGATTTTTATTATAGGTAACAGTTTAGCTGCTAGTGCAACAAGTATTGGTGTCTTACTAGTAGCTCGGATCATTTCGGCCTTGTCACATGGTGTGTTTATGTCCATTGGCTCGACAATTGCAGCAGATTTAGTACCAGAGAATCGAAGAGCTAGTGCTATTTCAATTATGTTTACAGGACTTACAGTTGCAACGGTTACAGGAGTTCCATTTGGAACATATATCGGGCAACAATTCGGCTGGAGATTTGCCTTTTTCGCGATTATTGTCATTGGTATTATTGCGTTTATTGCCAACAGCATTCTTATTCCATCTGATTTACGAAAAGGACTTCCGACAAGCATTCGAGACCAAGTCAAACTTGTGACAAACGGTCGTTTATTACTACTATTTATTATTACTGCATTAGGTTATGGCGGAACATTCGTTGTATTTACGTATTTATCGCCATTATTACAAGAGATTACTGGCTTTAAGAGTGAAACAGTTGCGATTATTTTGCTAGTTTACGGAATTGCAATAGCAATCGGGAATATGATTGGTGGAAAGTTATCTAACCGAAATCCACTTGGTTCATTGTTTTATATGTTTATTGTCCAAGCTATTGTTCTTGTTATTTTGATGTTCACAGCACCATTTAAATTAGCTGGTCTTATTACGATACTTTTAATGGGGTTACTAGCTTTCATGAATGTACCAGGATTACAAGTATATGTTGTGATCCTAGCAGAACGTTTTGTACCGAGTGCGGTTGATGTGGCCTCTGCAATTAATATTGCTGCATTTAATGCAGGCATTGCAATCGGCTCATATCTGGGTGGATTGATTACAGATTCTATTGGACTCATTCATACTTCATGGATCGGTGCGATGATGGTTTTAATAGCCGCAATTCTAACTGGCTTTAGTCTAGCACTTGAACGAAAGGATCAGGTAAGTAAGGCGGCGTAGGAATTTGTGGGAAATGTATTTTTTTAAAAGGAGGTAATTCTTCTTTAGTTAGAAAATATTTTGAAAAAACGTAGCTAAAATAGGAGGTTTATATAGAATGGTTAATCATTTACAAGATACAACATCTTTGCATAACGGGGTAAAAATGCCTTGGTTTGGTATAGGGGTATTTAAAGTAGAGGAAGGCCCTGAGTTAGTAAATGCTGTGAAAACAGCGATTAAACATGGCTATCGAAGTATTGATACAGCAGCGATCTATGAGAATGAAGAAGGTGTAGGACAAGCTGTTCAAGAAGTTTTGAAAGAAACGGGCATTGCTAGAGAAGAATTATTTATTACATCAAAAGTCTGGAATGCAGATTTAGGATACGAATCTACAATTGCAGCTTTTGAAACTAGTTTAAGAAAACTTGGTTTGGATTACTTAGATCTATATCTCATTCATTGGCCTGTAGAAGGTAAGTATAAAGAGGCATGGAGAGCGTTAGAAACTCTTTATAATGAAGGGAAAGTAAAAGCTATTGGAGTAAGTAACTTCCAGGTACACCATCTTGAAGAATTAATCAAAGATGCTAAAGTAAAACCAATGGTAAATCAAGTTGAGTACCATCCACGTTTGACACAAAAGGAACTACAAGCATTTTGTCAAAAGCATGGAATCCAGTTCGGGGCTTGGTCACCTTTAATGCAAGGTCAATTACTAGATAATCAAGAACTACAAGAAATTGCCGATAAATATAAAAAATCGATTGCTCAAGTTATCTTGCGCTGGGACTTACAAAATTGTGTTGTCACGATACCTAAGTCAACTAAAAGCAATCGAATTGTTGAAAATGCGAATGTATTTGATTTTGAGCTATCAATAGAAGATATGAAACGCATTGATAGTCTAAATCAAAATGTAAGAGTTGGCCCGGATCCAGACAATTTTGACTTTTGATTTAGTGAAGGTTGAAAAATGGTAGCATATAGTAGCAAGGTTTAGCACCGTTCGAAATTTGAACGGTGCTTTTTTTAGTCCGAGATTAAAAAGATTGTCTAAATGTCATTAAAAGAGGTTTATAAATAGGGTTGGTTCAAAAGCATGGTGAAGTGGTTCAATAACCGTATAAAGTGATTCAATCCAAGAGCGAACCGGTTCAAAAAAATAGAAAAGTGGTTCAACTGTCAACAAATAGAGGTTGAAAGTAGGGGTTAGGTTCAAAAGCATGGTGAAGTGGTTCAATAACCGTATAAAGTGATTCAATCCAAGAGCGAACCGGTTCAAAAAATAGAAAAGTGGTTCAAAAGTCAACAAATAGAGGTTGAAAGTAGGGGTTAGGTTCAAAAGCATGGTGAAGTGGTTCAATAACCGTATGAAGTGATTCAATCCAAGAGCGAACCGGTTCAAAAAAATAGAAAAGTGGTTCAACTGTCAACAAATAGAGGTTAAATGAGTTCAGTTTCAAAAGCATGATGAAGTGATTCAAAGTAATTCAATCGTGCGGAGAACGTTTTAAATTAAATGAAAATTTGAGAATAAAGTTTCCATAAAAAAGAAACCTAACCAATAAGGTGAAATGTTAAATTCTCATTTTCCGTAGCTGCGGTAAAAATCTTATCTTTTTTTGTCGAATTCATGAAGTATAGTATATGTAAGCGATTCATAAACACATAAGGAGGTTATTTCATGAAGCTATTAGCGATTACATCATGCCCGAACGGGATTGCACATACGTATATGGCTGCTGAAAATTTACAAAAAGCAGCAGATAAAATAGGTGTTTCAATGAAAGTTGAAACTCAAGGTTCCATTGGAGTAGAAAATGAATTTACCGAAAAGGATATTATTGAAGCTGATGGAATTATTATTGCCGCTGATAAAACTGTTAATAAAGATCGTTTTGTAGGGAAAAAGGTATTAGTTGTCGGGGTTCAAGACGGAATTCGTAAACCTGATGAGCTCATCAAAAAGCATATGAATGGTGAAGTTCCAGTTCTTCAAGGTGGATCAAATAAAGCTAGTGATGAAAATAGCTCAAAGAAGGATAAACAAAATCCAATTTACCGGCACTTAATGAATGGAGTATCTTATATGATCCCATTTATCGTAATTGGTGGATTATTAATTGCCGTTGCCTTAACACTTGGTGGAGAAAAAACTCCTGGTGGCCTAGTGATTCCAGATGATTCTTTCTGGAAAACAATTGAAAAGCTAGGTGCAGCATCATTTACATTCATGATTCCAATCTTATCTGGTTTTATTGCCTATAGTATAGCCGATAGACCAGGACTTGCACCAGGTATGATCGGTGGTTATATTGCAGCCAATGGCAGTTTTTATGGAAGTGAAGCAGGTGCAGGTTTTATTGGGGGGATCATAGCTGGTTTCCTTGCAGGGTATGTTGCTTTAGCTATTAAGAAGATGAAGGTTCCTAGAGCTATTCAACCAATCATGCCAATCATTATTATTCCCGTTATAGCTTCATTAATTGTAGGTTTAGCATTCGTATTTATTATTGGTGCACCAGTTGCACAAGTGTTTGAATCATTAACAGCTTGGTTGGCAGGTATGCAAGGCTCAAGCTCAATTCTTTTAGCTCTTATTCTAGGTGCCATGGTTTCCTTTGATATGGGGGGACCCGTAAATAAAGTTGCTTTCCTTTTCGGATCGGCAATGATTGGTGAAGGAAATTATGAAATCATGGGTCCAATTGCAGCTGCGATCTGTATCCCACCAATTGGAATGGGACTTGCAACATTTTTAAACAAAAAGAAATTTCAACCTTCTGAAAGGGAAGCTGGTAAAGCATCCTTTACGATGGGATTATTCGGAATAACAGAGGGTGCGATCCCATTCGCTGCCCAGGATCCACTTCGAGTTATTCCAAGTATTATGGCAGGTTCTATGGTAGGTTCTGTTATTGCAATGATGGGGAATGTTGGAGACCGTGTAGCACATGGAGGTCCAATTGTTGCTGTACTTGGTGCAGTAGATAATGTGTTAATGTTCTTTGTAGCCATTGCCGCTGGAGCGTTTGTTGCAGCTATTATTGTTAACTTCTTAAAGAAAGATGTCGCTTTGATGGAGGCCTCAACAGGAGCGGAGATAGTATCTACTGAGGAAAAGTTTGAGCAACAACGAGAAAAGGACAGAGAGGTAGTAGTTGAAGAGGTCAAAAAGTTAACTGATATTACGAGCCTCGACCTTATTAATACGAAATTAAAAGGAAATACACGTGACGAGATCATTGATGAAATGATTGCAAAGCTAGATAGTGAAGGTGCATTAACTTCAAGAGAAGAATTCAAACAAGCAATCCTTAATCGTGAAAATGAAAGTTCAACTGGAATTGGAATGAACATCGCGATCCCTCATGGGAAATCAGATGCAGTTACAAAGCCAAGAGTTGTATTTGGAATTAAAGAAGATGGTGTAGACTGGAAAAGTCTTGATGGTACAGAGGCAAAACTAATTTTCATGATTGCTGTACCGAAAACCGGTCAAGGTGATGCACACTTGAAAATTCTGCAAATGCTCTCACGTAAGTTAATGGATGATACTTTTAGAGATCAATTGTTAGCAGCTCAATCAGAAAAAGAAGCATTTGAACTTCTTGGTGAAATAGAATAAACGAGAAAAATATTTACTTTTTAAGCCTTTCCTTATAATCTTTTTAGGGAAGGCTTTTGTTTGTGCATTGTAATATTTCAAGGTGTTTCAAAATATACTTCAGTATTTCTAAAGGAATGATAAAAATGTATTTAACGATTAAAGAGACAGCTGATTACTTGTCTTTACCAGAGGAACTTGTAAAAAGCTTAGTTCTCCAAAAGAAAATTAGATCCCTATATGATGGTGAAGAATACTTAATTTATAAAAATCAGTTTCAATCACACTTAGAACAAGTTGAGAAATATAAAATGTTATATGATGAATATCTGAAAGAGCCAATACCAGAGGATATAGATGTCAAAGATGAGGATTAATTAGAAACTTGTAAAGAAAAATTTACAAAAAAAGTCTATAACTTTCTAAGGATTAATGTTATCATTATTGATAATGAAAACAAAAGGAGATTGTCACTTATGAACTCTATAATAGAAGAATTAGTTAGTATCAAAAGTGATGTAATATTAAAAGGAACACTGGCATTGCCGAACACTGATCTTGATCAGTATCCAGCTATTGTCATCATTAACGGTTCAGGTAGTGCAGACAGAGATGGGAATATGAAAAAGCCGGCACTTGTTACAAATTTATATAAGGAACTTGCCCACTTTTTAACGAATTTGGGCTTTATCACACTTCGTTATGATAAGAGGTCTGTTGGAGAAAGTGAAGGCGATCCGATCAGAAGTGGAATGCTGGACCTTGCTAATGACGTAAATAGTACAATTTCGTTTTTAAAGCAGCATAGTAAAGTTAATAGTGAAAAGATCATTTTGCTTGGACACAGTGAAGGATGTATTCTAGCCACAAAGGTAAATGAAACAACACCTGTTGCAGGATTAGTTCTGATTGGTGGAGCAGCAACCAATTTAAAAGAGCCAATGATGTATCAAAATCGTCAAACACTTGAGGAAATTAAACGACTAAAAGGGATTAAAGGCAAGCTGTTAAGGTTTCTTGTAAAAGAATATAAAATAGTAAAGCAGTCAGAAGAACTTTTTATTAAAATGGAAGGCTCTGAAGGTGATACGATTAGGTTTAAGCTGAAAAAAATGCCTGCCAAATGGTTTAGAGAGCACTTTTTATATCGTTTAGAAAACGTTCTTGACGCTTTAAGACAGGCAAATTGTCCAATATTGGCTATAACAGGTGACAAGGATGTCCAAGCGAATTCAGAGGATTTAAAGCGAGTGGATGATCTTGGAAAGCTAGATGCAAAGACAGTCGTAATAAAGAACATGGATCATATGCTTAAAGAGTATAAGGGTGAAAAAACGATATTAAATCTAATGAAGCAATACAAGAAAGAGGCAACAGCTCCAATTCACATACAGTTGAAAGCTGAACTAAGAGATTGGTTAATAGAACAATATTTATGAGGGTCAGTCTCTTCAGCGAACTCAATGCTGGAGACTGACCCTTAGTTTTGTGAAGGTTTTGTCGAATTGTGTAGATATTATTAGATATTTGTAGATTGATTGTGTTTGGTTCGTTATAATGTTTGAAGGAGAATAGTACTATAGTTAGGGGAGAAAAAAGTTGCAACAATCCAAACAACTAAGAATAATAGGGTTTATCACCTTGATTGTTGTTATTGTAATAGTAGGAACAATTATCCTTCAAACAAAAGGGATTATGTTGGAGGCCGAAACTAGCTCTGGCAATAGATTAGAAAAAACAAAGGTAACAATTATTACCTCAGATATCGTTGCAGATCAAAGTTGGGGTAGTTTAGCATATAAAGGGCAATTAAAGATAGAGGAACAGTATCCAGTTGATGTTAAGCTTTATAGTGAGATAGAAACAGATAAATTGATGAGTGAAACAATAACTGCTGCAATTAACGAAGGATCAAAACTAATAATAGGACATGGTCGGGAGTTTTCTGATGTTTTTACTGCAACAGCACTAAGTCATCCAGATGTTCAATTTGTTACAATTCATGGGTCATCTAAATATCCTAATCAAACCGTTTATACGTTTGATCAAGGTGAAATTGAATACTTTGCAGCACTAGCTGCTGCTCTAAAAACTAAAACCAATAAGGTTGGGGTACTTTATCCATTTGAACCAAAGGAAAACATTTCTGAATTTGAGAGAGGTTTAGCCTATTATTCTCCTAATTCAAAATCGTACTATAAAGCGGTTGGAAGTAGAGATGATGGTGTCAAGGCAACTCAACTTATGAAGGAGTTAATTGCACAGGGTGTAGATGTTATTTATAGTAAAGGTAATTCATACAACCGAGATGTCATAGATTTGGCAAAAAAAGAGAATGTGTATGTCATTGGTTACCTTGATGATCAATCATATATGGGGAAAGAACAAGTTTTAACAAGTGTGATGAATGATGTTTCACAAGCATATGTGGCCGTAATGGAAGATTATTTTAGCGGTTCTGGTATGCCATCAGGAAAAGTAATTCTAAATGAGAGCCACGGAGTATATAGCTTGGCTCCTTTTGGGCCAATGTTTTCTGCACAAGATATAAAGTATATTGAAGCTGAAATGAAGAGATATAGTAGTGGGGAACTAACGTTTCCTTAGAAGGAGGTAAGGAAATTGTGATGAAAAAAATAATAAGAGATATGTCTTTTCGTAGCAAAATTCTCACAATTCTCCTTATATTTACTTTAATTTTTAGCGGATTTTCTCTTATTCTAGTCCAGTCAATTGAGGATATAACTCAAGTAAGTAATAAGATTAAGGGGACAAACATTCCAGAGCTTTTTTGGCTTTCTCAGATAGAAGAGGAGTTAGATGTAAAGGAATATATTGTTGAAAGTGTTATTGACAATGATATGTGCTGTAACTTGGTAGAGGATTATCAGAATTATGATGCACAAAGTTCTGAAGAGTTAGAAGAGAATTCATTACCAAAATCCCTTGATAACTTTAATAAAAGAGTGGACTTACTTGATTTTGTAATTGTTAACAATGTTCAAGGACTTCTTAACTACAATGATAAAAAGGGAGCAGAAGAGTATATTAAATTTAATTTCCTCCCACAGCTCACTAAGCTACAGCAAGAGATACAAGCAGCAAAAGAAGCATCTTATTCAAAATTAAATGGGCATTCTAATACGTTTACCGATATAATTAAGGGTTCACTATGGCTATTGATGTTTGTAACTACTTTAGCGATAGGGTTATCGATTTTAGTCTCGTATCGGATTAGTGCTAGCTTAACAAATCCAATTGAAACAATGATAGGTAAAGTAGATCGTATTGCTAATGGGCAATATGGGTTAACACTTCACTCAACGAATCAGTTAGAGCTTCAGCATTTAACACTTTCGATTAATCAAATGTCCAGACGACTTAAAGAATCATTTAACACAATAATGAATGATAAAATTTATCGAGAGCAAATATTAAATTCATTGCCAGTAGGTATTATTACGATCAATGATAAAACCTCAGAAATTTCATTGAATACATCAGCAATCAAACTGCTTAATAAGAATAAAGAACAGGTAAAAGAGCTTGTTTCTATTCAAGGTGATGAAGTCAATGAAGAGTTTTGGCGGATTTTGTCATCGAAGAAGGCTTGTAAGCATACTAAGGTTCCATTTAGCACACAAGGCGGTCAAAGATTTTTATTAGTCTCTAAAACAGAGCTATTAAATCAGCATCACTGCGTCATTGGTTGGATAATGAATTTTATTGATATAACGGAAACAGACGAATTAGAAAAAAGAATACATCAGTCGGAAAAGTTGGCTGTTGTAGGAGAAATGGCTGCTGGTGCAGCACATGAAATTCGTAATCCGTTAGCGGTTGTACATGGTTTCTTATCATTAATGAATCAGTCATTTTCAGTACAACATAGAAATCAATATCATATGCCGCTCATCATGAAGGAAATAGAACGAATCAATGTGATTATTGAAGAAATGCTACTGCTTTCAAAACCTGGAGCACCGATTAAGAAGGAAACGTATCTTGAAGATATTTTAGCTGAGTTTTTGCCGCTTATTATTCAGTCCTCAGAGGAGATTGAATTTAACATAAAATTGGAACGTACACCGTTGTATTTAGATGCAAAACAGATAAAACAGGTATTCCATAATCTGATTCGAAACAGCATTGAAGCAATGGGCGGAAAAGGAGTAATCGACATTTATTCACAGGTGACTGAAAAGGACTATCAGGTCTTTTTAAAGGATTGTGGTTCAGGGATTTCTCCTTCGATGTTGAAAACGATCTACGATCCTTTCTCAAGTTCTAAGGAAAGCGGTACAGGATTAGGGTTAATGATTGTAAAACGAATTGTTGAAAACCACCAAGGAAGTATTGATTTGTTTGAAACATCTGACTTGGGCACAACCTTTCTAATTCACTTACCGTTACCTAAAAAAGAGTAAAAAAAGCAGATTCCACTTATATCTAGTAGGGAATCTGCTTTTTTATCGTTAGAAATTTTAAAATTCTTGTACTGTGGATAAGCGCACTACATCCAGCTCCAGCGCCTAGCCCCTCTAGGGTCTAGCTAATTTAGAATTGAAGGCAAAGAACGCCTTCTATTCTAAATCATCTTATTGCCCGAGGCTGTTCAAGGCGCTTGCGCTTTTGTTATATTACTTCAATTTAAAAGAGCTCTTTAACGAAACGATACGATTAAACACGATTTTTTCATTAGTAGAATGCTTAGGATCTACATTGAAGTAACCGTGACGGAAAAATTGAAATTTATCGTGAGCTGTTACTTCCTTCATATTAGGCTCAACAAAGCCTTGTAGAACTTCTAATGATTGATCGTTAACAAAGTCAAGGAATGTTTTTTCTTCAGAGCTTACTTGTTCCGTACTGTCCTCTTCTTTCTCAAGCTTATCAAGAATAAGTGGTTCATATAAACGAAATTCAGCTGGTAACGCATGTTTAGCGTCGACCCAGTGGATCGTTCCTTTTACTTTTCTTCCTGTAAACCCTGAACCACTCTTTGTTTCAGGATCATAAGTGCAATGAATTTCAATGACATTTCCATCAGCATCTTTAATCACATCTTCACATTTTATAAAGTATGCGTGTTTCAAACGTACTTCATTACCAGGGAAGAGACGGAAGTATTTTTTTGGAGGATCCTCCATAAAGTCTTCCTGTTCAATATAAATTTCACGTGAAAATGGAATTTGTCTTGTACCCATCTCAGGAACTTCAGGATTGATCTCAGCATCAAGCATTTCCACTTGATCTTCAGGATAATTTGTAATAACTACCTTTAAAGGTTTTAATATCCCCATCGTACGTGGTGCTTTTAGCTTTAAGTCTTCTCTCACAAAGTGCTCAAGCATTGCCTCATCAACTGTTCCAGACCCTTTTGATACACCAGTTTCTTTAACAAATTCACGGATGGATTCTGGTGTGTACCCTTTTCTGCGTAAACCTGAAATTGTTGGCATGCGAGGGTCATCCCAGCCATCAACAAACTTTTCATCAACAAGCTGCTTTAATTTACGCTTACTCATTACTGTATTTGTGATGCCTAAACGACCAAATTCAATTTGTTGTGGCTTATGCTCCATTTCACATTCTTCAATTACCCAGTTATAAAGTGGGCGTTGATCTTCAAATTCTGTTGTACATAAAGAATGTGTTATTCCTTCAATTGCATCCTCCAGTGGATGTGCAAAAGCATACATCGGATAGATACACCAAGCATCACCAGTATTATGATGTGTCGTATGTGATACGCGGTAAATAACTGGATCACGCAAGTTTATGTTTGGTGATGACATATCAATTTTTGCACGAAGCACCTTTGTTCCATTTTCAAATTCACCTTTACGCATGCGCTCAAATAAATCAATATTTTCTTCTATAGAACGGTTTCGATAAGGGCTTTCTTTCCCAGGCTCTTTTAATGTCCCACGATATTGTCTGATTTCATCAGCAGATAAGTCATCAACATATGCTTTTCCTTTTTTTATGAGGAGTATTGCGCGATTATACATTTCTTCAAAATAATCGGAAGCAAAAAACATGCCATCCCATTCATAGCCTAGCCATTCTACATCTTCTTTAATTGCTTCAACGTATTCTGTATCTTCTTTTAATGGATTTGTGTCATCAAATCTTAAGTTTGTTTTACCATTAAAATCATCTGCTAGTCCAAAGTTAATCACGATTGATTTTGCATGACCAATATGGAGATAGCCATTTGGCTCTGGCGGGAAACGTGTGTAGACATTATCACGTTTTCCAGTTTCAAGATCCTCTGTAATAATACTTCTTATAAAGTTTGAGGAATTGTGTTCCAAGTCAGATCAAACCTTTCTTTTATATGTAAAAATAAGTTCTGTCTTCCATTATACCAATAGAAAGGCAAAAGGTTAATTTACTAAGTTAATTTCGTCATAATAGTATATATACTTACATGAATACTTAATCTGTATACGGGATTAACGATAAAATAATTGAAACTTCATCATATAAAAGGAATTATTTGGGATATGTGGAATTATTATATATGGTGCGTGAATTCATTTTTAGATTGCTGAATAGTGGAGGATAAAAAGGATGAAACAAGAAACAAGCTTTAAGGAGTTTTTGGGAAATCGGTTTGTAAGAGCGATATTGCTTTCTGGCTTATTCTTGCAGCTTGGTATTTGGGTAAGAAATTTTTCTGTTTTATTATTTGTCATGGAGCAAACAAATGAAGATCCATTTGCGGTTTCAATGATTTCAGTTGCAGAGTTTGCTCCGATTTTTATTTTCTCAATCATTGGCGGTACATTTGCAGACAGGTGGAAGCCGAAGAAAACGATGGTTTGGTGTGATATTTTAAGTGCTATTTCTGTTTTTGCTGTGTTACTAACATTAATATTCGCAACTTGGATGGTCGTCTTTTTTGCGATGCTTATTTCCTCAATTCTCTCTCAGTTTTCTCAGCCTTCAGGTATGAAGTTATTTAAGGTGCATGTTCCTGAAAAACAACTGCAAATGGGAATGTCAATTTATCAAACGATGTTTGCTTTATTTATGATTATTGGACCTGTTATTGGAACAGTTGTATTTCAGCAATATGGGATAGAAGTATCTATTGCAATCACAGGTGTCATGTTTTTACTTTCAGCAGTAGCGCTTATGTTTTTACCTGCCGATAAGTTGGTAGAAAAAACTGATGAGCAAACAACAGTTTTAGAAGAATTTGTGCAAGGATTTAAGTATGTTATGAAAAATAGATTTCTCACCATCCTAGGTGCTAATTTCTTCGTAGCAGGATTGGCTGTTGGTTTAATACAACCATTAGGTATCTTTATTGTGACAGAACAGCTTCAAATGGATAAGGAGTTTGTCCAATGGTTTATGGCGATAAACGGAATTGCTATGATTATTGGAGGTGGAATCGCGTTAGCTTTATCAAAGAAAGTAACACCGATTCGAATGCTCGCAGCGGGTATGTTTGTAAATGCCCTAATGATTTCAGTCATTGGGTTCTCGGAGATTTTATGGCTAACTTTAATAGCCCAGTTTTTCACAGGATTAATGATGCCAGCTATTCAAATTAGTATTAATACAATGATTCTTCAAAATGCTGAGGAATCTTTTGTAGGGAGAGTAAACGGGATCATGACACCTCTTTTTATGGGCGCGATGGTACTGATGATGAGTTTAGCGGGAATCTTAAAACAACAGGTGGGTCTGGGGATTTCATATCAGGTATCAGCTGTTTGCATGGTCATTGGAGTTATTCTTGTTCTGCCGCTTGTTCTTGATCGATCTATAAAAAAGCGCGTAAAAGTTAATGTATAGGGTTTGATCGCTTAGAGGTCTCTAGCATAAGTACTGGTTATACACCATGTACTTATGCTTTTTACTTAGTGGACTAGATCCCTTATATTCTGCAAATAAAATAAGGCAAGCACAGTAAAATGCTCACCTTTAACATTAAGTATACAATTATTTTTTTCCTTGACTTCTCGCACGGTTCCTCTCAAGCTCAGCAGCATACTCTTCTTGAGATTTCCCTTGTTTCGCGCTTTCAGATTCAATTTTTCTAAATTTGTTATCATTTCGATTTGGCATTCTTCCACCTCCTTTTGCACATCATTATTCTATACAACCTCTTTACTTTTATCCTTATTAACATAGGCTTAAAGGGTGATGAGGAGGAATTGGTATATTTTCCAACTAATTATATCAAGATAAACATAAAAGATAATTGATTTGAAAATAAATGATAATAAGGTGATTTAATGGAATTAATGAAGTATGAAGGTGAATGGTATGTATGGACCTTAGTAATAACAACAATATTATTCGTATTAATCATGCCAAAAAAAAATCTAACATGGGTCGGTATATTTATTACTATTGTTTTCTCAAGTGGGTTTTCTTGGATTTCTGATAGCATTGCAGGGTCGTTAATCGATTTATTTGACCTAGCAAAAAAACAAACAATCGAGCCAGGTGATGCTATGTTAATTAGCTTTGTACCTGCGAGTATTGCTACTATCTATGTAAATTTTTATAAACCTCACAAGAAATGGATTTTTGCTTTTGTTTTTACATTATTATGTTTTGTCTTAGAATTAGGATTAGTTAAGTCTGGATACATGGTAAATAACGATTGGAATACATGGTATGGAATTCCTGTTTATTTTACACTTTTTAGATTCTTCTTCCCTTGGTATTTACAGTTACTATCAAAAAATTTATCAAATAATTAATTTAACAAACTGAGATTTACCACCTGTGTCTGTGGGGGAAAGCATTCAAACTGTAAATGGGAGTAATAATCAAATGGATACATTATTATTTTCCTATAACATAATAAGAGGTAATTTTTAAAAAAATCATTTAATATAAATATTCAAATAATAGTTGACATTAATGCTATACACTATTAAAGTATACATATTCTTATCTTTACTTAATTGCATATTCGATCTCTTATCAAGAGTGGCAGAGGGACTGGCCCGATGACGCCCGGCAACCGTTCTATTATAGAATTGGTGCTAAATCCTGCAAAACCGTTACGGTTTTGAAAGATAAGAGAGGAGACTCCTATATATTCTTGTGGCGAAACCTCTCTATCTTAGAGAGGTTTTTTGTGTTATCTAAGGTCTTTATTTAAATAGAGATAATAGATGTTAATAAAGTAAAAATATACTAAAAAAAGAAAAGGGGAGTTTACAATCATGAAAAACAAAGTTTTTCACTCTGCATTTATTTTTATTCTCGTATTTACATTGTTATTAACAGGTTGTTCGTCAAATGGTGGAGAAACTAATGAGCCTGCAAAAGCAAAGGGCAATCCAGACGTTTCATTGGAGAATGTTCCAGAACGCTTTGCTAAGGGTGAGGGAGCGAAAATAAAAGTCATTCGTAAAATCGGTGGAGATGATCATACAGCACAATTTTTAGCTGGTGCGAAGGAAGAAGGAGAGGCATTAGGCTTTCAAGTAGATGTATTTACAGCTAATGGAGACACGGCAAAATTTCATGATGCCATAGCACAAGGACTAGAAGAAGATTATGATGGATTTATTATTTCTCACGGAGATGACGCTGCAACTGTTAATGCGGTTCAAAAACTAGTTGATGCTGGGAAAAGTGTTGTTACATTTGATTCAACGGAAAAATTAGCACAAATTGAAAATGTAACATTAACATCTCAGGATGATGAAGCACTTGCAACATTAGCATTAGACCAACTTATTAAAGATACTAATGGTGAAGCAAATATTGTGTATCTTTGGGTAGATGGCTTTCCTCCGATGGTTAGACGTAATCAAGTTTACCAAGAGAAATTGGCTAGTAACTCTGGTATTAAAGAAATTGAGCGCTTTGGAGTGGCAGCAGCTGATACTTCTGTAAAAACGCAAAATGCTGTAGCAGCAATGCTTAATAAACATCCTAAAGGTGAAATTGATGCAATCTTCGCGACATGGGATGCATTTGCAATCGGTGCAGCACGTGCAATTAAAGAAGCTGGTAGAGATGAAATTAAGATTTACGGTATTGATGTATCGAATGCAGATCTTCAAGAAATGCAAGATAAGAGTAGCTCTTGGAAATATACGGCAGCAGTTGATCCAAAGTTAATTGGAGCAGTTGACATGAGATTGTTAGCTAAAAAGCTAGCTGGTGAAGAAACGCCAGCAACGTATAACCTTGAAGCATCACTTATTTCTGGTGAAGTATTAGGGAAATCAGACGAGCCTATTAATATGGTAAATCTTGCAAATACTGTTGAAGGTTGGGGACAGTCTACCGCATTTGAAGAGGAATGGATGAAGACATTAAAAGAGTATTATAAAAAGTAAAATCTATTTCTTAAGAAAATGAGCGAACACTCTCTTGGTCTAGTATAAGAGGGTGTTTGCTTTTATCCCCCATATACTGGTAGAAATCTCCACAGATGAAAAATAGGTTTTGATAGAATAATAGCAAAATTTTCTCCATTAACATCAGAGGAGGTAAATGATGATTCATACAGTATTAAAAATGAAAGAAGTCTCAATCGAATTTCCTGGTGTGAAGGCATTAGATTCTGTAGATTTTACAATGAAAAGTGGTACAACCCATGCTCTAATTGGAGCAAATGGTGCTGGGAAATCAACGTTAATGAAGGTTTTATCAGGTGCCTATGACCATTACACTGGTGAGATCTTAATTGATGATCATAAAACAAATATCCGTACCCCAAAGGAAGCACAAGGCTGTGGTATTCAAATTGTTCACCAAGAGGTAGATACTGCGCTCATACCAAATTTAACAGTAGGGGAAAATATTATGCTATCAAATACTGTTAATGGCATGGGGAAAAGACAATTTGTAAGGTGGAAGGATCTTCATAAAAAAGCAACAGTTATTTTGAACAGCCTAAACATTCATGTTTCCTCCAAAAAATTAGTTAGCGAGTTAACCTTGGCAGAAAAACAAATGGTACTGATTGCTAGAACAGTCTCGACAGATTGTAAATTTCTTATATTAGATGAACCAACAGCCCCGCTTAGCCATTCAGAAACAAAAGAGTTGTTCAGGATCGTGCAAGAGCTTAAAGCGAAGGATGTAGGAATCATCTTTATTTCCCACCGGCTCCCAGAAATTTTTGAAATCTGTGATGAAATTACAATTATGAGGAACGGTAAGTTAGTTTCACATGAGTTTGTTGCTGATACCACGACAGGTAAGGTAGTGGAACAAATGCTAGGCAGGGAATTGCAAGAACAATTCCCGAAAAAACACTCTCAAATTGGTGAAAAGATCTTTGAAGTAAACACTCTTTCAGATACGGATAAAATAAGAAATATTTCTCTGTCAGTTCATAAGGGTGAAATTGTTGGGGTTGCAGGCTTAGTTGGAGCTGGTAAAACGGAATTATGTAAAGCTTTATTCGGAGAAGCAAAAATAAAGTCAGGTGAGGTAAAACTACGAGGTAAGGTGTTAACTTTATCAAATCCATATCAAGCAGTAAAACAAGGAATCGCATTAGTACCTGAGGAAAGAAGAAAAGAAGGAATTCTTGTTATGGAGTCAGTTGCAACAAATCTAACCGCAGCAAATCTGGGTGCTTTTACAAGGCCTTTTAGTTTCTTAAATCATAAGGCAGAAAAGCAAAAGGCATTAGAGCTTATTGAAAGTCTAGGGATTAAAACACCTTCAGAAGAAGCAAGAGTCCAAAATCTGTCTGGTGGTAATCAACAAAAAATTGCCATAGGAAAATGGTTAATAGCTGATGCAGACGTTTATATCTTTGATGAACCAACTAAAGGCGTGGATGTCGGAGCGAAAAAAGATATTTTTGAGCTTATATGTGAGCTGGCACAAAGAGGAAAGGCAATTATCTATGCCTCCTCTGAGTTATCAGAAATAATGGGGATTACCACTCGATTATATGTTTTATATGATGGACAGGTTGCAAAAGAATTAGAAACGGACTTAACCAATGAGGAAGAGCTATTATTTTATTCAACAGGAGGCAACTAAGGATGAATCAATCAAATCCTGTACAAGCGAGTAATCCTTCAAAAAGGACATTTGATCTTTTTCAATTTTTATATAAATATGGGACGATTTTAACAATTTTCATTCTTATTATCGTTTTCGCTATATCTAATCCAACGTTTATTCAAGGCAATAATCTTATTAATATATTACGTTCTATTTCTATTGTAACGATTATCGCAATTGGAATTACGATCTCGTTATCAGTAAATGGTTTTGATTTGTCAGTTGGATCAGTGGCTTCATTATCAAATGCAATTGTTATTTCAATGTTTGTGTGGTTTTCTCAAAATACGTTTATTGCGATATTTTCCGCAATTGTCGCATCATTACTTGTGGGAGTGTTAAATTCATTTATTATTGTGAAACTCAAGGTTCCTGATATGCTAATTACATTAGCGACAATGTTTATTGTACAAGGAATTGCACTCACATACACAAAGGGTGCAACTGTTTCGCAAAATATGGTAATGCCTGATGGTACATTTTCAACAGGCATCATTAGCCCAATATTTGAAAAAATTGGTCAGGTTCCTTGGATTATTTTGATCATGGTCATTGTTGTGGTAGTTGTACACATTTTTCTGAACTTTACAAAGCATGGGAGATATATGTATGTGATTGGTGGAAATATCGAAGCGGCAAGATTATCAGGTATTCCAGTTAATAAGTATAAGATAGCTGCATATCTATTATCTGCTCTTTTTGCATCAATTGGTGGAATCGTTCTAGCTTCTCGTGTTATGACAGCAGAAATTAATGCTGGTTCTCCATACTTAATGGACTCAGTTGCTGCAGCATTTATTGGTTTCTCAGTATTAGGGGCGGGAAAACCAAATGCGTTTGGTACATTTATTGGAGCAGTGTTAATTGGGATTCTTCAAAATGGCTTAGTTATGATGTCAGTACCATATTATGCAATGGATATTGTAAAAGGTACAGTACTTGCGTTTGCACTGGCACTTACGTATTATAAGACAAAATAAACAGGGATTATCGGATATCTAGCAGTAAATTTGCTGTGGAGATAACGCAAAAGAGGTTGTTGGCATTTTAGCCAGCAGCCTTTTTGAATGAAGCAGGAAACTATAAAAATCTAGTACTGTGAATAAGCGCTTTGTCATCTAGCTCCTAGTAAACTATGGAATATACATCTTTAACGTGCATAAATATTAGTGATTTTATAACATTGGTTTTTTATTATTTGATAAAAATTAGCGTCAGGTTTACTCACAAATAGATTGACAGTTTTCTACAAATTCTTAAAATTAGAGGGAAAGTTGAAGTTTTTAAATAATAGATTGAAAATAAACCCTATTCTAATAAAAGATTTTTATACATTATATTGTATTTAAATACATATACTGATATACTTCATACAAGCATATGTTATATCATGACACATGATAACAAATGTAATAAATGAAAAGTTGTTTACTATGAATCAGAGTAAGGGTACATAGCAATTATAGTTTTCTGAATTATTAAATTACAATAATAACAAAGGGGGAAATTAGTTTGAAAAAAGGATTGTTTACATTTGTATTGGTACTTGCATTTATGATGATTTTATCTGCTTGTGGAACAAGTCAGGAGACTTCAGGTGGAGAGGGAAGCGATTCTAAAGAAGAGAAAAAGGTACTAAGAGTTGCAACAGAAGCAAATTATGCACCATTTGAATACCAAGATAAGGGAGAAGTCGTAGGCTTTGATATTGATTTTATTCAAGCTGTTGCAAAAGAAGCTGGTTATGAAGTCGAAGTAGTAAATGTAGGTTGGGATCCATTATTCGTAGAGGTAAAAGATGAGATAGCAGATATAGGTTTATCTGCAATAACAATAAATGATGACCGTAAGCAAACATATGACTTTTCTGTACCATATTTCTTATCAACAAACAAAATTCTAGTGCCTGAAGGTAGTGATATTAAGACTGCGGCCGATTTAAAGGACAAAGTAATTGCTGTTCAAACAGGAACAACTGGTCAAGAAGCTGTTGATAGTATTGTAGGAGAGAATAATCCTAAAGTTAAAAAATTTGAAAATAATAATCTAGCAATAATGGAGCTTAATAGTGGTGGAGCAGATGCAGTGGTTGCAGATAATACTGTAGTTGAAGAATATGTTAAAAATAATCCTGACAAAAAATTAATTGTTGTTGAAGATGAAGATAGTTTTGATGCAGAATACTACGGATTAATGTTTCCTAAAGGAAGCAAATTGAAAGCAGAATTCGATGAGGCTATTAATCAAGTATTAGATAATGGAAAATATACAGAAATATACAATGAATGGTTTGGTTCTGATCCAGATGTTGAAAACTTAAAGGCACAGCAATAAAGGATAATATAAATTGCGTACCATCCTTAATAAGGTGCTACGCAATTTTTTTCCTTAAAGTAAGGAATTGATGATTTTTGAAAATTATTTCTTGTGTTTAGCTCCAGCGCCTAGCTCACCCGGGTCATAAGCCACTCATGAATTGATGGTAAAGACATCTTCAATTGATGAGTGTTTTATTTTTTCAGAGCTGATTCAAGGTGCTTTCGCTTTTCGTATGAGGAGGAGATTAAATGGACTTTCGCTTTGATATTATTATTGAATATGCTCCGTTTTTACTTAAAGGGACATTATTAACGATAGGTTTATCTCTTGCAGGGATTATCATAGGCATGGTTCTTGGACTTGGGATTGGTCTTGGTAAAATGCTGAATAACAAATTGCTAGCGCTTCCTTTTAAATGGTACATTATTTTCTTTCGAGGAACACCATTATTTGTTCAAATTTTAATTGTCCACTTTGGTGTGGTGCCATTATTTACTGGTGAAACAAATGGAATAGCTGCAGGGATTATCGCGCTTTCATTAAACGCAGCAGCTTATATTGCTGAAATTTTTAGAGGTGGAATTCAATCGATTGATCGCGGGCAGATGGAAGCAGCGCGTTCACTGGGGATGAATCATGTTCAAGCAATGACACATGTTATCTTACCTCAAGCGATTAAACGTATGATTCCTCCATTTGGGAATGAGTTTATCGTTCTAATAAAAGACTCATCTTTGATATCTGTTGTTGCAGCACCAGAAATCATGTATTGGGGACGAGCAATGTCAAGTCAATATTACCGTGTATGGGAGCCATATATTACGGTTGCACTGATCTATTTAGTACTAACTCTATCACTAAGCTTCCTGCTTAATTTACTTGAAAGAAGGCTGAAGACTGAATGATAACCGTAAAACGATTGAAAAAGTCATTTGGAGCAAATGAAGTCCTAAAGGATATCAATGTAGAAATTAAACCTCAAGAGGTTGTTGTTGTTATTGGACCCTCTGGATCTGGAAAATCAACGTTTTTACGTTGTCTTAATTTACTTGAATCGATTACAGGTGGTCAAGTTATCATCAATGGAATCGACCTTACGGATAAACAAACAAATATAAATAAGATTCGTGAGGATGTTGGAATGGTCTTTCAACAATTTAATCTATTTCCACATAAGACTGTTCTTGAAAATATTATTTTAGCCCCGATTAAAGTGAAGAAACTGAATGCAGAGCAAGCGAAGGAAAATGGCTTATCACTGCTTCGTAAGGTAGGATTAGAGGAAAAGGCCTATGCCTATCCAAATTCATTATCAGGCGGACAAAAACAACGGGTAGCCATCGCGAGAGCTTTGGCAATGGAACCAAAAATCATGTTATTTGATGAGCCAACATCAGCTTTAGACCCAGAAATGGTCGGTGAGGTATTAGAGGTTATGAAGCAGCTTGCTAGAGAGGGAATGACAATGGTGGTCGTCACGCATGAAATGGGTTTTGCAAAAGAAGTGGGGGATCGTGTTATTTTTATGGATGGTGGTTATATTGTAGAGGAAAATCAACCACAACAGTTATTTGATCAACCGCAACAAGAAAGAACAAAAGCCTTTTTGAGTAAGGTTTTATAAAAAGATAAGAAAGTATAAAATTTTGTACTTAGTTTTGGTGTCTAGCTCGAGCGCCTAGCCCCTCGAGGTCATAAGTCAATTTGGAATTGAATGCAAAGAACACCTTCTATTCCAAATCGCCTTATTTGCCTGAGGCTGAACAAGGCGCTTGCGCTTTTCTAATTCGAATTTTTACTTATTATTATAAGGAGATAGCACATACTTAAAAGAGGAAAAAGGAGACTAGAGAGGTTAGTCTCCAATTTGTTCTAATATCAGAATTTATAACTTTTCTTACTCAGTTTTGGTGTCTAGCTCCAGCGCCTAGACCCTCTTAGGTCTACAGCCACTCAGGAATTGAAGACAAAGAACGTCTTCTATTCCTGAGCCTCTTATGCCTGCCTTAGTCTGATCAAGGCGCTTGCGCTGTTCTAATGTCCTTTATAAAAATACAAATGTGTTTCTCTGGAAGAAAACCCTTGATTATTTAGTGAAAACAAGAGATAATAAAAACTAAAATTTGACTGAAAATTTTAAATAGTAGGAGTTGTGGAAATGAAGGTCGTAAAGTTTGGGGGTTCTTCTTTAGCATCTGGAGAACAACTTAAAAAGGTTTTACAAATCGTAGTATCAGACCCGGAAAGAAAGGTAGTCGTTGTCTCTGCTCCAGGGAAACGTTATTCAGATGATATTAAAGTTACAGATTTATTAATAGAATGTGCGGAGAAGTACTTAGCAAATGAAGAGGCTGGGGAAGTTTTTGAAGTCATCATTGATAGATATGCAAGTATTGCTAAGGAATTAGGGATTTCTTTAGAAGTTGTTGAGACGATTTCAAGTGATTTAAAGAATTTACTTAATGGTGATAAAAGCAAACCAGAAAGCTATTTAGATGCAGTAAAGGCAAGTGGTGAGGATAATAACGCAAAGCTCATTGCTGCTTATTTTCAGCATAGCGGTGTAGACGCACAGTATGTTAGTCCAAAGGAAGCTGGTTTGTTAGTATCTGATGAACCAGGTAACGCACAAGTCTTACCTGAATCCTATGAGAATTTATATAAGCTACGTGACCGATCAGGAATTATCGTCTTTCCAGGATTTTTTGGCTACAGTAAAAGTGGAGAAGTTTTAACTTTCTCACGGAGCGGATCTGATATTACGGGTTCAATTCTTGCTAATGGAATTAAAGCTGATTTATATGAAAATTTTACAGATGTAGACGCTGTTTACTCAGTAAATCCTACGATTGTGCAGAATCCAAAGGAAATCAGTGAGCTAACATATCGCGAAATGCGAGAGCTTTCCTACGCTGGTTTTTCAGTCTTTCATGATGAAGCCCTTATTCCAGCATTCCGTGCCGGAATCCCAGTGAATGTAAAGAATACAAATAATCCATCTGCAAAAGGAACACTAATTGTAAATGAACGCGCAAATTCGAACGGTCCTGTCATTGGAATTGCTAGTGACGAAGGCTTTTGCAGTATTTATGTAAGCAAATACTTAATGAATAGAGAAATCGGCTTTGGTCGAAAACTCCTACAAATTTTAGAGGATAATGGTTTGACGTATGAGCATGTACCTTCTGGAATTGATGACATAACTGTTATTTTAAGACAAAATCAAATGGATAACAGGATTGAAGAATCAATAATTGAACGGATTATGACAGAATTACAAGCAGATGAAGTCATTATTGAGCATAACTTAGCACTTATTATGGTCGTTGGAGAAGGAATGCGCCACAATGTGGGTACAACAGCCCGAGCTTCCAAAGCACTTGCAGACGCAGGAGTAAACATAGAAATGATCAATCAAGGCTCTTCAGAGGTAAGTATGATGTTTGGAGTTAAAGAGCCTCAGGAAAAACGTGCTGTACAAGCACTTTATAATGAGTTTTTTGTAGCTGTTCCAGTGTAAAAAGACTAAAATGATATAAAGTTGAAGTTAAGACGCTTGGTTTTGTTACCTTGCGTCTTTATTTTCATGAATCTATATTTAAAAAAGGACACGAACATCTGTTATTCTAAAATCTATTTCGTGTATACTTGATAACAAGCATATAAAAGTGAAGTTGTAAAAGAAATGACAATTTGAGAGATCTAGAAGCCTGCAGGAGTGGCGAAAAGTACAGTTTCAAGGAACTTGAACGGTTTGATCTGTTGGCGTAGCTACAAGATGAAAACTTGAGCGAGTAATTAAAGAGACCAGTTATCTCCTAAATACATTTGTACGTAGTTTAAAAGAGAAAAAGACAAATATCATTGGTATGATTGTTGCTGGTGGTTACTGATTGGGGATCAACAACCTATTAACAGTACAAGACTTGTTTATTAACGGGATGTCACTTGTTGAGGCTGATGGGGGTAGTGCAACTTCATTGCTGAAAAATGGGATTTATAAAGGAGAGGTGAATGGTAATGGCAAAGTTATTTTCGATTGGAGAAGTGTTAATAGATTTTATTCCGGCACAAAAAGGTAAGGCGTTAAAAGATGTGGTTTCGTTTGAACGAGCACCAGGTGGAGCACCTGCCAATGTTGCAGCAGCAGTGGCAAAGGCTGGGGGAAAAGCTTCTATGATTACAAAGCTTGGTATCGATGGCTTTGGTGATTTTTTAGTAGAGACATTAAACAATGTTGGTGTAAGTACTGAACATGTACTCAGAACAAACGAAGCAAACACTGCATTAGCTTTTGTATCATTGAAAGAGGATGGGGAAAGGGACTTTTCCTTTTATCGAAAGCCTTCTGCAGACTTACTCTTAAATGAGGATGAGATTGACGCGAACTGGTTTGATGCTGGAGATATTCTTCACTTTTGTTCGGTTGATTTAGTAGAAAGCCCTATGAAGCAAGCTCACATAAAGGCTATTCGTTCCGCCAAAGATAAAGGTGCAATCATTAGCTTTGATCCAAATGTCCGATTACCATTATGGGAGGATCCAGAAGATTGTCGTAAAACGATTCTTCAGTTTATTCCTGAGGCACATATTGTAAAAATTTCAGATGAAGAGTTAGCGTTTATTACGGGATTGAATGATGAAACAGAAGCCATTCAATCATTATTTGTGGGAGATGTAAAAGGAGTTATTTTTACTAGAGGCTCTGAAGGTGCAGATCTTTATGTCAATGGAGAACGCTATTGTTCATCTGGCTATCGTGTTTCTGTACAAGATACAACAGGAGCAGGTGATGCATTTATCGGAGGCTTTTTATATAAATTATTAGAGAAAAATGCAACTGTGTTTCGATTAAGTACAATCTTACAGGAAGAAAATCAGGATATTCTTTCATATGCTAATGCGAGTGGTGCTTTAACGACCACTGGTAAGGGAGCCATCTCTGCTTTGCCAACAAAGGAAGAAATTTTTCAATTAATTAAAAGTCACTCATAAATTTAAGTTTCGTGTTTTTTTAAAAGGGTATTATTAAAATGTTAGGTTTGGATTACACATTCTTAAATGCCCTAATTGATAGCTCCCATTAACAAAACTGACATTTGTTTTCAATAGTGAAATGTGATAAAATAATGTCGATTAATGTCTAGCAGTCATTAATTTTTGCTAATCAATCTATTTATACAATAATAGGACATTCAATATCTATGTAACTATATAAATCAAATAATACATTGGTAAATGGAAGAATTAAAATAAGTCTATCCGTGGCCTAACTTCATCTTTTGAGGTTAGGCCATTTTTGCTTTCTTAGGAAGCTATCTAAAGGCTAAAATGCACTTAGAATTGTGTCCTGTATTCTGGTTGATAGGATTGGGGGAATTGGATATATGATAAAAACGAGGAACAATCATGAAGATATCACATATTTAAACAGTTATATTAGTAAGGTTTTAAAAAGAAATTTCGGTAAGGGACCAGCAACCTGCTTTACATCGCTCACAAACGATAAAATGTTTATTTATATGAAGCATTTTATTACACCAGCTGAAGAGGTTTTATTTGAAAAGAATGAACTTCACTTAGCTTATAAAACACGTTCAGTAGTTTTCGAATCAATTTTTGACGAGATAAAGGATGAAATAAAGAAAGTATTGGGGATTGTTTTTACTTCAATACAGCATGATTGGGATTTTTATAATAATACTGGAATCTTGTTATTAGAAAAAGATTCGACACTTAATTTAAACAAATTTACTCTAAAATGTGATCAAATGTATAGTGAAATTCAAAAAATATGTTCAGAGGTACATAAGCTGCCAGATCAAATAAATATTGTGAATGCCACACCTTCAATCTATTATATAGAATACTCCGGTTTTAAGTCGCGAATTGAACATGTCCTCTATACGAAAGGGTACGTTGATTTACTGATTGATTGGAGTAATGAGGTTAAAAAGACTTATAGAAAAAACAAACGCTTGTTTGAAACATGTTTAAATGCTTCTATTGAAGATATCTTTACCATAATGGACTATGAACATGATCGCGGTACAATCATTTTTTATGTGAAATGACAAATGCTATATCATCAAGACTAGTAATGATAGTTCAAAGGTGATTGTTTTTGGATGAAAAAATTTTCTTTAAAAACATTATAAAAAAACTAAGTTATAGAAACACTTACTATAAAAAGGGAAACGGCATAAATTGACGTAAAATAGGGACATATATCACTTTACTGTAAATAAGTTCCTGTGATACCATAAACAAGGTTAATGTTTTATAGGCATTAATTATTTTCAGTTCCCGTATTTGAAAGAAGTGTTTCTATGCAAATTCAGGACCAATTAAGTTATATTAGCGGGTACACGAGCAAATTGCTAAGGCAAAAGTTCGGAAGAGGACCTCAATCGTGTCAGGCTACAGTAAACCAAAATCATTTAGTGATCTATATCCGTGGATTTCTGTCGCCGATGGAAGAAGTTTTATTAAGCCAAGGTAAAAATGATATGATAGATCTAATTAGAATTGCTATTATTAAGTCTGTATTAGAAGAATTAAAGGGTGTCATTCAAGTAACGATTCAATCAGAAGTTTGCGATTTCTACCACGATTGGAATATCCCGAATAATTCAGGGATCTTAATGTTCGTCTTAAATAATCCAATAAATCAAGAAAATGAACACATCCAGCTAGACACTAATGTGTTTGAAGCCGAGATTTCTAGACTCAGTGCCCTTGTTCAAAAGATACCTGATCGAATCATTCTTTATCCTATATCTAGACAGATTCTACTAGTAGAGAGAAAAGGAATCTTAGTTCCAATCGAAAAGGCTCTCATTGCGAAAGGATTTGATGAAGAACTAAGATTGGCAAAGGATGAACTTGAAAAGAAGTATTTTCATCGTGAGGGTAGATTTGATGAAATGTTTAAACAAAGTGTTGTTGATATTTTTATTGATTGGAATCTTAAAGAAGATAAATCCTTAATGGGCTTTATTATACATAATAGGTAAATAATGTGAATAAGTCATTTTTAAAATGATGAAAGTCACATATGGCCTAGCCTCTGACATTAATCAGAGGTTAGGCCTTTTTTATTAAAAATAATTAATCGTCTAGAGAGGAGGACCAAGCCTTCGATCCCATCTCGAAGCAAGCAAAGATCGCATATTTTATATAGTAAGTCATGTTCTTAATTAGACGAACCTAGGAGGTACTTTATGCTATTAGGAAAATTGCTTCAGGATCAAAATAAGTTTCTGATTTTTTCAACTTGCTTGACTGGATTGATAGGTATAGTAGGTTTATTACTTCAAATCCGAATTTCTATTGCAATCTTGATTGTCATTATCATGGTTATACAATTGGTTCTTATTCTTGATATAAATAGACAAAGGTCTAAGACCGCGCAGAAAGTGATCATAGATGATATCCCATTGCCTGTCATAATAACAGACAATGAGAAACTTCTAGATTTAAATACAGCTACAGTATTAATGATTGGTGCAAAAAATAAAAATGAATTAATTGGAAGAGCTGTTAATGAGTTTATAACGTTTCGAGAAAGAGGACATAAATCTTTACATGTCCAAGATTTTCAACATGCTCAGTTAAGTATAAAAGGGAAAATAAATTGCATGAATGGCAGAGTACTCGATATAGAACTCCTTAGCGGTGACCGCACTAATGAACTGGATGGAAGAATATGCTATGTAATAAAGGATATTAGTGAATATATTGAAAGTGAGAAGAAGCTCCAGCATTCTGAACAGCTTTCAGTTCTTGGGGAGCTTGCTGCAGGTATTGCTCACGAAATTCGAAATCCCTTAACAAGCTTAAAAGGTTTTTTACAGCTTTCTATAGGTACAAAGGAAAATAGAGAGATATACAATAATATCATGCTGTCAGAAATTAATCGAATTAATTTAATTGTAGGAGAATTACTGCTTTTGTCCAAGCCTAAGGAGATGGTTTTTCAACCCAGTCATCTTTTATCGTTAATAAAGACTGTCGTAACAATTGTTAATACACAGGCAATCTTATACAACATTGAGATCATAACTGAGATCGATGATGAAGTGCAACAGTTAAATATTAGCTGTGAAGAGAATAAATTAAAGCAAGTGTTTATTAATATTTTGAAAAATGGAATTGAAGCAATGCAAATAGAAGGAAAAATGTACATAAAGGTTAAGAGGTTAAATAATGATGTTCACATCTCTTTTATTGACCAAGGGAATGGGATTCCAGAGGAAGAACTTGAGCGATTGGGTAAACAATTTTATTCAACGAAGGAAAATGGAACAGGGTTGGGGCTTATGATTAGTTTCAATATTATCGAAAATCACAAAGGTAAGATGAGTATTTCAAGTGAAGTTGGGAAAGGAACCGTAATTGATATTGTTTTACCAGTTTAAACAAAATGATAGAGGCTGATGATCATAATGAATCAGCCTTTTGTAGATTTTATCTTTTGTCTTCAGTAGAACTTTTTAATGATCTACTTTTAAAAGTATTCTGCCTACTTAATAGCATCTTTGAGGAGCGAATACTTTTAGCTGGTAAATTGTTATTAGGTGCAGCTTGTTCATTCCAATCTGACATTCAGTCATCACCTCGCTTTATTCTTCCACTTTTTTACCGCTCATTAGCTTTTTAAATGGAGCCATATCTGGATTTGGTTTAAATTGATGATCAAACGGGTTCTTTTCTTGAGTTAGCTCTGGATCAGCATCAAGTTTTATTCCCATTTGTGAACCAGCTGTAGCTAGTGAATCATTGATAATCGATTCCTTTTTTCCATCAGGGTGAGGAGTTACCTCAGAATGTAGGTTTCTTCTATCCATGTTATCATCTCCTTTTAAATGGATACTCTTAAGATAACGTATATGGGCAAAAACTATTCCTAGGTGAAAAATTGCGAACTTGTTTTTTATCGTTTTAAAAAAATTATAAAATTCTTGAACTGTGGATAAACGCACGACATCCAGCTCCAGCGCCTAGCCCCTCTAGGGTCTAGCTAATTTAGAATTGAAGGCAAAGAACGCCTTCTATTCTAAATCATCTTATTTGCCTGAGGCTGTTCAAGGCGCTTGCGCTTTTGTTCCTAAACAACAAAAGGATAGATAAGCCAGATGTAATCTGGTTTATCTATCCTTTCGTTACATATATTCTTTATTTGAAAATCTGTGAATTTAATCTAAGATAATAATTTTTACTGTTTTACGTCCCCATTGCTTTGCGTGTGCGCTTGAAGGCATTAATACATCGATTTTATGGCCAATAATTGCACCACCAGTATCACCAGCAATAGCAGTGCCATAACCTTCTACCCAAACTTTTGATCCAAGTGGAATTACACCAGGGTCAACAGCAATAAGCTTCATGTTAGGATTCTTTTTAATATTATAACCTAAATAGGTTAGATCGCTTTTGGTATCCTCGTGGCTATAGGCTGTTGCAGTAACGTACATTTCTTTATTATTTGTCTTAGGTGTTTCACTTTTGTTAGAAGTAGATGTAGAATTAGAATTAGATTTATTTTTAGTTGAAGGAGGAGGTGCAACAGCTACTTCTACAGCAGCAACTTCTTCTTTCGCCTTTTTAGCTTTAGCAAGCTCAATTGCTCTTGCTTTTGCAGCAGCTTCCTCTTTTTCAATCTGAGATTGAATCGTTTTTATTTGTGATTGGATATTATTTTTTTTCTGTTCGGCAAGACTAATTTCAGATGCTAGCTTTGTATATTTATCCTGCATCGCAACTAGTGCTTGATTTCTTTTCACACGATTTTCTTCAAGGTTTGCCTTTTGGGTTTCAAGGTCTGCTTGCTGACTAATAAGGAGTTGTTCTTGTTTATCGATTTCTTGTTTATCTTCCTCAATTTGCTTTAAGTCAGCTTCTTGTTCAGCTAATATTTTTTTATCGGCATTTAATAGTGTAGTAACTGCGCCAATACGTTCAAAGAAATTTCCGATATTTTCAGAGTTGATAAGTGTTTCAATCACAATTGTTGTATGGTCGTGGTGTTGGAGAGCGACTAGACGCTTTTCCATAATTCCTTCACGCGCATACACCTTGTCTTGTAAGAGAACAATCTCTTCTTTTTTTTGTTGGATGATTTGTTGAATTTCTTTAATTTTACCTTCCACTTGTGCCAAGCTTTGTTGATTTTGTGAAATTTCACTTTCTAAAGCTTGTACATTTTCTTGAATGCTTTTAACTTCTTCATGAACAGCTTGCTGTTCTTTTTCCTTTTGAAGAATGGTTTGTTGATTCTGCTCTAGCTGTTCTTCAGCACTATGTAAAGTGTCTTTAGTAGATTCTGCGTTTGCCACATAAGAAATAGGTAAAGATAATAGAAGGATACCAAGTGTGGCAAGCGTTCGCTTTAAAGCTCGCATAAAGCAACCCCTTTCTCGTCTTAATAGTTATAACATAGAAAGGGGGTTGTGTAGGTTACAAATAGATTAAATTTTCCGGAAATTTTTTCCTATTATTCTATTATTTCTCTTGTTGCCACTCATATAATTTTCTATCTGTGGGTAATAAAAACGCTAGAATTCCAATTAAAGGTAATAGTGCGACACCAATCATAGTAGGTGTTAAGCCGATAAAATCAATCATAGCGCCTAACGCAACCGAGCCAATTGCTCCCATACCGAAGGCTAGCCCTACTGTTAGTCCTGACATTGTACCAATTTTTCCAGGAACAAGTTCTTGAGCGTAAACAACTGTTACCGAAAAGCTTGACATTAAAATTAATCCAATAAGTGCTAAGACAATAAGAGATAAAGTAGAACCGACAAATGGTAATAATAAAGTGAGTGGTGCTGTTGCAAGTAAGGAAACAATAATGACGTTTAGTTTCCCGAATTTATCAGCTAATGGTCCACCAAAAAATGTTCCGACGGCACCCATTAATAAAAAGCAAAAAATATAAACTTGTGATCCGGCAATTGTTAAGTCATATTTTTCGATTGCATAAAATGTATAAAAGTTTGATATAGCACTTACATACCAAGAACGAGCAAAAATAAGTAAAATAATGATTAATAGTGCATTCCTAATCGCTTTAGAAAATGATTGATTTTTCACTTGGGCTTTTGGTTTTGATTTAGTAGTAGGTTTTATATCATTTAATTTGCTAGAATACCAGTTTGCGATATAAATCAAAAAAGCAACTGCAAGTGCTGCTACAATCGTAAACCAGATCGCACCAAATTGACCAAGTGGTACAAGAATTAGTGCCGTAATAATTGGGGCGAGTGCCTGACCACTGTTACCCCCAACCTGGTAAATGGATTGTGCCAAGCCGCGCCGTTTGCCTGCAGCCATATAGGCCACTCGCGAACCCTCTGGGTGAAAAACCGCTGACCCTAAACCAATAAATACAACGGAAAGCAGGATTGTTAAAAAGGATGGTGCAAATGCCAATCCTAAAACACCGAGCATACTGCATGTTAATCCGATCGGAAGAGCGTATGGCATTGGACGTTTATCAGTATACAGTCCTACAACTGGTTGCATGACAGAGGATACCATATTTAGCGCAAATCCGATCAGACCAAGCTGGGTAAAGGTAAGGCCCATTGATTTTTCTAAAATTGGGAACATCGCAGGAATAACCGATTGGATGCTATCGTTTAAAAGATGACAGAGGCCAATAATGAATAATATATTATAGACAGTTCCTGTATCTTTTTGATAGGGTGCAGGTTGCTTTGAAATAGAAGCAGTTGACATAGTATATTCTTCTCCCTCGTAGTAAATAGTTGTTTCGATCCTCGAAATACTCTAATAGTCATATTATTGTCATTAGCAGGAAAAAATTCAAGTGAATTATGAGAATATTAGATTAAAAGTAAAAAATAGATGTTCAGGGATCGATCTCTATTGGTTTTTATGGGACAAAAAAGCTTGTAGATCTGTCTAGTTTTCACAGGATCTACAAGCGCATGTCTTCGTTATATAGTGACTAGGGAGGGTGCGTTTTTTCTCTGGTTCAAATTAATGTATACCTTATCACCAATATAAAAAGGTTTATTTTGAGAATCCTCATGAATGGCGATGAGGTCAGTACCGATATTTACAGTATAATGGATTTCCTTTCCTTGAAATTGGACATTGATAATTTCCCCTTCAATGCCTTCGCCTGTATAGGATAAAGAAAATTGCTCTGGCCTAATTGGACAAAGATTTTTAGCTCTTAAATCTGCTGAGACTTCAATATTCATCCAATTTGATTGGATCGTTATTGAATTGGGCTTGAATGTAACCTCATTCAACCATTTTCCATGAATAAGATTTGCCTTACCTACAAATTTGGCTACAAATTCAGTGTTCGGATGACGGTAAATTTCTCTTGGAGTGCCTACTTGTTGAATTTGTCCATTGTTCATGACAACAATTCGATTTGCCATCGCAAGGGCTTCTTCTTGATCATGTGTCACATAAACAATTGTGGCTCCAGTCATTCTATGGAGACTTTGGATTTCTCTTCTCATTTCCATTCTTAATTCTGCATCTAAACTGCTTAAAGGCTCATCCATTAGAAGCAGGGCTGGTTTTGGAGCAATTGCTCTTGCTAATGCAACCCGCTGTTTTTGACCACCCGATAATTCATGTGGCATTCTATTTGCATAAGTTTGTAGCTCAACAGTGTTTAATACCTCATCAATTCTCTTTTCAATGTTGTTTTTTAGATCGTTTGCTAAAAATTGATGGTGAAGCAAAGGGAATTTTATATGATCCTTCACGGTCATATGCGGCCATAATGCAAATGACTGGAATACCATACCAATATTACGTTTCTCTGGAGGTGTTGAATTGTTTTTCTCACTTACATTTTGATGATCAATCATAATAATCCCATCAGTTGGTGAATCAAATCCTGCCAAAAGTTTAAGTAATGTTGTTTTTCCACATCCAGAGGGTCCGAGTATTGCGATAAATTCACCATCTTTAATCGATAAATTTATTGTTTTTAATGCTTGTGTTTTCCCGAAAAACTTAGTTATATTTTTAATCTCTGTTGCCATTATGAAACACCTTTCTTTCCCAAAGCTTTTGAATGAGGAAAATAGCTAAAAATCCTACGAGGATAAGTAATAAAATAATCGTCGAAAAGGCGGTTGAATGTGTTGTGTATCCGGCCTGTTCAAAATTAAAAATCACGAGGCCAATTGTTTCTGAACCACTAGACCATAATAGGGACGATACAGTAAGTTCAGTTAAGGCAGTCAGAAATACAAGAAATGCCCCACTTAATACACCTGGTAATATGAGTGGAATTAGAATCTTCCTCCACTTAATATAAGAAGAAGCTCCACTTGTCCTTGCTGCATCTTCCATTGATACATCGATCTGTAAAAGAGATGTTACACTTCCTCTAATTTGCAGAATGAGAAACCTTGTGAAATAAGCGATATACATAATCCAAATTGACCCATATAGACCAGGATTCCAGCCAGGTAAAGGTTCTAACCATGTGAAGATCATAGCTAATGCCAAAACAGTCCCAGGAAGTGCATATGGAATACTAATCATACCTTCTATCGTTTTATTGAAAAAGGAAGGCTGTCTAACACGTAAATAGGCAATAAATGTACCAATGAATAAGCCTACTAGTGTGATAATTGACGCAAGTTTTAGGCTGTTTTGAATAGCTTCTTGTGATTTGGTGCTAGAAAATAGAATAAATTCATAATGTTTAAAACTAATATTTTGTAATGAAAAGTCTAATCCGTATGCTTTTATTAATGATGTAGAAGTCATAGATAAAAGAGGGACAAGACTTGTTGAAATTAAGAAAAACCATAACCCACTTTCAATTATTACTCTTTTTTTCGTAGATAGAATGATGCGAGGTTCATGGTCTTCTCTGGATGTTTCAAATTGCTTTGAACGTCTAAGCAGCAGCCATTGAATAAGCGTTCCGATGATCGCGAAAATCCCTAAAATAACAGAAAGTGTAGCTCCTTTTGCAAAAGCTGATGGGCCGAATCCAATGATTTGTTCATAAATATAGGTGCTTAGAACACGGATATTAGCGGGAATTCCTAAAAAAGCGGGGATTCCAAAGTTATCAAGGCTTGCAAGAAAGGCTAATAACCCACCACTTGCAATCCCTGGAAGTGCTAGTGGCATCGTGACTTTTCGAAATGAAGTGAATCTCGAACCACCAGAAACTTTAGCTGCCATCTCAAGTTCTCTTGGGATTTTTCTGAGTACACTAATTGTTAGTAAATACACTAAAGGGTAATGAGAAAATCCCATTACTAGAATTATTCCTGTAAGACTATATAAATTCATAGGTTCTAAGTTGCCAGGAAGGCTATTTAGTAGTAAAGCTACTGGTCCATTGACCCCCATAAATTGCGTCCATGCTAATGTTGTTATGTAGGATGGAATGACAAAGGGTAAAAAAATAAAAGCCTGCAATAGCTTTTTATTTTGGATATTTGTATAAGCGACCAACCAGGCTGTTAGCAAACCTAGTACAACTGAAAGAATCGTAGATCCGGTAACGATTATAAGGGTATTAAAGAGTGTTCTCCATGTCACAGGACTATGTAAAACCTCATAATAGTGTTCTAAGCTCAAGCCGCCTTCAGATGTGAAGCTTAAAAATAGTAGCCTAACAATTGGGATGAAAAAGATAAGTATAACGACAATAAAACCAATTATTTTCAAAAAAGAAGGGGAATACATAATAAGACGATTCCCCGTATTTGTTGCTGAACGAACCATTCTTGACGCCTCATTTCATTCTATTGATCACCAAACATGCTGTTGAACTCTTCTTTATCTGTTTCACGTGCTTGATATAAATCGGATAATTCTGCTTCTAAAACGTCCATTTCTTCAATCGATTTAAGTCCTTCAGGAGCATCTACCCCTTTACGAATAGGTGTATAGCCTATTTCTGCTGCTAGTTTTTGCCCTTCTTCAGAAAGTACGAAGTCTACGAATGCCTTCGCAGCAGTTTCATTACTAGTATTTTTCATAATTGCAATAGGTTCAGTAATAACCGGTACACCTTCTTTAGGGTAAATAAGATCGATTGGTGATCCTTCAGCTTTTGCACGAGCGATAATAAAGTCAACAACCATTCCATATGATTTTTCTCCAGCTGCTACAGCTTGTTGAACAGCACCGTTTCCTTCTGTTATCATTACTTCATTTTCTTTTAATTTCTCATAAAAATCCCAATTGAATTCGTCATTCCTAGTAAAAACACCTAGGTTATAAGCAGCAGCACCAGAGTATAATGGGCTAGGCATAATACTTTGTCCCTTAGCTTCTTCAGTAGTTAGAACATTCCATGAATCTGGTAAGTCTGTAACCTTTTCTGTATTTACCGCTAAAACCGTTGCCATAACTTTTGTTCCTGTATACATTCCATCTTTATCTACAAAAGTTTCTGGAATCTCACTTGTTTCTTCGGATTTATAAGATAACAATAGGTCTTCGCTTTTTAAATTCTCAAATGTTACAGCATCTGCTACTAATAGAACATCAGCTTGTACTTCACCAGCTTGATTTTCTGCTTGGATTTTACTTATTACTTCTTCAGTGCCAGAGCGGAAAATCTCTACATTTACATCAGGGAATTTTCCTTTAAAGGCATCTACAAGTTTTTGAGCATCTTCGTCAGGCTGTGAAGTATAAAAAGATAAATCTCCTTCAATTGCTGTTTGCTCGTTGTTTTCAGTTCCTTCATCAGCCCCTGTTGGTTCTGAATCATTACTACTACAAGCTACTAAAAATAAAAAAATGATTACAAAGCTGAATGTTTTTTTGATTGTGATCATGTTTAGTTCCCTCCTAGAAATGGTGAAGTTTCAGTTTTGATCTTGAATAGTGAAAAATGGAAAGGGTATGTACATTTACTTTTGCTACTTACCTCCTGTAGTTACTAGTCTATTGATTTATTATTAAGACTAGGTAAAGGCAAGGTTCTTGTTTTGTTAAATAAATGTAAATATAATCATAATTTGCAAAGGTATTAGTTGAGAGGGTTTGAAAAGACTAAAAAAAGACTGTCTTTATTAGTAAATACCAATAAAAGACAGTCTATCGGAAGTTGATATTTTCGATTAATCATCTGAGCAACCAAATTACATATTAATGAATGAAAGCAGCCAACCACCAACAGCACCAGATGCTACAATTATCCAAGGTGGAAGCTTCCAAAAAACAAGCATGCTGAACAAAATTGCAGCAAAAGCAAAATCGATTGGATCTAAAATTGAGCTTGTCCATATAGGGTGATAAAATGCTGCAATTAAGATCCCTACAACTGCTGCATTTACGCCCATTAATGCTCCTTTCATTGCAGGGTTCTTACTTAAAATTGTCCAAAAAGGTAATGTACCTAAAATAAGCAGAAATGCTGGTAAGAATATTGCTAGTGTAGCTAATAATCCGCCTTGCCAGCCATTTATAACTGCGCCAATATACGCAGCAAATGTAAATAATGGACCAGGGACTGCTTGGGTAGCACCATAGCCAGTCAGAAAGGCTTCCTCGCTTAACCACCCAGTTGGAACAAATTCTTTCTCAAGCAAAGGTAAAACAACATGTCCTCCACCGAATACTAATGCACCAGAACGATAAAAGCTATCAAACATTGCGATCCAACTAACTGAAGTCATTTCACTTAAGATAGGTAGTAGAATCAATAATCCAAAAAATAAGATTAAGCAGATTATTGCAAAGCGACGAGAAACTGGAAAACTTATGGTCGATTCTTCTTCACTTTTATGATGTTTATAAAGGGCAAATCCGATAATTGCAGCTATTAAAATAACTGCTACTTGAATATAGGCTGTTTGCCAAAGCAGCGTTGCCACTAGTGCAAATAAAGCAATTGCTTTTCTTTTTAAGTCTGGAGTCAATTTTTGGGACATACCTAAAATAGCATGGGCAACAACTGCGACTGCAACCAGCTTTAGTCCGTGTAGCCAACCAGCATCACTAATATTAAACCCTTGTAAAACGAGTGCAAAGATAATAAGTGCAATAACTGAAGGGAGTGTAAATCCAATAAAAGAAATGATGCCACCAAGAACTCCAGCCCGCATGACTCCGATTCCGATCCCGACCTGGCTACTTGCTGGACCAGGTAAGAATTGACATAGAGCAACTAAGTCTGCATAGCTTTTTTCATCCATCCATTTCCTTCTTCGAATATATTCTTCATGAAAATACCCTAAGTGAGCAATTGGTCCACCGAACGATGTGAAGCCAAGTCTTGAAGAAACAATAAGTATTTCAAAAAGTGTTTTTAAAGTTGTATTTTTCTGGTTCATTTTTGAGCTCCTTTTACTCTTTTATTTCCTTGAATAGTTCATAGGCTTTTTTCTTAGCTTCTACTAACACTGTATTTCCTTTTGCAGTTGTGGAATAATACTTTCTAATTTTCCCCTCTACATTTTTATCTTCTCTTACTAAAAGACCATCTGACTCCATAGTGTGGAGAATAGGATAGAGAGTGCCAGCGCTTATGTTATAACCGTGTTCCTTTAATTCTTCAAGCATCCATAACCCGAAGATTGGATGTTCCCTCGCATGATGAAGGATGTGGATATGAATAAATCCAAGGAATAGCTTTCGTAATACTTTATCTTCCATTAGCTCACCTTCTTTTAATATCGAAATCCAATATCGGAAACCGATAATGTGTTTCGATTGAAATTATACCAGTTGAAAATCTATTATCATAGCAAAGAGAAGGAAATTTACAAAACTTTAATAAGGCAAGTTATAGGTTGTACTTATTTTATATATCTCAATCAAGGATAGGAATCAATCTTTTATCCAAACTAGATAAGGAAAACAAATAACTGTATAGTTAAATGTAAATCAAATGATAAAGTGACAAGGAGTAGGAACGAAATGTATATAAAGAAAGAGTACAAAGAAGGAAATCTGACATTTATAGAACTTCGCAGTGAAGAAAATTCTTCATGGTTAAAAGTGGTTCCTGAGCGAGGAGGAATCATTACGAGTCTAGGGATTCATAGTGAAGAGTTACTATTTATCAATGAGGAAACATTACATAATGCAGATAAAAACATTAGAGGCGGTATCCCGATTCTATTCCCGATTTCTGGTCAACTTACAAATGGGCAATATGAGTGGGACGGTAAAACTTATACGATGAAAAACCATGGTTTTGCTCGTGACTTGCCTTGGGAAGTTGTTGAAATAAATACTTACGAGGAAGAGGCTTTAATAAAAATAAAGCTTGAAAGTAATGATGAGACGAAAACAGTCTATCCATTCGAGTTCGAGTTGGTATTTACATACATATTACGAGAAAATGAGTTAATTATTGATCAAACTTATCTAAATAAATCTACAAAAGATATGCCGATTTATGCTGGCTTCCATCCTTATTTTAAAACTGAGAATAAACAGCTTAAGCTTGAAACTGATGCAAGTGATTATCTTGATTATAATGACATGCAGAAGAAGAGAATAGAGGGAGTTATCAGCATTGACCAAAAGGAATCATATGTATTAAAAAGTGATATCAGGTCGATTCGTTTTCCACTGGAAGAAATAGATAAATTAGTAACGATGAATTATGATGATGAATTTCCTTATATTGTTCTCTGGTCAGAAGAAGGTCAAGGATTTGTCTGTGTCGAGCCATGGATGGCGAAAACCGATGAACTAAATAAAAAAGATGAATTAACAATGATTCACCCTGGAAAAACGATTCATACGAAGGTAAGTATATCTATATAAGATTATAAGCTGTTATCGTTTCTTGAAAAGTGGACGATTACAGCTTTAATAATTTAAAGCCAAATAACATATGGATTAAAAGGGGATGCTTTTAGAAACCAAGCATTCTGCTCGGCATTCAATTCATTTACTGGTAAACTATTAACATAGAAAACTGTTAATTAATATAATTGAACTTTATGATGTGATCACTAAAATGAAAACCCTTACTTGCATACTATTTTTCCGCAACTAATAGCTTGGAGGACTCATATGTTAAAGTTTAGCTCATTTCTTAAACCATATCGAATATCGATGTCAATCGCACTTTTATTAATGCTTACTGAATTAGCGGTTGAACTCCTTCATCCAATTTTAATGGCGAAAATTATTGATGAAGGTATACTTCAAGAGGATCTATCCGTTGTCATACGGTGGGGCGGAGTAATGATTGGGATTTCACTTTTTGCATTTGCTTCAGGAATGATCAATTCATTTTATGCTGCACATGTAAGTCAAAGCTTTGGGTTTGATATTAGAAAGCAAATTTTTGTTAAGGTACAACAATTCACATTTGAAAATTTAAGCCGTTTTCCAGCAGCCTCTCTTATTACACGGATGACAAATGATATAACCCAGCTACAAAACACGTTATTTATGGGGCTAAGAATCATGTTGAGAGCACCTCTCCTTGTTATTGGATCGGTGATTATGTCGTTTTTCGTAAACCCAGTATTAGCAAGTGTTTTTGCTTTTGTTATTCCTGTAGTTGTAATGATGCTTATTTGGATTATGAAAAGGGGTAGCCATTTATTTAATAAAGTACAATCAATGTTAGACAATGTAAATGATGTTTTACGCGAAAATTTAATTGGGATGAGATTAGTTAAAGCCTATGTCAGAAGAGATCATGAAATAAAAAGATTTTCACTTGCTACTAACTCATTAAGAGATTCCACGGTTACTGCTTTACGGATGATTGAAACGTCAATGCCTATTTTATTGTTCATCATGAATATCGCGATTCTTTTTATATTGTGGACTGGAAGAGCACAAGTTGTAAACGGCGATGTTCAGGTAGGGGAAGTAGTTGCAATTGTAAATTATGGACTTAGAATAACTTCAGCCTTGTCGATGTTCTCATTTATTATTATGTTTCTTTCGCGCTCTCGTGCCTCAGCATCACGGATTTCAGAGGTTTTAGAGACTAAGGTTGATATTGAAAGTCATGAAAATGTACACGAGTTCAAACATGGTAAAGTAACCTTTGAACATGTTTCATTTACATATCCAGGTACAAATCAAGTTGTTCTAAAGGACATTTCATTTACTGCAAATGCAGGTGAAACAATTGCTGTAATGGGGGGGACAGGTTCTGGTAAATCATCACTTTTTCAGCTGTTACCACGGCTTTATGAAGTAGATTCAGGGAGAGTCTATATTGATGATATCTCTATTGATTCTATTAGTATGCAGAACCTGCGAGGGCAAATCGGCCTTGTTCCTCAAGAAGCTGTCCTGTTTACCGGTTCAGTAAAGGAAAACATTGCGTGGGGGAAGGAGCATGCGTCCTTCGTAGAAATAATCGAAGCTGCTCAAGCAGCACAGATTCATGAAACGATTGAAAAACTACCTGCTAAATATGAGACTAGGATAGGTCAAAAAGGAGTAAATCTATCAGGAGGGCAAAAGCAACGAATGTCTGTTGCAAGAGCATTAGTTCGAAAGCCTAAGCTACTTTTATTAGATGACAGTACAAGTGCATTAGACGTAAAAACAGAAATAAAGCTGTTAACGGCGTTACGTGATTATTCTTGTACGATATTTTTAATTACTCAGAAAGTTAGTTCTGCAAGGGAAGCAGATAAAATTCTGCTATTAGACGATGGTGTTTTGATTGCAGAAGGTAGTCATGAAGAATTAATAAAAACATCATCTCTTTATCAAAAGATCTATCACTCTCAGATGATGGAGGAACTAACCGATGTTAAAGCAACTAACTAGCCCGTTTAAATATGAAAGAATAGCAGTCCAAGAAACAAATGTTAAAACTAAGCAAAAACAAAAGGTAAATGTTAAAAATGGTTTCAAAACATTACGTAGATTATGGGCGTATTTATCTGAAAAACGAGCTCAATTTACATTTGTACTATTCATGGTAGTGGCAAGTTCAGGTCTAGGTTTACTTGGTCCGTATCTAATCGGAACAACGATTGATGAATATATTGTTACTCGGGAAAGCGAAGGTATCATCTTTTTGTTAGGTGGCCTTATTGTCGTCTTTGCTTTTCATTCACTATCATTGTTTTTGCAAAATTTCTGGATGATTGGCATTTCACAGTACACAGTAAATCAAATGAGGAAAGATTTGTTTCAGCATCTACATATGCTTCCGATTTCCTATTTCGATAAAAGACAGCATGGTGAATTAATGAGCCGTGTGACAAATGATATTGAAAATGTTAGCTCTACGTTAAATAGCTCTGTTATTCAGGTCTTCTCAAGTATATTAACGTTAATAGGTACAGTTTCGGTCATGATTTTGCTAAGTCCATTATTAACTTTGATTACCTTGCTTATTGTTCCATTAATGGTCCTTGGGATGAAGTGGATTACAAAACGAACAGGTACACTATTTAAGCAACAACAGAAAAACTTAGGGGAACTTAACGGTTATATTGAAGAAATCATTTCAGGACAAAAAATGATTAAAGCATACTCTCAAGAGGAAAAAGTGATTGCTAGTTTTATTGAGAAGAGTAACACTCTTAAACAATCAGGCTTTTGGGCGCAAACAATATCAGGCTTTATACCAAAGGTTATGAACATGTTAAACAATCTAAGCTTTGCGTTGATTGCGGGGATAGGTGGGGTGTTGGCGCTTAATGGTATGGTAACAATTGGGGTCATCGTGATTTTTGCTGAATATGCTAGACAATTTACACGTCCATTAAATGACCTTGCTAACCAATTTAATACCCTTCTTTCTGCGATTGCGGGTGCGGAAAGGGTGTTTGATATCCTTGATGAAAAGGTAGAAAGAGATGCAAAAATTGATTCTAATCAGCTACCTTCTATAAAAGGAGAGGTTGTTTTTTCAGATGTCTCCTTTTCATATGAAGAGAAAGAGGACAAACAAACTGTTGAGCATGTTAGTATAAAGGCATCTCCAGGTGAAACGATTGCCTTAGTTGGGCCAACTGGTGCTGGGAAAACAACATTAATCAATCTTTTATCACGATTCTATGATGCTGATACTGGAGTGATTACTGTTGATGGAATTGATATTAATCAAATTCGCCGTGATGGTCTTAGAAAGCAAATGGCCTTTGTGTTACAGGATACATTTCTTTTTCGAGGTTCAATTCTAGAAAATATTCGCTATGGAAGACTAGATGCAACAGATGAGGAAGTGGAAGAAGCGGCTAGGCTAGCAAATGCTGATTCATTTATTCGCAAGCTGCCACATCAATACCAATCTATGATTAGCTATGATGGAAATGGAATTAGTCACGGACAAAAGCAGCTCCTAGCAATTGCTAGAGCAATGCTTGCTGACCCTAAAATATTAATCTTAGATGAGGCGACAAGTAGTATAGATACAGTGACAGAATTACGAATTCAAGAGGCATTGACTCGTTTAATGTCAGGTAGAACGACCTTTGTGATTGCACATCGTCTAAACACAATCCAAAAAGCGGATAAAATCCTTGTTTTAAAAGATGGAAGGATTATTGAGAGTGGGACACATAAGGAACTTTTGCAGCAGAGAGGATTTTATTTTGAGCTTCAAAATAGACTGTAGATTGGTTCCTAAACCCGTTATTACTCAAAATCGCTATCTTAAATGAATTGGTGAAATTTGAATAGTTTAAAGTTAGGCAGTGATAATCTTAATAGATTTCACTGCCTTTTTTATCCCATTTTTAACGGACGTAAGATTGCCACCCGAAAAAACCTCACTAAAATGATGTTTCACTTTATCTACCTAACTTAAATGGGACAAAAATTTACAATTTAAAACAAAATATTAACAAATATATACATAATGTTTATACAGACTTTATATTCCATTAGTAAGATAAGGCAGTGAAGAAAAGGGGAATTATACTAGGCTGTGAATATGAGAAACCATAAAAAAGGAATAGGTGACTTACATGCGTAATCCTTTTGTTTTTTTATGGTTTTTATTATGACAGCTACTGCATTCCAAGGAGGAATAAAGAATGAAACGTGTAGAGCTAAAGGGAGTTTCAAAATCCTACGATGGAAGGGAAAATGTCATTAAAGAGATTGATGTAACAATAGAGCCGGGTGAGTTCTTTGTATTAGTTGGACCATCTGGTTGTGGGAAAAGTACAATGCTTCGTATGATCGCGGGACTTGAGGAGGTTACTGGAGGAGAACTGTCTATCGGTGATCTAGTCGCAAATAATCTGCCTCCAAGTCAACGAGATTTGTCTATGGTTTTTCAAAATTATGCGCTGTATCCACATTTAAGTGTTAAACAAAATATTACCTTTGGATTACATACAAAAAAGATAGCGAAGCATGAGCAAAAGCAAAGGTGCTTAGATGCAGCTGACATGCTAGGTTTAACTGAATTATTGGATAGAAAACCGCGACAATTATCAGGTGGACAGCGACAAAGGGTAGCACTTGCTCGAGCGATCGTTACTCATTCACCGATTTGTCTTATGGACGAGCCCTTATCAAATTTAGATGCAAAACTTCGTGCAAAGATGAGATCGGAGATTCGCCAAATTCAACGTAGACTAGGAATTACAATGATTTACGTTACACATGATCAGACAGAAGCAATGACAATGGCAGATCGCATGATGATTTTACATAACGGAGAAGTACAGCAAATCGGACGACCTTTAGATATTTATAACGTTCCTGCTAATACGTTTGTTGCCTCATTTATTGGAGCTCCGCCAATGAATCTAGCTGATGGAAAAATGGTGGAGGACTCATTTTTACTAGAGGATAATTTCTCAATTTTGATAAATAAGGAGATTGTGAGCTCGGTTCCTTTGGGCCGAAAAGTAACAATGGGAATTCGTCCAGAGAGCATTCAGCTTGCAAAGAACGGTCAAAAAAGCTTTTTTGCTGACACAGTAAATGTAGAAGTTCTTGGCACTGAAACACTTATTACTTTTGAAGTTGGTTCACAGCAATGGGTTGCAAAATGGAACGGCCAATGGAATATCGAAATTGGAGAACAGGTGCCATTATTTATTCATGAATCAGATTTATTCTTTTTTGAACCAGAAAATGGGGAATGTATTTGGTACCAATCAAAAGGTGATGATAAACGATCTCTTAAGGAGGCTGTGTTATGAGTAGTTTACCAAATGTATCCAATCCTTCCGTAAAGATGAAGGAAAGGTCAATAGGTAAAGGAAAAGAGTTACCTAATGTACTTGTAGGGTTACTCTATCTATTACCATCTATCATCTTATTTGGATTTTTTCTCTTTTATCCAATGCTTCGGACTTTATATTTAAGTTTTTTCTTAACTGATGGTCAAGGGACGCCGATTACGTTCATTGGTCTTGAAAATTTCACTTATCTATTACAATCTACGAGCTTTCAAAAAAGCCTAAAGGCAACAATACTCTTTGTTGTTTATACGGTTCCGATGGGGGTTATTCTCGCTCTATTTTTAGCGCTTATTGCAAATGAAAAGGTTAGAGGTATTGGTTTTTTTCGGACGATGTTTTCCTCGACAATGGGAATGAGTGTTGCTGCGTCTTCTGTTATCTGGATGTTTATGTATAACCCATCTATTGGTATTTTAAATAAACTCGTTAGTGCTGTAGGAATTTCAGAGATTCAATGGCTACTAGATCCAAAGTTTGCTCTTATTTCAGTGTCGATATCAACAATTTGGATGAACACTGGTTTTGCTTTTCTTATTTTATTAGGTGGGTTACAAAATATCGATGAGCATCTCTATGAAAATGCAGAGATTGCGGGTGTAAGCTATTGGTATAAACTGCGAAGGATTACAATCCCAATGCTATCACCAACACTTTTTTTTATCATCACTGTGTCATTAATAAATTCCTTTCAAACCTTTGGTCAAATAGACATCTTAACAAAGGGCGGACCTGTAGAATCAACAAATGTCATCGTTTATTCCATATACAAGGATGCCTTCATTAATTACAATGTCGGATCAGCCAGTGCTCAAGCAACAATTCTTTTCTTCTGTATATTAGTTATTACCATTCTTCAATTTAAGCTTGGAGAAAGGAAGGTGCATTATCAATGAGCATAGTGAAAAAAATCATTTTATATGGACTTTTAATCATTTCTGTTGTGTTTATGATGTTCCCAATTTTCTACGCGTTTATGATTAGCTTTATGCAAGGTGGGGAGGTTCTAAAAGGAAACCTTATCCCAGATACGTTGACAATGGATAATTATATATCAGCCTTTGAGAAGGTACCGCTTGTTCGTTATCTCTGGAATAGCTTTTACGTTTCAATGGTTGTTATGATCGGACAATTATTAATTTCAGGCTTAGCGGCATTTGCATTTGTATTCATACCATTTAGGGGAAGGGACTTTATATTCTTTTTATTCATTTCAACAATGATGATTCCTTGGGAAGCAACGATGGTTCCTAACTTCTTAACGGTTCAAAAGCTTGGTTGGATAAATCAACCTGCAAGTTTAACCATTCCTTTTTTCGCATTAGCTTTTGGAACATTCTTGTTGAGACAGCAATTCAAAACAATTCCAAACGAATTGTTTGAAGCCTCACAGGTAGCAGGGATTAGTCGATTTCGCTTCTTTTGGAATATTGTCTTACCTGTTTCCAAAACAAGCTTAATGACATTAGGAATTTATAGCTTTTTAACAACGTGGAATATGTATTTATGGCCATTGCTCGTAACAAACAATGAAAGTGTGAGAACAGTACAAATTGGTTTAAAGCAGTTACAATCACAAGAAATTTCAACTGAATGGGGGGTGGTGATGGCAGCAGTAGTTGTTGTGATACTCCCAACTCTCATTCTATTGTTTTTAGGGCAAAAAAGCCTACAAAAAGGACTAACACAAGGTGCAATCAAATGAAGACTTATAGAGTAAATTGCTTTTGAAAGAGGCTTGCAAATATAGTCTTTAAGTAAAAAGGAGGCGTTATCCATGAAACAAAAATTTCTTATCGTTTTATCCGCATTTCTTTTATTGATATTAGGTGCTTGCTCTAGTACAAATACTGGTACAAATGGATCTGGAGCAGAAGGTGAAGGAACAAACACAGAGGAAACGGCAGGAAAGCAAGAGGTTGTATTCTGGCATGCGATGAGTGGAGAGCTTGAGACAGTTTTAAATGATATTGTTGCTGACTTTAATGAATCACAAGAGAATATTGAAGTGAAGCCAATTTTTCAAGGTACATATGAAGAGGCTCTAACGAAATTTAACACAGTTGCTGGTACAGAAGATGCTCCAACCATTATGCAGACCTTTGAGGTTGGTACAAAATACATGATTGATAGTGGTCACGTACAGCCAGTCCAAAAGTTTATTGATGAAGACAATTATGATACTTCACAATGGGAAGAAAATATTTCAAATTATTACTCAGTAGATGGTGAGCAGTATTCAATGCCGTTCAATTCATCAACTCCAATCCTTGTATATAACAAAGATGCATTTAAGGAAGCAGGTTTAGATCCTGAAAAGGCACCAATGACTTATAGTGAATTGAAGGACGCTGCGAAAAAACTAACAAAAACTGAAGGTGGAGAAACAAGTCAATATGGATTTTCTATCTTAAACTACGGTTGGTTCTTTGAAGAGATGCTAGCAGAGCAAGGCGGTCATTATGTGGATAATGAAAATGGCCGTAGTGGTAATGCAACAAAAGCAACGTTTAATGATGAACTAGGTTTAAACGTATTTAATTTAATAAGTGACATGCACAAAGAGGGAACATTCTTTAATGTAGGACAAAACTGGGATGATATGCGTGCTGCGTTCCAATCAGGTAAAATTGCCATGTATTTAGATTCTTCAGCAGGTATTAAAGCGATGGTTGATAATTCTGATTTTGAAGTAGGTGCATCATACTTGCCAATCCCTGATGATGCTGATCGAGAAGGAGTTATTATCGGTGGTGCTTCAGTTTGGATGTCTAGTGGTATTAATGAAGACAAGCAAAAGGCTGCATGGGAGTTTATGAAGTATTTAACAACTCCAGAGGTGCAAGCAGAATGGCATGTGAAATCAGGTTATTTTGCAATCAACCCTGCTGCTTATGATCAAGATATCGTAAAAGAAGAGTGGAAAAAGTATCCACAGTTAAAGGTTACAGTTGATCAACTCAGTGAAACTAAGAAAGGTACAGCTACACAAGGTGCATTGATTTCTGTATTCCCTGAATCACGTCAAAAGGTTGTATCAGCAATGGAAAGCTTATATCAAGGAATGGACCCAAAGAAAGCGTTAGATCAGGCAGCTGAAGAAACAAATCGTGCATTAGAGGTCGCGAATAAAAAGCAAGGTAACTAGATAACAAATAAAGGTGACCCTTGAAGGTGAATTTCTTCAAGGGTCATTTTTCTAGTTAATATGATAGGATTGATTATCTTAATATAGAAGAAAAGGTTTTGTTTATATTATATCAAAATAGGGTATTTCACGTGATGAACTACCATGATTTCTTCTTATTAGAAGAGCCGAATGGCTGGACTTTAAAAGTTCAGCCTCTTATTTTTATTATAATAAAATAAAATGTGAGATTTCCTAACATTGCTATTGTGTTATAGGGACATATTGATTATAATCTTAAAAGATAGAAAATTCTGCATTCAAAGAAGGGGGTAAGGTTTTTGGAGCAATTTGTTACAGGTTTAAACGGGATTTTATGGAGTACACCAGTGATCTATATCTTACTTGGTGTAGGTTTATTGTTTTCAATTTTAACTCGTTTTCTTCAAGTGAGGCATATTAAGGAAATGGTTGTACTCATGTTTCAAGGGAAGAGCTCCGAGGCAGGTGTATCATCATTTCAGGCACTTTCAATTGCCCTTTCAGGACGAGTCGGAACAGGTAATATTGCAGGTGTTGCAACCGCAATTGCTTTTGGTGGTCCTGGTGCCGTTTTTTGGATGTGGGCGATTGCCTTTATCGGTGCATCAAGTGCATATATCGAATCAACTTTAGCACAAATTTATAAAGTAAAACAGGATGGACAATATCGTGGAGGGCCTGCTTATTACATAGAAAAGGGGATTGGTTGGAAATGGTTTGCTGTCCTTTTTGCTTTTGCAGCTCTTATCGCAATGGCAATATTAATGCCTGGTGTACAATCTAATTCTATTGCACTTGGAGTAGAAAATGCATTTGGAATTCCGAAATACATCACGGGTGCTGTAATTGTCCTTTTATTAGCTTTTATTATTTTCGGTGGAGTTAAACGAATTGCACATGCTGCTCAAATTATCGTTCCTTTTATGGCTTTAGGATATATTATTTTATCTGTTGTTATAGTGTTAATGAATATTCAAGAGTTACCAGGGGTGATTTCACTTATTTTCCGAAGTGCTTTTGCATTAGATTCTGCCTTCGGTGGATTAATCGGAATGGCCATTGCTTGGGGAGTAAAACGTGGGGTTTACTCAAATGAAGCTGGACAAGGTACTGGTCCGCATCCAGCGGCTGCTGCAGAAGTTTCACATCCGGCAAAACAAGGATTAGTACAGGCATTTTCTGTTTATATAGACACTTTATTCGTATGTTCTGCTACAGCTTTTATGATTTTATTTACGGGAATGTACAATACTGAAGCACCAGATGGATCATTTATTGTGAATAATTTGGAAGGTGTAGAGGCTGGTCCAGGGTACACACAAGCAGCAATTGACAGTGTTCTTCCAGGATTCGGTGCAGGATTTGTAGCTATAGCATTATTCTTTTTTGCCTTTACAACCATTATGGCTTATTACTATATCGCAGAAACGAATATGACTTACTTAATTCGTGGTAGCAATAAAAAGCTGTCATTGTTAATATTAAAGTTTGTAATTTTAGCTGCAACATACTATGGGGCTGTAAAAACAGCATCACTAGCATGGGCATTAGGTGATGTAGGACTTGGAATTATGGTGTGGCTCAATGTTATCGCCATTCTTATTCTTGCAAAACCAGCGATAATCGCACTAAAAGATTACGAACAACAAAGGAAACAAGGACTTGATCCAGTCTTTGATCCAAAAGCTTTAGGAATAAAAAATGCTGACTATTGGGAAACAGAATATAAAAAAGATAAAGATCAAGCATCTTAAAAAATGGGTTGACCGTCATCTCGGTCAACCTATTTTTGCGTTTAAAATGAAAATTTGAAAGAAATTCCTACAAACAGTACATATTAAGAAAGATCGTAACATGAGGAGGTTTCAAAATGTCTAAACAAGGTAAACAAAACGCTGAACAAACTAGTCAACAAATTGCAAAACAGCAGGGTAGAAACGATATCGAATTTGGTAGCGATATGCAAGTAGGAAACAGCAAGAATCAAAGTCAAAAGAAAAGTGGAAAACAAGTGAATAAGAAGTAGCTATAAGAAAACAAGAGGCTAAGATCCCTTAGCGATTCAGCCTCTTGTTTTCTTATAGTAATAATAATTTTCTTGTACAGTGTATAAGCGCTTTGACATCCAGCGCCTAGCCCCTCTAGGGTCTAGCTAATTTAGAATTGAAGGCAAAGAACGCCTTCTATTCTAAAACATCTTATGCTTGTCGGGGCTGATCAAGGCTTGCGCTTTTATTCAAAGGTAAGAAAGTATAAAATTTTGTACTTAGTTTTGGTGTCTAGCTCCAGCGCCTAGACCCTCGGGGTCATAAGCCACTCAGGAATTGAAGACAAAGAACGTCTTCTATTCCTGAGCGTCTTATGCCTGCCTTAGTCTGAACAAGGCGCTTGCGCTTTTCTAATTTACTTAAGTTTATTCTTTATATCAGTTGGAATAGCTTCAGCTGGAATAGAACCATACCATTCATTTCCGTCTTTTAAAGTAAATTTAATAAAATACGTATGGTCTTCCGAATACTCAGTAAACTGTTCAAGTGCGTTTAATAAGAGTTTTTTATCTGTTATTGTGGAGAATTGTTCTCCAGAATTAAATAGTTCATCAGGTCTATAGTTTTCCAAGTCCTTTGGAAGATTCACTTTAGTAATTTCGGCTTTTAAGAGATCTTCAATGTTTATTCTTGCATCGTCTAAATACCCATGTTCATCAAGCCATTTAGTAGTTTCATCAAATGATTTCTTCCATTCAACAATTGGATATTCTTCGTATGAATGAACTTCACTTGATGCTTTTGTAGAAATTTCAATATAGCCCCAAGGACTTGTGGATTGAACTAAATCATCCAATGTCTGTGAGAGTAAATCCTTCTCAATTGCACTGCTAAACTCCTCAATTTCCTTTTGATCTGTCAGCATAACCTGCGTTACACCGGGACCATTAGGGACAATTTTAATTGAAAGGATATTTTCTTGTAATTTTGTGTACTCTGGGAGGATTTTCTTGTATGAATCAGCTTCCATGACAGGCGTTAATTTTTCTTTCATCAGTTGAACTGGCAATCTATATTCACGTATAAATGTTCTACCGTCGTTTAAACGATAAGCGATTACCATATCTTGTCTATATTTCTCGTCAGTTTGGGCTTCAATAAGATCCTGCTGACCAAGAATATATTCATGAAGATTTCTTACATCCTGAATATAGAGCTTTGAATCTGAGTAAACTTCTATATCATCACTCAACATTTCCTGCATTTGATATTTATTACCAAAGTAAACCTCACTAATTTGGTCCATGCGAGGGAGTTTCTTTTCAAAATCAATTAAATCAGTTTTAATGCTAAAAAGGATGATTATAAAAATGATACTGTAACCTATAAACCCAGTAAATACACGAAAGTGAAAGATCCTCCAGGTTTTTTGTAAAATCATCTCAGCTACAACATAGCCGATTAATGCGCCACTAATATAACCGAAAATGATCCAGCCCCAATTAAGTGTACCTGTAACAGAAAAATACGAACCACCTAAAGTCATGCTACAAAATGTCACACCATATTTAAAAACCGGCTTTAAAAATGGAAAAGCAATTACATCGGTTGCACTTTCCAGCTGTCTTGCTTTATAAAGGCCTAAACCAATAAAGAAGGAACAAATGACGATGATAATGTAGATGAAAATTTCAAGGGTCGAAAACGGATCTTTTGTATTCCAAATATCAACGAATCGTAGAAATGGTGATAAGTAGGTAAGTTTCTCATCAATAAATATAGAAGAGAATCCAAAGAGCAAAAAGGATAAATTATAGCTTACCATTGCAACCATTCCAATTGGTAGAAAGAAAAAAATATATGTTAAGATTGCTTGTGCACTAGACATACCTGTCATCATTCCGACCGCAACAGTAGCAAAAAACAACATGCATGTTAGTAAAGTGATAATACCTGTCCATGATAATAGTTCTGAAGGCGTCAGGATTGAGTGAAATTCTTCAATTGATTGTGTAACAAAAAATGTCACACATGACATAAGAACAATTGGGAGCAATAACAATATTAATCCACTTATGATATGACTTACATACAATGTCACTCTTCGAATAGGTAAGCTGTGAATCATATCAACTGATGCTTCGTTCTGTAGATATCGGAATAGTAGTAAACCTGCTGCGACTGGGATCGTGAATAGGAAAAGTATTTGTAGTTCTGTATTTACATATAAATAGTTCTTGTAATCTTCGAACACAACATAGTCTCTGGTTGCTAGCTGCATTAGCTCTAAAGGTATAGCGAACATTAGACAGATAAAATAAACAATACTAATCCATCCGTGCTGTCTGAAGTCTTGTTTAATGATGCCGTTCTTAAAGAAGGATTTTTTCGATTTCATATCCGACATCCTCCATTTCGTAAATAAATATCTCTTCAAGTGTTAATGGTAATAGATCAAATAGAATAACACTTGTAGAATGTATAGCTTTTTTTATTTGTTCTTCATTGCCTCTAACAATAAGAAGCAAAACACTTCCTCTTTTTTCGTGGTGTAAGATGTTTAATTTATTTAAAAGATGCTCTTCATGAGTAGGATCTGACAATGCAAGTTGGACTTTATGTGTATCAGATTTTAAATCATCAATTTCCTTCTCAATAATGATTTTCCCCTGGTGCATGATACCAACATGGTCGCATAGATCCTCAATTTCACGAAGGTTATGAGATGAAATGAGCACAGTCATTTCCCGCTCAGCAACATCCTGAAATAGTAGGTTTTTGATTTTTTGTCTCATAACAGGGTCAAGTCCATCGATCGGTTCATCTAAAATTAAGACATCGGGCATTGCGGATAGTGCGAGCCAAAATGCTACCTGGCGCTTCATTCCCTTAGATAAGCGGTGAACTTTTCGATTTAATTCAATATTAAATGCAGGCGTAAGTTGTTCAAATCGCTCTTGGCTCCAGCTAGGATAATATTCTTTATATTGGGAAGCCATTTGTGCAACAGTAGCCTGTGGGAAAAAATAAAGCAAATCTGGAATAAAAACAACCCGTTCTTTTATTGCTACATTTTCATAGGCAATTATGTTATCAATTTTAATCGTCCCTTTATCCTGACGGTTAATTCCTGCAATCATTTTTAAAAGAGAGGTTTTACCTGCTCCATTAGAGCCTAGTAAACCATAAATTGACCCTTTATTTACTGTCAGTGAAAGATCATTTACAGCAAAGTGTTTATTATATTTTTTACTAACGGAATGAACCTGTATCATCACTGTTTATCCCCTTTGTTTGTTGATGTGCTTCATGAAACAGTACATAAATATCATCTTTTGTTAAACCTAAATAAATGGCTTCTGCAATAAGCCTTTTTAAATCTGTTTTAAGTTCGGCTAATTTCTGTTCATTGGGATTTAGCTCTATTGCTGCGACAAAATTACCTTTGCCTTTAATAGAATAAATGTACCCTTGGTTTTCTAGTTCGCGGTAAGCTCGCTGAATCGTATTTGGATTTACTGTTAATTGACTAGAAAGCATTCTGACTGAAGGCAATTGTTCGTCAGGCTTAAGAATCCGATTAATAATAAGCTCTTTAATCTTATCGACTAATTGCTCATAAATGGGTTTCCTGCTTCTTACATCTAATTGAAACATAAGTTACCCCCTTTGTATTAACTGTATTAATATTGTTAGTACAGTTAAATTGTATAGGATAAAAAAGGAAAATGCAATGATAATAATTAGAAAAAATAATACATTTGGCTGTCAGGAATATGAGATGATATTAAGAGAAGGGTTTGGATATATACATTAGTGAAAGAAAGGTGTGAATCATTACATTGCAGCATAGAGTAATTGAATCTGTTGTGAATGAATTACTGCTACGGTCTTGTTCATTAGTTAAAGTTAAAGTGGAATCAACATTTCCAGATGGACGTTTAGTAGGGGGGAAATATCACTTGGGAACTCATACCATTACCTTATACATTGATGAAATAAAAAAGCAGTGTGAACAGTTGTTTTCTACTAATAAATATTTCATTGACTATCTATCAATTGTACTTGCTCATGAAATTGGTCATGCAGAAGATCAGCAATTAGGTGATTTATGTGATCAGCTAGATGAATGCAAGACTCAATCTGAAAGAGATAAAATTGCCTTAATAATTGAAGAAAATGCATGGCGGTATGCTGAATCTCTTTTAGCTGGGATTAACTATAGTATATTTGAGGAAGTTATTTTTCATTCTTTGCAACCGTATCGTGAGAAAATTAAAATGGATATTGCATAATAAGAGTGATTTTTTTTGTAAGAATAATTTTTTTAGCTATACAGGGATATTGGAAGATTTAAGGAAAAGGTTTTGCCATGTTCATAAGGATTGATGGCAAAACCCCTCAAGGATGTGTTCGTGACTAACGTAAAAGTATTCATTATTTGAATTTTTCCTCACTAGATGAGTTATTTTTTGTTTTGTGTTTTTGTTTTTCTTCACGTAATTCCATTTTTAGATCTTCCATTGGGATGGGGTCTACATTTTGTTCACTTTCAAAACGGTCAAATAGAGTCTCTTCCTTTGTTTTATATTGCTCAGGATGATCAGTTTCATTTCTTCTATTAGATTCCTTCATTCTTATCACCACCTTCATGTCTATATTTTCAATTACCACAAATATAGAATAGAAAAACATAGGATAGACTGTTTTTTTAGCATAGACTCCTGTTATGCTATACAATAGAACAATACTTTGTAAAAGGATAGGATAAACAATGAGTATTTTACATGTTGAAAATTTATATAAAACATATGGTGAGAAGATATTATTTGATCATATTTCCTTTGCTATCGCCGAAAAGCAGAGAATTGGTTTAATTGGTGTGAATGGTACTGGGAAATCTACATTATTAAAGGTAATAGCTGGACTGGAAACTGCGGATTCAGGTGAAATCACTCACTCCAATTCAATGCGGATTGAATATTTACCTCAAGACCCTGAGCTAACTAAAGGCTTATCTGTACTTGAGCAAATCTACTATGGTGATGCACCGATAATGCAGGTAATGAAAGCGTATGAACTTGCGTTAAGTGAGCTTGAGAAAGATCCTGAAAACGAAACAAAGTTAAAGCAGTTAATGAATATGCAGCAAAAAATGGATCAGCAGGATGCATGGGAAGCGAATACAATTGCGAAAACTGTGTTAACAAAGCTTGGGATAACTGATTTTTCTAGCCCAGTTACTCATTTATCAGGTGGCCAAAAGAAGCGAGTTGCGATTGCAAAGGCACTCATTCAACCAGCAGATATATTAATACTAGATGAGCCTACCAACCATCTTGATAATGAAACAATTGAATGGTTAGAAGGATTTTTAGCGCAATATAAAGGCTCGATTGTCTTAATCACACATGATCGCTACTTTTTAAATCGTGTCACAAATCAAATTTTTGAGTTGGATCAAGGGCATTTATATACGTATTCAGGAAATTATGAAGTATTTCTGGAAAAGAAGGCAGAGAGAGAAATTAATGCTGAGAATTCAGAAGAGAAAAGACAAAATCTATTAAGACGTGAACTTGCTTGGCTCCGCCGTGGTGCAAAGGCAAGAACTACAAAGCAGAAAGCACGAATTGGTCGAGTGGAAGAGCTTCAGGAGCAAAAAGGACCAGCCTTAAGTAAGGATCTTGATTTTGCAATCGGCTCTACACGCTTAGGGAAAAAGGTTCTTGAGCTTGAACATATTTCCAAAGCATATGACGGAAAGAAAATGATTAATGATTTTAGTTACTTAGTTACACCAGGTGAAAGATTAGGTATTATTGGTCCAAATGGAAGTGGGAAATCAACGCTGCTTAATATTATGGCTGGTCGCATTCAGGCTGACCTAGGCTCGATTGATGTGGGTACGACTGTAAAAATTGGATTCTATACACAAGAGCATGAAGAAATGGATGAAAATCTTCGTGTTGTGGAATACATTAAGGAAACAGCAGAGATTGTCCATACAATTGATGGCGAGGTAATTACTGCAGAGCAAATGCTTGAGCGTTTTTTATTTTCAAGATCAGCTCAATGGACGTATATTCGTAAATTATCTGGTGGAGAAAGACGACGCCTATACTTATTAAAGGTATTAATGGAAGAACCAAATGTCCTTTTTCTTGATGAGCCAACAAATGATCTTGATACACAAACGTTAAGTGTTTTAGAGGATTATTTAGATCAATTTCCGGGAGTTGTCTTGACTGTTTCACATGATCGCTATTTTCTAGATCGGGTAGTTGACCATTTAATCGTTTTTGAAAGAAATGGGCAAATAAGTCGTTTCCAAGGTAGTTACACAGACTATATGGAAGAAAGTAAGTTCCAGGAAGTGAAGCAAGACAAAGAGACGGCCCCTGATAAAGCAAGCTATAAAAAAGAGAAGAAAAAACGCCTTTCATATAAAGAACAGCAGGAATGGGAACAAATTGAAGATAAAATCGCCAGCCTTGAGGAAAGAAAGGAACAGTTAGAGCAAGAAATTGCAGCTGCTGGAAGTGACCTAGGGAAGGTGCAGGAGTTTTATAAGGAACAAGAGCAGATTGAGGAAAAATTGGAGGAAACAATCGAACGTTGGGAAGAATTATCTCTTCTCGTAGAAGAGATTGAGCAGGGAAATTAAGTATCGGCAGGACTTAAGCAAATGGTTTAAGTCCTGCTTTTCTATTTATCATGACAGTCAGTAGATTTATTAACTCTTTCATCTCTAAATATACGAATAATCGCTTTTCCATCACTAGGACTCCCATCAGGATAATCCATTGGTATTAAGGCAAAGAAAACGGTATAGATGGAAAAGTAAATAAATTGATAAGTTATATTTGAAGCCTCTATTAGATCTAGCTTAATAAACATGTGGACAATGAATATACCTAACATGTTAAAAAGAGCTCCACCAAAATAAATCAATATATACTGAAATTTATTGTTCACCTCAATATGTGATAACTCACAGCCACCATACCAAAAGTAAAACTTTCGAACTTCAACTTTTCGGAAGGTAAAGAGCTTTTTTCCGCACCCAATAATAATGAAAACATCATGACAGCCATTGATTCTAGCAAACAGATAATGACCAAGCACATGAATGAGTGTAACGATCGGAAAGACAATGAAAAAGGCTCGAAAAAACACAAGGAAGTCGTCTAAGCCAAACATCTGAAAGCCCCCATTCATTTTTCGTAAGGTGAACAGTATCAATCTTATATTCACTTTCAGTACTCTACCCTGCTTGTCAGACTTATAACAAAATCCTTGGAAAATATGAAAATAGTCTTAGTGAAAGTAAGGCATAGTGCATTTTGATAAAATAGGCAAAGCTGTATGGCGCATAGTGACCATATAGCTTTGCCTAAATAGATTCAGCATGTTCAAGAGTCTTTTTTTCAACCTTCTGGAACATTAGATAATATAGTGCCCCACTAAAAAAGGCTAAAGCTCCAAGTAGCGCAAATGTAATCGGATAGCCAAACCAAAGTGACATTGGTATTGCAATCGGTGCAATTGTTCGTCCAATCGTATACCTGAGACTTGCAGCTGCAAAATATTGACCGCGCATATGATCAGGAGCAATTTTTGAAACAAACGTTTGTTGAATTCCTGCTGTCATTAGCTCAGCAAAAGTGAATAATCCCATGGCAACAATAAAGACCCATATGGATCCTGAAAGACCAAATGTAATAATGGATAATCCGTAAATAATTGACGAAAGTATAAAAACATTTCTTTCTTGATATTTGCCCATCCATTTTGTCACACTAATGGTGAATAGTGCTACAAGCAGACCATTTTCTGAAAGAATGACTCCGAATGCTTGCTCGCCGTTTAGTGATAACGACCAGTCCCCTAGTTTAATCATTTCTTGATGGTGGACCATATCCGTAATATATACGGGGATGATCATGTCAAGTTGCATAAAGGTAATGGCTACAAGAACACCAGCAATAATAAAGAGTAAAAAAGTGCTGTCCTTGATGATAATGCGATAGTCTTGAATTTGCTGGACAATCGCATAATACCATTTTCCTGATGCTTCGTTGCTCTCGGCTTGAAAAACAGGTGCAGTTTCTCGAATTTGTTTGGCCAATAAAAGCGATAGGAGCATGCAAACAAGACCTGCAATTAGCAGAACCTCAAATGGATAATGAACATAGAAGATCGCTCCTAAAATTGGACCAATTACGACTGCTATATTAATTGATGTATAAAATATCGCAAACACACTACTACGGTCTTTCTCATCAACAACATCTGCAACCATTGCTTGTGAAGCCGGCCAATAAAAAGCACCAAACACACCAGCGAAAGAAAAACAGATAAACCCGAGAATGGGTAAATCCAGCCACGGTGAATTTGAAAAGGCAAATATAATAAACACTAATCCCTGTCCAAAGGCTGAAAGAACCATCATTGTTTTTCGACCAAAGCGGTCGGCACAATAACCACCCATTAAATTAGCCAGGACAGAAAAAACTTGAGAAATGATAAGAAATAATCCAGCCTGTTCTTTTCCAAATGCATCAGCAAAATAGATGGTTAGAAAAGGAAAAAACATCCAAAATGTGATGTTCATCAAGGCCTCACCAAATAATCGAATTTTAAGGTTATAATCCCAATCTCGTATTCTCATTGCTGCTACCTCAATTCTAGTAATCTACCGTACTCATAATACTCTTTCGGGTCTCGAAATACAATAGAGTCATCACAGCCTTTTGCGTTTTAAAAAATCTGAGCAAATTCACTTAAAAAATTTATGAAATATGGCTTAGATAATGTTCATAAATTCAATAATACTGAAAATTTTAACGCTTTCATTTTACTTTTAGAATAAAATGGCTGTGATGAAGAAATGATTTCTAACATAAACCTTGTACAAAGATAACTTTCTACAGTTTCTAAAACAGGAATTTAAGTGGCCTCTAAAGAAGAGGTTAGAGAGTTTAAAATAAACAATGAGGAGGAGCACTATGAAAAAAAATATTTTTACATTATTGCTTTTGACCGTGTTTATTACTGTAACAGCCTGTGGGAATCAAACTTCAAATGAAAATGAACCAAAGAGTGAAGTTGAAGATGAAGCTAATAAAGAGGATACATCAAGCTCTGAAGAAGTTGAAAATGATGAACAAACAGAAGAAGAGGCAAAGGAAATCATCATGGAGAAGGCTGATGAAGTTTTGAAGCTTTTAAAGGAGAAAAACGCAATTGAATTAGCGAATTATGTGCACCCTGAAAAAGGTGTTCTGTTTTCCCCTTATTCATTTGTCGATAAAGATGCAGTAACATTCGATATAGAAAAAGTTGAAGGGTTTTTTGAAGGCGCGGAGACTTATACTTGGGGAACTCAAGATGGCAGCGGTGAACCAATTAAGTTAACATCGAGTGATTATTATTCTAAATTCATATATGACAGTAAATATGATCATGCAGACGAGATTGAGTTTGATCGCAAAGAAGCAAGAGGCAATACGATTAGAAATATTGCTGAGGTATTTCCAAATTCACATTCTGTCGAATACTATGTGAAAGGTACAGAGGAGAATGGGAATATGGATTGGAAGGCGTTAAACCTTGTGTTTGAAAAAGATGCAGAAGGTGAATGGAAGCTTGTAGCGATTGTGCATGATCAGTGGACGATATAATGCGTGAAACCACCGCAAAATGTTGGCCACGGGTTCGGATTAAGATTACAAAGCATTAATTAATTAACTAGCCTTTAAGCATTCCAATTAACACATTAATTGGAATGCTTATTTTTACTGATTTAACAAGGTTTAAATAAATTTCACCTGTAAAACATAGGTAAATGGATATTTTTGTTGAGATAATGTAATGAGAATCTTTGTACTTAAACTAACTGACAGAGTTGAAGGAGTTATGTTAACTGGTTTTGTATATGGTATTCATTAGAGACATCGGGAGCTTGTTCGTCTAGCATAAAGTGTTTGCACTTGGTAATAATAAGCAAAAATAAAGTTTCGTTTTGATTTGGAATAATCGAAAGCTTTTTCATACTGAGGAGACAAAATGAACCAACAAAAAATAAGTGCCCTTCAACTTTTCTATGTCATTATTGGATTTGAAGTAGGAAATAAGTTTATTTTCGGAGGAGGCGCACCTGCAAAACAGGACGCCTGGATAACAATCTTATTAGGTATGTTATTCGGATTAATATTAATGTTAATCTATGTGAAATTATCTGACTATTATCCAGGTGACACATTAATTCAAATGATCCCAAAAATCATTGGGAAGTATCTTGCATATCCAATCATTTTATATTATCTCTGTTATTTTACTTTTCTTGCCGCAACTGCCTGCCGAGACTTCAGTGATTTAATATATACAACCATTTTAACGGAGACCCCTATGCCGATTATATCCGTAAGTTTTATGGTGTTAATGATTTATTGTCTCAGGGGTGGTGTTGAGACATTTGCCCGTATGGGAGAAGCAGTCTTTCCCATTTATATTTTCTCACTTATCGTGATTTGGATCCTTTTATTAACTGTTGAAGACTTTAACATGACGAACCTTGCCCCTATATTAGGTAATGGTGTAGAACCGGTATTAAAGGAAGTTTTTCCGTATGCTATTACGTTTCCATTTGGCGAAACAGTCTTAATTACAATGTTTTTTCCAATGCTAAATAAAAAACAGCATGCTAAAAAGGTAGGCATGGCTGTCATTTTGATTGGTGGTATTTTGTTAATCATTAATTCAATGATTAACATTGCAGTTTTAGGACCAGAAATTTATAGTAAGCAATCTTATCCTCTTATGTCTTCAACACGAATGGTTTCTATAGCCGATTTTCTTGAACGATTCGATGTATTAGTTATTTTAATGATGGTGGCAGGTGTGTTTTTTAAGGTTGGAGGGTGGATGTATGGCGTTTCTGTTGGTATTACACAATTATTTAATCTAAAGGATAATCGTTCCACACTGCTTGCAATCGGGACTATAATTATTCCTTTATCATTTTTATATTCAGCTAATTATGTGGAAGCCCGGGAATTTGGTATTGAATTTATGCACCCTTATTTACATATACCGTTACAAATTATCATACCAATACTATTGTTATGTATCGCATATATCCGTAGAAAGTTCAATCCTGAAAACTCTTCTATGTAAAGCTAACTTTATGCTAAATATAATGTGATTAACCTAGTCGATTTGATTGTTAAAACTGATGCGTTTTCAGTTTATAATTGTAATTTTTTTCCTTAAAACTGAACCCGTTAAAAGGTTGACAACGGTGGTTTTTAGTTTGAATTGAATGAATTATTTACAGAAGTAAGAAAGTTTTTCACACCCTTCAGTCTTTTTTAATAGGATATAAAAAAGCCTAGAAGGGAGGAGAAGTAGATGTTGCATTGGCTTTTTCAATCAATTCTGATTGTTACTTTAGTCAGTATGCTGGTTGTGTGTTTATTATGCCGTCTTCTTCTTTCACCAAAACGGGTGTCATATGAAAAAACCTATAAGTTAGGGATTCAAAAGGGAGAAATTGATGATAGCATTTTTCATTCGATAATAAAAGAAGAGTTATTTATTCAGTCATATCATGGATATAAGCTTCATGGAATGTTTTTTCCTGTAGAAAAGGGAAAAAAGGTTATCATAATTGCACATGGTATTACATGGTCGTTGTTCGGTAGCTTTAAATATGTAGAAATGTTTCAAAAAAGAGGCTTCCATGTTTTGTTATGTGATCATAGATATCATGGATTAAGCGGTGGGAAATATACATCATATGGTTTTTATGAAAAGGATGACCTAAAAGCATGGATTGATTATTTAACCGATAAAATGGGGGCAGGGGTTTTTATTGGATTATCGGGAGAATCGCTAGGAGCTGCTTCAGCCTTAGAGGCTAGTAAGCGAGATCGTCGTGTGAAATTTTGCATTGCGGATTGTTCGTTTAGTGACTTTCAATCTCTATTAAGATTAAGACTTAAAATGGATACAAAGCTAAGATTATATCCACTAATTGATTTGGTAAGCTTTTTTGTAAAGCTTCGTCATGGCTGGAGTTTTCCAGATATCTCACCAATAAAGGATCTAGAAAAAACAAAAACTCCGATTCTTTTCATTCACGGTAAAGAAGATTCGTTTATTCCGCTGCAAATGACTTTAGATATGTTTAAACGTAAGAAAGATAATAAAAAGCTATATTTGGTCCCTCGAGCTGGGCACGCTGAGGCTTATAATACAGATCCTAAAGGCTATGAAAAAAAGGTTATTGAATTTATTAAGGACATTGAACAAGCTTGGCTAAAGGAAAATGCCAACTTATTATAAGTTGGCTTTCATATCCCATGAAGTGCCATCAACTCCAATTTTTTTGAAATTAAATCGTTCGTATAGGCGTAAAGCAGGATTCGCTGGGTCAACGCTAAGGGAAACAGCTTTGTACCCATTTATCTTGGCAAGAGTGCATATCTCTTGAATGAGCCTTGTGCCAATACCCTTTCCGCGATATTTGGGTAAAATAGCCATACTAAGAATAGGAATATTTTCATTAACATAACCATACGTTTTGTTTTGCTCACTAAAAAGTCTGATCCAAATAGCTCCTACTTTATTGTCGTCAGAATCTGTGGCAATGAGAGCATGATCACCATGCCTTCCCCAGTTTTCAACACTGTGTGCAAGCTCCGGCTTATCTAAAATACTTCTTGGAGGCCTTACTTCACCTTCACCAACATAAATCGCTTCGTATAACATGTCCCATAAGAAGGTGATATCCTTTTTGGTTGCTTGTCTTAATTTAATATACATAACATCAGCTCGTTTCCTTTTTAATTACTAATTCTTTATAAGATTTGGAATTCCTTTTTGGAGGTTTAGAAAAGGAGTGGTTTAATTTATATAATCAGCTTGTTCAATCCGGTACCGAATTGAGGGTTATAACCAAGAGAAGATTCAAAAAAGATGAAAGTTGGTTCAATAATTATAATAAGTGATTCAATCCTCTTGAAAACGGATTTAATACAACGTTAAGATGGTTCAATCGGTAACAAAATAAGAGGTGTAAAGATAGGTTGGATCAATTATGTAAGGAAAACCCATCAATTATACAACCCTACAAATTTAGATGTGAAAAAATTTAAATGTTTATCCCAAACAAGCCCGGGTATAGTTCAATATAAAAATAAATTGGAGGTTATGTACAGCATGTCAAAAAAAATCGCCGTATTATTAACAGATTCATTTGAAGATGTAGAGTATACTGATCCAGCCAAAGCATTTAAAGAAGGAGGACATAACTTAACCGTGATTGAGGAGGTAAAAGGTAAAACGGTAGAAGGCAAACAGGGGAAAGCAAGAGTTGAAATTGATGCTGGAATTGATGATGTCAGCCCAGATCAATTTGATGCATTATTCATTCCTGGTGGATTTTCTCCAGACATATTAAGAGCAGACGAGCGTTATGTAGCTTTTACGAAGGAGTTCATGGATGACAAAAAACCAGTGTTTGCAATCTGTCATGGTCCACAGCTTTTGATTTCATCTGAAACATTAACGGGCCGAGATGTAACAGGCTACAAATCCATTCAGATTGATTTGAAAAATGCAGGAGCAAACTTTCATGACAAAGAGGTAGTCGTTTGTGGAAACCAGCTTGTAACAAGTCGAACTCCTGAGGATCTTCCTGCATTTACAAGAGAAGCTTTGAAATTGATTAATTAACATTTAAACAAACGTTTAATTAACGCCTGAAAGCCATCTAATTAAGCTATTTGTTGGAAATAAAACCCCCTATTGAGCAATAATTAAGCTCAATAGGGGGTTTTCATTCATTACTTATTTTCGGAATCGTCATTAGGTATTGGATCCACACGATATGCATCATCCGAGCTGACAGAACTTTTTAAGGTGTAAAGAACAAGACCAATTGAAATTACGAGGAATCCGCCTAAACTGATTGTTGCTAACCACCAATTTAACATAATAACCTCCCCCTTATTCCATTAATATGTAGATAAGGGAGAGGTCAGAATAATAATACTAACCTTTGCGAAGATTTCCTAGTTCTTCAACGATCGCTTGCATTTCATTCGGGCTGAATGAATTTTTTTTCATAACAAGGTCGTAAATATCTTTAAGCTCTTCATACATATTTTCGTCAAAGTGTGAAGGCTTAATCGCACCAAAGTTAAGAACTCGAAGCTTTTCTTTAATTTGCTCGATCATATACTCGACGTTTTCAACAGATTTTTCTGTTAGGTTCAACTTACTTCATTCCTTTCTCGGTATCCACTAGAATTACTGTTATTGTAACATGATTTGCTGACAAGCATTCAAAAAGTTGTTAATATCCTAAACAACAGTTACGAGGTAGATCCTTCTTTTTCTTGTTTCTTTTCTTCCTTGACTACTGCTAGGAATCTTTTCGTTTCTGCTACAACTACTCCTGATAAGCCAAGGAGTCCAATTAAGTTAGGGAAGGCCATTAGTCCGTTCATAACGTCTGCAATACCCCAAACTATGTCAATGGTTGTTATGGATCCTAAGAATACTGCCAGAACAAATGCATAACGATAATATTTAATAACGGATTCGCTAAAGAGATAGGAGAAGCATTTTTCCCCGTAATAGGACCAGCCTAGTATGGTGGAATAAGCGAAAAATAGCATTCCGATTGCTACAATGATTGAACCTGCTGGGCCGAGGAATTGTTCAAATGTAACTGAGGTAAGGGCATTTCCTTCTGCTCCACTTGTATAAAGATCTCCCATAACAATCGTAATACCTGTTATTGAGCATATTAAAATTGTATCGATAAATACTTGAGTCATTGAAACGAGAGCTTGCCTGCCAGGGTAGTCTGTTTTTGCAGCAGCTGCAGCAATTGGTGCTGAACCTAAACCAGCTTCATTCGAGAATACACCACGTGCAACACCCCAGCGGATGACGGAGCCTAGTGCACCACCGGCGACTGCTTCACCTGTAAAAGCATCTGTAAAAATAAGACCAATTGCATCCGGGACAAGGTTAGCATTCATAATTAAAACAATTAATCCGGCAATTAAATAAAATAAAGCCATAATTGGTACGAAGTAGGCAGTTACTCTTCCGATCGATTTTATTCCGCCTAAAATAACTAAAGCAGTAAAGATCGTAATAATGATACCTGTGACAAAAGTAGGTACAGAAAAGGTAGCCTTCATTACACCAGAAACAGAGTTAGATTGAACCATGTTTCCGATCCCAAACGCAGCGACCGCACCAAAAATAGCAAATAGCACACCGAGCCATTTTTGTTTCAATCCATGTTCTAAATAGTACATAGGACCACCGGACATTTCTCCGTTTTTATCCTTCACCCGATATTTTACAGCTAAGATAGCTTCGGAATATTTCGTTGCCATTCCAACTAGTGCAGTAACCCACATCCAGAAGACTGCTCCTGGTCCACCCATTAAGACAGCTGTTGCAACCCCAACAATGTTACCAGTTCCAACTGTTGCGGCCAAGGCAGTCATGAGTGCTTGGAAGTGAGAGATATCCCCTTCTGACTTTTTGTCCTGCTTTTTTGAAAAGGCAAGCTTTAATGAATAAGGCAGCATCCTAAATTGGAGAAAACCTAGACGGATTGTTAAATATAAACCTGTACCAACCAATAAAATTAGAAGCGGTGGACCCCAAACAAAGCTACTCACATCACCGATGAACGCTTCAAATTGTTCCATAACATCCCCCTAATTGATTGTAATGTGACCTCTTGTCAAGACTGTCCTTTTAGGCCACTTAATGAAGGATATTCTTAGAGTGTAACGTAAATGTCTACAATTTAAAGAATGAATTAGGGAAATCTTAAGAGAAAAATATTATGATTATAAGGAGCTGTCGTTTTTTCTTAATAAAAAATGGGTAGATAAAGATAGGAGGAAATATAATGATAAAGATATTATTTGTTTGCTTAGGAAACATCTGCCGATCACCAATGGCTGAAGCTGTTATGAGACATTTAATCCAAAAGGAAGGATTAGAGAAGGAAATCGTTGTCGACTCTGCTGGAACAGGTGATTGGCATATTGGAAAGCCACCACATGAGGGAACTTGTCATATTTTAAACAAGTACCATATATCTTATGAAGGACAAAAGGCAAGACAAGTAATAGCAGAGGACTTAACTAGCTTCAACTACATTATTGGCATGGATATTGAGAACGTTGGGAATATTAGACGACTAGCAGGGTATGTACAAACAGGTGAAATTGTGCGACTTCTCGATTATCTTGAAGATTATCCTATTGCAGATGTACCCGACCCTTACTACACTGGTAATTTTGAAGAAGTATATGAAATGGTTAGTAAGGCTTGTGAAAATTTGTTAGATGAAATTAAAGCAAAATATCATCTATAAAGGGGAGACAACTTTATGGCAAATGATAATAAGTTGTTAACAGGAATGCTAGTAGGAGCCCTTGTCGGAGCAGCAGTATCACTTTTGGACAAACGTACTCGACAAGATGTTGTTCAGTCCGGAAAAAAGGTCTCTTCTAAAATTAAGGATTATATTGAACAACCTGCAACTTTTGCAAATGATGTAAAGCAAAAAATTGAGGATGTAAAAGATACTGTAAAGGAAGTATCAGAGGATGTAACATTCATTAATGAGAAGGTAAACGAGCTAAAAGAAACAACACCACAAGTAGTAAATATGATTCAAGAAACTAGGGACAGATTCATTCCAAAACGACAACAATCGTGAGGTGAATACATGATAAGTGAAGGCTCGTTTCTAAAGGAATTAATCAAACGATTTACTAGTGATGAAGTGCCTGGGTTATCTGCACAGCTTTCTTATTTTTTCCTTTTGTCGTTGTTTCCATTTCTTATATTTTTGATTACTTTAATTGGGTATTTACCAATTTCACAAGAGGATGTACTTGTTAATATTAGGCAGTTTGCACCAGGAGAATCTTTAGAAATAATTGACAGTACCTTAAACCAAATTATAAATAAAAAAAATGGTGGACTACTCTCATTTGGTATTATTGCTACGCTTTGGTCAGCCTCTAATGGAATTAATGCCATAGTAAGAGCCTTTAATAAAGCATATGATGTGGATGAAACTAGATCATTTATTGTTGCGCGTGGTATGGCAATTTTACTGACAGTTGCAATGGTGTTTGTCATTGTTGTTGCGTTATTATTACCTGTGTTTGGTAGGGAAATTGGGTTATTTATCTTTTCGAACTTTGGTTTTTCTGAGGAGTTTTTAACAATATGGAATACTTTACGATGGCTCGTTAGTGGCATCATTTTATTTATTGTCTTTACTGCACTTTACTATGTAGCACCTAATAAGCACCTACATATTAAAGATGGATTACCGGGATCCTTTGCAGCAACGATAGGTTGGATCGTTGTATCCTTGGCTTTTTCTTATTATGTAGGAAACTTTGCAAACTACAGTGCCACATATGGGAGTATAGGTGGTGTTATTGTGTTAATGATCTGGCTATATTTGTCTGGAATGATCATTATCTTAGGTGGAGAGCTAAATGCACTGCTATATAAAAGGAAGCATGCAGCTTAAAAGGTTTCCATTTATTAATTCACATACACTCACAACTCCTGTGGAATAGTAATTATTGAAGACAAATAGTCTTTACTTCCATGAAAGCGGGGGATTAAGAATGACAAAACAAACGAAAAAGGGCGGAAGCCACAATAAACAAAATTCAAAACACAAGCCAAAAAATAAGACAAGTGGTAGCGCAAACGGACAAAATGGCTATCATTAAATAGAAAAAACGGCTGACAATGGAATACTTCCTAGTCAGCCGTTTTTTTCTATTCAGCAAGCTCGATATAACTGTTATATACTGCGCTATAAATATGTTCGATATCCGCATCTGTCATATAAATAAGTGAGTCCTTGTCAATGTCCTTCATTCTCTCAATAAATTGAATCATATTCTTTCTCTCTTGTCTGTTCATCATTTCAACCATCTCCCTTATTGTTATGGTACAGTTTATCATTATTAATTGTATTATATAACAGTTGAAACAAAATGTTCAAACATATTTTGTAAATATTGAAAAAACTTTCGGAATAAAAAGAAGCTGACGGATTGTCAACTTCGATCTTAATTTGAGAGTGAAACTTTTTCATTCTTCATTTGACCTTGTGAGACTTGGCTAGGTTTAAAGGCCGTAATGGCGATGAAAATCATTAATAACATACTACTAATAATGAGGAAATAGCTAATATTCTCTGTATACTCGATAAAAACTCCACCAACATAGGGACCTGCTAAGCTACCGACACTAAATGCGACTCCACATAATAAGTTCCCTGTAGGTAAAAGATTTTTTGGCATTAGGTCGGTCATATAGCTAATTCCTAGGGAAAAGGTTGAGCCAACGACCATTCCTGCAATAAAAAGACAAATTGTTAATGCGATAACAGACTCTTCAAGAAAACTTGCGGACGTAAAGCTAACGAAGCCAAGGAAAAGTATCGCCATTAAAATCGTTCTTATTCCAAATTTATCACTGAGTAAACCAAGTGGTAGTTGAAAAACAATTGCTCCTATGGCAAATGAAAATAATAAGATAGAAATACTAGAAACTTCTAGTCCGATTCTTAATCCATAGATAGGGAAGCTTCCATTCAGTGATGATTCCAAAAAACCGTAACCAAGAGGAGGTAAAAATGCCACCCAACCATATTTAAGAGCATTTCGAAATCGTTTCATCGTTTCATTTATTGAATTTACTTCAATTGTTTGTTCAGGAAAATCATTTTTTAACAGGAATATTAAAAGCCATCCGATAAAGCAAAGTACAGAAGATACAATAAATGGTAATGTCTCATGTAAGTGTAATAAAGGAGTCATTAATGGTCCCATTGAAAAACCAATTCCAAAGAATAAGCCATAAAGAGATATGTTTCTTCCACGTCTATTTTCTGGTGAAAAAGATGTAATCCATGTTTGTGTCCCGAAATGTAAGGCATGATCACCAATTCCAATCAATAGACGGAGAATGAACCAAAACCAAAATGAATTCCAAATTGGAAATAACCCAAGTGACACGGCAACTAATAGTCCGCCAAGGAGAATAATTGGTTTAAAGCCAAATTTTCGAAGAGGATATTCCATAAAAGGTGATACTAAAAGTATACCAATATATAATGCAGTTGCGTTCAAGCCGTTTAACGCAGATGAAACGCCATTGTTTTCAAAAATAACTGCAATTAAAGGAAGTAGCATTCCTTGGCTAAATCCTGATATACCTACAATCGATATCAGTATCCAAAATCTCATGCGCTGTTTATTCATTGTAGTTACCCCTGTTTCTAAAAATATAGGTTACCATCTGAATAGTATAATGAAATAAGAAAGATTACAAGAAACAAAAGAATCAACAAACTTTCCTATAAAAAATTTTTCATATACAATTATGTTAAAAAAGCAGGAGTGAATAGTGTGGAATTTAAAATGAAGGAAGTCGGCTTTCATACAACAACAGAATATGGCGAATTGCATGTAGCTGGAGATGAGGCTTATGGTTACCGTCCTTATCAGCTTATGGTAGCCTCAATCGCCGTATGTAGTGGTGGTGTTTTGAGAAAGATATTAACGAAAAAAAGAATTGAAATAGATGATATGACGATCGCAACAAAGGTTGAACGTATTGAAGCGGAAGCAAATCGAATTGAAAAAATACATATCCATTACCGTATTAAGGGAAACAATTTAAACCCTAATAAGATCCAACAGTCAATTGAACTAGCAAGTAAAAATTGTCCAATGGCTCAATCAGTTAAGGAAAGTATTAAGATTGAAGAAACGTTTGAACTAATTTAAGGCTACTCCGTTATAGGGACTGAACCATTCCTCTTTAGATGGTCAGTCCCTTTCATTTCTTCCTCGATTAATTCTTTGGATAAATTTCTTATTTATTCCATAAAATATCATGACAAACTGTTTACACATAAAATTTTATATTGGTTAATAAATACTTAAAAGGATATTACTTCCTGTATAGACGAAAACAATTATAATACAACTTAAAGTGAAAATGTTACATCAATCGTATTTATAGGTTTTTAAATTATGTAGAAAAGGTATTGTCTCAATTGTAGAAAAGTATCATTTTAAATGTGAGGATAGGTGAATCTATTGGTAAATCGAATTTTTACGCTTGTTGTTTTAATTGGTATTCCACTTTCAGTTTTAGGGAGCATATTTCACTGGCCATCAGTAGTTATGTTTGGTGTTTATTGCCTAACAATTATTGCCCTCGCTGGTTTTATGGGTAGAGCAACAGAAAGCTTGGCAATCGTAACAGGTCCGAGGGTCGGCGGATTGTTAAATGCAACGTTTGGAAATGCTGTTGAGTTAATTATTTCAATTTTTGCTTTAAAAGCTGGGTTAGTGGGGGTTGTGTTAGCTTCCTTGACTGGTTCTGTATTAGGGAACCTTCTTCTAGTAGCTGGCTTAAGTTTTTTTGTTGGTGGATTGAAATTTAAGCGCCAGGAGTTTAATGTTTATGATGCTCGTCATAATTCAGGACTTTTAATGTTCGCGGTAATTGTTGCATTTGTTATTCCTGAAGTATTTGCGATGGATATGAACGAAACAAAAACGTTATCACTGAGTATAGGGATTTCTGTCATTCTAATTATTCTTTATTTAGCTGCATTGTTCTTCAAGCTTGTTACACATCGTGGAGTGTATCAGCATAAGACAGATCTTGTTGAAGAGCATGAGGAACCAGAATGGTCAAAGATGAAGGCCCTTGTTATTTTATTGCTTTCAACAGTTGCAGTAGCATACGTATCTGAAAATCTTGTCCATACGTTTGAATCGGTTGGTGAGAAGTTTGGATGGTCAGAGTTATTTATTGGTGTTATCATTGTAGCGATAGTTGGAAATGCAGCAGAACATGCATCTGCAATTATTATGGCCTATAAAAATAAGATGAACATTGCAGTAGAAATTGCTGTTGGATCAACATTGCAAGTAGCAATGTTTGTTGCTCCAGTATTAGTGTTAATTTCACTTTTTTTTCCTCAAAATATGCCGCTAGTCTTCACGTTACCAGAATTGATATCTATGGTTACAGCTGTACTATTAACGATTTCGATAACAAATGATGGAGATACAAACTGGTTTGAAGGTGCAACACTATTAGCAGCTTATATCATTATGGGGATTGGATTTTATCTACTATAGAAATGTTAATGCTACTAAATGATTGTGTGAATAGAATAACCATATTGAGAAAGAAGTGTGAATCAATAAGATTTTCACTTCTTTTTTATTTGTGCAGCCACTTTAGGAATTTAAGACGATAAACAAGATTACTGCTTGGCATTTGTTTACATAATGCTGATAGATTTGGATAATTAAGCAATATTTACTGTGGATTAGTAAAAGGATATGATAGTATTAGAAGGGTTAGAAGATAAAAAGAGACTCTGTGCAAATGCACAGAGTCTTACAATGTGTAGGACGAAACAGATAACTAGAGATATTGGTAACGCTTGCAAAAAGCATTGCCAAATTACTAGGTGATAATCTTTCGTATGATATTATCATACATCATTTTATAAGGTTTGTAAATATTCTGTTTATTTATTTGGATAACATGTCTTAAAGTAAAATGCTACGCATAATGTATAGCATTTGCATGAAAGGAAACTGATGATGAAAATAAGAATTTTATTTTATTTATTTGGCCTTTTTTTAATGGGGTTTGGAGTAACGTTAACAATTAAAGCTGATCTTGGCGCAGGAGCATGGGATGCATTGAACGTTGGACTTTCTACTAAAATAGGACTAACAGTAGGTAGTTGGGTCGTTATTATAGGAATTGTCTTAATGTTTTTAAATGCATTTATTGTGCGGGGGAAGCCTAAGCTACTTGCGTTAGCAACAATTTTACTAATTGGATTTTCAGTTGATTTTTGGTTGTTGGTTGTATTGGAGAATTTTCAATTTGAGTTGCTTATATATAAAGTTTTTTCACTCATAGGCGGAATTGTCTTTATTGCAATTGGTGTAGCGATGTACCTTCAAACTAAATTCCCTGCAAATCCTATTGATCAATTAATGATTTCATTACATGAAAGGTTTCAGTTAAACTTCATGGTGTCTAAAACAATAGGTGAGGTATGTGCGTTAATTCTAGCATTTTTCCTACAAGGCCCAATTGGAATAGGGACGATTATTATTACATTCCTCATCGGACCTATTATTCAATATATTAACATTCCAGTATCAAAAAGATATGAAATGTTACTCAAAAGATAAAAAAATTGGATAAACAAATTCACACTTGAAAACACTAATGGTAAGCATTTTGAAAGGAGTAGAAAGTATGAAAAAATGGTTGCTCGTTTCTCTAGTATTGCTTTTATCATTTAGTTTTTCAAGTGCTGTTCTAGCAGAGGGAAAACAACAAAAGCCAAAGATTCCAAGTTCGGTTATGGAGATATCAAAGGAAAATACGTATCCGAATCCAACACAGGATTTGCCATATCTTCAACCAAGTGAGCTAACTAAAAGCTTAATTGATACGTCAGATGTTCCAATTGAAAACCCCGATTTAATCAGGATCCTAAATGAGACGACGATTTCCGATGCTCCTCTTGCATTTGGATATCGCGCAACGATATTTTTAGGACAATGGGCGCTAAATTACGAATCCACTGAAACTGCAACAAATTGGGAATATCAAAAAATTAATACAAACTATCAAGATAATCGTGGTGGGAAATCACCTGTTCAGGTACATTATAAGCAGGAAGCACAGAAGTCTATTAAAGGTGGACTAACTGCAAAAGTACCTGAGTCGGAGCATGTGAAAAAAATGATGCTCTTAAAGGCGATGCAGAAAACAAATCTGCCACTTTCATTTGAGACGATTATTGGTGCTGGAACGAAAAAGGACCAAGTATATAATATTCCATCAAAAAAACTTGGCTATTTATATGCATATGCGCCTGCAGTTAATGAAAAAGGAAAAGTAACATATGGAGAAGTTTACTTAGTGCTAAAAGGAAACAAAAAAAGCATTGTTGTAAAAAATATTACCTCACAAGGAATTGGTGCTTGGATTCCATTGCAAGACCATGCATCTTTTGGTTTTGTGACATCAGACCGACCTAGATAAAAACAAGAAGGAGATCAATGCGCAGTGCGTGTTGGTCTTTTTAATAGGCTTTTTATGCAAAAATTGTATCTTTTAATGTCTATATTTTGGTTAAGGAGTGCAAGAGAGTGTATAGAGTTATTTTCTTTGTGATTATTATGGCAATACTTTTTCCAAATATAATAGTAGCTGGAGGTATATCCGAACTAAAGGATCTTAAAATTGCGTTTATACGTGATGGTGATTTGTGGACATTGGTTAATGGGGAAGAAAAACAAATTACGAATACAGGGAGAGTTTATCCAACTCTTCAATGGTCACATGATGGAACATGGCTAGCATATCAAATTGAAAACTCTTCTGAAGCACAAGATAATGGACAACAGGTTGAAGTATGGGCTTATCATATTGAAACTGGGGTAAAGAAGAAAATTTTTTATGATGGATATTCTCCTTCATGGTCACCAAGGAAAAATGTCATTGCTTTTAATGCAAAGGGTATATTAAATATTTCAAATTTTAAACGATTTTATAATATGGCAACTGGTGTTGACAGTTACACCTGGTTACCTGATGGAAGTGGATTTTTACTTTCGTCTGCGGGAGTACTCCGACCAGATGGGTGGACAAGTGCGATTCTTTATACTAAAAAGGTAAATGATTCTTACGATGATATTATTTTATTTGGTGGAGTAGATCATTTTTTTACTCTTCCAAAAGAGATTGGCATTAATAAAAAGAAAATCACTGCTATATATGCCGATAAATTTGAATTCTCACCTAGTAACAAGTGGATTTCCTTCATTGTTTCACCAACAGCTTCCTGGTCGATGGATAGCAATATGCTTTGTGTCATTTCAAGAGAAGGGGAAAAATTTGAAGTATTAGATGAAGTAATCTTTGGAGTTGGTGAACCAAAATGGGCACCAACAAAAGATATCATCGCCTATATTGCTGGAGGCGGTAGAATTGTATTTGGTTTTAAAGATAAAGATTTGAAGATTAAGGAAATGCCAGTATCAGGCTCTCTTACCCCGCAAAATTACACAGAGCTAGATTTCACATGGATTAATGACCATTCAATTGTTACTTCCAGAGTAAAAGAAAAGGAGTGGTCAAATGACTTTAATGAGCATCCATTACCTTCTCTGTATTCAGTAAATATTGGTAATAACAAGCAGGAGAGAATATCCAAGCCACCAGTGGGCTTTGGCGATTATAATCCAATGAGTATTCAATCTGCTAAAAAGCTCATTTGGTTTAGAGGGAAGTCAATAACCGATGAGAATCGCGATATATGGATTTCAGATACGAATGGTGCCAATGCTAAAAAGTGGTTGGAAAATATTGATGTGATTACACTTTACGATGAATAGAGTAGGTAAATAAAACAATAGAACTGAATCATTTTCGGATTCAGTTCTTATTTATTTCACTAATCATCTTGAGCTAGAGTCTTCATGTTGATTCAGTAAGATTTGCTCCTCCGCAAGACCAATTTTTTCATCATAGAGTGTTTGGGCAATTATCTTTCTTGCTTCTTTAGCAGTACTCCAATAGGCTTGATCATCAACAAGTCCAGTAATCGTATATTCATATCCACGATATCCTGAATTTAATGAAGTCATTCCGTATAGTTGAAAGGGCTCAATGACACAATCCTCTTGATCTCGCTTTAAGCAGTGGTCATATTCTTGATTAATTTTTACACATGCCTTCTCAAGGACAGACCATACTTTTTCAGGATTTTCTCGAAACCTTACAACCACTCGTTCAATTACCCTCATTCTGTCGATATTATAATTTTGGATTTGTTTAATTTCCCCGTTACTAATGGTAAGAAGCTTTCCACTCCATTCACGTACCTTTAAAGAGCGAAGGCCAATTTCTTCAACTGTCCCATTAAACGTATTATTAATTGTGATAAAGTCACCTTGGTGAATCTGTTTTTCATAGATCAAAAACAATCCGGCTAGAATATCCTTTATAAGGCTTTGTGCACCAAAACCAATGATAATTCCAGCAACCCCAGCACCAGCGATAATTGAGCCAAAGTTATCAACAAATTGAGAAACTACATACAAAATAAAACTAATTGAGGCTGTATACTTAGTTAAAGACCGGATCATACTCTCAATTGTTTTTTCTTTTCGTTCTTCAATAAAGTTTGTCTTTTGAAAAAATTTACCGATAATAATATTTATGAGAAAAACACTAATCCATAAAATAACGGCAACAAGTAAAATATGAAAGACTTTCAAATCCATGAGTTCCTTTAATTGCTCCATTTGGTCACCTTATATATTTGATTTTCGTGCAGAAAAATCAACATCTTGATAATAGCTATTCTTTACAAGTATATTTGGTCCTAGACATTTTACTTCAGGACAATGGCAATTAAGCGATTTCGCTAATTTAGACTCCATCCACTTATCGTATGCAGATTGTAGTGTATTATCTTGAATATTACCTAATGCAGGAGCATCACCAAAGTCAGTAACGATAATACTTCCATCAAAAATATTAACATTAAGACGTGAACGGCCGTCAGGGTCATTTCGAACCGTTACGTTTTTACTTTGACGAAGGCGATTAATTAATTCTAAATCAACCTGCTCATTACTGCATGCATAAAACGGTAATGTTCCAAATAGCATCCAAACATTTTCATCACGGATATCTAATAAATGATGAATTGCATTTCGCATTTCTGACAAGGATAGCGTTTCTAAGCTACTTGCAAAATCGCTTGGATACATAGGATGGATTTCATGGCGCTGACAAAGCATCTCTTCAACGATTTGTTTATGGATCTTTTCTATATAGGGGAGTGTCCGCTTATTAAGCATTGTTTCAGCTGATACAATCACACCTGCTTTAACGAGAGCGCGGCTATTTTCGATCATTCTTTCAAATAATGCAGCTCTTTGCTGATAAGTTGGTTTTCGATCCATTACAGCAAATCCAACCTCTACAAACTCTTCGATCGTTCCCCAATTATGAGAAATATGTAATACATCTAAGTAAGGAATGATTTTTTCATATCGCTTTAAGTCAAGTGTTAAATTTGAATTTATTTGTGTACGCACTCCACGTTCATGGGCATACTTTAAAAGAGGAACAACGTATTGCTCAACTGATTTTAACGAGAGCATCGGTTCACCACCGGTAATGCTTAAAGAACGGAGTGTAGGTACTTCATCTAATCTTTTTAATAGAAGCTCAAGTGGCAGAGCGTTAGGATCCTTAGGTTGTAATGTATAGCCAACAGCACAATGCTCACAACGCATATTGCATAGTGTAGTAGTTGTGAACTCAATATTTGTCAACGACATTTTTCCATATTGCTCAACATCTAAGTAAGCTTCCCATGGGTCATATGAAGTTGAAATTTGTTTTAAAGATTTTATAGCATTCATGAGGATACTCCTTTATTTATAGCATAACAACCATTTTATCATGAACCCTATTCGTTATCATAGGTGGGAGTTGGAAATATGGTTGTCAAAAAATTACGTTTAAGCTACGATGAAATTATCTGAAAGGAGAGATAAGATGGGTAACGCAGTTCAAGATAAAGATTCACAACTATCTTATTTAAAAAATCGCTTAAATATGTTTTTAGAAGTACTTGACTCAATGGATCCTGAATCTACTGATGTAGATGATATAGATCGTTTATTACAAATGCTTGATGACCTTGAATTTAAGCATGATCAGTTTAAAAAGGGTTGGGAAAAATAAGTGGGAGAGCTGGACACTATTGTGTCGGCTCTTTTTTATTTGGTGGAGAGATTTTCGAGAAAGGTGTAGTTTATTGTGGAACGGTCGATATCTTAGTTAAGCTGAAAGCGCTTTGAATACATCTTTTCAACAAATATCGGAAGGAGTATAATAAAAATTGAGAGAAAAGACCGAAAGTTAACAAATCTAAAACGAAATAAAGAAGCAGTTCATCGTTCACTGACAAAATGTCGTGACGCTTGCTGTTCTATAAGGGGAGAATCGAGATGGAGAACTTTTATGAAAGTATGTATCAATTAATTGTAGAAACATCGACTAACTTACCAAAAGACGTAAGACGAGCAATTGCAGCTGCAAAGCAACGAGAAAGCGCAGGGACTCGTTCAGCGATGTCACTTGCAACGATTACGAATAATATAAAAATGGCTGATGACAATATTTCACCTATTTGTCAGGATACAGGCCTACCTACATTTAAATTAAAGGTTCCAGTTGGTGCTAATCAACTAGCGATGAAAAAAGAAATAAAGCGTGCAATCGAACAAGCAACGAAAGATGGAAAACTTCGACCAAACTCAGTAGATTCAATTTCAGGTGATAACAGTGGGGACAATCTAGGAGATGGAACACCTGTTATTAAATTTGAGCAATGGGAAAATGACTATATTGATGCTCGTCTTATTTTAAAAGGCGGTGGCTGTGAAAATAAAAACATTCAGTACAGCTTACCTTGTGAACTTGATGGTCTTGGGAAAGCTGGACGAGACCTTGATGGTATTCGCAAATGTATTATGCACTCTGTCTACCAAGCACAAGGACAAGGCTGTAGTGCCGGGTTTATCGGAGTAGGAATTGGCGGAGATCGTACTAGTGGCTATGAACTAGCTAAAGAACAGCTCTTTAGAAGAATAGATGATGTAAATCAACGTGAAGACTTACGTCAGCTTGAAGAATATGTAGTTGAACATGCTAATGAACTAGGAATTGGTACAATGGGCTTCGGTGGAGAAACAACATTACTTGGCTGTAAAATTGGTGTAATCAACCGTATCCCAGCAAGCTTCTTTGTATCGGTTGCCTACAATTGTTGGGCATATCGTCGACTTGGTGTATTCATTGATCCTGACAATGGTTCAATTAATGAGTGGCTGTACCAAGATGGAGAAGAGATTGATTTTGGTCATGATGAAGTGGCAGCTACTGAAGAACAAACCATTCAAACGAGAGAAGTTGTTCTTGAAGCACCAATTACAGAAGAGAAAATTAGAGAGCTAAAAGTTGGAGACGTTGTTCGAATTAACGGCATGATGTATACAGGACGTGACGCGATCCATAAATATCTTTCTGAAAATGACTCACCAGTTGATTTAAATGGACAAGTTATTTACCACTGTGGTCCAGTTATGATGAAGGATGAAGACGGCAACTATCATGTAAAAGCAGCTGGACCAACAACTAGTATTCGTGAGGAACCTTATCAAGGTGACATTATGAAGCGCTTCGGAATTCGAGCAGTTATTGGAAAAGGTGGCATGGGACCAAAAACACTAAAAGCCCTAGGTGAGCACGGTGGAGTGTACTTAAATGCTATTGGGGGAGCCGCGCAATACTATGCAGATTGTATCAAATCTGTTGAAGGTGTCGACCTTATGCAATTCGGTATCCCAGAAGCAATGTGGCACTTGAAAGTAGAAGGCTTTACCGCTGTTGTTACAATGGACTCTCATGGTAATAGTCTACATGCAGATGTTGATAAATCTTCATTAGAGAAGCTTGCGCAATTCAAAGAGCCAGTATTTAAATAAATAATTGATTGAGAAGAAGACTTTGGGTGACCTGGGTCTTCTTTTTTGATGTGAGTGGGAGCATATCATTAAACTAAATCATTAGACCTCTAAAATCTAGAACAAATAATCCTTGGAATTTTTTTTCAGTATGGAAATTCTCTCTAAATAAACACTATACATAATGACAATAATGAGGAGAGAACAAAGATGAAAAAATGGTCCATCGCTGTTAGTTTATTTTGTCTCATTTTTCTTTCTATGAGTACTGTTTCCGCCCAATCCAATAAACCAATTCATTGGGGATTTAAGAAGAGTCAAAATCATGAGCCTGCTTCTGCTGGTAAGGAATTAGATGACCTCTTAAGCAAATATGGTTCGTTTTATTTAGGTGATCCTACAAAAAAGGAAATTTACTTAACGTTTGATAATGGATATGAAAATGGATATACAGCTAAAGTACTTGATGTATTAAAGCAACGAAATGTTCCTGCTACATTTTTTATCACAGGTCATTATTTAAACACTGAACCAGAATTGGTAAAACGGATGGTAAAAGAAGGGCATATAGTTGGGAATCACTCTTGGTATCATCAGGATTTAACAACACAAAGTGATCATCAGCTTAAAGAGGAACTTGAGTCCGTGCGAATAAAAGTTGAGGAGCTTACTGGGCAAAAAGGGATGAGCTATCTGCGTCCACCAAGGGGGATCTTTAGTGAACGAGTTCTCGCTAAATCTAAGGAGCTTGGTTACACAACTGTCTTTTGGTCATTAGCATTTATAGATTGGAAAGTTGATGCACAAAAGGGTTGGAAATACTCTTACGATAATATAATGCGCCAAATCCATCCAGGGTCGATTCTTTTGCTTCACACAGTTTCGAAAGATAATGCTGAAGCGCTTGATCAAGCAATTGTTGATTTAGAGAAGCAAGGCTATATTTTTAAAAGCTTGGATGATTTGATGATCAATAAAATGATCGATCACCCTTATTTATTTTCCCTTTGATGAAAGATCTCAAAGGGTTTTTTATTGGTCTTAGAAAGCAGACGTTATGTAAAATGCTATAATAGGCAATAAAAAGAAGCAAAGGATGTAAGCGTAATGTGGAAGGAAATTGTTGCAGCCGAAGGCCCATATGATTTTGATCGAGTGTTAGATCGACTTTCATTAGATCCTGTTATTTTTCTTAATAAAGATGATAGATTTGTAAAGGTTCCAGTAGTCATAGACGAAAATCCTTTTGTCATAAAAGTACAAGCTGTTGGTTCAATAATGAATCCTAGCTTTGAAATTAGTGGAAGTGATGAAAGTGTGAAAGAACTTGCGTTAAAGGCAGTGCAAAGGATCTTTCAGTGGGATTTTTCATTACATACACTTGGATTACACTTTCAATCAACAAACATTGCAGAAATCTTTAGGCAGCATGCAGGGACACCAATTGTGTTAGAATTTAATCTTTATAGCTGTTTAATGAAATGTATCATTCATCAACAGTTGAATTTAGCGTTTGCTCACACATTAACAAAGCGATTTGTGACTACATTTGGCTATCAAGTTGACGATGTTTGGTTTTATCCAAAACCGGAAACTATAGCAGCTTTAGAGTATGAAGACTTAAAGGCTTTGCAATTCAGTGGTAGAAAAGCAGAATATGTCATTGATACTTCACGACTTATCTCACAGGGGAAGTTAAATTTATCCGAACTGGACATGCTGTCTGATGAAGAGATTATGAAAAAGCTAATCAAAGTACGGGGGATTGGCCCTTGGACAGTTCAAAATCTATTATTAGCAGGATTAGGGCGACCAAACCTTTTTCCGAAAGCTGATATTGGGATTCAAAAAGCCATTCAAAAGCATTTCAACCTTGAGAAGAAGCCAACAAGTGAGGAAATGGATCAATATAGTAAGCTATGGGCGCCATATTTAAGCTACGCTACATTATATTTATGGAGAAGCATTGAGTAGAAACGGAGCGTTTTAATAATGAAAGATAAAAAGCAGGACAATCAAATAAAAATAACCCAAGGTCAAACCTTTCCGTTAACAATTAAAAGGCTAGGTATCAATGGGGAAGGAGTTGGATATTTTAAAAGGCAGGTTGTCTTCGTACCTGGTGCACTTCCAGGCGAAGAGGTACTAGTTGAAGCTACAAAGATTCAACCGAAATTCGCAGAGGGAATAGTAAAAAAAATTCGTAAGCAATCACCTTTCCGGGTAAAACCACCATGTCCAATTTATGAAGAATGTGGAGGATGTCAGCTTCAGCATTTAGCTTATGACCAACAGCTTAAGGAAAAACGGGATATCGTTTTGCAGTCGATGGAACGTCATACAAAGCTTAAGGTAGATAAACTCGATATTCGTCCTACCATTGGTATGGAAGAGCCTTGGAATTATCGCAACAAAAGTCAATTTCAAGTCGGCCAACAAAAAAATGGGAAGGTAATTGCAGGCTTATATGGTCTTGACTCACACCGATTAATTCCAATTCAAAATTGTATGGTTCAGCATCCACTAACAAATAAAGTATCAGAGGAAGTAAAACAAATTCTCGAAGACTTCAATGTACCAATCTATGATGAACGAAAACGGAAGGGTATTGTCCGAACAATTGTGACCCGTGCAGGTTTTCAATCAGGTGAAGTTCAAGTGGTTCTAATTACAACGCAAAAAGAAGTTCCGCGTAAAAAATTAATTATGGCTGAGATTCAGAAAAGATTACCAGAAGTAAAATCACTCGTGCAAAACATAAATGGAAATAAGACTTCTCTAATCTTTGGAGAAAAAACGATTCACCTTAGTGGTGAGGAAGTAATCCAAGAAACACTTGGAGATCTTAGCTTCGAACTTTCAGCACGTGCCTTCTTCCAGCTAAATCCTGTTCAAACCGTTAAGCTATACGACGAGGTGAAAAAGGCAGCAAACCTTACTGGTAAGGAAAAAATTGCTGATGCATATTGTGGTGTAGGAACAATTGGGTTATGGCTAGCAAGTGGTGCTAGCGAAGTTCGTGGGATGGATACAATTGAAGCCGCGATTATTGATGCCCAGTATAATGCAAAAAGGCATGAAATTGAGAATGCAACCTATGTAACAGGAACTGCGGAACATTGGCTTCCAAAATGGGTTGATGAAGGATGGCGCCCAGATGTTGTAGTTGTCGATCCTCCAAGGACCGGATGTGACCGTAAGTTGTTGGATGCGATAAAAAAGGTGAAGCCGAAGAAGTTTGTTTATGTTTCATGTAATCCTTCAACGCTTGCTAAGGATATAGATTATTTGTCCAAGGATTATAAGGTTGAGTATATTCAGCCGGTGGATATGTTTCCGCATACGGCACATGTGGAGTGCGTCTCGCAACTCATTTTAAAAGAAGGCAACTAACAATCGCTAGTTGCCTTTGTGCGATTTTCTCAATAGTTTTTAACAAATTATAAATGTTCAAATGTACTTGTGTTTGATAATAAGTTATTAAGCATGATATAAGTGTAAAAGAAATAGAACATTTGGCTTTATATCTTTGGACCGAGAGTTTGAAGTTGTATCCATAGTGAGAGGATTTGAGTTTGAAATGATAGATAATTTTTGGCGTGATTTACCACGACCATTTTTTGTACTTGCACCAATGGAAGATGTGACAGATGTTGTTTTTCGTCACGTAGTTAGTGCAGCCGGTCGACCGGATGTATTTTTCACAGAGTTTACAAACTCGGATAGCTATTGTCATCCAGAGGGCATGAAAAGTGTGCGTGGCCGTTTGACTTTTACAGAAGATGAACAGCCAATGGTGGCACATATTTGGGGGGATAATCCCGAATATTTCCGTCAAATGAGTATTGGCATGGCAGAGCTAGGATTTAAAGGCATCGATATTAATATGGGCTGCCCTGTACCGAATGTGGCATCGAGAGGGAAGGGTAGTGGCCTAATTCTGCGTCCAGACGTTGCCGCAGAACTTATTCAAGCAGCAAAAGTGGGCGGACTGCCTGTCAGCGTGAAAACACGACTTGGCTATAAGGAGGTTCAGGAGTGGGAGGAGTGGCTAACGCATATTTTAAAACAGGATATTGCGAACCTTTCTATTCATTTACGTACAAGAAAGGAAATGAGCCAAGTAGATGCGCATTGGGAGCTAATTCCGGAAATTAAAAAATTACGTGACCGTATCGCACCAAATACGCTGCTAACAATCAATGGAGACATTCCTGATCGTCAAACTGGGCTGCAGCTTGCTGAACAATATGGAATTGATGGCGTTATGATCGGGCGAGGTATTTTTAAAAATCCTTTTGCTTTTGAAAAAGAGCCTAAAGAGCATAGCAGTAAAGAATACCTTGATCTTTTAAGACTGCAGCTTGATCTTCAAGATCAATATGCGGAAGCACTACCACGTTCAATCACAGGGCTTCATCGCTTTTTCAAGATTTATGTCAAAGGATTCCGTGGAGCTGGTGAATTAAGAAATCAATTGATGAACACGAAATCAACAGATGAAGTGCGTGCATTGCTTGATAACTTTGAAAAAGAATGTTGATGGAACGGGGACAGTGAAATGATGTAACTCTCAAAAATTTAGAGAAAAAATGAATCACATCAACTCATATGTACTTATTTTATTCAGTTTCAAGTTCCTTTGCAGCGGCAACTTTTGTTTTGATAAAGTCTGTTTTCTAAAAAGAAAATGATCTTAAGAATGTAATAAACCCACCAGCACCTTTGTGTTGCCACATGCATCTGCCATGTGGAGTGTGTCACAGTGAGTTTTAAAATTGTAACCTATAAATAAACTCTTGCTAAACCGACCCTGATTTCGTTTGAAAAATCTTTTGCGATTTCGGGGTCTTTTTCTGCTCAAAACCTTGCCGATCCAGTATTTCATCGAATTTCTATTGTCTCTAATGTATACTGTAAATATCCTGTTAACAAACTAGGATAATCTTTTTCTAGGAGTTTTACGATGAAATTAGATTGTTTGATTGTTGATGATGAGATTGCTTTAGCTGAAACAACTTGTGAATATTTTAATATGTTTGAAGTCAAAACGGCATTTGTGACAGGTGCTGAAGAGTGTGAACGTTTTTTGAAGGAACATGAACCATCATTGATTCTTCTTGATATTAATCTTGGGAATTCTTCTGGATTTGATTTATGTAAAAAATTGCGCCGAACAACGCAGGTTCCGATTCTTTTTATCAGTGCACGTTCTAGCGATGATGATGTTCTAATTGCGCTAAACATAGGTGGTGACGATTACATTCAAAAGCCATATACATTAAGCATCTTACTAGCAAAAGTAAAAGCAGTACTCAAAAGATATGGCAGTGGTTCTAGTAACCTACAAGAAGTTTTAGAGTTTGGACAGATCCAAATTGATACAAAGCTGCACCGTGTACGAGTAAATGGTGTTGTTATTCAACTAAAAACGATGGAATATAAACTTCTGTCTTACCTTGCAAAAAATAAAAACCGGATCATCACAAAAGATGAATTGTTTCAAAATGTATGGGAAGATTCTTTTGTAGGGGATGGGACCCTAAATGTTCATATTCGCCATTTACGGGAGAAAATTGAGAGTAATCCAAAGGATCCGCAATTTATAAAAACTGTTTGGGGAACAGGATATGTTCTAGAGGATAGCAACTAATGAAAATAAAATTTCTAATTGTAACAATTCTGGTTGTTTTTAGTGTGAGTATTGTTCTCTCCGTAATAGTTATTAAAAATAAAAATTTTACAGATGTAGATGTTGTAGCCATAAATGATGTGATTAAAACTGTCGAGAAAAATTGGGGACAAGTTAGTGAAGAAACTTTTCAAAACAGTGACTTAAAACAACCATTTTCTATAATAGATCATTTGGGAAACGTGATTTATCAAACATCAGATAATCACTTTATCGATTTATACGATTCCATAAAAAATAGGGACACAATTATAGATCTGAAGCAAGATGACGAGAGTGTAGGGAAAATAATTATTCACAACAACGAACAAGAAATAGTGCAACAAATGAAAAGTGAACTGGTCACATTTGTAAGTTTGATATTTGGTGTATTAATGATTTTTAGTATTCTTTATATTATCTATATTTATAGAACGATATTGAAACCATTTCAGCAGCTTCAAAATTTTGCAGCGAGCGTTGCTAGAGGGAATCTAGATATAACTTTAAATATGGACAAGAACAATTACTTTGGTGCGTTCACGGAAAGTTTTGATTTATTGCGTGAAGAACTAGGGTGTGCACGACAAAGAGAGTATGAATCCAATCGTAGTAAGAAAGAGCTTGTGGCTACATTAAGTCATGATGTTAAGACACCTGTCGCTTCAATCAAAGCGATTAGTGAATTAATGCTAATGCAGGCAAATGAGGATAAGGTGATTAAGCAAGTGAATACGATCTATTCGAAAGCAGAGCAAATTGACTTACTTGTTACGGATATGTTTCACGCCACATTAGAAGAACTGCAACAATTAAAATTAACGGTAACTGAAGTATCGAGTGAAATGCTTGTTGATATGATTGAGAACGTCAATTATGATGATCAAATCTTCTATGATCCAATTCCACAATGTATTATTTTAACGGATCCCGTCCGTATGCAGCAGGTAATAGACAATATTATAAGTAATTCATATAAATATGCAGGTACAAAGGTCACTATTAAGTCTCAAATCTATCAGGGTTATCTTGAACTCCACGTTATAGACTTCGGATCAGGAATTAGTGAAGAAGAATTACCTCTCCTGTTCAATAAATATTATCGAGGAAGAAATGTGAAAGGTAAGAATGGTTCAGGACTTGGTCTATATATATCAAAGTACTTCATGGAAAATATGTATGGCCATATTAGCTGTTACAACCGAGAAGATGGTTTTACAGTAGCATTGAAAATCAAGCTTGCATGATGAATTAAGAATTAGTTAAGAATTGCACAAAGACTTAATAAGAACTCATTTTGTATGATAAGACTGTAATCTACTTTACAGTCTTTTTTTTATAGCGCGAAAATAAGAAATATTAAAATAAAGGGGGATGGGAGCAAATTATGACAAAAACAATTATTAGAACGGAGAAGCTGTGTAAAACCTTCTCTAGCGGTGGAATTCAGCAGCATGTTTTAAAAAACCTAGATATCAGTTTAGTAGAAGGGGATTTTACAATCATAATGGGGAGTTCAGGGTCTGGGAAATCTACATTACTTTACGCAATTAGTGGTATGGATAAACCGACCTTAGGTGAAATCGATTTTGCTGGAAAAAATTTAGCTAATTTAAGCAACGATCAATTAGCGGTATTTAGAAGAAATCATTGTGGCTTTGTCTTCCAACAAATTTATTTACTAGACAATATGAGCGTACTCGATAATGTACTGGCAAGTGGTCTTTTAATAAATAAAAATAAGCGGGAACTCGTTAAAAAAGCGAAAGAACAATTACTACAAGTAGGGATTAGTGAAAACTCATGGTCTAAATTTCCAACTCAGCTTTCTGGTGGTGAGGCACAACGAGTTGGGATTGTAAGAGCAATAATTAACAGCCCGAAAGTATTATTTGCAGATGAACCAACCGGTGCGTTAAATTCTGCATCTAGTGATCGTGTTTTAGATGTATTAACGAATGTAAATCGTAATGGACAAAGTATTGTCTTGGTAACTCATGATATTAAAACTGCATTACGTGGAAATCGAATTATATATTTGAGAGATGGCGTAATTTGCGGTGACTTGCATTTAGGTGTATACAGTGAGAATGAGAAATTTGAGCGCCATGGAAAGCTCAAACACTTCCTTGCAGAAATGGGGTGGTAAGGTGAAGATTATGAATCTAGCTATGGCGAATATTAGAAAAAGTAAATCTGCTACAGCTTCTTTATTTATATTTATTTTGGTGGCTTCGCTACTACTAAATATAGGACTAATGGTCATTACTCAACTAAATACATTTTTTGATAATAAAATTGAACAATTAAAAGATCCTCATGTAACGTTTGTTATGGATCATGAAAGTTATCAACCGACATATAGGGAATTTTTAGAGAACTATCCTGGGGTAACAGAGACGGAAATAGAATATATTATAAATATGGACATTGCTAATTTTACATTTGGTAATGGTGAATTAACGAGTAGTGCCATTATTTTTAATGCGGATGCAAATCGTAATATTGGAAAGTTAAAGTTGGTTGAAAAGCTAAATACATCGAGTACCAATGATATCTTTGCTCCTTACAGTTTTAAAACAAATGGGGGGTATGAATTAGGTGATCATTTTACCCTCACATATCAAGACAAGGAATATGAATATCGAATTTCTGGATTCTTTGAAACAACGATGATGGGTACAAACAACATAGGTGTTATGAAATTTATGTTACCAGAAACTTCGTATCGACAATTAGCAGACGAACTGGATAATCGATCAAAAGCGTTGATACTTTCTGCAATGATGGAAGATAAAATACAATCTTCAAATTTAAATAATGATTTTATACAGGAAGTTCAATCTCAAGCAAATGAATCAACTTCATATATTTTGGGATTAGATATTGGATTAGTGAAAAATGTCAATTCATTGACCATTAATATTATTGCTACAATATTAGTAGCTTTTGCCACCATTATCGTGCTCGTATCACTAATTGTCATTAGATTCCGTGTTTCAAATAGCATAGAAGATGGGATGGAAAATATAGGAGCACTTAAAGCTATTGGCTATACAAGTTGGCAAATTCTCTCATCAATTATTTTACAGTTTATCTTAATTGTTCTTTGTGCGAGTGTGGTTGGGATTGCATTGTCATATGTACTAATGCCATTCTTCGGAGGAATTATTTCAACTTTAACTGGCTTAATATGGGTTCAAGAATTTGACATCATCATAAATTTAGTCAGTATCAATCTTGTTAGTTTTTGTGTTGTAATCGTTACATTACTATCCGCCTTTCGAGTTCGAAAAATTCTCCCTGTTGCGGCACTTCGTGGAGGTATTCATACTCATAGTTTTAGAAAAAATCACTTTCCTTTGGAGCAAGCGAGAGGTGGCCTTCATTTTTTACTTGCTATTAAATCAATGCTAGCAAATGCAAAACAAAATATGATGATTCTTTTAATTATTATTGCTTTAACTTTTGCTACAGTCTTTTCAGCGGTACTGTATTACAATGTTGCTTCAGACAAAACCGCATTTGTTAACATATTCGGATCAGAACCGGCAAATGTGTTTCTGACTGTTAAGTCGGATGCAGATACAAGAGACCTTTTGAGTGACATTGAACAAATGGATCATGTACGGAAAGTAAATATATTCGATTTAATTGAAACAAAAGTTGATGATCAAACTGTATATACAAACGTTACTGACCGTTATAAACAATTAGAGAATAATATCGTCTATGAAGGGCGACAGCCAGTCCATGAAAATGAAATATCTATCTCATGGGTTGTATCAAATCAAATCAATAAAGGAATTGGCGATACGGTTGAAGTAGAATATGGGAATGAAGCAAGTAGTTATATAGTAACTGGCCTCAGTCAATCAATTGGTAATTTAGGGCAGGTAGCTGCTGTAACAATGGAAGGCATTCAGCAATTACATTCAGATTATAAAGGTAAGTCCCTTTATGTATATCTAGATGGTATATCGAACAAAGACTTTATCAAAAATGTCCAGTCTCAGTACGGGCATCATATTGTTGAAACGTTAGATATCGATGAAAATATAGAAAGCCAGACAGGTATGTATACAACTGCAGTGTTTGCTGTTATGGTGATGGTTTTGACAATTACCGTTCTAGTCGTTGTGATGATTCTGTATCTTGTTATTAAAACGATGATTATTAAGCGTAAGAAAGAGTTTGGGGTGATGAAAGCTATTGGCTATTCAACGATTCAACTGATGAATCAAATATCCATCAGTTTTCTGCCTGTGATTATTACAGGTGTTGCAATTGGTGGTGTGCTAGGGTTTTATTTCACTAATCCTATGCTTTCCCTATTACTATCAAGTGCAGGGGTTAAACGTTTGGATTTTACTATTCATTTACCAATTATTCTACTACCTTGTGTAGGCATCCTTATTTTAGCCTACCTTGTCTCAATGTTCGTATCTAGAAGTATTAAGAAAATTTCTGCTTATGCGCTAATTACAGAATAGTTTGAAACGATGAACTCAGGTATTTATGGAAATAAATAATTGGTGACTAGCACCTAGGATAGCGGCATTGTTTTTAGTAATTAAAAGCACTGACCGCTATTTATTTTTACGAAACGGTGATTCGTGGATGTGTACAAGGAATTATTAAGGATTTATGTTCTTGGGAGTTAAAGTTCTTTTAAAATAGCAATATCTAACAAAAATAATATAAATGTAAAGTGTTACTCTTTATATTTATGTGAATATTTTAACTATTATGAATATATTAATTTATCATAATAATATTGTAATATACCAAAAAAGTCAGTATAATACTATTAATTAGAAGGACATATGTCTTTATGGAGTGGAAAGTTAGTGTATAATCTTCAAAATTAATCCTCCTTAAAACTATTTATTTATATTATGACCTTTATTAGATGAAGGTTTTAAAGAGAACTTCAATACTTAGGTAGGTGCTACCCTTATAAGAGTCATCTACTATTTAATTGCATGCACTTGAATAGACTGCATTCTTATCGATGGGTTATTAGAAATATTAGCAATGATGGGCAATTATATCTTAGACAAGTGGGGGAACATTTATGAAAAATATAATGAAAAAGTGGAGTCAATTGAGTCTGGTTAAACAAATAATTGTAGGTTTGATTATTGGTATTATCCTGGCTGTAACGGTCCCCGAAGCAGCCAAGCCTGTTGCAATTTTTGGCTCTTTATTTGTAGGTGCTTTAAAAGCAATTGCACCTGTATTGGTACTGTTCTTGGTTATGTCGGCCATCGCTCAACACAAAAGTGGTCACCAAACGAATATGAAATCCATTATCTTCTTATACCTTTTAGGAACCTTTTTAGCTGGATTAATCGCCGTTATTGTAAGTTTTATTTTTCCAGTAAGCATAAATTTGGTAGATAGTGCTGTGGATTTGACAGCTCCTGGTGGTGTTGTAGAGGTTCTCAAAACATTATTGCTGAACGTTGTTGATAACCCAGTTAGTGCAATTTATAATGCGAACTATATTGGTATTTTAGCTTGGGCAATACTCCTTGGTTTGGCCTTAAGAAATGCCCCTGATACGACAAAAACATTGATTTCTAATTTTTCAGATGCTGTATCAAAAATTGTTACATGGGTGATTAAGATTGCACCATTAGGAATCATGGGGCTAGTGTTTGAATCTATTACGACAAATGGAATTGAGTCGTTGTTAAGCTATGGGAAATTACTTGCTGTTTTGATCGGTTGTATGGCACTTGTGGCATTGGTTGTCAATCCAATAATTGTGTTTGCGTATATACGTCAAAACCCTTATCCACTAGTTTTTAAGTGCTTAAAGGAAAGTGGAATTACAGCATTTTTTACACGAAGCTCAGCTTCAAATATTCCTGTAAATATGAGATTATGTGAAAATCTAGGTTTGAATAAGGATAGTTATTCAGTATCCATTCCTTTAGGTGCAACCATCAATATGGCTGGTGCTGCTGTTACTATTTCTGTTTTAACACTCGCAGCGGTTCATACACTTGGTATTGAAGTGGACCTCCCTACAGCAATCATTCTCAGCTTACTGTCAGCTATAAGTGCTTGCGGTGCTTCAGGTGTTGCTGGTGGATCCTTATTACTTATTCCTCTAGCATGCAGCTTATTTGGAATTCCAAATGATGTTGCTATGCAGGTAGTTGGGGTAGGCTTTATTATTGGTGTCCTACAAGACTCTAGTGAAACAGCACTTAACTCATCTACAGACGTACTTTTCACAGCAGCTGCTGAATATAAAGAGTGGCGTAAAGAAGGAAAGAAAATAGATATACACAAAACAGCATAAAGAGGTAATCTTCTTATATGCGGTTGAACTGCACCCAAATTGTTAGACCAGACTAACAATTTGAAGTGCAGTTTTTTTATGGGGAAATTTATTTAGGCTTCACCTTGATGATAGAGACGGGGGATAGTAAATAGCACTTTTCTATGTTTAAAAAACCAATTTAAATGGAAAATAGTGATAGGAGGGTTGCGGATGAAAATTATAATTATCGGCGGTGATGCAGCAGGGATGAGTGCTGCTATGCAAATTGTACGGAATAGCACTGGACACGAAATTACCGTTCTTGAAAAAGGCGGAGTATATTCTTATGGACAATGTGGTCTTCCTTATGTGATCAGTGGGAAAATTGATTCAACAGAAAAGCTAATTGCCCGCACTCAAGAGACTTTTCGTGATAAATACGGAATAGATGCACGCATTTTTCATGAGGTACTTCAGGTTGATTCGGAAAATAAAACGGTGAGTGGGATAGATCATTCAAATGAAGAATCATTTAGCTTGTCTTATGACCGTCTTCTTATTGCTACTGGTGTAAGTCCGGTGGTCCCGGATTGGGAGGGTGCCAGTCTTTCGGGTATTTTTTCGTTAAAGACCATCCCTGATGCAAAGGAAATAATTGATTATATGCAGAGGGATATTAAAAACGTTACAGTCATTGGTGGTGGATACATAGGTTTAGAGATGGCTGAGTGTTTTGCTGAATTAGGTAAAAAGGTGACAATAATTGAAAGGAATGAGCAATTAGCAAAAATTTTTGATCATGAAATGGCGCAGTTTATCCATGAAGAAGCAGAGAAACAAAACATTATTCTCAAAATGGGGGAATCTGTTGAAGCATTCTCTGGAAAAAACCAAGTTGAGTTTATTAAAACCGACAAAGGAGAGTATGAAACAGACCTTGTATTGATAGCTATTGGAGTAAGACCAAATACTACCTTTTTAGAAGGTACAGGAATCATAAAAAGTGTAAATGGTGCTATTCAGGTAAATGCCTATATGCAAACAAGTATAAAAGATATTTATGCTGCTGGAGATTGTGCAATACAATATCATCGTATTAAAGAAAAGGATGACCATATTCCTTTAGGTACACACGCAAATAAGCAGGGTCAAATCGCTGGATTAAACATAGTCAATATTCATAAAACATTTAAAGGTGTTGTAGGAACGTCGATTATTAAATTTTTCAATTTAACACTTGGTCGGACGGGTATATCAGAAATGGAAGCAAAGTTGTTAAACATCCCTTGTCAATCAGTCACAATTCAATCTTCTGATATTGCTGGCTATTATCCTAATAATAAAAAGCTGACTTTGAAATTGATTTATCATAAAGAAACTCATATGATTCTTGGTGGACAAATTATTGGTGGGGACGGAGTGGATAAACGTATAGATGTGTTAGCAACTGCGCTATTTAACTCAATGACTACCGACCAATTGCTTGACTTGGATTTGGCCTATGCCCCGCCATATAATGGCGTATGGGATCCGATTCAAAAAGCTGCTAGAAGGGTAAAATAGTAAAAGTAATCTTACTTCAGTGACCCCAACAATAGAGTACAAAAACCATTTCGGATTTTTGTTCAAATTTAATTGGGAGTATCACTTTAACAAAGATTTAAAATCAGTTATATTATCCAATATATCCCATTGATTCACATTGTGCTCCCTAAGATTTCGACAGATATCTACAAAAACCGAGTAATGACAGCCGATTTTTTAAATAGAACTGAAACCGGTAATACAAAGCCTTTCCATTTGGGAAGGCATTTTTTATTTTATTAATTATAAAAGGAATAGTAATAGATGAAAAAAATAATTGTGTAAAATTCGACAGTTATCTACAAATTCCGGGTGGTGACAGGCACAACACTTTAAAGTATTATTATAAGAAAAATATTAATTTGAATATTAAAATTTTATATAGTTTGAACTAAGTATAGAAAGAAAACTGTTTGGTAAATACGGAGGTCATATGAAATTTAAAACAAAGCTCTATGCGAGCATAGGATCATTACTTTTATTGATTTCGATAATTGTTGTTATTTTAATGAATTTACTTCAACAATCAACAGTGAATATGCAAGTGGTTGTTAATGAATTGTATGACAGAATTGATATGGCTTCTGATATTAAGTACGAGACCTCTAATATTGGTAGAGAATTAAGAGAGATTACGAGTGTTCAATCCAGTGAATACAAACAAATTGCAACAAATGCATGGGAAGAATCACATATAAATATGCAGCTTGCGATTGAGTCACTTGAAAAGAGGGATACTCAAGAAAAGTCTCAGGAACTGATTGCTAAGTTTAAAACATTGCATAAGTCCTATCAGAATATGGCCCAGCAAGTCATGACTACTCAAAATATAGATAGTGAAGTCGATATTCAACCTTCACTGTGGAATGAAGCGGAGCTTACTAGACAAAGAATGCTGCAAATTGCAGACCTTCTTCATGGCTTACAGGAACAAGAAATGAAAAATGAGCTCCTAAGGTCGAGAGAAACATACAATTGGGCGGTCACCGTTATTTATATCTATTTAGCCATTTCCTTGACTATTGGAATCGGATTTACAATATGGATCATTAGTCGCATTACAAAAAATCTTAACAATGTTACATCGGTCATGAAACGTGTTTCTACTAGTGATTTCGGTAAATTGCCAAGAATTGAGATTTTTTCTAAAGATGAAATAGGTGAAATCGCTGTCGCGTTTAACAAAATGGCAAAGGCGCTTGAAGAGCATAGTAAGCTTGAGAAGAAATTCATAGACGAAGCAGAAGAACATAGCTGGCTGAAAACAAAGATTGCCGAAATAGCAACAATGTATCCAGAAGTTGAAAATATTCAAATGCTAGCGGAACTGTTAATTGCCAAGCTTGTCCCGATGGTGGGTGCTAGTTTCGGAGTTTTCTATATTAAGGAAGTTGAAGAAAGTGAGCAGTTTTTAAAAAAGCTATCCGCATATGCCTTTTCTGATGAAAATAAAGAATTTGAGCGTTTTCGAATTGGAGAAGGACTAATTGGGCAATGTGCGGCTGAAAAACGTCCAATCTTACTTAACCAGATTCCTGAAAATTACATAAAAGTCCGTTCAGGTATGGGAGTTGGCTCACCAAAAAATATCATTATTTTACCTGTGCAATTCGAAGATGATGTACTTGCAGTTATTGAAATTGCATCCTTTGAACCATTCAGTCCTTCTCAAGTAAAGCTTCTTGAGGAAGTGAATAGCAATATAGGTATTACAATCAATAGTATTTCAAACCGTATGAAGGCAGAAAGATTATTACAGGAATCCCAAGCTTTAACAGAAGAACTTCAAGCGCAATCTGAGGAGTTACAGCTGCAGCAAGAGGAATTAAGGACAACTAACGAAAAACTTGAAGAGCAATATGAGACCTCAGAACAAAAGAAAAAAGAGGTAGAAAAGGTGAGAGAGGCACTTGAAGAAAAGGCTCAGCAACTAGAGCTAAGCTCTCAATATAAATCCGAGTTTCTAGCAAATATGTCCCATGAGCTTAGAACACCACTTAATAGTTTATTAATATTGGCGCAAATCCTCTCTGAGAATGGACAAGGCAACCTAACAGCAAAACAAGAAGAATATATCCGTACGATTTACTCATCTGGAAATGATTTACTACATTTGATAAACGATATTTTAGATTTGGCGAAAGTGGAGTCAGGTAAATTAGAGGTTATCCCTAAAGAAGTAGAGTTTCAAAAGGTGAGAGATTTTATTACTAGTCAATTCTCTCCAATAGCTCGTCATAAAAATGTTCAGTTTTCTGTTGAATTGGAAACTGGTTTGCCAGAGAGTTTCTATACAGATGAACAACGTTTACAGCAAGTGCTAAAAAATCTCCTTTCAAATGCATTTAAATTTACTGAAAGTGGGAGTGTGTCCCTAGTTATTAATAAAGTAGTAAAAGAAGGCAATGGAAGGCACTTATTCGAGGGAGATAAACAGGTTAAACCTATGCTAGCCTTCTCTGTAATCGATACAGGAATTGGTATAGATAATGATAAACAAGAAACAATATTCGATGCCTTTAAGCAGGCAGATGGAACGACAAGTCGTCAATATGGCGGTACTGGATTAGGTCTTTCTATTAGTAGAGAATACGCTCAATTATTAGGTGGGTTTATAGAGGTAACGAGTAAGAAAGGTACAGGAAGTACTTTTACATTATATTTGCCCCATTTCGAACAAAGCGGCAAAATTGATGAGCAAGCTACTTTAAAAGAAGTAGCAGTTGGACTTGAGATTGAGAATTATCAACTTAACTTAACGACCAAAGATAATGCGGAAGTTACGATGAAGCAACATGGTAAGTCATTGTTAAAAGATAAGAAAGTTCTTATCGTTGATGATGATATCCGAAATGTTTATGCCTTAACAATTGCTCTTGAGAAGTATGAAATGGATATTATTGTCGCAGAAAATGGTCGTGAAGGCATTGATGTGCTGCGGGCCAATCCTGATACCGATTTGGTTCTAATGGACATTATGATGCCTGAGATAGATGGGTTTGAAGCAATGAGAAGAATTCGCAAGATCCCAGAATTTGAAGCAATTCCAATTATAGCTCTAACAGCAAAAGCAATGAAGCATAGTCGAGAAGAGTGCCTAAATGCTGGTGCAACAGATTATATTAGTAAACCGATTAATTTAGATCAGTTATTCTCTCTCATGCAAGTATGGTTGTATAGTAAGGAGGGGTAGAAAATCACGAGCGAATTTACAATACACAATCATAATAAAGCAGAAGTAGAAGAGGTTGAGAAAATTGAAATAGATTTACTTCTAGAGGCCGTGTTTCGCTACTATGGATATGACTTTAGAAATTATGCTACTCCTTTTATTCAAAGAAGAATCTGCCATCGTGTTAATAAGGAGAATTTAACGAGTGTATCTGCTTTACAGGAAAAGGTTTTACGTGATCCAGTCGTTATGGAGAGCCTAATTTCTGATTTCTCAATAAACGTTACCGAAATGTTCCGAGATCCCGAATTTTTTAAATCTTTTCGGACAAAAGTTATCCCATTAGTAAAAGACTATCCAGATATCCGTATTTGGCATGTTGGCTGCTCTTCTGGAGAGGAAGTTTATTCAATGGCTATTCTTTTGCATGAGGAAGGGATTTACGAAAAAACGAGAATTTTTGCCACCGATATAAATGCAAGTATTTTAGATAAGGCGAAGAAAGGTACTTTTCCATTAGATGGAATGCAGCGTTATACAAAAAATTACTTTGAAGCAGGCGGGAAAAGGGCCTTTTCAGAATATTATAAGGCAGTGGATGATAAGGTTTTTTTTCATCCCTTTCTTCAAAAAAATGTTGTATTTGCACAGCATAATTTAGTAACAGATCATTCATTTAACGAGTTTGATATTATTATTTGTCGTAATGTCCTAATCTATTTTAATAAGTGTCTTCAAAATGATGTCCATAAGCTATTTTACGATAGCCTAAGCTTATCTGGTTTTCTTGGACTAGGTAAAAGAGAGGGGATAAAGTTTACAAGTTATGAAAACTGTTACGGAGAATTTGATGCATCGGAAAAACTCTATCGCAAAATTAAATAGTACACCTACAAAAAAGGTTAATATTTTAATGGTGGATGATCATCCAGAAAATCTATTAGCATTGGAAGCTGTACTCATATCTCCAAACTATCACTTAGTTAGTGCGAACTCAGGAAAAGAAGCTTTAAAGTGTATGCTTAAACATGATTTTGCTGTTATTTTACTTGATGTACAAATGCCTGGGCTAAATGGTTTTGAAACAGCTAAACTTATTAAAGCTAGAGAAAAAACCAGACATATACCGATTATTTTTATAACGGCAATTAGTCAAGATATGGAAAATGTTCAGCAAGGTTATTCTGTAGGTGCGATTGATTATATTTTTAAGCCATTTCATCCAGAAACGCTTAAACAGAAAATTGAACAATTTGTGAAAATCCACCAAAAGCATGAAGAGAATATTATTCAAAGTGACTTAGAACGTAATGTCGAACTTAATGAAGTTAATAAAAAACTTGATCGAACAACTTTAAATTTACGCCGCACGGAAGCATTAGCAAAAGTTATTGGTGAAACCTTAATGGATACCATTGTGACTTTTGATGAACAAGGCTTTATTCTATCGGTTAATCCAGCTGTAAAAACCATGTTTGGCTATGAAGCTGAAGAAATAATCGGTAAAAATATTGTAATGCTATTTCTAAAGATGAAGGATGACAATGAGAATAAATCATCATTTTCTATCTTTTCCTCTATAAAAAAAGCTGTAGGCAAGGTGATTGAGTCTGTTTCATTACGAAAGGATGAAAGTTACTTTCCTGCCGATATTCAAATTGGAGAAACGACAGTGGAAGATCAACAGATTTTTGTCTGTACAATTCGTGACATCACTGAAAGAAAGCAAATTGAGGAAGTTAAAAAGCAAAAGCTACATAATATGGAGCATATAGTCGAAGAACGGACCTTTGAGCTTTTAAAGGCTAACGAGAAGCTTCAAAAAGAGATAGAAGAACGAAATAAGATAGCGGATCATCTTTATCTTTCTCAAGAAAGATTTAGGAAAATCTTTGAATCTAGTCCTTGTTTAATGGCGATTTTTTCACTTAAAGATAAAATGTTTATCGACATAAATACAAGTTGGGTGAACATTATTGGATATAGTTATGAGGAGTTGGTAAACAAAAGTATTAATATACAACATTTTATCGATGAATCAGATGGCAGCTATATCGATCTCAATCAGACCATACGTAATAGGAAAATTAGCTACAAAACGAAAAATGGCGAGATTCGGGCAGGGTTATTGTCAACAGAAATGATAGATATTCATCCAGAGCCATGCACCCTTATTGTTTTGACTGATATTACGGAAAGGGTTCATTTGGAGAAGGAAATGTATCGATTAGATCGTTTGAATTTAATTGGAGAGATGGCTGCAGGAATTGCCCATGAAATTCGAAATCCGATGACAACGGTTCACGGCTTTTTACAAGTTACTAGGAATGACCGTGATAATTTACCTGTAGAAATTGTTGATTTAATGTTAGAAGAATTAAATAGAGCGAACTCAATCATTACCGAGTTCCTTAATTTGGCTAAGAATAAGGTTAGCGTTAAGATGAAGCATAATTTAAATACAATCATCGAAGCTTTATCACCATTGATTCAAGCAGAAGCATTGCGTTCAAGTAAGCATATATATCTTGATTTAGGAAAATGTCCAGATATTTACCTTGACCAAAAGGAGATTCGTCAGCTTATTTTAAATATTGCACTCAATGGACTTGATGCAATGTCATCAGGTGGAAAACTTACGATAAAAACGTATATAGAAGAACAAGCAGTCATTTTGGAAGTAAAAGATCAAGGTTCAGGCATAAGCCCTGAGGTTTTAGAGAAAATCGGAACACCTTTCTTTACTACTAAGGAGAAGGGAACTGGATTAGGGCTAGCTATCTGCTATAGTGTAGCGGAACGCCACCATGCTGACATTGATATCGAAACGGGTAGTATGGGAACAATTTTCTCGATTCGTTTTGACTTAAATCATAATTAAAATAACTTATTGAGTAATTGTATGAAGGTGAATAGACTAAAACTTTCGCAAATTTATTAGACCTACTTTCTTTCGACATGAATCAATACAGAGAGGAGAGGATGGCGTGTTTAAAAAAAGCAAATTACTTTTGCTTATTGTCTTTGTCTTTTCTGCCATTATTATAGGATTTATCACGAAATCATTTGCAGACGAAAAGCCAAAAGTAGTCGTTGTTTTTAAGGATTTAAATTCTCAGTATTGGGAAATTCTTAATGCTGGTGTTATTAAAGGGTTTCAAGACTTTGGTATAGATGGTAAAGTACTTGCACCTCGAGTCGGGACAATTGAAGAACAGAATGCAATATTAGAACAGGTACTTAAAGAAAAGCCTGATGTATTGGTCGTTTCGCCAATTGTACCATCCGAGGCCATACCAATATTGGAGAAATTTGTTGAAATCGACATTCCAGTATTACTTTTGGATACAGATGATCCGTGGGCAAATAAAACAAGTTATATTGGTACTAATAACTTTGAATTAGGCGAAAAAGCAGGATCATTAATAGCATCCCACCTTCAGCCTGGAGATGAAGTAGCTCTTATTGGCGGCGACCTATCAAGCCCTGTATCTGGTGATCGAATGAGAGGAGCTAAACAAAGTTTAGAAGATGCTGGGATCATAGTTGCGGCACAAATTACTGAATTATCCAATGATTCTAAACCAGTAAGAAATGCAATGACAACAATTTTAAAGAATCACCATGACATTAAAGGAGTAATGGCATCAAATGACGAGATTGCACTAAAGGCTCTAGATGTTATTAATGAGCGTGGAATGAACATACCGGTTACAGGAGCAGATGGAACTACCGAAATGCTTGAATTAATTAAAGATGGGACCTTACCTGGTACAGTAGCACAAAATCCATATGATATGGGTTACTTAAGTGTTGAAAACGCATTAAAAGTTGCAGAGGGAGAAAAGGTTGAGAAAAACATTGATAGTGGTGTAGATATCATTATTAAAGAAAATGCGGAAGGTAGACTGAAATTTCTTAATAAGTTGTTGAAGTGATATACCTTAAGTAAACAATGCAAAATTAAAGAATCCTTGCTTAATTGCAAGGATTCTTACTTTTTATAAAAGGTATGACTCAACAGCCAAGGTTTCAAGTCATCCTTCTACTCCCTAACGACGATGTTGAACAAGGTCAATGGCTCCTAATACAACGTGAGCTAAACCAAAACCAAAAACAGTGTTTGCAACCATTTTATTAGAACCACGTTTTTGCTTTAACACATAACCTGTAGCTGTTACTGCTGAGCCTAATGCAGTTGGAATTAACCCTTCACGAATATTCATAGTCATTTTCCTCCACATCGTAGTTAGTTGGTGTATTTACACCGTTTTTTAATATTCCCATTATTGAATGTGAATATTAAATATAGTATTTGGTGGTTAATATGACCTAAGATCATCAAGCATAAACGTCAGTATTTCATTGTATACTTGATTTTGGAAGCCTTCTCTAAATCTAATATCTAAATTGAGTACAATGTAAATGTTCTGTAAAATAAAAAAAAGTCATTATAAAATGAAGGTGTATTGAATGAGAAAATTTATCGTAGTAGGGGCAGGGATTCTCGGTGCATCGACCGCATATCACCTTGCAAAGGCAGGGGCTGATGTTACAATAGTTGATCGTCATGACCAAGGTCAGGCTACAGATGCAGCAGCTGGGATTGTTTGTCCATGGCTTTCACAACGACGCAATAAAGCATGGTATCAGCTTGTAAAGGGTGGAGCAAAGTATTATCCTGAATTGATTAAAAAATTAGAAGATGACGGTGAAAAGGAAACAGGGTATAAGTGTGTTGGGGCAATTAGCCTCCATACGGATGAGGAAAAGCTAAAAAAGATGGCTGAACGTGCACAGAAACGACGTGAGGATGCACCAGAGATTGGTGAAATTACAATTTTATCGCCGGCTGAGACAAAAAAACTATTTCCTCCACTTTCTGAGGAATATGGCTCTGTTCATGTGAGTGGAGGAGCACGCGTAAACGGACGAGCTATCCGTAAAGCTTTAATAAATGCTGCTATAAAGAATGGTGCTGTATTTCACCTAGGTGACGCCAGTCTAGTACATAAAGATGAACGAGTCAGTGGAATCAAACTGAATGAAAAGGTTTTAAATGCTGACCAGGTTATTGTCACTGCTGGAGCATGGTCAAAGGAATTAATTGAGCCATTAGGTATCCAGTTTTTAGTAACAGCTCAAAAAGCACAGATTGTTCACCTTGAAATTCAAGGTACGGATACGAGTCATTGGCCAGTTGTAATGCCACCAAATGACCAATATATTTTAACGTTTGAAGATGGTCGAGTTATTGTCGGTGCAACACATGAAGATGAGGTTGGACTAGACTACAGAGTAACAGCTGGTGGACTGAATGAAATAGTTGGAAAGGCCTTGGCAGTTGCACCAGGCTTAGCGAATTGTACGATGCTTGAAACAAGAGTAGGTTTTCGGCCGTTTACTCCAGGTTTTCTTCCTGTCATAGGTGCTTTACCTAATTACGAAGGGATCTTACTGGCTAATGGGTTAGGTGCATCGGGGTTAACAAGTGGTCCATATTTAGGATCGGAGCTTGCGAAACTGGCACTAAGGGAGAAGACAGAGATTGATGTTTCTCTCTATGATGTAGTAGGAGCTCTTGGGATTTAGTGTTAGGTAACAATGCCTGGCACTTTTTTAAATAAAATATAAGGTTTAATATCGCGAATATTGCTATAATTAACTCAAATTCAGCTAGATTAAAAGAATAGGATGGACGATGTGAAAAATACTCAATTTTATTATGTAGGCCTTATCCTCGTGGCCATAATCTGGGGTGTTAATTTTGGAATTTCTCGTTTTGCAATGGAAGTGTTTTCTCCTGAGGTGTTTGTTTTTCTTAGGTTTGGCTTAGCTCTACCGATTTTGTTTGGAGTATTGAAATGGACAGAGGGAAGTGTGAAAGTAGAGAAAGGCGATCTACTAAAGTTGGCAATTATCGGTTTCTTTGGGGTAACTGTTTTAGAAATATTAGTGATGTATTCAATAAAGTTTACGACACTTGCAAACGCTTCATTATTAAATGTTGCACCATGGCCAATCTTTGCCGCTCTTTTTGCACCCCTTTTTACAAAGGAAGTGATGACACCTAGATTAGCGATTGGTGGATTTGTAGCATTAATCGGGGTGTTCCTTATTATTTTAGGTGGTAAGGATGGATTTGATTTTAGTTCTCAGTATATGCTGGGAAACATACTTGCACTGTTGATTAGCTTAATAGGAGCATTGTTTAATTTAGCCTGTATGCCTTTAATGAAAAAATATTCACCCTTACGTGTATCAGCATGGTATATTTTATTTGGTTCATTGCTCTTATTTCCTGTAACTTTGGGAGGGTGGCAAACTATACAGTGGAATGATTTTACAATAGGTGTATGGGGGGCAATTGCCTACAACGTTATACTATGTACTGTTGCAGCATTCGTTATTTGGAATCTATCAATGAATAAAGTAGGTGCAGCAAAATCGAATTTTTACAGATATTTTGTACCTGCTGCAGCCGCGGTAACTGGTGCATTCTTTTTTAATGAGCAAATATTGATTACACAAATAATTGGTGGCATTGTCATCATTTTCGGTCTTGCATGGATTGCGATGGAGAGAAAGCCAATTACGGCAGAGGTAAGCGGCTAAAAATGAAGGGAAGCAGCATTTGATGCTGCTTCCCTTCATTCGTTAATCACTATTTTCACATTCCTGGTGTACTAACTAGATATTGATTTTCTAGCCATGCTTGTTAATCTCTATAGTGCAAAAACCATAACTTTAACAGTGAATATACTAAGTTGATAAAGAAAATACAAACAAAATCCAACAAGTGTAAAAAATACTAAAAAAGTAGCAGGTAATATACTTTTCATTTTAGTAACCTCACAATCTCTTAAGTATAAAAAACATTATTACCATTTTTATAGAGTATATACATTGAAAAAGTGAGTAAAAAAATAATAGCACATTTATCAGCGAGATTATTGCCAACAAGACATGCAAATGAACTTAAATGCTTTTGTAAGTATTTGTTACATAGGTGGCAAATAAGAAGAGTAATTGAATAAAAAACCATGTTACATAACCTGACGTGAATACTTACAAGTACTTTTGGATGCTGTATTGTTAAAGTATCAAAGGTAAAGGGGCTGTCAAAATGAAAAATTCAAAGGTAGGATTCCTAACATTTATTATTTTAACAGTGAAAATTGCATTTACTTACTAAGGTAATCATTTTATTAAAATTCGCTATTAGGGTTTGAGGATTTTAGCTTTATTATAAAAGGTATGTTATAGAAAAATCACACTCTTTAAAATTGGAGTGTGATTTTTCATTTCATTATTTATGAAGTGGAAATGTGGTTTAAATATCTGAGCAGCTATAAGTATGTCAGAAAGTAGGATTTAAAGAAGTTTTAGGATCTTAAAAGAAAATGAAAAAAGTATCCTAGTTTAAAATTTCCTTCACCCTTCCAACCTGTCCATCTTTTAGCCTTACCTTAATACCGTGAGGATGAAAACTCGAGTTAGTAAGGATATCTTTTACAACACCTTCAGTTAAAGTACCAGTTCTTTGGTGTTGCTTCAAAACAATTTTGACAGATATCCCAGCTGTGATGTTCTTTCGTTCTTGACCGTTCAATGATCTGCCTCTTTTCTTTTTTTGAATTGTATCTCTATAGAGTAGCCTAAACCCTCATAGGTGTAAACTAGATGAATCTTTTTCTTTTATTTTAATAAAAATCAAAAATAATTTATTGAACTTCTAGGCAGGCTATTATATAATCATCTTAAAGTTAGTTAACCGCTTAACTGGAGGCAATATGAATCAAAAAATAACGATACGAGATGTAGCAAAACACGCTGGAGTTTCATCTGCAACAGTATCCTATGTGCTAAATGGAGTAAATAAGGTATCAGAAGAAACAAAAGAGAGAGTTCTTTTAGCTATAGAAGAGCTAAACTATCAGCCTGATTTTACTGCAATTAGCTTATCCAAACGAAAGTCAAAAATGTTAGGCGTTATTATGCCTTTAGTAAATGATTCATTATCACCAATTTTTAAAGAAAATCATTACTTTAGTGAACTGCTCAGTGGGGTAGAATATGTATGTCGTAAAAATGGCTATGATTTTCTAATCTCTGGTATCTCAAAGCCAGAGGAATGCAAAAACTGGGTTATGAAACGAAATTTAGATGCACTTCTTGTATTTGGAAGGTTTCCTCTTAAAGTATATGAAGAAATGAAAACGTTATCCACACCTTTAGTGTTTGTCGATTCGTTTGAAGAATATGCAAATTTTTATCATAATATCCGAATAGACGACGAACATGGAGGATATTTAGGAACGAAGCATTTAATTGAATTAGGACATAAGAATATTAGTTTTGTTCCGAATGGGAGAGTAGATTGTAATGTTGATGGACAGCGCTTCCAAGGATATAAACGGGCATTATCTGAGGCAAATATTGAGTTTAAATCGGGTATGATCATCGAAGGAAAAGCCAATTCTTTTGAAAATGGCTATAAAATAGGAACAGAAATATCCAAAAACAAACAGATTACTGCAATATTTACGTCATCAGATATTACTGCATTAGGAATAATAAAATCACTTAATGATTTTGGCAAAAGGATACCAGAGGATATTTCGATTGTCGGATTCGATGACTTGATGATTAGTAGATATTCATCACCAAGTTTAACGACTATACGTCAAGATGTTTTTCGTAAAGGAGCGGTTTCAGCAGAGACTGCAATTGATGCCATTGAAAATAAGGATCTTCAACCAACACAAATTATGCTGCCTGTTGAACTTGTTGTTCGAGATTCTACGACAAACATTTAAGGGGGTGAGTTCATCTAATCAAGTTGTAAAATTATCAGTTGTTAACCGGTTCACTTATGAATGTAAACACGATATATAAAAATAATAGATTAGGGTGAAAACTATGACAAGAGTAACTGTATGGAATGAAAATAGACATGAACAGAAAAATCCTGTAGTAAGTGAGATTTATCCAAAGGGAATTCATGGAGCAATTGCTGAATTTTTACAGTCAGATAACTATGAAGTAAGAACAGCTACACTTGATGAACCAGAACATGGACTTACAGAAGAAGTGTTAGAAAATACAGATGTACTAGTTTGGTGGGGGCATCTTGCACACCATGAAGTCCAAGATGAAATTGTAAAAAAGGTACAGCAACGCGTACTTGATGGAATGGGTCTTATTGTCCTTCATTCAGGCCATTTTTCAAAAATCTTCAAAGTGTTAATGGGAACAAGCTGTGATTTAAAATGGCGTGAAGCAGATGAAAAAGAACGCCTATGGGTAGTTGACCCAACTCACCCAATTGCAGAAGGTATTGGGGAATACATTGAACTTGAAAAAGAGGAAATGTATGGAGAACACTTTGATATTCCAGCACCAGACGAGTTGATTTTTACTAGTTGGTTTGAAGGTGGAGAAATTTTCCGTAGTGGATGTACGTTCAAACGTGGAAACGGTAAGATCTTTTATTTCCGCCCAGGTCATGAAACATATCCAACTTATCACAATGAACAAGTACAACAAGTAATCAAAAATGCGGTGAAATATGTTAAGCCAGCAGATCGTAAACGCCCTGTTTATGGAAATGCGCAGCCATTAGAAACAATTTCAGCAAAATAAAGAATTGAACAGGATTTTTAAAATTTATATAGAAAATGGTAGGGGAGGAATGGAGCAAAGGGCTCCATCTACTCTCCACAAAAACGGGAGGAAAATAAAATGGCAAAATTAAGAATCGGTGTTATTGGTTGTGGAAGTATTGCGCAATATCGTCATTTACCTGAGTATGCTTTAAATAATGAGGTTGAGCTAGTTGCGGTATGTGATATTGTTGAGGATCGTGTGAAGGAAGTTGCTGAAAAATATAACGCAAAAGCATTTACAGACTACAAAGAATTAATACAAAGTGGAGAAGTTGATGCCATAAGTGTGTGTACACCAAACTATTTACACGCACCTATTTCAATAGAAGGATTAAATAATGGTCTACATGTTTTATGTGAGAAACCAATGGCTACTTCTCAAGAAGAAGCAGACGCGATGATTGAAGCAGCAAACAAAAGTGGTAAGAAACTAATGATTGCTCACAATCAACGTTTTGTACGTTCACATCAGCTTGCTCGTCAATTAATTGAAAGCGGTACAATTGGGAAGATTTACAGCTTCAGAACAGCATTTGGACACCCTGGCCCAGAAGGCTGGAGCATTGATGGGAAAGAAAGCTGGTTCTTTGAGAAAGAGAAAGCATATATCGGTGCAATGGGTGACTTAGGAGTCCATAAAACAGATTTACTCCGCTACTTACTTGGAGAAGAGATTGTTGAGGTTGGTGCATTTATTGAAACAACTGCAAAGGAATTTGCTGATGTAGATGATACTGCAGTATGTGCATTAAAAACAGAAAGCGGGATAATCGGTACACTGGCTGCTAGCTGGTCTTATACAGCAAAAGAAGATAATTCAACAATTATTTACGGAGAAAAAGCAATTATCCGATTAGAAGATAACCCAACATATTCACTTGTAGTTCAATATACTAATGGTGAAGTTGTTAACTATGAGCTTGGCAAAATTCAATCAAATGCTGAGGGCGGCCAAAACACAACACATGTAATTGATAACTTTGTGGCATCTATTGTTGATAACACAGAGCCATTAATTAATGGAGAAGAAGGCATGAAATCTTTAGCCGTTATTCTTGCAGCAATTAAATCGAACGACACGAAAACAATCGCAAAAGTATTTGAGTGATTACGATGACTAAATTACGAATTGGAATCATTGGGGTGGGAGGCATTGCGCAGGGACGTCATATCCCAGCCTTTCAAAAACTTAATGAAAATTGTGAGATTTCAGCAGTTAGTGATGTGAATAAAGAAAGAGCACAGGAAGTTGCTGCTAAGTATAACATTGAAAACGTGTATGAAGATTATCGTGATATGTTTCAAAAAGTAGATGCTGTTTGTATTTGTACACCGAATAAGTTCCATGCAGAGATTACCATTGCTGCATTAGAAGCAGGTGTGAACGTTCTTTGTGAAAAACCGATGGCGCTTTCTTCAGAAGAATGTGAGGAAATGCTAGAGGCATCAAAGCGTTCAAATAAAGTACTAGCGATTGCCTACCACTACCGATTTATGAAGAACTCTCAAGCGGCAAAACAAATGATGCAAGAGGTTGGAACACCACTTGTAACAAGAGTACAAGCATTGAGACGTCGAAAGGTACCGGGCTGGGGTGTGTTTACGAACAAATCCCTTCAAGGTGGAGGTAGCTTAATTGATTACGGCTGCCATTTGCTAGACTTAGCCATTTGGTTAATGGGTAGTCCGAAACATATTTCTGTAAATGGTAGTACCTATAATATATTAAGTAAAACCCCTAATAGTGTTAATCAATGGGGAACATTTGACCATGAAACATTTGATGTAGACGATCATGTCACCGCCTATATTAAATTCGAAAATGGAGCATCACTTTTACTCGAAACCTCTTGGGCAGCTAATATATTAGATGACCAAGAGCACGTGAGTATTTCTGGTGTTGAAGGTGGATTGAGTGTGTTTCCACTTGAGCTTTATACAGCAAAAAATGGAATGCTTATGAATAGTCAAGCAGCCTGGGTACCTGGTGAAGATGACCCTGGACTTGCCCAAGCTAAAAACTTCATTGATACTTGTCTCGGAAAAGCTGAACTTGTTGTCAAGCCTGAGGAAGCGTTACAGGTGTCACAAATTATCGATCAAATTTATAAGTCTGCTGAAGTGACAAAATAAAGGAGGAATTACTATGAAATTAGGTGTATTTACAGTTCTGTTTAATGATAAATCTTTCGAAGAAATGCTAGATAGAGTGAAGGCTTCTGGACTACATGCAGTAGAGATCGGCACAGGCGGTTATCCAGGGAATACACATTGTGATTTAGATACTCTATTAGAGAGTGAAGAAAAGCGTAATGAATACTTGGCTAAGATACAAGAACGCGACTTAATCATTAGTGCATTTAGCTGTCACGGAAATCCTGTTTCTCCAGATAAAGAATTAGCACAAGATCACCATGAGACATTATTAAAAACAATTAAACTAGCATCTTTATTAAATGTTCCTGTTGTTAACACATTCTCAGGTACACCTGGAGACAATGAAGATGCGAAAAATCCGAACTGGCCTGTTACACCATGGCCAAATGAATACGGCGATGTATTAAAATGGCAATGGGAACAGAAATTAATCCCTTATTGGAAAGAAGTTGGCCAATATGCACAGGAGCATAATGTGAAAATTGGTTTAGAATTACACGGTGGATTTTTAGTTCACACACCATATACATTGCTAAAACTTCGCGAGGCAACATGTGATGCGATCGGAGCTAACTTAGACCCAAGTCATCTTTGGTGGCAAGGAATTGACCCAGTTGGAGCGATTAAAATTTTAGGTAAAGCAAATGCAATTCACCACTTCCATGCAAAAGATACATATATCGATCAAGACAATGTGAATATGTATGGATTAACAGACATGCAGCCATATGGAGAAGTTCAAACAAGAGCTTGGACATTTAGATCTGTTGGATGTGGTCATAGCCTAACTGAGTGGAATGATATCATGAGTGCGCTTCGCACATATAACTATGATTATGTTGTGAGCATTGAGCACGAAGATCCTATCATGTCAATTGATGAAGGCTTTGAACGTGCTGTTACAAATCTTAAAACTGTATTAATTAATGAAACGCCATCACAAATGTGGTGGGTATAAGCTGACACTACCCCTCTTGAAAACAAGAGGGGTTTTATTTTTCTAGCAAAAATGGGTATGATGGAATAGTTGGAAAGGGGTCATACCCCTAAATAAAAGAATGATTGGGTGAATAAATGGCTAAAACAATCAACTTACAGGTGAAATCAGATTTTGTAAAGTATTTCAAATCAGGTTATCCACTTATAAATAAGGATGCAATTAAAAATAGTGAAGTATTAAAAGTAGAAGGAACAATTATCGATCTTTTTGATGATAAAAATCAATTTCTTGCAAAAGGCTATTATGGTACGCAAAACAAAGGAAGAGGTTGGGTTCTAACTAGAAATAAGCAGGAAGAAATTAATCAAGTTTTTTTTCAGGGGAAAATAAAACAGGCTTTGGATTATAGAAAAGCTCTTTTTGAAGATCCTGAAACAACTGCATTTCGAATTTTCAATGGTGAAGGCGATGGGATTGGTGGCTTAACCATTGATTATTATGATGGCTATTTTGTCATGAGCTGGTATAGTGAGGGGATTTATCGGTTTAAAGACTATGTGATTGAGGCACTGACAAACCTAGTGAGCTTTAAGGGACTATATGAAAAGAAACGATTTGACGATAAAGGTACATATATAGAAGATGATGATTTTGTAGCAGGAGAGAGGGCCAATTTTCCCCTAGTAGTGAAGCAAAATGGAATTCACTTTGCGACTTATTTAAATGATGGTGCGATGGTTGGGGTCTTCCTTGATCAAAGAGATGTACGTAAAACGATTCGTGATAAATATTCAGAGGGTAAGCATGTACTAAATACATTCTCTTATACAGGTGCTTTTTCTGTTGCAGCAGCATTAGGTGGAGCATCAAAAACAACGAGTGTTGATCTAGCAAATCGCAGCAAGCCTAAGACGATTGAACAGTTTAGTGTAAATGGACTAGACTACGCGGCACACGATATTATTGTTGAAGATGTCTTTAATTACTTTAAATATGCTGTAAGAAAGCAATTAAAATTCGGTATGGTCATTCTCGATCCACCAAGCTTTGCGCGTTCAAAAAAACATACGTTTAGTGCAGGTAAAGATTATCCGGATTTATTAAAGCAAGCGATAACCATTACAGAAAAAAATGGAATCATTGTTGCTTCCTCCAACTGTAGCACATTTGGAATGAGTAAATTTAAAGGCTTTATTGAAAAGGCTTTTAAAGCTTCTGGGGAGACATACAAAATCCTTGAGGAATTTAGCCTTCCAAATGATTTTAAAACAATAAAGGAATTTAAAGAGGGTAACTATCTCAAAGTGGCGATTATTAAAAAGGAGTCATAAAGAAGTAGTGGCTTTAATGGAATTTTAACCTGATCTCACATATGTTAGGCTAACCCGCTTTCCTACGGAAATATACCTGCCTCAGTTAACACAAAGATGCTGACACATTTCTCTTCTTAGAATTTAGATATAAATGTGTCAGCTATTTTGTTTTTAAATTCAACAAGAGTGTTTCTTTTTTTGTGGGATCCATAAAAAAAGAGAAAAATAGAATACTAGTAAAGAAAGATGTGAATGGTGTAAAAATCGGGTGTAGGTTGCACGGAAATTATCAAAAATTCTGGATATGAGGTTTTTCTTCTAGAGAAAACTAGTAAATAATTTGTCATTGTTTTCTGTTTATTTGCAGAATGATAATTATTTCTGGGGAAATATGCCGAAATATTGTTTTGAGGAGAATATATGAAAATTGGTTTAGTTCGTCATTTTAAGGTTATGAAAGGTTACCCAAGTGCTAGTTTAACTCAAGAGTGGCTATTTCAATGGATACAGGAATATGATTCATCAGATATAGAAGGTAAAGAAGTCAATTTTAAAGGAACCACATGGGATAGATGTTTTTCAAGTGACTTATATAGAGCCGAAAAAACAGCAAGGCAGATCTATAAAGGTGACATTGATATAATGGAGGAATTAAGAGAAATACCTATCTATCCTTTATTTAAACGAAATGTGAAAATGCCATTTCCTCTATGGATGCTATTAATAAGACTCTCATGGATGGTGAATCATAAATCTCAATTGGAAAAGAAAGTTGATGTAATAAATCGAATTGAATATGTTGTGAAAAAGGCAATGGAAAATGAAGAGGAGAATATCCTAATTGTCAGTCATGGTGCATTAATGATATATATTCAGAAATACCTTGTTAAAAAAATGGTTTTAGTGGTCCTAAAATTACTAGGGCGAAAAATGGCGTTCTTTATCTTTTTGAGAAATCTTGAGGTTCCAAAAACATACATAGATTTTGTTGCGTTATAGAATCCCTTTGCTTTTATTGTTATTTAGCTGTACTATAATGGTTGACTTTTATTCTGTTTATCCCATTGTTAACGGGCAGTAAAACTCCCAGCACCTAAAAGGGTGACCAATAGTTAAAAATCGGTTTTGCTAGAGTTAGCAATTTATAAAATAACGTGAAGACTACATAATTTTATAGGTAGTTTATCATCATGAAAGTAACGAATTTTGTTAAGTAAAGGAGATAGCTTTTCATGACACAAGCGAATTTTTTAACGGATATAAAACCATTCCTTCAAACGAATTGGGAAAAGGCAAATTTTCAAGAGCCAACTGCGGTTCAAATTAAAACAATTCCCCTTATTTTAGAAGGGAAAGATGTTATTGCTGAATCTCCAACTGGGACAGGAAAAACACTAGCATATGTACTACCACTGTTAAATAATATTGATGCAAATAAGAAGAATGCCCAAATCGTGATTCTTGCCCCTTCAAGGGAACTTGTTATGCAAATCTTTGATGAAATTAAAAAGTGGTCTGAAGGTAGCGGATTAACAAGCGCTTCTTTTATAGGTGGTGCAAATATTAAACGACAAGTTGAGAAGCTGAAAAAAAGCCCGCAAGTAATTGTCGGAACGCCAGGAAGAATTCATGAATTGATTAAAATGAAAAAGTTAAAAATGCATGAGGTGAAAACAATTGTATTAGATGAGGGGGATCAGCTACTCACTCCTGAACATAAAAATACAATGAAAGATATTATTAAAACAACACTGAATGAACGCCAAGTAGTGTTGTTTTCAGCTACCTTAAATGAAAGCACAGAATCAAAGGCGAGAGATCTTATGAAAGGTAATCCTGAGATCATAAAAGTTGGCTTAGAAGAAGTGCCTGTAGGTGATGTGGAGCATGTTTATCTTGTTTGTGAGCAGAGAGAAAAAATAACCATTTTAGAAAGATTAGCTAAAACAGTTCGAATGAAAGCTTTAGGGTTTGTGAAAGATATAGGCAGTCTTGATGTGCTCGCTGAAAAATTAGAGTTCAAGGGCGTTGATTTACACCTCTTGCACAGTGATACTAAAAAAGAAGAGAGAGAAGCTGCTTTAAAAAGCTTAAGAACAGATACACAAGGACTTCTTCTTGCAACAGATGTAGCTGCAAGAGGCTTAGATATCGTTGGGCTTTCTCATGTAATCCATTTTGACCTTCCAGCTAATGCATCACAGTATGTTCATCGTTCAGGAAGAACAGGGAGACAAGGGGCTTCAGGAACAGTTGTGTCAATTGTAACAGAACGAGAAGTAAGGGAATTGAAGAAATTGGCAAATGAGCTAGGTATAACTTTGAAAAAGAACAGATTATATAAAGGTGAATTAGTTGAAGCATAGGCTTGAATGGTCTGATATAATTTGTCAGACCTTCAAGCTTTTTTTATTGTTTAGAAAATTCTTAAATGCTTAAACTGTGGATAAGCGCACGACATCCAGCTCCAGCGCCTAGCTCATCTAGGGTCTAGCTAATTTAGAATTGAATTCAAAGAACGTCTTCTATTCTAAATTAGCTAATTTGCCAGAGGCTGTTCAAGGCGCTTGCGCTTTTGTGACAATAAAACACGCCACTCTATATGAGCAGCGTGCTTTCTAGAAACGTGGTGTAAGTTCTGAGTTGTAATAATACTTTATGTTGCATTGGCGATAGTTATACATGAAATTTTAAGAATTAATCATCTAATTCCATTCTTATATATTTTCGTGTATTTGGACCATAAATACCATCATCAGCTAGTGCTCTATACATTGATTGAAATCTTTTTACGGCATCTTCCGTATTTGGTCCGTAGATGCCATCGATTGATCCGGGATTAAAATTTATTTGTTTTAAAGCTCTTTGAATTTGTTTAACTGCATTTCCTTGATCTCCACGACGATAAACACCTGTTGGTAATGGGAAATCTGAGGCAGATACTCTTTGATGATTAACCTCTTGTAGTCGGTTTAAAGTAACGGGTCCAACCAAACCATCTATAGCCAGATTATTATCTCTTTGAAATTTCATTACAGCATTTTCAGTTTCTTCTCCGAATTTTCCATCTGCTCCAAATCTGGGAAGTCTGTAACCAGCTTTTATTAATTCTTGTTGAATATCACGAACAAAGGGACCGGAATCTCCTTCACCAATCGGTAATGTAACGGTTGTACCTTTAACAACTGAAGCAGGTGGTTTAGAAGTTTGTGGTTTTGAAAGTGCTGACGGTGCAGCAGGAGCTGATGGAATTGCTCCGTTGAAGTTCCGAAGTACTTCAACAACATCATCGATAAACATCGACCAGGAAATTCCGTGTGTTCTTAATATATTTATTGGATCTGTTCTTCTTGAGGGATCTAAAGTTGCGTGTGCAATAATATCTGATTTCGGATTTAGATTAAATCTATCACATAGATATGCGTGATACCAGACATAGCGATTGTAGGCTTGTTGAAAATTGATTTTCCCGCCGTGACACAATTCCACTCCGATGGCAGCATCGTTTGAATTAGCACCATATCGACTATTGTCACCTGGTACATTAGAACGAACATGCCAAGCCTTTTCGCTTAAAGGAATAATTTCAAGTATATATTTATCATCAATAAAGGTGTGTGCAGATGCGGAAGGTTGCTGATTATCGAAATAATTGCGATTACCATAAGCTGTAGAGCCTGGATTTCCAGTATCATGGCTGACAATAAAGCGTACAGTCCCAATACGTTGCCCAGACCGAGAATTACCAGTACGAATATAATCTCGAGTGATCTCGTATGCCAACTAATAAACACCCCTGTCATTTTATTAATACAAACCAATACGTTATAGATTATGAAAAAGGAGTATTTATTGTGAAAAATATGAACAATGTGAAAAGTTATTAACATTGTCCACAGCATATTAGGTTAGGGTGACAACGCTTATGGGATAAAATTGTGGATAAAATGAAAACGATTGCTGGAGATATTAACAAGTTATTAACAATATTCACAATTTTTAATTAAACTTATCCACATTTTCGACAATAGTTATTCACATAATAAAAAGGAGTGGGTTTTCCACTCCTTTTCTACACTATTATCACTTTCTGTTTGTTTGTTGACGTTGATTAGCAGCGTTAGCTCTAGCTTGAGCTTCCATATCTGCTTGGTCTGCGATCTCACGAGAGAATTCCTCGTCTACACCGTCTCTTTTTAAATTTTTGGGAGTTTGAGGAAGCGTTACTGAATTTTTATCACGAGCTTTATGATTATGTTGATGTCCACGACCCATGAAAAAGCCCTCCTTTGTTTGTTAAAGAATTTTTAAAATTCATTGTACAGTGGATGAGCGCTTGACATCCAGCTCCAGCGCCTAGCCCCTCTTGGGTCTAAGCCGCTCATGAATTGAAGGTAAAAAACACCTTCTATTCATGAGCGGCTTATTTGCCCGTGGCTGTTCAAGGCGCCCTGAGCTTTTGTACTTGTAACTGTCGTACAAGATTAGGATGGCTTTTTTTCATGATTTCATGTTGGAAGTTAGTGTCTTGATTTACTTATGTATCCACCAGCACGGTCAGCACTTTTAAACTCTCTAGAATAAGTAACTTCTTGCATACTAGATAGAGTACTTTTTGTCTTATCTCGCTTCTTTCTTTCTGATGCCAATGTAATCATCCTTCCAAAATATAGTATTCATCATTAGTTTTGACAAATGAGGGTGGATTCATACAAATTACCTCTTAGCTAAAAAATATTAAATCAATAAAATAGGTGAGATCAATGATCTCACCTGGCCTGGTATATTAAGCTTCTTTAAGCTGATTGTCATCCGCTTCTGAAGTTTGGTGGTACGTGTTGAATGTATAAAGGTCTTTTGTAATTTCAAATAAATTGAATAAATCTTCACCTTTGTTTATTTGCTCAAGTAAGCTTGCTCTTGTTTCATTAGCATTAACAACATACGGCAGTTTTGCGGCTGCTCTTGTTGAACGAACGTTTTGTTTACGTATTCGTAAGAAGATTGTTTCAATATCTAATTCATAAAATAATTCATGAAAAAAAGCATCCTTAGCAAGCTTATTATAGCCTTTTCCATGGTATGGCTTTCCTAACCACGTTCCTAAAAAGCCAGCGTTATCCTGGATATCAAACAAACTAATTGTTCCGATTGGAGAGCCCCATTCGTCTAAAATGGTACGTGAAATCAACTCACCACGTTCTTCAGCTTCAATTGTTTGTTTCGTTAAGAATAGATATTCCTCAAAAGAATTTGCTTTATGACGGACAAATGGGAAAACATCAGGGTGAACCATGTGATCATAAAGTGCATGACTATCATGAATATCACGTTTTTTTAGCATCTGGACCCCTCCAATATGAGGGCAGACTCCACGTGATATGGTCGTCTCCACCCTCGAAATTTTTTATAAAAACATTACCTTCAAAAAATTTCGGGGTGGGAATCGAACCCACTAGAACCAGTAAAGCTGGTGGCGCACCATTTGCCTTCCCATTACTAGATTTAATTGTTTTTTTAACTTGCTCCATGGAGTATAATACGTCATTTTAAATGAAAAAGATACTCCTTTTTTGTCGAATTTCAAAAAAAATAATTTATCGTAAAATAGTAGTTGATATTACTGAAATCCTACTATTTTAGTGGAAATTACGTACAGAAAAAAACGGTGCTAATCTTCTAATTTAATGCGTTAATCAAATATAGTAAATGGGCTTTTAAATTGAGATTCCTACCAACTAAAGGAACAAGTAGTATCTAGTTCTATACAATACCAAAATAACTTTTTGGTAATATTATCCTTTTGCGTCATAGACTACTTTTCCATCTATCATTGTTAATTGTGGTTTTGCAAGATAATGAAACGGGTGATAATTCCATATAACTAGATCTGCATCTTTTCCTACCTCAATACTACCAATTCGTTTATCGACCCTTAGATTACGTGCAGCAGCTATGGTAATTCCTTCTAGCGCTTTTTGTTCATCAAACCCTTCTCGAACTGCAATTGATGCGCAAATATTTAAGTATTGTATAGGAGTGTAAGGGTGATCGGTTGTAATTGACACCTCGACACCTCTTTCAGATAATGCTTGATAGGTTGACCAACTTTTATTCTTGAGTTCAATTTTCGACCTTCTAGTTAATGTAGGTCCAACACATACCTTTGCTTGCTTGCCTATTAATTCATCTGCAATTAAGTGCCCTTCAGTACAATGCTCAATTCTGTAGTCAAGTTCAAATTCTTCGGCGAAGCGTATAGCGCTCATAATATCATCTGCACGATGGGCGTGGATTCGAACCGGAATTTCACGTCGGAGAGCCTTCTTGATTGGAATTAATCGAAAATCCTCAGTTTCATCACTGTATTTCGCTTTGTAAAATGCTTCACGAAGCATACCCATAATTCCCATTCTTGTGATTGATTCTTTATTTCCATGACTATGCATCCGTTTTGGGTTCTCTCCCAAAGCAATCTTTAACCCAGCTGTTTCCTGGATAATCATATTTGCAACGTTTGCGCCGTAGGTTTTAATAACAGAAGTTGTGCCACCAATCACATTTGCACTTCCTGGCATTACATGAGCTGTCGTAATCCCGTATTTAATGGCATCCGTAAAAGCGGGATCAAGCGAATGAACACCATCAAGTGCACGAATATGGGGAGTTAGTGGTTCAATCGTTTCATTGGCATCATTCCCCGCCCAGCCTGTACCTTCGTCATATAAACCTAAATGGGTATGAACATCGATAAAGCCAGGAAATAATAGCTGATCCTTACAATTAATCACGATCGTATCTTCAGTACTTTCTAAATTCTTTCCAATTGCAACTATTTTCCCGTTTTCAACAAGTACATCTGTTTCGTACTTAACAGCAGAGGTAACAGGATAAACCGTTGCTTGTTTAAAAAGTGTTGAATTCATAACAATGTCAAGCTCCCATCAAGATTGTTTTTTTGTTTGGCTGTTTTCGCAAACTTTGTTGCTTTTAAAATAGTATTGGTTGGTTGATTGCAGCGAGAGGATGCTCGCTTTCCGTGGGGCGGGCGATGAGCCTCCTCAGCGCGAAGCGCCTGCGGGGTCTCATCTGTCCCGCTACTCCCACAGGAGTCTCGCATATCCATTCCAATCAACCTAATCAGTTTTGTTCAAAAACAACAATCTTTTAGAAAAGAGCCTTTTGTTTTGAGCATAAGACTTCTTTATTAACTGCGTAGAAGATTAACCAATGCTTTATCAAGAGTTGGAAATAAAAAGTGATAATGATGCTGTAGAGCCTTTTCAGGTATTACCTTTTGACCTTCTAAAATTAATATACTCATCTCACCTAATAATGTTTTTAAAGCAAAAGATGGTCCTCGCAACCAATTAGGTTTTTTTAAGACATCAGCTATTGTCTGACTAAATTCATTCATTCTAACTGGATTCGGTGCTGTAGCATTAATTGGACCAGAGATAGCAGGGGTGTGAATGATATAATCAATAAGTTTTACGAGATCGTCAATATGTATCCATGACATCCATTGCTGTCCTGATCCAAGATTTCCACCTGCAAATAATTTATAAGGAAAAACCATTTTAGGGAGGGCCCCTTGCTCACCTAAGACGATGCCGAATCTTGCGTATACTGTTCTTACGGATAAATCCGCAACTTTTGCGGCTTCTGATTCCCATTGCTGCACGGTCTTAGCGAGAAAATCAGTACCAATTTCCTTTGTTTGTTCTGTAAATGTTTTTTCTAATGATGTACCATAAATGCCAATTGCACTTGCGTTAATAAACACAGAAGGCTTATTTGGAATACTTTTAATCATAGAATAGATCGCATTAGTTGAACTAATTCTGCTCTCGACTATTTCTTTTTTAGCTTTTTCAGTCCAGCGGTCATTTATTGATTTTCCTGTTAAATTTATGACAGCATCTACACCATCCAAATTAGCAGACGGTTTTGCTGAATCAGTTAACCATTTAACAAAATGGAGGTTTTTTTCTGAAGAAGTTATTTCACTTCGTGTTAAAATAAAGACATCGTGACCTTTAGATAAAAAATGACGAGTTAAGTGCTTTCCAATAAAACCGGTGCCACCGGCTATGGCAATTTTCAATTTGATCACTTCCTTTGGAATAGCTCTATTACTTATATACCCTTTTTATGAAAAATCTCCTCTTTTTAATATATTTTTAAAACGATTAGTAGGTGAGAATATGGCTATTATTACAAAAATCACTGCGCAAAAGCATTCTGATGATCGATTAAATATTTTTTTAGATGATGGAACGGGAGAAAAATATGCTTTTAGTGTAGATCAAGATGTGTTTATTAAATACAATCTTCAAAAAGGAAAAGAACTTGATGAATTTGATATTAATGAAATCCAATATGGTGATGAAATTAAAAAGGCATATAATAAAGCTTTAGAATTTTTAAGTTATCGGATGCGCTCTATAAAAGAAGTGGAGGATCACTTACAAAAAAAGGAATATAACGATGCGATTATTCAAGAGGTCATATTTAAGCTTAAGGAATATCGCTATGTTGATGATCTTGAATTTGCTTTAGCTTATGTCAGAACACAGTGGCAAACGAATGGAAAAGGGCCAAGTGTGATAAAGCGAGAGATGGCAGGTAAAGGAATCGAACAAGCATTTATCGAACAAGCCCTTATTCAATATACGCAAGCTGCTCAAATTGAAGAGGCAGTTAACCATGCTGAAAAGGTATTGAAAAAAAATAATAAGCTATCGAGTGTGCAGCTAAAGCAAAAATTAGAGCAGCATCTGATGAGGAAGGGCTTTTCTTATGATATTATTTCAATTGCATTAGAAGAAGTGAATGTAGAGCAGGAAGAATCAGAGGAATGGGCTGCATTACTAAAACACGCAGAAAAGGCTAAAAAGAAATACCAAAATGAGGATTCATATCACTATAAACTGAAGATGAAACAATTTTTATTTCGTAAAGGGTTTTCCGTTGAAATAATTGATCAATATTTAGACGAAGAATAATTATATGACTAGGGGAAATTACAGTGAATAATAAACGATATAGTGAAATGACTGAATATGAACTAAAGAACGAAATTGCGTCCCTTAAGGAAAAGGCGAGAAAAGCAGAACAGCTTGGAATTGTTAACGAATTTGCTGTTTTAGAGCGTAAAATTTCAATGGCAAAATCTTATTTATTGGATCCAACCAATTATAAACCAGAAGAAATATATGAAGTGGAAGGTGCACCTGGAGAATCATTTAAAATTTCGTATATGAATGGAATTTTTGCATGGGGTTATCGTCTGTCAACACCAAATGTTGAGGAAGCATTGCCAATTTCAATGTTAATTAAGGACTGACAAGCATATAAGCTGTCAGTCCAAACTTACAAGTTAAGATTGTTTTCTTGTTTGTCTTTTTAGAATGATGAGGTCTTGAGATTGTTGGGTTTGACCATTTACTTGAGCGTGGGCATGTTTTGGATTAGCCCAGGGCTGATTAAATGGATTAGAATACAAATTGTCATAGAATCTTTTCTTTGTACCCATTAGGAAGCACCTCCACAAGTTTTAGCGTATTAAGAGTAAGGGTTTTCTCGATTTCCAGAAGCTCTCATCCGTTCTTGTGGATGAGTGTTAATGGTACCGTCTGCTCGTTTAGAAGCATATTCAGCTTTAGCTCTTGGTTCGCCTTCAAACTTGTTGTTGCTCATATTAGGAAATCCTGCTTCTTTGTTACGCAACACAATCCCCTCCAAGTCATCATTCATTAGCTTCCTAAAAAGAAGCGTACTAATAGTATGGGTGCTTTTGATTAAAATATAAGTAACGATTCCTTCCTAGAGGTGAGAATAATGGAAATATATTTTGAACGATTAACGAATGAGTTGTTAAGTAAAAACACAAGCCTTTCATATGCACAAGCAAGAACGTGGATTGAATTATTTTGGGAAGACTTTGAATCAACACAAGCTAGAACTGGTAGAGAATATCGTGGTAAAGAAGTGACCGAACAGGTAGTTAGACAATTAATTTCTCATTATGGTGACAAGCTTCATGAATTTATCGCCACAAATCCAAAATATAGTCATTTGTTGAATAATGAAGATTATTTAAAGCATTAATTAAACGTTTGTTTAAATAAAAAAGGCTGGCTCATGAGTTATGAATCCAGCCTTTTTCTTGGTTTTGGGAACTGTAATAATCTGCATCACAAAAAGCGTAAGTAACTGAACCAAAGTCGCTTATGCTTTTGTTCATTCAGGTATGAGCTCCAGCTTTTTACGAAGCTTTTCTTCGCTAAATATCCAGCCTGTATAGGAGCTTACGATGTTTAGTTCTTGATCGAGCTGTACAATTGCAACGAAAGGATAATACCCTTTACTTCTGTATCGTAAGTCAATAAAACGTACCTCATAATGATCTGTATACTCATCGACTTCCCACCGATAAACTGGGGAAAAGGATAAAAATGCTGATATGTTGTCATCTTGCTCTGCGGCTCTGATTACATCTGTCTGTGGGACAGGTATTCGTTCAAATTCATCAAGGAACATAATTTCACCATCAACAGCTCTTGCTACATGGAAGCTTGTATCGGTCATAATTGCAATATGCCATCTACGAAACCTCATTGTTGGTGAGATAATAACTTGTTCGATTTGAGGTACTAGCTTGTGTAAACGATGAATAATCCTTCGTTGCATAGAAAATCGAATAATATAGTACCCAATCAATATGATATAAACACTTAAAAATGTGTAACCAGGATGACCACCGATTAACCAAATCGCTATGCCAACTAAGTGAGCAACAAAGATAAATGGGTCAAATGTGTTTATGATGCCTAATGCAATCCATTTCTTCGTAAATGGCCTTAGTGCCTGGGTACCATAAGCATTAAAAATATCAACAAAAACATGGAGCACAATCGCGAGTAGTGTCCACAGCCATAAATGAAGCAAATTGCTTTCAGGAATAAATATCGTTATCATCCCTGTAATTAAAAAAGACCAAATAAAAATTGCAGGGATGGAATGAGTAATTCCACGATGATTTCGGATATACTTTGCGTTATTTCTAAGTTTTAAAATGGTATCTAAGTCGGGTGCTTGAGAGCCGAAGATCGCCCCAAGCATGACTGCATGTGCTGTCGGATTATCGACTCCTATAGCGGGATCTAATGTTGCTAATCCTCCTAATGCAATTCCCATGACGACATGTGTTCCAGTATCCAACGAAATGTACCTCCTTGTTTTTACTCGAAAGGAGTTTTTTTTTAATTACTAAGGAATTTATATGTCATAATACTGTCCAATGTGTTCAATTCTTATTACTTTTAAACATAAAGGCTTTATTAATATTTAGTCTTATACTATCCTGATAAAAGTGAAACTGCAAAAATAGAAGCAAACTATTTATATTCTATTTTCCCGATTATTAAGGAAATTAACATCCGGAGGAAAATTCACATGGATAACGATTTACAAAATAAACTCAGAAGCTTTTCAATACATGTATTTCAAGATGATTTGATTAACTGGTATTTGACTGAAAAAAGGGATTTGCCATGGCGTAAGGATCAAGATCCTTACAAGGTATGGGTTTCAGAAATAATGCTTCAACAAACTAGAGTTGATACAGTTATCCCTTATTTTACTTCATTTATCGAAAAATTTCCCACAATAGAAGCATTAGCTGATGCCAATGAAGAGGAAGTGCTAAAAGCTTGGGAGGGGCTTGGTTACTATTCCCGAGTACGTAATCTCCAATCAGCTGTTAAAGAGGTAAAAGAAAGTTATGGTGGTGTGGTTCCAAATTCTCCACACGAAATATCAAAACTAAAAGGCGTCGGACCTTATACTAAAGGGGCGATTTTAAGTATTGCTTATAACATACCTGAGCCTGCTGTTGATGGGAACGTTATGAGAGTTCTTTCGAGAATATTATCGATTTGGGAAGATATTGCTAAGCCGAAAACAAGAAAGACTTTTGAGGATGTCACCTATGAGTTAATTTCAAGAGATGATCCTTCTTCTTTTAATCAAGCACTTATGGAGCTAGGGGCATTAATATGTACACCAACTTCTCCCTCTTGTTTACTTTGTCCAGTTCGAGAGCATTGTACTGCTTTTGAAGAAGGTGTTCAAGCTGAATTACCGATTAAAAGTAAGAAAAAGAAGCCAAAACCATTACAAATGGCCGCAGCAGTTTTACATGATTCAGATGGAAATCTCTATATTCATAAACGACCATCTACAGGCTTGCTTGCAAATTTGTGGGAGCATCCGAACTTTGAAATAGTAGCAACAACAGGAAAAACTTATCGTGAACAGTTAGCTGATTATTTACAAACAGAATATGAAGCAAAGGTTGTGTTATCTGAATTAGCAGGTACGGTGGAACATATTTTTTCTCATTTGATCTGGAATATCTCTATTTTCATTGCAGAAGTAAAGAATAGTCCGAACGAAAATCTAGTTGCAGTATCACCAGAAGAATTGAGCAAGTTTGCTTTTCCAGTATCACATCAGAAAATTTATCAAATTTATAAGGGGCAGAACAAGGCCTGACCCCTAAAAAATCAATCATATTGTGTTCTTGTCCCTTGGGTATAAGTGGCTTCACTTCTGTTAAGACCGCCACGGGAAGTTATTTCTTGTACAATTTCTCGATGAATTGTTTGTCCTTCTACGTTCAAGTAAGGTACAACCTGTTGAAGAGAGTGATGGAAAAAAGCAAGTTCTTCATCCTTCCACTCTTTCTTTGACATCATGGATAGTTCAGTCATATCACGGCCTACGTACATGGGTATCCTCCTTATGAAATGGACGATGTTCGTTAAAGTTATTAGGAGAAAAAACACCCCTAAATAGTAGTTTCACTATAGTATCTGATACAATAAATTCATCTATACGATTTATTACATATAAGGAGCTGACAAAATGAGCCAAGAGAATAAAGTAGCACTCATTACAGGGAGTAGCCGTGGGATTGGTAAGGCGGTTGCTATACGTTTAGCTGAGAAAGGCTATGACATCATTGTTAATTATGCACGTAGTAAAACAGCAGCGTTAGAAGTAGTAGAAGAAATTGAGAAGCTTGGTGTTAAAGCTATTGCTATAAAAGCAAATGTTGGAAAGCCAGAAAAAATCAAAGAGCTCTTCGCACAAATCGATGAGCAGTTTGGAAGACTCGATGTTTTTGTCAATAATGCCGCTTCAGGTGTGCAAAAGCCTGCCATGGAGCTTGAAGAAAACCATTGGGATTGGACAATGAATATTAACAGTAAGGCACTTCTTTTCTGTGCGCAAGAGGCAGCAAAGCTTATGGAGAGAAATGGCGGAGGATTTATTGTTAGCACAAGCTCGCTTGGTTCTATTCGCTATCTGGAAAATTACACAACTGTTGGTGTTTCTAAGGCTGCACTTGAAGCACTTACAAGATATTTAGCTGTAGAATTGTCTCCTAAAAATATAATTGTAAATGCAGTTTCTGGTGGTGCAGTTGACACTGATGCACTTAAGCATTTCCCAAATCGAGATGAACTTTTAGAGGATGCAAGAAAAAATACTCCAGCAGGCAGAATGGTTGAAATTGAAGATATAGTAAATGCAATTGAGTTTCTTTTAACTGAAAAAGCATCCATGGTAAGAGGGCAAACCCTAATAGTAGATGGTGGTCGTTCGTTACTCGTTTAATTTTTTAAAAAAAATTTTAAATTTCTAGGATATAAAGATCATCTCCGGGACAATCTATATTTCGTGGAGGTGATATTAAAATGGCACAAAACAACAACCAACAACCTGGTAAAACATCAGCAGGTACTAACATTCAACAAGTGAGACAACAAAACGCTCAATCAGCACAAGGCGCTGGAGCTCAAGCGGGTGCAGGTCAATTTGGCACTGAATTCGCTAGTGAAACGAATGCTCAACAAGTAAGACAACAAAACCAACAAGCTGAAGCTAAAAAGAACCAAAATTCTTAAGTTAGTTATGCAAAAGACACCTTTCCCAATTCGTGGAGAGGTGTCTTTTTTTGGTGGAATTGCTTTAATTTAAGAGATTGTTGCTTTTAAAACAAAAACTATTTCAGGTTAATTGGATCGGAAATTAGCCACCGTATTACTTTGTAAATAGCAACAACGTTTGCGAAAATAGCCATGTGAAAAGTGAAATAGTCTATTAAAAATAGTTATAAGAATTGACCTAGTAGCATTGTAAATGAAAAGATAACACTCAAAACGACAAAACTTCCGTTTCCTCTACATAAGTAGTCAAAGGAAAGAACGATGTTACGGAGAATTAAACACTATCACAATTTTTGATGATTTCTCTTTAACAGAAAGGAGTGTTGCTATGAATTTTGATCAATTGGTAGGTGAGCAGTTAAAAACTATGGATAAATTATTATATTTGCAGTCTGAAATTGAACGGTGCCAAGATATAATGAAACAACTGATTGCTTTGCAGGACGAAGCAAAGATACAATCTGTGCAAGATGAGATTGAGCAAATGAAGCTGGAATTAAATAGAATTCAAGAAATATTTGAAAAACAAACAGAAGAGGTTATTCGATCCTACGAAAATCAACAATTCGAAACCGTTTCTTGAATACAATTGGGGTCATTTCCTACGAAATGACTCTTTTATTTTCTTTTTTAATTCACAAACGGTATAATGATAACAAATAAATTACGAGACGACGTTTGTGAGATAAGAGATTTCACGAAGCGACCATTTGAAAGAAGGGGAGAAACGTGGGCTTTCCCAGGGAAGGAGACAAAATCCAAATTCATAGTTATAAGCATAATGGTTACATCCACAGAGTTTGGGAAGAATCAACTGTTTTAAAAGGTTCACAGCATTGTATTATTGGTGGTAATGACCGAACAGTTGTAACAGAATCGGACGGAAGAACGTGGATAACGAGAGAACCTGCTATATGCTATTTTCATGCGAGACATTGGTTTAATATTATCGGTATGCTTAGGAATGATGGTGTTACCTACTACTGTAATATAAGCTCACCATTCGTTTGGGATGATGAAGCGTTAAAATATATCGACTATGATCTTGATGTGAAGGTGTATCCGGATATGACTTATACGATATTGGATGAAGATGAATACGAGCAGCATAGCAAGATTATGAACTATCCAGAAGTAATCGATCTTATCTTAAAGAATAATTTAGAAACTTTACTGCGGTGGATTCGCCAGAAAAAGGGGCCATTTGCGCCTGAATTTATCGATGAATGGTATGAACGGTATTTAACCTATGTAAAATAATAGTGTGTAAGTAAGGGTGGCTCAGGTAACGTTTCAACTTTGGCAGTAGTTGAAACAAAGGTAAGAGTCAGCCTTTTTTCTGTCCATAATAGGATATTTTTATTAAAGAATGTTTTCGCAAACTTTGTTGCTTTTAAAATAGTATTGGTTTGGTTGATTGCAGCGAGAGGATGCTCGCTTTCCGTGGGGCGGGCGATGAGCCTCCTCAGCGCGAAGCGCCTGCGGGGTCTCATCTGTCCCGCTACTCCCACAGGAGTCTCGCATATCCGTTCCAATCAACCTAATCAGTTTTGTTCAAAAACAACAATCTTTTAGAAAAGAGCCTTATTAAATAATATCAATTTAAAGAAATAATTTTATCTTTCTATAAAGTCTATTTGTTAAACTTGGTTGTTGATTTCCGCTACAGGCGTTCGCTCCAATCAACAATGTGCCAAAATCAATAGTGAGCTTTAACAGAATCTATATAAAATAAGAAGGAAAAATAGTAAGTAACGTTTATAGAGAGAAACGGGGGGTTAACGTGGGGTCTGTAAAGCGGTATATGGCTTTTGTAAAGCCTTATAGGCTTCAGATTGTGGGAACGATTATTATTGGTGTCATTAAATTTTCAATCCCACTTTTTTTGCCTTTATTAATAAAATATGTAGTTGATGACATTATTGGTGGGACAGGTTCTGCTGATGAGAAGACAAAAACCTTACTGACTATTATGGGCGGCATGTTTGTCTTATTTGTTGTTATTCGTCCGCCAATTGAATATTTCCGCCAATATTATGCGCAATGGGTAGGAAGTAAAATTTTATATGATATTCGTGACCAGCTATTCACGCATTTACAAAAATTGAGTTTACGTTATTACGCAAATACACGAGGGGGAGAAATTATCTCTCGTGTAATAAATGATGTTGAGCAAACAAAGAATTTCGTTATAACTGGGTTAATGAATGTCTGGCTTGATGTTGTTACGATTGTAATCGCAATAGGGATTATGTTGACTATGGATGTAAAGCTAACACTAGTGTCAATCGTTTTATTTCCATTTTACGGATTGTCTGTGAAGTACTTTTATGGAAAACTTCGTCATTTAACAAGAGTTCGATCACAGGCACTTGCAGAGGTTCAAGGACACTTACATGAGCGTGTTCAGGGTATGCCTGTTATTCGAAGCTTTGCTACAGAGGAATTTGAGCAGAAACAGTTTGCGAAAGAAAATTCAAATTTTCTTACAAGTGCTTTAGATCATACGAGTTGGAATGCTCGAACTTTTGCGATTGTTAATACGCTGACAGATATTGCACCACTTGTAGTAATCAGCTATGCAGGCTACCAGGTGATTCATGGACAGCTTTCAATTGGTACAATGGTTGCGTTTATTGCTTATATCGAACAGCTATATAATCCACTTCGTAGATTAATTAATTCTTCAACAACACTAACACAGGCCTTTGCCTCTATGGATCGTGTATTTGAGTTTATTGATGTTCCTTATGAGGTTGTTGATAAGCCGAATGCAGTTGTAGCAAGTAATGTAAGGGGAGAGGTTGAATTTCAAAACATTTCTTTTCGCTACCAAGAAAACGAAGAGCTTATTATAGAAGATCTCTCTCTTCGAGTAAAACGAGGGGAAACAGTCGCACTTGTAGGAATGAGTGGTGGCGGGAAATCTACACTTGTTAGTTTACTTCCTCGTTTTTATGATGTGACAGACGGAAGAATTCTATTAGATGATATCGATATTCGTGATTATCAAGCACAAAGCTTACGTGGAAATATCGGTATGGTCCTACAGGATACGTTTTTATTTAGTAATACAGTTCGAGAAAACATCTTAATTGGGAAACCAGATGCAACCGAAGAAGAAGTAATTCATGCAGCAAAAGCGGCAAACGCACATGACTTTATTCTAAAATTACCAAATGGTTATGATACAAAGGTTGGAGAACGAGGAGTTAAGCTTTCAGGAGGACAAAAGCAAAGGGTTTCTATTGCGAGGGTGTTTTTGAAAAACCCGCCAATCCTTATTTTGGATGAAGCAACCTCAGCTTTAGATTTAGAAAGCGAGCATTTAATACAGGAAGCACTGGAAAACCTAGCAAAGGATCGTACTACCTTTATTGTTGCTCATCGACTGTCAACGATTACACATGCAAACAAAATTGTTTTAATTGAGGATGGTAAAGTTGTTGAGCAAGGAACACACCAAGAGTTAATGGAAAAACAAGGTCAGTATTTTAAGTTATTTCAAATACAACAATTAGACTGAAATCAATGCTGTATTCACTTTTAGATGAAGTGGGTATAGCTTTTTTTATACCAGCATTATTACGGTTGTTTGCGATCCTTTGGGAAAATATCAGAATAAAAGATCTAAAAAAATAAGGCTAGCAAATGCCAGCCTTATTCCTCCGTAATCTTTACTTCATTATCTTCTTTATGAAAGCTTTGGAAGCTACTAATTAACGTATCTAAGTGCTCAAGCTGTTCACTATAATCGATGATTGCCGATACTAGTGGTAATAGGTGATAAAAGCAGGATGAATCTTGCTTTTTATAAAATTCCATGAACACTTCAGTAAGCTGTTGTTTATTAAACTTATTTTCCCTCATCGGTTCGGATGGAGGTTGGGTTTTAATTTTCCCGATAAAACGTAACAGGGATTCTTCGTGAACATAAAGTAAGTAATCTAATTCACTTATTAACACTTTTTGAAAGTTTTCTGGCATTTGATGAAGTTCATTCTCTAAGCGATGAAGCTTCTTTAGTGTTTCAAGTGCACGATTTGTTGTTACAATCATCTGTCTAAAGAGAACGAGCTTTCTAGATTTTGCATATGATTCTCGTTTAAAATAATTTCGTTCCTCTTTATAATTCAAGTAGAGTTGATCGAGCTTTATCATGTGTTCTTTAAGCTTTACGATTTCATCCTTTAAGACATTATGTTCTGATGCCTGGCGAAGATTAATTCGAATCCATTTAATAATATCCTCTGTATTTTCTGTGATTCTCATATAAAGCTTTGTTTCATATTTTGGTGGAATAAATACTAAATTTACAATAAAAGCAGCTAAAACCCCTAGTGAAATTGTAAAAAAGCGAACGAATGCTACTTCAATGAAATCATCGCCTGGGCTTTCTAATATCGCAATAACCGTAACTAAGGCTACTGGAATCGTGTTTTCAGCCTTAAGCTTTAAATTGATTGCAATCACAATAATGGCAGTTAAACCAATAATGATTGGGTGTGAGCCGAATATAAGGCCAAAACCAATCGCTAATCCTGCACCAATAACATTTGCCTGGATTTGCTCAATAATCGATAAGTAGGAACGGTAAATCGTCGGCTGTATCGCAAAAATCGCTGAGATTCCAGCAAATGCGGCAGATGGCAGCTGAAAGGCTGTAGCTAAAAATAAAGCTAGTGTAATGGCAATCCCTGTCTTTAGGATGCGTGCACCTAGTTTCATGTATGCTTAATGACATTCCCTTCTTAAAATCATATAGTCGTTAAACTATCGTACATAGTTTTAGTGCCTAGCTCCAGCGCCTAGCGACTAATGAACTTCACACTCCTCCTTACGATAAGTCAACATCGAATCGCTTACGCTCTTCGTGTTTCCTTTATCTCATACGAAGTGCTCCAGTTCATACGTCGCTGAGCAAGGCGCTTCCGCTTTTCCTATAAACCAATATCGTACTATACAGGCTTTAGCTACTTTATACAAGGTACAATTTCCCTTTTTAATAAAAATTTAAAACGTAAATATATTCTGAAAATAGAAAGGTAGTGAAAATTTAAGACAAGGTACTTTTGTACACTTGTCTCAAAGGTAAAACAGCCCCCAATGAATGAGGGCTCACAGTATCTATTATATTAGTTTGCTAAATGCGTATTCCACAGCTTTTAGTGTTTCTGATAAATCCTCTTTTGTATGAGCAGTTGTTAAAAACCATGCTTCATATTTAGAAGGTGCTAGATTAATTCCTTGATGAAGCATTAGTTTGAAAAACTTGGCAAACATTTCACCATCTGTATTTTCCGCTTGTTCATAGTTTGTTATTTTTTCATCAGTAAAGTAAATCGTTAATGCGCCTTTTAATCGATTAATTGTTATCGGAATATTATATGTACGAGCGTGTTGTAATATACCTTCCTCAAGGATTGCTCCTAGTTCATCGAGGTTTTCGTACACCTTCTCTTGCTTTAATACTTCTAAGCAAGCAATTCCAGATAAAATGGATGCTGGGTTACCAGCCATTGTCCCAGCCTGATATGCTGGTCCTAGAGGTGCAACAGTCTCCATTATTTCCTTTTTCCCACCATAAGCTCCAATTGGGAGCCCTCCACCAATAATCTTTCCTAATGCCGTTAAATCTGGATATACTCCTAATAGATCCTGAGCACCGCCATACATAAAGCGAAAAGCGGTTATAACCTCATCGTAAATAACGAGTGCACCTGCATCATGGACCAATTCATTCACTTTTTCTAAAAAGCCAGGCTTTGGTTCGACGATTCCAAAGTTACCAACAATCGGTTCCACCAATATTGCAGCTACTTGGTCTCCCCATTTTTCTAATGCTTCTTTTAATGGTTCAATTTCATTAAAAGGGACAGTGATGACTTCTTGGGCGATGCTTTTTGGAACACCTGCAGAGTCTGGGGTACCTAATGTTGATGGACCAGAACCAGCAGCAACTAGGACTAGGTCTGAATGTCCGTGGTAACAGCCTGCAAATTTAATGATTTTGTCACGACCAGTGTAAGCTCTTGCCACACGAATTGTTGTCATGACAGCCTCTGTTCCGGAATTAACGAAACGAACCTTATCTAAAGCAGGCATCGCTTCCTTAAGCATTTTTGCGAATGTAACCTCATGTGGAGTTGGAGTTCCGTATAACACGCCACTCTCGGCGGCCTTTTGGATTGCATTTGTAATATGAGGATGAGCATGTCCTGTGATGATTGGACCATATGCTGCTAAATAATCAATATATTTGTTGCCATCGACATCCCAAAAATAGGCTCCATTAGCCCTCTCCATTACGACTGGTGAGCCGCCGCCAACTGCTTTATAAGAACGTGAAGGGGAATTTACCCCGCCAACTATATGTTGTAATGCTTCTTCGTGTAATTCATTTGATTTTGTAAATTGCATGATAGCCTCCTAGTATGTATCTAAAATCCTTTATTATTTTATCATGAATGCTAATCCCTTAAGAAATATTAAATTTTCTCTTAGGCTGTTTTCGTAAACTTTGTTACTATTTACCAAGTGGTGCGGTGTGGTTGATTTCCGCTCCAGTTGCTCGCTTTCCGCGGGGCGGGCGGTGAGCATCCTCGGCGTAAACGCCTGCATGAGTCTCACCTGTCCCGCTACTCCCGCAGGAGTCTCGCAATCCGTTCCAATCAACCTGAAATAGTTTTTGTTTTAAAAGCAACAATCTCTTATAAAAGAGCCTTCTCTTAAAAGTATAGACCTAGCATTTGTTGTAATCCTAAAGTTTCGTTAAACTATTCGTTGTGGTGAAAGATGGAGGGATAAAAAATGACAAACATTATTGAAGTGAAAAAATTACGCAAAGAATTTAAATCGTACTCTAGTCGTCAAGGTTTAAAAGGTGCTTTTCGCGATTTATTAAATCGTCAATATAAAACAATTCCAGCTGTAAATGATGTTTCGTTTACGGTTAAGCAGGGGGAAATGGTTGGGTATATCGGTGAGAATGGTGCTGGGAAATCTACCTCAATAAAGATGCTGACTGGAATTTTAACACCAACTTCAGGGGAGGTTCTTGTCAATGGGATGAATCCGCATAAAGAACGAGAGCGGTTTGTTCAATCAATTGGTGTTGTTTTCGGTCAACGTTCTCAATTATGGTGGGATATTGCGGTACAAGAATCATTTCGTTTATTAAAAAAGGTATATAAGGTGTCTGATGCAGATTATAACGAGCATATGGAGCATGTAATCACCACGTTAGATATTGGACCATTGTTAGATAAGCCTGTAAGGAAGCTGTCTTTGGGACAAAGAATGAGATGTGAGCTTGCTGCGGCTCTTATTCACAATCCACCATTATTATTCCTTGATGAGCCGACAATTGGACTAGATGTTTTAGTGAAATTGAAGATTCGTCAGTTTTTAAAAGAGATGAATGAAAAATACAAAACAACAATTCTTTTAACTACTCATGACTTATCAGATATTGAGGCACTTTGTGAACGCGTTGTAATGCTTGATGAAGGAAAGGTTATCTATGATGGAGCATTAGAGGAATTAAGATCTCACTGGGGAGAGGGAAAACAAATTCAATTCCAATTCGCGGAAGCAGTAGTTGAAAACCAGCTATCATTTTTAACAGCTGATATTGAAGTTTTTTGGCAAAAAGGTGATAAATTGAATGAATGGACTGCACTTGTAAGTGATAAGGAAGCTCAAATGTCTGAACTAATTAGTCGGGTAGTGGGTGCTCATCAAATTACGGATTTAAGTGTTACGGAAATCTCCACAGAAGAAGTCATTCGAAACATTTATGAAAAGGGAGAGGCATTAACTAGCTGAGGTGAAATATGGATAAATATTTAGAAATGATTAGGATTCGTTTTTTAATGATGCTTGCATATCGAACAAATTATTATAGCGGAATCTTAATTTATAGTATTAACATCGGTGCATATTATTTTTTATGGACAGCTATTTATGGTGGGAAAGAATCTATTGAAGGCTTGTCTGCGCTTCAAATGACAACATATGTGGCCGTTTCATGGATGGCAAGAGCGTTTTATTTTAATAATATTGATCGTGAAATAGCATTAGAGATTAAAGAAGGTAAAGTGGCTGTTGAATTGATTAGACCCTATAACTATTTAGGGATGAAGACAATGCAGGCATTTGGAGAAGGTATCTTTCGTTTAGTGTTTTTCTCTGTTCCAGGATTGGTTATTGTCGGACTGGTGTTCCCGATGGAGTTTTCTTCAAACGGGACAACGTGGTTTATTTTTGCATTTTCGTTATTATTTAGTTTTATTATTAATACCCAAATTAACTTGGTTACAGGCATGCTGACATTTTTCTTATTTAATAATGATGGTCTCATGAGGGCGAAACGAGTGATTATCGATTTGTTTTCTGGTCTCCTCCTGCCAATTAGCTTTTATCCAATGTGGGCTCAAGACGTTATGAAGTATTTTCCTTTCCAAGCAATTAGTTATATTCCAAGTATGATTTTTACAGAGGGAATGAAAGGGAATGAAGTGCTTCAAGCCCTTCTGTTACAAGGTTTTTGGGCAATTGTATTACTCATTCCAATCCAACTGCTGTGGGTCTTAGCGAAAAAACGAATGATTATACAGGGGGGATGAGGGTATGTTCTATTTTTCAATGTTTACTCAATATATCGGACAATATATGAAAACAAGAATGCAATATCGGGCAGATATGGTTGTAGAGCTTCTATCTGATATGCTTTTTCAAGTAACAAATCTTGTTTTTATACTTGTTGTTTTTGGGCATACACAATTTTTAAGTGGTTGGTCACGTGATGAGATTATTTTTATTTATGGTTTTTTCTTAGTGCCATTCGCTGTGTTTGGGGCATTCTTTAATATTTGGGATTTTAATGAACGTTATATTGTAAAGGGGGAAATGGATAGAATTTTAACGAGACCGATTCATAGTCTGTTCCAAGTGATCTTAGAACGGATGGAGCTCGAATCGTTGTTCGGTGCAATAACAGGAATCTTGATTATGGGGTATGCCTCAATTCAATTAGATTTAACTTTTCAATGGTATGATTTTATCTTATTTTTTGTATTTGTCATTAGTGGTGCTCTTGTTTATGCAGGTATTTTCGTCTCGTTAGCCAGTATTGGCTTTTGGTCAGATGCCAGAACCTCTTTAATGCCTATGATGTATAACATTGGTAACTATGGGCGCTATCCGGTTGATATATATAATTCAGTGATTCGCTTTGTCTTAACGTGGATTTTGCCGTTTGCATTTGTTGGCGTATATCCGGCTGCATTCTTTCTAGAGAAAGAAGAATGGTATGTTTACTCGTTTTTAACTCCAGTAATGGGTGTAGGTTTCTTTGTATTATCTGTCTTCCTATGGAATTCAGGTGTGAAAAGATATCGAGGAGCAGGGAATTAGGGTGTGGAATTGAATCTTAAGGAGAGCTAGGGAAGCCTGGTTCTCCTTTTTACTTTTGGCTGTTTTCGCAAACCTTGTTGCTTTTAAAATAGTATTGGGTTGGTTGATTGGCACTCCAGGATGCTCGCTTTCCGTGGGGCGGGCGATGAGCCTCCTCAGCGCGAGCGCCTGCGGGGTCTCATCTGTCCCGCTACTCCAACAGGAGTCTCGCATATCCGTTCCAATAAACCTAATCAGTTTTGTTCAAAAACAACAATCTTTTAGAAAAGAGCCTTACTTTTTTAGTAGGTTCAAAAGTCATTTGAATATCAGCCTCCATGCTTGTATATATTGTACAAAGCAGTATCAGTTGGGTGGGGGTTGATTTGGAACTATTATTTTGTGTATTCATCGTAGTTTGTATTTTCATGAGCTTTAAAAGTGTTGTAGTTGCTTGTTTTCAGAAAAACTTTCTATCTTTTGAAACAGTTATTTTGATTACATATCTCTATTTATCACTCCTTATCGGCTTCGGCATGATATATCTAATTTTCATTCAAAGTAATCTGCATGTATTAATTGAATCAGGAGCCCCTATCTCAGGAGATTACTTTGATAAGCTTGTTACCTCGCTCTATTTTAGTGCTGTTACTTTATTTTCAGTAGGCTACGGTGATGTTGTGCCGATCGGAATTGGACGATTTCTTGCAGTATTTGAGGCTTTAATTGGTTATATCCTTCCAGCGGTATTTCTGGCGCGAACGGTGATTGGAATTGAAAAACAGTAAATAGTTGTACGATAGGCTAATGTTGGTTAGGCTTAGTTTAATTAGATATTTATTGGAGGGTAAAACAATGACAATTGATGTTGGCAATAGTGCACCAGATATTGAATTAGTTGCTGATGATGGTGAAAAAACGAGATTAGCTGATTTTAGAGGGAAATATATCGTTCTATACTTTTATCCAAAGGATATGACCCCAGGTTGTACAACTGAAGCTTGTGATTTTAGGGATCAACATCAAAGCTTTGCAGATGTTAATGCTGTAATTCTAGGCGTTAGTCCTGATCCTAAGGAGAAACACCAAAAGTTTAAAGAAAAACACGATCTGCCATTCCAATTATTGGTAGATGATGAGCATATATTAGCAGAAGCATTTGGTGTATGGAAGTTAAAGAAGAATTTTGGAAAAGAATACATGGGGATTGAAAGGTCCACGTTTATTATTGATCCTGAGGGCACTTTAATTAAGGAATGGAGAAAGGTAAAAGTGAAGGATCATGTCCAAGAAGCTCTTCAGTACATAAAGGAAATATCATAATTTAGAAGGTGAATAGATGAGAGACGAAAGAGTTAAGAAGTTAGCATCCGTTTTATTAACGCATTCTGTCAAAGTGAAAAAAGCAGAAAAAGTCTTGATTCGTGGGTCTATAATTACGAAGCCACTTATTACAGAGTTAATTGACCAAGCTTATTCGATGGGAGCCTATCCTTATGTAGAGCTTTTTGATGATGAAATTAATCTCCATTTAGCGAAAAACTACAAACGGGCTCAACTGGAAACACAAGCAAATTGGCAAATGCAGGTGTATAAAGATGTTGATGTGGTGATTGTCATCATCGGTGAAGAGAATGATGCAGAGATGGTTGGGATTCCTAAGGAAATGCACCGATTACGTGGTGAGATCATGAAGCCGGTTTCGGAGTTTTATGTTAATAATCGAAAATGGGTTTTGCTCAATTACCCTACAAAGGGGCTAGCTCAAAAGGCAGGTATGAGTACAAGGGAATTCGAGGATTATTTATTTGCTGTGTGTACTGTAGACTATGAAAAAATGGCAAATGCAGTTGCTCCTCTTAAAAGGTTGATGGAGAAAACAGACCAAGTACGTTTAGTAAGTCCTGGAACTGACTTGCGTTTTTCCATTAAGGATATACCTGTCATACCTTGTACAGGGGAAGCAAATGTTCCAGACGGGGAGATTTTCACGGCTCCTATTAAAGATTCAGTAAATGGAACGATTCTTTTTAATACACCATGTCCATATCATGGAACAACTTTCCGAAATGTGAAATTAACCTTTGAAAACGGGAAAATCACTGAAGCAACTTCGGATAACACGGATAAGTTAAATGAAATCCTAGATACAGATGAAGGTTCGAGATATATAGGTGAATTTGCAATCGGGTTTAATCCTCATATTGAAGAGCCTATGGGAGATATTTTATTTGATGAAAAAATCTGTGGCAGTCTACATTTCACACCAGGTGAAGCATATGAGGAAGCTGACAATGGGAATAAATCTGCTGTCCATTGGGATATGGTTCTAATACAAAGACCCGAATATGGCGGGGGAGAAATTTATTTTGACGATGTTCTAATACGAAAAGATGGAAAGTTTGTCCTACCAGAGCTTGAAAGCTTAAATCAGGAAAACCTAAAATAGGCTGCCTATTTTTTAAAAGCAAGGCAAACGTCCAGCCAATTTGATATAAAAAGCGTAATCTATAGGGAAGGCATTACCTCCTCAAATGTTAGCGCCGGACTAAGTGCGGATACGAGTTCCGCACTCTTTTTTGTGTGAAAAAGTGGTTAAGTTACATAAAAGATAATGATCGCATGAATATTTGTGAAAAGTAAACAATATTGATAAGTACTACCTACTGTAAACGGGGAGTAACTGTCACCATAGCTTATGGCTGTGGTAGTCAGGTTTCTCTATTTTTTCCGTTATTCTTAATATTGAAGAGTGATATTACTACTAGTTGATGAATGACTAATAAAGAACGTTTGACAAAAGTCTTAGTCACAATGTACACTATTTATAAACATTATAAAGTAATAATATTTATTAAGGTGAGGTGCATGGCGGATGTCTGAACATCAATTAAAAGATGCGTTAGAAACATTGAAGCAAACAGGAGTTCGAATAACACCTCAACGTCATGCTATACTTGAATTCTTAGTCGATTCCATGACACATCCTACAGCCGATGATATATATAAAGCATTAGAAGGGAAATTCCCTAATATGAGTGTTGCTACTGTTTACAACAATTTAAGGGTATTTCGTGAAGTTGGACTTGTAAAGGAATTAACGTATGGCGATGCATCAAGTCGGTTCGATTTTGTCACGTCTGATCACTATCATTGTATTTGTGAAAATTGTGGTAAGATTGTTGATTTTCATTACCCCGGACTTGATGAGGTTGAGGCGTTGGCTGCACATGTAACAGGATTTAATGTAAGTCATCACCGTATGGAAATATACGGATTGTGCAGCAATTGTGAAAAGAAAGAAACTCATTAAACAAGCTCAGGTTTAAACCTGAGCTTGTTTTTTTGTGAAATTTATTTCTGTTGTGATGTTTTTATAATTTTGGAGCAAAATACGGCTAAAATAAAAAAGAGGGTGACTCACTTATGGACAGACCCCTCTAATTCGATATATAGCATCATAACAAATGAATACTGTATAAATGAATTTTGGAGGGATCTGACTTAGTTGTGAGTCAGCCTCTTTTCTATTTGGTCTTCATCTTTTTACGATTATAATCCTCGTCAAACTCCTTGCCTTCTAAATCCTTGTCCAATGTTAAAGGTTCTTTACAATACATACACATATCAACACGGCCAAGTATTTTTGTCGGCTTTCCACATGATGGACAAATAACTTGAACAGCTTTTGTTGAAAGCATTCCAATCCAAAAGTAAACAACTGTACTAGCGATGATCGAAAGCATTCCCAACAGCATGAAAATCGTCATTACCCACATATTCGTACGGAAGAAAATACCTAAATACATAATTATAAAACCTACAAAGACTAAGCTAAGGGCAAAAGTTCTTATTTTATTTATTTTACTACTATATTTACGAGCCATAACATAAACCTCCTTTGTTTAATATAGCACATGATGAATTTTAGATAAATTGTTAACTAATTTTCCTAATAAAACTTCCATAAGTGTTTAATGATTGTTTTATATGTTGATCTTACTTTATACTATCAGGAGTTAAATTTTAAGGATCGTATAATAAAAACCAAAACTTTCGACATTGGGCAATTTTTATCGTGCAATTTTGAAAAGGGTTTTTGCTTTTATATGTAGAAACAATAATATAGCCCATATAATGGAGGAATCATGATGGAAAATATTCTCCGTCCTATATATCAAGAAAGAGCAAGTCACTCAAATACATTAGCAATCATCATGATAGAAAAAAGAAATCAAACTTCTCCTTTAACAGATAACTTAGATGTTGCTTTGTTAGTAATTGTAAATGACTCAGATCAGTCATCATTTGTGAAACATTATGAATATGAAGATAAAAAGGCATCTTTAACAGTCATGACAAAAGATGAATTAAATGAATCCATTTTATTAGGAACAAATAGAAGGATTGTTGATTGGGTTTTAAATGGGAAAATACTATTTGATAGAAATGAATACATAATAGGGCTTATTGATCGCTTGCGAACCTTCCCCTTTTCAGAGCGCAAACTGAAAATTGGGATTGAATATGGAAAATTAATTCGAAGATATTTAGAAGGAAAGGTATTTTTTGAATCTAAGCAGCTATTAGATGCTTATAACCATATTGTTCACGCCCTTCATCATTTAGCAAGACTAGAAGTCATTGATCGGGGATATTATCCTGAAGTGACAGTATGGAACCAAGTAAAACATATCGAACCACAAATTTATAAGCTTTATAAAGAATTAGTAGAAAGTGATGAATCGTTAGAGAAGAGATTAGAGCTTTTGTTTTTAGCAAGTGACTTCTTAATTCATTCTAAAACAGAAGTTGGTGCAGCACATATCCTGACGATAATGTCAGAAAAGGAATCGTGGTATTATAATGAGTTATACCATCACCCGGAACTAAAGTATTACTCTGTAGATCTTAGTGTTCTATTAGAATTCTTAGTTGAAAAAAACTATGTTTCAATAGAACGAATCGAAACAAAAGGTAAAGAGGTTTTTCATCGTTCATATTTTGTTGCGAAAAAGTATTGACTTAGTTTTTTCGAGATGATATATTAGTAAACGTCGCTGCTACCGAAAAGGTAAACAGCGGCTCTCATCTCAGTTTCAACTTAAAAAGATTTTAAAAAGTTGTTGACAAAGAAAAACGAAAATGTTATATTTATAAAGTCGCTTCTAGACGAAACGACAACACAATGATCTTTGAAAACTAAACAAAACCAAGCGTGCCAACGTTAATTTTAATTAACAAAACAACGTACTATATAGTACAAATTTATGAGCTATATCAAACACTTTATTGGAGAGTTTGATCCTGGCTCAGGACGAACGCTGGCGGCGTGCCTAATACATGCAAGTCGAGCGAATCGATGGGAGCTTGTTCCCAGAGGTTAGCGGCGGACGGGTGAGTAACACGTGGGTAACCTGCCTGTAAGATTGGGATAACTCCGGGAAACCGGAGCTAATACCGGATAACATTTTGAACCGCATGGTTCGGAATTGAAAGATGGCTTCTAGCTATCACTTACAGATGGACCCGCGGCGCATTAGCTAGTTGGTGAGGTAACGGCTCACCAAGGCAACGATGCGTAGCCGACCTGAGAGGGTGATCGGCCACACTGGGACTGAGACACGGCCCAGACTCCTACGGGAGGCAGCAGTAGGGAATCTTCCGCAATGGACGAAAGTCTGACGGAGCAACGCCGCGTGAACGATGAAGGCCTTCGGGTCGTAAAGTTCTGTTGTTAGGGAAGAACAAGTACCAGAGTAACTGCTGGTACCTTGACGGTACCTAACCAGAAAGCCACGGCTAACTACGTGCCAGCAGCCGCGGTAATACGTAGGTGGCAAGCGTTGTCCGGAATTATTGGGCGTAAAGCGTACGCAGGCGGTTTCTTAAGTCTGATGTGAAAGCCCACGGCTCAACCGTGGAGGGTCATTGGAAACTGGGGAACTTGAGTACAGAAGAGGAGAGTGGAATTCCACGTGTAGCGGTGAAATGCGTAGAGATGTGGAGGAACACCAGTGGCGAAGGCGACTCTCTGGTCTGTAACTGACGCTGAGGTACGAAAGCGTGGGGAGCGAACAGGATTAGATACCCTGGTAGTCCACGCCGTAAACGATGAGTGCTAAGTGTTAGAGGGTTTCCGCCCTTTAGTGCTGCAGCAAACGCATTAAGCACTCCGCCTGGGGAGTACGGTCGCAAGACTGAAACTCAAAGGAATTGACGGGGGCCCGCACAAGCGGTGGAGCATGTGGTTTAATTCGAAGCAACGCGAAGAACCTTACCAGGTCTTGACATCCCACTGCCCGGTATAGAGATATACCTTTCCCTTCGGGGACAGTGGTGACAGGTGGTGCATGGTTGTCGTCAGCTCGTGTCGTGAGATGTTGGGTTAAGTCCCGCAACGAGCGCAACCCTTGATCTTAGTTGCCAGCATTTAGTTGGGCACTCTAAGGTGACTGCCGGTGACAAACCGGAGGAAGGTGGGGATGACGTCAAATCATCATGCCCCTTATGACCTGGGCTACACACGTGCTACAATGGATGGTACAAAGGGCTGCAAGACCGCGAGGTCAAGCCAATCCCATAAAACCATTCTCAGTTCGGATTGCAGGCTGCAACTCGCCTGCATGAAGCTGGAATCGCTAGTAATCGCGGATCAGCATGCCGCGGTGAATACGTTCCCGGGCCTTGTACACACCGCCCGTCACACCACGAGAGTTTGTAACACCCGAAGTCGGTGGGGTAACCGTAAGGAGCCAGCCGCCTAAGGTGGGACAGATGATTGGGGTGAAGTCGTAACAAGGTAGCCGTATCGGAAGGTGCGGCTGGATCACCTCCTTTCTAAGGGAAATGAGGCACACTTGGTTTTTGTTTAGTTTTGAGAGATCATTTTAGATCTTTCATTATAAGTAAGAAAAGACATAGGAGTTTAAATGCATGTAGCATTTGCACATCCTGTGCTTTATGTTCCTTGAAAACTAGATAACGATAACAATTCAAGTAATTCACTGAGTTTAAACGCTTAGTTTAGTGATTCTCTTAGTAATATTAACGGATATTCAGTAAGTACTGATATCCTGAGACGAAGGAGAAGCGAGAAGTTCGAGGCGACGAGTGGTCGAGGAGCGGAATGTACGTTTTGTGTACATGAGCACCGCAGAACACGAAGTCAACGAAGAAATTCGAAGCTTATCATTCGTCGAAGAAGGTTAAGTTGTTAAGGGCGCACGGTGGATGCCTTGGCACTAGGAGCCGATGAAGGACGGTACTAACACCGATATGCTTCGGGGAGCTGTAAGTAAGCTTTGATCCGGAGATTTCCGAATGGGGAAACCCACTGCTCGTAATGGAGTAGTATTTTTACCTGAATACATAGGGTAATAAAGGCAGACCCGGGGAACTGAAACATCTAAGTACCCGGAGGAAGAGAAAGCAAACGCGATTTCCTGAGTAGCGGCGAGCGAAACGGAATTAGCCCAAACCAAGAGGCTTGCCTCTTGGGGTTGTAGGACACTCTATACGGAGTTACAAAGGAACGAAGTAAATGAAGAGGTCTGGAAAGGCCCGTCAAAGAAGGTAACAACCCTGTAGTTGAAACTTCGTTCCCTCCAGAGTGGATCCTGAGTACGGCGGGACACGAGAAATCCCGTCGGAAGCAGGGAGGACCATCTCCCAAGGCTAAATACTCCCTAGTGACCGATAGTGAACCAGTACCGTGAGGGAAAGGTGAAAAGCACCCCGGAAGGGGAGTGAAATAGATCCTGAAACCGTGTGCCTACAAGTAGTCAAAGCCCGTTAATGGGTAATGGCGTGCCTTTTGTAGAATGAACCGGCGAGTTACGATCCCGTGCAAGGTTAAGTTGATGAGACGGAGCCGCAGCGAAAGCGAGTCTGAATAGGGCGAAAGAGTACGTGGTCGTAGACCCGAAACCAGGTGATCTACCCATGTCCAGGGTGAAGTTCAGGTAACACTGAATGGAGGCCCGAACCCACGCACGTTGAAAAGTGCGGGGATGAGGTGTGGGTAGCGGAGAAATTCCAATCGAACCTGGAGATAGCTGGTTCTCTCCGAAATAGCTTTAGGGCTAGCCTTGAATTTAGAGTCTTGGAGGTAGAGCACTGATTGGACTAGGGGCCCCCAACGGGTTACCGAATTCAGTCAAACTCCGAATGCCAAAGACTTATATTCAGGAGTCAGACTGCGAGTGATAAGATCCGTAGTCAAGAGGGAAACAGCCCAGACCACCAGCTAAGGTCCCAAAGTATACGTTAAGTGGAAAAGGATGTGGAGTTGCTTAGACAACCAGGATGTTGGCTTAGAAGCAGCCACCATTTAAAGAGTGCGTAATAGCTCACTGGTCGAGTGACTCTGCGCCGAAAATGTACCGGGGCTAAACGTATCACCGAAGCTGTGGACTGTTCTTTTAGAACAGTGGTAGGAGAGCGTTCTAAGGGCTGTGAAGCTAGACCGTAAGGACTAGTGGAGCGCTTAGAAGTGAGAATGCCGGTATGAGTAGCGAAAGAGGGGTGAGAATCCCCTCCACCGAATGCCTAAGGTTTCCTGAGGAAGGCTCGTCCGCTCAGGGTAAGTCGGGACCTAAGCCGAGGCCGAAAGGCGTAGGCGATGGACAACAGGTTGAAATTCCTGTACCACCTCCTCACCATTTGAGCAATGGGGGGACGCAGAAGGATAGGGTAAGCGCGCTGTTGGATATGCGCGTCCAAGCAGTTAGGCTGACAACGAGGCAAATCCCGTTGTCACATAAGGCTGAGCTGTGATGGCGAGGGAACTATAGTACCGAAGTTCCTGATTCCACACTGCCAAGAAAAGCCTCTAGCGAGGTGAGAGGTGCCCGTACCGCAAACCGACACAGGTAGGCGAGGAGAGAATCCTAAGGTGAGCGAGAGAACTCTCGTTAAGGAACTCGGCAAAATGACCCCGTAACTTCGGGAGAAGGGGTGCTTTTTAGGGTGAATAGCCCGGAAAAGCCGCAGTGAATAGGCCCAGGCGACTGTTTAGCAAAAACACAGGTCTCTGCGAAGCCGCAAGGCGAAGTATAGGGGCTGACGCCTGCCCGGTGCTGGAAGGTTAAGGGGAGAGGTTAGCGTAAGCGAAGCTTTGAACCGAAGCCCCAGTAAACGGCGGCCGTAACTATAACGGTCCTAAGGTAGCGAAATTCCTTGTCGGGTAAGTTCCGACCCGCACGAAAGGCGTAACGATCTGGGCACTGTCTCAACGAGAGACTCGGTGAAATTATAGTACCTGTGAAGATGCAGGTTACCCGCGACAGGACGGAAAGACCCCGTGGAGCTTTACTGTAGCCTGATATTGAATTTTGGTACAGCTTGTACAGGATAGGTAGGAGCCTGAGAAGCCGGAGCGCTAGCTTCGGTGGAGGCGTCGGTGGGATACTACCCTGGCTGTATTGAAATTCTAACCCACAGCCCTTATCGGGCTGGGAGACAGTGTCAGGTGGGCAGTTTGACTGGGGCGGTCGCCTCCTAAAATGTAACGGAGGCGCCCAAAGGTTCCCTCAGAATGGTTGGAAATCATTCGTAGAGTGTAAAGGCACAAGGGAGCTTGACTGCGAGACCTACAAGTCGAGCAGGGACGAAAGTCGGGCTTAGTGATCCGGTGGTTCCGCATGGAAGGGCCATCGCTCAACGGATAAAAGCTACCCCGGGGATAACAGGCTTATCTCCCCCAAGAGTCCACATCGACGGGGAGGTTTGGCACCTCGATGTCGGCTCATCGCATCCTGGGGCTGTAGTCGGTCCCAAGGGTTGGGCTGTTCGCCCATTAAAGCGGTACGCGAGCTGGGTTCAGAACGTCGTGAGACAGTTCGGTCCCTATCCGTCGTGGGCGTAGGAAATTTGAGAGGAGCTGTCCTTAGTACGAGAGGACCGGGATGGACGCACCGCTGGTGTACCAGTTGTCTTGCCAAAGGCATAGCTGGGTAGCTATGTGCGGAAGGGATAAGTGCTGAAAGCATCTAAGCATGAAGCCCCCCTCAAGATGAGATTTCCCATAGCGTAAGCTAGTAAGATCCCTGAAAGATGATCAGGTTGATAGGTCTGAGGTGGAAGCGCGGTGACGTGTGGAGCTGACAGATACTAATCGATCGAGGACTTAACCTAATAAAGGCGTTAAATGAAGTGAATTGAATTGTGAATCGTTATCTAGTTTTGAAGGAATATAAAAAGTTTAAAAAAACACTTGAAATATTCTTCTAAAATAGTATAATAGTCTTTGTCACAAATGTCTGGTGATGATGGCGAAGAGGTCACACCCGTTCCCATGCCGAACACGGAAGTTAAGCTCTTCAGCGCCGATGGTAGTTGGGGGTTTCCCCCTGTGAGAGTAGGACGTCGCCAGGCTGTTATATTATATTATTCCGCAGTAGCTCAGTGGTAGAGCTATCGGCTGTTAACCGATCGGTCGTAGGTTCGAGTCCTACCTGCGGAGCCATTTTGGAGAGCTGTCCGAGTGGCCGAAGGAGCACGATTGGAAATCGTGTAGGCGGTGTAAGCTGTCTCAAGGGTTCAAATCCCTTGCTCTCCGCCACTACTTATAATAAATAATGGCCCGTTGGTCAAGCGGTTAAGACACCGCCCTTTCACGGCGGTAACACGGGTTCGAATCCCGTACGGGTCACCATATGGAGGATTAGCTCAGCTGGGAGAGCATCTGCCTTACAAGCAGAGGGTCGGCGGTTCGATCCCGTCATCCTCCACCATTTTAAAACTTAGAACAACTATTATTATCGCGGGGTGGAGCAGTCTGGTAGCTCGTCGGGCTCATAACCCGAAGGTCGCAGGTTCAAATCCTGTCCCCGCAACCAAATGGTCCGGTAGTTCAGTTGGTTAGAATGCCTGCCTGTCACGCAGGAGGTCGCGGGTTCGAGTCCCGTCCGGACCGCCATTTATTTAATAAGAAAAATTACTTTTTTACTTTTCTTAAGTAAAAGGGTTTCGGTAAGCAAAAAGGTCGAGGAAACGACTAAACGAACACCGGAGCGTATGTTAATACGTGAGGATGTGAGTGCAGGAGTTGACGAAGAGATTTGAAGCTTAACGGAAGCCGTAAACTTAATGGCTCGGTAGCTCAGTTGGTAGAGCAATGGACTGAAAATCCATGTGTCGGCGGTTCGATTCCGTCCCGAGCCACCTTTAAAGAAAAGATTTTGAAATTTAAGTATGCCGGTGTAGCTCAACTGGTAGAGCAACTGACTTGTAATCAGTAGGTTGGGGGTTCAAGTCCTCTTGCCGGCACTGTTTCACACATATGGAGGGGTAGCGAAGTGGCTAAACGCGGCGGACTGTAAATCCGCTCCTTAGGGTTCGGCAGTTCGAATCTGCCCCCCTCCACCATTTAAAATAGGGGCATAGTTTAACGGTAGAATAGAGGTCTCCAAAACCTTTGGTGTGGGTTCGATTCCTACTGCCCCTGCCAATTTAAAATATAGTGGCGATTGTGGCGAAGTGGTTAACGCACCTGATTGTGGTTCAGGCATTCGTGGGTTCGATTCCCATCAGTCGCCCCATTTATTTTATATTAAAAATAACTCTCATGAAAATTCATCGATGGGCTATAGCCAAGCGGTAAGGCATCGCACTTTGACTGCGACATGCGTTGGTTCGAATCCAGCTAGCCCAGCCATTTCTTATACACATTTTCGTTTCTCTTGCATAGGCTAGAGTATACGGTTAAATAAGTTAGATTGCGGAAGTAGTTCAGTGGTAGAACACCACCTTGCCAAGGTGGGGGTCGCGGGTTCGAATCCCGTCTTCCGCTCCAGTTTTATGAATGGCGGCATAGCCAAGTGGTAAGGCAGAGGTCTGCAAAACCTTTATCACCGGTTCAAATCCGGTTGCCGCCTCCATTTAAACTACACCCTTGCCGGGGTGGCGGAACTGGCAGACGCACAGGACTTAAAATCCTGCGGTAGGTGACTACCGTACCGGTTCGATTCCGGTCCTCGGCACTTTTGATTTTATTTTTTTTGCCAGTGTGGCGGAATTGGCAGACGCGCACGACTCAAAATCGTGTTCCGTGAGGAGTGTCGGTTCGACCCCGACCACTGGTATCAAATGGAATTCTCGAACGTTATAGCGACGTTATTTCGGCGTAATTATTCGCAGAAATAACGTCGCTTTTTTGCGTTTAAGGCTATGATAAATGTAGATATATATTCAAACCCGTAAATACGAATTTATAACTTAAGCAGCATATACTAAAAAATAAGAATCACATAACTATTGCTTTATTAGAGGATAATAATCTAAGAGGTGATAATATGGAAAAAGATAAATTAAAACTCACATCTTCCGAAATAGGAACATTGTGGGGAGAATATGTAAACGGAACAATGACAGATGTAGTAAATAGATATATGTTCTCTATAATTGAGGATGAGTCAATAAAAAATATTTTTGAGGATGCTATCAAGACCTTCGAAAAACAAAAGAAACAAATCGTGATTATTATGGAAAACGAAGGGTTTCCAGTTCCAATTGGATTTACTGAATCTGACCTCAACAAAGGTGCAGAAAGACTGTTTACTGATATATTTTGCTTAAATTATTTACATATCATGACTTTACATGGTTTGCTCGGTCATATCACTTCATTAGGTGTTTCTGTTAGAAAAGACTTACGAGATTATTACGATTCATGCGATAACGATGCAAAAAAAATGTATCATCAAACTATTGAATTGTTGCTTGAGAAAGGGAATTTTCAAAGAGACCCTTTATTTTATCCTTCGAAGAACCCTGAATTTATTTCTAGCCAAGATTTCACAGATGGATTTTTCGGAAAAGGGAGACGTTTAGCTGCAACAGAAATCATCAGTATTTCTTTCAACCTTAAAAAGAGTATTATGGCTAAAACTCTTTCTATTGGATTTAGTCAGGTCTCTCAATCAAAAGAAGTAAGAAAGTTTTTAGAGAAGTCTGAGAAAACAGCTGATGGTCAAATAAAATCCCTTACAAAAATAATGCACAAGGATAATTTACCAGCTCCTAAGTCGTGGGAAACAGAAGTGACAACTTCAACGGACTCTCCTTTTTCTGATAAGTTAATGTTGTATCATATGGGCTTCTTGTTTCAAGCTGCACAATTGTATCACGGGGCAGGTTTAGCATCAGCCATGAGAACAGACCTTGCAACGGTTTACGAAGGTGTCATACTTAAAAATCTAATTGTAACAAAAGAATGGTTTAATATTATGGTGAAAAATAAATGGTTAGAACAACCACCACTTGCTCCTAATAGAAAAGAAATAGCAAAAGAAAAATAATAAATACATTGTTACATGGTATGTATAAGTGAATAAGAATCCATTTGAAAGACTTATGTGGAGCATCGCACTTCCTGGATTTGGAGTATTTAAACGGTAAGTATTTTAAAGGCACAGTTTTATTGATACTTAAATTTCTGATTAATGTACAAGCCAATTTTAACCAGGTAATACTTCTAAGTTTTCATGGTGAAATTTGTGGTGCCATAAAACATGCAGATTATCAGTGGTTGATGTTTTATTCTTATTGGATCCTGTTTGGTTAGCCAATGTTATTTTTGATTCGAGGAATATCGATTGGAATAGTTATTCAAAAAATCATGATATTAACACTACATAAATAAAAAATGCTATATTTATTCGCCTTTTTCCGCTCATTACACACGTAACAGCATAAATAAAAGAGCCTATTAACCATGATTGTAAATATGCCAATGGTTGTAGGCCTTTATTTAACTTGTCACTACTTACACTTTCTGATTATCGGTGTGGCGGAATTGGCAGACGCTCACGACTCAAAATCGAATTCCTCGGTTAAATGCTCAAGAAATTGATATTGCCGTTGAGCTAATCGAGTTTAATACTCGGACATTTGAAGGTACGAAGTCGGTATTGATAGCCGATGCCGTGCGGGAAAGTTTATTTGAAGATACAATAATACTCCGGGGGGTTAAGTGCAAAGAATATTTGAAACTTATTTGGCTTTAATACGTATTAGTAATAAGTAATTATTAAGAATATGTTACTTATTACGAAGAAGTCGGAAAGTCCGCTAACTAGAAAGGTGATGGTTATACATTGAACAAACAAACAGTAAAAACGTTAAAATGGATATCTGGTGGAATCGAAGCGATTCTAGGTATACCTATTATAGGTGGAAGTATTGTAATAGGCTTAGGTTGGACGCCATTATGGGTTATGCTTATTTTTCATATAGCAGTATTAGTACTTTCCAAAAAGGTCGGAGTTAAAGCATATGGTAATATTCTCGGAATTGTAACTTCAGCTATCGGATGGATTCCTATTGTCGGTATGTTTATGCACATGTTATCTGCGGTATTTATTCTTATTGATGCAGCACGTAAGGATAAAAATTCGGACATAATCGAAATGTCCAAATAAAAGAAAAGCCTCGACGTTTAAGTCGGGGCCTTATTTATACTCACGATAATTCTTGTTAACTATCCATATAGCCTCTGTTATAGCAATACAGCAGGACTTGATGTATGCTATGTTAAATATAATTAAGAACAAATTAATTTCAGAAAATAGCTTAAAGTGAGAAGAGAACAATTAGAATGAGGATTAAAAGAGCAAATTTAAATGATTACTGTAAATACTACTTTTTTAGGAGGATATAAGCTTGAGTATCCGTTTTGAAGTGAAAAGAACTTTTCATGTATCCCAAGAAAAAGCATATAAAGGACTGCTTGATCTTGAGGCTGCTAAGCACTGGATGCAAGGTTTAGTCAAAATAGAGCGATTGGATGATGGACCTTTGCATATTGGAAGCGAATGGAAAGAGACAAGGAAAATGTTTGGAAAAGAGGCCACAGAACATTTTGAAGTTGTTGGACTTGAAGATCAGGAGAAAATTGTGCTACGTTGTGATGGAACGAAAGGAACAACGGGCAAAGGGGAATTTGTGTTTACATACATACTAGCTCCATCGGCTGATCATACAACAATTACTTTATATGGTGAGATTAATGGTCTGACAGGCTTGGCAAGATGGTTTGGGAAAATGATGGCAGGAACCTTTAAAAGTGCCTGTGCAAAAGATTTGGATGCGTTAAAAAGCTATTTAGAGAAATGAATATAATTGTATACGGAAAAATTGAATAGGAGTTAGTAGTGAATAGAGCCCTACCCCAAAGGTAGGGACTCTAAATGAAGCTTCCGTTCATAAAAGGGAAGACCGTCTAATGTTCCGACTTATTAAAAGTTAGCAACATCCTGGTTTGACACTGTACGACGTCGTTCAAGCTCTACATCCATCTCTGCACGTTTTTCATCAAGTTTATAGAACATCATTGTAAGTCCAATGAATAAACAAATGGCTAGAGGCACCCATATAAAGATGATTTCAATATAGGTTAAAGCGGTTGCAGTTTGAGTAGCATTTGGAATATAACCACCCATACTAAGAACAACTCCTATAAAAGCACTCGCAAGTCCCATGCTTCCTTTTACAAAAAATCCTTGAAAAGCAGCAATCATACCAGCAATACTTCTATTCTTTTTGTACTCTGAATAGTCAATGATATCCGGTTGAATGGCAAAGGTTGTGCCAAAGATACCGTAAATACCAAGTCCTGTTATCGCGAGTCCCGCTACTAGCAAAGGAGCTGATGATTTTCCAAAAAAGATCAGTAAATCTCCTGCAATAAAAATAGCAGAACTTAATAGCATGACATGCTTCTTTGCCATTTTCTTTTGAAGCCAAGGTAAAATAAGCAGCATCGGAAGTCCAGATAGAATTCCGAATAGCCCCACAAATACTAGCCAGTCGGTACGTCCAAGATTATACGTAAAATAATAGATCACGGTTGTATTTCGGATGACAAAAAGAGCAAAATAAAGAAAATTAATGATAAAGAAAATGTAACTCTGATCCGTCAACCCTTTTAAATCTTGTTTAAAAGAGGATTTCTCATGTTTGACCGACGGTGGGACAACCTCTTTCGTGTTCATGAATGTATAGACAAATAATAACATCGCTATAATGCCATAAATACTCATGGTAATTAAAAAGCCTTTTTGTATATCTCCTTGACCGAATAAATTGACAAGTGGCATTGTAATGGACATCACTAAGGCTGTGCCTATTAATGCACATATCATTCGAGTCGATACTAACCAGTTTCGTTCATGGTTATCTGAGGTTAACCTCGGTACAATCGTATTCAATGGTATATTAACCACAGTATAAGCGGTACATAACAAGCAATAAGTGACATAAGCCCAAATAAGTTTTCCTGTCATATCGAAATTAGGAACAATAAATGTCATGACAGTAAATATAGCGAAAGGAATAGCTCCTATTAAAAAATAGGGTCTTCCTTGCCCCCATCTAGTGTTAGTACGATCAACCAATATTCCCATACCGGTATCTGTTAACGCATCAATAATTTTTGTGACTAGCATTAACGTACCTGCAGCTGCTGCTGTTATTCCAAAGACATCTGTATAAAAAAACATTAAATAAGACGCCATTGTACTAAATACTAGGTTACAGCCTAAATCGCCAACCCCATATCCGATTCTTTTTTTCCATATATTCATTGCATCACAACCCTTCATTAAGCATTTGATATTTATTTAAGTCTTGTTAACTTTTTCATGTCTTGCTTTAAATTGTGATAGATAGATTTGTAAACAGTGTAATATTCATTATATTTTTCATGGTTCAGCTTATTTGGCATAATCTTTTCATCTAAAACCTGCCATTTCTTCACATCTTCATAAGATAGAAGACCTGTCCCAATTCCAGCAAGGATGACATCTCCCATATTCGCTTCTACATCATGAACAGGACACACTACTGGATAGCCAGTTACATCCGCAAAAATTTGTCTCCACAATTTTGACTTTGTCACACCACCGGCAAGCAAAATATATTCACCTAGATTTTCCCCAGTCGCAACCATCGCATCTCTTAAGGAAAACGCAACAGCTTCTAGAAATGCACGGTAAATATGAGCTTTTGTATGCGCCAATGAAAGTCCAACAATTGTTCCTTTTGCATCTGAATCCCAAATAGGACTTCTTTCTCCCATAAAGTAAGGAAGTACTATCAGACCTTCGCTTCCAGCTGGAATATTAGTTGCCTGTTCATTTAATACATCATAGGCATTTTTTCCTCCAGCTTTTTCCGCTTCGATTTCAAATTGACACATCGTTTGACGGAACCATTTCACAATTGCTCCTGCTGTAGCTCCACCAGAAAAATAATAGGACAGTCTTTTGGCATCATATAAATATGGCCAAACAATCAGATCTTTTCCTTTTACAGGTTTATCAGAAATTAATGCTGCACACATAGACGTACCAATTGCTGCTGCATAAATACCAGATTCAAAAACACCGAGGCCGATATTGGCTGCACCACAGTCAATACCACTTGCTATTACTGGCATTCCTTCAGAAAGACCCAGCTCAACTGCGACTTCTTTTGTAAGTCTGCCAACAATATCAGTTGATTCTACGATTTTTTCTGGCATCATTGACAGAGGAATTCCCATCGCATTCATCAATTCTTTCGACCAGGTTCTATTATTCATATCAAATATGCCGCCGATATTTCCTGCAGAAGAATAATCAATGGCAATTTCTCCGGTCAGTTTATAAATGACATAGTCATTTGGTGGGAGAAAGAGCTTTGTCTTCTTCCAATTCTCAGGCTCATGATTTTTTAGCCATAATATTTTTGTATAGCCATAATAAGGATCTGCCCCATTATGGGTAATTTCTAAAAGTTTTTCTTCTCCAATATGGTCTAAGACCCACTTTGTTTCTGCTTCTGCTCTGCGGTCCATCCAAATCATACAAGGCCTAACAGGTTCCATTTTTTCGTCTAATGGAATTCCAGAACCTCCATACAGACCACTAATGGCGATCCCTCGAATTTTCTCCGCTGGAATTCCTGCATTCATAACTGTATTTTTTATCGAAGTTTTCGCAGCATGTAGCCATACATCTGGCCATTGCTCCGCCCATAAAGGCTTTGGAGTCAATACATCATATTCCTGTAAATCCTGAGCAATCAGATTGCCATCTGTGTCCATTAAAATGGTTTTGGTACCAGATGTTCCAATATCTGTTCCGAGTAGGTAGTTCATAGATAGTCTCCTTTTCACAAAAAATCAGATTCTTTCAATCTATTAGATGCTAGTAAATGCTCCGTCAATTACAAAGTCTGATCCTGTAGTAAAGCTACTAGTGTCTCCTGCAAGATAAACACAAATGGATTGAAGTTCTTCAGGTTTACCCATTCGCCCGAGTGGTGCCATTTCATTCCATTGTTGGATCAATGGCTGTAGACTTGGAGAATTTAATGTAAGTTCTGTTCCAATATATCCTGGACTGATACAATTTACGCGCACATTTCTTTTTGCCCATTCGACTGCAAGTGATTTTGTTAACTGGATCACTCCTGCTTTCGAGGCGTTGTAAGAGCACTGTGGTTGTGGCACATTCACAATATGTCCTGACATAGAAGCAGTATTAATAATAGAACCACCACCTTGTTTTAACATAACTTTTCCAGCTGCTTGTGCCGTTAAAAATACACCAGTAAGATTAATATCAATAACTTTTTTCCACTGGTCGTATGTCATTTCTTCTGCTGGAATATTCATGCAGATTCCGGCGTTACAGAAGGCTACATCTAAACGTCCAAAAACATTCAGTATTTCCTGAATCATGGCATCAACATCTTCAGGTTTTGTAACATCTGCTTTGATTGCAATCGCTTTAATTCCATTGTTTTCTTCAAGCTCTGTTGCTGTTTTTTTTGCTTCCTCGATATCTAAGTCGACAATCGCTAAATCTGCTCCTGCTTCAGCAAAGGCGGTTGCGACACTTTTACCAATTCCTCTTGCGCCACCAGTAACAAAAATTTTCTTTCCGTCTAGTCTCATTTTTTCTAAAATACCCATATTTATCTCTCCTTTAGTAAATTCATTTTGTAAAATGGTTTTATAAAATTAATTTATATATTAAAACTATTTTCTGCGATAGTCAACAAAACAAAATTAAGAATTGGCAAAATACATCTTGCCAAAGTTGTTATTGCATTATCTTCTGTGATATATTTTAAAAAGAATTAAATGAAATATTTTTATAAAATCACTTTATATAAAGAGGTATTTTCATGGATCATAGCATCACATTTAAAGATATAAAAAAGAATAATTACTCACTGATTTACCATCTCATTTATCAAAATGAGAAGCTTTCTAAACAGGAAATCGCGAACCAACTTCACTTGAGTTTACCAACTGTAACCCAAAACCTAGTTCGGTTGGAAAAGGAAATGTTGATTGAGAAGAGTGGACAGTTTGAATCTTCAGTTGGTAGGCGCGCAACTGCATACGCAATTTGTCCTCAGGCACGTATTAGTATCGGTGTGGAAATTCTGAAAAAGACAGTACGAATTTTAGCAGTTGATTTACTTGGTATTGCCTTTAAGAAAGAGGAGTTGTCACTTTGTTATTCAAATGTAGACAGCTATTACAAGGAGTTAAGCCATGCTGTACAAACGTTCATCACTTCTCTTAATGTGGCAGAAGAACAGATTCTAGGTATCGGTTTTGCAGTTCAAGCATTAACATCAATTGATGGGCAAAAGATTACATATGGAAAAATTTTAAACTGTACAGGATTGGATATTCATGTTTTTTCACAATATCTTAATTATCCTTGTATGTTTGTTCATGATGCAAAGTGTGCGGCAACAACAGAATTGTGGGTAGGTAATAATATTGGAGATGCTGTTTATCTGTCGATTGGTACGCATCTTGGGGGGGCAATTATCTTAAATGACCAAATTTATATGGGTAAGGAAGGACATAGTGGTACAGTAGAACATATGACGATTAATCCTAATGGTTCTTCTTGTTACTGCGGAAAGAAAGGGTGCATGGAAACATATTGCTCTGTTAGTGCGCTTTTAGAAGAAGGGGAAACACTGGACTTTTTCTTTCAGCAGCTACGTTATGGTACCCTTTCATATGTGGAGAGATGGAATTGTTTTTTAGGTAATTTAGCATTTTCGATTAACAATATACATCTTGTCATTAATAGAGAATTTATTCTGGGTGGACATCTTTCTCCTTATTTGAAGAATAATGATATTGAAACTCTGCATGAAAAGGTTTATGAAAGAACTGCATTTCCAGGAAATGAGCCATTTATATCGATTAGCCGTTCACCTGAGAATGGGGTACCTATAGGTGCAGCCATTCCATTTATTCAATCATTTTTGAATACGATTTAATCATCGGGGATCCTGCTAATTTTTCTTCCTGAATAATTTATCTTCGATTCTGATGATTTTATCTGCGATTATTCAAATATATCTTCTATTCTTATAATTTATCTTCGATTATAGAAATTTATCAACGATTAGCCATAATTCATCAAAATTCGACAAACAAAACCTTGGATCTCACAAAAATGTGAGGTCTTTTTTATACTTGTTTGTTTAAAGGAAAGTCAAAGGTCAAAATTGTGCACCTTTTTAGTCAATTCAGTTGATCGAAACTAATTACTTAGGGCTATATAATTAGAACTAAGAAAGCGCTTGCAAATAAGCAGTTAGGTGGTGTAGATCAGGTGAGTGCAAAGTTAAATGTGAAAGAGTTAGATACAAAGGAAAGATATGTAGATGTGGAAAAACAAGCAAAGAGAAAGGTAAAGCTAAATAAGATCTTATCTTATGGGGCTTTCGTAGGGCCTGCACTTTTATTTTTCATACTGGTTCAAATTATTCCATTTTTTATGGGAGTTTATTATTCGTTTACTTCCTGGAATGGAGTAAGTTCGGCGGTTGAGTGGGTTGGTTTAGAAAATTATATAACTGTCTTTACAGATGATGCTAAATTTTTCAATTCATTTTTGTTTACGACTAAGTTTATGCTAGCCGCAGTTTTAATCAGTAATGTGATTGGGTTTGGATTAGCTTTAATCCTAAACGCGGCGTTAAAAACGAAGAATATTTTACGAACTGTGTTTTTTATACCTAATGTAATCGGTGGACTCTTACTAGGTTTTATCTGGCAGTTTATCTTTGTAAAGGGATTTGCATCAATTGGTAATATGACAGATATAGGATTCTTTAAACTACCATGGTTAGGTGATGAGACAACAGCATTTTGGGGGATTGTCATTGTATTTGCTTGGCAGATTAGTGGCTATATGATGGTTATCTATATTGCTGCACTTCAAGGTGTTGACACTTCATTGCTAGAAGCGGCAAAAATGGATGGAGCAACAAATTGGGATGTATTAACAAAAATTATGATTCCTTTAATCTTACCAGCATTTACGATTTGTTTCTTTTTAACAATATCAATGGCGTTTAAAATCTTTGACTTGAACCTTTCATTAACAGGCGGGGGTCCATTTAATTCAACAGAGTCAGTAGCGATTAACATTTATCAAGAGGCATTCATGAACAATCGATATGGATTAGGTACAGCAAAATCAATTTTATTCTTTATTGTTGTAGCATTGTTTACAACATTCCAAGTTATGTTTACGAAGAAAAGGGAGGTTGAAGCATAATGAAAAAGAACTATTCAAAGCGCACATTTCTCCTAGAGATCTTTGCAATTATGCTTGGTTTAATCTTTCTTGTACCGTTTTACTTTGTGTTTATTAACTCTGTAAAAGGTTTTTCTGAAATCTTAATTGATGCAGCTGCATTACCGAAGGAAGTTTTATTTAGTAACTATGCAAAGGTTTGGGAAGTTATTAGTTTCCAAGATGCATTTCTTAATTCTTTAATTATAACCGTTTTAAGTATTGCAGGTATTGTTGTGATTAGTTCGATGGCAGCCTGGAAGATGGTTCGAACACCTGGCAAGCTAAGCAAGTTTTTGTTTATCTTCTTTGTTTCTGCGATGGTTATTCCATTCCAAACAGTTATGATTCCACTTATGAAGCTTGGTGGAATGCTTGGAATTATGAATAGTATTCCTGGTATTGTTATCATGTATTTTGGATTTGGGGTTTCATTATCTCTATTCTTATACCATGGTTTCGTAAAAACAATCCCACAGGAAATTGAAGAGTCTGCTAGGGTAGATGGATGTAGTCAGTTTGGTGTCTTCTGGAGAATTGTATTCCCATTATTAAAACCGATTACTGTAACCGTCATCATTCTAAATACTTTATGGATATGGAATGATTACTTATTACCACTTCTCGTATTACAGGATGCAGAGTTAAGAACAATTCCATTAGCGACTAGTTCATTTTTCGCACAGTATACAAAACAGTGGGATATGGGTTTAGCAGCATTAGTGTTAGGGATAGCACCAGTTATTGTTTTCTTCTTATTCCTGCAAAAGCATATTATTAAAGGAATTGCTGCAGGATCTATTAAGTAGGAAAACGAATTTGATATAAAATTATTATAGCTAGATAACTAGTTACAATAATTTATATAAATAGAAAAAGAAACATAGAAACTAAGGAGGTCAATTGTTAATGAAAAAGCTATTATTATTATGTCTCTCAATGCTATTAGTTTTAGGAATTATGGCTGGATGTGCTTCAAATAAAAAGACTGAAAATACTGGTGGAGAATCAGATTCTGGTTCAGGTGATGGTGAAGTTGTAACATTAAATATGTTCCAATTTAAAGTTGAAATTGCTGATCAGCTTCAAGCAATGATCGAAGAATTTGAAAAGGAACACCCAAATATTAAGGTTAAGCTTGAAAGTGTTGGCGGTGGAGCAGATTATGGTGCTGCTTTAAAGGCTAAGTTTGCATCTGGAGAAGAGCCAGATATCTTTAACAACGGTGGATTTAAAGAGCTTGAGCTTTGGAAGGAGCATTTAGCTGATCTTTCAAATGAGCCATGGGCAGAGCATGTACTACCAATTGGTAAAGTTCCGACTACAGATGAAGATGGTAAGCTTTATGGAATGCCTGTTAATCTAGAAGGGTATGGATTTGTGTATAACAAGGATTTATTCGAAAAAGCAGGTATTACTGAGACACCAAAAACTCTTACTGAATTAAAAGCAGCTGCTAAAAAGCTTGAAGATGCTGGAATTAAAGCTTTCTCAGCAGGATATGGTGAATGGTGGGTAATTGGACAGCATTTATTAAATATTCCTTTCGCTCAACAAAAAGATCCGGATGCATTTATTGAAGGTTTATATGATGGATCAACATCATTTGTAGGAAATGAGCAATTTGAACAATTTAAAGAAGTTATTGATACTGAAGTTAAGTATGCAAATGGTAACCCATTAACAACAGATTATAATACTCAAGTTACATTGTTTGCTTCTGGAGAAACTGCAATGTTACAACAAGGTAACTGGACTGAGAATATGATTACTGAAATTAATCCAGATATGAATATGGGCTTCTTACCAATTCCACTTAATGATGATGCTAGCATGGACGTTTTACCTGTAGGTGTACCTAATAACTGGGTGCTTAACAAAGATTCTGAGCATTTAGAAGAAGCGAAAACATTCTTAAATTGGATGGTTTCTTCTGAAACTGGTAAACGCTATATTACCGAAGAATTTGCCTTTATTCCAGCATTTGATAATATTGAAGCAAATGGTTTAGGTGATTTAGGTCAATCAATCTTGGAATATTCAAAAGCAGAAAAAACTATTCCTTGGACTTGGTTCAGATGGCCTGATGGAGCAAACAAAGAGCTTGCAGCTACAATCCAAGAATATGCAGCAGGGAAAATTGATTATGATACAGCTTTAGAAAAATTCCAAGCAACCTGGGATAATATGAAGTAAAATTAAAAGAACGAAAGCATGTCTATATTAGGCATGCTTTTTACTATACTATGAATAATGTTAAAAAAAGGTCATGTAGTAGTGTTAAGAGAATACAAACAGATGGGAGGTTCCTTATGTTTAAAACGAGTATCCGAAATAAGCTTATTGTTCTTTTATTACTCATAACAATCGTTCCATTTGGAACCTCGATTGTTATTACTTATTTATATACGAAAGAGTCATTGAAGGACGAGTTCGTACAGGAAAATGTGAATCTATTATACCAAGGAAAATTAAACTTAGAAGGGTATGTTGGAGAATTAAAGAACTTAACATTATCGTTTTATAATAATATTGACTTTATGAATTATTTACGAAATCCAAGTCAAGATGATGATGATTATTTAGCTAAAGAAAGTGTTAAAAATGTCATTTTAACGATTCTTTATGCAGAAAAAAATATCAATCGAGTCAATATTGCTGTTGAGGAAGACAATCAAAATGTCTCTGTTTCAAAAACGTCGGGTGTAGTGTTCTCACCAGTAGTAAAGAATCTTTATAAAGAAAGCTATGAGAAAGCAATGAATAATTCCAATTTTATTTATATTGAACCTATGCACGTCCTTCAAAAGGATGGTGCTGTTAAAGATAAAAGGGAGAAAAAAGAAGTAATTCGATTACATCGAGCGTTAATTGACATTCCTTCAAATAAATTGCTGGGCTATATTTCATTAGATATTGCACCTGATCAAATTATTGATATAAGTGAAAAATTATATGTAAAAGACAAAGAAGAATTTTATATACTAAGTCCAGAAGGAGAACTTATTTTTCGTTCAAATAGTGAAGTATCTGAAACTGAAGAATGGGTAACTAGTGTATTAAAGTCTACAGAAACCAGCGGAACAATGGAATGGGAAAAGGATTCATTTCGTGGATTGATGATGTATGATAAACTTTCTGAATCAGCAGGTGGATGGATACTAGTGAAACGTATTCCTTATACATCTGTATTTGAAAGTGCACTGAGTGTAGCTAAAATTAACATCATGTTTGGTGTTATTGGTTTATGCCTTGTGATTATGGCAACGTTTCTTGTTTCCTTTAAAATCACATCACCAATTCGTGTGCTACTGCAAAATATTAAAAAGGTTGAAGAAGGTAATATGAATGTTTATTTCGATTCATTAGGAAATGATGAAATAGGTATTTTAGGGGAGCGTTTCATTCAAATGATTGGAAAGATTAATCATCTCATTAATCGGGAATATAAACTTGAGCTTGAGAATAAGACAAATCAATTAAAGGTTCTACAGTCACAGCTCAACCCGCATTTCTTATATAATTCTCTCCAATCTATTGGCACTTTGGCCTTGAAGAACAATGTACCGCAAGTGTATACACTTGTAACACATCTATCTAAAATAATGAGATACGGAATGAATATCGATGAAGATTTGGTACCTTTAACAAAGGAAATAGATTTTACTAAGGCATTTTTATTACTACAGAAAGAAAGATTTGGAGACCAATTTGAGTATTCATTACAGTTTGATAAGGAAGTATTAACAATAGAAGTTCCAAAAATGATCCTTCAGCCAATCATTGAAAACTATTTTAAACATGGTTTTAATAGTAGTGATGAATCGATCGGCCAGTTAATGATAATGGGAAGGAAAGAAAGTAATCAGCTTGTCATTACTATTCATGATAATGGAAAAGGAATAAGTGAAAATCGACTTAATGAAATTTATCAGTCATTTGACAAAGAGAAACAAAAAATTGATACCGATGGAACGAATATAGGATTAAGAAACGTTTATTTTCGTTTAAAGTTGTATTTTGATGGAAGAGCAAATTTTCACATTCAAAATCATCAGGATGGAGGACTTCTTGTTATACTAAGGCTGCCGATAGAAACAGGGGGTGGGATGGTTGAAGGCAATTATTATTGATGATGAGAAACATGTAAGAGATGGTTTATTGTTATTAGGAGAATGGGACCGCTTTGGTATTCATGAAATATTTGAGGCGAAAGATGGAGAAGAAGCGAAAACACTGATCCTAGAGCAGCGACCTGAAATCATTTTTACTGATATGAATATGCCTAAATTAGATGGGATTCAGCTATTAAAATGGCTGCATGACAAGGAAATAAATAGCAAAACTATTGTGGTAAGCGGGTATGATGATTTTCACTATATGAGAAACGCGATTACTTATGGAAGCTTTGACTATATTTTAAAACCGATTGAACCAGATGTTTTAAATGAGACATTAGAAAGGGCTACAAAGGAATGGAAGAAGCAAGCTTTAATGAGGGAGTCTACACTAGAAAATACACGAGTGATGAATGAAATTAAACCGTTATATTGGGATCATTTATTCACAGGTATTATGAACAAACCAACAATTCCTTCTGATGCGAAAGAGAAGATTCAAAAAGAATTTGGAATAAATATTACAGAGGTCCAATGCACAATTACATTACTATCGATTAACTCGATTATTTCAAGGTATTTCGAGGGAGATAAAGATTTAGCGTTTTTTTCGATGCTAAACATATGTAATGAAATAGTCTGGTCAAATCGTAATGGCTTTTGTTTTAGAAATGTCAACAAGGAAGATGAGATTGTAATACTCTTGTGGACTCATAAAAATCAATTCGATTTACTTGAAAAAGTTCAAATATCTATTTCTAAATACTGTCATATAAAACTGACAATGGCTGTCGGTAAACCTTCACAGCAGTTACATGAAACCTATCAATCTGCACTGCAAACAATGCTTAAGTATAATATCGTAGAAGCGAATAAAAAGAAGATTGTTTCTTATCAAGACATCTCTTCAAGTCCCTTGCTTCATATTTTAGATTATACTCAGGAGATTATGTGGGCATTGCAAAGTGGGAGTATTGAGCAAATGGATGATGTGCTAAATCGGATCTTTCATTCACTTCAATCAACCCATATTCTATCATTTGAACAAATACAAGTATGGGAAAATCAGTTTGAACTTTTAAGGAAGAATTGGCTAAAGGAATATAATATTAACGAGCAGATATCCCAATATAATGGCAAGGATTATTGGAAAGATGATGGCTCTTTTTCTTATGAGAAATTTAGAGAAGAGAAGAGAAAAGAATTTCATGAATTAATTCATTCTTTATATAAAGTAAAATACCAAAAGGAAAAGAATAGTATACAAGAAATTGAATCATTTTTAAGAAATAACTATGAAAGAGATATTCCACTACAGGAAATTGCTGATCGCTTTTATTTAAGTCGAGAATATATTTCTAGAAAATTTAAAGCGGAATACAACGAAACAATTACAAATTACTTAACGAATATTCGGATTGAAAAAGCGAAGGAGCTTTTAGAAAACCCTCATTTGAAAATATATGAAATTTCATTTAAAGTTGGCTATCAAAATGAAAAGTATTTTAGTAAAGTGTTTAAAAAGGCAGTAGGCCTTTCACCGAATGAATACCGAGTATCAATGATGTCTAAGTAGGCAGTGTTAATTTAATATAGGCTGTCTCGCTAAAATTTGTTACTATTTACCAAGTAGTGCGGTGTGGTTGATTTCCGCTACAGTCAACCTCAAACAGTTGTTGTTTTTAAAGCAACAATCTCTTAGAAAAGAGCCTTAATAAAATAGTGTTTTGGAAATGAAATGGAGCAACTCTAGCTTTAGAGTTGCTCCATTGTTTTTATTCTTGTTATAAATATGATGCAATTAAATCAGCGTTACCTTTAAGGCTAAATTCACCAAACTCATTTGGTAACAAGAAATGATCACCTTTTCTAAAGCTATATGTTGTACCTCTGTGAACTAATTCCCCCTCACCATCAATAACACTAACTAAAGTGAATGGTTTCTCTTGTGTTAGAGTGGCAGTATCTGAAAGGCTCCATTTTTGAACAGTAAAATAAGGACATTCTACATATGTTGTTATTTCCACACCATCAATTTGTTTTGTTTCTGGTGAAACTTCCGTATGTGAAGATGGTGTTTCGGTTACTTCAATGCTTTTTTCGATATGTAGCTCACGAAGATTTCCTTCAGCGTCTTTACGGTTAAAATCAAAAACACGATACGTTGTATCAGAGTTTTGCTGTGTTTCTAGTATAATCGTTCCAGCTCCTATTGCGTGAATTGTGCCACTTGGGACGAAGAAGAAGTCGCCAGGCTTGATTTTTACTCTTCGTAAAAGTTGATCCCATTCACCTTTTTCAATCATACTAATTAATTCTTCTTTTGTTTGTGCGTGATGACCATAAATAATTTCAGCGCCTTCTTCACAATCAATAATATACCAGCATTCTGTTTTCCCTAGTTCGCCATTTTCGTGGATTCTAGCATATTCGTCATTAGGATGAACTTGAACAGACAGATCTTGGTTAGCATCAAGGATTTTTGTTAATAGCGGGAAGCGATCACCAGCAATATTTCCAAATAGATCGCGGTGTTTCTCCCAAAGTTCACCTAAGGTTACACCTTCATATTGACCGTTCTTTACAACACTTTGTCCATTAGGATGTGCAGAAAAAGCCCAGCATTCACCTGTAGTTTCAGAGGGGATATTATAATGAAAGGATGTAAGTTGTGTTCCACCCCATATTCTATCTTTAAAAATTGGCTTAAAAAAAAGTGGTTCATTTCTCAAGACGTTTATTCCTCCTTATTCATTTTACCTAGTCTATTTTATGATAAAACTATCAAAATGCATAATCTTTTTAGTTCTTTACTGATTGTAAAATAATTTAAAAAAACATCTTGATTAATGGTTGTACAGGTTATATACTAGGTAAGTAACTTTTCCGACTTTCATCGACAACGTTCGACAAATTTATATTAGAATAATGTTGATTATTGTTGAGAAACTTGTTATAATTTAAAACATGTTCTTGCGGGTGTAGTTTAGTGGTAAAACCTCAGCCTTCCAAGCTGATGATGAGGGTTCGATTCCCTTCACCCGCTCCATACATAATAATCGTGTGCAACGCAGTGTTTCGTTTCTTAGATAAACGATGTATTGCGTTTTTTAGTGCAGTAAAATGATAAGTAGGATGCTTTAAGCACCCACTTAAATGACGTTAACCTCAGCTGTACCACCATGTATTTGTGTGAACATATTTGATAATGCTTGTAATAAAGTTAATGCCTCATCCTTTTGAAGTGAAGGCTGAAAATAGATAAGATGAAGTGCTTGAGTTGTGTCTGATGTAACAACTGATCGTTTTGAATCAACATAAGGACTTCCGAAAGCTCCGTGTTGATCAGCGGATACTAGCTTCTTTGTTAAAGACACCTCACGCTCATTAATCGCAATATACGAGTCCTGTTCGGTACCTATTTTAATTACAACATCACCATCGAGATTACTAACATCATAAATACCTAAAGGAATTTTATATTGAAGAGATAAAAAGTTATTCATATCAACTGCTGAGTTTACTGTATGTAAATATTGTTGTTTTTGTACACGACGATATAATGCCTCATTAGATGGGCGGTAACGGTTTGGATCTGTACCAATTGTTTTAAATAATTTTCTCCATTCATTTATTGCTGGGATATCAGAGACTTTTTGATCTGCATAATCAAAGTATAAGGATTCTTGAAACAATCGTAATCGACCCATAAGCATTTGAGGAGAGTCGGAAACCTGTATATCTTGATATTGAACGACTCCGATTTTAAATTCTGGTATTAATTGCTTTAATTCATCACTAATTAGAATTTCCATTATTTTAACCTCCACAATGGTAGTGCTGTTATTTTACCATAGTGAGAGGGTTGAAACGTTAGATCTGCTTGATAAAACAAGAAGGGAGGGAAAGCTATGAATATCGAGCAGTTAAAAAAAGAAGTCATTGAATATAGTAAAGAGATTGGTATAGATAAAATTGGATTTACTAGTGCAACTATGTTTGAAGAACTAAAACAACGGCTCATGACACAGCAGGAGTACGGGTTTCAATCTGGATTTGAGGAGTCAGACATCGAGAAACGGGTCACACCTGTAAAGCTTTTACCGAAGGCAAGTTCAATTATATCAATCGCTCTAGCCTACCCTTCTAAGCTGAAAAATGCTCCTAAAAGTACGAGAGAGGATAGACGGGGAATTTTTTGTCGTGCTTCATGGGGACAGGATTATCATACTGTATTACGTGATAGACTAAGTAAATTAGAGAACTTTTTAAGAGAAAAGGTACCTGATATTCAAATTAAATCGATGGTAGATACAGGTGAACTTTCAGATAGAGCTGTTGCAGAACGTGCAGGAATTGGCTGGAGTGGCAAAAACTGCTCCATAATAACTCCTGAATTTGGTTCTTATGTTTATTTAGGAGAAATGATAACGAATTTTCCTTTCCCTCCTGACAAGCCGATGGAGGATCAATGTGGAAGCTGTACAAAATGCTTAGATGTTTGCCCAACTGGTGCACTTGTTCAGGGGGGGCAGCTTGATTCGTCAAAATGTATTGCATTTTTAACCCAAACAAAAGGGTTTTTACCTGACGAATATCGCTCAAAAATAGGAAACCGTATTTATGGTTGTGATACATGTCAAACGGTTTGCCCGGTTAATAAGGGGAAGGACTTTCATTTTCACGAAGAAATGGAGCCAGATCCAGAAATCGCCAAGCCGAAATTAAAACCACTGCTTAAAATTAGTAATCGGGATTTTAAAGAGAAATATGGTCATATTTCTGGATCGTGGAGAGGGAAAAAGCCATTGCAACGGAATGCGATCTTAGCCCTAGCACATTTTAAGGATACAACTGCACTTCCTGACTTAATCGACTTGATGCACAATGATTCAAGACCCGTAATTCGTGGGACTGCTGCATGGGCAATTGGGAAAATCGCTAATAATATAGATGTTGCAAAAGAACTGCATAAGGCTTACATGACTGAGAAAGATGAAGAAGTGAAGGAAGAGATTAGCAAGGGATTAGCTTTTATTGAGAAAAAATGAGCCCAATTAAATTAAAAGAAGAGATCAATCTTTATTGCAGGAGTTGTTTACAATAAATAGCTTTAAAATATAAAGGCTCAGGTATACAGAAATAGTGTACCTGAGCTTTTATAAATGTTTATGATTTCGATTCCTTTAATAAATCTCTAATTTCTTTTAGGAGCTCTTCTTTAGTATCTACTGGTGGAGCTGCAGCTTCTTCCTTCTTTTTAAATCGATTAAAGAAACGAACGACCAAAAAGATTGAAAAGGCAATGATGAAAAAGTCAATAACTGATTGAATAAACGCTCCATATTTAACTACTGAGTAAGATAGATGGCTAAAATTGATCCCTCCCATAAGCAGTCCAATAATTGGCGTAATAATATCATTTACAAGGGAAGTAACAATTTTACCGAAAGCAGCTCCAATGACAACTGCAACAGCTAAATCTAATACATTTCCTTTTAAAGCAAATTTTTTAAATTCTTGAAACATCTAAGTTCACCTCTAGTATTTAGTAATCCTTAGTATAGTTGTAAAAAAGGGTGAGGACAACCAGACCAATGTTCTATATCCTTTCCTAAATTAATAGTGTCTAAAAACATTTTATCGACATTTCTATTCATCATTTACATACCTTGTAGTAAATATAGGATGGTGGTGAGGACGTTGAAACAAATGCTTTCAGAATTAAATGAACTGAAGCTTCAGATGCTGATTAATAAAAAGATACAAAATAGTTATCGAAATGATCATGAATTTCAGGCGATTGAACGAAAGCTTCTTTCAAGTGAAAATAGGAAAACGGAGGTTGTAAAAGGAAGTGCTCACGTAAGAATTAAGAAGGTGGAAGAACAATCCCAGGATCTAAAGGATGCATTATATATATGTCACTTCAAATGGTTGAATAAACAACAAGATTCTTTTTATTTAGAGGAACGAATCGAGCAGCGTATGGCTCGTTTTTATCGAGATGAGTTAGTTGAGGACAGAATTATTGATAATCATAATAATGAGGTTGAAACCGACATTCAAATTGATGAACCACGAAGCAAGGATTCTTTTATTTATGATCGGCTTGCAGCAGTTCAATATGCAGAGAGATGGTGGAATAGTACCAATTCAATCTATAAAAATTTTGAAGTGAATTGTACGAACTTTATTTCTCAATGTCTCCATGCAGGTGGTGCCTCAATGCGAGGGTATCCAAATCCTTCTTCGGGATGGTGGATGCAAAGTAACAAATGGAGTTATAGTTGGTCTGTAGCAAATGCGATGAGAAATTTTTTCATCCATTCAAAGGCTGGGTTAAGGGCAGAAGTGGTCGATTCTGCTGAACAATTAATGCCAGGTGATGTTATATGTTACGATTTTCAAGGTGATGGTCGTTACGATCACACGACATTTGTTGTAGCAAAGGATCAAGAGAATATGCCACTTGTGAATGCGCAAACTTATAATAGTCGCATGCGTTATTGGTCATATGAAGATTCTACGGCATATACACCAAATATAAAGTACACATTTTTTCGAATCATTGATGATACGAGTTCGAAATAACAATGGTATAATGTTGTAGTAAACACGGGCGCTTGCGCTTTTCTAATAAATAGTTGAGGTGAAAAATTTTGGCTTTACACGTAGTATTATATCAACCAGAAATTCCTGCAAATACAGGGAATATTGCGCGTTCTTGTGCAGCAACAAACACAACTCTTCATTTGATCCGTCCATTAGGTTTCTCTACGGATGATAAAATGTTAAAACGAGCAGGGTTAGATTATTGGGAATATGTAAATGTCGTTTATCATGATTCATTGGACGAATTATTTGAAACTTACGCAGATGGAGAATTTTTCTACTTAACAAAGTTTGGCCAAAAGCCACATACAACATTTGATTATAGTAATGTAGAAAAGGACTTTTTCTTCGTGTTTGGAAGAGAGACAACAGGACTACCTAAGGATTTAATTGAGGAAAATATGGAAAGATGTTTACGTCTGCCAATGACAGAGCATGTTCGCTCGTTGAATCTATCTAATACAGCAGCAATATTAATTTATGAAGCATTAAGACAACAAGAATATCCTGGATTAAAATAAAAAATAGCCCCTTGTACACTATGTACTTGGGGCTGTTTTTTATTTTTTTACGCCTGGCTTGCTATCATATCCTGCAGTGAAAATAGCTGTTAAAAACGCTAAGCTAACGCCAATAACTAATAAAAAGTTCATTGATGTTCCTCCTAAGAATCGTTCAATACTTCTAGTTCAGAAGAATGAAGAATATATGTGTAGAGTACCCTTACATAGCTAGTTTCATTATAACTCATTCGATTTGTGATGTGAATGTGTAACAACTTTTTTCGAAAAAAATATCTATCATATCGTAAGTTGTAGGAAGCTTTTTAACATCTTAGAAGAATGTTAAAGGACATCCTCGCATAAAGTGTATTAATCTGCACGAGTTTTTTACAACTACGACCAATGATGGGGGAGGTCCTTAATGGATATTTTAAAGAAAATTGAAAAGTACAGGGAAGATGAGCAGCGTTTAAAGTGGGAAGGAACCTTCGTAGAGTATTTGGACATTGTTAAGGAAAAGCCTTGGGTTGCACAATCAGCTCATTCCAGGGTTTACAATATGATTAGAGATGCTGGAATTGAAGAAGTCGAAGGTAAGAGAACATATAAGTTCTTTGATCACCAGCTGTATGGGTTAGAAAATGCATTAGAACGATTAGTCGAGGAGTATTTCCATCCTGCGGCAAAAAGGTTAGATGTTAGAAAGCGTATTTTACTATTAATGGGTCCTGTAAGTGGAGGTAAGTCAACACTTGTTACCATGCTCAAAAGGGGATTAGAAAAATACTCGTTATCAGATAGAGGCGCTGTTTATGCGATTAAAGGCTGTCCAATGCATGAAGATCCTTTGCACCTGATTCCACATCATTTACGTGAAGACTTTTATGATGAATATGGGATTCGAATTGAAGGGAATCTTTCACCATTAAATGTGATGCGTTTAGAAGAAGAATATGGCGGAAGAATTGAAGATGTCAGGGTTGAACGTGTATTTCTTTCCGAAGACAAACGTGCAGGGATTGGAACATTTAGTCCATCAGATCCAAAGTCTCAAGATATTGCTGACTTAACAGGAAGCATTGACTTTTCAACGATAGCAGAATATGGATCAGAGTCAGACCCACGTGCATATCGTTTTGATGGTGAGTTAAACAAAGCGAACCGAGGTATGATGGAGTTCCAGGAGATGCTTAAATGTGATGAGAAATTTCTCTGGCATTTGCTTTCATTAACTCAAGAAGGTAATTTCAAGGCAGGTCGTTTTGCATTAATCTCTGCAGATGAATTAATCGTAGCACATACAAATGAAACGGAATATCGTTCATTTATTTCAAATAAAAAGAATGAAGCCCTCCATTCTCGGATTATCGTCATGCCTGTTCCGTATAATTTAAAAGTGACTGAGGAAGAGCGCATTTATGAAAAGATGATAAACGAAAGTGATGTATCAGATGTTCATATTGCACCACACACGTTAAAAGTAGCGGCTATGTTTACGATCTTAACACGTTTGAAAGATCCGAAGCGCGGAGATATTGATCTCGTTAAGAAAATGAGATTATATGATGGAGAGAGCGTCGAAGGTTTTAATTCTGTTGATCTCGTTGAACTTCAAAAAGAATACAATGATGAAGGTATGTCAGGCATTGATCCACGTTATGTCATAAACCGTATTTCATCAACAATTATTCGTAAGGAAGTACCTTCTATTAATGCACTTGATGTATTACGTGCACTTAAAGAAGGCCTTGATCAACATGCATCAATCTCAAATGAGGATCGTGAGAAATACTTAAACTTCATTTCGGTTGCACGTAAGCTATATGACGATATGGCGAAAAAAGAAGTACAAAAAGCTTTTGTCTACTCTTATGAAGAATCAGCAAAAACGCTTATGGATAACTACTTAGATAATGTGGAAGCTTATTGTAATAAAAACAAGCTTCGTGACCCATTAACGGGTGAAGAAATGAATCCAGACGAAAAACTAATGCGTTCAATTGAAGAACAAATAGGTATTTCCGAAAATGCGAAAAAAGCGTTCCGCGAAGAAATTCTTATTCGAATCTCAGCATATGCACGTAAAGGAAAGAGATTTGATTACAACTCACATGAGCGATTACGTGAAGCAATCCAGAAGAAGCTATTTGCTGACTTAAAAGATGTTGTTAAAATTACAACGTCTTCGAAGACACCTGATGAGCAACAGCTTAAGAAAATCAATGAGGTTGTCGCACGTCTAATTGATGAGCATGGGTATAACTCAACCTCTGCTAATGATTTATTGCGTTATGTAGGAAGCTTATTAAATAGATAAAAAAGGGAATGACTTGCTGACAATTTTACGATTGTCAGCTTTTTGTTCCTGTTAAAAGCAATGAAAGAACTCTTGAACATCAGGTGGATGGGGACTTGTCTCATTTTAGATGATTCCATATTTATTTTCTAAATTATTTGTCAATAAATCGATTTCTTAGCATAGGATAGAGTAATCCAATGAAATACAAGACTGATTGGGTACGGAATTTATTCATCCACGTTAATGTATGCTAAAAATTCATGTTATGTGACACTTTTTTTAAAAAAATTATTGGAGGGGGAATTGTTTATATGTCAGGTAAAGAAGAACAAAATTTTGTTATTTCACAAGAAGATTGGACCCTCCATCGTAAAGGCCAGGATGATCAAACACGCCATCAAGAAAAAGTACAAGAAGCGATTCGCAACAACCTTCCAGATCTCATTACAGAAGAAAGTATTGTAATGTCTAATGGGAAGGATGTTGTGAAAATTCCTATTCGTTCACTGGACGAATATAAAATTCGTTATAACTATGATAAGAATAAGCATGTTGGCCAAGGAGATGGAGAAAGTCAAGTCGGCGATGTTGTAGCAAGAGATGGCTCACAGGCAGATGCGAAGGGGCCTGGAAAAGGTCAAGGAGCAGGAGATCAAGCAGGAGAAGATTATTATGAGGCTGAAGTATCTATTTTAGAGCTAGAAGCTGCACTCTTTAAAGAGTTAGAGCTTCCAAATTTAAAGCAAAAGGAACGCGACGATATTGTTATTGAAGATATTGAATTTAATGATATTAGACGTACAGGATTAATGGGTAATATTGATAAAAAACGAACAATGCTAGCAGCATATAAACGTAATGCAATGTCAGGAAAATCAAATTTCCATCCAATTTTTCCTGAGGATTTAAAATATAAAACTTGGAATGAGGTTGTTAAGCCTGAATCAAAGGCTGTTGTAATCGCCATGATGGACACTAGTGGATCAATGGGTCTCTGGGAAAAATATATGGCAAGAAGCTTTTTCTTCTGGATGACAAGATTCTTAAGAACAAAATATGAAAAAGTTGATATCGAGTTTATTGCTCATCACACTGAAGCTAAAGTTGTCACAGAGGAGGATTTCTTCTCAAAAGGTGAGAGTGGTGGAACAATCTGTTCATCTGCATACCGAAAAGCACTTGAGATTATAGAAGAAAAATATAACCCATCACGCTATAATATCTATCCATTCCATTTTTCAGACGGCGATAATTTAACTTCGGATAATGCGAGATGTGTGAAATTAGTCGGGGAACTTATAAAGGTTTCCAATATCTTTGGTTATGGTGAAGTTAATCAGTATAATCGCCACTCAACCTTAATGTCCGCATATAAAAATATCAATGATGAGAAGTTCCGCTACTACATCCTCAAGCAAAAAGCAGATGTTTTCCAAGCAATGAAAAGTTTCTTTAGAAAAGATGATGAGAATAAACTATATGCATAGTTAGAAAAGGCCCTGACTCATTTTATTTTGAGCAGGGCTTTATTTAATTTTTCGGAAATGATGTTGCAAGGGTTAAAAAGGACAAAAGTTTAATCATTGCCTTTCAAAGTAACTCAGAAATATCTTCCTTACAAAAAAGATGATTTTAGGGCATGATAATAAAAAATATTAGGAATAAATAACAAATTATTTTTCTTTATTAACTCCGGAGGTTGGTGTTTTTGGCAACAGAACTATTGATATTAGGAATCCTAATTATTTTAAATGCTTTTTTTGCAGCATCTGAAATCGCCTTGATCTCATTAAACGATAATAAAGTTAGGATAATGGCAGAAAACGGAGATAAAAAGGCGAAAATGCTTTATAGTCTCCTATCAGAACCAAGCCGTTTTTTAGCTACGATTCAAATTGGTATCACACTTGCCGGATTTTTGGCTAGTGCATTTGCAGCAGAAAGCTTTGCAGGAAGGTTAGCAAATACATTGTATGAAATGGGTGTTCCAATCTCTGAGGATTTATTAGGTACTATTTCAGTTATTGTGATTACACTAGTTTTGTCCTATTTTACTTTAGTATTAGGTGAGCTCGTACCTAAGCGACTGGCCTTACAAAAGGCAGAAGCAATCTCAATGTTTGCAGTAATGCCATTAACGATTTTATCTAAAGTATCATCACCATTTGTTAAGTTATTGACTTTATCAACAAACTTTATCGTACGTCTATTTGGTGTAGATCCAAATGCAGATGATGAAAATGTAACGGAAGAAGAAATACGGATGATGGTCGACGTTGGGAAAGAAAGAGGTACCATCCAAGAAACTGAAAAAATGATGATAAATAATATCTTTGAATTAGATAATAAAACAGTATCAGATATTATGACACATCGAACAAATATTATTGCTATTCCCTTTAATTATTCTCTTCTAGAGACTGTACGCTTAGTGAATATTGAAAAATACACAAGGTTTCCGGTCTATGAAGATAAAATCGATCATATTGTTGGGATATTACATGTTAAGGATTTAATTCAGTTTGTTGAAAATTGTGATGAGCAAACTTATAACATTAAAGAATTACTCAGGGAACCCTATTTTGTTTTAGAATCAAAACGGATAGATGAACTGTTTAAAGAGATGCAAATGAATAATATTCATATGGCGATTGCTATTGATGAATATGGGGGAACAGATGGGGTCGTAACGATTGAAGATGTTATTGAAGAGATTGTCGGAAATATCTTTGATGAATATGATGATCGCGGCATAGATGAAGAAGAGATTATAGAGCTTGATGACAAGACCTATCTAATTCCTGGAATGACAAATCTTTATGTTGTGGAAGATTTATTAAATATCAATTTCCCAACGGAAGATTTTGATACATTAAGTGGATTTGTTATTGGACAGTTAGGATTTATCCCTAGCGAGAATGAAAAGCCTGAAGTCGAATTTGAAAACATATTATTTAAAGTAGAAAAAATGGATGATAAACGAATCATGCTTTTGAGAGTTTCAGAATTAGAAAAAGGTGAAATAGAAGAAATTGAATAAATTAATATGCCTGAAACCAACTTCTGATAAATGGAGTTGGTTTTAAGCATTTTTATAGTAAAAACCTTAAGTCATAGGTAAAATGAATATTGACGTAGAAATGAAAGGGGATACATATGACATACACTGCTAATAAAGATCGATATCGTGATATGAAATATAATCGAGTTGGAAATTCTGGTTTATTATTGCCTGCTATTTCATTAGGGTTATGGCATAACTTTGGTGGAGTGGATACGTATGAAAATGGAAGAGCGATGTTGCACAAAGCCTTCGACTTGGGAATTACCCATTTTGATTTAGCAAACAACTATGGACCACCACCAGGTAGTGCAGAAGAAATGTTTGGAAAGATTATAAAAACTGAATTTGCCCCCTATCGGGATGAAATGGTGATTTCAACGAAGGCTGGATACCACATGTGGGATGGACCATATGGTGAATGGGGATCAAAAAAATACCTGATTGCAAGTCTTGACCAAAGCTTAAAACGTATGGGACTAGACTATGTTGATGTGTTTTATTCACATCGTCCTGATCCAAACACTCCGTTGGAAGAAACGATGGGAGCCCTTGACCAGATTGTTCGACAAGGGAAAGCATTATATGTTGGGATTTCAAGCTATGATGCGGTCCAAACAGCTGAAGCAGTAAAAATTTTAAACGACCTTGGAACACCTTTACTAATCCATCAGCCGAGTTATTCCATGTTTAATCGTTGGATTGAAGATGGCTTGCAGGATGTATTATCTGAAAATGGAGTAGGCTCAATCGCATTTTGCCCATTGGAGCAAGGCTTATTAACAAATAAATATATTTCAGGAATTCCATCTGATTCACGAGCAGCCAAAGCAAATACATTCTTAGATAAAGATAGAGTCACAGACCAAGTATTAAATCGTGTAAGACATCTAAATGAGCTTGCTGTAGAAAGAGGACAAAACTTAGCTCAAATGGCATTGGCTTGGGTCCTGCGCGAAAGAAGAGTTACTTCTGCACTAATTGGTGCAAGCAAGGTAAGCCAAATTGAAGAAAATGTTGCTGCATTAAATAACCTTGAATTTACTGCAGAAGAATTAGCGAGAATAGAAGAGATTCTTAAAAATTAATCTAAATCTATAAGATAATTAATAGCTGACTATCATACATAGACTTCAATAGTTTTGAAGATCTAATTGTTTTGGTCAGCTTTTTTGGGTTTTTCTTCATTCTAGTTATAAACTAGCTGAGAGTATGCTAAATTAGCTTGAGAAGAAGATGTTCTTCTACTAAAAAGACGCGATAGATCCCAAAAGGCGAGATAACCTCGCAAAACTACCTTTTGCATTCTTAAAAAAGAAGGGTTATCATTTTCTTATCAGGTGTTTCAGGAGAGGGAATATGAAGGAATTAACATTTAGGTCATATGATCAATTTCAGCAATTTATTGAGCATAAGGTAATGGAAAAGGCAGTCATGAAAGGACTGCAAGATGAAAAACTTGCCACATTTAAAAAGGAATTTAAAGAAAGAGCAAATAAAATGTGGAAAGAAAATGATTGTGATCATTGGATAGAAAAACATGGGTATGTCGTCATTATGGTGTGGAAAGATGAAATAGGCAGAAGGAAAATAGCGAGAGGAAGGCCGAAAAAGCTTGAATCTGATAAGTTTAACCATTCGATTCATGTAAGACTTGATGATGATGCATACGAAAAGCTTAGCCAATATTGCCGAGAAAAAGATATTGATATATCAGAAGCTATAAGGCAATTGATAAGAGAACTGTAGAAGATATTTTTTGAAAAAACACTCCAAAGGTAAAAGTGATTAAATCCCTCCAATGTCGAGTTGAAAAACTATTGACGTTGGGGGATTTTTTTAATTCAACTCATAGCTAAACGGGCGCTTGCGCTTTTTTTCTTAGATCTTTATAGAAATATGGATAATATGTGAATAAAAACCATTTTGCAATAATATTTCAAAAATAATCCTTTTCACTAATTATTTTTTGTGATACATTAAATACTGTAGTTGATAATCAATCTCATTAGTAACAAACCTGCTTAAGAATAAGCACATTTTTTTTCGTGATGGATGATAATGATTATCAAACATAGCCTTTAATCACTTTTAAAGGCAGTTTTAGAAAAGTTAGCACTTGGAATGATAAACGTTTTCAGGTTGTCATGATGAGAATAAACACGTTATGAGGAATACAGATGAGACTATGGATGTTAATAATTGTAACTATAGTCCTGTCATGTGTATCGCTATTTATAGGAGCGATTGATATTAAGGTGAGTGACTTACTGGATTGGGATTCGGATAAAGCACAACTCTTTTTTATCAGTCGAGTGCCACGTTTATTGGCGATTATATTGGCGGGAGCAGGAATGAGTATTGCGGGTTTAATTATGCAGTCTTTAAGTCGAAATAAATTCGTCTCGCCAACGACTGCTGGTACCTTAGATGCAGCAAAACTAGGAATATTAATCTCAATGCTGTTTTTTACGAATACATCGTATATTCAAGAAATTATTTTTTGCTTTGTATTTGCTTTAATGGGTACATTTATTTTCACGCAAATTCTAGATCGTATTAAATTTAAAGATGTTATTTTCGTTCCATTAATTGGGATTATGTACGGGAATATTTTGTCATCTATTACCACGTTTTTTGCATACGAGGCAGACCTTATTCAAAATATTTCTTCATGGTTAATGGGGAGTTTCACATTAGTTATAGCTGGTCGCTATGAGCTCTTATATGTAAGTATACCGGCGGTTATTTTAGCGTATCTTTATGCGAATAAATTTACCGTTGCAGGTATGGGTGAAGATTTTGCAAAAAACTTAGGCTTAAGTTATAAGCTTGTGTTAAATATAGGTCTAATCCTTGTTGCGATCATTTCTACAACTGTCGTATTAACAGTAGGAGTTATTCCGTTTTTAGGTTTAATTGTACCTAATATTGTTTCTCTTTATTTAGGTGATAATTTACGTAAAACAATTCCACATACAGCAGTATTAGGGGTTGCCTTTCTATTAACATGTGACATTATTGGACGTATTATTATTCACCCTTATGAGATTCCAGTTAACGTAACTGTGGCAGTAATTGGTAGTGCGATCTTCTTAATTATGTTATTTAGGGGGAGAGCATATGCGGAAAAATAGTACAAAGTTGATTTTTTTAGGGGTATTAGCAATTATTTGTATTTTGTTATATGGATTCTATGACATAAAAGGTGGTTTTGATTACGCCTTCCCAAGACGTATGATTCGGGTTACGGCAATGGTTATAACAGGGATTGCGATTGCATATGCGACAGTCGTTTTCCAGACAATCACACATAACCGTATTTTAACACCATCTGTAATGGGACTTGACTCAATGTACGAAGTAGTGCAAACGTTAATTTACTTCTTTGCAGGGTCAATGTCAATTTGGGTTTTAAATAGATATCTAAATTTTGGTGTAGCAATTATTGCAATGGTATTATTTGCAATTCTTTTATATCGTTTCTTATTTCGCGCAGATAAGCATCCTATTTATTTACTCCTTTTAATCGGGATGATTATAGGTGCGCTTTTAGGAAGTCTTGTGACATTTTTACAAGTACTGATAGATCCAGTGGAATATTTAAGTCTGCAAACTCGCCTATTCGGTAACTTTACAAACGTAAAAGCTGATTTATTATATATTGCAATCGGAATATTAATCATTGCATTTATTTACGGTTATCTCATTATGGATAAGCTAGATGTTATGTCTCTTGGCCGTGAAAATGCAATTAACCTTGGTGTCAACTATGATCGTATGGTAATGAACATTTTAATTTTATCGTCGGTATTAATCGCGACATCAACAGCTCTTGTTGGCCCAATTACTTTCTTTGGCTTAATCGTGGCGAACCTTTCATATCAATATTTAGTTACATATAAGCACTCTATTTTAATTTTAGGTGCAAGTTTAATAAGTATTATTGCATTAGTAGGTGGTCAGTTCCTTGTTGAACATATTCTTGAATTACGTACAACGCTAAGTGTAATTATTAACTTTATCGGTGGTATTTACTTCATTTATTTATTATTAAAGGAAAGTAGGGCAGCAGGATGATTGAAATCAAGGGGTTAACGAAGCGATTTGGTAAAAAGCCTGTTGTAGAAGACGTATCTGTAACAATTGAGCCGGGGACAATTACATCGTTTATTGGGCCTAATGGTGCCGGTAAATCTACACTTCTTTCTATGGTGAGCCGTTTATTGGATGCAGATACAGGGGAAGTTTTACTTGATCAAAATAATGTAGAAAAATGGAAGTCAGCTGAGTTTGCTAAGCGCGTATCGATATTGAAGCAAGCAAACTACATTAATGTACGATTAAGGGTACGTGAGCTTGTTGCATTTGGTCGCTATCCATATTCAAAAGGACGACTTACAGCAGAAGATGAAAAATTTGTTGATCAAGCAGTTGAATATATGAACTTAACAGAGATGCAGGATATGTTTTTAGATGAATTATCAGGCGGTCAAAAACAACGTGCGTTTATTGCGATGGTTATTGCGCAAGACACGGACTATGTATTACTTGATGAGCCTTTAAATAACTTAGATATGAAGCACTCTGTTCAAATTATGAAGATTTTACGTAAGCTTGTTGATGAGCTTGGCAAAACAGTGATCATTGTACTACACGATATTAACTTCGCGTCTGTTTATTCAGACCGTATTGTCGCGTTGAAAAACGGTAGGCTTGTGAAAAATGGGTTAACGCATGAGATTATTAATTCGGATGCACTGCGAGAAATTTATGATATGGATATTCCAATTCAAGAACAAAATGGATGCCGCATTTGTGTATACTTCAATTCACATACATAGGCTAACTTTAGTAATTAGGTTGACTCGCCAAACTTTGTTGCTTTGTAATAAGTATTGGTAAGGTTGATTGAAGCTTCAGGATGCTCGCTTTCCGTGGGGCGTGCGGTGAGCCTCCTCGACGCTTTGCGTCTGTGGGGTCTCACCTGTCCCGCTGCTCCCACAGGAGTCTCGCATATCCGTTCCAATCAACCTAATCAGTTTTTGTGCATAGTTCCAATCAACCAGTTAAAAACAACAATCTTTTAGAAAAATAGCCATTAATTAAGAAAGCCTAGAGAAAATTTTTTCTTGTATAACTGTTTTCTCTAGGTATTGAATTTAATTAAATAAATTTTCCAGAATGGTATTGACGAGCATAATTTAAGGTTCTATAATGATAATGGTTATCATTGATAATGATTATCAATTGCAATAAAAAATACATATAGATAAGAGGAGAATAAGACACATGAAAAAATGGAATGTAGTTATTGTACTATTAGCTATTATGTTAATGCTTGCTGCTTGTGGTTCCAATGAAGAAGCTTCAACAGAAGAACAAAAAGAAACGACTGCAGCAGAAGGTAAAGCTACAGAAACTGATGGAGCTACAGATGAGGAAGGTCCTGTTTATCCAATGACTGTATCTCCAACAATTGCTTCAACTGAAAGCGAAGAAAAAGGTACAATTAGCTTTGAAGATGTTAAATTCGAGAAGATGCCAGAAAAAATTGTAGTATTTGATTATGGTATGTTAGATACATTGAATACCCTTGGTGTTGAGGGGATCGTTGGGGTTGCTAAAGACTCAAGCTTACCATCTCACCTTGAAGAGTATGCAAGTGATGAGTATGCAAACATTGGTAACTTAAAAACTCCATTACTTGAAGATATCGCAGCACTTGAACCAGACGTAATCTTCATTTCTGGTCGCCAATCTGCATTCTATGAGGAATTAAAAGAAATTGCTCCTGTAGTATTCGTTGGTACTCAAGAAGACGATTATTGGAACACATTCTTAGCTTCTGTAGATACCGCAGCTAAAATGTTCGGTAAAGAAGCTGAAGCTGATGAGTACCTTGCAAAATTTGATTCAGCTTTAGAAGAAATCAAAGCATTAGGTGGTAACTATGAAACTTCATTAGTTACTATGTATAACGAAGGTAACTTATCTGGTTTCGCTAAAGAATCTCGTTTCGGTTACATTTATGATATTTATGGCTTCAAACCTGTAACGGAAGATATCGAAGCTTCTTCTCACGGTTCAAACTTTGGATTTGAAGCAATTTTAGAATTTGATCCACAAGTATTATTCGTAATTGACCGTACAGCAGCAACTAATGGTAACGAATCTAACATTGAAGCTGACATGGAAAACGATATTATTAAACAAACGACAGCTTACAAAAACAAACAAATCGTATATTTAGATGGTCCACTTTGGTACTTAAGTGGCGGCGGTTTACAATCTGAGCTTGCAAAAATTGAAGAAGTATTAGCTGAATTAGGTAAATAACTTGTATAAAGGCTGTCCAGAAAGTCAGTATTAACTGACTCGCTGGCAGCCTTTTTTTATTCTATTCTTTTCATACTTTGTTGATTGGAGCGGACGTCTGCAGCGGAAATCAACAACCAAGTTTAACAGGAATTCTAAAAAGTGCATTGTGTTTTTTGAATGATTATTCCTTTTTAACAAATAATATCAAGCATCATATTATTTTGTGTAAAGGGGAACATCATCATGCTTAAGTATAATAAACAAACAAAATGTATAGAAAGAGTTGAATCATTTACAATCCCTAACACTGACGAGATTATTTGGTTTCATATTGAAAATAAGTCGTATCAAAAAACACTTGATACAATAACTGAACAGTTAAAGATACATCCTTTAGCAAAGCGGTTTATGGAAGAGTTTAGTGATCTTCCAAAAGTAAATATATTTAAGAATGAAGCTGTTATCTCAGTATTTTCAATTGAAGAGGACTTTCAGCCTGTAAAAATAAACATACTTGTCGGTACTAATTTCATCATTACACGTGAGCAAGATAGTAATCTTCACTTACTTTCAGAAATTATAAAACACTTTGAAGAAAACCCAGAACATATGTCCCATACTGGTTATATTTTGTATCGAATCATAGACAAAGTATCAATCGAGTTTCTTCGTGCAGTTGATGAAATTGCCGATGAAATTCAAGCTTTAGAAAAAAGTGTATTTAAAGATCCATTTGAAAATAAGATTGGCAAAAATGCTTACCGCTGGAAAGCAAAATTACATGATTTAAGGCAAATTATTGAACCTCAAGAAGACGTTATTAAATCAATTGGTCAGTCAGAATTTCCTTATATTAATGAAGATTCAGGGTTCTATTTTCAGGACTTACAACATAATTATGCTCGGATCATTAGTGCCTTTGATACGTTTATAGAAAATATGGCAAGCATTTTCAACCTGCAGCTTTCATTAAAATCAGATCATACAAACACAATTATGAAGACATTAACGCTTGTAAGTGTGATTTTTATTCCAATGACCTTTATTGCCGGATTATATGGGATGAATTTTGAATACATACCTGAATTGAAATGGGATTATGGATATTTATATGTACTTTTGTTAATTTTTGGTTTGGGGATTGGGATTGCTTTGTATTTTAGAAATAAAGGTTGGTGGGGAAAAAAGGGTGAATCTGAGAAAACAAAATGATCATGATAAGGATTATTCAGATTGTGGGTTGGTGTATGTCTTATTAGTCCCAACCTTGTTTTCGGTTTTCTAACTTATAAAATAGCTTCTCAATAGTACATTTGTACCTCGAGGTGTAATTTTCAGATATGAAACAATAAATATACTTATCTGTTAATGTAATATATCGAACTTTCGTTCTATACCACATATATCCCATATGTTATAATGTGAAAAAATGCTTGGAGTGATTTCTATTTTTAATCTAGAGGATATATTCAAAGATGGTAGCTCCTCTTTTTTAGAAAAGGAACAGAGGAGATTAACAGAATTATATAGTCTTAATCTCATTGGTACTCCAGAGGAAAAATCATTTGATCAAATAACAAATTTGGCAAGTAGGCTTTTTGGAGTGCAAATATCTCTTATAACATTAATAACCGAGGATAAACAATGGTTTAAATCTTGTGTTGGGCTTCCAGACAATTTGAAGGAATCGCGCTCAACTGAACGAAGTGCTGCATTTTGTCATTGTGTAGTTGCTGATGGGAACCCATTAGTTGTTCAGGATTCGTCATTGGATGAGAGATTTATTAATAATCGCTTTGTAAAAGAATATAATATTCGCTTTTACGCAGGTGCTCCTATTATTACGAAAAATAATAATGTTTTAGGTTCATTATGTATTATAGATACAAAGCCTCGTTTATTTAGTGAAGAGGAGTTAAACACATTAATCGATTTAAGCAACTGGGTAAAGGCAGAAATAGAACTAAAAGCTGATTTAATTGAGAGAACAATTAGTGAACAATCCATTCGAACTCTTTATGAGGTGACAAGTAATAATGAGTTAAGTTTTCAAGATAAGTTAAGAAACCTTTTGATATTAGGATGCGAGCGATTTAATTTCCCTAATGGTGTTGTTTCACGGATAAAGAATAACCAATATGAGGTTCTTGAAGCAATTGGTGCATCAGGAGATTTCTTAAAGCAAGGGGATCTAATTCCGCTAACAGATACGTGTTCATCAAATGTAGCTGCTTCTTTAGAGCCGGTCCATATAAAAGATTCATATAATCAATACACGGTTAATGGGTTTAAGATAGACGAATATATAGGAGCACCTATATTTGTAAATAAACAATTTTACGGGACGTTTTGTTTTATATCAGGAAGTCATGATGTACGAACGATAACTTACTCAGATTTAGAGTTTTTACAATTAATGGCACAGTGGATTGGGAATGAACTAGAACGATTACAATCTGAAACAAAACTAAAAGAAAGTCAGGAACGTTTGCAGCAAATTGCTAATAATATTAAGGAAGCATTTTGGATGTTTGATATAAAAGAGGAAAAACTCCTATATATGAGTTCAGCATGGTTTGATATTTCTGGAATGACTTTTGAAAATTTTAATCAAAATCCTACGTTGTGGCTAAATGCTATTCATCCTGATGATCTTGAATATACAGTCAATCGTTTTAAAGATATAAAAGAAAGTGGAGAATTTGATTATCGGTTGTTTCATACAAATGGAACGATTCGTTGGATTCGTAATCGAATTGTACCAATTTTTAATAAAGAAGGAATAATCTCTAAAATAGTTGGAGTTGCAGAAGATATTACCGATTCTAAAATAAATGAAGAATTACTACGAAAATCCGATAAGCTTGCAGCGGTTGGACAATTAGCAGCCAGTATTGCTCATGAAATTAGAAATCCATTAACTAGTATTAAAGGATTTATGCAATTAATAAATAATGAACAATGTTCATTTAAAGAGATATTAATATCAGAGTTTAATCAAATTGAAAATTTCATTAATGAAATTCTCATGCTTGCAAATCCTCATCATGAAACAACTTATGAGAAAAAGCCTATTGATAAGTTAGTACAAGAAGTTGTGAATACAATAAAAGGACAAGCCAACTTACATGATATCCAGTTTTCCTTAAAAATGAATGATGAAACAATAACCATTCTTTGTGATGGGAATCAGATTAAACAGGCATTCCAAAATATTATTGAAAATGCAGTTGAGGCGATGCCTGATGGTGGGTTGGTATCTATTGAAATTGGAACGGAATTGGAACAGTTTGTGTATGTCTTAGTTGAAGACCAAGGTATAGGAATCACAAAGGAAAGACTAACGAAATTAGGGGAGCCTTTTTACTCCAATAAAGAAAAAGGCAGTGGTTTAGGATTAATGATAAGCTATAATATTATACAAAATCATCAAGGTAGAATTGAATTTACTAGTCAGCTCAACAAGGGAACAAAGGTGAAAGTTTTATTACCAATAGAATGTTAAATTATTTAAAGACAAGTCCCTCTTAATTATTTTGAGAGGGGTTTTTTGCACGCTTTTGAGCATATGTACGATGTTTTAATGTAGCCTATCTCACGTTTAATAAGGTCAGAGTAGCTTAAATAAACGTTCGTTTAAATGAATATTGGCTAAGAAACATCAAATACTAGAAGAAAAAGTGACTTTTGGAGGCATGTATGAATACGCTGATAATCCTGGTACATCCTTGTGAGGATAGCTTTAATCATGCTATATGCGATAAAGTGAAAAATCATCTAATACATAAAAACTACGAGGTTAAAGTAAGGGATTTGTACAAACTGAAATTTAATCCTATTTTAACAGAGGACAATCATACAAGCTTTTACCAAACGAAACTTCCTAAAGAAATTCAACTAGAACAGAATGAGATATCTTGGGCGGAAAATCTAATTTTTATTTTCCCTTCCTGGTGGTGTGGTATGCCTGCGATGATGAAAGGGTATTTTGATCGTGTATTTACAAATGGATTCGCTTTTAGATTTGATAAAAGTGAAGTGGATGGACTTCTTAAAGGCAAGAAGGCAGTTATTTTTCAGACAACTAGCCAAACTGAGGAGTTTATGAAGCCTAATCAACTTGTTTCATCAATGGAAACAGCTATGGATGTTGGAATTTTTGATTACTGTGGAATTGATATTATCACCCATAAATTCTTCTTCTCTGTTCCCTATATTGATAAAGAATCAAGAGAAAAGATGTTAAAAGAAGCAGAAGGTATTGTTGATACTTTATAAATAAAGTGGGGGACTGTCCCCTATTTACAAAATTTTAACAATTAAAGGTGTAAATCTATGTACTCTGTTAATATTGGTGATTATAGCTGTGATATAATGAACCTATTAATAGAGGAAAGAGTGGAAGGTAATGAAGAAGCTATCATATTTATTGATTGTTGTTGGTCTTTGTATAGTTGCTTATGCTGTATGGGAAATTGCTGATACAAAGATGCAAACTTCTAAGTCTTTAGATGAGGCAAAAGCTATTGTTGAATCTCCACCTAGTAAAGAAGTGTATAAAGAAGAGGACGGGACATTTAAACCACCAATAGGTGAAGCTGTCGGTATTTTACAAATCCCAAGATTGAATGCTGATTTACCTATTGTTGAAGGAACGGATCCCGATGATCTTGAAAAAGGGGTTGGGCACTACAAAGGCAGCTATTACCCTGATGAAAAGGGCCAAATTGTCTTGTCCGGGCATCGTGACACGGTGTTTCGTAAGGCGGGAGAACTTGAAATAGGAGACTCACTTGAAATAGTCCTACCATACGGCAACTTTGAATATGAAATTACTGAAACGAAAATCGTAGAGTCTGATGATTTAAGCATCATTACTCTGCAAAACGAAACAGAAGAGCTTCTCCTCACAACATGTTATCCATTCAGCTACGTCGGAAATGCTCCACAACGATATATTATTTATGCTAAAAAGAAGACAGTTTAATACGCTGTAAAAATATAATCAGCCTGAGTCCGATTTGATATGGACTTAGGCTGATTGTTTTAATGGATAAAAAAAGCCCTTAACTAGCATGTAATGAAGATTGCTCAAGTGAAATCTTCTTTCGATAAACAATTTTTGATAGTGTAATACTAAATTCGTATAGCAGCAACAAAGGCACAATAACTAAAATATCAGATATAAAATCAGGCGGTGTTATAAAAACGGATATCACAATTAAGATAAAATAAGAAATCTTTCTTGTCTTTGCAAGCTTTTGTGGATTAATAATACCTAGTCTTGTTAAAAACATTATGACTGCTGGCATCTCAAATAAAAATCCAAAAGGTAATGTAAGGTTAATCATAAAGCGAAAGTATTTATCAACAGTAAAAAATGTTTCAAATTGATTTCCTGCTAGACTTTGTAAGAAGCCTAATACGATTGGGAATAATAAAAAATAACCGAAGGCAATTCCTGAAATAAATAATATAAAAATTCCTGGGATAAATGCTAAAGTTACACGTTGTTCCTCTTTCTTTAATCCAGGTTTGACAAATAACCATACTTGAAAAGCAGCAACAGGAATAGTTAGTGTAATTGCGCTAAATCCAGCAATCGCCATATACACCCAAAGGATATCTCCAGGACCTAATATTGCTAATTTATCATCTAGGTCTTTTACTAAGAAGTCATGAATATCCTTTACGAAAATAAAGGAGACAAGCAGAAAAATAATAAAGGAAGTCAGGGTAATAATGATTCGCTTTCGCAATTCTCCTAAATGTTCAATAACGTTTTTTTCTGTTAAATCCATATGTAGAGCTCCTTTCTGAAAAAGAAAACAAAAACACCAAGTTTTAAACTTTATAAGTGAAAAAATGTAAGCAGTCAACTGAATTGACCCACTTACATCTTTGCTCTTTAGCTACCCGTTTTACTTTTGGAATTATCGATCGCTTGAAGCTGTTTTACATCCTCTGGATGATCTTTTTCCTTACTATCTCCATGTACTAGATCATTTGTTGCTTTTTTAAATTCTTTTAAGGTTGATCCAAATGCTCGTCCTATTTCAGGAAGCTTTGAAGGGCCAAAAATAATTAATGCGATTACTAGGATGATGATTAGTCCGGGAATACCTATGTTTTGTAACATATGAAACCTCCAATAATTAGTAATAGTTCACTTAAAGGATGGCATGCTCTAAAGAGAATGCAACTGTCCTCATACCTCCAACCTTTTATAAGTCCCTACGATTCATGTTTCCAAACTCCTTTTGGTTTACTAATAAAGATCCCTCCTTAATATTTTGAGATGAGTATCAATTCTGTAAGTCCTATGTACAAGCTACCAATTGAATATTAACGAAATGTATTTGTTATGTTAATGTTTTATTAACCTGAGAAAAACAAGTAAAAAGCACCAGTCTTTAAGTAGGTTATACGTATTAACACGTCCCTTAAATACTAGTGCTTAACTTGATTTAGTTAGGTAATTAGTAGTGCTATGCTTTCTTTACTAATGGCAGCATGTCCTTTGGGAGGCAAGCCTCAACATTTATTTCTTCACCTGTTATTGGGTGAAGAAGAGAAACCTTTGCTGCATGGAGGGCTTGCCTGCTAATGATCCCTTGTTTTCCACCGTATAATACATCTCCAATAATCGGATAACCAATTGAGCTTAAATGTACACGAATTTGATGGGTTCTCCCTGTATCAAGCTGAAGTGATACAATCGATAAGTTAATAGCTGGTAAATATTGTTCTACTTGATAATGTGTCAACGCCGTTTGACCTTTTGGGGAAACTCTCCTCCGTGTAGCATGATGTCGGTCTCTTCCAATCGGTTGGTTAATTTCACCTTTTAAATGAGGTAATTTTCCTTCGACAAAAGCGATATATGTACGTTTAATCTTTCTTAGCTTTAGTGCTTGATCCATAAGGGAATTGGCTAAGTCATGTTTAGCAAAAATGATCGCACCAGACGTATCTTTATCTAGCCGGTGGATATGTCTTATCTTTATTTGAAGACCGTTCATTTGATAATAGGAGGCAATATGATTTGCTAAAGTTCCTTTTTGTCCAGGAACATTCGGATGCGTGTCAATCCCAGCATCTTTATTGACGATTAACAAATGATCATCTTCATATAGAACGTCAATAGGTCGATACTCAGGTATTACTCCGAAATCTTCATTCTTAAATATATGTAAATATAAGCGGTCACCAAGATAAAGTCTATGATTGACGTCTGCTTTGCTGTCATTTTTTTTTATAGCTGATTCATTATTCCATTTCTGGATAAGAGCTTTAGATACACCAAGTTCCTTTGAAAGGAAGTGAAATACTGTGTTAGGAGTCCATTTACTTGGAATTACAATTTCTAGCCATTCGCCTATTTGTTTCAAGCTGATCACCAATCCTTTAATGTACATACTGTGTGTTGCCATTCCTTTTTAAAAAGTATACAGAACTAATAATGGATGTACAATCTAGTTCCGGTAACACTTACCTCTGCAATGTCGAAATAGAGTGTGGTATGCTAACTATAGTTTAAAAAAAGTGTTTGATAGATGATTATCGATAGCATTGTTTTTTTTAAAAAGTTAACAAAGTTTAAATTCTGACGTCTAAAAAGGGTGATAGAGATGAAGGTTGTTGTTGCGTCAACAGAAGAACAAGAACGTCATATAGATGAGCTTGTTGAACAAATATATACAGAAGTATTTCCAAGATTTTTCCCAGATACTGAAATTAAAACTTTAAAAGGGCAGAAGGTGTTACAGCCCCAGGATTCAGATCAAATGTATAATGGTACATTGAAAGATGCCTTTCATATTATTTCTAGTCTCCAAGCTGTCATTGCCGTACTGGAACATATTAACGATTGCAAGCATGAACGGGAGTATCAAGAAATGTTTGAACGTAATTGCAATAATTTAAATGAATATGGATACTTTTTTCCATTATCATTTTCTCAATTTAAAGAGGCTGAGAGTCAGGACGGGGAATTCAGTGAGTTTATTAAACCTGCAAATAGCTTGATAATATAAATAGAAAACGCGGCCCTTTACTAGAAAGTAATGGAACCGCGTTTTTTTACTTATTGTAGAAATATCAGTAAAGATTAGCTTCAGATTTCAGATCGCAATCCAAGTATTTCTTTATTCAGCCTTCCAATCTGTTAACAGAGTCTGGAAAGCTTCCTTTGTATTAGACCCCTCACTACGAGCAACTTCTTTTCCATCTTTGTAATGGACAAGAGTTGGGGTAGCATTAATACGGTATTGATTCCAACCATCTTCATACTCTAATAAGTTAAATTGATTGATTTCAACACCAACCTCTTCAGCTACTGGCATTAGAACTGGTGTAGTAACCTGACAGTGTTCACAAGTAGGGCTAAAGAAATAGACAATCATATCTTCTTTATCCTCTAATTTTTGTTCTAACTCATCAGGGAGAATGATGTTTTGATAATTAGGATCATCTAATTGATCAATTGTTGCAGTATGTAAATCATCCTTTCCATATACATTGCCTTCTGCCTTTTCACTTTTTTGATAGGTTGTTACAAATGCTAAAGCTCCAAAGAGAACAATAATAATTGCACCAAAAATAAGAATTTTTTTCAACTTAACGACCTGCCTTTTTTAAAATTAGTATACTTGTAATGAAAATGATGATAAATGCTACAAGTGCCAAGAAAGGAATGGTAATAAATCCAAGCCAGTTTATGTATTCACCAGTGCAAGGAACGATACCACATGAAATTGATTTTTCTCCTAGAAAGTCAATCTTTTGGATGCTGTAATGGTAGATAGAAATACATCCGCCGATCGCTGATAGAATTAGTGAATAAAGAGCGATCGAAGCATCTTTTTTAAACACGCCAATTCCTAAAATGATAACTAACGGATACATAAATATTCGTTGATACCAACAAAGTTCACATGGTGTGTATTGTAATATTTCAGAAAAGTAGAGGCTTCCCAGTGTAGCAATAAAAGAAGCGATCCAGCCAATAGACAATAAATTTTCAACTCGCTTTTCATTCGAGCTCGACATGACATCCCCTCGCAATTACTTGTGTTTCTTTAAATTATAGTCGTTCCAGAATGGACTGTAAAATGGATAGATTGTGAATTTGCAGGAAATTATCGTTGAATTTACCTTATTCTTAATAATCGAACGAAATAGAACATGATTACTTTTTAATTTTTACTTAAATTTCACAAACTATCCATGATAAAAACTTCTATAAATAAAGTTCAAACAACTGCCCATACTATGATTCGAAAGGGGTGGATCATCTTGAATACAATTCAAGAATGTATGACAACTAACGTAGCAACAGTATCTTCTAATCAAACGATTAAGGAAGCTGCAGAAATCATGAGTCAAGATAATGTTGGTTCGATTCCAGTTGTAGATAATGGTCAGCTTAAAGGAATTATTACTGACCGTGATATTACGACTCGTTCAACTGCGCAAGGTGGCGATATTAATACACCTATTTCACAAGTCATGTCGACAAACCTTGTCTCAGGACATACATCAATGTCCGCAGAGGAAGCAGCTAAGGTAATGGCACAGCATCAAATTCGCCGCTTACCGATCGTTGAAAACAATCAGCTAGTAGGAATCGTCGCGCTTGGTGACTTAGCAACTAACCAAATGTCAGACCAAGCAGCAGGAGTAGCATTAACAAACATTTCTGAACCAAATAAAACAACCTAAGCAAAGGAGGGGTAGGCACTTGTGTCTGCCTCTTTTTCATGGCCTCATAACACTAATAATACATACTCTACGCACAAAGGATTTGAAGAATGAAAAAGTTATCCAATTTTTGTATAATACTTAAGAGGTGATGAAATCTATGATAAAAGCAATTATTTTTGATTTTGATGGGTTGATTTTAGATACAGAAACACATGAATATGAAATACTATGTGAAATTTTTGCAGAACATAAATGTGAATTACCTTTAAGTATTTGGGGGAAATTGATTGGTACAAAATCAGATTTTAGTCCTTTTACTTATCTTGAAGAACAAGCTAAAAAAGCACTTGATCATAATGAATTGTCAAACCTACAAAAGGAGCGATTTTCGCAAAGAATTGCTCAAGAAAAGGCAAGACCAGGTGTTAATGACTATTTAGAAGCAGCCCAAACACTGGGTTTGAAAATAGGGCTTGCTTCTAGCTCGAATTACGAATGGGTGTCATCTCATTTAAAAAGGCTGAATTTATTAGATCGTTTTGAATGTATTCGGACTTCTGATCATGTTGAGGTAGTCAAACCGGACCCTGCATTATATTTAGAAGCAGCGAAATGTCTTCGGGTTAAACCTGAGGAATGCATTGCTTTTGAAGACTCAGCAAATGGTGCGTTAGCAGCCAAGCGAGCTGGGATGAAATGTGTAACTGTACCAAACACTGTTACAAGAGATTTAGATTTTTGCAAAGTAGATCACAGCTTAGAATCAATGGCAAATATGGAACTTAAGGAATTGATCTCGTTTTTAGAAAAGCAATAAAGGGTAATATATCATTGAGATATTTATTTCAAAGGAGCTACCATCATGTCAGAAGAGCTAGATTTATCTAAATTTGAGAAAAAAATGATTATCCGTAATATTGAAGAGAGTGATATTGATGAACTTTTAAAGCTTCAAAACAAATGTTTTCCAGGTATGACACCTTGGAAGAGAGAACACCTTGAAAGTCATATAGAGCATTTTCAAGATGGTCAGTTTTGTGCGGAATTAGAAGGGAAAATCATTGGTTCATGCTCTAGTTTGTTAATTAACTTTGATGAATACGATGATCGTCATACATGGGATGATATTACCGATAATGGTTATATTACAAACCATAATCCAGATGGATACAATATGTATGGAATTGAAGTGATGGTACATCCCAACTACCGTCGCATGAAAATTGGGCACCGTTTATATGAAGCTCGGAAGGACTTAGCTAGAAGATTAAACCTAAAAAGTATAATCATTGGTGGACGGATCCCTAATTATTACAAATATGCAGATGAATTAACACCTAGAGAATATGTGCAGCAAGTGACATTACATAAAATATATGATCCAGTTCTCTCTTTTCAGCTATTAAATGAATTTACATTAATGAGAATAAATCCAAATTATTTATCCGATGATTTGGCTTCATATAAATATGCGACACTGATGGAGTGGAATAATGTCGATTATCAGCCAAACACAAAGAGATTTTACAAAACATCCCATCCAGTCCGTATTTGTGTTGTGCAATATATGATGAAACAAATTAACTCATTTGATGAATTTGCTAAGCAGGTTGAATATTATACAGATGTTGCTTCAGATGCAGGTTCTGATTTTGCAGTGTTTCCAGAAATTTTCACTACTCAACTAATGTCATTTCTCGATGAAAAGGTGCCAAGTAAAGCAATTCAGAAGTTAACTGAGTATACGGAAGACTATATTGAATTATTTACTGAGTTAGCAGTCAGATATAACGTAAATATTATTGGCGGATCACATGTTGTCGAGGAAGAAGGACGGATTTATAATATTGCTTACTTATTTAGACGAGATGGTACAATTGAAAAGCAATATAAACTTCATATTACCCCAAATGAGAGAAAATGGTGGGGAATTAGCCGTGGTAAAAAAGTAAATGTATTTGATACAGACTGTGGAAAAATAGCGATTCAAATTTGTTATGATATTGAGTTTCCTGAGCTTGCGAGGATTGCGACTGATATGGGAGCTAGAATCATTTTTACTCCATTCTGTACAGAGGACCGTCAAGGCTACTTAAGAGTTCGTTATTGTTCACAGGCCCGTGCAGTGGAAAATCAAATTTACACTGTTATTGCGGGAACTGTAGGCAATCTGCCACAAACAGAAAATATGGATATTCAATACGCGCAATCTGCCATTTTTGCCCCATCTGATTTTGAATTTGCCCGAGATGGGATTGTTGTGGAATGTAATTCGAATATTGAAATGGTGGCCATTGGTGATGTAGATTTAGAAATCTTAAGACGCAAACGACAATCTGGTACCGTTAATCAATTAAAGGATCGAAGAAATGATATTTACTCAATTAATTATAAAAAGAATAATTAATGAAATTGTAAACTGACTCATGATTGGGTCAGTTTTTTTGTCGTTAGCAGAATTTTTAAGTTTTTGTTCTGTGAATTAGGTGCACGAAATACCTTTCCAGCGCTTTTGTTCTGAAGCTATCCCAAGAGTGAAAAAAATCTTAAATAAAAATCAAGAAGCAGTAGTCGTTTTTTGTCGATGAATTAATATGTTAAGAAAGTAAAAACTAAAGAGTATTCTACTTAGCAATATTCAGTTACTTTTACAAAATTGTTCTAAAATAACTTCTTAATACAATCTCCCTAAAAGGTAGTCGATAACTGCAGATTTTGTAGAAATTCAATTATGTTGAAATTCCTAGAATATGCTAAAATAGGAATGTTATTTCGATAGAATACTATGATAAAACAAATCCAGGAGGTAAAGATGAGCTGGGAACAGAACTATCAACGTTGGAACAATAAACAAGATTTAGATCAAGAATTACAAACTCTATTAACTGAAATTAAAGGCAATGAAAAAGTGTTAGAAGATTGCTTTTACAAGGATTTAGAATTTGGAACGGGTGGTATGCGCGGAGAAATTGGACCGGGTACAAACCGTATGAATTTATACACAGTTCGTAAAGCATCTGAGGGCTTGGCATCTTACATAGATTCTTTTGGTGAGGAAGCAAAAAAGCGTGGTGTAGCTATTGCTTATGATTCTCGTCATAAGTCGCCAGAATTCGCAATGGAAGCTGCAAAGACGCTGGCTTCTCATGGGATTCAAACATACGTATTTGAAGAGTTACGTCCGACTCCAGAATTATCATTTGCTGTACGCTACCTAAATGCATTTTCAGGGATTGTTGTTACAGCAAGTCATAATCCTCCAGAGTATAATGGCTATAAAGTATATGGTAATGATGGTGGACAGTTGCCGCCAGCAGCTGCTGATACAGTGATCTCCTATGTAAATAAAGTAGAGGATGAATTATTAGTAGAAGTAAAGGATGAGGCTGAATTAAAAGAGCAAGGTCTTATCAAAATGATTGGTGAAGAAATTGATGAAGCTTATACAGAGAAACTAACAACAATCTCTGTTAATCCTACTCTTTCAAAAGAGGTAGAAGTAAAAGTAGTGTTCACTCCATTACATGGAACAGCAAATAAACCTGTTCGTCGCGGATTACAAGCACTTGGCTATGAAAATGTAACCGTTGTAAAGGAGCAAGAACTACCAGATCCAAATTTCTCAACAGTTAAATCACCTAATCCAGAAGAGCATGATGCCTTCACTCTTGCAATTCGTGACGGTGAGGCAATTGATGCAGATCTGCTTATCGGTACAGATCCAGATGCAGACAGACTTGGTGTAGCGGTAAAAGATAATGAAGGTCAATATGTTGTCCTAACTGGTAACCAAACAGGAGCACTTCTTCTTCATTACTTACTTTCAGAGAAGAAAGTAAATGGATCACTACCAAGCAATGGCGTTGTGTTAAAAACAATTGTAACCTCTGAAATTGGCCGTGATATTGCAAAATCATTCGGCTTAGATACTATAGATACGTTAACAGGATTTAAATTTATTGGTGAGAAAATTAACGAGTATGAAAGAACTGGACAATATCAATTCCAGTTTGGCTATGAAGAAAGCTATGGCTATTTAATTGGCGATTTTGCTCGTGATAAAGATGCAATCCAAGCTGCATTATTAGCAGTTGAAGTGAGTGCCTTTTATAAAAAGAAAGGGCTAACTTTGTATCAAGGCTTGCTTGAAATCTTTAAAGAGTATGGCTATTACAAGGAAGGTTTGCAATCTCTTACATTAAAAGGAAAAGAAGGTGCAGAACAAATCCAAAGCATTCTTCATTCCTTTAGAACAAATCCTCCAACTGAAGTGGCTGGTAAAAAAATTACAACAATTGAGGATTATAAAACAAGTGAACGCCAAAACGTATTAGTTGGCACTACAGAAAAAATCGACCTTCCTGGTTCAAATGTTTTAAAATATATTCTAGAAGATAACTCTTGGTTCTGTGTTAGACCATCAGGAACAGAGCCAAAAGCAAAATTTTACTTTGGGGTTAAGAGTGAAACTCTTGAACAAAGTGAACAACAACTAGCAGCACTTGAAGCTGGTGTAATGGAAAAGGTTAATGAATTAATTGCTGCACTTAGCAAGTAAAATGATTGAAGCGGACAATAGCTGTTGTCCGCTTTCTTACAATACTTAGGGGGGCTTTAATATGAATCCAATCTTAAATAAAGTTGGAACGATCTTTATCCCAGTGAGTAATCTTGAAAAGGCACGTGATTGGTATTGTGAAATTGTAGGTTTACCTAAGGATGGAGAAATTCTATTCGAGCATTTATATGTGCTACCAATGGATGGAACAAATATTGTATTAGATAGTAAAATATTTTCAAAGGATGCAGTCTATAAAGTACCTGCATTTCATTTTAATACGAATAACATAAAGGAAGCCTACACCTATATGAAAATGAAGAATGTAGACCTACTAACTGACATAGAATCCAATCATTGGTTTAATTTCAAGGATCCTGACGGAAATATTTTAATGGTATGTCAATGTTGAATTGTTATCTTCATAAATCCTGTTTATTATATATTTTTAAAGAAGTGTAGAAGGAAGTAATCGTAATTAGTAGAGCTACCACAATTAGAATCCCCGCAATCATCCATTGATTCTGACCAATAAAAGTTAAGAAATCCTTAACCGAGGGGAACTTTGGATTCCCAGCTGTATTTAAAGTGATTTGGAGACCCATTAAAATACTAAGTAGGACAATTGCGGTTAGGGCTGATGCTACTTTATAGCCTATTGCGTACATAAGTGGATAAAAGATAGAAAGCAATATATAAGTGATTGTTAATGAGATTACATATTCCTCCAGGAACATCATTCGTGATGGAAATGGTGCGAGCATGTGGAATAACAAAACATAAAGTGTGACAAATATCGCAGCAAATGCGTACCAAATAAGGCCAGTAACATATTTCCCTAAAACAACCTGTCTCCTTGTAACCGGTAAGCTATTAATGAAGATTGATTGCTTTTCTTCTGAGGTTGTCGTGTTGAAGTTAGAATAAAGAACCATGTTAAAAGCTAAAAATGCCATTAATAATACGTGTTTAAATGGTGTTCCATCTGTGAAAAAATTTGTTAGCGGTATAAACCAGATTAAACAAAGCAGATATACTTTTTTTGGCTGAGTTAGTAAATCCTTTTTAATAAGTGCTTGCATGTTTATTCCCCCTAACTGTGTAATACATAATATCCTCTAATGTTGGCTTTTCATGGATAAGATCATCGTGTTTCATTTGATATTGTCGTGCAAGAAGACCTTCAAATCCGACTGCTGTTTCTTTTAACCCAATTATTTTCGAGGAATCAATGTACTCTAATGCTTTTTTATGCCCTTTTACAAGGACATAAAGATCAAGAATAACTTCTTTTTCATCACTGAAAACTAGTTCTCCATTATTGATAAAGGCTATATAATCAGCAACTTGTTCTAAATCCTTTGTCATATGTGTTGAAAAGAAGATTGCTTTTTGCTCATCTTGAACGATATCGAGTAAAATATCGAGGAATTCTCTTCGGAAAACAGGGTCAAGACCTGAAGTTGGTTCATCCATAATAATGAGTACTGGATGATGGGAAAGGGCAATGGCTAGTGAAAACTTCATTTTCATCCCTTTTGACAAATCCTTAATTCTTTTATGCTTTGGGAGCTGAAATCTTTCTAAATATGAGTAAAAGCTTCTTTCATCCCATTTTTCATAGAACATGCTGACAATTCGTTTGTTTTGTTCTATTGAAAGATCCTCGTAAAAATAATTCTCATCGTAAACAAATCCGATTTTCTGCTTGATTTCATTTGTTGCTTCAAGATGGGTCTTCCCAAACAACTTAATTTCTCCAGAATCAATATGCATTAAATTCATCAAACAACGAATTAAAGATGTCTTACCTGCACCATTAGGTCCGATTAAACCTGTAATAAAACCTCTCTTTATGTCCAAATTAATATTATTCAACTTAAAGTTCTGTCTGTTTTTCATTAGATTTCGTATTTCAACGATGTTTTCCATTTATCTCACTCCTCATATAGCAGTTTCAATATGTTCATTAACTCTTCCAAACCAATATTAAATGCTTTGCTATCATTGATGACTTTTGATAATTGATCCTCAATTACCTTTAGCTGCCTTTCCTTTAAAAGCTCCTTATTTTGTGCAGTCACAAATGAACCTTTTCCAGGGAATGTTTCGATGAATCCTTCACGTTCTAGCTCTTCATATGCTTTTTTTGTAGTAATCACACTAATTTGTAAGTCTTTAGCTAGCTTACGTATTGAGGGTAAACTTTCTTTTTCGCTAAGTTCCCCAAGTAAGATTTGTTCCTTAATTTGATTTTTGATCTGTAAATAAATTGGTTGGTCATTTGAATTAGCGATAATTATGTTCAATGTCTCACCTCCGTGTTCATACTGTTCATATATAATATACACAGTATGAACAGTTGTGTCAATAAAAGTAAAATAACAAAAACTCCTTCAAAAGTCTTAGTGGAAATTCATACTGATAGCGAAGGTTTTCAGTTGTAAGAAGTTGTTATAATAGGTATTAAGAAACCATTGGGGCTGGGAGAGGCTTTTAATGAATGATAATCGAGTACACGAGTTAACTACGTTAAAAATAATTGCAGAAAAATTAAATGAAGCAACAGATGTAGAGGATATGTTAAAGGAAGTATTGAAGGAATTACTTCAATTGATAGAACTAGATACAGGATGGATTTTCTTAATTAATAAGCAGGGTGAGTATGAATTAGCTGCTGATTATTCCTTACCAGAAGGTTTAACTTGGAATCGGAAAAAGCCAATGTGCCAAGGTGGATGCTGGTGTATTGATCGTTATAAAGATGGACGTTTGAAAAAGGCTGCTAATATTATTTCATGTAAAAGAATTGAAGAAGTGATCGAGCATAACTGGGGAGAAACAAGAGGCATTACTCATCATGCAACAGTACCATTACGAGCTGGAGATGAAAAGTTTGGTTTACTAAATGTTGCAGCTCCAAATAAAACGCATTTCTCCAATGAAGAGCTCGCTTTATTAGAATCTGTTGCTTTTCAAATTGGAACAGCGATAAAGCGAATTGAGCTTGTGAAAAAAGAAAGAAGACATGCATTAATTGAAGAAAGAAATAGGCTTGCTCAAGATTTACATGATTCAGTTAATCAGCTGTTGTTTTCAATTATGTTGACTGCGCGAGGCACGAAAGAATTGACTGATCAGCATGATATTAAGGAAATGCTCACCTATATGCAAGAGCTTTCACAGGAAGCATTAACAGAGATGAAGGCACTTATTTGGCAGTTACGGCCAAAGGGTTTAGAAAATGGAATCGCTGCAGCACTGTTAAACTATGCTACTGTATTAGGATTAAAGATAGAATCGGAAATTTCTGGTGTTAATACATTGCCTTGCCATATTGAAGAGGAGCTTTGGCGATTTGGTCAAGAAGCATTAAATAATTGCAAAAAACATGCCGGTACAAATGAGGTTTTCCTTTCAATTACGCGTTCAAAGCAAATTGTGAAAATGATTGTTAGTGACCAAGGGATTGGCTTTCATTATGATGAGCAGGCTGTGATTCCATCTTTAGGTCTCAAAGGAATGAAAGAGCGTGTCATGAGATTAAATGGCAGCTTTAACATAAGTAGTACTCCTAGTAAGGGTACCAAGATTGAAATTATGATTCCATTGCAAAAAGGAGGTTAATACATGGCAAAAATAAAAGTATTAATAGCAGATGATCATCATGTTGTGCGAAGGGGTTTGCTATTTTTCCTCAAAACACAAAGAGATATTGAAGTGATTGGCGAGGCGAAAAATGGAAAAGAAGCAGTAGAATTAGTTACTGAGCTAAAGCCAGATGTTGTTTTGATGGATTTGTCTATGCCAGAAATGGACGGTGTGATGGCAACTAAAGCAATTCGAGAAATGAATGAAACAGTAAAAATTATTATATTAACGAGTTATGCAGATCAGGATCATGTTATCCCTGCCATTCGTGCAGGTGCTTCTGGCTACCAACTCAAAGATATCGAGCCAGATGAGTTAGTTGAAACAATCCGGGATGTATTGAAGGGTGAGAGTAAGCTTCACCCAAAGGTTACCTCACATGTAATGACTCATTTAACATTGGGTGCGAATCAGAAGACATCTAAAATAAGTGATTTGACAAAGCGGGAAAAAGAAGTTTTAAACGAGCTAGCTAAGGGGAAGAGCAATAAAGAAATTGCTTCGTCATTATTTATAACTGAAAAAACGGTGAAAACTCATGTTTCTAATATCCTTGCAAAGCTGCAGCTTTCTGACCGAACACAGGCTGCATTATATGCAGTGAAAAATGGGTATATAGAGAAAGAATAGTCAGGAGTAGATAAAATTGAAAATGTTAGTTGTTAATGGAAGTCCAAGAAAAACAGGTAGAACAAGATTAGCCGCATCATTTATTGCAAAGACATATGATACAGAATACTTTGATTTAAGTGAAAAAGAAGTACCATTATTTAATGGAGAAGAAGAACAGAAACAGTTGCAAGTAGTTATAGATTTAAAGCAGGTAGTATCAACTGCAGATGCTATTATTTTATTATCACCTGAATATCACAGTGGTATGAGTGGTGCATTAAAAAATGCGTTGGACTTTTTAAGTAGTGAACAGTTCGCACATAAGCCGGTAGGATTAATTGCTGTTGCTGGTGGAGGTAAAGGTGGAATAAATGCCTTGAATAATATGAGAACGGTTATGCGTGGGGTTTACGCGAATGCAATTCCAAAGCAATTAGTACTTGATCCGATTTGCTTTGATTATGACAAGAATGAAATAAAAACAGAGACTGCATTGCTTGTTAAACAATTAATCGATGAACTAACAGTTTTTACCAATGCATTCAAAGGATTAAATAAATAAGAAAGAGGCTGACATTAGGTAGTATGACAAATACTAACTATGTGACAGCCTCTTTTTTTATCTTTTATCCTGTGTATAAGCGCTTTGACATCCAGTTTCAGCGCAAAAGTAGAAGTGAACTTCACATTCTTCCGCTTTTATTTACATCTGATGTGCATATTCCATTTCTGGATATTCAACAGCATGATCAATATATCTGAGTAATGAATATAACTGTTTCTCGACTTCTTTGTAGTCATGTTCAAAGTTATATGCATGTAAAAACTGTTCTATTTTCTTTGACAAGAAATCGTCCTTAGTGCGGACCATTAGTATGAGCAAGTTATCCCACTGTGAACGATGAGTGTAATACAATGCTTTATCATAATCAACACTGTTCATTCAATCCCTCCTTCTTAAGGAGATATGATTATTGTGTGTCTCCTGAGCATTTTCTTACTGTGTAAAACTTGGTGTTGTTGCTATATAAGGTATGGAAGTGATTACCCTAATAAAAAAACAATGTGTTGGAAAGATAAAAAACAAAAAGGATGTTAAACAATTAATGATTAAAAGGATTTTCACATTATTTCTCGTTTTCTTTTTATGGATAAGCCATGCTCATGCCTCAACAACTGAAATGTATACATATGATCGAATGAAGGATCAAATAAACTCATTAGCTAAAACATATCAGTTGGAATTGAAAACAATTGGTCAATCTGAATTTGGAAGAGACCTTTTAGCTGTTAAGGTTGGGAAGGGCTCGAACTCGATTTTGATAACTGGAAGTCATCATGGACGGGAATGGCTTACAACACATGTCATCATGAACATGATTGAACAATATGCATCTGCATATGAGGAAAACCAATCTTTATATGGTCATAATCTAAATATATTGGATCAAATCTCAATTTGGTTTGTCCCTATGGTTAATCCAGATGGTGTGACGATACAGCAAGAAGGGATAAAAGAGTTACCACTTTTGTTACAAGATATATACATAGATATGAATAAAGGAAATGAGGACTTTTCTAGATGGAAAGCAAATGGCTTAGGTGTTGATCTAAACCGACAGTATCCAGCAGGGTGGGAAAGAATTGAAGGAAGCCAACGATATGCAGCCTTTTCGCATTATAAAGGTCAAAAGCCTTTAGAGGCGAAGGAAACATTGGCTCTTTCATCCTTTACTGAACAAGTTCGTCCCTTAGCATCTGCTTCGTACCATACTTCTGGTCGATTGATTTATTGGTATTATTTTAATGAAATTGAGCATTTGCAACGCGATCATGACCTAATTGAACAGGTTGCAAATAAGACGGGATATGAAATATCATATCCACCTGCAAATGCAATTGGTGGAGGTTATACGGATTGGTTTATTCAAACTTATAAAAAACCAGCATTAACAATTGAACTAAGCTTTCCAGTAGAAGAAACAAACCCACCTCTTTCTGTTCTGGAGGAAGAGTGGCAACGAAATAAGGAAATTGGACTTATTATGGCCAAATATGCAGAGAGTGAAGTTTTGAGATGATACAACGATGATGAATAGGATAAAAAAAATTGGACAAATTAACTTCATATTCAAGCAATTTGGAGGAAACTTTAATGAAAACTGTTTCACTATCAAAGATTCTATTCACATTTGTAGTATTAACAATTATTTTCACCGCTGGAATTAAAGCATATGGGGAACAGAATGTAGAGAATGTTGATTACGAAAAGTGGAGTCGAATTGCTCTATCATCTGTTAAAGAAAAGTACCCAGAATCACAGCTTATCGATTACAAATATGTAAAACGAGAAGAAGTAAATGAAGAAGAATCTAAGGACATTTTTCATGTGAAAGTGAAGGAAAAGGATAAGCTTTTTGTTGCAAGCGTTGACGTTGTGTTTAATCCGAAGACAGGTAAGCTTATAACAGTAAATGTTGAAAAAGTAGAAGACGCTCCTGGCATGTAGGAGCGTCTTCTTTTGCCTATCGTTTAGGAAATAATAAAATTTTTGAACGGTGGATAAGCGCACGACATCTAACTCCAACGCTTTTGTTCTTATTCCTTCTCACTATTCAAAGAAAAATAAGCCAATAATGAATTTTGATTATTAACTAAGTCAGCTAAAGTGTATTGATCAAGTACGGCAAAGTATGCTTGTAGAGCTTTGTTTAGTGCATGTTTTAAACCGCAAACTGGTGATATCACACATTGGTTTTGCTCATTGTCAAAGCATTCAACAAGATGAAAATCCTCTTCGGTTTTACGGACGATTTCCCCGATGTTTATTTGATCTGGTAAATGGGCTAACCTAATTCCACCATTACGTCCACGGATGGTTTCAATAACATTCATTTTACCAAGCTCAAAGGTAACCTTCATAAGATGGTTCTTAGAAATATTATAAGCTTCTGCTATTTCTTTAATATTTGAAAGCTCATCACTTGGTTTCGATGCTAAATATATCAAGACTCTTAGCGAGTAATCAGTATAATTTGTTAATCTCATAAGAGAAGACCTCACAATTTTAGATTCACTTAATAATACCATAATCCCTCTAAAAAATTGTATCTAACGTTTAATTGTGACAGATTTATTAAAGATGTATTCAAAATATTGCTTTTGTTGATTGTGAAGCCTATCATAAAGATATATTTTAAATACATCTTTAAGGGGCTGGAATTATGTTATCTGAAAACACGATTAAAATAGTAAAGTCAACCGCACCAGTTTTAGCTGAAAGAGGAGTCGAAATTACCTCATATTTTTACAAAACAATGTTTGAGGCACATCCAGAATTATTGAATATTTTTAATCATGCGAATCAGAAGCAAGGACGTCAGCAAACAGCTTTAGCAAACACTGTATACGCAGCTGCAACGTATATTGACCAACTTGAAGTCCTGTTACCTGCTGTTAAACAAATTGCGCATAAGCACCGAAGTCTAAATGTTAAGAAAGAGCATTACCCAATTGTTGGTGAATTTTTACTGAAGGCGATTAAGGATGTACTAGGTGATGCGGCAACTCCAGAAGTTCTTCAAGCATGGGGAGAGGCATATCAAGTAATTGCTCAAGTATTTATTGATATCGAAAATGAAATGTATGAGGAAGCTAATACAAATAAATGGGAAGGATTCAAAGCTTTTAAAGTCATGAAAAAAGTTGATGAGAGCTCATTGATTACCTCATTTTATCTACAGGCTACAGATGGATCAGATGTGCCTGCCTTCCAACCAGGTCAATATGTAACCGTTCGTCTTACAGTATCAGGTGAAGAGTATTTACTAAATCGTCAATATAGTTTATCTGATGCACCTGGAAAGAATTACTTAAGAATTTCAGTGAAAAGAGAAGGGGCTGAACCTTCTAAACTAGGTAAAGTTTCAAATTATCTGCATGATCATGTAAATGAAGGCGAAGAAATTGAGTTAACTGCTCCAGCAGGAGATTTTGTACTTGATGAAAATAATAATTCCCCTCTTTACCTTATAAGTGGTGGTGTAGGAATCACACCGATGATGAGTATGTTAAAAAGAGTAGCCGATAAGCAAACAGATCGAGCTGTAACATTTATTCATGCAGCAAAAAATAGTGAAGTTCAAGCCTTTCATCAGGAAATAACTGAGACAATTAACCTGTTACCAAATGCAAGAAAATATAATGTATATGAAAATCCAACAGCGTCTGATAGAGAGAAAAAGACATTTGACTTAGAAGGCTATGTTGATTACCAAAAGCTTCAAGAAATCGTAACAGATAAAGAAGCAGACTTTTATGTATGCGGACCTGTTCCGTTTATGAGAAACGTAATTGATGGTCTTGAAACTCTAGGTGTGAAAGCAGAAAATATTCACTTTGAATTCTTTGGACCTTCTATTAATCTAAAAGAGTATCAACAAGCATAATCGTAGCCAAGATATCGAGGTTGACTGAAGTGGGTCTAAGTCAACCTCGTTTTTATTTGGCTTCATTAGTGATTTTAATTGTTTGGTTAAATGCAATTTCATCTCCATGGTTATTACCATTTAGAGTCACTTTTATATGATAAGTCCCTGGCTTAAGAACATCCAAATTGTAAAAATTACCGTATAGCCGATTCTTTTTCTCCCCGTTTATATAAAGATGGGCATGTCCCTCATCATAACGAATATCATTTGTTCCAATTTTTTTGGTGTAAAGCTGAAATTTTCTGTTTGGATTTCCAGCAACCAGGTTCCAGAGGGGTCTTGGGTAACAGAGCCTGTTATCGCAGGAGCTTGTTTGTGGTCAGGGATTTCAATTAGCGTATGGTTATGAACTTCAGAATTACTGGAGACATGATCATGCCCATTTTGATGATGGAAATATAGCATCACTGAAACAAAGGAAAAGATCACAATAAAACTAAAAAATCTATACATTATATCCTCCTATTTTAAAATCATATCATGCATTAATAGATGATAATTGTGTCCTTCCACTTCGCTTAATGAAAATACCAATGATAAGTAAAAGTAATCCAACTGCTAGGAACGAAAGATCATAGACTAGAGCATTTGGGTCACCTGGTTTGACACGATGGATTTGAAGAATATGGTGGTTTATAATACCTTCCACTATATTGAATGTACCACCGCCAATTAAAATACCGCCTACTAACAATCTAATACCTTTTGAAAGATTAGTTGGATTTCCAGCTAACCACAATAGAATTCCACCAATAACTAATGTAATAGTGACAGCGAAATGAAATATCCCATCACTGATAATTTGTCCTGGTCGATCCGTTGCCATAATTACACTATGCCATTGTAATAATTGGTGGAAAATAATCCCATCCGATGCACCTAAAAAACCAAATCCTAATACAAAACTACCAATGTGAATGAATCTTGTTTTTATTTTTGTCCTCACCGTTTTTTCTCCTTTTCATACAATTCTGAACATTAATACATTTTTGCCGAATTATTAAAAATTAAACTGTTAAATAATAGAATGTTTGTACTATATAACTTGTTAAGATTGACTTGCACCTATCTTTTTTGTTTCGTCAGATAGATCGATCTTAATGGGAAGGTTAGAAAACAATTTCTAGAGATTCGGTCAAGATGTAGTAAATCATTCTTAACATGCAAAAACTTATAAAGGTGAATTGGTTTGAAGATGAGTAACATAACTGTCAATTTCTATTTATCTCTATAGCGGAGCATCGACAAATCATTATATTAAAAGACAAATCTCGAAGAGCTGTAGCGGATGAATAAAATCATGCGGTTTGGTTTTTGTATTATTTTGTTAAAGCGAGGTAGTCTTTTTCTTTTAATTTCTAAGAGAACTAATCCAAATGTGGATTAAGAAATATGAAAGAACTTAATATCAGTAATTTTGTAGACTTTGTTAAAAATGTAAAGAGTATTTTTCAAGAGATGCTAATTATTAAATATAAATTTACAAATGAGCAGAAATTTCATGTAATTTTTACTCTAGCTTAACCTAAGGAACTTGTCGATAAGTTAGAGTTAAATTGTCGAAAGAAACAGAAAGGAGACATACATGACAATGAAATTAAATGAGGACATGCCCTGTCATTTGGAAATTTCTGAGTACTTAATCCGAAATATCCAATCAGGTATCTTTCGAGAAAATGAGAAAATCCCTTCGGAAAATGAACTTTGCCTGAAATTTAATGTGAATCGTCATGTAATTAGACAAGCACTGACAAGGTTAACGAATTTAGGCTGGATTACTCCTTTTCAAGGTAAGGGCTGTTATGTAAATAGTCTTCAAAAGCCTATTCAATATGTCTTGTCATCAAACACCCGCTTTTCTGATAATATGGAAAATTTAGGTGTTATGCATAAGAGTAAATTATTGAGTTGGGAAAAGGGATTGCCAAGTCGAGTTGAAATGAAAAATTTATTATTATCTGAAAAACAAGCTGTCTATCGATTGGAAATTCTCAGATTTATAGAGGGTCAACCCCTTTCTGTTACAACAACTGTCATGCCTGAAGAAGAAGTTCCACAACTTGAAATTTACTTACAAGAATTCAAATCACTCTATCAAATTATGTTAGATCATTATCAGTTACGTCCAGTTCGTTCAAGGTCAATATTTCAAGCTTCTTTACCGTTACTTAGAGATGCAAAAGTCCTTGAGATTCCAGAAAATATTCCAATAATTCAAATTGAAAGCTTAATGAATCATCCTACTGGTAATTCGATAGAGTACAGTATTGCAAGAATAAGAGGCGATATGCATAAGTGTCTCGTTGAATTTTGAGAACGATTTTTAATAATCAACATTGGAAGCAGTTTTTCTATCTTCCAAGATGATAATAAAATACATAAAAATGTAAGGAGGAAGGTCAAATGAAAAAGGCATTATTGATCGTTATTGCTTTAATCATGTCAGCAATAACTGCTGCTTGTTCAGCTGGAGGAGACACTAAAGCAAGTGGTGGAAGTGATGATGGTACTTTAACAATTGCGTGGTACCCAAATGAATCAGGGGCTGATATGAAAGACGCCCGTGACGTAATTGGTAAGGTAATTGAGGATGCAACTGGGAAAAAGGTAGAGCATAAAACAACGACAGATTATATTATTGCGATTGAATCATTAGCATCTGGTAATGCTGATTTAGCTTTTATGGGAGCCCAAGGATATATTGAAGCAAATGCAAAAAATGATAAAGTTCAGCCTTTAGTCGTACCAAGCGGTCCTTCTGGAACATTAGATGATGCAGTATACCATAGCTGGTTGGCAGTGAAAAATGGAAATGAAGATGCTTATAAAAATGGCAATGATTTTTCAATTGATAATATCGTAGATAAAAAGTTTTCTTTTGTATCGAATAGCTCTACTTCTGGCTTTAAAGTTCCTTCTGATGGAATCGTAACTCACTTTAGTGAAAAAGAAGAGTACAAAGACCTTACTGCAGAAGATCTTCTTGAAGGAGGAAAATTCTTTAGTGAAGTTCTTTACGGAGGATCACATCAAGGATCCGCAGTAAACTTATTATCTGATAAAGCAGATATTGCAGCTTTTTGTGATACTTGTGTAAGCAATTATGTAGAATTAGCAGATGGTGAAGAAAATACGCCAGGATCAACATATAAAGTCAAAGCTGATGCTGCAGAACCATTCAACACAGTTCCAGGTGAGGAATTTAAACTAATATCAGTAACACCAGTTTTGAATGCGCCTTTCGCATTAAATACGGAAACTGTTAGTGAGGAAGATAGACAAGCTCTAATTGATGCCTTTACTTCAGATGAAATGGCAAACAATGAGAAGGTGTTTGTACCTGAAGATGCAACTGGATTGTTCAAGAAAACCGATAAAGAGCAGTTTTTAGAAGTAGAAGATGCTTGGTTTGATCCGATTAGAGAATTATCTAAATAATCGATAGGGGAGTTAACTATGACAACGTTACTAGAGGTAAAAAATGTATCAAAACAATATGGTAGTGATACATTTGCGTTATCAGATGTTAACTTCTCTGTTAATGAAGGAGAGTTTGTTTCCATTATTGGTCCATCTGGAGCAGGAAAGTCAACTCTTCTTCGCTGCATTAATCGCATGATTGATGCAAACAGAGGAGATATTTTATTTGATAATGTTAATGTTCAAGATTTAAAGAAAAAAGACCTTAGGAAGTTAAGGACGAAAATAGGGATGGTTTTTCAACATTATAATCTTGTTAACAGACTAAGTGTAATTGAAAATGTCCTGCATGGAAGACTTGGCTACAAATCTGTTATTGGTGGAGCTCTAGGTTTTTATAGTGAAGGCGAAAAAAGGCAGGCAATGGCCCTATTAAAGATACTAGGATTAGAAGAGCAAATTTATAAGAGATGTGATCAATTAAGTGGTGGACAAAAACAACGTGTAGGAATTGCACGTGCGCTAATACAGGACCCAAAAATGTTGCTATGCGATGAACCTATTGCATCTTTAGATCCTAATGCGTCTAAGGTTATTATGGATCATTTAAAAAACATTTCTACAAATATGGGTATTACTGTTCTCGTTAATTTGCATCAAGTAGACGTTGCTCTTAAATATTCTGATCGTGTTATTGGAGTGAGTAATGGGAAAGTGGTCTATAATGGCTCCCCAAGAGACATTTCAAATGAAGAAATCCACAGAATTTACGGCTCTGAAGCAGGAGAATTAATGATGGAACTTGGAGGAAAAAACGTTGGATAATTTCTTTTTAAAAAAAAGAGCTCAATCAGTTCTTGTTCTGTCATTACTAATCGTTATTTCCTATGGGTCCATCTTGATTACCGAATTTGATGTAATTAAAGGATTAACTTCCATCCCAAATGCAATTATTTGGGGTGTCACGAATTTTTATCCAACCAGGGAATCATTAGAGAAGCTCCCAAGTATTTTAGCGAAACTTCAAGAAACGATCTTAATCTCAATAGCAGCAGCTTCGGTTGCATCCGTATTTGCTATCGTGTTTGCGATTTTTGGATCAAAGACAACGAAGGTAAACGGTATCTTAAGTACAATTAGCCGCGGGATTGCTACGTTGTTTCGGAATATTGATGTGGCTGCATGGGCAATGATTTTGCTATTTTCATTTGGCCAGAGCTCATTAACAGGATATTTTGCATTATTTTTTGTTTCTTTTGGTTTTTTAACAAGAGCTTTTATGGAGACAATTGATGAAATTGGCGTTCAAGCTGTTGAGGCGTTAACTTCAACAGGTGCAAACTACACTTCAGTTATTATTCATTCTGTCATTCCTTCGAGCATCCCTCAAATCCTAAGCTGGGTATTATTTATGATCGAAACAAATATACGCAGTGCCACTTTAGTTGGGATCCTCACTGGAACAGGCATTGGTTTTTCTTTCGATTTGTTTTATAAAAGCTTAAATTATAACGCAGCAAGTTTAGTTGTACTGACAATTATTGGAACAATTTTAACAATTGAATTCATTTCAAATTATGTAAGAAGGGTGATTTTATAATGAAAGTTGGTGAAGTTAGTAAGGTAGTTCATTCTACAAATAGTGCAATAGGTAATATAAATAAACGTACTAAGTTAAAACCGATAAATAAAGCTATGATTACGATTCGATTGACGATAATTATGCTTGCAATCTTGACAATTTATGGATTTCTTACATTTGACTATAAGGATATTAAACTCTTCGATGGAATTCTCTCTACGCTTGCAAACTTTAAGGTGATGTTCTTTGAGCCTCATTTTGTTCATTTTTCATTTCAAGATGCAATCTATCAAGCATTGGTAACAATGGGGCTTGCTTTATTAACGACATTGATAGGCGCGTTCTTTGCCCTAATCTTAGCACTGTTTGCTGCCCAGAATTTATCGTCAGCAAGAGTATCAAATATGATAAAAGGTTTTGTTGCTTTTATTAGAGCAGTTCCAACAGTATTATGGGTACTGATATTTGCTGTTGCAGCAGGGTTAGGCAGTGTAGCTGCTATTATAGGTATGACCTTTCATTCGGTAGGTTACTTAATAAAGGCTTACTCAGAATCATTTGAAGAATTAGATGAAGGTGTAATAGAAGCGTTAAGAGGAAGTGGTGCTAGCTGGTGGCAAATAGTTTTTCAGGCTGTTATTCCTACATCTCTAACATACCTAGTCTCATGGACCTTTTTACGATTTGAAATCAACTTTGGTGTCGCAATCGCAATGGGTGCAGCAGCTGGGGCAGGTGGAATTGGCTTTGATATGTTTATGGCTAGTAGCTTTTACCTTGATTTGCGTGAAGTAGGGTCTATTACGTACTTCATTTTATTCTTTGCCATCCTACTAGAAATTATAGCTCAAACAATTAAATCTAAATTGCAGGTGAAAATATAATATAGCACTCTGCTTTTAAAGCACAGGGACGATTCTTGTGCTTTTTATTATGTTTAAAACGTACCTTAATTAATTCTTCATATGATATTTACATTAGCTTAACCATTGTAACTTATCAATAAGTTACCTTTTAGTTATTAGGAAATGTTTAACGACATTACAGGAGGTTGTCAAAATGAAAAAATCGAGGTTAACGAAAATCCTCGTGGAAGGTAGACCGGAATTTCTTGAAAAATGGGCAGACTTAATTGAAAAAACAGCAGCTGTCAGGATCGATCGTGCTCCTTCTACTGGACTAGTTATGCTTAAAACGAGGGATTCTGTTTCAAAACAGCCCTTCTATATGGGAGAGGTTCTTGTCACAGAGTGTTCGGTTGCTATTGATCATCATGTAGGAATAGGAATTGTTATGGGCGAGGAACCTAATCGATCTTATCAAATTGCGGTCGTTGATGCTGCTATTAATGCTGGGCTTCCGATTACACAGGAATTGCTAGCTGAATTAGATATGGAGGAAGCCTATATTCAGCAACGAATGAGAGAAGAAGCCGCGCGTATTGCAAAGACTAGAGTCGAATTTGATACGATGGAGGATTACAATGCAAAAAGTTAATCTTACTAGATTTGATATGGTACATGGAACACAACGTATTTTTAGGAAATTATTAGATTGTATGGCAAAACCAGGGGAAATTGATAGTATATCTGAAGAGATTGCTCCAATTGAAGCAATGGAGGGATTTCCTTGTTCACTACAAGGAATTGCTTTTACGTTAATAGATCGAGAAGTACAATTTCATGTTCTAGCAAACCATTCTGAAACAATCAAACGAGCATTGGAATGGAAAACGTATAGTAAATTTAGTTCGATTCTTGCTGCCGATTATATTTTTATTAATCATCCAGAAAATGTGGAAAATATTTCTGAAGTTATGCAGCAAATAAAAAAGGGGACTTTATCAGACCCTCATGATAGTGCCACGGTCGTTCTCTGTGTTGAAGGTTTAACTAGCACTAACATGCCTTCTTCCTCATTAAAACTTACTATGAAAGGGCCAGGAATAGCAGCTAATAAAACAGTATACATCAGTGGTTTAAGCTCCAAATGGATTGAAGAGCGAAATATCGCAACAAATGAGTTCCCATTAGGGACCGATCTCATTATAACAACCAATGAAGGTGACATCATGGCAGTACCTAGAACTACATTACTAGAGAGTGAGGAATTGTAGATGGGTTATGTAGCAGTTACAGGAGGTCAAAGGGCAATTGAACATGCAAATGATCTCACAACATATTACCGATTAAAAGATGCCGATCATGTTCTAAAGACTAGGGATATTGAAGCGCAGTTTCGGCTTTTAATTGACCGTGTTATGGGTGAAGGTGGCCTTTACGCCCCTGAATATGCTGCTCTAGCTTTGAAGCAAGCTGAAGGTGATCCAGCAGAAGCAGCCTTTTTATTAAGAGCTTACCGTTCAACATTACCAAGAAATTATTACTCCCAGACAGTTGAACCAAGCGAGATGAGAGTCATACGTAAAATCTCTTCTTCTTTCAAGGATATTCCTGGTGGTCAATTATTAGGACCTACATATGATTATACACATAGGCTCTTAAACTTCGAATTGCATAAAGAAGAAAATGAAGTGATTAAACAATTTTTATCAGACTTTGAACTGACTTCCAAGATTGATGAAAATGAAGGATTTACATTTGGAAAAGTGGCAGATTTACTTCAACAAGAAGGTTTGATTGGTAATCCGAACAAGGAAGAAGTGGAACCCTTTGATGTAACAAGAGACAAGCTTACGTTTCCTGTATCACGTTCTGCTCGCCTGCAAATTTTATCTAGAGGTGAAACCGGTGCAATGACATCCTTTGCTTATAGCAGTATGAGAGGGTATGGAGTTGTCCATCCAACAATTGGTGAATTAAGGGTTGGCTATACAGAGGTATTCATACCGTATCCATTTGGAGATGAAGATGATTCGATATACATCGGAGAAGTAATGGTAACCGAGGTAGAAACGATTAATTCTTTTTCACAAAACGAACAAGGGAATGTCGAGTTTTTACTAGGCTATGGCTTAACGTTTGGACAAAACGAAGTAAAAGCCATTGCAATGGCTATTCTAGAAAGAAGTTTAGAAACAGAAGGGACTTCTCCAACACAAGACGAGGAATTTGTTTTATTACATATAGATAGTGTCGAAGCACATGGCTTTGTTTCACATTTAAAGCTACCTCACTATATAACATTTCAATCTAAGCTAGACAGAATAAGAGAAGCAAAAAATAAAAAACAAAGTGAAATACAACAAGAACAACCTGTTACGTTTAGTCCGTTTTAAGCAAACTGTAACCCAATAGAAAGTGAGGAAATGTGAAATGAATATGGAAGTTACACAAACTTACAATTATGCCTTTTTAGATGAAGGATCTAAAAGGGAAATAAGACGGTCAGTACTTAAAGCTGTTGCGATTCCTGGATACCAAGTTCCATTTGCATCAAGAGAGATGCCAATCGGAAGGGGATGGGGGACAGGAGGGTTACAAATCACTCTTTCGTTAATAGGTGAAACAGATATTTTAAAAGTAATTGACCAGGGTCACGATGACAGTGTAAATGCAGTTAGTATTAAACGTTTAGTAGAAAATTGCTCGAATGTGAGCACAACAGAGAATTCAGAGGATGCTTCTATCATTCAATCAAGGCACAGAATTCCCGAAATTCCTTTAAGAGATGATCAAATATTAGTTTTACAGGTTCCACTTCCTGAACCTTTAAGAAGAGTAGAAGCGAAAGAAAAAGATACAAAAAGGCTTCATGCAGAAATGGATTACAGCAGTATCTGGCTAAGATTATATGAGGACATTGTGAGATGGGGGAAAATCACGATTGGTGCTGATTATCCGAGTATGGTTAACGGAAGGTATATCTTTAACCCGAGTCCAATTCCTCGTTATGATTTATTAAAATTACATCAAGCAAACGGATTATTTTTATTCGGAGCAGGTCGAGAAAAGAAAATTTATGCTATTCCTCCTTTTACAGATGTAAAGCCATTGGAATTTGATGATTATCCATTTGAGGTAGAAAAATTTGAAGGGTTAACATGCCATTCATGTGGCAGTAAAGATGTGTTCCTTGATGAGATTTATGATGCTGATACTGGTAAGAAACGATTCCAATGCTCTGACACTGGATACTGTCAAACGAGGCAAAAGGAAAGTGGGTATTTAGTATGAAGACTCAGCAGCTACAATTGAAAAAACCTGAACTTGAAGTGAAGGGCTTAAATAAGAGGTATGGAAAAGGGTGTTCAAATTGTCAAACACCTGAAATGCTTCATGTAAAAGATAATCGTTGTCAACATTGTGGAAGTGTTTGGGCTTGTATTGATGTGAATTTTGAATTGTATAAAGGTGAAATTTTAGGAATAGTTGGAGAAAGTGGTTCTGGAAAAAGTTCATTAGTCAAGAGCTTATATTTTGATGATGCTATTTCATCTGGAAGTGCGACCATTTCTACATATAAAAATGGCGAGGTGAATATTTTTACAGAATCTGCACAACAAAAGCGTTATATTCGAAATTACATTATGGGCATGGTCTATCAAAACCCATATTTGGGGTTGAAAATGTCCTTTTCAAGTGGTGGAAATATAGCAGAAAAATTAATAGCATCAGGTACTTTTCACGTTGGTTCGATACGTGATCGAGCAAGGCAGTTATTAGAACATGTTGAAATACCGTTAGCAAGGATGGATGAACTTCCGAAGAATTTCAGCGGAGGGATGCAACAAAGAGTGCAAATTTCTAAAGCTTTAGCCAATAATCCACCGATCCTTTTGCTTGATGAAGTAACGACTGGTTTAGACCTTTCCGTACAAGCAAGAGTATTAGATTTAATTCGAAAAATCCAAAGGGATTTAGGAGTGGCTATGATTGTTGTTTCGCATGATTTAGGTGTTATTAGGATGCTTGCTGATCGCACAATGGTTATGAGACATGGAAGAGTCGTTGAGAGAGGACTTACGGATCAAATACTAGAGGACCCTCAACATCCATATACACAGCAGTTAGTGCATTCTCTTTTATAAAAAACGTGAGGTGATAGAAAAGATGAACACACTTAAGATATACTCCGCAAATATTGTCACACCTGAAAAGGTCATTTATAACGGCACTGTTGTCATTAAAGATGACAAAATTACTGAAGTTTTAGATGGTCTCCCTGAGCAGTTACAACCAGAGGATATTAATGCAAAAGGAAGCTGGGTCCTACCAGGATTAGTTGATTCACATAGTGATGCAATTGAAATGGAGCTTGAGCCTCGTCCAAGCAGTACTTTTCCGATTGAGGTTTCGTTTTATGAACTAGAGAAAAAGCTTGTTGGAGAAGGAATTACCACAATCTATCATTCTCTCTCTTTGCTTGAAGAAAACGCAAAAAAGTTTGTAAGACAAAATAAAACAGTTTTATCAGTTATAGAAGATATTAATCGATTGTCACAAGGAGCGTATCTTATTCGTCATAAGACTCATCTAAGGTACGAGATTACAAATTTAAGTGCAGTCAATGAGGTAAAGGAATTGATAAAAAAACAGAAAATCGATCAGCTTTCTTTTATGGATCACACTCCTGGACAAGGACAATTTCGTGATATTGAAATTCATAAAAAGCTATTAATTGTCCACCGTCGTTTTTCTGAAGAAGAAGCAATGGAAATTATTGAGCATAGTAGAAAACAAGTTAAGTTAGAGGAGCATGTAGTAAAGGAATTGGCTGATTTAGCACATGAACATCGAATTCCTATTGCATCACATGATGATGACACATTAGAAAAACTCGAGGTTGTAAAAGAATGGAATGCAACAATTAGCGAGTTTCCAATTGAGCTTCAAATAGCGAAGAAGGCAAAAGAAATGGGACTATTTATTGTGATGGGTGCACCTAATGCTTTGCTTGGCAAATCCCATAGTAATAATCTTTCAGCGATGGAAGCATTAGAACATAAACTTGTCGATATTTTATGCTCAGATTATTATCCATCATCATTACTGCATGCAGCTTTTAAATTACATAGTCAAGGCACTCCAATCTATGAAGCAATCAAAATGGTTTCATTGAACCCTGCAAAAGCTTTATATATTGATCATGAGGTCGGTTCTATTGAAGTTGGAAAAAAAGCTGATTTACTTATTGTGAGCGAGGAGCAGTCACGTCCAGTGCTACAGACAGTACTTGTTAATGGGAACGTAGTTTGTCAAATGAACTATCAAATGCCGCTAACTGTTGGCGGAAGAGTGTAAGAAGGAGATTATGTCATATGATAAAGCAATTAGGGGTAAAACCAACAATCCATCCCAGTGCACAAGTAGAAAATAGTTTCATAGGAGAGTGGACTGAAATTGGTCCAAATACCAAAATAGAAGAATCATATTTTGGAGATTATAGTTACACTGCAGGAGATGCAGAGATTATATATTCATCTATTGGAAAGTTTTGTTCAATTGCTTCTCATGTTCGAATAAATCCAGTGAATCATCCAATGTGGAGAGTAACACAACATCATCTTACTTATCGATTAACTCAATATGATCTGGCAGATCATGACGATACTGATTTTTTTGACTGGCGAAGAGAACATCATGTTAATGTGGGACATGATGTATGGATTGGTCATGGAGCGATTATTATGCCAGGAGTCACGATTGGAACAGGCGCTGTAATTGGTGCAGGATCAGTTGTCACAAAAGATGTCCCTGCTTATACCATTGCTGTTGGTGTGCCTGCAAAGCCAATTAAAAGGCGGTTTTCAGAGGAAGTAGCAGACAAGCTTATGAGAATAGAATGGTGGAATTGGGATAGAAGACTGATTGAAGAACGATTTAGTGATCTCAATAATATAGAGAATTTCATTTTGAAATATTCGTAAAGTAGTTAAAAAGGAGGGAAATAAATGGCAGAGCTGCTAAGTATGAAGGAATTAGAAAAGACATTCATTATGCATTATTTACATGGGGAACATGTAGTAGGCTGTAAGAATATTAGTTTTGATTTGAATGAGGGCGAATTTATCGGAATTACAGGAAAAAGCGGTGCAGGAAAATCAACAATATTAAAAACAATTTACCGTACATATTTACCGACAGGAGGAAAACTCATTTTTCACTCTGATCAATATGGGTCAATTGATCTTGTCACAGCTACCGAGCGTGAAATGATCGCATTACGTAAAAAGGAAATAGGATATGTTTCTCAATTCCTTAATGTGATGCCGAGAGTGACTGCTTTAGAAGTTGTCATGGACGCCATTTTAGAAATGGGAGTTAGTGCATATGAAGCAGAAGAAAAGGCAAAAAATATGTTGGCTCATTTTCGTTTACCAGAATCATTGTGGGATTCATTTCCAAAGACATTCAGTGGTGGAGAAAAGCTTCGGTTAAATTTAGCTCAAGCAATGGTGAAAAAACCCAAGTTATTGTTGCTTGATGAACCAACTGCTTCATTAGATGAGGCATCAAAACGATCAGTAAAAGAAATGATTGAACAGCTCAAACAGTCAGGAACGAGTATGATTGGTATCTTTCATGATCTTGAATTTATGGAATCGGTTGTAGACTCACATTACCATCTGGAAAATGGTGTCTTGAACAAAAAAATGGTTGTTTGAAAATTTTTCTAATGGAGCTGATCTACATATGATCGATTTACATTGTCATACAAATATATCGGACAATTCTTTTTCAATTGAGGAAGTCATTGGGCTTGCTAAAGACAAAGGTGTTAAGCATTTAGCCATTACAGATCACGATACAACAAAAGGTCTTCTTCAAGCCATCCAAATTGGACAAACCTTAGGCGTAGAAATAATTCCCGGAATCGAGATTTCTGCTTATGATTACGAGCGAAACAGACGTGCACATATATTAGGTTTGTATATTACTCCTAACCATCCATCGATAGCTGAATTGTGCGGACCATTAGTAGCCAAAAGGCATGAGGCATCATGGCAAATGGTGAAACTGATTAAAAATGCTGGATATGATATTACATGGGAAGAGGTTAATGCCCTATGCGAGGATGGAACTGGGGTGTATAAACAACATATTATGCATGCATTATTAAACAAAGGCTATACGGACAAAATCTATGGTGATCTATATCAAAAGCTATTTAAAAGAGGGGAAACTTTACAGGAAAAAGGGTTAGCCTTTGTTTCAATTGATTACATTGACGTATTAGATGCCATTCGCGTGATTAAAGAAGCGGGAGGAATCCCGGTCCTAGCCCATCCTGGACAATTTGATAATTTTTCAGCTGTCGATGAGTGGGCCCGTGCAGGCCTTGAAGGAATAGAAGTATTACATCCATTGCACGATAATAAAGATGAAATTAAAGCAAGAACTATTGCTGAGAAATTGAATCTTATTCAAACAGGCGGATCTGATTTTCATGGATTTTATGGAGAATCTGCAAATAACTACATTGGATCTAAAAGTATTGGCTATGAGCATTTCAATCAATTGCTTGAACGAAAAAAAGTTCTGCAAATGAAATAATAACGAGACCCTCCCATGTTGATTTAGATGCATGTTGGAGGGTTTTCATTTTGTTATTTTTCATTTTTTAAGATAAAAACTTTTTTATATAAAAAATACAACCTCATGTTTCGCTAATACCGCTCATACACTATGTTAAGAATAGCTTAGGGGGGAGACCATGAAAGATGCTGATCAAAAGGCCCTTGAATATGCAATTGGTGAAATAACTGAGATTGCAAAAGGATTTGGGCTAGACTTTTACCCAATGAGGTATGAAATCTGTCCTGCTAATATTATTTATACATTTGGCGCATATGGTATGCCAACAAGGTTCTCACACTGGAGCTTTGGTAAACAATTTCATAAAATGAAGCTCCAATATGATCTTGGATTAAGTAAAATTTATGAGCTAGTCATTAATTCTGATCCTTGTTATGCCTTCTTATTAGACACAAACTCCCTGATCCAAAATAAATTAATTGTCGCCCATGTATTAGCGCATTGTGATTTCTTTAAAAATAACGCTCGTTTTAGTAATACAAAACGAGAAATGGTTGAAAGCATGGCAGCAACAGCAGAACGAATTAAAAATTATGAGATTGAGTATGGAAGACATGAAGTAGAAACATTTTTGGATGCTGTTCTTTCTATTCAAGAGCATATTGATCCCTCACTAGTACGTCCGAAACTTGCATGGACAATTGATGATATTGATATCGAAGAAGAAGAGATGAAAACAATCACACCTTATGATGACCTTTGGAAGCTTGATCAAAAACAAGATCTAAATCGTTCAATTAAAAAGAAAAAACGTAAACTTCCACCATCTCCAGAAAAAGATATTCTCTTATTTATCGAGGAATATAGTCGTGAGCTAGAGGATTGGCAGCGTGATATATTAACGATGATGCGTGAAGAAATGCTGTATTTTTGGCCACAGCTAGAAACAAAAATCATGAACGAGGGCTGGGCTTCGTATTGGCATCAACGGATCATCCGTGAGCTTGATTTAACATCTGATGAATCAATCGAATTTGCAAAATTAAACGCAGGTGTTGTTCAGCCATCTAAAACTAGTATTAATCCTTACTATTTAGGATTAAAAATCTTTGAAGATATTGAGGAGCGCTACAACAACCCAACAGAAGAGATGAAAATGTTTGGGGCAACACCAGGATCTGGTCGAGACAAAATGTTTGAAGTACGTGAAGTTGAATCAGATATATCGTTTATTCGTAATTATTTAACGAAGGACCTTGTCATGCGAGAAGATATGTATTTGTTCCAGAAACAGGGGCGTGATTATAAAATTGTTGATAAAGAGTGGGAAGCGGTCCGAGACCAGCTCGTAAGTATGCGTGTCAATGGTGGATTTCCATACATTACTGTAAATGATGGAGACTACTTGAAAAATAATGAGCTTTATTTAAAACATTGGTTTGAAGATATTGAGTTGGATCTTAAGTATTTGGAGAAGGTTCTACCTTATGTGTATCAGCTATGGGGGCGACCAGTTCATATGGAAAGTGTACTAGAGGATAAGCCAGTGTTGTTTACGTATGATGGTAAAAGTATTTCTAGAAAATATCTATAAGTGGAGAGAGTCACTGAGATTTCAGTGGCTTTTTTAATGGTATAAAATTATAGCAGTCTATCTGCATAAATTAAGAAGATGCTTCTAATAATAAAAACACATCTTTTCTATTGAATATATAAGTGAATTATTATATAGTAATATACGGATAATCATTGGAGGTGTATGAAATGCTAGAAACTACGATTGAAATAGAAAAGGCTGCAACAATTCTAAAGCTTTTAGGTGATAAAACAAGACTAACAATGGTGAAAATGTTAGATTCAAATGATTGTTGTGTTTGTGAGTTTGTTGAAATCTTTAAAGCAAGTCAGCCGGCAATTAGTCAACATCTTCGTAAACTAAAAGATGCAGGGATTGTGAAAGAAACGAGAAGAGGGCAGTGGATCATCTACTCGTTAAATAAAAATAGTGATTACTATTCACTAGTTCAAAATTTACTTGAATACCTTCCTAACCAAGATTATCGAATAAAAGAATTAGAGGAGCAAGGATTACGAATCTCGTGTGAATAAATGGAGGATTTAACAAATGACATCAATCATTTTAGCATCAGTCATCTTTTTACTTACACTTACACTAGTTATTTGGCAACCTAAAGGACTTTCCATCGGTTGGTCTGCATGTGGTGGTGCCATTTTAGCTCTTATTGTAGGTGTGGTTGATTTTAAAGATGTTATTGATGTGACATCAATTGTATGGAACGCCACGTTAGCATTTATTGCAATTATCATTATTTCTCTCATATTAGATGAAATTGGATTTTTCGAATGGTCAGCTTTACACATGGCTAGAGCTGCTAAAGGAAACGGTATTAAAATGTTCGTTTATGTAAGTATCTTAGGAGCAATTGTTGCGGCATTCTTTGCGAACGATGGTGCAGCATTAATTCTTACACCAATTGTACTTGCAATGGTACGTAATTTAAACTTTAGCGAAAAAATGGTCTTTCCATTTATTATAGCAAGTGGATTTATTGCCGATACAACATCACTTCCATTAGTGGTAAGTAACTTAGTTAACATCGTATCAGCTGACTTTTTTGGCATTGGCTTTGTTGAGTTTGCATCTAGGATGATTATTCCAAATCTATTCTCTTTAGGTGCAAGTATCTTGGTTTTATTTCTCTTTTTCCGAAAGAGCATTCCTAGTAATTACGATATATCTCAATTAAAAAAACCTGTTGAAGCTATTCGTGATGAAAAGATGTTCAAATTGTCTTGGATTGTTTTGGGCATTTTACTTGTTGGATATTTTGCAAGTGAATTCATCGGAATTCCTGTATCGATTATTGCAGGTATAGTTGCTATTTTCTTTCTCTATATGGCAAAAAGAAGTCCTGCTGTAAACACAAGGACTGTCATAAAAGGGGCACCTTGGGCAATTGTGTTTTTCTCAATCGGAATGTATGTCGTTGTTTACAGTTTACGAAACGTTGGATTAACAAATGTTTTAGCAGATTTAATCCAAGTGACAGCTGATCAAGGTTTATTTGCTGCAACAGTAGGAATGGGCTTTATCGCTGCTATCTTATCATCTGTTATGAATAACATGCCAACAGTTATGATTGATGCACTTGCGATCTCTGATACAAATACAAGTGGTGTCATTAGAGAAGCTCTTATTTATGCAAATGTGATCGGTTCTGATTTAGGACCGAAAATTACACCGATAGGTTCACTTGCCACTTTATTATGGCTACATGTTCTATCATTAAAAGATGTGAAAATCTCTTGGGGTACTTACTTTAAAACTGGAATTATCTTAACCATCCCGACATTGTTTATTACACTTGTTGGTCTATATATTTGGTTACTTATCATCCATTAATCTTATTTAAAAAGGAGCAATTAACATGTCTAAAAAAACAATCTATTTCTTATGTACTGGAAACTCTTGTAGAAGCCAAATGGCAGAAGGTTGGGCGAAAAAACATTTAGGTGATGAGTGGGAAGTGAAAAGTGCAGGACTTGAAGCTCATGGACTAAACCCAAATGCGGTGAAAGCAATGAACGAAGTAGAAATCGATATTTCGAATCAAACATCGGATGTAATTGATCCAGAAATTTTAAATAATGCTGATTTAGTCGTTACACTTTGTGGTCATGCAGCAGATAATTGCCCAGTTACTCCTCCACACATCAAACGTGTTCATTGGGGCTTTGATGATCCTGCTAAAGCTGAAGGAACAGAAGAAGAAAAATGGGCGTTCTTCCAACGTGTTCGTGATGAAGTTGGAGAAAGAATTGAACGTTTCGCAAAAACTGGAGAATAACAGAAAAAGCGGGAGTTACCGTAAAGTGACATAAAAAAGAGCACTTTATCTCTTTTGGAGTGCTCTTTTTATGTCCCTGATCAAGGGCGCGCGTGCGCTTTTGTTATTGCCTTGACGGTAAGAGCATTACTGAGACTCCTATTAAACAAATTACTGCTCCAATCCAATCGTATGTATCAGGTGTTTTCTTATCCACTCCCCATCCCCAAAGTACAGAAAGAACAATAAAAACTCCACCATACGCAGCATAGACCCTTCCGAATGATGGAAATGATTGAAAGGTGGCTATCACTCCGTATAATGCTAAAGCCACACCACCAGCTATTCCATAAAAAACATGTTTCCCATCACGTAACCACAACCAAATTAGATAACCCCCACCAATTTCCGCTATTCCTGCTAAAAGAAATAATGCAATAATAATCACCCATCTACACCTACCATTCTCTTTCACTAAATAAATAGTTACACGTAAAGTTTGCTTTTACATACTAATTGCCAATTGCGGCATCCTTTAAATACACTAAAAGGTCCCTTTTTAAGAAGACCTTTCTAAGTTATTAATCAGTAAATTTTTAGGACTAATTTTTCCCCTCTGTCGAACAGCACACTTTCTTTTTGTCCTCATTTACACTAGACGCTTCTTTTTTTACCTCTTCGATTTGAATGTTACAACAATTTGAATCCTTTTTAAAACCCTTTCTAAAAAAACTTAACATAAGATCATCTCCATATCTTTAAATTAGATAAAAAATAAAACCTGAAATCGTGGACATTGTTATCACCGATAATACAAAGGTAACAACTAATTCTTTTTTAAAGATTGATTTCAATAAAATGACTTCTGGTAAACTAGCACCTGCGGAGCTAATCATCATGGCCATTACAGGACCTAACGCCATCCCTTTCATAATAAGAATTTGCGAGATAGGAATCATACTTGAAAGTCGAATATATAACGGAATTCCGATGATTGCTGCAATCGGAATTAACCACCAATGACCCTCATCGAAAACAGTTGAAATCCATTCAGTTGGAACTAATCCATGAATGATCGCTCCAATTGCTGCACCAATAATTAAATAAGGATAAACGCTTTTCATTAGGTCCATTGTTTCTTTAAAGGCTAGTTTAAAATTAAACTTTTTGTTGTTTTCTTCATATCCAGTCATGACTACAGTTTTTACATATTTTTCGAATCCAAATGCTTCTAGAGTAAATCCAATCACGATTGAAAAAATGCTTGTAACAACTGTGTATATAATCGTTACTTTCCAGCCTAGCATAACACCCATAATTGTTAGAATCGTGGGGTCTAATACTGGCGATGCAAATAAAAAGATCATCACAATCCCAAAAGGCATCTTCTTTTTCAGCATATTTACAACTACCGGTATAGTGGAACATGAACAAAAGGGTGTAATAAAGGCAAATACAATCGCTGCTAGTGCAGCTAAAAATCTATTTTTACCTGCCAACTTTTTCTCGATTTTTTCGTAAGGAATATATCCCTGTAAAAGACTAATGAGAAAGGAAATGGCGACAAATAAAACTGTTAATTCTAATGCAATATAAATAAAGTTATTAACTAGCTCGATCCACATCTTTATTCACCTTCTTTTAGCAACAAGCTGTTTCACAGCAAATTGTTGAATTATTATGTTTAGTTTTTACATGAGCGTTTAAAGTGTTTTTCTTGTCCTTTATTGAGGATAATAATTTACTTTCGTTAGCAAATATCACCATTTCTGCTTGTTTTAATTTTGAAAGCATATAGAATTCATAATCATTAAACATTACTTCTCCTCCTAAAACAAATAATTTTGATATATTAATCAAAAAAAATTGATGTTATCTCTAAAAAATTTTACTCAACATTAACCTGACAGAAAGGTTCTCGGAAGTCTAAGGCATTAGGTGATAAAAGAAGTAAAGATTAGGAATAACTGACCGCAAAAGTCGATCAGTCTTGTTCTTTCAGCAAGTAGGTCTAAATAAACAACAGAGTTCTGCAGACAATAAGTGGTTAACTTCATCTAGATTAAGTTTGTAATAATTCCATGTACCTCTTGTTTCTCTTATGATAAGGTTTGCATCTAAGAGTATTTTTAAATGGTACGATAACTTTGATTGTGTCATGTTTACCATTGGAGCTAAATCATTAACGTTTATTTCCCCTTTTTGTGTTAGGAGATTCATAATTTGTAGTCTTTTTTTATCTGCAATTGCTTTAAACTTGACTTCATATGTCTCAAAAACATTTTCTAATGACACATCCTGTTGGTTAATATTTTGATTCATGAAAACACCTTTTCTTAATCAATTTTTTTTGATGATTTAACTATATCTCCAATATTTTCATTTGTCAATTCATTAAATCAAAAAAAATTGATTTAATGAATTGAGAGGTTTTGACCGCACAATTTGTCTTCATTTGGGTTAAAGGCATCCTGCATAATTATTACAGAAATACGAAAGATAAATACTATCTAGTTAATAGGAGTAGGATTGCGAAAATGAGATTGAAGAGAAAGATAAAAAATAAATCAGTACCATTTGTTGTGCTATTAATCGTCCATGCGCTTATTTTAGCCTTTACTTTTTATAAAAAAAGAGACAAAATCTACCGTAAATTATTATTGTCAAACATTGGATTTGCCTATCTCTTTGAATATTTTGTCCTTAATTTATTCCAGGGATATACATACAAGCCCAATATCTTAAAGAATCGAGAATTGGATAATATTTTAGGTGCCGTATTTTCACAGGCAATATATATACCAATCATAGGTACGACAATTACAGCTTTTCGTTTGGGCTGGAAGTGGAAGCTTTTATTTACCATTTATTTCAGCCTAATAGAGCGGTTATTTATTCATTGGAAGATCTTTAGGAAAAGATGGTGGGAAACTTTCTATACTTTCTTTTTTTTGCTCCTATTTTTTAATGTGAGTGACATTTGGCATCGGCTATTAAAAGGGAAAAACCCGATTGCACAGGGTATCACCTCATATTTATCTTTTACTTCTATTAGTGTGAATGTTCTATTTATACTTTCAGTTTTCAGTAGGAGGTTTAAATTAGGCCTAGGAATGGTTCATACTTGGAAAGAGCACTTTATTATTATTCCGTGTTACTCTTTAATGATATCGGCAATATTATTGATAACATATAAAATTAGATTTAAATATTCTCAGCTCCTCAGAATTTTCTTTATTACAATATTGGATTATCTTTTATATCGATTTAATGTTTTCAAAAACAAACAAACCGTATACCTACTATTTCCAATCCATCTCTTTATGTTTTTTCTTTCCAATCGACTATTTAATATGATTTATAATCTGGACGCCGGTGACTCAGAAAAGGTAATAGACAACGTGTAAATGTTATTTCTTTAGTGAAAGTGTTTAAATTAGAAGTTAAAAAAGCTAACAAAGTCTTAGTTGAACTTGTTAGCTTTTAGTATGAAGGGAATGTGTTGGATATAAGAAAAAATATAAGCGACCAAAATTAGCTTCAAATTTCACTATAGACCCTACTTCGTTTTGAGGAAGAAGAGTTCTTGTTTCGTTATAGTTTAGTTATTTGTTAATACATACTTTTCTATAGCGTGAGCAACACCATGTTCATTGTTTGTTAAGGTTACAACATCAGCAATGTCTTTTACAGACGGATCAGCATTTCCCATCGCAACTGAAAGACCAGCTACTTCTAGCATTGGAACATCATTGAAGTTATCACCGATTGCGACCGTGTTTTCGATAGGAATATTAAAGTACTCAGCCATTACTTTGATACCATTGCCTTTATGTCCATTTGTGTCCATAATTTCGATATTGAATGGACCTGAAGTTGTAATTGAAATACCATCAATTTCTTTTAGTGTGGAAATGAGTTCAGTTTTTCCAGAAATGGTTGGGATAAAGAATTTTTGAATAGCTATATTCTCTTTATTTAAAACGTCGTCAATGTGATCGAATATTTTAATAGAATCTGTTTCTTTGGGTTGTTCAGTCATAAATTTATATTCCTTTGGTGTTAAGCCTTTACTTACTTCTTGATTTTGTTCTAAGAATGCAAGCATGCGCTCAGTCCAGGTTGAAGCAACAAATATACCTTGACTTGAATAAATTTTGAATGGGTATTTTTTTTCATTAAGAATATTAGCAACACTTTTTACGTTATTTTTATCTATAGAAATTTGGCTTAATAACTTATTGTCTGCAAGCACCATTGTACCATTGCTTCCCGCAACAGGACATTTAAGTGGAGTTTGAGCGATAACTGTTTTTATATCCTCTGGTGCACGGCCAGAACAAATCATGACAACATGACCTGCTTCTTGAGCCTTTTGAATAGCTTGAACGTTTTCCTCAGAAATTTCAATGTTAGATGATAACAATGTTCCATCTAAGTCAATTGCAATTAATTTTTTCATACTAATTGTCTCCTTTGCTACTTTTCGATTCAATATATATGTAAATGATGTACATGTTAACTCAATTATCTATTATGACATATTTTCAGTTATTTAATTATAAAAAGGATTGAAATAATAATAAATTTACAAAAAGATAATACTTCCCTTTTTCTTTATTCAAAAAAAAGATATACTGTCCAATAGAAATAAAGTATATATGGAGGGATAAAACATGGTTCGATTCGGTATTATCGGAACTAACTGGATTACAGAAAGCTTTATTCAAGCTGCTAGTAAAGTTGAGGGCTTTTCACTCACAGCTGTTTATTCTAGAACAAGTGAAAAGGCGGAGGAGTTTGCCGGCAAATATGATATTGAACATACATATACTGATTTAGAACAATTTGCTAGTAGCAACCAATTTGAAGCAGTATATATTGCTAGCCCAAATTCACTTCATGCTTCTCAAGCAATATTATGCATGAAAAATGGGAAGCATGTGATTTGTGAAAAGCCAATGGCCTCCAATACGAAGGAAATTAGTGAAATGATTAAGGTTGCTAATGAAAATTCTGTTGTCTTAATGGAAGCTCTTAAAACAACTTTACTACCAAACTTTTTAGCAATAAAAGAAAATCTACATAAAATTGGCAAGATTCGTCGCTATTTTGCTAGCTATTGTCAATACTCTTCTCGCTATGATAAATATAAAGAAGGTATCGTTTTAAATGCATTCAATCCAGAATTTTCCAATGGTGCATTAATGGATATTGGGATTTATTGTGTGTACCCTGCTGTAACATTATTTGGTGAGCCAAAGCAAATTCAGGCTTCAAGTTATATGCTTGAGTCGGGTGTTGATGGTGAGGGGAGTATCCTGCTAACGTATGAGGAGATGGATGCAGTTATTATGTATTCTAAGATTACAAACTCATATGTGCCTTCTGAAATACAAGGTGAGAATGGTAGCATCATCATCGATCAAATGAATACACCTCAAAGTGTGAAAATTCAGTATAAAGATGGAACGGTTGAAGACATAACAAGAACTCAAGACTTAGACAGCATGTATTATGAGGCAAAAGAATTCGTTGAATTAATTACTCATAAAAAGCAGCAATCAGAAATGAATTCACACCAAAATTCCTTAATAACAGCAAAAATATTAGAGGATACTAGAAAACAAATTGGGTTGGTTTTTCCAGCGGATAAGTAATATTTTTTGGGGACAGTCCCTCACTGCTTTAAAGCAGTGGGGGACTGTCCCCTTTTTAATTACTGGAATATTTTACTGAAAAGGGGAGAAAGTAAATATGAAAATATAATAAACCATAAAATCCCAATGTTTACTTACATACTGAGGAGGTCGAGGATGATAATGGATCAATCAAATCAAGCAAATCAAAATACGAATGAAGAAAACGAAGATACCCTAACAAATAGGCAGGGGCATCCTGTAACAAATAATCAAAATATACGAACTGTCGGAAATCGCGGTCCTGCAACGTTGGAAAATTACGATTTTATTGAAAAAATAAGCCACTTTGATAGAGAACGTGTTCCTGAACGTGTTGTTCATGCACGTGGTGCTGGTGCGCATGGTTATTTCGAAGCTTATGGAACAGCAGGAAACGAGCATGTTTCGAAATATACCCGTGCCAAATTATTTCAAGAAAAGGGAAAAAGGACTCCTGTTTTTGTCCGCTTTTCATCTGTTATCCATGGGGGGCATTCTCCAGAAACGCTCCGTGATCCTCGTGGGTTTGCTGTTAAATTTTATACTGAAGATGGAAACTGGGATTTAGTTGGGAATAACTTGAAAATTTTCTTTATCCGCGATGCGATAAAATTCCCTGATATGATTCATGCCTTTAAACCAGATCCGGTTACGAATATTCAAGATAGTGAAAGGTTTTTTGACTTTTGCTGTAACTCTCCCGAAACATTCCATATGGTCACTTTTGTCTATTCACCATGGGGAATTCCAGCTAACTATCGTATGATGCAGGGGTCTGGCGTTAATACATATAAATGGGTAAATAATGAAGGTGAAGGGGTTCTTGTAAAATATCACTGGGAACCAAAGCAAGGGATTAAAAACTTAACACAAAAGGAAGCTGGGGAAATTCAAGCAAAAAACTTTAACCATGCTACCCAGGATTTATATGAAGCAATTGAGCGTGGCGACTATCCTGAATGGGAGTTGCTTGTCCAAGTTATGAGCGATGATGAGCATCCTGAATTGGATTTCGATCCTCTTGATGATACAAAACTCTGGCCGGAAGATCAGTTTCCTTGGCTACCAGTAGGGAAAATGGTGTTAGATAGAAACCCTGAAGATTATTTTACAGAGGTCGAACAAGCTGCATTTGGTACAGGGGTTCTTGTTGATGGGCTTGATTTCTCTGATGATAAAATGCTTCAAGGTCGAACGTTCTCTTATTCTGATACTCAACGTTATCGAGTAGGTTCAAATTACTTACAGCTGCCAATTAATGCTCCTAAAAAACGAGTAACGACTAATCAAAGCGGGGGACAAATGCAATACAAAGTAGACCGCGCACCTAACCAAAACCCTCATATTAACTATGAGCCATCAATATTGGGTGGATTAAAGGAAGCTAAACAATATGGAAAAGAGCATACTCCGAAAGTCGAAGGGAACCTAGTCCGTGAGTCAATTGATCGCCAAAGTAATACAAAACAAGCGGGTGAAACATATCGTAGATTTGAGCAATGGGAAAAAGATGAACTCATTTCAAACCTAGTAGGAGATCTTTCTAAATGTGACCAAAGAATTCAAGATAAAATGGTTGCTCTCGCTGAAGAAGCTGATGAAGAGTACGGTCGCCTATTAAGAGAAGGTTTGGCTCACGCTTCTAAGGAAGGATCAAGTCAAAAACCTCTTGGAAACAAAAACGGGAATCAAGCAACTAAAACAGCTGTGGATAAGGGTCACGATGCAGATCCTTATTAAGGGAGGACCACTTCAAAATTATAAGGCCTAAACATAATGATTTTTTAAAAATATGGCCATACTATTTTTTAATGCTAGTCAATAAACTAAACTATAAAGGGGCTAATTAATATGGCTGAAAGAGATAGTCACAAAAATCAACAAAAGAAAATGAAAAAGGCAAGTGACGCAATCAATACAGACAAGGACTTTGGAAATGATTTAGCTGAAAAAAACCATAACGAGAAAAGGTCAAGAAAATAGTGTGTTTAAAAAACAGCAAAAACTTGGGTTTGTTCGAAAATGAACAAATCCAAGTTTTTTGTGGAATCAAATTCTCAGTTTGCTTTGCTTTAAGCGTTTTAGTCCACTATTCACTATGGTTACGTTATAATAGAGTAATAATACTTTAAATAAGTAGATATTTTCTCCTTAATAGATAGAAAGAAAATTTGAATAAAAGGGGGACATTTATGACAGAAATTCCGATGGTAGTACAAAAGGAAATAAAAAAACATCAGGGTTTAACGAAAGCGAAAATATTTAAAAGAGCTTTTTTCATTTTTATTGGTGCTGTCTTAATGGCAGTTGGTTTAGAGATTTTTTTAGTCCCAAATAAGGTTATTGATGGGGGAATTGTTGGAATATCAATTATCTTATCCCATCTACTAGGAATGAGTCTTGGTTTGTTTATATTCCTATTAAATATTCCATTTTTCTTCATTGGTTATAAACAAATTGGAAAGACATTTGCTTTATCGACTTTGTTTGGAATTACCGTGTTATCAATAGCGACAGCATTATTTCACCCAGTTCCAGCATTCACTGAAGATATTCTTCTAGCAACTGTTTTTGGCGGGATTATTCTTGGAGTCGGTGTAGGAATAGTTATTCGTTATGGAGGATCGTTAGATGGAACTGAAATTTTAGCAATCCTTGCGAATAAGAAGTTACCTTTTTCTGTTGGTGAAATCATTATGTTTTTTAATATTTTTATTTTAGGAAGCGCGGGCTTTGTCTTTGGCTGGAACAGAGCAATGTATTCGTTAATCGCCTATTTTGTAGCATTTAAAACAATTGATATTGTTCTAGAAGGACTTGATGAATCAAAATCTGCATGGATAATTAGTGAGCAATATCGTGAGATTGGAGACGCTATTTTAGCTCGATTAGGCCGTGGAGTAACATACCTTAATGGAGAAGGCGCGTATACAGGAGATGATAAGAAGGTTATTTTCTGTGTCATTACTCGACTAGAGGAAGCGAAATTAAAATCTATAGTTGAAGACTTAGATCCTTCTGCGTTTTTAGCAGTTGCAAATATTGCAGAGGTGAGAGGCGGAAGGTTTAAGAAAAAGGATATTCATTAATGATGTTGCAGCTCTGTGGAGAACGTATCCTACAGAGTTTTTTTAGGTTACATAACATAATTTGGTCCATTTTTGGGCTAATTTCTTATACTTCTTCATACCTTTTATAAGGACAAGATATGCATGGACTTTAAAAAGGTAAGGGTGTGAACAAATGGAGCAAGCGATTATGAACATATTAGAATGGCTAACAGGTCTTGGATATGTAGGTATAGCACTAGGGCTAATGCTTGAGGTCATTCCGAGTGAAATCGTTCTTGGATATGGTGGGTACTTAATTGTGCTTGGAAGGGTTGGTTTTATAGGAGCATTTGCTGCAGGTGTAATTGGCGGAACAATTGCTCAATTAATCTTATATTGGATCGGTAGCTACGGGGGTAGGCCCTTTCTTGAGAAGTATGGCAAATTGCTGCTTTTAAAAAAGCACCATTTAGATTTAGCAGAGACCTGGTTTGAAAAGTATGGTTCTGGTGTTATATTCGGAGCAAGGTTTATCCCAGTAGTAAGACATGCAATTAGTATACCTGCTGGGATCGCAAAAATGTCAATATGGAAATTCACTTTATATACTGTTGCAGCGATGATCCCATGGACACTTTTCTTTTTATATTTAGGAATTGAGCTAGGGAGTAATTGGATGTATATAAAAGAGGTTGCTCGTCCTTACCTCATACCAATTATAAGCTTTGCACTATTAATGGCTGTAGTTTACTATTTAGTGAAAAAGTTTAAAGCTCCACGGACAAATTAATGATAGCACATTTTATGTAAGGCTTACGTTATGGTAAGCCTTTTTTGACAGTTAAGAAAGTAAAAATTTTGTACTTAGTTTTGGTGTCCAGCTCCAGCCCCTAGCCTCTCTAGGGTCTAGCTAATTTAGAATTGAAGGCAAAGAACGCCTTCTATTCTAAATCATCTTATTGCCCGAGGCTGATCAAGGCGCTTTTGCTTTTCTCAAATGTAAATATATCTTATTGCATTTTAGAGGGAATCAGAATATAATCAGTATTGCTATTATTTTTGTATGTGAAATATTATTCAAGTTAAGTATTTGTTGTATGAAGAATTAATAAGAGTTTAAACCCTACAAATGAATAGGTAAAAGCTCTGTCGAAAGTGGGAATCATTCAGATGATCTCCACTTTTTAAATCGATTAATACTTCATTTAGTTAACATTATGAGGAATAAATAAAGAATAAGGGGGAACGAATATTGGAGCATTTAAGTCAGAAAGAAAAAATTACAATTATGATTGCGATTATTGGCGCAATGTTTTTTGCTGCGGTTAACCAAACAATTGTAGGGAATGCTCTCCCTAAGATCGTTGCAGACCTCGGAGGACTAGATTACTATAGCTGGGTTTTTACAATCTATATGTTAACATCAGCTATTACAACGATTTTAGTTGGTAAATTATCAGATATATATGGACGTAAGCCATTTATATTAATCGGGATCTTTATTTTTATGGTTGGTGCCTTTTTATCTGGCTTGTCAAAGGATATTATTCAGCTCATTACTTATCGAGGTATTCAAGGATTTGGCGCAGGAATGATTATGTCCACAGCCTTTACAGCTGTTGGCGATCTTTTTGCACCGCGTGAACGTGGCCGTTGGCAAGGAGCGATGGGGGCTGTATTTGGAATTTCGAGTGTATTTGGTCCAACTCTTGGTGGATATATTGTTGATAACTTAGAATGGAAATGGGTATTTTGGGTGTTCTTACCTTTAGGAATTGTAGCTGCTATTCTAATATGGAAGCTTTTCCCTAAAGCGGAGAAGAAAGAAGGAGAGTCTGTCGATTATTTAGGGTCGATTTTCTTAACTACTACTATTGTTCCTGCATTATTAGCATTTTCATGGGCTGGTACAAAATATGATTGGAATTCTACGCAAATTATTAGTTTATTTGCTAGTGCTATTTTTTCATTGATTTTGTTTATTTTAGTAGAAAGAAAAGCAAAGAGTCCAATTCTCCCGCTTTATTTGTTTAAAAATAGTATTTTTACGATTTCAAATATTATCGGTTTTGCAATTGGCGTTGCGATGTTTGGTGGTGTTATGTATATTCCTTATTTTGTTCAAGGAGTATTAGGATTTTCAGCAACTCATTCAAGTTTTATTACAATGACCATGACATTAGGTTTAGTTTTTGCAAGTGGCGTTGGCGGGCAGATTATTACGAAAACAGGGAAATATAAGCTACAAGCAATTATCGGTTTAATTGTAACAACAGTTGGAATGTTTTTATTTACAACAATGAATGCTGGAACGTCTCAGTGGTTATTGATTTTTTATTTAGTATTAGTAGGACTTGGTCTTGGTGTCGGAATGACTGTCTTTACATTAACTGTGCAAAATGCTGTTGATCAGCGTTATTTAGGAGTGGCAACTGCAACTTCACAGCTATTCCGTTCTGTTGGAGGAACAGTTGGAGTAGCAATAATGGGAACAGTTTTAAATCAGCGAATGAGTGACAAAATGGCTGAATCGTTTGCAGAGGTCAGTAAGCAGGCAGCTGCTGTACCACCTGAAATGCAAGATAAGCTGGCAGAGCTACAAAATCCACAACTATTATTGGATCATGCGAAGTTAGCGGAAATCCAACAAAGCCTACCGGAAGAAATGATTGTCTTTTTTGAAAAGATTGTAAGTATGCTTCAGGACTCATTGAGTTTTGCATTATCTGGTGTGTTCATGACTGCAGCAATTATCATGATCCTAGCGGTCTTTTTAACTTTATTCTTAAAAGAAATACCTTTAAGAAGTTCAAGTGATGCCCTTCCCGATACACATCGAAAGCAGCATGAGAAAGAAAAATTAACAAAACAACCTGTTTAAAAAGTTGAGAGGATGATGCCTCTCAACTTTTTTGGTTTACGCAAGGAAAATTGTCAATCGCAATAAAAAGAGAGGTATAAATTGCAGTTGGTTTAATAAATGAGAATTGTGGTTCAATTTAAGAAATAGATGGACTAATTATTTGAAAAAGAGGTTCAATTATCTAAGAAAATGGTTCAATAAATGATTAAACAGGTTCTATCCGCTTATAATAAGTGGTTCGATCCATAATGAAAAATGAAGTGCCATACTATCTCTTACATAAAGCCTCAAATACATGGATAAAATGTAAGCGATAGTAATTGCCTAAAGTAGAAAGGAATGAAAAAATGTTCCCTAAAGATGAAGAATTTTATGATAACGAGGTTTTTGCTCAGGCAGAAGTTGTTCCACATCCTAAAGAAGAAAATCGGTCTGCATTAATCTTGACGCAATCGTACCATCTTTTGTCCAATGATGACCTAACATCTGGCGACAACTCTTCAAAGGATTAAATTAACTAAGGAGCGTTCGGTCTAAAACTGAGTGTTTTTAATCGTTTTGTGAGGCCTAAAAGCAAAATAAGCCTGATCAACTTGATCAGGCTCTTTCAAATTAGTTTATTAATGATTTGCCATTTTAGCATTTGCTTTATCGTAAACAGCAAGTTTTTTTACAAGTGTTGAACTGTCTTTATTTAGACCTAAGATACTAACATTTGTACCATTTTGTTTGAATTTAAGGACGATTTTATCGATAGCTCCTACGGCGGAATCATCCCATAAGTGTGCATGACTAAAATCAATAACAACTTCCTGGATATCTTCTTTGAAGTCAAAGCCTGATACTAAATCTGTAACTGATGCGAAGAACAATTGCCCTTTTACACTGTATGTTTTGTGATTTTGTTCATCAAGTTTTGATTCGACATGTACTTTTGAAATTTTAGCGGCAAAGAAGATTGCGCTTAGTAAAACACCTACTAATACACCCTTTGATAAATCATGTGTAAGTACAACAGTGACAACTGTTACAATCATAACAGAAGAATCTGTTATAGGCATTACTCTTAGCTTTCTTATGGAAGACCAATCAAATGTACCAATAGATACCATGATCATAACACCAACTAAAGCTGCCATCGGGATTTGTACTAAAATGTTGTTCAGTAGTAAAATTAGCACCATTAGAAAAACACCGGCAACAAGTGTAGATAATCGGCCGCGTCCACCAGATTTAATATTAATACCAGATTGACCAATCATCGCACAGCCAGCCATTCCTCCAAAGAAACCAGCTACAATGTTAGCAATACCTTGTCCTCTTGCTTCTCTGTTTTTATCACTTTCAGTATCTGTCATATCATCAACGATTTGTGCAGTTAATAGTGATTCTAGTAACCCAACAAAAGCTAAAGCGATTGAATAAGGTAGAATAATTTGCAATGTTTCAAGGTTAAAAGGAATCTGAGGAATTAAAAATAATGGTAAAGCTTGCGTTAATTCACCCATATCTCCAACAGTGCGCACCGAAACTCCTGACATAATTGCATAGATTGTCATCACGATGATTGCCACAAGTGGTGAAGGAACGACTTTCGTAAATCTTGGTAGTATATAAATGATCGCTAGTGAGCCAGCTACCATTGCGTACATTACCCATGATTCACCAATAAAGTGTGGTAATTGTGCACTGAAGATTAGGATAGCTAGTGAGTTTACAAAGCCCACCATAACAGAGCGAGGGATAAACCTCATAAGCCTTCCCACTTTTAAAACGCCAAGTAGAATTTGAATTATTCCAGTTAAAATTGTCGCTGCAAGAAGATAATGTAGCCCATGGTCAGCTACTAAAGTAACCATAACTAATGCCATTGCGCCTGTAGCAGCTGAAATCATCCCCGGTCTTCCTCCTACGAAGGCAATTACGACAGCGATACAAAATGAAGCGTACAGTCCAACCATTGGATCGACACCGGCGATAATCGAAAACGCAATTGCCTCAGGAATTAGTGCCAATGCAACAACAATACCTGAGAGAATATCTCCGCGTATGTTCCCAAACCACTGTTGTTTTAATGTTTGTGTGTTCAAAACAACACCTCTTTCTTCATATTAATTTGTGTGAAAAGATATGTGACTTTCAACTCTCATGAAAGTCGGGTCCGTTATTAACGGTCATGATTATACCACCGAATAATAAATTATGTTAGTCGTATGTAAGCGTATTAATCATCTATTTTCTTTTAATATCTTTAAAATTCGCCGTTTTAAGCAGAAATTTGTAAAAGGAAGTTTATATTAATGAAGCAATTGCTGTTGTAAAATATTAGTAAAGGGTTTGGAGAGGGGAAACATGTTCAAAAACATATTATTAGCAACAGATGGATCGATGCATGCATTACGTGCAGCCATTAAAGCGTCTGAAATAGCAAAAATGAATCCAGATGCAATCATTACAGTCGTTTATGTAATCGATGGATCAACATCTAAATGCGATATGTTATCAGAAGGAAACAAGGAAGCAGTTCTAGAAAAGCGTTTGAGGAAGCTAAGACCAACTGAGGAAATACTAAGAAAACAATGTGTGAATTTTAAGGTAGAATTGCTTAAGGGTGAGCCTGGTCCAGAGATTGTAAAGTATGCAAATAAACAGCACTTTGATTTAGTTGTTGTAGGAAGTCGTGGTCTTAATGGTTTACAGGAAATGGTTTTAGGTAGTGTAAGTCATAAAGTTGCGAAACGTGTTGAATGTCCGGTGATGATTGTGAAATAAAGTAATTTCAGGATTTTTATATATGGTTGACCTAGAGAGTGTAAGATGTAAACTCTCATCACCTTAACTATGGTCAACCATAAAAAAGCTAATCTATCTTCTTTAACTGTTTATAAAAGACGTTCGGAAGAGAAAGTCCTCTCTCATTAATCTCTTTTTCTAGCATTCTAATAAAGTCAGAGCTTATTTGTAATTTGCAAGCTTCACGAAAACTTACTAATAAAGTTTCATCTGACAAGTTTGTAAATCTCATTGAAAACCATCCTTTAATTTAATGCTTTTTATAATATTATGGTTGTTTCAACCACTTTCCTTTTACATACCACTAAGTAAAAGAATCTAAACTGAAGTTTGTAATAAAATGTAGAAAATAGAAGATTCTATAAGACAGAAATAATATACTGTTGAGAAAATTCTTTTAATTTAGTACTTTCGTTATGTTTACATATACAATGATTTTTTTATAATGTAGGTAAGCTTTCGGGAGGAGGGAACTCTGATGGGAAAAGGTCGAATCCGAGTGGAAGAAAGTATTAAGGTAGAAACAGATAAAGAAATTAGTGAAGCTAAGCTAATAGTTGATAAAGAAAAAGACAAAGAGTAAAGAAGTGGAGAGTGACATAATACTACGGGCGTAGACCCTTATTAGTCACTCTCCGTCTCCTAAATGGTGATCAAAGATCGTCAAAGCCATTATCTACATGGTTTACTTTCGTATATTGTCTTGATTTTTGTTCGAAGAAATCAGATTTACCTAGATCTACTTCTTCGTAAGCTTTAATCCATTTTAGAGGGTTTGTTCGATACCCCTCAAAAGGGCGGTCATAGCCTAGTTGATGGCATCGGACATTTGCATAAAACTTAATATAATCTTCAAGGTCCTGCATATTAATCCCATCCATTTTATTTCCAATAATGAATTTTCCCCATTCAATCTCAAGTTCAGCAGCCTTAATAAATGTATTTTTTACAAATGTAGCAAGTTCTTTTGTATCATAGTCAGGGTATTGATTTAAAACTTCTTTATAAATTTGAACAAATAAGTCGACATGTATTTGTTCATCACGGTTGATATAGTTAATCATTGTGCTCGTTGCAACCATTTTCTGATTACGTGCAAGGTTGTAAAAGAATGCAAATCCTGAATAAAAGAAAAGTCCTTCTAATATGACATCATATACGATTGATTTTAACAGATTCTCAATGCTTGGTTGTTCAGAAAAGGCTTGATACCCATCTGTTACAAATTCATTTCGTTTTCTTAGTATAGGTTCATTTCTCCAATACTCAAATACCTCATCTTGTATCTGCTTAGGAACAAGACTTGAGAGTACATAGGAATAGGAATGATTATGAATAACCTCTTGTTGAGCAAGAATAATCATTAAAGCATTGACGCTGGAATCTGTAATGTAGTCAGAGACTTTTCCAGCATAATCAGTTTGAATACTATCTAGAAGAGCAAGAAGCCCAATGATTTTTAAAAATGCATCTTTTTCATCATTTGTTAGATTGGGATATTGTTTTATATCCTGGGCCATGTTGATCTCAAATGGGGTCCAGAAGTTTGCTAGCATTTTTTTGTAGCGTGGATATGCCCATGGGTAAG